>NZ_SODF01000005.1:1708-3593 GCF_004365875.1 Kribbella kalugense | reverse complement strand
ACCGAGGCGCGCTGTTGGGTCCTGAGGAATCGGGCCCAAGCCAACAGGAACTCTGGTTTCTGGGGGTTTGGGGCTTTTTCTTCTGGGTCACGGATGCATGGATCTTTGCGGATCGGTGTGTGTCTGGTGGCTGGGGCCGGCTCTCACTAAACTGCTGGTGGGTTCATCTGATGGGTGTGTTGTTTCCCTTGAGGGTGGGTTCAGTAGTGTGTGGTGAATATCGAGTTGGTTTTCCTGCCCGTATTTTGAGAACTGTATAGTGGACGCGAGCATCTTTGTAGCGTAATTTATTTTGTCTTTTTTATGTTTGTTTGTTTTGTGACAAGCTACTAAGGGCAATCGGTGGATGTCTTGGTACCAAGAGCCGATGAAGGACGTTGGAGCCTGCGATAAGCCCCGGGGAGTTGGCAACCGAGCTGTGATCCGGGGGTGTCCGAATGGGGAAACCCAGCTGGCATTCTAAAGCCAGTTACCAGTGCCTGAACACATAGGGTGTCTGGAGGGAACGCGGGGAAGTGAAACATCTCAGTACCCGTAGGAAGAGAAAACAATAGTGATTCCGTGAGTAGTGGCGAGCGAAAGCGGATGAGGCTAAACCATGTGCGTGTGATAGCCGGCGTGCGTTGCGTATGTGGGGTTGTGGGAGCATTCTGATTCTAATGCCGTGGGATCGAAGAGTTATAAATCACTGTTGAAGTCGAATCTTCTGGAATGTTGAGCCGTAGTGGGTTATAGCCCTGTAGGCGTAAGACAGTGACTCTTGAGTGTTTTCCCAAGTAGCACGGGACTCTTGAAATCCCGTGTGAATCTGGCGGGACCACCCGCTAAGCCTAAATACTTCTTGGTGACCGATAGCGGACTAGTACCGTGAGGGAAAGATGAAAAGTACCCCGGGAGGGGAGTGAAATAGTACCTGAAACCGGTTGCCTACAATCCGTCGGAGCACTCTTCGGGGTGTGACGGCGTGCCTTTTGAAGAATGAGCCTGCGAGTTAGTGGTGTGTGGCGAGGTTAACCCGTGTGGGGTAGCCGTAGCGAAAGCGAGTCTGAATAGGGCGCTTTAGTCGCATGCTCTAGACCCGAAGCGGAGTGATCTATCCATGGGCAGGTTGAAGCGCGGGTAAGACCGCGTGGAGGACCGAACCCACCAGGGTTGAAAACCTGGGGGATGACCTGTGGATAGGGGTGAAAGGCCAATCAAACTCCGTGATAGCTGGTTCTCCCCGAAATGCATATAGGTGCAGCGTCGCGTGTTTCTTACCGGAGGTAGAGCACTGGATGGTCTAGGGGGCTTACCGGCTTACCGAAATCAGCCAAACTCCGAATGCCGGTAAGTGAGAGCGCGGCAGTGAGACTGCGGGGGATAAGCTCCGTAGTCGAGAGGGAAACAGCCCAGATCACCAGCTAAGGCCCCTAAGCGATTGCTAAGTGGAAAAGGATGTGGAGTTGCCCAGACAACCAGGAGGTTGGCTTAGAAGCAGCCACCCTTGAAAGAGTGCGTAATAGCTCACTGGTCAAGTGATTCCGCGCCGACAATGTAGCGGGGCTCAAGCAATCCGCCGAAGCTGTGGCACTCACATAAGTACCCGGCCAAGACTTGATTTTGGTCCAGGTGTGTGGGTGGGTAGGGGAGCGTCGTGCAGCGTGTGAAGCAGCCTAGTGATGGAGTTGTGGATGCTGCACGAGTGAGAATGCAGGCATGAGTAGCGAATGACGGGTGAGAAACCCGTCCGCCGAATGATCAAGGGTTCCAGGGTCAAGCTAATCTGCCCTGGGTAAGTCGGGACCTAAGGCGAGGCCGACAGGCGTAGTCGATGGACAACGGGTTGATATTCCCGTACCGGCATTAACACGACCCGACCGAATCTGCTGATGCTAAACCAATG
>NZ_SODF01000005.1:0-1611 GCF_004365875.1 Kribbella kalugense | reverse complement strand
TGAAACTTTGATGTCTTCGGACGGATGAGCGGAGTTGGTGACCCGAGGTGGTAGTAGGTGCATTGAGGAGTGACGCAGGAGGGTAGTCCAACCGCGGCGATGGTAGGCGCAAGCTGATCCGCGGGCAAGGTGGTAGGGCGAGGCATAGGCAAATCCGTGTCTCATGAAGCCTGAGAGCCGAGGCGGACCCGTTCAGGGGAAGTGGATGATCCCATGCTGCCGAGAAAAACTTCGCAGTGAGTGTTAGAGCCGCCCGTACCCCAAACCGACACAGGTGATCAGGTAGAGAATACCAAGGCGATCGAGTGAACCATGGTTAAGGAACTCGGCAAAATGCCCCCGTAACTTCGGGAGAAGGGGGACCTGATCCGTGACACCACTTGCTGGTGGAAGCGGTGATGGTCGCAGAGACCAGGCCCAAGCGACTGTTTACTAAAAACACAGGTCCGTGCGAAGAAGTAATTCGATGTATACGGACTGACGCCTGCCCGGTGCTGGAACGTTAAGGGGACAGGTTAGTCGGTTTAGGCCGGCGAAGCTTTGAACTTAAGCGCCAGTAAACGGCGGTGGTAACTATAACCATCCTAAGGTAGCGAAATTCCTTGTCGGGTAAGTTCCGACCTGCACGAATGGCGTAACGACTTGGGCGCTGTCTCAACCGTGGACTCGGCGAAATTGCATTACGAGTAAAGATGCTCGTTACGCGCAGCAGGACGGAAAGACCCCGGGACCTTTACTACAACTTGGTATTGGTGGTCGGTACAATTTGTGTAGGATAGGTGGGAGACTGTGAAGCTCGGACGCCAGTTCGGGTGGAGTCATCGTTGAAATACCACTCTGATTGTTCTGGCTGTCTAACTTTGGTCCGTTATCCGGATCAGGGACAGTGCCTGGTGGGTAGTTTGACTGGGGCGGTCGCCTCCTAAAAGGTAACGGAGGCGCTCAAAGGTTCCCTCAGCCTGGTTGGCAATCAGGTGTCGAGTGTAAGTGCACAAGGGAGCTTGACTGTGAGACAGACATGTCGAGCAGGGACGAAAGTCGGAACTAGTGATCCGGCGGTGGCATGTGGGAGCACCGTCGCTCAACGGATAAAAGGTACCCCGGGGATAACAGGCTGATCTTCCCCAAGAGTCCATATCGACGGGATGGTTTGGCACCTCGATGTCGGCTCGTCGCATCCTGGGGCTGGAGTAGGTCCCAAGGGTTGGGCTGTTCGCCCATTAAAGCGGCACGCGAGCTGGGTTTAGAACGTCGTGAGACAGTTCGGTCCCTATCCGCTGCGCGCGCAGGAGACTTGAGAAGGGCTGCCCCTAGTACGAGAGGACCGGGGTGGACGAACCTCTGGTGTGCCAGTTGTTCCGCCAGGAGCACGGCTGGTTGGCTACGTTCGGGAGTGATAACCGCTGAAAGCATCTAAGCGGGAAGCACGCTTCAAGATGAGGTCTCCCACCGGGTTAACCGGGTAAGGCCCCCAGTAGACCACTGGGTTGATAGGCCAGAAGTGGAAGCACCGCAAGGTGTGGAGCTGACTGGTACTAATAGGCCGAGGGCTTGTCACACACCAACACCACGCAGGGAAACATTGTTTCTCCTGACCGTGTTGGGACAGAT
>NZ_SODF01000004.1:412298-588717 GCF_004365875.1 Kribbella kalugense | reverse complement strand
CCGTAATAACTTCAAAGGAATCCGACACAAACATAGACAACCCACCACCCAAACCTCGAAGAGATCCAGGTAGAAGAAGTCACCCAATGCCTGTGAACGGGGTAAAACAATTTCGGCATTGACTTTCGGCACGCTGTTGAGTTCTCAAGAATCGGATGCACACCGCGCTTCAGACTTTCGTTTGAAGCTCCGGGGCAACTCGCCCTACTTTACTGTTTCGTCCTGAGCCGGTCAAATCGGCCCTCTTCGATTCAGTCCCCCTGCGCGACTCAGTGACTGAAACCTGCCGAGGCATGTTTCAGTTGCCGAGACCTTCAGGGAGTTTGTCGGAGGGCCGGCCGCTTTCGCGTCCTGCGCTTCGCTCCAACAAGAAGAACATTACTGACATTCGTGGTGCGGATGCAAATCGGGGTTCCGGACCCTCGTCCGAGCTCCCCGGCACCCGTCCTCGGCACCCAGGTTCCGGTGTCGAGGGAAGCAGTGCTGGTCCCTCTGGTCACATCACTCACTCGCGTCTCCGCGGGTAGTACTTCCATCATGCCGCACCCACACAAACGGTTTTCGTGGGGTGAGACGACGAGATGGGAGCCGGTCGCCCGACTCCCACCCGTCACGTACAGCACCGCCCAGCAGACGCCTCTCGGCGAGTGGCCGCTCGTAGCGGCTGAGGTTGAGGCCCGGGGTCATGAAACCGAGCGGCATGAGGTGTAACCGGGCCACCCCAGCAGCTATTCCCGAACGCAGCCGAGCGCGATGTCCTCCTGGTGGAAGATCAGTCCGCCCTCGCGTACCTCGAACCCGGTCTCGGTGTTCATCGCGGTGAAGCCCGTCGCCGACCGTGCCATGAAGAGCTGCGGGGGCTGCCCGTCGAACGTCACCTCAAGCCCACCCCCGGACTGCTCGACCGTGAACATCATCCTGCCGTCCAACCGGTAGGTGCCCGCCAACTCCGCCAGTACCTCGTCAGTCGGCAGATCCGGAGCCTCGATCTGGTCTGGGTACCCCTCCCAGCCGTACGTCGAGGCAACCGCCGCGAACGCCCTAGGCACGACCCAGCCGCCACCATCGCCGTTCGTCATCACGACAGCACCCTGGCCTGTGTCCCGATCGGCCAGCAGGTGGCAACGGAATCCTGCATTGCCCCCGCTGTGTCCGAACCGCCGGCCGGTTTCGTCGAGGAAGAATCCGAGCCCCAGATGGCTCAGCCCGCCGATGCGCTGGCTTGCGGCAATCTGGTGGGTCAACATCTCGTGCGCGAGCTCCGGCGGCAGCAGTGCGCCGGTAACCCCGGCGTACATCTGCTGCACGCCGATGGCCACCTTGGCGAGGTCAGTCGGAGTCGTCCAGAGGCCTGCGGCGGCCAGCTCTGGGTACGCGTGCCAGCGGCCTTCAAGCGGGCGGCCTCGCTCGTCGTGTGCGACCGCAGCTCTCCCCTGGAGCTCTGGTGGCAGCGGTTGAACGTAGTCGCTGCTAGACATGCCGAGTGGCTCCAGCACGAGCTCACGGACCAGTTCACGGAACGGAGTACCCGTGACGTCCTCCAACAGCTGCTGCATGACGATGGTGCCGCCGCCGGCGTACCGGAACTGCGTTCCCGGCACGAGGTCGACGCGGACGCCGAACGTGTTGGTCGGTCGAACGCCGTCAAGGATCTGGAGCGTGGTCGGCAGTGGATCACCGTAGGCGTACCCGGGGAATCCGTGCACTGTCAGCCCAGCGCTGTGGCTGGCCAACTGCCGCAACGTCACAGCAGGTTGCCACGAACCGGTCGGCGGCACCTGCCACGACGTGAGCTTCTCGTTCACGTCTTCGTCGAGATCGAGCACACCGCGATCGACCAACCGCAGCATCGCCAGTACGGCGATCGGCTTACTGATCGATGCGGCCTGGAACAACGTGTCCGGCGTGACCGCTTCAGATCCGCCCGCCTCCACCAGACCGGCCGTCCCGGTCTGGTGGACCTGGCCGTTCTCGATCACCGCCCAGCTCGCGCCGGGAACGTTGAACTCCTCGAGATCGGCCTTGATCTCCTCATCCAGCATGTCCGTGTCCCTCCCGCTCCAAGTCCGTGAAGGCACGGTACGGCGGGAACGGCTCGCTGGAGCTGGGATTACCGCGACGGCTTGGGCGTGCTGCAGTCGATCTTCGGGTTGAGGCCCACGTAATTGAGCGGACCGGCGACGATCGTGACCAGCGTCGTACCGACTTTGGCGCAGCTCGCGCTGGAACCTGAGAAGTAGTTCCGCTGCGCGGCAGCTGCCAGTCCGATGACCAGCCAGATCACAAGGATGATCGTGACGACGCGAGAATTGGTCCTTGTAGCTCGACGAGTACGCATGTCCACCTCCAGGGTTTGGCGCTCACCCCCGTGTGAACGCCCATCCGGTGCCCTGCGGACGCTTGCCGGAAACTCAGATCTCGCGAAACTCGTAGTACGGCTTGATGTGCTTGTTGACGTACGTGCCGATGCTCGGCGCTGCCAGGAGCGCCGCGTACGTCGTTTGCGGAACGTCGAGGTACTGGTAGATGTAGCCGTTGACGTACTCGAGCTCCAGCGTGCCGTCGGACCAACCGACCGATCGCACACTCGACGAGTTCACCGGGCGTCGCCTCATCCTTCGCTCCCTTCGCACCTGGTGCTGCGGCGCCCAGTCTGCCGTCAAGGCGTGGGAGATCGCTCCGGATCCTCGGTCTGTAGGCGTTTCAAAGCACGCGCCAGGTCGCCGAGGGCCGCGTTGAGCTGAATCAGCACGCCCTCGTCGATCGGCACCCGTCGCCGGTCGAGCCCGAGGTTGGCGGTGAACCGGACCTGGGCGTCGGCGGACGCCTGGTTGAGGTAGGTGTCGAGGGCCTCCTGGAGATATGGGCTGGGCACGACCTCGGGTCTCTCGCGCCACTTCGTCAAGGTGCGCGGCGAGATGCCGAGCTGTTCGGCGAAGGCCTCGTTGGTCAGCCGCAGCGCCGTCCGCAAGGCGTGCGCGTGCCGGCCGGTCCATTCCTCAATGACTGTCATCCGTGTCGCTCCCTTGCGCGTTGGTCACTCCCTGCTATCAGAATATGGCGATTCGGTCACCGCTGGTGGGCAAATTTTGTGCGCTGTGGATACCGGTTGAGTTCCTGGTGAGGACGCCCGGCCGGCCGTTGACTTGGCACATGGACGAGATGAGCGGGAGAACCGCGACGCTGCCGCGGACGACACAGCGGCGTCATCTGAAGGTCGCAACCACGTCCGGACCACGCTGTTTCCAGCTGATCCGGCACCGCGACCCCTCCGGAGTCAGCGGTACGGGCGTGGTTGCCGAAGGAGTCGAGTGGAGCGACGGGACGGTCGCACTGCACTGGGGCGCCCCATACCGGACCACGACTGTGTGGCCGGACGGCATCGACGCCTTGCTGACCATCCACGGACATAGCGGCGCGAGCACGATCCGCTGGCTGGACGAGTAGCCATGCTCAGCCGAGTCACCCTGCGTAGCCGATCTCGGTGGGGCGGGCCCACCCTGCAGCCGGCCCGCCTCACCGGCCTACTCCGAGTAGAACTGCTCTCGGTACGGGGCGTCCACATGGCGTGGGACGGGACGTTGGTGAGACTCGTCAGTGGGACTCCCGGAGCCGGCCGTGTCCGACTCCGCCCTGTCGGAGTCGGAGCTGCCAGATCCGGACTCGGCGGAGCCCGATGGGTTGGTCAGGCCGTCGACTGCCGTGCTGAAGGCGAGTTCGGCACGGGTCGGCCGCTGGCGTTCGATCTCCTCGGCGGAGGTACGCCGTACCGGGAGATCGTTCGCCGCGGCCGACAGTTCGGCGAGGGTGTCGAGGAGACCGAGTGCGGTCTCGACTTCGCCCGGGTGATTGACCAGCCACCAGACCGCGGCCGATCCGGGCGTGGCGAAGACGTCGTCCTTCAAGTAGGCGCGTTTGTCCTGCTCCATCCGGCGTTCGAGCAGAGTCGTCTGCTCCCGACGGTGCAGGGCGGCGAGATGTTGGAGGTGCTTCTGATCCGCGTCCGGGAGTCGCAGCCGCACCTCGGTGGCCCAGCTGCGTACCTGTCCCTTCTCGTCAAGAGCGGGCTCGCCGAGGAGCGCGGCCAGCCGGTGCTGGTTGAGCGACTCGTCGGTCACCTGCTGACGCACGGTCAACGACCGCGCCCGCTCCAGCAACGCGTCGACCGCGACCGCGCCGAGGTCGGCGTGGCGCGAGCCCGACAGGACGGTCGACCACTGCACCACGGCCGAGAAGCTGAACTGGAAGTCGGGCGACGCGGACGGCAGCCGTACGTCCGCCACCGTTCGCGTCGGTGGACCGGAGAAGACTGGCTCCCGATCCGGGAGTACGACGGATGGCGGCGTCGGCTTGGTCACGACTGGACGGGGTTCGTCGGGCTGCTTCCAGACGACGGCCAGCAGGACCAAAAGCACCAATGTCAGGACCACCGCCGCCCAGCCCGGCAGGCCGACGACCAGCGACACCAAATACAGAACCAGCATGATCGCGGCGGCGGTCAGGAGGGAGTTCCGATGGAGCTTCATGGTGGCGTTCCTTCACCGCGTCGGGCGGAGGTCAGCAGGTCGGCCAATGCACAGCTGACGGCTTCCCCGTCCTCACGCCGTCCGAGCCACCGGCAACCCAGACCACGGACTGCGCCCCACGACGAGTCCACAAAAAGTCTCACACGCCTAACGCAAAGTAGCCGCCAAGAGCGTGTCGGGCCGGCTGCTGCCACGGGGCAGCAGTAGACGGCTCGGCCGGTTCAGCCGGTGAGGGAGCGGAGGGCTCGGCGGGAGGGGGTGAGGACGACCGGTTTGTAGGGGCAGCGTTGGTCGGTGAGGGTTTCGTAGGCTCGGATGGCTCGGTTGGCGGCGTCCCAGCCCTGCTCGGCGGGGGTGCGGCCGAGGCCGCGGTTGCGGACCAGGGCGCCGTAGAAGGCGGAGCAGAAGACGGTCGCTTCGTACCAGCCGATGACCGCGCTGGTGCCGATGTAGGTGACGTCGTCCTGGATACAGTCGCGGATCGCGCGCTGCCACCTGCCGATGCCGGTCTTGCAGCCGTCGGCGATGACGACGCCGCTGGCGATCCCCCACTGGTGGTCCAGGAACCAGTCGGCGAGCGACCTGAGCGAGACCTGGGTCTTGCCGTCGGTCGAGAGGAAGGACGGCTCCTCGCTGTGATCACCGTGTGCCATCACGTGCAGGACGGTCGACGGGGTGGTCAGCGCGGAGAACGCGGTCTCGTGGTCGCGGGTACGGACGAAGTTCACGTCGATCACCGGCTGGTCCCAGCCGGCGTTGATGTTGCCCGTGATGCCCTGGACGAAGGTCATCGACGCGTCGAAAGAGTTGTCCAGACCGAGGTCCACCAGAGTGATCAGCCGATTCCGCATTCGCCCACCTCTCCCAAGCGATTCAAGCCCCGCCGGACCATGATGAACCACAGCTCCGACAGTTGGCGCCCGGATATGCCTGGGATGAGACCGGCGGCCCGGACCGTACGACGTACGGCGCGGTGGTCGGCCGGATTCTGGGACGGACCGGCGGGTTCGGACGGTGATCGACGTACGGTGTCGAGGCAGCGCCTGCCGAAGGAGGAGACGGATGAGCAAGGTTCCGACCGTCACATTGAGTCACGGATCCGAGATGCCGCGCGTCGGGCTGGGTACGTCGCCGATGAACGACACGGATGCGGAGCTGGCGGTCAGTACGGCGCTCGAGCTCGGGTACCGGCTGATCGACACGGCGGAGAACTACCGCAACGAGGTCGGCGTCGGGCGGGCGCTCAAGGGTGTGCCGCGGGACGAGGTGTTCGTGACGTCGAAGTTCAACAAACGCTGGCACAGCGTGGACGGCGCCCGGACCGCGTTCGAGGCGAGCGCGGAGAAGCTGGGCGTGGAGTACCTCGACCTCCTGCTGATCCACTGGCCGAACCCAGCACAAGACCAGTACGTCGAGGCGTGGCGAGGATTGATCGCGCTGCGCGAGGCGGGACTCGTGCGGGCGATCGGTACGTCGAACTTCAAGCCGGCGCACCTCCAGCGCCTGATCGACGAGACCGGCGTGGCGCCGGAGGTGAACCAGGTCCAGCTCAGCCCGGTGTGGGCGAAGGCGGCCGAGCGAGAGTTCCACGCCAAGCACGGGATCGTGACGGAGGCCTGGAGCCCGCTGGGCAAGGGCACCGAGCTCCTGAGCCATCCGGCGGTGCTCGAGATCGCGAAGACGCACGGACGGTCGCCAGGTCAGGTCGTACTGCGCTGGGAGACCCAGCAGGACGTCGTACCCATCCCGAAGTCAGCCGACCGAGGCCGCCTCGCGGACAACCTCGCGGTCTTCGACTTCGACCTGAGCACCGAGGAGTTGGCAGCCCTGACCGCGTTGGACGGCACGGGCAAGACGGCCGCGGACTCCGATCGATCCGGCCACTAACCGGATCGCCGAAGGTAGCCCGGTCAGGTCGTGAAGGAGCCGGTGACGACCGAGTAGGACTCGACGCCGCTCTTCGAGGACCAGAGACGGATGCGGACGAGCGTCCCGTCCGTCACCGAGAAGTTGCAGAAACTCCAGCCCTGGTAATCGGCCGTGGTGGTGTCGTCGAAGCACTCGTGCGCGTCGTACCAGAAGCCGACTTGGCTCTGGTACAGCTGGATCGCGGCGCGGGCGCTGTAGCCGTCCGCCTGGTCGTCATGAACGCCGAGCCACTCTCCGTCGGTGCAGTAGACCGCCGCGCTGAGCCGGGCGTTCGTCAGTTCCTTGGACGGGTGCGCGTAACAGTTGGCGATGGTGTTCGCGTACGCCGGAGCCGCCGTCAGCAGACCCGCAGTCAGAAGACCAGCGGCTGTCACGGCGACGGCACGTCGAAGCGGCGAAAGAAACGGCATGGCGGCTCCCGGAACAGCGGATGGGTCGCGGGCGAGCCTAAGCCGCAATCCGAGCCTTTCCTGCACTACATCTGAGCAGCTCGTGAGCAGCTCAGGACGCACCTCGGCCCCCGGGGAATACGGGAAGTTCCCGGGGGCCGTAGTGCTTTCAGTTCGTGGAGTGCGGCGGCAGGCGATCGCCGCCGCACTCATCGGCTCAGCTGCAGCCGGAGGTGCTGCCGCAGCCTTCGCAGACGTAGCAGGATCCGCTCGGGCGCATCTTGGTGCCGCAGGTGAAGCAGAGCGGGGCATCGACCGAGGTGCCGGTGATGAGTTCGAGCATCTCGGCGGTGGTGTGCGCCTCGCCCTTGATCGGCTTGGCCGAAGCCGCCTCGGCCGGCTTGCCGGCAAGCTCCGCGCCAGCATCCGAGGTGACGTCCGTGGTGGCATCCGCAGCGGCCGGTTCGACCGACTTCAGCGACTCAGGCTCGGAGATCTCGACCGGGGCCGGCTCGTAGGAGCCGGTGTCGAGCTGCCGGGACCGCTCGTCCGCGGAGTAGATGCCCAGGGCGGCCCGGTCGTCGAACGGCAGGTAGTCCAGGGCCAGGCGGCGGAAGATGTAGTCCATGATCGACTGCGCCATCCGGACGTCCGGGTCGTCGGTCAGACCGGCCGGCTCGAACTTCAGGTTGGTGAACTTCTGGACGTAGGTCTCCAGCGGTACGCCGTGCTGCAGCGCGATCGAGATCGCGATCGAGAAGGCGTCCATCACCCCGGCCAGGGTCGAACCCTGCTTGCCCATCTTCAGGAAGACCTCGCCCAGACCGTCGTCCGGGTAGGACCCGGCGGTCATGTAGCCCTCGGCGCCACCGACCGTGAACGACGTGGTCCGCGACGGCCGCGACTTCGGCAGACGCTTCCGGGTCGGCCGGTACTCGATGATCTTCTCGACGATCTTCTCGGCGACGGCGGCCTCGGCCTCGACGGCCTCGGAGGACTTCTTCGCCTTCGCGTCCGCCAGCGGCTGACCGACCTTGCAGTTGTCGCGGTAGACCGCGAGCGCCTTCAGGCCGAGCTTCCAGCCCTGGAAGTACACGTCGGCGATCTCCTCGACCGTCGCGGTCTCCGGCAGGTTCACCGTCTTCGAGATCGCGCCGGACAGGAACGGCTGCGCCGCCGCCATCATCCGAACGTGGCCCATCGGCTTGATCGCGCGCTCGCCCATCGCGGTGTCGAAGATCTCGTAGTGCTCCGGCTTCAGGCCGGGTGCGTCGACGACGTGACCGTTCTCGGCGATGTACTCGACGATCGCCTCGATCGTCTCCTCGGTGTAGCTGTACTGACGCAGTGCCCGCGGGACCGTCTGGTTGACGATCTGCATCGAGCCGCCGCCGACCAGCTTCTTGAACTTGACCAACGAGAAGTCCGGCTCGATGCCGGTGGTGTCGCAGTCCATCATGAAGCCGATGGTGCCGGTCGGCGCGAGCACCGAGGCCTGCGCGTTCCGCCAGCCGTTCTTCGCGCCGACCTTGAGGACGCCGTCCCAGGCCGCGGTGGCGTGCTTCTGCACGTCCTTGTCGATCTCGTGGATGGTGCGGATCGCGTCGTTCGCCGCGGCGTGCTTGCGCATCACCCGGGTGTGGGCTTCCTTGTTCCGCTCGAAGCCGTCGTACGGGCCGACGATGCCGGCCAGCTCAGCGGAGCGCTTGTACGACGTACCGGTCATCAGCGAGGTGATAGAGCCCGCCAGAGCCCGACCACCGTCGGAGTCGTATGCGTGACCGGTTGCCATCAGCAACGCACCGAGGTTGGCGTAACCGATGCCGAGCTGACGGTACGCGCGGGTGGTGACGCCGATCGCCTCGGTCGGGAAGTCCGCGAAGCAGATCGAGATGTCCATCGCGGTGATGATCAGCTCGACGGCCTTGACGAACTTCTCCGACTCGAACATGTCGTCGTCGCTGAGGAACTTCATCAGGTTCAGCGAGGCCAGGTTGCAGGACGAGTTGTCCAGGTGCATGTACTCCGAGCACGGGTTGGACGCGGTGATCCGGCCCGTCTCCGGCGTGGTGTGCCAGTCGTTGATGGTGTCGTCGTACTGCAGGCCCGGGTCGGCGCAGGCCCACGCGGCCTGGGAGATCTTGTCGAACAGCTGCCGAGCGTCGACGGTCTCGATCACCGAGTTGTCGAGCCGCGCCCGCAGGCCGAACTCGCCCTTCTCCTCGACCGCGCGCATGAACTCGTCGGTCACCCGGACCGAGTTGTTCGCGTTCTGGTACTGCACGGAGGTGATGTCGCGACCGCCGAGGTCCATGTCGAAGCCCGCGTCACGCAGGATGCGGATCTTCTCCTCCTCGCGCATCTTGGTGTCGACGAACTCCTCGATGTCCGGGTGGTCGACGTCGAGCACGACCATCTTGGCCGCACGCCGGGTGGCGCCGCCGGACTTGATCGTGCCTGCCGACGCGTCCGCGCCGCGCATGAACGAGACCGGGCCGGAGGCGGTGCCGCCGCTGGACTGCAGCAGCTCCTTCGAGGAGCGGATCCGGGACAGGTTCAGACCGGCGCCCGAGCCGCCCTTGAAGATCAGGCCCTCTTCCTTGTACCAGTTCAGGATCGACTCCATCGAGTCGTCCACGGCGAGGATGAAGCAGGCCGACACCTGCTGCGGGGAGGACGTTCCGACGTTGAACCAGACCGGCGAGTTGAAGCTGAAGTACTGGTGCAGCAGCAGCCAGGTGAGCTCCTGCTCGAACACCTCGGCGTCGTTCGGCGTGGTGAAGTACCCGTGCTCCTCGCCGGCTTTGCGGTAGGTCTTCACGACCCGGTCGAGCAGCTGCTTGAGGCTCCACTCCCGGTTGTCGTGGCTGACCGCGCCGCGGAAGTACTTCGTCGTGACGATGGTGGAGGCGTTCACGCTCCAGAACTCGGGGAACTCGACCCCGCGCTGCTCGAAGACCGTCTCACCCGTCTTCCAGTTCTGCTGCACGACGTCGCGACGCTCCCACGTCACCTCGTCGTACGGGTGGACGCCCTCGGTGCTGAAGACGCGCTCGATGGTGAGTCCCGCGGGCGCGTTCTTCCGCCCACGGAACCCGGCCGCCGACCTCTTGGTCGACCCCGAGTGGCCGGTCACCGTCTCTGTCATGGTTGCTCCTCGCCCTGTGTCTGCACTACGCGGTCTGTCGGGACCGCCCCGTTGAGTAACGCCAGATGTTGCTGGATGTCGCTGGGTGTTGCTGATCCCCGATTTATGTCTGCTGGGTCGGCTTCAGCTGGTCCGGCTCGGTGCCCTGCGGCTCCTTCTCGGCCCGCAGCAGCGCGATCTCGGTCTCGAAGTCGTCGGCCGACTCGAACTGCCGGTACACGCTCGCGAACCGCAGGTAGGCGACCTCGTCGAGCTCCCGCAGCGGCCCGAGGATCGCCAGTCCGACCTCGTGCGCGGGAACCTCCGGCGAACCGCTCGCCTTCAGCGCGTCCTCGACCTTCTGACCGAGGCGCGCGAGCTGGTCGGCGTTCACCGGCCGGCCCTTGCATGCCTTCCCGACCCCGTTGATGACCTTCTCCCGGCTGAACGGCTCGGTCGCGCCGGAGCGCTTCACGACCGTGAGCTGCATCTGCTCGACGGTGGTGAACCGCTTCTCGCAGACCGGGCACTGCCGGCGCCGGCGGATCGCTCCGCCGTCCTCGGCCACCCGGCTGTCGACGACTCGGGAGTCGGCGTGCCGGCAATACGGACAGTGCACGATGAATCACTCCTCCCGAGGGCCGCCGGACCGGCGGCCTGTGGATCAGCCTGGGGACAACTTGTGTATGACCTGTGTGCAACCAACCACTACCTGTGGAAAATTACACCCGTGTAACCACTACATCTAGGGATCCTAGAACTCTGCACCGACAGTTGCAAGAACGCCTGGATCTCCCGCGCGTGTCTGAGGTTTCAACATCCGCGCGGGCCTGTGTACTCCCGCGTGGCGCCCTCCGAATGACCCTTTCGAGGCGCAAACTACGGCCCGCGCAGCGGGTCAGCGGGACTTGGTGAGTACGACGAGACTCAGGGCCGGGAGCGGCAGTTCGAGGGGCAGCGAAAAGCTCTGTTCGACGTCGATCGGCGTGTCGTCACAGAACCGCTCGAGCCCCTGGCGAGCCGTGATCCGGGCGAACTCCTCGGCGGTCGGGTCCTGAGGTGAGCCGAGCGCCTGCCAGACCGTGTGGCTGTTGCTGTGGTCGCGGTCGATCCGGAAGTGCTGGAGAGTCCAGCGGCCTGGGTCGAGGCCTTCGATTGCGAGGTCGACGGGAGCCGCGGCGGGTTCAGCGGCGTACTGGTCGTCGGTGTGGCGCCAGACCAGGATCGCGACCTTGTCCGCCGTACGGCTGGCGAGGGCATCGACCGCACCTGTGGTCACGGCGTCGATACGCCGGTCGCCGAGGTGGGCGAAGGCTCGGTAGGCGTTCATCAGCGGTTTCTCGATGCCGGACGCGGTGACGAAGCTGCGGGTGCCCTCGAAGTAGCGCTCCCCCTCCATCGAGAAGCTCCAGGTGGTTGCCTCGCGCACCTTCGCGGTGTGCCGCTCGTTCAGTTCGAGAATCTTCTTCATCAACTGGGCCTGGAAGACCGGGTAGTACTCCGTGTTGCGGTAGGCGAAGTTGGCGTTGTCGTAGATCCCCCAGTGCGCGGGGACCGACGCGTCACATTCGTCAACGATGACGGGCTTCCCGGCGTACTGCGGGAACTCGTCGACGACTGTCAGCGCGGTGTCGATCTCGCGGAGCATCTTCTCGGTCGACGGCGATTGCTGTACGGGCGCCGGTGCGCCGATCGGGCCGTACGTGCGCCACGGGGTGAAGTGGGCGCCCTTGGTGTGGAAGGAGACGAAGTCCACCGGCAGGTCGCTGTCGGCGCAGGCCTGCAAGAACCCGCGCAGGAAGTCGTCGCCACCACCGGTGACCGCTGGGCCGCCCACCTTGGCGTCCGGGTAGACGTCCCGGATCGCCTTCGTGGTCACGTCGTACAGGTCGTAGTACTGCTCTGGTGTACCGCGCCAGTAGGTGATGTCCGGCTCGTTCCACAGCTCCCAGAGCCAGTGCTGCACCTCGTCGGCGCCGTACCGCTCTAGCGCGTGTTCGACGAGTGCCGCGACCAGTCCGGCGAATCGGTCGTAGTCCTTGGGCGGATAGGACCACCAGCCGGCTTCGTACTCGCTGTAGAGGCTGGGACTGCCTTCGTACCGGAAGTCGGTCTTCGCATGGTCGGGTACTAGTGCCAGCGGGGTGAACCCCAGCTCGACCAGTGGATGGTGGCCGGCGCCAACGATCGCGTCGTACGTCAGGTCCGCAATGGTGAAGTCGTAGTACGGAGTACCGTCCGCGTCCTCGTGGTAGACGTTGCCGCTCCCCCAGTGCGGCAGACCGAGTCCGGTGCCGCTGGTGAAGATGTTGTGCGGCCTGACGTGGTACGGCGTCTCAGCGAACGCACCGATGGTCTGCAGAGTGCGGCGGCCCTGTGGCGTGTAAGTCCAGTTGATCTCGTCGTACCCGAGGCTGGCCCACAGGCGGTCCAGTACGCCGAGGTCATGTGCGGCGTTGACCGTGACGCGCGCTCTCTGAGTCATCCGGGCGGCCCTCTCGATCGCTGTATCGATAAACAGCCACCGCTCAGCCTACAAGCGCGAACCGTCCGGCGTTCCAGCCCGCGAGTTCGGCTGGACAGTTCGTGATGATGCCGTCCACCCCGGCCCGCTCGAGCGCGTCCCACCGGCCCGCGTCATCGACCGTCCAGATGTTGATCGCGACACCGGCCGCGTGCAGCTCCCGGATGATTCCGGGCCGGGTCTGCAACGCCGCGTCGGACGGGTTGTACGCCGTCAGTTCGAGGTCTTTCGCGATCGCGACCGGATCCGGGTCGAGCTCGAAGCGGAGCAGGCCGAGCGGCAACTCGGGCGCGAGTTCGTGGACCCAGCGCAGGTACTGCGGTTCGAAGCTCTGGACGAACACCCGGCCGCTCATCCGGTGGACCTGGATCTCCTGCACGATGCGTACGACGGACGACCGCGTGTGCTGGCCCTTGATCTCAAGCAGCAGATTCCCGCCGCGGGTCTTGAGACCGTCGAGCTGCGCCGCGAGCGTTGGCACTCGTTGACCCGCGAAGGCCGGCGCGAACCACGAGCCAGCGTCCAGCTGCGCGACCTGTGCTGCCGTGAGCGACTGGATCGGACCGGTCCCATCGGTGGTGCGGTCGACGGTCTCGTCGTGCATGACCACAGGTACGCCGTCCTTGGTCGTCCGAACGTCGTTCTCGATCCACTCGGCGCCGGCGCGACGGGCGGCCTCGTCGGAGGCGGCGGTGTTCTCGGGAGCCGCGGAGGAATTGCCGCGGTGCGCCCAGATCCGCAGTTGTGCGCCGGGCGCCCGGAGGAACGAGTTGGTCCGAGGCATCACCAGGCAGCCAAGCCAGCGGAGACGAACGGCGCCCGAGCCGGTGGTGAAGCGGCGGCCAACTCCGGATGTGAGGATGACGGCATGAAGCCGGTGATTCTCGATGTCGATACGGGCCTGGACGACGCGTGTGCGCTGCTGCTCGCCGCTCGGCACCCCGAGCTCGACCTGAAGGCCGTGACCTGCGCCGGCGGCAACGTCGGACTCGACGACGTGGTGCTCAACACGCTGACCGTGCTCGACGCGGCCGGTCGGCCGGACGTGCCGGTCGCTCGCGGTGCCGCCGTACCGCTGATCCAGCCGGTGCGGATGGCGCGGCACGTTCACGGCGCTGACGGGCTCGGTGATCTCGACTGGCCGCGGTCCACGCGGGCGACGGACCCACGGCATGCGGTCGAGTTGCTGCGCGACGTGCTGCGGGAGGCCGCGGCGACCGGTGAGTTGATCACGCTGATCCCATTGGCGCCGCTGACCAACATCGCGCTGCTGCTGCGGACGTATCCGGACGCCGCGGCCGGGTTGCGCGAGATCGTGTTCATGGGTGGCGCGGCGGGGATCGGGAACGCCACGGCCTCGGCGGAGTTCAACATCTGGACCGATCCGGAGGCGGCTGCGATCGTGCTGGCCGCGGCGGGCGAGCTCGGCGTACCGATGACGATGTACGGCCTGGATGTCTTCTACGACGTGGTGGTCACGTTGGAGCAGGCGCGTGCGTTGAGCGGCTCGCAATCGGCCGAGTTGGCGCAGAAGCTGATCGAGAAACGGTGCGAGCGGTACGAGGCCGACGGCGCCAGCATCGGCGACGGCGGCGCGGTGTGCGCGGTGATCGATCCGTCCGGGCTGACAACGCAGCCGTTCCCGGTGCGGGTCGAACTGTCGGGAAGCTGGTCGCGAGGACGGACGATCGTCGACACGCGGGACTGGTCTGCGGACCTGACTAGCGACCCACACGGGCAGGCGCCGTCGACGATCCAGGTAGCGACGGCAGTCGACGGCAAGCGGTACGCCGAGATGTGGCTGGCGACCGTCAGCTGACCAGATCGACCAGGCGGGCGCGTACGCCGTACAGGAAGAGGTCGAGTCCGTCGGCGAAGAGGCCGTCGGCCTCCGCGACCACGGCGGCGAGCGTCCAGCGGGCAGTGACTTCGAAGAGGTGACGTGCATCGGGCTCTGGTACGCCGATGCGGACGAGGGACTCGATCTGGGCACGGATCAGTTCGGCTCGGGATCCTTCGCCTTGGTCCCGATCCGGGCTGGCCTTTGACTGAATCAGTCCGGCCAGGCCCGGGTGGTCGGCGTAGAAGGTCCGCAGTTCGAGGGAGCCAGATCTCGTCAGCGCGATCCACTCGTCGATCGTCTGCAGATTCTCGTACGCCGCGTTGTCCGCGGCGAACTGGTCGAAGGCGTTGCGGGCGACCAGGTCGAGCAGGTCGGACTTGTTGTGGACGTGGTGATACAGGGACGGCGCTCGGACCCGGAGACGCTCCGCGACCGCGCGCATGGTCAGGCCGTCGACGCCGTCGGCGCGAATGACGGTCAGGGCGGCGTCGGCGATGGCCGGCACGGTGATTCCGGCGGCTGCGTGGGACGAAGGGTCGCGTCTGGTCACGAAATCTCGTTGTCGGGGTCGGTCGCGGCGAGTACTGTCTAACGTCATTAGACAGCTTAGCCGAGGATGGTGCCGTGACTGGATTCCGACCCGCGTACCCGCTGCTGACCGAGCGGCTGGAACTGCGGCCGCACCGAATGGACGACCTGGACGATCTGTACGCGTTCCACTCGCGGCCGGAGGTGGTCCGGTACACACCGTGGCCGGTGCGCGATCGGGACGAGACGCGGGTCGCATTGGAGAAGAAGCTTCCGCAGGGCGAGCTGACGGAGTCGGGCCAGTGGCTGGTGCTCGCCATCGAGCTGCGCGAGACCAAGACCGTGATCGGCGAGGTCCTGCTGAAGTGGGCGAGCGAGACCGATCGTCAGGGCGAGATCGGCTTTGCGCTGCACTCGGCGTACCAGGGCAAGGGACTTGCGGCGGAGGCTGCGCGGGAGATGCTGCGCGTCGGCTTCGACGAGCTCGGCCTGCATCGAATCGTGGCAATTCTGGACGATCGGAACACGGCGTCGGCTCGCCTGCTCGAGCGGCTCGGGATGCGGCGGGAGGCGCACTTCATCGACGCACTCCAGTTCAAGGGTGAGTGGGCGAACGAGTATGTCTACGCGCTCCTGGAGGACGATTGGCGTGAGGCCGACGCCGGCTGATGCAACCGGATCCCTTCGCCAGGACTCGTGCAGGCAAAGAGTCCGATCTGGGGAGTGGTGATGGCTGACGGCGACACAGTCGACATTGGCGGCATTGGCGACACGGTCGACATGGTGCGCGAGCTGTACGAGGGCTGTTACCGGCGGCTGGTCGGGCAACTGTTCGCGATCTGCGGGAGTCTCGGCGAGGCCGAGGATGCCGTCCAGGAGGCGTTCGTCCAGGCGGTCGAGAAACCCCGGCGGTTCGCCAAGCTCGACAACCCGGAGGCGTGGCTGCGCACGGTCGCGCTGAACGCGGTACGGCGGCGCTACCGCCGGGCGACCCGATTCCACGGGTTGCTCTCTCGCGCAGGCGTCCCCGAGACCGCGATGACCGGGCTGACCGCGGACCGGGTCGCTCTGGTCGCGGCCCTGCGACAGCTCCCCTACGAACAGCGCGAGGCGATTGTGCTGCACCACATCGTCGATCTGCCGGTGCGCGAGATCGCCGTACAGCTGGGTGTTCCGGAAGGGACGGTCAAGGCTCGCCTCTCCCGGGGCAGGGCCGGGCTGGCTCCGCTGGTCCACGAGTTCGCCGACGACGCCGAGGAGGTCAACCATGTCTGAGCTGAAAGAACTGTCCTGGGAGGTCCAGGAGACCGTCCAGCCGTTGCCTTTCGAGGCTCTGGAACGCCGTGGCATCCGCCGCCGCCACCGTCGGCAGGCACTGACCGGTGCGGGAGTCGTCGCGGCGGTGACGATCGCAGTGCTGGCTGCCGTTCTGCCGCTCGGGAACGTGACCGGCACCGAGAAGCCGCCGACCGCGTCGATCCCGGTCGACCAGGCGGCTGAGAACCTGATCCACGACAAGAAGTCCGGCGCGGCCGGCATCACGTTCGCCACGCCGACCCGGTGGGGTGCTGTGTGGACGTCACCTCAGCCGGGAAACACCTGGAACAACGCCGCGGTGCTGAGCCGGGACGGGGTGCGGACCACCGCGCCGGTGCGCAAGAACCAGTACGACGTGCTGCGGGTCGGTGACGAGCTGCTGGCATTGGCGATGCCGACGAGCATGAAGGGCAGCGATCCGAGCTGGGCCCAGGCCGTGATGGTCGGGCTGACGGATCAGGGCCGGGTCGAGAAGAAGGTGCACTGGGCTCCGCCGACCAGCGAGTTCGGCCAGGGCGACGTGCTGCTGGCGTACGGCACCCTGCGGGCACTGAACCCGGAGACCGGCACGCTGCGGGAGGTGAAGATCCCCGGGGTCGACAACGCCGGCCAGCCCCAGCAAGACACCACCGGTCGGTGGTGGGTCGTCGGCGCCAAGAACAGCGGCGTCGGCAACATCTACTGGACCGATGACCACGGCAAGACCTGGGACCACTCCGTCATCAGTCCGGGTCGGGTGAATGGCCGGCTGGGGGTCAGCCCCGACGGCAGGACGCTGGTGGTGATTCCAGGCTTCGATCCCCACAAGATGGGCGGTCTCAGCCCCGACGGCAAGACGCTGGTCCCGGCCAAGACGTCGGATGACCAGGTGCCGCTGCGGTTGTCCACCGACCGGGGCGAACACTGGACCACGGTGGCCATCCGGGATGAAACGTATCTGCAGTCTCCCGTTGCCTTCGACAACGGGACCGGCCTCGCGCTCTATCAGAAGGGCAAGGACCGCGAACTCCTCCGGCCCGGTGCCGGTACGCCGTTCACACCGCCGACGGACCTGGGCGACCTGACAGCGGCCGGCGATTTCGTCTACGGGGCGCAGTACAACGGCAACCAGGCCATCGTCAGCACCGATCACGGCAAGACCTGGAAGTACTTCGCGCCGCGCTAGTCAGCCGACGATCGGGATCTGGAGGGTTTCGCCTGGAGTGATGTCGGCCGGGGAGGAGAGTTTGTTGAGGTCGGCAATCTTCTCGACGACCGCGGCGGGGTCCTCGCTGGGGTTGGTGTTCTGCGCGATGGACCAGAGGGTCTGGCCGGGGGCCACCTGCACCGGAACGGTGTGGGTGAAGTGCGGGCCGGGCTCCAGGACACCGGCGACACGGAGACCGAGGACGACGATCGCCGATCCGAAGATCAGGACCGACAGGGCCGTCAGCAGCATCCGGCCGCGGCGGGTCAGGCGGAGAGCGGAGGGCTCGATCTGGGGCTGGACGTGGGTCGCCGTGGCCTCCCGGCGGGCCACGGACTCGCCGGAGCAGCCGCGGACCGGGAGCGACTCGGTGGTCGTGCCCTGAATCCGGGGACGGCGGCGCGGGGCCGTCGTCGTCCCTGCCGACGCGCTGCGCGCCGTCGGCGCGGACGGCATGCGTGGCGGCGCAACCTCGGGCGACCGTTGCGGTGCCAGTGCTGCTGTCAGCGAGTTAGCCGCGAGAGCTGCTGTGCTCATCGGATCCTCCAGACCTCGGTCAGTGCGCGTCCTGCGGTGTCGACTCCTGTCTATCGGCCGCCTCCGACAGTTTCTGAAGAGCGACCCATTCGACCGGCCCGAACACCTGTTCGATCGAACGTCTGTACGAATGATTAACCGACAGGCACCCGATGCGCAACCATTTCCAACCAGGACACGCCCAGGAAATTCCCGGCCGGCCGGCACCCTCGCGGGCGGCTTATAACCTGACACACGAACAGACGTGCGAACCGACACGCCTTCGAACAGATGTTTGAAGAATCTCAGGATTCGGTCTACGGTCATCACAGTCGAGCAAGTTTCGGCCGGTGGTGTGATCGCCGGCCCGACCCGAGGAGTAACCACCGATGGCCAGGACGCCGAGCGGTTCCAGCAAGGACGAGCGCACCGGTGCGGACAAGGCTGCGGACAAGGCTGCGGGCAAGTCTGGAGACAAGACTGCGGGCCGGACCGTCAGCGAGCTGCCCGACGGGCCGGCCGACGCGACCGGACTGACCCCGCGCCAGCGCCGCGTGCTGGACGTGATCCGCGATTCGGTGGACAGCCGCGGCTACCCGCCGTCGATGCGCGAGATCGGTGAGCGGGTCGGCCTGACCAGCTCCTCCTCGGTGTCCCACCAGCTTCGCGTGCTCGAGCAGAAGGGCCTGCTCCGCCGCGACCCGAATCGCCCACGGGCGATCGAGGTTCGCTACCCGGGCGAGGTCGACGCCGCGGCCCGGCGGTCGGCGCTCGGCTCGGTGCGGCAGACGACGTACGACGAGACCGGTGCCGGTGACGCGCACCCGGACGCGGTCTACGTGCCGGTGGTCGGCCAGATCGCCGCCGGTAACCCGATCCTGGCCGAGCAGGAGATCGAAGAGGTCTTCCCGTTGCCCAAGGCAATGGTCGGCGAGGGCACGCTGTTCATGCTGAAGGTCAAGGGCGAGTCGATGATCGACGCGGCCATCTGCGACGGCGACTGGGTGGTCGTGCGGCAGGAGCAGACCGCGGAGAACGGCGACATCGTGGCCGCGATGATCGACGGCGAGGCGACGGTGAAGACGTTCAAGAAGACCAAGACCGAGATCCTGCTGCTACCACACAACCCGGCGTTCGAGCCGATCGACGGCAAGGATGCCGTCATTCTCGGAAAGGTCGTAACAGTTCTGCGCCGAGTCTGACATCTCAGACGGCGAGCGAACTCGGGCGTGTCGTGTCAGCATTGAGTCATGACGACTGTCTATGACTTCAGCGCCACGCGGATCGAAGGCAATGAACAGTCTCTTGCCGATTTCCGCGACCAGGTGCTCCTGGTGGTGAACACGGCGTCGCAGTGTGCCCAGACTCCGCAGTACTCAGGACTTCAGAAGCTCTACCGGTCTTACCGCCGGCAGGGCTTCTCGGTGCTCGGCTTCCCCTGCGACCAGTTCGGCCACCAGGAGCCTGGTGACGAGAACGAGATCGCGAACTTCTGCTCGACGATCTATCACGTCACGTTCCCGATGTTCTCCAAGATCGACGTCAACGGGTCGAAGACGATTCCGTTGTACAACTGGCTGAAACGCGAGCAGGGCGGCCTGCTCGGCGGCCGGATCAAGTGGAACTTCACCAAGTTCCTGATCGGCCGTGACGGTGGGGTGATCGCGCGCTACGCGCCCACCCACTCGCCGGAGAAGCTGGCCGACAAGATCGAGGCTGCGCTGGCGGTGCCTGCACCGTCGAGGGAAACGAACGACTGATCCATCGCGGTTCGGGGCCGTACGCAACAAGTCGCTCAACGTGAAGAGCACCAGAGCTCGCTATCGGCGTTGACCGAAATCCCTTGTTTTCTGCGACAGCTGAACATCCACCGTCGCAGTGCCGCAGAATTCTCACCGCATTCCGAACAATTGCGGTGCCTGTCTGCATGTCGCTCACCCGGACCCGACGAGCACCGCTTCCGGGTCGATGTCGAGCCGCAGGCCGCGCCAGACCGGATGCCGGAGCCGGCCGTCGCCGGCCCAGCCGGAGTAGGTGACCTCGGCGACCAGGACCGGATCCAGCCAGTGCGCCCGCCGCCGGTCGGTGGTCGGAATCGTCGCCGGGTCGAACGCCGGCCGGTCGATCTCAAGTCCACTCAGCTCGGCACTCAGCATGTCCAGAGTCGCGAAGTCCAGGCCCGATCCGACCTTGCCGATCAGCAGGAGCTCACCACCGGGCTCGGCGTACGCCCCGCAGTAGAAGGAGCCGATCCGGCCTTCCCGGTTGCCCTCCCCCGGGTGCCATCCGCAGAGCACGACGTCTCTGGTCTTCACCGGCTTGACCTTGATCCAGTCGGCGCTGCGGCGCCCCGGGAGGTACCGCGACTTCCGCCGCTTCGCGACGACCCCTTCCAGGCCTTGCGCCGCGGACTGATCCAACGCCACGGCACCGTCCTGCAACGCCGGTGGGATCTCCCAGAACGGGTCGCCGATGTCCAGCGAGTCCAGCAGCCCGCGACGATCGTCGTACGTTGCCTCTAGCAACCACTCTCCGTCGAACCTGAGCACGTCGAACAGTCGCACCGAAACCGGCACCTCGGTGATCAGGTGCCTGAGCTGACGTGGATCGCGGACGTGCATCCGCCGCTGCAGCAGACCGAATGACGGTGCGCCGTTCTCGTCCAGCGTGACGATCTCACCATCCAGTACGGCGGGCAGCCGCAACCCCGGCGCCTCAGCGAGACCGATCAACTCCGGGTACCCACCGGACACATCGTGGCTGTTGCGCGACCACAGCCGGCAGACCCCGTCGTCCACCTCGGCGATGACGCGGATGCCGTCCCACTTCAACTCGTACGACCAGCCCGAGCCTGTCGGCATCTCCCCCAGCGCAGCCATCATCGGCAGCACCGGCGGACCGGTCACGGGACTCATGTGGACTGCAACCGCTTCAAGGCACCGAGCACCTTCTCACGATCGGCGGTCGGCCACATCGGAGGCAAGGAGGCGCGCAGAAAGCCGCCGTACCGCTGGGTGACGATGCGGGGGTCGAGGATCGCGACCACGCCGCGGTCCGAGCTGCGGCGGATCAGCCGGCCGGTGCCCTGCGCCAGTAGCAGGCCGGCGTGGGTCGCGGCCACCGCCATGAACCCGTTTCCACCGGCCTCGTCGACCGCGCGCTGGCGGGCCGCCATCAGGGGCTCGTCCGGACGCGGGAACGGGACGCGGTCGATGATCACCAGGTTGCAGGTCGACCCCGGTACGTCGATCCCCTGCCACAGCGACAGCGTCCCGAACAGCGACGTCTCCGGGTCGTCGACGAACTCGCGGGCCAGCTCACCGAGCTGGGCGTCGCCCTGGCACAACACCTTGAGATCGGTTGCCTCACGAACCGCGGCCGTCGCCGCCTCGGCAGCCCGGCGGGACGAGAACAGGCCAAGCGTCCGACCGCCGGCCGCGGTGATCAGGTCGATGATCTCCTCGAACTGCTTCTTGCCCAGCCCGTCGCGATGCGGCGGCGGCAGGTGCTTGGCGACGTACAGAATCGCCTGCTTCTCGTACTCGAACGGGGAGCCGACGTCGAGACCGCGCCACGGCAGCGGACCCTTCTCCTCGGAGTCGTCCAGCTCCGGCATCTCATCGTCGTCATCGAGCCTGTCGGAGGGCCGGAGGCCGACCTGGCGGGCGATCGCGTCGAAGTCACCGCCGAGGGTCAGGGTCGCCGAGGTGAGGACCGCCGTACGGTCGCGGAGAACCAGCTCGCGAAGTAGGCCGGCGACGGTGAGCGGGGCGATCCGGAGCTCGCGGCCGAAACGGTCGCGGTCGATCATCCAGACGACATCGGCGTCGCTCAGTGCGGCCACGCGTTCGGCGACGTCGAAGATCTCCTTGACCGCGCCCTTGGACTGACGCTTGGCGCCGTCCGGGTCGTCGTCCTTGTCGTCGGACTTCTTGTTCAGGTCGGAATACATCCCGCGGGCCGCGTCGCGGACCAGCGCGGCCGCCTCCAGGACCAGCCCGTTCGACCCCTCGATGCGACCCTCGCGAGTGCCGTCGAGGGCCGCGCGGAGGGCGTCGGAGGCGTCGATCAGGTCGTCGGCCTTGTCGTCGTCCACGAACCGGCGAGCCCGCTTGGCGGCGCGCTCGACCATCTGCGGCGACAGCTCGTCACCCGCCGCGCCGGTGACGCGCGCGGGCAGCTCGTGGGCCTCGTCGACGATGACGACGTCGTGCTCGGGCAGGACGGTCCGGTTCTCGAAGGCGTCGATCGAGAGCAGCGCGTGGTTGGTGATGACGATGTCGGCCTTGCGGGCATGCTCTTTCGCCTTCTCGGCGAAGCACTCCTCGCCGTACGGGCATTTCTGCGCGCCGAGGCACTCGCGCGCGGCGATCGCGACCTGCTGCCAGGCCTGGTACTGATGCGAGGGCGCGTGGTCCCGGTCGCCGGCCGCACCGTCGGCGAGCTGCTGCTCGGCCCAGTCGCGGAGCTCGACCACCTGGCGGCCGACCTCACCGGCCGGCGGCACATCGACGAGCATGCCGTCCTCGTCCGGAGCGCCCTCGCGGATCCGGTGCAGGCAGGCGTAGTTGTTCCGCCCCTTCTGGATCGCGTACGACGGTCTGCGCGGGAGGAGCTTCTCCGTCGCGTCGAGCAGCGCCGGTACGTCGCGGTCGACAAGCTGCGACTGGAGCGCGAGGGTCGCCGTGGACACGACCACCCGGCGGTCCTCGATCGCGTGCAGCAACGCGGGCACGAGGTACCCGAGGGACTTGCCGGTGCCGGTTCCTGCCTGGACGAGGAGATGCGATCCGTCATGCATCGCGGTGTCCACGGCCTGCGCCATTTCCACCTGCCCCGGCCGCGTCTGTCCATCGATCCCAGCCACGGCAGCTTCCAGCAGTTCCCGCACGTCAACACCCACCGCCACACCCTAGCCCGGAGCACCGACAGATTTCTGATCCGCCGGGCGAGGGTGTGGATAACCGGGGTCTTAGACGACGGCGCCGCGGTCAGGCTGGGCGTCGCGGTCGACTTGGGGACGCTTCGGACGCGGCGGTGGGGCTGGGAAGCGGCGTTCGAGCTCGAGCAGGAGTGGTGCGGCGGTGAGGTTGGACGAGTAGGTGCCGACCAGGATGCCGAGCAGCAGTGCGAGGGCGAAGTCGGCGAGTGAATCGCCGCCCAGGAACAGCAGCGCGGACAGGATGAACAGGGTCGAGATGCCGGTGTTGATCGTCCGTGGCAGGACGTTGACGATCGCGGTGTCGATGACCTTGCCGAGGTTGTCCGTGGCCCGGGAGCTGCGGTTCTCACGGATGCGGTCGAAGACGACGACCGAGTCGTTCACCGTGTAACCGATGATCGTCAGGACCGCGGCCAGAAAGATGCCGTCGATCGGCTTCCCGGTCCAGGCGAAGACGCCGACCACGACCGCGACGTTCTGCACCAATGCAAGGACGGCGCCGGCGCCGAAGGTCCAGCGGAACCGGGCGGCCAGGTACGCCAACTGGGCAAGCAGGGCGATGCCGAGCGCGATCAGACCCTTGTTCCGCAGTTCCTCACCGAGCGACGGACCAATGCTTTCGTTGCGGATCACTTCGGTCCCGCCGCCGATCCGCGAGATCGACTCGCGGATCTTCTCCGCCTCGTCGTCGCTGATCACCGGAGTCCGCACAGTGATGTCGTCGGTCCCGGACGCCTGTACGACCGCGGTCGGATACCCGGCCTCGGTCACGGCCGCACGGGCCTGATCCGGCGTGATCGGCTGCGCAGTACTGACCTCGAGCAGGCGGCCGCCGGTGAACTCGATCCCCAGATTCAGCCCGCGTACGGCGACACCGGCGACGCTCACGATGATCGCGACGGCTGTGATCACCAGCCATCGGCGGCTGTGCTTCATCAACGACGGCTGCCTCGACTCCAGCCAGGTCCGGACCCGGCCGTGTCCTGCGATCCCGCTCAGCCGTGGACGACGCAGTACGAAACCACGTGACACCGCGAACTCCGCGAGTACCCGCGTCACGACCAGCGCGGACAGCATCGACGCGATCACGCCGATCGACAGCGTGACGCCGAAGCCACGAACCGGACCGGCGGCCAGGAAGAACAGCAGGCCGGCGGCCAGCAGGGTGGTGATGTTGGAGTCGGCGATCGCGGAGAGCGCGTTCTGGAACCCGCTGCGCAGCGATCGGCGGAGGCCGTCCGTCCGACCGGCGATGTAGTCCTCGCGGGCTCGTTCGAAGACCAGGACGTTCGCGTCGACGGCCATTCCGATCGCCAGCACGAAGCCGGCCAGACCGGGCAGGGTGAGAGTGGCTCCGATCGCGGTCAGGACGGCGTACGACATCGCGGCGTACCCGAGCAGACCGATGACGGCCATCAGACCGACCAGGCGGTAGACCACGATGATGAAAAGGGCGGTCAGCGCGAGGCCGATGATCGCGGCGAGGGCGCTGGCCTGGATCGCGTCCTGACCGAGCGACGGGCCGACCGTCCGCTGGTCGATGACCTGTACCGGCACGGGCAGCGCGCCGCCGGAGATCAACGCGGCGAGGTCCTTCGCGTCCTCTTCAGTGAAGGCGCCGGAGATCGTCGTGGTGCCGCCGGTGATGCCGACGTTGCAGAGCTGGTTGCCGCCGTTCGGATCGACCTGCGGCGCGCTGATGATCTCGTTGTCCAGCACGATCGCGATCAGCCGTGGCGCGGTGTTGACCGGGTTGCAGGCGGCCTTGCCGGTGATCGTCGACCAGATCTTGCCGCCGTCGCCCTTGAAGTTCATCTCGACGAACCAGCCCTGCGCGACCTGCTGCGGATCGAGCCGGCCCTCGGCGCCGCTGACCAGCTCACCGGTCATGGCCGGCTTGGCGAGCCGGAGGAAACCCTGGCCGCTTTCGCTGGGCAGGTACAGGTCGCCCGCGGCGGGTTTGGCGGGCTTGGTCGCGACCTGGTCGAGCACCTCGTGGAACGTGAGCTGCGCGGTCTTGCCGATCACCTTCGCGGCCTCGCGCGGGTCCTGTACGCCGGGCAGCTCGACGATGATCCGGTTCTCGCCCTGGCGGGTCACGTTCGGCTCGCTGACGCCGAGCGCGTCGATCCGCCGGTGCAGCACCTGGGTCGCCTTGTCGGTGGTCTCCTTGGTCGCCTTCACCGTCGGAGAGTCCTTGGCCTCGAGCACGATCTGCGTCCCGCCGCGCAGGTCGAGACCGAGCTGTGGTTTCGCGGTCAGCGTGACGTACGTCGACGCCGCGAGAATCAGGAACGCAAGAAGCGCACGGACAAGGGACGACCGGTTCACCGAAGCCTCCGGAGGTGGGCACCCGCGGTACGGATGTCATGACAGAGAGCACACACGCCAAGCGTGAGCCGACAGTGTACGGACGCCATTCAACCGGTCCCCGCACAATCCCACAAGCGACTGGGTCGCGCCTGTACTGCGGTCGCGAAGGGGCGGAGTGCGATCTGCGACGGGCCGGACTGCGACTGCGGTCGGCTGGAGTGCGGTCTGCGGTGGGCCGGACTGTGGCTGCGGTGGGCTGGACTGCGGTTGCGGTGGGCGGGGTGTGCTGGCTGGCCGGGCTGCGGTTGCGGTAGCCGGACTGCGGTTGCGGTGGCCGGACTGCGGTGGGCCGGCCGCGCCCGGACGGGGGAGGCTCTCTGCCCGCTCCGGGTAGGTCAGGCTCCCCACACCCGCGCGCCGAGTCGTGGAAATCGGCTGCCGACGACAACCACGATCCACGACTCGAGGATCCGGGCACCAACCAAACACCACGACTCGGCGGGACAGCCGCGTCAGAGCATCAGCCGCCCGGACGAACCACAGTCCTCGCCGTCCTCCCGGGTTCCCCAATCACCACAGTCCGTCCCCGAGGGCAACGACCAAAGCGGTCGGTGTGGGCGGCAGCCCGCAGTTCCCGGCGGTACCGGAAAAGGATGCACGGCGCTGAGCCGGGGCGGGCGGGTGCGCGCGTAGTAGGCGCGCTGGGGAGCGTGGCGACGAAGGGAGCGGCTGTGCAGCGCGCGTGGGGTTACTCGGGGGTGTCCAGGCCGTGTTCGATGGCGTAGCGGACTAGTTCGGATCGGTTGTGGAGTTGGAGTTTTCGGAGGGTGTTTTGGACGTGGTTCTCGACGGTGCGGTGGGAGAGGACGAGGCGGGTGGCGATCTGCTTAGCAGTGAGTCCGCGGGCCACCAACCGCAGTACTTCGGTCTCGCGGTCGGTCAGGTGTGGGACCTCGGGTCCAGTCGCGCCCAGCCGGCGGTACTCCCCCAGCACCAACCCGGCCAGCCCAGCGCTGAAGATCGCGTCCCCTTCGGCAGTACGGCGTACTGCTTCGTCAAACTCGTCCAGCGACGCAGACTTCACCAGATACCCGGACGCGCCGTTCTTCACAGCCGCGAGTACGTCGTCCTGCTCGGCGCTGGCCGACAGCACTAGCACCCGCGTGTCCGGCAACGCCGTGGTGATCTCCCGCGTCGCGTCCACACCAGAACCGTCGCCCAACTGCAGGTCCATCACGACCACGTCCGGCCGGGTCGCCAGCGCGATCTTCACCGCGCTCGTGACGTCGGACGCGGTCGCACAGACGTCGTACCCGCGGCTGCCCAGGTCGCGCGCCACTCCCTCGCGCCACATCGGATGGTCGTCCACGATCATTACGCGCGTCACACCTTCAACTCCCACTCGGTTCCCTCGCCCGGAGCGGTCCGGACCGTAACTGTGCCGCCCAGGTCGGCGATTCGGCCGCGGATCGACTGGCTGACGCCGAGGTGGCCGTCCGTCCGGGCCTGCTCGAGCCGCGCGGGCGTCGTACCGACCCCATCGTCGCGGATCGACACAACCACCTCGTCCCCAAGATCCTCGACCGCCACCCAGCACCGAGCGTCCGCGCCCGCATGCTTGACCACGTTGCTCAGCGCCTCCTTGACCGCGGCAACCAGCTCCAATGCCGTCGCCGCGGGCAACAAAACCTGGGCGGCCGGTACGACGACATCGACCCGAGTCGTGGCGAGCGGCAACAACAGTCCGCACAAGTCGACCCGGTCCCCCGCCGCGACAGCAGGGCGGGACGACATCAAGGTGCGTAGGGCAACTTCCTGCTCGGCGGCCAGCTGAGCGAGTTCGAGCGCCTCGCCGCCGATCGCCGTACCCCGGCGCTGCACTTGAGCCAGCACCTGCAGTACGCCGTCATGGATCGAACGACTGAGTCTGAGCCGTTCGGCAGTCGCGCTCTCCGCAGCGATCGCCGATCGGAGCCGGGCGCCCGCCTGCCGCATGGTCGAGGCGGCGTACCCGACGACCAGACCGGCGACCAGGAGCAGTTGGACGTTGCTGAGGATCTTCGCGGCGTTGTCGACGCCGCGCAGGGACAGCAGCGCCAGGCTGATCGTCGCCGCGCCGAGCAGACCGCCGTCCCGGCCGCGAGAGATCGCCAGCGCGAGGACCGGTCCGGCGGCCCAGACCGAGGTCAGCACCGACGCGCCGCCGCGGATGTCGATCAGCGGCTGCGCCCACAACGTGGCGTACATGCAGCCGACCGTCACGGCCAGGTCAGCGAACGCGAGCCGGGTGTTGCGGCGGCCCCAACGACGGCTGTAGCCGTACGACGAGATCAGCGTCCAGACTCCCATCACGGCCAGCTGGAGCACAGCGCCGTACGGCCGGACGATGCCGTCCCACCGGGTCCAGACGCCGAGGCAGGCGAACCCCCAGGCGATCACGCGGAACACCACCAGCGCACGCCACAGCGGCTGCAGCAGGTCGACGTTCTCGCGCTCCATTTGCCACAGTCTGCCAAGGACCAGCCCCCGCGGGCGTGAGGCGTTCTACTCAGAGTGCAGGATTCCCCGCCGGTTCACAGGTTTTCCTCAGTTCCACTTCAACTGGGCGGATTTTCACCGTACCCTCGCGCAAAACACACGCTCGGGGGAGCTTCGATCACACTGCGTCATCAGACACGGAGGGGAATCGTGCGCAAGCTACCCGCCGGGCTTTTCAGCCTGGCCCTGGCGGCGACGACCGGGCTGGGCCTCGCCTCAGCCTCGGCCGAAAACGCCGCCACACCGCCCAAAGCAGCGTCGGCGCCGATCGCCAGCGAGACCGCGCCGACCTCGGACGAGCTGTCCAGCCCGGCCGAGGACAAGCGCCGCGAGCTGCGGCAGGAAGCCCTCACCCAGGTCATCAACGGCCAGGCCAAACCCGAGCAGCGCGACGGCAGCACCGTCGTCAAGGTCGGTACCAAGGCCGCCGGTGCCAAGGGGACCAAGAACGCGAAGGGCAAGGTCGACCAGTACGTCGAGCTGTCCCGGGAGAAGACCGACCGGATCTTCGTCGTACTCGCGGAGTTCGGCAACGACCGCGACCCGAACTACCCCGACCAGGACACGGCGCCGTCCGTCCCGGGCCCGACCCGGTTCGACGGGCCGCTGCACAACCAGATCCCGGCGCCGGACCGCTCGGTGGACAACTCCACCATCTGGCAGGCCGACTACAGCCAGCAGCACTACCAGGACCTGTACTTCGGCAACGGCAACTCGGTCAAAGAGTTCTACGAGAAGCAGTCGTCCGGCCGGTACTCCGTGTCCGGTGAGGTCACCGACTGGGTCAAGGTCAAGTACAACGAGGCCCGGTACGGCCGTTCGAACGGCTACCCGTGCGCCAGCAACGTCTGCAACAACACCTGGAACCTGGTCCAGGACGCGGTCAACCAGTGGGTCACCGACCAGGAGGCGAAGGGCCGGACCAAGGCCCAGATCACCGCGGACCTGAAGTCGTTCGACCAGTGGGACCGCTACGACTACGACGGCGACGGCAACTTCAACGAGCCGGACGGGTACATCGACCACTTCCAGATCGTGCACGCCGGCGGCGACCAGGCCGACGGTGACCCGTACCAGGGCGAGGACGCCATCTGGTCGCACCGCTGGTCGGTCCAGTTCCCGGGCGGCCCGTCGAACAACCCGCGCGGTGGCGCCCAGATCGGTGACACCGGCATGTACGTCGGCGACTACACGATCCAGCCGGAGAACGGCGGCGTCGCGGTCTTCGCGCACGAGTACGGCCACGACCTCGGCCTGCCGGACGAGTACGACACCGCCGGCGGCGAGAACGGCGTCAACTGGTGGACAGTGATGGCCCAGAACCGGGTCAGCGCGGCCACCGACGGCGGCATCGGCGAGCGGGTCCAGGACATGGGTCCGTGGGACAAGCTGCAGCTCGGCTGGCTCGACTACGAGATCGTCAACGCCGGCCAGAACCGGACCGTCAACCTCGGCCCGCAGGAGTACAACTCCAAGAAGGCGCAGAGCCTGGTGGTGGCGCTGCCGAAGAAGCCGGTCGTCACCCAACTGGTGCAGCCCGCAGCCGGGACGAAGTCCTGGTGGAGCGGTCAGGGCAACAACTTCACCCACACCATGAGCCGTCAGGTCACGCTGCCGGCCGGACAGCCCGCAAGCCTCACCTTCCAGGCGAACTGGGACATCGAGGACTGCGGCCCGGACCCGTGTGACTACGCGTACGTCGACGTGAACGACGGCAGCGGGCTCAAGCCGATCAAGGGCAGCATCACCAAGGATGCCGAAGGCAACGGTATCGACGGCAAGAGCAACGGCTGGGTACCGGCGACCTTCGACCTGTCGGCGTACGCCGGTAAGACGATCACGCTGCAGTTCCGCTACGCCACCGACCCGGCGGCCGGCGGGATCGGCTTCTTCGCCGACGACATCAAGGTGGCGTCCGGTACGACGACGGTGGTCAGCTCCGGTGCGGAGACCTCCCCCGACGGCTGGACGCTGAACGGGTTCTCGGCGGCGGGCTCGTCGTTCACGACCCTGTTCGACAACTACTACCTCGCGGCGAACATCAACTACATCGACCACGACCAGTACCTGAAGACCGGTCCGTACAACTTCGGCTGGAACACCACGCTGCCGGACAAGGTCGAGCACTTCCCGTACCAGGACGGCCTGCTGGTCTGGTACTGGGACACCTCGCAGCCCGACAACAACACCAGCGTCCACCCGGGCGCCGGCCTGATCCTGCCGATCGACTCGCACCCGACGCCGATCAACCGGATCGACGGAACGCTGTGGCGCCCGCGGATCGGCGCGTACGACGCTCCGTTCGGCCTGGAGAAGGCGGACTCGTTCACCCTGCACAACAACGGTCAGGCCAGCTACATCCGTGGCCAGAACGCCGTCCCGACCTTCAACGACAGCAAGTCCTACTGGTCCGCCGACCAGCCGGCCAGCAGCGTCCAGGTCCCGAACAACGGCGTCAACATCAAGGTCGTCTCCAAGACGGGTACCTCGATGAAAGTCCAGGTCTCGAAGCGCAAGTGACCGAATAGAAACAGCCCCCGAGGTTCAGAACCTCGGGGGCTGTTTCATTTACCGAGCTAGGCGGTGGTGACCTCGTACGGCGTGAGGTCGCCGGCCAGGGCCGGGTGGACTCGGGCGGTTACGTGGGTGCCTTCGGCGGTGTGTTCCAGTTGTTCTACGGAGCCTTCGGAGTGGATCCGGGAGACCAGGTCTCCGCGCTCGTACGGGAGTAGGACCTCTAGGGCTACGTGGGGCTGCGGGAGGGCTCCCTCGAGCAGCTCGCGGAGCTTGTCGATGCCTTCGCCGGTGCGGGCCGACACGACGATCGCGTGCGGCTCGCGGTGCAGGATCGGGGCCAGGGCGAGCGGGTCGGCGGCGTCGGCCTTGTTGATCACGATGATCTCCGGTACGTCGGAGGCATCGATCTCGGCCAGCACCTCGCGGACCGCCTGGATCTGCGCCAGCGGGTCGGGGTGCGAACCGTCGACCACGTGCAGCAGCAGATCCGCGTCCGCGACCTCCTCCAGCGTCGAGCGGAACGCCTCGACGATGTCGTGCGGCAGGTGCCGGACGAACCCGACGGTGTCGGTCAGCGTGAACACACGACCGTCCGCGGTGGTCGTCCGCCGGGTGGTCGGGTCCAGGGTCGCGAACAGCGCGTCCTCGACCAGCACACCCGCACCGGTGATCCGGTTCAGCAGCGAGGACTTGCCGGCGTTGGTGTACCCCGCGATCGCGACCGACGGAACCAGGTTCCGGCGGCGTTCCTGACGCATCGTCGACCGGGTGCTCTTCATGTCCTTGAGCATCCGGCGCAGCTTGGAGATCTTGGTGTTGATCCGGCGCCGGTCGGTCTCGATCTTGGTTTCACCAGGACCACGCCCACCGATACCGCCACCAGCAGCACCGACACGTCCACCGGCCTGGCGGGACAGGTTTCCACCCCAACCACGCAGGCGCTGCTTCATGTACTGCAGCTGCGCCAGCTCGACCTGGGCCTTGCCTTCCTTGCTCTTCGCGTGCTGCGCGAAGATGTCCAGGATCAGCGCGGTCCGGTCGACCACCTTGACCTTGAGCTTGTCCTCAAGGTTTCGCAGCTGTGCGGGAGCCAGCTCGCCGTCGGCGATCACCGTGTCCGCGCCCAGCGATGCGACCAGGTTGCGCAGGTCGACCACCTTGCCGGAACCGATGAAGGTCGCCGCGTCGGGCTTCTTCCGCCGCTGGATCACGCCGTCCAGTACCTCGGAACCGGCGGTCTCGGCGAGCAGCTTCAGCTCGGCCAGTGAGTTCTCCGCGTCCTCGGCGCTGCCCTCGGTCCAGACGCCGACCAGCAGCACCCGCTCCAGCAGCAGCTTCCGGTACTCGACCTCGCTGATGTCGGTCAGCTCGGTGGACATCCCGACCACGCGGCGGAGCGCTTGGCGCTCCTCGAGCTCGAGGCCCTCGGTGCTCAGTTCGTGTTCGTGCTCATCGTGACCCGTCGACGAAGCGCCGGAGTCATCGCCCTCGATGAGGTCAATTTCGACGTCGGTGGTCTCTTCGTATGCATGTGAATGGGTCGTCATATACCTTCCATGGTGGCACGGGCCTCCAGTAGAGGCGACCCGTTTACCTCAGTCAACGCCCCGCGCGGTATCAGGATTCCCCAGCCAGGCCCAGTCGAAGTCGCCGCGAGCATGCAGAACGGCCGGTCCGGTGAGCTCCAGGTGGTTGTCCGCACGCCAAGTCACGCTCACCTCACCGCCTGGTACACCGACCCGGTACGTCACCGGTCGCACGTCCCGGGCGGCCCGCGCTGCCGCCACGGTCACCGCGCACGTCCCGGTCCCGCAGGACCGCGTCTCGCCGGCGCCACGTTCGTAGACCCGCATGTCGACATCGTGCGGACCACGCCGTACGACGAACTCGATGTTCACCCCGTCGGGGAAGGCCTCCTGGGGTGACCAGGTCGGCTGGTCGCACAGGTTGCCCGGCTCGCGCAGGTCGTCGACGAACGCGACCGCGTGCGGATTACCCATGTCGACATGCACTGCCGGCCACTGGTGACCGGCCGCTTCCACGACGACCCCGGCCGCGTCCGGCAGCGTGGGCTCACCCATGTCCGCGGTCAGCGTGCCGTCGTCGTTCTGGACGACGTCCTTGACCCCGGCCCGCGTACCGACCCGGATCGGCTTGTCCCCGGTCAGCCCGGCCTCGGCCAGATACCGGACGAAAACCCGGACCCCGTTCCCGCACATCTCCGCGATGGAACCGTCCGCATTCCGGTAGTCCATGAACCAGTCGCCGCCGTCCTCGACGTACGACTGCTTGTCTCCCCGGATCACCCGCAGTACGCCGTCCGCACCCAGACCCGCATGCCGATCGCACAGGAACCGGACCACCGAAGGGTCCAGGTCTCCATGCACTGAACCGTCCGGATCAGGCAGGATGACGAAGTCGTTCTCCGTACCATGACCCTTCAACCAGGGAAACGTGCTCATAAAGGAGATCGTACGGTGCAGCTCGCGTACTTCTGGGAGCAGGACGACGCGGAGGCCGTCGCCGAACAGCTCGGTGGTCAGGTACGGCGTGAGCGCTTTCATGGCGAGGACGACGACGAGGATCACCCATGGGTCGTCGTGCTGACCGCTGGTGACGAGGTCGAGCGGGTGGTGGCCGAGCACGACGGATGGCTCGAAACCGCGACCGACGAAGCCGGTGGCGTACCTGCGCCGTTGCCGCAGGAACCCAAACGATTCAAGAAATGACCCGACCCGGACGGCGACCAGTTGGCGTGCCGTCCGAGAGGACCGACTGACCGGCCACGAGGACATGGTCGATACCGACGGACAGCTGCCACGGTTCGTCGTACGTCGACATGTCGGCGATCCGGTTCGGGTCGAGTACGACGAGGTCCGCAACAGCCCCAGTCTTGATCACACCGCGGTCGGTCAGACCGAGCCGGGACGCCGGCAGGGAGGTCATTCGGCGGATGGCCTCGGTCAAGGTGAAGATGCCGAGGTCGCGGGCGTAGTGGCCGAGGACTCGGGGGAACGTGCCGAAGTTCCGCGGATGTGGGTGCCCCGGGCCGGCGGCGTCCATGATCCAGCCATCGCTCGCGATCGCCGTCTTCGGATGTTCGAGGACCGTGATCACGTCGTCCTCGCTCATCGCGTGGTTGACCACACTCACCGCGGCCTGATGGGACTCGAGGATGCGGAGCACGATCTCGGCGGCGTCCACGTCGTCCTGCCGGGCGATCTCGGCGAGGCTGAGACCACGGCTGTCCTCGTAGCGACCGGGTGGCAGTGAGGCGATGACCACCGATTCGGGCGACAGCAGTTTGTCGGAGCGGAGGGCGTCGGCGATCCGTGCGCGTTCGGCCGGATCCGCGAGGCGATCCAGCAGGATGCCGTCTGCCAACGCCCAGGTGGGCAGTCGGGTGGTGAGCGTCGTGCTGGTCGCGGTGTACGGGTAGGCGTCCCAGCCGACGTCATCGGCCTGTTCGAGACGTTCGAGCGCAGCGTCGACAAGACCGTGGTTGGCCTTGCCGACGGCTTTCAGATGGGAGACCTCGAGGCGCGCACCACCACGGCGAGCAGCCGATATCGCTTCGTCCAGCGCGGCGAGCAGGCCGGCGCCTTCGTTGCGGATGTGTGTCGAATACAGCAGGCCGCACTCGGCAGCAGTGGCGACCAGAGCGGCCACCTCCTCCGGCGACGCATAGGCGCCGGGCGCATAGATCAGGCCGGTGGAGAACCCGACCGCGCCTTGATCCGCGGCCGCTCGGAGCAGCTCCTGCATCTGCCGGAGCTCGTCCGCCGACGGCGCGCGGCGAGCGTTGCCCATCACCGCGATCCGGAGCGTGCAATGGCCGACCTGGAGGGCCAGGTTCACCGCTGGTTCCAACGTTGCAACGAAGCCGGCGAGATCGTCCCAGGACCAGTCGTGCTTCGCATCGAGGAACGCCGTACCCGCTCGCAGCGTTTCCAGGTCGGTGATCGGGAACGGTGACCAGCCGCAGTTCCCCGCGACCAGGGTGGTGACGCCCTGGGCCAACTGTGATTCGGCGGCCGGACTTGAGCGCAGACTGAAATCCGCATGTGAGTGAAGATCGATGAATCCCGGTGCAACAATGTTGCCTGTGGCATCGATGACCTCTGCCCCCGACGGCGTCGCACCGGGTGGCAGCACCGCGGTGATGCGATCGCCGTCGATTAGTACGGTGCCGGGCATCGGCTCGGCGCCGGTCCCGTCGACGACGAGACCGTTGGTCAATGCCCGCATGGATTCAGTCCTGTTCTGGTCGGAGGGACAGCTCGGCGACGGTGTTCGCCTCGATCAGCCCGCAGTCGACCAGATGGCCGAGACCGGTTGCCGTGGGCACCTGAACGACACCGTCGACCGCGACGACCGCGGGTTCGACGACGTCCCGGGCGTAGTACTTCTCCGAGGCGGACACATCCGATGGGAGGGTGAACCCGGCGAGACTGGAGAGTGCGACGTTCGCGAGCCGGCCGATGCCGAACTCGTGCATGCCGCCGCACCAGACCGGGATGCCTTCAGCTCGCGCCCGGTCGTGCGCTTCACGCGCTGGAGTGAGGCCACCCATGCGGGACACCTTGATGTTGAGGACCTGCAGCGCTTCTAGCGCCAGCGCCGTCTCCAGGTCGTCGACCGTCTCGATGCTCTCGTCGAGGCACACCGGCGTCTCGATCGTGCGCTGCAGCTCGGCGTGCGTGAGCAGGTCACGCGGCGCGAACGGCTGCTCGATCATCGTCAAGCGGTAGGCGTCCAGCTCCCGCAGCAGCTTGAGATCGTCAGCGGTGTAGATGCCGTTGGCATCGACATGGAGGTCGAGGTCCGGGTACGCCGTACGCACCGCACGGACCGGCTCGACGTCCCAACCCGGGGCGATCTTCAGCTTCACCCGCGGGTAACCGGCGGCCACCTGAGCGGCGACCTGGGTGAGGAGATCGTCGATCGTTGCCTCGATCCCCAATGAGACGCCGGCCACGACTTCGGATCTCGTCCCGCCCAGCCCGTCTGCCAGCGATACGCCATTGACGGTTGCCCACAGCACCCAGGCGGCCATGTCGACGCCCGCCTTCGCGAAGTAGTTGCCGCGCACCTTCGACCAAACAGCTTGCAGGTCTTCGGGATGGTTCCACGGACGACCGAGCACGGCCGGCAAAAGATAGTGCTCCGCGATATGCCAGCAGGACTCGACCGTCTCGGGTGCGTAGTACGGATCGGAAGACGACGCGATCTCGCCCCGGCCGGTCGCGCCCGACGCGTCCTCCAGCTCGACCAGGATGTGATCGAGGAACGCCTTGCGATGCGAGCTGGTCTGGAACTCGTGCACCAACGGCATCCGGACCCGATGCAGCCGGGCCGCGACGACCTTCAGCTCAGTTGACATACAACCCCAGCTCCGTGTTCAACCGGTCCCGCTCGAGCAGCCGCCGCCGCGCACCCTTCGAACTCGCCGTGGTCAGCGTCGCGAGCACATGCAGCACCGACGCCACGACAGTCGGAGAGTCGACGTACGACGCACTTCCGGTCGCGACGTAGATCGACTGGGTGGCGATCTTCGCCAGCGGAGCGTCCTCGAAGTCCGTGATCGCGACCAACTCCCCACCGGCCTCCACGAAGCGGTGTGCGATCTCGACGGTGTCGCGACGGTACCGACGGAAGGAGAACGCCACCATCAGATCGTTAGACCGGACGTCGGACAGTACGTCGACACCGCGGACGACGGTGCCGTCGATCAAGGTGACCTGCGACAGGCCGACCCCGAGATCGAACGCCAGCAGGGACGCGTACGAGAACGATTTCGCCGAGCCGATGATGAAGCGCCGACGGGCCGCAACGATCCGGGCCGCTGCCTGCGCGATCGACTCGTCGGCGAGGATCTGGTCCAGGGCCTCGTCGATCGAGGCTCGCTCCTGCTCGACCACGCGGCGCTGCAGCAGCGACGACGACCGGCGTTGCAGGCGGGCGTCGTACCGCTCGTGCGGGCTGGTGAGCTCGCGGTTGCGTGGGTCGTCAGGCATCGGCCGGCCCGAAGTAGTAGGCGCCGTTGCCGTCCGGCAGGCGCCGGCACGAGACGGCGACCAGTCCCTTGGCGAGCAGGCCTTCGAAGGACTTGCGGAGGTCGGCCTTGTCAGCCGGAACGACCAACTTGGTCAGCGCGGCTTCGTCGACCGCGACCGGCTGCTCGCGATTCAGGTCCCACTCGACGACCACGCGATCAATGCCCGGGCCGTACATGTCCGGGGCGAACCACCGACCGCGGGCGCCGAGGACGTCGAGGTTGAAGTGCGCGTTACGAACCTGGGTCGGGTCGTAGGTCCAACGCATCCGGGACATTCCGTGGCTCAGGGCAACTTCTCGCTGGGCGTGCTTGAGCATCCGGCCGAGGCCGTGGCCCTGCTGCTCGGCGGCGACCACGGCCGACTGCGAGTAGTGGTAGAAGCCGCGCCGGTCGGTGCCGCAGAACCCGTACGCGAAGGCGACCAGCCGGTCGCTCTCGTCGAGGATTCCGACCACCGATCCGCCGTTGCTCGCGAGCGCACCGAGCAGCCGCGGGTTCAGCCCGAACTCCGGGTCGAGGTAGCCGAACACCTCGCGGTACAGCGCCGAGGCCTCGGCGAACCGAGACGCCGTGGTGAGCGAGACCGCACGAAAGCTCACCTCAGAGATACGATTCATATCCTGAGTAGATCCCATTCATCTCAAGGGAGTCAATCGGTGCTCAACTGGTGATACGTTCACTATCCATGATCATCGAGCGACTCCGGGAGTACGCCGACGCGGAGACACCGACCGGCGACGCGACCGCGCTGAACGCCTTCGCCGACCGCCTGGCCGAGCGGTACGCCGGGCTTGGCGCAACCGTCCGCCGCGTGCCGATGCCGACCGGCGATCACCTGGTGGCGGACTTCCCCGGTCGCGGACCGCAAGCCGACGCAGCACCCCTGCTCTTCCTCGGACATCACGACACCGTCTGGCCGATCGGGCAGCTCGCGGACGCGATGCCGTGGCGCGAGGAGGATGGCATCATCCACGGCCCCGGCGTCTTCGACATGAAGGGCGGACTCGTCGTCCTCGAAACCGCCCTCGAGCAGGTCGCCGACCAGGACCACCGGCCGGTGCGGATCGTGGTGGTCGCCGACGAAGAGGTCGGTTCACCGTCCGCCCGAGATCTGGTGACGGCCGAGTCCAAGGGTGTGTACGCCGCTTTCGGACTCGAACCGCCGCACCCGAACGGCGATCTCAAGACGTCGCGTTGGGGCAGCACGCGGGTCCGCATCGAGATCACCGGCCGCGAGGCCCATGCCGCACTCGACCCGGCCAGCGGCATCTCCGCGATCGACGAGCTCGTCGACCAGCTGATCGCGATCCGCCAGATCATCACGCAGTACGACGAGGTGCTGTGCAACGTCGGCACGATCACGGGTGGTGGGCGGACCAACGTCGTACCGGGATCGGCGGCGGCCGACATCGGCTTCCGATTTGTCGATCCATCGACCGAAAAGGCAGTGCTGGCAGCCGTCGAAACCCTTCACGCGGTCCGAGCCGCTCAGCTACAGGTGCGAGTGATGTCGAATCGCCCGGCGTGGCAGCCGTCAGCGGCAACCGACGAGCTGCTGACGAAGGTGATTGCCGCCGGGCAATCCGTTGGTCAGCAGGTCGGTGGCGCGGCCGCATCCGGCGCGGCCGACACCAATCTGACCGGATGGCTCGGCATCCCGACCCTGGACGGCCTGGGGCCTGTCGGCAAGGGCGCCCACGCCGTCCACGAGCAGGTGATCGCGGCGACCCTGGCCGAACGCGTCGCCCTGGTCGCCGCCATCATCACCGCGCTCTGACCACTCCGGCCGCTCCCCCGCCGCGGCGGGTTGGTTCGGCGGCGGCGAGGATTGCGCCGCCGGGGAGGAACTCCAGGCCTTCGAGGGCACCGATTTCGGCCGCCGAGGATCCGGGAGCGCCGGCCGGCGTGAACGTGTGGCCGTACGTCGCCAGCGCGGCGCCGTACTTGTCGATGAATGATTGCTCGGCCGTCACGGACGCGGTGTTGCGCTGGGACGCTCGCGGTGCGGCGATCGCCTCGGGCAGGGTCATGCCGCGGTCAAGCCGGTTCGTCAGCGTCTGCAGGACGGTGGTGATGATGGTCGAGCCGCCCGGCGAACCGAGGGCGATGTACGGCTTGCCGCCGCGGAGCACGATCGTCGGCGAGATCGACGACCGCGGCCGCTTGCCCGGCTGGATCCGGTTCGGGTCGGCGGGGTCGTAGACCGCGGAGAAGTCGGTCAGCTCGTTGTTCAGGATGAACCCACGACCGGGAACGGTGATGCCGCTGCCACCGGTCTGCTCGATGGTCAGCGTGTACGAGACGACGTTGCCCCACTTGTCCGCCGTGACCAGGTGGGTGGTCGACAGACCCTCGGTGTCCGGCCGCTGCGTCGTCGCGGCGCCCTTCGCGCAGTGCTGGTACTTGCCGTCCGGCGATCCGGCCGGGACCGGCTTGACGGCCGCCTTGGCCGGGTCGATCTGGCACGCGCGCTCGGCGCCGAAGCCACGGGAGGTGAGCTCCTTGGTCGGCACGTTCACGAAGGCGGGATCACCGACGTACGCCGCCCTGTCCGCGAACGCCAGCGCGGACGCCTCGAGGTAGTTGTGCAGGTAATCCGTCGTGCTCAGTTGCTTGAGGTGCTGCGGCTGCAGGATGTTGAGCGCCTCGCCGACCGTGGTGCCACCGGACGACGACGGAGCCATTCCATAGACGTCCAGGCCGTCGTACCGGACCTTCGTCGGGACGCGGTCCAGCGGCTTGTACTTCGCAAGGTCGCCGGTGGTCATGTACCCCGGCATCACCGGCAGCGTGGTCGTCGCGGTCTTCGGCGGCTTCTTGACCACCGCGGTCATCTCCGCGCCGAGAGCGCCGCCGTAGAAGGTCGAAAGCCCCTTCTTGCCGAGCATCCGGTAGGTGTCGGCGAGCTCCGGGTTCTTGAACACCGTGCCGACCGCCGGCGCGTTGCCGCCGGGCAGGAACAGCTTCGCGGTCGGGATGATCGCCGAGAAGCGTGCCTTGTTCTCCTGCGTCTGCAGGTTGAACGTCGAGTCCACCACGAAGCCGCGGTCGGCGAGGTCGGCGGCAGGCGTGAGCGCCTTGCCCAGCGACAGCGAACCCCATTGGCGCAGGGCCGAGTCCCAGGTCGCCAGCGTGCCCGGGATACCGACGGACACGCCGGACGTGACGAGCTCGGGGGTGAAGTTGTACGGCTTGCCGGTCGCCGGGTCGATGAACGCGTCCGACGGCATCGTCGCGGGCGCGGTCTCGCGGCCGTCGATCGTGGAGACCTTGTGGCTCTTGGCGTTGTAGTAGACGAAGTACCCGCCACCGCCGATGCCGGCCGAGTACGGCTCGGTGACGCCGAGCGCGGCCGCGGTCGCGACCGCTGCGTCGACCGCGTTGCCGCCACGCCGCAGTACGCCGAGCCCTGCGGCCGTCGCATCCGCGTCGACCGAGGACACCGCTCCCCCGTATCCGACCGCCACCGGGTTCTTAGCGGGCGGTTTCGGTGGGCTCGCGGCGGCGCTCGTACTCAGACCAGCCAGAACAAGGGCACCTGCGGACAGCGATGCGACGAGCTTCTTCACCAGTACTCCCGAGGGGGCGTCGGCGACAGGGACATGCCCCTTGCTATCCCACCGACGGCCATCGCGCCAGTCTTAACCCACTGTGCAGGAGTTCAGGAAGCGGCGGAGTACGTCGTCGGGCCACTCGACCGTGCCGGTCGGGAGCTCGACCAGCAACCACTGGTCGGCGAGCTTCACCTGACCGGTGAGGCGGCCGTCGAGGGTGCCGATGTGGAAGGTCTTCCCGCTGCCTTGGGTGACGCGGACGGCCGAGAGGCTGCGGGCCTGCGGTGCCGCTTGCAGGACCACCTTGGCCGCGGTGTCCGCAGTACGCATCGTCGGCTGGGACAGTACGACGTGGTTGGCCGCGATCGGGGTCTCCGCGGTCCAGCCCTTCGGCGTCAGGTTGCAGTTGATCGTGCTCCAGGGCTGCTGGTTGGCGACCAGCTCGACGACGGACGCGCCGAACATCGACAACGTCTCCGTGGTCTGCGGCTTGGCGGGCGGCGCCTTCGAAGGACTCGCGGACGCGGCGGTCTCCGGCTCGCCCGTACCACCGGCGACCTCGGTGGTGTTGCCCCACCACTTCACCTGGTTGCCGATCGCGAGTACGAGGGCCGATGCGGCCGCGACGCACAGCACGCCGGTGACCCGGCGCCGGCGCTTGATCCGGCGCAGGGCGCGCCGGCCGCGGGTGACGTCCGCGTCGATATCCGCGTCCGGCAGCCCATCGGCGGCACGATCCGCGAACCCCTCCAACAGTCTCTTGACCTCATCCACGGTGCGCTCAGCTACTCCCCGTCTTACGATCCGTCTCTTCGCTCATCAGTTCCTTCAGACGCTTCAGCGCCTTCGCCGTCTGGCTCTTCACGGTGCCTTCGGTGCACTCCAGGATCCGCGCACACGTTGCGACATCGAGATCCTGGAAGTACCGCAGTACCAGCACCGCCCGCTGCCGCGGCGCGAGATCCAGCAACGCGTCCCGGATGGCAAGCGTGTCGGTCTGATCCGGTACGTCGGTCAGCCGCGGCTCGAGCGTCTCGGCGGTCACCACCTCCGGATGGCGGCCGGCCCGGCGACGTTCGTCGAGGAAGGCGTTGACCAGGATGCGATGCGCATACGGGCCCGCGCCTTCGTGCTTGATCCGGTGCCAGTGCACGTACACCCGGGTGCAGGCGGTCTGGACCAGATCCTCGGCGGTGTGCACATCCCCCGCGGTGAGCAGCAGCGCCGTCCTCATCAGCCTGGTGCGGTCCGCGAGCAGATACTCACGGAACTCGGCCTCACGGTCACCCCCTCGCATCAACGGCCCCTGAGTGGCCTGCTTCCACCTCGACTACGCCGCCGACGCCTTCGCGGTTGCCTTCGGCTATCACTTCGATTGCCTTCTCCACCAGGTCGGGGGCGTCGTACCGGAGCCAGGTAATGCGTTGGTCCTTACGGAACCACGAGTCCTGCCGCCGCGCGAACCGGCGCGTGGCCTGGGCGGTCCGCTCCCGGGCCTGCGCTTCGTCGATCTCACCGTTCAGCAACGCGATCACCTGCGAATACCCGAGTGCGCGGTTGGCCGTCTTCCCCTCAATCAAACCCTTGTCCAGCAGACCTCGCACCTCGGCCACGAAACCCGCGTCGAACATCCGGTCCACCCGGCGGTCGATCCGCTCGTCCAGTTCAGGTCGCGGTACGTCGAGACCGAGCTGGATCGCGCCCGGGTAGACGTAGCGATGCTCGGGCAGCGTGGCGACGTACGGGCCGCCGGTGATCTCGATGACCTCGAGTGCCCGGACGATCCGCCGGCCGTTGCTCGGCAGGATCTGCTCGGCCGCCTTCGGATCGAGCTGCTGAAGTTTGCCGTGGAGTGCGCCGGAGCCGTCGGTTTCCAGTTCAGCCTCGAGGCGTGCGCGTACGACGGGATCGGTGCCGGGGAAGACGAAGTCGTCCAGGATCGCGCGGACGTACAGTGCGGATCCGCCGGCCAGGACGGGGACTGCGGCGCGGCTGATGCAGTCGTCGATCGCTGCCCGGGCCAGCTCCTGGAACTCGGCCACGGTCGCGGTCTCGGTCACGTCGAGGATGTCCAGCAGATGATGCGGTACGCCGTCGCGTTCCGTCGTACCGATCTTCGCCGTACCGATGTCCATGCCGCGGTAGACCTGCATGGCGTCGACGTTCACCACCTCGCCGCCCAGGCGCTTGGACAGCGCGACGGCCAGGTCGGACTTGCCGGCCGCGGTGGGGCCGACGACCGCGACGACGAGTGGATCGGACATCGGTCCAGTCTCGCAGCGTTGATTCCTTCCCCGCCCCACCACCCCGGTCGGGCGGTCCAAGAGTTGGCCAAGAGGTGCGGACCGGCCTTGTGGATGACCCGGAAAGTTCGGTAGGAAACACAGCAGGTGGAAACATTTCTACGGGAGGAACCACGTGACGAATCCGTTCGATGAAGAGTCCGACGCGGCCAAGGACGCGCTCGGCCTGGGGGAAGAAGCCGACGACCTGGCGGCCGCGAAGCGCAGCGGTGGCGACGTCGAGGCGAAGAAGAGCGGCGGTGACGTCGAGTTCAGTGGTGGAGATGTCGAATCCACCGGCGACGAGAGTGAGGACAGCGGCGGCGACGTAGAGTCGGAACCGTCGGGCGACGGCGTCTGACACCGTTTCGCGATCGTTCAGCATGGCGCTCGCGGAGATCCCACAGTTGCGTGGTTGCAGATGCGAAGATCGCCGCTAGCTGTCTGTAAGCACTTAACTACGCAGGAATGGGAGCCCCGAGATGGGCATCTTCGACAAGTTCAAGAACACGGCCGAGGAACTGAAGGACAAGGCCACCGACCTGGTCAACGACCACGGCGACAAGGTTGGTGAAGGTCTGGACAAGGCCGGCAACTTGGTCGACGAGAAGACGGGCGGCAAGTACGGCGACAAGATCGACTCCGGCGTCGAGAAGGCCAAGGAAGGCCTCGACAACCTGGATGGCCAGAACGACGACATCCCGGACGGTCCTAACCAGCCCGCCTGACAAACCCACGAAGGGCCGCAAGCATCAGCTTGCGGCCCTTCGCCATTCCCGCACCTGTCCCACCCCGCCCGCCAGTCCACCCCAGCCCCGCTCGGCCCGCCCTCGCGCCGGCGACCTCCGCTCGTCGAGTCGTGAGCTTGGGTTGGCGACACGCTGGGATTGACGCCGCCTGTCCACGACTCGACGAACCCGACACCAACCACAACACACGACTCGGCGACCGGAGGCCCGATCGTCCAACGGGAGCTGGCCGACGGCGATCTCCGGAGCCGGTCGACTTTGTGCACCGACGCCGTACGTCTAGCGCCCACGGGTACGGCTCTGGTGCACAAGGTGGCGCCGTACGGCGCCGGGTTCAGTGGAGGAGTTGGGTGTCAGGGCTGTGGTCAGCCAGGTTTCGTAGTGGGTGGGGGCTAGGTGCGTTCGATGGCTTCGAGCTGGCAGCCCTTCCCTCTTGAACTGGGGCTTGACTTCCGGACGCCGATTGTCCGGATTGCGTCGTACGCTCAGCAGATGGTCAAGGTTGCGGTCGACGAGCTGACGGTGCGGGCACTTGGGCCGGAGACGTGGGATGCGTTCGCGGCGCTCGCGGAGCGGCACAACGGGGTGTGGGGCGGGTGCTGGTGCACGTACTTTCACACGATGCACGAGGAGAAGACGTTCGACGCGGACAGCAATCGTGAGCTCAAGCACCGTCTGGTGCTGGAAGGGCGCGCGCATGCGGCGCTCGTGTTCGACGGGGAGCTCGCGGTCGGTTGGCTCGAGTACGGACCGCCGGTCGAGTTGCCGAACATCAACCACCGCAAGCAATACGAGGCCGGCATGGACCGCCCGCCGGACTACCGCCTCACCTGCTTCTTCACCGACCGCAACTACCGCCGCCAAGGCGTCTCGGCCGTGGCCCTCCGCGGCGCCCTCGACCTGATCGCCCAGGCCGGCGGCGGAGTCGTCGAGGCCTACCCACAGGACACCGCCGGCAAGAAGATCACCGCATCATTCCTCTACAACGGCACCCGCTCCCTCTTCGAACAAGCCGGCTTCACCTACCTCCGCCCCAAGGGCAAAAACCACACCGTAATGAGCAAGACGGTCTAGCCCAACCACCCTGTGCAGTCCGCGTTGTCGGAGGGGGTGTTTAGGGTTTGGGGCATGGATCGGTTTCGGGTGGTGCCGGCGGCTTATGTGGTGGTTCGGCGGGGGGACGAGGTGTTGTTGTTGCTGCGGGCCAACACCGGTTACATGGATGGGTACTGGGCGGTGCCGGCTGGGCATGTGGAGCGGGGTGAGTCGGCGATTGCGGCGGCGGTGCGGGAGTTGAAGGAAGAGGTGGGGATCGTTGTCGATCCGGCGGATATGGAGCCGGTGACGGCGATGCATCGGACCGGTGGGAACGGGGATCCGATCGACGAGCGGGTGGACTTCTTCTTCACGACGTCGAAGTGGACCGGCGAGCCGCGGTTGATGGAGCCGGACAAGGCTGCGGACCTGGCGTGGTACTCGCTGGACAAGCTGCCGGAGCCGTTGGTTCCGCACGAGGCGCGGGTGCTCGCGGCGGTGGCCGACGGTGGTGGGCTTCCTGCGGTGATCGCCCAGGGTTTCGCCTGAGTTCATCATTCCTTGCGCTGCCGGGCTCTAGTGTTCGCTGCGGTGTCAGTGACCTTGTGGAGGCGGCAATGGATCAGCAGAACGACGGGACGACCCGGCGGCGACTGTTACAGACGGGGGCGCTCGGCGCGGGTGCGGCGATCGCATCAGGCGCGCTGGGCACCGGGAGCGCCGCAGCTGCCATGACGGACGGCACCAACGCGGCCGGCAGTCAGAGCGGTCAGGCGGCGTCCAGCACGGCGGGTACGGCGAGCACCGCGGGGCGGATCGACACCGACCACCCTCGGTTCACGCTGGCCGTCGTACCGGATACGCAGTACCAGTACGACGAGGATCGGGGCGACCCGGCGCCGTTGACCGCGAGCTTCGAGTGGCTGATCCAGCAGCGGTCGGCCGAGAACATCGTCTTCATCGCGCATCTCGGCGACGTGGTGCAGAACGGGCTCGCGATGGAGTTCGCCCAGGCCGATCCGGTTTTCAAGATCCTGGACCGAGCCCGCTTCCCGTACTCCGTCCTGGCCGGCAACCACGACATCGACGGTTCGAAGGACGACACCCGCGGCGATTCGCCGTACCTGCACACCTTCGGGCCGCAGCGGTTCCGCCGGATGTCGACGTACGGCGGATCGACTCCGAACGGCTACAACTCGTATCACGTGTTCCGTGCGGCCGGTCAGCAGTGGTTGCTGCTGGCAATGGACTGGCGGCCCTCCGACGCGAGCTTCGCCTGGGCGCGGGACGTGATCGCCAAGCACCCGAAGCTGCCGGTCATCCTCACCATCCACGAGCTGGTGAACGCCGACCACGGCAACCCGGTCGCGTACTTCAGCGACCACGGCAACCGGGTCTGGGAGCAGCTGGTCAACGACAACGACCAGATCTTCCTGACCATGAACGGCCACTACTGGCCGCCCGGCCGGGTCACCCGGAAGAATGCCGCCGGCAACGATGTGCACCTGCACATCACCAACTACCAGGACCGGTTCTACGGCGGGTCCGGGATGGTCCGGCTCTATCACTTCGACCTGGCCCGGAACACGATCGACGTCGAGACCATCTCGCCGTGGATCATGGACCAGGACCCGGCCAAGCGGGACGAGCTGGCCGAGGCCGAGATCGAGCTGACCGACGACACCAACCGGTTCAGCATCCCGATCGACTTCGCCGAGCGGTTCGGCAAGTTCGCGCCCGTCCCGGTTCGTCCTGCCCGGCCGGCCAAGCAGCTGGTCATCCCCGGCACGGCGGCGTACTGGCGTTTCGACGGACCGGCCACCGACCAGGTGATCGACCAGTCGGGCAAGGGCAACCACCTGACCCGGGTGCAGCTCGCCGGTGATGCGCCGACGGCGAGTGCGGAGTTCCACCCGGAGCAGCCGGGGCACGCCAGCTGGCTGTTCCCGGGCGGCAAGAACCCGGCCCGCGGCGGGTACCTGCGGACCGCCGACGAAGCGGCAATCAACGCCATGACGTTCAAGAGTGGCTACACGATCGAGGCGTTCGTGAAGCTTGCCGACGACGGGCAGGACCACTCCTGGGAAGGGCTGCTCGCCCGGTTGGGCACGGGACGCGACGCTGGCAAGACCGGCAGCGACCCGGACGAGCCGACGGTCAAGCTCGGCTTCTCCGGCGGGCTCGAGCTGCAGTGGGCCGTGTACCCGTTCGACAAGAACGACACGTTCACCAACTGGGGCCACGAGATGGTCGCCGGCCGCTGGTTCCACCTGGCGATCGTGAACGACGGCCGGCACAGCATCGTGTACGTCGACTCGTCGGAGCTACTTCGCAACCCGTCGACCCTGTCCAACGGCCTCGCGACCGTCGGCAAGCCGTGGCTGATCGGCGCCGGCCACTACAACAACGTCGTCGACCAAGGCTTCGCCGGCAACATCGGCGAGGTCCGGATCGTCACCCGCGCACTGAAGCCGTCACAGTTCCTGAACGCTTAGAGGTGGGAGCGGATCAGGGCTTCCTGGGCTGGGAGGAGTGCTAGTTCCTCCTGGCTCAGGGTGACGTTGCGGCCGCGGTCGGCCAGGGCGTCAGGTAGGCCCGGTGATGGGTCGATCGAGTTGGCGAGGTAGACGCCCAACGCCTCGCGAATGAGTGGTGACAAGTCTTCGAAGGACGGGTCCAGTGCGACCTGGGCGAAGATGATGGCCGTCATTGCGACGTCGAACTCCGCCGTACCCTCGATCGCGTTGCGCCAGTCGATGACGACCGGGCCGTCCTCGGTGGCGATCACGTTCAGCGGGTGCAGATCGCCGTGGACGACGACAAGTCCGGGCGTGCCGCTCGGAGCCGGGATCGCCTGGAGCCGTCGATGCAGGTCGGCGTGGATCTGTCCGAGCTCGGCCGCGGTGAAGTCGCCGGCGATCGCGGCGTCGGCAAGGGTCGGCCCGTTCAGCCGCTGGATCACCATGTCCGGCCCGTCGATGTCCCGGACCGCGGGCACCGGGTAGTCGTACTTCGCCACCCACCGCATGAAGTCGCCTTCGTCGCGCACCGGGTAGCCGTTGCGATAACGCCGCAGTACCCATTCGTCGTCGATGGCGTAGATGTCCGCGTCCCGGCCGAAGGCGAACGGCTCGGCACCGGCCGGCAGGAAAGGCGATTCGCGCAGCGTAACCTCAGCCTCCGGCCGCCCCAGCCTCGCGCCCAATCCAGCGCTGTCCCCAGTCATCCGACCTGGCAGCCGCCGACTGCCGGTTCCATAGGCTTGGCGCCGAGCGTCGGCATCCCCAACATCACTCCGCTCGGGCTGGACGGTGCGTCCTGTGCGCGCTCCCACGCATCCCCAGCACGGGTACGGCGTACTGCACCGAAGACATCTGCGACCAGGTGGTGCGGGGCGGCGTACGTCACCTCGACCGTTGCCATGTCACCCGGCCGCGGCTTCTCGACGCCTTCTGGGATAGCAAAGTGGACCAGGCGGTTGTCGGCAGCGCGGCCACTGAGCCGATGGGTGGCGGCGTCCTTCCGCCCCTCCCCCTCGGCGATGAGCACCTCGAGCGAGCGGCCGACGGTCAGCTTGTTCTCGTCCCAGGCGACATCGTCCTGCAGTGCGACCAGACGCTCGTACCGCTCCTGTACGACGTCGCGCGGGACCTGGTCCTCCATCGACTCGGCCGGCGTACCAGGACGCTTCGAGTACTGGAAGGTGAACGCGCCCGCGAACCGCGCCTGCCGGACCACGTCGAGCGTGCCCTGGAAGTCCTCCTCGGTCTCCCCCGGGAACCCGACGATGATGTCGGTCGTGATCGCCGCATCCGGCATCGCGGCCCGGACGTCCTCGATGATCTTCAGGTACCGGTCCTGGCGATAGGAACGCCGCATCGCCTTCAGCACCCGATCGGATCCCGACTGCAGCGGCATGTGCAGCGAAGGCATCACGTTCGGCGTCTCGGCCATCGCCTCGATCACGTCCGCGGTGAAGTCCCGCGGGTGCGGCGAGGTGAACCGGACCCGCTCGAGGCCGTCGATTTCACCGCAGGCCCGGAGCAGCTTCGAGAACGCGTACCGGTCGCCGAACTCCACGCCGTACGAGTTCACGTTCTGGCCGAGCAGCGTCACCTCGAGCACGCCCTCAGCGACGAGCGTCTCGACCTCGGCGAGCACGTCGCCCGGCCGGCGATCCTTCTCCCGGCCGCGGAGCGCAGGCACGATGCAGAAAGTGCAGGTGTTGTTGCAGCCGACGCTGACCGACACCCAGGCGGAGTACGCCGACTCGCGCCGGGTCGGCAGCGTCGACGGGAAGACCTCGAGCGACTCAAGGATCTCGACCTGGGACTCCTCAGCGATCCGGGCCCGCTCCAGCAGCACCGGCAGCGAACCGATGTTGTGGGTCCCGAACACGACGTCGACCCAGGGCGCTTTGCGCACGATCGACGCCTTGTCCTTCTGCGCCAGGCACCCGCCGACCGCGATCTGCATCCCGGGCTTGCGCGCCTTCACCGGCGCCAGGTGACCGAGGTTGCCGTACAGCTTGTTGTCGGCGTTCTCCCGGACCGCGCAGGTGTTGAAGACGACCACATCGGCCTCGTCACCCTCAGGCGCGCGGACGTAGCCCGCATCCTCCAGCAGCCCGCGCAGCCGCTCGGAGTCGTGGACATTCATCTGGCACCCATAGGTGCGGACCTCATAAGTACGCATAACAGCCACCAAGAGTACGTGCCGGGGTAGACATTTCCCTACCTGGGATCGGCGTTCTGCGACCCGTGTGCCCGCCTGCCCCACAGACAATAGTGAGGGGCATGAACAGTTCTCGTCGTCAGTTTCTCGCCCGTACCGCCGCCGGGGCCGCTGTGCTCGCGGCTGGCTCGTTCACTACGACCGCCGCTTCAGCTCTTGTGAAGCCCGCCAGGATCACTGCGCTCACCAATGTCACTGTCATCGATGTCGCCAGCGGGCGCCGGGATCGGCATCAGACGGTGTTGCTTAGCGGCGAGCGAATTGTTGGGGTTGGCCGGATTCCGGTTCCGCGCGGAGCCGTTGAGGTCGATCTGACTGGGAAGTATGTGATTCCCGGGCTGGCCGACATGCATGTGCACAGTCTTGGGGACGAGCGGGTTTCGCCGCCGTTGTATCTCGCGAACGGGCTGACCACCGTGCGCGAGATGTCCGGGACGGATCCGATGTTGTACGACTGGCGCGACCGGATCGCGGCCGGCACGCTGCTCGGGCCGCGCATGGTCGTCGCCAGCAACATCATCGACGGCGACCCGACCCTGTGGGACCCGAATCTGATCAAGGTCATCGTGGTCGACGACGCCGCGTCCGCGCGGGCCGCCGTACGCCGGGTGAAGGGCGAGGGCGCCGACTTCGTCAAGGTGTACTCGCGCCTCAGCCGCGAATCGTGGCTCGCGATCATCCACGAGGCCCGCAAGATCGGGCTGACCGTCCACGGCCACGGCCCGGACCAGGTCACCTCGAAGGAGGTCAGCAACGCCGGCCAGCGCAGCATCGAGCACATCCACTCGCTCGGGCTGGCGGTCTCGACCCGGGAGGCCGAGGTACGGCGGATGGTCCTCGCGATCAAGGTGGCCAACGGCGACTACAACTCGTGGTTCCGGCAGCTGCACCCGATCGAATGGATCGCCGCCAACACGTACAGCCCGTCTCGCGCCGCCGACGTGTTCGGCACGCTGCGTCGCAACAACACCCGGGTCACGCCGACGCTGACCATGCACAACGTCCTCGACCAGATCGACTACACCGGCCTCGATCCGGCGCTGGCGAAGTACATGAGCGAGGACTCGATCGGCACCTACGACTACGTCATCCAGAACCTGTACGCCGCCAACCGGACCGCTGAGGAGATCTCCCACCAGCACGAGATGTGGGCCTGGCGGCAGCGGTTCGTGCGTGAGCTGATCGAGCACGACGTACCGATCATGGCCGGCACCGACACGGGTACGCCGTACTCCGTGCCGGGGTTCGCGCTGCACGACGAGCTCGAGCATCTGGTCGGGGCCGGTGCCACACCGCGACAGGCGTTGTACGCCGCGACTGTCGAGCCGGCCAAGTTCCTCGGGATGAGCGCCGACCTCGGCTCGGTGGAACCGCGGAAGATCGCGGACCTCGTCGTACTCGACGCCGACCCGCTGACCGACATCCGCAACACCCGCAAGATCCACACCGTCGTCACCCGCGGCCGAGTCATCTCACCGGCCGCGCGGGACCGGATGCTCGCGGACGTGGAAACCGCGGTCAAGGAGCCGCCTGCGACGACGGCGCTGGCGGCCGGCGGCTGCTGCGGCAGCCGGCCGAGCCACTAAGCCGGGTCGGTACGGCCCGGCCGGTCCGGGATGCAATCGGGCGGGCGGACTCCGGCGACGACGGTGCTGGCGCCTGATTACGAGGCTCCCGGGCCGGGCCAGCCAGAGCCGGCCCGGGAGCTGCTTCGTGCGGCCCTGGTTGGCCTGAAGGCCCGAACCGCCACGCAGGCAGAACCCCGCATCGGCGCTCCAGCAATCGTTTGCCGGAGGGTTTCTGCCTGCGTGGCGGTTCGCCCCCGTCTCCGCGGAGGTCGGGCAACCCGGGCCGGTCCCCGCGGCCGGACGACGGCTCACCCGGTCCGAGATGCGACCCGGTGGGCCGGCGACGGCTCAGCCGGTTCGGGACGGGACCCGGTGGGCCGGCGACGGCTCAGCCGGTTCGGGCTGCGACTCGGTGGGCCGGCTCCGGTGAGGGAGGATCCGGGGCGAGGGTGCCGTCGGGGGCTACGTGTTGGAAGATCTGCTCTACCAGGGCGATTACGTGTGGATCGTCGACGGAGTAGAGCTGGCGGCGGCCCTCGCGGTGGGCGGTGACCAGGCCGGCCAGGCGGAGCTTGGCCAGGTGCTGGCTCGCGGTCGGCACGCTGACGCCCACCCGGGCAGCCAGCGTGCCGACGTCGTGCTCGCCGCAACTCGCCAACGCGACCAGATGCAAACGGACCGGCGCGAGCAACAGTCCGAAGGTCCGGGCCGCGGTGGCGAGCTGCGGCCCGGTCGGCTCGATCACACGCACACCTTGGGCTGGATCGGCTCTCCGAAGGGGTCTCGAGTCGGATACCCGAGAGCCGCGTCGATCAGTTCCTCCAGCCGGTCACTCAACCCGTGCGCGAGGAGGACAGCCTCGTCATGCACTTCGTCCAAAGGAACTCCGAGGACCCGGTGCAGAAAGGTCTCGAGCAGCTGGTGCCGTCGCTCGTCCATCAGTAGATGTTGGAGGGTCGGACCATGCCCTCGGCGAGGTCGCCGAAGCCCGGAGCCATGATCGCGCCGGGGTTGCCGAGGATCTCCTCGACGACCGCGGTCTCGGTGGTGATCAGCAGCGCCGCGATCGAGGCCGCACTCTCCAGCGCCGCGCGGGTGACCTTGAGCGGGTCGATCACGGCGTCCTCGATCAGGTCGCCGTACTGACCGGTGAGCGCGTTGAACCCATGCCCGGCCGGCAGTTCAGCAACCCGCGCGACCACCTCGTCGCCGTCGTACCCGGCGTTGATCGCGATCCACCGCAACGGCTCCGGCAATGCTCGCCGGACGATCTCGCGGCCGATCGCCTCGTCGCCGTCCAGCTCCAACTCAGAGAGCGCGCGCTGAGCCTGGACCAGGACGGTCCCGCCGCCGGCGACCACACCTTCCTCCAGTGCGGCACGAGTCGCTGCCAAGGAATCCTCGACCCGCAGCATCCGTTCCTTCAGCTCGACGCTCGTCGCGCCGCCGACCCGGATCACCGCGACCTTGCCGGCCAGCCGCGCCATCCGCAGCTGCAGGCTGTCCTGGTCGGCGTCGATCTTGGCCCGCTCGAACTGCTTCTCCAGCTGAGAGATCCGCGCCTCCACCAGCGACGCGTCCCCGTGCCCACCGACGATCGTGGTGGTGTCCTCGGTGATCGTGATCCGGTCGCAGGATCCGAGGTGCTCCCGGCTCACCTCGGACAGCTCGAGCCCGGTGTCCTTCGCGATCACCGATCCACCAAGCGCGGTGGCGAGATCCTCCAGCTCGGCGATCCGGCGGTGTCCGAAGCCAGGTGCCCGGACGACGACCGATCGCATCGTGTTGTGCATGTTGCCGCCGACAAGCAGTTGCAGCGCCGGTCCGTCGACCTCCTCGGCGAGTACGACGAGCGGCCGATCGGCACGTTTCGCCGCCTCGAGGGCCGGCATGATCTCCTGCACCTGTGTGATCTTCTTGTTGGTCAGCAGGATCACCGGGCGGTCGTAGACGGTCTCCATCCGCTCCCGGTCGGTGACCATGTACGCCGACACGTAGCCGTGGTCGAACTCGATGCCGTCGACAACTTCCACCGACATCCCGAGCGTGTCCGACTCCTCGGTCGTGACGACGCCGTTGCGGCCGACCCAGTCGACCGCGTCCGCGATCACCTCGCCGATCGTCTCGTCGTCGCTCGCCGCCAGCGTCGCGATGTGCCGCAACTGGTCGCGGTCACGGACCTCGACCGCCCGACCGCGCAAGGCCTCGACCACCACCGGTACGGTCCGCTCGATGCCCCGGCGTACCCGCATCGGGTTGGCGCCGGCGTCGACCTCGCGAAGGCCCTCGCGGACCATCGCCTGGGCCAGCACGGTGGCCGTGGTGGTGCCGTCGCCGACGACACCGTTGGTCTTCATCGCGACTTCCTTGACCAGCTGCGCGCCCATGTTGGCGAAGGGCTCGCGCAGCTGGATCTCGCGGGCGATGGTGACGCCGTCGTTGGTGATCGTCGGCGGGCCGGTCAGCTTCTCCAGCACCGCGTTGCGGCCTTTCGGCCCGAGCGTCACCTTGATCGCGTCGGCCAGCGCGTTCACGCCGGACTCGAGCAACCGCCGGGCATCGGTGTTGAACCGCAGTTCCTTCGCCATGGTCAGCCTCCTTCTAGGGAATGAGGATCGCCCGGCCGCGGACCAGGCCGCGGTCGAGGTCGTCGAGGGCCTGCTGGAAGTCGTCCAGCGGGTACTTCGTGGTGTGCAGCGCGACCTTGCCCTGGGCCGCGAGCTCCATCAGGTCCTGCAGGTCGTTGTACGACCCGACCAGGTTGCCGATGAAGTTGATCTCGGTGGAGATCATGTCGATGGTCGGTACGTCGAGGTTCTCGCCGTACCCGACCACGTAGTAGTTGCCGGCTCGCCGCAGCATCTCGATCCCGTCGGCGGTGGCGCCGCCCTCACCGACGAAGTCGATCACCGCCTCCGCGCCGTGCCGGCCGGTCAGCGCCCGGACCTGTTCGACCTGAGTGCCGTCGGCAACGATCCCGTGGTCGGCGCCGATCTCGACGGCGAGGTCAACCGCAGCTTGGTTGCGGTCGACAACGACCAGGGTCGCGGCCGAGATCGCCTTCATCACCTGGATTCCGATGTGCCCGAGACCGCCCGCACCGATCAGCACGCAGACCGCTCCCGGCCGAAGAGTTCGCGCTGCCTTCGCGGCGGCGTGGTACGCCGTCAGCCCGGCGTCCGCGAGCGCTGCGACATCGGCCGGTTCGAGTGCGTCGTCGATCTTCACGACGCTGCGGGCAGTAGTACGGAGGTATTCGGCGTACCCGCCATCGGTGTCGATCCCCGGGAACGCCGACGCCTCGCAGTGCACGTCGTCGCCGGACCGGCAGGCCCGGCAGAGTCCGCAGGTGACCAATGGGTGCAGGATCACCTTGTCGCCGACGGCAACATTCGTGACGGCGTCGCCGATCGCGTGCACCCAGCCGGCGTTCTCGTGCCCGATCGTGTACGGGAGTTGTACGCCGCTCTTCTCGGCCCACTGCCCTTCGAGAATATGCAGATCGGTCCGGCAGACGCCGGCGCCGCCGATCCGGACGACAACGTCGAGCGGCCCGGTGATCTTCGGCTCGGGGATGTCGGTCAGTTGAAGCTTGTCGTGATAGCCGATGACCTGGACGGCTCTCATTTCGTCCTCCTCGTATCGGTGATCAGGCCGCCCGGCTCGTCGTCGTACCGGGTGGCGAGCAGGCCGCGGCAGAAGTGCGCGTTGCCCTCGACGGAGATCCGGACCGCCTTCGCGAACCGCAACCGCAGCGGTACGGCGTCGGCCGGCACGGGTACGCCGTCGTCGTCGACCAGCACCAGGTCGTCCGGCCGGATGCCGAGCCCGATATCGGTCCGACGCCGCAGCAGCGCCTCCTTCTGGGGACCGCCGGGGAGCTGGCCGAGGGTCAGCCCGGCCAGCTCCTCGACGGTTGTGGCGGTGGACCGGAGGACTGCCATCACGCTCCGCTCCATCGCAGCTGTGTGCGCCTTGCGCTGGAAGGTCCGGCGCAGTTCGTCCAGATCCTGATCGGCCTCGGTCCCGAACGTGCCGACGTACCCCGCGTTCGCGGCCAGGCCGGCGTTGATCTTGTCCGAGTCGTGGTGATCGTCGAGCAGCACCGTGACCCTGCCGACCTCCGGCACCCGACGCAGGGCGTCGACCGCGTCGGATGCCATCAGGTAGGCGAAGTTCGGTGCGCAGAACGAGGTCGGCAGCCGCAGGTGCACGGTCACGCCGGCCTTGTCGATCCGGATCGACTTGACGAATCCGAGTTCGGTGATCGGCTGGTCCAGCTCCGGGTCGACAACGGTCGCCAGGGCCGCGACGACCTCTAGCTGCAGCGGCGTGGCGACCGCGATCATGAGGCCACGGCTTCTTCCCGCGATCCGGCGTCAGCCGGCAGCCGGAGCTCCTCGGGTACGTCGAGGTCGTACAAGGCGGCCGCGTTCAGACCCAGGATCTTCTTCTTCTGCTCGACCGTGATCGGTGCGTACTCCGTCAGGTCGGCCGGGATCTGGAAGTCGACGAACTTCTCGATCAGCCATTTCGGCGTCCAGATCGCGTAGTCCGACGAGAACAGGATCCGGTCCTCGCCGATCCAGTACAGCAACTCCCCGAGGATCTGCGCGAAGTACTTCGGCCGGGTGTGGATGAACGGCATCGCCACCGCCAGACCGCCGTACACGTTGGGCTCCTGGGTGGCGATCCAGCAGAAGTCCTCGAGCCGCGGCAGGCCGACGTGCTCGACGATGAAGTTCAGCTCGGTGTAGTCGGTCGCCACCTGGTCGATGTCGGCGACGTCGAACGCGTCCCGGTCCAGCGGCCGGATGGTGGGGCCCTTGTGCACGTGGATGTTCTTGATCCCGAGCTTCAGGCACTCCTCGAGATAGCGCCGCGACCACGGACTGTCGAGCTTGTACCCACGGGAGTCGCCGTGCCACTCCGCGGTGTAGAGCTTCACGCCCTTCAGACCCATCCGGTCCGCGTCCTTGCGCAGTTGCTCAAGGCCCGCCTCTTCATAGCGCGGGTCCCACGCGTGGTTGTAGGTGAGCTTGCCGGGGTTCGCCCGGGTCAGCGCGAGAGCGGCCTCGGTCTGGCCGAAGCCGTTCTTGTAGAAGTCGCTCAGGATGGCCGGCTGGAAGATCGCGTGGTCGACGTACCCGTCCTCGAACAGGTCCTTCAGCAGCCGCTGCTCGCCGTAGTACGTGTAGGTGTCGTAGTCCCAGACGACCTCTTCGGGACTGAGGTTCTTGTGGTAGTCGTAGAAGCAGTCGATGAACTGCTTGCCGTGGATGTTCTTGTGGTTCGAGGCGCGACCGTCCCACAGGGCGATGTGCGCGTCGCAGATGTAGTACTGCTCGCCGTTCTTCTCGTACATGTCCGCCTCAGTTCGTGGTGAGGTCGAAACCGATGTACTCGGCGGCGTCCTCGGGGCTGGCGAACAGGATGGTCTTGTCGTCCAGGTGCACCATCCGGCCGTAGTGGGTGGAGGAGATCTCCTCGAACACCGAGCCGTCGAACTCCATCCCGAGCGCGTCGGACAGCTCGGCGTAGTCGAAGTTGAGCAACCCGGTGCCGTCGACCCGGATCATCGACGGGTACTCCGTCAGCTCGACACCGTCCTTCGCGCCCATCACCTGGGCGACGACGCGGCCGATCGGGGTGTTCATCAGGGTCACGCCGGTCTTGTTGGAGAACGAGGCGTCAGATCCGAACTGCATGCTCACTGGTCCAGCTCCTTCGGAGTGTCGAGCCCGAGGTCCTCGAGCAGGGAACGGAACTTCTGCTTGGCCGCGTCGAGGCTGTCCGCGAACGTGACGGACTTGTCGGCCGGCTGCGACCAGATCGGCTGCAGCGCGTGCGCGGCGTCCAGACAACGCGGCACCCAGAGCGCGAGCCACTCGCCGAACAGCGCCTTGTTGCTCTCGCCGTACTCCGAGTCCCGGGTCAGCAGCCGGAACAGGTTGCGGGTGTAGGCGAGATCGCGGTCGTAGTCGTGCTCGCCGGTGCCGACGATGGTCGGCGTGACGTAGTCGCCGTTGCGGGCCGCGATCTGCATCACCAGCTCGGTCCGGAACAGCGACCCGACGAGCTGCTCGAACACCACGTTGGTGGCGAAGAGCAACTCGCACCAGTCGCCGACGGCGGTCAGCCGCTCGACAACCTCACGCGTCGGCTGCCACTCCGGCGCACTCTGCCAAACCTCCTTGTGCGCCGAGCCGTCGAACGGTACGTCGGCTTCCGACAGATCCAGGTTGAAGAGTGCGAGGTCCTGGGCGAACCGCATCTTGTGGGCCGCGTTCACAGCGACAGCGGTGTTGATCATGTTGGTGGGACCGGACCGCTGAATGCTGGTGAACACGTGCAGCGCGAGCCCGTTCTCCGCGTGCATCCAGGCGCCGAGGTTGCGCTCGACGAACTTCAGCCAGGCCGGGTTCCAAGCGTCGTACGCCCTGGCCCGCTTGGCGTTCTGCAGGCTGAGGTCGACCTGCCGGACGACCGCGGAGTTGTTCCGGTAGATCGTCTGGTTCCACTCCTCGTTCGGGTCGAGGAACGCGTGCCAGTTGGACGACTTCGCGGCCGTCCATTCCTTCGGATAGCCGCCGGGACCGTTGCCGAAGCCGTAGATCCAGCCCTGGCTCAGGTGCCGATCCGGGTCCGGCTGCACATCGACCGTGACGTCCTCGTACATCGTCGCGCGCAGCTTGGCCGGCTTGTAGTAGTTGTACGACCGGCTCTGCGAGCTGGGGAACTCCAGCGCGCCGGCCTCGGAGTCGGTGAACTCGATCTTCGGGAAGCTGCGCTGCTTGGTTTCTGTCATCTCAGACTCCATCGGTAGCTGGGCTGGTGAACTTGTCGTAGAAGACCTGGTCCTTCGGCACGTTGCTTGCCTCCAGCAACGTCAGGGCCGCGTCGACCATCGGCGGCGGGCCGCAGAGGTACACCTCGCTGCGGTGCAGCTCGGCCTCCCGCCGTTCGACGATGTCGGTCACGTTCCCCTCTTCGACCTGCAGCCCGTCCGCGTCCTGAGCCGACTCGGACAGACAGGCGATGAACTCGAAGGCGTTGAGCTCCGCGCCGAGTTCCTGGATCGCTTCCAGGTAGAACAGGTCGGCCGCCGTCCGAGCGCCGTAGTAGAACCGGACCGGACGGGTGCTGCCGGTTTCCCGCAGGTGCCGCAGGATCGACAGGATGGGCGCCATCCCGGCCCCGCCGGCCACGCAGATCACCGGCAGCACGTGACCGTCCTTCAACGTGGACGAGCCGTACGGCCCGGTCAGCGACAGTTCGTCGCCGGCCGCGAGCTCGCCGTCGAGCAGTGCGGAGAACCGGCCGCCCGGGTACTTCTTGATCAGGAACTCGAGCTCGTCCGGCGTCGACTGGGTGGTGGCCATCGAGAACGACCGGTGGTCGTCGGTGCCGGGGATGGTGATGTCGACGTACTGCCCCGGCCTGAACTCGAACGCCTGCGCCGTCTTCAGCCGGAGCGAGACGATGTCCCGGGTGACCGGTTCGACCGCCAGCACCCGGGCGGACACGGTCTGGATCGGAACGCCGCCGAGCAGCTCGTCCTCGTCGTAGTTGAGCAGCTCGATCGTGCAGTCGCTGAAGGCATGCGCCCGGCAGAGCAGCACATATCCCTCGGCCACCTCGGCGTCGTTGCAGGCGAAGGTGGAGTAGCGCTCCATCTGCAGGTCACCCTCGAGGATGTACGACTTGCAGGCGGAGCACTGCCCCTCCTTGCAGCCGTGCATCAGGTGAATGCCCTGCCGGAACGCCGCGTCGAGGATCTTGTCGTCCTCGCTGACGTCCATCTCGATGTCGACCGGTTCGAAGCGGATCCGGTGGGTGTCGGCCATGACGGCCTCCTCCTGATGCTGGGTGGATTAAGCCGCGGGCCGGGTTCCGTTGGCCTTGTACGCCGCGACGTGCGCTTCGCGCTCGGCGTCGGACATCTGGTTCAGCAGCACGTTCGGGCTCATGAACGTGTTGCCGCGGACGTCGTCGAGGGTCCACATCTTCTTCGGGTCGTCGAGGTCCAGGTGCGGCTGACCGATCAGGGTCTTGCCGTCGTCACGCACGTACCCGAGGTCCTGGACGATGTCGGCCAGGTCCTTGTTGTGGTGCAGGGTCTCCCACTCGCGGAACCCGGTCAGCCGGCCCATGTTCGGGGTCGGACGGCCGTCGTACTCGCTGCGGAACGCGACCGCGTCGGTCCAGTAGCAGGTCTCCGAGCAGTACGTGCGCCACTGGTCGTCGACCTTCTCGGTGACCATGTCCTCGCGGATCAGGCACGGCACCATGCAGGTCCAGCAGCGGTGCGGGTACTGGTACCCGACCTCCTCGAACGCGATCGGCTTGTTCTTGCCCGGGTAGGCGAGCCGGTTGTAGTTCTCCCACCACTTGCCGTACTTCGAGTACCAGCCCGGGTACTTGTCCTCGAACCACTCGAAGTCCTTGTCGGTCATCGCGTCGATCCGCCAGTAGTTCACCGGCCAGCCGGTGGCGAAGAACCGCGCGACCTCGTGCACGTAGCCCTTGTCGACGATCCGCTTCCAGGCCTCCTCGACCAGGTCGTGCGGAATGGTGAGGCCGTACTTCTCCAGCGGCAGCAGGTAGCTGCGGTAGTAGTCGTCGTAGATCCACCGACGCCACATCTCCGCATAGCTCTCCCGGTCCTTCCGGCGGTCCTTCGTGCCGTACTCGATGAAGGTGCCGATCGCGGCGTCCACGACGCAGTGGTTGTTCCACCACGCGTACCGCAGGTCGCGCTCGAGCAGCGGCCGGTTGCGCTCGTCGGCCAGCGCCATCAGCAGGATCGAGTAGCCGTTGCTGATGTGCCGGGACTCGTCGGACTGGACCGAGTGGAACACCGTCGGCAGCAGGTAGTCGCCGTTGGCCGCGGCCTCGTCGGGCATCGCGACGAACAGCGTGTTGGTGAACGCGGTCTCGGCGACCACGGTCAGGTAGATGTTCGCGGCGGTGATCGCGTCACCGGTGATGAACCCTTCACCGAACTGCCGGCCGATGGTGCCCGCGTAGTTGTTCGCGAACGCCTTCTCGGTCATGTCGAACCCGGCCGGGTCGATGTAGTTGTTCATGTACAGCTTCTTCAGGTTCATCTGGATCGTCGAGTGCCTGACCTCGTCGATCATCTGCACCGCGAGCCCGTTGTGGATCTCCGGGTTCGGTACGGCGTCGATCGCCATCGGCATCGCCCGGGCCGCAGAGATCTCCGGGAACGGGATGATCGACAGGAACAGCTTCTGCCACTCCAGCCAGCGCTGCTGCACCTGGCGGAACATGTTGCCGCGGATCGCGCCGTCCATGGCGCCGTACACGCGGTTGTCCTTCTCCTCCTCCATCGGGAAGTAGGACCGCATGATCTGCTTCAGCGGGTCCTTCTTCGGCGCCTTCTCGAACGTGTAGTCAGTGCCGAACCGGGTCGCCGGGGTCGCGAAGGTCGGCTCCCAGGACAACTCGGTGATCTTGGCGTGCGCCTTGGTGAGACTCTGCCTGCTCAATGTCTGCCTCCATGATCGGGAGCCGGCTCTCGGCCCGGCTCCTGCGTACGGCTGGCTGCGTTAAACAGGGATGAAAGCCGCCGGATGGACGTCTCTGTGTCTCAATGTGAGATGGGGGTCACACGCAGGGGGGTTACCGTGGTGAGAACTCCGCTGGTGACGGACGTGAAGGAGGCGACCCGATGGGCGCTGCACAGCCGGTCCGGGATCCGATCCGGGTCTCGTGGGAGCGTTCACACGCGTCCCAGGTGGACATTGACCGCCCCGCCCCGAAGTACTTCGACAGGATCGACCGCGAGACCACCCTGATGCGGGCCGCCCGTCCGGTCATCGACGCCCTGTCCGCCGAGCTCACCAACGAGCCGGTCTGCATCATCCTGACCGACGCGAAGGGCGTCGTCCTCGACCGTCGCGGCGGCGATCCGGCCCTGCTCCGGCGACTGGACTCCGTCGACCTCGCGCCCGGATTCCAGTACGTCGAGTCCGCGGTCGGGACCAACGGCATCGGTACCGCGCTCGAGGTGTGCGGGCCGATCCTGGTCGACGGACCCGAGCACTACAACGACAAGCTGCGGATGTTCTCCTGTGCCGGCGCACCGATCACGCATCCGGTCACCGGCGGCCTGCTCGGCGTCCTGGACATCACCACCCAGGCGCGGAACTCGAACTCGATCCTGCTGTCGTTCGCGAAACTGGCCGCACGGCGGATCCACGAACGGGTCGTCGAGGAGGCGAACGCGCTCGACCACGCCTTGCTGAGCGACTACTACGCGGCCTGCCGGCACAGCGGCGGCCCGGTGCTCGCACTTGGCGACGAAGTGTTCATGATGAACGCCTACGCGCAGGCGCGGTTCGACGCCATCGACCAGGCGGCGTTGATCGACCGCACTCGGGACGCGCGCGGTGGCACGAAGCCGCGGGTGATCCTGACCGACCTGCCCAGCGGGATGACCGCCCGGATGGCCTACCGGCCGACTTTCCTCGGTGACACCTTGGCCGGCGGCGTCATCCAGATCAAGGAACAGCGGCCGCCGGCCCGTAGTCAGCAGCCCGCCCGCGCCCCGTTGGTTCCCGGGACGATCGGGTCGAGTGCGGTCTGGCAGCACGTCACGCAGGAGATGCTGGATGCGTGCCGCCGGTCCGAGTGGCTGATCGCCGACGGTGAACCGGGTGCGGGCAAGCTGTCCCTTCTTCGGGCAGTCCGCAAGCATGTGGCACCCGAGCGGCGGCTGGCCGTTCTCGATCCCGCGGTGACCGGCGACGACCTACCGGCCGAGGCTCAGGCGGAGCTGGAGTCCGGCTCCGACCTGATCATCCGGCGGGCCAACCTGCTCACCGGCGAGGTGCTCCACGGCCTCACCGATCTGCTGCAGAACGTCCGCGACGGCGCGATCGCCGGTGACGCCTGGGTCGCTCTGACGCTGCCCGCGGACCGGTCCGAGCTGGCCGACCAACTGCTGGCGTTCTTTCCCCGGACAGTCGAAGTACCGCCGCTGCGGCATCATCTCGAGGACGTTCCGGCCCTGGTACGGGCGCTGTTGGCGAAGGCCGGCGTCAGCGAGCTGACGTTCTCCACCCCGACGATGAACCAGCTGATGCGGCTGCCGTGGGCGGGCAACATCACCCACCTGCGCGCCGTACTCTCCGCGGTCGCGAGGCGCCGCCGGTCCGGCGTGGTCGAGCTGGGCGACCTACCACCCGAGTGCCGGGCCACGACCCGTCGCCAACTGACCCCGATCGAGGCGCTCGAACGGGACGCGATCGTCGATGCGATGTCGACGTACGACGGTGACAAGAAGGCCGCGGCCGCCGCGCTGGGGATGTCGCGGGCGACCATCTACCGGAAGATCCGCGAGTACGGCATCGTCACCTGACCGCTCAGATCTGACCGGTTCCCATTGGATACCAATACAGGTGGGCGGGCTGTGAGGACCTGGTCACAGTCCGCGCGGCAATATTGCAGATCGTTACCACCGTGGAACCACCCGGGCCTGCGACCGCACCCCAGGCTCCAGTAGGTTCTGGCCATGAGCGATTCCGGAACCTTGACGACAACTGGTCTGGTGGCGCTGACCGACGTCAACAAACATTTCGGCGACCTGCACGTCCTGAAGGACATCAACCTGTCCATCGATCAGGGCGAAGTAGTCGTCGTGATCGGCCCGTCCGGGTCCGGCAAGTCCACGCTCTGCCGCGCGATCAACCGGCTGGAACCGATCGACTCGGGCAGCATCATGCTGGACGGCCAGCCGCTGCCCAGCGAGGGCAAGGCCCTGGCCAAGCTCCGCGCCGACGTCGGCATGGTCTTCCAGTCCTTCAACCTGTTCGCGCACAAAACCATCCTGCAGAACGTCACCCTCGGCCCGACGAAGGTGCGCCGGCAGGGCAAGAGCGAGGCAGAGCAGAAGGCGCGGGCCTTGCTGGACCGCGTCGGCGTCGGCGCACAGGCCGACAAGTACCCGGCACAGCTGTCCGGTGGTCAGCAGCAGCGGGTCGCGATCGCCCGCGCCCTGGCGATGGATCCCAAGGTGATGCTGTTCGACGAGCCGACCTCGGCTCTGGACCCGGAGATGATCAAGGAAGTCCTCGACGTGATGGTCGACCTGGCCGGTCAGAGCATGACCATGGTCGTGGTCACGCACGAGATGGGCTTCGCCCGCCGGGCGGCCAACCGGGTGGTCTTCATGGCCGACGGCCAGATCGTCGAGGAAGCCGAGCCGGAGAAGTTCTTCACCGATCCGCAGACGAAGCGGGCGCAGGACTTCCTCTCGAAGATCCTCACCCACTGACCGCCCGCGCCTGTCCCCAGCGCAGTACAACAACGGAGGAAAAGACAATGCGACAGCGAATCATCGCTGCTCTCGGCATCGCAGGCCTGGCCGCGACCGGACTGGTTGCCTGCGGCGACGACTCCGGCTCCGGCTCCGGTAGTAGTGGTGGCGAGAAGGTCACCATCGGCATCAAGTACGACCAGCCCGGTATCGGCCTGAAGGAAGGCTCGAAGTACACCGGCATGGATGTCGATGTCGCGACGTACGTTGCCAAGGAGCTCGGTTACGACGAGAAGAACATCACCTTCAAGGAGGCCCCGTCGGCCCAGCGCGAGACGCTGCTGGCCAACGGACAGGTCAAGATGATCTTCGCGTCCTACTCGATCACCGACGCCCGCAAGGAGAAGGTCTCCTTCGCCGGCCCGTACCTGACCGCCGGCCAGGACCTGCTGGTCAAGTCCGACAGCGACATCAGCGGCCCGGACGGGCTGAACGGCAAGAAGCTGTGCTCGGTGACCGGCTCCACGTCGGCGCAGAAGGTCAAGGACAAGTTCGCCAAGACCGTGCAGCTGCAGGAGTACGACACCTACTCCAAGTGTGTCGAGGCGCTCGGCGCCGGCGCGATCGACGCGCTCACCACCGACAACACCATCCTGGCGGGCTACGCCTCGCAGGAGGCGAACAAGGGCAAGTTCAAGGTGGTCGGCCAGACCTTCTCGACCGAGCGCTACGGCGTCGGCCTGAAGAAGGGCGACACCGCGACCTGCACCAAGGTCAACGACGCGCTGAAGAAGATGGTCGACTCCGGCGAGTGGCAGAAGGCGTTCGACAAGAACCTCGGCCCCTCCGGCCTGAAGCTCGACGCGGCGACGAACCCGCCGAAGACCTTCGACGCCTGCGCCTGATCTGACACCGCCGGGGAGGGGCCGTTCGCGGTCCCTCCCCGGCGTGCTGGTCTCCACCTCGTTCCCAGCAGGAGAAACATGGACGTGATTTCGGAGTTCTTCTCCGAGTACGACGGTCTGCAAGCCTTCCGGACGACGATCTACCTCACGCTGCTGTCGGCGGTGTTCGCACTGCTGATCGGCACCGTGGTCGCGGTGATGCGGGTCTCCCCGGTCCGGGTGCTGCAGGTCATCGGTACCGCCTACGTGAACATCGTCCGGAACACGCCGCTGACCCTCGTCATCGTGTTCTGCAACCTCGGGCTGTTCCTGCAGCTCGGCGTCGCGCTTGCGAACAAGGACTCGAACACCTTCATCAACGACAACAACTTCCGGCTCGCCGTCCTCGGCCTGTCGGTGTACCACGCGTCCTTCGTCGCCGAGGCGATCCGCAGCGGTGTGAACACCGTCCCGCTCGGCCAGGCCGAGGCGGCGCGGGCGATCGGCCTGCCGTTCCTGAAGACCCTGCGGTACGTCGTCCTGCCGCAGGCGTTCCGGGGCGCGATCGCCCCGCTGGGCAACGTGCTGATCGCCCTGACCAAGAACTCCACGGTCGCCTCCGTCATCGGTGTCACCGAGGCCTCCGCGGTGATGAAGGTGATGATCGAGAACCGGCCGGACGTCCTCTTCATCGTGTTCGGCATCTTCGCGATCGGATTCGTCATCCTGACGCTCCCGGTCGGGGTGCTGTTCACCTCGATGTCCAAGCGGCTGGCGGTGAAGCGATGAGCAGCAGCAGCGTTCTGTTCGACGCACCCGGCCCACGGGCCAAGCGCCTGTACGCCGCGGTCGGCGTCGGGAGCATCGTCGTACTGCTCCTGGTCCTGTGGTTCGTCATCTCCAAGTTCAACGCGAAGCAGCAGCTCACCGCCGCGAAGTGGAAGCCGTTCCTGACCGGTGAGATCTGGACCCAGTACCTGCTGCCCGGCCTGGCCGGCACCCTGATCGCCGCTGCGATCTCGGTTGTCCTCGCGATGGGTCTCGGCATCCTGCTCGGCGTCGGCCGGCTCTCCGCGCACGCCTGGGTCCGCTGGCCGTGCAGCGTGATCGTGGAATTCTTCCGCGCTGTGCCGGTGCTGCTGATGATGCTGTTCATGTTCGCCGTGTACGCGAACTACGAAGTGTTCCCACCGGAACGACTTGCGCTGGCGGCCGTCGTCACGGCCCTGATGCTGTACAACGGCGCCGTGGTCGCCGAACTCGTCCGCTCCGGCGTGTACTCGCTGCCGAAGGGGCAGGGCGAAGCGGCGATGGCGATCGGCCTGACCGACGGCAAGACGATGCGGCTGGTTCTGTTGCCGCAGGCAATCACGGCGATGTTGCCGGCGATCGTCGGCCAACTCGTGGTGATCCTCAAGGACACCGCGCTCGGCTACATCATCACGTACGAGGAACTGCTCCGGAAGGCGGAGCAGATCGGCAACTTCAAGTCGAACCTGCTGCCGGCCCTGATCGTCGTGGGCGCGATCTTCGTGATCGTGAACTACCTGCTCAGCCTGGCCGCCCAGTACGTCGAGCGCCTGATGCGCCGCCGCGGCCGGTCCGCCGGTGGCCCTCTGACCGCCGACCCGACCGACCAGAACACCGCCGTCGGCGCGCTCGCCGGCGCGGGTCCGTCGGACACCGTCGACACGAACTGACCGCTCTCTGACAGCAAGGTCCCGGGACGCGATCGTCCCGGGACCTTTCCTCGCCCGGTGGCGATCAGCGTAACGAGTTGAAGGAATCTCGGATGATTTCGAGGGCTTCGGTGGTTTCGTCTTCGGTGAGGGTCATGGGTGGGGCCATGCGGAGGACGTTGCCGTAGAGGCCGCCCTTGCCGACCAGGAGGCCGCGGTTCTTGGTCTCCTGCTGGAGTTTGGCGGTGGTTGCGGCGTCGGGGGTGTTGTCGTCGGGCTTGACGATCTCGGCGGCCAGCATGAGGCCCTTGCCTCGGACGTCGCCGAGTTCGGGGAACTCCTCGGAGATGCCGCGCAGGCCGTCGGCCAGTTGAGCGCCGCGCTTGGCCGCGTTCGCCTGCAGGTCCTTGTCGAGCAGGTAGTCGATGGTCGCCTTGGCCGCGCTGGTCGAGATCGGGTTGCCGCCGAAGGTGGACAGCGAGTTCGCGTTGATGCTGTCCATCAGCTCAGCCTTGGCGACCACGCCGCCGATCGCGAACCCGTTGCCGAGACCCTTCGCGAACGTCATCGCATCCGGTACGACGTCGTGCGCCTGGATGCCCCAGAAGTGGTCGCCGGTCCGGCCCCATCCGGTCTGCACCTCGTCGGAGATGAAGAGGATCCCGTACTCGTCCAGGACCTCCTTGAACGCGCCGTACAACCCGTCGGGCGGCGACGAGAACCCACCGACGCCCTGGATCGGCTCCGCGATCAGACAGGCGACGTCGCCGGAGGTCGTGGTCTCGATGACGTTGCGCAGATCGTCGACACAGACCTTGATGTAGTCGGCGTCCGGCAGCTCGCGGAACGGGCTGCGGTACCGGTACGCGCCCTGCACGTACTGCACGTTCACCGGCGACAGGCTGCTCGCGGACCAGCCGCGGTTGCCGGTGATCGCGACGGTGCCGAACGCGCGGCCGTGGTACGAGTTCCGCATCGCCAGCACCTGGTTGGAGCGGCGGTTCTGGGTGGCGAGCATGAGCGCCGTCTCGTTCGCCTCGGTGCCGGAGTTGGCGAAGAAGACCTTCGCGTCCGGGATCCCGGACAGCTCGGCGATCTGCTCGGCCAGCTCGATCTGCTTCCGGATCAGGTACACCGTCGAGGTGTGCGCAACGCCGGAGCTGAGCTGCTCCCGCACGGCCTCGGAGATCTCCGCGATGTCGTAGCCGATCGCGTTGGTCAGGATGCCGGCGAAGAAGTCGAGGTACGTCGTCCCCTCACCGTCGGTGACCCGGCGCCCGGACCCGCTGACGATCTCGATCGGCTCCTCGTAGTACAACGCGAGCCATGCCGGCATGACGGCCTTGTGACGCTCCCAGAGCTCCGCATGTGTCATGTCCTAACCATTACCTCACCTGATAGTGCACGTCTATCGCAGTTAGGGTGCTCTGCGTGACATTGCCCAGCATTCCGCACGTTGATATCGAGTCCCTGGAGCATTTCGACCGCCTGCTGGCCGCGGGGGCCACTGCGATGACCGGTTGGCGGGTCCAGTCGGTGGATCTGAGCGGGCGTACGGCGGAACTCCTCGGGCTGAACCCGATGGGGTCGGTGTTCCTCGGCTGTGCACTGGAGGAGAAGGCGGACACGTGGATCCGGGACGGCGGCGGGCTGGTGTTCCCGGCGATCCCGGAGCTGCCGTTCGACGCGTACCGCGGGCGGCTGTACGACGCCGACGAGTTGTACGCCGGTCTGGAGCACGGGTACGACGCCACTCCGGACGCGCAGATCTACGCCTGGTCCCGGCAGCACGACCAGAAGGACGACACCAGCCGGACTCTCGCTGCGGCGCTCCACGACCACGCCATCGCGGATGCGCTCACCGAACTGACCGACGACAAGCCGTGGGTCGGCGTGATGGGCGGCCACGGCGTACTGCGGGGTGACGACAACTACCGGGCTGCAGTACTGCTCGGTCGGACGCTGGCCCGTCGGGGTCGCATGGTGGTCACTGGGGGCGGTCCTGGTGCGATGGAGGCCGCCAACCTGGGTGCGTCGCTGTCTTCGTACGACTCCGCGGCCGTTGACGCCGCGCTGGCCGAGTTGGCCGCCGTACCGTCGTTTCGTCCGTCGATTCGCGACTGGGCCGCTACCGGTCTTGCTGTGCGCTCTCGGTTCCCTGGTGATGGCGGGGTGTCGATTCCGACCTGGTTCTACGGTCACGAACCGCCCAACGTGTTCGCCGGCTCGATAGCGAAGTACTTCTCGAACGCCCAGCGCGAGGACGTCCTGCTCGGCCGCGCTCGCGGCGGCATCATCTACCTCCCCGGCGCGGCCGGCACTGTGCAGGAGATCTTCCAGGCCGTCACCCCGAACTACTACGGCGACAAGGCCACCCAGATCCCACTCATCCTGGTAGGTGTCAACTACTGGACGGTGGAGCTGCCCGTCTGGCCCCTGCTCCAGTCGCTGGCAGCGGAGCACCCCATGTCGATCCACCTCGTCCAAACGATCGACGAGGCCGCCAGTCTGGTCAGCTGACTCGCTGGGGCTTGAACTGCATCTCCGGGTGCGCGTACGCGTCCTGTGACTCGACCAGCTGCAACTCGCGCTCTCCCGACTCATGGGTCCGCGTGAGCAGATCGAACACGCTCGAGGTCGTGCGCGCGAGCGACTCCGCGAGATCGTCCGTACTGCGGTAGTGCGCCGTGAAGAGCGCTGCCGTCACGTCCCCCGAGCCGTTCGCCTTCATCGGGATGTACGGCGTCTGCACCAGCCACGCGCCGCTGTCGTCAACGGCCAGCATCTCGATCGTGCCGTCCTCACGGTCGGGCCGCTCGACGCTGGTGACGAGCACCGTACGCGGTCCAGTCGCCCGGACCAGCTCCACCGAGGCCAGCGTGGACTCGAGCGTGTCCGGCTCAGTGTTGGTGAGGAAGCCCAGCTCGAACTGGTTGGGCGTGATGATGTCGGCCGCCGGAACCACCCGGTCGCGCAGCAGCACGGGAATGGCAGGGGCGACGAAGCACCCGGACTTCGCGTTGCCCATCACGGGGTCGCAGGAGTACACCGCCGCGGGATTGGCCGCCTTCACCCGCTGCACCGCCTCGAGAATCACGTCGGCGATCCCCTCGCCGCCCTGGTAGCCCGAGAGCACCACGTCGATCTGCGGAAGGACTCCGCGATCCTCGATCCCCAGCAGAACCTCACGCACGTCATCCGGGCTGATCATCGGCCCACGCCACGCCCCGTACCCGGTGTGGTTCGAGAAGTTCACCGTATAAACCGGCAGAACCTCCACCCCAATCCGCTGCAACGGAAACACCGCCGCCGAGTTCCCCACATGCCCGAAAGCAACCGCCGACTGAATCGAGAGGATCTTCACCCCCCGATCATCCCATCCACCCACTTCGTCAACTTCACGTCCTCCTCGTCGAAGCCGAGGCGTCCATAGAAGGCACGGGCGTTGGTGTTGGCGGCACCGGTGTCGAGGGTGACGGTCGCCAGACCACGCTGCTTGGCGTGATCGGTGAGGGCGTCGATCAGCGCACGGCCGACACCCTGTCCTTCGAAGGGCTTGGCCACTACCAACTCACCGACGTACAGCTCGGGGTCTCCTGACCAGTGCCTGCGCTCCTCGCCGGAGGCGAAGCCGGCCACCACCCCATCCAGCTCGGCGACGAGCACGAGCCGCCCTGGTTCGGTGGAGCGGTCCAGCGCCTCCACGACCCATCCGGTGACAGCTGACAGGACTGAGTCAACCGCACGCCGCGGAGCTACACCTTCAGTCAGGCGAGGCGCCAGGGCGAGCAGGGCCAGGCGGTCCGCCTCTTCATACCGTCGTACCCGCATGAGCTAGCCGGCGAGCCACTGTTCGGCCAGGTCGAGGAAGGCGTCGACCTCTGAGACGTCGTAGCCCTCGGTCAGGCGCACGGGCGTGAACTGGACTCTGCGGATCTCGCGGATCGTCACCGGGTGCTCCACCGGCTGGCCGTTCACGGTCGCCATCAGGCGGTCGAGGAACTCGTCGACCTCCTCCGTCGCGTAGCCCTCGCGCAGTCGGACAGGGGTGAACATCGGCGCTGTCCGTTCAACCGAGCCCGGCGTACTGCGGGACACGGGACGGTCAGGTAGCCAATCCTCCGCCTGCGCGAGGAAGTCGTCGACCTCCCTGACCGGGTAGCCCGGACCGAAGAGCGGAGTACGGAACTCGGCGCTGCGCAGCTCCCCGACGGTGACCGCCGGACCGGTTGACCGGCGTTCGGCCGTGGCGATGACGCGCTCGACCAGCGTGTCGACCTGCCCACGGTCGTAGCGCTGGCCGGTGCGGCGCACGCTGAACTCGGGCTTCAGCATCAGGATTTGCTGGCCGCGGCGAGTTGGCCGCAGGCGCCGTCGATCTCCTGGCCGCGGGTGTCGCGGACGGTGGTGGGGATGCCGCCGGCCTCGAGGCGGCGGACGAACTCGCGCTCGTCGGCCGGGTCGGACGCGGTCCACTTCGAGCCGGGCGTCGGGTTCAGCGGGATCAGGTTGACGTGCACCCAGCCCCAGTCGCCTCGAGCCCGCAGCTTCTCCGCCAGCAGGTCGGCCCGCCAGGCGTGGTCGTTGATGTCGCGGATCATCGCGTACTCGATCGACACGCGCCGCTTGGTCTGCCGCGCGTACTCCCAGGCCGCGTCGAGGACCTCGTCGACCTTCCAGCGGTTGTTGATCGGCACCAGCTCGTCGCGCAGCTCGTCGTCCGGCGCGTGCAGCGACAGCGCGAGCGTGACAGGGATCCCCTCGGTCGCGAGCTGGTTGATCCGCGGCACCAGGCCGACCGTCGACACGGTCACCCCACGCGCCGAGATCCCCAGGCCCTCCGGCGACGGATCGGTGAATCGACGTACGGCGCCCATGACGGCCTTGTAGTTCGCCATCGGCTCGCCCATCCCCATGAACACGATGTTGTTGACTCGCCCAGGCCCGCCGGGGATCTCGCCCCGCGACAATGCCCGCGCGCCGTCGACGACCTGCTCGACGATCTCAGCGGTCGACATGTTCCGGGTCAGGCCGCCCTGGCCGGTCGCGCAGAACGGGCACGCCATCCCGCAGCCCGCCTGCGAGGACACGCACATGGTGGTGCGCCCCGGATACCGCATCAGGACCGACTCGACCAGCGAGCCGTCGAGCAGCTTCCAGAGCGTCTTGCGGGTCTCCCCGTTGTCGCACTCCAGGTCACGGACGCGGGTCAGAAGCGGCGGCATCAGCTCGCCCACCAACTTGTCGCGGGTCGCGGCCGGCAGGTCGGTCATCTCGGCCGGGTCGGACACCAGCCGGGAGAAGTAGTGGTTCGACAGCTGCTTCGCCCGGAACTCAGGCTCGCCCAGCGCGGCAACCGCCGTACGCCGTTCCTCTCCGGTGAGATCGGCCAGGTGCCGCGGCGGCTTCTTGGCGCGGCGCGGCTCATCGAACACGAGGGGAAGAGACGTAGTCATAACCGACCTATTGTCGCAAGCCCGCCCAACGATTCACAAATTCACATCCCATGACCCGCATCACCCGTGGGCTTGCGGTCGGAGTGGCCGAGCTTGCGGTCCGGGGCGATCCGGTCGCGGACCATCTGCTTCAGCAGCGGGATCTCGGCGAACCCGCCCTCCGCCTTCCGCGACCAGAGCAGCTCACCGTCCAGGCTGACGTCGAACACTCCCCCGGTCCCCGGCACCAGCGCGACCTCCCCCAGCTCCTGCGGGAAGGTCGTCAACAGCTCCTGCGCGGTCCACGCCGCCCGCATCAACCACCGACATTGCGTGCAGTACTCAATCTCCAACCGCGGCTCTCTCGTCACGGCGACCAAGGTATCGCCGTGACGAGAGCCGGCCTCAGGCCGAGTAGCCCTTCGGTGGGATGAGGGTGGCTAGCTGGTTGAAGGTGAGCCAGTACGTCGCCGTCGGGGCGAAGCCGGCCGGGTCGGCGATGAGTACGGTCTGGTCGCTGTCGTCGTACCCGATCACCGTGAAGTAGTGGTAGATCGTGTAGTTCGGGTAGCCCGGCGGGTGGTTGTTGGCCGGGGCAACGATGTTGGCGACGATCGGGTAGTTGTTGTTGATGTCGAGGACCACGTCCCGCCAGAGCAGGTCACGCTGCGCCTGGGTGGGCGGGTCGTTGGGCATCTCCTTGGTCTCGTACCAGCCGGTGCCCAGGTGGTTGTTGAGCACCGTGGTGACCTGGCCGATCCAGTCGGTGCCGTTGGTCGTGGTCGGCAGCTCGTTGGCCAGCTGCTGCTGGCTCGGCGGCGAGATCCGGGCCGAGAGCGCGATCCGGGTCGCGGCTGGGCCGCACCAGTAGCCGGTCTGCTGGTACTGGAACTGGATGCTCAGCGTCTTGACGGTCTGCGTCGAGTAGCCGAGCTTCGGCACCGGCTTGGTTGCGGCAGCCACCTCGGCCGACATGGTCGGGGGTGCGGCGGCGGTGGCGGGCGCTGCGGCCAGCGGAAGGGCGGCGGCGGCAATGAGGGCGAGACCGCACAAAGCGGCCTTGAACTTCGTCGTGGGGGTCATGTCAGCTCCTCACACGCGGTGGACGATCGGGGCGGATCGTCCTGCGTTTGATACTGACACACCTATCTACTGAGTGGTGAAAAAATCACCGAGCCTTTCAGTCTGGGTCGAAAGGTCAAGACTGGACCGGCTCGATGATCTCCCGGACCAGCCAGCGGACGGCACGGTCCGGGTACGGACGCGGCAGTGAGAGCACGATGTGGTCGAATCCGATCGCGGCGGCCCGTTGGACGATCGCGCGCGTCTCGGCTGGGTCGTCGTACGACACGATCTGCTGGAGCGACCGGCTGATCGTGGCCGGATCCCGACCTATCCGCTCGCACTCCGCGTCCAACCGGCGTACCCGATCGGCGAGGGTGTCGAAGTCGGTGTGCGGCGGACCGCTGATGTTCCAGGTGTCGGCGTACTCCGCGACCAGGCGCAGCATCCGGTTGCCCCAGCCGCCGATCAGGAGCGGCGGACCGCCGGCCTGGATCGGTTTGGGTGCGTTGCGGTTGCGCTCGAGCGTGTAGTACTGGCCCTTGAAGTCGAACTCGTCCTCGGTCCACATCCGGCGCAGGATCTCGATCGTCTCGCGGAGTCGGTCGACCCCCTCTCCTGGCGGTACGAGCGTCAGGCCGTAGGCGGCGTACTCCTCGATCGCGGGGTTCGGCCCGGCTGGTTGATGGGTGCCGCCGGCACCGAGGCCAATGATCAGCCGGCCGCCGGAGATGACGTCGAGCGTGCTGGCGATCTTGCCGAGGACGGCGGGCGGGCGGATCCGGTTGCTGGTGACGAGCAGGCCGAGTCGGAGCCGGCTGGTCTGTGCTGCGAGCGCGGTGAGCAGGGTCCAGCCTTCGAGTACGTCGCCGTTCTTCGGGCCGGCGAGTGGGAGGAAGTGGTCCCACAGCCAGGCGTCGCGGATCTGCGGGGTCTCGTCGGCCTCGAGCCAGACGCGGCGGATGTCGGCGTACGGGACGTGCATCGGAGTGGTCTTCAGACCGAAGGTCAGTTCCATAATCGTCAGGGTAACTGATGATCAGCCATCCTGACGATCAGTTAGCCGGTAGATTTGACGGTATGGCGTCCGACCGGCTGGGGTACCTGCTCAAACACGTCCTCGCGCAGCTCACCGAGGCGCAGACCAAAGCGCTGGCGCCGCACGGCCTGAACGGGCGCGACCTGGCGGTCCTGAACGCGGTCGCGTCCGGTGAGCCGCTGTCGCAGCTCGAGGTCGCGGCCCGGCTGCGGGTGGACCGTACGTCGATCGGCGACCTGCTGGACGGGCTCGAGGAGCGCGGGTTCGTCGAACGCCGGCGCAGCCCTGAGGATCGGCGGCGGAATGTCGTCGTACTGACGCCGTTGGGCGAGTCGACCTTTGAAACGGCGGAGCGGATCCGGCTGGAGGTCGAGCGGGAGTTCCTCGCTCCCCTGCCGGCCGCGGACCGTTTCCGGGACGACCTACGGCGACTGCTCGGGGAATGAGGGCTCCGGCGGGTCCGTTGGACTGAATATGCTCTCCGTCCCGCTGTCAGTTCTGGACCGTTCCCGGACGCGTGTTGGCGAGACGGAGGCGGAGACGCTGCGGGCGACGGTCGATTTCGCCCAGCAGGTGGAAGCCCTTGGCTACAAGCGTTTCTGGGTCTCGGAGCACCACAGCGTTCCGGGAGTGGTCGGTTCGGCGCCAACTGTCCTAGCGGCGGCTGTTGCTGCCCGCACCGAACGGATCCGCGTCGGCACCGGCGGAGTGATGTTGCCGAACCACAACCCGCTCGTGGTGGCGGAGCAGTTCGGCGTACTGGAGTCGCTGTACCCGGGCCGGATCGACATGGGCCTGGGCAGGTCGGTCGGCTTCACCAACGGAGTACGGCGTGCACTCGGCGTCGAGAAGGACGCCGCCGACGATTTCAGCACACAGGTGCAGGAGTTGCTCGGCTATCTCGCCGGTACGTCGGACGTGCACGCTCGTCCAGGCGAGGGCCTGGACATCCCGCCCTTCATCCTGGCCGTCGGAGAAGGTGCGGCGATCGCAGCATCGCTGGGACTACCTGTGGTCCTGGCTGCCCGCCCCGACTCCGAGGAGCTCGTAGAGCAGTACCGAACGACCTTCCAGCCATCAGCGTGGTCCCCGGAGCCGTACGTCGTTCTCGCCGTCACTGCTGCGGTCGGTGACACCACCGAGGCCGCCCGGCGCCTGTTGTTGCCCGAGGCATGGGCCAGCGCGTACTCACGCACCCGCGGCGTCTTCCCGCCGCTCCAGCCCGAGATTCCGGCGGACATGACCGCGCGGGAGCGAGAGTTCTACGAGAACGCCCTGCGCGGCCAGTACTACGGAACGTCGGACGAGGTTCAGGCCGCTCTGGAGGGCCTCGTACAGCGCACTGCCGCCGACGAGGTCCTGATCACGACGAACACCTACGACCGGGACGATCTCCTCGCGTCGCTGGCGAAGCTCATCGGTTGATCCGGGCCTCGAGCCGCTTCCGTACGTCGGGCCACTCGTCGGCCAGGATCGAGAACACGACCGTGTCGCGGAACGAGCCGTCGGCCAGCCGCTGATGTCTGCGCAGTACGCCCTCACGGGTCGCACCGAGCTTCGCGATCGCCGCCTGCGAGCGGGTGTTCTTCGTGCCGGTCTGGATCTTCACCCGGCCGAACCCACACGTTTCGAAGGCGTGCTCGAGCAGCAGCAGCTTGGCCGCCGGGTTGACCGCGGTCCCCCAGACGGCCGGCGCGTAGCCGGTGTAGCCGAGGTGGATCCGCTCGTTGACCACATCGACGTCGGCCAGGCTCGACGTACCGACAACGGTGCCGTCGGCAACCAACCGGACCACGTACGCGAACCGCTTGGCCGCGGACGGGATCCAGGTCGCTCGCATCTCGTCCGCACTCGACGGCATCGCGCCGATCCCGCCACCGAATCCCCCGGCGTAGACCTGCTCGTTGACAATCGCGGCGTACAACTCGTCGATGTCGGATTCCTGCATCCGATCCAGCCGTACGACGTCGCCGACCAGTGAACGCCCGTCCGGTGCGATCGTCATGCCTTCACCAGCAGGTGGAGCAGGAGCCAGACGACGGGCGCGGTCGCGAGCAGCGAGTCCAGCCGGTCCATCACGCCGCCGTGGCCGGGGAGCAGGTTCGACATGTCCTTGATGCCCAGGTCGCGCTTGATCATCGACTCACCGAGATCGCCGACCGTCGCGGTCAGAACCGCAACCGCACCGATGATCGCGCCGACCCACCAGTGCCCGTCGAGCAGCCAGACGACCCCACCGATACCGGCTCCGATACAGGCGAGCACCGATCCGGCGAAGCCCTCCCAGGACTTCTTCGGGCTGATCGTCGGCGCCATCGGGTGCTTGCCGAACAGCACGCCGGCGACATATCCACCGACATCGCTCGCGACCACGACCACGAAGAACGTCACCACCCGGCCCGGGCCGTCCGCGTCCGGCTGCACCAGCAGGATCGCGAACCCGGCCAGCAGCGGCACGTAGCCGATCAGGAACACCCCAGCGCTCACGTCCCGGACGAATCCGACCGAGCCACCCGGCATCCGCCAGAAGATCGTCCCGAGGACTGTGAGCCCCAGTGCGACCAGCAGCGCCATCGGACCGCCGAAGTACGCCGCGATCAGCATGGCCGTCGTACCGACGAACAACGGGATCCGCGGGATCACCGCGCCGCCGGTCCGCAGCGCCTTCATCATCTCGTCGACGGCCACCAGGACCGCCGCCAGCACGAGGACGACGAACAGAACCTTCTGCCAGTACAGCGATCCGATGATCAGCGCGCCGAGCCCGACCCCGACCGCGATCGCCGCGGGCAGGTTGCGCCCGGCCCGGCTCGGGCCGGGAGTCGGCGCGGGCGTGCTCTCGACGCCCATCACACCTCGAGCAGTTCGGCTTCCTTGTGCTTCAGCAGGTCATCGATCGAGTCGACATACTTCTTCGTCATCCCGTCGAGCCGCTTCTCAGCACTCTTGCCTTCGTCCTCGCCGGCGTCGCCATCCTTGACCGTCTTGTGGACCTGGTCCATGGCGTGCCGGCGGATGTTGCGCACCGAGACCTTGGCGTCCTCGCCCTTGGTCTTGGCGACCTTGATGTACTCCTTGCGCCGCTCCTCGGTCAGCTGCGGCATCTGCACCCGGATCACCGCGCCGTCGTTGCCCGGGTTAACCCCCAGGTCCGAGTCGCGGATCGCCTTCTCGATCGCCGCCATCGCACCCTTGTCGTACGGCGAGATCAGCACGGTCCGGGGCTCCGGGACCTGGAAGCCGGCCAGCTGCTGCAGCGGCGTCGGGCTGCCGTAGTAGTCGGCCAGGATGCCCGCGAACATCTGCGGGTGGGCCCGGCCGGTACGGATCGCGGCGAAGTCGTCCTTCGCGACCTCCACGGCCTTCGCCATCTTCTGCTCGGCTTCGCGGAGAGCTTCGTCGATCACGACATTCCTCGCTTCCTCAGGGCCGCCTCGGCGCGGCCACTCCTACCCTACGACCGCAGGTTTACCAGATAACGGACATCAACCTGCGGCAAAGATCCTAGTGGTACGGGCGCGGCGGCCGGGCTACTGCCCCTGCGAAACGACCGTGCCGATCTTCTCGCCGTGGATCACCCGGGCGATGTTGCCCTCTTCGAGACCGAAGATCACGATCGGCAGCGCGTTGTCGCGGGCCAGGCTGATCGCGGTGGCGTCGGCCACCCGGAGGCCGCGGGCCAGGAAGTCGTCGTACGACAGCTGGTCGAACTTGACCGCGTCCGGGTTCTTCTTCGGGTCGGAGTCGTAGACGCCGTCCACACCCTGCTTGCCCATCAGCAGCGCCTCGGCGCCGACCTCGAGCGCGCGCTGGGCGGCGACGGTGTCGGTGGAGAAGTACGGCATACCGGAACCGGCGCCGAAGATGACCACGCGGCCCTTCTCCAGGTGCCGCTCGGCCTTGCGCGGGATGTAGGGCTCGGCGACCTGGCCCATCGTGATCGCGGTCTGCACCCGGGTCTCGATGCCGAGCTTCTCCAGGAAGTCCTGCAGCGCCAGGCAGTTCATCACGGTGCCGAGCATGCCCATGTAGTCGGCACGGTTCCGCTCCATGCCGCGCTGCTGCAGCTCGGCGCCGCGGAAGAAGTTGCCGCCGCCGACCACCACGGCGAGCTGGACACCGGCCCGGACCACCTCGGCGATCTGCTTGGCGATCGAGTTCACCACGTCGGGGTCGACGCCGAGCTTGCCGCCGCCGAACACCTCACCCGACAGTTTCAGCAGCACCCGGTGATAGGCCGGCGCGTACGGCGAAGAGGCCGGACTCGTCTCGGTACCCAGGGTTTCCGTCACGATTCCGGCCTCTCGTTGCTCGTCTGCTGTGTTGTGGACCTCTTGAAGGTCAGGCGCCGACCTCGAAGCGGGCGAACCGCTTCACGGTCACACCGGCCTCGTCGAGCACGGCCTTCACGGACTTCTTGCTCTCCTGGACCGACGCCTGCTCGAGCAGTACGACGTCCTTGAAGAAGCCGTTCACCCGGCCCTCGACGATCTTCGGCAGAGCCTGCTCCGGCTTGCCCTCCTCGCGGGCGGTCGCCTCGGCGATCCGCTTCTCGTTCTCGACCGTCTCGGCCGGGACCTCGTCGCGGGTGGTGTACAGCGGGCGCATCGCGGCGGCCTGCATGGCAGCGCCACGAGCAGCCTCGACGTTGTCGCCCTCGAACTCGACCAGTACGCCGACCTGGGCCGGCAGGTCCGCGGCGCGCTTGTGCATGTACGCCGTCACCTGACCGTCGAACACGGCCACCCGGGCGAGCTCCAGCTTCTCGCCGATCACCGCGGCCAGGGCCTCGATGTTCTCGGCGACCGACTTGCCGTCGGTGAGCTTCTCGTTCAGCAGACCCTCGACCTCGCCGACCTTGCTCGCCGAGGCGTGCGCGACGATGTCGGCGGCCAGCTGCTGGAACTGCTCGTTCTTGGCGACGAAGTCGGTCTCGCAGTTCAGCTGGACCAGCGCGTTCTCCGCAGCGGCCACCAGGCCGTTGCTGGCGGTGCGCTCGGCGCCACGCTTGGCGGCCTTCGCCGCGCCGTGGATGCGCAGCTCCTCGATCGCCTTCTCGAAGTCGCCGTCCGTGGTCTCGAGCGCCTTCTTCGCGTCCATCATGCCCGCGCCGGTGGCGTCGCGGAGCTTCTTCACGTCAGCGGCGGTGTAGTTCGCCATTCCTCGTTCTCTCGTCTTGTCGATGCGGCTGGGTAGGCGGGCAGATCGTCCTTCGGCACCTGGTGGCGCCACCCGGGATCGTGCCCGGGTGGCGTCAGCGGGCTGTCAGGCCTCGTCGGCCTTCGGGGTCTCCTCGGCCTTGGCCTCGGTGACCTCAGCGGCCTCAGCGGCCTCGGTGACCTCAGCCTTGGCCTCCGGAGCGGCCTCGGCGGTCTCCGCGGCGGCCTCGGTGGTCTCCGGGGCGGCCTCGATGACGGCGTCGGTCGCGATCGGCTCGGTCAGGACGTCGGCAGCCGGAGTGGCCTCGGCGGCCGGGGCGGCCTCGGCAGTCTCGTCCGTCTTGGCCTCGGCCTTCGCGGCGCCGTTCTGGCTCTCCAGCAGCTCGCGCTCCCAGGCAGCCAGCGGCTCTTCCTGGCCCAGCTCCTCGCCGGCGGCGGTGGAACCCTGGCCCGAGCGACCCATCAGGCCGTCGGCGACGGCGTCGGCGACGACCCGCGTGAGCAGGCCGACCGAGCGGATCGCGTCGTCGTTCCCCGGGATCGGGTAGTCGACCTCGTCCGGGTCGCAGTTGGTGTCCAGGATGCCGATGATCGGCAGCTTCAGCTTGCGCGCCTCGTCGACCGCGAGGTGCTCCTTCTTGGTGTCCACGATCCACACGGCGGCCGGAACCCGGGCCATGTCGCGGATACCGCCGAGGGTCTTGAGCAGCTTGTCGTGCTCGCGACGCTTCTGCAGCAGCTCCTTCTTCGTGACACCGGAGGCGGCGACGTCCTCGAAGTCGATCAGCTCGAGCTCCTTGAGGCGCTGGAGCCGCTTGTTCACGGTCTGGAAGTTGGTCAGCATGCCGCCCAGCCAGCGCTGGTTCACGTACGGCATCCCGACCCGGGTCGCCTGCTCGGCGATGGCTTCCTGAGCCTGCTTCTTGGTACCGACGAACAGGATCGCGCCACCGGAGGCGACCGTGCTGCGAACGAACTCGTACGCGCGGTCGATGTAGGACAGCGACTGCTGCAGGTCGATGATGTAGATGCCGTTGCGCTCGGTCAGGATGTAGCGCTTCATCTTCGGGTTCCAGCGCCGGGTCTGGTGCCCGAAGTGCACGCCGCTCTCGAGCAGCTGCTTCATGGTCACGACGGCCATGAGGGGTCTCCTTTTGATGACCCGGGACGTACTTCCGGGTCTACTCTCGGTTGTCTCGCCACGGATCGGGTGATCCGCGGCACCTGATGCCCGTCGCGCAGCTCCGCCCGGATTGCTCCGGGACCGATGGATGCGACGCACTTGTGCGGGCATGCGTAGTCGCCCCACTTACAGGGGGCGCCACCGGAAGTGTACGTGACCACCCGCGCCCAAAGCGAACCGGCCACAGTTATCCACAAACCCACCACCGAGGGCCAGAAACCGGCCACGGCAACGGCATCTTCCAAGGCATGATCCTCGCCTTCCTAGCCGCCGCCACCCTCCCCTCAATCCCCGCATCCGTCGTCACCTCGGACTGGCCACTCCAACCCCGTCCTGAGGTACTGCGCGGCTTCGAGCTGCCCGCGAAACCCTGGCTCCCCGGCCACCGCGGCGTCGACCTCGCCGGCAACCCCGGCCAGCCCGTCCTCGCAGCCACCCCCGGGACGATCACGTACGCCGGTCCGCTCGCCGGACGCGGCGTGATCACAATCGGCACCGGCCCTCGCCGTACGACGTACGAGCCCGTCGTCCCCTCGGTCACGGTCGGCACCACCGTCGCAACCGGCACCGTCATCGGCCGCCTGTCCGCCGCTGGCTCACACTGCCTGCCGCGGACCTGCCTGCACTGGGGCTTCCTCCAGGGCAAGCAGTACCTCAACCCGCTGACCCTCGTCCCCAACCGCCCGATCCGCCTACTCCCCCTCACCGGCCAGCAAACTCAACCGCCAGCCGCCCCATCCCCACCACCAGCAGCACACGCCGCACCGCCGAGATCCAACCCCTCAGACCCCAACCAGCGAACCGCAAAGCTCCTCATCGCCGCCACCGCGGCCCTAACCCTGACCGCAGGCCTAGTAATCAGACGCCAGTAGCCACCCCGCGACCGACCCCTCAGGTCAGCTGCCGGGAACGCGCGCCTGCCAGGCGTCCTCGTCCCGCGAGCGGCGCTCGACGCCGGCGGGGAGCTTGTTCTTGGCGAGATCGATCAGGGTCGTGTTCTCCAGCACGTCCCTGAGGCTCGCGCGGGCCGCGATCCAGACCCGCTGGAGTACGACCGCATGCTCGTTGTACGACACGCTTTCCGGCCGGACACCGGAGATGCTCACGATCGGACCGTCGACGGCCCGCATCACATCGGCGACGGAGATGTCGTTGGGGTCGACGGCCAACCGCCACCCACCCGACTGCCCCCGCTGGCTCGACAGCACTCCGGCCCGGCGCAGGTCGGCCAGGATCCCCTGCAGGAATCCGTGCGGAATGCCCTGCGCCCGGCTGAGCTCCTCGGCCGACACCACCGAAGGATCGTCGGCCACCCACCGCTGGGTGATCTCGATCAGAGCTCGCAACGCATAGTCAGACTTCGCCGAAACCCGCATGCCCCGAAGTCTGCCGCATCCCCCCACCCCCACGCCGCATCCCCCGCACACAGACCCACCCCGTCCTCCGCGGTCCCCTGTCCGCAATCCCGCGCAGACACAGCCGCGCCGGCCTGCTCGGCCCACCGGTGGCGAACGCACGGCGTCGCGGTCAGGCTCGGGGGTGGGCTTGTTGGTAGGCCTGTCGGAGGCGTTCGCTGGAGACGTGGGTGTAGATCTGCGTTGTCGCCAGGGACGCGTGCCCGAGCAGTTCCTGCACGCTGCGCAGGTCCGCACCACCCTCGAGCAGATGCGTGGCCGCGGTATGCCGCAGACCGTGCGGACCCAGGTCCGGTGCGTCGACGACGGCGATCCGCTCGTGGACCATTCGCCGTACCGCTCGCTGATCGATCCGGCCACCACGGGCCCCGAGGAAGACAGCCGGACCACTCCCCTCGCGCGCCAGCATCGGCCGCGCCTCGGCGAGCCACCGCTCGAGCACTTCGCCGGCCGGTACGCCGTACGGAACCGACCGCTCCTTGCGGCCCTTTCCGAACACGCGGACCACTCGGCGCGACCGGTCGATGTCGTCGACATCGAGTGCACACAGCTCGCCGACCCGGATCCCGGTCGCGTACAGGAGTTCCATGATCGCGAGGTCACGCAGCCCGATCGGACTCCCGTCGTCCGCGGCCACGGCCGCCGCATCGAGGACGGCTCGCGTATCGGCCTGGCCGAGAACCCCCGGCAGACTCTTGTGCGGCTGCGGGCTGGCGAGCAACGCTCCCGGATCCGTACCGATTCGCCCGGTTCGCTGCGCCCACGCGGTGAACACCCTTGCGGCCGTGGCCCGGCGAGCCATCGTGCTGCGGGATTTCCCCAGACTTTGCTGTTTGGCCAGCCACGACCGCAGCCCCCGGATGTCCAACCCGGCCAGATCATCGTGACCAAGCCGAATCAAATGTTCGAGTAAATCCGCGACATCTCCGATGTAGGCTCTCACGGAGTGAGAGCTGAGGTCTCTTTCCGCCGTCAGATGCCGTTCGTAGTCAGCCAGTAACGTAGCGAAACCTTCCGGCCAGGAAGGGCTCGCACTGACATCGTCCGGCGTCATGTCTTGACGATGCGTGAGGCGGCCCGGCATCGCAAGCCACCGCGCGGAGACCGACGAGAGGAGGGCTGGTCGATAGCCCCACGGTCGACTACTGTTCGGCCCGATTGCCCTAGTAGCAACGGAGGCACCCCTGACCATGGCCCCCTCAGCGAACGGACAGACCGTAGGCCGGCGCCTGCCGGTCGAGTCGGCGTTCACTCGAGTCGAGGACGCGCGGCACCGTCTGCCGCGTTTGTTCGGTCGTCGCGATCTGGTCGTACTCGGCCTCGGCGTGATGATCGGCTCTGGCATCTTCAGCATCAGCGGCGTACAGGCGGCCAATGTCGCCGGACCGGCAGTGATCCTGTCGTTCGTCATCGCCGCGATCGTCTGTGTGCTGGCCGCGGCCTGTTACGCCGAGCTGTCCTCCACGATCCCGGTCTCCGGTAGCGCGTACACCTTCAGTTACGTGACTTTCGGAGAGATGTGGGCGTGGCTGGTCGGCTGGGCGCTCGTACTCGAACTCGTCACCGCGGCGGCGATCGTCGCCCGCGTCTGGTCGGCGTACTTCCTGGCCACGCTGGACGGATTCGGAGTCACGCTGCCGAGCGGAGTGGCCCAGTTCTTCGGGCCCGAGGCCAAGCTGAACCTCGTTGCCCCGTTGCTCCTGCTGGTCCTGACCGCGCTGATCGTGACCGGCACCAAACTGTCGGCCCGGGTGCTGACGGTCGTCGTGATCGCGAAGGTCGCGGTGATCCTCCTGGTGGTCATCGTCGGCGCCGCGCACATCAACATGTCGAACTACCACCCGTTCGTACCGCCGGCCCGGGCCGCGCCCGCAGCTGCGAGTCCGACGTTGCTGGGCTGGATTCTCGACTCGTCGTTCGGTTCGTTCGGGACGATGGGAATCTTCACGGCCGCGAGCACGATCGTGTTCGCGTACATCGGCTTCGACCTGATCGCGACCGCGTCGGAAGACGCGCGCAGCCCGCGGAAGACGGTCCCGCAGGGGATGCTGCTCGGCGTCGGAGCGGTGACGATCCTCTACATCGCAATGGCAGTCGTGCTGGTCGGCATGCGCCCGTACGGCAAGCTCGGCGGAGCCGCACCGGTCTCCGAGGCGCTGGCCGCGGTCGGCGTCGGGTGGGCCGCGAAAGTGGTCAATGTAGGTGCGCTACTGGCGTTGATGACGGTGATCATGGTCGTCCTCATCGCGCAGAGCCGCGTCCTGTTCAACATGGGCCGCGACGGTCTGCTGCCGAAGAGCCTCGGCCGAGTCAGCCGGGTGTACTCCTCCCCCGCCCGCGCCGCCGCCTTCGCCGGTCTCGCCGCGCTGGCACTGACGCTCTACCCGAAGGTCCTGGAACTCGAGGAACTGCTGGTTATCGGAGCCCTGTTCTGCTTCGCGTTCTGCGCCGTCGGCGTACTTACCCTGCGCCGCACCGAGCCGAACCTCGAGCGCGGCTTCCGCGTACCGATGGTCCCGTTGATCCCGCTGCTTTCGCTCGCGGCCACCGTCTGGCTGATGCTCAACCTGAAGACGAGCACCTGGACCAAGTTCGGCGTCTGGATGGTCATCGGCATCGCGATCTACGGCCTGTACGGCCGCTGGCACAGCCGCCTCGCCAACGAGGACAGCTGGGACTTCGACCTGGGCGACACCGACCCTGGCACCGGCGGCCTCCAAGTCATCCGCCAGGACCAGGACCGCGGGCCCGAGCTCCGCGCCATCCGCACTCCCCCCGAACAGCAGCCCCAAAAACCCACCCGCGGCAAGCACATGCGCAACTAGCTCAGGTCAGCCGCGGAGGGCGGTCAGTACGGCGAGGACGCGGCGGTTCACGTCGGCCGAGGGCTCCAGTTGGAGCTTGCGGAAGAGGTGCGCACAGGTTGTCTCGACCGTGCGCTCGCTGATGTGGAGCTGTCCGGCGATGGCCGAGTTGGACCGCCCCTCCGCCATCAGCGCCAGGATTTCTCGCTCTCGGCTGGTGAGCTGAGTCAGAGGTGAGTCCGGACGCCGTCGCCGCATCAGCCGCGACACGATGGTCGGGTCGAGGACGCATTCGCCATCTGCGACCCGTCGCAGTGCATCCACGAGTACGGCGATGTCGGACACGCGCTCCTTGAGCAGGTAGCCGACACCGCCGGGTTGATCCGCGAGGAGCCGGGATGCGTACCGGCTCTCGACGTACTGGCTCAGCAGGACCACGGCCGTGTCCGGGTAGCGCTCGCGGATCTGACGGGCCGCGACCAGCCCTTCGTCGGTGTGGGTCGGCGGCATCCGGATGTCCACGATCGCAGCGTCCGGCTCGCCGAGCGCGACCAGGCGCAGCAGTTCGTCGGCATCAGCGGCCTCACCGATGACCTCGATGCCCGTGTCACCGAGCAGCCGCGCTAGGCCTGAACGGATCAGCATGACGTCGTCCGCGATCACGACACGCACGGGATCACCGCCGTCACGTCGTACCGGCCGGCCTCAGGGCCCGACCATGTGAGCTGTCCTCCGACCGCGCCGACCCGATCGCCGATCGCCGTGAGATCCGTGGCCAGGAAGGTCGCCGACTCCGTCTCCACCCTGACGATCAGCGACTCCGTAAGTTGGCCGACCTCGATCCGGCAACACGTGGCGGTGGAGGGCTGTACGACGCCACCGACTGCGGCAGCGACGGTCGCATAAGCAGCCATCGCCACCTCCGTGGTCAAAGCATCACTGACTTGCACCGTGAGCGCCGCCGGTACGTCGGATGCCGCGACGAGCTCGACCAACGCCTGCTCCAGGCCCTCGTCGGCGAGCACACTCGGAAAGACCCCGTGCGCCAGCCGACGCAGCTGGCTCAGAGCGTCGCCGACCTTGCTCTCCAGCCGCGCGATCGTGAGGCGCGTTTCCTGGTCGGCGTCGGCGCGGGCAATGCGCAACTGCAGACCTACACCGACCAGCCGCTGCTGCGCACCATCGTGCAGGTCGCGCTCGATCCGGCGGCGTTCGCTGTCCGACGCGGCGACTACCCGGCGCTGTGACGCCCGTACCTCTGCCAGCCGCGCTCGAGCGACCGTCGACAACTGTGCATTGTGAAGCGCCAACCGGGTGACTGGGGACAGGCCAGCGAGTATCTCCGCCGGGTCCACGGCGCGAGCGGCGACAAGCCGAACGGTCGGCGCCGAGCCGTCGGTCAGGACCACGGTTCGGGCCGGCTCGGGTGAGTTCAAGACGGCCACGCCCGCCGGGTCGAGCCAGCGGTCCTCACCTGGGACAGCGAACTGGACATCGACGACGGCTCCGCGCCGTACGGACTCTGCCGACAGACCGGCCACCACCCTGTCGACGGCTGATCGGGTCCGCAGAACACGAAGGTGAAGCAAGCACACCGCCGCTCCGACAGCGGCGACGCCCAACGGTTCCAGTGGGAGTCTGACGGCTGACGGCGTGAGGTTCTCGAAGGTCAGCCACCGTAGAACTGCCAGCCCTCCCAGCGCCGTCAGAGCAGCCAGCGCCGCGCCGCTCACCAGCCGAGACGAACGGGTTCTGAGAGTCGCAGCGACCGCGACCCCACCGATCAGAGCGATGCTGACGATCGCCACCGTGGTGATCGCCACCGTGGCGCGAGTCCCGACCAGCTCGCCGAGGGGTGGCGACAGGTTGGCACAGGTCTGGGCGCAGCCCGGATCGGCGAAGGGGTTGTACGCCAGCACATGAACGCCGGCGGCAACGACCGCGATCCCAGCGATGACCATCACGAGCCGATCCGCTCGTGGCTCTGCTCCGGCCGGCCACAGCAGCGCCGTGGCGGCGATCGCTGCCACGGCCAGCGGAGTCGTCGCGAGAGTAGCGGCGCGCAACGAGCCGGGCAGCCACTCTTGCGAAGCCCACAGCGGCAGGACGGCCGCTACGCCGGCCAGCGCGAGCGCTGCCGAGGCGTGGCCGTCGTGTGACCGTGCGGCCCAGGCCGCGGCGACGGAGATCGTCGCGGCCACGGCGACGACCACGATGTACCAGGCCGGTAGCCGCTGGACCTGAGGTGCATTCGGGTCGCCGAGCGCGAACGGCAGGACGCATACCACCACGACTGCGGCCGCCAGCACTGTCGCAGACACAGCCATGGCTGCGCTACGCGCCGCCACCACCGGACCTGCCCCCGCCACCATGGTCACGCTTCCCATTGTGCGCTTGTGAAGTCACAGTTGGTGCAGTGGTAGCCACATTCGCCCCCGTGCCAGCACGGTCGGCAGAAGAGTGCGCCGCCCGTAGCGTCCGGAGTACTGGACGTTACTCAGCGTCCGATTCTCTGGACGTCAGGGGGAACCATGAACGTACTGCGCAAACGCGGCCTCAGCTCCAGCCTCGTCGCCATCATGCTGATGGCACCGCTCGGCTGTAGTGGCGCGAAGGCAGTCGACAAGGCCGGCGGGGACAGCGCCGTACTGACGCTGGCCACCATCGACGACGTGAACAACAACGGTCAGTCGTTCGGGCCGCAGGCCTTCGTCGACAACCTGCGGACGGTGTCCGGCGGCAAGCTGAAGGTCGAGATCAAGAAGAACTACGGCGCCGGCGACGCAAAGGCCGAATCCGCCATCGTGAAGGCGATCGCGGCCGGCGAGATCGACGGTGGCTGGCCATCGACGCGGGCCTTCGCGGGAGCCGGTATCACCAGCCTCAAGGCCGTCGAGGCGCCGATGACGATCACCAGTTATGCCGCGGAGAAGCAACTGGTGACCGCACCGGTCGCCAAGACCCTGCTCGCCAGCCTGGACAGCACCGGAGTGGTCGGCCTCGGACTGGCAGTCGGACCGCTCCGCCGGCCGTTCGCCGCGAAGAAGCCGCTGCTCGGACCGGCTGACTGGACGGGCACCCGGTTCCGGACCTACAACTCGCCCGTGCAGGAGGCGGCCATCCGGGCGCTGGGCGGTACACCGGTGAACTTCGGGATCGAGTGGGGCGGCGAGATCAAAGCCGGTCGTCTTCGCGGCGCCGAGTTCGATGTCCCGCAGTACGCCAAGACCGACACCGCTGTCGCGCCCCAGGTCACCGCCAATGTCGTGCTCTGGCCGAAGGTCTTCGTCCTGAGCTTCAGCCGACAACGGTTCGAGGCGCTCACCGACCAGCAGCGGAGCTGGATCAGGGATGCGGCCGAGCGAGCGGCGAAGACCTCCGTCGAGGCCAGCTACGACGAGTCGACCATCGCCGGCGACATGTGTAGCAGCGGTGTCCGTTTCATCGGTGCCACACCAGGCGAGGTCGCCGGCCTGCGCAGGAAACTGCAGCCCGTACTGGATCAGCTTGCAGCCGACCCGAAGAGCGGGCCGATGCTGAAGGAGATCCAGGCCATCGCGACGGCCAATCCCCTGGCTGACGTCCCGAACGTGCTGGCAGCCTGCCGGCAGACGGGTAAGGAAGCTCCCGCGCCCAAGATCCCTCAGGAGGTCTCCGCCCTTCCGAACGGTGTCTACCGGGTGGAAATCACACTCGACGACGTGCACGCAGCAGGTCTGGACAACACGGACGGAACTTCGGGGACCTGGACTCTGACGGTGCGGAACGGGACGTTCGAGAACCGCTGCCGGCCCATCGGCGACCCGAGCGACGACTGCGGTGGCACCATCACCGATGTCCCGCTCGTCGTCGGAGATCTGCGCGGCACCGGTCATCAGGTCTGGCTCGTGCCGAAGGGAAAGGACCAGCCGTTCCGCCTCACCTGGGCGGTTGACGGCAAGACTCTCGTCTTCAGCGAGCCATCCGCCTCGTTGGGGTTCGAGATGATCCTCGAGCCGTACCAGAAGATCGGTTAGGACAGCCGGCGCCGACACGGGACGGTGGCGGTCACGGTCGTACCGGCTCCGGGTGGACTCTCCACCCGGAGCCGGCCGTCGAGGACGGCCAACCGGTCGGACAGTCCGATCAGCCCGGACCCGGAAGCGTCTGCGCCACCACGTCCGTCGTCGGTGATGGTTGCCTCCAGCAGATCGCCGTACCGGCGTACGTCGATCGTGATCCGGCCGGCGCCGGCGTGCTTGGCCGCGTTGGCCAACGCCTCTGAACAGACATAGAACAACGCGGTCTCGGCGTCGGCGTCGCCGGCGGCCTCGTCGCTGTAGCTGGTCGCCACGTCGGCCGGAGCTCGTGCCGCGAGGATCTCGAGCGCGTCGCGCAGCCGTCCCTCCCCCAGCGTCGCCGGTGGAATGCCTGCCGCCAGGTCTCCGATCTCCACGATCGCAGTTGCGAGTTCTGATCGCACAATGTCCAAGGCGGTCGCTGTCCCGACACCTACGTCGGCGAGTTCAGCCTGGGCGTCCCTCAAGAGGGCTGCCACGTTGTGCCCCAGTTCTTCCGCCACCTCCTCCCGCTGGCGGTCCGCGGCTGCGAGAACCCGCGCACGCGCCGCCTCCAGTTCGCGCAGTCGGGAGAGCTGCTCGTCCTGCAGCCGGATGTTGGCCACCGCCAGCCGCACGGCTGTCTCGACTGCCCGGGCTGTGAGCGGATCCTCCAGCGCCGCCGACTGATGCGCGACGACAGCGACCGGTCCGTCGGCCTCGCTCACCGTGAGGAGGTTCCGGTCTGTCTGCCCGCCGGCGAAGTCCTGCCAGCGGCGAACTTCAAGGCTTGGATCGCCGAGGGCCTGTCCGAGTACCGAGGCGAAGCCGTCAAGTCCAGTCAACGGTCGACTGACCAGAACCGCGTCGGCAAGCCGTCGCCGTACTCGGAGTGCCGACCAGTACGCGACCGGGAAGGTCACGGCGACCAGTCCGAGGACGACCTGGTAGTCAAGGAGAGCGAGCGCTGGATCGAACGATTCCTGAGTCCGAGCGAGCGACCAGCTGACGCCGAGAGTCACTGCCGTTGCGACGGCTGCCGTCACCGGATACCACCCAGCACTTGGTGGGCGCATCGCGGCGCAGACGGCGGCCAGAGCGAAGAGCAGAGCCACCCCAGGTTGTGGCACGAAACCAGCCGCTACCACTGCGGCGAGAGCGACCGCGAGCCAGGCGAGTCGGCCGCGGATCTGGCCAGTCGGAAACATCACCAACGCCACCGCAAGCACCGACTGATGCAGTGGTAGGGCCTGCACGAACACCGATCCGAGTAACCAGGCAGCACCCACGGCGGCAACCATCGCCCGTTGACGAGCCGGCCCGGTGGGCAAGGCCCCGGCGACGATGAAGACGACACCGACAGCGGCGTCCACCGCCATCCGCCACCCGTCGACCTGTGCCGCCAGGTCTGCCCGCACGGCCAGCATCACCAGCCCACCAGTTGCGACCACTCCAGCCGCGAGCCTGACCATGCAACCGACTGTCGCCCGGCCGCCCGCCAAGAGCAAGTCCCACCGGCACCCAGCCCGCCGCTGCACCATCGCTTGGTCCCCTTGCTACCCAACCTGCAGCAAACGAGCAGCAGTACGACGGAGTCGATCACGCGGGTCGCCGGACCGGTGCCTCGATCTTCTGTCCGTCACCGCGGCGGTGATGGCGTGGTGGGTGGTAGGCGCCAGCCGGTGGGGGTTCGGATTATGAGGGTCAGGGCGGTGAGCGTTTGTAGGCATTGTTGGGTGGTGGGGAGGTCCAGGCCTGCTGTGGTGGCGATGTTGTCGGTGGGGGCGGGGTTGTGGACCGGGACGGCGTCCAGGGTTCTTTGGAGGTCGGGGTCCAGGGTGTCGGTGAGGGTTTGGGCGGCTCTTGGGGGTTGGGTCAGGTTGGTGCCGAAGGGCGAGATTGCTTCGACGATGTCGGCGACATTGGTGGCCAGGACGGCGTTGCGTTCGCGGACCAGTAGGTGGCTGCCGGCGGACATGCGCGAGGTGATCGGGCCCGGGACGGCCAGCACGGGGCGGCCGCATTGTTCGGCCCAGCCGGCGGTGTTGAGGGCGCCGCTGCGTACTGCGGCTTCGATGACCACGGTGCCTTGGGTGACGGCGGCGATGAGTCGGTTGCGGGCGAGGAAGCGGAGCTTGGTCGGGGCGCAGCCAGGCGCGAGTTCGGCGACGACCAGGCCGTCCTCGGCGATGCGGCTGAGGAGGGCGGAGTTGCGTTTCGGGTAGCTGACGTCGACGCCGCAGGCCAGGACCGCGATCGTCGTGCCGGCGGCTGCGAGGGCTCCGCGGTGTGCTGCCGCGTCGATGCCGAAGGCACCGCCGGAGACGATCGTGATTCCGTTGTCGGCGAGGCCGGAGGACAGTTCGGCGGACACGTGTTCGCCGTAGGACGAGCTGGCGCGGGCGCCGACGATTGCGACGGATCGGGTGACGGCGTGGCGGAGGTTGGCGCGGCCGCGGACCCAGAGGCCGAACGGTACGCCGGCCCGGCGGGTCAGCTGGCCGGCTTCTTCGAGTACTTCGACCTCGACCGGCCATTCGTCGTCGCCGGGGATCACGAACCGTGCGCCGGCGGCCGCGGCTCGTTCGAGATCTCGAGGTGGGTCGGCAGTGGCGAGTCGCGTGGACCAGCGCTCCAGGCCGGGGGCGTTGTGCTGAAGGCGGTCCCAGATCTCCAGCGGGGAAAGACCGTCGAAGACCTTCAGTGCGGCGAGATCGCCCGGCTCGACCACCCGGGACAGGCCTGCGCGGGCCAGGCGCTCTTCATCTCCGTTGCCACCAGCAACCGACTCGTCGCCACCCGTTCCTTGCCCGGAGCCAGAACCTTCGGTCGTTGGTGCGTAGCTGGGGGTCATCGGGCTGGTCCTTTGAGGGGGCGGTGGTCGGAGAGTTGGGTTAGGGGCTCGCCGGAGCGGAGTTGGAAGGCTTCGTGGGTCTGGTCGACTGTGGGGATGCTGAGCTCGGCGAGGTCGGTCAGGGTCCAGGCGAGGCGGACGACTCGATCGAAGCCGCGGGCTGTGAGGCGGCCGGCGGCGTAGTGGTCCTCGAGGAGCTTCTGGCTGGCGGCGTCCAGCGGGTGCTCGCGGCGAAGGACAGGACCAGGAACCTCGCTGTTGAGAGTCCACGCGGTGTTGCGGTAGCGGTGGGTCTGGCGGTCGCGCGCTGTGTGGACGCGGCCAGCTACGACGAGAGTTGATTCGACTGGCTCGCCGTCGGTGACGGTGCGGGCGGCGGGGAGGATCTGGCGCTGGATGTCGAGGCGGTCCTTGATCGGGCCGCTGATCCGTTGGCGGTAGCGCGCCAGGACCTGGGGCGTGCAACTGCAGATGCCTTGATTGGTGCCAGAAAGGCCGCATGGGCAGGGGTTGGCGGCGAGGACGAGCATGAAGCGGGCCGGGAACTTGGCGACGGCCGCAGCCCGGTGGACTTCGACGAAACCGGATTCGAGTGGTTGGCGCAGTGTGTCGAGAGTCAGCGGATGCATCTCCGGTGCCTCGTCGATGAACAGGATGCCGCGATGTGCGCAGCTGATGGCGCCGGGCCTCGGCACACCTGATCCCCCGCCAACGAGGCTGGCCAGTGACGCGGTGTGGTGTGGAGCGATGAACGGTGGTCGGACGACCAGCTCGGCGTCGTTGGTGAGCAAGCCCGCGAGTGAGTGAACGGCCGAGACTTCGAGCGAGTCGTCCGTACGCAGGTCGGGCATCAGTCCGGCGAGGCGTTCGGCGAGCATTGTCTTGCCGGAGCCTGGTGGGCCGTGCAGGAAGAGGTGATGGCCGCCGGCGGCTGCGGCCTCGATGGCCCGGCGGCCTTCGCGCTGTCCGATGACATCGTCGAGATCGACCGCCGGGACCCGGGTCAATGACTCGGACACCAGGCGTGGCTCGGCGCGAGGTGGCGCTTCGTCGGGGATGTCGGTCCCGCGCAACAGAGCGAGGACCTGACGTAGTGAGCGGGCGCCGTACACCTCGATCCCTGGAACTAGGCGTGCTTCGCCCACATTCAAGTCCGGTACGACGATGCGGTCGAAGCCGGCCCGGGAGGCTGCCAGCGTCATCGCGAGGGCGCCGCGGACCTCGCGGATGCGGCCGTCGAGACCGAGCTCACCGATGATCGCCGTCCGGCGGAGCGCGTCGGACTCGAGCACGCCGGCCGCTGTCAGCAGCGAAAGGGCGATCGCGACGTCGTAGTGGGAGCCGGTCTTGGGCAGGGTTGCGGGTGAGAGACCGATGGTGACCTTGCGGTCCGGGAATCGCTCGCCGCTGTTCACGACCGCAGCGCGGACTCGATCGCGGGCCTCGGACAACGATGTGTCCGGCAACCCGATCAGGGTGGTCTTGGGCAGGCCTTGCGCGATGTCGGCCTCGACCTCGACCAGGTGGCCTTCCAGACCGACGAGAGCGACGGACCAGGTCTGTGCGAGCGGCATCAGGCCACACCTCGCACGTGGTCCACCTGGGGTGGCGTGTTGTGGTCGAACAGGACCGAGATGATGTCGATCCGGACCCCTGCCGGTCTGAGTTGATGGGTTTGCAGCCAGCGACCGGAGAGCTTCCTGAGTGTGGCCAGCTTCCGGTAGGTGATCGACTCCAGCGGGGTGCCGTAGTTCAGCCCGCGCCGGGTCTTCACCTCACAGATGACGAGGGTGTCGCCCTCGCGCGCCACGATGTCGATCTCGCCGGACTCGCAGCGCCAGTTGCGCTCGAGCACGACGAAACCGTGGGTTCTGAGATACCTCGCGGCGAGATCCTCGCCATACCGTCCGACGGTGTTCTTGGTCCGCATCGATGACCACCTCCGGCAGAGAAGATGCCGGGATCAGGCCTCGAAAACGGGCGCTACTTTCCGCCTGTGGACAACGTCAGCGACCGAAGTCGGAGTCCTTGGGGACTTCCAGGTCGGACTTGGCGAGTTCCTCGATGTTGACGTCGCGGAAGGTGACGACCTTGGCGTTCTTGACGAAGCGGGCGGAACGGTAGACGTCCCAGACCCAGGCGTCGGCCATCGTCACCTCGAAGTACACGTCGCCGCCTTCGGTGCGGACCTTCAGGTCCACCGCGTTGCACAGGTAGAAGCGCCGCTCGGTCTCTACGACATATTTGAAGATCCCGACGACGTCCTTGTACTCCCGATAGAGCTGCAGCTCCATATCGGTCTCGTACTTCTCGAGATCATCGGCACTCATCGATTGCTCTCCACTCCGGTGGGACTCGTCACATTCTGTCCCATATCGGGCCGCATACTGCGGCGGACATTCTCGAACCGCCGTCGATGTTGTGGGCACGGGCCGTATTCGTCCAGTGCCGCCTGGTGTTCAGGGGTGCAGTATCCCTTGTGGATCGCGAACCCGTACTGCGGGTACACGGTGTCCCAATGCTCCATCACCCGGTCCCGGGTCACCTTGGCGATCACGGAGGCGGCGGCGATACAGGCCGCCACGCGGTCGCCCTTCCAGATCGCCAGACCTGGTACGCCGAGACCGTCGACGCTGAAGCCGTCGGTCAGCACGTACGACGGCCGTACGTCGAGCCGGAACAGCGCTCGGCGGAGCGCCTCCAGGTTCGCGACGTGCATGCCGAGGCGATCGCACTCGGCCGCCTCGATCGAGACCACCGACCAGGCCAGGGCACGCTTGCGGATCTCCTCGTAGCAGCGGTCCCGCGCCTTCGCCGTCAGCAGCTTCGAGTCCGCCAGCTCCGGGATCTGGCCCCGCTTGCCGTCCGGCAGGATCACCGCGGCCGCCACCAGCGGACCGGCACACGGTCCACGACCTGCCTCGTCGACGCCGGCGATCGGGTCCAGGCCGACGCGGCGCAGGGCACGCTCGTACCCGTACAGCCCAGCGTCCCGCCGTACCGTACTTCCGCGCGGCAACGCGCTCATCCAGCCCTCCGCATCACACAACCCACCCTAGGCTTCAGAGGCGACAGGTTCTCACTTAGGTGGTGGCGTGAGGGATATCGAGGGTTTGTCCGGCGCCGGACCGGGAGCCGGGACGGCCTTGAACGTGTCGGGTACGCCGAGTTTGGTCCAGCGGCCCGCAGGCCAGACGATCATGATCGCCCGCCCGGTGACCTTGTCGAGCGGAACGAACGCCGCGTCGCCCTGATTGCCGCCGTTCGCGTCGAGGTCCTGCAGGTGCACCCGGGAGTCGCCGGACGCGGACCGGTGGTCGCCCATCACGAAGATCCGGCCGGCCGGGACGGTGACCTGGAACTCCATCTGGGACGGGGCGTCGCCGGGATACAGATAGGGCTCGTCGAGCGGCTGACCGTTCACCAGCAGGCGGCCCTTGGAGTCGCAGCACGCGACCTTGTCGCCCGGCATACCGATCAGGCGCTTGATCAGGTGACCGTGGCTGGAGTCCGGAAGCAGACCGACGATCTCGAAGAACCGGCCGATCGAACCGCGCTTCTGACCGCTCTCGCTCGGGCCGAGCCAGCCGCCCGGATCCTCGAACACGACCACGTCGCCACGCTTGACGTCGGTCAGCTTCTCGACCACGACCCGGTCACCGACCAGCAGCGTGTTCTCCATCGACTCACTCGGGATGATGAACATCTGCCCGACGAACGCCCGCAGGATCGACGACACGATCAGGGCCCCGACCACGATCAGCACGAACTCGCGGGCGGCTGCCCCGAAGCCGGAGCGGTGGGCGGGTTTGGCGTCCGTCTTGGTCGGTGTATCGGTCACTTCTTCAGCCCCGGCTTCTTGAAGGTTTCCGGAGGACGCAGCATCGTCATCCGGTCAGACGGCCAGATTACGCAACAGGCCCGGCCAACCACGTTCTCGACCGGCACGAATCCACCACCGGGGCCGCCCATATGGGCACGGGAGTCGGCGGATTCGGCGCGGTTGTCGCCCATCACCCACAGATGGCCGGGCGGCACCAGCACGTTGAACGGCACCTCGGACGGCTTGGCGTCCTTCAGGAGGTACTCCCGCTCGTCCAGCGGGATGCCGTTGACGGTGATCTGGCCCTGCTTGTTGCAGCAGATCACCCGGTCGCCGCCGATGCCGATCACCCGCTTGACCAGGTGACCCTCGCCGCTGCGGGGCAGGATGCCGACGAACTCACCGACCTTGCGCAGCGTGCCGGGCTGCGGCTCCGCCTCGTCCAGCCAGTTGTCCGGGTCCTTGAAGACGATGATGTCGCCGCGATCGACGTCCCGGTGCAGGTAGCTGATCTTCTCGGCGAGGATCCGGTCGTCCTTCGTCAGGGTGTCGTACATCGACTCCGACGGGACGTAGAACGCCTCTGCGACGAACAGCCGCAGGACCACCGTGATGACGAGTGCGAGCACCGTGACGGTGCTCATCTCGACCAGCAGGCTGAGCAGCGGATTCCGCTGCTTCAGCCTGCGGTGACGTCCTTTGCTGCGACGCGCCTTCCCGGCGACCGGCCGAGGGCGAGCGCGAGTCGCAGTGCTCGGCGCCATAGGTGACCGTCGTCGTTACAGAGTCAGGAGGCCGGGATTTCGCGCTTCTCCTTGATCTTGGCCGCCTTACCCCGCAGTTCGCGCAGGTAGTAGAGCTTGGCCCGGCGGACGTCGCCGCGGGTGACGACCTCGATCTTCTCGACGATCGGGGTGTGCAGCGGGAAGGTCCGCTCGACGCCGACGCCGAAGCTGACCTTGCGGACCGTGAAGGTCTCCTGCAGGCCACCGCCCTGGCGACGGATCACGACGCCCTTGAACACCTGCACGCGGGACCGGCTGCCCTCGACGACCTTGACGTGCACGTTGACCGTGTCGCCGGGGCGGAAGGCTGGGATGTCGTCGCGCTTGCTCGCGTTGTCGAGCTCATTCAGGACGTTGCTCATCAGGTGTCTCTTCCTCGCACGTGCCACAGGTCACCCACGAATGTCGGTGGTGATGAAGTCATCAAAAGGCTGCCGGTCGGTGGTCACCCCCTGTGGCAGGAGCACCGATGGGCAGCAACAGACAATCTTGCCACACGCCCCACACAGTGACGAAATCAGCCCACTCCGGCTGCACAGGGTGACGTCATTTTCGGCGACGGCGTTTGCCCAGGTACACCAGGTCGACCTTCGGCGTCTGCGCCTCCCGGCCGAGCTCCCGGTAGCCCGCCTTGCGGTACAGCGCGAGGTTGCGGTCGCTCTGGGCGCCGGTGTTCAGCGTGTACGACGTGACTTCGGCCGGAGCCAGTTGCTCAGCGGCACGCAGGAGGCGGGCGCCGAGTCCACGCCCCTGCCAGTCCGGGGCGACCAGGAGCCGCTCGATCTGGGCTGTCGAGCCGTCGACCGCGAGTTGGACGGAGCCGACCATGCGAGTGCCGGCCACAGCCTTGAGGACGGTGGCGCGCTCCAGGCGGGCTGCCGTGTCTGCGAGGTCCTCAGTGAGCGGCGGGAGCGTGTAGTCGTCGTACAGGCGTCCCTCGGAGAGGAACGCGGCCAGCTGGAGGGTGTGGAGCTCGCCGGCGTCGGCGGTGGTCGCTGGGAGGATCCGGATGCCGGCGGTCGAGTCGTCCTTGCCCGCGAGTACGTCGCCCCATGCGGCCAGCAGATCCGGCCGGCGTTCCGCAGTACGTCGTACCGACTCCTCGTGGCGCCAGTCGGCGATCAGGCCGTGGTTGCCGGACAGCAGCACCTCAGGTACGTCGTACCCTCGCCAGCTCGTCGGCTTCGTGTAGACCGGGTACTCGAGCAGGCCGTCGCCCGAGTGGGACTCCTCAGCAAGAGACTCCGGGTTGCCGATCACGCCGGGCAGGAGGCGGGCGACTGCCTCGACCATGACGAGTACAGCGACCTCACCGCCGTTGAGGACGTAGTCGCCGATGGAGACCTCGTCCACGCGCATCCGTTCCCCGGCGTACGACGCCACACGCGCGTCGATGCCCTCGTACCGACCGCACGCGAACGCCAGCCACGGCTCGGCGGCCAGCTCGTAAGCCAACTCCTGCGTGAACGGCCGACCAGCCGGAGTCGGCACGATCAGCCGCGGCTGCGCCGGACCGTCCGCGGGCGCGATCGCGTCGAGAGCCAGGCCCCACGGCTCCGGCTTCATCACCATGCCCGCTCCACCGCCGTACGGGGTGTCGTCGACGGTCCGGTGGCGGTCGTGGGTCCACTCGCGCAGGTCGTGCAGGTGAACGTCCAGGAGGCCGCTCTTGGCCGCCTTGCCGACCAGGGAGACGTCCAGCGCAGCCAGGTACTCCGGGAAGATCGAGACGACGTCAAGCCTCATCGGTCGGCACCACCTCGGCGCCCTCCGGATCCAGCAGGCCGGGCCGATCGGCCACGACGACGTACCGCTTGTCCAGGTTGAGCTCCGGGACCAGCTCCTCGACCAGCGGAACCAGTACGACGTTGCCCGCGGGGCGGCGGATCTCCAGGAGGTCCTGCGACGGCAGGTGTACGACGTCGCGAACCTCGCCGGCCTCTTCGCCGTCGGCCGTGCGAACGGTCAGGCCGATCAGGTCGCGGTCGTAGTACTCGTCGGGGTCCTCGGGACGCTCGTCTTCATCGATCTCGCACTGCACGAACAGGTTGCGCAGCTGCTCGGCGGCGGTCCGGTCCGGCACGCCGGCGAACTTCACCAGCAACTTCCCACTGTGCCACCGGCTCGACTCCACGGTCAGTGTGCGGGACACCTTGGCCTCGGTCACCAGCGTCGCACCGTCCACGAACCGTCGATCCGGCTCATCCGTCCGGACGTCGATCCCGACCTCACCCTTGATCCCATGCGCCCGGCCGATCCGCCCGACAGTCACCAACACCTGCACAAACCCTTCTTAGAGGACAACAAAGTGAGGATAGGACGAAGGGCCGCACCCGGGTGGGTGCGGCCCTTCGAAAAGCTCGAGTCAGCGGCGCGGGCGCCGGTTGAACTCGTCGACGAAGTCGATGCGCAGGGAGGATTCGGAGCTGAGGGCACCGACGACCGTGCGGATGGCAGTGGCGGTCCGGCCGTTGCGGCCGATCACCTTGCCGATGTCGTCGGGGTGGACGTGCACCTCGAGGGTGCGCCCACGCCTCAGGGTCCGGGACCGGACACTGACGTCGTCGGGGTTGTCCACGATGCCGCGCACCAGGTGCTCGAGCGCGTCGGTCTCCATCACCGTCAGGCCTCGGTGGTCTCGGCCGCGGCCGGCGCCTCGTCAGCCTTGGCGGCGGGCGCCTCGTCGGCCTTCGCCGCCGGGGCCTCGTCAGCCTTGGGAGCCTCGTCGGCCTTGGGGGCGTCGTCCGCCTTCGCGGCCGCCTTCTTCGCGGTGGTCTTCTTGGCGGTGACCGCCTCGGTCTTCAGCGAGCCGTGGGCCTCGGCCAGCGCCTCGTTGAAGATCTCCTGCTTGTCCCGCTTCGGCTCGGCCACCCGCAGCGGGGCCGGGGCCGGCAGGCCCTTGAACTGCTGCCAGTCGCCGGAGGCCTTGAAGATCGCCTCGACGGCCTCGCTCGGCTGCGCGCCGACGCCCATCCAGTACTGCGCCCGCTCCGAGTCGACCCGGATGAACGAGGGCTCGGCCTTCGGGTTGTAGATGCCGATCTCCTCGATCGCCCGGCCGTCCCGCTTGGTGCGGGCGTCCATGACGACGATGCGGTAGTGCGGGGTGCGCTTCTTGCCGATGCGCTTCAAACGGATCTTGACTGCCACGCTGGTGTGGTCTCCCTCGGAATTACTGTCTGGGTGAGCAGCACGACGCGTCGTGGGGACAACGCAGTAACCGCTCGATGGGCCGGCCGGGCAGTGGAGTTAGAGGGCTGCACGAAACCTGGACGGACTCAGCAGGCCATTGTGCCAGATCTGGCGGTCCGTACCAATTCGCGGATCAGCGCTCGCGGAACCGGGCGAGGCCGTCGAGGTGGTCAGCGTACGTGTCGAGCAGTTTGTGGGCCACCGTGACCGAGTCGATCAACGGATGCCAGGCAAAGGCGCGGAGGGCGGCGGACCGGGAACCGCTCGTGGCGGCCTCGATGGTGGAGCGCTCGACAGCCTTCACCGAGCAGACCAGGCCGGCCTGGTGATCGGTGAGCTGGGACACGGTCACCGGCAGCGCGCCATTGGCGTCCACCGTGCACGGGATCTCGACCACGGCGTCGTCGTCGAGATGGTGCAGTACGCCGCGGTTCCGGACGTTCAGGATCAGTGAGGCGCGCTCGTTGTGCGCAATCGCCCGCATCAACGACAGCGCGACCTGCTCATAGCCGCCGGCCGCCATGTCGCGCTCGTCCCGCTCCCCCGCGTCCGCGACCTCACGGCTCTCCACCATGTACGTCGACTCGCGCTCGGCCCGCGTCTTCTGCCACAACTCCAGCGCCTGGTCCGGATGGTCGCCCGTCTCGGCATAGAACGCGGACTGCTGCTCCAGTAAGAACGTGCCACGCGTCTGCCGCACAGCCTGTACTGCGGCCAACGTCTCGCGCGCGAAGTAGTAGTAGTGCAGGTACTCGTTCGGAATCGAGCCGATAGACCGCAGCCAGTCCACACCGAACAGACGTCCCTCCTCGAAGGACGTCAGCGCTTCAGGAGACTGCAGCAGCTCTGGCAGTCGATCCACCCCACCGGACCGCAGACCGCGAAGCCAACCGAGATGGTTGAGCCCGGCGTAGTCGTAGAACGCGGTCGACGGGTCCACGCCGATCGCCAGCGCCGCCCGGCGACCCAGACCCGATGGTGAGTCGCAGATGCCGATCACCCGATCGCCCAGGAACGGAATCATCGCTTCGGTGACCATGCCGGCCGGATTGGTGAAGTTGATGGTCCAGGCTTCCGGTGCGACGGCCGCGATGCGCTGAGCGATCTGCACCGCGACCGGCAGCGTCCGCAGGCCGTAAGCGATCCCACCGGCGCCGACCGTCTCTTGACCCAGTACGCCGAGGTCCAGCGCGACTCGCTCGTCGACGGTCCGCCCCTCGAGCCCGCCGACCCGGATCGCGGAAAAGATGAAGTCCGCACCACGCAGCGCCTCGTCGAGGTCAGTGGTCTCGGTGACAACCGGAGCGTCCTCGACACCAGCAGCCTGTTGATGCAGCACCGCTGCGATCGCGGACAGCCGGCTGCGGTCGGCGTCGTACAGGACGACCGACGTGATCCGTCCAGGACCGCGGTCGCCGAGCAACGCGTGGTACACGAGCGGAACCCTGAAGCCGCCCCCACCCAGAATCGTCAGCCTCACGCCAGGACCACCTTTACGCCCGCCTCAGTCAATTGGGCCCGGGTTGCCTCGTCGGCTCCGGACTCGGTCACCACCATCGAGAGTTCCCCCGGCTCGCACACCCGGGCAACCCCGTGGCCCGGGAACTTGGTCCGGTCGGCGAGCAGGACGACCTGGTCGGCTGCCTTGATCATCGCCCGCTTGACCGGTACCTCGATCATCGTGCTGTCCATCACCCGGCCGTCCGGACGGACTCCGCTGGTCCCCAGGAACAGCCAGTCGACATGGATCTGCCGCAGGCTCTCCTCGGTCAGGTAGCCGACCAGCGACCGATAGCTGCGCCGTACGAACCCACCGAGCACGATCAGCTCGATCTGCTCGTCGTTCTGCAATTCCTCCAGTACTGCGAGGTTGCTGGTCACCACGGTCAACGAACGGCCGTGCAGGTGCTGCGCTACCCGGAGTGCCGTCGTACCGATGTCCAGCAGCAGGGACTCGCCGTCGGTCACCAGTTCGGCGGCCCGGCGGGCGATCCGGTCCTTCTCCTCCGCATGTATGGCGTTGACGTCCGCGAACGGCTCGTCTCCACCGTCGACCGCGAGCGCACCGCCGTACACCCGGGTCAGCCGGCCCTCGGCGTGCAACTGCTCGAGGTCGCGCCGGATCGTCGCCTCGCTGACGCCGAGCTTCCCGGCGAGCACCTTGACGCCCCCGGCCCCGTCGGCGCGGAGCGCGCGGACGATCTGATCCTGTCGCTGCTTCGGCAACACAGGCAGACCGTATCACGCAAACTCTGTCACTTTCAGTCAAAGTCTTGAGCAGGTATTGCGGAATCTGCGCAGGAGTTCCAAGATTCATGAACGAGTTTGATCGAGCCTGCAGGAGTGTGGCCCCGCATGCACGAGCTGGATGTTGTTGTGTCCGGTCTGGTCTTCCAGGACCTGGTGCTCGGCCTGCCCACTCCGCCGCGCCCTGGCACCGAGGTCTGGGCCACCGAGTCGCACGAGAGCCCGGGCGGCATTGCGAACTTCGCGGTCGCGCTGGCCCGGCTCGGCCTGCACACCGGGATGGCCGCCGTGTTCGGTGCGGACGACCTCGGCGACCGCGTCTGGCGGCGCCTCGCCGACGACGAGGGCATCGATCTGACTCTGTCCCGCAGACTCGCCGGCTGGCAGACCCCGCTGACCGTGGCCCTTGCCTATGACAACGATCGGGCACTGGTCACCCGCGGTACGTCTCCCCTGCTGTCGGCCGACGAGCTGATCACCACACTGCCGGCTGCCCGAGCCGTCGCCGCCCACATCGGTCCATGGCGCAACGAGTGGCTGGGGAAGGCGAAGGCGGCCGGCAGTGTGGTGTTCGCAGACGTCGGCTGGGACCCGTCCGAGCAGTGGGACCCGGCTGTGCTGGACCAACTGGAGCACTGCGACGTGTTCCTGCCGAACGCGGACGAAGCGATGGCCTACACCCGTACGACGTCACCCGCGGCAGCGCTCGAAGCCCTGGCGGAGAAGGTCCCGCTGGTCGTGGTGACGAACGGCGACGACGGTGCGGAAGCACTCGACGCGAGCACCGGCGAGCGCGTCGCCGTACCGGCGTATTCGGTCCCGGCGGCGGACAGCACCGGGGCGGGTGACGTGTTCGCCGCCGGTTTCATCGCCGCGACGCTCTGGGAGTTGCCGCTGGAGCAGCGGCTGCGGTTCGCCGCACTCACCGCCGCGCTGTCGGTCACTCGCCTCGGTGGAGCGGACTCCGCACCCCGCTGGCCGGACCTCGCGGCCTGGCAGACCGCACACCCCGAAGACCATCACCTCCACGCGCTGATCAGCGCAAACTCAGGAAGGTAGAACCATGGAGCTCTCACGTCGGACCCTCCTTGGGGGCTTCGCCGCCGTAGCGGGCGGTTCCCTGGTCGGCTGCTCGTCCGGGATGAACACCGGGACCACGGCGAAGAAGAACGCCGCCACCGAGCTGACGATGTGGTGCTGGCCGGGCGGTCTGGGCAAGTCCGTGCTGGACGACACGGTGGCGCACTTCCCGGACCCGAAGATCAAGTACTCCGAGATCGGCGGCGACTTCAAGCAGAAGCTGATCACCACGTTCAACGGCGGTACGTCGATCCCGGACATCACCGGTCTGAAGGGTGAGGACATCGCCTCGCTGCTCCCCCAGGCGGAGCGGTTCGTCGACCTGAAGACGGTCGGTGCGGACTCGATCCTCGGCGACTACCTGGACTGGAAGGTCAAGCAGGCGACCACACTGGACGGCAAGGTGATCGGTCTGCCGATCGACGTCGGTCCGACCGCACTGTTCTACCGTGAGGACATCTTCGCCGCGGCCGGCCTGCCCAGCGACCCGGCCAAGGTCGCCGACCAGCTGAAGACCTGGGACGACTACTTCGCCGCCGGCGTCCAGCTGAAGGCGAAGAACCCGAAGGCGCTGCTGGTCTGGGACGCCACCGACCTGTACGACATGGTCGTCGGCCAGGGCACCGAGCGCTATATCTCCAAGGACAACAAGTTCATCGGCGACCAGGACCACATCCGGAAGGCCTGGGACACCTCGGTCAAGGCGATGACGCTGAAGATCGACGGCAAGACACCGAGCGGCGGCCCGGACTGGAACGCCGGCCTGGACCAGGGCACGATCCCGACCCACATCGGCGCGGCCTGGGTCGCCCTGGACATCAAGTCCGCGGTGAAGACCAGCGCCGGCAAGTGGTGGCTGGCGCCGACACCGAGCGGACCGGCGAACTTCGGCGGCTCCTTCCTGGCCATCACCCAGAACGCGGCCGACCCGCAGAAGGCGTTCGACGTGATCAAGTACATGCTCAGCGCGGACAACGAGGCCAAGGCGTTCACCGACGCGCAGATCTTCCCGTCCGCGCCGGCGGCGTACGACAAGCCACAGCTGAAGGCGGCGGACAAGTTCTTCGGCGGGCAGGTGCCGATCGACGTGTTCGGTCCGGCCGCGAAGGCGATCCCGGTGGCGTACCAGTCGCCGTTCGACGACGCCGTCGCCGCGCCGTTCCACGACGAGCTGAAGACGGTGCAGACCGGCGCCAAGACCTCGGACGCGGCCTGGTCCGCCGCGGTCTCGAAGGCAAAGGCGATCGCCAAACGCCAGGGCGTGCAGTGACCGCAACGGCGACGGTGTCCAGGGTCACCGTGACGGCAGGGCCGGTGAGGCGGCGGATTTGGTCGTACTGGCGGTTTTATCTGGCGCTGTCGCCGTTCTACGTGTTGTTCGCGGTGTTCGGGCTGTATCCGATGGTGTCCACGATCGTGCTGGCGTTCCAGCGCTGGGACGGTCTCAGCGCCCGCAAGTTCACCGGACTGGACAACTTCGCGTTCCTGATCCAGGACCCGACGTTCTGGACGGCTCTGGAGAACACCGTCGTCCTGTTCCTGATGTCGACCGTCCCGACTCTGGTCCTCGCGCTCGTACTTGCGGTGATGCTGCAGTCCGCCGTCCGGTTCACCAACGTCTACCGGATCGCCTACTTCATCCCGAACGTCACCTCACTAGTCGCGATGGCGATCTTCTTCAGCTCGGTCTTCAGCACGAACTTCGGCCTGGTGAACGCCGCACTGCGTTCGCTCGGGATCCCGCAGCAGGACTGGCTCGGTCAGCCGTGGGGGATCAAGATCGCGATCTCGACGATGATCGTCTGGCAGTGGGTCGGGTACAACACGCTGATCTACCTGGCCGGTCTGCAGGCGATCCCGAAGGAGCAGTACGAGGCGGCCAAGGTCGACGGCGCCGGCGCGGTACGGACGTTCTTCTCGATCACGCTGCCTCAGCTGCGACCCGTCGTACTGTTCACCGTCATCATGTCGACGATCGGCGGGCTGCAGACGTTCACCGAGCCGCAGGTGATGGTCGGCAACAGCGGCGGCACCGGGCAGAGCGGGATGACCGTGGTGCTGTTCTTCTACCGGGCCGCGTTCCTGGACAACGACTACGGGTACGCCGCCGCGATCGCGCTCAGCATCTTCGTGCTGGTGTTGTTGTTCACGGCAATCAACTGGCGGATCTTCCGCGAACGGAGCGAGGACCGATGACGCGGTACCGACTGCGTGGCGTCGCGCTGCACGCCGTACTCGTGCTGGCCCTGCTGGTGTTCATGTTCCCGTTCGTCTGGACGATCATCATGGCGTCGAACACGACCGCGGACATCTACCGGTTCCCGCCGAAGTTCAGCTTCGGCGGGCACTTCGGCGACAACGTCCGGCACGTGCTCGACAACGTCGCGTTCTTCCAGTCGATGGCGAACACCGCGACGGTGGCGATCTCGACCACGTTGCTGGTGCTGTTCTTCGACTCGCTGGCGGCGTTCACGTTCGCCAAGTTCCGGTTCCCGGGGCGGAACGCCTTGTTCGTCGTACTGCTCGCGACGATGCTGCTGCCGGCTCAGCTGGCCGCCGTACCGCAGTTCCAGACGATGGCGATCCTCGGCTGGGTCGGGTCGCTGAAGGCGCTGATCATCCCCGGCGCGGCGAATGCGTTCGGCATCTTCTGGATGCGGCAGTACTTCAAGAACTCGATCCACGACGAGCTGGTGGAGGCGGCGACGCTGGACGGCTGCGGGTTCTTCGGGACGTACTGGCACGTCGCCCTGCCGTCGGCCCGGCCGGCGCTGGCGTTCCTCGGCATCTTCACGTTTGTCGGTTCTTGGAACGACTACATGTGGCCGCTGATCGTGCTGACCAACCCGGATCACGTGACGCTGCAGGTCGCGCTGTCCACGTTGAACCGGGCGCACGGCGTCGACTACAGCATGGTGATGACGGGTGCGCTGATGGCGATGGTCCCGCTGGTGATCATCTTCGCGGTTTTCGCCCGCCAGTTCATCAAGGGCGCGACGGAAGGGGCCGTACGGGGATGAGTACGGCGATGAGGATCAGGACGCTCCCGGCCACGCTGGTGAGGAAGTCGGCCGGTGACTGGCCCGTGGTCCAGGCAGGAATCGCGCCGACGATGCCGACCAGCGAATAAGTCACCGTGGCCGCGGTCAACCACGTCTGGGCCCTGGCGTCGACGGCGGCCAGGGCCGACCAGGCGAGAGCGATCGCCACGAGCGGGTGCAGTGCCGCGAGCGGAGTGACGGTGAAGAACGAGATGCCGTCGCCGTGCTTGATCGACGAGCTCACCAGCATCAGGACGACGCCAACGACGGCGGTGGCCGCGGCCGGTGCCGGGACCGGTCGAAGCGGCCAGCTCCGCGGCCGCAGCACGATTAGGAGTGCAGCGGCCAAGCCGACGCCGACGGCGGTCGAGGCGAGCCAGGCGCCGGTTTCGTTGTAGGAGATGCCACCGGCGAGGATCAGCAGACCAGCCTGGATCAGGGCCGCGACGCAGCCCGCCACGACTCCGAGCGCGACCGTTCCTGCCCCCCGCGCGAGCAGGCTCACCAGCAATGCAACGAACGACGACAGGATCACCGGGTCGTACCACGTGCGGTACACGCTCCAGCCGGTGTTGTTGGCGTCCTTCCAGAGATAGTGGGCGTACTGCGCTCCCGGCCAGTTCAGGTAGATGAGGAGTCCCGAGCCCCCGGCCAGTACGGCGATCAGCCACCACGGCGGCTTGCCCGTCGGTTCGCGCGACGGTTCCCGCTGCGTCGGCGTCGGTGTCGGCGTCGGCTTCTCCACCTTCGGAGCAGGCGTCGGTGCAGGCTTCTCGACCCTCGGGACAGACTTCGGTGACAGCGTTGGTACTTCGGCGACGGTCAGCCGGACCGGGACATCGCGCTCCCCCAGCGGCCCGGCCAGCTGGACCACCGCGTCGTGCGTGCCTGGTGTGGACTGCTCGGCATGCAGCCGGATGACCTCGCCTTCCTGCTCAAGCTTCAGCCAGTTCACGCTCGAAGAAGCCCCCGCGGTCAAGGCGATCGGCGGACCGGCCAGGTGCAGGTCGGCGGGCGTCGTGCCACTGAGCTCCACGGACTCAGGCGTGACCCGGAGCTCCGCGGTCGACAGCGCCTCGGACGCGGCTTCGGAGACCTTGCGGCTGTCGTCGCCGATCATCTGACGCAGTGCTTGCCACGCGGCGTACGCCTGCCCGAGATCCTCGTCGTACAGACGCTCGCGCAAATAGTCGACCACGCCGAACCTTGCCGCTGGCAACGGACTCTCCATCGCCTGGGTCAGCTCCGGCGCGAGCGGCGCCGCGGTGAGTCGGCGTACCCGGCTGCGGGCGATCAGCAGCTCGCCCTGCGAGCCGAACGTCCACATCTGCGGGTTCTGATTCGGCGTGACCCGGTGAATCCGGTCGGTGACGAAACCGACCAGTTCGGTCAGACCTACCCAGCCGTCGCCATCCCGGTCCGCCTCGCCGGTGGTCAGTCCGTCCACGACAGCGCCGGTGAAGACCGACGGCGCCGGCTTCGAGGCGTCCGCCGCCAACTGCCCGCCCTCGAAGGCGTACTCCATCGCGCTCGAAGCGGTGATCACCACCCGGCCGCGACCGCCACCAACGTCGGCCTGCTTGGCGAACGCGTCCTGGACCTGTGCCTCGCCGGCCGCCCGCACGACCATGCCGCGCGGGAACGCACCGCCGTAGCAACAGTCCAGGAACAAGGCGATCCGCTGCGCCCGGCTGTCGGCCATCTGCCGGTTGACGAAGTCCGCGGCGACGGCGGTCGACGCGAGCCGGGTCGGCTTGGTGTCCGCGACCGCGAGGAACAGCTCGCCGGCCGAGTTCTTCAAGCCATGGCAGGAGAAATGCAGCAACAGCAGGTCCTCCGGCCGCCGGTCCGCGAAGAAGTCCTCGACCGCGTACCTGATCTCCTGCGCCGACTCGTTGCTCAGGACCTTCACCTCGAACCCACCGACCGACGGATCGGCCAGTACCTCGGCCAACGCGGCCGCATCCTGTGCAGGCGCTACCAGGCGCCGTAACCCGGGATCGTCGTACTCGTCGTTCGCCACCACGAGCGCGACGCGCGAACCGTCCATCTCACACGTCCGCCCCGGCATGCCGACGTACGAAGGTATCCACCAGTTGTTGCTGCACCGCGTCGCTGGCACCGGTCAGCTCGATCACGTCACCGTCGATCGACAGCTTCACCGTCCGCCCGGTGGCCGACCTGCGGAGCCACTCCCGGACCACTGCGACCACCGCTCCGAGCGCCTGCAGACCTGGCGCCAGGGAGACGCTCAGGACTCCCGCGACAGCGGCGAGCGCACCCTTCGAACCGTCCGGCGCCGCGTCCTCGGCGTACGGCTCGACCGACTGGACGTCGAGCAGCAGCAACTCCTGCCGCAGCAGCAGTGCCATGACCTCGAGCTGATCCTCGTCGGCCGCGTCCTCAACCACCTTGATCTGGACGTGATCGCCCATCGCCCCTCCCCACCCCAGGCCTTCCTCCACAATGCGCCCGTACGGCGCCGGCCACAAGCGGTGATCTAGGCTTCGGGGAACTGGAGCGGGGCGAACTGCGTCGGAGGGGGACCATGGTAGGCAAGCGGGGGCGGGTGATCGGCCGGATCGCACCCGGGATCGTCGGCGAGGTGATGCTGCCGGTCCGCGGTGCCACCGAAGCCTTCTACGCTTACCCGACGAACGACGAGGTGCTCGAGGTGGGGACACAGATTGTCGTGGTCGACTTCGACCCGCCGCGCACCGTGTACGTCGCTCGCGCCATCTGACAAGTTCCCTTGGAGGGGAAATGCTCTGGACGTACGTGATCATCGCCGCTGTGGCGGTGGTCGTCCTTCTCATCCTGTTCCGGATGGTCTGGCGGGTGGCGGAGCCGAACGAGGCGCTGATCATCTCCGGCCTCGGCGCGCACTCCAGCTCCGAGCAGGTCAACGAGACCCTCGGCTTCAAGATCGTGGTCGGCCGCGGCACCTCGGTGCTGCCGGGCTTCCAGACGGTACGACGGCTGCCGCTGGACATCCGCGCCACGCCGTTGACCGTGACGTGTGTGTCCAGCCAGGGCATCCCGCTGCACATCAAGGGCGTCACGGCGTACAAGGTCGGTGACGACTACGGCTCGATCGCGAACGCGGCCCGGCGGTTCCTGGAGCAGAGCGACGAGCAGGTGATGAGCACGATCCACGAGCTGTTCGCCGGTCACCTACGGGCGATCGTCGGCTCCACCACGGTCGAGGAGATGCTGCACGACCGGGAGACGCTGACCACCAACATCCGCGGCTCGCTGGCCGGCGACATGGAGAAGCTCGGTCTGGTGGTGGACTCGCTGCAGATCCAGGAGATCGACGACGAGTCCGGCTACATCAGGAACCTCGGGCGCCCGCAGGCCGCCGCGGTCGAGGCCGCGGCCCGGATCGCGCAGGCCGAGCGGGACCGCGAGGCGACCGAGCGTGAGCAGGTCGCGGCGGCGGCCAAGGCGGCGGCGATCCGGGAGAGCGAGATCGCGAAGGCCGGCTACCAGGCCGAGGTCGACCAGGCATCCTCGAAGGCGTTCCAGGCCGGCCCGCTGGCGGCTGCGCTGGCCAAGCAGGAGGTCGTGGTCGCCGAGACGGAGACCGCGAAGCTGAACGCGTCGCTGTCCGAGCGGCAGCTGGAGTCGACGGTGCTGAAGCCGGCCGACGCCGAGGCGTACAAGCAGCGCACGCTGGCATCGGCCGCGCGTGATGCGCAGATCGCCGGTGCCGAGGCGCAGGCTCGCGAGGTCACCCTGCGCGGTGAGGCGCAGGCGAAGGCGACCGAGCTGAACGGTAAGGCCGAGGCGTCCGCCGTCCAGGCGAAGGCGATGGCCGAGGCGGCCGGTATCAAGGCCCGTGCCGAGGCGCTGGCCACGAACACCGAGGCGGTCGTGGCGCAGCAGCTCGCCGAGGCCTACCCGGAGATCGTCAAGGCCGCGGCCAGCTCGTTCGAGAAGGTCGGCAACATGGTCGTGCTGAACGGTGCCCAGGGCATCGAGGACACCCTGGTGAAGACGATCACCATGGGCGGTTCCGGCTTCGCCCTGGCCAAGCAGCTGATCGACTCGCTGGCGACGAAGAAGGACGAGAAGCCCCTCCTCGAGCCGGTCCCCGACGAGACGGCGTAACAACCCCAGGTAACGCCCGAAGAACCCCTAGGTTCTTCGGGCGTTACTGCTTTTCAGGCCGTGTGCAGCGTGAGGCCGTAGTTCTGCAGGATCTCGTTGACCGGCTGGAACCAGGTCTCGCCGCCGCTGGTGCAGTCGCCCCAGCCGCCGGAGGTGACGCCCTGGGCCTGGTCACCGGTGATGAACGAGCCGCCGGAGTCACCACCCTCGGCGCAGACGTTGGTCTTGGTCGCGCCATAGAACAGCTGGCCGTTGCCGTAGTTCACAGTCTCGTTCTTGGCCAGGATCGTGCCGCAGTGCCAGTGACTGGTCGAGCCGCTGCGACAGACCGACGAACCGATCGGCGCCTCGGCCGAACCACGGACCAGCTGGTCGCTGACCTGGCCCCAGCCGAGCACGACCGGTACGGTCCACCAGCCGTTGCCGACCGAGACCCACGCGTAGTCGTTGTCGGGGAACGACCACGCCTGGAACGACCCGATCGCCGAGCCGTCCCAGCCGCTGACCGTGCCGCTGCGACCACAGTGGCCGGCGGTCACAAAACCGCCGTACACCGAGAAGCCGATGGAGCAGCGGATGTTGCTGACGTAGTACGGGTCGCCGCCAACCGCGCCGGCCGAGAACGTGCGTGGTACTTGCGCCGCGACCTCCTTCACCGTGACCGCGCCGGCCTTTGCGACCTTGGCCACGAATGCGTCGACGGCCTGGGATCGCTTACCTGCTTGGACGTTGATGACCACGCTGCCGGTCCGCGGGTCCGCCGCCCAGCCGCTGACCGCATCCGGCACGGCCTTGCCGGCCAGCTTGTCGACGGCAGCCTTCCGGTGGTCCAGCGTCTTGGCCGTTACGGGTACGGCGGTGACAGTGGCGCCTGTGGCTCGTACGGCGGCCGCGCGGTCCGTGCCGACCGCTCCGACGACGAGCTTGTGGCTGGCCTCGTTGTACCAGGCTCCGCCGTAAGCGGCACCGGCTGCTTTCTGGGCCGCAGGCAACAACTTCGCGGCCGACGTCTCGGCCTTCAGCCGGTCCTGCATCTGCTGCTCGGTCAGGCCGAAGTCACGTTGCATGGCGGCAGCTTGGCCGGCCACAGCCAGTGGTTCGGGGGCGGCGATCGCCTGCGCGGGCACGGTCAATACACCCGCCGTGATCACGGCGGCCAGTAAGACCTTCATCTGAACTCTCCTCACCTAGGGGCGGTTCGGTGGATGAGAGCGCTCTCAGGTAATGAGGGTGACCTACGTTGTCATCCCCGTCAAGAGTTCGTGGCGGGTCAGCGGGCGAGCGCCTGGAGGGTTGGCTGCTCACGCTGGACGACCACGGGGCGAGCCTTGGCGAGAGCGGTGCGGATGACAGCCGGCTCGGCTGACCTGGTCCAGTTCGACCACAGCATGACCAGCAGCCGGTTCCCGACGGGGACGGCGTACGAGTCCATCGACTGACCAGAGCCCTTGGATGAGATCGCCATCGAGCCGGCCGGAAGCTTGGCGGTCGCCGGTGCGATCTGCACGCCGATCCGGTCCGGACAGCTGGTCGAGGCCCGCTGGAGGTCCTTGAGCGCAGCCTGTACGCCGCCTTGCTGGTAGACGACCCGCTCCTCCGAGACGAACTCCGACGGACCTGCGCTCCAGACCAACTGCCGACGGGCCATCCGCAACTTCTCACTGGTCAAACCGGAGGCGGTCGTTCCGCACAGACCTGCAAGGGTCGGCGAATTGAGGCTGGTGATTGGCGCACCCAAAGGCTGCATCCCTGGCATGTCCCGGCTCGCTAAGCCTCCGGTCGCCAGCGCCGCGGCGGCTCGTGCGGCAGTCAATGGCTGCGGCGATGGTGCCGCGGTCGTGAGAACCACTGGCGACGGGTCCGCGGTGCCCTGCTTCGACCCGCCGCACGCGGCGACGCTCGCCAGGACCATCGCGACAACCACGCCAGAGATCGCTTTCCGCATCTGCACGAATCCCATCCGCTCTTCACTGTGCCGACTGGCCAGGCGGCGGAGTGAAGATAGCCGAGCTTGGGGTTCAGAGCCCCAGGTAGGCGAGTACCGCGAGGACGCGGCGGTGGCCTGAGTCGGTCTGCGGTAGGTCGAGTTTGAGGAAGACGTTGCCGACGTGCTTGTGGACGGCACCGTCAGAGACGACCAGCTTCGCGCCGATCGCGGTGTTGCCGAGTCCTTCGGCCATGAGTGCGAGTACTTCGCGTTCCCGCGGGGTGAGCCGGTCGAGCGGACTGCTTCGCTTGACCATCAGCTGGCTGACGACCTCCGGGTCGAGCACGGTCCCGCCGGCGGCAACCCGGCGTACCGCTTCGAGGAACTCGTCGACGCGGGACACGCGGTCCTTCAGGAGGTAGCCGACACCTTCGCTGCCGGCGGCCAGGAGCTCGGCGGCATACACCTCCTCGACGTACTGCGAGAACACCAGCACCGGCAGACCGGGCCGGACCCGGCGGGCCTCGATCGCGGCGCGCAGGCCCTCGTCGGTGAAGGTGGGCGGCAGGCGTACGTCGACGATCGCGATGTCCACCTGGTGCTGGTCGATCGCCTTGGCGAACTCGTCCGCGTCGGTGGCGACCGCGGCGACCTCGAAGCCGTTGTTGTCCAGCAGCAGGCCGAGGCCTTCGGCAAGGATCGGGTTGTCCTCGAGGATGATCACCCGCACGGAAGAATCACCTCGATGGTGGTCGGCCCACCGATCGGGCTCTGCAGCTCCATCTGACCGTCGATCGCCTGCACGCGGTGGAGCATGCCATGCAGTCCACTCCCCCGGCCCAGCAGGTCGGACTGCTCACTGATCCGTGCTCCGCCGATCCCGTCGTCCTCGATCGCCAGGTAGAGCTCCGGACCACGCCGTTCGAACTGTACGTCGACACGCCCGGCCGCACTGTGCTTGGTGACGTTGGTCAGCGACTCGGCGACCACGAAGTACGCAGCGGCCTCTACTGCGGCCGGGACCTCACCCAGCTCACCGATGCGGAGCTGGACCGGTAAAGGAGAGCGGGCGGCCAGTGCGGAGACTGCACCGGCCAGACCGCGGTCGGCGAGGATCGGCGGATACATAGTCCGCAGTACGCCGCGCAGCTCGGTCATGGCCTGCTCTGCGCCGTCACGTGCATCGTCCAGCAGTTTCGCGGCCTTCTCCGGGTCCTCAGCCATGGTCTGCTTGGCAATACCGATCCGCATCGCAAGTGACACCAGCTGGGCCTGTGTCCCGTCGTGCAGGTCCCGCTCGATCCGGCGCAGCTCCGCGCCATGCGAGTCGACAGCACCTGCCCGGCTCTTGGTGAGCTCGTCGACCCGCTGCGACAGTCTGGCGGTCTCCAACTGCTCCTGGCTCGGCTCGAGCAGGTTGAGCACCGCGTTGGCGTGACCACGCGCCACGGCCGGAGCCACCCAGCCCAGGACGGCCAAACTGACCAGCACCTGCACAGGACCCCAGATGAGCGCCTGTTCCCAGCTCCAGACATCGAGACCCATCAGGCTGAAGTTGCCCGGGTCAAGCTTCCACAGCGCCATGCTCAGGATCGCCGAGGGCACACCGACCAGTCCCGTCACCGTGATCAGCAGCTCGGGAATCATCACCACCGGCATCAGCAGCAGCCGCAGGCTGCGCTTGAACGACCTGTCCCTGAACAACGTGACCACGTCGCCCGGCTGGCGCGGTGTGGCAGCTGGCAACGGCGCCTCCGTGGACCGGCCCAGGTACTTGGCGGCCCTGCGTCGCTCGCTGTTGGCCAGCTTCACCAGCGCGCCGGTGAACGGCGTGATCAGCCAGCCGAGGAGCACACCGTTCGGCAATGCCAGCAAGAGCATAAGTGCCCGGAAATAGCGAACCGCCAGGTAGGCACATGCCCGTCCGCCCCGAGCCAGGATCTTGGTGATCATGACTCAATCCTGCGGGACGGGCGGGCACGTGTCGGTACAGCAGGCTCTACCTTTGAAGCTCTAGCAGTCTGGAACGCCCGGGAGCTTGGCGTTCGGGTCGTCGATGTAGATGTTGGTCATGTAGCCGTTCTGGTCGCGGAGCTTGGCCCACCAGTCGTTGGTGTAGCCGTTGGCGGTCACCAGGTCGCCCTGCACCTGGCACTCGACGAAGACCTGCGTCGGCCCGGGCAGCGTGGTCACGACCGACGCGGACAGCTGCGGCGCCGAGCGGACGTTGACGCCGTTCCCCCAGGTGGTGAAGTTGTACGTCGGCGGGTTCGGGTCGCCGCCGTTCACCAGCTGCATGTAGTAGTCCCAGTTCCAGTTCGGTCCCGGGTCGGTGTGGGTCTGGTTCGGCATCTCGACGTGGCCCTTGATGTGGGCCCGGTCCTTCGGGATGCCGTGGCGGTCGGCGATGTTGCTGGTCAGGGCGGCCGAGGACCGGTACATGGCGTCGGTGAACCAGGACGGCTGGTCGACGTACCCCTCGTGCTCGATCCCGATCGTGTAGCCGTTCTCGGTGCCGACGTGCCAGGCGGTGTCCTTCTCGGCGACCATCTGGGTCACCTGGCCATCGCTGGACCGGATCACGTAGTGCGAGCTGACCTGGGCCGCCGGGTCCTTGAACCAGCTGATCGTGCCGGCGTACGAGCCCTGGGTCACGTGGATGACGATGGTGGTGATCGCCTGGGTCCGGCCGGCGCGGTAGTTGCAGGTGCAGGCCGGGTTCCAGATCGCGCCCGGGTAGTCGGCGGCCTGGACCGATTTCTGGGCGCCGAGGGGCGACACCTTCGCGTACGCGCCGAGGTCCGGCGTGACCTTCTTCGGCTCGGTCGAGACGCCGGCCGTACTGACGCCGCGGGCGATCACCCGGTAGACCTCGTCGGTGTACAGGCGAGCGGTCGGGCCGTCGGCCGAGTGCGAGTACTTCGCAATGACGGAGTACCACTTGCCGAGGTCGGATCGATTGGTCAGGCCGGCTTGATCGGCGTACGAGTTCAGGACGGCGGCGGCGCCGAGGACGTTCGACGTGTCGTCCTTGGTCAGCTCGGCGACCGGCAGTCCGGTGAGTTTGCTTGCCTCGGACATCGTCTTGTTGACGTTGTTGCTGACCAGGTGCATGACGCCGTAGCCGTTCGCCTGGCTCGGCTCGCCGTTGTGGCCGTCGAGGTGCGTCTCGGCGAACCCGACGCCGACCAGCACTTCCCGCGGTACGTCGTACTTCGCGGCCGCGGTCTGGAAGGCGGAAGCCAGGTTCGACTGACCGGTCGGTGGCGGTGGCTCGGCTGCGTTGCTCGGAAGGGCTGTCAGTGCGAGTGCTCCGACAGCAAGCAGAATCGTGGCGGTGTTCCGCATGGGCGGCGGTCCTTCCCTGTCTGGTCCGCCGAGGGGCGTCGGCGGTCCCAGGAGCCACGCTAAGGCAAGATCTTCCGTTGGATCCAGTGTTCGGGTGAATTTCTTCCCGTCACCGCTGGAATACCACTCGACCACGGAGTGCGATCAGCCGCGGGTGCGTCAGGATGGCCGGGTTCGCGCGCGGATCCTCGTCGTACACCACCAGGTCGGCCGGATCGCCGGGCTGTAGTTCGCTCGGCGCACCGAGCCAGGCGCGGGCGGCCCACGACCCGGCGGCCAGGGCCTGTTCCCCCGACATGCCGATCTCGGTCAGGGCCTGGATCTCCTGCGCGACGAGCCCGTGCCCGAGGACACCGCCCGCGTCGGTCCCGGCATACACCGGTACGCCGGCCTCGAACGCGTCCCGCAGCCGGTCCAGGCGACGGGCGTACAGATCGCGCATGTGCGCCGCGTACACGGGGAACTTGCCCGCGGCCTGCTCGGCGTACTGCGGGAAGTTCTCCAGCTGGATCAGGGTCGGGACGACCGCGACGCCGTTCTCGGCCATCTGAGCGAGCAGGTCCGGCTCGAGACCGGTGCCGTGCTCGATGCAGTCGATGCCGGCGGCAAGGAGATCCGGGAGGGCGTGCTCACCGAAGACGTGCGCCGTGACGCGGGCGCCGAGCTCGTGGGCGCGGGCGATCGCGGCGTTCAGCGCCTCGGCGGGCCAGCACGAAGTCAGGTCGCCGGCCTCGCGGTCGATCCAGTCGCCGACCAGCTTGACCCAGCCGTCACCACGGCCGGCCTCCTGCTCGACGTACGCGACCAGCTCCTCGGGCTCGATCTCCCAGCCGTAGTTGCGGATGTAGCGCTTGGACCGGGCGATGTGCCGGCCGGCCCGGATGATCTTCGGCAGGTCCTCGCGGTCGTCGATCCAGCGGGTGTCGGCGGCCGAGCCCGCGTCGCGGACCAGCAACGCACCGGCGTCGCGATCCACGATCGCCTGCTGCTCCTGGATCTCCTCGTCGACGGCGCCGGTCTGGTCGAGGCCGATGTGGCAGTGCGCGTCGACCAGGCCGGGCACGATCCAGCCTCCGGTGTGCACGGTCGTCACCTCGGCAGTGGTGGGCCGGTCGACGACCAGCCCACCACTGAGGTGAAGCTCCTGCTGTTCACCGGCCGGCAGCACCGTGCCGGCGAGCCTCAGTACGGTCATAGAGGCGACCGTATCCGGGCAGCTGTCAGCCGTGCGAGCCGCCGCCCGGCGTACAGGTCGGGGTGGTGGTCTCGTTGCCGGCGCACGGCGTCCCGCTCGGGGTGTCCGTCGGGGTGTCCGTGGGTGTCGGAGTCGGCGTGGGGGTCGGCGTCGGAGTCGGCGTAGGCGTCTTCGTCGGCGTCTTGGTGGGGGTCTTGGTCGGCGTCGACGTCGGCCGGTGCGTAGGCGTCTCGGTCGGTGTGTCCACCGGCCTCGGCACCGTCGGCTTGTCCCACTGGGTCGACGTCGGTGTGGACGGCGGCACCGGTGGCGGCACGGTCGCGGTCGGCGTCGTGGTCGGAGTCGGCGTCTTGGTGTCGTCCGGCACGTCCGGGACCTGCCGCGGGTCGACCCGGCGGTCGGCGTTACCGGAGGTCCTCGCAGTGGCGATGGTGCCGGTCGCATTCGGGACCAGGACGGCGCTCTTGCTGTAGACCCGCATCCACTTCAGCACGGTGGCGACGAAGTCCTTGGAGTGCTGGTAGCGCAGCAGGGCGGAGACCAGGTCGCGGGGCTGCTTCAGGTCGTCACCTTGGGAGCAGAGCACCACGGCGACGGTGGTAACCGCGTCGTACACGTTGTTGGGGTTGCGGAAACCGTCGCCGTTGCCGTCGGCCCCGAACTCGTCCCACACCTGCGGGATGATCTGCATCGGGCCGACCGCACGGTCCCAGGTCGCGTCCGCGTCGTACTTGCCCTTGTCGGAGTCGGTGATCCGGCCGTTGCCGTGCCGACCGTTCAGCACCGGGCCGAGGATGCGGCCGCGGGTGGTGCCGGCGACGTCGACGCGTCCATCGGCAGCGTGGTCGGACTCGACCTTGCCGACACCGGCCAGCAGCGGCCAGGTCAGCCCACAGTTCGGCCGCACGACCGCGAGATTCGCGGTGGCGCGGCGGTAGGCGGGGAACACTCCGCGCGGGATGCCGTTGACGGCTCCCGGCTTCCCGGGACGGACGACCGAGCGGCCGTCGGTGGCCCCGGAGACGGGGACGTCGGCGCGGGCTGGTGAGTCGGATCCGAGCCGGCCGTCCACTCCCGGACGCTGCGGCACGATCATCGTCAGTTCGTCGAACTCGCCACTGTTCAGCCCGGCCCCAGGCGATGGGGCGACCGGGCTGCCTGCCGCGAGCTGGCCGGAGGCACCGGCTCCACCCGAAGCGACGGTCACGATGGCCCCGACCAGGAGCGGGGCCGTGCACAGTGAAGCGATGATTATTTTGACCCGACGGTTACCACTACGGGTTAGGCGCATAGCCCCTTCAACGAACCATGCGCCAGAAAGTTACATCAAGACGACGCAAAGTTACGGGCCACAGAAACGGCTCGGAAAACCGGCACCGAGGTAACGATTGCCGCTACCTCGGAGGGCCTGCGAACGGGTGCCTGGATCTTACTTGGCCGGCGAGGGCGCGTCGCTCGGGGTGGCCGCCGTCTTGGTCGGATCACCCTCCGGGCCCGTCGAGCTGCACGGACTGGGCGTCGGGGTCGGCGTGGGCGTCGGCGTCACCGTGGGGTCCCCGCTCGGCGGCGGGGTGGGAGTCGGCGTCGGGGTCGGCGTCGGGGTGTCGGTCGGCGTCGGAGTCGGCGTACAGGTCGGGTCGCCCGGAGTCGTCGGCGGAGTCGTCGGGGGCGTGCTCGGCGGCGGCGTGTACGGCGGCTTGGTGGGGGTCGTCGGCGGCTTCGTCGTACCCGGGCCGTGGGTCGGCGTGATCGTCGGCGTGACCGGCCTCGTCGTCGTGTGCCCGGCGGTCGGACGCGATGTCGTCGGGACGATCGTCGGCGTCGTAGCAGTCGTCGGCACGGTGGTCGGGGCCGAGGTAGGCGTGGTCGGCGGCGGCGTGGTCCCGGTGCGGTCGTGGTCCTCGTTGTTGTTGCCGCCGTCACCCGGAATGTCGATCGTGCCCGGCTTGTCCGGCACCGACACGGTGTCCTTGCTGTAGGACTGCATCCACCGGAGAACGGTCGAGACGTACTCCATCGAGTGGTTGTAGGTCAGCACAGCCTGGACCAGGCCCTGCGGGTCGGCCAGGTTCGCGCCGCCGGCGCAGAGGTAGTCCCCCGCCGCCCGGGCCGCGTCGAACACGTTGTGCGGATCCTTGAGCCCGTCACCGTTGCCGTCCGCGCCGAACGTCCGCCAGGTGCCTGGGACGAACTGCATCGGCCCGACCGCACGGTCCCAGGTCGCGTTCCCGTCGTACACGCCCTGGTCGGTGTCGGCGATCGCCGCCATCCCGGGGCCGCCGTCGAGGACCGGGCCGAGGATCTTGCCGCGGGTGTTGCCGCTCGCGTCGACCTTGCCGCCGCTGGCGTGGTCGGACTCGACCTTGCCGATCCCCGCGAGCAGCGGCCAGGTGAGGTGACAGCCCGGCATCGACAGCGCGAGATCGTTGGCTGCCTTCTGGTACGCCGCCAGCACCGTCCCCGGGATCCCCGAGGTATCGCCGATGACACCCTGGATCGGCTGCACGGTGCCGTCCGTCGTACCGGTGAGCGGGACCTGGATCGTGGACTTCTCCTGCGTCGGCAGACTGCCGTCGACGCCGGGCTCGGCCGGGACCTTGTTGGCCAGGTCGTCGAAGACGGCGTCCTGGCGGGGAGCGGCCAGCGCCTGCGCGTCGACGATGAACGTGTTCGAGGTGACGCCGCCGACGACGAACACGGCGACCATGGCAGTAGGCGGCGCCAAGCAGGTACAAGCGGCGGACAACTTGCCCCGCCACGTGTCCAGGTTCTTGAACTGCTGCCTCATCCGAACCGTCCTCGACGCATTCCGCAGGTGGTGTGTCTCTCGGGCGTAGGCACGATCTTAGCCGTCACAGGGTCGTGATCAACCAGTCACCGTGCGCCGCTGCATACGGTGAACGGTTTTCCGCGGGCGTGTGCAGCGTGTGGTCGCGAAGAGTTCACACTGCGGACACTGCCCTTTGGGGCGGTATCTGTCGTGCCTTCGGCAGTGGTCAGTTGCCGCCGAGCATCTTCTTCAGGTCGTCGGGTAGTTCGAAGTCGCCGCCGTTCTGGCCGCCACCGAACGCGGCGGGCAGCTCACCCGGCTGCGGGGCCTGCGGCTGCGGGGTGCCCTGGTTCGCCCGCTTGGCCGGGTTGCCGGAGCCGCGCTTCTTGCCCTTCTTCGCCTGCTGCTTCGCCTTCCGCGCGCCGCCCGCACCCGCTCCCGGCATGCCCGGCATCCCGGGCATCCCCGGCATGCCCTTGCCGGACGCCATCGCGGACATCATCTTGCGCGCCTCGAAGAACCGCTCGACCAGACCGCTGACGGTGGCCACCTCGGTGCCCGAACCCTTCGCGATCCGGGCCCGGCGGGAGCCGTTGATGATGTTCGGATCGGTCCGCTCGGCCGGCGTCATCGAGTGGATGACCGCCTCGATCCGGTCGATCTCGCGCTCGTCGAAGTTCTCCAGCTGGTCCTTGAACTGGTTCGCACCGGGCAGCATGCCGAAGATCTTGGTCAGCGGGCCCATCTTGCGGACCGACTGCATCTGGGCGAGGAAGTCGTCCAGGGTGAAGTCCTTGCCGCCGCGCTTCTGCAGCTTGGCCGCGGTCTTGGCGGCCTCCTCCGCGTCGAAGCTGCGCTCGGCGGACTCGATCAGGCTCATCACGTCGCCCATACCGAGGATGCGCGAAGCCATCCGGTCGGGGTGGAAGACGTCGAAGTCCTCGAGCTTCTCGCCGTTGCTGGCGAACATCACCTGACGGCCGGTGACCTGCGCGATCGACAGCGCGGCACCACCGCGGGCGTCACCGTCCAGCTTGGACAGTACGACGCCGTCGAAGCCGACCCCGTCGAGGAAGGCCTGCGCGGTGTTGACCGCGTCCTGACCGATCATCGCGTCGACTACGAACAGGATCTCGTCAGGGTTCACCGCGTCGCGGATGTCGGCGGCCTGCTTCATCAGCTCTTCGTCGACACCCAGCCGGCCGGCCGTGTCGACGATGACCACACTGTGCTGCTTGGTCCGCGCCTCGTCCATCGCCTTGCGGGCCACATCGACCGGGTCACCGACGCCGTTGCCGGGCTCGGGCGCGAACACCGGTACGCCGGCGCGGTCGCCGACCACCTGCAGCTGGGTGACCGCGTTCGGCCGCTGGAGGTCCGCGGCGACCAGCATCGGCGTCTGGTGCTGGGTCTCCTTCAGCCACTTGGCGAGCTTGCCGGCCAGGGTCGTCTTACCCGCACCCTGCAGACCGGCCAGCATGATCACCGTCGGCGGCCGCTTCGCCATCCGCAGCTCGCGGGTCTCGCCGCCGAGGATCTTGACCAGTTCCTCGTTGACGATCTTGATCACCTGCTGCGCCGGGTTCAGCCCGCCGCGCACCTCGGCCCCGCTGGCCCGCTCACGCACCGCCGCGATGAACTCCCGCACCACCGGCAGCGCGACATCGGCCTCCAGCAACGCGATCCGGATCTCCCGGGTGGTCGCGTCGATATCGGCGTCAGTCAGCTTGCCCTTGCCCCGCAGATTCTTGAACGCGGTGGAGAGCCGATCGGAAAGCGTGTCGAACACGAGAAACAGTCCGTTTCGTCGAAGCGATGAACTCCCCGAGTCTACCGGCCCCGCAACCTGTGGATAACTCCCACGCTGTCGGCCCGAACCTCGATACCGTGCTCCCAACGCAGCCTGCCCCCAAGGAGCCGCAAATGCCCCTCGACATACCTGCCTTCAACATGGCCTTCAACCGCGCGTACGACCGGATGCACCACAGCGGTCAGCCGGGAGATCTCTCAGCTGAGCAGGACAAGCTGCGGGCTCTCGTGCCGGCCGACGCCTCCGAGCACGACCGCACCTGGACCGCACAACTCATCGGCGACCTCGCCGAGCCGCCGCCTCCGCCGCTCGAGCGGAGCGAGCTGTACCGGGAGGCAGTGCGGATTCACATCGAGGTCTACCCGCCGAAGGGGACCGACGAGGAGATGATCGCGATGCTCGCTGACGGGCGCCGCAGGATCTGGGAGCTCGCCGATCGCGCAACCGCGGACGAGGAGGACGACATCCGCGCGATGACGGACGATCTCCAGTCCATGGAGGACTGGATCCGCGACCCACCGTTCCCGCTGACCGACGTGCCGTTCCCGAATGCCTGAGTCCGGCGAGCGCGTCCCCGAGGACTCGCCGACGTACCGCGAGTTCACGCGGCTGTACGACCTGGCGCGGCAGCTCCAACCGACCGGCGTCGACCGTTGGAACCGCGAGCTGTACGCAACAAGCGGACCGGGCGGCTTCGACCAGCGCACCGGTGCGATCGGGATCCACGAGCCCCTGCTTCGTGACGGGCTGACGAGGCAACCGACCGAAAGCCCTCGGCGGCAGGCACGCGCTTTGGCGATGGTTCTCAACCGAGTCACGCAGGCCGGGATGGCCGTGGACGCACCGGGCGAGGCCAACGCGGTCGGAACGAAACAGGCGCAGGGGCTGCATGACGGCGTGGCGTCCGTCCGCACCACAAGCGACTTCGCGACCTTCACCAGGTTGGCCGGATACCCACGCCTGCCGTTCGACGCCAGTGAGCTGTCCGGCGCGTACGCCGCCACGAACGATCTGGTTCAGCAAGCGTCCGGACCGCGGGTCGACCGGCTGGAGTTGATCAACCGGCTCAGCCAAGGGCCGGCGATGATGCATTTCGATCAGCTGGCGGAGGCCGTCGTACAGAACCGGCTGCAGGAAGTCGCACCGCCCGAGGGCGCGGACCGGCAGGCAGTTCGGCGTGAGCTGATCACGACGATGCTTCACCCGCAGTGGGACTCACTCGCCCAACGCTCACCGGAAGCCGGACAGCACGTGGCCGGCGAGATCAGCAAGGCTCTCAACGCGAAGGTGGACGAGATCCGGCAGCGATCCCAGCGCGCGGATCGCCCGACCGCAGCTGACGGGATGCAGCAGCAGCGTGCCGAGGCGCCCGCCAAGCCGGAGCCGAAGGCTCAGGAGGCGCCCGCCGAGGCGAAGGCTGCGGAGGTGCCTGCTGTGGGCAAGTTCTTGAGCGGGTCCGCCCCGGCCGGGCGAGCTGTCGCGAAGCGACCTCAGTTGGGGCAGGGGTCTCGCCGGCCAACCGGCCAGCCGACGAAGGGGCCGGCGCCGGCGCAGGGTCGTACCCAGGACTGACGCGGCGTACCCAGGCTGACTCGGCGCAGCAGGACTGACTCGGCGTACCGGAGGCTGACTCGGTGTACCAGGGCTGAGTCAGCGATTGACAGGGGTGGATCGGCTCGCCAGGCTTTAACCGGTAACCATTCCTTCAGCGGTTAGGTGGCTCGGATGCGAGTTGTGGTGGAGGGGCCTTCCAACCTCGGTCTGCGGGCACCGAAGGCCGGGGTGGTGCCCGGTTGCTACAAGTTGGCTGGGGCGGTGCGGGATCTGGGGTTTGTGGGGCGGATCGGGGGTGAGGACGGTGGGTGTGTGACGCCGCCGCGGTACGACGTGGCGGGGTGGAAGCCGGGCGACGGAGTGTTCAATGCTGCGGCGATGGCGGCGTACTCGGTGAAGCTGGCGGATCGGGTTGGCGGGTTTGTGGAGCAGAGGAAGTTCGTGGTGCTGCTCGGCGGTGAGTGCAGCAACCTGCTCGGGCCGGCGTTGGCGTTGAAGCGGCTTGGGCGGTACGGCGTCGTGTACGTCGACGGGCACTCGGACTTCCGGACCGTCGACAACTCGCCGTACGTCGGGGCCGCGGGCGGTGAGGCGCTGGCGTTGATCACCGGACGCGGGCAGCCCGATCTGACGGACCTCGAAGGACGAGCGCCGTACACGCGGGACAGCGACGCCGTGCTGCTCGGGATCCGGGAGGACGACGAGTACGTCGCGGATGTCGAGAAGGCCGGGATCCCGGTGTGGCGAGCGCTCCAGATCGCCGCGGATCCGCAGGCAGCGGCAAGCGGGACGCTCGAGCACCTCGAACGCGACGAGCTCGACGGGTTCTGGGTGCACCTGGACGTGGACATCCTGGACGCCGCGATCATGCCGGCCGTCGACAGTCCGGATCCGGGCGGAATCAATCACGACCAACTGCGAGCGCTTCTGCAACCGCTGCTCGCCTCGCCAAAATGCGTCGGCTTCGACATCGGCATCTTCGACCCGGACCTGGACCCCGACGGCAGGTACGCGGCCGAGCTCACCGACACCCTGGTCGCAGTACTCAGCTAGCTCCCCAGACCAGCTCCTGACCGTGGGGTGCTGCAGTGCCCAGCATCCGCAGCTTCCCGCCCGGCCAGGTCCGGAGATCGACGCGGTACTCCCAACCGTCCGTATCCCGCTCGGCGTGCGGCTCCAGGCTGAGGTGCGCCAGCGGCGTGGACTCGGTGGCTTGTGCACCCAGCTCGTCCAGCCGCGCTTCTATTGCAGTCCGGTCCGCACGGCTCAGGTACTGCCACATGATCGAGTGCCACACGACGGTCACGTGCCCCTCCGACAACTCCAGCCCACGCAGGAACGAGACGGCGTCCTCACGTCGTACGTCGGCCGGCACGTCCCGGGCGATCACCAGCGCACCACGCAGCCGCTCCAGCCGGTCAGCCATGTCAGGCCAGACGTACGACGTCAGCGTGAGCGCGCCGTCCGTCGTCAGCGGGTTGACGGGCGCGATGTCACACCCGACCCGCTCCGCGATCCGTAGCTCCACCGACGGCACCTGTCCCGACCACGCCGGATCGAACACCACCGGACTGTCCTCCGGCCCGTACGACGTCCCGTCCGCGACGTACCGGTATCGGTCCGCTCGCAGGTTCAACCCACCCGACGCGCCGATCTCGAACAGGCGCACCGGCAGCGGCACAGCCTCGACCAGCTTCAGCAGACCGCCGTACAGCGCAGCCGACCGTCCCACCTCGTTGGTCTGCGGCGGCTGAGTCAACAGCGACCGCACCTCTCCGATCCGCGACTGCAGCACCTGCTCGAACGCCTCCCACCCGAGCACCGGGTCCCACGTCCCGCCGACGCTCGGGTAGAACGCGGCCAGCTCAGGCGCCGTACCGGAGAGCACCAGACCGTGCACAGCAGCCAGCAGCCGCAGTCCGATCGCCGAACCGAACGACTGGCCGTCATATCCGTCCAGCACCTCGACGGATACGCCACCGACCTCGTAGTCGTCGACGAGCAGCCGAAGCAGTTCGGCGTACATCGGGGACCCCAGGTCCTCGCAGGCGACGGCTTGATGTTGGAGAGCTGTTACGACGTCCACCCGGCTGACTTTAAGCGGTAGCACCGCGCAGGAAGACGCCGAGCACGGCCGCGGTGGCCTGCTCGGCTCCGAGCTCGCGTCGCATCACCATGACCAAAGCGCGTTCCAGCAACGCTGTGTACAGCTGGAAGAGCACCTCCGTCGGCAGGTCGGTGCGGATCGTCTTGTCCGCTGCACCGCGCCGCAGCAGCTCACGGACCGGCTCGGCGAGCTGACGGTCGACCTCGGCCTCGTCGAGCTGCTTCTTCCGCTCAGGAATCGCGCCGCCGGCCCAGATCGCCATGTACTTCGGCCCGACGGCGAGGAAGGCCCTGGTCAACCGAGCCAGGCCGGTCTCGACCGGCTGGACCAGGTGTCCCGCTAGAAGGTCAGGCGGTCCAGAACGGACTTGGCGGTCGTGCGCGCGTCCTCGTCCTCGAGCGGCGAGCCATGACGATCGGTGAGGTAGAAAACGTCCACGCACTCGGCGCCGAGCGTGCTGACGTGAGCGGAGCGGATGTCTGCCCCCGTCGACGCAATGGCCGCAGTGACGTCGTACAGCAGGCCTGGGCGGTCATGCGCCCGCACCTGCAGCACAGTGGCTGTCTCGGACGCCTCCGGCAGCAGGTCGACCCGACTGGCGACCCGACTGCGTGTTGCGGACGAGTCGCGCGCGGCCAACCGGCGTACCAGATCGGTGTCGTCGCGCAGTGCCACCGCGAGCCGGTCCCGCAACCGCACTGGGTCAGGCGGCGATCCGGCAACGGTCCACTGTGAGATGCCGAGTCCCTCTACCGAGGTGATGACGGCGGACCGCACTGAGAGGCGCTCGACCGCCAGTACGGCGGCGACCGTCGACAGCGTGCCCACTTGGTCCGGTACGGCGACGTTGACGCGCAGATCACCGTGATGGTCGGTGAGTGTCAGGCCAAGCCGTCCTACGCCGACCACCTGATTCAGAACCGGTACGGGGATGGGCGGAGCGTCGGTCCACATGCCCTCGCCTCCCCCGGACAGCTCACCGCGCACCCGTCGGCACAGCTCGCCGACCAAGCGCATCCGCCAGGGTGACGACGCGGCTGGGCCCGCAGCCCGGGCATCGGCGTACGTGAGAGCTTCCAGCAGGTCCAGCGTCTCCGTGTCGCGGACGATGCCCGCAACCAGGTCGACGGTCATCGGGTCGTCCAGATCACGCCGTGTGGCGACCTGAGCGAGCATGAGGTGCTGCCGGACCAGCAGCGTGATGGTGTCGGAATCGGCCTCGTTGAACCCGATCCGCCGCGCCACCTTCGCCGCGATGACCGCACCGGTGACGCTGTGGTCGCCGTCGACAGCCTTACCGAGGTCGTGCACCAGTGCGGCGACCAGCAGCAGGTCAGGTCGCCGTACGTCGCGGACCATCGCCGATGCCTCGACGCAGGTCTCCAGCAGGTGCCGGTCGACGGTGAAGCGGTGGATCGCGGACTGCGGTGGCCGGAAGCGCACCGAGTCCCACTCGGGCAGGATCCGCGAGATGTAGCCGGCCTGGTCCAGCGCCTCCCACACTTCGAGCAGTCCGCTGCCCGCACCGAGCAGAGCACACAGCAACCGCCGCGCCTCTCCCGGCCACGGGTCCGGCATATCAGCAGCCGACGACGCCAGCCGTGCACAAACAGCAGGCGACAGAACGAGCTCACGATCCGCTGCGACCGCCGCAGCACGTAGACCGAGCACAGGGTTCCGGTCCGGGCGCGCGTCCGGCATCAGCACGACTTCACCCTCGTGTTGCCCCACACCCTCGTCCAGCGCGAGCAGCAACGGCCCACCGGTCCGCCCCCTGCGCCGGGACCGCGGCGGCTTGGTCATCAGGCTCTCGACCCGTCGCCAGGACACGTCGCACACGTGGGCCAGCATCCGGCCCGTCGCGTACACGTGGCGCAGCAACTCGTCCCGCCCAGACATACCGAGCCCAGCGGCCACCTCACCAGCCAGATCGGCCACGAGCCGGTCCGTCGCCCGACCAGCCACCTCATGCAGTACGTCGCGAACCTCGAGCAGATCCCGTCGCGCCCGCTCCACCACTGGATGCGGTACGTCGATCAGCCACGAGGCCACCAACGCCCGCAGTACGACGGCATCGCGCAAACCGCCGTACGCCTCCTTGAGATCGGGCTCTGCGAGGTGCGCGAGCTCACCGACCGTGGAGGCCCGGTCGCGGCACGCCTGCGCCAGTCCGGGCAGCCGCGACCGCGCAGTACGCCGCCAGTCCGCCATCAGCACCGACCGGAGCTGCAGTGTCAGGTGGGTGTCCCCCGCGACATGCCTCGCGTCAAGCAGTCCGAGAGCGACGCGGTCGTCGGCAGCAGCGGCCTGCCGTGCCTCCGCGAGTGTGCGGACGCTGTGGTCGAGCTTGGTCCGCGAGTCCCACAGCGGGTACCAGATTTGGGCAGCCAGCTCGTCGATCCGCGGGTACCCCTCGGCGTGCACGAGCATCACGTCGAGGTCGCTGTACGGCGACAGCTCCTCCCGCCCGTATCCGCCGACCGCAACCAGGGCGACGCCCTCGGCAGGTACACCGAGGGCGTCGCAAGCCTTCGCGAGCAGCAGTTGCAGCAGCGCGTCGGCCTCCTCGGCACGACTACGCCGCTGCTCTGCTCGATCGACCATCTAGAGTGCGTCTCCGTCCAGCTCGCCGGTGCGGACCCGGACGATCGACTCGACCGGGGTGACCCAGACCTTGCCGTCGCCGATCTTGCCGGTCTGCGCGGCCTTCACGATCACGTCCACCACGTCGGCGCTGTCGCCGTCCTCGACGACCACCTCGAGCCGGACCTTCGGAACCAGGTCCACCTCGTACTCGGCGCCGCGGTACACCTCGGTGTGGCCCTTCTGCCGACCGTAGCCGCTCGCCTCGGTGACCGTCATACCGGTGACGCCGAACGTCTCCAGTGCGGCCCGGACGTCGTCCAGCTTGTGCGGCTTGACCACCGCGGTGACCAGCTTCATGCCTTGACCCCTTCCTTCTCCGAAGTCTCGGTGACGTCAGTCGTGCCATTGTCCGCCGGGGCCGGGCGGGCGGTCATGCCCCGCAGGCCGGACGAACCCAGGTAGTCGTACGCCGTCTCGGCGTGCTCGACCTGGTCGACACCGGTGACCTCGTCGTCCTCCTTGAGCCGGAAGCCGATCGTCTTGTCGATCACCTTTCCGAGGATGAAGGCGACCGTGAACGAGTACAGACCGACGACCAGGTTGGCCAGCGCCTGCCGGCCGAGCTGCGTGACTCCACCACCGTAGAACAAGCCGTTCACAGCCGACGGAGCCGCCGCCGTACCCAGCAGGCCGATCGCCAGCGAGCCGAACAGACCGCCGACGAAGTGCACGCCGACCACGTCGAGCGAGTCGTCGAAGCCCAGCCTGTACTTGAGCGACACCGCGCCGCAGCAGATGGCGCCGGCCGCCAGACCGAGAATCAGAGCGCCGATCGGGCTAACCGCACCACAGGACGGGGTGATCGCGACCAGACCGGCGACCGCACCGGAGGCCATGCCCAGCGTGGTGGCCTTCCCATGCACGATCCGCTCGACGATCAGCCAGCCGATCACGGCGGCAGCAGTGGCGGCCTGGGTGTTCACGAAGGTGACCGCGGCGGTGGTGCCCGCGCTCAGGGCGGAGCCGGCGTTGAAGCCGAACCAGCCGAACCACAGCAGTCCGGCACCGAGAATGACCAGCGGCAGGCTGTGCGGCCGCATCGGGTCCTTCTTCCAGCCGACCCGCTTACCGAGCACGATCGCCAGCGCGAGCGCAGCCGCACCGGCGTTCAGGTGCACCGCCGTACCACCGGCGAAGTCGACCGCTTTCAGCTTGTCGCCGATCCAGCCGCCGTTGCCGTCGTCCAGGAACCAGACCGAGTGCGCGACCGGGAAGTACACCAGGAGCGTCCAGCCCACGACGAACGCGATCCAGCCACGGAAGGTGGCCCGGTCGGCGATCGCACCCGAGATCAGTGCGGGCGTGATGATCGCGAACATCAGCTGGAAGGCGACGAAAGCGAGCGTGGGCGTCGTCCCGCTCACCGCCTCCGGTGCGAGCAGGCCCTTGAGGCCGACCTCCGAGAAGTCCCCGATCACGTGTCCGGTGTCGCCGGCGAACGTCAGCGAGTAGCCGACCACCACCCACAACACAGTGACGACGGCGATGGTGATGAAACTCATCATCATCATGTTCAGCACGCTCTTCATGCGCACCATGCCGCCGTAGAAGAATGCCAGGCCCGGTGTCATCAGCATCACCAGGGCGGCGCTTGCCAGGACCCAGGCGGTATCGCCGGGGACAATCGTCATGAGCGTCGTCCTTCCATCGTTCTCGGCGTGGCCGGCGTCCTCGATCAGGGAACTCCACAACGCCGGGGAGCCCGCGCTCGGCCACATCGCAAACGGTGTCGGCGCGCCGTTTCAGCCGATCGGTCCATTTGTTTCAGGCATGTGACAAAGCGCCCTCTCAGGTGACATCGAGGTGACATGGCTCACGACGGGCCAACTTGTGGCACTCTGGCCTGGACCACACGGGCCGCAGCCGCGCCACTGCACCCGTCTGAGCTGGGGACGAGGAAATGGAGCCGATCCACGGGGTGAGGCCGCGCCGCGGCAGGCCACGGGACCCGGAGGCGGAACCGAGGATCCGCCGGTATGCCGTGCAACTGCTGTTGGAGCGGGGATTCGAAGGAATGACGGTGGACGATGTCGCCGAGGCGGCTGGGGTCGGCAAGGCGACGATCTACCGGCGGTGGGCCAGCAAGGAGCTACTCGCCAACGACGCGATGGCGGACCTGTTCGACATCGCGATCCCGGACGCGGACACCGGCTCGATCGCCGGCGATCTGCGTCAGGTCTACCGCTACGCACTGGAGTTCGTGAACACCGAAAGGGGACTTGCTGTGATCCGCCTGGCAGTCTCGGAGGCGAACCGCGACGAGCGGACCGCCGCGATCTACCGGGACGTCCTGGAACGCCGGATCGTACTGACCAAAGCGGCACTCGACCGGGCGCGGACCCGGGGAGAGCCGATCAAGAGCACCGCGGACCCGGTGCTGATGGTGGAGTGGATGGCCGGTGTGTTCGTGATCCGCGCACTGACCGGGCAGCCGATGCCATCGCCGGAAGACGCCGATCGCCTGGTCGACGTCACGCTGCAGGCTGTCATGGATCGATCAACCCAGGACAGTGCGACGCAGGACAGGGCAACACAGGACAGTTCAACCGCTCAGGCCCGGCCCGAGAGCCAGCTCGCCAACGGCGAGTTCGGTAACGCGCCGCACATTGCCTGAGTCCAGGTCCCAGGCCAAGACCCAGCCTCGGACCTGCAGTAACAGGTTCTGCTCGTCGTACCAGCCCAGTACCGCGCAACAGCCGGGATCCCGCACGTCACCGGAACCGGTGAGAGGGTCATCCAGCATCAGCAGCCGACTGGGCACCGACCGATAGGTGGATATCGCAGCCACTCCCTGTGGCTGCGAGACCATCGCCGGGACCTGCGGCAACTTCCCGGCGACGAACAGCCGGGCCACGGTGCCGACCGACGAGAACGTCTGGCCCACCCACGACTGGACCGGCAGCGGCAGCATGCTGTCCTCGGTCCACCGGCCAGTGTCTAGGTACCGCGTCACGGCGCCCGAGTCGATCCGGTACGGCGCGGTGATCGCCTCCGGGTCCTTGGCTCCGTTGATCCGGACCACCGGCTGCTCGCCGTTGCGGCCCTCCCCGACCACCACGCGGTACGCGACACCGGGTGCGCTCACCAGGACACGCTGTGCGTCCTGGAGCCAGGACACACTCCGGAAGTCCCCACCGGGCAGGCTGTAGTCATCGACCTTGGCTGTCGAGGCGTTGACCGTGACCAGCTGTCCTGGCTGGGGGAAGGCAACCGTCCGGCCGTCGGGTGAGATGGCTCCTGGGCTCAGCGGCGACGCACCGCCCACGGGGAGCAGGCTGACGTCGGCCTGCGACCAGGACGCGTCGCCGCCGAGTAGCAGTGGCTGGTAGCCGTCGCCGTTCTTCACCAGCACGACGGCGACGACTTTGTCGAGCTTGTGGTCGGCCAGCCGATTGACCTTGTCCGGCAGTGCCAGCCGGTCACCCAGCACAGTGTCGAGCCGATCGAGGAATCGCTCACTACCGGCTGGTGGCGCCAGCCAGTAGTCGATTCCGGCGATCTGGCCGGCCGGTGCGATGTAGCCGGTGGGCTGATGGTCCAGCGGGAGGGCGTCCGCCTTGCCGCCGCCGTCCGACTGCCCCATCTCGATCAGTATCGAGGTGACGAGCAACGCCACCAGTACGAGCACCACGCTGATCAGGACGGTACGGCGGCGTCGACGTCGTACCCGCAGTCCGCCTGCCCAGGCCACGTCGGCCAGGTCCGGTTCGGGCAGGTCGTCGGTCACCTGGAAGAGCAGCGGCGGGACGTCCTCGCGCCTCATTTGGCATCACGCCAGTCCCCCGCGCCCAACGCCGTACGGAACAGGCCGAAGGCGCTCAGGCCGTGCCCGTGCACGGCTGTCTGCGACATCCCGAGCAGATCGGCCACCTCGAACTCGGTGAGCTCCTCGACGTGCAGCAGAACGAACACGGCGCGCTGTGCCGGCGTCAGCTCACCCAGTGCGTGCTTCACCTGGTCGTCCTCGTCCGGGAACGCCTTCGCCCGGTTCCACGGCTTCAGTGCCGGCAGGTAGAGCAGCCGTTGGACGAACGCGTCCGGGTCGTCCACTCGCACCCAGTGCAGCGAGAGCTGAGTGAACGCGCGCAACAGCGCCCTCTCTGCTCGCTCCAGATCGCCGTACACGAGGTACGCCGTACGGAGCCATCTACCCTGCCGCGCATCGACGAACGAGGCGAAATCCGGGTCGACCGTGTCGCGCATCCACCCTCCCGCGCCTATTCAACCCCTCAACTACTGCGCGCTGCTACAGCCAATCGCGTCTCTTCGGTGATCAGGTCGAAGTTGAGACCACCGGCCGCCATCAGCCCGGCCGCCGCCGAGGGCATCACCTGGGCCATCGGATTGGTGACGTTGCCGGCTGCGAAGACACCAGGCACCTCCGTCGCACCCATCGCGTCGACCTTGACCGCAGTACCGACCTCGACGCCGTTGGTCTCGATCACCGTCGTCTCGAGTCCCAGGTCGGCCAGGAAGCCGGCCCGGGCTCGCACGGTGGTCTGGACCGCCAACGCCTGCCGCGGGATCACCGTGCCGCCTTCCAGCCGCACACCGGTGATCCGGTCGCCCTCCACCGCGATCTGCTCGACTTTCCCTTGTACTACGGCGATTCCGCGCGCAGCCAGCTCTTCCCACTGCTCCTCGGTCGGCTCCGGTGCCGTATGCAGGAACAGCGTCACGTCGTCACTCAACTGACGGAACAGCTGCACCTGGTGCATTGCCATCGGACTGGTCGCCAGTACGCCGATCGCCTGGTCCTGCACCTCCCAGCCATGGCAGTACGGGCAGTGCACCACGTCCTTGCCCCACCGCTCAGCCAGTCCGGGCACGTCGGGCAGTACGTCGGTCAGCCCCGTCGTCACCAGCAGCCGCCGACTCCGGTACGTCGTACCGTCAGCAAGCTCGACCGTGAACCCGTCGTCGTCACGCCGCGCCGCGATCACAGTGCCCTCAGCGACCTCACCGCCGTACCCGATGACCTCTTGGCGGCCGATCGCGTAGATCTCGCTCGGTGACGCGCCGTCGCGGGTCAGGTAGTTGTGCACGGCCTCGGCGGGCGCGTTGCGCGGTGTGCCGTCGTCGATCACCAGCACCGAACGGCGGAACCGGACCAGGGCCAGCGCCCCGCTCAGCCCGGCCGCGCCGCCACCGATCACGATCACGTCGTACTTCGTCATCTCAGGACTCCCCATTAGTTCGAAGCAGTTCAGGTGTCTCGAGCATGCGGCGCGGTTTTCATTTTCGACAAGTATTGTTGCTGGTATGGCAAACGACGACGACGTCCTCGAATCGGTCGGACCGCGGCTCCGCGGGCTGCGGATCGAGCGCGGGACGACGCTGGCCCAGCTGTCCGAGGAGACCGGCATCTCGGTCAGCACGCTGTCCCGGCTGGAGTCCGGTCAGCGCCGGCCGACCCTGGAGCTGCTGCTGCCGCTGGCCCGCGCGCATCAGGTGCAGCTGGACGAGCTGGTCGACGCACCCCCGACCGGCGACCCGCGGATCTACGCGAAGCCGATCAAGCGTCATGGCACTGTGCACATCCCGCTGAGCCGTCGGCCGGGTGGACTGCAAGCGTTCAAGCAGATCCTGCCGGAGGGCTTTCCCGGCAACGACGTGGTGCAGAAGACGCACGAGGGCTACGACTGGATCTATGTGCTGTCCGGGCAGGTCCGGCTGAAGCTCGGCGACCAGGACTTCGTGCTGAAGGAGGGTGAGGTGGCCGAATTCGACTGCCGGGTGCCGCACTGGTTCGCCAACCCCGGTCCTGGACCGACCGAGGTGCTATGTCTTTACGGCCCGCAAGGGGAGCGGATGCATGTCAGAGCCCGGACCAAATGACTGGAGGCTTTCAGTGAGCGTCGCGTTGTTCACGTTGGGTGGAACGATCTCGATGGCCGGCAGCCAACGCCTGACCGGTGAGGACCTCACAGCAGCGATGCCCGGCCTGGACGAGCTGGGTCATCCGGTGGAGATCCAGGACATCGAGAAGATCCCCAGTGCCAACCTGACTGCCGGCAAGGTGCTCGAGGTCGTCGACGCCGCTTCCAAGGCCGTCGCCGCCGGCGCTGCGGGGGCCGTGGTCACCCAGGGCACCGACACACTCGAGGAGAGTGCCTTCCTCGCCGATCTGGTCTGGCCGCACCCACAGCCGCTCGTCTTCACCGGAGCGATGCGCAACCCGACACTGGCCGGTCCTGACGGCCCAGCGAACCTCCTGGCCGCTCTGCGCGTGGCCTGCTCCCCTGCGGCCCGTGACCTCGGCGCACTGGTCGTCTTCAAGGAAGAGATCCACGCGGCCCGCTGGGTGCGCAAGACGCACAGCACGAGTACGGCGACGTTCGTGTCACCGAACACTGGCCCGATCGGCCACGTGGTCGAGGACCGGGTCCGCGTCCTCACCCGTCCGCTCCGGCTGGACGGCGTACAAGGCAGCGCCGAGCCCTCCGAGCTGGACCACCTCCGGGTGGCGCTCTACACGGTCACCATGGACGACGACGGCTTGCTGCTGCAGGGGTTGGCCGAGACTCATCAGGGTCTGGTCGTCGCGGGGTACGGCGTCGGGCACGTGCCGGCCGCACTCGCGCCGGTGCTCGGCGAGCTGGCGACGCGGATGCCGGTCGTCCTTACCTCACGGACCGGCGCCGGCTCGATCGTCCGCAACACGTACGACTCCCCCGGGTCCGAAACCGACCTGTTGCAACGCGGCCTGATCGACGGCGGATTCCTCGACCCCTACAAGGCGCGGGTGCTGCTTCGGTTGCTGCTGGCAACAGATGACGACATCACGGGGGCGTTCGCGCAGTACGTCTAACCGAGCGACGCGGCCTTGGTCATCAGGTAGTCGCGCTCGGGCAGGCTCGTCGTACCACGGGCCGCCGCACGGAAGTGTTCGGCGGCGGTCGCGTGGTCACCGCGCATCTCGTAGAGGTGTCCGCGGGTCGCGTCCAGGCGGTAGTGGCCGGCGAGCTCGTCGTCGAGTGCTTCGAGGAGCTTCAGACCGGCGTCGGGGCCGTCGACCATGGCGGCTGCGATCGCCCGGTTGAGCTTGACCATCGGGTTGCCGGACAGGTCTTCGAGGAGTCCGTAGAGCGCGAGGATCTGTGGCCAGTCGGTGTCCTCGGCGCGGTCCACCTCGTCATGCAGGGCAGCGATCGCGGCCTGGATCTGGTACTCACCGAGTGGCGGCGTACCGAACGCTTCGACCGCGAGCGCCACGCCTTCGGTGATCTGAACGTGGTCCCACAGCGACCGGTCCTGCTCGGCCAGCGGAATGATCTCTCCACCCTTGCCGGTTCGCGCGGTACGGCGGGCGTCGGTCAGCAGCATCAGGGCGAGCAGCCCGGTCACCTGCCCGTCGTCGGGCAGCTGGGTACGTACGGCGCGCGTCAGCCGGATCGCCTCGGCGGAGAGGTCGCTGCGGTGCAACTCGGGACCACTGGTGCTCGTATAGCCCTCGTTGAACATCAGGTAGAGGACATGCAGGACGTTGCGCAGCCGGTCCGGATCGGCGTCCAGCTCGAAGCTGGCGCCTTTCAGCTTCTGTTTCGCCCGGCTGATCCGCTGCGCCATCGTTGCCTCAGGCACCAAGTACGCGGTCGCGATCTCGGTCGTGGTCAGGCCGCCGACCGCCCGAAGGGTCAGCGCGATCGCTGAGGCCGGCGTGAGTGCGGGATGGCAGCACAGGAACAGCAGCCGGAGCGTGTCGTCGTGCTCCTCGACCTCCGCGGCCGGCACCTCCCGCAGCGCGGCCCGCTCCTCGCGGCGCCGCCGTGCCTGCTGCTGGCGAACCTCGTCGATCAGCCGCCGCGAGGCCGTCTGGATCAGCCAGGCCTTCGGCTTGTCGGGCCGGCCGTCCCGCGGCCAGGTGGTCGCCGCAGCCAGCAGGGCCTCCTGGACCGCGTCCTCGGCCGCGGCGAAGTCACCTGACCAGCGCACAACGGCCCCGAGGACCTGCGGCGTCAGCTCACGCAGCAGGTCCTCGAGGCCGTCACTCAGACCCTCAGGGTCAGAAGTCGTGGAGATCGGCATCCGAGTCCATGACGCGGCGGACTTCGATCGGTTGCTCGAGCGGTACGCCGCCTGGTCCAGGCGCGGCGGACTGGTACGCCGCGATCTCGTAGGCCCGCTCCTCTGACTCCACGTCGATCATCGTGTAGCCGGCCAGGACCTCTTTCGACTCGGCGTACGGACCGTCTGTCAGCACCGGCGCGGTCACGCTGGTCGCCCGCACCACCTTGGCGTGCGACGGCCAGGTCAGGCCCTGGACCTCGACCAGCTCGCCGCTCTGCCGCAGTCGCTCGATGCCCTCGCCGAGGTGGTCCATGTGGGCCTTCATGTCGGCCTCGTCCCACTCCAGCATCGGCGTCTCACAGTTCCCGCCGTCCATGTTCATCAGCAGCATGAACTTGGTCATGTCATCTCCTCGTAGTAGCGCCTTTTACCTGGAGACGGAGCCCGCACCGGGATCTCTACATCAATCCAGCAGTGCATCGACGAATTGTTCCGGGTCGAACGGCGCCAGGTCGTCTGCACCCTCACCCAGCCCAACCAGCTTCACCGGTACGCCGAGTTCGCGCTGGACCGCGATCACGATGCCGCCCTTCGCCGTACCGTCCAGCTTGGTCAGGACCAGTCCGGTGACGTCGATGACCTCTGCGAACACCCGTGCCTGGGTGAGGCCGTTCTGACCGGTGGTCGCGTCGATGACCAGCAGGACCTCGTCCACCTCGGCGGACTTCTCGATGACCCGCTTCACCTTGCCGAGCTCGTCCATCAGACCGGTCTTGGTGTGCAGGCGGCCGGCGGTGTCGACCAGTACTACGTCGGCCTCCTCCGCGATGCCCTCCTTGACGGAGTCGAACGCGATGCTGGCCGGGTCGCCGCCCTCCGGACCACGCACGGTCCGCACGCCGACCCGCTCGCCCCACGTCTGCAGCTGGTCCGCGGCCGCCGCCCGGAACGTGTCCGCCGCACCTAGTACGACGTGCTTGTCCTCGGCGACCAGGACCCGGGCGAGCTTGCCGACCGTCGTGGTCTTGCCGGTGCCGTTCACGCCGACCACCAGGACGACCGCCGGCTGGGTCTCCTTGCGGGTCACGTTCAGCGTCCGGTCCATCGACGGGTCGACCAGAGCGACCAGCTCCTCGCGGAGGATCTCCCGGGCCTGTGCGGCGCCGACGCCCTCGACGCGCATCCGGGTGCGCAGCTTCTCGACCAGCTCCTGTGTGGGCCCGACACCGACGTCCGCCGTGATCAGCGTGGTCTCGATGTCCTCCCAGGTCTCCTCGTCGAGCTTGTCCCTGGACAGCAGCGCGAGCAGTCCCTTGCCGAGCGAACCCTGCGACCGGGCCAGCCGAGCGCGCAGCCGGACCAGCCGGCCCTGCGCGGACTCCGGCGTCTCGAGCGTCGCGGCCGGGGCCTCCGGCAGCTCGGCGTCCTCCAGCGTCCTCGTCGGCGTGTCACGCGGTTCTTCGGCGTCGTCGCCAACCTGGGGCTCAGCAGCCTCGATCGGCGGTTTGGTAGCCCCCGGCAGCTCGGCGCGGCGGCGCCGGGCGACGACGAGACCAGTGGTGCCGACGACGAGGATGACCGCGATCACCACCACGATCGTGATCAGGGCCTGGTCTGTCAGCAGCGGGACGAGCAATGGGGTCAACACGATTCCCCATCTTGACAGACACCCGGCCCGCCGCCCGCATTTGTCACGTCAGGCAAACCAGTTGTCGCGTTACGTGAGGAGGCACCAGCTCGGGCCGGTGAGTGAGCAGAACCACGGTCCGGTCGCCTGCCGCCGCGAACAGGTCCGCGAGCAGTGCCTGGGCAGTCTCCTCGTCCAGGTGCTCGGTCGGCTCATCCAGGACGAGTACGTCGCGGTCTGCGAGCAGGAGCCTGGCGAACGCGAGCCGCTGGCGCTCACCACCGGAGAGCTTTGCACCGTGCTCGCCGACCATCGTGTCGAGGCCGTCCGGCAGGTTCTCGACGAATATGCCCAGTCGTGCCCGATAGAGCGCCTTCCACAACTGCAGGTCGCTCACCCCCGGCTTCGCGAGCAACAGGTTCTCCCGGATGCTCGTGTCGAACACGTGGCTCTCCTGGGTCAGCAGCCCGACGACAGACCGCACCTGGTCGCCTTCGAGCCTGGCCAGGTCCACACCGTCCAGCAGCACCTCTCCCCCGCGCGGCTCGAGGAACCGCAGTAGGACCGCGGCCAGTGTGCTCTTGCCCGAGCCACTCGGACCTGTGATCACCACACGACTCCCGGCCGGCATGTCCAGGCTGAGTCCGTCCAGTACGTCGCTGTCGTCGTACCCGACGCGCAGCAGCTTCACCTGGAGACCACGACCGGTGGGCAGTGGGAGCGGATCGGTCGGTTCGGTGACGGGCTCTGGGGTGTCGACGAGCTCCTGGACTCTGGCGAGTGCGGCTCGTACTCGGATGGCCAGCTGGGCGGCCGCTGGGATGCCGCCGAGGACGTCGGCCAGGGCGAGCGGGGTGAGGACCAGTACGGCGAAGACCGCGCCGGTGATGTTCGCCGTACTTCCGAGGACGAGTGCGGCCAGGGTGGCGCCACCGATGCAGAGGACGAGGAGGGCACTGCCGAGGCCGGTGCTCCAGGCTGACCGGCGTTCGGCGGCGGCCAGGCGGGCGTCGCGTCGGCTGAAGTCGTCCAGCACCGAGTCGATCGCGTTGTAGGCGATCACGTCGGCTGCGGTCAGCAAGGTCTCGGTCGCAGTGGCTGCGACGTCGCCACGGGCGCCGGCGAGGTTGCGTTCGGCACGCTCGGCAGTCCGGGCGGTCAGCCACGGTACGACGGTGCACGCGACCAGGACCGCCAATGCGACGGCCGCACCGGCCGCTGGGAGCAGTAGAGCGAGCAGGGCCACCGTTGCGGCGGCTGTCACGGCTGCGACTGCGATTGGCAGGAGGACTCGCAGCCAGAGGTCGAGGACCGCATCCACGTCCAGCACGAGTCGAGCGAGCAGGTCGCCCTTCCGCCGCGAGGTCAGTCCACCTGGTGCGATCTTCTCGAGCCGCCCGGTGATGCGGGCCCGGGTCTCTCCAAGGACCCGGTACGCCGCGTCGTGGCTGACCAGGCGCTCGACGTACCGGAAGACGCCCCGCCCTACGCCGAACGCCCGTACCGCGACGATCGGAACCATCAACAGGAGCACGGGTGGCTGTGCCGACGCAGCCGTGATCAGCCAGGCCGAGGTTGCGAGTAGGGCGACGGATGATCCTGCGGCTGCAACGCCTAGCAGGAGTGCGAGTACTAGTCGCCGGTCTGGCTTGATCATGCGTCCACCAGCTCTCGTGCTTCTACGGAGACTGTTCGGTCTGCGGCGGCTATCAGGGCGGGGCGGTGGGCGACCATCAGGACGGTTCGACCGGTGGACCGTAGGCCGGCGACCACTGTGGCTTCCGCGCCGGGGTCGAGGCCGGCGGTGGGCTCGTCCAGCAACAGCACGGGCGCATCAGTGATCAGCGCCCGAGCCAGAGCCACTCGACGCTGCTGGCCGCCGGACAGCAACTGCCCCTGCTCCCCGACTGCCTTGTCCAATGCCAGCTCACCGGCGCCGGCCGTGATCAGCGCCAACCGCACCTCGTCATCCGACGCGTCCGGTCGACCCAACCGCACGTTGTCCGCAACCGAACCGAGCCGCAGCCCAGGCCGCTGCGGCACCCATGCGAACTGACGCCGCCACACCACCGCATCGAACTCGTCAGCCGCACTGCCACCAGCCACGACCACACCACGCTCCGGCTCAACGAACCCCAACAGCACAGCCAGCGCAGTGGACTTGCCAGCGCCACTTGGCCCGGTCAGGGCCACCACCTCACCTGGCCGAAGCTCCAGGTCGAACCCGTCCAACGCCGGCTCTGCACGACCCGGATACCGCACAGTCACGTCGTACAGATGCAGAGGAGTTACTCGCAGGTCAGGTACGTCGGTCCGATCGCCGCGCACCGGCAGGGGCGTCTCCAGCACCCGGAACACCTCTTCGCTCGCCGCCACCCCGTCCGCACTCGCGTGGAACTGCTGACCGACCTGTCGCAACGGCAGGTACGCCTCCGGTGCCAGGATCAGCACCATCAAGGCGGTCTCGAGCCCAAGCTTCCCGTCGACCAACCGCAGACCGACCCCCACGGCGACCAACGCCACCGAGATGCTGGCCAGCAACTCCAGCGCGAACGACGACAAGAACGCCAGCCGCAGGCTCCCCATCGAGGCAACCCGGTGCTGATCGGTCACCCGGCGTACGGCGGCCTGCTGAGCCTTCGCGCGCCCGAACAGCTTCAGCGTGGTCAGTCCGCCAACCACATCAGCGAAATGATGAGCCAGCACCGCCAACGCATGCTGACGGCGCCGACTGCGCGCCTCGGTCGCCCAACCGATCAGTGCCATGAAGATCGGGATCAATGGCAGTGTGATCAGCACCGTCCCGGCTGCGATCAAATCACCAGTTGCCATCCAGCCGATCACGCCAGCGGGCACTGTCGATGCCAGGACGAGCTGTGGCAGGTAGCGGGCGAAGTACGGATCCAGATCGTCGAGTCCCTTGGTCAGCAGGGTTGTCAGCGCACTGCTGCGTTCACCACTGAGCCAGACCGGTCCGAGCTTCAGCGAGTGCTCCAGCACCTGCCGACGTAGCGTCGACTTCACCGCGGCCGCAGCGCGCTGTGCGACCACCTCCTGCGCCCACACCAGCAACGCCCGCCCCGCAACGACCGCAGCCAATCCCCAGGCCAAACCTGTGACTCCACTGCCCCGCAGTACGACGCCTGCAATGCCATGCGCCAGCAGCACAGCCTGTACGACGATCAGCACGCCACTGGCGACACCGATCAGGACGGACGCGCCAAGGAAGACCCGAGCCTCCCTGGCTCTCCGAAGCAACCGCGGGTCCAGCGGCTTCATGACACCACGACCCGCTTGCGGAAGACCCAGTACGTCCAGCCCTGATACAGCAGGACCAGTGGGAAGAAGATCGCGGTGATGATCGTCATCGCCTTCAACGTGTACGCCGAGGACGCCGCATCTACTGCGGTCAACGTCGTACCTGGGAGCGTCGACGGCATCACGTCCGGGAACAGCGCGATGAACAACGACACCACAGCCAGTCCGATGGCGAGCGTCGTACCGGTAAAGGCCCAGCCTTCGCGGCGGAGGAGGTTCGCCACCAGGCCGCCGGCGAACGCGACCACCGCGGCGATCGCGAAGCCAACCGAGACGGGGTCGCCGCGCAGCGCCTGCGCCCAGGCCAGAAAGGCGATCGTGAGCACCGCGGCGACGACTCCGGCGCGGGTGGCCAGCCGGTTGGCGCGAACGCGCAGGTCGTCGGTGGTGCGCAGCGCGAGGAAGATCGCGCCATGGGTGATGAACACCGCGACGAAGGTCAGACCGCCGAGCAGCGCGAACGGGTTGAGCAGCGTCCCGAGGCCGCCGATGTACTCGTGATCGGCGTCCAGCGGCACACCCCGGACGATGTTGCCGAAGGCAACGCCCCAGAGCAGGGCCGGCAGCACCGAGCCGATCGTGATCATCAGATCCATCCGACTGCGCCAGACCGGATCGTCCCGCTTCCCGCGATACTCCAGCGCGACGCCGCGCACGATCAGCCCGACCAGGATCGCGAACAGCGGCAGGTAGAACCCGCTGAACATCGTCGCGTACCACTCCGGGAACGCGGCGAAGGTGGCCGCGCCGGCCATGATCAGCCAGACCTCGTTGCCGTCCCAGACCGGCCCGATCGTGGTGATCGCGGCCCGTCGTTCGGGCTCGTTCCGGCCGAGCACGCGGAACAGCATCCCGACTCCGAAGTCGAAGCCCTCGAGCACGAAGTACCCGGTCCACAGCGTCGCGATCGCGACGAACCACACCGTCGTCAGTTCCATCTCGACCCCCTCAGTACGCCAGCGACAGTGGTTTGTCGGGCTGATCCGGTGCGGTGTCCGGTGGATCGTCGGTCCCGGCCAGGCCGCCCCGGATGGTCCGGAGCATCAGCTTCGTCTCGACGACCGCGAGTGCGCCGTACAGGACGGTGAACCCGACCAGCGACGTGATCACCTCGCCGCCCGTCGTACCGGGTGACACACCTGATGCCGTCGGCAACAACCCGAACACCAGCCAGGGCTGCCGGCCGGTCTCGGTGAAGATCCAGCCGAAGGTGTTCGCCAACAACGGCAGCAGCGGCAGCGGGATCGCCAGCCACACCAGCCACCGGCTCGGCGCTCGACCTCGACGTGTCACCCACAGCAGCCACAGCGCGACCGCAGCCGACGCCATCCCGACCCCGATCATCAGCCGGAAAGTCCAGTAGGTCAACGGGATGTTCGGCTTGTAGGACCCCGGCCCGTAGAGCTGCTCGTACGCCTGCTGCAGCGAATTGATCCCCTTCACCTCACCGCCGAAGTGACCGGTGGCGAGGAAGGACAGCAGGTACGGCACCTTGATCGAGAAGATCTCCTTCGAGCCGTCCAGCGTGCCGACCGTGAACACCGAGAACGACGCCGGCTTCTCGGTCTCGTACAGCGCCTCGGCCGCGGCCATCTTCATCGGCTGCACCTCGGTCATCACCTTGCCCTGCAGGTCGCCGCTGATCGCGACCCCCACACTGGCCACGAGCACCACCGAGGCGCCGATCTTCATCGCCGACCGGAACACATCCCGATCCGTGTCAGGCCGCCGTACCAGGTGCCACAACGCGACTCCCGCGACGAACGCGCCGCCGACCATGAAGGCGGCGAAGATCGTGTGTGGAAAGGTGACCAGCACGACCTTGTTGGTCACCACGGCCCACAGGTCGGTCAGCTCGGCCCGGCCGCGCTGGGCGTTGTAGCGGAAGCCGACCGGGTTCTGCATCCAGGAGTTGGCCGCAAGGATGAAGTACGCCGACAGTTGCGTGCCGAGCACCACCATCCAGATGCAGCCGAGATGGACTAACCGAGGCAGCCGCTCCCAGCCGAAGATCCAGAGGCCGATGAACGTCGACTCGAGGAAGAACGCGAGCAGGCCCTCGAGCGCGAGCGGGGCGCCGAACACGTCCCCGACGAACCGCGAGTAGTCACTCCAGTTCATCCCGAACTGGAACTCCTGCACGAGCCCGGTGACCACACCCATCGCGATGTTGATCAGGAACAGCTTCCCGTAGAACTTGGTCAGCCGCAGGTACTTCGCCTTGCCGGTCCGGTACCAAGCGGTCTGCAGGCCGGCCGTGATCGCGGCCAGCGAGATCGTCACCGGCACGAAGAAGAAGTGGTAGACGGTGGTGATCGCGAACTGCCACCGGGCCAGATCCAGCGTGTCCATCGGAAGGCCTCCCGAGCCTATCTACGACGTTTCGTAGTAGATGCTAGCGCGGATCTACTACGACGTGTAGTTATACTGGTCACCGTGGCCAGTGAGGACAGAACACCACGCCCCTTGGGGGACCTGGAACGGTTGGTGATGGAGCAGCTCTGGGCGGCTCCAGCCGCGTTGACCGTGCGCGAGGTGCACGAGCAGCTGGCCGGCACCCGCGAGCTCGCCTACACCACCGTGATGACCGTTCTGGACCGGCTGGCGAAGAAGAAGCTGACCGAGCGCGAGCGCGACGGCAAGGCCTGGCGCTACCGCGCGGCCGCGCCACGTGAGGAGCTCGCCGCCGACCTGATGCGCGACGCGCTGGACCGGGCCGGCGACCGGCGCGAGGCCCTGGTCCGCTTCGTCGGCCAGGTCTCCGACGAGGAAGCAGCACTGCTGCGCGAGGCCCTGTCCCAGCTGGACGCTCAGGAGCAGACGGGGTGATCACCCCGGTCCTGCTGGCCGTCCTGGCGCTGGTGCTCGCCGGCCCGGCACCGGCCGTACTGGCTCGCTCCAACTGGCCCTACCGGGTTCCCCGCGCCGCCGTCATCCTCTGGCAGTCGATCGCACTGGCCGCCGTACTAGCTGCGCTCGGTGCCGGCATCTCCCTCTCGTACTCGATCGCGGGTCGGCCTGGTGAGCCCAGGTTCAATCCGTCCTCGGCACGGGACCTACTCGCCGCAGTGATCCTCGCGATGACCGCGTTGGTCGTGGTGCGGCTGCTGTGGGCCATAGGACGCGTTGCGGTCGGTACGCGGGCCCGCCGCAAGCGGCACCGCGATCTGGTCGACGTACTGGCCACACCGGACGGACTGATCCCCGGACTGCGCGTGCTGGCCGAGGAGACACCACTGGCCTACTGCCTGCCCGCACTGCGTGGCGCACGGGTCGTTGTGTCGGTCGGCGCACTGGACCGGCTCGACGACTGCGAACTGAAGGCAGTGCTCGCCCATGAGCAGGCGCATCTTCGGGCGCGCCACGATCTGGTGCTGGAGGAGTTCACCGCGCTGCACCACGCGTTCCCACGCTGGGTGCGCAGCGACGTCGCACTGGAACAGGCGCGCACGCTAGTGGAGCTACTTGCCGACGACGACGCCCGTCGCCGCAACGGCCCACGCCCGCTGGCCCGCGCCTTGGTCGCACTAGCCGGCGCACCGGCTCCCGAAACAGCCCTGGCCGCAGCCAAGTCCGCCACAGTCCTCCGAGTCCAGCGCCTGGCCGGCCCGGCCCCGGACGAACGCCTGCTCTCCGCCCTGACCTACGCCGGCGCCGCCGCGCTGCTCGTCATCCCCACGATCACCATCGCCGCCCCCATCGTGGAAGCGATCGTGAACGCCGTCAGCTAGTTACCCGAAATGTTTGCCTTCGCCCCGGGCTACGGCCAGCAGCACCAGGCCCGACAGAACCAGCAGAACGACCATCGTGACAACGAATGTCAGCACTTCTCTCCCCGGAAATCCCCACGCACCCCACAACTAACACTGTGCATGACGCGCTCAGCGGGTCAGAAGTTCCCCGAATGCCTTGGCGATTTCGTCGACCTGCCAGGTGAGTGAGTTCGGTGTGACCACCAGCTCGATCCACGACCAGCCAGGTACGTCGGCCGGCTGCCACGGACCGCTCAGGGATTCGTGCGTGCGTTCCATCCGCTCGACCGCGGCGCGCTCGATCGCGTCCGCCGCGCGTGGTGCGTAGAGCCGGAACGAGTTGGTGTGCGGCGGCTCCGGGAAGACGCGGAATCCCTCACTCTGCAAGGCCATCGCGACCTCGACCGCCCGCTGGTACAGGTCGTCCATCAAGGGCAGCACGGTCCGCAGCCCCTCGCGCGCGGACACGGCGTACGGGAAGAGCGAGTAGAGATTGCCACCGAGTCGCCGCTGCCAGCGCCGTACCTCGTCGATCACGTCCTCCGGCCCGGCCAGCGCCGCACCGCTGATACCGCCGAGCACCTTGTAGAACGACACGTATACCGTCGACGCCAGCGCGGAGATCTCAGCCAGGCTGTGCCCGAGGTACGGCGTGCTCTCCCAGAGGCGAGCCCCGTCGAGGTGCAGCGGTACGCCGCGCTCCGCACAGGACTCGGCGAACACGACCAGCTCGTCCCAGGTCGGCAGGACGAACCCGGCATCGCGCAGCGGCAGCTCCAACGTCACTGCGGCCAGCTTCCCCGGAATGGCGGTCAGCTCGTCCGGTCGCGGCTGGCGTGGCTCTGACGTCAGCCGCTCGATCCGCAGCTGGTGCACCTCTTCGAGAGCGTTCAGCTCGTGCATCAACAGGTGGGCCAGCCCATGTACCGCGACCCGGCTGGTCCCTGCACGATCGGCGTACACCCGCAGCACGCTCTGCTGCGCCATGATGCCGGTCGGCAGGAACACCGCTGCCGGTTTGCCCAGCAGCTCGGCCACTTCCTGCTCGAGCGTGGCAACCTCGCCACCGTTGCCGTACGAGTCGGACAGGTCGTCGGTGGCGGCGTCTGCGAGTTGCCGCAGCCGGTCCGGCACCGGCACTCGCTGGCTGTACAGCCAGCGCTCGCAGTTGTCCGCCGCACTCTTCCGGCGATCTCGCAGGTCCTCGGAGGTAGTAGCCACGGCTCCATCCTCTCGTGTACCGCAACTACATTCAGATGGCTGTCTTGACGACCTGCTGTCCTTGAACCGTCCTGATCTCCACCGTGCCGACCTGGTCGAGCGGAATCAGCACACCACCGGCGAACGTGCTGCCGTTCTTGGCGGCCTTCTCCGATACCACCCAACTGCCCGCGGTCCAGGACTTGCCAGTCTTGTCGGTGACGAGCAGCACACACTGGTCTCCGGCCTTCAGCCCCGAGACGTGCACCTGCACCCAGCTCCAACCGGTCCGCGGCTCGACTGTGGTCGCCATGGTCGCGCCACTAGCCGTATCAGTCGTAGTGACTTGCTTGGAGCCGGCCGTTGGTGCGTTCGAAGCCTCCGGTGCGGTCGACCGACCGATTGCGATGCCGCCGCCGAGTGCACCGGCAACCACGACGAGTGCAGCCGCCACCAGCAGCCACCGGGACCGGGATCGCCGCTTGGCCGCGACGGGTACCGGAGGCTCAGCCTCCAACTCGCGCACCTCTCGCAGCGTGCGCTGCAGCAACAGGTCACCGCCCTCGGGCGGTCCCTCCAGGAACGCCTCCGGCGGCACCTCACCGAGGAAGTCCTTCATCTCGTTCAGCTCCGCCAGCTCGGCCCGGCACTCTTCGCAGGTGGCCAGGTGCTCGTCGACGGCTTCCGCCTCGCCCGGCTCCAGCGCACCCAGCGCGTAGGCGCCCAGCTGCGTACGGTCGTGCTCACTCATCGGGACACCTCCGCCTCTTGTCCAGCCAACACCGCGCGCAGAGCTCGGAGGGCGTAATAGGAACGCGATTTCACGGTACCGGGTGGAACACCCAGCTCCTTGGCAGCCTCAGCCACGGACCGCCCGCGGTAGTACAGCTGCACCAGTACTTCGCGATGCTCGGGAGACACCTTGTCCAAGGCGTCCATCACGACCATCGTGTTGACCACAGACTCGGAGTGGTCGACCGAGACCGGCGGCTTGTCCAGTACGTCGGCCACCTCGGCCGGACGCACCGCACGAGCCCTGGCCCGGTCCGTGACGATGTTGCGCGCCACAGTCAGCAGCCAGCCCCGCACCGACCCTTTGCCGGTGGTCAGATCAGCAGCGTGCTTCCAGGCCCGTACCAAGGTCTCCTGTACGACGTCCTCGGCAGCGGCCCGGTCTCCGGTGAGGCGGGTCGCGTAGGCCAGCAGGCTGCGGCCGTGTTCGGCGTACAGCGTGCGGATCAGAGTTTCGGCGTCGTGCGGCGCTGGGGTGTCACCCACCGACCGCACGATACCGGGATCAGCAGGCGCCCACACCAGTGCGGCACTAGTCGACTCAGTAACCGCCATTGCCGGAGCCGGCCGGCTGGGTGGTGATCTTCTTGCCGTCTGCCCCGACGACCCACCAGATGCCGCCGACTGCCTGTCCTTTGGCCTCGCCGGCCTGGCTGTCACTGGCGAACAGGTAGAGCGGCAGACCGTTGATGGCCAGCTGCTTGGATCCGTCCGACCTGGTGATCGTGCTGACCAGCGACGCGTCGATCCCGGTGAGCTGCGGCGTACCGTCGCCCGCGGCCACTGCCGGCCACTTGGCGAGGCAACCGCCCTCACAGTTCGACTTGCCCGCGGTGTCCTTGTCGTACACGTAAACCGTCCGCCCGTTGCCGTCGACAACGATATTGCCGAGACCGGTGACGGATGCCGTTGCCAGCTTCGCCGCGGCACCGGCCGACGGGCTCGCTGGCGCGGAGCTGCTGGAGCCGGAACTCGAGCCCGAGCTCGAATTGTCACTGCCACAGGCAGTCAGCCCGGCCAGGCCGAGCACTGCCACACCGACCACGCCGATCGCACTGCTCAGTCGTTTCATCAGACCCTCCTCGGTTGACCGTTCGTCACCCGCAACACGTGCGGATCCGCGGACCGGTTCAACCCGGAGGGTTATCGTCACCACCATGAGCCAAGAGAGCCTGGAGATTCCCGCCGCCGTTCAGCGCGCGCTCGCCGCGATCGACGCGCAGGACAACGACGCGTTCGTGGCCGCGTTCGCCCCGGACGGCTACGTCGACGACTGGGGCCGGCAGTTCCGCGGCCCGGACCAGATCCGCTCCTGGAGCCAGAACGAACTGATCGGCAAACAAGCCACCTTCACCGACACCCAGGTCACCCAGCCGGGCAACCCCCTGACGATCCTCACCCAGGTCGGCGGCAAGGGTTTCAACGGCCCCTCCCACTTCACCTTCGCCATCGACAACGATCAACTCGCCTCGATGACAATCACGGCCTGACGGTCAAACAGGCCGCACCGTCACCAGGCCGTCCAGCCCTTTGAAGTCCGCTGCGTTCCTTGTGTAGAGCGGCAGATTTCGGCTGGAGGCGATGGCAGCGATCATCAGGTCCAGCCTTCGCGGTCGCGGATCCCGCCCGGCCGCGATGGTCAGCGCCACCAAGGACCCGTATCGCGTCGCCGCGCTCCCGTCGAAAGGCAACGGGTCGAACGCTTTCACTGCCGAACTCAGTACCTCGGCGCGGGCAGCCCGGGTGAACGGGTCCTTCGCCATCTCGACACCTTGATGCAGTTCGGCCAGCGAAACGGCGGTCAGTTCAGCACGCTCTGGGAGATCTGCGATGTCCAGAACCAACAGGTCGATGTAGGTGCAGGTGTCGAGGACACCCGCTGCCAGGCGCTCACTCATGCGCGCTCGAACGGATCATCATCGCCGACCCGGTCCTCGGAGCCGAAGAACTCGTCGGCCTCCTTCCGCATCGCGGCGGCATCGATCCGGGGCAGGAGCCGATGCTGGGCGATCAGATCCTCGGTGGTCGGCTGGCGCCGCGTGGCGAGCGGGCGCAGTTCAGCGACTTCCGTGCCATTCCTGGTGATGTGGTACGTCTCACCGGCCTCCACCGCGTCCATCACCGCGGCGGAATGATTGCGGAACTCGCGCTGAGTGATGATCTTCATGCATCAAGCGTAGCGCGCTGAGACACACGGTGCTACATGGTGCTACACCGGTTCGGGTTCGCGGATTCGCTGGGAGATGACGGCGGAGACGCCGTCGCCTCGCATCGTGACGCCGTACAGGGCGTCGGCGACCTCCATGGTGCGCTTCTGGTGGGTGATGACCAGGAGCTGGCTGTTCTCGCGGAGCTCCTCGTAGATCTCCAGCAGACGGCCAAGGTTGGTGTCGTCGAGCGCGGCCTCGACCTCGTCGAGGATGTAGAACGGCGACGGGCGGGCCTTGAACAGGGCGACCAGGAAGGCGACCGCGACCAGCGAGCGCTCGCCACCGGACAGCAGCGACAGCCGCTTCACCTTCTTGCCGGGCGGGCGGGCCTCGACGTCGATACCGGTGGCCAGCATGTCGTCGGGGTCGGTCAGGACGAGTCGGCCCTCACCACCCGGGAACAGCCGGCTGAACACCTGCTCGAACGCGACCTCGACGTCGCGGTACGCCTGGGTGAAGACCTGCTCTACCCGCTCGTCGACCTCTTTGACGATGTCCATCAGGTCGCGGCGGGACTTCCGCAGGTCCTCGAGCTGCTCGGAGAGGAACTTGTGCCGCTCCTCCATCGCCTCGAACTCCTCGAGCGCGAGCGGGTTGATCTTGCCGAGCTGGTTGAGCGCACGCTCGGCCTGCTTCAGCCGCTTCTCGACCTTGGCCCGGTTGAACGGCTCGGCCTCGAGCTCCAGCGTGTCGTCGTCTGTGGGCAGCGGCGGCACCAGCTGGTCCGGCCCGTACTCCGCGACCAGGGCATCGACCTCGATACCGAGCTCGCCAAGCGCCTTCTCGTACAGCTGCTCGAGCCGCATCTTCTGCTCGGCCCGGGCCAGTGCGTCCCGGTGGACCGTGTTCGTGAGCTGCTCCAGCTCCGACGTCAGGTTCCGGGTCGCGGAGCGTGCCTGGGTCAGCGCCCGCTCGCGGTCGGCCCGCTGCGCCTGGATCGTGGACCGCTCGGCCGCCGCCTGCTGCAGCGACGACTCCAGCCGGGCCAGCACGTGACCGGCGGCCAGGTGCACGGCCTGCGCCGCCTCCGCCTGCCGCGCGCGCCGGGCCGCTCGAGCGATCGCCCGGGCCCGCGCCTCGCGCTCCTGCCGGGCCGCGCGCTCCAGCGAGTCGGCCCGGCCGGACAGCGCCCGGGCCCGCTCCTCGGTGGTCCGCAGCGCCAGCCGCGCTTCCATCTCGGCCGCACGTCCAGTCTTGGCCGCCTCGGCCAGGCGGTCGCGCTCTGACGTGTCCGGCTCGTCGCCGTCCTCGTCGAACGCCTCGGCATCCATCAGCCGCTCTTCGAGCTCGGCCAGACCGGACAGGTTCTTGTCGCGCTCTTCCTCGGCCGCAGAGATCGCCTCGGCCATCCGCTGAGCCTCGCCACGGGACGCCTTCGCCAGCGACCCGAAGTGCGCCAACTGCTCGGCCACAGCGGCCATCGCCGCATCGGACTCGTGCAGCCGGGCCAGCGTGATCTCGGCGGACTCCTTCTGCCTGGCCCGCTCGTCCTCCAGCCCCTGCAGTTCGAACCGGAGCCGCTCGCTCCGCGCCGTCGCCTCGGTCAGCTTCTCCGCCGCCTCGTCGACCGCGGACTGCACCTCGATCAGGCTCGGCGCCGCGTCCGATCCGCCGTACGCGAAGTGCGCTCCGAGTACGTCGCCTGCCCGCGTCGTACAGGTGACGTCGGGCAGGTTCCGAACCAGGGATCGTGCTGCGTCGACGTCCTCGACGACCGCGACCTTGCGGAGCAGCCGCCGGAGCGCGGACCGCAGGGTCTCGGGGCAGTCCACGACGTCAACGGCGTACGACGCTCCGTAGGGCAACGCCGGCCAGGTGTCGTGGTCGTCGGCCGGTGCATCGCCGAGAAGCATCCCGGCTCGGCCCAGGTCGTGCTGCTTGAGGTGACCGACGGCCTGCAGCGCCGCGTCGGTGTGAGTGATCGCGACCGCGTCGGCGGCCTCACCGAGGGCCGCCGCGATGGCGGTCTCGTACCCAGATCGCACGCTCAGCAGGGCGGCCACGGAACCCATCAGGCCATTCACCTGCTCGGAGGCGGCCAGCAGGGCGCCGGCGCCGTCCTTGCGGTTCAGACCGAGCTCCAGCGCCTCCTTGCGCGCGGACAGACCGGTGCGCTCGCGCTCGGCGTCGCGCTCCTCGGCCCGCACCTTGGCCAGGCGCTCGTCCATCTCGTCGAGGACCGCCTGAGCGGCCTCGTACTGGTCGTCGAGCCCCTTCTCACCGGCGTCGAGCCCGGCGACCTGGGTCTCCAGCGCGGTGAAGTCGTGCTGGGCCTTGCCGGCCCGGACCTCGGCCTCGTGCATGTTGCTGGCCAGACGGCCGATCTCGGACTCGGCGGCGGCCGCGCGGCTCTGCAGCGCGTTCACCTGGCCGGTCAGCCGAGCCAGGCCCTCGCGGCGGTCGGCGGCGGCCCGGATCAGCGCGGAGATCCGGCGCTCCTCCTCAGCCTCCTGCGCCTCCAGTTGCTGGCGGCGCTCGACGGACTCGGCGAGCAGCTCGGAGTGCGCCTCGACCTCGGCCTCGATCTGCGCCTCGGTCTCGCGGACCCGGGCAGCCTCCAGCTCGAGCTCGTCGGGGTCCCGCCCCGAGCGCGGGCCGTCGTCGGCCTCGTCGTTCAGTGAACGGATCCGGTCCGCCGCGATCCGCGCCGTACCTTTGATCTTCTCGCCGAAGCCGGACAGCTGGTACCAGGTGTCCTGAGCGGCCTGCAGCGCCGGCGCGTCCTCGCGGAGCGCGTCCTCGAGCTCGGCCTCCAGCTCGCGGGCCTCGCGCAGCTTCGCCTCGGTCTCGGACCGGCGCTCGGTCAGCGCGGCCTCGTCCCGCAGCTCGGCCTCGAGCGCTGACTGGGCCTGGACGATGTCGTCGGCGAGCAGCCGACCGCGACCGTCCCGGACCTCCGCCTGGATCGTCACGGCCCGGCGCGCCACCTCCGCCTGGCGCCCGAGCGGCTTCAACTGGCGGCGGATCTCGGTGATCAGGTCGCCGAGGCGGTGCAGGTTGCCCTCGGTGGCCTCCAGCTTCCGGATCGCCTTTTCCTTGCGCTTGCGGTGCTTCAGGACGCCGGCGGCCTCCTCGACGAACCCGCGCCGGCCCTCGGGCGTGGCGCGCAGGATCGAGTCGAGCTGGCCCTGGCCGACGATGACGTGCATCTCGCGGCCGATACCGGAGTCGCTGAGCAGTTCCTGGACGTCGAGCAGCCGGCAGTTCTGGCCGTTGATCTGGTAGTCGGAGCCGCCGTTGCGGAACATCGTCCGGCTGATCGTCACCTCGGCGTACTCGATCGGCAGCGCGCCGTCGGTGTTGTCGATGGTGAGGACGACCTCGGCGCGGCCCAGCGGGGCGCGGCCGGAGGTGCCGGCGAAGATGACGTCCTCCATCTTGCCGCCGCGCAGCGACTTCGCGCCCTGCTCACCCATCACCCAGGCCAGTGCGTCGACGACGTTGGACTTGCCGGAGCCGTTCGGGCCGACGATGCAGGTGATGCCTGGTTCGAAGTTCATCGTCGTCGCGGACGCGAACGACTTGAAGCCCCGGAGCGTCATGCTCTTCAGGTACAAGGCGAAGCTCTCCAACCCGTGAAAGGACAGACGATACCGAAGGAACCGTCATAACTGCACATCAGGCCAGTACTGCCTGTGATGCTGCCGCTACCCGGGGGAAGTGTTCCGCTTCGCAGTCTACAAAGAGATCGGTGCGAATCCGCGGAGGCGGGACCTGTCAGAGTCGCCGGAAAAGGTCAGGGAGCACAACATTCGGTGAACACACGACCGGCGGAGGCCCGGACGGGGGCCACCGCCGTGGGTGGTGCGGACGGTCGAGATACTAATTCTCTGTTGTCGCGGCTAGGGTCCTCAGACCGAAGCGGGGGCGCGCAAGGCCTCGTCGACGGTCAGCAAGCGACCTTCGTGAACCTGTGCGACGAGGTGGTCGTTCTCTGCCTGCAGGCGCATCACGTGCGCCTCCAGATCGGCGACACGCCGGTTGAGCAGACGAACCTGCTCAAGCATGCGCGGGTCAGTGCCTCCAAGATGCCCTAGAAGAGCCTTGGCCATTGTGCTGTCCTCCGGAAGGGTTCTGGCCGGGTGCGCTCCGCTGGCTTCAGTCATGGAGCGCCGAAAATGTGTGCCGTCTTTCAGGATGACACCGGCGAGGCCGACGGGTCAACCTGGGCCACGTTTATTAACGATACCTCGCTCACCAGCGAACCTGGCGCGGAACCGGCTGACATTTCGGGCACCGGTACGACGAACGGTTCATGAACGGCTCTCGACGAATCGGCCGGCCATCCCGCGGGCACGGCGATCCCTCCTGCCCGTAGACGTTCAGGCCGCGCTCGAAGTAGCCGGATTCCCCGTTCACGTTGACGTACAGGGCGTCAAAGCTGGTGCCACCAACGTTCAGCGCCTCGGCCATCACCTCGTGCGCCTGGTGCAGGATCCCCTTTATTTGAAAGGGTTTCATCGTTTCTGTTGCCCGCGCGTAGTGCAGTTTCGCCCGCCACAACGCTTCGTCGGCGTAGATGTTGCCGATCCCGCTGACCACGGTCTGGTCCAGCAGGGCCCGCTTCAGTCCGGTCTTGCGGCGCCGGATCTTCGCCATCGCCACGTCCGGATCGAACAGAGGATCGAACGGATCCCTGGCGATGTGGGCGATCTCGGCGGGCAGCTCGGCGCCCCCTTCGGAGTACGACAGACCACCGAACATCCGCTGGTCCACAAACCGGACCTCTCCGCGGTCGTCCGCGAACCGGAACCGGACCCGGAGGTGCGCCTCGTCGGGCGCGCCGACCGGCTGGACCCGGAACTGGCCGCTCATCCCGAGGTGGGTGAGGACGGCGTCGCCCGAAACCAGCGGCAGCCAGAGGTACTTCCCGCGGCGGGCCGGCTCGGCGAACACCTGGCCCTTGAGCCGGGCCACGAAGTCGTCCGGCCCGGCGGCATGACGCCGTACCGGCCGGGGATGCAGGACCTCGACGGCGTCGATCGTCCGGCCGGTGGTGAACTCCGCGAGACCCCGGCGGACGACCTCTACCTCAGGAAGCTCAGGCACCTCAGGGCTGCGTGGACGGATCGATCGTGTCGGGATGCGCGGCGCGCAGCGCCTTCCAGGCGGTCTCGGCGGCCTGCTGCTCGGCTTCCTTCTTGCTCCGGCCGATGCCGTGACCGTACGTGTCGGAGCCGATCCGGACCCGCGCCTCGAACGTCTTCGCGTGGTCCGGTCCGGACTCCGCGATCACGTACTCAGGCACGCCGACGCTGAGCTGGGCGACCAGCTCCTGCAGCGACGTCTTCCAGTCCAGGCCGGCGCCGAGCCGCGCCGACGACTCCATCAGGTCGTCGAACAGCCGGTGCACCACCCCGCCCGCGGTCTCGAACCCGCGGTCGAGGTAGACGGCGCCGATCAACGCCTCGACGCAGTCGGCCAGGATCGACGACTTGTCCCGGCCGCCGGTGGCTTCCTCGCCGCGGCCGAGCCGCAGGTACTTGCCGAGGTTGAGGTCGCGGGCGACGCCGGCCAGCGCGCGCATGTTGACCACCGCGGCCCGCAGCTTGGCCAGCCGGCCCTCGGACAGGTCCGGGTGGTTACGGAACAGCGACTCCGTGACGATGACGCCGAGCACGGAGTCCCCGAGGAACTCCAGCCGCTCGTTGGTCGGCAGCCCACCGTTCTCGTACGCGTACGAGCGGTGGGTGAAGGCGTGCTCCAGTAGTTCGTCAGCCAGCGATACGCCGAGCCGCTGGTTCAGCTCGGCGTAGAGCCCCGTTTCGTTGGCAGAGTTCACTGGGTTAGTGCCGTTTAGCTCTCGACGACCTGGCGACGCTCGCCCTTGGCGCCGTACTGGCCGCAGTTGGGGCAAACGGTGTGCTGCAGGTGCTTCGCGCGGCAGGCGGGGTTCACGCAGGTCACCAGCGACGGGGCAGTGGTCTTCCACTGGGCCCGGCGGTTGCGGGTGTTGCTGCGCGACATCTTCCGCTTCGGAACGGCCACGGTTATGACTCCTCGGTTCGGCCGGGGGCTGGTGGACCCGGCCGGCTAGCTGACGTATCTATGACTGGTACTACGGGTTTTCAGTTGTCCTGCTGGTCGTTCTGGACCAAACCGCCCAGGGCGGCCCACCGTGGGTCGACCCCGTCCTCGTGCTGGTGGCCGGGCTCGTCCGCCAGGCGAACCCCGCACTCGGGGCACAGACCCGGACAGTCGTCCGTACACAGCGGCTGGAACGGCAGTGCGAGCACCACCTGGTCCCTCAGCACCGGCTCGAGGGCGATCAGATCGCCCTCCATCCGGCTGGCCTCGTCCGGCTCGGCTTCGCTCTCCGGGTAGACGTACAGCTCCTGGACGTCAGCGAGGAACTCGTCCTCGATATCGACCAGGCACCGCGCGCACTCCCCGACCAGACGGCCGCGGGCCGTTCCGGTGACGAGCACCCCTTCGACCACCGATTCCAGCCGTAGATCGAACTGGATCGGATCGCCTTCGGGGACGCCGATCACGTCGATACCGAGATCTGCCGGCGCCGGCGCCGTAAAGGTGACTTCGCGTTCGGACCCGGCGCGGCGTGCCAGCTCGTGCGTGTCGATCACGAGTGGGGACCGTGGGTCCAAGGCGCTCAGAACGAACCTTTCAGGCGTGGGCAGGCAGGAACTCGGTCTCGTCGAGACCGGTGATCCACATTACCAAGTCCACAGCCCGTCGCCCAATTCGGGGTGAACCTAGAGGATGTCCAGTAACCGTGAGTGAACAGCCGGGGTCACGAATGTACTCACGTCGCCGCCGAGGCGGGCGATCTCCTTGACCCAGCTGGACGAGATGAAAGCGTTCTCCGGGGCGGTCGGCAGGAACACCGTGTCGACCCCGGTCATCCGCCGGTTCAGCTGCGCCATCTGCAGCTCGTAGTCGTAGTCGGCGGCGGAGCGCAGGCCCTTCACGATCACGCCGGCGCCCTCGGCCCGGCAGTAGTCGACCAGCAGCCCGTCGAAGGTGCCGATCCGGACGTTCGGGAACGGCGCGACCAACTCGGTGAGCATCTCGATCCGCTCCTGCGGGCCGAACAGCCGGTTCTTCGACTGGTTCACCCCGGTCGCGACGATCAGCTCGTCGAAGGCGGCGGCCGCCCGGGTGACGATGTCGAGATGCCCGACCGTGGGCGGATCAAAGGTCCCTGGAAAGACCGCCTTAGCCATGGCGGTGACCGTACCAAAGCCGGGCCTCGCCGTACTTGCGGTCCCGCAACGCGGCGAACCCCTCCGGCCACTCCCACGGCTCCCGTTTCCCGCGCTCGACCACCACCACCGCGTCGTCCGCCAGCCACCCGTTGGCGACCAGATCGGTCAGCACGTCCTGCAGCTCGACCGTCTCCAGCTTGTACGGCGGGTCCGCGAAGACCAGGTCGAACACCGCCGGAGCGTCACCCGCAGTAACCTTCTCCACCGGTCGCGTGAGAACAGTCGCTCCGGGCAGGCCGACCGTACGAACGTTGGTCGCGACCACCTCGGCCGCCTTCCGGTCCGACTCCACCATCACTGCCTTCGCCGCCCCGCGGGACAGCGCCTCGAGCCCGATGGCCCCTGATCCGGCGTACAGATCCAGCACCGCCAGCCCGTGGAGGCTGCCGAACTCCGACTCGAGCGACGAGAACAGCGCCTCCCGGACCCGATCCGCGGTCGGCCTCGTCCCGCTTCCCGGCGGTACGACGATCCGCCGGCCGCCGGCCGCTCCCCCGACGATCCGCATCAGGTCTTCTCCAGGTATTCGGTGGTCTCCGACTCCAAAGCGCTGCGTACTGCGGCCCCCAGCACCGGGTACTCGGCCAGGTCGGCGTCCACCGACACGATCGAGTTCGCGACATGCCGGGCGGCGAGGATGACGTCCTCGTCCCGCAGCACGCTCAGCAGCTTCAGACTGCTCCGCCGCCCGGATTGCGCCACGCCGAGTACGTCGCCCTCGCGGCGGGTCTCCAGGTCGATCCGGGACAGCTCGAACCCGTCCGTCGTGGACGCCACCGCGTCCAAGCGCCCGTACGACTTCGACCCCGGCCAGAGGTCGGTCACCAGCAGGCACAGCCCCTGCACCTTGCCTCGCCCGACCCGGCCGCGCAGCTGGTGCAGCTGGGAGATGCCGAACCGGTCGGCGTCCATGATCACCATCGTCGAGGCATTCGGTACGTCGACACCGACCTCGATCACCGTCGTCGCGATCAGTACGTCGATGTCACCGGCCGCGAACCGCGACATCACCGCGTCCTTCTCGTCCGCGGGCAGCCGGCCGTGCAGGATCTCGACCCGGAGGTCGGGCAGGATCTCGGCCAGCGCCTCGGACACCTGCATGACCGAGATCGGCGGCCGGGCCTGCTGCTTCTTGCCGCCCTGCTCCTCCTCGCCCGCCGCGAACTCGCCTTCCTCGTCGGTCGCGTTCTTGACGTCGTCCCCGATCCGCGGGCAGACGACGTACACCTGGTGGCCCTTGCCGACCTCCTCGCGGACCCGGGTCCAGGCTCGCTGCAGCCACTCCGGCTTCTCCTTGGCGGGGACGACCGACGACTGGATCGGCGACCGGCCGGCCGGGAGCTGGGTCAGCGTCGAGACCGCGAGGTCGCCGAACACCGTCATCGCCACGGTCCGCGGGATCGGGGTCGCGGTCATGACCAGCACGTGCGGGGTGTTGTCGCCGGACTTCGCGCTCAGCGCGGCCCGCTGCTCGACCCCGAACCGGTGCTGCTCGTCGACCACCACGAGCCCGAGATCCGCGAACTGGACCTTGTCCTCGAGCAGTGCATGCGTCCCGACCACGATCCCCGCGGCGCCACTGGCGGCATCGAGCATCGCCGTACGGCGGCCTGCCGCGTTCAGCGAACCGGTCAGGAGGGCAACCTTGGTCGCGTGCTCCGCGCCGCCGAGCATGCCCTGCTCGGCCAGATCCCCGAGCATCTTGGTGAGCGTCTTGTGATGCTGCACGGCCAGCACTTCGGTCGGAGCGAGTAGCGCCGCCTGACCGCCGTTGTCGACGACGGACAGCATCGCCCGCAGCGCGACCACGGTCTTGCCGGAACCAACCTCACCCTGCAGCAGGCGGTGCATCGGGTGCGGGCGGGCCAGATCGGCGAAGATCTCCTCGCCCACCTCGGACTGCCCCTCGGTGAGCTCGAACGGCAGCCGCTTGTCGAAGTCGTCGAGCAGACCACCTGGCGTGCGCGGCCGGGGTACGGCGTTCAGCGCGTCGGTCACCGCTCGCCGCTGAGCCAGGATCGTCTGCATCACCAGCGCTTCCTCGAACCGGAACCGCTTCTGAGCGTCCTCGATGTCCTTCTCGGTGTCCGGCAGATGCACCTTTTGCAAGGCTTCACGCAGACCGAACAGCTTCTCGTTGCGCAGGATCAGGTCCGGGATCGGGTCGTCGATCCGCTCGTCCAGACTGTCCAGCACGATCTTGACGGACCGCTCGATCGTTGCGGTCGGCAACTTCGCGGTCGCCGGGTAGAGCGGGCGGAACGGCCTGGCCCGGCGTTCGATCTCGGCCTCGGTCAGGTCCTCGGACTCGAGGATCTCGGTGCCCGGGCCCTTCAGCTGCATGGTGTCGCGGAACATCGTCACCTCGCCCCAGAACAGGGCCGCGGTGCCAGGCGTCAGCTTGGTCGCCAGCCAGGGCTGGTTGAAGAACGCCAGCTCCAGATCACGGCGCCCGTCGGTGACGACGACCTTCGTCAGCGTCTTGCGCCGAGCCCACTTCTGTACGTCGGCCAGCGGGATGTCGGCCTTGGTGTCCAGGGACCGCACGGTGACCTTCTTGACCCGGCCGTTGACGGTCGCCTGGTCGCCGACCTCCAGCTCGTCGAACGGGGTCAGCTCACCCTTCTTCAGGTACCGCCGCGGGTAGTGCCGCAGCAGTTCGCCGACGGTCTCGATCTCGAGCACGTCCGCGAAGGTCTTGGCCGTCTTCGCGCCGAGGAAGTCTCGGAGCTTCCGGTCCGTATCGCTTCTCATTCCACCCCGATCAGCAGCGGGTACCTGTCCTGCCCTCCGTCGTACACCACGACGTCGACATCTTTGCGTTGGCGGCGTACATGCCGCTCCACAGCCTCGGCCAGGCCAGGATCCGCGTCCAGGCCGGTGACGATCGTGAGCAGCTCGCCGCCACCGCCGAGCAGCCGGTCGACGACACCGAACGCGGCCGTCTCCAGGTCGTCGGTGATCAGCGCGAAGTCGCCGTCGACCACGCCGAGCGCGTCGCCGATCTGGCACCGGCCGGCCATCGTCCAGGCGTCCTTCACCGCGATCGTGACCGCGCCGTGCCGGGTCTGCCCGGCGGCTGCGGACAGGTGTACGACGTCGTCGTCGAAGCTGCGTTCCGGGTCGTGGACGGCGATCGCGGCCAGACCCTGGACCTGCGCGCGGGTCGGGATCACGGCGACCCGGATCCCGTCCTGACGGGCCGCGGTGGCGGCGGCCTCGGCGACCGCGATCGAGTCCTTGTCGTTCGGCAGGATCACGATCTCGGGGGCCTGCGACACCTCGATCGCCTGCAGCAGTTCACCGGTCGAGCACCGCCGACCGGGACCGCCTCTGATGACATGCGCGCCGGCCTCGGTGAACAGGTCGGCCAGCCCCTCACCGGCGACGACCGCGATCACGGCCCGGCTCCGGATCGGCTCGTGCTGGTGGGCCTGGTCTGCGAAGTGAGTGACCCGGATCCGGTGCGGGCGGCCGATGTCGATGCCGTGCTCGATCGCGGCGCCGACGTCATCGGTGTGGACGTGCACGTTCCAGAGTCCGTCGCCGCCGACCACCACGACCGAGTCGCCGAGCCCGGCCAGGGTCTGCCGGAAGTCGCCGATCTTGTCGTCGGTCGCGTCGAGCAGGAACATCACCTCGTACGCCGGCCCGTCCTGGCTCTCGGCGCTTTCGCCCTGCGGCTCGACCCTGGCCGGTACGTCGACCCGCACGTACTGCCCAGTGAGTACGGATTCCATCGCGCCGAGGATCACGACGAGCCCGGCTCCCCCGGCGTCCACGACCCCCGCACGACGGAGTACAGCCAGCTGGTCGGTCGTCTTGGTGAGGGCCTGCCTGGCGGATGCGACCGCGGCCAGGCAGACGTCGGCGAGGCTCTTGCCGTCGTTCGCGGCGGTCATCGCGCCGGTGGCGGCAGCGCGGGCGACGGTCAGCATGGTGCCTTCGACCGGCTGGGCGACCGCGCCGTACGCGGCGTCGGCGGCGTACTTGAGGGCGTCGGCGAAGGCGGCCGGCTCACTCATCCGGGGATCCGCGAGTACGCCGTTCTCGCGGTCGCGCGGGAGGTTCTCGTTGAGGCGGAGGCCGCAGGCGCGGATCAGCTGGGAAGTGATCACGCCGGAGTTCCCGCGGGCGCCGAGCAGGGCGCCGCGGCCGAAGGCCTGGATCGCCTCGGTAAAGGTCAGCTCGCCCTTGGGCAGCGCGTCGCAGGCGGCTTCCCAGGTCAGGTAGAGGTTCGTCCCGGTGTCGCCGTCGGGCACCGGGTACACGTTCAGCTCGTCGATCTCGGTCCGCGCCCGCCCGAGCTCGACCAGCGCCGTCCGGGCCCACGCCCGCAACACCTCGACCGTCAATTCCTCCACGCCCGGAAGGTTAGTACCTGTCCGTTTACCATGTGCTGTGCCTCGCTCCGTTCTGTTCTCGTTCGCGTCCGACAGTTACCGGTACGCGGTCCGCGAGATCCGCGAGGCGTTTCCTGGTGAGCACCGGTTCGAGCGGCTCGGGGCCGAGGTGGCCCGGCTGGCCGACACCGCGGTTCCGGTCGAGGAGTTCGCGGCGGCGTGTGACGAAGGCCGCATCATGTTCGTCCGGCACCTGACCCGGGAGATCGCCGGCTACCCGCTGGACGACCTGCCGACCGAGTCCGAGCTCGCGACGACGCTGCTGGAGGAGATCTCGGCCAAGTCGGTCGCGGTGCAGACCTGGGTGGATGGCACCGGTAGCTCGTACCACCACCTGATCGTCGACGCGCTGGCCAGTCGTGGGGTGACGAGCACCCGATCCGGGCAGGACGTCGTCGTGTCCGGAGTCGTAGCCGGGAAGCAGTTGGTCATCGGTGTGAACCGGCTGGCGGACAGCTTGTCGGACTGGCCGGGTGGGCGGATGCGGCTGGCTCGTGGAGACGAGCGGGTTTCGCGGTCCGAGTTCAAGCTCGAGGAAGCGATCGCGACCTTCGGGCTGGAGTTGCCGGCGGCTGGGAAGGCGGTCGACCTCGGCGCCTCACCGGGCGGCTGGACGCGGATCCTGCGGCAGCACGGGCAGGAGGTGTGGTCGGTGGACCCGGGTTCGCTGGACCCGCGGCTGCGGGGCGATCGCCGGATCCATCACGAGGCGACGACGGCGGGCCGGTTTTTCGCGGCCAACCGGGTGCGGTTCGACGTGGTGGTGAACGACATGCGGATGGACCAGGAGCTGAGCGCCCGGATGATGCTCGACGCGGCCGGCCACCTGGCCAGCGGCGGATTGGCGGTCGTGACGCTGAAGGGCGGCGGGAAGAACCCGCTCGACGGCGCCCGGCGCGGCCTGGACGTGCTCCGGCAGGGGTACGACGTCCTGCACGCGCGGCAGCTGCATCACAACCGGAACGAGATCACCGTCGTCGCCCGGAAGCATTAAACGGAAACACGAAGAGGCGCCCGGGGTTAGCCGGACGCCTGTTCGAAGGCCCTACACGGAGGAAAGCTGAGGTCAGCCGACGACGCGCTGGACCTTTCCCGCCTTGATGCAGGAGGTGCACACCTTCAGCTTGGTCGGGGTTCCCTTGATGATCGCCCGGACCGGCTGGATGTTGGGGTTGAAACGGCGGGGCGTACGAGCCTTGACCCGCCGGATCATCGCGCCCTTACCCAAGCGGGCAACGCTGTTGCCGAACGTCGGCTGCTTGCCGCAGACATCGCACTTCTTAGACATGATTCTCCGTGTTCAGGGTCGTGACACCGACAGACCATGTTACATGGGTGTCAGCGAGCCACCAATTCGGCTTCAGGACGTGAGGTAGGCCACTTCGTCCTCGGTCAACGACACCGAAAGACCCGGTGTCGAGGTGCGTGTTTCGCTGACGTGCCGCGGCCCGATCAGCGGAAATACAGGATACGGCTGGTGCAGCAGCCACGCCAAAGCGATCGCGGTCGGCTCGACTCCCTTGGCCTTCGCCAGCTCCCGCGCGCGGTCCAGCCGGCGGAAGTTCTCGTCGGAGTAGAAGCAGCGCACGAGCTCGGAGTCCGAGGTGTCCTCCGGCTTGGCCCGGCCGGTGAAGAACCCGCGTGCCTGGCTCGACCACGGGAACAGGGCGACCTGCCGCTCCCGCAACCAGGCCTGCGATTCGTCGTCCGACACATGCCGGCAGCCGGCCCACGGTACGTCGTACGCCCGGGCGAGGCTGAGGTGGTTGCTGAGCAGCGTGAACGGCTGCTTGCTGTTTGCCTCGGCGTACGCGTTGGCCTCGTCGAAGCGTTCCAGCGACCAGTTGGAGCCGCCGTACGCCTTGATCCGGCCGGCCTTGAAGTGCTCGTCCATGACGTCGACGAACTCCGAGACACCGATCTCCTCGTTGTCGCGGTGCATCAGGTACAGATCGACGTGGTCGGTCTGCAGCCGCTCCAGGCTCTCGTGCAGCTGCCGGGTGATCGACTCCGGGTTGCAGTGCGGGGTGTGCGCACCCTTGCCGATCACGACCACGTCGTCGCGGTTGCCACGGGACTTCATCCACTGGCCGAGGAGCCGCTCGCCGCGTCCACCGCCGTAGATGTACGCCGTGTCGAACGTCGTACCGCCGCGCTCGACGAAGTCGTCGAAGATCACCGCGGCGTGCGGCAGCGTCTGCTGGTTGTCCACACCCATGACGAGCCGGGACACCTGCTTGTCCAGGCCGGGCACCTTGCCGTACGTCATCGGGGCGTCGTCGCGCCGGGCCAGCGGTCGTCCGGTCGCGGTCGGGACCTTCGCGTCGTCCCGCTCGCTCGCGTACTGCTGCCCGATCGCCGCCCGCCACTGGTCCTGGACGGTGAGGTTGCCGAGTGTGTCGGCCCAGCTCATCTCCGGCGCCTGCTTCGCACCGGCCTGTACTGCGGCCTGCACGGCCTCGGCCTCCGCCGCGTAGATGAGGGCCGGCTCCGCGGAGATGTCCCGCGGCTCCTCCCCCACCTTGTGCAGCGTGACGTGGGTCGGCTTGCCGTCGCCGCCGAACCACGGGTCCTCGACGACGAGGTACCCCTCGCTGCCGAAGATCCGGACCTGGTTCCGGTCGGACAGCCGTACGCCGGTGCTGACCTGCGCGGTGACGCCGCCGTCGAAGAACAGCGTCGCCACCGTCCACTCGTCCACGCCGGTCTCGCCGACGTGCCCGACCGCGCTGACCGCGGCCGGGTCGGCGAACGGCTGCCCGGCCGCGATGCCGGCGATCAGCCGTGCGTACGACACCGGGTAGCCGCCGACGTCGAGGATGCCGCCGCCGGCCAGTTCGTCGGCGAAGATCCGGCTCTCCGGCCGGAAGCCCGCGGCGAACGCGAAGGTGGCCTGGATCTGGTGGACGGTGCCGAGCTCGCCGTCGCGGACCAGCTGGGCGACCAGCTTGGTCTGCGGCAGGCACCGGTACATGTACGCCTCCATCAGGAAGACGTCGTTGCGTACGGCGGCCTCGATCATCGCCTCCGACCAGGCCCGGTTGATCGCGAGCGGTTTCTCGCACAGCACGTGCTTGCCGGCCTCGGCGGTCTTGATCGCCCACTCGACGTGCATCGGGTGCGGAGTGGCGATGTAGACCGCGTCGACGGACTCGTCGGCCAGCAGGTCGTCGTACGACGCGTGCCGGTTCGCGATGTCCCACTTGTCGGCGAAGGTGTTCGCCGACTCGAGGGACCGGCTGCCGACGGCGACGACCTCGTTGGTCTTCGACGTCGGCACCTGGCTGGCGAACCGGGAAGCGATGTTGCCGGTGCCGATAATGCCCCAGCGGAGCTTGGTGTCAGTCAAAAGGAATCCCGTTGTCTTCGTAGTTTCGGATCAGAACTTCATGGCGCCTGCCGCCAGGTCGGCGATGAACGAACGCGCGCCGATCAGGAACACGCCGATCAGGGGGATGACGCTCATCAATGCACCGGCCATCACCATTGAGTAGTCGGTGCCGTAGATGCCGTTGAGCTGGTCGAGTGCGACCTGCAGGGTGAGGCGGTTCGGGTCGGTCATCACGATCAGCGGCCAGAGGTAGTCGTTCCAGACGTTGATGAACGTGAAGATGCCGAGGAAGGCCAGGCCGGGCCGAAGTACCGGCAGGCCGACGGTCAAGTACTGCCGGAAGAAGCCGGCGCCGTCGACCTTGGCGGCCGAGATGAGTTCGTCGGGGATCGCGCCGCGGGCGTACTGACGCATCCAGAAGATCCCGAACGCGTTCGCCGCACCCGGGATGATGAGTGCTTTCAGCGACCCGATCCAGCCGAACTCGGCCAGCGTGACGAACTGCGGCACCAGCGAGAGCTGGGTCGGGATCATGAAGGTCGCGAGCAGTATGGCGAACAGGACGTTCCGGCCCGGGAAGTCGTACTTCGCGAACGCGAAAGCGGCCAGCGAGTCGAAGAACAGCACCAGGACCGTGACCCCGAGGGACGCGACCAGGGTGAGCAGCATCGAGCCGAAGAAGTTGATGTTGTCGAGCACCTTGCCCATGTTCTCGAACAGGTGGGATCCGACCAGCAGTTTCGGCGGGTAGCTGAAGATGTCCGGTGTGGTGTTCGAGGCCATCACGAGCATCCAGTAGAACGGGAAGATCGAGACCAGCACCCCGAACATCAGCACGATGTGGCCGACAGCGGTACGCAAGCGCTCAATGGACATCTGCGGCCTCCCTCTTGGCATTCTGGGCTGCGATCTTGCGTTCCACTCGCCGAGCGGCGCGTCGGGTCACCCGTTCGTCGTCGTTTCCGCCGATCAGCCGCCAGTTGATGATGCTGAACAGCACGATCAGGATGAACAACGCCCAGCCGACAGCGGCGCCGTACCCGAACTGGTTCTTGATGAACGCGCTCTGGTACAGGTACGAAACGATGGTCAGACCGGCGTCGCCCGGGCCGCCGATGTTGCTGGTGTCACCGAACAGCACGCGGGACTCGGTGAAGATCTGCAGCCCGCCGATGGTCGAGGTGACCGCGGTGAACAGGATGACCGGTCGCATCATCGGGACGGTGATCCGCCAGAACGTCTGCCGGGTGCTCGCGCCGTCCACCTTGGCCGCCTCGTACACGTCCTGGGAGATAGCCTGCAAGCCGGCGAGGTAGATGATCGCGTTGTAGCCGACCCACCGCCAGGTGACGATGGTGGCGATCGCGATCTTGATCCCCCACGGTTGGGTCAGCCATTCGATCTGGCCGAGTCCGATCGACTGCAGGAACGCGTTCAGCAGGCCGAAGTTGTTGGAGAAAATCGATCCGAACACCAGGGTGATCGCGACCACCGAGGTGACGTTCGGGATGAAGTAGGCGATCCGGTAGAAGGTGCGCAGCCGGGTCGCGTTGTGCAGCGCGTTGGCGATCACCAACGCCAGCAGCAACATCGGCACGGTCGACAGCACCCAGATGATCAGCGTGTTCCCGATCGTCTTCCAGAACGTCGCGTCGGTGAGCAGGTAGTGGTACTGCTCCAGCCCGACCCATTTCATCTGGCCGATGCCGTCCCAGGAGTGGAACGAGATCCAGATCGAGAACAGCACCGGGAACGCGCCGAAGATCGCGAACAGGATGAAGAACGGCGCGACCGCGGTGTACTGCGGCAAGGCCTGACGGTACTTGTTCGGCGGCTTGTCGCCGGCCGCGGCGGTCGCGCTGACCGTCGCCGGAACGGCTTTGCTGGTCACGGCCATTCAGATCGCCCCCGCTCGGGTGAGCTCGCGCTCGACCTGCCGCTGGGCGTCGGCCCAGGCTTGGTCCGGGTTCTTGCCGGATGCCTCGACGTTCACCAGTTCGGAGCTGATCGGCGTGTCGATGATGGTGTCGTAGGGCGAGAAGTACGCGCCCGGGTACTTCTTCGCGGACTCCGCGAACACGTCGACGATCTGCTGCCCGCCGAAGAACGGATCGGGAGCGGCGAGCGTCTTGTCCGTGTAGGTGGCCGGCGTGGACGGGAACAGGACCGGGTCCAGGAAGGCCTGGGCCTGGTTCTTCGCCGACTCCAGCCAGCTGATGAAGGCGAACGCCGCCTTCGGGTTCTTGCAGTACTTCGTGATGGCCAGGAAGGACCCGCCCTTGTTGCCGGCGCCACCAGGAGCCGCCGTAACCCGCCAGAGTCCCTTGGTCTTCGGTGCCGCGTTCTTCGGCCCGAGCTGCGCCCACCAGACGGCCGCGTTGTAGGCGACCAGCTTGCCGTTGGTGACAACGGCGTTCTTGTCGGTCGAGTTCTGCGCGTTCGCCGACAACCCTTCCTTCACGACCCGGACGGAGAGATCGAAGGCCTCCCGGACGTGGTCCTGATCGCCGATGTACTGGCCGTCCGCGGTCATGTAGCGCTTGGACTGCTGCGCCATCCGGTAGCCGTAGATGCCGGTGATGTTGTCGGTGATCGACGAGCCGGGCACCGCCTGCTTCACCTTCTTGCCCAGCGCGATGTAGGTGTCCCAGTCCGGCGCCAGCTCGGCGACGGCGGCGGGATCGATGTCGATACCGGCCTTCTGGAACGTGTCCGTCCGATAGAACAGCGCGGTCGGCCCAGTGTCCATCGGGTAGGCCATCATCTTGTTCTGCTGGGTGATCCCGAGCTTCCACTTCCAGGGCAGGAAGTCGTCCGCCAGGTCCTTGGCGCCGAGCTCGTTCAGGTCGTAGAACTGATCGGCGTTCGGGAAGTAGGTCGCGACGTCGTCGTTGATCGCGACGATGTCCGGGACCAGGGACTTGCCCGCCAGCGCGGTCAGCACCTTGGTCTTGTAGTTCGACCCGATCCGGGTCATCGACAGCTTCATGCCGTCGTACCCCGGGATCGCCTTCTCCGCCTGACTGATCAGACCGTCGTTGACGGATCCGACCCAGGTCCACATGCTGAGCTCGTTCGAGCTGCCCAGTGAGCTGCGGGATCCGCAGCCGGTGAGTCCCGTGGCGGCCGCGGCTGCGGAGCCGCCGACCGCGAGGAAGTGCCTTCTGCTCAAGGTCATAGCCTCACCTGGCGCTTTCTGTTGGATTTCGCCGGAAGGTGTCCAGATATGTTTACGTAGCCATTAGGTAAGCGCATACCGACTGAACCGGTCAAGGCTCCGGTGACAAGATTGGTCTCATGATGATGCGAACCGTCACCGCCGTCCTCTTCGACGCCGACGGCGTGATCCAGCGCCCCAGTCGCGATTGGTGGACCAAACTCGGTTCTCTTGTCCCCGCCGACGGGGAGGCATTCGTCGCGGATCTGATGGCGGCCGAGAAGCCGTCACTGGTCGGCAAGGGTGACTTCCGGGACGCGGTGGCCGACGTACTGCGGCGGTGGAACTCGTCGGCTTCCGTCGACGAGGCGCTCGAGCCGTGGAGCTGGTTCGCCGCGGAGCCTGGGGTCGTGTCGCTGATCTCCGGGTTGCGCGCGGCCGGGGTCGAGTGTCACCTCGCGACCAACCAGCAGGCGTACCGGCGGGCGATCATGCAGGACGAGCGCGGGTACGGCGACTGGTTCGACCAGACCTTCTACTCGTGCGACCTCGGGCTGGCCAAGCCGGATCCGGCGTACTTCCGGGCCATCCTCGGTTCGCTGGACGTGCCCGCTTCGTCGGTGCTGTTCATCGACGACAACGTCGCCAATGTGGCGGGTGCTTCGAGCGTCGGACTGCAGGCCGAGCTGTACGACCTGTCGGCCGGCGTACCGGCGCTGGAGGAGCTGCTTCGGCGTTACGGGCTGCCGATTCCGGACTGAAGTCTTGTGATGGCGTGACGGCTGTGGCATCGTCGCCGGACAGCTGACAACGTAGGACAGTCCACCAGCCGCTCCCTGGAGGCACCGCATGTCCGATCGCCCACGTTCACGCTCTCCCGCCGCGGTGTAGTCGCGCTTACGCTCTGGCCCGCTCAAGTCCGTCACCCCCGGCCGCGGAGCCGTCGAGTCGTGCGGATCTGTTCCCACCCGGTTCGCCGAGTCGTGGATCGCGGTCGCGAATCGCAACCCAAATCCACGACTCGGCGGCTGGAATGTTGACGGAATCTACAGGTCGCGGAAGTAGACCGCGAGTGGGAGCTTCGCGCAGCCGAGGGATTCGTAGAAGGCTCGGGCCGGGGCGTGGAAGTCGTCGCCGCCGGTGCCGATCTCGACGTACTCCGCGCCTTCGGAGCGCATCGCCTCGAAGGCGTGTTCGCACAGCGCGGTGCCGGCGTTCGACCGCCGATGTTCCCGTGCGACGGCGAGCAGCTCGACGGTGCCTTTCGGTCGGGCCGGGTCGACATCCCAGGCGACATACCCAAGCAGCACGCCGCTTTCCTCCGCAACGGCGACGTACTTGTGCTGCGCCGGGTCATGCAACCCGGCGACCTGCTTGCGGTAGTCGTCCCGCCAGTTGCCGTGCTGGTGGGTGAAGATCGTCTCGCCAACCAGTGGGCGGAACGATTCCTCGTAGAACGGCCCGAAGGTGTCGATGGTCAGGTCGATGAGCCGGGCCAGGTCAGCGTCGACGTACGTGCGGATGTGCATGGAGTGTGCCTCTCACGAGTGAAGGAAATCCGGGCAGGCGTGACCGGCACACCGCACTACCTGCAAAGCAGGGGCGGTGAGCCGCGGTCAGCGCCGGGTACGCCCGGCGGCGAAGCACTCCATGGCCGTTAGATTATCGGCCGACTGGCGGTACGGCGACCTGCACGGCGTGGACCTGGCCGGTACGCGGGCCGTTCCTCAGCCGGCCAAGGTTGTCGGTGATGCTGTCGTTCATCCGCCACTCCGACGTCAGGATGCAGAGCGTCGGCCCGTCGAAGTCGACCAGAGTCAGCGCGAACGGAGCCCGGTTCTCGGGCAGGTCGATGCGCTGCAGGATCTCGCCGCCCTTGGCGACCCGGACGACAGCCTCCTCGCCAGTCTGTACCCAGATGGCGCCCTCGGCATCGAGGCAGATGCCGTCCGGGCCAAGGTTCTCCGCGAACACACGCCGGTTGGACAACCCGCCGCCCGGCTCGACGTCGAACGCGGTCAGCCGGCCGGCGAACGACTCCGAGATGACCAGCATCCGCCCGTCCGGCGTGAGCACCATCCCGTTCGGGAACTGGATCTCGTCGGCGACCTCCCGGACCTGCCCGTCGGGCGTGACGAGCTTGATCCAGCCGGGTTTCGGCGCCTCACCACCGGCGAAGTCGAAGTCCGCACCGTTCAGATAAACGTTGCCCCGGGCATCGACCACGATCTCGTTGGCAACCTGCTCGGCCAGCACCGTGACCGATCCATCGGGCTCGTAGCGCCGAAGTCTGTCGCCGGTCGTCAGCATCCGGCCGTCCGGCAGCCACTCGATGGACCAGCCCATCAACCGCTCGACCGGTACGTCGAAGTACTCCGCCTTGCCGTCGGCGTCGACCGCGACCACCTGCTGCTCGATCCAGTTGGTGAACCACAGCCGTCCGTCGTGCCAGCGGGCCGACTCGGGCATCCCCAGGCCGTCGAGCAGGAGTTTCGATTCGGACATCACGCCACCTCATTCGTCGATCGGGCTGCTTTCACCCACTACACGAACGAGGTCCGGTCAGATCGACGGCTGAGCAGGAAAAGTACGGCGATCAGCGGCAACGTCACCAGGTACGCCGTACGCAGGTCCACGACCCGGGCGAGTACGGCGAGGACCGCAGGCGCGACCAGGATCGCCGTACCGGACGCCAGCGCGCCGATCGCGGACAGGCGGGCCGAACTGAGTCCAGGGGTCGCGACCAGGGAGGCGAGCGTGACCGGATAAAGGGGCGCAACGCCGAGGCCCGCCACTACCAGACCCAGGGCGACGAGAGCCGGGGAGTCGAACAGGCTGACCAGCAACGTGCCGCACGCCGCCAGCGCACCCGACGGCAGCACGGGCGACCAGCCACGCCAGCGAATCGGACCGATCGCCCGCCCGATCGCCATCCCGATCGGGAACGCGCTCCCGAGCAACGCGGCCGTTGCCGTCGGCAACCCGGTCGCCACCAACCGCGCCACCGCCCACACCACGAAGCAGAACTCCACCGACACCGCGAGTACGACGCGCAGCCACCCAACCCCCACATCCACGACGACCTGCCGCCCCACCCGGCCCCGCCACTTCCGCCCGAGCCCCACCGCCGGAGCAGAATCAATCAGCACCGCTACGGGCGGCTCGACGTGCCCGCGCTCGGAGACCGTCGGCTCCACGCGTTGGCCGGCCAGGCCTGGACGCGGTGACTGAGATCGGCGGGTGAGGACGGCGAGCAGGAGCAGCGGTGGGGCGGCGGCGATCATCGCTAGGCGGCCGCTGGGGCCTAGGCCGTCGAGGGCGCCGATGGCTAGGGGCGCGAGGATGCCGGTGCCGCTGGCGACGGCGTTGACTCGACTGAGTCGGGCCGCGGCCGTTGGTCCGTTGAGTAGGAGCGGTGCGACCAGGACCAGTAGGGCGCCGCCCAGGCCGACGAAGAGTCCGCCGGCAATCGCGAGGGTGTACGTCGGGGCGACTGCGATCAGGACTGCTCCGATCGCGCAGACGACCGAGCCGAAGGCGAGAACCCTCGGGATTGGCCACGACCGCAGTAAGCGCGGGCCGATCAGCGCGACAACGAGCAGCCCGACCGCGAAGCCCGACGACAGCAGCGCGAGCCTGCCCGTCGGTTCGTCCAAGTCGCGGGCGAGGATCGCCACGCAGGCGCCGAGTCCGGCCAGTACGAACCCCATTGCCGACAGTGCGATGCCGATCTGGAATTCGTCCCCACGAGTCCCCGCGTCCACTCGAGCCGCCGTTCCGGCGGTCACTCGGGGCCTTTGATGAGCTCGGCGAGCTGGTGTAGGTCGGTCAGCTGGATGTCGGCGGGGATGCCCTTGAGACCGGCGGTCAGGGCACCGGAGGCGCGGCCGGCTGTCAGGCCGACCACAGTGTCCTCGACCACCAGGCACTGCGTGGCCTGTACGCCGAGCAACTCGGCGGCGCGAAGGTAGCCCTCCGGATTCGGTTTGCCGTGCGTGACGTCGTCGAGTGTGACGAGGATCGACGGCGAGACCCCGACCGCGTCCAACCGAACCTTGGCGAGCCTGGTCGACGCACTCGTGTAAACGGCCCACGGCACGGCTGTCCGATCGAGCAACGTCGTCAGCTCGAGAGCGCCAGGAGTGGGTACGACGTCGGATACGTCGTCGGACTCGATGTCCAGGACCCGTGCGACCGCGACCGCCACCTCGGCCGGCGTGAGGTCGGGCCGCATCCGGGTGATGGTCGCCTTGGCCGGGTTGCCGTGCGCGATCGCGAGTACGTCGGCGGGCGGTACGCCGTACTCGATCGCCCAACGGCTCCAGCTGCGGTCGACGACCGCGTCGGAGTCGACCAGCGTGCCGTCCATGTCGAACAGGACGGCGCGGATGTCCCGGATTTCCATGACCCCTCCCGATTAAACTCGTCCTCCGAGCATAAACTCTCTCGGCACAGGGTGAAAGCGGCCCAGGGTGAAGTACAGCGTGAAAGGCAGCTGATGACTCCAGTGCGTCGCGGGCAGTGGCAGACGGCTTCGGACGTGCTGACCCAGCTGTCCCGTCAGCCTGGGATCACCCGGGCGGCGCTCGCGCGCACCCTGCGGCTGAGTACGGGTTCGGCGACCGAGGTGACCGCTCGGCTGCGCGACGTACAGCTGCTGACCGAAGTACCTGCTCCGAGTCAGGGGCGTGGTCGGCCGACCACGCTGTTGCGGGCGCATCCGCAGGGACCTGTGGTGCTGGCACTCGACCTGCGGCAGAGCAGTTGGCGGAGTGCCGTGGTGACGCTGGACGGGTCGCTGCTGGACCCGCAATACCGCCGGCACCGGAGCAGGCGGCCACAGGTCGTGCTGAACAACCTGCGGCGCCAGGTGGAGCAGGCACAGCAGCAGTACGGCGACCGGCTGCGGATGCTCAGCCTGGCCGTACCGGGCTCAGTCCGCGACAACCACCTCATGCAGGCACCCACGCTGGAGTGGGACGAACTGGACCTCGCACAGGTCACCACCGAAGGGCTGCCCCTGCTCGCCGGCAACGACGCGACGTTGAGTGGTGTAGCGGAGGCCCGAACGGGCGCTGCGGCAGGAGCAGGTACGGCGGTGCACCTCATCGTCGAGGTGGGTATCGGTGGGACCCTGCTGATCGACGGCGTACCAGCACAAGGCGTGTCCGGTGCAGGTGGCGAGTACGGCCACATGCCCTTCGGCGACCGTTCCCGCTCGTGTCCGTGCGGTGCACGCGGCTGCTGGGACCTGGAGATCGACGGCCGCGCTCTGGCACGCCACCTGAAGCAGCCGACACCGGACGACCCCGTTGCCTACGCAGAGGAGGTACTGCGGCGCACAGACCGGACCGCACGCGCCGCCGTCACCAAAGTGGTCGCTGCGCTAGGCAGTGGCATCGCAGGTCTCGTCAACGCGCACGACCCGGATGTGGTGACCATCGGGAGTCTCGCGATCCCGCTGCGCGCGGCGGCTGAGCGTAGCTTCGAGGAGGCGTACCTGGGCGGTCTGATGACGTTCCACCGCGACTCTCCCCCGCCGGTCCTGCCCGCGACTCACCAGCCCGACGGCCCGCTCCGAGGCGCTGCCGCCCTGGCGCTCGACCAGCTCACCACCGAGCCCGCAATCGCAGCCTGGGTAGCTACTCGACTACCTCTTCGATGACGTCTTCTTCTTCGACCTTCGGCTTAGGCACGATCGGCGGCTCCAGCTTCGCCAGGATCTCGATGATGTCGTGCCGGTGGTGCTGGATCTCGTGCGCGGTGTGCCGGATGACCCAGCCCAGCGTGCGCGGCGCTCGCACCGGATAGTTGTAGAGCCCCAGCTTCCCCAACTCCTGCGGACGCAGCACCCGCGCCGCCGCACCGAACTCCTTCGCGAACCGCACCAGTGCCGCCGCGACCTCCATCGGGTCCTGGTCCTCGTACTTCTGCTGCTTGACCCGACCGGTCCGGTCCATCGGCGCGTACACCGGCCGGTCCTCGGCCAGGCACTGCGCGATCCGCAGCCGCTGCACTTCGAGTACGTCGCGGACGTGACAGGCGTACTCGATCGCGGACCACACGTCCGGCTCCGGCCGCAGGCGGACCACGCTCGAGTCGGGACCAGCCGCGGCCTTCGTCAGCGCCATGCTGCAGTCCGCCGACTGCCGGATCAGCAGGGTCACCGTGCCCTGCAGGTCACCCGTGTCGTAGTCGAACCCGCACTGCTCGCAGTACCCGTCGACCGGGGGCTGCTTGATCAACTGGTACTCCCTTTGAATCTCCACGCGTGATCGACCGGTCCGATGCCGGAGCCGAGTGCGAACCCGGCCGCGATCGCACCGGTCACGTACTCCTTCGCAGCGCCCACCGCACCCGGTACGTCGTACCCACGAGCCAGGTACGACGCGATGGTGCTCGCCAGCGTGCATCCGGTGCCGTGCGTGTGCCTGTTGTCGGCACGGACCGCGCTGTACGAACGCCGCACCCCAGGGCCGTGCAGTACGTCGACAGACGCCGTACCGACGTCGTGGCCGCCCTTCACCAGCACCCAGGACGCGCCTACGTCCAGCAGGAGCTTCGCGGCGAGCTCGCGGTCCTCGATGGTCTCCAGCTCGACATCGGCGAGCGGTCCGAGCTCAGTGAGGTTCGGGGTGAGGACGGTGGCGAGTGGGACGATCTCCGACCGTACGGCGGCCATCGCGTCAGCAGCGAGCAGCGCGTCGCCATGCTTCGACACCGAGACCGGGTCGACCACGATCGGCACCGACGGCGGCAGCGTCCGCAGCAATGACGCGACGACCTCGACCATCGCCGAGGACGCCAGCATGCCCGTCTTCACCGCGTCGACCCCGATGTCGTCGACCACGCTGTGGAACTGGGCCCGCACCTGCTCCTCCGGCAGCTCCCAGGCGCCCTGGACGCCGATGCTGTTCTGCGCGGTGATCGCGGTCAACACGCTCATGCCGTGTACACCGTTGGCAAGCATCGCCTTCAGGTCCGCCTGGATCCCAGCCCCGCCACCGGAGTCCGAACCGGCGATCGTCAACACTCTCGGCGGTGCCATCCCAACCGTCATCTCAACTCCTGAAGTGGGCGTGGCCGGTCTCGTCAGCATACGGCGAGCCGTCCACCGTCACGGTCCCGGCCGGGCGCTCTTCGTTGCCCTCAGCAACCGAACCGATGACGGTCCAGCCCTCCGGCACGTCGGCCGGCTCGAAGGTGCCGACCAGAGCGTGGTCCTCACCACCGGTCAGCACGAACTTCAGCGCGTCCACACCGGTCGCCGCCGCGACCGCCTGCAGCGGCTCCGGCACGGTCAACGCCTTCGTGTGGACGTCGATGATCACCTGACTCGCGACGGCGATATGACCGAGGTCCGACAGCAGACCATCGCTCACATCACACAGCGAGGAGGCTCCGGCGAGCGCAGCCCGCGGACCTTCGGCGTACGGCGGTTGTGGGCGGCGATGCGCCTCGACGACGGCTCGTGGTGAACGGAACCCGCGGGCGAGGACCGCCCAGCCGGCCTCGGCCCAGCCCAGCCGGCCGACGTACGCGACCTCGTCACCGGGACGTGCACCCGACCGCAACACGGGCTGGCGCCCGTCGAGCGAGCCGAAAGCGGTCACCGAGACGACGATCTTGTCGGACTGGACCGTGTCGCCGCCGATGATGCTCGCCTCGACCAGCTCACACTCGTCGACCAGACCCTGGTTGAGCTCCAGCGCCCAGGCCGTCGGCAGCTCGGCTGGACCGCCGAAGCCGACCACCAGCGCGGTGGGCCGGGCGCCCATCGCCGCGACGTCGGCCAGGTTCTGCGCGGCGGCCTTGCGGCCCACGTCGTACGCCGAGGACCAGTCCTGCCGGAAGTGGCGGCCCTCCACCAGCAGGTCGGTCGTGATCACCATCCGCCCGTCCGGCACCGCCATCACGGCGGCGTCGTCACCGGGACCGACCAGGACGTCCTCACCTGTGGACAGCCCCTTGGTGACGGCCGCGATCAGGCCGAACTCACCCGTGCTCCCCAACGTCTCTGTCACGTCAGCAGACCTCCCATATCGCTAGGCGGAGTCTAGGCGGTACCGTGACCGGGCAACGAGTACGCCCGGGCGTCCCGCAGTACTACGGGACGAGCGGAGCCAGCTGAGGACGACTGAGTGGAGAACGACGTGGTGGTCCAGGCCTACATCCTGATCCAGACCGAGGTCGGCCGGGCGGCCGACGTCGCGGCACAGATCGCCGAGGTCCAGGGCGTCACCCTGGCCGAGGACGTCACCGGTCCGTACGACGTGATCGTCCGCGCGGAAGCCCGCAACGTCGACGAACTGGGCAGGCTGGTCGTTGCCCGGGTCCAGAACGTTCCCGGCATCACCCGCACGCTGACCTGTCCCGTCGTCCACATCTGAGCCTCCACGGAGACCCGTCCACCTTCGGTATGCCCAAAATCCTGCTGGCCGCACTCGGCGTGATCGTGCTCGCCGGGTGCAGCCCCGGCGCCACGCTCGTCCCGGTCCCCTCCCCGGCCCCCGAGGTCGCCGCCGCCTGCACCCCACTGGTCCAGGCCCTGCCGGCAAAGGTTCTCGATCTGAAGCGGCGGAAGACCACGCCCGAGAGTCCCCTCACCACGGCGTACGGCGACCCACCGATCGAGATCACCTGCGGTGTCGCCCAGCCGGCCGGCATGGCCGAGGCGCAGTCCCAGTGCTTCGAGGTCAACGGCGTCGGCTGGTTCGCCAAACAGGCCCAGAACGGCTACATCTTCACCACCATCGGCCGCTCCCTGTACGTCGAGGTCGCGGTCCCCTCGAAGTACTCCCCCGAAGCCAACGCCCTCACCGACGTCTCCGACGCCATCCAAAAACACAACAAGGTCATCACCCCCTGTATCTGACCGTCGTGTCCGGTTGCGGGCCGCAGGGGCGACGTCTCGGGTAGAAGCGCCCGGTTGGTGGGCGCTCGGACGACGGGAGAAGCTGATGAAGTACATGATCCTCACGTACGCGTCGCAGCAGGACTACGACGGGATGGCCGGCAAGGACACCGGGAAGCCCGCCTGGAAGCCGGAGGACTTCGCGGCCATGGGGGCCTTCATGGAGAAGTTCAACAACGACCTGGCCGAATCGGGCGAGTTGGTCGAGACCCGCGCGCTGGCGGCGCCGGTGCTGACCCGGCGGCTGGGGTCGAAGGACGGGCAGTCGGTGGTGACCGACGGGCCGTACGCCGAGACGCAGGAGGTGCTCGCCGGGTACTGGATCGTCGAGTGCGAGTCGTTCGACCGGGCGACCGAGATCGCCGCCCGGCTCGCGGACACACCGGCGCCCGAGTTCGCGCGAGCGACGGCGTACGCCGATATCCGGCCGATGGCGGAGGGGCCTGAGGAGCTCGTCGGGTGAGCCAAGCCCTCGAGGAGTTGCTGCGGGAGCTGGCGCCGCAGGTGCTCGGGGCGTTGGTACGGCGGTACGGGCGCTTCGATACGGCCGAGGACGCGGTGCAGGAGGCGCTGCTCGCGGCGGCGGAGCAGTGGCCGGCGGACGGCGTACCGGATAGTCCGCGCGGCTGGTTGATCACCGTCGCTTCCCGTCGGCTGACGGATCTGCTGCGTCGTGAGCAGGCTCGTCAGCGGCGGGAGGACCGGGTCGCGCAGTGGGCGCCGCAGGGCGAGCCGGTCGGCGACGCCGACGACACGCTGGTGCTGCTGTTCCTGTGCTGCCACCCATCGCTGTCGCCCGCGTCGCAGATCGCGTTGACGCTGCGGGCGGTCGGCGGTCTGACGACGACCGAGATCGCCCGGGCGTTCCTGGTGCCGGAGGCAACCATGACGCGGCGGATCACCCGGGCGAAGGCGAGCGTGAAGGAGACCGGCGCGCGGTTCACGATGCCGGCCGATCGCGACGAGCGGCTGGGCGCGGTGCTCAAGGTGGTCTACCTGATCTTCAACGAGGGCTACGCGAGTACGACGGGTTCGAGCCTGCAACGGGTTGAGTTGGCGGCCGAGGGGATCCGGCTGGCGCGGATTCTGCACCGCCTGCTTCCTGACGAGACGGAGGTGGCGGGACTGCTGGCGTTGCTGCTGCTGACCGATGCCCGTCGACCGGCCCGGACCGGTCCGCTCGGCGAACTCGTGCCGATGGCGGAGCAGGATCGGTCGCTGTGGATCCCAGAGCTGATCCAGGAAGGCGTCGAGCTGATCACGGCGACGCTGCCGCGTGGGCCGGTCGGGCCGTATCAGCTGCAGGCAGCGATCGCTGCGATCCACGACGAGTCTCCGACCGCCGACGAGACGGACTGGCCGCAGATCGTCGCGCTGTACGAGGTGCTACTTCAACTCACCGACAACCCGATGGTCGCCCTCAACCACGTCGTCGCCGTCGCGATGGCCCGCGGGCCGGCGGACGGCCTCGAACTGCTGGCATCGATCGAGCACGACGACCACCTCGCCAAGGACCACCGCCTGGCCGCGGTCCGGGCGCACCTGCTCGAGATGTCAGGCGACACCGTCGGCGCACGAACGGCGTACGAGGAAGCCGCGAGCCGGACGACAAGCCTTCCCCAGCAGCGCTACTTGCGCGCCCGCGCCAGCAGGCTGTGAAGCTCCAGGCTTGGCCGGCTAGCTGATCCGGTCGGCGAAGACTACGAGATTGGCCTCGTACTTCGCCGACTCGTAGTCGAGGCCGCCGCAGGTGATCAGTCGCAACCCGGCGTGGTTGATGTCGCCGTAGACGGCGGCGCTCGGGAAGCTGGTCTTCGGATACTGCTGGACCCGGCTCACCCGGAACACCGCGGTGGAGTGGTCCTGCCGGCTGACGATGACGGAGTCGCCGGGCTTCAGCTGTGCCAGTCGGGCGAACACGCCTGCCCGGCCGGCCCAGTGGACGTGGCCGGCGATGACGGCCGGACCCCGCTCGCCCGGTGTGGGCGCGCCGGTGAACCATCCGGCCGGGAATCCGTTCGGCGGGACTTGCAGACTGCCGTTGCGTTTGAGGCCGAGACGGACCAGGGCTGAATCCACCCCGATCGCGGGGATCTTGACCCGGATCGGGGTGGACTTCCGCATCGGAGCCGGCCGCGCGTGTCCCGCGTCGGGGGGTGAAGACCGCCGGGATGGCGCGGTGGATGGCTCCGAGCGGAGTGTTGGGGTGTGGGTGCCTGGTCGTGCGGTGCGTTGCGGTGTGCTCGCGGCCGGCGTGCTCGGGGTGGGCGTGATCACGGTGGTGGTTGGCGCAGCGGCGCCGCTCGGTGCGACCTCGGCCGGTAGCGCACCGGACTGAGTCGGCCCCGTGCCTGACTCAGTGGTGCAACCGGCCGCCGTCAACACGGCCGCGAGGAGCAGAGCCGCCGCGCCGGTCCTCACGGAGTGCCGGCCCCGCTCCAGCCAAACCAGCTGAGCCCGGGGACAACCCACGGCCTGACGACGACGCTCGAGAGACCGGACGCATCACCCGTTCCAACAGCCCCTTGCGGAGTCCTGCTCACCTGCGGCGGCCGAGGCGTGGTCGGAGGCGTCGTGGGCGGCGTGGTCGGCGGCGTGGTCGGAGGCGTCGTGGGTGGCGTGGTCGGAGGCGTGGTCGGCGGCGTGGTCGGAGGCGTCGTGGGTGGCGTGGTCGGAGGCGTGGTCGGCGGCGTCGTCGGAGGTGTGGTCGGCGGCGTCGTCGGAGGTGTGGTCGGCGGCGTCGTGGGCGGCGTCGTGGGCGGCGTCGTGGGCGGCGTCGTGGGCGGCGTCGTGGGCGGCGTCGTGGGCGGCGTCGTGGGCGGCGTCGTGGGC
>NZ_SODF01000004.1:0-412202 GCF_004365875.1 Kribbella kalugense | reverse complement strand
GGCGGCGTCGTGGGCGGCGTCGTGGGCGGCGTCGTGGGCGGCGTCGTGGGCGGCGTCGTGGGCGGCGTCGTGGGCGGCGTCGTGGGCGGCGTCGTCGGCGGCGTAGTCGGCGGCGTAGTCGGCGGCGTCGTGGGCGGCGTCGTGGGCGGCGTCGTGGGCGGCGTAGTCGGCGGCGTCGTGGGCGGCGTGGTCGGTGGCGTTGTTGGCGGGGTTGTTGGCGGGGTTGTTGGTGGGGTTGTGTCGCAGGTGGGTTTGGTGAGGGTGTTGGTGTCGAGGGTTACTGAGCCGTTGCGGGCCAGCATTCGGCCGACGGCTGTGGCGCCGGTGTTCATGGTGATTGAGGTCAGCGCCAGGACGGTGCCGCGGAACTGGGTCGCGGTGCCGATGGTTGCCGAGCTGCCCACCTGCCAGAACACGTTGCACGACTGAGCACCGTTCGTCAGCACCACGCTGCTACTGCTCGCGGTGGTGAGCGTCGAGCCCGCCTGGAACACGAAGACCGCCCCCGCGTCACCCTCCGCGTCCAACGTCAGCGCGCCGGTCAGCCCGATCGAGGACGCCGAGTTGTACACCCCCTGCGTCAGCGTCTTGCCGCCCAGGTCGTCGGTGATCGGCGTCCGCGGCGACTCCCCGGCGGCGACGTCGTACGCCGTGACCAGATCTTTCTTCGCCTGCTGAGTCACGTCGTCGCCGGCGTGGTTGGTGCCGGTGATCGTCATCGTCCCGGTGCCGGTGATGGCCGGGTTCGGGAAGCTGCCGATGTCCCCGGTCAACACCGTCGGCCCGGTATTGGTGACCCCCGCCCCACCCAGGATCACGAAACTCTCGGCGGCACCGAGCGGCACCGCAACAGCCGCCGCCTGAGCGTTACCTCCGGCGGCCAGCAGACCGCCCCCTGATACGACGAGCGCGGCTGTTACAGCGAGCGCACTCAGCCGCAACCGGCTGCCGGATATCGCATGCGTGGACAACTTCATGATTCGGTTTCACCCTCAGTCCGTCGATGGAGCCGCGGCCTGATCCGGTGGATCGGCGCAGCTCGTTACCCGAGCGATTTCGTGGTGAAGGAGGATCGACATCGAGCGATCCGAGACAGGTCTAGGCCCGGTAACAGGACATCGGGAGACCGCCACGAGCGGCAGGACAGGACCCCCCTGACCCGACGCCTTGATGGCGTGGTCGCACCCCGTTCGATCGGCGACGGCGTTGCAGGGCCGTTTCCTGCCGATCACAATTCGTTACTAAAAGCTGACGTTATGTCAATGCTGACGCTGTGTCAACGGCCCGTCGATGCATCAGGCAACCAGTTGAAACTGGTTGCCTGATTCAACTAACGGCGGCTCCGCCGTTCAGCGCAGGCCGGTTGGGCGGGTCATTGCAAGTTGCAGCAGGTGCTCGACGAGGGACGCGTAGTCCTTGCCCGAGGCGGCCCACAGCCGCGGGAACATGCTGGTCGGGGTGAACCCGGGCATGGTGTTGATCTCGTTGATCACGACGCGGCCGTCGGCGTCCAGGAAGAAGTCGACGCGCGCCAGTCCTTCGGCCTCGATCGCGTCGAAGGCAATGAGCGCCTTGGCCCGGATGTCGGCGGCAACCTCCTCGGGGAGGTCGGCCGGCACCGAGAGCGCGAGGTACTCCTCGCCCTCCGGCAGGTACTTCGTCTCGAAGTCGTAGAAGTCGTGTCCGCCGCCGGAGACCGCGACCTCGCCGCAGACACTGACCTGGGCCGGTCCGCCGCCGGCGCTGCCGAGGACGCCGACCTCGATCTCGCGCGGGTCCTTCGCGGACGCCTCGACGATCACCTTCGGGTCGTGCGCCCGCGCGACCGCGACCGCCTCGTCCAGCTCGTCCAGGCTGCTCACCTTGGTGATCCCCAGGCTGGAACCGCCACGGGCCGGCTTCACGAACACCGGGTAGCCGAGCGCGTCCACGGCCTCCCGGCACGCGGCCGCGTCCCGGATCCAGTCCCGGTCCCGGATCACGACGTACGGCGTGACCTCGAGGCCGGCCGCCTGGAAGACGACCTTCATGTAGTGCTTGTCCATGCCGACGGCGCTCGCGAGTACGCCGGAACCGACGTACCGGATGTCGGACATCTCGAGCAGGCCCTGGATGGTGCCGTCCTCACCCCACGGGCCGTGCAGCAACGGGAAGACCACGTCGACCTGGCCGAGTGTGCTCGGGACCTGCTCGGGCTCGCTGATCACGAGCTCGCGGTTCGCGCCGAACAGCACCGGCATCGCGGTCACGTCGACCTCGGGGAGCTTGCCGTCGGTGATCGACAGCCGCTCCGGGTCGCCGCTCTCCAAGACCCAGTGCCCGCTGGTGCTGATACCGACCGGGACCACGTCGTACTTGTCCCGGTCGATCACCTGCAGAACGTTGGCCGCGGTCACGCAGGAGATGGCGTGTTCGCTCGACCGGCCACCGAAAACGACGGCGACGCGGGGCTTGCGTTGTTCTTCCCTCGAGTACTCACTCACCGGCTCGACTGTAGCGGCCTCGAGCTCAGGATCCGATCTGGGTTCGGTTAAGAGCTCTTCAGATCGCGCTCGGTAGCGGGCGTGTCCCACGTCACGGGCAGCGAGGTCACGCCGTAGACGAGAGTGTTGTTCCGATACTCGATTTCCTCGAACGGTACGGCGAGTCGCAGCGTCGGGATCCGGGCGTACAGGCGGGTGAAGACCTCCTGCAGCTCGACCCGCGCGAGCTGCTGACCGATGCACTGGTGCGGCCCGAACCCGAACGCGACATGTGCCGCCGCCTGCCGTTCCAGGTCGAGCCGATCGGGGTCAGGGAACACGGTCTCGTCGCGGTTCGCCGCGGACAGAGCTGCGATCAGGAACCCGCCGCCCTCGATCGTCGAACCCCCGACCGGCAGGTCCTCGGTCACGTGCCGGAACAGGCCGAAGTGGACGACGGACAGGTAGCGCAACAGCTCCTCGACCGCGGCCGGAGCGAGCGCGGGATCAGCACGCAACGCGTCGAGCTGGGCCGGGTTGCGCAGCAGGGCGAGCGTGCTGAGGGCAATCATGTTCGCGGTGGTCTCGTGACCGGCGATGAGCAGCGTGATCCCGACCGACACCAGCTCCGGCAGGGTCAGCGGCTCTCCGAGCTCCTCCCCACGCGTGATGAGCCTGGACAACAGGTCATCTGAGCGCTCGGCCTGCTTCGCCAACACCAGGCCGACCATGTACTGGTTGAGCTCGTCGCTGACCCGCATCTGCTCGTCCGGGTCGCCGTCGACCCTGACCAGCAGCGCACTCCGCTCCTGGAACTCGCCGCGGTCGGCGTACGGCACGCCGAGCAGCTCACAGATCACCAGCGACGGGATCGGCAACGCGAACGCCTGCACCAGATCGACCGGACCGTCAGCCGCAAGCATCGAGTCGAGCTGTGCCTCGATCATCTCCGCGATCCGCGGCCGCATCGCCTCCATCCGCTTCACCGCGAACTCGGTCGCGAGCATCCGCCGCAGCCGCTTGTGCGCCGCACCGTCGACCTGGATGAGCGAGCCCGACTCGGCCTCCCGGTCCAGGTCGGCATCCGGTACGACGTGGTCCGACGGCGCGAACCGCGAACTGAGCCGGCTGTCCCGGAGCAGCGTCCGTACGTCGTCGTACCGGCTGATCACGTACGCGTCGACGCCGGCCGGGGTGGAGACCTTCGTCGGGGCCTCGGCACGGCGGAAGTCGGCGTACGCCTGCGCCGGGTCGAACGGGCAACCGGTCGGCCGCTCGACGGGGAAGCTCTGGGTCATTGGGCCCTCCCAATAGATTCTGGCAGTGACTACCATATGACTGGGCCTGCCGATCGGGAGCAACCTCCGGCGAGTCGGCGAACCGGTACTCTGCCCGCGAAGCTGCTGATCGGGAGGTGCTGATGGGACTGCGCGAGGTGAAGCGGGAGCGGACCCGCCGGCTGATCGCGGACAAGGCGTTCGAGCTGTTCAACGACAACGGCTTCGGCCGGACCACGGTCGAGCAGATCGCGGCCGCGGCGGAGGTCGGGCCGAGCACGCTGTACCGGTACTTCCCGACCAAGGAGACGCTGGTCCTCGAGTTCGTCGAGGACTGTCTGGTCGACGCGGTGACCTGGCTCCGGGAGCAGCCCGAGCTGGAGCTCCCGGCCGGACTGCAGGCGGTGATCGAGCGGGTCCTGGAGCAGCTGGAGAGCAACCCGGACCGGGTCCGGGCTGTCTTCGACCTGGCTTCGCAGACCGCGTCGGTGAGCGCCCACCTGAACGAGCTGATCTGGCGCTTCCGCACCGACCTGGCCGACGAGCTGGTACTGCGGTTGCCGGCCAACAACCGTGCCGAGTTCACCGCCGCGCTGGCAGCCGGGATCGCGATGAACATCATCGAAACGGTCGTCCGGGTCTGGGTCGAAGCCCCGGACACCACCGACGCGAGGTCACTGGCCCGGCAGGCGATGACTCTGCTCCACACCGGCGGGATCCCGCTGCCCGCCGTCAGCGACAATTCCAGGTATGACTACTGAGCTTGATCCGTCCACGATCGTCGTACATGCGGGCCGGCCGGAGCGGGTGCCGAACGCGCCCGTCAACGAGTCGCCCGTGTTCAGCTCGACGTACGTCGCCGGCGGGGATCGCGGGTACGGGCGGTTCGGGAACGACGCGTGGACCGCACTCGAGGAGACGCTCGGTCAGCTGGAAGGCGGTCGCGCGCTGACGTTCGCCTCGGGGATGGCGGCGGCCGCGGCCGTGATCGACCTGGTCCCGGTCGGCGGGCGGGTCGTCGCGCCGCAGCACGCGTACTCCGGCGTGGTCGCGCTCCTCGAGCAGTACGCCGAGACCGGCCGGCTCACGGTCGAGCACGTCGACGTCGCGGACACCGAAGCGGTCAAGCAGGTCCTCAACGGCGCCGATATGTTGTGGATCGAGTCGCCGACCAACCCTGCGATGGAGGTCGCGGACATCCCGGCTCTCGCCGAGGCCGGCCACACCGCCGGCGCAACAGTCGTCGTGGACAACACGTTCGCGACTCCCCTGCTGCAGCAGCCGATCCGGCTCGGCGCGGACGTCGTGATGCACTCGGCAACCAAGTTCATCGCCGGTCACTCGGACGTCATCCTCGGCGCTGTCATCACCGCGGACGACGACCTGTGGTCCGCGATCGAGCTCCGCCGCCGCAGCCTCGGTGCGATCCCCGGCCCGATGGAGGCCTGGCTCGCCCTCCGCGGTCTGCGCACCCTCGCCCTGCGCCTCGAACGCGCCCAGTCGAACGCGGCGTTCCTGGCCGAGCGTCTCCTCGAGCACCCGCGGGTCAGCCGCGTCCGCTATCCCGGTCTCCCGGACGACCCCGGTCACGACCTCGCAGCCGCACAGATGTCCGGCTTCGGCGCGATCCTCGCCTTCGAACTCGGCGGTGAGGCCGAAGCAGCCCAGAAGGTCTGCGAGTGCACCGAACTCTGGGTGCACGCGACCAGCCTCGGCGGCGTCGAGTCGATGCTGGAACGCCGCCGCCGCTGGGCGATCGAGGTCCCGACCATCCCCGAGGACCTGATCCGCCTGTCCGTCGGCATCGAGCACCCGGCCGACCTCTGGGCGGATCTGGAGCAGGCCCTCAAGAACGCTTTTTGAGCACCGGCCCGCCGAAGAACGTCAGTACGCACAGCACGACCGGCAGGATGAAGGCGATGTTCAGCGGCATCCAATGCGCGAGGCCGCCGATCAACGCCGGCCCGGCGAGCAGACCGACGTACCCGAGTCCGACGACGCGAGCCATCAGCGCGCCGGAGGACCGCGGGTCGAGGTTGCCGGCGGCGGTGAACAACTGCGGTACGCCGCCTGCGAGGCCGAGCCCGAAGATCGCCCAGCCGACCAGCGCGACCGGCACCCACGGTACGACGATCACCAGCGTTAGACCGACCGCCGCCATCGCCGCACCCCAGCGCACAATCGCCGCGGGACCGACGATCGCCGCGACCCGGTCGGTGAGGAACCGGCCGACGGTCATCGCGACCGCGAACGCGCCGTACGCGAAGGCCGCCGTACTGACCGAGGTGCCGAGGATGTCGCGGAAGTGCAGTGCGGCCCAGTCGTTCGCGACGCCCTCGGACAGCATCAAGCCGAACGCCAGTCCGCCCAGAGCCCAGACCAGCTTGGCCGGCGGCTTCGCCCGCTCCACCTGTTCCGGCTCGTCGTGGGCAGGAACGGTTGCCTCGAGCAAGAACCTGCTGGCGGCCAGCGAGATCACAATGCAGATGACACCGGCGACGCTGAGCGTGACCTCGGTCGAAACGCCGGCTCGCAGGGTTGCCGCGCCCACGATGGCCGCGATCGCGCCGCCGATCGACCACATCGCATGGAACGCGGCCATGATCGGCCGCGGGTAACCACGCTCGACCACGACGGCCTGCGCGTTCATGCCGACATCGATCGAACCGTTGCCGAAGCCAACGAGAATCAGCGTGAGACCGAGCGTCCACCAGTTCGTCGCCAGCCCTGGTCCGACCAGTGCGATGCCAAGCAGTACGCCGGCCGCCGGGACGAGCCGCCTCTGACCAAGCTTGTCGACAAGCGGTCCGGCCACCTGCATGCCGGTGAAAGCAGCGGCACCGAGCACCAGCAGGAGCAGCCCAAGAGTGCTGTGCGTGATGCCGGTCGCCTGCTCGATGCTCGGGATATGGACGACCCACATACCGACCGCGAACCCGTTCAGGCCGAAGTACAGCCAGGTGGCGACGCGGGCGGATCGGGCAGTTTTGGACGGTGCGTCCATCAGCACAGTCAAGATGCAACCTCAATCAGTACGCCGCGTTGGGTCAGGATGGTCCGTTGGTCCTCGGGGGCCGACTCGTCGGTGATGATCAGGTCGGGCCGGTCGGCCGGGCAGACATAGGCGAGCGCGGACCGGTCCCACTTGGCGCCGTCCGCGAGCAGGATCGTCCGGCTGGAGACGCTCATCGCCGCCTGCTTGATCTCCGCGTCACCGAGGTCGAACGCGGTCAGCCCCGCCTCGAGACTGAACGCACACGGGCTCAGTACGGCGGCATCGAACCGCAGCGCGCGCAGCGACGCGATCGTCAGCGGACCGATCAGTGAAAGCTCACCCTTCCGGGCCTCGCCGCCCGGCATCAGCAGCCGGATCCGCGGCGCGTCGGCCAGCTCGTGCGCGACGTGCAGCGAGAGCGGCATGACCGTCAACGCGCGGTCGTGCAGCAGCTTGGCCGTCTCGAGTGCCGTCGTACCGCTGTCGAGGACGATGGTCTCGCCGTCGTGGAGGTGTTCGACGGCGGCGCGCGCGATCGCCTGCTTGGCGGCGACCGCGGCCTGCGCGCGCAACGAGTGCGGCGGCTCAAGGCCGGACGGCATCGCGGAAACAGCGCCACCGTGGACCCGCTTCAGGACGCCCTGCGCGGCCAGGAAGTCGAGGTCGCGACGGACCGTCATGTCCGACGCCTCGGTCGCCTCGACCAGGTCGTGGACGGACACTCGGTCGACGGCTCGTAGTCGCTCTACGATCACTTGATGCCGTTCCGCACTTCTCATAGGCAAAAAACTACCATCCGCCTGATCGTTCGAACAGTTAGTATGTTTGCTTGTGACTGAAGACACCACCCTCGTCAAGCGTTCCCGGTACGCCGTGGCCGCCGTCTTCTGCGTGCACGGATCGGTGACCGGGTCGTTCGCGACCCGGGTGCCCTGGATCCAGGAGCATGCGGGAGTGTCCGCCGGCCAACTCGGGCTGGCGCTCGCGTTCCCGGCCCTCGGCGCGGCGCTGATGATGCCGCTCGCGGCGCGGGTCAGCCACCGCTTCGGCACCCGGACCGCACTCCGCGGCCTGCTCGCCCTCTGGACGCTCGCCCTGATCCTGCCCTCGCTCGCCCCCGGCCTGCTCACGTTGTGCGCGGCGCTCTTGGTGTACGGCGGGACTGCGGGGATGGCCGATGTTGCGATGAACGCGCTCGGGATCGAGATCGAGCACCGGCTGAAGAGATCGATCATGTCCGGGCTGCATGGTCTATGGAGTGTGGGTGCTCTGCTCGGCTCGGCCGTCGGGACGGTCGCCGCGCACCTGGGTCTGAGCGCCCAGATCCACCATGCGGTCGCGGCCGTCGTACTGACGATCATCGGTGCGGTGGTCTGTCAGTTCGTGCTGAACATTCATCCCGAGGAGGACGAGGAGCCGCCGGCCCGCTTCGCGTTGCCGCCGAAGTCGGCATTGCTGATCGGGGCTGTCGGGTTCTGCGCGGTGTTCGCCGAGGGCGCGAGCCTGGACTGGTCAGCCGTCTACCTGCGGGACATCCTCGACAGCTCGGCCGGTGTCGCCGCCGGCGCGACGACCGGGTTCGCGTTGACGATGGCGATCGCGCGGATCACCGGTGATGCGGTGGTAGACCGGTTCGGCGCCGTACGGACTGTGCGCTTCAGCGGCGTGATCGCGACGCTCGGCGGTCTGCTGGTGGTCGTCTCGCCGACGGCGGTCGTCGCGATGGTCGGGTTCGGCCTGATCGGCGTCGGGATCGCGGTCGTCGTACCGCTCGCCTTCGCGGCCGCCGGCCACACCGGCCCGAATCCGAGCCAGGCCATCGCAGGCGTCGCGACCATCACCTACGCCTCCGGCCTGGTGGCGCCGTCGATCATCGGCGGGATCGCGCAGGCGAGCAATCTGACCATGTCGTTCATCGTCGTCACTGCACTGGCTGCTGGGCTGATCGTGTTCGCTCGCGTCCTCGCGACCGGTCGGCCAACCAGGGCAGGAGCTGAACCAGTCCAAAGCTGACTTCCATCACCAGGAACGCGGCGAGGATCTTGGGCGCGCCCTGGGCCAGCGCGTAGGCCTGCCAGGACGCGAACAGCACGCGCGCAATCCCGTCGTACAAGCCATGGAGTGGGAGCGTCCGGAACAGGCGGAGGAGCGCCCAGACGACCACGACCGAGCCCATCAGGTTGGCGTACAGGGTCTGGATGGTGTCGGCGGGTGGGAAGTCGCCCATCGTCATCAGGGCGCGGTGGACGAGCACGTAGGTCCAGGGAGTGGCGAAGCCGGCCGTGACGATCAGGTCGTACCAGGCGCTGGCGCGGACAAGGCGGAGATAGCTGCGGTTTTGGGGAGACACGCTGTTGACGGTAAACAGTGGAGTGCTGTCGAAGGTCAAGCCGAACGGAGGATCGGATGCGCATCGGTGAGCTCGCCACGCAGACGAAGCTGTCGAAGGACACGATCCGCTTCTACGAGAAGATCGGTCTGGTCGAAGGCGATCGGCGCCCGAACGGCTACCGCGACTTCCCGCCGGAGACGGTTCCGTGGCTGCACTACGTTCGTACGGCGCAAGCCCTGGGCTTCTCATTGTCCGAGATCGGCAAGCACGGCGAGCAGCTCCGCGACTCCCCTGACTCTGCCGCTGCCCTCTCCGCGCTCCTCGCCGACAAGGTCCAGGTGATCGACGACCGGATGGCGGAGCTCGCAAACCTGCGCGCCGACCTGACCGAACGCATCGGCACCGGCTGCCCGCTGCGGCCGATCTAGTCCAGCAGACGATCGAGTACGGCGGCTGCCTCGTCGTACCCGGCGTCGCTGATCCGCTGCAGTTCCACGAGATCCTTGGCGGCGGCGGCCCGGCGGGTGAGGTGCTCGCCGGCGCGGTCGGATCCTTCGTCGAGCAGCTCGTTCAGCGCGTCGAGCTCGTTCCGCTCGTCGGCGAGATCCGCGAGCCGGTCGAGCGCCTTTTCGTTGCCCTCGTCGGCCAGCGTCCGCAACGTGTCCCAGTCGGTCATACCTCGATAGTGCGACATTGCCCTTGGGGCAAGGTCAAGAATGGTCTCGTGCTCACCATCGGACAGCTGGCCAGGTACGTCGGGGTGTCGACGAAGACCGTCCGCGTCTACCACGCCAAGGGGCTGCTGCCGGAGCCCGAGCGGGACTCGTCCGGGTACCGCCGCTACCCGGCGCAGGCCGTGGTCGAGCTGGTCAAGATCCGGATGCTTGCCGACGCCGGTGTCCCGCTCGCCCGGATCCGCGAACTCGCCTCGGCACCGGAGCAACTCGACTCCGCGCTGCAGCAGCTCGATGCCGATCTGACCACCCGCATCAAACTGCTCCGCGACACCCAACGCCGGCTCCGCAAACTGGCCGCCGGCGACATCCGCTACCTGCCCGAGGAAGTGGAGCGCCACCTCGACGGGCTGCCCGGGCTCGGCTTCACCCAGCGGTGGATCGCGATGGAGCGCGACCTGTGGATCATCGTCTACGCGACCCACCCGGACATTGCCGACACCTGGTTCCAGGACCAAACCCAGGCACTCACGAATCCCGAACTCCGCCAGCTGTACCTCGCCTGCGACCAGGCCCACGACCTCGACCCGGCCGACCCGTCCCTGACCGAACTCGCCGATCGCATCGTTGCCGCCAGCATCCATCGGTACGGCGCCGAGCCGCCCGGTCAGGCGGCCGACGCCACCATCGCCGAGCTCCTTCAGAGCACGGTCAACGCCTCCTCGCCCGCCTTGCGGCAGCTCGACTCGTTGATTCGCAACGGACTCGAGGCCGGCGGGTTCACCCTTCGGACAGGGGCCGGATGACGCGTGCCGCGAGTGGTACGAATCGTCGGGTGACGGATTCTGAGCTGCGGTTCCGGTTGGCCGGCGCGGACGACGCGGCGGCGGTGGCCGAGCTGCACAGCGACAGCTGGCGGCGGCATTACCGCGGCGCGTACGCCGACGCGTTCCTCGACGACGAGTCGCCCGAGTATCTCGGCGCGATGTGGGCCAAGCGACTGGCTGCGCGGGAGGGCACGCGGACGACAATCGCGGAGTACGACGGGAAGCTGGTCGGACTCTCGCATCTGATGCTCGACGCGGATCCGAAGTTCGGGGCGTTGGTCGACAACCTGCACGTGCGGGCGCCGCTCAAGCGCCAGGGCATCGGGACCAAGCTGCTCGCGCTGACGGCCGAAGACCTGCAGTCGGGGATCTACCTGTGGGTGCTCGAGCAGAACACCGCGGCGCAGGGGTTCTACGAAGCACGCGGCGGCATCCGGGGTGACCGGCAACCCGTCCCGCCACCGGGCGGTGAGCCGCGGCGGCTCAACGGCACCCCAGCCTGCTTCAGGTACTACTGGCCGGATCCGTCGGTTCTCGTGGCGACTGCTTGACGGTCTCGATCAGCGCGTACGACGCCTGACTCGCGGCCTCGGGATCGCCGGCCCGGATCGCTTCCAGTACGACGACGTGGGCGTCGAGGATCCGATGATCCTCGGGGATCGACGCGGTCTGGTGGATCGACTCGGTCAGTACCTCGGCAATCGCGTCGTACAAACGCAAGAGGAGCGGGTTCCCGCTGGCGACGACGATGCTGCGGTGAAAGTCGGCGTCGACGGCGACGAACGTCTCGAAGTCGCCTGCGTCGACAGCAGCTTTGCGGGCTTCAAGGGCAGCAGACAGAGGTGCCAGGTCGTCCGAATGTTGTGCGGCCAATCGAGCGGCTGCGGCCTCGATGCCGGCGCGGGCGTCGAGCACGTGGGTCAACGAGGCTGAGAGGTCGTCCCTGACCAGTACGCCGCTGATCTCGTTGGTCGCCCGGACATAGGTGCCGTCGCCGACACGTGGCTCCAGCAGGCCGGTCAGGCTCAGTGAACGCAGCGCCTCGCGCACCGTGCCGCGGCTGACGCCGAGCTCATTGGCAAGCTGGTGCTCCCCCGGAATCCGGGCGCCGCGCGGCCACGCGCCAGTCTCGATCAGCGCGCGGAACTGCTCCGACACCTGCAGCACGAGCGGCACCTGCCGCACGGGTCCGTTTAACGACACGCCGTCAGACTAGCGTACGATGTAAATGTCGGACATCTGTAAAGGAGAGGTACGTCGTGGCGGTGTTGACCGAACCCATGAGTCGAGAGCGGTCGTCGCTGATCACCGCGACGGCCTTCGTCGTCGCACTCAGCCTGCGGCCGGCGCTGACCGCGGTCGGTCCGGTGCTGCCGCGGATCGGGGTCGATCTGCACCTGGGCGAGGCCGCACAGGGTCTGCTCGGAACGCTTCCGCTGCTCGCATTCGCAGTCGCCTCGCCGCTCGTCCACCTCGCCTCCCGTCGCTTCGGCATGGAACGCGCGGTCTTCGTATCGCTCCTGGTCCTCGCGGCCAGTAGCGCACTCCGTCCGTACACAGGCCAGGCTGGTCTGTGGATCGGCACGGCCGTGGTCGGCGCCGCGATCGCGGTCGGCAACGTACTGGTGCCGGTCATCCTCAAGCGGGACTACGCCGGCCACGTGTCTCGGGCGACCGGGATCTACACGGCGTTCATCACCGGCGGCGCCGCGATCGCGTCGATCCTCGCGGTGCCGATCGCGGACGCGGTCGACTGGCGGCTGTCGCTCGCGGTCTGGGGCGGCCTCGCCGTACTGGTCGCCGTCGTCTGGTTACCGCGGACGATCTCGCCGGAGCCGATGCCAGCGGCGACTGCGGGCGACGGCCCTCCCCCGGTCAGCGTGTGGCGGCAGCCGATGGCGTGGCTGGTCACCGGGTTCATGGGACTGCAGTCGACGGCGTTCTACCTGTTCGTGAATTGGCTGCCGACGATCGAGATCTCGACCGGCGGCGTCTCCGAGCGGGCCACCGGCGTACACCTGTTCCTGTTCCAGGTCTTCGGCCTGATCGGCGGCCTGAGCATTCCCCGCCTGATGAAGCATCCGACCAATCAGCGAGCCGGGATGATGACCGCGAGTACGCCGATCTTCATCGCGCTGCTCGGACTCCTGTTCGCGCCGCACCTGGCCATCGTCTGGGCAATCGTCGGCGGCCTCGGCCAAGGCGCCGGCCTGGTCGCAGCCCTCACCCTGATCAGCCTCCGCGGCCGCGGACATCACGAGACCACGCAGTTGTCCGGCATGGCGCAGGCGGTTGGCTACTCGCTCGCCGCCGCAGGCCCGGTCGTCGCCGGGTATCTCACCCAGGTGACCGGCGGCTGGCGTACGACGTTGACCGTGTTCGCCACACTCTCCGCCCTACAAATCGTGCTCGGCTTTGTGGCCGGCCGGGACAACCGCCCCACCTAACAGCGCCCGACCTGGGGAGGATTTCCGCCCGCCTTGGGTAGAAAACCCTCCCCACTCCGACAACTCCTCGGAAGAGAAGGACGCGCCGGACAGCCAGTCCGGCATCGACCCACCACGGCGGGGCCAACCACCCGCGCCCCACACGCCGCCGTACCTATGCGGTCCTCCGCCACCTCCGCTAGCCACAGCCCACATCGCGGCTCGCGTGGTTCACCGAGTCGTGTGTTTCGGTCCGCATCGGGTTCGCCGAGTCGTGGATCGCGTTCGTGAATCTCGGTGTGTCGCCAACCCAAATCCACGACTCGGCGAACGGCGAAGTTGTAGGGCCACTGGCCGGCGGAGGAGGCCAGGCGGGTGGCCGTCCGGAGCAGAAGGTTGTCGGGGCTGCTCGACGTCTGGTGCGGGGAATCCGCTTTGTGGGGAGGGTTTTGGGCCGTTTCGGGCAGGAAACCCTCCCCAGGGCGGTTACTTGTCAGTCGAGAAGGCTGCGTCGAAGGCGGCTTCGGGCTTGTCGAAGGCGAGGGCTCGGATGACGTTGACCGCTTCGGCGGCGCCGACCTTGCGTTCCATGCCGGCGTCTTCCCACTCGACCGAGATCGGGCCGTCGTAGCCGATCGAGTTCAGGACGCGGAAGCAGTCCTCCCAGCGGACGTCGCCGTGGCCGGTCGAGTAGAAGTCCCAGCCGCGGCGCGGGTCGCCCCAGGGCAGGTGCGAGCCGAGCCGGCCGTTGCGGCCGCCGCCGACCCGCATCCGGGTGTCCTTGCAGTCGACGTGGTAGATCCGGTCCTTGAAGTCCCAGAGGAACGCGACCGGGTCGATGTCCTGCCAGACCATGTGCGACGGGTCCCAGTTCAGGCCGAACGCCTCGCGGTGCCCGATCGCCTCCAGCGTCAGCGTGGTGGTCCAGTAGTCGTACGCGATCTCCGACGGGTGGACTTCGTGCGCGAACCGGACACCCTCCTCGTCGAACACGTCGAGGATCGGGTTCCACCGGTCGGCGAAGTCCTTGTACCCGGCCTCGATCCGCTCGGCCGGTACCGGCGGGAACATCGCGACGTACTGCCAGATCGACGAACCGGTGAAGCCGATGACGGTCTTCACGCCGAGCTTCTTGGCCGCCCGGGCGGTGTTCTTCAGATCCTCGGCGGCCCGCTGCCGGACGCCTTCCGCGTCGCCGTCGCCCCAGATCCGGGACGGCACGATCGCCTGGTGCCGGAAGTCGATCGGGTTGTCGCAGACCGCCTGGCCGACCAGGTGGTTGGAGATCGCGAAGACCTGCAGGTTGTACTTCTCCAGGATGTCCTTGCGGCCCTGGACGTACGTGTCGTCGTCGACGGCCTGCTGTACGTCGAAGTGGTCGCCGGAGCAGGCGATCTCGACGCCGTCGTACCCGGCCTCGGACGCGAACTGACAGACCTCCTCGAACGGCAGATCGGCCCATTGACCGGTGAACAACGTGATCGGACGAGGCATCTGAGTGACTCCTAGCGATGAAGGCGATTAGGCGTTGTCGACGGTGATCCAGGCGGAGTCGTCGGCAGCAGACCGCAGTACGGCGTCGACCACGCGAGCGGACCGCGCTCCGGCGGCGAAATCCGGCAGGCCGTCCGGGTGGTCACCCAGTACGGCGGCATAGCTGTCGGCGACGAACGAGTCGAACGCGTCCTGGTACCCCTGCGCGTGCCCGGCCGGCAGCCTGTTCACTCGCGCGGCGGGCGGGCTGAGCGTCTCGGGGTCGCGGGTCAGCAACTGCGACGCTTCGCGCCGGCCGACCCAGAGACGGTCCGGGTCCTCCTGGTCGAAGCCGAAGCTCGACTCGGTGCCGGACACCTCGAGGTACAGCCGGTTCTTCCGGCCGGCCGCGACCTGGCTGACCACGATCGTCCCGACCACGCCGGCTTCGGTCCGGAACTGTGCAGTTGCCAGATCCTCGGTCCGCACCTCGACGCCACCACGCTGGGCTCGGACGGTCCGCATTTGGGCACTGATCGCGGCGATCCGGTCGCCGGTGACGAACTCGGTCAGGTCACACCAGTGCGACCCGATGTCCGCGAACGTGCGCGACGGGCCGCCGGTCGTATCGTCGACTCGCCAGTTCTGATCGTCCGCCCCGGCCAGCCAGTCCTGCAGGTACGAACCGTGCAAGCTGGTGATCGTCCCGGCATCGCCGGCCGCGATCCGCGTCCGCAGCTCGCGGACCATCGGGTGGTAGCGGTACACGAACGGCACGGCGCCGACCAGACCGGCCTCGAACGCCGCGGCTTGGAGACCGGCCGCGTCCTGGACCGAGGTGGCCAGTGGCTTCTCGCAGACCACGTGCTTGCCGGCCTCGAGGGCCTTCAGCGTGACGTCGCGATGCGTGTTGTTCGGCGTGCAGACGTGGACCACATCGATGTCCGAGGCAAGCAGCTCGTCGATGGTCGCGAATCCACGTTCGGCTCCGGTCGCCTCCGCGGCCGCCTCAGCCCTTGCCGGCGAGGAGCCGACAGCGCCGACCACGGTCGCTCCCGAAACCAAGGCAGCCCGGCCGTGGACCTGGCCCATGAAGCCGCCGCCGACGATCCCGACCCGGAGCTTGCGCGCATTGGTGGACACGTCGTAGGACGCTATGGGACCCTTTTGAACCCTGTCAAGCAAAAGTCCACCGCCAGTACGACGAAAGTCCGGTGATGAGCGATCTCGGTACTGCGGACGCGGTCCTGCGGCTGCTGCTCGACGGGCAGGCCCGGACCCGCGCCGAGCTGATCGACGTGACCGGTCTGGCCCGCTCCACGGTCACCGGTCGGATCGAGGCGCTGCTCGCGGCCGGTCTCGTCGTACCGTCGGGTGAGGCCGCGTCGACCGGTGGGCGGCCGCCGGCCCGGTTCCGGTTCAACCCGACCGCGCGCCTCGTACTCGCCGCAGATGTCGGCGCGACGCATCTGTCCGTCGCCCTCACCGACCTGGCCGGCGAGATCCTGCACCGATCGACGACTCCGCTCAAGATTGCCGAAGGACCCGAGGTCGTTCTCGATGCCGTCGTACGGGCAGGACATGCGCTGCTCCGGGAGGCGGAGAGGTCGCCTGACGATCTGGCCGGCACTGGAGTCGGGCTGCCCGGGCCGGTCGAGCACAGCACCGGACGACCGAACCATCCGCCGATCATGCCCGGCTGGGACTCGTACGACGTCGTCGGCCGGCTGAGCCAGGATCTTCCGGGTCAGGTGCTGGTCGACAACGACGTGAACATCATGGCGCTCGGCGAACACGCGACGGCGTACCCGGAGATCGAGCACCTGCTGTTCGTGAAAGTTGCCACCGGCATCGGAGCCGGCGTGATCAGCGGCGGCCGCCTGCACCGCGGCGCCCAGGGCGCGGCCGGCGACATCGGCCACATCCAGGCGCAAGGGCACACCGAACTCTGTCGCTGCGGCAATGCGGGCTGCCTCGAAGCGATCGCATCGGCGGCCGCACTCGCCACCACGCTGGGTGTCGAGACGAGCCTGGACATCGTCGAGCTCGTCCGGTCCGGCAACACGACCGCGACAACCGCCGTACGCCAGGCCGGCCGCGAGATCGGCACGGTCCTCGCCGCCGCGGTCAGCCTGCTCAACCCATCGGTGATCGTGGTCGGCGGCTCACTGTCCCAGGCCGGCGACAGTCTGCTTGCGGGCCTCCGCGAAACCATCTACGCCAGATCGTTGCCCCTGGCCACAACCCACCTCCGGGTGGTCCGCTCCCAGACCGGCCGGGACGCGGCCCTCCTGGGCGCCGCCACCCTCGTCCTGAACCAGACCCTCAACGGGTAACGCCCCGGCTGTTCTGCAGCTCGACAGGAGGTGTCGACCTCCGGCGCTCAATCGTCGGCCAGCTGAGCGTGCCCCCAGGCGAGCCGGCCGGACACCTCCTGTCGAGCTGCAGATCTACCCGATCCAGCTGAGCGCGAGTTCGTCGCACAGGGCGATGAATCGATCGAGCTCGCTGCCACCGCGGGCTCGGCCGAAGCCGTGCCGGCGGCCCCAGAACGCTGACTGGACCAGGTTCAGGTGGACCCAGCGCCGGATCCGTTCGGGATCGAGCTCGGCGGTCTCGGCGAACAGTTCGAGCTCGTTCTGCAGCACCTTGATCAGGTCGTCCCTGCCGAGCTGATGAGCCGCGCGGGTGCGAAGGAACGTCGTCGCGTCGTACGCCGGGTCGCCGACGTACCCCTTCGGGTCGACGGCCAGCCAGGGCTCCCGCTCGGCGCGAAGGATGTTGCGGGGATGGAAGTCCCCGTGGATCAGGATCTCCGGCTGGTCGCGGCCGAGCTCATCGACAACGGCCAGCGCCGCGTCCACCACCGACGCGGGCAGCGGGTGGTCGAGTTCGGCCGCGTCCTTGCGCAGCTCTTCCTCCCACGCGTCGGCCTGCTCCGACATCCGCGGCAGGCCGTCCGGCGCCGGGATCCTCAACCGTCGATGCAGATCGCCAGCGATGACGACGACGTCCTCGTCGTGCTCCAGCAGCGTCGTGGGGTGCGCGCGCTCCAGGAGCATGGCGTAGCGGGCGTCGTCGCGCTCGTACAGCTTCACGGCGCCCTGACCGTCCCAGGCCTCGAAGGCGTCCGGCTCGTGCACATTTCCCGGATGCGGAAACGACACCTTCAGAGCCGCACCCTCGACCGGCACGACCACCCCAACCTGACCATGCACAACCTCGCCATCCACCGAGCAGTCCCACTGCGCAAGCAGATCCTCGATGATCCCCGGCAACTCGGCCAACCAGGCCGCACCCGTCTCGCCTTCCCGATCGATGGTTGCTTGCGCGAAAGCGGCCGGGATCATCCCCACCGCTCCGATTTCGCGGAGCGGGAGACCAGGCTGAAGAGCATGTCTTTGGGGGTCATTTCGCCGGCGACGACCTTGGTGACGTGTTCGGCGATCGGCATTTCTACGTCGTGGTGGTGCGCGAGCTCGGTGATCGACGCGCAGGACTTCACGCCTTCGGCGACCTGCCTGGTCCCGCCGGCGATCTCCGCGACGGCCATGCCCTGGCCGAGCTTCTCGCCGAACGTGCGGTTGCGGGACAGCGGCGACGAGCACGTCGCGACCAGGTCGCCGAGTCCGGCCAGGCCGGAGAACGTGTGCTCGTCCGCGCCCAACGCCGTACCCAAGCGCGCGATCTCGGCGAGGCCGCGGGTGATCACGGAGGCTCGGGCGTTGTCGCCGAAGCCGAGGCCGACCGCCATTCCAACGGCCAATGCGATCACGTTCTTGCAGGCGCCACCGAGCTCACAGCCGACGACATCGTTGTTCGTGTACGGACGGAACGTCGGTGAATGACACAGCTTCTGCAACCGGGCCGCGGTCCCCTCGTCGGCACAGGCGACGACCGATGCGGCCGGTTGCCCCTCGGCGATCTCGCGCGCCAAGTTCGGACCGGAGACGACCGCGATCCGTTCCGGTCCGGCGCCGGTGAGTTCGGCGATCACCTCGCTCATCCGCTTCGTCGTACCGAGCTCGACACCCTTCATCAGACTGACCAGCGGTACGGCGTTCGGCAGCACGCCGGCCCAGTCGGTCAGGTTGTCCCGCAACGACTGCGACGGTACGGCGAGGACGATTGCCTCCGCCCCGTCAGCCGCCGCAGCCGGGTCGTGGGTCGCGGTGATCGCGTCCGGCAACCGCAGGCCGGGCAGGTACTCGGCGTTCTCGTGCTGGGTGTTGATCGCCTCGCACAGCGACTCACGCCGGCCCCAGACGGACACCTGGTTCCCCGCGTTCGCAAGCACCACCGCGAACGCCGTACCCCAAGAACCGGCGCCGAACACCGCTACTTTCGTCATGCCTTGTCCTCACCTTCGGCCTTCCGGGCCTTGCGCAGGTCGTAGAGCTCCTTGGGCGGGGTCTCGCCGCGCAGTTCGCCGAGCGTCTCGGCCACCCGGGCCATGATCACCTCGGTTGCCTCGTGCAACAGCTGGTTGGTCAGCGGCTTGCCCTGGAACGCGCTCAGGTCGACCGGCGTCCCGGCCCGGACCTGCAGGGTCTTCCGCGGCAGCAACCGGAACCGGATCTTGCCCGTGTACGACTTGATGACGTCCTGCGCACCCCAGTTCGCGATCGGGATCACCGGGCAGCCGGTCATCAACGCGATCCGGGCCGCGCCGGTCTTGCCGGTCATCGGCCACATCTCCGGATCGCGGGTGATCGTTCCCTCCGGGTAAACGCCCACACACTCACCGCGTTCGACCGCGGCCACCGCGTCCCGGAACGCATCCGCGGCCTGAGTGGAATCCCGGTACACAGGGATCTGCCCGGCGCTGGTGATGATCGTGCCGAGCACCGGCACCTTGAACAGCGAGGCCTTGCCCAGGAACCGCGGGATCCGCCGGCATTCCCAGATGAAGTAGCCGAGGACGACGGGGTCGAGATGCGAGATGTGGTTCGGCACGTAGACGACGCCGCCGGTGCGCGGCATGTTCTCCCGGCCGGTGAACCGGCACTTGGTGAACACGATCATGAACGGCTTGACGATCGCGACGATCAGACCGAACCAGAAGCCGCGCGGCGGCCGCGGATCACCATGCCGGTTGTCCAGCTGGTTGTCCACTGCTGCCTCCTGGTGCTCGCTACTGCCATCCGTCATGGGAGAATCCTGCCTGATGGCAGACCTACAGGTCGCTCCCTGGATCCTGGCGATCCCGGTGAAGCGTACGGCGATCGCGAAGAGCCGGCTCGCTTCGGCCTACCCTCAGCACCGCCCGGAGCTGGCCCGCGCGTTCGCTGTCGACACTACTGCGGCCGCCCTCGCCTCTCCCCTGGTGTACGCCGTCCTGGTGGTCACCGACGACCCGCTGGTCGCGGCCGACGTGACCGCGGCCGGAGCGCACGTGATCCCGGATCTCCCGGCCGCCGGGCTCAACGAAGCCTTGATGCATGGTGCAACTGTGGCGGCTGCCGAGTTCCCGGGCAACGGGATCGCGGCCCTGTCCGCCGATCTACCGGCCCTGCGTCCGTCCGAGCTGACCGCGGTACTGGCGGCCTGCACAGCGCCCCGCTCGTTCGTCATCGACCAACCTGGCACCGGTACGACGCTGTTGGCGGCGACTCCCGGAGTGGCGCTGGATCCCCGCTTCGGTGTGGGTTCCGCCTTCGCCCACCAGGCATCCGGAGCGGTCCCGATCACGCTGGCCGGGATCGAGTCGGTACGTCGTGATGTCGACACGGCAGCTGATCTGGCCCACGCCGTACAACTCGGCGTCGGTCCGGCGACGGCGGACGTGATGTCTTTGGTTCTCGGCGCCGCGACCGGGACCGAAGGGCTAGCCTGCTGACATGCAAGCGACCGTGAGCCGCTACGACGGCGAGACGTTCTCCGGAGCTGTGCTGACCGACACCGGGATCGAGCTCCCGTTCACAGTGCATGCGGTCGCCGATACCCCGGTGCGTCATCTGCGGGTGGGGCAACGGGTGCGGATCGAGACCGCCGGCTCCGGCGCCGCGCTGTCGATCACGAAGGTCGAGTTCGCAACCCGGCTCTAGAACAGTTGCCCAGAAAAGTTGCCCAGAAAAGTTGCTCTGAACAACGGCGAAGGCCGGTCAACCCCTGGAATGGGGTGACCGGCCTTCGCTGTAGTGCGGTGCCGCTGTGCGTGAAGATCAGCGAGCGGTGCGCTTCGCCGCGGTCTTCTTGGCGGGGGCCTTCTTGGCCGGCGCCTTCTTCGCGACGACCTTCTTGGCCGGGGCCTTCTTGACCGGGGCCTTCTTGGCGACGGTCTTCGCCGGCGCCTTCTTGGCAACGGTCTTGGCCGGGGCCTTCTTCGCGACCGTCGTCTTCTTCGCAGCGGCGGTCTTCGTCGCGGCGGCCTTGACCGGCGCGGCCTTCTTCGCCGGGGCAGCCGCCTTGGTGGCGGTCGCGGCCGGCTTCGGGGCTACCAGCTTCGGCAGCTTCTTGGCGCCGGAGACAACGGCCTTCAGCTCCGCACCCGCGCGGAACTTCGGCACCGTGGTCTTCTTGGCACGCTTGGTCTCACCGGTCCGCGGGTTGCGCACGATGCGCGCGCCACGCTCGATGGCCTCGAAGGCACCGAAACCGGTGATGGCGACCTTGCCACCCTTCTTGGTCAGCTCGCGCTGGACGGTGTCGATCACCGACTCCAACGCGTGCTGGGCCTGGCGGCGGTTTCCGTCGAAGTGCACTGCGAGCGCTTCGACCAACTGGCTCTTGTTCACTGCTTCCCTCCGTGAACGTAGGCGTCGAGCACAGCGCTCGATCTCACAGGAACGTTATGGACTCAACACGCCGTTCACAAACACCAACGCGGCAATTCGGCCTTGTTTTGGGCGATTCGTGCCACAATTTCGCCCGATCCGGCCTCTAGAAGGGGTTTCGGCGCCCGCTTAGAGCCAACCGCGGCGTTTGAAGATCTGGTGCAGACCGACGCAGACCAAGGCCATCAGGCCGATCGCGAACGGGTATCCGAACTCCCAGTGCAGCTCCGGCATGTTGTCGAAGTTCATCCCGTAGACGGTTCCGATCAGGGTCGGGGCGAACAGGATCGCCGCCCAGGCAGAGATCCGCTTCACCTCTTCGTTCTGCTCGGTGCTGGCGATCGCGAGGCTCTTCATCTCCTCGTTCTGCTGCTGCGCGACCAGGGTCGCGTTCACCGTCAGCATGTCCCGCAGCAGCTCGCGGAATCCGTCCACCTTCTCCACCACCTCGGTGACGTGGTCGGCCACATCCCGCAGTGAACGTTGCAGTTCCTCGTCCACGCCGTACTTCTGGAAACCGCCGCGGAGCTGCTCCAGCATGCCGATCAGCGGCCGGGTCGCGCGCTGGAACTCGATCACCTCACGGGACAGTTCGTAGATGCGCCGCGACACCTTCGGGTCACCGCGGAACACCTCGGTCTCGATCTCGTCGATGTCGTTCTCGAGACCGGCGACCACCGGAGCGTAGCCGTCGACAACCTTGTCCATGATCGCGTAGAGCACCGCTTCGGCGCCCCGGCTGAGCAACTCGGGGTCACGCTCGACACGACGTCGTACCGCTGCCAGGTTGGGCGCTTCGGCGTGCCGGACCGTCACCACGAAGTCCGGTCCGACGAACACGTGCACCTCACCGAACTCGACCTCCTCGGTCGCGTCCCGGTACCGCGCGGCCTTCAGTACGACGAACAACGTGTCGCCGTACCGCTCCAGCTTCGGCCGCTGATGCGCCTCGTTCGCGTCCTCGATCGCCAGCTCGTGCAGGTCGAACTCCTGCGCCAGCGAGGCGAGCTCGCGGCGGTCGGGCCGGTAGAGACCGATCCAGGCCAGGCTGTGCGGCGCCTGGTGCAGCGCGCCGTACGTGCTGGCGAGCGAATCAGGAGAAGAGACCCGGCGGCCGTCGCAGTAGATCGCACTGTCAACCACGCTGTGCCCCTTGGGCATCTGCGGGTCCCGCGTCTGCTTCTCAGCAGGCTCGAGCGCGGCGGCAGTGTCGGCGGCGGCGCTGGCAGCAGCGTGCTTGCGAGCGGCAGCGCGCAGTGACGGCGTGCGGCTGAACGCACGAATCGTGCGAAGGCGCAGGTCGGACATGAGTCCTCCAGGTGCGGTGGTACGGGTGAGTGACAAGCGCACGTCTGCCCGACCCGCAACTACTGGAGGCTCTGCTATTGCTAGAAGAAGGAGGCCCCCGACGGTCGAGCGAGACCGGTATGTCTGGAGGGTTCGCTGCCGTTGTTCATGAGCGTCCCACCTCCTTGGTCTCGCAAGCCTCGTTCTTTACAACCCGGCAAGGGTAACACCAGAGTTATCGCCACCGAGGCCTGATCCGTTACGGCGGCGACAACTCTGGTTGGAGTTTCAGGCCTTCGCGGGCAGCGTTGCCGGCTTGAAGGACGGCCGGGTCGCTTCGTACGCAGCGATGTCGGCCTCGCGGGACAACGTGATGCCGACGTCGTCGAGACCGTTCAGCAGCCGATAGCGCGTGTAGTCGTCGATCTCGAAGGGTGCGGAGACGTCACCGGCCGAGATCGTCTTGTTCTCCAGGTCGACCGTCACCTTGGTCCCCGGGTCGGTCTCGACCGCGGTCCACAGCTTCTCGACGACGTCCTGCTCCACCAGGGCCGCGAGCAGTCCGGCCTTGCCCGAGTTGCCGCGGAAGATATCGCCGAACCGCGACGACACGACCACCCGGAACCCGTAGTCGAGTAGGGCCCAGACCGCGTGCTCACGCGACGATCCGGTGCCGAAGTCCGGTCCGGCGACGAGCACCGAAACCCCGTCGTACTCGGGCTGGTTGAGAACGAAGGCCGGATCGTTGCGCCAGGCAGCGAACAGCCCGTCCTCGAAACCGGTCCGGGTGACCCGCTTCAGGTACACGGCCGGGATGATCTGGTCGGTGTCGACGTTGCCGCGGCGCAGCGGGGCCGCCGTACCGATGTGCTGGGTGAAGGCTTCCATGATTCCGTTGCTCCTCAGGCGTTCGCAGGTACGGCGACGGGCGGCAGGTCGGCCGGAGCGGCCAGGGTTCCGGTGACCGCGGTCGCGGCGGCGACCAGCGGCGAGACCAGGTGGGTGCGACCGCCCTTGCCCTGACGGCCTTCGAAGTTCCGGTTCGAGGTGGAGGCGCTGCGCTCGCCGGGAGCCAGCTGGTCCGGGTTCATGCCCAGGCACATCGAGCAGCCGGCCCCACGCCACTCGGCGCCGGCGTCCTTGAAGATCGCGTCCAGGCCCTCGGCCTCGGCCTGCAGCCGGACCCGGCCGGAGCCCGGTACGACGAGCATCCGGGTGCCGTCGGCAACCTTCCGCCCGGCCAGTACGCCGGCTGCGGCCCGCAGGTCCTCGATCCGGCCGTTGGTGCAGGAGCCCAGGAACACCGTGTCCACGTGGATCTCGCGCATCGGCGTACCGGCGGTGAGGCCCATGTACTCCAGTGCGCGCTCGGCGGCGACCTTGTCGTTCTCGGTGTCGAAGTCGTCCGGCGACGGGACGCTCTCCGACAGCGGGATGCCCTGGCCCGGGTTCGTACCCCAGGTGACGAACGGTGCGATGTCCTCGGCCCGCAGTACCACCTCGCGGTCGAAGGTCGCGTCCTCGTCGGTGGCGAGGCTCTTCCAGTACTCGACGGCAGCTTCCCAGTCGACGCCCTGCGGCGCGTGCGGCTTGTCCTGCAGGTAAGAGAACGTGGTCTCGTCCGGCGCGATCATGCCGGCCTTCGCGCCCCACTCGATCGACATGTTGCAGATCGTCATCCGGGCTTCCATGCTCAGGGCACGGATCGCTTCGCCGCGGTACTCGACGATGTAGCCCTGGCCGCCACCGGTGCCGACCTGCGCGATCAGCGCGAGCACCAGGTCCTTCGCGGACACACCGTCCGGCAGTACGCCGTCGACCGTGACGGCCATCGTCTTCGGCCGGGCCTGCATCAACGTCTGGGTGGCGAGCACGTGCTCGACCTCGCTCGTACCGATGCCGAAGGCAATCGCTCCGAACGCACCGTGAGTTGAGGTGTGGCTGTCACCGCAGACCACGGTCATGCCGGGCTGGGTCAGGCCGAGCTGCGGGCCGATCACATGCACGACGCCCTGGTCCGGGTCGCCGAGGGTGTGGATCCGGATACCGAAGTCCTCGGCGTTCTTCCGCAGCGTGTCCACCTGAGTGCGCGACACCGGGTCCGCGATCGGCTTGTCCACGTCGAACGTCGGGACGTTGTGGTCCTCGGTCGCAATCGTCAGATCCGGACGCCGGACCTTGCGGTTCGCCAGCCGGAGACCGTCGAAGGCCTGCGGGCTGGTCACCTCGTGGACCAGATGGAGGTCGATGTAGAGGAGGTCGGGCTCTCCGTCGGCATGGCGCACGACGTGCGCATCCCAGACCTTTTCCGACAACGTCCTACCCATCAGACTCTCCTCCTTGGAAGACATTTCCCGCCCCACTGCCCCGGTCGAGGTTTGTACAGTGGAGTGCTCTCGCTCACAGTGCTCCGGCGCGGGCTGCGGAAGCCACTTGCGTTCCACGATTCGAGACGGCAATATCGTCTCATGGACAACTCTAGCGGAGTCGGCGTTCTCGACAAAGCAGCCCTCGTTCTGTCCGCCCTGGAGTCCGGGCCGGCGACCCTGGCCGGTCTGGTGGCGGCCACGGGTCTGGCCCGTCCGACGGCTCACCGGCTGGCGGTCGCGCTGGAGCACCACCGTCTGGTCGGGCGCGACATGCAAGGCCGGTTCGTGCTCGGTCCGCGGCTCAGCGAGTTGGCCTCCGCGGCCGGTGAGGACCGGCTGCTGGCGACCGCCGGTCCGGTGCTGGCCCGACTGCGCGACATCACCGGTGAGTCGGCGCAGCTGTTCCGCCGCCAGGGTGAGTACCGGGTGTGCGTCGCCGCCGCCGAGCGTCCTTCTGGTCTACGCGACACCGTGCCGGTCGGCAGTCAGCTGACCATGGCCGCGGGCTCGGCCGCACAAATACTGCTTGCCTGGGAAGACCCGGAGCGGATGCACCGCGGCCTGCACAACTCTTCGTTCAACGCGGCCGCGCTCGCAGGCGTACGGCGTCGTGGCTGGGCGCACTCGGTCGGCGAGCGGGAGCAGGGCGTCGCGTCCGTATCCGCCCCGGTCCGCTCTCCCAGCGGCAAGGTGATCGCCGCCGTCTCGGTCTCCGGCCCGATCGAGCGTCTGTCCCGCCAGCCTGGCCGCATGCACGCCCCGGCCGTGATGGCCGCGGCCGAGCGACTTTCCGAAGCTCTCCGGCGCGCCTCCGAGTAGGTAGTTGTCACACACGGCCACCAGGATCACCATGAGGTAAATAGCCTCAAGGAGGTCCAACATGGAGCGGGACTGGCTGACTCTCGGCTGGAAGATGCTGCTGGTGCGGGGCGTGATCGCCGTCATCTTCGGCGTTCTCGCGATCGTGTGGCCGATCCACACGGCGATCGCGCTGGCGCTGCTGTGGGGCTTCTGGGCCCTCACCGACGGCATCGGCTCGATCGTGCAGGCGTTCCAGCCCGAGTCGAAGGGCAGCCGGCTCTGGCTGATCGTGCTCGCGGTGATCGCCTTGGTCGCGGCGTTCTTCGCGATCACCAGCCCGGGGATGACGGCGGCGACACTGACCTGGATCCTCGGGATCTGGCTGATCATCCGCGGCGTCTTCGAGCTCGCGGGCGCGTTCCGAAGCCAGCAGGTGATGCCACGCTGGCTCCTCGTCCTCAACGGCCTGCTGTCGATCCTGATCGGCGTCCTGTTCGCCGCCAACCCGGGCGCCGGCGCAGTCAGCATCGCCGTACTGCTAGGCGTCACAGCGCTGATCTGGGGCGTAGTCCTGATCGGCGTCGGCTTCTCGGTACGACGTGCATTGCCATCAGGACCAGCTCACTCCAGCCCGTCCCCGGCCTGACAGCCGCAGGACGTGCTCGGGACGAGCACGTAGTCGAGGACGTGCCGCGCCGCCGCGGGGTTGGAGCGATCCAGCAACAGTTCGACCGCGCGGCGGGCGGTCTCCTCGATCGGCTGGCGGACGCTGGCCAGCGGCGGGATCGTCACGGTGCACTCGCTGGTGCCGTCGAAGCCCATTACTGCAACGTCTTCCGGCACCCGCAGTCCCGCCTCCCAGGCCGCGAACAGTACGCCGAACGCCTGCTCGTCGGTCGAGCAGTAGATCGCCCGCGGCGGCCGCTCCTGCTTGAACCACGGCTGTACGGCGTCCCTCGCGGCGAACCGTGACACCGGGCTGGCGACGTACCTGGCCGAGGCTCGCGGGTGCTTCTCCAGCGCGCTTTCGATCCCTCGGCGGTGTTCCGACGTACCCGGTGAGTCTTCAGGTCCGGTGACGACGCCGAGGGTCCGGTAGCCGTGCGACAGCAGGTGATCGGTCGACGCCTCGGCGGCCGCGACATAGTCGATCGAGAGCGTCGACACGGTCACCCCGTCGGGCACGGGATGCAGAGCGACGACGGGTACGCCGGCGGCCGCGAACCGTTGGATCGCAGGCTCGACCAGCAACGAGACGAGCACGACCCCGTCGACCTTGCGCTCGATGAACGAGCCGATGTGGGCCGACTCCTGCTCGGGATCACCCGCCGAGTCACCGATGAGGAGCAGATGGTCGTGCTGCCGGGCGAATCCCTCCAGGTGCTCGGCGAGCGTGGCGAAGTACGGGTTGCGGATCTGCGGAATCAGCAGGCCGAGCGAGTACGTGCGTCCCGCGCTGAGTGCACGGGCAAGGATGTTGGGCCGGTAGTCCAGCTCCGCCGCGGCCTCCAGTACGCGCCGGCGGGTCTCCGCCGACACCGGCCGGGGGCCGTTGTTGAAGACGTAGCTGACCACTGCGGTCGACGTACCGGCGCGCTCGGCAACATCACGTGCGGTCGGCATCGCTCTCCCCATGAGGTGCAGCGTAAGCCTGTCCAGCTACGACGATGCGCGCCGTGATCTCCTCGGCCACCTGCTCGGCGTCGACCCCGGTGACGATCCGCACCGATCCATCAGGATCGGGAGTGAACGTGCTCTGCCCACCAACCGCAATCGTCACCCGTCCAACGTCGGAGAACGTGAACAGCTCAGGCCGGCTCAGCGCGAGAACGGCGACCGGGTCGTGCGGCACGTTCCACGTCTCGCTCCAGTACGCCCACCACTGCTCGATGTCCGCACCAAGTGCCGCGCCCAACGGTCCTGCTGCCCGGATCCGCTCGAGCCGCGACGCTTCGATCGTCACCTGCTGCGTGATCTCCAGCCCGGTGATCGTCGTCGGAATGCCCGCGCTGAGGACGATCTGCGCGGCGAGGTCGTCGGACTTGAAGTTGTGCTCCGACTTGTCGTCGCCGAACGAGCCGCCCATCACCCAAAGATGCCGGATCCAGCCAGCCACCTGAGGCTCTAGCTGCAAAGCCTTCGCCACATTGGTCAGCGGACCGATCGCGGCCACGTCGAGCTCACCAGGTTGCTCGCGTAGCCTCGCCACCAGTCGCTCTGGCGCGCTGTCCGACCTGACGCTCTCGCGCTCCAAGTCGTCGTGCAGCGTGCCCTCATGTCCGGCCCACCAGACCTCACGCCCCGACAATGTCTCCACAGCACCTGGTACGACGACCAGGTCGCGGCCGGCCAACGCGGCGTACCGTCGCGCGAGCTGGGCCCGCAGCCGCGTGTCGCCGTACACCGTGTGAACCTCGAGCAGCTCGAGGTCCGGGCTGCCCATGATCTGGGCCAGCGCCATGGCGTCGTCGACGTCGGAGCCGATATCGGTATCGAGAATGAGCTGGTGCATGGTCCCCTTACTTGAGCCCGCTGCTTGAGACGGACTGGACGAAGTACCGCTGGAAGCCGGCGATGACGACCAGCGGGATGACGGTGAGTACGACGGCGCCCGCGAAGACGAGACCGTAGTCGGCGAAGTTCTGACCCTGCAGGTTCGACAGGGCCACCGGGCCGAGGATGTGCTTGGCGTCGGTGCCGATCAGCAGCGGCCAGACGTACGACTGCCACTGGAACAGGAACAGCATCAGGCCCGCGCCGATCAACGCCGGCTTGGACAACGGCAGATAGATCCAGCGGAACACACCGAACCAGCCCAGCCCGTCCAGCCGCCCGGCCTCGACCAGTTCGGCCGGGATGCCGAGGAAGAACTGCCGCAGCAGGAAGATCGCCATCCCGTTGCCGATCCCGGGCAGCACGAGACCGGTGAACGTGTTCGTCAGATGCCAGTCGCGGAACATCGTCGACAACGGGATCGCGATCGCGTCGAACGGCACCAGGAAGCTGAGTACGACGATGCCGAACACGAGCCCGCGTCCGCGGAAGGTGAACGCGGCCAGCCCGAACGCCGCCGACGCACAGACCGCCAGGCCGATCACGACCGTTGCCGCGCTGACCAGGATCGAGTTGAGCGTCGCCCGGCCGACATCGCTGCTGATCAGGGCCGAGTAGTTGTGCAACGTCGGCTTCAACTCGAAGAACGTCTGCCACGACAACGTCAGGTGCGCGAACGTCTCCGAGCCCGGGCGCAGCGAGTTGGTCAGCACCCACAGCAGCGGCAGGAAGAACAGGATGCCGACGACTCCGCCGAGCGCGGACAGGCTCACGCGCCTCATTCGTCACCTCGCAGCAGCCGGAACTGCCCGGCCACGATCGCGAGCGTCAGGGCGACCAGGATGACGACCTCGGCCTGCGCGACGTGGATGTCGCCGATCGCGTACGCCCGGGTGTAGACGTCGTACATCAGGAGGTTGCTGTTGCCGTTCGGGCCGCCCTTGGTGAGGATCTGGACCGGCGCGAACACGAGCAGGTTCGACACCGTGTCGGCGACGAGTACGAACGCCAGCGGTCGGCGTACGAGCGGGAGGATGACCGACACCATCCGGCGCCACGCACTGGCGCCGTCGAGCAGAGCGGCTTCACGGACCTCGACCGGGACCTCCTGGATGCCCGCGATCAGGAACAGCATCCAGTACCCGACGCCGATCCAGGACAGCAGGAGGATCAGTGACGGCAGCACCTGACCGGACGAGGTGAGGAACGGCTGCGCGGGCAGACCTAGTCGCTCGAGTACGCCGTTCGCGAGGCCGTCCGGCCGGTAGATGACGCTCCAGATCACTGCCGACACCGCAGGCGGGGTGGCTATCGGCAGGATCACGAGGGTGCGCCAGAGCTTCGAGCCGGCGGCCTTCTGAGTGAAGAGGACCGCCAGCAGGAACGAGACGACGACCTGGATCGGGTTCACCAGGACGGTGAAGAGCAGCGTCACGCCGACGGACTGGCGGAAGTCCTTGTTCGACAGGAGGTCCGTGTAGTTGCCCAGCCCGGCGAACACCCGCCCGCCGCGCAGCAGGCTCTCGGTGTAGAAGCTCTCGACGACGGCCGAGATCGCCGGCACGATCCGCAGTACGGCGAGACAGACCAGCGCCGGCGCCAGGAAGGCCAGGGCGATCAGGCCCTGCCTCTGTTTCATTTGATGGACTTCCAGGCGTCAGTGAGCTGGCGGGTTGCCTCCTGCAGCCGCGTGTCGGGGTTGGTGCCGTTGCGGATGTCGGCGAACGCCTTGCCCATGACTTCCTCGAACTGGATGTAGCCCACGCTGACCGGTCGCGACACCGCGGTGTGCTCACTCTCGTACGTCGTGATCGCGGCAGCACCCGCGGTCTTGGCACCGGAGAAGGTGTCCATCTTCGGGGTGTACTGCTTCTGCGCCTCGACGTTGGCCGGAATGATCGTCGTCGTATTCGTGGTGGCCAGGTTGCCGGTCGGGTCCAGCGTCGCGAACTCGAGGAACTTACGAGCCATCCCCTGCTGCTTCGACGCCGGGTTGATGCCGAGCGACCACGACCCGGTCGGTGTGACCGGCTTGCCGCCCTGGAAGTACGGCAGCGGGGCGACGCCCCAGTCGATCTTCGAGCTGCCGAAGATCTTCAGGTCCCACGGACCGCCGACGAAGAACGCCACCTGCCCATTGGCGAACACCGGGCCGGTCTGGAAGCCGCCGATCCCGCGCGGCGAGAGTCCGCTCGCGAAGGTCGCGCCGTACCACTGCATCGCCTTCTTCCAGCCGTCGGTCTCGACCGCCGGGGTCAGCGCGTCGTCGCCTTCGATTCCGGATCCGCCACCGAGCGACTCGGCCAGCGGCTGCAGCTGGTAGTACGCCTCGGGCTGCTCCATGAACAGCCCGTACTTCGTCCCACCCGACTGCATCGCCTTGCGACCGGCCGCCTCGACCTGCTCCCAGGTCCAGCGCTGCTGCGGGTCGGCGGTCGGCGGCGTCACCTTCGCCTTGACCAGCGCGGTCTTGTTGTAGAAGAGGAACTGGGTCGAGTTCCACATCGGCAACGACCACAGCTTGTCGCGGAAGTGATTGGTCTCGTACGCCGTCGCGCTGAAGGAACTCTTGACCCGGCCGTCGAGGTCGCTCAGGTCGACCAGGAACCCCTTCGCGGCCAGCTGCGAGACCCGCGGCTCGTCGACCGTGTAGACGTCGATCCCGGCGTCCTTCGCGCTCAGCCGCTGCTGCATGGTCGCGTTGAACTGGTCGAACGGGATCTGCGCGTAGGCGACCTTGATCCCCGGATTCTTCGCCTCGAACGCCTTGATCACAGGCTGGTAGGTCTCGGCATTGTCAGTGCCCGTAAACGTAATCGTCCCGGCAGCCGGACCAGAATCGACCGCCGGCGCCGTAGCAGCCGGCGAGCCCCCACACCCAGCAACGAGCACCGCCGCAGCAACAAGCGCGACAGGAACAGCCAAGAGCTTCCGCTGCACAGCGATCCCCTTCCAGAGTTATCTAACCGGTTAGACTCTAAGCGGTTAGACCTGAAGGTGTCCAGCAGTTCGTAACACCCGTCGATCCCCCGCGATGACCTCGGTAGGAGCCGCACGGTTCCTGCCGAGGGGGCACTGATGGCTGCTGCGGAATTCCTGACAGACGTCGTCCGGGGGCGGATCGAACTGCTGCAACTGCTGGACGAGGGCGCGTACGACGCGGTCGTCGAGCGCGGCGACCAGCTGACCGGGGCGATCGTCGATCATCTTCAGACCACGACCGACCCGACGTCGGCGGGAGCGTTGCCGCTTCAGCTCCAGCTCGGCGCGCTGACCGCGGATGTGGCGCTGGCCAGGGTCGGTCTCGGCCGGCTGGACGAGCTGCGGCCGGCGCTCGACGAGGTGCAGACCGGATTCAGCTGGCTCCGGGACCAGGCCGACGTCGGCCTGTACTTCGACGGCGCCGTGTGCTGCCACGGCAAGACGAGCCTGGACGGCCTCTGCCTGAAGAGGCCGCCATGTGGCGAATGCTCCTAGCGGCGGGCGCCCGCGCGGCCGTCATCGTCCTCCCGATCCCGATCCTGACAGCGCTGTTCGCCGACGCGTTCACGCTGCGCTCGATCTGCGCCGGGTGTCTGGTCGCGCTGGTGGTCGTGGTCCTGGCCGGCCGGATCCTCTGGTTCGGCGACTACCTGCGCCGATGCCTGCATGGCGCCGGCCACGGAAACGGACGGGTACTGCGAGCTTGGACGATCGCTCGCCGTACCAGCAATCGCTTCCAGGGCGGGGACACCAAGCGGCACCTGCGACTACTGGAGCTGGAGGCACGCCGGCTCGATATCGTCCTGGTCGGTGGTTCGATCGCACTCGCAGCCTGGACCCAGCTCTTCGTCGCGAACTCCGCTCACCTGTCCGGACGGACCCTGAACCTGCTCCTGGCCGGCGCGGCGTGCCTGATCGGCGGACCGCTCGTGTGGCGGTCCGTGGGCGGGCACCTGACGATGATGGGACGAATCAGCGCGCTCGAGACCGGCTACACCCTGATCGCGGTGACGCTGGCCTCGATCGCCATCGATCTCGAGAACAGGACCGCGATGACGATCGCTCTGATCGCGATGCTGGTGATCGGCATGCGGGACCTGTCCGCGATCTACGGCTGGGTGGTCAGCACCCACCCGCTGCTCGACTTCGCCGCCGACGCTCCCAAGCACCAAGCCGCCGCCGAACCCACGCAACAAGAAGCGCCTCCCACTCTGACCGAGTAGGAGGCGCTTTCACTCTGGTAGCCCCGACGGGATTCGAACCCGCGCTACCGCCTTGAGAGGGCGGCGTGCTAGGCCGCTACACAACGGGGCCAGAGGATTGTCAGCCGGGCCTCTCGGCCCGGGCAACGAGGTTGAACTCTACCGATTCTCACCGGCGCGGTCCAATCCGCTGGGGTACTAGGACTCGAACCTAGACTAACTGAACCAGAATCAGACGGGCTGCCAATTACCCCATACCCCAAAGGCATTTCACCGTAGCTGGGAGGTTGTTTCCGCCCTCACCAACCCGGCTCGGAGAGCTTACCCGAGGCAGGGACCGGACGCCAAAACGGGTCGGCCCCGGCGGGTTGTCACTCCCGTCACACCCGTTTCTTGGCATCGGCGGTCAGGCCGAGCCGGCCCGCGATCCACAAAGCGACCGCACCGAAGACCACAAACTTGACCACATCGACCGTCACCAGCGACCACGGCGCGTCCTTCACACCGAGGCTGGCGCCGACCGTGTTGGTCAGCGCCGCGAAGACGAACGTGACCACGTTGTTCGCCGCGTGTCCGGCGATCCCGGCCTCCAGACCACCCGTGCGTACGGCGAGCACCGCCGCGACCAGGCCGAACGCGAGCCGGTCGACGAACAACGCCGGGCTCTGCCACGGCCAGATCCCGTGCGCCGCCGTGAACAGCAGAGCGGTCACCACGACCACGATCGCCGTACTCCGGATCAGCGCGCCCATCGCCTGCAGCATGTAGCCGCGGAAGTAGTACTCCTCCCCCGCGGACTGGAACGTCGACGTGAGCAGCGTGACGACGATCACCGCGGCCGCATCGGGCGCGGCGCCACCGCTGTGCCGCTCCCCGGTAGCGAGCTGGATGTCGCCGAACTGGACGATCGCCAGCGCCAGCAGCTCGATCACGATCGCCGCCAGCGCGAACCAGGCCAGCGCCCGCCACCGAAGCCCGCCGGCCACCGAGGACAGCAGCCCTCGCGGTTGCCGGTTGAGCTTCCGGGCGACCAGGATGCTGAGCGGGATCAGCACGATCAGCGACAGGTTCGTCGCCAGCAGCCCGAACCACGAGAGCGTGCCCTCGGGATCGGTCCGGATCGCCTGCTGGACGCTCAGGATGATCACGCTCGCGATCATCCAGCCGACCAGAATCGTCAGCGCCCCGAGGACGACGTACGCCCGGGGAGCATCAGGATTCCGGAGCAGGTCCTGATACCGCGACCGACCCTGCAACTTGTCCTGCACGGTCATGACGTCGTACGGCGAGCCTGCTCGAGCCGGCGGAGGGACTTCTCGCGGCCGAGCAGTTCCAGCGATTCGAACAGCGGCGGCGAGATCCGGCGACCGGAGATCGCTACCCGGACCGGGCCGAACGCGTTCTTCGGCTTCAGCCCGAGCCCGTCGATCAGCGACGCCCGCAGGGCAGCCTCGATCGCCTCGGTGTTCCATTCGACGTCCGCGAGCGCCTTGGCCGAGGCCTCGAGGACGGCGCCCGCGTCACCGGTCAGGACCTTCGCCGCAGCGTCGGGGTCGATGGTGAACTGGGCGTCGTCGACGAACAGGAAGCCGAGCATGTCGACGGACTCCGACAGCGTGTTCATCCGCTCCTGCACCAGCGGTACGGCGGCATTCAGCACGGCAAGCTGATCCGCCGACGGCTCGGCCGGCAGCACCCCACCCTGCGCCAGGAACGGCACCATCCGGGACGCGAACTCGTCGGCCGGCAGCATCCGCATGTGCGCGGCGTTGATCGCCTCGCACTTCTTCGGATCGAACCGGGCCGAGTTCGAATTCACCTTGCGGATGTCGAAGGCCTCGACCATCTCGTCCATCGTGAACACGTCGCGGTCGTCGGCGATCGACCAACCGAGCAGCGCCAGATAGTTGAGCAGGCCCTCGGGCAGGAAGCCGCGCTCCATGTACTCACCGAGACCGGAACCCTTGTCCCGCTTGGAGAGCCGCTTGTTGCCCTCGCCCATCACGAACGGCAGGTGGCCGAACCGCGGGGTCCGGCCGCTGCCGACGCCGATGTCGGCGAGCGCCTCGTACAGCGCGATCTGCCGCGGCGTCGAGGGCAGCAGGTCCTCACCACGGAGCACGTGGGTGATGTCCATCAGCGCGTCGTCCACCGGATTCACCAGCGGGTAGAGCGGGTAGCCGTTCGCCCGGACCAGGACGTAGTCGCCGAGGTTCTCCGGCAGGAAGGTGATCTCGCCGCGGACCAGGTCCTCGAACACGATCGGCCGGTCCGGCATCCGCAGCCGGACCACGGGCCGCCGGCCCTCGTCGACGTACGCCTGGATCTGCTCCGGCGTCAGGTTGCGGCAATGCCCGTCGTACCCGCTGTGCTGGCCGGCCGTGCGCGCGGCCTCGCGACGCTGGTCGAGCTCCTCCTGCGAGCAGTAGCAGTGGTACGCCTTGCCCGCCGCGAGCAGCTTGGCGACGACGTCGGCGTAAATGTCCATCCGCTCGGACTGCAGGTACGGACCGTACTCACCGCCGACCTCGGGACCCTCGTCCCAGTTCAGACCGAGCCAGCGCAGCGAGTTGTAGGTGTAGGTGTAGCCCTCGTCGGTGTTGCGCGCGGTGTCGGTGTCCTCGATCCGCAGGATCAGCTTGCCGCCGTAGTGCCGGGCGAAGGCCCAGTTGAACAGCGCACTGCGGATGTTGCCGACGGTCAGCAGACCGGTCGGCGACGGTGGGAACCGCACCCGTACCTTGCTCGGCTCCAGGTCGCCCAGCACATCGTCAGCCCGGTCAGTCACGCACGATCACCTTGTTCGTCAGAGTTCCGATTCCTTCGACGCTGACCGAGACCTCGTCGCCGGGCAGCATCGGGCCGACCCCCGCCGGGGTGCCGGTGAGGACCACGTCGCCGGGCAGCAGCGTGGTGAAGGAGGTGATGTAGGCCAGCACCTCCGGGATGTCGAAGATGAACTGCGACGTCCGCCCGTCCTGCTTGGGCTCGCCGTTCAGCTCCGTCGAGACGCGTACGTCGGACGCGTCGAGCTCGGTCGTGATCCACGGGCCGAGCGGGCAGAACGTGTCGTACCCCTTGGCCCGGGCCCACTGCCCGTCGCTCTTCTGCAGGTCGCGAGCCGTCACGTCGTTCGCGATCGTGTAGCCGAAGATCACCTCGTTGACCCGCTCCTTGGGCAGGTCGCGGCAGATCCGGCCGATCACGATCGCGAGCTCGCCCTCGAAGTTCAGGTCGTGGGTCTGCTCGGGGTAGACGATGCCGTCCCGCGGGCCGATCACGCTGGTGTTCGGCTTCAGGAAGATCAGCGGCTGTTCCGGTACGTCGTTGCCGAGCTCGGCGGCATGGGCCGCGTAGTTCCGCCCGACGCAGACCACCTTGCTGCGCGGGATCACCGGCGCGAGCAGCCGGACGTCGGCGAGTTGCAGCTTCTCCCCGGTGAACTGGACCGGCCGATACAGCGGGTCCGAGTCGAGAACGTTGACAGTGCCGGTGAGCCCCTCGGGGTCGTCGGTCTCGACGACGCCGTACTTCGGCTCGTCGTCCACGGAGAATCTGGCAATACGCACGGGCCGAGCCTACCGTCGCACGGGAATGAGACAGTTATCCGGTGACGATCGACATCCGGCCGGCCCTGCCCGAGGAGTACGACGCCGTCGGCGAACTGACTGTCGACGCGTACTCGCACAACGGTTACGTCCGCGGTGACTACGCGATGACATTGCGTGCAGCCGCCGACCGAGCGGCCAAGGCCGAGCTGTGGGTCGCGGCGGACTCGTCCGGTCTGCTCGGCACTGTTACCTACTGTCCTGTCGGCTCCGTCTACCGGGAGATCGGGCTCGACGACGAGGGCGAGTTCCGGATGCTCGGAGTCGCCGGACGCGCGCGCGGCCTCGGGATCGGGACGGCGCTGACCGAGCGCTGCATCGAGCGAACCCGCGAACTCGGGCTCCACCGGGTCGTGATGAGCAGCGCGACCTACATGACCACAGCCCACCGCATCTACGAGCGCCTCGGCTTCGTCCACACCCCCGAACGCGACTGGTCCCCCATCGCCGGCGTCGACCTCTTCGCGTTCGCCCTGGACCTGTGACTGTCACGCTGCCGTTCGCCGAATGGTCGTCGTACGCGGCAGACCACTCAGCCCGCGTCGACGCTCTGGTGGTCGGCCACCTCGACCGGCAGAAGCGCCGCGAAGCCCATCCGGTCGAGGACTTCCTCTTCACCTATTACTCGGTGAGGCCGAATCAGCTCCGGGTCTGGCACCCCGGACCTGGTGTCCGCCTTCTGGATGCTGCGCCGTACGGCGAACGTCGCGGTTATGTGGTCGTCGACGGGACTGCGTCTCTGGATCCTTTGGAAGTCGTACGCCGAGCAGACAGCATCACCTGGATCCGCGGGCTGCTCGGGTCCACGCTGGATCGCCAACCACAGTTCGGGTGCTTCGGTCTGCACGAGTGGGCGATGGTCTACCGGACGTCCGACGTACGGCATCAGAAGTGGCCGCTGCGGTTAGGTGCCGAGGGCACCGATCAGGTCGTCGAGTCGCACAAGATCGCCTGCTCGCACTTCGACGCGTTTCGCTTCTTCACCACTCCCGCCAGGCCTTTGAACGTGCTCCAGCCGACCCGCGAGTCCCAGCCGGCTCTGGAGCAGGGCGGCTGCCTGCACGCGAACATGGACCTCTACAAATGGGCGACCAAGCTGATGCCCTTCACCCCGAGCTCCTTGGTTTTGGAGTGCTTCGAGCTGGCCCGGGACATCCGCACCCTCGACATGCGTGCATCGCCGTACGACCTCTCGCCGCTCGGGTACGCCCCGGTCCAGATCGAGACGCCCGACGGCAAGGCGGAGTACACCGCCGCCCAACGAGCCTTCGCGGACCGCGCCCGCCCGCTTCGCCGCCAACTCGTAGCCGTCTGCGACCAGCTTCTCGGCTAGGCTCGCCGCATGGGAAAGTTCGTCGCTGTCGCCTTTGCTGCACTGCTGATCGCAATCGGCGGCGTCTGGACCTTCCAGGGCCTGGGCTACCTCAAAGGCAGCTCAATGACCGGCAGCACCATGTGGGCCACCATCGGCCCCATCGTGATGGCCTTCGGCGTAGCCCTGATCTACGTCGCCTACCGCGGCCCTAAGAAGCGCTGACCCGTAGCACTGCCCACTGGTAGTGCATGGCTTGCCCGTCGTCCCAGGTGAGCCACTCCTCCACGACGCCGTACCGCTCGAGCGCGGTCCGTAACGCCTCGTCGGTGCGGATGCTGAAGAACCGCCCGGCTCCATAGCCTTGGCCGTCCTCAAAGACTTCCTCGCGACCGTCCGCACTCCCCCAGAGCCCGATCGCCAGCGGCGCGCCAGGACGCAGTACGCGGACGATCTCCGCCAGCGCTTCGTCCAGATCCTCGTCGGCGACGTGCAGCAGCGTGCTCATCGTCCAGCCGGCGTCGAACGTCCCGTCCCCGAACGGCAGCTCGAGAACCGACGCCACCCGCGCATCCAGTCCGAGCGACCGGCACGCCTCGACGCTCGCCGGCGAGAGATCCACGGCGGTGTAGGCGAAACCCGCGTCGGCAATGGCCTGCCCATCGCGCCCCGGGCCGCAGCCGAGCTCGATGACGCTGTGCCGTCCTTCGTCGCGCAGTTGCTGCAGGTACGCCGTACGCCGGGCGACTCGCTGGTCCGGTAAAGCCCGGTCGGTGCGGGCCTGGATCTCGTTGGAGTAGTAGGTGATCAGGTCCTGCTCGCGCTCGCTGCGGCTCATGACTTGGTTGCTTTCAGTGCAAAGAGGAGTGGGATGCGGGGGGACTCGTCGGGTAGGCGCCACCAGCCGTTGGGGGTTTGGTGCATGTGGGGCCAGCGGGGCCATGGGAGTACTTCGGACTCGCGGAGGCTGGTGAGGTGGAGGCCGGTGGCGGCGAGCGTGGTGGTGATCTCGCCTAGGCCGTGGCGCCATTCGTAGCTGGTTTGGCGGCCGGGGACCTCGTCGCCGGTGTACGTGACAGTGGATTCGTGGGCGATCGGACCGCGGCCTTCCAGGTAGTCGGCGCGGAGCACGAGCTCGTCGGTCTCACCGGGCAGGGAGACCTCGCGGAGTGCGTTCAGCAACGGGTGGAACTCGACGATGTAGAGCGCGCCGCCCGGCTTGAGGAGGTCGCGGACGACCTCGGCCCACTGCTTCAGATCGGGCAGATAACAGAGCGCGCCCTTGCCGGTATAGACGATGTCGAACTGCCGATCGCCCACCGCCTCGGCTGCGTCGTAGACGTTCGCATGCACGTAGTCGACCTCGACGCCCGCATCATTTGCGATCTCGCGGGCAGCCTCCAGCGACTTCTCCGAGAGGTCGAGCCCGGTCGTCCGCGCACCCCGCCGCGCGAACTCGATCGTCTCCGTGCCCAGATGACACTGCAGATGCAGTACGTCGCGACCCTCGAGCGGCCCGAGATCCTCCCACTCATACTCGGCGAACCAGAACTCCGCCGGCCGATCGTAGAAGTCGCTCGCCGCATGCAACGGCGCCCGAGCATTCCAATCAGCCTCGTTGGCGGCCACCATCTCCCGCGCTTGCGCATCCAAAGTCACGCCGCCCAGTCTGCCTAAGCCCGGGTCCACTCACCGCCGAGCCTGTCCACAGGCGGGTCCACAGGACGATCCGCTTGGGTCCACAGGATTCACAGGGCTTGTTCAAGGTTTGTGGATAAGGTTGAATAAGGGTATGGCGAAGGTGGAGTTGCACCGGTGGCCCGGGCACCCGGACGGGTTCACCCGGGCGGAGCGGCTCGGCGGGTCGTACGAGCTGTACATCCCCGATCCGCTGGTCGGCCGCGACTTCGACCTGAGTGACGACGTACTCGCGGTGCTCGAGGACGCCGCCGGCGATCTGGCCCGGCTGGACGCGACCGCGGCCGTCCTGACCAACAGCGAGGCGCTGGCGCGGCTGCTCCTACGGGCCGAGGCCGTCGGCTCGTCGCACATCGAAGGGCTCGTCGTCGGGGCGCGACGGTTGCTGAAGGCCGACGTACTGCGGGAGACGACGCGGGACGTGACCGCCGAGGAGGTCCTGGGCGCGGTCGACGCGATGACCTGGGTGACCGAGTCCGTCCAGGCCGGCGACAAGCTCGAGGTCGAGCACCTGCTCGAGGCGCATCGCCGGCTGATGGCGCTGTCGCCGCACGCGGAGTTCGCCGGCGAGATCCGCTACCTGCAGAACTGGATCGGCGGCCGCTCCCCCGCCGAGGCGTACTACGTCCCGCCGCCGGCGCAACTGCTCCCCGAGTTGCTCGCGGACCTGATGACGTTCGTCCGCGAGTCGCGACTGCCGGTGCTCGCCAAGACCGCGATCGCGCATGCCCAGTTCGAGACCATCCACCCCTTCGCCGACGGGAACGGCCGGACCGGCCGTGCGCTGATCCACCTGATCCTGCGCGCCGAAGGCCTCGTCACCCGCACCGTCCCGCCGGTCTCGCTCTCGCTCGCCACGCACGCCGCCGAGTACGTCGACACCTTGACCGCCTTCAGGTACGTCGGTCGCGCGACGACCGCGAAGGCCCGAGCGGCGGCGAACCCGTGGCTGCACATGTTCGCAATGGCCTGTACGCACGCGACCGCGGAAGCTGCCCGCTTCGAACAGACCGCCGTCGACCTCAAGACCTCCTGGCGAGAACGCGCCGCGCCGGTCCGGGCCGGCTCCGCGACCGACCTCCTGATCGACGCGCTGCCCGCCGCGCCGGTCCTCACGCTCGCCGCCGCGGCTCTGCTCATCGACCGATCCCAGCAGGCCGCCAATCAAGGCCTCGCCCGGCTCGTCGAGGCGCGCGTCCTGCGCGAGGTCACCGACGGTCGGCGCAACCGCGTCTACGAAGCGCCCGAGCTCATCGACGCCTTCACCCTGCTCGAACGCCGCTTCGCCAGCCCGGCCGCCGATACGCGGATCGAGCCGCCTAGCAGACCCGTCCCGTCGAGGCCAGAACCGACACACCAGTGAATTGACTTTCGTCTCCAGATCGAGCAAGAATTCGAACACATGTTCGATCGTACAGGGGAGATGTGATGTCGGAGGCGTTCGACTGGGACATCCTGCATCGGCGGTCGGCGATGGCCATGGTCCGCGGCCAGCTCGGCTTCAGCTGGATGGTGCTGTCCGGCCGACTCGCGCAGTTGACCGACGATCAGTACTTCTGGCGGCCGAGCAGCGAGGCCTTGACCGTCGTACGGCGGCATTACGCCGGGCAGTTCCGATCACTCGGGTCCGGCGAGTGGGTCGCGCAGTGGCCGGACGAACCGGACCATCGTGGTCCACGGACGATCGCCTGGCTGATCGCCCACCTGACCGAGACGTTCTTCGAGCGCTGGGAGTGGACGTTCGGGGCCAGCGCACAGGGCCGCGCCGACATCACCCTGCATGGCAACGCGCAGGACGCAGTCGCCTGGTTGACCTACTGGGTCGAGGCCTGGCAGGACGCGATCGCGGCCTTGGATGAGGACGAGGTGATGACGGTCGGCCTGAGCCGGGCCAACGAGCTCGACGCCGGCGAGCCGTTCGGTCACGTCGTACTGCGGCTGAACCGCGAGCTGATCCATCACGGCTCCGAGATCATGACGCTCCAGGATCTCTATGCGGTCGCGGCGTGAGGACCACAAGATGTGCGACACGCGGCGTGGCGCTACCACAAGATCTAGATCCGTCCGTCTAGCATCACTACTGCTGGTGGTTCGGAGTGGCTTGCACCACAAGATGTGGGTCATTCCGAGGCAACAGGGGAATCCGGTGCAACTCCGGAGCTGCCCCGCAACGGTGAGCGGACGTGCTGTCGTACGGCGTCCGCGAGTCCGGATACCTGCCATCGGCGCGGGCACCGCCGGTGCCCGCTGTCCGAGACCTCGCGGGTGGGTCGCAGGGCGTGACGGCAGTGATCCCGGCCGGTGCTGCCGGTCTCGTCGTGCGCCTGCTCGCGTTGTCCCGGGCTCCCGAACTCTTGTGGAGAACACACCTGTGACCCTTGCTTCCTCAACGGCTGCCTCCCCGTCCCCAGTTTCAGGGACCGCGGTGGACCAGCCGATCGAGCTCACCGTCATCCGTCGCGACGGCAGCAGTACGCCGTTCGACGCCACCAAGATCTCCGTCGCCGTGACGAAGGCGTTCCTCGCGGTCGAGGGCTCCGACGCCGGCGCCACCCACCGGGTCCGCGACCTGGTGACCGACCTGACCGGCCGGGTCGTGGGTGTCCTGACCAGCCGCGGCGACTCACGCCGCAGTGTGCAGGTCGAGGACATCCAGGACCAGGTCGAGCTGGCGCTGATGCGCGCGGGCGAGCATCAGGTCGCCCGCGCCTACGTCCTGTACCGCGAGGAGCGGACGAAGGCACGTACTCCGGCCGACGCGGCCGGTGTCACCGAGAAGCCGGCGCTGACGGTTCGCGCGGCCGACGGCAGCCAGGCCCCACTCGACATCGACCGGCTCCGGGTGGTCGTCGCCGAGGCGGCCGCCGGGCTGGACGCGGTCGACCCCGAGCTGATCCTCAACGAGACGCTCGGCGCCTGCTACGACGGCATCGCGCAGCACGAGGTCGACCTCGCGCTGGTGATGGCCGCCCGGTCGTACGTCGAGACCGAGCCGCAGTATAGCTTCGCCGCGTCCCGGCTACTCCAGGATCAGATCCGGCGCGAGGCGCTCGGCAGGGTCCACGGCGAGCCGCAGCAGGCCAGCCAAGCCGACATGACCGACGCCTACGTCGACTACTTCCCGAAGTACATCCAGGTCGGGATCGAGGCCGGGCAGCTCGACCCCGAGCTCGCCACCTTCGACCTCGACCGGCTCGCCGCCGCGATCAGGCCCGAGGCGGATCTGAACTTCACCTTCCTCAGCCTGCAAACGCTGTACGACCGCTACCTGTTGCACATCGGCAAGGTGCGCTACGAGCTGCCGCAGGCGTTCTTCCTGCGCGTCGCGATGGGGATGGCGCTGCGCGAGGACGACCGGGAGGCGCGGGCGATCGAGTTCTACGAGCTGCTCAGCTCGTTCCGCTTCATGTCGTCGACGCCGACCCTGTTCAACTCCGGCACCACCCGGCCGCAGCTGTCGTCGTGCTTCCTGACCACGGTCGACGACGACCTGGCCGGCATCTTCCACGGCATCCGCAACAACGCCCTGCTCGCGAAGTACTCCGGCGGTCTCGGCAACGACTGGACCCCGGTCCGCGGCATCGGCGCCCACATCCGCGGCACCAACGGCGAATCCCAAGGCGTCGTCCCGTTCCTGAAAATCGCCAACGACACCGCGGTAGCAGTGAATCAAGGCGGAAAACGGAAGGGGGCGGTGTGTGCGTATTTGGAGACTTGGCATATCGATGTCGAGGAGTTTCTTGATCTTCGGAAGAACACCGGGGACGAGCGGCGGCGTACACATGACATGAACACGGCGAACTGGGTGCCGGATCTGTTTCTGCAGCGGGTCGAGGCCGGCGGTGACTGGACGCTGTTCTCGCCAAACGAGGTGCCGGACCTGCACGACCTGTACGGCACGGCGTTCGCCGAGGCGTACGCCGGGTACGAGGCGGCTGCGGATCGTGGCGAGATCCAGGTCTTCAAGCGGGTCAAGGCCGTGGACCTGTGGCGGCGGATGCTGACTGTGCTGTTCGAGACCGGGCACCCGTGGATCACCTTCAAGGACGCCTGCAACCTGCGTTCGCCGCAGCAGCACAACGGCGTCGTCCACTCGTCGAACCTGTGCACCGAGATCACCCTCAACACCAGCGTCGAGGAGACCGCGGTCTGCAACCTGGGCTCGGTCAACCTGGTCGCGCACCTGACCGAGAACGGCCTCGACGCCGACCTGCTCCGGGACACGGTGAAGACCGCGGTCCGGATGCTCGACAACGTCATCGACGTGAACTTCTACACCACCCCCGAGTCGGAGCGGGCGAACCAGCGGCACCGCCCGGTCGGCCTCGGGCTGATGGGTTTCGCGGACGCGCTGTTCGCGCTGCGGATCCCGTACTCCTCGGACGCCGCGGTCGAGTTCGCGGACAGCTCGATGGAGCAGATCAGCTACCACGCGATCGAGGCGTCGAGTGAGCTCGCGGCCGAGCGCGGCCGCTACTCGACGTACGACGGATCGCTGTGGAGTCTCGGGATCCTGCCGATCGACTCGCTCGACCTGCTGAAGACGGCCCGCGGTGGTGACGTGATCCTGGACGAGACCACCAAGCTGGACTGGGAGTCGCTGCGTCAGAAGGTGCTCCGCGACGGCATGCGGAACTCGAACGTGATGGCGATCGCGCCGACCGCGACGATCTCCAACATCTGCGGGGTGAGCCAGTCGATCGAGCCGACGTACAGCAACCTGTTCGTGAAGTCGAACATGTCCGGTGAGTTCACCGTCGCCAACCCGTACCTGGTCGCCGACCTGAAGGCGCGCGGACTGTGGGACCAGGTGATGGTGTCGGATCTGAAGTACCACGACGGCGTGCTGGCCGGAATCGAGCGGATCCCGTCGGACCTGCGGGAGCTGTACGCGACGGCGTTCGAGATCGAACCGCAGTGGCTGATCAAGGCGGCATCGCGCCGGCAGAAGTGGATCGACCAGGCGCAGTCGCTGAACCTGTACATGGCCAAGCCGTCGGGTCGTGCGCTGGACGAGCTGTACCGATCGGCGTGGCGCTATGGCCTCAAGACGACTTATTACCTGCGTTCCCAGTCAGCAACCCATGTGGAGAAGTCGACACTGAAGGGCACCGACGGCCGCCTCAACGCCGTACCCGTGTCTGTCCCGGTGCCGGTCGACATGCCGCTGCCCGAGCCCACCGGAGCTGTCTGCTCCATCGACGACCCGGACTGCGAGGCCTGCCAGTGAGCGCCATTTCGATCGGAGCGGCCCGGGTCGAGGTCGCCGACAAGGCGATGATCAACTCGCGGGCCGACGTCAACCAGCTGCTGCCGTTGAAGTACACGTGGGCCTGGGAGAAATACCTTGCCGCATGCAACAACCATTGGATGCCGACCGAGGTCTCGATGCAGGCCGACATCTCCCTGTGGAAGTCGAAGGACGGCCTGACCGAGGACGAGCGGCTGATGCTCAAGCGCAACCTCGGGTTCTTCGCCACCGCGGAGTCCCTGGTGGCGAACAACATCGTGCTCGCGGTCTACCGTCAGCTGAGCAACCCCGAGTGCCGGCAGTACCTGCTGCGCCAGGCGTTCGAGGAGGCAGTGCACACCCACACCTTCCAGTACATCTGTACGTCGCTCGGGCTCGACGAGGGCGAGCTGTTCAACATGTACCGCGAGGTGCCGTCGATCTCCGACAAGGATGCCTGGGCGCTGAAATACACCCAGCATCTGGAGGACCCGGACTTCCGGACGGGTACGCCGGAGGCCGACACCGCGTTCCTGCGGGACCTGATCGCGTTCTACGTGGTCTTCGAGGGGATGTGGTTCTACACCGGGTTCGCGCAGATCCTGTCGCTCGGCCGGCGGAACAAGATGGTCGGCATCGCCGAGCAGTACCAGTACATTCTGCGGGACGAGTCGATCCACCTGAACTTCGGCATCGACTGCATCAACCAGATCAAGCAGGAGAACCCGCACCTGTGGACGGCCGCGTTCCAGGCCGAGGTCCGTCAGATGCTGGCCGAGGCATGCGAGCTGGAAGTCGCGTACGGTCGCGCCACGATGCCGAACGGGATGCTCGGCCTGACGTCCGAGCTCTGCGAGCAGTACATGCACTTCGTCACCGACCGCCGCGCAGAACAGATCGGTATCGATCCGATCTTCGGTGAAACGCGGAACCCGTTCGGCTGGATGTCAGAGGTGATGGACCTGAAGAAGGAGAAGAACTTCTTCGAAACACGCGTCATCGAGTACCAGTCCTCCAGCGGACTAAGCTGGGACTGACCCGAACTGGGAGGCCCGCGGCGCAACTCGCCGCCCCGCGGGCCTCCCGCCTCAGAGCTAACCGGAGTGTTCCGCCGGGCCTTGTTTGCGGATGAAGTCGAGTGCGGTGCGAGCGACTTCTTCCCAGCCGTGGTCGATCACGAGCGAGTGACCACGTCCCGGTATTTCGACGAACTCAGTCACGCCGGTGTTCTTGCTGTGCTGCTTGTACGCCGCGTGCGTGATCGCATGCGGGACGGTGTGGTCCTTCTCTCCGGAGATCAGCAGGATCGGCCCACGGTTCTCGGCCTTGTAGTCGACCTTGGTCTCGCTGAACGGGTTCAAGTTCGCAACCGCGGCCTGGAAGATCGGTACGCCGGACGCCGCGACGTGGAACTCGTCGTACAACTGCCGGGCCTCCTCCTCGTCGAGGTTGTTCGCCCAGCCGTACTTGAACTCGTCGAACGTCAGCGTCACCGACCGCCGCGCGTTCGCCGGGTTCCCCAGCACCGGCGAACCCGACTTCAGCGCCGACGCCGGCAACGGCAGTACGCCGCGACCCGGAGCCGGATCGATCGCCACCGTGACGGCCGACGCGCCCTCCCCCGCGATCTTCTGCGCGATCAGACCGCCGAACGAATGCCCCACGACAGCAGGCTTCTCGTTCAGCCGGCCGATCGCATCGAGGTAGTGATCAGTGACAGCCTGCACCATCTTGTGCGCGAACACCTCGGGGTGATCGCGCGCTTCCGCGACCGTCTCCGGGTCGTCCGGCCAGCCGGGCGCGACCGTGCTGTAGCCGTTGGCCTCGAACAGTCGCCGCCACCGATCCCAGCTGCTGGAGAGCAGCCAGAGACCATGGATGAACACCACGGGTTGCTTGCCGGACGCGTTCGCCTGCTCGACCTCGGACTGCTCGCGATCGGTGAGCGACATGCTGCCTCCTAGGGCTTGTATGGTCGCGACGCTAGTCGCGCAAGACCGGCCTGACCATGGGCAGCTGACCTACCGAATTCAGCCAAGCAGGGCGATGATCTCCGCGGTCGTGCCGGACTCCCCGAGCCGAGGGAAGATCCGTGTCAGCGAGTGCTCGTGGGACTCCGCAGCGAGGTCGGTCATCGCGTCGGTGGCAAGCGTGACGTGGTAGCCGTGCTCGTACGCCGCACGCGCGGTCGACTCGACGCCGATGCTGGTGGCGACACCGGTCAGCACGATCTGCGTGATCCCACGGCGACGCAGGTGTACGTCGAGATCGGTGCCGTGGAAAGCACCCCAGTTCCGCTTGGTGACGATGATGTCGTCAGCGTTGCCGGCCAGCTGGTCGACGATCTGGTCGGCTCCGGGCGGCGGCGTACCACCGGCCGCACGGGATGCCTGTTCGGTGCGACCGGTCAGCCGATCGGCGCCGTCCGCGGCAAAGCTGACCCGAACCAGAACCACCGGAAGGTCGTGCTTACGGAAGGCGTCGGCGAGCTCGACGGTCTTGCTGATCACGTCGGCCGTGCTGTGCGGCGCACCGGGGAGTACGGCGACACCGTTCTGCAGGTCGATGACGACCAGGGCGGTCTTCGGGTCAAGGGTGGTGACGGACACGGGTGAACCTCTCTATTCGGGTAGTTCCAGGAGGGTGACCAGCACGAGCAGACCGGACACGACGAGCAGGAAGATCGCCAGGTCGTGCAGTCCGGCCGTTGTCGCGCCGTACTGGAAGAAGTGGGCGTTGGCCGCGGCCGAGATGAGCGCACCGACGTACACGCAGGTGCGCAGCAGGCCCGCGGACGAGCCGATCCGGGTCGGATCGGCCTGCTTGTAAAGGGCAGTCTGGTTGGCCAGGTTGTTGAGGCCTTGGGGAACGCCGGCGATGACGCCGACCAGAGCGAGGATCCAGATCGGCGTACTCGCTCCAACGAACAGCTGGGCGGTCGCGGCCAGGACCAGAACGATGCTTCCGGCAACGAGCTTGCCGCGGATCTGCGCACTCCGGCCGGTGAACGCGGTGACCAGGACGGCGGCCAAGGACAGTGGCAGTAGAAGGAGTCCGGCCGACGAGGCACCGAGACCGCGGCCCTCCTCGAGCCATTGGGTGAAGCCGTAGAGGAACGAGTACGTGCCGACGAACGCGAGCACCTGCCGGGAGTACGTCAGGATCAATGGGCGGTTGCCACCCAGTACCCGCAGATCGATGAACGGAGCCAGCACCCGGAGCTGCGCGACCACGAACGCAACGCCAAGAACCAGCGCGAGCACCAGCAAGTACCACCGCGACACTCGCGGTTGCATCAGGAACAGCATCGACGAAACCAGCGTCGCGGTGAACAACGCGATCCCCGCATAGTCCAGTCCCCCGGCGCCGCGCGACCGCGCCCGCCGTGGCAGCCAGAGCGAGCCGAGTACGACGCAGATGATCGACAGCGGGACGTTGATCGTGAAGATCAGGTGCCACCCGCCGAGCCCGATCAGCAGACCGCCGAGCGTCGGGCCGATCACTGCGATCACCTGGTTCGCGATCGACAGACTGCTCAGGATCGCCGCGGGCGTATCCATCCCGGTGCGGTCGGCCTCGCTGCGGATCAGCGACATCGCCGCTGGGTACGCCGCCGACGTACCGAAGCCGAGGAGGACTCGGGAGGCGATGAGTACGCCGAGGTTCGGCGCGAGCGCCCCGAGGAGACCGGCGATTCCGACCAGCGACGTGGCGATCAGGTAGAGCGGCCGCGGCCCGAACAGGTCGACCAGGCGACCCATCACCGGCTGGCCGACCGCAGTAGCGAGGTAGAGACCGGTGACCAGCCACGCCGTCTGCGACGGAGGTACGCCGAACGCCGCGCCGATCGGGATCAGCGCCACCGCAAGCATCGACGAGTTGATCGGATTCAGGACCGAACCGACGAGCATCGGTGCGATCAGTTTCCGGTCAAAGCGGAGCGGTTGTGTCAACGCTCCGTCGCCGCCTCGATGGCGTTGTCGAGCAGGGCGAGGGCCTTGAGGATGGTCAGTCGCTCGGCCTCGGTGCAGCGGTCCTGCAACGTCCGCGCCAGCCATTCCTGCCGGACCTTGCGATCACCTTGCAGGCGGTGCCGACCGGCAGTGGTCAGCGACACGACCTGGCGACGGCCGTCCTGGGGATCCGGGTGCCGCTGGATCAGGTCCGCCTCGCGTAGCGCGGCCAGGATCGCGGCGATCGACTGCGGCCGGATCCGCTCCGCCGTGGCCAGTTCGCTGGCCGACGCCGGCCCGTCCTTGTCGATCCGGCTCAGCACCGAGGACTGCGACGGGGTCAGGTCGTCGGTGTCGGCAAGCTCCTTCAGCCGCCGCTTCACCCGGCCGAAGACCACCCGCACCTCGCTCGCGGCCTGCGCCGCGGAGGCAGAAATCCGTTCGCTCACACCACCACAGTAAATTAGACAGCCTGGACTGTCCAGTTTGGACTGATCAGTTCGAGCTGACGACGACGTCCAGGACGCCGATCACCTTCTGCAGCCGCGCGGAGACCCGGCCGGCGTCGAAGCCGTTGCCCTCGACCACGATCCGCAGCTCACCGCGGTCCAGCGACAGCGCGAGCTCGCGAACGTCGTACGGGTTCAGCAGTACGGCGATCCGCGCCAGCATCCCGCCGGTCTCGACAACCGTGGCAGTGAAAACTGTGACCGTTCGCTCGACCGCGAGCAGGCTCATCGGACGACCTCCTTGTGACGCAGCAGACCGAAGGTGAAGCCGTCGACCAGCGCCTCCCAGGACGCCTCGACGATGTTGTGCCCGACCCCGACGGTCACCCACGAACCCTCGCCGTCCGCGGTCTCGATCAGAACTCTGATAACGGCGTCCGTACCGTGGCCCTGGTCGAGGATGCGGACCTTGTAGTCGACCAGCTCGAACTTGTTCACCACCGGGTAGGCCCGCTCGATCGCCGTCCGCAGCGCGTGGTCGAGGGCGTTCACCGGGCCGTTCCCCTCCCCCGTCACGATCTCCCGCTCGCCGCCCGCGACCAGCTTCACCGTCGACTCGGACACCGCCTCGCCGTCGGCGCGCGACTCGGTGATCACCCGCCACGACTCGACGTCGAAGTACGACGCACGCGCGCCGGTGACCTCCTCGGTCAGCAGCAGCGAGAACGACGCGTCCGCAGACTCGAACGTGTATCCGCGAGACTCCATCTCCTTGACCCGATCGGCGACCCGGCTGACCAGCTCCCGGTCGTTGCCGAGGTCGAACCCGAGCTCGCGGCCCTTCAGCTCGACGCTCGCCCGGCCGGCCATCTCCGAGACCAGCATCCGCATGTCGTTGCCGACCCGGGACGGATCCGTGTGCTGGTAGAGATCCGGGTCCACCTTGATCGCGCTGGCATGCAGGCCCGCCTTGTGGGCGAACGCGGACAGGCCCACGTACGGCTGCCGGGTCGACGGCGGCACGTTCGTGACTTCGGCGATCGCGTGCGCGATCCGGAACGACTCGGCCAGGTTGCCGGGTGGGAGCAGTTGCTGCTCCCGCTTCAGTTCGAGGTTGGCGACGACCGCGAGCAGGTCGGCGTTCCCGGTGCGTTCGCCGTACCCGTTGATCGTGCCCTGGACGTGCGTGACGCCGGCCTCGACGGCGGCGATCGAGTTCGCCACCGCGCAGCCGGCGTCGTTGTGACAGTGGATGCCGAGCCTTGCTCCGGTGGATTCGAGAACATCCCGTACGACGTCCTGGAGTTCCCGGGGCAATGTCCCGCCGTTGGTGTCGCACAACGCGACCACGTCGGCGCCGGCCTCGGCGGCCACTCGTACTACTTCGAGTGCATACGCGCGGTTGGCGCGGTACCCGTCGAAGAAGTGCTCGGTGTCGAGGAAGACCCGCTGACCGTTCTCACGCAGGTGGCGGACGGTGTCGCCGACCATGGCGAGGTTCTCGTCGAGCGTCGTCCGCAGCGCGCGCTCGACGTGCGCATCGTGGCTCTTGGCAACGAGTGTGACGACACCCGCACCGGAGTCGCGCAGCGCGGCGACCTGCGGGTCGTCGGCGGCCGCGGTCTCCGGCTTGCGGGTCGCGCCGAAGGCCGCGAACGTCGCGTTCCGCAGGTGCAGCTCGGTCCTGGCCCGCTCGAAGAACTCGGTGTCCTTGGGCACCGCACCCGGCCAGCCGCCCTCGATGAACCCGACCCCCAGCTCGTCCAGGTAGTGCGCGATGGCGATCTTGTCGGCCACCGACAGCGCGAGCCCCTCCTGCTGCGCGCCGTCGCGCAGAGTCGTGTCGTAGACGTGGAAATCGTCCGAGATGCTCATGGGGGTCGGCCTTCCGGAGGGGACTGTCGGTTCGATATCAGGCAAACAAAAAACCTCCCGCAAGGTGCGAGAGGTCTGCGCGCTCAGGTACGGCTGGCTGAGCGCGCCTAGGAAATAATCACCCGATAGTGCTTCATGACGTTTTGCAGTCTGCCACACAATGTCCGCGTGGTGACGAGAATGTCTCGCATCACGAACATTCAGTACTCCAACGGGTACTGGAGTTCAGCCAAAAAATCAGGCCGTAAGTGACCAGCCCGGGTCGTCCCACGCGGTGTAGAAGTCTTCGCGGGACAGCGGCCGCAAGGACCACTTCTCCCGGTCGAGGGCCTGGTCTGTGAGCATTCCCTCCTCGTCCTCGAGCCGCTGCCACCAGTACCGCGTGACCTCGCCGTCCTCGCCCATGCCGAGCTGCCGGACGACGACCCACTCGCGCTCGTGCCAGACCGCTTCGTACAGCCAGTCGGTGCCGTGGTCGTCGGCCACCGCGCCGTACGTCCGCGGTGCGGTACCGCGGTCCAGGTCGCGGATCAGCTCGACGGTCGACCGGATCGCGGCGACGGTCTCGGCGGACCAGCCGCGGTTCGCGGCGAGCTCCGTGTAGTAGGCGTCGACGTCATCCGGGAAGCTGCTCATGCCGCCCGACCCTATCGGGCCGGACCTGCCGCCAGCGACCACGAGTCCGGCCCGCAGACCTGAAAAGATGCTGTGAATCACAACGTCCGAAGTACTGCGGTCAGGAGACTGCAGTACTTCGGACGTAGCGGATCAGATCTTGGTCATCCAGCCGTGGGGGTCGGCGACTCGGCCGTACTGGACGTCCAGCAAGGCGCTGCGGACGGCTGCGGTGACGGGACCGCCGTTGCCGTCGCCGATCTGGGACTCGCCGTCGTGCCACTTCAGCGAGGCGACTGGGGTGACGACCGCGGCCGTGCCGCAGGCGAACACCTCCTTGACCTTGCCGGAGGCGGCGCCCTCACGCCATTCGTCGACCGAGATCTTCCGCTCGGTGACGGTGTAGCCGAGGTCGGTGACCAGCTTCAGGATCGAGTCCCGGGTGACACCCTCGAGGATCGTGCCGGACAGCTCCGGCGTGACGACGGTGTTGTCGTCCAGGACGAAGTACAGGTTCATCCCGCCGAGCTCTTCGACCCACTTCTTCTCGACCGCGTCGAGGAAGGCGACCTGGTCGCAGCCCTGCTCGATCGCCTCGGCCTGCGCGAGCAGCGAGGAGGCGTAGTTACCGCCGGTCTTCGCCGCGCCGGTGCCGCCGGGGGCCGCGCGGGTGTACTCCTCGCTCAGCCAGATCCGGACCGGCTTCACGCCCTTGGCGAAGTACGACCCGGCCGGCGATGCGATCAGGCAGTACGTGACGTGACTGGACGGGCGGACGCCGAGGAACGGGTCGGACCCGAACATGAACGGCCGCAGGTACAGCGAGGTCTCACCACCGCCCGGCACCCAGGCCTTGTCGAGCTCCACCAGCTTGTACAGGGAGTCGAGGAAGATCTCGGTCGGCAGCTCCGGCAGCGCGAGGCGGTGCGCGGACCGCTGGAACCGGGTCGCGTTCGCCTCCGGGCGGAACAGGTGGATCGAGTCGTCGGGATGCCGGTAGGCCTTCATCCCTTCGAAAATGGTCTGGGCGTAGTGGAACACCGCGGTCGCGGGAGACAGCTCCAGCGGTCCGAAGGCGGTGATCCGCGCGTCGTGCCAGCCCTTCTCGGCCGTCCAGGTGGCGATCGCCATGTGGTCGGAGAAGTACTGCCCGAAACCTGGGTTCGCCAGGATCTGGGCGCGCTGGTCGTCGCTGGCCGGTTGGGTGTTCGGCTCAACTGAGAACTGCAGATCGGCGCTCATAGCCGCACCGTACCTCTTGGCCAAGTGGTCATGCGAGCACCCGCCTTTTCAGCCGGCCGCGCGCTTGGCGATCGCGTCGCCGACCTCGGAGGTACTGCGTACGGCGCCGGTGCGCTCCTCGATGTCGGCCTCGACGGCCGCCTCGATCGCGCGGGCCGCCTCGGTCAGGCCGAGGTGCTCGCAGAGCAGTGCCGCGGACAGGATCGCCGCGGTCGGGTCGGCCTTCTGCTGGCCGGCGATGTCCGGCGCGGAGCCGTGCACCGGCTCGAACATGCTCGGCGCGGTCCGGTCCGGGTTGATGTTGCCGCTCGCGGCCAGCCCGATCCCGCCGCTGATCGCGGCCGCCAGGTCGGTGATGATGTCGCCGAACAGGTTGTCGGTGACGATCACGTCGAACCGGCCCGGGTCGGTGACCAGGAAGATCGTCGCCGCGTCCACGTGCAGGTAGTCGACCGTGATGTCCGGGAAGTCGGCGGCGACCTTGTCGACGGTCCGCTTCCACAGGTGACCGGCGTACACCAGCACGTTGTTCTTGTGCACGAGGGTGAGCTTCTTGCGCGGCCGCGCCTGGGCCCGCGCGAACGCGTCCCGGACGACCCGCTCGACGCCGTACGCCGTGTTGACCGAGACCTCGGTGGCGATCTCGGCCGGCGTACCGGTCCGAAGCGCGCCGCCGTTGCCGACGTACGGACCCTCGGTGCCTTCCCGTACGACGACGAAGTCGACGTCGCCCGGGTCCGCCAGCGGCGAGCCGACGGACGGGTAGATCTTCGAGGGCCGCAGGTTCACGTAGTGGTCGAGGGTGAACCGGAGCTTCAGCAGCAGACCGCGCTCGAGCACGCCGGACGGGACACTCGGGTCACCGACCGCACCGAGGAGGATCGCGTCGTGCTTGCGGATCTCCTCCAGCTCGGCGTCCGGCAGCGTCTCACCGGTGGCGTGCCAGCGCTTCGCGCCGAGGTCGTACTCGGTCCGCTCGAACGTCACGCCGTGCTGCGCGGCTACCGCGTCGAGGACCTTCAGGGCCTCGGTGGTGACCTCGGGTCCGATCCCGTCGCCGGGAACGACGGCCAGCGTGAAGTTCTTCTTCTCGGTCACTTCTTGGGTTCTCCCCCATTGTCACGGCGGTTCATGGCCTCTTGGACAGCCTTGACCTCGTCGCTCGCCGGGCGCGCGGTACGGCGACGCCGGGTCGCCTTCCGCTCGCGGGCATCGATCGCGGGCCAGTTGGCTGGATACATGTCGTACATGCTGCTCCTCCCAAGGATGTCGTGGGCGGCAGGGCAGGCACGAATTTACTCGCACGTCCGACTAATTCGCCACTATGCGGGCAGCCTGTCCCGGAATGTGAGATAGCGGTGTGGGTACTGGACCGGACCTGTGCAACTCTCAACCGGTGAGTGCTCCTCCAGAACTGCCGCCGCTGGTATCGGCGGCCCTCAGCCTGTCCGGCCGGCGTGGATTCGTCAGCTCCACCAGGAACGAGACCGGCCGGCTGCTCGCCACTCTCGCGGCCTCGAAGACCGGCCTGCTCGGTGAGCTCGGGACCGGCTGCGGCGTCGGATCGGCGTGGTTGCGCAGCGGCGCTGGAGACGGGACGAACATCGTCACAGCGGAGAGCGATCCGCAACTGGCGCAGGTCGTCGCCGAACTCTTCGCGGCCGATGAGCGGATCGAGGTCGTCTCGGCCGACTGGACCGCGCTGATCGAGCGCGGTCCGTTCGCGCTCCTCTTCGTCGATGCCCGCGAGGCGAAGCTGTCCGCCCGCGACGTGATCGCGGACGTGGTCGAGCCCGGCGGCTTCGTCGTACTGGACGACTTCACGCCGTCCGCTGTCTGGCCGCCGATGTATGAGGGCCGGGTCGACACGCTGCGCCAGGAATGGCTGATGGACAAGCGTTTCACCACCGTCGAGGTGATGGTCGCCCCCGACGCCGCCGTACTGCTGGCCACTCGGCACTAAAACTGCTGTGCTGACTAAATGAAGCGGGCCCGGGCTATGGAGCCCGGACCCTTGTCAGCCGCCATGCGCCTGCGGGCGGCTGACCGCCTCCAGTAAATCAGTCGTTCGTGTTAATCAGGCTTCGAGGTCCACCGTGCGGGCGGTGTCGGCCTGGACCGCGGCGGCGATGTCGTCGAGAACCGCCGGGACGATCTTCGAGTCGACCGACAGAGCAACCAGCGCCTTGCCGCCCTTGCGGTCGCGGCTGACCTGCATGCCCGCGATGTTGACGTCGGCGTCGCCGAGGATGCGGCCGATCTGGCCGACCGCGCCCGGCCGGTCCTCGTAGGTCAGGAACGCGAGGTGCGCGGCCAGCTCGACCTCGACGTCGTACCCGTCGATCTCGACCAGCCGCTCCGACTGCCGTACGCCGACCAGCGTGCCGGACACCGACACCTGGCCGCCGTCGGCGAGCGTGCCGCGCAGGGTGATCAGGTTGCGGTGTTCCGGGCTGTCGTGGTCGGTGACGAGCCGGACCTCGAGGCCCCGCTCGGCCGCCAGCAGCGGCGCGTTCACGTACGAGACGTTGTCCTCGACAACATCCGCGAACACACCCTTGAGCGCGGCCAGCTCGAGCACCTTCACGTCGTACTGCGTGATCTCGCCGCGGACCTCGACGTCGAGCTGCTGCGCGACGCCGCCGGCCAGCGCGGTGAAGATCCGGCCCAGCTTCTCGGTCAGCGCGATCCCCGGCCGGACGTCCTCGGCGATCACGCCACCCTGGACGTTGACGGCGTCCGGGACCAGCTCACCCGACAGCGCGAGCCGGACCGACTTGGCGACCGCGATGCCGGCCTTCTCCTGCGCCTCGTCGGTGGACGCACCGAGGTGCGGGGTGACGACGACGTTCTCGAACTCGAACAGCGGCGAGTCGGTGCACGGCTCGGTCTTGAACACGTCCAGACCGGCGCCGGCCACCCGGCCCTCCTTGAGCGCGGAGTACAGCGCCTGCTCGTCGACGATGCCGCCGCGGGCCGCGTTCACGATGATGACCTCGGGCTTGACCTTGTGCAGCTGCTCGTCGCCGATCAGGCCGATCGTCTCCGGGGTCTTCGGCAGGTGCACGGAGATGAAGTCGCTGACGCTGAGCAGCTCGTCGAGCGAGGCGAGCCGGACGCCCATCTGCGCGGCCCGGCCGGCCTGCACGTAGGGGTCGTAGGCAACCACGTTCATGCCGAAGGCGGCCAGCCGCTGCGCGACCAGGACACCGATCTTGCCGAGGCCGACGATGCCGACGGTCTTCTCGAACAGCTCGACGCCGGAGTACTTGCTGCGCTTCCACTCGCCCTTCTTGAGCGACTCGTTCGCGGCCGGGACCCGGCGCGCGGACGCGAGCAGCAGCGCGACCGCCAGCTCGGCGGCGCTGACGATGTTGGAGGTCGGTGCGTTCACGACCATCACGCCGGCCTGGGTGGCGGCCTTCACGTCGACGTTGTCCAGGCCGACACCGGCCCGGGCGACGACCTTGAGCTTCTTCGCCGCGGCCAGCGCCTCGGCGTCGACCTTGGTGGCACTGCGGATCAGGATGGCGTCGACGTCGGCGATGGCGGGCAGCAGTTCGGCGCGGTCGGCGCCGTTCACGTGCCGGATCTCGAAGTCGGGGCCGAGGGCGTCGACGGTGGCCGGGCTGAGCTCTTCGGCGATCAGGACGACGGGCCGGGTTACGTCAGTCATGGAGGAATCTCCTGCAGAAGCGGTAGGGGCTCATGATTTTCAGAGCACCGCGCTGTGCCCGCTGCAGTCGATGGTACCGCGTCCGCCGTTCGGCCCGCGGACGGGACCCACGATCCGGTCACTCGCTGTCGCAGGCCACCGAGGGCGACATCGTGACGGCCGTGTCGATCAGCAGCTTCCCGCCGTCGCGGATCAGGTGGTAGCGGTAGTCCAGGTGGTTGCAGTTCCGGCCGTCGGCACCCGAGGCGGTCGGCGAGAAGAGGGCGTTGAACGCCATCCGCGCGTACGCACCACCCTCGCCGTCCGAGCTGACCTCGCTGATCTTCGGGGCGAAGAAGTACGTCGTCTGGTGGCTGGTCTGGTCCTTGGTCACGGTGTACTTCTTGGCCAGCTGCTTGGAGTAGAGCGCCTGCAGTGCCGGGAAGTCGCGCTTGTTCTCGAGAGTCAGGTAGTCGCCGAACAGCTTCTGGACCTCGCTCGCCAGCTGCGTGCGTGCGACCTGCAGCTCGGGGACGATTCCGCGTTGCGGGCCTTTGGACTGAACCGTGCAGCTGTCGGCGTTGTCGACGGTGAGTCCGATCGGCGTCAGCGCGGCGTACCCGCGCAGTGTGTCGAGCCCGACGATCGTGCTGGTCTGGACCGTGTCGCCGACGACCAGTCCATCCAGCCGCCCGGACCTGTCGACGATCGGGCTGCCGATCTTCTCCGCGTTCATCACCGCGCTCAGCGAGGTGGGCTCAGCCGTCGAACCGATCGGGTTGATGACCTGCTTGCCGGCCGCGGTGTAGCCGGCCAGCGCGCGCTCGGACTTCGGGTCGGGGTTCGCGGCGGCGAGCTGCAAAGGCGTGGCGTCGATCTCCCCGATCGGCTGCAGTACGGCGACACCGTCGGTACTCGTACCGAGCAGGTTGGCCCGCCGGATCCGGCCGTCCGGAAGGACCACCACAATCCCCAGCGGCTGCTCGACCACGGACGTCGCGGTCAGGATCCGGCCGCCGTCGATCAGTACGCCGGTCCCCTCGCCACTGCCCGCACACGTCGTGGCCAGGACGCGGACGACCGCCGGCTTGACCGACTGCAGGACCTGGTCGGTGTCGATCTTCAGGCTCCGCGCGCGGACGAACCAGCCCGCGCCGGCACCGGCTCCGACGATCACGAGCAGTACGAGGAACCCGGCCAGGATGCGACCGAAGATCCACGGCCCCCTGGGTGGCGGCGTCCCGCCGTTGGGACGGCGCGGAGCCTCCAGCTGGGTCAGCGTCCCGGCCCCCGCCGGAATCCGCCGAGGCGGCCGCGGCAGCGCATTCCTGCCGTCCTCCACCGCCGGTCACCTCCCCCAAAATCACCTGTCCGGACCTCAACCGTCACACATTGTGTCAAACGAAGGGGCCCGATCCATCCACCTGGATGGTCCGGGCCCCTTCGGGTTTGTTCGCGTCAGCGGGCCGCGGTGCCCTCGACGTAGTCCTCGTCGTGGGACTTGACCCACGCCATCAGGCCGCGCAGTTCCTTGCCCACGGCCTCGATCGGGTGCTCCTGGCTCTTCTTGCGGAACGCCGCGAACTCCGGTGCGCCGGCGTCCTGGTCGGCGATGAAGCGAGCCGCGAAGGTGCCGTCGGTGATGTCACCGAGGACCTCCTTCATCCGGGCCTTGACCGACGCGTCGATGATCCGCGGGCCGGACACGTAGTCGCCGTACTCCGCGGTGTCGGAAACCGACCAGCGCTGCTTGGCGATGCCGCCTTCGTAGATCAGGTCGACGATCAGCTTCACCTCGTGCAGGCACTCGAAGTACGCGACCTCGGGCTGGTAGCCGGCCTCGGTCAGCACCTCGAAGCCGGTCTGGATCAGCGCCGACACACCACCGCAGAGGACGGCCTGCTCACCGAACAGGTCGGTCTCGGTCTCCTCGGTGAAGGTGGTCTTGATCCCGCCGGCCCGCAGACCGCCGATGCCCTTGGCGTACGACAGCGCCAGGTCCCACGCCTTGCCGGTGGCGTCCTGCTCGACCGCTACCAGCACGGGTACGCCGCGACCCTCGGAGTACTCACGGCGTACCAGGTGTCCCGGGCCCTTCGGGGCAACCATGAACACGTCGACGCCGGCCGGCGGCTTGATGTAGCCGAACCGGATGTTGAAGCCGTGACCGAAGACCAGCGCGTCGCCGTCGACCAGGTTCGGCTCGATGGCCTCCTTGTAGAGCTGACGCTGGGCCGGGTCCGGCGCGAGGACGACGATCACGTCGGCCTCCTCGACCGCCTCGGCCGGGGTGAGCACCCGCAGGCCCTGGGCCTCGGCCTTGGCCCGGCTCTTCGAGCCCTCCGGCAGACCGACCCGGACGTCGACGCCGGAGTCGCGCAGCGAGAGCGCGTGGGCGTGGCCCTGGGAGCCGTAGCCGAGGACGGCCACGTGGCGGCCCTGGATCACCGACAGGTCGGCGTTGTCGTCATAGAACATTTCAGCTGCCACTTGCGGCACTTCTCCTTAGTGTTGATTCGGTACGACGGCGGATCGGCCCGGCGGCGGCGCCGGCACCGGGTGGTGCGGAGACACGGGCTGCGCGGATCCGGCGTGCTGGGCATGATCGACAGGGCGCGCCTGCACGTTAGGGGGTCCGGACTGGACGTGCGGCGGAGGCACCGGGACCGGCCGCAGCGTGCGGTCGGAGATGGAGCGGCTGCCCCGGCCGATCGCCACCATGCCGGACTGCACCAGCTCGCGGACGCCGAAGGGTTCCAGCACCCGGAGCATGGCTTCGAGTTTCTCGGGATTGCCGGTCGCCTCGATCGTGATCGCGTCCGGTGCCACGTCCACCACCTTCGCACGGAACAGCTGGACGGTCTCCAGCACCTGTCCGCGGGTCAGGGTGTCCGCCTTGACCTTCACCAGCAGCAGTTCGCGCTGAACCGTCTGGGTGGGTTCGAGTTCGACGATCTTGATCACGTTCACCAGCTTGTTCAGCTGCTTGGTGATCTGCTCCAAAGGCTGCTCGTCCACGCTGACCGCGATGGTCATCCGGGACACCTCGGGGTGCTCGGTCGGACCGACCGCGAGGGAATCGATGTTGAACCCGCGCCGCGAGATCAGCGCCGCGACCCGGGCCAGCACACCGTGCTTGTTCTCGACCAGGATGCTCAGCGTGTGCTTGGACATCAGAGCTCCTCCCCGTCCCACTTGGGGGCCATGTCGCGGGCGATCTGGATCTCGTCGTTGCTGACGCCGGCCGCGACCATCGGCCAGACCATCGCGTCGCGGTGGACGACGAAGTCGACCACGACCGGCTGGTCGGTGACCGACATCGCCTTGTCGATGGTGGCGTCGACCGAGTCCTTGTCGGAGCACCGCAGGCCCACGCCGCCCATCGCCTCGGCCAGCTTGGCGAAGTCCGGGATCCGGGCCGAGTGCAGGTCGGTGTTGGAGTAGCGCTTGTCGTAGAACAGCGTCTGCCACTGCCGGACCATGCCCAGCGACTGGTTGTTGATCACGGCAACCTTGATCGGGATGCCCTCGAGCGCACAGGTGACGAGCTCCTGGTTGGTCATCTGGAAGCAGCCGTCGCCGTCGATCGCCCACACGGTCTTGTCCGGCCGGGCGACCTTGGCCCCCATCGCGGCCGGCACGGCGTACCCCATGGTGCCGAGGCCGCCGGAGTTCAGCCAGTGGCGGGGCTTCTCGAACGGGAGGTAGTGCGCGGACCACATCTGGTGCTGGCCGACGCCCGCGGTGTAGATGGCGTCCGGTCCGGCGATCTGGCCGATTCGCTCGATCACGTACTGCGGGGACAGCGTGCCGTCCTCGGGGTCGTCGTACGCCACCGGGTACTTGGCCCGGACCGATTCGAGCTGATGGCGCCAGGCGTCGTACGACGGGGTGCGGCCGGTGCTCGCGATCTCGGTGCGGAGGGCGGCGATCAGGTCGGTGATGACCTCCTTGCAGTCGCCCACGATCGGCACGTCGGCGGCCCGGTTCTTGCCGATCTCGGCCGGGTCGATGTCGGCGTGGATGACCTTCGCGTCCGGCGCGAACGAGTCGAGCTTGCCGGTCACCCGGTCGTCGAACCGGGCGCCCAGGGTGATCAGCAGATCGGAGCGCTGCAGGGCGCCGACCGCGGACACCGACCCGTGCATACCGGGCATCCCGAAGTGCAGCGCGTGCGAGTCCGGCAGCGCACCGCGGGCCATCAGCGTGGTGACGACGGGGATACCGAGGAGCTCGGCCAGTTCCTTCAGCTCGGGACTGGCCTGGGCGCGGATCACGCCGCCGCCGACGTAGAGCACCGGCTTCTCGGCCGCGGCGATCAGGCGGGCCGCCTCACGCACCTGCTTGGGGTGCGGGCGGGTCACCGGCCGGTAGCCGGGCAGCGCGAGCTCGGTCGGCCAGTGGAAGTCGACGCCGGTGGTCTGCATCGCGTCCTTGGTCACGTCCACCAGGACCGGACCGGGGCGGCCGGTGGAGGCGATGTGGAACGCCTCCGCGATCGTGGTCGCGATGTCGGCCGGGTCGGTCACCAGGAAGTTGTGCTTGGTGATCGGCATCGTGATGCCGCGGATGTCCGCCTCCTGGAAGGCGTCCGTGCCGATCGCGGCGCCGGCCACCTGGCCGGTGATCGCCACCATCGGCACCGAGTCCATGTAGGCGTCGGCGATCGGCGTCACCAGGTTCGTCGCGCCGGGACCCGAGGTCGCCATACACACACCGGTCTTGCCGGACGCGGCGGCGTACCCCTGGGCGGCGTGACCGGCGCCCTGCTCGTGACGTACCAGGATGTGGCGGATCTGGGTCGAGTCGAGCATCGGGTCGTACGCCGGGAGGATCGCGCCACCCGGGATGCCGAAGACGGTGTCCACTCCGGCATGTTCCAGTGCGCGGATCAGAGCCTGTGCCCCGGTCAGCTGCTCACTCATGAGTGCCTTCCTTAGTCCTGTCACGTTTGGCTTGCGCGACCGATCCATCCTCGCTCGTGTTCGCTGTCCCTGCGCATCTGGGTCGCAGATAGTCGCATTGGCAACAAAAAACCCCCTCCGCCGGGTGGGCTGAAGGGGGCGCGCTCGACTCGGTGGTCGCGTCAGTCGGCGCGCCGCACAAGTACGAGGAGAATCGATCGCATGTAGGCAACATTCGCCGACCGACCGCGACCGGGTCAAGTTCGGCTCGCTCATATCTCACCTAGCGAGACGACTGTCTTTAGATACAGACGCCCTCGGCGTCGCGCGGGCCCCGTCGGCCTTCGGCAGTACGACGGCACCGTGCAGATCGATCCCCGCCCGGTCGCGCTCCGTCTGCAGCTCCGGCGGTAGGGCCTCGGGGCTGCGTACGCCGGGCGCCTGGCCGCGCAACCCGGGGGCGAGATCACCGATCAGATCCCGCGGATCGGCGATCAGCGTCGACGCCGCGCCACGTGACGGGACCGGTTCGGTCCGTGCCAGCTCGGTGGTGTGAGCCACCATCTCGGTCCAGGTCATCCGTCCCGCCACATGCTCGCGTCGCAGCTGCTCCAGCCGCTCGACGGTGAACGCCCGCTGCGGGAAGAGAGCGTTGCTCTGGCTGAGGGTGAATCGATCGTTGGCGAAGATCTCGCACTGGGACTCGAGGTACGGCACGGTCAGTTCGCGAGGCAGGTCGACATCCATGCCGTCGCTGAACGCCGGGACGGCGAGGGTCGCCCGGTTCCGTTCGAGCAACAGCCCGAGACCACGACGCAGTCCGCCCTGCAAGGCCAGGTCGGACTTGTCGGCGTCGCTCATCGCTGCACCCAGCGGCCGGTCGGCCGTCGACCTGGTGCCGATACCGTCCTGCGGCGTCGCTCCCACGACCTGGGTGTCCATGATCAGCTCGTCGACGGTGTCGTAGCCGGCTTGGGTGAACAACTCCGTCGGCTCGTAGCCATGCTCACGTTCATATGCACGCATCGCATCGTGGGCAGCGGCCACACTCAGTCGCTCGCGGTCCGGGCTCAGGTCGTAGGTCAGTGGGCGCAGCGGTGCGCCGGCGCGTTCCAGCTGGTGGCGCAGGATCGCCTGCTGTTCGTCGACCTCGATCAGGGCCGCCCGGTGCGGACTGCCGTCGTACGGACTGCCGACCTCCTGGACGTGGTCATGGTGGATTCCGGCAATCAGGGCGAAGGGCACCGCCTCGGGCGGCTCCGCCCCTGCCTCGACCAACCTGGCCGCACCACGCGCCGCCTGCCAGGCGACCCGGAGGTTGTGGGTCGCGTTGTGGTTGCCCCAGCCGTCGCGGAAGCGGTCGTCGACGCCGTACCGGCGTACCAGGTAGGCGAACTGAGCCCGGGCGATCGTGCTCGCTGCCTGTTGAACCTCGACCAGCTGCTCGGCGTCCATCGGCATACCTAAGCAGTCGGCCGGTTCAGATACAGACGGCGCCTTCGGACGCCGACCGGACCAGGCGGGTGTACTTGCCGAGGACGCCCTTGGTGATCGAGGGAGTCTTCGGGGTCCAGCCTTGTTTGCGGCGTTCGAGTTCGGCAGCGTCGATATGCAGGTCGAGGGTGCGGTTCTTCACGTCGAGGGTGATGCGGTCGCCGTCCTGGACGAAGGCGATCGGTCCGCCGTCGACGGCCTCTGGTGCGACGTGTCCGACGCAGAGTCCCGTCGTACCGCCGGAGAAGCGGCCGTCGGTCAGCAGCAGCACGTCCTTGCCGAGACCGGCGCCCTTGATCGCGCCGGTGACCGCGAGCATCTCGCGCATCCCGGGGCCGCCCTTCGGGCCTTCGTACCGGATCACGACGACGTCGCCGGGATTGAGGTCGGGTACGGCGTCCATCGCGGCGCGCTCGCCGTCGAAGACGCGGGCGGTTCCTTCGAAGACGTCCGAGTCGAAGCCGGCGCTCTTCACGACTGCGCCGTCCGGGGCGAGCGAGCCGTGCAGGATGGTGATGCCGCCGGTGTGGTGGATCGGCTTGTCGAGGGCGCGGATGATCGTGCCGTCGACGTCGGGCGGCGCGATGTCGGCCAGGTTCTCCGCCATCGTCCGGCCGGTGACGGTCAGGCAGTCGCCATGGAGCAGACCGGCGTCGAGCAGTGCGCGCATCACCACCGGGATACCGCCGACGTGGTCGACATCGGTCATCACGTACCGGCCGAACGGCTTCAGGTCACCGAGATGCGGGACCCGGTCCCCGACCCGATTGAAGTCGGCGAGGGTCAGGTCGACATCCGCTTCGCGTGCGATCGCGAGCAGATGGAGTACGGCGTTCGTCGAGCCGCCGAGCGCCATCACGACGGCGATCGCGTTCTCGAACGCTTCCTTGGTGAGGATCTGCCGAGCCGTGATCCCCTTCTGCAGCAGGCCAACCGCGGCCTCGCCGGACTTGCGCGCATAGCCGTCACGGCGACGGTCGACCGCCGGCGGGGCGGCCGATCCCGGCAACGACATCCCAAGCGCCTCGGCAGCGGCGGCCATGGTGTTGGCGGTGTACATGCCACCGCAGGCGCCTTCACCCGGGCAGATCGCGCGCTCGACCGCGTCGACCTCGTCCTGGGTGATCAGGCCGCGGAGGCACGCGCCGACGGCCTCGAAGGCGTCGATGATCGTGACGTCCTTGTCGCCGAGCTTGCCGGGCATGATCGAACCGGCGTACAGGAAGACCGAGGCGAGATCGAGCCGGGCCGCGGCCATCAGCATGCCGGGCAGGGACTTGTCGCAACCGGCCAGCAGCACCGAGCCGTCGAGCCGCTCGGCCTCCATCACAGTCTCGACCGAGTCGGCGATGATCTCCCGGCTGACGAGCGAGTAGTGCATGCCGACGTGACCCATCGAGATACCGTCGGAGACGCTGATCGTGCCGAACTCGAGCGGGTACCCGCCGGCCGCGTGCACGCCTTCCTTCACAGCCTTGGCGAGCCGGTCCAGCGACAGGTTGCACGGGGTGATCTCGTTCCAGCTCGAGGCCACGCCGACCTGCGGCTTCACCCAGTCGTCGTCCCCCATCCCGACCGCCCGCAGCATTCCCCGGCTGGCCGTCGCCTCCAGCCCGTCAGTGACCGTCCGGCTCCGCGGCTTCACATCGACCATGCGGGTCACTCTATGCCTTCGTAATTTAACGACGCTGTGATTGCTTTGTGTTGTTAGTTAATTACATACTGATTCCGCTAGCCGCCTGGGGGGATTTTGTCCCAATCCGAAACGGAGCAAGCTGATGCGCCCCACATTGCGACTCCTGTTGTCCGCTGTCGTCCTTTCCTTACTGGGCTCGCTGTCGCTGACCGCGGCGGCCGCTGATACCCGGACGAAGATCGTCAACGCCGCCAACGGCGAGATCGGGCAGGGCGAGACCCCACCCGGCAGCAACTGCAACCCGTACGGCGCCTGCGAGTCCTGGTGCGCGCACTTCGCCACCTGGACCTGGCGCAAGGCCGGGATCGACATCCCCAACTACGGCTTCACCGGCGACATCTACACCTGGGGTCAGCGCAAAGGCCGGGCTCATTCCGGCAACACCGGCATGAAGCCCGGCGACATCGTCCTCTACGGCACCGGCCCGCAGAACACCGGTACCAGCCTGCACACCGGCGTAGTGGTTGCTGCTGGCAACGGCAAGATCAGCACTGTGGAAGGCAATTCGCACGACAAGGTGCAGAAGCTCGGGCCGTTCGATCCGAAGCACGCGAAGAACGCCGGCCGGCCAGGCAACATCTACGGCTGGGTCTCGGCCCAGTAGGTCTTGAGCGCCGGTGCGGTCCTCGCCGACCGCACCGGCTTCTTATTGCGTTGTCCTCGTGCAACGGCACTCCTAGCATTCGGCTGATGACTGACGATCCGTACGGCGACGAGCAGCTGGTGGGGTTGTACGACCTGGACAACCCGGCCGGAGACGACCATGCCTACTACCGCGCACTGGCCGACGGTGCTCGCAAGGTGGTGGACTTCGGCTGCGGGACCGGGCTGCTCACGCGGTCGCTGGTCGCACCTGGGCGAGTGGTGATCGGGGTCGATCCGAGCCCGACGATGCTCGGGTACGCGCGTCGTCAGCCGGGTGCTGACGCGGTCACCTGGATCGACGGGGACTTCCTCGCCGTCGAGCCCGCCGGCGACGCCGACCTCGTCATCAGCAGCGGCAACACGCTGATGCACATCGACAACCAGGCCGAGGTTTTCAAGCGACTGGCCGGCGCGCTTCGGCCCGGCGGCGTGATCAGTTTCGAGTCTCGCAACCCGGCGGCTCGGGCCTGGGAGCAGTGGACCCGCGAGGCGACGTACGGCGAACGGGACACCCCGGCCGGTCATCTTCGCGAGTGGCTCGACTTGATCGAGGTCGCCGACGGCCGGGTCATCTTCGATGCGCACAATGTCTTCCCCGACGGCCACGATGCCGTCTATCGCAACACCTTGTACTTCCGCTCCGCCGAGGAGATCACGGCCGACCTGGATGCCGCCGGTTTCGCTGACGTGACGGTTGACGGCGGCTGGCACGGCGAGCCGGCGGGCTCGCGGCTGATGGTCTTTCGCGCCGTCGTAGGCTGAGGGCACCGCGACTGGCGAAGGTGGGTCACCACCAGGGAGCGAAGAACAAGGCGTCGTCCGCCTGGGCGCCTCCGATCGATTCGGAGGTCCCGATGCGTTATGGCATGAATCCGCATCAGTCAGCGACGATGACAGTGCTCGGCGACCGTGCCCCGTTCACGGTGGTTTCGGGCGCGCCGTCGTACATCAATGTGCTGGATGCGCTGACTGGGTGGCAGTTGGTGCTGGAAGCTGCGCGGACGTTCGGTACGCCGGCTGCTGCGTCGTACAAGCATGTGTCGCCGGCCGGTGCGGCTCTTGGTGAGACTGTGACCGAGGCTTATGGACGAGCGCGGGATGCGGATCCGAAGTCGTCGTACGGCGACTTCGTGGCGGTCTCGCATCCGGTGGACCTGGAGCTTGCCGGCGTGCTGAAGCGGGTGGTGTCGGACGGGATCATCGCGCCTGGGTACGACGAGGGTGTGGTGGAGATCCTGGCGGCGAAGAAGCGCGGGACGTACCTGGTGCTGGAGGCTGATGCGGACTTCGAGCCGCCTGCTCTCGAGGTCCGTGAGCTGTACGGACTGCGGTTGACGCAGGAGCGTGATGCGCTGCCGCTGACCCGCGAGCTGCTCGACGAGGCTGTGCCGGACGACGCGGCCCGCGACCTGCTGCTGGGGTTGATCGTCGCCCGCTACACCCAGTCCAACACCGTCGTACTGGTGAAGGACGGGATGGCGATCGGCATCGGCGCCGGCCAGCAGTCGCGGGTCGACTGCACCCGACTGGCCGGCGAGAAGGCCGCGCTGTGGTGGTCCCGCCGGTCTGATGAACCGCTGACCGGCGTCGCAATGGTCTCCGACGGCGCCTTGCCTTTCGTGGACAACGTCGAGGAGGCTCACCGGTACGGCGTCGCGCACATCGCCGAGCCCGGAGGGTCGATCCGCTCCCCCGAGGTCGCCGCCGCCTGCGCCGAACTCGGCATCACCTGGTCACCAACCGACGTACGCCTCTTCAGACACTGAGCAAGTAGTCCCCCGAGGCAACAGCTTTGCGGACCTCGGCCGCCGTCTCCGCGGGATCGAGCAACGACGTGTCGATCGCGTGGTGCTCGAGCGGCCCGAGGTCCGCGAACGCCCCATGCAACCCGTTGATCGCCTCCGCGTCCGTCAACTCACCTTCACCGCGTGCCTGCCCGCGTTCGAGGGTCGTCGCAAGATCCGGCCGGAGGACGACGTACGACATCTTCCAGTCGCCGGCCGCTGCGCGAAACGGCTGGAGAAACCACGGCCCGATGATCCCGTCCACCACCACGTCGTACCCACCGCGCGCGTAGACGCCAACGGCCGCGATGATCGCGTCGACGACCACCTCGTTCTGCCGCTCCGACTCAGGCAGGTACGGCGCGATGAAGCCGGTCCGGATCGCCCGATAGAACTCGTCGGTCGTCACATGCACCGTCGGCCGCGCCGCGTCGGTGGCAACCAGCCTGGCCACGGTCGTCTTACCTGACCCGGACGACCCGGTCAGCAGAAGCACATCACTCATGCCGCCCGACGGTAACCAACCGAGCCCTTGAACTACAGCCTTTTTCAGCCGCCGGCGACGCTGGGGAGGATCAGGAGCTCGTCGCCGTCCTGGACCGGCGTGTCCAGGCCGTCGAGGTCGCGGATGTTGTCGTTGCCCAGGTAGATGTTGACGTGCCGGCGGACGGCGCCCTGGTCGTCGGTCAGGCGGCGGCGCAGCGGTGGGTCCAGCGCGGCGAAGGCCTCGGCAACGGTGGTGCCTTCGACCTCGACCCGTTCGGCGCCGGCAGCGAACGGGCGGAGGACGGTTGGCAGGCGGACAGCGATCATCCGACCACCGCGGCACGCACGGTGAGTACGTCGGGGAGGTGGCGGGCGACCTCGGCCCAGCTGTCTCCGCCGTCGGCGCTCGCGTAGACGCAGCCGTCGCGGGTGCCGACGTACACGCCGGCCGGGTCCGCGGTGTCGGTGGTCATCGCGTCCCGCAGGACCGGTACGTAGGACACGTCGGGCAGCCCGGCGGACAACGGCTCCCAGGTCGAGCCGGCGTCCCGGGACCGGTAGACCCGGCACTTCGCCTCGGTCGGGATCCGGTTGCCGTCCGCGATCAGCGGGAATACGTACACGGTCGCGGGCTCGTGTGGGTGCACCACGATCGGGAACCCGAAGTCCGACGGCAGCCCGTCCGCGATCGACTTCCAGATTGCTCCGCCGTCGTCGGAGCGGTAGACGCCGTGGTGGTTCTGCGCGAACATCCGCTCGGGTACGTCGGGATGCCCGGCCAGCTTGTGGACACACTGGCCGAACTCGGGATAAGGGTCGGGAAAGAACGTCGCCTGGATCCCCTGGTTGGCCGGCTTCCACGTCGTGCCGCCGTCGGCCGTCTGGTAGACGCCGCCGGTCGACATCGCCACGCTGACCTGTTCGGCGTCGGTCGGGTGCGGGAGCACGGTGTGCACGGCCTGCCCGCCGAATCCGGCACCCCACTCGGTCCGATGCGGGTGATCCCACAGTCCGCGGACCAGCTCGAAGGTCACTCCCCCGTCGGTCGACTTCCAGAGCGCGGACGGCTGCGACCCGGCGTACACGACGCCCGGCTGCCCGGCCGGGGCCGGCTGGATCTGCCAGACCCGCTCGAGTGAGGCCCCGGCGTCGGCCGGGAACCCGAGCGAGCCCTCCGGCGGCTCGGCCCAGGTCGCGCCGAGGTCGTCGGAGTGGAACACCGCCGGACCCCAGTGCTCACTCGTGCCGCCGACGAACAGGCGAGGCCGGTCGCCACGGGTGTCGATGCCGACGGCGTACACACCCTGCATCTCGAACTCCGGCACCGGCCCGTCCAGCCGCCACTGCGTACGGGCAGCGTCGCTCCGGCCGATCCAGAGCCCCTTCTTGGTCCCGATCAGCAGTACGGCCTCGGACATCGTCGTTCTCCTAGCGTTGTGGACCTGCCACTACGTTGATCAGTGGTTCGCCGGTGGCGTAGCGCTCCAGTTGGGCGCGGACCAGGCGGGCCACCCGCGGCGCGAAGGCCGTCGACGCGCCGCCGCGATGAGGGTTGATCAGTACGTTCGGAGCTGACCACAGTGGATGGCCGGTGGGCAACGGCTCGGGGTCGGTCACGTCGAGGGCGGCGCTGATCCGGCGCGTGCCGAGCTCGGTCAGCAGCGCGTCCGTGTCGACGACGACACCGCGCGCGACATTCACCAGCAGCGCACCGTTCTTCATCCTCGCGAGGAACTTGGCGTCCACCATCCCCCGGGTCTCCGGCGTGGCTGGAGTCAGCACTACGACGACGTCCGCGCGTGGCAGCAAGTCCGGCAGGTCAGCAGTCGGGTGTACGCCGTCGCGCGCCCGCCGCGCGACCCGGATCACCTCGCACTCGAAACCACTCAGCCGACGTTCGAGCGCCTCGCCGATCGCGCCGTATCCGAGGATCAGCACCGTCCGGTCGGCGAGCGAGTCGTCGACCTCGTCGTACGAGCTCGGCCAGATCTCCCGCTCCTGATCGCGGACGGCCCGCGGCAGCCGCCGGTACGACGCCAGGATCAAGGCGACCGCGAGCTCCGCCGTCGACGCGTCGTGCACCCCGCGGGCGTTGCACAAGGTCACGCCCTCGGTGAGTCGCGACTGGACGTGCTCGAACCCGGCCGTCTGCAGCTGCACGACCTTCAGCGCCGGCATCTCGCGGACGACGTCGAACACGTCGCCGCCGCCCATGTAGCTCGGCACGTAGAACTCGACCTCGTCGATCGACGCCGGCCGCTCACCGCCGGAGTAGAACTCCACGTCGGTCCCCTTGGGCAGCCCTCCGAGGAAAGCGTCCGGATCTTCCCACGGCAGCCAAGCCTTCACGTCAGCCATGTGACGAACCTACTATCCCGTGCCGGAAGCGGTGCGTCGTCGTACTCTGGATCGGTGCCTTCGACATCGGATCTAGCGGCGACGCTCGCACACGATCAGGCAGTCGGGCGACTGCGGGAGTCGTACGAGCAGATCCCGCCAGGCGAACCCGTCCGGCTGGCGAAGCGCAGTTCGAACCTCTTCCGCCCACGGGCCGACCTCGACCGCCCGGGCCTGGACGTGTCGAAGCTCACCGGCGTGATCAGCGTGGACCCGGTCGCGCGGACGGCCGACGTACAGGGCATGTGCACGTACGAGGACCTGGTCGCGGCGACGCTCCCGCACGGGCTGACCCCGATGGTCGTGCCGCAGCTCAAGACGATCACGCTCGGCGGCGCCGTGACCGGGCTCGGCATCGAGTCGTCGTCGTTCCGGGCCGGCCTGCCGCACGAGTCGGTGCTCGAGCTCGACATCCTCACCGGCTCCGGTGAGCTGGTCACCGCGACTCCCGACGGCGAGCACGCGGACCTGTTCCGGATGTTCCCGAACTCGTACGGCACCCTCGGGTACGCGACCCGGCTGCGGATCGAGCTCGACAAGATCTCGCCGTACGTCGCCCTCCGCCACGTCCGTCTCGGCCTGGACGAGCTGGCGCCGGCGATCAACGAGATCGTTGCCGGTGGCACGTACAACGGGGAGCCGGTGCACTTCGTCGACGGGGTCGCGTTCAGCCCGACGGAGGCCTACCTGACCCTCGGCCGCAACAGTGACGCCGCGGTCCGGACCAGTGACTACACCGGTCAGCAGATCTACTACCGCTCGATCCAGAACCGGCAGCAGGACTTCCTCACCGCGCACGACTACCTGTGGCGCTGGGACACCGACTGGTTCTGGTGCTCGGCCGCCTTCGGCGCACAGCAGCCAGTGGTACGCCGGTTGTGGCCGAAGCGCTGGCGCCGTAGCGACGTGTTCCACAAGATCGTCGGCTTCGAGAACCGGCACCAGCTCGCGGCCCGTCTCAACCGGCGGCGCGGTCAGCCGGATCGTGAGCGCGTCGTCCAGGACGTGGAGATCCCGGTCAGCCGGCTCGGCGGGTTCCTACGCTGGTTCGACGCGCATGTCGGGATGCGGCCGGTGTGGCTGTGCCCGTTGCGGCTGCGCGGCTCGACCGCCTGGCCGCTGTACCCGCTCGCGCCTGGCGAGACCTATGTGAACGTGGGCTTCTGGGGCACCGTGCCGATCGCTCCCGGCGCCGAGGACGGCGACGTGAACCGGCACATCGAGACGGCCGTGACCGACTTCGGCGGCCACAAGTCGCTGTACTCCGACGCCTACTACGACCGAGACACCTTCGACCGGCTCTACAACGTCCCGGCCCTCGCCGAGGTGAAGAAACGGTACGACCCGAACGCCCGGCTCACCGGGCTCTACGAAAAGGCGGTGACGCGCCGATGACGACGCTCGCGACCCAGGTTTCGATCGCAGACGCACTCACGACAGTGACCCCGAACGGCCTGCCGTTCCGGTTCACGGCGTACGACGGCAGCGCGACCGGCCCGGAGGACTCGCCGATCCACATGCATCTTGCCTCCGAACGTGGTCTGTCCTACGTACTCACCGCGCCCGGCGATCTCGGCCTGGTCCGCGCGTACGTGATGGGTGACCTGGAGATCACCGGCATCCACGAGGGCAACCCGTACGACCTGATGCGGATGATGCTCAACCAGGTGCACTTCGAGCGGCCGACGACCGCGGAGGCGCTGCGGATCGTCCGCGGGCTCGGCTGGAGTCACCTCAAGCCGCCGCCTCCGCCGCCGCAGGAGCACCTGCCGAAATGGCGTCGCACGTTCGAGGGGCTGCGGCACTCGAAGTCACGGGACAAGGCCGCGATCCACCACCACTACGACGTGTCGAACACGTTCTACGAGTGGGTGCTCGGGCCGTCGATGACGTACACCTGCGCGGTTTATCCGACCGCCGATGCCTCGCTGGAGCAGGCGCAGTTCGAGAAGTACGACCTGGTCGCGCGGAAGCTCGACCTCAAGCCGGGGATGCGGCTGCTCGACGTCGGCTGCGGCTGGGGCGGCATGGTCCGGCACGCGGCCCGCGAGTACGGCGTGACCGCGCTGGGCGTCACGTTGTCGGCGGAGCAGGCGGAGTGGGCTTCGGCAGCGATCAAGCGCGAGGGGTTGGAGGACCGGGCCGAGGTGCGGTTCCTGGACTACCGCGACGTACCCGAGCGCGACTTCGACGCGATCAGCTCGATCGGCCTGACCGAGCACATCGGCGTCCGCAACTACCCGTCGTACTTCGGGTTCCTGCTCGACCGCCTCAAGCCCGGCGGCCGGCTGCTCAACCACAGCATCACCCGTCCGGACAACCGCTTCCGGCACACCGGCGCCTTCATCGACCGCTACATCTTCCCCGACGGCGAACTGATCGGCTCCGGCCGCATCATCGCCGAGGCCCAGGACGCCGGCTTCGAGGTCCGCCACGAGGAGAACCTCCGCGAGCACTACGCCCTCACCCTCGCGGCCTGGTCCGACAACCTCGTCGCCCACTGGGACGAGGCCGTCGCCGAAGTAGGCCACCCGATCGCCAAGATCTGGGGCCTCTACCTGGCCGCCTGCCGAGTCGGCTTCGAACGCAACAACACCCAACTCCACCAATTCCTCGCCGTAAAGCTGGACGACGAAGCCAACGCCCACTTCCCCCTCCGCCCAACCTGGATGAGCTGAACCATTCGTTGCCCCGCGGTGTAGTAAGTAAGCAGGGCTAACGGAGGAGATGGGCGTGCGCGGTAGGGCGGCAGTGGCGGTTGCGGCGTTGGCGTTCGTCGCGGGGTGTTCGGAGGCGACGCCTAGTAGTTCTGGGTCGGCGCCGGCTACTTCGGGTACGGCGGTGCCGGCTGGGGCGGTGAAGTTGACGGTGGCGTCGACTGTGGCGACCGGGATCGAGGTGCCTTGGGGGCTTGCGTTCTTGCCGGACAAGAGTGCGTTGGTGGCGGAGCGGGATGCGGGGAAGATCAAGCGGATTGCCGGTGGGCAGGTCTCGGACGTCGGGACGGTGGACGGGGTGAACGCCTCGTCCGAGGGTGGGCTGCTGGGGCTGGCGGTGGATCCGGGGTATCCGGGGAAGCCGTACATCTATGCGTACTTCTCGAGTGGGAAGGACAACCGGATCGCGCGGATCACCTATCAGGACGGGAAGCTGTCCGACCAGCAGGTGATTCTCGACGGGATCCCGGAGGCGGCGATCCACAATGGCGGCCGGCTGCGGTTCGGGCCGGACGGCTATCTGTACGCCGGGACCGGGGACGGCTCGGATCGGCCGAACTCGCAGGATGACAACTCGCTGGGCGGGAAGATCCTGCGGATCACCACCGACGGGAAGGCCGCGCCCGGGAACCCGGACGGCCGGGTGTGGATCACCAAGGGGCACCGCAACGTCCAGGGGCTCGCGTTCGACGGCAGCCAGCTGTACGCCGCGGAGTTCGGGCAGAACACCTGGGACGAGCTGAACGTGATCACCCCCGGCTCGAACTACGGCTGGCCGGCCGCCGAAGGCATTAGTCAGCTGGACGGGATGACGGATCCGATCGCGCAGTGGCACACGACCGACGCGTCGCCGTCGGGGATCGCGTTCGCGCGGGGGTACATCTTCATGGCGTCGTTGCGCGGCCAGCGGCTGTGGGCGATACCAGTTGCCGGAGGCAAGCGAGTCGGTGAGCCGCAGGCGTTCTTCACCAATAAATACGGGCGTTTGCGCACAGTGGAGGTCGCGCCGGACGGTTCGTTGTGGGTGACGACGTCGAACACCGACGGCCGAGGGGACGCGCGCGACGGTGACGACCGCATTCTTCGCGTGACACTGAGCACATCCTGATCCGTCAACCGTTTCAGCCTTGGGGTCGTCTGGTACTTGTGGAGTAAGCCCCGCGACTCGAGGAGGAGATCGGTATGCCGACCGGCCAGACGTCTGGCGTCCCCAGCAGTGTGATCGCAACGGTGAGCAGGTTCGACGATGCTCAGCGGACGGTCGAGTACCTGAGAAGTTACGGGATGGACGCGGCGAGACTGGAGGTCGTCGGCGCCGGGCTCCGACAGGCAAGCAGACGCAGGGCCGTCCCGGTCGTGAGGCTGACCGCGGTCGGCGCGCTGCAGGGTGCGCTGCTCGGCGTACTCGCGGCCGTCTTCATCACCCTGGTCGCCGAGACCACCCTGACCGGCCTCGCGGTCGTGGTCTGGGGCTTCGTGTACGGCGTACTGGTCGGAGCACTCTGGGGTCTGTTCCGCGGCCTCGTCCACAACCGCCCCGAAGCAGTAACCACCGAAACCCTCCCGACCCGCTACGAGGTCCGCTGCCCGGCCGACGAGCTAGCCGTCGCCCAAACCCTCCTCGCAAACACCACCGCCCCAGACGACGGCCGCCTCGCACCACAACCCACAGCGGAGCACAAAGACGCCGCCTGACCGTCTGAGGGGTCAACCCCTCAGCTGGTCGGTTGCGGACCGAGAATCTCGGGTGCCAACCGGCCGTCTCAGGGGTTGACCCCTGAGACGGCCGGTTCGCGCGACGTTAGATGCCTAGCTTTTCGTTGAGGAGTTGGCGGACCTTGGCGGCGTCAGCCTGGCCTCGCATGTCTTTCATGACGGCGCCGATGAGGGCGCCGGCGGCGGCTGGTTTGCCGGAGTTGACCTTTTCGACGACGTCGGGGTTGGCGGCGATCGCTCGGTCGATGGCGTCGAGCAGGGCCGAGTCGTCGGACACCAGGGCCAGGCCGCGCTTCTCGATGATCTCGGCCGGCGTACCTTCACCGGCGAGCAGACCCTCGAACACCTGCCGCGCGAGCTTGTCGTTCAGCGAACCCTCGTCGACCAGCTTCTGCACCTCGGCGACCTCGGCCGGACCGACACCGAGCGCGTCCAGGTCCTGACCGGACTCGTTCGCGGCCCGGGCCAGCTCACCCAGCCACCACTTCTTCGCGGCGGCCGCAGGAACACCGAGCTCGACCGTCGCCACGATCGGCTCCAGCGCGTTGCCGTTGATGACGTCGCGCATCTCGAGATCGGTGAAACCCCACTCCTTCTGCAGCCGAGCCCGCCGTACCGGGGGTGCCTCGGGCAGCGTCGCCCGCAGCTCCTCGACCCACTCGCGCGACGGCGCGACCGGGACCAGGTCGGGCTCGGGGAAGTACCGGTAGTCGTCGGCGTCGGACTTCTCCCGGCCGGAGGTGGTGATGCCGGTGTCCTCGTGCCAGTGCCGGGTCTCCTGGAGAACCTTGCCGCCTGAGTTCAGCACCGCTGCCTGCCGGGTGATCTCGTACGTCACCGCACGCTCGACCGAGCGGAACGAGTTCACGTTCTTGGTCTCGGTCCGCGTGCCCAGCGTCGACGAACCCCGCGGCTTCAGCGACACGTTGGCGTCGCAGCGCAGCGAACCCTGGTCCATCCGCACGTCGGACACCCCGAGCGCGAACAGCAGGTCGCGCAACATGCTCACGTACGCCCGCGCGACCGCGGCAGCCTTGTCCCCCGGGACCTCGATCGTCTTGGTGACGATCTCGATCAGCGGGATGCCGGCCCGGTTGTAGTCGACCAGCGAGTGCGAGGCGCCGTGGATCCGGCCGGTCGCGCCACCGATGTGGGTGGACTTGCCGGTGTCCTCCTCCATGTGCGCGCGCTCGATCTCGATCCGGTACGTCTCGCCGTCGACGACGACCTCGGTCCAGCCGTTGAACGCGATCGGCTCGTCGTACTGCGAGGTCTGGAAGTTCTTCGGCATGTCCGGGTAGAAGTAGTTCTTCCGGGCGAACCGGCACCACTCGGCGATCTCGCAGTTCAGCGCCAGGCCGATCTTGATCGCCGACTCGACGCCGCGCCGATTCACCACCGGCAGCGCGCCGGGCAGACCGAGGCAGACCGGGCAGGTCTGGCTGTTCGGCGGCGCGCCGAACTCGGTCGGGCAGCCGCAGAACATCTTCGACTTGGTGTTCAGCTCGACGTGGACCTCGAGGCCCATCACCGGGTCGTACTGCGCCAACGCGTCGGATATCTCGACAACTGCAGCATCATTCAAAGAGGGTGTCATCGGGTCACCTCAAGTTCCGGAGCCTTGGTCATCAGCACGCCGCCCCACTGCTCAGCCAACGCGCTCTCCAGCGCGGCACCGACCTGGTAGCACAGGTCGTCGCGCATCACCGGCGCCATCACGTGGAAGCCGACCGGCATACCGTCCTCGTCGGCCAGGCCGCACGGGAACGACGCGGCCGCGTTACCGGCCAGGTTGGACGGGATCGTGCAGAGATCGTTCTTGTACATGGCGATCGGGTCGTCGATCCGGTCGCCGATCGCGAACGCGGTCGTCGGCGTGGCCGGCGAGACCAGTACGTCGACCTGCTCGTAGGCCTTGGCGAAGTCACGGGCGATCAGCGTCCGCACCTTCTGCGCCTGGCCGTAGTACGCGTCGTAATACCCGCTCGACAGCGCGTGCGTGCCGAGGATGATGCGTCGCTTCACCTCGGCACCGAAGCCGGCCTCGCGGGTCAGGCTCGTCACCTTCTCCGCGCTGTTCGTGCCGTCGTCGCCGACGCGCAGCCCGTACCGCATGGCGTCGAACTTGGCCAGGTTGGACGAGGCCTCGCTCGGCAGGATCAGGTAGTACGCCGGCAGCGCGTACTCGAAGTGCGGGCAGGAGACCTCGACCACCTCGGCGCCGAGCTTGGTCAGCAGCTCGACCGCCTCGTGGAAGCGCGCCTCGACACCCGGCTGGTACCCCTCGCCGCCGAGCTCCTTCACCACGCCGATCCGCAGACCGGCGACGTCACCGTTGCGCGCGGCCTCGACAACGGCCGGGACCGGTTGGTTGATCGAGGTCGAGTCCATCGGGTCGTAGCCGGCGATCGCCTCGTGCAGCAGGGCCGCGTCGAGGGTCGTCCGCGCACACGGACCAGGCGTGTCCAGCGACGACGCCAGCGCGATCAGCCCGTACCGCGAGGTCCCGCCGTAGGTCGGCTTGACGCCGACCGTCCCGGTGAACGCACCCGGCTGCCGGATCGAGCCGCCGGTGTCGGTGCCGATCGCGAGCGGCGCCTCGTACGCCGAGATGGCCGCGGACGAACCGCCGCCGGAGCCACCCGGGATCCGGGCCAGGTCCCACGGGTTGTGCGTGGTGCCGTACGCCGAGTTCTCGGTGGAGGAGCCCATCGCGAACTCGTCCATGTTGGTCTTGCCGAGGATGACGATCCCGGCCGCCTTCAGCCGCTGCACGACAGTCGAGTCGTACGGCGGCTTCCAGCCCTCGAGGATCTTCGAGCCGGCCGTGGTCGGCACACCCTCCTGGGTGAGCACATCCTTCAGCGCCAGCGGTACGCCGGCCAGCGGGGACAGCTGCTGCCCCGCCGTCCGCTTCTCGTCGACCGCCTTGGCCTGGGCCAGCGCGCCTTCGGTGTCCACGTGCAGGAACGCATGTACGTCGCCGTCGACAGCGGCGATCCGGTCGAGGTGGGCCTGGGTGATCTCCACCGAGCTGGCCTGCCCGGATGTCATCAGCTCCGCGAGCTCGGCCGCGGTCTTCCTGGTGAGGTCGCTCATGTCAGTCCTCCTCCAGGATCCGCGGCACCCGGAAGCGCTGCTCCTCCTGGGCCGGCGCGCCGGAGAGCGCCTGCTCGGGCGTGAGGCACGGGACGTTCTCGTCCGCGCGCATCACGTTGGTCAGGGGCAGGGCGTGCGAGGTCGGCGGGATGTCGTCCGCCGCCACCTGGCTGACCTGCCCGACCAGTCCGATGATCTGGTCGAGCTGCGGCGCAAGGTGGTCGAGCTCGTCGTCGGAGAGCTCGATCCGCGCCAGTCGCGCCAGGTGCGCAACCTCTTCGCGGGTAATCGATGGCATGAACTGATCCAATGAGTGCAGTAACTGGAGGTGCAACACAGAGAGGTTCTCGGTGTTACCCAGGCCATCTTAGGGGGCGATATGACAGCGAAGTTTCCTCGTCCCCCGAAGCTGTGGACAACAGTTCGATGAGATGGGCGCGCGTGTCTTCGCCTACCGCTCTGTAACATGGGCCGCGACAGGGCGTTACACGCATGGTGATCGGCTGGGAGATGATCGTTCGGTGTTCTTGCTGCGCTTGATCATCCCGGACCGGCCCGGTTCGCTGGGCATCGTGGCAACTGCCCTCGGTGAGGTGTCCGCCGACATCCACGCGATCGAGATCGTCGAGCACCGGCGCGAGAACGGCACCGCTGTCGACGACATCGTGGTCGACCTGCCACCTGGCGTGCTGCCCGACCGCCTGGTCTCCGCGTGCAACGGCGTACCCGACGTCGAGGTCATCTGGTTCTCGCGGTACGGCGCCGGCGGCGGCCTGCACATGGACCTCGAAGCGGTCGAGCAGATGACGTCGGCTCCTGCGGACGCGATCGACATCCTGGTCGAGCAGTCGCCGGCCGTGCTGCACGCCGACTGGGCCGCGCTGCTCGACGGCACCGGCAGTGAGGTGAAGGTCGCGCTGGAGACGAGCGCGACGCCGGAGTTCGGCGACGTGGCCGGCGCCTGGCTCCCGATGCAGAAGGCAACGACGCTGGAAGCCCCGGACCACAAGGGCCTCTCGGAATCGGTGCTCGTCGCCGCTCCGCTCGAGTCCGACCGCCGGGTCCTCGTCATCGGCCGCCGCGGCGGGCCCGAGTTCCTCGGCTCCGAGGTAGCCCGGCTCTCCTACCTGGCCTCCCTCGCCGTCACCATCCGCGCCACCGCCTGACGGTTCCAGACGCAGCAAGGCCCCCGCTCGATGACCGAGCGGGGGCCTTGCTTCTGGGTCAGGTGAACTGGAAGTAGGCCAGCACCCAGAGGGCGGCGATGATCAGCAGGACCACGACGCCGACCAGGGCGACGATCAGGATCGCCTGGCTGTTGCTGCCGTTCTTGTCCGGGAGGTCGAACTGGGTGGGACCCCAGGCCCCACCACCGTCGACACGCCGACCAGCCTCGGGCGGCGGACTGACCACCGTGCGCGGCTCCCGCTTCTCCCGGGGGATCTTCATCCAGCCTCCGTACCCGACCTGCTCAGACGTAGAACGACTCGTACGTGATCTCGACCTGTTGCGAGGAGTAGCTGTCCGAGCTGTTCCCTCTGATCTCGACCCGCCAACCGGCGACATATGAAGCGTACGACTTCCCGTCACTGTGCGCCTGGATGTACGACTTCAGCGCCCCGATATCGCCGCTCTTGAGTACGCCGAACGCGTCGTTCAGTGCGGTCGGCAGCGCCTTCTTCACATCCGCGGCGTCGCCGGAGGCGCTGACCTGGATGTCCTTGATGCCTTCGCCGTCGCTGGCGTAGAAGTACACCCGCTGCTGGCCGTACTTGCCGATCTCCTTGGTGCAGGAGCTCGTGCACACGTACTGCTTGGCCTTCAATGCCGCGAGCATCTGCGGCTTGGTGGTCTCGAAGGTCTTCGGCGGTACGTCGAGGGAGTCCTCGCCGGACTTCCCGCCGGACAGCTCGTAGGAGTCACCGTCGTTCTGTAGCTCGAACTCGCCCCAGCTGGTGTCCACGGTCTGCGACTTCTGGCCGGACTTGACCGCGTCCTGGATCTTCTTCACCTGATCGCCGCCGAACGTGTCGTTGCCGACCGCCTGCAGCACCTGGTCGAAAACGACCGCCGCATTGTTGTTGTTGTCGTCGTTCATCGACTCGAACCGGATCGCGATGATCGTGCCGTCCGGCTTGAACTGGAAGACCGCCTCGGCCTGCGCGTTGTCCTCGTACTTGAAGCAGCCGCGGTGTGCGCCCTGGCCGGTGTTGAACAGGTCGCTGCAGCCGAAACCGTTGCCCTGCAGCTTCTCGGTCGCCGCCTTGGCCTGACCGGTCGCGTTGCCGAGCTCGCCGTTCTGGCCGCCGCCCTCGGACGGTTTGCCGGTCGGCTGCTCGGTGGTGGTCGGGTTCGACTCGGGGGTGTCGTCACCGCCGAACTGGTGGATGCCGAGGAAGACCAGCAGCGCGATCACCACGATGCCGATCACACCGCCGCCGATCACGAACGGCAGCTTGTCCTTGCTGATGCCGAACGGGCCCTTGGAGCTGCGCGGACCACCTGGACCACCTGGACCACCCGGCCACTGCGGCCCGGGCTGTCCACCCCGCTGCTGGTGCCAACCGCCCTGCTGCTGACCGGGCTGCTGGGTCTGGGTGCGCTGACCCCACGACTGCTGCTGGTACGGACCCCCCTGCTGCGGAGGCTGCCCCCAACCACCCTGCGGCGCCTGACCAGGCTGCCCAGGCTGGCCCGGCTGCGGACGCCCCGGCTGCGGACCCCAACCACCCTGCTGAGGCGGCTGACCGTGCGGCGGCTGTCCCTGAGGAGGCTGACCGTGCGGACCCTGCGGCTGCTGCGGGCCTGGGCCCCATCCGCCGCCCTGGCCGGGAGGCTGCTGTCCCCAACCACCCTGCTGCGGCGGCTGCTGCCCGCCTGGATGCGGTTGCCCGCCCTGCGGCTGACCACCCTGCTGAGGCGGCTGCCCGCCCTGCGGTGGCTGACCCTGCTGTGGCGGCTGGCCGCCCTGTCCCCCGTGCTGCCCGCCTGGCTGGCCCCCCGGCTGCCCAGGACCCCATGGTCCCTGCGGCGGCGTCGTCATATCTGCTCCTTATGAACCCACGTATCGACGTGCAAAGTTAACAGTCCGACGGCTCAGCCCAGCCGCCGGATCCGTACCTCGGCAAATCGTCAGTCGCCGTCGCTTGACGGGGTGGTCGCAACCGCGGCCGCAGCCTCGGCGCCGTCAGCCAGCAGGACCTCGAAGCCGGCCGCGTCCAGGATCGGTACGCCGAGCTGCACAGCCTTGTCGTACTTCGATCCCGGCGAGTCGCCAACGACCACGAACGACGTCTTCTTCGACACCGAACTCGCGACCTTCCCGCCGCGCCCCACGATCGCCTCGGTCGCCTCGTCCCGGCTGAACCCCTCGACGGTCCCGGTCACCACAACGGACAGCCCAACCAGGGTCTGCGGGAACTCCGGGCCGGTGCGCTCCTCGCGCATCACCACGCCGGACGCCTGCCACTTGTCCACGATCGCCTGGTGCCACGGCACCTGGAACCACTCGATCATCGCCTGCGCGATGGTCGGCCCGACGCCCTCGATCTCGGCCAGCTGCTCCTCGCTCGCGGCCCGGATGTCGTCGATGTTGTCGAACACCTCGGTCAGCGCGGCGGCCGCGGTCGGGCCGACGTGCCGGATCGACAGCGCGACCATTGCCCGCGACAACGGCTTGGCCTTGGCCTCCTCGAGGTTGGCCACTAGCTTGCGCGCGTTCGCCGACAGGGCGCCGGCCTTGGTGGTGAAGAAGTCGCTCTCGGCCAGCTTCTCCTCGGTCAGCGCGAACAGATCGCCCTCGTCGGCGATCAGCCCGCCGCGGATCAGCGCGTCGGCCGCCTTGAACCCGAGACCCTCGATGTCGAACGCCGACCGCCCGGCCAGATAGAACAGCCGCTCCCGCAACTGCCCCTGGCAGTACTGCGAATTCGGGCAGCGGATGTCGACGTCGGACTCCTTGGCCGGCGCCAGCACGGTGTCGCACCACGGACACCGGGTCGGCATCTCCCAAGCAGGCAGGCCCTTCGGACGCAGGTCAACCACGGGCCCCAGGACCTCGGGGATCACGTCACCGGCCTTGCGCAGTACGACGGTGTCGCCCGGGCGAACGTCCTTGCGGGCGACCTCCTTGGCGTTGTGCAGCGTCGCGTACTCGACCGTGGACCCGGCCACCCGGACCGGCTCCATGTGCGCGAAAGGAGTGACCCGACCGGTGCGGCCGACGTTCACCTCGATCTCGATCAGCTTGGTGTTGACCTCTTCCGGCGGGTACTTGTACGCGATCGCCCAGCGCGGGGCGCTCGAGGTCGACCCGAGGGCGCGCTGCAGGTCGACCTCGTCGACCTTGACCACGACGCCGTCGATCTCGTGGTCGACTGAGTGCCGGTTCTCGCCGTAGTACGCGATGAATTCGTTGACCTCGTCGAGCGTGCCGACCCGGCGGGCGCGGTCGCTGACCGGCAGGCCCCAGGCCTTCAACTGCTCGTACGCCTCGGAGAGCCGGCCGATGTGGTGGCCCTCGACCTTGCCGAGGCCGTGCACGACGAACCGCAGCGGGCGGTTGGCCGAGACCCGCGGATCCTTCTGCCGCAGCGATCCAGCCGCGCTGTTGCGCGGGTTGGAGAAGACGTCCTTGCCGGCCTCGACAAGCTGCGCGTTCAGCTCCTCGAAGTCCTCGACCCGGAAGTAGACCTCGCCGCGGACCTCCAGGAAGGACGGGAGGTCCTTGCCCTTCAGCTCGTTCGGGATGCTTTTGATGGTGCGGACGTTCGGCGTGACGTCCTCGCCGGTGCGGCCGTCGCCGCGGGTAGCGCCGGTGACCAGCTTGCCGTTCTCGTAGACGAGGTCGAGGGCGAGGCCGTCGACCTTGAGCTCGCAGATGAACCCGCTGTCGTGGATCTGCTGGAGCGTGACCTCGCGCTCCAGCCGCTTGGCCCAGGCCTCCATCTGCTCGGCCGAGAACGCGTTGCCCAGGCTCTCCATCCGCATCGGGTGCTGGACGGGCGTGAACAGCGTGGAGATCGGTATGCCGACCTTCTGGGTGGGCGAGTCCGGAGTCCGAAGCTCGGGGTACTGCTCCTCGAGACCCTCCAGCTCGTGCATCAGCACGTCGAAGTCCGCGTCCGAGATGATCGGGTTGGCCAGGTAGTACCGCGCCCGGTGGTCGTCGATCTCCTTGCTCAGGTCCGCATGCCGCTCCCGCACCTCAGGCGGCGCAGCGTTCTCCTCCGTACTCATGGACAAAACCTACAGCCGCCCACCGACGTTTTTCCGCACGTCGCCTGAGGATCAGGCGTCTGCGCCTTCGCCGACGGCATCGACTACCCGGCGGAGGAGGTCCAGGCGCGCTTTGGCGTCGGACGGTGACGGAGAGGCGGCCAGACCGCAGGCCGGCGTGATGACTACCTGCTTGAGCAGCTCGGGATCGAGACCGAGCTCTCGCCAACGACGGATCAGGGGGTCCGCGGCCTGCTCGGGATTCGGCAGGGCGCCCGTCGTGGGGACCAGACCTGCGTAGAGGGTGGTGCCAGCTTCTACCGCGATCGCGATCTGTTCCCAGCCAGGCTCGGTCAGGAGCGAGACGTCCACTGCGACTCCGGTGGCGCCGGCTTTGGTGAAGACCTCGATGGGCGGGCGGGCGGCACAGCAGTGGATCACTGTGGGTGCTGTCGTGGTCACCAGACTCAACAGCTCAACCGCACCGGGACCGTCGACCGAGCGGTGCTTGCTCCAACCGGATGCCGTCGGGATGGCTCCGGCGAGTACGGCGGGGAGGGCCGGCTCATCCAGTTGTACGACGAGGTCCGCGCCCGGCACGCGACGTCGTACCTCGGCGACGTGATCCGACAGACCCAACGCCAGCGCCTCGGCCAGGTCGCGGCGGGCGCCGTGGTCGGCCAGGATCTTGTCACCGCGCGGAAGCTCGACCGTGGCCGCCAGCGTCCACGGACCGGTGAGCTGCAGCTTGAGCGGCCCGGTGTAGCCGTCCGCCAGCTCTTCGAGTACGTCGAGATCCTCGGCGAGCAGGGACCGCGCCCGCCGCTGGTCCATGCTCGCCCGCGGATCACTCCCACCGGTGAGCCGCCATCCGGCCGGCTGCAGGTCCGCGGCCAGTTCAGTCAGTACGGCGATCGCCCGGCTGAGCATGTCGCCGTACGGCCGCGCCGGAAGCTCAGCGAGAAACGGGATGTCGACCGCCTCGAGCAGCACCTTCGTCCACTCGCGAATGTCGTCCCCGGGTAGTGATCCCAGACCAGTAGTGGTCATGGGGCCTCCCGGCCTGGACTGAGGAGCGGCGGGAGCGAAGCGACCAGAGCGACGAGGGAAGGCCGGGAGTCACAGCCCCATGACCCTGCCGGCGCCGAAGGCCCGGCCAAAAGCACCGTCATACGCCAGCAGTTACGCGCTGAACGGTGTCGATGGTGGCGGACCCGATCACCCGCGTTCCGTCGTACAGCACTACTGCCTGGCCGGGTGCGACCGCGGAGGTCGGCTGGTCGAAGCTGACCTCGACCTGGTCGTCGTCGAGGCGGGCCGTGACCGCGACCTCCTCGCCGTGGGCGCGGAGCTGGGCCTTGGCCTGCAGTTCCTGGGTCGGCGCCGGGCCGCACCAGCGGGGCTTGGACGCGGTCAGGTGCGAGACGGCCAGCTCCTCGCGGGAGCCGACCGTGACGGTCCGGTCCACCGGCGAGATGTCCAGCACGAAGCGCGGCTTGCCGTCGGCGGCCGGCGTACCGATCCGCAGGCCCTTGCGCTGGCCGATGGTGAAGCCGTGGGTGCCGTGGTGCTCGCCGAGCTTGTTGCCCTGCGCATCGACGATGTCACCGGGCGCCTCGCCGAGCTGCGCGCTGAGGAACCCTTCGGTGTTGCCGTCGGCAATGAAGCAGATGTCGTGGCTGTCCGGCTTGGCCGCCACCGACAGCCCGCGCCGCTCGGCCTCCGCCCGGACCTCGGTCTTGACCGTGTCGCCAAGCGGGAAGAACGCGTGCGCGAGCTGCTGCTGGGTGAGAACGCCGAGAACGTAGGACTGGTCCTTCGCCGGGTCGACTGCCCGGTGGAGTTCACGCCCATCGGCGGTGTCCACGATCCGCGCGTAGTGACCGGTCGCGACCGCGTCGAAACCGAGCGCGAGCGCCCGCTCCAGTACGGCGCTGAACTTGACCTTCTCGTTGCACCGCAGACACGGGTTCGGCGTCCGGCCGGCGGCGTACTCCGCGACGAAGTCCTCGACCACGTCCGCATGGAACCGCTCGGCCAGATCCCAGACGTAGAACGGGATGCCGATCACGTCCGCGGCCCGGCGGGCGTCGCGGGAGTCCTCGATCGTGCAGCAGCCGCGGGCGCCGCTGCGGTACGACTGCGGGTTCCGGCTCAGGGCCAGGTGCACTCCGGTCACGTCGTGCCCGGCCTCGGCCATCCGCACCGCCGCGACCGCGGAGTCCACTCCGCCGGACATGGCTGCGAGTACCCGCATCAGCTGTTCCTTCCCACGTTCTGCAGGCCGGCGGACTTCGCCCGCTCCACGACCGGCCCGATGTTCTCCAGTACGGCGTCGATGTCGGCGCGCGTACTCGTGTGCCCGAGGGTGAACCGGAGCGAGCCGCGGGCCCGCTGGTCGTCGTACCCCATCGCCAGCAGCACATGACTCGGCTCGGCGACGCCGGCGTTGCACGCGGACCCGGTCGAGACCTCGATGCCGCGTGCGTCGAGCAGCAGCAACAGCGAGTCGCCCTCGCAGTCGCTGAAGGACAAGTGTGCGTTACCGGGCAAGCGGCCGACCGGGTCGCCCGACAACTGCGCGCCCTCGACCGTGCTGGTGATGCCGTCGATCAGCGCGTCCCGTAGCTCGGTGAGCCGGCGCGCCTCGTCGGCCTGGTGCTTGATCGCGTGCTCCACCGCCACCGCGAAACCAGCGGTCGCAGGGGTGTCCAGCGTGCCGGACCGGACGTCGCGCTCCTGTCCCCCGCCGTGCAGGATCGGCGTCAGCTTCGTCTCCTTGTGGACGACGAGCGCACCGATCCCGTACGGACCGCCGATCTTGTGCGCGGACACCGTCATCGCGTCCACACCGAGCTCACTGAAGTCCACCGGCACCTGTCCGATCGCCTGGACCGCGTCGGTGTGCACAGGTACGCCGTACTGCTGGGCGAGCTCGGCGACCTCACGGATCGGCTGGAGCGTCCCGACCTCGTTGTTGGCCATCATCAGCGTGATGAACGACACGGACTCCGGGTCGCTCTCGATAGCCCGGCGTACGTCGTCCGGACGCACCCGCCCGAGCTCGTCGACCGGAAGCCACTCGATCTCGGCGTGCTCGTGCTGACCGAGCCAGATGGCCGGGTCGAGGACGGCGTGGTGCTCGATGCCGCTCAGCAGGATCCGGCGCCGGCGTGGGTCCTCGGCCAGGCGGGACCACCACAGGCCCTTGAGCGCGAGGTTGTCCGCCTCGGTGCCGCCGGAGGTGAACACCACCTCACTCGGCTGGGCTCCCAGCGCCGCGGCGATGGTTTCGCGGGATTCCTCGACCGTACGCCGGGCGCACCGGCCAGACCCGTGCAGGGACGACGCGTTGCCGGTCCGCGCGAGGTGATAGGTCATCGCCTCGATCGCGTCCGGGAGCATCGGCGTCGTCGCCGCGTGGTCCAGGTACACCGTTTGGCGCTCGGAAGCAGTCATATCGGTTTCAAGAGTATGTCCGCCGCGGATGTTCCCGCTCATCCGGTCAGCAGGCGGAGCGTGTGAGCCTGCTCGAACGCGGCCCCGATCCGCCCAAACCGGGCCGCAGCCTCCGCCAGCGCGTCCTGGTCCCCGTGGAGTCGGCCGGTGGCGCGGAGGAGTACGGCGTCCGCCCAGGCGTTCTCTGTGACCGCGCTCTCGACGTACTGCGCGGCGTCCGGGAGGCCCGCCACAACGGCCAACTCAGCACCGGCGGCCCGCGCATACGGAACCCACCACGGCTCCGGAAACTCGGCCAGCGCGCGCTCCACCAGACCGGCGACCGCAGCCGTAGGTACGGCGGTGTCGTGGTGGTGGATGGCTAGGCGGGCGTCTACGAAGGCGGCTGGGGCGGCCAGGCCTGGGTCGTCGGTTGCGTCGTTCACCTGGGCGATCTCCAGGGCCCGGTGCTGCCAGAGTGCGTCCAGGCCGGTGCCGAGGAGTCCGTGGGCCAGGGCTGCGGTTGCCGCGGCCGATGCCATCCAGGCCCGCGGCGGGCACCCGGCCGCGCGCCAGCCGTTCCACATCAGCTCGGCCGCCTGTACCGCCTCGTCGAGCCGGCCGCAGAGCGCGAAGGCCCGGACCTTCCGCGGCGCAGTGATGTACGGGTGCCCGTGCACCGGATCATCGGTCAGCAGCGCCAGCCGGACCGCCTCGTTCAGCTCACCAGCAGCGATGGCAGCAGTAGATCCGGCGTGGAACGCATCCACGATCTCAGCCACCGCACGCGGGTCATGCTCCGGCAGAGTCGCCGCCAAAGCCAGCCGCTCCTGCGCGGCCGCGTTCGCATCCCGAAAGCGACCAGCCGCGCCAACCGCCGTCCCATACGCGTCGAGCGCACTCATCAGCTCCAGCGTCGCGTCCGCCTGCCGCGCGGCCTCGACAGCCCTTTCCGCCGCCGGAATGTCGAACCGCGCGGCCCAGGCCCGAGCCACAAGCACTGGAACGCTGTCGCCACCCACAGCAAGCAGACTGGCGCCCCTGTCCGCCGGGACCGCGGCCGTACGGGTCATCTCATAGCGGTTGAGAATGGTGACCGCATACGCCGCCGCGTCCTGATTGCCATCACCCGCAGCCCGCATCATCAACTGGTACGCCTCGTCGCCCTCCGCAACGACCATGGCCGCATCCGCCGCGTCACGCAGGTCGTCGTACCGCTCCGCGGCGTCGGCAGCGTTCGCCGCAGCCGTCAGGTAGTGCTCACGCGCCTCAACGAACCGTTTCCGCGCAAACGTCAGATGCGCCACCCGGCGAACAAGGCCGTGCGCAACCTTCGGACCACTGACGGCAGCGCGCAGATCCGGTGTCACCTGATCGAACTCGGTCTGCCACTCCTGACCTGCTTCGAGCCGCTCCCCCAGGTCCTCCGCAATCGCCTCAGCCCAAGCCACGTGCAGCGCAGCGACCTCGTCGTACTCAGCACTGAGCTCGTCCAGCGCGTAGGCCCGGACCGTCTCGAGCATCCGCCAGCGGCTGGTCCCAGCAAGTTGGCTGCGGTGCAGCAGGCTCTTGTCGGTCAGCCGACCCAGGAGGTCACTCAGCTCGCTTTTCGAACTCGCAGGCGTCACACCAGCAGCCGCAGCCAGGTCAAACCCACCGACGAACACTCCAAGCCGCCGAAACAACCGCCGCTCGTCCTCATCCAGCAGGTTGTAACTCCAGCCAATCACCCGAGCCAACGAGTTGTGCCGCTCGTTCGGCCCACGTCCCCCAGACAGCAGCCGCAGCCGGTCATCAAGTGCCGCCAGCAGACCATCCGGTCCCAGTGACCCAGCCCGAGCCGCAGCAAGCTCGATCGCCAGCGGTACGCCGTCCAGCTCAGCGCACACCTTCTCCGCGAGCTTGGTGTCGTCCGCCAACTCCGGCGCGACCAGTGCAGCCCGGTCGCGAAATAGCTGCTCCGCCTCGACACCCAACGGCAGCGGCCCGAGCTGCACAGGCCGCTCCCCCGCCACACCGAGTCGTTCACGACTGGTCACTAGTACTGCGGTTTCCGTCGCCTCAGTGAGGATGCGGGCGACCAGACCGGCCACGTCGTCCAGCAGGTGCTCGCAGTTGTCCAGGACAAGCAGCGTCCGGCCGCGCCTGAGTTTCTCGAGTACTGCGTCCGTCAGCGTCTGCGGTGGCTGCTCAGTGAGCTGGAGTGCTTCAGCGACAGCAGCGACGACGAAGCCGGGCCGCACCGGCACCAGATCGACGACAGCACCGCCGTACGGGTAGTTGTCGGCGACCTCGGCGGCGGTGTGGAGCGCCAGGCGAGTCTTGCCGACTCCTCCGGGTCCGAGGAGGCTGACCAGCCGGTTGCTACCCAGTGCTCGGGTCAGGTCTGCCCGGTCCTGCTCACGGCCGACAAACGTCGTACCCGGACCAGTGGGCGTGCTGAAGCCTTCCGGTTGCGAGTCGGCCAGGGCTGCGAGCTCATGCCGGTCAGCGACGCCGTACTTGCGCAGCAGGGACGAGATGTGGCTCTCGACCGTCCGGACGCTGATCTGGAGCCGGCGGGCGATCTGGGCGTTCGAGCGGTCACCAGCTAGTGCCGTGAGTACTTCGGCCTCCCGAGCCGACACGTCCTTCGGAGCAGCCATTGGCCCATCATGCGGGATCCGTGGTCCTTCCGTGGTCAGCACGGAGGACTTTCCGTGCTGACCGAGCCGAGGCTGGAGGCACAAACTTCGTTGATGGGAGAAGGCCATGGGACAGGTACTGCTGGACATCTCGGTGTCGCTCGACGGGTTCGTCACCGGGCCGGGCGCGGACGTCGCGTTCGGACTCGGGATCGGCGGCGAGCCGCTGCACGACTGGATCACCGGCGAGCAGACCGACGCCGACCGCGAGGCGCTGGCGCGGACGAACACCAACATCGGCGCCGTGCTGATGGGACGGCGGACGTTCGACGTCATCGACGGGCCGCACGGCTGGAGTGCGGACGGGTTCAGCGGCGAGCGGCCGGGGATCTTCGTGGTCACGTCGCACCGGCCGAGCCGGGTGCGGCTGGACGGCTGGTTCGAGTTCGTGCCGGACGGGATCGCCGCAGCGCTCAAGCTCGCTCAGGACGCAGCAGGTGAACGCGACGTGATGATCATGGGCGGCGGGAACCTGTGCCGCCAGTATCTGTACGCCGGCCTGGTGGACGAGCTGCGGCTCCACGTGGCGCCGATCGTGCTCGGGGACGGGACTCCGCTGTTCGAGCGGACCACGCTGACTCCGTTCCGGCTCGTCCCGCGAGAGACCGTGAGTACACCGAACGCAACGCACCTGACGTACAGCGTGGAGCAGTGATGACACAGGAGATCCTCGACCAGCGCGCAGCAGTGGTCATCGAAGCCAACAAGTACCTGACCCTCGGTACCGTCGACGCCGACGGGCTGCCCTGGGTGACGCCGGTCTACTTCACCCCGGACGGGCACAAGGCGTTCTACTGGGCGTCTTCGCCGGATGCAGTGCACTCGCGCAACCTCACCGACCGGCCTGCTGTCAGCATCGCCATCTTCGACTCAAGCGTGCGGATCGGCGGCGCGTCGGCCGTCTACTTCCGCGCGCACGCCGAACTGGTTCCCGACGACGAGCTGGAGCAGTCCGCCACCCTCTTCGCCTCCCGCTACCCAGAACTGCGCAGCTACACGGCAGACGAGCTCCGCACGGACCTGCGTCTCTACCGAGCCCGTCCTACCGCCCACTGGCTGCTGGTCCGGGGCAGCGACCCCGACTACGGCACCGGACTCGACTCGCGGCGACCGGTCTGGATCTGACTGCTTCGTCCAACCGGACGAAAACCGATCTGCCCGTTGTGCACCAGCACCAATACCGGCGCGGTCGCCGCGCCTAGCGTCGGTGCATGGCGACTCTGAGCGAGATCGAGACGTGGCTACAAGACCGGCTGGCGACGCTGCTCGCCGAGCATCAGGTCCCCGGTGCGGCGGTCGGCGTACTGCTCGGTGGTGAGGTGATCGACCACGCGGCCGGCGTACTGAGCAAGTCGACCGGAGTCGAGACGACCACCGAGTCGGTGTTCCAGATCGGGTCGATCACCAAGGTCTGGACGACGACGCTGGTCATGCAGCTGGTCGACGAGGGCAAGCTCGACCTCGACCAGCCGATCCGCTCGTACCTGCCCGAGTTCACCATCGCGGACGAGGCCGCGGCGGCCGCCATCACCACGCGGCAGCTGCTCTGCCACACCGCCGGGTTCGAGGGCGACATCTTCAACGAGACGGGCAAGGGCGACGACGCCGTCGAGAAGTTCGTCGCCACCTTGGCCACCACCACGCAGCTCTTCCCGCCGGGCGAGATGTTCTCCTACAACAACGCGGGCTTCGCAGTCCTGGGCCGACTGGTCGAGGTACTGCGCGGCACGCCGTACGACGCCGCGCTGCGAGAACACGTCTTCACGCCGCTCGGCCTGGCCCACGCCGCAACCGATCCGTACGAAGCGATCCTGCACCGGGCCGCCGTCGGGCACATCCGCCCGGAGGCCGACGCCGCGCCCGTCCCCGCGCCGATGTGGGCGATGACCCGCGGCATGGCTCCGGCCGGCGCCATGCTCGCCATGAGCGCGCGTGACCTGCTCGCCTTCGCCAAGCTGCACCTCGACTCCGGCACAGCAGCCGACGGTACGGCGGTGCTCGGCGCAGCGAGCGTCAAGGCCATGCAGGAACCGCAGGTCAAGCTGCCCGCGCTCGGCATGATGGGTGAGTCATGGGGGCTCGGGTGGGAGCTGTTCGACTGGAACGGCACCAAGGTGATCGGCCACGACGGCGGCACCATCGGCCAGAACGCCTTCCTGCGCGTGGTTCCCGAGCACGGGCTCGCGGTCGCATTGCTGACCAACGGTGGCGACACGATCGAGGTCTACAAGGCTGTCATCGGCCACCTGGTAGAGGAGCTCGCCGGACTGACCCTGCCGCCGATGCCTACCCCACCGGCCGAGCCGGTCCCGGTGGACGTCGAGCGGGTCCTCGGCACCTACAGCTGCGAGGTCGCCGACATCACCATCCGTCAGGACGACGACAAGAAGATCTGGCTCGACATGACGCCCAAGGGCATCTTCACCGAGCTCGGTCCGAAGCCCGACCCGGTCCAGCTGGTCGGCCGCGACGAGCTCAGCCTGATCGCCCTCGAGGCCGAAAACGGCATGCACCAGCCACATGTCTTCGTCGGTGACGACGGCTCCGGCCGTGCCCTGTACCTGCACAGCGGCCGCGCCTTGCGCCGCGCAGCGGTCTGAATCCGGAGGCATGATGCGATTCGTACGTACCGCCGTCACGGCCGGAGTCCTGGCCACCGGACTGGTGCTGTCCGCCTGCAGCTCGGGCGATCCGACCGCGAGCACCGGCCAGCCGGCCGAGGGCAAGACAATGACCATGGCGATCAGCGCCGACCCCGGCAACCTCGACCCGCAGTTCACCTCGTTGTCGGTCACCATGCAGGTCGACTGGTTCCTGTACGACTCGTTGGTCGGCATCGGCCCGGACGGCAAGCAGGTGTCCGGTCTCGCGGACAAGTTCGAGGGCAACAGCACCACCGCGAAGTACACGCTGCGCAAGGGCGTCACCTGCTCGGACGGCAGCCCGCTGACGGCGAGCACGGTCGCGCAGAACATCAACTTCGTCGGCGACCCGGCCAACAAATCCACGCGGATCGGTGTCTTCGTCCCAGCAGGTGCGAAGGCCACAGCGGACGACGCGACCGGCACGGTGACCGTGACAGCCGCCGCACCGGACGCCTTCCTGGTCCGCAACGTCGGTGGCCTGCACATCGTGTGCAGCAAGGGGATGAAGGACCGCAGCATCCTGAAGCAGGCGTCTGACGGCACCGGCATGTACACGGTGGCGGAAGCCGTCCCCGGTGACCACTACACGCTCACCCGGCGCAAGGAGTACGCGTGGGGGCCGGGCGACTTCAAGCAGGGTCAGGCCGGTCTACCGGACAAGGTCGTACTGAAGGTCGTCAGCAACGAGACCACTGCAGCCAACCTGCTGCTCTCCGGGCAGGTCAACATCGTCGCGGTCGCCGGACCCGACAAGCAGCGGCTGCAGGCTCAGAAGATCTTCCAGAAGGAGGCCGGCACCCCGCTCGGCGAGCTCTGGTTCAACCAGAAGCCCGGTCTGCCCACCGCGGACCTCGCAGTCCGCAAGGCCCTCACCCAGGCCGTCGACCTGACTCAGCTCGGCAAGGTGATTACCAGTGGCACCGGTACGCCGACCACCCGGTTGGTTGCCCCTGGCATGGGTCCGTGCTCTGAAGACACCGTCACCGGCAACCTGCCCAGCCATGACCTGGACGCTGCCAAGGCAGCTCTCGACGCGGCCGGCTGGCAGGTCGGCGCCGGCGGCATCCGCCAGAAGGCCGGCACGAAACTGTCGCTGGTCTTCTACTACCCGACCAGCCTCGGTCCGACCCTGCAGTCCGGCGCAGAGCTGATCCAGAAGGCCTGGAGCGACCTGGGTGTGGACGTCTCCCTCAAAGCCGTCTCCACTGCCGAGATCAGTACGGTCGTCCTGGCCGGTCAGGGCACCTGGCACGCGGGCCTGATCCCGCTGACCGTGTCCCTGCCCAGCCAGCTGGTCAGCTTCCTCTCCGGCACGACTCCGCCGAACGGCAGCAACTTCTCCTCCATCAAGAACCCGGAGTACGACGCCGCCGTACAGAAGGCTGCTGCCATCCCCGGTGCCGATGGCTGCCCTGACTGGGCGACGGCAGAGCGGGCTCTGTTCAAGCAGGTCAATCTGGTGCCGTTCGTGAACTCGACCGTACCGATCTTCGGCAAGGGCGCGAGCTTCGAGCTGAGCGAAGGCAGCGTGATGCCGTCGTCGATCCGGATGCAGGGGTGAGCCGGTGACGACGACCGTCAGCGCTCCGGTCCTGACCACTCATCCATGGCTCGCTTTCGCCGTACGACGGCTGGGGAGGCTGGCCGGTTCGGTACTGATCCTGGTCAGCGCCGCGTTCCTGATGATCCACCTGATCCCCGGCGACCCGGTCCGCGGAGCACTCGGACCTGCTGCCGCACAGAGCCTTGTCGACGCCCAGCGTGCCTCGCTGGGCCTCGACAACCCGCTCTGGCAGCAGTACGTCGACTTCCTGCACCACCTGGTCACCGGCAACCTCGGTACGTCGATCACGACCGGACTACCTGTCTCCGACGTGATCCGGGACCGGCTGCCGGCCACGGTCGAGCTGGCCGTCGCTGCGTTCCTGGTGGCGATGCTGATCGCAGTACCGCTCGGCCTGGCGATGGGCGTCCTCACTCGCGGCGGTCGGCGGCCACGCGCTGAGCTGGGCTTCACCTCGACCGCTGTGGTGCTCGCCGCGATTCCCGAGTTCCTGTTGGCGGTTGGGCTCGTCTACATCTTCGCGGTGACGTTGCACTGGTTCCCGGTCGCAGGTCGCGGCAGCGTCGCGTCGTACGTGCTGCCGGTGCTGTCACTGGCCATCGGTCCGGCTGCAGTACTCGCGCGGATCTGCCGCGTCGAGCTGCTGGCTGTACTGCAAACGGACTACCTGCGTACTGCGCGCGCCAAGCGACTACCGGCCGCGGCTGTGTACCTGCGGCACGCTCTGCCGAACGCAGCGACCGCCACGATCACAGTGGGCGGTCTGCTGCTCGGTGGCATGGTCGCCGGGACCGTACTGGTCGAGAACGTCTTCGGCTGGCCCGGCCTCGGCAGCACGATCGTGTCCTCGATCATCGCCAAGGACTACCCGCTGGTGCAGGGAGTCGTCTTGGTGTACGGCGTCGGCGTACTCCTGGTGAACCTGGCCGTCGACGTGATCCTCGCCCTGCTCGACCCCCGATCGACCATCCGGGAGAGCTGATGCGGACGAGATGGATCGCCGTACTGCGGACTCCGGTGGGAGCCGGCGCCGGCCTGCTACTGCTCGGCGTACTGCTGCTCGCCGTATTCGCCCCTGTCCTCTGGTCGCACCAGGCGAACGCGATCGACACCGACCACCTGCTGCAGGGCTCATCGGCACAACACTGGCTCGGCACCGACAACCTCGGCCGGGACATCTTCTACCGAGTGCTCGTCGCATCCCGTACGTCGATTCTGCTGGCACTGCTCGCAACGGCGATCGCAGTGGTCACCGGACTCGCTCTGGGCAGCGCACCAGCGATCCTGGGCAAGCGCGGCGGCCGGGCCGCGATCGCCGTGGTGAACATCGCAGTCGCCTTTCCCGGACTGCTGCTCGCGCTGTTCTTCGCCGTTGTCTTCGGAGTGGGCGCGAAGGGCGCAGTACTGGCGATTGGCTTCGCGGGTGCGCCTTCGTTCGCCCGCCTGACGCAGACGCTGGTCGCCGGAGTCGCGGAGCGAGACTTCATTGCCGCTGCGCGGATCGCCGGTGTTGGCCGGTTCCGGATGCTCGTTCGGCACATCCTGCCGAACATCGCCGAACCGTTGGTGGTCAACGCGACCATCGGCGCCGGCGGCACTTTGCTCGCTTTCGCAGGGCTCTCGTTCATCGGGCTCGGTGTGCAACCACCGGCGTACGACTGGGGCCGGATGCTGGGCGAGAGCCTCAGCGGCATCTACGTGCACCCAGCCGCGGCGCTGGCACCTGGTGTCGCGGTTGTCATCGCCGGGCTCGCATTCAACCTCTTCGGTGAGGCGGTCGCCAAGGGTCTCGGTGTCCAGGTGCCGAGGGCACGGTGGACCAGCCGGACACCGGAGGCGGTCCCAGCGCGCGACAGCGATGCCGTGCTGGTGGTTGAGGATCTGCAGGTCAGCTTCCCGGGGCCGGTCACGCCGGTCCGTGGTGTCAGCTTCACGATTCGCAAGGGCGAGATCGTTGGCCTGGTTGGCGAATCCGGCTCAGGGAAGAGCCTGACGGCACTAGCGGTGGCCCAGTTGATCGAGCCGCCCGGCCAGGTCACTGCGGCGGAGTTGTCGTTCCTTGGTGCTCCCCTGCTCGGCCGGCTACCGGTGCGCAGTACTGCGGCGACCCGGCGACGTCTGCTCGGTACGTCGTTCGCCATGGTCTTCCAGGACCCGATGACCTCGTTCAACCCGACCAAGCGGATCGGCGTACAGCTGGCCGAGGGAGCACGTGAGCATCAGGGTCTCAGCCGCCGTGCTGCCATGAACCGGGCCATCGACCGTCTGCGGGCAGTCCGGGTCCCGGCCGCGGAGCGCCGCGCGCATCAGTACCCACACGAGTTCTCCGGCGGCATGCGGCAACGCGCCATGATCGGCATGGGCCTGATGGGTACGCCGGCACTGATCGTCGCCGACGAGCCGACCACCGCCCTGGACGTCACCGTGCAGCGGCAGGTACTGCGTTTGCTGGAGACGATCCGGTCCGAGGACGACGTCGCCGTACTACTGATCAGCCACGACATCAGCGTCGTCGCAGAGATCTGCGACCGCGTCCTGGTGATGTACGCCGGACGTGTCGTCGAGGACCTCCCCGCGACCGAATTGGCCACCGGGGCTCGGCACCCGTACACGCGGGCGTTGCTGGCCGCCGTACCCGATCTGGACACCGCACTCGACGAACCGCTGGCGGTGATCCCGGGACGTCCGGTGGACCCGGCGCGGTTGCCGGACGGCTGTGCGTTCGCGGCCCGGTGTTCGTTCGCGTCGGATCGCTGTCGAACGGAGGATCCGGTGCTGGTGGACCAGGTGGCATGCTGGCATCCGCAGGCGCAGGCTGAGTACTCGAGCTTCCGGACGGGGCAGCGATGAGCGAACTGCGTTTCGACGACGTGACGGTCCGGTTCGGCCGGGGCGGTCGCGCACTGACTGCCGTCGACGGGGTCGATCTGACCGTGCCGTCGGGTCAGGTGGTCGGGCTGGTCGGTGAGTCGGGGTCGGGCAAGTCGACGCTGGCACGCGCAGCAGTCGGGCTGGCCGAACCGGCGGGCGGGCAGATCTTGCTGGACGGCGTACCGCTGCGGCATCGGCCAGGGGCGCGGCGTCCGTTGCAGATGGTGTTCCAGGATCCGTACTCCTCACTGGATCCACGGATGACCGTCGGCGACTCGATTGCGGAGGCGATGCCCAGGGGCGCTCGCCGGCGTGACGAGGTGGTTCGGTTGCTCGAGCTCGTCGGGCTGGACGCTGACCGCGTCTCGGCGTACCCGGGTGCGTTGTCGGGTGGTCAACGCCAACGGGTCGCAATCGCGCGGGCCGTCGCCGGTCAGCCGGACGTGCTGATTGCCGACGAGATCACCTCCGCGCTCGACGTGTCGATCCAGGGCACGGTGCTGAATCTCGTCCGTACGCTGCAACGCGAGCTGCGGTTGTCGATGCTGTTCATCTCGCACAACCTGGCCGTGGTGCGCTACGTGAGCGACATCGTGGCGGTCATGTACCTCGGCCGGATCGTCGAGGTCGGACCGGCTCGCGACGTCCTCGGCAACCCGCAACACCCTTACACCAAAGAGCTTCTGGCCGCGGCGCCGCGGCGCGGGTCGACCGCGCTGCCGCCACCGGACGCGGTCGCCGATGCAGAGCCTGCAGATCCACACCATCCGCCGGCGGGCTGCCGGTTCCACCCGAGGTGCCCGGTCGGTCCGCTAATCCGGACCGACCGCGAGCACTGCCTGACCCTCGATCCCACCACTGAGGCCGACCATCGTCTGCACCGCGCCGCCTGCCACCATGCGGCCGGCGTACTGCGGGCTGTCGGCTCGAACCCGCCTGTGCTCATGGAACTCAAGGAGGACTCCCTGTGACCCGACGTCTGCGCATCGACGACCTGACCGAGCTCGCCGTACCCGAGCAGCCGGTGCTCTCGCCGGACGGCACTCAGCTCGTCTACGTCCTGCGGACCACCGACAAGAAGGCCGACCGTACAGTGCGGACCCTGTGGCGGACCGCTGCCTCCGGCGGCACGCCGCAGCAGCTGACCCGCGGCGAGGCGGACACGTCGCCTGTCTGGTCGCCGGACGGGTCGCAGCTGGCGTTCCTGCGGGCCAAGGACGGACCGGCGCAGATCTGGCTGCTACCGGCAGCAGGTGGCGAGCCGGAGCAGCTCACCACGCTGGCGATGGGAGCTGGAACACCGCAGTGGAGTCCTGACGGGACGCGGATCGCTTTCTCGGCTCCTGTCGACAATGCCGCGCCGAGCGATGCTGAGGCACCGATCGTCACGGAGCGGCTGGACTACCAGGCTGACGGCGCGGGCTGGCTGCGGACGATCCGCAAGCACCTCCACGTCCTCGACCTGGACACAAAGGAGTGCCGCCAGGCCACCGAGGGAGACTGGCACGCCGGCGACCCGGCCTGGTCGCCCGACGGGTCTCAGCTGGCCTTCGGAGCAGCCACGGCTCCAGACGCCGATCTGACTCCGACAGCTCCTGCTTACTTGCTAGACGCAACGGATGCCAAGGCAAAGCCACGGTTGGCCGGCCTCGCTGACGGTCTGACCGGTTCGGTGACCTGGACTGCGGACGGCAGCGCACTACTGATCGTTGGCATGCAGACTGGCCCAGTCGGTCACGCCGGTCTGCTGCGGCTCTCCTTGGACAGCGGTGACGTGGTGAACCTGGCGGCTCCACTTGACCGCAACGTGATGGCCGGCGGACCTGGGTACCCGGGTGCCACGCCTGCTCTCGTGGACGAGGGTCGCACTGTCCTCTTCTGTGTCCGAGACCGCGGGTGCTCGCATCTGTACTCCGTCCCCGTTGACGGCGGCACACCTCAGCACGTGCTGGGCGAAGCGGGACAGGTTGTGTCCGGGCTCTCCGTCGCCGCTGGTGTGGCGACGGTCGCCCTGAGCACCCCGACATCGTTCGGTGAGATCGTCACGGTGGATCTGGCCAGCGGTACGGCGACCCCGCGGACGACGTACGGCGTCGATGTGGAGCACTTCGTCCCGGTCGAGCGCGAGTTCACGGTCTCCGATGGGACTGTGGTGTCCGGCTGGCTGATCCGGGACCCTGCCACCGAAGGCCCTCAGCCGCTGCTGCTGGACATCCACGGTGGTCCCCACAACGCGTGGAACGCCTCTGCGGATCCTGTGCATCTCTACCACCAGGAGCTCGCAGGCCGCGGCTGGACCGTACTGCTGATGAACCCCCGCGGCAGCGACGGGTACGGCGAGGAGTTCTTCAACGCAGCCCTCGGAGCCTGGGGTACTGCGGATGCACGCGACTTCCTCGAGCCGCTGGACGAACTGGTTGCCGACGGCACCGCTGATCCCGACCGGCTGGCCGTATCCGGCTACAGCTACGGCGGGTTCATGACCTGCTACCTGACCAGCCGCGACAACCGGTTCAAGGCCGCGGTCACCGGCGGCGTGGTCAGCGACCTGAACAGCATGGCCGGCACGTCGGACATGGGCCACTTCCTCGACGTGTACGAGCTGAACAGTGCGAGTGACTACAGCGCCATGTCGCCGTTCGCCGAGGTCAGCAAGGTGACGACGCCCACGCTGATCCTGCAGGGCGACGCCGACGTACGCTGCCCGGTCGGACAGGCCCAGCAGTGGCACACCGCGCTCCGCGAGAACGGCGTACCGAGTCAGCTTGTGCTGTACCCGGAGGCCAGCCACCTGTTCATCCTGGAAGGCCGTCCGTCTCATCGCCTCGACTTCAACCGTCGCATCGTCAACTGGGTCGAGCAGTACGCCGGTGATGCGAGCGGTCCGCGTCGGGCAGGGATCGACGCGGCGCACTGGCAGCGTCGACTGAGCACGCTGGCCGCGCGGCACGGCGTACCGGGTGCAACCCTGGGAATCCTGCAGGTACGGCCCGGAGGAGAGGACGAGCTGGTTGAGGCGGCGACCGGCGTACTGAACAAGGACACCGGTGTCGCAGTGACCACCAACTCGGTCTTCCAGATCGGGTCCATGTCGAAGGTCTGGACGGCGACTCTCGCGCTCCAGCTCGTTGACGAGGGTCTGCTCGACCTGGACGCTCCGATCGTGCAGGTACTACCCGAGCTGCAGCTGGGCGACCCGGACGTCGCGAAGCAGGTGACGATGCGGCACCTACTCACCCACACCAGTGGGATCGACGGCGATGTCTTCACCGACACAGGTCGCGGCGACGACTGTCTGGAGAAGTACGTCGACCTGCTGGCGGACGTCGTACAGAACCATCCGCTCGGCGCCACGTGGTCGTACTGCAACTCTGGCTTCTCGCTGGCCGGACGCGTGATCGAGAAGCTCACCGGGGGCACCTGGGACCAGGCGCTGCGGGACCGCATCATTACGCCGCTCGGCCTGCAGAACACGGTCACGCTGCCGGAGGAGGCGCTGCTCCGGCTGGCCGCCGTCGGTCACGTCAGCGAGGGCGAGGAGGAGCCGAAGCGGGCAACGATCTGGGGACTCCCCCGTTCGCTCGGTCCGGCCGGCCTGATCACGTCGACCGTGGCGGACGCGCTGGCGTTCGCACGGCTCCACCTGAACGGCGGAGTCGCGCCGGACGGCACCCGGGTGCTCAGTGAGGCGTCGGTTGCCGCGATGGCCGAGCAGCATGCAGAGCTGCCGGACAAGTACTCGCTCGGCGACTCGTGGGGGCCTGGGCTGGATCCGGTTCGGATGGGACGGCCGGCGGCTGATTGGCCACGACGGCAACACGATCGGCCAGTCTGCGTTCCTTCGGGTGCTGCCGGACGAGGGGCTGGCCGTGACTCTGCTGACGAACGGCGGTCACGCACGCGACCTGTACGAGGACCTCTACCGGGAGATCTTCGGTGAGCTGGCCGGCGTCACGATGCCCATGCCGCTGACTCCGCCCGCGGAGCCTCCGGTGGTCGACGCCCGTCGCCACATCGGGCGGTACGAGCGGGCGGGCACGGTTCAGGAGATTCTGATCGACGACGAAGGCCCGCTGCTGCGGATGACGATCACCGGACCGTTGGCCGAGCTGCTGCCCGATCCGACCGAAGAGCTGCGCATGACGCCGGTCGACGAGTCAGGTGACCTATTCGTGGTCCGGCAGCCTGGGGCGCTCACCTGGACTCCGGTGACGTTCTACGGGCTGCCGACCGGGGAGAAGTACATGCACTTCGGAGTACGTGCTACGCCGAAGGTCAGCGGATGAACGAGTTGATGCTCACCGACCTCGAGACGTTGGTGACCTGCGAGTCGCCGTCGGGCGATCCGGCCGCGGTGGCACGCAGTGCCGATGTTGTTGCCCGACTCGGAGCGGAACGGCTCGGGTGCGAGCCGGAGTACATCGTCGTCGACGGTTGCACGCACCTCCGCTGGGTGCTGGGCGCGGGACAGGTGCTCGTGCTCGCGCATCACGACACGGTCTGGCCGATCGGCTCGCTGGCCACGCATCCGTTTCGGGTCGAGGACGGAGTACTGCGTGGGCCGGGGTGCTTCGATATGAAGGCCGGGCTGGTGATGGCGATGCATGCGATCTCCGCGTTGCCTTCGGCAAATGTGACGCTGCTGGTGACCGGCGACGAGGAGCTCGGATCGCCGTCGTCGCGGGAGCTGATTGAGACTGAAGCGGCCGGGTGTTCGGCCGCTCTGGTGCTCGAGGCGTCGGCGGACGGCGGTGCTCTGAAGCTGGAGCGAAAGGGCGTGTCGGTCTACGAAGTCCGGATCACCGGACGCGCGGCCCATGCCGGACTCGAGCCGGAGCTCGGGGTCAACGCCTCGATCGAAGCGGCCCACCAGGTACTTGCCGTCAGCAACCTTGGCGATCCGGTCCTGGGGACGACGGTCACGCCGTCCGTCCTGACCTCGGGGACCACGCGGAACACGGTCCCTGCCGCCGGATCGTTCTTCGTCGATGCCCGGGCGTGGACCGTCGAGGAGCAGCTTCGAGTGGACAAGGCGATGCATGCGTTGCGGCCGGTGCTGCCCGGGAGTTCGCTCGAAGTCATCGGCGGACCGAACCGGCCGCCGCTGGAACGCAAGATGTCCGAGGAACTGTACGCACGGGCTTCCCGCATCGCCGCGGACCTGGGGCAACCGCCACTGCGCTCGGTGGCAGTAGGCGGCGGGTCCGACGGCAACTTCACCGCCGGCATCGGTACGCCGACCCTCGACGGATTGGGCGCTGTCGGCGGAGGCGCCCACGCCGATGACGAGCACGTCCTAGTAGCCGAGCTCGAACCCCGGACCGCGCTACTGACTGCGCTCATCGCGGACCTCTTGGACACGCCATGACAATCGATCTCGGCCTGTCGATCGCGGTCGCTACGGAGGCCGGTCTCGCGGCGGCGACTGCGGCCCGGGTGCAGGTGCGTGAGTTGCGGGAGCTGGCGGAGCTCGATGCGGTCTATCGGCTGTACGACTCGATCTGGCGGCCGGACCCGAAGAATCCACCGGTGACAACCGAACTGCTGCGGGCGTTGACGAAAGCCGGCAACTACGTCGGCGGGGCGTACGACGGCGACGAGCTGATCGGCGCCTGTGTCGGGTTCTTCTCGGCGCCGGCCGAGGTCGCGATGCACAGCCACGTGGCCGGGGTGTCCGGGTTGGCTCGCGGCCGGAACGTCGGGTTCGCACTCAAGCTGCACCAGCGGGCCTGGGCCCTGCGCCGAGGGGTCTCGACGATTGCGTGGACGTTCGACCCGCTGATCCGGCGGAACGCGTACTTCAACGTGGCCAAGCTCGCGGCGCAACCGGCGGAGTACCTGACGAACTTCTACGGCGACATGCGGGACGGGATCAACAGCGGTGACGACACCGATCGGCTGCTGGTGCGGTGGGAGCTGGATTCTCCGGCCGTCGCTGCCGCCGCGGCCCGGCGGTCTCTGACTACGGACGTGAAGCAGATGCCTGGGGCAACGGTCGCGTTGGCCTGCGGCGAGGACGGTCGTCCCCAGGACGGCTCCAAAGGAAGTGGCGGGCCGGTGCTGGTCGGCGTACCGCCTGATGTCGAAGGGTTGCGGCGTACCGATCCGGGGGCCGCGAAGGCGTGGCGGACTGCGTTGCGGGAGGTGCTGGGTGGGTTGCTGGCGGACGGAGCTGTGGTGACTGGGTTCGACCGGTCCGGGTGGTACGTACTCGAGAAGGGACAAGCGGGATGAAGCTGACCGGAGTCGAGTTGCGGCGGATCTCGATGCCGTTGGTGTCGCCGTTCCGGACCTCGTTCGGTACGGAGACCACGCGGGACGTGCTGCTCGTGCGGGCCGTGAGTACCGAGGCCGAAGGCTGGGGCGAGTGCGTCGCGATGAGCGGGCCGCTCTACTCCTCGGAGTACGTCGATGCGGCGGCCGACGTACTGCGGCGATTCTTCGTGCCGGCTCTGGCTGCGGTGGAGTCCGCGGTGGAGGTCGGGCCGGCGTTGAGCCGGTTCCACGGGCATCGGATGGCCAAGGCTGCGGTCGAGACCGCCGTACTCGATGCGGAGTTGCGGGCCGAGAACCGGACGCTGGCCCGTGAACTGGGGGCGGTGCACGATCGAGTGCCGTGCGGCGTGTCGGTCGGGATCATGGACTCGGTCGGCGAGTTGCTGGATGCCGTTGGCAAGTATCTCGACCAGGGGTACCTGCGGATCAAGCTCAAGATCCAGCCAGGGTGGGATATCGAGCCGATTCGCGCCGTACGCGAGCAGTTCGGCGACATCCTGCTGCAGGTCGACGCCAACACGGCGTACACGCTGGCCGACGCGCGGCACCTGGCTCGTCTCGATACCTTCAACCTGCTGCTGATCGAGCAGCCGCTCGACGAGGAGGACATACTCGGGCACGCAGACCTGGCCCGGCAGATCGACACCCCGGTCTGTCTGGACGAGTCGATCACCTCGGCCCGCGCCGCGGCCGCCGCAATCCGGCTCGGTGCCTGCGCGATCGTCAACATCAAGCCGGGCCGCGTCGGTGGCTACCTGGAAGCCCGGCGGATCCACGACGTCTGCCTCGCCAACGACATCCCCGTCTGGTGCGGCGGCATGCTCGAAACCGGTATCGGCCGAGCCGCGAATATCGCGCTGGCGGCGCTGCCCGGCTTCACCCTCCCCGGCGACACGTCGGCCTCCGACCGCTACTACCGGACCGACATCACCCCGCCGTTCGTCCTCGACGACGGCGAGCTCCCGGTCCCGACCTCCCCCGGCATCGGCATCGACCCGCTGGAGGCCGAACTGGAGGCGGTGACCACCAGCACCGAATGGCTACCGCTCTGAGGACCTAGTCTGAGGACACGGGAGGTGACCATTGACGAATCGACCGCGGGCCAGCCTGGGCCGGGTGCTGGACGACCTCGGCGCGACCTTGCTGGAGCTCGTCCACGGTGACCCCGACGGACCGGCGGAGATCGGCGGGATCGTCATCCACGATCCGCTCGACGAGCCGGTCCTTCCCTCGCACGCGCTCGTCCTCGGCGTGGCCCTCCACGAGCCGACGGCCATCGCCGAGGTACTGCGTGATCTCGGGCGTCAAGAGGCAGCCGGCCTGGTCGTACGCTCGCCGATCACGGACGGCGAGAAGCTCGCCGAGGCGGTGGCCGAGTCCGGGGTCGCTCTGCTCGCGCTGACCCGGGGCGCTTCGTGGGACCAACTCGCCGTACTGCTGCGATCGCTTCTCGCCGACGGTGACGTCGGTGTCGCCGAGCCGGAAACGCTTGGTGGCATGCCGTCCGGCGATCTGTTCGCTCTCGCCAACGCGACCGCCGCGCTGCTCGACGCGCCGGTCACGATCGAGGACCGCAGCTCCCGCGTGCTCGCGTTCTCCGGTCGGCAGGACGAGGCCGACACTGCCCGGGTCGAGACCGTCCTCGGCCGCCAGGTGCCGCAGCGGTACTCGCGCCTGCTGACGGAGTACGGCATCTTCCGCGAGCTGTACCGCACCGACCGACCGGTCCACGTTCCGCCGTTGCCCTCCACCGGGGACGATTTCACCATCCCGCGGGTGGCTGTCGCGGTCCGCGCCGGCGACGAGATCCTCGGCTCGATCTGGGCCGCCGTCCGCGACCCGCTCACCGCCGAACGCTCCCAAGCCCTCTGCGATGCCGCGAAATTAGTTGCCCTGCACATGCTTCGGATCCGCGCCGGAGCCGACGTCGAACGCCGTCTGCGCGCCGACCTGGTCAGCACCGCGCTCGAAGGCGGAGCCGGCGCCCGGGCAGCCCTCGACCGCCTCGGCCTGGCCGACCAACACGTCGTCGTACTCGCGCTAGGAATCATCGAATCCGCCGACACCGACGACTCGCTCTTCAGTACGGCGGGGCTCGCCGGCGAATCGCTCGTCAGCCAGGCCGGACTCGCCGGAGAGCGGCAGCGACTGGCGGACGCGTTCGCCATGCATCTGGGCGCAGTGCATCCGCGGGCCGCGGCCGCGCTGGTCGGTGATATCGCCTACGGGCTGGTGCCGGTTCGCCCGGACCGGACCGACGGCGAGGAGCGCGCCGTACGGATCGGCAAGCACTTCCTCGAACGGATCGGCGACCGGGTCACGGCCAGCATCGGCGTCGGACCTGTTGTCGCCGAGGCGGCCAATCTCCCCACCGCCCGAGCAGGCGCCGACCGCGCCCTTCGAGTACTGCGTACTGGCCGCGGAACCGCACGTGTCGCCCGGCTTGCCGACGTCCACGTCGACACGCTCCTGCTCGAACTCCGCGACCTGATCGAGGCACGCGGTGACGAACCGACCGGGCCCATCGCGCGGCTCGTCGCGTACGACCGCCAGCACCACACCGATCTGGTCGAGACCCTGCGAGCCTGGCTCGACGCGTTCGGCGACGTCGCGGCCGCAGCAGCCGCCGTCTACGTCCACCCCAACACCTTCCGCTACCGCCTCCGCCGCCTGGCCGAAGTCGGCGGACTCGACCTGGACGACCCCGACTCCCGCTTCGCCGCCATGCTCCAACTCCGCGTCGTGGCCCCACCGCATCGCTCGCAGTGACCCGCCGACACGCCATCCTTCCGGAGAGCGACGTACGGCAAGGGGAAGGCGGGGCACATGACCAACTGGTGGGCCGAACGGCGACAGAACGAGCAACTCGATCTGCTGAACGAGGAGATGTCGTCCGCGCGGCAGGCGACCTCGCGGCTTCAGTCGCAGCTGTCCCAACTCCAAGGCGGACTGCAGGAACGGGTCAACCGGCTCTCCACCGCCTTCGACGCCTTCGTCGAACTGTCCGACCTGCGCTACGAGATGACCGGCTTCGTCGAAGCGGCCGAACTGCGCCGCTACGCGACCCGGGTGCTGACGGCGATGGCGTCCGGCACCGAGCTCCCACCTGCCTGCGAGCCAGTTCCGCAGTACTGGCTTGGTCCTGCGACCGAGGCCCTGATCGCGTCGGGACAGGACAGTCCCGCGCTGGGTACGGCGATGGCGCTCGATGAGCGGCGTACGTCGATCTTCCTGACCCTGGCGCTGGCCGCGCTCGGCCAGCGGCACCAGGTCCGCAGCGAGTGGCTGGACGTGGCGTTCGGCGTACCCGCAGCTGACGGGACCGTCACTCGCGTGCAGCGGGTGCTGTGGGCTACCGCCGCACGCGGTGGGTTCGGAGCTGACGGGCTGGCGCTCGTCGTGAAGCGGCTGCAGTCGGTCACACCGCCCACCGGCGGCTGGCTGGCGGACCTCGAGAAGCGCGGCGACGGCTCCCGCGCGGCGGGACCACGTTTCGAGGCGATCGCGGAACAAGAGAAAGCCCGTACCCGGCTGACCCGAATCCACAACGCCGTCGAGGCGATCGCGACCAACACCGAAGCCCGCGAGCCCGCCACCGCCCTCACCGCCGATGTCTCCACGCAGGACAGCCCGGCGGCTCTGCTGCGGCTGCTGATCTCCGAGGGAAGCGAGCCGGAGCACGAGTCGCTGGCCCGGGTCGCCGTACTGCGCGCCCAGATCACCGGCTCCGACGAGTCGGCTGCGCAGACGCTCGAGGACTCGGTCGGCACCGTTGAGAAGCTGCTCACCGACGACCTCACTCAGACCGCCGACCCGCACCTGGCGGCAGCAGTACTGCGTGTCATCGGCCCGTCGGTCCTGCCCGCCGTCGAGGACCTGGCGCAGGTTGCGGGCCGCCCGAGTCCGCTTGAGGTCAGCGTGGAGAGTGGCGTCCACACGGTCACGGTCCGCCCGGACGGCCCCGACCAGCTCGAACTGAACAACGTTAGGTCGTTGATCAACGGGCCTGCCGGCAAGGTCACGCGCGGCAAGCTCGCCGTACCGGCCGTACTCGCCGGTGTCGGTGCGGTGGTGGCGATCGGCCTCGGCTTCGTTCACCCGCTCTGGATCGCGGCCGGTTTGGTCCTGGTCGCCATCGGCGGCTTCCAGTACTGGAACCTCCGGGTTGCAGGTACCCACGACAAGACCACAGCCGCGAACCGGATCGCGAACCTCAACGAAGACTGCTCCACTGCCGCAGCTCAGCTCGCCGAGTACGCGAAGGCCAGCGAGTCCCGGCAGGCCTCCATCACCGCCGACCTCAGCACCATCCGGCAGCACCTCACCGCCTGATCCGTCGTGCTACTGGTCGCGCCAGGTGCTTTGGTGGGTCCAGTTGATGACTTCGGCGGCTCGGCTGCTGCTGAAGAGGGACGCGGTGCCGTCTAGGTCGGCATGGATCCTGGTGCGGGGTGAGTGGAGGGCCAGGAGGTCCGTGGTCGGCTCGTGGCGGCCGGTGTCTTCGGCTGCGATGACCAGGGTGGCGTACGGGTTGTGGGTGCGCGGCTGGAGCGAGAGGACGCAGGCGCGGGCGGCCTCGGCCAGGTCGACGTACCCCCAGAGGTTGCGGCGGTTGTCCTCGGGCGGGGCCTCGGCGATGTATCGGCGTACCTCGTCGCGGGTGAGGATCCAGTGGAAGCGGAGCGCGGTGAGCTGTACGCCGCGGCGCGCGTACGACTGGCCCATGCGTTCGAGGACGTCCTTGGTGAGCGCGTACGGGTCGACGTACCGAAGCTCGGTGTCTTCGTCGATCGGGACGTCCGGTGTGCCGATCTCCTCGGGTGACCAGGCGGTGCCGTAGATCGAGCCGCTGGAGGCGAGTACGGCGGTACGGATACCGAGCTTCCACGCTTCTTCGAGGGCGTTGAACGTAGTGATGGTGTTGATCTCGAACAGGCGGACGGGCTCGATGTTCTCCGGGCTGGCGATCCCGGCGCAATGCACGATCGCGTCGGCGCCGTCGAGTGAACGGGCGACCGCTTCGGGGTCCATCAGATCGACCGGATCAGGTCCGGTGAGATCCGCCTCGATCACCTGATGGCCGGCGGCGATCGCCTGCCGGCACACCTCCGCACCCAGCTTGCCTCGCGCCCCACTGACCCAGATCCGCATCTGCCGCATGCTAGCCGCCGGAACGCGAAAGCCCGGCCCAGGGAACCGGGCCGGGCTTCGTGTGCAGCGTGGATCAGGACTTGCGCTTGGTGACTTCTTCGGTGGCGGTCGGGAGGACCTTGTGGAGGTCGCCCACCACGCCGAAGTCGACGAGCTCGAAGATCGGGGCTTCGGGGTCCTTGTTGACCGCGACGATGGTCTTCGAGGTCTGCATGCCGGCCCGGTGCTGGATCGCGCCGGAGATGCCGGCCGCGACGTACAGCTGCGGCGACACGGTCTTGCCGGTCTGGCCGACCTGGTAGGCGTGCGGGTACCAGCCCGAGTCGACCGCGGCACGGGACGCACCGACGGCCGCGCCGAGCGAGTCGGCGAACGCCTCGATCGGGCCGAAGTCGCCGCCGGTACCGCGGCCACCGGACACGATGATCGCGGCCTCGGTCAGCTCCGGACGACCCGTCGCCTCACGTGGCTTGGAGTCGGTGATCCGCGCGGTCTTCGCGGCGTCGGAGATCGTCACGTCGAACTCCTCCACCTCCGGCGAAGTCTCCGCGGCCTCGGGAGTAGCGGCGTTCGGCTTGACCGTGATGATCGGCGTGCCGTGGGTGATCTTCGACTGCACGGTGAAGTTGCCCGCGAACACCGACTGCGTGGTGACGGGACCCGCCTGGACGTCGACGGCGTCGGTGATCAGACCCGAGTCCAGCTTGACCGCCAGCCGGGCCGCGATCTCCTTGCCCTCGGCGTTCGACGAGATCAGGATCGCCGACGGCTCGATCTTCGCCGCGACCTGCTGCAGCGCCTCGGCCTTCGGCGCCACCAGGTACTGCGAGAGGTCGGGGTTCGTCAGCGCGATCACCTTCGTCGCGCCGTACTGCCCCAGCGCCGGCAGGGCGTCCTGCACACCATCACCGATGAAGACCGCGACCGGCTCACCGAGGCGGCGCGCGATCGTCAGGAGCTCGGCGGTCGTCTTGCGGACCGTGCCCGCGGAGTGGTCAACGAGAACCAGAACGTTCGACATAACGGCCCCCTCAGAGGAACTTGTTCGTGGACAGGAACTCGACGAGCCCGGCGGCGCCGCTACCGTCCTCGTCGGTGACGATCGTGCCGGCGCTGCGCGGCGGACGGGCGGTCACCTCGACCACCTCGGTCCACGCCGAACTGCCGCCGACCTGCTCGGGCGTGAGCTCCAGGTCTGCCAGCGACCAGGTCTCGACCGGCTTCTTCTTCGCGGCCATGATCCCCTTGAACGACGGGTACCGCGGCTCGTTCGCCTGGTCGGAGACCGACAGCACCAGCGGCAGCGTGCCCTCGATGGTCTCGCTCGCGGTGTCGCCGTCGCGGCGGATCCGGACGGTCTGCCCGTCGACGGTCACCTCCGAACCCAGCGTCACGGCCGGCAGCCCGAGCCGCTCCGACACCATCGCCGGAACGACGCCCATGCCGCCGTCGGTCGAACCCATCCCGAACACGACCAGGTCGGCCTCGAGCTTGGCCAGCGCCTTCGACAGGATCAGCGAGGTGGCGACCGCGTCCGAACCGTGGATCGCGTCGTCGACCACGTGGACACCGGCGTCGGCGCCCATCTGCAGACCCTTCTTCACCGCGTCCGCGGCCTGCTCCGGACCGACGGTGAGAATCGTCACGGCATCGTCACCGCCGTCGCCGGCCTCCTTCACGGTGAGCGCGGTCTCGACGGCGTACTCGTCCAGCTCGGACAGCAGCCCGTCGACACCGGCACGATCCACCGTGTTGTCCTCGGAACGGAACCGACGATCCGCCGTGGCATCAGGCACGAACTTCGCGCAGACGACGATCTTCATAGCGTGTGGGACCCCTTCTGGTTAACGGTCTCTACCAAGCCTGCCACGGATGTTACCCGCGAGAAACATAAGCTAGATGCGAGTCCCATCACAGTCCCGGCCACGGCTAGTCTGACTCAGGTGACCGAGACGTTACCGCTGACCGGCGAGAGGACCGCACCCGGGATCTGGCACGAGAACTATTGGTTCGCGCGCCACGACGCCGCCTATCGCTGGATCACGGCCGAACTGCCGATCGAGCGGACCGGCCGGATCCTCGACGCCGGCTGCGGCGAGGGCTACGGCACGGAACTGCTCCGCCTGGCGGGGGCGGGCTCCGTGACCGGTCTCGACTATGAACATACGACGTTGCGCCACGTCCGCCGGGTTTATCCACAGACCAATGTCGTTCGCGGCAATCTGGTCCAGACGCCGTTCGCGGACAACGCGTTCGGATTCGTCAGCTCGCTGCAGACGATCGAGCACCTCTGGGAGCAGCCGCGGTTCGTCGCCGAGTGCGCGCGCATCCTGGCACCGGGCGGGACTCTCGTCCTGAGTACGCCGAACCGCCTGACCTTCCCGTCCGGGAACTGGTACCACACCCGCGAACTCACGGCCGCCGAGTTCGTCGAACTCCTCCAGCCGTACTTCGACATCACGCACGCGCTCGGCCTCCACCACGGTGAACGGCTGACGTCCTGGGAGACGCAGTACGGCTCGTGTGTCGATGCTCAGCTCGCCGCCGAGCACGACCAGTGGGACGACAACCTGGCCGCGCTCGTGCGCAGTACGACGTACACCGACTTCGAGATCCGCCCAGGAAACCTGGACGAATCTCTCGATCTGATCCTGGTCGCTACGGGCGGATGATTTTCTCGACGATCTTGCCGGCGATCAGGTAGACGAGCGCGGCGATACCCCAGTTGACCAGCAGGGTGTTCTTCGCGGTCTCCAGCCGGAACAGGTCCTTGAACGGGCCGACCAGATCGTGACCGCGCTCCAGGATCCAGCGCACGATCTCGTTGCTCTGGTTGGTCTGGTCCAGCGCGGTGAACAGCGCACCGAGCGCCAGCACGGCCGCCGCGAGCACCGCGATCAGCCAGATCACCGACGCGATCAGGTTGCGCAGCTTGCGTACGCCGGAACCGACCGAGCTCAACGCCTGCTTGCCCTTGCCCGAACCCGACGACCCCGACGAACCACCCCTGGCCGTCGGCGGTTTGTTGCCCGAGGCACCAGTCGAACCGGACGCCTTGCCGGTCGACTTGCCTGCCGAGCTCGCGGCGATACCCGACGTCACGGCCGCGCCGCTGCCAGTCGCAGCCTTGCCTTCAGTGTCTTTGCTCGCGGCGTCTGCGGCCTGACCGGTTGCGGCATCCTCCGAGGCGGCCGCACCCGACGTGGCCTCGGCCGCCGCCTTCTCCCGCGCCCGCTGCTCCGCCACGATCTCCGCGGCCGTCTTCGGGCGCGCGGTCTTCGTCGCGGTCGCGCCGACAGACCCCGTACCAGTACTGGTATCGGGGTCCGGCGTCGCGCCTGGCTTGGCGGCTTCGGCGGCCGTCGCCTTCTCGTCCTGCGTACCCACGTCGTCCATCTCCTCAGCCGGGGTCGGTTCCTCGTCCGTGCCCACCTCGGTCACTTCGGTCGCCTCTGCCGGCGGTCTCCTACGCCGACTGACCGGGACCGGGCGCGGCGACAGCCGGCGGCGGGCACCCGCTACCGGCGCCGGTGCCGCGGTACTGCCGTCTGCCTGTGCTTCGGTGTTCATGCCTTCGTTCACGCCCAAGTCTGATTCGTTCGTTTCAAGCACTGGTTCCAACGTAGCGCTGCCGGGTGCCGCCGGCCCTGCAACATTCTGGGCAACATCCGGGGCAAGCGGGACGACAAACGGGGCGACGATCGGAACCGGGTCGACCGCACGCGTTCGCGCCTGCGTGATCGAGCCGTCGGTCGCGGCCTGGTCGAGCAGCGACCGGGTAGCCGGATCGGTGGGACCGATCGCAGCCTGGTCAGCCACGCTACTTCTCCTCTCCGACGCTCAACCGGTCGTGGGCGTCCGACCGGACGTGGGGGCCATAGTGCCCGACTGGTGAGTAACTTGAGAAGCCCTCGGGGGTCTCTTTCTCACCACCTGCTTCTACCTCATCACCACCCGCATCCTCCGGTACGACGCTCCGCGCAGCCGCCGAGGTGTCACCGGAAGGAGAAGAATCCACGTCATCATCGGGAGGGACCGCAGCGGGAGCGGGGCTGCCGGTGTGGAGTTGGGCGGCGGTTTTGTTGTTGGCTTCGGCTAGGCCGGCCAGGTATTTGCGGCGTTCGGCACCTGCCTCGTAGCGGCTGGTGCGATCGGCTAGTACGACGGCGGGGACGCCCGCTGCCACGGCGTACGCCGGGATGTTGCCGCGGGCAACGCTGTTCGCGCCGATCACCGCGCCGCGGCCGATGTCGGCACCGCGGGTGACTGTGACTTTCGTGGCCAGCCAGCAGTCCGGGCCGATCCGGACCGGCGATTTCACCAGGCCCTGGTCCTTGATCGGCAGATCCAGGTCCTCGGTCTTGTGGTCGAAATCGCAGATATAGGTCCAGTCCGCGATCAGCGTCGACGCGCCGATCTCGATGTCCAGGTAGCAGTTCACCGTCACATCGCGGGCGAACACGACCTTGTCGCCGATCCGCAGCGTCCCCTCGTGCGCCCGCAGCCGGGTCTCGTCACCGAGATGCACCCATTTGCCGAGGATGATCCGGCCGTGACCGGGCCGGGCCACGATCTCCAGGTGCTTGCCCAGGAACACGAAACCCTCGGTGATCACCTGCGGATGACGCAGCTTGAACCAGGCGAACCGCCAGTACCGCTTCAGGTAGTACGGCGTCCACGCCCGATGGCGCACCACCCAGCCCAGATTCGCCGCGGTGAGTAACCGCATCAACACACCCTACTGCTTGTCTGCGACACCCGTGATCGAGACGTTGTAGTAAAGCTCGTCCGGTACGACGCTCGACAGCGCCTTGTCGACCTTCGACAGCTGCAACCACGACTTGTAGGCGAACATCCGCCACCCGAACCCGAGCTTCTGCTCCGGTACGGCGGCCTCGAAGGTCCGGATCGGCCACCCGACCCACGCCGCCAGCAACTCCTCGGTGACGGTACGAACCTTCGAAGCACCGGCCCGCGTCGCCATCCGCGCCAGCGTGTCCGGGTCGAACGTGTGCAGATCCACGACCGCTTCCAGCGCGGCCGCACGCGAGGACTCGTCCAGCTCGGACTGCGGCCGCCGCCAATTCGCCAGCGCCGGCAGCTTGGTCACGTTCGTGGTCGCCCACCAGGTGAACCGCGACAGCCGCCGCGCCACAATGTCGCCGTACCGCGTGGGTTCGCCGCAGATCACGAAGCGGCCGCCCGGCTTGAGCACGCGCAGCATCTCGCGGAAGGCGAGCTCGACGTCCGGGATGTGGTGGATGACCGCGTGCCCGATGACCAGGTCGAAGGTGTCGTCGTCGTACGGCAGCTTCTCCGCGTCCGCGACCCGGCCCTCGATCGCGAACCCGAGCGTCTTCGCGTTCTTCTTCGCCGCCTCGACCATGCCCGGCGACAGGTCCGTGACGTGCGCCTCGTCCAGAACGCCGGCCAGCTTGAGGTTCAGCGTGAAGAAGCCCGTCCCGGCGCCGATCTCGAGCGACTTCCCGTACGGCCAGCCGCGCGAGCCCGCGACGGCGTTGAACCGATCACGGGCGTAGTCGACACAGCGTTCGTCGTACGAGATCGACCACTTCTCGTCGTACGTCGAAGCCTCCCAGTCGTGGTAGAGCACCTGGGCGAGCTTGTTGTCGTTCCAAGCCGCCTCGATGTCTTCGGCGGAGGCGGCTGGCTTGGAGGTAGCAGACATCAGATTCCCTTGAATTCGGCCTTACCGGGGCCATTCTCGACGAAGGACTTCATCCCGATCGCGCGGTCCTCGGTGGCGAACAGCGCGGCGAACTGCTGCCGCTCGATCTCCAGCCCGGTGGTCAGGTCGACGCCCAGCCCGGAGTCGATCGACTGCTTCGCGGCCCGCAGCGCCATCGCCGCGCCCCGCGAGAACTGCGATGCCCAGGCAACCGCTTCCGCGTACACCGAGGCGGCCGGTACGACCTTGTCGACCAGACCGATCGCGAGCGATTCGGCGGCGTCCACGAACCGCCCGCTGTAGATCAGGTCCTTCGCCTTGGACGGGCCGATCAGCCGGGACAGCCGCTGGGTGCCACCGGCGCCCGGAATGATGCCGAGCAGGATCTCCGGCTGGCCGAGCTTGGCGTCCTCGGCGGCGATCCGGTAGTCGGTGCAGAGCGCGAGCTCACACCCGCCACCGAGCGCGTACCCGGTGATCGCGGCAACGGTCGGCTTCGGGATCTCGGCGACCGCGCTGAGCGACGACTGCAGCGGACCGGAGCGCTTGGCCATGTCGGCGTACGACATGTCGGCCATCTCCTTGATGTCCGCGCCGGCCGCGAACACCCGCTCGCCGCCGTAGATGACCACCGCGCGGACCTCGTCCGAGGCGGTCGCCTCGAGTGCGGCGGCCCGGATCTCCTCCTGCACCTGGACGTTCAGTGCGTTCATCTTCGGCCGATCCAGCCGGATCGTACCGACACCGTCGCTCACGGTCAGGTTGACGAACTCACCCATCACGTCGCTCCTAAACGGTTCCCGGGGACTACCCGTCGGTCACATCCCCGGGAACCGTACCGGACCAGAGCAAGCAGGTGTACTACGGGCTCCTAAAGATCGATCGCCTGACCGGAGGCTGCGGAGCGGCGGGCGGCGTCGACTATGCGGAGGGTGCGGAGGCCGACGGCGCCGTCCGGTTGGGGTACGACGGCAGGCGCGACGCCGGCCTTCGCCGGGCCGGCCGTGCGTACGGCGTCCAGGAACGTGTTGACCATCGACGCGTCCAGATTGCCGCCGATCGCGAGGTACACCTCACCCGAGGCGTCCGTGCCACCCACGTGCGGCCGGAACGGCTCGATCTCCACCGACCCGTTGGTGCCGGTCACCTGAAGCGACACGCCACCCCATGTCGGACCGTTGTCCGGAACGCTCCACGAGAAGTCGATGGTTGCCAACAGCCCGTTGTCGTAGTTGATCGTGACCAGACCGCCGGTCTCCACCTCCACTCCCTTGTCCTGATGCAGGATCCGGTTGGAAGCGGCGTACACCCGAGTCGCGGACGCACCACCGGTCAGGCCGTCGATCAGGTCCGCGCAGTGCACGGTGTGGTCGACCATCGCTCCCCCGCCGGCCAGTTTGGCGTCGGTGAACCACTGCCGCGCGGCGTACGGGATCTTCCCGTTGTTCGTCCCCAGTACGGCGAACACGTCGCCGAGCCGACCCGCTTCGACGTTGGCCCGCAGCTGCAGGTACGACGGCGCGAAGCGGACCGGGTACGCGATCATCAGGATCGTCCCGGCCGCCTCACACGCAGCAAGCATCGCCTCGCCGTCGGCAACCTCCGTGGCCAGCGGCTTCTCACACAAGACATGTGCGCCGACAGCGGCGGCCCGCTCGACGAGTGCTCGGTGACCGGAGTTCTCCGACGTCACGATGACGGCGTCGGGTCCCCAGTCGAACAGTTCGTCGTATGTGTCGACGTACGGGATGCCGAATGCCTCAGCAAGAGCTGCACCGCGCGGTCCGTCATCCGGTGCGGACGCACCGTCGGGGTCGGCGGACAGCACCTCGACGTCCGGCATCGCGGCGAGCAGATGCGCGTACGAACCGGCGTGAACGTGGGCGAACGAAGCCAGAGCAACCTTCAGGGTCATGCCACTGCTCCCGTCGAGACGAAGGTCTTCATGTCGATCGGCTGGCCGGACTCCATCGACGCGCGGGCCGCTTCGGCCAGGTAGACGGCGGTCGCACCGTCGGACGCGAGCACCCGCGGATCCGGTCCGCCACGAAGGCCGACAGCCAACTCGCGCAACTGGCTCAGGTACGGGCTCTCCCCCAACGTCGACGCCGGAATCAGCAGGTCGCCGTCCGCCGCGCCGTTCTGCAGCTCTTCCTTGTAACCCGTGTCGCTGTCCGAGGTGAACTTCAGTACGCCGGTCGATCCGGCCACCTGGAACCCGGTCTGGAACGTCGTACCCGTCGCTCCCCAGGTCGCGCGGCAGTGGCTGATCGCGCCCGACTCGTGTGTGAGCGTGACATGCGCCGCCACGTTGACCGGGCTGATGCCGTCGACGGTCGGCGGGTTCTGTACGGCGTACACGCTGGTCACCTCGCCGCACAGCCAACGGGCCTGGTCGAGGTCGTGGACCATCAGGTCCATGATCACGCCGCCGGAGCGAGCCACGTCCCGGTACCAACCGGCGCCGGCCGGCGAGGACGCCTGCCGGTAGAACCGCGCCACCGCGACCTCACCGATCCGGCCGGCCTGAATCGCGTCGTACGCCGCCTTGTAGGCCGGGAAGAACCGGACCACGTGGGCCGGGTACAGCCGGACGCCGGCCGCCTGGGCCGCGTCGATGACTTCGTGCGAGTCGGCCGCGGTGAGCGTCAGCGGCTTCTCGCAGATCACGTTCTTGCCCGCCTTGATCGCGGCCAGCGTGATCTCCTTGTGCGTCGCCGACGGCGTGACGATGTCGACGAACTCGACCTCGGCCAGCAAGCCGTCCAGTGACGGTGCGACCTCCAGGCCGTACTGCTCCGACAGGTCCTCGGCGCCCTCCAGCGAGTGCACCAGGACCCGGGCCCCGAGGGCCTTCCACGCTGCCACGTGCACGTGGGCGATGTTGCCCGCGCCGATCAGACCTACGGTCAGACCGGCAAGCTCTTCCGACATGAGATCCCCAAATGGGTGGGTAATTACTAACGGTCCTTGCGTATCACTGCGCACAGCCGTTCGCAACTACCGTCTCACGAACAGAAGTACCTCACTATCGAGAACTCACCCCTAACTGTGCAGAATGACCCGGTGAAAGAAGCGACCGCCGCCCCGGATGCTCCCGGCCTGTCCGTCAGCGCTGCTGCGCGCCCGGGGGCAGTGGTCCAGACCGATGGGACCACTTTCACCCTGTGGGCTCCGGCCGCCGAACGGGTTGAGTTGGCGCTGATTGCGGACGACGGAAGTCAGCGGAATCTGGATTTGAGTCACAGTGGTGAGTTCTGGACCGGGTTCGTGCCTGGCGTCGGCGCCGGGCAGCGGTACGGGTACCGCGTGCACGGTCCGTTCGACCCGTCCCACGGACTGCGGTTCAACCCGTCGAAGCTGCTGCTCGACCCGTACGCGCGGGCCGTCGACGGGCAGCTCGACTTCAACAGTCCGCTGATCTACGACTCCTCCGACGGCGACTCGGCCGGGCATGTCCCGGTCGGGGTGGTCGTCGCCGACTCCGATCCGCCGCCGCCGATCAGCAGGCCGGTGCACTGGGGCGAGACGGTGATCTACGAGCTCCATACGAAGGGGTTCACCAAGCTGCATCCCGACGTACCTGAGCATCAGCGGGGGACGTACGCCGGTCTCGCGCATCCGTCGGTGATCAAGTATCTGACCGACCTCGGCGTGACGTCGGTCGAGTTGTTGCCGATCCACCACTTCCTGACCGAGCCGTCGATCGCGGCCCGCGGGCTGACGAACTACTGGGGCTACAACAGCCTCGGCTTCTTCGCACCGCACGCGCCGTTCTCGTCCTCCGGGTCACGCGGTGAGCAGGTGGCCGAGTTCAAGGCGATGGTCGCCGCGTTCCATGCCGCGGGCATCGAAGTGATCCTCGACGTGGTCTACAACCACACCGCCGAGGGCGGCTTCGACGGTCCGACGCTGAGTTTCCGTGGTATCGACAACCGCGCGTACTACCGACTGGCTCACGGCGCCGCGATGTACGACGTGACCGGCACCGGCAACTCCGTCGACACGTCGCACCCGCAGGTCCGACAGTTGGTAATGGACTCGCTGAGGTACTGGGTCGAGCAGATGGGCGTCGACGGGTTCAGGTTCGACCTGGCCGTCACGCTGGTCCGCAACGAGCGGCACGAGGTCGACATCCCTGGCCACCCGTTCCTGGCCGAGGTCGCGGCCGACCCAGTGCTCGGCCGGGTGAAGCTGATCGCCGAGCCGTGGGACGTCGGCCCGTTCGGCTACCAGGTGGGCAACTTCGGCCCACCCTGGTCGGAGTGGAACGGTAAATTCCGCGACAGCGTCCGCGACGTCTGGCGGAACACCTCCGACGGCGTGAAGGACCTCGCCTATCGACTGTCCGGCTCCAGCGATCTGTACGGCGACGACGGGCGCTACCCGTACGCGTCGATCAACTTCGTCACCGCGCACGACGGGTTCACCCTGCGGGACCTGGTCAGCTACGACCACAAGCACAACGAGGCGAACCACGAGGACAACCGGGACGGCACCGACGACAACCGCTCCTGGAACTGCGGTGTCGAGGGCGAGACCGACGACCGGGCGGTCGTCCGGCTGCGCAAACGGCAGATGGCGAACCTGATGTCCACGCTGATCTTGTCCACCGGCGTACCGATGATCACCGCCGGGGACGAGTGCGGCCGCACCCAGCACGGCAACAACAACGCCTACTGCCAGGACGACGAGATCTCCTGGTTCGACTGGTCGCTGCCGGCGGCCTGGTCCGATCAACTCGACCTGACGAAGCAGTTGATCGCACTCCGGGCGGCGCATCCGGCACTGCGTCAATGGCACTACTTCTCCGGCGGCCCCGTCGTACCCGGCGGCCGCAAGGACCTGTCCTGGATCGCCCCCCACGGCGGCGAAATGACCGACGCCGACTGGTTCGACGGCAACCTGCGCACCATCGGCATGTTCCTCGCCGGCGACGCCCTACGAGCCACCGACACCGAGGGCCACGCCCTGACGGACAGCTCGTTCCTCCTCGCCTTGAACGCCACCCCGCAAACGCAGCAGGTCGTCGTACCAGACGCCTCCTGGGCCCCGGCGTACGAGCTCCTGCTGGATACCAGCAACAGCCTGGTCACCGAGGTAGAGGCCGGCGCAACAGTCCCCCTCGCCCCCCGCTGCCTGGTCGTACTTCGCGCGCTCTAACACGTCTTCACGTACGGCCGATCACCGAAGTTCTCCCGCCACTCGTCGGCCGTCAACTGCCGGCCGGCCATCCGGCACGCCAGCTCGATCGTGTGCGCCAGCCGGGTGTCCCAGTGATAGACGCCGTCGTCGTACGCCGCGATTGCGACGGTACGGCCATCCGGCAGGAAATCGGCCGTGACCAGCTGCTGGTTCGGCGTCATGATCGTGCCGAGCAAGGCCGCCGTCTTGCCATCGAACAGGCCAATGCCGCCGTCCCATCCCGACGAGACCAACAGCGAACTGTCCGGAGAGAAGGCGATCCCGTTGACCCAGCCCTGGTGGACGATCCGCGGCGTGGCGAGGTTCTCGCCGGTGGCGGGATCCATGAGCAGCACGTCTCCCTTCTCGCTGCCGACGGCCACCCGGGTTCCGTCCGGGGCGAAGGCCACGATGCTGGGGACACGCATCGGGAAGGTTCCGCGTCGGACGACCCGCCCCTCCACCAGGTCTACCAACGCCCATCGATCGGATGGGGCGTCGAGACGGTCGGAGATCTTGCGGCCTCCGATCACCAGGAACGCGGACCGGTTGTCAGGGCTCGCCGACAGCCAGGCGATCGGTCCACCCACCTGAACGGGCTTGGTCACCGGGCGGAGCGTGGCAGCGTCGAGAAGCGTGGCGAGGCCGGACGCGTCACCGACGACCAAGCGACTGCCGTCGCGTCCGCTGTAGTCGAGGTCCTGGATCTTCGCGGCCGTAACCTTCCGTTTGGCCACCTGGCGGCCGGTCCGGGCGTCCTCCACGAAAACCGTTCCGGCCAGGTTGCCGAGAGCGAAACGATCTCCGCTCGGATTCCAGGTGCCGCAGCTGTTCGTCGTCTCACCGAGATCGCTCGCGTCGAACTGGACGAGCTTTCCGGTGGCGGTGTCGACGAAAACCCCAGCCGGTACTCCCGGGTCCAGGTAGGCGGCGTCGAAATTGAGCAGGCGGAAGTACCTCCGACCGCCGGGGGCGATGAATCGACATCCGTACTGGAAGCCGGGCGGAGCCGTTTGCTCGCTCAGGAGCCGGTTGCTGCCGGTGAGATCCCAGCTCCGCAAAGCACTGTCGCCCGCTGACGTGTACAGCCGATCGTCGCGCGGACTGAAGGCGGCAGTCAGGCTGTCGCGTTCGGCGATCGGTATGTCCTCCAACGGCGCTCCGGTGGCGGTGTCCCAGACCACGACCCGATGGTCGGCTCCTACCGAGGCCAACGCCTTGCCGTCATGCGAGAAGTGGGCATTGAGTGGGTTGGACTCGCGCTTTTCCAGGCGGCGCACAGTCGCGCCGGTCGCCGCGTTGACCAGCAGGACGTCGTCGTAGTCAGGGCCTGCGGTGTCCCTCGCCTCCCCCGCGAACAGCAGGGTCTTACCGTCCGGAGCGACATCGGCCTGGGTGAAGACGAACTCCGGTCTCGACCACAGTCGTTTGCCGTTGGCAACGTCGTACGCCGAGGCCGGCTTGCTCAGGTAGATGCGGTCGCCGGCCGGGCTGAGGACCGCGTCCTGCACGGATGCGGCGGCCAGCGGAACGACTCGCCGTACGGATGGCGCGCGACCCGGGCTGATGTCCCAGATGAAGACGGCGCCGCTGCTGAAGTCGTTCGTCGGTCCGTCGCCGTAGTACTGGATCGTCGCGACGAGCGAGCGTCCGTCGCGGCTGTAACCGACGTGCGTCGCGCGGGCAGGTGTCTTGGCGAAGCCCGGTAGCCGGCGACCGGTCGGCTTCAGCGTCGTCGGATCGAGCAAGACCACCGGTTCGGTACTCGGAGGCGGCGTCCCGACGGCCAGTTCGCGATCACCCGGGCTCAGCGCGATGGGGTCCAGGAAGTCGAGATGATCCGCGCCACCCGACCGGTTCGGTGGCTTGTAGGAGGCAACCGGTGTGCCGGTGGTCAGGTCGTAACTGAGGACATGGCCACTCGCGGCGTAGATGAAGGCCCGGCGCCCGTCCGCACTCACCTCGAGGCCGTAGGAATCCACCTTCTCGGTCTCGATCGAGGTCATCAGCTGTGGATGTTTGGCGATCGCGGCCAGCAGGTTGGATCGGGACTCAGGTGAGTCGTTCATGCGAACGGCAGCGACAGCGAGCAGCAGTGAGGTATCGATGTCGGTCTCTACAACGGCCTTCGCGCCGGCGCGGCCGGCGTCCGCCACAACGGCTGCCTGCTCGGCGGCGAGGGCCTGGCGGTCGGCTCGTCGGGCTTGCCCGACCGCGAGGAACCCGGCGATCAGGGCTCCGACGAGGAGGAACGCGGCGGTGCCGAGCGCGGTACGGAGGCGTCGGTTGACCCGGATCTGATGACGGGTCTGCTCCTCGGCGGCGCGGAGCTCTGCGACCGAGAGGCGTTCGCTCGCGGCAAGGAACTCACGCTCGGTGTCGGTGAGATCGGGTCGTGCGTCGTCTCGCCACTGCAGCGCCTTCGCGAGCCGGACGCCGCGGTACAGCTCGCTCTCCGGACGATCCAGCGACTCCCAGGAGTCAGCGACCTGCGTGAGGTGATGGAAGATCCGCTGGCCCTCCAGGTCGTCCTCGAGCCAGCCGCGCAGGCGCGGCCAGGCCCTGGCCAGGGCTTCGTGAGCCAGTTCCACCACACCGTCGTCGCTGGTGACCAGGCGCGAACTGATCAGCAGATCGATCAGCAGGTCCGACTCGGGGCCGGTGACGACCGTACGTCGCGGCAGCCTGCTGCGAACTGGTTCGCCGTCGGGGCCTGGAGTGACCAGGCGCAGCAGCAGCGCGCGGAACAGTGGCTGCTGCCCGGGCGTGAGCTGTGCGTACACCTGCTCGGCTGACTGGGCCACCGCACCTTGGATGCCGCCGGATGCCCGGTAACCCGCGACAGTCAGTGTGCGGCCTTCGCGGCGCTGCCAGGTCTCGGCGAGGACGTGAGACATCAGCGGCAGCGCGCCGGGACGGCCGGCCACCTCGCCGACCAGTAAGTCGATCAGCCCTGGTTCGACGACCAGAGAAGCAAGCCGCGCGGGCTCGGTGATCGCTGTCCGCAGCTCTCCGTCGGACATGCCGGTGAGCAGATGCAGCCCGTCCTCCAGCGTCCGGGCGAAACCCGGGTACGAGGCGATGTCGGCGAGCCGGTCGGCGCGGAACGACAGGATCAGTCGCGCACCGCTCGTGTGATCGGTCAGCCGAGCGAGGAATGCCTGCCGTTCGGTGACGTCCTGGCACAGCGAGAAGACCTCCTCGCACTGGTCGACGACCAGAGTCGGCAGAGGTCCCTCGCCGGGCAGTGCGGCAGCGAGGGTCTTCATCGGATGGATGCCAGGCGTGATCGTCACGATCCGGCCGCCATCGCGCTGCAAGGTCGCGGCCACGCCGGCACGGATCAGCGAGGACTTGCCGCACCCGGAAGGCCCGACGACAGCGAGGATCGAGCGATCGGACAGTTTCCTCAGGCCGTCAGCGACCTCGGTGTCACGGCCGAAGAAGAGTTCGGCGTCGGCAACGTCGTACGGCTTCAGGCCTTGGTACGGACAGCTCGCACTCGGCTCCGGGAGTGCGACCGGTCCGAGCAGTGCGGGGTCCTGGCGCAGGATCGCCTGCTCCAGCGCGTCGATCTCCGGACTGGGGTCGAGTCCGAGCTCCCGGTCGAGCACCATCCGCAGTCGCCGGAGTGTCTCCAGCGCCTCACCTTGCCGACCGGTCTGGTACTGCGCTGTCGCGAGCAGCGCCCATCGTCGCTCACGCAGCGGCGCCTCCGCGGTCAGCGCCTTCGCCTTGGCCAGCACGCCTTCGTGACCACCGGATCGCAGCGACGCCTCGACGTACATCTCCTCCGCGACCTGGCGTAGTTCGCTCAGCCGGGCGAGCTCGATCCGCGCGCTGTCCCACTCCGCGACCTCGTCGAACGGTCTGCCGCGCCAAAGCGTCAGTACGTCGGCCAGCACCACTGCCGCACGTTCTGCCTGGCCGGCCGCAAGCAGCACACCGGCCCGTCCGACCGCACGCTCGAAGCGCTGACTGTCGACCTGGTCGTGCGGAATCGTCAGCCGGTAACCGTCCGGCGACGTCTCGATCGAATGGCTGCCGAGCAACTTGCGTAGCCGGACCACACAGCCCTGGATCACCTTGGCCGCCGAGGCGGGCGGTCGTTCTCCCCATAACACGTCAGCGAGAACCCCAGCGCTGACAACCTCCCCCGGATGCACTGCGAGCGCGGCCAGAACGACCCGATCGCGTCGTGCGAGGTTCTTCCACTCCCCCTCGATGGTTAGTGGGCCGAGTACGGCGATACCCACTCTTCGACACTCCACCGGTTGCAGGCGGCCGTCAAGGCCGCCGATACCGCGGTGATACCGCTTCGTCCCGGCGCGATACCGGCGGGCGGGAGAACGGTGCCAACACCTCGAGGCGCACCCGGACAGCCAACAACGGCGGTCCCGCCGGAAGAGGGAAGGACGCTATGAACACCACCGCAACGCGCACCACGAAGCAGTCCATGACCACCCGGCTCGTCCGGCTGGCCGCAGGCGCCGCAGTCACGGTCGCCTTCATGACAACCGCCGCGCCGGCGATGGCGCAACTGCCGCCCGAACCGGGTGGTGGATCCATCGAGCGAACTCTGGACCCGACCCTGCCGGCCGCGACCACGCAGGCGGCACCTGCCGTCGATGCGAGTTCCGCCGCGCTCGGTGCCTTGGGCGGCATCGCGCTGGGTGGCATCGGGCTGGGGATCATGGTCGGCGTTCAGCGCCGCCGCGACCACTCCGCGGCGCATCCCGCCTGACCCCAGGCATCCGGCCGGGACCTGTCCCTCAGGTTCCGGCCGGAGCTGTAAGTGGTCGTGTTGCGCGCGCTCTGAGGGTTGTTAACCTTCCGCCTGTACATTCATCGGTCACCTGATGTTCATCTCTGGGGGGATCGATGTTTCTGCTGCGGCGCAGCCGTGCACGAACCACGCCAATTGGCGCCCTGCACCACGCGATCATGCGCTGGGGCGAGGCTGAGCGGACCAGCTCGCGGCTGGCTGTGCAGCGTTGGTTGGACGGCGTGGCGTACGTCGACGTGCAGGCGCGGACGTACGCGGAGTACTGGACGCAGCAGAACACCGCCGCACTGTCGACAGACGGACCGCTGTGGGTCGTCCTGGGTGACTCGACCGCACAGGGGCTGGGCGCGTCGTCACCACTGCACGGGTACGTCGGTCAGGTGCTGAACGCACTGCGCCGGAAGGGCACGCCGTGGCGGGTGCTGAACCTGTCCCGGTCCGGTGCGCAGACACGGCACGTGCTGGACGACCAGCTCCCACTGCTGGACGGACTGACGCCCGCACTGGTCACCTGTGGCATCGGCAGCAACGACATCCTCGCTACCCCACCGAAGCGGTTCCGCGACCACCTCAGTCAGGTGATCGACGGACTCCCCTCGTCGTCGGTCGTGATGGACCTGACCGTTCCAGACCGGCTCTGGCGGATCGGTGGCGCTGTCAGCCCGTACGTCGCCGGTATCAACCAGCTGATCAGCAACACGGCCACGTCCCGCGGGCTGCCGGTTGCGGAGGTCTCCCGGTACGCGCGTCCGCCGTGGCGCGGCATGCTCGCCCAGGATGCGTTCCACCCGAACAACCTCGGCTACCGCCGCCACGCCGACGCCCTGCTCGCCGCACTCCCCGCTGGCGTACTCAAGCCCTGAGCAACCGCTCCAAACGCTGCAGCGTCTTGGCACTCTCCTGCCGGACGCGGATCGGCACGATCGCGGCCCGGCCCGGCACGCGAATGCCACCGGTCAGAGCCACGCGAGTACCGCCGCCCGGCTCAGCCGCGACGGCCATGCCGATGATCAGGAACCGGCTCTGCAGCCAGCACCACCCCGGCCGGAACTGACCCGTCAGCCGCGCACGTTGGCCGCGTCGGCCCTTCGCCAGCACGACGACCCGGTCGCCGTCGCGTTCGAGCACAGTTGCCGAGACGAGGTCGGCCTGAATCTCGGCGAAGATCGTCAGGTCGGCCAGCATCGCCTTCACCTGATCGGGTTCAGCCGTCAGGACGCGTTCGGTGACCGCGGCGCCCGGTACGCCGGCGGCGAGGGCGCGGAACCGCTCGACATCCGTCAGCTCTGTCTCTGGCCAGTCCGTCATGATCTCCACGCCTTCCGAAAACTCGCCCGGGCCCGGTGCAGCCTCGACTTCGCCGTACCGGGTGGGACGTCGAGTACGGCGGCGGCTGCCTGTTCGTCCAGTCCTTCGAGATCCCGCAGTACCAGGACTGCGCGGTGCTCCGGCGACAGTCGCCGCAGCACATCCTGTACGTCGACCAGCAGTTGCGGATCGTCCGCGGCCGGCAGCTCCGCGAGCTCGGCCGGCTGCTGTCGCTGCCCGCGGCGCGCGACCCGGACCGCCTCACGGACGGCGATCGCCCGGGCCCAGCCGAACAGTGCGGCCGGGTTCTCCAAGCCGTGCAGTCCGCGGAAGATCGCGATCAGCGCTTCCTGCGCCGCATCGGGTCCGTCGCCGAGGGCGATCGGTCCGCAGATCTTTCCGACGTACGGCGTGAGGCCGTCGAGCAGCTCGTTCATCGCCACGGTGTCACCCCGTTGCGCCGCCCGGACCAGACGCTCCTCGATCATCTGAGGCTGCGTCATTTTAGATAGGCTGACAGCAGCGGCGTGACCCGATCCGCGCAGTCGACGGTGAGTGCGTGCCCGCAGTCCGGAAGCACCCGCACGGTTGCGTTCGGCAACAACTTCCCGAACCGCGCGGCCTGGGCGACCGGCAGCACGGTGTCGCGGTCGCCCCACAGCACCAGCGTGGGTTGCCCCGTCGACGGAAGTGCCTTCTCGGTGACGCTCCAGTCGAGGCCGCGCTCGAGCGCGTACATGGATCGCACGTTGTCACGATACGTTCCGGGAATCCACATCGAGTCGACGAGCTGCGGGGTCACCAGCTCCTGGTGTGCGAACAGGCCGCGGACCGCCGACTCGACCATGCTGCGGTTCGCCGCCAACTTGGCGAGAGCCTCGCCGACGAGTGGCTGCTTGAGGATCTCCCAGCTCCAGACGTCCGGCTCGTCCAGACCGGACGGGGCGAGCAGTACGAGCTTGCTGACCCGGTCCGGGTGTCGCTGCGCGTAGGCGAGCCCCCAGCCGCCGCTCCATGAGTTCCCGCCGAGCGCGACTCGCGGGAGGTGCAGGGCGTCGAGGAACTGGCCAAGTGCTGTGGTCATGCCGTTGAGGTCGAAGGTGAACCGTTCGTCGTGCAGACGGGTCTCCCCTTGTCCTGGCAGGTCGACCGCGTAGACGGCGTGGTCGCGGGCCAGGTCGGCCAACTCGGCGTTCCAGGCTGAGGCCGGCGCTGCGCCGGGCGACAGGAGGACGACCGGTGAGCCGGTGCCGCGTTGCAGGTAGTGGATGCGCGCCAGCGGCGTGTCGACGTACCTGGAGTCAACTGACGCGGCGGGGTGCGGCCGCTCGGCCGGCTGGTAGACGTACGCAATCAATGCGAGCACTGTCACGACGGCAACTGGGCCTGCGACCAGGGCTGCCTTCAGCCGGCGCACTCGCAGCATCTTGAGGTCGGCGACGCACAGTGCGATGCAAATCGGTGTGTAGACAAGCAGGTTGAGCCAGTAAAAGGCCGGAGTGGTACCGACGCCGGTGATCCAGACCAGCCCGGCGGCCGCACGTGCCGCCAGACCAGCCGCCAGCACGCCGACCACCAGCCTGCTCAGCTTCCAGCGCTCGCTCGTCAGAATCGCGACCGCCAGCAAGACGTGCAACAACGCCAGCGGCAGCACAACGCGCGGCGCGAAGCTCGCCTGCCCACCCAGCACCGCCATCGACAGACTGCGCTCATCCGCCGCCGGCCACGTCGTTCCCGTCGCCCACCAGACATGCAACCCAGCCAGCACGCCGTGCACCCCAGCCACGATCCGTCGCATAACTCCTCCTCCTCAACTCAGACACCCGGAAGAGGACGGACCTCAGACTGACGTTCCCTGGAGTGACCCGGCTCACAGAAACTCGGTGGCGGATACTACGGATTCGGATAATCTGGATCCGTGGCAAATGACGAGTCGATGTTGGTGTTGCTGCAGCGGGCGACGCACGTGACGCTGCAGGTGCTGGGGACGGAGCTGGCCGATCTGACAGCTTCTGAGATGAACGTACTGGCGAACCTCGCGGACGGGCAGCCGCGGACGGTGTCCGAGATCGGGGTCGCCGCCGGGGTGCGGCCGACGACGCTGACCGGCGTACTCGATCGCCTTGCGGACAGGGCGTTGCTGGCCAGGGCGCCGCGCGCCCGCGACCGGCGGGCGGTCGAGATCTCGCTGACCGAGGCCGGCGCCCGGAAAGCGGCTCGGGTGACGAAGGCGTTCGCGGCGTTGGAGTCGCGGGCGCTGGACGGCGTACCGCAGACCGCGATCGCACAAGCCCGGCGAGTGCTGACCGCGTTGGCGGCATCATGAGCGAGTTCGACGAGTTGATGGGTGAAGTGATGTCGACCGCCTCGCGGTTTGGACATCGGGAGCACCTGCGGTTGACGTGGCTTGCGGTGCAGCGGTGTGGGACGGCCGGGGCGGTGGATGTGATCAGTGATGGGATCCAGCGGACGGCGCGGTACGCCGGGGCGCCGCAGAAGTACAACGCCACCGTGAGCAGGGCTTGGGTCGAGCTGACGGCGTACCACATGAGCGAGGTGCCAGGTGAGGCCTTCGATGACCTGGTGCAACGCAACCCCGGGCTGCTCGACAAGCGGCTGCTGACCCGCTTCTACAGCTCACGAACGCTGGCGTCGGCGGAGGCGCGCATCGGGTGGGTAGAACCGGATCTGAAGCTGTTCCCGGTGTGACAACCCCACTCCCGCCGCGAGCGAAGCGAGCGGTGGGCCTTTACCTTGCCCTTGGGGCAGAGGGTTTGATGGTCTGGTGTTGACGATCAGTGAGTTCGGGCGACGCACCGGGCTCTCACACAAGGCATTGCGGCTGTACGACGTGTCGGGACTACTCCCCCCGGCTCAAGTGGACCCGGCCAACGGCTACCGGTTCTACGACGAAGAGCAACTCGAGCGCGCCCGCCGGATCAGCGTGCTGCGACAGCTCGACATGCCGCTGACCAAGATCGCCGAAGTACTCGCGGGATCGGACGAGGAAGCCCTGATCCGGCTGGACCGCTGGTGGGCGGCCGAAGAGGCGACCACCGCGTCCCGGCGCTCGACCCTCCAGTACTTACGCGACCGCCTGAGCCGAACCGGCACCCCCGGACTATCACCCCGGCCAGTGCTGATCCGCGACGTACCAGCGACGAAGATCGCGACGATCCGCGCCGACACCGATCAGCAGTCCCTGATCGGGGTAATCGTGTCGTCGACCTACGAGATCAGCGCCTATCTGCGAGCCGCAGGCGCGACGCTGACCGGGGAGTCGTGGGTGATCTACCACGGCGCCGTGACCCCGGAGGCCGAGGCGACCGTCGAGGTGTGCATGCCGTTCGACGGGCTGGTGGATCCGTCCGGGCCGATCACGATCCGGGTCGAGCCGGCCCACCGCGAGGCGTACTGCACCATCACGATGGACGAGTGCGTCTTCCCGCGGATCATGCTCGCCTACGACCTCGTCATCGACTGGGTCCGCGCGGCCGGACTACCCGAGGCCGGTCCACCGCGCGAGGTCTACCTGCCCGACTGCCAGTCGATCCCGCGTGACCAGCCGGCCGTCGACATTGCCCTGCCCATTGTTGAGAGGAACGCGTGATGGACTACATGACTCAGAGCCGGTTCAGCGATCCCGGCGTACACGCGCAGCTGTTCGACGCACTGCCGGACGACCTGCCCGGAATCGGGGCGGTGGTTCGCAACCTGTTGATCCACTACCGCGGCGGCGGCATCGAGTTCACCGGCGAGCGGCTGGCCGAGATCGATCATCGGTGGGTGGCGGCGATGCTCACCACGGACCAGAAGCGCAACGGTACGGCGCTCGCCGTGCCGCGCGAGCCGGTCGATCGGATCGTCGGGTGCTGCCGGGACTACACGCTGATGTTCGTCTCCGCCCTGCGCCACAAGGGGATCCCGGCCCGCAGCCGGATCGGGTTCGCGGACTACTTCGCGGCCGGGTACAACCACGATCACGTCGTCGCGGAGTACTGGAACGGGGATCGGTGGGTGATGATCGACGCGCAGCTCGATCCGGCCGAGGACCGCCCGTTCGACGTACAGGATCTCCCCCGCGGGCCGTTCCGCTCGGCCGCCGAGGTCTGGCTCGGCATCCGGGCCGGCGAACTCGATCCCGACGTCTTCGGGGTCGATCCCGGGACGCCGATCGGCGGCGCGTGGTTCGTCCGGAACTACGTCCACCTCCAGCTCGCCCACCTGAACGGCGACGAACTGCTGCTCTGGGACAACTGGGGCGCGATGTCCGCGTCCCTGGACGACGCGGACGTCGACCTCACCGACCAGATCGCCCGCCTGATGGTTGCCTCCGACAACGGAGACGAGACGGCGACGAAGGAGGTCAACGACCTCTACCGCACCAACCCCGACCTGACCTTCGCCAGCCGCTCCTACATCACCTCCCCCACCGGCGCCCCCTTCGCCTGGATCGAGGTCTAGTCCGCGAAGCCGTGGCGGAGGGCGTTGAAGAGGTGCTCGACGCGGGCCCGATGGTCGTCTGCCACGGTGTCCGACGGGTCGCCGGCGGTGATTCGCCGGGCGGTTTCGACCAGGACCGTGGTGTAACCGGCGATGAAGAAGGCCGCGAGTAGCGACGCGTCGCCGGCGAAGACCGGGTCCTGGTCGAGCTCGTCAGTAAGGGTCTGCTGGAGCTCGGAGGCGATCTCGCGCGCCCGCGAGATCAGCGCGGGTGACGCCGCGACAGTCTGGTAGAAGGGGATCGATCCGTCCTTGATCCCGGAGAGCGCATGACGGGCATCGACGAGGCCGAGTGTCGCCGTACGCAGAGACGTCAGTACGTCGACGTCCGCGGCGCGATCGCGCACCGCCGAGCGCAGCAGGTCGGTGGCGTCGTCGGTCCGGTCCAGGAGGAGGTCCTCCTTGCGCGGGAAGTGCTTGAAGACCGTCACGCTCGAGACCCCGGCCTCCCGGGCGACCTCGGCGACCGTGACGGTGTCGAATCCGCGCTCCTGGAACAACTGGGTCGCGACGTTCGAGATCCGCTGACGGGTCTGCGGTCCGCCGCGGGCTCCGGTTCTAGGCATCTGACCCCACTCTCTTGTGTCACTAAGTTTAGTCACTTAACCTAGTGACATGTCCTCCGATCAGACAACTGTCATAGCAGCTCACTCGCCCCGATCCTTGCGGGAGGCGTGGGTGGCGCTGGCCGGACTGTCCGCGGTGTTCCTGTTCGAGATGCTGGACAACTCGATCCTGAACGTCGCCCTGCCCACCATCGGCCGCGAACTGCATGCCTCGACCACCGCGCTGCAGTGGGTGACGGGCGCGTACGCCGTCGTGTTCGGCGGACTGATGCTGGCCTTCGGCGCGATCGCCGACCGGTTCGGCCGGCGGCGGATCATGCTGATCGGACTCGTTCTGCTCGGCGTCGCGAGCCTCGCGACCGCCTTCGTCTCCAACGTGGAGCAGCTCATCGCCGTCCGGGTCGCGATGGGCGTCGCGGCCGCGATGACCACACCGGGATCGCTGGCACTGTCGTTCCGGCTGTTCGAGGGCGACGGTCTCCGGGTCCGCGCGACCACGCTCATCTCGACCGTGGGCCTGGTCGGGCTCGCAGTCGGCCCGACCGCGGGCGGCTTCGTGCTCGCGATCGCACCTTGGCAGGTCCTGCTCCTGGTGAACGTGCCGGTCGCCGTACTCGCGATCATAGGAGTCCGACTCGGCATCGCGTCCGACGTCCCGGCCGAACTGCACCGCGATCCGATAGATATCGCGGGCGCATTGCTGGGTACAGCGACGATCGTGCTCGCGCTGGTCGCCCCCACGCTGTTCGTCAACGAGGGCATGGAATCGTGGGCTCCGTGGGCGACCACGGCAGCGGCTCTAGTGGGGGCGATTCTCTTCTTCTTACGCGAGCGTTCGGCCCGGTACCCGCTGCTTGATCCCAAGCTCGTCGCCCACCCGCTGGTTTCCAGCGGCCTGGCATTCAAGGCCGCGGCCGGGCTCGCGACCGCCGGCCTCGGCTATCTGGTGACGCTGCAACTGCAGCTCGACTGGGGATGGACGCCGGCGCTCGCCGCGATCGGGATGCTGCCGCAGGTCGTCGTACTCGTCGCGGGCGGTGCGTTGATCGGTCCATTCGTACGACGGGTCGGCCTCGGCCGAGCCGCCTGGATGAGCGCCGCGTCAGTCGTCGCCGGGCTCGCCGTCTACGCGGTGCTCGGCAGGTTCGGGTACGTCGCCGTTGCGGTCGCTCTCGTACTCGTGGCGGCCGGGATGCGCGTGGTCGGTGTCGTTGCCGGGGTCAATGTACTGCGTGGTCTGCCGAAGAACCGGACCACGATCGGAGCGGCCCTGATCGACACCGCCAGCGAGGTCACCACCGGCGCCGGGATCGCAGTCACCGGCACGATTCTCGCCGTACTCTTCACCGGCCCGATCGCCACACCGAACTGGAGCGGGCATCAGACCGCGGAGTTCCACCAGGCAGTCACCGTTGCCGGCCTGACCCTCACCGCTTTCGCGGCGGCACTCGTTGCCTACGGCATCATCCGGACCAGAACGCAGACCGACCCGCCTGCTGATACAGGCGGGTCGGATGAGGCGTCACTCGCCCGGGTCGGTGTCGGGGACGACCGGAGCGTCGGCGAGCAGTAGGTAGAGGGAGCGGCGGGCTTCGGCCAGGATCTTGGCGGCCGCGGCGCGCTGCTGCTCCGAACCACTGCGGGCGACCTGTCGAGTCGCTGAGTGCAGCTCCTCGAGCAGTCCACGCAGGTCGGTGGCGGCTTCGGCGTTGGCGAATCCGGCGAACGGGTCGACGGACGTCTCGCGACGGCTCTCGACGTACTCGCGGCCGGAGTCGGACAGCGTGACGAGCTTGCGGCCGGCTTCCGCGGTCACGGTGACCAGGCCCTCGTCCTCGAGCTGGTTGATGGTCGGGTAGATCGCGCCGGGGCTGGGGGTCCAGCGTCCGCCGCTACGGTCGGCGATGGCCTGCATCAGCTGGTAGCCGTGCATCGGCTCCTCGGCGAGCAGCATCAGGACGGCCGTTCGGACATCACCGCGCGGGGCACGACCGCGGCCTGGGCCACGACGCGATCCACGCTCGGAGCCACGTTCAGGGCCTCGCCCACCGCGTCCGCGGTGCATCGGCATGTCTTCTCCCATTCGCGGTCCACCGCGACGGGGGTGGTGGCCGCGTCGGCGGCCTCGGGGTTCATCTGGGGTGTTCATAATATCCTCCTAGATATTGTTGATGACACTAACGATATATCGTTACCGTCATGAACGCAACCCCGGTGGGCACAAAAAACCGCGAACCCCGCCTAGTGAGGTAGGCGGGGTTCGCGGTGCCGAAGGTACGGAGGGTCAGAACTCCGAACCGGCGGGAAGATCCGGCGTCGACGGGTCGTCCGGATCGGACGGTCCGGCGGCCAGGCCGAGCTCGGCCACGCTGGCCAGGCCGACGTGGTTCGGGACGACGCGGACGGTGTAGCCGAACGGTCCGGTCCGGTCGAGCTTCAGCTCGCCGTCGTACCGGTGCCGGTTGCCCTCGAACGTCTCGGCCAGCGACAGAGTGGTCCGGACCGGGTCGGTGATCTCGTCGTTGGTGTCGACCCGGCCGTGCAGGACCTCGACGCAGATGTCGGTCGGGACCAGATCGCCGAGCGCCGCGAACGCGCGGATCCCGACCGTCGTCCCGAGCTGCGGTACGTCGCCAAGCCCCTGCAGCTCCACATGGTCGACGCGGATCTGCGGCCAGGCCGCGACGACCTTCCGCTTCCAGGCGGCCAGCTCGCGAGCGCCGTCGTACGTCGAATTCAGCGACCGCGAGGACTTCGCCGCGGGAACGTACAGCTGCTCGACGTAGTCCCGAACCATCCGGGTGGCGAGCACCTTCGGGCCGAGCTCCTTGATCGTGTGCCGGAGCATCTCGATCCAGCGACCGGGCACCTCACCGTCGTAGAAGCGCGGTGCGACCTGCTTCTCGATGATGTCGTACAGCGCGTGCGCCTCGAGGTCGTCACGCCGCTCGGTGTCCTCGATCCCCTCCGCGGACGGGATCGCCCAACCGAACTCGTCGTCGTACCACTCGTCCCACCAGCCGTCGCGGATGGACAGGTTCAGCGCGCCGTTCAGCGCTGCCTTCATCCCCGACGTACCGCATGCCTCGTAGGGACGCAGCGGGTTGTTCAGCCAGACGTCGCAGCCCGGGTACATCGGCTGCGCGAGCGCGATGTCGTAGTCGGGCACGAACACGATCCGGTGCCGCACCTCCGGGTCGTCGGCGAAGCGAACCATCTCCTGGATCAGCTTCTTGCCGCCCTCGTCGTGCGGGTGCGCCTTGCCGGCGATGACGATCTGGACCGGACGCTGCGGGTGCAGCAGCAGCGACTTCAGCCGCTCCGGGTCGCGCAGCATCAGCGTCAGCCGCTTGTACGACGGAACCCGCCGGGCGAAGCCCATCGTCAGTACGTCCGGGTCGAGGATCGAGTCGACCCAGCCGAGCTCGGCCTCGCTGGCGCCACGGTTGATCCAGGACTGCCGGACCCGGGCCCGGGTGTCGTCGATGAACCGCTGCCGCAGCAGCCGCTTGGTCTCCCAGATCTGCGCGTCGGTGGACTTGTCCAGCCCCTCGAACACGGAGTCGCTGTCGGCCGTGTAGTTCGCGTAGGTGAGGTCGTGGACCTCGCGCGCGACCCAGGTCGGCGCGTGCACGCCGTTGGTGATCGACGTGATCGGCACGTCGACGGAGTCGAAGCTCGGCCACAGCCCGGCGAACATCCCGCGGCTGACCACACCGTGCAGCTTGGACACACCGTTGGCGCGCTGCGCCAGCCGCAGACCCATGATCGCCATGTTGAACAGCGCCGGGTCGCCGCCTTCGAAGTCCTCGGCGCCGAGCTCGAGGATGCGGTCGACCGGAACCTCCGGGCCGAACACGTCCGGCGAGAAGTGCTGCTGGATCAGCTCGACCGGGAACCGGTCGATACCGGCCGGCACCGGGGTGTGGGTGGTGAACACGGTGCCACCACGGTTGACCTCGAGCGCGGTGTCGAAGTCGAGGTCCTTGTCGGCGGCCAGCTCGCGGATCCGCTCGATGCCGAGGAAGCCGGCGTGGCCCTCGTTGGTGTGGAACACCTCGGGCGCGGAGTGCCCGGTGATCCGGCAGTACGTGCGGACCGCGCGGACACCGCCGACGCCGAGCAGCAGCTCCTGAAGCAGGCGGTGCTCGGTCGAACCGCCGTACAGCCGGTCGGTTACCTCGCGCTCGGACGGCTCGTTCTCTTCGATGTCGGAGTCGAGCATCAGCAGCGGCACCCGGCCGACCTGGGCCACCCAGATCTGCGCGTGCAGCTCACGGTTGCCGGGCAGGGTCAGCGTCACGGTCGCGGGGGCGTCACCATCCCGGAGCAGGCTGATCGGCAGCCCGTCCGGGTCCACCAGGGGGTAACGCTCCTGCTGCCAGCCCTCACGGTTCAGCGACTGGGCGAAGTACCCGTGGCGGTACAGCAGACCGACACCGATCAGCGGTACGCCGAGGTCGCTGGCCGCCTTCAGGTGATCACCGGCGAGGATGCCGAGACCACCGGAGTACTGCGGAAGCACGTGGGTGATGCCGAACTCCGGGGAGAAGTAGGCCACCGCGCTGAGCGGCGAACCGGCGTCGCTCTGGAACCACCGGTCTTCGGTCACGTAGCTGTCGAGGTCGGCTACTGCCAGTTCCAGCCTGCGCAGGAACGTATGGTCGTTGGCCAGCTCGTCGAGCCGGGCCGCCGGGACCTCTCCGAGCAGCTTGACCGGGTCACCGCCGGTGCTCCGCCACAGCTGCGGGTCCACGGCCTCGAAGACGTCCTGCGTCTCGGGATGCCAGGCCCAGCGGAGATTGTTCACCAGGGTGCCCAGGCCGGTCAGCGGCTCGGGGAGAACAGGGCGGACGGAGAATCGTCGTATCGCTCGCACCGGGACACCGTACAAGCCCAGAGCCAGCACGGCACCCTCGGCATGTGTCGATCTTGCAACGCGAGCAAGATTTTGCAGCGGTGCATGTCACAGGCAAGGACCGGGAACCCATAACATCAGTCCTGTAGTTCCCGCCGTCGTTACCCAACCCGCCGGATCCTCAATCCGAAAGTGCAGGTTCGTCTACGCCATGACTGGGCGCATCCCGATCACCGACGTCACCCCGACCGTCGACGCCGGCGCGTATCCGGCCAAGTCCGCGGTCGGCGAGACGTTCACCATCGCGGCCACGGTCTTCCGGGAAGGTCATGACGCGGTGAACGCGAACGTCGTACTGACCTCGCCGTCGGGACAGACCAGACGGATGCTGATGGCACCGGTCGGTCAGGGCAGCGACCGGTGGACCGTCGACGTCACCCTGCAGGAGCAGGGCGCGTGGACGTTCGCAGTCGAGGGCTGGAGCGACCCGTACGGGACCTGGCGGCACAACGCCGAGATCAAGGTGCCGGCCGGCATCGACGTCGACCTGATGTTCGCCGAGGGCGCCGCGTTCTTCGACCGGGCGGCGGCCGGCGTACCGCCCGCAGTACGTGCGGACCGCGGCACGCTGAGCGACGCCGCGCACGCCTTGGCGAACGGCGCGTTGCCGCCGGAAGCCCGGCTGGCCGCGGGCATCTCCCCGCAGGTACGCGCGGCGCTCGGTCGCTACCCGGTGCGCGAGCTGATCACGTCGTCCGAGACCTACCCGGTGTGGGTCGACCGGACCCGCGCGCTGTACGGCAGCTGGTACGAATTCTTCCCGCGCTCCGAGGGCGCGAAGTACGACGAAGCAACCGGCGAGTGGAAGTCCGGCACCTTCCGGACCGCGGCGAAGCGGCTCGAAGCCGTCGCGAAGATGGGCTTCGACATCCTCTACGTGCCGCCGATCCACCCGATCGGTCACTCGTTCCGCAAGGGCCCGAACAACACCCTCGACCCGAAGCCGGGCGACCCGGGCTCGACCTGGGCGATCGGCTCCGAGGACGGCGGCCACGACGCGATCCACCCCGAGCTCGGCACCTTCGAGGACTTCGAGTACTTCGTCGGCCGGGCCCGCGAGGTCGGCCTGGAGGTCGCGATCGACCTGGCCCTGCAGGCCTCGCCGGACCACCCGTGGGTGAAGGACCACCCGAAGTGGTTCAGCAAGCGCGCCGACGGCTCGATCGCGTACGCCGAGAACCCGCCGAAGAAGTACCAGGACATCTACCCGATCAACTTCGACGACGACCCCGAAGGCATCTACGCCGAAGTACTGCGGATCGTCCGGCTGTGGATCTCCAAGGGCGTGACGGTGTTCCGGGTCGACAACCCGCACACCAAGCCGGTCAACTTCTGGGAGTACCTGCTCGGCGAGATCCGCAAGACCGACCCGGACGTACTGTTCCTGTCCGAGGCGTTCACCCGGCGTCCGATGATGCAGGAGCTGGCCAAGGTCGGGTTCCACCAGTCCTATACCTACTTCACCTGGCGCAACGAGAAGTGGGAGCTCGAGGAGTACCTCGAGGAGCTGACCAAGGAGACCGGCCACTTCCTCCGGCCGAACTTCTTCGTCAACACCCCGGACATCCTGACCGCGTACCTGCAGTACGGTGGTCCGGGCGCGTTCAAGATCCGGGCCGCGATCGCGTCGACGTCGTCACCGGCCTGGGGCGTGTACGCCGGGTACGAGCTGTACGAGCACGTCGCGCTGCGACCGGGCTCCGAGGAGTACCTGGACACCGAGAAGTTCCAGCTCCGCCCCCGAGACTGGGAAGCCGCCGAGGCAGAGGGTCGCTCACTGGCGCCGTACCTGACGCTCCTGAACAACATCCGCCGCCGGCACCCCGCCCTCCAGCAACTGCGCAACCTCAGCCTGCACTCGGTCGAGGACGAAGCGATCATGTGCTACTCCAAGCGCACAACCGCCCCCGACGGCCACACCGACACCGTCATCGTCGTCGTCAACACCGACCCACACTCGGTCCGCGAGTCAATGGTCCACCTAGACATGGCTGCCCTCGGCATGCGCCCCGAAGACACCTTCACCGTGTACGACGAAATCACGGGCGCAACGTGGCGCTGGGGCCAACAAAACTACATAAAACTAGACCCCAACACCGAACCAGCCCACATCCTCGCCGTCCGCCGAGGCCAAGCCTAAAAAGCGAAACCGCGTCGCGAGCAGCCGGCCTTCTAGCTGCCGCTACCGCGGCGGTCTGCGGGCTGCCGCCCGCCAGTGCGCGCTACCGCGCGGGCGACTACACCTGTCTCACGCCGTGCCGTGCTGAGTGAACTGGCTCGTGATCGATGCGGCCGGCACCTCGCGACCGGCGGCAACCACATTCGAGCTACCTCGCACGAGGCCACTCGGCGCAGGACGTTTCGCTACGCACCGATGCGGTATAGGACAGTCAGGCGAGGAGTTGGGGTCGAGGTGGACCCGCTGTGCCGACCTCGGTCAGCGCAGCGCCTGATTGTGCGGGCAAGGCGTGTTCCACCCAGTTGCGTCGCAACGAGGCGAGGTTTGACTCAACATGACTGCTGATACCCCGGTGACCGCGTTCATTCTGATCACAGTGCCTGCAAAGAAGTCGGGCGACCTCGTGCGCATCCTGATGGATGAGTTCTCCGAGTTCGTCACGGAAGCCGCAGCTGTTTACGGAGAGGCGGATGTCATTGCAAAGGTCGAGGCTCCCTCCGTGCAGAAACTACATGAGCTTGTCATGGAGAGTATCCAGAATCTGGCAAATGTAAGTGTGACGCGGACGTTCATCATCATTCCAAGTCTGCACAAGACCAAATAGCCGACATGAACGATGCTTTGATCGCTGCGGTCAGCGCAATCGGTGGAGCAACCGTTGCGGCGTCTGCCACTGTCATCGTCGCGCTGTACCAGCGCCTGAGTCAGCTCCGCAGCGAGCACCAACTGCGCGCATTCGAGCAACATCTTGCGGACTACGAGCGGATCTTCGTGACTGCACGTTCAGTTCAAGACGCCTTGCACGACTACATCGCGATCGAGAGCAAGGTCGTGGACAGGTCTGACCCGTTCCTGCGCCAGATACTCTCGATCTTGTCGACGGCTGCGCACGACTTCAACACTGCAGTGGATTGGCGTCACAACCCGGCGATGGTGTATCTCGATGTGCGCTCGGAGAATCTGTGTCTGCACGCGCGCACTCTGCTGATCTCCTGGTTGTCGGTTCAGCGCATCTCCACCGGGGACGTCGCATTTGTGAGAAGGGGCAATGACGTACGCCGGATTCTCGCGAGCGAGGTCAGGGGGCTGACTGTCGGCGCTTACGACGAGTTGATCGTCGAGAGTCGGCGGACCGTGGAGTCGCACCCGTCCGATCGGCGGCTTGGCGCCCAGATAGACAAGGCCCTCACCAGAGTGATCCTGGATCTCAAGAAGATTCTGGCGTACTGACCCCGTCGATCCAGACCGTGCCGACCGACCACCGCACTCAACACGGCGCCACAATCGCCTGACGGTTTCCCTCATCCCGTTCACTGATCGCCCCGGTCAACTTCTCGGCGCCCGCGAGGAGCGGACTGTGGTGAAAGGGACTGTGGTTCTGCCGGCAGCTCGACAGTACATATACGTCTGCTGCCTCAGGCCGTACGCCTGTCCACTGCGTCCATCACGACGCAGTGGGCCTATACGTACTGTCGAGCTGCAGACGGCTGGACCGCTTTGCGGAACATCCCTGTCACCACGAGCAAACTTTCTTCCGGAAACAGGCTGGCCATCAAGTCGTCTCGACTCGCCTCGCTCAACCGACCGTCTCAGGGGTCAACCCCTCAGATTGTCGGTTGCGCAGCCAGAATCCGCTTCCGCAACCGGCCAGCTCGGGGGTTGACCCCTGAGATGGCCTCGGGAGAGCGGACGGTCGGTTGGGTCGGGCGCGGGTGGCGGCCTGCCTCTCGCGGTGGGCCTAGAGCGGGACGGTTTCTGGGTATTTGAGGCCTGTGCCGGTGTTGAGGGCTACTACTTGTTCGCCGGCTTGGATCCAGCCGGACTCTCGCAGGGTGCGGATGGCGGCGAAGTTGGCGGCTCCTTCGGGGCAGATGAAGGTGCCTTCCAGGCGGGCGGCCAGGTGTTGTTCGGCGAGGATGTCTTCGTCGTCGACGGCGACTGCACAGCCGCCGGTTTCCGCGATCGCTTGCAGGACGAGGAAATCGCCCAACGCCTTCGGGACAGTGATGCCGAAGGCAACAGTTTGCGCGTCGACCCAGGGCTCGCTTTCCGGCAGACCCTTCTCCCATGCGCGGACGATCGGTGCGCAGCCGGTGGACTGTACGGCGACCAACCGCGGCAGCGGGCCGTCGATCCAGCCGAGCTCGCGCAGTTCGGTCAGTGCCTTCCAGATGCCGATGATGCCGACCCCACCGCCGGTCGGGTAGACGATCACGTCGGGCAGTTGCCAATCGAGCTGTTCGGCGATCTCCAGCCCCATCGTCTTCTTGCCCTCGATCCGGTACGGCTCCTTCAGCGTCGACGCATCGAAGTACCCGGGCTGTTCCCGGACGTACGCCGCCGCGTCGCCGATCAGCCCGTCGATCAACTGCAGTCGCGCACCGACCACAGTCACCTCACGCCGGCAGATCTCCGGTGCCGCGATCGGCATCGCGATCAACGCCTCCATCCCGGCACGAGCGGCGTACGCGGCCCATGCGGACCCGGCGTTCCCGTTCGTCGGCATCGCGATCTTGCGGACCCCGACCTCGTACGCGCGTGACACCCCGACCGCAGCACCACGGGCCTTGAACGTCCCGGTCGGGATGAGCCCCTCGTCCTTCATCAGCAGGCGGTCGACTCCGAGCTCAGCGCCGTACCGAGGCAGCGGCAGTAGCGGGGTCATCCCCTCCCCCAGCGTCACCACGTTCTCGGGCGAGCGGACCGGCAGCAGTTCGTGATAGCGCCACAGGTTCGGATCGCGGCCGGCCAGTTCGTCCTTGGTCAGCGTCACCGCGGGTACGTCGTACCGCGCGAGCAACGGCGATCCGCAGGGGCAGAGGCCGATGATCTGGTCGGCGTCGTGGGTGGTTCCACAACGAGGGCACTCGAGATGACTCAGCGCAGAGAAGGTCACACCGGAAGAAACTACCCCGCACGCAGATCGGTGATCATCGGGCGTTGGTGATCGGTGAGACGGAACCCGATGCCGCGGACGGCGTCGATGGTGACCGTCGTACCCAGCTCGTCGAGCTTGCGGCGCAGGCGCTTCACCACCGAGTGCACGTCGGCAGTGCCGCGAACATCCCGGTCCGGCCAGACGGTCTGGTGCAGAGCGTCGTACGACCAGACACGCAACGGCAACGACATCAGCCGGGTGAGCAGGTCGTGCTCGAGCTCGGTCAGCTGGATCTCGTGACCTCGCCAGCGGGCGACCGGCTGGGATCGGTTCTTGGCTCGGTCGATGGTCAGTACGTCGGCGTCCGGTTCGTCTCCTGGGGCATCGGCCGCGGTCGAGTCGACCGCGACAGGCGCCGGAGGTTCGGGGTGACCGGGAGCGGCCGGCGGGGGTTGCTGGGCGGGAACGAGCAGCTTGCGCAGTTCGTCGAGACTGGAGACCAGCAGCAACGGAGCGACGTCGTCGACGAGCTCGGCCAACCGGACACGCTGCTCAGCAGAAGCCGCGACCGCTATCAGTAGCGGGAACGGCTCCGAGGTCAGATCGACGTCCGGGGCGGACGGGACACGGGCGGTGACCATCCGGTCACGATGTCAACATCTGCCTCGGATCGTCAACGGAATGCCAACGTTTGCCTACGTTGCTTCGATTGGCGCGACAGCTAGTCACGTGTTGCTCACCAGGTGTGCTTGTTACCACGTTGTTCTGACACATAAGGTCCACGTCAGGCTTGCGTTGTCACATGCCGCAGCCTGGGGGGCACGCAGAGTGCTTGGGGGCCCTCCTGCAGCAAATGACTCGGGGGAGTCGACTCGGGGTCGTTCCAAGTGAGGGGCTGCAGAGATGTCACATCAACCACGAAGGGGACTCGCCAGATCCGTGGTGAGTGCCCTGGCGGCGATGGCTGTCGTCGCGTCCGGGATGGCCGCCGCCGGCCAGGCCCAGGCGTCGCCACCCACCAAGCCGGAATCAACGCCAACGCCCGCTGCCAAGATCAAGCCGGAGCTGCTGAAGCAGCTGGACGGCAAGGACGCCAAGGCCGCCACGGACTACTGGGTCCGGTTCGGCGCGAAGGCAGACCTGACCGCTGCCAGCAGGATCACGAACTGGAATGAGCGCGGCACGGCAGTGGCCGCCGCGCTGAAGAAGGCCGCCGCGGACAGCCAGGCGACGATCCGCGCCGAGCTGGACGCGCAGCACGTGAAGTACGAGGCGTTCTGGGGTACGAACGCGATCCGCATCGAGAGCGGCTCGCTCGCGCTGGCCCAGAACCTTGCCACCCACAACGAGGTCGAGGGTCTCTACGCGCCGACCCAGATCGAGGTGCCGAAGGTCACCCCGGGCCAGCAGGAGAAGGCGGTCCAGGCGGTCGAGTGGGGCGTCGCCAACATCAAGGCGGACCAGGTCTGGTCGCAGTACGGCGACAAGGGCGAGGGCATCACCGTCGCGAGCATCGACACCGGGGTGCAGTACGACCACCCGGCGCTGGTGAAGCAGTACCGCGGCAACAACGGTGACGGCACCTTCAACCACAACTACAACTGGTTCGACGCGGCCGGCACCTCGCCGAACGCACCGTCCGACGGCAACGGCCACGGCACTCACACGATGGGCACCATGGTCGGCGACGACGGCGCGGGCAACCAGGTGGGTGTCGCCCCGGGCGTGAAGTGGATCGCCGCGAACGGCTGCTGCCCGAGCGACGCCGCGCTGATCTCGTCCGGCCAGTGGATGCTCGAGCCGACCGACCTCGCCGGGCAGAACCCGGACGCGAGCAAGCGGCCGAACGTCATCAACAACTCGTGGGGCTCGACGCTGCCGTCGAACGACCCGTTCATGGAGGACATCACCCTGGCCTGGACCGCGTCCGGGATCTTCGGTGCGTTCGCCAACGGCAACAGCGGTGAGAGCGGCTGCAACACCTCCGGCTCTCCGGGCAGCCTGACGAGTAACTACTCGGCCGGCGCCTACGACATCAACAACAACATCGCGTCGTTCTCCGGTCGCGGTGTCGGCCAGGACGGCACGATCAAGCCGAACATCTCGGCCCCGGGCGTCAACGTCCGCTCCAGCCTGCCGGGCAACACCTACGGCAGCTTCAGCGGTACGTCGATGGCCACACCACACCTCGCGGCCACGATCGCACTGCTCTGGTCGGCCTCGCCAACGCTCAAGGGTGACGTCAACGCCACCCGGGCGCTGCTGAACCAGACCGCGATCGACACCCCGAACAGCGAGTGCGGCGGTACGCCGGAGAACAACAACTCCTTCGGTCAGGGCCGACTGGACGCGCTGGCACTGCTGAATGCCGCACCGATCGGCGACACCGGCACGCTCGCCGGTACGGTCACCGCCGCCACCGGTGGTGCCGCACTCGCCGGCGCCAGCGTGACGGTGCACCAGGACGGTCAGGCCGACAAGGTCCTGACCACCAGCAGCAACGGCACGTTCTCGTCCGTACTGCCGGCTGGTGACTACGCCCTCACGGTCGCGTCCTTCGGGTACAAGACCGCTACGGCGACGGCCACCATCACCACTGGTCAGACCACCACCAAGGACTTCGCCCTGGAGAGCACTCCGCAGGTGAGCGTCGGTGGCACCGTCACGGACGGCTCCGGCCACGGCTGGCCGCTGTACGCGAAGGTGTCGGTCGAGGGTCCGGGTGGCGTGTTCGACTACACGACCCCGAGCAACGGCCGTTACAGCCTGAAGGTCCCGTCCGGTGCGGCGTACTCGCTCAAGGTCGAGGCGAAGTACCCGGGCTACCAGACCGTCAGCCAGCCGATCACGGTCGGCAGCGGCAACCTGACCAAGAACATCGCGGTACCGGTCAGCTCTGACGCCTGCACCACCGCGCCCGGCTACAAGTACGGCTCGGACGGCGTCTACGAGACGTTCGACTCCGGTGCCGCGCCGAGCGGCTGGACCGTCGCCGACAACAAGGGCAACGGCCAGGTCTGGCAGTTCAACGACCCGGGCAACCGGGGCAACCTGTCCGGCGGCAGCGGCAAGTTCGCGATCGTCGACAGCGACCACTACGGCGGCGCCGGCTCGCAGGACACGTCGCTGGTCAGCCCGGTCGTCGACCTGAGCGCGGTCACCGCTCCGGTGATCCGGTTCAACGAGGACCTGAACTACCTCAGCGGCGAGAAGGCCGATGTCGACCTGTCGATCGACGGCGGCACCACCTGGACCAACGTGCTGGCCCAGGCCGCGGACGCCCGCGGAGTCAAGGAGATCGCGATCCCGCAGGCGGCCGGCAAGTCCGCCGTACAGGTCCGGTTCCACTACTACGACGCGTCGTTCGAATGGTGGTGGGAGGTCGACAGCGTGCTGATCGGCAGCCAGATCACCTGTGAGCCGACCGGCGGCGGTCTCGTCGTCGGCAACATCAACGACGCCAACACCGGCGGTTTCCTGAACGGCGCGGTCGTCACTCGTGACGGCAGCACCGAGTCCGGGACCACCATGGCGACGCCCGAGGACACCGGTCTGAACGACGGGTTCTACTGGCTGTACTCGTCGGCGGACGGCGACCAGAGCTTCACCGCCAAGGCCGGCAACTACACCAGCGTGACCGCGACCGTCCCGGTCGAGGCCGACTGGACCACCACGGCCGACTACACGCTCAAGGCCGGTCAGCTGGCCGTCACGCCGGGCGCCATCACCGGCAACCTGAAGCTGCCGACCGGCACCGTGACCAAGTCGTTCAAGGTCACCAACACCGGCGGCGCGGACGTCGACGTGAAGTTCGGTGAGAAGGACAGCGGGTTCGTCCTCGAGAACGCGAACGGCACCAAGACGACCAAGGCACAGGTGGAGACCGGGGCCGGCGCGCCGCTGCAGCGGATCGCCGTCAGCACCTCGTTCGCCCGGATGCTGTCGGGCAAGACCGGCACCGCGCCGGTCGCCGCGAAGCCGCAGGCGGCTCCGTGGACCGACATCGCCGACTACCCGGCGACCGTGATGGACAACCGGGTGGTCAGCCTCGACGGCAAGACGTACTCGCTCGGCGGTGGCAACGGTAGTGCGTCGACTGCCAACAGCTACGTGTACGACCCGGCGTCGATGGCCTGGACGGCGATCGCACCGCTGCCGGGTGCTCGCAACGCCGTCACGGTCGGTGTCGTGGGTGGCAAGATCATCGCCAGCTCCGGTTGGGCCGATGCCGGTCCGGACCCGGCGACCTGGTCGTACGACCCGGCTGCCAACGCCTGGACCGCCGTGGCGGACAACCCGGCACCTCGGGCCGCGGCCGGTCAGGCTGTCGCTGACGGCAAGCTGTACGCCATCGGCGGCTGCACGACCGCCAACTGCACGCCGATGAGCAACACGGTGGTCCGGTACGACCCGGGCGCCAACGCGTGGCAGACGCTGGCGAACTACCCGCAGTCGGTCGCGTTCGCGTCCTGCGGCGCCATCGACGGCAAGGTGTACTGCGCCGGCGGTAACGATGGCGTGAACTCGCTGAAGTCGGCGTACGTCTACGACCCGGGAGCCGACTCCTGGACCGCGATCGCGGACGCTCCGGCCGACCACTGGGCGGCGTCGTACGCCGTTGCCGGCGGAAAGCTGCTGATCGTCGGCGGTGTCCAGGCCGGTGCCGTCACCAACGCCGGGTTCTCGTACGACCCGTCGTCGGACAGCTGGACCGCACTGCCGAACGCCAACCTGCCGCGGTACCGCGGTGGTGCGGCGTGTGGCTTCTACAAGGTCGGTGGTTCGTCGGGTGGCTTCACCGCTACCGCGGACAGCGAGGCCCTGCCGGGTCTCGAGGACTGCACCGAGTCGTCGGCGGACGTGAGCTGGATGTCGCTCGACAAGACCGAGGCCACCCTGGCCCCGGGACAGTCGACGACGGTCAAGGTCACGCTCACCGCGAACGTCGACCAGCCCGGCGCGTACAGCGGCGCCGTGACGATCGGCGAGAACACCCCCTACACGGTCGCACCGGTCGGCGTGACGATGAACGTCACCCCGCCGAGCACGTGGAGCAAGCTGCTGGGCACCGTCACGGGCGTCAGCTCGTCCGGCGCCACCGCCGCCCTCCCGGGCGCGACCGTCGAGGTGGACTCGTGGGCGCAGTCGTACACCTTCATCACCGACAAGGACGGTAAGTACGCCTACTGGCTCGACCGTCGCAACAACCCGCTCACCCTGATCGCCGCCAAGGACGGCTATAAGCCCCAAACCCGCACCACGAAGCTGGTCGCCGGTACGCCGGTCACCGAAAACTTCGCCCTGAAGTCGATCAAGTAGTCACGCGATAGCCAGGCCGGCCCTCGTCCTTCGGGACGGGGGCCGGTCCCGTTCTGTTCGCGGTGAGCGCGGCGCGGACGGCGAGGGCGTCGGAGAGGGCTGCGGGGTCGTGGGTGCGGATGTAGGTCGCGCCCTGATCAGCTGCGGTGAGCTCCGCCGCGAGGGTCGCCGGCCCGATGCCGGCGAGGCTGGTGCCGGTGATCGCCCGCAGAAAGGACTTCCGCGAAGGTGAGACCAGCACCGGCAGGCCGTAGCGCGCCTTCAACCGCCCGAGCTCTCCGAGCACGGCTACCGACGGTTCCGGCGTACTGCCGAGGAAGTAGCCGAGGCCGGGGTCGAGGATCAAGCGGTCGCGCGCGATACCCGCTGCCTCGAGGTCCGCGATCCGCTGGTCGAAGAAGTCCTCGATGGACGACCAGATCGACCGCGGATCCGTCCACACCCGAGTCGCCGGGCCGTGCCGCTGTATCGAGTGCATCACCACCAGCTGACACCTGAGCCCGGCCAGTTCGCCGTACCGGCGCGGATCTGGGAAGCCCTGGATGTCGTTCAGGTACGACGCACCCCGCGCCGCCGCGAACCGCTGGGTCTCGGGGTGATAGGAATCCACACCCCACGGGATCCCCTCCAGCGCGTGGATCACCCCGGTCAGCCGCTCGATCTCCTCCCCCGGCGACACCTTCTCCGCATCCGGATGACTCGACGCCGGCCCGAGTTCGACCACATCCGCACCCGCCGCGCGCAACTCCTTCGCGTGCGCGATCGCGTCCCCGGGCGACAGATACCGTCCCCCATCGGAGAACGAATCCCTTGTGACGTTGACGATCCCCACCAACCGCGGTCGCACCATGCCGGGCCTCCCGGTAGATCCCAGAAGCCCAGGCGCACGGCACACGTCGTCGAGACGAGACCGCTCCCCGGTGGTTGGCCCACCTCACGCGCCAGTCACGGTCCAGGGTGAACGCTACCCCGATCAGGTAGCGGGAAGTAGGTGGAAGCCGACGCCGCGGACGGCGTGGATGGTGACGGTGGCGCCGAGGTTCGCGAGTTTCTGGCGGAGGCGTTTGACCACCGAGTGGATGTGCGAGCCGTGGCCGAGGTGCTCGTTGCCCCAGACCGCGTGGTGCAGGCGCTGGTACGTCCAGACCCGGCCGGGCTCGGTCACCAGGCAGTGCAGGAAGTCGTGCTCGAGCCGGGTCAGCGGCATCTCGCGGTCCTTCCAGCGGACCACGCGCCGGTCGACGTCCAGGCGCAACTCGCCGACCGGCGCGGGCGCCGCCATCGCGGGCACCGCCTTGATCGGAGCCGGCTGCAGCACCGTTGGCGGCGCCAGCACCGGACCGGCCGCGGTGACGCCGGTCAGCTCCAGGAACGCGCGTGCCTGGTCCGCGCTCGACACCAGCAGCAGTGCGTCGGCCTCGCCGAGCAGGCGTGCCAGGTTGACCCGTTCGGCCGTGGACGCGGCCACGCCGATGATCAGCGATGAGTCGGACGGCGTCTCCATCGACAACACAGCTAGCCCCTCCCCAGTTGATCCAGCCCGCCACAAGTACGGTTCACGGCACGAACTAAGTCAAGGGATTCGCAGCGCACCGGGCTGGCACATATGCGTCCTGTCCGAGACAGGACAGCGACAGGACACGAGACAGGACAGGGAAAAGTCCGCGTTAACATCGCGACGCTCCCAGTTGGAAAGTGCGATCGCCGGGCCAAGCGGAGTAGTCTCCTCGCGCACGGTCACTCTGACCGCATCCACGGAGGAACAGTGCCCCGTCTCATTCGACGGCCGCTCGTCGTCTGGCTGCTCGCGGCCCTCGCGGTGCCCGTACTGCTGACGGCTGTGCTGATTCCCGCCAAGGCAGGCACCACCGAGGACGACCTCCGCGACCGTACTCTCGCCGCCCTGCAGGCCCGCGGCATCGAGACCAGCTCGGTCGATTTCAACGGCCGGGACGCGAAGATCACCGTGCCGGACGGGGTCGATCCGAACGCCGTACGCGCGGTTGTCACCGGAGTCGAAGGTGTTCGGTCCGTCCGGATCGAGGGCGGCACGACACCAACGCCCTCACCGACGAGCGCTCCGCCTGAAGAGTCCGGCGTACCTGCGTTCGAGGTCGGGCGGACGGATCAGGCGATCCGGGTGCAGGCTCCGGTTCGCAGCCAGGCGGTCAAGGATGCGATCGCGGCCGACGTCGACCAGTTGCTCGGCGAGGACCGTGAGTACGACGACCGTACGACGATCGACCCTGCTGCCGGGCTTGCCGACGCTGCGCCGATCTCCGCGCTGCTGCGGGCGCTCGCGATCGGGACCGGCGACGCCTCGGTGCGGTACGACGGGGACACGGTGACGCTGAGCGGTCAGGTGCCGGACCAGGCGACCAAGGCGACCGTCGGCCGGGCCGCGGCGAAGGCGGTCCCCGGCGCGGTCGTGGCCGACCAACTGCAGCTTCCGACGCCGCCGAAGTCCGCGGTGAGCGAGCCGTGCCGCACGTTCCAGACCCGGCTGGCCGAGTTCAGCCGGATGTACAAGATCAACTTCCTGTCCGGTACGTCGATCGTGAACGACGCCTCGAAGCCCTCCGTGGTGAAGGCCGCCGCCGTACTGAAGTCGTGTACGACGGCACGTGTCGAGGTCGCCGGTCACACCGACGACCTCGGTTCACCGGCCAGCAGTCTGCCGCTGTCGGAGCGCCGGGCCGCCGCGGTGAAGGCCGAGCTGGTCCGGCTCGGGATCAACGCGAACCGGATCCTCGCGAACGGGTACGGGCAGGCCTTCCCGATCGCTTCCAACGCCACGGGCGCCGGCCGGGTCGCGAACCGCCGCGCCGAGATCCGAGTAGTGCAGGGGAATTAGATGAGTTGGCTGATCGCCGAGACCTGGATCCTGCTGCTGGTCGCGTTCGTGCTGGGCAGCGCCGCCGCCTGGCTGGTGCACCGACTCGTTCGGACGAGAGGAGCAGGCGCATGAGCTGGCTGCTGCGACACAACTGGTTGTGGTCGCTGCTCGCGTTCGTGCTCGGCGCGATCATCACCTGGATCCTGCTCGACCGCCGCCGGCCCGCCGCCGCTCCCCCACCGCTGGAAGAACCCGAACCCGTGCTGGTCGGAGCCGCGGTCACGGAAACGAAGGCGTCTGCCCCCGAGCCGGTCTTCTCCCGGGTGATGGACACCGAGCCCGGCTCCCGGGTCATGGACGCGCCGACTCTCTTCGACGTCGAGCCCGCCGTACCCCAACCGGCGCCGCCTGCGAAGGTGGCGCCCGGACGGTACGGCGAAGGCTCGGCCGAAGCGGTCCCGCACCAGGGTCCGCCGGACGGGTTCACCATCAAGGGCAACGCCCAGTCGATGCTGTTCCACACGCCCGATTCGCCGTACTACGGCCGGACCAAACCCGAAGTCTGGTTCCGCACCGAGGCCGACGCCGAGCGCGCCGGTTTCGCCAAGTACGTCCGCCGCCCCCGCAAGTCGACGAACCCAGCGACCGACCCCGACTGACCCCGAGGAACCATCGTGCCCCAGCTCCACGTCCCCTACGTCGTCGAACAAGACGAGGACGGCACCTGGGTGGCCGAAGCAGCCCTCACCCCGGACATCTTCGTCCAGGGCGAAGGCGCGACCCGCGAGGCCGCCATCGAGGACCTCCGCACCTCGATCACCCAAGCAGCCACCGACTCCGGCATCCCCGAGCAACTAGTAGTCGACCTCCCGTAACTGACCCAGCTCAGTCCTACGATCAGAGCGTGATCGAACCCGACGCGCCGGAGCCGATTGTCCCGGACGAGATCCTCACGGCTGACGAGTTGTTGCAGAAGAGGGATCCGCGGATCGGGGTTGCGGATGCGAAGGGAGCGGTGAAGCCGCGGCGGCGGTGGTTGTCGGGTGGGCGGCGCCGGGGTGCGTCGCAGAACCCGCAGCGGGAGCAGGAGCGCGGCCGCAAGCGCTGACCGCAAGCCTGTCGGGAAATCGGTTCGCGAGCCCATTTGCTTGTACTGGCAAAGGGCCGTCAGACTGTGCTGAACGCCTTGCGGAACCGTCCGACCGTCGGCGTCAGCCACGTCACCGCAGTATTCCCGGAGTCGTCCGGGATCAATGCACTGCCCTACCCCCTTTCAGGGCCCCTTTTAGGTGCGCCCGAACGGGGTACGGGAACTAGGTTTGGAGACACCGATGGAGGTGAGCGTGACCGACATGCTGCCGGAGCAGCACCACGGACTGACGAAGAGTGACCCGCTGTGGTTCAAGCGGGCCGTCTTCTACGAGGTCCTCGTGCGGTCCTTCAAGGACTCGAACGCCGACGGCATCGGCGACCTGCAGGGCCTGACCGAGAAACTCGACTATCTCGAGTGGCTCGGTGTCGACTGTCTCTGGTTACCCCCGTTCTACCCGTCGCCGCTGCGCGACGGCGGCTACGACATCTCGCACTACACCGAGGTGATGCCGGAGATCGGCACGGTCGCCGACTTCGCCGCGTTCCTGCAGCAGTCGCACGCCCGCGGTATCCGGGTGATCGTCGACTTCGTGATGAACCACACCTCCGACCAGCACCCCTGGTTCCAGGCGTCCCGGGAGGACCCCGAGGGTCCGTACGGCGACTTCTACGTGTGGTCCGACACCGACGAGTTGTACTCCGACGCGCGGATCATCTTCGTCGACACCGAGTCCTCGAACTGGACCTGGGACCCAGTTCGCGGCCAGTACTTCTGGCACCGGTTCTACTCGAACCAACCGGACCTGAACTTCGAGAACCCGGCCGTCGGCGACGCGATGATCGAGGCGCTGAAGTTCTGGCTCGACCTCGGCGTGGACGGGTTCCGCCTCGACGCGGTGCCGTACCTGTTCGAGACCGACGGCACGAACTGCGAGAACCTCCCCCGCACCCATGAGTTCCTCAAGCGGGTCCGCAAGGAGGTGGACGCGAACTACGAGGACCGCGTCCTGCTCTGCGAGGCGAACCAGTGGCCGGCCGACGTGGTCGAGTACTTCGGCGACCGCGACTCCGGTGGTGACGAGTGCCAGATGGCGTTCCACTTCCCGGTGATGCCACGCATCTTCATGGGCGTACGCCGCGAGTCCCGGTTCCCGATCTCGGAGATCCTGGCGCAGACCCCGGAGATCCCGGACACCTGCCAGTGGGGCATCTTCCTGCGCAACCACGACGAGCTCACCCTCGAGATGGTCAGCGACGAGGACCGCGACTACATGTGGGGCGAGTACGCGCAGGACCCGCGGATGAAGGCGAACATCGGCATCCGCCGCCGGCTCGCACCGCTGCTGGACAACGACGTGAACAAGATGGAGTTGTTCACCGCGATGCTGCTCAGCCTGCCCGGCTCGCCGATCCTGTACTACGGCGACGAGATCGGCATGGGCGACAACATCTGGCTCGGTGACCGCGACGGCGTCCGTACGCCGATGCAGTGGTCCCCGGACCGGAACGCGTCGTTCTCCACCGCGACACCGGGCAAGCTCAGCCTGCCGGTGATCATGGACCCGGTCTACGGTTTCCAGGCGGTGAACGTCGAGGCCGAGATGGAGAACGCCTCGTCGCTGCTGCACTGGACCCGGCGGATGATCCAGACCCGCAAGCAGCACCCGTGTTTCGGGATGGGTACTTTCACAGACCTAGGGGGTTCCAACCCCAGCGTGCTGTCGTACGTACGTGAGTTCGGCGACGACGTGGTGCTGTGCGTGAACAACCTGTCCCGCTTCCCGCAGCCGATCGAACTCGACCTGCGGCAGTGGCAAGGAGTGGAGCCGGTCGAGCTGCTGGGTGGTGTGCACTTCCCGACCATCGGGGAGCTGCCCTACCTGCTGACCCTCGGCGCCCACGGTTTCTACTGGTTCCGGCTCCCGGTGGCGAAGTCGGAAGACCACGAGGAGAGCATTTAAGTGACTTCCCATCTGGACCAGGTCCAGTCCTTCTGTGCGAGCCAGCGGTGGTTCGGGGAGAAGGGACACGACGTCCGCGTCGAAGCGGTGGCCACCTCGGTGTGGCTGTCGGACGCGGGCGCCTGGCCGGCGGTCCGGATCGGGTTCGTCTATTGTGCGGGGCCGCCTGGGGTCGACATCCCGATCCGGGTGTACCAGCTGCCGCTCAGCTACCATCGCGCGCCGGTCGACAACCTCGGCCACGCGCTGATCGGTGAGTGGGCGGAACCAGATCTCGGCGACGAGGGTGTCTGGGTGTACGACGCGCTGCACGACAAGGAAGCGACGCCGTACTGGCTGGACGGGCTGACGCACGGACGGCGGCTGGACGGGCTGGAGTTCCATCCCGTCCAGGCTCCGGACCGGACCATCGAGGTACCGGAGGACGCGCAGTCGCTGGTGCTCACGGTCGAGCAGAGCAACACGTCGCTGGTGTTCGGCGATGTTGCGCTGCTGAAGGTGTTCCGCCGGCTCGAGCCCGGGAGCAACCCGGGGGTCGAGATCGAGTCGGCGCTCACCGAGGCCGGGTCCGAGCTGGTCCCCGAGGTGCTGGGCTCGGCACGCGGTCGGTGGCCGCGGGCCGGCGACGGTCCCGAGGGTGAGACCGTCTCGGGTGAGTTGGCGATGATGACGGCGTTCCAGAGCAACGCGACCGACGGCTGGTCGTTCGCGACCTCGTCGGTGCGGGACCTGTACGCCGAGGCCGACCTGCATGCCGAGGAGGTCGGCGGCGATTTCGCGCCCGAGTCGCACCGGCTCGGCGCGAGCACCGCGGAGGTGCACTCCGAGCTGGGCAAGGCGCTCGGCACCGACATCTGGGAGCCGGCCAAGCTGGTCGAGCACGCCGCGGCGATGCAACGCCGGCTCGATCTGGCCGCCGCTGCGATTCCCGAGCTCACGCAGTACAAGGCCGGCCTGGCGCGGTGGTTCGAGGCGCTGGCGGCGTACGACCAGCCGGTCACGGTGCAGCGGATCCACGGCGACTTCCACCTGGGGCAGGTACTGCGGACCATCGACGGCTGGAAGCTGATCGACTTCGAGGGCGAGCCGGCCAAGTCGCTGATCGAGCGGCGGGCGCTGGACACCCCGGTGAAGGACATCGCCGGGATGCTGCGCTCGTTCGACTACGCGGCCCGGTCGCTGCTGGAAGACCACCGGGGCGACCAGCAGATCGCCTACCGCGCGGCCGAGTGGGCGACCCGCAACCAGCAGGCGTTCTGCGACGGGTACGCCGAGGTTGCCGGCAACGATCCCCGCGAGGAGACCGTCCTGCTGAACGCGTTCCTGGCCGACAAGGTCATCTACGAGGTCCTCTACGAGGCCCGCAACCGCCCCACCTGGCTACCGATCCCGCTGTCCGCAGCGGCACAGCTGGCCGAACAGTAGTACCCCAAATCTCAGCCAAGTAATCTCACTTCGGCTGAGAATTACAGAGCGTGGGTGGCCGACCACTGTAATACTTGCCGGTATGCCACCCGAGCCGTTGCTAGAGGTCGGTGTTCTCGGTCCTCTGGTGGTCAGGCTCGACGGCATCCCGCTGGCGGTCGATCGCCCACTGGAACGCGCACTGCTGGTCCGGCTCACACTGGCCGGTGGCATGTCGGTTCCGGACGGCCGGCTCGCGGCCGATCTGTGGGGTGACGTCGACCTGGCCCGTCCGACCGAGCGGTTGCGCGTGCTCGCCTCCCGGCTCCGGGCCGCGCTGGACTCGCCGGAGCTCCTCACCCGCGTCAACGGCGGCTACGCGCTGGCGGCTCGGGTCACCGATCTCACCGAGGCTCAGGCAGCCGCCGAGCGGATGCACGCGGCCGCCAGATCGGGCGACCACCTCACGGTGCGTACGGCAGCACGGACGGCGCTGGCGAACTGGCGAGGCCCGTCGCTGGCCGACCTGCGCACGGTGCCGTACGCCGTCATCGAAGGCGAGCAACTGGACGCCTGGCGACTGACACTGCAGGTCGAGCTGCTGGACGCCGAGCTGGCTCTCGGTCACGCTGCGGAGGCCGCGCGCGAGCTGGAGGCGCTGGCCGGCGAGAACCCTTTACACGAACGGCTCTGGTGCCTGTTGGCTCTCGCGCTGTACCGGACCGGCCGCCAAGCGGATGCCCTGGCCCGGATGGCGAAACTCCGCAGCCGCCTGGCCGACGAGCTAGGCGTGGATCCCGCACCAGACACCGCCGCGATGGAACTCCGGCTCCTCCGCCAGGACCCCACCCTGCTGCTCCAGACCACACCTGCACCGACCGTGGTGGCTGAGCTGCCGGCTGCGTTGACCAGCTTTGTCGGTCGGGAGAAAGAGCTGGTGTCGCTGGTACATCGGCTCGGCGAACCCGGTCTGATCACGTTGACCGGCGGCCCGGGCAGCGGGAAGTCCCGGCTCGCCTTCGAGGCAGCACGAGCCGTTCCGGGTCGCGCCGTACGCCTCGTAGAACTAGCGCCTCTGCAGCGTGAAAGCGCCGTACTGGAAGCGATTGTGGGCGACGACGCCAGCGGCAACGACCCGATCGGCGCTGCCGCCGCGGCGCTGGGCGCTGCCGTGCTCGTGCTCGACAACGCGGAGCACGTGGTCGAGCAGACCGCCGAAATCGTCGCGGCATTGCTCGGCCGCGCTCCCGCATTAACCGTCCTGGTCACCTCGCAGCGACCGCTACAAGTCGCAGCCGAGGAGATCCGGCCGATGCGCCCGCTCGACGCGTTGGACGCTGCCCGCCTGTTCACCGAACGCTGCGCCGCCGATGCGCTGGGAGCCGACCCGGAGCAGGTGGCCGCGATCTGCACGGCGGTCGACAGGTACCCGCTCGGCATCGAGCTGGCCGCTGGTCTCACCCGCACGTTGACCGTCCCGCAACTGGCCAAGCGCTTGTCCGACCGGATGCGGCTGCTGGTCGCCGGATCCCGTGACGCCCAACTGCGGCACACGAGTCTGGTGGCGGCATTGGACTGGAGTCACCAGTTGCTCGGCGACGTTGAGCGCGCCGTACTGCGTCGCGTCGCGGTCTTCGCCGGTGGATTCACCTTGGAAGCCGCGGAACAAGTCGCCGTCGATCCGCGGGACGTCGCGCCGGCGCTGACCGAGCTCGCCGACCGGAGTCTGCTGACCGTCGAGGCAGTCAACGGCCGCCGGTTCCGGTTGCTGGAGACTGTGCGCGACTACGCGCTGGCGAAGCTCGACGAGGCCGGCGAGACCGAGGGCGCCCGTACCGCGCAGCTGAACTGGGCGGTCGGATTCGTCGAGACACTCGGGCGCAGCGCCGACGACTTCGCGACGGCCGAGTCGATCACCGAAGTCTTCGCCGAATGGCCCAACCTGCTGGACATCCTCGACCGGGCGCCCGGGACCGACCACGCCGGCGGCCTGCGCCTCGCGCTCGCGCTACACACCCCCTGGCTGATCCGCGGCTGGTACGCCGAGGCCGCCCGTCATTTCGGAGCGCTCGCGGACGCGCCGGGTGCGACCACCGCCGAGCGGGTCACCGCGCTCAGCAACCAGGGTTTCGTCCTGACGATGCGCGGCCGGTTCGACCAGGCCGCGGCGTCCCTGACCGAAGCCGAGGCGCTGGCACGGACGCAGGACGACGACACCCTCACACTGACCGCGCTCTACTACCGCAGCATCGTCGAGATCGAACGCGGTCATCTCCTCGACGCCTTCACGCCCTTGCTCGCCGGTCAGGCGCTGGCCCGGACCTCACCGCAGCACGAGCGCAGACTGTCCGCCTGCACCGACGCGCTCGGCACCCTGTACGTCTACACCGGTCAGCCGGCGAAGGCGGTCGAGTGTTACGAGACCTGCATCGTCGCGGACCGCGAGTACGGCGACGAGCACGGCCTGTCCCGTGGTCTCAGCAACCTCGCCGGCGCGCTCGTCAGTCTCGACCGGTTCGAGGACGCGCTGAAGGCCGCGACCGAGTCCGACCACTACGCACGACGGCTCGACGACCGGCAGATCCTCCCGCTGAACGAGGTGATCCGCGGCGCGGTCGCCGTCGCCCGAGGTGATCTCGACGCCGCCGAGAAGTACCTGCGGGCCGCGGTCGAGTACGCAGTCGCCGACGACAGCGGTACGACGCACGCTCACCTCGACCTGGCCGACGTACTGATCCGGCAAGGCGAGGTCAACGAGGCAGCCACTCTCCTCGACGCGGTCTTCGCCGAAACCGCCGAACACGGCACCTCCTGGCTCGCTGCCCGCGCCGTCGCCGCCGCCCTCGCGCTGGCCCAGGGCGAACGCGATCGCGCCACCACCCTGGTCACCGAAACCACCACCGCCTACACCAGAACGGGCTTCGCCTGGCCCCGCTACCTCGCCCGTCTCAACGCCGTACGCGATGCGCTGACTGCCTAACAGTTGTGTACGTCGGGATTCGACGGGTACGGGGTGCAGTGATGAGGGGGTTGATCGGGCAGGATGTGTTTCATGGGAGAGCGCGAACCTTTTGAGGAGCCGGTGGTGGCGACGGACGAGCCTGTGGTGACAGCGGTTCCGGTGGATCGGACCGAGCTCGAGCGACTGGTCGCCGGCACGTACCACGATCCGCATCGGGTGCTCGGGCCGCATCTCGGCGAGTTCGGTGTGACGGTCCGCGCGCTGCGCCCGTTCGCGAAGAGCGTCACGGTGCTGTACGACGGGCAGCGCCTCGACCTGCGGCACGAGCACGACGGGATCTGGGTAGGAGTACTCGACACCGACAAGGTCCCGGACTACCGCCTCGAGGTGACCTACACCGACGGTCCCGCGACCGTGGTCGACGACCCGTACCGCTACCTCCCGTCGCTCGGCGAGGTCGACCTGCACCTGATCGGCGAAGGCCGGCACGAGCAGCTGTGGACCGTGCTCGGCGCCCACGTCCGCCGGTACGACGGCCCGACCGGGACCGTCACGGGTACGTCGTTCGCCGTCTGGGCCCCGAACGCACAAGGGATCCGGCTGACCGCGGACTTCAACTTCTGGGACGGCCGCGCGCATCCGATGCGCTCGCTCGGCTCGTCCGGCGTGTGGGAGCTGTTCGTGCCGGGCGTCGGCGCGGGCACGCGGTACAAGTTCGACATCTGCGGCCGTGACGGCGTCTGGCGGCAGAAGGCCGACCCGATGGCGAACCTGGCCGAGACTCCCCCGGCGAACGCATCCGTCGTCACCGAGTCGTCGTACGAGTGGAGCGACGCGGCCTGGCTGGAGCACCGGGCCGCGGCCCAGGCGTACGCCGAGCCGATGAGCGTCTACGAGGTGCATCTCGGGTCCTGGCGGAAGGGCAAGTCGTACCGCGAGCTGGCCGACGAGCTCGTTGCCTATGTCAACGAGATGGGTTTCACCCATGTCGAGCTCATGCCGGTGATGGAGCATCCGTTCGGCGGCTCCTGGGGTTACCAGGTCACGTCGTACTTCGCGCCGACGTCCCGCTTCGGCGACCCGGACGACTTCCGGCTGCTGGTCGACCGGCTGCACCAGGCCGGCATCGGCGTACTCGTCGACTGGGTGCCGGCGCACTTCCCGAAGGACGCCTGGGCGCTGGCCCGGTTCGACGGTACGCCGCTGTACGAGCACCCGGATCCGCGTCGCGGCGAGCAGCCGGACTGGGGCACGCTGGTGTTCGACTTCGGCCGTCCGCAGGTCCGCAACTTCCTGGTCGCGAACGCGCTCTACTGGGCCGAGGAGTTCCACATCGACGGCCTGCGGGTCGACGCGGTCGCCTCGATGCTCTACCTGGACTACTCGCGCCAGGAGGGCCAGTGGGTGCCGAACCAGTTCGGCGGCCGGGAGAACCTCGAGGCGGTCTCGTTCCTGCAGGAGATGAACGCGACGCTGTACAAGCGGGTCCCGGGCGTGATCACGGTCGCCGAGGAGTCGACGTCCTGGCCGGGCGTCACCCGGGCGACCCATCTCGGCGGGCTCGGGTTCGGCTTCAAGTGGAACATGGGCTGGATGAACGACTCGCTCCGCTACCTGGAGCACGAGCCGGTCCACCGGCAGTACCACCACCACGAGATGACGTTCTCGATGATGTACGCGTACTCCGAGAACTTCGTCCTCCCGCTGTCCCACGACGAAGTTGTCCACGGCAAGGGTTCGCTGCTGCGCAAGATGCCCGGCGACCGCTGGCAGCAGCTGGCGAACCTCCGTGCGTACCTGGCGATGATGTGGGCGCACCCGGGCAAGCAGCTGCTGTTCATGGGCTGCGAGTTCGGTCAGGAGTCGGAGTGGTCGGAGAAGGGCGAGCTGGACTGGTGGCTGCTGGACCACACTGACCACCAGGGTCTTCAGCAGCTCGTCCGCGACCTGAACCGGACCTACAAGGACAATCCTGCGTTCTGGCGGACCGACCACGACGCGGAGAAGTTCAGCTGGATCGATGCCAACGACGCCGGCAACAACATCTTCTCCTTCCTCCGGTACGGCGACGACGGAGCGCCGACTGTGGCCTGTGTGGCGAACTTCTCCGCACTCCCGCACCACGGCTACCGGCTCGGCCTGCCGTACGCCGGTCGCTGGGAGGAGGTCGTCAACACCGACGCCAGCACGTACGGCGGCTCCGGTGTCGGCAACTTCGGCGCCGTCGAGGCGGACGGGCCGGAGTGGCACGGGTTGGTGACCAGCACCGAGCTGTCCGTGCCACCCCTGGCGACGGTGTACCTGCGCTTCACCGGGTAGCGTTCACGGCGTGACCGCCGTACATCCGCTGTCAGATGATGAGCTGACGCTGCGTCCCTCGCAGCCGAACGGGCAGTTGGTGACCTTCGACGTCGAGCGCACTGACGTCGAGCCCAGCGAACCGGTCGGCACAGTCGAGGTACGCCAGACGACGCCGGGCGTCGGCCTGGTCACTTGGGCGCTCGACGGCGGTATCGGGGTGGCGGAGCGGACTGTGCGGCTCGTCGCCGAGTACGCGTTCGGTGAGCTCGGCCTGGAGCGGCTGCAGGTGGAGGTCGATCCCGAACTGCATTCGTCGGGCCGGATCGCCATCCGGTCCGGTTTCCGGCGCGAGGGCATACTGCGTGGCGCGGCTCTGGCCGACGGCGAGCGCCGGGACGTGGCGATCTACGGGAGGCGCGTCGACGACCCGCGGCCGGACACGGTGACCGGCTGGACAGCGTTGATGGACTCGACGCTGCCCAAGAAACGCGTCATCGCGCACGTCGTCGTACGCGACACGGCTGGTCGGGTGCTGCTGTGTCAGGTCAGCTACAAGAAGGACCTGGAGCTGCCGGGCGGTGTGGTCGAGCCGGACGAGGACCCGGCGACCGGTGCGTCCCGGGAGATGCAGGAGGAGCTCGGTACGGCGTTGCCGCTACTCGGCGTACTCGCGATCGACTGGCTACCGCGCTGGGAGGGCTGGGGCGACGCGGTCGAGATCCTGTACGACGGCGGCGTACACGACCCCTCGCTGATCGACCGGCTGCAGCCGGACGGGTTCGAGATCAAGGACCTCTCGTGGCATGCGCCGGACGAGCTGGCCGGCCTGGTCTCGCCCCTGAACGCCCGCCGCCTCCCGATGATCCTGGCCGCGCCGGATCAGCTGCACAACCTGAGCAACGGTTCGCCGATCACCTCGTGAGCTGGTTGACGCACCAGATGTAGTGGCCGTCGCCGGCGTTCTCGTCGTACACGGTGGCGGTGATGATCGCGTACGCCTGGCGGTAGAGGCGCATCCGCTCCCGGTCGTGACCGAGCTGCTCGAACCGGTCTGAGAGCTGGTCGTCCAGCCGACGCGCGTCCGGCCCGTACATGTCGAAGAAACCGGCAGCCAGCGAGGCCTCGAAGGTGGTGTCGCCCGCCGTCGACAGGAAGCCCCAGTCGAGCACGGCCGCGACCTGTGGCCCGTCCATCAGCAGGTTGGGCGGGCAGATGTCGCCGTGCACAACACTCAACTCGGGCCGCAGTTGAGTGAGGCCGTCGAGCACCTTCTCAAGCAGGCCTGCGAAACCGGGCACGTCACGCTCAAGATGCACCCGCGAAACCGCTGCCCGGCGGTCCACGAGCGCGGCCAAGCTCTCACCCCAGGTGTTCTGCCAGAACGGCTTGCTCAGCACACGCAGCGCCTTGCTCGCGGACCCGGGCTCGGCGGCTCGCAGTGCTTCGACGACCAGCACGAACGCGTCCAGCGCCTGCTCCTCGGGCAGACCGGCCTCGTGCAGCGGTACGCCGGTCAGCTTGTCCTCGACGCTGACTGCCAGACCGTTCTCGCCGACAGTGATCTCGCGGATCCGCGGCGTCCGGAACGGCAACGCCGGCAGCTCGTCCAGGAACGCCTTCAGCGGCCGCACGTCCTCCGGCCGCCGGTCGAACCACACCTTCCGAACGGTCCCGTCCCCAAGGTCGTAGACCGCGCCTTCCATCCCCTGCCCGATCAGCTCCACCGGACCGACCCTAGACGACACCGATTCCTTTTCGGCCGGTCGCTGGTCAGTACCAGGACGAAAGGAGATTCAGGATGGCGAGCAAGGAATCCGAGGCGGTCCGGCAACACTGGGCGGCGGCGCGGGTGGCGTTCGAGCAGCAGACCAGTGAGGGCGATCAGGAGTTGGCCGATCATCAGTGGGCTGGTCTGACCAGTGAACCGCCGGACGTCGACTACCTGTCCGTCCAGGGACGGCCGGCGGTCTGGATCGTGCCGCACGACGCCACGTCGGACCGGGTGCTCCTGTGTCTGCACGGCGGCGGGTACGTCGGCGGATCGCGGGTCTCGCACCGGAAGCTGTTCGCGCACCTCGCCCGCGCGGTCGGGGTACGGGCGCTGGTCTTCGACTACCCGCTGGCGCCCGAGCACGCCCATCCGGCTCAGCTCGACGACACGGTCGACACCTACCGCTGGCTGCTGGACCAGGGCATCGCGGCCGAGCACATCCTGTTCACCGGCGACTCGGTGGGAGGCGCAATGGCCATCACCACCCAGCTCCGCGCCCGCTCGATCGGACTGCCGCTGCCCGCCGGCGCGATGCCATTCTCCCCGGCGGTGGACTTCGAGGCGGCCGGAGCGTCGTACGACGCCAACCGGGAGCGTGACGCGTTCTTCGACCGGGACCTGGTCCGCGGGCTCGCCTCGCTGTTCCTGGGGACCGACGGCTCGCCGGACGATCCGTTCGTCAACCCGTCGTACGGCGACCTGACCGGACTCGGACCGATCTACATCCAGGTCGGCGGTGACGAAGTACTGCTGGACGATGCGCAGCTGCTGGCCGCGGCCGCTGAGAAGGCCGGGGTCGAGGTGCGGCTGGACGTGTTCCCGGAGATGCAGCACACGTTCCAGATGGCGGCGGGTCGCGCGCCGGAGGCGGACGATGCCATCGAGCGGATGGCACGCTGGGCACGTCCGGTGCTGGGCCTATGACGATCGAGGAGGTCGTGGTGACGACCGAGTTCACTGGTCAGACCGAGCCGTTCCGCAAGGAACTCTTGGCGCATTGCTACCGGATGCTCGCCTCGGTGCACGAGGCCGAGGACGCCGTACAGGAGACGTACTTGCGGGCTTGGAAGGCGTGGTCGGACTTCGAAGGCCGCTCGTCCGTGCGGGTCTGGCTGTACCGCATCGCGACCAACGTCTGCCTCACCGCTCTCGACCAACGCGGCCGTCGCGCCCTCCCGTCCGGGCTGGGTGCTCCGGCCACCGACCTGTCCCCTGGTACGCCGCCCGACGACCCGGCCGTCCGGTTCGTGGAGCCGATCGCAGAGTCGTTGCTCGATCCTGCGTCGATCGTCACGCGTCGGGAGAGCCTGCGACTCGCGCTCATCACGGCACTGCAGTACCTGCCGGCCAAGCAGCGGGCAGTGCTGATCCTGCGCGAAGTACTCGCGTTCCCGGCGGCCGAGGTCGCGACCATGCTCGACACGTCGGTCGCGGCGGTGAAGAGCACGCTGCAACGAGCGCGGGCTCGTCTCGACGAGATGCCCACGTCCGACGAGGTCATCGAGCCCGACGACCCACGGGCGCAGACCTTGCTGGCGGAGTACATCTCAGGCTTCCAGAACGCCGACACCGCGGCTCTCGAACGGGCTCTCCGCGCCGACGCCGCGATCGAGATGGTCGGTACGACGGCCTGGTTCAACGGCCGGGTGATGTGCATGCAGTTGCTGGCTTCCGCAGTCGGCGAGCCCGGCGACTGGAAGATGATCCCGATCGTCGCGAACGGCCAGCCCGCGGTCGGCACCTACTACAAAGGCGAGCCGTACGGCGTCGCCGTACTCACGCCGACCGCCACCGGCATCACCCACATCCACGTCTTCAGCACCCCAAGCCTCGTCACACACTTCGGCCTACCACTCACACCACCGTCGCTGTGAGCTGAGCCCGCCGGCTCGTGCTCACCAAGCCCAACGCCAGCACGGCAAGCCCCATGCCGACGATCGGCCACCACACAACGTGCGCAGCGTGCGTAAACGCCTCGGGATCGGTCGTCGCCTTGGACCCGACGATCGATCCGGCGATCGCGACACCGAGCGAAGTCCCGGTCTGCCGGCCGACGGACGCCAGCGACGCCGCGAGCCCAGTCATCGACGCGGGCATCCCGGACACGGCCGAGTTCGCGATCGGCGGGTTGATCGTGCCGAGGAAGACACCGAAGAACAGGAAGATCGCGAGGATCACCGGCAGCGGAGTGGTAGTACCGATGGTGATCGACGCAGCCGCTCCGAGGGTGAGCGCCGTACCCGCGACAACCAGCGGCAGACGTGGGCCAAGCGAACCAACCACGCGACCCGTCATCGGCGACAGGAAGCAGATCAGCACCCCGACCGGCAGCAGGCACAGGCCAGCATCCAGAGCGGACAGATTCCGGACGCTCTGCAGATAGAGCGTGGTGACGAACAAGAACGCACCGAACCCGGTGAACGCGAACATCGCGATCAACACCGCCGAACTGAACGGAATGCTCCGGAACAGCCGCAACTCCAGCAGCGGCTCACGCCGACGGCCCTCGTACCCGATCAGTACGACGGCCGACACCGCCGCGACCACGAGCAGTCCGAGCACCAGCGGCGTACCCCAACCGTCCTTCTCAGACTCGATGATCGCCGACACGACACCTCCGAGGACCAGTACAACGACGAACTGTCCGACCGGGTCGAAGCGACGCCCATGCGCGGCCCGGGACTCCGGGACGAACAGGCTCGTGCAGATCACCGCCACCACGACGATCGGCAGGTTCACCCAGAAGATCGACCGCCAGCCGAGGCCGTCGACGAGCGCGCCACCGAGGATCGGTCCGAGGACGAGCGACAGTCCCGCGGTCGCGCCGAAGATTCCGATCGCGCGCGCCCGCTCGGCACGGTCCGGGAACACCGTCACCACGATCGCCATCGCCACCGGATTGAGCATCGTGCCGCCCACCGCCTGGACGGCGCGCGCAGCAATCAGCCAGCCGATCCCAGGCGCCAGGCTGCACAGCAACGAACCGATCCCGAACACGATCAGCCCGAACCGGAACATCCGCCGCCGCCCGAACCGATCCGCGGTCGAGCCGGCCAGCAGCAGGAAACTGGCCAGCACCAGGGTGTAGGCGTCGACCGTCCATTGCAGCCCGGCCGTCGAGGCGCCGAGGCCGTCCCGGATCGAGGGCAGCGCCACGTTGACGATCGAGATGTCCATCACCGAGATCAGCAGACTCGCGCAGCAGATCACGAGTACGGCGTACCGGCGTGCACTGGTCAGACCAGTGTCCTCGAGCGTTGGAAGGGTCATACCGACCACGCTAGGATTTAGAGCGTGCTCGAAGTCAATGAACGCGGGATCAGCATCGCCGAAGCCGCCGAACGCACCGGCGTCAGCGTCCACACGCTCCGGTACTACGAGCGCGCCGGACTGGTCGTCACCACCGTCGACCGTACCGCCGGCGGGCGCCGCCGGTACCACCAGCGCGACCTGGACTGGATCAAGATCTGCACCAGGTTCCGCGCCACCGGCATGCCGATCCGCACCATTCGCAAGTACGCCGAACTGGTGATCGCCGGCCGTGGCAACGAGAAGGACCGGCTGGAGCTCCTCGAGTCACACCGCTCCGACGTGCTCAGCCAACTCGCCGAGCTGCAGGAATGCCTGGACCTGATCGACCACAAGGTCGACGTCTACCGCGGCCGCCTCGAAGCCGGCGACGCCGACCAGCTCTGGGCTCCGCGCGCCTGAAGCCGAGCGGTCAGGAAGCGGCGCTCAGCCTCGTTGGCGGTCAGCGCGATCGCGGCCTTGTATGCGTCGGCTGCCTCGTCCGGCCGGTTCAGCCGAGTGAGGATGTCTGCTCTGGTCGCCGGCAGGTAGGCGTACGTCGCCAGCGCCGGCTCGTTGCTCAAGGCATCCAGTTCGGCGAGGACCGCGGTCAGGTCAGCGCCTGGGACGAGGCTGTGCGCGGCGGCCCGGTTGAGCGCGACGATGGGCGTCGGCCAGCTGACCATCATCGCGTCGTACATCCGCACCACCTGGCCCCAGTTCGTTTTCGCCCACGACGGCGCGGTCACATGCAGCCCGGCAACCGCCGCCTGCAAGGCGAATCGCCCCTGCCCGCGCTCCAACGCCTCCGTGGCCCGCGACACTCCCTCCACCAGCAGCTGCATGTTCCACCGCGACCGATCCTGATCAGCCAGCAGCACAAGCTCGCCGTCCGCACTCACCCGAGCATCGCCGCGCGCCTCGGTCATCAGCAGCAGCCCGAGCAACGCCTGCGGCTCCGGTTCGTCGGGCATCAACCGCTCGAGCATCCGTGCCAACTCGATCGCCCGCCCGGTCAGATCGGTCCGCGTCAGCTCCGACCCGGCCGCCACATGCCCGGCCGTGTAGACCAGATGCACGACGGTCAGTACGACGTCCAACCGCGCCGACAACTCATGATCCGCCGGGATCCGGTACGGGATCCCCGCCGCCGCGATCTTCTTCTTCGCCCGAGTGATCCGCGCCGCCGCCGTCGGCTCACCAATCAGCAGGACCGCCGCTACCTCACGGGTGGTCAGACCGCAGATCAGCCGCAGCGTTAGCGCGACCTGCGACTCGCGCGCCAGTGCCGGGTGGCAGCACGTGAACACCAGCCTCAGCGGGTCTGTCGGCTGCTCGATCTCGCCGGGCTCCTCCACCAGCAGCGGGAGCTTCCGCCGCAGAGTCGTCTCCCGTCGCAGCCGATCCAGCGCCAGCCGCCGCGCGACGGTCGTCAGCCAGCCACCCGGATTCGCCGGGATCCCGTCCGGCCAGGTCCGCAACGCCTGGACGAACGCGTCCTGAGTGCAGTCCTCGGCCAGGTCGAGGTCCCGCGTCAGCCGGACGACCGATGCGAGCACGGTCGACCAGCTCTCCCGGTGCGCCCGGTCGACGACCCGGGTCACCTCGACGGCTTCAGTCACTGCTCCTCCCCCACGGGTACGCCGACGGGACAGAGCGTCGGCGTACCCAGCTGACGCATGTCAGCCCTGCGGCCCCGAGTCGCCGGACGTGTCCATCACCGGGCGGACCTCGACGTTGCCGGACGGGCAGATCTTCGCCAGCTCCAGCGCCTGGTCGAGGTCGCGCGCCTCGATGACGTAGTACCCGCCGAGCGCCTCCTTGGTCTCGATGAACGGACCGTCGGTGACCAGCGGCTCCGCCCCCTCGCGTTGCTTGACCGTGCTCGCGGTGGTGGAGCGCTCGAGCGCCTCCCCGCCGAGGATCCGTGCCCCGGCCTTCTCCACCGCCTCGGCGAACGCCCCGTGCAGCTTCATCGCCTGCTGCCAGTCGTCCGGCGTGACGTTGTCGTACCACTCTTCGCTGTCGTACAGCAGGAACATGTACTGCGCCATCTCAGGCTCTCCTCGGGTAGGGCTTCTACTGGAACATCTTGCTGACGAACACCGCCACACGGAATCGACAACGCCGCGGAAGAATCTTCATTACTGTTGAGTACTGTGACGGATATGGAGCATTTCGACGTCCTGATCGTCGGCGCGGGCCTGTCCGGGATCGGCGCGGCGTACCGGCTGCAAACGCGGTGCCCGGACCGAACGTACGCCGTACTCGAGGGGCGCGACGCCCTCGGCGGGACCTGGGACCTGTTCCGGTACCCGGGGGTGCGGTCGGACTCCGACATGTTCACGCTCGGGTTCCCGTTCCACCCGTGGAAGGCGGCGAAGGCGATCGCCGACGGGCCGTCGATCCTCGACTACCTGCACGAGACGGCATCGACGTACGGCATCGACAAGCACATCCGCTTCGGCCAGCGCGTCGTACGCGCCTCGTGGTCGTCGGCGGACGCACTGTGGACGGTCGAGACCGGAGACTCGTCGTACACCTGCTCGTTCCTCTACGTGTGCAGCGGGTACTACGACTACGACTCGGGGTACGTGGTCGACTTCGAGGGGCAGAGCTCGTTCGAGGGCCGGATCGTGCACCCGCAGCACTGGCCGGCCGATCTGGATTACACCGGGCAGCGAGTGGTCGTCGTCGGCAGCGGCGCGACCGCGGTGACCCTGGTGCCCGCGATGGCTGGTACGGCGGAACACGTGACGATGCTGCAGCGTACGCCGAGCTACGTCGCCTCCCGTCCTGCGCACGATGCGTTCTCCGACCGCCTCCGCGCCGTACTGCCCGAGAACCTCGCGCACCGGTTGATCCGCGGGAAGAACGTTGCCGTGAGCACCGCCGTCTACAGCGCGTTCCGCAAGTGGCCGGCGCATGCGGCGTGGTTGCTGAACAGCACTGTGGCCAAGGAACTGCCATCGTCGATCCCGGTCGATCCGCATTTCACGCCGCAGTACAAGCCTTGGGATCAGCGGCTGTGTCTGGTGCCGGACGCCGATCTGTTCAAAGCGTTGCGGGCCGGGTCGGCCTCGGTGGTGACTGACGAGATCGACCGGTTCACCCCGCACGGTTTGCTCCTGCGGTCCGGGCGGGAGCTGGAGGCCGATCTCGTGGTCACCGCGACCGGCCTCCGCATGGTTGCGCTCGGCAACATCCAGGTCGTCCTCGACGGGCGGTCCGTCGATCCGCATGACACCTTTGTCTACAAGGGCATGATGCTGAGCGGCGTACCGAACCTGGCCTGGTGCATTGGCTACACCAACAACTCCTGGACGCTGCGCTCCGACCTCACCTCGCAGTACGTCTGCCGGCTCCTCAACCACCTCACCGCCACCGGCACCCGCATCTGCATCCCCGAGGTCGACCCGGCCGAGTACGACGCGCCACCCCGACCGGTCGTCGACCTCTCCTCCGGCTACATCCGCCGAGCCGCCGCGATCCTCCCTCGCCAAGGCACCTACGGCCCTTGGCGCCTCCGCCAGAACTACCCCCGCGACCTACTAACCCTCCGCTACGCCCGCCTCGACGACGGCGCCATGCGCTTCACCGCTTAGGGAATTGGTGTTGGTGGCTGGGGGCCGACGTACATGGCGGCCGGGCGGATGATCTTCGGGTCTTCTGCCTGCTCAAGGATGTTGGCGGACCAGCCGATGATGCGGCTGACGGCGAAGGTGGGCGTGAACATGGCGCGCGGGATGCCGCAGAGTTCCATCACGACGCCGGCGTAGAACTCGACGTTCGCGTACAGGTTGCGGCCGGGCTTCAGCTCCGCGAGTACGTCGACGATGCGCTGCTCGACCGTGGTCGCGAAGTCGACCAGGTCTCCGCCGATGCCGCGGGCGATGTCGCGCAGCATCAGCGAACGCGGGTCCTCGGTGCGGTAGACCGCGTGACCGAAGCCCATGATCCGGTCGCCCGCGGACACCTTCGAGCGGACCCAGGCGTCGATGCGATCCGGCGTACCGATCTCGTCGAGGCTGGCGAGGGCGCGATCCGGTGCACCACCGTGCAGCGGGCCGGAGAACGCGCCGATCGCTCCGGCGACGGCCGACACGACGTCCGCGCCGGTGGAGGCGATCACCCGCGCGGTGAACGTGGACGCGTTGAAGCCGTGGTCCACGGTCGAGACGAGGTAGTGCTCGATCGCGGTCGTGTGTACGGCGGTCGGCTCGGTGCCGGTGACGAGGTAGAGCCAGTTTTCGGCGGCTGTCAGGTCGGCGCGCGGCTCCAACGGCTCCTGACCCTCGCGGAGCCGGTAGAGGGCGGCGAGGATGGTCGGGGTCACCGCGCAGACGAGCATCGCGTCGGCTTTGCGTCGGGCCGGGTCGGCGTCCCAGAGCGGCGGGAGGCCGCGGACTGCGGCCAGGAGCGACAGTGCGGTGCGGAGACCGGCGAGCGGGTTGAACTTCGCGCCGGCGGTCGCGATCGCGGGCAGTACCGCGCGGACCTCGTCGGGGAGGACGCGCAGTGGCGCGAGCTCGGCGACGAACCGGTCCCGCTCGGCGTCGGTCGGGAGGTGGCCCTCGAACATCAGGTACCAGACGTCTTCGAGCGTCTTGGACTTGGCGAGATCGATCGCCGAGTACTCGCGGTAGTGGTAGAAACCCTCGTCGCCCCGGACGTCGCCGAGGGTCGTCTCGGTGACGACGACGTTGCGCAGGCCGGGCGGCACATTGATCGTTGTTGACATATCTTCAGAGTTGACAGGCAATCAACTATTGTCAATATTGATCCAGTCAATGTGAACGGTCTGAGGAGCGGGGATGACGGCCGAAGGTGACGAGAATTACCTGACCACCGCGGAGGTCGCGCGGCGACTGCAGGTGAAGCCGGAGACCATCTACGCCTATGTCAGCCGAGGCCTCCTGACCAGCATCCGAGCCCGCGGCCGCCGCGGAAGCCTCTTCGCCACCGCCGAAGTTGAACGCCTCGCCAGCAGGTCCGTCGACCACTCCGGCGTCGTCGAACGCATCGAGTCCGAACTAACCCTCCTCCACAACGACAACCTCTACTACCGAGGCCACTCCGCAAGCACCCTCGCCACAACCTCCACCGTCGAACAAGTAGCCAACCTCCTCTGGACCGCCCAACCCCTCGAACACCCACCAACGACAGGTCACGTGGGGGCGGGTCATGTTGGGGAGGCGCTCCCGGCCGGTGCGGCCGGGTTTGGGATTGGGCGGGAGGGGGTTTTGCTTGCTCGGGCGGGGATGGAGGTGGTGCCGGAGGGGGCTCGGTTGACGGATCGGTTGCGGGTTGCGGTGGCTGTGCTCGGGGCTGCCGATCCGTTGCGGTTCGACTTGTCGGTGCCGGCGGTGACTGCTGCAGCCGGCCGGCTGATCGGGACCTTGGTGACCGCGCTGCCCGGCGACTACGTGAGCCCCGACGCGACGCTCGGCGCGCGCCTCTGGCCGAAGCTGTCGAGCGACGAACCTCGACCGGAGCTACTCGACGCCACCCTGATCCTGCTTGCCGACCACGGGCTCGCCGTCTCGACCGTCGCAGCCCGGGTCGCCGCCAGCGCCCGCGCGAACCTGTACGCCGTGATCTCCGCAGGACTCGGCGCCCTCGACGGCCAGTACCACGGCGCCGCGCCGACGCTCGCCTACGAATTCCTCCAACGAGCACAGCAAGACCCGCTCAAGGCACTGTCGGACCAGTTGCGATCAGGCGAGCCCATCCCCGGCTTCGGCCACCGGATCTACCAACACCGCGACCCGCGAGCCGAAGTACTGCTCGGCATGCTCGGCGACCACCCGATCGTCGACACGATCACCGCGATCGCCGCGCGTACGCCGACCTTCCCCAACAGCGATCTAGCCATCGCGGCGATCATGCACGCGTACAACTTCCGCCCGGACGCCGGCGACGCCCTGTTCGCCCTGGCCCGGATGATCGGCTGGACCGCGCACGCCCTCGAGGAGTACGCGGCCCCAGCCCTGCGCTTCCGCGCAATGGGCATCTACACCGGCCAAACCACCTGACTACTTGGCGCCAAGCTTGATCAGGGTCGCTGCTCCGGGTGCGAGCGAGACCTGCACCGGCCCAACCCGCTGCGACACGTACTTCTGCTTCGCCGGCTGGAACACCCCCACCGACCCCACCGTCTGATCGTCGACCCCGACCACCGCCCGCGCCCGCGCGCTGTGCGAACGGTTGGCGACCAGCACCCACCGATCACCAGACGCCGCATCTCGCGACCGGAAGGTGCCGACGACAACCGAGTTCCCGGAGATCCCGGACACCAGGTTGGTTGGCGTGAACCCAACGGCACCATTCGGCAGCGGAGTCTCGTTCGCGTGTACGACGGACTCCGAGACCAACGGCTTGAGCTCGCGACCGACCTGGTGGAGCCACGTGGTGTTGATCTGCTTCGCGGCGTCGTACCGCGGGGTCCGCTTGCCGTCGACCGTGATCAACGCCGGCCCGAACCCCTCGCCACGAGCGGCCTCCGGCGTCCAGTAGGTGAAGTACTGGATGCCCTTCGCGCCGTACGCGAGGCTGATGTTGATCTGCCAGAGCAGTTCGGCCGCGGTCGGTTCGCGATGGTTGTTGTAGGCAAGCGTCTGGATGTACACCCAGGACGGGATGTCCCCGTGCAGCGCGGCGTCGCGGACGATCGCCCAGTTGTGGAAGTAGTTCGCGTCCTCCTGGCCCGCCGCCAGCAGCGGGTACCGGTCGAAGGAGATCAGCGACGGCTTCACCACGTCGACGAAGTTGCGATAGTACGACGGGTCGTCGGAAGGCAGCAGGTTGATGTACGGCAGCAGCTGCGGCGCCAGTTCGCGCGAGATCGCGAGCGCCTTCGCCAGGGTGGCAAACCAGCCGGCGCCGGGTTCGTCGTAGAAGTTGAAGCCGGCCAGCGACGAGTACGGGCCATAGGCGTCGCGGGCGCGGATGTAGAGCGCGCTGGCCTCGGCCGGCGTCACGCTGAGGAAGTCGGTGGTGGTGTCCGAGATCGAGAACCAGCGGGACATGTTGCGGATCTGGATGTCGTCCGAGATCAGCATCTGCAGACCGGCGTCGCGGGCGAGGCCGAGCTGGTACTGGAAGATGTTGCCGTCACCGGCGTAGTTGCCGGAGATGACGAAGTCGAACCCGGCGTGCTTGATCTCGGCGAACCGCTCCGCCGTACTCGCATACGGATGCGGCGGCCAGAACAACCCAATCGGGAACTCAGACCCGCCGGTCAGAGGCAACGTGTCCGGCGACGGTACGGCGACATCGGCCGGCCCAACACCGCCCGCCGCAGCGGAGGTGGTCGAGGCTGCTGCGGTGGATGCGGATGCGGTGCTTGCGGCCGCCGCGGTGAGGGCGGTGGCGCCGGCGCCGAGGAGCAGACTGCGGCGGCTGGGACCGAGGATCTGGTGCGGGCTCTGCATGGTTCTCCTTCGGAAGGCGGTCGAACGGAGTTACGGCAGAAAGCTGTTCAGGACGGCGCTTTTGACCGAGCCTCCGGCGCCGGCGGTGGGGTCATGAGGACTTGGGGGGGGGCCAGGAGCGGTCGCGGTGGGTGGCGACGGCTTCCGCGGTGGCGTCGAAGGCTTGTTCGGCCAGGGGGTAGTCGCGTTGGGCGACGCCGAGGTAGAGGGCGTCCAGGACGATCATCTGGGCGTGCCGGCCGGACAGTCCCCCGGTGCGGAACGTGACGTCGCGGGCAGCGGTGACCAGTACGACGTCCGCCGCCCGCGCCAGCGGCGAGCGGGGATAGTTGGTGATGGCAACAGTCGTCGCCCCTTGCCGGCCGGCCCGGGTGAGCGGCTCGAGCACCTCGATCGTCTCGCCGCTGTGCGAGATCCCGATCGCGACGTCCCCGGTCCCGAGCAGCGCGGAACTGGCAAGCGCGGTATGCACGTCGCTCCACGTACTCGCCCCACGGCCGATCCGATGCAGCCGCAACCGCAGATCCTCGGCCACCGACGCCGACCCCGCCACGGCGTACAGATCGATCCGCCGCGCATCCGAGATCGCCTGCACGGCACGCCGGAGCGCATCAACGTCCAGGGACGCGACGGTGTCCTCGAGCGCCCGGGTGTCGGCCCGCAACAACGTCCGGAGTACGTCGTCCAACGAGTCGTCTGGTCCGACCTCCGAACCAGTACCCCGTTCCCAGCTCAGACTGGTCCGACCACTCTCGGCCGCCAGCGTCAGCCTCAGCTCGGCGTACCCGGACAGACCGAGCGCGAGACAGAACCGGGTGACGCTCGGCAGCGACGTACCGCAGCGGGCCGCCAGCTGGCCGATCGTCGACGAAGCCACCGCCGCCGGATCTCGCAGTACCTCGGCGGCGATCCGGGCCTGCGCCGGACTCAACGCCGGCAGCAGGCCGTGGATCCGCGCCTCGAGACTCGGCGGCGGCGATTCGACAGCACTCATGTAAAGAATTCTCAGAGCATCGCAACACCAATTACAAGAATTCACACTGTCCGATACCGGCCAGATCAACAGCACCGACTCCGGCCGCCGGGATAGCGAACCGGTCAGACCAGCCCCGGAAAGTGAACTGGTCAGACCAGGCGTCGGATCGTGAACTGGTCAGACGACCCGCCGCCGAGCAGTACGTCGATTCGTCCGCTCAGCACGTAGACGCCGTACGGCGTGATCGCGGCCGTTGTCGGGCCGGAGACCGGCCACGGCTCGACCGAGCGCACCTGAGCGGTCCGGTAGTTGTCGCGACTGGTCAGCACAGTCGCCTGCTCGATACCCGCCGCACCGAGCTTGTTCGTGATCGCGATCAGTCGCCCGTCCCGAGTGAGCGCCAGGCCGTCTCCGCCGACCAGTGCACTGGTCAGACCAGTAGTACTGAGTTCACCGCGCGACGAGATCCGGAACAGGGTGCCGGTGTCGTAGCGAACGGTCAGCAGATATCCGGCCGGATTCCAGACGATGCCGTTGGGCCCGATCGTGTCGCTTTGCAACCGCTCGTCCCGGACCAGCACGGACGCCGCACCGGACGGCGTGATCCGGTAGATCGCGTCCGACGCCGGGTCGGTGACGTACGCGTTGCCCACGGCATCGATTGCGAGATCGTTGACGCCGTGGCGACCGCCGGCCGGATTCAGCCGCGGCGTGTTCAGGTCCACCTTCCGTTCTAGCCTGCCGGAGCGCAGGTTGTAGATCGCGACGCCGGACTGCTTGTACAGCGTCGCTTCCGAGGTCCGCTCACCGTTCCCGATGTCGGCGTACGTGACAAGCACCCGGTTGCGGACGGCATCGACATGCAACCCGAAGGTGGACACGCCAGGCGCGACACCGAACGGATGCGGTACGCCGTCCCGGCCGACCGAAGAGATCCGGCCGGTGGCAAGCGACCCGATGAGGAACGCGTGCCGGGTCGGGTCCCAGGCGATCCCCTCCGGATACCTGTCTGCTGTCCGACCATCAATCTGCACCGGATATGCAGGGCGGACGGCAGGAGAAACAGCTGCCGTGACCGGCAGCGCGGCCGATGACGCCGCTAGAACGACCAGCATCGCGGCCAGCGCACGAAACCTCATGAAGAGCCCCTCTCTCGATGTGTACGAGCACAGAGACTAATCAGAGTTCTGATGGTCGTCAATGCATATATCATCGACGCCGTTCGTACGATGGTCCTTATGCGGATGTCCTTCGAGGAACGGCTCGGTAGTCACCTCAAGCGGGTCGAGCAGGAGCTCCAGGCGGCGAAGTCGGCCGCTGTGAAGCCGGCCGGGCTGACGGTGCCGCAGTACGCCGCCCTGTTCGTGCTGGACGAGCAGCCGGGGATCTCGGCCGCCGAGCTGGCCCGTCGCTGTCTGGTCACGCCACAGACGATGACGACAATCCTGCGCAATCTGGAGTCGGCCGGCCTGATCGAGCGGACGCCGCATCCACTGCACAAGCACGTGATCGAGACGCGCCCGACCGCAGCCGGCCGCAAGGCCCTAGATCAGGCGGACAAACGGGCCGCCGCCGTCGAGCGCCGGCTGGCCGCAGCGTTCAGCGAGGAGGAGGCGGACACACTCCGCGCCCTCCTCGCCCGAGTTTCGGAGAGTCTGACAACAGACCCGATCCTCAAGAGCTAGAACAGCGCAGCCATCAGCCGCCGACGAGCCTTGATCACCCGCTCGTCATCGGCACCGACGACCTCGAAGAGCTCCAGCAGGTGCAGCCGTACCGTGTTCCGCTCATCGCCCGCAGTCGCCTGGACCGTGCTGATCAGCCGCGCGAACGCGTCGTCGACATGCCCACCCATCAGGTCGACGTCGGCGACCAGCATCTGCGCCTCGACGTCCGTCGGGTTGTCAGCAGCACGCGTCCGTACGTCGGCCGGCACGTCCTGGGTGCGCTTCACCAACTGCACCCGAGCCAGCCCGGACTTCGCCTCGGCGTCGGCCGGCGTCTCCTTGAGCAGCTCCTCGTACGCCGCGATGGCGCCGTCCAAGTCACCCGCAGCGACCGCGTTCTCGGCCGCCTCGTACCGCGGGTTCGGCGCCTCTTCCTCGTCGCCGTCAGCCTCAACAGCCGAGCCGACCGGCTCAGCCCGCCCAGTGATGCCGTTAGCCACCGCCACAGTCAGCAACTGATCGAGGTACTGCCGCACCTCGGGCTCACCAAGGACGCCCTGGAACAACGGCACCGGCTGACCGCGCAGGATCGCGATCACCACAGGCACCGCCTGTACGCCGAATGCCTGGGCCACCTGCGGGTTCGCGTCGACGTCGACCCGCGCCAGCAGGAACTTCCCGGCGTACTCGGTCGACAGCTGGATCATCACCGCACCGAGCGCGTTCGACCCCTGAGAGCGCGGCGACCAAAGCTCGACCACCACCGGCGCCTGAATGGAGCGCTCGATCACGTCGGCCTGGAAGTTCGCCTCGCTGACGTTCAGCACATACAGCCCCCCGGCTGCGGCGCCACCACCCTGAGCGGCTGGCGCTCCTGGAGCACCGGCCGGCTTGCGCAGGGCCGACAGATCGATCGCCCCGGGACGGGAGAAGTTGGACTGGCTCACCACTGTCCTCGCATTCCGTGCGCAGTACCTACTACGTTCACAAGGTCTATCCTCTACGACGCGGCCGAACTCTGCTGCCCCCGGGTCGCCATCAACAGTCGCGCCAGCCCACTCCGGGTGCCCGCGACCGCAATCCGGTCGCCCGGCCGGATCTTGCGCTCCGGCGACGGGCGCCAGTCCCAGGCTCCCCCGAGGTCCTGCCGCGCCAGCACCCGCAGGCCACCGGCCTCGTCCAGTTCACCAAGCCGCCGATCAGCCGCGACCGACCCGGACTCGACGGTCACCTCGGTCAGTAGGAGCACGCGGCGGCCGGCCAGGACGGTCACCTGGCTGCGCCGGTTCGCCACCGCGGCAGCGATCTCCGGCGCGACCAGCATCGACACCGACCGGCTGTGGCCGAGCCCGAGCCGGCGCTCGACCCGCTGCGCCAGGTCGTGGTCGAACATCCGCATCGTGATCCGGGCGTCCGGGTTCAGGTCCCGGGCCATGATCGCGCACTCCAGGTTGGTGATGTCGCCGTCGGTGATCGCGAGCACCGACTGGCACCGCTGCACGCCGGCCGACCGCAGTGTCTCCTCGTTGCTGCTGTCCCCGATCACCACTGGGATCCGCAACCGGTGCGCAGTCTGGATGCCAGGCGCGTCGTCGTCCTGGTCGACGCCGACCACCGGGACCCCGCGCTCGGTGAGAATCTCGAGCACCCGGGAGCCGACCGTACCGAGGCCGCACACCACCACATGGTTGCGCGGCCGGCCGCGGACACCGCCGATGATCCGCGACAGTCGCGCACCGATCAGCGAGTCGACCACGACCGCGGTCAGCAACGCCATCAGCACGATCCCGGTCAGCTGGACCAGCACCGCGCTGACCTTCACCCACGGCTGCGCGTCGTTGAACCGGTCGTCGTCGATCCCGGCCGACGTCACCACGCCGGCGGCAAGGTACAGCGCCCGCCACCACTCGATGCCGCCGAAGAAATGAATCACCCCGGTCCCGGCCGCGATCAGGAACGCCATCACCGCGGCGATCTTCCGGACCCGGGTGTCGAGGATGTCGCGGACCGCCATGAACCAGCCGGCCGGACGTACGTCGCGGCTTCGGAAGACCGCGCGTACGCCGGTGCCGAGGACGATGTCGCCCTCCGGATCGGCGCTGGACGTCGGCAGCAGCTCAGGCGTCGCGGACGAGGTCGTGTCCGCAAGCACGGTCAGATGCGGCTCCCGGATCAGGTCGGCCTGACCGGCCACCAGCCGGCGGCCGCCGAGATCGAGCCAGGTCAGCTCGTCGTCCTCCAGCGCGTCCGAGACGAACGCCGGGGCCGCCAGCGACGGCCCGTTGATCACCACGCAGTCGCCGAGCAGGCTGTTCATCTGCTTGCCCAGCCGCGGGTTGACCATCTGGACGATGATCCGCAGCTGCGGATCCATGTCCCGCGCGGTCAGGGCGGTGTGCACGTTGTGGACGTCATCGGTGTCCAGCAGGACCAGGGCGCGCGCGGTCGACGGCGTGCCTTCCTTGGCGTCGATCCCGGCCCGCCGCAGCAACGACTCGCTGATCACCGGGGCGCGCACCATGGTCGGCCCCAGCTCGCCGATCCGCTCGTAATGACGGGAGGCGGGGTTGACGATCGCTGTCACCCGCTCGCCCGAGCCGACCAGTTCGGTGACCACCCGGAGCATCGTCCGGTCCGAGCCGCAGACCAGCACCGGGCGTCCGTCAGCAGGGCCGACGGCTGCTGCTACCGCGCTGGACTGTTCCGGCTGTGCCTGCTCCTCAGAATCGAGCAGGCTCTCGGTACTCGCCCCACTCTTCCCGAAGAACGTGACAGATTTCCCCCATCGTGGCCTCCGCACGCACAGCCTCCAGCATGGGTTCGATCAGGTTGCCAGTGCCCCTGGCCGCCTCGACCAGAGCCGACAGCGTACGCCGTACCTGGTCCTCGTCACGGTGTGCCTTGCGCTCCGCGAGGACCCGGCACTGCTCGACTTCGACCTCGTGCGAGACCCGGAGGATCTCCAGCTCGCCGGACACGGTGTCGGTCAGCGTGTTCACGCCGACGATCTTCTTCTCGCCCTTCTCGAGCTTCTGCTGGTACTCGAAAGCGGCGTCGGCGATCTCGGCCATGAACCAGCCGTCCTCGATACCGCGCAGGATGCCGGCCGTCATCGTCCCGTCCGGGCTCATCTCCTTGATCCGCGCGAAGATCTGCTCGGCCTCGGCCTCGATCTGGTCGGTCAGCGCCTCGACGTACCAGGATCCGCCGAGCGGGTCTGCGACGTTGGTGACCCCGACCTCCTCCATCAGCACCGACTGCGTCCGCAGCGCGATCTCGGCCGACTCCTCCGACGGCAGCGCCAGCGTCTCGTCGAGCGCGTTGGTGTGCAGCGAGTTCGTCCCGCCGAGGATCGCGGCCAGCGCCTCGACAGCCGTGCGTACGACGTTGTTGTAGGGCTGCTGTGCGGTCAGCGACACGCCCGCGGTCTGGGTGTGGAACCGCAGCCACTGCGCCTTCTCGGTGCGAGCGCCGTACACGTCGCGCAGCCAGCGGGCCCAGATCCGGCGGGCCGCGCGGAACTTCGCGATCTCCTCGAAGAAGTCCAGGTGACTGTCGAAGAAGAACGACAGGCCGGGCGCGAACACGTCGACGTCGAGACCGCGGGACAGCCCGAGCTCGACGTACCCGAACCCGTCGGCGAGCGTGTAGGCGAGCTCCTGCGCGGCCGTCGAGCCGGCCTCACGGATGTGGTACCCCGACACACTGAGCGGCTTGTACGCCGGAATGGTGGTCGCGCAGTACTCCATCAGGTCGCCGATCAGGCGCAGATGCGGCTCCGGCGGGAAGAGCCACTCCTTCTGCGCGATGTACTCCTTGAAGATGTCGGTCTGCAGCGTCCCGTTGAGCTTGGTGATGTCCGCGCCCTGCCGCTCGGCCGCGACCAGGTACATGCAGAACGCCGGTACGGCGGGGCCGGAGATCGTCATCGACGTCGTGACGTCCTGCAACGGGATGTCCTTGAACAGCCGGTCCATGTCGACGGCCGAGTCGATCGCGACGCCGCAGTGCCCGACCTCGCCGAGCGACTTCGGCTCGTCGGAGTCGCGGCCCATCAGCGTCGGCATGTCGAACGCGACCGACAGGCCGCCGCCACCGCCGTTGAGGATCATCCGGTACCGCTCGTTGGTCTGCTCGGCGTTGCCGAAGCCGGCGAACTGACGGATCGTCCAGGTCCGGCCGCGGTACCCGGTCGCGTACAGCCCGCGGGTGAACGGGAACTCACCCGGCCAGCCGATCCGCTCCATCCGCGGGTCGTCGACACCCTCGGGCGGCCCGTAGGCGGGCTCGATCTCGGTGCCGGACAGCGTGGTGAAGTCCGCCTCCCGCTTCCGCGCCGCGTCGTACCGCTGCTGCCACCGGCTCCGGCCGGCCGCAATCCGCTCGGCATCCATCAGTCAGACCTCCTAGAGGGGTGCTCCCAAAATACTAGGACGTCCAACTATTTCCAACTATCCGGCCAGCCGGATACCTCTTCGACGCGCCTGCTCGCGCGGATCCGGGACGGGAGCGGCCGCGAGCAGGCGGACGGTGTAGGCGTCCTGGGGATCGCGCAGGACCGACTCGCGATCGCCTTGTTCGATCAGGCGGCCCTGGCTCATCACGGCGACCCGGTCGCAGACCTGGTCCACCACGGCGAGGTCGTGACTGATGAAGAGACAGGCGAAATGGAGCCGGTCCTGAATCGAACGAAGCAACTCGAGGACGGTCGCCTGGACCGAGACGTCGAGAGCGGACGTCGGTTCGTCCGCGATCAGCAGGTCGGGATCGAGGGAGATCGCCCGGGCGATCGAAACGCGCTGACGCTGACCGCCGGAGAGCTCATGTGGATAGCGACCGGCCCACGCCCGCGGCAGCTCGACGCTGTCCAGCAACTCCTCGACCCGCCCGCGCAGCTCGGTGCCTCGGACACCACGGTGTACGGCGAGGGGTTCGCCGATGGACTGCCCAATCGTGGCGCGTGGGTTCAGCGAGCCGGCCGGGTTCTGGAACACGACACCGATCCGGGCGCGGGTCTGACGAACGTCCGCGGACGACGCCTTGGTGAGAGCCTGACCGGCGACCCGGACCTCACCCGAGGTGATCGGCGCGAGGCCGAGAACAGACTTGCCGATGGTCGACTTGCCCGACCCCGACTCCCCCACCAGGCCGGTGATCTCGCCCGGGTTGAGCACCAGGTCCACGTGATCCACGGCGCGCACCGTCCTGCCCCGACGACCGCGATACTCGACCACGAGGTCCTCGATGGACAGCGCAGGAGCGGTATCGGACGCGCTGTCCGCTGGAGCCTCGGCACGCAAACCTCCGCGAGGTACAGCGTCCAGCAACGCTTGGGTATAAGGCTGCGTCGGATGGTCGAACAGCTCATGCACCTCGGCCGTCTCGACCACCGCCCCCTTGCGCATCACAACGACCCGATCGGCCACATCCGCGACCACACCCATGTCGTGGGTGATGATCATGATCGAGCCGGAGATCTTCGACCGCATCGCGAGCAGTACGTCGAGAACCTCCTGCTGCACGGTGACATCGAGGGCCGTCGTCGGCTCGTCCGCGATCAGCAGCTCGGGGTCGCACGCGACCGCGATCGCGATCATCACCCGCTGGCACTGACCGCCCGACAGCTGATGCGGGTAGTACTTGAACCGCGTCTCGGGGATCTCGACCATCCGCAACAGCTCGAGCGCTCGCTCCCGGGCCTCGCCGCGGGACAGCGCCGGCTGATGGGTGCGAATCATCTCGACCAGCTGCGCGCCGATCGTGAACACCGGGTCGAGCGCACCGACCGGATCCTGGAAGATCATCGCGATCCGTCGCCCGCGCAGTGTGGTCAGCTCCGAACGCGACATCGACAGTACGTCGTCGCCGCCGAAGCTGATCCGGCCGCCGACGGAGGCGTTCGACGGCAGCAGACCGAGTGCCGCGAGCGCGGTGACGCTCTTGCCGGATCCCGACTCGCCGACGACCGCGAGGACCTCGCCCGGCTGGACTCCGAAGCTCACCTTGTCCACCGCGCGATGCGTCGTACCGCCGACCTCGAAGTCGACGGTCAAGTCTTCGAAGGAGAGAACCTGGTCGCTCACTCGCCTTCCTCCGCGTCGAGTTTGCCCTTGTAGTCTTCCCAATCCGCCAGCATCTTGCGGTGGTACGACGCGAGCCACTCCATGTAGTTGCGCGCGTTCCGCAGCCGCTTCCGCGGACCGTCCATCCCCTCGGGCAGCTCGGCGAGCATGTCCTCGAAGATCTGCCGCTGCTTGCCCAGCGACCTGCGTTCGCCGGCCAGGAAGCTGCCCCACACGTCGTCGTCGACCTTGAAGTAGTGACTGCGATCGCCTGGTACGGCGTGCCGCGCGATGAACCCGAGGTCGATCAGCCGCCGGGTGGTGCTGGAGATCGATCCGGCGCTGGCCGACAACGCCCGGGCCAGTTCGGCCGACGACACGTACGGCTTGTTGCTCACCATCAGATAGCCGAGCACCCGGCCCTCCATCCGCGGTGAGCCGGCCAGCTCTCTCAGCAGGGCGAACTGTTCGACGAAGTCCGCGCGACGGGAGTCCTCCTCCCACGCATCGTCGTCAGTGGTCATCAAGGCCTCCTTGCCAACTGATGTACGTCGGCCTCCGCGATCTGCGCCGTCCGTCGGGCCCGGAACTCCTCGACCGGCCACCGCGTGCTGCCGCCGTACCGGACCGTCGACGGCTGCCCGTCCGCGTCCCAGGTGTACTCGACCTTCTCGCCGATCGACCCGAACCCCGGCGCGGGGACGACAGCCAGCGTGTTCTCGTCGACGACCTGGAGCTCCTCGTAGCTCGCGGTCGGATCCGGTGCCGCCGGGAAGAACGCGACCAGCCGGCCGCCGAGCAGCGAGATGCTCAGCACGCCCATCAGGTTGGCGAAGGTCCCGCAGAACTTCCGCAGGTCGATGTCACTAGCCGCCTGCTCGGTCGAGTTCTGAGCGGCGAGGTTGAGCAGCTTCACCACACCGATCGCCAGTTGCTCGGCCGGCCCGCCGATGCAGTTGGTCAGCACCGAGACGACGATCTGGTCGACGGGGTCGATGAAGGTCCGGGTGATGTGACCCGGGTACCCGCCGCTGTGACCGACCAGCCGCCGGTCGCCGATCGTGTTGATGATCATCCCGAGCCCGTACCGGCCGACCTCCTGGCCGTGCGGCTTGACCAGGCTCTCGTCGCGCTGCAGCAGTCGCTTGCTCGCGTCGGTCACCAACTCGTCGGCTCCGAAGTAGTGCGCGGCGCCGTACCTCGTCATGTCCTCGGCGGTCGAGTAGAATCCGGTCGCCGCGGCCATCGAGCGGGTGTCGACGTGCGGGATGACCTCACGGACGTCGCTCCCGTCGAGCAGTCCGGTATGTCCACCGGCGAACTGATCGGCGCGCTCCGGATCCCACTCCGCGCCGGTGTTGCTCAGTCCGAGCCGATCGACGATGTTGGCCGCGACATAGTCGCCGTACGACGATCCGCTCGCGGACTCGATCACCAGGCCGAGCAGGGAGTAGCCGACGTTGGTGTACTTGAAGTACTCGTTGGGCTCGAAGATCTGGCCGTCGGACAGGCACAACGCGATCAGCGCGGCCCGGTCCGGGAACGGGTCCATCAGCTGCCAGAAGTCCTTGTCGACGCCGTCGCGGATCACACCGCCCTGGTGACCGAGCAACTCGCGCACGGTGACCGACGCGAGGTCGCTGCCGGCGAGTTCGGGGACGTGGGTGTCGATCGGGTCGTCCAGGCGGACCTTGCCCTGCTCGACGAGCTGCAGAATCGAGGTCGCGGTGAAGGTCTTGCTGTGCGACGCGATCCGGAACAGGTGGTCCGTCCGCAGCGGCGTCCCGGCCACCTCGTCGCTGTGGCCGAGCGCTGTCGAGAAGACCAGTTCGTCACCGACCCGGATCGCAGCCTGCACCCCAGGGGTTCTCAGGTAGCGACGTTGGTAGTCGAGCCAGCTCTGGATCGCAGGCGCTGCTTCGCGGGCGGTTTCGAGATCGTAGGACAAGGCGGTGTCCGTTCTTTGATTGATGGTCATTTCAGGAGCGTCCCTTCGGGTTCACCGCGTCGCGGAGTACGTCGCCGAGGGTGATCAGGCTCAGTACCGTCGCGGCGAGGAAGATCCCCGGATAGATCAGTGTGTGCGGTGCCTGCTGGAATCGCGACTGTGCGGTGGCAAGTTGCAGGCCCCAGGAGATCGACGGTGCGCGCAGGCCGAGGCCGAGGAAGGTCAGTGTCGACTCGGCGACGATCACGCCGCCGACGGTCAGCGTCGCGACCGCGAGCACCGGGCCGATCGCGTTCGGCAGCACGTAGTGCGTGAGGATCCGCCGGATCGGGAAGCCCATCGCCTTCGCGGCCTGGACGTACTCCGCGTCCCTGGTCGCGCGGACCGTCGTACGCACCATCCGGGCCAGCGTCGGCCAGGAGAACACCGCGAGTACCAGCGAGACCGACAGCACCGACCGCTTGCCCAGGCTGTTCAGTACGACGATCGCGCCGAGCAGGAACGGGAATCCGAGGAACACATCGGTCAGCCGGGCCAGGACCGAGTCCGCCCAGCCGCCGACGTACCCGGCGATAGTTCCCACGAGTACGGCGATCACGAGGGCGATCAGAGTGCAGACCAGGCCGACCGACAGGGACGCGCGGGCGCCGTGGACGACGTTCGCGTAGATGTCGCAGCCCTGCAGGTCCTCGCCGAATGGGTGTCCGGGCGAGGACGGGCGCGCGCTGGCGGAGATGTCGCAGGCGCGCGGATCGGTGCTGGTGAAGAGCTGCGGGAAGACAGCCATCAGCACGAGTACGACGAGGACGCCGAGCGGAAGCCAGAAGAGCACCCGGCGGCGGACCGTGGCCCAGACACCGCGCCCGGCCAGCACATCCTCGTCGACGGTTTGCGCAAGTACCTGATCAGTCATGGCGGATCCTCGGGTCGAGGAGGGAGTTGAGCAGGTCGACGATCACGCTGGTGATCAGGAAGATCAGGATCAGCGCGGTCGCGATCCCCACCACCGTCGGCCCTTCGTGCACCCGGATCGACTCGAACAGCAGCTGACCGACCCCGGGCAGGTTGAAGATCCCTTCCGTCACCACGGCTCCACCCAGCAACGCGCCGAGGTCGATCGCGAGGTACGTCAGCACCGGGATCGACGAGTTCCGCAGTACGTGTACGCCGATCACGCGACGCCTGCTGAGCCCTTTCGCCCACAGCGCGCGGACGAAGTCCGAGCTCATCGTGTCGATCACGCTGCCCCGGGTCAGCCGAGCCACCGCGGCCAGACCGTAGATCGCCAGAACCGTTGCCGGTAGCAAGTAAGACACCGGCCAGCCGTCGCTGACGCCGGCGATCGGCAGCAGTGACAGCTTCACTCCGAACACCAGCTGCGCCGTCACCGCCATCACAAAGATCGGCACCGACGCGATCAGGATCGTCAGGATCAGCACGCCGCGGTCGATCCAGGTGTTCTTCCGCAGCCCAGCGACCAGGCCGAGACCGACGCCGATCACGACCTGGATCACCCAGGCCGTCAGCGCCAGCCGGATCGTCACCGGCCACCGGGCGGCCAGACGCTCGGCCACCGACCGGCCGCGGAAGTCGACACCGAGGTCGCCGGTCAGCAGGTGACCGAGGTAGCGCAGGTACTGCGACCACAGCGGATCGTTCAGGTGATAGAGATCCCGGATCCGTTCGACCACGGCCGGCGACAACGGCTGATCGCCACCGAGACTGGAGATCGGATCACCGGGCAGCGCGAACACCGCCGCGTAGATCGCGAACGTCACCCCGAAGAACACCAGCACGAGCTCGATCAGCCGCCGGATTGTGAAGCGCAACATCAGCCCGCCTCTCGCCGTACGGCGTCCAGCAGGGCGAGGGTTGCGGCGTACTGGACGCCGACCAGATCCTTGATCGGAACGGTGTGCAGCTCGTGATCGAGGGTGACGGCCTCGTCCTGCCACTCGCGGTAGAACGACCGCATCCGCTGGGCCAACGGGTGCAACGCGGCGGCCGCGCTACCGCGCCCGATCTCGCCTTCGATTGCCCGCAGCAACATCCCGCCGAACCGGAGCCGGTGGGACCGGTGCATGTCGGTGAGCCCGAACTTCTCCGCGACCGTCGCGATTCGCGCCGGGTCTTCCTTCTCGGCCCGGAGTCGGTCACGTTCGGGCCGTTTACTCAAGTACGGAAGGAAAGCGGCGGTCGCACGGACCAGCTGAGAATCGTCGGACAGATACGGGCGGGCGCTCTCGAAGATCTCCACCATCACCTCGATGTCCTTGCCCAGGGCATCGGCCATCTCGGCCAGCAGCTCGCCGTACGGCGTATCGCTCGGGGTCTGATCGTCGTTCGCAGGATGCGTCCAGTACGGCAGCTCGGCGACCAGGCTGACCGTCCCGTGCCGTTCGGCGTACTCCGCCGACGACCCACCCGACGACGAGTACGGCGTCATCCCGAGGCTCTCGGCATAGTCGTACGTCGCCTTGGCCGAGATCATCTCGTAGACCGCGGGACCGATCGGCCGGGCAGCCGGAGTCTCGGCCTCACCGAGCTCGAGCGGAAGCTCGAAGGACGCGGCGATCGCGTGCAGCTCGTCGACGAGGCCGTCGAGCTCCTTGGTGAGGTAGTAGTACACGCCGCCGAGTTCGGTGTTGTGCAGCGAGACTGCGATCGTCGGCTTCAGCTCGTCGATCACCCGCATCAGCGCGAACGCCTCCGGCATCACCTGATCGAAGTACGCCGTCTTGTACTGGAACGGGAACGACCATTCGACCTGCTCGCCCGGGGCCGGGCGGTAGAAGTGTTCGAGGCAGTGCACGCGGTTGAACGGGCCGTCGAACCAGCCCTCGTTCAGCCGGGTGCCGTCGGGGTCGATGCAGCCGATGATGTTCCAGCGGCACCCGGTCCGGAGCTGCTCGTCGGCGCACAGGTCCTCGGCCAGCCGGATCGCGGTCCAGAAGCCGATCGGTTCGTTCGGGTGCACACCGGCGTACACGAGGGCCTCGTCGGGGCCGGTGCCGATCGAGTACATGGTGATCGGGTCGCCGAGTCGCGACGTACCGATCCTTCTGCTGGTGATCAGGTCCGGGTGCTTGCCGGCGAGGTCGTCGAGGCGCTGGGTGATCTCGTCGACGCCTGGGAAATGGGCGAGGTCGGGGACGCGGTGGGCCCGCTCCAGGATCGCCTGGAGCAGGCCGTCGTTCGTTGCCGCCATCAACTGTCCGCCAGGGTGGTGTTCTCGAGTTCGAGGCTGCCCGCACCTTCGGCCAGCTTGGCGATCCGGTCCGAGGTCGCGTACGCGTACTTCTCGAAGAACATCGGCGGCGCCGGGAAGTCCTTCAGGATCGCCTTCTGTACGTCGACGTACCCCTGGATCGCCTTCTGCGGGTCGACCTCGGCATCCGCCTTGGCGATCAGCTGCTCGATCTGCGGGGTGTAGTAGGGGATGCAGTTCACGCAGCCACCCGCCTTGGTGTAGAAGGACCGCAGCGTGTTCTGCTGGCTGGCGTAGAGGGCGCCCCAGCGGGAGAAGTACGGGCCGCTCAGGTTCTTGTCGTTGCGCAGCTTCTGGAACTCCGGGAAGTCGGTGGTCGGCGTCGCGGTGACGTCCTTGATCCCGAGGTTCTGCCGGAGCTGGTTGGCGTAGGCGTTGTAGAGATCGTCCAGACCGGAGCCGCCCGGATAGCGGATCTCCATCTTGCCGGTGAAGCCACCGGCCTCGGCGAGGAGCTGCTTGGCCTTGGTCGGGTTGAACTTGCAGAGGTCGCCGCAGAGACCGACCGGCGTCCCCGGCTCGCCCGGCGGGGTGAGCGCGGTCGCGGGCTCCCAGATGCCGCCGTAGATCACGTTGCTGACGGCCTGCCGGTCGATCGCCATCGAGATCGCCTGCCGGACCCGGATGTCCTGGTACCGCTTGTCCCACAAGGGCAGGCCGAGATAGTTCATGCCGAGGCCCTGGAAGACATACGCGCGGTCGCCGAAGTCCTTCTTCACCTGCGCCATCCGGGACGCGGGCACGAACAGGATGTCGGTACTACCGGCCTGTACGTCGGTGTACGCCGTGGTCATGTCGGTGTACGGCTTGAAGACGATCTCGTCGACGGTCGGCTTCGGACCCTGGTAGGCGTCGTACCGCTTGACCGTCATCGGCTCGTTCTCGGTGTACGCGTCGACCATCTCGAACGGCCCGTTGCCGATCGGCTTCTTCGCGAACCCTTCGAGGTCCTTGTACGCCGCCTCCGGCATCGGGAAGAACCCGGACTGCGCCTGGGACAACTGGGTCGGGAACTGACCGTCCGCACTCTTCAGCGTCACCGTGAAGGTGAGGTCGTCGACCACCTTCAGCCCGGAGAGCTTGGTGGTCGTGGGCTTGCCCTTGGCCGGATTGAGCGCGTCGTACCCGGCGATGTTGACCAGCTGGCCGCTGTTCTCCCAGGCGTTCGGGCCGTAGGCGACCGTGTCCCACGCCTTGACGTAGCTCTCGGCGGTGACCTTCTCGCCGTTGTGGAACGTCCAGTTCGGGCGGAGCTTGATGGTCCAGTGCACGGCGTCGGTGGACTTCACCGACTCGGCGTTCAGGTAGGTCAGCGAGCCGTCGCTCTTGATGAAGGTGAGGCTCGAGAACAGTTCCTTGATCTGGGCGAAGGCGATCGTCTGGCGGCCCGGGTTCAGGGTCACCGGGTCGGAGACGGCGTACGAGACAGACTTGGTCCCGCCGTCGGCGGATCCACCGGAGCCGCCTCCGGAACAGCCTGCCAGGACAATGGATCCAGCCAGGGTGCCGGCGAGGAGAGCGGCGGCAGCACGCTTCATGGGGTCCTCCAGCTACGTCGCGGCCCGCAGGGTGGGCCGACTGTCTCCCGATCCTGGACGGCGGGAGCATGTAGCGCAATAGGGAACCTTGGGAAGTTTCAGTAGGAAATGAACTTTTAGCGTGGACGTAACACGACTCCCAGGCTCAGCAGTGAGCTCAGGCGAAGTCTCCGGCGTTGTGGCGCAGCGGTTCGAGCACGGTCCAGAGCATCTTGAGCTGCTCATCGGTGAGGCCGGAGACGGCGAAGTCCGCGGCGACCAGGTCGGCAGTGGCGCGTTCGACCAGGTCACGGCCCTCTTGGGTGATCTCGCACAGGATCGCCCGGCCGTCGTCAGGGTGCGGCGTACGGGTGACCAGTCCGGCCGCCTCGAGCCGGCGGACGATCGACGTCACCGACGTCGGGTGCACCTGCAGCCGCTCGCCCATCTTCCCGAGCGGCAACGACCCGCGCCGGGAGAACGTCAGTAGCACCAGCGCCTCGAACCGCGCGAACGTCAGCCCGTGCTTGCGGAGGATCTCGTCCAGCTCGTTGATCACGATCTGCTGCGCCCGCATCAGCGACGTCACGGCCCGCATCTGCTCGACCGCACCCCACCGCCGCCCCCACTGCCGGGACGCCTCGTCGATCGGATCGAACGGCAACGCGCTCTTCCTCGCCATGGGCCGAAGATTAGCCCGACACTAGGCAGACCATGTCGAAACTCAGAGATTCGGACTTCCCCGCCCTCGGAACCGACGCCCCGGCCGAGCAACTGATCAGCCTCAGATTCCGCTGGTACAACCGGCAGGCCAACTGGGCCCGTCTCGCCTACCGCAGCCTCGGAGTCATACAGCTCGTCGCCGCCCTGCTGATCGCGATCTCGGTCGCCTTCGACGTACCCAGATGGGCGGCGCCCTCGCTCGGCGGCGTGATCGCGCTGGCCGAAGGAATCCGGACGCTGTTCGGGTTCAAGGACTCTTATCCGACCTACCGACGTACCGCCGAAGACCTGCGCAACGAGGCGTGGCTGTACGTCCAGCGCGCCGGGCAGTACGCGACCGCCGAGGACGCCGGCAAGGTGCTGACCCAGCGGGTGGTCGAGATCAGTTCATCGGAGACCGCGAACTGGGAGGAGGCGCTCAAGGCCCGCAGTATCTGAAACTGTCCCAAGGATCTGACAAGGTGCGTGCATGAGATTTCTGGAGCACGTGAAGGGCGAGAGCGCGCGGCTGGGTGAGGTGGCGCGGATGGGGCTCGACGCGCCCGTGCCCAGCTGTCCGGGCTGGACCGTGGACGACGTCGTCCGCCATGTCGCGCAGGTCTACGACCACAAGGTCGAGGTGCTGAAGCTCGGCGCCCGTCCCGACCCGTGGCCGCCGGAGTCCTCCGGCCGGGAAACCCTCCAGTGGTACGACGAAGCGCGGACCGCACTCGTCGCCGCGCTGGAGGCGGCGGGGACCGAGACGCAGACATGGACGTTCGACCCGCGCGACTCGACCTCCGCGTTCTGGTACCGGCGGATGGCACACGAGAGCCTCGTCCACCGCATCGACGTCGAGCAGGCTCATGACGTGATCACGCCGATCGACCCCGAGCTGGCGCTCGACGGTATCGACGAGGTGCTGTACCCGACCCTCGGCGGCCCGTGGTGGGAGGAGGGCGACACCGAGTTCCCGATCGACGCCACGATCCGCATCACCTCGCTCGGCCGGTCCTGGACGATCCGCGCCGACGCCACGACTGTCGACGTACAGCAGGGCGCCGAGGGCGACACGGCGGCGGAGATCTTCGGTGACCCGGCGCCGATCTACCTGTGGCTGTGGGGCCGGGTGGGCGAGGATTCGATCCAGAGCGTCGGCGACCCGAACGTCGTCCGCGCGTTCCGCGGCCGGATCTCGGAAGCCACCCAATGACGATGTCCTCTGCGGGTCAGGCTGTTCGTTCCCTTCTCGAGAGACCACAGTGGTTTCAGCGAGAAGGAGGATTCCGATGCCGCAGTATCTTGCACTGACCTACACCGCGGATGTGGACTGGTGGGCGCCTGAGCAGGCCGAGGAGCTGGCCGAATACCGGAGGTTCGGCGTGGACTTCGCCGGCCAGGTCAAGGCGAGCGCCGTGCTGCACCCGACCTCGACGGCGACCGTCGTCCGGGTCGAGGGGGCACGTGGCGGGCCGGTGATCACCACCGACGGACCGTACGCCGAGACGAAGGAAGCGCTCACCGGCTACTACCTGATCGAGGCCGAGGACCTCGAGGCAGCGGTGAAGATCGCGGCCGAGATCCCGGCCGCGTGGGGCGGGGCCGTCGAGGTCCGCCCGGTCATCATCGCCAAGTAGGTTCCGTGAGCGGGCGGTATGGCGCGGTTGCCGAGACGATCCGGATCGAGGGGACGCGGATCCTCGCCACCCTGATCCGGACCGTCGGCGACGTCCAGCTCGCCGAGGACGCCGTCCAGGAGGCCGCGCTGGCGGCCCTCGGTGCCTGGCCGGTGACCGGCGTACCGCCCGAACCACGCGCCTGGCTGACCGTGACCGCCCGCCGGAAGGCGATCGACATCATCCGCCGCGAGCGCGCCCGCGGCGACAAAGAACGCGACGGCTCAGAGCTGCTCGAGCTCCGCCTGGATCCGCTAGCTCCGGACGACGTTGTGCAAGACGACCTCCTCCGCCTGATCTTCACCTGCTGCCACCCGTCCCTGTCCCCGCCGACCCGGGTGGCACTCGCCCTCCGCACTCTCTGCGGTCTGTCCGCCGCCCAGATCGCCGAGGTCCTGCTCACCACCGAGGTCGCCACCACGAAGCGGCTCGTCCGCGCCCGCCAGAAGATCAAGGCCGCCCACATCCCGTACCGGGTTCCCGCGGAGGCGGATCTCCCCGATCGACTCCCCGCGGTCTGTGCGGTCATCCACAGCCTCTACACCGCGGGCCACGCTCCCTCCGAGGGCGAAGCGGCGTACGACGTCGATCTCTGCGTGGAGGCGATCCGACTGGCCGAGCTCCTGCACACACTCCTGCCCGGCCAACCCACGCCGACCGCGGTCCTCGCCCTGCTCCTCCTCACCGAGGCCCGGCGACCGGCCCGCGTCGACGAGTCCGGCGAGGTGGTGACGCTCGACCTCCAGGACCGATCACGCTGGGACCAGGACCTGATCGCCCGCGGCGTCGAGCTTCTCAACGACTCTCTTGAGCGATCGGACCGCCAGGCCGACGCGTACCAGCTCCAGGCCGCGATCGCGGCCGAGCACGCGCGCGTTCCGAGCTATACCGCCACCGACTGGCGCGAGATCGTCCGCCTGTACGACCTGCTGGTCCAGGTGTCCCCCAGTCCAGCATCCGAGCTGGCCCGAGTCGTCGCCATCGCCGAAACCGGCGAGATCGACGCCGCCCTCAAGCTCCTCGACACGATCCCACCCAGCTCACGCCGGCACGCGATCCGCGGCGAACTCCTCGCCCGCAAGCACCGCTACGCCGAAGCCGTCCGCGAACTGGACCAAGCGCTCGACACAGCACCGCCGAGCCATCCCGAGCGACAACACCGAGAACGCCGCAGGAACTACTTCCAGCAACTCGCCGACGAGGGTTAGTCGTCGGTCCAGTTGCCTCGTTCGCTGTTGAAGATCGACTTGGTGGCGGAGGGAGACGACGAGGGTCGGGCCTGGGGTGCGGTGGTGGTCGTGATCGGCGCCGTAGTCGTAGCGACCTCTTGGGCCGAGTCCATCCCGATCGGGCCGGTGCCGTCGTCGTCGGAGTCCTCGTCACCCTTGAGTACGTCGACACTCGCCGAGGCACGCAGACCGGTGCGCTGGATGACCCGCTGGATGGTCAGGTCGCGGTCGTCGGGCCGGCTGACCCACTTGATCTCGCGGAAGCCTTGGTCCTGCGCGGCCGATTCGAAGACGAAGTGGCCGTAGCCCAGCATCCGCCCGATGATCGGCTTCTTCAGCGTGATGTCCAGGACCCGGGCGATCGGGGTGGTCGCGACGGTCTGGGAGAAGACGCCGCGGATCCGCATGACGCGCATGTTGGTGACCACGAAGCGGTCTCGATGCTGGGTGAGGAACTGCCAGAAGGCGTGCGCGAGCAGCACCAGCACGATCGCCAGCAGCACCGGCTGCCCGCCGATCTTGGTGGTGGCCATCGTCAGCAACAGGGCCGCCGCGAGCACGACCTCGAGCATCGGCACCGTGAACACGACCCAGTGGTGCCGGACCTCGTCGATGACGACCTCGCCCTCGTCCGAGATCAGATGGCGCCGGACCTTCGGGTCGAAGATCCGGAACAGGCCTATTCCGGCCATCCACTCACTCCCCTGACACGCTGTTGTGTGACCCCGTACAGCCAAGTGTCCCGCACGATTGCTCGCAACGGGACACTCAGACGTCTAGATCAGCTGAACAGCGCGGTCAGGAAGGTGATGACGCTCCCGAACGCGTCACCAACGGCCGAGAACGCGCCTCCCACGGCGTTGGCGGCGTTTGCCGGCTGAGTGAACAGATAGAAGCCGGCAAAGGCGATGAGCGACCAGATCAACAGCTTCTTCGGCATGTCGCCACTCCTCGTTCCTAACCACTCGGTCGACTGTGTTGGAATTTGTATCACGGACCGTCACCAATTGTCACTGACTGAACACAGCCCACCGCACAATGCTCACCAGCTACAAGGTCCATTCTGTAACGGATTCGGGGGCATGGCAGCCACCGGCGCGCCGCCCTGAGACACCGATCGGCCGGCACGGCGGAAATCCTGCGGCATTTGCCCGAATTCGGCACAACTTTCCGTGAACGGAAAGCAAAGACACAATGTGACACTGCGTGTTCGGGTGTTCCACAGCGAGACAGATGTCACAAAGCCGCGATCAACTCGTCCGCCGCAGAATACGGGTCGGTGCCCCCGTCCGCGACCTTGGCCGCCAGTACGTCGAGCCGCGCGTCCCCGTGCAGGTGCGCGAACCGCCGCCGCAGCGCCGTCGTCGCGATCGCCTCGATCTCGTCCCGGGCCCGGGACTGCCGGCGCTCGGTGAGTACGCCGTTGCCGCGCATCCAGGTCAGCCGGTCCTCGATCGCCTGCACCACCTCGGCGACCCCTTCGTTGCGGGAAGCAACCGTCTTGAGGATCGGCGGCACCCAGGCGCCTTCAGCCCGCTCGGCCAGCGCCAGCATCGCCCGCAGATCCCGCGTGACCGACTGGACGCCGTCGCGATCGGCCTTGTTCACCACGTAGATGTCGCCGACCTCGAGGATCCCGGCCTTGGCCGCCTGGATCCCGTCGCCCATCCCCGGCGCCAGCAGGATCAGCGTCGTGTCGGCCATACCGGCGATCTCCACCTCGGACTGCCCGACCCCGACCGTCTCGACCAGCACCACGTCGAACCCGGCAGCATCCAGCACGCGCAACGCCTGCGGAGTCGTCCACGCCAGCCCACCGAGATGACCGCGGGACGCCATCGACCGGATGAACACTCCACGGTCGGTCGCGTGGTCCTGCATCCGCACCCGGTCCCCGAGCAGCGCTCCACCGGAGAACGGCGACGACGGATCCACCGCGAGTACGCCGACCCGCTTCCCGGTCTCGCGGTACGCCGAGACCAGCGCCGACGTCGACGTGGATTTGCCGACGCCGGGCGAGCCTGTGATCCCGACGATGTGCGCATGACCGGCGTACGGCGCCAGCGCGGCCATCACCTCGCGCAGCAGCGGGGATTCGTCCTCGACCAGCGAGATCAGCCGGGCGACTGCCCGGGAGTCACCCTCCCGGGCACGCTCGACCAGCTCACCGACCGGCGCGGTACGTCGTGGCATCAGCTCTTCGGGACTCGGACGATCAGAGCATCGCCCTGACCGCCTCCTCCACACAGAGCCGCAGCGCCGGCGCCGCCGCCACGACGACCGAGCTCCAGCGCGAGGTGCAGCACGAGGCGGGCGCCGGACATGCCGATCGGGTGGCCGACCGCGATCGCGCCGCCGTTCACGTTGACCTTGTCGTCGCCGACCTGCAGCTCGCGTGCGGACGCGATGCCGACCGCCGCGAACGCCTCGTTGATCTCGATCAGATCGAGGTCCGCGGGCTGGATGCCTTCCTTCGCGCAGGCCTTGGCGATCGCGTTGGCCGGCTGGCTCTGCAGCGTCGAGTCCGGCCCGGCGACCGAGCCGTGCGCACCGATCTCGGCGATCCAGCTGAGCCCGAGCTCCTCGGCCTTCGCCTTGCTCATCACGACGACAGCACAGCCGCCGTCGGAGATCTGCGACGCCGAACCGGCCGTGATCGTGCCGTCCTTGCCGAACGCCGGCCGCAATCGGGCCAGCGTCTCCACCGAGGTGTCGCTGCGGACGCCTTCGTCGCTGTCGACCACGATCGGGTCGCCCTTGCGCTGCGGCACCTCGACCGGCACGACCTCGTCGGCGAACAGTCCGTTCTTCCAGGCCTCGGCTGCACGCTGATGCGAACGAGCGCTGAACTCGTCCTGCTCCTCGCGGGTCAGCTTCAAGCCGGTGTTGTTCGCCTGATCGGTCAGCGCACCCATGGCCTGATCGGTGAACGCGTCCCACAACCCGTCGTACGCCATCGAGTCGACCAGCGTGGTGTCGCCGTACTTGAAGCCCTCGCGGGACTTCGGTAGCAGGTGCGGCGCGTTCGTCATCGACTCCATGCCGCCGGCCACGACGATCTCGTACTCGCCGGCGCGGATCAGCTGGTCGGCGAGCGCGATCGCGTTCAGCCCGGACAGGCACACCTTGTTGATGGTGATCGCCGGGACGTCCATCGGAATGCCGCCCTTGACCGCGGCCTGGCGGGCGGTGATCTGACCGCCGCCGGCCTGCAGTACCTGGCCCATGATCACGTACTCGACCTGGTCCGGCGCGACGCCGGCTTTGGCCAGCGCGCCCTTGATCGCGAACCCGCCGAGCTCGGCGCCGGTGAAGCTCTTCAGACCGCCCAGCAGCCGCCCGATCGGGGTCCGCGCGCCGGCGACGATGACGGAGGTGTTCCGCGTGTCAGACATATCGTCACGATACCTGCGGCGGCACTGGTACGCCGCTGCTCGAACACGTCAGACGGATCACACGAATGGTGTCGGCTCGACCACTTTCGTTGGCCTTGCGAACCAGGTTTGCGCCAGGCTGGCGGGATGGATCAGCTGTTCGACGCGATCGACCATGTCGGCATCGCGGTGGCCGACTTCGACGAGGCCGTCCGGTACTACGCGGACGTGTTCGGCATGACCGTTGCGCACGAGGAGATCAACGAGGAGCAGGGCGTCCGGGAGGCGATGCTCTCGGTCGGCGACTCCGGTTCCTCGATCCAGCTGCTCGCGCCATTGTCGGACGCGTCGCCGATCGCGAAGTTCCTCGACCAACGCGGCCCGGGCATCCAGCAGCTCGCCTACCGGGTCAGCGACCTCGACGCCGTCTCCGACGTACTGCGTGAGCGCGGCGCGAAGCTGCTGTACGACGAGCCGCGCCGCGGGACGGCCGGATCGAGAGTGAATTTTGTTCACCCTCGCTCGGCCGGCGGCGTCCTGGTCGAACTCGTTGAGCCACCGCCTACGCACGGATAAGTAGCAGTCAACACGGCGTGACGGCGCGCGCTGAGCCCTCCCGGCTTGGGTTCGGCGGACTAGTCTGTGGGAGTGCTGAGGGACAGCGCCACCGACTCCTTGCACGGTGCGCCGGCCGGGTTCAAGCACGACGGCTTCGTCCACGCCACGGACGAGGAGTTCGTGCTGCGCGCGGCGACGTTCGTACGCGAGGGTCTGGCGGCGGGGGAAAAGGTCGTGGCCGTGCTACCACCAGAGCGGCTCGCGGCACTGCGTGATGCCGTCGGACCGGCGTACGACGAGCTGATCGTCGCCGACGAGACCGTTGCCGGGGGCAACCCTGCGCGGCTGATCCCGTACTGGCGGGCCGTCCTCGAGAAGCACTCCGGCGGACCGGTGCGTGGGCTCGAGGAGCTCGCTTATGCCGGCCGGAGCGCGGCCGAGTACGACGAGGTGCTGCTGCACGAGGGCTTGAGCGACATCGCTTTCGCGGCGGACCAGTCGTTCCGGTTGTGCTGCGCGTACGACGCGTCGATCGGAATCGACCCGACCGCGACCCACTCCGGCGCAGAAGCCCTTGCAGAGAAGACATTCCGGACCGCGCTGGTCGACGTACCGAATCGGGCCGAGCGGTGGGAGTTCGGGCCGGCCGAGTTCGGGGACATCCGGAAATGGGTCGGCGGGCGGGCGTCGTCGCACGGGGTGTCGCGGGACCGGCTCGAAGACCTTTCGCTGGCGTTGCACGAGGTCTGCACGAACAGCATCCGGTTCGGCGGCGGCCAAGGGACGCTGGCGGTGTGGATCGCGGACGGCACGCTGATCTGCGACGTGATCGACCGCGGCCGGATCGACGACCTGCTGGTCGGACGGGTCCTGCCGCCGCTGGACGGACTCGGCGGGCGCGGCGTCTGGCTCGCGAATCAGCTATGCGATCTGGTCCAGCTCCGGTCCGGTGACGACTTCACCCAGGTGCGGCTGCACACCCGCCTGCGCTGATAAGACCACTGACAACGGTGGACTACAAAAGTGACGGTCGTCTCACCGGCCGTCCGCTGTGTTACAGGGCACAGCCAGGCGTGCATACTCGACGGTAAGTTCCGCTCACTGACCGCCGCTGCTGGAGGTACGACGTGAAGCAGATCCTCGAAGCGATTCTCGCCGGTGACAGCGCCGCCGTCGGCAAGCTCGACGTACCGGACCATTACCGCGGGATCACCGTGCATGCCGACGAGGCGACGATGTTCGAGGGTCTGGACAGCAAGGAGAAGGACCCGCGCAAGAGTCTGCACCTCGACGACGTGCCGACGCCCGAGCTCGGGCCTGGCGAGGCGCTGGTCGCGGTGATGGCGAGCGCGATCAACTACAACACCGTGTGGACCTCGATCTTCGAGCCGGTCTCGACGTTCTCCTTCCTGAAGCGGTACGGGAAGCTGTCGCCGCTGACGGCCCGCCACGACCTGCCGTACCACGTGGTCGGCTCGGACCTGGCCGGCGTCGTACTGCGGACCGGGCCCGGAGTGAACGCGTGGAAGCCGGGCGACGAAGTGGTCGCACACTGCCTGTCGGTCGAGCTGGAGTCGCCGGACGGGCACAACGACACGATGCTCGACTCGGAGCAGCGGATCTGGGGATTCGAGACGAACTTCGGCGGGTTGGCCGAGATCGCGCTGGTGAAATCGAACCAGCTGATGCCCAAGCCGGCCCACCTGACGTGGGAGGAAGCTGCATCGCCAGGGTTGGTGAACAGTACGGCGTACCGGCAGCTGGTCTCGGCGAACGGCGCCAACATGAAGCAGGGCGACGTGGTCCTGGTCTGGGGCGCGTCGGGCGGTCTCGGTTCGTACGCGACCCAGTTCGCGCTGAACGGCGGGGCGATCCCGGTGTGCGTGGTGTCGTCGCCGGAGAAGGCGGAGATCTGCCGGGCGATGGGGGCGTCGCTGATCATCGACCGGTCCGCCGAGGGGTACAAGTTCTGGAAGGACGAGCACACCCAGGACCAGAAGGAGTGGAAGCGGTTCGGGGCGCGGATCCGCGAGCTGACCGGCGGCGACGACCCGGACATCGTGTTCGAGCACCCGGGGCGGGAGACGTTCGGGGCGTCGGTGTACGTCGCCCGGCGCGGCGGGACGATCGTGACGTGCGCGTCGACGTCCGGGTTCATGCACGAGTACGACAACCGGTACCTGTGGATGAACTTGAAGCGAATCATCGGCTCTCACTTCGCCAACTACCGCGAGGCCTGGGAGGCGAACCGGCTGATCGCGCGCGGGATGGTGCATCCGACGGTCAGCAAGGTCTACGCGCTCGAGGACACCGCGCAGGCGGCGTACGACGTCCACCGCAACCTGCACCAAGGAAAGGTCGGGGTGCTCACGCTTGCCCCCACCGAAGGCCTCGGCGTCCGCGACCCGGCCCTGCGCGCGCAGCACCTCGACTCGATTAATCGCTTCCGGAACAGGTAGTTGTCCACAGCTCCCGATTGGCTGGTTTGTGGTGGGTTCTGACAGGCTTATGGTGGGGGATTCACCGTGAGCCGCCAGAAGGGAATCTCGGGAGATGCCTGACGAGTCGAGCCTGCCGTTCTTCGATCGCACGGCGACCGCGGCCGGGGGCTTCCCGGTCAGCCGCCGTGGGTACGACAAGCAGGCCGTGGACGATTACGTCCGCGCACTGGAGATGCAACTCGGCGAGGCACGCAATCGCGCCGACGAGCTCCAGCACAGCGTCGCGCCGATGCAGCACCAGCTCGAGGAGACCCGGCGCCAGCTCGAGGCCAGCGCCAACCCGTCGTACGCCGGACTCGGCGACCGGGCCGCGCAGATCCTCCGGCTCGCCCAGGACCAGGCGTCCGAGGCGCTCGAGGAGGCCAAGCGCGAGGCCGAGGAGCTGCGCGCGAACGCGGCCAAGGAAGCGTCCGCCGCGCGGGCGACCGGTGACCGTGAGGCCGAGGACATCCGGACCGTCGCGCTGAACGAGGCCGACAGCATGCGCCGTACGGCCGAGGGTGACGCCGCAGAATCCCGGCGTACGGCCGAGACCGAGGCAGCCGAGGTGCTGCAGGCAGCCCGGCGGAAGTCGGAGCAGCTGCAGCTGACGGCCGAGTCGCAGGCGAGCACGCTGAAGAACGGCGCGCTGCACGAGGCGGAGAAGATCCGGACCGCGATCCAGCGCGAGTCGGCGGCGCTGCGGGCGCGGCTGGCGGACGAGCGTGAGCAGCAGGCCAAGGAGCTCGCCGACAAGCACCAGCAGATCGCGGCCGACACCGACAGCCTGACCACCCAGATGAAGGAGGCCGCCGAGGCGTCCGAGCGCCGGGTGGCCGAGGCGACCGAGCAGGCACGAAAGATCCGGGCCGAGGCCGAGGAGTCGGCCGAGCGGACGATCTCGCGTTCCCGGCGGGAGGCCGAGCAGCTGCTGACCACCGCGCGGACCCGCGCCGAGGCCGAGCTGGCGAACGCGGCCGACGAGGCGGAGCGGTCGCGGACCGTCGTCGCCCGCGAGACCGAGCGACTGGCCAAGCGCCGCGACGGCATCCTGACCCAGATCGCCGGGCTGAACGAGATCGCCAGCAACATCGCGCGGCAGGCCGCCGAGCTCGATTCCGAGACTGCCGCAGGGCCTTACGTCAACCCTTTCGCCCGTCCCACCACCGGTCCCACTGGTGGCAGCGGCACTAGCGCCGCCGACGCGGACAGCCTGTCGGCTGCACCGTCTGGGAGTCCCTTCAGCAGCGCGCCGGGCTCTGGTATCGGTAGCCCGTTCGCCGCGGATCCTTCGGACAGCTCTTACGACACCGCTGCTCCGGCCAGCGCGTTCAGCGCCGACGGTCCGGGTAGCTCGTTCAAGGCCGACGGGCCGGGCAGCTCGTACGACACCGCGGCGCCGGGTGGCGCCTTCAACGCTGACGGGCCTAGCGCGCTCGACTCGGATGAGGCTGGCTCGGCGAGCACGGGTTCGGTTTCGGGCTCGGGCGCTGCGAGCCCGGGTTCGGTTCCGGCCTCGGGCTCGGGCTCTGCGAACGGGAGCGCCTTCGCGGCGGTGCCGGGATCGACGACCGACGACAACCCGTTCCCGGGGGCGACGCCGGCGGCCAGCAAGTACGCGTCGCCGAGTTCTTCCGGTGGGAGCTCTTCCGGTGCGAGTTCGCTCGCGGGTGATTCGGCGTACGACGAGGATGGACCGTTCACCGGTTCGAGCCCGTTCGTCGGCATCGGTGCCGGGGACGCGCGCGTCGACGAGACCCGGATCGACACCGACCTGCGGGTCGACCCGAAGGACGCGCCCGACCTGGCCGGCAAGACCGTGAGCAAGACCGCCGGCGGCCCCGCCGACCCCAAGGCCGACTCCCCCGCATCCGCCTCCGGCTCGAAGACCGACTTCCCCGCATCCGCCTCCGGCTCCAAGGCCGCCGCGAAGAGTTCCTCGTCCGCGGCTTCGGACGAGGAGGACGAGCCGAAGGATTCGACCAAGGTGGACGAGTTCCGGCTCGATGACCTCGTCAGCGAGGAGACTCGGGGCCAGACGCGGCCGGCCGCCTCGGCGAAGTCCTCCGACGGCGGGTCGTCCGCGAAGGACGAGAAGACCGATGCGGCTACCTCGAGCGCACGATCCCCGAAGGACAAGATGTGACGCCAGCCGGCGACGACACCTCCACAGCGACCGACCCGGACCTCGCCGAAGCCACCCGCGCAGCGAAGGACGCCGCCGCCAAGGCCGAAGCTGCAGCCGACAAGGCTGACGATTCGGCCGATGACGCGGAGGACGCCGCCGGGCAGGCAGCGGGTTCGGCCCAGGCTGCCGACTCGTCCGCCGACAAGGCGGAGGAATCCGCCGACGAAGCCGACGATGCTGCCGACAAAGCCGCGGCGGCTGCCAAGGACGCGAAGGACGCCGACGAGGACATCGCCGACGAACTGCTGATCGAGGAGCGCCACCCGGACGTCGGCATGGGCCTGCCCGGTCCGGCGATCCGGCGGTCGAACCCGTTCGTCTTCGGGTTCTTCGCGGCCCTCGGCGTACTGGTCGCCTGGGGACTCTGGAACGCGCTCGGCCAGGCCCGCTCGGTGCTGATCCTGCTGCTGGTCTCGATGTTCATCGCCGTCGGCCTGAACCCGCTGGTCGAGTGGTTCATGCGCCGCGGCCTGAAGCGCGGCCTGGCGGTCGGCGTGGTGTTCCTGCTGATGATCCTCGCGGTCACCGGCGTCGGCTTCGCGATCGTCCCGGTCGTCACCGACCAGATCAACGGCCTGATCAAGAACGCGCCCGACTGGCTCGACCTGCTGCAGAAGTCGAAGACCCTGGACGACCTCGACAACCGTTACCACTACATCGACAAGGCGCAGCAGTACATCCAGGACCCGGCCCTGGCGCAGAAGGCGTTCGGCGGCATCCTCGGCGTCGGCAAGGTGGTCGCGGGCGCGCTGTTCAACACGTTCACGATCCTGGTCCTGACGCTGTACTTCCTGGCCTCGCTCCCGACCGTGAAGCGGGCGGCGTACAGCCTGGTCCCGCGCACCCGCCGTACCCGCGTCTCGATCCTCGGCGACGAGGTCCTGACCCGCGTCGGCGGGTACGTCAGCGGCCAGTTCATGGTGGCCCTGTGCGCCGGCGTCTGCATGTTCATCTTCCTGGAGATCATCGGCCTCGGTAACTACGCCGTGGCGCTGGCGATCGTGGTGATGTTCTGCGACTTCATCCCGATGGTCGGCGGCCTGATCGGCGTCGTCGTAGTCGCCCTGATCGGCTTCACCGACGGGGTGGTGACCGGTCTCGCCTGCCTGATCTACGGCATCATCTACCAGCAGGTCGAGAACTACTTCGTAGCTCCCCGCATCATGCGCCGGGCCGTAGACATCCCCGGCGCCGTCACCGTCATCGCCGCCCTCCTCGGCGGCGCCCTCCTCGGCGTAGTCGGCGCCCTCCTAGCCATCCCCTCCGCCGCCGCCATCCTCCTCATCATCAGAGAAGTCTGGGTCCGCAAAGCCGACGCCTCGTAACACCACGTACCAGCCCGCGCAGAACTACGCGGGCTCCTCCGTCGCCGTGCTACGCCCCGCTCCCACCCACCCACCGGCTACCGCCGGCGCATCCGTTCCGGCTACCGCCGGACGCGCGCTACCGCGCATTCGACCGCCACGTGGTGTCGCGTGCTGTGAATACCTCAGCGAGATGTGCGTCCTGCCGCGCGCAGCAACAGGTGCACGTTGACTCGCCGGGCTGTTTGCGCGAGCGGAAGAAGCCGACAACGGCATCAGCCACGCGCCGCTCCACCAGAGAAGTTGATCAAGAACCAAACGGGATATTCCGAGCTCAGAGGCGACGGCCTCGCTGGCGACCAGCAGTGCGTGCTCCTCTCGAGGAACAAGGAAGCCGAGGTTGACAAGCGCACGATGGACTCTGAGGTCCGGCTTGAGTGCGTCCGCGCCACAACGCATTCGCAGGTATGCAAAGAGCGCGGGGCCGATCCCGCTGACCGAACCGACGTACGGGTCGAGCCGGATTGCGTGCACCAGCTCGTCAACGCCGTCTGCCCAGGCCTTGACCGCATCCTCTTCGGCAAGGCCATAGTCGGTGGCAAAGCGCAGCAAACCAGCGGCGACTGCCTGCATGGTCTCAGGCTCACCATGGCGCAGGGAATGACCCTGTCCCGGCCCATTGGCAGCGAGAGAGCTCAGCGTGGGCATGCTCGCCTCATAGCGCTCGACCATCGGAAGCACCCGTTGCAAGTACCTCCGCTGCCGACTGGCTACGACGTCGAACACCATCGCGGCTCGGCGACCGGCGTACACATTCGCGTAGTCCTTGGCCCGTTCCTCCGCCTCTACGCCGTGTTGATCCAGCACGGCCCGCAGGTTGCTCATCCCCGCGGCCCACCAGGAGTTCCTCGTCAGCGCGTCCATATGCACGGATTAGACCAGAAGTGTGTCGCCGGCCGGCTGGTCGAGCTACACACTCTGGTTTCGGGAGGTCGGGGGATTGGCCGCGCCGCTTCCCCGCTTGGCTCCTTGAGAGCGAGCGCCCTTTCGAGTTGGGTGATCACTCTCCTGCGCGGCCTCTCCGGTCCGTGGCTTGTCGGAACGTGCGGTTTTCGGTGGGACCACCTCGACCAGTTGCAGGACCCGTCCGTTGTCCATTCGGATTGCGAGATCGTGGGCGAACTCCTGGCGTGACCTTTGCATCGCCTTGCCCGAAGCGGCTTCCTTACCTTCGACGCCTGCTTGGACCAACTGCGAGACGCGTTGATGGGAGACGCCGAGGACGCTGCTCACGTCGCGGACTGGGACGTTCGCGTCCGTGAGCGCCGATGCGACCTCGCGGGTGAGCTCACCGACCAACGCCTCGAGATCCTTCGCCCGACCACGCAGCGCGTCGACCAAAGTCTTGGCCTCCAGCAGATCCTGCCCATCTGCCTCGATCCCGGAGACCTCGACCGCGACCTTGGAGAGCGGTACGTCGGTCGTCACCGCAACGAACTCCCGAGCCGCCCGCTCAACCTCGTCAAGCCGCCGAGCCTGCGTCAATCCACCCAGCTCAGGAATCGCGATCATCCACCAGCGTCCGTCCCGCCGGACCGTCACGTCGTACGTCTTCACGCTCTCATTCTGTCTACTACGCTAGACATTATCAAGGCAAGCTGGGTAGCCGACTCAGTTGGTGACGTCGAGGAGGAAGTGTTGGGCGGGGGTTAGGCGGTTGTAGGTGTTGAGGCGAATGTAGGTCTGTTGGTCGAGTTGTTGGGGTTGGTGGCGGCGGGCGAAGTAGGAGTGGAGGGCTCGGCGGGGTTTGTCGGTGCGGTTTTGGGTGCCGCCGTGCCAGAGGTGGCTGTTGAAGATGACGACGGTGCCGGCCTTGCCGGTGAGCTGGATCTGGTCGGGGTGGGCGGCGGTGGGGTCGGGCATTTCGTCGCCGGGTAGGGCGTGGCGGCGGTGGGAGCCGGGTACGACGCGGGTCGCGCCGTTCTCCGGCGTGAAGTCGTCGAGCAGCCAGATCGAGTTGCAGACCTCGTACTGACCGGGCTCGACCGGGAGGCCGAAGTCGGCGTGCAGCCCCTGATGACCCTCGCCTGGCAGTGCCGCGCGGCTGTTCAGCGATGACAGCTTGAACTCGCCGAGTACGTGCTTCATCGCAGCCAGCACCCGCGGGTGGCTGAAGCAGATCTCGAACATCGGATCCTTGTTCACCAGGTCCGCCAGCCGGTCTGTGCCCTTCTCCTGATGCACCTCCAGCCCGGCCCGATCGCCCTCGGCCGCGGTCAGTTCCGCCAGTCGCTTGTTGAGCTCGGACACGTCCTCCAACGTGAGGATCCCCTCCAGCGGGAGGAACCCGTCGCGGTCGAGCTGGGCCTTCTCGGCCTCCGTGAGTACGTCGTCAGTCACGCCAAGATCCCGCAATGCAGTCGCCATATCCATCAACGGACTCCTTCCCAAGATGCACGAATCGATGCCAGCATCAATCCGACGTACCTGAGAAACAATGCAGAAGGCGACAGCGCTTATGCACAAATCGCTACGACTGCTCGGCGCCGGCGTACACACGGCCCCGCCCGGCAAGGACTACCCACTGCACGCCCACACCTCGTGGGAGTTGGTGTACTACGTTCGCGGCCGGATCACCTGTCCCGTCGGCGAGGAGACGTACGCCGCCACGCCCGGCACCGTCCTCCTGACCCCACCGAGTACCTGGCACGCCGAACAGAGCCGCACCGGCTACGCCAACCGCTTCCTCCAGGTCGACGCCGCGTCCGCCCACCCCTGGCCGCGCCTCTGCTACGACGACGCCGACCACACTCTGGGCCGGGTCTTCGACGCGCTGGTACGCGAGAACAACGAGGAGCTCCGCGCGCTCCTCTTGTCCGAGCTGGACCTCCGCCTACGCCAGGCGGCAGCCGCCCCGCCCACCAGCCCTGCCGAGCAACTCGTCATCGAAGCAGAACGGATCTTCGAGGAACGCTTCGCCATCGGCCTCCGGATCACTCAAGTAGCCGCCGACCTAGGCATCTCCCCCTCCGGCCTGCGCGCCGCCTTCACCCGCCTCCGCAGTACCAGCCCGCAAGCCGCACTCCAAGCAGTACGCCTACGCCACGCCCTCTCCCACATCCGCAACTCGACCCTCCCCCTCCAAGCCATCGCCGACCTCACCGGCTACCACTCAGTCAGCCACCTAACCCGCCACATCAAGGCCGCCACCGGCTCCCCTCCCGGCGCTCTCCGCAAGTTCATCCTCGAGCAGTGACCCGATCGACGCCGTCTCAACGGAGAAGCGACTCTCGACCGCCGAGTCGTGGCGAAAGGTTCGTGCCCGAAACCTCGAGTCGTGGATCGGGGCTCTCTGTCGGCAACCGATTCCCACGACTCGGCGGCGTTGGGTGTGAACGAGAAGGCAGTGCGGACGGGTGGCAGGTCGATGGAGCACGCATCGATGGTGGGGTAAGAAAATGTCACGGAGCGCCGACTTCTTTCCCCACCGCGGCAGCCGCAGCAGGGCGGCCGCCGAGTCGTGGCGAAAGGTTCGGACCCGAAACCTTGAGTCGTGGATCGGGGCTCCCACGCCCGGCGTGGGAGGCAACCGATTCCCACAACTCGGAGGCGCTGGGTCAGTCAGTCGAGCGAGAAGGCGGCGCGGACCGTCGTGAGCTCGATGCCGCGTTCCTCGATCGCCTTGCGGATCTCGGGGTCGGTGACGAGCTCCTGATCGGACAGCCGGTACTCCTCGGCCCAGCGGTACGTGTACGAACCGGGCTTGTGCAGCGCACCGAGTTCAGGCTCCGCAGCCGCGCAGTGCGTCACCAGCAGATGCACTCCTGGCGTCAACTTGTCGAGGTACTCGAGCAGCCAAGCCCTCTTCACGTTCGCGTCCCGGTCGCTCAACGTCTCGATCGACCCGAACCGCTGCGACTCCACCGCCCCATAGATGAACGGTTTGCCGGCCGCGCTCGACACCTCGTCGTACGCCGCGGGCGTCGCCGACTGCCCCATGTGTACGTCGAGGTAGTCGATCGCCAGCCCTTCCGCCGCGAACTTCGCAACCTGAGCCGTCAACTCACGCACCGCGTCCTCATAAGTCACCGACGCCTGCGCCTCAGCCACCGACCGCAGGAACGTCCCGTCCTCCCCCACCAACGACGCCCCATCGGTCAACGGCCGCCACCGCAGAAAGTCCCACTCACACGTCAACGTCTGATGCACCCCGAGCGGAATCCCGAACTCCCGCCCCAACGCAGCCGCCTCCGTAAACCAAGGACAAGCCGCCATCGTAGAAACCTGCGTCACGATCCCATCCCGGAACGCCTCCACCGTCCCAACGTTGACCGCATGACACATCCCAAAGTCATCCGCTTGCACAACCAGCTGAACCTCAGCCACGCCAACTCCCATCCATCACCAACAGAGCCCTCCACGACCGTACTTCCTGCACGACGTCACGCGCACCGAACAGCAAGTCGCGCACCCCCAGAGCAGCTCTAGTGCAACGCCGACAGATTTACAGTCTGCTCGACGGCACGCGGCAGCACCCACGCCCGCCCGTCGGGTGAGGGCGGCGCGCAGCACCGCGTGGGACTTACGCACCACATCCCCCTCACCCACCACAGCCCACACGACCACGAGGCGGTCGCATGGGTGGGTGGGAGCGGCGCGTAGCACGGCGAGGAACGAGCGGCGCGTAGTGCGGCGAGGAACGAGCGGCGCGTAGTGCGGCGTGGGACGACTACGGTCCGGCGAGTTTGGTGACCTCCGGAGCTTGGTTGGTGTGGAAGGCGCAGGCTCGGGGGTACGACGCCAAGCAGCCGCGGGTCGTCATCAGCGCCGTGTAGTAATCGATGTAGCGGAAGCCGTAGGTTTCGCCGCGGGCGAAGGCCTGGTGGCGGATGGCGGAGACCCAGCGGTAGAAGGCCTCGTCCGGGATCGGGACGTACAGCGACGGCGTGAAGCCCTCCATGTCCTCCCAGTTCTCGGCATGGAGGAAGGAACGTACGCCGTGCCGCGGCAAAGCAGCGAGCTTGGCGACCAGCTCCGGGTACGGCGTGGCGAAATCGTCGGTCGGATCGATGGGCAGCCCGGCCAGGAAACGGGCACGTTCCGACAGAGCGGCGGCGTTCTCGTGGTCGCTGTGGATGGAGTGTTTCCAGTGGGTGATGATCGTGTCGGGCTGCTTCTCGCGGATGATCCGGGCCAGCTCCAGCGCCACGTCGTCGCTGGAGGGCAGGAAGCCGTCGCTCTGGTCGAGGACCATGAAGTCGGCGCCGATCGCCTCCGCGAACGCCGTACCCTCGGCGATCTTCTGCTTCTTGTACTCCGCAGGCGTGAGTCGCGGGTGACCGCGTTCTCCCGGCGTCAGTGCGACGATCGTGGCGGTCGCGCCTTCCAGGATCAGTTTGGCCAGCGTCGGGCCGGCGGTCAGGTCCATGTCGCCGATGTGCGCTCCGATGGCGAGCACTGTTCTGTTCACAACGGTCTCCTCATTTCAGGCCACTGAGTACGACGCCGCGCACGTAGTACTTCTGGAACAGCAGGAACACGACCAGCACCGGCAGCGTGCTGATCACCAGGCCGGCCATCACGATCGGCATCGTGCGATCCGGGTCGAGGAAGCTCTGCAACAACTGGATCCCGACAGGCAACGTCTGCAGGTCGGGATCGGAGGACGAGATCAGCAGCGTCCAGATGTACTCGTTCCAGGCCCCGATGAACGTGATCAGTCCGAGCGTGATCGCCACCGGCTTGGTCTGCGGGAGCACGATCAGCCGCCAGGTCTGCCATTGGTTCGCGCCGTCGATCTTGGCCGCCTCGAGCATCTCGTCCGGCAGCGAGACCATGAACTGCCGCATCAGGAAGATGCCGAACCCGCTGACCGCGAACGGCAGGATCAGCGAGATCAGACTCGTCGTCAGCCCGCCGTCACCGCCGCGGCCGAGGATGTCGTTGCCGCCGGCAAGCGGCCAGTTGAGCATGATCAGGAAGGTCGGGATCAGGAGCAGGAACGGCGGCAGCATCATTGTGGCGAGGATGAACCGGAAGATCACCGCCCGGCCCCGGAACCGAAGCTTCGCCAAGGCGTACCCGGCCATCGACGACGTCACCAACACGGACACGGTCACCGACACCGTGACAATCACGCTGTTCCGGAACAGCCGTCCGAGCTCCAACTGCGAGAAGGCGTCGCGGTAGTTGTCCAAGTTGAACGACGAGGGGAGGAGCTTGTACGGGATCACGCCGTACTCCCCCGGCCCCTTGAACGAGCTCATCACCATGTCGAGGAACGGCATCACCATCGCCACCCCGCCGAGGATCACCACCAGGTACGCGAACCACGGGAACTTGCCGCGCCGCTTCACGAGGTCTCCTCTCCGCGCCGCCGGGCGATCCACAACTGCAGCAACGTGATCGCGAGGATGATCACGAACAGCACCATCGCCATCGCGCTGGCCGTCCCCCAAGCGCCGAACTTGAACGCCCGTTGGTACATCTCGAACGCGGCCACGTTGGTCGCGTTCACCGGCCCGCCGTCACCGGTCATCACGATGATCAGCGCGAACGACTGCAACCCGCCGATGAACTGCGTGATCAGCACGAACAGCAACGCCGGCCGCAGCAACGGCAACGTGATCGACCAGAACATGTGCCACGAGTTCGCCCCGTCCACCTCGGCGGCCTCGTAGTACATCTCCGGGATCGCCTTCAGGCCGGCGGTCAGGATGAGTACGGCGCCACCGATCGAGGCCCACGCGTGTACGACGGTCACCGACGGCAGCGCGTACGACGAATCGGACAGGAAGCCGACGCTGTTCACGCCGAGCTTGTTCAGAACCGCGTTGATCAGGCCGGCGGGCTGGTACATCATCTTCCACACGTTGCCGATGGCCACCACTGTGGCGACCACCGGCAGGAAGTACAGCACCCGCCAGAACCCCTGGAACGACAGCCGATCGATGCAGTAGGCAACCAGCACCGACCCGAACGTTGCCAGGAACACCGATCCGAACGCGAACAGCAACGTGTTCACCAGGATCGGCTTGACGAACGTCCCGTCGAAGCTCAGCACGTCGCCGAAGTTCGAGAAGCCCGCCCATTTCAGCGTGCTCAGGTCGAACCCGCCCCAGTCCGAGAACGCGAGCACGATGGCGAAGATGAACGGCAGGATCAGGAACACGCAGAAGAACAGCAGCGCCGGCGACAGGAACAGGTACGCCGCGGGTCCCTCGCGATGCAGCTTGCCGACCCGCCGGGCCGGTGCCGCGACGGCACCGACCCTGCTGACCGCGGTCGTCATTGCGGCTTGACGGCCTTCGCCGCCTGTGCGAGCGCGTCGTCCGGATTCTTGCCGTCGGCAAGCACGGTCATGATCGCGTTGTGCAGCGCGGTCTTCGCCTCGTACGCACCCGGCTGGTTCGGCTCCGGCATCGCGTACGTCGCCGCCTCGTAGATCGGCGCCAGGTTCGGGTCGGGCAGCGCCTTCTTGTACTCCGCCTGGTCAGCGGTACGCGGCGGGATCAGGCCCTGGTCGGCGAGCCACTTGCCGGTCTCGGTGACCTTGCCGTCCTCGGTCTTGTGCTCGTTCATCCAGGTCAGGAACTTCCAGGCTTCGTCGGCGTGCTTGCTGCGCTGGTTCACGCCCATGAAGAACCCGTACGCCAGCGAACCCTTGCTACCCGCGGTGGGTCCCGGGATCGCGGTCACCCCGACGTCGGAGTACTTGTCCTTCATCTGGGTCTTCAGGCTGCCGATCCACCAGCCGGCCTGGATCGCCATCGCGACGCCGCCGCTGCGGAACTGCTTGGTCGGCGAGATCGAGGTGTTGGTCGCCTTCGCGGCCGCGAGGTCACCCTCGAACTTCAGCGCCGCCTTGCCCTGCTCGTTGTCGAACTGCGCCGTACCGTCCGGAGCCAGGAACTTCCCGCCGGCCGAGTCGAGCAGCGACAGGAATGGGTGCACCGACTTGTTGTCGCCGTCCTGGATCAGGCTCAGCCCCTCGACCTGAATGTTGCCCTTGGCATCGCGCTTGACCGTCTTCTTGGCCGCGTCGGCGAGCTCGGCCCAGGTGGTCGGCGGCTTGTTGATGCCGGCTGCGGCAAGGATCTTCTTGTTGTAGAACAGCACGTAGGTGTTCAGCTCGGTCGGGTAGCCCAGCAGCGTGTCGCCGGTGGTCACCGCGCCGAGCGCCGCCGGGCTGTACTCCGCCTTGATCTTGGTCGCGATGTCGTCCGGCACCTTCGCCACGACGTTGGCCTTCATCAACTGGCCGCCCCACAGGCCGTACGCGCTGACGATATCCGCGCCGCGGCCGCCGGTCTGCCGGACCGTCAGCGTGGTCAGCAGGTCGTCGAACTTGACCACCTGCGCCTTCACCTGGATCTTCGGGTTCTCCTTGTTCCACTCCGAGATCATCTTGTCCAGCCCGTCCTTCGACGGGCCGTCGCTGTAGTGGCTCAGCAGCGTCAGCTCGACCTTGCCGCCGCCGCTACCCGAGTCGCTGCCACCGCCACAGGCAGCGCCGGTGGCGAGCAGTCCCAGCACAACGGCCAGCCGCAAACCCTTGGCAATCCTCATGTCACTCCTTCGCCCCAGCCGGGAGCAACGGCGCCCGGAGGATGGTGAACGTGCGGGTGATCTCAAACCCCGTCTTCAGATACAGCTGTCCGGCGGCAGACTTCTCGCCGGTCCACAGGAACCAGGCGCTGTGGGCGCCGACGGCAACCATCCGCTCGAGCGTCAGGTGCAGCAGCACCTTCCCGAGCCCGGTGCCGCGCGACGCCGGCAGCACACCGAACGGCCCGAAGCGGTCGATCACCCCTTCGTACGTCCCGTGCATCGCCCAGCCGAGGATCGCCCGGCTCGACGGTGTTGGACCAGGACGGCGAGCCACCACGATGCGATCCAATGGCATACCGGAGACGACGCCCTCGCGGATCGCGCGCGCCCAGTCCGGGTTGAACTCCGCGCCGGCGATCGCGATCAGCGCGGTCAGCTCGTCGTCGGTTGGTATACCAAAGCTGTAGCCCTCGGCCGTCAGCGCGTCGATCCGCTTCCGAATCTCGTCGGGAATGGCATACCCGACCAGACCGCGGTCCATCGCCACCGCGTCGTACTGCCGCTCGAAGCCCAGCGCAGCCGTCAACCGAGCCGCCTCGGGATAGCGAGCCGAGTCGAGACCGGGAAGGAAGTAGTTCGGCGTGTACGACGAGAAGAACACCTCGGACCGTCCGTGGGACCGGAGCCAGTCCATCGCCGCCGTGAGCAGGTCCCGGCCGAGACCGCGACCGCGGTACTCCGGATGCACGAAGAAGAACGGGATCCAGCCCGACCCGGGCTCGAGGTCGTCGGCGTCGACCGCGATCAGCCGACGGACCGCGTACGCCGCGCCGACGATCTGATCATTGATCACGGCTACCTGGAGACCGGCCGGGTCGAAGTTGCGATCGAGCAGGAACAGGTCGCGGAAGCGCGGGTAGCTGATCGGGTCGGCCGGCGCGGCGGCCGTCCACACCGCGGCCAGCGCCGGCCCGTCGCCGACCTGGAACGAACGGATCATCAGACAGCCCCTTCGTAGAGCAGTACGCCAGGCCGCACCCACCCGGCGGGAGTGGTTGCCGCCGGCAAGAGTTCGACAGGGTCGTCGCCGGCCTCGAGTGCCTTCCGCAACGAGTCCGAGCCCCACAACTTGTCCAGCGACGGCAGCAGACCGAAGTCATCGGGGTACAGCTCGTTCAGCACCCGAAGCATCACCAGAGCCGTGCGCACCGGCTCGAACGCATCCCGATCAACGACATGCAGTTGTACGCCGGACACCGCCTGGCCCGCGTACTTGCTGAAGACCGGCTCGAACCAGGTCCGCCGGAAGATCACGCCTGGCAGCTCGCAGTCCCGCAACGCCGGCACGAGCCGGTCGTCGACGTACGGCGCCCCGATCGTCTCGAACGGTCGCGTGGTACCGCGTCCCTCGCTCAGGTTGGTGCCTTCGAACAGCCCGGTCCCGGGGTATACCAAAGCTGTCTCCGGCGTCGGCATGTTCGGCGACGGCGGCACCCATGGCATACCAGTCCCCCGCGACGAGCGCGTCCAGCCCTCGACCGGGATAACTGTTGCCTCGCCCAACTGTCGCCCGAGCTCGCCGACGGTGAGCCCGTGTCGCAGCGGGATTGGCGCCCGCCCGACGAAACTCTCGAACCCCGGCTGCAGCATCGGCCCCTCGACCCGGACACCGCCGAGCGGGTTCGGCCGATCCAGCACGACAAATGGCATACCAAGCCGCGCGGCCGCCTGCTGGCAGTCGTACATCGTCCAGACGTAGGTGTAGAACCGCGTCCCGATGTCCTGGATGTCGAAGAGCAGGACGTCGACACCGGAGAACAGATCGTCGAGCTCGCGACCCTTCCGCCGATAGGTGTCGAAGACCGGGAGTCCCGTGTCGGGATCGATGCCTTCACCTTCGCTCGCGCCAGCTTGCGCCGTACCCCGGAGGCCGTGCTCGGGACCGAACAACGCCGTCAGTGGCAGACCGGCCGCACGCAACGCGACCGACGTCGGCGTGAGATCCGGCAGCACGCCGGTGAAGTTCGTGACTAGCCCCAGGCGCCCGTCGGGCACCAACCCCGGGTCCTCGGCCAGACGCTGCGCGCCGGTCCGGACCACCATCGCCACCACCAACCCAGATCATGGATCCTGCAGGAACTGGGTTGAAAACTTACCGATACTAGCCAGCGGAGGTCAATGGATTACGGACAACCGTTTGCCAACGTCAACCAATGAACGGTGTGAGCGCCGCCAGGAAGTCGTCGAGCCGCTCGGCGTGTACCCAATGGCCGGCCTCCGGAACCTCGGCGTACTGGACCTGCGGGAAGTACGCCGCGATGGTGGTGCGATGATCCTGCTGGACGTAATCGGACTTGCCGCCGTAGATGAACAGCGTCGGCCCGTCGTACACCAGACCCTCAGCCTCGGCAGGCCAGCCGGAGATCGCCGGCAGCGCGGCCTCGATTACCGGAAGGTTGGGCCGCCACCGCGCGCCCGCCTCGTCGAGGATCAGATTCTGCAGGAGGAACGCGCGGGTCCCCGGCGTCGGCACCGCCTCGACCAGTTGGGCATCGACGTCCGCGCGACGCTGCACCGCGGACAGGTCAGCGGCCCGCATCGCCTGCGCATATTCGACGAAGGCCGGCGGGTACGCGACCGGCGCCGCGTCCACCACCACGAGCCGCTCGACGACCGAAGGGTGCTGCAGCGCGGTGAGCATCGCGGTCTTGCCACCCATCGAATGCCCGACCAGCGCGACCGGCCCGACCCCGAGCGAGTCGATCGTCTCGCGGACGTCCTCGGCCATCTCGGGGTAGCTCATCGTCTCGACGTGCGGTGAGGTCCCGTGGTTGCGCAGGTCGAACGCGAACACCCGGTGCCGGTCGGCGAGCCGACGGGCGGCGGTCATCCAGTTCCGCCCCGAGCCGAACAGCCCGTGCATCACCACAACCGGCGTACCGGATTCGCCGTACGACGTGACAGGCAGTTTCATCCGAGACCTTTCAGAACGAGACCACTCAGAACGAGACCCTCAGGACGAGACCCTCAGGAGTGCCGCTGCCAGCACGCGGTGTGCCAGTGACGCCGCTCGTCGAGGGACTGGGCACCGCCGATCGCGCCGAGCAGGCTGGGGTTCTCCGGCCAGACCACGACGTGTGGCGTGACGGGCGGGATCAGCTGGTCGCAGCCCGGGCAGCGGTACGACTTCGCCGACGCGGACCCGGACACCCGGCGGACGTTCCAGTCGCCGTCGGACTTCGGCTCGCGGCTCTGGGTACCGCCGAGCAGCGGCCGGTCGCTGACCGGCCGCTGCCACTTGGAAGGCCTTCTGCGCGACATAGCTCTTCAAGGCTAGCGGTATGAGCCAGGTCACTCGGTCAGTTAGCGGCGCGAAGCTCCTGGCCGACCTCGTGCATGTGGCGCAACCCCAGCCGATACGACTCGAGCAGAGTCGTTGACACATAGGGCATTCCGACCCGTTCGCAGTACTCGCGCACCATCGGCTGGGCGAAGCGGAGGTTGGCCCGCGGCATGCTCGGGAAGAGGTGGTGCTCGATCTGGTAGTTGAGCCCGCCCATCATCCAGTCGGTGACCAGACCGCCGTTGACGTTGCGCGAGGTCAGCACCTGCTTCTCCAGGTGACCCCAGTTGGTGTCGTCATCGGGCATCTCCATGCCCTTGTGGTTCGGCGCGAACACGCTGCCGAGGTGCAGCCCGAAGATCATGTGGTGCACCAGCGCGAACACCACCGCCTGCCCCGGCGCCATGATCAGGAACAGCGCGGTGAAGTACAGCACCAGGTGCGCCGCCATCAGGCCGAGCTCGATCTGGTGCGTACGGCGACGAGCCCACAGGAAGCGGATGCTCGAAACCTTGAGGTTGAAGCCCTCCAGGGTGAGCAGCGGGAAGAAGATCCGCGCCTGGTTGCGGCTCAGCCAGCCCTCCAGGCCCTTGCGGCCCTCGGCCTGCTCGAGCGTCCAGACCAGCACGCCGGCACCGACGTCCGGGTCCTTGTCGGTGTGGTTCGGGTTGGCGTGGTGGCGGTTGTGCTTGTCGTTCCACCAGGCGTAGCTCATGCCGAGCACGATGTTGCCGTGCAGCATGCCGATCCAGTCGTGGAGCTTGCGCGAGCTGGCGATCTGCTGGTGACCGGCGTCATGCCCGAAGAACGCCGAGCGGGTGGTCAGAATGCCGAGCGGCAAGGCCAGCAGCAGCACCCACCACGTGGCGCCGACAGTGGCGATTGCCGCCCAAGTGAGGGCCATCAGCCCGACGTTGATCCCGATCGCCATCGCGTAGGCCGCAGTACGGCGCTCCAGCAGGCCGGCGGCCTTGACCTCCCGCAAAAGCGGGGAGAAATCGGAGCCGCGGGTGGCAATAGGTAGCACAGGTGGCTGAGCCATCAGGTCCTCGTCTCGGGTGCGGTTGGGGGCCTAGGCGTACAGCCGCGGCCAGCGTACGGCATCAAGCCTTGCCGCCCTAACGATCGAACACACGAGTGCTACTACCCGGAGTGACCGGGGGTTTGTGCCCCTCGACAGTGGGGGGTTAACTCCACTGAACCGGGTCCTACGCTGCGTCATGATGGGTGCATGACAACCGTGGCTACCACCGAGGCACCGCCGATGCGGTACCCGAAGCTTGCACAGCCGTGGATCGCGCTGTTCCTCGCGATCCTGGCCGAGCTGGGGATCGCCCTGTTCGTGCTCAGCGTGGTATCCGTGCCGCTGATCGCGGTCTGGGTCGGGATCCCGCTACTGCTTGTCGTGGTGCCGTCCGCCCGGTGGTTCGCGAACTGCCACCGGACGATCATGGCCGGCTTCCTCGGTGAGCGAATCCCGCGGCCGTACAAGAAGCCACCGATGCCCGGCATGCTGATGCGGCTGCGGACGATCCTCACCGATCCGCAGACCTGGCGGGACATCATCTGGCTGCTGGTGAACGCAGTGATCGGGTTCACCCTCTGTCTGCTGAGCGCGGTGCTGTTCCTGGCCACTCTCTTCTACCTCGTCTACCCGCTGCTCGTCGGTGTCACGCCGGAGGGCGTGTTCACCGAGCCGTTCGGCGGGCTGGTGACGGTGAACTTCTGGACCAGCTTCCTGGTCATGCCGGTTGCGCTGATCGCCTTCCTGATCTGGCAGGCCGCCGGCGAGCGGCTGCTCAAGGCGAACGCCTTCCTGGCCCGCTCGCTGCTCGGCCCGACCGAGAGCGCCAAGCTGGCGATGCGGGTCCGCGAGCTGGCCGAGTCCCGCGCCGAGACCGTCGACACCCAGGCGGCCGAGCTGCGTCGGATCGAGCGCGACCTGCACGACGGAGCCCAAGCCCGGCTGGCCGCGCTCAGCATGAACCTCGGTATGGCCGAGGAGATGGTCGCCCGCGACCCGGCCCAGGCAGCCGCCCTGCTCACCGAGGCACGCGAGTCCGCGAGTACGGCGCTGTCCGAGCTGCGGGACCTGGTCCGCGGGATCCACCCGCCGGTGCTCGCCGACCGCGGTCTGGACGGCGCGATCAAGGCTCTCGCGATGTCCTGCCCATTCAAGGTCGACGTCACCTACGACGTACCGGGCCGGCCGGCCGCGCCGGTCGAGTCGGCGGCGTACTTCGCAGTGGCCGAGTGCCTCGCGAACGCGGTCAAGTACTCGGCCGCGACCACAGCCTGGATCCAGATCACTCATGAGGACGAGAAGCTGCACATGATCGTCGGCGACGACGGCGTCGGCGGTGCCGTGGTCAGGCCCGGTGGGGGTCTGTACGGTATCGAGCGGCGACTGGCCGCCTTCGACGGTACGTTGACCGTGGTGAGCCCGAGCGCCGGGCCGACCACTGTGATCATGGAGCTACCTTGCGAGTCCTCATCGCTGAAGACCATGCCCTCCTCCGGGACGGCCTGATCCGCCTGCTGGAGGCGCACGACTTCGAGGTCGTGGAGGCGGTCGACAACGGACCCCGGCTGGTGCCCGCTCTGGTGGAGCACCGGCCGGACGTCGCCGTGGTCGACGTCCGGCTGCCACCGACGTTCACCGACGAGGGCCTGAAGGCCGCGATCGAGGCCCGCCGGCAGGTCCCCGGCCTGCCGATCCTGGTCCTCTCGCAGTACGTCGAGCAGCTGTACGCGCGGGAGCTCCTCACCGGCGGTGGCGGCGGGGTCGGGTACCTGCTCAAGGACCGGGTGTCGAACGTCGCCGAGTTCCTGGACGCGGTACGCCGGGTTGCCGCCGGCGGTACTGCGATGGACCCGGACGTGATCGGTCAGCTGCTGGCCCGCAACACCCGGGACGAACCGATCGGCCGGCTCACGCCGCGTGAGTCCGAAGTACTCGGTCTGATGGCCGAGGGTCGCTCGAACGCCGCGATCGCCAGCGCCCTCTTCGTCACCGAGAAGGCGGTCAGCAAACACACCAACAACATCTTCGCCAAGCTCGACCTGCCGCCGTCCGAGGACGACAACCGCCGCGTGATCGCGGTCCTTACCTACCTGTCGTCCCGCTGACCCGGCGGAGGAACTCCCGGGTCCGAGGCTCCTGCGGATCGTCCAGGACCTGAGCGGGCGGGCCGACCTCGAGTGGGCGACCTTGGTGGAGGAAGCAGACCCGGTCGGCGACCTCGCGGGCGAAGGCCATCTCGTGCGTGCAGACGAGCATCGTCATGCCTTCGGACTTGAGTTCGCGCAGCAGATCGAGCACCTCGCCGACGAGCTCGGGATCGAGTGCCGAGGTGACCTCGTCGAGCAGCATCAGCTGGGGTGAGTTCACCATCGCCCGCGCGATCGCGGCGCGCTGTTGCTGACCGCCGGACAGCTCGTCCGGTTTGGCCGACGCTTTGTCGCCCAGTCCGACCCGCTCCAGCATCTCCACAGCACGCGCTCGCGCAACATCCCGCGGCACCCGATGAACGCGGATCGGCGCCAGCGTGATGTTGTCCAGCACGCTCAGATGCGGGAACAGGTTGTACGACTGGAAGACGATCCCGATCCGCGACCGGATCCGGTCCGCGTCCACCCGCGGATCGGTGATGTCGACGCCGTCCAGCTCGATCACGCCGTCGTCCACGACCTCGAGCAGGTTGACGCACCGCAACAACGTGGACTTCCCCGATCCGGAAGCGCCGATGAGTACGACGCACTCCCCCGGCTCGACGTCCAGACCGAAATCGTTCAGTACGACGTTGTCGCCGTACACCTTCCGTATCCCGCGCAACGACAGCAGGCTCATACCGGCCCACCTCCCGCGCCGTACCAGCCCTGCCGGCGAGCGACGTAATCGGTCAGCCGGGTCAGCGGGATCGTCAGCGCGACGAACAGCAGCCCAGCCACGACGTACGGCGTGAAGTTGAAGTCCTCGGCCGTCTCGAGCTGAGCGGCCCGGATCGCGTCGATGACACCGAGGACCGCGATCAGGCCGGAGTCCTTCTGCAGGCTGACGAAGTCGTTCAGCAACGGCGGCAGCACGCGGCGTACGGCCTGGGGAAGTACGACGAAGCGCAGTGTCTGGCGATAGTTCAGCCCGAGCGACCGCGCGGCCGCTCGCTGGGATGGATGCACCGACTCGATGCCGGCCCGGAACACCTCGGCGACGTACGACGAATACGTCAGCACGAGCGCGGCGCCACCCCAGATCACCGCCTGGTTCGGCAGCCCGCGCAACTGCAGAGCCGGTACGCCGAAGCCGAGTAGGAAGATCACCAACAGCAACGGCAGACCACGGAACACGTCGGTGTAGGCAGCCGCGAACACGCGCAACGGAAAGAAGATCGGGCCGCGCAACGTCCGCATGATCGCCAGCGTCATACCGAAGATCACGATCAGCACGGCGCAGATCAGCATCACCCGGACGTTCAGCCAGAGGCCCTGGGCAACGACCGGGAGCGCCTGCCAGCCGCGGTGGACGTCGAAGAACGTCGACCGGACCCGCGGCCAGCCCGGCGTCGAACCGATGCCGACGGCAACCAGCGCGAGCAGCACCACCGAGCTGACCACGGCGATCAGCGTCGACCGCCGGGCCCGCCTGCGCCGGTACGCGATCCGCTCCAGTTGGAGCGGCGATGGTTGCCAGTCGGTCACGAGAGTTCGGGAGCCCCTGACTCGGTCAGGTACTGCTTCTGCAGGTTCGCCAGCGTGCCGTCCGACTTGAGCGCGTCGACCGCCTGGGTGACGCAGCCGGTCAGCTTCGAACCCTTCGCGAGCACGAACCCGAACTGCTCGGTGGTCCCGCTCGACGGCAGCTGACCGACGATCTTGCCGTTGTCGAGCTGCGCCGCGGTCATGTAGAAGGCCGTCGGCAGGTCCACCACGATGCCGTCGATCTGCTTGTTCTTCAGTGCCTGCACGGCCAGGTCGTTGGTGTCGAAGACGGCCGGGGTCTGCTTCGGCTTCACCTGATCGCGCAGGGCGGTGTAGCTCGTCGTACCGACCTGAGCTCCGAGCTTGGCGTCGGCCAGCTCCGCGACCGACTTGGCGTTCGCGATCTTGCTGCCCGCGGTGGTGATCACGGTCTGCCGCACGTCGTAGTACCCGGACGAGAAGTCGACGGCCTTACGCCGCTCCTCGGAGATCGACACCTGGTTCACGTCCAGGTCGAACGCCTTTGTGCCGGGCGCGAAGGCCGTGTTGAACTGCACCGTCAGCCACTTCACCTGTGCCTGGTCGAACCCGAGCTTCTTCGCCACCGCGTAAGTGACGGCCGACTCGTACCCCTTGCCGTTACTCGGGTTGTTGTCGCTGAACCACGGTTCGTACGCCGGTTTGTCGGTGCCGACCGTCAGCGTTCCGGTGGTCTTCACCGCCAGCTTGTCCTTGGCACAGGCATCCGCCCCGGACGGCGTCGAGGACCCTGACGGGCTGTCCTCCGGCGCACACGCCCCCAGCCCCATGGCGACCAGCGCCGCCAGACCCACCACTACACCGGTTCTCATGCGGAGAAGCCTAAGGTCTCCGGCGGTACGCGGTGGGGCTTAATCCGGTGTGTAGACGGAAGCGGGTCGCGAAGTACAGCGGATCGGCGTAGCCGACCTGGGTGGCGACCGAGGCGACGGAGCGGCTTGTCAGTTCCAGGAGCCGGGCCGCGGCGTCGAGGCGGCGGCGTTCGACGAACTGTTGGGGGCTGACGCCGAGTTGGTCGCGGAACAGGTGGGCGAAGCGCGACACCGACAGGTTCACCGCTCGCGCGAGCCGCGGTACGTCGAGGGTCGCGGTCAGGTCCTGGTCGATGAGTTCGATGGCGCGAAGCAGGCGGTCGTCGATCTGGACGGCCTTCGGGTTCTGGGTGTCGCACCAGAGCAGCGCGGCCTCCAGCGAGTTCGCGCTGAGCTGCTCGGCCTGCGGGAGGACGCTGTGCTGATGCCGTACGGCGTCTCGCAGGTGGTCGGCGATCCGATCGAAAGTAGTGCGCGCTGGGGTGAGTTGAACGATGCCGGGTGCAACTTCCGGCCAGTCGAGCAGGGGCAGCCAGTCGGGCTTCGGGTGCACGTGCGCATAGAGGAACTGCCAGCGGTCGCCGACGGTGGCGTAGTCGTGCAGAGTGCCCGGACGGACCAGGGTCACGCTGCCGGGCTCGGCCGGGACATGACCGAATCGTCCCCTGCCGTCGAGCGTCTGCACCAGCAGCCAGTCCGTCGTACCGTGCCGCCGATACGTCGCGTACTCAGGGCCTTCGTCGAACTCACCGGTGATCAGCCGGCGAACCACCGGATGCGGCGACTCAGCAGGATCTCGAAGGTTCACAGCTCAATAGACTATCGCTGGCCAACGCCCCGCCGCAGCATCCTGGACGTATGACAGTCGTGGATGTCTACGAACGGGACGGCATCGTCCAGGTCCCCCAGCTGATCGATTCCGCCGAGGTCGAGCGGATCAAGACCGTGTTCATGGAGCAGGTTGCCGTTGACCACTCGCTCGCGATCGACGACGGCGTACCCGACGACGATCCGCTGTCGCGGTTCCCGCGCTTCGTGCACCCGCACCGCCGCGACGACCTGGCGGTCGGGCAGCTCTCGATGGAGTTGATGCTGGACAGCCGGATCCTCGATGTCGTCCAGGCGCTGATCGGTCCGGCGCTGGGCGCTCAGTCGATGTTCTACTTCAAGCCGCCGGGCGCCCGCGGACAGGCGCTGCACCAGGACAACATGTCTTTGCGGACACATCCCGAGACCTGCCTGGCCGCCTGGATCGCGATCGACGACGTGGACGCGGAGAACGGCGGGCTGGCCGTCGTCCCCGGCTCACACCAGATCGAGCTGCTCTGCCCCGAACCGGCCGACCTGGCCGAGTCCTTCACCGGTGCCGAGGTGCCGATTCCGGACGGGCTGAGCAAGGTGCAGACGAAGATGCGCGCCGGCGACGCTCTGTTCTTCAACGGCAGCGTTGTGCACGGATCGCGGCCCAACACCAGCGCCGACCGCTTCCGCCGTTCGCTGATCTTCCACTACATCCCGGAGGAGAGCGTCGAGATCGCCGCCTTCTACAACCCCCTCGTCAAGCCGGACCGCCGCGAGACAGTCCTCCCCGAAGCCATCGGCGGCGGCCCCTGCGGCGACTACGCAGCCGAAACCTGAGATCAACGCTCTCGCGACTGCCCCGGCGCCGGCCGTCCGCCCGGTCGTCGAGCGTCGTCAGCCGAGTCGGGCGGCGCGATGCCACCGGGTGCGGCCACACCGGAGCCGGTCACGTGCTGGAGCGCCGCCAGCCGGGCGTCGAGTCGTGTCCCGGGCACGGGTTCGCTGCTCGCCGACTGAGCCACCGGGCGCCGGATCTGCCTGCGCATCGCTGCCCGGACCATGTCGCCGACCGGCTCCTCCAGTTGGTCACCACGCGCACGCAGCGAGCGCGCCGTCTCGACGAAGTGCTGGTGCTCCTCGGGTGTCGGCGGGCGGTCGCGCTCGGCAATGAGGGCCGCCTTGGCCCCGAGTGGTGCCTGCATGGTGCCGTCGGCGTTGCGATGGTTCTCGTACAGCACGTTGCCCGCCCGGTCCACGACGTAGATGTCGTCGGCGTATCCTCCTGCCTCGACCGCATGCGCCGCGTCCGGTATGCCCGGGTAGACCCGGTCATGCAGTTCGCGGTCCACCCATCGGCCGCTGCCGGTGGCGTCCTTCGACTGCTGGTAGCGGTTCGCGATCGCCAGCAGGCTGTCGGCCTCGTTCGTGGCGACGTAGACCATCACGGTCCGATGGCCGGCATTGTGGAAGATGTCCGCGGCCTGCTTGGCGCGATCCCCGGTCTCCAGCCACGCGCTGGTCACCACGTCGTACGGCGGGTCGGCGGACAGCAGGCTGTCCAGGCAGCGTTCGCTCAGGTCCGGCGGGAGGTTCCGCACCACGTTGCTGAGGGCATCGATACCGCCGGCCCGCATCGCGGCGTCGTAGCGCGGATGTGCCCCGGCATCGTCGTCGGCCTCGTACGACGCGGCGGTGTCAGGTCCGAGTGCGGCCTGGACGAGGTCCTGGACGGTCGACTTGGCGGCACCCGGCTGACCGCCGATCACGACCGCGATCGGCTGCACACCTGAGCGGCGGTCCGGCCGCCGTGGTGGCGTGATTTCGGTGATCCGCTGGGTGACGACTTCCTCGGACTCGGCCGGGGACAGCGTCAGCGCGGTCATCCGTCGAGGTCGGCGCGCAGGCGTACCAGCAGGTCGGGGTAGGTGTCCAGAATCTCGCGTCGCTCCGCGTCCGACAGCGTCAGCCGGCCACGGAACCGCTCCGTCTGGACGGCGCGTTGCGCCTCGAGCTCGGTACGGCGGACCGGGTCCGTCTCCTCGCTGACGAGCGAGTTGTAGCACGCCAGCACCGCGCGGATCAGGTTGCGAATGCGCTCCTGCTCCGCACGCTGCTCATGCGTCAGCGGCTCGACCAACCGCCCACCGACTGCTTCGGTGAGATGCTTCCTCGGCTCGTCCGGCATGGAGCCAGACTAGCGATCAGCTGGAGTAGTCGCGGAAGCCTCGGCCGGTTTTGCGGCCGAGGTAGCCGGCCGTGACCAGGTGCTCGAGCAGCGGGGCCGGGGCGAAGCCGGGCTCGCGGAACTCCAGGTACAAGGTCCGCTGGATCGCCAGCGACACGTCCAGGCCGACCACGTCGAGCAGTGCGAACGGGCCCATCGGCAGGCGGCAGCCGAGCTTCATCGCGGCGTCGATGTCGTCGACGCCCGCGTAGTGCGCCTCGAGCATCCGGACCGCGTCGTTCAGGTACGGGAACAGCAGCGCGTTGACGATGAAGCCGGCCCGGTCACCGCACCGCACCGGATGCTTGCCAGCGGCAACAGCCACGGCCGCCACGGTGTCGGCGACCTCAAGCGACGTGCTGACAGTGCTGACGATCTCGACCAGCTGCATCACCGGCGCCGGGTTGAAGAAGTGCAGCCCGACCACGTCGGACGGCCGCTTGGTCGCCATCGCCAGATCGATCACCGGCAGCGACGAGGTCGTGGTCGCCAGGATCGCGCCCGGCTTGCAGATCTCGTCGAACGTCTCGAACAGCGCCTGCTTGACGCTCAGCTCCTCGACCACGGCCTCGATCACCAGGTCGACGGACGCCAGGTCGTCGAGTTTCGCCGTACCCGTCACTCGGCGCAGCGCGGAGTCGCGCTCGTCCGAGGAGAGCTTGCCGCGCTGGACGCCCTTCTCCAGTGAGCGTTCCAGGGTGGCGCGGACCTGGTCCACCTTCTCCGTACCGCGGGCGACGTACAACACGTCGTACCCGGCCTTCGCGCAGACCTCGACGATGCCGACCGCCATCGTGCCCGATCCGACCACGCCGACCTGCTTGATCGGGCGGATGGCCGGCGGCTCTCCCGAGGTCGAAGGGGTGTTCTCGTCGTCGACGACGACCGGCGAGTCCGGTCCCTCGTAGGTGTAGAAGCCGCGCCCGGTCTTCCGGCCGAGCAGTCCGGCGGTGACCATCTGCTTCAGGATCGGAGCCGGCGCGTGCAGCCGGTTGCGGCCCTGCTTGTACATCGTGTCGAGGATCTCGTACGCCGTGTCGAGGCCGATCAGGTCGAGCAGCGCCAGCGGTCCCATCGGGTACCCGCAGCCGAGCCGCATCGCCGCGTCGACGTCCTCACGGGTGGCGTAGCGAGACTCGACCATGGACACTGCGTGGTTCAGGTACCCGAACAGCAGTGCGTTGGCGATGAAGCCGGCCCGGTCGGCCGCGACCACCGGGACCTTGTCGAGCCGACGGGCCAGCGCCTGTACGTCGTCCACCACGTCGGGCTCGGTGACGACGGTCTTGATCACCTCGACGAATTCCTGCACCGGCGCCGGGTTGAAGAAGTGCATGCCGACGACGCGCCGCGGGCGCTGGGTGGCGACGGAGATCTCGGTGACCGACAACGACGAGGTGTTGGTCGCCAGGATCGCGTCCTCGCCGACGATCTTGTCCAGCGCGGCGAAGATCTCGCGCTTCAGCTCGAGCCGCTCGACGACGGCCTCGATGACCAGATCGCAGTCGGCCAGCGCCTCCATCGAGGTGGCGAACGTGACCCGGTCGAACAGCGCCTGCTGGTCCTCGACCGACAGCTTGCCGCGCTTCACGGCCCGGTCGGTCGAATGCTGGATGTGGCCGCGGCCGCGCTCGGCGGCCTCGTCATCGCGCTCGACGCCGACCACCGTCAGCCCGTGCCGCGCGAACACCTCGGCGATCCCGGCGCCCATCGTGCCAAGACCCACCACACCCACAGTCGTCAGTTCCCGAGCCATGCTCTGCACTATGCCAGTCCAGGCACTGGTCCGCCCATGAGTTGCGTCACCGGCGAGGCCAAGCTCACACGGTCTCCTCAAACGCAACCGGAGCCGCCAGCCACGCCTGCAACAGACGTCCGGGATCGGGTACGCCGGCCAGCGCAGCCGCGATCGGCTTCGGCCGGATATCCCCGAACCGCTCCGGCGGCAACCACACCGACCGATAAGAACCAGCCTCCGACTCGGCAGGGCTGTCCATCTCCGGCCCGCTTCCGGTGCCGAACTCGCCTCCGACCGATTCGGCGAGGAAGTAGTGCTGCGTGTGCTGGTTGAAGTTCACGACGGCGATCAACCCGTGGATGCGGACCAGGAGTCCGAGCTCCTCGTGCGTCTCGCGGCGCGCGGCCTCGGCCACGGTCTCCCCGTCCTCGACCTGACCGCCGGGCAGAACGTAGTACGTCATCCCGTCCCGCACCCGCTCGATCGCGGCGATCCCTTCATCGGTCAGCAGTACGACGCCGGCCCGGATCATCCGCGGGTCGCCAGCACGTTGAACCACATCCCGAGCTTGCCCTCGCCGCGTTGCAAGCCTTGGACCGCCCAACCGGTGCTCGCGAGCAGTTCACGCAATGCGTCCTCCTGCCAGAGGACGAAGTACCGCGGCAGATCCAGGTGCCGATCGGACCATTCCTCGCCCTTACCTTCGCGCGTCGAGAACGCCAGTACCGGCGCCGATCGCGCAGCCTTCCGCAGAACCTGGGCCAGACCGGTCCTCTCGAAGTGCAGGAACACCGCGTCGGCGAACACCGCGTCGTACGGTCCGCCGAAGTCGTCGGTGAGCGCGTTCAACCGGTCAGCGGCGTACCCGTCGGCCCGCATCATCTCGATGAAGGCCTTCGTCGCGTCGGTACGGCGTACGACGAAGCCGCGGCGTTCCAGCTCGAGCGCATCGCGTCCGGTCCCACTGCCGATCTCCAGCACCCGCGCGCCCGGGCCGACGCGTTCGGCGAGCAGATCGATCAGCGTGTTGTTGGGCTCTGTCGGGATCGAGTCGCGGAACTTGGCAGCGGCCTGCTCGTACGCCGACAACGTCACCTCGTTGTCGCTCGGCAGCCGCGTCCACCCGTCGCCGGTGTGCTCGACGGTCGCCGGCAACTTGAATCCGAGATCGACGCCGAGCACGACGACCGTCTCGCCGCGATGCAGGTCCGCGATCGACTGCAGTTCCTCGTCCGGCCGCTGCGTGAGCTCCGGTACGACGGTCAGCCGAACGCCGAGCCGCTCCGCCAGCCGAGATCCCGCCGCGGCCTCGAACGTCCCGGCGTACACCTGAGCAACCCGATCCCCGACCGCAGCCTCCCCGACATCACCGGGCAGCAGCAGAATGCGGGCGGGACACATGAGGTTCACCCATCCACCCTCCCACTCCGGACGCCCGGTGCACTACGGTGCTTTCTCGTGCGCTTGGTGATTGCTACGTGTTCTGTGGACTACTCGGGGCGGCTGACGGCTCATCTGCCGATGGCGCCGCGGTTGCTGATGGTCAAGGCCGACGGGTCGGTGCTGATCCACGCCGACGGCGGGTCGTACAAACCGCTGAACTGGATGTCGCCGCCGTGCAAGCTGACGGAGGACGAGGGGGTCTGGAGCGTCACCAACAAGGCTGGTGAGGAGCTCCGGATCACGCTCGAGGAGGTGCATAGCGACACCTCGTACGAGCTCGGGGTCGACCCCGGCCTGATCAAGGACGGCGTCGAGGCGCACCTGCAGGAGCTGCTCGCCGAGCACGTCCAGACCTTCGGCGACGGCTGGACGCTGGTACGCCGCGAGTACCCGACCGCGATCGGCCCGGTCGACCTGCTCTGCCGCGACGCCGACGGCAAGCACGTCGCGGTCGAGATCAAGCGCCGCGGCGAGATCGACGGCGTCGAGCAGCTGACCAGGTACGTCGAACTCCTCAACCGCGACCCCCTGCTGGCCCCGGTCCGCGGCATCTTCGCCGCCCAGCTGATCAAGCCGCAGGCCCAGTTCCTCGCCACCGACCGCGGGCTGGAGTGCGTCACGGTCGACTACGACGCCCTCCGCGGGATGGAATCCGACGTACTGCGCCTCTTCTAGCTCCTGACATATCAGGGAATTTGCCCGATTTCGGGCAGATGCTTGGCGTTGACCTCGGAAAGACTGCATTGTGGACGGGTGATCAGTGAGGCGGCGGTGGAGCCTGTCGACGAGCTGGCCGATCAGGTCAGCCGGACGACCGGGCTGTCGGCGGACGTCGCGCGGCGGGTAGTCGCGGACGTGCTGGCCTATTTCACCGAGACGACCGAGGAGTACGTCCGGCGCAGGCACCGTGAGTTGCAGACCTACGGGGCCCGCAACGACGAGATCTTCGCCCGCCTCGGCACCGAGCTCCGGCAGTGGCCGGTCCGCTCACCCGAACTCTCCGCCCGCCAGCTACGACGGATCGTCTACGGCTGACCGGGTCGCTCAACCGAACCTACGAAGGGGCACCACTACATGTGCGGAATCGTCGGGTACGTCGGCACCAAGCCGGCCGCGCCCATCCTGGTGGACGGACTGGCCCGGCTGGAGTACCGCGGGTACGACTCGGCGGGTGTCGCCGTACTCGGGTCCAGCGAGCTGAAGGTGCACAAGGACGCCGGCCGGGTCCGTGAGCTGGAGGCGTCGCTGCCCAAGCGGTTCGGCGGCAAGCTCGGCATCGGCCACACCCGCTGGGCGACCCACGGTGGCCCGAGCAAGGACAACGCGCACCCGCACGCCAGCGGCAACGAGCGGATCGCCGTCGTTCACAACGGCATCTTCGACAACGCCGGCGCGCTCCGCACCCAGCTCGAGGACGCCGGCGTCAAGCTGCGCTCCGAGACCGACACCGAGGTGCTCGCGCACCTGATCGAGCAGTCCGACGGCGCCACCCTCGAGGAGAAGGTGATGGCCGCCCTGCGCCGGATCGAGGGCACCTACGGCATCGCCGTGATCGACCTGGACTTCCCGGACCGGATCGTGGTGGCCCGCAACGGCAGCCCGCTGATCCTCGGCATCGGCGACGGCGAGATGCACGTCGCCTCCGACGCGGCCGCGCTGATCCGCTACACCCGTCAGGTCGTCTACTTGGACGACGGCGAGCTGGCGACCGTGCGCGCCGACGGCTACCGGACCTTCACCCAGGACGCGTCGCCGACCACGAAGACCGCGAAGACGGTCGAGTGGGAGGCCGAGGAGTTCGAGCGCGGCCTGCACGAGCACTTCATGATGAAGGAGATCCACGAGCAGCCGGACGCGGTCGGCCGGGTCATCCGCGGCCGCCTGGACGAGCGTTTCCACACCGTGCACCTCGGCGGCCTGAACATGGACGCCCGCGAGGCGCGGGAGATCAAGCGGGTCAAGATCCTCGGCTGCGGATCGGCGTACTACGCCGGTCAGATGGGCGCCCAGTTCATCGAGGAAGTCGCGCGGATTCCCGCCGACGCCGAGCCGGCCTCGGAGTTCCGGTACCGCAACCCGGTGGTCGAGCGGGACACGCTGTACGTCGCCGTGTCGCAGTCCGGTGAAACCCTGGACACGCTGGTCGCGGTGCAGGAGCTGAAGCGCAAGGGCGGTCGCGTGATCGGCCTGGTGAACGCGGTCGGCTCGAGCATCGCCCGCGAGGTCGACGGCGGCGTGTACCTGCACGCCGGCCCTGAGGTCTCGGTGGCGTCGACCAAGGCGCTGACCAACATGGCGGTCGGGTTCGCGATGCTCGGCATCCACCTCGGCCGGATCCGGGACGTCTCCCCCGCCGACGGCCGGCGGCTGATCGACGGCCTGAAGAAGCTGCCCGAGGACATCGCCTCGATCGTCGCGCAGGAGGAGGAGCTGGCCAAGATCGCCGGCCGGCTCGCCAAGCACGAGAGCCTGTTCTTCGTCGGCCGGTCCCGCGGGTACCCGGTCGCTCGCGAGGGCGCGCAGAAGCTGAAGGAGATCTCCTACCGGCACGCCGAGGCGTACCAGACCTCCGAGCTGAAGCACGGCCCGCTCGCACTGATCTCGCCGGACGTGCCGACGGTCGCGATCGTCCCCGACGACGAGCTGCTCGACCGCAACATCGGCGCGCTGCACGAGATCGGCGCCCGCTCCGGCCCGCTGTACGTCGTCACGCACGCGGGCGTCGAGGTCCCGGACGGGGTCGCCGCGAAGATCGTCGTACCGAAGAACGAGCACGAGCTGGACCCGATCCTGCTGACGATCCCGCTGCAGATCATCGCGTACTACGCAGCCGTTGCCCTCGGCCACGATGTCGACAAGCCGCGCAACCTGGCCAAGTCGGTCACGGTCGAGTAGGCGGATCGCCAGGCCATCACAATCGCAGCACAGCGGCCCCCGTCACGCTCGGCGTGACGGGGGCCGCTGCATTGTGATGGCCTGGGGATCCGGCCCTCAGAGCTGGTGGCCTTGCTGCGGACCTTTGCGCACCGTGGCGGCAGCGTCCTGTGTGCCGCCGAGCGCGGCTGCGGTGCCGGAGCCTGGTCTGGCCATGCCGTCGAAGGCCCGGCTGATCAACTGCGCCATATCGGCCTTGCGGTCCGCCTCGTTCCCTCCGGCCAACTGGGCCGCGCGGCTCCGGCCGGCGCCGAGGTTGCGGTACGGGTTCAGGCCGAAGCGGTCGACCATCTGCTCGCAGACCCTGACACCCCGCACCGAGTTGCCCGCCGGGTCGAGCCGCGGCGAGAACGTCACGATCGCGAACCGGCCCGGCACGACCGCGACCACGTTGCCCGAGACACCGCTCTTGGCCGGCAGACCGACTCTGTTGCGGAAACTGCCGGACCCGTTGTACATGCCGCTGTGATCCATCATCGACAGCACCAGCGCGTTGTTCGCTTCGGTGAACACCTGCTTGCCGGTGAACGGCGACAGTCCCCCGTTCGCCAGCGTCGCGCCGGCCCCGGACAGCCCGTGTGCGTCCATCTCGAGCCCACAGACGATGAAGTACAGCTCGGCCGCTTCCTGTGGCGAGACGAGGCCCCCGCGGCCCGGGTGCAACATGCCCTTGCCGGCCATCTGGTTGGCCAGGCCGATATTGCCGAAGCCGGTTTCGCGCTCCCCCAGGAAGGTCGTCGTGTCGGAGCCGGGGGGCAGCCCCATCATCGAGGTCCACATGTCCTTGACCTTTTCGAACCGGGCATCGATGCGCAGCTCCGGCTCGACCAGAGCGAGCGTCGCGATCGCGCCGGCGTTGATCATCGGGTTCTGCGGTTTGCCGTCGATGGTCAGCGACAGCCTCGGGTCGTTGAACACCCCGCCGCTCTGCTCCTCGCCGACCCAGCCATGCACCGACCGCGGATCCGATCCTTCGAGCGCCAGTCCGTAGGTGAACGGCTTGGACGTCGACTGCACGCTGAAGGGGATGTTCGAGTCGCCGATCGAGTACCGCTGACCGTCGACCGTGCAGATCACGATGCCGAAGGCGTCCGGATGAGGCACGTCCGCCAGGCTCGGGATGTAGTCGGCGACCTCGCCGCCGTGCTCGTCGAGCAGTCCGGCGTAGATCTCCTGGGTCCCCGCGACGAGCTCACGAAACTCGTCCGGCGAGACCGCGAGATCGCCTTGCAGGGCTCGCTGGACGATCCCGTCGCCGTGCTCCGCAACCTCGACGAACTGCGAGTAGTCGATCTGGATCGGCTGCCCGTACGGATCCTGCAGACCCGCCATCGCCGACCGGATCCGCGGGTCGTCGGGCTGGATCCCGTTCTGTCCCAGGGTGCTGAGCAGCTGCCAGGTCCAGATGCCGCGGTCCGAGTCCCCGCCGAGCTGCTCGAACATCCGGCGATGCGCCAACTCCGACACAGCCATCGCTGAACCCCTTCCAGATAACCGGCGAAAGAGCAGCTTCTCCGGCTTGTGTTTCCGTGCCGGTTCTGTGGTGTTACGGCAGCGTCAAACGCCCGTTGGCCGACGCGTGGACAGTTGTTGTCGGACAAGTTGAGCACTTGTACGATGACTGGATGGATCGCATCCGGCAGGTGAAGCTCTCGTCCGTCGTGCTTCCGCTCGACCAGCCGATCAGCGATGCCAAGGTGCTGACCGGGCGGCAGCGGCCGATGACCGAGATCGTCTTCCTGTTCGCGGAGATCGCAACGACGGACGACCAGCACGGGATCGGGTTCAGCTACTCGAAGCGGGCCGGCGGTCCGGCGCAGTACGCGCACGCTCGAGAGGTCGCGGCCGGGGTGATCGGCGAGGACCCGTCGGACATCGGGAAGGTGTACGACAAGCTGCTCTGGGCGGGTGCGTCGGTTGGGCGGTCCGGGGTCGCGACGCAGGCGATCGCGGCGATCGACATCGCGCTGTGGGACCTGAAGGCCAAGCGGGCCGGGCTTCCATTGGCCAAGTTGCTCGGGTCCTATCGCGACTCGGTGCGTGCGTACAACACCTCCGGCGGCTTCCTGCACGCGCCGATCGAGGAGGTCAAGGAACGCGCCTCGAAGTCGCTGGCCGACGGGATCGGCGGGATCAAGATCAAGGTCGGGCAGCCGGACACGCGGATCGACCTCGAGCGGGTCCGCGCGGTCCGCGAGTACCTCGGCGACGACGTACCGCTGATGGTCGACGCTAACCAGCAGTGGGACCGCCCGACGGCGTTGCGGTTCGGCCGGGTGCTCGAGGAGTTCGACCTGGTCTGGATCGAGGAGCCGCTGGACGCGTACGACGCTCTGGGACATGCGGAGCTGGCTGCGGCATTGGATACGCCGATCGCGACCGGCGAGATGCTGTCTAGCGTCGGCGAACATGTCCGGCTGATCGAGGCTCGGGCGGCCGACATCATTCAGCCCGACGCGCCACGCATCGGCGGCATCACGCCGTTCCTCAAGCTGGCAACGCTTGCCGACCACAACGGTCTTCAGTTGGCGCCGCACTTCGCTATGGAGATCCACCTGCATCTCGCGGCCGCTTATCCACGCGAACCTTGGGTCGAGCACTTCGAGTGGCTGAATCCCTTGTTCAACGAGCGTCTGGAGACGGTGGACGGCCGCATGCTCGTCCCGGATCGCCCCGGTCTCGGCTTCACGCCCAGCGAGCAGTGCGCGCGGTGGACCGTCGACAGCTGCGAGTTCCCGTGACCGAGCGGAGCGAGAGCACCAAAACAACACAGTGCGCTCGTGCCTCATCGGCGCCCGGAGCGAAGTGAGGACGCCGATGAGTGGTTTGGCATACCAATTGGTGGAGGACTTGAAGCAGCGGATCCTCAGTGGAGAGATCGCGCCGGGCGAGAAGCTGCCTGGCGAGAACAGTCTGGTCGAGGAGTTCGGTGTCAGCCGGACCGTGGTGCGCGAGGCGGTCTCGCGGCTGCAGGCGGCCGGGCTGGTGGAGACGTTCCAGGGCCGTGGTTCCTTCGTGCTGGAAGTGCCGGAACGTACGTCGGGACTGCGTGAGGTCCGCTCGCACCGCGACGTGCTGGACCTGATGGACTTCCGGATCGGGGTCGAGAGTGAGGCGGCCGGTCTGGCTGCGGGGCGTCGTACGGATCATCAGCTGAAGGGCATCGAACGGGCGCTGGACGACTTCCGTCGGGTCGGTGACGATCCGAGTCGCTCGGTGGAGGCCGACTTCGCCTTCCACCTCAAGGTTGCTGTTGCTTCCGGCAACCGGTTCTACAGTGACCTGATCGCGGAACTCGGGCCGATGATGATCATGCTGCCGCGTACTCGGCTCGATCCGGCGTACGAGATGTCGGACCCGGAGCACTTGACCCGCGTGGTGCACGAGCACGAGAACATCCATGCCGCGATCGCACGCTCTGACAGCGAGGCGGCTCGCGCGGCGGTGCGGGTGCATTTGGCCAACACTCGCGACCGGCTCCGGTGATGTTCTCGCTCGAGCAGTTGAACGTGTTCGTCGCGGTCGCCGAGGAGTTGCATTTCCGGCGCGCGGCCGAGCGGCTGAACATGACGCAGCCGCCGTTGAGCCGGCAAGTGCAGAAGCTGGAGCAGGCGGTCGGCGCGCGGCTGTTGGAGCGGGACAACCGACGCGTTGAACTGACTGCCGCCGGGCGGGCGTTCCTGACCGAGGCTCGGCGGCTGCTGGCGTTGGCCGAGACCGCGGGTGATCTTGCCCGTCGGATCGACCAAGGCGCCGCGGGCACGCTGCGGCTCGGGTTCACCGCCGCTTCGGCGATCCGCACTCTCGGGCCGCTGCTCCAGCGGCTCGCGACCGAGCTGCCGGACGTCGACGTGATCCTGCATGAGCGCGTCACGCCTTCGCAGCTGGACGGGCTGCTGCGAGGCGAGCTGGATCTCGGCCTCGGCCGGCCTCCGTTCGACACCGACGTACTGGACTCCCGGGTCGTGTTCCGCGAACCGCTGTGTGCCGTTGTCCCTGGCAACCATCGGCTCGGGGCGCTCGGCCGGCCGCTGCGGGCGGCTGACTTTGTCGGCGAGCGAGTGATCAGCTACGACCCGGATCGGGCGCGCTACTTCCACGAGCTGACGGTTCGGTTCCTCGCCGAGTCGCATCCCCGGATCGAGCAGCGGGTTCATCAAATCCTCACCGTGGTCCTGCTGGTCGCAGCCGGCCGCGGCGTCGCACTCGTCCCGGCGTCGGCCCGCGGCCTCGGCCTCGAAGGCGTGCAGTACTGCGAACTCGAAGGTGCCGGTGACTCGGTCGAACTGCACGCGATCTGGCGGCGGAACGCGGCCGGCCCTGTTCTCCAGCGCGTCCTCACGATGCTCCCAGAGCATCGTTAGATCCAAAAACGATCTTGGACAGGTATCCCTCGACCTTCTTACGCTGGCCAACGTGACCCACTATTCCCCCGCCGAGCTCGCCGCTCAGCTCAAGACCGGTCTGCTCTCGTTTCCCGTCACGCATTTCCACCCGGACCTGAGCTTCAACGAGACCGCGTACCGCGAGCACCTCTCCTGGCTCAGCCAGTACGACGTCGCGGGCCTGTTCGCCGCGGGCGGGACCGGCGAGGGGTTCTCGCTCACCACGGCCGAGATCGACACCGTCGTACGGGCGGCTGTTTCGGAGGTCGACGGCCGCGTTCCGGTGATCGCGCCGGCGACCGGTGGGACCGCGACTGCTGTCGCCGGAGCGCAGGCGGCCGAGGCGGCTGGTGCTGATGGGGTGTTGCTGCTTCCGCCGTACCTGACCGAGGCTGGGCAGCGTGGGCTGATCGAGCATGTGTCGGCGGTATGCCGGAGTACGAGCCTCGGCGTGACCGTGTACAGCCGGGCGAACGCGATCCTGACCGATGTCAGTGTCGCCGAGCTCGCCGACCGGAACCCGAACCTGGTCTGCCTGAAGGACGGCGTCGGGAACGTCGAGATGATGACGCGGACGTACGCACGGGTGGGCGAACGGCTCACGTACATCGGTGGGCTGCCGACGGCCGAGACCTTCGCGCTGCCGTTGCTGCAGCTCGGGTACAGCACCTACTCGTCGGCGATCTTCAACTTCGTCCCCGAGTTCGCGCTCGACTTCTACGCGGACGTGGTCGCGCAGGACCGCACTTCGGTATACCAAAAGCTGAACGAGTTCGTGCTGCCGTACCTGGACATCCGCGACCGGACGAAAGGGTATGCCGTTTCGATCGTCAAGGCCGGCGTGAAGGCGATCGGGCGGTCGGCCGGGCCGGTGCGGCCGCCGTTGCAGGACTTGACGGATGACGAACTGGCGCAGCTGACCGAGTTGATCGGGAAGATTAAGTGAGGCCGACCGTCGCGTCCGTCGAGGTCGTACCTGTCGCCGGGTACGACAGCATGCTGCTCAACCTGAGCGGCGCACACGGTCCGTTCTTCACCCGCAACGTCGTGATCGTCACCGACAGCTCGGGCAATACCGGGTTGGGCGAGGTCCCCGGCGGCGAGAAAATCGCCGCCACGATCCGCGAGGCCGCGGGGCTCCTGATCGGCCGGAACCTCGCAGAGCATCGGAGCCTCCTCCGCTCGATCTCTTCGACCTTCTCCGACCGCGATGCGGGTGGCCGCGGCCTGCAGACCTTCGACCTCCGGACCACGGTCCACGCCGTGACCGGGCTCGAGTCCGCACTCCTTGACCTCCTCGGCCAACACCTTGGTATACCAATCGCTGAGCTGCTGGGTGATGGACAGGAACGCACGACCGTCCCGGTGCTCGGCTACCTCTTCTACGTCGGCGACACCTCAAGCACCGATTTGCCTTATGCGACGGATCAGGGTGACGATCGGTGGTCGCAGTTGCGGCGGCAGCCGGCGATGACAGGCGAGGCGGTCGTGGCGTTGGCGGAGGCCGCGCAGGAGCGGTACGGGTTCGCGGACTTCAAGCTCAAGGGCGGGGTCTTCGATCCGCACGTGGAGATCGACGCGGTCCGCGCGCTGCACGAACGCTTCCCGGCCGCCCGCATCACGGTCGACCCGAACGGCGCCTGGCTGGTCCGCGAAGCGATCGCGGTCTGCTCGGGGCTGGACGACGTACTCGCGTATGTCGAGGATCCGTGCGGCGCCGAGTCCGGGTTCTCCGGGCGGGAGACGATGGCCGAGTTCAAGCGGTATACCGGCCTGCGGACGGCGACCAACATGATCGCGACCGACTGGCGCGAACTGGCGCACGCGATCCGGATGAACGCGGTCGACATCCCGCTCGCCGACCCGCACTTCTGGACGATGGCCGGCTCGGTGCGGGTCGCGCAGCTGTGCAACGACTTCGGGCTGACCTGGGGTTCGCACTCGAACAATCACTTCGACATCTCGCTGGCGATGTTCACCCAGGTCGCGGCGGCCGCGCCCGGTGACATCACCGCGCTCGACACGCACTGGATCTGGCAGGACGGTCAGGCGCTCACCAAGGAGCCACTCCAGATCGCCGGCGGCCAGATCGCCGTACCCACGCATCCCGGTCTGGGTGTCGAACTCGACCGCGAAGCTCTGGCCGCGGCACACGAGCTCTACCTAGAGCACGGTCTCGGCGCGCGCAACGACGCGATCGCGATGCAGTACCTGATCGAGGACTGGGAGTTCGACCCGAAACGGCCATGTATGGTGCGCTAGATGAAGGTCTTCTTGTCAACAGACATGGAGGGTACGGCGGGGGTCGTCGACTGGAGTCAGTGTCGCGGGCCTGGCCAGGAGTACGAGTACTACCGCGGGCAGCTGCAGGCCGAAGTGAACGCCGCGATCGACGGCGCGCTGGCCGCGGGCGGGACCGAGTTCCTGGTCAACGACTCGCACTCGACGATGCAGAACCTCCGCCCCGACGAGCTGCACGGTCGCGCGAGCTATCTGTCCGGCAAGCACAAGCCGCTGTACATGATGCAAGGTCTGGACGACTCGTTCGACGCAGCCTTCTTCGTCTCGTACCACGGGTCGGCAGGGTCGACCGGGTCCGTGCTGCATCACACGTACAACATGCGGGCGATCGCCGAGGTCCGCCTGAACGGCACGATCACCGGTGAGGCCGGCGTCAATGCGCTCGTCGCGCTGGCTCATGGCGTTCCCGTCGTACTGATCTCGGGCGATCGGGTCACGATCGACGAAGCGCAGCCGTTCTGCCCGGAGATCGAGTCGATCGTCGTGAAGGACTCGGTATCCCATAACGCCGCGTTGTCGGTGCATCCGGAGCGCGCCCGCGAGCTCATCCACGACGGTGCCCGGCGGGCGCTGGCGAGGCTGAGTGACATCAACGTGCCAAGCATCGCGCTGCCGGCCGAGCTGACCGTACGGTTCCACAGTCGGGCGTTCGCCGAGCTGGCCTGCGAGCTCCGCACCGTCGAGCGGCGCGAGGAGAAGGTCGTTGCCCTGCGCAATGATGACCCGCTGCAGTTGTTCCGTACCTTCATCGCGATCGTGCTGCTGAGTCGCGGCGTGAGCGAGTAACCGGGCGTTCAACTGCTGTTGTGCGGGATGGGTTTTGATCGGAGCCGTCGTCTCTTGCTAGGAGCCTGAAATGCGTTGGCAGAAGCCGTTCGCCGCTGCAGTAGTTCTGACCGCTCTCACCACGACGCTGACGGCGTCGGCCACGACCCCCAAGCACGGCAGCGGAAGCGCGTGCTCGCCGGACGCGTCGTTCCTCGGATTCAGCGACGCGCTGGACAAGACGACGTTCGACGGCCAGCCGGTGGCCGGCTTGTCGGCACTCAACGTCACCGGACCGCACAGCGCGCTCGCACTCGTCGACAACGTCGCGACCACGCCGGCCCGGGTGTTCGACCTCAAGGTGAACAGCAAGCCGACCTCGGTCCGCGTCGACGGGATGACGATCCTCAAGCGCCCGGACGGTACGCCGTACAACGGTGGCGACTTCGACGGTGAGGGACTCGTCGTCGAGCGCGGCGACCGGACCATCCTCGCGACCTCCGAGCGGGAGCCGTCGATCCGGCGCTTCCGGCTGTCGGACGGCAAGCAGATCGGCGAACTGCCGGTGCCGGCCCGCTTCCAGGTCGCGCCCGCCGGTGAGGCGACCAGCAACGCGACCTTCGAGTCGCTGGCGGTCAGCCGGGACGGCTTGTCACTGTTCGCCGGGATGGAGGGCCCGCTCGCCCCGGACGGCACCGACGCCGACGGCCGCACCCGGAACCGCATCATCCGGTACTTCGGTCTGCCCGGCCACGCGTACCGGCCGATCGCGCAGTACGCCTACAAGCCGGACCCGGGACTCGCCCTCGTCGAGCTTGCGTGGGTAAGCCCGACGGAACTGGTGTCGATGGAGCGGACCTTCACAGCCGGCGTCGGCAACACGATCCGGGTCTTCACCGTCTCGGTACGCCGACCGACGGACGTGACCAAGCTGGCCTCGCTGGCGGACGCCCCGGACAAGGCGTTCCTGCAGAAGAAGCTGCTGTTCGACCTGGTCAACTGCCCGCCGTCCGGTGCCGTTGCCAAGCAGCCGCAGCCGAATCCGCTGCTGGACAACGTCGAGGCGCTCGCGCTCGGTGGCTACCTGCCCGGTGGCCGGCGGCAGCTCTACCTGATGTCGGACGACAACAACGGCGCCACGCAGATCACCCGCTTCTACTCGCTGGCAGTCCGCCTGGCGTGATCACAGTGGTTGCGTAACACTGTGTGAATGCGCGTGATCGTGGTCGGTGCCGGCGTGATCGGGCTGAGCTGTGCCATCCGGCTCGCCGAGGGCGGGTACGAGGTGGCCGTGTTCGCCCGGGACCTGCCGTTGGAGACGACGTCGTCGGTGGCGGCCGCGATCTGGTACCCGTACCTGTCGGCACCGGAGGACCGGGTCGCCGACTGGTCCCGGACGTCGTACGAGGAGTTCTCGAAGCTGGCGGAGATCGAGCCGTCGGTGCGGCTGCGGCACGGGCGCGAGTTCCTGACCGAACGGACGCCGGATCCACGATGGGCCGACGTACTGCCTGATCTCACCCGGCTGGGGTCGCCGCCGGCCGGGTTCGTGGACGGGTGGTCGTTCACGGCGCCGGTGATCGACATGCCGGCGTACCTGCCCGCGTTGGTGAAGCGGCTCGAGCAGGCCGGCGGGACGTTGACGCGGGCGGCGTTGTCCGCGCTGCCGACCGGCGCCGATCTGGTCGTGAACTGCACCGGGCTCGGTGCGCGGCTGACGGCGAGCGACCCGACGGTGACGCCGGTCCGCGGTCAGGTGATGACGGTCGAGCCGTGCGGTCTGACCGACTGGCTGCTCGCGGATCGCACGCCCGAGGAGCTGACGTACGTGATCCCGCGGGAGAACGACGTGGTCGTTGGCGGCACCAAGCAATCGGACGACTGGAACCTGGCTGTCGACCCCAAGACCTCGGAGCAGATCCTCGCCCGTGCCTCCGAGCTGGTTCCCCAACTCCGCAAGGCGAAGATCATCCGCCAGCGCGTTGGCCTCCGCCCGGCTCGGCCGACGATCCGTTGCGAACTCGTCCGTACCCGGACCGGCGAACCAGTCATCCATTGCTACGGCCACGGCGGCTCCGGCGTCACCCTCTCCTGGGGCTGCGCCGACGAGGTCTTCGAACTCGTCCAGAACCTCTAAACGCCGAGGACCTGGCAGAGCAGGTCCAGTGCGCCGGGGTAGGCGTGGTCGGGTGGAGTGCCGTAGCCGACGATGACTGCCTGGCGGGTCGCTGGCGTCGGGTTGAAGTGATAGGTGGAGAGGCTGGCCAGGCCGAGTCCCTGGCGGGCGGCGCGGGCGACCATGTCCTCGGCGTCGCCTGGTACGTCGAGCAGGACGTGCAGGCCGGCCGAGATGCCGGCGACCTCGACGTTTGGGGCGCGGACAGCGAGGAGTTCGACCAGGCGGTCGCGGCGGCGCCGGTAGTGCAGGCGGGAGCGACGGACGTGCCGGTCATAGTGGCCGGAGGCAATGAATTCCGCGAGTACCAGCTGGTCCAGCGTCGCAGTCTGGAAGTCCGCGGTCCGCTTCGCTGCGACGACCGCCTCGATCAGCCTTTGCGGCAACACCATCCAGGCCAGCCGGAGACCGGGCGCCAGACTCTTGCTCGCCGTCCCTGTGTACACGACACGCTCCGGATCGAGCGCCTGCAACGCCCCCACCGCCTGCCGGTCGTACCGGAACTCGCCGTCGTAGTCGTCCTCGATCAGCACCGCCCCCGACTCCCGCGCCCACTCGACGGCAGCGGTGCGACGCTCTGGCGCCAACGGCACGCCCGTCGGCATCTGGTGCGCCGGCGTCAAGAGCACCCCCTGCCCGGTGAGCTTGGAAGTCTCCGCGCCCAACTCGTCCACCGGCACGGCGACCGCTTCCAGCCCACGCGCCCGGATCACGTCCCGGTGCAGGTCGTACCCGAACTCCTCCACCGCCATCGTCGTACCGCCGAGCGACTTGATCGCCTCGCTCAGCAGACTCAACGCCTGCACGTACCCCGAGCAGATCAGGATCCGCTCCGGATCCGCGCGTACGCCGCGAGCCCGGGCCAGGTAGTCCGCGAGCACCCGCCGCAGCTCGATCCGGCCGCGTGGATCGCCGAGCCCGAACGCCTCGTTCGGTGCCGCGAGCAACGCCTTCCGGGCCGCGGCCAGCCACTCACCCCGCGGGAACGTCGACACATCGGGCGACCCCGGCATCAGGTCGTACCGAAAATTCCTTGCCTCAGGCAACGCCGGTACGGCGGTCGCCGGTGTGTTGACCCGGTTGGCGACGACCGTGCCGGACCCCTGTCGAGCGGTCAGCCAGCCCTCGGCGACCAACTGCCCATAGGCGTCCGCGACCGTGTTCCGGGCGATGCCCAGGTCCTTCGCCAGCGACCGCGACGACGGCAATCGCGTCCCGGCCGGCAACCGGCCGGTCCGGATCGAGTCGTGCAAGGCCTCGACCAGCTCGTTCCGTCCCCGCGCCGCGGCCAGATCGAGATGAAGATCCGCCCCGACCGCATCGGAATCCTCCATAAGACCGGACTTTATCGCGGGCCTGCAACCAGTTCGTCGCTGATCTCCCAGAGCCGCCTCGCGTCGCCCTCGTCGTAGCTGCGCGCCGAGGACGCCCTGGGCTTGCCGTTGACGAAGTACTGTCCGGACACCCGAGCGAGACTCGGCCCCGACGCGAGCTGGATCGAGGTGACGGCACCCCTACCCGGCGACTTCAGGAAAGGCCGCAGTACCGGCACGATCACTCGTTGCACGCCACTCGGGTCCTCGGCGCCGAAGGACGTGCGCACCACGCCGGGATGCAGCGCGTTGGCGGTGACGGAGGTTCCCTTCAACCGCCTGGCCAGCTCGTTGCTGAACAGAACGTTGGCGAGCTTGGACTGGCTGTAAGCGCGTTCACCGGAGTAGGACCGCTCCCCCTGCAGATCCTCGAAGTCGATGCGGCCGGCGGTGTGTGCGTTCGAGGACACCGTCACCACGCGAGCCGGCCCGCTTTCGCCGAGCCGATCGAGCAGGAGCCGGGTGAGCAGGAACGGCGCCAGATGGTTGACCGCGAAGGTCCGCTCGAAGCCGTCGGCGGTGAGGTGCCGAGTGTTCCAGTAGCCGCCGACGTTGTTGATCAGTACGTCGATCCGGGGCAGGAGCGCGAGTACGTCGGCGGCCAATCGCCGTACCGCTGCCTGTGAGGACAGGTCCGCGACGAACACGTCCACCTGGCCGCCGGTCGTCGCACGGATCTCGGCTGCGGCAGCTTCGGCCCGCCCGCGGTCGCGACCGGTGATCGCGACACGGGCGCCGAGGACAGCGAGGCCGGCGGCGGTCGCCTTGCCGATGCCGCCGGTGCCGCCCGTGACCAGCACGGTCCGGGCGGCCATCGCACCTTTGTGTTTGGGAGTCACTTGACCTCTGCCCGCATCACCATTCGGAGCCCGATCAGCAGTGGGATGACGAGCCAGACGATCCCGGTGACGCCGATGTTGGCCCACTGCTCGCCGGTCAGCGACTTGTCGAAGACGAACAGGCCGCTCTGCGCGAACTGGATGTCGACCCAGGGCTGTACGTCGTGGAACCAATGCGATCCGGCCGCCAGCAGGCTGAAGATCGTGGGCAGCAGGAAGGTGAGGACGAAGTACGTCACCACCGCGCCGATCGAGGCCCGGATCAGGACGCCCAGCATGAACCCGATCAGCAGACTCAGGACCATGCCGAGGACGTAGTACAGACATTGGGTGATCGTCACGTCCCACACCAGCGGGCTGCTGGTGACGGCGGCGCCGAGAAGGTTGCCGAGGGCACCGACCGCGAAGGTCAGCGCCATCGCCGCGATCGCGATGACGACCGACGAGATCGCCTTGGCGGTGATGATCCGGCCGCGGTGTGGGATCAGCGTGAACGTGGTCAGGCCGGTGCGCTGGCTCCATTCGCTGGTGACAGCCAGGATCGCGACCAGCGGCAGGATGATCACCACCGGGAAGCGGATCGCGGTCGCGAAGGTGGAGTAGGTGAGTTGGCCGTCCGCGGCGAACAGGATCACGCCGACGGCGGCGAGTACGGCGGTGATCGCGATGCTGGCGATCAGCCAGAAGCCCGATCGAGTGTCGAACATCTTGCGCAGCTCGACGGCAATGATCCGGGTCATCGGGACCGGGCGTACGCCGACTCGTCGAGGCTGGACTGCTTCTACTGCGACGGCGGTCATGCCGGTGCTCCTTCGCGCTGGGTCGTGGAGGTGAGCTCGAGGAACATCTCCTCCAGGCCGGCGCCTTCTGCGGCCCGCAGTTCGGTGAGGGCAATACCCGATTCGAGCGCCACCGTCCCGACGAGTGCGGCGTCGGCGTCGGTCCACAGCGCGCCGTCGCCGGTGGGGCTGACAGTCAGACCCCAATCCGTCAACGCTTGCTCGAGCCGGGCCAGGTCCACGGCGCGAACGAGGGTGCCCGCCGCGTGCAAGAGCTCGGTCTTGGCGCCTTGGGAGACGATCCGGCCGTGGCCGATCATCACGATGTCGTCGGCGATGACCTCGATCTCATGCAGCAGATGCGAGGACAGCAGGACGGTTCCGCCACGATCAGCGTACCCGCGGAGCAGGTCGCGCATCCAGCGGATGCCGGCCGGGTCCAGCCCGTTCGCGGGCTCGTCGAGGATCAGTACCTCCGGGTCGCCGATGAGGGCGGTGGCGATGCCGAGCCGCTGACGCATGCCGAGCGAGTACTCCCCCACTCGCCTCGAAGCTTCGTCCGGAGTGAGGCTGACGGCTTCCAGCATCTCCTCGACCCTGGCCTTCGGCAGACCCATCAGGCGCTGCGCCAGAGTCAGGATCTCGCGGCCGGACCGGCCGGCATGTTGTGCGGACGCGTCGAGCAGGACGCCGACTTCGAGTCCCGGGTTGGGCAGGTCGGCGAACTTCCGCCCGGAGATCGTGACGGTTCCGGCGGTGGCCCGGGTGAGGCCGACCATGATCCGCATCGTGGTCGACTTGCCGGCCCCGTTCGGCCCGAGGAATCCGGTCACCCGGCCCGCGGCGGCGGTGAAGGTGATGTCGTCGACCGCGAGCGTGTTGCCGTACTTCTTCGTGAGTCTCTCAACGGTGATCATGCGGTGATCGCGATCTTGCCGCGAGCCTGGCCGCTGGTCAGGTGGCGCATCGCGTCCGGGACCTGGTCCAGCGAGTAGGTGCGATCGATGCTCGGGGCAACCTTGCCGGTCTCGATCAGCGTGGTGAGTCGTTCGAGGTCGGCGGCGCGTTCCTTGTTGATGAAGAACGTGAACCGCTGGCCGACGAACAGCGAGAGGATCAGTCCGCGGAACTGCCGGTTCATGCCGCCGCTGAAGCTGCCGCCGTCCTCGCCGCCGGTGATGACGGCCGTCCCCTTGGGCGTGAGCGCGCGCCGCAGCCGGGCCAGCGTGGGCCGGCCGGCGATGTCGATGATGAGGTCGTAGCGAGTGCCGGTCTGCGCGAAATCCTCGTGCGTGTAGTCGACGACGTGATCGGCACCAAGCGCCCGTACGAGATCGAGCTTGGGAGTGCTTGCGACTCCGGTCACCTCAGCCCCGAAGGCTTTGGCCAGTTGTACGGCGTAACTGCCGACGCCACCCGATGCGCCGATGATCAGAACGTGCTGGCCGGACTCGACCCGGCCGGTGGTCAACGCATCCAGTGCGGTGAGCGCCGAGACCGGGACAACGGCAGCCTGCTCGAAGGAGAGGTTGGCCGGCTTGTGGGCAAGCTTGTCCTCACCAGTCACGGCGTACTCGGCGAACGATCCGGGCGCGACGCCGTACACCTCGTCGCCGACGGCGAACTTGGTCACCGCAGACCCGACGGCCTCGACGGTGCCGGCGACATCTCGTCCGGGCACAGGGTTCTTCGGGCCGCGCAGTCCGAACGCGAGGCGGAGCAGGTACGGCGTACCCGTCATCACGTGCCAGGTGCCGCGATCGAGACCGGCTGCGTGCACGTGGACGAGTACTTCGTTCGCGGCCGGCTCGGGCCGGGCGATCTGACGGAGTTGCAGGACGTCGGCCTCGCCGTACCTGTCCTGCACGATCGCCCGCATGGTGGTCGTGGTGGTGATGGCCATTGGTGTTCCCCCCTGTTGATGCTGGAGCGTCTGCTGGATCTCGGAGCCCCCAGCGCCGATGGCCTTTCACACTTTCGCACTTTCGTACTAAGTACGGCCAAGGTAACGTACTTTGTACGAAAGTGCTACGGTCCGGGAGTGCGAATGGTTGAGCCCACCAACGGACGCCCACGGCTGAGCCGCGAGCGAGTGCTGACCGCCGCGGTCGAAGTGGCCGATGCGGGCGGGATCGGGGCACTCACGATCCGCTCGCTCGCCCAGGAGCTCGGCGCGAAGCCGATGTCGGTCTACTACCACGTGGCCGGCAAGGAGGCGATCCTCGACGGCATCGTCGATGTGGTCTTCAGCGAGATCGACCTGCCGTCACCCGACGGCGACTGGCGCATTGAGTTGCGCCGGCGCGCTGCCTCGGCCCGGCAAGTACTGCGGCAACACCGCTGGGCGATCGGGCTGATGGAGTCGCGCACCAGTCCCGGCCCGGCGACCTTGCGCCACCACGACGCAGTACTCGCGACCTTGCGAGCAGCCGGCTTCTCGCTCGAGATGACCGCCCACGCCTACGCCCTGATCGACAGCTATACGTACGGGTTCGCACTCCAGGAAGCCGGACTCCCGTTCGATGGCCCGGACACAGTAGCGCCGGTCGCGGAGTCGATCATGGAGCAGTTCACCACCGGCGACTACCCGCATCTCGCCGAGATGACCACCGACTTCTACTCCAAATCCGGCTACGACTTCGGCGACGAATTCGACTTCGGCCTCAACCTCATCCTCGATGCCCTCAGCGCATCCCTGACCTAGTCGGACGGCGCTTTCCGGTCCAGACAGGCGTACTGTGGCCGTAGCTCCGGAAACGACGACATCCCACCTCGTGGTGCAGCCAAACCGGCCCTCCCAATAGGGAAACGTCATGTCCGTACCTGAGACTCCTGTCGAGCCGCCGTCGCCCGTCGACGAGCTGATGAAGCCGCTGAAGAAGCGGGCGCCGCGCACGATGCGCAGCACCTGGACCCAGCTGCGCAATCTGGTACGCCGCAACCGGGCCTGATCGCATTGGCCCACGGATCTCTGTGGGAAGTGGACCAGGTGGCTGGGCCGATCCGGTCATAGCGTAGAGGCATGAGTTCAACGACGCGGCGAGTGAAGCTCGCCACCCTGGTCCCGGATTTCTACAAGGCGATGATCGAGCTGGACCGGGTGTCCGACGAGGGGCTGGACCCCAAGTTGGCGCACCTGGTGCGGATCCGGGCCTCACAGATCAACGGCTGTGCGTACTGCACCGACATGCACTCGCTCGACCTGCTGCAGTTCGGCACCGACCAGCAGCAGCGCATCACCTTGCTCCCGGTCTGGCGCGAGGCGAAGAACTTCTACACCGACCAGGAGAAGGCGGCGCTGCAGCTCGCCGAGGCGATCACGCTGGTGAGCGTCGACCACGTGCCGGACGACGTGTACGAGGTCGCGGCGCAGGCTTTCGAGGAGAAGGAGCTGGCGCAGCTCATCGCCCTGATCATCACCATCAACATGTGGACCCGGGTCGGGGTCAGCGGAAAGATGGAACCCGGCCACTACAAGCCGTGAGGTCACAGCGATGACTGCCGAACTGTTCAGAGCGCTGCACCACGGCGGCACTCCCCTGGTCCTGCCGAACGCATGGGACCCGGTGAGTGCTCGCCTGGTCGCCGAGGCCGGCTTCCCCGCTGTTGCCACCAGCAGCGGGGCGGTCGCCCGCGTCCTCGGGTACGACGACGGGCAGCTGACCCCGGCGGAGAAGATGTTCGCCGCGGTGACCCGGATCGCGCGGGCGGTCGACGTACCGGTCACGGCGGACATGGAGGCCGGATATGGCTTGTCTGCAAAGGAGTTCGCGGAGCGGTTGCTGGAGACCGGCGCGGTCGGTTGCAACCTGGAGGACTCGGTCGGCGGCGCACTGGTCGACGTGGCTAAGCAGGCGGACTACTTGGCCGAAGTACGCGCGGCTGCGGGTGCTGAGCTGGTGATCAACGCGCGGGTCGACACGTTCATCCGGCCTATCGACGATCCGGTCGCGGAGGCGGTACGACGGGGTCGCGAGTACCGTCGCGCCGGAGTCGACTGCGTCTACCCGATCATGGCTCCGGTCGACCAGCTCGCTCAGGTGGCGTCGGCCGTTGGTGGGCCGATCAATGGGCATGCTGCGCCGGGTGGACCGACGCCGGCGGAGCTTGCGGCCGCGGGTGCGACGCGGATCTCGTACGGGACCAGCCTGCATGCCTACGTGATGGCAAAGCTGCAAGAACTGCTGCTCACGTTGGGCTAGCGGTCGACCTTGGGCTAGTTGTCCAGGGTTCGCGGTAGGCCGAAGTACGGCGCGACCGTGGTTTCGAAGTGGACGATGTCGTGGATTCGGTTGCCGGCGATGCCGATCACCAGCACCCCGATCAGGTGCAGGCCGCCGGTGACCGGATCGCGGATGTACTCACCCCAAGCGGGCTGACCGTTCGCGCCGACCGGAACCATCGCCACGATCTGCCGCTGGTGCGCAGCGAGCGCGGTGAAGAACCGGTGCGCGGCCTCGATACCGTGGTACTCGAACGGAAGCGGCGGCATCCGCACCCACGCATCGCTCGTCATCAGTGCGACCAGCGCATCGACGTCCTGCGCGGCGAACGCCTCGACGAAGCGGTCGGTCAGCTCACGCTCCTCAGCACCGCCGACTCCAGGCTCTCGGTCGGTCGCATCCATCGTCGCCCGAGCGCGAGCAAGCGCACTGTTGACCGCGGCCTCGGTGAGGCCGAGCAACTCCGCGGTCTCCTTGGCCCGATAACCCAGTACGTCGCGTAGCAGCAGGACGGCACGCTGATTCGGCGGAAGCAGTTGTACTGCGGTCACGAACGCGAGCGAGATCGCTTCACGGGACTCGTATCGCGACTCCGGGCCGGGCAACTGATCCGATATACCGTCCAGCAGGACATCGGGATAGGGCTGCAGCCATAGCACTTCACCGGACCGATAAGGCTCCGGCACGGGAACCGGAAGGGGTGCGGCCGGCACTGGTCTCCGCGACGACGACCTTAAGACGTTGAGACAGCGGTTGGTCGCGATCCGGTAGAGCCAGGTGCGGACCGATGATCGTCCCTCGAATCCGCTCAGCCCGATCCATGCCGAGAGCAACGTTTCCTGCAGGGCGTCCTCGGCGTCTTGCAACGAACCGAGCATCCGGTAGCAGTGCAGTTGCAACTCCCCGCGCTGCGGCTCGACCAGGGCCGCGAACGCCTCTCGGTCACCTTCCCGCGCACGCTGGAGCAGGTCGTCCGGCATGAGACACCTCCGTCGTCATTGTCCTCACACCCGTACTGACACCGGCGACTGGCCGAACTGATCGCTCAGTTTCGCAGGGCGTAGACGAGGGCCCAGTCCTGGTCGTTGGCGAGCGGGTCGGCGACGTGGGCAGGTTGGCCGTTCACGCAGCTCGGGTAGACGAACGCGCAGGTCGCCGATCCGTCCGCGTTGAAGCTGACCAGGTTCGCGCGGAGGATCGCTTGGTGGGCCGTGTCCAGCCAGGCGGCTTGTTCGGGCGTGACGAGTTCACGCGGCCAAGCGGCGTACACGACCGCACTCAAGGCGGACCAGTAGTGCGGGAAGACGTCGCCCCACAACCGGAGCCGGCCGAACCAGTAGCCGTCCCAGTGCCGGATGGGCACATGCCGCAGCCGTACATCGGGTTGGTCGGCCGCGAACGCGGTCAACCAGGGCAGCCGGCGGGTTAGTTCGGCCCCGTCGATCTGGTCCGGCGCAATTTGGTATGCCAAAACGAGCAGCTCGAGGAGCGGGGCAACCATCGACTGCTCGTAGTTGACCTCGTGCGGCGGCAGCTCGTCGCCGTACCCGATGAAGGTCTTGGCGTGCCGGATGAGGTGATCGTGGAGGCCGAGTTCGCTCAGCAGCGGACCGAGGTCGAACGCGAGGAAGTGGTCGCCGCCGAGTTCGTAGTACCGGTTGAGGATGCGTGTTGCTCCGGCGCGATCGCCTTGGCCGAGCAGGAAGCGGGCGAACCAGGGGAAGTTGTAGAGGCGTACGGCGTCCTGGTGGATGCTGTCGTCCTGAATCGTGCCGGTTTCGTCGAGCAGGTACTCGCGGACGAACTGCTCGTAACCGGCGAGTGCCTCATCCAACTCGGCTCGGTCGCCCCAACCGCGGTCGCGGACCTCCTGGAGCAGAAGGGCCATGCCGACTCGCTCGCGTGCGTCGGACCAGTCGCGCCAGGCACTGGATAGGACGGTGAGACCGCTCTCGTTGTCGTACGGCACAAACGCGTACTTGCGGCTATCGGCGAGCTCGGGGCGGCGTTGGCGATCGAGGACGAAGCGGACCCGGCGCTCGGCGATCTGCTGGAGCGGTTCGTGGAAGAGGACCGCGATCCGTGCCTTGCCGTTGGGTGCTTCGACGTACTTGATGCCCGGCTCGGCGCTGGTGACCTCGGTGCCGTCGTGCAGCGTGATCGTCTCGCCGACCTCGGCAGCCAGGCGGTCGGCGCCGATGAGTGGCTGACGATCCGCGTGGAAGGCGGGCAGATCGGTATACCAAGCGAGCTGCCAGGTCCACCGATACGACGATCCCGGCTCGAGCGTGATGGCCGGCTGGCCTCCCATCGCGTGCGGCGCGCGGGCGTGGTCGGTGACGTGGAGGTAGATGTGCCCGCGGATGTTGCTGCTCGTGCCGGGCTCGCGGGACTCGACCGAGTACGCCCAGAGCTCGCCTTCCTTGAGCTGCAGACCGAGGCCCGGTCCACTGCCGTCCATCGGCACCGCCCAGACCCAGGCGTCCGCCCCGCCCGTCCATACGTGCGCATGCACCGCGCCAGTGAGGCTCTCGCGGCTCGAGGTGTAGACGTCGCGGTACGGCGTACTGATCGCGAGGGAGCCGATCTCGATGGTGTCGTTGCCGGTGTTGCGGAGTTCGTAGGTCTCGGTCCACTGCTCGCCGAAGCGACGGCCGACGCGGAGCTCCAGGTCACCGAACCGGTACATCAGGTCGATGCCGCTGCTACGCCAACGGGTGAACGCCGGGCTGTCGAAACGGTATGCCGCGCGGTCCGTGATGACGAATCCCTTGCCCCAGGCATGCAGGCTGTCGTGCACCGCACCGTTGTCCAGCAGCACGCGCCGCCCGTCGGGGTGCAGCACCTGAGCGACCGCGCCGTCGTCGTCGACCTGGACCGCGCCTGGACCGAATCCGAAACTTTCCACGATTCGCCAACCTATCGATGTCGAGAACCCTCCGACGGCTCCGTCCCCATCATGAGAACCTACTCAGATTGGACACCTCATGAACCAGCAGCAGATCGCCGAGATCCTCGCCAAGCCGTACGCCCAGGAACTCCTCAACGGCCGCGAACCGGCCCGCCTCGCGTACGACGGCCTGGACGGCGACCCCCGCGTCATCCCGATCGGCTTCTGGACCGAGGGTGAGCAGATCGTGATGGCGACCGTGCCCAAGGCCGCCAAGGTCGCCGCCCTCCGCAAGAACCCGAAGGTCGCGATCACCATCGACACCGGCGCCTTCCCGCCGAAGGCCCTGCTGATCCGCGGCACTGCCACCGTCGAACTGGTCCCGGGCGTCACCGAGGGCTACCTGACCGCCGGCCACAAGGTGATGACCGACGAGCAGTACCCGGAATGGGCGGCCGGCGTCCAGGCCCTGTACGACGAGATGGCGGTCATCACCATCACCCCTACCTGGGCCAAACTCCTCGACTTCGAAACCACTATCCCCAAGGCGGTCGAGGACCTGATCAAGGAGAAGAGCGCCAGCTGAGCTGCGTCCGGACCAGCCGTTCGTCACGGCGCGCGACTCGGGGGGCCCTTACCCCCGGTGAGCCTAATCAGCGAGTGCGGCATCCTTGGGTGGTATACCAAACTCGGGGAGCGTTGATGGACGATCGGGAGTCTGAGACCGGGCGGGTGACCCGCCGGCTGCGGGGCGAGATCCTTGACGGGGTCCGGCCGCCGGGCGAACGGCTGGTCGAGCGGGAGCTGGCTGCTGCGCTCGACGTCAGTCGGGTGCCGGTTCGGGAGGCGCTCAAGGTCCTGGACAGCGAAGGTCTCGTGACGCTGCGACCCCGATCCTGGGCGGTCGTCCGGAAGTTTACCGATTCCGACATCGCGGACCTGACTGAGGTCCGGACCGCGTTCGAGCCGCTCACGTTCCGGCTCGCGGCCGAACGCCGTACCCGCGAGGGGCTCGATCGGCTCCGGCAGACCCTGGACGAACAGCTCGCCGCCGCGCGGTCGCACGACGCCGTGGTCGCCCGGCGGAAGGCGGCCGACTTCCACGAGCTCGTGACGGAGCTGGCGTCCAACGAGCTGCTGATCGAGATCGAACGCCCGCTGCGCAGCCGGATGCGTTGGCTGCTGGCCCAGCACGACGATCTGATCGCGGTCGCCGGCCAGCACCTCGATCTGTACACCGCGATCGCGAATCGCGACGTCGCCGAGGCCGAGCGGCTTGCGAGCGAACACCTCGAGCAGTCGGAGGTCCTGTTCCGCAGCAGCCGCGGGAGGGACTGACGGTATACCGAGTTCCCGCCTGAAATCAGTAGTCGCATCAGTTTGGTATACCATTCTCGACATGACCTCCTTGCTGCTTGCCGACGTGCGCCCGTGGGGCGGTGACCCGGTCGACGTCGCGATCGTCGACGGTGTGATCGCAGAAATCACCCCCACCGGAACCCAAGCCGCCGGATCCCAAGCGGCAGACCAGAAGGTTGTTGACGGTCGCGGGCTGCTCGCGCTCCCGGGCTTCGTGAACGCGCATGCGCACGTCGACAAGAGCTGGTGGGGCCAGCCATGGGTGTCGTACGGCGGCGAGCCGACCACCCAGGGCCGGATCGCGCACGAGCGTGCCGAGCGCGACAAGTACGGCATCCCAAGCGTGGCTGGCGCGACCGCCGTTCTGCGTGAGTTCCTGCGACACGGCACAACGGCCACCCGCACCCACGTCGACGTCGATCTCGGCGTCGGCCTGCGTGGGATCGCGAACGTTCGCGAGGCTGCGGCCGAGCTCGGCGATGCCGTCGAGGTCGAGATCGTCGCATTCCCGCAGGACGGCGTACTGCGGCGTCCCGGCGTACTCGAGCTGCTGGACAAGGCCGCGGCCGAAGGCGCGACCAGCATCGGCGGACTCGACCCGGCGTCGATCGACCGCGACCCGGTCGGCCAACTGGACGCACTCTTCGAGATCGCCGAAGGGCGTGGCGTCGGGATCGACATCCACCTGCACGACCGCGGCGACCTCGGCGCGTTCCAGTACGAGCTGATCATCGAGCGCACCCGACAGGCCGGCCTTGCAGGCAAGGTCAACGTGTCCCACGGCTTCGCCCTCGGCGAGCTGGCCCCAGCACGACGGACGGAAATGGTATACCAGCTCGGCGCGGCCGGGATCTCGTGGACGACGGTCGCTCCGGTCAACTCGGCACCGCTGCCCTGGCGCGAGATGCGTACGGCGGGAGTCGCGATCGGCCTCGGTACCGACGGGATCCGCGACCTGTGGTCGCCGTACGGCGATGGAGATCTGCTCCAGGTCGCCCGCGGATTCGCCCGCCTGCACGGACTGCGCACCGACGAGGACCTCACCTACGCCGTCGAGCTCGCAACGACGTATGGCGCGGCGTTCGTCCATCGGGAGAACCATGGCCTCACGCCCGGAGCACGCGCGGACATCGTGTTGCTCGATGCCGAGAACGCGCCTGACGCACTCGTCCGCGCGCCGCGTCGTGAACTGGTGATCGCCGGCGGACAGGTCGTCGTACACGACGGCGAACTCCAGGTGTGAGTACAGGCGCTCTGGTCACGAGGACGATCGGCTCGCTGCGGGACAACCGGCCGTTCCGGCTGTTCTGGTTCTCGAACCTGTTCTTCTTCGGCGGTGTGTGGACGCAGACCCTCGTGCTCGGTTGGCTCGCGTACGAGACGACGCACTCCGATTTCCTGGTCGCGGTGTTCACCGCGGTACGGCTGGCTCCCCTGCTGCTCGGACCGTTTGCGGGCGCGTTCGCGGATCGGCATAACCGGGTCCGGCTGCTGATCATCGCGGCCTCGTGGGCGCTGGTCGCGGTCAGTGCCGTGGCCACGTTGGCGTCGCTCGGCCGAGCGTCGTACTGGGTGCTGGTGCTCGGCGGGTTCGCGATCGGGCTGGCTCAGTCGCCGTCCCAGCCGGCGCGCGCCTCGCTCGTGCTCGACCTGGTCGGACGGCAGAACCTCAGCAACGCCAACGCCCTCAACTCGATGGCTCTCAACATGACGCAGGTCATCGGGCCTGCGGTCGGCGGCCTGATGATCAACGGTCTGGGCGCACCGGCCGCGTTGTGGGTCTCGACATTTTGGTATGCCATTTCGCTGGTCATGCTGCTGCCGTTGCGCGAGTACGGCCGAGTGGTCGGCGAACACACCGGCTCGGCGATCCGGATGGTCACCAGCGGACTCCGCGAGATCGCCCGGAACCGCCTGGCCACAACGGTTCTGCTGATCACCCTGGCCGCGAACACTCTGGTCTGGCCGATCGCGCAGTCCTTCATGCCGGTGTTCGCTCAGGAGTCGCTCGGGCTCGACGCCGCAGGCCTCGGCTGGCTGCTGACCTGCGCCGGCGTTGGCGGTCTGACCGGCTCGCTGGTGATCGCGTGGCTCGGCGACTTCCGCTTCAAGGGCGGCATGTTCATCGTCGGCACGGCTGCGTGGGGAACGCTGTGGTCCGTGTTCGGCCTGTCCCACAATCGGATCGCGTCGTTCGTGTTGATGGCCGGGATCGGCGTGCTGAGCGCGGCGTTCGGCGTACTGCAGACCACGCTGCTCCTGATGACGACCGACGAATCGCTCCACGGCCGCGCCCTCGGCGTACAAGAGCTTGCCATCGGCATCATGCCGGTCGCGTCCCTGGCCCTGGGCGCCTTCGCCGAGCACTACGGCGTCGACGTCACCACCTTCGTCAGCGCCCTCCTGCTCGTCGTCCTGGTCGCAGCTCTGGCCATCTGGACACCGGCGCTCCTCCGCTACGGCGGCAACCACCACAACCACGGGACCGAAAGAACTACCGTGACTCCGTGAGCTTCCTCTGGAGGAGGGCTGAATGGCGGTTCGGGTTCTGCGGGTCTACGACCCGCTGGAGGACGACGGCGGGCAGCGGGTGCTGGTCGATCGGCTGTGGCCGCGCGGGCTCAGCAGGTCGAAGGCGCGGATCGACGAGTGGTGCAAGGACGTTGCCCCGTCCACCGAGCTGCGGGAGTGGTACGGGCACGACCCCACGCGGTACGACGAGTTCGCGCGCCGGTACCGCGGCGAGCTCGAGGATCCGATCCGCGCCGCGGCATTCAGCCACCTGTCTGAGCTCGCCGGGAACGGCACACTGACCCTGCTGACCGCGACCAAGGACTTCGCGATCAGCCAAGCCGCCGTACTCGCCGGACTGCTCGAAGGCTAACCGCGCAGGACGACGCTGGACTCTGCGGTGAGTGCCAGGAAGGTCAGCGACTCCTGCAGGTACAGCTCGACGGTGTCGCCGTCGTGGGACAGGTACCCGATCGACAGGTCCTGACCGAGGTGCAGCTCGTAGTCACCGCCGCGCGTCGACACCAGCAGCGCACCCTCGAGGGCCGGCGCCCAGATGATCTCGCCGTCGCCGACCAGCCGGGCGAGGTGATCCCGGATCGGGTAACCATGGTCCGTCGTCTCCGCGACCGCGGTGTACACGTCGGCGGACAGCAGCAGGCTGTACGGTCCGTCCACACCGGCCAGCCGCAAGGCCTGCAACGCGTGGGCAACGGAGTCCGGCAGGTCCTTCGGCTCGGCGGGCAGCGCGAGTACGGGATTCGAGGTGCTCGGCGCGAGGCCCTGGATCCCGGCGGCATCCGAACCGTGGAATACCAAATGGTCCTCGGCGAACGCGATCTGCTTCGCGGCGTCCTTCACCGGCTGCCAGTCGGAGTCCTTCGCGCCGCGCTCCACGTCATCGACGGCCTGCCGGGTGACAGTGAACGGAACGCGCAACTCGATGACCGGCTGGGACAGCCGACGGTGCGCGATCACACCCTCGCCCGGCGCCTCGACGGTCTCCAGGTGCCCGGTCCCGACCGAGGACAGTTCCGGTCCGGACGGGCCGACCAGGTCGACCACGCGCCGGCCTGCGATGTCGCGGGTGAAGGTACGGCGTGCTTCCTGCTCGATCTCGCCCCACGCGGCGTCCGAGACCGGAGCCAGTTCGCGGTGCAGGTTGTTCGTCATGTCCGACTCCTTTTGAGGCTGCCGATTCCCAGCGATCCATCCGGACTGTTCGTGGCGGTTGCGGGCGACGGGTCTTCGAGGAACTCCGCGGTCGGCACGAAGAACAGACTGCCGGTCACCGCGGTCGAGAAGTCAAGGATCCGGTCGTAGTTGCCCGGCGGCGCACCGATGAACATCCGCAGCAGCATCCGTTCGATCACGTCCGGTGTCGCGGCGTACCCGATGAAGTAGGTGCCGAACTCGGCCGCCCCGGGTGAGCCGAAGGCCATGTTCTCGCGGACGATCTGCCGCTCGGTGCCGTCCGGGTCGACGATCGTGTTCGCCGCCACGTGCGAGTTGGCCGGCTTGACCGCGTCCGTCATCTCGATGTCGTCGAGCTTCGACCGCCCGATCACACGCTCCTGCTCGGCGACCGGCAGCGCCTGCCAGGCGTCGAGGTCGTGCAGATACTTCTGTACGACGACGTAGCTGCCGCCGGCGTACGCCGGGTCCTCGTCGCCGACCGTGATCGCGGCGACCGCCTTGGGGCCGGTCGGGTTCTCGGTGCCGTCGACGAATCCGAGCAGGTCGCGCTCATCGAAGTACCGGAAGCCCTGTACTTCGTCGAGGACCTTGACGTGTCCGGCGAGCCTGGTCATCACGTGGCGGGCGAGCTCGAAGCACAGATCGAGCCGGCGGGCACGGAGGTGGAAGAGCAGGTCGCCATGCGTCGCCGGAGCGGAGTGTCTGGCGCCGGACAGGCTGCGAAACGGGTGCAGCTCGCGCGGAGCGGACGAGCGATAGAGCCGGCTCCACAGGGACGCGCCGATGCCGACGACGCAGCTCAGCTCGTCCTCCGGCGCGCGGAAACCGACCGCGCGGGTCAGGCCGGCGATGTCCGCCAGCAGGTCCCGCGCGGTCGCTTCGGATCCAGGACGTACGTCGAGCACCAGGAAGATCGCTGCCTCCGCCGGCTGACGCAGTACCTCCTGAGTCATGTGTTCACGACCACCACTTGCCGCTTTGCGAGAGCGCGTCGGCGGTTCCGTGGGTCTTGTCGAGGCCGTCCAGGTCGGCGACCGCGGCGTCGTCCAGCTCGAAGTCGAAGACGTCGAAGTTCTCGACGATCCGGTTCTGGTGAGTGGACTTCGGGATGACCGAGAGGCCCTTCTGGATCGCCCAGCGGATCAGGACCTGCGCCGGCGTTTTGCCGGTGGCCTCGGCGATCCGCGCAACGACCGGGTCGCCGAGGTGGCGGCCGGTGCCGAGCGGGCTGTAGGCCTGCGCGACGACGTTCGCCTCTTCGCAGGCCTCGACCAGGGCCTTGCGGTACTCGAACGGGCTGAACTGGATCTGGTTCACGGCCGGCTGGATCTGGGCGATCTTGCCGAGCTCCTGGAGTTCGGTGGCGCTGAAGTTGGAGATGCCGATGCCCTTGGTCAGGCCGGCCTCGACGGCGGCCTCCATCCCCGGCCAGGCCCAGGTCGGACCACCCTGCGGCCAGTGGATCAGGTACAGATCGAGGTACTCCGTACCGAGCCGCTCGAGACTCTTCTCCGCCTCGACCCGCGCGTCCTTCCCACCCGGGTAGAACTTGGTCGTCAGGAAGATCTCCTCCCGCGGAATCCCGCTCTCGCGGATCGCCTTCCCGACACTGACCTCGTTCCCGTAGGCCTGCGCGGTGTCGATCAGCCGATACCCGGTCTCCAGAGCCCAGGTCACGGACTGCTCGGTTTCCACCCCGTCATCCACCTGCCAGACCCCAAGTCCAAGCACCGGGATCTCAGTTCCGTTGGAGAGCACTCGAGTGTTCATGTACCTCTTCTACCACGCCCGGGCGAAACCACGAGGCGGTCGGGGGCGCGCAGGGGCTACAGCTTGTTGGCTTGGCGGATTACGTCTACTACGTCGGACATCATGCCGGTGAGGTCGTAGTCCTTGGGGGTGTAGATGGCGGCCACGCCCGCGGCGAGGAGGGATTTGGCGTCGGCGTCGGGGACGATACCGCCGACAACGACGGGGACGTCTTCCAGGCCGGCTTCGCGGAGGCCCTCGACTACCTGAGGTACGAGTTCCATGTGGGAGCCCGACAAAATCGACAGGCCTACGCAGTGGACGTCCTCGGCGACCGCGGCCGCGACGATCTGCTCGGGGGTCAGGCGGATGCCCTGGTAGATGACCTCGAAGCCGACGTCACGTGCACGCACAGCGACCTGTTCGGCGCCGTTGGAGTGGCCATCGAGACCCGGTTTGCCGACCAGGAGCCGCAGTCGACCACCGAGCTCAGCGGACGTCTCGGCGACCTTCGAGCGGACGGCCGCGATCTCGGCACCGCCCGCCGAGACACCGACCGACCCGGAAACGCCGGTCGGGGCGCGGTATTCGCCGTACATCTCCCGCAGCACGCCCGCCCACTCCCCCGTAGTCACCCCGGCACGAGCGCACTCGAGAGTGACCGGCATCAGGTTGTCGGTCGTCTTGGCGGTCGCACGCAGCTTCGCCAGCGCGGTATCGACGGCCGCACCGTCGCGGTCGATGCGCCACTTGCTCAGCGACTCCAGAGCGGCGGATTCGGCGGCCGGGTCGACGGTCTGGATGGCCGTGTCGAGGTCGGCCGTCAGCGGCGACGGCTCGGTGTTCTCGAACCGGTTCACCCCGACCACGACCTGCTCGCCGGACTCGATCCGCTGGCGGCGTTCGGCATGCGACGCGACGAGCGCCTGCTTCAGGTACCCGCTCTCGACCGCCGCGACCGCGCCGCCCATCGCCTGCACCCGGTCGATCTCCTCCCGGGCACCGTCGACCAGCGAGGCGACCTTGGCCTCGATCACGTGCGATCCGTCGAAGATGTCGTCGTACTCGAGCAGGTCGCTCTCATAAGCAAGGACCTGCTGCATCCGCAGCGACCACTGCTGGTCCCACGGCCGCGGCAGTCCGAGCGCCTCGTTCCAGGCCGGCAACTGCACCGCCCGCGCCCGCGCGTTCTTCGACAGCGTGACCCCGAGCATCTCGAGCACGATCCGCTGCACGTTGTTCTCCGGCTGCGCCTCGGTCAACCCGAGCGAGTTCACCTGCACGCCGTACCGAAGCCTTCGAGCCTTCGGATCGGTCACGCCGTACCGCTCCAGCGTCAACGAATCCCACAACGACACGAAAGCGCGCATCTTGCACGTCTCCTCGACGAACCGCACGCCGGCGTTCACGAAGAACGAGATCCGCTGTACGACGTCATCGAACCGCTCCGGCGGCACCTGCCCGCCGTCCCGGACCCGATCGAGTACGGCGATCGCCGTCGACAGCGCGAACGCCAGCTCCTGCACCGGCGTCGCCCCCGCCTCCTGCAAGTGGTAGCTGCAGATGTTGATCGGATTCCACTTCGGCATGTGCGCCACCGTGTACGCGATCACGTCGGTCGTCAGCCGCAACGACGCATCCGGCGGGAAGGCGTACGTACCGCGAGACAGGTACTCCTTCACGATGTCGTTCTGCGTCGTACCGGTCAGCTCGTCCGGGAGCGCACCCTGCTCCTGCGCCGCGACCTGGTACAACGCGAGCAACCACATCGCGGTCGCGTTGATCGTCATCGACGTGTTCATCTGCGCGAGCGGGATCTGGTCGAACAGCGCCCGTACGTCACCCAGATGCGCGACCGGTACGCCGACCTTCCCGACCTCGCCCTTGGCCAGCGGGTGGTCGGCGTCGTACCCGGTCTGGGTCGGCAGATCGAACGCGACCGAGAGTCCGGTCTGGCCCTTGGCCAGGTTCCGTCGGAACAACGCGTTCGACTCAGCCGCGGACGAGTGGCCCGCGTACGTCCGCATCACCCACGGTCGATCCCTGTCGGTCGCCATGTACCCGAGAGTAGGACTGTGTGCCCTTGTGAGTCTGCCTCTCGTGACTGGTGTCACCAGGGGTGTGGGTCACACTTACGCGCTGATGGGCAGCGGGGTGCGCTCCACCTTCAGGACTCGGTGCAGGCGGGTGACGGCGAGGATCCGGACGACCGATGGCAGCGGGTGCCAGAGCACGAGCTGACGGCCGAGGAGCTGGGTACGACGATGGGTCGCGACCAGCAGACCGAGACCCGTCGCATCGACCGCGTCGACTGCTTCCAGGTCAACGATCACGTCCCCGTCGGACGTGTCAATGAGGTCGTTGAGGGTTTGACGGACGTCGCCCACCGAGCGCACGTCCAGGATGCCCGTCAGATGAACCACGTTGTCTGGTTGGGCCGAGTACTCATGGGTCGGTACGTGCATGTCCGTGCCCTCCGCTCTTTCGGCGGCCCCCGAGTGATCGGCCGCGTGACAGCGTCTGTGTTGGTAAAGACTCCCCGGAGACACGGAAGGTTGCCAAGAGTTCGCGATCTTTTGTTTCGCGAGACAATAGTGTCTGTGTTCGCCGAGGAGTACTTCCTGTTCCCGGTGGTGGCCATCGCCCTGGCCGGCGTGATGGTGCTGCTCTGCCGCTGGGCCTTCTCGAAGGCGAAGGGCGGGTCGCTGGTACGCCGGGTTGACCATCGCCCGGCCGAGCGGGACGCGTTCGGGCTGCTGACCGACATCCGCACCGTGCCGAACTACAACGACGCCCGCGTACTCGTGTCGCGGCTCAAGGACTTCGGTATCAAGGCGACCGCGGCCCGGACCAACGACGGCTGGACCATCTACGTCTGGCCCCACGACGAGGCCGCCGCCCGCGGTCTGCTCGACCCTTCCTGAATTCTCGGCAACGTGTCCTCCGGAGAGCGCTCTCGTGCGTCCTCTCACCGGTCGACGGGGTCGCGAGAAGGGGTCTGGGGACATCGGACAAGAAGAGGGTGAGTCGGCGAGGAGGCCCATGGCGCCCGAGGTGGCCCTAACATTCCCCGGTCGGGTGCGGCATGACGCCGCCGTACCCGCTGATGAAGACGGGCGGGTGCTGGAGGCGTCGGTTGAAGAGCCGGAACGGTTCGCGCTGATCTTCGACCGGTACTTCGGTCAGGTGCATTCGTACGTCGCTCGCCGGCTGGGCAGCGACATCGCGGACGATCTGGCCGCGGAGACGTTCCTGATCGCGTTCCGGCAGCGGGAGCGGTTCGACCGGCGGAGCGGGGTGGTGCGGGCGTGGCTGTACGGGATCGCGACGAACCTGATCCGCCGTCACCGACGAGACGAAGTACGGGCGTGGCGGGCGACAGCCAAGCTGCCGTTACCGGTCCCGGTCGCGGCGCATGAAGATCGAGTCGCTGCCCAAGTGACTGCGCAAGGGGCTTCACGTGAGCTGGCGGCTGCGTTGGCGAAGCTGAACGCGAAGGACCGGGAGGTCCTGCTGCTGGTGGCGCTCGGCCAACTGACGTACGACGAGGTGGCGGCGGCCCTCGGGATCGCGTACGGGACGGTGTGCTCGCGCTTGTCGCGGGCGCGTCGGGTGGTCCGGGCGGCTGTCACCAACCCCACGGAAGAGCCGTCATGAACGAGTTCGACGCCCTCCGGAAGGCGTTCCCGGAAACCGACGGTCCGACCCCGGAGGCGACCGAGGCCGCCCGCCGCCAGGTCACAGAGCTGATCCACGACGCCAGGCCGGCCAAGTCTTTCAAGACGTTCGTACGCGCGGGGTGGATGGGGACAGCCGTTACCGCGGCTACTGCTCTGGTGGCTGTGGTCGGGTTGGGTGGTGCGTTGGTGGTGGGCCGAGGTGGCAGTGGTGGAGCGGTGCCGAGTGGACCGACGACTACTACTGCGCCGCGGTTGACGGCTGCGGCCGAGGTCCTCATCGCGGTGGCCGTGCGACAGGAGAAGGACGAGAAGGTGTCGGGCAAGTACTTCCGGGTGCGGAGCCTCCAGGTGAGTCCGACGACGCGAGTGGGCAACCCGAAGTACACGCTGGAACGGCGGTCGATCACCGAGAGCTGGATGCCGATGAAGCCAGGAGTGGAGTCCTGGTTCGGATGGGTGAATCTGGGCTATCGGCCGGCCACTGCGAACGACGCGCTGAAGTGGCGGGCACAGGGGTCGCCGACGTCCTGGCAGCTGTCGTACGAGCGCACTCCGATCAGCACCGAGGACGGCGTACCTGTGGTGAACAAGATGTCGTTCCAGGACGTCCCGCCCGGGTACTACCTGACCGGCGACAAGCCCCTGAGCGCCGAGCAGATCGCGGCACTCCCCACCGATCCGGTCAAGCTCCGCGCCTACCTCTCCAAGGGCGTACCTGCAGCCGACCGCGAGTACGACGTTTTCGCCGCAGCCGGACGGCTCCTGTTCGAGATGCCGGCACCGCCGAAGCTCCGCGGCGCCGCACTCCGCGTCCTCGCCGCCCTACCGGGCACACACATCCGCACCGGCGTGAAGGACCCACTCGGCCGCCGCGGCACCGAGGTCAGCATCACCGCCGGGCCGAACAAGCCCGGCGATACCCGGACCAGCATGCTCTGGAGCGGTGCGACGTACATCATCGATCCCGCCACCGGCCGCCTGCTCAGCTCCACGATCGGCGGCCCGAAGCCCGGCTCGACCGTCGTCCTCGAGTCCGGCTGGACCGACGACAAGCCGACACCGCCCTCCGCCGCCATCCGTTGACCGGTTGGGTCCAGCGTCTAGGGTCGGAGTATGGGGACTCTCCTGGAACTGGATCTGACCCGTGGTGTTCTCGAGACGCCGCCTGCCTCTCCGGTGGCGGCCTTTCGGGCCCGTCATCTGCCGACGCTGCGCGAACTGGTGTCTGCCTTGCGGAAGGGCGCGCGGGACGACTCGGTCGTCGGCGTGGTCGCCCACCTGGGCGGTCAGCGGTTGTCGCTGGCGCAGGTGCAGGAGCTGCGTGAGGCGGTGGCCGACTTCCGTACGTCGGGCAAGTCGGCTGTCGCCTGGACCGAGTCGTTCGGTGAGAGCGGCCAGGGCACCGTCGCGTACTACCTGGCCACGGCGTTCGACGAGATCTGGCTGCAGCCGTCCGGTGATCTGGCCATCACCGGTGTGTCGGTGCAGGCGGTCTTCATCCGCGGTGCGCTGGACAAGGCGGGCGTGATCCCGCAGTTCGGCAAGCGGCGTGAGTACAAGACGGCGGCCGACACGTTCACCGAGAAGGAGATGACCGCACCGGCCCGCGAAATGGCGTCCCGGCTCGCGGCGTCGGCGTACGAGCAGATTGTCGAGGGCATCGCGGTACGGCGGCGTCTGGACACCGCTCGGATCCGCGAGCTCGTCGACAGCGCGCCACTGCACGCACAGGCCGGCCTGGACGCCGGTCTGGTCGATCGGCTCGGCTATCGGTCGGATGTGTACGACGAGCTGGAGAAGCAGCTCCAGTACGACGACAGGCTGCTGGCCGAGCGGTACATCCGGCGTGGTCCGCGGACTCTCCACGAGCTACGCAAGACACTCCCCTGGCCGCAGAAGCCGCTGGTAGCAGTAGTGCGAGTGACGGGTGGCATCTCGGTCGGCCGCAACTCCAACAGCCCGATGGGCGGTCCAGGGTCCGGTTCCGACACCGTCGGCGCCGCACTGCGTGCCGTCGCGGAGAACGAGCACGTGAAGGCCGTAGTACTGCGCGTTGACAGCCCAGGCGGCTCGTACGTCGCCTCTGACGCGATCCGCAACGAGGTACTGCGGCTCCGCTCGACCGGACGGCCCGTGATCGCGTCGATGGGCGGCGTGGCCGCGTCCGGCGGGTACTTCGTCGCGATGCCGGCCGATGTGATCGTCGCGCAGCCCGGCACCATCACCGGGTCGATCGGCGTACTGACCGGGAAGGGCGTCATACGGGACGCGATGGGCCGGATCGGGATCTCGCGGGACGTCGTCTCCGAGGGCGCGAACGCGCAGATGTACTCGGCGCAGGAGGAGTTCACCGACGACCAGTGGGCGCGGCTGGAGGAGACGCTCGACCGTATCTACAAGGACTTCGTCGCCAAGGCCGCGCAGGACCGCGGTCTGCCTGAGGAACGCCTCGAGGCGCTCGCTCGTGGACGCGTGTGGACCGGTGCCGACGCGCACGGCCACAAGCTTGTCGACGAGCTCGGCGGCTTCCAGCACGCGCTGACGCTCGCCTGCAACCGGGCCGGTCTGGATCGCGACGAGATCGGTGTGATCGCGGCCCCGCACCGCAACCTGCTCAGCCAGCTGCGGGCGCCCACAACGACGGACGACCTGGCTGTCAGCGCTTCACCGCTGACACTCGACGGCCTCACCACCGGTCTCTACAGCGCGCTCGGCCTGCCACCGGCCGGCGTACTGCGGATGGCCTTCAACTGGGAGATCAGCTAGCTAGCGCTCGCCGCCCGGCACCCAGAGGACGTCGCCGCCGGAGGACAGGTTGGCGACGCGGCCGAGGATGAACAGCAGGTCGGACAGCCGGTTGAGGTACGTGATCGCGAGCAGGTTCACGGACGGGCCGTGCGCTTCGACGGCGGCCCAGCCGGCTCGCTCTGCGCGACGGACGACGGTACGGGCGACGTTCAGGTACGCGGCGCCCTCGGTGCCGCCGGGCAGGATGAACGAGCGGAGCTTGGTCAAACGACCGTTGTAATCGTCGCACCAGCCCTCGAGCCGATCGATGTAGTCCTGGGTGATTCGCAGCGGCGGGTACTCCGGGTCGGGCGCGATCGGGTTGCACAGGTCGGCGCCGACGTCGAAGAGGTCGTTCTGGATCCGGGTCAGCAGCACCACGATCGCGCTGTTCATGTGCCCGGCCGCGATGGCCACACCGATCGCGGAGTTCGCCTCGTCCACCTCGCCGTACGCCGCCAGCCTCGGATCCGTCTTCGAGGTCGTTGAATTGTCGCCCAGGCGGGTCTCGCCGGCGTCACCGGTGCGCGTGTAGATCCGCGTCAAGTTCACAGCCATGCCAGGACTCTACGCAAAGGCCGCTACCGTCAAACGCTACAGTCGACCGGTGGAACGGTTTCGGATCGCGGGTGAGGCACGGCTCGACGGCACTGTCGAGGTGGCCGGGGCGAAGAACAGTGTGCTCAAGCTGATGGCGGCTGCGCTATTGGCGGAGGGTACGACGACGCTGCGGCAGGTGCCGGGCATTCTCGACGTCACGTTCATGGCCCAACTGCTGGACACCCTCGGGTGCTCGGTCAAGGTGGACGCGGACGGGCGGCTCGCGACGATCGCCGTACCGGGCTCGATCAGACACCAGTGCGACTACGACCTGGTCCGCAAGCTGCGCGCGTCGATCTCGGTGCTCGGTCCGCTGCTGGCCCGCTGCGGTCAGGCGGAGGTCGCGCTGCCGGGTGGCGACAACATCGGCTCCCGCGGGCTGAACATGCACGTCGCCGGGCTGGAGGCGATGGGCGCGAAGGTGCACATCGAGCACGGTTTCGTCATCGCCGAGGCCCCGCAGGGACTGCACGGCGCCGAGGTCTGGCTGGACTTCCCGAGCGTCGGCGCGACCGAGACGATCATGATGGCGTCAGTGCTCGCGAAGGGTACGACGATCATCGAGAACGCCGCCCGCGAGCCGGAGATCCAGGACATCGCGAAGATGCTGGTCGAGATGGGCGCCCAGATCGACGGCGCCGGCTCACCGCGGATCGAGATCACCGGGGTGGACGGGCTGCTGAATCCGGTCGACCACACCGTGGTTCCGGACCGGATCGTGTCCGGGAGCTGGGCGTTCGCGGCTGCTATCACCAAGGGTGACATCACGATCGCGAACGGGCACGCAGAGCATCTGGAGCTGCCGCTCGACAAGCTCCACAAGGCCGGCGCGGAGATCACCGTGCTGAACCCTGGTTTCCGGGTTCGTATGCACGACCGGCCGAAGCCGGTGGATGTCGTCACGCTCCCCTACCCCGGTTTCGCCACCGATCTGCAGGCGTTCGTGATCGCGCTCAACGCGCTGAGCGACGGCGCCGCGATGGTGACGGAGAACCTGTTCGAGGGCCGGTTCACGTTCGCGCAGGAGCTGACCCGGTTGGGGGCGCAGATTCAGACCGACGGGCATCACGCGGTGGTTCGCGGCGTACCGCGGCTGTCCGGTGCACCTGTGGTCGCCTCCGACATCCGCGCCGGCGCTGCTCTGGTCCTCGCCGGTCTCGCTGCTGAGGGCGAGACGCTGGTGTCGGCCGCGCATCACGTGCACCGCGGGTACACCGATTTCGCCGGCAACCTCCGCCGCCTCGGAGCCGACGTAGTGGTCGAGCCCGACGACGCCGAGATGTATTGGAACTGACGATGACGCAGCGTGTGGTCAAGCCCGTAGGCCGTGGATTCCTGTTCCTGGACTCGCATCCGGCCGGATGTGCCCGGATCGTGCGGAACATGGCCGGGCAGGTGGAGCAACGTACGCCGGAGCGCTGTACGGCTCTCGTGATCGGGTCCAGCTCGGGCTACGGCCTCGCGACGACGATCGCCGGTCTCGCGCGATACGGGATCGATGGGATCGGCGTCTGCTTCGAGAAGGCTGCGACGGCTCGTCGTACTGCGACCGCCGGTTGGTACCGCACCGCGGAGACGGCCGCATTGGCCGCCGAGCTCGGTCGCTCGTGGAGCTTCGTGAACGCGGACGCGTTCGCGGACACCACGAAGGACGAGGTGCTCGACCTGGTCGCCGAGCAGCTCGGCGGGATCGACCACCTGATCTACAGCGTCGCCGCGCCGCGCCGCGTGGATCCGCGCAACGGCGAGACGTACCAGTCGGCGTTGAAGGCGATCGGGGCCGCGCACACCACCAAGAGCCTCGCGTTCGACGACGGTGCGCCGGTCCTGCAGAACATCGGGATCGAGGTCGCGACCGAGGACGAGATCGCCCAGACCGTGAAGGTGATGGGCGGCGAGGACTGGGCGCGGTGGATCACCGCACTCCAGGACCGTGACTTGCTCAAGCCTGGCTTCAACACCGTTGCCCTCACGTACATCGGTTCCGAGCTGACCGGCCCGCTTTACCGCCAGGGTTCGATCGGCGCGGCCAAGGCCGACCTCGAGCAGACCGCGCTGAAGCTGGCCAAGGACGGCGTGACCGCAATGACTTCGGTGAACGGTGCCGCCGTCACACAGGCGTCGTCCGCGATCCCGGGCATCGGCCTCTACGTCAGCATCCTGCACAAGTTGGCCGGCCTGCAGACGCCGGTCGAGCAGTCGATCGCGCTGTGGGATCAACTGACCGGCGAGGCACCGCTCGACCTCGACGACGAGGGCCGCATCCGCCTCGACCGCTGGGAACTCAACGACGACGTCCAGTCCGCCATCCGAACCCAATGGCAGTCCGCCAGCGCGACCAACATCGCCGAGGTTGCCGACACGGCCTGGTTCTTCAGCGAAGTACGCCGCCTCTACGGCTTCGACGTACCGGATGTGGACTACGAAGCCGAGACCGAGGTCGACGTCGAGTGGCCATGACCTCGCCTATATCTTGCGGTGTGCGTCGCAGAGAGCCGTGGGCCGCAGATCGCCCCAGGTGTTTGCAACCTGGTCTCGGCTAAGCCAGATCATTCAGCAGCCGCGTTTCGCGGGCCTCAATCGCGGTGTCCCGTGTCCGACTCGCGAGTCCGTGTTCGAGCGCCTTCTTGAGTCGGCGCCAGGAACCCGGTGAGTGCAAGAACACCTCGACGGACAGTCTGATATCTCGTTCTCGAGGGAGCCAGATGGGAACTGCCGTGCGGCGTTTCGAATCCCAATCTTTGGCGCCAAGGGCAAGAAAGAACAGGATCAGGAAGCAGCAGGCTCCGACGACGATAGTGCTGAAAACTTCGTCAAGGGTGTTCTTATTCCGGCGCACGAAGGCATCGATATCCAAAACTGCTGCGCGAACGGAGCCGTCCCTTGTATCGGCGAAGATCGACAGCCCCACGTAAGCGATCACGACCAGGCGGATTGCGAACTTGATGAGCCTCCAGAGGTCTCGCAGGAATCCCCTCAGCGTGGCGGGCTCTCTGAGTCTGCGCCCGCCAGGCTCCGACGAAGGCGCGACTCCCGAATCCGAATGCAGGTTCGGCCACAGACTGCGGATCGTCGCTCGCGGCACCTTCGATCGATACTTCTGCGCAAGCTGTATCGACTCATGGAGCCATGCCCTGGTGTTCGGCCAGGTGGTAGTGACGTTCATGTCGGGTGGACCATCCAGGAGGATGCTGATCGTCATCGGGTCATGCGGGCGTACTCATGGCGCACTGATTCCGATTGTGTCAGCCTGCGAAACCACTGGGTGATCAAATCCGCCGGCAACCTCGACGATCACGGCGAGAATTCTACTTTCATCGCTACAATGTATTTGCACTGGGCATTCGTGAGGTTGAAGAGCCTTCACTGGACCCGGCCAACCTTCGCTCTCCGCATCCGGCTCGGCAGGTGCGAGCAACTCGATGCTGATATCAACAATTACAGGATTCTCTGCGCCTACGATGACGTCCGCGAATGCGTCAGGTAGGTGTAGGTCCAGAAGGGAGTCTTTGCAAGACCAAACCTGATTGAGCTCCATGCGACGTATTTGTGGTTCAGATACACCTGTCTGCGTGCATACCAAACTCCTATGCAGGCAACTAGCAGACTTCCGAGTGCGACGACCATCCCCATGGGCACCCCTTGACCGTGCACCGACCGTAGCAGGTGCATTGCGCGTTGACGAGTCGAAGCGCCGTACGGTGCATTTCATCAAACGATTGCGCGAGCGGCGCTAACGTCCTGAGTAACGTCGTACGACTGACGCCCGATAGTCACACCGAATGGTGGGGTGTGGCCGCGGCCGCATCGCCACGCACGCTAGGAGGGGGAGCGATGGAGCTGGCGAGTGTGATTGTGGCCTGCGTGGCGTTAGTTGTCTCGCTCCTGGTTGCGGTGAGACAGCTGCAGCAGGATCGGCACTCGTCACATGCAGGCGTGCTGATTGACGTTCTGCGGGAGCATCGCGGTAAGCCACTGTCCGACGCGAGACGCTACGTGTATCGAGACCTCGGCAATCAGGACCTCTCCCACGGAATGGACGGCCTACCGTCGGCGGAACGAGAAGCCGTCCGCGACCTGATGTGCTTCTACGACATTCTGGGCGTGATGGTCGCGTACGACGCAATCGACGCGGACCCTGTCATCGGGAATCTTGGCGGAACTGTGGTCGACATGTGGTCCGCGCTCGCGCCGCTCGTTGCGAGCGAACGCCGACTGCGGGAGGTCTCGGACCCGGAGCGGTGGCATTGGTACTTCGAGTATCTGGCCGCGCTCGTCGAGACACATCCGCCGCGGCAGGCCACGGTTCGACTCAGGCCCGCCGGCTCGCTCCGTCGCGAGGTGCGAGCGAAGTAGTGTGATCGGCTACAACGGTTTGAACGAGGACAGCTCGAGGACCAATTCGCCGGCTTCGTCGGAGGCGGTGAGGTCGACGCTGGCGGTGATGCGCCAGTCGTGGTTGCCTTCGGGGTCGTCGATGATCTGCTGGACTTCCCAGTAGCCGGGGTGTTCTTCGATCATGAAGAGCGCCGGGCCGCGGGCTGCCGGGCCGGTGTTGACCACGTCATGCTCGGCGTAATACGCCGTACCCGCCTCGGCCCAGCGGCCGGCGTCCCATCCTGATTCGGTGTCGAGTTGACCTAGTTCGGCCCAGCGGTGCAGTGCGAGTAGCTCGACGCGGCGGAACATCGCGTTGCGGACGAGCACCCGGAAAGCCCTTGTATTCAAGGTGATCCGGCGCGGACCAGCGGGGACGACCTCGGCCTGCGGCTTGTCGGTGGGGTTGGTCAGCTCTTCCCACTCGTCGAGCAGACTGGAGTCGGTCTGCCGGACGACTTCGCCGAGCCACTCGATCAGGTCGGTCAGGTCCTCGTTCACCTTGTCCGGCGGAACCGTCTGCCGGAGCGCCTTGTACGCGTCGCTCAGGTAGCGCAGGACGATGCCTTCCGAGCGGGCAAGACCGTAGTACTGGATGAACTCGCCGAACGTCATCGCCCGCTCGAACATGTCCCGGACCACGGACTTCGGCGACAGGCCGGCCTCGGCGATCCACGGATGCGTCTGCCGGTACATCTCCAAGGTTGCCTCGAGCAACTCTTCGAGCGGCTTCGGCCAGCTGATGTCCTCGAGGAGCTCCATCCGCTCCTCGTACTCGATGCCGTCGGCCTTCATCCCTTGCACGGCCTCGCCCTTGGCGTGGTGCAGCTGCGCCATCAGGATCGCGCGCGGATCCTCCAGCGTCGCCTCGACCACCGACACCACGTCCAGCGCATACAGCGGATCTGAAGGGTCGAGTAGATCCAGCGCGGCCAACGCGAACGTGGACAGCGGCTGGTTGAGACTGAAGTCCTTCTGCAGATCGACGGTCAGGCGGAGTGATCGGCCGTTCTCGTCGGGCTCGTCCAGGCGCTCGACGACGCCCGCGGTCAGCAGCGTCCGGTAGATCTGGATCGCGCGGCGGATCAGCCGGAGCTGGGCGCGCGAGTCCTCGTGGTTGTCCTGCAGCAGGTGCCGCATGCTCGCGAACGCGTCGCCGTCGCGGGCGATCACGTTCAGCAGCATCGCGTGGCTGACCCGCATCCTCGACTGCAGCGGCTCCGGGTCGGCGGCGACCAATCGGTCGAAGGTGTCCTCGCCCCAGGTGACGAACCCCTCCGGCGGCTTCTTCCGCTGAACCCGGCGCTGCTTCTTCGGGTCGTCGCCGGCCTTCGCGAGCAGCCGGACGTTCTCCACGACATGATCGGGCGCCTGGACCACGACCGTGCCGGACGTGTCATAGCCGGCGCGGCCGGCCCGGCCTGCGATCTGGTGGAACTCGCGCGCCTTGAGGATGCGCTGCCGACGTCCGTCGTACTTGCTCAACGCCGTCAGCAGGACGGTGCGGATCGGCACGTTGATCCCGACGCCGAGGGTGTCGGTGCCGCAGATGACCTTCAGCAACCCCGCCTGCGCGAGCTGCTCGACCAGCCGCCGGTACTTCGGCAGCATGCCGGCGTGGTGGACCCCGATCCCATGCATGATCAGCCGCTGCAGGGTCTTGCCGAAGCCCGAGCTGAACTGGAAGTGCCCGATCAGCTCCTTGATCTTGTCCTTCTCCTCCTTCGTGCAGACGTTGATGCTGGTCAGCGCCTGGGCGCGTTCCAGGGCAGAGGCCTGCGTGAAGTGGACGACGTACACGGGCGACTGGTGGGTGACCAGGAGCTCGGTGAGGGTCTCGTGCAGCGGCGTGGTGACGTACTTGTAGACCAGCGGGACCGGGCGTTCGCCGGACGCGACGATCGAGGTCGGGCGGCCGGTCCTTCGGGAGAGATCGATCTTGAACCGCTCGACGTCACCGAGGGTCGCGGACATCAGCACGAACTGCGCCTTCGGGAGCTCGAGCAGCGGGACCTGCCAGGCCCAGCCGCGGTCCGGCTCGGAGTAGAAGTGGAACTCGTCCATCACCACCTGACCGACGTCCGCGTCCGATCCTTCCCGGAGGGCGATGTTGGCCAGGACTTCCGCCGTACAGCAGATGATCGGCGCGCCGGCGTTCACCGAGGCGTCGCCGGTCAGCATGCCGACCTTGTCCGCCCCGAAGACGTCACACAGCGCGAAGAACTTCTCCGACACCAGGGCCTTGATCGGCGCGGTGTAGAACGTCCGCTGCCCGTACGCCAGCGCCGCGAAGTGCGCACCGGTCGCCACCAGGCTCTTCCCGGACCCGGTCGGCGTCGACAGGATCACGTTCGATCCGGTCATCACCTCGATCAACGCCTCTTCCTGAGCCGGGTACAACGAGATGCCCTGCTCCCCCACCCAACGCGCGAACGCGTCGTACAGGTCATCAGGCTCGGTCGTCCCCGGCAGCAGCTCAGTCAGCGTCATCGTCACCCATTGTCCCCGAACGGCCAACCGGCAGGGTCCGCCGGGTGCCGCGTGCGCCGCCCGGGTCGGCGGCGCACGCGGGCCGGTCTACTTGTCGCCCTTGATGGCCAGGGCTTGTTCCAGTTCGTCGCGGATGGCGTCGGCGCCGGACTTGCGGTAGTCGGCGACCGCGTCGTCCCAGGAGTCGAGGTCGGCCCGGCCGAGCTGGATGTCCTTGGTGAGGGAATCCATCCGGGTGTCGAGGATCTTGCCCTTGGTGGACTGGGTGGGTGAGTACAGGCCGTACGTCGGCGGCGTGATCGCTGTCGTCAGGATCGCCTTGAAGTGGTCGTACGCCGTGTCGACGGCCTCGGGATGGCCGGGGAAGTACGCCGGGTACGGCCCGTCGGCGAGGTACTGGATCGGGAACTCGCCCAGGCACACCTCGCTCCCGCCGTCCTTGGTCAGCACCGGGTCGGTGCCGTCCAGCGTGTAGTGCCGTCCGGGCAGGCCGAACTTCCGGAACAGATATTCCTCCGTCCCGAACGGCGCCGCGAACCAGTTCAGGATCCCCAGCAGGGTTTTCGTCCGCTCGGGTGAACTCGGCCGGATCGCGGCGATCGAGTTGTTCGGCGCGCCGAGCAGCACCCGGCCGACCTTGCCGTCGGCGGCCAGCGGAACCGGGATCGAGATGCTGAAGTCCTCGTTCGTGGCCCGCCGGTAGAAGCTCTGGATCGACGAGTAGGTGTCCTGCGTCATCACCGCCGACCCCTGGGTGAACCAGACCTTCTGGTTGTTCTTGGCGACCCCGTCCGGATGGATCACGCCGTCCTTCACCATTTGCCGGGTGATCGCCAGCATCTCCTTGTGCTCCGGCAGTTCCCGGCTCTGCACCAGCTTGCCGTCGCGCACCTCCCAGCCGTTCGGCAGCCGGAGCATCGCGCTGACCGCCGCGGTCGGCGGCACCGCGAAGGCCCACCGGTTCTTCTTCTCGTCGGTGACCGCCTTCGCCGCCTGCTGCAGGCTGTCGACCGTCAGCGACCCCAGCTCGACGCCGAACTTGTCCATCAGGTCCTGGCGAACCAGCAAGGTGTTCGACGACATGATCCCGCGCTGGATCGGTACGGCGCGGATGCCGCCGGAGAACACGCAGCCACGCCACGACGCCTGCGGCGCGTTCGCCAGGAACGGGTACTCGAGGATCGCGTCCCCGGACAGGTACTCGGTCAGGTCCTGCGCCCGTGCCTCGAGGAACTGCGGCAGGTACGCGAACCCGCTGTCGACGTTGAACAGGTCGCCCAGCGTGTCACCCGCGACCGAGGTGGCGAACTTGTTCGGGTAGTCGGTGGCCGCGGTGATGTTGAGTTCGAGCGGCGCTCCGAGCCGCCGGTTCAGCTCCTGCCAGTACGGGTTGCGGTCGGCCGTCGGCGGGATCGGGTTCGACGTCAGCGTCGTACCGGTGACGGTCTGGCCGTTGCCGGGCACGCCGCTGGTCACCTTCGTCGGGTGCTCCGGGAACCGGTAGAAGCAGTCCGGCATCAACGGATGGCTCCGTGGCAGGTCCGGCTTCGGTCCGTTGAAGCGCTTGTACGTCGGCAACGCGACCGGCTTGTTCAACGCCGCGATGTCCGTCGACCGGGTCACGGTTGAGCACCCGGTGAGGCCAACAGCTGCGGCCGCCAGCGATCCGCCCAGAAGACTCCTTCTGCTGATCATCATCCCTTCACCGCCCCGGTCAGCATGCCCTTGGCGAAGTGCCGTTGCAGGAACGGGTACACGATCAGGATCGGGACGAGCGATATCACCAGGATCGCCATCTGGATCGACTCCTGCGGCGGCAGCTGATCGGCCGCCGCGCCACCGAGATCACCGCTGCTGAGCTCGGTGTTGTTGATGACGTACGTCCGCAGTACCAGCTGCAACGGCCATTTCGCGGTGTCGCTGATGTAGAGCATCGCGTTGAAGAACGCGTTCCAGTACCCGACCGCGTAGAACAGCCCGACGACCGCGAGCACCGCCCGGGACAGCGGCAGCACGATCGACCAGAAGATCCGGAAGTCGCCGGCGCCGTCGATCCGGGCCGAGTCCAGCACCGACTCCGGGATGCCCATGAAGAACGAGCGGAGCACGATCACGTTGAACCCGCTGATCGCCGTCGGCAGGATCAGCGCGAACAGCGAGTCGAGCAGCCCGAACTGCTTCACCACCAGGTAGTTCGGGATCAGGCCCGGGCTGAACAGGATGCTGAACAGCACGATCATCAGGATCGGCCGCTGCCCGAACGATCCCGGCCGGCTGAGCGAGTAGGCCAGCATCGTCGACCCGGCCAGACTGATCAGCGTGCCGCCGGCGGCGATCACGATACTCACCAGCAGCGCCCGCTGGACGACGCCGCCGTTGAAGATCGACTTGTACGCGTCCAGGTTGAGCGCATCCGGCCAGAGCACGAACCCACCAGAGTTCGTGACGTGTTCCTGACTGGCGATGCTGGTCGAGATCACGCCGAGGAACGGGATGACGACGACCGCACAGCAGACGACCAGTACGACGGTCTTGAGTACCCGCGACGACATCGCCGGTCCGTCGTCGATTCCCTTCTGACGGTACACATTGGTTTGGGTACTCATTTCTTGTACACCCCCGCCTCGCCGAAGATGTGCGCGATCTTGTTGGCGCCGAGCACCAGGACGACGGCAACAAGTCCCTTCACCAAGCCGACCGCGGCCGACACACCCCATTGGCCTGCCAGTACGCCGTTGTTGTAGACGTACGTGTCGAGCACTTCACTCGCCGGTCTGCCGACGAGGTTCTGCTGCAGGATGATCTGCTCGAAGCCGACGGTCAGCGAATCGCCGAGCCGGAGGATCAGCAGCAGGATGATCAACGCGCGGATCCCGGGCACCGTGACGTGCCACAGCTGCCGCCAGCGGGAGGCGCCGTCGACCCGGGCGGCCTCGTACAGGCCGGGATCGATCTGCGTCAGCGCGGCGAGGAACAGGATCGTTCCCCAGCCGGTGTCCTTCCAGATCACCTGGCTGGTCAGCAGCGCGATGAAGCCGTCCGGATTGCCGAGGAAGTCGATCGTGCCCATCCCGTGCGAACGCAGGAAGTTGTTGATCAGTCCGCTGCCGCCGAGGAGCTGCTGGAAGATCGCGATCACGATCACCCAGGACAGGAAGTGCGGCAGGTAGAGGACGGATTGCACGATCCGCTTGATCCGCTCGGAGAGCAGGCTGTTCAGCATCAGCGCCAAAGCGATCGGCGCCGGGAACACGAAGACGACCTGCACCAGCGTGATCAGCAGCGTGTTCTTGAGGGCGTTCAGGAACTCCGGGTCCCCGTTGAAGATCACCGCGAAGTTGTCCAGCCCGACCCACGCGCTGCGGCCGAACGGGACGAACGGCAGGTACTCCTGGAACGCGATCAGGTTCCCGAGCAGCGGCAGGTAGTGGAACACCAGCAGGAGGACCAGCCCGGGCAGGGCCATCAGCAACAAAACCTTGTCCCGCCGGGCCCTCGCCCACCAGGACAGCGGCTTACCTGCTGTGCGCGGTCCGTTCCTACTGTCCATGCCGGTGCCCGGTGGTCCGGAGCCGGCCGCACCGGCGACTTCGCCCGGTGTGGATCGGTCGGTCTGGAGGCTGTTGATTGCATCTGTTCGAGCCACGCGAGACTCCCTGGGTGGTTGTCGTCGCTCCCACAGCGGAGAGCGCTTTCCGTTCCCCTTTGTCCGATGCTGTCGTGTCTTGGTGGTTCGCGCACCCCCGCGCGGTGCGTCATCCAGGGATTACTGCCTCGTGACCACTGGTCGTGATCAATCTCAACAGACGGTTACAGAACCGGATCAGCTGAAGCTGAGCCAGGTCCCGGCCAGTGGTTGCTGCCCGGCACCCGGCTTCGACCAGTCGCAGACGCCGCCAGGGAAGATCGTCCGGAGTCGGGTCCACTGGGCGGCGGTGAACGTTGGGTAGTCCGAGCGGACCGGTGCGTGCAGCTTGCACTTGATGATGTCGGCGGCAACGGTCGCCCCCGCGACCTCGCGCGGGAATGATGCCGACGGGAACAGTTGCTCGCACCGCGACGACGGATCCCGGTTCAGCGGCTGCGCGATGAAGCCTGAAGGACCACGACATCCCTCGACCAGCCCAGTAGGACGAGCTGCGACGATCTTGTCGATCCGCGGTCGCGACGTGCCGTCCGCGTCCAAGACCGTCAGCCATTGATCCATCGAGTCGACCGCATGCTGCAACAACGGACTGTCCGTGCTGAACAGTCCGTACTGCGAATCCTCGAGCAGGCTGACCTGGTTCGCCGCTGTTCCGTTCGCCTTCTCCAGCCGGGCCCGCATCGAGAACGTGTGGTACCTGACGTGGATGTCGCCGTACGACTGGGTGTCGAAGTACGCCCGGTAGTCGATGATCGGCACGTCCTTCAACCCTCCCCCGCCGTTCGTCAGCCGCCCGGTCCGGTACGCCGTACGCACCGCCGAAGGATCCGCGACGGTACGGGCCGGCACCACGTTCGCGTCCGCGTCGAAACCGCCGATCCGCTCATTCAGATCAAGGAACTGGTCCGCAGTGACTGCCCCAGACTTCAGCACCGACAGCCCGTACTGGATGCCGACGTTGTCCAGCGGCCGCCGGGAGAATCCGGTCGCCGGATCGGCGCCGTACGCGTTGATCGTGTGGTCGAAGACGTCGCAACGCACGCCACGCGGGTTCGTCGCCGGGTCGTAGCGTTGCGCCGCCGGGACGATGTCGCAGTTCTTCCGCGGATCGATCCGGTTCGCGCTGACCGCCATGCTCGGCAGCGTCGCGTACGTCGCGAACCCGGCCACCTGCCGCTTCTGCTCCTGGGTCCACGCAACGCTCGACTTGTTGAAGTACGTGTCCAGCAGCAACGAGTCGCTGATGAACTGGATCGTGCCGAACCCGACGTCCGGGAACGAACATCCGACGATGATCCCGTCGAAGATGCCCGGGTAGTTGTCGGTGATCTGATGGGCCTGGTACGACCCGCCGGAGCAACCGAACCCCACCGTGTACGAAGGCTTCCCGTAGTGCTCGACGAACAACTCCTCCGTCATCATCGCCGACTCGGCCGCGGTCACGTCGTTGCAGTTCTGACCGAAGACGTTCAGCGACGACGACATCAGCGCATACCCGCGACCGAGCAGAAAAGCGTCCGTCACTCCACCGGTCGTCGAACCCGAACGGTGCCACCCGCCGGCACAACCGCCGCCGAGAGTGAAGATCGCGCGCCCGTTCCAGCTCGACGACCGTCGCGTCGGCGTCGGTGTTGCCTCACGCAACGGATCGTGCAACATCGTCGTCTGTACGACGGCGCGGTTCGCGCCGTCGTCTCCATCCGGACGATGAACGGATCACCAGCGTCCGTCTTCGCCAGGTCGGCCGGGTACGACGTCGCGCCGGCCGGCCATTTCACAAACTGGCCGGCCTTCGTCCGGTAGAAGTAGTCGACCCGCGGCGCGACCGTACAGTCGGCATCGAGCGGAGCGCCGAGCGTCCCACCGATCACCGGAATGGTGAACGACGCCGTCTCGCACACGAACGGCTGCTCGTGCGGCCCCGAGAACACCGGCCCCTGCCGTGGATAGTTCCGGACCTCCAGCGTCGTACGCCGTCCCCCGGCCTCGGCACGGAGGACGTTCGATCCCAAAGACAGGTTCCCGACCAGCCCGGTCAGACCGCCGTCGTCAGCGGTGAACACCGACGACACGTCCTTGCCGTTCAGAGTCACCCTCACTGGAGCATCCGGTACGTCGACGTGCACGAGCGCATCCCCGCCGGTCACCTTGTCCGGGCGACCGGACAGGATCGTCAGCTTCAACTCCCGTGACGCCGCAGCCGGGACCGCGGGGAGGACAAGCGCACTGGCAAGCAGAATGACGGCCAGCCGAACTGGTCGGGAACCAATCACGAGTCCTCCTAGTGGGCGGCCACCTCGTACACGCGGGCGATATCAGGAGTCGTGCTGGACGGGTCGGTGATCGCGAGCCGGATCTGGTCGATCGCCGCCGACGTCACCGGAGTCGAGACCAGAGCGCGGGTGTTCGCGGTGTAGCTCCCGAGCTGGACCCAGCCGGCGGAGGTGTGCCCCTCGACCTTGAAAGCGGTCAGAACGGTGCCGGTGGCAACATTCGGGTACCCGTACCCGCTGTAGACGTCCACCTGACTCACATCCTTGTAGGTCCCCAGATCCACTGTGAGCACCGGCGCCGTGTCACCGACGGCCGACATCCAGCGTCCGCTGTCCGCGCACGACCCGTCAACCGCTTTCGGCGCGCCCGAATCGGCGTCGTACGTCGAGGACGCGGTCACCGTCGCGCCGCGAGCGAGGTGATCGGAGCACGGTGAGACCGCAGGAGCACCGGCCAGCCAGTCGCGGATGAAGGCGCCCTCGTACTCGCCCGACAACAGGTTCCAGTTCTTGTCGAACATGACCGGAGCCCAGAAGTTGTCGAACACCCAGCCCAGCCAGCCGATCTGTGGACGGGCGTCCAGGTACTGGCGCAACGGCAGTCCCACCCGGACGTCGTACCGGCGGTGACGTTGTTGGCCGACGACGACGGATCCCAGCCGAATTCGGTCAACACCACCGGCAGAGTCGCCGACGCATTGCCGAATTTGGGATCGAGACTGGCCGCAGTAGCCGGCCCCTGGTTCGGATAGAGGTGGTAGACGTACGCGATATTGCCGCCCGTGATCGGGTCGGTGAGCGCGCCGTTGAGCCGGGTGCTCCAGGACGGGCTGCCCATCAGGATCACGTTCGACGCGACCGACCGGATCGAGTCCACGACCGGCTGGATGTAGGACTTCCAGGTGGCCCAGTTGTCCGGCGCGATCGGCTCGTTGAACACCTCGAACAACACGTTCGGGTTGTTCGCGTACCGCGGCGCGATGAAGTCCCAGAAGCCCTTCACGTCCGACTGCGGTACGGCGCCGGCCGCGTCACCGTAGTTGCGGACGAGATGCAGGTCGATGATCACGTAGAGGCCCTTGGCAACGGCGTGGTCGACGTACGGCTTGATGTAGGTGGCGTCGTACGCGTTCAGGTCCTTGCCGATCGCCTCGGTGACGAGCAGACGGAGGACCTTGGAGTTCCAGCCGTTCGAGACCGTCATGTCGATCAGGTCGTTGATCGGCTTGGAGTTGCAGTCGGTGCAGACCGAGTTCTGCTCGGGGGCGATGACGGAGAGACCCTTGAGGGTCACGTCGGTCCCGGCGCTGTTCTTGATGCGATTGCCTTCGGTGTGCAGGGCGGGGAGGGCGGTGGTCTGCGCAGATGCGTTCACCAGAGACGCAGCGGAGAACAGCAACGCAGTACACAGGGCGGCCAAAGACTTTCGGAGCACAGCATCATCCTTTTCAGTCGCGATGGGTGCGGATCTCCTCCGGCCAAGCGATCCGGGTGCCGAGGCCGTCGGTGAGGAGGCGTTGGTAGTCGGCCAGATGGGTGGGATCGTTGCGGACCTTGCGTGGTGACAGGCCTTCGGTCAGACAGAAGCTGACCAGTGCGCCAACCGCCTCGCCGATGCTCCATTCGACCGGGTGCAGGCGGTAGCAACCGTTGGTGATGTGGGTCGTCCCAATGTTCTTGTTTGCCGGTAGCAAGTTGTCGACACGGACCGGGATCAGCGCGCCGAGCGGGATCTGGAACGGGTACGCCTCGATGTCGACGTACGTCCGGCCTGCCGTACTCGGGTGCAGATCGATCCGGTACCGCCCGAGCCCGACTGTGTCCGCGAACACCTCACTGCCCGCACCGTCCGGCCGCGCCTCCACGCCGACGTGCTGCTCGAGCACGGTGAACTCGGCCTGGATCCGCCGCGATTCCCGGATGTACGGCGCCTTGGCGAGGCCGTCCGCCGTACCCGGCACGTCCGGCCGCAACCGCAGGCCGGGATAGCCGCCCTCGGTCTGCATCCAGTACAGGAACGACAGCGACAGGTCCCGGCTGGCGGCCAGCGCGGCCGAGGGATCGGCTCCACCAAGGAGCGGTGCTTCCCAGTAGTCGAGCTGCGGCCAGTTGACCACCGTGACGTCCGGGATCACCTTGTCGACAAAGTTGCTGCTGGCAAGGATTTGTCGATATCGCCAGAGCGAGAACGGCGCCCGGCGATCCTGATTCGCCTCGAACAGCTTCCACTCCCGCTGCTCCAGCGTCACCGGTACGACGTCCGTCCAGGACAACTGCGATCCGGGCCAGAACGGCGCGACCGCGTCCCGCCAGTGCTCGTACGTCGCCGGACGGTCGATGGTGTGGTCCTCCCCCGGCCGGTGCTCCAGCGCGAAACACCACGAGAACGCCTGCTGATCAAGGGGATTCGCGACCTCGGGCGCATGCAGCTCGCCGGTCTGGTCGCGACCTTCCGCGCCGATCACGTGCTCGACATTCGCCAGCTCTAGCAGGTCACCGAGCTCGGTCGCGTCCACGACGTACGTCGCCGACACCGTCAGCTCGTGGCCGCCGCGCAGATCCCTCAGAGTCACCGCCTCGATCTCGTCGCCATTCGCGGCCACTGCGATCGCCGCGTGCTCAAGGAAGACGCGGAGCCGACCGGACGCCCGCCATGGAGCGAGCATTTCCTCGAGTACGGCGGCTGCCACGCGTGGCTCATGGCAGAACCGGCTGACCACCCCGCGACCGGGGTCGAGCAGCGGATCGTCAGCTACTTCAGGTGTCAGTGGGTAGTTCCGGCGGTAGTAGTCCCGGATCCGACGGCGGAGTTCGGCGTACCCAGTAGCGGCGTACTGCTCGATCCACGGGTGCTCGTCGGGCGGCACGAGCTGGCTGGTCAGTTGGCCGCCGAGCCAGTCGGTCGGCTCGGTCAGCACCACGCGCCGACCCAGTCGTACCGCGGTCAGTGCAGCCGCGACTCCACCCAGTCCGCCGCCGACGACCAGCACATCCGTTTCGAGTTCCACCCGTTTACTCCTTTTTACCAGGCGCGGCGACGGTTTCGCCGGCCACCAGATCACAGGCCACCAGTTGGCTGACCGGTTCCTCGTCCGGGTTCTCGACTCGGGTCACTAGGGCGTCGATGGCGATCCGGCCGATCTCCTTGCGCGGGATGACCAGGCAGTCCCAGCGGTGCCCGGGTTCGTCGCCGGACCCCTCCAGCACCGCGACGGACACGTCGGCGGGGATGCTGAGGCCGCGCGCCGCCAGTCCGGTCCGCAGGTCCTCGGCCAGGCCGATGTTCTCGGCGACCACAGCGGTCTCCGGTCCGGACGCCAGCTCGCCCAGCCACTCCTCAGTCAGCCCAGGCTCGCCGCGGTAGCCGGGCGAACGGTCCTGCAGCCCCAGCCGTTCGATCGCGTTGCGATAGCCCGTACGGCGATCGGCGTACGCCTCCTGCTCGATTCCGGAACGCAGGTAGGCCAGGTGACGATGGCCGCGATCGGCCAGGGACGTGACGATTCGGTCGGCGGCCGACACGTAGTCCGGGATGATGCACGGGATGTCCGCGCCGGCGACCTCGCGGCGGCCGATGTGGACGAACAGATACCCGTCGTGCCACAGCCGGGCCAGCTCCTCGCGGTCGGTCGCGGCACCGAGGAGGACCGTGCCGTCGGCGAGGTTGAGCCGGTTCGTTCCGTCGCGGTAGATCCGGCGCCGGCCGTCGCTGGTCCCGGTCGAGGTGAACAGGACCAGGTCGTACCCGATCTCCTCGGCGCGCTCCTCGATCCCGAGCAGGAACTCGAAGTAGAAGTCCTCACGGGCATGCGGGAACACGGACTCGAAAGTGTGTACGCCGAGCAGCCGGTTGCTCTTGTTGCGGAGGTTGCGGGCGGCCGCGTTCGGGACGTACCCGAGCTCCTTCACCGCGGCCCGGATCCGATCCTGGGTCTCCTCCGGAATCCGGTCGATGTCTCCGCTCACCACTCGGGACACAGCGGACTGGGAGACGCCGGCGAGCCGGGCGACATCGGACTGTCTTGGCGCTTTCATCGTTTCTCCTGCAGCCAGCAATGGGTCCATCGCCCGCCGGGTAGTTCGGTCCGGGGCGGCGCTTCGGTGCGGCAGACATCCATCGCGAGCGGGCACCGCGGATGGAATCGGCAGCCGGCGGGTGGATCGATCAGGCTCGGCGGCTCGCCCAGATCCTCCGCATCGAAGAGATCTGGCCGGTCGCTGCGCTCGGGATCGGGTGACGAGTCGATCAGCAGCTGCGTGTACGGGTGCAGTGGATCGGCGATCACGTCCTCCTTCGGACCACCTTCGATCATGCGTCCGGCGTACATCACGACGATGTCGTCGCACAGGTACCGCGCGCTCGCGATGTCGTGCGTGATGTACAGCAGCGCGAGGCCGTCCTCGGTCCGCAACCGGTCGAGCAGGTTGAGCATCTCCAGCCGGATCGACACATCCAGCATCGAGATCGGCTCGTCGCCGAGCAGCACCTTCGGCTCCACCGCCAGCGCCCGGGCGATGACCACGCGCTGCCGCTGCCCACCGGACAACTCGTGCGGGAACTTGTCGATGAACTGCTCGACCGGCGTCAGACTGACCCGCTCCAGCAACTCGGCGACCCGCTGATCGACGTCCGCTTTGGGGTGATGCAGCTTGACCGCACGTTCCAGGTTGTAGCGGACCCGATGCAACGGGTTCAGCGAGCCGAATGGGTCCTGGAAGATCAGCTGGACGTCGCTGTAGTACGCCCGTGGCTTACCCTTCACGACCTCACCGTGCAGGCGGATCTCACCGGACGTCGGCGGGTAGAACCGCGCGAGCAGGCGGGCGAGCGTGGTCTTGCCACTGCCACTCTCACCGACCAGCGCGACGATCCGGCCAGGCTGCAACGCGAGCGTCGCGTCCTCGACCGCGCGGACCGTGGATCGGCCGGCCGGGAACAGCTTCGAGACCCCACGGGCCTCCAGAACGGGTTGGCTCATGATTGATCTTCTCCCGACGGGTACAGCCGACAGGCCACGGCGTGGTCCTCGATCGTCAGCAACTCCGGTCGTTGCTCGTCGCAACCGTCGAAACGGTCCGCACAGCGAGGGTGGAACGGGCAGCCGGGCGGTGGGTTGCGCAGGTCCGGCGGGCTGCCGGGAATGCCGTTGAGCTTGCGGAGCGGCGAGCGGAGTGGTGGGAACGAGTCGCGCAGGCCGCGGGTGTACGGGTGGCGGGGTTTGCCGTAGAGGGACTCGGCGGTGCCGATCTCCACGATCCGGCCGCCGTACATGATCGCGATCCTGTCGGCGAGCTCCAGGAGCAGCGATAGGTCGTGGGTGACGAAGACGACGGCAAACCCGAGTTCGCGGCGCAGACGGAGTACCTGCGCGAGGATCTGGCGTTGCATCACCACGTCGACGGCGGTCGTCGGCTCATCCATCACGACGAGCTCCGGACCGCAGGCCAGCGCTAGCGCAATGCTGGCCCGCTGCCGCATGCCGCCGGATAGCTCGTGCGGATAACTGCGAACTCGGTCCGCGGAGATCCCGACCATGCCGAGCAGCTCGGCAGCCCTAGTCCAGGCGTCCTTACGGCTCAGGGTCTTGTCGTGCGCACGCAGTACATCGACGAACTGGGCGCCGACTCGCATTACGGGGTTGAGGGCGTCCATCGCACTCTGCAGGACGATCGCCAGGGAGGTCCACCGAAGCTTCCTGAGGTCGTCGGGGCCCAACGCAACCAAGTCAGTGCCGTGAAACTCGATCCGACCAGCGGTGGTGACCGCCGGGGGACGTTGCAGCCGGGTGAGCGCGGTGATCAGCGTCGACTTGCCCGAACCCGACTCCCCCGCGACGCCGAGGATCTCGCCCCGACGCAGCTCGAACGAGACGTCGTCACAGGCCCGCACCGGCTCGGCGCCGGTGACGTAGTCGACGGTCAGCCCTTCCACCACGAGGACAGCACTCACGCCGAGACCACCTTTCGCGTCCGGACGATGACCGACCGACGAGCCTGACGCAGTTTCGGGTTGGACACCTCGTCGACACCGAAGTTCACCAGCGTCGCCGCCGTACCGATCAGCGCGATACACAACCCCGGCGGTACGAACCACCACCACAATCCCCGCAGTACGGCGCTTTGCTGCTGAGCGGCCTGGATCATCGTGCCCCAGCTGATCGAGCCGGAGTCGGTGATGCCGAGGAAGGCCAGGCCGGCCTCGGCCATTACGCCGCCGATCATGCCGTGCAGGAACATCGCCGAGATCCAGCCAGTCAGGTGCGGGAGGATCTCGAAGAAGATCAGCCTGCGGTGTGGCTCGCCGACCATCCGCATCGCGAGCACGAAGTCACGGCTGCTCAGGCTGAGCGACTGTGCCCGCAGCGTCCGCGCGCCGCCGGACCAGCCGAACAGGCCGATGATCAACGCGATCACGAACGGACCGGTGCCTTGGACGTAGCCCGCGACGATCAGGATCAGCGGGAGGACCGGCATCACCAGGAAGAGGTTGGTGAGGAAGTTCAGGCCGTTGTCGACCGCGCCACCGAAGTACCCGGCCGGGACGCCGACCAGGATCGCGATCAGCGTGCCGATCGCGGCGGCGAGGATGCCGACCAGCATCGAGCCGCGGGCGCCGGCGATGGTCTGCGCGAGGACGTCCTGCCCGAACTGCGTCGTACCGAAGAGGTGGTGGGCGCTCGGCGGCTGCGAGATGGAACTGATGTCGTTCGCTCTCGGGTCGCCGCCGATGAGTGGTCCCAGGACCGCCAGCAGGATGAAGAAGCCGAGGATCGACAGGCCGATGCGGACCTTCCAACTGCGAAGCATGATCATCGGTTCGCCCGGATCCGGGGATCGAGCAGCACGTAAGCCAGGTCGGCGACGAGGTTGGCCAGCAGGACCGCCAGCGTGATCAGCAGGAAGACGCCCTGCATCATCGGGTAGTCCCGCTTCTGCAGCGACTCGTAGAGCAGGTAGCCGATCCCGGGATAGCTGAACACGATCTCGGTCAGCAGCGCACCGCCGACGACTCCACCCAGCGCCATCGCGAACCCGGTGAAACTCGGCAGCATCGCGTTGCGGGCGGCGTACCTGAACATCACCCGCTTCGGCGACAGGCCCTTCGCCTGGGCGAGCAGGACGTAGTCCTCGCGGACCGTGGTGACGGTCATGTTCCGCATCCCGAGCAGCCAGCCGCCGAAGGCCGAGAACACGATCGTTGCTGCCGGCAACACGCCGTGGTGCAGCACACTGACCGCGTAGGCGAAGCTGAAGCCCTGCGGCAGGTCGGCGTCGTACCCGCCGGAGAGTGGGGTCCAGCCGAGGACGAAGCCGAAGATCCAGAGGGCGAGGAGTGCCACCCAGAAGTACGGGACGCTGCTGAGGAACGTCGTGAATGGTGTGAGGATCGCGTCGAAGCGGCTGCCTGCTTTCCAGCCGGCTACGACGCCGAGCAGGGTGCCGATCGCGAACGCGGTGATCGTCGTCGTACCGACGAGCAACAGGGTCCACGGCAATGCCTGCCAGACGAGGTCCGCGACCGGGACCGGGAAGTTGACCACTGAGACGCCGAGGTCGCCGTGGGACAGCTGGCGGAGGTAGTCGGCGAACTGCTGGGCCAGGTTGGCGTGCGGGTTGCCGAAGATCGCGCGGATCGACATCAGCGTCTCGGCCGGGACCTGCTGACCGCTGACCCGTTCCAGTTCCTCGACGATCGCCGACGAGGGGTCGCCGGGCATGAGTCTGGGTAGCAAGAAGTTCAGACCGATCGCGGCGGCCGCGGCGGCCAGGTAGAAACCCAGCCGCCGGGCCAGGAAGGCCAGTCGCATCGTCAGCTCCCCCGCCGCTGGAGCTTCAGCAGGGTCAGGATGGTGTCCGGGCCCATGCCGGCGAACGGGATGTGGTCGAAATTGTCCGGCGTCGGCCAGCCGGTCCATCGGGTCGCGTTCATGTCGACGAAGTAGAAGTTGTTGTAGATCGGGCTGAACGGGACCTCGTCGACGACGATCTTCTGCAGTTCGCGACCGAGGGTCTTCAGCTGCTCGACGTTGTCGGTCCGCTCCATCGAGGCGAGGATCGAGTCGGTCCGCGGATCGCTCCAGCGGCCCTGGTTCAGGGTGGCCGACTTGCCGATCGGGACCTTGAACGAGCTGCTCAGGAACCGATAGACGCCGTACACCCCGGAGCCGCCGGTGGACGCGGCCGCCAGGTCGAACTGGCCGAGGTTCTGCTTGTCGTAGTACCCCGCGCTCGGCTGGCCGGCGCCCTTCACCTGCAGGCCGAGGGACTGCTTCCAGGTGTTGATCAGGATGTCGGCGTAGTTGCCCCAGCCCCAGTCCGCGTTGAAGAGGATGCTCGGCTGGTAGCGCTTGCCGTCCTTGACCAGCGCGCCGTTGTCGATCGTCCAGCCGCCCTTCGCCAGCTCGGCTTTGGCTGCGGTGGCGTCGACCTTCTGGACTTTCCCCTTGTACTGCGGGTCGAGCCAGTCGGCGAACAGTTGCTCGGAGAGTCCGGTCGGACCCGCTTCGGTGCCGGGGCGTTGCAGGGTGGTGACGACTGCCGTCCGGTCGATGGTGAGGGCGAGCGCCCGTCGTACATGCACGTCGTCGAAGGGCGCCTTGGCGGTGTTGAACAGGACGGACATCGCGCCGCCGTTGGAGTAGAGCTGGTAGAGATTCTTGTCCGGGTCCTTGGCGACGTACTCCTTCTCGCCGTTCGGCCAGCTCGCCGACGCCCAGTCGATATCACCCTTCAGCAGTTGGGCTTTGAGCGCGTCGGCGCTGGTCGGGATGATCTTGAACGTCGTCATCGGCAGCTTGCCGCCCCAGTAGCCGGTGCGGGCCTGGAGGGTGATCTGCTGCGGCTTGAACTCCTTGACCGTGAACGGGCCGGTGCCGACCGGATCCGGGTTGGTCCAGGTGTTCAGGTTCTGGGTCGACCAGATGTGCTTCGGGACCATCGGCAGCAGGATGTTCGCGAACTGGTTCAGCGTCGCGTACGACGGCTCCGCGAACCGGACCGCGACCGTCGAGGCGTCCACCTTCGCGACCGACTTGTAGGTGACACCCGCGATGCTGAAGTCCGGCTTCTCGATCGGCAGGCCGAGCGAGTAGACGACGTCGTCCGCGGTGAACTTCTGCCCGTCCGACCAAGTCACGTCGGCGCGCAGCTTGATCGTCAGCAGCTTGCCCTGCTCGGAGAACGCCCAGCTCTCGGCCAGCCACGGCTTCACCACTCCGCCGTCGCCGTAGTCGACCCGCATCAGCGGCTCGTAGACGAGCTCCATGTTCGGCGCCTTGTCCGTCGCCGGGCCCATCACGTTGTAGTTGCGGACGAACGTCGTACCGCCGTCGGTCTTCGCGTACACGATCGACGCGTCCGTTCCCGCACCACCGGCCGGCTTGACCGCGGGGCCCGAACATCCGGCCACCAGTACCGCGCCGACCACCATCAACACCCGCCAGCGACTGCGCATATCTCTCACCCCAGAACTAGAGCGGCTGCACGTTCATACGTATGAGCACTCGCCTATGAGCTATTTCCGGGTTGCTCTTACGTATGCGCAGGAACCTACGAACGTTACGTGCGCATGTCAAGGCCGAGACGGCTCAGCAACGACAATTCGTGGATGTTGCCCCGCGACGGCGAGGTCGTAGCGGGCAAGGACGCGCCAGCCGCGGTCGAGTTGGGCTGCCTGCTGCGGGTTGAGGATCGCGACCAAGCGACCGTCGAGTGCCCGGTGCCATTGGCGGATGTACGGCGTGAGGTCACCGATGCTCAGGCGCACGTCCCAGGGCGGATTGGTGATAATCCGATCGGCGTTCGTGCTCAGCCGAGCCGCGTCACCTCGCCGCCAGCGCACGCCGGCGGCACCCGCCGCATTCTCCCGGATGCCGGCAGCACTCGCCGTATTCTCTCGGGCTGCCGCGAGCGCGGCCGGGTCTCGGTCCGAGCCGACGTAGGTCGCCTGCGGCTCGAGAGCATGTGCCTCGAGCAGCAGTGTCCCGGCACCACAGAACGGATCGAGCACAGTGTGACCCGACGCGATGCCCGCGAGGCGTGCCATCGCGGCGGCGACCGGCGGATGCAGACTCCCCCGCACGGTCCGCGTCCGCCACGGTCGCCGATGCAGCGGTACGGCGTACGGCCGCAGACCGAGCCACATCGTCTTCCCGTCCAGTACGACCCGCCACTCGGACCGCTCAGCCGGCGGCGAGACCCCATGCCGACGGGAGTGATACCGCCCGCCCAGCTGCGCACCAACCAGGTCCTCGATGTCGAACCGGTTGTAGTTCCGCGCACCAACGAACGACGCAGTCACCGCAAACGCACCCGACTCCGCCGGCGGTACGTCCAGAGCCCGAACCGCCGCAGCCAGGGCGTCCTTGGTCCGCCCAGGATCGGTCACCGCACCGTGTACGACGAACAAGTCGTCCGCCAGCCGCGGCGTACCGGAGTCGACGGACGCCAACTCGACAACCAACTGCCGCTTGGACACGTCGACCACCCGATGCCCCGCCGCGACCACTTCCTCAGCGGTGAGCTGCTCCAACCCCGACACAGTCCGCACCAAAACAAGCCCAGAGGGCATGGAGAATCTCCCGGATAGCACCCGGGAACAACCAACTGGTCACTCCCGCATCGCTGACCGCGGGAAACCTCGAACAGGCCAGCGGAAGCTAGCCCACGCGGAAGAAGTATGTCTCCATGACCGGAGATGATGGCACGTAGCGGACGCGAGGCCTATCGAATTACCCTGCTGTGAGCAGAGACCGTCCCGCCCCGGAGGTTGCTCATGCACGCAAGGCTGTCCTGGATCGGTCGGCGAGCGCTTCTCGTCACCGCTGTCCTTCTCGGTTTCTCACCCCTCGCACCAGCGCAAGCTGCACCGCCGCAGATCTCCGTCGCCGCGCCGGCTGCCCAGAGTGCCCACAGCGGCGCGGAAGTCGTCGCGGTCAAGCAGGTCGCCGACCGGCTGACCGACCTGACCGTGCGGTCGCAGGCACTCGGCGGCCGCACCGTGAACGTCCGGCTGCTCACGCCGGACGGCTGGAATCCGGCAGATCGCCGTCAGCACTGGCCGACGTTCTGGTTGCTGCACGGCTGCTGCGGGGACTACACGTCGTGGTCCGGCACCGACATCGCGACGATCCCGAGCCTGCGCAAGGTCCTCGTCGTGATGCCCGAGGCCGGCTGGAACGGCTGGTACAGCGACTGGTGGAACTACGGCGCCGGCGGCGACCCGGCCTGGGACACGTTCCACACCGTCGAACTCACGCACCTGCTGGAACACGGCTGGGGCGCAAGCTCGGATCGCGTCGTGGCCGGCCTCTCGATGGGCGGCCAGGGAGCCCTGCTGTACGCCGCCCGCCATCCCGGCATGTTCCGCGCGGCCGCGGCGTACTCCGGCTCGGCCCATCCGCTGCTGAACGACGAGTCGATCAACCGGATCATGGGATTCTTCGCCGGACAGGGCAACGACCCGCTCCGGGTCTGGGGAGACCCGGTGGCGCAGCGCCAGATCTGGCAGGCGCACGACCCGTACTACCTGGCGCGCCGACTCAAGTCGCTACCGGTCTACCTCTCCTGTGGCGACGGCACCGCCGGACCGTTCGACCCGCCGGGGAAGACGGACGCGTTGGAGGCCGACTTCAACCGGCAGAACCACGCCCTCGCCGGCCAACTGGAGCAGCTCGGCGCCAAACACCTGACGACCAACTTCTACGGACCCGGCACGCACGCTTGGGCCTACTGGCAGCGCGAGCTGCACGCCTCGCTGCCGATGCTTCTCCGAGCCCTCGGCGTCCGTACCTAGAGGTAGGTCTGGGTGCTGGGTGGTGCGGATTCCATCCAGGCCAGGACGCCGGTGAGGGCTTCTTCGGTCATGGCGAAGTGGACGGTGCGGTCGCGGAGGTCGGCGTCGACGATGACGTGGCCGGCGTAGGTGACCAGCGGCTCGTTGCCCATCGGGCGGCGGGTGGTGATGCCTTCGAGCCGGCGGCGGTTGACGACGAGCTTCGGCCACCAGGCGAGGCTGAAGACCCGGAACCACTGCAGGTCGTCGCCGACGTACCGGGCCAGGCCGAGGGCCCAGCCGCGGCCGTGCTCCTTCTCCGCGAGTTGCAGGCTGCAATCAAAAGTTCCGCCGTCTCTGGTCAACCAGCGACGGCGGAACGCGACAAGAACGATGAACAGTACGGCGGCAAGCAGACAGACCCCGACGACATCGAGGACTGTCCTCATACCTTGCCGACCCCATTTCCGGTGCCCAGATCCGGTACCACCCCGGGCACCCCGGAGAAACCGTACGTTCAGTGACGATATTCGATTATGGCAGGTGGGTTCAGGACGTCTGCTCGGCGGCCCGGACCCGGGCCTCCGCGAGCCGCAACTCGTCGCTGTCGTCGTCGGGGATCCCGGCCGCCAGCGCCTCTTCGAGCTCGCGCCGGGCCTCCTCCAGGTCGATGTCGTGACCCATCTCGGCGTTCTCGGCCAGGATCGAGACCCGGTCGTTCGCCACCGAGATGAAACCGTCCGGCGCGGCCGCGACGAAGTACTCGTCGTCGACGGTCCGCACCTGCACGGTGCCGCCCTGCAGCAGGCCCAGCAACGGCGCGTGGCCGGGCAGGATACCGACGTCGCCGTCGGTGGTGCGGGCGATCACGATCTTCGCCTGCCCCTGCCAGACCGTCCGCTCCGCCGCGACGAGGGCTACCTCGAGGTGCTTCGCGGAATCGTCGGCCATCTCAGTTTTCCTTCTGCAGCTCGGCCCACTTGCGCTCGACGTCCTCGAGCGAGCCGGTGTTGAAGAACGCCTGCTCGGCGATGTGGTCGCAGTCGCCTTCGGTGATCTTCTTGAAGGACTCGATGGTGTCCTTCAGCGGCACGGTGGAGCCCGGGATGTTGGTGAACTTCTCCGCCATGTAGGTGTTCTGGGACAGGAACTGCTCGATCCGGCGCGCGCGGGCGACGGTGATCTTGTCCTCTTCGGAGAGCTCGTCGACACCGAGGATAGCGATGATGTCCTGCAGTTCCTTGTTCTTCTGCAGGATCTGCTTCACCCGGACGGCCACGTCGTAGTGCTCCTGGCCGATGTACTGCGGGTCCAGGATCCGCGACGTCGACATCAGCGGGTCGACGGCCGGGTACAGACCACGCGACGCGATGTCACGGGACAGCTCGGTGGTCGCGTCCAGGTGGGCGAAGGTGGTCGCCGGCGCCGGGTCGGTGTAGTCGTCGGCGGGCACGTAGATCGCCTGCATCGAGGTGATCGAGTGACCCCGGGTCGACGTGATCCGCTCCTGCAGCACGCCCATCTCGTCGGCAAGGTTCGGCTGGTAACCAACCGCCGACGGCATCCGGCCGAGCAGCGTGGAGACCTCGGACCCGGCCTGGGTGAACCGGAAGATGTTGTCGATGAACAGCAGCACGTCCTGCTGCTTGACGTCGCGGAAGTACTCCGCCATCGTCAGCGCCGACAGCGCGACGCGAAGACGCGTGCCCGGCGGCTCGTCCATCTGACCGAAGACCAGCGCGGTGTCCTTGAAGACGCCGGCCTCTTCCATCTCGTTGATCAGGTCGTTGCCCTCACGGGTCCGCTCGCCCACGCCGGCGAACACCGACGTACCACCGAAGTTGTGGGCAATCCGGTAGATCATCTCCTGGATCAGAACCGTCTTGCCGACACCCGCACCGCCGAACAGGCCGATCTTGCCGCCCTGGACGTACGGCGTGAGCAGGTCGAGCACCTTGATGCCGGTCTCCAGCATCTCGGTCTTCGACTCGAGCTGGTCGAAGGCCGGCGCCTTGCGGTGGATCGGCCAGCGCTCGGTGATCTCGAACTCGGACTCGTCCTGGTTCAGGCACTTGCCGGTCACGGACCAGACCCGGCCCTTGGTGACGTCGCCGACCGGGACAGAGATCGCCGCGCCGGTGTCACGCACCTCGGCGCCGCGGACCAGGCCGTCGGTCGGCTTCATCGAGATCGCCCGGACGATGTTGTCGCCGACGTGCAGCGCGACCTCGAGGGTGATCGTCTGGGTGATGTCGGGGAGGGCGATCTCCACCTCGAGCGCGTTGTACATGTCCGGCATCGCGTCCGCGGGGAACTCGATGTCGACGACCGGGCCGATCACCCGGACGACGCGACCGACAGCGGCCGCACCGGACTCGTTGTTCTTCTCGGTAACCGTGGCAGTCATCTCTCTCACTCGCTCCCGGCGTTCGCGTCGGCCAGCGCGCTGGCGCCACCGACGATCTCGCTGATTTCCTGGGTAATTTGGGCCTGCCGGGCCTGGTTCAGGTCCCGGGTCAGGCTTTCGATCAGGTCTTGCGCGTTGTCGGTCGCGGACTTCATCGCGCGCTGCCGGTTGGCGAGCTCGGAAGCCGCCGCCTGCAGCATGCAGTAGTGGATCCGGCTGGCGACGTACTTCGGCAGCAGCCCGTCGAGGACCTCCTCGGCGGACGGCTCGAACTCGTACAGCGGCAGTACGTCGTCCGCCGCCGGTGCCTCCTCGCCCTCGACGACCTCCAGCGGCAGCAACCGGATCACGTCCGCGCGCTGGGTGAGCATCGACACGAACCGGGTGAAGACGATGTGGATCTCGTCCACGCCGCCCTCCTCGGTCGGGGTCAGGAAGGACTCGATCAGCGCGTCGGCGATCTCCCGGGCCCGGGCGAACGACGGCGCGTCGGAGTTGCCGCTCCACGACTGCGCGACCTCGCGCTGCCGGAAGTGGTAGTAGGCGATGCCCTTGCGGCCGCTGAGGTAGGAGACGATCTGCTTGTCGTCCTCGCGCAGCAGCTGGTTCAGCCGCTCGCCCTCACGGATCACGTTCGCCGAGTAGGCGCCGGCCTGACCGCGGTCGGAGGTGATCAGCAGGACGGCGGCCCGCTTCGGGTTCGCCTTCTCGGTGGTCAGCGGGTGGTCGACGTTCGAGAACGTCGCCACCGCCGACACGGCACGGGTGAGCTCACGCGCGTACGGACCGGCCGCCTGGGCGCGCTGCTGCGCCTTGACGATCCGGGACGCCGCGATGAGCTCCATCGCGCGGGTGAGCTTCTTGATCGTCGTGACCGAGGCCTTCCGATCGCGAAGCTCCCGCAAGTTGGCCGGCATCGTCAGCCCCTCTTCTGCCGGACGATCTGCTCCTGCTCGACGTCGTCCTGCTCCATCGCCTCGGCCTCGGCCTCGGTCCCGAGCAGCGTGCCCTCGGAGGTCTGGAAGGTCGGCTTGAAGGCCTTCAGCCCGTCCGTGACGGCCTGCGCGGAGTCGTCGGTGAACAGCCCGGACTCGCGGATCGCCTCGAGCACCTTGCTGTCCCGCCGCAGGTAGTCCAGGAAGTCCCGCTCGAACCGGAGCACGTCGGCCACCGGCACGTCGTCGAAGTGACCCTTGGTACCGGCCCAGATGGAGACGATCTGGTCCTCCACCGGGTACGGCGAGTACTGCGGCTGACGGAGCAGCTGGACCAGCCGCTGACCGCGGTCGAGCTGGCGCCGCGAAGTCGCGTCGAGGTCGGAGGCGAACATCGCGAACGCCTCCATCGCGCGGAACTGGGCCAGGTCGATCTTCAGCGAGCCGGAGACGTTCTTCATGCCCTTGACCTGCGCGGCGCCGCCGACCCGGGAGACCGAGATACCGACGTCGATGGCCGGCCGGATGTTGGCGTTGAACAGGTCCGACTGCAGGAAGATCTGGCCGTCGGTGATCGAGATGACGTTGGTCGGGATGAACGCCGAGACGTCGTTGGCCTTGGTCTCGATGATCGGCAGACCGGTCATCGAGCCCGCGCCGAGCTCGTCGGACAGCTTCGCGCAACGCTCCAGCAGGCGGCTGTGCAGGTAGAAGACGTCACCCGGGTAGGCCTCGCGGCCCGGCGGGCGGCGCAGCAGCAGCGACATCGCGCGGTACGCCTCGGCCTGCTTGGTCAGGTCGTCGAAGACGATCAGCACGTGCTTGCCCTGGTACATCCAGTGCTGGCCGATGGCCGAGCCGGTGTACGGCGCGACGTACTTGAAGCCGGCCGGGTCGGACGCCGGGGAGGCGACGATGGTGGTGTACTCCATCGCGCCTGCCTCTTCGAGCGCGCCGCGGACGGCGGCGATCGTCGAGCCCTTCTGACCGATGGCGACGTAGATGCAGCGGACCTGCTTCTCCGGGTCGCCGGACGCCCAGTTCTGCTTCTGGTTGATGATCGTGTCGATCGCGATCGCGGTCTTGCCGGTCTTGCGGTCGCCGATGATCAGCTCGCGCTGGCCGCGGCCGATCGGGATCATCCCGTCGATCGCCTTGATCCCGGTCTGCAGCGGCTGGCGGACCTCCTGGCGGTCCATCACACCGGCCGCCTGCAGCTCGAGCGCACGGTCGCCCTCGAGGTCCTGGATCTCGCCGAGGCCGTCGATCGGCTTGCCCAGCGGGTCGACCACGCGGCCGAGGTAGCCCTCGCCGACCGGCACCGACAGAACTTCGCCGGTACGGCGGACCTGCTGGCCCTCGTCGATCCCGTCGAACTCACCGAGCACGACGACACCGATGTCGCGGACGTCGAGGTTCAGCGCGATGCCCCGGGTGCCGTCCTCGAACTCCAGCATCTCGTTGGCCATCGCCGAGGGCAGGCCCTCGACGTGCGCGATACCGTCACCCGCGTCGATGACGGTGCCGACCTCCTCGGCCGACGTCTCTTCCGGTTGGTAATCGGTGACGAACCGATCCAGGGCGTCCCGGATCTCCTCCGGCCTGATCGTGAGCTCAGCCATCTCTATATCCTGCTTCCTTGACCTTGCTGGCCTGTTGTCAGTGTGAGCCGTCAGCCCGCGATGCGCCGCTGCGCGTCGTCGAGCCGGGCCGCGATGGTTCCGTCGATCACTTCGTCGCCGATGTCCACCCGGACGCCGCCGACCACCTGCGGGTCGACGATCACGTTCAGCTGGATCTGCCGGCCGTACTGCCGGCCCAGCGCATCGGCCAGCCGGGTGCGCTCGGCCTCGGTCAGGTCGGTGGCCACCCGCACGGTCGCGATGCTGGCGTTCCGCCGGGCCGCCGCGGCGACCTGGTAGGACCGCATCGACGCCGCGAAGCCACGCCCACGGCCGTCCACGGCCCGCTCGGCCAGCCGCACCGTGGTGGCGTCGGCCTTGCCCTGCAGCAGTCCGCGGAGCAACTCCTGCCGCTGCTCGACCGGGATCCGCCGGTCCCCCAGCTTGTCGGCCAGGGCCCGCTCGGCAGTGACCACCCGGTCGAGCCGGAACAGCTCGTCCTCGACCTCGTCCAGCTTCCGCCGGCTGTCGGCGTACGCCACCTCGGCCTTGACACTCAACTGGTCCAGGGCGTCACCCAGGTCCCGGCCGCTGACCCAGCGACCGGACACTGCGACGGTCAGGATCTCCAGCGCACTCGCGGAGATCTTGCCGCCGAACAACTGCTGCACCAGACCGGTCTTGGAATCGGTCGGCCGGGCCGGATCGGTCAGTGCGCGCCGGAGCGCGCCGTTCCCGTCCAGCAGCTTGGCGATCGAGAACAACTCGCCACCCAGCCCCTCGGCCGGGCTCGCACTCGCCAGGGCATCCTCGGCCCGGGCGAGTGACACGTACGACGCGCCGCGCATCAGCCGTCCGTTCCGACGGCCTGACGAGCCGACTCCGACTCCTCCAGCTCCGCCAGGAAGCGCTCGACGGTCCGGCGCTGCCGCGCCTCGTCCTCGAGCGACTCACCGACGATCCGGCCGGCCAGGGTGGTCGCCATCGTGCCGACCTCGCTGCGCAGCGAGGCGACCGCCTGGGCCCGCTCGGCGTCGATCTGAGCCCGCGCGTGCGTGACGATCCGCTCGGACTCGGCGTTCGCCTGCTCACGCATCTCCGCGATGATCGCCGCACCCTGCTCGCGGGCGTCCTCGCGGATCTTCGCCGCCTCCTGGCGAGCGTTCGCCAGCTGCGCGGTGTACTTCTCCAAAGCCGCCTTCGCCTCGGCCTGGGCCTGCTTGGCCGCTTCCATGCCGCCTTCGATCGCCGCGGTCCGGTCGGCGTAAGCCTTCTCGAACCTCGGTACGACGAACTTGGCGAAGGCGATGGCCAGCAGGATCAGGAAGACGAAACCGAAGATGATCTCGGCGGTGTGCGGCAGCAGCGGGTTCACGTCCTCGCCGGCCGCTTCGCTGAGCGGTAGCACCAACGTCGTCATATCCGTGTCCTGTCAGTCAGTAAGAGAAGAAGGAGTGGGTCAGCCGTTCTTGAACACGAACGCCAGCGCGATACCGATGATGGCCAGCACCTCGGTGACACCGAAGCCGATCCACGCGATCGACTGCAGCTTGCTCTGGGCCTCCGGCTGACGGGCGGTGCCGTTGATCACCGCGGCGAAGATCAGACCGACGCCGACGCCCGGGCCGATGGCAGCCAGGCCGTAGCCGAGAACGGCGATGTTGCCGCTGATTGCGAGAGCGAGGTTGCTCATGGTGCGGTCTTTCCTTTCGGTACGGATAGGGAGCCCTATCCGGATTTGTACTTACTGGATCAGTGCTCGTCGGAGATGGCGCTACCGATGTACTGCGCGGTCAGCACGACGAAGATGTAGGCCTGGATGGACTGGACGAACAGCTCCAGCCCGGCGATCGCGAGGCCCATGATGAAGGTGATGATGCCGACGCCGCCGAGGAGGATCTTGCCGGACTCGAACACCATGTACTCGCCGCCGAGCACGAACACCCCGAGCAGGATGTGACCGGCGAACATGTTGGCGAACAACCGCAGGCTCAGCGAGATCGGCCGGACCAGGATGTTCGAGATGAACTCGATCGGGATCATCAGCGGCATCAGCCACAGCGGCACGCCGGCCGGCATCGTCTGGTGCTTGAAGTAGCCCCACACGCCCTTCTTCTTGATGCCGGCCGCGTTGTAGATGACCCAGCTCATCACCGCGGCCACGTACGCCCAGCCGATGTGGCTGAAGGTCGGGAACTGGATCAGCGGGATGGTGCCGGCGACGTTGTTCAGCAGGATGAAGTAGAAGAGGCCGCACAGGTACGGCACGTACTTCATGTACTCCGCGCTGCCGATCGCGTCCCGGGCGATCGAGTTGCGGACGAAGTTGTAGCCGAGCTCTCCGGCGAACTGCAGCCGGCTGGGGACGACCGCGGACTTGCGGGCCGCAGCCCAGTAGAACCACACGATCACGACCACGGACAGCGCGGCCACCAGCACAGGCTTGGTGAACCAGTCCACGCCGGGGATGATCGGCGGAAGGTCGAAACTCTGGGGACCGGGTGCGATGAACTCGGTCGGAACGCCGGCGGTCACCGGGTCTCCTCTCGCGTCGTGCTCAAGTCGGACGCCTTGTACGTAAGGGCAGGGCGGCTCAGGGCATGGCGGTCAACAACGTCAGACCTGGTGCAGGTCAGGACCGCGACCCGTACCGGAAGTGCAACATCAAGATGGTGAGCCCGGCACCGAGGACGATTCCCACCGGAAGCAGGAACTCGGTGCCGAAGAGGCGATCCAACCCGAACCCGATGCCCCCGTAGACCAGGACACCGCCGATCAAGTAGGACAGGACCCGCCAGCCGTCGCCCGAATTCGGGGGTGATGGCTTCGGATCCTGATGCTCGCTCATTGGCAAGTGAAACGTACCAGTTGGCGACAGATGCGGTCACATCAGGCCCAGTAATCTCCACCACAGCAGGGAAATCGTTACCCACGGTGCTCACGCCGTCACCTCCTTGTCGAGGTCGTAGATCGGCACGCGCAGCCGGGACCAGGCCCAGATCTCGCCGGCCATCCAGCCCATCACGACAACGAGCGCGACCAGCCCGAGCACGGTCAGATTCACGTGCGCGGCCAGGGCGTCGGAGCTCAGCGCGACCGCGAGCAGACCGCCGAAGACGGCGATCCGGCCGGTGTACGACGCCATCGCGACCGCGAGCTGCATGGTCGGGGAGGTCTTGCGGGACAGGTGCAGCGCGATCAGACCCGCGCCGGAGAAGACGATCACCATCAGCAGGCCGAGCAGCGCGCCCCAGAGGCCGGGCAGACCGGCTGCCACCGCGGACACCGCGGTCGCGTTGACACCGACGACGAGGGCGGCGATCAGAGCGCCGCGCAGCATCGCCAACGCCGGGTGCTTGGTTGCTTGTCCGGCGAGTTTCGGGCTGTGAGCCGTAGGAGCCATCTGGTGGTTCCGTCCTGCTGGCGAAACTGGTCTCGCGGCCAGTTCGTCGGGTGGGCGGGGTCAGGGGTGTCGCTGTTCTTTGCTGGTGCTTGTGAAAACTAGCACAAAGTCTGCACAGTCAGCAAAACGAGGTTCCCTCCCGCTGTACAGCCACACCTTATCGGTATGCCACGCAGGTGAGTGGTCTGGTGCCCGCCCGCGCGGATCAAACTTTGGCGAGCGGTTTCCGCGAACGCCTCGGCAGACCGGTCGTGAGCAGCACCGCGGTGACCGCGACGGCCAGCACGATCAGGGCCGTCCACCAGTACAGAACGAGCCCGAGAACCACCACGCCGTACGCGATCAAGGCGGTCCAGAGGTACATCAGCAGGACCGCCCGGCGGTGCGAGTGGCCGCGTTGCATCAGGCGGTGGTGGAGGTGCTGCTTGTCGGCGGCGAACGGCGAACGGCCGGCCTTGGTACGGCGGATGTAGGCGAGCGTCAGGTCCAGCGCCGGGATCGCGAGGATGGCGATTGGGAGCACCAACGGAAGCAGCGCGGGCAGCAGGCTCGAGCCGCCGACCTCGTACGGGACCGCGTTCGGGTCCATCTGGCCGGTCAGGCTGATCGTCGACGCGGCCAGCATCAGACCGATCAGCAGGGCGCCGGAGTCGCCCATGAAGACTCTGGCGGGGAAGAAGTTGTGTGGCAGGAAGCCGAGGCACGCACCGGCCAGCGCGACCGTGATCAGGGTCGAGGTGGTGGCGCGGTCGAGGTTCTCGTGCACGTTCAGCAGGTACGAGTAGACGAAGAACGCGGTCGCGCCGATCGCGGTGACACCGGCCGCGAGACCGTCGAGGCCGTCGACGAAGTTCACCGCGTTGCAGGAGACCAGCAGGATGCCGGCGGTCAGTACGGCGAGCTGCGCGGGCGACGGTGAGATCACGCCGCCGGGCAGCGGGAGCCAGTACAACTGGATGCCTTGGACAACGAGTACGCCGACGGCGAGGACTTCGCCGGCGAGCTTGGTGATCGCGTCCAGTTCGTACAGGTCGTCGATCACACCGACGGCGCAGATCACCACACCGCCGAGCAGGATCGCCCGGGCGTCGTGCGCTACCTGCAGGCTGTTGCCGAGGAACGGCAGGCTGGACGCGACCGCGAAGCCGGCGATCAGGCCGCCGAGGATCGAGAGGCCACCGAAGTACGGGATCGGCACCTTGTGCACGTCCCGGGCCCGCACCTTCGCCACCGCGCCGTACCGCATCGCGATCTGCCGGGCCACGCCGGTCAGCAGGAAGGTCGTGGCCATCGCCACGAACAGGACCAGCAGGTACTCGCGCACTAGTCCGCAGGCCTCACATCAGGATCGGTGGGCTTCTCGTCGTCCGTCTCGGACTTGGACGCCTCGACCGGCTCTTCAGTTGGCTTCGTTTCGTCGGCCGGCTTCGTTTCGTCGGCCGGCTTCGTTTCGTCGGCCGGCTTCGTTTCGTCGGCCGGCTCGGCCTCATCGGCCGGCTTCGCTTCGTCGGCCGGCTTGGCTTCGTCGTCCTGTGCAGCCACCTCGGGTACGACGGCGCGCAGCTGCTCGAGCGTCAGCGCGCCGAGGCGGACGACTCGCGGGGTGTCGCCGGTGAGGTCGACGATCGTGGACGGTTCGCCGCCGGTGACCTGGCCGCCGTCGAGGTAGACCGCGACGGCCTCGCCCAGCTGTTCCTCGGCGTCGTACACGTCCAACGCCGCAGGCTGACCGGACTTGTTCGCCGAGCTGACGGCGAGCGGTCCGGTCCGCGACAGCAGTTCGCGGGTGTTCTCGTGATCCGGCACCCGGAGCGCGACCGTGCCCTGCGTCTCCCCCAGATCCCACATCAGCGACGACTGCGCGTGGCAGATCACCGTCAACGGGCCCGGCCAGAACTCCTGGCAGAGCTTGCGCCCGTCGTCCGGTACGTCGGTGGCGAGCGCGTCCAGCGACTCCACCACCGAGATCAGCACCGGCGGCGGCATGTCGCGGCCGCGGCCCTTGGCGTCCAGCAGCCGCTGGACGGCATCGGCCTTGAAGGCGTCCGCGGCGATGCCGTACACGGTGTCGGTCGGCAGCACGACCAGGTCGCCGGCCTCGATGGCGTCCACAGCCGCGCGGTACGCCGGTGCCAGTTCGTCCCCGGTGAAGTCGAAGCGCTCACTCACGGACCGAATCGTGCCACTCACGCGGGCCTCAGCCCTAACCGGGTCGTTGCTGACACCCGATTGTCAGCTTTGCCCCCGATCCCGCCCGGCTCTCCTTAAGATCCCGCCATGACTGTGTCGCGTGAGTTCCTTGCCGGGATGCCGAAGGCCGAGTTGCATGTCCACCACGTCGGGTCCGCGTCGCCGCGGATCGTCGCCGAGCTCGCCGCCCGGCACCCCGGGTCCCCGGTGCCGGCCGATCCGGCCGCGTTGACGGAGTACTTCAAGTTCAGCGACTTCGCCCACTTCATCGAGATCTACCTGTCCGTCGTCGACCTGATCAAGACTCCCGACGACATCCGGCTGCTGACCTACCAGGTCGCCCGCGAGATGGCCGAGCAGCAGAACCTGCGGTACGCCGAGCTGACGGTCACGCCGCACACCTCGGTGAAGCGGGGCATCGCCGCCGAGGCGTTCTGCGAGGCGATCGAGGACGCCCGGGTCGCGGCCGAGAAGGAGTTCGGCATCACGCTGCGCTGGATCTTCGACATCCCCGGCGAGTCCGGGATTCCGGCCGCCGACGAGACGCTGCGGATCGCGACCAAGATCCGGCCGGAGGGGCTGGTCGGGTTCGGTCTCGGTGGTCCGGAGATCGGCGTACCGCGGCCGCAGTTCCAGCCGCACTTCGAGGCGGCGATCGCGGCCGGGCTGCACAGCGTGCCGCACGCGGGCGAGACCACCGGACCGGAGACGATCTGGGACGCGGTCCGGCTGCTCAAGGCCGAGCGGATCGGCCACGGTACGTCGACGATGCAGGACCCGGCCCTGGTCGAGTACCTGCGCGAGCACCGGATCCCCCTGGAGGTCAGCCCGACATCGAACATCGCCACCCGCGCGGTCGCGTCGTACGACGTCCATCCGCTGCGCTCGATGGTCGACGCCGGACTGGTGGTCACGATCAACTCCGACGACCCGCCGATGTTCGGCACCGACCTCACCAACGAGTACGTCGTCGCGACCAAGCTGCTCGACCTGGACGAGGCCGGCGCGGCCGAGCTGGCGAAGACCGCGGTCCGGGTGTCGTTCGCGGACGACGCGCTGAAGACGACTTTGCTGGCCGAGATCGACACCTACCTGGGAATACACGGGGTGTAGCTGACAAACTGTCTACCGTGACGGGAGACTTCAGGCTGGACCTGCTGGGCCCGCTGCGCGGCTGGTCGGGCGACGACCGGCTCGACCTCGGCCCGGTCCGCCAGCAAGCCTTTCTCGCCGTCCTGGCTCTGCGTCCGAACCAGATCGTCCCAGCCGACGAATTGGTCGAGCTGGTCTGGAACGACGCGCCACCGGGCAGTGGGACCCGGATCGTCCCGACGTACGTCTATCGGCTGCGTCGCCTGCTGCCCGACGGGGTGCTCGTCAGCTCGCGGGACGGGTACACGCTGCGGCTCGCACCTGACGCACTGGACCTGACCCGGTTCGAGGGTCTGATCAGTGCCGCGTACGCGACCAACGACCTCGACGAGGCCGCGGCCAACCTGTCGGAAGCCCTTGCATTGTTCAAGGGTGAGCCGTTGAGTGGACTGCCGGGGCACTACGTCGGCGTCGAGCGGCACCGGCTCACAGAGCGCAGGCTGAAGGTGCTCGCCGAGCGGATCGACCTCGATCTGGAGCGCGGACGGTACGGCGATCTGGTGCCCGAGCTGATCGCGTTGGTCGAGGCGGATCGGCTGCGGGAGCAGTTCGCCGGCCAACTGATGCTGGCGTATTGGCGCAGCGGCCGGATCTCCGAGGCGCTCGACACCTACACGCGAACGCGGCAGGAGCTGATCGATCAGCTCGGTGTCGAGCCCGGTCCGGCTCTCCGCGCCATCCACGAACGCATCCTGCAGAACGACGAGCCGGTCGCCCGACCGGCGGTGCGGGACGAGCTCCCGTACGACGGTGCTGCGTTCGTCGGTCGCGACGACGTACTGAAGCAGGTGGTCGATGCACTGCGCACTGCAGGCCCTGCTGTCGTTGCGATCGACGGTATGGCGGGTGTTGGGAAGACTGCGCTCGCAGTGCGTGCAGCGCGACAGTTGGCTGAGGTGTATCCGGACGGACGGCTCTTTATCGACCTGCACGGGTACACGCCTGGGAACGAGCCGGTGTCGGCGTTGCAGGCGTTGGATCGCCTATTACGCACGCTGTCCGTGCCGGCTGACCGCATCCCGGCTGACCTCGAGGAGAGGGCTGCGTTGTGGCGGTCCGAGTTGGCCGGCCGGCGGATTCTCGTCGTACTCGACAATGCGCCGGACAGTGCGGCAGTGCGGCCGTTGCTGGCCGGTGGTCCGCGTTGTGGCGTGCTGGTGACGAGTCGGCGACAGCTGACCGATCTGGACGCGACTGCTCGACTGGCGCTCGACGTACTAGAGCCTGAGGACGCACGGGAGTTGCTGGCCGAGATCGTCGGACCAGACCGGGCTGGTGATCCGGCTGCTGCGGCTGAGGTGGTGAGCCGGTGCGGGCATCTGCCGTTGGCGATCCGTGTCGCGGGGTCGCGGCTGCGGCATCGGCCTAGTTGGACGATCGAGCACCTGTCCAAACGGCTCGACGCGGAGGACAGGCGACTGGCTGAGCTCAGCACGGACAGCGGTGGGGTCTCCCCCGCGTTCGCCTTGTCCTACGAGCATCTGCCGGCAGACCAGCAGCGCCTCTTCCGGCTGCTCGGTGCGATGACCGGTCAGGACATCGAGATGTACGCCGCTGCCGCACTGGCCGATGTGGAGGTGGTCGAGGCGGAGGACCTGCTGGAGCAACTCGTCGACGCCAATCTGCTGCTGCAGCTGCGTCCTGGGCGTTTCCAGTTCCACGACCTGCTCCGGCAGTACGCGCGCATGCTGGAGCCGGATCCGGAAGCAGTACGGCGTTTGCTCGACTACTACCTCTATGCGACAGCAGAGGCGAGTGAAGCGATTTTCGGCAGTCGGCTGCACCCGCTGTCGGAGCCGGCCCCGGTCCAGTTGCCTGACTTCGCTTCGGTGGCTGACGGACTGGCGTGGATCGACGCCGAGGGCGCCAACGTGCTGGCGACGATCCGGTTCGCGGAAGCGAGCGGTGCGCTGGAGCATGCCTGGCGGACCGGTCTGGCGGTGGCGTCGTGCTTCTTCCAGCGTGGTCGCGTCTACGAGCTCGATGAGGCGCTGGAGCCGGCCCTGCGTGCGGCGGTGCTCGACACGAACGCGGAAGCGGAGTCCCGGGTGCTGCTGTCGATGGGCAGCCTTGGGCGCTACCGGTTCGGTGCTGAGGCCAGTCTGCCGATGCTGCAGGAGGCGCGGGCCAAGTTGCCGGAGGACGCGGACCTGACGCTCCGCGCCCGGTTGCTGGCGTCGATCGGCTACAGCATGGCGAAGCTGCGTCCGGACGACCACGCTCTCGGCGTACTCGACGATGCCCTGAAGGCGTCCCGGCAGGCCGGCGATCGGAGCATCGCGGCGCGGGTGCTGGCGTATGTCGGGGTGGCGTACAGCGATCGACTGGAGTTCGCGCAGGCCTTGACGGCGTACCAGGAGTCGTTGGCGCAGGGGGATCCCGGCGTACAGCCCGAGGTGCTGAACGGGATCGGTGAGTGCCTGCTCGAGTTGGACCGCGTGGACGAGGCCATCACTGCGCTGCGGACGGCGCGCGACCTCGGGATCGAGCGTGGGGCCGACTACAGCCTGATCTACAGCTATGCCTTCCTCGGTACGGCGTACGCGCGGAAGCGGCAGTGGACCGAAGCGATCGACGTCGGCCGGCAGGCAGTCGAGCTCGCGCAGGAGAGTGACTCGACGCAGTCGCAGCAGAACGCGTACGTGCGGCTTGCCGAAACGCTGCTGGCCAACGGCGATCTCGCCCGGGCGCGGCCGCATTTCGCCCGCGCGATGGAGCTCGCACTCGACGACGGGCAGGAGTCCATGGTCGTGCGCGCGGCCGGTGGGCTCGCTCGGACCAGCCCAGCCGCGTGAGTGTGGTTCCCTGGTGCGGTGCGGAGAGTCTGTGGGGTGCTGGCCGTCGTACTGCTGGGTCTTACGGCCTGTAGCGACACGCATGCGCCGGTCACCTCACCACCTCCCTCGACCGTCCGCTCCACGCCGCCTCCCCCGCCGGCCGACGGCGATCTGCCGCGAGGTGGGCGGGTGATCTTCCCGAAGTACCAGCTGGTGGCGTACGTCGGTCTGCCGGGTTCGCCTGCGCTCGGGCCGCTGGACAAGGACCTCGACGCGAAGGCGGCCAAGCTGGAGAAGCTGTCGCAGGCCTACGCGGCCGGTCGTACGCCGCAACCGGTGCTGGAGCTGATCGCGGTGGTCGCCCGGGGTTCGCGGGGCAAGGACGGTCTGTATCGCGGGCGGCTCCCCGACTCGGCGATCGAGGAGTACCTGACCGTCGCGCGGAAGCACAGGATGCTGTTGCTGCTGGACATTCAGCCGGGGCGGGCGAAGATCCTGCCGGAGGTGAAGCGGCTGGAGCGGTGGCTGAAGGAGCCGGATGTCGGGCTGGCCTTCGATCCGGAGTGGGCGGTCGGTCCGGGGCAGGTGCCGGGCCGGGTCTTCGGCCATACGACGGGCGCCGAGCTCGACGGCATCGCGTCGTACCTCTCGGGGCTGGTGCAGGCGAATGATCTGCCGGAGAAGGTGTTCGTGTTCCACCAGCTGTCGACGAAGATCGTCAGCAATGAACAGGCTCTGAAGAAGCATCCGGGAGTGGTGACGATCAAGTCCGTGGACGGTATCGGTGCGCGTACCGACAAGCTCAAGACCTGGGCAAAGCTGACGACCAAGCTGCCGCCGGCGGTCCACGCCGGCTTCAAACTCTTCTACACCGAGGACACCCGCCATGGTCCGCTGATGACGCCACCACAGGTGCTGGCGCTGAAACCCCGACCCGAATTCGTGGTGTACGAATGATCTCGATCGCTTTCGCCAACGTCGCGGGTGGCCGCATGGTCGACGACGTCGGCTACGTGGACGCCGACCGTACGGCGGACTTCGGGCAGGCGCTGGCGGGGTTGCGTCCGGATGTGCTGATCGTGACCGAGCTCGATCCCGACGGCGATCAGCTCGAGCGACTCGCGGCGGCGGCGATGCCTGGTCGGAAGGCTCACCTCCTCCGGCACTCGTTCTCGGACTCGCATATCCCCGGAGTGGAGCACCTCGGTGTGGGGATCGCGTCGCAGTACCCGCTGACCGAGCTCGAGCGGATCGACCTGCCGAACCCGCCGATCGACTTCCTGCACTGGCGGACGGGCAAGCCGATGGACGCGCATCCGAAGGGTTTTCTGGTCGCGCGGGGTGACTTCGGGGCGCTCGGCGAGGTCGACATCGTCGGCGGGCAGGTGTGTCCGCTGCACATGTTCCGCAGCGCTTCAGGTGTCCCGTACACGTATCGGGAGGGTCCTGGGCAGGAGTACGGCGAGCAGCTGACGGCCTACCTGCGTCAAGAGCTGGCGGCGCGAGGTGTACGACGGGCCGTCGTCGCGGGCGATCTGAACATGCCGAATCCGCGCGAGGTCTTCGGGAGGCTTGATCTGGTCGACGGGTTCGGCGACCCGCCACCCGCGACGACACCCGACGGTCGCTCGATCGATCGCCTCTTCTCCACCCGCGACCTGGTCACCCGGGAGGTCGAGGTGCTCCAGTTGCCCGGGGCAGACCACTACCCGGTCGTCTGCCGGGTCGCTCGCCGGCAAGCCGACGTACCGGCGATCGGCCGGATCCGCGAGCAGGATCTGGCTAGACCCGGCGGCCAGTTGCGAAGCGGTGGCGGCCGGCGAGGTCCAGCTGGTCGCGGACCTCGGTGAACTGGCCGGTGGCGGTGAAGACGGCGGGGGCGGATTCGCCTTGTACGTCGGCGTGTTCGCAGGCGAACCAGGCGCCGGGTTTGAGCAGTCGGGCTCCGGTCGCGGCGACGACCTTGATCTCGTCGAGGCCGTCGTCACCGGACCACAGGGCGAGGGCCGGGTCGTGGTCGCGGACCTCGGTGGTGACGGATTCCCAAGCAGTCAAAGGGATGTACGGCGGGTTGGAGATCACCGCGTCGACCTGACCGTCGAACTCGGGCAGGCAGCCGTCGATGTCGCCCTCGTGCAGGGTGGCACCGGTGCCGGCCAGGTTGCGCCGGGCCCAGACACAGGCCTCGGGCGAGAGCTCGACGGCGTGGACGGTGCTGTCGGGCCGCTCAGTGGCGATTGCGCCGGCGATGGCGCCTGAGCCGGAGCAGAGGTCTACGACGAGCGGGGCTTTGACCGTGGCGATGCGGTCGAGGATCCAGCCGACCATCACTTCGGTTTCCGGACGCGGTACGAAGACGCCGGGGCCGACCGCGAGTTCGCGGTAGCGGAAGGCGGCGGTGCCGGTGAGGTGCTGCAGGGGTTCGCGGGCAGCACGGCGCGCGATCAACTCGTCGTACCGAAGCCGCTGGTCGGCCGTGGGGTCGGCGAGGTGCAGCCGCGTCGACCCGGTGACGAACGCCAGCAGTTCGGCGGCGTCGTAGTCCGGCGAGGCAACACCCGCCGCAGCCAGCCGAGCAGCCGCCCCGGCGACCAACGCCCGCACTCCCCCAACCCCAGCCGAGCCCTCTTCTACTCCCCCGTCCCCGAGCGAAGCGAGGGGGCGGGGTTCTTCTTTGTTCATTGGGACTCGACGGCCTCGAGGCGGGCGGTGAGGTCGGCGTCGGTCAGGGCCTGGATGACCGGCTCGAGTTCGCCGCTGAGGACCTGGTCGAGGTTGTGGGCCTTGTAGCCGACGCGGTGGTCGGAGAAGCGGTTCTCCGGGAAGTTGTAGGTGCGGACCCGCTCCGACCGGTCGACGGTCCGGATCTGCAGCCGGCGAGCGTCTGACGCCTCCTGATCGGCCGCCTCCTGGGCCGCGGCGAGCAGGCGGGAACGCAGCACCCGCATGGCCTGTTCGCGGTTCTGCAGCTGGGACTTCTCGTTCTGCATCGAGACCACGATGCCGGTCGGGAGGTGGGTGATCCGGACCGCGGAGTCGGTCGTGTTGACGCTCTGACCGCCCGGACCGGACGAGCGGAACACGTCGATCCGCAGGTCGTTCGGGTCGATCTCGACGTCGACGTCCTCGGCCTCCGGCAGCACGAGTACGCCGGCCGCGGAGGTGTGGATCCGGCCCTGCGACTCGGTCACCGGCACCCGCTGGACCCGGTGCACGCCGCCCTCGAACTTCAGCTTCGCGTACGGCGCCTCGCCGGGCTCCGGCGTACCTTTCGCCTTCACCGCGACCGTGATCGACTTGTACCCACCGAGGTCGGACTCGGCCGAGTCGAGGACCTCGGTCTTCCAGTGCTGCGACTCGGCGTACTTCAGGTACATCTTCAGCAGGTCGCCCGCGAACAGCGCGGACTCGTCGCCGCCCTCACCCGCCTTGATCTCGAGGATCGCGTCCTTGTCGTCGTTGGGGTCACGCGGCACCAGCAGCGTCTGGAGCCTCTCGGCCAGCTCATCCCGACGGGCGGTCAGCTTGGTGGCCTCCTCGGCGAACGCCGGGTCCTCGTGCGCCAGCTCGCGCGCGGCCTCGATGTCGCCGGCGGTCTGCAGCCATTCGTCGTACGTGCGCACCACCGGAGCGAGCGCGGCGTACCGCTTGCCGACCCGGCGGGCGTTGGCCTGGTCGGAGTGCAGCTCCGGATCCGACATCTGTCGCTCCAGCTCGGCGTACTCGGCCTTGAGTGTCTCAACTGCCTCGAACATCGTGCACTCCTCCCTTCAAGAACCTGGCTGACAACACAAACCGCGCGCCGGTCGCCGCAAACATGCGGGACCGGCGCGCGGTAGGAAAGCTACTTCTTGGCGTACCGCTTCTCGAAGCGGGCGACCCGGCCACCGGTGTCGAGGATCTTCTGCTTACCGGTGTAGAAGGGGTGGCACTGCGAGCACACGTCGGCGTGAATCACGCCGTTCTCCGCGGTCGAGCGCGTGCTGAACGAGGCGCCACAGGTGCAGGTCACCGTGGTCTCCACGTACGTCGGGTGGATGTCGCTCTTCAAAACAGTCTCCTAGGTTCAGGTGCCCCGGGTCGCCCGCGGGCGCGAACGTGAACCGGAACCGACCAACCAGTTTGCCACCCGAGGGCGGCAAACTGGTAATCGAGGCGTCAGTTGCCGTTGTCGGTGCTGTGGCCGGTGCTGGTCGACGGGGTGGTCTTGTTGACCTGGAGCAGGAACTCGATGTTCGACTTGCTCTCCTTGAGCTTGCCGATCAGCAGTTCGAGCGCCGCCTGGCCGTCCAGGGCGGACAGGACCCGGCGGAGCTTCCACACCACCTGCGTCTCGTCCTTCGACATCAGCAGTTCCTCGCGGCGGGTACCGGAGGCGATCACGTCGATGGCCGGGAAGATCCGGCGGTCGGCGAACTCGCGGCGGAGCCGGAGCTCCATGTTGCCGGTGCCCTTGAACTCCTCGAAGATCACCTCGTCCATCTTCGAGCCGGTTTCGATCAGCGCGGTGGCGAGGATGGTCAGCGAGCCGCCGTCCTCGATGTTCCGGGCCGCACCGAAGAACCGCTTCGGCGGGTACAGCGCGGACGAGTCCACACCACCGGACAGGATCCGGCCGCTGGCCGGCGCCGCGATGTTGTACGCACGGCCCAGCCGGGTGATCGAGTCGAGCAGTACGACGACGTCGTGGCCGAGCTCGACCAGCCGCTTGGCCCGCTCGATCGCCAACTCCGCGACCGTGGTGTGGTCGTCGGCCGGCCGGTCGAACGTCGAGGCGATGACCTCGCCCTTGACCGTCCGCTGCATGTCGGTGACCTCTTCGGGCCGCTCGTCCACCAGCACGACCATCAGGTGTACTTCGGGGTTGTTCGTGGTGATCGCGTTCGCGAGCGCCTGCAGCACCATCGTCTTACCGGCCTTCGGCGGCGAAACAATCAGGCCACGCTGACCCTTGCCGATCGGGCTGACGATGTCGACGATCCGGGTGGTCAGGATCCCCGGCTCGGTCTCCAGCCGGAGCCGCTCGGTCGCGTACAGCGGGGTGAGCTTGTTGAAGTCCTGCCGCTGCTTGGCGATCTCCGGGTCGGCACCGTTCACGGTGTCGATCCGGACCAGCGGGTTGAACTTCTCCTTGCGCTCGCCCTCCTGCGGCTGCTTCACCGCACCGGTGATCGCGTCACCCTTGCGGAGGCCGTACCGCTTCACCATCGACAGGGCGACGTACACGTCGTTCGGGCCGGGCAGGTAGCCGCTGGTCCGGACGAACGCGTAGTTGTCCAGTACGTCGAGGATGCCGGCAGCCGGGACGAGTACGTCGTCCTCGCTGATCGTCGGCTCGGCGTCGAAGCGCTCGCCACGACCGCGGTTGCGGTTGCTGTCCCGGCCACTGTCGCGGCCGTCACGGCCACCGTCACGAACACTGTCACGACCGGTGTCGCGACCGCCGTCGCGGCTGCTGGTCGGGGTGTCCCGGTTGTTACGGTCGCGGTCACGACCCCGGCGACGCCTGCGCCGGCCGTCGCCGTCCTCGCCCCGGTCGCTGTTGCGATCGTTGTTGCGGTCGTTAGTCCGGTCAGCGTTGCGGTCGCTGGCGCGGTCGCCCTGGTCCTGGCGGTTCCGCTGGTCGGCCGGGTTCTCGCGGTTGTTGCGGTCGCGGTTGCCCTGGCCGTCGCGCTGACCGTCCCGGTTGTTGTCCCGGGTCTGGGTGTTGCGGTCGCGGTTCTGGTCGCGGTTGTTGCTGTCCCGGTTCCGCTCCCGGGTCCGGAGCTGGCTGTCGCCACGGTCCTCGGTGGAGCTCTCGGCCCGCTCGGCGACGCCGTTCTGCGCGGCGGCCGGCGCCTCGACGACAGCGGTCGCCGGAGCCGTCACCTCAGGAGCAGCGCCGTTCTGCGACGCGCCGTCCTGCGGCGTTTCGTTCTGAGTGTCTTTCTGGGCCGCGGCGCGGGTCCGGCGGCTGCCGCCCTCGCGCTTGGCCGGCGCCTCTACAGCCTTGTCCGCGGTCTTGGCCGCAGTCTTGGCCACCGGCGCCTCGGCAGCTTCGTCGAGCGTCGGCTGAGTCGCCTTCGCCCGGGAACCGCCGGTCGAGCCGCCCGCGGCTCCGGCGGTGGACCCGCCGGTCTGGGCGGCCTTGATCGCCTCGATCAGCTGGCCCTTGCGCAGAGCGCCGGTGCCTTTGATGCCGAGCGTCCCGGCGAGCTGCTTGAGCTCGGGGAGCAGCATGCCTTCGAGGCCGCCGCCAGCTTTCCGGCGACGCGGCGCGGCGGTGGCCGCGGCGTCTCCGCTGGAGGCTTCAACAGTTTCTGTCACGTGAGGTCCTTCCCACACGGATCGTCGATGTCCGACACGGCTCATCGACCAGTTTCAATCGCCCACGACCGCACAACGGGCACGTGGGGTACGAGAGGCTCTCGCTCGATCTGAGTCCCCCAGGACATCTCCGACGCAGGCGGCGCAAGGTCACATCCACAGGAGGGTCGCCACACAACACAGGGTGCCGGGAGCACAGCCCGGATCGTGACGAGAGTTCACCGATCACCTGGAGGGGATCGGGTGAGTCCGAGACTAGCACCACTATGGGTCGTCCGGATGACTCGAGGGGTACAACGCGTGTCAGAGCCGAACGATTCCCGAAATCAGCCGGATTCCATCGACCAGACCTGTACGCCGACTGGATCGATCGCCAGTTCGTACTTCGTCCAGCCGTCCGGCGGGTCCGGCGTACCCCGGAAGAAAGTGCTCTGACCTGCGCTCTTGCTGTCATGACCACCCAGCACGGCGACCGTCGGACCGGCGCCGCTGACGATCGCGGCCAGCCCGCTCCCCCGCAGTTTGTGCACCAGCGCGAGGCTCTCGGGCATCGCCGGTTCGCGGTACTCCTGGTGCAACCGATCTTCGGTCGCGGTCAGCAGCAACTCGGGCCGGCCGGTCATCGCCGCAACGAGCAACGCGGCCTTGCCTGCGTTCGCCGCCGCATCGATGTGGGAAACAACGCTCGGCAGCAGTCCGCGCGCCTCCTTGGTCAGCACGCGATTGTCCGGTACATAAGCAACCGCAGCCAATCCGTCCGCCGGTTCCAACCGCAGCGCACGGCCCCGCCCTTCAATCGACTCGGCGCCTTCCATCCAAGCGATTGTGAAGCCACCGAGCGCAGCAGCCGCGACGTTGTCGGGATGCCCTTCGAGCTCGTTCGCCAGTACGACGAGGCGCTCCCGATCGATCGGTTCGTCGGCCAACGCGTACGCCGCCGCAAGCCCTCCGACGATCGCAGCAGACGACGAACCGAGCCCACGACCATGCGGAATCCGGTTCTCACACCGCAAGGTGAATCCGGGCACCGGAGCACCCAAAGCCTCGAGGCCGGCCCGGATCGCCTGCACCACCAGATGCGTCTCGTCCAGCGGTACTTCGCCTTCGCCGAATCCGCTCACCTGCACCGTGACGCCCGTCCCGCCAGGCGTCACCACCAGGTCGTCGTACAACGCGAGCGCGAGGCCGAAGGCGTCGAAGCCCGGGCCGAGGTTGGCGCTCGTCGCGGGAACGCGGACCCGGACCTGATCACATGCCTTGTGGTCTCCCATGGCCCGACCCGTCAGGCGAGGCCGGCGACGCGGGCGACGGCGTCGGTATCGGGCGGTGTGACCGGTGACTCATCGACGGTGCTGTGCTCGAGCGCGGTGTCGATGTCCTTCAAGCCGTGGCCGGTGACGGTGATGACGATGGTCGAGCCGCCGGGCAGCCAGCCCTGCGCCTTGGCGTGCAGCAGACCGGCGACCCCAGCAGCCGAGGCCGGCTCGACGAAGACGCCTTCGCGGGCGGCGAGCTCACGCTGTGCGGTCAGGATCTGCTCGTCGGTGACCATCTCGATCCGGCCGCCGGACTCGTCCCGCGCGGCCTCGGCCAGCGTCCAGGACGCCGGGTTCCCGACCCGGATCGCGGTCGCCGCGGTGTCCGGCTTCTCGACGATCGCACCGCGCACGATCGGCGCCGCGCCTTCGGCCTGGAAACCCCACATGTGCGGAGTCCGGGTCGCGAGCTTGTCCTTGGCGTACTCCTGATATCCCTTCCAGTACGCCGCGATGTTGCCCGCGTTGCCGACCGGGAGGACATGCAGATCGGGCGCATCGCCGAGCGCGTCGCACACCTCGAAGGCCGCGGTCTTCTGCCCTTCCAGGCGGACCGGGTTCACCGAGTTCACCAGGGCGACCGGGTAGTGCTTGCCGAGCTCGCGGACGATCCGCAGACAGTCGTCGAACCCGCCGTCGATCTGCACCAGCTTGGCGCCGTGCACGACCGCCTGGGCCAGTTTGCCCTTCGCGATCCGGCCGGCCGGGATCAGCACGAGCGGGGTCAGCCCGGCACGAACGGCGTACGCCGCTGCTGACGCCGAGGTGTTGCCCGTCGAGGCGCAGACGACTGCCTTGTCGCCGGCCTGGGCGGCGAGCGAGATCGCCACCGTCATGCCGCGGTCCTTGAACGAGCCGGTCGGGTTGTTGCCCTCGACCTTGAGCCAGACCTCGCAACCGGTCTGCTCGCTCAGCCACTGCGCGGCCACCAGCGGCGTACCGCCCTCGCCGAGCGTGACGACCGGGGTGTCGGCCGACACCGGCAACCGGTCACGGTATTCCTCGATCACGCCACGCCACTGGTGAACCATTGAATTACTCGCCTTCTACCCGCATCACACTGCTGACTTCCCGAACGGTGTCCATGTCGCGCAGGGACTCCACGGTCGCGGACAACGCGGCGTCGGTCGCGGTGTGGGTGACCACCACCAACTGCGCATCACTGCCACGGCCTTCCTGGCGGACGGTCTGGATCGACACGTCGTGCTCCGCGAAGGCCAAGGCAACCGCCGCCAGCACACCGGCCTTGTCGGCCACGTCCAGCGACACGTGGTAGCGGGTCATCGCGTCGCCCATCGGCCGCACGGCCCGCTGGGTGTACGACGACTCGCCGACCCCCGGCACGCCCTTGAGCCGGTTGCGCGCGGCGGAGACCAGATCCCCGAGGACGGCACTGGCCGTCGGGGCGCCGCCGGCACCACGACCATAGAACATCAGCCGTCCGGCTGCCTTGCTTTCGACGAAAACCGCGTTGTACGCGTCCCGAACACTGGCCAACGGATGCGTGACCGGAATCATCGCCGGATACACCCGGGCGCTGACCGAGTCGGTGGCCTCGTCCAGCTCGCAGATCGCCAGCGACTTCACCACACAGCCCATCTCGCGAGCCGACGCGATGTCGGTCGCGGTCACCTCGGTGATGCCCTCGCGGTGTACGTCGGCGATCGAGACCCGGGTGTGGAATGCCAGGCTGGCCAGCAGCGCGGCCTTCGCGGCCGCGTCGAAACCCTCGATGTCCGCGGTCGGGTCGGCCTCGGCGTACCCGAGGGCCTGAGCCTCCTCGAGCGCCTCGTCGAAGCCGGCGCCGGTGGTGTCCATCTTGTCGAGGATGAAGTTCGTCGTGCCGTTGACGATGCCCATCACCCGGATCACGTCGTCACCGGCGAGCGACTCGCGCAGCGGCCGCAGGATCGGGATCGCGCCGGCCACCGCGGCCTCGAAGTACAGGTCGCGCTCGTACTTCTCCGCGGCCGCGAACAGCGTCGGACCGTCCTCGGCCAGCAACGCCTTGTTCGCCGTGACGACGGAGGCGCCGTGCTCGAGCGCGGTCAGGATCAGGCTGCGGGCAGGCTCGAGGCCGCCGATCACCTCGATCACCAGATCCAGGTCGCCGCGCGAAACCAGCGCCTGCGCGTCGGTCGTGATCAGGGCCGGGTCGACGGCGATGTCGCGCTCCCGGCCGGCCCGTCGTACCGCGATGCCGGCGATCTCCAGCCGGGCGCCGACACGGGCCGCCAGATGGTCCGCCTGCTCGGTCAGGATCCGCACCACCTCGGTGCCGACCACGCCACAACCGAGCAGGCCTACCTTCAGAGGTTTGTCGTCCTTCATTCGTCAACCCCCATGTCCAGTGCCAGCAGGTCGTCCTCGGTCTCGCGGCGTACGACGACGCGCGTCCGACCGTCCTTGACCGCGATCACCGGTGGCCGCGGCACGTGGTTGTAGTTGCTCGCCATCGACCGGCAGTACGCGCCGGTGCCCGGTACGGCGATCAGGTCACCGGGCTGCACGTCGGACGGGAGGAACTCGTCCTTCACGATGATGTCGCCGGCTTCGCAGTGCTTACCGACGACGCGGGCCAGGGTCGGCTCGGTGTCGGAGTACCGGTTGGCGAGCGTGCAGGAGTAGTCGGCGTCGTACAGCGCGGCGCGGATGTTGTCGCTCATGCCGCCGTCGACGGACACGTAGGTCCGGGCGGCGCCGGCGTCCAGCTCGACCTCCTTGACCGTGCCGACCGAGTAGATCGTGCACATCGCCGGGCCGACGATCGCGCGGCCGGGCTCGATCGAGACCTTGGGTACGTCGACCTGGAACGCGCGGCACTCGTGCTCGACGATCTTGCCCATCTCGGTGGCCAGCTGCGCCGGGTCGGACGGATCGTCCTGAGTGGTGTACGCGATCCCGAATCCACCGCCGAGGTCGAGCTCGGGCATGTCCACGCCGAGCTCTTCGGAAACCGTTGCGTGCAAGGCGATCACGCGCTTCGCGGCCACCTCGAACCCGGACGAGTCGAAGATCTGCGAGCCGATATGCGAGTGCAGGCCGAGCAGCTCGAGCTCGGGCGCTTCGTTGACCCGGGCAACGGCTTCGAAGGCCGCGCCGGAGGTGATCGAGAAGCCGAACTTCTGGTCCTCGTGCGCGGTCGCGATATAGGCGTGGGTGTGCGCCTCGACGCCCGCAGTGACCCGGATCATCACCGGCGCCACGACGTTACGCTCGGCCGCGAGCTCGATCAGCCGGCTGATCTCGTACTGCGAGTCGACGACGATCCGGCCGACACCGGCGTCGAGCGCGCGGGCCAGCTCGGACTCGGACTTGTTGTTGCCGTGGAACCCCAATCGCTTCGGGTCCGCGCCGGCCCGCAGCGCGACGGCGAGCTCTCCCCCGCTGCAGATGTCGAGATTCAGGCCCTCCTCCATCACCCAGCGGACGATCGTCGTACTGAGAAAGGCCTTGCCGGCGTAGTAGACGTCGAAGTCCTTGAAGGCGTGCTTGAACGCGCGCGCCCGGATCCGGAAGTCCTCCTCGTCCAGCACGTACGCCGGGCTGCCGTGCTCGGCGACCAGCTCCCGCAGGTCGACACCGCCGACCTCGAGGGCGCCTTCGGCGTTCTTCTTCGCCGTGTGCGACCACAGCGAGGTGACCAGGTCGTTGGGGTCCCGCGGCGCGCGCAGCCACGGCGGAGCCTTGTGGCCGATGTCGGCGTGCAGCGCGCCCGCCTCGTGCGCCCTCACATCCGCTCCGGTGCGGAGACGCCGAGCAGGTCGAGCCCGTTGGCGAGCACGGTCCGGGTCGCGGAGACCAGGGTCAGGCGAGCCTTGTGCACCGGCTCCACCTCCTCGTCGCCGCGCGGCAGCACGCGGCAGCTGTCGTAGAACTTGTGGAACGCGGACGCCGTGTCCTCCAGGTACCGCGCGATCCGGTGCGGCTCGCGCAACTCGGCGGCGGTGGCGACGACCCGCGGGAACTCGGCCAGCGCACGGAGCAGGTCGCCCTCACGCTCGTGGCTGAGCAGACCCGGATCGAACTCGTCCAGCTTGATGCCGAGCTCGTCGGCGTTCCGCAGGATCGAGGCCAGCCGGGCGTGCGCGTACTGGACGTAGTACACCGGGTTCTCACTGGCCTGGCGGGTCATCTCCTCGATGTCCAGCGTCAGCGGGGAGTCGGTCGGGTAGCGGCAGAGCGTGTAGCGCAGCGCGTCGACGCCGCCCTCCTCGACCAGCTCGGCGAGCGTGACGATGGTGCCGGCCCGCTTGGACAGCTTCATCTCCTCGCCGCCCTTGAGGATCTTGACCAGCTGGCCGATCAGGACCTCGATGTTGTGCGCGGGATCGTCACCGGCGCAGGCCGCGATCGCCTTCAGCCGGTTCACGTACCCGTGGTGGTCGGCGCCGAGCATGTAGACACAGGTCTCGAAACCACGGTCGCGCTTGTTCACGTAGTACGCCGCGTCGGAGGCGAAGTACGTCGGCTCGCCGTTCGAGCGGATCAGGACCCGGTCCTTGTCATCGGTGAAGTCCGTCGTCCGCATCCAGAGCGCGTCGTCCGCCTCGTAGAGGTGGCCCTGCTCGCGGAGCTTCTGGATCGCGTGGCCGACGCCGTCCTGCTCGTGCAGGCTGCGCTCGGAGAACCAGACGTCGAACTTGGTCCGGAAGTGCTCCAGCTGGGCCTGCTGCTCCTTGAGCTGACGCTCGTACCCCGCCTCGCGGAACGCGATCGCCTGCTCGTCGTCCGGCAGCTCGGTGATGCCCGGCACCTCGGCGACGATCTGCTTGGCCAGGTCGAGGATGTACTCCCCGTGGTACCCGTCCTCGGGGATCGGCTCGTCGTGCGCCGCGGCCTTCAGGCTGGCGCCGAACTTGTCCATCTGGTTGCCGCGGTCGTTGATGTAGAACTCGCGGGTGACGCTCGCCCCGGCCGCGGTCAGCACCCGGGCCAGCGCGTCGCCGACGGCGGCCCACCGGGTGTGGCCGAGGTGCAGCGGGCCGGTCGGGTTGGCCGAGATGAACTCGACGTTGATCGTCCGGCCCTGCAGGCTGTCGGTGGTGCCGTACTTCGGGCCCGCGTCGAGGATCGACTGGGCGACCTTGCCCTGCGCGTCCGCGGCGACCCGGAGGTTGATGAAACCGGGGCCGGCGATCTCGACGGCGGTGATGGCCTCGTCGTCGCGCAGCTTGGCGGCCAGCAGCTCGGCGAACTGGCGCGGATTCAGCCCGGCGCGCTTGCCGAGCTGCATGGCGACGTTGGTCGCGTAGTCCCCGTGCTCGGGGTTCTTGGGGCGCTCGACCTTCAGCTCGCGCGGCAGCCCGCCCTCGACGGTGATGGCGCCGTCGTCGGCGAGCGCGGCCAGGGCCTGCAGGATCTTCTCAGCGAGCTGTTCCGGGGTCACCGGTTCAGCCTAATGGCCACAGCCCCAAACCCTTGACCCGCTATCCACAGCCCGGTACGCGGTCAGCTCTGCACACTCACCGTGATGTGGCTGTTGCGGACGAGTGGGGTGTTCCAGGGGGCGGGTTGGGTGTTGACGGTGATCTTCAGGTTCTTGCAGGCTCCGGCGAGGCAGTTGGCGTCGTACCGGAGGCCCCAGAGGGTGAAGAACTGGGCCAGCGTCGGGTGTTCGGAGGTGGTTTTGGCCTCGACCCAGATCACGCCGTCGGTGGTGTGGGTGTGTACGGCGGCCTGCTCGGCGCGGAGCTTGTCGATGCCGATGCCGGCCGGGACCTGGACCGGCTTGCCGTCGACCGTGACCGCGAGGTTCACGGTGTACGGCGACTGGCCGGAGAAGTCGAGCGGGAGTCGTTCGAAGCCCGCCTTGTCGATGTACGAGACCGCGTCCCGCGGCGCGGCCCAAGGCGGCGCACCCGTCCGCAACTCGGCGGCCGCGGGCGGCGCGGGACCGACCTGGCAGCCGGCGGCGACAGTGCTTGTGACGAGCAGTGTTGCCGCCGTCACGGCCGCCCGGCGCCACCTACTTGCTCTCATGCACAGCAGGTTGCCACGTGGCGCCACGGCGGCCGACGACCGGGGTCAGCCCTCCGAGGGCATCAGGATCCAGAGGACGATGTAGATCAGGAACTGCGGGCCGGGCAGGAGGCAGCTGACCACGAAGATCAGACGCATCGTGTTCGACGAGATACCGAACCGGCGAGCCAGTCCGGAGCAGACACCGCCGATCCAGCGATCACGTGACGGGCGAACCAGAGAGCTAGCCATGAGTACCGTTTCCTTTCCACAGTTGGACTTACCTCCACTATGACGTCACCACACGTGATGTCGATCCCGCCGCACCGCTGTTCCAGGGTCCGCTCAGGGGTCCCCCGGGCGCCGCTCTCGGTGACGCACCGGACGCCTGCCCCAATTCGGGAAATCCGATGACTTCCTGCTACTGTTCTGCACGTTCCTGAGCCCCCGTAGCTCAGGGGATAGAGCACCGCCCTCCGGAGGCGGGTGCGCAGGTTCGAATCCTGCCGGGGGCGCCTTTCGAAGCCGGACCTGATGGTCCGGCTTTTGTCGTTTCAGAGGCCGGCGGCTGCGCGGCAGTAGTCCCACATCTCAAGGCGGGCGGCTGCTGTTTCCCGGGTGTGGTTCAGGTAATGGGTGGGGCGGATCTTGCGGTCGTGCCAGAACTGGCCGGTCGGAGGTGGCGGCTCGGTCGCGGCCAGCCAGAGCGTCGTGTCGACGCCCTCTTCCGGCGATCTGAGCAGCGGGCGGGTGAGTTTGCTGAAGCCCGGTAGAGAGGTCATCAGGCCGGGCGTTTCCGACCAGCCGGGATGCATGGTGCCCACGAAGGTCGGGGCCAGCTGATCGGCCAGCAGTGGGGTCAGGGAGACCTGGATGCGCTTGGTTCGCGCGTACGCGGTGGCGGCCTTGTAGGGCGCGTCGCGGTACTCGGGGTCGGTCGGGAGGGGCTGGGTGTACATGCCTCCGGAGGCGATGAAGATCACTCGGCCTGTGGGGTGGAGGAGGTCCGTGAGGAGGAGGGGGCCGAGGACGTGGGTGGCGAGGGTGAGTTCGTGGCCTTGGGCGGACTCGGTGCGCTTGGGGGGCATCACGCCGGCGTTGTGGATGAGGGCGTGGACGGGTTCGGTCAGTTGGGTGGCGTAGCGGCGTACGGCGTCCAGGTCGGAGATGTCGCATTCGTCGACGACGAAGGTGCCGTTCGGGAACTCGCCGCGTAGCTCGGCCAGGGCACCTTCGGCCTTGCCCTTGTTGCGGACGACCAGATGGACAGTGGCGCCCAGGCGGGCGAGGCCGGCGGCGGTCGCTTTGCCCAGGCCGCTGCCGGCACCGGTGACGACAGCCGTCTTGCCTGCCAGGGCGTCGGCGCGCGGGTCGCCGGCGGGCCACGATCTCCTCCGGAGCCGGTAGCCGAGTTTCGTGTAACCGGGAACGACGGCGCGGTCGAGGGCAGAGTCCAGGGCGGAGATCATCCGCCGAGCTTCCCCAGAGCATTGCGCAGACCGGCCTCGGCTTCGTCGCCCAGGCGCTCGAACGGCCTGCGCAGGAAGGGTTCCGCGAGCCGAGCCAGACCCTTGAAGCGGAACTCGGCGCGATAGCTGACCTGGGTGAGCTCCCCAGTCCTGCGCAGCGTCATCGTGTCGCGGGCAACGACAGTGCGGTTCTCGCCGCGCAGGACCACGCGGTCGGGACGGGTGAGCTGCTCGGTCACATAGGTCAGCTCGGTCTCGCGCCCGGAGAACCGGGAGCTGTTCTGGTACGTCGTACCCACGCCGCCGTCGCCCGACGTCAAGGTGGTGCGGATCGTTCCGGGGTCCCACTCCTCCGTGGTGCGGAAGTCAGCCAGGTAGTCGAAGACGCGCTCGGGCGTAGCCGCAACGGATACTTCACGTTCGATGACGATCATCAGGTCCTCCTCGGCTTGCTCGGCAGCGTGGCCCAGCGTTCTGCGGCGCTGACCGGGTCGTCGGCGGCGTACTCGGCTCCGACAGCGGTTGCGAGGTCGGCGGACGCGCCTGGACCGGCCAGCGTCAGGGCCTGGCTTCGGGCGAGGGTGACGAGGTCGGGCCGGATCGAGTCGAAGCGTGCCGGGTCGGAGGCGGCGAGCACGACCAGGTCCGGCCCGAGCGCCTCGGCCGCCCGTTCGATGTCGGCCATCGGTGAGTCGGCGCCGAGGAAGACCACTCGGCAGCCCGAGCGTCGCAGTACCAGACCGAACGACAGCAGCGCGATGTCGTGCAGCTCGCCCGGCGGGCAGGCCAGCAGCACCTGCGGACCGCTGCCACCACCCCAACCGGGCGCCAGAGCGGCCAGCCGGGAACGGATCACGTTGCTGGCGAAATGTTCCTGGCCGACGGTCACCTCACCACGACTCCAGCGGTCGCCCAGCTCGTGCAGGTACGGGATCAGGACGTCGCGGATCACCGCCTCCACGCTCAACGCACCGAAAAGCTGATCCAGCACGACATGCGCGGACCGCTCGTCGAGCGCGTCAAGGGCGGCACTGAGGTTGGTGGAACCACCGGCCTGGGCCACCCGCACAGCAGCCGGATCGGGAGCCGTCATCGGGCCGGCGGGCTCGGCCAGCACAGCACGAGCCGCCTCGGCTGCTGACAGCCCTCCGGCGAGATACGTCCGCATCCGCAACACCCGGCGTACGTCGTCATCGGTGTACAGCCGGAAGCCGCCGGACGAGCGCGTCGGGGACAGCAGTCCGTAACGGGTCTCCCAGGCGCGCAGGACGTGCTCACTGACACCGGCCCGCTTGCTCAGCGCACCGATCCGCAGCCCGGCCGGCATCGAAGTCTGCATGACCACACTCTACAGACATTAGACAGACCTTTGACAGAGGCACAACGGTCTGCCTAATCTCTAGACAAACCTTAGACAGCCAGGAGACCGCCCATGACCGAGTCCGTAGCCGTGATCGGTGCCGGCGTGTCCGGCCTGACCGCGGCCTACCTGCTGGCCCGGCGGTACGACGTCACGCTCTTCGAGGCCGAGCCGCGTCTCGGTGGACACGCGCACACCCACGACGTCACGGACCCGGCCGGACGCCGGCTCGCGATCGACACCGGCTTCATCGTCCACAACACCCGCACCTATCCCCTGCTGCGGCGGCTGTTCGGTGAGCTCGGCGTGCGGACCCAGCCGACCGAGATGAGCATGAGCATCAGCGACCCGGCCTCCGGTCTGGAGTTCGCCGGCGGCCGCGGCCTGACCGGGGTCTTCGCCCAGCGCCGCCGGCTCGGCGACCCGCGTTTCCTCCGCCTGCTGACCGAGGTACGCCGTTTTCACCGCCGGGCGGCCGCGTACGTGGCACGGACCGGCGACGACGACGTCGCGACCTTCGGCGAGTTCCTCGAGGCCGAGCGGTTCAGCCCGGCCTTCGTCCGGCTGTACGCCGTACCGGTCGTGTCCTGCGTGTGGTCGTGCGGCGGCGCGTCGGCGTTGACGTATCCGGCCCGCTACCTGTTCCGGTTCCTCGACCACCACGGCATGCTCTCGATCGGCGGCTCGCCGCAGTGGATGACCGTCAGCGGCGGCTCCCGGCAGTACGTCGACGCGATCGCGCAACGCCTCGACGCGATCCGCGCGGGGCTGCCGGTCCGGGCGGTGCAACGACACCCCGACGGCGTCTCCGTGACCGTTGCTGACGGCAACAGCATGGACTTCGACCGGGTGCTGCTGGCGACCCACGCCGACCAGGCGCTGGAGCTGCTCGCGGACGCCTCGCCGGCCGAGAAGGGCGTGCTCGGGCCGTTCGAGTACGGCCGCAACGAGACCGTGCTGCATACCGACGTGTCGTTGCTCCCGACAACGAAGAACGCCCGCGCGTCCTGGAACTACGTCGTACGCCGCGGTGCACCGCTGACGACGTACTGGATGAACCGGTTGCAGGGCCTGGAGACCGAGGAGCCGTACCTGGTCACGCTGAACGGCGCCGAGACGGTCGATCCCGCGAAGGTGATCGCCCGGATGGACTACGAGCACCCGATCTACACCCCCGCGACGGTCGCCGCGCAGAGCAGGCTGGCGACGCTGAACACCGGCCGGGTCGCGTTCGCGGGGGCGTATCACGGCTGGGGCTTCCACGAGGACGGATGCCGGGCCGGCGTCGCGGCGGCCGCATCCTTCGGTGTGCACTGGTGACCGGTCAGCTCCCCGCGCTCCCGGCGATCGTGACCGGCGTCGTCCGGCACGGCCGGTCGATCCCGATCCGGCACGCCTTCCGGCAGCGGGTCTACCAGTGGCTGGTCGACCTCGACGACCTGCCCCGACTGCCGTGGTACCTGCGCCCGCTTGCTCGCTTCGACGTCCGCGACCACCTCGGTGGCCGCGGTCCGACCATCAAGGCCGAGCTGCAGCGCTATCTGTCGAGCCGCGGCATCGACTTCGACGGCCAGGTCCTGATGCTCGCCAACGCGCGCGTGTTCGGCCAGGTCTTCGACCCGATCACCGTCTTCTGGTGCCTCGGCAGCCCGTACGTCGTTGCCGAGGTGCACAACACGTACGGCGAACGTCACGCGTACCTGCTCACGCCGGACGCGAACGGCGCGGCCGAGACCGCCAAGGAGCTGTACGTCTCGCCGTTCAACGACGTGTCCGGTGACTACCGGCTCCGGTTCGCGCTGGACCGCGACCGCGTCCGCGTTCAGGTGAGCCTGTCCCGGGCCGGGCGGACGACGTTCGGCGCGAGCTTCGACGGCGTACCGCGACCGGCTACCCGCCGCGCGGTCCTGACCGCCGCCGTACGGAGGCCGCTGATGCCGCAGCGGGTGTCGGCGCTGATCCGGCTGCACGGAGTGTGGCTGTGGGCGCGCGGACTGCCGGTGGTCAGACGACCTGCACACACACCACAGGAAGGACTCAGATGCGCGTCCGGGCCCGAATCACCCGGCTGATCGTCGACCGGATCCTCGACCAGGTCGCGGTCCGCGCCGTGTACCCGGACAGTACGGTCCGTGGCGGAGGCGGCCGGGACGCGCCGGTACTGCGGATCATCCGGCCGGGCGCGATGTTCGAGCGGCTCGCGCACAACCCGAAGATCGGTCTCGGAGAGGCCTACATGGCAGGCGACTGGGCAGCCGCCGACGGGACCGATCTCGGCGAGCTGCTCACGCCGTTCGCAGCCCAGCTCACTCAGCTCCTGCCGCAGTGGCTGCTGCGCTTCCGTCGGGTCGTCGAAGAGCGCATCCCGGCCCGGCAGCGCAATACGGTCACCGGTGCGCGCGACAACGTCAGTGCGCACTACGACCTCAGCAACGCTTTGTTCGCAGCGTTCCTCGACCCTGGCATGACGTACAGCTCCGCCTTGTTCGACCCCGACGTACCGCTGTCAGGTCAAGATCTCGAAGCGGCACAGACCCGCAAGGTGGAGCGGATCCTCGACCAGGCCGACGTGGGCCCCGGTAGTCGAGTGCTCGAGATCGGAATCGGCTGGGGCACGTTGGCCATCGCTGCGGCTCGCCGCGGCGCCCACGTCACCGGCATCACCCTGTCGACCGAGCAGCTCCAGCTGGCCCGCAGGCGGATCGACGACGCAGGACTGACCGACCGCGTCGACCTGCGGTTGCAGGACTACCGCGCGGTGACCGGCTCGTACGACGCGATCGTCAGCGTCGAGATGGTCGAGGCGGTCGGCGAGGAGTACTGGCCGGACTACTTCCGCAAGTTGGACCAGCTGCTGGCGCCGGGCGGATCGATCGCGATCCAGGCGATCCTGATGGACCACGACCGGATGCGGGCCACCAGGAAGTCGTACGGCTGGATCCAGAAGTACATCTTTCCGGGTGGGCTGATCCCGTCCCGGACCGCGATCGACGAAGGGCTGGCGCAGTACACCTCGTTGACGGTCGACGACGACCACCGGTTCGGTGCGGACTACGCCGAGACGCTGCGCCGGTGGCGACGCCAGTTCGCCGCGAACTGGCAGGTCGTCCGGGCGCAGGGTTTCGACGAGACGTTCCGCCGGACCTGGGAGTACTACCTGGCCTACAGCGAAGCCGGCTTCGCCTCCGGCTACCTAGACGTCGCCCAACTGAGGGTCAGGCCTGGAAAGCCTCACGGAGGAGCGACAGAGCCTTCGCGCATTCCTGGTCGAGGGAACCGTGCCGGTCGGACTGAAGCCAGAAGACGACAGCCACGCGCATCGCGTCGGTGACGGCGTGGGTCAGGACATTCGCGCGCAGTTCCGCGTCCCGGGTTCTGGGTCTGCCGGCCAGGAGTGCCTCGACGAAGTGTTCCTGGCCGCCGCGCCACACCAGTTGGAACATGCGCGCCTGAAGCGCCGGTACTGCCTGGACCAACCGATAGGCGCGCATCGTCCGCGCCGGGTCGCCGGCGGTCAGGCCGGCGAGCATCGCGCGGGCCACGAAGTCCACATCTGTCTCGTCCGGGTGGCGTTCGGCCAGTGCCTGTCGCGTCGCGTCCCCGGCGTTCGGGCCGCCGAGGAGCACGTCCTCCTTCGCCGGGAAGTAGCGGTAGAACGTTCGCGGCGAGACGTCCGCGGCCGCCGCGATGTCCTCGACCAGAACCGCGTCGTACCCCTTCGACTCGAACAGCCGCAGCGCGGCGTCGATGATCGCATCCTCGGTTCGCCTCTTCTTGCGCTCACGCAGGCCGGTCTCGGGATCGCTGGTCACGCTGATCAGGCTAGCTCATGCCGACAGAACTGCCGAACGGCAGGATTGCCAAATGGCAGATCTGCCAATAAGGTCCTGTGCCATGAACCTCGAAGACACCATGAACCAGTACTGGCAGGCCTACAGCCGCCACGACCTCGCAACCGTTCTCGCCTACATGTCCGAGGACGTGGTCATCCAGTTCCCGACGAGCGATCAGCCGAGCCGGGGCAAGGATCACATCCGGCCGGTCTGGTCGATGCTGTTCAGTACGGTGATCCCGGACGTCCACCAAGAGGTCGCGACGACCGTGATCCAAGGCGACACGGCCGCCTGCGAGTTCGTCGAGACCGGCACACTCCACCTTCCGCAAGATGTGGCCGGCCGGCCTTACACGATGGAAATGGCCTCGTTCTTCCACTTCGACGACACCGGCTTCATCGACAGGATCCGTTCGTACTGGGACACCGGGAGCTTCGCCGAACAGATCGGGATCGACATCAGCGTCATCCGCTCCATGCAGTCACGCGCGCACACGACCGCCTGACAGCAAACTCGGAGCGGCTCAGCGTTGGAAGCGGTACGTCTTGCTGTCGAAGGCTATGCAGGCGCTCGGGGACATGATGACGACGCGGAGGGTGGCGTCGGGCTCGTAGTAGTCGATGCCTTCTACCTCGAAGTTGCCGGAGCAGGCGCTCTGTAGCGGGAGTTGGCCGAGTGAGGTGACGTGGCCGGTCACGTCACCGGCGCCTACGGGTACGGATAGATCCACCTGCAGCAGCGGTTTCGTCGTACCGAAGAGGGTGCCGTCCGGGTCGTCGGACGAGCAGAGCAGCTGGGTTGCGGTGACGAAGTCGCAGCCCTGGACGTCGCGGACCTGGTGGTCCAGCCGGATCGCGGAGGCATAGGGCAGGTTCTGGGTCGGGTCCGTCGCGGCGACTCCGGGCATCGGGAAGACCAGGAGCCGGTCCATCGTTCCCCACTCACCGTTGACCAGCCAGTGGGCGTCCGGCGACACGGCGGCGAAGCTGTTGTTGTTGGCCTCCCAGGACTCCAGGGCGTGCGTGTAGTTCGCCCAGGTGCCCGACGGCGACTGCACCCGGAACAGCTTCCCGCCACGGTCGTCACGCTGGTACGGCTCGACGTACCAGCCCTGCCCGGCGCCGGGGTCACCAACGTGGTTCCAGCCGCGGGTCAACAGGTCGGCAGGAATGGTGCCGACACCCGTGTAGCGGTACTGCGTGCTGCCGTCGCGGGTGACGGTCGCGAGTCCTTGGCTTTCGTCGAGCGGACGGGCGTTGTCCGACCCGACGACGTTCCAGCCGGTAACGGCCTGAGCCTGGATGGGTATGAGCAGGGCGGCGAGAGCCACCACGAAGATGATCCCCAGTTTGCGCATTCACTGGTTGTAGCAGGTCAGGAACCCTCTGCCACCACCGGAGAGCTGAAATTTGTTCGATCTTCCCCGGGGGTTCGACCGAAGGCCTTGTGGTACTCGCGGGTGAAATGGGCCGGGCTGGTGTAGCCGACCTGGTACGCGACATCGGCCGCGGTGGTGGCCTGGGTCCGGAGCAGGATCCTGGCCTCCTGGAGGCGGATCTGCTTCTGGAACTGGATCGGGGTCATCGAGGTCGCGGCGCGGAAGTGGCGGTGGAAGGTCGACTCGCTCATGCCCGCCAGTTCAGCCAGGTCGGCCACCCGGACCGGTTCGTTGTGGTGCCGGCGGATCCAGCGGATCGCCTTCGAGATATGGGCCAGCATGCCGTCGGCCAGACCGATCTGCCGGACCAGAGCACCCTGTTCGCCGGTCAGCAGACGCCACAGGATCTCTCGCCGGATCCCGGGCGCCAGCACCCGTACGTCGTCCGGCCGGTCGGCGATCCGCAGCAGTCGTACGACGGGATCCAGCAACTCGGGTGTCGCATCGCTCACCACCAGACCGCCGTACTGCGGTGGCAGGGCCGGCGTCTCGAGCAGGAGTGGCGCGATATCCACCGGATCGAGTCGGAGGCTGACCACGGCGAACGGCTCGTCCCGGCTCGCCTTCAGCGCCTGGCCGATCACCGGAAGATCCAGTGAGCTGACGAGAAACTGCCCGGCGCTGTACTCGTACGCGACACCGTTCAGCAAGGTCCGTTTGACGCCCGAGGCCACGACTGTGACCGCAGGCCGCATCAGGCCGGCGGTGGGCTCACTCGGCTCGTCCGCGCGGCTGATCTGCACCCCGTCGATCAAGCGCTGGGTACGCCCGCGCCGTCCCACGGCGTACCGAATGATCAGGGATTGGAGCTCGTCCAGCAGGTCCACTCCCCCAGTGGACACAGGTCGGCAGGATCGCGCAAGCCGACGCCAGCATCAGGCTCACGCTCCGGCGCCCGGCGGTGCTGTGATCGAAGTACCGACCAGAAAGGCATCAACCCCATGCAACGCAGAATCCTCGGCGCCACCGGCATTTCCGTCAGCGACGTCGCCCTCGGCGCGATGATGTTCGGCGCGATGGGCAACCCGGACCACGAGGACTCGGTCCGGATCATCCACCGCGCCCTCGACGCCGGCATCAACCTGATCGACACGGCCGACGTGTACTCCGCCGGCGAGTCCGAGGAGATCGTCGGTACGGCGATCCGCGGCCGGCGCGACGACGTCGTACTGGCGAGCAAGTTCGGCCTGCCGATGGGTGCGGATCCGAATCAGAGCGGCGCCTCCCGCCGGTGGATCATGCAGTCGGTCGAGAACAGCCTGCGCCGGCTCGGGACCGACCACCTCGATCTGTACCAGCTGCACCGGCCGGACCACGACACCGATCCCGGCGAGACGTTGTCCGCGCTGTCCGATCTCGTGCAGGCGGGGAAGGTCCGGGCGTTCGGCTCGTCGATGTTCCCGGCGGAGACGATCGTCGAGGCGCAACGGGCCGCCGAGCGCCGCGGCACGCACCGGTTCCTGACCGAACAGACCATGTACTCGATCCTGACGCGCCGGCCGGAGGCGTCCGTCTTCCCAGTGACTCAGCGGCACGGCCTCGGCGTGCTGACCTTCAGCCCACTGAACAGCGGTTGGCTGTCCGGCCGGGCGAACCTGGCGTCATCGCATCGGGCGTCGACGCGGCCGGGCCATTACGACCCCTCGACCCCGACCGGTCAGGCCAAGACCGAGGCGGTGGCAAAGCTCACCGCACTGGCTGCGGAAGCCGGGATGACTCTGCCGCACCTGGCAATCGCGTTCGTCCGCGCGCATCCGGCCGTGACGTCCGTGCTGATCGGTCCGCGTACGCAGGAGCAACTCGACAGCCTGTTGCCTGCCGCCGAGCTTGAGCTGTCCGGCGACATCCTCGACCGGATCGACGAGATCGTTGCACCAGGCACCGAACTGGACCCGGCCGACAACTACGCCGCCACGCCACCCGCGATCGCAGACGCCCGCCTCCGTCGCCGCTGACGGCTAGTCGTCAGGTACGGCGATGAAGGAGACGACCACGCGGTCCTTGCCCGGGGCGTCCTGGAGATGGGGTTCGAGTACGGCGTTGACGCCCTGCTGGATGCGGTCCAGGTCGTCGGCGTCGACGTACAGGGCGACCTGGGAGTAGCCGAGCTGGTTGACCCGGGTCTTGAAGTCGCCGCGGTCGACGGCTCGATCGAAGTCGGCGGCCAGGCCGGTGAGCATCATCAGGAAGGCCTGACGGTGCTGCTCCGGCGTCATCGCCCGCGCCTCGCGCTCGTCGATCCGGCCGACCTTGGTCTGGTCCAGGGTGAGCGTGCGTTCCGTCGTACCGCGGACCTTTCGCTCGCGGACCACGGTCAGGTAGCCGGCGTCGATCAGGGCGGCAACGTGCCGGTAGAGCGTGGTGGTGGGGACGTCCGGGAGGTCGCGTTTCAGGTCGGTTGTGGTCACTTCGCGGCCCAGCACGCGCTGGGTGATGCGCCAGCGGATCGGGTGCAACAGGACGTCCAGCACCGGGGTCGGCGACTCCGCCATCGGCTCTCCATCAGGGATCTTTCAGGGTATCCATTGATACCAATGCTGGTAATAATAGCGGCATCGGAAGCATTCCAACTCGAGGAGACGTTGACGTGTCGCTCACCCGTCGTACCGTGCTCAAAGCCGCGGCGGCCGCCGTACCGGTGGCCGCTTTACCCACTCTGCCCGCAACCGCCACCACCTCCCGTGAGCCCGCGTCGATCGGCCGGCTGGCGGACAAGATCGAGGCGGGGATGACGAAGTACGCGATCCCCGGTGTCGGGCTCGGCGTCTGGTACCGCGGCCGTGAATATGTCCGTGGCTTCGGCGTGACGAACGTGGACCAGCCGGCTCCGGTGACCGCCGACACCGTGTTCCGGATCGGCTCGACTACCAAGACCTTCACCGGTACGGCGATCATGCGGCTGGTCGAGCGTGGACTGATCAGTCTGGACCGGCCCGTGCGCGCGTACCTGCCGGACTTCCAGACGAGCGACCCGTCGGTCGCCAAGCGGGTCACCGTCCGCCAGTTGCTGAACCACTCCCCCGGTTGGCTGGGCGACTACCTCCAGGACTTCGGCGACGGCGAGGACGCATTGGCGCAGTACGTCGCCGGGCTGGCCAAGGTCCCGCAACTGACCCCGCTCGGGAAGGTGTTCGCGTACAACAACGCCGCGATCGGCGTGGCCGGCCGGATCGTCGAGGTCGTCACCGGGAAGCCGTACGAGATCGCGGCCCGCGAGCTGGTCGTCGATCCGCTCGGACTGGAGCACAGCCGGTTCTTCCGGAGCGAGCTCGGCGGGTTCAGCGTCGCCGCCTCGCACAACGTCATCGACGGCAAGGCGGTGGTCGAGCCGTCCTTCGACCGGATCCCGCGCAGCCTGGCCTCGATCGGCGGCCTGATCTCGAGCCCTCGCGACCAGCTCCGGTACGCGCGGTACCACCTTGGCCACAAGGGTTTCCCACACCTGCTCAGCGACCGGGCGCGGCTCGCGATGCGGTCCCACCCCGGCCCGGGTGGCACGCTGTTCGTCGAGCTGAACGGTGTCGGCGTCACCTGGCACCTGCGGCCGACGGCGGAGGGCCCGACCGTCGTACAGCACGGCGGCGACTGGTCCGGGCAGCACTCCGGCTTCCTGATGGTTCCGGAGCGGGACTTCGCCATCACCTTGCTGACCAACTCCGAAGGCGGTCCGGCGTTGGTGGCCGAGCTGTTCGCGGACGACTGGGCGCTGCGTGAGTTCGCCGACGTCGGCAACCTGCCCGCCGTACCGCGTCAGCTCCCGCCTCAGCAACTGGCTGCGTACGAGGGCTCCTATGTGTCCCAGCAGATCGGCCTCGACGGTACGTCGGGCGAGTTCGGGCTCGACCTGGTCGCCGAGGACGGCGAGCTGGTCGCCAGCCTGGAGGGCGAGGTCGCGCTCCGTCTGCCCTTTTACCGCAGGGATTACGTCCTCGCCCTCGACCCATCCGGCCGGCCCACCCACACCCGCGCCAACTTCGTCCGCGGCGCCGACGGCCGAGTCGAGTGGTTCCGGTACGGCGGCCGCCTGTTCCGTCACCATCCCGCCGGCAAAACCGTCCGCGCAGCAAACCTGCACCAGCGCTTGCTCTAGGCGGTCTCGATCATCCAGAGGTGGCCGTCGGGGTCGGTGAACGTCGCCATATAGGCCCAGGGTTTGCGGGTCGGCTCGGTGACCAGCTTGGCCCCGGCGGCCACCGCCTTGGTGACCACGGCGCCGACGGCCTCCTCGGTGTCGGCGTGGACGGTGAGGATGCACTCGCTGGTGCCTGGCGGGGCGGCCGGCTGGTCGCCGAGCACCCAGCCGAAGCCGCCGGTCGGAATCAGCATCATGGTGACGCCGTCCGCCAGCGCGAACTGCAGTGGTTCGGGGATGCCGTCGTCGCCCAGCTCGTCCCCTACCGGCGTCAGACCGAGCGCCTCCTGGAAGAAGGCGTACGACCGCGCGCGGTCCTCGATCGGGAGGCTGATGATCATCGGGTCACTCCAGCGGTGAATCGTCCGGCGGCAGCGCCGGACAGGTGGTCGGGTGGGAGGGTGCGATCGCTCAGTACGAGGAGGAGGTCCTGGGCCTTGCCTGTCAGGGGTACGCCGGTCCCGTAGGTCCAATCGAGGTCGGTGGCCTGGAGCTGGATGCCGGTGAGGTCCACGCCGAAGTACTTGAGCTGGCGTGGATTCAGCTTGTCGAGGATGACGTGCAGTCGCTCGGCGGGCACCTGACGATCGATGCCTAGTGCAACGGTCACGTCGAGGCCGTGGATCACGTCGTGGGACAAGGCGCCTTCATACCCGCCGCCCGGTGGCTTCCACGGGTGGTTGACGTTCTGGCGGAGACAGTCGACCAGCTCCACCGAAGACAGTGCTGACGCGTCCAGTCTGGCCTGCCGGTCGGCGTACCGGTCGAACTTGCCGCCGGACCGGATCAGACCGAGCACGAACCGCGGCGGGGAGATCCGGTACGGCATGGTGATGTGGGCAACCAACTCCCGGACCCGCCAGCCGCTACACAGCGTCTCCCGGTCCCAGTCGTCCTCCGACAGCCCGGCCAGCAGGTCCGCCAGCTCGGTCCGCTCGCCTGCCACGGCGCTTCTAATGTCCGTCATACCCCACCGACGAACGCCTCAGCCCCGGACGGACACCTCCTGCAACCTTTTCTCGAGGTACAGGCGCTCGGCGTCGGTGGTGGCCAGGGTGAGGGCTTCTTTGTACGCCGTTGTTGCCTCAGGCCAGCGGGCCAGTCGGCGGAGGAAGTCGGCTCTGGTGGCCGGGAGGAGGTGGTAGTCGGCCAGCGGGCCTTCGGCCAGCTCGTCGACGATGCGTAGGCCGACTGCGGGTCCGTCGGCCATGCCGATGGCTACGGCGCGGTTGAGACTGACAACCGCGGTCTGCGGGAGCTGGGCGTACAGTCCGGCGATCTGCGGCCAGTCCGTGTCCGCAGCGGTCGCGGCGGTCGCGTGGCAGGCGGCGATGGCGGCCTGAACCTGGTACGGGCCTGCACCGCCACTGCTGAGGGCTGAGTCGAGCAAGTCGACGCCCTCGGCGATCTGTTGGTGGTCCCAGCGGCTGCGGTCCTGGTCGTCGAGAGTGACTAGGGCACCGTCGTCAGCGACTCGCGTGTGACGGCGGGCGTCGTGCAGGAGCATCAGCGCGAGCAGTCCGGCGGCCTCCGGCTCGGCTGGCATGAGCTGGACGAGCAGTCGGGCCAGTCTGATCGCTTCACCGCTCAGATTGCTTCGGGCAACGTCGGAGTACCCCTCGTTGAAGAGGAGGTACAGCACCGCGAGTACGGCGGGGGTCCGCTGCGGCAGGAGATGCGCGGGCGGGACGCGGTACGGGATGCCGGCGTGCTGGATCTTCTGCTTGGCCCGGGTCAGCCGCTTCGACATGGTCGTCTCCGGGACCAGAAACGCCCGCGCGATCTCCGCCGTACTCAGACCGGCCAGCGTCCGCAGCGTCAGCGCCACCCGCGCCTCCATCGCCAACGCGGGATGGCAGCAGGTGAACATCAACCGCAGCCGGTCATCAGGTACGTCGTACTGCACATCGGGCTCTTGCCCGATAGCCGCCAGCTCCCTGAGCTTGGCGGCACCGACCGCCTCCCGGCGCAGCCAGTCGATCGCGCGGTTCCGTGCGGTCGTGGTCAGCCAGGCACCCGGTTTGTCCGGTACGCCGTCACTTGGCCACTTCTGCAGGGCCGCGGCGAACGCCTCCTGTGCGCACTCCTCCGCCAGCTCCCAGTCGCCGGTCAGCCGGATCAGTGTGGCGACTACCTGGCCCCACTCCTGCCGGTAGATCTCCTCAAAGGTCAACCGGGGTCTCCAGCAACGGCCGGATCTCGATGGTGCCGTACCCGGCCGCGGGGTGCTTGGCGGCGATCTCGATCGCCTCGTCCAGGTCGGCGCAGTCGATCAGCACGAAACCGCCGATCTGCTCCTTCGTCTCGGCGAACGGCCCGTCGGTGAGCATGAGCTCGTCGTCACGTACCCGGACCGTCGTGGCCTCCGTCGGCGGCCGCAGCCCGGCCCCGCCCTCGACCACACCGCGGCGTTCCATCTCCTCGGACCAGCCGCCGCACCCGTCGTTCGCGTGCGACTCGTCCCCACAGATCATCAGCAGGTACTTCACCCCGCCATCCTCCCAGGTCTAGCGTCGATTGCACGGAAACCTTTGGGGAGGAACTGCGATGACCGGTCGGATTGTGCACTTCGAGGTGCCGTACGACGGGACATCGACGCGGCCTGGAAGACCATCGAGAGCCTCGGCGGCGAGCGCGTCGGCGAGAAGGCGGCGGTCGGCGACATGGGCTTCGCGGCCTACTTCAAGGACACCGAAGGCAACGTTCTCGGCCTCTGGCAATCAGCCTGACGTCCGGACGTTACCGGAGGCTCCTACACTGCGAGGTGTGTTGGCTCCGGTGGCGTCCTCGGGAGGACTGAATGCCTGACCGTACTCAGACCATTGCGTATCCGGCCCCCGGATCGCGGCCGTCGCGACGGGATCCGGAGCCGCTGGCGCCGCACGTGATCGTGCTGTTCGGCGCCACCGGCGACCTGGCCAAGCGCAAGCTGCTGCCGGGGCTGGCCTATCTGCAGCAGTCCCGGTTCGCGCCGGACGTCCGGATCATCGGTACGGCGACCGAGGACCTGACCTCGGACGAGTTCCGGGACCGGGCCAAGAAGGCGGTCGAGAAGTTCGGCACCCACAAGATGAGCGACGAGGAGTGGGCCCAGTTCGCCGAGCGGCTCGAGTACGTGCCGGTGACGGCCGGTCCCGAGGCGCTGGCAGCCGCGGTCAAGGCGGCCGAGGAGCTGCTCGGCCCCGACGCCCGGCGGCTGCACTACCTGTCCGTGCCCCCGAAGGCCGCGCAGGCTGTGATCGCGATGCTGCGCGACGCCGGCCTGGTCGAGCGCGCCCGGGTGGTGATGGAGAAGCCGTTCGGCGACGACCTGGCCAGCGCGATCGAGCTGAACGACTTCGTGCACGAGACCTTCGACGAGGCGCAGATCTTCCGGATCGACCACTTCCTCGGCAAGGAAGCCGCGCTGAACATCCTCGCGTTCCGGTTCGCGAACGGCCTGTTCGAGCCGATCTGGAACCGGAACTTCATCGACCACGTGCAGATCGACATCCCGGAGTCGCTCGGGCTGGACCAGCGGGCCACCTTCTACGAGCCGACCGGCGCGTTCAAGGACATGGTCGTCACGCACCTGATGCAGGTGATGTCGTTCGTCGCGATGGAGCCGCCGACCGCCCTGGAGCCGCGGGCGATCTCGGAGGAGAAGAACAAGGTCTTCCGGTCGATGCTGCCGATCAACCCGGCCGACGCGGTCCGCGGTCAGTACCTCGGCTACCGGCACGAGGAGGGCGTCGCGCCGGACTCCGACACCGAGACGTTCATCGCGCTGAAGGTCGAGATCGACAACTGGCGCTGGGCCGGCGTGCCGTTCTTCCTGCGCACCGGCAAGCGGATGGCCGAGGGGCAGCGGATTATCTCGATCGCCTTCAAGGAGGCGCCGAAGACGATGTTCCCGTCCGGCTCCGGCGTCGGCTCCGAAGGCCCGGACCACCTGACCTTCGACCTGGCCGACTCGTCCCGGGTGTCGCTGTCGTTCTACGGCAAGCGGCCCGGCCCCGGCATGCGGCTGGAGAAGCTCTCGATGCAGTTCTCCACCCAGGAGACCGGCAGCGCGGCCGACGTACTGGAAGCGTACGAGCGGTTGATCCTGGACGCGATGCGCGGTGACCACACCCTGTTCACCACCGCCGAGGGCATCGAATCGCTGTGGGACCGCTCGGCCCCGCTGCTCGAGGACCCGCCGCCCGCGAAGAGCTACCAGCCCGGCACCTGGGGCCCGAACGCGATCCACCAACTGATCGCTCCCCGCGCCTGGCGGCTCCCGTTCGAACGCGAGTGGCGAGAGGCCAAGCAGTAGTGCGCGAGATCGCCGTCATCGGGATCGGCGCGGGTGATCCGGAGCAGGTGACGATGCAGGCTGTGTCGGCGCTTCAGCGGGTCGACGTGTTCTTCGTACTGGACAAGGGCGAGGTCAAGCAGGAGCTGGTCGATCTGCGATCGGAGATCCTGCGGCGGTACGCGGAGGACTACCGGGTGGTCGTCGGCCAGGACCCGGAGCGGGATCGGACCACCACGGCGTACGTCGAAGCTGTCGACGACTGGCGACGCCGCCGGGCCGATGTGATCGCGGCGTTGATCGCGTCGGAATTGGGCGAGGATCAGGTCGGGGGGTTCCTGGTCTGGGGCGATCCGTCGCTGTACGACAGCACGTTGGCGATCCTCGACGACATCCTGGCGCGGGGTGAGCTGGCATTCGAGGTCGAAGTGATCCCGGGGATCAGCAGCGTGTCGACGCTGGCGGCTCGGCATCGGGTCGGTCTCAATCAGGTTGGTCGCCCGATCCAGATCACCACCGGACGACGGCTCGCTGCCGGCTGGCCGGAGGGAGTGGACGACGTGGTCGTGATGCTCGACGCACAGACGGCGTTCACCGAACACCTCGACCAGGACGCAGACATCTACTGGGGCGCGTACCTAGGCACCCCCGACGAAATCCTGATCTCCGGTCCACTGCGCGAGGTCGCCGCCGAAATCGAAAAAGTCCGCGCCGAAGCCCGCGACCGCAAGGGCTGGATCATGGACACGTACTTGCTCCGCAGGAAGCGCTGGGAAGCTTAGTTCCGCGCAGCTAAGGAGCAGAGAACCGAGCGACACAGGTGCCGGGTTTCGTACTCTGTCCCAGGTCGGTGACAGGATTGTCTTCATGGCTGACTCTCTCCTCGATCGCGCGATCTACTCGTATCCGGACGTAGACCGCCTTGTCGGCCTGCGCTCGGGGACCGCCCGGCGCTGGCTGGAGGGGTACGAGCGTGGCGGCCGGTTCTACGAGCCAGTACTGCGTGCGGAGCCGACCGGTGACGACGCTGTGACCTGGGGCGAGATGGTCGAGGCTCGACTTCTCGCGGAGTTCCGCAGCCGAGACGTGCCTGTGCAGCGGCTTCGCCCAGCGATCAACCGGCTCCGCACAGAGTTCGGCCGCTATCCCCTCGCACATGCCCGCCCGTTCCTCGATGTCGACGGCCGCGAGCTGGTACGAATCGTGCAGGAGCAGGTCGGGCTGGAGCGTCAACTACAGCTCGTGGTGGTCCGCAACGGACAACTGGTGCTCGCCGAGTCCGCGGAGCGGTTCAGCACAGCCGTCGAGTACGTCGGCGACATCGTCGGCCGGCTGAAGCCGGACGTCCGCACTCCCGACGTACTGATGGATCCGCGTCGTTCCTTCGGACAGCCCTCCGTCCGCAACGTGCGTACCGAGTCCCTTGCAGAGGACTTCCGGGCCGGCACAACCCGCGAGGAGCTCTCCGATCTCTACGATCTGAGTCCCGAGCAGGTCGACGGGGCCATCCGCTTCGAGCTGATCGCTGGTAGCGAGCGCGCCGCCTGATGAACGCCGGTCTCGGCCCGGTGTACTTCACCGACGAGAACACGCTAGGGCTCGGCAAACTACTCCGTCGCAGTGGACGCGAAGACATCGTCTATCCCGGACACGAGGAGCTTGCCGACATACCGCTCGGCACCCTGGACCTTGACTGGATGCCTGTCGTCGCCCGGCTCAAACTGATTGTGCTGACGCGAGACCGGCGGATTCGTACCCGGCCCGCTGAGTTACGTGCGTACTCGGAGTTGGGCATCCGTTCGGTCTGGATCGGCGCCAAGCAGGATCTCGGTCCTCGCGATCAATTCGACGTGTTCCTGAAGCACGAGGCGCGGCTCCAGCGCGAGATCATCAAGCGAGGGGCCGGCCCCTGGGCGCTCGCGATGAGCGCGTCCGGGGTGAGGCCGCTGTACCTGCGCGGCCAGTCGTGAGCCGTGCGTAGCAGTTAGACCAAAGGTGTAGGCGGCCTGGACTTCGGGCCGAAGCGGGGATGCGGGGAGCTGGGCGACGCTCCTGGCATGAAGAAAATCTTGGTGAGTTTGGCGGCCGCCGTGGCGCCGGTGGGGCTGTTGGTAGGCCTGGCCGGACCTGGTGAGGCGGCGCAGCAGAATGTCGTGCGGACCGACAGCGGGCTGGTGGCGAGCAAGGCGGTTGGGGATGCCTTGGTGTACGACGGGATTCCGTACGCCGCCCCGCCGGTTGGCTCGTTGCGGTGGAAGGCGCCGCAGCCGGCGAAGGCGTGGAGCGGGGTGCGGGAGTCGACGCTGGCCAGCCCATGTCCGCAGCAGGACAACCCGGAGGCGCCGGGCGGATCGTCTACCGAGGACTGTCTGTACGTGAACGTGACGACGCCCGCCAAGCCGTCGGCGGAACCGCGTGCGGTGGTGGTGTGGATTCCCGGCGGCGGGTTCTTCTCCGGTGCCGGCAACAGTTATGAGGCGTCGAAGTTCGCCGGCCGCGGCGATGTGGTCGTGGTGACGGTCAACTACCGCCTCGGCATCTTCGGCTTCTTCGGGTATCCGGGCCTGCCGGGATCGGGCACCTACGGCATCCAGGACCAGCAGGCTGCTCTCCGCTGGGTGCAGCGCAATGCCCGCGCGTTCGGCGGCGATCCGCGCAACGTCACGGTCGCGGGTGAGTCCGCCGGTGGCATGAGCGTCTGCGCGCAGCTGACCTCTCCGACCGCGACCGGCCTGTTCGCGAAGGCGATCATGCAGAGCGGCTCCTGTGCGTTCAACTGGGCCGACAACAGCCAGTACCCCGGTCAGGCTGCGGATTCCCCGTGGATCCCGGCCGGCACGGTCCAGGCCAACGGCAAGGAGTACGCCGACGACAACAAGGCCAAGCTGGCCTGCAAGCCGGGCCAGTCCATGCTCGACTGCCTCCGCGCCGCGAAGTCCGACGTACTCGTCGACGACACGCTGAACTTCACCCAGGTGGGGTACGGCGGGACTGCCGTCGTACCGCTGTCGCCTGCTCGCGCCATGAAGGCCGGACTGTTCCACCGGGTGCCGATCATCTCCGGGAACAACCACGACGAGGCGAACGGCTGGCTGGCCGCGTTCGGCGACATCAAGGACTACCCGCAGCTCGTCAAGAACATGGTCGGCGCGCAGAAGGCCCCGCAGGTGCTGCAGCACTACCCGCAGGCTCGGTATGACTCGCCCGCTGCAGCATGGGGAGCTGTCACCACGGACCGGATCTGGTCGTGCACGCAGGTCGCGACGGACCAGCAGGCGGCCGCGAAGGTGCCGGTGTACTCGTACGAGTTCGCGGACAAGCACTCGCCGATCGCAGCACCCGGACTGGGCGCGGCCCACGCCATGGAGCTGCCGTACCTGTTCCGGCTCGGTGGGTACGACTTCCCGATGTCGGAGACGCAGCAGAAGCTGTCGGACCAGATGATCGACTACTGGACGGCGTTCGCCCGGACCGGTAACCCGAACGGCCCGGACCGGCCGCACTGGTCGCCGACTGGAGCTCAGGCGGTCAAGGGCTTGTCACTGGCTCCGACCGACCAGGGTGGGATCCAGCCGGTCAACCTCACTGCTGAGCATCAGTGTGGGTTCTGGGCTGGTCTGTAGACCGCCCGCCCCACAGCCGCATGACGACAGGCGAGACGAGCAGTAGCAGCAGCGCGTAGAAGCCCACTCCGGGAACGAGGGCTGCCAGCAGAAAGGCAACCAGGGTCAACCCGGTCAGCAGCAGGGAGCCGTTGAGTTCCCGCTGGCTGACCGGGTCGTCCGGTTTCTCGAGCTCCTTGTGTCCGTGGATCATCCAGGTGATCGCGGACTGGCAGACGCTGAGCGCAAGGATCGTGCCGGCGTACAGCCCGGCAGTGAACCGGCCGGTGTCGAAGGCGCCGATGATCTCGGTCGGGAACGGCAGTACGACGATCGTGAGCAGCCAGAGCAGGTTCAGCCGCATCATCGCCGACGTGTACGCGCGGACGTGCTCGAACAGCCGGTGGTGGCCCAGCCAGAAGTTCGCGATCACCACGAAGCTGAGCAGGAACGTGAAGATCTCCTGCCGGTGGTCGGCGATCACACTGACCGCGTCGCCTCCTTCGGCCTTCACCTCCGGCACCAGGTCGACCAACGGCAGCACCAGCAGCGTGATAGCGATCGCGACGACCGCATCGGTAAACAACACCAGCCGGTCAGGATCTCTCGACGTACTCACGGCCGAAAGAGTAGCGGTCACCGGTCCCAGCCAGAACGAATCCCACTCCCACCAGCCACCCACACCGCCCCTACCCGCGCGGATCTCAGGCCCACTTTGTGCACCAGTGCCGCACTGTCAGCGACAAATGGTGCGGCTTTGGTGCACAAAGTGGCGCGGTTCGGGTGGCGCGGCTTGCGCCGCGTGAGCGCGACTTGGCCGCGGTCCTCGGCGGGCCGGTCGACGTACTCGCGGCGTACCAGGCGGAGGCTGGTCCGGTCAGTCCGCGGGCTGCGGCGCTGGAGCTGTTCGACGTCTGGTGGTCGCTGGCCGAGATCGCCGAGTACGTGCAGCTGTTCCGGCAGCCGCACGCGGATTCTCTGGACAGCAAGGAGTCCTGGCAGAACCTGACGGAGTACGTGCCCGGGTAGTACCGATCGCGGAAATACGACGCCTTGCTTGGCCGGTACCGCGGTGTCGCAAAACCGCGAGTCTGAGGTGGTCGCGGGCGGTTGCCTGGTTCTTATGACTCTTCTGGAAACCCGTGCGCCGACCGTCCGGTGGTTCGGCGTGGTCGCGGTGACGCTGGGGATCTTCGTGATCGTGACCACGGAGATCCTTCCGATCGGTCTCCTCACGCCGATCGGTTCCGACTTCGCTCTCACCCCGGGCCGCACCGGCTGGCTGATGACAACGCCCGGCCTGGTCGCCGCGGTCGCCGCACCGGTCGTCACACTCGTCACTGCGCGGCTGGACCGACGCCTGATGCTCTGCGCCCTCATGGTCCTGCTGGCCATCGCCGGCTTCCTCGCAGTGGCCGCACCGGTCTTCTGGCTCGAGCTGGTGGCCAGATTCCTGGTCGGACTGACTATCGGCGGATTCTGGTCGATCGGCGCCGGCCTGGCGGGCCGACTGGTCCCGGACCGCTGGGCACCGCGAGCCACAGCCGTCATCTTCGCCGCAGTCCCACTCGGCTCGGTGCTCGGCGTACCAGCAGGCACGTTCGTTGGTGAGCTCGCCGGCTGGCGTACGTCGTTCGCCGCCCTCGGAGTACTCGCCCTGCTGGCGCTCGCCGCACTGCGCACCACCGTGCCCCCACTCCCGCCACTGAAGGTCACCCGAGCCGCCGTACTCCGAGATGCCCTCCGAGGCAGCCGCAACGCGGTAGTAGTCACCTGTCTGATCGTCACGGCCCAGTTCGCCACCTACACCTACGTGACGCCCTTCCTGCGCGACGTCGTACGCCCGGAGCTGATCGGCCTGTTCCTGCTCGTCTACGGAGTCGCAGGTCTGATCGGCAACCTCATCGCGGGTACGACGGCCGCCCGCAACCTCACCGCGACCTTCGCCACCTGCGCCGCCTTGATCGCCGCCGCGACCCTGCTGATGCCGGTCGTCGGCCGCAGTACGACGGGAGCCTTGCTGCTGCTCGTGGTCTGGGGACTCGGGTACGGCGGCGTGCCGGTGTGCTCGATGAGCATGTTCGCCAAGGCCGCACCGCAGTCGCGAGAGGCGGCGACCGTTTGGTTCACCTCCTCGTTCCAGGCGGTGTTGTCGATCGGCGCGCTGCTCGGCGGGCTCGTGGTGGACGCGTGGTCGGTGCCGGTGGCGATGGTGGCCGGCGGCGGGTGCGCAGTACTGGCAGTCGTGGTGCTGCTGTGGTCCAGAACACAGGAGGTTCCGGGCACGTAGCATCGCGGTTGTGGCGCGGACCGAGACCGATCGATGCCCTGGTGTGCTGGCCGTGCACCAGGCGGCTGACGGCGGTCTCGCACGGGTCCGGCTGCCAGGTGGACGGCTGAGCAGCGCCCAGCTCGACGTACTGCGGGTTGCTGCCGCCGAACTGGGTGATGGCCGGCTGGAACTCACGTCCCGCGGGAACGTGCAGATACGCGGGCTAAAGGCGGACGGGCCGCAGGAGCTGTCGGACCGGTTGTACAGCGCCGGTCTGCTGCCGTCGATCACCCACGAGCGAGTCCGCAACATCCTGGCGTCGCCGCTCTCCGGTCTGGACCAGGAGTCGCGGTACGACGTCCTGCCGGTGGCTGCTGCTCTTGACCGGGCGCTGTGTGGCCGTCCGGCGCTGGCGGAACTGCCGGGGCGGTTTCTGTTCGCGCTGGACGATGGGCGTGGGGATCTGGCGGACGTGCGGGCAGATGTGGCCGTACGGGCGCTGGATGAGCGGAGTGCCGTGCTGAGCCTCGGTGGTCGGGGTGTGCGGGTGGGGTGGGCCGATGTGCCGGAGCTGATGTTGGCCGCGGCTGAGGCGTTCCTGGCGGTGCGTGATCAGGAGTGGCGGATCGCTGAGGTTGGCGCGGACCGCGTGCTTGAGCGGCTCGGGGTGCGGGCGGATGAGGTCGCGGACACCAGCAGTACGAGGATGGCGGCTGGTGTGCATGGGTCGGCGCTGGTGGTCACAGTTCCGTTGGGGAGCGTGACGCAGGATCAGGCAGCTGTGCTGGCGCAGGGTGGCGATGAGGTCCGCATCACGCCGTGGCGGTCAGTCGTGGTGCCGGTCGGAGCAACCGGCCTGGAAGAGGTCGGGCTGGTCACACAGCCGGACTCGGTCTGGGAAGGTGTGACGGCGTGCGCGGGTCAGCCGGGATGCGCGAAGGCGCTGGCGGACGTCCGCACGGACGCAACCCGTCTGAATGTAGTTCGAGGTGGCAGGCGGGTGCATTGGTCGGGGTGTGAGCGGCGGTGCGGGAAGCCGGCCGGTGCGTTTGTCGATGTGGTTGCGGTAGGCAACGGATATCTGGTGGACGGGGAACGGCTGTGAGCTATGAGTACGTGCGCGACGGCGCGGAGATCTACCGGCGGTCGTTCGCGACGATCCGGGCCGAGGCGGAGCTGGACGGACTACCGGCCGACGTGGCGCAGGTCGCCGTACGGATGATCCACGCCTGCGGGATGACCGATCTGGTCGCCGACCTGGCCTGGTCGCCGAACGTGGTCAAGAACGCGCGGGCCGCACTGCAAGGCGGTGCACCGATCCTGTGTGACGCGCAGATGGTCGCGGCCGGCATCACCCGGCGCCGGCTTCCCGCGGACAACGAGGTGATCTGCACGCTGCAGGACCCACGGACCGTCGGGCTCGCGCAGGAGTTGCAGACCACGAGGAGCGCGGCGGCGGTCGAGCTGTGGGGCGAGCGTCTCGACGGAGCGGTTGTTGCTATCGGCAACGCTCCGACGACGTTGTTCCATCTCCTCGACGTGCTTGCCACGGGTGGCCCTCGACCGGCGGCGGTGCTCGGGATCCCGGTCGGGTTCATCGGCGCGGCCGAGTCCAAGGAGGCGCTCGCCGCGAATCAACTGGGCCTGGAGTACATGGTCGTCCGCGGACGACGCGGTGGAAGCGCGATCACCGCAGCCGCGATCAACGCAATCGCCAGCGAGGAGGAGTAAATGCGCGAGCCAGGAGCAGGTGCGGCGGGTGCGGGCAGCGGGCGGTTGTGGGGTGTTGGGTTGGGGCCTGGAGATCCTGAGTTGGTGACTGTGAAGGCGGCGAGGTTGATCGGCGCCGCTGACGTGATCGCGTTCCACAGTGCGCGGCACGGACGGAGCATCGCGCGGTCGGTCGCAGCGCCGTACCTGACCCCAGGACAGCTCGAAGAGCACCTCGTCTACCCGCTCACCACCGAGACGACCGATCACCCCGGCGGCTACCAGGGTGCGATGGACGACTTCTACGCCGACTGCGCCGCCCGGCTCGCCGCGCACCTCGACGCCGGCCGGGACGTCGTCGTACTCGCGGAAGGCGATCCGCTCTTCTACGGCTCCTACATGCACATGCACAAACGGCTGGCGGACAAGTACCTGTGCGAGGTCGTCCCCGGCGTGACATCGGTCAGCGCGGCCGCCGCCGTACTCGGCCGGCCGCTGTGCGAACGCGACGAGATCCTCACTGTCCTCCCCGGCACCCTCCCACCGGACGTGCTCGCGGACCGCCTCCGCTCCACCGACGCGGCCGCCGTGATGAAGCTCGGCCGCACGTTCGCCAACGTGCGAGAGGCCTTCGAGCTCGCAGGCCGCGCCGACGAGGCCTGGTACGTCGAACGCGCGACCACCGAGGCCCAGCGGACGGCCCCGCTCAACGAGGTCGACCCAGACGAGGTCCCGTACTTCTCCCTGGCCCTCCTCCCGAGCCCGATGAACACCACCTTCACTCCCCCAGCGACCAAAACGGCCACCGAAGGCTCCGTCACGGTCGTCGGCCTCGGACCGGCCGGGCCGGAGTGGATGACGCCCGAGGTCCGGGCCGCGATCGCCGGCGCGGACGACGTGATCGGCTACACCACGTACGTCGACCGGCTGCCGGACCGGGCCCGCCAGCGCAAGCACGGGTCGGACAACCGGGTCGAGTCCGAGCGGGCCGCGTTCGCCCTCGACTTAGCCCGTAAGGGCTCGTCAGTGGTCGTCGTCTCCTCCGGTGACCCGGGTGTGTTCGCGATGGCCAGTGCGGTCACGGAGGTCGCCTCCGAGCCGGAGTACGCCGATATCGCCGTACGCGTGCTGCCCGGTATGACTGCCGCCCAGGCCGTGGCCAGCCGGGTCGGAGCGCCGCTCGGGCACGACTACTGCGTCCTGTCGTTGTCGGACCGGCTCAAGCCGTGGGACGTGATCGCTCAGCGGCTGACCGCGGCGGCCACGGCCGATCTGGCGATCGCGATCTACAACCCGGCCTCGAAGTCCCGCACCTGGCAGGTGGCCGCGACCCGCGACCTGCTGCTCGAACACCGCTCCCCGGACACGCCCGTCGTGATCGGCCGAGACGTGGGCGGCCCGGCGGAGACGATCACGGTGACAACACTCGCCGAACTCGACGCCCAAACCGTTGACATGCGGTGCCTGCTCCTGATCGGCTCGTCACAGACGCGTACCGTGTCCCGCCCCGACGGACCACTGGTCTTCACTCCCCGCCGCTACCCGGCGACGGAGAGTGACCCGACTCCAGGAGCCGGTTAAATCCGCGCACCTGCCGTGTCAGGCGCCGTACGAGCGGGTAGGGACGATGCGGAACGCCGACCAGTGAGGAGCCAGCGGACATGAGCCAGCAGTACCCCGGCGACCTAGGCAACACCGCCACCATCACCACGCCCGCCGGCGAGGACACCACCACGCAGCGGTACGAGGAGGCTCGCGCGGCCGCAAGCCGGGCGATGAGCACGATCTCGATCCCGCAGCCGCCCGGTGCGGGTCCCGCGGAGCCTGAGGTCGCCCCGGAGCTCCTGTCGTACCGCGGGTTCAAGTTCGGCGCGGCGTTCTTCGGCTGGCTGATCGCGATCGCGATGTCGGTCCTGCTGCTGGCGGCTGTGTCCGCGGCCGCCTTCGGGACCGCGCAGGTCCTCGACTACACCACCAGCGACGCGAAGGCGCAGCCTGGCGCTGCGTCGATCACCGCAGCCGGGGTCGCCATCCTGATGCTGACGATCGCGTTCTACACCGGCGGGTACGTCGCCGGCCGGCTGGTCCGCTTCGACGGCGGACGGCAGGGCTTCGGGGTGTGGATGATCGCGGTCCTGGTCGGGTTGGTCGCGGGCGGCACCGGCTGGCTGCTGGACAACCAGTACGACGTGCTCAGCGACATCAACCGGCCGGACGTGGCGCTGACCAACAACACGCTCGCACTCGGCGGGATCGTCGCGGCCGCCGCACTACTCCTCCTCACGCTGCTCGCGGCCATCCTGGGCGGCAAGAACGGCCGGCGCTACCACGACCGGATCGACCAGCTGGTCGACTAGGGGTTTTGCTGCCGGGTACCGGATGGCTGCCACGGGGCTGTCTGGTGAGGAGAGAGTGCAATGACCCAGCAGCATGAGGAAGACACGCGTATCGAGCGGCTCGACCCGTCCGAGATGCCACCGAAGCGGGAGCATGTCGAGGCCAAGCACGCCGACGACGTGCGGCGGGAGCAGGTCGACGCGTCGTTCCGCGGGTTCAAGGGCGGAGCGGCCTTCTTCGGCTGGATCGTCGCGATCGGACTGATCGCGCTGCTCACCGGGATCGTCGGCGCCATCGCGGCCGCCGTCGACTACGCCCTCACGATCGACTGGAACAACGAGGCCGGCACGATCGGCATCGCTTCCGCCGCGGTCCTGCTGGCGATCCTGCTGATCGCGTACTACAACGGCGGGTACGTCGCCGGCCGGCTGGCCCGCTTCGACGGTGCCCGGCAGGGGTTCGGTGTCTGGATGATCGGAGTCGTCGTGACCGCGGTGGTCGCGGGTCTCGCGGCGCTCGCCGGTTCGCAGTACGACGTGCTGGATCGGGTCGATCTGCCGTCGGTTCCGCTCGATGACAGGACGCTGACGACGGGCGGGATGGTCACGCTGATCGCGGCTGTGGTGATCACTCTGATCGCCGCACTGATCGGCGGGAAGGCCGGTCAGAGGTACCACAAGCGGGTCGACGCCAGCGCCGGCTGAACGGGTCCTGCTACGGCGCTGTGCTAAAACAGGCAGTAACCAAAGGGGCCCTCGTGGACCAGTTAAAACTCGGCGTCATCGGCCGTTCCCGCAAGGAGAACGAGCATCGTCTGCCGATCCATCCGCACCACTTCGAGCGGATCGACGAGGATCTGCGCCAGCACATCTACCTCGAGACCGGGTACGGCGGACAGTTCGGGATCTCGGACCGGAAGCTGGCCGAATCGGTCGCCGGCGTCGTCGACCGGGACGAGTTGATCGCTGTCGCGGATGTCGTCGTACTGCCCAAGCCGCAGCCCGAGGACCTGGCCGAGCTCCGGACCGGCCAGGTGCTCTGGGGCTGGCCGCACTGCGTCCAGGACGACAAGGTCACCCAGATCGCGATCGACCGGCGGCTCACGTTGATCGCGTTCGAGGCGATGAACCACTGGACCGCTGACGGCCGGTTCAGCCTGCATGTTTTCCACAAGAACAACGAGCTCGCCGGGTACTGCTCCGTGCTGCACGCGCTCGAGCTGATCGGCTCGACCGGCGACTACGGGCGTCGGCTGCGGGCGGTCGTGATCGGGTTCGGCGCGACCGCTCGAGGAGCCGTGACCGCGTTGAACGCGCATGGGATCCACGACGTCGACGTCCTCACGGGCCGTGACGTGGCCGCTGTCGGTTCACCGATCCACTCGGCCCGGATGGTGCAGTACGACCAGGACGAGGTCGAGCCCGGCGCCGCTCTCGATCCGCGCCGCAGCCACGCGCTGCTGGAGGACGGGCGGGTCCCGCTGGCCGGGTTCCTGACCGAGCACGACATCATCGTGAACTGCGTACTGCAGGATCCGGACGCGCCGCTCACCTTCCTGATCGAGGAGGACCTGGCGCTGCTCGAGCCGGGCAGCCTGATCGTCGACGTCTCCTGCGACCTCGGTATGGGGTTCAGCTGGGCCCGACCGACCGGGTTCGACGACCCGACGTTCGTGGTCGGCGACCACATCACGTACTACGGCGTCGACCACACTCCGTCGTTCCTGTGGAACTCGGCGACCTGGGAGCTCAGCGAGGCGCTGCTGCCGTTCATCCGGCCGGTCCTCGAAGGGCCCGCCTCCTGGCACGCCGACGCCACCCTCAAGCGAGCGATCGAGATCGAGGGCGGCACCATCCGCAACCCCGGCATCCTCTCGTTCCAGGGCCGCTCCCCCGACTATCCCCACCTGCGGCTCTAACCGGATCGGTCCGATCCGGACTCCGGGTCAGGGTGGCCGCCAGACCGATCGACCGCCAGGCTGAGCGGTATGACCCGGACCGCGCTCGTCGTCGGAGGCACCAGTGGGATAGGTGCGGCCACGGTACGGCGACTTGCCGCCGACGGGCTGCACGTCGTCGCGGCCGGCCTCGGTGCGGGCGAGTCGGAGGTCGAGCTCGATCTCCGCACCCCGCAGGCTCTCGAGGATCTGATTGGCTCGCTCGACCGGCTCGACGTACTGGTCAATACGGCCGGCATCATCAAGCGCGGCGACGAGCACCGGCCGGAGGTGTTCCGCGAGGTCGTGGAGATCAATCTGACCGGCGCGATGCGGGCAGCCGAGGCGGCGCACGACCTGCTCGCGGCGAGCCGGGGCTGCATCGTCAACGTGGCGTCGATGCTGAGCTACTTCGGTGGTCCGCTCGTTCCGGCGTACAGCGCGTCCAAAGGCGGGATCGTCCAGCTGACGAAGTCGCTGGCGGTCGCGTGGGCAGCGGACGGCATCCGGGTGAACGCGGTCGCACCCGGCTGGATCGCCACCGACCTGACCGCGGCACTGCAAGCCGATCCGGCAGCCTCCGAGCGGATTCTCTCCCGTACGCCGATGGCCCGCTGGGGCACGCCTGACGAGGTCGCCGGCGTGATCGCCTTCCTGGCCGGCCCGGACGCGGGCTTCGTCACCGGCACCGTCGTACCCGTCGACGGCGGCTACCTGAGCATGTAAGGAGAACTCGATGATCCCGGTTTCGGCAGGTGTGCCCGCGGAGATCGCCGTCCAGGCGGTCCCGGACGACGACCGGTTGTGGGTACAGCAGGCGCCGGACGTGTGGTTCCGGCCGCTGATGCTGAACACGGTCACCGGCCAGTGGTGCAACCTGCTCAAGGTGACCCGGTCCGGCATCGTGTCGCGGCACCGGCATCCGAGCGCGGTCTTCGGCTATGTGATCAAGGGCAAATGGCAGTACGACGAACACGGGTGGGTCGCGGAGGCCGGGTCGTTCGTGTACGAGCCGCCCGGCGAGATCCACACCCTCCGCGTCCCGGAGGACTGCACCGAGATGATCACGTTCTTCAACATCTCCGGCGCGATGATCTACGTCGACGAGGCCGGCAACCAGATCGGCTACGAAGACACCTTCACCAAGATCCAACTCTGCCGAGACCACTACGCCGCCAACGGACTGGGCGCCGACTACGTGGATCAGTTCATCCGCTGACTTGCCGCACCGCTTCGATCACCTGCTCCAACGACGGCGAGTGGCCGCGATCGCGGCGGGTGAACAGGCCGACCTGACGATCAACCCCGGCGTCGTGAATTGGGACGAGCTTCACCCCTTCGAGGTTGGCGGTGGTGACCGCCAGCTGGTTGGTCACGCCGACCCCGAGGCCGTGGCGGACCAGGGAGAGCAGGGTCTGCGGCTGGTTGGTGCGGAAGGCGGACTCAGGGTTGAGACCGGCTGACGCGAAGGCCAGATGGGACTCGAACTGGCGCGGACCGTCGGCCTCGCCGATGGAGATCAGCGGGAGCTCGGCGAGCTGTTCGAGACCGACGGACCCGGCGCCGGCCAGCGGATGCTTGTCCGGGAAGACGGCAACGAGCGGTTCGCGCCAGAGCACCTCGTGGACCAGGGACTCGTCCGTCACGAGTGGGTGGACCGGGCGGATCGCGAGGTCGATGTCGCCGCGGACCAGCGCGCTCTCGAGGTCGACACTCGGCCCCTCCACGAGCAGGAGTCTGATGTCGTCCGGGAGCCGGCGTACGACGCGAGGGAACAGCCACGCGGCCGCGCTCGGGTAGACGCCGAACCGGACCTCTCCCCCGGCGTTCAGGCTCTGCACAGTCCGCAGGATCTCCTCGGCACGCGGGAGCAGCGCGCGACCTTCCGGGGTCAGGCTGGTGGTTTGGCCGCGGTCGAAGAGTTGTACGCCGAGAGCGCGCTCCAGCTCGGCCACGTGCTCGCTGATCCGCGACTGCCCCCGGTATACGGACTTGCCTGCCGCCGAGAACCCGCCGTACCGGGCGACGGCGACGAAGCTGACGATCCAGTCCATCCTGAAGCCGTACGCCGCGGTGAGGTCCATGGACGTCACGGTAGCGGGAAGAGTCGGGCCGGGGTTGGCGTTGTTGGTGGTGTGCTCGAGGTAGCGGTGATCGGTGCGGGACAGGCGGGGTTGTCGGCTGCGTACCACCTGGTGCGGCTCGGATTCACGCCGTACGACGAGGTCGTCGTACTGGACCGGAACCCGGCGCCGGGTGGGGCCTGGCAGCATCGGTGGGACTCGTTGACGATGCACGATGTGCATGGAATCGCGAACCTGCCTGGAGTCCCGGTGCCGTCCAGCGCGGGCGCCGAGCAGGCTAATGACTTCGTCCCGGCATACTTCGCGGACTACGAGAAGCGGTTCGAATTGCCGGTCGTGCGGCCGGTGTCCGTCGAGAGCGTTCATCAGATCGACGAGGGTTTCGAGCTGCAGACGTCGGCCGGCGTGTACTCCGCGGCTGCGTTGGTGAACGCCACCGGGACCTGGGACCGGCCGTTCATCCCCTGGTATCCGGGGATCGAGACTTTCAAGGGCCGGCAACTGCACACCGCCGAGTACCGCGGCGCCGCTGAGCTCGCCGGACAGCACGTGCTCGTCGTCGGCGGAGGTGCGTCAGCGGTGCAACTGCTGGCCGAGATCTCCGCTGTCGCGACGACGACGTGGGTGACCCGGCGGCCGCCGGAATGGCGGACGGACGAGGACTTCACCCCGGAGTACGGACGGCAGGTCGTGGCTCGCGTCGAGGAGCGGGTCCGGGCCGGACTGCCACCGCGGAGCGTGGTCAGCGTGACCGGCCTCCATCTGCGTCCGCAAGAGCAGGCCGCTGCCGAGCGCGGCGTCTACACCCGCCACCCGATGTTCTCCCGGATCACCCCTGACGGCGTCGAGTGGCCGGACGGCCGGCATGAACACTTCGACGCCATCCTCTGGGCGACCGGCTTCCGCGCCGACCTCGCTCATCTGGCCCCGCTCCACCTGCGCGAATCCTCCGGCGGCATCCGTATGAACGGCACCGCCACCGCGGCCGACGACCGGATCCACCTGGTCGGCTACGGCCCCTCCGCCAGCACCATCGGCGCCAACCGGGCCGGGTTCACCGCTGCCCGGGCGCTGCGTGATCTCCTCAATCCCGTGGCGGCCTGAGTACGGTGGACCCCATCAGCATCAGCGGCTTCGGATCTGTGGAGGTAGCGATGACTCAGGAACCGTTCGACACGTCGGAGGAGTCCCACCGGGATCGCCGCGAGCACGGTGGCGGCGACGCGCTGCGCCCCGACGACGACGCGCTCGCCCGCCGCACCGAAGAGGAGCGGGTCGAGGCCGGTATCGACGCTTACGACCCCGACGAGGTCCCGCCGGCCACCGACGTACCGGCTTCGGACGACGTGACCGACACCGAGGAGTACCGGGAGGAAGAGGCGGAGATCAAGCGCCAGACGGAGGAGAGCGAGCTCTACCCGCTGACCGATCGCCACCCGTTCCCACCGTCCCACTACGACAAGTCCTGATCAGCGCAGGACGAGGGTCAGCAGCTCGGTGCCCAGGGTCGTCAGGACGTCGTTGTTGAGACGGTAGGCAACGAAGCGGCCCTGGCGTTCGGCGGTGACCAGACCGGCTCGGGTCAGGGCGCGGAGGTGGCGGGTGACCTGCGTGGGGTGAAGGCCCCAGAGTGCGGCGATCTCACCGGCGGTGCGGGGCTCGCTGGCCACGGCTCGGCAGACCTGGAGGCGGTCGGGCGACGCGAGTGCGTCGAGACGGGCGCGGATCTGCTGGGCCGTGGGTACGGCGGCGGCGCGGCCGGCGACGGGATAGATGATCGTGATCGGCTCGCCGGGGATCTCGCCGACGAACAGGTGCGGCGCGATGTAGTTGCTCGGGACAAGCAACAGCGACCGGGTGCTGATGTCGATCCGCTTGCTCTGCACCTTCTGTACGACGATGCTGTCCGCGTCGCGTTGGTCGATCGAGCTGTCCAACGAGCGCAGCATCGCCCCGGCACCGTCACGGATCGCCAGGTCGCGGTCGTGTCGACCACGGGCGGCCAGCGCGTCACGTGACGACTCCCAGACCACGCTGAACCACTCCTGCCAGCAGGCGTCCAGCAGGTCGGCAAAACGACGTACCGGGTCGGCAGGGTCTGTTAGCAGTGATTCGACCAGTGCGGCGACGGACCGGCCGCGACTGCGTGCCCAGTGCAGTACGGCGTCCTTGTCGACGGATCGGCTGTTCAGCGGACGACCGTGCAACGGGCGGACGAGCTCGGCGGCCACATCCTCCGGCGGGCGTGATCGGAGTACCGCCAGCTCGTCTGACCACGACGGCATGCCAGTCGAGGCGGTCGTCGCGAAGAAGCGTGCCCGGACCGCACGTACGGTCCAGGACCACTGCGCGAGCTCCGAACGCAGGTCAGCCGACAGCGGCACGGAAGCTGCCCAGTCGACCCGGTCATGGTGCGCCGGCTCGGCCAGTACGTGTAGGGCCGAGCCGAGCTCGATCAGTGGCGACGCCACATGCCGGATCCGCTCCGGCTCAAGCCGACCGACCCCGGCAAGGACAGTCGGCATTCAGTCCTTCAGTTTGAATTGGAGGTCGGTGTCCCAGTCATTCATGTCGGGGACCTCGCGGGGGTCGGACAGGTAGATCTCGAGTCGCGCGGTCCAGTGGTCGCCGTTGGCATCCCACTCGACGCCCTGCTGCTTACCCCAGTCCAGCAGCGCGCCGGTGGCAGCCATCAGGCCGTCGGGGTGACCGTGGTGGTGGGCGATCGCGTACCGGCCGGCCGGGAGTACGCCGGTGACGATCTCGCCCTCGCCGGAGTGCAGGTCGTCGACCGGGAACCCGATCTCCATCACCAGCTCGCCCTCCATGTCGATCACGTCGTACTTGAAGAACGGCGCGTCGTTCGGGGCGATCTCCTTGGCGGCGAGCCAGTCGATCACCTCCCGCATCCGGTCCGCGAACGCGCCGATCCCGCTCATCGGCACCTTGCCCCGCAGCGCGACGTACGGACGTTCGCCAATCTCCACGATCTCCGGCATCGATCCTCCCAAGTCGGTGTTGGGGCTCAACTTACCTTCAGGACTGGCGCGGGCGGTCGGCTGAGCGTGTACTGAGAGTAGGGGGTGGCGGTCATGCTGAAGGTTCTCGTCGGGGCTCTTGCACTCATGGTCATCGGTACGTCGGCCCACGCGGAGCCGACGACGCCGATCACCTACAACGCCGGGACCACCGCGACCCGGTTCACCGGTCTGGCGTTCGACACGTGTACGGCGCCGACGCTGGCCCAGATGACCGCCTGGAAGGCATCGCCGTACAAGGCGGTCGGCATCTACTTCGGTGGCGTGAACCGGACCTGCGCCCAGCCGCAGCTGACCCCGGCCTGGGTCAACGCCGTCACCGCGATGGGGTGGCGACTCGTCCCGATCTATCTAGGTCTGCAAGCCCCCTGCGGCACGCGGAAGTACAGAATGTCCACGACAGCGTCCAACCGGGAAGCGGTGCGGGAGGCGGACGACGCGGTTGCCAAGGCGAAGGCACTCGGTCTCCTCCCGGGCAGTGGGCTCTACAACGACATGGAGAACTACGACAACACCAACGCCGTCTGCCGTTCCGCCGTACTGCACTACCTGTCCGCGTGGACCAAGGAGCTGCACCTGCAGCGCTACCTGTCCGGTGTGTACGCAAACCTGAGCTCAGGGGCACCTGACCTCGCGGCGGCTTACAACTCCCCGTCGTACGCACGGCCGGATGCACTGTGGATCGCGCGCTGGGACAACAGCAGCGTGCTCACCGGGTGGGCTGGTGTCCCCAACACGTTCTGGGCGGTCGGGCAGCGCGGCAAGCAGTACAGGGGCGACCACACCGAGACGTACGGCGGCGTGACGCTCAACATCGACAACGACCGCTTCGACGCACCGGTCGCGTCCGTGGCCTACAGCTACACGGTCCGTACGACGATCCATTCGTACAGCGGCCCGTCGACGGCGTACCCGGTCCGGTCGACCATCGCCGCCAACGCCGGCGTCCGCCTTGTCTGCCAGACGTTCGGACCGAAGATCGGCACCTCGGCGGTCTGGGACAAGCTGATCGACGGCACGTACGTCACCGACTACTACGTGCGTACCCCGAGCAAGCCCGGGTACAGCGCGCCTCTTCCGGGGTGCAGTTTCCCCTTCCAGACAACGATTAGCGGCCTGAGTCGGCGACACGGTCCGGGTGCGTCCTATGCGGCGTACCCGAGCACGTTGCCGGCCGGCTCGCTGGCCTGGGTTACCTGCCAGCAAGCCGGCTCGAAGGTCGGCACAACCGCGGTCTGGGACCGGCTGAGTGACGGCAGCTACGTCACCGACTACTACGTCGCCACCGCGAGCAATACGACGTACACCGCACCGATCCGCCGCTGCTGACGACTACTGCGCCCAAGGCGGCTGTACTGCGGTCCCGTCCGCCATGTAACCCGTGAAGCCAGCCGTGATGGCCACGTGCAGCTCCGCCTTGCCCTCGCCGAGGTTGGTCAGCGAGATCGGCTCACCAGCCTGCACGACGACCGCGTCGCCCGGGCCGAGCTTCTCGCCGTCCGGAGTGATCTGCACAGAGCCGCTGAGCACCATGAACACCTCGTCCCGGTCGAGCGTGTGCGGCGCGTCGCCGCCGTGACCGGGGTCGACCGTGAGCTTCCACGTGCACAGCCCGGCCGAACCCCGGCTCGGCGCGGCCATCCCGGTGAACTCGACCCCGGGCAGCTGGAACCGCGGCGCGTCGGCCGCGTGAATGACCTGCATCTCGTCCCCCACTCATTTAGACAAGCTGACTTGACCAAGTCAGCTTGTCTATCATGACTGTCATGACGCGATCGGGCAAGCCGGATATCGGGATCCTGTTACTGCTGGCGGACCAGGAGTTCGTCCGCGACCTGCGCGAGCACATCGCCGCACTGGGGTACGCCGACCAGGGCCGGTCGGACGGATTCGTACTGCGGACGCTCGGCGCCGGACCGACCACGATCACCGGACTCGCCGAGCGGCTCGAGATCACCAAGCAGGGCGCCGCTCAGATCGTCGACGACATGGAGCGCCGAGGGTACGTCGAACGTCGCCCCGACCCCACCGACGCACGGGCCCGCCTACTGCACCTGACCGCCCAGGGCACGGCCGCACTCTCCGCAGCGCGCAGATTCCATCAGGCCTACGAACGCCGCCTGCGCAAACGATTCGGCGACGAGGCGATCGACACCCTGCGCGACGTACTGACCCACATGGCCGGCGAAGCCCAGGTCAGCACGCCGCACTTCCGGGCGCTGATGTTCTAGTGCCGGCGAGTGGCCGACAGGATCGGGCTGGGGAGGATCGTGTACCCGATTTGGGCAGAAATCCGCCCCAACCTCGCCCCGCCGAGGTGCTGGAGCGTCGCGGCGTACCGCCAGGCCATCACAACCGCCTCCAGCCAGTCACGGCCCCGCCTGGCCAGCTCCCAAGCACTGCATTGTGGTGGCCTGCACGTCCGCATCCAGCCTTCACGTGATGGGAGCTCGCCAGATCGCTGGTCGGTTCCGTGCGTTTCGCACCCCTCTGCTCTGTACCAGTTCTAGTCAGCAGGGGGTGGAGGTGAGGCGGACTCGGTAGACCGGGGTCAGGTTGATCCAGTGGTGCTGGCCGTCGGCCGGGACGCATCCGAGTTGGTTGCCGCCGGCGTTGTCGTACCGCGCTGCCGCGCCGCCGGTCTGCCTGTTGAGGAACGCACCGGTGCCGACCCAGTTGCTCACCGTGTAGGTGCGGTAGGCAATGAATTTGAAGACGTAGTACCCGGCGCCGTAAGGCACGCTGACACAGGCGTACTGCGACGGGCAGGGTGTGGCCGCGCCCCCTGGCACATACACATACTCGACGGTCGGCGACGTGGTCGGCACAGCAGCCGCAGCGCGCGGCTGGGCCGTGGGAACCGGCCCAGCCGACGCCGCGGGAGCGACGCCGATGCACAGCGCCAGTAGTGCCGGCACTGCACCGGCCGCCGCCAGGATCTTGCGTGTCATTCGTTCCTCCTCGATTGGTGTACGAGCGGTAGGAGCCCGCCTCGAGGACGAAAGGTTGCTTTCTAGCTGAAGTACTGGGGGAAGAGGTCGTTCGTCGGGTAGGTCTTCACGCCGTTGGCGGCCGTCCACAGCGCTGCGTCGATGTCGCCGTAGGACTTGCCGCTGGCGTCGTCGCGGCGGTTGAACAGAGCCGCCCAGCTCATCCCGCCGGCGGTCCGGACCACGATGGTGAAGGTGCCGGGCAGGCTGCCGGTGTGCCAGGTGTTGCGGCCGGTGCCGCCGGTGACCGGGCGGACCTGCCAGCCGAGGCCGTAGTACCAGCCGTCGGAGTTCACGCCGGTCGAGGGCTTCGACCAGAACTTGCTCAGCGAGGTGCTGTTCAGCACGCTCGTCGGTGCGTCGAACATCTTCGCCCAGCGGACCAGGTCCGGCGCGCTGGAGATCCAGCCGCCGTTCGCGTCGTGCAGCCGCATGCTGAACGAGCCGTACGGCGCGGCGACGGTCTTCCCCGACATGTCCAGCACGGTCGGCGCGGTGTACTGCGACTCGTACGACGTCTCACCGGAGTGCTTCGCGATCGTGTAGCCCTGCGTCATCCGGGTGATCTTCAACGGAGCGAGCAGCTTCTGCTGCACGTACGTGGCGTACGGCAGACCGGTGACCTTCTCGATCACGCGGCCGGCCAGCAGGTAGCCGAAGTTCGAGTAGGCAACCTTGGTGCCCGGGTTGAAGTCCAGCTTCTGCCCGGCCATGTACTTGATCACGTCGGCGTGCTGCAGCTCCATCGGTACGCCGAGGGTCCGGGAGATGGTCGCGTCCTTGGCGAGCGGGTCGCCGGAGACGTCGCGATCCCAGCCGCCGAGGTGCTGCAACACCTTCCACAGCGTGATCGTCGACCAGCGCGCGTCCCGGGTCAGACCGGTCGCCGGGGTGATGTCGATGATGTCGGCGACCGGTGTCGACAGGCTGAGCTTGCCGTCCTGCACCAGCTTCACGATCGCGGCCGCGGTGAACGACTTGGTCAGGCTAGCGATCCGGAACAGCGAGGTCGGCTGGACGGTCAGCGCGGTCGACGTACTGTAGCCGCGGGCAAGCACCAGGCGACCCTTGTAGGTGACGGCGAGCTGACCGGCGGTCACGCCGCGGGCCTGCATGAAGGCCTTCATCTGGTTGTCGAAACCGGCGAGCGCGGGGACCGTGGTGCCGGTGGTCTTCCAGGTGGCGGCGGCATCGGCCGAGCGGCCCAGGACAGTCCCGACCCCGGTTCCGACGGCCGCGACCCCTCCGGTCGCGATGGCAAGCTTGCCGAGATTCCGGCGCGACAGCTCCACGAACGTTTTCTCCTTCAGCAAACAACTTCTGGGCAGGGGTTTACAACGAAGGAGAGTCTTGCACCCGAAGAGGTCTACTCGACCACGGATGCGTACGAGATCACGCCGCGACGGATCTGGTCGACGACGGAGCGCGCCGTCTTGCGCAGCGGAGTGGCGCCGGCCGCGTCCGCGATCTGCTCGGTCAGGTCGATGAGCTGCTTGACCCAGCGAACGAAGTCACCCGCGGCCAGGTCCGACTCGTAGAGCACCTCCGCCAGCGATGCACCCGACGCCCAGCGGAACGCGGGCCAGCAGAAGTTCAGGTCCATCGACCGCAGGAAGTCGACCCGCATGTCCCGCTCCAGCGCCGACAGATCCCGCCAGATCACACCCATCCGCTCCAGCGCTTCCCGTACGTCGCCACGCGGCAACCGCGGTGACGTCGGCTCGTCCTTCGACCGCGACTCGTAGACCAATGCGGCCAGGCAAGCAGCCAGCTCGGGCACCGTCAGCTCGTCGAAAACTCCTTGCCGCAGGCACTCAGCTGCGACCAGGTCGAGCTCGGTATAGATCCGGGCCAACTTGTCGCCGGCCTCGGTCGTCTTGTCGCCGTCCAGGTAGTGCAGCGCGTCCAGCACCTGGCAGACCCGGTCGAACTGGCGGGCGATCGTATTCGTCCGCTGCTCGATCTTCCGCTGCACGTCCCGGTTCTCCCGGTCGAGCCGGAAGTACCGCTCGGCCCAGCGGGCGTGGTCCTCGCGGTCCGAACAGCCGTGGCACGGGTGCGCGCGCAACTGCGCCCGCATCTCCTGCAGCTCGGGATCGTCCGCATGGCTGATGACGTCCTTGCCGCGAGTCCACGACGGCGGGCCGTCCTCGCCGAGCAGGTCGGTCCGGTTCCGCAGTACCTGGGCCAGCTCGCGGCGCTGCTGCGGGTTGCGCGGGTTGAACTTGCGCGGGATCCGCAGCGAGCCGATCGCCTCGACCGGGGTCGGGAAGTCGACCATCGACAGCTTCCGCACCTGCCGGTCCAGCGTCAGCACGGTCGGCCGCGGACCTTCGCGCTCCGACCGCATGCCCGGGTCGAGCACCAGCGCCCAGCCCGCGCTCCGGCCGGCCGGGATCCGGATGATGTCCCCGGTCTTGAGCTTCTCGATCGACTCCTGCGCCTCGACCCGGCGGTCCAGCTTGCGCCGCTTCGAACCGGAGGACTCCCGGTCACTGATCCGCCGGCGCAGGGCGGCGTACTCGAGGAAGTCGCCGAGGTGGCACTCGATCGACTCCTTGTACCCCTCCAGCGCCTCGGTGTTGCGCTGCACCTGCCGCGCCAGCCCGACCACGGCCTGGTCGGACTGGAACTGCGCGAACGACAGCTCGAGCATGTCCCGCGCCCTGGTCCGCCCGACCTGGCGGACCAGGTTGACGGCCATGTTGTACGACGGGGAGAACGACGACCGCAGCGGATAGGTCCGAGTGCTGGCCAGGCCGGCGACCTCGCGCGGATCGAAACCGGGCTGCCAGAGCACGACCGCGTGCCCCTCGACGTCGATGCCGCGCCGCCCGGCCCGGCCTGTCAGCTGGGTGTACTCCCCCGGCGTGATGTCGACGTGCGCCTCGCCGTTCCACTTGGACAACTTCTCCAGCACGACCGTGCGGGCCGGCATGTTGATGCCCAAGGCAAGCGTCTCGGTGGCGAACACGACCTTGATCAGGCCGCGCGCGAACAGCTCCTCGACGACCTCCTTGAACGCGGCCAGCATGCCCGCGTGGTGCGCCGCGATCCCCCGACTCAGCGCCTCGGCGAAGTCGTGGTACCCGAGCACGCCCAGGTCCTCGTCCGGCAGGTCCGCGGTCCGCTCGGCGACCACCCGCTTGATCTCGTCCCGCTCGGACGGCTTGGTCAGCCGCAGACCGGACCGCAGGCACTGCACGACCGCGTCCTCACAGCCCTTGCGGGAGAAGATGAAGAAGATTGCCGGCAGCAACGCACCGGCGTCCAGCTCCTCGACCACATCCGAGCGGTACGGCGTGAAGTGGGACCGCGACGGCCGTCCCTTCGGCAGATCGCGTCGCCGCCGGGGTTTGCGCGAGTCGTCCCGGAAGATCCGGTTGTCGTCCCGCGCGATCCGGACCAACTGCGGGTTGACCAGGTCCTTGACGTCGGCCTTGACCGGTCCGTTGGCCTTGGCCGGGTTGCCTGATTTGGTAGGGGCACCGACACGTGCGGTCGGCGCCTCGCCGGCGAACAGGTCGTGCAGCCGCTTGCCCACCATCACGTGCTGGAACAGCGGCACCGGCCGCTTCTCCTCCAGCACGACGACGGTGTTGCCGCGGACCGTCTCCAGCCAGTCGCCGAACTCCTCGGCGTTGCTCACGGTCGCCGACAGCGAGACGACCGAGACCGAGTCCGCCAGGTGGATCAGCACCTCTTCCCAGACCGCGCCCCGGGCCCGGTCCGCGAGGTAGTGCACCTCGTCCATCACGACGTACGAAAGGCCGAGCAGCGTCTGCGATCCGGCGTACAGCATGTTCCGGAGGACCTCGGTGGTCATCACCACGATCGGGGCCTCGGAGTTGACCGAGTTGTCGCCGGTGAGCAAGCCGACCTTGTCCGCGCCGTACCGGCTGACCAGGTCGCCGTACTTCTGGTTGCTCAGCGCCTTGATCGGCGTGGTGTAGAAGCACTTCTGGCCGCGCTGCAGGGCCAGGTGGACGGCGAACTCGCCGACCAGCGTCTTCCCGGAGCCGGTAGGCGCGGCGACCAGCACCTGGTGCCCGTCCTCGAGGGCGGCACAAGCGCGCAACTGGAAGTCGTCCAGCTCGAAGTCGTAGAGCCCGCGGAATTCCTTGACGGCGGGGTGCTCTCCATCCGAGCGGAACACGGCGTATCTCTCGGACGGGGTACTCATACACCACAGGCTATGCGACGCCACCTACAAACTTTGTGCCGACCAGCGGATACCAAAGATTGATCCGACGGAAGGATTGCCTTCCTAGAGTCGCAGCGTGACCACTTGTCGTGTTCGAAGCTTGGGTACCTCTTCGACTTCGGTACGACGATGAACCCGGCGCAGACCACGCTGTCGCACCAGATGCTGCAGTACTGGACGAACGCAGGTCAGTCTCAGCCGGCTGCACCACTGCGGGTTTTGGCCGCAGCTAACCGGGTCTTGATGAACGTCGCCGCGTGATCGAGTGCTTCGTCGGCCTCGGGCAGGAGACCGGCGAAGTACTGGTACACGTGCGGTGCCCCGGCGACCACGTCGAGGCTGACGTCCACGTCCTGCTCGGCCGCCCGTGCGACCAACCGGAGCGAGTCGTCGAGCAGGACCTCCGCCGTACCGACCTGGACGAGCAGCGGCGGCAGGCCCTTCAGGTTCGCGAGGACCGGGCTGGCCAGCTCGTTCCTCGGGTCCGCGCCACCCATGTAGTGCTCCGCCGACTCGGCCATGTTGGCGCGACTGAACAGCGGGTCGTCGTCGCCGCGCCCGTCCATACTCGGACTGGTCAGCGCGAGGTCGGTCCAGGGCGACAACAGGACCGCCCCGGCCGGTTGCGGCAGCCCTTCGGCCCTGGCCGCGACCATCGTCGCCACTCCGAGCCCACCACCCGCCGAATCACCAGCGATGACAACGTTCTGGCCACTCTCGACCAGCTCTTTGTACGCCGCCAACGCGTCGTGGACCGCGGCCGGGAAGCGATGCTCAGGCGCCAGCCGATAGTCGAGCGAGATCGCCGGAACGCCACTGCGGCGGGACAGCGGCGCGGCCAGGTTGGCCCCGGTCCGGGCGGACCCGACGACGTACGAACCGCCGTGCAGATAGAGGATGACCCCCTCTGCGTCTGCACCCTTGACGCGCACGTCCAGGGCCGGCACGCCGCCCAGCGTCCGATCCGCGAGCGTCACATCGTCCCCGAGCGGGCGACTCGCGAACAGCTCGTCGAAGCCGGCGCGCTGCTCCTGCGGCGTCCGCCCGAGCTCGGCCTTCTGCATCATGCCGCGAACGGCGGCACGTTCTTCAGCGCTCATGGTTGGGTCTCCTGGTGATAGATTCCGAGGAATATAGTTCTCTCCAACTACATTCCGAGGAATCTAATTCCGTGACTGATCTCACAGCATTGTTCACGGACCTGGTCCGGTTGGAAACCCGGCTCTACAACGTTCTCGACGCCCGGCTGAAGGCGGAGCACGAGCTCCCGCTCGGTCAGTTCGAGTTTCTGAGGTTCATCGAGGCGCACGGCACCACCCGGGTCTTCGACCTGGCCCGGGCGATGGCGATCACCGTCGGCGCGACCAGCAAGGCCGTCGACCGACTCGAGTCCGCCGGCCGAGTACGCCGTACCGCAAACCCCGACGACCGCCGCTCGTCGCTGGTCGCACTCACTCCGGACGGCGAGCACGCGTTGACCGCGGCCAAGCCGACCGTCGAGGCTGAGCTGAACACCTGGGTCGGATCGATCCTCCCAACCGAAGTCCTCGACCAACTAGCCACGAGCCTGTCGATGCTCAGACAGCGCGCGGAGTCCGACTCGCGCACTGACCGCCGCGAGGTGTTCAAGACATGACGCAGCCGGGCTCTCTTTCCTGGTGGTCCGAGAGAGCCCGGCTGCGTGTCCGGTGCTGACTAGCTGATGTGGTACGGGTCGCCGTACACCTTCCAGTCCAGCGGTGTGTTCAGGTTGAGGTTGCCGTTGCGGACGAAGACCCGCTGCGCGGTGTCGACGCGGCTGGTGTCGCTGTGCGCCTCCTCCTGCTTCATCGCCCAGACCCGGGCGTCGAGGAAGGCGTTCAGGTAGGTGGTCTCGTTGCCGCCCTGCGCCGGCGGCTTGGCGTGGGTCAGGGCCCGCTTGCGGATCCCGCCGAAGCTGGTGGAGTCGTTGCCGGGGCCGTGCATGACGATCGCGTCGTAGTAGCAGAACTGGCCCAGCGTGCCGATGCCGTCGGACTTGCCCTGGGCCACCGCCGGGTTGAAGTAGACGCGGTCGCGCTCGTCGTTCTGGCAACCCTGGAAGACGGTGTCCTTGGCGGCGGTCTTCCAGTCCTTGGTGTAGTTCGGGTCGAGGCCGTCGTGCGAGTCGCTGCCGTTCACGTCGCGCAGCGCCGGCAGGTACTTCTGCAGCACGTTGCCCGGCTTGCGGTCGGCGTACAGCTCGACCAGCTCGAGCATGTCGCCGGTGCCGGAGCAGAACCCGATGATGCCGGCTGTGTAGCCACGACCGTCGTCGATGTCCTCGATGTACTTGTACTGCGCCTTCCAGTCCAGCGACGAGTTCTCCGCGCTGCAGACGATCTCCATCGCGATCTCCTTCTTCGCGGGATCGTCCAGACCGGTCGCCTGGACGGCGGCGTCGGCGTGCGGGGCGTAGCGGGAAACGGCGATGCCGGTCGGGACGGCTGCGAGCGACAGTCCGAGCAGCAGTGCGGTCCGGCGGGTGGGGCGATTCTCCATGACTCCTCCGAGGGGCGTCCGAGGAAACTAACTGTTAGGAAGCTTTCCTATCAGAGGGAGAGCGGAAAAGAGAATAGCTCGGACGTTAATGTTTCTCAGCCGAAGACGGTCAGCGCACCGGGCGCGATGCCGATGTCGACCGGGAGCAGTCCGAGCGGCTCACCATCGGCGTACGCCGTGATGCCGGGCGACTCGATCCGGACCGAGCGGCCGCGCAGCGTCCGCACCGCCGGGTGACCCACGTGGGTGCCCTTGGCGAGCTTCGGGAACATCTGCAGCAGGGTCAGCCGGGACACCGGCTGGATGATCGTCACGTCCAGCAGCCCGTCGTCGAGCTCGGCGCCGGCGCAGATCTGCAGTCCCCCGCCGTACATCGGGCCGGTGCCGACCGCGACCAGCATGGCGCTGGTCTCGATCTGGTCGCCGTCGACGGTCACGACGTACTCCAGTGGCTGGAAGGTGCGCAGCTCGGCCAGGGTCGCGACCGTGTAGCGGGCGTTGCCCTTCGGCCAGGTCATCGCGTTGGCGCGCTTGTTGACGAGCGAGTCGAAGCCACCGGCCACGACCGTGGTGATGAACTCGTCCTTCGCGGTGGCGAGGTCGATCGTGCGGGTCCGGCCGGCAATGACGAGGTCGGCTGCGGCGGCCGGGTCCTTCAGCGGTACGCCGAGACCGCGGGCGAAGTCGTTACCGGTGCCGGCCGGGATCACGCCGAACGGCATCCCGGAGTTCGCCAGCGCCTGGGCGCCGAGGTGGATCGTGCCGTCGCCGCCGATCAGCGTGACCGCGTCCGCACCGGACGCGACCACCTCGGTCGAGATCCGCCCGACGTCCTCGGCGCAGGTTGTCTCGTACACGTCGACGGTCAGCCCGGCGTCGGTCAGCCGTTGGCGGACCGCCGGCGCGATCCGGGCACCAAGGCCCCGGCCGGAGGTCGGATTCACCACCAGCGCGATGCGTCTACTCAAAACTCAGTCCGCCAGCAGCTCTTCGTTGTTCCGCGAACGACGCTTGTCGTTGATCCGCGCGATCACTTCGGCGGCGAAGAACAGCAGGCACATCGGGATCGCGAGCAGGCACATCGTGAACGGATCACCGGACGGCGTCGCGACCGCGGCGAACACGAAGATCACCAAGATGATGTACGGCCGGAACTTGGCCAGGGCTTTGGCCGGCACGACGCCGACCATGTTCAGCAGGACGACGACCAGCGGGATCAGGAACGCGATGCCGAACACCAGCATCGTGCGGATCACGAAGTCCAGGTACGTCGGCAGTTCGATCAGGTTCTGGATGTCGAGCGGGGTGAAGCTGATCAGGATCGCGATGCCCTTCGGCAGCGTCCAGTACGCCACCGCCATACCGGTGGCGAACAGCGGGGCCGCGATCGCGGAGAAGATGTACGCCCACTTCCGCTCGTTGCGGTGCAGACCCGGCGCGACGAAGGCCCAGAGCTGGTAGAGCCAGACCGGGCTGGCCAGCACCAGGCCGAAGAGCGCGGAGATCTTGATCCGGAAGGTGAGCGCGTCACCGACACCCGGGAAGGTCAGGATCGGCTCCTTGCCCTGCTGCCGGGCCAGGTCACCGACACTGGTGTGGAACGGCTGGGTGAGGAACTTGAACGCGTCGTTGTACAAGATCCAGCCGAGCACAGTGCACACCACGATCGCGAGCACGGCGATGAGCAACCGGTTACGGAGCTCGACAATGTGCTCACGCAGGGTCATCCGACCCTCGGGGTCTTTCGGGCGGCGGTCCTCTTTGTCCTTCCGTCGCCCGAACTTCACCATCGACACAGGTCGGCGGTTCGGCTCAGTTGGCCGTGTGCGTCGGCGGCAGGCCGTCGCCCGGCGCCTGGCCGTTCACCTGGTTCGGCTGGGCGGCCTGCGGGGCCGGCTGCTGTGCCGGGGGCTGCGAGGCCTCCTGGGACAGCTCGCCGTCCTTCTTCTTCGGGCCGACCTCTTCTTCCCAGATCTTCTTCGACTTGCCGAGCTGCTTCACCAGCGCCGGCAGCTTGGCCGATCCGAACAGCAGCACGACGATCGCGAGGATGACGAGCCACTCTGCGCCTTGGGGCATACCGAGGAGCGGTGCTGCCATGTCGATCTCCCTTTCCAACATCAAACACTGCCAACATCAACTCGGGGCTCGAGTCTGAGTTCGTGGCCGAATACTACGCCGGAGCGTGCGCATCCTCACGGGCCTGTCCGGACCCGGCCTGGGACTGCGCTGCGTCCAGCTTGGACTGGGCGGCGACCAACTCACGCGTCAGTGCCTTGCCCTGGCCCCACAACTTCTTCGCGAGCAGGGCGAGGACGAGCAGCCACACCGCCACCACCGCGAGGAAGAGCAGGAACCAGTACATACCCAGGAGCCTAACCGCTTCCCGGCTATGACCCACGCCTGCGGTGCGTCTCGATGGACAACGCTGCCGGAACGTGATGGTAAAACCGAGTGTCCCGCAGGCGCGGTGCAGCGCGGGGACGCTAACGGATTGGGGTCAGGGATGGTGCGGATCGGGGTCGAGGAGCGGCGGGCACGGCTCGGGCGGCGGCATCGGCTCGGGACCGGCTGCCAGGCGGCCGACCCGGTCGAAGCGGCCGCGTCGATGGTCGCGCTGCACGCCACCGATCCGGCCACGGTCCACCTGAGTGTTGCCGCGAGGGTACCAGGGAGTGACGTTGCGGGCACAGAGCGTGCTCTGTACGACGATCGTTCTTTGATCCGGATGCTGGGCATGCGGCGGACGGTTTTCGTCGTACCCACGCCGTTTGCGCCGGTTGTGCAGGCTGCGTGTACGGATGACATTGCGGTGAAGCAGCGGAGGCTGTTGGTCAAGCACCTGACCGAGGCCGGGGTCGCGGAGGACGCGGAGGCGTGCGGGCAGTGGCTGGCGGCGGTCGAGGAGTCGACGGCGACCGCGCTGGCGTTGCGGGGCTCGGCGACGGCGCAGGAGCTGTCCGCTGACGAGCCACGACTACGGACGCGGCTGAGTATGGCGGTCGGGAAGACGTACGCCGCTCAGCCTTACGTAACGAGCCGCGTGCTGTTCCAGCTGTCCGCTGAGGGACGGATTGTGCGCGGGCGGCCGCTCGGCACGTGGTTGAGCGGCCAGCACCAATGGTCGCCTTCGGTGGACTGGCTGCCCGGTGGGCTCGGTGACAGGCCGGTGGCGGACGAGGCGCGGGTAACGCTCGCGCGGGCCTGGTTGTCGTCGTTCGGTCCGGGTACGGCGGCTGACCTGCAGTGGTGGGCCGGGTGGACGGCTGGCCAGACGAAGAAGGCGCTGGCGGCAGTCGAAGCGGTCGCGGTCGACCTGGACGGACAGGTGGGCTACGTACTGCCTGGCGACGAAGCACCCGAAGTCCCTGTCGAGCCGTGGGTCGCGTTCCTGCCCGGCCTCGACCCGACGCCGATGGGCTGGAAGGAACGCGACTGGTTCCTCGGTCCGCACAAGTCCAAGGTCTTCGACAACACCGGCAACATCGGCCCAACTATCTGGGCGGACGGCCGCATCATCGGCGGCTGGGGCCAACCCGAGTCCGGCGAGGTTCGCTACCAACTCCTCGAAGACGTAGGCAGCGACACCACAGCCCTGGTCGACTCCGAAGCAGCCCGCTGGACCACCTGGCTAGCCGGCGTCCGCGTCACCCCCCGCTTCCGCTCCCCCTTGGAGAAGCAGCTCAGCCAGGGCTAAACGTCGTACGCCGACAGTGCTTCGCGCGCTGTGGCAGCGATTTGGGTGGTGAGGTTGGGGGGATCGAGGACTGTGGCGGCGCCGCCTAGGCGGAGGACCAGGCGTTGGAGCCAGGAGGTGTCGGCGACGCGGAGCTTGACGATCAGGGAGCCCTCGGGGCCTTCTTCGACGGACTCGTTGGGGTAGTACTCGGCTACCCAGCGGGCTGGCGGGGCGAGCCTCAGGGTGGCCAGGAGGTCTCGCTCGGAGGGCTGGAACATGCCGTTCGACAGGTCTCGCGGCGTGGCCTCGGGCGGGGGCTCGCTGGGCAGTTCCAGGAGTTTGACGGCGGCGATGCGGTCCAGGCGGAAGAGGCGGACGTCCTCGGCCAGGCGGCACCAGGCCTCGAGGTAGCTGCGGCCGTCGGACACGACCAGCCGCATCGGGTCCACGTCGCGCTCGGTGGTCTCGTCGCGCGACGGTACGTCGTACGTCAGGTGGAGCCGCCGCTTCGTGGCCAGACCGCGGTTGACGGTCTCGGCGATCTCCGGTGCGGCCGGCTCTACGTGGACGTGTGCGGCAGCACCCTCGCTCGCCGCCGCGGCCTCCCCCGCTGCCTGCTCCAGCTTGGCGATCGCCCGGTCGACCGCGTCCCGGTCCTGACCGCCCGTCACTTCGCGCAGCGTGCGCAGCGCGGTCAGCAGTGCCAGCGCTTCGGCAGCCGCCAGCCGCAGCGGTCGCGCCAGGTAGTCCGCGTTGTTGATGTGGATGACGCCGTCGCCCTCGGCCGCCTCGATGTCGATCTCGATCAGATCGCCCATCTGCGCACCGGGCAGCCCGCAGAACCACAGCACCTTCAGGTCCGCGATGATCTGCTTCGGCCGTACGCCGAACTCCTTGGCCACATCGTCGACCCGCGCACCGTCGTTCTCCCGCAGGTACGGCACCAGGGCGAGCAGCCGCTGCACCTGATCACGCGCGTTACTCATCCGGCCACCGTTCGCAACCGCCAGAGCACTCCGTCCAGCACGTCCCCTGGACCTTCGACCACGGCATCCGGGCCGTACGAAGCGATCTCCTCGGCAAGCACCGACGAGTCGGCGTACGGGACGTGCAACAGGTCCCAGCCGTCCTCGTAGGGCTCGATCGCGTTCGCCCGCCGACGCAGGCTGACACACGACCCGGTCCGCGCCCGCACCTTCGCCTCGGACGTCGGCCGCGGCGGCGCCAGCTCGGTCACGAGCGACCGAAGGTCCGTCCCGACCGGCACCGTGAACGCGGCCGGTTCCCCGATCGTCCGTACGTCGCCACCGATCCGCGACATCCGGAACATCCTGGTTGCCTGACGGTCCCTGTCCCGGCCGACGACGTACCAACGGCCGTGCCAGGAGACGATGCCCCACGGCTCGAGTGTCCGGTTGGTCGGCTCCGACGCGCCACTGCGGACGTGCTGGAACCGGACCGCCTGCCGCGCTACCACAGCCGACCAGAGTGGGTCGAAGGCCGGCTCCGACGCCCCGACGTGCGGCTCGATCGCGCTTAGTGCGGACTGGTCGGTCTGGATCCCGGCCGCCTTCAGCTTCAGCACCGCCGACGTGGTCGCCTCGGACAGACCCGCGTGCTGCCAGACCCGGGCGGCGACGCCGAGCACGGCAGCTTCGTCCGGCTCCAGGTGTACTTCGGGCAGCTCGAAGACGTCCCGGCGGATCCGGTACCCGACCTCGTCGGAGAAGAACTTGTCGATCGTGCCCATCTCGATCGGGATGCCGAGGTCGCGCAGCTCGTCCTTGTCCCGCTCGAACATCTTCTCGAAGGCGTCGTCGGTCTGGCCCGCGTACCCCTCGACGACCTCGCGGATGCGTTCCTTCGTCACATAGGTGCGCGCGACCAGCAGGCAGATGACCACATTGAGCAGTCGCTCACTCTTCCGCGCCGACACCCGACCACCTTACGGCCTCAGGGCGTCAAAACCCGCCTTACCGCACCGAAACTTCGAACACGGGTTCGACGCGCTAAGGTCGCTGCGTGATTCGCTGGCGGGACGGTGTGGTGGCGCAGGTCGGGCGGAGCTGGGCCGGCGCGGTTGAGCTGAGTGTGACGGTCGGTGCGCAGACTGTGCGCGCCCTGGCCTACCCAGACCTGGTTGGTACGCCGGTTGTCGGCGACCGCGTGCTGCTCAACGTCGGCGCGCTGGACCGCGGCCTGGGCACAGGTGGGTACGCGTTGGTGATCGCCGTACCGGACCGGCTGCCGGAGGACCCACCGGAGCGCGGGCACCTGGTGAAAGCCCGGTACACCCCGCTGCAGGCGATGGTGCTCGGTGCGGACGAGCAGGACTCCCCCGACCACGACGTACTACGGGACGCGGACGACCTGTTCGGGACGCCAGTGGTCGTTGCGGATCTGCACTCTGCACTGCCGGCTGTGCTGGCGGGCATTTACGAGGCCCGGCCGACCACGCGGGTCGTTTACGTGATGACGGACGGCGGTGCTTTGCCGCTGGCGTTCTCGCGGAGTGTGGCGACGCTGCGGGACGCTGGTTGGCTTGGCGGCACAGTGACCGTCGGCCAGGCGTACGGCGGGGACCGCGAGGCAGTAACCGTCCACACCGGGTTGTTGACGGCTGTCCAGGTCCTGGCGGCGGAGGTGGTCGTCATTACCCAAGGGCCGGGCAATCTGGGTACGGGAACCCGCTGGGGCTTCTCTGGCGTGCAGTCAGGTGAGGCGGTCAACGCGATCGGCACCCTGGGCGGCCGGGCCGTCGCGTCGCTCCGGATCTCCGAGGCCGACCCGCGACCGCGCCACCGCGGCATCTCGCACCACAGCCTGACCGCGTACGGCCGGGTGGCGCTCCAGCCGGCCGATGTCGTCGTACCGGATCTGCCGGGCGACTTCGGTGACGCCGTACGCGATGCGGCCGAGCCGCTGAAGGCTCGGCACCGGGTGGTGCGCGTCGGCGTGGACGGGTTGTACGACGCGATGCGGGCAGCGCCGGTCAAGCTGTCGACGATGGGGCGCGGTCTGGACGAGGACCGCGCGTACTTCGAGGCTGCGGCCGCGGCGGGCCGGCACGCGGCGGGTCTGGTGGATGTACCACCACCCGGAGTGGGGACGCAGTACTCCTGATCCAGCGGCTCTTCGCGGCCACGCTGGAAGCATGAGAACGATTAGTCGGGTCGAAGCACCGCTGACTGCCCGGTCGGCGACGATGTTGTGGTTGCTGGCGGTGGGCGCCGGGGTCGTGGAGACCGTGGTCCAGGTCGGGCTCGCGCTGGCGAACGACGCCTCGACGTCCGCGATCGCCGGGCAGATAGCAGTTCGCGCGGTGATCTACGGCGCGCTGTTCGTGATCATCGACCGGTACTTCCGGCGCGGCGTGCGCTGGTCGCGCTACCTGCTGGCCGGCGTACTCGGAACAGTCGGCGTGGTCTCGCTCGTCACCGAACCGATCGGCTGGCTGATCGACAACGGCGACTTCACCACGATCGACTGGTCGGTCAGCTTCGTCACCATCGCCGTACTCCGCACCGTGCACCTCACCGCGGTGATCAGCGCGGTGTACTTCACCTTCCACCGCGACACGGCCCGCTGGTTCAACGCCGAAGGCCGGTCTCCCAGGTAAGAGAGACCGGCCTTCGATGCGGAGCTGTGACTACTGGCCCGTCTGCTTCGGGGCCGGGAAGGAGTTCAGGATGTCGATGACGGCGAAGGCGTTGACCGTCTTGCCGGCCTGGTCCTTCGACGCCGGGAGCTCGACCAGGACGCGGCTGCCGACCGGGATACCGGCGAGGCCGTCGAGCGCGCCGGTCTGGCCGGTCGAGCTCGGACCCACCTGGAGCTGGTCGGTCGGGGCGGCGGGCTGCGCCGGGCTCTGCGCCGTGGCGGGCTGGCCCTCCCACGTGCTGGCCTGCTTCTTGCCGGTGTAGTCGTAGACGACGTACCGGCCGATCAGCTGGCTGGCCTTCTCGATCGGCTTGCCCTTGCCGAGTGCGAACACGACCGGCTTGCCCGGCTTCGCCGGCGGCTTGGTGCCGGCCGCGACCGTTACCTTCGGCTCGGCGTTCAGCGCGCCGCTGACGGTGATCTTGGTCGGCGTCGACGGGGTGACCGGGTTCGCGTCCAGCGGGGTGTCGTTGGCGGCCTCGCCGACCAGGTCGACGACGAAGATCAGCGTGTCGTCGCCCTTGATGCCGGCGTCGGTGTTGCCCTGCTCCTTGTAGCCCTTGTCGGACGGGACCGAGAGCAGCACGCGGCTGCCGATCTTCTTGCCGACCAGGCCCTCGTCCCAGCCGCCGATGACGCTGCCGACCCCGATCGGGAACGACGACGGCGCACCGCGGTCGTAGGAGTTGTCGAAGACCTTGCCGTCGCGCCAGATCTGGCCGAGGTAGTTCGCGGTGAGCAGCTCACCCTTCTTCACCTCGGGCCCGTCGCCCTCCTTGAGGACCTCGGTCACCAGCTGCTTCTCCGGGTCACCGTCGCGGTGGGTGACGGTCGGCTTCTGACCGAAGTCGGCGGTCACCTTGACACCGGCGGCCCCGAACTCGGGCTTCTTCTCGGAGCCACAGGCCACCAGGGAGAACCCCAGGGCCGCGACAACGCCCAGACTCAACAACTTGCGCACGAAACCAGCACCTCGAACATCCCGGCGCGGGTCGGCGCCGATCGACTCCGGTCAACAACTCGGCCAACCCTAGCTTGCGGGTTCAAAGGTGAGGCCGGCTGGCTGCGTCACCGTTGAATCACACCACGTACAGTCACGGCGCTCAGAACCCGACGGCGTTGTGCGGCTGGCGATCCGTTCGCAGGAGCGCATCCAGCCGAGACGCTGCACCGGACTGGTGCTCTGCGATCCGTCCGGCGTACGCCAGCTCACTTGCCCGGACACCGCCCAGGTAGAGCGATCCCAGCTCACCGATGCCGAGGCTGACGTCCGCCTGCTGATCGACTGCAGTGCAGGTGGCTCCGTCGGGTCCTGCGTCCAGCCGCCAGCGACCGGAACCGAACAGGTCGTCCGACACGTCCAGCACGAGCGAATCGGTCGCTGCGTACGTGCGGGCCTCCAGAGCACGCGGTACGTCGAGGATCCGCAGCCAAAGGTTGTCCCGGGTGCGCGTGAGCTTCAGCGCCCGCGGATTGGTCAGCATCCACCGCAACGGCTCGTCGACCGGCCGCCGTGCAGCAACGACTCGCTTGGTGAGGTCGAAGTCCAGCAGCAACCCCCACAACGCCCGGTAGGCATCGGACGTCAGCGCTTCAAACGCCTCCACCTGCAGTACGCCGGCCTGCTCCGGATCGGGCGACCAAGGCAACCGGAAGATCGCGGCACCGTCCACCGCACCCGCAGCGTCGCGATGCACCAGGTGATGCGCCGGCCCCGACCCGTCCGCCGGCAACCCACCGGACGCGAGACCGTCCCACTTGCCTGGCAACGGACTGATCTCTCCCACTCGCTCGGCCCGCACCTGCTCATGCAGCACCGGCCAGACCTCCGCCGCGACCGCACCGTCCACCAACTCGAGCTCTCCCGGATCGGTGAACTCGGACCGGAAGGAGACGTCGGTACGGCGAACTTCCCACCGGTGCTGGAACGTCGCGGGCGAGAACCCGTACCGCCCGTAGATCGTCCCCTCGCTCGCACTCAACCCGACCAGGAACTCACCCCGTTCCCGGCAGTCGGTCAGCATCGCGGACATGATCTTCCGCAGCAGTCCACGCCGGCGGTACGTCGGTAGTACTGCCGTGGACGTGACTCCGCCCAGCGCCAACTGACGTCCGCCCGGCACGGTGACCTGCACGGACACGATCGCCGATCCGCCGGCGATCTTGCCGTCCACGAACGCCGCCTGCGGCCGGAACCAGTCCGCTTGCAACTCCTCGGCGTACCGCTGGAGGTCGGTGGCTGCCGGCGGTACCTGCGGTGGCCAGGCGGCCGTACCGGCGTACCAGGCCGACGGCTCGGGCTCCTCCTGCAGAAAGCCGTTCACATACGGCAGGACGCGCAGGTACTCCTGGGACTCAGCCGCGGTGATCGGCCGGATTTCAATTGCCATGCGCCCTTTCTAAGCAGCGCACAGCAACCAGGCACCTGATTTAGCCAGGAACTACATGCTGGCGATGAGCTTCTCTACTCGCTCGTCATGCGACTTGAACGGGTCTTTGCAGAGGACAGTCCGCTGAGCCTGGTCGTTGAGCTTCAGGTGGACCCAGTCGACGGTGAAGTCGCGGCGGCGCTCCTGCGCCCGCTTGATGAACTCGCCGCGCAGCCGCGCCCGCGTGGTCTGCGGCGGCACCGACTTGGCCTCGAAGACCCGCAGGTCGTCGACGACCCGGGTGACCGCACCCCGGCGCTCGAGCAAGTAATACAGCCCGCGCGGCCGGTGGATGTCGTGGTACGCGAGGTCGAGCTGCGCCACTCGCGGGCTGGCCAGACCGAGGTTGTTCTGCGACCGGTAGCGCTCGATCAGCCGGTACTTGATCACCCAGTCGATCTCGCGCTCGATCCCGGTCAGGTCACCGGACTCGATCGCCTTCAGCGTCCGCTCCCACAGCGACAGCGCCCGCTCGACAGCCGGCGTACCGAGCTCGCGGCGGTCGACGAAGTCGCGGGCCTTGTTCAGATACTCACCCTGGATGTCGAGGGCGCTCGCCTCGCGGCCGTTCGCCAACCGGACCTCGCGGCGGCCGGTCATGTCGTGGCTGATCTCGCGGATCGCCCGGATCGGGTTGTCCAGGGTCAGGTCGCGCATCACGATGCCGGCCTCGATCATCCGCAGGACCAGATCGGTGCTGGCCACCTTCAGCAGCATCGTGGTCTCGGACATGTTCGAGTCGCCGACGATCACGTGCAGCCGGCGGAACCGCTCGGCGTCCGCGTGCGGCTCGTCGCGGGTGTTGATGATCGGCCGGGACCGCGTCGTCGCGCTGGAGACGCCCTCCCAGATGTGCTCGGCCCGCTGCGACACGGAGTACACCGCGCCGCGCGGCGTCTGCAGCACCTTGCCGGCGCCGCAGATCAGCTGGCGGGTGACCAGGAACGGGATCAGTACGTCGGCCAGCTTGGCGAAGTCGCCGTGCCGCGAGACCAGGTAGTTCTCGTGGCAGCCGTAGCTGTTGCCGGCCGAGTCGGTGTTGTTCTTGAACAGGTAGACGTCGCCGAAGATGCCTTCGTCGTGCAGGCGCTTCTGCGCGTCGACCAGCAGTCCCTCGAGGATCCGCTCACCGGCCTTGTCGTGTGCGATCAGGTCGGTGACCGAGTCGCACTCGCCGGTCGCATACTCCGGGTGGGAGCCAACGTCGAGGTAGAGCCGGGCCCCGTTGCGGAGGAAGACGTTGCTGCTCCGCCCCCAGGACACGACCCGCCGAAACAGGTACCGCGCCACCTCGTCCGGGGTCAGTCGCCGCTGCCCGCGGAACGTACAGGTCACGCCGTACTCGTTCTCCAGACCGAAGATTCGCCGGTTCACATCTCCCACACTACGGCGCGGTTCCGACAAGCGGGCCAGATCTCAGGCGCGCCGTATCGCGGCGTTATCCCTTTGATGCACCTACGCGGCGCAACAATCGAGTCTCCGCCCGCATCGATCCAGTGGAGGCAACGGCCTCCGACGACGCGAGAAGGGCACACCAGATGACCAAGAACAGGCGAGCGCTGGGCGCGATCGCCGTCGGGGCGCTCGCGGCGGGCACGCTGGTCAGCGCACCCGCGGGGGCGGCTCCGGCGAGCACGACCAGCCAGTCCGCGGCCTGCTCTCTGCGACTGGGCTCGATCACGCCCGGTGGCGACCTCACCCAGCAGAAGATCACCGCGACCCCGTCGGCCGGTGCCCGGCAGGTCGGCCCGAAAGACCTGTATGCGGACGGTCGGGCCCACCTGCCCACCGCCGTACGCACCGAACTCGTCGTACCGGCCGGCGAGGAACGCACCGGTCTGGCGGTCGTCGGTGTGCGGATGTACGGCACCAGCTACATCACCGACGGCACCGGGACGGAAATCAACGCCGGGACTCTCAAGCAGACCCTGATCGGCGGCGGCTGGGACGACCTGCACAAGTACGTCGAGCTCAGCCGGTACTCCGCTTCGGGCGTCAGCCGATCGAACGTCTACTCGTTGATCAACCAGTTCACCGACGGCCTGATCGCTCGCTGGACGGTCACTCCGAGCGGCTGGAAGTACTACACGACGTTCAGCGGGTTCAAGGCCGTGAATACGATGGTGCTGATCGGTCAGGGCAAGGCGTACGACACGTTCCTGGCCACCACCAACGGCGGCGCGCTGTACACGGTCCAGGTGCCCACGGGCTCCGGGAAGCCGGTGGTGACGAAGGTACGCACGTCGACCTGGCAGAGCTTCGAGACCCTGATCGCGGAGAAGTGCGGTAACAACGGCACCCTGCTGCTCGGCATCGACAAGAACACCGGCGCGGGCTACCTGTACGCCGTCGGCCACGCTGCCGGCGCTGCCACGGTCATCAAGGGCCTCGGCAAGGTCCCGACCACCTTCCCGGCCACCGACTCGTACTTCCGCTACTACGACGCCGGCACCCACCTCACCGGCGCCTGATACTGGTCTACCAGGTCTTTCGAGAAGCCCTAGCCTTTCGGCCATGAAGAGACTTCGGATCGCGGCGGGCACGGTTTGCGCCGCGATGGTGGCAGCGGCCGTAGTGCCCGGAACGGCGCACGCCGCACTCGTCCAGGCGAGTGCGGCCTGCAGCCTCACCCTGGGCACGGTGACTGTGCAGGGCGACCACAAGTTCCAGACGATCACCGCGACGTCACCGGTGACGGCCGGCCAGCCGGTCGTGAGGCCGAAGGGGCTGTTCCCGGTGGACCAGGTGCGGCTGGCGAGTTCGTTGGGTTGGGAGCCGGACCCGCCGGCGGCCATGATCAGCCGCGGCTACGTGACGATCGTGAACGACCTCTACAGCTTCAGCTACGCCATCGACAACAGCACCGGTGAGCTGGACCCCGGGTCGTACCAGAAGACGAAGGTGGGCGGTGGCTGGATCCACCAGACCTATCTGGAGCAGTCGACGTTCTACGGGCCCAACCGAACCCGCACCAACACCTATGCCCTGCAGGGTGACGTCGTCACGCGCTGGACCGTGGAGGGATCGGCCTGGCGCAACAAGGCGACGTACAGCGGGTTCTCGGCGGTGAAGACGATGGTGCTGATCAGCCAGACCGCCGGCTACGACACCTTCTTGGCCAACACCCGGGGCGGGGCGCTCTACACGATCCGGATCCCGGTGACGGGGGCGCCGGTGGTCAAGAAGGTCCGCACGTCTACCTGGCAGACGTTCGAGACGCTGATCGCCGACAGGTGCGGCAAGCAGAGCACCCTGCTCCTCGGCATCGACAAGGACACCCGAACCGCCTACCTGTACGCCGTCAGCCACGCCAACGGAACGGCAACAGTCATCAAGGGCCTCGGCAAGGTGGGCAACCAGCTCGTCGCGCCCGAGGACAAAACGTACTTCCGATACTTCGCCGGCAGCTCCGAGGCCGACGACCTTCTCTACGGGGAGTGAACAGAATGAAGAAACGTGCAGCTGGGCTGCTGGGGGTAGTGATGGCTGCCGGGGCGCTGGTTCAGGCCGCACCGGCGCATGCCGGGACTACGGACGTGCCGTTCTGTCAGATGGTGCTGGGCTCGACCACAGCTGGTGGCGACCTCATCCTTCGCGGACTGTACGGCGTGGTGCCCCCGGGTGCCAGCACGAGCACCTGGGGTGGCAAGGACCTGATGCCGGACAACCAGCTCCGGGTGGCAAGTGGGATCGGTATCCAGGTCAACGCCGCGCAGACCGCGGAGAGCCGGCGGCAGTACGTCGTACTGAACTCCACCCTGAACCTGCTGACGTACGACGTGAAGGACCTCAGCGGCGACGTCGATCCGGCGTCGGTGAAGCGGACTCCGGTCGGTGGCGGCTGGGGCGACGTACGGTACCTGGAGAACTCCCGGTACAACGTCGGCAACAAGCTCGTCCGCAACAGCGCGTACGCCGTACTCGGTGACACCATCCTGCGCTGGACCGTCGACGGCACCTCGTTCACCCGGAAGGCGACGTACACCGGCTTCAGTGCGGTCAAGACGATGGCGCTGATCAGCCAGACCGCCACCTACGACACCTTCCTCGCCAACACCCGCGCCGGAGCGCTCTACACGATCCGCATCCCGGTGACCGGCAAGCCGGTGGTCAAGGTGGTACGGCGGTCCACCTGGCAGGGGTTCGAGGCGCTGGTCGCCAACCAGTGCCACGGCACCGGAACGATCCTGCTGGGCATCGACAAGGAGACCGGAGCGCCGTACCTGTACACGCTCAGCCACGCCAATGGAGAGGCGACCGTGATCACGGCTCTCGGCAAGGTGCCGCGCACGTTCGCCGAGGTCGCCTACTCGCGGTTCTACGAGGACACCGCCGACTACGAGCAGCTGTCCGGCGAGTGAGCCCGATTGTCTGGTGAATTTCCGGTGACACACTGGATGGACCAGGAGATCGAAGGGTAGGACGTGAGCCGGACCCGAGTGGCTATCGCGGACGACGACGTCCTGCTGCGCGAGGGTCTGGCCAGCCTGCTCGACCGGTCCGGGTTCGCCGTGCTCGGTACGGCGGGCAACGGACCGGACCTGCTCGAGCTGGTACGCCGCGAGGTGCCGGATCTCGTCATCGTCGACATCCGGATGCCGCCCGGCGAGTCGACCGAGGGCCTGGACGCGGCCGACATCATCCGCCGGGAGCACCCGGAGACCGCCGTACTGTTGCTGTCGGCCCATGTCGAGGTGGAGCACGCTCTCCAGCTCATGGCCGCCGGCCAGGGCGTGGGCTATCTGCTCAAGAGCCGGGTGACGGACGTCGACGAGTTCCTCGAGAGTCTGCGCCGGGTCGCCCGCGGCGGATCGGTGGTCGACCCGGGCCTGGTCCGGGAGCTGGTCGACGCCCGGCGCCGGCACGACCCGCTGGCCGCCCTCAGCGAACGCGAACGCGAGGTTCTGTCGCTGGTCGCCGAGGGCCGGTCGAACGCCGGTGTGGCCCGGCGGCTGTGGGTCGCCGAGGGAACCGTCGAGAAGCACGTCCGCAGCATTCTGAGCAAGCTCGACCTGCCGGAGACCGACGACGACCATCGCCGCGTGCTTGCCGTCCTCACTTACCTGGACGGCGCGCGACGGCCAGCGACATGATCGGCGGAGTCGCCCGGCGAGTAGTACTCGCAAGTGGGCTGCTGATGGTGCTGGTCGGCTCCGGATTCGTGGTCCTGCTCTTCTCAGTGCAAGGTCTGCGTACGTCGGAACACCAGGGCCAGCACACGGCCGCCGTGCTCACCAGTGCGCACCAGGTGGAGCGTCTGGTCGCCGACCTGGCCACAGGTCAGCGCGACTTCGTCATCACCGGTCAGGAGAAGTTCCTGCAGCCGTGGCAGACGGCGCAGGCACAACTGCCGGTCCAGACCAACGCATTGCAGCAACTGGTTGCCAGCAGCCCCGACGAGCTCACCCGGGCCGAGGCGGTCAGCCAGAGCGTCACGTCGTACCTGCACGACTACTCGATGCCGGAGATCCGGGCTGCGCGTAGCGACCCGGACTCGGCTCGATCCGAGGCGGCCGTTGCGGAAGGCGCCCAGCGGGTCACCCAGATCCGCTCTGTGCTCGACCAGCTGATCAGTTCGGAGCAACAGTTGTCGGTGACCGAGCAGCGGCACTCGGACTCGGTCGCCGATCAGGCAGTCGTAGCGGCGACGACCGGGCTCGCTGGTTCGGTGATTCTCGTGCTGGGCTTCACGATCTACCTGACCCGCTCGATCGTCCGGCCGGTGCGGAAGACGGCTGAGATGGCGAATCGGCTGGCCGCCGGCGACCTCGACGTACGCGTGCCGGAGACGGCGGTCGGCGAGATTCGCACGCTGGAGCGGACGTTCAACACGATGGCGGCGTCGCTTGGTGCGGCCAGTGCCGACGTGGCCGCATCCAGGGCGCGCATCGTGCGGTCGGCGGACGAGACGCGTCGCCGGATCGAACGCGATCTGCACGACGGGATCCAGCAACGGCTCGTCTCACTCGCTCTCGACGTACGGGCGTTCCAGGCGACCCCGAACGCCCCCGCCGAGGAGCTGGACAAGGTGACCGACGGACTGTCGGCAACGCTGGACGAACTGCGAGAGATTGCCCGAGGCATCCATCCCGCGATCCTGTCGGAGGGCGGCATCGGCCCGGCGCTCAGGATGCTGGCCCGCCGGTCCACGGTCCCGGCAGAGGTGGAGGTCAGCTTCACCACCCGGCTCCCGGCGCCGATCGAAGCCGCGACGTACTACGTGGTGTCCGAGGCGCTGACCAATGCCGCGAAGCATTCCGGTGCGTCGGTCGTGGTCGTCGACGCGGACATCGCGGACGGCCGGCTGCGGTTGTCCGTTCGCGACGACGGTCGTGGTGGCGCCGACCCGGCGGGCGGTTCCGGGCTGATCGGACTCGACGACCGGGTCCAGGCACTCGGCGGCACGTTGGTTGTCGAAAGCCCGGCCGACGCAGGTACGACGCTCTCCGTGTCGCTCCCAATCTCCTTGTAGTACAGGCAGCAGGCATGCGAGCGACCTCGGACGCCTGCCATGCTTGACCCATGCGGTGCCTGATCGTCGACGACAGCCGGCGCTTCCTCGAGGCGGCGCGTGGCCTGCTGCTACGCGAGGGCGTCAACGTCGTCGGTACGGCGTCCTCGGCCACCGAAGCCGCTGCTCTGATCAAGGAACTGCGGCCGGACGTCGTACTCGTCGACATCGACCTCGGTGGCGAGAGTGGCTTCGAGTTGATCGCACAGCTGCGGTCCGCCGGCTCGCCGCCGCCGATGATCCTGATCTCCACGCACGCCGAACAGGACTACGCCGATCTGATCGCCGAAAGCCCCGCCATCGGATTCGTTCCGAAGACGGGGCTCTCGGCGGCTGCGATCCAGACCCTGCTGGACCGGGTTTGATCAGGTTGAGCGTCCGTGCCGGACCACGGCGTCGAAGCCGGCGGCCAGCAACAACACTGCTCCGGTGACGACCCATTCGTAGCCGGACGAGTTCGAGCCCTGGATCAGGTCGCTCATGCCGTTGATGATCACCGCGACCACGAGTCCCCCGAGTACGGCGTCGATCATCCGGCCGCGTCCGCCGAACAACGACGTACCGCCGATGACTGCCGCGCCGACGGCCAGCAGCAGCGTGTTTCCGGCGCCCGCGTTCGACTGCACCGACTGCAGCAGCGACGCGGCGACGACACCGGAGATGGCTGCCATACCGGAACAGATGACGAACACCGAGATCCGGATCCGCGAGACGACGACGCCGGCTCGACGGGCGGCCTCCTCGTTGCCACCAACGGCGTACACATGCCGTCCGTAGCGGGTGCGGCTGAGGGTGAAGTGCCAGATCACGAACAGCAGAACGAGCAGGACGACTGCCCACGGCTCGCCCTGTGCCTTGCTGCTGAAGAAGGCGTTGGTGATCAGGTTGCGGTTGAGACCCATCTCGTAGGTGAACGCGCTGCCGAGCAGGGCGACCCCGATCACCTTCGCCACGATCACGGCGATCGGCGTCGCGGCCAGGCCACTCTGCTGTCGTCCGCGCGCGTCGATCAGCTTGATCGCGGCGTACCCGGCGACGAAGATCCCGAGCAGGGTCCAGCCCAGCCACAGCGGTACGAAGCTGTTCTCCAAGGAAATCAACGGCGAACCGGTCGGCAGGATGACCGAACCCTGACCACCGATCAGGATCAGCGTCAGCCCCTGGAACGCCAGGAACGTCGCCAGCGTGATCACGAACGACGGAATGCCGGCCCGCGCCCGCAGCCAGCCCATCACGAACCCGATCACCAGCCCGGCCACGAGGCCGCCGAGTACGCCGACCCACCAGGACTGCCCGTGTCGCAGCAACAGCACGGCCATGATCGCCGAGCAGAGTCCACCGGTCGTCCCGGCGGACAGGTCGATCTCGCCGAGTAGCAGAACGAAGACCAGCCCCATCGCCATCACGATGATCGGAGCGGCCTGGATCACCAGCGCCTCGAGGTTGTAGGCGCTCAGGAAGCCCTGGTGCACAATCGCGAAGAAGGCGGTGATCACCACCAGGCCGACGATCGCCGGCGCTGATCCGAGTTCACCGCCTCGCAGCCTCGCCACGTACTCGCGGATGTAGACGCGCAACGCGCCCGGCCCCCGCACCGGTGTCTCTTCGGCGACGGCCGGTTCAGTCTTCGCGGTCACTGTGCCGCTCCCCTCGACTCGGCCGGCAGACCCAGCGCTCCGGACCGGCCGCTGGTGATCAGCTCGACGACCTGCGTCTGGCTCACGTCCTGCCGCCGTACCTGCGCGGCCATCCGGCCCAGGAACAGGACGGCGATCGAGTCGGCGACCTGCATGACGTCGTTCATGTTGTGGGAGACCAGTACGACGGCCACGCCGCGATCGGCAAGCCGCCGTACCAGGTCCAGCACCTGCTCGGTCTGCGCGACGCCGAGGGCCGCTGTCGGCTCGTCGAGGATGACGATCTTCGAGCTCCACAGCACCGACTTCGCGATCGCGACGGTCTGCCGCTGGCCGCCGGACAGGTTGGCGACCCGTTGCCGGACCGACCGAACCGTCCGGACCCCCAACGAACTCAGGGTCTGCGCGGCCAGCTTCTCCATCGTGTTCTCGTCCAGCGTACGCAGCCGGTTGACCCGCTCACGGCCGAGGAACATGTTGCCGACGACATCGAGATTGTCGGCCAGGGCCAGATCCTGGTGGACGATCTCGATGCCGAGCCGGGCCGCGTCCCGCGGTTCGTGCAGCTGCTGCGGCGTACCGTCTACGAGGATCTCGCCGGTGTCGACGCGGTGGATCCCACCGATGCATTTGACCAGGGTGGACTTGCCCGCCCCGTTGTCGCCGACGAGGGCAGTCACGTCGCCGGCCTCGGCGCTGAAGTCCACCCCCGACAGCGCCACGACCGGACCGAACGACTTGCCGACGTCCTTCAGTTCAAGGGTTTTCACGGGGTCTTGATGCCGTTCTCGCTACACAGCTTCACCAGCGCCGGCGTCGGGCACACTGAGGCAGCGGTCTCGTACCCGTCCGTCACCGGCAGCGCCACGTTCTTCTTGGTAATGACGGTCGGATCCGCCAGGTACGACGGAACCTCGCGAGCGTTGGTCGGGTCCTTGATCGTTGCCGGGGCGGTCGGCTTCTGACCGGACAGGATCTGGCCGGCCAGCTTGATCGCGACATCGGCCTCACCGGCGACCGGCTTGTAGATCGTGAAGCACTGGGTGCCGGCCATCACGTTGTCCAGACCGCCTGCGGTCGCGTCCTGTCCGGACACTGCGACCTTGCCGGCCAGGCTCTGCGACTTCAGCACGTTGATGACGGACTGCGCCATGGTGTCGTTGGCAACCATCACCGCGTTCAGGTTCGGGTGCCGGCCGAGCATCGTGGTGAACACGGTCTGCGCGGTCGCCGGGTCCCAGTTGCCGGTCTGCTCGCCGAGCTTCGTCCAGCCTGCCTGCTTCGACAGCACCGAGTTGTAGCCCTGGGCAAACAACGTCGCGTTGTTGTCCGTCGGCGCGCCGTCGATGTCGACGTACCCGACGGCGCTCTTGCCCGCCACCTGCGGACAGGCGGCCAACGCGGTGCCCTGGTCCTCGCCGACCTTGACGTTGTCGTACGAGACGTAGTACTCCGCCGTACCGCCCGTGGTCAGCCGGTCGTAGTCGATCGTGACCACGTTGTGCTGCTTGGCCAGCGACTCGATCGCCTTGCCGGAACCGGAGTCGAGGTTCGTCACCAGGAGTACCCCGACACCTTGGTTGATCAGCGCCTGCGCCTGTGACTCCATCGTCGTCGCGCTGGCGTTGGCGTTGTCGATGTAGCAGGTGAGCTTGTTCGCCGCGCATTGCTTGCGCAGCTCGTTGGGATCGGCCGAGACCCAGCGAGGCGAGGACGCCGTGTCCGGGAGCAGCACGCCGACCTTCGTGTTCGCCGGCGGCGCACTGCTGCTCGCCGAGGATTTGTTGTTGTTGCCACAGGCAACAAGGCTGGCCAGCAGGGTCAACGTGACTCCGGTCAGCGCGACAGCTTTTGATGGTGTTCGCATCGTGCGTCCTTAGGATCGCCGCAGGGATTCTCTCTTGCCAGCATGCGATCCGGGCCGCTCCACGTCGTCGCAGCAGGCACCCAACTCGGTTGCCTGCCAGTGGGTACCCCGACTACCGGCTGGCTGGGGGTCCGGACGGCGGACAGCTTCACTGGATCACGAGACCGGGGCGGGCCATGGTTTTGGGTATGGCCACATCTGCAGCAGTACCCTCCGCACGGCAGAGCCGGCCGGGCCTGAAGCGCGACATCGGCTTCGTCGGCCTGATCTGGGCCTCGGAGGGATCGATCATCGGCTCCGGCTGGTTGTTCGGCGCCCAAGGCGCCCTGTCCGTCGCCGGCCCCGCGGCGATCATCTCCTGGGTCATCGGCGGCGTCGCGATCCTGATCCTGGCGCTGGTGCACGCCGAACTGGGTGCGATGTACCCGGTCTCCGGCGGCACCGCCCGCTTCCCGCACTACGCGTTCGGCGGCGCTGCCGGTGCGTCGTTCGGCTGGTTCTCCTGGCTGCAGGCGGCCACCGTGGCACCGATCGAGGTGCTGGCGATGATCACCTACGGCCAGCACTACTCGTTCGCCAGCGGCTGGCTGAAGACCAAGAACGGCCAGCACATCCTCACCACGAGCGGGATCGTGGTGGCGGTCCTGCTGATGGCCGCGGTCACCGCGATCAACTTCCTCAGCATCCGGCTGCTCGCCCGGACCAACAGCGCGGCGACCTGGTGGAAGGTCGGCATCCCGCTGTTCACGATTTTCGCGCTCGCGATCGTGCAGTTCCACGGCAGCAACTTCACCGCGGCGAACGGCTTCAACCCGTACGGCGCCAAGGGCATCCTGTCCGCGGTCTCGACCAGCGGCATCATCTTCGCGCTACTCGGATTCGAACAGGCCGACCAGCTGGCCGGCGAGAGCAGCAACCCCCGGCGCGACATCCCGCGGGCGGTGATCGGGTCGATCGTGATCGGCGCGATCATCTACATCCTGCTGCAGATCGCGTTCATCGCAGCGCTGCCCAAAGACCAGATCCAGGGCACGTGGGCGAACGCGGCGTACACGACGATGACCGGACCGTTCGCGCAGGTCGCGACGTTGCTGAGTATGGGGTGGCTGGCAACGATCCTGTACATCGACGCGGTGGTCTCGCCTGCCGGGACAGGCCTGATCTACATCACCGGCAGCTCACGGGTGTCGTACGGGCTGAGCCGCAACGGCTATGTGCCGTCGGTGTTCGAGAAGACCAACCACCGCGGCGTACCGTGGGTCGGGCTGATCACCGCGTTCATCATCGGGTGCATCTGCTTCCTGCCGTTCCCGAGCTGGCGTTCGCTGGTCGGGTTGATCACCAGCGCCAGCGTGCTGATGTACGCCGGTGCGCCGTTGTCGCTCGGGGTGTTCCGCCGACGGCTGCCGGACGCGCACCGCCCGTACCGGTTGCCCGGGGCAACTTGGCTGTCACCGCTCGCGTTCGTGGTCGCGAACCTGCTGATCCTGTGGTCCGGGTGGATGACGGACTGGAAGCTCGGCATCGCGATCCTGATCGGGTACGTGATCCTGATCGGCAACCGGGTCTTCAAACTGAACCCGATCATGCCGCAGCTCGACCTACGGGCTGCGCAGTGGCTGCCGGTGTACCTGGTCGGGATGGGCCTGATCGTCTACCTGAGCGACTTCGGCCCGCTGAAGCACCCGTGGTTCCCACTCTGGTGGGACATCCTCGTCGTCGCAGTCTTCAGCCTGGCCATCTACTTCTGGGCACTAGCGGTCGCCCTACCAACCGAACAGATCCAACGCATGGTCGACCAGGTCGTAGTACCAGAAGAAGCCAACCTGGGCTGAGGATGTGTACCGAAGAACGGGTAGTAGTGGTCGTCAGCGGACTGCGCTGAGCGTTGAGTCAGCCGGCGGACCGGACCTCTACCCGTTCGTCGGTACGGGTTAGAGCTCCACCAGATCCAGGAGTTGGCCGAGTTCTTTGGGGTTGAGGTCGCGGACTTCGCCGGTGTGGAGGTTGCCGCGGCGGACCGGGCCGACGGCGGTGCGGGTCAGGCGCTTGACCGGGTGACCGACCGCGTCGAACATCCGGCGGACGATGCGGTTGCGGCCCTCGTGCAGGCTCATCTCGACCAGCGTGCGGCCGGGGACGGTGGAAACGATCTTCACCGTGTCCGCCTGCGCGGGGCCGTCCTCGAGACGGACTCCGTCGAGAAGGTTGCGCAGTACCCCTGGTTTGACGTTGCCTTCGACCTCGGCGACGTACGTCTTGGAGACCTCGTACGACGGATGCGCCAGCCGGTGGGCGAACTCACCGTCGTTGGTGAGCAGCAACAACCCTTCGGTGTCGGTGTCGAGCCGGCCGATGTGGAACAGCCGCTCCGACCGGTCCTGCACGTAGTCGGTGATGCACGGCCGCCCTTCCGGGTCGGACATCGTGCTCACCACGCCGCGCGGTTTGTTGAGGACGAGGTACACGTTCGCACTCACCGGCGGGATCCGCTCCCCGTCGACCCGGATGACCGCGGTCTCCGGATCCACGCGTACGCCGAACTCCGTCACCACCCGCCCGTCGACCTCGACCCGCCCCTCCTCGATCAGCAACTCGGCATTCCGCCGAGAAGCCACCCCCGCCCGAGCCAAGACCTTCTGCAACCGAACCCCACCGTCATCCCCCATCCCGCACCCCACCCAACCGAACGTCCTCCACGCCAACCCCGTCCTCCATCAACCCACCCACATCAACCGCCGAGGACGCACCACCAGAAGCCTCCGAGACAGACACCCCATCCGCCTCACCGTCCTCGACTTCCTCGACGTCCTCCGCCGACCCTGCGTCCTCTGCCAGCTCGGCGGTCTCCGCCGACCCGAAGTCCTCCGCGTCTTCGGCGTCTTCGGCGTCCTCCGCCGACCCGACGTCCTCTGCCGACTCGGTCGTCTCCGCGAACTCGTCGTACTCCGCAGCCCCAGCCGCCTCCGTCGATCCGGAGTACTCGACCGCGTCCGCGGACTCAGCAACTTCCGCCGACCCGCTGTCCGCCGCGTCTCCTGCGTGCTCCGCGGTAGACACGTCCAACTCGGCGTCCTCCACGTCCTCCGCCGACTCGGCACTCTCCGCGACCTCGTCGTACTCCGCAGCCCCGGCCGTCTCCGCGGATCCGGCGTACTCCACCGCGTCCCCGGACTCAGCCGCTTCCGCGGATCCGCTGTCGTCCACATCCTCCGCCGACTCGGCGCGCACCGCGAACCCGCTGACGTCAGCGTCCTCCGCGACGTCCTCTGCGTCGTCCGCGGTTGATGCAGTGGACTCGGCGCGCTCCGCGAACTCGCTGTCGTCAGCGTCCTCTGCGTCGTCCGCGGTTGATGCGGCGGGCTCGGCGTACCCCGCCTCGTCTGCCGTGTTTGCCGGCTCGGCGTCTTTGGGGGTTTCTGGGGAGGGGGTGTCGTCTGTGGGGGTGGTTGCGGGTGGGAGGGTTTGGGCGGCTAGTTCCTCTTCGACGTCGTCCATGTCGGGGAGGTACGGGGCCAGCTCAGGAAGGTCGTCGAGCGACTGCATGCCCATGCGTTCCAGGAAGTACGTCGTGGTGCGGTACAGCGTCGCTTGCGAGTCGGTGTCAGCGCCGGCCTCCTCCACCAGTCCTCGCGCGACCAGCGTGCGTACGACGCCATCGACGTTCACCCCGCGGATCGCGGAGACGCGCGCTCGGCTGACCGGCTGCTTGTACGCGACCACCGCCAGCGTCTCCAACGCCGCCTGAGTAAGCCTTGCCTGCTGTCCGTCGAGTACGAAGCGTTCGACGTACGGCGCTGCCTCGGCGCGGGTGTAGTACCGCCAACCCCCGCCCACCTCGCGCAGGTCGAACCCGCGCCCCTGCTCGGTGTACTCCGCCGCCAGCAGCCCGAGCGTCTCCGCCACATCCCCCGTCGGCCGCCCCACCGCCCGCGCCAACGTCAGCACCGGCAACGGCTCGTCCGTCACCATCAGAATCGCCTCGAGCGCCCGCCGCATCGTCTCGTCGTCAACAACAACCTCATCCCCCACCGGCACCGAAGTCTGCCCCGGCGGCAAATGATCCTCATCCCCCACCTCAACCGCGCCGGCCCCAACAGCCTCATCCGCGGCAGACCCATCTCCAACTGCCTCAACCGGCTCCACCCCGTCGGCCTCGCCTCCGGTGGGCTCGCCCGACTCCGCCGCGACGGCGTCGACCGATCCGCTGGTCTCGCCAGACTCAACCCCGGCTGCCTCAACCGACTCGCTCGCGCTGACCTCGCCGGACTCGACTCCGTCGGTCCCGACTCCAGCGGGCTCGCCCGACTCAACCCCGTCGGACCCAACGCCCTCGCCCGACTCAACCCCGTCGGACCCAACGCCCTCGCCCGGCTCAACCCCGTCGGAGTCGACGGCCTCTTCGGCGGCGCCGTTCACGTCGGAATCACCTGTGTGGGGAGGATTTCCGGCCGATTCGGGCACAATATCCTCCCCAGGCTCATCGGAAGGGGTAGTCGGCGTGGGTTCGGTCACTGGGTCACCGTCTCGGTTGGTGCGGGGGGTTCTGCGTCGGGTTCGGTTGTGGCGGGTACGCCGGGTTCGAGGAAGTCGGGATCGTCGACGACCGGCGCTTCCCCCTCCTCGCTGTCGGGTTTGAGCTCCTCGTCGAACTCGTCGCTGACGTCGATCTCGCCCTCATCAGTCCCAGTCCAGCGGATCGTCAGTTCGCCCAACGGCGTCACCTGGTCAAACGTGACCGCCGCTTCACGGAACAACTCCAGCAACGCCAAAAACCGGCAAACCGTAGTAACCGTGTCCGGCGAATCCGACACCAAAGCACGGAACGTCGTACTGCGTTGCCGCCGCAACCGATCCACGATCACAATCGCCTGCTCGCGAACCGTCACCGCGGGCGCATGCAAATGAGCGAGCGAAACCCCTTCCGGCACATTGTCCTTCGGAGCCATCGCCCGAGCCGCAAGCGCCGCCAACCCAGCCGGATCAAGACCCAGCAACACCTCAGGCAGCAGCTCAGCGAACCGAGGCTCCACCCCCACCGACCGCGGGAACCGCTTGGCCTCAACCGCCATCCGGTCCTGCACCAGCGCCGCGATCTGCTTGAACGCCCGGTACTGCAAAAGTCGCGCGAACAACAGATCCCGAGCCTCCAGCAGCGCGAGATCCTCGTCGTCCTCGACCTCGCCCTTCGGCAGCAACCGCGCCGCCTTCAGGTCGAGCAGCGTCGCCGCGATCAGCAGGAACTCCGACGTCTGATCGAGATCCCACTCCGACCCCAGCGCCTTGATATGCGCGATGAAGTCGTCCGTGATCACCGACAACGCGATCTCGGTGATGTCCAGCTTGTGCTTCGAAATCAGCTGCAGCAGCAGGTCGAACGGACCCTCGAAGTTGACCAGATGGACACTGAAACCCTTGCCCTCGGCAACAGCCGGGGCTTCGTCAGGTCCGAGATCCAACGGTAACGAGTCCGAGGACACCGTCACTCCGAACCCTTGAGCTCCGCGGCCCCGTCCTCGGACGCGCGCAGCCGACGTACCAGCACCGAGTCCGGCCCGTGGTCGACGAAGTCGGCCAGCAGGACGTCGATCGCCTCCCGGACGATCCGGCCGCGGTCGGCCATCAGGCCGTGCTCCGCGCGCAGCGCGAGTCTGGTCTGTTCCAGGCCGAGCAGCTCCTCCTCCGTCACGTACACGGTGATCTTCGTGTCGTGACGGATCCGACCACTCGACTTCCGGTCGTCGACGACCGTCGTACGGGACCGCACAGAGGCAGGTCCGTCAGTGGTGGTGCGCTTCTCGGGTCTGGTCTGCTTCGGTGCCGCACCCCCGAAGAGTTCACTGGCACCTGGCAGGCTCACCCGGCGGGACAACGCGCCAGCACCTCCTTGGCAAGGTCGCGGTACTGCGTAGCCGCTTGGGACGAAGGCGCGTACGTCGTGATCGGCTCCCCGACGACCGTGGTCTCGGGGAACTTGACGGTACGCCGGATGACGGTGTGGAAGACGCGTTCGTCGAAGGCCTGGACCACCCGGTCGAGGACCTCCCGGGCGTGCGTCGTACGCCCGTCGAACATGGTGCCGAGGATCCCGACGATCTCCAGCTTCGGGTTCAGCCGGTCCTGGACCTTCGCGATCGTGTCGGTCAGCATCGCCAGGCCGCGGAGCGCGAAGAACTCACACTCCAGCGGTACGACGATGCCGTTCGACGCGGTCAGCGCGTTGACGGTGAGCAGACCGAGCGACGGAGCGCAGTCGATCAGGATCACGTCGTAGTTCGGCAGGATCGGCTCGAGCACCCGCTGCAGCGTGTACTCGCGGGCGACCTCCTGGACCAGCTGCACCTCGGCCGCGGACAGGTCGATGTTGGCCGGCAGCAGGTCGAGATTCTCCACCCGGGTCGGCTGGATCACCTCTTCCGGGGTGATGTCGCGCTGCATCAGCAGGTTGTAGACCGACAGCTCCAGGTCGTGCGGCTGGACGCCGAGGCCGATCGAGGCGGACCCCTGCGGGTCGAAGTCGATCAGCAGCACCTTGCGGCCGGTCTCGGCGATCGCCGCGCCGAGGTTGATCGTGGTCGTCGTCTTGCCGACGCCACCCTTCTGGTTACACATCGCAATGACCTGCGCCGGGCCGGTCTTCGTCGGCGGTTTCGGCTCCGGCAGGTCCGGCAACGGCCGGCCCGTCGGCCCGATCTTGTTCCTCGGGCCGTGCGCGTCATTCACAGGTGAAAGGTCCTCCGCGGTCAGCTTGGCCGTCGGCCTCGGCATCTCCGCATAGTTCTCGGGTGGGGTCAGGCTGCGCTGCGGTGTCGCCGGGCGGGGCGGGGTGCTGGGCGGCAAGCTGGGCGGGGCGCTGATCGGTTGGGCCGGTTCCGGCACCGGAAGGTGGCCCGGAATCTGTCCCGAAAGGTGTTCGGTGCCCGGGAATGTCGACTCGTTCATGACTCGTCAAACCTTTCAACCGATACGGGCGATCCCAGCGACTGTAAGCGTGCATTCAAGCACTCTCAACCAGCCACTCCGCACCGGGGTGGGGCTGTTTGTCGACAAAGCTCCGAACTCGTCCGATCATCCACTCCGAGTGACCGGCCGTGACCAGATGATCGCACACCGTCCGGAACCCTCGGGAACCGGGTCTAGGTTTTCACCAGCCGGTTGTAGCTGTAGAACCAGCTCGGTACGACGGCCGCCACGATCGCCAGCGACCACGCCGACAGCGGACGGCCCAGCGCCGCGACCAGGACCGAGACGAGCAGGCAGGGAATCTGCCAGCCGAGGAACCAGCGCAGCCGCACCTTGCCGATCACACCGGCCACCCCGCTGATCGCGAAGTACAGCGCGAGCCCGCCGAACACGTACCAGCGCTCCTTGGTCTGCAGGTGCTCCCCGGCCTCCGGGATCAGTCCGCCCAGCCCTGCCGCCAGCGCGACGATCGCGCCGGTGACACCGAGGTGGGCGAGCAAGGCGGCCCACGGCTCGAGCGGAGTGGTACTGCGGGGTGCCGGGGTGAACCCGTACAACGTCGTCAGCTGCCAGAGCTGGACCAGCAGCCAGAACGCAGCGAATGAGGTCAGCCCGACCTGCCAGTTCCAGTCCAGCTCGGTGTTCGCGGCGACGACCTGCGCGAGCGCCTCGCCGAGCACGATGATCACGAACAGCCCCAGCCGCTCGTCCAGGTGCCCACGCTCGACGCGGGCCACCGTGATCAGCGGCGGCTTCGCCGGCACGTCATCGTGGCGCCCGAACGACAGCCGCTCGAAGAACCGTGCCCGGCGCTGCTCGGTCTCCTGCTCGTGCCGGATACTCTTCGCCCGCTGCTCCATCGCCTTCGGGTTCCGGGCGCCCATCACCGAGAACAGCAGGTCGGCCACGATCCCACCGAACCAGAGCCAGTGCGCCGTCTCCTCCTGGACGAACAAGGCGACGATCCAGGGTGCGGACATGACGCCCTGCGTGGCCGGCCAGAAGCCGATCACCTTCCCGTCCTTGCTGGCCGACCGCGCGGCGAGACCGCGGCACAGGACGAACGCGACAGTGAACGCGATGGTCCGGCTACCGGCGTGTTCCGCCTCACCGTGATCAGGCAGCAGCTCCGGAAACACGCCTGGGACGGACGCGGCCATCACACCGATGCCCAGCATGGTCCGCAGGACCGCCCGCTGCCTGGTCCGCTCCCCTGCGACGTTCGCGTAGACACTGGTCGCCGTCCAGACGCTCCAGACCGCGTAGAACATCGCCGCACATGCGGCGACCTGCCCGATCGTCTCGGCGCCGTGCAGCCGGTGCGAGATCTGCGCGGCCGCGGCGACCACGGTCAGGTCGAAGAACAGTTCCAGCCAACTCGCGTGCCGCTCCTCGGCCGCCACTGTCTGCTCAGTCACGCGAGGAGCCTAGAGGTGTACGGCGTCTCAACCGAGACCGCCACCGATCTGGTTGCCGCGCGCCGCCCCACGCCCGGCAGAGCCGCCCGGGCGCTGCCCGTGGAGGTCCTCCCGGGCCGACGGGCGCTGGCCGCTCGACGGCGGCAGCCCAGCAGCTTTCATCGCCGCATCGAGGTCTGCGTCATGCTCGATCGCCGAAGCCGGGCCGACGCCGAGGTTCTCCGCGGTCTGGGCGCCTTCCGCGGCCATCCGGGCACCGACTTCCTCGGGCGAGATGCTCGGCTCCCGATCGGGGGTACCGTAATGGCGCTTGAGCTCCTCGCGCATGGCGTCGACAACGAGCCAGCGGGCATACGGCGGGTCGACGTGCTGAACCCGTGCCAGCGACGCCTCCGGAGCCAGGAACTGGCGAGCGGCGTGCCACTGGTCGTGGTCCCGCGCGTCCGGCCCGCCCGCCGCGCACATCACGTCCAGCACCTCCTGCGCCGACCGGCCGGTCCGCTCGCCGATCGCCGCGGCCAGTCCGTCCACCATCCGGCCCTCGAACCGCTCCGGGACCGCCAAGGCCGGATCGCCGAGCACCCTTTCCTCTCCGAGCGCCCCTGCCTCTTCGAACACTCGGCCGAGCTCGAGCCGGGCACCGCGCGCCCAGGCGACCGCGACGCCGTCCCGCAGCGTCGGCTCCGACTCACGAGTGTTCGATCTGGGTTCGTACTGAGCATCGCCCGCAGCTCGCCGCAGGACCCGGTCGACCTCGGTCACGAAACGCTGCCGGTCGGCGTCGTCGTGACCAGGAGCGCTGAGTCGCTCCGACTCCGTCAGCCACCGGCCCACTGTCTCGGCGGACGGTGATTGGCCCGCTGGCAGCGCCGCCAACGGGTCCAGCCCGGCAGCGATCCGCGCCGAGTGTTGAAGCTCGAGAGCTCGCGGTACTTCGATGCCCACCGCAACCGGGTCAGCCACCCGGAGGGCCTCGGCGAACGTCTGCTCGGCGTCCTCGCGTGCACCCTGCTGCTGCAGAACCGCAGTACCGACCGGCTCTCGCCGTACCCGTGCGACCTGAACGCGCATGGCGTCCAGCAACCGCCGGCGGACGCTCTGGTACTCGTTCAGGTAGGCCGGGTTGCCCTGGTCCTCGACGTGGTCCCGCATGTCGTTGAGCATGAGTTCGGTGATCCGCGACGGTAGGTCGTCGCCCGCGTACTGGACCGCCGCCCGGACGGCCGCGAGGTCACCACCGCTGTAGTCGGCCAGGCGCTGGGCGAGAACCTTCACGTACTCCTGCGGCAGAGTCGTCACGTCCACCGAGTATGTCGGCGCCGCAGGTCACCTACGACGACAGTGCGCGCGGGTGCGACGTCGCGTAGACCTCGCGAAGTTTGTCGACCGTGACGAGCGTGTAGACCTGCGTGGTGGTGACGGAGGCGTGGCCGAGGAGTTCCTGGACCACACGGACGTCGGCGCCGCCGTCCAGCAGGTGGGTGGCGTACGAGTGCCGCAGTGTGTGCGGGGAAATCTCCTTCGCGATCCCGGCCCGCTGTGCGGCTCTGCGCAGTACCGTCCACGCACTTTGACGAGAAAGACGACCACCGCGGGCGTTCAGGAAGAGCGCGTGGGTGCCACGACCGCGGGACACCAGGTCAGGGCGGCCACGGACCTGGTACGCCGACAGTGCGTCGCGGGCGTACGACCCGACGGGTACTACCCGCTCCTTGCTGCCCTTGCCTCGCAGGAGGACCGCACCGGCGTCCAGGTCGATGTCGTCGACATCGAGACCGACTGCTTCCGAAATACGCGCACCTGTGCCGTAGAGGAACTCCAGCAACGCCGCGTCGCGCGTGGCGAGCACAGCGGGCTCTGCCTCGGCACCTGCGGCCGCTGCGAGGATTCGTGTCACCTCGTCGACAGACAGTGCCTTGGGCAGCCGCTGCGGCGGTACGGGCGGCTTCACGGCCGCAGCTGGGTCCACTGCGGTCAGGCCCTCCCGCACGCAGAACCGGTGGAACCCGCGCACCGCGACCACGGTCCGGCCCGCGCTGGATGCGGTCAGGGGTGGATGGTCGGCGTCCCCTTCGCGCAATCGCATCAGGAAGTCACTGACCACGGCCTCCGTGATCCGGCCGAGGTCGTCGATCCCCGAGTCCGCGAGGTAACCGCCGTACCGGCGCAAGTCACGCCGGTACGACGCCAGAGTGTTGGCTGCCAGGCCACGCTCCACCGTGAGGTGGTCCAAGTAGGTGCCAACTGCTCTGGTGATGCTCAGACCAGCACCTCGTCCAGCTTCCGCTGCTGCAGGTCGTGCGCGTCGGCAACGGGACCGTAGGTGATGTGGCCGTCGTACGTGTTCAGACCGAGCGCCAGGCTGTGGTCCTGCTTCAGCGCCTCCTGCCAACCCAGGTTCGCCAGCTCGATCGCGTACGGCAGGGTCACGTTGGTGAGCGCGTACGTCGACGTGTTCGGAACCGCGCCGGGCATATTGGCGACGCAGTAGAACAGCGAGTTGTGCACTCGGTACACGGGGTCGGCGTGCGTGGTCGGACGCGAGTCCTCGAAGCAACCACCCTGGTCGATCGCGATGTCGACCAGCACGCTGCCGGGCTTCATCCGGCTGACCATGTCGTTGGTGACCAGCTTCGGCGCCTTCGCACCGACCACCAGCACCGCACCGATGACCAGGTCCGCCTCCAGCACCGCGCGCTCGATCTCGTACGCGTTCGAGGCGATCGTCAGCAGGTGACCCTGGTAGACCGAGTCGGCCTGCCGCAGCCGGGCGATGTTGCGGTCGAACAGCTGCACCTGCGCCTGCATGCCGAGCGCGATCGCGGCCGCGTTCATCCCGGAGACACCGGCACCGAGGACAACCACGCGGGCCGGGTGTACGCCGGACACGCCACCGAGCAGCACGCCTCGGCCGCCGCCCTGCGCCATCAGGTGGTACGCACCGGACTGCGGCGCAAGCCGGCCGGCCACCTCGCTCATCGGCGCCAGCAGCGGCAGCGTCCCGTCCGGGAGCTGGACCGTCTCGTAGGCGATACCGGTGATACCGGACTTCAGCAGCGCGTCGGTGGTGTCGCGGCTCGCGGCCAGGTGCAGGTATGTGAACAGCACGTGGTCCTTGCGCATCCGGTGGTACTCCTCCTCCACCGGCTCCTTCACCTTGAGCACCAGCTCGGCGTCACCCCAGACCTCGTCCGCGGTCGGCACGATGCGTGCCCCGGCGGCGACGAACTCTTCGTCCGGGATGAGCGAACCGTTGCCCGCCCCCTGCTCGATCAGAACCTGGTGCCCGCTGCGCACGAACTCGTGCACACCGGACGGCGTGATCGCCACCCGGTACTCGTGGTTCTTGACTTCCTTCGGTACTCCGACCTTCACAACTCGCCCTTCTTTCCCGTTCCAGGTATGCGGCTCACGTCGTTGTGTCCGCGGCCCGGCGGTTGAGGGGTGTGCCGCTAGGTCGCTGCCGAGTGTAAGCCCGCAGGGTTCATACCAGCCGACCGGATGGTCTGATCGTCACGCGACACTCTGCGGGTACCCCGGCGTTAATCCAATGGAAGCATTCCAGCAAAAATTCACCGCGCGCCTACGCCACTGTCTGTGAATCGGAGCACACGGAGCGCCGCCTCGAGGACCGCCGATCACCCTTGACGGGGCAACCATTGTTGACGGCCATTCGTTGGCGTCAGGGATGCTGGGAACAGCACCCGTCCGCCCCGGGTTGCACGTTGAGGTGTGTCGACGAGAGGAGCACGGCGTGGCGGTCGAACTGGGACGGTACGGGGTCTGGCACGGACCCCAGCACTTCGGCCCCGAACTGGCGGCAGGACTGGAACAAGCGGGGTACGGCGCTTTGTGGCTGGGCGCCTCGCCGGACACCGGCCTGCGCGACGCCGAGGTGTTGCTCGCTGCAACGACTTCGGTTGCCGTCGGCACCAGCATCGTGAACATGTGGAAATCGCCGGCGGCCGACGTCGCGGCGTCGTACCACCGGCTCGAGGACGAGCACCCGGGACGGTTCCTGCTCGGCGTCGGGATCGGTCACCGGGAGCGGAACGACGACTACCGGTCGCCGTACGAGACGATCGTCAGCTACCTCGACGAGCTCGATGACGCGAAGGTGCCGACCGACCGGCGGGCGCTGGCCGCGCTCGGTCCGAAGGTGCTGCAGCTGGCCGGCACGCGGACCGCCGGGGCGCTGCCCTACCTGACCACGCCGGAGCACACCCGGGAAGCGCGCCGGATCCTCGGCGGCGGAGTGCTGCTCGCGCCGGAGCAGATGATCGTGCTGGAGACCGACCCGGAGATCGCCCGCGCGACGGCCCGTGACCGGTTGGCGTCGTACCTGCAGCTGAGCAACTACACGTCGAACTTCAAGCGGTTCGGGTTCACCGACGACGACCTCGCCGACGGTGGCAGCGACCGACTGGTCGACGCGATGGTGCTGCACGGCTCCGCGGTCGAGGTCGCCGAGGGTCTGAAGGCGCATCTGGACGCCGGTGCGGACCATGTCGCGATCCAGCAGCTGGGGCACGAAGAGATCGATCTGCTTCCCGGATACGAGGCCCTGGCAACCGTCCTCGCCTAGCTAGCGCATCGTGAAGTCGGCGAAGTCGAAGCCGGGAGACACGATGCAGGACACGAGTACCGGCTCGGCGCCGGCGGGCCGAGCCGCCTGCCAGGCGCCGGCCGGGATGACCACCTGCGGCTGTTGTCCCGCCCGGACGTCCGGTCCGAGGGTGACCGCGTGGTCGTCGTACTCCAGCGTCAGCGGACCACCGGAGTGCCACAACCAGATCTCCGCCGAACGCACCCGATGCAGCCGCGACTCCTCCCCCGGCGACAACAGGAAGTAGATCGCGGTCGCACTGGCGCGAGCCCCGTCGTACCCCTCCGGCTCGAACTCGACCCCCGACCGCCACGTCTCCCGATACCACCCACCCTCCGGATGCGGCTCAAGCCCCAACAACAACGCCAACTCCGGCTTCTCCATAACCCAATTCTCCGGCAGAGTGCGGGCCATGAGCGAACTACCGTCCGAGTACCACACCAGGTTGCCGTACGGCGAACGCATGTCGACCGAGCCGTTGGAGGGGCAGCGGTTCTTTCCGTTCGAGGGTGACTTCCAGGTGGAGCCGCTGGCTGATCCGGTGCTTCCGGAACCGCCGCGGGCCGGCGAGCCTGGCGGGAAGCCCTGCCCTAAATGCGCCGACCCGGACGGGTCTGTGATCTGGCAGGACGAGCAGTGGTCGCTGAAGTCTTTCGAGGCGACTGGACTGCCGTTCGTGGCGATCCTCGAGCCGCGCGAGCACTACCGGCTCGACAACCTGCCGCCCGAGTTGACCGCCACGCTCGGCCCCGTCATCCAGCGGGTGGCGAAGGCGATTCAGGGGATCGACAGCGTCGGCCGGACGCATTTCAACCGGTGGGGTGACGGGAGCGAGCACTTCCATCTGTGGTTCCTCGCGCGGCCGCTCGGGATGATGCAGTTGCGTGGAGCAATGATCGCGGCCTGGGACGACCTGCTGCCGAAGATTCCCGAGTCGGAGCACACCGCCAACGCACGCCAGGTCGCCGCCGCCCTGGCCGAGGACGGCGGCGAAGTGGTGATCAGCTGACCTTTCGGGAGTTACCAGGTGCCCAGCGAGCGGGCGACGAGGATGTCGGTCTTCCGGGCGGGCGGTCCGTCGACGGGGGCCGGGTCGTCGGGCGTCGGCGCGATCCCGGCTGCGGCCACGCGGTCGAGGACAGCCAGACCGAGCCGGTCGACCGAGCCGAAGATCGTGTAGTCCGGGCGCAGCCGCGAGTCGCCGAACACCAGGAAGAACTGCGACCCGTTGGTGTCCGGGCCGGCGTTCGCCATCGCGAGCGTGCCCCGCGCGTAGACCTTGCTCGCACCCGTCGGGTCGGTCGGCCAGTTCGGCAGGTCGGTCGGCAGCTCGTCCTTGTACGAGTAGCCCGGGCCACCTTCGCCCGTACCGCTCGGGTCGCCGCACTGCAGCACCTTCAGCGTCGTGTACAGCGTGAGCCGATGGCACGTGGTGAAGTCGTAGAACCGGCTCTTCGCCAGGTGCAGGAAGCTCTGGACCGTACAGGGCGCCTTCGCCCGATCCAGCGACAGCAGCATCGGCCCCTGGTTGGTCGCCACCAGGACCTTGACGATCCCCTTGTCCGGCGTGTGCTTCGGATCCGGCGGCAGCGACACCGGACGCGCCGGCGGATCGTCCGGAGTCGCCGTGTAGCCGCACGGGCCTTTGGTACTCACCGGCGTAACAGCCGCGTCGGCCGGTGCAGTGGTCACCAGCAGCCCGGCCACTGTCACCGCGGCACATGCGATCGCACTTGTCAGTCTCATCAGCAGTCCCCTCCGATTCAGCCCGCTGCCACGGTGAAGAGCCGTAGATCGCGGTTCTTGGGCAGCGTGATACTCACCGGGGTCTGGGTCAAGGTCACAGGCGCGGTGGAGAACATGTGCGTGGTGACGTTGTCCTTCCCGCCGCCGGATTCGTTGCGGTACGGCGTGGTGGCAACGATCACGTTGCCGTAGTGCAGCGTGTCGCCGCCACCACCGAGGGTCCAGTCGCTGAACGACAGGTCGATCGGGGACGTGGTCCCATCGGCGTAGTTGAGAGTGGCCGTCGTCTCCTGGTTGCCGTTGACTGCGCTGCCGATGAAGGACAGCTTCGTCGTACCGGCTGGCAGGTTCAGGTTGAGCAGCTGACCATCAGCCGGCACGTTGTCGGGGTCGCCTACAAGTACGTCGGGCCAGGTGAAGGTGAGTCCCTGAACGGTGGCTGTGCCGCCAGGGGTGAGCCCAGCTGCCGCTAGCGCCTGGCGTGAGTAGCTGACGCCACCGCCGTCGTAGTCCGCTTCGGTGTGGTCAGTGTTGTCGTCAGAGATGCCGACGCCTTCGCGTAGTACGAAGAACGAGTTCGGCTGGCCGACGACCACAGTGAAACCGACCTGCGGTAGCGCAGTACCGTCAGCTGCCTTCATCGACACCGTGACCGGGTAGCGGCCATCCGGCGTACCAGCCGCCGCAGTGATCGTCACTGAAGCGCTGCCGACCTTGTCCACGTGGAACGTGCCAGTAGTAGGTGCCGCAATGAGGCCAGCGGGTGCGTTGATCGTGTAGGTGACGTCCTGTGCAGTCCCGCTGAGGCGGTGCGCCTGCACAGCGATCGGTGCACTGGTGGTGCCTGGCGCAACGACGACCCGGCTCGTGTCAGTGGAGGTCTGGAACGGGATCTCACCGGTCCGCCACGACGGCGGTGCGTCGCTAACTGCCGACCCCCACGAGATGTTGGGCGTCGTACCGAGCTTGAAGTCCAGCGTCCCGCCGTGCTGGACGAACGACTCCGGCAGCCACGGCTTGGTCGACGACTTCCCGTTGACCTTCAACGACTGGATGTACGGCGCATCCGCGCCCGGAGCGTTGATCCGAATGGTCTTGCCGTCCCGGTGGATCACCGCCCGCGAGAACAGCGGCGCGGCGACCTGCAGCTCGGCCCGGCTCGGCACGTCCGGGTACAGGCCGAGCGCGGTCCACACGTACCAGGACGACATCGCACCGAGGTCGTCGTTCCCCGGAATCCCACCAGTGGTGGTGTTCCACAGCTGGTTCATTGCCTGCCGCAACGTCTCCTGCGTCTGGTACGGCCGGCCCGTGTAGTTGTAGATCCACGGCGTGTTGATGGACGGCTCGTTGTCCATCTCGGCGTGCAGCTCACCCGCACCGGTCAGCGCCCACGTCCCGTCCGGGTTCTTGAAGAACGCGTCCAGTCGCTGGTTCGTCGCGTCCACTCCGCCCATCGCGTCGACCAGACCGGCCCGGTTGTGCGGAATCATCCAGGTGTACTGCGCACTACTGCCTTCTGCGAACCCGTCGCCGGTCGACGGAGTGAACGCGGGCCAGGCACCGTTGTCGTCCCGGTTCTGGACGTAGCCGCCGTTGTCCGGGTTGAACACGTTCTGCCAGTACTGCGACCTGGTGAGGAACTTCTGGTACGTCGACTTGTCGCCGGTCCGCTGCGCCAACTGAGCAAGAGCAAAGTCATCGGTGACGTCCTCGAGTGTCTCGACCGCACCGCCCCAGGAGTTGGACTTGGTCGGGATGTAGTGCAGAGCCAGGTACTTGTCCAGCGACGGCCGCTGTCCGATCGACATGACCGGCTTGCCGGCCGAGCTAAGGTCCTTCGCGGTCGGTACGGTCGCTGCCTTCACCAGTGAGCGCAGTGCGCCGTGAGCGTCGAAGTTGGTGCCACCGAACGCGTAGATGCCCGCCACTGCCGGCGCGGACGGGTCACCTGTCATCACCGACGTACTGCCGGACGCATGAGTCCAGCGGTCCCAGATGCCGCCGTTCTGCGTGGCCTGGTTGAGCAACGACTGCGCGATGTCTCCGGCGCGGTCCGGCTGGAGCAATGTAACTAGTTGCAGTTGCGACCGGTACACATCCCAACCAGAGAAGGTCGCGTACTGCGCCTGTTGTCCACGGGACAGGTTGTGCGGCTTCTGGTCGAAACCCCAGTACTGCCGGTTGACGTCGCTGAACACGTTCGGGTGCAGCGATGCGTGGTACAGCGCGGTGTAGAACGTGGTGCGCTGATCCGTCGTACCGCCGGTCACCTCGATCCGGTTGAGCTGCTGTCGCCACGCCTGCTTGGCTTTCGCGGCCGTCACGGCGACCGACGTACCGCGTGGGTTCTCGGCATGCAGGTTCGCCAACGCGTTGGCGGTGCTGACGTAGGAGATGCCGATCCGCATCGTCACCTTGTCCGATTTGTCATGGGCGAAACCGACGTACCCACCGGAGCCCTTGTTCGGCGGCATCCAGCCGTCGGTGCCGTACGTCGTACCGCCGCTCGCCTGAGTGCTTCCCGGCGTGACCGTGGTGTCGGTCCAGGTGCCCTGGTTCTTGAATGGCTGGTCGAACTCGGCGACGAAATGCAGCGTGTAGTAGCTGCGCTGCCCGACGCTGGCCAGGTAGCCGCAGAAGTTCCCGCTCGTCACCGAGCCACTCACAGTGCGGTGCGCCGGGTCGATGCTGACGGTGGCGTCGCTCGATCCGACCTCGGAGTTCGACGTACGGAACATCAGCGTCTTGGCCTTGTCGGCCGGGAACGTGAACGCCGCCGACCCGGTCCGCGTCGTCGCGGCCAACTCAGCCGTCACGCCGGAGTCGAGCCCGACCTTGTAGTACCCGGGTTTCGCGACCTCCTGAGCGTGGCTGAACGTCGACGCGTAGACCTCGTCCTTCGCATCACTCTGCGGCGAGCTCGTGACGTCACCAGCGAGCGGGAAGATCGGGATATCGCCCGAACCGCCGGCACACCCGGTCCCACTCATGTGCGTCAGGCTGAACCCGCGGATCTTGGTCGCGTCGTACAGATACCCGCCGGGCGCAGCGGTCCGGTACGCGTTCCCCCGACTCGTCTCCGGGCTGAACGAGAACATCCCGAACGGCAACACCGCCCCCGGAAACACGTTGCCGGCATTGGACGTCCCAACCAACGGATCCACCTGCTCACTCGGATCCGAAGAACTACTGGTGATCCGAGTACTCCCGACCGCCTCAGGCCCCCGCAGCCCAGCAACAGCCGGATCAGCTGGCGTAGCGGTCGTCGGCTGAGCGACCGCACCTCCCCCAGGCGACGGCGTGGGTACGGCGTGAGCCGCCGGAGCGACTGCTGCGATCAGAGCACCGGCGATCAACAAGCGCGCAGGGCGAAACAGGGCGGAACGACGCATGGGCGGAACCAACCTTCAAGGGGGCGGTGACTCAAGGGCGGTGGCTTCAAGGTGCGGTGACATCGTTGTCAGCAACAAATACCCGCACCCACCGCACCCGGTCAAGGGCTCCGCGTAGTTCCGCAACCGCCGAGGCACATCTCAGAGTTCGCCCAGACCCTTGACCAGGCCGAGCACCACCGTGGCGAACGCACCGGCCGTGACGGCGAACTTCGCCAACCCCGCGATGTGAGCCGGCAGCCACCTGTCGATCCGTCCTGGGAGCAGGCTGGGCGCCTGGCTCCAGCCTCGATGATCAGTCAACGCCCGGATCTGGAGGCCGTTCGACCTCACACCCGGAATCTCGGCCAACAAGGCCAGCCGGATCGCCAGTCGAGTCTCCGTTCCAGGCAGGACCGCTGATCCGCTCGCCGCCACCCGCTGCAGGTCGGCGAACACCGGAGCGACCAGTGCGTGCACGCTGTCTTCCTGCCAGGCTGGGTGGCGCCTCAAGAGCGACTGCACAGCACGATGCAGAGCTGGCAGGGAAGCCTCCAACATCTCGGCCCCAGTGCCTCGACCGCGCGCCTGGTGCTCGACCAAGGTGTTGGAAATGCGCACGCCGGACTGACTGACTTGTGCCGACCGAATCGCCTGGCCGATCCTCTCCAAGAACTCCGCGACCGGGTACGCCATGTCAACGATTCGCAGCACGAGGAGCGCTGTCGCCATCCCCAGAACGACGATTGCAGCAGCGATCTGCAAGTTGGTGGCTGCGCGACCAGCGGTCGCGAAATACACTGCGCCCGCGATCGCGGACTCCAGGCCGATTGTCACGGCGTACCAGCGCCAGCGGCGCCTCACCGCAACTTCCCGCGCGCCGACAATGACATCCTCGTCGCGAAGCTCGGAGCCGAACGCCCAACTGTCCGTCGCACCGCGATGCGCGACTATGACGTCCTTGAGGCAGAGGTAGGCCAAGGGACCGTAGGTGACTGTTGCAGACATCGTCAGCCCAGCCCCGGTCGCCACGTCCCCCACAGTCATCATCAGTACGCCGGAAACATAGAAACCAAGAAAGACTCCGCCGATAAGCACGCCAGCCCCCGCCAGCGCGAGTCGGTGCTGCCAGCCCTGCCCATCCTGGATGCGAGCAACCTGAGCTCGATTGACGAGTGGGTTCGCAAAACCAATCACGAAGGCTCGAAGAGAAGCAGGCAGCAGGATCATCCAGGTGATCAGCTCGAACGCGTAATGCAACGACAAGGTAGACCTCCACAGCACACTAGCGATGGAGATACTCAATCTGCCGCCACCGACAGTTATGGAGCGGTAACGCGACTCAGAGGTCTTTGGCCGGCCAGGGGGAGTCGGCTGGGCGGAGGGTGTCGAAGCCGGGGCCGTTGAGGGCGGTCCAGGTGGCTAGGGCGCCCATGATCAGGATGGGGTTCTGGAGGTGGCCGGCCAGGGCTGCGCCGACCACGTCGATCAGTGGGGCCCAGACGGTTTCCATGTCGGCCTCCTCGTGGAGGCGTTCGAAGGACTCGTCGGCTGGTGACAGGTCGCGGGCCAGGAAGATCCGGACCGCCTCGTTGGTCAGTCCGGGCGAGGTGAAGGCGTCGACCAGGATCCGCCAGTCGGCGGCCTTGGTCGCGGTCTCCTCCCACAGTTCGCGCTCGGCGCCGAGGCGGTACTGCTCCCCCTGGACGTCGAGCAGCCCGGCCGGCGGCTCGAGCAGCTTGAACCCGACCGGGTGCCGGTACTGACGCACCAGCAGCATCCGGTTGTTCTCGTCGAGCGCGACCACGCCGACGGCGCCGGGATGTACGACGACATCCCGCACGAACGACTCCCCGACGGGCGGGTCGATGGTGTCCCGGCGTACCGAGATCACCCGGCCGGTCTGGTGCACCACCTCGGACGACGAGACCGGCCAGTGCTCGGGCTGGTCCGCCAGCCCGGCACCGAACCGCAGCTCGGGATGATCCGTCATCGGGTCTTGACCGGAGTCTTCTTGGCAGCCACCGGCTTCGGCTCCTCCTCGACCGGCAGCCGCGACTCGCGCTGGCGGTCCAGGGCGGCCGCGACCAGGCCGGAGAACAGCGGGTGCGGCTTGGTCGGCCGCGACCGCAACTCCGGGTGCGCCTGCGTAGCCACAAAGTACGGGTGCTGCGAACGGTCCAGCTCGATGAACTCGACCAGCTCGTTGTCCGGCGACAGTCCGCTGAACACCAGCCCGGCAGTCTCCAGCTTGTCCCGGTACGCGTTGTTGACCTCGTAGCGGTGCCGGTGCCGCTCCTGCACCGACGGAGCGCCGTACAGGCCGCGGACGATCGAGCCGTCGGCCAGGTTCGCCGGGTAGAGACCGAGCCGCATCGTGCCGCCGAGGTCGCCGGAGCCGGAGACGATGTCCTTCTGCTCCTCCATCGTCGCGATCACCGGCTGCTCGGCGTCCGGGTCGAACTCGCTGGAGTTCGCGTCCACCAGACCGGCCAGGTCACGCGCGACCTCGATCACCATGCACTGCAGGCCGAGGCACAGCCCGAGGATCGGGATGCCCTGCTCGCGGGCGTACCGGATCGCGCCGATCTTGCCCTCGATCCCGCGTACGCCGAAGCCGCCCGGGATGCAGATCGCGTCGACGTCACCCAGCAGCCGGGCCGCAGCCTCAGGCGTCGCGCACTCGTCCGAGGCGATCCAGCGCAGGTTCACCCGGGCGTCGTTGTCGAACCCGCCCGCGCGCAGCGCCTCGGCGACCGACAGGTACGCGTCGGGCAGATCGATGTACTTGCCGACCAGCGCGACCGTGACCTCGTCCTTCGGGTGGTGCACGACCCGCAGCAACTCGTCCCAGCGGGTCCAGTCGACGTCGCGGAACTGCAGGTTCAGCCGGCGAACGACGTACGCGTCCAGACCCTCGGCGTGCACGACCTTCGGGATGTCGTAGATCGAAGGCGCGTCCACCGCGGCCACCACGGCCTCGACGTCGACGTCGCACATCAGCGAGATCTTGCGCTTCACGTTGTCCGGGATCGGCCGGTCCGCCCGGCAGACGATCGCGTCCGGCTGGATACCGATCGAGCGCAGCGCGGCGACCGAGTGCTGCGTCGGCTTGGTCTTGAGCTCACCGCTGGGCGCCATGTACGGCACCAGCGAGATGTGCAGGAAGAACACGTTGTCGCGGCCGACGTCGTGCCGGACCTGTCGCGCGGCCTCCAGGAACGGCAGCGACTCGATGTCGCCGACGGTGCCGCCGATCTCGTGCAGTACGACGTCGACGTCCGGGCCGGCCATCGCCAGCATCCGTTCCTTGATCTCGTTGGTGATGTGCGGGATCACCTGGACGGTGTCGCCCAGGTACTCACCGCGGCGTTCCTTGGCGATCACCGACGAGTAGACCTGCCCGGTGGTCACGTTCGCGACCTGGGAGAGGTCCCGGTCGAGGAAGCGCTCGTAGTGCCCGATGTCCAGGTCGGTCTCGGCGCCGTCGTTGGTGACGAACACCTCGCCGTGCTGGAACGGGTTCATGGTGCCGGGATCCACGTTGAGGTACGGATCCAGCTTCTGCATAGTCACGCGGATACCCCGTGCGGTCAGCAGACTGCCGAGGCTGGAAGCTGTCAGTCCCTTACCGAGACTGGAGGCCACGCCACCGGTGACGAATACGTGCTTGGTCTGCTGGGAATTCAAAGCCCTGTCCACGGGCCTTCAGCCTACCTCTTGTCAAGCATCGGTCGCGACGAGACCCGCGTAGATGTCGAGCAGATTCTTTGCCACCGCGTCTTCGTCCATCCACCGGGCGGACAACTCCAGGCCCCGTGTCCGCATAGCGTTCGCCGTCTCCGGCTCCGCGAGTACCGCCCGGACACCGTCGGCCAACCCGTCCGCGTCCCCGGGAAACGCCAGTACGGCGCTGTCCCCGACCAGCTCGGGTACGCCGCCGACCGCAGTCGCCACCACCGGTACGCCGACCTGCATGGCCTCCTGCAGCACCAGAGCACGCGCCTCCCAGTGCGACGTGAGCAAGAACACATCGGCCGCGCCGAGCAGGTCAGCCACGTCGTTGCGGTGACCCAGCAGCCGGACCGGCAACTGCTCAGCGTCGATCCGCGCCTGCAGGTTGTCGCGCAACGGCCCGTCACCGACGACCACGAACACCGCGTGCGGAGTGGACTCGTGAACCCGCGTGGCGACCGACAGCAGGGTCGGGTAGTCCTTCTGCGGAGCCAGCCGGCCCACGGTGAGGACCATGGGCTGCTGTTCGCTCAGACCGAGGGCGGCACGGACGTCTGCGCGCGGTGTGCGGATCCGGGGCATCGCAGGAGCCGCCACCGGGGCCAACTGGGCGTTACGAGCACCAAGGCTCTTCGCCAGCTCCACCAAGTCGCTGGAGGCCCCCAGAGTCAGATCGGCGCCCCTAGCAACCAGCCGCTGCCCCATCCGCATCATCAGGCCACGTGGCCCGGGCGCGATCACTGCGTTGTGCCAGGTGACGATCAGTGGGCGCAGTCGCGACCGGTCGCGCAGCGCGGTCATGCCGGCGCGGTAGCCGTGTGCGTGGATCACGTCGGAGCCCCGCAGCCCGGCGGCCTGCGTGACGACGGTCGCCGGACCGAACTCGAAGTGCTCGGCCGTGCCCGGAGGGGCGCAGACCACCACCTCGTGTCCCGCACTGACGAACCGCGGCACCAACGAGGCAACATGCTGCCCGATGCCGCCTCGCGACTCCGCGAGCAGCAGCCCGATCCTCATTGCGTCGTCTCCTCTGCAGATCCGCGTCGTAGTAGAGCACGGGTGTCGGTCCGGTCGAGGGCCACGGCGATTCCGGCGTACACGATGACGACGGCCAGGCCGGAGAGGACCGCGAACACGAGTGCTTTGCCCACACCGCCGTTGCCGGCCGGCAGGGCGACCGCCCAGCCCGCTGCGCCGGCCAGTACGGCGCCGGCCAATGCCGCAAGGGTCGCACGGCCGGATCCCGCGAGTACACCTGGCCCTGCCTCACGACGCAGTACGCCGAGCAGCACCACCGCGCCAACGACCATGCCGACCGACATCGCGGCCGCCAGCGCCGGTACGGCGTCCCAGTGCGCCGTCAGGACCACACCGGCGAGTGCGACGAGGATCCAGGCCGCCGACGTCACCACGGCCACCTCACGACCGCAGTGCCGCGCGTAGAGCACCCGACCGACATGCATGAGTACTGCGAACCCGATGGCCGCTGGAGCGAACGCGATCAAACCGTTGGCCAGTGAGGTCGCCTGAGTCTCCTGCACCGCGCCGTCGTTGTACGCGAAGATCCTGGCGACCGGGACCGCCGTACCGACCAGCAGGGCGGCTCCAGCACCTCCGGCCAGCATCACCGCCCGCGTGGACGCGGCGGCGTACCGGTCGAAGCCCTCCCCTGCGTCGAAAGCTGCAGCGAGACGCGGGAAGACCGCAGTCGTGATCGGCACCGCCAGTACTGCGTATGGCAGCAGGTAGACGGCGTTGGCCCAGGTGTAGACCGCAATGCTGCCCGCAACGCCACGGTGGTTGGCCAGGTAGGTGGTGACGACGAATGTGAGTTGCTGCGCGACCAGCACCGCCAAACCGGCGAACGCCAGCTTCCGGAGGATCGGACCGACGCCCGGGTCCAGCCTCAGCGTGGGTTTGATCGGCAGCCGCAGGAACAGCATCGGGACCAGGACGGTCAGGGCCAGGGCGAGCACGCCGGCGGTCGTGCCCCAGGCGAGCAGGTTGGTGGCGCCACGGGAGGCCGCGTCGGCATCGGGAGCGGTAGCCGCGAACACCAGGTAGGTGGCAACGACTACGAGACTCGAGATCAGCGGTGCCCACGCACCGGGCGCGAAACGCTTGTGGGATTGGAGAACCGCGGTCGCGACCACCGCGACGGCGTACCCGAACACCTGTGGAACGAAGATCGCGAGCATCCGCGTCGCGGTCGCCGTCGTACCGCCGCAGTCGGCGCCGGGGTCGAGCATCGCGTCGGTGTAGCGACCAGCCAGAACCCAAGCCAGCAAGGCGATCGGCGCCAGCAACACGAACGACCACGAGAGCAGCGCGCCGATGATCCGGCCCTGCGCAGCCCGGTCCCCGCGCGCGACCGGCCCGGCGAGCACCGGGATCACGGCACCAGCCAACGCCCCACCAGCTACAACTTCGAAGAGGATGTTGGGCAGCTGATTGGCCGTCGTGTAGGCCTCAGCCAAGCACCCGGCTCCGACAGTCTTCGAGAACACCAGCCAGCGGGCGAACCCGACCAGCCGTGCCAGCACGGTAACTGCCGCAACAAGCAGCGCGGCGCGGGCGACACGACCGCCCGTACTCACCTGGGTCGTCGGCCCCACTGGTCGATCTTGTCGAGGATCGGGGTGTCGGCGATGACCTTGGTGAAGCTGACCTTCTCGCTGGCCAGGTTCAGGCCGACGACGGCCGCGAGGACGAGCGTCTTGAGCGGGCGCGGCAGGGACGCGGCCAGCGCCGTACCGGTGATGGCGCCGAGGCCGTTCGCGCCGCAGTCGCCGAGCATCGAACGCTCACCGAGGTCGGACGGTGCGGAGGCCGCGGCAGCGCCGACGACCGCGCCGGCCGGCCCGTTGACGGCGGCCAGCGGTGCGTTCAGCGCGGCAACGGCCTTGAGCGCGCGTCCCGGCCGCAGGTCGAGGAGGTTGGTGAGGTTCGCCGTACCGGCGATCAAGGCGCCGTCGGCAACTACTCCGGCAACGGCCTTCACGCCACGGGACTTGCGCGGCAACAGTGCGGCGGCCGCGAGACCGGCCGCCCCGACGCCGAGGATCTTGACCGCACCGCTCGTCACCTCGCCGCGCTTCAACGCGCTGAGGTGGCCACGGAATCCCTTGGCCTGCGTGGTCCCGCGCAGATCGTCGTACGCGCCGACCGCACCCGACACCGCTCCGGCAACCAGCGCGGCCGCCTTCACCTTGCCGTTGCCGCGCGAGGCCGCGACACCGACCAGCGCACCGAGCACCGCGACCGGACCCTCGAGCAGCGTCACCGGCTCACCACGGTGATTGGTCCGCTCGAACGGCTCCCGGTTCTCCTTCGGCAGCTTCTCCGCCGCCCGCTCGAGGCCGGCGGTGGCAGCCGCCGCGACGGCAGCGCTCAGAATTCCCACGTCAGTTGTCCTTAATTTGTACGGCCGACGGCGCGACGCCGTTCTTCGCGTTGATCGCGCCGTACTGCCCCGCCTTGCCGCCGGCCTGCTCGACCAGCGCGAAGACAACCGTCATCTGGCCGGCGGGGAGATCGGCCACGTCCACCGAGGAAACGATCTTGGTGGCCTCGGAGTCACTCCGCAAGGCCTTGATCAATCCACCGTCGGCCGCGCTGTCCGGCGTACCCGCGACCACGACGCCGCCGCTGCCGGTGTCCAGACCCTTGATGAAGTCCAGCGCGTCGTTGAACGTCGCATTGTCCGGCGGCGTCGTCGGCGGCTTCGCGGCGATCACCACGATCAGGCTGGCCCGGTCCTTGACCTGCGACGGCTTCAGCGACAGCAGCTTCGCGCCGGTCAGCCCGCTGACGATCCGGGTCGAGTCCGCATCGCCGATCTTCCCTTCTTCCTTCGCCGCGATCCCGCGGGCCAGCAGCAGCCCGGCCCGCTGGTACGTCGTACTGTCCTTGGGAACGTCGATGTCCGCGGTCACGAGTTGCTGGACCAGCGACTCGACCAGCTGACGCTGACCGGTGTCGAACAGCTTCGCGTCCAGCGCCACCTTGGTGGTCACCACGCCGCCGGCCTTCTCCAGCTCGGCCTGGACGCCGTCGCTCAGGTCGCTGTCGGCGCTCGGCATCGTCACGATCGCGATCTTCTTGTTCGCCAGCTTGCCGTTGGTCAGGCCCGCGGTGACCTTCGCGACGTAGTCGTCGCGGTACTTGTCCAGGGCCTTCAGCTGGGTCAGCTCGTCCCGCGCGTCGGACAGCTGCTGGCGGTCCTTCTCGGCCTGGCTCGCCACGACTTCGCTGGCGGTGCCCTTCAATGGGCCTGCGCCCAGCACCACACCGGCGCCCAGAGCGAAGAAGATCGCCACGATAGAGACGATGTGGTAGCGAAAGTCGATCACGTGAACAGCTCCCGGATCCAATAGACGAAGTCGCTCCAGCGCGCCCGCAGGATCGACCAGAGCACGTCGTCGGCGCCGATCGCGACCAGCGCCATGCCGAGTGCGAACAGGCCGGCCACGGCGAGCGCGACGACCTGGAGAGTGGACACCCGGCTGCGGTACAGCCGGCCGACGCCCTTGGCGTCCACCAGCTTCGCACCGACCCGCAGTCGGGTGATGAATGTGCTCGCCATCCCGGAGCGGCCCTTGTCCAGGAACTCCACCAGCGAGTTGTGGGTGCCGACCGCGACGATCAGCGAGGCGCCCTTGGAATCGGCCAGCAGCATCGCGACGTCCTCGCTGGTGCCGGTGGCCGGGAACTCGATCGACTCGATACCGAGCCGCTCCAGCCGCTCGGCCCCGGGCGCGCGACCGTCGCGGTACGCGTGCACGACCACCTCGGCGCCGCTCTTCAGCGTCTCGTCCTTGACCGAGTCCATGTCGCCGACGATCAGGTCCGGGACGTACCCGTTCTCGACCAGGGCGTCCGCGCCGCCGTCGACACCGATCAGCACCGGCCGGTACTCGCGGATGTACGACCTCAACGCGACCAGGTCGTCGCGGTAGTCGTACCCGCGGACCACGATCAGGACGTGCTTGCCGTCCATCGGCGTGTGGATCTCGGGTACGCCGACGCCGTCGAGCAAGAGGTCCTTCTCGCGGCGCAGGTACTCCAGCGTGTTCGCGGTGAACGCCTCGAGCTGCGTGGACAGCCCGGCCCGGGCATCATCCATCTGCTCGGCGACCGTCTTGCTGTCCTGGGCGATGCCCTTCGCGACCGCCTCCGTGCCGCGGTACAGCGTGCCGTCGTCGAGCCGGACCTGCTCGCCCTCGTGCAGGATCGAGAACACCTCACGGCCGACACCGTCGACCAGCGGGATGCCGGCCTCGACCAGGATCTCCGGGCCGAGGTTCGGGTACCGGCCGCTGATCGAGTCGGCCACGTTCACCACGCCGGCGACCTTGCAGTCGACCAGGGCCTCGGCGCTGACCCGGTCCAGATCGACATGGTCGATGACCGCGATCTCGCCGGCCTTGAGGCGTTTGGTCAGATTCTTGGTACGGCGATCCAGCCGGACCACTCCGGTGACGCCGGGCAGTTCAGTGGGTCGCGCTCTCCGCAGGCTGGGCAGTTTCATCGCCCTCTCATCCTGCCATGTCAAGAGCCCCTTCCCTGCTCATTTACCCGGCAGGCCCTCGTTCACGCAATGAAATTACCGTTACAATGCGTGTTTTCATCCTTTGGAACGAGCCTTTTTCCGCGGTTTGTGCCGCTCGGCCGCCAGTGCGAGCAATTCCTCGGCGTGCGCCTGCGCGGCATCGGAGTTCTCCAGGCCGGCCATCATCCGGGACAGTTCCTTCAACCGGGCGTCATCGTCGAGGGCCACCAATCCACTGGTGGTGACCGAACCGTCGTCGCTCTTCAGCACCACGGCGTGACGGTCCGCGAACGCCGCGACCTGCGGCAGGTGGGTGACCACGATCACCTGGGTCTTCTCGGCCAGCCGGGCCAGCCGCTTGCCGACCTCGACCGCGGCGCGCCCGCCGATCCCGGCGTCGATCTCGTCGAACACCAATGTCGGCACGGGATGCGTGTCGGACAGGATCACCTCGAGGGCGAGCATCACGCGCGACAACTCACCGCCGGACGCGGCCTTCTGCAGCGGGCGCGACGGGCTGCCCGGGTTCGCCGCGAAGCAGAACTCGACCTCGTCGATCCCGAACGGACCGGCCGTGGTCTCGTGCACCTCGACCGACAGCGTCGCGTGCGGCATCGCCAGCCCGGACAGCTCCTCGGACACCAGCACGCCTAGCCGTTCGGCCGCTTCGATCCGGGCTTCCCTCATCTGTTGGCCGAGGTCGGCGAGCTTCGCATCCAGCTCCGCCACTTCTGCCGTCAACTGCTCGACCCGCTCGTCGCTGCCGTCGAGTTCGGCCAGCCGCGCCGTCGAACGCTTCGTCCAATCGAGGACCTCATCTACGGTGCCCTGCTCGGCGCCGTACTTGCGGATCAGATTGGTGAGCAGCGAACGCCGCTCGCTCACCACGGCCAGCCGGGCCGGATCGGTGTCGACATCAGCGGCGTACGACGACAACTCACCGGCGAGATCGGCGGCGAGATAGCCGAGTTCGCCCGCCCGGTCCGCCAGCTCGGCGAGCTTGGGGTCGTGCTCGCGTTCGCCGTCCAGCATCTGCTTGGTCAGCGCGAGCAATCCGAGTACGTCGTTGGGCCGGGTGGAGTCGAGGTCCTCGGAGGCGAGTGCGTCGCCCGCGGTCGTCGCCGCCGTACGCAAACCGTCGGCGTACGCGAGCCGCTCCTCCTCGGCGGCGAGCTCGGTGTCCTCGCCGGACAGCGGCTCGGCCTTGGCGACCTCGTTCAATCCGAACCGCAGCAGGTCGGCCTCGGCCAGCCGATCACGCTCGCGGGTGGTCAGCTCGATCAGCTCGGCCTCGACCTCACGGTGCCGTTTGTAGGCGGCGGCGTACTCCTGCAGCGGGACGAGAACCGCCTTGCCTGCAAAGGTATCCAGGGTTTCGCGCTGCCGCGCCGGCTGGAGCAACCGCCACTGATCGGCCTGCCCGTGAATCGCAACCAGATCGCCGGACACCTCGCCCAGCACGGACACCGGCACCGACGCACCGCCGAGAAACGCCCGCGAACGACCCTCGGACGAAAGCTCCCGCGCGATCAGCAGCTCGTCGTCGTCGAGCTCGCCGCCGCGGTCCTCGGCCTGCTGCACGATCGACTTCGGCACATTGCTGGCCCGACCCTCGACCCGCGCCCGCCGCGTCCCGTGCCGCACCAGACCGCTATCGGCGCGGCCGCCGAGCAACATGTTCACCCCGGTCACGACCATCGTCTTACCGGCCCCGGTCTCCCCCGTGACGGCGGTGAATCCCGGGTCGAGGTCCAACGTCGCGTCCTCGATCACGCCCAGCCCGGTGATGCGGATCTCCGAGAGCATGTCAGTGTCCCGTCAATGATGTAGAGCGAACGATAGCGGTGTTCAGGTGCGTGCATCGGGGTGCTTGGTCAGTGGCCTCGATGCGGAGCATCGTGGGCGCTGGGCAAGTGCCGCGAGGTGCGTGCCTGGGCGCCGATAGCGTCGCTCTACATCGTTGACGGGACACTATGTCTCCTGTTGTCCGTTGCCGTTGCGTTTGCGCTCGGCGGCTCCACGCCAGCCGAGCACCGGGAGATCGAACTTCGCCACCAGCCGATCGGTGAACGGCGCCTCGTGCGCCCGGGCCAGCCGGACCGGTGTCATGCCCCGCCGGACCGAGATCTCGGCGCCGGGTGGCACCTCGACCATCCGCCGGCCGTCGCACCACAGCACACCACGTCCGCGCCAGGACGGGACCAGCTGGATCGACAGCCGAGAGGTCGGCGCCACCACGATCGGCCGGGAGAAGAGCGCGTGCGCGCTCAGCGGCACCATCAGGATCGCCTCGACCTCCGGCCAGACGATCGGTCCGCCCGCGGAGAAGGAGTACGCCGTACTGCCGGTCGGCGTCGCCACCACGACGCCGTCGCAGCCGTAGCGGGACAGCGGTCGGTCGTCGACCTCGACCAGGACCTCGAGCATCTTCTCGCGGGCGGCCTTCTCGACGCTCGCCTCGTTCAGCGCCCAGGTCTCGAAGATCAGGTCGTCGTCCAGCCGGACATCAACGGCCAGAGTCATCCGCTCCTCGACCGTGTATGTGCGGTCGACCACCACCTGGACGATCCGCTCCAGGTCGTCGACCTCGGCCTCGGCCAGGAACCCGACATGACCGAGGTTCACCCCGAGCACCGGCGTACCGTGCGGGCGGGCCAGCTCGGCGCCGCGAAGGATCGAGCCGTCGCCGCCGAGCACCATGATCAGCTCGACGTCGTTCGCGGCCTTCTCCGGGTCGTCGACGACCTCGACCGGGTCGAACTTGAGCTCCTCCGCCTCACCGCTGAGCAGCCGGACCAGCATCCCGGCGTCGGTGAGCAACCGGTGCGCCTCGCGTGCGACCTCGACCGCCTGTTCCCGGCCGGTGTGCGTCACCAGCAGCACGCGCCGCGGCTCGTGCTCAACCACACTGCCTCCTACTCACTGCGGTCCACGCTCGATAGCTGCCAGCAGCATCGTCTCATCGAGAACCGGCGCTTCCCGGCGTATCCACAGGAAGTATTCGACATTTCCTGACGGACCAGGCAACGGGCTGGCCGCCACCCCTTCGATTCCCCACCCGAGCTCATGAGCCTTCGCTGCCACCGAGCGTACGGCGTCCGCGCGAAGCTCCGGATCGCGAACCACGCCACCCTTGCCGAGCCGCTCCTTGCCGACCTCGAACTGCGGTTTCACCATCAGCACCAGATCGCCGTCCGGCTTCACGACACCGATCAGGGCCGGAAGGACCAGCGTGAGCGAGATGAAGCTGAGATCGCTGACGACGAGATCAACCGGTTCAGCACCGATGTCGTCCAGAGTCAGCGTCCGGACGTTGGTCCGGTCCATCACCGTGACCCGCTCGTCGGTCTGCAACGCCCACACCAACTGGCCATACCCGACATCGACGGCGATCACGTGAGCTGCTTCGTTGCGCAGCAGTACGTCGGTGAAGCCGCCGGTGGACGCGCCTGCGTCGAGAATACGGCGGTCTTTGACCTGGACACCTGGAAATGCTTCGAGGGCGCCGATCAGCTTGTGCGCGCCGCGGCTCGCGTAGCCGGGGTCCTCGTGCTCGGACGTGTCGACCAGGATCGGGGCGTCGGCGCCGACCCCGGTCGCGGGCTTGCCGGCCACGGTCCCGGACACCTTCACCTTGCCGGCCGCGATCAGCTCGCTCGCGTGCTCACGCGACCGGGCCAGACCACGTCGTACCAGCTCGGCGTCGAGCCGCGATCGTTTGACTCCCTTGGCCACCCCGACAGGCTAGCCTCGGTCGCCCTGCTCGGCGTCGGCCTCGACCAAGGCGGTCTGCAGCCGCTCGTGCAGGTCGGCGTACACCTCGCCGTGCTCACTCACCGGCCGGTCCCGCAACTCCTCGAGCCGCGCCATCGTCTCCTCGACCAGCGGATGACCACCTTCACCCAAGTCGTGAGCTTCCTCGGCTACCTCGCCTAGGTCCTCGGCTTCCTCGCCCGGATCCTGGGCGGACTCGGCCTCGAAGGAGTGCTCGTGCTCCTCGCCCGGGGCGCGCGCGAACTCCGGCCCGAACTCGACCGCGGCCGGGTCCACGTGCTCGGCCGTGTCCTGGGCACCGGGCTCGGTGTCGTAGTCCGGGTGGGCGGGCGTTTCCTCGGCCTGGTACGGGTCGAAGCCGGGCTCGACATCCGGGTCCACGTCCGGCGGGAACTGCTCGCCAGGATGCTCGGTCACGTCAGGCCTTCTTCGCCGTCTTCTTCGCCGCGACCTTCTTCGCGGCCGCCTTCTTCGCAACCGCCTTCTTGGCGGGCGCGGCCTTCTTCGCAGCAGCCTTCTTGGCTGCCACCTTCTTGGCCGCGGCCTTCTTCGCCGGCACGTCCTCGCCCCACCCGTCATCGACCGGCGCGGTCACGGACGACGAGGCCGCGGCGTCGTGCGCCTCCTCGAGCTCGGTCTCCAGCGCCTTCACCCTGCGGGTGAGCGCGGCGACCTCCTCGGCACGGACGAACCCGAGCCGCGCGACCGCACCCTCGACCTCGTTCGCCACGATCGCCTGCAGCAGCTGGCGGTTGCTCTTGCTGGTGGCAACGATCTCGTCGGCCAGGTCACTCACCTTGGTGGTCAGCACGTCGGCCCCGGTCTGCTGCAGCAGCGCTTTCGCCGCCGCCTGGGCCCGCTGCTTGGTGACCTCGGTCAACCCGTTCGCCAGTTGTACGTAGCCGCGCACTGCGTCCATCACCATGACTGTCTCCTCGCCTCGTTCCCAGCAACGGTATCGCCTCAGTCCCGCAATACCACCTACAGAGGCTAGGTGTTGAGGCCGACGCGGTGCAGTGCGGCGTCGATCGCGATCGAATCGGCGGTCGGCGCGGGCTTCGGACGGGGGCGACGACTACGGCCGGCGGCCTTCGCCGGCTTGGCCGGTTCGGCCGGTTCGGCCGGTCCGTCGATCGCGGTCCAGACCGCGGAGAGGATCGCGCGAAGTCCGTCGTACGGCTCGCCCTCGCCCTTGATCGCGACGGCGTTGTTGACGACTTCGGCGGTCCAGCCCGCACAGGTGTGCTTGCCGCCCTCGACGGTCACGCCAGGCTGCTTCTCGGCGAGCGCCCCGAGCCCGGCGGCGATGTACGTCGGGCGCTGGTTCTTCGGCGCCCGGGCCAGGTCGTACGCGTCGTTCACACCGGTCGCGACCCACAGACTCGCGATCCCGACCGCGTTCGCACCCTGGATGTCGGAGTCCAGCCGGTCCCCGATCATCAACGGGCGCTTGGCTTTCAGCCGTTCGATACTGGTCTCCAGCAACGGGGGCTCGGGCTTCCCGGCGACGACCGGATCCACGTCGACCGCGGCCCGGACGGCCTGCACCAGCGTGCCGTTGCCCGGCGCCTTGCCGGCCGCGGTGGGGATGGTCAGGTCGAGGTTGGTCGCGAACCACTTCGCGCCCTCGTGGATCGCGTGCGCGCCGTCCGCGAGCATCACCCAGTTCACATCCGGGTGGAAGCCTTGTACGACGGCCACCGGGTGCGCGTCGCTGCTCCGGACCGGCGTCAGTCCGTATTCCTCCAGGGCGACGTACAGCCCCTCGCCACCGACCACGAGGACCGGCGACCCCTTCGGGAACTCGGACGCGATCAGCTTCGCCGCCGCCTGAGCGGACGTGACCACGTCCTCGGCGATCACCTCCAGCCCGAACGATGCGAGGTGCTCGGCAACAACTCCCGCCGGCCGGCTCGCGTTGTTCGTGATGAACCCGATCCGCATGCCTTCCTTGGCAGCTTTACGCAGGTTCTCCGGGGCGTCCGGCACCGGGTCCGGGCCGACGTACACAACCCCGTCGAGGTCCAGTAGCGCTACGTCGTACCGGCTCGCGAGCGGTTCCTCACACGCCGAGAGCGGTTCGGGCGCTTCTCTCATGCTTCACCCCGTACGATTCCGCGCATGCCGGATGCAAGGGGGAGCGTGCTGAGACTCGACCCACTGCGCGCCTGGCGGTTCGTGGCGGGCAAGGTGAGCGGGCTCGGCGCGGTCACGTCACCGCCGTACGACGTGCTGGAACCCGCCATCGTCCGGCGGCTGACTGACTCTGATCTGCACAACATGGTGAGGCTCATCCTTCCACGCGACCCGGACCTCGGCCCGGCGCGGTACGACGAACCCGCGCAGCGGCTCGCCCGGTGGCAGCAGGACGGTGTCGTGATTCAGGACGACCGCCCCGCGATGTACGTGTACGAGCAGCAACTGGGCAACGCCGTACTGTGCGGCCTGGTCGGCTCGCTCCAGCTGGACCCAGAACGACGCGTGGTGCTGCCGCACGAGGAAGTGATGCAGCACTGGGTCGACGACCGGCTCCGGCTGATGGAGGCGACCGACGCGGACCTGGAGCCGATCCTGCTCGCGTACGCCGATGGTGGCGCGGCCAGCGATGCCGTCGACAACGCCCGCGCCGGCGAACCATGGGTCGTGGCTGACACCTACAACGGTGCACATCACCAGATCTGGCGGATCGACGACCCCACCACTCTGGCGCTGATCGCCGACGAGCTCTCCAAGCACGAGGCCGTGATCGCGGACGGCCACCACCGCTATGCGGCGTACCTGGAACGTCAGCGGCGTGAACCAGGCCGTCCGGGCGCAGCGGTCGGTCTGGCGATGCTGGTCGACTACATCCGCCACCCACTCACGCTGGACCCGATCCACCGCGTCGTACCCGGTCTGAGCCTTCAGACCGTGCAGACGCATACGCCGCCCGGCTGGCAGATGCAGCCTGGTCGGATAGAAGGCGATCCGGACCGCATCTCCATCACGGATGGTGCGAGCTGGCTGACGCTTCACTCGGCTACTGAGACCCCGACAGTCGCGCAGCTGCACGAGCTGCTCCTGCCGGCGTGGGGTGTCGTGCAGGAAGACATCAGCTTCCATCACACGCTTGCGGACGCACTGGCGTTGGCAGGCCCTCAGCAGGTGGCTGTGGAGCTCGCAGCGCCCCGCATGGACCAGGTACTACGGTCTGCCGCGCAGGGCGTCGTACTGCCGCAGAAGGCCACTTCGTTCGGACCCAAGCCTCGAGTGGGACTGCTGTTCCGGACGCTGTGAGTCGGGTCGGTGATACAGGCTTGAGTCAGGGCCGGTGGTACAGGCTGAGGAACTGCTCGCGCAGGGGCCTGCGAGCCGCACGGTGGCGCTCTGTGAGGCGGCCGAGGGTGAACGAGAGCTCCGGGTCATCCTGAGCGGCCGCGTCTGCTGCCATGGCAGTCAGGGCGTCTGCGGCGGCGCAGTGGTCCTGGTGCTGGCCTAGGAGCTCTTGGTAGGTGGCTGCTTGGGCGGCGGTGGCTTTTGCTTCGTCACCGAACACAGAGGCGCTGGTGTCGGCGGCGTACCGGACTCGCTTCGCCAGCAGGCGGACCTCGTGCCAGTCGTCGTCGGGGCTCCAGGGCTTGAGCTTGTCGGCTTGCTGGGTGAACTTGGCGGTGGCCGACTGCAGGAGTTCCGGCAGGACCTCACTGCACGGCTTGTCTGCCTTGGGCTTGAGATCCGGGGCCGCGGCGATCGACTCCAGGGTGGTGAGCAGTTCCTGAGTCGCCTCCCCCAGCACGACCTCGGCGGAGCCTGAGGCCGCGCGGTCCAGCCCGAACGTCAGCGTGGTGAGGATCGTGTCGACGTGTTCCTCGTTGTCCTCACTGGTGGCGCCCTCGCGGACGAGGGCGGCGATCACTTCCAGATCGCGCGCCTCGCCGCAGGCCTGAGCCAGCGCGGCCAGATCGGCGCGGAGCTCTGTCGCCCAGTCGCCGGCCAGGAGCTTGCGGAACAACTTCAGATCGCTCCGCAACCGCCGGCACGACACCCGGACCTGATGGATCGCGTCGTCCTCGCTTCGTTCCACCATGCCAACAGAACGCTGCAGCCTGGCCGCACCCTTGGTGAGGGCGCTGCCGATGAGTACGCCCACCGGAGTCTCAGGCGCCAGGCCCCCGCCAGCCACCGCCCTACTCCTCGACGCCCTTGGACAACTCCCCGCCAACGACGCCGTCCCCAGCCCCGCCCTTCACGTCCACGTCCCCACTCGAGTCCGCCGCCCCCTCAGCCAACTCAAGCCCGTCCACGTCCTCGACCTCGTCAACACCGTCGCCGGCCTCGTCCACCGAGTCGTCGTCGACAGCTTCTTCGTCGGCCTGGTCTACTGCGTCGTCGACGCTGTCCTCGTCCACCTCGTCAACGCTGTCGTCGTCCGCGTCATCCGCCTCGTCGGCGGATCCGTCGAGGTCGACTTCCTGGTCGGCCGACTCGTCGTCGGTGTCGTCCTGGTCGTCGGACTCGTCGGTCGTGTCCTCGTCGTCGAAGTACTCGTCGTCCAGGACGGCGTCGTCATCGTCGAGGTCGGTGAACTCGAGGCCCTCGAGCTCAGCCGCGCGCTCAGCCGCACCGGTAACACCATCGCCGTCAACGCCGGCCGCCCGGTGGAACCAGACCAGCGCCTCATCCGTACGCCCAGCTTCCTGAAGCGCATCGGCGTACGCGTACCGCAGCCGCGGCAACCACTCAGCCCGCGTCCGCTTGGTCAATTCCGGCACATCCAGCGTCTGGATCGCCGCCGCTGTCTGCCCCATGTCGCGCCGAGCCCCGGCCGCCACGATCAGCAGCTCCATCTGCGTCGGCTCCGACAGCTCGCTGACGTGCTTGTCCTTGGTCAGCGCCAACGCCTTCTCCGGCCGTCCGAGCGCCCGCTCGCAGTCAGCCATCATCGCGATGACCTCGTGGTTCCCCGACATCCGCCGTACCGCGCGGAACTCGGTCAGCGCCTCGTCGTAATGCTCAGCCAAGTACGCCGTGATCGCCACAGCCTCCCGTACTCCACCAAGCCGCGACGCCAGCCGCCGCGCGGTCCGCGCATGCTGGTATGCGAGCTCCGGGTCGTCGTCGATGAACCGGCCCGACGCCACCAGATGCTGCGCAACCAGGTCCGCCAACGTCCGCGGCAACGACCGAAGCTCGGCCTTCACCCCGCGATCGAGCTCAGCACCGGTGATCCCTTCCGGAATCTTCGGATCGTCCCGCCGAGGCGCAGCCTTCTCGTCCCGGTCCTCCCGCCGAGGTCCGGTACGCCGATCATCCCGGCCTCCCGCCCCCCGCGAATTCCGACCACCGCGGTCCCCACCGGGTCCACGCCCACGAGAGTCACCACTCGGCCCACGAGAGCCACGCTCATCCCGCCGCGCCGAACCCTGGAACCCACCACGATCCCCACCGGCCCGCTCAGCCGACCGATACCCACCACGATCGCCGGACTGCTCATTCCGCTGGGAACCACCGCGATCGCCACCCGACCGGTCATCGCGCCGGTATCCGCCACGATCTGCGCTGGGCCGCTCATCGCGCTGATGTCCGCCGCGGTCACCACCGGACCGCTCGTCACGGCGGAACCCGCCACGATCTCCGCCCGAGCGGTCATCGCGCTGATACCCACCGCGATCTCCGCCGGACTGCTCGTTCCGCTGGTATCCACTGCGGTCACCACTCGACCGCTCGTCCCGCCGGAACCCGCCACGATCGCCACCGGACCGGTCATCGCGCTGATAGCCACCGCGGTCACCACCGGAGCGGTCGTCGCGCTGGTAGCCGCCACGGTCTCCGCCGGACCGGTCGTCCGGGCGGTAGCCACCGCGGTTCGATCCGCGGTCGTCTCGTCCGGACGCACCGCGAGTGTCGCCACCACGGTCGTCCCGCTTGAATGCTCCACGCTCCCCACGCGGCGGTCCGCCGGCCCGAGGAGTACCCCGGCCACGCGAGTCACCACCGCGCTCGTCCCGCCGGAACCCACCGCGATCACCGCCGGACCGCTCATCACGCCGGAACCCACCGCGGTCGCCAGCCGACCGGTCATCGCGCTGATAGCCACCGCGATCTCCGCCGGACCGGTCGTCCGGTCGGTAGCCACCACGGTTCGACCCGCGGTCGTCTCGCCCGGCCGGACCACGGCTGTCGCCACTGCGGTCATCCCGCCGAGGCCCACCGCGATCATCACGCGAGTACCCACCGCGACCACCGGACCGGTCATCGCGAGGACCGTCGCGTCGGTCATCCTTGCGGTCGTCTCGTCGGTCGTCACGGCGGAAGCCGCCGGACCGGTCGCCGCGTCCGGCACCGCGATCGCCGTCACCGGACAGCTGACCACGGAACGGATCCCGCTGAGTCTTGTCATCGCTCCGAGATCCGGCGTACCCACGCCTGTTCTCGGACGAGTTCTCGTCCCGATCCCGATATGAGGAGCCACCAGAACGTGGCCCACCGCCGGACCGCCCGGCTACACCGTCCGAACGCCCGCCGGCAATCCCACCACGACGGTTCGGACCGCCACCAGACCCGGCAGGACCGCCAGCCCCTCGCGGACCGCCACCAGAACCCCCGCGGCTACCGCCAGAACCCGACCGACCAGCACCCGAGCTCGAGCGACCCGCTCCAGAGCCCGTGCCGCCACCGCTGTAGTTGGAGCCACCGCCTGAGTTCGAGCGACCCGCTCCTGAACCTGAGCGGCCGGCTCCAGAACCTGAGCGACCTGCGCCGGAGTCCGGGCGTCCACCTCCGGCACGGCCGGAACGGCCGGCGCCCCCGGAGGAACCGCGGCGGTCCCCAGAACCGGACCGGGGATTGCGAGGTGGCGTAGCCACGATGACTCCTAACGATGCTGAAGAGCAGTAATCGGACAAACGTTACCGCGTCCGCAACGGTGCTGAGGTCGCGGCCGTCGGGCAGACGCCCGGGCCGCAACATATGTTAAGGGCCACCCCGGATGGGGTGGCCCTTAACAGTGTGAATGTCCGGCGGCGTCCTACTCTCCCACGACCTCCCGGTCGCAGTACCATCGG
>NZ_SODF01000003.1:1209297-1209791 GCF_004365875.1 Kribbella kalugense | reverse complement strand
GTCCCTGCGGGATCTTCGACACTTGACACACACCGCCACGACCAGGGAAGGACGCAGCTACGCCCGGAGCCGGTGGGAGGTGTGGACACGGTCGACGTGGATCGGGAGCGGCATCTCCGTCGGGCGGCGTACGACCAGTTCGCGGTCATTTGTGGGGGCCTGGGACACCCTTTGGTGTCTGGAGACAGGTTATTTCAGGTCTCCAGCCCCCATTACTTGTCTCCACCCCCCGTTCCCTGTCCCCACCAGGCCGGTTCCCTGTCCCCACCAGGCCGGTTCCCTGTCCCCACCAGGCCGGTTCCCTGTCCCCACCCCCGTTCCCTCCCCACTCCCCGTTCCCACGCCCCATCCCCACCCCGCCATTCCTTGTCCCAGGTCCCCGCTCCCAGGTCCCGCTCCTCGTTCCCGGGCACCGCTACCCGTCCCGGGCACCGCTACCCGTCCCGGGCACCGCTCCCTGTTCTCAGGCCCCCGCTTCCTGTCCCCGGGCTCCG
>NZ_SODF01000003.1:233762-1209198 GCF_004365875.1 Kribbella kalugense | reverse complement strand
GCTCCTGTCCCCGGGCTCCGCTCCTGTCCCCGGGCTCCGCTCCTGTCCCCGGGCTCCGCTCCTGTCCCCGGGCTCCGCTCCTGTCCCCGGGCTCCGCTCCTGTCCCCGGGCTCCCGCTTCCTGTCCCGGGCTCCCGCTTCCTGTCGCGGGCCCCTCCGGCTGGCGCATCTGGTACGACGTTCCATCACCCGGACTTCGATCGACCGCCATCCGGAACGCTCTCCGCTCAGTCGTCGAGTCGTGGATTTTGGGTGGCGATCTCGACCGCAATCCACGAGTCGGCGAAACGGGGGCGCGCCTATTTGCACGAGTCGGTGACGTTGGGGTGCGCCGTTCTGCGCTACTCGGCGAGATCGGGGCGGTCGGGCGGTGGGGGTGCGGTGGTGGCGGATTACGGGTGGGCTGAGGTGCACCGATACGCTTTGTGGGTGAGCGAGCATGAGCTGGTACTGGTCGTCGACTTCGGGGCGCAGTATGCGCAGTTGATCGCGCGGCGGGTGCGCGAGGCGAAGGTGTACTCCGAGATCGTGCCGCACTCGATGCCGGTGGAGGAGATGCTGGCGCGCGGGCCGAAGGCGATCATCTTGTCCGGCGGGCCGCAGTCGGTGTATGCCGAGGGGGCGCCGCGGGTCGAGTCGGGGCTGTTCGAGGCCGGCGTACCGGCGTTCGGGATCTGCTACGGGTTCCAGGCGATGGCGCAGACGCTCGGTGGTGAGGTGCGGCGGACGGGACTGCGTGAGTTCGGGCGTACGCCGGTCACCGTGAGCGAGCCCGGGACCCTGCTGGCCGACGTTCCCGAGGACCTGAACGTGTGGATGTCCCACGGTGACGCGGTTCACGCTCCGCCCGCTGGATTCGCCGTACTCGCCGCGTCTGAGGGTGCGCCGGTGGCTGCGTTCGAGGACCTGGATCGGCGGCTGGCCGGTGTGCAGTGGCATCCGGAGGTGCTGCACTCGCAGGCCGGGCAGGCCGTGCTGGAGCACTTCCTCTACGAGATCGCCGGCTGCAAGGGCGACTGGACCACGACCAACGTCGTCGACGAGCAGGTCGAGCTGATCCGCAACCAGGTCGGCGACAAGCAGGTGCTGTGCGCGCTGTCCGGTGGTGTCGACTCGGCGGTCGCGGCGGCCCTTGTACACAAGGCGATCGGCGACCAGTTGACCTGTGTGTACGTCGACCACGGTCTGCAGCGGGCCGGTGAGTCCGAGCAGATCGAGAAGGACTTCGTCGCCGCGATCGGGATCCGGCTGGAGGCGATCGATGCCGAGGAGCAGTTCCTGACCGCGCTGGCCGGCGTGACCGAGCCGGAGCAGAAGCGGAAGATCGTCGGCCGTGAGTTCATCCGGACCTTCGAGGCGACCGCGCGCAAGGTGGACGCCGAGCGGCACATCGAGTTCCTGGTCCAGGGCACGCTCTACCCGGACGTGGTCGAGTCCGGCGGCGGCACCGGCGCGGCGAACATCAAGTCGCACCACAACGTCGGCGGTCTGCCGGACGACCTGCAGTTCAGTCTGATCGAGCCGCTGCGGACGCTGTTCAAGGACGAGGTCCGCGAGCTCGGCCTGGCGCTCGGCCTGCCGGAGACGATGGTCTACCGGCACCCGTTCCCCGGTCCCGGCCTGAGTATCCGGATCATCGGCGAGGTCACCCGCGAGCGGCTCGACATCCTTCGCGCCGCCGACCTGATTGCCCGCACCGAGCTGACCGCGGCGGGGCTCGACCGCGACATCTGGCAGTTCCCGGTGGTCCTGCTGGCCGACGTACGGTCGGTCGGTGTCCAGGGCGACGGGCGGACCTACGGGCATCCCGTCGTACTGCGTCCGGTCACCAGCGAGGACGCGATGACGGCGGACTGGGCCCGGCTCCCGTACGACGTGATCGAGCGGATCTCGACCCGGATCACCAACGAGGTCGACGAGATCAACCGCGTCACCCTCGACGTCACCAGCAAGCCCCCGGGCACCATCGAGTGGGAGTAGTTCGTCACTGCGGGTGAACCCGACGGCTGTTATCGTCGCAGGGTCGCCCGCTGGCCACGGTGGGTGACTTCCTCGGGGGAGGGGGTCGTGGTGTTCCGTATTCATTTCGACTGTACGGATCTGGCCAGAACGACGATCGCGCAGCGACCGGATCCGTTGTGGGAGGTCCTGCTGGGGCTTCATGTCCTGCAGGGTGACGAAGAGCCGGAGGTCTTCGGACCTTGGCGAGAACGGGCGAGGGCCCGGGTGAGTGCGCTCGAACAGGAGCTGCTCACGCTGGCGCCACCGGTGGGGTACTCACCCGATTTCCTCACTCCGCGCGCAGCGGGTGAAGGACTCGAGGTGGGGCTGACTGCGGTCGCCGCCACTCCGCCGGTTCAGTTGATGTCGGAGCTGCGGCGGTTGTCGGACAGTGTCCGGCTGCCGGCCTGGACCCGTCGGCTCGCGGCCGGTGACACCAAGGTGATGACGCGGCTCGTCCACGGATTGCGGTCGTTCCACCGGACCAAGATCGCGCCGCAGATGCCGATCATCTCGACCGCGATCGAGCCCGCCGTCGCCAAGCACAACGACACAGTCGCCAACCGCGGGTTCGAGTCGCTGATCCCGCAGTTGCACCGCTCGCTCGACTGGGCCGCGCCGGTGCTGTCGGTCGACACGCCGCACATCGACCGCGACCTGTACCTGAACGGCCGGGGACTGCGGCTGGTCCCGTCGTTCTTCTGCTGGAAGTACCCGATGATGCTGCTCGATCCGACCCTGCCACCGGTGCTGGTGTACCCGGTTCGTCATGAGGACGCCCGGCCGGACGAGGTCGTCGTACGGCGTCCCGATCGCGAAGGTGCTGTCGCCGACCTGCTCGGGAAGACCAGGGCTCAGGTGCTGAAGAGCATCTCGGGCGGCGCGTGCTCGACCAGCGAGTTGGCAGCGCGGGTCGGTATCTCGTTGGCGTCGGCCAGTGAGCACGCCCGCGTCCTGCACAACACCGGACTGGTCACCACGCGCCGAGTCGGAAGCTCAGTCCGCCACACCTTGAACCGGGTCGGCGCGGACGTCCTGTCCGGGACCGGGATCTAGCATCGCCTGGATGCCGTCGAGGAGACGGTCGAGGCCGTAGCGGTACGAGTCGGCTACGGCCTCGCGGGTGTTGGAGTGGTAGCCCTTCGCGTTCCAGATCGTCGTCATCGCGGGATGCTGGTCGACGTCGAAGTACGTCTCCCACAGGTCGTTCCGCTCGTACCACCAGGCGTCGTTGGTCTGGCCGGTGGTGCGCTCGACCAGCCGACTCTCCGCCTCGTTGCTCGCTGCGGAGTCGATGTACGTCGTGACTGCGAGCGCGGCCGTGTTCGTATCGCGTGGGCTGAGGCCGGCACCGAGCAGAGCGGACAGCAGGTACTCGCGGGCGGCGAGCATGCCCGGACCGACTGGTGGACGGATCGCCGAGACCTGCGACATCCACAGGTGCCGCTGGAACATGGCGCGGGTCTGTTCGGAGTAGATCTCCACCTGCGCCCGCCAGTCGTCCGGCCGCGGCTCGCCCGGGCCGGGGAGTTCGCGCTCGCCGAGCACCTGGTCGACCATCAGGTCGAGCAGCAGTTCCTTGGCGGGCACGTATGTATAGAGCGTCATCGTGCCGACGCCGAGTTCCTTGGCCAGACCGCCCATCGACGCGGCCGCGAGGCCCTGCTCGTCCGCGAGCCGGATGCCGGCCCGCACGACGTCGTCCACGGTCAATGACGGACGCCGTCCTGCTCCGCGCCGCCGAGCGTCGGTGGGGTTGTCGCCGGCGGTCGGCTGGCTGTGGTTGCGCCACAGCAACGCCAGCGTCTTGTCCGGCTGCCCCTCACCACTCCGCCGCTCGCTCACGGGCCAACGATAGGCGCTGACCTGAATTCTCGTATACCCTACGGGAATTCGAGTCGAGAGGGGATTTGGCATGACCATCTTGGTGACGGGCGCGACGGCGAGCGTGGGGCGACTGCTGGTCGACGAATTGATGTCGGCGGGCGCGACGGTCCGCGCGCTGACCAACGACCCGGCCCGTGCCGCTTTGCCGGATGAGGTTGAGGTCGCGCGCGGGTATCTGGGGCGGCCCTCGACGCTGCCGGCTGCGCTGGACGGCGTCGACACGGTCTATCTCGCGCCGCTTCCGGCGTACGTCGACGGTTTCGTCCGCTGCGCGACGGAGGCCGGCGTACGGCGGGTCGTCGTACTGTCCGGGGAGCCTGCTGATTATGAGGCGCAGGGGGATCCGTCGACGTGGCACTACTACCGGATCGAGCGGGCGATCGAGGCGGCCGGCTTCGATTGGACGTTCCTGCGACCGGGGCAGTTCATGACGAACACGCTCGGCTGGGCGCCGTCGATCAAGGCCGAGGGTGTCGTGCGAGCGCCGTACGCCGGAGCCGTGCAGACGCCGATCGACCTCGGGGACATCGCCGCGGTCGCGAGGGTGGTGCTGCTGTCCGACCGCTTCAACGGCGAGAAGATCGCGATGAGTGGGCCGGAAGGACTGACGCCGCCCGAGGAGGTCGAGTGGATCTCGAAGGCGACCGGGCAGGAGGTGCGGTTCGAGGAGCAGACGCCGCAGGAGTACCTCGACAGCCTGGCGCCGGCGATCGGGTTAGAGACGGCGCAGTGGCTGCTGGACGGCTTCCGGATGATGGCGGAGCACCCGATGAAGCCGGAGCCAGCGATGGCCGAGCTCACCGGGCGACCGGCGGTCACCTACCGGGAGTGGGCGGTCGCAAACGCAGAGGCCTTCACCCGGGCTCGGTGAGCCCGGGTGGTCCCCGCGTCGATCAGCGCTCCGGGTCGTCCCCGAACTTGCGGACGTCCTGCGCACAACGGCACGCGACCGCGATCTTCGCCGCCCACTTCAGGGCATCCTCGCGCGTGGGTACGTCGACGATGGTGAGGCCGCCGATGAGTTCCTTGCTCTCCGCGAACGGGCCGTCGGTCACCCGCCCGTCGACGGCCACCACGCCCCACTCGACGTCGCCGTCCTCGTAGCTCAGTCCACCGCCGAAGACGTACACACCGGCGTCCTTGGTCTCCCGGATCACCGCGTGGGCTGCCTTACCCACGTCAGGGAAGTCCTCCGCTGGGATGTGGTCCATCGCACCCTTCTCGAAGGAGATCAGGTACAGCGCCATCTCACGCTCCTTGTCCGGGCGGCCTCCCGTCGGCCACCTCTCACCCCTGCAACGAACGACGTACGCCGGATCCGACAGGTCGGCCAGAATCTCGGGTTGAATGTTTATGGGAACATGTGTTCGACTGTAGCCATGAGGTGGGCCGGTCAGCAAATCGACGCGGAGACCCCGGGGACGTTGCCGGGGCTCGGGTCGATCGCGGGGCTGGTCCGGTCGGTGACGACGCCGGAGTTCCAGGGGATCACGTTCCACGAGGTGCTCGCGCGCTCGGCGCTGAACTCGGTGCCGGGTACGGCGCTGCCGTTCAACTGGACCGTCAATCCGTATCGCGGCTGCACGCACGCCTGTCGCTACTGCTTCGCCCGGCCGACCCACAAGTACCTGGAGCTCGACACCGGCGACGACTTCGACCGGCAGATCGTCGTCAAGACCAACGTGGCCGACGTACTGCGCCGCGAGCTCGCCCGTCCGTCCTGGAGCCACGAACAAGTTGCCCTGGGCACCAACACCGATCCGTACCAGCGAGCCGAGGGGCGCTACCGCCTGATGCCCGGCATCATCGAGGCCCTGGCCGCCTCCGGCACACCCCTGTCGATCCTGACCAAAGGCACCTTGCTCCGCAGGGATCTGGGTCTGCTGTCAGCAGCGGCTACCGAGGTGCGGGTCGGCATCGGCATCTCGCTGGCCCTCGGCGACGAGGAGCTTCGCCGCCGCCTGGAGCCCGGCGTACCGTCGGTTCGCGGTCGGCTGGACCTCATCCGAGCCATCCGCGAAGCCAACCTCCCGTGCGGCGTGATGGTCGCTCCCGTCCTCCCCTGGCTGACTGACTCCACCGAGCAGCTCGACGAGTTATTCGGTGGATTGGCCGAAGCCGGCGCCACCGGCGTGACCACGCTGATCCTCCACCTACGCCCCGGCGTCAAAGACTGGTTCATGAGCTGGCTGGCCCACGACCACCCCAATCTGGTCGCCCGCTACGAATCACTGTATGCGCACGGTTCCTACGCCGCCCCCAGCTTCCGCAAATCCTTCGAAGACAAGGCCCGCCCACTCCTCGACAAACACGGCTTCGGCCGCAGCTCCTCCCACCGCGCCAAACCCATCAACGGCATGCACACCACTGGCGTAGTCGACGGCGCAGAGTCAGGCTGGGGCGAGCCAAACCCCACCACCAGCCGCTTCCGCCCCCCACCACGCCCGCAACCGCCCGCCCCACCCCCAACCCAACAACCCCTCTTCTGACTGCTCGCCGCTTGTGGTCGGCGCTGGCGAGGGGGTAGGTGTTGGCGGTGCAAGAGATCAGAGTCTCGGAAGGTAAGGCGCTGACGCTCGCCACCGAGTTGTTGCGCCGCGTTCGTCTGGCGGAGCGCGAAGCTGGCCTTTGGGAGGCTGCGGATGTGGAGTGGTGGGGGCGGAAAGCGCGGCGGTCGGAGGGCGTTGAGCAGTTGTTCTGGGTTGATGGTGATGGGCCGGTGGCTGGGGTTCTGTTGACGAGCTGGGCCGACGATCTCTGGCAGTGTGACCCGATCGTCGTACCGGGCGTGACGAGTCCTTCGGTGGATCAGGTTTGGGCGGGCGCGATGGCGCAGGTCGGGCGTCACGCGGCGGGTTCGTTCGAGGTGCCTGTGCGTGATGACGATCGCCAACTGAGCGAACTGGTTGCCGGAGCTGGGCTCGTTGCCGGTGAGCGATCAAGCGTTGCCTGGATGGAGGCTGCGCACCGGCCGCCGATCGACGTACCGCCTGCGGGCTTTGTCCTGGTCGACCGCACCCAACGGTCGGACAGCCCGCATCCGATGCGACTCCGGAACGGCGAGGGGGTGGCGGAGCGCCTTCGTCGGTGTTCGCTGTACGACCCAGAGCTCGATCTCGCCATCGAGACGTCGGATGGGCAAGGCGCCGCCTACTCGCTCTATTGGTTCGATCCGGTGACAGGGGTAGGGCTGGTCGAGCCGGTGAGAGTGGAGGACGAGTATCACCGGCGCGGCCTGGCTCGAGCCATGCTCACCGCAGGCATCGACCGCTTGGCGGCAAGAGGGGCACGCCGCATCAAGGTCGGCTTCGAATCCGCACCCGCCGCCGCGCTCTACCAAGGCGTCGGCTTCCGCCCCACCGCGACCGTCACCTTCTACAAAGCCACCATCTGACGGGCAGATCCTGCAGGTAGCGCGCGGGGTGGTTGCCGATCTACTGGAGGGTGAGGATTTGGGGGCCTTCGGGGGTTATGGCGATGGTGTGTTCGGCGTGGGCGCCTCGGGTGTTGTCGGTGGAGCGGAGGGTCCAGCCGTCGGGGTCTATGCGGTAGGTGGTGCCGGGGCCGGTCCAGAACCAGGGTTCGATGGCGAAGACGTGGCCGGCGCGGAGTTTGAGGCCTCGGCCGGGGCGGCCGCCGTTGGGGATGTGGGGTTCTTCGTGCATGCGGCGGCCGACGCCGTGGCCGCCGAAGTCGAGGTTGGTACCGAGTCCGGCCGCCTTGCCGATCCGGCCGATCGCGGCGCCGATGTCGCCGATCCGGTTGCCTTCGACGGCGGCCGCGATACCCGCGGCGAGCGATTCCTCGGTGGTCGCGATCAGCTCCAGGTCCTCGGGTCGCGGCGTACCGACGCAGAAGCTGGTCGCCGAGTCCGCGCACCATCCGTCGACCGACGCGCCGCAGTCGACGTTGAGGAGGTCGCCGTCCTCAAGTCGGAGGTCGGTCGGCAACCCGTGCAGTACGGCGTCGTTCACCGACGTGCAGATCACCCCGCTGAACGGTGACGTCGCGAACCCCGGCTGGTACCCCTCGAACAACGAGACCGCGCCGGCAGAGCGCAGTACATCTCGCGCGACCTCGTCGAGCTCGCGCAGCGAGACCCCGGCCGCGGCTTCCTTCTTGACCGCGGCCAGCGCGTTGGCGACGACCCGGCCGGCCGCGCGCATCTGCTCGATCTCCGCCGCCGTCTTCAGCTCGACCATCGCTTACATCCCCGATCACGTCTCGACGTCACGGGATAACTATACCGGTCCCCAACCAAAAGTCGCGGTGCCGCGTCTCCAATGACAACAAGGGTTTGGGGGCGTGGGATGGCGGTACGACGACGTGCGGTGCTCGGGGGAATGCTCGCCGGAGCCGCGGCGGTGGCGACGAGTGGATGCATCGCGGACACCTACGCGGACACGACAACTGATCACGCCACGAAGAGTGCGGAACCGAAGCGGCCCGATCGGATCACGGTGGTCGCGACTGGCGACGTACTGCTTCATGAGCGCCTGTGGACAACCGCGAAGCGCGACGGTAAGGGTGGTCAGTGGGACTTCGCGCCGCTGATGAGCAGCGTGAAACCCCTTGTGCAGAGGGCGGATCTCGCCATCGCTCACCTGGAGAATCCGCTCGCGCCTCTCGGCGGTCCGTACCACGGCTACCCGCTCTTCCAAGGCCCACCGCAGATCGCGACTGCTCTCAAGCAGACCGGGTACGACGTCTGCACGACTGCGAGCAACCACAGCTTCGACGGCGGTACGGCCGGTGTCGACCGGACTCTCAACACCTTGGAGAAGGTGGGGTTGAAGCATGCGGGCACGGCACGGTCGCGGGCCGAGGCCGAACAGACGACGATCGTCGACGTCGGCGGCGTGAAGATCGCGTCGCTCAGTTTCACCTTCGGCTTCAACGGGCTGCCGTACCCGAATGGCCAGACTTGGCGCGCCGGCAAGATCGACCCGAAGACGATCATCCGCAAGGCGCAGGAGGCCAAGGACCGTGGTGCGGATCTGGTGCTGGTCAGCTGCCATTGGGGTACGGAGTACTCAAGCAAGCTCAACGACCAGCAACGCGAGGTCGCACCACAACTGCTTGCCGACAGCAACATCGACCTGGTCATCGGCCACCATGCGCATGTCGTGCAGCCGATGGAGCAGATCAACGGGAAGTGGGTCGCGTACGGCCTCGGCAACCTCGTCGCCGCGCACCGCGAACCCGAAACCACCAAGGCTGAGGGCCTCCTTGTCCGCTTCACGTTCAAGCGCGACGGCGATCGCTGGTCCACCGAGCAGGCCGAGTTCGCGCCGTTGCTGATGACGGACGTGCTGCCGGTGCGAGTGCTTGACGTACGGCGTGAGCTCGCAAGCGGAGAGTCGGTGGCGAAGAAGAGCCGGCTCGAGCTGGCGCAGCGTCGTACGACGGAGACCGTGACCGCACTCGGTGCGACGCCGAAAATGCTTTGAGCCATGGTGGTTTGACGGTCTAGGGTCGGTCGCATGATTACGTACTTCGTGATGGTCCGTCGTGCCCGGCTCCGGGCAGGCGAGGGGTGCCTGGGGATGGCATCCGCTCGATAGTCGTTGGGCCCAACGGGTCGTGGACGCGGCCGGGGTCAGACCTGGCGAGCTCGTCCTCGACGTCGGGGCCGGACTCGGTGCGCTGACTGCTCCGTTGGTTCGGGCCGGTGCTCGGGTGATCGCCGTCGAACTCCATCCGGGTCGTGCCGATCGGTTGCGTCGGCGGTTCGCGGATGCGCCGGTGACGGTGGTCCGGGCCGATGCCGGTGATCTCCGGTTGCCGTCGCGGCCGTTCCGGGTGGTGTCGAGCCCGCCGTACAACGTCTCCACGTTGTTGCTGAAGCGTCTGCTGGCGCAGGGTTCGCGCCTGGTGTCGGCGGATCTGGTGCTGCAGCGTCAGGTGGCGAATCGGTGGGCGCGTGGCGATGCGCCTGGGGCGAACCGGTGGTTCCGGTACTACGACCCGTCGATCGGACTTCGCCTTCCCCGCAAGGCTTTTACCCCACCACCTCATGTCGATTCAGCAGTACTCCTACTACGCCAACGCTAAAAGAAGCCCCGCCCCCTCGCTCCGCTCGGGGGCGGGGGAGGCGAGGACCCCTACTACGCAAACGGTGACCCGAGACCGTAGGAGGTCTCAGGTCAGCCGTGCCAGGAATTCCAGAGCGCGGCGTACGAACCCTGGCGGGCGACTAACTCGTCGTGGCTGCCTAGTTCTGTGATGCGGCCGTCTTCTACTACTGCGACGCGGTCGGCGTCGTGGGCGGTGTAGAGGCGGTGGGCGATGGCGATGACCGTTCGGCCTTCGAGGACTGCGGCGAGGGAACGCTCCATGTGCCGCGCTGCGCGTGGGTCGATCAGTGAGGTCGCCTCGTCGAGCACCAGCGTGTGTGGGTCGGCCAGCACCAGGCGAGCCAACGCCAACTGCTGTGCCTGTGCAGGTGTCAGCGCCAACTGACCCGACCCCACCCGAGTCTCGAGCCCGTCCGGCAACGCCTGCGCCCAATCACGAGCGTCGACGGCCGCGAGTGCCTCCAACAGTTCCGAGTCGGACGCCGACGGACGCGCCATCGACAGGTTGTCTCGCAGTGTGCCGACGAAGACGTGGTGCTCCTGCGTGACCAGTGCGACCTGCTTGCGCAGTTCGTCCAGCGGCAGCTCCGTCATCCCCACACCGCCAACCGTCACCGAACCGGTCCGTGGCGGATGGATGCCCGCGACCAGCCGCCCCAGTGTCGACTTGCCGGCGCCGGACGGTCCGACCATCGCGATCCGCTCACCCGGCTGGATGATCAGGTCCACACCATGCAGTACGTCGCGACCCTCGACGTACGAGAACCGCACGTCACGCGCCTCCACCAGTTCGTCGGCCGGCGTCTGCCCCGACGGCGTCCGATCATCCGGTACGTCGCTGATCCCCAGCAACCGTGCGAACGCGGCACCGCCGGACTGGAGCTCGTCCAGCCAGGAGAGCAGCCGGTCGACCGGGTCGATCAACTGGTTCACGTACAACACGGCGGCCGTCACGGCGCCCAATGAGACGTGACCGTTGAGATGCAGCCAACCGCCGAACAGCAGCGTGCCCACGACCGGCACGAGATACCCCAGCTCCGCGGCCGGGAAGTACATCGTCCGCAGAAACAAGGTGTACCGCTCCGCCAGGTACGAACCGCGGATGTCCGCGTCACCCTGACGAACCCGAGCGTCGTACCGGCGCAGAGCCTCGACCGTCCGCGCACCCTCGACCGTCTCGGCAAGCGAGCTCGTCATCTGCGCGTACGCCGCGTTCTCACGGAGATAACCGTCCTTGGCGCGGCCCAGATACCACCTGGTGCTCAGCCAAAGCAGCGGAACCATCGCCACCAACGGCACCAGCACCCAGACCCCAACCAGCACCGTCGCGATCACCGTGAAGACCACCGTGACGCAAGCGATGATCGTCTCCGGTACGGCGAACCGCACAGTCCGCGACAACGTGTCGACGTCCCGCGAGGTCCGAGACAGCAGGTCGCCGGTGCCGGCCCGCTCGACCGTGCCGATCGGCAGCGCAAGAGCGTTGTCGACGAAGTCCTCACGCAACTCGGCCAGCACCTGCTCGCCCAGCGCGAACGAGCGGTACCGCGCCCAGCGGGTCAGCAGCGACTGCGCGACGATGAAGACGGCGATCACGACGATCACCACGTTGACCTTGCTCGCGGTCGTGCCGTGCTGCACGTCCTGGACCAGGTCACCGATCAGCCGCGGGGCGGCCAGTCCCGACACCGCCGCCAACGCGTGCAGCGCCAACGCGATCAGCAGGTTGCGCGGGTGCCGCCGAGCCAACCGCCGCGCGTGCTGCCGAATCTCGGCCGGCCCGGCCACGGGCAGGATCTGCCTCATCGGAGGGCCTCCTCTTCTTCGGTCTGCCGGGTGACGGTACGGCGGTACTGCGGATCGGACTCGAGCAGCGCGCGGTGCTTGCCGGTGGCAACCACTCGGCCGGCGGCGACGAAGATCACCTCGTCGACCCGGTCCAGCAGCAGTGGGCTCGCGGTCAGTACGACAGTGCTCCGGCCGGCCCGGTGGTCGCGCAACCGCTCCGCGATCCGCGCCTCGGTGTGCGCGTCGACGGCCGAGGTCGGCTCGACCAGCACCAGCACGGACGGGTCCGCGAGCAGCGCCCGTACCAGCACCAGCCGCTGGCGCTGACCGCCGGAGAACGAACGGCCCTTCTCCTCGACCTCGGAGTCCAGCCCGTCCGGCAGCGCAACGAGCACGTCCTCGGCGGACGCCGTACGCATCGCGGCCATCAGCTCGTCATCGGTACGACGGCCGTCCGGGTCGAGCTCGGTCCGCAGTACGCCGGTGAACAGCTGGGAGCCCGTGTCACTGACCAGGATCCGCTCCCGGACATCTGCCCGGGTCGCGCTGGCCAGCGTCACCCCGCCGTACCTGGCCTCGCTGCTATCGTCATAGCGACCCAGGCGGTCCGCGAGGTCCGCGTAGCTGTCCGGCTCGGCGGAAACGATCGCCGTGAGCAGCCCGTCGCGGGCGCGGACGCCAGAGACCGGCTCGACCAGGTCACCGTGGTCCGGCAGCCGCACCGGTGTCGTGGGATCGGTGATGTCCGGCTCCAGCTTCAGCACCCGGATCACCCGGCCCGCTGCGACCAGCCCACGCATGAGCTGGTTGGCGAAGTCCGTCGCCGTACGCAGTGGCAGCACCAGGAACGTCGCGTACCCGTAGAAGGCCACCAGCGAGCCGGGGCTCAGGTTGCCGCGCAGCGCGAAGTGCGCGCCCAGGCCGACCACCAGCACCACGAAGATCCCCGGCAGCAGCACCTGGGCCGCGTCCAGCACCGACTGGATCCCGGCCACTCGCACACCGGCCTGCCGCACCTGCTGCGACTCGCTCCGGTAGCGCCGGGAGAACGACTCTTCACCGCCGATACCGCGCAGCACCCGCAGGCCGGCCACGATGTCCGAGCCCAAGGAGTTCAGCTCGCCGACCGCCTCGCGCTGCGCGGACTGCCGCCGGTGCAGCGGCCGCAGCATCGGTCCCAGACAGAACAGCATGATCGGTACGCCGATGAGCACGACCAGGCCGAGCACGGTCGACGACGAGAGCAGGATCGCCGCGACCACCACGAAGGCGACGATCGCGCCTGCGAACCGGGCCGAGATCTCCATCAGGTTCCCGATGTAGGAGAGGTCGCTGGCGCCGACGCTGACCACCTCGCCGGTGGCCAGGTGCTTCGGCAATGTCGAGCCGAGGTCGGCCGACTTCCGCGTCACCACCTGAACGGTCCGGTACGCCGACATCAGCCAGTTGGTCACCGCGAACCGGTGCCGCATGATGCCGGCCAGCGCCTGCACGATGCCGACCGCGAGCAGCAGCGCGGTCCAGTGCAGCAACCGCTCACCGTCCTGCGCCGCGATGCCCTCGTCGATCGCCCGGCCGAGGATGGCCGGGATGAACGCCTGCGCGCCCATCCACAGGATGCCGAACGTCATCCCGCCGGCGAGCGTGCGGGCCTGACCGCGGGCGACCCACCACAGGTAGTGGGCCGGCGAGCGATGGTTCGGTACGCCGGGATCGGCGAGGGGAAGTTGTCTCATGTTGCCCTCAGGCTAGGTCGCGGCTCCGACACTTTGCATGCGAATTAATCGCGTCTGTGGACCCCTCGAACGGCACGATCGGGAAGATGAAACGGGGAACCGGCTGGTTGGCCGCGTACGGCGTCCTGTCGGCGGCGCATCTGGTCGCGATCGCGATCGACGAGACCTGGTCTCAGCTGGTCACGAAGGTCCTGTTGATGCCGACGCTGGCCGTCTGGGCCCGCCTGAACGGCGGTCCGGTCACGCTGCTGGTCGGACTGGCCGCGTCACTCGTCGGTGACGTTCTCTTGCAGGTCGACCAGCTGGTGCCGGGCATGGCGGCGTTCGGTGTGGCACATGTCTGTTACGTAAGGATGTTCGCGCGTCGCGCGCAGCGCCGGTCGCTCGCGGTGCTGGCGGCGTACGGCGTGGTCTGGGTGACCGCACTGGTCCTGCTCTGGCCCGGTCTGGGCGACAACCGGATCCCAGTGGCTGTGTACTCGCTATTGCTGACGGCGACTGCGGTCACGAGCGGTTGGAACGGCTGGCGGGGCGGCGTGGGTGGTGCGCTGTTCCTGGTGTCGGACGGGCTCATCGGCGTCGGGCTGGCCGGACATGAGTTCGGAGCGCGGCCGTATCTGGTCATGGCGACGTACTGCATCGCGCAGTACCTGCTGTCGAGCAGTCTGACTGATGGTGACAGTCGGTAGACCTTCACCTTGCGTTGGGCAACGGGTTCCCGCTGGGCAATGTCCGGCCCCTGTCCTGGATCCATGTTGGTGATCGCGCATCGGGGAGCGAGTGGCTACCGCCCGGAACACACACCGGCGGCCTACCGGCTGGCCGCGGCACAGGGCGCCGACTACCTGGAGCCCGACCTGGTCGCGACCCTGGACGGCGTCCTGGTCTGCCGGCACGAGAACGAGATCTCGAGTACGACGGACGTCGCCGACCACCCGGTCTTCGCCGACCGGAAGATCACCAAGATCGTCGACGGGACCGCGGTCACCGGCTGGTTCGCCGAGGACTTCACCTTCGCCGAACTGCGGTCGCTGCGGGCCCGGGAACGGATGCCCGCGCTCCGTGCCGGCAACACGGCGTACGACGGTTTGGAACAGATCCCGACGTTCGACGAGGTGGTGGCGCTGGCGCGGCGCGAGTCCGCGCGGCTGGGCCGGTCGATCGGGGTGATCCCCGAGATCAAGCACCCGATGTACTTCCGCCGGCTCGGGCTGCCACTGGAGGAGCTGCTGACCGAACGGATCCTCGCGCTCGGGCTGCGCGAGGACGAGATCATGGTGCAGTCGTTCGAGCCGACGAGTCTGCGCCGGCTGTCGGTGATGACGCGGGTGCCGCTGGTGCAGCTGATCGACTCGGAGAGCGCGCCGAACGACTTCCTCCGGACCGGCGACGGTCGCACGTACGCCGATCTGATCGAGCCGGCCGGGCTACGGGAGATCGCGACGTACGCCCATGTCCTGGCGCCGCACAAGGATCTGGTCATCCCGCGCACCGCGGACGGCTGCCTGGGCGAGCCGACCCGCCTGGTCGAGCACGCCCACCGCGTCGGTCTGGCTGTCCAGGCCTGGACGTTCCGCGCCGAGCGGCGCTTCCTGCCCGCCGCGACCGACTACCCGACCGAACTGACCCGCTTCGCCGCCCTGGGCCTCCAGGGCATCTTCGCCGACCACCCCGACCAAGCGGTCGCAGCACTACGCAAACCCGCGATGAACGTCTAACCGTTCCCCATTTGCCTTGCTGACCCAGCAATTTGCCTGGCTGACCCAGCAAGTTCGGGGTTTGTGACCCTGAGTAGGGCTCAGAAACCCCTAAGCTCGCTGGTCAGCCAGCCAAATGTCGGTGCGCGGCGCGGTAGGCGCTGCGGGGATCACGCGGCCGGGGGCTTGGTGTCGTCGTAGATTCGGGCGGCGATGTCGTTCTCGGTGGTGTCCTGCTGGCGGTCGTTGACCGACTGCTGGACGTTCTGCCAGACGGCCTTGCCGTCGGACTCCGGGATCACGATCCACGCGACTGCGTAGCCGATCATCGCGGCGCCGCCGGTGATCAGGGTCAGGCCGACCCAGCCGAGGCGGACCAGCGTCACGTCGACGTTCAGGTACTCGGCGATGCCGCCGGACACGCCGGAGAGCATCCGCTGGTTGGCGGAACGACGGAGGACCTTGCCGGAGAGGTTCTGGAACGGTGCGTTGGAGTTCGTCATGGCTCCACTGTCCCGTTCCGGCACCCTCCGGCACATCCGGATCGGTACCGACCGGCCCCTGACCCGACCCCGGGAACCCCGGTCGGACACCCCTGACGACTTTGGTGAGAAGGCACTTCCGGAGTACGCCGTCTGCGCTCAGACTTGGGGTGTGGAGCTCCCGCGGACGAGGACGCCCCGCCGCCGCGACGTCCTGGCGTCGGTCGCCGCCGTGACGACGGTGATGGCCGTCATCGGAGTCATCAACGTGCTGAGTTCGAACGGCTCGGGGACGGGGATCACGACGCCCGAACCGACCCCTGAGCCGATTGCGATGCGAATGGTCGGCTTTGGCCACGCGGTGATCGCCGTACCGAAGGCCTGGGGTACGAACGCCAGTCGCTGCGGCATCCCTCGCCGGGACACGGTCCTCATCGATGACCCGGCTGCGGAGTCGTACTGCGACCTGCCGCGGCCGCCGGACGTGGACAGCGTGGAGCTCGGCACGTCTCCGCCGAGCGGCTACGAGGTCGACGAGACGTTCACCGTGAACGGTGTGCCTGCCGAGCGTCGGCGGACTGCCTGTGGGACCGATGACGTGTGCTGGGGAGCTGTAGGCCTCCCGTCCTTGCACGTCTGGTTCCGTGCGTCCTCGTCCACGAGTGCTGGGGAGGTGGACCAGATCCTCGCGCGGATCTCGATCCTGCCGGACCGGGTCGGCGTACCCAGCGTGCGGTTACTTGACGAGAGCCGGAGCGGTACGGCGTACGCGAAGCACCTGCAGGAGCTGGGCCTGAAGACTGAGTTCCGCACCAGGACGTCGGTCGTCTACAAGCCAGGCCGCGTCGTGAGCGTCTCACCGCCGTCCGGGACCCTGCTGAGCCCCGGTGAAACAGTCGTCCTCACAGTGATCAAGTAGCACTGACGGGAACCTCCGCCACCCGTCACCCTGTCTGTGAGGGTGAGGAGGGGGTATGGACGACTTCAGCGAGTACGTGACCGCACGCTGGCCGACACTGGTCCGCGCTGCGGTCCTGCTCGGCTGTACTCCACCTGAAGCCGAGGACCTCGTCCAGACCACGCTGGAACGCTGCCTGCTCAAGTGGCACCGGGTACGCGCAGCCGAAGACCGTGACGCCTACGTGCATCGGATCCTGGTCAACTGCTTCCGCTCGTCGCGCAGACGCCGCTGGCGTGGGGAGCTGCCGTCCGACTCCCTCCCGGAGTCCGCCGGTGGTGACCAGACCGCAGGTGTCGACGACACGGACGCAGTGATGCGCGCCCTCGACCGACTACCGGACGACCAGCGGACAGCCGTCGTACTGCGGTACTACGCGCACCTGAACGAGCAACAGATGGCGTCCGCCCTCGGCGTCGCCGCCGGCACGGTCAAGAGCCGGCTGTCCCGGGCAGTGAAGGCCCTGGCGCAGGACCCACACCTGGCAGAACTGCGAGAGACCCGATGATCGAAACCAAGCTGACAGACCTCCTGGAACGCACCGCCGACCAAACCCCCGTCGGACCGCCTCCACTGGGTGCCGTCCGCACAGGCGCGGTACGCCGCCGACGCCACCGCCGTACTGCGGTGTTGTCAGCCGCAGCGGCCGTCGCCGTCGTGATCGCCGGGACCACTGTGCTGACCTCCCACCGACCAACCGTGACCTCACCTGCTCCGGCACCTGTCGCAACCCGTCTGGTCGGCCTCGGTCACGCCGCCATCGCCGTACCCAAGAGCTGGGGCACGAACCAGAGCAGCTGCGGTACGCCGATGAAGGACACGGTGCTCATCGAGGATCCGAGCGCCGGGCAGTACTGCATGGCGTATCGCCCGGAGGGCGTCGACAGCGTGATGCTTGGCCGCGGTGGACCGGAGCCGCGGCTGCGGACCGACGAGGACATCACGATCGGCGGAGTACCGGCGGTGCACCGGCAGACGACCTGCACGACCGGGACCAACAAGGTCCGGATCTGCTCGGGTGAGGTGCGTTTCCACGACTTCTGGTTCCGGGCCGAGTCGTCGACGAGCGCCGCCGAGGTCGACCGGCTGCTGTCACGGATCGTGATCCTGCCGGACCAGGTCGGCGTGCCTGGCTATCAGTCGATGCCGACGGTGCTCTCGGGGACGGTTTACGCCGGTGTGCTCGAGCAGATGGGGCTGAAGGTGATCTTCCGGCCGACGAAGAACCCCAACTATCTCCCTGGTCAGGTCCTCGGGGTCTCGCCGGCTCCCGGCACGATGGTCGCGCTTGGCGCGGCTGTCACGGTCACCGTGGTCAAGTAAAAGTGTCGGTGGGCGGGCCTAGCGTTTGGGTATGGATGCGCAGGCGGTGGTGACGGTTATGCAGGGGTTGCCGGGGGCGGAGGAGCACGAGGGCTGGGCTGGGCAGCCGGTCTTCAAGGTGCGCAACAAGAGCTTTGTGTACATGTCCGAGGACCAGACCCGCCTGCACGTCAAGGCGCTCCGGGAGGAGCAGGAAGCGCTGGTCGCGGAGAACCCGGAGGTCTACTCCCCGTCCTGGGAGGGCGGCCGGTTCGCCTGGCTGCTGATCGATCTCCAGGCGGCCGACGAGGAGGAGCTCCAGGAGCTGATCACCGAAGCGTGGCGCCTCACCGCCCCGAAGTACCTCGCGGCCCAGCTGGGCGGGTGATGGCCTGGCTTGCACTCGTTTGGGTCGAGTGCTAATACTTGGTTAGCACTCCATGGGTGAGAGTGATAAGTGCTCGTGCCCGGGTGAGTGTGCAAGAAGACGGCCTCGATGAGGCGCCGGAGCGTGGCGGGACATGAGCGTCGCGGACCGGTTGCCGTCCGTCGCGGGCATCCGGGCCGGCTGATCCACAAAGACTCGACGCGGGAGGACTCGCGGAGAATGCCCAAGCTGATTGCTTTCGATGAAGAGGCGCGCCGCGGCCTCGAGCGGGGAATGAACATCCTCGCCGACGCCGTCAAGGTGACGCTCGGCCCGAAGGGCCGCAACGTCGTGCTGGAGAAGAAGTGGGGCGCCCCCACGATCACCAACGACGGCGTCTCCATCGCCAAGGAGATCGAGCTCGAGGACCCGTACGAGAAGATCGGGGCCGAGCTCGTCAAGGAAGTTGCCAAGAAGACCGACGACGTCGCGGGTGACGGCACCACCACCGCCACCGTGCTGGCTCAGGCTCTCGTCCGCGAGGGTCTGCGCAACGTTGCGGCCGGCGCCAACCCGATGGGCCTGAAGAAGGGCATCGAGAAGGCTGTCGAGGCGGTCAGCGAGCAGCTGCTCAAGCTGGCCAAGGACGTCGAGACCCGGGAGCAGATCGCTTCCACGGCTTCGATTTCTGCCGCCGACAACCAGGTCGGCCAGATCATCGCCGAGGCGATGGACAAGGTCGGCAAGGAAGGCGTCATCACCGTCGAGGAGAGCAACACCTTCGGCCTCGAGCTCGAGCTCACCGAGGGTATGCGCTTCGACAAGGGTTACATCTCGCCGTACTTCGTGACCGACACCGACCGGATGGAAGCGGTTCTCGACGACCCGTACATCCTGATCGTCAACAGCAAGATCTCGAGCATCAAGGACCTGGTCCCGGTGCTGGAGAAGGTCATGCAGACCGGCAAGTCGCTGGCCATCATCGCCGAGGACATCGAGGGCGAGGCGCTGGCCACCCTGGTCGTCAACAAGATCAAGGGCACCTTCAAGGCCGTCGCCGTCAAGGCGCCGGGCTTCGGTGACCGCCGCAAGGCCATGCTGGTCGACATCGCCGTCCTCACCGGCGGCGAGGTGATCTCCGAGGAGGTCGGTCTCAAGCTGGACTCGGTCGACCTGGAGCTGCTCGGCCAGGCCCGCAAGATCGTCGTCACCAAGGACGAGACGACCATCGTCGAGGGCGAGGGCGACGCGGACCAGATCGGCGGCCGGGTCAACCAGATCCGCGCCGAGATCGAGAAGTCGGACTCCGACTACGACCGCGAGAAGCTGCAGGAGCGGCTGGCCAAGCTGGCCGGTGGCGTTGCGGTGATCAAGGTCGGCGCGGCCACCGAGGTCGAGCTGAAGGAGCGCAAGCACCGCATCGAGGACGCCGTTCGCAACGCGAAGGCGGCCGTCGAGGAGGGCATCGTCGCCGGTGGTGGCGTGGCTCTGCTGCAGGCGTCCGTGGCGGCGTTCGAGAAGCTGGAGCTCGAGGGTGACGAGGCGACCGGTGCGCAGATCGTGCGTTCCGCCGTCGAGGCGCCGCTCAAGCAGATCGCCGTGAACGCCGGCCTCGAGGGTGGCGTCGTGGTGGAGAAGGTTCGCAACCTCGAGCCGGGCTGGGGCCTCAACGCCGCGACCGGTGAGTACGTCGACCTGATCGCCACCGGCATCATCGACCCGGCCAAGGTGACCCGGTCCGCGCTGCAGAACGCGGCGTCGATCGCGGCCCTGTTCCTCACCACCGAGGCCGTCATCGCCGACAAGCCGGAGAAGGCCTCGGCCGCTCCGGGTGGCGCGCCCGACATGGGCGGCATGGACTTCTGAGGTTCTGAAGTTCGACAGCACACGCAGTACAAGCGGTCCCGGGCTCAGCCCGGGACCGCTTGCTTTTAGGTGCCGATGATCAGGTGGTGGGCCAGGATCGGGGAGAAGGTTCGGACGGGGAGGGTGGGGGTTAGGCCGCAGGGGCCGTCGGATTCGCCGGGGGTGCGGAGCCAGAGGTGGAGGTCGACCGGTGAGGTGGCGACCGCGGGGGTCGTGCCGAGTTTGCGCGCCGGTGGGTTGCAGGAGCTGCCGTCGGAGCCGTTGCCGTTGCGGCTGGTGTCGACGACGAAGTGCGATCCGCCGCCGAGAGCACTCAAGATCGTTGTACCGCGGGTGACGGACTGCTCAGTGGTGAAGTAGTTCGCAGTGTTGAGCGCGAAGCCGCGGATCTTGCCGATGTCGGCCAGCCGGAGCCGCCGCGCCATCTCCTTCGCCTCACCGGACGTCACACTCCCGGCATCGAGGTACGCCCACGTATTCGGATTCTTCGCCGCGAGCAGCCCAACGGCGTACTTCAGCAACGCGATCCGCCCGTCCCACTCCGACGTCGGGAAGCAGTCGAGCCGCGCCAATGCGTCCGGCTCGATCACGACGACCGCCGGCCGCGCGCCGATCCCGTCCGACAGGGCCGCGATCCAGGTCCGGTACGCCGCTGCCGACGCAGCCCCTCCGCCGATCCCGCAAGGTCCGCCCGGCAGGTTGTCCGCCACCAGCACCGGCAGCTTGTCAGCCCGGTCCGCGGCAGTCGTGTACGCCGTGACCGCCGCCTTCACGTCCCCGCTCCACGTGCCGAACCATCGCGCCGACGCCTGGCCGGCGATCTTCGACGCGAGCTCGGTGTCCTCAGGATGCCGCCGTACGTACGCCGCCGCGGCCGAACCGGGATCCACGTAGAACCCGCTGGTCAGCTTCAACGGATCGCCGGTCGCTTCGGCCAGCCCGGTTTCGGGCCGGCCGAAGACGAGCAGCGCGGCGGTCAGCAACAGACCAGCCACCGCCGGACGCAGAGTCGGCATCGTGAGGCATCCCTTCAGGTGATCACTCAACGTGCCGACGAGACTACTCTCGGAGGTTCAGTTGTTCTCGTCGACCTCGCAGAACGAGGCGTAGTGGTCGCCGGTGTAGTAGACGTGCGCGGGATCGGTCTTCGCGCCGCCGCCGATCAGCCGGCGGGCGCCACGGTCGGGCGAGCCGGGCGTGATCACGGTGTACTCGTGGTAGTAGCTGCTCGACTCGGCCGGGAGGATGCCCTCCCGGTTCTGGAAGACGACACCGTCCTGCGAGTACGGGAACGGCCCGCCGGAGTGGATCAGTTCGAGGGTGTCGCTGGCCTGGGAGGGCAGTGAGCTGAGCGCGCACGTGTCGATCGCAGTCGGCGCGACGACGTACGTGCTGGAGGTGGGGGCGGTGGTTGGGGCGGCGTAGGCCGTGGAGCCGAAGGCGGCGGTGGTCGCCAGGACCACGGCGGCGATGAGGGTTCTCATGCTGGGAGGCTTCCCTCGCAAACAAACGTTCGTACATCCCAGGTGTGAATAACAGGTGGACTATGACCCCGGCCGCCATTTAGAGTCTGGCCCGGCGAGACCGAATCCGGAGCGGAAGGAGCGACCGATGAGTACACCGACTTGTTTCCCGGCGCGTCCGATCCGCTCCCGTAGCTCGCACTGAGCGGACCGCGCCTCCTGCTGGAGGATCTGTGACCATCCGCAACACCGTCGAGGCCGACCTCGACACCATCCTTGCTCTGATCGAGCAGAAGTCCATCAACACCGTCACCCTCGACCGGTACCGGCAGTACGTCGCTGAGGGCTACTACCGCGACGACTGGACCTGGGTCGCCGAGGAGAACGGCGCGATCCAGGCCCTCGCCATCTGGTGGGGCGGTCCGACCGACGACTACCCGTTCAGCATCGACGGCCTGTACTTCGTAGGCGACGGCGACCCGGTCCCGGTCTGGACCGAACTGCTCAAGCACGCCGTCGCAGCCCGGCCGGCCGATGCCGAACCACCGGAGTACCACTTCTTCCTGGACAGCGACTGGCAGGACAAGCCGGACGTCGTCACCGCCCTCGAGACGCGGGCCCAGGCGGCGACCGCGGTCGGCATGACCGCGATCACCGACCGGCTGCGGTACGAATGGAAGCCGGCGTACGGGCTGCCGGAGCGACCCACCCGGCTGCGGTTCGAGCCGGCCGACGACGAGGCGTTCGTCGACGTGTTCATGCGGGTCAGCGAGGGCAGCCTGGACGCCGCGACAGCGCGGGAGATCGCGCGGGTCGGGGTCGAGGCCTCGGCTCGCGATGAGCTCGCGATGTACAAGTCGATGCCGGGCGACCGGGACTGGTGGCGGCTCGCGTACGACGCCGACGGCGAGCTGATCGGTTTCCAGATGCCGTCGGCGAACGCCGGTGGACCGGTCGTCGGGTACCTCGGCGTCGTACCGGAACATCGTGGGAACGGGCTGATCGACGATCTGCTGGCCGAGCTCACCCACCAGCTCGCCGAGACCGGCGCTGAGCACATCCGCGCCGACACGGACTTCGGCAACGTCCCGATGGCGAAGAGCTTCGAGCGCCAGGGATACCGGAACTTCGCAGTCCGCCGGGTGCTGTCCTTCCCGGAGGCGTGACCAGTCTCCTCGGCGCACCCAACTGGGTGCGCCGAGGGGCAGACGCGAGGCATTCCGCGTCCTATGCTCCCTGACATGTCAGATAGCTCCGGGGGGAGCGGGGAGCGGGGGAGTCGCTGCGATGCGTGACATCGCACTGATTCTGCATGTCGTCGCCGGGGTCCTCGCCGTGGTGTTCGGCCCGCTCGCGATCGTCACGACCCTGCGTCGGCACGGACTGAACTGGGTCGGCGAGGTCTACCACTGGACGATCGCCCTGGTCTGCCTGTCCGCGGTGGTGATGGTCCCGTACGACTGGGGCCGGCTCTGGTACTTCTGGCCGATCAGCATCGCGTCGTACCTGTTCGTGTACCTCGGCCAGCGCGCAGCCGAAGCCCCCGGCGGCCTCTGGTACCGCGGCGTCCTCCGCGGCTACGGCGGCGGCTGGATAGCCCTCTGGACCGCAGTAGCCATCGTCAGCCTCCCCCACCACCCCTGGACCTGGGCCATCCCCATCGTCGTCGGCTCAACCGTCATCGAATGGCTGTGCTTCAACCCATCCCGGAGCTGGGCCCACCCAGCCCCAACCCGCTACTAGCGGACGGCTGGGCACTGCTTGAGGGATGTCAAGCCTTCTCGGAGTCCTGCCGATAGGGAACGACTCGTCTGGGTCGCTCGACTCGCGTGTTTCCGGACTCGGTTGCGGAGGCGCGCTCGTAGTCGGTCAGTACCTCGAACACCCGAGGCGCCTCGAACAAGCGGTAACGCTTCTGGTCGCCGACGGGTCGGATGACCTTAGCGGCACTGAGGTTGTCGATTGCCGCAAAGGCTGCAGACCGACTGGCTTGGGTCAATCGAATGACGTCGTCGGCGGTGACAACAGGATTGGCGATCAGCTGGGACAGCAGACGATCCGCCGCACTGCCGGTCCGCGGCCGCGCGGCCGTGCGCCAGTCGCGCTGCACTTCCTGGAGTAGTTGTTGCAAGTTCACCGCGTCGGCCGTAGCCCGGCGGGTGGCGCTGAGAAAGAGGTCCAGCCAGGCGCGGATGCCCGCGAGGGCTTCCGGGCCGTTGGCGTCGCCGAGGTAACGGAACTGGGTGAGAGCGCCGACATAGGCAGCGGCGCGAGTTGCGAGGGCGAGACTGATCGGCGGGACAAAGTTCCGGGCCAGGCCTCGACGTTTGAGAACCACCTGAATCAAGGCGCGTCCGGTACGCCCGTTGCCGTCCGCGAAGGGGTGGATCGTCTCGAACTGCGCATGCACGAGCCCTGCCTGCACCGTGCCTGGAAGGTCATCGCGGTTAATGAAGAGACAGAGGTCGTCGAGGAGCTGTGGAAGCTGGTCAGGTGGTGGCGGAACGAACACCGCCTGGCAGGGGTTGAAGTCGTTTCCACCGATCCAGTTCTGCGTCGTGCGCAGGTGGCCGCCGATGTCAGGCTGGTCAGAATGCTCCATCAGTGCTGCGTGGATATCGAGCAGATCGTGTAGCTGGACTGTCTCAACCGTCGCGACGTCGTCGACAGCGTGCCGCATCGCGATGACGTTGCCCAGAACCGCGTCGGCGGTGGCATCGCGATCCGGTATGCCGGCTGCGACTCGGGCCTCGTGTGTAGCCAGGCGCCTGCTGTTGACCTGCAAGCCCTCGATCTTGGACGAGGCAACTGCCTCCGCGCGTAATAGAAAGCGAGCCAGCTGTTCGAGGCCGTTGTCCGGGCCTCCTTCGAACGCGGCCAGAGCCCGCTCGGTGTCCGCCACATCAGCAGCAAGCTCTGTACTCATATCCAGCGCGTGAGCGCTCAGAAGATCTGGCACGTACGCCGTGTACTCACACGGCCGTCTGTGCTTGCGCGGCCCGAAGGCGTCTGGGGTTGCACGCCAGATGGCAGTGAGTTGCCGACTCAAACCTGGACTCCCTCTCTTCTAAGTCCAGGTTACCTTAACAACCTGGACTTAGCGGAATCCAAGTCCTGCTTCTTAGGCCTGGCCGGCCTGTTCTTCGGGGGTGGATTTGCGGACTACCAGGCGGGTCCAGGCGCCCACGTAGATGCGGTCGTCGGGGTTCAGTTCCTGGCGTTGGCCGGGGATGATCGGGTCTTCGGGGAGGGGGCCGGCGGCAGGGGCGATGTAGGTGCCGTTGGAGGACTGGAGGTCCTCGACCCACCAGCGCTGGCCGTCGGTGGTGAGTTGGGCCTGGCGGCGGCTGACGCCGGTGTCGTCGCCGCAGTCGATCTCGGGCGAGATGCCGCGGCTGCGGGACGGGCGGCCGATCAGCAGGCTCTTCTCGGTCAACGGGATCACCGCGGGCAGGCCAGGTGACGGACAAGGGTCGTCACTCTGCTGTACGGCGTACCAGTCCGGATCGACCCAGCGCTCGACGACCCATTCGGCGATCGCGGCCGGCGCGGACGGGGTCGGGGCAGGCAGGCCGGCGGACAGGTCGAGCGAGGACGCGGGCCGCGGCATCGTGCCGGTGGTGAAGTCGTAGCCGCAGTTCTCGCAGAACAGCGCGTCTGCCGAGGCTGCCTCCGAGCAGTTCGGGCACGCCTGTCCCGACGGCGCCGGAGCCGGCGTAGCGGGTGCAGCGTCCGGAGTGGGCGCAGCGACGGTGGCTGCCGGAGTGGCAGCGGTGCCGATGGGCAGGCCGCAGACGTCGCAGTAGTCGGTTGAGGTGGACGGGTGCCCACTCGGACAGTTGACGGTCATTTCCTCACCCGGGTGGTCTTGGTGGAGGCCGTGTCGAGCGCCATCTCGTCGGCTTTCTCGACTGTGCGCTTGAGCCGCACCGTACCCGCTTCCTGGTCGTCGATGTCGACAACCTTGCGCAGCCGGGTGGTCGCTTCCTCGTTGCCGGTCGCGGCGGCGAGCTGGACCGCGCGGCCGAGCTTGGTGGTCGCGGTCGCGGTGTCACCGGCGGCCTTCGCGGCCAGACCGTCCTGGATCGCCTGCGCCAGCTCGGTCTGCCCGGTGTAGTGGGCGACCTCCGGGCTGATCCGGGTGGTGAGCGCGTCGTCGGCCGACCACAGCGCCTTCACCAGGCTCTGCGCGACCACGTCGTTGCCCAGCACCAGCTGGACCCGCGCGGCGAGCTGCTCCTGCCCGATCGCCTTCGCGGCCAGCCGGATCGCCACGTGGTAGTCGCGGGACTCGTCGCCCCACGACCCGGTCGGGTACGAGCCGGTCAGCGGATTGACCGCAGTACGCCGGGCTGTCAGGTCCTCGACCGTCGGGGCGACCTGGCGGACGAACAGGACCTCGGCACCCTGTGGCGCCCAGACCCGCAGGTCGGCCTGCGCGACACCGCGGCCCATCGCGTTCTGGATCAGCTTGGAGAACTCGGCGGCCAGCTGGTCCGGCGCCGGGATGATGTCGACGGTCCCGAGTAGCGCCTGGGCGATCCGCCGTACCTCGTCCACCTGCCAGGCCACGCCGACGCCGCGGGTGTCGCACTGGAACTGACCGGTGACCGACTGGATCGCCTGGGTCAGCGCCTCGGGCGTCTCGTGCTGGTTCTCACCGTCGGTCAGCAGGATCGCGTGCTTCTGCGTCAGCGACGGCACGGTCGCGAAGACCCGTGAGGCGAGCCGCAGCCAGGTGCCCATCGCGGTCCCGCCGTCGGCGTAGAACCGGGACACCGCGTCCTTTGCCGCCTGCCGCGTGTACGAGTCCATCCTGACCATCACCGGCTCCGCCGACGGCGGGAACGCCAGTTGCGCGCGGTCGTTGCCGGAGATGACCGCGAACCAGACCCCGTCGAGGATCTGGTCGAGCGCGGTCTGTGCGGCGTACGCCGCTGCCTGGACGCCGTCCCGGCCCATCGAGCCGGAGGTGTCGACGATGATGATCTCGCCCGCGTCGCCGCTGCCGGACTGCCCGGCCGCCCCGGCGCCGGTGCACTTCACCGTGACGATGGCGTGTACGTCGGTCCCGCCGTCGGGCAGGAACTCGTTCTGGTAGACGGTGGCGGTGAAGTCGGCCATCTCGGGTCCCTTCCTAGATACGCGCTAGCGCGACGGTGATGTTGTCTTGGCCACCCTGGGCGTTGGCCCAGTCGACCAGGGCGGACGCAGTGGCCTTCGGTTCGCCACCACAGCCCGCAGCTGTTTGACGGACCAGGTCGGCCAGCGGTGCCGCCTCGGAGCAGTAGTTCCACAGACCGTCTGAGCAGACGACCAGCCAGCCCGGTCCGGTCACGTGGATCGTTGTGGTCCGCGGCGTGTGGTCCGGTGCGTCCTTGCCGAGCCAACGGGTGATCGCGTGCGCGTGCGGGCCGGACTCGGCCTCCTCGCGGGAGATGCCGGTGGCGATCAGCTCGGCCGCCCACGAGTCGTCGACGGTCAGCGCGACCGGCTCGGCTTCGTCCGGGAACCAGTACGCGCGACTGTCGCCGACGTTGCCGGCCACCAGCAGACCGTCCTCCAGCACCGCCGCCACGAACGTGCAGGACGCCGGGTTCGGGCTGTCGGGACTGGTGTTGTCCAGTACGGCGTCACTCGCAGCGTCGGCCGCCGCCTTGAGCCGGGCCGCGATCGCACTGCCCCGCGACGAGTCGGTGCCGAGACCCTTTGCGTGCCCGGCCTGCAGCACCTCGCACGCTGCTCGGGCCGCGGCCAGTGACGCGACGTCGGAGTCGAGTGACGAGCTGACGCCGTCGCAGACCACCAACAGCGCCCGACTGCCCGGCTCAGCGTCCGCTCCGAGGGCCATGGCGTCCTCGTTCCGGCTGTGCCGGATGCCGCGGTCGCACACCCCGGCCACCCAGGGCGCGGGCTGCTCCTCGAAGTGGTCCCGCAGCTTGGCCGCCTTCGTACCGCAGGTCTCGCAGTACCCCTCCGCGCCGACGGTGCCGCCGCAGGACTGGCACGGGCCGACCTGGTCCACGGGGACCGTGCTGATCTCGATGGTCGGCTCGGTGTCGGTGTCCAACGCCGGAGTGGTCGGGCTGGTGGCGCTGCCGGGGTTGAGCTCGGTGCCGCAGGCCTCGCAGAAGCGATCCGCCTCGGACACCGGGCCGCCACAGCTGGGGCAGACCGTTTCGGTCGTACTCGTCATTGCAACGTCCATCCTCGAACCTCGTTGGCCTGGTCGACCAGGGCGATCCGTTCCGTCCGGGTCTGAGCCTGGTCGGCCAGCAACCGGTAGGTGGCCTCGAGCCCGTTCCGCAGAGAGGTCTCGGTGGCTGCCCGTCCGTCGATCCGCAGAGCCTCCTGCGGACCGGACTGCTGTACCTCGGTCAGCGCGGTCCGGAACACGTCCGCGGCCAGGTTGGCCCGGTCGACCGGGTCGATGGTCAGCGTCGCGATGCTGTCCATCGCCTGGGCGAGCGCGGGAAGGCCACGCCCCGATCCTGCCAGCAACCCGGCTCGCTGGCGACGGGCCCGTACATACGCGCCGCTGGTCCGGGGGACCAGGTCGAGCGCGCCGAGTGCTCCGTCGAGGTCGTTGCGCTGGGTCCGGATCGCCGCCAGGCCGAAGGCCGACGGTGCGATGTAGTTGGCGTCCGTCCGCGCACAGGTCAGGTAGAGGCCCTCGGCAACGTCGTACTCGTTGCTGTGCTCACAGGCGATCGCCAGCGCCAGTTTCGGCCCCAGCTCACCCGGCACCTGGCCGTAGACGGCGTTGAACGCGGACTGCGCAGCAGCCGAGTCCCCGCGGGCCAGAGCGACCAGTCCGGCCATCCAGACCGCCCGCCACTCCCACGGGTCCGCGTTGAGTAGGTCAGCCACCGCAGTGTCGACCAGGTCGTAGCGGTCGGGTCCGACCTCCAGTGCGGCCTCCGCGACCTCCAGCAGGGTCTGCGGGGACTGCTCCGGCGCGTCGATCAGCAGCTCGAGTCGCTTGGTCGCGTCCGGCACGCTGACCGTCTTCAGCCAGCCGGCCATCTTGTCGCTGTCGTCCGGTGCCAGTGACGGCAGCTGCTGCCACGGCTCGACCAGGTCGCCCAGTCCGGTCGACTTGTCACCCGGCGTACCGAACAGAAGCGATGACGCCGAGTGCTGGGCCGCCTTGGTGCCCTGCTTGTCCGCGACCACTTCACGCAGTACGCCGAGAAGCTGCACGCGGAACTCGTCGGCGGACTGGAACCGGTCCGCCGGGTCCGTCGCACATGCCTTGAGCAACAACCGGTACACCGAGTCGTACTTCTGGAACAGCGGTACTTCGCTCACCGGCGGCAGCGAGTCGACGTACCGGCCCTGGTAGCCGCGGAACTCCATCGCCAGCACGCACAGCGTCCGGCCGAGCGTGTAGATGTCGGAGGCAACAGACGGCCCGACCTCGGCCACCTCGGGCGCCTGGAACCCGACCGTGCCGTAGATCGCCGAGTCCAAGTCGTCGATCCGCCGGACTCCACCGAGGTCGATCAGCTTGACCGCGTCGCCGACCTGGATGATGTTGTCCGGTTTAAAGTCGCAGTACACCAGGCCGAGGTCGTGCAGGTACGAGAACGCCGGCAGGATCTCCAGCAGGTAGGCGATCGCCTGGTCGATCGGCAGCGCGTCGTACTGGCCGTGGTTGGCTTCCATCCGCTGCTTGAGCAGGGTCTTCAGCGAGGTGCCGCCGACGTACTCCATCACGATGTAGCCGGCGCCGTCGTGCGTGACGAAGTTGTAGATCTCGACGATCAGCGGGTGCTCGACGCGGGCCAGGAACTGCTGCTCGGCGATCGCCGCGGCGACCGCGTCCGGGTCCTCGGAGTTGAGCAGGCCCTTCAGCACCACCCAGCGGTCGGACACGTTCTTGTCCTGGGCCATGTAGATCCAGCCGAAACCGCCGTGGGCCAGGCAGCCGCGCACCTCATACTGACCGCCGACCAGGTCGCCGGCCTTCAGCTTCGGCGAGAACGAGAACCGGTTGCGGCATTTCGGGCAGAAGCCGTCGGTCCGGCCAGGCTGGCCGGCGCGGGACCGGCCGACCGGGTTGCCGCAGTTCGGGCAGTTCCGGCGGTCCTCCGGGACCTGCGGGTTGGCCAGGATCGCTTTGCTGGCGTCGATCGCGGGGATCGACGGTACGTGGGTCAGTCCGGCGCCGAGTCGCGCACCGCGCAGGCGGGTGGACGACGTACCGAGCTTGCGGGTCAGCTTCGAGCCGGCCTGGGCGGCGCGGGCGGAGCCGAGCGGCGTGGAGGCCAGGCGGTTGGATGCGCGGGAGACGGTCGACACCGAGCTGATCTGGTCCGGGACTTCGGCAGCTGTTGCGGGGGAGCCGCAGACGTCGCAGTACCCGTCCACATAGGTGCCGGTGCATCCCGGTTGCGTGCAGGCGCCGGTCGCCGCCGCCGGGGCTGCAGTTGGCTGGCTTGGAGCGGCCGCGGCGGGTGAGCCGCACACGTCGCAGTACCCGTCCACGATCGAGCCGGTACAACCCGGCTGGGTGCAGGTCGTCATTTCGTCCCTTCCAGGTAGGCCTGGTAGGCCGCTACCAGTGCACCGAGACGAGCCAGGTCCACCGGCTCCTTCTGGGTCACCGCTCGGCCGCGCCGGTACAACTCGGCGAGATCTTCGTTGCCCGGGGCAACACTTGCCGCCTTCACCTGATAGGCGTCCAGCAGTTGAGTCAGCTCGTCACGTCGTCCGAGCGCGGTGCCGTACGCCGCCTGCGCCTGACCGAGCGCCCGTCGTACCGCGTCCAGCCGGTGCAGGTACTTCTCCAGCTCGGCCGGGGTGTTCGGCACCGGCCCGAGCGCAGTGACATCGGGTACGGCGAGACGCGGGGCCGGACTGACTGTCGCGACAGCCTTGTCGGCCAGCGCGCGGACCGCCGTACCTTGAGCTTCCAGTTCGCCGCGCACCGTGCGGGCGCGGGCGACGTCGGCGGCTCGCTCCTTGCGGGTAGCCGCGCCGACGATGAGGTCGCGTTCGGCCCGCGCGGCGTCGATCTCGAACGGCCCGATCAGGCCGCCGATGTCCGCGCCACGTTTGTTGCGGTCGGCAAGGTCCGTCAGCCGTCGGTCGAGGTCGTGGTGCTGAGCCAGCGCCTGGTCGCGGACGTTCGCCGGCTCCAGCTTGACCAGATCGCTGATCCGCTCCACCTGTGCACGCAACTGCCGCAGCCGAGCGGCCAAGTCGGCGTCATCTGGATCGAGTGCGAGCTTGGCGCGAAGAGTGGCCGCGAGTGCATCTGACAATTTGCATGCCTCAGGCAACGAAACGGCGAGCGAGCCGCCGGCGCCACCGGCATCGAGTCCGCCCCAGATCAGCGCCGAGATCCGCTCGGTCTCCGTCGGCCCGACCCGCCCCGAGTCCCAGGTCACCAGGATCAACTCGTACCGGTCCGACACCGCCTTCCAGACCGTCATACTCAGCACGACGTCCGCACTCAACGCATCCCCGTCCGGCGAATGCAGCGCAGCCTGATCCAGCTCGTCCAGCTCAGCCTTCCGCCGATCCCGCCACTCCCCAAGCGCCCCAAGAAACGAGAGCAACTCCGAAGCCGGAACGCTACTTCCCATCCGCCCCGGCGAAGCAGGCGCCGAAACCGTCGGCGTACGAACTGTCATTGGGCTCGGCCGTAGGCGGGTGTCGGCGCGGCCTTCAGCGGGCCGAGGTCAGGACCAAGCCACGTGTTGTACGACTTCATCCAATCGGAGTTGGCAGGATCGGGGCCCGCCTTCATCTTCTCGAGCACGCCGTTGACGAACTTGACGAAGTCCACGTTCGCCTTGTTGATGCCCAGGCCGTACGGTTCGTTGCTGATCCGCTCCGAGAGCACTTTCGCGTACGGATCCTGCGCCGCATCACCGGCCAGCACGGTGTCGTCACCGCTGATCGCGTCCGCCTTGCCCTGCTGGAACAGCACCAGGCAGCCGGTGTCGCTGTCGGCCGTGACGGCCTTGATCTTTGGGTTCGCCTTCTTGAGGTTGTCCAGGCTGGTCGAGCCGGCCGGGGCACACACCGTCTTGTCAGACAGGTCGCCGAGCCCGGTCGCCTTCGAGTCCCGTTGGACGAGTGTCTTCTGGCCCGAGAGGTAGTACTCGGCCGAGAACGCGATCAGCCTCCAGCGATCGCAGTTGATCGTCATGTTCCGCGCGACGATGTCGACGGTGTTGTTCTGCAGCACCGGGATCCGCTGCGGGCTGGAGATCACCCGCAACTCGAGGTGGCCCACGTCGGTGCCGAAGATCGCCGTCGCGACCGCCTTGAGCATGTCGATGTCGAATCCCTCGATCTTGCCGTTGAGCGGGTTGCGGGAGCCGAGGTGCAGGCTGTCCGCGGAGACCCCGGCGATCAGCCGGCCGCGGTCCTGGATCTTCTTCATCGTCGTTCCGGGCGTCATCTGCATCGGCGCGGGCAGCGGGCTGTCGGGCCTGTACGACTGCAGCTCGGTGCTCTTGTCACACGGCGCCGTTGTCGTGGGCGCGGCCGAGGTCGTCGGCGTTGTGGGCTCCGGTGGGATCTGAGTTGCCGCGTAGTTGCCGGAACTGCAGGCAGTCAGCAGGAGCGCCGCGGCGGCCGCGATCGGGATGAGCTTCTTCATCGGTACTCCTCCAGTCGCTGCGATACGCCCCAGGCGACCAAGAGCGCGACCACGATGCCAAGGGGGATACCCAGCCAGCCGATCGGCGGGAGGCCATGGCGCGCGTCGTCCAGATTCTTCTGGACCGCGCTGCTCGTGTCGTTCAGTTGTGCCGACAGCTCACCGTCGAGCGAGTCGAAGGCCGTCACCGAACTGGCGATCTGGCTTTTGCCAACGGCGATGGCTACTGCGCCGTCCCAGTTGCCCTGCGTGGCGTCCAGTGTCCGGATCTGGCCGTGGACCGTTTTGTAGTTGGTCCAACGGGTTTGCAGGTCGGCGTCGCCGTAGCCGAGCTTGCCGAGTTGCGCGTCCACCGTGTCGGCTGACGCGTTGTAGGCCTTGTCGAACGCGTCGCCGGAGCCGCGCGCGATCAACGTGAGGCTCTCGTTCGACCGCGCGTCGAACGCCGCGATCCGAGCTTGCGACAGGGCCAGCATCCGCTCGTACTCCGCCTTGCGGGTGTCGTTCGCCGAGCCGGACGCGCCGGCGAGCGCGATCCCGCCGATGGCTGTGGTGAGCAGGACGACGATGGCGCCGGCGGCGATCGGGAGGTTGACGTAGCGGTGCGTACGGCGGGCCAGCCAGCGCAGTGTGATCGCGAGAATCACCAGGCTGAGCAGACCGCCGACGAGGATCCAGACGGTGCCGTGGCCGACGCCGTCGAACTCGGTGTCAACGCGCTTCTCGTTCGCGTCGACCAGAGCCTTCACCAAGGGCAGCGAGTCGTCCTGGATTACCGAGTTGGCGTCCTTCAAGTACTGGGAACCGATCGGGAGACCCTGGCGGTTGTTCGCGCGAGCCTGCTCGATCAGGCCTTCATAGGTGATCAGGGTCTTGTTCAGCGCGCTGAGCACTTCGCGGTCCGCGGGCTGCGCGGTGGCAGCCTCGGCGATCAGGCCGGCGGCCGCGGCCATCGAGTTGACGAAGCTCGCACGCTCATCCGGCGGCTCCAGACCACCGACGAGGAAGGCGTTGGTCGCGTCGGCGTTCGCGCTGACCAGGTTGGTGTGGATCGACTGGATCCGGAGCAGCTGGGCGGCGTTGTCCTGGGCGCGTTGGAGGGCGCCGCTGGACTGCTGGAATCCCTGCGCGGCAGCCACGCCGAACAGCACACTCATCGCCGCGGCAACGATCAGGAAGGCGCGCATCCGGCCCGGCGTACCGTCGAACCACTGTGCGACCGCGCTCCGGCGGCTTGGGGTCGGGGAGGCCTGTTGCGTCGTGCCGGGAGGGGCGGGCGGCGACCAAGTTGCTGGGGGTGGTGCGCTCTGCGTCTGGGTCACGCCTGTTCTCCTTGCTCGTCCTCGGTTACGGCCGGAGGAGGTTCTTCTTCGGTCGTAAGGGAGTCTTCGGTCAGGTCTGCGGCGAGGATCTGACGCAGTTGGTCGGTTGTCGGTGCCGTGACGTCGCGGAGTCGCCAGGCGTGGCGGCCGATGGCGGCCTCGAGTACGTTGCGGGCGAAGCGGCCGTTGCCGAACGAGCTGTCCCGCGGTGTGACGGCGAGGATCTCCCGGAACTTCTCCAGCGACTCCGGGACCAGTTCGTAGTCGGCGGCTTCGGTGAGGCCGGCGAGGATGTCGGTCAGCTCGTCGTCGCTGTAGTTCTCGAACTCGATCGTGGTCCGGAACCGGCTGGCCAGGCCCGGGTTCGCGGCGATGAACGCCTCCATCGGCTCGGGGTACCCGGCGACGATCACGACCAGGTCGTCGCGCCGGTCCTCCATCTCCTTGACCAGCGTGTCGACGGCTTCCCGCCCGTACTGGTCGGCGCCGGTGTCACCCGCGGTCAGGCTGTACGCCTCGTCGATGAACAGCACCCCGCCGGCCGCGGACGCGACCACCTCGGCGGTCTTCGTCGCGGTCTGCCCGAGGTACCCGGCGACGAGCTCGGACCGGTCGACCTCGATCAACTGCCCCTTCGACAGCAGGCCGAGCGCCTTGTAGATCCCGCTCACCAACCGCGCGACGGTGGTCTTCCCGGTGCCCGGATTCCCCACGAACACGAGGTGCCGCGTGATCGTCGGACTCTTCAGCCCGGCTTCGGCCCGCAGTTTCTCCACCCGCAGTACGGCGACCTGCCGGTGCACCTCTTGCTTCACCCGAGCCAACCCCGTCAGCCCGTCCAACTCACCCAGCAACTCCTCAACTGTCTTCTGAGGAACCTCTACTGCTTTTTCCTCAACTGGTTGTGGAGTTGCTGCTGTGGGAGTGGGAGCAACCTGTAGCGGGCGTGCACCCGCCGCCTGCAGTTGCGCGGCAGCGGCCACTGAAGCATTGCCTACTACTCGCATCGTCGGTTCGCCCAGCGTACAGGCTGCTGACGCGACCTCGGCCAGCGCTTCGGCGTACGCCGCCTTCTCTACTGAGCTGTTGGCGATCAGCTCGGTCAGCACCGCGGTCGGTGCGCCCCGCCAACGACGACCCCGCACGGCGGCGTCGAAGAAGTCCTGTGTCGTGCCGTCCGGCACTGCCTTCGCCCAGTCAGCAGAGGCACCCGGTGCCGACTCCGCCAGGGCAGCGGCCAGTGAGAGCGCCTCGGTCCGCGCCGTCTCTTCCGCGACGCCGGCACGAGCGGCGACCGTCAGCAGCGCCGACAGAGCCTCCTGTAGTCCCCCCGCGCTGCTCATTTCCCTCCTCGTCCTGGTGGTGGTGCCAGCGGCCCGGACGGCCCCAGATCCGGTGGTGGGGTCGACCCTGTCGGACCGAGCGCCAAGCCTCCGCCGGTGGAGCCGGTGCCGAACTTTTCCTGCAGGAACCTGCCATGCGCGATCAGCGCCGCCGCGTCAGCGCGGTTCACCGCGTCGAACACCTTGTCCATCGTTGCGGCCAAGAGGTCCAACTGGTCGATCAGGATCATCAGCGACGTCTTGCCGCGGTCGACCGGCCGGGTGTCCGCCCACTGCCGCGGCAGCCGCAGGTACCCGCCGATCGCCTCCGGCAGATAGTCGGTCGCCGTCGCCATCACGGAGTACGCCTGCGCACTGCCGCCCAGGTTCCCGAGTCGCGGGATGGTCTCGCGGACGACGCGGACCACCCGCCCGACCCGGGACGCGACGACGGCCGGTACGGCGCCGCCCGCGACCAACTCCTCGACGCGGACGAGCGCGGCCAGCAGATCGTCGTTCGTCGGCGGCCGGGAGATCGGGGCAGGCTCGGGCTCCTCCTTGCGGCCGGTCAGCCGCGCGAAGAAGTCACCGATCGCCATGCAGTTCCCCCAGTCCCCAAGGTGGTGGTGTGGATCAGCGACCGAGGTCGAGATCGAGGCTGCCGTGCACGACCTGCTGGTTCTGCTGGGAGACCCGGTCCAGGTACGTCCGGGACTTGGTCACCTCGGTCTCCAGCGTGCCGATCGTGGCGGCCATGTTGTCCAGTGCCTCGACCTTGAACGTGTCGATCGCGTCCATGGTCGCGTAGATGTTCGCGAACGCCGCCTGCAGCTGCGGCAGCCCGATCGTCGCCGACGCGGCCTGCTGCTGGATCGCGACCGAGTTGTCCCGGAGCATCTCCGAGGTCCGCTCGATCATCCCGCTGGTCGTGGTGTTCAGCGCGGTGATCTGGTCCAGCACGAGCTTCTGGTTGCCCAGGGCCTGCGCGACGATGACCGCCGTACGCAGGGCCGAGACCGTGGTGGTCGACGCGCGGTCGACGCCCTTGATCAGCTCGATGTTGTTCTTGATCACGATGTCGATGGCCAGGTAGTTCTGGATCGACACGGCCAGCTGGGTGAGCAGGTCCTGGTGCTTCTGCCGGACGTAGAACAGCACGTCCTCGCGGAACGCCTTCGCCTTGTCCGGGTTGGTCAGCTCCAGCTCGGCGATCGCCGCGGACAGTCGGGCGTCGAGGCGCTCGGCGACGTACACGTACTGGTTCAGCCGGGTCATCGCGTCCCAGAGGTTCTGCTTCTCCAGGTTCAGCGCGGCGTTGTCCTTGCCGAGCTCGTCCTGGCCGTTGCGCAGGCTGTGCAGGATGCCCTCGAGGTGGCTCTGCGCGCTCTGATACTTGCGGAAGTAGTCCTCGATCTTGTCCCCGAACGGGATCATCCCGAGCAGCTTCTTCGGCCCGGACGCGGCCTTCGGGTCCAGGTCCTCGACGGTACGGCGCAGCTCGAGCAGCGTCTTGCCGACGGTCGACCCCTCGGACAGGCCGCCTTCCTGGAGCGCCCGTACCGGCGCCTTGAGCAGCCGGTTCGAGCTGTCGGCGGCGGCGCGGATGTCGACGTCGCCCATGCTGCGGACGTCACTCGCCTTCGCCGCGAACTCCGGCGACCGGGGCTCGGCCGCCATCAGCGCGGTCAGGAAGGTGTCCACCTTGTCGTCCAGCCCCGGCAACGCGGCCGCGTCCACCGCCGGCGCCAGACTCGGCGCGGACGTCGCGACCACAGCCTGTGACGGCGGCGGAGCGGTCAGTATCAGCCCCGGCGCGGTAGCAGTCGGCGGCTGTAGCGGTGCCATAGCCGGCTGCGCTGCCGCCGCACCTGCGGTGTTGTCAGCTTCAGTCATCGTCTTCCCCTCCACGAGGCGCCCCTGGTCACCTCCGTGACGCGCACACAATCTAGTCGGTTCCAGGTCTTCCTGGTCCCGTCGTTGCGCACTCGTTGTTACCTGCGACGGTAGCTAACGAACGAGAACCCATCTCGGGCTTCTCGCGCACTCTCGGTCCAGCTGGCCAGGTCGAGGTCCGGGAACGTGACGTCGCCGTCGGGGGACTGGTCGACCTCGGTGAGTTCGAGGGCGTCGGCGTGGGGGAGGGCCTGGCGGTAGATGTCACCGCCGCCGGCTACGTAGAGAGTGCCGTCGTACCCCAGGGCCTCTTCGAGCGAGTGGGCGATGTCGACGCCGTCGGCGGACCAGGTGGGTTGGCGGGTGACAACGACGGTACGGCGGCCTGGGAGGGGTCGGCCGATCGAGTCGTAGGTCTTGCGGCCCATCACGAGCGTGTGGCCGAGGGTGAGCTGCTTGAACCGTTGCAAGTCCTCACGGATCCGCCAGGGCAGGTCGTTGTCCCGCCCGATCACACCGTTCGAACCGACCGCGGCGATCAGAATGACGCTCATACCGCGATGGGCGCCTTGATGCCGGGGTGCGGGTCGTAGCCGACCAGCTCGACGTCGGCGATCTCGTAGCCGTCGATCGAGTCGCGCTTCGCGAGCTGCAGCGTGGGCAGCGGGCGCGGCTCGCGGGTGAGCTGCAGGCGGGCCTGGTCGAGGTGGTTCAGGTACAGGTGCGCGTCGCCGAGGGTGTGGACGAAGTCGCCCACCTCGAGGCCGGTCTGCTGCGCGACCATGTGCGTGAGCAGCGCGTACGACGCGATGTTGAACGGCACGCCCAGGAAGATGTCCGCCGACCGCTGGTACAGCTGGCAAGACAGTCGCCCGTCCGCCACGTAGAACTGGAACATGGTGTGACACGGCGGCAACGCCATGTCGTCCACGTCGGCCACGTTCCACGCGCTGACGATGTGGCGGCGCGAGTTCGGGTTCTGCTTGATCGACTCGATCAGCTTGGTGATCTGGTCGACGTGCCGACCGTCCGGCGTCGGCCAGGACCGCCACTGGTAGCCGTACACCGGCCCGAGCTCGCCGTCAGCGTCGGCCCACTCGTCCCAGATCGAGATGTTGTTCTCGTGCAGCCACTTGATGTTCGTGGACCCGCTGAGGAACCAGATCAGCTCCCCGATCACCGACCGCAGATGCAGCTTCTTCGTCGTCACCGCCGGGAAGCCCTCGCGAAGGTCGTACCGCGACTGGTACCCGAACACACTCAGCGTGCCCGTCCCGGTCCGGTCCCCCTTCTCCGCCCCGTTGTCCAGCACATGCTTCAGGAGATCCAGGTACTGCTGCATGGCGCCACGCTACAACCTGTTGCAACAAGGCAACATGTCAGACTCGCGGGGTGGAACACGTCTTGACCCTCGTCGTCCGAGTCGAAAAGAACGCCCGTCCGGCGCAGACCGACGCGCTGGAAAACGCGGCCCGCGCGGTGCTCGCGATCCTGTCCGACGAGCGGTCCGTGGGGGAGGGCGAGTGGGCCGAGGCGATGACCACCTGGCAGGACCATCAGATCCGGAAGATCGTGAAACGCGCTCGTGGGGCCGAGTGGCGGCGTGCGGAGAGCGTGCCGGGCATCACGGTTCACGGTGGTACGGCGGAGGTCCGGGTCTTCCCGCCGACGGCCGTGGACGCGGTGCCGGTGGAGCTGGCCAACCTCCAGGTGAGCGGCACCGACTTCGAGGACCCGGACGAGTTGCCTGCGGTGGAGCCCGGCGTACCCGTCCTTTGGGTGAATCCGGAGCTGGAGATGTCGAGCGGCAAAGCGATGGCGCAATGCGGTCACGCCGCCCAACTAGCCTGGTGGGACCTGTCATCCGCAGCCCGCAAGGAATGGGAGGCCGCTGACTTCGCCCTGGCAGTCCGTACGGCGGAACCCGACCAGTGGACGCGGTTGCTACAGACCAGCCTCCCCGTCGTCCAAGACGCCGGCTTCACCGAGATTGCGCCCGGCTCCCGCACTGTGATCGCCGATCATCCTCTGCTGACGCGGTAGTGCAGGTGGGTGACTCGGTCGCCTTCGACTACTCGGGGGTTGTCGAGGAGGAGTTCAGGGCCGACGTAGTCGCCGAAGAAGGGGCGGCCGGAGCCGAGTAGGGCGGGGACCAGGCTGTAGGCGATCTCGTCGACCAGGCCGGCGGCGAGGGCCTGGCCGGTGAGGTTGCCGCCGGTGATGGTGACGTCGCCGTCGCCGGCGAACTCCTTGGCCTGGGCAACGGCCGCCTCGATGCCGTTGACGAACGTGAACGGCGCGTCCGGGAACGGCCAGTCGGTCGGCGGCTCGTGCGTGACGACGAACACATGGTCGCCGACCGCGGGTACGCCGCCCCAGCCGTTCGTGATGTCGAACAGGCGGCGTCCGATCACGCAGGAGCGCACCTTCGGCCAGGTCGATTTCATGTACTCCGCACTCGCCGGACTGACGTGGAACGGCCGGCCCCGGTCGGTCCCGTAGATCTCGACCGGGCCGTTGTTGTACCAGTCGAACAGCGGACCGACCCCGTCCTCGGTGTCCGCGACGAACCCGTCCAGCGACACCACTGCCGAGACGATGACGTTGCCCATGGCTACTTTTCCTTCACGATTCGATAGGTGAGGTGCTGGGCGGCCGGCGTGGAGATGCACTCGACCAGCTCCAGCCCGACCGGCGGCGCGGCCTCGGCGGGGAACAGCCGGGTCCCGTCGCCGAGTACGACGGTTGCCAGGTGCAACCGCAGTACGTCGGCCAGCCCGGCCTCGAGCACCTCGTGACAGATCTGGCCGCCGCCCATCACGACAACATCCTTGCCATCGGCAACCGCAAGCGCCTGCTCGACCGCTTCCGCGGGACTGCTGACGAAGTGGAAGCGATCGCCCAGCCGGGGATGTTCCGGCGCTGCGTGTGTGACGACGAAGATCGGCGGGTTCACCTCGCCGGTCGGCTTCGCGCCGTACCCCATCTCGTCGCTCCAGCCGTTCGGGGCGTCGATGACGTCGAAGAGGTTCCGGCCCTGGACGACCGCGCCGGTGGATTCGAAGGAGGCGTCCAGTACGGCGCGATCGGCGTCGTTGCCGTGGAAAACCCAGTCGTGCAGGGTCATGCCGCCGTCGCCGAGCCCGTTGTCGATGCCGACGTTGGGGCCGGTGACGTACCCGTCCAGTGAGACCGAGATGTCGACAACTACCTGGCTCATGAGTCAGCTCTCTTTCGCGAGCAGTTCGGCGAGACGGTCCATCGAGTCGTTGATGCCGTGCTCCATGCCGGACTCGATGAACTGGTCGCGGGACTCGACCGACGGGAACACCGACTGCTGGTGGAAACGGACGCCGGTCGCGGTCGGCTCGAGCGTCATCTTCTCGATGCACACCTGGCCCGGGGCGCCTTCGAACTCGAAGGTCTGGATGATCAGCTTGTCCGGCTCGACGGTGTGGAAGACGCCGCGGAAGGCGTACTCACCGGCCTCGTCGCGGTGGATGTAGCGGTAGGCGCCGCCGGTGCGGGCGTCGTACTCCTCGACGGTGGCGTCCAGCTCGCGCGGGCCGAGCCACTCGGTGACCAGGTCGCGGTCGGAGACGATCTTGAACAGCTGCGCCGGGGTGGCGGCGAACTCGCGGGTGACCTCGACGAACGGAGTGCCCGCGGGGGCGTTGATGACGGTGCCGGTCATTTCGATTGCTCCTTCAATAGCGCCTCCATCTTGCGGAAGCGGCGTTCGGTTTCGAGCCGGTACTCGTCGATCCAGCTCGTCAGTGCTTCGAGGGCAGCCGGTACCAGGTGGCACGGGCGGCGCTGGCCGTCCCTGGTCCGGGTGATCAGGCCGGCGGCCTCGAGCACCTGGATGTGCCGCGACACCGCCTGCTTGGTGATCGGGAACGGTTCGGCCAGCTCGTTCACCGTGGCCGGCCCGCGCGACAGTCGCGCGATCATCGCCCGCCGGACCGGATCCGCGAGTGCCGCGAACGCCCGGTCGAGCTGACCGTCATCAACTGCCATCTTTATCAACCGTTCCCTTGATCAACTGATGTGTTGACTATAGGAAGGTGTGGTCGCGGTCGTCAAGCCGTCGATATAAGCAACTCTGGTTGACAAGACGAGGTTGTCAACCTAAGTTGCTTATATGACGGAGTTGGTGGATCCCGAGGACCCTGCAGCCGGACTGGCCGCGGTGGTGGCGTTGCGCCGGCTGGCCGACCGGCTGGAGGACAGCCAGGTGGAGCGCGCGATGCGGTCCGGCTGGAGCTGGTCCGAGGTGGCCGAGGTGCTGGGGGTCACCCGGCAGGCCGTGCACAAGAAACATGCCCGGCGGCTGCTCGCCGCCGGGGTTGCCCTGAGGAGGCGCTGATGTCAACGGATGTTCGCTCGATCCTGGTACGGGCCGCACGCGACGAAGCCCGCCGCGACGGCTCCCGGACGATCGAGGCCGAGCACGTGCTGCTCGCGCTGGCCGGCATGCGGGAGTCGTCGGCCGCACAACTGCTAACCGAAGAAGGGCTGTCCGAGGAGGCGATCCGGACCGCCTTGAACCGCGAGTGGGAGCAGAGCCTGGCCGTCGCCGGGATCGCGGTCCGGATGGGACTGTTGCCGGAAGCAACACCTGACCGGGGTCACGACCCGCACATCGGTGAGTCGACCAAACTGCTGCTCAAGCGCGCGATGGACGCCCCGCCGAAGCTCGGCCCCGGCCGGATCGGCCCGATGCGCATCCTGGTCGGTCTGCTCGACACCGACCGCGGCCGAGTGGCCCGCACCTTGGACGCAGCCGGCGTAGACCGCGCAACCCTGCACACCAAAGCCCGTGAGGCCCTGGCCTCCGGCAATCGTTAGATCGTTTCGAAGGCGGCCATCATGGCCATGTCCTCGTGCTCGAGGTTGTGGCAGTGGATCAGGTACTTCCCCTTGTGGGCGGTGAATCTGACCAGGACCTCGACCACCTCGGCGGGGCGGATGTCGACCGTGTCCTTCCAGCCGTGGTCGAACTCGGCGACCTTCGCCTTACCGCCACGACTGAGCACCTGGAACGGCGCGAGGTGGACGTGCACAGGGTGGTGTACGTCGGTGACGAACGTCCAGATCTCGTACTGATCCAGCTTCACCTGCGCCTGCATTACCGCGGGATCGAATGCCTTCCCGTTGATCGTCCAGCCCCGATGGTCACCGTCGCTGCCACGGCGGAACCGCCACTCCCTCCGTACGACGCCGCTCGGCCGGGGCATTACGGCGTACAACGAGAGCTTGGCCGGGATGCTGCTGTCGTCGACGGCCTTGCGGGCGATCTTGAAGCGCAGGACGTTGGCGTTGCTGTCGAGCCTGTTGACGACCGTGACCTCGTCGCCCGGCTGGTACTGCGAGAAGTCCACGATCACGTCGAACCGCTCGGCCGGCGCGATCACCAGGGTCTTGTGCTCGACCGGCTTGTCGAGCAGACCGCCGTCGCTCCCGATCTGGACGAACTTCGCCGGACCTTTGTCGAACCCGAGCTCGTACCGACGGGCATTGCTGGCGTTGAGAACGCGGAACCGGTAGCGGACCGCGTCCACCTCGTGCACTGGCCAGGGCGCGCCGTTGACCAGCGTGACGTCGGCGACGACACCTTCCATGTACGCCGGTTGGACGCCGGGACCATCTGGCAGGGCGGGGTACAGGAACGAACCGTCGGCGTCGAACGCGCGGTCCGCGATCACGAGCGGGATCTCCCGATCACCCTTCGGCAGCGGGAGATTGTCCTCCTCGTCGTCGCGGATGATGTGCAGACCGAACAGTCCTCGATAGACCTGTGGAGCGGTGTAGTCCATCGTGTGGTCGTGGTACCAGAGCGTCGCGGCGCGCTGGGTGTTCGGATAGGTGTACGTGCGGCTGCCCATCGACATATCGCCTGCCATGTGCTGGCCAGAGTGCTCGCCGTTCGTGGGCATGATCATGTCGAGCGGCCAGCCGTCGCTCGGGGCGGGGGTGTGGCCGCCGTGCAGGTGGACCACGGTCGACACGTCGAGCTGGTTGACCTGCTCGACGACGGTCGTGCGGCCGCTGCGTACGTCGAAGGTGGGTCCGGGCAGCAGGCCGTCGTACCCCATCACCTCGGTCTTGAGGCCGGGGAGGATCTCGATGCTCGCCTTGCGCTGGACGACTCGGAAGTAGTCCGCCTTGGCGTCCGAGCGGAGCGGCTTCTTCACCGGCGGAATCGGTAGCGGGACCTGGAACGGTGCGGGGAGTTTCGCCTTGCTGCGCAGGAGTTCGCCGGCCTGCGCGGGCTTGGCTTCCTGGCCGCAGCTGGTCAGGGTCAGGGCGGCGGTCGCGACTAGGAATCCGCGGCGGGACAACTTCATCGCTTCGCCTCCCGGCGACTCAGGCGTGCGGTGGAACGGAACGACCAGACCGTCATCCAGATGACGGCGGTCACGATGGCGGTGCCGAGCGGGATGTGTACTGCGAAGTTCTGCGCGTACCCGTAGACGATCTGGGTGAGCTCCGCGACGATCAGAAGCGCGGACGCGACGGTCGGCCAGATCCGGCCGCGGCCGGCGAACGTGTAGCACGCGGCGACGATGGTCTGGATGAACGCGACCATCCAGAGCGATCCGCCGATCGGGCTGTGGATGTTGGTCATCGCGTCGACGTTGCCGGCCAGGAAGTAGCCGGCCGCGATCGGCTGGGCGATCACGAGCGTTGTGTGCAGGACCAGGGTGATCCGGAGCAGCTGAAGGCTGACGCGTGGTCGACGTACCTTGGTCGGCTCTACTGCTAGGGCGGTCATGCGCTCACCCCCTGGCGTTCGCGGATTGTCCAGAAGGCGAAGGCGAGTGTGCCGGCGACGAGGGCGATGCCTAGTGGGATGTGGATCGCCAGTTGGCGGCTGTAGCCCATCGAGGTCTGGACGACCTCGGCAGCGGTGATCAGCAAGCTCACCGCCGGTACGGTCCAGCGTCCACCCGAGCGCCACCAGATCGTTGCCATCAGCAACTGGAAGAGCCCGAGAAAGACGATGCCGAGCCCGATCGGCTCGTGCATCCGAAGGCCGGACGGCGACCCGTTCAGGTACAGGCCGGCGAGCACCGGCTGCATACAGATCGCCACCGCATGCACGCCGGCCGTCACCCGGAGCACGTTCAAGGACCTCATGTAGACAGACAATAGTAGCCTGGCTACATGTAGGGCAATCAGGTATCACCCGGAGGGGTTAGGTCAGATGTCCCAGGGGTGCGACCGCGATGCCGGCACGCTCGCAGACCCACTGCGGGTCGGGGCCCAGCTCTGGTTCGATCCGGAGCTCGTGGTCGTGGAGGTCGTCGCAGGCTGTGCAGCGCGGCCAGCGCACACCGGAGTCGACCAGGCGGTCCTGGACGTCCTGCGCAACCAGTCCGGCGATGTGCTCGGCGCCGTCGGGCCACTGGTCAAGCCACCACTGACGACCGGCCACGGCGTCCTCCAAGAGAGAGACCATCACCGCGTCGTCAAAACCCCGCGCAGCCAGGTCATGCAAGACCATGGCTCGCGCACTCAGTAACACCCCTGGCTCACTCATCGCCCTTCAGAGTGCCAGACGGCACCGACAAAACCCACGCGGTTGCCCTCTCAGCTGGAGGGTTGCCCCCTCAGATTCTCAATGGGCAACCCTCCAACTCAATGGGCGCCCACCGAGTTGGAGGGTTGCCTATCGAGTCGGAGGGTCGCCCGCCGAGTTGGAGGGTTGCCCCGTCGGAAGTTGAGGGGGCAACCCTCCAGGTGAGAGGGCAAGGGGTCAGGCGGTTGTGGTGCAGGTGGGGTCGATTCGGTTGGCGAGGCGGAGTTCGCGTTCGGCGGCGGAGCGGAGTACGGCGCTGAGGCGGGCTCGGACCGGGAGAGTGCGACGCGGGGCGGGCTCGTCGTACACCTGGGGAGCGTTCGGGAGGGCGGACTGGGAGAGGCTGCGAGCGTTCTCGACAGCGGTGTTGCCGGGCGTGAGGTACATGGTTCTGCTCCCTCCTGAGAGCGTGTTCGGTCGACCCAGGGACCGGTGTGGTCCTGGGTGGTATCTGGAGTTGTCAGCGCTTGGGTGCCGGTCCGCTGCTGGAGCGGACGATCAGCCTGGTCGGCATCAGCAGTTGGCGCTCGGTGACGGCCGGGTCGAGCAGAATCCGCCCGACCGCACGTCCTTTGTCCTTGATCGGCTGGCGGACTGTGGTCAGTCCGGCAGTCTCCGCGGCCGGGATGTCGTCGAACCCGGCCAGGGTCAGATCGCGACCGGGGGTCAGCCCCCGGACCTTCATCGCTTCCAGGGCGCCGAGCGCCTGGACGTCGCTCAGTCCGACGATCGCGGTCGGCCGGTCCTGCGAGTCGAGCGCGTACTCCGCGCCCCGCTGGCCGGAGGCGAACGCGTTGTGCCCGCCGGAGACGATCCGCAGCCGCGCGTCCGGCATGGCCTTCTGCAGGCCGCGGATCCGCAGCTCGCAGTCGGTGTACCCGACCTCGTCGGGTGTCAGTTCGACCGGACGGCCGCCGGCGGCCTGGGCGTTGTCGACCAGTACGACGACGTCGCGGTGGCCGAGCCGGGCCAGGTGCTCGCCCAGTTGTGCGGCCGCCTCCACCTCGTCGATCGCGACCCAGGACAGGGCCGGGTGGTCGCCCCGATCGGTGGAGACTGCGGGAATCCCGCGGTTGGCCAGGATCTCGAGCGCCGGGTGGCCGCCGGGCACGCAGAAGATCGCAGCCCCGTCGATCGCCGCTTGCTGTACGGCGTTGCTGCCGCCGGCGATGTCGGTCGAGCTGAGTGGCATCAACAGCAGGCTGGTGGCGAACTCCTCGGCGACCTCCGCGAGCCCGGCCAGGAAGCCGACCGCGTACGGGTCCGAGAAGGCGTAGGCCAGCTTGTCGGTGAACAGCACGCCGATCGCGCCGGCCTTGCCGCTGCGTAGAGCGCGTGCCGACGCGTCCGGTCCGGCGTACCCGAGCTCCTGCGCGGCGGCCATGATCCGCTCGCGGAGGGTGGTGGAGAGCTGGTCGGGCTTGTTGTACGCGTTCGACACCGTCGACGGCGACACGCCCACGGCCTTGGCCACGGTCTTCAGCGTCACTCCGGCCATCTCGCACCTCCTTCTGTATCGATCTTCTAAATCGTTCTAGAAAAACGATACAGAAGCCTGGCGGCGAGTGCAACACCAAATTCCGGCGGGTGCGGGAAGATAGCTACATGGGTTCGTTGCTGGAGATCATCGCGCTGCATCCGGCGGATGCGGAGGCGGCGCAGGAGGGTGGGGCGGATCGGCTGGAGCTGTGCGCCTCGATGGAGGCGGACGGGCTCTGTCCGTCGGTGTCGACCGTCAGTGCGATCCGGCGGGTGACCGACCTGCCGTTGCGGGTGATGCTGCGGCTGGAGAACTCGTTCACCACGAACGGCGCCGAGCTGAACCGGCTGACCGCGATGGCGCAGTCGTACCTGTCTGCCGGCGCGGACGGGTTCGTGCTCGGGTTCCTGACCCCGGACAACCAGGTGGACGTCCACTCGGTGGCTGCGCTGACCAGCACGTTCGCCGGTACGCCGTGGACGTTCCACCGCGCCATTGACGCCGTACTCGAGCAGCAGACGGCGTGGCGCGCATTGCGGACCCTGCCCGGTCTGGACTGCGTGCTGACGGCCGGCTCGTCGATCGGTGTCAGCCACGGGCTGGACGACCTGTGCAAGCTGGCCAAGGAGGACCCCGCGGTGGCCGGCGTGATGATGGCCGGTGGTGGTCTGCAGCCGGAGCACGTGCCATGGCTGTTCCAGAGCGGCGTACGGCGTTTTCACGTCGGTACGTCGGTCCGCCAGGACGGCTCGTGGACCAAGGCGTACGTGAACTCCCGTTTCGTCCGTTCCTGGCGCAACCTGCTCGACGCCCAGGACGCGCGCGAATGATCCTCATCGACCCACCGGCGTGGCCGGCCTGGAACAGAGTCTGGTCCCACCTGGTCAGCGACGAGTCCTACGAGGAGCTGCACGCGTTCGCGAAGGCAGCCGGCATCCCGGCCCGCGGCTTCGACCGCGACCACTACGACGTACCCAGTGACCGCTACGACGACCTGGTCGCCGCCGGCGCCCTACCTGTCTCCAGCCGCGAGCTGGTCCGCCGGATCACCGCTGCGGGGCTTCGGCACAGAAAACGGCCCCCGACCGAGTAGATCGGGGGCCGCCGTTGTTCAGTCGAGCAGTTCGGTCACGGTGCCGGCGGCTACGGTGTGGCCGCCCTCGCGGACGGCGAAGCCGAGGCCGACGTTCATCGCGATCGGCTTCTCGAGTTCCACGCCGAGGTCGATCGTGTCGCCGGGCATGACCAGGTTGATCTCACCGAGGTCGATGCCGCCGGACACGTCCGTCGTACGGAAGTAGAACTGTGGGCGGTAGTCCGCGGCGAACGGCGTGTGCCGCCCGCCCTCGGCCGTGGACAGCGCGTGCAGGGTCGCCCGGAACTTCCGGTGCGGGTGCACGCTGCCCGGCAAGGCCACCACCTGGCCGCGACGGACCTCGTCGCGCTTCACGCCACGCAGCAGCACTGCCGCGTTGTCGCCCGCGTCCGCGGACTCCAGCGACTTGCCGAACGTCTCCATCCCGATCGCCGTACTGACCACTGTCGGACCGAGGCCGACGACCTCGACCGCGTCGCCGAGCTTGAGCGAACCACGCTCGACAGCACCGGTGACCACAGTGCCGCGGCCGCTGATGGTGAGTACGTTCTCGATCGGCATCAAGAACGGCTCGCCCAGCTCACGGTCCGGCACCGGCACGTAGCTGTCGACTGCGTCCAGCAGCTCACCGATCGCGGCGGTCCACTTCGGGTCGCCTTCCAGCGCCTTCAGACCGGACACGCGCACGACCGGTACGTCGTCACCCGGGAAGCCGTACTCCGTCAGGAGTTCACGGACCTCCAGCTCGACCAGGTCGAGCAGCTCGGGGTCGTCGACGGTGTCCGCCTTGTTCAGCGCGACCACGAGGTACGGCACGCCCACCCGGCGCGCGAGCAGCACGTGCTCCCGCGTCTGCGGCATGGCGCCGTCCTGTGCGGAGACGACCAGGATCGCGGCGTCGACCTGCGCGGCGCCGGTGATCATGTTCTTCACGTAGTCGGCGTGCCCGGGCATGTCGACGTGCGCGTAGTGCCGGGTCGCGGTCTCGTACTCGACGTGCGAGATGTTGATCGTGATCCCGCGCTGGATCTCCTCCGGCGCACGGTCGATACCGTCGAACGCGACGAACCGGTTGACGCCCGGGTCGCGCTCGGCGAGCACCTTGGTGATGGCGGCGGTCAGGGTGGTCTTGCCGTGGTCGACGTGACCCATCGTGCCGATGTTGAGGTGCGGCTTGGTCCGCACGAACTGGCTCTTGGCCATGAGAATTCCTTTGCCTGTCAGAAGATTCGTGTGAGCCAGGACCCTCCGGCAAGCCCTCCAGTGCTGTCACCACACGGAGGGGGCCGGTGAGAGCCACCCTCCTCCGCGGGTCCTGCTCAGCAGGAGGAGGGTCAGCTTCGAGTGCCGGTGCAGGCTGCTGAATCGACTGACGTAGCCCACGTGGGAGCACCCGTCAGGCCGGTGCCTGACAGGTTGTGCTCGAAGAAAACCACGCGGAACATGCGCATCACGGTAGACATCAACCGGACCGACGGCAAAGTAATTCCCTAGTTCAGTGCGAACAGCCGTTTGCCGTCGGAAAAGACAGGCCGCGCGGCGGCGACTGTGACGGCTGGTTTGTTGCAGGTGACCTCTTCGGACTTGGCCACCGGCTGGGCGTTGACGCTGGGCAGGATCGGCCGCGGCTGCACACCGGTGGTGCCGATCATGACGGGAGAACAGCTCCCGTTCGACTGCGGCATCAGTGTGACCACTCGGCCGTCCGGCAGCAGCCCGAACCCGTTCCGCGGGTACTCCGGCTGCTGCAGCTTCGGCGGTACCTGCAGCAGGTGATGCCACTGCGGCGTCCCATCAGCAGGACTCGACGACGACACGTCGTACGTCTGCGGCTGTCCAGGATCGTTCCCGGTCCGGCAGGTGATCAGGACCAGTGAGGCATGCGTGGCGGCCAGCTGCGCGTCGCAGGACGACGAGCCGAGTCGAGGCCGCGGTGTCCCTGGAACAGGCGTTGCCCAGATGATGTGGCCCTGGCCGACGTCCACACTCCACTGGTACAGCGTCCCGCCGGCTGCGCCGGTCCAGATCAGTCCAGAGACCTGACGGGTGTCCGGTACGGCGACCAGGTCCCCGACCCAGGTAGACGGATCCAGCTCGGCACTCAGGTCGATCCGCGCACCTAGGTCGACCTCCCACCGCTGAGCCCCGGTTTTAAGGTCCAGCCCGCGTACGACGGCACTATTACCCGCACACGCGTCGACGACGACGGCCTGGTCACCGATCAGCTGGCCCTGCGTCACGTTGCAGCGCACCTGTGCCCGCCAGTGCGTCGGGCTGCTGACGCCGTGCGCGACGACGTACTTGCCTTCGGCCACGAGCAGCTGGTCCTCGTCGACAGCCAATGCGGTCCCGTCCGTGTCGACCTCGGTCAGGACCTTCCCGCTGACCGCGTCCAATACGGCGTACGTCGGCAGGCTGATGCCCGCCGGTTCGCGGTAGTCGGACCGCGGTAGATGCGCCGCGATCGTCCGACCGTCCTGTGAAACCAGCAATCCCTTCGCACCACTCGATGCGGCGTCCTGTACGTCGGCCCGCGAGTAGCGCCACCGGATCTGACCGGTGGCCGCGTCGGACATCACTACGCCGTCCGACCGCAGTTCTGCGACTCCACCCGCCGTACCGGTGATCGCACCGGTCGCTGGGACCTCACGGCTCCACGCCAGCGTTCCGTCGAGCTGGACCGGTAGTTGGGTCGGATCGATCGTGGTGGTCGTGCTGACCGTGTTGGCCGTCTCCAGCCGGGCCTGTACGAACGGCTCACCAGCCGACACCACGACCCACGCCAGCAACGCACCAAACACTGCAGTCGCACCGACCCCCAGCCAACGCGGCGGAGCCTGTGCGTACGGCGGTGCGAGCCGCAACCGTCGCGCCAACGCCAGCAACGCACCGGCCAGGACCAGTGCCACAGACGCAAGCATCAGGTAAGGCCAGCGCTCCGACATGGCTGCACCGGGTTGCGCGGCCGGCCAGCGCCACCAGCAGACGCCAATAGCGACCACACCAACTACAGCGAAGACAATCGCCGGAATGGTGACCAGTCGCTGCTGAGTCCGCCGGAACCACGCACAGGTCAGTGCGGCCGCCAGCGCGGTACCGGCGATCGGCGCCCACACCGGGAAACCACCGATGTCGGACGCGTCAGCCGGCCACTTCGCAGCCGCACCGAGGCCGCGGCCGAGCAGAACGGAGGACGCGACGACCGCACCGAGGCCGGCGCCGAAGTAGATGACCGGGATCAGCCCGCCGATCCTCCGGGCGGCCCTAGGGCCTAGCGACCCGACCTCCCGGGTCAGGTTCTCGCGGGCCGGTCGTTCCCACTCCTCGTGTCCACGAGGGGTCATGTACAAGGGCGTATCGCTCAGGCTCTGCAGGAACGACATCCGGCCGCGGGCAAAGTCCCGGTCCGCGATATGTGAGTACTCCTGCCGGATGCCGGCGGCGTACTCGTCGTACCGCTCCTGCGGCAGGCTCAGGATCCGCAGGTCGGCGTCGCACAGTACGGCGCCGTTGTGGTCGTCCGGGCTGCAGTCGTGCTTGGCGGTCAGCCGGACCAGCCGGCCGATCTCCTCGACCCGCGCGGCCTCGACGCCGTACGCCGCCAGCTCGAGCTCGGCCAGCTGGGCCGAGACCTCCTCGTTCTCACCGGGGTCGGCCTGCGGGTCGTAGATCGCGTCGTGGAACCAGGCCGCCAGCCGGACGGTGTCGGCGTTGTCGGCGTACTCGGCCAGTTCGTCGATGGTCTGCAGGACCTCGGTCAGGTGCTGCTGGTTGTGATAGTGGCGTTGTTGCTCTGCGTAACGAGCCAGCAGATCGTCGCCCAACGGCTGCGCGTGCGGCAGCAGGCGATTCCACTGGTCGCGCAGGTCCATGGCTAAGGAGTCTGGCACCCCGCAGGAGCCTCTACCGACCGATCCGGGGTTCCCGGATAGGGTCGTGGCCAAAGCGATATCGGCTCGTCACCTGACCGGTTCGGCAGGTACGCCCGGTAACGAATTCCACCGGTGGGATTGCGGTGCAGATCACACTTGCGGCTTGGGAGGACGGCATGCGGTTCGGTCTGGTCGGGACGGGCGGGTGGGCGTCGCGGACGCACGGTCCGGGGCTCGCGGCGGCCAAGGGGGTCGAGTTGGCCGGCGTCTGGGGCCGGCATCCGGAGAAAACCGCAGTCCTCGCGGGTGAACTCGGTGTTCCGGGGTACGACGACTACGCGGAGTTACTGGAGTCCGTCGAGGCGGTGGCGTTCGCCGTACCGCCGAACGTGCAGGCGACGATGGCCCTGGAGGCCGCTGCCGTGGGCAAGCATCTGCTGCTCGACAAGCCGGTCGCGGACTCGCTGGATGACGCCCGCGCGGTGGCCGACGAGGTCGCGGCCGAGGGCATCGCGTCGGTGGTGTTCCTCACCCAGCGGTTCGAGCCGCCGATGCGGGAGTTCTTCGCCGGACTGGAGGCCACCGGCGGGTGGAAGGGCGGGTGGAGCCGGATGCTCGCCTCGCTGGACGCACCAGGCGGCCGGTACGCCAAGTCGGTCTGGCGGCGTGAGCAGTGGGGGTCGCTCTGGGATGTCGGCCCGCATGCGCTGTCCAACCTGACGTCGATGCTCGGTCCGATCGGGGAGCTCACGGCTGTCGGCGGTGAGAACGGTCTGATCCACATGGTGCTCACCCACGAGTCGGGTGCGACCAGCACGGTCAGCATCACCCTGTCTGCCCCACCGGACGGCAGCAGCTTCGAGACCGCCGTCTGGGGCGAGTCAGGTACGACGCTGTTGCCGCCGCGCACCACCCTCGCCGCAGACGCGCTCAGCCTCGCTGCGGAGGAGCTGGTCGTCGCAGCGGAGTCAGGCGAGTCCCACCCGACCGACATCGTCTACGGCACCCGCATCGTCGAGCTACTAGCCTCCGCGCAGCAACAGCTGTCCTAACTCGGTTGCTGGCTTGCGTGGGCTTCTGCTTGCCATGCGCTGAACATGTGTTTAGTCTATTGAACATGCGTACAGCGGACCTCACGGCGACAGCCCGGATCCGGAACGCGGCGATCGAGCTGTTCGCCCGGGACGGGTTCCAGAAGACGAACGTGCGCGCGATCGCCGCTGCCGCCGGGGTCAGCGCCGCGCTGGTCATCCACCACTTCGGCAGCAAGGACGGGCTGCGCGCGGTCTGCGACGAGTTCGTGCTGGAAGTGCTGACCAGCCGGGCTCGGGCTGCGGGGACGTCCGATCTGCTCGGTGAGTACCTCGCGGACCCGGACGGGTACCGGTCCCAGATCCAGTACATGAACCGGGCGCTGGCGGAGGATTCGCCGGCCGCGCAGTCCTTCGTGGAGCACATCGTCGGTGAAGCGGAGGCGGTGCACCAGGCCGGCGTGGCAGCCGGCGCCATGCGCGAGTCCTCGGACCGACGGGCTCTGGCCGTGCTGAACGTCCTCGTCAGCCTCGCCACGTTGACGATGCCGCCGGCGCTGGCGCGGGCGCTCGGTCAGGACGAGTTCGGTCCCGCAGTACTGCGACGGCTCGCCGTACCGACGCTCGAGCTCTACACCTACGGCCTCTACACCGACGACACCGCGCTGCGGACGGCGACCGCGGCGAACGAGGAGCTGAGCCAATCGTGACGATCACACTTCCGGCGTTCGACCAACTCGAGAACAGCCTGTGGCTGACGCTGTGCGGCCGGGCGCTCGACAACCGACGGGACCACCCGTTGCTGGGCGACGAGCTCGCGGACCAGATCGTCCGGACGCTCGACTACGACTACCGCTCGCTGAAGATCAGCCCGAGCAGCGCGATCTACATCGCCCACCGGGCCCTGAAGCTCGACCAGATCTCCCAGGACTTCGTCTCCCGGCACCCGGACGCGATCGGGCTGGACCTCGGCGCCGGACTGGACTCCCGCGCGCACCGGATCGAGCTGCCGGCGACGGCTGACTGGTACGACGTCGACTTCCCGGAGGTCGTCGCCGCGCGCGGGCAGCTGGTCCCGGTGCATCCGCGCGCGCACGACCTGGCCGCGGACCTCGCCAACCCGAGCTGGCTCGACACGATCCCGTCGGACCGGCCGGCGGTCGTCGTCGCGGACGGGCTGCTCGCGTTCTTCCCGCTGGCAGAGTGGAGCGCAATCCTGAACCGGATCATCGACCACTTTCCGAGCGGCGAGATCGCGTTCAATGGGTACTCGACGTTCGCGGTGAAGGCGGCGAAGATCTTCCCGATCGGGAAGGCCGTGCGGGAGATCATGCGGTCCGAGGGCTTCGACGACCCGCGGACACCGGAGCAGTGGAATCCGAAACTCGAGCTGGTGAAGGAGATCCTGATGACCCGCGAGCCCGAGGTGGAGCAGTTCCCGGCCGGGCTGCGGTGGGCCAACAAGCTGTCCGCACCGAGCGAGTCGTTGTCCCGGCGCGGGAACGTAGTACTGCACTACCGGTTCTGAGTCAGCGCAGGGCGATGACCGTGTCCGAGCCCGAGGTCAGTACTAGGTTGCCGACGGCTCGCGGATCGCGATTGCAGGAGATGCCGGTAGGCAGCCGGACCTGACGGAAGCCGGCCTGGCTGATCACGTTCGCCATGCAGCCGGCCGAACCGCGGCCGAGCGAGATGACGCGGCCGTCCGCTGTCACGGTCACCTTCACCCGCGGGCTGACCGGTGCCTGAGTCTGCCAAGCGGTCAGACCGGTATTGGCGTCGATGGCGGTGACGATCGTCTTCTGGTTCTCCAGGCTGCTCGGGCCCGGACAGTCGACGACGATCAGGTACTTCCCGGCCGTGTTGAGCAGCGTGCGGCACGCCCAGGTCTTGGGCACCTCCCACCGCCAGCGGATGTCACCCGTCCGCGGCTCGATCGCGGTCAGCGCGGCCGGTACGTCGGAGTCGCCGCCGGGCTCGGCCACGACTACCAGGCCGGCCACCACGACCGGTCGGCGGTACGTGTCCGACGTCTTGGTCCACAGCTTCTTGCCCGACTGGACGTCCAGTGCGCTCATCTCGTCGGGTCGTTCGTCGCAGGTGTGACTGACGAACGTGACCACGGTCTCGGCAGTGGCGATCGCGCCCAGGTCGGTGCAGTCACCGGAGTCGTACGTCCAACGCTCGTGGCCGCTCGGGTCCACGCCGTGCAGCTTGCCGGAGCGTTCGCCAGTCAGTAGAGGTTGGGCCTGCTGGATGTAGCGGTCGCGCGTCCGGCCGGGCCAGGCTGCCTTGCGCTTGCCGGTGTTCGCGTCCAGCAGCAGGTAGCCGACATCGGAGAACTGGGCCAGGACGTACTCGCCGTTGCCGGTGGCCGTGATGACTGGTTTCTCGTCGGAGTCCGATCGGCTGTAGCGCCAGCGCAGTGCGCCGGTGGCCGCATCGAGCATCTCCACCACACCGCTCGGCCGGGGGATCGCGACGCCGTAGCGGGTACCGATCGCTTCCTCGGCACCGGTGCCCACGACCGAGTCGCTGACCCACGCGACACCGCCGTCGAGGACGGACGGGACAGCCTTGCCTGCCTCGCGCGGTGTTCCCTCGACTCGCTCGTTCGAGCCGAGCACGTAGCTACGAGACAGCGGTTGGATGATCAGCAAGAGGATGAGGGCGACTGCGGCCGGTGCTGCGAGCCAGGCGAGTTGCTGGCCGAGGTTGCGCGCCGGGAGGAACCGGGCAGTCCTGGTGCGAAGTAGTGAGGCCACGAGGGCCGCAGCGCCAGCGACCAACAGCAGGAGCAGTCCGGAGATCACCAGTGGCACGCGGAGGCCGACGCCAACGGCAACGTTCGTGGTCGGTACTTGGGCCCACGCAATGAGCAGTCCGGTCACGGCGATGGCCAGAACGGTGCCTGCGATCAGGCGAGCACGCTGACTGGCGCTACGGGCGCAGCGGAACAGGATCGGTGCGCTGAAGAACGAAATGACAGCTAGTGCGACAGGTGGCCAGCCAGCTTCGTCTTGTGCTGCCGGGGTCTCCCAGGACGCACCGGATGCAGCGATCGCAACCACGGCGGCAGCAATTGCCGTGAAGGTGGCAGTGGCGGTCAGTGCGGCCTGTTCCCAACCTCGCCACGGGGCTGGGAGTTCGCTGTCCAGTCCGGCCAGCTCTGACTCGAGGTTGACCCGGGCAACCGGTCCGAGCCGTTGACGGGCCAGTTGGGTGCGATACAGATGGCCGTCGAGCAGGTCGCGCACTTCGTCGTACCGGAGTTCGAGTGCGGCCTTGCGGTCGCCGGCGTCGCGGCGTACCTCGGCGGTGTGGACGACGTACCTGCTGGGGTCGGAGGCGAGGATCGCGTTGACGGCGTCGAGCAGTACGTCGCCGTTCGCGTCGCGTCGGGGTGGGGCGTAGGCGTCCGGCGGTGGTGCGGCGAGGTCACCGGTCAGACGGATCAGTCTGGCCACCTCGGCGATGCGGATGGCAGGTACGCCGTACTGCGGGAGGAGGTGCTCGGCCAGCCGGGCTGAAGCCTCGGCGTCCTCGGCTGGACTGCCACCAGGCTCGTGGACCGCGCGGTGGAACCACGCTGCGAGCCGGACGCTGGTCGGGTCGGTGGAGAGCTGGATGAGCGAGTCCAGCGCCGTCAGGACGATGCCGAGGTAGTGGTCGCGGTACGCGCGGCGGGTGCGTTCGACGTACCGGGCGACCAGTTCGTCGGCGAGCGAGGCAGACCCGGGCACCAGGTCATCCCATCGCGCCCGCAGCTCCACCACCGCTTCAGTCTGCCAGCCGCACCTCTACAACCACCCCACGATCACCCCACCGGCACCTTGCGGTTGCCTACTGCTTCGCCGACAGGATCCCTGTGAGCAGGCCGGGGTAGAGGTCCTCGAGGTCTTCGCGGCGGAGGATGCTGATCCGGCGGGTGCCGTCGGTGTGGGTGGACAGGACGCCCGCTTCGCGCAGGATGCGCAGGTGGTGGGCGCGGGTGGAAGCGGTGACGGGAAGCTCGATGTCGCCGCAGCAGACGCCGGCCGGGTTGTCGGCCAGCGCGCGGACGATTGTCAGCCGGACCGGCTCGCCCAACGCCTGGAGAACCGACTCAACCCGGATCTCGGCCCGCTCGGGCTGCGGGAGGACTTTGGTGGCCATGTGTCCATACTACGACGCCTGTCGAAGTTCGATGAACTTCGTAGTACGATAGCCGTCGAACTACTGAACCTCGTCCGGAAGGTCCTCGATGTCCGCACGCAGTAAGGGCACGGTCTACCTGCTCGGCGCCGGTGCGTTCGCGGTCGGCACCAGCGCGTACGTCGTGTCCGGTGTGCTCCCCGACGTCAGCTCCGAGCTGCACGTCTCGCTGACCGCCGCGGGCCAGCTAGCCACCGCGTTCTCCCTGTCCTACGCGATCGGTGCGCCGATCCTGTCCACCCTGACCGGCCGGTGGGAGCGCCGTACCCTCCTGATCGCCGCACTGGTCCTGGCCGCGCTCGGCAACCTGATCGCCGCGCTGGCCGTCAACTACCCGATCCTGATCGCCGGACGGGTCGTCGCCGCGCTCGGTGCGGCCATGTACACCCCGGCGGCCACGCTGTTCGCCACCAGCCTGATGCGACCGGAAGAACGAGGTAGGGCAGTCGCCATCGTGTTCGGCGGTCTGACGTTCGCTCTGGTGCTCGGCGTACCTGCCGGCACGCTGCTCGGTCCGAATCTTGGCTACAAGGGTGTCTTCGCACTCATCACCGCGGTCGCCGTACTGGTCGCGATCGCCGAGCGGGCGGCGCTGCCCACGATCGACGCGCCGCCAGTGGTCAGTCTGCGCGAACGCTTCGCCGGTGTGACCGACCGACGGGTGCAGATCATCCTGGCGATCACGGTCCTCGCAGTGCTCGCCGCGTTCAGCGTGTACATCTACATCGTTCCGTTGCTGAAGCACACCGCCGGCCTGACCGGCAACGTCACCAGCCTGCTGCTCCTGCTGTACGGCGTGGGTGCGGTCATCGGCAACTTCCTCGGCGGACGAGTCACGGACCGATTCGGAAGCCTGCGCACCCTGGCCGTTCTGATGATCGGTATCACCGCTGTCCTCGCCACACTCGACGTCACCCTGACGACCGGGGTGGGCGCCGGTGCCGCACTGTTCGTGTGGGGCCTGCTGACCTGGTCCTTCAACCCACCGATCCAGAACCTGTTGCTCGAGCTCGGTGGTGGGCTGCTCATCTCGCTCAACGCCTCCGCGATCTACCTGGGCGCCGGACTGTCGGCCGTGGTCGGCGGACTGGTCATCCAGTCGCTTGGCGTCGGCTACCTGCCGGTGCTGGCGAGTGCGTTGTCGCTGGTGGTGCTCGGCCTGGTCTACGCGCTGTGGCGTGACTCCGTTCTCCAGCGGGTCGAGGAGCTCGAGCGCGACGAGGACATCTACATCACAGCCGCAGCTGACTGAGGAGAACCTGCGGTAGGGCAGGCTTCTGCCCATGCGTCTGCTTGCCGGTGTGCTGTTGCTCGCCTCCACCCTGACGGGCTCCAGCGATCCGGCGGCAGTGGTCGACGGCTGGAAGACCTCACCGGTGTACGTCGATCCGGCACAGCGGTCACTCGTGTCGGACAAGGACGCGGCCAAGCTGGCGGAACGGGTGAACGGGCACGACCCGGCGATTCGCATCGCGGTCGTGCCCGTCGCCGTACTCCAAGCCGGTGACCAGAGTGCAGCGGCGCATACGTACGTCGACCAACTGGTGGATCGTCAGCAGGCGGACGGCATCTACCTGGTCGTGTTCGGTGGTGCGATCAGCTGGGGGAGTGCGGTCGGGGTCGACACTCCGATCGCGCAGATCCTCACTGATGAGCTGGGCAAGCACAGTCGCTCCGACCCGGTCGGAACGCTCAACGGTGTGCTGGACCAACTCGACGTACCGAAGGCGTCCAGCGGTCCGCCTGGTTGGCTCTGGCCTGCGTTGATCGTGCTGGTGGTCCTGCTGGCCGGTGGGCTCGCGCTGCGTTGGTGGAAGTCGCGTCCGGGCAAGGACGAAGGACCTGCGCTCTACCGGCCGTCGTACGAGGTCCTGCCGGATGAGGTGGACACGCTGGACGAGCGGCGGGCCGCAGCGCGCGAGGATGTCACTCGGTTCGGTGAGGAACTGGATGCCGCGGACGTGCGTCTGGATGGCCATGACATCACTGGCACCGGGACTGACGTGCAGGCAGCGATGGACGCGTACGCCGATGCCGGTCGCGTGGTCGACGGTGAACCGGACGACGACAAGCTGCGCGAAGTCCGTGCCACGGTCGAGTACGGACGCTGGCGACTGGCCTGTGCGCAGGCGAAGGTCGCCGGAACACCCGCGCCAGCGCGCCGAGCCGCCTGCTTCTTCGACCCCAGTCACGGCACGTCCGTGACCGACTGGATGTACACGCCACCCGGCGGCCGGCCGCGGGAAGTCCCGGTCTGTAGTGCCTGCCGCGACCGCCTCTCGGGAGAATCACGATGAAACGTCTGCTCGGCGCGCTCGCCATCATCACGCTCTGGGCCTTGCCCACATTGCCTGCCCACGCGGCGACGGACCCCGATGCGTACATGAATACGGTCGCCAGCCACCTGGGCGACGCCGGTGTCTGGGTCGACCCGGACGTGAAAGAGCTGACCGCCAGCGAGGTCGTCGAGCTCGATGCCGCCGCGAAGAGCGCAGCCGCACCGATCCGGATCGCAGTCATCCCGGCCGCCAAGATCAACACGTCGGACAGCGACTACTACGTGAGCCTCGCCTGGGAGGGTGAGGAGATCGCCGACCAGCTGTACGACCGCGTCGGCGTCGAGGGCGTGTACGGCGTACTGGTCGACGCGGGCTCGGAAGGCGCTGGACGCGGGTTCCACGCCGTACAGCGGGCCGACCACGGGCCGACGTACTACGTGGGCGACGCGGTGGACCAGGCTGTCGACTGCTGTGCGCCGGACTACCAGCCGATGCTCGAACGGTTCATCCAGCGCGCCCAGGTGGTGAACAAGCCTTTCTACGTGGACGCGGCGCCGTGGGCCGGCGGCCTGGCCGGAGTGATCGGGCTCTGGTACGGCGTGACCGCACTGGGCGCGCGGAGGCAACGGCGACGGGACGAGAAGGCACACCTGTCCGTCACCAGGCCGCTGCTCAACGAGGAGATCATCGCGCTCTCCCAGCAGGTCTCAGCTCTGCCGACGACCTCCGACCCGCAGCAGTCCAAGCTGTCCAAGGATGTACTCGACACGGTCGAGAAGGCGCGACACCGGCTCGACGAGGCCGAGAGCGACAAGGACGTCCAATCCGTGACGACCCTCCTCGGCTCTGCTCGCTACGGCCTTCAGTGTCTGGACGCAGTGCGTGCAGGCAAGCCGATCCCGGAGCCGAAGGCGCCCTGCTTCTTCGATCCGCGGCACGGGCCCAGCGTGGCTCAGGTTCAGTGGAAGCCCGAGGACGGGGCTGAGCGGGCGGTCGACGTGTGCGCGGCGTGCAAGCAGCGCGACGAGGCCGGCGAGAAGCCCGAGATCCGGATGGTGAAGGGCTGGCAGATCGAGCGGCCGTACTGGGAGTACGCCGAGGAGCTGGGCGCGTACGTCGACGGCTACTGGTCGCGGGGCGACGGCAGCCAGTGGTGGTTCCCGGACTCAGACTTCCGCCGCAAGGGTGAGGCGATGCGCGCCCGCTGGCGCTACAGCCGCCCGGGAGCGCGCTTCGGTCGGTTCGGTTCCAACGTGGGCAGTGCCTTGGGCGACGCGGCCGCGTCGGCTGCAACCGGGTCTAGTGACGACGACGGCTGGTACAGCGGTGGTTCGCGGCGGCGGTCGAGTTGGTCGTCGCGGACCCGCTCCAGCGGTGGCGGCTCGTCGCGGCGGTCGTCACGCCGCTCCGGCGGCTCCCGCGGCTTCTAGTACGTCGGGCAGGTCCTCGCTGTGCAGGATGGCCAGCGAGGTGACCGCACGGGTCAGGCAGACGTAGAGCCGGCGGAGTCCGGTCCGCTCGTCGGCCTCACCCGCCACGATGCCGGCCGGCTCGACCAGCACCACGTGGTCGAACTCGAGACCCTTGGCAAGCGACGCCGGTACGACGTCCAGGTGGGCGTCCACGTCGTCCTCGTCGCCGAGCACGGAGAAGAGGACTCCCTCACTCTGCAAGGCTTTCCGGGTCGCGGTGACCAGAGCGTCGGGGACGATCAGGCCGATCGAGCCAAGGCGCTCCGACACCTCGCGGACGGTGGTCATCGCGGCGGCGAGGCTGTCCGGTCCGCGGGAGATGGTGAGCTCACCGCGCGCCCGTCGTACCGCTGTCGGGGGCTTGAGGTGGGGAGCGATCTGCGGGAGGAGGCGGGCGGCGTACTCGATCACCTGGCCGGGGACGCGGAAGCCGGCGGTCAGCTCCTCGGTGTGGGCGCCGGTCTTGCCCAGGTGCTTCAGGGCCTCGTCCCACGACGGCGTGGCCCACGGTGTGGTGCCCTGGGCGATGTCACCGAGCACAGTCATCGAGCCGGTCGAGCAGCGTCGGCCCACAGCGCGCAGCTGCATGGCGGACAGGTCCTGTGCCTCGTCCAGCACCACGTGGCCGAGTGACGGCGTCCGGTCGACCAGGTCGGCGATCTCGTCGATCAGAGTGGCGTCGGCGACGGACCACTTGGCCGCTCCGGCCGATCGGGGCGGCTTGTCCCAGATCAGCATCGCCTGCTCGTCCGGAGTGAGGATGCCGTCGGCGTGCTCTGCCAGCAGCTCCGGATCGGTGAAGAGCCGGAAGAGCAGCTTCGCCGGGTCCACAGCCGGCCAGAGCAGGTCGGCGTACTGCTTCACCGGGCGGCTGCGCGCGACCGAGTCCTGCACGCGGTCGTCGGGTGAGTCGCCGGCCGCCTCCATCCGCAGCAGTACGGCGTGGGCCAGTCGTTGCGGCAGCATCGCCCGACCAGCGCCGTACCGGATGCCGCGGGTGCGCAGCTCGGTGACGAGCTCCTCGGCCTGGTACGTCGCCACTCGCCAGCGGTGCGCTCCACGAGGCACTACTAGTGCCTCCGCGGGCAGCGTGACGTGCGACCAGACAGCCCGGTGCAGTACTTCGGCCATCCGGGCGTCGCCCTTGAGCACGTCGACCAGCGCCGGCCCCGGGCCGGCGATCTTCACTCGCCCGACCAGCTCCTCGACGGTGGTCTGCTTGGCCTCGATCTCGCCCAGTGCGGGCAGTACGTCGCCGATGTAGCGCAGGAAGCTCGCGTTCGGGCCGACCACGAGCACACCGGCCCGGCTCAGCTGGTCCCGGTACGCATAGAGCAGGTACGCCGCCCTGTGCAGGCCGACCGCGGTCTTGCCGGTGCCGGGCGCTCCCTGCACACAAATGGTCTCATCGACGCCGGCCCGGACGATCACGTCCTGCTCTGGCTGGATGGTCGCCACGATGTCGCGCATCGGGCCCGAACGCGGCCGCTCGATCTCCGCGTCGAGGATGTCGCTGTGCTGGTCCGGCGCCGCGTCGGAGGTGAGGTCCTCGTCCTCGAACGCAGTCATCTCGCCATGCGTGAACCCGAACCGCCGGCGTACCCCCACGCCCATCGGCTCGGTCTTGCTGGCCCGGTAGAACGGCACCGAGATGTCGGCCCGCCAGTCCACGACCAGCGGCTCGCCGAGTGCGTCGTTCACGTGCCGGCGGCCGATGTGGAACGTCTCGTCGGTCGGCTCGATGTAGTCCAGCCGCCCGAAGAACAGCGGGACGTCCGGGTCGTCCTCCAGTTCCTTCATCCGCCGGAAGATGGCGGCCATCAGGTACTCCTGGTTGACCCGATCCGCGCTGTGGACCTCCAGCGCGCCGGTCTTCTCCCGCATCACCGCGAGAGCGGAGCGGGAGGTCTTCAGGTAGTCCTTCTCGGCCTGGAGGGTGTCGGACGTATCGGGGGGCATGCGTAAACCTCCGGCAGCAGGGGGGAGCCCAGCTACGTTACTTGAGCACCCTGTGCGGCGGAACTGAATTACGGGTCCGCGGCTTGTCGGCGTGCAGTCCGGGGCGGAGCAGGAGCGGCAGGCTGGCTGCCAGGAGGAGAAGCGCGACGATGCCGTCCAGCCAGTAGTGGTTACCGGTCACCACGACCACGGTGAACGTGATGATCGGGTGCAGCAGCCACAGCCAGCGCCAGCGCGACCGGGTGATCAAGATCATCGACAGCGCGATCAGCGTCGCCCAGCCGACGTGCAGACTCGGCATCGCAGCGAACTGGTTCACCGGCCCACCGGAGTGGTCCGGACCGTACACCGACTGACCGAACCGCAGTCCGGTGTCGACGAAGCCCGGCATCATCCGCGGCGGCGCCAACGGGAACGCGATGTGACCGATGAGCGCCAGTCCGGTCAGTGACACCATCGTCCACCTGACATGTGAGTACGCCTTCGGCCGCCAGATGCTCAGCCAGAGCAGTACGGCGGCAGTCAGCGGAGCATGCACGCTCGCGTAGTACAGGTTGGCGCCCTGGATCAGGTGGGGGAACTGCAGCGCCCAGTGCTGCAGCGTGGCCTCGTTCGGCAGGTGCAGCCAGTTCTGGAACGACAGCACCTCGTGAGCGTGGTCGAACGCCGACCCGGTGTGCCGGGCCGCGATCTGCCGGCCCGCACTGTAGACACCGAACAGGGTGGCCAACAGGACTGCTTCCCGTACCACTCTCCAGAAGACTTGAGCCCGTCGTTGCTGCTCTTCCCCACCCTGCCCCAGCGGCTCCAGCGCCTGTATCCCCATACCGTTCGACGGTACCTGCCGTTCCCACAGGGTTTGCCCAGGCGCAACCCTGGCGTTGCCCTGGGCAACCCCCGAAAGGGGCTTTGAGACGGAGCTGTGATCAGCCCTTGACGGCTCCGGTGAGAACGCCCTTGGCGAAGTGCCGCTGCAGGAACGGGTAGATGATCAGGATCGGCACGATCGAGACGACCAGGATCGCCATCTGGATCGACGCCTGCGGTGGCAGCAGTTCGGTGCCCAGTTCGGCGCTGCCCAGCTGGGTGTCGTTGATGACGTAAGTCCGCAGTACCAGCTGCAACGGCCAGAGCTTGGAGTCGTTCAGGTAGAGCAGCGCGGAGAAGAACGCGTTCCAGTACGCGACCGCGTAGAACAGGCCGATCACCGACAGCACCGCCTTTGACAGCGGCAGCACGATGAACACGAACGTCTTCAACTCACTGGCGCCGTCGATCCGGGCGCTCTCGGTGATCTCGTTCGGCAGGTTCATGAAGAACGCCCGCAGTACGACGACGTTGAACGCGCTGATCATCGTCGGCACGATCAGCGCCCAGATGCTGTCCAGCAGCCCGACGCCCTTGACGGTCAGGTACGTCGGAATGATGCCGGGCGAGAACAGCATGCTGAACAGGACCACGAGCAGGATCGGTCGCCCGGCCGCGAACCCGGGCCGCGACAACGCGTAGGCGAGCAGACACGACACGGTCAGGCTGAGCAGCGTGCCGACGACCGTGACGAAGATACTGACGAACAGCGCCTGCGTGACCACGCCGCCGGAGAACAACGACTGGTACGCCGCGAAGTTGACCGACTTCGGCAGCAGCACCAGCCCGCCGGACTCGTTGATCTGCTTGTTCGGCGCGACGCTGGTCGAGATCACACCGACGAACGGGATGATCACGACCGCGCAGAAGACCAGCAGTACGAGGCCTTTGAAGATCCGCATCGGCCAGGACGGCATCGGCACGCCCTGCACGATCTTCCGAGCCGGTGCGGTCGGACGGGACACGACGGCCTGCGTCATTTTTGATACACCCCTTGCTCACCGAAGATGTGCGCGACCTTGTTCGCGGTCAGCACGAGGATGACGCCGACGATGCCCTTCACCAGGCCGACCGCGGCCGCCACACCCCAGGCGCCACCGAGCACACCGTTGTTGTAGACGTACGTGTCCAGTACTTCGCTGACGTCTCGGCCGACCGCCTGTTGCTGCAGGATGATCTGCTCGAAACCGACGGTCAGCGAGTCACCGAGCCGCAGGATGAAGAGCAGGATGATGATCCCGCGCAGTCCGGGCAGCGTGACGTGCCAGAGCTGTTTCATCCGGTTGGCGCCGTCCACGCTCGCTGCTTCGTACAACTGCGAGTCGATCTGGGACAGCGCGGCCAGGAACAGGATCGTCGCCCAGCCGGTGTCCTTCCAGATGATCTGCGAGGTCAGCAGGACGTGGAACAGCTCCGAGTTCCCGACGATGTTGATCGTGGCCAGGTCGTGCGACCGCAGGTAGTTGTTCAGCAGCCCGTTGCCGCCGAGCATCTGCTGGAACAGCGCGACGACGATCACCCAGGACATGAAGTGCGGCAGGTAGAGGATGCTCTGTGCGATCCGCTTGATCCGCTCCGAGAACAGCGAGTTCAGCAGCAGGGCCAGCACGATCGGCGCCGGGAACACGAAGACCGACTGCAGGCAGGTCAGGATCAGCGTGTTCTTCAACGCCCGCAGGAACGCCGGGTCGCCGTTGAAGATCACGCTGAAGTTCTCCCAGCCCGACCAGTCGCTGCCGCCGATCCCGAGGAACGGCTGGTAGTCCTTGAACGCGATCACGTTGCCGAGCAACGGCACGTAGTGGAACGCGATGATCAGCCCGACCCCAGGCAGCGCGAACAGCAGCAGCACCCGATCCCGCAGCAGCCGCCGGCCTAGGCTCAGCTGCTGCTGCGGATGCTTCGAGGATCGTTGCAGCATCTACTTCCCGCCCGCCGCGGTGAAGGCGTCCTGCAGTTCGCCGCGGATCTTCTCGCCGCCCGACGACAGGAAGGTCTTGACCGCCGGCGCCCAGTCCGAGACCGGCTTCTTGCCCTGCACGATCTGGTTCTCGAGGTCGGTCAGGACGCCGGTCAGCTGACCCCACTTCTTCGAGCTCGTCTCGGAGTACAGGCCGTACGACGCGTCGTACACCATCCGGTCCGCGATCTTCGACTCGATCGCGTGCTGTTTCTGCGGTACGTCGGGCTTGCCGGCCCAGTACAGCGCCAGCGCCGAGTCCGCGATGTACTGCAGCCCGATGCCGGTCTCGACGATGCCGGTCTTGGTCGGCACCGGGTCGGTTCCGACCAGGTTGTAGTGCCGGCCGACTACGCCGTACTTGCGGAACAGGTACTCCTCGGTGCCGAACGGCGCCGCCATCCAGTTGGCCACCTTCAGCAGCGTCTCGACCGAGTGCTTGCTGGACTTGTTGAACGCGGTGACGTTGTTCAGCGCCGCGCCCATCCACACCTTGCCCGCGCCGCTGGTGAAGCCCGGTACGTCGAGCATGTCGACGCCGAACGCATCGCCCGCGGTGTTGTCGGAGTAGTACTGGTTCCAGGCCACCGTGCTGTCGTAGTCGAACGCCGCGGTGCCGCCGTTGAACCACTGCTTGCGGGCGGCCGCCTTGGCACTGAACGTGTCCGGGTTGATGACCCCGGCGGCGACCATCTTGCGCGACGCCTCGAGTGCGTCCTCGTTGCCGTCCGCCTCGTACACGGAGGTGAACTTGCCGCCCTCCTCCTTCCAGTTGTTCGGAAGGCCGAGCATCATCCGGATGTACGACGTCGGGACCCGGGTCCACGACCAGCGGTTGTCCTTCGCCGCGGTCATCTCCTTGCAGATGTCGAAGAACTCCTCGAAGCTCTTCGGCGCCGGGTTCTTGATGCCCTTGGCCGCGAGCAGGTCGGTCCGGTACAGCGGCAGCGACGTGCGTGACATGCCGCGCGGCACCGGTACGCCGTAGATCGCGCCGTTGAAGACGCAGCCCTTCCAGTAGATGGTCGGGATGTTGGCCAGGAACGGGTACTTGTTCACCGCGTCACCGGACAGGTGCTCGGTCAGGTCCGTCGCCTTGGCCTTGAGCAGGCCGGGGATCTGCGGGGTCGACGGCGGGATGTTCATGATGTCGGGCAGGTCGCCGCCGGCCACCCGGGTGGCGAACTTGTCGTCGTACTCGTCGTTCGACGCCATGCTGATCTGCAGCTCGGACCCGAGCCGCTTGTTCAGCTCCTGCCAGAACTGGTTCTTGTCGACCGCGGGCGGGATCGCCCCGGGGATGTTCGTCATGAACGTGATCGGCTTGCCGTCACCAGGAATCTCGGCAATCGCCTTCACCGGGCTGGCCGGGTACTTCAGGAATCCGTCCAGCACCACGTCGGTGCCGGGCAGGTCCGGCTTGACGCCGCCGTACCTGGTGTACGTCGGCAGCTTGACCGCCGCGTTGGCCGCGGCGGAGGTCTTTTTGTCCGACGCGCACCCCGCCAGCAGCGGCGTACCGGTGACCGCGACAGCGGCGGCGGCCAGACCACCGCCGAGGAATCTTCTTCTGCTGACTGGCATGAGGCCTCACTTCCATCGGAGGGCCACACCATGACATAGTACGTCCTATGTCTTCAAGAGTCGGCGTGGCGGAAATCGTCTTCGACCCTGCTGGGAGCGGCTATCACACGTTCCGGATCCCGTCCGTCCTGGCGCAGGGTTCGCTGGTGCTGGCGTTCTGTGAGGGACGGCTGCACGGGTCCGGTGACGCGGGGGAGATCGAGATCGTCCTGCGGCGCTCGCTGGACGGCGGACAGACCTGGCTGCCACTGCAGGTGGTGTCGGCTCAGGCCGGAAAGACCTGTGGGAACCCGGTGCCGCTGTTCGACCCGGTGAGCGGGGACTTCGTGCTGGTCACGGTGGAGAACGGTGCGGACGCGGTGGAGATGTCGCTGGCCCGCGGTACCGATCCTGAGTCCGGCCGGCGGGTGTTCGTGCAGCGGTCGTCCGACGACGGCGCGACCTGGAGTCCGACGGTCGAGATCACGTCGCAGGTGAAGCCGAAGGACTGGGGCTGGTACGCGACCGGGCCATGCCACGGGATCACGCTGCGCTCGGGGCGTCTCGTCGTACCGGCGAACCACTCGTATGTGCCGTCGGAGCCCGTTGACGACCTGGTCCGGTTGAACGGCGGGCATTGCATCGTCAGTGACGACGGTGGTGTCACCTGGTCGGTCGGCTTCGTCGATCGCAACGACGGCGCGGAGATCAACGCCAACGAGACCACTGTGGCCGAGTTGCCCGACGGGCGGCTCTACTTCAACGCCCGCAACCACCAGGGCACCGGACCAGCCCGAGTGCACGCCTGGTCGTCCGACAGCGGTCAGACGCTCGATGCGCCGTACGCCGGGATTCCCGAGATCACCGCGCCCGGTATCCAGGGCAGCGTGCTGTGCCTGCCGGACGGACGGCTGCTGCTGTCGACACCGGTGAACCCGTCTTCGCGCCGAGAGCTGACCGTCTTTGTCAGTGAGGACTCAGGTGTGTCTTGGAAGTCGGCGCTGGTCGTGCACGAGGCCATGGCCGGCTACTCCGATCTGGTGCTGCTGGCCGACGGTTCGGTCGGCATCTTCTACGAGGCCGGTGAGACGTCCTCGTTCGCGACGTTGCGCTTTGCCACATTCGCCCTTTGAGGTTGGGAGACCCCTTGACCGCATCCGCCCGTTTGACTGGCGTCGTACCGCCGCTCGTCACTCCGCTCACCCCGTCGTACGACGTCGACACCGCATCGCTGGCCCGGCTGATCCAGTACCAGCTGGCCGGGGGTGTGAACGGGGTGTTCGTGCTCGGCACCTCCGGTGAGGGCACGTTCCTGACCGACGAGCAGCGGCAGGTCGTGCTGGAGACAACTGTCACGGAGGTGGCCGGGCGGGTGCCGGTGCTGGCCGGTGTGATCGACACCTCGACCAGTCGGGTCGCTGCACACGTTTCTGCCGCACTGAAGGCGGGTGTGCACGCACTGGTCGCCACAGCTCCGTTTTACGCCGCTACGCACAAGGCCGAGATCGAGCGGCACTTTGTGCGGTTGAAGTCGCTGGCGGGTGACACCGCGCTGTACGCGTACGACATCCCGCCGCGGGTCGGTACGAAGCTGCCGGCGTCGTTGATGCTGTCGCTCGGTGAGCAGGGCGTCATTGCCGGAGTCAAGGATTCGTCCGGCCAGGAGACGTCGTTGCGGGAGCTGGTGCTGTCGCGGCGTGAAGCCGGCTTGGAAGACTTCGCGATCATGACCGGCTCCGAGGTGACGGTCGACTCCGCGCTGGCGTTCGGCGTCGACGGCGTCGTACCTGGTCTGGGGAACGTGGACCCGGCCGGATACGTGCGGCTGTTCAACGCAGCCGTGGCCGGTGACACCGCGGCGGCGCGTGCGGAGCAGGACCGGCTGTTCCGGCTGTTCGACATCATCAAGGTCGCGGACCGGTCCCGGATGGGCGCGAGTTCGGCGGCACTGGGTGCGTTCAAGGCCGGGCTGCACCTGCTCGGCGTGATCGACTCCCCGGTGACGGCGTACCCCTGTATTCCTTTGAACGACACGGAGATCGCCGCGGTCCGGCCCCTACTGGACCGGGCCGGATTACACTGACCAGTTCCTAGCTAAGGGAGGCCGGCGGTGACGACGGGTGGGCTCAGCCGGGCACGTGGTGCGGCGGGGAATCAGTCTTTCATCCGGGATGCGATGAAGTCGTACATCCTGGAACGTGGGTTGAAGGCGGGTGACCCGCTGCCCAACGAGCAGGACCTGATGGCGCAGCTCGGCGTCGGCCGGCATCCGCTGCGGGAGGCGATGAAGGCGCTGCAGGCGGTCGGGATCATCGAGATCCGGCACGGGTACGGGACGTACGTCGGCGAGGTCAACCTGCAGTCGCTGGAGGACGGACTCGCCTTCCGGATGTCACAGTCGATGGCCGGCGACCTCCGGGACGTGCAGAACGTCCTGGAGGTCCGCCAGGCCATCGAGGTCGGGCTGGCGGACGACGTGGTCGACCACTTCAAGCAGTACGGCTACGAGACCCTCGAGCCCATCGTCGAACGGATGGAAGCCAAGGCCGCCGACGGCAAGTACTTCCCCGACGAGGACTGGGCCTTCCACCAAGCCCTCTACGAGCCCCTCGGCAACGCCCTCGTCATCGACCTACTGTCCGTCTTCTGGCGAACCTTCGCCCAGGTAGACGCCCGCCTCCCCGGCGCCCGCTACACCCCCGCAGACGCCGCCGCCTGGCACCGAGACCTCCTGAACGCCCTGGAGTCCGCCAACCCAGACACCTACGCCCACTCCATGAAATCCCACTTCAACGGCATCCACACCCGCCTAGGCGAATAGGTTTCTGCAGCTCGACAGTACGTATACGCCCACTGCGGGCTGGTTGCGGGTGGGCTGAGCGTGGGGGTGAGGGGTGTGGAGCGACACCTCCTGTCGAGCTGCTGCCTGTGGATGAACAAAGTCATCAGACGGGCAAGTTCAGGCACCATCCCCGGATGGAATCGGTCGATCAGATCCTGGCGCGCCGGGGCGGCTGGGCTACCGCTGCCGAGCTGGCAGCTGTGGTCACGCGGCATGCCGTCGCGAAGGCCGTCGCGCGCGGTGAAATCCAGCGGATCGCACTGGGGATCTACGCATTACCTGGCCTACCGGCCGAAACGGTCGCGGTATTGGCCTATGACGGTGTCCTCTCGCACGTGAGTGCGGCGGCGGCTTGTGGCCTTCCTCTGCTGGTCACACCCGAGAAGCCCCATCTGATCGTTCCGCCGCACCGGCGGCCACGGCCAGGCCCAGCTGCTGTGTTGCATTGGGCCAACGTCAGTTCGCTCGAGCGGCAGGATCGAATCACTTCCCTGTCCCGCACTGTCGTCGACTGTTCTCGAATGCTTCCGTTCGCCGAGGCGCTTGCCATCGCAGACGCTGCTCTCGCCACGCGACGCTTGCTGCCCGAGGAGCTGCTTGCGGAGGTGGTTGCCATGCGTGGCGCCGGTTGCCCGAACGCTCGCCGCGTCGCGGCCGCTGCTACGCCATTGGCCGGCAGTTTCCTGGAGTCGATCCTCCGGGCGCTCCTGATCAGCGCGGGCGTCGAAGGCTTCGAACCGCAGGTACTGGTGTCGCATGACGGGTTCCGTGCCCGAGTAGATCTTGGCCATCGCCTTGCCAAGTTGGCGCTGGAGGCCGAGGGCTTCGAGTTCCACGGTTCGCGACGGGATTTCGCGGCCGACTGCTACCGGTACGACGAGCTGAACACGGCCGGCTGGCTGGTTCTCCGGTTCACCTACGAACAGATCATTGGAGACCCCGCCTGGGTCATCGCTACCGTCCGCGCGGCCCTGGCTCAGCGGCTCGTCGCCTGAAGTCCGGCAGCTCGACAGTACGTATACCTCCACTGCGGCGAAAAGCTTGGTCGGCCGAGCGTGGCGCTCGGCCGACCAAGCCGACACCTCCTGTCGACCTGCAGATCTTCAGGTCAGGCGAAGAGGTTTTCGGCGTCGACGATGGTGTAGGCGTAGCCCTGTTCGGCTAGGAAGCGTTGGCGGTGGGCGGCGAATTCGGCGTCTATGGTGTCGCGGGCGACTATGGAGTAGAAGCGGGCGGTTCGGCCGTCGCCTTTGGGGCGGAGGACTCGGCCTAGGCGTTGGGCTTCTTCCTGGCGGGAGCCGAAGGTGCCGGAGACCTGGATGGCGACCGACGCCTCGGGGAGGTCGATGGAGAAGTTGGCGACCTTCGAGACCACCAGCCGGTTGATCTCACCGGTCCGGAAGGCCTGGAACAGGCGCTGCCGTTCCTTCACCGTCGTCTCGCCCTTGATCACCGGACACTCGAGCCGTTCGCCGAGCTCGTCCACTTGGTCGATGTACTGACCGATCACCAGCAGCGGCTCGCCGGCGTGGTGGTCGGCAATCCGTCGTACCAGCCGGGACTTCGCCGGTGTGGACGCGGCCAGCCGGTAGCGGTCCTCGGGTTCGGCGGTCGCGTACACGAACCGCTCGGTCTGCTCGAGATCGACCCGCACCTCGATGCAGTCGGCCGGCGCGATCCAGCCCTGGGCCTCGATGTCCTTCCACGGAGCGTCGTACCGCTTGGGGCCGATCAGCGAGAACACGTCGCCCTCGCGACCGTCCTCGCGGACCAGGGTCGCGGTCAGGCCGAGCCGGCGCCGGGTCTGCAGGTCGGCGGTCATTCGGAAGATGGGGGCCGGCAGCAGGTGCACCTCGTCGTACAGGATCAGGCCCCAGTCGCGCGCGTCGAACAGCTCCAGGTGCGAGTAGACGCCCTTCCGGCGCGTCGTCATCACCTGGTACGTCGCGATCGTGACGGGCCGGATCTCCTTGCGCGCACCGGAGTACTCGCCGATCTCTTCCTCGGTCAGGCTGGTCCGCTTGAGCAGCTCGTCCTTCCACTGCCGGGCGGACACCGTGTTCGTGACCAGGATCAGCGTGGTCGCGGACGCCTGTGCCATCGCGGCTGCGCCAACAATGGTCTTGCCGGCTCCACAGGGGAGTACGACGACGCCGGAGCCGCCGTACCAGAACGAGTCGGCTGCCTGCTGCTGGTACGGGCGCAGGTCCCAGCCGTCACGTACCAGTTCGATCTTGTGTGCCTCGCCGTCGACGTACCCGGCCAGGTCCTCAGCAGGCCAGCCCAGCTTCAGCAGGGTCTGCTTGAGGTGACCGCGCTCCGACGGGTGCACCAGAACGGTGTCGTCGTCGATGCGGGCGCCCATCATCGGCTTGATCTTGTTGCTGCGCAGTACCTCTTCCAGCACCGGCCGGTCGGTCGTCACCAGCACCAGTCCGTGCTGCGGGTGCTTCTCCAGCCGCAGCCGCCCATACCGGTCCAGCGTCTCAGCGATGTCGACCAGGAGCGAGTGCGGGACCGGGTAGCGGCTGTAACGCAGCAGTACGTCGATCACCTGCTCCGCGTCATGCCCCGCGGCCCGAGCATTCCACAACCCCAACGGCGTCAACCGATAGGTATGCACATGCTCCGGCGCCCGCTCCAACTCACTGAACGGCGCAATAGCCTTCCGGCACTCGTTCGCCTCCGCATGCGCCGTCTCCAACAAGAGGGTCTTGTCCGACTGCACAATCAGTGGACCGTCTGTCACCCGCTGCTCCTCAATCTCGCCCCGACCTTCCATTGTGCCTGAGCGGTCAATTCAGCGGGCTGCGGTCACGACATCCAGCTGCTTCTGGGTGCTCCAGACCGCGTCCACGATCAGCGCACTGTCCTCCGGCGGCGGCTGGAATCGGCGGCGAACGCGCTGGAGGACCTCGTCGGAGAGGATGTGCCGGTCGCTCGCCTCGATCCTTGCTTCTGCCTGGCGGATCGTTTCCGGCCACTCTGTCATCGGTACGCCGTCTTCGATGCGGAATCCGCGTTCGCGGTTGATGTGGTCCAGCTCGACAACGGCTGCGCCAGTTTGTTCGAGAGCTCGAGCCAACGTCGTTTTGCCGCAGTACGGCAGTCCGGTCAGGATTATCAGCACTGGGGTCAATCGACACCTCGGGCGGCGGAGATTCGGTGGAGGGCGTAGGTGCGGGGGTTGTCGGTGGTGTCGTCGTACGCGGTCAGCCAGCCGTCGGCTACTCGGACCGGTTCCACGATGCGTTCGGAGGACGTGCCGTTGTGGTCGACGTACGCGATCCAGGTGCGGGTGTGGGCCTCGGCCGCGTTGGTGAGTACGGCGATGGTCTCGGCGGGCGCAGCCGGTTCGACCAGACCTTGGTCATCGGGGCGTTCGGCGGCGATGCGGTCGCCGGCGCGGACCTTCTCGATGACCGCCTTCACCTGGTCGTCGGTCAGGTCGAACGCGCTCTCGTTGAAGTCCCGGCTGGTACGACGTCGTGGCGCCTCACCCCGTCGCGGTGCGCCCGTCACATGCAGAGCCCCATCGAACGTCTCCGCCAACGGCGCCATCCCGGCCGCGCGCAGCCGGCTCAGCACCATGTCCGGCGGCGACGGCGTCACCACCACAGTCGGCGCCAACCGACGGAAGCGGATACCAGGCAGGTTCGTGTTGAGCAGCTGCGTCAGCACGTCCTCGTCATCACACCGCAGGTACGTCGACGCCGTCCCAAGCCGCAGTACGCCGTGCCGCCGCGCAACGTCATCAATCAGGTACGTCAACGGCTGCGGAACCGGAGTCCGGGAATGGTCCGCCAGCCACGTGTGCAACTGCGCCGCAGTCCGTCCAAGATCGAACGCGCGCCGCACCGAACCCTCACTGAACCGGTAGACCCCACCACCGCCGTCCGACTCGACATCTGCCATCGCGGACAACTCGTCCTGCACGACCCGTACCAACGGACCAGGAGCCACCGCGGTCAGGTCAGCTTGCAACAGCACCTCCGACACCGGCTCCGGCATCAGCGGAAGGATCGCCTCAGCCAGCTCGTCGGCAGTCGGCTCAGCACCCAGCAGCGGTCCGGCGTGCTTCGCCAACGAACCCAGCCCAGTCAGCCCGAGCAGGGCAGCCTCAGTGACACTCCACTCGACCAGGTCGTCGCGGAACTGCCCACCACGCCGCGGCCGATGCCACGCCACCCAGGTCACCACAGTCTCCGGAGCAGGCGCCGTACCCGCACCAGCCTCGGCCAACGCCTGCAGCGCCAGCACTCGGATCTCCGGGGCGAGCAACCGCTCCAGGTCCGGAGCCAGTGCGTTGATCAGCCGCTCGCGGGCAGCCGCCGTACCAGCGCCAGAGTCCCGCCGGCCGATCAGTCCGATCGCTCTGAGCCCAGAGAACCACGCCATGACCAGCTGGGCCCACCGATGCGCTAGGTCCAGCTCCAGCCAGTCGTCGTAGGCACTAGTAGGCAGCCACAGCTCGCTCGTCCCGACCTCAACGGCAGCGAGCAGCCCACCGGCGTACGCCATCTCCAGCACCGCAGCTGCGGTCTGCTCCTCCGCGCCGATCTTCGCGGCGAGGCTACGCACCTCACGGACACCAATGCCACCAGTACGCAGTACCGGAGGCGGCTCAGTCCCCAGCTGCTCCAGCGCTCGGTCGACCAACCGCACCAGGTCCAGCGCAGCACCGGCCGCGGCCCGGTCGGCGATCGAGGCTGACACCTTCTTGCCGTCCAACGGTGGCGGTGTCGGCCTGGTTGACGCGAGCACACGTCCACCGCGCAGATGCAGACCGATCTGCCGTGGCAGTACGACGGTGTTCGGATCCTTCGGTACGACGAGACCTCGAGCCAGCAACCGCTCCACAGGTGTCCGGGCGGACGCAATCGTCACTGGACGCTCGGCCTTCTCCACCGATCCGGTCGGCGGACCCCAGGTCAGTTTGTCCAGCACTGCACGCGCATCCGGACCGGCGTCCTCGATCAGCTGGTCCAGATCACCGAAGTGCCGCGTCGTGATCGGACCGAGCCCGGCCGGTGTCGGACCGAGCAGTTCGTGCACCGCTCGGATCGGTCGCAGGTCGTCCTCGGTGCCCCACACCAGTGCGAGGTCCAGCAACTCGGTCACCCGCGGCTGGACCACCTCCACCGGCTGATCGACACCCTGCGCGAGCGCCTCCAGATCGACCGGCTCAGGCAGTGCGGACAGCGACTCCAGCAGATCCACACCGAATTCGTCGAGGCGGTTGACGGCTCGCGCAGCCGACGCATTGCTCGTCGCCCGCGCGGCCAGTTGCCCGGTGTCGGCTGGAATGGGTAACGCCAGATCGGGGCGCCGCCGCAGCAGCTCACCGAGCCCAGCATCGTCCCAGGTCCGCAGAGCCTCAGCGAGGGTACGGGGGCGGGTCGGCTCGGAAGTGCTCATCCTTCCAAAGGTACGGCCCAGCGGTGTCCACCCCAAGGGCGGTCCCTATTACTCGGCTGCGCCGGCGTGGCCGATCTGGTGGAAGCCGATGCGTTCGTAGACGGCTGCTACGGCGGGGGACTCGGCGGAGAGGAGTACTAGGTCTACGCCGTGATCGAATGCGTGCTCCACCAGAGTCGAGGTAACGGCGGCGCCCAGGCCGCGGCGGCGCATGGATGGGAGGGTTCCGACGCCGACGATCTCGGTGGTGGAGTCGACCGGCTGGTGGTTACCGCTGGCCACGATGCCGTCGTCGATGAATGCACCGGCGGCGACTGACACGCCCTGCAGCATTCGGTCTCGCAGTGTGGCGACCAGGCCGTCCGCCACCGCGGGAGCGTTCGCGTCCCGCTCTGCCGGGCCGGCCGTACCGACCGCCGTACCGCCCTCGCCGAAAGCCAGATTGACGGCCGCGCGGGCCTGCCGGATCACGTCGTCTTCAGTCGGGAGGATCTCCAAGCGCGCATCAGCCGTCGCAGGTCGGAAGTCGTCCCGCTCCAGCACCAGCAACGGGTGCTCGACCACCGACAGCCCGGCGGCAGCCGCAGCCGCTCCCAGCGACGGACAGGTCTCCACGACCCACTCGAAGCTCAGTGGGATCTCCAGCTCGGCACACCGCGCCCGTACCAGCTCGATGTCGTCCGCAGTGATCGTCGCCTCGGAGCCGGGCACCGGACGCGCGTAGTACGGCCAGGTGATCGTGCTGCGGAACAACGTGAACGGTCCGACCTGCTCCGCAACCGCACCGGACAGGGGGACGCTGTGGAGGTAGGTATCGACTCTGGTGATCATCGCGACGCAGTGAATCACCCGGACCGGGCCAAACACCAACACATTTGTCGAAAACCGTCGATCGGCTCCGACGTCACTCCGACAACGCACACAGGAGGACTGCATGGACACAGTGACGTCTGCGGACGGTACGTCGATCGCCTACGACCGACTGGGCAGCGGGGAGCCGCTGATCCTGGTTGGCGGAGCACTGTGCGACCGGCACGCGCTCCGTCCGCTGGCGGACGAGCTGGCGAGCCACTTCGACGTGGTGACCTACGACCGGCGCGGCCGCGGGGACTCCGGCGACACGACGCCGTACGCCGTCCAGCGCGAGGTGGAAGACATCGACGCGGTGCTCACGGCCGTCGGCGGTACGGCGGCCATCTACGGGCACTCGTCCGGCGCCGGACTGGCGGCGATCGCGGCCGGCACCGGGCTGCCGTTCACCAAGGTCGTGCTGCACGAGCCGCCGTACGGACCGGACGACGCCGACTCGTCAGAGGACGGCGAGCGGGTGCTCGAGCTCATCCGGGCAGGCGAGAACCAAGAGGCGGTCGAACTGTTCCTGCTGATGACAGGCATGCCAAAACCCGAGGCACTGCAGATCGCCGCCACACCAGGGCTGGCCGACGTCGCACCGACACTCGCCTACGACTTTGCCGTCATGGACGAAGGCACGGGCACTGGCGGTACGCCGGTCGACCTGCTCCGCGCGATCAAGCTGGACACCCTCGTCCTGGCCGGGACCGCGTCAGCGCCCTTCATGGTCGACGCGGCGCACCGCATCGTGACGATCCTGCCCGCGGCCGAACTCATCGAGCTCGCAGACCAGCACCACGTCGTACCGCCGGAGCTGCTCGCCCCGGTGGTAACCGACTTCCTCAGTCGGCGATGATCTCGATCGACACCTTGTCGGGGTAGAACGCGACGTGCTCGCGGATGTCCGCGACCGCGTCGTACGGCTGCTCGTAGGTCCAGACAGCGTTCACCCCGTCCGCCCCGGCGGGGAGGACGCTGTAGTACGCCGCGTCGCCCTTGTACGGGCAGTAGGTCTCATGGGAGGTCCGCTCGAGCTGCGTGAGGTCGACGTCCTTCCGCGGGATGTACTGCGCCGCCGGATAGTTCGCCTCCTGCAGTGACAACGCGTCGCGGGTGTCCGCGATCACCTTGTCGCCGACCTTCACGACGACGCGGTCCGGGTTCTTCTCCACGGTGATCGGATGATCCGGTCCAGGAATCTTCACAGTCTTCTCCGCCATGTCCGTGACAACCCCACTCGTTGCGGGCGCATTCCCAGGTGGATCATGTCGAAGGTGGAGCTACGGCAGATCCAGTACTTCGTGACGGTCGCCGAGGTACTGAACTTCGGCCGCGCCGCCGAGCAACTCGGCATCGGTCAGCCTGGCGTGAGCCAGCAGATCGCCCGACTGGAGCGTGAGCTGGACGTACTGCTGTTCGACCGCTCGGCTCGAGCGATCCGGCTCACCGAGGCAGGCCAGCGCTTCCTGCCCGCCGCCCGCGCAGTACTGGCGTCTGTCGAGACCGCCCGGGCCGCAGCGACCGGCCAACCGGGCCGCGTACTGCGTCTGGGCACCAGCACCGGACTGGGTGAGCGGCTGGAGACTGTGGTCGCCGAGCTCGCCTCTGAGGGCCTGCACGTCGAGCTGGTCAGTACGTCGACACGCGCCAGGCTGGACCGGGTCCGGGGCGGCCAGCTCGACGCAGCGTTCGTACGCGGTCTGGAGGAGGCTGCCGGCCTGGAGTTCGTCCCCGTCTGGGAGGACGCCCTGTTGGTCGCACTGCCCTCGTCGGCTGCTCCGGACGACGAGATCGCGTTGAAAGACCTGCGTGAGCTGCCGCTACGGATCACCGAGCGCCGTACCAATCCACCACTCGTCGACCTGGTGATGTCGGCCTGCGCCGCCGAAGGCTTCGAACCGGTGATCGGTCCGCGTTCCAGCAGCCTGCAGGACACGCACGCCGCGATCGGCGCGGGTATCCCGAGCTGGACGGTCATCTACGAGTCGCACGCCCGCCTGCTGCGGGAAGGGCGAGTGGTGTTCCGGCGAGCGCGCCCGCGGCTGGCCCTGACCACCAGCCTGGCCGTCCCGGCCGGGACCACGGTCGGCGGCGACCTCGCCGTACTGCTGGAGGCGTGCCGGAAGGCGTCCGATCAGTTCGAGTGATGAGAGGACATCGGAACTGCGTCTCGTTCCCAGCGGCTGCGGCGACTGGAATGGGCTCAGAACCCAACAGAGAAAGGCAATCCGATGCCCATCGTCACCGTCCTGCAAGGCCCGCGGACCCCGGAGCTCAAGCGCGAACTGGTCCAGAAGGTGACCGACGCCTTCGTCGACAGCCTCGGCGTACCCGCCGACAGTGTTCAGGTCTGGATCCAGGAGACCCCGCCGGAGAGCTGGGCCGTCGGCGGCACCCTCACGGCTGACAAGTAACGAAGGTTCCGCTGGCGGCTTCCGCGAGTTCAGGTCCGAGGGCGCGGGCCGGTGTGTACGCACCAGCCCGGCCCTCGCCACGAGCCAGTCGTACGGCGGTCTCCGCGGCCGCGCCCGAGGTGAACTCCATCGCCTCTCCGGCCCGCAGCCACTCCTCCCGCACCGTGCCGTCGGCCCAGGTGACGACCGCATGACCCCACGAGTGGTCGCGCGGTCGTGGCGTCGGCTTCAGCTCAATCGCCGCCATCCGGCGTACGGCGAAGCGTCGCAGGGCCGGGACCTTCAGCAACGCACCGGCCAACGGCAGCAACGCCCGCACGACAGGTGCCGTTGGCATCAGACCGGACGTCGCGACGACGTCCGGCGCACCGCTGGCCACCTGCGCCGCTAACAGCTCGCCGGTAGGACCGCCGGCGGACTTCGCCGTCTGACCGTCCGGCAACGCGTGCTCCCGCGGATCTGCGGCCAGCCGCGTCCGAACCATCTGGCCGTGCTCGTACCGGAGCCCGCCGGTAGTCAGCCCAGACACGATCGACTGGGCAAGCGCCTCGCCCAGCGGCCCGCCGTCGAGCGTGACCGAAGCCATCGCGTCCACTCGTACCTGGCTCGGCGTCGGCCGATCGGCACACAGGCGAGCGACAACGGCCTCCGTCGCCAGTACGCCGAACCCAGCACCCGTGACGAACGTGCTCCCCGCGGCAACCGCCTCGTCGTGCAACGCCAGCAGCCGCGGCATCGCGACCAGATCGTTGGCCAGGTCAACGTAATGCCCACCAGGCAGGCAGGCCCGAGCGATCGGTACGGCGGTCTCGGCGTATGAGCCGATCGTGTTGACCACTACCGCCGGCCGCCGTCGTGTGATCTCGCCGGGCAGGTCGTCGGTCACGACCACCTCGGCATCGCCGAGACCGAGGTCTGCGGCGGTTTTGTGCAGTCGATCCGCGTTGCGTCCGACCAATACCGGCATACCGCCACGTTGGGCGACGCGAGCCGCGATCTCGCGCCCGGTCCGCCCGGTCGCGCCCAGAACCCAGATTTCTCCAGCCATCAGAACTCTCCATGTCTCAGGGTGTCATCACTTTCGACCATAGCAGGTTTGATGACACCCTGAGACATCACTAAGCTCAGGACCATGGCGCGATGGGACCCCGGGGCGGAGCAGCGGCTGCGCAAGGCCGCGCTCGAGCTGTACGCCGCGCACGGGTACGACGCCGTGACCGTCAACCAGATCGCCGAGCACGCCGGCCTGACCCGGCGCTCGTACTTCCGCTACTTCCCGGACAAGCGCGAGGTCCTGTTCGCCGGCTCGGAACGGCTGCCGGCCGCCGTCATCGAGGCGATCCGGGCCGTCGATCCGGCCGTCGGGCCGTGGCCGACCGTGCTCCAGGCGGCCGCGGAGGTCGGTGAGCTACTGGCCGAGTTCGCCGAGAATTCCGACGTACGGCGTGCTGTCATCGCGGCCACTCCGGAGTTGCAGGAGCGGGAGCGGACCAAGCTGGCCTCTGTCACCGCCGCGATCCGCGATGGGCTCGAGGAACGTGGGGTGCCGGCCGAGGATGCTGCTCTGGTGGCTCAGATCGGGGCAGCCGTGTTCCAGAACGCCTTCAGCCGCTGGATCGATGGTGGTATGAAGTCGTCCTTCCGGTCCTGCTTCGACGCTGTCGTCGACTCACTCCGCGGTGGGCTCTTCGAGCTCGACGACTAGGCACGGCCCGCCGTCGAACGCGCCGCCGTCGATGCCGAGCGCGAGACCGTCGGCGTACAGGTGCGGTCCGGTGAGGAACTGCGGGTCGATGCCGAGCTGGTCGGCGACGATGCTGTGACCGTGGACGATCCGGTCACCGCCGAGGTGCTGGAGCAGGACGCGGGCGATGTCGGGTCCGCTCGCGCCGCGGAACGCGTACCGCGACGTGGTCCGGCGCCAGATCTCCCACCACACCTCGATGTCGTCGGAGTGCAGCTCGGCCCGGGCCGCCGCGTTGATCGCGTCGATCGTGTCGCCCCATTCGACGTACTCCGCGGTGTCGGAGTGCATCAGCAGGTGACCGGCGTCCAGACCGAGCATCGGCTGGTCGAGCAGCCAGTCCGTGTCGTCGTCGGTGAGCAGCTCCTGGTCGCGGTCCTGGCCGCCGTTCAGGACCCAGGAACGCTCGAAGCTGCGCAGGGTGATGCCGTCGTGCGGTACGAACGTGTCGCCGAACTTGTGCGTCCCGAGGGCGAGGATCTCGTGGTTGCCGAGCAGCATCCGGATCGCGCCGTCCGGTGCCTGATCGATCAGCTTGCGGACATAACGCAGTACGCCGATGCCGTCCGGACCGCGGTCGAAGAAGTCGCCGAGGAACCACAGCCGGGCGTCCTGGCCGGCCCAGTTGCCGTCGGCATCGGTGAGGCCGGCGTCGTGCAGGGCGGGGGTCAGTTTCTCCAGGTGGCCGTGGATGTCGCTCACGGCGTACACCCGGGTCATGTCATCCCCGAATGGTCAGCACGATCAGTACGAGGTTGAGGGCCGTGACGGCGGTCGCTACCAGGCATGCCGCGAGAGTAGTCGCCCGGCGGTTGACGAGGTCACCCATGACGCGCCGGGAAGCGGTCAATCTCACCAAAGGCCAGAGCGCGCACGGGATGCCGAAGCTCAGCACGACCTGGGAAACCACCAGGGCGCGGCTCGGGTCGATGCCGATCGCAAGGACGATCAGGGCGGGAATCAGGGTGACCAGGCGACGGGCCGCGAGTGGGACCCGGCGCTGCCAGAAGCCGTCCAGGATGACCGATCCGGCGTACGTCCCGACCGAGGAGGACGCGAACCCGCTGGCCAGCAGGGCGAGCGCGAACAGCAGGGCCGGCAGGTGGCCGAGACGCTCGCCGATCGCGAGGTGCGCGGCGTCGAGTGAGTCGGCTCCGGTGCCCTTGAGGGCGGCCGCGGCCAGGACGACCATCGCCAGGTTGACCGCGCCGGCCAGGGCCATCGCGACGGCTACGTCCACTCGGGTGGCCCGCAGTACACGGGACTTACCGCCGTCGGAGTGGATCGCCTTCCAGTGCCGATCGGTGACGAGGGCGCCGTGCAGCCAGATCGCGTGCGGCATCACGGTCGCGCCGAGCATGCCGGCCGCAAGCACCAGTGACTGCGTCCCGTCGAGCCGTGGCACCAGACCGCCGACCACACCGCTCGCGGAGGGGTCTGACTTCGCCGTCGACACCACGAAGCCGATCAGTACGACGGCGAGCAGCCCGATGATCGCGGCCTCGAACGGGCGTTGGCCACGCTTCGACTGATAGATCAGCAATGCGAACGAGACCACGCCGGTGATCACGCCGCCGAGGAGCAGGGGAATCTTGAACAGCAGGTTCAGCGCGATGGCACCGCCGACCACTTCGGCCAGGTCGGTCGCGACCGCCACCACCTCGGCCTGCGCCCACAACCCGGTCGATGTCGACCGCTTGAAGTGGTCGCGACACAGCTGCGGCAGCGTCCGCCCGGTCGCGATGCTGGCCTTGGCCGCGAGGTACTGCACCAGGACGGCCATCAGGTTCGCGCCGACGACCACCCAGCACAGTAAGTAGCCGTACTTCGCGCCGGCGGCGATGTTGGTCGCGAAGTTGCCGGGGTCGACGTACGCAACGGCCGCAACAAAGGCCGGCCCGAGCAGTAACAGCCCGGACCGGCTCAGTTGCCGTCGGAGCGGCGCCGGTGCGTACATGAGAGCAGTCTGTACGACGCCGCCGACAACGCAACCCTTGTGCTGATTTTGAGACGCGAGTTACGCGCCCCAGGCGAAGTGAACCTCGAGCGAGACACTGACCGTGTGGTCGCCGGGAGTGATGTTGAGCGCTGAATCGTAGGCGGCCGCCTTGCCGGCCATGGCTTCGGCGCGGATCGGGAAGTGGCCTTGGGTCTCCGAGATCGCGGACACCGCGCCGAGCGAGAACCCGGCCAGAGTTGCCAGGTGCGTCGCCTTCTCCTTCGCCTGCTGGAACGCGAGCTCACGCGCCTGGACCAGCAGCGCGGACTTGTCCTCGATGTCGAACTGCAGCCCGTGCAGCGTCAGGCTGTTGCCTGCGGCATCGACCGCCGCGTTGAGCAGTTCACCGAACCCGGTCAGGTCGCCGGTCTCGATGGAGATCGTGTGCGACGCCCGGTACGCCGGAGCCGAGTCAGGCTCCCGGTAGTCCTGGTACACATTCACCGCACTGGTCCCCAGCCGCGACTCCTCGATTCCCAGCCCGCGCAACGCCGCCATCACCGCATCCGTACGCTCCCCGACGCGGGCAACAGCCGACGCCACGTCCGGAGCGGCATGCTCAACTCCCAATGACACCCGCAGCACATCCGGCGTGCCACTGACCTGCCCTGACCCGACAACATTCACCCCTGTGTCCATGACCGTCAGTCTGGCATCACCGGCAAGCCACGCCTGGGCGTTCCACACTGCAGCATTGACGTTCGATCTGAGGAGACTCTGATGTACACACGCCTTCTGACCGGTCTGACCACCGCACGGGACTCGGACGTGACACGGGCCTTCCGGGCCACAGACCGCAGTACGGCGTGGACGCTGGTGGAGCGGGTGCCGTTGAAGTTCCCGGCGTACCACCCGCAGGGATTCGCGCTGGTGGGTGGCCTGATCTTCATGAGCAGCGTGGAGGTGCTGGAGGCGCCGGTGACGTACCCGGTGCCGGTGGACGGCTACGACCGGACTCCGGGGAAGGGGAACGGGCATCTGTTCGTCATGGACCGGCAGGGGAACCTCGAGCGGGACGTCCGACTCGGTGAGGGTACGGCGTACCACCCGGGCGGACTGGACTTCGACGGGAAGGACCTGTGGGTGCCGGCCGCGGAGTACCGGCCGAACTCGCGGGCGATCGTCTACACGGTCGACCCGACGACCTACGCGGTGACCGAGCGGTTCCGGGTGAAGGACCACGTCGGGGGAGTAGTGCGCGACCGGACGACCGGTCGGGTGCACGGGATGAGCTGGGGCTCCCGCACCCTCTACCACTGGACTCCTACCGGCAAACAGCTCGGCAAGGTCGGCAACGAGTCACACCTGCTCGACTACCAGGACTGCAGCTACGTCGCCCACGGCAAGCAGCTCTGCGGCGGCGTGACCACACTGCCCGGCCCGAACAACACGTCGTACGACCTCGGCGGCCTGGTCCTCCTCGACCTCCGCACCAACCGCATCCTCCACGAGATCCCCTTCCCGCACTTCTCCCCCACCACCAACCACAACGCCACCCGCAACCCGGTAGCCCTCGAAACCACCCCCACTCACCTCCGCCTCCTCACAGCCCCCGACGACAGCCAAACCCCCGACCTCACCGAACTCCAGATCTACGAAACCGCACTCAGCTAGGTGTGACGGCCTCGGCGGTTGCCACTAGCCGCGCCGCCCAGTCGATGCTCTTGGCGCCTCCGCGTGGTTATCGGACTTGCGTGTCCGGCCGATCATCGTTGGTCAGCTCGGCGGCTTCGAGGAACTCGCGGGCCTTCGCCAGGTGAGCTCGGGCTTCGTCGAGTGCGGGCAACTATCCGGCCTTTCGGTTGAGGGTCTGGCGTGGGGAACTGCCGGTGATGGGTACGGCGTCCTGGCGTAGTTCGGTGACCAGGCGCTCACCGTGCCTGACTAGATCGCGAATCTCAGCGGCGCTGTATTCGACGACCTCGCAGGAGTTGCCGGACCAGAGACTTGCATGCGCGGACAGCGTGTCGAGCTGAGCCAGCCAGCGAGGATCCGAATCGTCTACATCGTCCGGCCGGACGATCAGCAGGTCGAGATCGCTGTCAGCATCACCTTGTCCGCGGGCTGTCGAGCCGAACAGCCAGATCGCCTTCGCCGGTAGCTCCCATGAGTCGGCTTCGGTCTTGATGCGTTCGAGGAGGAGCTCCCGCAGGCCGGCGAGCTGTTCGATCGCGTTGTAGGCAACGTGATCCCGGTTGATTGTGTAGAGCCGAGCGCGCCCGGCAGGCTCCGCGATGACCACACCGTTGCCGACCAGATCGTCCAGGACCTTCTGCACTCCACTGGGGCTGGCGGGTGTCCGCAGCAGCGCGGCAACCGCACGCCCGGTCAGCGGCCGGTCAGTTCGCGCGAGTACGCCGAGAACTCGGCCGTGCAACCCGGGGACGACACTCGACGCCGACTCGGAGAACTGCATGGGACCACCTCCTATGCCCACTATATCAGGCATATGCCCACTTTTAAGAGCGTAGTAGTCAGCTGGCTCTGGGGATTATTCGGGCTGGGATGTTGTGGAGGTGGCAGAGGGAGAGGAGGGCGGTGCCGTCGATGAGTTGGAGGGGTTTGCCGTTGGCGAACTGGTAGCTGGTGGGGCCGAAGCCGGAGGTGGTGATGAGGATGCCTTTGGTGGCGCCGGCGTCGACGACTGTGCCGAAGAGGTCGCGGACCGCGGAGGGTGGGACGGTGCGGGTCCAGAGCTTGGCCTGTACGACGAACTTGCCGCCGGTGATCGGTCGGGGGTCGTACGCCACGCAGTCGATCCCGCCGTCGGTCCCGCGGCGGAACAGGCGGGTCTCGAGGCCCATGCGGGTCAGCAGGTTCTGCACCAGGTGCTCGAAGGACTCCGGACTCAGGTCCAGCAGGTTCGGCCGGGAGTCGATCTCGCTGATCACGTCGACCGCGTCGACGATGCGTGGATCGGTCAGGTCGAACTCCAGTACCGGCTCGACCGGCTGCAGCTCCTCCGGATGCCGTGACACCTCCGCCGCGAAGTAGTGCCGTACGCAGGCCACCGGGTCGAGCTGGTCCAGCACCAGCGCCTGGTACTGCTCCCGCGTTGCCCGCAAGGTGATCAGGCACGGCCGCACCGTCTGACCGGTGGTGAGGTCCACCGACTCGACCATCCCGTTGAACACGACCGTGTCGACCACGCCGTACCTGTCACTGCCAAAGACCAGGTGCAGAGCCCGGAGCGCCAGCTGCGCCACCAGTTGCTGGTACAGCCGCCGCAACTCGAGAGGATCACGCGGTACGGCGAGCACTGCGTCGACCGACCGGTCATACCGGTACGACGCCTCTGCCGGTACGACGCTCACGTCCGGGAGATCCCACTCGACCGCGAGCAGCGTCGACTCGGGCACGTACCCGACCTTGCGCCGGTGTGGAAAGTCGAGCGGCTCCAGCGCCTGGTCCAGCGCTTTGCTGAAGTACCGCGTCACCGCCGCCCGGTCACGGTTCTCGACCGCACGCTCGTACGCGTCGACGCGCGCGTGCTGTTCCGCGGTCGCCTCGTCGAGCCGGCGCTGGTTCTCGACCTGCTCCCGCTGCGCCTTGGCGACCCGCTCGCGGCGGGTCTCCTCGGCGGCCCGGTGCCGCTCGATCGCCTCCGCGAACCGGTCCTCCGCATCGGCGAGTCGACGCGCGAACCTGCGTTCGGCGCCCCACCAGCGGAACGTGCCCGGCGGGTGGGGCACGAACGCATCCCAGATCGGTCCGGGATGCGCTTGGTGATCGGCCGGCGAGACCGTCGGCGGAGCTCGCCGGGGTGCGCGTTTCAGGGTTTGCAGATCGATGCCGTGGACATCGACAGCCAGAGCGTCGGCCAGGATGTTGCCCAGAACCTGGACGCGCTCCCGTACCGCAGCGGTACGTTGGGCCGCCTCGGCGGTTCGACCGGGCGGACGGTCGCTGCGGGCGTGACCTTCGACAGATCGGCCCATCGCCTCACACCTCTCGCAACTAATGTAACGGTCCAACCACGCTGCGCGACCGTTGTGACGGAGAGTTGGGAAGGACATTGCTTGCCGTATACCCCTTGTTTCCCGCCGCAGCTGTGTCTCGTCTTCAAGGAAGGAAGAAGAAGAGGGGGAGGGGAGGACCCCCTGTTTCCTGGCGCGCGTGGGCTTGCCGACGCATCTGGGCGAGGTGACGATGTGGAGATGAGCCTTCCGTCGTACGCGTCCGGGGTGTCCGAGGTTCCGTTGCTGGGGGAAACGATCGGGGCGAACCTGAGACGGACGATCCGCGAGTACGGCGATCACGAAGCCTTGGTGGAGGTCCAGACCGGAAGGCGCTGGACGTACGACGAGTTCGGCGCCGAGGTGGAGCTGGTCGCGCGCGGCCTGCTGGCGCGGGGGATCAACAAGGGTGATCGAGTCGGGATCTGGGCGCCGAACCAGGCCGAGTGGACGATCACGCAGTACGCGACCGCGTTGATGGGCGCGATCCTGGTGAACATCAACCCGGCGTACCGCACGCATGAGCTGGCCTACGCGCTGAACCAGTCCGGCGTCCGGCTGCTGATCTCGGCGACCGCCTTCAAAACAAGCGATTACCGGGCGATGGTCGAGGAAGTGAGGCCTAACCTCGCTGCCCTGGAGGAGACGATCTACCTCGGCACGGGCGACTGGGACGCGCTCCGCGACGACGCGAGCCGGATCACCGTCGACGCGCTGCACGCCCGCGAGGCCGAGCTGTCCTTCGACGACCCGATCAACATCCAGTACACCAGCGGTACGACGGGATTCCCGAAGGGAGCGACCCTCAGCCACCACAACATCCTGAACAACGGCTTCTTCGTCACCGAGACGATCGCGTTCACCGCGGACGACCGCCTCTGCATCCCGGTGCCGTTCTACCACTGCTTCGGCATGGTGATGGGCAATCTGGGCTGTACCACTCACGGTGCCTGCATGGTGATCCCGGCGCCCGCGTTCGACCCGGCCGCGACGCTGCAGGCCGTGCAGGACGAGCGCTGCACCGGGCTGTACGGCGTACCGACGATGTTCATCGCCGAGCTGGGTCTGCCGGACTTCGCGGACTACGACCTCACGAGTCTGAGGACAGGGGTGATGGCCGGATCGCCGTGCCCGGTCGAGGTGATGAAGCGTTGTGTCGCGGACATGCACATGGCCGAGGTTGCCATCTGCTACGGGATGACCGAGACGTCCCCGGTCTCCACGCAGACCAGGCGCGACGACGATCTGGACCGGCGTACGTCGACGGTCGGCCGCGTACTGCCGCACGTCGAGGTGAAGCTGGTCGATCCGGCCACCGGGCTGGTCGTGGAAAGAGGCGAGCCCGGGGAGCTCTGCACCCGTGGATACTCCGTGATGCTCGGCTACTGGGACGAGCCGGCGAAGACCGCGGAGGCGATCGACCAGGCACGCTGGATGCACACCGGCGATCTCGCGACGATGCGGGAGGACGGGTATGTGAACATCGTCGGCCGGATCAAGGACATGGTCATCCGCGGCGGCGAGAACGTGTACCCGCGGGAGGTCGAGGAGTTCCTCTACACCCACCCGTCGATCGCCGACGTCCAGGTCATCGGCGTACCGGACGAGCGGTACGGAGAGGAGCTCTGCGCCTGGATCAAGCTCGAGTCGGGCGCGGATCCGCTCGACGCGGAGGCGGTCCGAGCCTTCGCGACCGGGAAGCTGGCGCATTTCAAGATCCCGAAGTACGTGCTGCTCGTCGACGACTTCCCGATGACGGTCACGGGCAAGATCCGCAAGGTCGAGATGCGCGAGAAGTCTGTCGAGCTGCTCGGACTGACGTAACCACCGCGCCGAGACTGAAGGTTGCCCCGAGCAAACAAACCGCCACCCAGCCGGAACGGGCGTAGAGCGCGGTCGACCCGATCGCGCCCAGACCGCTACCGATCGAGTAGAAGATCATGTAGCCGCCGATCAGCCGGCTGCCCGCGTCCGGGCGCAGCGCGTAGATCCGGCTCTGGTTGCTGACATGCACGGCCTGTACGGCGAGGTCGAGAGCGATCGCGCCGATCGCTAACGCCCACAGCGACTGCGGCGTCCAGACGATCACCAGCCAACTGGCCGCCAGTAGCGCGGACGCCCCAATCGTCACCAGCTGTCCATGACCCCGGTCGTTGAGCCGTCCGGCCGGGCCGGCGGCCAGTGCACCGGCTGCCGCGATCAACCCGAACGCACCGATCTCCGTGTGCGACAACGACCGCTCGGTCAGCGGAAGCACCACCGAGCTCCACAATGTGCTGAAGGCCGCGAAGATGAAGAACGCCAACACCGAACGCGACCGGAAGACCGGTTCGTCAAGCCACAGGCCGATCGTCGAACGCAGGAGCGCCGGGTACGAGAGCCTCGCCCGCGGCTGCGGTGGTGCGGCGAAGAGCGTCAGCGCGATCAGCAGGCTGAGGCAGGCGGAGATCAGGTAGACAGACCGCCAGCCCGCGAGATCGGTCAGCAGGCCGGACGTCGTACGGGCGAGCAGGATGCCGATCACGATCCCGCTGGTGACCGTCCCCACCGCCCGGCCTCGTTCAGCCGTCGCGGACAATGAGGCGGCGAAGGCGACCAGGGACTGCGTGACAACGGCCAGCAGGCCGACTGCGGCCAGACCGATGAGCAGCATCGCGGCGTTGCGAGCGACGCCGACCAGCAGCAGAGCCACCGCAAGCAGAACGAACTGCACACGGATCAGGCGGCGGCGGTCGAGCAGATCGCCGAGCGGGACGAGGAAGAACAGACCGAGGCCGTAGCCGAGCTGGGTGACGGTCACGAAGGCGCCGACCGTGCCCGCTGAGATGCCGAGGTCGGCGCCCATCGTGACCAGTAGCGGCTGCGCGAAGTACACGTTGGCGACCGCGACGCCGGCGGCCACGGCCAGGAACAGACGCTGTGGTTGCATGTTGAAACCGTAAGGCGAAGTGGTAGCATTTTGCAACCATGGTCAAGCGAACAAGCTTCGGTACGGCGGACTGCCCGGTCGCCCGCTCCGTCGACGCGGTCGGCGACTGGTGGTCGCTGCTGATCGTCCGCGACGCCTTCGACGGCAGCCGCCGGTTCGGCGAGTTCCAGCGCAGCCTCGGCGTCGCGAAGAACATCCTCAGCGCGCGGCTCCGGTCGCTGACCGAGAACGGCATCCTCGAGCACACCGACTCCGACTATGTCCTGACCCCGAAGGGCGAGGCGCTTTTCGGAGTGATCGTCGCGCTGCGCCAATGGGGTGAGGCCTTCTCGTTCGAGCCCGGCGAGCCGCACTCCGAGCTGCTCGATCGCCGCGACGGCAAACCCCTGCGGCCGTTGGAGATTCACGCCGCCGACGGCCGGCCGATCACCCCCGCCGAGACTGAGGTCCGCAAGCTCGACTGAGCGGTCGTGGTTACACACGCGAAACGCAAGGGGCCGATTCGGAAACCTGAGTTTGTTCCGGAGGCAATTGCGCGGCAATCGGGCGGTCCTTCACTGGATGTCATCCAGAACGGACCGAACCCCGGGAGCCGGCATGCATCTCACCGACGGAGCGCATCTCCCCGTCGTCGTGGTCGGCGGCGGTCAGGCCGGGCTGGCGACGAGCCGGCACCTGATGGCGCAAGGCCTGGATCACCTTGTTCTAGAGGCGGATCGCGTCGGCAGTGAGTGGCGCAACCGGCGGTGGGACTCGTTCTGCCTGGTCACGCCGAACTGGCAATGCCGGCTGCCGGCCTTCCCGTACGACGGCCCGGACCCGGACGGCTTCATGGTCCGCGACGAGATCGTCGACTACCTCGAGGCGTTCAAACGTTCGTACGACGTACCGCTGATCGAAGGCGTTCGGGCGACCCGGCTCGAGCATGGGTTTCGGATCGCGACGACCGCGGGAACGATCACCGCCGACCAGGTGGTGGTAGCGACCGGTCCGTACCAGCGACCGCGGATCCCACGGATCGCTGAACGACTCACAGTTCCCCAGCTGCATTCCTCGCAGTACAAGAACCCTGACCAGTTGCCGCCGGGCGAGATCGTCGTGATCGGGACCGGTCAGTCCGGTTGCCAGATCGCCGAGGACCTGCACCTTGCCGGCCGCACTGTGCACCTGGCGACGGGCAGCGCTCCAAGGGTGGCGCGGTTCTATCGCGGACTCGACGTCGTGGCCTGGCTGGAGCGGATGGGCTACTACCGCAAGGGGATCGACGAGTTCGACGACGTCGACTCGGTCCGGTTCCGGGTGAATCACTACGTCACCGGCCGGGACGGCGGCCGCGACATCGACCTGCGGAAGTTCGCCTTGGAAGGGATGCGGCTCTACGGCCGCCTGATCGACGCCGACCAGCAGGTACTGCGTTTTGCCGACGACCTCGCGCAGAACCTGGACCACGCCGACGCCGTCTCCGAGGGCATCAAGGACACGATCGACGCCTACATCTCCGCCGAAGGGATCGACGCCCCGTCAGAACCGCGCTATCAGCCCGTCTGGCAACCGTCGCAGACGCCGGAATCCCTTTCGCTGCAGGGAATCAGCGCGGTGATCTGGAGCACCGGGTTCCGGAGGGACGACAGCTGGATCCACGTGCCGGTGTTCGACGGCCGCGGGTACCCGACCCATCGGCGCGGCGTGACGAGCGTCCCCGGTCTGTACTTCATCGGCCTGCCCTGGCAGCACACCTGGGGATCCGGCCGCTTCGGTGGCGTCGCCGATGACGCGCGGTACGTCGTCGATCGGATCACCGAGCAGCGAGCCGGTGTGCACTGGATCGCCGGCAAGCATCGGACGGTGGCCTGAGATGCACGTAGCCGATGCCCACCGCCATCTCGGCGTACTGCCCGCGTACCCCTTCTACGGCGGGCCTCCGGTCAACCCTGACCTCACGGCCCGCGCGACGATCGACGAGCTGCTCGCTGACCTCGATGCCGAAGGCACCGAACGGGCGCTGGTGATCCCCAACTACGGCGTACCCGATGTCGCGGTCTCGTTCGCCTTCAATGATCTCGTGGTCGAGGCGGCGGCAAAGGACGACCGGATTCGAGCCGGCCTCTGGGTCTCGCCTCGACCGCAGGACGCCGAGCTCACCGCGAAGGCGCTGACGCTGGCGACCGAGCCCGGCGTACGGGCGCTCAAGCTCAGCTTCCTGCTCGGCGGTCATCCCACCGACGACGCCGTACGGCCGCAGTTGGACGAGATCTTCAAGACAGCAAGCGACAACGGGCTCGTCGTCCATGTGCACACCTCGCCCGGCGCGGCGTCCGACATCGACCACGTCGGTCACCTGGTCGAGACGTACGCCGACGACGTACCGCTGCACCTGGTCCACTTCGGTGGCGGGATGAGCGGTCACATCAAGCTGATCGGCTCCCGGTTCTTCGACTGGATCGAGGCCGGCAAGCAGGTCTACACCGACCTGTCCTGGGCGATCGGATTCGCGCCGGGCTGGTTGGCGGCCGAGATCGAACGCCGGGGCATCGGCCACGACCGGGTGCTGTTCGCCAGCGACCAGCCGTGGGGCGACCACGCCGGTGAACTCGCCAGGATGCGCGCCGCGATGGGTGACGGCGAGCTCGGCGACCACGTTTTCCACCGCACCTTCTCCCACCTGTACGACTGACACCACAAGGAGCAACGAAATGCCCGAAACCGCCGAACTGACCGACCTCGAGACCAAGAGCCTGGGCGAGATCCCGCACCCGTCGCTGCCGCAGGGCTCCAGCATCTACGGCGGCACCAAGGTGTTCCCGGACTACCAGGCCGAGGACGGCGAGACCTACTTCACCCTCGTGCACGGCATCGCGCACGAGTCCTCGGTGAGCTTCGTCGCGATCCTGCAGGCGACCCGCGCGCAGCGGAAGGGTTTCGAGTCCGCGATCTACTTCTACGGCCCGGGTTCGCTCAACTGCCTGGCCACCCGCGGCTTCCCGACCACCGGCAACTCGGCCTTCCCCGGCGAGCACAACATCAACGAGTCGCTGAAGACGTTCATCGCCGAGGGCGGCAAGGTCTACTGCTGCCGGTTCGGCCTGTCCCTGCACGGCGCCCGCGAGGAGGACCTGATCGAGGGCGTCATCCCGACCCACCCGCTGGACGTGCAGGACGCGCTGATCCACTACGCCCGCAAGGGCGCCATCATCAACTCGACGTACATGTTCTGAGGGGGTTCCGATCATGAGCGTTGGCACTGAAGAAGCCCTGGCGGCACGGGCCGAGATGGCCGTGTACGGCGTTCAGGTGGACGCACCCGTCCGTCGGAGCAAGGGCGCCGGGCCGAGCGACGACGGGCACCTGGTCGTCGACGGTGCCAACGCGACCCTCCCGATCGTTGCTGACAGCCCCTATCAGGTCCGGGACGGCGCGGTCTTCCGCAACGGCCTGAACCTGGGCCTGTCGGTCGAGCCGGTCCGCCGGCCGAAGTTCTACGACCTGACCACGGCCGACGGCATCCCGTACCAGCAGATCGCCTTGCTGCACGGCAAGGACGTTCTCGCGACGACCGTGGTCCAGACCTGCATCCGGTACGACGAATCGACGCGATGCCGGTTCTGCTCGATCGAAGAATCGCTCCGGGCCGGCGCGACGATCGCCGCGAAGACGCCGGCCCAGCTGGCCGAGGTCGCCGAGGCGGCGGTCCGGCTGGACGGCGTCACCCAGATGGTGATGACGACAGGTACGACGACCGGCCGCGACCGCGGTGCCCGCAACCTGGTGCGGTCGGTTCGAGCCGTACTCGCGGCTGTGCCCGGTCTGCCGATCCAGGTCCAGATCGAGCCACCCGGTGACCTGTCCGTGCTGACGGAGCTCCGTGATGCGGGGGCGACCTCGATCGGCATCCACGTGGAGTCGCTCGACGACGCCGTACGGCGGAAGTGGATGCCGGGGAAGTCGACGGTCAGCTTGGCCGAATACGAGTCGGCTTGGGATGAGGCTGTCCGGGTGTTCGGTCGGAATCGGGTGTCGACGTACCTGCTGATCGGGTTGGGGGAGGACGTCGACGAGTTGGTCGCCGGGGCGGGGCGGTTGATCGAGCGTGGGGTGTACCCGTTCGTCGTACCGCTGCGGCCGATGCTGGGGACACTCGCTCGGGCTGACGGGGTGATGGCGCCGGATCCTGCGGTGGTGCGTGACGTGACGGCTCGGGTTGCCGCGTTGCTGGCGGAGGCGAACATGCGTGGCACGGATCAGGGTGCGGGGTGTGCTGCGTGCGGTGCGTGCAGTTTGCTGTCGGCGGCCGGCGCATGAGTACGACGGTGGTGCAGACGGCCGGCGTGATGCGGGCAGCCGATGTCCGTGCGCTGCTTGGCGATCCGCCGCCGGCGTTCCTGATCGAGGAGGCGGACGCGGCGGCCAAGCGGGCGTACTACGAGCTGAGGCGGCATGCGTTCGTCGAGCAGCAGGGTTTGTTCGATCGGAGCGACCTCGATGAGCGCGACGAGGATCCACGCACGATCGTCCTGATAGCGCGCGACAGCCGCGGCGAGGTGATCGGCGGCGTCCGCCTGGGCTCAGCCGCAAGCGGCCCAGACCTAGGCTGGTGGCAAGGCGGCCGCCTGGTCACCGCAGCTGTGACCAGGGGAGTGGGTGCGGCTCTGGTGCGGGCGGCTTGTGCCCGGGCGGAGGCGGAAGGTGTGCTGCGGTTCGACGCAACTGTGCAGCTCAGCACCCACCGGTTCTTCCAGCGGCTTGGCTGGGAAACCGTCCGGCCGACGACTGTTGCCGGGTCGCCGCACATGTTGATGCGATGGCCGATCAACCGGATCGCGCGGTTGACTGAGGCAACCAAGAGCGAGCTAGGCCCTTTACTACAAGGGATCGGCCCCGCCGGCTTCGTGGGTGACGACGGCGCGCCAGTCCCCGGCAGCGAGCTGATCGCCGCCTGCGACGCGATTCTCCCATCGATGGTCGAGCGGGACCCAGAGTGGGCCGGCTGGTGTTCGGTGCTGGTCAACGTCAACGATCTGGCTGCGATGGGCGCCGCGCCGGTCGGCTTGCTCGATGCCCTCGGCGCACGGGACGCCTCGGCCGCGAGCCGCGTGTTGAGCGGCCTTCGGAAGGCAGCGGACGCCTACGGACTGCCGATCCTCGGTGGGCATACCCAGCTCGGCGTGCCAGCAGCTCTGAGTGTGACCGCCCTCGGCCGGACCGCCCATCCAGTCGCCGGCGGCGGCGGACGACCGGGCCACCAGGTCAGGCTGACCGCCGACCTCGCCGGCGGCTGGCGACCCGGCTACGCCGGACGGCAGTGGGATTCGACCAGCCATCGGCGACCGGAGGAGCTGCGCGGGATGTTGGCCGCGGTTGGCAACGCGCGCCCGTCAGCGGCCAAGGATGTGTCGATGGCGGGAGTCGTTGGCACACTCGGAATGCTCGCGGAAGCCTCCGGCTGCGCGGCCGTCCTCGACGTCGCCGCCGTACCGAAGCCCGAAGCTGCGTCAATGGGGGACTGGCTGACCTGCTTCCCTGGCTTCGCGATGCTCACTGCCGGTCCGCAAGAGCTCGACGCCGGCCCGGCCGCGAGCGCCGTGTGCGGCGAACTGACCACCGGGCAAGGCGTCGTACTGCGCTGGCCGGACGGCGATGTCACCGAGGCGTTGAGCGCCGGCGTGACCGGGATGGGAGCAGCATGACGCTCAAAATGGCGGCCGTGGCCGCGAACTTCGACCGCGACCTGGAGGCCGACTTCGCCCGCGTCGCGACTCTGATCGAGCAGGCCCGCGCGTCCGGAGTCCAACTGCTCGCCCTCCCCGAAGGCGCTCTCGGCGGCTACCTGCTCAGCCTCGACGGTACGGCGGAACCGCCGCCGGCGTTCACCGTCGACGGACCCGAGATCGCCCGGCTGGCGAAGCTCGCGGGCGACCTCGTCGTCACCGCCGGGTACGCCGAAGCGGACAACGGACTGATCTACAACAGCGCGGTCTGTGTCACGGGGGACGGCGTACTCGGGCATCACCGCAAGGTCCATCAGCCGTTGCGGGAGGACGAGCACTACGCGGCCGGCGACCGGTTCGAGGCGTTCGATACACCGGTCGGGCGGCTCGGTCTGATGATTTGCTACGACAAGGCGTTCCCGGAGGCGGCGCGGACTCTCGCGTTGGACGGGGCTCAGATCATCGTCTGCATGTCGGCCTGGCCGGGTGCGCGGACGAACCCGGACCCGGACCTGGCGAAGGATCGCTGGAAGCGGCGGTTCGATCTGTTCGACCGGGCTCGTGCGCTCGAGAACCAGGTGGTCTGGCTGTCGGCTAACCAGTCCGGGATGTTCGGCTCGCTGCGGTTCGTGGCGAGTGCCAAGGTGGTCGACCCGGGTGGCGACGTACTCGCCGACACCGGCGTGACCGAGGGGATGGCGATCGCCGAGCTGGATGTCGAGCAGGCGCTGGAACTGGCCCGGCGGTCGATGGGGCACCTGCGCGACCGGCGGCCGGAGACGTACGGATCACCTGAGCTCGCGACGGTCTGATCGTGCTCAGGATCGGCGCCGTCGCGGCCGGGTTCACCCGGGACCTGGAGTTCGACCTGTCCCGGGTCGAGGCGCTGATCCGGCACGGCCGCCGCGAGGAGGTGCAGCTGCTGGTGCTGCCGGACGCGGCGCTGGGCGGATACCTGACCGATCTGAGTAGTCCGTCGCAGGACGATCTGCCGCCGGCGCTTGAGCTGGACGATCCGCTGATCGCCAAGGTGATCGCGATGGCCGGCGAGATGGTGGTCTGCTTCGGCTTCTGCGAGGCGGATGGCCCACACCGCTACAACACCGCACTGTGTGTCACTGGTGATGGCATCCTCGGCAAGCACCGCAAGGTGCACCAGCCGCCGGCCGAACGTGCGATCTATGCCGCCGGCAACGAGTTCGCCGCCTTCGACACCCCGGTCGGCCGGCTCGGCATGATGATTGACTACGACAAGACGTTCCCGGAGGCGGCCCGGACACTCGCCGTCGACGGTGCGGACGTGATCGCGTGCTTGTCCGCCTGGCCGACCAGCATCACCAACCGGGCACCGCGGATGAACGAGGACCGCCAGTCCCGGCTGTTCGACCTCTACGACCGGTCCCGCGCGGCCGAGAACCAGGTCGTGCTGGTCTCGTCCAACCTGACCGGCTCGATCGGCGGACTGCGGTTCCTCGGTCAGTCCAAGGTGGTCGGCCCGGGTGGCGACATCGTCGCGCGGACCTGGTCGAAGGCGGGGATCGCGATCGCGGAGGTCGACGTACGCGCTGACATCGAGACCGCCCGCCGGGTCCTGCACCACCTCGACGAACGCCGCCCGGAGGTCTACTGATGCGGATCGCGCTGCTCAGCTACTCGACCAAACCACGCGGTGGCGTCGTGCACACGCTCTATCTGGCCGAGGCTCTGGCCGCGACCGGCGCCGACGTGACCGTGTGGTCGTTGGCTCGCGGTGGCGACGAGGGTTTCTTCCGACCAGTGGATCCCAGGGTGCGCGTCTCGCTCGTCCCGTTTCCCGATCGGCCCGGTGAGGATGTCGGCGGGCGGATCCGGCGTTCCATCGCCGTACTGCGGGATGCCTTCGAAGGATCGCAGTACGACGTGGTGCATGCGCAGGACTGCATCAGCGCGAACGCGGCCGGCCGCTGCATCCGGACCGTGCACCATCTCGACCAGTTCACCACTCCGGAACTGGCTGCCTGTCACGAGCGAGCGATCGTCGAACCGTACGCCCACATCTGCGTGTCCACCGCGGTCGCGGCCGAGCTCCGGGCCGGATGGGGGCTCGAGGCAACAGTCATCCCGAACGGTGTGGACGCCGAGCGTTTCGCGGCGGCAGCAGCGCCCGGGCAGGCCGCGGCCCGGGAGAAGTGGCGAGCCCGGCTCGGCCGCTACATCCTCACCGTCGGCGGGATCGAACCGCGGAAGGGTTCGCTCGAGCTGCTCGAGGCGTACGCACGGTTGGGTCCGACGGACCTGCAGCTGGTGATCGCGGGTGGCGAGACCCTGTTCGACTACCGCGACTACCGATCGCGCTGGGAGAAGCGTGCGGCCGAGCTCGGCGTCACGCCCGTCGTCTTAGGTCCCGTCGCAGACGCCGAGCTCCCGTCCTTGGTCGCGGCGGCTGACGTCTTCGCGTTCCCCTCGATCAAGGAGGGCTTCGGCCTGGCGCCGATGGAGGCCCTGGCAGCCGGCGTACCGTTGGTCGTGTCCGACCTCCCGGTCTTCCGGGAGATCTTTGGTGACGCCGCGTCGTACGCAACCAGTCCGGACGACCTTGCTCGACTGCTGCTGGCAGCACCTCGAACCAACGGCTCAGCCTTGGCGGCGACCTACTCGTGGCCGGTTGCGGCGGCGGCTCATCTGGAGTTCTACTCGCGTGTTCTGAAGACGAGCCAACGGAGTGCGCAGTACATGTAGACGGCTTCGCAGGCGCCCGCGATCACGCGGCTGACGTGATACTCGACGCCGAGAGCGCTCAGCCCGGCGCCGACGCCGAGGATCCAGACGAGGTAGTTGACCGCCACCACGGCGACGTACAGCGCGACCTGTGGTCCGACCTCGCCGTGCGAGCGGAAGTTGAGCTTGCGGTTGAGGACATAGCTCAGTCCGAAGGCAGCGCAGTACGCGATCGTGATCGCCAGCCAGATCGGCAACCCGACCCAGGACCGCAGCACGGTCAAGAGCACGAGGTCGACGCAGAACGTGAACCCGTTGATGAGTACGAACCCGAGAAAGCTGGGCGGAACAACCCCGGACAACCCCCACGGCAACCGCCGGACGACCGCGGCCATCAAGGTGCTGAACGACGCACCCCGTTGCTCGGCGCGGCTCATCACCGTTGTCATGAGCCCCATACTGCCAGCCCACCCAACTCGCCCCCGCCGCGCCTAGTCGCGCAACTGGTCGGCGAACGCGTTCAGCGCCGGGCTGTCCTCGCCACGCCGCCAGACGAGGCCGAGTGCCGACTCCGGGAGGCCGCTGATCGGGACGCTGACGATGCCGCGCCACTGCCGGTTGCTCTCGGCGGTCGAGCGGCAGACGAGCATGCCACCGCGGCCGGCCGCGATCAGTGACAAGCCCTCTTGCAACGTGCGTACGTCGGGACCGCGGTGGATCAGCCCGCCGCCTGGTGTCTGCGTGGGCGCTTGCGCCTGACGCCAGTACTTCGGTGCGGGGCTGTCGATCGCGATCAGGGTCTCGTCGGCCAGCTCTTCCGCGTCGATGGACTCCCGGGCGGCGAGCCGGTGGCTGCTGCAGACCGTCAACGTTTGCTGCTGACGGGAGAAGACCGGTCCGAGCACGAGGTCGTCCTCGGCGACCGGCAGCATGACGACGGCCGCGTCGACCTCGCCCCGCCGCAGCGCGCCGAACGGATCGTTGAGCGGGAGTTCACAGACGCCGATCAGGCAGTTCGGGTTGCGCGTCTGGAACTCCGACACCGCGCTCAGGACGGTGTCGTTCGCGGCGCCCTGGAAGCCGATCTTGAGCTGTCCTTTGACCGAGGCGGCGTATTCGCGGGCGTTCTCGACGACCCGCTCCAGCGCCGCGTACGCCGGTCGCAGTGAGGTCCGGAACTCCTTGCCGAGGGGTGTCAGCGCGACCCGTCGGCTGGTCCGCTCGAAGAGAGGTCCGCCGATCCGCCGCTCCAGCGACTGCAGGAGCTGGCTGACCCGGCTCTGCGACAGGTACAGCCGCTCCGCGGTACGGCCGAAGTGCAGCTCGTCGGCCAGCACGAGGAAACACTCCAGTTCCCGGATTTCGACCGCCATCACTCCACCCTCATCGATTAGCTCAGCTAATACAAGCATGACCAGATCGCCGTTGTTCCGGACCGCCGGGCTGCCGCTCACTGGAGGTATGACGACGATCTGCGCCGACCAAGTGGTGACCCGAGGATGGGCCGCCTCCGTCACGATGGCGGCAACCGTGTTCACCGTGGTGACGGCCGAAATGCTGCCGGTCGGCCTGCTCACCCCGATGGCCGCCGCGCTTCACGTCAGTGAGGGCACGGCGGGCCTCAGCCTGACCGTCACCGGCGTCGTGTCGGCCCTGGCCTCGCCGGTTCTCCCACTGCTGCTGGGCAAACTCGATCGCCGTACGGTCCTCGTCGGTCTGCTCGTCCTGCTGGCCGCAGCCGGCTTCCTTGCCGCGGTCACTCCGGTCTTCACGGTCTTCCTGCTAGCCCGGGTTCTGATGGGTGTCTCGATCGGCGGGGTGTGGCTGTTTACAATGGGTCTCGCGCGGCGCGTCGTACCCGAGCATGCCGCTGGACCGGCGACCTCACTCATCTTCAGTGGCATCGGAATCGCTTCTGTGCTTGGCATTCCGGCCGGGGCGTATGTCGGTGAGCTGTTCGGCTGGCGCTGGGCGTTCGCCGCGCTCGGAGTACTGTCGCTCGGTCTGGCCGTTGCGCTGGGCACCTTTCTCCCGAGCCTCGCCCCGGAGCGGCCCGTTCGCCTCTGCGACGTACGAGAAGTCCTGCAAATCAAGGAGATTCGCGTCGGCCTGGTCCTCGTCGCGTTGATCGTGACCGGCCACTTCGCGGCGTACACCTATGTCCGCCCACTCCTCGAACCACACACCGGTCCGGCGCTGATCGGCACGCTCCTGCTTGCGTACGGCGTGGCCGGTGTCATCGGCAACTTCCTTACCGGCGCTCTCCGCCCGACCCGCGCCCTGATCGTCATCTCTGCCGGCATCGCGATCGCCACCGTCACAATGCCGTTGGTCGGCACCACGATGGCCGGATCCCTTGTTTTGTTGGTGATCTGGGGTCTCGCGTACGGTGGAACGACCGTCAGCACGCAAGCCTGGGCGCACGCCGCGGCACCCAACGCCCCCGAAGCATCGTCCGCCGTCTTGGTCGGCGTCTTCAACGGATCGATCGCACTGGGCGCCTTCACCGGCGGCCAGGTCGTCGACCACCTCGGTACGACGACGGTCACCTGGCTTCCTGCGGTCCTGGCGACCGCGGCGCTCGTGGTCGTGTTAGCGAACCGCGGCCAGCGCGGCTGAGTCCTCGTCGCCGAAGTCATCCTCGAGTTTCTCGGGGGAGTAGTCGAGGTCGATCCCGGCCACGTCGGCGCCGACGGCCGACTCGATCGCGCCGAGGCGGCGGGTGGCGCGATCGCCGGCGTACGTCATCAGGGCGGTCGGGTTGATCTCCGGCGGAAGGGCGGGGGAGTTGTCCATCGCCCACTGGATCTGCGTCAGCGCGTGCGGGAGGAGCTCCTCCATCGTGTTGGTGACGACCTTCCAGTTCGACTCGTCCGCGGCGACGTGCCGGCGGCAGGTGAACGTGCCCCAGGCCATGTGCCGCCGCTCGTCGTCGCCGATCCGTCGGATCAGTTCCTGCATGCCGGGCAGTACGCCGCGTGACGTGCAGAGCAAGTTCCACGCGTGGTAGCCGGTCAGGGCTAGAGTCCCTTCCACCACGTGGTTGTAGGTCACGCTCGCGCGGACCTGATTGGCCGGCGACGGGTCGTCGGTCAGTGATTTGAGTGCGACCGGCAGGGCTTCGTAGAAGATCGCGCGGTAGCCCGGATTGTTCTCGACGTACCGGTGCAGGTCCTCGGTGACGCCGACCGCGTCCAGCCAGAGCCGGAAGACCGCGGTGTGCTTGGCCTCCTCGAAACAGAACTGGGTCAGGTACATCTCGTCGCCGAACCGGCCCTCGGCGGCCATGGCCTGCAGGAACGGCTGCAGGTCCTCGGTCACCGCCTCCTCGCCCGCGATGAACTGCGAGCAGAGCATCAACGCGTTGTCCTTGTCGTCGTCGCCCAGCTCCTGCCAGTCCTTGGCGTCCTGGCTGAAGTCGATGTCGCGCGGGTTCCAGAACTTGCGGTTGCCCTTGTCGAACAGCCGCAGTGGCATCGCGTCCCAGTTCAGCCCACCGGACCGGAGCGTGCTGAAGCCTTGCCGGTGCAGTTCGTTCATACGTGCTGCCTCCTGGATTCACTCAGGCTGCGTTCTTTCAAGAAGGGCGAGAGGACGCGAGCCAGCTGCGTGGCCACCACCGCCGGGGGAGGGCCCGGCGTGACGATGTGGCTGATGACGACGCGCAAGGCGACGTCCACGCAGCTGGTCGCGTCCTCTGCCGGAACCTCCGGCCAGTGCTCCCTGACATGGGCACCGAGCCGAAGGTGGGCCAGCTCCAGCACCTGCTGCCCCCGTGTCGTCAGCAGTTGACTGGCTTGGTCCGATCCCGGCTGGCCCAGCGCCGCCTTCACCAGCGGGTTCTCCCCGGCCAGCGTGAGGGCCCGCTCGACCGCGGCCCGGAGGCCGTCGATCGGGTTGGACTCCTCGGCGAGCGCCGTGTTCACATCCAGCAGGAACCGCTCGGTCTCGCGCGCGGCGACGGCTTCCAGCACGCTCCACTTGTCGCCGAACTCGTTGTAGACCGTCTGCCGGGACACGCCGGTCCGCCGGGCGACGTCAGCCATCCGGAGTCCGTCGTACCCGCCCGTCTCGATCGCGTCCTGGGCGGCGTCCAGCAGCTCGTCCCGCAGTCGGCGTTTGGTCCGATCGGTGAACGAGTCCATGGAGATGAGGGTTTACAAAAACGGCTCCAGTGTCAAGTACCGGGACAGGATGACTTCAGTTGTCAAGCTTGGAGTAGTGCGACGCGTCGCCGGTTCGCGGCGTACTGCGGACTCCGTCGACGCTCACCGGGACGTCGCCGGCCAGCGTGATCCGGTGCAGCCAGCGCGGCAGGTCGTCGTAGTCGGCGACGCCGTAGTGCTGGGTCGCGCGGTTGTCCCAGATGGCCAGGTCGCCCGGCTGCCACTGCCAGCGGACGGTGTTGTCGAGGTTGGTGACCCGGTTCTGCAGGAGCTGGAACAACGCGGTCGTCTCGGTGCTGCTCAGCCCGACGAAGCGGCGGACGAAGTGGCCGAGTACGAGCGCTCGCTCGCCGGTCTCGGGGTGAATGCGGACCACGGGGTGCTCGGTCTCGAACAGCTTCGACTCGAACTGCTTCTGGTGCTCCTCGAACTTCACGTCGATGCCGCCGATCCGCCCCTCGTCCGCATGGCCGGCGTAGTCGTACACGTTGCTGTGCACGGCCCAGAGCGTGTCGACGAGTGCCTTCAGCGGCTTGGGCAGATTCGCGTACGCCGTGACGGTGTTGGCCCACGTGGTCGCGCCGCCGTACGCGGGCAGGGTGACCGCGCGGAGCAGGCTGATCGCGGGGATCCGGTCGACGAACGTGACGTCGGTGTGCCAGCTGTTCGCCTTGCTGTAGTCGGAGTCGATCGGCAGCACGTTCGCGGCGCCGTCGAGGCTCTTCGAGGTCGGGTGCGCGAGGGTCGGCGTACCCAATAGCTGGGCGAACGCCAGTTGGCCGGCGTCGTCCAGGTCGTGCTGCTCGCGGAAGAAGATCACCTTGTGGTCGAGCAGCGCCTGCCGGATCGCGGCGACCGTCTCCGGGGCCAGGCCGCCGCCGAGCCGGACGTTGCCGATCACGGCGCCGATCGCGCCGCCCGCCTTGCTGACGGTGATCTCCGGTGCTTCGAGTTGTGCGGTCATGTCGCTCCTCGGGTTGGTTAAGAACCATTTTCCTACTGGATTACTGGACTTAGGGGGCGTTTCGGGATGCGGACCGCCACGCAGGCAGAACCCGCCCAAACCGGGGGTTGGGAGCGGTCGGGATGTGGTTATGCCTGCGTGGCGGTCCGGGGGCCCTTGTAGGGTTGGGGACGTGTCAACCGCCGAGATCCAGCCCGCCGCCGCCTCGTTCGATCTGCCGGAGCTGGTGGTCGGCTTCGACCTGGACATGACGTTGATCGACTCCCGGCCGGGGATCCAGGCTGTCTGGGACCTGCTGGCCGAAGAGACCGGTGTGGAGATCGACACCGACCTGGTGGTGAGCCGGCTCGGGCCGCCGCTGACCTGGGAGATGGCGAACTGGTTCCCGCCCGAGCAGGTCGACGCGATGGTCGCGCGCTACCGCGAGCACTACCCGTCGTACGCGATCACGGGCAGCCTGCCGCTGCCGGGCGTGGCCGAGTCGCTGGCCGCGATCCGTGCGCTGCGCGGGCGGACGATGGTCGTGTCGGCGAAGTACACCCCGTCGGTCCGGCTGCACCTGGAGCATCTCGAGCTGGACGTCGACGAGCCGGTCGGTGACCTGCACGGCGCCGAGAAGGGTACGGCGCTTCTCGAGCACCACGCCACGATCTACGTCGGCGATCACACCGCCGACATCGACGGTGCGCACGCTGCCGGCGCTGTTGCGGTCTCGGTCGCGACCGGGCCGTTCACCGCGGACGAGCTGCGGGCGTACGGCGCTGACGTCGTACTGAATGACTTGACCGAGTTCCCGGCCTGGCTTGATGAGTATGTGCTCGAGCAGCGGCTGGAAGCGTTGATGCGGCGGCTGTCCGGCTACGACAAGCTCGTGGTCGCGTTCAGCGGCGGCGCGGACTCGGCGTTCCTGCTCGCGGCGGCCGCCCGGGCGATCGGGCCGGCCAACGTGGTCGCGGCGACCGCGGTGTCGTCGAGTCTGCCGGCTGCGGAGCTCGAGCCGGCCGCACGGTTCGCGGACAATCTCGGCGTACGGCATGTCACGCCGGACACGCACGAGATGGACCGCGAGGGGTATCAGGCCAACTCGGGTGCGCGGTGCTACTTCTGCAAGGCAGAGCTGATCGAGACGCTGCAGCCGATCGCGGACCAGTTCGGCATCACCGCCATTGCGACCGGGACGAACGCCGACGACGCGATCGCCGGGTTCCGGCCGGGGATCCGGGCCGCGTTCGAGCGGGGTGCGCTGACGCCGCTGAAGGACGCGCGGCTGACCAAGGCGCAGATTCGTACGGCGTCACGCAGCTGGGGACTCGAGACCTCGGACAAGCCGGCCGCGGCCTGCCTGTCCAGCCGGATCGCGTACGGCATCCGGATCACGCCGAACCTGCTCGCCCGGGTCGACCGGGCCGAGCAGGCGGTCCGCTCGCAGTTGGCGTCGTACGGCTTGCAGAACGTTCGCGTCCGCGACCTCGGGGACAGCGCGTCGATCGAGATCGACGCGGCGCTGCTCGATCAGGTGGACCAGCAGGCGCTGGTTGATGCGGTGGTGGCGGAAGGCTTCCCGGCGGCGCAGGTCGACCAGCGCGGGTTCCGGTCCGGATCGATGAACGAGCGGCTGCCGGATCCGGAGAAGTACCGGAGTTTGTGAGGTGCGGGAGACTGCTGGTTCAGGTATTTTCCCGGAGGCGCGGTAGCTCCGGGTCACGTACGCTGGGGTTCCCGATCGGGCCGCCTGCCCGCTCTGTTTTCCGACGATTGATCTGAAGAGGTTCCCGTGCCCGTTGGCAAGGTGAAGTGGTACGACTCCGACAAGGGGTTCGGTTTCCTCAGCAAGGAGGAAGGCGGGGACGTCTACGTCCGCGCCGAGGCGCTGCCCGCGGGAGTGACGAACCTCAAGCCGGGGCAGAAGGTCGAGTTCGGCGTCGTCGAGGGACGCAAGGGCGAGCAGGCCCTGCAGGTCCGGCTGATCGACCCGCCGCCGTCGGTGGCGAAGGCGATGCGCCCGAAGCCTGAGGAGATGCAGGTCGTCATCGAGGACCTGATCAAGATGCTCGACCGGATCGGCGAGAACTACCGCCGCGGCCGCCAGCCCGACAACAAGTCCGCCAAGCAGGTGGCCACGGTACTGCGCGGCGTCGCTGACAAACTCGACGTCTGACCGATCAGCTCCGGCGGTTGATCAGGGACTGGATACCGTCGAGCACGGTGCCCAGTCCGAACGCGAATTCGGTGCTGTCGAAGTCGCCGGCGTACCCCTCGTCCGGGGGCTGCTCGAGGGTGGCCGCGATACCGGGGAAGCGGTCCGGTGTCGCGAGCATGGTGAGTCGCTGCGTGTAGAGGCGGTCGGTTTCGGCGACCGCGTCGGGGTCGGTCGCCATGGTTGCGGTGAGTTGCGCCGTACCGCGGACGTAGATGTTGACCAGCAGCATCGCCGACAGGCGGTCCTGTGGGGTGAGCGGCGTACCTGCGAACGCCTGCAGGCCGGACTCCATCCAGGTCAGCTGGTTCGGTGACAGCGGCGGCTCGGCGATCGGGATCTGCAGGATCCACGGGTGCTGCCGCAGTCCCTGGTGGAACGCCTCGGCCCAGGTGGTGATCCGGTCCCGCCAGGGCTTCTTGGGGTCGAGCTCGGGCGGTTCGCTGAAGACGTGCTCGAGCATCACGACGTACAAGTCGTCCTTGGCGTCGACGTACCGGTAGAGCGACATCGTGGTGAAGCCGAGCTCGGCGGCCACCTTGCTCATCGAGACCGCGGCCAATCCGCCTGCGTCGGCGAGCTTGATCGCGGCCCGGCCGATGTCGCTGATGTGAAAGGCCGGCTTGGGGCCGGGGCGGCTACGCCCCTCGATACCCCACATCTGTTGCAACACCCTCGGCAGCTCACTCTCGTCCATGGCCCCACTCTATCTGTTTACAGCATAGACAGTCTTGTGTATGGTCTGTGTATGGCGCACACAGTGTGCGGCGTAGACAGATAAATCTTCGGAGGGGTGTCATGAGTTCGACTGAACGGGCGGGACGCAAGGAGTGGATCGCGCTCGGGGTGCTCGCGCTCCCGCTGCTGCTGGTCTCGATGGACGTGTCGGTGCTGTACTTCGCGGTCCCGTTCATCAGCGCGGACCTCGGGGTGAACGCGACCGAGCAGCTGTGGATCTTCGACATCTACGGGTTCGTGCTGGCCGGCCTGCTGATCACCATGGGCTCGCTCGGCGACCGGATCGGGCGCCGCAAGCTGCTGATCTTCGGCGCGATCGGTTTCGGCCTCGCCTCGATCGCGGCGGCGTACGCGCAGAGCCCGGAGCAGTTGATCGCGGCCCGCGCCCTACTCGGGATCGGCGGCGCGACCCTGATGCCGTCGACCCTGGCACTGATTCGGAACATGTTCCACGACCCGAAGCAGCGGTCGAAGGCGATCGCCTTCTGGAGCGCGGTGATGATGGGCGGGATCACCCTCGGGCCGGTGCTCGGTGGGTTCCTGCTGGAGCATTTCTGGTGGGGTTCGGTGTTCCTGATCAACACTCCGGCGATGGTGCTGCTGCTGGTGCTCGCGCCGATGCTGCTGCCTGAGTTCAAGACTCCTGCGGGTGGGCGGTTCGACCTGATGGGTTCGGTGCTGTCGCTGGCCGCCGTACTGCCGGTGATCTGGGGGATCAAGGAGGTCGCTGCGAACGGTGTGTCCGCACTACCGGTGGTCGCGATCGTGGCCGGGCTGGTGTTCGGGGTGCTGTTCGTGCAGCGGCAGCGGACCGCGGCGCACCCGATGGTCGACCTGTCGATGTTCCGGAACCGGGCGTTCAGCGGGTCGCTGGCGGCCAACACCATCGGCACTCTGGCGCTGGTCGGCAACGCGGTGTTCCTCACTCAGTACCTGCAGTTGGTGCAGGGGCTCAGCCCGTTGAAGGCGGCGCTGTGGTCGCTGGCTCCGTCGGTGCTGGTCGGTGGAGCGGCTCCGCTGGCCACCGCGCTGGCCGGGAAGATGGACCGGGCGTACGTGATCGGTGGTGCCTTTGTACTCGCGGCTTCCGGGTACGGCGTACTGACCCAGGTGCACACCGACTCGTCGCTGGCCGTGCCGCTGGCCGGCGCCGGTCTGCTGGCCGCCGGTCTGGTGATGGTGATGACCCTGGTCACCGAGGGCGTCGTCGGCTCGGTCGCCCCGGAGCGGGCCGGCTCGGCATCCGCGGTGATGGAAACCTGCTCGGAGTTCGGCGGGGCGCTCGGGATCGCGATCCTCGGCTCGATCGGTACTGCGGCCTACCGCGCCGACGTACCGTCCTCACTGCCCGCCGGTGTTGCCGCTCCCGTCCGCGAGGGTCTGCCGGCTGCGACTGCCGCCGCGGCGCACCTCCCGGCTCAACTAGCCGACACCGTCCTGGCCACCGCCCGCCACGCCTTCACCCACAGCATGAACGTGGTCGCCCTGGTAGGCACCCTCCTCCTCCTGACCACCGCAGTAGCCGCCACCCTCACCCTCCGCGGCACCACCCACGCAACCCCAGTGGAAACCCCGGAGCCCGCCGCCGAGGAGGCCGACTTAGCCCCAGCAGCCTGACCGCGCTAGGCAGCGCACCTCCGGGGCAGCGCACCCCCTCAGCCCATCAAACCCTCAGCGGCGGCCGGCTTGTCCGGTCGCCGCTTGGTGTCTAGCGGGGTGGGCGGCGGGGGGTGTCTCCGCCGGGGCGGCGTTTGAAGAGGCCATTGCCTCGGTTGCGTTCGACTGTTGGTTCTTCGGCCCAGGGGGCCTGGTTCTTGGTGGTGTCTTCGTCCTCGTCGGGCTGGCCGCTCCACCAGCGGCCGGTCGGCGGATCTTTCGGTGGTGGGGGACCGGCGGGTGGCTTCTGATCGCGGCCCCGCCACTCGACTGTCGGCTCGTCGTGCGAGTCCGAGCGCCGCGCCCGGTTCGCCCGCTGCTCCGCGACACTCGTGGTCAGGATCGTCCGCGTCGTACTCTCCGGACGCGACTTACCACTCGACCCGCCATCACGCCCGTGCCCGGCCGGCGGCGGCCCGGTCCTCGGCCCACCGAGACCGCCCGGTCGCAGCGGCCCGTCGGCCGGACGCGGCGCCGGCCGCATCCGCAGTACCAGGAAAACCACGATCACCAGCACGACCGCGAGGAACCCGAACCCGACCCGCGGGATCAACGGCAGCACGATCCCGCACCCGCCGCCGATCACCCAGGCGAGCTGCAACACCGTTTCCGACCGCGCGAACACCGACGTACGCACGGATTCCGGAACGTCGCGCTGGATCATCGCATCCAGCGACAACTTCCCGAGCGAACTGCACAAGCCCGCGACGAACCCCAGTGCGATCAGGATCGGCAGCCCGTACAGGATCGCCACCGCGACAGCCACGATGGCGTCCGCGAGCAGCACTACCAGCACGACACCTTCCGGTTTACGTGCCTTGAGCAACGATCCGGCCAGGGTGCCGAGGCTGTTCCCGATCCCGGCCGCGGCGATCACCGCACCGGCCGCGACCGCACCCTTCACCCCGCTGATCGGCTGATCGCGTAGCAGGAACGCCAAGTACATAGTCAGGAACCCGGACACGAACCGCAGTCCCAGGTTGCACCGGATCCCGCGCGCCACCGCCGACGTGATCGCCCGCCGCCGCGCTTCGCGTCCCGCCGTACCTGTGACTTCCTCGTCGGCCGGGGAGTCGACCGCGGTCGGCAGCCGGATCGCGAGGATCAGGCCGACGATATAGACCAGCGCGGCCCAGCGCAGCGACCACTGCGGCCCGATCGCGGCGAACGCTCCCGCGATCCCGGCGCCGATGGTCGCGCCGGCGACACCGGCCAGCGAGATCCGCGAGTTGGCCGTGACGAGTGTGATTTGTTTGGGGAGTAGACGCGGTACGGCGGAGGCGCGGGTCACGCCGTACGCCTTGGAAGCGACGAGGCAGCCGAGGGCGGCCGGATACAGCCAGGCTGATCCGTGGCCGGAGATCGAGGACGCCAGGCTCCAGACGAGGAACGCGCGGGCGCCGAGTGTCGCGCCGATCGCCCAACGCCGGCCGTGGCGGAACCGGTCGAGGATCGGCCCGATCAGTGGCGCCATCAACGCGAACGGCGCCATCGTCAGCAGCAGGAACAATGCCACCCGGTCACGCGCCTGGTCGCTCGGCACCGTGAAGAACACCGTCCCTGCCAGGGAGACAGCGAACGCGGTATCGCCCGCGGCGTTGACCGCGCCCAGCTCGATCAGCCGCGACAGGCCGGACTCGCTCGCACCCTGCGCTCCGGTCAGCCCGCGGATCCTGCGCCCGGTGGCGCGTCCGACCTTGCCGCTGACCTCGGCCGCCTTCTTGGAAGCCGATGCGACTCCTTCAGCGCCGACCTTCGAGGCGTGTCCGACCTTCTTGCCCGCGCTGCCGACCCGCTCGCGGGCGTCGTTCAGTCGCTCGCCCTTCGACTTCGCGCTGTCGGCGCCCGGCCCGCTCCCCGCGCCCGGCCGGCTCCCTCCGTCCGGACCGTTACCCGCAGTACCGCGCGGCGGACTGTCCGCGGTGTTTCCACCGGGAGTCGCCTTCGGGTCGGCGGGGTCGGGGGAGTGCATAGAACCATCCTGCCTCTTGCTGGGGACAGACCGCAGTCACCGCGCGTAGATCCTGTGGATTGCGGATCGGCGACGGCGGTTCGGCGTACTGCGGCAAGCGTGCGAGAATGACCGATTGTGACTCCCGTCAGAACTCCGGAATCGGTACGCGCCAAGCCCGACGCCGTTGCCGTCGCGGCGGTCGAGCCGGCCCGCGAGGCCGCGATCGCCGAGGCCGGCGCCGCGCAGGTCGGGGACCACCTCGGTCATCTGGTCGAGGGCGAGCGCCTCGTCACGCACTACTTCGCCTCCACCCATCCCGGGTACCGCGGCTGGCGCTGGGCGGTCACGGTCACCCGCGCATCCCGCGCGAAGACCGTCACGGTCAACGAGGTCGTGATGCTGCCCGGCGACGTCGCGATCGTCGCGCCCGAGTGGGTCCCGTGGTCCGAACGCGTCCAGCCCGGCGACCTCCGCCCCGGCGACCTGTTCCCGACGCTCCCCGACGACCCACGCCTCGAGCCTGGCTTCACCGACACCGGGGACACCCCCGAGGACGTCCTGACCGTCGTCGAGGAGCTCGGCCTCGGCCGCGAGCGCGTCCTCTCGCCGATCGGTCGCGAGGAAGCCGCCGAACGCTGGTACGCCGGAGACTTCGGACCGGCGTCCCCGATCGCCCAGGCCGTCCCGTACAAGTGCCACTCCTGCGGCTACTGGATCCGCCTGGCCGACAGCCTCGGCCAAGCCTTCGGAGTCTGCGCCAACGAAATGGCCCCCGGCGAAGCCCGCGTCGTCGCCTACGACTACGGCTGCGGCGCCCACTCCGACGCCACCATCGACCTGGCCGAAGCCCCCATCCCAGACCACGCCTTCGACACCACCGGCTACGACACCCTCCAGCTGAGCCCAGAGGACTAGTCCCGCGGGGGCTTCCCAACCCGCGAAGTCAGTCTTCGGTGGCGGGGCGGTGGCCGGCTTGGATGGCGGTCCAGCGGCGTTTGCAGTACCAGAGGCCGATGAGGCCTAGGCCGAAGCCGGCTACCGGCACCCAGAGCCACCAGTCGAGGCCGTCGGCTTTGAGGTGGCTGCGGAAGATCAGGAGTACGACGAAGGCGACCACCCAGAGGGCGATGCCGGTGATGACGCTGGGGATGCCGGACAGGTCGAGCGGCTTCACCTCGGCGTGGACGAGTTCGCCCCGGGCCAGCTGGCTGGTCGGGTCGCTGCGCTTCTTCGAGCCGCCCTGCTCCGCCTCGGTCTCGGCGGTACGCCGGGATTCCTCCTCAGTCACGCCTCCACCTTATAGGGCGCATCTCCCGACGCCACGCCTACTGCACCGCACCGAGCACCTGCTCGCGACGGCGTGGCGTCAGGAGACAGGCCCAACCGCAACGGTTTGGGGTCGGTGCTCGCAACTGGCTGGTAGGAACTGGCACGATGCGGGGATGAGCTCGCCCCAGGCCGCGACGGCCCGCTCCGGTTCCGGTTTTCTCGACTCGTTCTTCAAGATCAGCCAACGTGGTTCCACGCTCGGCCGGGAGGTTCGCGGCGGGCTGGTCACGTTCTTCACGATGGCGTACATCGTCGTGCTGAACCCGCTGATCATCGGCACCGTCAAGGACGGCGACGGCTCCCTGATCGGTGGCGGCACCGACCCGGGGGTGTCGATCGCGAAGGTCGCGGTGACGACCGCGTTGGTCGCCGGCGTGGTGACGATCCTGATGGGCGTGTTCGCGAACTTCCCGCTCGCGCTCGCCACCGGGCTCGGCCTGAACGCGTTCATCGCCTTCTCGGTGGCCAGCGACATGACCTGGGCCGACGCGATGGGTCTGGTCGTGCTGGAGGGCCTGATCATCCTGATCCTGGTGCTGACCGGGTTCCGCAAAGCGGTGTTCGAGGCGGTGCCGTTGCAACTGAAGGTCGCGATCAGCGTCGGCATCGGCCTGTTCATCGCGTTCATCGGCGTGATCGACGCAGGGTTCGTACGGCGTCCTGCCGCGCCGACCGGACCGCCCGTCGAGCTGGGCGTCGGCGGCAGTCTCCGTGGCTGGCCGGTGCTGGTGTTCGTCCTCGGACTGATCCTGATCGCCATCCTGTACGCGCGGAAGGTGAAGGGCGCGATCCTGATCGGCATCCTGGCCGCGACCGTGCTGGCGATCGTCATCGAGGCGATCGGGAACATTGGCGCCCGGACCGCTGACAACCCGGGCGGTTGGGGTCTGAGTGTTCCGAAGCTGCCGGACCAGTGGTTCACGAAGCCGAACCTGGACCTGATCGGCGAGTTCCACCTGTTCGGCGCGTTCGACCGGGTCGGCGTGGTGACGGCGCTGCTGCTGATTTTCACGCTGATGCTGGCCGACTTCTTCGACACGATGGGCACGATGACCGCCATCGGCGCCGAGGCGGGGCTGAACGACAAGGACGGCATTCCGCCGAACTCGCAGCGCATCCTGATCGTGGACAGTGTCGCGGCCGCGGCCGGCGGCGCCGCGTCCGTCTCCAGCAACACGTCGTACATCGAGTCGGCGTCGGGTGTCGGTGAAGGGGCGCGGACCGGGCTGGCCAGCATCGTGACCGGAATCTGCTTCCTGATCTCGATGGTGGTCGCGCCGCTGGTGACGCTGGTCCCGTACGAGGCGGCGACGCCGGCCCTGATCCTGGTCGGATTCCTGATGATGACGCAGGTCAAGGACATCGACTTCAAGGACATCGAGGTCGCGTTCCCGGCGTTCCTGACCATCATTCTGATGCCGTTCACGTACTCGATCTCGGCCGGCATCGGCGCCGGCTTCGTCGCGTACGTGATCCTCAAGGTGGCCCGTGGCAAGGCCCGCCAGATCCACCCGCTGATGTGGGTCGTGGCCGCCCTCTTCGTCGTCTACTTCGCCATCGGCCCGCTCACCGACTGGCTGACCTAGGCCCCGAAAGCACGCAGGAACGTTTGTACGGCGTTGCCCGCGACCTCGGCGAGTTCGGTCGGGGGCAACGTCCGCGTGCCCAGGCGGGAGCGTGTCTCCAGGGGCCCGGTCAGTAGGGCGCCGAACTGCTCGGCCGCTACGGCCGGGTCGGTGAGCTTCAGCCGGCCGGCGAGGGCGAGGCGGGCGAAGCGGTCCGCGAGGGCGTCGTTCACCTTGTCGGTGGCGCGGTCGCGGACGATGTCGAGCAACTCCGGCATGCTGCCGGCCTCCGCGGCGAGCAGGCGACGCAACGCCCACGACTTCTCGTCGCAGTAGCACTCGGCAAGCCGCAGTCCGACCTCGGTGAGCGCCTCGGCGGGCTCGCGGTCCGGCCGCAGCAGGTCCACCGCGGCGAGGTTGCGGGCCAGTGCGTCGTCGGCGAGTGCGCCGACCGCCTCCCGGAACAGCGACTGCTTGTCGCCGAAGTGGTTGTAGATGGTGTGTTTCGCGACACCGGCCGTGGCCGCGACGGTGTCGACGCTCGCCTGCCGGTAACCGTCCCGCGCGAAGACGGTGAAGGCAGCAGCCAGGATCGCCTGCCGTTTGTCGATGCGTCCGCGCGTGACCGTCACCTAGTCAGGGTAGCCTGCTGCACTTCGGCGTACAGTAGAATGCACTGACCAGTGCAGATCAGAGGAGGCAACACCATGATCGTCAATCTGTTGCGGATCCGGTTCAAGGACGGCGTGAGTGTCGAGGAGCAGGAGGAGGTGCTGGCGGTGATGCGGCGCACCGCCGGGCTGGAGATGGTCGCGTTCGGTGCCGTCGGCAAGGACTTCGGCAACCCCGCGGACGGTTTCACGCACTCGTACCTGGCCGCGCTCCCGGATCTCGAGGCCCTCGAGAGGTACATGCACGACCCGGTCCACCTCAGTGGCGACGACGTGATCATGGACAAGCTGGAGAAGCTGAGCGCCGTCCGGTTCACCGACGACAGTGATCCGGACCTCGGCAAGGCCGTTTACGGCATCGCCGCCCGCAAGATGGAGATGTACCCGGAGTGGGCCAAGCGCATCGACGAAATCTTCGGCGCGAACGTCTAGGTCGTACGGCGCAGCTCGAGGTACTCGGCGCGGGCGGTGAAGACGTCACGGAGTTCGGAACTGATGTTGTCGAGGAAGTCGGTGCGGTACGTCGAGTCGGTCAGGAGCGCGATCGAGTAGTACAGCCCGGTGAAGTTGGCGATGCCGACGGCAACCTTCACCAGGGATGCGCTCAGCACCATCGGGTGGTTCAGCCAGTTGAGCTGGTACGACCAGCTGCCCTTGGTGATGCCCCACAGCTCGTAGACGTGGGCGCTGATCGCGAGCATGCCGAAGGCAATGAAGAACAAGCCGACGCCGGCGCTGACCACGAGCACCTGCATCCATTGGCGGATCACCAGGCTGATGCTGACGTTGAGGCGCTGGATCGGGCGCAGCGGCGGGCCGGAGCCGGCGTCGCGCTCGATCGCGTCCACCTCGCGCGGCAGCCGGATCAGCAGGAACAGAGTGCTGAGCACAGTGAAGGCGATCATCGAGAAGATGATGAACTCGACCGGCATCCCGGCGAAGACCTGCCACATGTCGGCGGTCATGAACAGCACGAGCGAGAAGACCAGTAGCAGCGGCAGCGCGCGGACGAAGCTGGCGATCGAGTTGCCGAGCTCTCCGGCCAGTCGGCGCAGTCCCCAGAGCACCGTGGCGATCAGTCCGTAGCCGACCACGACGTACACGATGGCGACCAGCAGTAGGTTGCCGACGGCAATCCCGAAGAACTGCTTGACCTGGCCCTGGGTGACCAGTGGCAACAAAGCGGGCAGCAGTACGAAGACCACCAGCTCCGGGATGCCGAAGCGGGTCGGCAACGACCAGAACTTGCGCCCGCGGAAGCCGTTCAGCAGGCCGAAGCTGGCGACGAGCAGGATCAGCGCGCCGAGCGCGGCGAGCAGGTTCTGCCACCAGTGCCAGTCGAGCGAGGTGGCGCCGATCATCTCGGCCAGGAACACCAGCACGAGCAACGGCGCCGCCCGGGTGAAGATGTCGTGCGTCGGCGACAGGTCCTCGATCAGCAGTGGCAGCCCCGCCCGCCGGAACCGCTGCTCGTACCGCTCCAGCTCGGCGCTAGTCCCCATGGCGGTGAACTCTAGCGGTCCGGGAATACCAGCGCTGCTGTGCTGGTTTTAGTTAGCAAAGGTAATGAGTTAAGGTAAGGACATGCCTGAAGTCGTAGCGCAGCAAGTGAAGAGTGACGTGGGGCTGGCGAGCGCCCTGCGGTCGTCGACGCTACGGCTGTCCCGGCAGATCCGGCGGCAGCGTGAGCCCGGTCACGACCTGACCGCGAACCAGCTGAGCGTGCTCGGCGCGCTGGCCAAGCACGACCCGATGACGATCGGCGAGCTGGCCGCCCATGAGCAGGTGAAGCCGCCGTCGATGACGCGGGTCGTGACGAACATGGAGGAGGCGGGCCTGGTGGTCCGCCGCCCGCACCCGACCGACAAGCGCCAGATCGTCGTCGAGCTGACGGACCGCGCCGACGAGCTGATCATGGCGAACCGCCGCCGCCGCGACGAGTGGCTGCAGACCAAACTGAAGCAACTGACCCCCGAGGAGCGCGACATCCTGCGCAAGGCAGCACCTGTTCTCGAACGACTGGCGGCTCGATGAGCCCCACCTTCCGCGCGTTCAAAGTCCGTAACTTCCGGCTCTACGCCACCGGCGCGATCGTCTCCAACGTCGGCACCTGGATGCAGCGTGTCGCCCAGGACTGGCTGGTCCTGGAGCTGACCCACTCCGGTACGGCGCTCGGCATCGTCACCGGACTCCAGTTCCTCCCTGCCCTCCTGCTCGGTCCGTACGCCGGACTGGTCGCTGACCGCTTCCCGAAGCGGCTCGTGCTGACCTGCACCCAGATCGTGATGGCGAGCATCGCCTTGGTCCTCGGTGGTCTCACGATCGCCAGTGTGGTCCAGACCTGGCACGTGTATCTGCTGGCTCTGCTGTTCGGTGTGGGCACCGCTTTCGACGCGCCGGCCCGCCAGTCCTTCGTGGTCGAGATGGTCGGCCGCGACGAGCTCTCCAACGCCGTCGGCCTGAACTCGGCATCGTTCAACGCGGCCCGCCTGCTCGGCCCGGCGCTCGCCGGTCTCCTGATCAGCTGGATCGGCACCGGCCCGGTGATCCTGATCAACGCGTTCACCTACTCCGCGGTCATCCTGTCCCTGCGGATGATGCGGGTCAGCGAGTTGCACACGCCGGCGGTCGCGGCCCGCGACAAGGGCATGATCCGCGACGGCATGCGCTACCTGTGGCGCCGGCCGGACCTGATGATGGTGCTGGTCGCGGTCTTCTTCGCCGGCACCTTCGGGCTGAACTTCCAGCTGACTTCGGCGCTGATGGCAACGAGTGTGTTCCACAAGGGCGCGGGGGAGTACGGCATCCTCGGCTCGGTGCTCGCGATCGGCTCGCTGGCCGGTGCGTTGCTGGCGGCCCGCCGGGTCCGGATCCGCGCTCGCCTGGTGATCGGCGCGGCCATCGCCTTCGGTGCGTTCGAGATCGTGAGTGCGCTGATGCCGACGTACCTGACGTTCGCGCTGGTGCTGCCGTTGGTCGGGCTCGCCTCGCTGACCATGCTGACTTCGGCGAACGCGACCATGCAGCTGAGCATCGAGCCGACGATGCGCGGCCGGGTGATGGCGCTCTACATGACCGTCCTGATGGGTGGTACGCCGATCGGGTCGCCGCTGATCGGCTGGGTCGGGCAAGCGTTCGGAGCCCGCTACTCACTGCTCGTCGGCGGTGGGCTGACCGTGCTCGGCACGATCGGATCGGTGCTGTACTTCTCCCGTCGTCGCGGTCTCGCGATCCGGCCGCGGCTGCTGCCGCGCCCGCACCTCGAAGTGTTGCCGCAGACCGAACTGCTAGCTGACAAGGCTGTCATCGAGACCGCCGCCACCCCGAAGAAGGACCCGCAAGTGGCCTAAGGCCGGATGCGAGTCAGCAGGCGGGCGGCGAAGAACAACGCGTCGACGTCCGCACCGCGTTCGGTCACCATCGCCGCCGGGTCGTGCTTCGGCTTCGGGCGCTCGACCGGTGTGTCGTCGTCCGTGGTGATCCGGAGGAAGCCTCGGCCGCCGAGCCCGCCGCGGCCCGGCGTCCACTCGACGTCGACGATGTCGCCGAGCGGCACCTGCCAAGGGTTGCCGAGGGCCTTCTTCTTCCGGCCCGCGGACCGCTTGTAGGTGAACGTGAGCCGCCCGTTCGCTACCGACAGCGTCGCGTCCCGGCCCTCGAGCCGGTCCGGTGCGGCCGGCGGCGCAAGCAACCAGCGGTTCGCATCCGTCGCCGGTACGTCGCGGCGGACGAGGGTACGCCGGATGCCGCGGGCGACCTCCTCCGCGAGCGCAGGATCGACCTCGGGGAACTCGTAGGGATCGATCAAGACGTCAGTGCCGGTCACCGATCGCAGCGGGTCGGCCCCGTCGCGAAGGACCAGCTTGAGTCGCGCTTCGCTGACCTCGACCGCTTTCAGTGCCTCGACCGGCAGAACCCGTTCGCCGAGCCGGGTCCGTAATGAGCTGGTCAACGGATCCAGTCCGGGCCGCGTTCCGTCGTACCGGATCCTGAGGACGCCGATGCCGTCCCAGACGACCGTGCCGTTCGTGCTCGTCAGCTCACCACTTCCCACCCTGCCATCTTCCCTGCTGAGCGGGTCCAACGCAGGTTCTTGCGTGTAAGCGCCACAATGAGGTGTGACGCATTACGACCTGGTAGTCATCGGGACAGGATCCGGCAACACGATCGTGAACAAGCGGTTCGCCGACTGGAAGGTGGCGATCGTCGAGCGCGGTACGTTCGGCGGCACCTGCCTGAACGTCGGCTGCATCCCGACCAAGATGTTCGTGCATGCCGCCGACGTGGCCGCGACCCCGTCGGGGAGCTCGCGGTACGGCGTCGACGAGCAGCTGCTCGACGTCCGCTGGACCGATGTCCGGGACCGCATCTTCGGCCGGATCGATCCGATCGCGGCCGGCGGGTCGGAGTACCGGCACCACAACCCCGACAACGCGAACGTGACTGTGTACGACGGGACCGGCCGGTTCACCGGGTTCAAGGAGCTGACCGTCGACAACAAGGACGGGTCGACCAGCGTGTTCAGCGCCGACCAGTTCGTGCTCGCGGGCGGCAGTCGGCCGATCATCCCGCCGGTCCCGGGGCTCGAGGAGGTCGGGTTCCACACCTCGAACACGATCATGCGACTGCCGGAGCTGCCGCGCCGGCTGGCGATCATCGGCAGCGGGTTCGTCGCGGCCGAGTTCGCGCACGTGTTCGCGTCGTTCGGGGTCGAGGTGACGATCGTTGCCCGCGGCGACCTCCTGCTCCGGTACGAGGACGCCGAGGTGGCCGAGCGCTTCACCGAGATCGCCCGGCAGCGGTACGACGTACGCACGCGTCACGAGACCGTGAGGGTGGAGCGGCGTGACGACGGCTCGATCCTGGTCAAGATGCTGAGCCCGGACGGTCTCGACGAGCTGATCGTCGACGAGCTCCTGGTCGCGGTCGGCCGGGAGCCGAACTCGGACCTGCTGAACCTGGACGCCACCGGCGTCGAGGTCGACAGCGAGGCGCGAGTCGTCGTGGACGAGTACCAGCAGACCACCGTCGACGGCATCTACGCGCTCGGCGACATCACCACCCCGCACCAGCTGAAGCACGTCGCGAACCACGAGGCCCGAGTGGTGAAGCACAACCTGCTCAACCCGGACGACCGGGTCGAGTCCGACCACCGCTTCGTACCGCACGCGGTCTTCAGCTCGCCGCAGATCGCCTCCGTCGGCCTCACCGAGGAGCAGGCGAAGGAACGCGGGATCCCTTACGTAGCAGGCGTCGAGCGGTACGCCGACATTGCCTACGGCTGGGCGATGGAGGACACCACCGGGTTCGCGAAGGTGCTCGCCGATCCGAAGACCGGCCAGATCATCGGCTGCCACATCATCGGCCCGCAGGCACCGACCGTGATCCAGCCGGTCATCCAGGCGATGAGCTTCGGCCTGGACGCGTACTCGATGGCCCGCGAGCAGTACTGGATCCACCCGGCGATGCCCGAGGTGCTCGAGAACGCCCTGCTGAACCTGGAGCTACACCCGGAAGGCTGAGATCACCTCGGCGACGGTATCGAGAGTTTCGAGGTCGGGCAGGCTGATCATCACCTCGGCCACGCCCGCCTCGGACAGCTCGCGGAACCGCCCGATCTGATCGTCGACCGTGCCGGCGTTGACAGACGCGGCGTACTTCGCCGGGTTCACGTTCCGCGGCCGCAGCTTCTGCACGAGCTCGTCGACAGCGCGGTGGTCCTTGCCCACCAGCGTTGTGGACAAGTGCGTCAGCTCGACCGGCCGGTCCTTGAGATAGTCGGCAGCCTTGCGAACCGCTGCGGCGTCCCCGAACACGTTGACGGCATCGGCGTACCTCGCCGCAAGCCGCAGCGTCCGTGGTCCGCTTCCACCAACGAGGACGGGCAGATGGTCCTGCAGCGGGCGTGGGTAACAAGTGGTGTCGGGTACGTCGAGCACCTTCCCGTGGAAGGGTTTGTTGCCTGGTCCCCACAACGCCGGCAGCAGCTGTAACGCATCCTCGAGCAACGCGTAGCGTTCACTGACCGGCGGAAACGGCCACCCGTAAGCCTTGTGCTCGGCCTCGAACCACGCGAGCCCCACTCCGCACACAGCCCGTCCACCACTCAGTACGTCGAGTGTCGCGGCGATCTTTCCTAGATGGGCAACGTTCCGGTAGGTGATGCCGGAGACGAGCGTGCCAAGACGCACTCGGGTGGTGCAGGCGGCGAGATACCCGAGCGTGGTCCAGCTCTCCAGGAAGTCCTCCCACGCCCGGCCGACCTGCGGTATCTGCCGGAAGTGATCCATCACGTAGATCGCGTCGAACCCAGCAGCCTCGGCCCGCCCGGCAACGTCACGAATCCACTCGGCCGTCCCCGTCCGACCGGCCTTGTGCGTGTAGCTGCTCAGCTGCAGTCCGAACCGCAACCCGGTCGGCGTCTCGACTTGCCGTGCGGCAGCCGCACTCGCCTCGACAAACGCCGCCGGTACGACGCGCAGCGCAGTCGGCTGCAGTACGTCGTCGTACCCCTCGTCGGGCAACTCCGTCTTCACCGTCGACCACGACCGCAGCTGCGACGTGAGCGCATCGGCGGGGATGCGTTTCGAGCGGGAACGGTTCCGTCGGCGGCACTCCTCGGCCGGAGTGTCGAAAGCCACTGCTACACAAGGCATTCCGGCCTCGCGTGCCAGTCCCAGCCACCGCAGCCGCCGTTCCCGATCGAGCCCGAGCGTGTCGATCACCGTCGTCAGCTTTCGCCCGATCCGCTGCCGCACCACCTCTTCGAGCAACGCGAACGCATCAGCACTCGCCGCGATGTCGTCCTCCCCGGCCCCGACCAGCGCCCGCAGCCGATCGCTCGAAACGATCAGCTCCGGCGCGAACCGCTCGGCCGCCCAGGTCGACTTCCCCGACGCTCCGGGACCGACCAGGATCACCACACAGGGCGACGGCAACGTGAGTTCCACAGAAAGCAGTTTCCACCACCGATAGCATTTTGGGATGCGATTGTTCGTGGCCGTGGTGCCACCCAGCGAAGTTGTGGAGGATCTGCGCGCGTTCGTCGAGCCGCGGCGGGAGCATCCGGACGAGGACATCCGGTGGGCGGCCGAGCAGCACTGGCACATCACGCTGGCCTTCCTCGGCGAGGTGCCGGACTGGAAGACCGAGGAGCTCGAGGAGCGGCTCGAGCTGATCGCGAAGCGGCAGAAGCCGTTCGAGGTGCAGTTGATCGGAGCCGGCGCGTTCCCCGGCGTACCGGAAGCACGGGTGTTGTACGCCCGGATCGGCGACGACACCGAGTCGCTCAAACACCTGTCGCAGACCACCCGTGCGGCAGCCAGTCGGGCCGGCGTTACCGTGGACGGCCGCAAGTTCACGCCGCACCTGACGCTGGCGCGACTGCGCCGGCCGATCGACGTCACCCGGTGGGTGCGGATCTTCGATACCTACGAGGGTCCGGTCTGGACCGCAGGCAGCCTGCAACTGATCGAATCCCGGCTCGGTGAGGGTCCGGGACAAAGTGCGGCGTACGACACAGTAGGCGAGTGGGCGTTCTTAGGCTAACCTCAGCAAGGTTAGCCGTACCTAATGCTGGGAAGTCTTCCGCCATGCTCGCGAATTATCTGATCGGACTCCGTGAAGGACTCGAGGCCTCGCTGGTTGTCAGCATCCTCGCCACGTTCCTGGTCAAGTCAGGGCATCGCGATCGGCTGAAACTGGTCTGGATCGGAGTCGTCTCGGCCCTCGCCGTGGCGGCCGTCGCCTGGGGCCTGTTGCAGTTCGTCACCGCGCTGACCGCGAAGTCGTTCACCACCCAGGAGACCGTCGGCGGGGTGATGTCGATCCTCGCGGTCGGCTTCGTCACCTGGATGATCTTCTGGATGCGGAAGGCGTCCCGCAGCATCGCCAAAGAGCTGCGGGAGCGGATGGGCCAGGCCCTCGCGGTCGGCTCCCGCGCGGTCGTGATCCTCGCGTTCCTGGCGGTGTTCCGGGAGAGCATCGAGACCGCGTTCATCGTGTACGCGTCGGCCGCCACCGCGACCACCGCCGTACCGCTCGTCGGCGTCCTGCTCGGCCTGGGGACGTCGGTGCTGCTGGGGGTCGCGATCTACAAAGGCGCGGTCAAGATCAACCTGGCCGTGTTCTTCAAGTGGACCGGCGCGGTGCTGATCCTGGTCGCGGCCGGCATCTTCGCCTACGGCTTCCACGATCTGCAGGAGGCCGGCATCCTGCCCGGGCTGCAGCATGTCGCCTTCGACATCTCGCACGTGATCCCGCCGGACAGCTGGTACGGCGTACTGCTCAAGGGCATCTTCAACTTCAACCCGACCCCGACCGTGCTCGAGGCGAGCGCGTGGGTCGTCTATCTCGTCCCGGTGATGGTGCTCTACTTCCGTCCGGTGAAGAGCTCCAGCCCGCCCGCCGTACCGGTTGCCAAGACCGCCGGCGAAGCGGCCTGATCCACCACCTCACATCCCCGCTCAGGAGAACCATGTCCAGCTCATTGCCCCGTCGGGCCGCCGTCCTCGGCGTCGTCATCAGTCTCGGTGCGCTGACCGCGTGCGCGAAGGACGCGCCCGCCGCGAAGGACGACGGCACCGGCCCGGTGTCGGTGCAGGCGTCCGACTCGGGCTGTGACCTGAGCCGCCGCGACGTGAAATCCGGCACCAGCACGTTCTCGGTGTCGAACGGCGGCAGCAAGATCACCGAGTTCTACGTGTACGCCGACGGGGACCGGGTGATGGGCGAGGTCGAGAACATCGGACCGGGCCTGAAGCGGGACCTGATCGTCGAGCTGCCGACCGGTAAGTACCAGGCGGTCTGCAAGCCGGGCATGGTCGGCGACGGGATCCGCGGCGACCTCACCGTTACCGGTGACGCGCCCGCGCAGGTCGACGAGGACACCCTGCTGAAGCAGGCCACCGAGAGCTACGGGCGGTACATCAACTCGCAGGCGGTCGCGCTGGAGCAGAAGACGACCGAGTTCGTCACCGCGGTCAAGGGCGGCGACCTCGCCAAGGCGAAGGCGCTGTTCCCGGTCGCCCGCACGTACTACGAGCGGATGGAGCCGGTCGCGGAGTCGTTCGGCGACCTCGACCCGAAGATCGACGCCCGCGTGAACGACGTCGAGCCGGGCGCCCAGTGGACCGGTTTCCACCGGATCGAGCAGGGGCTCTGGGTCGGGAACACCACCAAGGGCATGGAGAAGTACGCCGACCAGCTGCTGACCGACGTGAAGACGCTGGTGGTGAAGAGCAAGACCGTGAAGCTGACCCCGCTGCAGCTGGCCAACGGCGCCAAGGAACTGCTCGACGAGGTCGCGACCGGCAAGATCGGTGGCGAGGAGGACCGCTACTCGCACACCGACCTGTGGGACTTCCAGGCCAACGTCGAGGGTTCGCAGGCTGCGGTGCAGGCGCTCCGCCCGGCGCTGCAGAAGCGCGACGCGGCGCTGGTCAGCACGCTCGACACCAACTTCAAGGCGGTCTTCGCCGCGGTCGGCAAGTACCGCCAGGGTGACGGCTTCCAGCTGTACAACCTGAACGCGGCCGCGGAGAAGCAGCTCAGCATCGTGGTCGACGGGCTGGCCGAGCCGGTCAGCAAGGTCGCAGGAGTGATTGCGAAGAAATGACCGAACGCAAAGGAATCTCTCGCCGCGGCCTGTTCGGCGCGGCCGGAGCGGCAGTCGCGACCGGTGTCGCCGGGTACGCCGCTCACTCGGCGCTGGCCAGTGAGCCGTCGCAGGCCGCGGACAACAACGGTCCGGTCGAGTTCCACGGTCCGCGGCAGGCCGGGATCATCACTCCGGTCCAGGACCGGTTGCACTTCGCCGCGTTCGACGTGACCACGACCAGCCGGGACGACCTGATCGCGCTGCTGAAGGAGTGGACGGCCGCGTCCGCATTGCTCACGGCGGGACGCGACATCGGTCAGTACGGCGCGGTGAACGGGCCGGACGAGGCTCCGCCGGAAGACACCGGCGAGGCGGTCGGTCTGCCGCCGGCGCGGTTGACGCTGACCGTCGGGTTCGGGCCGTCGTTGTTCGACAAACGGTTCGGTCTCGCGGCTCACCGTCCGAAGGCTTTGGTCGATCTGCCGCACTTCATCGGCGACGACCTCGACCCGACGCGGTCCGGCGGCGACATCGCCGTACAGGCGTGTTCTGATGATCCGCAGGTCGCAGTACACGCGATTCGCAACCTGGCCAGGATCGGGTTCGGGCGGGTCGCCGTACGGTATTCGCAGCTCGGGTTCGGCCGTACGTCGTCGACGTCGCGGGCGCAGACGACGCCGCGGAACCTGTTCGGCTTCAAGGACGGGACGCGCAACCTCAAGCTCGAGGACACCGACAAGCTCGAGCAGCAGGTGTGGGTGCAGCCCGAGGACGGCCCGGACTGGATGGTCGGCGGCTCGTACCTGGTGTCGCGGCGGATCCGGATGAACATCGAGATCTGGGACCGTACGTCGCTCGGCGAGCAGGAAGGCATCATCGGCCGCGGCAAGGGCACCGGCGCCCCGCTCGGCAAGGCCGACGAGTTCGACACGATCGACTTCGCCGCCAAGCAGAGCGACGGCCGCCCGAAGATCCCGGCCGACTCACACGTCCGGCTCGCGCACCCCGACTTCAACAAGGGCGCCGAACTGCTGCGCCGCGGCTACAACTTCGTCGACGGCTCGGACGGCCTCGGCCGCCTGGACGCCGGCCTGTTCTTCCTCGCCTACCAGCGAGACCCGCGCAAGCAGTTCATCCCGATCCAGACCCAACTCGCCAAGAGCGACACCATGAACGAATACATCCACCACGTAGGCTCCGGCATCTTCGCCTGCCCGCCGGGAGTAACCCCCGGCGAGCACTGGGGCGAAAAACTCTTCGTCTGACTACTTCACGGCGCCTGCGGTTACGCCGGCTACGAAGTGGCGTTGGGCCAGGAGGAAGCCGATTACTACGGGGACGCTGACGACCAGGGCTGCGGCCATGATCTGGTTCCAGTAGATGTTGGTTTGGGTGGAGTACTGGCGTAGGCCGACGGACAGGGTCCGGTTGGCTTCGGTTGTCATCACCGAGGCGAACAGGACCTCGCCCCAGGCAGTCATGAACGAGTAGATCGCGACTGCGATCACGCCAGGCCGGGCTGCCGGGAGTACGACGCGCCACAGAGCGCCCATCGGACCACAGCCGTCGACCAGGGCCGCCTCGTCCAGCTCGCGCGGGATGCTGTCGAAGTACCCGGCCAGCATCCAGATCGAGAACGGCAGGCTGAACGTCAGGTAGGTGATGATCAACCCGAGTCGCGTCCCGACCAGTTGCAGGCCGAACGAGTTGTTGATGTTGACGAAGATCAGGAACAACGGCAGCAGGAACAGCACGCCCGGGAACATCTGTGTCGACAACACCGTCGTCGTGAACGCGGTCCGCCCGCGGAACCGGAACCGCGACACCGCGAACGCGGCCAGGATCGCGATCGCGACCGAGAACACCGTCGCCGACACCGACACGATCGTCGAGTTCACGAAGTACCGGGCCAGCGGCACCGTCTTCCACATGTCCACGAACGGCGCCAGCGTCAGGTTCGACGGCCACCAGGAGAACGCGCCCTGCACGTCCTTCAGCGGTTTCAGCGACGACGTGATCATCACGTACAGCGGGATGAAAACGAACAGGCCGAGAACGATCAGCACGACACCGCGGTAGATCTTGAACCCCTGGGTCTCACGCACGACGCGACCTCCTTCCGGTGACGAGCAGATACGCGCCGGTGACGATCATCAGGAAGATCAGCAGCAGCACGGACATCGCCGCCCCGGTGCCGAAGTTCCAGGTCAGGAACGACGCGTTGTAGATGTGGAACGTGATCAGGTCACCGGCCGGCGGTTGCGCCGTACCGAAGAGCACGTACGGCGTGTTGAAGTCGCTGAACGTCCACAGGAACAGGACGAGTACGAGCACCAGGTTGACCGGCCGCAACGACGGGAGCGTGATGTTGCGCCACTGCCGGATGTTGCCGGCGCCGTCCACCGACGCGGCCTCGTACAGATCGCCCGGGATGCTCTGCAGGCCGGCCATCAGCGTGAGGAACGCGAACGTCCACAGCTTCCACGTCGCGACCGTGATCAGCGAGACCAGCGCATTGCTGCCGATCAGCCAGAACGTCCGGCCGTCGCTGAGATGCAGCTGGTTCAGCACGTGGTTCACGGCACCGGTGTCGCGCTGGAGCATGAAGTTCCAGGTCAGAATCCCGGCGTACGCCGGCAACGCGTACGGCACCAGGAAGAAGGTCCGGATGATGCCGCGACCGCGGAACGGCGGCTGCAGCGCGACCGCCGCGGCCATCCCGAGCACCCACGACAGCGCGACCGTGACCAGCGAGAAGACGACCGTGACGCCGAACGACTTCAGCAGGCCCTCACCGACCGCGTTGTTGAAGTCCAGCGCGACCTTGTAGTTGTTGAGCCCGGCGCTCGGAGCGGCGGACCAGTTCGCGATGAAGAACTTGGTCAGCTTGATGAAGCTCATCCAGATGCCGACCACCATCGGGATGATGTGGATCAGCAGTTCGGCCAGCACGGCCGGCGCCAGCAGCAGATACGGCAGCCACCGGTTCAGGCCGGGCCGGTGTTCGGGGCCGCGCCTGGTCTTCTTCTTCGCAGGCTTCGCGGCGGCCGGCGTCGCTTCCTGTGTGGCGACGGACATCGACTGGTCGCCTCCTGTCTGTCGGATCGGTGGTGGGGCTGACGCGGACAGTGGCCCGGACAGGTCGTCCGGGCCACTGAGCGCGGGGTCAGCTACCTGCGGCCACCTGATCCTGGGCGGTCTTCAGGGCCGCCTTCACATCGTCGGCCGTGACCGTGCCGCCGGTGGCGATCTTGGCGAACATCGAGTTCATCGCCTTGCCGACGGTGCTCTCGAACTGGTCCTCGGCCGGCACCAGCGGCAGCGGCTTGGACTTGGTGTTGTAGATGTCGGAGAACGTCGCCGCCTCGGTCGCGTCGGTGGTGAACACCGGCTTCGCGTCCTTCAGCACCGGCAGCGAGGAGAACGGCTTGCCCAGCGTGGTCTGGGTGGTCGCGTCCGTCATGTACTTGACGAACTTCAGCGCCGCGTCCTTGTGCTTGGTGTTCTTGAAGACCGACAGGTTGATACCGGCGACGTGGCTGGCCACCTGCTCGGCACCGGCCGGCGCCGGGAACGGCACGACGCCGTACTCGCCGGCCTTCATGCCGTTGGCAACGATCGAGGAGTCGGCGTTGTTCTGGTTGATGACCATCGCGACCTTCTTGGTGGCGAAGTCGTTCACCGACTTGGTGCCGTTGTCGTACTGCGCGTTGGACGGGTTCGCGACCTTGTCCTTCTGCATCAGGTCGAGGTACCGCAGTACGCCCTGCACGTTGCCGTCACCGGTGAAGGTCGGCTTGCCGTCCTTGTCGAACCACTCGGCCTTGTTCTGCGCGGCGTTGATGAACGCGAAGTGCACGTTCTCGGTGTAGCTGCCGGCGGCGATCGCCATGCCCCACTGCTTCTTGGCCGGGACGGTCAGCTTCTGCGCGTCCGTGACCATCTCTTCCCAGGTCTTCGGCGGCTGCAGGCCGGCGGCGGTGAACATCGCCTTGTTGTAGTACAGGCCGTAGGCCAGACCGTAGAGCGGAACCGAGGTCGGGTCGGTGCCTTCCTTGCCGCCGGTCGCCAGGGCCGTCGCCACGAACTTGTCCTTCCCGCCGATCGCGCCCATCGCGTCGCCGTCGAACGGCAGGAACGCGTCGGTCGCCTGCAGCGAGGCCGCCCAGGTGTTACCGATGTTGACCACGTCCGGCGCCTGCCCGGAGGTGATCGCGGTCTGGATCCTGGTCTGCAGGTCGTTCCAGCCGATCACCTCGAGGTTCACCTTGATCCCGGTGTCCTGGGTGAACTTCTGCAGGACCGGGGTCAGCACCTCCTTGTCGTTGTCCAGGCTGGTGCCCTGGTTGCTGGCCCAGTAGGTCAGCGTCTGGTCACCACCCGAACCACCGCCGGAGGAATCGTTCTTGTCGCCGCCACCACAGGCGGCGAGGCTGATTCCCATGGCGGTCGCCGCCACCGCGGCTACAAGCGAACGCAGTCTCACGTCGGACTCCCTCGTCCCGTCGAGCCTCCGCAGACCTGCGGAAGCGGATCGGCCCCATAGTGGCCTAACCGGTTAAGTTTCGAAACCCTAACCGGTTCAGTTCACGGGTCTTCGTTACGACCTCGTGACTCATCCAACCTCTACCGTGACCCCGGCAAACGCAATCCAACACCCTCCGAAACCACCCGATTTCACACAGTCTTCAAACTGCGCCCGGAGCGGGTTTCTTTTCAGGCTGCCGGGCCAGAGGAGGCGCGGGGGCGGAGTTCGCCGGCGGGGGCCTCCTCGTGCAGCTCTCCGTCGCCGGTGACGATGCGGAGGAGGAGGTCGGCGGCGGCCCGGCCGCGTTCCATCGTCTTCTGGTCGACCGCGGTGATGCCGGGCCGGGCGAGTTCGCACAGCGGCGAGTCGTCCCACGCGACGATCGAGACCTCGCCCGGCACCGCCGTACCCAGGTCCATCGCGACCCGCAGCGCGGCGACCGCCATCAGGTCGTTGCCGAGCACGATCGCGGTCGGCGGATTCGGATCGGCCAGCAGTTGACGGGTGAGCTCGGCGCCGTCGTCGTACCGGTAGCTGCCTTCGACATGCCGTACGGCGATCCCACGCAGCGCGGCCTGCTCCTGCAGGATCTGCACCCGCAACTGCTCGTGGATGAACGTGAACGGCCCGCTGATGTGCGCGATGTCGCGGTGCCCAAGCTCGACCAGGTGGTCGAGCAGCAGCGTGACGGTCTCCTCCGGCGAGCTGATCAACCGCCCGACCGAGTCGTCCGGCGCGTTCGAACTCACCACCACGCAGGGCACCCCGGCCTCCTTCAGCAGCGGGATCCGCGGGTCGTCGTCGTGCTCGTCGAACAGGATGAACCCGTCGACCCGACCTTGCCGCGACCAACGCCGCAGTACGTCGAGATCCTCGCCGTGCTCGCCCGTCAGCCGGAGCAGCAGCGACGAGTCGACCTCGTTCAGGTACTGCTCGATGCCGACCAGCGTGCGCATGTAGAACGCTTCGGTCGAGATCAGCGCCGGGTCGCGGGCGATCACGATCCCGATCGTCCGGGTCCGGCTGGCCGAGAGCGCGACCGCGGCCGAGTTCGGGTGGAAGCCGAGCTCCTCGGCCAGGTTGAGCACCCGCTGCCGGGTCTCCTCGCTGACGCCGGCCCGGCCGTTCAGCGCGTAGGACACCGACGCCTTGGAGATGTGCAACCGGCGGGCGAGATCGCTGATCGTGACTCGCTGGTTGCGGCGCGTGCTGCTCGCCGGGCCGTCGCCGGCCTCACCGTCCGGAACGGATCCGTTCGTCATCGCCCGGTACCTCGCACAGACGGAAAAGTGTTCATGTCGGTCCCCGCACAGACGGGAGGTTAGCAGCGGCTTTTCGGGACTGGCGGGGTCGCCGTGTTTTGGATAGCGTTTTCCCATGCTGCCGACTGAGCCGTTGCGACTCGATTTCCTGCCCTGGGAGTACAAGCGGACGGCCTCCGACGCCGAACGCGATCGCCAGGCCGAACGGCAGGCGCGGCTCGGCGGGTCGGTCGAGCTGGCCGCCGATGTGTACGTCGCGGAGTCGGCCGCCGTGTACTGCGACGAGCTCCGGATGGGCGAGCGCTCGTACATCGCAGCGCATGCCTACGTGACCGGGCAGATCACGCTCGGCTCCGACTCCACGATCAACCCGTTCTCCGCCGTTCGGGGCAAGGTGACGATCGGCGACGGCGTCCGGATCGGCGCGCACACGTCGCTGCTCGCGTTCAACCACGGCACCGCTCCTGGTCAGCCGATCTTCAAGCAACCCCACACCGCCCTCGGCATCACGATCGGCGACGACGTCTGGATCGGCTCCAATGTCACGATCCTCGACGGCGTCACGGTCGGCCCGCACACCATCATCGGCGCCGGCGCGGTCGTCACCAAGAACATCCCCGCCAACTCCGTCGCGGCCGGCAACCCGGCCCGCATCCTCCGCTCGCGAACGGGAGCCCCCGTGCCAGGTGACCTCAGCACCCAATTGACCGCCTTCGCCGCCAAGGCCTGTTCGCAGGTGGACGACGTACTGGAGCGATGCTGGGACGGCGACCGGTTCGTCGACCGGCCCGGTCTCGACCGTGAGCCCGAGATCCGGCCGTGGTGCGACGCGATCGAGATCGCTGACCTGCTGGTACGCCGTACTCCGGCCGGCCACACCGCCGAGGACCTCGTCCGCCGGCTGCGCGCCCGCCAGGATCCGGCCACCGGACTGGTATCACCGGGAGACCTGTCCGACGACGGTCTGGACAAGCCGTCCGACGCGAAACTGGCTGTCCTGGAAGGGCCGGCGAGCTACCACATCCTCTGTGTCGGCTACGCGCTTCAGGTCCTCGGCAGCAGCTTCGAGCACCCGATCACCACCGACTTCACCCTCGACGAGCTCGACAACTTGCCCTGGGCGAGGAGAGGCTGGTCCGCCGGTGCCGCCATCGACGCCCTCGGTACGGCGCTCGCCCGAAACCTCCATGACCACAAGGAATCCGGCCCGCTGGAGCCCTTGATGGGTTGGCTGCTCACCCGGGCAGACCCGAAGACCGGCGCCTGGAGCGAACCGCATCCCGACGACGGCTGGCTGCAGGTCGTGAACGGGTTCTACCGCCTCACTCGCGGCACTTATGCTCAGTTCGGCCTTCCGCTGCCGTACCCGGAGCAGGCGGTCGCCACTGTTCTTGCCCACAGCAACGACCGGCGGATGTTCACCGGTGACAACTACAACTCCTGCAACATTCTGGACGTCATCCATCCGCTGTGGCTGGCCCGCAAGCAGACGACGTACGGCGAGCAGGAAGGTCGCCGCTGGGCCGAGGAGCAACTGCGCGCGATCCTGCCCCGCTGGGTTGACGGCGCCGGATTCGCGTTCGCGCCGGACGGCACCGACGACCGCGCGATCCCCGGCCTCCAAGGCACCGAGATGTGGCTGGCCATCATCTGGCTCCTGTCCGACTACCTAGGCCTCTCCGACGCCCTCGGCTACCGCCCCCGCGGCGTACACCGCCCCGAACCGCTCGTCACCCTGCACTGAACCACTCCGGCACCTGCGGCCGCGCGGTGAGGTTGGTCACCCCGGCGTGGCGGCAACTACCCACTGGTGTGAAGGACCCGGACGGGGGTCCACTAGCCTGAGCGAGTGGACCCCCGGAGCCGTCGACTCATCACCTCTGTCGTGCTGGCAGCGCTCGTCGCGATCGTCGTGATCGCAGCGATCATCCGCTGACGGTCGTCGAGCCCAGGACGACGTACGGCTGGTTGGACAGGTCGGCCGCCAGACCGGGGTAGAGCGCCTGCCCACCGGCCCGGTGCCGCACGCTGAAGAAGTACATCAGCGGGTACGTCGACGCCGTGTAGTCACCGTCGATCGCGGCGGACAGGGTCTGCCCGGACAGCTCCATCGGGACCTGCTGCCACGGCTTCGACTGGTCCACGTGCCGGTAGTGCAGTGTCGCGCCGATCACGTCCGGATCCACGACGTCCAGCGACAGCGTGACCGGTTTGCCTCGCTCGAAGCCGTCCGGCCCCGTGTGCTCCACTCCGGGCGTGCTCGGCCGGACGGGTGCCGCCAGCAACGCCGCGGCCGGTTCTGTGCCCGACGCCTCCTGGAGTTCCGCGGCCAACGCCGCCAGGTCGACGTCGATCTCCGGGACCCGGTCTGCCCAGTGACCGTGTTCCGACGCCTCGATTCCGAACCGCAGGTCCTGCTGGTAGACGCCGTCGACGATCGCGGGGATCTCGACGTACGCGTTCCGTGCGGGCCGGTAGTGACGTAGCGCGGACTCCAGCGAGCTGACGTCCTCGGTGGTCCGGTAGATCGAGTAGTCGACCGCGGCCCGGAACTTGCCGGCGAAGAATCGGCCAAGCCGGACCAGGATCTCCAGGTCGATCAACATCCGGCGGACTTGCGGGTCTGACTGGTCCGCGGTCGCCTGGGCGCGGACCAGGGCCTCCTGTCCGTCGGCGACCAGTCGCTCGATCCACGACGCCACCTCCAGCGGCGTGTACTTCGCCGAGAGCTTGCGGCCGGCCAGCGCCGCGACGTACTCGTCGATGCCGTAGAACGTCGTCGGGTCGAACGGGCTGACGCCACCCCAGTTCGCTGGGGGATCGGTGTCCCCTTTGTAGTGAGGCGACTCGACCCGCGACGAGATCGGGAGGTTGAGGTAGACCTCGGGCCAGTAGCCGTTGTTCGATCCGCCGACGCCGTGGACCACGGTCACCAGCGGGAGGATCCGGCTGAGCGGGCTCAGCGCGTTCTCCACGTGCGCGGCCGCCTCGCCGTACGTCGACCGCAGGTGGCGGCGCCACGTCTCGGGTTCGGCATCCGGGTTGTAGAGCAGCCGGCCCCACAACAGGTAGCCGTAGCGGTACTTGGTCCACTCCCTGTTGCCGGGCAGCTTGAGGTCCTCGCGGACGTACGGGTCGCGCATACCGACCTCGCCGCTGCCGTGGCGGCCCTTGAAGTACAGGGGTTCACACACATCGACGCCACGGGATCCACCGAACGTCGACAACCGCCCGTACCCGGCCGCGATCGCGGGATCGCCCCAGGCCAGCAGCTTCTGGGTTCCCGGCCAGACCCGGAACATCAGGTCGACGGAGCGGTCCTCGCGCAGGAAGTCGCCGTACCCGTAGCGGGTGAAGCGGCGGGAGAACTCGGTGATGCCCTTCATCTCGTGGCCGGCCGGGATCGGTTTGGCCGTCTCCTTGGCCCGGATCGAGGCCTGGTGGTACGGCAGCCCGACGTGCTCGGCCCAGTACTTCGCCGACAGCACCGGGGACAGGTTCGGCAGGTCGACGGCGTCGAGCAGGGCCTGGTCGACGCCCTTGGCGTGCATGTCGATCTCCAGTGGTCGGCCGACCGAGTTCGCTCCCTCGAACACCGCCCGCCAGAAGATCTCGTGCTGATGGTCGGGGATGCCGCCCTCGTAGTGCACCCGGAACGTCAGCCCGTCGATGTCGGGGCATTCTGTGAGCAGCTTGGCGATACCGGCCTTGCAGTACTCCGCATGAGTGTCCGGACCGATCCCGGTGATCGGGTACCGGTGCACCGAGTCGCGGCCGTAGTCGTACGCGTGGTTCCACAGCCCGAGCTGGAACTTCAGCCCGCGACGTTTGCTCTCGGCAGCGATGAAGCGCAGAGTGTCCAGGTTGCGCTTCTGCTCGTCCGCGCCAACCCCTTCGGCCTGTACGTCGTAGCCGTCCACCTCGAACAGGAACGGATAGGCGAAGCACAGGTAGTTGTCGGTCGCGCCGCGACGGTCGGCGCCGTAGTTGTACTGCATGCCGAGCGCCAGGTGGAACCGGTTGAACCGGGATGCGGCCAGCCAGGTCAGGTACTCGGTCCAGAACTGCTTGTCGTGGAACCAGGATGTGTCCTCGTCGACGCTGGAGAACGAGCGCACCACACCCCGGACGGGTACGGCGGGCTGCTCGGCGAACGGCGTCGTACCGGCGAGATCTTGACCCGCGGCGACTCGGTCCGCGAGTTCGAGTACGCCGCAGCGGACGCCGATCTCGTCGTTGCTGACGACAACGATCTCGTCGGCGGCTCGGAGTATGGCGTACGACTCGGGCACAGCTGGGAGGTCCGCGGCGGGGACCTCGTCGGGGGTGGCCAGCCGGACCGGTGGGTTCCCGGCGGCGATGCCCTTCTCGGCCAGGGCGCGCACGAGCTGCTCCATCGCCCAGGTGGCGGTGCGGCCGGTGGTGACGGGGTTCTGCTCATTCATAGGGCTCCAATCACTTGCCGTCGAGGGTCTTGCCGGCGTCGGCCATGAACTTCGGCACGGCCTGCTTGATCGAGATCTTGTTGAAGGCGATGTCCTGGCTGACCTTGAGCAACAGGTCGCCGACCGCGGTCGAGGCGGCCGGTGAGGCCTGCGGCGGGGCGGAGGAGTTCTTCAAGGCCAGATCGGTGTAGGCCAGCACCTGCTTCTCGCTCGCCGACAGGTCGCTGCCCTTCAACAGCACGTCCCGGCCGGCGGCCGAGGCGGGCGGCCCACTGATCAGTCGTAACGTCTTCGCGGCATCCGCGCCGTTCGCGAACCAGTTGATGAACGCGGCGGCGTCGTCCTGTCGCTGGCTCTTGGCGTTCAGCGACAGGAAGCTGCTCGGTGCCGGGAAAGTCCCGCACTTGCCGCCCTTCGTGTGCCGCGGCGGCAGGGTGATGTCGATGGTGTTCTTGGTCAGGTCCTGGAAACCGCCCTTGAGGTTGGGCGTCTGGATGTGCGCGAGCGCCGCCTGCTTCTTGACCAACGGGCTGGTCGGCCAGTCGCCGTACTTGGACTGAGCCGCGATGTCGGCCGGGATCGTGCCGCCGGTCGCTCGCAGCGCCGCCCAGTACTCGAACCACTCGGTCAGCGAGGCGTCGGTGAACGCGAGCGCGCCGTCCTTGTACAGGTCCTCGCCCTTGCCACGCAGGAAGATCTGCAACGACGCCGTGTCCCCACTGGGGTCTTCCGCGCCGTAGATCTTCTTGCCGGACTTGAGCCGGATCTGGTTGGCCAGGGTCGCGTAGTCGGACCAGGTCCACGTCTCCTGCGGGTGCTCCAGACCGAGTTGGTCGAGCACGGTTACGTCGTACCCGATGCTGTAGGTGCTCATCGCAACCGGGATGCCGAACTGTTCGCCCTTCAGCTGGCCCTGGACGAGCAGGTTGCGGTCGATCGGCTTCGTGTCGATCGTGTCCGGGATGTACTTCTGCAGGGACTGCAGTGCTCCGGCTGCGCCGTACTGGCCGATCCGCGGGGCGTCGATGTTGATCACGTCCGGGGCGTTGCCGCCGGCCATCTGGGTGGCGAGCTTGTCCCAGTACTCCGCGGTCGCGGTGCCCTCGAAGACCATCTTCACGCTCTGATGGCTCGAGGTGTACTGGTCCGCGAGCTTGCTGCGCAGGCCGAGCTTGGTCGGGTCCCCGTAGCTCGAGAACCGGACCGAGTTCTTCGCCTCCTTGGCCGCGGGGTCGAGGTTGCAGGCGGACAGCAGCGGTGCGAGGACGCCGGCCGCGAGTCCGGCCTGCAGGAAGCGCCGGCGGCTGAGATCTGTGGTCATGACTGGGTTCCTTTCGGGCTAGCCCTTCAGGCCGGTCGTGGCGATGCCCTCGACGATCCGGCGCTGGGCGAGAAGGAAGACGATGAAGGTCGGCACCAGCGACAGCACCGACATGGCCAGCAGTTGCCCGTACGACGAGTCGCCGGTCGCGTCGACGAACCGGCGCAGCGCGACCGGCACGGTCTCGCTGCTCGGGTAGGACAGGTAGATCAGCTGGGAGAAGAAGTCGTTGTACGTCCAGATGAAGGTGAAGATCGCGGTGGTGATCAGCACCGGTCCGGTCAGCGGCAGGATGATCCGGCTGAAGATGCGGACCTTGCCGCAGCCGTCGATCATCGCGGCCTCGTCCAGCGTCCGCGGGATCGTGCGGATGAACTGGACCATCAGGAAGATGAAGAACGCGTCGGTGGCCAGGAACTTCGGCACCACCAGCGGGAGATAGGTGTTCACCCAGCCGAGGTGGAAGAACAGCACGTACTGCGGGATCAGCAGCGCGTGCGCCGGCAACATGATCGACCCGAGCATGATCGCGAAGAACACCTTCTTGCCGCGGAACTCCAGCCGGGCGAAGGCGTACGCCGTGAGCGTGCAGGCGATCACGTTGCCGGCCACGGCGAGTACCGCGATCAGCGTCGAGTTGACGTAGAACCGGGTGAAGGTGGGATCGGTCGCGGTCCAGCCGGCGATGTAGTTGCGCGGGTCGAGCGAACTGGGGAACGGGTTGAGCTGCGAGAAGATGTCGGACTCGTCCTTGAAGGACCCGCCGACCATCCAGAGCAGCGGATAGACCATCACCAGGGTCCCCGCGATCAACGCGAGGTGGGTCAGCCACCTGCGGGTCCGCCGCCGGGCTGCGGGAGCGTGCTGGAGCGTCGTCATCAGCGGTCCTCGTAGTAGACCCAGCGGCGGGCGAGCCCGAAGTTGATCAGCGTGAAGATCGCGATGATCAGCAGCAGCACCCACGCCATCGCGGAGGCGTAGCCCATGTTCAGGTTCGTGAAACCCTGCTGGTACAGGTAAAGCGTGTAGAACAACGTGGAGTCCGACGGACCTCCGCTGCCGCCGCTGACGACGTACGCCGGGGTGAAGGCCTGGAACGCCTGGATGATCTGCAGCACCACGTTGAAGAAGATGATCGGTGTCAGCAGCGGCACCGTGACCGACCAGAACCGTCGCCAGGCGTTCGCGCCGTCGACCGACGCCGCGTCGTACAGCTCCTGCGGTATCTGCTTGAGGCCGGCCAGGAAGATCACCATCGGCGAACCGAACTGCCAGATGTTGAGCAATACCAGCGTGTAGAGGGCCGTGTCGGGGTTGGAGATCCAGCTGCGGCCGCCGACGCCGAAGAACGCGAGGAAGGCGTTGAGTACGCCGTCGTCGTCGAAGAGCTGGCCCCAGATCACCGCGATCGCGACGCTGCCGCCGAGCAGCGAGGGGATGTAGTAGATCGAGCGGTACAACGCCATCCCGCGCATCGGCCGGTTCAGCATCACGGCGACGGCCAGTGCGAATCCCAGCTGCAGTGGGACGGTCAGTGCGACGTAGATGAAGGTGACCTTCAACGACTGCAGGTAGCGCGGGTCGTCGGTGAACAGCTTCACGTAGTTGCCGAAGCCGTTCCAGGTGGGTGACTGCAGCAGGTTGAACTTGGTGAACGACAGGTACAGCGATCCGAGCAGGGGTGCGGCTGTCAGCAGCAGCAGTCCTGCGAACCAGGGGAGCAGGAAGAGGTAGGCGACCCGGTCCGTGCGCCGGCCGGGTCTGGGACGGGTGGGCGGGGGAGGGACCTCGGCTGTCGGTTCGCGGCCTGCCGGAGCAGAGATCTCGGTGCTCGTGCTCATGGCGGCCTCCTCTCAGGAGTCGCTTCTGAAGCGCCGGCGGTACCACTTGGTGGAAGTGGTATTCCGCTACGCGAGAGATTAGGCCGCCGCTGGACGAAGCGCAATAGCGCAGTGGATTCGTATTCACACGTCTCAAACGCTCTGGGTCCTGTGCTGAGTCCGGCGCCCGGGTAACGTCCCGCCAATGACGAACAGCACCGCCGAGCGGTCGTCGTACCTGATGCGGGCCGGACTGGTCCGCAATGTGCGTTCGGGGGAGCACCTGACCACGTTCGTGGTGTCCGGGGTGGCGACCGTCCTGGTGACCCGGCTGCTGCTCAGCCTCAGCGGTTATCCGCAGATCGGTGGCAAGGGACTGCACATCGCCCACGTGCTGCCGGGCGGTCTGCTCATGCTGATCGCGATCTCACTGCTGCTCGGGTACGTCGGCCCTGTGGTCCGGCCGGCCGCCGCGACGGTCGGCGGGATCGGGTTCGGGCTGTTCATCGACGAGGTGGGGAAGTTCGTCACCTCGGACAACAACTACTTCTACAAGCCGACAGCGGCGATCGTGTACGTCGTCTTCGTGCTGATCGTGCTCGGGTTCCGGTTCCTCACCACGCGGCGGCCGATCGACCCGCGTGAGGAGCTGGCGAACGTCATCGACCACGCGGTCGAGGGTGTTGCCGGCGGGCTGTCCCGGCGGCGCCGTGCGGAGGCGTCGGAGCTGCTGCGCGCTGTGCCCCAGCAGGTGCAGGGGCGGCGCGAGACACGGGAGCTACTCGCGGCCTGCCCGGCCGACGAGGTCGAGTTGGCCGCTCCGGTCGACGCGGCCTGGCAGGCGTTGCAGCGTTGGTTCGAGCGGCTCGCCACCCACCCGAAGGCTCCGCGCGTGGCCGTTGCCGTGCTGGCCCTGCAGGTAGTAGGTGCTCTGGTCATCGCGATCGTCGTCGGTGATGGGCTCAATCACCTTCCTGTGCTGGGGGTTACCGCAGGGAGCTTGCTGTCGGCCACCTTTACGGTGCGGGGCGCTCTGGCGCTGCGGAAAGGCAACCGGGCCAGGGCGGTCCGGCTGTTCGAGCTGGCGGTGCTGGTGTCGTTGCTGATGACACAGGTCTTCCAGTTCGCCGCTACGCAGTTCGCGGCGGCTTTCGGCATGCTGCTGGACCTGGTGATGCTCGGGCTGCTGCGGGCGGAGCGGGACCGGATGCGGCGCGAGGTGGAGAGCGCCACGAAGGCTAGGACGCTGCGACTGCCACCCGATCCGGATCTGCCGCCGTTCCCGGAGGATCCGTCGGATCCTGTGTAGCCTTCCATTTCTCGTGTCGGCCGATCAGCACCGGTGACATGGTCGCGATCAGGTAGATCGCACCACCGGCGAGCGCGGCAGGTGCGAAACCGACGGCTGCGATGGCCACTCCGGCGACTACGCCACCCAGTGGTACGCCGGTCCAGCAGGCCGCGTTCGTGAGTGAGTTGACTCGACCGAGCAGGTGGCTGGGGATCCGTTCGACGCGGATCGCGCCGAGTACGGGGTTGATGAAGCCGGCGCCGATGCCGCCGACGGCGTACACAGCCATCAGCGCCCAGATCGGTGCGCCTGCCGCCAGCGCGACGAAGCGTGGTGCTCCGGCGATGAGGAAGGCCACTGTGAAGACCAGCTTGCGGGGGATCCGGTCGCCGATTGCCGAAGCCAGTAAGGCGAATGCGGTAGCGGTCACTCCGAACGACGTGAGGATCAGGCTGGTGTGTCCGGGGCCGTAGCCGTGCGACTTGATCCAGACCGGCAGCAGGACTGTGCTGGTCGCGGCGTCGAGCAGGTTGGTCACGGCGATCATGCTGACCAGTGGAAGTAGCAGCTTGTCGGTGCGGAGGAAGTGCCAGCCCTCAAGGAGCCTCTGTCCGTAGCCCTGCTCGGTGTCGTTGGTGGTCTCCTGCTTGGCGAGCTTGGGGATCCAGTGCGCGATGAGTACGGCGCAGACGCCGAACGACGCAGCGTCGATCCAGAGTGCGTTGACAGCTCCGACCAGGGTAATGAGTCCGCCGGCCAGTGCGTACGCGAAGAAGCCGGCCAGGCGTTCCGTCGTACTCTCCAGGCCTGTCACTCGTTCCAGCGGGACCCTGGCCGCCCGGGCGATGTCCGGGATGAGGGTCTCCTTCGCGGAGTCACCTGGTCCCCGGAAGGCGCCGGCGATCGCAACGAGCACGAGGAGCGTCGGAAAGTGCAGTAGGCCGAGCGTGTGCAGCAGCGGCACGAGGCCGACAATCGCCGTACTCGCGGTATCTGCGACGACGCTGATCCGGCGTGCTCCGACCTTGTCGATCATCGGTCCGCCGACGGCCTTCACGACGACCAAGGGCGCCATCTCGGCCATCGCCACCAGACCGGTCTTGACCGGCGAGCCGGTGGTGATCAGCACGAACCACGGGATCGCGATCGCACTGACCTTCGTGCCACAGATCGACACCACGTTGGCCACCAGGAACGCGATCAGCGGCGCCCGGTTTCCCTTGTTGCTCATTTGCCTCACCCCGTGTCCCGTTAGCGCGTCTCGCGCGGGAAGGCCTGGATCTGGACGGTCACCTGCTCGGCGCCCTCGGGCAGGGGAGCGGTGAGGTCGGGTGTCTTGTACTTCTCCAGCACCGCCACGACCTCGCGCATCATCGCCTCGAGCTGGTCGGACCGCAGGTGGAAGAAATAGTCCGAGAGCATGCTGGCTTCCCGCCAGTCCTCCGGCATCGTCTGCATCGCGTCGATGAAGCCGAAGATGTTCTCGGTGTAGGTCTGCCCGACGCCGTGCAGGAAGCCCAGGGCCAGCTCCGGCTCCTGGTCCAGCAGCTCGGCCGCGTCGAACTCGGTCCCTTGGTGGGCCGACTTCCACCACCGGTCGCGGGCGTTGCCGCGGGTGTCGTCCTCGACCACCAGTCCGGCGTCGGCGAGTTGGCGCAGGTGGTAGCTGGTCGCGCCGGTGTTGACGCCGAGGCGTCCTGCCAGGGTCGTGGCGGTCTGTGGTCCGTAGACCCGGAGCAGCCCGACGATCCGGTTTCGCATCGGGTGTGCCAGCGCCCGGACGAGGTGCCGATCCAGCCGGACCGTCCTGGCCGGCTCTGCGCTGTCGGGCTTGCTCTCGTCGCTCATGCTCTTCAGCGTAGAACTGCAAAGGCTCTTTGCAAAGAGATCTTGCAAAGGAGTTCTGCAATTGGTTGTCCACAGGTTTCGGATCGGTGTCTCCGGGCGGGTGCGATCGCGGCATCTTCTCTGTCGACCACGCATCCACCCGAGAACGGAGAGAACCAGCGATGATGCGCGTGATGCTCGAGGACGCCGACTACTGCGACGTCCCGGCCGACCTGATGACATTCGACGAAGGAGCGGTGGTGTTCTGGCGGGAGGGCGAGGAAGTCGGCCGCCACCGCCAGACCCGGATCCGCTCACTCGAGCTGCTGAACGTGCGCTCGATGACCCGCAGGATCGAGCGGGCCCGCAAGACCCACCCGAACGCGTTCCGCCAGTGGACCGAGGACGACGAGCAACTGCTGGTCAAGCTGTTCAACAACGGCGCCACCAAGGAGGAGCTGATCGAAGCGCTCGGCCGCCAGGAGGGTGGCATCGCCACTCGCCTCCGGGGCCTCGGATTGCTCGGCGACGACCAGAAGCTGCCATGAGTCCGCCGGGCGCAACCGCGATGAGTTCACCGGTCGCGACAGTGGGTGTGCGAGACCCTTTTGTGATCCGGTCCGGTGGTCGGGGACAATGGCGCGATGCAGTCACAGGTGCGGTCGGGCGATCCGGCGCAGCCGGCGGAGACCGGCGCGCTGGAGGCGATCCGCGCTGCCCTGCTCGACCAGACCGAGCTGGTGCGCGGGCTCGCGTCCGGCCGGCGCCGCGGCCTGGAGCCTCCGTCGTACCTGCGGGTCGAGCTGCGGTACGTCGACCTGAAGGGTCAGCGGCACCTGCAGATCACCGAGTTCGACGAGCGCCAGGCCCACACGCGGAACGTCGCGGGCCCGGACGCGGAGAAGGCGGTCGACGAGCTGCTCGACCTTGGGTACGGGTCGTGGCACGTCGAGACGACGAGCGAGACCCTGCGGCTGCGCTACACCAAGAAGGGCAAGGAGCTGCTGCACCGGCACGACGACAGCCGGGAGCAGGAGACCAGCCACGACCGGGTCAAGCAGCGGGTGCTCGATCCGGCCGCGCCGTTCCTGATCGAGCTCGGGATCAGCGATCACCTGGGCCGGGTGAAGCCGTCGCGGCAGGCGAAGTACAAGCAGATCGAGGAGTTCTGCAAGCTGCTCGCGCCGGCGCTCGACGAGGCGATCGCGGCGGGGCGGATCGCTGCTGGGCGGCCGTTGCAGGTGGTCGACCTCGGCTGCGGGAACGCGTACCTCACGCTGGCGGCGTACCACCTGCTGACCGTGGCCGGGCACGACGTCCGGATGACCGGTATCGACCACAATCCGGCCGCCCGGAAGCGGAACACCCGGGTGGTCGAAGCGCTCGACTGGCAGGAGCACCTGCGGTTCGTGGATGCGACGATCGAGGCGGCGGAGCTCGACGTCCAGCCGGACGTCGTACTGGCGCTGCACGCCTGCGACACCGCGACCGACGACGCGCTGGCGCGGGCCGTCGGCTGGGAGGCTCCGCTGGTGCTCGCGGCCCCATGTTGTCATCACGACATCCAAAAGCAGCTCAAGAGCGTCACACCACCGGCGCCTTATGCGCTGATGACGAGATATGGCATCGTTCGTGAGCGGTTCGCCGACGTCCTGACGGACTCCCTGCGGGCGGCGGTGCTCCGACAGGTCGGTTACCGGGTGGAGGTCGTGCAGTTCGTGGACAGTCAGCACACGCCGCGCAATCTACTGCTCCGCGCTGCGCGGACGGGCGCCAAGCCGACCGCCGACCTCCAGGCCGAGTACGAGGCTCTGGTCACCGAGTGGCAGGTCAAGCCGCGACTGGCACAGCTCCTGCTGCCTGCCGAGCCTGCCGCCGGCGCCGAGGTGGTGTCGTGAGACAACTCCGGACGGCGTTCGCATTGGTGGGTGCGACGCTCTTCACGGTGGCGGGTGTGGCGCTTCCCACAACGACGGCCTCGGCGACGGTGACCGCGGATCCGACGGCGGCGGCGCCGAAGAAGCTGTTCACGATCGGGGACGACCGGATCAAGGAGTCGTCCGGGCTGGCGAAGAGCGTCAAGCACAGCGGCACCTACTACACGGTGAACGACTCCGGTGACAGCGGCCGGGTGTTCGCGATCGACGGGACGACCGGCAAGGTGAAGGCCGTCCTGAAGTTCGGTGCGAACGTGACCGACGTCGAGGCGCTCGGGGTCGACCGCGACGGCACGATCTACATCGCGGACATCGGCGACAACAAGGCCGACCGGGAGCAGATCGAGATCTACACGATCCCGGAGCCGGAGACGCTGCAGGACCAGGACGTCAAGTACCACCAGTTCGACTTCAAGTACCCGGACGGTGCGCATGACGCCGAGACGCTGCTGATCGAGCCCGGGACCAGTCAGCTCTACATCGTGACGAAGGCGATCAAGGGCACCGGCGCGATCTACGCCGCCCCGCCGGCCCCGTCCCGCGAAGGCACGAACGAGCTCTCCAAGCTCGCGCCGGCGCCCTCCGGGATCATCACCGACGGAACGTTCCTGCCCGACGGCCAGCGGGTGGTTCTCCGGACGTACGCCGACGTGGCGACCGTTGCCTGGGGCGACACCCCCAACGCCATCGCCCGCGGCGCCGCACCGTTCGGCCAAGGCGAGACCGTTGCCGTCGGCCCCACCGACAACACCGTCCTCGTCGGCAGCGAAGGCCCCAACTCGGCCGTCTACCAACTCACCGCGCCGGCCAAGGCAGTCGTCTCCACCCCGCCGTCCGCGAGCGCGACCCCCAAGCCGGCCACCACCCCCGACGCCAGCACCAGCTCCGGCAAGAGCCACAACCTCCGCTGGATCATCATCGGCGCCGTCCTGTTCGCCCTGATCATCACCATCGTCACGTTCCCCCCAGGCCGCCGCGAACGCCAAGACCGAATGGCCGAAAACGCCCGCCTAACCGGCCAATCCACCCCCACCGGCCACCGCCGCAACCCCTAACCGAGCCCGGGTCCCGCAGCCGCCGCCAGCCGGGTGTGGTGGCTTGGGACAGGTTGTGGTGGGTGGAGACAGGTTATTTCAGGTCCCCGGCCACGAGTTCCTGTCTCAGGTCACGCTCTCTGGTTGCGGTTGGGAATGGGACAGCCGCCGAGCCCGGTGGGGTCGGCGGCTGTCGGGGTGGAGCGGGTTACTTGAGGTTTTCTACTACGTAGTCGATCGCCTGGGTCAGCTTTTCGACGTCGTCGGGGTCAACCGCGGGGAACATGGCGACGCGGAGCTGGTTGCGGCCGAGTTTGCGGTAGGGCTCGGTGTCGACGATCCCGTTCGCGCGGAGTGTTTTCGCGACCGCGGCGGCGTCGATCGCGTCGTCGAGGTCGATGGTGCCGACGACGAGCGAGCGGGCGTCGGGGTCGGCGACGTACGGGGTGGCGTACTCCGACTTCTCGGCCCACGTGTACAGCCGGGTGCTCGCGTCCGTCGTACGGGCGACGCTCCAGTCCAGGCCGCCCTGGTTGTTGATCCAATCGGTCTGCTCCGCCATCAGGAAGAGCGTGGCCAGCGACGGCGTGTTGTACGTCTGGTTCTTACTCGAGTTGTCGACCGCGGTCGCCAGGTCCAGGAACGCCGGGATCCACCGGCCCGACGCGGCGATCTCCTCGACCCGGGCGAGTGCCGCCGGGCTCATCAGGGCGATCCACAGCCCGCCGTCGGACGCGAAGCCCTTCTGCGGTGCGAAGTAGTACACGTCGGCCTCGTTGATGTCGACCGGCAGACCGGCCGCACCCGACGTGGCGTCGATCGCGACCAGCGCACCCTCGTCGGCGCCTGCGACGCGCTTGACCGGCGCCATCACACCTGTTGAGGTCTCGTTGTGCGGCCACGCGTACAGGTCGACGCCGGCCTCGGCCACCGCGACCGGGCGGGTGCCGGGCTCGGACTTCACGATCGTCGGGTCGCCGAGGTGCGGCGCGAGCTGGGCCGCCTTCGCGAACTTGGACGAGAACTCACCGAAGCTCAGGTGCTGGCTCTTCTCCCGGATCAGCCCGAACGTCGCGATGTCCCAGAACGCGGTCGAGCCGCCGTTGCCGAGCACGACCTGGTACCCCTCGGGCAGCTGGAAGAGTTCGGCCACGCCGTCCTGGACACGCTTCACCAGGTTCTTGACCGGGGCCTGGCGGTGGGAGGTGCCGAGCAGCTTCGCGCCCTCGGTCGCCAGCGCGGCGACGGCCTCCGGGCGGACCTTCGACGGACCCGCACCGAAGCGGCCGTCAGCGGGCTTGAGCTCTGCAGGAATCTGAATGTCGCTGGTCACCAGCGCAACTCCTTCGTCGTCGAATCAGAAAGCCGACGACGCTGTCAGCGCAACCCATCTTCCCACACCCGCGCCAACCCACCACCCGGGGGCTACTCGTGCTTGCGGTTGATCGTCTGGGTGCCCGTCAGTACTGCGACCGGCCCGTCCGGAGTGTCCGTCCACTCGCCACAAGCGCCGCCGCCCTCGGCCACCTCGAGGGGGAGTTCGGTGCCGTCCATGCGCAGAGCAGGGTGGTAGTACTGCGCCACCCGCTCGGCCTCGCCCTGGATGTAGTGGCCGATCAGCGCACGCCGGAACCGGTCGGTGGTGACGTTCGGCTTGCTGCCGTGGACCACCGCGCCATGGAAGAACAACACATCCCCAGGCTCCATCTCCACCGGTACCGCGGACTCAGCGGACGGCATCGGCACCGTGACGTCGGTGAAGCTGACCGTGGTGTCGGCCTTCTCCGTGCAGAGAATCGGCCAGCGGTGCGAACCAGGTACGACCTCGAGACATCCGTTCGCCTCGTCGACCCGGTCGAGCGCCATCCACGCCGCGACACACGTGCCCGGATCGGCCTTCAGATAGAAGTTGTCCTGGTGAAGCGCCTGCCCGCGGGAGCCCGGCGGCTTGAAGTAGAGCATCGTCTGCACGGCGTACGGCGACCTGCCGAGGAGCGCCGTCATCACCTCGTCGATCCGCGGGTCGACCAGCCACTGCAACGACACGTCGTCCCAGCGGTGCATCTGGCCCATCCGCGGGTACCGCTTCAGCGGATCCCGGTCGGTCGAGTTGAGCCCGGAGAAGTCATGGGACCGCGGTCCGCGCTTCCGGGCCTCCATGTAGTGGTCCCGCAGCCTGGCGGCCTCCTCGGCGCTGAACAGCCCGCGCACCAGCGTGTACCCGGTCTGCTCGAACTCCTCCCGCAGTACGGCGGCTCGCTCGTCGAGGTTGGATGAAACGCTCATGCACGACTCCCGCATCTGTGCTCTACGCTGCCTGTCAGAACCAATTCTCCGATCCAGGACGGGTTGTGAACCACGGAGGATTCGCGCGAGGAGTTGAACTTTTGTCGCACCGACTGGAGATCGAGCGGATGCTCGCGCCGACCTTCTGGCGGTGTGAGCCGAGCTGGTCCTGGACCTCCCGCCCGCTGGCCGACCACCTGCTCTGGTGCGTACTCGACGGCCGCGGCGCCCTCGAACTGGAGACCGAGCGCCGGGAGCTGCACCCCGGCGTCTGCGCGGTCTTCCAGCCCGGTGACGCACCACGAGCCACCCACGATCCGCACCGCCGGCTGCTCGTCTTCGGCATGCACTTCCGCACCACGCAGCAGGCAGCACCGGATCCACGCTGGGGCGAGGTGATGGACCGCGAGCTGCTCGGTGTCCTCGCCCGTACGAGTGATGCGGCGTACCGCAGGCAGGACGCACTCGGGCGGCATCAGGCGGAACTGTGCCTCGAGCAACTGATCGCCCTGATCTGGGACGCCGTCCACAACCCAGGCCGCCGCGTCACCGACACCGCTGTCGACGACATCGCCCGGCAACTCCGGCAGGACCCGGGCCGCGACTGGACCGTGGCGGAGATGGCCTCCAAAGCTTCCCTGAGCAGGGCCCAGTTCACCCGGCGGTTTGTCGCCCAGCTCGGGATGTCACCGGCGCAGTACCTGATCCAGGCCCGGATCGACCGCGCCCACCAGCTCCTCACCGAGAGCGGCATGACCGTCACCGAGACAGCCGCCGCCCTCGGCTACACCGACGTCCCGTACTTCAGCCGCCAGTACAAGCAACGCACCGGCCGCCTACCCAGCCAGGACCGCTAGGCCCAGTTGGGGTTCCAGCCCTCGATCGAGTCGGCGGGGCGGGAGGCCGGGCCGGAGTAGATCGCCGACGGGCGGATCAAGCGGCCGGTCCGCTTCTGCTCGAGTACGTGGGCGCTCCAACCGGCCGTTCGTGCGCAGGTGAACATCGACGTGAACATCGGCGGCGGTACTTCGGCGAAGTCGAGGACGATCGCCGCCCAGAACTCCACGTTGGTCTCCAGCACCCGGTCCGGTCGCCGCTCCCGCAGCTCCGCGAGCGCAGCCTGCTCCAGTGCCTCCGCAACCTCGTACCGCGGTGCATCCAGCTCCCGTGCGGTACGGCGAAGTACCCGAGCGCGCGGGTCCTCCGCCCGGTACACCCGGTGCCCGAAGCCCATCAGCCGCTCGCCGGCGTCCAGCAAACCCTTCACGTACGAGCGAGCGTCACCCGACCGCTCCACGCCCTCGATCATCGTCAGCACCCGGGCCGGCGCACCGCCGTGCAGTGGTCCGGACATGGCGCCGACCGCACCGGACAACGCTGCAGCGACGTCCGCACCGGTCGATGCGATCACCCGCGCGGTGAACGTCGACGCGTTCATGCCGTGCTCGGCCGCGGACGTCCAGTACGCGTCGACCGCCTGTACGTGCTTGGGATCCGGCTCGCCGCGCCAGCGGATCATGAACCGCTCGGTGATCGTCGTCGCCTTGTCCACCTCGCGTTGCGGCACCATCGGGTGACCGACCCCGCGGGCCGCCTGGGCGACGTACGACAAGGCCATCACCGCCGCCCGGGACAGATCCTCACGCGCCTGTACGTCGTCGATGTCGTAGAGCGGGCGCAGACCCCAGGCAGGTGCGAGCATCGCCAGCGCGGACTGCACGTCGACCCGGACGTCGCCGGTGTGCACCGGAAGTGGGAACGGCTCGGCAGGCGGCAGACCCGGAGTGAACGAACCGTCGACCAGCAGGCCCCAGACGTTCTCGAACGGCACGCGGCCGACCAGGTCCTCGATGTCCACACCGCGGTACCGGAGCGCCGAACCTTCCTTGTCCGGCTCGGCGATCTGCGTATCGAACGCGACCACGCCCTCCAGCCCGTGCTGCACCTCGGTCCTCGGATCAGACATGCGACTCCCTCGTCCTCGTGTCGGCCCGCACGGCCCACCAGGCGAGCCGCGCGCCCTGGGCGCTCCCGCAGCATAGTTCTCCGTACTGATGACACGACAGCTTTGTGACCGGTTCGAGGTCTCGCGTCGGTGACCGGTCAGAGGTCTAGGCTCGCAGGCATGGCCAAGCCCCTCCCCGCCCTCGGGCTCGTGATCGGCGTCATCGCCACCTACGCCGCGATGGTCTGCGCGTCCTACGCGACCATGCGGGTCACGATGCGTATTCAGGTGTACGACGCAGCAGTCGGCAAAGTGCTGCCCTGGGTGCTGGCGTTGGCCGCCATCGCGCTGGTCCTCGGCGTACTGATGATGGTGCCGGTCATCGGCTCCGGTGTGACCACTGGCGCCGGCCTGCTGCTGACCGTGGTCGGGCTGGCGATCGTGCTGCTGCCGGTGCGGCAGGCGTTCGACCTGTCCAAGCTCTTCCAGTTCCCCGGGACGAAGTACTTCGGTTCGTATCTGCTGTTCGACGGATCGTTCATCGTGTTCGGCATACCGCTGCTGCTGATCGGGATCCGGCGCTGGGCCGTGGACGCCAAGCTGGCCAAGCTCACGCAGGGCCCTGGGCAACTGCAGGACGGCTACCAGCAACCTCAGCAGTGGGGCGGCTACCCGGGTCAGCAGCAGCAACCACCCCGATAACTTTCCCGGCAGAGCCAGCATCAGGCTCTGCATGGAAACGCTGGTCGCCTACACCTTCGCGCACGACAGCGCCACGCGGGCCGCTGCCGGACGTGCTCGGGTGGAGGCGTACTACGGCGACCTGTGGCAACACCAGGGCTACGACGGCAAAGCGGTCGGACTGCACCTGTGGGACCGCCAAGACGGCACCTGTCGCTGGCAGTCCTGGCACGACACCGGTGACCTCCGAGTCGCCAGCGTGCACGCACCACTCGGCTACGAGCGGCTGATCGGCGACGTCGCACCGCACGACGCCCCGCCCCAGTTGGCCCAAGCAGTACGGCGTACTCCGTCCAGCTTCCTCGAATTGGCGCCGCCGTTCACGATGGCGGTTCTGGACCCGGGCGAGGAACGACTGGACCTGTTCACCGATTCGCTCGGTGTCGGCCGGCTGTTCCAACTCCAGTTGCCGGACGGGTGCGTCTGGACCAATCGGCCGGTCGCCGCACTGTTGTTCGCGGGCGTACCGGCTGTGGCGTCATCGCGGGGCTGGAACTTCGCCGCGGCCTGCGGGTGGTTCATGGACGACAGCACGCCGTACGACGGTGTGCTGGCCGTGCCCGGAGCGGCACACATTGTTGCCGACGGCCACCGTCAGCAACAGACCGTGGGCAAGCTCGAGACAACCAGCGCGGACACGCTGGACGAGACAGCCGCCGCCCTGCAAGACGTAGCACGGTCGGTGGACCGCCTGTGGCCGGGACAGCCGACCGTCGACCTGAGTGGCGGCCGGGACTCACGGGTGGTTGCAGCCGCGTTTCTAGCGGCTAGAGTCGATCTGAAGCTCAACAGTTGTGACGCGGTACCTGGTGAGCTGGAGGTGGCTGAGTCTCTGGTGCAAGCATTGCGGAAGCCGGTCGAGCATGTGGTGAGCAAGACGACCCCAGCCAGGCCGCAGCCTCTGGAGCTCGTCAACCAAGCCCTCCGCTGGCACAGGTACGCGGAGGGCCTGCGGCCGGCCAACGACCTGTTCCAGTCCCCACCCGATCGCCACCACCGAGCGATCGGCGGCGCCGGCGGTGAGGTTGCCCACGGCTACTTCTACCCACGCGACGTACTGCAACTCGACGCCCTGCCGTTGCCCCAAAAACTGAATGCCTTCAGCAACCACCTCCAAACGCGACTGACCCCGGCCGCAGGCCCCAGCGAGCCGGCTCGCGCCATGGTGGCCGAGCAGATCGATCGGGTACTGCGGACCGCCGTCGACGAAGGCATCGAGAACGCCACGATGCTCGACTACTTCTACGTCGTTGAGCCCCTCCGCCAATGGGCAGGCGCAGTCTCACCGCTGCTGATCCGGCCCTTCATACGCGCGGCCCTCGCGCTCGACCCGGCTCAACGCCTCGACAACACCCTGCACCGCGAGCTGGTACGACGACTTGTCCCCGAGTGGACCGACGTCCCGTTCTTCGAGCCCAACCCGGCCGTCAGCGCCCGAAGGAACCCGGCCAAGGTCCGCTGTCTCGCGGACGCCGCCGACCGCGACCTGATCGAGCAACTCCTCACCGACGTCGAGGGCTTCCAGCCCCTCAGCACCCTGTGGGCCGCATCGGCAGCCGGCGCCAGTTCAGCCACCGGCGAGGCCACTCTCCGCCAGGCCCTCTGGCGGGCCACCTTCGACCAGCACCTCGCCGAGGTCAACCAGCACCTTCGCAAGTAGGCTCGAAGCGTGGATCTTGCGGAGATGCGGCGCGCGTACGGCCTCGGGGAGCTGCTCGAGAGTCAGGTTGATGCTGACCCGATCGCGCAGTTCGAGGTGTGGTTGGAGCAGGCTCGGGACGCCGGACTGGCGGAGCCCAACGCGATGGTGCTGGCCACGGCCGACGGCGACGGGCGGCCCTCGGCGCGGACCGTCCTGCTGAAGCGCGTCGACCAGCGCGGGTTCGTGTTCTACACCAACCAGCAGTCCCGCAAGGCTGACGACCTCGACACCAACCCGCACTGCGCGCTGGTGTTCCCGTGGCACGCGATGGAGCGTCAGGTCCGTATCGAAGGCAGCGTGACCAAGCTCCCCACCGACGAGGTCGACGAGTACTTCGCCAGCCGGCCGCGCGGATCACAGCTCGGTGCGTGGGCATCCCAGCAGAGCCAGCCGGTCGCGTCCCGCGAGGAGCTCGACTTGCAGTACGAGTCGTACGAGCGGCAGTGGCCGGAGGGCACCGACATCTCCACGCCGTACTTCTGGGGCGGCTATCTGGTCGCCCCGGAGGCATTCGAGTTCTGGCAGGGCCGCACCGGCCGACTGCACGACCGCCTGGCTTATCGCCGTACTAACTCCGGCGACGGTTCCTGGGAGCTGTCCCGGCTCCAACCCTGATCGTCTTCCCGGAAGCCGTTGCGTTCCCACCACCGCACCAGCGGCTTCGGTGCCCACCAGTTGGCGCGTCCGAGCAGCCGCATCGTCGCCGGCACCAGCAGCGCCCGGACGATCGTCGCGTCCAGTGCGATCGCGATCACCAGCCCGACCCCGATCATCTTCACGAACACGATGCCCGAGGTGGAGAACGCCGCCACCACGATGATCAGCAGCAAAGCCGCACTGGTGATGATCCCGCCGGTCCGCTGCAGCCCGTGCGCGACCGCCTCGGTATTGTCGCCGGTCCGGTCGTACTCCTCCCGGATCCGGCTGAGCAGGAACACCTCGTAGTCCATCGACAGCCCGAACAGCACGGCGAACAGCATCACCGGGTTGGTCGCGTCGAGGAACCCGGCCGGCGTGAAGCCGAGGAACCCGGACAGATGCCCGTCCTGGAAGATCCACACCATCGCCCCGAACGCCGCCGACAGCGACAGCACGTTCATCAGCAGCGCCTTCGCCGGCAGCACGAACGAGCCAAAGGCAACGAACAGCAGCACGAACGTCACCACCACGATGAACCCGGCCATGTACGGCGCTCGTTCCTTCAGCACGTGCAGCAGATCGATCACCGCGGCCGTCTCGCCGCCAACCTGGACCTGCGTCCCGGCCGGCGCCGAAACCGCCCGTACTCCATGTACGACGTCCCGCGCCGCCAGCTCCTGCCCGGTGAAGTGAGTGTGTACGACGACGGACGCGACCCCCTTGGCATAACCGCCGATCCGCACGTCCTCGACGTCCCGCACCTGCTTCAACTGAGCGACGTACGGCGCCAACGCTGCCGACGGATCGCTCGGGGCGGAGTCGAACCGCACGGCCGCGTAAATGTCCGACCCGCCTGCTCCCGGGAAGTCGCGTTGCAGCGTCTCGGTCACCGTCCGCGAGGTCGCTCCGGGCGGCAACGATCGATGGTCCACCCCGCCCAATTGCGCCGACAGGAAAGGGATCCCTAGCACTAGCAGCAGCGGGACGAGTACGAGCACATACCGCACCGGCCGCCGCATCACGCTGTGCGCAAGGCGATACCAGGCACCCCGGTCCGTGGAAGCCTTGCGGGGCTTGAAGATCCGCAGACTGTTCACCCGATGCCCAAGTACGGCGAGCAGCGCCGGCAGCGCGGTCAGCGCCGCGATCATCGCGATCGCCACCGCGGCCGCACCGCCGTACGCCATCGACTTCAGGAACATCACCGGGAACAGCACCAGGCTGCTGATCGCCACCCCGACCGTCACACCGGAGAACGCGACCGTGCGCCCGGCCGTCGCCATCGTCGCGGTCAGCGCCGTCTCGACATCGTTGCCGCGAGCAAGTTCTTCGCGGAACCGGGTGACGATGAACAACGCGTAGTCGATCGCCAGCCCGAGCCCGATCATCGTGACGATGTTGATCGAGAAGATCGACACGTCGGTGATCGCCGACAACCCGCGCAGTAGCACGAACGCACCCAGGATCGCGAGCGCGCCGACGAACAACGGCAGCGAGGCCGCGACCAGCCCGCCGAACACGATCACCAGCAGCACCAGCACGATCGGCGTCGAGATCGTCTCGGCCTTCACGATGTCGTGCTCGGTCTGGGTATTCACCTCGTCGAACACCGCGACCTCGCCGCCGACCTTCGACTCGAGTCCGGCCGGCGCTGTCCGGACCTGCGAGGCGATCCGGTGGAACGTGTCCAGCCGCGCCTCCGGATCGGCGCCGGCCAGCGTCAGTACGGCGTACGTGCTGTGCTGATCCTTGGACACGAAGGCTGGCGACTTCGTGCTCCAGTACGTCGAAACTCCGGTCACGTCGGCGCTCGGCAACGCGGCGAGATGCTGCTCGACGGACTGCTTGAAGGCCGGGTCGGCGACGGTCTCGGTCGAGCTGCGGTAGAGCACGATCACGTCGGTGCCGGTGCGGCGGACGTTCTGCTCGATGGTCTGGACCGCGTTGGCGGCCTCGGTGTTCGGCGCGTCGAAGCCGCCGTTCGCGAGCGACCCGAACACGCCGGTGCCCCAGGCCAGCCCGAGGACGACGAAGAGTCCGGTCAGCGTGAGCACCAGACGGCGGCGCCGGTACGTGAAGTGGCCGAGCGTCTCGAACACGAAACTGTCCCCCAGCGAGTAGATTGAGCGGCAGGAGCTTCAGTGAACAGTGTTAACTGTTAACAGTGTTCACTCTAAGGTCCTGCCCTACCGCGATGTCAAGGAGAGTTTCGAAGTGGAGAGCCGGGACCGGCGGCGAGCGGCGACGCTGGCCGAGATCAAGGCGGCCGCCCGCCGGCTGCTGGTCAGCGGCGGATCGACCGCGGTCGGTCTGCGCGCGGTCGCACGCGAGCTCGGCCTGACCCCGCCGGCGCTCTACCGATACTTCCCGAGTCACGACGCGCTGATCGGCGCCCTGATCGCCGATCTGTACGACGAACTGACCGCTGCGCTGATGCAGTTGCAGACGACCGAGGAAGTCCCCGACCTAGGGGAGCGGCTGTACCTGCTGGCCAACGGCCTGCGGAACTGGGGACTAGAGCATCCCGCCGAGTTCGCCCTGCTGTTCGGTACGGCGGTCCCGATCGCCGACGCGGACGATCATGACGAGACCCCCGGGCATCAAGCGGCGATGCGGTTCGGCGCGGTCTTCAAGGAACTGGTCGCGCAGATCTGGCACTGGAAACCGTTCCCGTACCCGCCCGACGAGCTGCTCGGGAAAGAGCTGATCGCCCAGCTTACGGAGGAGTCGGAGCACTTCCAGGGCATGCCGCCCGGTGCGATCTACCTGTCGCTGACCTACTGGACCAGGCTGTACGGCCTGATCTGCATGGAGGTCTTCGGCCAGCTGCACTGGGTGCTGCCGGATGCCGCGGCGTACTTCGAGGCCCAGCTACGGGAGATCGGCGAGGCCCTCGGGCTCGACTGCCCGCCTCCCGACGACAAAACCTGATCGGACCAGCCTGCGGCGAGTCCCATCGGTCTTCTCAACCTGCCGGCGCCGTTGGGTTACCCACGCGGCTCCGGGTCCGGAAGGTGCCGGGGGTCATCTGGGTCTGCCGACGGAAGTACGACGAGAAGTTCGAGGCGTCGTCGAAGCCGAGTTCCTCGGCAATCTCGGCCACGGAGGCGTCACCGTGACTGAGTTGGCGCTTGGCCTCGAGCACGACGCGTTCGTCGATGAGCTCCTTGGCGGACAGGCCGGTGTTCAGTCGGGCGAGTCGGTTGAGGGTGCGGGCGGAGTACCCCAGCCGGTCGGCGTACTCGCTGACAGTGTGCCAGTGGTGGAAGTGCTCCTCGATGTGGTCGCGGAACCAGCCATAGACCTCGTGGGTCGGCGGCGTCGGCGGCATGCCGCCGGGTGGCCCGACGAGGGTCAGCTGGACCAGGAGCGAGGCGAGTCCGTGCGCAAGGGCGGCTTGGCGCAGGTCGTTCTGTTCGCTTGCGCGGGGACCGGCGCTGATGGTGAGCAGGTCGAGGGCTCGCGGGACCGGCGAGTCTGCGAGTTCGGAAGCGGGCCAGTAGCTCTGCGGGCGGACCTGGTGCGATCGGATGACGTCGCGGGTGTGCTTGTCGACCATGTGCGGGCCGAACATGATCACCGGCCCCTCGATGTTCCCGATCGCGCCCCAACGGTGGACCTGGCCGGCGCGCACCCACAAGACGTCGCCCGGGCGCAAGGGGTAGTCGGTGAAGTCGACCGTGTGCACGGCGGCGCCGCGCTCGAGGTGCAGCAGCAGGTCGAAGTCGAGGCGCTGCGGGGTGAGGAACTCATCCGGTCCGCCGCGGTCACGGATGCCTTTCAGCGTGTTCACCTCGATGTCGCCCACGCTCCGGGCCGGAGGCAGGAACCGGACGCGCCGAATGGCGGAATGTCCTGTTTTCACCATCTGGGTTCCCGTCCTGACCGTGAGAATCGGTGGCCTCCGGCCTAGCGTTACCGGCATGTCAAATCTTACGTTCACCGTCATCGACGCGGCGGACACGTCGCTGAACAAGACCAGCGTGCTCGTCACCGGCGAGTCCGAGGCCCTGGTGGTCGACGCGGCCTTCACCCGCGCTGACGGCCACCGGATCGTCGCCGAGGTGCTCGATGCGGGTACTCGGCTCACGACCGTGGTGATCACCGCGGGCGACCCTGACTTCTACTTCGGTGCCGAGGTCATCGCCGACGCCTTTCCCGAGGCAGTCTTCGTGGCCCCGGCCGATGTGATCGAGCACATCCGGCACAGCTATCAGGGCAAGCTCCAGGCATGGGCTCACCTCGGCCAGAACCTGCCCACGCGCTTGGTCGACATCGCCACCCTCATCGAGCCTGCGCTCAGCGTGGACGGGACGACGATCGAGGTGCACCGCGGCAGCGATCTGCTCGGCGACCGGTCGTGGTACTTGTTCGAGCCCGCATCACGTTCGCTGGTCGGCGGCGTCCTGCTGTTCGAGGGTTTGCACGTGTGGACCGCGGACAGCGCCACCCCGGAGCTCAGGGCCGAGTGGATCCGGGTGCTGAACGACCTGGAGGCTCTCGCTCCGGCCTACGTCGTCGCGGGTCACCGGGTCGCCGGCGCTCCGACTGACCTGACCGCCATCACCCACACCCGCGAGTATCTAGAGCTCTTCGAGAAGACGATCGCCGCATCCGCGGACGCGGCCGAGGCCGAAGCGTCCTTGCTGGCGGCTTATCCGGACGCCGGGCTACAGATTGCTGCGGGCCTCGGTACCAAGGTCGCCAAGGGGGAGATGACGTGGGGCTGAACCCCGGATCGAACCCGGAGTTCGCCCCGGCGGACGTGGTACGACGCCAGTACCTGGCCTCGGCGGCGGGTGACCTCGAGGCGCTCCGCGCGACTCTGGCTCCGGACGTGGAATGGACCGAGATGGCCGGGTTCCCACTGGCCGGCACCTACCGCACTCCTGAGGGGGTGACCGCGAATATCATGGAGAAGCTCGCCGTGGAGTGGGAGGGCTGGGCCGCCCACGACGACACGTACGTCGTCGAGGGCGAGAACGTCGTCGTCCTGGCTCGCTACACCGCGCGGCATCGGATGACCGGCAAGCCACTGGCTGTCCGGGTGGCCCATCACTTCGTGGTCCGCGGCGGACTCATCGTCAGGTTCGAGCAGTTCGTCGACACCGCGCTCGTCCGCGATGCCGCAACCTGAGGCTGCCGGCGGTACAAAGAAACCGGCGGTACAAAGAAAAAAGCCCGCGGGCGCTTCCAGAGACACGACCGGGTGGCCGAACTCAGGGTCAGGCGGACTGTCCTGACTACCCGCGGGCCCGGTGGCTGGCGTTGGTTTCGGCCGACCACTTGCCCACAAACTGTGGTTGGCGGTTAGCCCGCCGCCACCTCACGAGTCCGATAGCAATTCATGCGTTGGACCACCTCCCTTCGCGTGTACTCAGAACTTACTGTCAGCCGGTCAACGGTTCAACCGTTTTTCACTGAGGACGAACACCGCACCCAGGGATGCACGACAATCGGAGCCATGATCAGACTCGGGCTGCCGGTGATCGTCTTGCTGGTCGGAACCGCCTGGTGGGCGTGGGCGTCGTACCGCCGGGCCGCCCAGGCAGAGCAGGCCTTGGCCGAGGTCAATGCCGAGCACCGGGCACTGATGCAGGAGGTCAGGGCGCTCGAGCGGGCGGTCGCGGCTGCCGAGCAGGGCCTGCGTACGCTCAGCTCGCATCCGTCGGTGCCGCGCGACGTCGCGGTCACCGCCGACCTGACCCTCGCCGACGTACGGCGCTTGGTGGAACGTAGCAAGGAGCTCGACGACTGATGGTGAAACTGGGGAACGCAGCCGCCGCGATCAAGCCCAAGGGTGGTGGCAGCGTCAAGGCGAAGGTGATCGGCGGCATCATCCTCGTCGTACTGGTGATCATCCTGCTGGCCAACATCTTCAACTTCGCGAACACCGACGCGAACCGGATCGGCCTGCACTACGGCGGCGGTGTGATCGAGGACAAGAAGTTCAAGTCGATCGTCCCGCCGGGCTCGACGAACAAGCTGATCGGCCCCGGCGACACCCTCTACACCTACCCGATCGACCAGCGCTCGTACATCATCGGTGGCGACGGCGCGGACACCGACGCGGCCGACGAGGTCACCGTGGTCAGCAAGGACAACGTCCGGCTCGGCGTCCGGGTGCAGGTGTACTTCACGCTGAACCGGGACAAGGACGTGATCAAGTCCTTCCATGAGCGGATCGGCCTGAAGACCGAGGCGTACGAGGAGAGCGGCTGGAACGACATGCTGCAGAGCTACTTCCGCCCACAGATCGACCGCGCGCTGTCCGCGGTGGCGACGAACTACAACTGGGCCGAGCTCTACAACAACGAGGCGAAGAAGTCCGCGTTCCAGAGCGCGGCGGCCAAGGAGTTCACCCGGCTGCTGCCGGCCGCCGTCGGCGGCGACTACTTCTGCGGCCCGGGCTACAACGGCAGCAACGACTGCGGTGAGCTGTCGTTCACGATCCAGAAGCCGATGCCGCTGGACAAGGGCATCATCGACGGCCTGGAGGCCAAGCAGCGGGCCGAGCTGGCGAAGGCGACCCAGGAGCAGAAGAACCAGCAGGTGAACGTCGAGCTGCAGTCGGTCAAGCAGCAGGTCGCGATGCTCGGCGCGAACGGCTACCTGCTGAAGACCGCGATCGAATCGGGCAAGATCCAGTTCATGGTCATCCCGCAGAACGGCAACGTCAGCATCCCGGTGCCGACGCCGTCCGCCACCACCACAACCGAACCACCCCGGTAAAGCATGACCGGGCTGCCGTCGCATCTAGAGCTTGTGCAGGGCGTCGTCCTGCCCAAGCCGGTCGGCGCGCACCCGGTGCTCGACTTCGTCAACACTCGGTCCGAGTGGACCAACGGTGGCCCCGCCCGGACCGAGTGGCTGACGTCGTACGAGGCCTTCCTGATCTGGAACTCGTACATCGGCCTGCTGTCGCCGGCGACCGTGTTCCGGCTGATCGAGCAGACCGGCAGTAGCCCCACAGAGGTCACGCGGCGGCTCCAGGCCACGCTGGACTTCCGGGTCGATCTGTACGACGTCCTGACCGGCCAGGCGACTGAGAGCACCTTCGAAGCCGCGGCCCGGCTCATCGAGAAGGCCTCCGGCCGGCGGCGGCTGGTGCGAACGGATGACGAGCTGACCTGGGAACTGCGTGAGGACCTCGCGCTCCCGCTCCACAACCTCGCACTGCTCGCCGGTGAGCTGCTCACCAGCCCGTCTCGCGACCATGTGCGGACCTGCCCGTCCTGCGGCTGGCTGTTCCTTGATCCGCGTGGCCGTCGGCGGTGGTGCTCGATGGCGACCTGTGGCAACCGCGCGAAGGTCCGGGCCCACGCGGCCCGCGTTCGCTAGTTGAAGGCAGCTGGGTCGACGGTGATCCAGGTGTGCTTCGCGCGAGCGAGCACGCGGCCGTCGGCGTCGTACAGGGTGCTGGCGGTGAACGTCTTGCGGCCGTCCTCGCCGAGATAGCGGCCGAGCGCGACGCATTCCTCGCCGGCCTGCGGTCGCGCGTCGATGCATGCGGTCAGCTGGCCGAGCACCGATGGCCTGCCCTCGAGGTCGATCGTCCAGCCGCCGGGGCAGTCGAGCGCTGCCCAGAGGAACAGCTCGTCGACCAAGCCGTTGGTGGCGAGATCAGCGGCCGGCGTCCAGGTGCACGCCGTACGCCCGTCGCCGATCGGTCCAGGTTTGAGTTGCAGACCGCTCTGGTTCGCAGGCCCGCAGACGAAGCAGGTCGGAAACGGATGGTCGTTCAGCCCGCGGTACGACGCCTCTGCTGCGCGCGCCTCGTCCGGCAACACCGGATCGATCGTCGCGTCGGTGAGGAAATCAGCGTCCACCGGGATCGCTTCCGCGACCACTGCATCACCGTCCGTGAGTTTCGCGCCAGTGTCGCCGGCCGCGAGAGCCAGCTCCTTCTCCAATGGCGGCGGCATTCGCAATGTCACCTTCGGCACTAATGCGGAGTCGAGCTCGGGTGCAAGCGCAGTACCTAGCAAACCGGCCACGTATCCGCCGTTGCCGGATCGCTCCGGACCCTGGAATCGATGCTCGACCCGCACAAAGCTCATGGCCCAGAACACTAATCCACTAACGAGAATCACTCGTCCGAGCACAACGCGTGATGAGGTGTGAGCCGCGTGAACAGGGGAAGGAAAGGGTTTCAGAGAAATCTGAGGATTTCTCGCAGACAACTGAGCTGAGCCCTCCAGTTCAAACGACCGTTTGAACTATGCTGACTGCAGGCTACTGCGCGTGAGCAGGTGGGGTGCCTGGGCGCGCGGTAGCTGGGGGGAAGGAGAACTAGTGGAAACACCGGTCGAAACGACCAGGGAGAGATTGCTCAACGTCGCCGAACAGCGATTTGGTGAAGGGGGTTACGAAGGAACGTCGCTGCGGGCCATCACGGTCGCGGCAGCCGCGAACATCGCCGCGGTGAACTACCACTTCGGTTCCAAGGAAGCCCTGCTGCGGGCAGCCGTGGCGCGGGCGATGGCGCCGGTCAACACCGAACGGCGGCGCCGGCTGGACCAGTTGGAGGCCGGCGGGCCGCCGACGCCGGAGGAACTGATCCGGGCTTTCATCGAGCCCGGGCTGGAGCTGGTACTGCGCCGTGGTGAACGCGGCGCTGTGGTCGCGCGGTTCATCGGCCGGATCGCGTTCGATCCGAGCAAGCGGATCCGGGAGCTGTACGCGACCGAGTCGGATCCGATCGAGCGCCGCTACCTGGCCGCGCTGCAACGGGCGTTGCCGCAGGCATCGCCGGAGGCGGTCGCGTTCGGGTACGTGAACATGCTCGGCCTGCTGGCCCTGCATCAGTCGCAAGCGTTGTCCCCGACGCCGGGTGCCGCCGGCGTGGGAGACCCGGAGGATCCCGGCAAGCTGGCCGAGAACCTGGTCGCATTTCTGGTCGCGGCGTTCGATCGCGGCCTGCGCCCGTAGCTCGACGAGGTCTGGAAACCGTGGATACCTGCCCGCGGCTTCCCGGCCACTCGGAGCCCTCATCTGGGCCAAAGTCTGGGCACTGATCTGGGCACTGGTCTGAGCAGTGGTCTGGGTGACATTTGTCCGTGTTTTGCTCATGGATGTTCGGACCGCCGGGTAACGCTGCATAATGGCGCTCCGTGGACCCCTGTGAAGTCGTGGTTGCCGTCGACCTCGGTGGAACCCGGATGAAGTGCGGCCTGGTCGCCGCCGACGGTGCCCTGCTGCACCGCGAGACCAGGCCTACTCCCCGGGACGCTGGGGGCCGTGCCGTGCTCGACGCGCTGCTCGAGACCGTCGTCGAGCTGAGCCAGAAGGCGACTGCCGACGGTCACCGGGTGCGTGCGATCGGTGTCGTCGTACCCGGGGTCATCGACGCCGAGAACGGCACCGTCGGCGCCGAGAACCTGGAGTGGGTCCGTACGCCGGTCTTCGCCGAGCTCAAGGCAGCGATCGGTGAGGACATCCCGATCGTGCTCGCCCACGACGTCCGCGCCGGCGGGTACGCCGAGTTGCGTCAAGGCGCCCTGGCCGGCACCACGAACTCGATGTTCCTCCCGCTCGGCACCGGTATCGCGGCCGCGATGGTCGTCGACGGCTCGCTGGTCAGCGGCGACGGGTACGCCGGTGAGCTCGGCCACTCGAAGTTCATCTACGGCGATGCCGCCGAACTCTGCGCCTGCGGCCAGTGGGGTTGCCTCGAGACGGTCGCTTCCGCTGCCGCCATCGCCAGGCGATACTCCACTCGCACCGGACGGACCGTGGACGGTGCCCGCGAGGTGATGGAGCTGCTGGCTGCCGGAGACCCGGACGCCGCACAGGTCTGGAAGGACGCGCTGACCTTCCTGATCGACGCCCTGGTCCTCTACACGACCCTGGTCGCGCCGACCCGGATCGCGATCGGCGGCGGTCTGATCGGGGCCGGTGAGACCCTTCTGCAGCCCTTGCGCGAAGGTGTGCACGAGCGCCTGACGTTCCAGCGCGAGCCGGAGATCGTGGCCGCGGTGCTGGGCGACGAGGCGGGCATGCTCGGCGCCGCCCAGATGGCCTGGGACAGCGTCACCGCCGATGGGGAGGGACAGGAATGACGACGTACCGGGTCGGCCGGGTGGTCACGCCGGACGATGTTCTCGAGAACGCCTGGATCCAGGTGGTCGACGAGGACATCCACGCGTTCGGTCGCCGATCCGAGGGGATGCCGGCCGACGGCAAGCGTCCTGAGGATCTCGGTGACGTGACCGTCGTTCCTGGGTTCGTCGACATCCACACCCACGGTGGCGGCGGGTCGACGTACTCGACCACCGATCCGGAGGAGGCGCGCAAGGTCGCGGCCTTCCATGGCAAGCACGGTACGACGACCACGCTGGCCAGTCTGGTCACCTCGCCGCTCGACGTGCTCGTCTCGCAGACGGCTTGTCTGGCTGAGCTGATCGCCGACGGGGTCATTGCCGGCGTACATCTTGAGGGACCGTTTCTGTCCAAGGCGCGGTGTGGTGCGCATGATCCTTCGCTGCTCCGGCCGCCGCTCAAGGACGATGTGGCCAAGGTCCTCAGCGACGCGGTGAAGATGGTGACGATCGCGCCGGAGCTCGAGAACGGGCTGGAAGCGATCCGCCAGGTCGTCGACGCGGGTGCGATCGCGGCGCTCGGGCACACGGACGCGACGTACGAGCAGATGGTCGCCGGGGCGGATGCCGGCGCGACCGTGGCGACGCACTTGTTCAACGGGATGCGGCCGTTCCACCACCGCGATCCCGGTCCGGTCGGCGCCGCGCTGAACGACGACCGGCTGCTGCTGGAAGTGATCAACGACGGCATGCACCTGGACCCGCAGGTGGTCCGGGTCGCGCTCGCCGCCGCCGGGGTGAACCGGATCGCGCTGATCACCGACGCGATGGAGGCGACCGGGATGGGCAACGGCCGCTACAAGATCGGCAACCTCGAGGTCGACGTCAAGGACGGCCTGGCGACGCTTGCCCACGGCACGCATTCGATCGCCGGCAGCACGCTGACCATGGACGTTGCCTACCGCAACGCGGTGCAGGCCGGAGTCTCGCTGGTGGACGCGTCGCGGATGGCGTCGACGACCCCGGCACAGACCTTCGGCTGGTACGACGTCGGCTCGATCGAGACCGGGAAGCGGGCGGACCTGGTGCTGTTCGACGACGAGTACGTCGTGCAGAAGGTGATGCGGGCCGGGTCGTGGCTGGACTGATCGGAACCGTCACCCTCAACCTGGCGCTGGACGTCACCTACGAGGTCGACGAACTGCGGGTCGGCGGGAGCCATCGCGTCGACCGGATCCGCCGGCGCGCCGGCGGCAAGGGTGTGAACGTCGCGCGGGTCGCGGCGACGCTCGGGCATCAGGTGCTGGTGCTCGGGTTCGTCGGTGGTGTCACCGGTGAGCTGGTCGCCGAGGAGTTGTTCGACGCCGGACTGACCGCGCTGCTGACTCCGATCGCCGGTGAAACCCGCCGTACCGTTGCCATCGTCAACGGAGCGGACGGGGACGCGACGATCTTCAACGAGGCCGGGCCGTCGGTCACCGGGGACGAGTGGCGCGCGTTGCTGGATCGGATGCCGTGGGGTCGGCTGGGCGTGCTGGCATGCTCGGGCAGTCTGCCGCCGGGGTTGCCGGCCGATGCGTACGCCGAGATCGCGGTACGGGCGCGCCATCACGACGTACTGTCCGTCATCGATGCCGGTGGTCCTGCGTTGACCGCGGCAGCGAAGACCGGTGCAGTGGTGCGGGCAAACGCGGCCGAACTGCGTGCAGCAGTGGGCGACGCCGAGGTCGAGGAAGGCGCGTCGGAACTGGTCGCGCTTGGTGCGACCGCAGCCGTGATCACCGACGGGCCGCGCGGAATGGTTGCTGCCAGCAATAAAGGTGTGTGGCGCGCGCTGCCGGTCGAGACGGTGAGCGGTAACCCAACCGGTGCAGGCGATGCCTGTACGGCGGTGGTCGCGGCGGCCGTCGCGGAATCGCCGGAGCCCGACTGGTCCGTCGTACTCAAGTCCGCCGTCGCCGCATCCGCCGCGGCCGTGCTGACACCCGTTGCCGGAGACATCGACCTGGCCGCCTACCGGCGCTGGCAGCCTCAGGTAACCGTTAATTAGAAGGAGTTCTCATGCCGTTGGTCTCTGGGGCCGAGGTCGTGCTGGCCGCTGCCAAGGCCGGTCGTGGTGTCGGTGCGTTCAACGTGATCCAGCTGGAGCACGCGACCGCGCTGATCGCGGGTGCCGAGCAGGTCGGTGCACCGGTGATCCTGCAGATCAGTGAGAACGCGGTGAAGTACCACGGAGCGCTCAAGCCGATCGGGGTCGCGACGCTGGCCGCCGCGGCGGCCGCTTCGGTGCCGGTCGTCGTACACCTTGATCACGCGATGGATCGCGACCTGGTCAACGAGGCCGTCGCGCTCGGGTTCACGTCGGTCATGTACGACGGGTCCAAGCTCGAGTACGCCGACAACGTCGCGGCCACCACCGAGGTGACTGCCTTCTGCCACGACCACGGCGTCTTCGTCGAGGCCGAGATCGGTGAGGTCGGCGGGAAGGACGGCGTCCACGCGCCCGGCGCCCGCACCCGTCCGGACGAGGCCGTCGCCTTCGCCGAGGCCACCGGGGTCGACGCGCTCGCGGTCGCGGTCGGGTCCTCGCACGCGATGACCGAACGTACGGCGACGCTCGACTTCGACCTCATCACCCGCCTCCACGAAGCCGTCGCAGTACCACTCGTCCTGCACGGCTCCTCCGGCGTCGCGGACCCCGACCTCACCCGGGCAGTTGAGGCCGGCATGACCAAGGTCAACATCGCCACCCACCTCAACAACGTCTTCACCGACAAGGTCCGCCAGGTCCTCACCGAGAACCCAAAACTCGTCGACACCCGCAAATACCTTGGCCCGGCCCGCGACGCGGTAGCGGCGGAGGTCGCGCGCCTGCTCGGTGTGCTGAAGGCGACGGCCTAGATCCCGGCGCTGCCCCGGATCCAGTGCGCGCGCAGGTCGTCGCGGGCGACCTGAACCTGCTCGCGGGTCGTCGGATCGGGGACCTCGAAATCGTCGATCAACCGGGTGAGGGCCATCTCCACCGCCGCGACCAGCGCGTCCTCCTCGGACAGGTCGGCCTCGGCCACTCCTCGCAGCCCGGCGGCGAGTGCTGTCAGCCCGGCCAGTTCCTGATCGGTGAACTGCACCCGGAGCTCGGTCCTGCTGTCCACACGGCCTCCTCGAGGGTTGATACAGTCATGGTGCAGTGCAACGACCATGTTGCACAAGAGGTGAGGGATCGCGATGACGGTGGCGGTGGACGAGACGCTGCGGACGGCGGCCATCGCCGTCCTGGCCGAGTACGGCTGGGCCGGCGTGACGCTGGAGCGGGTCGCGGAGAAGGTCGGCCGGTCCCGGGTCACGCTGTGGCGGCAGGGACTGACCGTCGAGGCGCTGCTGAGTTCGCTGCTGGATGCGCTGGCCGACGACTACCGGGACACGATGTGGCCGGTGCTGGCCGGCTCCGGCACCGGCCGTGAGGGCCTGATCCGGACGCTGGAGGCGCTGTTCGACGTGATCGACCGGCATCTGCCGCTGATGCTGTCGTCGGATCTGGTGTTCCACCAGGAGCAGGCGCGCAACGGGCCGGTGTCGTTCCTCGACCCGTTCGAGCGGTTTCTGCGCGAGGGCGAGACGGACGGCACGCTGCATCCGCACGGCCGGGTCAGCGATGTGGCCGAGGTGCTGATGGTCTCGGCGGCCTTCACCTACGTGCACATGCGCGGCCGGCATCACTGGTCGCGGTCCCGGACCCGGCGGCTCACCCTCGACCTGGTGCTCCGCGGCGTGCTCGAGGCCTGAAACATGCCTGTTGCACAAACTGCAACAGTCGTGTTTCATTGAGGCCATCATCTCCTGCTGCCGCGATGGAGGCCGCCATGACACTTCCGTACGCCGAACCGCTGACCCAGCTCGACCCGCAGCCCAGGGTGATCCCCGAACCGCCGCGCGTCGGCGAGCCCGGCGGGGATCCCTGCGGACTGTGCGGCTGGCTGTCCGGCCTGGACGACGCCGCGGACTCTCTGCCCGCCGAGGACAAGCCGCTCTGGTACGACGACGACTGGGCGCTGTGCCGGGCGACCGGAGTCACCATCCCCGGCGTGGTCTGGCTGACCAGCCGGGCCCACCACGACTCCTTCGCCGATCTGCCGGACGGCCTCGCACGCAGTTACGGGCCGATGGTCGCACGGGTCGAGCGGGCCATCCTCGCGCTCGGCGACATCGCCCGGGTGCATGTCTATCGTTGGGGCGACGGTTCGGCCCATTTCCACGTGTGGTTCTACCCGCGGCCGTTGGGCATGCTCGAGGCCAAGCGGGAGATGCTGGCCGTGTGGGCCAACGTCCTGCCAGAAGCCCCGAAGGAGGTCGTCGCCGATGCCGAGCGAAAGATCGCCACGGCGCTGGCGACGGATCACTGACTTGAACTCGCCCCAGCCCGCGCCGAGCGGCCCCGGTCTCGCTCGGCGGCTGGGAGTCGGCGACGCGGTAGTGATCGGGCTGGGGTCGATGGTTGGTGCCGGCGTGTTCGCGGTCTGGTCGCCGGCCGCGCGCGCCGCCGGATCCGGGTTGCTGATCGGACTCGGGATCGCGGCAGTCGTTGCCTATTGCAACGCAGTGTCCTCCGCGCAACTGGCGGCGGTGTACCCGGTCTCGGGTGGGACCTATGTATATGGACGTGAGCGATTAGGGGAGTGGTGGGGGTTCGCCGCGGGCTGGTGCTTCGTCATCGGAAAGACCGCGTCGTGTGCGGCGATGGCGCTGACCTTCGCAACCTACGTCACGGACATCGACTGGTTGAGGCGTTTGGTGGCGTTGGTGGCGGTCCTGGGCCTGGCTGCGGTGAACCTCCGAGGAGTGACCAAGACAGCTCGCCTGACCAGGATCCTCGTCACCTGCACCCTCGCCGTACTCGCCCTCGTACTGATCCTGCTCTACACCGGTGAGCCCCATCACCACGCCTCCACCGGCACCTCGGCGTACGGCGTCCTGCAGTCGGCCGGACTGCTCTTCTTCGCGTTCGCCGGCTACGCGCGGATCGCGACCATGGGGGAGGAGGTCCGCGAGCCGGCCAGGACCATTCCCCGCGCCATCACCGTCGCGCTGATCATTGCCATCGGCATCTACTTCGCCGTCGCCCTTGCGCTGTTGAGGACCGGCGACCCCGCGTCGACCGCGGCGCCCCTCGCAGCCGCAGTCGACGGGGTCGGTGCGGCCTGGGCGGTACCGGTCGTCCGGATCGGTGCCGCGCTCGCCAGCCTCGGCGCACTGCTCGCCTTGATCGCCGGCGTCGGCCGTACCACGCTCGCCATGGCCCGCAACCGGGACTTGCCCAGCTGGCTGGCCGCCGTACATCCCCGCTACCAGGTCCCGCACCACGCCGAGCTCGCACTCGCCGCGGTCGTCGGCGTACTCGTCCTCACTACCGACCTGCGCGGCGTGATCGGCTTCTCGTCGTTCGGTGTCCTGCTGTACTACGCGATTGCGAACGCCTCGGCCTTCACCCAGCCGGCCGATCAACGTCGCTGGCCTCGCGCCGTCAACGTGATCGGCCTGACTGGTTGCCTCGTCCTCGCAGTCACGCTGCCGTGGACGTCGGCCGTCGTCGCCGCGGCTCTCCTCGCCGCAGCCCTGCTGGTACGGCGTTTCAGGACAGGTCGCGCCGGATCCGCCAGAAACTGAACCCGGTCAGCGCCAACGCCAGCAGCAGGAAGAACCCGAACTCCCGCCATTGCAGCGGCCAGAACTTGTCGGCAGTGAAGTACTTGATGTGCTGCCGGTACCCTTCGTCGGCCAGCCGCTGGTAACAGGCGGCCGCCTTCGCCGACACGGCGCCCCGGCTCGACACGGTGGCGCCGTCCGACCCGCCCGGGGGCCGCGGCGCACAGTCGACCACCCAGTTCGGCAGGCCCACCTTCTTGCCGGCCTTATTCACGGTCGTGTCGGACAGCTTCCAGCCGCCGACCGCTCCGGACGCGACCTCGATCATCACCACCCGTGGATTCGGCCCGTCGCCGCTGAGCCCGAAGCCCCGGATGTTGTCGGACGTCACGACGATGTACTGCTCCGTCGGCGCGAGCAGGTGCGGCCGGATGAAGTGCGGTGCGAGGATCTCCACCAGGATCACGGCCGCCAGGGTGACCGCGAGCGCGACCACGGTACGGCGTACCAGCAGACCCACCGCGACCCCGAGAGCGAAGGCGAAGGCCGCGTACCCGACCGGGACCAGCCCGCGCGCGGAGAAGACCGGCGGGAACATCCGCGGTAGGTAGGTGTTCGAGTCCTGCCCGGCGTTGATCGCCTTGTCGATCGGATCGGCCCACCAGGTGACGGCGAGGCTGAGCAGGCCGGTGATCGCGATCGCGGTGAGGCCGGTGACTCCGACCTTCGTCGCGAGCCAGCGCGACCGGGAGATGCTCTGGCTCCAGACCAGCCGGTGCGTCCCGGTCTCGAGTTCGCGCGCGATCAGCGGTGCGCCCCAGAACGCTCCGATCACCGGAGGTACGGCGTACAGCATCACCTGACCGACGACGTACAGCAGGGGGTTGAGGCGCTGGAACGCGAGGTTCTGGATGAATTGGGTCGTGAGCTGCCGGTACTCGTCGGCGAGTCCCGGTCCCTTGAGGGCGAGGACGATCGCGGCGGCCAGGATCACCGACGCGACCACCAGGAACTGGACGCGGAACTGTCGCCAGGTCAACCAGATCATCGCTGCACCTCCAGCACGGGACGCTCCGGCTGGACGTCGCGGCCCATGTAGGCCAGCACGAGATCCTCGAGCGTGAGTTGGGTGACGTTCCAGGCCGGATCGAGGATCGGTTTCTCGGTCCGGATCAGGTACGTCGACTGCCGGTCGGTGTGGCTCTCGGTCACGACGTGCTGGTCGCGCGGCAGGTCCTTCGGATCGCGCCGCGGACCGGTCAGCCGGAAGTGTGTTGCCAGCAACGTGTCGATCTCGCCGCTGACCTGCACCCGGGAGTCCACGAGGACGATCAGGTAGTCGCAGGCGCGTTCCACGTCGGAGACGAGGTGCGAGGACAGCAAGACGCTGAGCTCTTGTTCGGCGACCGCCTCCATCAGGTCCTGCAGGAACTCACGCCGAGCTAGCGGATCGAGTGCGGCGACCGGCTCGTCGAGGATCAGCAGTTCGGGTCGCTTGGCCAGGCCGAGGGTGAGCGCGAGCTGGGCTCGCTGACCACCGGACAGCTTGCCCGCGCGCTGCTTCGGATCGAATTTCAAGTGCTGAAGTCGTCGCTGGGCAAGGGATTCGTCCCACGCGGGATTGAGTCGCGCACCGAGCCGGAGATGATCCGCGACACTCAACCGGGCGTACGTCGGCGTGTCCTGAGCGACGTACCCGACCTTGGCCTGCTGCGTCCCGGCCGCCGCTCCCAGCACCTCGACCGACCCCGCACTCGGCGTCAGCATCCCGACCGCCAGATTCAGCAGCGTGCTCTTACCCGCCCCGTTAGGCCCAACCAGCCCGACCACATGCCCGGCCGGAACCTCCAAGTCGCAATCGGTCAACGCCCACCGCCGACCGTATCTCTTGCCCAACCCCTGGGCCTGCAGCACTGTATTCACGCTATGTCCTCCTGAGCGGCGGACCGAAAGGTTGTCAGGAACAGCGCCTCGATGCTCTCGTCGTCGAGGCCGGCCTTGCGCGCCTTCGCGAGCCAGCGGCGGAGGTCCTGCCGGAGCGGACCGTGCGCGGCGAGGGTGTTGTCGGTGAGCGTGCGGGTCACGAACGTGCCGCGGCCCGGCCGGGCCTGGACCAGGCCCTCGTGCTCCAGTTCGCGGTACGCCTTGAGCACCGTGTTCGGGTTGATCGCCAGCGCCGCGACCACGTCCTTCACGGTCGGCAGCTGGTCCCCTTCGCGCAGCAGACCGAGCCGGAGCGCGTTGCGGACCTGCTGGACGATCTGCTGGTACGGCGACACCCCCGACCGGCCGTCCAGATGGAACTCGATCATCTCCAACCCCATTCATCTAGTTACCTAGTACTATAGGGCTGCGAGGTAAGCCTCCGTCAAGAGCGCATCGCGTCGTACCGGCGGAGCGCCTCGCGGCGGGCCTCGGCGTGGTCGACGATCGGATCCGGGTAGCCGCTGGCGTCGTACCGCCAGGGCTCGTGCGCGGCCTTGCCGTCGAGGTGCCGCAACTCGGGCACCCACCGGCGGACGTAGTCACCGTCGGGGTCGAACTTCAGTCCCTGCCCGACCGGGTTGAAGATCCGGAAGTACGGCGCCGCGTCCGCGCCGCAGCCGGCCACCCACTGCCAGTTGAGCGCGTTCGATGCGAGATCGCCGTCGCGCAGCGAGCGCATGAACCAGCGGGCGCCGAACCGCCAATGGACGTGGAGATCCTTGACCAGGAACGACGCGACGACCATCCGCACCCGGTTGTGCATGAACCCGGTCTCGGCCAGCTGTCGCATTCCGGCGTCCACGAAAGGGAACCCGGTCCGGCCCGCACGCCATGCGTCGAACAGTTCGCCGGGTTCGTCGTACTGCATCTTGTCGAACTCCGGACGCAGCGGCTTCCAGGCGGCCTGCGGGTGCCGCGCGAGGAGGTCCGCGCAGAACTCGCGCCAGGCCACCTCGCGCCGGTATGCCTCCGCGCCGGCGCTGCGTTTGCGAGCCAGGTCGGCGAGCATCGTCCGCGGGTGGATCTCGCCGTACTTCAACGGAATCGACATCCGCGAGGTGCTGTCCAGATCGGGCCGGTCCCGCTCGTCGTCGTACGCCGCAACGTCCTCGAGGTACGCCTTCCAGTGCTTGAGCGCCGCCCCCTCGCCCGCATCGTCAGCACCGAGCGGCAGTTCCTCGCTGGACGCCTTCACCCACGTCACGTCCGCCGGCGCCTCCGCCGGCTGCCGCCATCCGTGCGCCAACCACGCTTTGAAGTACGGCGTGAACACCTGGTACGAACGCCTCTGCTGATTGAGCACCCGCCCCGGCGCAACGGCGTACGGCGATCCTGTCCGCACCAGCGGACACTTCAATGAGGCTTCAACTTCTTGATCGCGTTGTTGTCCGTAGGGCGCGTAGTCCGCGCTGACGTGCACGCTCGCCGCCCCGACCTCGGCCGCGATCGCCGGTACGACGGTTGCCGGATCGCCCCGCCGTACGACGAGCCGCCCGCCGATCGATTCGGACAGGCTGCGGAGCGACGCGGCCAAGCGATTCCGCCGTGGATCACCGGAACGATCCCAGAGCAACGGATCCAGTACGAACACTCCGAGTACTCGCCCGCCACCCGCGGCGACGGCGTCAAGTAATGCCGGGTTGTCGCCCAGCCGGAGGTCGCGCCGGAACCACATCACAGCCGTCACCGAGCCCATCTTCCCCCTGTACCCATCGCGAATTGGGTAAGGCTTGCCTACATAGGTGAGAATGGTTGTCGTGAGCGAGCTGATCGATACCACCGAGATGTACCTGCGGACCGTCTACGAGCTGGAAGAAGAGGGGATCCTGCCGTTGCGGGCACGGATTGCCGAGCGGCTGCACCAGTCCGGTCCGACGGTCAGCCAGACGGTCGGCCGGATGGAACGGGACGGATTGATCAAGGTGGAGGGCGACCGCCACCTGGAGCTCACGGACGTCGGTCGCAAGCAAGCCGTCCGGGTGATGCGCAAGCACCGGCTGGCCGAGCGGCTGCTGGTCGACGTGATCGGCCTGGAGTGGGAAGACGTGCACGCCGAGGCCTGCCGCTGGGAACACGTGATGAGTGACGCGGTCGAGCTGCGACTGCTGAAGATCCTCGACAACCCGACCGAGTCGCCGTACGGCAACCCGATCCCGGGCCTGGAGGAGCTGCAGCTGGACGGTACGGCGAGTGACATCGGCGCGTTCCGGATCGGCGTCGAGCCGCTGGACCAGGTCCTCGACCAGGCCACCGGCGAGAGCGTGCGGGTGCTGGTCCGGCGAATCGCCGAGCCGGTGCAGACCGACGACCTCGCGATGGCGATCCTGCGGAAGGCCGGCGCACTGCCCGGCCGCGAGGTCGACTCGACCCTGGACGCCGAGGGCGTGCTGATGGGCAGCCGCGAAGCCGGTGGCGTCATCAGCGACGAGACGGCCGGCCACATCTTCGTCAGCCTGGTCTGAGTCAAAGCTGCGTTAACGCTGAGCACCCGATGCGGTACGTCGGGTTGCGGGCGGGTAGCGTCGGTCCGCAATGTCTGAGAATCCGATCAACTGGCCGGAGTACCTGCGGGAGTTCCACACCGCGGCTCCGGGTAGCACCGAGGCCCTGCTGTCCCGGGCGGTGGCCGGCGACCATACGCCGTACCGCTGGCTGGTCCGCGCCGTTTCCGGCGAGGCGCGCAGGGTGCTCGACCTCGCCTGCGGCAACGGGCCGGTCGCGCGCGAGCTGTACGGACGCTGGGTGGTCGGTGTCGACAACAACCCGGCCCAGCTCGCCGGTGCGCCCGGACCCAAGGTGCAGGCCGACGCGCTGCACCTGCCGTTCGCGAACGAGGTCTTCGACGTCGTCACCTGCTCGATGGGCCTGATGGTCCTGCAGCCGCTCACGGAGGTGCTCGCGGAGGCGGCCCGAGTACTGCGGCGCGGCGGAGTGCTGGCCGCGATCGTGCCCGCCGTACGGCCGCTGCGGCGGGGTGACATCCGTACGTTGAGCGGTCTGACCACGCGGCTGCGGTCGACGCCGCAGTTCCCGGCCGGTGGCGAGATCACCGAGCTGAAGGACCAGCTCCGTCACGCCGGGTTCGACGTGATGGAGAGCCAGCGGGAGCGGTACGTGTACATGATCCGCAGCCGCGACGACGCCATGCGGCTGGTGAACGCCCTCTACCTCCCGGGTACGCCGGACGTCCGGCGAGACACCGCGGCCGGTTGGCTCGCGGACCGCGCGGAATCGAAGGACGGACTCGAGGTCGCGATCCCGATCCGCCGCATCACGGCGATGCGCACGAAGGTCGCTTTGACCATCTCCTGACCGCTGGGGTCCGCTCGGCGCTCACGCTGGGTACGGTGTGCTGGTGAGTGCGCTGAGCTGGTCCGTCCGGACGCTCGACCGGGCGCTCGACGGTGAGACGGTCTACCGCGAGCTGCTGGCCGGCGAGCCGGTCGCGTTCTGGCTCGACGGCAGCCTGACCGACCGCTCGCCCCGACGTATCTCGGTCTTGGGCACGAGCATCGGCGCCGAGGTCATCACCAGGAATGTTGCCGACGGTGATGTCTTCGCCGAGCTGAAGGAGCTGGTGGCGGAGCGGGCTGCGACGCCTCCGGACGAGTTGGCCGGGCTGTTCTGCGGTGGCTACGTCGGGTACTTCGGGTACGAGCTGAAGGCACTCACCGGGGGAGTGGCGGCGCACGAGGCGACGACGCCGGACGCGCTGTGGATCTGGGCGAACCGGTTCGTCGTCATCGACCACGATCGCGACCTGACCTACCTGGTCGCGGTCGACGAACCCGGCGCCGGCGAGGACTGGCTGGACCGCGCCGACGAGGCCGCCGCCGACTGGTGGATGGGCAGCCTGGACGTGCCGGCGATCGCCAGCCTCGATCTCGAGGCGCATCTCGAGCAGGACCGAACGACGTACCTCGCCGGCATCGCTCGCTGTCTGGAGGAGCTCGAGGCCGGCGAGACGTACGAGGTCAACCTGACGAACCGGGTCCGGCTGCCGGCCGTCCAGGACCCGTTCGAGTTCTTCCGCTGGCAGCGGTCCGCGAACCCTGCGCCGTACGCCGCCTTCATCCGGTACGGCGACCTGGCGGTGGCGAGCTCGTCGCCGGAGCGGTTCCTGACCGTGGACGCGGACGGGTGGGCCGAGTGCCGTCCGATCAAGGGGACCGCGCCGCGGGACCTCGACCCGGCCCAGGACCAGCTCGCGGCGAAGGCGCTGGCCGAGGACGACAAGACCCGGGCCGAGAACCTGATGATCGTCGACCTGATCCGCAACGACCTCGGCCGGGTCAGCGTGCCGGGGACCGTGAACGTGCCGCAGCTGATGGAGGTCGAGAGCTACCGGACCATGCATCAGCTGGTGACGACGGTCCGCGGCCGGTTGCGGGACGGGCTGACCGCGGTCGACGCGGTCCGGGCCTGCTTCCCGCCGGGGTCGATGACAGGTGCGCCGAAGATCCGCACGATGCAGATCATCGACGAGCTCGAGTGGAGCGCGCGGGGCGTGTACTCCGGGGCGCTCGGCTACTTGACCCTGGACGGGCGGGCGGACCTGAGTGTGGTGATCCGGACGGCGGTGCTGACCCCGGACCAGACCGTGATCGGGGCCGGGGGTGCGATCGTGCTCGACTCCGACCCGGTCGCGGAGTACGACGAAATGGTGCTGAAGGCAACGGCGGCTGTCGGCGGGCAGAGCCGCAGGTAAAGGGGTGGGGAGATGAGTGGTTTGCTGGTGGCGGATTCGTTTCTGGTTGCCAATGGCAAGGTTCGGGGGCTGGAGCTGCACCGGGACCGGTTCGTCCGGTCGTGTGCCGCGGCGGGGGTGTCGGCGGATCGGTTCTGGGACGAGCAGGTCGGGCGGTTGCCCGGGTTCGGGCGGTGGTTCCCGCGGTTCGAGTTGCAGGCGTCGGGTGAGCTCGCCGTACAGCTGAGGCCGGCGCCGCCGATCGGCGGTCGCGTGCGGGTCGCCGTACATGAAGGTCCGGATCCGCGGACTGCGCCGCGGGTGAAGGGTCCCGATCTGGAGCTGCTCGGCAAGCTGAAGGAGTCGGCGCCGGACCGCGCCGACGAGATCCTGCTGCTCGACACCGACGGCACCGTGCTCGAGGCGGCGTACTCGGCCGTCGCCTGGTGGGAGGACGACACGCTCTGCTTCCCGCCCTCCGACCGCCCGCTCCTCCCGTCCGTCACGGCCCAACTCCTCCGCCGAATCGCCACCACCCAAGGCGTCGAGATCTCCGAACACCCAGCCACTCCCGAGGCCCTCCAGAACAGCACCGAGGCCTGGCTCCTCAACGCCCTCCACGGCATCCGCCCCATCCACGCCTGGTCCGCCTCAGCCATAGACCCCCTCCCCAACTCCCAAGCCACCCCCTGGCAATCCCACCTCGAATCCCTAGCAACCCGCCTCCCCTAACCCCCGCGCCGCCGCCCCGCATCGCCGCACGGCGCCGCCGCCCCGCACCGCCGCACGGCACCGCCGCACCGCCCGCCGCACCGCACCGCCGCACGGCACCGCCGCCCCGCCGCACCACCCGCCGCACCGCACCGCACCGCCCCGCCGCACACCGCCGCACCGCCCGCGCCGCGACCGCGGACCGCCGCCGCACCGCTCGCCGCCGCCCCGAGGGCCGTTCCCGCGCCGCCCGCTCGCCCCGCCGTTCGTTTCAGGGGTTAACCCCTCAGATGGATGCTTGCCCCCTGAGAATCTGGACGGGCAACCGTCCAGCTCGGGGGTTGACCCCTGAGACGGTCGGGCTGGGTTGAGCGGTCGCGGCTTGTACTTGGATCCCTCGCCACCCGCCTGCCCTAGGTGCAGCTCGACAGTACGTATACGTCTGCTGTCGACCACTCCCCGCCTGGGCGGACCGGCAATCCGGCTCCTCGAACGGGACACCTCCTGTCGAGCTGCAGAGCCGGGTTGTAAATGTGATATCACTTTGCTACCTTCGAGCTATTCGAGAAGGAGGCTGTGTGATGGTGGATGTTGCGGTGGAGATGCCGGCGCCGAAGGTGACCGAGCGGTCGGGTCGGGATCTGAACGGATGGCCGATGGCGCTGCTGGCGTTCGTGTTGCTGGTGGCGGGGGTGGCCGGGGTCATCATTGGTGCCACCCACGACCGGGGTCCACAGGTGGTGCTCGGGATCGCGATGTTCATCGTCGGCGTGATCGTCGCCGCCGGGCTGACCGCGGTCTCGCCGGGCCGGGCGCGGGTGTTGCAGATCCTCGGGCGGTACTCCGGGACTGTTCGGACCAACGGTCTGCGCTGGGTGAACCCGATCTCGTCCCGGCGTGAGGTCTCGACCCGGATCCGCAACCACGAAACGGCCGTTGCCAAGGTCAACGATGCCGACGGCAACCCGATCGAGATCGCCGCCGTCGTGGTCTGGCAGGTCGAGGACACCGCGCAGGCGATGTTCGAGGTCGACGACTTCGTCGAGTTCGTCGCGATCCAGACCGAGACCGCCGTCCGGCACATCGCCAACAGCTACCCGTACGACGTACACACCGACGACGATGTGCTGTCGCTCCGGGACAGCACCGACGAGATCACCGAGAAGCTGTCGGCCGAGATCGGCGTCCGGGTGCACGCGGCCGGTGTACATGTGATCGAGTCCCGCATCACCCACCTCGCCTACGCCCCCGAGATCGCCCAGGCGATGTTGCGGCGCCAGCAGGCCGGCGCGGTCGTCGCGGCCCGGCAGCGGATCGTCGAAGGCGCGGTCGGAATGGTCGAACTGGCGCTGGATCGGCTGTCCGAGCACGAGGTGGTCGAGCTGGACGAGGAGCGGAAGGCGACCATGGTCAGCAACCTGCTGGTGGTGCTGTGCGGCGACCGTGACGCCCAGCCGGTGGTCAACGCCGGCTCGCTCTACCAGTGAGTGGTCGTCTGCCGTGGCTGTCGAACGCAAGAAGATCCTGCTCCGGCTGGATCCCGTGGTGCACGATGCTCTGGCCCGCTGGGCGGCCGACGACCTGCGCAGCACCAACGCTCAGATCGAGTACCTGCTTCGCCGGGCGCTGGCCGATGCCGGCCGGCTCCCCAAAGGCGTAGGCAAACTCCGTGGTCCGGGCCGCCCTCCGAAGGAGGAAGACGATGAGTAGAAAAGACGCAGTGCTTGCTGCTGGTCAGGTGGGGCTGGGCTCCGCTGTTCGAGGAACGGCGGGTGGCGTAGGAAGTGGAGTACGCGGAGGTGGGGTTCGGGTGCCCCGTGGTCCGGCCGGGCCGGGCGGAGCTGGATCAGGCTCCGGTGCAGCGCGGCCGCCTCGGAAGGTTGTTGCGCTCGGCAACTTGCAAACTCCGGACGCCTTGCCGGCAAGGATGTTTCTGCTGGCGTACGATCCCGAGCACGGGCGGCTGACGGCCAGGTCGAAGCTCGGGAAAGTACTGCGCGCAGCCGCCTTGGTGGATCTCCAGCTGTCCGGAAACCTTGTCGACGAGGACGGTCGGGCGCGGGTGACGAGGGCGATGGCTCCGGCCGACCCGGTGCTCGCGGCGGTGCTCGAGGAGGTCCGTGGGGTGGGGCCGCGGCGGTGGCGGCATTGGATCGATCGGCGGCCGGGGGCGATCGTCCGCCGGGTCCGGGACGACCTCGATCGCTCCCGCCTGATCAAGGTCGAACCGCATCGCATCCTCGGGATCTTCCCGGCCGACCGCATCACCGTCCGTCAGCCGCTCATGCGCCGCCAGCTCCTCCAGGCCGCCCATGACACTCTCCGGGCCTCGCGGCTGGTATCCCGGGTGGACCTCCGTGACGCCTCGATCGTCGTGCTCGCGTCCACTGCTGACCTGCGGACGGTCGTCACCAAGGACCAGCGTGCCCGCCACAAGGACCGCCTCGCGCAACTCGCGGTCCGCGTCGGACCCGTCGTACCGGCTCTGAAGAAGTCTCTCCAGCAGGCGCAGTACTCGGCATGACCCTGGCCAGGTGCTACGGTTCGTTACTCAAGTAATGAACCGAGGAGGGGAGGTGGGATGGTGTTCGACGACCGGAGCCCGATCTATCTGCAGATCGCCGAGCAGATCAAGACCGACATCGTGACCGGCGCGCTGGCCGAGGACGAGCAGGTCATGTCGACGAACCAGTACGCCGCCTTCTACCGGATCAACCCGGCCACCGCGGCGAAGGGGTTCGCCCAGCTGGTCGACGAGGGCGTGCTGTACAAGCGGCGCGGGATCGGGATGTTCGTCGCCCCGAACGCCCGCGACCTGCTCCGCACCGGCCGCCGCGACTCGTTCTTCGCCGACGTCGTCGACCCGATGATCCGCGAAGCCAAAGCCATCGGCATTCCCTTGAAAGACATCCTCCAGCACATCCGCAGCTATGGAGACGCCTGATGACCACCGCCCTGACTGTGCGGACCGAGGAGCTCTCGGTCCGGTTTGCTGGTGCGCCCGCGCTGGATCGGCTCGATCTGCGACTGGCGCCCGGGAAGATCCACGGCCTGCTCGGCCGGAACGGGTCCGGCAAGAGCACGCTCGCCGCGACGCTGGCCGGGTTCCGTCGCCCGGACGAGGGCCGGGTGCTGATCGAGGGCGGTGATCTCGGTACGGCGCAGGAGCCGTACGAGAACGCGGTCGTCACCAGCCGGGTCTGCCTGATCCGTGAGTCCGGCGACCTGGTGGAGGCCGTGCCGGTCAAACAGGCGATCAGTCTCGCCGCAGCGCTGCGCCCGTACTGGGACGCCGACGTCGCGGGCGCCCTGCTCGATCGCTTCGAGATCCCGCTGAACAAGAAGATCCAGAAGCTCTCCCGCGGCAAGAAGTCCGCGCTCGGCGTCGTCCTCGGCCTCGCTGCCCGCGCTCCGCTGACGATCTTCGATGAGAGCTACCTCGGCATGGACGTCCCGTCGCGGAACCTCTTCTACGACGCGCTGCTCGCCGACTACACCGAAGTACCGCGGACGATCCTGCTCTCCACGCACCTGGTCAGCGAGGTCAGCGCGCTGCTCGAGGAGGTCGTGATCCTCGACAACGGACGTCTCGTCACCCAGTCGCCGGTGGACGCGCTCCGCGGTCGCGGCGCCTCGATCGTCGGCCCGGCCGCGGCCGTCGACGAGTTCACCGCCGGCTTCGCCGTACTCGCGGAGGAGCGGCTCGGCGGCACCAAGTCCGCCACGATCCTCGGCGACCTCGACCCGGCACTGCTCGGGCAGGCAACCGCTGCCGGTCTTGAGGTCGGCCCGGTCGGCCTGCAGGACCTCTTCGTCCATCTCACCGCCCCGACAGGAGCCCGATCGTGAGTACTGCGACGCTCCCACGGGGAGCCACCGACCGGTATCGCCTGCAGAAGGTTCTGCTGTCGATGACACTCGGCCTCCGGCAGATGCTCGTCGGCTACTGGGTGGTGATGGTGGTCGCGTTCCTTCTGGTGGGCATCGTCATCCAGCTCGCGAACGGCGGCGTGGACCACAGCATGTGGGACTACGGCTCCGCGTCGCCGACGTACTTCTCGATGGCCGTCGGCATCATGATCACCCCGGCGTACTTCGCGCTGCTAGTGGCGCAGGGGATCACCAGGCGGATGATCTCGGTTGCCGCAGGCATCTATCTCACCGGCGCCGCGATCGCCACCGCGCTCGTGTGGGTGGTGGTCTATCAGATCGAGCATTTGCTCTACAGCTGGCAGGGCTGGAGCGAGACCCTCAGCAATCCGCACCTGTTCACCAGCACCTCGCAGGTCGGGCTGATCTTCGCCGAGTTCTTCCTGCTGATCCTGTCGCACGAAGCGACCGGTTGGTTGCTCGGCATCTCGTTCGTCCGTTTCGGCTTCTGGCGCGGTGTGCTGCTGTTGCCGCTGGCTGTGATCCCCGGGGTGGTCGGTGAGTTCATGGTCGTGCCCCAGTTGCTCGGGGGCATCCTGGCCAACACCGGATATCACCGCCCGCCACTCGCCGTCGCCGTACCCGCTGTCCTCGTGGTTAGCGCGCTCGGTGTGTACGCCGGGTATCGCATGCTGCAACCGATGGCACTCAAACCAGCCAAGGGCTGAGACACGTTATGCACAGGGGGTGTGCATAACTGCGACGGTTTCTGTGGATGGCAGCGTGTTCACTGTGGACGACTGAAACTGTTGCCCTGAAACGCTTGTGCGACCGGGGCCGACGGGCGTAGAAATGTCGACACGCTGCTTCGGATCGGAGCGGCGGGTCGAACGGAAACCGAGGGCCCTCGCGGTGGGGATCCCCACCGAGGTAGACCGGTGACGGGGTCTGCCGGCCTCCACGGACCCGTATCGGGAAGCTGGAGACGTCACCTTCCTTCAGCTGGTGCGGGCCCCTCCGACTCATACTCGGAGGGGCTCGCCCTCCTGTTCGGAGCTGAACTCATTGGTGCCGTAAAGAACCCCCGAGGTCGCGAACGACCCCGGGGGTTCTCGGATGTTGCTGTCTCTCAGCGGAGAGTGATCCTCAGTTCGGTGTGTGAGCCGTTACCCGGCACCTGCACCTCGGTCCCGCGACTGGTCGTCACGAGCTTGTACTGCGCCGCGTGGCCATCAACTGTCACGCTCTTCACCTTCGCTCCGGACGGCAGTACGGCGCCGACCGTGAGCGCGGCCGAGACTCCCTTGACTGTCACGTCGGTCGACAACGCCTTACCTGCAAGGCGTGCGGACACATCGAGCGATCCCTTACCGACCCGGATGTTGCTACCGGCCACCTTCGGCTGGCCCGCCGGAATCTGCGGTACGACGGCGATCCGGCCGTGCCCGAGATCCGGGTCGACACCCAGCTGCTGGTGGATCACCGGCCAGAGGATGCCGTACGTGCCCCAGGCCTGCAGCGTCATCGAGCGGTCGTAGAACGGCCGTCCGATGTTCGCCGGGGAGTCCGGCGACGGGGCGATCTCCGGCATCGCGCCGGGGGTCTCCCAGACCGACGGATCGAGCTGGATCCGGGCGTTGTCGGTCGTGTAGGTCTGCTGCTGCTTCGTGCCCATCCGGCCGAAGTTGCCTTCCGCAACGGCCATGATCGACGTGTTCAGGCTGAAGATGCTGCGCTCGCTCTGCACCTGGGACACGACCGGGTCGCACGTCGCGCCATGGTTGCCACCCGGGTCCGAGGTGGCGCCGGTGCCGGTGTGGAAGAGGCCGAATTCCCCTGTGTAGCAAGCAGTTTCACGCTGGTCGAGCGCGGTCTTCGCGTGGTCGGCGGACGCAAGCGGCGAGGCCGGCTGCCCCGGCTTGGTCACCACTGCCTCCATCGGCGTGACACCGATCCAGTGCCGCTGGAAGATCGGCGTGTTGTCGTTCGCCGGGTTGGCCGGGTCGTCGACGGAATCGGCGTACCCCATTGCCTGCGGCACCCACCACTGCGCCTCGAACCGCGACTCGAGATCGTTCACGCGAGTGGTCGCCCACTGCTGGGTCTTCGCGTCGTGCTTGGACGCGGCCAGGTCGGCAAGGTCGCTCAGGCCGCGGATGAGGTAGACGGTGTTGTCGAGTTTCTCCACGCCCATCCCGGAGCGCTCGACGTTGCCAAGACCCTCGGGCCAGCCGTCGCCGTCCTTGTCCAGCTCGCGGTACACGTACTGCAGGTTCCGGACGGTGAAGTCGTACATCTCGTCGCGGAACTTGTTGTCGCCCGTCCACCGCCACAGCAGCGCGACCGTGCTCGGGAACTTCACCGTCTCGTCGGTGTTGCCCGCGCTCTGGTTCGAGCCGAAGTACACGTCGCCGGTCGGCGTCACCTCGTGGGCGACCTTGCCGCTGCGGTTGTTCAGGATGTCACTGACGTCGCGCAGCGACTTGAGATGGTCCTTGACCGTGTCGAACTGACCGGCTGCGACCGCGGCGAACGAGGTGTACTCACCGTCGGTCGCGAACAGCCATGGATAGTCGGGGAAGCCGGCGCCGAACCAGCGGGCGGTCGCGACCGTTCCGGCCGGTGCCGGGTAGTCCTTGCCCTCGTTCACGTCCCGGATCTGCAGGTTGTTTGCCTGCTGCACCGAATCGGCGAGGTTCTGCTTGCTCCACTCGACGCTCTGCTGCAGTTGACGATCACCAGGAAGGTCCACTGCCGACTGCGCGTCGATCTGCTGCCGCGCGGCGGTCTTTGCCCGCAGCAACTTGTCCGGGTTGCTCAGTGCCTTGCCGTACTCGCGTTCTGCCGCTTGGCTGCCCTGGTCCGAACCGGCCACGGCGAACCAGATCGTCTTCTGCTGACCCGCCCCCAGCTTCACGTCGTACGTGAGCCCGCCGCCGGTGCCCTTGCCGAAGGCACTGTCGTCGCAACGCGGCGGCGCCGTACCGTCGGCCGGGCAGATGACCGCCGGGTCCTGCGGACCGCGGTGGTCCGGACCAAGTGCGTGGGCCGTCGGACGCAGGGACGATCCGACGAACGCGGCGTAGTCGTGAGCGGTCGCGTTCGGGTACGACGGCGTGCCCTGCTCGCGGAATCGAAGCGCACCGTCGGTGTAGTCGCCGGTGTCGGGCAGGTTGGCGTCGGCCGTGCTCGGGGTGGTCCCGCCCCACGGGTACGACTGCATCAGTTCGGAGTGCGCGTCGACGTTGAGTTTGACCGTCTTCGCCGTACTCGAGCTGAGCGTCAGTCCGACGAGCGTTGCGCGCACCCCGTCCGGGACGAAGTCGGTACGGCGTACGTTGACGGAGCCGGAGTAGTCGATCCGGCTGTAGCCGTGGCCGCTGGTGTACTTCGCGGCGGCCACGTCCTTGCCGAGCCAGTTGCCGTCGAGGCCGAACCAGATGCCGTCGAGCAGCTTGATCGGCTGGCTCCAGAAGCCGCCCATCTCACCGCGGATGTGCCAACCGGTGGCGGGGTAGAGGCCGGACTCGTCGCCCATCGCGTACGCACGGTCGCCGACGACGAGCGACCGCCGGTCGGCCAGCCGGGTGGTCGTGGACAACTCGGACGGACCGGTCGCGGTGACACTGGTGGGCGTTGGTTTTGAGGGGCCGGCGATCGCGGACGCGGTGCCGGCCAGGATGGTCGCGGTGGCGAGCAGGGCGATGCCGGCAGTCCGGCGTACCGGTCTGCGGCCGGGTGGGGCGGAGCTTCGTTCGGTCGGATGGGGAGTCATGGCGGTTCCTCCTTCTCACGGCGCCCGGGGGACAGCGCCGCGAATCAGCCAGGGGCTGTGCTGCCCCTGATCACCAGTTCTGGCTGCAGTAGGCGTTCGACCGGTCTGCCGTCAGCGGAGCCGGTCAGGATTGTGATCAGTTCTCCGGCGATGTCGTCCATCGGTTGCCGGAGGCTGGTCAGGCCGGGGGCGACGACGTCGGCGAGCGGTGAGTCGTCGAAGCCGGTGACGCTGAGGTCGCGGCCGGGGGTGAGGCCGCGGCGGGTGAGCTCGCGGAGTGCGCCGAGGGCGAGAATGTCGCTCAGGGCAACGATCCCGTCGACCTCGCGGCCGGCGTCGAGCAGGCTCGCGGCCGCGCGGGCACCTTCGTCGAGGCTGTCCTCGCGGCAACGGACGGACAGTCCGGCCGTCGGCAGACCGAGCGCTTTGCACTCGTCACGCCAGCCGCCGAGCCGGTCCTCGCCCAGGCCGGACGATTTCGGCCAGCCGATGAACGCGATCCGGCGACGGCCGGTGTCGTACAGATGCCGGACCGCCATCGCGGATCCGGCGGCGCCGTCGACGTCCACCCACGGGCCGGGCTGCGTGGTTTCCTTCCACACCCGGCCGAAGCTGACGAACGGGATGCCCTGCTCCTTCAGCCAGCCGTGCCGCGGGTCGTGGGTCTCGGTTTGCGACAGCACGAACCCGTCGACAAGACGGCGCGCGTGCAAGTCGTCGTACGTCGGCATGCCGTCGACGCCGGGCGGTGCGGTGAACAACAGGATGTGCCGGCCGGTGCGTTCGGCGGCGGCGCAGAGTGCGTGCAGGAACTGGTCCATCACCAGGTGCGTCTGGTCCGGCCAGTCCGGGACGCAGTACCCGATCAGCTCGACCGAACTGGTGCGGAGACTGCGGGCGTTACGATTGGGCCGGTAGTTGAGCAGTTCGATCGAGCGATTCACCCGTTCGAGCGTGTCCGGCCGCAGCCGGTGCGGGGCGTTCAAAGCGTTCGACACCGTCTGGACAGACACCTCGGCGTGGGCGGCGACCTGCTTCAAGGTAGCCACAGCAGCCTCCCACGGACGTTTTGAACGTTAAAAACATCCGAAGTCTGCCTCGGCCCGTCCAAACCTGTCAACGGTTCACTCCGAGCTGTGACGTCAGATCACCGGCGGCCCCGGCCGGACGATCGCCAGCGTCTCGTCGACGGACAGCGGCGGGATCCACCGCCCCCACCACGTCGCACCCGCCACCGCGAAGGCCGCCGGATCGCCCCCGCTCACCTTCACGTCGAGCTCCCGCTCGGCCAGCAATCCGCGGACATCGGCCGGCGTGATCTGCTGCGGCGCATCCGTACTCCCTTTGTACGCACACGATCCGTCCCAGCGCAGGATCCTCCGCCGTACCGCGGGTACGAGAAAGTTGCCTCCGACCCAGATCGGGATCCGCGGCTGCTGCACCGGCCGCGCCGTCAGTTGCACGCCGTCGAGCTGGTAATGCTTGCCCGCGAACGTCACCGGCTGTCCGGTCCACAGCCGGTCGATCAGCTCCAGCCCTTCGTCCAGCATCTCCGCCAGCACCTTCGGGCTCTTCCCTTCCATGAACGGGTCGCCGGGGTCCCCGATCCCGACGCCGAGCACGAACCGTCCGTTCGACAAGTGATCCAGCGCGACCGCCTCCGCCGCCACCTTCCACGGTCTGCGCCGGGGGAGCGGCGTCACGGTCGTCCCGATCCGGATCCGCTCCGTGGCCATCGCCATCGCCGCCAGGCAGATCCACGGGTCGTACGTCGGCTGGGACGCGTCGCCCTGGTAGATGAGGTAGTCCTCCAGGAACAACGCATCCCATCCGGCGTCCTCCACCGCCCGAGCCAGCTCCGCCAACCCGCGCGGATCCCGCCCCGGCCCAACCGCTCCCACCGTGACCGAAAACCTCATGGCCTCAAGCTAGTCAGGCCCACCGACAGTCAGGCGGCGTGCCCGCCGTCGATGGAGAGCGCGGTGCCGGTGATGTACGCCGCCTGTGGGCCGGCCAGGTAGGTGATGGCCGCTGCGACCTCGGCCGCCGTGCCGAAGCGGGGTACGGCGAGGTTGGTCAGCTGAGCCTCGGCGAACGGGCCGTCGGCCGGGTTCATGTCGGTGTCGATCGGCCCGGGGTGTACGACGTTCGACGTGATGCCGCGCGACCCGAGTTCACGGGCCAGGCCCTTGCTCAGGCCGGTGATCGCGGACTTGCTCATCGCGTACAGCGTCATCCCCGGACCAGGCACCCGCTCGGTTGCGCAGCTGCCGAGGTGGATCATCCGGCCGCCCTCGGACAACAGCAGTACGGCGGCCTGCGCGGCGGCGTACGCGCCCCGGATGTTGACCGCGAGCACCCGGTCGACGTCGGCCAAGGTCAGGTCTCCGATCGGAGCGATCGCGCCGACGCCGGCGTTGTTGACCAGGATGTCCAGCCCGCCGAGCCGATCCGCGGCCTGCTGTACGCCGTCCGCGACCGCCACCGCGTCAGCGGCGTCGACCTCGAGCGCGAACGCCCGCCGCCCGAGCGCCTCGATCTCCTTGACCACCTTGGCGGCGGCGTCGGCGGAACTCTTGTAAGTAAAGGCGACATCGGCTCCACGCTCCGCCAGCGCGATCGCCGTCGCGGCGCCGATCCCGCGGCTGCCACCGGTCACCAGGGCAAACTTGTTCAGTAGTTCGTTCATGCCTCAAGTCCAGCGGGCTGCAGCCGCCCAAGCTGGCGGAAATCCGCCCCGGGATCCTGGCGTCGTTTTCTCGCGACACCTCGATGTCGCAAAACCGCTAGAGATCTGTCGGTGGCGGCAGGGATGCTGGGGAGGTGTACGAATGCAGGGAGCGATGCGTCCGCGCGGTCCAGTCCAAGGACGCCCGGTTCGACGGGTGGTTCTTCACTGCTGTCCTGACCACGAAGATCTACTGCCGGCCGAGCTGCCCGGTGGTGCCGCCGAAGGTCGAGAACATGCGGTTCTACCCGAGCGCGGCCGCCGCCCAGCAGGCCGGGTTCCGCGCCTGTAAGCGGTGCCGGCCGGACGCCAGCCCGGGCTCACCGGAGTGGAACGACCGCGCCGACCTCGTCGCCCGCGCCATGCGCCTGATCGCGGACGGCGTCGTCGACCGGGACGGCGTACCAGGGCTTGCTGGTCAGCTCGGGTACAGCGTGCGGCAGGTGCAGCGACAGCTCCTGGCCGAGCTCGGCGCCGGACCGCTCGCGCTCGCCCGGGCGCAGCGTGCGCAGACCGCGCGACTGTTGATCGAGACGAGCAAGTTGCAGATGGCGGACGTCGCGTTCGCGGCCGGCTTCTCCAGCGTGCGGACGTTCAACGAGACGGTGCAGGAGGTCTTCGCACTCTCACCGACCGAGCTGCGCCACCGAGCCCGCCGGGGTACGACGTCTGCCGCGCCGGGCACGATCTCGCTGCGACTGCCGTTCCGCGCTCCGTTGACGCCGGACAACCTGTTCGGTCATCTGATCGCGACAGGTGTGCCAGGCGTCGAGGAGTGGCGCGACGGTCAGTACCGGCGCACCCTTCGACTCCCGCACGGCCACGGCGTGGTCGCGTTGCAGCCCATGCCGGACCACATCGCCTGCCAGCTCTCGCTCACCGACCAGCGTGATCTGGCGATCGCGATCAGCCGCTGCCGACGGATGCTCGATCTCGACGCGGATCCGATCGCGGTCGACGATCTGCTCAGTGAGGACCCAGTGCTCGCGCCGCTGATCGCGAAGGCGCCGGGCCGGCGAGTTCCGCACACAGTCGACGGTGAGGAGTTCGCCGTACGCGCGGTGCTCGGTCAGCAGGTGTCGACGGCGGCGGCTCGGACGCATGCGCATCGTTTGGTGCTGCAGCACGGCGAGCCGATCGAGGACGCGGCTGGTGGACTCACGCATCTGTTCCCGACGGTGCAGGCGCTGGCCGGGCTCGACCCGGAGACGCTGGCGTTCCCGAAGTCCCGGCGTACGACGCTCACGACTCTGGTCGAAACGCTGGCCGCCGGGGAGATCGATCTGGGTGCGGGCGCGGACTGGGACAAGGCGCGCGAGCAGTTGGCCGCGCTGCCGGGGATCGGGCCGTGGACGGTGGAGTCGATCGCGATGCGGGCGCTCGGGGATCCGGATGCCTTTGTGGCCAGTGATTTGGGTATCCGCTACGCCGCCCGTGACCTAGGCTTGCCTGAAGCCCCTAAACCCTTGACCGACCACGCACGCGCGTGGCGGCCTTGGCGTGCCTATGCGGTCCAGTACCTGTGGGCGACGGGCGACCACGCCATCAACAAGATTCCTGTGGAGTGAGTATGACCGAACTGTCCACCGACCGTCTTCTGCTGCGTCAGTGGCGTGACTCCGACCGCGATCCGTTCGCGGCGCTGAACGCGGATCCGGCCGTGATGGAACACTTCCCGAGCCTGCAGAGCCGCGAGGTGAGCGACGGGCTGATCGACCGGAACCTCACGGCGATCGACGAGCGCGGCTGGGGACTGTGGGCGCTGGAGGTGAAGGAGACCGGCGAGTTCATCGGGTTCACCGGGCTGTCGGTGCCGAGTTTCGAGGCGCACTTCTTGCCGGGCGTCGAGATCGGCTGGCGGTTGGCGAAAGGGGCCTGGGGCAACGGCTATGCCACCGAGGCGGCTCGGGCGTCGCTCGCGCACGGCTTCGGGCCGGCCGGGCTGGACGAGATCGTCTCGTTCACCACGACCACGAACCTGCCGTCGCAGCGCGTGATGCAACGGATCGGCATGGTGCACGACGAGCCCGGCGACTTCGACAACCCGCGGATCGCGGAGGGCGACCGGCTGCGGCGGCACGTGCTCTACCGGATCAACCGCGCCCAGTGGGACGCCACTCGATGACATACGCCGTGATAGACAGCCCGCTCGGTCCCCTCACTCTGGTGGGGACCGACGCGGGCGAGCTGACCGGTCTCTACATGGACCAGCAGCTCTACCGTCCCGAGCCGGAGACCTTCGGCGACCGCGACGACTCCGCCCTTCCTGGAGTCGCCGAGGAACTCGACGAGTACTTCCATCACGGCCGCACGACCTTCGACGTACCCATGCGGCTGGCGGGCACGCCGTTCCAGCGTCAGATCTGGACCGCTCTGCAGGCCATTCCTTACGGCGAGACCACCACGTACGGCGGTCTCGCCACCGCGCTCGGCCTGAAACCGCAGTCGGCCCGAGCGGTCGGCCTCGCGAACGGCAAGAACCCAATCAGCATCATCATCCCGTGCCACCGCCTGGTCGGCTCGACAGGCAACCTCACCGGCTACGGCGGCGGCATCCAGCGCAAGCAGTTCCTTCTGGACCACGAGCGGACCGCCATGCATGCAGAACCCACCCGTCGGGCCTGAAAACACCGCCGAATCGGGGGTTCTGCCTGCGTGGCGGTCCGCGTCAGGTCGTGGTGTTGGCGGTGTCGTCCAGGCGTTCCGTCGCCGGGGCCACGGTCGCCTTCGGCGGCTTGCGGGTCAGGCGGCGGGCGAGGGGCTCGGTGTAGCGGGCGGCGACTGGGCCGAGGATGACCAGGATCAGGACGTAGGCCGTCGCCAGGGGGCCGAGTTTGGGTTCGACGCCGACGGCCAGGCCGGCGATGACGATGGAGAACTCGCCGCGGGCGACCAGGGTGCCGCCGGCTCGCCAGCGGCCGGCGGTGGAGATGCCGGCGCGGCGGGCGGCGTACCAGCCGGTGGCGATCTTGGTCAGCGCGGTGAAGACGGCCAGGCCGAACGCGATCGCCAGCACCGGCGGGATCTTCGCCGGGTCGGTGCTCAAGCCGAAGAACACGAAGAACACCGCGGCGAACAGATCGCGCAATGGGCTGAGCAGGTTCCGGGCGCCGTGCGCGACCTCGCCGGACAACGCGATCCCGACCAGGAACGCCCCGACCGCGGCCGACACCTGCAGGTGCTGCGCGATCCCCGCGACCAGCAGGGTTAGGCCCAGCACGACGAGGAGCAGCATCTCCGGGTTGTCCGACGACACGGCCCGGCTGATCACGCGTCCGTACCGGAGCGCGATGAACAGCACCACGCTCACCGTCCCCAGCGAGATCAGCAGCGTGATACTCCCGCCGGCCAGCCCGACACCGGCCAGCAGGGCGGTCAGGATCGGTAGATAGACCGCCATCGACAGGTCCTCGAGCACCAGGATCCCCAGTACGACGGGCGTTTCCCGATTGCCCAATCGGCCGAGGTCCCCGACCACCTTCGCGATCACGCCGGACGACGAGATCCACGTGACCCCGCCCAACGCGACCGCGGCCACCGGACCCCAGCCGAGCAGCAGAGCCACGGCCGCGCCAGGCAACGCGTTCAGCAGGAAGTCCACCGCACCCGACACGTACTGCGTCTTCAGCGTGCCGACCAGATCGGACGCGGTGTACTCGAGTCCGAGCAGCAACAGCAGCAGGATCACGCCGATCTCGGCGCCGGTGGCAACGAACTCCTCACTCGCTGCCAGCGGCAACAACCCGCCGTGCCCGAAGGCCAGCCCGGCCAACAAATACAGGGGAATCGGCGAGAACCCGAGCCGCCCGGCGATCCGTCCGAGGATGCCCAGGGCAAGGATGACCGCGCCGAGCTCGATCAGCAGAGCAGTGATGTTCTCGTGCATGTCACCCACCCGCGATCAGGTCGGCCACGGCGTCCACGCCCTCGCGGGTGCCGACCACGACCAGGGTGTCCCCGATCGCGAACCGGAAGTCCGGCGTCGGTGACGGCGTCGCCCCGATCCGCCGCAGTACGGCGACGATCGATGCGCCGGTCCGGCTGCGGGCCTGCGTGTCCCCGAGCGTCCGGCCGGAGTACGGCGACTTGGCCGTGACCGGGATGTGCTCGGTGACCAGGTCGATTTCCATCTCACCGCGGACCGGGTCGATCCGCTCCGGGATCAGCAGCTGCGCCAGCGCGGCGGCCTCGCCCTGACCGAGCGGAACCGTCGCCGTACAGGTGTCGTCGTCCTCGGGATCGTGGAAGCCGAGGAACCGCCGGCCGTCGTTGTGCACCACCACCGAGACGTGCTTACCGGCTTCGGTGACGAGGTCGTACCGCAGGCCGATACCGGGCAACGTCGTTTTGGTCGGGTGGTGGTTCATGATGCTCCGATCAATAGCTGGCGTCTGCAACCATTCTCTCAAATCCCGGGCAGGCATTCCGGTCTATGGCTGTGATCCAGGTTGCAATCAGGTGCACTGCAACCAGTTGCATAGGTAGGCTCCCGGCATGGCGTTGGAACACGCGATCCTGATCTCGTTGACCGAGCGCGCCGGGTCCGGGTACGAGCTGGCCCGGCGGTTCGACCGGTCGATCGGCTACTTCTGGCCGGCCACCCACCAGCAGATCTACCGGGTGCTGCGCCGGATGGACGAGGCCGGTTGGGTGACGCACACGGAGATCGCCCAGGAGGGCCGCCCGGACAAGAAGGTCTACCGGGTCGCGGCGCCCGGGCGAGCCGAAATCTCTCGCTGGCTGGCCGAGCCCGCGGATCCCGCCGTACTGCGGGATGGGCTCAGCGTGAAACTCCGTGGCGCCTCGCTCGGTGACGTGGGCCTGGTGCTCAAGGAGATGGAGCGGCATCGCGCCGAGCACGCCACCCGGCTCGAGGTGTACCGCGGGATCCAGCGGCGGGACTTCCCGAAGCCGAACACTCTGCGCGGCCGCGAACTGCACCAGTACCTCGTGCTGCGCGGCGGGATCCGTGCCGAGGAGTCGTTCGTGACCTGGTGCGACGAAGTGATCGATGCCCTCCGGAAGGACAACCGATGAATCCATACCCGCACTTGCTCGAGCCGCTGGATCTCGGTCACGTCGTGCTGCCGAACCGGGTGATCATGGGCTCGATGCACACCGGTCTCGAGGACCGGCTCAGTGACCTGCCGAAGCTGGCGGCGTACTTCGCCGAGCGGGCTCGCGGCGGTGTCGGCCTGATGGTCACCGGTGGCTACGCGCCCAACCGCACCGGTTGGCTCACGCCGTTCTCTTCAACGCTCACCACTCATCGGCAAGCTCGCAGGCATCGCCTCCTCACCAACGCCGTCCATGCCGAAGGCGGCCGGATCGCGCTGCAGATCCTGCATGCCGGCCGTTACTCCTACCATCCGTTCAGCGTCTCGGCGTCGGCGCTGAAGGCCCCGATCAACCCGTTCAAACCCCGAGCCCTCTCCGATCGCGGCGTACTGAAGCAGATCACGGCGTACGTCGACTGTGCGGCGCTCGCCCGCGAGGCGGGGTACGACGGTGTCGAGATCATGGGGTCCGAGGGGTACTTCATCAACCAGTTCCTGTCCGAACGGACGAACAAGCGGACCGACCGCTGGGGCGGCAGCCCGGAGAACCGTCGGCGGATCGCGGTCGAGATCGTCCGGCGGACCCGGGAGCGGGTCGGCGACGACTTCCTGATCATCTACCGGCTGTCGATGGCCGACCTGGTCGAGGGCGGTCAGACCTGGGACGAAGTGATTGCGCTGGGCAAGGAGATCGAGGCGGCCGGTGCGTCGATCATCAACACCGGCATCGGTTGGCACGAGGCACGCATCCCGACCATCGTCACGTCCGTGCCCCGCGCTGCGTTCACCAGCGTGACCGCCGCCTTCAAGCCGCATGTGAACATCCCGGTCGTCACGTCGAACCGGATCAACCTGCCGCAGGTCGCCGAGGAGGTGCTGGCCCGTGGCGACGCCGACCTGGTCAGCATGGCCCGTCCGTTCCTGGCCGATCCGGAATGGGTGCTGAAGGCAACAACGGATCGGGCCGACGAGATCAACGTCTGCATCGCCTGTAATCAGGCGTGTCTGGACCACGTGTTCGCGAAGAAGAAGGCCAGCTGCATGGTCAACCCGCGGGCCGCTCGCGAGACCGAGCTGACCCTGCTGCCAACTCGCCGTACCAAGAGCATCGCAGTTGTCGGAGCCGGGCCGGCTGGGTTGGCCGCGGCGGTGACTGCCGCCGAACGGGGACATCGGGTTGAGCTGTTTGAAAAAGATGGGGAGATCGGTGGGCAGTTCGGGATCGCGCGGCGGATCCCGGGTAAGGAGGAGTTCGCCGAGACGATCCGGTACTACCGGCGGCGGCTCGACCTGACCGGCGTGAAGCTGCACCTCGGACGGCGCGCGACCGTTGAGGACCTGGCCGGGTTCGACGAGATCGTGCTCGCGACCGGCGTCGTACCGCGGGTGCCGGCGATCCCCGGGATCGACCACCCCAAGGTTCTCTCGTACGCCGAAGCTGTCCGTGAAGGGAAGCCGGTCGGGGCCACGGTCGCGGTGATCGGGGCCGGCGGGATCGGTGTGGATGTGAGCGAGTTCCTGACCACCGCGGAGTCGCCGACGCTGGATCTTGAGGCGTGGAAGGCGGAGTGGGGTGTCGGTGATCCGACCGCGGTCGCGGGCGGGCTCGGCGTACCGCATCCGGAGCCGTCGCCGCGGAAGGTGTACCTGCTGCAGCGTAAGGCCGGGAAGATCGGCGCCGGCCTTGGTAAGACCACGGGCTGGGTGCATCGGGCTGCGCTGAAGAACAAGCAGGTCGAGCAGCTTCGCGACGTCAACTACGAACGCATCGACGACGAGGGCCTGCACATCACCTTCGGCCAGAAGCGCGAGAAGCCGCGGGTGCTTGCCGTCGACAACGTCGTGGTGTGCGCCGGTCAGGAACCGGTCCGCGACCTCGTCGACGCCCTTCGTGCGACCAACCGTCCCGTCCACCTGATCGGGGGCGCCGACGTCGCCGCCGAACTGGACGCCAAACGGGCGATCGACCAGGCGACTCGGTTGGCCCTCACCCTCTGAGGCGGACCGCCACGCATGCAGAACCCCCGGATCCGGGGTCAGATTGCCCGGATAACCGGGGTTCTGCCTGCGTGGGCGTCCGCGCACTAGTGCGCGCTGGCGTCACGCCGTTTGAGTAGTGCACCGTTTACGGCGTACGTGCACTAGTTGAAGGGGTGTGGGATGAAGACTGTTCTGATTTCTGGTGGCGGGATCGCTGGGCCGGCGTTGGCGTTCTGGCTGCGGCGGTTCGGGTTTGCGCCGACCGTTGTGGAGATCGCGGCGACACCGCGGCCGGGTGGGCAGACCGTTGATCTGCGTGGGGTCTCGCGAGTGGTGGCTGAGCGGATGGGGTTGATGCCGGCGGTTGCCGAGCTGCAGTTGCATGAGCGTGGGCTCGAGTACGTGCGGGCCGACGGTCGGCGGTCCGCGGCGATGGCGGCCGAGTTGCTCGACGGGGCCGGGCCGGTGGCGGAGATCGAGATCCTGCGTGGTGATCTCGCCGCGATCCTTGCCGACGCGACCGACGAGGTGGAGTACCTGTACGGCGACTCGATCGCGGAGCTGGATCAAGACGCGAGCGGGGTCGACGTGACGTTCGCGAGCGGGACGCGGCGGCGGTTCGATCTGGTGGTCGGCGCGGATGGCGTGCACTCGGGAGTACGGCGGTTGGCGTTCGGGCCGGAGTCGGAGTTCGTGCACCATCTCGGCGGCTACACGTCGTACTTCACGGTCGAGGCGCCCGAGGACCTCAACCATTGGATGAAGGTCTACACCGCGCCGCGCGGTCGCTGGGTCGCTCTCCGGCCGGACCACGGTCCGCAGTTCGCGAAGGCGTTGCTGAGCTTCCGATCGCCGGTGCTCGAGTACGACCGGCGTGATGTCGAGGCGCAGAAGCGTCTAGTGCACAAGCGTTTCGAGGGGCTCGGCTGGCACACCGAGCACGTTCTCAAACAGCTGGAGACGGCCGAGGACTTCTACCTCGACAGCATCAGCCGGGTCATCGTGCCGCAGTGGTCACGCGGCCGGATCACGCTGGCCGGTGACGCCGGGTATTGCGGTTCGCCGCTGGCCGGTCACGGTACGGCGCTCTCACTCGTCGGGGCGTACGTCCTCGCGGGAGAGCTGGCTGCTGTGGACGGAGATCACGTCCGCGCGTTCCCGGCGTACCAGGCCCGGCTGCAGGCGTACGTCGCTCAGCGGATGGAGCTCCCGCCGGGCGGGATCAAGATGGCGATGCCGATGACGTCGTTCGGGATCGGGTATCGGGACCTGATGCTGCGGGCGATGACGTCGCGATTGATGGCTGGAGCGCTGACCAAGATGGCGATCGCGAAGCCGGACGCGATCGACCTGCCCGAGTACTCAGTCGAGCGGGGAGACCCACTCGGGGTTGCGTCCGAGCAGGGCCAGTAGTTGGTCGAGGTCGGGGGCCGTGCCGGAGACCTTGACGCTGCGTTCGAACGCGTAGCCGGTGCCGCGGTTGGACTCGGTGTCGGGGATCCGGCGAGCCAGCACGAGTGCGAGCTCGATCATGTCCGGCGGCGGGTTGTACGGGACGTCGATCGCGCGAGCGAGATCCCAGGCGTGTACGACGCAGTCGAGCTGGTGGAAGGTCAGTGCGATCCGGCGCGGAAACGAACCGAATTCGCGCACCTCCACCAGCCGGTCGAGCGCACCGCCGTCGGCGAACGCGTCCGCGACCCGCACGTTGGACCGCCGGTACGCACCGGCCGGGTTGTCGCCGAGGCGGCCGCCGTTCCAGGTATGGATGGAAGCGGAGCCGTTCAGCGCGGCGGCGGCGAGGCCTTCGTTCTGACTGACCAGATGACGCATGAGCCCGCGGACGGTCCAGTCCGGGCACGGGGTGGGGAACCACAGTTGCTCGGGTCGCACCTGCATCACGACTTCCCCGAGCACTGCGCCGGCGCGCCGATCCAGATCCCGGATGTCCATCCGCTCTCCTCCCGTGGCTGCCCCTGCGAGCATAAGGCGGGTACGCCGCCTTCGCAGGAAACCGCGTGGTTCACAAGGGACAACCCGCACGCAGACGGCCCGACCTGCAACAGGTCGGGCTCCGATGTCTCGGGATCAGGCGCCGGCGACGTCCTTGGCGGCGGCCTTCGCGGCCTTCTTGAAGTTGCGGACCTCACCCAGCGAAGCGGGGTCGGTGACGTCGGCGATCGACCGGCGGGAACCGCGGTCGCCGTAGTGGCCGGCGGCCTCGCGCCAGCCCTTCGGCTGGATGCCGCGCTGCTTGCCGAGCAGGGCAAGGAAGATCTTCGCCTTCTGCTCGCCGAACCCCGGCAGCGCCTTCAACCGCTTCAGCACCTCGGCCCCGTCCGGCTTCGGGCGGCCGGCCAGCCAGATGTTCGTGGTCTCGCCGTCGTAGTTGTCGATGATGTGCTGCGCCAGCGCGTGCACGCGGCGGCCCATCGATCCGCCGTACCGGTGGATGGCCGGTGGCGTGACGCTGAGCTCGACGAACGTGTCGAGGTCGGTCGCGGCGATCTTGTGCAGGTCGAAACCGTCCATCCGGTTCGCGAGTTTCAGCGGGCCGGAGAAGGCGTGCTCCATCGGATACTGCTGGTCCAGGAGCATCCCGACCAGCAAGGCGAACGGGTCGTCGTTGAGCAACTTGTCGGCGTCCGGGTTGCCGGTGAGGTGTAGTTCGCGCAGCATGCCGCCCATCTTGACATGAAGTCGGCGCGGCCGAGGTAGTGCGCGTACGATGTATGTGCACTAGTTCAGGAGGGGTGGATGAGTGAGGCGCCGTACCAGGTGATCGCGGCCGAGTTGCGTCGGCGGATCGAGGCGGGGGAGCTGAAGCCGGGGGACCGGGTGCCGTCGACGCGGGCGCTGGTCCGCGACTTCGGGGTGGCGATGGCGACCGCCACGAAGGCGCTGCAGGCGTTGCAGGCCGAGCGACTCGTGCATCCGAGTCCCGGCGTCGGCACCGTGGTAGGTCCGCCGCCCCGAGCCGCGCGTCGTACTCAGCAACCAGAGCTGAATCGCGACGAGGTCGTGCGGATGGGGATCGAGATCGCCGACGCCGAGGGGCTGGCGGCGTTGTCGATGCGGCGGATCGCGGCCGAGCTCGGGGTGTCGACGATGGCGCTCTATCGGTACGTCGGCGGCAAGGACGCGCTGGTCGTGCAGATGGTCAACGAGGCGATCGGGGAGTTCCCGTTGGGGGAGGCGCCGAGTGATTGGCGGGATGCGATCACGGCGGTGGCGCGGGTGCACTGGGCGGCGTACCGGCGGCATCTTTGGCTGGCGAGTGCGATCAGTTTGAGCCGGCCGCAGTTGGTGCCGCGGCTGCTGCCGCACACGGATGCGATGCTGCGGGCGTTGCGTGGGTTCGAGAAGAGTGCGGCGTTGTCGACGATGATCAGCCTGTTCGCGTATGTGCGCGGGGTGGCGCTGGTGATGGAGGCCGAGGCGCAGGCCGAGCAGGACACCGGGGTGACTGCCGACGAGTGGGTCGTGCAGCAAGGCGATCAGTTGGCGGCGATGATCGCGATGGGGAATCTGACCGCGTTCCGGGAGTTGCTCGCGGACGGCTTCGACTACGAGTACGACCTGGACCGGCTGTTCGAGTTCGGCCTCGAGGTCTTCCTCGATGGGCTCGCCACCCGGGGAAGGGGTGCTTGATGCTCCCGCGCCTACTGCGCGGCACTCGGCACGGCACCTCGCCGCACGTGAGCAAAGGCCACGATGCTCCGCATCGAGACCTTCGCTCCCGCGCGCCGATGCACCGCACCGAGCACCTGCTCGCTACGGCGCGGGAGCACCAAGCACCCCTTACGCTAAGTGCTGACGTCTTCTCCGGAGGTGGCGATGGAGCCTGTGTTCGCGCCGGGTGTGCCTGTGGGCGTACGGCGGTTGTACGAGCACCGGCCGGAGTTGTTCGTTGCCGCCGACGCGCCGCGACCGAAGCGGCAGACCTCGTGGTCGGTGGCTCCCGGGAACACCTTCGGGACGTTGCTGGTGTGGGCTGCGGTGTGTGTCGGCGGGTGGATCCTGGCGCTGATCGTGATGGCAGCGATCTTGCCGACCGCGGTGGCCGCATGGGCCGCGGTGGTGCTGGCCGGGATCGCGGTCCTGGCGACCGGCGGGATCCTGGTGAAGTCGGTGGTCGAGGACCGCGGGCACAAGGCGGTCCGGGTGCAGCACGGGAAGTACCTGCTGCCGAAGGACTTCGACGACGCGGCCGGGCGGCTGCTCGGGCGGGCTCAGCGTGCGGTAAAAACGGTGCTTGAGGCAACAGTTACCCGGCGCGGGCTGCTGGACGAGATGAAGAACGAGCTGGTGCTGCCGGAGCAGCTCTGGGATATCGCGCAGGTGCTCCGGGAGCAGACGGTACTGCGGGCGCGGCAGAAGGACATCGCCCGCGGGATGGAGACCGCCGAGCTCGACGCCGTACTGGGTCCACAGCGTCGCGCCCTGGCCCTGTCCGTCGACGCGATCAAACGCAAGGTGGACCTCCTGGACCGGTACGCCGACCGGGTCCGTTCCGCCGACGCCGCCCTCCGCGCCGAAGCGGCCTTGGAGGACGGCGACCGCTACATCGAACTCCTCGCCCGCACCGAACCAGTAGGCGACACCTCCGTGATCCAAGGATTCGCCGACGAAGCCACCGCCTTGAAGGACACCCTCACCCGCTCCATCAACGCAGCCCGCGACGCCGGCCGGACCTTAGCGCTGCCCGAGTAGTTCGGCTTCCTGCTCAGGGGTCAGCCCGATGCTGAGCTCGGGCTCGCCGCGGTCGTGGTCCCACTTGAGGACGTCGGCGACGGTCTGGCGGAGCGGGGTGACGGACATGCCGGCCGAGCGGGCCTTGGCCGGGTTGCGGCGGCGTTCGCCCCATTCGGGTTCGGGGTCGACCAACGGGAAGCGGGGCGGTACGGCGTCGGGTGCGATGGGGACGATGTCGACCGACGTACCGGCGAGCTCGGCCGACAGTTCGATCAGCTCGGTGATGGTGGATTCCGGCCCGACCGCGTTGAACGCTCCGGCGCGCTCATCGGTGACGAGTTGGTTGACGAGACGAGCGACATCGCGGCTGTCGATCAACTGGAGCGGCTGCTCCGGCCCGGTCGGCAGGGCGACCCGGCCACCACGGGCGCCGCGGCGGATCCAGTAGAGCGCCGTACCGGACGAGTCGCCGGGACCGGTGACGCGGCCGGGACGGACGATTGTTGCCTGGTCGCCGTACCGCTCGACGATGTCGTCCTCGCAGGCGACCTTGCAGGGTCCGTAGGTGTCGTTCGTGAGTACGTCGGCATCGCGGAGCGGCTCGCGGCGCGGCGCGGTCTCGTCGGTCCCGGCCGGTAGGTCCCGCACGTAGACGGCGTGGCTCGAGATGAACACGTAGCGCCCGACCCGATCGCCGAGCACGTCCATCGCCTGGTCGACGTCCCGAGTCCGGAAGCCGCTCAGATCGACCACCGCGTCCCATTCACCGGTCCGCAGCGCCTCGTAGTCCCCGGTCTCCCGGTCTCCGATCAGCGCGGTCACGCCCGCAGGCAGCGGTGATCCGCTCTGCCCGCGGCTGAAGGAGGCGACCTCCGCCCCGTGCGCCAGCGCGTCCTCGACGATCGCGCGTCCGACAAACCCATTTCCACCCAGCACGAGAATCTGCACGATCGGTCAACCTACCGGCCGGATCCGGCCGATTGACAACCGATTAACGCTGTAACACGTCTGAAGAGGTACGGGGCGCGGGATGTGGCGCACACTGGAGGCGGGACGGCGGACAGGGGAGCCCATGGGGAGTCGTGCGCGCGCGGCAACGAGACGGCCACGATCGGTGCCGAGGTTGCTGGGGCTGACCCTGTTGGGCGCACTGCTTCCAGGACTCGGATTGATCGCCGGTGGCCGCCGGCGGATCGGCGCGTTCGTCCTCACCCTGTTCCTCGGATTGGTCGGCCTCGGCGTGTACGTCGGCCTGACCCGACGGGATCAGGTCCTCGCGGCTGCCGTCGTACCCAGCCGGCTGCTGCTGACGTCGGTGCTGATCGGAGCCCTCGCGTTCCTCTGGATCATCGTGATCGTCGCGTCGCACCGGTCGTTGCGTCCGGCAACCGGTGGAGCGGGCGGTCGGGCCCTCGGCGCTGGGTTCGTCGGGATCCTGTGCTTCGCGATCGCGGCGCCGGCCGCGGTCGGCGTGCAGACCGTCCTCGCGCAGCGGACGCTCGTGCAGGACGTCTTCCAGGCCCAGGGCGAGAGTAAGAGCGCGACCCGGCCGAAGGTGGTCAACGTCAAGGACCCGTGGGAGGGCAAGCCGCGGCTGAACCTGCTGCTGCTCGGCGGTGACGACGCACCGAGCCGGGAGGGCGTGCGGACCGACACGGTGATCGTGGCGAGCATCGACACCAAGACCGGCAACACCTCCCTGATCTCACTGCCGCGGAACCTGACCTTCATGCCGTTCCCGAAGGACTCGCCGCTGTACAAGTACTACCCGGAGGGCTTCGGCAAGGAAGGGCTCAGCCTCGAGGGCCGGCTGGAGTGGATGCTGACCGCGATGTACCAGAACGTCCCGGATGCGCATCCCGGCATCCTCGGCCCGTCTGACAACGAGGGCGCGGACGTCGTGAAGCAGTCGGTCGGCGAGGCGCTCGGGCTGAAGCTCGACTACTACCTGCAGGTCAACCTGCAGAGCTTCCCGGAGATCGTCGACGCCCTCGGCGGGATCACCGTCAACGTCAACGAGCGGGTCGCGATGGGCGGCATCAGCAGCTCCCACATCCCGCCGAAGGAATGGATCGAGCCAGGCCCGAGCCAGCACCTCGACGGGCGGCACGCGCTGTGGTTCGCCCGCGGGCGGTACGGCGCGGACGACGACCAGCGCCAGGTCCGCCAGCGGTGCGTGATCAAGAGCATCGTCGACGCTGCCGATCCGCAGACCCTGGTGACGAAGTACAAGGCGATCGCGAAGGCCGGTCAGCATCTGCTCCGGACCGACATCCCGCAGGAGTTGCTCCCCGCGATGGTCCAGCTGGCCCTCAAGGTCAAGTCCGGCACAGTCTCCAACGTGACGCTGGACTCGGAGAAGCTCCGCCTCAAGTACCTCCACCCCGACTACCAGGCCCTCCGCGACACGGTTGAGAACGCCCTCGAGTCCACGCCGGCCCCGTCCGCCACCCCGCCACCGACCACGACTCGCAAGCCCACAACCACCACGACGGCGCCACCTCCAGGTCCTACTCAGAACCTGGCCGACGCGTGCGCCTATCAACCCAACGGCGACCAGCCCAACTGAGGGGTAGCTTTGGCCCCATGCGCTTCGACAGCTACACCGTGACTCTGCTGACGCTGCGCACTGATGCGCCGGTGATGACCGACGAGGAGGCTGCTGCCCTGCAGGACCGGCACCTCGCCCACGGTGCCGACCTGCAAGAGCGCGGCCTGGTGCTGGCTCGCGGACCGCTGACCGATCAGGACGACGAGCGCTTCCGCGGATTCTCGATCTGGTCGGTGGACGCCGCGACTGCCCGCGAGCACGCCGCGGCCGATCCGGCGGTGCTGGTCGGTCGTCTCGCGGTCGAGGTGATGACCTGGAACATGCCGGCGGGCAACCTGCAGTTCTCGAAGGTGCGCGCGCCCAGGTCGATCGCAGAAGTGATGGCCGACTAGCCGTCGGTCGGCACCGGCCTTCCGAAGAGGGCTTCGGCAACCGCGGCGAGGTGCGGGCGAAGGTCCTCCTCGGTCGCCTTGGCCAACGTCGGGGTGCCGACGGCGGTGCGGAGGATTCCGATGCCGAGCAGCCACGCGCCGAACAGCTCGGTCCGGAGGTTCTTGTCTTCGTTGCCGTCGGCAAGTTGTGACAGGACGTCCAGATAGCCTTCGCAGACCTGCTGGCGGAGGCGGTCCTTGGTGTCCTCGTGCCCGGCGGACCGGAGCATCGCGATCAACGGATGCTCACCGGCGTACTCTGACCAGTCCTCGAAGACGAGCTGGTGCATCAGCTTCGCGGGCAGCTCCTCGACCGGACCGTCGGGCAGTACGACGGGAGCCGACGAGCCGGCCATCGCTTCGGTGAACAACGACGACTTCGACCCGAAGTACCGGAAGACCAGCGCCGGATCCACGCCGACGTCCCCGGCCACGTCCCGCACGCTCGTCCCGTCGTACCCGTCCCGGGCGAACCGGAGCCGCGAACACTCCAGCAACCGCGCCCGCGTCGCCTCCCGGTCCCGCTTGTGCGCCATCAGGCCCTCCAAGTCATCGATCGTTGACATGCTACCCACACCGCGTCTACGGTCTAAGTCACCGATCGATGACTTAGGAGCTGAAATGAAGAACGCCGTGGTGGCCGGTGGGACTACCGGGATGGGCCGTGAGATCGCCCTGCACTACCTGCGCCGGGGTGCCAGGGTGACGGTGATCGGCAGTACGCCGTCCCGCGGGGAACAGTTCCTCCGCGACGCCGAGCCGCTCGACGGCGAAGCGTCGTACCTGCAGGCCGATCTGCTGTCCGTCGCCGAGAACCATCGGGTGATCAAGGAGGTGACGGCCAGACATGAGGCCCTGGATGCACTGGTCCTGGCCGCGATGGTCCCGTTCGTGAAGCGTCGGGAGACGGTCGACGGACTCGAGGGAGCGTTCGTCCTCTACTACCTGAGCCGTTTCATCCTCAGCTACGGCCTGACCGACCTGCTCGAGCGCGGCGAGACGCCGATCATCACCAACATCGGCGCGACTGGCATCACCAAGGGCGCGGTCAACTGGGACGACCTGCAGTTCGCGAAGAAGTTCAGCATGGTCCAGGCGACGTTGAGCGGTGGCCGGGCGAACGACCTGCTCGCCGTTCACTACCTGCAGAACCATCCGGACGGACGGACGAAGTACTTCGGGGTGCAGCCGCCGTACACGAAGAGCGGCACCAACCATCTCCCGCAGCCGCTCCGGACTGTGGCCAAGGTCAGCGCGGCCCTGTTCGCGAAGCCGCCGGCGGAGAGCGTCAGGGACACGCTCGCTGTGATGGACGACCAGCCGGATGAGCGGTTGATCCTGCGAGCGGTCGGCGAACCGGTTGATCCGACGTTGAAGACGTTCGATCCTGACGACGCGAAGAGGCTGTACGAGCTGACGCTTCCGATGATTTGAGTTCGCGTGTCGATCTGGTGGTGGCTCGCTCGACGTGAGAGTAAGTGATGGACCGACACGACGAGGAGCGGCAGCGATGCGCTACATGATCATCAACAAGGTGGACGCCGACAGCGAGGCCGGGAAGTTCCCGCCGCCGGAGGTGGCCGAAGGGGTCGGCAAGGTGGTCGAGGACCTGTCGAAGGCCGGGGTCCTGCTGTTCGCGGAGGGTGTGCACCGCAGCTCGCTCGGCGCCCGGGTCAAGGTCGACGACGGCCGGCGTACCGTCACCGACGGTCCGTTCGCCGAGACCAAGGAGCTGGTCGGCGGCATCATCGTCGTCGAGGTCCGCAACCGCGACGAGGCGATCGAGTGGGCGGCCCGGCTGGCCGAGGCGCTCCGTGCCGAGGTCGAGGTACGCCGGGTGGTCGACGAGGCGGACTTCGGGCCCGACTCGGACATTTTCCAGAACTGATCGTCCATTCCGGCCGCCTCCGTTCGTGGAAGTGGCATGAACAACACACTGAAGGTTCCCGAGGCAGAGCTGTACTACGAGGTGCGCGGATCAGGACCCTTGGTGGTCCTGGTCGGCGCCCCCATGGACGCGGGCTGGTTCGCGCCGCTGGCCGACTTGCTGGCGACCGACTACACCGTGCTCACCACGGACCCGCGCGGCGTGAAGCGCAGCAAACTCAACCCCGGCGGTACGTCGACACCCTCCGAACGGGCCGATGACCTGGCCCGACTGATCCGACACGTCGACGCAGGCCCGGCCGCCGTGCTCGGGTCGAGCGGCGGAGCGGTCAGCGTGCTCGCGTTGGCGCAGGAGCATCCGGACGTGGCGAGCACCGTGATCGCGCACGAGCCGCCGCTGGACCGGCTGGTCGCCGACGCCGACGAGTTGCTGGCCGCGTCCGAGCGGATGATGGCCGACTACCTGGCCGGCGACGTGATCGGGGCGTGGAAGCAGTTCTTCGAGTTGTCGAACGTCCCGGCGCCGGACGGTTCGGTCGAGCAGATGTACAGCGGCGAGCGGGACCCGCAGGACGTCGCCGACGAGCGGTTCTGGTTCGCGCACGAGATGCGTGAGTCGATCAGCTGGCGGCCGGACCTGGATCGGCTCCGCGGGAACGGCGTACGGATCGTGGTCGGGATCGGTACGGAATCGACCGGTCAGCTGTGCGAGCGGACCTCGATCGCACTGGCTGACGGGCTCGGCGTCGTACCGACCCGCTTCCCGGGCGGTCATCTCGGTTTCGCCGAGCAACCGGGAGCGTTCGCCGAGGCGCTACGCGCTCAGCTTGTCCAGGTTCGTCTCGACCCAGGTGCGTAGGGCGCCGAGCGGCTTGGACACGCTGTGGCCGAGGTCGGTGAGTGAGTACTCCACGTGCAGCGGCACAGCCGGGTAGATCTCCCGGTGCAGGAAGCCGTTGTCCTCGAGCCGGCGCAGCGTCTGGGTCAGCACCTTCGGACTGATCCCTTGCAGCCGCCGCTGCAGCTCACCGAACCGCAGCGGGCCGTCCTCCAGCGCACCGATCGCGAGGGCGGCCCACTTGTTCGCGAGCAGATCGAGCACGTCCCGGCACGGACACTGGGCGGCGTACACGTCGTGCTTGTCGTGTACCCCGGTCGCACATCGCGTAGTCATTTGCCTCTCCGTACTACCCATTAGGAAGTAGTGGTCCTTGCGGGATACTACCTCCTTCTAGATAGCTTGCGGGCATGAAAGCCATCACTCAAGACATGTACGGCGGTCCCGAGGTCCTGCACCTGGTCGACATCGAGCGGCCGGAGCCGCTGCCGACCGAGGTCCTGGTCCGGGTCCGCGCGGCCGGTGTGAACCCGGTCGACGCCAAGACCCGCGCCGGATCGGGCGTGGCCGGCCTGCTCGGCGAGCCCCCGTTCGTCCTCGGCTGGGACGTGTCGGGCGTCGTCGAGGAAGTCGGTCACGGAGTCCACACCCTCGCGGTCGGCGACGAGGTCTACGGCATGCCCTGGTTCCCGCGAGCAGCCTCGGCGTACGCGGAGTACGTGACCGCGCCGTCGCGGCACTTCGCCCGCAAGCCGGCCAACCTGAGCCACACCGAGGCGGCCGCGGTCCCGCTCGCCGGACTGACGGCGTACCAGATCCTTACCGCGCTGGCCGGGGTGGAGAAAGGTCAGCGGGTGCTGATTCACGCGGCCGGAGGCGGGGTCGGGCACCTCGCCGTCCAGTTCGCCAAGGAGCTCGGCGCGTACGTCGTCGGTACGGCGAGCGCCGGCAAGCACGACTGGTTGCGTGGACTCGGCGCCGACGAGCTCATCGACTACCACTCCACCGACCTGGCGGCCGCGACCGCGGACATCGACGTCGTGGTCGACCTGGTCGGCAGCGAGACCACGCTCAGCCAATCGGTGGCCGTGATCCGGCCGGGCGGACTCCTGGTCGCCGTACCGTCCGGGGCGTCGCCGGAGCTGATCGCCAAGGCCGCCGAGTCGGGTGTCCGGGTCGCGCCGTTCCTGGTCGAACCGGACGGTCACGCGCTCGGGGAGATCGCCCGGCTGATCGAGGACGGAGCAGTCCGGATCGAGGTCGAGGAGGTGTTCGCGCTGGCCGCGGCGGCCGACGCGCACCGGCGGTTGGAGACTGGCCGGGCGCGCGGGAAGCTGGTCCTCGAGGTCAAGTGAGACGCGCTCGTGGGTGATGTGGGGCGGTATGTGAAGCTGGGGTAGTCCGGTGCGTGCGCTGGGGTGTGAAAGCGATCGCGCCGGGCACCGGTCTCAGGTACCGCGTGGCCGTTCCGCAGCGTGGTGTCTTGACCTCAACCGTGGTTGAAGTTTCAAGCTGGTGCCGCTGGCACAGGACATCGGAGATATCGGCCCCCGCGGGCCCCGACGAAGGAGCAGAGTTGACCACGTACACGCTTCCCGACCTCCCCTACGACTACAGCGCGCTCGCGCCGAGTATCGCCGGCGAGATCATGGAGCTGCATCACGACAAGCACCACGCCACCTACGTGAAGGGTCTGAACGACACCCTGGACAAGCTGGCCGAGGCCCGCGACAAGGGTGACTTCGGCTCGATCGTCGGGCTGGAGAAGACGCTCGCCTTCAACCTCGGTGGTCACGTCAACCACTCGATCTTCTGGAAGAACCTGTCGCCGGACGGTGGCGACAAGCCGGACGGCGAGCTGGGCGCGGCGATCGACGAGTCGTTCGGCTCGTTCGACGGCTTCCAGGCCAACTTCACCGCCAGCGCGACCACCATCCAGGGCTCCGGCTGGGCCATCCTCGGCTGGGACGCGCTCGGCGGCCAGCTGCTCGTGCACCAGCTGTACGACCAGCAGGGCAACCTGCCGGCCGGCCAGATCCCGATCGTGATGCTGGACATGTGGGAGCACGCCTTCTACCTGCAGTACAAGAACGTCAAGCCGGACTACGTCAAGGCTTGGTGGAACGTCGTCAACTGGGCCGACGCGCAGGCTCGGTTCGACGCGGCCCGCACCGGCGCCGGCGCGCTGATCACCGGCGCCTGACAAAGGCGGATCTCCACACCATCACAATCACTCGCGCCCGCCCGGTTCCCGCTCAGCGGGGCCGGGCGGGCGCGATTGTGATGGCCTGGCGATCCGGCATCACCGACAGAAGTCCGCAATCACCGGGGCGATCGCCCCGGCCTTGATCACATGGGTCTGACCCGGCACCTCGGTATGCCCGGCGCCCCGGACCGCGTCCGCGAGCGCGCGGGTCGAGGTCTTCATCCAGCCCGGGCTCTTCCCGCCGTTGACCACCAGCACCGGCTGCTCGATCCCGGCCCATTGGGACGCGTCCATCGGGTCGCCGAAGCAGTTGTCACCGACGACCTGAGCGTCGTACGGCAGGGTGTGCGCGATCGCCTTCATCGGTTTCCAGGCCGGCATCAGCTTCATCATCGAGACGATGATCCCGGGCAGGCCGATCCCCTTGGTGAAGAAGTACTTGATCGCATCAGCCGGCTCGAGCGCCTGCAGGTCGGCGACCCAGGTCCGCGGGATCTGCTTGCGGCTGTCGTCGACGACGTACGGCGGCTCGAAGGCGACCAGCTTCTCGATCGGCAGCCCGGCGGCGGTCGCCCGCAGTGCGAGCGCCGCACCGGATGACGAGCCGTAGACGTACGCCGATCCGCCGGCGGCCTCGATCACCGCGGCCAGGTCCTCGATCTCCCGCTCGACCTCGTAGGACTCCGCGTCGCCGGAGTCCCCGCGGCCGCGCCGGTCGTAGTTGTAGACGGTGAACCGGTCCGCGAGTTCCGCGGCCACGTCCGGCATCGGCCCTTGCGCCCGAGAGCAGAGCGCGCCGTCGACGAGGACGAGCGCCGGCCCGTCTCCACGCCGGTCGTACGCGATCGTCGTTCCGTCCTTCGACTCCACCGTGTTCATGTCGTTCCTCCTGTTAGAGCGGCAGTCTTCACTGGTGCGTCGACGGTCCCGGATCCGAATCGACCACGTGTGACCTAGATCACTTCCACAGCTCGCAGTGATGGTTACCGCGGTGGCGAAGCTGGACGTCGCGAACCGCACGCAGGTCGCCGTCCTCCTCCACGAAGCCGAGTGAGCTAGCAGGCGGCGGCGCGTTCCAGCAGGAGCTTGCGTTCGCGTTCGTTCCGGGTGAGGGCGGCGGCCTTCTCGAACTCGGTCCTGGCCTCGGTCAGGCGGCCGAGTTTGAAGAGGAAGTCACCGCGCACACTCGGCAGCAGGTGGTAGTCCTTCAACGACGGGTCGTCGGCGAGTGCGTCGACCGCATCCAGACCACGCTGCGGACCGAACGCCATCGAGATCGCGACCGCCTGGTTCAGCTCGACCACCGGCGACGGGGTCACCTGCGCGAGTACGGCGTACAGGCCGGCGATCCGGGCCCAATCGGTGTCGTCCGGATCGGCCGCGCGGGCGTGGCAAGCGGCGATCGCAGCCTGGAGGAGGTACGGGCCGGGTGGCTTCTCCAAGGCCCAGGCGCGCTCGATCCCTTCGAGGCCGCGGCGGATCAGCAGCCGGTCCCAGCGACGGCGGTCCTGGTCGAGCAGCAGCACCGGCTCGCCATCAGGCCCGACGCGCGCGTTGGCCCGGGACGACTGCAGCTCCATCAGGGCGAGCAGTCCGAGTACTTCGGGTTCGGTCGGCATCAGCTCGGCGAGCAGACGGCCGAGTCGTATCGCCTCGTTGCACAGGGTCGGACGCATCCAGTCGTCGCCCGCGGTCGCGGAGTACCCCTCGTTGTAGATCAGGTAGACGACCTCGAGCACCGACGACAGCCGCTCCAGCAGCTCCGGCCCGGACGGCACCTCGAACTCGACCTCGGCCTTGGCCAGGTTGCGCTTGGCCCGGACGATCCGCTGCGCGATGGTCGGCTCCGGCGCGAGGAACGCGCGGGCGATCTCGTCGGTCTTCAGGCCGCCCAGCAGCTTCAGCGTCAGCGTCACCCGGGCGTCCATGGTCAGCACCGGGTGACACGCGGTGAACACCAGCCGGAGCAGATCGTCCTCGATGTGGTCCTCGAGGATCGATTCGACGTCGTCTTCCACGCTGTCGCCGTCGATCTCGAGCTCGTGGCCCATCTCGGCGAGCTTGCGCTGGTAGGTCTCCTTACGCCGGATCAGGTCGATCGCCCGCCGCTTCGCGATCGCCATCAGCCAGGCGCCCGGATTGTTCGGTACGCCGGACTTCGGCCACTGCTCCAGCGCCGCGACCAGCGCGTCCTGGGCCAGCTCCTCCGCCAGCCCGACGTCCCGCACGATCCGCGCGACACCCGCGACAATCCGCGCCGACTCGATCCGCCAGACCGCGTCGACCGCCCCGCTCGCCTCCGTTACTGTCACCCGCCGATAGTAGACAGGAACTCGATCGTGCGGGTTTGCTCGGCCGCGGTGCCGATCGGCGCGAGCATCAGGTCGGTGATGCCGGTGTCGCGGAGCTGGGCGATCCGCTTGGCCAGCGTCTCCTCGTCGCCGGCAAGCAGTACGTCGGCCGGACCGCTGACGCCCTCGCGGTCGAGGACGGCGCGGTACTCCGGGACCTGGCCGGACAGCGCGAAGTCGGTGGCGTACTGGGCTTGCGTGGAGTCGGTGTCGTTCGTCAGGCAGATGTGCAGCCCGGCGACGATCCGTGGCGCCGGACGACCCTGCGCAGCCTTGGTGATCGACGGTACGACGTGTTCCGCGAGCGTCCTCGGTCCGGTCATCCAGGTGATCGTGCCGTCCGCCAGTTCTCCGGTCACCTTGAGCATGGCCGGGCCGAGCGCGGCGACCAGCACCGGGGGAGCGGTGGCGCCTTCGATCGCGACTGCGCCGACCGCGGTCAGCGTCTCGCCGTGATGGTCGACAGGCTCGCCCCGGAGCAGTGGCCGCAGTACCTCCAGGTACTCGCGGAGCCGACGAGCCGGCCGGTCTGTCGGTAGGCCGAACATCGGGCCGACCATCGCGGCGATCCCGGCGCCGATCCCCAGCGTCAGCCGGTTGCCGGTCGCTGCCTGGACGGTGAGCGCCTGGCTTGCCAGCACCAGCGGATGCCGCTGCGGGAAGGGCACCACCGCGGTGCCGAGCTCGCCGGTCGACGTTGCGCCGGCGATGGCCAGGGTGGTGAGGGCATCGAGGTTCGGGCCCTGGGTCAGCCAGGCGGTGCCGATGCCGCTCGCCGACTGGATCTGGTGCGTGATGTCTGCCAGGTCGGTCTGCTTGCGGGCGTCGCCGTACGCCAGTCCGATTCGCATCTGAAGCTCCTGAGGTAGTAAGTGGGGTATCCCCCCGGTTAACCTGCGCTACGATATGGGGTACCACCCCAGTTAGCAAGGGAGTTCGATCGTGCGTGCGGATGCCCGGCGGAACTACGACCGGATGGTCGCGGTGGCCGCCGAGGTGGTCGCCGAGCAGGGCGCCGGCGCCTCCTTGGAGGAGATCGCGCGGCGGGCGGAGGTCGGGTCGGCGACGTTGCACCGTCACTTCGGTGGCCGGGTCGCTCTGCTGGAGGCCGTCTTCGAGAGCAGTATTGAAGCAGTCTGCGCGCGGGCCGACGAGCTCCAGGATTACCCGAAACCCCTGCAGGCGTTGACGATCTGGCTCCACGACATGGTCGGCCACATCACCACAGTGCATGGTCTCGGGCCGGCGCTGATGATGAGCGCCGAGCGCGGTTCGCAGTGCCATCAGCGGATCCGCGCGGCCGGCCAGAGCTTGCTGGATCGGGCTCAGAAGGACGGCTCGGTCCCGGCCGACGTCGCCATCTCCGACGTACTGCAACTGCTCAACGGCATCACGCTGGCCAGTGACTCCGACACCGCTCAGGCCGACCGTCTCGTCGACCTGGTCATCCGGGGCGTAGCACCAGGCGCGAGCTAATAGACTTCGTCCCCTGAACCCCCTCCGAACGATGGCTCGAGGTTTGTTGTGCTCACCATGCAGGACGCGCTGATCGCGCTGACGAAGTACTGGACCGACCGGGGCTGCATGGTCGTGCAGCCGTTCAACAGCGAGGTCGGTGCGGGAACGCTGAACCCGGCGACGATCCTGCGGGTGCTCGGTCCCGAGCCGTGGCGGGTCGCGTACGTCGAGCCGAGTGTCCGGCCCGACGACAGCCGTTACGGCGAGAACCCGAACCGCCTGCAGACCCACACCCAGTTCCAGGTGGTGCTCAAGCCGGACCCGGGCAACCCGCAGGAGCAGTTCCTGGACAGCCTGGCCACGCTCGGGGTCGACATCCACGCGCACGACATCCGGTTCGTCGAGGACAACTGGGCGAACCCGGCGACCGGGTCCTGGGGTCTCGGCTGGGAGGTCTGGCTGGACGGGCTGGAGATCACCCAGTTCACCTACTTCCAGCAGGCCGGCGGCATGACGCTCGACCCGGTGTCGGTGGAGATCACCTACGGCATCGAGCGGATCATGATGGCGCTGCAGGGCGTCTCGAACTTCAAGGACATCGCCTACGCACCGGGCATCTCGTACGGCGAGGCGTTCGGCCAGGCGGAGTACGAGATGAGCCGCTACTACCTCGACGACGCGGACGTGGAGTCGCAGAAGCGTCTGTTCGAGGAATATGCGAACGAGGCCCGTCGGATGATCGACGACCGGCTCCCGGTGCCCGCGCACATCCAGGTACTGCGTTGCTCGCACACCTTCAACGTGCTCGACGCCCGCGGTGCCGTGAGTACGACGGAACGCGCCAAGGCCTTCGGCCGGATGCGGACGCTTGCCCGCGAGGTCTCGCGGCTGTGGGCCGAGCGGCGCGAGGAGCTCGAGTACCCGCTCGGACTCGCCGAGCTTCCGGCCGCAGTCGCCGAACCGACTGAGTTCCCCAAGATCACCGGGACCCGGCAGCTGACCTTCGAGATCGGCACCGAGGAGATGCCGCCGTCCGAGGTCACCAAGACCGCCGAGGCCGTTCGATCCGCGCTGGAAGAGAAGCTCGGCGCGACCCGGCTCGGTCATGGCGCGATCACGACGTACGCGACGCCGCGTCGGGTGGTCGCGTTCGTCGCCGAGGTCCAGGCCGGTGAGCCCGACGCCGAGCGCGTGGTCCGCGGCCCGAAGAAGGCGGCCGCGTACGACGCCGACGGCAACCTGACCAAGGCCGCTGCCGGGTTCGCCCGCGGCCAGAAGGTCGAGCCGACCGAGCTGCACGACCTGGATGTCGACGGCGTCGAGTACGTCGCGGTGACCAAGCCGGACCCGGGTCGGGGTGCGGCCGAGGTGCTGAGCGGCGTACTGAGCGAGATCGTCGCCGGACTGCGCTCGGACAAGAACATGCGGTGGAACGACGCCAAGTTGTCGTTCACCCGCCCGGTCCGCTGGCTGGTCGCGCTGCTCGGTGACCAGGTCGTTCCGGTCTCGGTGTCGTCCCTGGCCGCCGGCCGTACGACGCGGGTCCACCGGACGGCCGCTCCGCCGAAGGTCGAGATCGCCGCGGCCGAGGGGTACCTCGATCTGCTCCGGATCCACGGCATCGAGGCCGACCCGGCACGGCGCCGTTCCGTGATCGTGTCGGCCGCGAGCGAGCTCGCAAAGGGCGTCGACGGCACGGTGGACGTCGAGGGCGAGGCCGCGTTGGTCGACCAGATCGTCAACCTGGTCGAGGAGCCGACGCCGATCCTCGGTGGCTTCTCTGCGGACTATCTGGACCTGCCGAGCGAGATCCTCACGACGGTGATGCGCAAGCACCAGCGCTACCTGCCGGTCCGCGATGCCGATGGCAAGCTGCTTCCGCATTTCGTTGCTGTGGCCAACGGTTCGGTCGACGAGGACCTGGTCAGGGCAGGCAACGAAGGCGTACTGCGGGCGCGCTACGAGGACGCCGCGTTCTTCTGGCGGGCCGACCTGGACACGCCGCTGGAGTCGATGAAGGGCGAGCTGGAGAAGCTCGCCTTCGAGGAGCGGCTCGGCTCGATGGCCGACCGCGCGGGCCGGATTGGGCGGGTGGCCTTAAAGCTTGCCGAGGTCGTCGACCTGGGTGGCGACGACCTGACCACGCTGAAGCGGGCCGCCGAGCTGGCGAAGTTCGACCTCGGGTCGCAGATGGTGGTCGAGCTGACCAGCCTGGCCGGCACGATGGCCCGCGAGTACGCGCGCCGCGCCGGTGAGACCGAGGCGGTTGCCCAGGCGCTGTTCGACATGGAGCTGCCGCGCTCGGCCGGTGACCCGGTGCCGTCGACGACCCCGGGTGCGCTGCTCGCGCTGGCCGACCGGTTCGACCTGCTGGCCGGCCTGTTCGGTGTCGGTGCGAAGCCGACCGGAAGCTCGGACCCGTTCGCGCTGCGGCGCGCGGCCGCCGGTGTGGTCGCGATCCTCCGCGAACACCCCGAACTGCGGGCGATCACCCTGCCCGTCGGCCTGAAGGCGGCCGCGGACGAGATCGGTGCCCAGGGCATCGACGTACCGGAGTCCTCGCTGGACGAGGTCGCCGAGTTCACCGTCCGGCGGTACGAGCAGCAGCTGCTCGACCGCGGCGACGACCACTTCCAGGTCGCCGCTGTGTTGCCGTTGGCAACGGCTCCGGCGGATGCGGACGAGACGCTGAAGACCCTGCAGGAGCTGGTCGGCAACCGCGACTTCGCCGACCTGGTCGCCGTCCTCCAGCGGGTACGCCGGATCGTCCCCGAGGGCACCGAGGCGTCGTACGACTCGAGCAAGCTGACCGAGCCGGCCGAGGTCGTCGTACACGAAGCGGTCGAGAAGATCGGACAGGCACCGACCGGCCTCGGCGACTTCGTCGCGGCCGCCTCGGTCCTGGTCGAGCCCGTCAACGCCTTCTTCGACGAGATCCTGGTGATGGCCAAGGAGCCGGACATCCGAGCCGCCCGCCTCGGCCTCCTCGCCACCATCAGTCAACTCGCCGCCCCGGTCCTCGACTGGCAAGAACTGGGCACGAGTTTGAACGCATGATGGTCACGCCTGCCGAAGTGGCCGAGCGGTCGGAGCTGGTTGCGCTGCGGTTGCGTGAGTATCTGCCGCCGACGCCGTTCGTCAGGTACGACGCGGTCAGCGACGACGTGGGCGCCGACCTGCTGGTGAAGTGTGAGCACCGGCAGGTCACTGGGTCGTTCAAGGCTCGTGGGGCGATGGCGAAGATTCTGACGCTCAGTGACGAGGAGCGGCGGCCGGGGGTGGTGACCGCTTCGACTGGGAATCACGCGCTCGGGGTCGGTAATGCGCTTGCGACTCTCGGCGGGCACGGGATCGTTTACCTGCCGGAGAACGCCTCGCCGAGCAAGGTCGCGGCGCTGCGTCGGCTCGGGCTGGAACTGCGGGCTGAGGGCAACGATTCCGGGGTGCTCGAGCCGAAGGCGCGGGCGTACGCCGCGGAGCACGGTCTGGCCTACGTGTCGCCGTACAACGACCTGGACATCGTCGCCGGGCAGGGCACGCTGGCGGTGGAGATTCTCGAGCAGCTCGGCGGTGCGCCGCTGGACGCGGTCGTGGTCTCGGTCGGTGGTGGCGGGCTGATCAGCGGGGTCGCTTCGGTGTTGAAGAAGCACCTGCCTGACATCACGGTCTATGGCGCGCAGCCCGCTATGGATGATGCGATGGCGGCCTCGGTGCGGGCCGGTGAGATCGTCCAGGTCGACGCCGCGCAGACGTTGTCGGACGGTACGGCGGGCAGCGTCGAGCCGGGCAGCATCACGTTCGAGCTGTGCCGGGAGCTCGTCGACGATTGGGTGCTGGTCGAAGAGGACGCGATCCGGGATGCGCTCCGGATGGTCATCGACACCGAGCATCAGTTGATCGAGGGTTCGGCCGCGCTGGCGTTCGCGGCCGCGCGGGAACGCCGTACCGAATTGGCCGGCAAGCGCGTCGCGGTGGTGTCCTGCGGCGGCAACATGTCGTCCTCGACGTTGGTGGCCGCGCTTGCGTGAGCTGGTCGTGCTCGGGACCGGCAGCCAGGTGCCGTCCCGGGAACGCACGCAGAACGGGTACTTCCTGCGCTGGGACGAGGAGGGGTTCCTGTTCGATCCGGGCGAGGGGACGCAACGGCAGATGCTGTACGCCGGGGTTGCGGCCGGCGCGATCACCCGGCTGTGCGTGACGCATTTCCACGGTGATCATTGCCTCGGCGTGCCCGGGATCGTGCAGCGGTTGTCGCTGGACGACGTACCGCATCCGGTCCGCGCGCACTACCCGGCGTCGGGGCAGACGTACTTCACCCGGCTGCGGTACGCCGCTTCGTTCTTCGAGCGGGCCGAGTTGGTCGAGGAGCCGGTGGAGGAGGACGGGCTGCTGTCGGTCGGGTCGTTCGGGCAGCTGTGGGCACGCCGGCTGGAGCATTCGATCGAGTCGTTCGGCTACCAGCTGATCGAGCCCGACGGCCGCCGGATGCTGCCGGACCAGCTCGCTGCTCACGGGATCGTTGGTCCGGCCATCAGTCGCCTCCAGCAAGCCGGCTCCCTCGAGGTGGACGGTCGCACGGTGCGCATCGAGGACGTCAGTGAGCCCCGACCCGGCCAGCGGTTTGCCTTCATCATGGACACGCGGCTGTGCGAGAACGTACTGCGCTTGGCCGACCGTGCCGACCTGCTGGTGATCGAGTCCACGTACTTGTCGTCCGAGGCCGACCTGGCCCGCCGCTTCGGCCACCTCACCGCGCGCCAAGCTGCTCGCGTCGCCGAGGAGTGCGGCGTCCGCAAACTCGTCCTGACGCACTTCTCCCAGCGCTACCTGGAACCCGGACGCTTCCACGAGGAAGCCGCCGCCGAGTTCAGCGGCGAGATAGTCGTCGCCGCCGACCTGACCCGCACCCCGGTCCCGGCGCGACGCTAGGCGTTGTCCACAAAGGTTGAGGTCGTAACGCTGTTGACCCGACCAGCCGGCGCCTCACCCGAGCGACTGACCGTCACTGCGGATGTGGGGAGGGTTTTGCACCCAGAACGGCACAAGATCCTCCCCGAGTTGGCTCTTGTGGATGATGTGTGGGTGGGTTGAGTTGGCCTGCTAGGCGGCGGGTGCTCGGTGGTTGGCCGTCGTCGAGTCGTGTGTTGTGGTTGGTGCCGGGTTCGTCGAGTCGTGGATCGGTCACGGGCCGGCGATCTGCAGCTCGACAGGTAGTACATCTGCGATACGCCGTACGCGTCGGCGTTTTAACGCTCAGGTGTACTACCGGCTGCCCGACACTACCTGTCCAGATGACCGCCACCCCCCCGTCGCGACGCTAGGCGTTGTCTGCCAGGAAGTCGTCGATCAGGGTGTTGACTTCCTTTGGGGACTCGAGTGCGGCCAGGTGCGCGGACTGTTCGAGGACGACGAAGCGAGCGCCGGGGATCGAGTCCGCCATCTCCTCGGTCTCGGCCACCGGGAACGTCGCGTCCTCGGCGCCGGCTACCACCAGGACTGGCGTGCGGATGGTGCCGAACAGAGCCCGCTGATCGGGGCGGCGCGGTACGACGCTGGTGACGGCATGGTGGCCGGAGGCAATGTTCACCCGTTGCGCGAGCTCGTTGACAGTAGCAACGACCTCGGGCTTCTCGCGTTTGGCGGTCGGTCCGAGGAAGGCGTCGCGGACCGGCCCGACGAGTGGTCCGCGGATGCCGCCGAGCAGTCGGGCCGATCGGGTCAGGACGCCGTACTCGAACCGTTGCCGCCGACCGGACGGGGAGGCGGTGGCGTTCATTAGGACCGCGATGCCGATCCGGTCGGGATGCAGCGCGGCGAACGTGCCGCCGATCATGCCGCCCCAACTGTTGCCGATGACATGGACCCGGTCGGCGCCGAGGTCGTCGATGATCGCGAGGATCACCTCGGCGCACTGGTCGAAGCTGAACGGTCCGGTCAGCGGCTCGCTGCCGCCGTGGCCGGGCGGATCGACGAGGATCACCTGGAAGCGGTCGGCGAAGTGCGCGGCCTGGGCGGACCAGAGGGTGCCGTCCATCAACAGGCTCGGCCAGAACAGCATCGCGGGTCCGGACCCATCCACGCGCAACCGGATCCGGCCCAGCACGGTCTCGACGTACCGATCCTGCATGCCTGAACGGTACCGGTCAGGGTGCCGGAATCGCTGCTGTTAGGCGCGTCGTGAGTTCGCGAACGGTCTCGATCAGCTCGGGTGGTGACTGGATCTCGAACGGAAGCCCGAGCAGACCGAAGTGCAACGCGAGTTGGTCGAGCGAGTTGGCGCCGGTCTCAACCAGCGTCGTCGAGTCGTCGACCGGCGTCACCGCCGCGACGTTCGGTCCGTACCGATCCGCGACCTGCTCGGCCGGGGCATGCACCAGGATGCGGGCCTGGTAGCGGTAACCACCGGAGGCGACGCCGCGCGCGATGGTCGCCAGATCCGGTACGTCGCGCGGCGTGAACCGCGGCCCGGTCGGGATCCGCGGCTCCAACCGGTCGAGCCGGAACGTCCGCCAGTCGGTCCGGTCGAGATCCCACGCGACCAGGTACCAACGGCGACCGGTGTGCACCAGCCGATGCGGCTCCGTCGTCCGAGTGGTCGCCGTACCGTCGTGATTGCGGTAGTCGAACCGCATCCGCTGATGATCGCGACAAGCGGCCGCAACAGCGAGCAGTACGTCGGGTTGCACCGACGGACCGCCGGCCGGGGTGACGGCGATCTGCTGGAGGAGTGTGATCCGGTGTCGGAGCCGGGACGGCAGGACCTGTTCGAGCTTGGTGAGCGCGCGGACCGACGACTCCTCGGTCCCGGCCACGGTGCCGCTCGCGGCGGCGCGCAATCCGATTGCGACCGCGACGGCCTCCTCGTCATCTAGGAGCAGTGGCGGGAGCGCGGCGCCCGAGCCGAGGCGGTAGCCGGCCACACCCGGTACGGCGTCGACCGGGTAGCCGAGGTTGCGGAGCTTGTCGACGTCCCGCCGTACCGTCCGGACCCCGACCGCGAGCTCGTCGGCCAGGGCAGCGCCGCTCCACTCCCTGGGTTGCTGCAGGAGCGAGAGCAGTTTGAGCAGTCGTGCCGAGGTTTCGAGCATGTTCTGAAGTCTGCCACCTGGTTAGGACTGAAGGTGTCCTAAGCAAGTGACAGAGTTTGGGACATGATCAAGCCCTTCACGATTGACATCCCGCAGAGCACCCTCGACGACCTCGCCGCTAAGCTGGCGAGCACCCGGCTTCCCGCTCCGCTGCCCGGTGACGACTGGGACACCGGCGTGCCGGTCGCCTGGCTGTCGTCGCTGGTCGAGTACTGGCGGACTTCCTACGACTGGCGGGCCGCGGAGAAGGAGCTGAACTCGTACCCGCAGTTCACCACCGAGATCGAGGGGCAGCAGATCCACTTCATCCACGTCCGGTCCGCCGAGCCGGGTGCGCTGCCGCTGCTGCTGACGCACGGTTGGCCGGGGTCGATCGTCGAGTTCCTGGATGTGATCGGCCCGCTGACCGACCCGGTTGCTCATGGCGGTCAGGCGGCGGACGCGTTCGATGTGGTGATCCCGGCGCTGCCCGGGTTCGGGTTCTCCGGGCCGACCGCGGACGGCGACTGGACGTTCCCGCGGATCGGGCGGGTGTGGGCGGAGCTGATGAGCCGGCTCGGGTACGAACGGTACGGCGTACAGGGCGGGGACCTGGGTGGGTCGGTGTCACCCGAGGTCGGACGGTCGGCTCCGGAGCGCGTGGTCGGCGTACACACGAACGGCGGGACGAACCTGCCGCCGCTGCAAATGTCCGACGAGGAGCTGAAGACGCTGACGCCGCTGGAGCAGGACAAGATGGCGCGGATCGGTCAGTTCATGCAGGACGAGTTCGGCTACATCTCGATCCAGTCGACCCGGCCGCAGACGCTGGCGTACGGGCTGGTCGACTCGCCGGTCGCGCAGCTGGCCTGGATCATGGACAAGTTCCGGGCCTGGACCTTCCCGGCCGAGACGTTGCCGGAAGCAATCATCAGTAAGGACCGGCTGCTCACCAACGTGATGATGTACTGGCTGACCGGCACCGGTGGGTCGGCGGCGTACATCGGCTACGCCCAGCCGCGGTCGTGGGCGCCCCGGCCGGACTCGGGTGTCCCGACGGCCGTCCTCGCGCTCGCCCACGACGTCGCGATCCGCCGGTACTGCGAGACGTCGAACACGATCACGCGCTGGACCGACGTCGACCACGGCGGTCACTTCGCCGCGCTGGAGGAGCCGGAGTTGCTGGTCAGCGACGTCCGCGAGTTCTTCCGCGACCTGCGCTGAATCCGTTGAGCATGGCCTGCAGGCCGGGGTCGAAGTGGTCGCCGGGGGTGGCGCCGTCGGCGGCCTCGGCGAGCAGGTTGTAGGCGGGATCGGTGGGCGCCGGCTTGCGGCTGCGGCGGCGGGCGTCCACCGTTGGCACGGCCATCGTGAGCGCGTGGCCGATCGTGTACTCGCGCAGGCAGCGGGTGATCCGCAGGGCGTCGGCGGGCCCGAAGCCGGCGGCCTGCAGGGACTCGAGCATCCGGTTGCCGGTGCCGATCGCGGCGGGGGAGCGGACCGGTCGGGAGGCGAAGACCGTGACGGCCTGCGGGTGCTCGAGCAGGGTGGTCCGCAGCCGTTCGCAGTACGCCGTCGCGAGCTCGGTCCACTCTGTTGCCCAGGGCAACGAGTCGGCGTCGAGGCGGTCGAAGAGCAGCTCGGCAATGCCGTCGTACAGATCCTCCTGGTCGGCGAAGTGCCGGTACGCCGCCATCGGGTCGGCGCCCAGCTCCGCCCCGAGCTTGCGCATCGAGAACGTGGCCAGCCCGATCCGATCGATCAGGTCGAGGGCGACCTCGGCGATGTACTCGCGGTTGAGGGCGGGCCGCGTCGGTGGGGTGCGGTCAGGCATCGAAGAACTCCTGGAGGCGGCGCGCGAACTCGGCGGCCTCGCTCTGGTAGCCGAGGTGTCCGCCGGGGAACTCCAGACACGGTACGCCGAGCTCGGCGCTCAACTGCCGGGCCGGGCGGCTGTAGTAGCGGCCCTCACTCAGAGCGCCGACGCCGAAGGCCCAGCGGCTATTGGCGTTGCGAAGGGCCTCGCGGTCCGGCTGGTAGCGGGTGAAGTCCGGCATCTCGGTCCGCATCAGCTGGTCCGCGTTCCCGAACAGGCGGTTCATCTCGTTCTTCGGGGTGACGCGGCTCGCGAGGCCGACGGCGGCCGCGCCGATGGTCCGGCCGAACCGCGAGTCGAAGAACTTGGTCGGCCGGTCCATCGTGCTGGTGGCGAACTTCATCATCGCGGGCAGCGCGCCTTCGCGTTCGGCGATCCGGCCGAGGTCGTCGAAGTACGCCGTACGTTCGGCGGCGTCGGGGAGCACCTGGATCACCGGCGGCTCGTGGACGACGGCGGCCGCGACGCGATCGGCGTACGACGTGAGCAGGCTGAGCGTCACCAATGCGCCGGCGCTGGAGCCGAAAACGAAGGCCTGATCGAAGCCGGCGTCGTCGAGGATCGCGACGACGTCGGCCGCTTGATCGGGCAAGCTCGCTCCGGCGCCCGGCTTGAGGCTGCTGCGGGAGTTGCCGCGGCGGTCGTAGGTGATGACGGTGTGCTTCCGGGCCAGCTCGTCGATCAGGGCCGTGTACATCGCGGCGTCCCCGCCACCACCGGGAATCAGCACGATCGCCGGCCCTTCGCCGGTGCGTTCGACGTGCAGGGCGGCTGCCGGCGTGTCTACGGTGTAGATCATATCTACAGTGTAGACACAGAGCGGACCGTCAGTCGAAGTCGGTCGAGGTGGTCAGGTGTGACCAGGTGGCGGCCTCCTCGGCGCGGGATTTGGAGGCGCGGTCGGCGTGGGTGAGCGCGTCCTTGCCGAGCAGGAGGCGGAGCGGCGGGTTGTCGAGGCCGACGACCTGGAGGATCGCCTGGGCGGCCTTGGCCGGGTCGCCGGCCTGCGTGCCGTCGGTCTCTACGCGGAAGCGGTTCATCTGCCCGACGGTCGCGTCGTAGTCCGGGTGTACCTCGGCGAGCCGCATCGACGAGCCGCCCCAGTCGGTCCGGAAGGCGCCCGGCTCGACGATCGTCACCTTCACGCCGAACGGCTGTACCTCGTTGTGCAGCACCTCGGAGAAGCCTTCGACGGCGAACTTCGCGGTCTGGTAAGCGCCCATGCCCGGAGTGCCGCCGACGCGGCCGCCGATCGACGAGAACTGCAGGAAGTGCCCGCCGCGCTGCTCGCGGAACACCGGCAGGGCTGCCTTGGTCACGTTGACCACGCCGAAGAGGTTGGTCTCGATCTGTGCCCGGAAGTCCTCGTCGGGCGTCTCCTCGATCGGGGCGCTGTTGGCGTAGCCGGCGTTGTTCGCCACCACATCCAGGCCACCGAACGCGTCGAGTGCGGTCTGGACGGCGGCGCGGGAGGCCTCGGTGTCGGTCACGTCGAGGGCGACGGCGCGGATCTGCTCGCCGTACTTCGTGACCAGGTCGTCGAGCTGCTCGGGCTGGCGGGCGGTGGCGACGACTCGGTCTCCGGCGTTCAGCACGGCCTCGGTGAGGGCGCGGCCCAGCCCGCGGGAGCTGCCGGTGATCAACCAGATCTTGCTCATCACGATTCCTAACTAACCGGTTGGTTGGATACGCCTTCAAGCTAACCAACTAGTTGGTTGGAAATCAACTAACCAGTTGGTTGCTAGGCTGGCGGGCATGCAGCAGCGCAACGCCGACCGGACCAAGGCCCGGATCCTGGAGGCCGCCACCGAGGAGTTCGCCGCCCGCGGGATCGCCGGCGCGCGGGTCAGCCGGATCGCCGAGGTTGCCGGTTGCAACAAGGCCATGCTGTACGCGTACTTCGGCAACAAGGACGAGCTGTTCGACGCGGCGTTCACCGCGTCCGTGGCGCAGTACCTGGACGAGGTCGGGTTCGACGTCGACGATCTTCCGGCGTACGCGGGGCGGGTGTTCGACTACTTCGAGGCGCATCCGGAGCGGCTACGGCTCTCGACCTGGTACCGGCTCGAGCGGCCCGACGGTCAGCCGTTGGAGGCGATCGTCGCGGTCAACCAGGCCCGGCTGGACGAGTTGCACCGGGGAATGCGCCGCCGGGTGGTGCCGCGGCAGTTCACCGCGGTCACGCTGCTGTCGCTGATCCAGGCGATCGCGACGCACTGGACGTCGATGAATCCGGAGTACGGCGTCGACGTGCCGAACCCGATCATCCGCCGCCGGGCCGTGGTGATGGCGGTCCAGAAGATTCTCAGCTGATTCATTGGTTGGCCCGATGGAGTTCTCAGTCTTGCGAGGTGTACTCGAAGACAGAGGGAACTGGCTGAGGAGGACTCGGGAAAATGAATGACAGCGTTGGGCCTGGACCGTACAACGGTGGGTCATATGGGAGCTGGCCGCCGGCACACGGCGGATATCCGCAGCAGTACCCGCACGCGCCGCAGCCGCCGGCACCGAAGAAGCGCGGCCGGCGACTGCTAGGGGCCGGTGTACTCGGGCTGGCAGCGGTTGTCGTCGCCGGGTCGGTTGCCTGGGGCATCGACCAGCGGAGCAGCGGGAACACCTCCGAGCTGTCCCAGAAGGCGTTCGACGCGGCGACTGTGGCGGCCAAGGTGTCGCCCGGACTGGTCGACGTGAACACCGTGCTGGGGTACGAGAACGCACGGGCGGCCGGCACCGGGATCGTGCTGAGCTCCGACGGTGAGGTGCTCACCAACCACCACGTGGTCGAGGGTGCGACCTCGATCACCGTGACGGACATCGGCAACGGGAAGACGTACACCGCGAGCGTGGTCGGGTACGACGTACAGCACGACATCGCCGTACTGAAGCTGAAGGACGCGTCTGGGCTGCAGACCGCGAAGACCGGGAACTCCGACCAGGTGAAGCTCGGCGACCAGGTGGTCGGGGTCGGCAACGCGGGCGGCGCCGGCGGTACGCCGAGTTACGCGGCCGGCAAGGTGACCGGGCTGAACCAGGCGATCACCGCGACCGACGAGAGCGGGCAGGACCCGGAGAACCTCACCAACCTGATCGAGACCGACGCGAACATCCAGGCCGGTGACTCCGGCGGCCCGCTGGTGGACGCGAACGGCAACGTGGTCGGTGTCGACGTCGCCGGCGGCAGTGGCAACAACGGCGGACAGGGCGCCCCGGGTCAGACCGCGGTCACGTCCGGCTCCACCAAGACGGCCACGCTGACGGCTGACGGCAACGGCTACGGCGGCGGCTACGGGTACGGCAACGGCAGCGGAACCCCGTTCGGCGGCAACGGCTTCGGCAACAGGAACGGAAACGGTTCGAGCAACGGCAACGGTTCGAGCAACGGCAACGGAAACGGTTCGAGCAACGGCAACGGCGACGGCTCCGGCAACGGCCAAGGCGGCTCGGGCAACGGCTCGGGTAGCGGGAGCGGGACGACCACCGAGGGGTACGCCATCCCGATCAACCAGGCGCTCGACATCGCTCAGCAGATCGAGAACGGCAAGTCGTCGGACGCCGTACACCTCGGCGCCTCCGCGATGCTCGGAGTCTCGGTCGAGACCAGCCCCGGCACCACCGGCGCCGTCATCGGCGACGTAGTCGAGAACAGCCACGCGGCCGCGGCCGGACTCGAGGCCGGTGACGTGATCACCTCCTTCGCCGGTCACACCGTCGACTCGCCCGACACGCTGTCCTCGCTGCTCAACGCGCAGCACCCCGGGGACAAGGTCGCGGTCGGCTGGGTCGACCAGTCCGGTCAGTCCCACAAGGCAACCATCGAACTCATCACCGGCCCGGTTCGCTGACCTCAGCGCTACCCCCTCGCTGCAGCGGACCGAATGATCGGGCCCGGCGCTCTCCTCCCCCTCAGAGCGCCCGGGCCCGATCTGCTGTCCACGAACATCCGGGTTCGCTTCCGGCAGGGGTGAACGACCGTTTACGATTCCTGCGTAAACAACTGTTCACCCCTGTGAGGACTCCGCTTGATCGTCCGTCCCGCCGCTCACCCACGCCTGATTCTGGCCGCGCTCGCGTTCTGCGGCGTGCTCGTCTCGATCAGCCAGACCATCGTCGTACCGCTGCTGCCCCTGCTTCCGCAGATCACCCACAGTCCGGCCTCGGACGTCAGCTGGCTGATCACGATCACCCTGCTCACCGGCGCGGTCTTCACGCCACTGCTGGGCCGGGCCGGTGACATGTACGGCAAGCGCCGCGTCCTGCTGATCGCGCTGTCCTCGATGGTCGTCGGTTCGTTCCTCTGCGCGAGCAGTTCGGATCTGACCGTGCTGATCGTCGGCCGGGCGTTCCAGGGCGCCGCGGTCGCGGTCATCCCGCTCGGGATCAGCATCCTGCGCGACGAACTGCCGCCACGGCGGGTGATCCCGTCGATCGCGATCATGAGCTCAACCCTGGGCATCGGCGCGGCGTTCGGCATCCCGGCCGCGACGCTGGTGGTCCAGTACGCGAACTGGCACACGATGTTCTGGATCAACCTCGGCCTCGGCCTGCTCGACGTCGTACTCGTCCTGCTGATCGTCCCCGAGTCGCCGGTTCGCAGCCGCGGCCGCTTCGACGTCGTCGGCGCGCTCGGCCTGAGCGCCTTCCTGGTCTCCCTGCTGCTTGCCGTCTCGAAGACCAACGCCTGGGGTGCCGGCAGGCTCGTCGCGCTGTACGCCGTTGCTGTGCTGCTCGTGCCGATCTGGGGGTGGTACGAGCTGCGGATCAAGAGCCCACTCGTCGATCTCCGGGTGTCCGCGCGGCCCGCTGTGCTCTTCACCAACCTCGGTGCGCTGCTGATCGGGTTCGCCTTCTACGCGAACTCGCTGTCCACAGCCCAACTCGTCCAGGAGCCCACCTGGACCGGCTACGGGCTGGGCGAATCGATCGTGGTCAGCGGACTGTGCCTGCTGCCCGGCGGTGTCGCGATGGTGCTGCTCTCGCCGGTGTCCGCCCGGATCTCCAACGCACGTGGTCCGCGGTTCACCCTCGCGATCGCGTCGGTGCTGATGGCGGCCGGGTACGTCGTCCGCTTGTTCACCAGCAGCAACGTCGCCGGGATCGTCGTCGGCGCGACCGTCGTTTCCGCCGGCACCGCCGTTGCGTACTCCGCTCTTCCGGCCCTGATCATGCATGCTGTGCCAGTGACCGAAACGGCCGCCGCGAACGGCCTCAACACGCTGATGCGCACGATCGGGCAGGCGATCTGCAGCACGATCGTGGCCACCGTGCTCGCGGGAGTCACGATCTCCCGGGCTGGCCAGACCGCGCCCGCGCTGTCGGCGTACCTGATCGTCTTCGTGATTGCGGGGATCGCCGCCGTGGCAGCGGCTGGACTGGTGCTGCTGATTCCGGCGCGACGTCGTGAGCCGGCGTACGAGGTGACTACGACGTGACCGATCCGGGGCGGACGGCGATCCTCCGCGCGGCGCGTAAGGCGTTCGCACGGGAGCCGTACGACGCGGTCACGCTGCGCGGGGTCGCTGCGGATGCCGGCGTCAGTGCCGCCCTGATCGTGAAGTACTTCGGCGGCAAGGAAGCGCTGTTCGAACGGGTCGCCGACTTCACCGACGCGGCCCAGTTGTTGCTCGCCGCACCGAACGAGCGACTCGGCGAGCATGCCGTCCGCACCCTGGTCGAGTACCGCCGGGAAAACGACCAGGACCTCCTCGTCCGGGTCGTGTTCGCGGCAGGCAAGGGTGACGAACGCGCGCTGATCCGCGAGCACTTCCGCGATCAGGTGGCCCGTGCCTTCGCCGCGCGGTTGACCGGCCCGGACGCCGCGCTGCGCGCCAGTCTGATCACCGCGCAACTCCTCGGTCTCGGAGCCATGATGGCGATCGACAAGAGCGGTCCGATCGCCGCCGCCGACCCCGAGAATGTGGCCGCCCTCTATGCCCCGGCGATCCAGGAGCTCATCCACTGATTGAACAACCGTCCTAGAATGTGGACAAGGCGCTTGGCGCTGGGTGTGACGCCACTAACATGGAGCATCCAGGCCGAGAGGCGCTGCAACGGGCCCCGGGCCCGCCACGCTCGGCCTGGGGCATCACTGCAAGGGCGCCTCCGGAGAGTCTTTCTGGAGGGGTTGGCAGATGAGCGAAACCGCGCTGCGGGAGCTGCTCGATCAGCGGGTGGGGATCCTGGACGGCGCCTGGGGCACGATGCTGCAGGGCGCCAAGCTGAAGCCCGAGGATTTCCAGGGCGACCGGTTCGGCGACCACACGCACGACGTCACCGGTGACCCGGACGTGCTTATCCTGACCCGTCCGGACCTGATCCTCGACGTCCACCGGCAGTATCTGGCGGCCGGCGCGGACATCACCACTACGAACACGTTCACCGCGACCAGCATTGGTCAGGCCGACTACGGCCTGCAGGAGTACGTCCGCGAGATGAACGTCGCCGGTGCCCGGCTGGCCCGGCAGGCCGCAGACGAGTTCGCCACCCCGGACCGTCCGAGGTTCGTGGCCGGTTCGATCGGCCCGCTGAACGTCACGCTGTCGCTGTCCCCGCGCGTCGAGGACCCGTCGTACCGCGCGGTCACGTTCGAGCAGGTCAAAGCTGCGTACGCCGAGCAGATCGCGGCGCTTGCGGAGGGCGGCGTCGACCTGCTGCTGATCGAGACGATCTTCGACACGCTGAACGCCAAGGCGGCCGTCACCGCGGCCCGCGAGGTCGCGCCGCAGCTGCCGCTGTGGATCTCGGTGACCATTGTCGACCTGAGCGGACGGACGCTGTCGGGCCAGACCGTCGAGGCGTTCTGGAGCTCGGTCGAGCACGCCAAGCCGCTTGTCGTCGGCGTCAACTGTTCGCTCGGTGCCGCCGAGATGCGGCCGCACGTCGCGGACCTGGCCCGGTTCGCCGACACGTACGTCGCCTCGCACCCGAACGCCGGCCTCCCGAACGCCTTCGGCGGGTACGACGAGACGCCGGAAGAGACGGCCGGGATGCTCGAGGAGTTCGCGCAGTCCGGGCTGGTCAACATCGTCGGCGGCTGCTGCGGTACGTCGCCGGCCCACATCAAGAAGATCGCGGAGGCGGTCGACGGGATGACCCCGCGGACGGTCGTACCGACCGATCACACCACCAGGTTCTCCGGGCTCGAGCCGTTCAAGATCAGCGCGGACACCGGGTTCGTGATGATCGGTGAGCGCACCAACGTGACCGGGTCGGCGAAGTTCCGCCGGCTGATCGAGGGCGACAACCACCAGGCCGCGGTCGACGTGGCGCTGGAGCAGGTCCGCGGCGGCGCGAACCTGCTGGACGTGAACATGGACGCCGACCTGCTCGACAGCGAGCAGGCGATGACCACGTTCCTGAACCTGATCGCGACCGAGCCCGAGGTGGCCCGGATCCCGATCATGGTCGACAGCTCGAAGTGGTCCGTGCTCGAGGCCGGGCTGAAATGCGTGCAGGGCAAGGGCGTGGTCAACTCGATCAGCCTGAAGGAGGGCGAGGAGGAGTTCCTCGAACGCGCCCGGCGGATCCGCGACTACGGCGCGGGTGCGGTGGTGATGGCGTTCGACGAGCAGGGCCAGGCCGACACCGTCGAGCGCAAGGTTTCGATCTGCGGCCGAGCGTACGACCTGCTCACGCAGAAGATCGGCTTCCCGCCCGAGGACATCATCTTCGACCCGAACGTGCTGGCCGTCGCGACCGGTATGTCCGAGCACAACGGCTACGCGAAGAACTTCATCGACGCTTTGCCTTTGATCAAAGCCCGCTGTCCGGGCGTCCACATCAGCGGCGGCATCTCGAACCTGTCGTTCTCGTTCCGCGGCAACGACATCGTCCGTGAGGCGATGCACTCGGCGTTCCTGTACCACGCAGGCAAGGTCGGCCTGGACATGGGAATCGTCAACGCCGGGCAGCTCGCGGTCTACGAGGACATCCCGAAGGACCTGCTGGAGCTGGTCGAGGACGTGATCTTCGACCGCCGCGACGACGCCACCGACCGGCTGGTCAGCTTCGCCGAGAACGTCAAGGGCAAGGGCACCAAGCGCGAGATCGACCTGACCTGGCGCGAGGGCACCGTCGAGGAGCGGCTGTCGCACGCGCTCGTCCACGGCATCGTCGACTACATCGAGGACGACACCGAGGAGGCCCGGCAGAAGCTGCCGCGGCCGCTGGAAGTGATCGAAGGCCCGTTGATGGACGGCATGAAGGTGGTCGGCGACCTGTTCGGCGCCGGCAAGATGTTCCTGCCGCAGGTGGTGAAGAGCGCACGGGTGATGAAGCGCTCGGTCGCCTACCTGGAGCCGTTCATGGAGGCCGAGAAGGAGCAGGCCCGGCTCGAAGGTCGGCCCGAGGCCGTCCGCGGTCAGGGCAAGGTCGTGATCGCGACGGTCAAGGGCGACGTCCACGACATCGGCAAGAACATCGTCGGCGTGGTGCTCGGCTGTAACAACTACGAGGTGATCGACCTCGGCGTGATGGTGCCGGCGGCAAGGATCCTGGACACCGCCGTTGCCGAGGGCGCCGATGTGGTCGGCCTGTCCGGACTGATCACTCCGTCGCTCGACGAGATGGTTGCCGTGGCCGCCGAAATGGAACGCCGCGGGCTCAAGCTCCCGCTGCTGATCGGCGGCGCGACCACCTCCAAGCAACACACGGCGGTCCGGATCGCTCCGGCGTACGACCAGACGACCGTGCACGTGCTCGACGCATCGCGCGTCGTCGGCGTGGTGTCGGACCTGCTCGACGAGGGCCGCGCCGAGACGCTTGCCAAGAGCAACAGTCTTGAGCAGGAGCGGTTGCGTGAGCAGCACGCGAACAAGCAGCGCAGTCCGCTGCTGTCGGTCGCCCAGGCGCGGGCCAACAAGGAGCCGGTCGAGTACGGCGAACTGCCGGTGCCCGACTTCACCGGGCTGCGTCGGGAGACGCCTTCGCTGGAAGCTCTGCGCGCAATGATCGACTGGCAGTTCCTGTTCCTGGCCTGGGAGTTGAAGGGCAAGTACCCGGCGATCCTCGATCAGCCGGTGGCGCGGGAGTTGTTCGACGACGCGAACACCTTGCTGGACGAGATCATCGCCAACGGGTCCTTCACGGCCGAAGGCGTGTACGGGTTCTGGCCGGCGCACAGCGAGGGCGACGACATCATCCTGGACGGGACGGACCGGTCGTTCCCGATGCTGCGGCAGCAGACCGAGAAGCCCGCGGGCCGGTACAACCGTTGCCTGGCGGACTACGTCGCGCCGTCCGGTGACCACCTGGGTGGGTTCGGTGTCGCGATCCACGGTGCCGAGGCGCTCGCGGCGACGTACGAGCAGAACAACGACGACTACCGGGCGATCATGGTGAAGGCGCTGGCCGATCGGCTGGCGGAGGCGTTCGCCGAGTGGATCCACCTGGAGGCGCGGCGGGCGTGGTTCGAGCCGGACGCGCAGCCGGTGCTCGAGGATCTGCACGCGGAGCGGTTCCGCGGGATCCGGCCGGCGCTCGGCTACCCGGCGAGCCCGGACCACTCCGAGAAGCAGGAGCTGTTCGAGCTGCTCGAGGCGGACAAGGTCGGTCTCGCACTGACCGAGTCGTTCGCGATGACGCCGGCCGCGGCGGTCAGCGGCCTGATCTTTGCCAGCCCGTCCGCCCGCTACTTCAGTGTCGGCCGCCTCGGTCGCGATCAGATCGAGGACTACGCCGTACGTCGGAATCTGCCGGTAGCTGAGGTTGAACGCTGGCTGCGTCCGAACCTGGCGTACGAGCCGGCGTAGCAGCGACCGCGCCACGGGCCGGAACCAGGGCGGGATCGATGCCGTACAGATGCTGTCCGGCGTCGAGCGCTTCCATAGCCGTCCTCCTCGCGGCCCCTTGAGGGTCCGCGAGGAGGCCGCGGACAGCCAGCGCCGCCGCACCCGTTTCAGGCTCCCGGACCGCGGCCTCGAAGCCCCGGCGTAGCTCGCCGCCGGCCAGCTCTCGCAAGTCGGCCCGCCCTGGCTCGTCGGCGCCGAGAAGCATGCCGGTCGTCGCCGCCCAGCGACGATCGGGCGGTACGGCGATGAGCCTGTGGGCGGTCGCGGAAATGTTCGCGGGCGTCGGCTCCCAGCCTTGTTGCGTGACGATTGCGGTGAGGAGCTCACGGGTGGCGGCGGTCGACGCGCTTCGGCCCGGCCAGGAGAACTCCGGCGACGGAAGATCGCCGGCAGGCATGAGCTCGGCGGAGTCGCTCTCATGCCAGACCATGGCGAGCTGATCCCGGGTCACGATGTCGGCCAGGTCGGAGTTCAGCTGAGTCTCCGGCCCGGATCCCGGGTTGCCCTGCAGGTCCGGGATCGCGCAGGTCAACTCCACCGCCTGCGAGGTCGCGTAGCCGGTTGCCTCGACCAAATCCTGCAGCTGGCTCGCGGGCTTTCCGAGCAAGTCACCGTTCTGCCGGCCGATCGCCTCGCGCACCGTTTCGAGGTGGCGCCGCGGCAGAATCAGCGGACGGTCGGTGGAGTTCATCAGGTTTTCCTGGAGGGCCAGACTGGGCTCGCCGTCGGTGACCAGAACCTGTCCGTTCCAGCGCTCGGCGGCGTAGTGTCCACCGACCGGATCGACGGCCTCGATGATCGAGGTCGCCCAGAAGTACTCCGTACCGAGTCGCAGCAGTTCGCCGGCCATTGTGCTGTCCCCTCAACGAGCGCCCGGACGGAAGTCAGCGTAGGGGCGTGGTGGGTTCAGATGTCACACTTCCCGGCCGGAACGACTCAAAGGGGGCATGAGTGAAATGAACTCGACCGAGGTGTTCCTGAGCCATCGGGAGTTGCTGTTCTCGATCGCCTACAACATCCTCGGCTCGGTCGCCGATACCGAAGACGTCGTGCAGGAGACCTGGCTGGCCTGGTCCGGGCGGTCCGGCATCGAGAATCCCCGCGCGTACCTGGTCCGGATCGCGGTCAACGCGGCGCTGGCACGTCGTACGGCGATCAACCGGCGCAAGGAGGAGTACGTCGGACCCTGGTTGCCGGAGCCGGTGATCACGCCGGCCGACCCGGTCGAGCAGGCGGAGACCGTGTCGCTCGCGGTTCTCGTCGTACTCGAGACGCTGACGCCGTTGGAGCGGGCGGTGTTCGTGCTGCACGACGTGTTCGGCTACTCCCATCCGGAGATCGGGGAGCTGGTCGACCGTACGCCGGCCGCCGTACGGCAGCTCGCCCATCGGGCCCGCGAACACGTGCAAGCCCGTCGGCCCCGGTTCGCCGCGGATCCGGAGGTGCGGTTGGAGGTCACGCAGCGGTTCGTCGACGCGATCGTCGGTGGTGACCTGAATGCGTTGATGGAAGTGCTCGCACCGGACGTCACCCTGTGGGCCGACGGCGGCGGCAAGGCCCGCGCGGCCGGTCTGCACCCGGTCCAGGGTCGCGACAAGATCGCCCGCTTGATCGTCGGGGACGCCACCCGTCGGCCGGTGCAATCGCTGGACGTCCAGTACCGCTGGATCAACGGCGATCCGTCGGCCGTGTTGCTGTCCGGCGACACTCCGTTCGCGGTCGTCGTACTGGACGTGGACGGCGACGCGATCAGCGGGATCTACGCCGTGACCAACCCGGAAAAGCTCGCCCGGCTGGAGGTCACGCCGTGAAACTCACCCTCTTCGCCGCAACCGGTGGCACCGGCCGCCACCTCCTCACCCAGGCCGTCGCGGCCGGCCACGAGGTCACCGCCGTCGTGCGCGATCCAAGTGCACTCGGTATTCATGGCGTTCGCGCAGACTTGCTCACGGCAGATCCAGCCGTACTGCGGGCGGCCGTCGACGGAGCGGACGCCGTACTCTCCGGTCTCGGTCCGCGCCGCCGGGCCGACGCCGGGATCTTGTCCAAAGGAACCCGGGCGATCGTCGATGCGATGCAGGAGACCACGGCTCGGCGCCTCGTAGTCGTCAGCGTGGCCGGCATCGGCCTGCCGCAGCCGTCGTCTCGGTCGATAGGCGAGAGGCTGCTGAGCGGTCTCGCCGGGATCGTGTTCCGCCGGCACTACGCAGACGTCGCCGAGCTGGAGGCGTTGCTGCGTACGACGGAATTGGAATGGACATCGGTCGGGGTGCCGTTGCTCAGCGACGATCCGCTGACCACGAAGTACCGCGTTGCCGTCGGAGAATGGTTGCCGAAGGCAAGTCGGCTCTCGCGGGCCGATGCCGCGCACTGCATGCTGCGAACGCTGGAGCAGCCGGAGACGGTTCGGCAGACGATGATGGCGGCGTACTGATGACGACCGCTGCTGTCACCGTCGTTCTGGTCACGATCCTGATCAACGGCTTCTCCGGAGTCGCGGCGCTCGTGCACTGGCAAGCGATCCTGCCCGGGATGAAGAAGGCCGCCGTACCGGAGTCGTGGCTGACGTTTCCGATCGGCACCTTCAAGACGCTGGGTGCCGTGGGACTGCTCGCCGGACTGCTTGTGCAACTGCCCTCGTTGATCATCGCGGCCGCGATCGGGCTGGTGCTGTTCTTCGTGTGCGCTTTGTACACGCATATCCGGGCCGCGGACTTCACCGCGCAGTTCTTCCTCGCGGTCTTCTTTCTGGGTATGGCCTGTGCCTCGTTGGTGCTTACCCTGACCGCATGACTGCGAAGCTGCGACGAGCTCGGGCAGAGGATGCGGGTGCCGTAGCGGCGATCTGGTACGCCGGTTGGCGCGACGGGCATCTTGGTCATGTGCCGGACGAACTGGTCGCGTTCCGGACCGAGGAATCCTTCGGGACGCGTGCTGCGCAACGGGTTGCGGACACGACCGTTGCCTTGGTGGGGGACGAGGTCGCCGGTTTCGTGATGGTGGTGGGGGACGAGGTCGAGCAGGTGTACGTGTCGGGCGACCACCGCGGATCGGGAGTAGCCGGGACGCTACTCACCGAAGCCGAGCAGCAGGTGAAAGCCAACGGGCACAGCGAAGCCTGGCTCGCCGTGGCGACCGGCAACGCGCGGGCGCGCCGCTTCTACGAACGCAGCGGCTGGACCGACGGCGGCGCCTTCGACTACCCGGCCGCGGTGGACGGCGGATCGGTCCCGGTTCCTTGCCATCGTTACGTGAAGCCGGTGTGAACGGACGGAGGATTCCCCTGGACTTCTGGTTGTCGCGCAGATGATCCGACGGGGTTGGGGTTACGTTGCTCCGGCAAGCATTCCCGTTCTCCGAAGAAGGTCACCATGGCATTCCGTTCCTGGCGCCGGCCGTCCCGCCGGGTAGTTCTGACCAGCGTCGCCGCAGTCGCGATGGCATCCGTTGTCGGCGGGGTCGCGTACTCGGCCGGCGCCGCTTCGCCGCAGCCGGCGATTCAGACCACGACGCCGCGCAGCGAGAAGCAGGTCACCAACATCGACGTACTGCGTCAGCAGCTGCGCAACTACTACGGTGACCCGCTCGGAACCGGCACGTTCGCGGACGACAGCAACTACGCCAAGGAGGCCCGCTCGGTCGCCGTCGCGGGCAAGCGCTACATCTCCGCGCCCCACCACACGCGCAAGACCAAGGCGATCCTGCTCGACGTCGACGACACTTCGCTGGCGACGTGGAACTACGAGATCTTCAGCAATTGGGCGTTCAACCCGACGACCAACGCGGACTACGTGCTGAACCAGCGATTCCCCGCCGTACCGGGCATGGTCGACCTGGTGAAGACCGCCGAGCGTGAGGGCTACGCGATCTTCTTCCTGACCGGCCGGGGTGCCGCGCAGGAGCAGGCGACGCTGGGCAACCTCACCGCGGACGGGATCGGCGTCGACGCCGGCTACCCGAAGCCGACCGGGCTGAGCAACGGCGAGGACGGCCTGTTCACCAAGCCGGCCGTCGCCGACTACCCGGACTACCTGAAGCAGGCCTGTGCGGCAGACCCGAACGGTTCGTGTACGACGATCCACTACAAGTCGGCCACCCGGGCGCACATCGAGTCCCTCGGCTACGACATCGTGGCGAACTTCGGCGACCAGTTCTCCGACCTCAAGGGCGGTTTCGCCGACCGCACCTTCAAGCTGCCGAACCCGAACTACTACCTGCCCTGATCACCTGCGGGGGAGTGCGCCGTACAGCAGGGTGCGGAGTGCTTCCGTGAGGGCCGGCTCGAACTCCAGCCGGATGGCGGCGAGGGCCGGGTCGGCCTCGTAGGCGGCGAGGATCGCCGGGACGGGATGGGAGTGGGACCAGATCGCGCCCGCGAGCAGGCTCGCGGTGGCGATGAACTGGCCCGCTCCGTCCCGCCCCAGCTCCGGCAGAACGCCGACGACCGCCTCGATCATCTGCTCGAAGCTCTGCATCGCCGCCCGTTTGAAGGCGAGCGCCGTCTCGGTCGAGATGTTGCGCTCCAGGACTCCTGCCTGCGCACTGATCAGATCGCAGAGGACCGGCCGCTCCGCCAGCGTGCCGACGACGGCGCTGATCAACTGCTCGGTCCGATCTCTGATCGTCAGCTCCGGTAGCGCATCGCCGACCGTGGCGTCCAGGTCCTTCACCCAGGCCGTGAGTTCGCTGCTCGACAGCTCGAGCAGGACGGCCTCGCGGGAGTCGAAGTAGTTCAGCACGTTCGACTTCGCCAGACCGACCCGGCGGCTCAGCTCGTTCAGGCTCAGATCCGCGACCGGCATCTCGGTCAGCATGGCGGCGGCCGTCGCGAGGATCGCCCGCTGCCGCTCGGCCCGCTGCTCCGCGCTCCGGGCGCGCTTGAATGTCGTCACGCTCACATTCTACAGACCATCGGTCTGTTGTTATCGGACCGACGGTCTGATAGCGTCGAGCCATAACAGACCGTCAGTCTTTTATGGAGAGTGGACCATGTACGACGTACCCGATCAGACCGGCAAGCTCGTCGTCGTCACCGGCGCCAACAGCGGTACCGGCAAGGAGGCCACCAAGCGGCTCGCGGCCGCCGGCGCCCGGGTTGTGATGGCCGTCCGGACGCCGGCCAAAGGCGAGGCAGCGAAGGCCGAGATCCTGGCGGAGCACCCCGACGCGCAGCTCGAGATCCGCCGGGTCGACCTCGCCGACCTGGCCTCGATCCAGGAGTTCGCCGAGCAACTCAGCGCCGACGAGCCGCACCTGGACCTGCTGGTGAACAACGCCGGCGTGATGGTCCCGCCGACCCGCATCACCACCAAGGACGGCTTCGAGCTGCAGTTCGGATCGAACTTCCTCGGCCCGTTCGCGCTGACCGTGCGCCTGCTTCCGCTGGTCCTCGCCGCTCCCGCACCGCGGATCGCAACCATGGCCAGTGGCGCCGCGAACTTCGGCACCATCCACTTCGACGACCTCCAGTGGGAGCGGCGGTACCGGCGTACGGCGGCGTACTCGCAGTCGAAGCTTGCCGACCTGATGATGAGCAACCACCTGGCCAAGCTCTCCGCCGACCGCGGTTGGGGCCTGCTCAGCGTCGCCGCGCACCCCGGCTACACCCGCACCAACCTGCAGTCCGCCGGTGCCGCGCTCGGCCGGGAGCGGCCGTCGCTCATCAACCGAGTGGGCATGCGCTTCAACCCGCTCCCGAAGCAGGACGTCGAGACCGGCGCCGAGCCTCTCCTGTTCGCGGCCGCCGACCCGACCGCCGAGGCCGGCGGCTACTACGGCCCGTCCGGAATCTTCGGTCTCGTCGGTCCCACCGCCGTCGCCAAGCAGCCGAAGGCCGCTCTCGACGCCGCGACCAGCGCCCGCCTCTGGACGGTTGCCGAGGGCCTGACGGGCGCGTCGCTCCCGTCTATCCTGCCCAAGTGAGTGAGTGGTCGAGTGGGGGAATCTACGAGTCGTACGTCGGCCGCTGGAGCCGGCTCGTCGCCACGGAGTTCGTCGACTGGCTCGAGCAGCCGGCGGGGTTGCGCTGGCTCGATGTCGGCTGCGGTACCGGCGCACTGACCAGCACGATCCTTCGTACGGCGGATCCGGCGGCCGTGGTCGGGGTCGATCCGTCGGACGGCTTCATCGAGTACGCCCGGCAGACGATCCACGACGAGCGAGTGAGCTTCGACGTACGTTCGGCGGCCGAGCTGCCCGACGGCCCGTTCGATGCGGTGGTCTCGGGACTCGTGCTCAACTTCGTCCCGGAGCGGGTCGAGGCGCTGCGGCGGATGCGCGAGATCGGGTCGACTGTTGCGATCTACGTCTGGGACTACGCCGGCGGCATGCAGTTGATGCGGTACTTCTTCGACGCGATGACCGAGGTCCGCCCGCAGGACCGCGATCAGGACGAGGGTCGCCGGTTCGCTTTCTGTACGCCGGAAGGGCTCGACGAACTGTTCGCCGCGGCCGGGTTCAGCACGGTCCGCATCCGCGAGATCGTCGTACCGACGCAGTTCGAATCGTTCGACGACTACTGGAATCCGTTCCTCGGTGGGCAGGGCGTTGCTCCGGCGTACCTGCGCAGTCTGGCCGAGGCGGATCAGGTCGAGTTGCGGGAGGCGGTGCGCGCCCGGTTGCCGATCGAGGCGGACGGTTCGATCAAGCTGACGGCGCGGGCGTGGGCCGCGATCGGTTGAGGTAGTCGTCACGGAGGAAGCCGAAGATCAGGTCGTCGGTCCACTCGCCTTTGAACCAGGTGTTGGACAACCGCAGACCTTCGCGGGTGAAGCCGACGCGCTCGAGCAGCCGGGCCGACGCGGTGTTGCGGGCGTCGCACTCCGCCGAGACCCGATGCAGCTCACGCTCGACGAAGAGATATTCGAGCAAACCACGCACAGCCTCGGACGCATAGCCATGGCCTTGGTACTCCGCTGCGAGGGTGAAGCCGAGCTCGGCCTGCATCAGGTTCTCGTGCAGCTTGAGGCCGAGGTCACCGATCAAGGCGCCGTCCAGATCGACGGCGTACTGGAACCAGCCGGGCGCCTCCGGATCATCCTGCGCGAACCGCTCGACCGTCTGCTGGGCCTCGGCGAGCGGAAGCGGAGCGGTCCACGACTGGTAGTTGGCGACCACGGGATCGGAGCGGTAGGCGGCGAACCGCTCGGCATCGGCCGGAGCGAAGCGGCGCAGGGTCAGCCGCTCGGTGCGCACGAACATTGGGTCATCATGTCAAGACAGCGCGCTCGACTCCGTCGTAGGAGTGAGAGGAGTGCGCCGATGAAGTTCTTACTGCTCCTGCAGGGTGACGGTGAGCCGCGCCTGCAGCGCCACGAGTTCGAGCGAGTTGCCTACGACGCCGGTGAACTGGTCGGCGGTGAGCTGCTCGCGGATCCACAGCTGTCCGTCCGGCTGCCCGACGGGACCACCGAGCCCGTGCTGATCGACGGGTACTACGTGATCGACGTGGAGACCCGCGATCGGGCGGTCGAACTCGCGCGCCTGTTGCCAGACGCGCGAGTCGCCGGTCGATCCGTCGAGATCCGAGCGGTGATGCAGCCGACCGCTGCGGACTTCTAGATGACTTTGAACCAGAGGCTGGTGGCCATCGCGGTCTCGGTGACGCTGATTCGTTCGAGCCGAACAGTGTGGCCGCCGGGGTGATCGAACAAGCGGGTGCCGTCGCCGAGCATCGCCGGTGCGTAGAGGAGGAAGACCTCGTCGAGTTCGCCGGCCTCGATGCACTGCTTGGCGATATTGGCTCCGATCACGTTGACGTACTTGTCGCCGGCCGCCTCCTTCGCCGCCGCGAGTGCTTTGGCGAAGTCATCGACGTACGTGACACCCGGCTCGGGGTCGGCGAGTGGGCGGTGCGTGACGACGAAGATCGGTCCGTCCCACCCACCGCCGAACGCCTGCCCTTCGCCGGGCTCACCTTTGTACGGGTCGTCCCCGTCGTGCGACCGCCGGCCGACCAGGATCGACCCGATCCGCGGGACCAGCTCGTTGACCTCCGGGTTCGGCCCGAGATACGGCCGGATCCACTGCATGTCCCCGCCCGGCCCGGTAATGAAGCCGTCCACCGACATCGTCACCGAATACAACACCTTCGCCTTCGCCATGCGTCCTCCTGACTTGTAGGTGGTGTTGAGACGAGTGAGGGCGAGAAAACTCATCGGGGCGGACCGCCACGCATGCAGAACCCGCCGCTCGGTGCCGGTTCAACGTGGGAATCGCGACTTATGCATGCATGGCGGTCCGCGAACCCGGTCCGACGTCCGCCGGTTGCAATGGGCGGTTGGACGGGGCCGCCTTGTCGTACTCGTCGGCGCCGACGTCCGCCTTGCCGGTGCGCGGGTGGTCGTCGAGGTCGCGGGTCACGGTCGGGTAGGTCTTCTTGGCGGCGTTGATCGCGGGGCTGCCGGAGGTCAGTCGTCGTACGCCGTCGGAGCCGGCCGCGAGTTTCGGGTCCTTCCTCGTGGATCCACCGGTGGGGATGGTGCCGTCGGCGGCGGCGCCCCAGCAGAGGTTGCCGGCGAAGGTGATCCCGTCGAGGTACGGCATGCTCACCAGTTGCGTGCCGGTGTCGCCCACGAGCAGGTTGTCGGTGATCGAGCAGCCGAGCGGCGGCAGCGGGCGTTGCGACTCGCCGCTGATCGCCGTACCGCAGGACAGGACGGTGTTGAGCGCGATCGTGACGCGGTCCGGTGCGTCGTTGCCGCGGCGGCTCTCGGGGGAGTCCTCGGGTTTGTGGTCGCGGACGCTACCGCTGCCGAGCACGATGCCGGCGCCGGCGATCTGCTCGGCGTAGTTGTTCACGATCAGGTGATCGTTGCCGTAGATCCGGATTCCGTTGCTTCCGGCAAGGAGGAAGTTGGCGTCCACCCGGGACCGGTTGCCGTGCCGGAGCACGATTCCGCCGAGACTGTCCCGGATCGTGTTGTGCCGGATGGTGTTGCCGGTCGACTTGACCGAGATCGCCTCCGGGTCGCCGTTGCAGCGCTCGAACAGGTTCTCCTCGACCATCGCGCCGGCGTCGCTGAGCGACCGGCCGCTCAGTCCGAGGCGGATCGGCTCGCCGCCGTTGTCACCGGCGTACGTGTGGTCGGAGAAGTAGTTCCGGACGATGTGCACTCCACGGGCCATCCCGTCCGAGCCTGGACCCTCGACGCCGAGGAAGACGCCGAGCTTGGACTTCCCGTGGAAGTGGTTGCGCTCGACAACTGTCGCGTCGCCGGTGACCATCACCCAGTGCAGGCCCTCGATGTCGCCGAGCTGGATGTCGTTCCGGCTGATCCGGACGTGCTGACAGGTCGTCGGCACCTCGAAGGTCGTCTGCTGGCGCAGCTTGAACCCGTCGATCACGACGTACGACGAATTCGCGAAGACGAACCCATGGTTGCCGGTCAGCGTCACGCCGCCGACCGACTCGGCCCGCACCGTGATCGGTGCATCCGAGGTCCCGTGCTTCCCGTTGACGGCGATGGTCTGCTCACCGGGTACGTCGTACGTGCCGTTCGCCAGCACGATGTCGGCGCCTGGTTTGGCGGCCGTGATCGCGGTGCGGAGCTCGTCGAGGGTGCGGACCCGGACGGCTCGCGCCCGGGTGGTGGTGGCGCTCGCCGGTCTGGCGAAGGTGGTCGCGGTGAGACCGAGGCTGCCGATCAGGAACGTTCGTCGGTGCATGGTTCCTCCTGGGAGGTGGGGCGGTAGGCGCTCAGTGTGGATGGCCTTTCGAAGGGCTGGCAAGCGTTTGCCGACGAACTCCCGTGGGGCGGGACGCTGAAGGCCCGAGGTTCCACGACAGAGCCCCGATGCAGCCAGTGGACGGTTGGCTCGGTAGCCTTCCGGCAATCCAGGTTTTCGGATGGCGGAACTTTCGGATGGCGGAACGAGGTGAGGCGGGTGCCCGAGCGGAACGACGCGCGGCCGGCCCCGATCGACCTCGACCGGGCGTCCCAGGCGCGGGTCTACGACCTGCTGCTCGGCGGCAAGAACAACTTCGAGGTCGATCGCCGGTTCGTCCACGAGCTGCTGAAGATCGCGCCCGAAGTGCCCGAGCTGACCAGGCAGAACCGGCGCTGGCTGGCCGAGGCCGTCTTCCGGATGGCGACCGAGGGTGGGGTCGACCAGTTCCTCGATCTCGGCGCCGGCCTCCCGACCGCGCAGAACACCCACGACGTCGCGCTGCGGGCCAACGCCGACGCGACCGTCGTGTACGTCGACAACGACCTGACGGCGATCTCGCACGGTCAGGCGCTGCTCGCCGACGACCGTCACAGCTTCTTCGCCGGCGTGGACCTGACGGATCCGGCCGCCGTACTCACCGATCCGGTCGTCAAGGCAGCACTCGACCTGAACCGGCCGGTCGGGATCCTGCTCGGCCTCGTCCTGCACAACGTCCCCGGTCCCGAGGCTGTCCAGATCATCGCGGACTACCTGGCCGCAGTACCGTCCGGGTCGTATCTGGCGCTGACTCATCCGCTCAACCCGCGCGACGGCGGCCGGCTGGCCGAGTTCTCGTCCGCGATCGAGGAGAAGCTGCGGGAACCCTTCCCGCGGATCGGGTTCCGGACCCGGGACGAGACTGCGTCGCTCGTCGCTGGGCTCGAGCTTGTCGAGCCCGGGCTGGTCGACCTGACGGCGTGGTGGCCGGACGACAAGCAGACGCTCACCCCGACCGGCGCCGGGAAGTTGCTGCTCGTCGCCCTCGGCCGCAAGCCTTAGAGGGCGTCTGAGAACCCTGCACCGCACCGAGTGCCCCGCAGTAGGCGCAGGGCTCTCAGACGCCCTCTTAATTCACTGGAGTCCGGCGAGCCGCCGGACCATGATGGGTCGCATGTCTGCTCAGGCTGCTGCCGCTTACTGATCAACCGCGCCCGATGATTCCTGGCGCGTCCGATCACGCCCGTCCCGCGGACGGGCTCCGAAGCGTGCAGTCCTTCAGCCTTGGAGTCAGCCTTCAGATGACAACCCATTCCTGGGTAGAGGTCGCGTGTGACGAGTCGGGGTTCTCCGGAACCAACCTGCTCGACCCCACCTCACCCGTGATCACCCATGCCAGTGTCGATCTCGCCGTACCCGAGGCCGCCGACGTGATCGACGTACTGCGATCCCGTCTGCGCCGACGGACGGAGTACAAGGCGAACCAGCTGCTCCGACCCGAGCAGCGGCCCGCGCTCGAGTGGCTGCTCACCAGCCTGCGCGGGCGCGCGCACGTCCACCTCATCGACAAGACCGGGTACGTCGCCGCGCGGGTGCTCGAGCTGTTCACCGAGGAGCCGTCGTACGGCGCGGGGACCAGCCTCGGCTCGGATCATTCTGGGGTCGTGGCTGCGTTGCGGCCGCGGACCGGATTCCTCGCGGCCTTCGTGGACCTGAGCCGGACCAAGCGGGTGCGGTTGATGGATCACGACGCCGTCGATCGGTTCTTCGCGACGATGCCGGCCGACGCACCGGCGTTGCGTGCGATCACCCGTGCCCGGGTCGAGGAGGTGATGCAGCGGTTGATCGACGAGGATCCGGACATCCCGCCACCACTCGAGCCGCTGGTGCCGGCGCTCGCCGAGACGATCCTCTACTGGAGCGCCGGCCGTCGATCGGTCGACGTGGTGCATGACGAGCAGAGTGCGCTGACCCCTGGCCGGGTGGCCAGGCTGGGAGCGTTCCTGGCCGAACGGGTGGAGCCGGCGCCGCTGCGCTCGTTCACGCAGGTCGACTCCAAGCATGATCCGCGGGTGCAGGTGGCGGACTTCCTGGCCGGGATCGCACGCCGCCGTACGCCGGATCTGGTGGAGCTGCTCGAGCCTTACACCTGTGCGGCGACGAAGTCTTCCCAGGTATGAGTGCCGATCTCGGCGCCGGTCAGGGTGAGGTTGCCGCCCGCGCGGTAGACCTTGCCTGCCTTGCCGGGTACGCGGATCGGGAGCGACAGCCGATGCTTGCCGGTGGCCCGCAGATAGTCGTGGGCCAGCTCGGACAGGCTGTACACCTTCGGACCGACCAGGTCCGGAACGAGGCCCTGTGGCTCACCGAGCGCGAGCTCGACGAGTCGCTGGGCCACGTCCCGGCCGTCGACCGGCTGGAACCGGATCCCGCCGGGCATCGGCAGTACGGGCAGTTTCGCCATCGTCTGCACGGTGTTCCAGGCGAAATCATGCAGCTGGGCGACCCGCAGTACCGTCGACGGCACCGACGATTGAAGGACGGCTTGCTCGGCGCCCAGCTTGGACTTGAAGTACGTCAGCGGCAGCTGGTCGACCGCGGTCACCGAGATGTGTACCAAGTGACCGACTCCGGCCTTCTCGGCAGCCTTGACCAGGTTGCGGGTGCCGATCTCGTCGCCCTTCGGTCCGCCGGCGAGGTGCAGGATGGTGTCGACCCCGTCCACCGCCTGGTCCAGTCCGTCGCCCTTCAGCAGGTCGACCGCCAGGTACTCGACGCCGTCGCCGCGGTCGTGGGCGTGTCGGCTGAGGACCCGGACCTTACAGCCGGCGTCTTGAAGCAGCGGTACGGCGTGGCGGCCGATCGTCCCGGTCCCGCCGGTCACCAGAATCGTAGTCATGATGTGTTCTCCTCTCGCGTCTATCCGGCTGACGGATCCCGGCCGGGTGAGTGTGACCGGATGTGAGCTGGAATACATCGAGTAAAAATGTCGAGGGGCTGTCCGCGCCTCCGACGTCATCGGTGCCGGGGCGCAGTACGGCGTACCGGCTCGACACTGGAGGTTATGAGATGAAGTACGTGGTCCTGATCCACTCCAACCCGCAACCGTGGGGTCACCCGACGATCGACTTCACCGAGGTGGGCCGGGCGATCCCGGCGGCCGAACGGGAGGCGATGGGCAAGGAGTTCGACGAGATGCTGAAGGAGCTGTCCGCGTCGGGTGAGCTGGTGTCCGGGCTGGCGCTGGACGCGCCCTCGACCACGCGGACGTTCCGCTGGGAGGGGAAGCGGCCGGTCAGCACCGACGGGCCGTACGCCGAGTCGAAGGAGCAGCTGGCCGGATTCTTCGTCCTCGACTGCGCGACCCCGGAGCGGGCCGAGGAGCTGGCGGCCAAGTTCGCCGGTCCCGGCGATGTGATCGAGCTCCGGCCGGAGTGGGAGTTCTGAGCGTGCTCGAGAAGTAGCGATTCCGGACAGAAATGAGCGGTGTGACCAAAGCCCGGTCATTCGGAGTGACGTACGACGTACCGCCGGAGCGGCGGCTCCCATATTCTGCGTTAATTACCGGGAGTCAGGAGGGCGCGCCGTGACCACTGTCTTGATGATGGGGCCGCCGGGAGCGGGCAAGGGAACACACGCGGGCCATCTCGCCGGACATCTCGGCGTACCTGTCATCTCCACCGGCGACCTGTTCCGCGCCAACATCGCGGACGGCACCGAGCTCGGGCGGACGGCGAAGCGGTATCTCGACGCGGGCGAGTACGTGCCCGACGAGGTCACCAACGAGATGGTCCGCGACCGCCTCGCGGCCGCCGACGCCCGTCCGGGATTCGTCCTGGACGGGTACCCACGGACCCTCGACCAGGCCGGCGTCCTGGACGAGATCCTCGACCAGCAAGGCCGTTCGCTGGACGCGGCGCTGGTGCTGGAGGTCCAGGCGGACACGCTGGTGCACCGGCTGCTGCGCCGGGCCGAGATCGAGCACCGCTCGGACGACACCGAGGAAGTTATCCGCCGGCGCTTCGAGATCTACCACGATCAGACCGCTCCGCTGATCGCGTTCTACGCGACCCGGGGCATCCATCACGAGGTCGACGCGTCCGCCGACATCGACACGGTCCGCGCCGAGATCCGGCTGGTCGCCGTACAACTCAAGCCTGCGGCCTGATCACTTCCAGACCGGGGCCACGGCCTTGCGGTAGGTGCGGCCGAAGAGTCCGGTGATCACGACGAGGACCGGCTTGGGCACGGTGTCGGCGATGGCGGCGGACTCGTCGGAGGTGGCGCCGTCGAGGGCCCAGGCGAAGAACGTGCCGCCTTGGACCGGGCCGACCTTGGCGAACTCGCGACCCATCGCCTTCATTTCCGGAGAGTCCTTCTTGGCCAGGTAGACGGGCTCGATCTCCGCTTCCTCGTGCTCGAAGTGCTCGACCGTGACCCGCTGCAGCTCCTGCATCGCGCCGAGTGCGGCCTCCGCGTCCGCTGCGCTCGCAAAGGTGTGCACCCCGCCCATCGTCGTCCTGGCCGCCGCGAGTGCCTTGGCCATCGTGTCGTGTTCGGCGTCCAACTGCGCCAGCAGGTCCCGGCTCACACCGACCTGTTCCAACGCGGGCCAAGCGGTCTCGTGTTCACCCTGGTGGTGCCGGGTGAGTTGCTCGTCGAAGTTCTCCCAGGCAGCCGCCAACTGGTCGGCCCGCTCCCGGTCCCCGTCCTTGAACTTCCTCAGCGCGTCGATGAAGCGACCGAGATCCCGTCGTACGGCGGCATGGATGGCCTTGTTCATGCTCATTTCCCCCATGGCCCGGAGTATGCGCCTCGGGAACAACCGTTGACCAGCGCAAGTTGTTGCTGGGTATGCATGGTGAGTACAAGGTTCCGGGCGGGAAGCTCGTCGTTGCCGACCTGGACGTCATCGACGAGCACGTGCGGACCGCGCAGATCTCCGGCGACTTCTTCCTCGAGCCGGATGATGCGCTGGAGCGGATCAACGGCGCGTTGGCCGGGTTGCCGGTCGACACGTCCGCGGCTCAGATCTCCGCGCGGGTGCGGGGCGTGCTGGGCGATGGGGTCGAGATGCTTGGCTTTTCGCCTGAGGCGGTGGCCGTCGCGGTACGACGGGCGTTGACCGGGGCAACGGGTTGGCGGGACCACGAGTGGCAGTTCGTGCACGACGTACCGCGGGAGCCTGCGCTGCAGATGGCGCTGGACGAAGTACTGACCGAGCAGGTCGGATCCGGTGAGCGTCCGCCGACTTTGCGTGTCTGGGAATGGGCTTCGAACGCGGTCATCATTGGCAGCTTCCAGTCCCTGCGCAACGAGGTCGACCTGGACGGCGCCGCGCGGAACGACGTGACGGTGGTACGGCGGATCAGCGGCGGCGGAGCCATGTTCGTCGAGCCGGGCAACACGATCACGTACTCGCTCTACGTTCCGGAGTCGCTCGTCTCCGGCCTGTCGTTCGTCGACTCGTACGCGTTCCTGGACGACTGGGTCATTGGTGCGCTCAACGATCTCGGCATCGCGGCGACGTACCAGCCGATCAACGACATCACCTCACCGGCGGGCAAGATCGCCGGCGCCGCACAGAAGCGGTTCGCCGGCGGCGCGGTCCTGCACCACGTCACGATGGCGTACGACATGGACGCAGCCAAGATGCTCGACGTACTGCGCATCGGTCGCGAAAAGCTGTCCGACAAGGGCACAACCAGCGCCAACAAACGCGTCGACCCCCTACGCAGCCAGACGGGCCTCGACCGAGCCGAAGTCATCAACCGAATGATCGGCACCTTCCGAACCCGCTACGGCCTAACCCCCGGCACAATCGACCCCACAACCGTCGCCCTCGCCCAGGACCTCGTCGACGCAAAGTTTGGCACCAACGACTGGCTCACCCGAGTCCCCTGACCATTGCCTACGACAATCAGACTTGCGCGGCCTGGTCCGCGATCTGCTGGACGTAGTCGACGAGGTGTGGATCGTGCTCCTCGAACGGATAGGCCAGGTAATAGGCCTCCACAGCGGCCCGTGCATCGGGGAACCCACCACCTCGGCCACAGAACCGTCATGTCGTCGTAGGTCAGTGTGCGTCGGGCTGACTCATGCTGCGTCACGCCAGAGGTCGTGGGCCGCCAGCCAGATGTTGCGAGCGGCCAACTGGGCCGGGGCCTGTGCGCGCGCTCGCTCGACGCGCGACGGCGTACCGGGAGCCTCCCAAGGAACGGGTGAGGGAGGCACGGATCGGGTCCATCGAGGTCGGGGTAGCCCGGTGTCGTCGGCGAGCTTCTCCGCGATGCCGGCCAGGAGCGCGTCGAACGCGGCGTCGCCGGTCCGGTTGGGGGGAGACTCGATGGCGTCCGCGGTCAGGTGGGGATGCGCGAGGAGCTGGTCGAGGAATCCACGCAGGCGAGCCCAGTTCACCTTGCGAACTGGCGCGTCTGGCGAGAAGGCATCGGTAAGGCTCGCGATCGACGGCCCATGCGTCCGGGCGGTGCTGTCCGTCGTGATCGACAGCTCATGGCCGGACGCGGCTATCAATCGCGAAAGCATCGTCAGTGTCGGATCGGTCGACCCGGCCTCGATGCGAGACACGGTGGAGGTCGGAACCCCGGCCCTGGCCGCGAGCGCGCTCCGGGACAGCCCGGCGTCTTGCCGTGCCCGTCTCACCAGCTCTCCCGCCTCCATGCTTGTAGCATATATGCAACACCGCGAGGCGGCAACGCGCGTAGCGTCTCGCTCATGGAGCGGATCGGGTACGTGATCTTGTATGTGGGGGATTTGGGGCGGTCGGTTGAGTTCTACCGGGATGTGGTGGGGCTTGCGTACAAGTTCACGGATGCGGGGTATGCGGAGTTCGACGCGGGTGGGGTTCGGTTCGCGTTGTACGAGCGGCGGCGGGCGGAGTGGTTGACCGGGGGTGGGGTCATGCCGGGCGCCGGTGGGGAAGTGGTGGTGATGGTTGACGACGTGGATGCGTACGCCGAGCGCTTGGAAGCGGACGGCGTACGCGTGCTATCCGGGCCGGCGGACCGTCCGTGGGGACATCGGACGGTCCATGTTGCCGACCCGGACGGGTTCGTCGTGGAGTTCGCGCAGGAGATCCCGCGGAACCGTCAGCGGCGGTAGTGGTTCCAGCGGCGGCGGGACATGCCGCTGATCATCACGATCCAGAACACGCCCCACAGCAACCACGGCGCGGTCAGTGCGATCGAGCTGATCACCAGACCGACCATCAGGAACGGCATCAGCATCAGGATCGGCGGCGGGGGGCCGGGCCGGCGGCGGGGCCGAACCGGACCACCCTGCACGAGCTGTAGCTCCGTCGAGGCCGGCAGGTCGTCGAACAACGGCTCGAGGTCGTCGGTGTACCGCGACCGGGTCGCCTGCTCGCTCCGCTCCTCGAACTCGGCCTGCGTCAACCGCCCGGCGACGAAGTGCTCACTGAGCAGCGACACGGCCTGATCCCGCTCCGCGTCGCCGATCCGCAACCGCTTCGTCGGTACGTCGTCACGCCGGGCCTCACGCGGCTCGTCCCAGCGCGAGTCCCGCCAGTCGCCGGGCCAACCAGGCTGGTGCCGGTCGCCCCAGCCCTGCCAGTCAGGCCCGCGACGGGCGCCTCGGGACCGACTCCGGTCAGTCATGACTTGTCCTGCTCACTGTCCGAGCCGTCCTCGGCGAGGATGCCGTACAGCTTCCGGCGCAGCTCGCCGACTGCCTCACGGGCCTTCGCCTGCTGCTCCGGCGTACCGGTGGAAAGGATCTGCCACATCGCCGTCGCGACCTGACCGAGCACCGGCCGGAACCCGTTCTCGTCGTCGCCACCGGCTGGCTGGCTCATCGCCTCCCACGGCGCGGACACCTCGTCCTGGTGCTCAGCGACGTACGCCCGGCCCTCGTCGGTCAGCTGGAACGTCCGTCGGCCGGTCTCGGCGTCCGCCGCCACCAGGCCCTCGTCCTCGAGCTGCTGCAGGGTCGGGTAGATCGAGCCGGGGCTCGGCTTCCACACGCCACCGCTGCGGTCGGCGATCTCCTGGATGATCTGGTAGCCGTTCATCGGCTGCTCGGCGAGCACGGCGAGAATCGCCGCCCGCACGTCGCCGCGTCGGGCCTTCGGGCCGCGCCACCGCGGCGGCGGTCCCCACGGCGGGCCGAACGGCTGCCCGCCGCCGAACATGCCCCACTGCGGCCCGAAGTGCTGCTGCTGGTGTCCCCGGTGAGTACGGCGGCCGGTCATCGCCGCGCGCAACTCATCCAAGATGTCGTCGAAGTTTGAACAATGCCGTGCGAACTGCTGCCAAGGAAAGCCCGCGGCGTACGCCGATCCGGTCATCTCGACCCACCCGTCCCTCACGAAGTGATTGCGATAGTTCGACGATATATCGCGAACCATCGCAACCCAAGAGAGTCAGGAATTGAACTTCAGGTCCTGCACGGCCGCGGTCAGGACGACGGAGTTGTCCTCGATGCTGACCCCGGTGACCTGTGCGCCGAACGGCAGCTTCGGGATCTCGATGCCGTCGGCGAGCCGGTTCTGCAGGGCGGTCCGCAGCACGGCCGGGATGCCGTCGGGCAGCTGGTCGACGGCCAGCGCCATCCGGCCGTTGCTGATCTTCGGAGTGATCGGTACGTCGGCGCTGGATCCGCCCAGCGTCAACTTCGCGTGCAGCTTGCCGTCGACCACGACCAGACTCAGCCCTTGGAGGTCGGTGGCCGCGACGGCGAGCCTGCCCAGCTCCCGCGGCGCGAACTGCAGCCGCAGGTTGGTCGTGTCGATGGTCACCGCGCCGGACTGCTGTGTCAGCAGGGATCGCGGCACATGCACGCTGTGCATGTCGACGGTGAGGTTCTCACCCGGGATCTTGGTGAGCGTCGGCTTCTCCATCGTCAGGGTGACCTTGGAGAAGTCCTCCTTGAACAGCTGCGGGAAGAACCCGAAGCCCCCGATCTTGACCGAGGTGTCCGCCGAGCGTACGTCGTACTTCGCGGCCTCCTTGGTCGCCATCGACGCGAGCTGGTTCTGCGCGACCACCGCGGCGATCCGGTCCACGGCGATCGCCAGCACCGCCAGCACGACCAGCGTGACGATGAGGCGGCGGAACCACCGGCCTGGTCTGTTGGAGCTCATCGCTTGCCTTTCACGATCATTTCCCGGAGTGCTTCATCGGTCGTCGTCGGTTTGAGGCCAAAGGCAACAGTTGCTGCGGTGGAGTCGAGGACGAACGGCCGCTGCCATTGGTACTGCATCTCCACCATCTCGCGCGCGGCGGGGTCCACCAACCCTGCTAGCCGCAGTACGAAGGACGGCATCGTGGCGACCTGTGCCTTGGACGCGCCGGCCAGCTCGGCGGCGCGACTGGCGAGCTCCCGGACCGACAGCGGCGCCGGGGTCGGCACGTGCCAGGCGCGGCCCCACGCGCTCTCGTCACCGGCCACCGCGATCAGAGTCCGTGCGACGTCGCCGACGTACGTCCAGCTGTGCGGTGCATCCAGGTCGCCCGGCATCATCCCGCGCTTGCCAGCGATCACCTTCGGCAGCACAGTCACACTGAACGGCGACACCGCGCCCGCACCGAGGTAGTCCGAGCCGCGTACCTCCGCGGTCCGGATCCGACCCTCTTCATGTGCCTTCACGGCATCGGTCCAGAGCTGAGCGCGCACCTGTCCCTTCACGGTGTTGGGCAGCAGCGGCAGCTCTTCGCTCATCACCCCGTCGACCGCGCCGTACCCGTAGAGGTTCCCCGTCGTCACCAGGACCGCTCCGGACGCTTCAGCCGCCGTAATCAAGGCTGCGTTGAGAGGAGGCCACTCGGTCGTCCACTTGTTGTACGGCGGTCCCGCGCACGAGTAGATCGCCGTCGCACCATCGACGTACTCCGTCAGCCCCTTGCCGGCATCCGCGGCGACCCGCTCCACCCCGTCCGGTCCACCGCCGGACCGCGTGATGACTCGCACCTGCTCGCCGCTTGCGGCAAGTAGCCGGGCGACGACACTCCCCACGGCTCCAGCTCCGACGACAACGTGCACGCCTGTCCCTTCCACTCGACACCGGCCCCCAGTGTTGCCGATGCCGGGGTGACGTCAGAGCGTCGGTACTGCGCTGCCGTCCGGTGAGGCGATCCGGTCGGCGGGGAGGTACCTGGTGATCTCGACGTCATCGACGTAGTACTGCACCAGACCGAACCAGCCGGCCGGCCCGTTGTCACGGGCGAGCAGCCAGCCTCGCTGACGGCCGGTGCCTGTCAGCACGATCACGTGACCGGGGAGCGGGGACTTGCTCAGAGTCCACTCCTCGTCCGTCATCAGGACAGTCCCTGGCGCAACCTCAGCTCGTCGCGGATCACCGGCGGGATCGGCAGGCGGTACCCCTCCAGCGCTCTGGCGTAGGCGCCGAGCGACGAGGCGAGGCGGGCCGCGTCACTGCGGAAGGTGTCACCCGGATGACGGCTTCCGCGGGCCAGACGCTCGGCCGCGCGGGCGGACTCAATCTCGGCCAGCAGGTACGAAAGATCGTGGTCAACAGCCGAGCGGCGACTCGCGCCGAAGGAAACGGGAAGTGGTCGGATCGACATTGCGTATCGCCTCATAACCCACGGGTCCCGACAAACCACCTGGAATGTCATCGTTCCGGAGTCTCTCCACTCTACCCGCCATCAGCCGGCGCTCCGCTCTGTCCGCCGTCAGACAGCGGTCCGCCCGCCGTCGACCGCGATGGTCGCGCCGGTGATGTAGTCGGCACGGGGTGAGGCCAGGAAGGCGATCGTCTCGGCGATCTCCTCGGGCTGGGCGGCTCGGTTGAGCAGGGTCGTGTTGCCGAGTGCGGTGGTGCGCTCGGGTACGGAGCCGTCGGTGTACACCGGGCCGGGCGCGACGACGTTGACGCGGACGTGGTCAGCGCCGTACTCGACGGCCCAGGAGCGGGTCATCGCCTCGAGAGCGGCCTTGGTCGCGCTGTAGGCCGCGCCACCAGACAGGCCGACTCTGCCGACCATGCTGCCGACGTTGATGATGGTGCCGCCGCCGTTGCGAGCCATCTCCGGCGCGAGCGCGGCCGTGAGCAGGTACGCCGACCGCACGTTCCCGTCGAACAGCCGGTCGTACGTCGCAACCGTGAGCTCACTGCTGGGTCCGAACCACGACGAGCCGGCGTTGTTGACCAGGATGTCGACCGGGCCGACCTCGGCGGCGAGTTGGGCCACCTCGTCGGGGTTGCTGAGGTCGGCGCCGACGAAGCGGGATTTGCCGCCGGCTTGCTCGATCTGGTCGACGACCGCCGTACCGCGGGCGGTGTCGCGACCGTGGACGAGGACGGTCGCGCCGTACTCCGCGAGTTTGAGCGCGGCGGCCTTGCCGATGCCGGATGTGGCGCCGGTGACCAGCGCGGTCCGGCCGGCGAGCTCTGCAGTCATTTCGGGTCCCTTCTCGGCGTTCGATGACGACTGTCATCGAACGTACCACCCTCGCGATGACAGTCGTCATCGCCGGTGAGCTAAAGTGATCAGATGGGGTCAGACAGTCAGCCGCCGCGGAGCCGGATGGTGGACAGCGCCGCCGTACTCGTGCGGGAGCGCGGCGTCCACGGCGTCGGCCTGCGGGAGATCGTCGCGCACTCAGGCGGCCCGCGCGGATCCCTGCAGCGCTACTTCCCGGGTGGCAAGACGCAGCTTCTCGGCGAGGCACTCGACTTGGTCGCCGCGGACATCGCAGCGCAGTCGAAGCTCCTCGATGCGCGAACTCTGACTGAGGCCGTCGACGCTGTCATCGCGCCGTGGCGGAAGTCTCTGCTCGACAGCGACTTCACCCTCGGCTGCCCGATCGCGGCCACCATCGTCGATGCCTCCGGCAACGATCAGCTGCGCGAGAAGGCCCGCACGCTGCTTTCCCAGTGGCACGAGTCGGTCCGCGACACCCTGGTCAGATTCGGCAGCTCGAAGTCAGTCGCGGACGAGCAAGCCTCGGTCCTGCTCGCTGCACTCGAAGGCGCTCTGATCCTCGCCAGAGCACAACGCAGTACCCAGCCGCTCGACGCAGTACAACGCTTCTTCACCGCCGCTCTGACCCAGGCTGCCAAGTAGTCTCCGGTACGACGACGACTCTCGGGACTGAGCTGGTGGGGCAGTGACTACGACTGACGAGTTGCGGCCGGGCAAGGCCATGATGTGGTTACTCAGTTCGACGTTCAGCACTGACGACGAAGCAGCAAAGGCGTTCTCGGTCCAGTCCGGCCGCGGCCGTCAAGCCGTACTGGGCAAGGAAGATCGCGTCGGCGACGAACCGCGCCTACTGGTCGACTTCAACGCAGGCCAGCACCTGCTCTCCGTCCGCGGCCAACAGGTCGGCGACCGCCACAAGAGCACAGTGCACCTGTGGGGCCAGGACTACCACATCCACCGCCGGTTCCGATTGAAGGCGCAGTTCGACGTGACCAACGGCGACCGCACCGTCCTCCAGGTCCGACAGCAGTCACCAAACGACTCCACGGTCCGAACCTTCGAAACCCACAGCGCCCCCGACCTGGACCCGATCGCCGCCCTGGCCCTGATGCTCCTACAAGCCCGCCCCGACAAAATGAAAGTCCTAGGCGAACTCTTCCGCCACTAAAAGGTGCCCCCGGCAGGATTCGAACCTGCGACGCACGGTTTAGGAAACCGACGCTCTATCCCCTGAGCTACGGGGGCGCACGCTGGGACAGCCTAGCGGACTTCGGTCGGGGGCTTGGTGTTCAGAGCTCGTGGGCCTTTGGGGTGGGCTTGTGGGGTGAGTGGTTGGTGGAGGTGGCCGTTGTGCCGGCGTCTTGGGCGGCGGCGCGGCTTGCGTCGCTGACGCCGAGGGTTGCGTGGCGCATCGCGTCGGTGCCTGCAGCCTGTGTCTCGGGTGAGCCGGTGGTCGACGAGTCGGCCGGGGCCGCGGTCAACGCTTGGTCGACGCCCTTCTGACGTTCTTCCGCGGTCCGCAACACCTCCAGGAATTCATGGTTCGACAACTCGCTGCGGTCTCGCCCCGGGTACACGTCGTCGGCGAAGAGGTGCGCGAGGCGCTCATCGCCGGCGGCTTGGATCTCCGCTGCGGCTTGGCGAGCCATCTCCGCACTCGGCTCCAAGGCGCGTGCCATGACGGCGCGCATCTCTGCTGTCACGTCCATCGGCTGTGCCGGGGAGCTGAACCGTTGCCTCAAGCGCTCGGCCAGGCTCTGCCGATCGTTGGCAGGTGTGTTCTCGTCAGCCATGTTCAGCTCCGAAATTCTCGATGCGATTGGGGGCCTTCGCGCGTCGGATGCTACCGACGATCGGGGCCACCTCGCGGAGCGTAAGACAGTCGTGCCGTCAGCCGGTGAGGGCGGTTACGGCTAGGTGGCCGGTGATGGATTTGTAGCGTTCGGCGTAGAGGGTGGTGCAGCGGGAGGAGACGCAGCCGGCGCCGGCGAAGGCGATGCCTCGGACGGTGGCGGAGCTGGTGCCGCGGCGGGTGTAGACGGGGCCGCCGGAGTCGCCGCCGATGATGGCGACCAGGCCGTTGCGGGTAGCGCGGATGACGTACGTCGTACAGCCGTCGGTGTCGCAGTAGCTGGCCGAGGTCGAGCGGACCGTGAGGCCGCACAGGGAGGTGCTGAAGCTGCCGGACTGGCAGACCACGGTGCCGACGCCGGGGTCGCCGCCGCCGGTGACGGTGCGGGTGTTGGCGGTGTCGCCGGGGCCGTCGGTCCAGATCTTGGCGCCGTACGCGCTGCCGGTGACCAGCGACTGGTCGTAGTCCGGGTAGTTCGTCCGCAGCGTGGTCGTGCCGTAGTAGTTGGCGCCTGACTTCCAGACCGTGCCGGCCGCGCCGCAGTGGCCTGCGGTGACGGAGCCGCGCTGACCGTTGGAACGGCGTACGACGGAGAAGCCGGCGGAGCAGTTCTTCAGCGACGACGTGATCCGGGCACCGCCCCAGTGGCCGCCCTTCGGGGTGTCGCTGAGGCGGGACGTCCGTGCGAGTGAGCCGGCCACGAGTTGTACGCCGGACAGTCCGCGAAGGCCGGCCAACGACGCGGGGGTGGTGGTGGCCTTGTCGTACTCGACCACGACGTTCTCGCTGACCGGGTCAAGGTCGGCCGAGAACGTCGTACGTCCGGCGTCGGAGGACCAGGAGCGGTCGCCGACGGCGGTCCAGGCGTCGGCGATCGACTGGGCCGTGCGGCAGCTGCGTTCGACTCCGACCAGCTGTTTGCCGGCCGCGGGCAGGTTGCGGGCCATCGCGGCCTGGTACTTCTTGGCGTCCAGCTTCGCGGAGTCGACGACCACCTTGTAGCCGGTCGCGGCGGAGCCGACCACGCCGATGACGCCCTGGCTGAGCCCGTACGGCAGGCCGGACGTGGGACGGCCGGTTGCGTCCAGTGGCTCGAGGGAATTCACGGCGGCGGAGATTCCGTCGCCGAGCGACTCACCGAGCGGCCGTGCGTCGGACGCTGAGGTCGGCTGCGACAACCGCTTTGCCTCGGTCGAGCTCGCACTCGGCTGTGCGTGGGAACACACCGCAGCGCCCGCCACCGCACCCGAGGAAGGGACGGTGAGAGCGACTGCGAAGAGTGAGGCTGAGCCGAGAGTGAGCAGCGGGACGGTAACAGAGAGTCGCACAAAGCTCCCAAGATCGGTGGACCGGCCACTAGATGGTCCGGTCAGAGACTCCGTTCAGTCAAGAGCCGATCACCGTCCGCGAACAAATTCGACTACCGTGCGCGAGCGTAACTCGCAAGTTGAAGCCCGTCTGCGCCGAAGAAATGCAGCGCGTCGCCGTCCAACGCGACCCGCTTGGCGGCCTTCAGTACGCCGGTGTGCGGGACGTTGTCGCAGCCCATCATGTGCTGCGGCCCGGAGGTCGCAGTGAACGCACCACGCTGACCGATCGTGTACGTCCCCTGCAGTGCGTTGCAGCCGTCCGAACCGACCCACGTCCCGTCCGGGCGCAGCGTCAGTACGGGGTCTTCCGGCCGGGCTGCCTTCAGAGACTTGACGCCGGCGATCTCCACCGGCCGCCAGGTGCCGGACACGGCCTGGGCCGACAGCACCTGTGGCGTCAGCGTCTCGACGGCAGGCGCCTGTGCACCCGCGACGGGCGGCTGCGCAGGCTGCGTCGGCTGGTTGTGCGAGCCGGCCAGCCCGAAGCCGACCACGGCGACAGCCGCCACCGCGACGGCGGCTGCCCCGGAGACGATCCAGGTACGGCGCTGGGCCCGGCGAGCACCCGCGGTCGCGCGCTCGGTCAGGCCGGCGGCCTCCGGCACAGTGGCCGCGGCGCGTTCGAAGGTACCCCGCAGGTCATCCTCGAGATCGGTGTTGCTCACGACAACCTCTCATCAACACGATGGGACTCTCTGGTTTTCCGTAACGAGGCGAGCGCTCGGCTCGCGGTCGCACGCACGGAGGACGGTTTGATGCCGAGCACGTCGGCGATCGTCTGGTCGTCCAGGTCCTGGTAGTAGCGCAGGACCAGCACGACCCGCTCCCGGGCGGACAGCGTCGCCAGCGCTCGCCAGAGATGATCGGAGTTGGCAATGTTCGTGGCGTGGTCGGGCACGGTGCGCTGCGGCTCGACGTCGGCCGTCGGCGCCTCGCCGTACGAACGCCGCCGGGTCATCGACAGGAACTCGTTCACCAGGATCCGCCGGACGTAGTGGTGCGGGTCGTCGGTGTTCCGCACCTTCCGCCAGGACCGGAACGCCTGCATCAACGCGATCTGCGCAAGGTCCTCCGCTCGCTGGTAGTCGCCGGAGACCGTGAACCCGAGCCGCACCAGTTCCTGTCCACGGGCGGATACGTACTCCTCGAACTCCACTCGCCACTCCCTGGCTGGGCGTACAACTCCTCACACCTATTAGACGCATCGAGCTGCCCACGTGCTGCAACCATTCGCGCACAGTTCGATCTCTAGTCCAGCAGGAACTCCCGGACCGCCTCCTGCCCACGGGCATCCCGTTGCACGCTGTGACCACTACCCGGCACGACGACCAGCTTGGCGTCCCGTGAGTGCGTCTGCTCCCATCTGGACCAGTCCAGTGGACAGAACAGGTCGTTGCTCCCGTGCAGGATCAGCGTGCGCGGCAACAGCTTCTGTGCAGCCGGGTACGTCGACACGCGGGCAGCCGGCCAGCGCAGGCAGCCCTGGATCATCAGCTGGCTGCGTGACGTCGCCACGTCGTACGGGTACAGCCGCTTCGGGTCCAGGCGGCGTACCGCGTCGTCGAGAGCGGTCTTGCGGTCTGGCTTGCCGGACCAAGGGAAGCGCAGGTCCGAGCACAGGGTGGCTATGTGGAGGCCGGCGGAGAGGGTGTCGTAGGTGAGGCCTTTGCTGGTGGTCTGCTGGATCAGTTCCTTCAGCCGGGTGTCGTCCCCGGTGCGTGCTGCGTGCAGGGCGGCCGGGATGCCTTTGAGGGACGGGTTGACCGAGTTGAGGCTCGCGACCGACAGCGACTCCATCAGGTCGGTCCCGCTGACACCGTGCTGCACCAACCACGCCAGATCCGCCACAGGGTCCGTCGTACACGCGGCGTCCTGGTGGCACGCGGCCGTGAGTATCGCGCCCGTCGAGGCCATCAGATCCACACCCGTCGGGTCGAATCCCTTGTGCGGTACGACGGAGTCCAGCACGAGCGACTGCACATGATCCGGGTACTTCAAGCCGTACTGCGCTGCCGTGAAGCTGCCGTACGACGTGCCGTCGAGCGTCAGCCGGTCGACCTTGAGGGACTGGCGTAGCTGCTCGATGTCGTCGACTGTGTCGGGCGTGCCGTAGTGACCGAGGCCGGAACCGACTCGCTGGGCGCACTCGTCGACAGCTGCTGCCGGTGGGGTCAGGAAGTCCGAGCCGCCCACAGTCTCTTGTAAAGAAGGGCAATTGATGCCGTTCGGACCTGTGCCGCGTTGGTCGAACATGACGAGGCGGTAGTCGCGCAGTACGTCCGGGTGCACGTTGTGGCGGAGGCTGGGGAGCAGTGAGACGCCTGGCTGACCGGGGCCGCCAGTGAGCAGTAGGAGAACACCACGGGGTGCGTCGACGTTATCGGCGGCGATGACCGCGAGGTCGAGGGACGGGCCGTCGGAGCGTTGCCGGTCGAGCGGCACGTGCAGTGTCGTACACGTGAAGCCTGCTGTGCAGGTGGAGTCATCTGTTGGCGCTGAGCAGGCTGTGCAGGCGAGTACGAGCGCACACAGCAGCCGGACCGTTCGCATGCACCCTCCCTGGTTGGTCAGGGTGCGGCAATGCGTCAGCCGCCGCAACCTGCCTCGCGGGTCAACCTCGAGAGGGACCCGCAAGGCAGGCGCGGGTTGACCCCACTTCGGACGGCTTCGGGGGGCGCGTCCGAACCGGGGTCAGCGCAGGCCGAGCGACTTGGTCAGCTCGGCGGTCACCTGACGTGGCGCCGGCAGGGTGCCGGGCTTGCCCTGGCCCTCCAGCGAGGTCGCCACCAGTCGGCGGCAGCCGAAGGCCTCGGCGGTGAACGACAGCACGCCGCGGTCGTTGTCGGTGAACCGCAGCACGTAGGTCGGGCCGAGCTCCTTCGTGCAGATGGTCGGCTCCTTCGCGACCGGCTTCGCCGCGTTGACCAGGGCGAACAGGTCGGTCGCCTGCTTGCCGTTGCGTTTCGTGCTGCCGGTCGCGTAGTTCTGCCCGGACGCCATCGCGTCGTACTGGCAGATCGTCACGCTGACCGGGTGGAACGTCGAAGTGGCCACGCCCTGGCCCCAGACCACCTTGTCGGTGGCCGCGCGGACAGCCGCGATGGTGCTCGGGCAGTCGATGCTCGGTGTGCCGCTGGGGGTGGGTGACGGCGTGGGGGTGCCGGGGGTGGTCGGCGTATCCGTGGGCTGGGCGGCGGGCGGAGAGGTGGCGTCCTCGTTGCCGCAGGCGGCGGCAACTCCGAAGACAGCCACGACGAACGTCGCACCGATCAGGCCCCGTGTCCGTAGTGCACTCACGACTCGGTCCTTCCGGGTTGGCAAGGTCACCCATGATGCTCGAAGGGAGTCACGTCGCGCGTGCCAGAACATCACGGCGGCGCGTCTATCCGGTCACGCGGCCGGATCGTTCGGCAACCGAGGCAGACCTGTAACCTGCACGCGCTGGTCGCCCGGTCTAGGTAATCTGGATGTATGACGAGCCCGTACGAAGACGACGAGCCGCTGCTGCCGGAGCAGACCCGCGACGACGACCCGCGGACCTGGGGCGAGAGCGATTTCGGCAGCAACGACGACGACGATCGCATTCTGAACGAGGTACCACCCCACCACGGATGAGCGCGACCGTGCTTCTCGTCCACGGCGGCCTCTGGGAAGCCATGGACGCCGACGCGTTCTGGGGTACGACGGGGATCACCGGTGGACTCACGTCGTACGGCCTGGAGGTGCTCGCGCCGGACCGGCCGCGGCAGCCGAGTGGGTGGTACGTCGAGGTCGAGGTCCTGGGTGAACAACTGGCGAAGCAGCCCGGACCGGTAAGAATCGTTGGGGCCTCCAATGGGTGTACCGTCGCCGTCCTGCTGGCGTTGAGGTTTCCGGACCTGGTCGATCGCCTGCTGCTGGCCTGGCCCGCGACCGGCGACGACGCGGCCGCCAACGAGCGGGCTCGGGTCTCGCTGGTGGATCGCGGTTGTCCGCCTGATGCCGCGGTCGGGCTGCTGGCCGGGGGCATTCTGCGCGGTGTGCGGGACGATGAACTAACCGCGCTGGAGCGAATTCGGGTGGCGGTGCTGCCGTCGGTACCGGAGAATCCATCGCATCAGCGGAAGACGGTCGACGCGTTGCTGCGGTCGATCCGGGGGAGTCGTGAGCTGGCCGGGTGTCCGGAACCACCGACGCCCACGTTCCGTAACGGGGGCAGCCCGCCTTACCTGGATCAGTTGGTGCGAACGATCGTGGAGTTCGTCAACTGAGGGGGAGAGCGTGGAACTGCGGGGGTTTTCCGACGGGTACGGCATTCAGGTCGCGAGCTGGGCCGTGGATGCCAAGGAAGTGGCACTGCTGTCCGGGCGGGTGGAGTACCCGTTCCCGGAGGAACTGCGGACGAACTGGCGGCGGCCCGACTCCGACATCCACTCCTATCTCCTGTTCGACGGCGACCGGCCGGTCGGGTACGGCGAGGTCTGGCTGGACGACGAGGAGGACGAGGTCGAGCTCGCCCGGATCATCGTGGACCCGGAGTTGCGGGGCCGCGGCGTCGGCGGTGAACTCGTCCGCGCGTTGCTCGGGCCGGCGCTGGACGCCGGGTACTCGGAGGTCTTCCTGCGGGTCCGCCCGGAGAACGCGGCGGCGATCCGCGCCTACCACGGCAGCGGCTTCGTCGATGTCCCCGCTGCCTTGATGGAAGAGTGGAACGTCGGCCAACCGGTCCCGTACCGCTGGATGCGCTATGCCGGAGAGCCGGAGCAGGAGCAGGCAGGCTTAGGCGAGCTCAGGGGCTGAGGAATTGCGCCTACCCGCTCCGGCGGGTCCTACGGCTGGCGGGCGCGGAGCAGATCCCGGATCTCGGTCAGCAGCTCCTGGTCCGCGGTCAGCGGGTCGGGCTCCGGCTCCTGACCGCGGGCGCGACGCTCGGCCAGCTTGTTCAGCGGCATCACGATGGCGAAGTAGACCGCCGCGGCGACGAACAGGAAGTTCAGCGCGGCCTGCAGGATCAGGCCGATCGAGAAGATCGCCCCGTTGATGTGGAAGTTCCAGACACCGCTGATGTCCGCCTTGCCGAAGATCGCGGCGATCAGCGGGTTGATGAAGCCGTCCACGACCGCGCCGATGATCTTGGTGAACGCGGCGCCGATGACGACGGCGACCGCGAGGTCGACGACGTTCCCGCGCATGACGAATTCCTTGAAGCCCTTGAGCATGGTGCCTCCACGAAGCGGGTGGGATGTACCCGGACAAAGTAGGGCCGCAGGCTGCCAAGAGCGAGGTACCGCGCCGCACGGCGACACATCGTGCCGCGACGTGTTCGTTGGGTGATCAGCTCGTATCGGGGGTCAGCGCCACGGTGATGCGTGAATTCGTACTGGCCTGGGCCAGTCGAGATGCGATCTCCGGCGAAGTCGCGACCACGATCAGCGCGCCGGCCGTTGACGAACGTGGCGCAGGCAAGGCGACCACGGGCACGGCTCGGGCGAGCAGACCTGCCGCCTCGGCTGCCGTGCTCGTTGCGGCGTACAGATTGATGTGGTCGCCGACTCGTAGGAGAGCGCTGATGTCCGCGTCGTCGATGCGGAACGGATAGGCGAGCGAACCTGACGGCACCGCAGGTGGAGCCAGGAATCTGGCATCGGTGAGCGGCTCGCCGGACCTGACGGGTCCGCTCAGCACACGAGCGGTCAGATCGGTGCCTGGTCTGAGCGCGCCGGCCGGCACCGAACCCGGCGGCAAGTCGACGGTCCGCAAGTCATCGGAGGCGGGCACAGCTCCGCCGGTGAGGTCGCGTGCCGCGGCCAACACCGCGACGGTCGGCGGCGGCGCGGGGGAGAGAGATAGAAGGCCGAAGTACACCGCGATCGCGGCGACGAAACCGGCCAGGAGACGACGGTGCCAACGAGCGGCACGGACCAGATCACGAAGCAGGGAAGGGATTTTCATGCCGGAGAAGATACGAGTTTCGCCGGCACCCGCCCCTCAGTTATCCACAGGGGCTGGATCAGGCCGCGCTGGTACCGGACGACGACGAACCGTTCGACGACGAGGACGAGCCGGACGACGAAGAGCCGGACGAGGACCCGGACGACGACGAGGAGGACCCGGAGGACGAGTCCGACGACGAAGAGGACCCAGAGGACGAAGACGAAGACCCGGACGACGACTCGGACTTCGCCGGCACCGAGCTCTTGCCGGACGACCGGCTGTCGGTCCGGTAGAAGCCGGAACCCTTGAACACGACACCCACGGCGTTGAACACCTTGCGCAGGTTGCCCTGGCAGTTCGGGCACACGGTCAGCGCGTCGTCCGTGAAGCTCTGGCGCACCTCGAGCGCTTCACCACAGTCGGTGCACTGGTACTGGTACGTCGGCACGGTCGGTTCCCTTCAAGCCGCTGGCACTCCTACTACACGACTGCTAATAATGCGCCAGCGGCCCGAAGTATTCCAACTCAGCCCTGTCGGCGCACTGTGAAGTTCCAGCACCCGGCCACCACGTTCCGCACCTGCACGGTGTCGACAGCCGGGTCCTCGAACAGTCGTTTGAGCTCCGTCTCACTCGTCCCAGGCTCCGCGACAACACCGTCCAGCATCTGACCCGCCACGTCGTACGGGCGCAGTACAGCCTGCCGGTCCCGGTAGTCGAACGGGAAGCCGTCCGCGACCGGCGCCGGGCAGTCCGCCACGTGCACAAACACCGGCCCGACCTCGGCGTACGGACCACCAACCGTCATCGGTCGGTGGGCGACCAGCGTGATCTGCTCGCCGGCGCGGGCGAGCGTCAGGCAGCAGCGCAGTGGCTCGCCACCCTCCTCGGAGGTTCGCGAAACGACAGCGTTTCCGAAGTCGTCGTAGCTGTTGCAGCGGATCCGGTCCAGCTCGGAAGTGGGTACGCCCTCATAGCTCAACTCTGTGTTCATGTCCAGGGAACGCAGAGCAACGCAAAGTTGTGAGGGACCCCATTTGGGGTGGACGGGGGGATTCTCTACGGTTGGTCCGTGCCTCGCCTGCTTCGTGTCGTCGTCATCAGCGGAATCGCCCTCGCCACCGTCCTCCTGGTGGTCGCCGGGACGCTGATCTACGTCGTCCGCCACTCGTTCCCGACGTACGACGGAACGATCGATATCAACGGTCTCGACGGCGACGTCAGCGTGGTCCGCGACGCGAACGGCATCCCGCAGATCTACGCCGACACCCCGGCCGACCTGTTCGCCTCGCAGGGGTACGTGGCGGCGCAGGACCGGTTCTTCGAGATGGACTTCCGCCGGCATGTCACCTCCGGCCGGCTCAGCGAGCTGTTCGGCAAGGACGCGCTGGAGACCGACAAGTTCGTCCGGACGCTCGGCTGGCGGCGGGTCGCCGAGAAGGAGTTGCCGCTGCTCAGCCCGACCACCCGGCAGTACCTCGACGACTACTCCCGCGGCGTCAACGCCTACCTGTCGTCGCACAGCGGCTCCGGCCTCAGCCTGGAGTACGGCGTACTGTCCCTGCAGCCCGGTGGGCCGAAGAACTACACCCCGGAGCCGTGGACCGCGGCGGACTCGCTGTCCTGGTTGAAGGCGATGGCGTGGGACCTCGGCGGCAACCTGGACGAGGAGATCACCCGGACCAAGCTGCTGGCGGCGTTCCCGGCGCGCAACATCGAGAGCCTGTACCCGCCGTACCCGTACGACCGGAACGAGCCGATCATGTCCTCCGGCTCGGTCGGCAAGGACGGCAAGTTCACCACCGCGCAGGTCAGCCCCGAGCTACGCCGCGGAATGCTCACCCAGGACCTGCTCAAGTCGCTCGACTCCGTGCAGAAGGTGGCCAAGGGCCTGCCCGAGTTGCTCGGTCAGGGCGACGGCGTCGGCTCCAACTCCTGGGTCGTCTCCGGTGACCACACCACCACCGGCAAGCCGCTGCTGGCCAACGACCCGCACCTGGGCGCGACCATGCCGGGCATCTGGACGCAGGTCGGCCTGCACTGCAACAACGTCGGTACGGCCTGCCCGTTCGACGTCTCCGGCTTCAGCTTCTCCGGTCTGCCCGGTGTGGTGATCGGCCACAACAACGCGATCTCGTGGGGCTTCACCAACCTCGACCCGGACGTCCAGGACCTGTACCTGGAGCGGATCGAGGGCAACAACGTCCTCTACAACAACAAGTGGCGCCCGATGGTCACCCGCGAGGAGACGTTCAAGGTGGCCGGCGAGGACAAGCCGGTGAAGATCACCGTCCGCGAGACCCGGCACGGTCCGTTGATCTCGGACGTCAGCGACGACGAACGCAAGGTCGGCGAGCAGGCCGCGTCGCAGGCGAAGTACCCAACGGCGTACGGCGTCGCGCTGCAGTGGACCGCGCTCAACCCGGGCCACACCGCGGACGCGCTGTTCGCGATCAACACCGCGCAGAACTGGACCCAGTTCCGTGCCGCCGCGCAGCAGTTCCAGGTCCCCTCGCAGAACCTCGTGTACGCCGACACCGACGGCCATATCGGGTACCAGGCGCCCGGGCTGATCCCGATCCGCGCCACCGGCCGGGGTGACTGGCCGGTGCCGGGCTGGGACCCGAAGTACTACTGGAAGGGCTACATACCGTTCGACGCGCTGCCGACCGAGTTCGACCCGCCGAGCGGGATCATCGTCACCGCCAACCAGGCAGTGGTGCCGCGGACGTACACGTACTACCTGACCAACTCCTGGGACTACGGCTACCGATCGCAGCAGATACTCGAGCGGATCAAGGCCGCCGGCAAGCTGGACGCGAACGCGATGGCGTCGATCCAGCTGGACACCAAGAACAAGGCCGCCGAGATGCTGGTGCCGTACCTGCTCCAGATCAGCATCGACGACCCGTTCGAGAAGCAGGGCCAGGACACCTTGCGGAACTGGGACTTCACCGAGCCGCCGGACTCCGCCGCGGCCGCGTACTTCAACGTGGTCTGGCGCAACCTGCTCGCGCTGACGTTCCACGACCAGCTGCCCGAGGGCACCTGGCCGGACGGCGGCTCACGCTGGTTCGAGGTGATCCACACGCTGATCGGCCAGCAGAACAGCACCTGGTGGGACAACATCGGCACGCCGCAGAAGGAAAGCCGGGACGACATCCTGCGTGAGGCGCTGATCAACGCGCGGACCGAGATCACCCAGAAGATGGCGCGGGAGCCGGTCAACTGGCAGTGGGGCAAGCTGCACAAGCTCACGCTGACCAACCAGACACTGGGCAAGTCCGGTATCGGCCTGGTCGACAAGATCTTCAACCGCGGCCCCTACCAGCTCGGCGGCGGTACGTCGGTCGTCGACGCGACCGCCTGGGACGCCTCCGAGGGGTACGACGTGACTGCGACCCCGTCCATGCGGATGGTGGTCGACTTGTCCGACTTCGACCAGTCCCGGTGGGTGAACCTGACCGGTGTGTCCGGCCACGCGTTCTCGTCCAACTACACCGACCAGACGAAGCTGTGGGTCAAGGGCCAGACCCTGCAGTGGGCGTACACCAAGGGCGCCGTCGAGGCGACCCGCAAGCACTCGCTGACGTTCACCAAACCGGACCGCTAGCCGTTACCAAGCGGGCGCACTGGCCTCGGCGAACAGCTCCTGCGGCCAGGTCCAGAGCGCCCGCTGGGTCATCAGGATCGAAATGGTCCCGTCGGCTGGTGTGGTCGACCACAGCGTGCCCAGACCGCCCGCCCACCCGTACCGTCCGCCGCCGACAGAGACGCCGTACCCCCAGCCGGTGTCCGGTCCGAGAAAGCCGACTGCCGCCTCGCGCTGAGCTGGTGTGAGCTGGTCCGTCGTCATCTCGGCGACCGCCGCGGGCGACAGGAGACTGCCGTTCAGCAGCATCCGGGTGAACGCGTGGAAGTCGTCGACGGTCGAGACCAGTCCACCACTCGCGTCCGGGAACGACGGCGGCGTCAGCCATTGGCTCTCCGCCGCCGGATCCAGTACGTCGTCCCCGACGTACGCCGTGGTCAGTCGAGCGGGGTCTGCTGCGGTGAAACCGGTGTCGTGCATCCCGAGCGGTTCGAAGATCCGCTCGCGGAGGAATTCCTCCAGCGGCTGACCGGCGACCCGTGCGATCAGTACGCCGAGCAGGTGCGAGCCGGTCGAGTACTGCCAACGCTCGCCCGGCTGGAACTGCAGTGGGAGCGTCCCGATCCGCCGCATCCACTCGTCGGGCTCCAACGAAGTCCGCGGCGCAGGCGGTCCGAAGGTGTGGAGGTCGAGCTCTTCCTCACGCTGCCGCAGCGCTGGGTTGTCGGACTCACCCAACCCAAGCCGAAAGGTCAGAAGGTCCCGCACCGTGATCGGCCGAGCCGCTGGGACCGTGTCGTCGATCGGCCCATCCGGCTGCAGCAGTACGACGGGATGCGCCAGCTCCGGCAATACGTCGGCAACCGATGCGTCCAGCGACAGCCGGAGCTCGTCGACCAGGATCATGGTCGCGGCAGCGACGATCGGCTTCGTGAACGACGAGACCCGGAACAGACTGTCCCGCTGTAGTTCCGGTCCGTCGTACGCCGTCCTGCCGATCACTTCGACTCTGGTCTCGTCACCACGGCTCGCGAGGCTGATGAGCCCGGGTACGACCCCGTTGTCGACGTACGTCTGCAACATCAGGTCAGTCCACCAGCGAACGGCATCGCGCGCCACTGTGTCGCGAACATCCGGATCCCGTCCGCCAGAGCCGGCAGCTGTGGGACCAGTGGAGTGCAGACGAGGACCTGTAGCGCGCGGGCCAGGTCCATCACCTGCTGGACCCGTGGGTCGAGCGTCGGGAGACCACGAGCTCGCGCAGCCTCGTCGTACGCCTTGCACAGCTCGGGTCCGAAGCCGGCGACGTCCCACTCGATCGGTCCGAGCGTCACGTCCTCGAAGTCGGCCCACAGCGGTCCGTCGACAGTGGTGATCAGGTTCCACGACGGAGCGTCGCCGTGCACAGGCTGTACGTTCGCCGACGGGAAGGCGGCCTCGAAACCGGCCCGGCTGGTCAGAACCGGCTCCAGCACCCTCCACTCGGCTCGCGCCCGGTCAACGTCCTCCTGCTCGAGTAGACCCGGCACCACCTCGACAGCGGCCAGGCCCTGACCGATCAGCCGCAGCGGACTCATCCACCGCAGTTCGCCGGGGTAGTCCGCGAGCTGGGCATGCAGCTCCGGCACGCGGGCCGTGGCGCCGAAGTAGTCGGGCTCGGCGTCCCGGTCCACGTCCACGTAAGCCCAGAAGGTCATGGACAGCCCGTCCTGCTCGACCGGCTCCAGCGGCACCAGCGAACTCGGTGGCACGACAGGCAGACCCTGCTGAGCCAGCCAGGTGACCACGTCCAGTTCGCGCTGCTGCCGGCGTACGGCGGGCTCTGGTTCCTTCAAGCCGTTCGGGAGGTTCATCGGCACCCGGGCGACCACCGGCGACGGCTTCAGGTGCACGACCGTCGAGAACGCCTCGTAGAGGACGGTCGGGTCGGTGACCTTCAGGCCGAGGGTGCGTGCGGCTGTGGCTGCGGCTTGGACCGCGGTCTCAGTCATCTCCTGATCTTCGCAGTGGGATCAAACGAGTTGGTGTGAGTGCGGCATCGACCGGGTGGTCGTGGGCGTCGGACGGGAGGGCGTCGACGATCTCCGCGTCGTACACGGCGGCCCAGATCGGCGTACCGGGATGGATGCGGGCCAGCGCCCGGTCGTACGAGCCGCCACCGCGGCCCAGGCGGACGCCGTCGCGGGCAACGGCGAGGGCCGGGCAGATGACCAGGTCGGCCGTGGCGATCGCGTCCGAACCCAGATCGGTCGGCGGCTCGGACAAGCCGAGCCGGCCAGGGACCAGGTCGGCCGCACCGGGCGCGACGCCCCAGCCGAGGTCGTTGTCGGCGTACAGGATCGGCAGCAGCACATCACGGTCTGTTGCGAGCAGCCAGTCGATCAGTGCACCAGTCTGCGGCTCCGGCCCCCTGGAAACGTACAGAGCCACCCGCCGTACGTCGGGCAGCACCTGTTGGGCGCAGGTCAGCAGCCCCTCCGCATGCGTCCGCTGCTCCCGGATGCTGAGGAAATGCTGCCGAGCCACGGCTTTGGACTGAAACACGAACTGATCGTATGAGGGTGACGCGGACAACACTGGGATTACCGTCTGTCCCCTAGGGTTGGTGCATGGGTGAGGTGGGTCTCAGACAAGCGCAGGAGAAGATGCGCGCGGCCGGTGCTGCCGACGTCGCGATACGTGTCTTCACGCACTACTACGAGCTGCTCGAGTCAGGCCAGCTGGGGAAGATCCGCGAGGACGACATCGAGCCGGTGGGCGACCTGCCCCACCTGGACCACCTGGACACCGATCCGGAGGCGATGCAGGCCGCGCTCGCCGAGACGGTGGTGATCAAGCTCAACGGCGGCCTGGGCACGTCGATGGGCGTCACCGGCCCGAAGTCCGCCCTGCCGGTCAAGGACGGGCTGAGCTTCCTCGACATCATCGCCCGCCAGATCCTGAGCACCCGGCGCAAGTACGACGTACCGCTGCCGCTGGTGCTGATGAACTCGTTCCGCACCAAGACCGAGTCGCTGCAGATCCTGAGCGAGTACGACGGCCTGGCGATCGACGGGCTGCCGCTGGACTTCATGCAGAACATGGAGCCCAAGCTGCTCGCCGACGACCTGACCCCGGCCGAGTGGGAGCCGGACCCGGAGCTGGCGTGGTGCCCGCCCGGCCACGGCGACCTGTTCACCGCGTTGGTTGCCTCAGGCACCCTTGACGCGCTGCGGGAACACGGTTTCCGGCACGCCTTCATCTCGAACGCCGACAACCTCGGCGCCACCCCGGACCCGCGGATCGCAGCCTGGATGGCGGAACATTCCGTGCCGTTCGGTATGGAGGTCTGCAGACGGACCCGGTCCGACCGCAAGGGCGGGCATGTCGCGGTTCGCAAGTCCGACGGACGGCTGATCCTGCGGGACAGCGCGCAGGTGGCCGACGAGGACACGCAGTACTTCCAGGACATCACCCGGCACACGACGTTCAACACCAACAACCTGTGGATCGATCTGGACCGGCTCGCCGAGCTGATGGACGGGCACGACGGGATCCTCGGACTGCCGATCATCGTGAACCGTAAGACGATCGACCCGGCCGACCCGTCGTCGCCGAAGGTGATCCAGCTCGAGACCGGGATGGGGACCGCGATCGAGACCTTCGAGGGATCCCAGGCGGTGATCGTAGACCGCAGCCGCTTCAAGCCCGTCAAGACCACGAACGACCTGCTGGTACTGCGGTCCGACGTCTACGAACTCGACGAGGCCGGCGACCTGACCACGACCCACCAGGGCGACGAGCCGTACGTCGATCTCGACCCTGAGTTCTTCAAGATCCTGGCCGACTTCGACACCCGGTTCCCGGCCGGGCCACCGTCGCTGGTCCGGGCCGACCGGCTCGAGGTCCGCGGCGATGTTGCCTTTGGCAAGGATGTGGTGGTGGTCGGGGAGGTCGAGGTGGAGGCCCCGGCCGGCCAGCGCCGGGTGATCCCGGACGAGACTGTCCTCGAGGCCTGACGGTTCTCGACGTGCTGATCCGGCCGCTGGAGCCGTATGACACCGATGAAGCCGCCGCGGTCTGGTGGCAGGCGCGCCACGCCGACCCCTCGCAACTGCCGCCGGCGATCCACACTGCCGGCGAGGTGGCGACCTGGTTCGCGGACGTGCTGCTGCCGGACGCCCAGACCTGGGTAGCACTCGACGACGACCGCGTCATCGCGGTCCTCACCCTCGACGGCGACGACCTGGACCAGCTGTACGTCGCCCCAGACGCAGCTGGTCAGGGCATCGGCTCGACCCTGGTCGACCTGGCGAAGGACCTCCGACCCGGCGGTCTGGCTCTCTGGACCTTCCAAACCAACCTCCGGGCCCAGGCCTTCTACCGCTCCCATGGCTTCACCGAAGTCCGCCGTACAGACGGCGCGACCAACGAGGAACGCGCCCCGGACGTCCGAATGACCTGGGGAAACCACCCCGAGGCGGACCGCTCTCACTGACCAACCTGGCTTGGCAACCAGTGCCGCCGGCGCGGGTGGATTAGGGTCAGGCTCGTGAGACGGAGTGTTGATGAGCATCTGGAGGCTGTGCTCGGGCGGGTGACGGCGTTGCCCGCGTTCGACCAGCCGCTGATGGACGCGGTCGGGTTGGTGCTGTGTGAGGACATCGTCTCGGGGGTGAGCCTGCCGGCGTTCGACAACTCGGCCATGGACGGGTACGCCGTTCAGGCCGGTGACCTGGCCGGCGCCTCGGACGAGAACCCGATCACGCTGCCCGTGGTCGGCGAGTTCCGGGCCGGGCGCAGCCAGCCGATCGTGGTGACGCCTGGAACGTGCGTGCGGATCATGACCGGCGCACCGATGCCACGCGGCGCGGACAGCGTCGTGCCGGTCGAGTGGACCGACGGTGGCACGGTCAACGTCCGGATCACCCAGCAGCCTCCGCTTGGTGGATCGGTACGGCGAGCCGCTGAGGACGTGACGGCCGGGACGCAGGTGCTCGACCGTGACACGGTCCTCGGTCCGCGGCAGATCGCCGTACTCGCCGCGGTCGGCCGGGCCCGGGTGAAGGCCCGTCCGCGGCCGCGGGTCGTGGTGATCTCGACCGGGGCCGAGCTGCGGGAGCCGGGCAGCCGGCTGGGCGAGGGGCAGATCTACGACTCGAACAGCTACACCATGGCCGCGTGTGCGCGGGACGCCGGTGCGGTGGTCTATCGAGTCGGCATCGTCGACGACGACCCCAAACGGATCATGGACACCCTGTCCGACCAGTTGGTACGTGCCGACCTGGTCATCACCACAGGTGGCGTCAGCATGGGTGCGTACGACGTGGTGAAGGAGGAGCTCTCCAAGCTCGGCACGGTGGACTTCCCGCAGGTCGCGATGCAGCCGGGAAAGCCGCAGGGGTTCGGAGTGATCGGCGAGGACGAGGTGCCGATCTTCACGCTGCCTGGCAACCCGGTGTCGGCCTACGTGTCGTTCGAGGTGTTCGTCCGGCCGGCGCTGCGCAAGCTGATGGGGCAGATGCCGTACCGGCGCGCACTGGTCCCCGGGGTGTCGCTGGACGGGTTCAGCTCGCCCGACGGTCGGCGGCAGTTCGTCCGCGCCGCGGCCACTTCCGGCGACGAGGGCTGGATGGCCAGTACAGTCGGCGGGCACGGCTCGCACCTGCTCGGCGGGTTGAGCCGGGCGAACGCACTGATCGTGGTGCCCGAGGACGTGACAGCGGTGCGGGCCGGCGACCAGGTCGAGCTGATTGTGCTGGACGAATGATGTCGCTGGACGAGGAGACCGGATGACCGAGCCGCCTGCCGGGCTGACCCACGTCGACGAGACCGGGGCGGCGCGGATGGTCGATGTGTCGGCCAAGGACGTCGGCAGCAGGCGGGCCGTTGCCAGCGGCAAGGTTTTCGTCTCGGCCGAGGTGGTGACCGCGCTGCGCGGTGACGGTGTACCGAAGGGTGACGCGCTCGGTGTCGCCCGGATCGCCGGGATCATGGGAGCGAAGCGGACGCCGGACCTGGTCCCGCTGTGCCATCCGATCGCGATCACCGGGGCCAAGGTCGACCTCGAGGTCGCGGATGACGCCGTACTGATCAAGGCGCAGGTGAAGACGACCGACCGGACCGGTGTCGAGATGGAGGCACTGACCGCGGTTGCGGTCGCAGGGCTGGCAGTCATCGACATGGTGAAGGCGCTCGATCCGTCGGCGGTCCTGTCCGACGTACGGGTGGAGTTGAAAGAGGGCGGCAAGACCGGGCACTGGGAGCGGCCGTGAGGGCTCTTGTCGTCAGCGTGTCCAACCGGGCGGCCGCCGGTGTCTACACGGACACGACTGGTCCGCTGATCGCAGAGCGGTTGGCTGACTGGGGTTTTGAGGTGTCAGGCCCACAGGTGGTGCCGGATGGTGCGCCGGTGGGGGATGCGCTGCGTGCGGCGGTCGAGGCGTCGTACGACGTCGTGCTGACGACAGGTGGTACGGGAATCTCACCGACTGATGAGACGCCCGAGCAGACGGCAGCTGTGTTGTCGAAGGTCGTGCTGGGGATCGCTGAGGCTATCCGGGCTTACGGCGTGGCGAACGGCGTACCGACGGCCGCACTGTCGCGTGGGCTGGCCGGAGTGGCAGGTACTACGGTCATCGTGAACCTGCCTGGTTCGCGGGGCGGTGTGAAGGACGGTCTCGCCGTACTGGAACCGCTGCTGCGACACGCGGTCGAGCAGGTACACGGTGGGGACCATGTGCGGACGGATCTCGACTGATGGCGATCGTGCACTGGCCGCTGGAACTGCAGCACGGCCAAGTCGGGTTGCGGCCGCTGCGAGCCGGTGACGGGAGCGAGTGGGCCGCCGCACGTCAGCGGAACGTGAGCTGGCTGCGGCCCTGGGATGCGACCCAACCGCCCGGTGCGGAAGACGGTGCGCGAACCTTCCGGGCGATGGCGCGTGACTGGAACAGGCAGGCGCGGTACGGGCGGATGCTGCCGTTCGTCATCACGTACGGCGGTGCCGCGGGCGCCGGCTCGCGATCGAAATGGCCCCTGGTCGGACAGCTCACGGTGTCCGGGATCACGTACGGCTCGGCGCGCTGGGCGAACCTTGGCTACTGGGTCGACGAGCAGTACGCCGGCCGCGGGATCGTCCCGACCGCGGTCGCGATGGCCGCGGACCACTGCTGGTTCACCCTCGGCCTGCACCGGATCGAAGTGGCGATTCGCCCGGAGAACAAGGCAAGTCTGCGGGTGGTGGAGAAGCTCGGCTTCCGGTACGAAGGCGAGCGGCCGCGGTTCCTGCACATCGACGGCGACTGGCGCGACCACCGCATCTTCGCGCTGAACGTCGAGGAGGTCGGACCCGGTCTCGTCTCGCGATTGCGCTGACTACGCTGGGTGCTATTCACATCAGTCACACGAGTCTTCTTGCGACACACCGTCCCACGTACGCGATCTGGCCCCCGCCGCACCTTAGCGTCGTCGCATGGGGACGACAGGGCTGATCTACGTGGCGATCGTCGCCGCCTGGGCCGCCTATCTCGTCCCGATGTGGCTGAAGCGTGGTGACGAGGCTCGGCGCCGACCGGTGGTGCCGTCGTCGGACGAGGCGCGTGTGCTGTCCCGCGACCCGTCGCGGCCGCGGTACGCCGTACGCCCGGCCGGACCGGTCGCCGCGGACGACCCGTCGCCGCCGAAGCGGTACGTTCCGAACCGAGCCCGCCGGGTGGCCGCGATGCGCCGTCGGCGGGTGCTGTCGATCCTGACGCTTTCACTGCTGTCGGTCGTCGCGCTGGCCAGTCTCGCGATGGTGCCGTGGTGGTCGGTCGCGCTACCGGGAGCCTCGATCCTCGGCTTCGTCGTACTCACTCGCGTGCAGCTGCGTCGGCAGGCGCGGCACCGAGCACGGGTCGCCGCCCAGCGGCGGACTCGCGCGCAGGCCCAGCACGACCGCGGCCCGGCCGGGAAGCCGGCGCCGTCGCCGGACGAAGAGATGACCATCGAGGTCAAGGTGCCGGCTTCGCCTGCTCCTGAAGCCGAGAAGAAGCAGGCCACGCCGCCGGCGGAAGGTCTGTGGGACCCGGTCCCGGTCACGCTTCCGACGTACGTCATGAAGGAGAAGGCGCCGGATCGGACGGTCCGGACAATCTCCCTGACCGACGACGAGGTCTTCTCCAGCGCCCGTACGACGGACCCCGCCGAGAAACCCTTGCACGCCGAGGCTCCGGCTCCCCAGGAAGCCGAAGAGCCGGAGGTACGGCGCGCCGTCGGCGACTGATATCCAGTTTTAGACTCGGGCACTCACCGTGTTAGAGTTTCGCGGTCGCCAGGGAAACCGAAGCGACCGATTTGGGGCTGTGGCGCAGTTGGTAGCGCGCTTCGTTCGCAACGAAGAGGCCAGGGGTTCGAATCCCCTCAGCTCCACGAAGGCGATAGGCGACTCGTGTCCGCGGAAAGCGCGGAACGGGTCGCCTTCGTCGTTTGTGCGGCTGCGCTTCGCTTGCCGCGAGCGGGGGCTTCGCCACCCGCACCCCCTGGGCCTTCGCTTCGCTCGGCTGCTGTGGGTGGCCTGGGCGGTTAGGTTGCCAGTGGGCGCGTGCGCGCTGAGTTGGCGCGTTTGGTTGGCGGCGTTGGCGAGGTCCGGATAGCCTCGATCTTCGTGCCCGTAAGCCCTGCCCTTCTCGTCGGCTTTGTCATGCTGTCCGCGCTGCTGTCGAGCATTCCTGGACCGTCCGTTGTGCTGGAGACTGGCCGTGCAATCACGCATGGACGTTCGTCTGCGCTGTGGATCGTGCTCGGCAACGCGATCGGCGGCATGATGCTCCTTGGTCTGGTGCTGGCCGGCCTCGGTGCAGTTGTCGCGGCCTCGGCGCACCTGTTTGTGATCGTGAAGATCCTCGGAGCCCTGTACCTTCTCTGGCTCGGTGTCCGCTCCCTGCTCGCGGCGCGGGCTGGATCGACCAACGAGTTCGCCGCAGTGGCCGAGCCGAGCGCGACGTCACGGCGACGGCTTGTACGCCAGGGGTTCCTGGTTGGGGTGGCCAACCCCAAGAGCATCGTCTCGCTGATGGCGATCCTGCCGCAGTTCGTCGACCACACGCGCGGTGATGCGACGCTGCAGATGCTGATCATCGGCCTGGCTGGTGGCGTGGCTCAGGTCGGCATCGAGACCATCTGGGTGCACGCCGCCGCAGGTATGCGGTCGTGGTTCCTGCGCCGTCCCCGCCGCATCAAGGCCGTGAAGGCCGCAGGCGGCGTAGCCATGATCGGCCTCGCCGGCAAGCTGGCGTTTCAACGCTGAGGCGATCGCTCAGGGCTCAACTGAGGGCGGCTGTTGCTGCTTTTAGTTCTTCCAAGGCCTTCAAGGCATGTGGTGCCAGGCCGTGCTCGTCGTGTTCTAGCTCGGTCCATTCGGCGTAGCCGCGTTTGAAGGCTAGGACCCCTAGTTCGGCGGCCAGGTGGGCTAGGGGGTCTGGGACGCCTCGGGTGATGAGGGCGTCGGTCATGGCGGTTGCCAGGCCGACGGTCTTCAAGGCGTCGCGTTCCTGCAGTTCGGTGCTGGCGGCGATCGCTGCTTTCAGCCGGGGGCCGAGCTCGCGGTTCATCGGGCCCATCGTGCTCGAGGCGCGCTCGAGTCCGGACGCGACCGCCTCGAGCGGGCTGGCGCCGTCGGGTGCGGCGGCAATCCCTTCGGACAGCAGCAGGCTCAGGGTTTCCTGGCCGGCGACCAGGAGTTCGCGCTTATCGGGGAAGTAGCGGAAGAAGGTGCTCTTCGTGACGCCGGCGCGGTCGGCGATCTGGGCGACCGTCGTCGCGTCGTACCCCTGGTCGGCGAACAGGTCCACCGCGGCCAGGACGAGCCGCTCGCGTGCTCCCGGTTGCCATCGTGCCATGCCGCCATCCTAGGCGATGGGACCTTTGTCCCATCGCGTGTTACGGTGATGAGATAAGAGTCCCATCACGTTGAGGAGCATTTCATGCAGGTATTCATTACCGGCGGTAGCGGGCTGATCGGGTCCGCGGTCGTTCGCGAACTGCTCGACAACGGTCATAGCGTGCTCGCACTCGCTCGCTCCGACTCGTCGGATGCTGCTCTCCGCGATGCCGGTGCGGCCACCGTCCGTGGAGGTCTCGCCGACCTGGACGCCGTTCGGTCTGGTGCCGCCAAGGCCGACGGTGTGATTCACCTTGCCTTCAGCAACGACTTCAGCAGTCCGGCCGCTCTGGCCCAGGGGATTGCCGAAGAAGGCGCCGCGCTCGCTGCCATGGGCGAGGAGTTCGTAGGCAGCGACCGACCACTCGTCACAGTTTCCGGTACGCCGTGGGTGCCGGGCCGAGCCTCGACCGAGGCCGACCCACTCCCGCTCGACGGGCCCGTCGGCGGCCGTGGTCGCTCCGTCATGGCCACCCTGGATCTTGCATCACGCGGTGTCCGCAGCGCCGCCGTACGCATGCCGCGGACCGTTCACAACAACGGCGACGGTGGGTTCGCCGGACTGCTGACCAGCATCGCGCGCCAGACCGGGGTGTCCGGTTACCCCGGTGACGGCAGCCAACGTTGGCCGGCGGTCCACGCGCTCGACGCCGCCGTACTCTTCCGGCTCGTACTCGAGAACGCGCCGGCCGGGACTGCCTGGCATGCGGTCGCCGATGATGGTGACGCCGTACGCGACCTGGCGACAGTCATCGGCCGTCGGCTGGGCCTTCCGGTCGAGGCTGTGCCGGACGAGACCTTCGGCCAGCTCGGTCCGATCTTCGCGACCGACCAGCCCTCGTCCAGCGCCCACACCCAGCAAACACTCAACTGGAAGCCCCAACACCCCAGTCTGCTCGAGGACCTCGAGAACATTCAGCTCTGAAGCCCGGCCCCGGTTACGGCCAGAGCGTAGATAGGCCGCCGGCCAGGAGTGCGAACGCCTGGTCGGCGGCTGCTGCGGCGGCCGGGTAGGCGTCGTCGGAGCGGGTGCCTGCGACGGCGCGCTCGTAGTTGGCGATGGAGAGGGTCCATTGGACCGAGACGATCTGGGCGGCGGCCAGGCGGGCGGGCAGTTCGGCGGTGTCGGCTGTCTCCCGCAGGGCCGCCGCCAGTTGCGTCTCGGCAGACTCGTTGAACTGCAGCATCCGGGCCATCAGTGGAGTGGTGGATCGAAGCAGGCGGTACAGGCTGAGCTGTTCCGGTCCGTCCGTCAGGCCGGTGGCTGGATCGCGCCTGCGAAGGGCGTCCAGGTAGTGCTCGTGTAAAGCGGCCAGTGGCGACTGGCCGGCCGGGCGACCGCGGACCACCCTCGCGGGCTCGTCCTCGTGGTCGGCGAACCGGTGGACGACGAGGTCCTCCTTGGTGGGGAAGTACGCGAACAGCGTCCGCCGCGAGACATCCGCGGCCTCCGCGACCTGGGTGATCGAGACCTGGTCGAACCCGTGCTCGATGAACAGCGAGATCGCCGCCGCCGAGATCGCCGCCCGGGTCTGCACCTTCTTCCGCTCACGCAAGGACACGGCGCAACCTTAGCACTCAGTGCTATCTTGCACTTAGTCTACTTTTGCACTGAGGGGAACTCTCATGGACGTAGTGATCGCGGGTGCAGGTCCGACCGGACTGATGCTGGCCTACGAACTGGCGCTCGCCGGGGTCGACGTGACAGTCGTCGAGCGGCTGGATGCGCGGATCGAGCAGGTCAAGGGCGGCGCTCTGCAGGCGCGAACGGCGGAGGTGCTGGAGCTGCGCGGGCTGCTCGGCCCGATCGAGGCGCGGGAGCTGCCGCGCGAGCCGGTCGGCGGGCACTTCGCCGGACTCCCGGTGCCGCTCGACGCGACACCGTGGAACAGCCGCCACCCGTACCCGATCTCGGTACCGCAGTGGATCGTCGAAGAAGAGCTGGAACGCGCCGCGGTCGCGCGCGGCGCTCGCGTCGTCTGGGGTGCGGAGGTCACCGCGATCGCGCAGGACGACGAGGGCGTCACGGTGACAGCCGGCGGTACGACGTTGCGCGCGAAGTACTTCGTCGCCTGCGACGGCGGGCACAGTACTGTCCGCAAGCTGCTCGACGCCCCGTTCCCCGGACGACCCGGGACGTTCCGCGCGGTCCTCACCGACGTACGGCTGTCATCGGTGTCCGATCAGGTCCCGACGGTCCTCGGTCACTTCAGCACGCTGACGAAGTACGGCGACGAGTACTGGGGCATGCTCGTGCCGGTCGGCGACGGGAAGTACCGGTTCACCTTCGGTCGGGAAGGGGTCGCTACCCCGGACGAGACGCAGACCGCGCTCACTTCCTTGTACGGCGAGGAGACGCGGCTCGCGGAGGTACTCAACTCGTCCGAGTTCGGCGACGCGACCCGGCAACTGGAGTCCTATCGATACGGGCGGATCTTCTTCGCCGGGGACGCGGCGCACATCCACCCGCCGTTCGGCGGGCAGGGCCTCAACCTCGGCGTACAGGACGCGTTCAATCTGGGCTGGAAGCTCGCGGCCGCCGTGCATGGCGCGGCCGATCTGCTCGATACCTACCAGGCCGAGCGGCACCCACCGGCGGCTCGCGTGCTGCGGCATACCGCGGCGCAGCGTGTTCTGGCCCTGCCGGGGGCCGGTGAGGACATCGGTGACCTGCGCGAGCTCGTCACCGACCTCGTGCGATTGCCGGACGCCAACAGGTACCTGGCCGGCATGATGTCGGGGCTGGATGCGCCCGGCCGGATCCCCGATCTCGAACTGGTCGCCGAAGACGGTCCGACTTGGTTGTCGGAGCTGTTGCATTCGGGACGCGGTCTGCTTCTCGACTTCGGCGACCGCGACTGGCCGGATGGCTGGGCCGATCGCGTGGACGTCGTACGCGTCAAGCCTGACGGGGAGCACGAAGCGTTGCTGATTCGCCCGGATGGACTGGTGTGCTGGTCGGGGGAAGGGTCCGTCGTTGACGCGCTGACGCAGTGGTTCGGCGACACGCGCGTCTCACGTTGAGACTAATCTTGACTCATTCCAGAAAACGCGGAAGACTGCGGAACGTGCCGACGGTGGGTGAACTTCAGGAGTTGTTGCGTGAGGTTTCCCTGCGCGTGACGAGACCGCGGGTGGCCGTGCTGGCCGCGGTGTACGGGTATCCGCACGCGGACACCGACTCGATTATCGGTGCCGTGCGCAACGAATTGCCGGACGTGTCGCACCAGGCCGTGTACGACTCGCTGCACACCCTGACGGCGGCGGGGCTGGTGCGCCGGATTCAGCCGTTGGGATCGGTCGCGCGGTACGAGTCGCGGGTGGGTGACAACCATCATCACGCGGTCTGCCGGTCCTGCGGTGCCATCGCCGACGTCGACTGTGCGGTCGGGCACGCGCCTTGCCTGACCGCGTCCGAGGACCACGGGTTCGTCATCGACGAGGCCGAGGTCATCTATTGGGGGCTGTGCGCCGACTGCTCACGCCGTACCTGATCTTGTCTTGAAAAAGTCCAGTCCTGGAAGGAATCTGATGTCCGAGAAGCATGAGCCGCTACCCGGTGAAGGCAGCGAGGAGAGCCGCGGCCAAGAGGAAGCGCAGGCGTCCGGCGGTTGCCCTGTTGACCACGGTCAGGGTGCGCACCCGACCAGCGGGAACGCGAACCGCGGCTGGTGGCCGAACCAGCTGAACCTGAAGATCCTGGCCAAGAACCCGGCCGTGGCGAACCCGCTGGGCGAGTCGTTCGACTACGCCGCGGCGTTCAAGACCCTCGACCTGGCCGCCGTGAAGGCGGACATCGCCGAGGTGCTCACCACCTCGCAGGACTGGTGGCCGGCCGACTTCGGGAACTACGGCCCGCTGATGATCCGGATGGCGTGGCACAGCGCCGGCACCTACCGGATCAGCGACGGTCGTGGCGGCGCCGGTGCGGGCCAGCAGCGGTTCGCCCCGCTGAACAGCTGGCCGGACAACGCGAACCTGGACAAGGCGCGCCGGCTGCTCTGGCCGGTGAAGAAGAAGTACGGCCAGAAGATCTCCTGGGCCGACCTGCTGATCCTGACCGGCAACGTCGCGCTCGAGACGATGGGCTTCAAGACCTTCGGGTACGCCGGTGGCCGCGCGGACGTGTGGGAGCCGGAGGACGACGTCTACTGGGGCCCCGAGACCACGTGGCTGGACGACGAGCGCTACACCGGTGACCGTGAGCTGGAGCAGCCGCTCGGTGCGGTCCAGATGGGCCTGATCTACGTGAACCCGGAAGGCCCGAACGGCAACCCGGACCCGGTCGCCTCGGCCCGCGACATCCGCGAGACGTTCGGCCGGATGGCGATGAACGACGAGGAGACCGTCGCGCTGATCGCCGGTGGGCACACCTTCGGCAAGACGCATGGTGCGGCCGACCCGGAGCAGTACGTCGGCGCCGAGCCGGAGGGTGCGCCGATGGACCACCAGGGTCTGGGCTGGCGCAACACGTACAACACCGGCCACGGCCCGGACGCGATCACCAGCGGTCTGGAGGTCACCTGGACCACCACGCCGGCCAAGTGGGGCAACGACTTCTTCAACCTGCTGTTCGGCTACGAGTGGGAGTTGACGAAGAGCCCGGCCGGTGCGAACCAGTGGGTCGCCAAGGACGCCGAGGAGATCATTCCGAACGCGTTCGACCCGGCCAAGAAGCAGAAGCCGACCATGCTGACGACGGACCTGGCGCTGCGGTTCGACCCGATCTACGAGCCGATCTCGCGCCGGTTCAAGGACAACCCGGACGAGTTCGCGGACGCGTTCGCGCGGGCCTGGTACAAGCTGACGCACCGCGACATGGGTCCGGTCGTCCGCTACCTCGGCCCGGAGGTCCCGAGCGAGGTGCTGATCTGGCAGGACCCGCTGCCGGCCGTCGACCACGAGCTGATCGGCGACGCCGACGTGACCGCGCTGAAGGCGGCGATCGCGGCCTCCGGGCTGTCGGTCTCGCAGCTGGTCTCGACCGCGTGGGCGTCGGCTTCGACGTTCCGCGGTAGCGACAAGCGCGGTGGCGCCAACGGTGCCCGCATCCGCCTGCAGCCGCAGGCCGGCTGGGAGGTCAACAACCCCGACGAGCTGGCGCAGGTACTGCGGACTCTCGAAGGCATCCAGCAGTCGTTCGGGAAGCCGGTCTCGCTGGCCGACCTGATCGTGCTCGCCGGTGGTGTCGGTGTGGAGATCGCGGCGAAGAACGCCGGCCACGATGTCGTCGTACCGTTCACGCCTGGTCGGGTGGACGCTTCGGCGGAGCAGACGGACGCCGACTCGTTCGCGGCGCTCGAGCCTGTTGCGGACGGGTTCCGTAACTACTACGGCAAGGGCAACCGGCTTCCGGCCGAGTACCTCCTGCTCGACCGGGCGAACCTGCTCACCCTGAGCGCGCCGGAGCTGACTGTCCTGGTCGGCGGCCTGCGGGTCCTGGGTGCGAACTACGACGGTTCGAAGTACGGCGTACTGACCGAGAACGCGGGCACGCTCACGAACGACTTCTTCGTGAACCTGCTCGACCTCGGCACCGAATGGCACGCGACCGACGACAGCCAGGAAACGTTCGAAGGCTCCGTCAACGGCGAGTCCAAGTGGACCGGCACCCGCGCCGACCTGGTCTTCGGCTCGAACTCCGAACTCCGCGCCGTCGCCGAGGTCTACGCCAGCGACGACGCCCAGCAGAAGTTCGTCACCGACTTCGCAGCCGCCTGGCACAAAGTCATGGAACTAGACCGCTTCGACCTCCGCTGACGCAAACACAACCGAGGCCGGCTCCTTCTGATTCCAGAGGGAGCCGGCCTTGCTGCCTGTGGATAAGTGGGGGTCCAGGCGGTAGTGGCGTCGTAGAGTCGGGGGGTGGCTACTGATGGTTCTGGGGTTCGGTCGGTTGAGGACGTACGGCGGGATGTTGCGGGGGTACTGAACCGGTTCCGGCGTGGGCGGACGATGCCGTTCAGCTTCGGCGACGGCGGGGTGCCGGAGGCGGTGCTGCTGACGTATGACCAGTTCGAGGATCTTGGCGGGGAGTCGAAGTTCGAGCGCCGTCCTGGCGTGGTCACGGCGGAGACCGTGGACGCGGAGCTCGTGGCGATGGTGGCTGCGATCCGGGCCGGGTCGTTCGCGCCGGTGATCTGGGGTGACGATGGCGTGCCGGAGGCCGTCATCATGTCGACCTCGCAGTACCGCCAACTGCGCGGCGACGACGAGCCGCCGCCCGGGACGGTGGAGGATCCGACCCGTCGTGTCTACGCCACGGAACCGCTCCCGACCAGCCGTCCGATGACCGTCGACGAATTCGCCGAGCTGATGGGGCCGGAGACTCAACGGATCCTCGATGAGATCCGTCAGGAAGACGACAGCTCGCATTGAGCCCCACTGGCGGCTACGAGCTAATCATCGGCGATGGGTTCGCGATGGACTTCCGGCGGCTCACGGCGGCGGCAGCGCGAAACCCGGGCGGACCGGACGACTACGTCCGCCGACAGGTCCTTCGTGAAATGGAGCGGCTCGCGGGTGGGACGTCGGATGGGCGCCATGCGCTGGGATACGAATCTGGGAAGGGTGATCTGCGGGACTGCGTCACTGCTTATCTGCAGTCCGATCCGCAAGAGAAGGCGGACCATCGGCTGGTGTTTCGAGAGATGCCGCCTGCAGAGCCCGGCGGGCCCCCTCGGCGGGAGTTGTTGGCGGTTAAGCCGCGGCAAGGTGCCGGCAATATCTATGAGCACACGTGTGCGCGGCTCAATCGGAACCTTCATGACCGGCAGCCGGGTTTGAATGCGTTCGGTGATCGGATGCCCAGCCTCAGGCAGAACCAGGCTCAGCGGCAGGCTGAGCTTGATGCCAACCGTGCGATCGCGCATGCCTTTCCCGGTCAGGTGCCGTTGGCAACGTCTCGGCCGTTGGCGGCGTCCGATTTCGGGGGCCGCCGTGGAGACTCGCCACCGCGCGAGGGCCGCGGCCTCGACCGATGACGGCGGCTGACGGACACGGGCTGTGATCTGCTTGTTCGGGGGTTGTTGACGTGACAGGCTGGGTGGGTTTGTTGGTCGGGCGAAGGGGTCTGTCATGCGGTTTCATCATGAGCGGGAGTCGTTGGGGGACCTGACGTTCAGTGACGTGTTCCTGGTGCCGAACCGGTCGAGGGTTGCGTCGCGGTTGGATGTGGATCTTTCGACCGCGGACGGAAGCGGTACGTCGATCCCGGTGGTTGCGGCGAACATGACGGCCGTTTCGGGACGGCGGATGGCCGAGACGATTGCTCGCTGTGGTGGGCTGGCCGTGATTCCGCAGGACATTCCGGTGGACGTGGTCGCCGACGTAGTTGCCTGGGTCAAGCAGCGGGATCCGGTGCACGACACCGCGCTGACGCTGCCCCCGACGGGCACGGTGGGTGAGGCCCTGAACCTGCTGCCGAAACGGAACCACGGCGCGGTTGTGGTGGTCGACCACGGCCGGCCGGTCGGCGTCGTGACCGAGGCTGACTGTTCTGGCGTCGATCGGTTCACCCAGCTCGAGAGCATCATGTCCCGCGAGTTGCTGACGTTGCCGAAGGGGATCGACCCGGAGACGGCGTTCAACCAGTTGCATGACGGCCGGCACCGGCTGGCGCCTGTGGTGGATGCGGATGAGCAGATCGTCGGCATCATGACCCGGCAGCGTGCGCTCCGCGCGACGCTGTACGACCCGGCCCTCGACGCGAACGGCAAGCTTCGGGTCGCCGCGGCGATCGGGATCAACGGTGATGCCGAGCAGAAGGCGAAGGCGTTGCTCGACGTCGGTATCGACGTACTCGTCATCGACACCGCGCACGGTCATCAGGAGCGCATGCTCGAGGTCGTCGAACGGGTCCGAGCCCTGAACCCGAAGGTGCCGATCGTGGCCGGCAACGTCGTCACTGCCGAGGGCGTCAGCGACCTGGTCGCGGCCGGTGCGGACATCGTGAAGGTCGGCGTCGGTCCAGGTGCGATGTGTACGACGCGGATGCAGACGGCCGTCGGTCGTCCACAGTTCTCGGCCGTGCTCGAGTGCGCGACCCGGGCGCGTGAGCTCGGCAAGCACGTTTGGGCGGATGGCGGCGTACGGCATCCGCGCGATGTCGCGCTCGCGTTGGCCGCCGGCGCATCGAGCGTGATGATCGGGTCCTGGTTCGCCGGCACGTACGAGTCGCCGGGCGATCCGCACCGCGACAGCCAGGGCCGGATCTACAAGGAGAGCTTCGGGATGGCGTCGGCGCGGGCGGTCCGGTCGCGGACCGCCGACGACTCACCGTTCCAGCGAGCCCGGAAGAGCATCTTCGAGGAGGGCATCTCGACCGCGCGGATGTACCTCGACCCGGAGCACCCGAGCGTCGAGGACGTCCTGGACTCGATCGTGTCCGGAGTCCGGAGTTCCTGCACGTACGTCGGTGCCGCGAACCTGGCCGAATTCCACGACCGGGCCGTGGTCGGGCTCCAGACCGCCGCCGGTTATGCCGAGGGGAAGCCGCTCGACACCAGTTGGTAGCTGTGATCGCCCTCACCCCCGGGATGAGGTTGAGGGCACAACAAGATCATGCCGGGAGCGATGGTCACGGTCGGCGATCGGTGGCACCGTGTAGTCAAACGGGGGGAGGAAAGGACACCGACCATCCGTCGGGGGGTCGACGATCTCGCAGGGGGTGTGGGATCGATCGACGCGGGGGGCTCACAAGCGCCGGTGTCCTGATCGTGGTCGCGGGTGGTAGAGGAGAGTTCGGCCGAGGCTTGGGAGGGCGACTCGGGAGCTCACACTCACCACCCGCGACTGCCGTTCACCACATGATTCACTCACGGTACTTGGCAAGTCGCGGGGTACGGCGGCATAGTCGAGTGATTGATACCGCAGGGGTGTGTGTGGGGAGCCGGCTGAATGGCGGGAGACAGAACGGTCCCGCTGCGGGTTGACGCGGAGACCGCGATCATCCTGCGCGAGGCGTACCACAAGATCGAGGCGTTGTTCCGATCCGATCACTACGGCCTGTACGACTATGTCCGGGTCGTGGCCGGCAAGATCGCCCGGGTCGACGCGTTCGTCGTCGGGTTCCTGCAGGGCAGCAGCAGGGTGCGCTACCCCTACGGGTACGACGACGGCCGGTATGTGAACCCGGATACCCACATCTTCGGGCCGAACGGGCAGACCGCCTGGCTGCTCAAGCACCGCCAGACCTACCGGTTCGCCTACGACAACGGGTTCACCTTGCACGGCGGCGTACCTGTGGGTGATCTGGCGCGGCGGTCCGAGGACGCGGTGACCGTGCCGATCTTCCGGCCGACCAAGGACGGGCCGGATCAGCTGTTCGGAATGTTGTCGATGCAGAGCTACGAGCCCAAGTCGTACGACGACAACGCGGTCCGCGCGTTCGAGTGGTTGTGCTCGGTCGTGGAGCGGGTCCTCACCCGGGAAGGCGAGGACCGGGAGGCGTTGCGCCGGCTGCCCGCCGGGGACGTCGGGCCGAATCTGCTGACGTCCGACCACGTGATGGAGTACCTGACCCATCGGGTCGCGTCGATCCGGGAGATCGCGGCCGAGGCGCTGAGCGAGCAGGACGTGAGTACCGCCGTACACACGCATCTCGAGCGGATCATCGACACCACCGAGCACATCCAGTCCGAGCTGATCGAGATGATGATGGAGACCGACGAGGGCCCGGAGCGCCGGTTCACCAGTCTCACCAAGGCTCAGCAGGCCGTCGCCGTACTCCTCGCCGACGGCCTCGACAACGACCAGCTGGCCGCGGAGCTCGGCATCAGCCTGAACACGGTCAAGACCCACCTGAGCGCGATCCTCCGCAAATACGACCTCCGCAGCCGCGCCCAGGTAGCCGACGACGTCCGGAAATACCTGGCTCGCTAGTAGGAGCGGGCGACGAAGGCGGTCAGGTCGTCTTCGTCTTCCGAGGCGGGGAGGGTGCCGTCTGGGCGTTGTAGGCAGCGGACTGTGATGCCGGCTGTTGCCAGGCGGTCCTCGCCGGTCTCGCCGACGGCGTCGTACGGCAGGCTGGCCCAGCCCGCGGCGGCCGCCTCGACGGCGTCGTCGACGGTCGAGACCGTGGTGATGCGTGCCGTTTGGCGTGCTGTCGCTTGCTCCAGCAGGTGCGCCTGATCGGAGTCCATCGCCGCGACGGCGGTCGACGTGAGGTCCGCGAGGTTGACCGCGGTCTTGGTCGAGCGCAGACGGCGTACGACGGTTGCCGCGTTGGCAGCCAGGTCGCGCGGACCGAGCTCGATGCGGACCGGGATGCCCTTGAGCTCCCAGTTGACCGCCCGTCGGCCGAACGGCTGGTCGGTGCGGTCGTCGACTGTGACCCGCAGCCCGGCGGCCTCGAGGTCGTCGGCGATCCGTCGGGCAGCAGCGACCGTCTCGTCCTTGATGGCGAGTACGACGACCTGCACCGGAGCGACCGCGGGCGGGACCCGGAGTCCGTCGTCGTCGCCGTGCACCATGATCACGCCGCCGACCATCCGGGTGGTGCTGCCCCAGGAGGTCGTCCAGGCGAGCTCACGTTGCCCGTTGCTCGACAGGTAGTCGATGTCGAAGGCGCGGGCGAAGTTCTGCCCGAGCTCGTGCGCCGTACCCATTTGCAGGGCCTTGCCGTCGCCCGTCATCGCTTCGAGGGTCATCGTGTTGATCGCGCCGGCGAACCGCTCCCGCCGGGTCTTGCGGCCGACGACGACCGGGATCGCCAGCACGTTGACCATCACGTCGCGATAGACGTCGTACAAGATCTTCGTGGCGAAGGCGCGGGCGTCGTCGAAGGTGGCGTGCGCGGTGTGGCCTTCCTGCCAAAGGAATTCTGTGGTGCGCAGGAAGAGGCGGGGCCGCAGCTCCCAGCGGACCGCGTTGGCCCATTGGTTGAGGAGGAGCGGGAGATCGCGGTAGCTCTGGATCCACTTGCCCATGTACTCGCCGATCATGGTTTCCGACGTCGGGCGGATCACGGCGGGCTCCTCGAGTTGCTTGCCGCCGGCATGCGTTACGACGGCGAGCTCGGGGCTGAAGCCTTCTACGTGCTCGGCTTCACGCTGGAGGTAGCTCTCGGGGATCAGGAGGGGGAAGTACGCGTTTTCCGCACCGGTTGCTTTGATCTTGCGATTCATTGCCTCCTGCAACAGTTCCCAGATCCCGTACCCGTACGGTCGTACGACCATGGTCCCGCGCACGGGCCCGTTGTCGGCGAGCTCGGCTTTGGCAATCACATCCTGGAACCATCGGGGGTAGTCCGTGGCTTGCGCGGCAAGCACGGAACGGGTTGTAGTCATAGGCGTCAGTGTAGGAAGGCGATGAGGTGGCGGCTACGCATTTCTTCAGCAGAACAAGCAGCTCCCGGCGCCCTAGCGGGCACCGGGAGCTGCGAAAGAGAGTGCGGGTCAGCCAGGCGTGTGGTTTGGTTACAGGGAAGCCAGGGCGTCGTTCCACGTCTTTGACGGGCGCATGATTGCGGCCGCCTTCGCTGGGTCTGGTTGGTAGTAGCCGCCTAGGTCGGCTGGGCTGCCTTGGACTGCGATCAGTTCGGCGATGATGGTTTGTTCGTTGGCGGCCAGGGTTTCGGCGAGGGGGGCGATTGCCTTGGCGAGGTCGGCGTCGTCGGTTTGCTTGGCCAGCTCCTGGGCCCAGTAGAGGGACAGGTAGAAGTGGCTGCCGCGGTTGTCGATGCCGCCGACGCGACGGGTCGGGGACTTGTCCTCGTTCAGGAATGTCGCGGTTGCCCGGTCCAGCGTGTCGGCCAGGATCTGCGCCCGTGCGTTGCCCGTCGCTTGAGCCAGGTGCTCGAAGCTCGCGGCCAGCGCGAAGAATTCACCCAGGCTGTCCCAGCGCAGGTAGTTCTCCTTGACCAGCTGCTGCACGTGCTTCGGCGCCGAACCACCCGCGCCGGTCTCGAACAGACCGCCGCCGGCCATCAGCGGGACGATCGACAGCATCTTCGCGCTGGTGCCGAGCTCGAGGATCGGGAACAGGTCGGTCAGGTAGTCACGCAGTACGTTGCCGGTCACCGAGATCGTGTTCTCGCCGCGCCGGATCCGCTCCAGCGACAGCTTGATCGCGTCCACCGGCTCGAGGATCCGGATGTCCAGGCCCTCGGTGTCGTGGTCGAACAGGTACTTCTGCACCTTGGCGATGATCTGCGCGTCGTGCGCGCGGGTCTCGTCCAGCCAGAACACCGTCGGGTCGCCGGTGGCGCGGGCCCGGTTGACGGCCAGCTTGACCCAGTCCTGGACCGCCGCGTCCTTGGTCTGGCAGGCGCGGAAGATGTCGCCGGCCGAGACCGCCTGCTCGAGGACGACGTCGCCGGCCTGGTTCACCAGCCGGACGGAGCCGGTGGTCTGGATCTCGAACGTCTTGTCGTGCGAGCCGTACTCCTCGGCCTTCTGCGCCATCAGGCCGACGTTCGGCACCGAGCCCATCGTGGCCGGGTCGAACGCGCCGTTCGCGCGGCAGTCGTCGAGCACCGCCTGGTAGATCCCGGAGTAGCTGTGGTCCGGCAGTACGGCGAGAGTGTCGTGCTCCCCGCCGTCCGGTCCCCACATGTGGCCCGACGTACGGATCATGGCCGGCATCGACGCGTCCACGATCACGTCCGACGGGACGTGCAGGTTGGTGATGCCCTTGTCCGAGTCGACCATCGCGAGCTTCGGGCCGTCGGCCAGCTCGGCGTCGAAGGAGGCCTTGATCTCGGCGCCCTCTGGCAAGGTCGCGATGCCGTGCAGGATGCCGCCGAGGCCGTCGTTCGGGGTCAGGCCGGCCTTCGCCAGTACGTCGCCGTACTGCGCGAACGTGTTCGGGAAGAAGGCCCGGACGACGTGGCCGAAGATGATCGGGTCGGAGACCTTCATCATGGTGGCCTTCAGGTGTACCGAGAACAGCACGTCGTCGGCCTTCGCCTGGGCGATCTGCGCGGTCAGGAACTCGCGCAGCGCGGCGACGTGCAGGACCGACGCGTCGACGATCTCACCGGCCAGCACCGGGATCGACTCGCGCAGCACCGTGGTGGTGCCGTCGTCGCCGACCAGCTCGATCCGCAGTACGTCGTCGGCCTCGAGCACGGCCGACTTCTCGGTGGCGCGGAAGTCGTCGGTGTCCATGGTCGCGACGTTGGTCTTGGAGTCGGCCGACCAGGCGCCCATCCGGTGCGGGTGCGTCTTGGCGTAGTTCTTCACCGAGGCGGGGGCGCGGCGGTCGGAGTTGCCCTCGCGCAGTACCGGGTTGACCGCGGAGCCCTTGGTCTTGTCGTAGCGGGACTGGATCTCCCGCTCCTCGTCGGTCTTCGGCTCGTCCGGGTAGTCCGGCAGCGCGTAGCCCTGGGACTGCAGCTCGGCGATCGCGGCCTTCAGCTGCGGGATCGAGGCGGAGACGTTCGGCAGCTTGATGATGTTCGCCTCGGGCGTCTTGGCCAGCTCACCGAGCTCGGTCAGCGCGTCCGCGATCCGCTGCTCTTCCTTCAGGTACTCACCGAAGAGGGCGATGATCCGGCCCGCGAGTGAGATGTCCCGGGTCTCCACGCCGACACCGGCCTGGCCGGCGTACGCCTGGACGACAGGGAGGAACGAGTACGTGGCGAGCGCCGGAGCCTCGTCGGTGTGGGTGTAGATGATCGTCGAGTCAGTCACAGCCCCCACCCTAATAGGCTGTCCAGTCGCATCCCGTGCCGCGTGGGCAGGGTCACGCTCCGTCGAGGTCGTCGGGATGGGCCAGGGTGATGCCGGTCGCGACGGTGACGGCGCTGGTGAAGGCCAATGTGTCGATCGGGGACGAGGCGGCGACGGTCGCGCCGGCCAGCGAGCTCAGTCCCTTCGCGCCGTCCCAGGTGCAGTCCACGAACACCGCCTTGGCCGCCTTCACCTGGGAGAACTCCACCCCGGACAGATCGCAGCGCCGGAACACCGACCCGGTCAGGTCGGCGGAGACGAAGTCCGCGTTCTGCAGCCGGCAGTCGGCGAACTCGACCTTCAGGAACTTCGCGAACCGGAACGATCCGAAGTCGAGCACGGTGTCCCGGATCGTCGCGTGCTGGAAACTCGCCCCCGAGGCGGCGAACCCGATCATCCGGGACGCCGTGATCGCGACCCGGGTCAGCGCCGCGTCGGACCAGCGGGCGTTCGCGAGATCGCACTGGGCCAGCTCGGTGTCGACCAGGATCAGCTTCTCCAGATCGGAGCCGGCCAGCTTGCACCGGGTCAGCCGGCACCCGCTGATCTCGAGGTGCTCGGCCTCCAGATCGCTCAGATCCACGTCCTCCAGCGCGAGATCGAGCAACCGCTCCTCGTCGTCGATGTCATCCACCGACGGCGACGCAGACTCGAGCTGGGCGCGCAGACGCGGTACGGCGATCTTCATGAGCTGCACGGTATCGGCAGCCGCCGACAGGTCAGTGGGAGCGGAGGTAGTGGGCGGCGGCGCCGATCAGGGCGGAGTGCTCGGTGTCCTTGGTGGCGGCGACGGGGATGTCGAAGACCGTGGTGACCAGGTCGAACGCGCCGGAGATAGAGCCGCCGAGGACTGTTTTCGTTACGCCGAAGCGGTCCAACCAAGGCTCGAGGGCCGCGGCCAGGTCGGTGAACGACGCCGTCAGGACCTCCTGCGCAGCCGTGTCGCCGGCCCGGGCCTGGTCCGCGATCTCCTTCACTCCGGGCGCTTCAGTCCCGGTCTGCTCGGCGTACCGGCGGAGGATCGCCCGCGCGGAGATCGAGTCCTCCAACGGCTTCCCGGCGTACGACGTCTTGTAGAGCTCACCGCCCGGCGGCACGGTGTCGCCCTCGCGGACCACCCGTCCGTCGGCGAGGAACGCCGTACCGATGCCGGTGCCGATCGTGACGCCGACGCAGCGCTCGACCCCGCGGACCTCGCCCGCCGTCCACTCTCCGACCGTGAACGCCTCCGCGTCGTTCATGAACAGGAGCCGGTCGATCCCGAGCTCGGCACCCAACGCGGCGCCGAGGTTGAAGCCGTACAGCTGGTCGAACTTGCCCTGCCCGCGGTACCAGGCCACGCCGGTGGCGAAGTCGAACGGCCCGGGCAGCGCTATCGCCAGACCGCTTGCCAGCGGCAACTTCCGGGCCGCGTCCGCGAGCTGCTCGACCACCGCCGCGGCCGGCTCCTGGGACTCGAGTTTCGCCCGGTCCACCTCGGTCACGTCCCAACTGCCGGGAGCCACCACGGCCGCCGTGACGTGACTCCCCCCGATCTCCAGCACCGCTACGTCCATCCGCACATCATCGCAGCACGTCAGTACCGCTCCTTGAACACCTGCTTCCCGGCAGCGTCGTACATGGTGATGTAGATCGGGTCGGTGTTCCCGGTCAGGATGTTGGCGGTGTACACGCGGTGCACCCAGAAGCCGTCCTTGATCGTGGCGTCCGCGTGTTGGCCGAGCCCCGAGAACGCGATCCGGGTGACTCCCTCCGGCACCCGGCCCGCGTAGCTGTACCGGACGCCGTAGCCGCCGGTCTGGGAGTTCCGGTCGACCGGAGTGTCGCCGTACGCCATGCTCCAGTACCGCTGGATCTGGTACGGGCGCGTGACGATGCCGACGTTGATCAGCGTCGCACCGAATCCACCCAGGGCCTGGCCCCGGATCGGTACGCCGGCCACGCAGTACGCGTACTGCGATCCGTCCGGCGAGCGCCGTACCGTCATCGAGCCATCGGGGTCGGTCACCTCGACGACCTTGTCGGTCCAGCTACCGACCACCTGCCGGCGCCACGCGTCGTCGTTCGCGGTCCGGAAGAAGTCATCGGACTTCGCGCACAGATCGGTGATCGCGGCCGGCCGAGGGACTGTCGCCGGCTGCGGCGCGGTCCGGGTGGGACTGAGGTGGCCTATCAGCAGGACCGCGACCACCGCAGTTGCCGCAGTCGCGGCGGACATCACGGCTCGGCGGACCCGCGTCCGGTGTCGTCCGGTGGCAACCAGTGCCGCCGCGTCGGGCGTGAACGTGGTCGGGCGCTCGACGGCCTGGTCCATCAGGGTCTTTAGTTCAGTAGTCATCTCAGCCCCTCACAACCAGATCGGACAGCTCGGCGAGGGCGGGATGAGTTCGTAGCTTCTCCAGAGCACGCAGCGTCTGGCTCTTCACCGTCCCGGGCCGGCAGTCGAGGGCGATCGCGGTCTCCTCGACGGACAGCTCGTCGAAGTACCGCAGTACGACGCAGGCCCGCTGCCGGGGTGGCAAGGTGGCGAGCGCCTTGATGATCACGATCCGGTCCTCGAGCAGGGCGAGTGGGTCGGAGCGGTCGGTCTCGTTGGCGAAGTACTCGTCGCCACCGACGACCTCCTGGCTGGACTTCCGGCGGAGTGCGTCCAGCGTGGTCGAGACCACGACCTTCCGTGCGTAGGCGCCGATCGCGCCCTTGCGCTGGATCCGGCTCCAGATCCGGTACATCCGGATCAGGGCTTCCTGGGTCGCGTCCTCGGCTCGGCGCCAGTCTCCGCACAGTAAGTAAGCGGTCCGGCACAGAGCGTTGGCCTGGTGCGTGACGAACTCGACGTAGTCCTGCTCGGTCTCAGGTCTCACCCGATGCACTCCCCAGTCATGCCGAGTCAAACGTGGTGGGAACGTCCACAGGTTGCACCACGGAGGGAACCAGTCTGCGGTCTTGTCCGTAGAGTGACTGGAGCGAGGGGACTGGCATGCCGACGGAGAGCAGGACGACGTCCGTGGTCGCGGCGCTGAGCGTCGCGGTGGCGGTAGTCGGTCATGCGCTCGTCGGGGGCGGGTCCGTTCCGCTTGGCGTCGTACCTCCGCTGGCGGCGTTGGCCGGGGTCTGCTGGCTACTGGGGGAGTACCTGGCCGGCGAGCGGTTGCTGACGGCACTCGTGCTGGCGGCGGTGCAGTTGTTCGTGCACGTGACGTTGGACTCCGCCAGCATGCATGACGGTATGGCGATGTCGCCGGGCATCGGCGGCAGCCTGATGATGACCGCCGCGCACCTGAGCGTGTTGCTGGCAGGTGTCCTCGCGGTCAGTCGCGCGCATCGGTGGGTCTATCGGGTCCAGAAGGTGTTCGCCCGGCTGCTTCCCCAGCTGCCGGTACTGCGTCCTGTCCCGGTGCGGACCTCCGTCGTACCGGCGCCGTCGTCCCCGCCGCGGCTGGTCCGGTCGTGGCTCGACTCGAACGTGTCGCGCCGTGGACCTCCCGGCGTACGAGTGATCCCAGCTGTCTGAACCGGCGCCCACGGCGCCGGATTACTCGTATGCCTTGAAAGGTTCTCTCATGCCCAGGAGATTCATACTGCGCGCCGCCGCGATCGTCGCGGCGTCCGCGCTGGTGGTGATCGGCGCCGCGAGCTCGGCGTCGGCCCACGTCACGGTGTCGTCGCCGGACGCCAAGCCCGGCGGGTACGCCAAGCTGGTGTTCCGCGTGCCGACCGAGTCCGACAACACCAGCACCACCAAGCTGGTCGTCTCGCTGCCCACGGACCACCCGTTCGCGTCGGTAGCTGCGCAGCCGAAGGACGGTTGGAAGCTGGAGAAGAAGGAGGAGAAGCTGCCGGCGACGGTCAAGGTCGGCGACGTCACGCTGACCAAGGCGATCACCACGGTCACCTGGACCGCGACCGCGGGCGGCATTCCACCGAACGACTTCGACGAGTTCTCGTTGTCGGTCGGCAGGCTGCCGGACAACGTGGATTCGTTGAGCTTCCCGGCGGTCCAGACGTACAGCGACGGCGAGGTGGTGAAGTGGGCCGACGTCGCCAAGGACGGCGCGGCCGAGCCCGAACACCCGGCGCCGACGCTGAAGCTGGCTGCCGCGATCACACCGGTCGCGGCCACGACGTCCGAGGGGACCACCGACTCGCTGGCGCGGTGGCTCGGCGGTGGCGGTCTGCTGGTCGGCCTGATCGGTCTGGCCTTCGGGCTGCGGCCGCGTCGCACCGCTATGGCTCCCGTGGAGAATAAGTAGTCGTGCGGAGATTGATCGCAATTTTGGTGGCGTCGCTGTTCACGCTGGTGGTTTCCACCGGCGTGGCGGCGGCGCACGCCAAACTCGAGTCGATGACGCCGGTGGACGGTTCGTCGATGGCCGCGCCCCCGACGAAGGTGATCCTGACCTTCAACGAGCCGATCGGGTCCAACGGCACCCAGGTGCAGGTGAAGGCGCCGAGCGGTACGAACGTCGCGAACGGTGACGTCCAGGTCGTCGACAACACGGTCACCCAGCCGGTCGGCGCGATGATCGAGGCCGGGAAGTACACGATCGAGGCTCGGGTCGTCTCGGCCGACGGTCACCCGATCACGATCACCGGGTCCTTCACGGTCACCCATGCCGGCCACCCCGCGACCGGTCCGGCCGGCACCCCGGCGGCGGCGCAGGACAGCAACTCCAACGTCGTCACGATCGTGGCGATGTGCCTGGTGATGCTGGTGGTGGTGGCGCTCGCGATCGTCATCGTCCGCCGCCGTCCGGCCTCATGACTCGTACCCGTTGGATCATCCCGGGAATGGTTGCCGCCGGCATCGTTGTGATGGTGCTGGCGCTGTTCGCCGGCGGCGGGGCTCCGAAGCGGGCGCCGGCCGGACTGCTCGGCGCCGGGCTCGGTGTGTCCTGGGCGGTTCCGGTACTGCGGATCGTCGCCGACGGGGCCGCAGTCGTGACGGGTGGGGCGGTGCTCGCCGTCGTACTGTTCCTTCCGGCGCCTGAGGGCAAGCTCGGTGCCACGGCTCTGCGGGCCTGTCAGGATGCGGCGATGGCCGCGGGGATCTGGGCGGTGGCGAGTATCGGCGGACTGATCGCGACCGCGACCGTCATCCTCGGCATCCCGCTCTCACACCTGGCCGAGCACGCGACGCCGGCCGGCCAGCTCACCCAGGTGCGTGCACTTGCGGCGGCGGTCGTGCTGAGCGCAGTACTCGCCGTTGTGCTCAGCGGGGTCAAGACTCGGCGCGGAGCCCGCGTGGCAGGCGTACTCACGATCGCTGCCCTGATCGGACCGCTGTTGACCGGTCATGGCGCCATCGATCGCACGAATCTCTGGTCCGTCCTCGCGACTACGTCACTGGTCGTGCATGTCGTCGCGGCGACGGTTTGGGTGGGCGGTCTTGGCGCCGTACTGCGGTATGCGCGGTCGCGTCAGTCCGTCGAACTGTTCAGCATGCTCGCCCTGGTCTGCGCGGCGACGATGGGGATCACCGGACTGCTCACCGCCGAGATCCACCTCGACGGCCGCGACGGCGGCTGGGGTCTGATCACGCAATGGGTGACAACCGGGTACGGCGCTCTGGTGCTCGGGAAGACGCTGGCGTTCGCGACCTTGGTCTTCATCGGCCGGCAGCACCGTCAGAGCACGCTTCCACGGCTGGCGACCGGCGATCCGGTCGCGTTCCGGCAACTCGCCGTACTCGAACTGCTGGTGATGGCCGGCACGATCGGCCTCGCGGTTGCCCTGTCGCGCACACCCTGACGGACTCGATGACATGTCATCAGATGTCCGTACACTAGATAGATGACGGATCCGCGGTGGCTCGACGAGCGTGAGGCGCGACTCTGGCAGTCGTACCGCGACACGCACCTGGAGCTGATGCGCGCGCTCGAGGCGCGAATGATCAGCAATTCGGGCCTTTCCGGCGCCGACTACTCCCTCCTGCACCCGCTGTCCGAGGCGGAGGACGGCGTACTCCGCACCCGCGATCTCGGCCGCTCCGTCGGCTGGGAACGCAGCCGCCTGTCCCACCAGGTCAGCCGGATGGAGAAACGCGGCCTGGTCTGCCGCGAAGAATGCACCGACGACGCCCGCGGCTCGATGGTCCGCCTGACCCCCCTCGGTCGCAAAGCCATCGAATCCGCCGCCCCCGACCACGTCGACGCGGTCCGCACCTACTTCTTCAACCGCCTGTCTCCTGACGAGCAGGCTCAGCTGACCACCCTCTTGGACCGCATCGCCGCAGACCTCCCCGACACCTGCGCCACCCCAGACTGCGACGACTAGATGCGGTGACACGCCGTCACGGAGAGCGATAGGCAGGTACGCCGGAAAGAATGATGGCGTCTTGTTCGGATGCGCGCTGGATTTGACAATCGTTTTCACTAAGGTGAGGATGTGGCGCGTGGTCGAGGCGTTGGGTAGGCGTGGGTTCCTAGGGGTGGCCGGCGCTGTCGGGCTGGCCGTGGCGACTGGGTGTGGGACGGATGGGGGTGTGGCCGCGCAGCCCAAGCAGGGTGGGCGGTTGCGGGCCGTGTACGCCGGTGGTGGGGCGAAGGAAGTGATCGACCCGCACGTGCAGAGCCTGTTCGTGGATATCGCGCGGCACAAGGCGATCTACGAGAAGCTCGTTGAGCTCGGGCCGGATCTGAAGCCGGTGCCGCGGCTGGCGTCGAAGTGGGAGCACGACGGTACGGCGACGACCTGGCGGTTCTCGTTGCGGGACGCAACCTTTCATGACGGCGCCCGGCTGGTCCCGGAGGACGTGCTGTTCAGCCTCGCCCGGATCGTGGATCCCGCCGTACCGGAGCGGGTCGCGCAGTCGTCGCTCGCGACGCTGGATCTCAAGCGGAGCAGGGCGATCAACGCGACCACGGTCGAGCTGGTGCTGACCGCGCCGAACGCGGAGTTCCCCGCGCTGCTCGCCGGAATCGGCACGCAGATCGTCCGGAATGGGTTCAAGGATCCGGACAAACCCGTTGGCACCGGTGCGTTTCGGTCCGTCTCCTTCGAGGCGGGTCGCTCGATGGTGGCGTCGCGGTACGACGACTATTGGGATGAGCCTGCTCGGATCGAGGAGTTGCAGATCCTGTCGGCCGAGTCCGAGGCTCGGGCGAACGCAGTACAGGGTGGGCAAGCGGAGTACGCCAATGACATGACCGCGACGTTTGCACGGACGGCCGGGCAGAGTGTTCGGGTGGTCGCGGCGAAGGCCAGCACGATGCAGGCGTTCGTGATGAAGGTCGATCAGGCGCCGTTCGACAACCCCGACGTGCGGCTCGCGTTCAAGCTGCTCGCAGACCGGCAGCGGTTGGTGGACGTCGTACTCGCGGGACGTGGTGAGGTCGGGAACGACCTTTTTGGTAAGGGATATCAGTACTATCCGACCGACCTGCCGGCTCGTGAGCGAGATGTCGATCGGGCGAAGTCGTTGCTGACCAAGGCCGGGCTGGTGGGAAGGGAGGTCGAGATCTTCACCGCGGACGCGTCGGCTGGGTTCGTCGAGGCGGCGACGTTGTTCGCGGAGCAGGTCGGGGAGGCGGGGGTGCGGTTGAAGGTGACGACCGGGAGTCCGCAGACGTACGCGAAGGACCTGCTGACGAAGGGTGCTATTGGCAACCATCGGTCCGGCGCGATGCCGATCCCGCAGTACATCACCGATCGGTTGCTGTCGCAGTCGCCGTTCAACGTGACGCATTGGCGGCGGCCGGCGTTCGACGCGGGGTTCGCGGCGGCGCGGGCGGTGACGTCCGAGAGCGAGCGATCCGAGCGGTACGGCGTACTGCAGAAGACGTTGCGGGACGAGGGCGGGATCCTTGCCTGGGGACTGCCCGACTACCTGGTCGCGGTGTCGGCCAAGGTGCAGGGGGTGCAGGCGGTGCCGCCGAACACGTTGGACCAGGGCCGGTTCGACAAGGTGTGGCTGGCCTGAATGCGGTCGTACGCCGTCCAGCGGGCGCTGCTCGCGGTCGTCCAGCTGGCTGTGCTCTCAGTGCTCGTATTCGTGCTGACGTCGTTGCTGCCGGGTGATGCGGCCGAGTTGCGGTTCACCGAGACGCTGACGCCGGATCAGGTCGCGCGGTTGCGGGGTGAGCTCGGGCTGGATCAGCCGGCGCCGGAGCGATTCGTGCACTGGCTGGGGAACGTGCTGAGGGGCGACCTGGGTACGTCGCTGATCAGCGGGGGACCGGTGGTCGACATCGTGCGGAACTCGATCGGCGCGACGTTGGTGCTCACTGTGGCGACGCTCGCTGTGGTGGTGCCGCTGGCCGTTGCCCTGGGCATCGTGATGGGCACTCGTGAGAACGGCCGGATCGATCGCGTGATCACGTCGATCACGCTGGCGTTGTCAGCGATCCCGGACTTCGTGATCGCGGTCGTGCTGGTCGCGATCTTCTCGCTGCGGCTCGGTTGGCTGCCCGCGACCTGGGTCGGCGGCAACCTTCTGGCCAGCCCGGCGTTGTTGGTCCTGCCGGTTGCTGTCCTGTTCGGGCGGACGGTCTGCCTGCTGTCCCGCCAGGTCCGAGCCGGCACCATCAACGCTCTTCATGCGGAGTACGTCGTCCAGGCGCGCCGGCTCGGGATCCCTCGAAGACAGCTTCTCCTCCGTCACGTCCTCCCGAACGCCGCCGTACCAGGAGTCCAGGAGCTGGCCCGCACGGGCGACACGCTCCTCGGCGGAGTCCTCGTAGTAGAAGCCATCTTCGCCATCCCCGGCTTCGCAACAGCTCTCGTCGACGGAGTAGAGACCCGCGATATCACTGCAGTACAAGGCCTGACCCTCGTCCTCGCGGTTGCCGCGCTGCTGATCAACCTGGCCGCGGACCTCGTCTGCAACCGGCTTGTCCCGCGAACGGCCCTCCTCCGATGACCTGCGACGACGAGGGTTGTCCCGCCCGCTGGTCGGGGCTTCGCCCTCGCCTCCTTCGCCGTTCTGCAGTTGGTGGACGGATCGCAGTGGGCGTGTCCGTGGTGTTGGTTGTGGCGCCGTTGCTTCTCGCGGTTCTCGGGCCGCTGGTGCCGTACGACGCGCGTCCAGGGCTGCCGTACTCGCCGGAGGGTTCGTTGGGGACGGATGGGTTGGGGCGGGACGTGTTCGGGCTGCTGCTGGTTGGTGGGCGGACCGCGTTGGGGATGGCGTTCGGGGCGGTGGTGTTGGCGTACGTCGTGGGTGGGTTGATCGGACTGGTGGCGGCGTCGACGCGGCATCGGTGGTTGGACGAGGGGCTGATGCGGCCCCTCGACGTACTGCTGCCGTTGCCGTCCTTGCTCGTGATCAGCGTGGTCGCCGTCGGATGGCAGGCGTCGGCGGTCGCGATCACGGTCGCCGTAGCGATGGTGAACGTGCCGACTGTCGCCCGGCTGGTGCGAGCGGCGGCGCTCGATGCGGCGAGCGGGCCGGTGGTCGAGGCGTTGCGGATGCAGCGAGAGTCGTGGTTCACGATCCAGGTCGGTTACATCGGACGGTCTGTGCTCGGACCGGTCGCGGCGGATCTCGGGACCCGGATCACGCTGGCGGTGTTTCTCGTCGCGTCAGTGAACTTCCTCGGGCTGGGGCTGAGCCCGACCGCACCGGACTGGGCGGTCTCCGTCTCTCGCAATCGCGAAGGGTTGCTGCTTCAGCCGTGGTCCGTGCTGGCGCCGGCGATCCTCCTCGTCTCGTTCACGCTCGGATTCAACCTCCTCGCCGACCGTCTGGTTCACAGGTCGCTGGTGGTCGCATGACCTTGGTGCGGGTGGACAAGCTGGCGGCAACCGCCGGGTCATCGATTCTCGTGGACGGAGTGTCCTTCGAGGTCGTCGAAGGGGAGGTGACCGCGCTCGTCGGAGCGTCGGGATCCGGGAAGACGACGTCGGCGCTGGCGTTGTTGGGCGAGCACGGCGACGGCGTGCGGCTCGGGGGACGGGTCGAGGTCGACAGTCGGGTAGTTGTTGATAGCAACGGAGTGACTGGAGAGGCCGCCGCGGTGCGGGGGCGTGTAGTGGCCTACATGCCGCAGCATCCGGGCAGCGCGCTCAACCCCGCGCGCCGGATCGGAACGACCCTGCGCGAGCTCGCAAAGCTGCACGGCGGTGTGGTCGACGAAGCCATCCGAGCCGCGCAGCTACCCGGCGCGACCCTGAAGAGGTTCCCGCATCAGTTCTCCGGCGGCCAACGGCAACGCGTCGCGTTGGCCCAGGCGCTGACCTGCCGCCCGAAGGTTCTGGTCCTGGACGAACCGAGCACTGGCCTGGACTCGATCACCCGCTGGCAGTTGATGAACGAGCTACGCGACCTGACCGCAGCCGGCCTGGGAATCTTGTTGCTCAGTCACGATCTCGACCTGGTCCGAGCCCTCGCAACCCGAGTCGTCGTACTCGACGCCGGTCGCGTGATCGACTCCGGCGGTATCGACGTACTCCCGTCGTCGCCCGACCTACCCAGCACGGGAACCTCCGCGGCCGGGCAACCGTTGCTAGAGGCAATGAGCCTGTCAGCCTCGCTGCGGCCGCGGGGGCGCGACGTCGTCCTGCGCGACGTCGTCCTCGCCGTTCGCGCCGGCGCCTGCCTCGGAGTCGTCGGCCGCTCCGGCAGCGGCAAGACCACCCTGGCCCGCTGCCTCGCCGGCCTGCACGAGCGCCACACCGGCCGCATCCTTCTCGACAACGAACCACTCCCAGTACTCCGCAACCGCACCAGCGAGCAGACCCGCCGCGTCCAGTACGTCTGGCAGGAGGCCCGCGGCTCCTTCGACGAACGCCGTTCCGTCGACCGTCAAGTCGCCCGTACGGCGCAACGCCTCCGCGGACTCACCTCCGACCAGGCTCACGCCGAGGCCGTCGCCACCCTGGCCCGCCTAGGCGTCGCCGCGATCACCGCCGCCCGCCCGCCGAGCCGGCTCTCCGGCGGCGAACTCCAACGCGCTGCCCTGGCCCGAGCCGCCCTCGCCAACCCCGACGTACTCATCTGCGACGAGATCACCACCGCCCTCGACGACCACGGTACGGCGCTCGTCCTGGACCTCCTGACCGAGCTGAAGAACCGCGGTACGGCGCTGATCTGGATCGGTCATGATCTCGGCCTGGTCGCGGCCGTCGCGGACGAGGTCATGGTCCTCGACGCCGGCCGCGTGGTCGAGCAAGGCCCGCCCGCGACCCTCACGACCGAACCGCACCACGACCTGACCCGCCGACTCGTCACCGCCGCCCGAATCGGCAACCCCGAATCTCCGCCCGTGCTAACCATTGACCCAAGGAGCGAACCGCGCCGATGACGCGACTGCACGACCACCTGGCGGAGGCCATCAAGGACCCCGACCCGATCCGGGTGGGGGACGATCTGATCTGCCTGCGGTTCGAAACGATGAAGGTGTACTCCGCTCTCGGCGCCGTACGCCACCTGCTCGAGACCGGGCGGGTCGAGCGCGGCGACACGCTGATCGACAGCTCGAGCGGGATCTACGCGCACGCGCTGGCGCTCGCCTGCCACCGGTACGGGATGAAGTGCCACATCGTTGGTTCGACCACCGTCGACCGGACCCTGAAGATCCAGCTCGAGATCCTCGGCGCGACCGTCGAGCAGGTGCCGTCGTCGAACAACCTGCAGCTCGACCAGAACCTCCGGGTACGGCGGATCGGCGAGATCCTGCGCGACAACCCGACGTACCACTGGATGCAGCAGTATCACGACGACATCCACTACCTCGGGTATCGCGCCGTCGCGGACCTCGTGGCGGAGGTGGTGCCGGACGGACCGCTCTGCCTGGTCGGTGGGGTGGGGACAGGCGCGTCGACCGGCGCGATCGCGGCGTACCTGCGGGAACGCGGGCGGGACGTGAATCTGGTCGGGGTGCAGCCGTTCGGGAGTGTCACGTTCGGGGCCGGGCACACGCAGGATCCGGACATGATCATTGCCGGGATCGGGAGCTCGATCGAGTTCCGCAACGTGCGGCACGAGTTGTACGACCGGTTGCACTGGGTCTCGTTCGACTACGCGATGTCGGCGGCGGTGGATCTGCTCCGGACGTCTGGGGTGTTCGCCGGGCTGTCGGCGGGAGCGGCGTACCTGTCCGCGTTGTGGGAGCACAGCTGCGACCGCGGTCGCAAGCACGTGTTCCTGGCGGCCGACACCGGGACGCGGTACGTCGAGTCCGCTTTTGCCCGGTATGCCGAGGCGCGGCCGATGGCGTCGATGCGGCCGCGCGAGATCGACTCGCTGGCCGAGCTCGCGGTGCCGTGGTCGGCGATGTCGTGGGACCGGCGGGAGTCGGCCGAAACTCGGCGTGCGGAGTTTCCATCTGCGACCCCGTCGCATTAAGGTGAGATCGTGACCGATTCCGTGGCTGAGCTCACCGCATCCGTTCTGGCCGGCGAACGGGGTCCGTCGCCGGCGGATCTCAACGTCACCAGCGCTTTCTGGCTTCATCACACGACCCGGCTGCCTGGTGCGGACGTCACGTACCGGAACTACTACGTGTTGCTCCGGGTCGGCGAGGTCTTCGGCGCGTGCTCGTTCGAGGCGGGCGAGCTGGATGCGTCGTACTGCGCGGACACGTCCGGCCGTTCGCTGGCCGACGTACTCTCGTCCGACGATCCGCTGCCGGTGCGGATCGCCACCCTCGACGCCTACCTCGCGTCCGTCGAGCCGCACCACATCTCGCCCAAAGCCGAGGAGGTCGTCCTTCCGGCCGGTACGCCGGATGTTCGCGCCCGGGCTCGGGATGCGGCCGTCGCGGGTCTCCTGGATGTTGCCGACGGCACCAAAGTCGCGTTGATCGGGGTCGTAAACCCACTGGTGGAAGCGATCACGGCACGCGGCGGGATCTGCCTGCCGTGCGACTTCAACCTCCGCGAGACCGCCTCGGGGCTCCCGGTATCGCGTGACATGAACGAGGTGGTCGACGCCGCGGACGCTGTCGTCGCCACCGGCATGACGCTGTCCAACGGATCCTTCGACATACTGCTCAGTCGTTGCCGGGAGCAAGCGAAGCCGCTGGCGATCTACGCTCAGACCGGGAGTGCTGTGGCCCGCGCGTTCCTCGGCTCCGGCGTCACGGCGCTGTCTGCCGAACCCTTTCCCTTCTCCCAATTCAGCTCCCGCCCGAGCAGCCTTTATCGCTACCGGACGGAGAGATGAGCACAACTCTGGAAGTGCCCGGGGACTTTCGGATGGCTCGGCGGCTGTGGCCGTTTCTCGTGGCTTCGGCGGTTGGGTTGATCCCGTTCACCGTGTTCGGGATGTATCTGGTGCCGATTTCGGATGCCGCGGGCGGGAGTGTGGCGGAGATCGGTGGGCTGCGAGGGCTGGGTGGGCTCGCGGCGCTGGCGGTCGGAGTTTCGTTGGCGCCCCTGATCGATCGGGTCGCTCGCGAACTGGTGGCCGCGGGTGGGCTTGCGTTGCTGGGGATCTCGGCGGCATTGGGTGCTGTGGGCAACGTGTTCGCGCTGGCCGTGTTCTGCTTGTTGATCGGGGCATCGACCTCGATCCTGGCACCGTCGATCGGGGCCGCCGCGGCTGACAGGTTCCGATCGCCGGCGGCCGCGGGACGGGCGGCGACTCTGGTATCGGCGACCACGTCCGCGATGGCGATGTTGGCGGCGCCGGTGCTGGCCTTGCCCGGTCTGATCTGGGGTTGGCGGGGCAATCTGCTCGCGGCCTCGGCGATCTCACTCGCCCTGTCCGCTGCCTTCTTCTGGCGGGCTCGTGGACGGAAGGCCCCTGGTCAGCGAGAGCGGATGAGCTACGTCGCGACGTACCGCGAACTGGCCCGCGTCCCCGGCGCCCTGCCACTGCTCGCAATCGCCATGCTCCGGACCGCAGCCTTCATGGGGTACCTCGCCTACCTTGCCGCCTTCTACGACGACAAGTTCGACCTTGCGCCGGGCTGGTTCGCGCTGGTCTGGTCCCTGAGCGGCGCGTGGTTCTTCCTCGGCAACCTCCTGGCCGGCCGCTACCTCGCCGCCGGGCGGATCAACCCAGAGAGGATGCTCCTGGCCGGCATCGCGGTCGCCGTGGTCGCGGTCGCTGCCTTCTACTTCTCGCCGACCCTGCCGCTCACCCTGGTCTTCACTGCACTGATGGCTGCCAGCCACGCAACCGTCGCGGCCTGCGTCACGACCCTCCTGGTCCGCCGCAGCGGCGACCTCCGCGGCTCGGCGCTCAGTGTCAACGCGGCCGGCATGAGCCTCGGCACGTTCCTCGGCGCCGCGATCGGCGGCCTGGGCCTCGGCCTCGGCGGCTACCCCGGTACGGCGCTCACGTTCGCCGCACTCACCCTCATCGCGCTCCTCTGTGCCCTCAGAATCCTGATCGCACCAGGGCTTCGCTAAGGGTCAGGATCGGGGTGTTACCGGAGTCCTCAGCGAGCCTGTCTCGATATATCGTTGCGTCTTATGGAGAATCTGCCCGACAACCCGCACCCGCACGCGCACCTGCGGGCGTCCGACACCGATCGTGACCAGGTGGTCGACGTACTGCGGGAGGCCCTGATGTCGGGCCGGTTGACGCAGGACGAGCACTCCGACCGCCTCGAGCAGACGTTGCAGGCCAGGACTCTCGGCGAGCTCGAGCCGATCACCCGCGACCTCGTCGTGCCGGGTCAGGCTGCGCCGGCGTCGCTGCCGGTCGCACAACCGACCGGGTCCAGCAGCCTGGTCCCGATCGAGGAGCCGGCCGACCCGGAGCAGAGCTTCGACACGATGGTCGCGATCTTCGGTGGCGGTGAGCGGAGGGGGCGCTGGCGGGTCAAGCGGCGTACCAACGCGTTCGCGGTGTTCGGCGGACACGACCTGGACATGACCGACGCGGTCTTCGAGGGCCGCGAGGTGACGATCTGGGCGTTCGCCGTGTTCGGCGGCATCGACATCACCGTCCCCGAGGGCGTGACGGTTCGCAACGAGGGTGTCGGGATCTTCGGCGGCTTCGGCGCCCGCGGCAGCGACGACCCGGACCCGAACGCGCCGACCGTCGTGGTGAAGGGCCTCGCGCTGTTCGGCGGCGTCGGCGGCCAGTCCTCGGCCAAGCGCCACGGCAAGAAGAACAAGGGCAAGGGCCACCACGAGCTGCACTGAGGTAATGCGGGTGCGGTCTGGGGCGCGGCCTCATAGCCTGCGGTCATGAGCGACTTCGTCCCAGCTGACTTCGACGTACCCCGCGAGCTCGTCACGCCACGATTCCGGCTGGAGCCGCTCGGCCCTGAGCACAACGTCCCGGACCACGCCGCGTGGACCAGCAGCATCGATCACATCCGCAGTACGCCGGGCTTCGGTGGCAGCTGGCCGCCGGTCGACGGGATGTCGCTGGAGGCCAATCTCGGCGACCTGAAGCGTCACGCGGACGACTTCGTCCAGCGCCGCGGCTTCACCTTCACGGTGCTCGAGACCGACGGTGACGTGATCGGCTGTCTGTACATCTATCCGTCGCGCAAGAACGAGGGCGTCACCGACGTTCGGTCGTGGGTGTCGGCCGACCACGCGGAGCTGGACGTTCCTCTCTACGAGGCTGTCTCCAGCTGGCTAGCCACGGACTGGCCCTTCACGAATGTCGACTACGCGGTCAGATCCAGGACTTGAACCACATTCGGCTGAGCCAGTCGGCGTGCGGCATGACCTTGTCGGTCAGGATCGGCCAGATGTAGGCGAAGTTCAGCACCACGAGTACGACGAACGCGCCGACCACCGCGCTGCCGATCAGCCGGCGCGGTGTCGCCGTACCCAGTTTGGCCCGCGCCGGGCCGAGGATCCTGCCGAGGACCAGCGCCAGCGCCATCACCGTGAACGGGATCATCGTCACGGCGTAGAAGAAGAAGATCGGTCTGTCGTCGAACGCGAACCACGGCACCCAGCAGGTGACGAAGCCGACGATCGGTACGCCGTACCGCCAATCGCGACTGCCTATCCAGAACACCAGTGCCGCGATCAGCGCGAGCGCACCACCCCACCACAGCAGCGGCGTACCGAGGGCAGAGATCACCTGCAGGCAGTCGGTCCCGGCCGGCACGTTGCAGCCCGGCGTACCCGGCTTGATGTCGTTGACCGCGTCGAACCCGATCGGGCGGGCGATGATCGGCCAGCCGGCCGGGTTCGACTGGTACGGATGGGTGGCGTGCTTGATGTAGTCGCCGGTGTGGAACGCGAGCACTTCCTTGTGGTACTCGAGCAGCGATCTGAAGTCGTCCGGGACGACCTTCATCACGCCGTGTGCCGGATTGCTCGCCGCCCAGTTGTGGTCGTAGGCGTTGTCGTGCAGCAGCCAGCCGGTCCAGGTCGCCAGGTACGTGACGCCCGCGACCAGCACGATGCTGACGAACGCCGGGATGCCGTCGACCAGCGCCGACTTCACGAACGCGAACCGTACGCCGAGCGCACGGCGGGCACCGAAGTCCCAGGCGAACGCGAGCACGCCGAACGCGGCGAGCGTCCAGATCGCTGACCACTTGGTGCCGCAGGCCAGACCGAAGCAGACGCCGGCGGCGATCCGCCACGGCCGGACCAGGAGCCAGCGGCCGATGGTACGACGCTCGCCGTCGGCGGTCGGCTGGTCGAGGGAGTCGGCGTGCCGGCGGCGGGTCCAGTCCCGGTCCGCGACCAGGCAGGAGACCGCGGCCACCAGCCAGAACGTCAGGAAGATGTCCAGCAGCGCGACCCGGGACATCACGAAGCTCAGCCCGTCGACCGCGAGCAGGATGCCGGCGATCGAGCCGATCAGGGTCGACCGGGTCATCCGGCGTACCGTCCGGATCAGCAGCAGCACGGTCAGCGTGCCGAACAGGGCCGGCATGAACCGCCAGCCGAACGTGTTCATCCCGAACAGCTGCTCACCGGCGGCGATCATCCACTTGCCGACCTCGGGGTGCACGGTCAGGCTCGGGGTCGGCTTGAACACGTCCAGGTTGCCGCTCAGGATCGCCTTGTCGGCGGCCCCGTCGGGCTGGTCGATGAACTGCCGCGCGTAGCCGAACTTGAGCAGGCTGAACGCGTCCTTGGCGTAGTACGTCTCGTCGAAGACGAACTTCACCGGCGTGCTGAGGTGCCAGAACCGCAGGATGCCGGCCATCAGCGTGATCGCCAGCGTCGCGATCCAGCCGCCGTCGAAGTCCCGCGGCATCGCCGGGTACAGCCGCTCCTTGAGCGGCGGCAGCCGCCTCCCGAGCACGTCCCGCCCGAGCGTCTCCTGCCCCTCGCCGGCGTCACTCCGTCGCGCGGTCTCGTCCTCGATCACAGCTGCCACGCCCGCCATCGTACGGACGCCCCGGTACCACCGCCTCCCCGCGTAGGTTCCTCGGGCTGGGATGATGGCCCTCGTGACCGGGCGATTGGTGTTGGCGGGGACTCCTATTGGGGATGTTTCGGACGCCTCTGCGCGGTTGGGCCGGGTGCTGGCCGAGGCGGATGTGGTCGCGGCCGAGGACACCCGCCGGTTGCGGCGGCTGACGTCGGACCTGGCGATCCAGCTGAGCGGCCGGGTGGTCAGCTACTTCGAGGGCAACGAGCGGGAACGTACGCCGGAATTGCTGCAGGCGCTGGTCGACGGGCAGACCGTGGTAGTGGTGACCGACGCGGGGATGCCGAGCGTGTCGGATCCTGGGTATCGGTTGGTGGCGGCCGCGATCGAGGCCGACATCCTCGTGACCGCCGTCCCGGGCCCGTCCGCCGTACTGACCGCGCTGGCGTTGTCCGGACTGCCGGTGGACCGGTTCACGTTCGAGGGGTTCCTGCCGCGGAAGCCGGGGGAGCGGGCGCGGCGGCTCGCGGAGCTGGCGGAGGAGCCGCGGACGATGGTCTTCTTCGAGGCCCCGCACCGGCTGACCGCTTCGCTCGAGGCGATGGGCGAGGCCTTCGGCGCGGATCGGCGTACGGCGGTGTGCCGGGAGCTGACCAAGACGTACGAAGAGGTGAAACGCGGCCCGCTCGACGAGCTGCTGACCTGGTCGAAAGACGGCGTACGTGGGGAGATCACCGTCGTCGTGGCCGGCGCCGACCCGGACAAGACGCTCACTCCGGCCGAGCTGGCGGCGGAGGTCGCGATCGACGAGGAGGCGGGTACGCCGCGCAAGCAGGCGATCTCCGACGTCGCGAAGCGCTTCAACGTCCCGAAACGCACCGTGTACGACGCCGTACTCGCGGCCCGAGACCCCGGTAAATAGGACTGGCGTACAGCACTACCCTTTATGGCATGTCCGAGAAGGCCTTTTACGTCACCACCCCGATCTACTACGTCACGGCGCCGCCGCACATCGGCAGCGCCTACACGACGGTGGCCGGGGACGTCCTGACCCGTTGGCACGCCCAGCGCGGCGAGCAGAAGTGGTACCTGACGGGTACTGACGAGCATGGCGAGAAGGTGATGCGCAGCGCCGAGGCGCAGGGCATGTCCCCGCAGGCGTGGACGGACAAGCTGGTCGAGGAGTCCTGGAAGCCGGCCTGGGTCGACGTCGACATCGACTACGACGACTTCATCCGGACCACCGAGCAGCGGCACACCGAGCGGGTCCGCGAGTTCTGGCAGACGCTGTACGACAAGGGCGACGTCTACAAGGGCGAGTACGAGGGCCTGTACTGCGTGGGCTGCGAGGAGTTCAAGCTTCCCGCGGACATCCGGACCGACGAGGACGGCACCCAGCGGTGCATGATCCACGGCACCGAGCTGGAGACGGTCTCCGAGACCAACTACTTCTTCCGGCTCTCGGCGTACGCCGACCGCCTGCTCGAGCTGTACTCGGACCAGCCTGATTTCGTCGCACCCGCGAGCGCTCGCAACGAGGTGATCGCGTTCGTCAAACAGGGGCTGCAGGACCTGTCGATCACCCGCTCGACCTTCGACTGGGGCATCCCGGTGCCGTGGGACGAGGACCACGTTCTGTACGTGTGGATCGACGCGCTGCTGAACTACGTGACGGCGGCGGGCTACGGCACCGACCCAGAGCGGTTCGCCGAGCTGTGGCCGGTGGACGTGCACCTGGTCGGCAAGGACATCCTGCGGTTCCACGCGGTGATCTGGCCGGCCATGCTGATGGCCGCAGGCGTCGCCGTACCGCGTCAGGTTTTTGCCCATGGGTGGCTGCTGGTCGGCGGCGAGAAGATGAGCAAGTCGAAGCTGACCGCGATCGCGCCGCACGAGATCACCGACCACTTCGGCTCGGACGCGTTCCGGTACTACTTCCTCCGGACGATCCAGTTCGGCTCGGACGGCTCGTTCTCGTGGGAGCACCTGAGCGCGGTCTACACCTCCGAACTCGCCAACGGCCTGGGCAACCTGGCCAGCCGGATCGCGGCCATGGTCGGCAAGTACTTCGACGGCGCCCTGCCCGAGCCGACCGACCACGGACCGGCCGAGCAGGCGCTGGCCGACAAGCTCGCGCAGACCGTCGCCACCGCGGACAAGGCGATCGACACGCTCGCGTTCCAGGACGCCCTGACCGCGATCAACGAGTTGGTCGGCGCGGTCAACGGCTACGTCACCGAGCAGGAGCCCTGGAAGGTCGCAAAGGACGACTCCCAGCGGGACCGCCTCGCGACCATCCTGTACTCCGCCGCCGAGACCCTCCGCGCCGTCGCCGTACTCCACAACCCGACCATGCCCAAGTCCTCCGCCAAACTCTGGGACCTCCTAGGCGCCGAACAAAAGCTCGGCCCCCTCAAAGACCAACGCATCCAAGACGCCGGCACCTGGGGCCAACTCCCCCCCGGCACCACCCTCACCAAGGGCGCCCCCCTCTTCCCCCGCCTGGAAGAGTCCTGAGTTGGTATCACCGCGGATAGTATCCGCGGTGATACCAACTTGCTCCGGCTGATCCACGCGCCGATGTGTACCGACGGACGGGTAGTAGTCGGGCCGGTTCTGGTACGCCACGCTCAGGTCTCCGACGCGTGCGCCTGATCGGCCTACCACTACCCGTCCGTCGGTACGCCAGTGTGACTCAAGAATCTGCTCGCGCCGGGAATGCCGGGTCCGCTGGCTGGCTTGATTGAAGTTACAACCAAACTGATGGAGGCGGGACATGCGGGCTGTCGTGTTTGAGGACTTTGGTGGGCCTGACGTTCTGGAGGTGCGGGATGTGCCGGAGCCGCACGCGGGTCCCGGGCAGGTGCGGGTCAAGGTGCGGGCGGCTGGGGTGAATCCGTTCGACTCCAAGGTGCGGGCCGGTTTGACCAAGGGGTTCGTGGATCCGGTGCTGCCGGCGATCCCGGGGTTCGAGGTGGCTGGCGTGGTGGACGAGGCCGGTGACGGGGCCGAGTTCGCGGTCGGCGACGAGGTGGTCGGCTGGTCGGAGGGCGGTTCGTACGCCGAGTACGCGATCGGCGGCAACCTGGCCCGTAAGCCCGCCGGTCTGGGCTGGGAGCAGGCCGTCGGCGTGCCCGTGGCCGGCGAGACCGCGCAGCGGGTGCTCGACCTGCTCGGCGTGAAGTCCGGCGAGACGATCCTGATCCACGGCGCCGCGGGTGCGGTCGGCTCGGTCGCCGTCCAGCTCGCGAAGGCGGCCGGCCTCACGGTCATCGGTACGGCGTCGCCGGCGAACCACGAGTACCTGCGGTCCATCGGCGCGATCCCGGTGGCCTATGGCGAGGGTCTGCTCGAGCGGGTTCGCGAGGCCGCTCCGCAGGGCGTCGACGCGGTGTTCGACACCGCTGGCAAGGGCGGTCTGGAGGAGTCGATCGAGCTGCGCGGCGGCACCGACCGGATCGTCACGATCGCGGACTACGCGGCCGCTGCGCTCGGCATCCAGGTGTCCGGTGGCGGCGGGTCGCCCGAGGCGATCCGGGCTGGCCTCGAAGCCCAGCTCCAGGCCGCGGCTGACGGCAAGCTGGTGATCCGGATCGCGGAGACGTTCGCCCTGGCGGACGCGGCCAAGGCCCAGGAGCTGAGCGAGTCCGGCCACGCCCGCGGCAAGATCGTCCTACTGCCCTAGTAGGCGAACCGCGAGGACGGCGTCGGTACGTCGTCCACGCGCGGATCCCAGCGGTCCACGAAATGCACTCCGGTCGGGACCTCGACAGACTCTGTCGAGGTCCAGCCGCGGGTGAGGGTCGGGAAGTCCGGCACGTCCGGGTGGTAATGCGGCTTGCCGGTGCCGAGTGCGTCGCGTGCCATCGGCGAGCTCAACGCCTGGTACCGGAAGTCGGCCGACAGCCGCAGCCGCTTGGTCCGGTTCGGCATCGCGCCGTGCACGGTCAGACTCCCGAACAGCAGTACGTCGCCTGGCTGGTACGACGTCGTCCGCCACTCCGGATGATTCTCGTCGGCCTCGGCCCGCATCATCCCCGGCCCGTCGGACGCCTTCACCGGCAGTACGCCGAGCCGCGGCGAACCGGCGTACACCCGGAGTCCACCGATCTCCGGCGGCGCCGCGCTCAACGGAAGCCAGGTGGTGAGCGTGTCGACGCAGCCCTGGATGAACCGGTAGTCCTGATGGATCGGCGTCGGCTTCGCACCGGGCGACGGCGGCGCGATCCGGCAGATGTGCGCCGGATGCGCGAACGCCTCCTCGCCGAGCAACCTGCTCGCCAGCCCGATCAACTCCGGCCGTACGGCGAGCTGGTGAAAAGCCTGCGTGCTCTGGATCGCCGTGTACGCACCGAAGAACCCGGCCGATCCCTCCTCGACGGCCCGCCCGGAGGCAAGCAACTCCCGTGGATCGGCATCCCGCGCGAGCCAATCACTGTCGTACAGGATCCGTGCGAGCTGCTCGTGCACATCCCCGACCACCTCGGAAGGCAGCAGCCCCCGGAAGAACAGATAGCCCTCGCTCCCGAGCCGTGATCGCAGCACCTCGGCGTCCGAGAGCACGTCGTACGAGTCGGTCAGTTCTTTCACTTTTCGTTTCCGATCTTGTCCATGGCTTGCGCGATCGACGCGACGTCGGTTTTGTCGAGGAACAGGTCGTTGGCGGCCTTGTTGATCTCGGTGCTCTTCGACGTCCAGCCGTCCGCGATCGGGAGGTTGACGGTGCTGCCGGCCGCCGAGTCGAGGAACGGCTTGACGTCGATGTCCTTCTTCTTCCAGAACGCCTGGTACCCGGCGCCGGCGTCGGTCAACGCCGGAATGATGTACCCCGCGTCGCCCATCAGCCGCTGCGCCTTCTCCGAGCCGAGGAACGCGACCAGCTTGCCGGCCTCGTCCGGGTGCTTCGTCTTCGCGAACATCGTCTCGGCGAGCCCGTTGATGACCACCGTGCGCCCGGCCGGTCCGGCCGGCATCGCTGCGACCCCGATCGGGAACTTCACCTCGGGCAGCGCGAATGGCAGCAGCGCGTTGTTCGCCGGGAACATCGCGACCTCGCCCCGGTAGAACATCTCGGTCGCCTGCCCGGTCGGCGGGTTGGTCCGGGTGCCGTCCGGCGACACCTTCCACTTGAAGATCAGGTCGCGCGCGAATTGAAGTGCCTCGACCGACTTCTGCCCGGCGAAGTCGAAGGTTCCGTACGGCTTGTCCATCGCCTGGCCGCCGTTCGAGGCGATCCAGTTCAGCCACTGGGTCTGGTTGTGGTTCCACGAGCAGAAGCCCCACTGCTTGGTACCCACGGTCAGTTTGCGGGCGACCTCGAGGAAGCTGCCCGAACCGTCCGGCGCCCAGGTCAGCTCGGCCGGCATCGTCACACCGGCCTTCGCGAACAGGTCCTTGTTGTAGAGCAGTCCGACGATGCCCATGTCCTTCGGCATCCCCAGCTGCTTGTCCTCGAACTTGTACGACTGCACGACGTTCGGGTTGTACGCGTCGAGCTTCAGACCGGCCTTCGAGATCAGGTCGTCCAGCGGCGCGAGTACGCCCTTGCCGGCGAAGTCCGGGAAGTAGTCGACGGTCAGCCAGAACACGTCCGGCGCCTTGCCGCTGGCCAGCTCGGTGGTGAGCTTGGTCCAGTACTGGTCCCAGGGCAGGACCTCCATCCGGACCGTGATGTCCGGGTTCTCCTTGGTGAATTCCGCGAACACCGCCTTGTAGCCGACCTCCTGCTGCTCGTCCCACAGTCGGTAGACGAGCTCGACCTTGCCGCCGCCGCTGCTCGTTTTGTCGTTCGACGAGCCGCAGCCGGCCAGCGCGAGCACGCTGCCGGCGCCGATCAGAAAAGTCCTCCTGGACAAAGACATGAGAGCCTCCGAACTACTTGAGCCCGGTAACAGCGACCGAGCGGACGATGAAGCGCTGGAACACGACGAACAGCACGAGCAGCGGCGCCAGCGCGATCAGGCTGCCGGCCATCACGGCGTTGTAGTCGACGCCGATCTCCCCCTTGAACAAGGCGATCCCGACCGACAGCAGCCGTTTGTCCTCGCTGCTGGTGATGATCAGCGGCCAGAGGAAGCTGTTCCAGTTCGCCACGACGGCGAGCGTGGTGACGGTGACCAGGATCGGTTTCGACAACGGCAGCACGATCGACACCAGCGTCCGGAACCGCCCGGCCCCGTCGATCCGGGCCGCATCCTCGAGATCCACCGGGATGCCGCGGAAAAACTGGCGGAGCAGGAAGATCGCGTACGGCGTACCGAGCATCGTCGGCAGCATCAGGCCGGCCCACGTGTCCACCAGACCGAGCTTCTGCATCATCAGGTACAGCGGGATCATCGTGACCACCGGCGGCACCATCAATGTCGACAGATAGACCCAGAACAACGCGTCCCGGCCGGGGAACGACAGCCGCGCGAACGCGTACGCCGCCAGGATCGCGAACACCACCTGGCCGAGCGTGATCCCCGCCGTGACCAGAGCCGTGTTGACCAGGTAGCCGCCGAATCCGGACGCGAACAACCGGTGGAACGCGGCCGTGCTCGGTGGCAGGCCGGGCTCCCAGGGCATCGTCTCCGACAGTTGCCCAGGGCCCTTGAACGCGGTGAGCAGAGTCAGGAAGTACGGGAAGATCGCGAACAGACAGCCGGCCACCAGGACGGCGTACGTGACAATGCGCAGTCTCATCCGGACACCTCGTAGGTTGTACGGCGTTCGAAGTACACGAACTGGGAGATCGTCGCGACCAGCACCACCGCGAACAGCAGCACCGAGATCGTCGACGCGTAGCCGAAGTCGAACTTCTTGAACGCCTCGTCGTAGATCAGGTACGTCGTCACTTCGGTGCTGTCACCCGGTCCGCCCTCGGTCATCACGAAGATCGTGTCGAAGGCCTGGAACGAGCCGATCACGTTGGTGATCAGCACGAACAGCATCGTCGGCCGCAGCAGCGGGAGCGTGATCGTGAAGAAGTGCGCGACCGGCGAGGCGCCGTCGAGGGACGATGCCTCCCGCAACGATCGCGGGATGTTCTGCAGGCCGGCCAGGAAGAACAACATGTTGTACCCGGCGAACTGCCAGATGTGCACCGCCGCGACACTCGGCATCGCCAGCACCGGCGACGACAGCCAGGCGGGACCGTGGATGCCGAACAGTCCGAGGAACTGGTTCAGCGCACCGCGACCCGGGTCGAAGATCCAGCTCCAGACGAGGCCGAGGGCAACGGGTGTCGCCATCCACGGGATCACCAGCAGCGCCCGGAAGTACTTCATCCCGCGCAGCTTGCGGTCGACCAGGAGCGCCAGGAGCAGACTCAGGATCGTTGTGCCGGGCACGCAGATCACCACGTAGTACAACGTGACCAGCAGCGAGTGCCAGACGTCGGAGTCGGTGAACAGCTTTCGGTAGTTGGCGAGTCCAATGAATTCCGGTGTCGACAGCAACTTCCAGTCGAACAGGCTGAGCACGAGGACGATCACTACCGGCGCGAGCAGGAAGCCGAGGACGCCGACCAGGCTCGGCGCTAGCAGGGCATAGGCGACGGCCGTCTGCCGACCGCGTCCGATCCGGCGGGTACGGCGTGGTGCCGGCCTAAGCATCGGGATCCTTCAGGGGATGCGGCCGCGGCGAGCTCGGGACGAGCAGCTCGCGGGTGCGATCGAGGCCCCACCGATCGAGCTCGCCGATCGGATCGCTCGACATCCGCAGTCCTGGACCTTGGGAGATGTGTTCGGCCCAGATCTCCCGCTCCTGGACATCGGGCCGCACGATCAGGCAGTCGGAGTCGTTGGCCCACCACCGGCCGTGCAGGAACTCGCGCGCCACCGACGTGGACCGAGCGCCGCGCTGACCGGGCTGACTGATGTCGCCGGACGGTGGCTCGACCATCGGATCGGTGTCCGGTGAGATCCGCATGCAGTCGACCAGCCCGAGGCTCGGCAGGATCGGGGCGCCGCAGCCGTGCAGGATCCGGTTCGGTCCGACGGCCTCCCGCAGCAACCGCAGTCCGTGCCGGTACGCCGCGATGCCGTCGAGCTGCTCGTGTCGCGGTCCGTCGATCGCACCGGCGTACACGAAGTCGAGCTTGAAATGGTCGTACCCCTGCCGGCACAGCTCGGTGAACACGTCCTGGATATGCCGTGCGGCGCCCGGGTGGGTCACGTCCAGCACTAGTTGCTCCTGGCCCCAGTTGGTGCCGGCGCTGATCCCGGGGACCAGCCAGTCGGGGTGCAGGCGAGCCGTCTCGCTGCCGCTGCCGACCAGGAACGGAGCCACCCAGATGCCTGCTCGTCGTCCGCTGGAGCGGATGTCGGCGGCGAGTCGGACCGTCGACCCGAAGTCATCGCGGGGCGTCAACCAGTCGCCGATGGCCGCTTGGTAGCCCTCGTCGAGCAGGACCAGGTCGACACTGAGGTCGTGCTGGTCGAACTGGCGGACCTCGGTCATCACGTCGCGTTCGGTGACCTTGCCCCAGTACGCGTACCAGCTGCACCACGACGGACCGAAGACTCGGATCGGTGGCGCGCTGAACGTGTCAGCCCAGTCCGCCAGCGCCTGGTTCGGGTTCGCCTGGTTGCTCGTCCTCACCTGGACCTCGCCGTCCGCCGAGATCACCAGCCGGTCGCCGCGAACCTCGGCGCGGATCGACGGGACCGCGTCGGGCGTGCTGGCGGCCGTCACCACGACCTCGCTGCCGGTCGCGACCGCGAGCAGGCCCTCGCCCTGGAACCGGCTGGCCTCGACGCCTGGGCGGTACGCCATCACGTGATGGTTCGGGGCGGTCGGCCGGGGCGGACGCGCGTCGAGCCGGTACCAGCCGCTGGGGCTCCACGACTGCCAGCCGTGCTCGAAGATCAGCGTGGACGCGTCGTACTCCAGCTCGGCGACGGGGGCGAAAGGCACAGATCACTCGATTCGTCGGGTGCAGGATCTTGCTGCTGTGCCGCTAATCTTGGAGGCCCTGAGGGGAGATCCACCATGACGGAGCCTGCTGACTTCGAGCACGATCTTGCTACCCAGGTGCTGATCGAGCTGTACAGCGAGATCCCGCCGCCGAGCAAACTGGTGACCGGCCACTTCCACAGCGGCGGCGACTATCGCGTCGTACGCCCGGACGGTGTCGGCAGCTGGTACCTGCTCTACACCGCGTCCGGAACGGGCCGGTACCTGATCGGCCAGAACAGGCTGACGCTGCGCCACGGGGACGTCGTACTGGTCAGCCCGGGTACGCCGCACGACTACGGCACCGTCGGCACGTACTGGGAGTCGTGGTGGGCGCACTTCCAGCCACGGCGTGAGTGGCACTCGTGGCTGTCGTTGCCGCAGGCAATGCCGGGCCTGTCGTACGTGCGGTTGGCCAGGTCGTCGGAGACCGACCGCGTGGTGTCGGCGTTCGACCGGCTGCACCGGGATGCGCAGCGGGCCGGGCTGTCCCCGACCGGCGACACCGAGCTGCACCTGCTCGAGAAGAGCGTCGCGACCGAGCTGACGATGAACGGCATCGAGGAGGTGCTACTGACCGCGGTCGCCAGCCTGCGCCGGGAGACGCAGCAGCTGGACGCCCGCGTTCATCTGGTGCTCGAGGCAATCACCGCGGACCCGGCCCGGCCGCACACCCTGACCTCACTCGCCGGCCTGGCGCAGGTGTCAGTCTCCCGATTGGCACACCTGTTCAAGGAACAGGTCGGCGACTCGATCATGAACGTCGTACTCGCACTCCGATTGCAGCGGGCGGCCGAGTTGCTGGGGGCAACCGACATGTCGGTCGCGCAGATCGCCGCCGCGGTCGGCTTCGACTCCCCGCACTACCTCAGCCGCCAGTTCGCCCGCCGCTACGGCATGCCTCCCACCGCCCACCGCAACACAGTCAGGAACCCGGAGCTAGAGCTATATTGAGCTCCGTCGCGGCCGCATAGTCCGCACCGCCCGCCAGCCCGACGAGACGTACGAACCGTGCCGTCGTAGCCGCTGGGAACCTGGCGATCTTCGCGTCGATGCTGCCGTCCCAGGAGCCCTTCGTCACCGAGGTGAACGTGACGCCGTCGACGCTCGTCTGGACGTCGTACGACGAGATCCGGCCGTTCGGGACGTCGGCGTCCTGACGTGGGGTGTAGACGAGTGCTTCGATCGCGCGCGGCGTCTTCAGATCGAGGGTGATGTACTGCGGGAGCGGTGCATGCGGACTCCAGTTCGAGTGCCACATCGTCGCGCAGTTGCCGTCGATCGCTCCGGGCGCGGCGTACGCCGGTGATCCCTGACTGGTCGCGGTGGCCGTCATCTCGTTCTGTGGCAGGAGATTCAACGGACCGAAGGGTCCGTCGGCCGGCGGCGGCGTACCGGGAATCGCGGTCACCCGTCCGAGACTGGGTGCTTTGAGCAACGGATGCGTGCGCAGATAGTTGAGGAACACCTCCTGCCCCATCTTCGGAGCCCGGGTCAGTTTGGTGTACTGCTGGAACCCCGGATAGCCGTACTGCGCTCCGTGTAGGGGCATCGCGGCGCTCGTCGTCACCCGGTAGGTCTTGTCGAGTTGCAGCGGCCTCCCGTTGATCAGGACTTTCGCCGGATCGATCCGGTCGCCGACCGGTCGGCCGAGGTCGTAGGTGTAGCGGAAGTTGGCCGACGTTGCGAGCGCGGACAGCCGGCTGCAGCCGTACGCCGGTGGTATCCATTGCTGCTCGAGGACCGCCTCGACCGTCGAACCCTTCATCGCCAGCGTGGTGATCGGCGAGATCCCGGCGACCGGCCATGCTTCGCCGTACGTCACCGGCCCGGCCTTCAGCCCGGCGGCGATCACGTCGACACCGAGATCGGCCGGCACCAGAGCTAAGTCGCCGTCTGCCTCGGCCTTGTAGAGGTCGGCGACCAAGTTGCCGGTGCGGCTCTCCGCCGTGGTGGCGAAGTCGAGGTCGCGGTCGAGCTTCGCGAGCGGCTGCGCCTGCCGGACCGTCCACTTGTCCATCCAGTACTTCACAATCTTCTGGAGCTTCGGATCGGGCGTGACGTCCTTGGTGACCGCGTGGTTGGTGGCCGTGGTCGCCGACCGGATCACCTCACCGGTCGCCGGGTCGAGCGACAGATTCACCTCGCCGAGCACGCGGCCGTGGTTGCTTGCCTCGAGCACCGGCCGGGGTACGCCGTTCGGGTCCGGGATCATGCAGTTGAACGCGGTGTGCCAATGACCGCCGAGGATCACGTCGATATCCGGAGACATCGCGCGGGCGGCGTCGAAGATCGGGCCGGTCGGGTTCTTGCATTCGTCGTACAACCCGCCCTGCTGTCCGCCCTCGTGCATGCTGACCACGATCGCGTTCACGCCTTTGGCCTTCAGCTCGGCCGCGGCCCGGTTCGCGGCGTCCACGACGCCCTGGAACTCGAGCCCGGACCCGTCGATCGACAGCGTCTCGGTCGGCGTCCCCGGGAATCCGAGCCCGATGAAACCGATCCGCTGCGACCCCGCCCTCGCGATCCAGTACGGCGGCAGCACCGGCCGCCTCGTCCGTCGGTCCACGATGTTGGCCGCGTGGTACGCGTAGTCCGTGCCGTGGAAGTTCCGGCCGGTCGAGTCCTTGAAGCAGGAGTCGAAGCCCGGCTTGCCGTAGCAGGCGCCGGTCTGCATCCGGCGCAGGAACGGGAACTCCCGGTCGAACTCGTGATTGCCGGCCACGTCGAAGTCCATCCCGAGCGCGTTCGTCACCTCGATCGTCGGCTCGTTCGCGAACGCCTGGGTGTAGTCCGGCCAGCCGCTGAACTGGTCGCCCGACCCGATCAGGAAGCTGTTCGGCTTGCCGGCCCGGAGCTGGTCGAGGTGCGCCTTCAGGTACGCCGCGCCGCCGACCTGCTGAGTGCCCGACGGGCCGGCGATGGTCAGGTTCTCGCTCTCGGACAGGTACCCGTGCAGGTCGGTCAGGCTCAGCACCTGCACGGGAATCGGCGCCGCGGCTGCGGCTGGCCCTGTGGTCGTCGTCGCCATCACCACACCGAGAACGGCGAGGAGGGCGCTGATCCGGAGTCTCATCGGTTGCTCCTGTCGTCGGGCGGAACCGACTCGCAACCTAATCGGCCCGACCGCGCCCCGGACATCGCTCCACCTGCTGACTTCCTGCACGATCCGGCTGGCTAAACCCGTCGCCCTTGATGAGTCGCCCTTCTACAGTCGATCGCATGACCACGATCCTGTCCGCTGTGGCCTGGCCGTACACGAACGGTCCCAGGCATATCGGCCACGTCTCCGGCTTCGGTGTTCCCTCCGACGTTTTCAGCCGGTACGCGCGGATGGCGGGTCACGACGTACTCATGGTGTCGGGAACGGATGAGCACGGTACGCCGATCCTGGTCGAAGCGGAGCGGGAAGGGGTCAGTCCGCGGGAGCTCGCGGATCGCTACAACCGGGTCATCGTCGAGGACCTGCACGGGCTCGGCCTGTCCTACGACCTGTTCACCCGATCGACCACCCGCAACCACTACGCGGTCGCGCAGGAAATCTTCACAACCCTTTACCGCAACGGATATCTGGTCACCCGGACCACGATGGGCGCGATCTCGCCGTCCACCGGCCGCACCCTGCCGGACCGCTACATCGAGGGCACCTGCCCGATCTGCGGGTACGACGGTGCCCGCGGCGACCAGTGCGACAACTGCGGGAACCAGCTCGACGCGATCGACCTCGGCAACCCACACAGCCGGATCAACGGCGAGACGCCGGTCTTCGTCGAGACCGAGCACTTCTTCCTCGACCTGCCGGCGCTGGCCGACCAGCTCGGCGCCTGGTTGCAGACCCGCACCGGCTGGCGGCCGAACGTACTCAAGTTCGCCCTCAACCTGCTCGACGACGTCCGGCCGCGGGCGATGACGCGCGACATCGACTGGGGCGTCCCGGTGCCGCTACCGGGCTGGGACAGTAAGCGGCTGTACGTGTGGTTCGACGCCGTCATCGGCTACTTGTCGGCCAGCATCGAGTGGGCTCGGCGGACGGGCGATCCGGATGCGTGGCGGAAGTGGTGGAACGATCCGGAGGCGCAGTCGTACTACTTCATGGGCAAGGACAACATCACCTTCCACGCCCAGATCTGGCCTGCCGAGCTCCTCGGGTACGACGCGTCGCCCGGGAAGTACGGCGTACTGAATCTGCCGTCGGAGGTGGTGAGCAGCGAGTTCCTCACCATGGCGGGCCGGAAGTTCTCGTCGTCCCGGTCGGTGGTGATCTACGTGCGGGACGTGCTGGAGCGGTACGGCCCGGACGCGCTGCGGTATTTCATCTCGGTCGCCGGGCCAGAGACCCAGGACACGGCCTTCACCTGGCCGGAGTTCGTCCGGCGGAACAACGACGAGCTGGTCGGCACCTGGGGCAACCTGGTCAACCGGACCGCGTCGATGATCGCGAAGAACTTCGGCGCGATCCCCGCGGCGGTGTCGCTGACCACGGCGGACCAGGAGTTGCTTGCCAGCAGCAAGAAGGCCTTCGAGACGGTCGGCGACCACATTCACCATCACCGGTTGAAGGCGGGAATCGGTGCGGCGATGCACAACGCGGCCGAGGCGAACCAGTACCTCTCCCAGCAGGCGCCGTGGAAGGAGACCGACCCGGAGCGGAAGGCAACGATCCTGCACGTCGCCGCGCAGGTGGTGGCTGATAGCAACCGGCTGCTCGCGCCGTTCCTCCCGCACTCGGCGCAACGGGTGCACGAGGCGCTCGGCGGGACCGGGACGTTCCTGCCGCAGCCGGAGATCCGCGAGGTCGATGACCTCGACGGCGGGCCGTCGTACCCGATCATCACCGGCGACTACACCGACCAGCCACGCTGGGCGTCCGAGCCCGTCGTACCCGGTACGCCGGTCCCCGCACCGACGCCGATCTTCACCAAACTGGGCCCGGAAGTGGTCGAAGAGGAGCTTGCTCGGCTCGAGTGACGCTTTTCTACAAGCGCGGGCGCGGCTGGGGTCGTACGGTCGCAGTAGAGAGAGGAGTTCACGATGACTGGATTCTTGGCCGTAGCCGAGACCGATATCGCAGCGACCCCGGCGCAGGTCTGGGAGGTGCTGACCGATCCGGCCGCGCTGAAGGAATTGTGGTTCGGCGCCGAGGTGGAGACGGACTGGCAGGCCGGCAGCCCGATCACCTGGACCGGCGAATGGGAGGGCAAGCCCTACCAGGACAAGGGCCAGATCCTCGCAGTAGACCCCGGCCACCTACTCAAGCTGACCCACTACAGCCCCCTGACCGGCCAACCCGACGTACCAGAGAACTACCACACCCTCACGTATGAGCTGACGGGCACCGACGAGACCCACCTCAAGCTGACGCAAGACAACAACGGCAGCGAAGAGGAGGCCAAACACTCCCAAGCCATGTGGGAGACGCTCGTCGCGAAGGTGAAGGAAGCTGCCGAGTAGTGGCTGGCGGGTTGTTTGGCCGGTGACGTGTTATTGCGCGCTAGCGGTGACATAACCCGTTATCGAGGCGGGGCGCGAGCGGGCGATTGCTCGGTTGATGGTGTGGAGGAGGGTGGCGGGGTGGGTGAGGTCGGACCAGGACACGCGGACGACCTGATAGCCCAGGTCGCGCAGCCGGTCCTCGCGCACCTTCTCCGCGATCAGGGCCTTCGAGTTGCCGTCGCCGTACTTGACGGCTCCGTCGAATTCGACGATCACGCCGTACTGCGCGAACAGGAAGTCGACCCGCGCCACGAACGCGCCGGCCGCGTCGCGGATCTCGGCCTGAGGGAGCGGCCGCGGTAAGCCGAGATCCGACAGCACGACCCGGAGCCTCGATTCCCCGACCGATTCGGCTCGGCCGTCGCCGAACTCGACCGCACGGCCGGCCGTACGGATACCGCTGCGCCTGGCAAAGGGCGTGAGCGCATCCGTCAACTGCTGTGGAGTGGCAATCCGGGACCGGAGCGCCTGGTCCACGACCGAGACCGCAACCGGAAAACTGGTTGCCCGCACGGTCTCGACAACAGCCCGTGCGGCGAATGTCGTCCGTACACCGTCCATCTCACACACCACATCGACCGGCGGTCGAGCGGCGTGCTGGCAGACAGCCGCATCGGACCGACCGGCACCGACCGTCCTGGTCACGTGTACCCGGCTCAGGTCGAGCTCCGAGACTCGCACTCCGTGCAGCAGCAACGCCGACTGGTGGCTCACGACGGCGCGGCCGCCCAGACGGTGGTACACCGCTCTCGCCGTACGCACGTGGAGCCAAGCCTCTTGCTCCCAAGTCGGCATCGCCTCGACCGAGTCACCCGGTTGCGCGTACGCGCCCCGGGTCAGGTGCAGCCACCGCCCCGACGCGACCTCCCTGCGCAGGTCGGCATCGGAGTACCCAGCGGCAATCGCGTCACCCCGCGAGAACCACCCACCCCGCTGATTGGTCACCACTTCGAGTCTCGTATTCATGCCACAGAACATGCCGCTGTTCTGCCCGCCGCCGGCGCCCCACTTTCGGGTCTGTGGACAACGGTCGATGACCGGTTGTTTCTCCGCTGACCTGCTACAACCCGCCAGTGGTGAAACAACCCGTCAACGAAGGAGACGGGGGTCAGTAATCTAGGACGTATGTCTGATGGTGTGGAGGTGGGTCGGCCGACTCGGGAGCGGGCTGCGGTGGGGGAGGATGGGCGGTCGCGGGACCGGAGTCGGCCTGCGGTGCCTGATCCGTTGCCGATGAGTGTGGTTGACGCGCACTGCCATCTGGATATCGCGGACGGCGAGGACGGGGATTGGCTGAGTCCGGCTGAGGCGATTCGGCTGGCGTCCTCGGTCGGTGTGACTCGGATCGTGCAGGTCGGGTGTGATCTGCCGGGTGCGGTGTGGGCGGTCGAGGCGGCTGCGCAGTACCCGAACCTGATCGCCGGGGTCGCGCTGCACCCGAACGAGGCGCCGAAGCTGAAGGAATCCGGTGAGCTCGACAGTGCGCTGGCCGAGATCGAGCGGCTGGCAGTGAGCAGTGAGAAGGTCCGGGTGATCGGAGAGACCGGGCTCGACTACTTCCGGACCGGTGAGGACGGGCGGGCCGCGCAGCACGAGTCGTTCGCCGCGCACATCGAGCTGGCCAAGCGGCTGGGCAAGACGCTGATGATCCACGACCGGGACGCGCACGAGGACATCCTGCGGATCCTGGACCAGGAAGGTGTGCCGGACCGGTTGGTGATGCACTGCTTCTCCGGCGACACTGAGTTCGCCCGGGAGTGCGTGAACCGCGGTGCGTTCCTGAGCTTCGCCGGCGTGGTCACGTTCAAGAACGCGCAGTCGTTGCGGAACGCACTGGCTGTGACACCGCTCGACCGGATCCTGGTCGAGACGGACGCGCCGTACCTGACCCCGTCGCCGTACCGCGGCAAGCCGAACGCGTCGTACCTGATCCCGCACACGGTCCGGAAGATGGCCGACGTACTGAACATCTCCGTCCCCGAACTCTGCACCGCCCTCAACAACAACGCCAACCGCGCCTTCGGCGGTCCCTGGTAACCCGCCACGGTGGCCGCCGGGCCGGATACGCTGGGTCGGTGGACGAGGTGGATTTCGAAGCTTTCGACGCGCAGCTGCTCGAGCTCGCCGATTCGTTGCTGGGTGCCGACGAGGCCACCGTGACTGCCGAAGTCGCGCGCCTGAAGGCGCTGGCAGAGCAGATCACAGACGAGCGTTCCCGCCGCCTGGCCTTGATCAGAGCGGAGAAGCTGCCCCAGCTCATCGAGGGCCCGAAGCCTGGCACCAGTCCGCAGTTCCAGCGCGCATCGGCCCTGGTGGCTCAGGTGCTTGGCGACAAGAGCTCGCCGGCAGAGCGGATCGCACACGCCGGACGCGCGAAAGCCGAGATTGCCGCCTTGTCCAAGCAGGCCCCGCCGCGCGAATCCATGACGATCCTGCGGATGAACTCCACCCTGGTGAGGCTGATCGAGCGCCTTCGGAACGACGGCCTGGACGACGGATCGTGACCGACGGCGAAGTCCAGATCCCGCCGCAGTCGTGGGAGTACCGGCTGGTCGCCGCGGTGGTGTATGCGGTCGAGCAGCGCGCCGGGGGGAGAGGTGGTCCTCGAACCCGGTGGAACGGGCGGGTGCTCGAGGAGAGCGATCCAGAGAATCTCGGAAGCGCACACGCCGACGGCAGTCTTGCGGTTTCTGTCCAGCAGGTCCTCGTTCCGCTGCGCGAGGCACGGGACCTCGATCGGCCGTTGACCGACGACGAGGCCTGGATGCTTCGCGACGCGATGGACACTCTGACTCACGAAGCCGCGCACCTGATGGCTCCGCTCGGAGACACGGCGGAGCCGGAGGCGTACCCGTACGACGATGCGGCGGCTGCCGACGACGAAGGTCGCGTCGAGCATTGGACGAAGCGCAACCTCGACCTCGTCATCAGTGATGTCTTCGCCGATGCGGGGCTGGACAAGGTCGAGGCCGCGGTTCTGGCGCAGCAGGATCTCAACGCCTACGCCGCCTTCACACCTGCTGCCCGGCACCTCGACAAGGCGCTGGCCGAACGCAGCGACCTGACCAGCGCTGAGGTCACCCAGAAGCTGTTGTGTACGGCGGACAGTCAACGCTGGAACGTCGAGGTCGACATGGTGATCGACAAACATCTTGTCGAGCCAGGCCTCATGCCCGAGGCACACCGTGCTGAGGTACGCAAGCAGCTGGTCGCTCCACTGCGCCAGTCCCTGTCTCGCCTGGCTGCTGTAGAAGCCGACGAGTCACTGGGGAGTGACCAGAAGACGGCGGAGGGCACCAAGGCTGCTCAGAACGCGGTCGCCGGGCTGGACCAGGAACTTAACCGCGTCGAACGCCACTACCGCATCGGCATCGCACAGCGTGCTCAGCAGCAGTCTCAGCGGCCGGCGTCCCGGCTGAACCAGGATGTTCGCCGGGCCCAGGACAATCTCCCGCCCGACCTGAAACGGCTACGGGCCTTGACCGCTCCACAGGCGCCCGCGGCCGGGGCGACCAAGCAATCGGTGGGCGGCACCGACCACGCGCTGCCGGCGCAAGGCAACGCTGCCCGGCCGCGTGGGCAACAGGCGCACCGCCCGCACCCCGACGGCCCCACACGGCCGCAGGCCCCGCAACGCGGCTGAACTCACCTGGACTCATCTGATAGGCAGGCGTCATGAAGATCGAGCGATCGTGGTAGCCGTCCTCACGGATGCTGATATCCGGTCCAGGATGGCGGCCCACGAGGCCGTCGCGTGGATGCGGGAGGCGATCCTCGCCGCGCACGCCGGGCGGTTGCGTACGCCGCCGCGGGTGGCCACGGATCTGGGTGACGGGCGGCTGGTCTTTACCACCGGTGCGCTCCAGGGTGAGTGGTTCGGGTATCGGTCGTACGACGGGTTTGATGCTGAGCCGGGGGAGCAGGTTGTCGTCGTCCATGACTGGCAGACCGGCACCGTTCGTGGCATTGCTGTTGGCAACGAACTTGGGCCTAGAAGAGTGGGTGCGATCGGTGGCGTGGCTGTCGATGCGCTTGCCCGGACGGACGCGACGACGCTCGGTCTGGTCGGCACGGGGACCCAGGCGTGGACCCAGCTGTGGGCCATCTCGGCGGTACGGGCGTTGTCGTCGGTCGCGGTCTTCAGTCGTTCAGAGGAACGTCGGAACGCCTTTGTTTCAAGGGCTTCCGAGGAGTTCGGGTTGTCCGTGAACGCCGTCGGGTCGGCCCGGGAAGCGGTTGAAGGCAACGATCTCGTCGTACTCGCCACCAACAGCCCGACGCCGGTGATCGACCCCGCGTGGGTCAAGGACGGTGCCTTCGTGACCACGCTCGGACCCAAGCAGGTTGGGCGTGCGGAGTTCGGGCCGGAGTTGATCGATCGGGCTGACCTCGTGGTGACGGACTCGATCGCGCAGACACATGCTTACGACCCGCCCTTCGTACTGGCCGGCACGCCGCAGCACGACCGGCTGATCAGCCTCGGCGAGGTGCTCGCCGATCACGTGAAGGGCCAGACCGTTGTGTTCTGTTCGGTAGGGCTGGCAGGGACCGAGGCGTACCTGTTGAACAAGCTGGTTTCGTGATCGGGTGGACGCCTACCGTCAACGTTCGCGCCGACCGTTGCGCGGGGTGCTGGACGGGCGCAGTCTGAGGGCGTCGGCCCGGTTCGGGGCCGGCCTGCAAGGGGGAGGGGCAATGAGTGTTCTGATGACCCTGCGGGTGACTGGGGACCCCACGGCGATCGAGAAGATGGGCGCCGACAACGGCGCGCTCTTCAAAGGTGTGATTGCGGACGCGTCGAGTCGCGGGCTGATCTCACATCACTTCTACGGCAGCGAGACCGAGGTTCTCGTCGTCGACGAATGGCCCGACGAGGCGGCGTTCCAGGCGTTCTTCGAGAGCTCCGGCCCGCAGATCGAGCAGATCATGTCCGCGGCCGGCGTGACAGCGCAGCCGGCGGTCGAGTTCTGGCGGCCCCTGGAGGTCGGCGACGAGGTCGGCTGACGCCGCTGGTAGACACACCTCATGGAGTTCAGTGAGGTGGTACGACGACGCCGGATGGTGCGCAACTTCGACCCGGACCGGGCCGTACCGGACGAGATCCGGGAACGGATCCTGGAGAACGGGTTGCGGGCACCGTCCGGCGGGTTCACGCAGGGTTGGGCGTTCCTGACCCTGGAGGGCGACGACCGCGAGCGTTACTGGCGGATCGCGGCCGAGGATCCGGACGAGAAGTATGTTGAATGGATCACAGGCCTGCGCCGGGCGCCGCTGCTGATCCTTGCCTTCGCGCACAAGGACGCGTACCTCGATCGCTACACCGAGCCGGACAAGGGCTGGACCGATCGCGACGAGGGTCACTGGACCGCGCCGTACTGGTACGTCGACACCGGGATGGCGGTCCTGCTGATGCTCCAGACGGTCGTCGACGAAGGCCTGGGAGCCTGCTTTTTCGGGCCTCCTGCGGACAAGGTGGGCAGGTTGCTCAAGGAGTTCGGCGTACCCGCTGGGTTCGACCTGATCGGGCTGATGTCGGTCGGCTACCGGGCCCCGGACAAGCGCTCGCCGTCGCTGAAACGAGGCCGCCGTACGACGGCCGAGGTCGTGCATCGCGGTCAGTGGGGCCATCACCTGGCGTGATCGGGCATGTCGGGCCCGTTACACCCATTTGCGACTCGCCGACCAGGGGATTGGCGCTTCCGGCATATCTTCGTTATGGTCCCGTGATGTTGGCCGGGATCGGGGAAGGTTCCGGGCACAGCACGCCCCTCGGCGTCGACCACTGGTTCCAGGCCCCCAGCCTGGCGGTGGCGGTCGGTGCCTGTGCTGTCCCACCCCGTGCCCGGGTAGCCCTACCTGGGAGCGTTAGTGCGCAAGTCCATCATCGCGGCCGTCGGTGCGACCGCCGCGATCGCCGTCGCCGGCGGCTCCGTGGCCTACGCCACGAAGAGCAAGACCGTCAGTGTCTCCGTCGACGGCCAGGTGCGGAAGGTTCACACCTTCGGCTCCACCGTGGCAGACGCCTTGAAGGACGAAAAAGTTCAGCTCGGTGACCACGACGTGGTCGCGCCGGGTCCGGACTCGAAGCTCAAGGACGGCCAGGAGATCTCGGTCCTCTACGGTCGTCAGCTGACCGTCAACGCCGACGGCACCAAGAAGGCCTACTGGACCACGGCCGACAGCGTGAACGAGGCGCTGGCCGACCTGGGGCTGCGCTACGACGGAGCATCGCTGTCCACCAGCCGGAGCGCCCCGCTCGGCCGGCAGGGTCTCGAGCTCGTCGTGAAGACGCCGAAGACCGTTCAGATCGTGCACCTCGGCAAGATCGCGACCATCAAGTCGATGGCCGGCACTGTCGGCGAGGCCCTGACCGAGGCGAAGATCAGCTGGGACGCCGACGACCGGATCACTCCGGCCGCAGCCACCCCGCTGAAGCTCGGCGTGAACCGGATCGGCTACGTGCAGGTCCTGCAGAAGCAGATCGTCAAGACCCTCGCGGTCGCCCACGGCACCGACGAGACCAAGTCGGCGACGCTGGTCGAGGGCACCAAGAAGACCACGGCGAAGGGCACGGACGGCGCCAAGACCGTCACGTACCTTTACACCTACCTGGACGGCAAGCTGTCGGCCACGAAGGTGGTCACGTCGAAGCTCGTCACCACACCGGTCGACGAGAAGGTCCTGGTCGGCACGAAGCCGAAGCCGACCGAGCCGACCACCACGACCACCGACACCAGCAAGCCGACGACCACCAGCAGTGGTGGCGCGTGGGACCGGATCGCCGCGTGCGAGTCCGGCGGCAACTGGGCGTCGAACACCGGCAACGGGTACTACGGCGGTCTGCAGTTCGACCACGGCACCTGGGCGGCCTACGGCGGTACGGCGTACGCCAACAACGCCAACGGGGCGTCCAAGGCGCAGCAGATCTCGATCGCGGAGAAGGTCAAGGCCGACCGCGGTGGCTACGGCGCGTGGCCGGTGTGCGGCAAGAAGGCTTGATGCTGACACACTGACGGCGTGAGCTCGTCTGATTCATCCACCTCCGCCGGACCGAGGCTTCTCGGTCCGGCGGAGGTGCGTTCACTGGCCGCGTCCCTCGGGGTCCGCCCGACCAAGCAGCGCGGTCAGAACTTCGTCATCGACCCGAACACGGTCCGCCGGATCGTCCGCGCCGCCGATCTGGCCGCGGGCGAGACCGTGCTCGAGGTCGGTCCCGGGCTCGGCTCACTGACCCTGGCGCTGCTCGCGGACGGGCATCCGGTCACCGCGGTCGAGATCGACCCGCTGCTGGCCCAGGCGCTCCCGTCGACCATCGCGACGTACGCCCCGGAGCAGGCGTCCTCGCTGACCGTCGTCGAGGCCGACGCGATGGAGGTCGGTCCGGCCGAGATCGGGTCGCCGACCGCGTGTGTGGCGAACCTGCCCTACAACGTCGCCGTACCCGTGCTGCTGCACCTGCTGATGGTGTCGGACTCGCTGCGGCACGGGCTGGTGATGGTGCAGTCCGAGGTCGCGGACCGGTTGGCCGCCCCTCCGGGTTCACGTACGTACGGCGTACCGTCCGCAAAGGCAGCCTGGTACGCCGACGTGCGACGCGCCGGACCGATCGGGCGGAACGTGTTCTGGCCGGCGCCGAACGTGGATTCCGGACTGGTCGCGTTCGAGCGGCGGGAGCCGCCGGCGACGGCGGCCAGCCGCGAGGAGGTGTTCGCCGTGATCGAGGCGGCGTTCTCGCAACGGCGCAAGACGATCCGGTCCGCGCTGGCCCGCTGGATGCCGGACCGCGAGCGGCTGGACGAGGTCTTCCGCACGACCGGCATCGACTCTCAGCTACGCGGCGAGATGCTCGGGATCACAGACTTCGCCGCACTCGCAGGTGCAGGACGGACTCTGTAAGGCACTAGCCTGTGCGACGTGCCACCTTCTGTTGAGGTCACGGTGCGGGCGCCGGCCAAGATCAATCTCGGTCTGTCGGTCGGTCCGCCGCGCCCGGACGGGTTCCACCCCCTCGCCACCGTGTATCAGGCCGTTGCCCTGTACGACGATGTCACCGCGGTACTGCGGGACGACGACGGCGAGGTCTCGGTCGAGATCGTGGGCGACTTCGCGGACGACGTACCGACCGACGAGACGAACCTCGCGGTGAAGGCGGCACGGCTGCTGCAGGCGGAGTACGACGTGGACGAAGGCGTCGACCTGACCATCCGGAAGACGATCCCGGTGGCCGGCGGGATGGCCGGCGGATCGACTGACGCAGCGGCGACTCTGGTGGCGTGCAACCGGTTGTGGGGTCTTCAGTTGACCCAGACCGAGTTGCAGAACCATGCGGCCGAGCTCGGCAGCGACGTGCCGTTCTGCCTGGTCGGTCATACGGCGCTCGGTCAGGGCCGGGGCGAGCAGGTCACCGAGGTGTTGTCCCGCGGGACGTTCCACTGGGTGTTCGCGGTCGCCGACGGCGGTCTGTCCACGCCGGAGGTCTACCAGGAGCTGGACCGGCTGCGGCCGCTGCGCCGCGTCGAGGCTCCGCAGGTACGCCCGGAGTTGTTGTCCGCACTGCTGTCCGGTCAGCCCGGTGCGCTCGCAGTTGCTCTCAGCAACGACCTGCAAGCGGCGGCCCTCTCGTTGCGGCCGGAGTTGGGCGACACGCTTCAGTTCGGCCTGGACCAGGGCGCGCTGGCCGCGCAGATCTCCGGATCCGGCCCCACCTGCGTGTTCCTCGCCGCCGACAGCCGGAGCGCGGTGGACCTGGCCGTCGAACTCGCCGAGTCCGGCCTCTGCCGAATGGTCCGCCAGGCCGAAGGCCCCGTCCCCGGCGCCCGAATCCTCCCGGCCGTCGTCAACCGGTAGTACACCTAGCTGCGTCTACCGAGGAGGGGCGATGAGCGAATCGGTGGTGCAGTACGACATTCATGATGCCAAGGCCCAGCTCTCCCGGATCCTGGAGCGTGTGGAGCGCGGCGAAGAGGTCATCATCAGCCGTGCCGGCTATCCAGTGGCAAAGATAGTTCCGCTGCCCGTGGCTCACCGCCGTACGGGCTTGGGGCTCGCTGGCCGGCCGGATCAGTTGGACCGACGACTGGGACTCCCCCGAGACGAATGCGCAGATCGCGGACGACCTCGGGATGCCGCGTGACTGACGGTACCTGGCGGACGACTTCAAGCGGAACTACCTGACAATCTGCTTGAGTGGATCGAGCGTGGTGGTCTCAGCGAGTTGCCGATTCGCAACGCGCACGTGGATCTCGCGGGACGGCTGCCGGCCATTCACCGGGATCCGTTCGATCGAATGCTGGTTGCGCAAGCGCTCGTCGAGAGACTGACTCTGGTCACTCGAGACGGTCTGATCCAGCAGTACGACGTGCCGATCATCAAAGCCTGAAATTCGTTCGCCCGGGCGCAGGCGTCGGTGCTACCGTCCGAGAGGCCCTTCAACAGAGACAGGAGACCGGGATGCGCCGCGTTGTGATCGACCTCATCGGTTCTGATCGCATCGACGCATTCGCGAGGACTCTTGAACTCTCTGACGATGGGCATTGTGGCGCATGTCGACGCCGGTAAGACCAGCCTGACCGAGCGGCTGCTGTATGCCGCCGGCGTGATCGACCGCATCGGACGGGTCGACGACGGGAACACCCAGACCGACTCGATGGATCTCGAGCGCAAGCGCGGGATCACCATCCGTTCGGCGGTCGTGTCGTTCGAGCTCGGCGACCTGACGGTCAACCTGATCGACACACCCGGGCACTCGGACTTCATCGCCGAGGTCGAGCGGGCGTTGTCCGTGCTGGACGGCGCGGTGCTGGTGATCTCCGCGGTCGAAGGGGTGCAGCCGCAGACGCGGTTGCTGATGCGCACGCTGAATCGGCTGCGGATCCCGACGCTGCTGTTCGTGAACAAAATCGACCGGGTCGGCGCCCGGTACGACGACCTGCTGGCGGATGTACGCCGGTTGCTGACCCCGTCCGCCGTGCCGATGGGGACGGTGGACGACCTCGGACTACGGTCGGCGCGGTTCGTTCCGCTTCCGCTGAAGAACCAGGCTCTCGGCGAGCTGCTTGCCGAACGCAACGATGACTTCCTGGAGCGGTATCTCGAAGACGTGGACGTCGACCCTGCCGATGAGCTCCGCCGGCAGGTCGCGTCCGCCCGCGTTCATCCGGTGTACTTCGGGTCGGCGATGACCGGCTCCGGTCTCCCCGAACTGATCGACGGGATCCAGTCCTGGTTGCCGCGGGCAACTGGCTCGGCGGAGGATCCCTTGCGGGCAAGGGTTTTCAAGGTCGAACGCGGTCAGGCCGGACAGAAGATCGCATCAGCCCGAATCATCAGCGGCTCACTCGCTCCCCGCGAGTCCGTCGACGTGTATCCGGTTCACGGTACGTCGTACCAGGCGCGACCGACGGCCGTCGAACTGTTCGAGCGCGGCGGGCGACGGGTCGTCGAGCGGGCCGCGGCCGGCCAGATCGTCGCGCTGCGTGGACTCAAGGAGATCCAGATCGGGGACCAGCTCGGCGTACGGGCGAAGGACCTCGGGAGCTTGTTCGCGCGGCCGACGCTGGAGACCGTGGTGAGCGCGCGGGATCGGGTGAAGCTGTTCCAGGCGCTGACCCAGCTTGCCGAACAGGACCCGCTGATCCGGGTCCGCAAGGCCGACGACATCACCGTGAGCCTGTACGGCGAGGTCCAGAAGGAGGTGATCGCGTCCTTGCTCGCAACGGAGTACGGCGTGGAGGTCACCTTCAGTGAGACCACGCCGATCCACGTCGAACGGCTCGACGGGAGTGGCGAGGCGATCCGCGAGATCACCGCACCGGAGAACCTGTGGGCGGCCGGCGTCGGATTCCGCGTCTCACCGGTTGCCGAGGGCATCGAGTACAACCTGGAGGTCGAGCTCGGCGGGCTGCCCCGGGCGTTCCACACCGCGATCGAGGAGACGGTCCGCCTGACGCTGCACCAGGGCCTGTTCGGCTGGGAGATCCCGAACCTCCGGGTCGACCTGACCCACACGGCGTACTACAGCCCGGTCACGGTCGCTTCCGACTTCCGCCGGCTGGTCCCGCTGATCCTCATGCAGGCGATCGCCGAAGCCGGTACGACGGTCCTCGAGCCGGTCAACCATTTCGAGCTGGACGTCCCCGCCGACACCATCTCGCGGATCCTCGCCCACGTCGCCGAACACCGCGGCGTCGTCTCGCAGACCACCCTGACCGAATCTCAGGCCCACCTGGAGGGCACGATCCCCGCGGCCACGACCCACGGATTCGAGTTGTTCCTGCCAACTCTCGCCCGTGGCGAGGCGTTGCTGGCGACCGCCTTCCACAACTACCAGCCGGTGCCCGGTCCGCCGCCGACCCGCTCGCGAACCGACGGCAATCCGCTCAACGAGAAGCAGTACGTCCTGAACCTCAATCGAAGCGCTTGAGGATGGTGTGGATCTCGGCGGCGGTTTCGGCGCGGTCTGGCCAGTGGGCCGTGATGCAGAGCAGTTCGCGCAGGTGCAGGAGTGGCATCCGGGAGCGCCAGTCCGGCGCGAGTGGGTGGAGTTCCTCGTAGGCGTCGAAGAACGTCTCGGACAGGTGGCCGTAGATCAGGAGCGTGGCGAGCTCGGCCTCGGGCCAGCCGTAGTGGACGGCGGGGTCGATCATCGCGGGCTCGCCGTCCGGGGCCGGGAGCAGGTTGCCGTGCCACAGGTCGCCGTGCAGGAGAGACGGAGGTTGCGGTGGGACCAGCTCGGGCAGGCGGTCGGCGATGCGTTCAACGCGGCGGCGATCTTCGAGAGCAAGGTTGTTCTGGCAGTTGGCGGTCTCGAGGTAGCGGAGAAGCCGGTGCTCGGCGAAGAAGGTGTGGCCGTCGGTGGTCCACGGGTTCCGCTGGGGGAGCGTGCCCAGGTAGTTGTCCTGGTGGTAGCCGAACTTGTCCGCCGTCTGCTGGTGCTGCAGCGCAAGTGCGCGCCCGGCGTCCTCCCAGTACGTCGGAGACGGTTCCGCCGTACCCAGGTCAGCCAGGACGATGAAGGTCGGCGTGACGCGCAGCACTTCAGGTACGGCGAATCCGCCGGGGGCTCGGAGTGCGTCGAGGCCGTCGGCCTCCAGCGGATACAGGTCCGGCGGCAGGTCGTCCTGCGTCTTCACGACCACCGACCGGCCCAGCGACGTACGCACGCGATAGGTCTTGCTGGCGTAGCCGCCCTCCAACGGATCGGCCGCAATCGCGCCGCCCAGGGACAGGCCTTCGAGCCACTCAGGAGTCAGCACCTGGACGATCCTGGCACGGCGGCCCGCGTCGGCTACCCTGGGGCGCGTTATGGCGGCACCTAACTTGGTCAATATGGAAGCTGTTTCCAAAGGCTTCGGCACCCGGACGTTGCTCGACTCGGTCACCCTCGGCATCGGACGCGGTGAGCGCGCCGGCGTGGTCGGGCGGAACGGCGACGGCAAGTCGACACTGCTACAGGTCCTGGCGAGGCGGGAGGAGCCCGACAGCGGCCGCGTCACGCACAACCGGGACCTGCGGCTCGGGTACCTCGGGCAGAGCGACGATCTCGATCCCGAGCAGACCGTGGAGCACGCGGTGCTCGGCGACGTCGAGACGTACACCTGGGCTGCCGATCCGCGGACACGTTCGGTGATGGAGCACTTGCTCGGCGAAGTGGACCATCAGGCACTCGTCGGCAGCCTGAGCGGTGGCGAGCGCCGCCGGGCGTCCCTCGCGAGGCTGCTGCTCACGGAAGTCGATCTGCTCGTCCTCGACGAGCCGACCAACCATCTCGACATCGAGGCCGTCAGCTGGTTGGCCGAGCACGTGGCCGACCGGGCCGGCGCCCTGATCGTCGTCACCCACGACAGGTGGTTCCTGGACGCGGTCTGCACGGTCACCTGGGAGGTGCAGGGCGGCCGCATCACGTCGTACGACGGTGGGTACGCCGCCTACATCCTGGCCAAGGCTGAGCGTGTCCGGAGCACGCAGGTCATGGAGACGAAGCGGCAGAACCTCCTGAAGAAGGAGCTCGCCTGGCTGCGCCGTGGCGCGCCGGCGCGGAGCACCAAGCCGAAGTTCCGGATCGACGCCGCGAACGCCCTGATCGAGAACGAGCCGCCGCCGCGGGACAAGCTCGCGCTGTCGCAGCTAGCGACAGCCCGGCTCGGCAAGGACGTGTTCGACGTCGAGGACGTCACACTGCGCTTCGGCCAGCGAGTGATGCTCGACCACGTCACGTTCCGCCTCGGTCCGGCCGACCGGATCGGGCTGCTCGGGCCGAACGGCGCCGGCAAGACCACGTTCCTGAACGTCCTGACCGGGAAGCTCGCCCCGGACGCCGGTGTGGTCAAGCAGGGCAAGACGGTTCGCGTCGCCAACCTGTCCCAGACGCTGGAGGAGATCGACGGTGCGTCGACGGTCCTCGATCACATCACCGCGATCCGTCGTACGGCGGAACTGGCCGGGCGCGGCGGTGAGCTGACGTCGTCGCAACTGCTGGAGCGGTTCGGATTCACTGGGGACAAGCTGATCACCCGGATCTCGGACCTGTCCGGTGGCGAGCGGCGGCGGCTACAGTTGCTGCGGATCCTGCTCGACGAGCCGAACGTGCTGATCCTGGACGAGCCGACCAACGACCTGGACGTCGAGACGCTCACCGTGCTGGAGGATTTCCTCGACAGCTGGCCGGGTGTGGTCGTCACGGTCACACACGACCGGTACTTCCTGGAGCGCGTCAGCGACATGGTTTACGCGATCATGGGCGACGGCCGGGTCCGGCATCTGCCGCGTGGGGTCGATCAGTATCTCGACGAACTCGCGGCCGGAATTCCGCGGCGGGCGCCGTCAAATGCTCCTGCACCGGCGGCGGAGATGTCCAGTGATTTGTCTCCCGCGGAAAATAGCCAAGGCGTTGAAGCGCCGATGGCTGACGCGGCAGCGGCCCGGGCGGCGAAGAAAGAGCTGAACCGGATCGAGCGGCAGCTCGCGAAGCTGACCGAGACCGAGACGAAACTCCACGACCAGCTGGCCGCGAGTGCGAGCGACTACGAGCGGCTGGCCCAGCTGGACACCGAGCTGCGCAAACTCGCCGACGAACGCGGCGAGCTGGAAACCGCCTGGTTCGAAGCCGCGGAACGGGCCGAGTAGACAGGCTGGTTGAGCCGCGGCGCCCCTCCGATCCCCTGTGATTCGGAGGGTACGCCGTGCTCTGGGTGAGCGGGCCCCGTGCCGGCCGGCGTTGTTCGGGCCCCGAGCCCCGGACACCGCGCGGCCACTTTCGGCGAACCACCTCTTGCCGCCGAAGTCACCTGTTCTGACACTTTGTAGTCGTCCAACCACCGACGGTGATGACCCTAGTAGGGCGCTCAGTCAGTGTCGATAGTCGTCGGCTACAGCAGTCTCTCGATCTTGTTGCAACTAGCAACGATCGGAACCGGGCAGAAGTGACGGCGTTCGTCTTTTCGGATTATTCCGGCACAATTCCAAGCGACCGTTTGTCCGCACGAACAAGGTGGTTTGTCGGTAGCCGACAAACTGATTGTTCCGGTCAGCCTTTTTCCAGGTCGAACGGCCGGACCAGCTCTCGCAGTACCCGGGCGATCTTCTGCTGGTCGCGCTCGCTGAGCGATCCGAGCAGGGCGCGCTCATGGGTCAGCAGGTCGGCCATGGCCGCGTCGACCGAGTCCCGTCCGGCCGGGGTCAGCTGCACGAGCACTCCGCGCCGATCGGTCGGATCCGGCAGCCGCTCGACCAGGCCGCGGGCCGCGAGCCGGTCGACCCGGTTCGTCATCGTGCCGGAGGTGACCAGGGTTTCCTTCAGCAGCTTGCCGGGGGAGAGTTTGTACGGCGCTCCGGCCCGGCGCAAGGCCGCGAGTACGTCGAACTCCCACGACTCCAGGCCGTGGGTGTCGAACGCCTGGCTGCGGGCGCGATCCAGGTGCCGCGCGAGCCGGCTGACCCGGGACAGCACCTCCATCGGCGCCACGTCGAGGTCGGGGCGCTCGCGCCGCCAGGCCTCGATCAGCCGATCGACCTCGTCCTCCATGACTTGAGACTACCCATCAAGACTCTTGACATCAAGACAAGTGGCGGAGCTAGAGTATCTCGACGTCAAGATAAAACGCTGAAAGAGGTGCAGATCGATGCGCACGTCACCCGTGTGGAGTCCAGTGCAGTACGGCACGTACGCCGACGAGCGCGCCCGGCCGTTCCGCGATCTCGTCGAGCGGGTTCGGGCCGACGACGTACGGACGGTTGTCGACCTCGGGTGCGGTCCGGGCGCGCTGACGGCGACCCTGCGCGAGGTCTGGCCGGACGCCACGATCCGGGGGATCGACAGCTCGCCGCAGATGCTCGAGGCGGCGCAGGAGTACGCCGACGACCACCTGACCTTCGAATTGGGCGACGTTCGTGAGTGGGCGGTCGAGCCTGGGTCGCTGGACGTCATCGTCACCAACGCGACCCTGCAGTGGGTCCCCGAGCAGCTCGAGTTGCTGCCTGGGCTCGTCAAAGCCTTGAAGCCCGGTGGGTGGCTGGCGATCCAGATTCCCGGCAACGGGAACGCGCCGTCGCACGCGATCCTGCGTGAGCTCGCAGGCACCCCGCCGTACGCCGAATTCGCGAAGGACGCGTCGCTGCGGCCGGATGTGCCCGGGCCGGCGGAGTACGTCGATGCGCTCAGTGGTGAGGGCTGCGTGGTCGATGCGTGGGAGACGACGTACTTCCACGTGCTGGCCGGCGACAACGCCGTACTGGAATGGGTGAAGGGGACCGGCGCGCGGCCGGTGCTGCAGTCGTTGCCGGATGACCTGCGGAAGCAGTTCGAGGCGGAGTACGGCGCTCTGCTGGCAGAGGCGTATCCGCAGAAGGATTACGGGACTTTGTTGCCGTTCCGCCGGATCTTCGCAGTAGCCCAGAAGAGGGGATGAGTATGCGACTCGATCATGTGCAGGTGTCGTGTCCGCCTGGTGGTGAGGACGTGGCGCGGGCGTTCTACAGCGAGGCGCTCGGGATGACAGAGGTGGAGAAGCCGGAGCTGCTGAAGGCTCGCGGGGGATGCTGGTTCAAGGCCGGTACGGCGGAGATCCACGTCGGTGTGGAGGAGGGGTTTACCCCGGCGAAGAAGGCCCATCCGGCGTTGGCTGTCGACGATCTGGATGCGCTCGCGGCGAGGCTCGCAGACCTGGGTTATCGAGTGACCTGGGACAACGACACGATCCCCGGCCGTCGGCGCTTCCACACCGCGGACGGACACGGGAACCGCGTCGAAATCGTGCCTGAGCGAGCGCAGCGAGTGAACCAATAGCACAGCAGCATCGCTTACGCCGGAGCCGAGCGAAGCGAGGTGGAGGCGTAAGCGGCTCGCCCAGCCCCCTCAAGCCGGGCGAGCCGCTAGTTCATTCGGTCGCCAGGGCACCGGCAGGGGCGACCTTGGCGGCCCGGCGGGCGGGCAGTACCGAGGCGAGCAGACCGGCGACCGCGGCCACGGCGGCGATGACGATCAGCAGCGTCCCGGGTACGGCGTACTCCACGCCGCCGTCGACGGTTTGGCCGCCCATCAACGCGCTGGTCCCGGTCCAGCCGTAGATCAGGCCGAGGACGATCCCGAGACCGGCCGCGACGAGTGCCATCAGCAACGATTCGACCGCGAGCATCCGGCGCAGCTGCCGGCGGGAGAGACCCATTGCCCGGAGCAACGCGTTCTCCCGCGTCCGTTCCAGCACCGACAGGCTGAGCGTGTTGCCGACCCCAACCAATGCGATCAGTACGGACACCCCGAGCAGACCGACGCCGACGATCAGCAACACGTCGAAGATCTTCGTGTAGCTGGTCCGCTCGGCGAGGCCGCCAGTGACGCTCAGGTCCTTCACCGTCGGGATCGACTGCTGTAAGGCGTCGATGATGTCCGAGCCGTCCACCTTCGGATCCGACGCCAGCCAGAACCCGGTCACCGACGCGGTCGGCGCCAGCTTCGCGAGATCCGTCGACGTCACGGTGATCGGGTCGAGCCCGGTCGCGAGCTGGGCCTTCACGATCAGCTTGTGCTGACCCGACACGATCGTCAGCGGGGTGCCGTTCTCGGCCTTCAGCATGTTCATCGTCGGGTAGTCGAGCAACGCCGTACCGGGCTTGAGCTCATTGGCCAACGTCGAATTGTGGATGACTGATCCGGCCGCGGCCTGGTCGACGCCGGTGACCTGGACCTCCTCGCCACCCGACTTCACCGTCACGCTGCTGATCGGCACGACCTTGGTGATGCCCTTGATGTCACGCAGTTGCTGCTCGGCGCTCGCCGGCATCTTCTCGTTGTACGTCGTCACCATCAGGTCGACCGGGTACTGGCCGTCCATCGACACGTCGAACGTCTTGCGCACCGAGGCGATCCCGACGCAGGTGAGGCTGATCAGCGTCACGCCGATCAACAGCGCCGAGGTCGTGGCCGCCGTACGCTTCGGGTTCCGGACCGCGTTCGCGACGGCGATCCGCGCGGGTACGCCGCCACTCCGAGCCGGGAGCGCGCCGATCAGCCGGATCAACGCCGGCACCAGCAGTGAGCCGACCGCGAGGATGCCGAGGAACGAGATCACACCGCCCGCGACACCGATCAGGACCTGATGGCTCGACGCCCCGACCGCCAGCAGCAGGCCACCCCCGGCGAGCAACAGGAAGCCCAGGATCAGACGCAGTACGCCGGCCTTGGACGCGGCCGCCGGAGCGACCTCGGGACGCAATGCTGCCAGCGGCGCAACCTTTGTCGCCCGCCGAGCCGGTACGACGGCAGCGATTACGGTCGCCACGGTGCCGAGCAACAGCGGCAGGAAGACCGACGACAGATCGAGGTGCAGCGGCACTGGCGGGATGCCCCAGTCGAACTCGCGGGACAGTGCCAGCCCCAGCGCGGATAGGGCGACGCCGAAGACGACACCGATCGCGGACGCGATGACGCCGACCACGGTCGCCTCCGCGAGCACCGAGGAGAACACCTGCCGCCGGGACGCGCCGACACACCGCAGCAGCGCCATCTCGCGAGTGCGCTGGGCGATCACGATCGTGAAGGTGTTGCCGATCACCAGGCAGGCGACGAACAACGCGATCACGGCGAACATGCCGAACACACCACCGAGTACGTCGATGCCGTGCGTGTAGCCCTCCACCTCATGGGCGATGAACGCCGTTCCGGTGAAGGTCTGCAGACCCTTCGACACGGCAGCAGCCGCGTCGTCGGCAAGCTGCTGCTGGGTGACGCCGGGCTTGGCGGCGAGCGCGATCCCACGGGTGAACGAGCCCGGATCGAAGGTCTTCACCGCGGCCAGGGTCGCGACCGCGGAGCCCGACCCGACGGTCTTCGAGTCGTCCAGCAGACCGACGACGGTGACGTTCCACGACTTGTCGTCGTACGAGCTGATCCGGAGCGTCTGGCCGACGGAGACCTTGTGCTTGGCTGCCAGCCGGGCCGGTAGCGCGATCTCCTTGGTTGTGGTGGGCAACCGTCCGGACGACGTACCGGGGCCGCTGATGTGGGTGGTGTCGTAGAGCGCGTCGATCGGGATCGTGGTCGGCCGGACCAGGCCGGGGAACGAGAAACCCATATAGGCGGTGGTCAGCGTGACGACCGACGCTGCCTGCGGCAACTTCTCCGCCTTGGCGATGTCGTCGGGGGTGATCGTTGCCCTGTCCTCGTAGATGACGGCGTCGACACCCTTGTACTGCGCGCCGATCGTCTCGTCGACGCCGTGTGACGCGGACGAGTGCACGATCATCGCCAGCGATCCGAAACCGACCCCGAGGACGATCGCCAGGCAGGCGGCGATCAGGCGGCCCAGGTGGGCGCGCAGCGAGGAGAGGATGGAACGTCGCACGTCAGGCCCCCAGCTGCCGCAGTGCGTCGAGCACGCTCTCCGGGGTCGGCTCCCGCAGCTCGCCCGCAAGCTTGCCGTCGGCAAGCATCACGACGCGGTCGGCGTACGACGCCGCGAGCGGGTCGTGGGTCACCATCACCACGGTCTGGCCGAACTCGCGGACCGAACGGCGCAGGAACCCGAGCACCTCGGCCCCCGATCGCGAGTCCAGGTTGCCGGTCGGCTCGTCGGCGAACACGACCTCGGGCCGGCCGACCAGCGCGCGAGCTACGGCAACCCGCTGCTGCTGACCACCGGACAGCTCCGACGGACGGTGTGTGAGCCGGTCGCCCAGCCCGAGTACGTCGATCAGCGTGCTCAGCCACTCCTGGTCGGGCTTGCGGTTGCCGAGCTCGAGCGGGAGCAGGATGTTGTCGTTCGCGGACAGCATCGGGAGCAGGTTGAACGACTGGAACACGAAGCCGACCCGGTCCCGGCGGATCTTGGTCAGCTCGGCGTCCGGCAGCCGGGTCAGCTCGGTCTCGCCGAGCAGGACCTGACCGCCGGTCGGGGTGTCCAGCCCGGCCAGACAGTGCATCAGCGTCGACTTGCCGGACCCGGACGGGCCCATGATCGCGGTGAACTGGCCGACCCCGAAGTCGACCGAGACCCCGTCGAGCGCGGCGACCGCGGTGTCGCCCTGTCCGTACACCTTGCGCAGCTCGTGCGCCCGGATCGCGGTCCGCGGCTCGCCGTCCTGCGGCAACCGCCCGGCCGCAAGCTCCCCGGTCTGCAAACTCATGTCACTCCTTGGCTCAACTCCGATGTTGTCCAAGAAGTTAGTGATCCGCCGACCTGGTTACGTCGGACCGGGGAATGCACCTGACGTACGACCGTGGTCTGATCGCGGACCGCCACGCATGCAGAAGTCCCGTTTCGGGGCGCGGAAACCGCCTTCAAAGGCGGTTCTGCCTGCGTGGCGGTCCGCACCCCGCTACTTGGTGGGTCTGACCAGCCCGGTTTCGTACCCCAGGACGACGAGGGCGACCCGGTCGCGGAGGCCGGTCTTGGCCAGGATCCGGCCGATGTGGGTCTTCACCGTTGCCTCGGACAACGTGAACAGCCGGGCGATCTCGGTGTTCGACAGACCGCGGGCCACCTCGACCAGCACCTCCCGCTCACGGGCGGTCAGGTCTTTGAGGTCGGGGCGTTCGACGTCGGTGTCGGGGAGTGCTCCGGCGAAGTGCTCCAGCAGGCGTTTCGTCGTACTCGGAGACACCACCGCGTCACCGGAGTGCACCTGGCGGATCGCCGACAGCAGGTCGGCCGGCGGGGTGTTCTTGAGCAGGAAGCCGGCCGCGCCGGCCTTGATCGCGGCGAACGCGTACTCGTCCAGGTCGAAGGTGGTCAGCACGATCACCTTCGGTGCCTCCGGCAACGACTGCAGTCGCCGAGTCGCCTCGACCCCGTCCAGCCGCGGCATCCGGACATCCATCAGTACGACGTCGCAGGCGGTGACCTGGATCTTCTCGATCGCCTCGCCGCCGTCACCGGCCTGGCCGACGACTCGCATGTCCGCCTGGGAGTCCACCAGCATCGTGAACCCGGCCCGAACCAGCTCCTGGTCGTCCACGAGGAACACCCGGATCACGTCGTCGTTCACTACTGGTCTCCGCTCGGCAGGTGGTACGGCAGTCTGGCGATCACCTCGTAACCACCGCCCGCCTTCGGTCCGGCGTTCACCGTACCGCCCGAGACCGAGGCGCGTTGCCGCATCCCGACCAGACCGTGACCCGGATCCGAACTCGGCGCGACCCCGGCACCGCGGCCGTCGTCGGTGACCACCACGGTCAGGATCTCCCGGCCGAAGTCCAGAGCGACGGAGGTGCGCGCTCCCGGCCCGGCGTGTTTCAGCGTGTTGGTCAGCCCCTCCTGCACGATCCGGTACGCCGTGAGTCCGAGCAGCGCCGGGAGATCACGGGGCTCGCCGGTCACGTCGTACGTGACGTTCAGCCCGGCCTCGCGGACGTTGTCGATCAGCTCCGGCAGGCTCGAGACACCCGGCTGGGGGCGCGGCTGGTTCGGATCCAGCTCGTTCTGCTCGTCCTGCTTGAGCAGGCCGAGCATCTTGCGCATCTCGGACAGCGAGGCCCGGCCGGTGTCGCCGATGGTGGCCAGGGCCTTCTTGGCCGCCTCGGGCGACTGGTCCGCGGCGTAGAGGCCGCCGTCGGCCTGAACGATCATGATCGACAGGCCGTGCGCGACCACGTCGTGGATCTCGCGGGCGATCCGGGTCCGTTCGTTGCTCACGGCCAGCTTCGACTCGCGGTCCCGGTCCCGCTCCAGCTGAGCGGCCCGCTCCTCGAGCTGAGCGACGTACAGACCGCGGGTACGACGGCGTTCGCCGACCGCCCAGACGCCGAAGACGAGCGCGCCGAGCGCGACCATCATCGTGACCTGCTGCTTCCAGTCCGAGTTCGACCAGTACCGCGACGTCGCCATCAGGACGCCGAGACCGCCGACACCGAGTGCGATCCGGCTCAGCCGCAAGTCGCCGTACACGGAGATGGCGTAGAGGGCGATGAGCAGACCGACGTTGCCGGGCATCAGCTCGACAGCGGTCAGCCACTGCAGGAGGGCGACGGAGCAGACGCCGAGGAAGACCAGCTCGGGGTGGGTGCGGCGCCAGATCAGCGGGGCGAGCATGCCGAACGCGAGGATGCCGCCGAGGTGCGCCTGCGCGAGCGACAGGAACCCGAAGGTCAGGCAGAGTCCACCGGCCAGGAACAGGTCGAACGCCCTGCTCCGGGCAGGCAGCGGCCGCGCGGTCAACATCCCCGTCATGCGAGCCAGGGTACGGGGCTCTTTCGGTGCGGAGGTCATGCCACGGGCGGATGTCGCCGTACGACCCCGGTAGGCCTACTTGTGCGGGCGGGTCGAGAGGATCGGTTTCGGCTCGAGGCCGGACAGGCCGTTCCAGGCCAGGTTGACCAGGTGAGCGGCGACGTCCTGCTTCTTCGGCTTGCGGGCGTCCAGCCACCACTGACCGGTCAGCGCGACCATGCCGACCAGCATCTGCGCGTACATGGGGGCGTTCTTCGGGTCGAGACCGCGGCGCTTGAACTCCTCCGCGAGGATGTGCTCGACCCGGGTCGCGACATCGCTGAGGATCGAGATGAACGACCCGGTCGACGAACCGACGGGCGAGTCCCGGACCAGGATCCGGAAACCGTCGGCGTTGTTCTCGATGTAGTCGAGCAGGGCGAGCGCGGCCTGCTCGACGAGTTCGTGCGCACGGCCGGCCGTCAATGATTGCGTGACGCCGTCGAGCAACGCCCGTACCTCACGGTCGACAACGACGGCGTACAAGCCTTCCTTGCCACCGAAGTGCTCGTACACGACCGGCTTCGAAACCTCGGCGCGGGCCGCGATCTCCTCGACCGAGGTGGCCTCGTACCCTCTCTGGGCGAACAGGCCACGGGCGATGTTGATGAGTTGCTCGCGACGTTCGGCACTGGTCATCCGGACTCGGCCGGAGCGCCGCGGTTTGGGTTCGGTCACGTCGTGATCACGTCAGCATCATGCCGTACTTCCGGTATTGCCGGTGGGTGTTAACGGGTCAGGCAGCCTTGAGTGTACGGGCCGACGCGTCCACCCGACGGGCTTCGAGCCGCTCCTTGACCGGCCAGCGGATGTCGCTCGCCCAGCCCATCTTCTCGAAGAACCAGATGCAACGGGCCGACGTGTCGAGCTGGCCTTTGAGTACGCCGTGCCGCGCGCAGGTCGGGTCGGAGTGGTGCAGGTTGTGCCACGACTCGCCCTGGCTCAGGATCGCCAGCCACCACACGTTGCCGGACTTGTCCCGGCTCTTGAACGGCCGGTCGCCGATCGTGTGGCAGATCGAGTTGATCGACCAGGTGACGTGGTGCAGCAGGGCGATCCGGACCAGGCTGGCCCAGAAGAACGCGGTCAGCGCGCCCTCGATCGACCAGGACCACAGGCCGCCGATGATCGCCGGCAGCAGCACGCTGGTGGCAACCAGCAGCGGGAACAGCCGGGACACCTTGACGATGTCCTTGTCGCGCAGCAGATCCGGCGCGTACTGACGCTGCGGGGTCTGCTCGGTGTCGAACAGCCAGCCGACGTGCGCGTAGATGAAACCCTTGGAGAGTGCGCCGAGAGTGTCGCCGTACCGCCACGGGCTGTGCGGATCGCCCTCGCGGTCGGAGAACTTGTGATGCTTGCGGTGGTCGGCCACCCAGCGGACCACCGGACCCTCGATCGCCAGCGAGCCGGCGATGGCCAGCGCGTACTTCAGCGGCCGGTTCGGCTTGAACGACTTGTGCGTGAACAGCCGGTGGAATCCGATCGAGATCCCGTGCCCGGCGATCGTGTAGAACACCACCGCGAGTACGACGTCGTGCCAGCCGAGGAACCCGCCCCACGCGATCGGCACCGCGGCCAGCACGGCCAGGAACGGGATGCCGATGAACAGCGCCAGCGCGACCTGCTCCCAGGTCTTCTTCTGCTCGCCACCGAGGGTCCCGGTGTCAACATCCTCGACGGCGGGCGCGGTACGGGTGGGCGCGTCCGGCGCGGCAACGGCGGGTGGAGTCATAACTGTTCTTCCCTCAGCTCAGCGAATCCTTACCTACGCAACCGTAACCTACGGCACCGTAGGTAAGGAACCCCTCAGCGTGTCGTCCACCCCACTCATGGCAAACTGTCCCGGCAACCACGATCCCCCGTGGGGTAATCGGCAGCCCGCGAGACTTTGAATCTCGAAGACCAGGATCGAAACCTGGCGGGGGAGCTAGCACTGTTTTGGCCGGGAACTGATCGGCCCCACGCGGCACTACGCGCGACTCCTTCGTCGCCGCACTACGCACCGCTCCCACCCACCCGGCGCTTGGCGCGCCATTTGGCGCTTACCGCGCACGACCGCCTCGTGGTCCGTGCGGCTGCAGTCGTTCGAGCGGACCGCGCTCCGGCACGCCAGCCGTCAGGACACGGGCTAGGAAGCTGAAGGTTCAGACCGCCAGCAGTCTCCGAGGATGCGTGGCTAAACACCGATAATCACGTCATGGTCTCGCGCCCTGCCGACTATCCGTTCGTGCCCAAGTCCAACGTTCACCTCTTGCCAGGTCACATCTGGGGCATACCGCTACGAAACGGCCGTTCAGCCTGCGGCGTGGTTGTCGCGGTGCCGACCGCTGAGGAAGCGCCACATCAGGCGATCAACAGTCGAACGTTCGCCGCTGGCCTGCTGGACTGGGTTGGCGACGAGCTGCCGTCGCCGACTGCGGTCGATGACAGTCCGCTCCTCAACTGGGGCTACGGGAACATCAAGATGATCGGCGAGAACGGCGGGTCAATCCTCGGCCAACGCTCCTCGGTGCATGACCGAGATGGTGCGCTATCGGGTGTATCCCACCGCATGGGCGGAGCAGTCGGCCTTTATTGTGACGGTCGGATGGTCCGCGTCGCCACAGCCGACGAGGCGCGAGATCTCCCCACCATCGGCACGTGGGGCCTCACCTACATCGTGGCCCTGGCCGAGCGGGTGTTCGTCGACGGCAAACCGGTCGTTCGATGACCAACAGCTCAGGCCGAATCTGCTAATGGATTTGCTAACAAGCGGTGTGGATTGGGATGGACGACTAGTACCTACTGTTTCTGGCCGGGAAACTGATCGGCCCCGCGCGGTACTTCGCGCGGCTCCTTCATCGCCGAAGACGCGCCGCTCCCACCCAGCGCTCCACTTGGCGCTCGTGGCGCGCGACTGTCTCGCAGGCGATCGCCTGGGGGCCGATGCACGGATCCGCCGATGACAGGGCCGTCTCCTGAGGCGACACGACATACTCGGAGCATGCCTAACGGCCCCGACGGGATTGCTGCGAGAAGGCCGTCCCGGAGATCTCTTTCGGTGAGACCTTCTACGCTTCCCAACCGCTCGCCGGCAAGACTTGGACCGACGAGCGTGGGGTCGTGTGGCGTAGGCGAGGTCAGGGACTTCTGACTCCAAGGCAGGCCCGCAAACTGCTCAGCCGATCTGACGTAACGGTGATGCACGTCTACGACGGCGCCGTACACGAACATGCGGGTCGAGATCGTGAAGGATTGGCTGTCGAGATCGAGGAGTACTGGGCAGGGCACGCGGATCCCATGTCGTCGTTCGACATCGGGAGTTTCGCGATGATGCCCATCACGTCCTGGTGATGGTGGTCGAGGGATGCTGAGGCTTTCGACTGTGGCAGATCACTGCCGAGGCAAGCTGCTCACCGGAGACAGGGGAGGTGCGGTGGGATCTGGGTCGCGGTCGTCGAAGACGATTGTGAAGACGCCGCGGTAGACGGCGTCGTCGCCTAGTTCGGTGTTGAAGCCGATCGCGATCATGTCGTCCATGCTGATGGGGTCGTCGTCGGCAAGCGTGTCAGCCACATGCCTGAAAAGAGCCGTCAGCGACTGATCCTCGGCGTTGTCCGGCAGACCGATCGAGAAGTGTTTGCAAAGGTACCCCTGCGTCATGGGCGCAGCGTTTCACACCGCCGAGTGCCCCGAGGCTTCTGTATCGCTCAGTCGAGGGGGACCGGCCAGTCTGTGATGGGTAGGAGGTTGCGGAGGGGGGAGGTTCGGTGGGGGCCTAGGACTACCTCGGTGTCGAGGTTTGATGGGTCTATTTGGTGGATGAACTCTCGGCAGCGGCCGCATGGTGGGACGACGCGTACTCCGTCTTCGCCTCGCCAGACGGCGACGATCTTCGCGATCTTGTACTCGCGGGCGGTCACCATCGCCGCGATGGCGGCATGTTCGGCGCAGAACCCCGTGCCGCAGGCGGTGTCGATGCACACGCCGACGTACACGCTGCCGGCAGTGATCAGAGCCGACGCCACATCGCCGAAGACTCGATCATCGACACGGTGCGGATGCAGCACGGCCGCGGCCGCCTCGATCAGGGCTTCGTTACTTTGGTTGGTCGTCATGTTGCCAAGATGCTTGCTACGAAAGTGTCCTTGCCTGCGATATATGCCTGGCGATCGTTCGGAAATCTGCGGGCCAGGTCGGCCTTCAGCGCAGCGTAGGTATCCCGCGCCTGACTGTCCGCTCGGAGTCGGTCCCGGAAGACGACCCACTCGCGCCACCGCCGACCGTCGTAAGTTGCGACGTGGAGATTGACGACTCGATGCCGCGGAGTGTCCTCCCAGCCGAACATCAGGTCGAGCCCGTCGTCCTCCTCTGCGGACCCTCGATAGATGAAGCCGAGCGATGTCAACGCCTCGACGACCGTGTCCGGGTCTACCCCGGGACGCATGCCTAGAGCGACGTCAAGAATGGGTTTCGCCGGCAATCCTGGTACTGCCGTCGACCCCACGTGCTCCACCGCGATCGCGCTATCGCTAAGAGCGGCCCGCAGCTTCACAGCCAGTTGCTCGTACGCCGCGGTCCATGCCGGGTCGCTCGGCGCCAGACTCACTTCTCCGCGCGTCAACCCGAGGCCTGAGTGATCGAAGATTCCGTCCATGTCGAGTTAGCGGTTGTCGCCGCTGCCGCCGAGCATGGATCGGTTCTGTCTGTCGGCCAGTTTCGTGATGTTGAGTTGGGCAACGTTCTCGAGGGGGATGTCGAAGTAGTCCGCGATGACGGCGACGTACCACAGCGTGTCACCGAGTTCTTTGGTCAGGTCCTCGATGTCCCAGTGAGAGAAGTCGCTGTCTTTGTCGCGCACGATCTTCTTGGCCTTTTCGGCGATCTCACCCGTTTCGCCTACCAGCCCGAGCAGAAGGTGAAACAGCTCGTTGTGCTTCTCCTTCGGTGCAGCCGTGCGAAGGGCCGCCTGCTGATAACCGTTCAGATCCATGGCGCAACTGTAGGTCGCCCCGATCCGCTCCATCTGTGGACAGGGTGTTGGGTCTTGAGACAAGTTATGCCATGTCTCAGGCCCCCATAGGGTGTTCAACGATGCGACGGGCTGACGGTTCGGGGCGCGCGCGTGATCTCGGACCCGTCGGCCCGACGTTTGCTACGGTCCGGTGGCGTGCGGCTTGAGCGGTTCGGGGCTGGTCTGGGTGGCGGCTAGTTCGGTGCGTAGGGCGCTGAGTTCGGCGGTGAGGGTTGCGATCTGGTCGTTGGCTATCGCGTCTGCGCGTTCGACGTCGCCGATGTGTTCTACGAACCAGGATGCGAGGGCGGCTGTGATGGTGCCGGCGAGGGCGATGCCGCCGACCATCAGACCGACGCCGACCCACTTGCCCTCGGCTGTTGTCGGGACGTGGTCGCCGTAGCCGACGGTGGTGATCGTGGTGGCGGCCCACCAGGCGGCGTCGCCGAACGTCTTGATGTTGGCGTTCGGATTTCCTCGTTCCGCATCGAGAACTGCTACGGCCGCAACGAATCCGAGGAGCCCGACCGCGCTGACGACGTACGCGATGGTCTGGCCCCGCAACGTGATTGCCGCCCGTCCGAGCCGTGCGAGGGCCGTCGCGGCTCGGAGGGCTCGCAGCGGTCGTAAGAGCGGTAGCGCGAGAACCACAACGTCGAGGATGTGGTTACGAATGAACCGCGGCTTGCTCGGCGCGAGAGCCAGCCGGACGAAGTAGTCGGCGCCGAACACGATCCAGATCGCGACATTGGCGATCGAGCAGGCGCGAACCAGCCCGGCCGGCAGGTCAGGTTGGAGGATCGGCCATGCGAAGACCACGAGGAACAGCACGGCCGCGACGCTGAGCAGCCAGCTGGTACGCCGTTCGTAGGTCGCTGAGAAGTCTGTGTTCACAACTGACCCTGCCCACAGATCGGCACGGAGTGCCAGGGTCTGATAGTTGCTACGGTCCGGGGCATGGGCAGGGTCTTGATTACTGGTATGTCGGGGGTTGGGAAGACGACTGTGCTTGACGAGCTGCGTCGGCGGGGGCATCTGACTGTGGACACCGACTACGACGGTTGGGTGTTGGGCGACGGGACGTGGGATGAGCCCCGCATGGACCAGTTGCTGGATGAGCAGGTCGATGTGGTTGTTTCGGGGACGGTTGAGAATCAGGGGCGGTTTTATGATCGGTTCGAGCAGGTTGTGTTGCTCAGTGCGCCGGTCGACGTACTCATTGAGCGGGTTAGCCGGCGGACCAACAATCCGTACGGCGCGACTGCGGAGGAGCAGGCTGAGATCGCGGAGTACGTCGAGACTGTCGAGCCACTGCTTCGGCGCGGTGCGACCTTGGAGCTGGATGGGCGCAAGCCGGTGGTCGAGATCGCTGATCTGATTGAGGGGCTGGTGGGTCAGCGGTAGTGGTTGGCGGCTTGTTGGACTGTGCTTCTGCGGTCGCGCCAGAACGCGTCGTCGGTGTCGTCGATCAGTTCGCGGATGATGTCGGCATGTCCGGCATGTTGCGCGGTCTCGCCGACCATCCGGATCAACAGCACGCCTAAGGTCGTCTCCTGCTGACCGTCGGGCCAATGCGCCACGTGCCCTGGGCTGTCCAGGTCGAGCTCGGCGACTGTGAGGTCGGAATGCGCACAGGCCGCCCGGTAGACGCGTTCGATGTACGCACTCGATTCGTCAGCCGTGGCCCACATATCGATCTCGTCGTACGGATCATGGCGGAACCATGACGGCCGCTCGACCGGCGGACGACCGAACGCCTCGCCGAGGTAGCCGTACTCCATCCCGGCCAGATGTTTCACCAGGCCGAGCAGATTCGTCCCTGTCGGAGTCAAGGGACGCCGCTTGTCGTACTCCGACAACCCGTCCAACGTGGCCAGCATCCCGGCCCGCTTGCCGTGCAGAGCCTTCAACAACTCAGCCTTTACATCCGGCCGCCTCACCAGCGTGATTCGATTCCGTGGTACGTAACGCGGTGCTGCAGACATGCGTTTGCCAGAGCCTCGTCGGCTGCCTGAAGCTGGGCTTTGTCGATGATGAAGATCTCGGCGAAGTGCCGCAAACCCGCCGGACGGTCCGCCCGCGAATCGATCAGGACATACGGGAACGGGCCGCCCCAGCGAGGCCCGAAGGCCCAGGTGACGTGACGTGCATAGCGCTGGAACAGCACATGCCTCAGGTCCGACCACGGAACCTCCTCGCGGCGCTCGCCCCGATACATCCACACCAAATGCCGCCCGTCGTCAACAAGCCGGCTCGTCGCACACACCTTGGCCCACCACGCCGCCCGGACAATCCCCGCGAGTACAAAGGCCGCACCGGCAATGACCACGCCGAGCGTGTCCACCGCGATCCCGCCCACGATGAAGACAATCCCGGCCAACGCTGGCAACACCCCTCCCCGCCAAGCCCCGCGCGTCGAAGCCGAAGCAAGAACCACGTTGAGGTTGAAGGGCTCCGGCGGGACGCCGTTGGCGATTAGGTCTGTCAGTAGTTGGCCGAGTTGGGGCGGGAAGATTGTCTCCGTCGTGTTGGTCAGTTCGTGCAGTTGCCACCAGCGGAAGCCGAGGATCGTGCGGGTCTCGTAGTCGCTCAACTCGGCCGGCGCCGGCTCGAATCGTTCGACCCGGTGCAGCAGCCATTCTTCGTGTACGTCGAAAGCTTGCCCGTCGAACTCGTATCTATGGTCGCGCAGCCAGACCGGCACCCCGGGCGGCAGCTCGGCCAAACCAGTCTCCTCGTACGCCTCGCGGGCCGCGGCGTCCTGCAGCGTTTCGCCGGCCTCGATGCCGCCGCCGACGGGATACCAGCATTTGGCGTCGGTCTGCGGATCCTTGGCGTGGATGAGCAGCACGCGATCCTCGTCGTCCACCAGCAACAGCTTCACCGCGCGCCTCGTCACGGGCCAACCGTAGGGCCGCCGTACCGAGTTTCGGCGCGGTACGGCGGCCTCGGGGTGTCAGGTCAGGGCTGGGAGCCAGGGGTGGTTGGGGTGGCGGGGTTCGATTCCGGCGCGGAGCCAGGCGCGGCGGTCCGCGTCAAGAAGAGCGGCTACGTCGGTGAAGTCTTCGGTGTCTTTCGGACGGTCGGATCGGGATTTGAAGAGGAGGACGATCTCCGGGGCCAGGTAGGGGAGGCCGTCGGGCGTCATGAGGGTGATGTCGTCGAGGGGTTTGCGGACGGTGCCGCGGCCGCGGTGGTAGACCCAGTCGTCGGCGTCGGAGGCGGCGAGGATGATGCGGACCGGGGCCGGGAACAGGTCGTCCGGGAACGCGAGTACGTCGGGGCCTGGGGTCAACGTCTCGCCTGGTTCCCACGGTCGATGTACGCCGGTGTTGGGGTCCTCGAGTGTCGGCCGGGGGTTGGTGAACGTGTCGGCGAACTGGTCGAGGTCGCGGGCCAGGACGAGTACGTCGACGTCCGTGTGTGGTCGCCGTACCCGATCCGCGAACAGGTCGAGCGCCCAACCGCCGGCGATCCAGTAGCGGGCCGGGTAGTCGTCGAACAGCGCTCGTACAGCGCTAAGAGCTTGCATAAGGGACTCCTCGCATGATGTCGGATGCGGTGGAGCCCCGGGGAGAGTCAGAGCCGCCGAAGAGTTCGAGGCGGCACCGCGCGTGAATAGCGCATGTGAACCACCTCCTCCGTGCTCTGACACTCGACTACGGAGCATAGCTGCTCAGTCGTTCAGGAAGTGGCGGATGTGGTTGGACCACAGTTCGGGGTTTTCGAAGTGGCACATGTGTGCGGTGTTAGGGATGACGGTCAGGTGGGTGTTGGGTACGGCGGCGTGGAGCCGGTGGGCCAGTTGGACGGGGAAGCCCATGTCTTTCTCGCCGTGCAGGATGAGGATGGGTTTGCCCAAGTCGCGGAGGATCTGTTCGGGGTCGCCGGGGCACCAGGGGTGCATGAGGCCTTGGATTGCACGTTCCTCGGACCAGTCGCCGAGGTCGGGGCCCAGTGAGTTGAGCAGGTCCAGGTACGCCGGCGCGAGGTCCAGATCCCAGACGAAGAGCGTGGAGTTGCGTAGCGCCCCATGAGCCTCGTCCTCGAGCTTTTGGCGGCGGTGGTACTCGTCCCAGTCCGGCAGATAACGCGCGCCGTCTGTATAGGCAGTCGTCGACGCCAGCACCAAACGCCGTACCTGCTCGGGATGCTTGTCCACGAACTGCATCGCGGCCCGCCCACCCGTCGAGAACCCGAGCAGATCGACCTGACCGAGCCCGAGGTTGTCGATGAGCCGATGGGTGTCCTGTACGACGTACTCCGGCTGGAGCTCGTCGTCGGGCAACCCGCGACTGCTCCGCCCGCAACCGCGGAAGTCGAACATCACAACGTGGTGATCCCGGGCCAATGGCTCGAACCCGGGCACGAGGTACCCATGCCCGATGTCCGGTCCACCATGGATCACGACCAGCGACGGCTTCTCACTCCGCCGACCGAGCTCGCGAACGAACAGCGTCACCTCCCCGACATCCACCAACGAATCACCCATGCCGGCGAGCATGCCAGGCGCCTCGGACAATCCTTATGGATTAAGGAGCATCTTCGCCGCCACCGTCGTACCGTCTTTGGTCATCCGTCCGGCAACGGCGATCGCGCGGGCTCGCGTCTCCGCGGTCAAGGCGATCGCGAGTGCGGCCGACAGTGAGTCGGCGGTCGGGGTCGGGCCGTCGTGGGCTGCGCCGATTCCGAGTTCGGCGACTCGCGCGGCCCAGTGTGGTTGGTCGACGAGCTGCGGCACGATCACTTGGGGCGCTCCGGCCAAGGCGGCGGTCGTCGTGGTGCCGGCGCCGCCGTGATGTACGACGGCCGCGACCCGGGGAAAGAGCGCCTGCTGGTTGACCTCGCCGACGACGAAGCAGTCGTCCTGGTCGTCGGTCAGGGCGAGGTCCGCCAAGCCGCGGGCGAGCACGAGCCGGCGACCGTGTGCACGGGCCGCCTCGACGACCACGGTGGCGAGGTCCGGCGACGTACGCATCGTCATGCTTCCGAAGCCGACGTACACCGGCGGATCGCCGGCATCCAGGAACGCATCCAAACCATCCGGCAACGGACGGTCGTCCGGGAGGATCCACGCGCCGGTCTGTACGAGGTCGAAGTCCGTCACGTCCTGCCACGGGCCCAGGATCGGGTCCGCTGCCAGCCACGGTTGATCTGTGAATACGTATTCGCGGACATCTTTCACCGGTGGCAGGCCGATCGCGGCGCGGTGGCTGTTCTCCGCCTCGAGGTACAGCCCGTTCACCCGCTCGCCGTCCTGATCCCACGCCACCTCGTAGTCGGGGATGCCCTTCCACATTGCCGGCAAGAACTGATGCGACGGCAGCCCGAACGGATGGAAGCACGCGAGCACATATCGAATGCCCAGCTTGTCGGCGACCGAACGCGCACCGGCCGGCATCAGCCCGGTCGCCAGCAGTACGTCGCATCCCTCGGCCGCAGCGGTGAGCGTCTCGTATCGCGCCGCGACCAGCTTGGGCGCGAGCACTTGCGCGGCGTCCGGTCGGCGCTCGCCCGTCACCACCGAGCGAACCGACGGGCCGAGCGGTATGTGCGGTACGCCGGCCCGCGCGAGCAGCGCCGCGTACTCATCGTCCGGCGGCGCGCAGACCGTTGCCTCCGCCCCCAGCTCCCGCAGCCGCGCGGCCAGCGCCGCCAACGGTTCGACGTCCCCGCGTGATCCCCACGTCGACAGAACAACTCGCATGTCGCATTTCCCCTTGATTTGCTCAGGTTCCGGCATCGGCCGCCCATCCTGCGCCATCACCCGGGGCTTGCCGCAAGCCCACCCCTGAGCTATATCTTGGAAGTGGCAGGAGGATTCACGTCCTCCATACTTGGCCGATGGACGAACTCGTACACGCGGAGTCCGGGTTGACCAAGGCGACCTGGACGGATGCCGACTTCGACGCGATGGGCTGGCACGACTGCCACGTGCACGCGGTGAGCATCGGCGTACGGGAGGAAGGGTTCCCGTGGCAGCGAGTCCTGATCGATCTCGACTACATCGTGCAGTGGGTGGATCCGGCGTTCGGACGACGGCACTTCACCTTCTGGATCGCCCCGTCGACGCTGGTCTTCGACGAGGCGTGGGACATCTCCGCGGAGCTTGACCCGGGCAACGATCTGCTCGAGATCGCCGACCTCCACCGCCTCGCCTCGCCGGACGACAAGCCCGACCCTCTCTGGCACATCGAAGGCCAGAACTTCGACCTCCGCCTCCGCTCCCCGAGCTACACGCAGTACCTGCGCACGCCTCCCATCCACAGCAACCGCCAGTACCTGTCCCAACCCGACCGCGGCGGCCTGAGCTTCACCGAACAGTCGTTCACCTGAGTCAGTCGATGATGCAGAAGACAGTGCCGTCGGGGGATTTGAGGACTACGAAGTCGGCGTCGGGCGGGTAGGTCCAGTCTTCTACTCGTTCGGCGCCTAGAGAGATGAGACGGTCCACTTCGGCTTCTAGGGTTGAGGTTTCTTTGTCGACCCAGAGGTCCAGGTGGGTACGGTCGGTTTCGTCCAGGTGGAGGCGGGTGGGGCGGGCGGTCGGCGGTGGGATGAGGAAGTCCGGGTTGCCGGCTTGTGGAGTGAAGCCGAGAGCCTGGCTCCAGAACTCGGCGGCGGGGCCGGTTTTCGGGACGTTGAGGATGACTGCTCCGAGGGTTAGGGCCATAGCGCCAAGCGTTGCAGATTTTGAGGTGTAACGCGGGGGATGGGTGGCGGCGTCGGGAGAGGTGTAGGAGACGCTGACATTGAGGAGTCGTTGTGAGACTGAACAAAAGCATGGTGGTCGCGGTGACGGGGGTCCTCGCGACCGCTTTGGCGGCAGGGCCCGCAGCAGCGCGACCGGCCGATGCGGCACACCAGGTAGCAGTCAATGGGGTCGACGGGACGGCTGCGCAGCAGGGATCGTTGCAGTGGGCAAATACTCCGACCCATCGGCAGCCGGCGACGTTCAATGACGTGGCGACCGGCGCGGGCGGAACGTGGGCGGTCGGCGGCGATCAGGTCGACGACTTCGCCGTACAGCGGCCGTTGGCGATGCGGTGGGACGGGAAGACCTGGAAGGCGATCGCGCAGCCGGTGACGACCAACGCGACCTTGGAGAGCGTCGCGGTGGGTACGGCGAAGAACGTCTGGGCAGTCGGCGAAGACCGGACGGACCCGAATCAGACCAAACCGCTGGCCATGCACTGGAACGGCACGAAGTGGCAGGTCGTCAAGCCACCCGCCGTACCAACCGGGTCCTTCGACGACGTCGTCATCGCGCCGGACGGCTCGGCCTGGATCACCGGGTGGGCGAACGTCGGTGGCGCCGAGCGCGCCGTCGTCTACCGCTACACCGCCGGCAAATGGCAAGCGCTCAACAGCGGTCTCGAGCAGTCGATCAACGGCAACGTCCTGACCGTCCTGTCCGCGACGAACGCCTGGCTCGGACTCAACGCCGGCCTCGCCCACTTCGACGGCAAGACCTGGACCTTGGTGAGCGACGTACCGGTCGACGGCTCTGAGATCCCCACCGCCATGGCAGCCGCCGGCCCGAAGAACATCTGGCTCGTCGGCGTCCAGTACAAGTCCGGAATCGCCCCCCTCGCCCTGCACTACAACGGCACCAAGTGGGCGCAGGTCCCCGTCCCGGCGGGCATGGCGCAGTTGTACGACGTCGTACTGCGGAACAACACCCCGATCGCCGTCGGTGAACGCTTCGAGGGCTCCGACCAGATCGCCAAGCCGTACGTCCTCCAACTGAGCGGCACCAAGTTCGTAGCCGCCCCCGCCCCAACCGCCGCCACCGGCACCCTCACCGCCGTCACAGCCGCCCCCGACCGACTTTGGACAGTCGGCATGTCCGCAGCCTCCCCCCAAGACCCCTTCACCGCCCTAGCCGCCTACTCCCGCTAGCGCGTCTCAGGGGTTGACCCCTCAGCTGGCCGGTTGGCACCTCGCGTCCAGGCAGGCAACCGGCAATCCCAGGGGTCAATCCCTCAAACGATCCGGTTCGCCGTGCCGCGCGCCGGTATCTCGTCACGGAGGGTGGTGGGGGTGGCGGAGGGTGAGGGTGGAGGCCGTGTGGGGGTTCGGATGGTGAGCAAGTAGGCTTGCGCGGGCACTGGTTCGAGTGCCCATGCTGATACTTGTTGAAGAAACTTGCAGGGAACTCGAGGAGAAGACCGCGTGACTTCCCATCGCCCCGCGGCGGTCGTCATCATGGCCGCCGGTCTCGGAACCCGGATGAAATCGGCGATCCCGAAAGTGCTGCACGAGATCGGCGGGCGCAGCCTCGTCGGGCACGCCGTGGTCGCCGCCCGGGCACTCGCCCCCGAACACCTGGTGGTCGTGGTCGGCAGCGGCCGCGAGCTGGTCGAGGCGCACCTGAAGGACGTCGATCCTGACGTCAGGACCGCCGTCCAGGAGCAGCAGCTGGGCACCGGTGACGCGGTCCGCTCCGGGCTCAGCGCTGTACCGGACGACTTCGAGGGCTCGGTGATCGTCACTTCGGGTGACGTCCCGCTGCTCGAGGCGGAGACGCTGCACGACCTGATCGCCGACCACGACAAGCAGGGCAACGCGGTCACCGTCCTGACCGCGCGGGTCCCCGACCCGACCGGGTACGGGCGGATCGTCCAGAGCGAGGACGGCGTGGTCGCCGCGATCGTCGAGCACAAGGACGCCACCGCGGAGCAGCGTGAGATCCAGGTGATCAACGCCGGCATCTACGTCTTCGATTCGGTCACGTTGCGTGACGGCCTCACCCGCATCACCACCGACAACGCGCAGGGCGAGCTGTACCTGACGGACGTGATCTCGATCGCCCGCAACGACGGCAAGCGGGTCGGCGCGCACGTGACCGACGACGCGATGCAGACCGAGGGCGTCAACAACCGCGTCCAGCTGGCAACGCTCGGCGCGGAGCTGAACCGCCGTACCCTCGCCAAGCACATGCTCGAGGGCGTCACGATCGTCGACCCGAACACCACCTGGGTCGACTCCACGGTGGACCTGGCCCGCGACGTCACCCTGCTGCCGAACATCCAGCTGCACGGCGCCACCACGGTCGGCAGCGGTACGACGATCGGCCCGGACACCACGCTGACCGACGTGGAGATCGGCGAGAACGCCACCATCATCCGGACCCACGGCTCGCTCGCGGTGATCGGCGACGGCGCCAATGTCGGCCCGTTCGCGTACCTCCGCCCCGGCACCAAGCTGGGTGTGAAGGGCAAGATCGGCACCTTCGTCGAGACCAAGAACTCCACCATCGGCGATGGCGCCAAGGTGCCGCACCTCACGTACGCCGGGGACGCGACGATCGGCGACGGCGCGAACATCGGCGCCGGCACGATCTTCGCGAACTACGACGGCGTCGCGAAGCACCCGACCCACGTCGGCAAGCACTCGTTCATCGGCAGCAACTCGGTGATCGTCGCCCCGCGGACGATCGCGGACGGCGCCTACCTGGCCGCCGGTACGGCGCTCACCGAGGACGTCGGCCCGGGCGAGATCGCGGTCGCACGCGGCCGGCAGCGCAACATCAAGGGCTGGGTCGCCCGCAAGCGGCCCGGCACCAAGACCGCTCAGGCGGCCGAGGCGGCGCTGGCGGCCGAAGCGGCGTCGGACGACCAGCAGTCCTGAGCAGAGAAACACAACGGGAGGCGCGGGCCATGAGCGGGATGAAGCAAACCACCGAGAAGAAACTGATGGTGTTCTCCGGCCGGGCCCACCCCGAGCTGGCCGCGGAGGTCGCCTCGGAGCTCGGCATCGGCCTGGTCCCGACGCAGGCGTACGACTTCGCCAACGGCGAGATCTACGTCCGGTTCGACGAGTCGGTCCGGGGCAGCGACGCGTTCGTGATCCAGAGCCACACCTCGCCGATCAACGAGTGGATCATGGAGCAGCTGATCATGGTCGACGCGCTGAAGCGGGCGTCGGCGAAGCGGATCACCGTCGTCCTCCCGTTCTACGGGTACGCGCGGCAGGACAAGAAGCACCGGGGCCGGGAACCGATCTCGGCCCGGCTGATGGCCGACCTGTTCAAGACCGCGGGCGCGAACCGGCTGATCTGCGTCGACCTGCACACCTCGCAGATCCAGGGCTTCTTCGACGGCCCGGTGGACCACCTGATGGCGCTGCCGATCCTGAGTGACTACGTCGCCCAGAAGTACGGCGACCAGCAGCTGGCCGTGGTCTCGCCGGACGCCGGCCGGATCAAGGTGGCCGAGCAGTGGTCGGCCCGGCTGGGCGGTGCGCCGCTGGCGTTCATCCACAAGTCCCGCGACATCGACCGGCCGAACGAGACGATCGCGAACCGGGTCGTCGGTGAGGTCAAGGGCCGGGTCTGCATCCTGGTCGACGACATGATCGACACCGCCGGCACGATCACGAAGGCGGCCGACGCGCTGTACGCCGAGGGTGCCGCCGGGGTGGTGATCGCCGCGACGCACGCGATCCTGTCCGGTCCGGCGGTGGACCGGCTGAAGAACTGCCAGGCCAGCGAGGTGATCGTCACCAACACGCTGCCGATCGCGGAGGACCGCCGCTTCGACAAGCTCACCGAGCTGTCGATCGCTCCACTGATCAGCCGAGCCATCCGCGAGGTCTTCGAGGACGGCTCGGTCACGAGCCTGTTCGACGGCCGCGCCTGACATGCGGGTCGCCGTCTTCCACCCGGGAGCGATGGGCTCGAAGTTGGCTGCGCAATTGGTTGCTGCGGGCCACGAAGTGCAGTGGGTTCCGGAGGGCCGGAGCGAGGCGTCGAAGGCGCGTGCTGACGAGGCTGGGTTGATTGGTACGTCGTTTGCCGAAGCGGTCGGCGGGGCCGAGGCGGTGCTGTGTTCTTGTGCTCCGCAAGGTGCTGTCGAGATCGCCAGGCAGGTCGGGCGCGAGGGCTTCGGAGGGATCTACATCGAGGCCAACCCGTTGTCGCCGATGTCGTTGCGTGAGGCTCAGTCCGCAGTACCGGATGCGACGTTCGTCGACGCCGGTGTGGTCGGTCCGCCTCCGACTGGTGGGCCGAGTCCGACGCATCTGATGCTGTCCGGTACGGCGGCTGAGCAGGTCGCGGCGTTGTGGGCCGGTACGGCGGTCACGCCGATGGTGGTCGGCTCCGAACCGGGCGCGGCCAGCGCGGCCAAGTCGTCGTACGCGCTCTACAACAAGGGCAAGGCGGCGCTGGCCGTGCTCGCGTTCCAGCTGGCGGAGAAGCACGGCGTCACCGATGCACTCACAGCGCAGCAGATTCGCGCGGACGCCGGTTCGCTGAAGGACCCGGCCCTGCCGGAGCAGCTCCGCAGCGTCGCCTGGCGCTGGGGCCCGGAGTTCGACGAGCTCGCCGAGACCCTGGACGACGCCGGTCTCGAAGGCGACGCTGCCCGCGCCCTCCGTCAGGTCTGGACCAAGCTCACCTGAACGTCGGCTGCCCGTAGTCACGCAGCACGAACGGCGGGATGAGGTCGATCAGCTGGCTCATCGCCTCCGACCGCGCCAGGACATCGGGTACGGCGAAGCTGCCGCGACCCCAGCTGACCAGCGCATTGCCTGCGATCTGCCACTCCAGTCCCGGGTTGTGCTGCACGCACTCCATCATCCGGGGATGCATGACGGCCGACGCGTACCGGTCGTCGTGGCACTCGATCCGGAACCGGTCGTTGAACTGCTGGTTCTCCAGCTCGAGGTCGCGTCCCATGAAGACCCGCCGCAGGCCCGACTCGTGCATCAGCGTGAACGGTGGCAACGAGACCGGCAGGCTCAAGGCGACCACGTGCACGGTGTGCCGCTGCTGAGACTTGCCGTTGTTCGTGACGTACGTGTAGTCGAAGACGCACAGTCCGCGTCCGCGGAACTCGCCGGCGTACGTCATGCCGGGATCGCCGCTCGCCGGGAAGAGGTTTCCCGCGACCTGCAGGAGCCACGGGTTCGGCGGGACCAAGGCCCACCCGACCGCCGCGACCTGCGCCGCACGCTCGAGTGCGGCCGCCCGGCGGCGCCGTGTGGTCCAGACCACCAGCCAGGCCACGCCCGCGAGCATCACCAGCGGAATGAGCAGACTGACCACGGCGAACGGAGCGAACACGAGAGCAACGTACCGAAGGTGAGGGCCGGTCCAAGCACCCCTGAGGTACGGATTTCTCGTCTGGCCGGGGTGGTGGGTAGACTGTTTTGGTTGCCTCGGCGAGGGACGCCCCCCGTGAACTGTTGGGCGCGGCTCCGTGATCGACGCGGTGGTTCGTTGCCTGACGCCTTCTCGGGGTCAGCAGGCGCCCGCTGAGGCCGCAGCCGAGTTCTAACCAGACAACTGATCACCGCAACGCTTTTGAGGAGTTCATCTCGTGGCCGAGGTCAAGATCCAAGCCGAATCGCGTACGGAGTTCGGCAAGGGGGCTGCCCGCCGAATCCGCCGGGACAACAAGGTTCCCGCCGTCCTCTACGGCCACGGCAGTGACCCGGTGCACATCACGCTGCCCGGTCACGACACCATGCTGGCCCTGAAGACCGCCAACGCCCTGCTGATGATCGAGGTCGAGGGTGGCGAGTCCCACCTGGCGCTGCCGAAGCAGGTCCAGCGCGACCCGATCAAGGGCTTCATCGAGCACGTCGACCTGGTCATCGTCCGCCGTGGCGAGAAGGTTCAGGTCGACATCGCGGTCCACCTCGAGGGCGAGGCCGTCAGCGACGCCCTGGTCGTCCTGGAAGCGCAGAGCATCCTGGTCGAGGCCGAGGCGACCCACATTCCGGACGGCGTCACGGTCTCCATCGAGGGCCTCGAGGTCGGCGCGCAGATCCACGCCTCCGACCTGACCCTGCCGACCGGGACCACGCTGGCGATCGAGCCGGACACCCTGATCGTGAACATCACCGCCCAGCAGACCGCCGAGCAGGCCGAGGCGGAGCTGGCCGAGGCCGAGGCCGAAGCCGGCATCGAGCGCGCCGAGCCGGAGGCCGCGGAGCCGGTGGCCGCCGCAGCCGAGTAATCTGCTGCCGCAGCACCTATCTTCGGGAGGGCCGGGATCCGTGGCGGACGACGTGTGGTTGGTCGTCGGGCTGGGGAATCCCGGCCCTTCGTATGCCCGCACCCGGCACAACATCGGTCACCTCGTCGCCGACGAGCTGGCCGCCCGGACCGGCGGCAAGTGGAAGCAGAGCAAGCAGGTCAAGGCCGAGGTGATCGAGACCCGGGTCAGCGGCCTGCGGACGGTGCTGGCCAAGCCCCGCGCGTACATGAACGAGTCCGGGGGACCGGTCTCCGGGCTGCTGAAGTTCTTCAAGCTCGACCCGGCCAACCTGGTCGTCGTGCACGACGAGCTGGACATCGACTTCGGCGTACTGCGGTGCAAGTTCGGCGGCGGGGACAACGGCCACAACGGGCTCAAGTCGCTGCGGAAATCGCTTGGCACCGGTGAGTACTATCGAATCCGGTTCGGTGTGGGTCGTCCGCCGGGCCGGCAGGCCCCCGCCGACTTCGTCCTCAACGAGTTCTCCCCCACCGAACGCAAGGACCTCCCGTTCGCCGTGGACCGAACCGCGGATGCCGTGGAGTGCCTGCTCACCGACGGCCTAGACGCCACCCAAGGGAAGTACAACTCGTGAAACTGAGCGGTCTGGTCGACACCCTGATCACCGATCCGGTGGTGTCCGAGGCCGTTCGTGACGCCCGGAGCGACGGCGTCACGACCCTCGACCTGAGCGCGCCGACGCCGGTGCGCCCGGTCCTGCTCGCCGCGATCGCCGCGGCCCAGAACGGCGCCGGCCGCCCGGTCCTCGCGGTCACCGCCACCTTCCGCGAGGCCGAGGAGCTCACCGAGGCGCTGCAGTGCCTGGTCGAAGAGCCCGGCACCGTCGCCTACTACCCCGCCTGGGAGACCCTCCCGCACGAGCGCCTGTCGCCCCGGTCCGACACGGTCGGCCGCCGGCTTGCGGTACTGCGACGCCTCGCGCATCCGGATCCGTCCGACGAGACGACCGGTCCGATCAGGATCCTGGTCGCCCCGGTGCGGTCCGTGCTCCAGCCGCAGGTCGCCGGCCTGGCCGACCTCAAGCCGGTGCAGCTGCACGTCGGTGACTCGGTCGAGCTCGAGGACGTCGTCGAGCGGCTCGCGGCAGCGGCGTACCACCGGGTGGACCTGGTCGAGCGGCGCGGTGAGTTCGCGGTCCGCGGCGGCATCATCGACGTCTTCCCGCCGACCGAGGAGCACCCGCTGCGGGTCGACTTCTTCGGCGACGACGTAGAAGAGATCCGGTACTTCGCGGTTGCCGATCAGCGCTCGCTGGACATCGCCGAGCACGGTCTGTGGGCGCCGCCCTGCCGGGAGCTGCTGCTGACCGACGAGGTCCGTGCGCGGGCCGCCGTACTGGCGAAGGAACACCCCGAGCTGGCCGAGCTGTTCGAGAAGCTCGCCGAGGGACATGCGGTCGAGGGGATGGAGTCGCTAGCTCCGGTTCTCGTCGACGAGATGGAGCTGCTGGTCGACCTGATGCCGGCCGGTGCGCACGTCATCGTCAGCGACCCCGAGCGGGTCCGGGCTCGTGCGCACGACCTGGTCGCGACCAGCCAGGAGTTCCTCGACGCATCCTGGGCCGCGGCCGCCGGTGGCGGCGAGGCCCCGATCGACCTCGGCGCGGCGGCGTACATGTCGCTGGGTGACGTCCGATCGCATGCCCTGGGCAAGGGCCTGGCCTGGTGGAGCCTCTCGCCGTTCGCCGCAGCCCCGACCGATGTGCCCGAGCTGCGGGACTCAATGGGCGAGCGGATCGCGTTCGACATCGACACCGACACCGGATCGGTTACCAGCAAGATTCTTGCCGTCCACGAGGTCGACCCGTACCGCGGTGAGACGGCGGCCGCGGCCGAGGACATTCGTGCTTGGCTCCGGGACGGCTGGCGGGTCGTCTGCGTCACGGAAGGACATGGTCCGGCGGAGCGGCTGGCCGAGGTGTTCTCCGAGGCGGAGCTGCCGGCCCGGGTGGTCGACGGGATCGAGGAGATCCCCGAGCCCGGCGTCGTACTGATCTCGCAAGGTCAGCTGGAACACGGGTTCATTGCCGACGGCATCAAGTTCGCCGTACTGACCGAGAACGACCTGGCCGGCCAGCGGTCGATGGCCGAACGCCGTTCCCAGCAACGGATGCCGTCGCGCCGGAAGAAGACGATCGACCCGCTGGAGCTGCAGCCCGGCGACTACGTCGTCCACGAGCAGCACGGCGTGGGCCGGTACGTCGAGATGATGCAGCGGACCGTCGGCACGGGGGCTCAGAAGGCCACCCGCGAGTACGTCGTGATCGAGTTCGCGCCGAGCAAACGCGGTCAACCCGGCGACCGGCTGTACGTGCCGACCGACCAGCTCGACCAGGTCACCCGGTACGTCGGCGGCGAGCAGCCGACGCTGGACAAGATGGGCGGCGGCGACTGGGCCAAGCGCAAGGGCCGCGCCCGCAAGGCGGTCCGGCAGATCGCCGGCGAGCTGATCAAGCTGTACGCCGCCCGCCAGGCGACCAAGGGGCACGCGTTCGCCAAGGACACCCCGTGGCAGCGTGAGCTCGAGGACGCGTTCCCGTTCGTGGAGACGCCGGACCAGCTCGCCACCATCGACGACGTCAAGCACGACATGGAACGCGTCATGCCGATGGACCGGATCGTCTGCGGCGACGTGGGCTACGGCAAGACCGAGATCGCCGTACGCGCGGCCTTCAAGGCAGTGCAGGACGGCAAGCAGGTCGCCGTACTCGTGCCGACGACCCTGCTCGTGCAGCAGCACTACGCGACCTTCGCCGAGCGGTACGCCGCCTTCCCGGTGAACGTGGCCCCGCTGTCGCGATTCCAGACCGACAAGGAGGCGAAGGCCACCATCGACGGTCTCGCCGACGGGTCGGTCGACGTGGTGATCGGGACGCACCGACTGTTCAGCGGCGAGGTCGCGTTCAAGGATCTCGGGCTGGTCGTGGTCGACGAGGAGCAGCGGTTCGGCGTCGAGCACAAGGAGCAGCTCAAGCGGCTGCGGACCGCGGTCGACGTACTCACCATGTCTGCGACGCCGATCCCGCGGACCCTGGAGATGTCGATCACCGGGATCCGGGAGATGTCGACGATCGCGACCCCGCCGGAGGAGCGGCACCCGGTGCTGACTTTCGTCGGCGCGTACGACGAGCACCAGGTGACCGCCGCGATCCGGCGCGAACTGCTCCGCGAGGGCCAGGTCTTCGTCGTCCACAACCGGGTCAACACGATCGAGAAGGCCGCCGCCCGGATCCGCCAGCTCGTGCCCGAGGCCCGGGTCGCGGTCGCACACGGCCAGATGAACGAACACACCCTGGAGAACGTGATCCAGGGCTTTTGGGAGAAGCAGTCCGACGTGATCGTGTGTACGACGATCGTCGAGTCCGGGATCGACATCTCGAACGCGAACACGATGATCATCGAGCGCTCCGATCTGCTCGGTCTGTCCCAGCTACACCAGCTCCGCGGTCGCGTCGGTCGTGGCCGGGAGCGCGCGTACGCGTACTTCTTCTTCCCGCCGGAGAAGCCGCTCACCGAGACCGCCCACGACCGGCTGGCCACGATCGCGCAGCACGCCGACCTGGGTGGCGGTATGGCGGTCGCGATGAAGGACCTGGAGATCCGCGGCGCCGGCAACCTGCTCGGCGGCGAGCAGTCCGGACACATCGCGGACGTCGGGTTCGATCTCTATGTGCGGTTGGTCGGCGAGGCGGTCGCGGAGTACCGCGGCGACACCCAGGCCGAGGAGCCCGAGGTCAAGATCGAGCTGCCGATCGACGCCCACCTGCCGCACGACTACATCCCGTCGCAGCGGCTCCGGCTGGAGATGTACCAGCGGCTCGCGGCGGTCCGGGATGAGGAGGGCATCGCCGAGCTGGTCGAGGAGTTGCACGACCGGTACGGCGACATTCCGCCGGCGGTGCTGAACCTGATCGAGGTGGCGAAGTTCCGCAACCACGCCCGCCGGGCAGGGCTGCACGACGTCACGCTGCAGGGCAATCTGATCCGGTTCGGGCCGGTCGAGCTGCCCGATTCGAAGGTGCTCCGGCTGAACAGGCTGTACCCGAAGAGTCTGGTGAAGCCGCAACTGCATACCATTCTGGTGCCACGACCTGCCACCCGGCAGATCGGCGGTCAGCCGCTCCGTGACCAGGAGTTGCTGCAATGGTGCACCCGGTTGATCGACGACGTGATCGCCGAACCTATTGTGGTGCCGGCGTAGGTGGGCAAAAACATGCGAGGAGATTCGGTGAGCACACGGCTTCGGGCTCTCGGTGCGGTGGTGGCGATGGTGCTGCTGACCGGTGGATGCGCGGCGGGCACGCACCCGGGCGCGGCAGCTGTGGTCGGCGGGACCGAGATCAGCATCAACCAGGTCGACAAGACCTCGCGAGCGGTCAGCGCGGCGCTCGGGAACGACTACACCAGCAAGTTCGCGCTGAGTGACCTGGTGACGAACGTGCTCGCTGCGCAGATCCAGCAGGAGAAGTCGATCCCGGTCAGCGCCGCGGAGACCGCTGCCGCGGCGAAGAGCGCGGTCGGCGGCGACGAGGCGACGTACCAGAAGTTCCAGACCGACTCGGTGTCGAAGGACTTCCTGAACGCGGTCGCGACGTCGGTGATGGTCACGGTCAAGCTCGGCGGCGGCACGGTCCAGAACCTGCAGGACCAGGCGGTCCTGCAGAAGGGCACGCTGGCGATGCGCGACGCCTCGAAGAGCATCGACGTCACGGTCGCGCCGCGCTTCGGCCAATGGACCGACGGCCAGATCAACAGCACGATCTCCGGGTCGCTGTCGAAGGAGTCCGACCAGACCAAGGCCAAGCGCGAGGCCACCGCCACGCCAGAGCCGGGCCAGGGCTGACGCCTGATGGTTGAGCCCGCGGGCGGGATCAAGGTCGTCCTCACGAGTCCTCGTATCGCTCCCGGGCTGCTCACCCGCGCCACCTGGCAGGCCCTCGAGGCAGCCGACGAGATCGGCGCGGCAGGCGGTCCAGAGCATCCCGACGTACAGGCTGTGATCGGCTCCGGGCTGGTGGTCACGCAGGTCGAGGCGGACGCCTGGTCGTGGCTGTCGTCCGCGGCTGTCGCCGGCCGTCAGGTGGTCTGGCTGACGGGGGATGACGGGGAGCCCGGTCTGCTGCGGGTCGTCGCGGATGCACGGACCCGCGATCCTCACGCGCCGTATGAAGTGGAGATCCTGCACGGGTCGTACGACGTACCGGGGGCTCGGCTGATCGATCTGGTCCGGGTGATGGACCGGCTGCGGCGGAACTGCCCTTGGGACCAGGAGCAGACGCACGAGAGCCTGGCGAAGTATCTGCTCGAGGAGACGTACGAAACCCTCGAGGCGATCGACACCGGCGACCTCTCGCACCTGCAGGAGGAGTTGGGTGATCTGCTGCTGCAGGTCGCGTTCCACTCCCGCATCGCTGAAGACTCCGAAGACGGCTTCACCATCGACGACGTCTCCGGAGGCATCGTCGAGAAGCTGATCCGCCGCCACCCCCACGTCTTCGGCACGGTCGACGCCGCCGACGCGGCCGCGGTCGAAGCCAACTGGGAAACCATCAAGGCCGCGGAGAAACAACGCAACTCAGTCCTCGAAGGCATCCCCCTGGCGTTGCCCGCTCTGGCCCTGGCTGACAAGGTCTTGGGCCGGTCCGCGAAGGTCCTGCCGCCGGATGCCTCGCCCGAGGCCGAGCCGACGGTCGCCTCCGCGCAGGAGATCGGCCCGGAGTTGCTCGCCATCGTGCGCGAAGCCCGCCGCCTCGGCGTCGACGCGGAGCAGGCGCTCCGGACCGCGGTCGGCGAGCTGGCCGACCAGGTCCGCGCCGCCGAAACCGCCTGACCTCCTAGGGCCCGTCCAGCTGACCTACTTGGGCCCGTCCAGCAGGGCGCGGAGCGCGTCTCGATGGGCGGCGTACGCCTGGGTCCCCGCCTTCGTCATCCGGTACGTCGTCGTGGCGCCGCGGCCGTGACCGGTCTTGGTGGTGGCGACGTACCCGGCCGACTCGAGGGCCGACATGTGCTTGGACAGGTCGGAGTCACTCACCTCCAGGTAGTCCTTGAGGAACCGGAAGGTCACCGTGGTGGCGTTGGCCAGCACGGCCATCGCCGCCAGCCGTTTCGGCGCGTGGATCACCGGGTCGAGTCCATCGATCACCCGAGACGCTCCCGGACCTGCGCGGCGGCGACGGCGTACCGGCGTTCGTAGTACCAGATGCCGGCCGTCACCAGCACGAACGCGGTCACCGCGGCCGCGAGCAGTCCGGCCAACCACCAGACCAGCCCGACGACCAGCGCGACCACCGGCACCGCGACGAAGTACCGAACCCAAATTCGCGCGATCTCCCGCGGCGGGCGGCCGCGCCCCGGAAACGGCATCGCACCGTGCCGCCGCTGCATCCAGGTCAGGAATCCGGCCTCCAGCGCGATCAGGACAACCAGCGATCCGACGAACAGCACGCCGTTCTCCCGCCACCAGGCGAAGACCCCGATCAGACCCGCCACCCAGAGCCCGACGACCGGCGGATACCACCACGGCGTCTTCGGGTAGCTCACGTACGGCGCCGCCTCGGCCCGCTCGATGATCCGCAGCTGCTCCTCCGCATCACTTTCCACACCGGAAAGCTAACCAATAACTTTCCACTTTGGCAAGTAGGCGGTCTGCGTGCCTAACGACAGGAGGTGTCGGGCGGGAGGTAGTACACCTGAGCGTCGGGGTCGCCGTGCGTACGGCGTATCGGCGGTGTACTACCTGTCCTTCGGGCACGAACCTGGGTAGCTGAGAGGGTGGGTGGGTGGATGTTGCTGGGGTGCTGCGGGAGCGGTGGGATCTGAAGCCTTTGCGGGTGGAGGTTTTGACTGGGGGGATGAACTCGGCTGCTTGGTTGGCTGCTGGGGATGGGTGGCGGGTGGTGTTGAAGGCTGTCGAGTTGGGGGACTCGGCGTTCGAGCCTGGGCTGGAGTTGGCGGCTCGGCTGGATGACGGTGGTGTGATGACTGGGCGTCCGCGGCTGAGCAAGGGTGGGCGTCTCGTGGAGCGCGTAGACGGTCCGCAGGTCGCCGTGCTGGAGTACGTCGGTGGCACCGAGCTGGCTGAGAGCCCGGAGGATCAGGCGGCGATCGGCGACCTGCTCGGGCGGGTGCACACGATCGCCGCTCTGGAGCCCGGGGACCTTGATGACTGGCTCCAGTTGCTGACCCAGTTCGATGAGTACCTGGACCTTGAGCCATGGATCCGTCCCGCGGTGGAGAACGCGATCGCCGGAGCCTGGGCGCTCGGACCCGTCTCCTGGGCCTGGCTGCACGGCGACCCCGCGGCCGAAGCCTTCCTCCGCCAACCCGACGGCCAAGTAGCCCTCATCGACTGGGGCAGCGCGATGCAGGGCCCGATCCTGTACGACGTCGCCTCAGCCGTCATGTACGCCGGCTCCCCGGATCACGTCGTACCCGCCTACCTACACCAACGCCCCGAGCTCACCCACGAACTCGCCCGAGGCCTGACCCCCTACCTCCACATCCGCTGGGCCGTCCAAGCCACCTACTTCGCCTGGCGAACCGCGAACAACATCCTCACCGGCATCTCCACCCCCACCGAAAACCACAGAGGCCTATCCGACGCCCGCCGTTGTTTCGAAGCGTGAAGCCTTGGAGAACAGTCGGTGTCGGGCGTAGAAGTCTTGCTGGGTGTGGATTCTGGCGATCTCGAGGTGTTTCTGGCGGCTAACGGTGTGTTATTGACGCGGGAGGTACCGGTGGATGCGATCGTTAGGGTCGACGCGGTCCACTGAGGCTGGTGGTCTGGAGGCTAGGCTCGGGACCGATTCGTCATCGAGAACTTGGGAGTCAATAGTGGCCACCATCGAGGCCGTCGGCGCCCGCGAGATCCTCGACTCGCGCGGCAACCCCACTGTCGAGGTCGAGGTACTGCTCGACGACGACACCGTCGCCCGGGCGGCAGTGCCTTCGGGCGCGTCCACCGGTCAGTTCGAGGCCGTCGAGCTGCGGGACGGTGACAAGGCCCGGTACGGCGGCAAGGGCGTCCAGAACGCGATCACCGCGATCCTGGAGGACATCGACAAGGAGATCGTCGGGTACGACGTCCACGAGCAGCGGCTGATCGACCAGGCCCTGCTCGACCTGGACGGCACCCCGAACAAGGCCAAGCTGGGCGCGAACGCCATCCTCGGCGTCAGCCTGGCGGTCGCGAAGGCGGCGGCGGACAGCTCCGGCCTGCCGCTGTTCCGGTACGTCGGCGGCCCGAACGCGCACGTTCTGCCGGTGCCGATGATGAACATCCTGAACGGCGGCGCGCACGCGGACAGCAACGTCGACGTGCAGGAGTTCATGATCGCCCCGATCGGAGCCCCGACGTACGCCGAGGCACTGATGCAGGGCGCCGGCGTCTACCACGCGCTGAAGGCAGTGCTGAAGGAGCGCGGCCTGTCCACCGGTCTCGGCGACGAGGGCGGTTTCGCGCCGAACCTGGAGAGCAACCGCGAGGCGCTCGACCTGATCCTGGTCGCGATCGAGAAGGCCGGCCTGCAGGCGGGCAAGGACATCGCGCTGGCGATGGATGTGGCCGCGAGCGAGTTCTTCACCGACGGTGTGTACGCGTTCGAGGGCGGCAAGAAGTCGGCCGACGAGATGATCGCGTACTACGCCGACCTGGTGTCGTCGTACCCGATCGTCTCGATCGAGGACCCGCTGAACGAGGAGGACTGGGACGGCTGGAAGAGCCTGACCGGTCAGCTCGGCGACAAGATCCAGATCGTCGGCGACGACCTGTTCGTCACCAACGTCGAGCGGCTGCAGCGCGGCATCACCGAGAAGTCGGCGAACAGCCTGCTGGTCAAGGTGAACCAGATCGGCTCGCTGAGCGAGACGCTGGACGCCGTCGACCTGGCCCACCGCAGCGGCTTCAGCTGCATGATGAGCCACCGCTCGGGCGAGACCGAGGACACCACGATCGCCGACCTCGCGGTCGCGACCAACTGCGGCCAGATCAAGTCCGGCGCCCCGGCCCGGTCCGACCGTACCGCGAAGTACAACCAGCTGCTCCGGATCGAGGAGGAGCTCGACGACGCGGCGACGTACGCCGGTCGCTCGGCCTTCCCGCGTTTCCAGGGCTGACCTGAGGAGCTACTGACATGCCGTCCCGTCGGGAATCCGGTGCACGACCTGGCTCGCGTCCGTCGAGCCGGACCCAGTCGCGTCCACCGGCCCGGCGGGGCGACCAGCCGAAACGCCGTACGGCGGGAGCCCAGGCCGACCCGGCTCGGACCCGCGGTTCCCGCAACCTGACCGGCCGGGCGGCCGTCGTACTGCTCGTGCTCGGCGCACTGATCGTGTCGTACGCGCAGAGCCTGCGGGTCTGGTTCGACCAGCACCAGCAGGTCAGCGCGCTGCAGCAGGAGATCCGGGACCGGCAGAAGCGGGTCGGTGAACTGAACGACGAGATCGCCCGCTGGGGCGACGACGCGTACGTGAAGGCACAGGCCCGCCAGCGGCTCGGCTGGGTGATGCCGGGCGAGGTCGGGTACCGCGTGATCGGCGCGGACGGGAAGCCGGTCGGCGCCCCGCCGGAGCCGTCGACGCCCTCGGACGGTGCGACGGACACACAGAAGCCGACCTGGTACACGAAGCTGTGGGGGAGCGTCGAAGGTGCGGGCAAGCCGCCCGTCGTCGCGACGCCGACGCCCGTCCAGCCGAAGCCCAAGCCGATCCTGACCCCCTCGCCGAAGGCCTCTCGTTGAGCAGTACAGAAGACTCCGAGGCGGTCAGCAAACAGCTCGGCCGGACCGCCCGCGGGATCCGCTCCATCGCCCACCGCTGCGGCTGCGGTCTCCCCGACGTGGTCGAGACCGAGCCCCGACTGCCGGACGGTACGCCGTTCCCCACGACGTACTACGTGACTTGCCCGCGTCTCGCGTCCGCCATCGGGACTCTCGAGGCCTCGGGGATGATGAAAGAGATGACGGACCGTCTGGCGGAGGATCCGGAGCTCGCTGCGCGGTATCGCGCGGCCCATGAGTCGTACCTCGCTCATCGCGAGTCGATCGAACACGTTGAGGAGATCGCCGGTATCACCGCTGGCGGCATGCCTAATCGGGTGAAGTGCTTGCACGTTCTCGTTGGTCATTCGCTGGCGGTCGGTCCTGGCGTGAACCCGTTGGGGGATGAGGCGCTGGAAGCCCTGGACGACTGGGGTCGCCGAGGGCCGTGTGTCTGAGGTGCGAGTTGCGGCAGTTGACTGCGGTACGAATTCGATCCGGCTGCTGATCGCCGATCTGATTGACGGTCGGCTGGTGGAAGTGGATCGTCGGATGACGATCGTCCGCCTTGGTCAAGGTGTGGACGCGACCGGTGCTTTTGCCCCGGAGGCGTTGGAGCGAGTCTTCAAGGCTGCGGACTCGTTTGCCGACGTGGTCCGTGCGGCCGGCGTCTCCCGGATGCGGTTCGTTGCGACCTCGGCTGCCCGGGACGTGTCCAATCGGGACGAGTTCTTTGCGGGGATCCGATCGCGGTTCGGCGTGGATCCCGAGATCATCTCTGGCCGTTCGGAAGCCGAGCTCAGTTTTCGCGGAGCGACCGCATCCCTTGATCTGCCGGCGCCGTACCTCGTTGCCGACATCGGCGGTGGTTCGACGGAGTTGGTCCTGGGCGATGCGAACGGCGTACTCGCGGCTGAGTCGCTCGACATCGGGTCGGTTCGTCTCACCGAACGCCATGTCACCACGGACCCAACCTCAGAAGCCGAACTGGCCGCGATCACCCGGGACGTTGAGGCCCTGCTCGGCACCACCACAGTCCCGCTGACCAGAGCCCGCGCCCTGATCGCCGTCGCCGGGACTGCGACCACCGTGGCCGCGGTCGCCTTGAACCTCCCGGAGTACGACCGCACCGCCGTTCACCACGCTCACCTGCTCGGCGCGGAGTTGCGCACGGCAACCACCTGGCTGACCACCTCAACCCGCGCCCAACGAGCCGCCGTACCGTCGATCCACCCCGGCCGCCTGGACGTCATCGGCGCCGGCGCCGTCATCCTCCAACGCCTCTTCGACCGCATGACCGTCGACGAAGTAACCATCTCCGAACAAGACATCCTCGACGGCGTAGCCCTCACCCTCGCCTAGCGGGCGGCTGTGGATAACCTCGGTCGGGCAAACGCCGTTCGCTGTACGCTCAAGTCAGAAGGAAGCACGCGCGCGGACGCCCTCGAGGGCGATTGCTAGGACGCGGTCGCGTTGGGCCTGGTCGACGAAGCCGGCTGCGGTTAGGCCGCTGACCATGCGCAGGAGGTCGTCGAACGAGACGTCCTTGCGCGCCGCGCCGGCTGCCTGGGCGCGTTCGAACAGCGGCGTACCGGCGGCATACATCGCCTCGCGCGCGGCCTTGAAGTTCTCGGTCTCCCGGTTCAGCGACTCCCAGATCGCCCGCTTCGTCGCGGCGTACTCGACGAACCGGTGCAGCCAGGTCGTGAGCGCCTCCCACGGGGGCAGGTCGGCGACGTCTTCCGCCGCGATGCACAGCTCCTCGATCTCGCCGAAGTAGACCGCGTGCATCAGGTCCCGCCGGTTCGGGAAGTTGCGGTACAGCGTGCCGATCCCGACGCCGGCCTGGCGGGCGATGTCCTCCAGCGAGGCCCCGACCCCCTTGGTCGCGAACGCGTCCCGGGCGGCGGCGAGCAGGGCGTCGAAGTTCCGTCGTGCGTCCGCTCGCTGCGGCCGCCGTACGTCGACCCGCAGGGCGGGCCTGCTCTGCTCACTCACCATTCGCTCACCTTAGCCAGTTAATACCGGAGGCTTGCCTCCGCTATAGTGGAGGCACACCTCGACTTTACCAGGCCGGGGAACTCTTGCGCCGCCTTCAGGCGCACTCACACCCCTTTCGAAGGACTTCTGCATGCCTGTCATCAGGTCTGGCAACCCGCGAGTGACCCTGGCGGTACTCGCCACGGTCGTCGCCTCGTTCTCGATGCTGCAGTCGCTGGTGAGCCCGGCGCTGCCCGTCATCCAGCACGACCTGCACACCACCCCTGGCACGGTCACCTGGGTCTTCACCGCACTTCTGCTCTCAGTCTCGGTCGCAACGCCGCTGCTCGGCCGGATCGGCGACATGGTCGGCAAGGAGCGCACGCTGTTCATCGCGCTGGGCGCGCTCGCCGTCGGCTGCCTGATCGCCGCGCTCGCGCCGAACATCGGCGTACTGATCGCCGCCCGCGTCTTCCAGGGCGTCGGCGGGGCCGTGTTCCCGTTGGCGTTCGGCATCATCCGGGACGAGTTCCCGCCGCAGCGCGTGCCGTCCGTGGTCGGCGTGGTGTCGGCGATCATCGCCGCCGGCGGCGGGCTGGGGATCGTCCTGGCCGGCCCGATCGTGGAGTGGCTCGGCTGGCGCTGGCTGTTCTGGATCCCGATGGCGGTGGTCGCAGCGTCGACCCTGCTGGTCCGCCGCTACGTGCCCGAGTCGCCGAACCGCGTGCCCGGCCGGATCGACTGGCTGGCCGCCGCGTTCCTGTCCGGCTGGCTGATCGCGTTGCTGCTGCCCTTGAGCACCGGTCGCTCGTGGGGCTGGGGCTCGTTGCGTACGACGGGATTGTTCGCGCTGGCCGCCGTACTGCTGGCCGGCTGGATCACCGTCGAACTGCGGTCGCGGAACCCGCTGATCGACATGCGGATGATGCGCCGCCCGGCGGTGTGGACGACGAACCTGGTGGCGCTGCTGTTCGGGGCGGCGATGTTCGCGGTGTACGCGTTCGTACCGCAGTTCCTGCAGATCCCGAAGGCCGCCGGGTTCGGTTTCGGCGCCAGCGTGACGCAGGCCGGGTTGCTGATGCTGCCGATGCTGGTCACGATGGCGATCACCGGGACGCTGAGCGGTCCGCTCGCACCGTGGTTCAACGTGAAGGCGCAGGTTATTTCGGGGTCGGCGTTGAGCCTGGTCGCGGCGCTGCTCTTCGCGGAGTTCCACGACCAGCAGTGGCAGGTGGCGGTCTCCACAGCCCTCTTCGGCATGGGCCTGGGCCTCGCCTACGCGTCCATGACCAGCCTGATCGTCCAGAACGTCCCGCGCGAGCAGACGGGCGCGGCCACCGGCATGAACACCAACATCCGCACGATCGGCGGTTCCATCGGTACGGCGCTGGCCAGCTCCATCATCACCGGCCACGTCCAACCCTCCGGCCTCCCCGCCGAGTCAGGCTTCACCAACACCTTCCTCCTCCTAGCAGCCTTCGCCGCCACAGCCGTCGTACTAGCCCTAGCCATCCCAAGCCCCCGCCGTACTCCGGCCGTCGCGCCGCAAACCCCAGCCATCCAACCCCAGTCAGCCGACGACCTGGTCGCCTAACAACCACCTTGTGCACCAGATCCGTACGTCAAGAGCCCGCCGCCACGGATCTGGTGCACAAAGTGGCCCTCGCTGAGAGACGAGTGTCTCTAGTCTGAGGGGGTGAAGTTTCCGCACCCGTTGACGGGGGAGTTGTTCGACAGTCCGGTCCCGCCCGGCACCGGCTGGCCCGAGGACCCCGCGGTACGGCGTACTCCGGTGGCCCACGACGCCGTCGAGGTCGTGAAGCTCGCCGCAACCGACGACCTGAAAGAACTCGAGGCGAGAGTCTCCGTCTGCCGTGCCTGTCCGCGGCTGGTGGAATGGCGGGAAGACGTTGCCATCGGCAAGCGGAAGTCCTTCGCCGACCAGCCGTACTGGGGACGACCCATCCCGGGGTGGGGTGCCCGAGAGCCCAAGATCCTCATCGCCGGCCTCGCCCCCGCGGCCAACGGCGGGAACCGTACCGGCCGAGTCTTCACAGGCGACCGGTCCGGCGACTGGCTGTTCGCGAGCCTCTACAGGGTCGGCCTAGCCACCCAACCGACCAGCGAACACGCGGGCGACGGCCTCACCCTCATCGGCACCCGCATGATCGCCGCCGTCCGCTGCGCGCCACCCGCCAACAAACCCACCCCCGAGGAGCGCGACACCTGCGCCCCATGGTTCCGCCGCGAACTAGAGCTCGTCCTCCCCACCACCAAGGCCATCGTCTGCCTGGGCAAGTTCGGGTACGACGCCCTGCTCGCCGGACTCGCCTCGCTAGGGGCAGACGTACCCCGCCCGCGACCCAAGTTCGGTCACGCGGTAGAGCATCAGATCCCAACCCCACAAGGCGAAATCACCGTTCTGGGCTGCTTCCACCCCAGCCAGCAGAACACCTTCACCGGCAAACTCACCGAACCCATGATCGACGCCGTCCTCAGGCGCGCGAAAACCCTCGCCGGCGTATGAAGTTGACCCGGCCACCGCACCTGTTGGAGGCTGCCGACCATGGCGCCTGACAACCTCCCCGAGCAGTCTCGGGGCCGCCCAGCCGCGCAACGCCCAGCAGGCGGCGTCGAGCGCGCCCCGGACCTCCCCGGCGCACACGAGGCCGCGCAGTTGGGGTTCGTCCCCAGTCCCGACCGGTACCACTGGTGGGCCGAGATCCACGCCGACGTCAAGACCCACCTAGAGCGCAAGGTAGGACCGCCGATCGAATGGTGGGCCGACCTCCATGAGCGAGAGCGCGACCGGCCGTACGCCGTCGTGCTAGGACCCAACGGGCTCGCGGTGACGACGCCAAAGGTCAACAATCAAGGCCAGCGGACCCAGAGCGTGCGCTTCGATCCGTTCGTACCGTCGAGCCTCACGCACGCCGTCGTACAGCAACAACCCACGAGAAAACGTCGTGGGTTCTTCAACCGGGACGAGCCGACGGCCGCGCCACAGTTGGAGCTCACGCAGCACATGCGCGGCATCCTCGGCAACCTGCCGCTGGAAGCCCAGCAACGCCTGCAGACACCGTTCCTCGGGACGCAGGTCATCCAGCACTACCGCTCGTACTACTACGGCACCGACGAAGAGCTCGACCTGTGGTGCTACCTCGCGGGCGACCAGACCGTCACCTTCGCGTCCGGACACCGCACGATGCCGAACGGCGCCGACCCGCAGCAGGCATCCTGGCGCCTGACCTGCTACCAGGCGGACGTCACCCGCTGAGTGCCCGGGACGGGACTCGAACCCGTATGCCTGTGAAGGCCGGGAGGTTTAAGCTCCCTGCGTCTGCCATTCCGCCACCCGGGCGTCGGACTGAGGGTACAAGCTACTGGTAGACCTTTCGGGGGTAGACGGCGTGGGCGCCGGCTACCCGGTCCAGGAAGAGCTTGCCGTTGCAGTGGTCGATCTCGTGCTGGAGGGCTCTCGCCTCGAAGGCGTCGGTGCTGATGGTGAGCTCGTCGGTCGTGCCGGGCAGGACCCCGGTCACGGTCACGCGGGTGGCGCGTTTGACGTCGCCGGTGAAGTCGGGCACGGACATGCAGCCCTCGCGGGCCTTCTCGTTGCGGGTGGCCTCGACGACGACCGCGTTGCAGAGAACAAACACCCCATGGCAGGTACGAGCCTTCGAGTGCCCGGTCACATCCAGCGCGAACATCTGAGCGGCGACGCCCACCTGCGGCGCGGCCAGGCCGACGCAGCCGGGCGAGACCCGCATGGTCGCGACCAGATCAGCCGCCAGCTGGATCATCCCGGGATCGAGCGGGTCGACGGTCGCGCCTTCAGTCGCCAGCACCGGGTGTGGGGCCCGGACGACTTCGAGGACCTGGCCCTCGACGTCGAGCAACTTAGGAGACCACGAGGTGATCACAGGTCGTCGCTCTCCGCCGGTCGCAGGGTCACGCCCACTCCGAGCTCCTCGGCGGCGATCTCGAGCGCCCGGTCCAGCATCTCCAGCTCCGCCGTCGGCGGCAGCTCGACCTCCGCGGTCAGCACGTACAGCCCACCGCTCAGCCGCGTCGCCAGATCCGTGATCGTCCCACCGGCGGCCGCGATCATCCGGGTCACCGCCGCGACGATCCCGGGCCGGTCGGCGCCGTGCACGCTCAGCATGTACGGCGCACCGATCGGAGCGTGCTCGTGCTCCGGACCCATCTTCCGGACCGTGATCACCAGCTCGCCACGCAACGGCTCCAGCGCCGACTTCACCTCGTCGAACGGCCCCGCGCAGACGATCATCATCGCGAAATGACCGCGCAGCAGCGTCATGGTGGAGTCCTCGAGGTTGACCCCGGTGCCGACCAGGGCCTCGGTGACGTCCGCGATGATCCCCGGGCGGTCCGGGCCGATGACAGTGACAGCGAGCTGACTCATGCCCGGAAACCTACCGTCGACCTAAGTAGCTCAAGAAAGCGACTTCGGTATCCGGACAGCCCCCAAGACGCCGGAGAACGCTTACACACCGCTAGATTCAGACCATGACCGAGTCCGCCAACCGCCGCCGGAGTACGCGCGACTGGGTCGTCGACAGCATCGTCTTCGTGCTCGCGGTGCTGCTCGGCCTGTGGACCTACAGCGACGGCGAGAAGGACCCGGTGAACTCGGGTCTGCTCGCGCTGGACTTCTACTCCGGTATTGCGCTGTGCCTGGCACTGTGGTTCCGCCGCCGCTGGCCGGTCCAGCTGGCCCTGATCGCGGCCGTGATCTCGATCTACTCCGACGCCGCCAGCGGACCGACGCTGGTCCTGATCATGACCGTCGCGATCTACAAGCCCTGGCGGACCTCGCTGCTCGTTTTCGCGGTGAATGCGCTTGCCCTGCTCGCCTACATCCAGGTCCGGCACAAGAATGACCCGGAAGCGATCGTCATCGCCGCCATCGCGATCTACCTCGCGGTCGCCGGCTGGGGCTTCTACATCCGATCCCGCCGCCAGCTCTTGCAGACCCTCCGGGATCGCGCCGACCGCGCCGAGACGGTGGCCACTCTCCAGGCGGAGCAGGCCCAACTCCGGGCCCGCGAGGAGATCGCCCGCGAAATGCACGACGTACTCGGCCATCGGCTGTCGCTGCTCAGCGTGCACGCCGGCGCCCTCGCGTACCGCCCGGACGCGTCCACCGAGGAGGTTGCTGGCGCTGCCGAGATCATCCGGGCCAGCGCCCACCAGGCCTTGCAGGACCTCCGCGAAGTCATCGGCGTACTGCGGGCTCCGGTCGGCGAGCTCCCTCAGCCGACGTTCGCCGATCTGCCCTTGCTGGTCGAGGGATCCCGCCGGGCCGGCCTGCCGGTCGACCTGACCCTCGACGCACCTGGCGCGATGCCGGATCACGTCGGGCGTACGGCGTACCGGATCGTTCAGGAGGGTCTCACCAACGCGCTGAAACACGCACCGGGCGAGCAGGTGACCATCACCGTGACCGGTGCCCCAGGCAACGGCCTGGAGGTCGAGGTGCGCAATCCCGCGCCGAACCGCAGACGAGGAGATGGCCAAGGTTTGAAGGGACTCAGCGAACGCGCAGCCCTGGTCGACGGTCGCGTCGAACACGGCCGCACCCCCGAAGGCGACTTCCGCCTCTTCGCTTGGTTACCGTGGCCGGCATGACGATTCGAGTGCTCATCGTCGATGACGATCCGTTGTTGCGGGCCGGGCTGAAGTTGATGCTGGGCGGTGCGCAGGACATCCGCGTGGTCGGCGAGGCCGGTGACGGCTCCGGTGTGCAGGGCCTCATCGATCGGCTCGCCCCGGACGTCATCCTGATGGACATTCGGATGCCGGGCACCGACGGGCTGACCGCGACCGAGACGGTACGACGCCGGCCGGGCGCACCCGAGATCGTCATCCTGACTACGTTCGACGCGGACGAGCACGTACTGCGCGCCCTCCGCGCCGGTGCGGCCGGCTTCGTCCTCAAAGACACCCCGCCGGCCGAGATCGTCGATTCGGTACGGCGGGTTGCCGGCGGCCAGCCCGTCCTCTCACCAGCCGTCACCAAACGACTCATCACCCGCGTCGCCGCGTCAGGTCAGGACGACCGCAAGGCCAAAGCGGTCGCCCGGCTCGCCGGCCTGAACGACCGCGAACGCGAGATCGCCGTCGCCGTGGGGGAGGGCAAGTCGAACGCCGAGATCAGCGCAACGCTGTACCTCAGCGTCCCGACCGTGAAGACGCACGTCTCCCGCATCCTCACCAAACTCGACCTGAACAACCGCGTCCAGATCGCCCTCCTGGTCCACGACGCCGGCCTCCTGTATTAGGACCGGGTGGCTCGGCGGAACTCCTCGTTGGGCATCTGCAGGCTGCCCAGGGACGTGACCTCGCGCGCGAAGAACAGCGCCAGTGTCCAGTCGAGGATGACCCGGGCCTTCCGGTTGAAGGTAGGGACGCGGGACACGTGGTACGTCCGGTGCAGGAACCACGCCGGCCAGCCCTTCACCTTCACGCCGTACAGCTGGGCGACGCCCTTGTGCAGGCCGAGGCTCGCGACCGAGCCGACGTACTTGTGCTCGTAGTCCTGCGGCGGCTGACCGTCAACCACGCGGAGGATGTTCGCGGCGAGGCGGTGCGCCTGACGGACCGCGTGCTGCGCGTTCGGAGCGCAGTACGCGCCGGTCTCCGACGTCAGGTCCGGTACGGCGGCGTTGTCGCCGGCGGTCCAGGCGTCGTCGACACCGTCGATCCGCAGGTTCGCCAGCGTCTTGATCCGGCCCTTCTCGTCCAGCGGGAAGTCGGTCGCCGCGAGCGCCGGGTTCGCCTTCACGCCGGCGGTCCAGACGATCGTGTCGGAGTCGAACTCCTCGCCGTCACTGAGGATCACGTGACCCTTCTCGCAGGACTCCAGCCGGGTCTCCAGCCGGATGTCCATGTTGCGCTTGCGGAGCTGGTTCACCGTGTACTCGCCGAGATCCTTGCCGACCTCGGGCAGGATCCGGCCGGTCGCCTCGACCAGCACCCAGCGCATGTCCTCGGGCTTGATGTTGTCGTAGTACCGGGTGGCGTAGCGGGCCATGTCCTCGAGTTCGGCGAACGCCTCGACACCGGCGTACCCGCCGCCGACGAAGACGAAGGTCAGCGCGGACTTCCGCAGCGCCGGGTCGGGCTGCGACGACGCGACGTCGAGCCGGTCGATGACCTTGTTGCGAAGGGCGATCGCCTCTTCGACGTTCTTGAACCCGGTGGCCTCCTCGGCCAGGCCGGGGATCGGCAGGGTCCGGGCGATCGAGCCGAGCGCGACCACGATCTGGTCGTAGGCCAGTTCGTACTCCGGGCCTTCCTCGGGCATCACCTTGGCGACCTTGTGTCCGTGGTCGATGCCGGTGACGCGACCGGTCACCACCCGGCAGCCCTTGAGGGTCTTACGCAGCGGCACCACGACGTGCCGCGGTTCCACCGAGCCGGCGGCTGCCTCCGGCAGGAACGGCTGATACGTCATCACCGACCGTGGGTCGACGACGGTCACGCGGATCCGGCCCTTGCGGGCGGCGCGGCGCAGGCCGTACGCGGTGTACATCCCGACGTAGCCGCCTCCGACGACGAGGATGTGCGGCACCTGGGCTGTCATCCTGTTCACTCTCCCTGAGTGGTTCTCCGACTTCATGTTCACTTCAACGCTAAGCGCTCGTGAAAGATTTCACAAACCCTCTCCGGAGTGATCTCACCCACCGAACTTCCCCCGCTCGGGGGACCGGACCGCCACGCACGCAGAACCCCTGCAAACGCCCGTCCTGAGCCGCTCGGAGCGGGGTTCTGCCTGCGTGGAGGTGCATGAATCTCATGGTGGGCCGCTTCCCGCCTGTCGAGCCAGTGCCCACGACAGCCGTCACGGAACCGCAAGCCAGCTACTCGGACTCGCCTTCCAGCGCCAGCCGGTAACCGCTGGGGGTCCGGAGCAACAGCCGACGGTAGGTCCAGCCGGGCGCGGGGTCGTTCTGCTCGAGCTCGAACTCGAGCCCGGCCGCCTCGCAGCGAGCCGCCGCTGCGTCGATATCGGAGACCCCGATCTGCCAGGTGAGCACGCTCGGCGGATCGTTCTCCACCGACGCCTGCTGGATGCCGAAGTGGATCGTGTCGGTCCCGAACGCGATGAAGTCCGGGTACTCCGACCCTTCATAGATCACCGGCAAACCGAGCTTCTCGTAGAAGGCCCGCTCCGCCGCAAGGTCAGACACGTTCAGCACCGGCGCCAACCGGGTGAACAACGCTTTCTCAGCCATACCGACCAGTGTTCCCCGCCGCCAGCTCAGCCCTTCGGTGACCACTGCAGGACGTCTTCCGCGCCGTCCTCGCCGATCTTGGTGAAGCCGAGGCGGTCGTAGAGGCGGCGGGCGTTCGGGTTGTCCCGCTCGACGTGCAGTTGCAGCGGTACGCCGTGGCCCGCCGCCTCCGACTGCAGTTCGCCGATGATCGCCGTACCGATCCCACGGTTCTGTACGCCGGGGTGCAGCTGGATCCCGTTCAGCTCGACGGAGTTCGCCGTACGGGTGATTCGCAGGCGACCGGCCCGTCGTCCGTCGACCTCGATCACGTTCAGGTCGGTCGACGGGTCGTCGATGGACTCGAGGCTCCACTCGGTGAACCCGGCTAGCCAGGCGTCCTCGTCGAAGTCGGCGGGCAGGCGCCCTTGGGCGCGGGTCGCCGCCAGGGAGACGTTGCCCAGGAAGGTGACATCGGACGGCGTGGCGGGGCGGATTCGGTACATGGCACAGCAACCTAGGCGCGCGGGTCCGCGCCCTGCCACGGCTTTATTCGCCGACGACTCCGTCGGTGGATTCGCGGAGGAGGTCGAGGTGGCCGAGGTGGCGAGCGGTTTCCTCGATCAGGTGGGCGAGCGCGTAGCGGAGGGTGAAAGTCATGCCGTCCGAGTGTGCCCGCTCGTCGAGCGGCGACGCCGCCGTGATCTCGCGGGAACGCGCGCATTCGGCCCGGTACGACGCCAACAGCCGATCGACCGTGTCCTCGGGATCGAGCGGGAAGCAGCCGTGCGGATCCTCCTCGGTCCACGGCCACTCGACGTCCAGGCCGGCGAAGTCGATCGCGAACCAGAATCGCTCCACGGCGGTGAGGTGCTTGACGATTCCGCCGGGAGTGAGCGCGGACGGGTGGACCGGGCGGGCGGACGCCTGTTCGTCGGTGAGGCCGCCGAGCTTCCGTTCGACGGTGGCGCGGAGGAAGTCGAGCAGGCCGGTCAGCGTGCCGCGCTCGTCGGTGTCCTCGGCGGGCCGGACCCGGGTGATCTCGGACATGGGGATCACCTTACGGGTGAGAGACCTTTGTGAGAGCTGTTGCTCCAACGCGGTGTTGTGCGCGTCAATAGGGTGTGGAGAACTACCGCAACCCGGTCCTGACCGCAGCTCTACTCGCGCCCCCGGCGGTCTGTGCGCTGCTGATCCCGTTCCGAGAACACTTCGACAACGCGAACGCGGCACTCTTGCTGGTGGTCGTGATCGTCGCGGTGGCGGTGTTCGGCATCCGGCTGGCCGGAGTACTCGCGGCAATCTCGAGCGCGGTGTGGTTCGACTTCTTCCTGACCGTGCCCTACTACAGCTTCACCATCAACAACCAGGACGACGTCGAGCAGGCCGTGCTGCTGCTGGCGATCGGGATCGCGGTCACCCAGATCGCGATCTGGGGCCGACGGCAACAAGCCAACGCCTCCCGTCGCCGCGGCTACCTGGACGGCGTACTCACCACCTCGCAGGCGGTCGCGGCCGGTGCGTCGACGGACGACCTGATCGAGCAGGTGCGGGCCGAGCTGACCGCCCTGCTCGGGATCGACGGGGTGAAGTTCGTTGCCGGCAGCAAGGAGACCCAGGCGCCCCGGCTGAACCCGGACGGCTCGGTGACCCGCGGATCCCATCTCCTGAAGGTGGAACGCGACGGCCTGCCGACGAACGCCGAGATCGAGCTCCCCGTCCAGCACGCCGGCGAGACCCGCGGACGCTTCCTGCTCACCGCCGCAACCCGCATCGCCCGCCCCGACCTGGAACAGCGCCTGGTCGCGGTAGCCCTCGCCGACCAGGTAGGCGCCGCCCTGGCCACCCAGCAGGCCACCCAGCCGCACGTGTGACCCCCCCCGATCCGGCCTGCGGGAGCAAGACGTCCCGGGTGGCCGCCGGTCCCGGCGTCGCGCCTGCCCATACGGGCGCGACGCCGCCAGACCGTGAGTAGCCGTCAGACCGTGAGTACCAGTTTCCCGGCCGCGCGGCCGGTCTCACTCAGCTCATGGGCCTTCGCCGCGTGCTCCAGCGGAAACACCTGATCCACCGAGACCCGGATCGCCCCTTCGTCCACCAGGCCCGCGATCGCGTCCAGGTCCTCGGTCGTCGGCGCCATCCGGAATTCGACGTACCGGATCCCGCGGTCGGCAGCCCTCGCTCGCACCTCGTCGCGGTCGGGTCCGGTGCCACGGACATCGAGCAGGATGCCGTCCGGCCGCAGTACTTCGAGGGACCGTACGGCGTACTCGGCCCCGATCGGATCCAGTACGACGTCCACGTCACCGACCGCGCTGGTGAAGTCGGTCGTGGTGTAGTCGATCAGTTCGTCGGCGCCGAGACCGCGAAGGAAGTCGTGCTTCGCCGCTCGCGCCGTCCCGATCACGTACGCGCCGCGGGACTTGGCGATCTGTACCGCGAGGTGCCCGACACCGCCCGCCGCGGCGTGGACGAGGACCCGGTCGCCCGGCCCGATCTTCGCGATGCCGGCCAGCGGCTGGTACGCCGTAAGTCCGGCGGTGGGAAGCGCTGCCGTGTGGACCCAGTCGGTCGTGGACGGCTTGCGGGCAAGGCGATCCAGGCTCGCGACGGTGAACTCGGCGTACGCGCCGTGCGGCGGGTAGACAACGCCGTACACCTCCTCGCCGGTGTCCTCGCGGGTGCCGGCGAAGTCGAGGCCGAGGACGAACGGCGGTGGGCCGAAGCGGGGGAGCAGGCCGGAGCGGATCTTCCAGTCGCTCGGGTTCACCCCGGCCGCGTGGACCCGGACCAGGGCCTCGCCCGGGCCTGGTTCGGGGCGGTCCAGCTGGGCGAGTTCGAGGACGTCGGGATCGCCGAACGTGTACTGGGTGATGGCGTTCATCGTCATGTCCCCATCCTCGACTTCAGCGGTATCTGTTGTGAAGAAGGCACTTGTTTGGTATCTAGGTACCTCATGGATACCGCGATGGCTTTCGACGACTGGGTCAAGACCTACGGCCGGGACTGCCCGTCGCGGACCGTGATCGACGTACTGGCGAACAAGTGGGCCCTGTACGTCCTCGGAGCGCTCCGTCGCTTCGACCGCCCGCTGCGCTTCAACGAGCTCCGCCGGCTCCTCGACGGCGTCACCCAGAAGATGCTGACCCAGACCCTGCGCACCTTGGAGCGCGACGGCCTGCTCACCCGGACCATCTATCCGGCGGTCCCGGTCCGGGTCGAGTACGCCCTCACCCCGCTGGGTGTGGAGGCCGGCCACCTGACCACCGCGATCGCCGAATGGTCCGTCTCCCACGCCCACCAGATTCACGCCTCGCGGGCCGACTACGACGGTCGGGAATAAAACTTGATAGCAAAGCGATTGGATTGCGCAACCGCTTTGATTTGCAGGGGTTTCGGTGGGCCGATTCTCAGATGTTGTTAAGGGTGGGACCGTAGTATCTCGATACGGCCCCGGATGTGGGTCATCAGGAGGAAACAATGCAGAGCAGTAACCCGGTGCTGAACCGGTCGAGTGCGTTCGCGCCTGGCCAGGGCCAGGCCTATCCGGGCGCCGCTCCGTACGGTCAGCCGAGTTCCTACGGCTACGGCGGGTCGGGTATGCCGCCGCAGCAGTACCAAGGCGCTCCGGCCGCGAGCCGCCCCATGACGATGGACGACGTGATCGTCCGGACCGCCGCCACCCTGGGTGTCGTCGCCGTGGTCGCGGCGATCGCCTGGAAGGCCGTCCCGGTGGAGCTCGTCCGGCCCGCCTTCCTCGCCGGCGCCCTGGTCGCGTTCGCGATCGCGATGGTGCTGTCGTTCTCCCGCCGGGTGAATCCGGTGCTGTTGATGGTGTACGCCGCCGCCGAGGGTGTGTTCCTCGGGATCGGCAGCAAGTTCATCGCCCACTGGGTCGGTGATTCCGGCATCATCGTGCAGGCCGTGCTGGCCACGATGGTGACGGCCGGTCTGACGCTGGCGACGTACAAGTACTTCGCGATCAAGGTGACGCCGAAGTTCACCAGGATGGTCATCATCGGCACGATGGGCTTCGCCGGCGTGCTGGTGATCAACCTGCTGCTGAGCCTGTTCGGTGTGCAGACCGGGATCAACGGTTTCGGCCCGATGGGGCTGCTGTTCGCCGCGCTCGGTGCCGGTCTCGCGGTGTTCAACCTGATCCTCGACTTCGACATGATCGAGCAGGGCGTCAGGCACGGCGCCCCGCAGAACGAGGCCTGGCGGGCCGCGTTCGGCTTGACCGTCACGCTGGTCTGGCTCTACTGGAACATCCTGCGCATCCTCGCCATCCTCCGCGGCGGCGACTGAACCACGGCGGCAGGACAGCCGTAATGTCTACGGAAGGGCCGGTTCAGGTGGACCGGCCCTTCTGGCATTTCCGGACGCGGTCCGTCCGGTTCCGGGTCTAGCGTGTGCCCATGACCACCGAATGGCGGCTCCTCGACGACACCCTGACCACCTGGTACGACGCTCCCTCGCACTCCGCCGGTGCCGCACTGGTCGAGCGTCTCGAAGCGGCTGGGACGGACGTGGACCTCCGGCCGAACGGTCTGCGACTGCGGACCCCGTCCGAGGAATCCGCCCGGGAGATCTCGGCAGCGGCCAAGGACCTGGGCCTTACGGCCGATCCGACGGCGCTCCAGACCATCCGGTTCGGTATCGCGGCGGCCGATCCCGTGGCGGTGCGGTCGTTCTGGGAGACCGTCCTGGGGTACGAGCCGTCGGGAGAGGATCCGTCGCGACGGGACCCGCAGCTGACGGTACGACGCCTCGACGAGCCCCGGCCGCTCCGGAACCGCATCCACGTCGACGTGGTTCGTCCGTCGGACGTAGTGGACCGCGCGAGGGTGACGACGGGCCGCGACCCATCCGGCCCATGGGGCGTGATGCTGGCCGACGACGAGGGAAACGAGGTCGACCTGGTCCCAGGTGACCCGCTGCCGGAAACGACCGGCTGGCAGACGGTGTTCAGCGCGATGACGTTCTACCCGACGACCTCTGCGCTCGAGGCGAGGCGACTGGCATCCGCTGTCGCGAAGTTGGCCGACGACGCCGGTACTCCGCTGCAGATCGACCTGCGGCCGGCGGGGGTGACGATCGACGGAAGCAAGGATCAGTGGGAGGACGACGCACCGAACAGCGGCGCGGCCTTCGTCGAGCTGGCCAAGCGCATCGAGAGCGCGGCGCACGACCTGGGTCTCGCACCGGACGCAGAGCCGCTGCGATTCGTGCAGTTCGGGATCGACGCGGTGGACGTGGAGGCAGTGCGCGCGTTCTGGGTGGCGCTGCTGGGATACCAGCCGGATCCGCGGGCGCAGGTGTCCGACATCTACGATCCGCGTCGGCTGAATCCGGTCCTGTTCTTCCAGCAGTTGGATGCGAACGACGAGCGGACGAAGCAGCGCAACCGCATCCACTTCGAGCTCGTCGTACCCGACGACCAGGTCCAGGCTCGCATCGAGACAGCCCTGTCCGCCGGTGGGCGGGTGCTGGATCAGACCCCACAGCGTTGTCTCATCAGCGACCCGGAGGGTAACGAGATCGACCTACGATGAGCGTCATGCGATTCGCGATCAAGACCTCGCCCCAGAACACCCAATGGGCCGACATGCTCGCCGTCTGGCAGGCCGCCGACGAGATCGACCTGTTCGAGTCCGGCTGGACCTTCGATCACTTCTATCCCATCCACTCCGACTCGAGCGGCCCGTGCCTGGAAGGGTGGGTGACGCTGACCGCGCTCGCACAGGCAACCAAGCGGCTCCGGATCGGCACGCTGGTCAGCGGAATCCACTACCGGCACCCCGCGCTGCTCGCGAACATGGCCGCGACACTCGACATCGTTTCCGCCGGCCGGCTGGAGATCGGCATCGGCGCGGGCTGGAACGAAGAGGAGTCCGGCGCGTACGGCATGCAGCTCGGATCGCTGAAGGAGCGCAGCGACCGGTTCGAGGAGGCCTGCGAGGTGCTTGTCGGCCTGCTCACGCAGGAGACCACGACCTTCCAAGGCGAGCACTACCAGTTCACGGACGCCCGCTGCGAGCCGAAGGGCGTGCAGAAGCCGCATCCCCCGATCTGCATCGGCGGCAGCGGGGAGAAGCGGACGCTGCGGACCACGGCGAAGTACGCCCAGCACTGGAACTTCGTCGGTGGTACGCCGGACGAATTCGCCCACAAGCGCGAGGTGCTCTACGCGCACTGCGCGGACGTCGGCCGCGATCCGAGCGAGATCACCCTTTCGTCACACGTCCGGCTGGGGCCTGACGCCGACTATGCCAAGGTCGCCGCGGACGCGGAGGCTCTCGGTGAGGTGGGGCTCGATCTGGCCATCGTGTACCTGCCGCCGCCACACACGCCCGCCGTTCTCGAGCCGCTGGCCAAGGCTCTCGAATCACTGCGCTGAACGTGAAAGACCTGCCCTTCCACCTGGTAGGGCAGGTCTTCTCTTTGTCTCCTTTGCGGCTCAGCCCATTCGCCGGTGCGCTTTGACCAGGTCGAACTCGTGAACGATGGCGGTTGCGTGCCCGTGCGCGAGTGCATACTCGCTGGAGAGCCACCGCACTCTGTCGTCAAAGCGCAGGAACGACGGTCCGTCGTTCATCAGCTGGAACCACTCGGTCATCTGGCGTCCGGTGCACCTGGGCACGGCCTCCACTAAACGCTGATGCGTCTCCTCGGAGTGGTTCAAGCCCATCTTCGCCTCCCGTGATCGGGGTACCGCGTAGTTATCGACTGTGCACCACCCGGCCGCCCGGAGGCAAGACTCCCGACATGAAAGGTGTCGCTCAGCGGACGCACAACCCAACAACTATTGACCGACGGGCACCGTCTCGGCCGATTCGTCATGGTTCTCGTCGACCCGATCGACCTCGGCCTTCGGGTGCCGGCGGCGGTGCCGGAGCTCCGCCCAACGACCGCGCGGCCCACGCTCCCGGCCGGCCACCTCGGTGGCGGCGACCTCCGTGCCGGCTTTGCGGGCAGCCTGTACGGCGGCCTCCGCGATCGGCAGGATCGCCTCGCCGCGGAACGGCTCCGGGTGGACGAACGATTCAGGCCCGACTCCCATCGCGGCAGCCACCGACGGCAGCAGCGCGGCGGACGCGGCGGCGTACCCCGTGGCCGAGGGGTGGAAGTTGTCCCGGCCCCACATCGACGGGTTGGTGCGGAACGCCTCGCCGAGCAGCGAGCCGAGGGACACGGATCGGCCGCCTGCTTCGACCACTGCGATGGTCTGAGCGGCGGCCAGCCGGTGACTCCAGGACCGGGCGACCTGCCGCAGCGGCGGCATGATCGTCCGGACCACGCCCAGGTCCGGGCAGGTGCCCACCACCACCTCACAGTTCGCGGCCCGCAACCGGCGGACAGCGGCGGAGAGCAGGCGGACCGAGGTCGACGGCGGCATCTTCGCCTTCACGTCGTTGACGCCGATCAGGATGACGGCCACGTGCGGGCCGGCCTGCAGAGCGGTGTCCACCTGAGCAGCCAGGTCGGTCGACTTCGCCCCGGTTTTCGACACGTCGACGAGTCGGACCGGGCGTTTGGCCAGTTCAGCCAGGCCGGAGGCGAGCATCACTCCGGGAGTCTCGTCCGGCGACTCGGTGCCGTAACCGGCCGCACTGGAGTCGCCGATCATGGCGAACGTGATCGGATGTCCTGGATACCGGCCATACAGACCGTTGCCCGGAGTGGGGTAGTACCTCGTCGGTCCGATCACGTGCTTCGCGTACTCGGCCTCCGCGGTCAGTACGCCGTACAACGTGGCACCGATGAGTCCGAGTCCCCCGCCCCCGAAGGCTGCGGCCTGGGCCAGCTTCTTGGCAGCCCCGGCTCTACTCATGAGTCAAGGATTACACGGTGTTATGACGACGCAAGTGAAAATAGGGTCCGTGTCCACCAAGTGGCGCGCACATCACTACAGTAAAGGCGTGCGCTACGCAGAGACACTCCTGGACCTGGTCGGCAACACTCCTCTCGTGAGGTTGTCGAAGACAACGGACGGCGCCAAGCCGCTGGTGCTCGCGAAGGTCGAGTACTTCAACCCCGGTGGCTCGGTGAAGGACCGGATCGCGGTCCGGATGATCGAGGCCGCCGAGGCCTCCGGCGAGCTCAAGCCCGGTGGAACGATCGTCGAGCCGACGTCGGGCAACACCGGTGTCGGGCTGGCGATGGTTGCCCAGCAGAAGGGCTACAAGTGCGTCTTCGTCTGCCCGGACAAGGTCAGCGAGGACAAGCGCAACGTGCTCAAGGCGTACGGCGCCGAGGTCGTGGTCTGCCCGACCGCGGTCGCCCCCGAGCACCCGGACTCGTACTACAACGTCTCCGACCGTCTGGTCCGCGAGATCGAGGGCGCCTGGAAGCCGAACCAGTACGCGAACCAGAACAACCCGCGCTCGCACTACGAGACGACCGGCCCGGAGCTCTGGGAGCAGACCGACGGCAAGATCACCCACTTCGTCGCGGGTGTCGGCACCGGCGGCACGATCAGCGGCACCGGCAAGTACCTCAAGGAGGTCTCCGGCGGCAAGGTGCAGATCATCGGCGCCGACCCCGAGGGCTCGGTGTACTCCGGCGGCACCGGCCGGCCATACCTGGTCGAAGGTGTCGGCGAGGACTTCTGGCCGGAGACGTACGACCGGGACATCTGCGACCGAGTCATCGAGGTGTCGGACGCGGACTCGTTCGCGCTGACCCGGCGGCTGGCCCGAGAAGAGGCCATGCTGGTCGGCGGTTCCGCCGGGATGGCGGCCGCGGCGGCGATCCGGCTCGCGCATGAGCTCGACGACCCCGACGCGGTCATCGTCGTACTGCTGCCGGACGGTGGCCGGGGCTACCTGACCAAGGTCTTCAACGACGACTGGCTGGCGCAGTACGGCTTCCTCGCGCACGCCCGCCAGGGCAAAACGCTCGGCGACGTGCTGGCCGGCAAGGACGGCAGCCTGCCGCCGCTGGTGCACACCCACCCGCACGAGACGATCGCCGAGGCGGTCGCCATCCTGCGCGAGTACGGCGTCTCGCAGATGCCCGTCGTCCGGGCGGAGCCGCCGGTGATGGCGGCCGAGGTGGCCGGCGCGGTGTCGGAGCGGACGCTGATGGACGCGTTGTACTCCGGCAAGGCGCGACTGGCCGACATGGTCGAGCTGCACATGGACGAGGCGCTACCGTCGCTGGGCGCCGGCGAGCCGGTCACGAAGGCGGTCGAGCTGCTCGAAGGTCGGGACGCCCTGATGGTGCTGGACGACGGCAAGCCGGTGGGCGTGCTGACCCGGCAGGACCTACTGGTCCACCTGTCCGCCGACTGAGTTGGTTAGCGGTCTACGACTGACGGGATGATGGCGATCAGTGCCGTGATCACGATGCCGATCACGATGACTGCCGCGCCTGCGATCTGAAGGATTTCCATGTCTCAAGAGTCCTTCAACGACGCGCTGCAGACATCGGCCTCTGGATCGGTCTTTCGCTCATCCCAAGGTCGTACGCGGTGACCCCCGGACTCCTACTTCAGGAGTCCGGGACATCACCCATGGAACGCCACCGCCCGCAAAGGACACCGCTGCGCGGCGGCTGCCTTTTGGCCGCCTTCGGCGGCGTGCTACCGCTCTGGAGCGAAAGCTATAAAGCCTGGTCAGGTGTTCCCGCGGGGGCGGGGAAAGGTCACCATTGCGCGCTGGCTGTCCACGTGGAAGCAATCTGGCAGGTACTGCGGCGGGCAGGGTTTCGCAATGTCAACGAGCGTTATCTGCAGGGCTCTTGAGATGTTGGGTGGCCCGACGCGAAGCAGTTGCGAGGCCTGACCACGATCGCCCGCACCAAGGACAGACAGACGTTAGCGATGCGGACCCTCGATGTTCAGAGCGTGCCGATGCGACCGGCGAAGTCTCGTACGCCGTGCAGGCTGTTGCTGCGGTCGCCGGAGAGCAGGTCGCGGGTCAGTTGCTGTGCCCAGGGACGGAAGCGGACTTCCTGTGGGGTGTCTCGCTCGGCGGTGACGAGGGCTTGGAAAGCGGCTTGCCTGTTGCCACGTCCGTGGAGGGCGAGGGCGGTGTCTTCCCAGTAACGGGCGCGACGCTCGGGGGCGGCAATGCCGGCGGGGTCGACCAGGCGGGCGTAGTCGACGGCTGTGCCGAAGTCGCCGAGAACCCGCGAGATGCTGATTTTGTAGACGGCCAGGTCGAGCATGTTGAAGCGATCGTTCTTGGTGAGGCGCGTACGGCGTGCGGCAGCCTCGGCCTCGCCGAGCAATGTCCAGGCGCTGTCGCGGTCATCGCGCAGCGCGGCTGTGTAGGAGGCGGTGGCAAGTAATTGCCCGTAAATAGCGGCGGCGCTGGTGTCGATCAGGCCCGTATCGGTCTGTAGTTGGCTTGCCGCGTCGAGCATGAGCCGCTGGGCGCCTTCACGGTGGTGGGTTCGCCGCATCACGGTGGCCGCCCAGCGGCGGGACTCGGCCAACGTCAGTGGGTCGTCGCCGGCGCGGGCGGCTTGGACCGCGCGGTCCGCTGTGGCCCAGGCCATCCCGTCGTCATGCAGTTTGACCAGCAATTCCGTAGCCAGGCAGTAGGCCTGCGCCAGCCGCGTGGACGACGGTCCGACCTCGCTGGCGGATGCGGCGTCGCGGCCAGCGACTGCCTGCGCGAGCAGCTTGGGAAGGCGGCGGGCGAGCTGGCTGTAGCGGGTGGCGCGGAAGTCGGCACGCGCCGCCGCGATCTGCGCCCCCACTTGGTGATCAGGAATGGGCGCGGCGGTGGCTCGCCCGAACAGCACGTCCTCGATGGTGTCGGCCATTCCGTACGCGGCGGCCGCCTGGCCCAGGGGCAGCACTGCTGCGCCGGTCACGACCGCGGCGGTCGTCGCGAGCAGGTCGCGTCGGCGCATCGGATCACCATCCTCATCGACACCTGCGCTCAGGCTAGCGGTGCTCAGGCCGGAGACCGGGCGCGACAGTCCGAACAGAGGCTCAGGGATCCCGAAAACCTCCGCGAGACGGCGCAGGTCGCGGACGTCCCAGGCACGGCCAGGTTTCGTCTCCATCCGGCTCAACGTCGACGCGGAGACCCCGGCCAGCTGCGCTGCGTCCTTCAGGCTCAGTCCGGCGGCCACGCGGGCGATTCGGAGAACGGTGCCGAAGTCGCCGTCGTCGGCTGCCTGTGCGACGGCCGACATCGTGGTCCAGGCGGAGGAAGTACCCACGGTCACCTCGATGCACTACGGCGGGAGTTTGAGCGTGACCCATGTTTGCAGGTTGTGCAAGCCGATTGCACTCTGAGTGGTCACATCTCTATCCGGGGCCTCGCGGGCCGGTGTCCTAGGAGCAGCGAACTCGAGCTGACAGGGAGCCCACGATGCGACATCAGACCATGTTGACCGGCGGTATCGGCCTGACTGGCCCGGATCGCGAGGTGCCGGCGCTCAGAAGCGAGTGCCGCTCTGTGAGCTCCCTGAACCGGCGGGCCTGCGCCACTCAACACCTCCGGGCGGACCTCCTCACCGCATCAGGACGCGTACGCGGATTCGTCACCCGCCCGGCGCAGGCCCGCCCCAAACCCGGAGTCCTCAGCTCACCTGTGCCCCTGGCGCGGCGAGGCGCTTGTTCCGGTGGGCTGAGGACCCCCTCCCGAGCTCGGTGGGCGGGCGTACTGACCCCTGCGTCTGCGCCCGTTCGCCGACACCAAACTCAATCCGGACACCACACCGAGGAGCGGAACCGATGACGACCGATACCATGATCCTGCCCCACTCAACCAGCACTGGCATTGCCCCGGCCGAGCGATCCGTTCTGCTGGCCGGGCCGGCCGGCCTTCGTCACGAAGCCCAAGGTCCCGAGCCCGTGACGGTAGCCATACAGGTCGCCCCGGACGCACTCACCGTTGCAGCGAACACCGCGGTCGTAAGGCTCGATGCACCGATGCGCGCGCAATGTCGCGGCCTGGCACCCTTGTTCCTGCTCCGGGCCTTCGACGGCCGGTGGACACCGTACACACAGCAGTCCTTCACCGGTGACGATGTCCTGTTCGTCGTGCTGCCAGGTCCCACGCTGACCGGCGATCTGTCCAGCGCGAACCAGGTCATCTGGACCGGCCAACTGGCTGAACGTCACCGTGCCTGTGGGCCGAAGGCCGTCAACCATCAACGCTGGTTCGTCAACGCACTGCCCGGTCAAGAGCTCGAGTACAAATTCACCCTCCAGGGCCAGCCTGACCTGTGGCGTCTGACCACCCTAATCCTGGACGCCGTTCGCGACGGTGGCCTGCAAGACTGGATCTGCGAACACGGCAACAACGGCGGCTTCGAGCAATGGGACTTCGACAACCACCTGTTCGAGATCACCACGCCTCGGACCGATCGCGGCTACATCGCGTTCATCCCGGCCGTGAACGGCACCTGGATCATCCGCCGCAAGAGGTTCATCGCCGATGCCGAGATGCGTCACGAGGACCTGATCGAGGGAGTGGTGCTCGGGCCGAACCCAGACCTACCCGCCGTGATCGCCGACCGCTGGGGGCTGCGGCCGGCCTGGGGAGAGGTTTACCGAAGGGTCCGGTACAACGTCTTGCTGGAGTCACTGGCCTCGGGACATGTCTTCTCGATCATGCTCGACAGGTGTACCGACCGCGCCGGGCTGGTTGATCCCTTGCACCAAGTCGAGGTCGAGTACGTCCGCACCCGCACGCTCCGCCCGGTCGACTTCAGCCTGCTGCACAGCGAATACGAGCAATTGGTTGCCTTCAGTCGCGAGTTCTTGGCGAGCCACGGTGTGGCCAGCCTGGAGGATCACTGGTCGAAGCTATCCTGGCTGCGTCCTGCAGCCGGATTGCAGTCGACGTGAACGGCCTCAAGAGGGGGATCCGCAGTGGGTATGCCGCGCAAGCTAGCCCTCTATGGGCTGGCCGGCTCCGGCAAGTCCACCGTCGCCGCAGGACTCAAGACCGGGCTGGAAGAGCGCGGCCACACCGTGCAGGTCATCAAGCTCGCCGAACCGCTCTACCGGATCCAGGGCCATGTCTACGCAACGGCTGGCAGACCAATCGGACCATGGGAGCACGACAACGACGTGCTGCGCACCGTGGCGACCTGGTTGCGCCGCATCAACCCCGGCTACCTGGCCAACGACTTCCTCACCCGAGTCGCGCAAGCCACAACCTCGGTCGTGATCAACGACGACCTCCGCGACGCGGCTGTCGACTACCCCAGGCTGGCGGCCGACGGGTTTGCGTTCGTTCACGTCAGCTGTACCGACGAGGTGCGTGCTCAGCGTCTGCACGCCCGCGGAGACCACACCATCGTCCCCGATTCCAACGCCACCTGGGGCTACGACACGATCTGCGCGGACTACAGCGTTGACACCACAACGCTCACGCCGCGCGATCTGCACGACCAGGTCGACACCCTTCTCACCAAGTGGCTGGCCCAACCGCTCGACTAGCGGTCCGCGCGTCCAGCCCTGAGCTGGACAGCGAGGACCAAACCGTGAACTCCACGAACTCCGTACCGAAGCAACTCCCTCTCCTCATCGCGCTCGACTCCCCAGCTGGCCGTGATCTGAACGTGGTCGGAGCGAAGTTCGCCAACCTCGCCGCCGTAGCCGACCGGCTCGACGGCCGCGCTGCCGTGCCGCATGCTGTTGGCATCCCTGCCAGCGCCTTCACGGACGCGCTCGGGTCTGATGGCACCTCGGCACTGGCGGAGCTGTTTCATGAGGTGGCTGCCACAGCCGGCAACGAACTGATCAACCTCGACGCACGGCTCGCCGCGATTCTCGAATCGCTCACGCTGCCATCGGCCTTGTGGAAGGCGTTGGCCGGCTGGTGCGCCGATGCCAGCAAGAACGGTCCGTGGGCTGTCAGGTCGTCCAGCCTCGTCGAAGACGGCACCGTTCGCAGCCATGCCGGCCTGTACGAGTCGTTCCTGCACCTGACGACGCTCTCCGACATCGCCGAAGCGGTCACCGCCTGCTGGACATCGTTCTACAGCCCGCGAGCCGTCCTAGCCCGGCTCCGAGCCGGAGACACCGACCCGGCGCCGCGGATCGCGGTCATCGTCCAGCGGATGGTGGATGCCGACCTCGCAGGCGTCGCGTTCACCCAGGACGACCGAACCCTGGTCTGCGCGACCGTCGGCACCGGTGAGCACCTCGTCTCCGGCCTGACCGCAGCTCACCGCTACGACATCACCGACCACGCTGCCCCGCCACCGCCGTACGACCAGATCGCTGACCTGGCAGGCGAACTGCGAACTCAACTGGGACACGAGGTCGACATCGAGTGGGCATGGCACCCGGAAGGGCTGCGGCTGCTCCAGGTCCGGCCGGTCACCGCCGCCCTGTCGATGGCTCCACCCGCCGGACCGGTCTTCGCCACGACCTCGCTGTACAACAGCGAGGACCTTCCCACCGGCATTGAGCTCGGTGACTGTGCCGACGTCTACCTCAGCGTCACTACCAAGCGCAGCCCGGCCTTCGGGCTCGCTGTCCGGCATGGTGTCACCGTCGACGATGGCTGGCTGATCACCCTCAACGGAAACGGTCTCAACGACCCGGCCATGCGGCCGCAGTGGTGGGACCAGTTGCCAGGCGAAGTCATCCTCGACCTTGGCCCGTCCGCACGCCAGAACATCCTGCCCTCCGAGGACTTGCCACGGTTCTTGAGCACAGTCCTGAACCTCCAGGGCGACCCACACGCCCGGCACACCCTCCTGCTGCGGCCATTCATCCGTGGGGCCTCCGGCGCCGTCACCTGCGCCAAACCTGACGGGTCTACCACGATGGAACACTCCGCCGAGAGCCTGCTGGCCATCAACCGCGGCCTTACCAGCCCGGGCTCGCTCGACCTGCCTGCATTGAACGATGAGCAGTCCTGGGCCGCACTCGAGGCACCAGACCCCTGGAGCCTTGACCAGCTGCGGCAGGTGGCCGCTTTCACCCACACCCTGACTGAGCTCTATCCAGGCACTTATCTCGAATGGGTCCACGACAAGCAGGCACCGCACTTCATCGACTACTCGATCACCGACACCGGTCCGGCCAGCAGTTGGACCGGAAGCACGCTCAGCGCCGGTGCAGCTCGCGGCCCACTGCTGATCCTGCCCGACGACGAGACCCTGACTCGCCTGTCGATCGCACCAATCGTGTCGATCAAGGGCGATGCCGACGTGCCCGAAAGCCACTACATCACCAACCTGCTCGAACGCATCGCCGAACTCCCGACACCCCCGATCGTCTATGCAGACCGACCGTACGTCATCTTGTCCCGACTCATCGGGCACGTCGCCGGATTCGCCTTTGCCGGCGGATCTGACCTGTGCCACCTTGCGATCCTCATCCGCGAAGACCACGTACCGGCCATCGTCGCCAACCTTCCCGACGACGTAGGCGACGGGCACCTCGCCATCATCGACAACGGCCGTCTCCACCTCAGAGCGCCCGCGCAAACCTGACGAAACCGGCCCGGGCGACGCCGTCACAGCGACGTGACGGGACCGGTTCCTCAGCGCCGATATCCCGAGCCTTCCGCCGTCATCGTCTGCTACCTAGTGGACGACCGCGAAGTCGGCGGGGTCGAGTATTCTGGTGCGGCGCCAGTAGGCGAAGGTCCACTCCGGCCAGATGGTCGAGTTCCGCCCAGACGCGTCCATGTACCAGCTCGTGCAGCCGGACTGCCAGACGGATTCGCCGAGTTCGCCCTGGACCTCGGAGACGAACTGCTCCTGGCTCTCCTCCCGAACCTCGACGTACGTCGCGTTGCGCCGCCGGAGCAGGTGCAGGGCCTGCATCACGTAGCGGACCTGGGCCTCGATCATGAACACCATCGAGGAGTGGCCGAGGACGGTGTTCGGGCCGACCAGCAGGAACAGGTTCGGGTACCCGGCGACGGTGATGCCGAGGTGCGCGCCGATGCCGTTGCGCTTCCAGTGGTCGGCGAGGTCGACGCCGTCCCGGCCGAGGATCGGCATCCGGGTCAGGTTCGCCGAGACCGCGAACCCGGTGCCGAACACGATCGTGTCGCAGGCCCGCTCGGTCCCGTCGGTGGTGACCACGCCGGTCGGGGTGATCCGCGCGATCGGGGTGCTGACGACGTCGACGTTCGGCCGGGTCAGCGCGGGGTAGTAGTCGTTCGAGATCAGCACCCGCTTGCAGCCGATCTGGTAGTCCGGGGTCAGCTTGGCGCGCAGCTCGGGATTGGCGACCTGTTTGCGCAGGTGCCGTTTCGCCTGTAATTCAAGGCCTTTCATCAACTTCGGGTTGCCCGCGAAGCCGGCGCCGCGGCCTTCGAGTCCCCAGTAGATGACGTTGCGGATCGTCCGCTGCCCGGCCGGGAACCGCTCGTGCAGCTTGCGTTCCCAGCTGCCGATCGCGCGGTCCGGCTTCGGCGTGACCCAGGCCGGCGTCCGCTGGTAGAGGTCCAGTTGCGCGACCTCGCCGGCGATCTGCGGGACGAACTGGATCGCCGATGCGCCGGTCCCGATCACGGCGACATTGCGCCCGCGGAGATCCGCCGAGTGATCCCACTGCGCCGAGTGGAACGTCGTACCTTCGAAGGAGTCGAGGCCCGGGAGGTCGGGCAGCTTCGGTTCGTGCAGGCTGCCGACGCCGGTGACCAGGGCCTGGGTCTCGATGGTCTCGCCGCCGTTCACGGTCACGGTCCAGTGGCCGGTCGTCTCGTCGAACGCGGCCTCGGTCACCTCCGCGCCGTACCGGATCTTGTCGGCGATCCCGTACTTGTCCGCGCAGTGCCGCAGGTAGGCGAGGATCTCGCTCCACGGCGCGAACATCCGCGTCCACCGCGGGTTCTGCTCGAACGAGAACGAGTAGAGGTACGACGGGATGTCGCAGGCGCAGCCGGGGTAGGTGTTGTCCCGCCAGGTGCCGCCGAGGTCGTCCGCCTTCTCCAGGATGACGAAGTCCTCGCAACCGGCCTGCTTCAGCTTGATGCCCATGCACAACCCGGCGAACCCGGACCCGATGATGACGACCTCAGTCATACCGCCTGAGGTTACCGGTGGGTCACGTGAGGGTGGAAGGGTGCGCGGACCGCCATGCATGCAGAAGTGCCCGAATCGGGCACTTTGAGCCCCGAAAACCGGGGTTCTGCATGCCTGGCGGTCCGCCTAAGCCAACAGCCGGTACAGCGTCTCGCCCGCGTTCGGTACGACGAAGGTGTCTGGGTCGGCCTCGTAGGCCGCGAGGTCGAACGCCGCGGGGTCCAGGTAGCCCAGGTTGGCCCGGCGTACGACGTCCTCCGGGATGCCGGTCGCGAGCGTGACCTGGACCCGGAGGTGCTCGCCGGTCACCGGGTCCCAGGTGCCGGCGCCGCGGAGATGGGTCGAGTGCGCGAGGACGCCCCAGTGCAGGTCGCGGAAGTGGTCCCACTGGCCGAGGAAGTAGTCGCGGCAGTGGTAGCCGATCTCCTCGATCTCCGGGTGCATCGCGGCCAGCTGGGTGACGTGCGGCGCGTAGAGGATCACTTCGCCGCCGTCCGCGACGATCGGCTCGACCTTGTAGAACCCCTTGGCCGCGGTCCAGATGTCGGCGTACTTCGGTGGCATCACCGAGACGATCCGCTGGACGGGGTGCTCGAGGTAGCGGACGTGGGTCTGCGCGGAGATCTCGGCTGCCGCCTGCCAGGACGAGCGCGTGTCACCGAACGCGATCGCGTGCAGGGCGTCCGTACCGGACTGGGCGACCACGGACAGTGCGAGCTTCTCGGCCGGGATCATCGAGGCGGCCTCGTCGATCAACGCGCGGACCGGCGTGATGCCCGGCGTACCGATGATGTGCGCGCTGGTGATCAGGGCGCCGAGCCAGTGGGACAGGTCGATGACCTCCTGACCGGCGACACCGGGGAAGAAGTACTTGTTGCCGCCGGAGAAGCCGACCACCTCGTGCGGGAAGACCGGGCCGACGACCAGCGCGACGTCGTGTTCGACGACGGCGCGGTTCAGCCGGACGGGGACCTCGTCGCGGAGCATCTCGTCGGAGATCTCGCCGACCCGGTCGGAGCTGATCGTGCCGAGGTCGGCGAAGGTGTCCGGCTTCCACCATTCGTGGTTGATCACGTTCGGGTAGTCACCACCGAGGTGCTTGCGCAACTGCTCCGGCGTCATCTCCGCATGGGTGCCAAGGGCAACCAAGATCGTGACCTGACTGCCCTGCAGGGCCTGCGTGACGGCCTTGAGGAGCAAGGGGAGCGGGCAACTACGCGTGGCGTCCGGGACGATCACGCAGACGCTGCGGCCCTCCAGCCCGGCGCCCGCGAGCGCCTCACCGACGAACGCCGTCACCTCGTCCTCGGTCAGGACCTGGTCCGCACCACCGATCACCGCCGCACTGGTCACACCACGACCCTACTCACTCAGGATGTTGACCGGGGCAAAGGTCTCGGCGCATTCTCAGCGAGGGGAGTGGGGGAACTGCGATGAGACCAACGGGGTTTGGTGGCGTTCTGTTGCAGGCCGGGGACTCGGAGTACGACGCGGCCCGGACGGTGTTCAACGCGATGGTCGACCGGAAGCCGGCGATGATCGCGCAGTGTGAGTCGGCGGCCGACGTCCAGGCCGCGGTCCGGTACGGCGTCGCTCGGGAGCTCGAGATCTCGGTCCGCGGCGGTGGTCACGCGGTGACCGGGGCGGCTGTCTCCGATGGCGGCCTGGTCGTGGATCTACGGCGGATGAACAGCGTGCAGGTCGATCCGTTCGCCCGGATCGCCCGCGTGGGCGGCGGGGCGACGTGGAGTGACCTCGATCGAGCCGGGCAGCCGTACTGCTTGCTGACGACCGGCGGCCGGGTCCCGTCGACCGGGGTGGCCGGGTTGACGCTGGGTGGCGGTTCGGGCTGGTTGGAGCGGAAGCTCGGGCTGGCGTCGGACGCGTTGATCTCCGTCGAGCTCGTCACCGCGGACGGGCAGTTGCTGATCGCGGACGAGACCAAGAACACCGAGCTGTTCTGGGCGTTGCACGGTGGTGGCGGGAACTTCGGGGTGGCGACTTCGCTGACGTTCCGGCTCACTCAGGTGGTGACGACGACGCTGGCGTTGCTGGTGTGGCCGCAGGCGGCCGGTCCGTCGGTGCTCCGTGCGTACCGCGATCTCTTCGAGGCGGGCGCATCTGAGGACCTTGGCGGTGGCGTGGAGTTTCTGACCGGGCCGCCGGCTTCCTTCGTGCCGGAGGGTCTGCAGGGGCAGCCGGTTGTGATGGCAGTCGCGGTGTACGCCGGTGGGGTGGACGAGACGCGCGAGGCCTTCGAGCCGATGTTCGCGCTGGCGCCGGAGGGGCAGTTCATCGCGGAGATGCCGTACACCGAGCTCCAGGCTGCGCTGGACAGTCCGGCCGGGTTCCGGAACTACTGGTCCGCCGAACACCTGCGGGCGTTCCCTGATCCCGCCGTACTGGCGTTCTGCGATCGGGCCCGGGAGATGATCTCGCCGTCACCGTCGCAGCAGGTGGTGCTGCCGTGGGGTGGCGCCGTACGGCGTGGTGCCGGGGACTGGCCGCAGGCGTACCGGTATGCGGAGTGGGTCGCGCATCCGTTCGGGGCCTGGACGGATCCGTGTGCGGACGAGCGCGGGATCCGGTGGGCGCGGGACGTGTGTTCGGACCTGGAGCCGTGGTCGACCGGGCACGTGTACCTGAACTTCATCGGGCACGAAGGGCAAGAACGGGTGATCGCCGGATTCGGTACGGCGAACTACAAGCGGCTGGCCCGGGTCAAGTGTCAGTACGATCCCGAGAACGTCTTCCAGCTCAACCAGAATATTGAGCCTGGGTGGTCGACCTAGACCACTGCACGCCGGCGATCACGGCGTACGCGACCCCGGCCACCGGGATGGACCAGAGCCGGAAGAACGGGAGCTGTCCGGTGATCGCGGTCGCGGCGAAGACCACGCCGAAGACCGCGGCGCCGGCGATCGTGCCGCGACGACGGCTCTCGATCGCGCTGCTGGGGAGCGGACCCATGTGACGGTCGAGCGCTGTGCAGAGTGCACTGAGGCCGACGAGGGTGATCACGACGAACAGGATGCCGCCGGGGAGACCGCCGAAGACGATCGCGGACGCGTTGAGGACGGTCACGACCGCGAAGACGACGGCTGTGTCGAGAGCTCCGAAGGCCAGGTGGGTGATGCGCCGTTTGCGGAGGTCGACGGTGTCGGCGGTACGGACCGGGCCGGCGTTGCCGGTCAGTCGACGTACGGTCAGGATCAGGCCGGCTGCGACGACGATCAGGAGCAGTACGCCGATGATGGAGAGGACGACGGAGCGGGTCGTCGACATGTATTGGCGGACCTCGTCGCCGTACACGCAGCTCGCCGAAGGCGGGAACCAGCCGGTGTGGATCGCCGTGGGGTCGCCGCCGAGTCTCTTGGTGCAGTCCTCGCTCGGGTCGTACCAGTTGGGCTGCGACAACGTGACCACTGCCGTCCACACCAGCGCACCGGTCAGTCCCAGTCCCAGCACCCACCCGGCCCGCCGCCTCACCCAATCCACGCGCCCTACCCTCTCATTGGTGGACTCCTACCTCACCCAGCTCCGCCACCACGTCGGCTCCCGCCTCCTGCTGCTGCCTGGCGCCCAGGTACTCGCGGTGGACTCGACGGACCGCATCCTCTTCCAAAGGAGTCGCGACTCCGGTCTGTGGGAGCTCCCAGCCGGTGGAGCGGAGCCCGGCGACGACTTCCGCAGTACGGCGGCCCGGGAGTTCCACGAGGAGACCGGACTGACAGTCGCCCCGGAGGACCTCGTCCCGTTCGCCAGCCTGTCGCGGGCTGACGTCCACACGCTGACCTACCCGAACGGCGATGTCGTCCAATGCTTCGCCCTCTGCTTCGAAACCCGCCACTGGACCGGCACCCTCCGCCCCGCCCCAGACGAGGTCCTGGAAGCCGGCTTCTTCTCCGACCCGCCCGGTCCGCTGCACCCGCCAACCGAGGTGGTCCTGAAGCTGCACGCCGAGTTCCGGAAGACCGGACTGTTTCAGGCCTACTAGGTTGTCGCGTTCGGCCGGCGGGCTTTCAATCGGAAGATGAGTGAGCGAGCGGAGTTTCTGAAGTGGGTGGAGAGTGAGCTGCGGGACGCGGAAGTCGCGATCCACAACGGCGACGGAAATCCTCGCCGCGCGATCTGGTCGACGCAGGACCCGGTGACACTGTTCGGTGCCTGGAAGAGCGCGACGACGGCCGCCGGCGCCGAGGAGGTCTTCCATCGGCTGGAGCAGGACTTCTCGGACTGTACGTCGTACGTGCACGAGGTCGTCTCGGCCGACGCGATCGGCGATCTCGCGTACACGATCGGCTACGAGCACACGTCGGTGAGCGTGAACGGCGAGCCGCGCACGTACACCCTCCGAGTCACCCAGCTCTACCGCCGCGAGGCCGGTAGCTGGAAGGTATTTCACCGGCACGGCGACACGTTGACCACATAGTCTTCCGGCATGGATGTGGCCAGGGCGGATGTTGTCGACGGGCTGCGCCAGCTTGGGTTGGATCAGACGTCTGAGGTGATCGTGCACTCGTCGCTCAGTTCGTTCGGGTACGTCGACGGTGGGGCGGAGGCGGTCTGTTCGGCGCTGACCGAGGTGTGCGGGACCGTGCTGATGCCGGCCGGGACCTGGGACCTGACCGGAATCCCGGCGCCGCCCGGGATGGTCCGACCGGACAACGCCTACTGGAATGCCGCCGACTGGGACGAGTTCGACAAAAAGTTGTCGCAGGCAACCAGTTTCCGGACCGATCTGCCGGTCGACCGCTGGCTCGGCCGGATCCCGGAGGACTTCCGCCGGATCAGTTGGCCGCAGCGCACCTCACACCCGCTCTTCGCCTACCAGGCCGCCGGTCCAGCCGCCGAACGGCTCCTCGAGGCGCAGCGCCCCGACTGGCCGCTTGGCCCGATCGAGGCCCTCAACGGCGACGTACTCCTCCTCGGCGTCACCCACACCTCCAACACCACGATCCATCTCGCCGAGCAGTACCTCGGCCGTTCCCTCTTCTACCGCTACGCGAAATCGGCCGACGGCCTCTGGGTCGAGCTCCCGAACGTGCCCGGCGAGAGCCACCGCTTCGACGACATCGAGCCGGTACTCCGTCCTGCGACGAAGGAGGTCCAGATCGGTCAGGCGCGCGTACGACGAATCCCCAAGGATGCCGTACTCGCGGCAACTCGGCAGCTCATCCTGGACGACCCGGCTGCCCTGCTCTGCACCGACGACCCCGAATGCCGTTGCGCAGCAGCCTTCCAGCAGATCAACGGACGTCGATAAGGACCTTGCCGACGATGCTCTGCTCGACGGCCGCGTGTGCTTCGGCTGCCTGCTCGAGCGAGTAGTGGTGCAACGGGAGCCCGGCCTCGGGTCCGACCCGAACGGCGCCGGCCTGGATCGCCGCGGTGACGTCGTCGATGGCACGCGGACGCCACGGCTCCGGCGCGTTGTAGACCAGGACGAACTGCCAGCGGACGTTCGGCGTCATCGATGCCCGGACCGGGAGCTCCATCGACTCGCCGCCGTCGGTCGCGTAGACCGCGACCGAGCCGTGCATCGCGACGACCGCGGCGTCGATGGCCGCGTTGGCCGCGGGCGACACCTCGACGATCGTGTTCACGCCGTGCGGCGAGATCGCGCGGACTTCCGCGACCACGTCCTCCTGCTTGTAATTGATGATGTGGTCGGCGCCCGCCAGCGCGGCCAGGTTGCCCTTCTCCGGGCTACTGACGGTGGTGATCACGGTTGCGTCGGACCAGCGCGCGAGCTGGATCGCCGCGTTGCCGACCGCGCCGGCGCCACCGGCAACCAGGACCGTACGGCCGGCCAGCTTGCCCGGACCGAGCCGATCGGGCCCGTCCTCGGTCACCGTCAGGCAGCGATGCGCGGTCAGGAACGGCACGCCCAGCGAAGCGCCGAGGTCGTACGACGCTCCGTCCGGCAGCGGAACCACGTGCCGAATCGGCACCACGGCGTACTCCTGCGCGGTGCCTCCGGAGGGTCGCCCGAAAGCGGCTTCCCAGATCCAGACCGGACGGCCGACCAGGCCTGCGTCGACGCCTTGACCGACGGCGTCGACGACACCGGAGCCGTCCTGGTTCGGCACCTGCGGCGGATCGACCGGCGTACCGGCCTCGCTGCCCTTGCGCGACTTCCAGTCGGTCGGGTTGACGCCCGACCGATGGATCTGGACCCGCACTTCACCTGGTCCCGGATCGGTCAGCGGCCTGTCCACGAGGGTCAGGACGTCAGGTTCACCGGTCCGCGAATACTCGATGGCACGCACACCTGTGACGCTACCTCAGCCGCTTGGTGAACATGAGGATGGCGTCGTCGTCAATCCGAACCGTCTCGCCCGGCGGAACCTGCTCGAGCTTGTAGAGCACTCCGCGGCCATCCGGAATGTATCCACGGCGAACGTACATCCGTTGTGCGCTCCCGTAATCGGCGTACAGCCCGACCCCGATCCCCACCACCGCGGACCGCTCGGCCACCTTCGCCTCCGCCGCATCCATCAACGCGGATCCGATCCCACGCCGGCGGTACGACGGCAACACGTTGAAATCCGAGATCTCCGGGATGGTCTCGAAGTACGGCGAAACCCAGTAGACGGTCACGTACCCGACGTACGCGCCGTCGACGGTCGCCACCAAGACGTCGCGGGTCCCGGCCTCCTGCTCGGCCAGATACCGCACGTACTGACTCTCGGGCTTGTCCCAGCCCAACGCGTTGAGTGCAGCCGAAATCACCGGCGGATCGTCCGGCCGCAACGGCCGGATCTCCAACTCGTCACCCATCAGGCCTCCCCAGGAAGTTGCGGGGCAGCCTAGTCCCGCGCACGACCGCGGGTCGCTCGAATTATCCGGACGACCCGCGGCGGTTGGTCAGCTGGTTGCGCGGGCTGCGGTTTCGATGACCTTGGTGATCGGGCCTGGGTCGGAGATGAGTCCTAGGTGGCCCGCCGGGATGCGGGTGATGGTGGAGTGGGCCCGGGTGGCCATGAAGTTCTGGGCGGTCGGCGTGATGATCAGGTCCTTCGTGCCGAGGACGTACCAGGACTTGATCGAGGCCCAGGCCGGCGGACCGGAGATGCCGTTGCCGGCGCTGAGGGTGAGCGGACGCTGCGACGGGAAGAGCTTCTCGGCCGCGCTGCGCGACAGCCCGGACGCGAACGACTTCACGAACGTGTCGTGCTTGAGGTACAGGTCCACGTCACCGGCCGGAGCCCCGGGGTACGGGACGAAATCGAAGACCGTCGACGGGTCGGGGACGGCGAGTGCGGAGTCCTGGCTGGCGCGGCGAGGACTCTGGTGCGGTGATGCATCGATGAAGCCTTTCGTCAGGCTGTCGCCGGGAGGGCGCGCAAATGCGTGACGAAGCCGGGGAATCTTCTAGGACTGGATGAACTCGAGCAGGTCCGCGTTGACCACGTCGGCGTGCGTCGTGGGCAGTCCGTGGGGGAGACCCTGGTACGTCTTCAGGACGCCGTTCTTGAGCAAGGCGGCCGACTTCGGCCCGGCGTCGGCGTACGGGACGATCTGGTCGTCCTCACTGTGTACGACGAGCACCGGGATGGTGATCTGTCCCAGGTCCGCGGTGAAGTCGGTCTGGGAGAACGCGACGATGCCGTCGTAGTGCGCCTTGGCGCCGCCCATCATGCCCTGCCGCCACCAGTTCGCGATGATCGCCTCGGAGGGCTCGGCACCGGGCCGGTTGTAGCCGTAGAACGGTCCCTCCGGGAGCGCGCGGTAGAACACCGAACGGTTCGCGGCGAGCTGGTTCTGCAGGTCGTCGAAGACCTCCTTGGGCAGGCCCTCGGGGTTCGCGTCGGTCTTCACCATCAGCGGCGGGACCGCGCAGAGCAGCGCGGCCTTGGCGGCTCGATCCTCGCCGTGCCGGGCGAGGTAGTGCACGACCTCGCCGCCGCCGGTCGAGTGGCCGACGTGGATGCAGTCGTGCAGGTCGAGATGGTCGACGACTGCCTTGAGATCGTCGGCGTAGTGGTCCATGTCGTGACCGTCACCGGTCTGCGTCGACCGGCCGTGTCCACGCCGGTCGTGCGCGACGACGCGGTACCCCTTCGACAGGAAGAACAGGAGTTGGTTGTCCCAGTCGTCGGCCGACAACGGCCAACCGTGACTGAAGACGATCGGCTGTCCCTCGCCCCAGTCCTTGTAGTAGATCTCGGTGCCGTCGCTGGTCGTGATCGTGCCCATGATTCGGACCCCCTCAGCTCGAAAACCCTTTGTCCACAACGGGTTGTCCCCCAGCCACCCCCGAGTCACAGTACTCGCGACAACCCGTCCGTGCCACCGTCGGCAGTTACGCTGACCAGCATGCAGTTGAGGGTGCTCGGAGCGCTCGAGTTGCGGGTCGACGGCGAGCGGGTTGGCCTCGACGCGGCTCGACAGCGCGGCGTACTGGCACTGCTCGCCGTACATGCCGGTGCGGTCGCGCCGACGGACTGGCTGGTCGACCAGCTTTGGAGTGGAGAGCCGCCGCGAAGCGCACGCACGACTCTGCAGTCGTGTGTGTATCGGATCCGGCGCCGGCTCGAGGGGTCGGCGTTGCGGATCGACAGCCGGCCGGACGGTTATGTACTGCGGGTGCCGGCAGGGGAATCCGATCTGTCCGAGTACGAACGGCTGGTCGCCGCCGGCCGGTCCGCGCTGGACGAGCAGCGGGTGCCGGACGCGGTGGCCCGGTTCCGGGAGGCGTTGGCGCTGTGGTCGGGGGATTTCCTCGCCGACGTCGACCTGCCCGCGGTCCGTCAGCGCGCCGGCGAACTCGAGGAGGGTCGGCTCGCGGTCCTGGAGACCTGCTTGCAGGGTGAGCTCGACCTCGGCCGGCACGGTGCCGTCGTACCGGAGCTGCAGGCTCTGACTGCACGGCATCCGTTGCGGGAGTTGCCGTGGCAGCTGCTGATGACGGCACAGTGTCGCGCTGGTCGGCGCGCCGAGGCGCTCGACACCTACCAGCGGTTGTGGCGCGTGCTGGACGAGCAGCTCGGTGTGCAGCCGTCGGCGGCCGCGCAAGAGTTGCAGGCGCGCATCCTCGCGTCAAATGAACCTGAACCGGCCCGGCAGCTGCTGGTACCGCGCCAGCTACCGGCGGGCGTGCCCGGATTCGTCGGCCGCGGCGGCTCCCTCAAACGGCTCGACGAGTACCTCGACCGCATCCGGACCCGACCGGCAGCGGGCCTGTGCGTGGTCACCGGACCGGCGGGAATCGGCAAGACCACCCTCGCGGTGCACTGGGCCCGGCAGATCGCCGAGCAGTTCCCCGACGGACAGCTGTACGCCGACCTCCGGGGTTTCGATCCGTCCGGCCGGACCGCCGATCCCGGTACGACGTTGTCCCGGTTCCTCATCGCTCTCGGGACGCCGCCGGACCGGGTGCCCGCGGATCTCGAGGCCGGCACAGCCGCGCTCCGTAGCTTGCTCGAGGACCGCCGGGTACTCCTGGTTCTCGATAATGCCCGGTCGGCCGAGCAGGCCCGGCCACTGCTGGCCGGCGGCCCCGGCTGCCTGACTGTGGTCACCAGCCGTGACCGTTTGGCCGGCCTCGTGGTCACGGAGCAGGCGGCTGCGGTAACGCTCGAGCCGTTCGGCGCCGACGCGGCCCAACTGTTGCTTGAGGCAAGGATCGGTCCGGAACGGTTCGCTCAGGAGCGAGCGGCCTTCGACGAGCTGGTGGCCGGCTGCGCAGGACTGCCACTCGCGCTCGCGGTTGTCGGTGCGCTCGCCGACCTGCACCCGAACTGGCCGCTGGCGAGCCTTGTCACCGAGCTCCGCCGGAACGTCCTGGACGCGTTGTCTGCCGGTGATCCGGCAACCGATGCGAGAGCGGTGTTCTCCTGGTCGTACCGATCGTTGAGTCCGTCCGGGGCGCGGCTGTTCCGGTTGCTCGGCGTACATCCCGGTCCGGAGCTGGACACCGCGGAAGCCGCGGCGCTGGCCGGTGTGACCGCTGCACAGGCTCACCAGCAGCTCGACGAGCTGTGTCACTCGCATCAGCTCAGCGAGACCGCGCCGGGTTGGTACGCGATGCACGACTTGCTGCGTAGCTACGCGATCGAGCTCGCGGAGCCGGCCGAGGCCCGGGCCGCGCTCGGGCGGTTGCTCGACCTGCTGGTGCACACAGGCCATGCCGCCGCGCTGCAACTGAGCCCGACCCGCGATCCGGCGAGCCTGTTGCCGGCCGATCCGGCCGTGGTCGTCGATCCACCGGCATCGCGTGCCGCAGCGATGGACTGGTTCGCCGCACGGCACCGCACCCTGGGCGGGCTTACCCACCTCGACGGCTTCGACGAGCAGGTCTGGCGGTTGGCGTGGTCGCTGGCCGACTTCCAGGACCAGCAGGGTGACTGGAACGAGCTCATCGCCGTACAGAGACGTGGCCTGGCCGCGGCGACCAGGCTGGGCCTCGTGGCCGAGCAGGCCCGGGCGCATCGCAGCCTCGCCCGCATGCACCTTCGGCTGCGCCGGCTGGACGTGGCGTTCGACGAGGAACAGCAGGCGCTCGAGCTTTCGCGGTCGCTCGGGGACGTGACCGGCGAGGCGCATGCGTACGTCGGCATCGGCCGGATCCAGTCGGCTCAAGGTCGCAAGGCCGACGCGATCGTCGCGGCGACGGAAGCACAGACCCGGTATGCACAGGTCGGTCACCGGTCCGGGTACGCCAACGCGCTGAACAACGCCGGTTGGTATCACGCCGAGTTGGGGGACTACGAGGAAGCCGTCCGCTGTTGCGAGCAGGCGCTGGCCGAGCTGCGGGATATCGGTGAACTGCACGGCGAGGCCGACACGCTGGACAGTCTCGGCTTCGCCTATGGGCGGCTCGGCAGACCCGACGACGCTCTCCGCTGCTACCGACGGGCGATCGAGTTGCAGGAGCTTCTCGGTCGGCGCCTCGAACTGGCCGAGAGTTTCGAGGCGGTCGGCGACATCCACGAAACTCTCGGCGAGCACGCGACAGCCCGCGAGTACTGGGGTCGCGCTGCCGGAATGCTCGAGGAGCTCGACCACCCGACCGCCGTCGCGGTCCGCGCCAAGCTCAGCTGAGCGGTCGCGCCATTGCCGCGCCATCGCGCCGCCAGTGCTCGTTGTGAGTGTGGATCCCGAACTGACAACAACTCGGGAGGAAACAATGAGTAGCTTTCGTATCGCACTGATGGGCCTGGCCGTTGGCGCCGCACTGGTCGGGACCTCGACCGGGCCGGCCGCTGCCCGGCCGCTCGACCGCGACCTGAGCAAGCAGATGGTCGTCGCGGCCGACCCGGTGCAGACGCTGAAGAACAAGGCGACCCAGCGCTGCCTCGACGACAGCGGAAAGGGTCTCCGGACGCTCGGGTGTAACAACCTGTCGACGCAGAAGTGGCAGATCCACGTCTGGAACGACCAGACGCGTCAGCTCAGGAGCGTCGGAACCGGCGAGTGCCTCGACGACAGCTCGAACGGCCTGCGCACCATCTCCTGCTGGCCCAGTTCCAACCCGAACTCGAAACTGCAGAGCTGGAAGAAGGCGACGTACTCCGACGGCACGATCCGGCTGCAGAACCAGGGCACCGGTCGATGCCTCGACGACAGCTCGAAGGGCTTGCGCACGATGCCGTGCTGGTCGGACTCCAGCAAGTACCGCGCGTACCAGAGCTGGTCCTGAACTTCGAAGTACTGGCCTCTGCTCTTCTCGAGTAGAGGCCAGTACTTGGCCGCTACTGCTTCTAGAGTCAGGGTATGACGACGAACGAGCAGACGGTGACCGGTGAGCGGGCTGACATCCTCGAGTTCCTGGCCAAGCACCGGTACTTCCTGCGGCACACCGCGCAGGGCCTGACGGACGAGCAGGCGAGCACCCGCAGTACCGCCAGCGAGTTGACGGTCGGTGGCCTGATCAAGCACGTGTCGACGGTCGAGCAGCACTGGGCCGAGTTCGCCCAGGGCAAGGGGGAACAGACGGCGACGGAGTACACGCCGGAGGTGATCGCCGAGTGGCAGAACCAGTTCCGCCTCACCGACGGCGAGACGCTGGCCGGCGTACTCGTGGAGTACGAGAAGGTGGCCGCCGCCACCGACGACTTGGTCCGCACGCTGGACCTCGACACCAGCTACGAACTCCCGTCCGCTCCGTGGCAACCGCCGGGCGTCTTCTGGTCGGTCCGCCGCGTCTTCCTCCACATCACCGCCGAGACCGCGCAGCACGCCGGCCACGCCGACATCATCCGGGAATCCATCGACGGCCAGAAAACTATGGGCTGACCGCCGTTAGCGGCTTATGAGAAAGGTGGATCCGCGGTCCTGACGTAGGCAGGATGAGGTGGTGATCGGTGGGTTCGTGGTCTCGGGCGCGCTCATCGGCGCCGCCGGGTGTGCGGTGTGGGAGGTCGCGGTCCTCGCGCGCCGCTGGGTCCGTGACAACCGGCGGCTCCGGAAGCTCGCGAAGTACCTCGGCGAGACGCGAAGGACGCTGCGCGATGTCGCACTACGGGTGTGGACGGGCGACGATCCTTCGCTTCGAAGCTTGGCGAACACGATGCTGGACGTCGCAGCCGAGCTCGAGACGGCCGTGGATCGGTGCCAGGTCCGCAGGTGGCGTCCGCGCCGGGAGCACACGCAGCAGCTGAGCAATCTGCTCGCGGCGTCGCAAGTACTGCGGCGTACGGCGCACCACCCTCGGCTGGCCGGGACCGCGGATGCCGCGTCCCTCAACGTGATCGCGGACAGCTTCCGGCGGACGGTTGCCTTGGGCAAGGTCGTCGAGCCGCGCTTCACCGCTCCGATCGTTCCGCCGCCCAGTCTGCCTCGCGCTGTGGCTCCGGATCCTGCCGTCATTGCCCGAGCGATCACCGCAGGGCTGGCTGCTCCCTACAAGTCCGCCGGTCGTGACACGGCACGTCCGGCCGCCAGGGGCTACGTGGGCAAGCACCGCGAGAACAACACCAAGAGCCTATGAGTTCCCCGGGAATTGCCTGGGGACCTGGAAGCGGTGCACCTCCTGCGGCCAACCGCAGGCCACCGCGATCTTTCCCGCCCACAGGCGCGCCGCCTCTTCGTCGGCCACATCGACGACGGCGAACCCGCCGAGGTGCTCCTTCGACTCGACGTACGGCCCGTCGGTGAACAACGGCGTACCGCTGGACGCGTCAACACTGAACACGGGGGCATCGGTGTCGAGCCCGCCGGTGAAGATGAGCACCCCGGCAGCCCGCATCTCGGCCAGCAACGGCCTGAGCGCCCTGGACTTCCCGAGCAACTCCTCATCCGTATGCTCCGGCACCCACTCATCATTAAAGAGAATGACGTACTCGGTCATGCTTCCTCCTCCACCACAGTGACCCCCACGGCCACCTCTACCCTCACCACGAACAAGAGCAGCCCGATCCGACACCTGGCGCGGATTTACGGTACGCCGGTGTGGCACTGGGCTGGCGTTAGCGAACCGGGGTTGGGTAGGCGGCGTCCACAGAAGAGGGATGGGTCGTCAGCCGCGGACGGAGTACCGAATGAACAGAACGGTCAGCCGGTACCTGTACCTCGTCAGGCATGCCGAGGCTCTGCCGGACGAGAGTGGGCTGACCGAGCGAGGTCGTCGTCAGGCGGTCCTGCTCGGCCGGCGACTGCAGGATGTCCCTCTGTCCGCCGTTCATCACGGTCCGCTCCCACGGGCAGCCCAAACCGCGCGCCTGGTCAGGGAGCAGTTGACGAAGGACGTCCCGCTGGACGTTTCGGAGGCGGCCGGTGACTACGTCCCGTACGCGCCGGAGAAGCACGAGTTACCGGTGGAGTCCGCTGACTACCTGCTCAGATTCCTCCAGCAGGCTTCACCCGAGGAACTCGAGCGCGGACCTGAGTTGGCCCGCCTGGCCGTGGAGCGCTTTACCCGGCCGGTGGACGACGAAGTGCACGAGCTCGTGGTGACCCACAACTTCTTGATCGGCTGGCTCGTCCGAGACGCGATGGATGCGCCGAAGTGGCGGTGGCTCAGCCTTTCCCACTGCAATGCCGCGCTAACCGTCATCCGCTACACACCCGGCCGCCCCTCGACGGTCCTGCTGTACAACGACATGCAACATCTACCCGCTGACCTACGCTGGACCGGCTTCCCCGCAGAGCAACACATCTGAGCACCTCAGCGACGCCGGGGAAAATGGCAGGCGCTGTGGGTGTGGGGCTGTCAGGATGCTGGCATGGTTGTTCGGGCGTTGAGTTTTGGGGCGGTAGCGGAGGCGTACGAGCGGTTTCGGCCGGGGTATCCGGTGGAGCTTTTTGAGCTGGTGACGGGGTACGCCGGTGAGCCGATCCGGACTGCTCTCGAGATCGGTGCCGGGACGGGGAAGGCGACGCGGCTGTTCGCGCAGGGCGGGATCGCGGTTACGGCGACCGAGCCTGACGCGGCGATGCTCGCGGAGCTGCGCAAGCACCTGCCGGCAGACGTCACCACCATGCAGGCGGCATTCGAGGACCTGCCGCTCGATACGTCGTACGACCTGGTGTACTCGGCCGCCGCGCTCCACTGGACCAACCCCGAAGGCCGGTGGGACCGCATGGCCGCGCTGGTCCGGCCGGGTGGTGTGTTCGCCTCGTTCGGCGTACCTATCCAGCTGGCCGACCCGGCCGTCCAGGAGGCCGCGCGCGTGGCACGTGAGCCGTACATGGGGTACGACGGCGTCCCGTCACCCGACGGCACGCCCGCGGATCGACCGATGCAGTGGCCCGGCACCGAGCTCGAGCAGACCGAGTCGTTCACCGACGTCCGGCAAGCGACCATCGAACAGCGTCTGACGATGACCGCCCACGACTTCATCGGATATCTCTCGACCGTCTCGGCGTACGTCATGCTCCCGCCCACAGACCGAGACCACGTCTTCCGCCGAACCCTCGAAGCCCTCCCCGAAACCGTAGAAATCGACGCCCAAATCACCACCCACCTCGCCCGCCGCAACCACTGACAACACGCCGGACGCTAGTGGCTGTAGGTGGTTAGGAAGCGGTCTCGGAAGGTGTCCATTGGCCAGGTTGGGGCGGCGGGGGCTGGGCGTAGGCCGGTCTGCCAGCCCCAGGTCGCTAGCAGGTTCGTTACGGCTGGGTCGGCGGCGATGATGCTTACCGGTACGTCGTGGCTCGCACCGTTGCCTGAGACGATGCTGGCCGGTTGATGGTCGCCGAGGACGATGAGGACCAGGTTGCGGTCGTGGAGTTGCTGTACGAACGAGGTCAGGGCGTCGAGCGAGTAGGCGATGGACTGTGCGTACGCGGCCTTCACCCGGTCCGGCTGCCGCCATACGTCTTCCGGCGAGTCGCCCTCGGCCGGCATCGGGTCGAAGACCGAGCCGTCACCCACTCGGCTCCAGTCGACCAGCCGGGGGAGCGGTGCCCAGGGGGTGTGGCTGGAAACCAGGTCGACCTCGGCCATGACGGGAGCGCGGTTCGGCTTCTCCAGCTCGAGCCGCTGGAGCGCGGCCAGGGTGTACTGGTCAGGCATCGAGGCATAGCTGAACGACGGCCCGGCGTACCCCACGTTCCTGCGGTCGTAGACCATGTCGTAGTGGTAGTACGTCGTCGCCACCGACCAGTCCTTGTCGTTGGACGGTACGTCGGCCACTGTCCGCCAGCCGGCGCGACCGAACGCGTCGGTGAGAGTGAGCCGGTCGAGGGTGACGAGGTAGTCGTACCGCTGCTGGCTGTTCACCCACAGCCCGGACTGCAGGGTGGAGTGCGCCAGCCAGCTGATGCCGCCGTACGTCGGCGAGGTGAGGAAGCCGCTGCGCGAGGAGAAGCCTGCCTGCTGCAGCCGCTGGTCCCCGGCCTCCAGCGCCGACCCGACCACAGGAGAGTCGAGCGCCGTACGTCCGTAGCTCTCCACGAAGACCAGGAGCACGTCCTTGCCCTTCAGGCCGGTCAGCAGGTCGTTGCCCGGGGTGTCGCGGAAGGGATCCTGCTTGAGCGCCTGGACGAACCCCCGCTGGTCGCGGAGGTCGTCACCGACCTGCGTGGCGAGCCGAGCCGCGGAGGTCGAGGCGAGCGGTCGTACGGGCTCCGGCCAGGCGCCGGTCAGCGCGGGCACGATCGAGATTGCGGCCAGGACGGCGACGATCCGGATCGTCGGCCGCCGGTGACTCGCCACGAGCCGGGTCACCCGCACCGCCGACAACGGCAGCACGGTGAGCAGGGCCAGGCAGAGGACTCCGACTCCGATGAAGACTGCGAGGGCGCCGACGCGGCCGATCGAGTCGCCGAGCAGTCCAAGGCCGGAGCCGACGTACGCCGCGTCGTACACGGGATGGAAGGCGCGGTCGAAGGCGAAGTAGAAGCCTCTGTCGAGCAGCCGCAGAATCAGCAGCACCCCGGCAAGGAAACCGCCGATCAGCGCGAGGATCCGCGCGAGTCTCGACGGCAGCACGCAGACGAGGACGACGAACACCAGGCCCTCGAGCGGGATCCGGAGGAAGGTGGTCGGCGACAGGTTGCCGGTGTGGTCCGGTACGACGAGCGCGGCCCAAACCAGCAGCACTGCCAGCGCCGACATCACGGTGGCGCGAGTGCCGCGCGGACTTCCGGCCTGGCGCCACAGCCCCCAGATCTGACGGCCGAACGACTCGGCCAGCAGTCCCAGTGCGATCAGCACCACGACCGTGGTCACGGCATCGGGCAGGAAGCCGGCCACTGCGACGGTCAGGGCGATGCCCTGGATCGCGGCGACCACCTTGGCCCAGTAGCGAGGCGGGAGCGAACCGCGCAGCCACGGCAACGCCCAGCCGGCGACCACGAACAGATAGCGGGCCAAACCGATCGCAAGCACCCACCAGCCCGTCGTACGGGCGACGTACACGCTCAGGACCATGATCAGGAACGCGTCGACTTCCATGTCGAACCGCGCGCCGAACGCCGAAACGGTGCCGGTACGCCGGGCGACCTTGCCGTCCACTCCGTCGAGGACCAGCCCGATCGTCGCGAGCGTCACGAGGATCGCCACCGGCGCCGGGCCGCCGAACGAGTCCGCCGTGAGCGCCGCGACCCCGCAGGCGAGGACCGCGCGAGCCAGGGTCACTCTGTCCGCAGGCCCGAGCCCGTCACGACGGTGATGGGCCATCGCGCGGGCGACGAGCGCGGCAAGACCGGCTCCGCAGGCGACGCCGGTCACCCAGCCGGCGACGTCGAGGTCGGTGACCGCTGCGAGTACGCCGAGCAGCACGAGCAAACCAGCGAAGCCGGCGAGCGGGCCGATCGGGATGCGGCTGCGCACTCGACCCTGAACCAGACGCACAGTGCCTCCGTAGCTACGGGTACGACAGTCATACGAGAACAGCGTCGCACCGGTTCATCCGTGCGAGCGAAGGAGGCTGCGGTGCATTTCCTGGTCCCGGACGGGATCGACGACCCGCAGCGACCCAGCGGTGGCAACGTCTACGACCGTCGGATCTGTGATGGGCTCATGGCACTCGGCTGGTCAGTACACGAGCACGCCGTGGCCGGCCAGTGGCCCCAGCCGGACGCGGCGGCCATGGGAGCGGTGCTGGCCCGAGTCCCGGACGGTGAACTGGTGTTGGTCGATGGCCTGCTGGCGTCCGTGGTCCCCGAGGTGCTGAAGCTGGAGGCCGACCGCCTGCGGATCGTCGTACTCCTGCACATGCCGCGGGACGAGGCGCGCGAGGTCGCCACGCTGTCGGCGGCATCCGCGATCGTGGCCACGAGCAACTGGACCCGGCGGTGGCTGCTCGACCACTACCCGCTGCCCAACGATCGCGTGTACGTCGTACCGCCGGGTGTCGACGTGGCCGACCTGGCATCGGGTTCGCCGTCCGGAGGACGGTTGCTCTGTGTCGGAGCGGTCACCCCGACCAAGGGCACCGACGTCCTGCTTGAGGCGCTGGCCGCGGTTGACGATCCGGCGTGGCGATGCGATTTCGTCGGTTCGTTGAACCTCGATGTGGAGTTCGTCGACGGACTGCAGCGGCAGGCCAAGGACCGGGGCCTGGTCGACCGGGTGTGCTTCACCGGGCCGCTCACAGGCGCCGAACTCGAGCGCGCCTACGCAGAGGCGGACGTCTTGGTGCTGGCCTCCCAGTTCGAGACCTACGGCATGGTCGTCACCGAGGCGCTCGCTCGCGGGCTGCCGGTCGTCGCCACGAACGTCGGTGGCGTGCCGGAGGCGCTTGGCCGCGCCCCCGACGGCAGCCGACCGGGCCTGCTGGTCGCGCCGGGCGACCCACAGGCTCTCGCGCAGGCGCTGCGTCGGTGGCTGCGTGACCCGAAAGAGCGCACACGGCTGCGCGTGGCGGCCAGATCCCGGCGCCTGACTCTGACCGACTGGTCACAGACCTCACGCGAACTGTCGGCTGTGCTGTCGGAAGTCGCCGGATGAACCAGCAGCAGGTGACAGTCGTGTTACTGGTACGACGTCCTACTACGAGATCGGAACCGCCATCAGCCGAAGCGTCTGGACCTGGGCCCGCGTGGCGGGCGGCGCCGCGATCCTCGCCGTTCTCGTTTGGCGGGTAGGCACGGGCCCGTTGGTGGACGGGCTCCGGCTGACGACCGGTTGGCCGATCGCGGCCGCGCTCGCGATCACCTCGCTGACCACGTTGTGCTGTGCATGGCGGTGGAGGCTCATCGCCGGCGGGCTCGGCGTCGAGCTACCGCTGAGGACGGCGGTGGCGGCGTACTACCGATCCCAGTTCCTCAACGCCACGCTGCCCGGCGGAGTGGTGGGCGACGTACACCGCGCCGTACGCCACGGGCGTGAGGTCGGCGACCTGGGCCGTAGCCTGCGGGCCGTCGCGTGGGAGCGGGCGTCGGGATTCGCGGTACAGCTCGTGCTGACGGTGGGCGTGCTGTTCTTGGCCGGCTCCTTCGTTCCCTCGATCGCCGTGACGGTGGTGGTCGTCGCAGGCGTGGTGCTGATCGCCGTACTCCTCTTTCTGAACGGACGTCGCCTCTCCTCGCGGATCGGACGCGCCTTCACCAGCGACCTCCGCAATGCGGTCCTCGCGCCGCGGGTCTGGCCGCGCGTCCTGCTCGCCTCCACCGTCGCCGTACTCGGCCACGTCGCCGTGTTCCTGATCGCAGTACGAGCGACCGGAGCGGATGTATCGCCGGCTCGGCTGCTGCCTGTCGCACTGGTCGTGCTGACGGCCTCGGCGGTGCCGACGAACATCGCAGGCTGGGGCCCACGCGAGGGCGCAGCCGCCTGGGCCTTCAGCGCGGTCGGCCTGGGCGCGGCACTAGGCGTCACCGTCGCGGTCGTCTACGGCATGCTCGCCCTGGTCGCAACCCTCCCCGGAGCCATCGTCCTGCTAGTCGCACGTCACCGCACCGCGCCCGCCCCAATACGCCCGATGCCCCTGAACTCAGAGAGTCCAGAGGCATCGCGGTAAATCCGTCAGACGTCGGCCGGGAACTTCGCGCCGGTGTTGCTGTGGCAGCGGTACCCGTTGGGGTTCTTGTAGAGGTACTGCTGGTGGTAGCCCTCGGCGTAGTAGAAGGTGGTGGCGGGGGCGATTTCGGTGGTGATGTCGCCGTAGCCGAGGGGCTTGATGACGGGGGCGTAGAGGTCGCGGGTGCGTTCGGCCTCGGCGCGCTGGGCGTCGGTCGTGTAATAGACGGCCGAGCGGTACTGCGACCCGAGGTCGTTGCCCTGGCGCATGCCCTGTGTCGGGTCGTGGGTCTCCCAGAAGACCTTCAGCAGGTCGGTGAAGGTGGTCTTGGTCGGGTCGTACACGACTCGGACGGCCTCGGTCTGGCCGGTCTGGCCGGTGCAAACCTCTTCGTACGTCGGGTTCGGGGTGTAACCGCCCGCGTAGCCGACGGCGGTGGTGTACACGCCGGGCTGCTGCCAGAAGATCTCCTCGGTTCCCCAGAAGCATCCGGTGCCGAACCAGACCTCCTCGAACCCCTCGGGCGCGGCGGCGGTCTGCGGCGTGTGCAGGACGATGTTCTCGTCCGGTACGGCGAAGCCCGGGGTGGCGCGGCCGGGCAGAGCGGCCTGGGCCTCGACCATGGCGGTGTTGCGGGTGAAGAACGACATTCTCACGCCTCTCGCAGAGTGACTTTCATAGTCTCTCAACGCCGGATGTAAGGCGAACCTTCCCCGCACCCCTTACGGCACGATGACGCTCCGGACGGCCACGCCATCACAATCGCGCGATCCCGCCGGAGCCCCGCCTACGTACGTTCGCCGACCGCGATTGTGATGGCCTGGGAGTCCGCCGTCACGCGATCATCGCGCCGGTTCGGCGGGTCGGAGTACCCGGATCGCCGTACGACTCGGCGAGCCGCCGGACGCCTTCGCGGAGGGCGTCCGTGTCGAGGGTGAACGGGAGGCGGATGAAGGACTCGAGGCCGCCGTCGGGGGAGAAGCGGGAGCCGGCGACCAGGAGTACGCCGTTGCGCTGGGCGACGCCGACCAGACTCGATCCGACCGGTTCGGGCAGCTCGCACCACAGCGAGAGTCCGCCGGACGGGAGCCGGAATCGCCACGAGGGGAGCTCCAGCGAGACCGCATCGGCCAGGGCGTCGCGGCGGCGGGCGAGTTCGGCCCGACGCTCCGGCAGCAACGTCGAACGCTGCCTGAGCAGCCCGGCGACGACCAGTTGCTCCAGTACCGGCGTACCGAGGTCCATCGACGCCCGCGCGTCCAGCACCCGCGCGACCAGCGCCTCCGGCACGCGCATCCACCCGACCCGCAGCCCGCCCCAGAACGACTTGCTCACCGACCCGACCGTGATCACGCCGTCGGGGTCGTACGACGCGAACGGCGGCGGCATCTCCTGCCCGTCCAGTGACAGCTCGAACAGTGTCTCGTCCACGATCGCGGTCGTCCGGCTCCGCGCGAAGGCCAGCGCCAACCGCTGCCGATCCGCGGCAGACATCAACCAGCCGGTCGGATTCTGGAAGTCGACCACCATCCACGCTGCCCGCGGCGCCGTCTGCCGAATGGTTGCCTCCAGCAATGGCAGGTCCCAGCCACCCGGCGACATCGGTACGGCGACGACCCGGCAACCGCTCCGCCGGATCGCATCCACCGAGTTCGGATGCGTCGGGCTCTCCGTGAGGACCCGATCGCCGATCTGCGTGATCGCCCGCACCGCGATCGAGGTCGCGGCCAACGCACCCGCGGTCACGATGATCTGGTCCGGCGACGTCGGCAGCCCGCGCTCCTCGTACGCCGCAGCGATCTCCTCCCGCAGCACCGGCAACCCCTGCGGGTGGTACCCCGGCGTCGTCAGGTGCACCGGCAACTCGGCAGCCGCCGACGCCACCGCCGTACTGATCCCCGGTATGGCGGACGGCGCCGCGCAGGTGAAGTCGTACAGCCCCTCGGCGTCGATCCCCGGCGCGTGGTGCCGCCCGAGCTCCGGCATGACCTTCGACGGCAGTGCCGTGACACTGCCCGAACCACGCCGGCTCATCAGATACCCGCTGTCCCGCAGCTCCCGGTACGCCGACGCCACCGTCGTACGACTGACTCCCAGTGCGTCCGTCAGCTCCCGCTCGCTCGGCAGCCGCGACCCGGGCATGATCCGGCCGTCCGCGATCAGCAGCCGCAGCCGCTCGGCCAGGACGCGGTACGCCGGACCGGTCCCGTCGGCCCACTCGCCGAGCAGGCCGGACAACGTGCTGGCCGGAAGATAGCGTTCACGCATGCAGTCCACTATCGCCTAATTGGCTATCGAATACCAGGCCACTTGACTCGGATACTAGAGAACGTGACCGCCACTTCCGCCGCGCCGCCGCGTCAGCTCGCCGCCATCAGCCCTCTTCAGCAGCTGAAAGCAGGCCACCTGCCGCGCCGCCTCGTGCAGCTGTACGTCGGCCTGACCCTGTACGGCGCGTCGATGGGCCTGATGATTCAGGGCAATCTCGGCCTGGACCCGTGGGACGTGTTCCACTCCGGCATCACCAAGCACGTCCCGCTCAGCTTCGGCACGATCGTGATCGCGGTCAGTTTCGTCGTACTGCTCGCTTGGATCCCGCTGCGTCAGTGGCCCGGCCTCGGCACCATCAGCAACGCCATCGTGATCGGGCTGGTCACCGACCTGACGCTGGCCACGGTCGACCGGCCGGACGCGCTCTGGCTCCGGATCGTCTTCATGCTCGCGGGCGTGGTCGTCAACGCACTGGCCGGCGCGCTCTACATCGGCGCGCAGTTCGGCCCCGGTCCCCGCGACGGCCTGATGACCGGCCTGGTACGCCGTACCGGCCTGAGCGTCCGCCTGGTCCGTACGTCGATCGAACTCGCGGTCCTCGCCACCGGATTCCTTATGGGCGGCTCGATCGGCGTCGGCACCGTCGTCTACGCCTTGTCGATCGGTCCGCTGGTCCACATCCTGCTGCCGATCTTCACGGTGCGCCTGAAGTCCTGAGGTTCGGCCGGGTACGACGAACGCCGCCGGGTGAGCGGCGGCGTTCGGGGTGGTGATCAGTTCGACCGGCTGGTGATCAGGTGCGGGGGCCGGTCTGCTGCGTGTTCTTGCTCGCGGCTGAGCCGGCGCGCTGTGCTCCGGTGGTGTCTTCTCTCGAGGACTGGGCGGTCTTCGTGGCTTGCGCTGCGGTCGACGGGCGTGGCTTGATCTCGTTGAGGCCGGCGCGGATGGCCGGGTCGGTCGCCGCCGACACCTTCGCGGCATCGTTCTCGGGGCCCGTTTTCTGGGCTTCCGGCGCGTCCTGGCGCTCGGCGATCCTGCTCCATACCTCACCCAGAGGCAGCTCCTCAGCCGCCCGCCCGTCACCCTCGACCTGCTGGCCGCTCGCCGGCCCGCCTTGGACCGCCTGCTGGGCACCGCTCGGAGCAACCTGCGGCTGAGCGCCGTCAGCACCGTCACCGAGCTGCTGGGCGTCACCCTCGACTTCCGGCTGAGCGGCGACGACTGGCGGCTCACCGCCCTCGACCTGCTGGGCGTCGTCCCCGCCGCCGAGCTGTTGACCGTCGTCCCCGCCGCCGAGCTGCGGACCGTCGCCCTCGGCTGCTTGCTGGTTGGCCGGGGCCGGGACTTGCTGTGGGTCGCCTTCGGCCGACAGCTGAGCGGTTTCCGCGGTCGGGGCCGGTTCGCCGGTAACGGCCGGTTCGCCGGGCTGAGCCGCTTCGCCGGTCTGAGCCGGTTCGCCGGTCTGGATGATCGCGTGCTGGCCGACGTTGAACCTGGCGTCCGGGTCTTGCTGAACCTGCGCCTGCGGCTGACCCACCTGCTGGTTGACCTGCTGGTTGAACTGCTGGTTCATCTGCGCCATCCGACCCTGCATCGCGGACAGGTTGGCGACCTCTTGCTCGAGCTGCGCCATCCGCTCCTGCACCAGCTGCTGCATCTGGACCTGCAGCTGCTGCATCTCTGCCATCAGCGCGATCTGCCGCTGCTCGCCCATCTGCAGCTGATCCATCAGCGACGGCGCCTGCTGTGCCCCTTGCTGAGGCACCTGCTGACCCGGCCCCTGGACTTGTTGACCCGGCCCCTGCTGCGCCTGTTGCTGCTGAGCGTTCATCGCCTGCGGCCCGAAGACCTGATCCAACCGGCCCTCGACCAAGGCCGCGATATTCGCCGGGTTCAGCTTTCCGCCCGCGCGCGGGTCCAGGGCATACTTAACACCCGGGTCCGCGTTCTTCGCCTGTTTCGCCGCCATCACCATGCCGGCCTTGACGATCTTGGCTCCGTTCCGCTGGTGGTGCCAGCGGGAGATCCCTCTGACTGCGCGACGGATCGGGTTGATGGTCCGGCCCTGCGGGGCTCGGTTCGCCTGCATCCGATCGGTCAGGACCTGGCCCAGTCGCTGCGACTGGGCGATGTACGCACCGCCGCGAGCCTCCGCATTGACGGCCGCCTGCGCCGTCTGCTGCAGGTCGGCCGGGGTCACCTTGGCGCGGCTGATGCCCTCCAGGGTGGCCTTGTTCAGGTTCCCGGCGTTGTGCTTGGCCAGCGTGAACCCGGCCTTCATGGTGTTCGTGCCGCGGGACCTGCTGCGCCAGCGGGAGAACCGGCCGCCGCGACCTTCGGAAGAGGTTTCGCTCATGGGGTCTCCTAGTCGATGTACACGGCGTAGTTGACCCCGACCGCGGTCGTCAGCGGGTCCTTGGTGGGCTTGGTGCTGTACAGATGGATCTGGGCGCCCGGGCGCAGCCAGACGGCCAGGTGCCGGCGGCCGATACCTGCGCCGGGCTCCCACTCGTCGGCGAACGTCGGGCTGCCCTCGTCACCGAGGTAGTCCGGCCGACCCCAGTGCCTGGTCGCGAGCGAGAGGTGGTCCGGCCAGTGCTCGTCCAGCCCGGCCTCGGCGGCGGCGACGTCGTCCGGACCGATCTCGTACGCCGACCAGCCGCTGTCCGGGCAGTCCGGGAACGCGAGCCCGTCGAACACGATCATGGTCGTCCCGCGCCGGGTGATGAAACCCCACGAGACCATCTCCGCGCCGATCAGCTCGCCGGCCCGTAGCGGCCACGGCTGCCAGGACGTCTGACGCATCACCCGGTGCACCAGGGCGCGTACGACCTCCGGACCGGCCTCGTCGCCGTCCGGGCCTGCAATCACGCCCCAGTCCGGGATCTCGGCGAGGTCCGCCATCGCCAGGTCGTCCTGGTGAAGCGGCCTTTCCTGCGTCTTCATCCGGCGCCGTCGTCCTTCCTGCTCGCCTGCTTGTCCCCGGCGGTAACCACTGACCGCAACCGTAGGCGGCGAAGTGGGTCATTCGCCAGCCGGTTCGACGCGCCTGTGGACAACTTGGATCCATCGGATCGTCTCAGCTGTGGACGGCCTGCACGGCCGGATCAGACCAGGCCGTACGCTGGTCCGGTGAACACGGAACACCACTACGGCTTCGAGACGCTCGCCATCCACGCCGGAAACGAGCCCGACCCGACCACCGGTTCGGTGGTCCCGCCGATCTATGCCACGAGCACCTATAAGCAGGACGGCGTCGGCGGGCTGCGCAACGGGTACGAGTACTCCCGTTCGGCGAACCCGACCCGGACCGCCTTGGAGGAGTGCCTGGCCGCGATCGAGGCGGGCAACCGCGGGTTCGCGTTCGCCAGCGGCCTCGCGGCCGAGGACACCCTGATCCGCTCGCTGTGCGTGCCGGGTGACCACGTGGTGTTCCCCGACGACGCGTACGGCGGCACCTTCCGGCTGTTCTCCAAGGTGCTCGGCACCTGGGGCGTCGACATGACGCCGGCCGCCGTCACCCACCCGGAGGCGATCCGGGCCGCGATCCGCCCGGGCAAGACCAAGGTCGTCTGGCTGGAGACCCCGACCAACCCGCTGCTGAACGTCGCGGATATCGCCATCATCGCCCAGCTCGCGCACGACGCCGGCGCCCTGCTGGTGGTCGACAACACGTTCGCCTCGCCGTACCTGCAGCAGCCGCTGGAGCTCGGCGCGGACGTGGTCGTGCACTCAACCACGAAGTACATGGGTGGGCACTCGGACGTGGTCGGTGGCGCGCTCATCGTCCGCGACGCCGAGCTGGCCGAGACGATCGCCTTCCACCAGAACGCGATCGGCGCGGTCGCCGGCCCGTTCGACGCCTGGCTGGTACTGCGCGGCATCAAGACGCTCGGCGTCCGGATGGACCGGCACAGCGACAACGCCGAGAAGGTCGTCGAGTTCCTCCAGCGGCACAAGTCCGTCAACCAGGTGCTGTACCCGGGCCTCGACGGGCACCCCGGTCACGAGACCGCCGCCAAGCAGATGAAGCGGTACGGCGGGATTGTCAGCTTCCGCGTCACCGGCGGCGAGCAGCACGCCGTGGACATCTGCAACAAGGCCGAGGTCTTCACCCTCGGCGAGTCCCTCGGCGGCGTCGAGTCCCTGATCGAGCACCCCGGCAAGATGACCCACGCCTCGGTCGCCGGCACCCCGCTCGAGGTCCCCGCCGACCTCATCCGGCTCAGCGTCGGCATCGAGACCGCGGACGACCTCCTCGAAGACCTGGACCACGCACTGTCCTGAGCGGGGAGTGCTTGTGAGCCTGGTGGTCGCCGTTGACTTCGGGTCGACGTTCACGAAGGCAGTGGCGGTTGATATCGGCTCGGGTGACCTGGTTGCCCGGGCCGAGCACCGTACGACGATCGACACCGACGTGATGGATGGGTGGCATGCCTGTCGCGTCGTACTCGAAGACGCCGATCGTGGTGTGAAGAACGCTGAGGTGTTGGCCTGTTCGAGTGCGGGCGGCGGGCTGCGGATCGGTGTCGTGGGCAACGAAGAGCTCGTGACCGCGGAGGCCGGGAAGCGGGTCGCGTTGTCCAGCGGCGGACGGGTGGTTGCCGTCGTCAACGGTGGGCTGACGGCAACCAGTCAGAAGGAGCTCCGCAAGGATCGCCCTGATGTCGTCCTCCTGCTCGGCGGGACGGACGGCGGCAACTCCGCGGTTCTCCTGAAGGCCGCCATCACACTGGCGAAGTACCAGTGGCGGAAACCGGTCGTTGTCGCGGGCAACATCGACGCGCAGGCCGAGATCACAGCCACCTTGACCGACGCCGGCGTACCGCATGTGCTGGCGGACAACGTCGTCCCCGAGATCGGCGTGTTCGCCCCGGACAGTGCCCGGGCCGCGATCCGCGAGATGTTCCTGTCCCACGTGATCGGCGGCAAGAACCTGTCCCGCGACCCGTCGTTCGCCAGCATGGTCCGCGCCGCGACGCCGGACGTCGTACTGCGGGGTGTCGAGGTGCTGGCCGGGTTGCACGGGGACGTGGCGGTCGTGGACATCGGTGGCGCGACCACCGACGTCCACTCGGTGATCGAACTCGACCCAGAGGACGCGAACCTCGGCCGCGAGGTCGTCGCCACCCACCCGGTCACCCGCACCGTCGAAGGCGATCTCGGCATGCGCTGGAGCGCCGTACCGGTCGTCGCCGCGGGCATCGAGGCGGGCTTGGTCGGGGACGGGGACGGGTTGCGTGCGGCAGCGGTCCGCCGGCGCGACGATCCGGCGTACCTGCCCGACAGCGACAGGGAGAAGGCGTACGACGAGACGTTGGCGAGTGTGGCGGCGACGGTTGCGCTCAGACGGCATGCTGGCCGGCAGCGGATCGTGTTCGGACCTGGCGGCCGGGTGATCGAGCGATCGGGCAAGGACCTGCGCGAGGTCGACCTGCTGGTCGGGTCCGGGGGAGTGCTGCGGCACAACCCGCCGGAGGTCGCCGCCCGGATCCTCGGCTCGATCGGCACGAACGCGCAGGAGGAGGGCTGGCTCGTCCCGCAGCGCGCGGAAGTGTGCGTGGACGCGGACTACGTGCTGGCCGCCGTCGGTCTGCTGGCCGACGACGAGCCGAAGACGGCCGAGGGGTTGGCCGCTCACATTCATGGAACCGGGATCTCCGGGCACTAGTCTCAGCAGCAAGCCTAGTGTCCCGTAAGCGATGTGGCTTGACGCTATCGGCGCCCAGGCACGCACCTCGCGGCACTTGCCCAGCGCCCACGATGCTCCGCATCGAGGCCACTGACCAAGCACCGCGATGCACGCACCTGAACACCGCTATCGTTCAAGCCACATCGCTTACGGGACACTAGCTGCGGAGGTGTGATGAGCGAGGCGGGGCGGGACGGCACTGAGGTCTCTCAATCGGAGGGGGACAACGCCGAGAGTCCGGTGGCGGACAACCAGGTGCTCGAGGAGACCTCGGGATCGGACCAGGACTCGGGATCGGCGCCGGTCGACGACGCCGGCGTGACCAAGGGGATGTACATCGCCAGCTCGTGGGCCTGGCGGTTCCTGGTGGTCGTGGGCGCTGTGGTCGTGATCGGCTTCGCGATGCAGTACCTGTCCGAAGTCGTCATACCGGTGACTGTCGGCATCTTGCTCACTGCCTTGCTCGTGCCGATCACCAACGGCCTGCAGAAGCTTCGCCTGCCACGTGGTGCCGCGGCCGGCATCACCGTGTTCGCCACCGTTGTGGTGGTGGCAGGCCTACTCACGCTGGTCGGCACCCAGATCGCCGGTCAGTTCGACAGCCTGTCGACCCAGGTCGGCGAAGGTGTGCAGAAGCTGCGCGAGCTGGGCCGGATCAACTTCGGCCTCACCGACCAGGATGTCACCAACGCCATCAACACCCTGCGCAAGCAGATCACCTCCGGCGGGGCGCTCGGTCAGCAGGCGGCAGCAGTCGGTACGACGGCGACGCACGTCGTCGCGGGCCTGTTCATCTCGTTGTTCTGCTTGTTCTTCTTCCTCTACCAGGGCGAGCAGATCTGGGCGTGGCTGGTTCGCTTGTTCCCCCGCCGGGCGCGGGGCAAGGCAGACTCGTCCGGGCGGAGGGCCTGGGTCTCGCTGACCGCGTTCGTCCGCGCGACGATCATGGTCGCCGCCGTGGATGCGATCGGTATCTCTCTGGGCGCCGCGATCCTCGGCCTGCCGCTGGTCAGCGCGATCGGCATCCTGGTCTTCGTCGGCGCGTTCATCCCGGTCGTCGGCGCCCTGGTCAGCGGCGTGGTCGCCGTCCTCGTCGCGTTGGTTGCCAAGGGCCCCATTGTCGCGATCGTCATGCTCGCGGTCGTGATCGGCGTACAGCAACTGGAGGCCCACGTCCTGCAGCCGTTCCTCCTCGGCCGCGCGGTCAGCGTGCACCCGCTGGCCGTCATCCTCTCCATCGCCACCGGCGTGGTCATCGCCGGCATCGTCGGCGCCCTGGTAGCCGTCCCCACCGCCGCCGTACTCAATGCCGTCGTCAACCACCTGGCCGGCAACGACCCAGACCCCGAACCCCCACGCCCCCTCCCCAGACGCCGCCCCCGCCCAGTCCCAACGGAGGACTGAGAAGCGGGGACCGGAGACAAGAAACGGCGCCCTGAGACCTGAGCTACCAGGTCCCAGGACGCCGCAAGGTGTCTCACCACACCACGGCGAGGGTCAGCGCTGGACGCCGCCGTTGACGCCCTTCTTGTTGTCGGGCTGCTGGGCGCGCTCGCCCTGCTGTGCGCCCTGCTGGGTGCCCTGTTGCGGACCGGTGGTGGCCGCCGATGCCTGAACAGCCTGGGCGGCCGGCGCCTGCGCGTTGCCGAACCCGGCGTTGTTGCTCTTGTCGATCTGCGCCTGAAGCTGGGTGATCAGGGCCTGGGTGGCGGCCAGCCGGTCTTCCGGCGTCTGTGCCGTGACGACGGCCACCGCGCGGTCCGAAAGATCGAGCCGGTCCTGGGCCGACACGCTCGGTGTGGCCGGGTTCGCGCGGCCTTCGTTGAAGGCCCGCCGACCGGCCTCGGCTGCCGCGGTGCCCCGGCTCCAGGTGTCGGAGACCCAGCGGCCGGCCCTGGAATTCGCGATGCCGCGCCCAGTTGCCGCGGCTCCGGCCGCGATGCCGCGCCCGGTTGCGGCGGTGCCTGCTGCAATGCCACGCCCGGTTGCAGCGGTGCCGGCTGCGATTCCACGGCCGGTTGCCGTGAGCGCCCTGCCGCCGGCGTCCAGCGATGCGTTGACCGCGCGACCGCCGGCGTCCCTAGCATTGTTGTACGTCTGGCCAGGGTTCATCACGGCGGTCTGGGTGGCACGGGCCGCGGTCCCGACGGCGCCCGCGCCGGTCCGGGTCACGTCGCCGACGGCCATGGCGGCGAGTCGGACACGGATGCTGGGCTGGGATTCCCATGCCTGCGTGGCCGTCCTCATCGTCGCGTTGAACATCTTCTTCAGCCGCGGCTGATGATTGAGCATCTTGTCGAAGTTGGCCCGCTGCTGAGGGTTCATCTCGTTCCTCAGCCGGTCCAGGTTCGGCGTGGCGGATGGCTCTGCCATATCTGAACTCCTAGTTGATGTAAACCGCGTAGTTGACACAGACGGCCTCGGTCAGCGGCTCCGCTGTCGGCCTGTCGCTGAAGAGACGGAGCTCCGCGCCAGGCCGCACCCACACGGCCAGGTGGCGCTTGTCGGCTGCTGCTCCGGGGGCCCAGGCGTCTTCGAAGTCCGGGTCGTTGTGGTCGCCCACGTAGGTGGGCTCACCGAAGTGCTTGCGGGTGAGCTCCAGGTGCTCCGGCCAGTGCGCGTCCAGGCCGGCCTCGGCCTCGGCAAGGTCGTCCGGACCGATCTCGAACGCCGACCAGCCGGAGTTGCGGGCATCGGCGAACGCCATCGCGTCGTACACGACGATCGTGCTGCCGCGCGGCGTGGTGAAGCCCCAGCCGGCACTGTGCGGGCCGACGTCGTCGGGCGTCCTGAGCGGCCAAGGCGTCCAGTCGGTCACAGCGGTGACCCGCTCGACGATGCCCTTGATGGTGGCCAGACCGGTGTTGTCCGAGTCCGGACCGGCGATCGGTGTCCAGTCGGTGATCGCGGCGAGGTCCGCCAGCGCCACGTCATCCTCCTGGAGCGGCCTGTCCTGCGTCTTCATTCGGGGCTCGTTCCTTCCATCGCTGCTCAAGCCGTCGCCGGTCAGCGTAGATTGCCGTCAGGGTCATCAACAACGGCCGTTCGGCCGCCTGTGGATAAGTTGCTCGGAGACCGAATTGGTCTCCGCCGGCGGCACGTTCTCCGTGCGTGCCGGCGTACTGCGTGGACCTGTCTACCGACCACCCGGTCCCCGGTCGGTGCCGCGCTGGGTCGGCGTTGCGCCTCCGGTTTGTCGTCGCGCACCGGCGTCGCCGGCTGCGCGAGGTTCGCCCGGCGGCAGCAGTCCGGCCCGGAGGCTCGGGTCCAGCTGCGGCGACTGGGTCGCAGCCGGTCCACCGGCTGCTGCGAGGCGGTCGTGCCGGAGCGCAGTGAGCGATGCGTCCGACACGGTGCTGCTAACGGCTCCGGTGGGCGCCGGGGTTCCTGCGTTGGCGAACATCGAGTCCCGTTGCTGTTCGCGGGCGGCGTGTTGTGGTGTCCTCATGTCCCCTCCTCGTTGAGGTAGACCGTGTAGTTGATTCCTACCGAGACGGAGAGCGGCTTCCGGGTCGGCTTGTTGCTGTACAGGTGGATCTCCGCACCGGGCGGTGTCCACACAGCCAGATGGCGTCGATCGACTCCGGCACCGGGGGCCCAGTCGTCGACGAATCCGGTCTTGCTCTCTACTCCGACGTACGCCGGCTGTCCCCAGTGCCGGCAGGCCAGGTCAAATTTTTCCGGCCAGTGCTCGTCGAGTCCGGCGGCCGCGGCCTCGATGTCCACCGGCTCGATCGCGAACGCGACCCAGCCGCTGAACGGGCTGTGCGGCAGCACCTGGTCGTCGTACACCGCGAGCTCGGTGTTGCGCCGGGTCAGGAAGCCCCAGCCGTCCAGCTGCTCGTCGATCACCGTTCGGCGGTTGATCGGCCACGGCTTCCAGTTGGTCGCCGACTTGACCCGGCGGATCAGCCGGCGAACCGGCACCGGACCGGTGCTGCCCGTCTGCGGGCCACCGAGGCGTCGCCAGTCGCGGACCTCGGCGAGGTCCGCCATCGCGTGGTCGTCGTCGTCCAACGGCCGATCAAGAGTCTTCATCCGTGAAAGCTGTCCTGTCCTCGCGGTAGTCACACTCTGCAGTCGAAGCTACGGCCCCGGTGGGGTCAGGCGGCGCGTTCGTCTCGGGTATGACAGAAGAACAGCCGCCCTGGGAAGCTTCCCAGGGCGGCTGTCGGGTAGGTCAACCGGAGTTTGGTCTCAGTGCGATAACCCTCAGTGCATCGCAGCCGCGGCGGAGGACTCGAGCGACTCGTCGCCCTCGCCCTCACCCTCGGCCTTCGGGCCCTCGTTGCGGCCGGCCAGCCGCTGCTCCGGCGTGATGATCGCCAGGATCAGCGCGATCGCCAGGAACGGCAGGGAGACCAGGAACACGTCGTCCATCGCGTCGACCAGCCCGTGCAGGGCGAAGCCCTTCAGCGGCTCCTTCAGCCCGTGCAGCGCCTGGACGCTGTTCGCCGCCTTGGCCAGTCCGTCGACCATCGACTGCGTGGCGTTCGGAACGATGTCGGACAGGTGCGTCTTCAGCCGGGTGGTCAGTACGGCGCCGTAGACCGCCGTACCGATCGCGCCACCCATCGAGCGGAAGAAGGTCATCGTCGACGTCGCGGTGCCCATGTGCTGCCGGGGCACGCTGTTCTGTGCCGCGGTGACGGTGATCTGCATCGACAGACCCAGACCGGCGCCCATCACGAACATGTAGATCGCCAGCTGCCAGTACGGCGTGGTCAGGCTCAGCGTGGACAGCAGCACCATGGCGCCGCCGACCAGGACCGCGGAGATGATCGGGAAGTGCTTGTACCGGCCGCTCTTGCTCATCATCTGGCCGCTCGGGATCGACGCGGAGAAGATACCGACGATCATCGGCAGCAACGCCAGGCCGGAGCGGGTCGGCGACAGGTCCTTGACCGCCTGCAGGTACAGCGGGAGGAAGATCAGCGCACCGAACATCGCGAACCCGAGCAGGAACGCGTACCCGGCGTACCCGGAGAAGATCCGGCCCTTGAACAGGTCCATCGGGATGATCGGCTCGGACACCCGCAGCTCGATCAGGACGAAGGCGACGGCGAGGACGACGGCGCCGATCAGCAGCGCCAGCGTGGTCCCGTTGCCCCAGCCGTTGGACGGGCCGCTCCAGGAGACGGCCAGCAGCAGCGAGGTGACGGCCGCGGCGACCGTGGAGGCGCCGAGGTAGTCGATCTTGTGCGAACGCTTCACGTGCGGCAGCTTCAGTACGGCGGCAACGATGCCCAGGGCAACCAGGCCGATCGGCACGTTGATCCAGAAGATCCAGCGCCAGCCGGGACCGTCGGTGAGCAGACCGCCGAGCAGCGGGCCGGCCACCGAGGACAGGCCGAAGACGGCGCCGAAGTACCCCATGTACTTACCGCGCTCGCGCGGCGGGATCACGTCGCCGATGGTGGCGAAGGCCAGTGACATCAGACCGCCGGCGCCCAGACCCTGGACGGCGCGGAAGCCGATCAGCTGCTCGATGTTCTGCGACAGCGCGGACAGCACCGAGCCGCCGAGGAAGGTGACGATCGCCGCGATGAACAGTGGGCGACGGCCGTAGAGGTCGGAAATCTTGCCCCACAACGGAGTCGAGGCGGTCGAGGTCAGCAGGTACGCCGTGACCACCCAGGACAACTTGTCGAGGCTGTTGAACTCGCTGACGATCCGAGGCAGCGCCGTGCCGACGATGCTCTGGTCCAGTGCGGCCAGGAACATGCCGGCCATCAGGCCGCCGAGGATGACCAGGATCTGCTTGTGGGACAGGTAGCTAGGACCGCTATCAGGCGCAGCGCCGCCGGCGGTGGCAGGCTCTGTGGTGCTCATCTGGTGCTCTCCAGGTTCTTGTCGGTGTTCTCGCGGGCGGCAGGATCACTGCCGGCCGCGGAGTCTTTGTCGGTACTGCGATCGGCCGGACGCAGTCGCGGTGCGACCGCGGCCCAGCCCTTGTCGGCCCAGGCGGCGTGCGGCGGGACGTCGGTCAGGGCGGCGACGCCGTCGGCGAACCGGGTCATCAGCCGCTCGAAGGTCAGCACGTCGTCCTCGCTCCAGCCCTCCATCGCCGCGCTCAGCAGCTCCATCCGGTGCCGGGCGCTGGCTTCCCACTGCTCGATGCCCTCGTCGGTCAGCTCGACCCGGAAGGCCCGGCCGTCGTCGGGGTCGGGGGAGCGGCGGACCAGGCCGAGTTGCTCCAGGGACCGGACATGGCGGCTGGCGGTCGAGGCGTCGAGCTCCATCCGCGCGGCCAGGTCGGACAGCCGCAATGCGCCACTGCACCGCAGCACGAACAGCACGATGTGGGCGCTGTGGTCGATCGTGTCGCCGGGCTGCTTGGCCTTCAGCCGGCGTCCGATCCTGGTAAACGCGTGCATGACGCCCTCGATGGGGGTCTGCGGTGTGTACGCGTCGTTTACTTGCATGCTGCAAGCATATACATGCTTGCGTGATACACGCAAATGAGTTTCCAAGGTGTTCAAGTGAGCCGCCACTCATTTGCTCTCGGTCGCCGAATGGTCACTGTCCGCAGCGAAACGCAACTGCCTTCACTCATTCGACGGCGGACGGGGGTGTTTTGTGACGCGGAGTGTGCGGCGTACTTTGCCGGGATGACGCAACTGGCAGTGGTGACCGGTGGTGGGTCGGGGCTCGGGCGGGAGATGGCGCTGGCTCTGGCGGCGGCCGGGTTCGACGTGTGGGTGACTGGTCGGACCGAGGAGAAGCTGCGGGAGACGGTCGAGCTCGGGGGCGGTCGAGTGCAGTTCGCAGTACTGGATGTGGCTGACGGGGCCGCGGTACGGGCGTTCTTCGGTGGGCTCGAGCGGGTCGACGTACTGGTGAACAACGCAGGGACCGGGTCGCCGGCCGCGGCCGTTCCGGACGTGCGGGAGGAGGACTGGCGGCGGGTGGTGGACACCAACCTGACCGGGTCGTTCCTGTGTGCGCAGGCTGCGTTCGACCTGATGCTGCGCCAGGACCCCAAGGGTGGGCGGATCATCAACAATGGGTCGATCTCGGCGCACGTACCGCGGCCGCAGGGGATCGCGTACACCGCGAGCAAGCACGCGATCAGCGGCCTGACCAAGGGCCTCGAGCTGGAGGGCCGGCCGCACGGCATCACCGCCTGCCAGATCGACATCGGGAACGCCGCGACCGCGATGACCGCCCGGATGGAGCAGGGCGTGCTCCAACCGGACGGCTCGATCGCCGCCGAGCCGACCTTCGACCCGAAGATCGTCGCGAACTTCGTCGTCCAGATCGCCCAGCTCCCGACCTCGGTCGCGGTTCCGACAATGACCGTGATGGCCGCAGGCATGCCGTACGTCGGCCGCGGTTGACCAATGCAGCTCGACAGTACGTATATGTCTACTGCGTTCAACCGCACGCCTGAGGATTGCCTGAACCGCGAGGCAGTGGGCATATACGTACTGTCGAGCTGCAGATGGATCGAGGCGCGCATCGGGATTGGGGCTGGTTGGAATCAGGCTGGCCGGACACGCGAGAGGGCGATCACGTCACTGGGAAGTCGGGCCACTGCTCCTTCAGTGCAGCGACGATCCGGGCGGTCGTTTCGCCGAGGAACCGCACTCCGGCCAGCTCCGTCTCGCTGCCTGCGTAGTCCGCTGGTACGACGACTTCGCCGGCGACCCACGTACGGCGTACCCGCTGAGTGGCGGCGATGTCGGCGAGGGGATCGCCGTCCACCAGCACGAGGTCGGCTCGCGCGCCGACCGTGAGCCGACCGCGGTCTGCGAGTCTGAAGACCTCAGCGGGCGCACTGGTCGCAGCCGCGATCGCCTCTGCCGGAGTGAACCCGGCACGCACCAAATGACCCAGCTCTCGGTGCAATGACGCTCCGAAGACCAGGCCGGGGTTTGGTGCGTCTGTCCCTGCCAGTACAGGTACGCCGGCCTGCAGCAACGCCAGCGTGTTCGCCCGGGCTGCAGCACCGTCCGGTGGTTGTGGCGGCATCCAACGACGCGACTGCCGGTCCAGCACGCGCCGCCATCGTGCAGGCATCCGAGCCATCAACTCAGCCTCGTCCAGCAACGGCAACCGCGCGGACGGCCCGCTGAATCCGTCGACGATGTCCAGCGTCGCGATCACCGCCACGCCGGCGACGGCTTCTATGTCCTGCGCAGTCATGAGGTCGGACGGCGCGTGCGCGAGTACGTCGATCCCGCAGGCGGCGACCGTGACCGCAGCAGCCGCGCTCGACACATGCGCGACCACCGTGAGCCCGTGCGCGTGAGCTTCGTCGGACAGCGCCCGTACCGTGTCGGCGGCCAGTGTGGGGAGTGCCAGACTGTTGTCGTAGATCAGCTTGAGGTGGTCCGCGCCCTCAGCGATCCGGTCGGCGACGAACTGCTTGGCATCGTCCGGGCCCGTGACGTAAGGGAATGGCGGGAACGCGATCGTCGGGTGACCGCCCGGAGCGGTCGCGCCGATGCTCGACGTACGGAAGTCGGATCCGAGTGCCCGCTCGGCATCGATCACCTCAGGCATGCTGAACTGGTCGATCAGCGTGGTCACGCCGAACGTCGCTGCCAGCTGGGTGGACCCTGGCGCGAGGTGGACGTGCGAGTCGATCAGGCCGGGGAGCACGGTGGAGCCCGCCCCGTCGATCCGCTGGTCACCCGGCTGTGCGATCTCCGGGCCGCCGATCGCCGTGATGCGACCGGCTGCGATCCGCAGGCAGTCGGCGGTCAGCGCCTTGCCTCGGTCGACCAGTTGGGTGTGAAGGATGGTGAAGGACATGCTGCGGACGCTAAAGGGTGACGTAACGTCATAGTCCAACCCGAATTCGGAGGTGTCGTGGAGCGCACGGTCAGCGAGGTCGCCCGGCTCGCCGGTGTCTCGGTGCGGACCCTGCGCCACTACGACTCGATCGGCCTGCTCCCACCCGGTCGGGTCGCCCCGAACGGCTACCGGTACTACGGCCGGCCCGAATTGCTCCGCCTGCAACGGATTCTGCTGCTTCGCGAGCTCGGCGTACCGCTGCCGGCGATCGCGCGGATCCTGGACGAGCAGGACGACGAGGTCAGCGCGTTGCAGGACCATCGCGCGCAGTTGCTGCAGGAGCGGCGGCGCCTGGACGACATCCTCGGCGCCGTCGACCGAACGATCGCTGGGCTGTCCGGCGACGAGACCGTGACCGACGACGAGTTCTTTGCCGGGCTGTCGCAGGCTCGGTCTCGCTTGCGGGACGATCTGGCCGACCGGTTTGGTGTGGCCGCGGCCGAGGGGTTCGAGAAGGCGGTCCGGGCGACGGACGGCTGGACGCGGGAGGACTACGAGCGGATGGGTGACGAGGGGCGCCGGCTGCTGTTGCGGATGGCAGCTGCGCGCGACCGCGGCGTACGGCCGGACTCTGCCGAGGCGCTCGAGCTGACGGAGCAGCACTACGACGGCGTACTGCAGCTCTGGCCGGCGACTCCCGCGACGTACTACGCGCTCGGTGATCTGATCCTCGACAACGCGGATCAGCGCTCGATCATCGCGTCCGTGGACGAGGAACTGCCCGAGTGGCTGGCGGTCGCGATCAGGGCGTACGCGGTGCAGCGGCTCGGATTCGCCCAAAACGACAAGAAAACTGTCCGGAGGTCCGTCTAGTGTCGGGCAGGTGAGTGAGCAGCGGGAGTCTCTGGTTCATGTTCGCGACCTGCGGAAGTCGTACGGCGACTTCGAGGCGGTGCGCGGGATCGACCTGGACGTATGGAAGGGCGAGGCGTTCGGCTTCCTCGGGCCGAACGGCGCCGGCAAGTCGTCGACGATGCGGATGATCGGCGCGGTCTCCCCGGCCAGCGGCGGCACGCTGCGGATCCTCGGCCTGGACCCGGCCACCGACGGCCCGTCGATCCGCGCCCGGCTGGGTGTCTGCCCGCAGGACGACACCCTGGACACCGAGCTGACCGTCCGGGAGAACCTCACGATCTACGGACGGTACTTCGGACTCAGCCGGGCGGAGTGCCGGCTCCGGGCGGACGAGCTGCTCGAGTTCGTCGCGCTGACCGAGAAGGCGAAGGTCAAGGTCGACGAGCTGTCCGGCGGCATGAAGCGCCGGCTGACGATCGCGCGGTCGCTGGTCAGCAAGCCCGACCTGCTCCTCCTCGACGAGCCGACAACCGGTCTCGACCCGCAGGCCCGGCATCTGTTGTGGGACAAGCTGTTCCGGCTCAAACAGGCCGGCGTGACGCTGATCATCACCACCCACTACATGGACGAGGCCGAGCAGCTCTGCGACCGGCTCGTGGTGATGGACGGCGGCCTGATCGCGGCCGAGGGTTCGCCGGCGGAACTGATCCGGGACTACTCGACCCGCGAGGTGACCGAGCTGCGGTTCGGGCCGGACGTGATGCTTGCCGATCACGACGCCCTGGCCGGCAAGGTCGAGGATCTTGCCCAGCGCATCGAAGTACTGCCGGACCGTCTGCTGCTCTACACCGACGACGGCGAGCGCGCGGTCGCCGCCGTACACGAGCGCGGCCTCCAACCTGCCGCTGTGCTGGTACGTCGCTCCACCTTGGAGGACGTGTTCCTCCGCCTCACCGGCCGGACGTTGGTGGACTGATGGCACTTGCCGTTGAGAACGGTCGCCGGATGTTCGACTACTGGCTGACCGTCTACAAGCGGACCTGGAAGGGCACGATGATCAGCAGCTTCCTGCTGCCGATGCTCTACCTGGCCGCGATGGGGATCGGGCTCGGCTCGTTCGTCGACAGCAACGGGACAGGCGCGCTCGGTGGGGTCAGCTACCTGCAATTCATCGCGCCTGGGCTGCTGGCCTCGACCGCTATGCAGATCGCGGTCGGTGAGTCGACATACCCGGTGATGTCCGGGCTGAAGTGGCAGAAGTTCTACCACTCGATGATCGCGACGCCGCTGCGGCCGGCGGATGTTGTCTACGGGCAGCTCGCGTTCATCGCGTTTCGGGTGCTGAGCTCGTGTGCGGTGTTCCTGGTGATCATCACGTTGTTCGGCGGGCTGAGGTCGCCGCTCGGCGTGCTCGGGTTGCCGGTCGCGCTGCTCGTCGGGATGGCGGTCGCCGGTCCGATCGCGGCGTACGCGACGACCCTGGAGAACGACTCCGGCTTCGCGATGATCTTCCGCTTCGGCGTGGTCCCGGCATTCCTGTTCTCCGGTGCGTTCTTCCCGGTCTCGCAGCTGCCGAACTGGATCGAGTGGCTCGCGTACGTGAGTCCGCTGTGGCACGCGGTCGACCTGTCCCGCAACCTGAGCTTCGGCACGGTCAACCCGTGGCTGGCGCTCGTCAACGTCGTCTACCTGCTGGCCTGGTTCATCGCCGGCACTTGGCTCGCCGTCCGCGGCTTCACCCGAAAGTTGATCCGCTGATGGCAACTATTGCAGCCCGGGTTGTCCCGGTTCCGGTCCGCCTCGGTGGTGGGCGACATATCGTCGAGCGGAACTTCCTGCTCTACCGACGGTCGTGGGTCGTCTTCCTGTCCGGGTTCTTCGAGCCGGTGTTCTACCTGCTCTCGATCGGCATCGGCGTGGCCCACCTGGTCGGCGACTTCACGTTGGCCGACGGGACCAAGATCGCGTACGCCGCATTCGTGGCGCCGGCGATGCTGGCCAGTTCGGCGATGAACGGTGCGATCTTCGACTCGACGTACAACATCTTCTTCCGGATGAAGTACGCCAAGCTCTACGACTCGATGCTCGCGACCCCGCTGAAGCCGTGGGACGTGGCGACCGGCGAGGTGACGTGGGCGCTGCTGCGCGGCGCGATCTACTCGGCGATGTTCGTCCTGGTGATGCTGATCATGGGTCTGATCTCGTCGTGGTGGGCGCTGCTCGCGCTGCCGGCGTCGGTGCTGATCGGGTTCGCGTTCGCCGGTGCGGGGATGGCGCTGACCACGTTCATGCGGAGCTGGCAGGACTTCGAGTTCGTGCAGTTGGCGATCATGCCGATGTTCCTGTTTTCGGCCACGTTCTACCCGGTCGAGACGTACCCGGGCGCGATCCGCTGGCTGGTCGAGATCACCCCGCTCTACCAGGGCGTCGTCCTCGAACGCGCCTTCGCCACCGGCAACGTCAGCTGGTTCCTGCTGATCCACGCCTTCTATCTGGCGGCGATGGGCACGTTCGGCATGTACGTCGCTTCCCGTCGCCTCGGCAAACTCCTGCTGAAGTGATCGGAACGCGCTGAGGCGCAGCGCCGTCGGAGTGGGCATGACGGACATGTCCTTCCGCGATCTCGTGCGGGCGCCGAAGGTGGAGCTGCCTGGCGGACCGCGGCGGTGGGTCGTCGAGTCGCTGCGGCTGCTGATCGACCACTTCGGGACAGATCCGTTGCGCCGGCCGGCGGTCGTGCCGAAGGAGTTCGTCGCGGACGGGTACGACGGGTCTGAGGAGGCTGCTCGGGAGTTGTGCCTGAGAGTGGCTGAGCGGATGGGTATTCCGTCTGAGCGGATCCGGTTCAGCTTTCGGCTGGAGAAGGTGGTCGAGGCCGGTCAGTTGCTCGGGGCAACCCTCGTCAACGCATTCGTCGCGCAATCACTACCCGCCTTCCACGGGGCTGCATCTGGCGACATTGCCGCTGTACGGAAGTACTCGAGGCTGCTCGGCGTCGCGCCGAAGGATCGGTTTGCGGAGTTGTTGGTGGAGTGTGGGGTGCACGATGCTTCGCCGGAGGAGCCTGACGGTGTTGGCGACGGGCTGTTGCCGGAGATCCAGCGGTTCGCCTTCCTCGACTTCCTCACCGAACTCGTCCGCTGCCGCCACATCGCAGCCGAACCAAACCCCGACCGACGCGCCGAGCTCGAACAGCAACCAGCCCGCCCGGATCCCGAGGCCGCCGCCGCAGAGTCGCGGACTGCCGGACGCTGGACCGACCTGACCTACTGCATGCCCGGCGTCGAGCTCTTACCCGGCCACACCGCAGTCATGCTCGGCTCCGACATCCTCGCGGACCCGACCGTCCTCCTCTCCGCAGCATCACACGAGCTCGGTCACCAAGTCCTGATGTCGTCGGACGTCCCCGGTGCCACCGGCGTACTGCGGGAGCCGCTGACCGACCTGTACGCCGTACTCCACGGCTTCGGCATCGCGCACGCGAACGCCGCCCTCGACGAGACCACGATCGACACCCCGACCGTCGAAACCTTCGGCTACCTAGGCGAAACGGCCGTCGCCGAAGCACTCGCCGTCTACCGCTTCCAGCAGCACCGACTCGTCCGTGACGGCCCGCTGCTCCCGGCCTGGCACCAGGCCCTCGACCCCGAACCACGAGCCCGCTTCGTCGCCCGGCTCGACGAGCTGATCGGCGGCCCACCGACCGCGTTGGGTTGGTGATCCAGCTGCAACATTGAAGTGGAACGGCCGCCGAGCCAGCCGCGTCAGTTTCGATATGAATCTGATCGGTGCGTGGCGGCGCCGGCGGCGGGACCGGGAGCGCCTGTACGGGCCGAAGGTCGTGCTGCCCGGTGGACCGGAACAGTGGATGGAGGACTCGCTGGACTGGTTGACCGGCCGGTTCGGGGTCGAGCCACTGCGTCGTCCGCCCGTGCTGCCAAGCGTCTTCGTGCCCAGGGGGTACGACGGCTCGGAGCAGGCGGCCCGCGAACTCTGCCTGAAGGTCTGTGCCTGGATGGAGGTGCCCGACGACCGGATCCGGTTCAGTTTCCGGATGGACGAGGTCCGAGCCGCTGCCCGTAGCGCGGCCGTCCACCGCCTCAACGCCGAGCAGTGCCCCGAAGTCGCGGTCTCGGGGCTCAGGGCAACGATGACGATGGCCGAGGTGGCCGCACTGGCCGCCGCGGGATTCGAGGCCGAAATCAGCGTGCTCGCCGAGCGCGAGCTGCGGGCCGAGCTGCAACGCAGTACGGCGATCCTCCAGGAGACGAACCTGGACCGGCGAGCCGAGCTCTGCGAACGCGCCGAGGCGATCTGGTCGGCACCGGCAGGCGGCGGTTCGCGGGCTTGCTGGGTAGATCTGCGCACCGGCGGCTACGAGGGTACGGCGGTCATGCTGTCGGCCGACGTTCTCGCCGACCCGGCCACGGTGGTAGCTGCCATCGCTCACGAGCTCGGGCACGAGGTGCTCTGGGGATATCACCTGATGGACCGGCAACGGCGGGACGCCGAGGCGGTCACCGACCTGTTCGCGGTGTTCCACGGGTTCGGCATCTTCCTCGCGAACCAGGCGGTCGAGCCGGTGCGCGGCCGCCGCGAAACACTGCAGAGCCTGGGCTACCTGGGTGAGCGCGGCGCCTCGGAAGCGTTGGCGGCGTACTGCTTCCGTCGGCACCTCTTGTGGCCGGAGTCGCCGTTGCCGACGATGCCGACCGAGCTCGACCGACCGGTCCAGGCCCGCACGTTCGCCCGGCTCTCAGTGATGGTCGCGGCAGCCGAGATCGCGTCGATCCAGGAAGGTGCGCCGCTGGCCTGATGCGGACCCGGCAGGTTTGCCGAGACGCCGGCCAGGCATGATCCCGCGGGTGAGGAATCCGATCGGGCAGCTACGTCGAAGTCAGCAGGTGCGATCCCAGCTGAAGGCACCACGCGAGCGGTTGCCTGGCGGCAGCCGCCGTTGGATCCGCTCGTCGATGGACTGGCTGGTGGCCGAGTTCGGCCGCGACATCCTGCTCCGCCCGATCGCCCTGCCGGACGACGTCATCCCCGACGGGTACGACGGAAGCCGGGCGGCCGCGGCCGAACTGTGCGGCCGGGTCGACGGCCGGATGGATCTTCGGCCCGGCCAGTGCGGACTCAGCTTCGAGCTCAACGGCGTCCGCCGTCCCGCCAACCGCGGCACAACCGTGGTGGTGAAGGAGCAGCACGGGCGCTGGATCCGCGGCACCGACCAGAACGAGATCCACCTCTCGCCCGCGCTGACCGCCGACCCGGTCGCGCTGATCGCGATCTACGCCCACGAGGTCGGGCACGAACTGCTGCTCGGCGGCGGCCGGATCTCGCTGACCGGCCGGCCCGACCACGAGCCACTGACCGACCTGATCACCGTCTTCTACGGACTCGGGATCTTCACCGCCAACGCGGCGTACGAGCGACGTCCCCGGCCGAACGGGCGAGGCAAGCAGGCGCTGGCCCGCGGCTACCTCCGCGAGGCCGCGCTGTCCGAGGCCCTCGCGTACTACGCCATGTTGCGGGGTGAACGCAGGCCAGCCTGGGAGCGGCACCTGGATCCGCCGGTACGCCGCGGTATGCGCAACCAGCTAGCGATCCTGCACCGCTAGCAGCTTCCGCAGCCACCACACACCGCCGCGCACCATCGACTCCTTGCTCGGTCCGGCCAGGTGATCGGGCAGGTGTACGTACGTCATGATCTGGTAGAGCGCGCCGAGTTCCTCAGCGAGCTCGAGCGCGCGCCGGAGGTCAGCCGGCGAGGCGTACTCTTCCCACTCGCTCAGGTACGCATCGAGCACTCGTGGGTCGGCCGAGAGCTTCGACCGCGTCTCCTCGACGAAAGTCACCAGGTCCAGGAACGGATGCGCCAGCGCCGCGTCGGTCCAGTCGAAGGCCAGCGGAATACCATTGCGGACAGCAACGTTCCGTGGGTGCAGATCGCCGTGCAACAAGGTCTCCGGTACGCCGATCGCCGTCAACTCGATGATTGCCTCGCGCAACTGCTTACCGCGATCCGGCAACTGATCCCGGTCGGCCGGCTCGAGACGCTCGGTGATCGAGTTCGGTCCGAGCAGCCGATCCAGCTCGGCGTCGAGTACGGCGAGTCGACGGTCGGCGCAGCTGAACTCAAGCAGTCGCCCGGGCTGATCCGCATAACTGCGTTGCAGTCGAGCATGCCGCCGTACCGCGTCGATCCAGACGTCGATGTCGGTCTCGTCGGCGAGCGGTGAGCCGGCGTCGGGCAGCAGCATCCAGGCACGTTTCTCGTCGATCGCGATCGGCGCCGGCACCTCGCCTGGACGGTCGATGGACATCCTCTGCAGGAACAACGGCTCGTGGGCGAACAGCATCGGCAAGGCGTCCGGCCGAGTCGGTGTGATGGTCGTCGAGTGCGCGATCGCCTTGAAGTAGACGTCGCCGTCGGCCGTTGGAAAGCGCAGTACGTTCGACAAACCCCAGGAGCGAACCTGCGTCCACGGGCCAGTGGCTTCGAGGTGCTCGGCGATCCACGGCAGCGCTTCGTCGTACCACTCCGGCTTTGTCCAGGCTGGCAGGTCCGAAGTGCTGGGGGCTTCACCTGAGTCCGCCATGACCACGTAGGTGAGCGGCTCGTCGGACAGGCACGTGAGTACGACGCCTTCGACACCCTGGTCGCGCAGCGCGAGGATCGTCGGCTCGACGTCCGGGAACCAGGTCCCGTCCGGAACCTCCAGCTCGAGGTTCGACGGGCGCGCCCCGACAGCCGTGGCTCTCATGTGTTGCAGCGTATGTGTCCGCCGCAACCGTTTTTCACCCGTAGGGTGATCCCGTGATCGATGCCAGGGATGTTGCACGGGCTGCCGATCTGCTGCACGACGTGGTGGCGCCGACGCCGTTGGAGTACTCGCGGTGGTTGAGCGAGCTGGTCGGCGGGGACGTGTTCTTGAAGTGCGAGAACCTGCAGCGGACCGGATCGTTCAAGCTACGCGGCGCGTACGTGCGGATGGCCAGATTGTCCAAGGCCGAACGCAACCGGGGCGTGGTCGCGGCGAGTGCGGGCAACCACGCGCAGGGCGTCGCGCTGGCGGCCCAGCTGCTCGGTATCAAGGCCACCGTCTTCATGCCGCACGGCGCCGCGATCCCGAAGGAGAAGGCGACCCGGGCGTACGGCGCAGACGTCCGCTTCGCCGGTACGTCGATCGACGACTGCTTGACCGCGGCCCGCGCCTTCGAGGCCGAGACGGGTGCGGTGCTGATCCATCCGTTCGACCACCCAGACATCGTCGCCGGTCAGGCGACCACCGGTCTTGAGATCGTCGAGCAGTGCCCGCAGGTCCGGACCGTCGTCGTACCGACCGGCGGTGGCGGTCTGCTCGCCGGGATCGCGTCCGCGATGCAGCGTGACGGGATGCCGATCGAGGTTGTCGGCGTACAGGCAGCTGGTGCGGCGGCGTTCCCGGCGTCGCTGGCGGCGGGGGAGCCGGTGCAGCTGGAGCGGATGGCGACGATGGCGGACGGGATCGCGGTCGGCCTGCCGGGGGAGGTGCCGTTCGAGACGGTGCAGCGGTATGTCGGTGAGGTGCGGACCGTCAGCGAGGATTCGTTGTCCAAGGCACTCTTGCTGGTGCTCGAGCGCGCGAAGCTGGTGGTCGAGCCGGCCGGTGCCGCCGCGGTTGCTGCCGTACTCGACGAGCCGACGCGGTTCAAGCCGCCGGTCGTCGTAGTGCTTTCCGGCGGCAACATCGACCCGCTGCTGCTGATGCGAGTGATCCGCAGCGGTATGGCGGCGGCCGGGCGGTACCTGTCGCTGCGGGTGCGGATCCCGGACACGCCCGGCGGACTGGCCACGTTGCTCACCCGGATCGCCGAGCTGGACGCCAACATCATCGAGATCCTGCACGAGCGCATCTCGGAGACCCTGAGCCTTGAGGAGGTCGAGGTCGCGCTGCAGCTCGAACTCCGGGGCGAGGACCACCGCGACCGCGTCCTGGCCGGCCTGGTCGCGAACGGTTACACCTACACGCTCAACTGACGCACGTACGTCACCAGACTGATCAGGAACTTGCCCGGCTCCTCCCACGGCGCGAGGTGCGCCGAGTGCTCGAACCAGATCGCCTGCTTGTACGGCGCCCGTACCTTCTCCATCCAGTCCGCCGTCGGCTGAGCCGGAGTCGTGTAGTCGTGCCGCCCGAGGAACATCACCACCGGAATCGGGAACTCGGTCACCCCGGTGTAGTCGACCTCCAGCATCTCGTCCAGCACCCGGCCCAACGTGAACTGGTTGCCCTCGTTGATGGTCTCGGTCTCCTCGACCGTGTACTCCGGCGACAGCATCGGCGCCTCGAAGTAGTACAGCGAGTCCTCGCGGTACGCCGACAGCCCGCCGCGGTACTGCGCCCATTGCCGGGCGATGATGATCCGCTCCCGGGTCAGCGGCTCGTCACCGGGGTACGGCGCGATGGAGGCGAGCTGCTCGAGGGCCTCGGTGTGGTTGTGCTTGCGCGCCTGTTGGAGCGCGTACTCGAAGCAGAGCGCCTCATTCGCGCGGGCGTCGATCACCTGACCGATGCCGACGTACGCGTGGAAGAGGTCGGGCCGGTCGAGGGCGGCTTGGATGGCGATGATGGTGCCCCAGCTGTGGCCGACGAGGACCAGCTTCTGGACGCCGTACCGCTCCCTGATCTGCTCGGCGAGCTCGATCGCATCCTCGACGTACTGCGCGATTGTCAGCGTGTCCGCGATGGTTTCGGGGTCGACCGTGCGGAGGGTTCGGCCGGCGGCGCGCTGGTCGTAGGTGACGACGGTGAAGTACTCCTCGACCGGTCGCTGGAACTCCCACGCGGCCGGGGCAAGTGGTGACGCCGGGCCGCCGTGGACGAACAGCATGACGGGGTTCGAGCGATCCTTGCCGCGGGCGTAGACGCAGTGGTCGATGCCGCCGGCGCGGAGTTCGTACTTCTCCTGGACGCCATTGGGCGTCACGATCCGATGCAGGTCCGCGATGATCTCGCGGGCTTCGGCGTACTCCTCAGTCATCCACTGAGGCTACGGGCTCGCAGGACTTCACGAGCGGGGCGTGCAGGCGCTCGGCGAGGACACGGCGCTGAGTGGGCCGGGCCTCGGTCTGGCGCTCCAGACCTTCGTCGGTCAGCCGGACGTTGATCGCGCGGCGGTCCTCGGGGCACATGTGACGCTCGACCAGACCGGCAACTTCCAGGCGGCCGATCACGCGGGACAGCGCGCTCTGGCTGAGATGCACGGACTTGGCGATTGTCGCCACCTTGGCGGACTGCTCCGGTAGCTCGGCGAGCCGCTCGAGCACCTCGTACTCACTCATTCCGAGCGAGTGACCGGCCTGCAAGGCCCGGTCGAGGGCGCAGGTCAGGTCGGCGTGGCGAGCGAGAAGCTCGCGCCATCCCCTGACGTCAGCACTTGCATCGGCGTTGGTCTCACCAGTCCCAACGCTGACCTTCGTAGCGGTCATGGTGGTGACCATAGCATGCACACGCATTCAATGCAAACGCATTTAATGCCTAGACATTAGATGCATGTGCATGGAATAGTCCTACCTCGTGACTACGCAAACCACATCATCACCAGCACGCATGACCTGGGATGCGCGCCTCTGGGGCGCACTTCTGGTGGTCTGCGGCGTGATCTTCCTCGACGGCCTGGACGTGTCCATGGTCGGCATGTCCCTGCCGTCCATCGGCGCCGACCTCGGCGTCTCTCTGTCCTCTCTCCAGTGGGTCGTGACCGGCTACGTGCTCGGGTACGGCGGCCTGCTGCTGCTCGGCGGCCGGACCGCCGATCTGCTCGGCCGGCGTCGCGTCTTCCTGATCGCACTGGCTGTCTTCGCTGTCGTCTCGATGCTGAGCTCACTGGCCAGCAACCCCGAACTGCTCATTGCGGCGCGGTTCGTGAAGGGAATCGCCGCGGCGTTCACCGCCCCGGCAGCTCTCTCGATCATCACCACCACCTTCCACGAGGGTCCGGATCGCAACCGAGCCCTCAGCATCTTCACCACGTGTGCTGCCAGCGGCTTCTCGATGGGCCTGATCCTCGGTGGCGCGCTGACCGAGGTCGGCTGGCGCTGGACCTTCCTGATGCCTGGCCCGGTCGCCCTGATCGTGCTGCTGTTCGGCCTCAAGCTGATCCCGAACAGCCCGCGCGACGACGCCGCCGGCGGGTACGACGTACCGGGCGCGATCACCGTCACCGGCGGCATGCTGTCTCTGGTGTACGCGGTCGTCGGCGCCGAGCACGCCGGCTGGGTCTCGGTGCAGACCTTCGGGCTGTTCGCACTCGCGATCGTCCTGCTGGCCGGCTTCGTGGCGATCGAGCTGCGCACGAAGCACCCGCTGGTCCGCCTCGGCATCCTGCGCAACCCGTCGCTGCGGCGGGCGAACCTGGCCATCCTGACCGTCTTCGGTTCGTACGTCGCCTTCCAGCTGATCGGCACCATGTACTTCCAGAACCTGCTCGGCTGGTCGTCCTTCCAGACCGCGCTCGGCTTCCTGCCGGCCGGCGTCCTGGTCGCCACGCTCTCGCCGAACGTCGGCAAGATCGTGGACCGGGTCGGCACCGAGAAGATGATCATCCTCGCGATGGGGCTGTTCGTCGCCGGGTACGCCCTGTCGCTGCGGATCGGGCCGGAGTCGGCGTACTTCTCGACCGTGTTCCCGACGATCATGCTGCTCGGTCTCGGGTTCGCGATCGGGTTCCCGTCGCTGAACATCCAGGCGGTGTCCGGCGTCCCGGACCACGAGCAGGGGCTCGCGTCGGGACTGTTCAACACCTCCAACCAGGTCGGCGGCGCGGTGGTTCTCGCGATCGTGACCGCGGTGATCAGCGGCAAGTCGGTCGGCGTGACCACGGCGGCCGGTGTGCTTCCGGCGTACAGGTCGGGGCTCGGGGTCGTGACGGGGATCGCGGCGCTCGGTCTGGTGATCGCTCTGACCGGTCTGCGGGGGCTGCGTGCTCGCCGGGCCGCTGAGGAGACGGAGGAGGCCGAGTTGGTCGCCGTACAGGACGAGCTGGCGTCGGAGGAGATGACGCCGGCGGCATGACAACAACAACCAGCTCCACCGGAGCTGTTTGGATATAGAGAACGCAGTTGCGGGTCCTGGGCTACTCCCCAGGGCCCGCACTGCTGCGTTCCGTGGGGTCTCGGGGCGATCCCCGATTGGTTTCGACCTCGCGGGGTGCTGGACTGGGGGCATGAGCAACCAGAGCTACGACCTGCAGGTCAAGGACATCCTGGACAGGGTCGCCAAGGGCCACCTCTCGAGCGAGGAGGCCGCCACCCTGATCGCCGCCATCAAGCCGACCGCTTCGGCAGACGCCGGCGACACCAGTGCCGCCAACGGAGCGAGCACGCAGGAGCCGGTTGCTGACGATGTGCCGAGCCCGGCCGCGTGGGCCGACGCGGTGGACTCTCCGACCGCCGAGCCGAAGAGCGACCCCGTAGCCGAGCCGAAGAGCGAGCCAACGGCCCGGCATGCCGGTGAGCCGTCGGTTGTGCAGGACAGTGTGGTTGACGACGTGGTTGACGACGCCGAGGCTGAGCCGGTCGAGGAGGAGCACAGCAACGTGCCGGTTCCGGCGGGCGTGCAGCGGGTGACGGTACGGGCGATCGGCCGCCGGGTGCGGCTGATCGGCGAGCCGGCCGTGAACGGCGTCGCCGTCGACGGGCCGCACGTGATCAAGCGCGACGGCGACACCCTCGCCATCAGCAGCGAAGGCGACATGGGCGTCTCGATCGACGGCTTCAGCATGCTGCGGAACCCGACCGACCTGAAGGCGCACGTGAACGGTCTGGCCAAGGAGCTCTCGATCCGGGTCAACCCGAGCCTCCAGGTCGAGGTCGAGGTGACCGGCGGCAGCGTCAACGCCGAACGCCTGCCCGGCCTGACCCGGGTCCGCGTCACCGCCGGTACGGCGAAGGTCACCGACGTCGACGGCCCGATCGACGTACTCGTCCAAGCCGGCTCGGCCGACCTGGACGCCCAGATCACCAAGGGCAGGTCCCGCGTCCGCGTCGAGTCCGGTACGGCGAAGGTCTCGCTCCGCCGCGGCTCCGACGTCCACGTCCACACCGAGGCCCAACTCGGCCGCGTCACCTGGGCCGGCGCCGTCTCCGGCCAGTCCAAAGACGTCGAAATCGGCCGCGGCCGCGCCGCCCTCGATGTAGAGGTCCTCGTCGGCACCGCTCAGATCGTCTCCGACTGAGTGACCGGGATCGTGCGTAACGTGCGAAGCGGGGAGAAGTAGAGGAAGGCGTTGCCGGCCAGGGTGCCGAGGCCTGCGATCCACAGGGTGGTGTGCAGGCCGAACGCGGTGGCGAGGGTGCCGCCGAGGAGGCTGCCGATCGGGGCGGCGCCCCAGCTGACGAAGCTCATGGTGGCGCTGACCCGGCCCTGCAGTTCGGGCGGGCAGAGTCGCTGCCGCGCGCTCGCCTGCAGGATGTAGCTGACGATGATGCAGAAGCCGGCGAGCAGGGTGGCGACTACGAACCAGCTGACCTGCCAGCCGGGTGCGGTCAGCGCTTGCACGGTGAACGCGACACCGATGCCCGTCGACGACAGCAAGAGCGTGCGCGCATCGCCGTACCGCATGCTGAGTCGCTCGGTGACAACGGAGGCCACGATCGCGCCGCCGAGGCCGATCATGCTGAGTACGCCGATGGTTGCCGGCTGCAAATGAACTCCGCGGACCAGGTAGACGATCATGATCGCGCCGGCCGCCGCCTGGAAGAGCATCGTCGCCATCGTGTTCAGAGCGAGCGGGCGCAGCAGCGGGTGATGGAACACGTACCGCAGGCCGTCCCCGATCTCGCGGCGCAGATCGGGCCGTTCGGGCTTCACCGGCTCGGCTTCCGGTGTGCGGATCGAGCGCAGCCACACGGCTGACCACAGGAAGCTGAGCGCGTCCAGCCCGATCGTCAGCGCTGCGCCCAGCCACTGAACGAGGACGCCGCTCAGTCCGGCGCCGATGACTGCGGCGATCGAGTGGTTGGCCGCGAGCTTTGCGTTGCCCGGCAGCAGTCGGTCCCGTTCGAGCATCCGCGGCAGGTACGAGTTGTGCGCGACGTCGAACAGTACGGTCAGGATCCCGGCCGGGACCAGGACGGCGTACACCTGCGTCAGGGTGAGTACGCCGAACCACCAGGCGACCGGGATCGACGCGAACAGGAGCGCCCGGAGCAGGTCGGCGTACACCAGGACCGGGCGGCAGCGGATCCGGTCGGCCCAGGCGCCGGCGAACAGACCGAGGACGAGCCAGGCGCCGGTCTCGCAGGTCCGCAGCAGCGAGACCTGCAGGGTCGACGCGTTCAGGGTCAGGACCGCGAGCAGCGGGATGGCGCCCATGCTCAGGCGCGACCCGAGCTGACTGAGCAGGTCGGCGGCCCACAACCGGCGGAAATCAGGGTGGCGAAGGATGCTCATGCCGCGACCGTAAACGCCGAGTTGAGTCTTGTCGACTCAAGTATCAACAAAGTTGAGTCGCCTCGACTCAATATAATTCACGGGTGAAATTGTCGGCGATCTCCGGCAGGATGGTGGCCTGCGTCACATCCAGAAGGGGGACGTTCGGATGGCTGCAATCGAGGCGACCGGCCTCGTGAAGACGTTCAAAGGCAGGAAAGCGACAGTCAAAGCGCTCGACGGGATCGATCTCGACGTGCCGGAGGGGACGGTGCTCGGCCTGCTCGGGCCGAACGGGGCGGGCAAGACCACGGCGGTCCGAGTGCTCACCACGCTGCTGAAGCCGGATGCGGGCACGGCCCGAGTGCTCGGGTACGACGTGGTGAAGGACGCCGACACGGTCCGCGGACTCGTCGGCCTCTCCGGGCAGTACGCCGCTGTTGACGAGCTGCTCACCGGCCGGGAGAACCTGTGGATGTTCGGCCGGCTGTACCGGCTGCCCAGTCAGCAGGCGAAGCAACGGGCCGAGGAGCTGCTGGCGACATTCGACCTGACCGAGGCGGCAGATCGGATCCTCAAGACGTACTCGGGTGGCATGCGGCGCCGGCTCGACCTGGCCGGTTCGCTGATCGCGCACCCGAAGGTGCTGTTCCTGGACGAGCCGACCACGGGTCTCGACCCACGGTCGCGGCTCGACCTGTGGCAGATCATCCGCGACCGGGTCCGCGAGGGCGTGACGATCCTGCTCACCACGCAGTACCTCGAGGAGGCCGACGAGCTGGCCGACAGCATCGCGGTCGTCGACCACGGCTCGGTGATCGCCCGCGGTACTGCGGACGAGCTGAAGGCGAAGGTGGGCGGTGAGCGGATCGAGGTCGTCGTCCACGACCCGGCCGACCTGACCCGGGCGCTGGAGTTGCTGACCGGGGCGCTCGGGATCGCCGATCCGGAATCGACCTCGCTCGAGGAGCACAACCGACGGCTCACGGTGCCGGCGCCGGGCGGTTCGAGCACGTTGGTCGAGGTGATCCGGACATTGGACGCCGCGCAGATCCGGATCGCCGACATCGGCCTGCGACGGCCGACGCTCGACGACGTGTTCCTCACCCTGACCGGGCACGAGGCCGAGCAGAAGGAGTCGCTGTGAGTGTCGAGCTGCCGGCCCGGGTGAACCCGTTGAGCCGGGCGTTGTCGGATGCCGGGATCCTGGCCTGGCGGAGTCTGAAGCGGATCCCGCGGACGCCGGACATGCTGATCTACGCGACCATCCAGCCGATCATGTTCGTGCTGTTGTTCGCGTACGTGTTCGGCAACGCGATCCCGATCCCGGGCTTCCCGGGACCCCGTGCGTACCGGGAGTTCCTGATGTCCGGGATCTTCGCGCAGACGATGGCGTTCGCGGTCGCGTCGGCGAGTGTCGGGCTGGCCGACGACATGTCGAAGGGGCTGATCGACCGGTTCCGGTCGTTGCCGATGGCAAGGTCCGGGGTGATCGCCGGGCGGGTGGTCGGCGACCTGGTGTTCAACGCGTTCGTGATGCTGATCATGGTGATCTGTGGGTTCATCGTCGGGTGGCGCTGGCACAACGGGTTCGGTCAGGCGCTGGCGGCGTTCGCGATCCTGCTGCTGTTCGCGTTCGCGATGCTCTGGGTCGGCGCGCTGATCGGGCTGTCGGTCGGTGGTCCTGAAGTGGCGTCGTCGGCGGGGCTGATCTGGCTGTTCCCGCTGACCTTCCTGTCGAACGCGTTCGTCCCGACTCCGCAGCTGCCCAAGGCCCTACAGCCGATCGCCGAGTGGAACCCGATCTCCTCGATCGTCGCGGCCTGCCGTCACTTGTTCGGCAACCCGTCCCCGTTCGCCAGCCCCGACGGCTTCCCGGCCCAGCATCCTGTCTGGCTGTCGCTGATGTGGTGCACCGCCATCATCGTCGTCTTCGCACCGCTGGCCGTCCGCAAATATCGGAGTGCCACTGGCCACTAGGTTCAGAGCCAGCCGCGCCGCATGGCGACGGCGCCGGCCTGGAAGCGGTTGGAGGTGCCGGTGAGTTCGTGCAGCCGGTGGACGCGGCGGCGCATGGTGCGAAGAGACCAGCCGAGTTGGCGTGCGATCGCGTCGTCCTTGAGGCCGGCGACGAGGAGGGTGAGCAGTGCGCGGTCGTCCTCGGTGAGTTCGCCGGACACCTCCGCGCCGAACGGGATCGCTTGCTGCCAGCAGAGCTCCCAATAGTCGACGAGGGCGTCCAAAAGGGTGCTCTGGTGGATGATCGCGGCGCGGAGGCCGTCCCCGACGTCGAGTGACAGCGGGAGCAGCGCGGTGGATCGGTCGGCGATGGCCAGCTTGACCCGTACGCCGGTCAGCATCCGGGCGTCCTCGCCGGCCCGGACGAGGCGCTTGATGTCCTTGCCGACGATCGGGTGCGCCAGCGCCTCGGGCGAGTACACGACCCGGTAGCGGACGCCGCGGTCGAGAGCGCGCTCCTCGACGGGGTTCTCGGTGGCCAGCACGTACGGCGGGCGGTCGAGGGCCATGAACTCCTCGGTGGTTTCCTGCTGCAGCTGGACGAACCGTCGTCCGAGCGCCTCGGGGCCGTGCACGATCTCGATCTCGTCGCCTTGCCGTCCGCCTGCGCCGTGCCGGTAGAGCTCACCGAGCTCGCGGGCCGCGACGCGGACCAGCTCGAGGGCTCGTTCCTGGTCGCGGACGAGGGCCTCGACGCCGCTGGCCGGGTCGATCGCGGAGAAGCGCTTGCCCTCGCCGGCGAGTTGCCCGACCAGGCCGAGGTCGTGGAGCCGGCCGAGTGCCTTGGTCACCCGGGCCTGGGAGTCGCCGAGGTCGGGCGTCAGCTCGGCGGCGGTGGCCGACCTACGGGTCAGCAGGACGCGGTACACGCGCTCGTCGAACGTACCGATCCCGGCCGCCTTCAGCTTCTCGTCGCCCACCGGGATGATGATGGCGCATATGAGCCACTGGCCGCTACGCGCCAGCAGAAACCGATGCGCTGCCACAGGAATCCCGGCTTCAATACCCGATATGCATTTCACAGCGCGTACCACGAACCTGGCCGGAGCCGTCACGGCCGGTTGTCTCGCGGTCACTCTCCTGGCTGCTGCCGGCGCCCCGGCGACGGCCGCGCCGTCCGCCGGCGAGGCCGGCAGCCGCGACGTCATCATCGTCTTCGACGCCGCCCCCGCCGCGACCGGCGTCGACCTCGCGAAGGCGGCAGGAGCACAAGCCGCCTCCGGCAAGCACCAGGCAGTCCGCACCGGCCAGGACGGCGTCCTTGCCGGGGCCCGCGCGGCAGGCCTGCAGGTCGCCGTACACAAACGCTTCGGCACTGTCCTGAACGCCGTCGCCGCCACCGTCCCCACCACCGAAGTCAGCACTCTCGAGAACCTCCCCGGTGTGGCCCGCGTCGTCCCGGATCTCCCCGTCCACGCCATGGCGTCCGATGCGGTCCGGATGGCGAAAGCCGCCACGACGTCGTCAGCCGCGGCGTCCGATGGTGCGGGTGCCGGGGTGACTGTTGCGATTGTCGATACCGGGGTGGACTACAGCCACCCGGATCTCGGTGGTGGGTTCGGGGCGGGGCACAAGGTTGTCGGGGGCTACGACTTCGTCAACGGTGACTCCGACCCGATGGATGACAACGGGCACGGGACGCACGTCGCCGGGATCATCGCCGCGAAGGCCGCCAGGCCGGGTGGGGTCACGGGTGCTGCGCCGGGGGCGGACATCGCCGCCTACAAGGCGCTTGACGCGAGCGGTTCCGGTACGAGTTCGGACATCGTTGCCGCTATCGACGCCGCGGTGGATCCGGCCGGCGCGCACCCGGCGGACGTCATCAACCTGAGTATCGGTGTGGACGGCGGATCCGGTGACGACCCGGTGACCGAGGCGGCGCAGGCAGCCGCGGACGCCGGGGTCATCGTGGTCGCCTCCGCCGGTAACGCCGGCCCGGCGGCTTCGTCGGTCGCCAGCCCCGCGGTCGCGCCCGGCGTCATCGCTGTCGGTGCGACCGAAGGCAACCGTCGCGTCGGTTCGGCGAGGATGGGCAACGAACCACTGCAGACCTTCGAGACCCCGCTCAGCGCCGGCGCTCCGGCCAAGCCCGCGACCGGCCGGCTGGTCGACGTCGGCTACGCCTCAGCCGAAGAGCTGACCGCGGCCGGAGACCTGCACGGCAAGGTCGCGCTGATGAACGGCTTCGCCGGCCCGACCGCCGAGTACGCCGGTTACATGGATCGGGAAGCGATCCAGCGCATCCAGGACGCCGGCGCCGTCGCGGTCCTGATCGGTCAACCGAGCTCCGGCGGCGTCAGCATCAGCGCGGTCCCCGAGCCCGGCCACATCTCGGCCGACGACAGCCTGCGGATGAAGTCGCTGGTCGTCCTCGGCATGGACGACACCCAGTACGCCGAACTCGCTACCGCCGCCGGTCGCGCCATCACCATCGTCGGCAAGGACGTCAGCGGCCAGCTCGCGCCCTTCTCCGCGCGCGGACCGGTGAACGACGGCACCTTCCGGCTCAAGCCCGACGTCTCGGCACCCGGCGTCGACGTCGTCTCGACGGTCCCCACCGCGCTCGATCCGTCCGGGTACGCCGCCATGTCCGGCACGTCGATGGCCAGCCCCGCGGTCGCCGGTGCGGCGGCCGTGATGCGCCAGCACTATCCGAACAAGCCGGCCGCCGAGATCCGGTCCGCGCTGATCGGGGCCTCCGACCCGCTGCCCGACGTACCGCCGACAACCGACGGCGCCGGCCGGATGGATCTCGCGACGGCGCTGAGGTCCCCGCTCGAGACGAGCCCGACCAGCCTCTCCTTCGGGCTCGCCGACCTCGACGGGAAGGCGATCTCGGCGTCGAAGCCGATCAGGCTGCACAACACCGGCAAGGGACGGCTCGTCGTACACCTCGACGCCAAGGGCGTGAAGCTGCGGCCGGCCACCGTGTCACTCGCGGCCGGTGAGTCCCGCACCGTCAAGGTCACCGTCACCGCGGACGTGCCGACGAAGAATACCGACATCCAAGGCGACCTGATCGCCTCGTTCAGCGGTGGCGCGGTGACCGTCCCGTACTTCCTCGCCGCCCGCCCGATGGGCGTCTACGTCACCCTCGGGTCCGTACCGAGCCTCGACGTCGTCGCGCCGCAGCCGTTCCAGGGCACGCCGCGGGCGAACCTGACTGGACCCGACGGCAAGACAAAAGCCGTGGCGCTCCAGAGCCGCGGTACCGCCTGGGCCGGCGCCTCCCTCGCAGGCCTGGTCACAGCACCCGGCCGCTACCACGTGACGTCGGCCGGTACGACGGCAGCGGGCGTGAATCTAATCGGCAGCACGTCGTTCGAGATACAGGGCAGTCCGTCGACGAGCTCCTGGTCGGCAACCGGACCCAACAGCCAGGGCGGCGAGGTCACGCCGTCACCACAGGGCGATGTCGCAGTCGCGACGGTGCCCGGCTCGACGCTTCCCTGGGTCAGCACGGACGCCGGCAAGACCTGGACCCCGCGCCCCGGGGCGCCGCTGTCCGCGAGCCTCGGCGACGGTTACGTGACCTTCGATCGCAAGGAATCGAAGCGTTTCTGGTTCGCCGTCAACGAGTGCGTCGGCGGCTGCGGCACCATCGTCCGCACCGACGACCAGGGTGTGACCTGGAAACCGCAACATCTGGACAACGCCCAGATCCTCGGTCTGTTCACGATGCCCGACGGAGCCGTCGTCGCGGTCACCCCGACCTCGCTGCTGTCGAGCACGGACAACGGGACGACCTGGTCGACCCACTCCGCCGGCATCAGCGGTGACGTGCAGTACGCCGCCGTACTCGGAGACAACCTCTATGTCACCGACGGCCAGAAGATCTGGTCGATGCCGATGTCCGGCGGGGCACCCGGCGCCGCCACACTGTCGTACTCGTCCACCACGACGGTCTTTGTCACCTCACTGTCCGCGGGCGACGGAGTGATCGCCGCCAACGTCTGGCTGCAGGGCGCCGTGGCGAGCACCGACGGTACGACGTGGAAGACGGTGCACGCGGGCACCTTCCATGAGAGCGTGCATGCCTCCGGTACGTCGATCTACGCGACCGACAACGGCACCGGCTATCTGTCGGACGACCGCGGCGCGACCTGGCGAGAGGTACAGACGCCGAACCCGAACGGGGTCGTCACCGACTTCGACGTCTGGGCCGCAGGTGACACCATCGCCAACTCGGCCGGCGTCTACCGCCTCGGCGACGACGGATTCCACCGGATCGGCCTGTCCGCCGCCACGGTGAACGACCTGCTCGCGGTCGGTGATCGGATGCTGGCAGCGACCGAGTCCGGCGTCTACGGCAGCCCTGTCGACTCCATCAACCAGGAGTGGGGCGCCGGCGAGGGCGAGGGGATGGTCGGCGCCGGTACGCGGTACCTGGCGTCGAGTCACGACGTACTGTGGCGGCTCGGTGCCGATGCCTTCGGCGGCAGCCTGGTCGATCGCAGCGATGACGGCGGGACGACCTGGACCCGGAAGAGCACCACGGACAACCTCCCGACGGCGCTGTGGGCCGACCCGGACGACGCGGCTCATGTGGTCGCCGGGTTCGCGCGCCAGACCGACGGCGCGACCGGCATCCGGGTCACCAAGGACGGCGGCCAGACCTGGAAGAACATCTACACGTCCTTCTACGTCGAGGCGATCGGCACCGACGACGCGGGCCGGTTGCTGCTCGGCGGACCCGGCGGTCTGTTCCGCTCGACCGACGGCGGCGCGACGTCCACGAAGATCCTGGACGGCCGGGTCAGCGCGATCCGGCGTACCGGCCGCTACCTGATCGCCGCCGGTGACGCGATCAGCGTCAGCACCAAGAACGGCCGGTGGACTACGGCCGACCTCGGCGGGGTACCGACCTCGATCGGTGACGTCGTTGTCACCGGCAAGGCCTGGTACGCCGCCGGCGCCGACACCTTCTCGGGCGTGCCGGTCGCGGGTCGAGGCGTACTCGAATCGACCGACCACGGCCGCAGCTGGCACAGCATCGGCGCCGGCCTGCCGACCACGGATGCGCGTGCACTCGCGGTCAGCAGCGACGGCCGCTGGCTGTACACCGGGCTCGGGTCGGCCGGCACCTACCGGATCCGGATCCGCTGACCCGGTGCTCCAATGCGAAGCGCCCCGGTGGTTGTCCACCGGGGCGCTTCGGGAGCTTGGTGGGTCAGCCGGTGAAGGGTTCCGCGGCGACGATCTCGACCGTGACGGGCTTGCCGTTGGGCGCCTCGTAGGTCGCCTTGTCGCCCTTCTTCTTCCCCAGGATCGCGGCGCCGAGGGGAGACTGCGGCGAGTACACGTCGATGTCGACCGACGCGTCCAGGGCGAGCAGCTCGCGGGAGCCGAGCAGGAACGTCTCGACGTCGTCGTCGCCGGCGAACTTGATCGAGACCTTCATCCCGGGCTCGACCTTGCCGCCCTTCTTCGGGGTCTCGCCGACCCGGGCGCGACGGACCATGTCCTCCAGCTGCCGGATCCGGGCCTCCATCTTGCCCTGCTCGTCCTTGGCGGCGTGGTAGCCACCGTTCTCCTTGAGGTCGCCCTCGTCCCTGGCCTCGCTGATCCGCTGGGTGATCTCGGCACGGGCGGGGCCCTTGAGGTGCTCGAGCTCGGTCTTCAGCTGGTCGTAACCGTCCTGTGTCAGCCAGACAACGCTGTCCTCATCGATCTTTTGCGTCACGGGCTGCTCCTTGTGTCGGTGGGAATGGGCAGGAAAATACTGCTGGCCGCCGTCGTCGACGGCGACCAATCAAACGAGCGTAGCAAGAGACCGCAGATCACGCAGGGTTTCTAGGGCGACTCAAACGCTCGGAAAACGTTTGCTCGGAAGGTTTTTCCCGCTCTGGGGGCAGGGTCGCGGTAATCGGTTGCCGCGTCAGGTTGGTGAGCGCCGTTTGCCGGTTAATGCGGTCGGTGCTGGTCGGCCGTCGTACACCCGACGAGTACGACGGTGGTCGCTGAGCGTTGCGTTGTCAGCGCGACCGGAAGCACCTGGTGGCGGGGTGCATCAGCCGGGACCGTCACCGTCAGTTCGCCGACGATGGAGAAGTCGGCGGCCTTCGCCTGCAGCCGGCAGCTCGCCTCGACCGACTTGGTCCGGTCCACCGTCATCGTCGCCTTCGCGCTCGTCGCCGAGACGATGTCGTATCCCTGCAACTGCGACGTCACGGCCGGATTCGACTGCACCCAGGCGGCCCACACCAGCCACACCAACCCGGCCAGTACGACGATTCCCAGTCCGCCGATCACCAGCGGACGCCGGGACCGCCCAGCCCTCCCGTACCGCGCGTTCAGGTCGGCGGTCGGGTTGGCGGCGGGTGACGCAGATGACTCGGGCACAGGTCGTCCAGGGGGTCGGTCGTGGGTTTTGACTGCGGTTGGAGGACCATTGTGTCTTGTGAGTGGAGATCTTCGGTTGTTGCATGTGCACGCCCACCCGGATGACGAGTCGAGCAAGGGAGCCGCGTCGACGGCACGATACGTGGCCGAGGGCGTCGAGGTGATGGTCGCCACGTGTACCGGCGGCGAACGCGGATCGATCCTGAATCCGAAGATGGATCGCCCTGAGGTGCTGGAGAACATCACCGAGATCCGCCGCAAGGAGATGGACGCGGCCCGCGAGATCCTCGGCATCCGGCAGGAGTGGCTGGGCTGGGTGGACTCCGGGTTCCCGGAGGGTGACCCGCCACCGCCGCTGCCGGAGGGCTGCTTCGGGGCGCTGAAGGTCGAGGACGCCGCCGCCCCGCTGGTGAAGCTGATCCGCGAGTTCCGTCCGCAGGTCGTCACGACGTACGACGAGAACGGCGGCTACCCGCACCCGGATCACGTGATGTGCCACCAGATCAGCGTGGCCGCGTTCGAGGCAGCGGGGGACAAGGACGCGTACCCGGAGCTCGGTGAGCCGTGGCAGCCGCTCAAGCTGTATTACCACCACACGTTCCACTACGAGCGGATGAAGGCGCTGCACGACGCGATGATCGCGCGCGGCCTCGAGTCGCCGTACGCCGAACGTCTGAAGGACTGGAAGCCGGACCCGGAGCACGAGCGCCGGATCACCACCCGGGTCGAGTGCGCGGAGTACTTCGGTGTGCGCGACCAGGCTCTGCTCGCGCACGCTACTCAGATCGATCCGGACGGTCCGTGGTTCGCCGTACCGCTCGAGGTGCACCAGGCGGCCTGGCCGACCGAGGACTATGAGCTGGCCCGGAGCGTGGTCGAGTCCGAGCTGCCTGAAAATGATCTGTTCGCGGGGCTGCGGTAACGGGCGGAGCAGACAGTGAGAGACTGGTCAGGTGACAGCGACCTCCCTTCTGACGGCCGAGATCGACCCCAATACCGTGAAGCCCGGTTGGGTCGCGCTGTTGATCGTGCTCGCACTCGGTGCCGCCACGGTGCTGCTGTGGCGCAACATGGGCAAGCAGCTGAAGCGGATCAACGTGGACGGCGATGGTGCGGACGACCTAGCACCGTCCGGCGACCCTGCGACTCCGGACAGCCCGGAGTCCCCGGCTGGCGATGCAGCGCCGACGACTTCGGAGCAGACCCCGACGCCGAGTGAGCCCAAAGAACACTCTGAGCACTGATGTCGTACCAGTGTGTTGATCGATTCCTGGGAACTCGGAAACACCCTGGTCACGAGATGGTGTCGGACTGGGCAGCCCAATTCCGGCTGACCCTATAGTGAGCCGCGTGCTGAATGGTGCCCCTATCCGGTTCGCTCGGTGAGCGCGACCCGCGCGACCCGTGCCGCCCGGCATCGCATGCCCGGGCGGCTGGTCGCAGCCGGGGTGGGCGCCGTCGTCATCGCGTCCGTGGCGTTGGTGGTCGCGCTGTTCGCGGCCGGCAGCCAGCCGCGTGATCTCGGCGGTGTCGGCGGTCCCGATGTCTTCATCGGCTGGATGCTGCCGCTGCTCCGGCTGATCTCCACGCTGGCGACGGTCGGCTGCGCCGGCGCGCTGCTTGCCGCGGTCGTGCTGCTGCGGATCGAGGGCGGGCCGCTCGGGATCCAGGGGCGCCGCGCGGTGCGGGACGCGAGCAATTCGGCGATCATCTGGGCAGTGGCCGCGTTCGCCGGTGCGATCGTGACCGCGGCGATCCTGCTCGACACTCCGGTTCGACTGCTTCGACTGCGATTCGACGACGCTCTCGGCGTACCCGAGGTCAAGGCGCTGCTGATCACGGGCATCCTGGTCCTCGCGCTGGCGATCGGCATCCGCCGGGTGCAGACCTCGTCGGCCGCGGGCCTCGGCGTACTGGTCGCGATCGCCGCGTTGGTCCCGACCGCGGTCACGGCGTACCCACGGAACGAGTCGTACGTCGTCCTGGCCGGCGCGGCACTCGTGATCCACGTGATCGCCGCGACGACCTGGGTCGGTGGGCTCGCGGGACTCGTCCGCTACGGGCGAGCGAGCCGGACCGGTCTGCCGATCGTGCTGGAGCGCTACGGCCAGGTCGCGTTCATCTCGTCGATCGCCGTACTCGTCAGCGGCCTGATCAGCGCCGCCGGCCGACTGGCCGCGAAGGGCGGCGGCTGGGGCTCGATCTTCGACGCCCTCACCCAGGACGCGTACGGCGTCCTGCTGATCGTCAAGATCGCCGCCTTCCTGCTCCTCATCATCCTCGCCGCCCTCCACCGCTCCCGCGCCCAAGGCGACCTCCTCGACGCCGGCCGCCCCTTCTGGCGCATAGTCGGCTTCGAACTCGTCATCATGGCCCTAGCCCTAGGCCTCTCAGTAGCCCTCTCCCGAACCGCCTGACTGCGATCGAACCTCCGACGGAAGAAAGCGTGTACAGGTAGAGTTATCTGTACACGAATCGGATCGGAGGTGAATCATGGAAGCGCTGCGCCCTAAGGGTGCGCCTGACGCCGGCCTGTCCAAGAGCGCTCTCTACCGTGCAGCACGCGCGGGAGAGTACGACCGGATCGCCCGGGGCATCTACCGGCCGGCAGACGCCCCGGCCGCCGACTGGGACTGGATCGAAGCAGCAACCCGTCGTACAGACGCGACGATCTGTCTGACCTCAGCGCTCGCGATCCACGATCTCACCGACACGATTCCCGATGCGCTCGATGTCGCAATCCCACGAGGGGCACGTGTTCCGGCGACGCAGGCTGCAATCAGCTGGCACTTGTTCGCCAAGGCGACCTTCGACCTTGGCCGAACGCAGATCCCGATCCCCGGCTCCGAGCTCCAGATCGGGCTCTACTCTCCCGAACGGTGCATCGCCGACACGTTCCGCCTTCGTGGCGACCTCGGATACGACCTCGGTCGGGAGGCGCTGCGACAGTGGCTTCGCCGGGGCGGCAAACCGGCCAGGCTGATAGCGATCGCGGCACGCCTTCCCCGGGCCGAGGGACCGGTTCTACAAGCTTTGGAGCTGCTCACGTGACCGATGGCGATGCGGTGTTCCGGCAGATCCAGAACAAGGCGCGCTCAGATGGCGCCAAGGAAGGCAGGCCGACGCCGACGGCGGAGTACCTTACGCGGCACGCGCTCGACTCGTTCCTGGACCGGGCGGGGAGATCGAGCTGCTCGGCTACGCGCCGGAGACGACGATCGCCGAGAAAGGAATCACGATCCTGGAACGCGGCATCACGAGCACTCGCTGGCGGGATTACGTCGACATCGTCCAGCTGGCCGAGCGGCATGCCATCAACGAGCAGCAACTCTTGCAGGCAGTCACCGCCGTCGCCCGCTACCGCAAGGTCGAACTCGGTCCCATTGCCCCGGCGGTTGTCGGGTACGGCGCCGTGGCGCAGGCGAAGTGGGCAGCCTGGCGACGCAAAGAACACCTCGAAGAGATCAGCGAACCTGACCTTGACGATCAGCTGGCGAAGGTTGCCGCAGTACTCGATCCGGCGTTCGCGCGCGAACGCGAGCACGAACGGTCCTGACACGGCCGACGTACCTCTCGCGCCTAGGCGTCCCAGGGGGCGGTGCGGAGTTCTGTTGTGCTGCGGCGTTCGCGGGAGTCGGGGCGGTCTTCGGCGGGGTGGCCGATGGCGATCATGGAGATTATGTGCCAGCCGGGGCCCGGGTTTAGGTCGGTGGTGAGGGTTTCGAGGTTGAAGGCGCGGAATTGGCGGCAGGCGAGGTTCATGGCGTGGGCCTGGAGGGTCAGGTGGGCGACTGATTGGCCGAGGTCGTAGTCGGCGAAGTCGGAGTAGGCCCAGTCGGTGTCCTCGATGTAGCGATGGGCCATCGTCACGATCAGGAGCGAGGCGCTCGGGGCCCAGCGGGCCGAGCTGCGGGCGAGGTGCTTGACCAGGCGATCGTGATCGGGTTCGCCGCGGCGGGCGACGAAGTACGCCCACGGCTGGGAGTTGCCCGCGGACGGTGCCCAGCGGGCCGCGTCGAGGAGTAGTTCAACGTCGTCCTCGCTGACGGTCCAGCTGGGGTCGAACCACATCGGGCTGAAGCGGCTGGCGAGCAACGGGTGCACGGGCATGCACCAATCCAACTGCTCCGTGCAGTGGTCCATTCCGTCCGGGTGGGTGCTCGGTAGCTCGAACAGCCCAGGTCCGATCATCGTGCCTCGGCCGTTTTGCCTTTCGGCTGAGCGGACATGGCGGTATCGATGGCGGCGAGCAACGTGTCGAGACGAACGAGTTCGGCGTCCGGCAGGGCACCGAAGATTTCGCTCAGTACGGCGTGACCCGCCGTGGCGCCTGCGGCGAGAGCCGTTGCCCCGGGTGGGGTCAGGGTGACGAGTTTGGAGCGTCGGTCCTCGGCGGAGGTGGTTCGCTCGACCAGCCCCTCGCGTTCCAGCGCCTCGACGGCCTGGGTGACCGAGCGGGGTGCGTGGCCGAGCGCTTCAGCCAGGGCCGACTGCTGGAGCGGACTCCGGTGGGTGAGGACTTCCAGGACCTTGCTGCGGGCAAGGGAAAGGCCGCCCGCGGTCATGTGGTCGTCGACCACCTTGCGAAGGAAGTGTCCCACCGCGAGGTAGTGCAACCCGACGTCGACGGGGTCCGGGCGCTCGCTCATCGTCAACTCTCCTCCCCTTGCTTGCTGAGGTACCTCACCGATGATACTTTGATGAGGTACCTCATTGAAAATTGCGAGGAGGCAGTTCCATGCAGACCCCACCCGTCGTCGTCCTCACCGGCGCCACCAACGGACTGGGCAGGCTTGCCGTCCTCGACCTGGCCCGCCAGGGCGCGCACCTGGCACTGGTCGTGCGCAGCGAGCGGAAGGCCGCAGAGTTGCAGCGGGAGATCGAGCAGGCGGCTCCGGGTACCACCGTTGAGATCTTCCTGGCGGACCTGTCGCTGCTCGCCGACGTCCGCCGCGTCGGTCGGCAGCTGGCCGACTCCGTCCCGCGGATCGACGTACTGATCAACAACGCGGGCGTGCACGCCTTCGAGCAGCGCGTCACCTCCGAGGGGCTCCCCGAGATGACCGTCGTGAACTATCTCGCCCCTTGGCTGCTGACCGACCTGCTACGGGGGAGTCTTACGGCGTCGGCCCCAGCGCGGATCGTCAACGTCGCCTCCCGGGCCGCGAACCACGCCGGTGACGGGAACCCGTTGCGGTACCTGGGCGACACCGCCCCCTACTCGCGCCGCGAGTCCTCCCGGCTCTACGGCTGGACCAAGCTGCTCGACGTCATGTTCACCCAGGAGCTGGGGCGTCAACTGAAGGGCACCGGGGTCGCCGTCTCCTGCTGCTGCCCCGGGTTCAACGTCACCGGGCTCGGCCGCGACCTCGCGGTCGCCGGCGCATTGGAGAAGGTCCTCAAGGCCCTGAACATCGGCAACCCGCAGCACGGCGCCGACATCATCGTCCAGCTCGCGACCGACCCGACGTTCGCCGAAGCCACCGGCGGCTTCTTCGCCGCCAAGGGAGCCAAGCCCCTCACCTGTCCACCGGCGGGCCGGGACGAAAGCATCCAGCGTGAACTGTGGCAAGCCACCGCCGACTTCGTCCAGAACACCCCCCACGTCAGACACTGACCCTGCAATCCGCTCACCCCCTTCGCAGCCGGCGGCCTTGCAACTGCTGCGTGCGGCGGCCCATTCCGTACGGTGGGGGTGTGGCTAACGAGCTTGGGCGATCGACCAGTCCGTACCTCCGCCAGCACGCGGGGAACCCGGTCGAGTGGCGGGAGTGGTCGGAGCGGGCGTTCGCCGAGGCGCGGGAGCGAGACGTGCCGATCTTCCTGTCGGTGGGGTACTCCGCTTGTCACTGGTGTCACGTGATGGCGCACGAGTCGTTCGAGGACCCCGAGACCGCGGCCTACCTGAGCGAGCACTTCGTGAGTGTGAAGGTGGATCGGGAGGAGCGGCCGGACGTCGATGCCATTTACATGGCGGCGACGGTGGCGATGACCGGGCAGGGCGGGTGGCCGATGTCGGTGTTCCTGACGCCGGCGGGGGAGCCGTTCTTCTGCGGTACGTACTTCCCGAAGGATGCGCGCGGTGGGATGGGATCGTTCCGGCAGGTACTGGAGGCGATCACCGACGCCTGGCAGAACCGGCGCGAGCAGATCGACGGGATCGGGAAGCGCGTCGTCGAGCAGCTCGGCGCGCAGCAGCAGCCTGCGGGGGGAGCCCTCGACCTAGAGCAGGCGGTCCAGCTGCTGAAGACCGACTTCGACCCCGTCGACGCCGGCTTCGGGCGGGCGCCGAAGTTCCCGCCGTCGATGGTGCTCGACTTCTTGCTCCGGCACCATCGCCGTACCGGGTCCCAGGACGCGCTCGCGATGGTCGCCCACACGTGCGACCGGATGGCTCGCGGTGGCATGTACGACCAGCTTGCCGGCGGCTTCGCGCGGTACTCCGTTGACGGCCAGTGGATCGTCCCGCACTTCGAGAAGATGTTGTACGACAACGCACTCCTGCTCGACGTCTACACGCAGTGGTGGACGATCAGCGCCGACCCGCTCGCGCGGCGGATCGCCGAGGAGACCGCGGACTTCCTGCTGGCCGAGCTCCGCACTCCGGAAGGTGGTTTCGCGTCCGCCCTCGATGCCGACACGGACGGCGAGGAGGGCAAGTACTACGCGTGGACGCCGGCTGAACTCAACGATGCCCTCGGCAACGAAGACGCCGCCTGGGTGATCGAGCTCTGCGACGTCACCGGGACGTTCGAGCATGGGTCGTCCGTCCTCCAGCTCCGGCAGGACCCGGACGACCCCGACCGCTGGCACCGCATCCGCGAGACTCTCCGGCAGGCCAGAAGCAGCCGCACCTACCCGGGCCGCGACGACAAGGTGGTCGCCGCCTGGAACGGTCTCGCCATCACAGCCCTCACCCGGGCCGGGGTCGTCCTCGGCAAACCGTCGTACGTCGATGCCGCGCGAACGGCAGCCGAATTGATCCGGAGCGTCCATCTTGACTCCGGCCGGCTGCACCGCACCTCCCGCGATGGCAAGCGAGGCACCGCGCACGGCGTTCTCGAGGACTACGCGGCCTTCGCGCAAGCTTGCCTGACGTTGGTCGGAGCGACGGGCGAGATCGTGTGGTTCGAGACCGCTCAGGCCTTGCTGGACAGGACTCTGGAGCAATTCGTTGCCGATGGCTCCTACTTCGACACCGCGGCCGACGCCGAGGAGTTGGTCTGGCGGCCGCAGGACCCGACCGACAACGCCAGCCCGTCCGGCGTCAGCCTCGCCGCGGAGGCGTTCACAACTCTCGCCAGCCTGACCGGATCGGTCCGGTACGAGACTGCGGCCGCCGATGCGTTGAAGGCATCAGCGGCGATCGCCGAGCGAGCGCCCCGGTTCGCCGGCCGGGCCCTCGCGGTCGCCGAGACGATTGCCGGCGGCCCGCTCGAGATCGCGATCGTCGGCGATCAGCCGGAGCTGACCAGGACCGCGTTCACCGACGCGCCCTGGGGTACGGCGATCGTGACCGGCGCTCCTGGTCTCGCCGTACCGCTGATGGAGGGCCGGCAGCAGCAGGCGGCGTACGTATGTCAGAAATTTACCTGTCGGCTGCCGGTCACGTTGCCGGAACACCTTCGCCGCGAGTTGCGTCCCGCGGACTGACGCTTGCCGGGTGAGGGTTTTCCCTGTCGTTTCGGCCAAATCCCTTGACTCACGGCGACCGGGCCGCAACAGTCGGTCCTCAGTCGGATGTAACAGAAATCGCATGCATCGACACACAGTGTCACAAATGAGGCAGTGGCACTGCTGGGTCAGCATCCGGCGCGTCCCCAACTGAATTCGGTCGCTGCGCCCAAACAGCGACCACACGTGAGGAGATGTTGTCTTGAAACGACTGACATCAGCAGGGGCGGTGGCCCTCGTCGCGGCAGCGGGTCTTGCCACGACGATCACCGCTTCCACCGCGGGTGCCGCCGATCGAGCGGCTCCGCTTCCCGCATCCGGTTTCAACCAGCCCGCCGCCGTCCAGTCCGAACAGGCACTGGCTCCGCAGACCGCCACAGCTCTCGGGCTCGGCAAGGGCGAGCAGCTCAAGGTGCACGACGTGGTCAAGGACGCGGACGGTACGGAGTACGTCCGTTACGACCGCACCTTCAACGGCCTCAAGGTCGTCGGGGGTGACCTGATCGTCAAGCGCAAGGGCGAGTCGATCGGTCAGGTCACGTACAACCGCGGCGCCAAGTCCGTCGAGGTTGCCACCAAGCCGACTCTGTCCCAGTCGGCGGCGCTCTCGAAGGGTGCGCAGGCGGCGAAGTTCAAGGCCACCGCGAACAAGGGCACGCTGGTCGTCTTCGTGACGCCGACCAAGCCCGTGCTCGCGTACGAGGTCGTCACCACCGGCGTGAAGCCCGACCAGACCCCGTCGGTGCTGCACTCCTTCATCGACGCCAAGACGGGCGCCGTGCTCGACCAGGACGACGAGATCAAGACCGGTACCGGCAACTCGATGTACGCCGGCACGGTCACCATCGGTACGTCGGGATCGTCCGGGAGCTTCTCGCTGACCGACCCGAACCGCGGTGGCAACTTCACCACGGACCTGAACGGCTCGACGTCCGGCAACGGCACGACGTTCACCGACCCCGATGACACCTGGGGTACCGGTGCCGCGTCGAACCGCCAGACCGCGGGCGTGGACGCGCACTACGGCGCCCAGCTGACCTGGGACTACTACAAGAACGTCCACGGCCGGAACGGCATCTTCAACAACGGCCAGGGCGCGCGCTCCCGGGTGCACTACGGCAACGCGTACGTGAACGCGTTCTGGGACGGCACCCAGATGACGTACGGCGACGGGATCAGCAACACCCACCCGCTGACCGCGATCGACGTCGCCGGCCACGAGATGAGCCACGGTGTCACCGAGGCGACCGCCAACCTGGACTACTCCGGCGACGCGGGCGGCCTGAACGAGGCGACCAGCGACATCTTCGGCACCATGGTCGAGTGGTACGCGAACAACTCGAGCGACCCGGGTGACTACCTGATCGGCGAGAAGATCAACATCAACGGCGACGGTACGCCGCTGCGCTACATGGACAAGCCGTCGAAGGACGGTGCCAGCGTGGACTGCTGGTCGACCAGCACCGGTGGCCTCGACCCGCACTACTCGTCCGGCCCGCTGAACCACTGGTTCTACCTGGCCTCCGAGGGCACCGGCAGCAAGATCATCAACGGTGTCTCCTACAACAGCACCGCCTGCAACGGCGCCACCTTCGGTGGTGTCGGCCGCGACGTGGCGTCGAAGGTCTGGTACCGGACGCTGAGCACCAAGCTCAGCTCGGGCAGCACCTACAAGGACGCCCGTGAAGGCGCGATCACGTCGGCCAAGGAGCTGTACGGCGCCGACTCCGCCGAGTGCAAGGGCATCGAGGCCGCGTTCAGCGGCATCGCCGTCCCGGCCGGTGCGGCTGCCTGCGGTGGTGGCACCACGCCGCCCCCGACCGGTGACAACCTGCTGCAGAACCCGGGCTTCGAGTCCGGTACGGCGAACTGGACCGGCACCGCCGGCCCGGTCAACAACGACACCGGCCGCCCGGCGCGTACGGGTAGCTGGAAGCTGTGGCTGCAGGGCAACGGCCGCGCCACCACCGAGAACGTCGGCCAGTCGGTCGCGATCCCGGCGTCGGCGACGACCGCCACTCTGACGTTCTGGATCCGGATCGACACCGCCGAGACCACCACCTCGACGGCGTACGACACCGCGAAGGTGCAGGTCGTCGACGGGTCGACCACGAGCACGCTGGCGACGTACTCGAACCTGAACAAGAACACGTCGTACGTGCAGAAGACGGTCAACCTCTCCGCCTACAAGGGCAAGACCGTCACGGTGAAGTTCGTCGGCCAGGAGGACTCCTCCGCGCAGACCAGCTTCGTCATCGACGACACCTCGCTGACCGCGAGCTGATCGCAACGTCCGGGGCGCGGCTCCACCGCCCGGATCCGCGCCCCGGATCCCCTTAGGCCGAAGGAGATCGGACCATGCACAAGTCCCTCGTCTCCGGACTCGGCGCCGTCCTCGTCGCCGGAGCATTGTTTGCTTCGGGCAACGTTGCGGTCGCCGCCGATTCGCCGGACATCTCCGTCACCAACACCAAGGCCCATCTGGACCAGCTGCAGTCGATTGCCACCAGCAACGGTGGTAACCGGTACACCGGCCGGCCCGGGTACAAGGCGTCAGCCGACTACGTGAAGGCCAAGCTGGACGCGGCCGGGTACACCACTACCTTGCAGTCGTTCAGTACTTCGGCGGGTACGTCGTACAACGTGATCGCGGAGTGGCCGCACGGTGACGCGGACCATGTGGTGATGACGGGCTCGCACTTGGACAGCGTCAGCGCCGGTCCAGGGATCAACGACAACGGTTCAGGCAGCGCCGGCGTACTAGAAACCGCCCTCGCTTACGCTGCCAGCGGCCAAACCCCCAGGAATCGGTTGAGGTTCGGCTTCTGGGGATCCGAGGAGCTCGGGCTGCTCGGGTCGAAGTACTACGTGAACAACCTGCCCGCGGCCGAGCGGGACAAGATCGAGCTGTACCTGAACTTCGACATGATCGCGTCGCCGAACCCGGGGTACTTCGTGTACGACGACAACCCGGCCGGTGACGGTGCTCGCGACGACCTGGTGTCGTATTTCACCAGTAAGAGCGTGCAGACCGAGTTCATCGACGTGCAGGGCCGCTCCGATCACGCGGCGTTCCGTTCGTTGGGGATCCCAACAGCCGGGACGTTCTCCGGCGCCGAGGAGATCAAGTCCTCGGCTCAGGCCGCGAAGTGGGGAGGTACTGCCGGTCAGGCGTTCGACGCGTGCTACCACAGGTCCTGCGACACGATCAGCAACCTGGACCTGACCTCGCTGGACCGACAGATCGATGCCATCGGCTACATGATCTGGACGTACGCGCAGAAGGACTACAGCGGCGGCACACCACCGGCCGGTGACAACCTCCTGCAGAACCCAGGGTTCGAGTCCGGTACGGCGAACTGGACGGGGACGACCGGCGTGATCACCAGCAACACCGGTCGACCGGCTCGCACCGGCAGCTGGAAGGCCTGGCTGCAGGGGAACGGCCGGAGCAGCACCGAGAACGTCGGTCAGGCGGTGGCGATCCCTGCCTCGGCGACAGCGGCCGCGCTGTCGTTGTGGGTCCGGATCGACACCGCGGAGACCACGTCGTCCACGGTGTACGACACGATCAAGGTGGTCGTCGTCGACGGATCCACGACGACCACCTTGGCGACGTACTCGAATCTGAACAAGAGCACGTCGTACGTGCAGAAGACGCTGGATCTCTCGCCGTACAAGGGAAAAACCGTCACGGTGAAGTTCGTCGGTCAGGAGGACTCGTCCTTGCAGACCAGCTTCGTGATCGACGACGTCGCGGTGACCGCCGGCTAGATCTTCGTACAGAGCTTGCCTGGTGGGATGGCGGCTTCGGTGAGGAGTTTGCTCACCGGGGCCGCCAGCGGCTTGAGCTTCGGGTCCTCGATCCTGGCCGTCTTCCCGTTCGCCGTGACCGCGAGGATCATGTCGTCGGGGTGCTTGGTGGTCGGCTTGGTCGCGACCACACTGGCCCAGTCGACCTGCTGAGCGGCCGAGGTGATGGTCGTCAGCAGGCTCGGGTCGAGCTTGCACCGGATCGTCTCCTTGCCGCGTGAGCTCACGGTCGCGACGCCGTCGGCGCTGATCAGCACCTGGTCGTCGAAGCCCGCGAACCCACCGGTGCGACTGACCGTCAACGGCAGGCCGACGCCGACCGGCGTGGACTGCGTGACCGACGGCATCGTGGGCGCGGTCGGTGTCGGCGATGCCGGCGGTGGACTGCCGGCGGTGCCGGACTCGTCACCGCACCCGGTCAGCACGAGTCCGGCCGCTGCTGTCATGGCTGCCACTGCTGCGTATCTGCTCAGGTTCCTCACGCATCATGGATACACGTAGCCATGCCGTTCGTTGCAGCTGTGACACGACTGAAATATGACCGTCAGACGACCGGTGACACCAGGTCGAGCATCGCGCGGGTCAGCTGGACCCGCTGCTCGAACAGTGCCAGTGAGGCGTCGGACTTGCCGAACAGCTCCAACGGCAGTGCGGTGAACGCCGCCCGGACGAGCAGCGAGCCGAGGTACCCGTACAGCACGTCGTCCTCGGACACCTGCATCCCCTCGACCGCGAGGCCCTCCTGGAACGCCCTGAGGATCACCTTGTGTACGACGGGCAACGCCTCCGGCGACAGCTCGCCCGCGTGCGCCAGCCCGATCAGCAGCTGCCCGAGGTCGAACCCGACCGCCTGCGGGCAGTCGAAGCCCCAGTCGATCACCACGAACTCGTCCAGGTTGTCGTGCGGGACCAGCAGGTTCTGCGGGCTGGCATCCCCGTGCTGGTAGGTCTGCGGCAGCGCTTCGAGCGCATCCAGTACGGCGGGAACGCGTTCGCCCAGCGTCAGTAGGTCGTCTCGCAGGCTGTGGTCGCCCAGATTGCAGACCGCTGCGCTGAGGAGGGGATGCCGCCACGTTTGCGCGTCGGCGAGTGCCGGCAGGGCAGTCCGCAGTACCCGGCCCTCTGAGTAGAAGCGCAGCCCGATGCCCGGCGTCGTCACGTGCTCGCGGGGGAGGAACGGCTCCACCAGGTGCGGTTGGCGGCGCGCCGACAGTCGACCGAGCAGGTACGCCGCCCGCTCGAACCGCTCGATCGGCCACGGACCCGGCGCCTGCGTGACGTTCTCCATCCACAGGGTCGCGCGGTCGTCGTCGTACACGTCGATCCGGTACGTCGCCGGCAGTCGCATCCCGTCGGGGAGCAGAGCGGCGATGTCGCTGCGGTGGACCGCGATCTCCAGCTGCCAGGGCAGGTTGTGGATGAAGAGCGGGCGGAACTCTGCGGGCAGCATGTTGATCATCGGCCAGTGCCGGACCGACTGGAACTTCTTCACAAAACAGGACCACTCGACACCGCCGGAGGTCCCGAAGACGCGATTCAGCGACTCGGTGCTCGGCGTACCGATCGGATAGTCGACCGGCTCGACCCGGACTGCCTCGGGCACGGCGGCCGGGTCCCCGGTGATCGTCCGGACCAGAGCGGTGAAGTCGTCGTCGGTCAGGGCGTCTCGCCCCAGCGGTTCGAGTGCAGTGATCATGATTCCCCCCAAGGAAGTAAAGCGACCTTACTATCGGTATAGTAAAGTGGCTTTATGACTTCCGTCAACGACGTTTCGAGCAAGCTGCCGGGACCGTGGTCCGAGCACATGGCCGGACTGCTCGGTGCTGCCTTGAGACGGCTCCGGGAGGAGATCCTGGCCGACTCGGAGGAACAGTTCCCCGGGCTGCGGGTCTCGCACTACCGCCTGCTGGAGATGATCCCGCCCGGCGGCGCGCGGATCACCGACCTGGCTGAGGTCGCACTGATGACGAAACAAGGTCTGGGCCAGCACGTCGACTACCTACAGCGCCTCGGGTACGTCGAGTCCGACCGACTGCGCGAAGATCGCCGGGTCCGCCTGGTCCGCCGTACCGCGAAGGGCGAGGAAGCCGTCGTCCACAGCCGCACCGCAATCGAACGCGTCGAACACCTCTGGTCCGAACACCTCGGCCCCGACCGCTACACCACCTTCCGAGAAACCCTCCGAGAACTAGGCAGCTAACCGCCCTGGCACGCCGGGAACGACTGTTGCTGGTCGGGTTCGGTTAGGCGTCGAGGGTTTTTAGGCGTTGGTGGTCGGTGTCGCGGCGGCGTTGGGCCAGGGCTGCTTGGCGGGTTGTTCGGTCGCGTTCGCGTTGGAGGTGTCTGGTGTGGCGGCCGGCCTCGCGCAGCTGGTCCTGGGCGTGCTCGAGTTCTTCGGTGAGGCGTTCGATGGTGGTTCTGAGGTCGGCTTCAAGGTGCTCGTGGGCGTCGAGTTCTGCTTCGGCATGAACTCGTAGGGCTTCGGCTTGGGTGTAGGCCGCGTCCGCCTCTTTGACATGGGACTCGAGTTCTGCGCGGCGGCGTTTCGTGGGATCGGCGGCTGGAGGTCGGCGTTTGGCCGGTGGCTTGGTGCGGGTGCTGCGGACGACTCTGGGTTTGATGGGGGCGAGTTGGGCTGGTTGACCAGTTTCGTCGACGACGCCGAAGCCGACGTGGTGCAGTGCGCTGGTGAGTTGTCCGGTACGGAGGAGTTGTGCGGCACCGGGGTCGATCAGGGCTGCGTCGAGGGTTTCGGTGAGCCTCTCGGCGATCTGTGCACTCACCGGGTGATGCAGTCGCTGGGCACGTGCTCGCGCTGTCTTGACGAGTTGCGCGACGAGACTGTGGCGGCGCGGTGTCAGTTGGCGCAGACGAGGTCCGTCCGCGGACAGGTGTGCCTGGCGTAGTTGTTCGCCGAGTTCGGTGAGGCTGTTGACGCCGTCAGGATCGACGCGGACGAGGAGGTTGGCAAGCCATGCCGCGAGTGTCGGTTTGCGGAGAGCTTTGAGTCCGGCGGCGGTCTGCGGGTCGCCGGCGGCAGTGGCTGCCTTCGCGAGGTCGTTCCGGGCAGCGGTGAACTGCTCGGGCGTGAGCCCGTACAGCTCGACCGCGGCTGCCCTGAAGTCCATATCTCCACGATGCGGCCACGGCTGATGCGCCGCAATCGCACCCCCGCGGGTTGCCGCTCGATAGGCCAAGTCGCCGCGATCTGGAGGCCTCGAGGCGCCCCGCCGTACGACGCAACAAGACGCCATGTCAGTCCGGGTGTGCAGCACATATGCGTCGGCTCAGGCTCGTGTCAGAATGCCGAGCATGGGCGGATTGTCGGTGCGGTCAGAAGACTCGTTTCTTTCGATCGCAAGCCGCGGATCGATCCTGTCGATCGGATCGGCCGGCTCGGTGCTCAGCATCGGATCGGTCGGCTCTGCGCTGTCGGTCGCGTCGGTGGGATCGACTCTCTCCGCCTTCTCGGCAGGCTCGGTGCTGTCCTTCGGTTCAGCACTCTCAGCTCGATCCCGCTGGTCGCTGTTGAGCAGCAACGGCAATCACGAAGTACTGAAGGCGCCTCCCCGCACCGCATTTCTCGCAGGCACCGGGGCCGCGCTCGTTGTCCTCCTGGCAGCACTCAGCCACAGCCGCTAGAACTTCCCGCGTACGCCGGCCTCCGCCGTGCCCGGCACCTCGACCGAGCCACGCGCGATTGCGGGCGGCGCCACGCTCCTCCGCAAAGTGAGTGGCGGACCTTGTGCACCGGTGGCGTATTTCGGAGTGCTTGGCATGCGCCGTGGGTGCACAAAGTTGCTGGAGGAGTGAGCGGCCCTGGGTGCGACGCCTTGTCGGCGCGGCCCGTCGGCTGGGTGCGTCCCGCCCCGCGGCCCTCCGTGCGCCGGCGAAGCCGGCCAACAAACAGCCGCGCCGGAGGCGTGTCCGGCGGGGGTTAGCCGGCTCGGTAGGTTGCGATGCTTACGGCTATGTAGTGGCAGATGAAGGCGGCCACGGTGAAGGCGTGGAAGATTTCGTGGAAGCCGAACCAGCGGGGGGACGGGTTCGGACGCTTGGTGCCGTAGACGACTGCGCCGATCGAGTACAGTCCGCCGCCGACTGCGATCAGGGTGACCACGGCGGCGCCGCCGGCGTGGTAGATGTCGCCCATCCAGAAGATGGCGACCCAGCCGAGGGCCAGGTAGATCGGGGTGTAGATCCAGCGCGGTGCGCTCAGCCAGAAGACCCGGAACAAGATGCCGACCACCGCGCCGCCCCAGACCAGGGTGAGCATCAGCACCCGGTCCTTGCCGTGCAGCAGCACCATGCCCAGTGGGGTGTAGGTGCCGGCGATCAGCAGGAAGATGTTGCTGTGGTCGAGCCGGCGCAGGATCGCCTCGCCGGTCGGTCCCCAGTAGAACCGGTGGTACAGCGCGGAGATGCCGAACAGCAGCATCGATCCGGCGGTATAGACCGCGGCCGCCCAGCGCGCGTTGGCGTGCGGTGCCAGGCAGATCAGCACGATGCCTGCGGCGGTGGCGAACGGGAACGTGCCGGCGTGCAGCCACCCGCGAAGCTTGGGCTTGAGCGGGCCGAGTCGGCCGGACAGGCCGTGGCCGGCTTCCTGGGGCTGGGCGCTGGTAGCGGTCATCGCCGTCCTTTCGAGGGGTAGCCGGGCGGTTCGTACCTACGCAACCGTAACCTACGCAACCGTAGGTTTATATGGTCCAGAAGGATGAAATGTAGGCGACGTCCCCCGGTCGGCGCACCACCACCCGTGTTTACGATGCACGAACTGCGAGGAAAGTTCGCCCTTTCTGGCAGCTTTCTGTGAGGCACTCCGAGGCCTCTCGCACTCGTGCGTTTCTGGGCTAGCCTCGTCACCGAGAGTCTTTGAGGAGAGCAACCTGCCCATGCGGACACCTGGCAAGCAGAAGCTGCGCGACGCGGTCTATGCGCTGTACGAGCGACGGCTGACCCGATCGCTGTCGCCGGACCGGATCCCGCGGCACATCGGCGTCATCATCGACGGCAACCGGCGCTGGGCCCGGCAGGGCGGCGACCCGGTCTCGCGCGGCCACGAGGCCGGCGCGAACAAGATCACCGAGTTCCTGCACTGGTGCGACGGCGTCGGGGTCAAGGTCGTCACGGTCTGGATGCTGTCCACCGACAACCTGACCCGGCCGGCCGAGGAGCTCGAGCCGCTGCTGCGGATCATCGAGCAGACCGTCGAGGAGCTGACCGCGATCGGCCGCTGGCGGATCCACCCGGTCGGTGCGCTCGACCTACTGCCCGGGAGCACGGCCGAGGCGCTGAAGGCTGCAGAGACGGACACTCACGACGTCGACGGGATGCTGGTCAACGTCGCCGTCGGGTACGGCGGCCGCCGCGAGCTCGCCGACGCCGTCCGCTCGCTGCTCCTCGAGGAGGCCGCGCAAGGCATCTCGATCGAGGAACTGGCCGACCGGGTCGACGTCGAGCACATCGCCCGGCATCTCTACACCAAGGGCCAGCCCGACCCGGACCTGGTCATCCGGACGTCGGGGGAGCAGCGTCTCGGCGGCTTCCTGCTCTGGCAGAGCGCGCTCAGCGAGTTCTACTTCTGCGAAGCGCTTTGGCCGGACTTCCGGCACGTCGACTTCCTCCGCGCGATCCGGAGCTACGCCCAGCGAGAGCGCCGCTTCGGTACGTGACCCCGCGTCCGCACCGGGCACACGTCGTACGGCGGCGTAGGTAGTAGGCGTACGTCGCTGCGCCGAGGGCGGCTCCCCAGACGACCCAGAGGAAGCCAGGCGCGTTGATGGCCCAGTTGTCGCCGTGGAGGGGGAGGCGGCCGTTCATGAGGCCGGCTGGGATGAGTACGACGGCCACGATCGACGCCGGGATGATCGCCAGCAGCGGTGGGACGCGTTTGCCGGCCTTGAACCAGATCCAGCGCGGGTAGACCTCGCCCCAGCGGTGCACCAGGCCGTGGGTCAGGATGCCGCCACCGATCCCCAGCACGGCCAGACCGAGGCCCATCTCGAGCATTCCGGGCGTGTCGGACATCATCTGGTGGAACTCCTTGCTGATGCCGACCGGCCAGCCGAAGTACCAGGCGACTCGGGTGAACTCGTACGGAAGGTTCGCCACCACCGCGACGGCTACCGCCCGCTTGCCCCACCGCAGCGCGGCAGCCGGGCTCTGGGAAGTCGGCTCTGAGGATCCCCGACCGCACGACACGCAGACGCTCCGGCTGCGACGGTGGTACGCGATCGCTGTTGCGGCCCAGAGCAGGCCGCCGACGAACAGGATGATCAGGTTCACCCGGTGCCAATACAGGATGTCGCCGACGCCACCCTGCGCTCCCGGTACGCCGGTGAACGCGAACACCAGGATCGCCGGGGCCAGCGCGACGACCGCGATCAGCGTGTAGTCAGGGATCAGCAGTGCGAGGGAGACCGCGAGTACGGCGGCGATCGTCTGCAGGACCCAGCCGCGTGGCCGCATCCGGGTCATCACGACGGCGAGTACGGCGCCGCCCAGTCCGAGCATGGCCATGATCGGAGCGACCACGTGCGCCGGCGTACCTTCCAGGATCGACGCGGTAGCGCGATCGTTCGGTACGTGCGCGAATGGGTACGCCGGGCCGCCGAGGGTCCAGTAGAGCCCCAGTACGCCGTACAGCAGGGACCAGATCGCGGTTGCGTACCCGGTCCACGACGGCCAGTTCTTCCTCATGTACCGAGCGTCGCCGGGCGAACCGCCGTACCGGATCACTCGCCGGAGTGATCGTGCTCCCTCGGGTGGTTGAAGGTGTAACGCCCTGTTAACCCCGTGGCCGGGCGTGTCGGGCTGCGCCGTTTGCGGCGGGCTCCTACTCTGGCAGAGACGGTCGGAGGGGAAGCCGGCTGTCACGGGAGGCCCGATCAGTTTGAGAATCTCGTTCCAGCCGGTTGCCCCATGAGGGGCCGAACGGAGTCCCCGAGACCTGAGGTCCCGGACTCACTGATCGCCGTTGCCGCTTCTGCGGCGGCTCGGAAGGGGTCAACACCAGACCCCGAGGGCGGCACCCGACCCATCACCTAACCACTGGCGGGCCGGGGCGAGGGTGTACGTCACGGCCCAGAAGAGGACGTGCGACATGGCCATCCACGCCAAGGCGTCAAGTACCTCATCCACACCGGACCAGCGCACTTTCGTGCTGGACACCTCGGTGCTCCTCTCGGACCCGCACGCGATGCTGCGGTTCGACGAGCACGAGGTCGTCGTCCCGGTGGTCGTCGTCACCGAATTGGAGGCCAAACGGCATCACCCGGAACTCGGCTACTTCGCCCGCACCGCGCTGCGACTGCTCGACGAGCTCCGGATACTGCACGGACGATTGGACGCGCCCCTGCCAGTGGGGGAGAAGGGTGGAAGCCTTCGGGTCGAGTTGAACCACACCGACCCGGAGACGTTGCCGGCCGGTTTCCGGCTCGGCGACAACGACAGCCGAATTCTGGCCGTGGCCTGCAACTTCAAGGCCGAGGGCAAGGATGTCACGCTGGTCTCGAAGGACCTGCCGATGCGCGTCAAGGCGTCGGCGTGCGGCCTGCAGGCTGAGGAGTACCGGGCCGAGCTGACCCTGGAGTCGGGCTGGACCGGGATGGCCGAGCTCGAGGTCGAGACCCACGTGGTCGACGACCTGTACGAGAACGGCGCGGTGGAGCTGGCGCAGGCCGGTGAGTTCCCGACCCACACCGGGCTGGTGCTTCTGTCCGACCGGGGCAGCGCGCTCGGCCGGGTGATGCCGGACAAGCGGATCCGGCTGGTCCGCGGCGACCGGGAGGCGTTCGGGATCAGAGGCCGGTCCGCCGAGCAGCGGGTCGCGCTCGACCTGCTGCTGGACCCCGACGTCGGGATCATCTCGCTCGGCGGCCGGGCCGGTACGGGTAAGTCCGCGCTCGCACTGTGCGCCGGGCTGGAGTCGGTGATGGAACGCCGGCAGCACAAGAAGGTGATCGTCTTCCGTCCGCTGTTCGCGGTCGGCGGGCAGGAGCTCGGGTACCTGCCGGGCAGCGAGGCCGAGAAGATGGGGCCGTGGGCGCAGGCCGTCTACGACACGCTCGGCGCGCTGACCAGCGGTGACGTGATCGACGAGGTGATGGACCGCGGCATGCTCGAAGTACTGCCGCTGACCCACATCCGCGGCCGGTCGCTGCACGACGCGTTCGTGATCGTGGACGAGGCCCAGTCGCTGGAGCGGAACGTGCTGCTGACGGTGCTGTCCCGAGTCGGCGCGAACTCGCGGGTCGTGCTCACCCACGACGTGGCCCAGCGGGACAACCTGCGGGTCGGCCGGCACGACGGTGTGGTGGCGGTGGTCGAGCAGCTGAAGGGACACCCGCTGTTCGCGCACGTCACGCTGACCCGGTCCGAGCGGTCGCCGATCGCGGCGCTGGTCACCGAGATGCTGGACGACCTGCAGCTGTAAGGAGCATTGGAGTTATTGGGTCATAACTTCTGTAAAGCGGGAGTAAGAACGGTGCGGTCGCCACGCGGCGGCCGCGCCGTTCGTCTGTGACCTGCTTGTGATCACGGACGGTTTACGCCAGAGTATGTTCTCGTTGCAGCCGACGGGGGTCGGGTCTTCTCGGAAGGACAGATGAAAGCGAAGCGCTCCGTCACGGCTCTCGCAGTAACAGGGATCGCCGTGGTCTCCGTTGTCGCCGGTATCGACCTCTTCAGCTCACCGGGTACTAGCAGTGCCTCGGAGAAGGTCTCAGGGCGAGCCGAGATGGCCGTACTGAACAGTGGCAAGGCCCTGGCCGACGACGCCACGCCGACGCCCAAGTCGCCGTCCGCCGTCGACGAGGCCCAGCAGGCCATCCAGATGCGTAACCAGGTCGAGTTGATCACCGCGGCCCAGGATGCGGCCACCGTCAAGATGAAGGCCAAGAACGCCATGCTCGCGCGCTACCGGGCGCTCCAGGAGGCCGACCGCTCGGTCCAGGAGGAGCGGGCCAGCCGCGACGCCGAGCGGAAGAAGTACGAGGGCACGCCGAAGGAGGTCGCGATGAACCTCCTCCCCGACCACGGCTGGAGCCAGAGCCAGTTCAGCTGCCTGGAGAAGCTCTGGAACAAGGAGTCCCGCTGGCGTACCGACGCCGACAACCCGACGTCGACGGCGTACGGCATCCCGCAGGCCCTCCCGGGCAACCGGATGGCGGCGTACGGCAAGGACTGGCGCACCAACGCGGTCACCCAGATCAAATGGGGCCTCGACTACATCGAAGCCACCTACGGCTCCCCCTGCTCGGCCTGGGGCCACTCCCAGTCAAAGGGCTGGTACTGACCCCTCCCGCCGCTGACCGTCCTGTCGGTGAGGTGGCGCGGGCAGCGAGTGAGCGCGGGGAGTTGGTACTGCGGCGTCGCGAGGACGGGGCGCTGGAGTTGCGGGTGAACGGCGTGTTCGTGATGGACGATCAGGAGACGTCGAGCGAGGAGCTGCTGGCTTCGGCTGCGCTGGAGGCGGTACGGCGTCCTGACCGGGTGGTCGTGGGTGGGCTCGGACTCGGGTACACGGTCCGCGCGCTCCTCGCGGACTCCCGGCTCGGTGAGGTTGTCGTCGCCGAGATCGAACCGGACCTCGTGTCCTGGATGGGCTCGGGCCTGATCCCATCGGTCCTCGACGACCGCCGCGTCAGTGTGGTGGTCGGTGACGTCCGCGCAGTGGTCACGGAGTTGCCGGACGCATCGGTCGACGCGATTCTGCTGGATGTGGACAACGGGCCGGACTTCCTTGTTTACAACGAGAATTCGGCGATCTACTCGTCGTCGTTCCTGGCCGTCTGCCGGTCCAAGTTGCGGGACGGCGGCGTACTCACGGTCTGGTCGTCGTCGGCGTCCGCTGCGTTGGAGGCCGCCATGGCGAGCGTGTTCGGCGCCTGCAAGGTCACGCCCGTTCCCGTGCGGCTGCAGGGCCGGGACGAGACGTACTACGTTTATCAGGGTGGCTCGTAGTCCCTCTGTGGCGTTGTCCACAGCTTGCGGATCGGGGCGTTTCGGCAGGGCCGATCGACGTACTCTGCAGGTATGGGTGATGACGTGGAATTCAGGATCGAGCACGACACGATGGGCGAGGTCAAGGTGCCTCGGGACGCGTTGTGGCGGGCGCAGACGCAGCGTGCGGTGGAGAACTTCCCGATCTCCGGGCGGCCACTCGCGCCCGAGCTCGTGCACGCGCTCGCGCAGATCAAGGCCTCGGCCGCCGTGGTGAACGCCTCGCTCGGCGTGCTCGACGCGGACCGGTCGGCCGCGATCGTTGCCGCCGCGGACCAGGTGACGGCGGGGGAGTTCGACGCGGAGTTCCCGATCGACGTCTTCCAGACCGGCTCGGGTACGTCGACCAACATGAACGTCAACGAGGTCCTGGCCACGCTCGCCACCCGGTCGCTCGGTGCGGACGTGCACCCGAACGACCATGTGAACGCATCCCAGTCCAGCAACGACACGTTCCCGTCGGCGATCCACGTCGCCGCCACGGCAGGTGTCGTGCAGGAGCTGTTGCCGGCGCTGGAGCATCTCGTGGATTCCCTGTCTCGTAAGGGATCTGAGTTCGCCGAGGTGGTGAAGTCCGGGCGGACGCACCTGATGGATGCAACGCCAGTGACGCTCGGCCAGGAGTTCAATGGGTATGCGCAGCAGATCCGCCGGGGCGCGGCCCGGGTGCGGGCGACGCTGCCACGGGTCGCCGAGCTCCCGCTGGGCGGGACGGCGGTCGGGACCGGGATCAACACGCCGCCCGGGTTCGCGGCCGCGGTGATCACCGAGCTGAACCGTCGGACCGGTCTGGAGTTGACCGAGGCCGAGGACCACTTCGAGGCGCAGGGTGCCCGGGATGGGCTGGTCGAGCTGTCCGGGCAGTTGAAGACGGTCGCCGTCAGCCTGACGAAGATCTGCAACGACCTGCGCTGGATGGGTTCCGGGCCGCGAGCCGGGCTGGGCGAGATCGCGTTGCCGGACTTGCAGCCCGGGTCGAGCATCATGCCGGGCAAGGTGAATCCGGTGATCTGTGAGGCGACGCTGATGGTCGCCGCCCAGGTGATCGGCAACGACACCACGATCACGGTGGCCGGTGCCGGCGGCAACTTCGAGCTGAACGTGATGCTGCCAGTGATCGCGCGCAACCTGCTCGAGTCCATCACGCTGCTGGCAAACAGCTCACGGTTGCTCGCGGACCGCTGCGTCGACGGCGTCACCGCGCACGTCGAGCACGCCCGCGCGCTGGCCGAGTCGTCGCCGTCGATCGTCACTCCGCTGAACCGCTACATCGGGTACGAGAACGCGGCCACTGTGGCCAAGAGTGCTTTGAAACAAGGGAAAACGATCCGCGAGGTCGTCATCGAGAACGGTCACGTCGAGAAGGGAGATCTCACCGAGGAGCAGTTGGACGCGGCCCTCGACGTACTCTCGATGACCCGGCCGGCCGAGTCGTGACGGAGTACTGGCAGCCGGGCACGACGATCGAGTGGGTGTACGAGGGGACAGGCAAGCACGCGGACAAGCCGAACGTGCGGCCGATGACAGTCGTGCGTGACGACGCGGACGGACTGGTCGCCTGGCTCGCTGGTGGTACGCCGTTGCTCAAACCGGTGCTCGAAGACGGGCGGGAGACGCGGCATGCCGGTCCGGTCGGGATGTTCACCGCGGACCGCGTGCTGAAGCTCGACACCTGGCACGGCACCGGAATCCTCAAGGTGTCACCGCCGGGGAAGCCCTGGTCGGTCTGGCATTTCTGGGGCGCCGACGGGACGTTCCACGGGTGGTACGTGAACCTCGAGCGGGAACACGTCCGCGACTGGGCATCCCGGCGTACCAGCACTGTCGACCGCGTTCTGGACCTGTGGATCAAGGCCGACCGGACGATCGAGTGGAAGGACGAGGACGAACTGGAAGGCGCCGTCACCGCCGGCCGCTTCACCCCGGCCGAGGCAGAGGCGATCATCGCCGACGCCCACGCCGCGGTCCGCGAGATCGAGGCCTGGACGTCCCCGTTCTCCGACGGCTGGCAGCACTGGACACCCCCGCCGGACTGGCGCCTACCGGCCGCGCCCACGACCCACCAGCCCACGCTGATCGCCGAGGAACTGCACAGCTGACAACGGGTGGGTCACGGGCGGATCTTTCCACCGGGTTCGGACTTACCTTGGAAGTATGTACACCATCGAGTTGCAGGACGAGGAGCTCCAGTTACTGCGATCCGCCCTCAGGAGCTACCTCCAGGCCTTCGGCCACAACGAAGCCGATCTCGTCCAGGCCGCAAAGACACTGATGCTCAAACTCCCCGAAGCCGTCGAAGCCAAGGCCGGGTGAGAGTCAGCTGCGGGGGCGGACCGTCAGCGGGACGGGCTTCCTGGTGTCGGTGAAGAAGTCGTTGCCCTTGTCGTCTACGACGATGAAGGCGGGGAAGTCCTCGACCTGGATCTTCCACACGGCTTCCATACCGAGCTCGGCGTACTCCAGCACGTCCACAGACTTGATGCAGTCCTGCGCCAGCCGCGCCGCCGGTCCGCCGATCGAGCCGAGGTAGAACCCGCCGTGCTCCTTGCACGCCGCCGTCACCTTCGCCGACCGATTGCCCTTGGCAAGCATCACGAACGACCCACCGGCCGCCTGGAACTGGTCGACGTACGCGTCCATCCGCCCCGCCGTCGTCGGCCCGAACGAACCGGACGCATAACCCTCAGGCGTCTTCGCCGGCCCGGCGTAGTACACCGCGTGATCGCGTAAGTACTGCGGCATCGCCTCACCAGCGTCCAGCCGCTCCTTGATCTTCGCGTGCGCGATGTCCCGCGCCACCACGAGCGGCCCGCTCAGTGAGATCCGCGTCTTCACCGGCAGCTTGGACAGCTCGGCGCGGATCTCGCTCATCGGCCGGTTCAGATCGATGCGTACGACGTCGGCCGCGTCGTCGAGGTGCTCGTCGGTGGTGTCCGGCAGGAAGCGGGCCGGGTCGCGTTCGAGCTGCTCGAGGAACACACCCTCCGGCGTGATCTTCGCCAGCGCCTGCCGGTCCGCCGAGCACGACACCGCGATCGCGACCGGGCAGGACGCGCCGTGCCGCGGCAACCGGATCACGCGGACGTCGTGGCAGAAGTACTTCCCGCCGAACTGCGCCCCGATCCCGAACTCCTGAGTCAGCTTGAAGACCTCCTCCTCGAGCTCCACGTCCCGGAACCCGTGCCCCACCGGCGATCCCGTCGTCGGCAGCGAGTCGAGGTAGTGCGCCGAGGCGTACTTCGCGGTCTTCAAGGCGAACTCGGCCGACGTACCACCGACCACGACGGCAAGGTGGTACGGCGGGCAGGCCGCCGTACCCAGGGAGCGGATCTTCTCGTCCAGGAACTCCATCATCCGCGGCGGGTTCAGGACCGCCTTCGTCTCCTGGTAGAGGAACGACTTGTTCGCCGAGCCGCCGCCCTTGGCCATGAACAGGAACTTGTACGCCGGATCGCCGCTGCCGGCTGGAGTCGAGTAGAGCTCGACCTGGGCCGGGAGGTTGGAGCCGGTGTTCTTCTCGTCCCACATGTTCAGCGGGGCCATCTGCGAGTAGCGGAGATTCAGCTTGGTGTAGGCGTCGTACACGCCGCGGCTGATCCACTCCTCGTCGACCGCGCCTGTCAGCACGCCCTCGGACTTCTTGCCCATCACGATCGCGGTGCCGGTGTCCTGGCACATCGGCAGTACGCCGCCGGCTGAGATGTTCGCGTTCTTCAGCAGGTCGAGCGCGACGAACCGGTCGTTACCGGACGCCTCCGGATCGTCGATGATCCGCCGCAGCTGGGCGAGGTGCGCGGTCCGCAGGTAGTGCGAGATGTCGTGCATCGCCTCCGCGGTCAGCGCCTGCAGCACCTCTGGCTGCACCTGCAGAAACGTCCGGTCGCCCGCCGTGAACGTGCTGACACCTTCCGTCGTCAGCAGCCGGTACTCCGTCTCGTCAACACCCAACGGCAACAGATCGGAGTAGTTGAAGTCGGCAGACACCGGGCATACCTCCAGGACGAATGGTCTGAGTCGTCCCAGCCTAATTCGCCCGCTCGGCTCCCGCGCCCGCACCCCGGCCCGTCACGATCCGCCACGCCCCTGGGAGCTCCATTCCCAGCGCGAGCCGGTTGTAGTTCCGCTGGTAGCCGGTCGCGTTCTTCGTCAGCCGGTTCTTCGACTCGGGCGCGTGGTTCCGGAGCCCGAAGGCCAACGCGCCGATCGTGAGCCCGCCGGCGACGAACAGGATCGTCGCGGCGACGATGGTCGCGTCGCTCCCGGTCAATTGCAGGATCAGGATCCACACGAGCCCGGTGGCGATCGCAGCGAACGCCGCCAGATACAGGCCGGCCAGAAGTCGTCCGTTGCGTACCCCGCCCCAGTTCATGCCGTCAGTATGCGGCTCAGGGGTGGGATCAGGGGTGAATCGGGGAGGAAACGGGTCTGCGAGTGGGGGTGGGCGCGCGTATGGTTTTGCCGTGGCTCAGGATGACGTTCCCCAGGAGAACCGACCGCAGGATGCCGTGCCCGCGCAGGCGCCGACAGATCCGGCGATGCGGCGGCGGGTGTCCGACCTCGAGCGGGAGGAGGTCGCCGACGTACTGCGTGAGTCCGCCGGCGAAGGGCGGTTGTCGTACGGCGAACTGGAGGAGCGACTCGAGTCGCTCTACGGCTCCAAGACGTACGGCGAGCTCGTCGAATTGACCGCCGACCTGCCGAACGGTCCGCGCGCACCGGGCGCTTCCGGGGTGCCTTCGGTGAGTCCGCAGTACAGCGGCGCGATGGTCGAGACCGGGCCTGTGCTCAACGTGTTCATGTCCGAGACCAAGCGGATGGGCAACTGGCTGGTCCCGCAGCGCCAGGAGGTCAACGCGGTCCTCGGCGACGTCACGCTGGACTACACCGAGGCGCAGATCCCGTACGACGACATCCAGGTCGACGTGAAGTCGATCCTCGCCGACGTGAAGATCCGCGTCCCCGCGAACGCGATCGTCCTGCTCGACAGCAACCCCATCCTCGGCTCCGTCTCCGAACAGGAATCCGGCCTCAAAGCCGTCCCTGACCCCAACGCCCAGCCCACCGCCCCGAAACGCTTCCACATCCGCGGCACCGCCATCCTCGGCGAAATCAAAATCAAACGAGGCCCCCGCCTCAGCAAACGCCTCGGCCTCACCTGACGGGCTGGGGAGGATAACCACCCGACCCGGGTACAGGATCCTCCCCAGGTTCGTGTTTTCCACCCGGACCATCCGGCGGCGCTCGGCGAGTAGTTCACCGAGCCGTACACGAAGCAGACCGCCTGAGACACGACGTGACGGGCGTACCGGAAGTGTGTGGAGGATGCGCACGTGGTCTCGGCGACGGAGGAGGACTGAGGTGACTGGCCGGACTGGATGGGATGGTCTGCGGGAGCGCCGGATGGCTGAGCCGGGCGCCGTGGACGCGTACGACGCGACCCGCCGCGCGTTCGAGCTCGGGGCAACCGTGCGGGCGATGCGTGAGCAGCGCGGCTGGACGCAGACCGGGCTGGCCGAGGCGGCCGGGATGACTCAGTCGGCCCTCGCACGCTTCGAGGCCGGCGGGACCGTGCCGACCCTCGCTCTCCTGGAGCGGATCGCGCACGCGTTCCACGCCCAACTCGTCGTCCGCTTCGACGAGAGCTCGCCTGCGGCCTAAGCCTTCGCCGCCGAGCTCTAGGTGCGTTCTCCCGAGGCGCCCGAACCCCGGTGTTCGGCCAGGAGTTGTTCTAGCCAGGTTCTGAAGGACTGTAGGTCGTTGGCGTGTTGTTGGGTTAGGGCCAGGTTTTTGGCGCGGACGTTCTTCGGGAAGATGAGGAACTGGCGGGCTAGTTTCGGGCCGGAGAGTGGCCCGATGGAGCTGATCTCGGTCCAGGGGATGAAGCGGCGGCGGCCGCGGTGGATGCCGTTGTGGTCGATGACGACGAACGGTCGCTGGGTGGCGAACTGCCAGACGATGACGATCGCGATACCGGCGTACGCCGCGATCGCGATCCAGCCGACGACGCGCCAGCTGTCGAGCATGTAGGGGAGCCGGATCGCACCGAACAACCCCATCACGAGCAGCGGTGCCACAGGCAACCAAATGAACGCCCATCGCCGCAGTGGGAACTCGACGCGCCCATTTCGGTGCAGCTCGACCATCCATGCCTCGGGTAGTCGTTCACCCATCACCGCCATGTAGTTCCCCAGATCTCACGACAGCCTCGGAGCTGACTCACTGTAGCGGTTACCTACGCCGGGCGGTGGCGGTCCAGCGGCCGGCGGCGTGGGTGATGGAGATCGGGTGGTCGAAGGCCTCCGATACGAGATCGGTGGTGAGGACGTCGTGCACATCGCCGGCAGCCAGCAGGCGGCCCTCGCGGAGGAGGGCTGCGTGCGTAGTGCACGTGGGGAGCTCCTCGAGGTGGTGGGTGACGAGGAGCCACGGCAGATGTGGATGGCTGGTGTGGATCTGGTCGAGGGTTTCCAGGAGTTGCTCGCGGGCCGCGACATCCAGGCCGGTGGAGGGTTCGTCGAGGAGTAGGAGCTTGGGGTCGGAGATCAAGGCCCGGGCGATGAGGGCGCGGCCGCGTTCGCCTTGGGAGAGGGTGGTCCAGCTGCCCAGCCCGCCGATGCCCAGCAGTTCGATCAGCTCCTGAGCGCGAGCTGTCTGAGCGGGAGTCGGTTCCCGGCGGGGCATGCGTTCGATCGTGCCGGTCAGACCGGTGAGGACGATGTCGAGGATGGACAGCGGCGAGCGGAGCGGATGCCGCGGATTGACGTGACCGATCGACTCGCGCACCTCCCGGATATCGACCGTACCCAAGCGCCGGCCCAGGATCTCGACCGTCCCGCGAGTGGGATGCGTGATCGCCCCACAGAGACCGAGCAGCGTGCTCTTGCCCGCGCCGTTCGGCCCGAGCAGAGCCCACCGCTCACCCTCGCCGACGGTCAGCGTCACTCCGGACAGCAACGACTTGCCGTCCCGGACGAAGTCGACATCCTTCAGTTCGAGCACCCGTAAACCTCCTCGTACAACGCCTTCAGCTCTTCCGCACTCGCTTCCCGCCCGGTCTCGTCCGTACGCCGCTGCACATGCCGCGCGAACTCGACCTCCTGCACGCCCGTTAGCCGGATTCCGTACACGGACTCCAGTACATGCGCGATCCCGCCCTTACCCGACTGGCTGTTGACCCGGACCACCGCCTCGTACCCGCGCCCGACGTCGGCCGGATCGATCGGCAGATACGGCACCTCCCAGAGCCCAGGCCCTTGCACCGCGAACCCCTTCCGGATCGCGTCCTGATGCGTCCCGGAGAACGCGGTGTAGACAAGCTCCCCGACGTACGGATGCCGCGGATGGATCGGCATCCGGGTGCAGTACTCGACCACCTCCCGGATCCCGTCGATGTCGGAGAAGTCGATCATCGGATCGACGCCCTGGGCGTGCAGGTTGAGCGCGAGGGTCGCGATGTCCACGTTCCCGGTGCGTTCGCCGTTCCCGAAGACGCAGCCCTCGACCCGTTGCGCACCCGCGAGTACGGCGAGTTCCGCGCAGGCGATCCCGGTCCCGCGATCGTTGTGCGGGTGCACCGACAGGATCACGCCGTCGCGCCGTGGCAGATTCTGGTGCATGTACTCGATCTGGTCGGCGTACACGTTCGGCGTCGCGACCTCGATCGTGGCCGGCAGGTTCAGGATCACCGGCCGCTCCGGGGTCGCATCCCACTGCTTGGTGAGGTGATCGGCCAGCTCGAGCACGTAGTCCGGCTCGGTCAGGTTGTACACCTCGGGCGAGAACTGGAACCGCACCGAATCTCCGGCCAGCCGCAGGATCTCCTCGGAACCCGCGTAGATCATCGACGCCAGTTCGTCCCGGGTACGACGCAGTACGACGTCGCGCCAGGTCGGAGCGGTCGCGGCGTACATGTGGATCACGACGTCGCCACGCATCCCGGCGACCGACTCGACGGTCCGCTCGATCAGGTCCCGCCGAGCCGGTGTGAAGACGACGATCGTGACGTCGTCGGGGACGAGATCGCTTGCCGCCAGCAACCGGACGAAGTCGAAGTCGGTCTGGGACGCGGACGGGTAGCCGACCTCGATCTCTTTGTAGCCGATGGCAACCATCAGTTCGAAGAACCGGCGCTTGCGCTCAGGATCCATCGGTTCGGCCAACGCCTGGTTGCCGTCGCGGAGGTCGACCGGTACCCAGAGCGGCGCGGTGGTGATCCGGCGGTCCGGCCAGGTGCGGTCGACCGGCGCCACCGGGACCTTGGCGAAGATGTCGCGGTAGCGGTGGCTGGGCATGGGAGAGGGCTGCTGACGGTTCATGAGGTGGTCCTTCCGGGCAAGCGGGGGAGGACCGGCGTACGACGGCACTCCACGGAGGGAGCGCCGGTCGAATCAGCTCCCGCCGTGGCGGCCAAGAAGGAGGCGGCCAAGAAGGAGGCCCGGGAGCCGGAGAACCGATGTCATGACGAACACGCTACCAACTCCTCAGACAAGCTGACAACCTGAGCACCCCTAGAATGTCCGTCATGATTCGCCGTCACCCACTCGCCGAGCAGGCCGCCGAGGAGTTGCTGCGCCGGATCGGGAGCGGTGAATGGGTGCTCGGCGCCAAGCTCCCGGGCGAGACCACACTGGCCGCGCAACTGGGCGTGGGCCGGTCCACGATCCGCGAGGCGGTCCGCGAGCTCGCCGGCCGTCGGGTGCTGGAGAGCCGGCAGGGCGCGGGCGTGTTCGTCATCGCGCTGCAGGCCGCCGAGGACTGGGACAAGGTACTGCGGAAGGCCGACATCACCGATGTCCTCGAGGGCCGGCTCGCGATCGAGACCGAAGCGGCCCGGCTGGCGGCATCCCGGCGTACCCCGGCCGATCTGAAGAACTTCCGCTACACGCTGACGGACCGGAAGCGGGCGGCGGTGAGTGCGCCGGACGACTGGTACATCGAGGCCGATCTCGCGTTCCACCGGGCGGTCGTGACGGCCGCGCACAACGCCGTACTCACGGAGTTGTTCGACACGTTCGTGCCGCGGATCCGCCGGGCGATGATCGACATGCTGAAGCTCGACGACCAGCACCGCCACCGGCACGACCAGGCCGCCCACGAGGCGATCGCCGAAGCCATCCGCGCTCAGGATCCCGACCTAGCCGCAGACCGGTCCCGAGAACACCTCAGTGCGGTCCGCAGCACCCTCGGCTAATCGCGGTGCTGCTCGAGAAGTGAGCGGAGCCAGGGGCTGAGAGCTTCCAGGTCCTCGACGTTGTCCTGGGGGATCGAGATCGGGCGGGTACGCCGGTCAGCCGGGTTGACCTGGACGGTCCGGGCCAGCGGTAGGCCGGCCGGGTCGTCGATGCTGGTGATGCCGGACCAGGGCAGGTTGCGGCCGCGGGTGATGCCGTCGGCGTCGACCTTGATCACTGGGCGGTTCGTGATCAGCTGGTATGCCGTGAGTGCTGTGCCGTAGACGAAGGCGGCCAGCGCGGTCAGTCGCAGTACGCCGAGAGCCCCGGAGATGCCGTCCGCGCGCAGGTGGTCGACGTTCGTCCATGCGGACAGCACCATCAGCAGCGCGAACGCGGCCAGCCGCACCACCAACCGACCGCGGCGCGGCTGGAACACGACACTGCCCTTGGACTCCAGTTCGGATGTCCACGTCTCCGCCGACATGTCAGGCGCCCCACCGCGCAGCGTGCTCGGCGACAGTCGGTGGGTCCGCGCCATGCCGAGTGCAGGTGATCGCAGCGGCCTTCACCGCGTAGTCCACGACCTCGCGCAGATCCTCGGAGGTCAGCCCGGTCAGCCGCCGCTCGCCGAGCAACTCACGCGTCTCCAGGCCGGCAATCAGCGCCGACATGAACGAGTCGCCCGCGCCGACGGTGTCCACGACCTCGATCGCAGGAGCCGTCACGTCGACCCGCGCGTCGCGGCTGACCCCGAGGGCGCCCTTGCCGCCGCGGGTGATCACGACGCACTGGGTCCGCTCGGCGGTCAGCAACTCCTCCGCGATGTCCAGCGGTGTCGAGCCGGGCCGCAGGAACTCACAGTCCTCGTCACTCAGCTTGACCAGGTCGCTCATCGCGGCCAACGCCCGTACGGCGGACCATGTCGAGACGGGATCGGGCGTGATGCTCGGGCGCGCGTTCGGGTCGAGCGTGACCGTGACCGGCTGGTCGGCGAGCGACTTCAGGAACTCCCGGATCGCGGCCGCGCCTGGCTCGAGCACGGTCGCGATCGAACCGGTGTGGACCGCGGGGCAGCCGCGCGAGAGCGACAGCGCCGGCGGTTCCCAGGTGATGTCGAACTGGTACGTCGCGACCCCGGCCGCGTCCAGCGTTGCAGTCGCCGTACTGGTCCGGAAGTTCGGGTCGACCGAGCCGGGCGCGAGCTGGACACCGTTCCCGAACAGGTGCGCGCCCAGTTGGTCGCCGTACGCGTCGGTGCCGAAGCGCGTGACCAGCTCGGTCGGTACGCCGAGGCGCGCCAGACCGACCGCTACGTTCGCGGGAGAGCCGCCGGGGGTGGCGTTGGTCTTCCCGTTGCCGTTGCGGGTTGTCTTCGCCGCGGTACCGACGATATCCACGAGAGCCTCACCGATGACGAGGACGGGTGCACTCATCGATGGGCCGGTGGCGTGGTCGGGTCGCTCATGCCAACGGATCGTAGCCAACGCGTGTCGCCGCTCTTCGAGCGGAGTGGCCGCTGTTCGGGCGGATTGGTGGGCGCGAGACACTGTGGGCATGAGTTCGACAGGTCAGGGTGCTTCCAACGAGGCTGCGGCGCGGGAGAAGGCGCAGATCCAGGCGGAGGCGAACGAGTACCGGCAGGCGTACCGACGGGACAAGGCGAAGTCGCAGACCGTCGGGAACATGGTGTTCGCGATGGTCATCTGCCTGGTCGTGGTCGCGTTCCTGATCCTGGTCACGTGGCGGCCGAAGGGGGAGGCCAAGCCGAAGGCGGTCGAGTACACCGCGCAACTGCAGGACGCGCGGAAGGCCGCGGCCTGGGTGCGCGGCCCGGAGCCGATGCCGTCCGGCTGGACCGCGACCAGCGTCGAATTCCTCGCTCCACAGCAAGAGCCGATGACCTGGCATCTCGGCGTCGTCACCAATGAGAAGAAATACGTCGGTATCGAGCAGTCCAACGTCACCACCGGCAAATTTCCGGCTGACAAGCTCGGCCGGACGTCCGACGACGGTACGACGACAGTTGCCGGCGTGACCTGGCAGCGCAAGGTTCTGCTCGACCGTAAGGGCGAGAACGCGTTGGTACTGGTCGGATCCGGAGTCACCACCATCGTCACCGGAAATGCCGGTTATCCTGCGCTTGAAACGTTTGCTTCTTCCTTGCATTGACGTCGATCTGACCATTTTGCGGGCATTTCCGACCGCTCTCCGGACGGTCGTTGACACATGCCCACGGCACGGGGTTCGATCAAGGTTCGGCTTTCTTACGCTCGGGGACCAGCGAAAGGGCCCCGATGGTCGCGCCGTCCCGGGCGGGGAGTTGACCCGCCGATGTTCATCACCGGGCTCTTGCTGGGCGCCGACAGCTCACCGCACCTCGGCGCGCCCTGGCAGCTGCTCTCCTACCAAGGCGGCCCGCTCCTCGGCGCGACGCTGGAGGGTGCGCGGGAATGCGGGTTCGACCAGCTGGTCGTGACGCTCGGCAGCGCGTCGGAGCAGATCCACGACCGGATCGACCTCGACGGGGTCCGGGTGGTCGAATCGCCCCACTCCGACACCGACAGCTCGTCGATCGTGCCGGCGCTGGACGCGGTCGACCGGCGCGCGGACGGCATCGTCGTACTGCTCGGTGATCAACCCGGCATCACCTCGGCCACCGTCTGGTCACTCGTCGCCGAGGCCGCGACCCCGATCGGCGTCTGCCGGTACGACGACGGTGAGAGCCACCCGTGCTGGTTCGGTCGCGAACTCTTCGGCGAACTCCGTACCCTCCGCAGCGACGCCGACCTGTGGGACCCGATCGAGGACGGCACCCACCCCGTCACCAAGGTAGATGCCATCGGCAACATCCCGCCCCGGGCCACCAGCTGGGAAAACTACCGCCAGCTGATCTCCACCCAAGCCGCCTACCCGACCGACGAGGGCCCGGTAGAAACCCACCCCGTCCGCCTCCCACCCCGCCCTCGTCCGCGCCGCCGTACCACCTACTGACCCCGGACGCCTCGCCCGCCTCCCACCTCCGCCCACCGCGCCGCGCACCGCCGCCCGAAAGCCTTCGTCCGCTGTGGCCTTCAGGGCTTGCCCATCCAGCTGGAGGGTTGCCCATCGAGATTCTGAGGGGGCAACCCTCTACCTCAAGGGGCAACCCCCGAAGCGAGAAGGTTCGGGGGCGTGGGGGTGTTTGGCGCGGCGGCGATGGCGAGGGCGGACGTGCATCACTCATCAATTGCGCGTGGCCGGCCGGGTGCACGCTCAGCCGGCGGGTGCGGCGCGCACACAGCGGCGGTTGGTGAGTGGGGGAGGTTCGCTATTCCGCGCCAGCGAGGCGGAGGCCGATGACGCCGGTGACGATCAGGGCGAGGCAGGCGATGCGGGCCGGGGTGAGTGGTTCGTTGAAGACGACGATGCCGAGGGTGACGACGCCGACCGAGCCGAGTCCGGTCCAGATCGCGTACGCCGTACCGACCGGGAGGCGATCGAGGGTTTTCGCGAGCAGTACGACGGAGATCACGCCGAATACCAGCACGCCGATCGTCGGCCAGAGCCGGGTGAACCCCTCGCTGGGCTTCAGACTGAGCGCAAAGGCGACCTCAAACACCGCCGCCGCCAGCAGCACAAGCCAAGCCATCAGCCGAGCCTCCTCATGCGGCTAGCGCCCCGCGGAGGTGGCGGTGGGTGATGGTCGCGACTCGAGCCCCGAGGGCGGCGGCGGTACGGAGGTCGGTCGCCGGGGGCGCCTTCTCCGCCGAGAGGTCCGCGTCGGACTGGGCCATCGCGCCCATCCAGCTGCCGAGGCGATTGAGGTCCTCGATGCTCGCGGTGCTCTCCGCCCAGCCCGGGTAGATGTCCAGGCCGACCCAGATCATCCCGTGCTGCGCGGCGAACACAGCCAGGTCGACCAGGCTGTTCAGCTTGTCGCCGGACATCGCCTTGGAGTTGGTGAACCCGGCCGCGATCTTGTCCCGCCAGCCGAGGTCGGCGGCCCAGATCCGCACACTCTCCTCGGCGAACTTCTTGAACACCCAACTCGGGCTGCCCATGTACGTCGGCGCGCCGAAGACAATCGCATCCGCCGCAGTCAGCCGCTCCCACACGTCCTCAGTCAGCTCGTCGAGCGGGACGAGGTCCGTCACGGTGCCCGGCACGGACGCGGCGCCGGCAGCGACCGCCTCCGCCTGCTTGCCGGTGTGCCCATAACCCGAGTGGTACGCAATCGCCACCGTCGCGCTGTTGCTCATGTGCTTCCTCCTGAAGGCTTAGCGGACTACAGTCCGTCTTATGAACGACAGTAGCGGACCGCAGTCCGTTTCACAACGGGAGTTGCCGGTCGTGGGTGAGCCGCGCCCGGAACGCGCGGACGCCCGGCGCAACCGGCTACGCGTGCTGGAGGCGGCCGACCGGCTGTTCACCGAGCACGGGGTGAAGAACGTCTCGCTCGACGCCATCGCCGCTGAGGCAGGCGTGGGGAAGGGCACGGTGTTCCGGCGATTCGGCGACCGTGCCGGGCTGGCGGTCGCACTGCTGGACGAGCGCGAGCAGGAACTACAGGCGAAGATCATCACCGGCCCACCGCCGCTAGGCCCAGGAGCCCCGCCGCTCGACCGCGTAACGGCGTTCCTAGATGCCTACCTCGAGCTACTCGATCGGCACGTCGAACTCTTCATGGACAGCGAGAACGCCTCAGACGGCGCCCGTTACCGAATCGGCTCCTACCACCTCTGGCACCGCCACCTGGCCCACCTGATCGAAGCCGCCCACCCGTCCCTGGACGCCAACTACACCGCCCACGCCCTACTGGCCCCCCTAGCCGCCGACCTACACAACGCCCTCCGCACCCAGGGCTTCGACCTCGACCGAATGAAAGCAGGCCTCCGCACCGTAGCTACAGCCTTGCTGCCAGCCTGATCTCAAGAAGGTTGTTCAACGACGAGTGCGTCCGGTCGCCGGTGTCGGTGAAGCCGTACGTCGTGTAGAACCGGCGCGCCCGGGTGTTTGCCTCGAGCACCCACAACCACACGTTCACGCACCCGTTCTCACGCAGGTCGGCGCAGGCGGCGTCCGTCAGCGCGCGTCCAGCCCCTGTGCCCCAGTACGACGGATGGATGAAGAGCGCGTACAGCTCACCGGTTCCGGGTGGCGCCGCGGGATCACGTTCGGGGCCGAGTCCGGCGTACCCAACCACCTGATCTCCGAGTACGGCGACGTACAGCCGGGAGCGGCCGGCCGTAATGCTGTCCGACCAGGACGCCGCGATCGCGGCCGGATCCATCGCGTCCAGGAAGTCCTGCGGCACCAGGCCCGTGAACGCGGCACGCCAACTGGCTACCCGGGCTTCAGCGGCGCCGAGGAGGTCGCCAGAGCGAGCAGTCCGCGTCGTGAGCCCGTGGCCAGGCACTGCAGTGCTCAGGTGGGTTTTTGTTCTTGGGCTTTGGTTAGGCGTTCTCGGGCGCCGTCCAGCCAGTGTTGGCAGGTGGTGGCCAGTTCTTCTCCGCGTTCCCAGAGGGCTAGGGATTCTTCGAGGGTGGTGCCGCCGGCTTCCAGTTTGCGGACTACCTCGACGAGTTCCTCGCGGGCCTGCTCGTAGGTCATCTCGGGTCGGTCGCCGCTCACGTGTTCTCCTCGGACTTGACTTCGACCGCGAACCGGCCGTCACTGACCCGCGCCTGCAGCAGGTCACCCGGCGCTACCTGCGCCACTTCCCGTACGGCGGTCCCGTCCGCCAGCTGCAGCACGGAGTACCCGCGTTCCAGCGTCGCCTTCGGGGACAACGCCCGTACGCTCGCCAACCGGTGCGCAAGGTCGTCGCTCGCGCGGTCGAGCCGATGCGTCAGCGTACGGCGACTCCGCTCGATCAGCGCGGCAACCTCGTCGGACCGTCGCTGCAGGTCCGTCACCGGCGCCGCCAACGCCGGCCGCGAACGGATCGCCGCCAGCGCATGCGTCTCCCGATCCAGCCAGGACGTGATCGCCCGCAACCCGCGCTCGCGCAGCAGCCGTACGCCGTCCAGCTCCTCGCGCACGTCCGGCACGATCCGCTTCGCCGCGTCGGTCGGTGTCGACGCGCGCAGATCCGCGACCAGGTCGAGCAGCGGCGAATCCGGCTCGTGCCCGATCGCGCTCACCACCGGCGTACTCGTCTTCGACACCGCCCGGATCAGCCCCTCGTCCGAGAACGGCAGCAGATCCTCCAGCGACCCGCCGCCGCGCGCGATCACGATCACCTCGACCGACTCGTCCGCGTCCAGCTTCCGGAGCGCCGTCATCACCTCGCCGGCCGCCGACGGCCCCTGCACCGACGCGTACTCGATCCGGAACGCGACCGCCGGCCACCGCCGCTTCGCGTTCTCCAGTACGTCGCGCTCAGCCGCCGAATCACGCCCGCAGATCAGCCCGATCGTTTGCGGCAGGAACGGCAACTTCTTCTTCCGGTACGGCTCGAACAGCCCTTCGGCCCCGAGCAGCTGTTTCAGCCGCTCGATCCGCGCCAGCAGCTCGCCGATGCCGACGTGGCGGATCTCGCTCACCGCGAGCGCGAGCGTGCCGCGGCGGGCGAAGAAGTTCGGCTTCGCGTGCACCAGCACCCGCGAGCCGTCGTGCACCTCGACCGTCTCGAACACCCGCCGATTGCAGGTGAACCGCAGCGAGATGTCCGCGTCCGTGTCCCGCAGCGTCCCGAACACCGTCGTCGTACCGCGCCCGATGGAGACGTCCGTCAGCTGCCCCTCGACCCACACGGCGCCGAGCTGGTTGATCCAGCCGGCAATCCCGTTCGCGATCGTGCGAACGGCGGCGGGTGCTTCCGGCGACGTCTCCAATGCCACCCCCAGACCCTACGACCCGGCACCGACAAGTCCTAACGTTGAGTGATGCGCCCGCTCCTGCTGCTCGATTTCGACGGTCCGCTCAACCCGCACGCGGCCGACGGGATCCCGCCTGGGTACGAACAGCACGAGATCACTGAGGGCGCAAAGACCTGGCGAGTGCTGCTCAACCCGCAGCACGGAACGGAGCTCAACCAGCTCGCCGCCACCTTCGACCTGGTGTGGGCGAGCAGTTGGGAGCACGGCGCCAACCGCCTCCTCGGACCACTCCTCGGCCTGCCCGAGCTCCCGACGATCCTCTGGCCGGATCGCACGCGGGTACGCCGGGGTTCCTGGAAGACGCCGTACGTCGCAAACTGGGTGGGCGACCGCCCGTTCGCCTGGGTAGACGACGAGATCGGCGAGCCCGAGCAGACCCGGTTCCCACAGCAACTAATTCTTCCGGTCGATCCACGCGTCGGACTGACTGCCCAGGACTTCGGCGTACTGAGGGAGTGGGCCGGAAAATCCTTTGCGGGAAAGGCGTTTCGGCCGCATTCTTGAGGTGCTGGTAACACCTCCCACGGAGGAGCCGCCCGGATAGGGCGGGCGGCTCCCCGATGCTCGTTCCACCGTTGACGACGGTGATGCTGCTCACAGATCGCGGCCCGTACCATGGGTGACGTGACTGCCCAGCCTGACGACATTGGTACGACGACCGTGGTTGAGACCAAGCGGGTGCTGCTTGCGGCGCCGCGGGGGTACTGCGCGGGCGTGGATCGGGCCGTTGTGGCGGTGGAGAAGGCGCTCGATCTGTACGGTCCGCCGGTGTACGTGCGCAAGGAGATCGTGCACAACAAGTACGTCGTACAGACGCTGCAGAAGCGTGGTGCGATCTTCGTCGACGAGACCGAAGAGGTACCGGAGGGGGAGACCGTCATCTTCTCCGCGCACGGCGTCGCCCCGATCGTGCACCAGGAGGCGGCCGCGCGGCAGTTGAAGACGATCGACGCGACCTGCCCGCTGGTGACCAAGGTCCACCACGAGGCGAAGCGGTTCGCCGCGACCGACTACGACATCCTGCTGATCGGTCACGAGGGTCACGAGGAGGTCATCGGCACCTCCGGCGAGGCCCCGGACCACGTGCACCTCGTCGACGGGCCGGACGACGTACCAAACGTCACCGTCCGCGACCCCGAGAAGGTCGTCTGGTTGTCCCAGACCACGCTGTCGGTCGACGAGACGATGGAGACGGTACGGCGACTCCGCGAGCGGTTCCCGAACCTGCAGGACCCGCCGAGCGACGACATCTGCTACGCGACCCAGAACCGTCAGGCCGCGGTCAAGAAGCTTGCCCCCGGCGCCGACCTGATGATCGTGGTCGGCTCCCGGAACTCGTCGAACTCGGTCCGCCTGGTCGAGGTCGCCGTCGAGCACGGCGCGAAGGCCGGCTACCTGGTCGACTACGCCGACGAGATCGACGAGGCCTGGCTCGAGGGCGTCGAATCGGTCGGAGTCAGCAGCGGTGCGAGCGTCCCGGAGGTGCTGGTCCGCGACGTACTGCGCTGGCTGGCCGAGCGCGGGTACGCCGACGTACAGGAAGTCACCACCGCGGAGGAGAGCCTCACCTTCGCCCTCCCCCGCGACCTCCGCACCGACCTGAAGGCCGCCGGCCTTCCCACCACCGGCACCTCAGACCACGCCTGGACTATCTGACCACCAGCTTCGTGGTGGCGGTGGTGGGGAACCAGCCCTTGGTGCCGCAGTAGCGGACCGTGTAGGTGAACTTGTAGGTTCCGGGCTTCTTGAAGGCATGCGTCTCCGGGATGACATACGTCTGGGACCCGGTCGTCAGCTTCTTCCGCGTGCAGTCGATCGAACCGCCGTCGGAGCCGCTTTGGTAGCCGTCGCCAAAGGAATAGTCCGTGCCGCCGGACATGTCCAGGAACTCTGTGCTCGCGGGCAGCAGTGTGCCCTCGGGGATTCCCGTCGGGATGAACGCCTTCCCGGACACCGTGACGGTCATCCCGACCGTCCGGCCGTTGATCGACGGTTTCAGGGCGACCTTGATCGGTGGTGGCGGCTTTGGGGCGGCCGTTGGCGGGCCGGTGATGACCGACTTTGGTGCGCCTGGGGTGTTGGTGACCGGCGGGGCGCCGCCGATGTTGGTGACGTTGCCTAGGGCAAGTGCGACGGCGACCACTGCGGCGGCTGCCACGGTGACCACGCCGGCGGTACGGCGTCGGCGTACCGTCCGGACGCGGGCGAACACGGCCTCACTCGGTACGGCGCTCGGCGGCGGCGGGTCCGCGACCAGCTGCTCGAACCTGGTCTTCAGGTCTTCGGTCATGACTCAGCCCTCCTTCTGGGCAGGGGCGGAGACGGCGGCGACCAGGTGGTGCTCGCGGAGCTTGGCCAGCCCGCGGGACACGTTGCTCTTCACGGTGCCGAGCGAACAGCCCATGATCTGGGCGATCTCGGATTCCGGCAGGTCCTCGAAGTACCGCAGTACCAACGTCGCGCGGGTACGGCGGGGGAGCGTGGCGAGTGCCCTGAGCAACAGATCGCGGTCGTCCACGACGCCGTACTCGGAAGGCGCCGCCGGCTCCGGGAGGTGCTCGGTCGGCGTCTCGCCCTTCCACTTGCGTCGCCACCACTGGGTGCTCGTGTTGACCATCACTGTGCGGGTGTAGCTCTCCAGCGCGTTCCCGCTGCGCAAGGAGTTGCGGTGGAACCACACCTTGGTCAGCGACGTTTGCACCAGGTCCTCGGCCAGATGCCACTCACCTGTCAGCAGGTACCCGAACCGTTGCAACGCCGTGAACCGTCCGTCCACGAAGTCCGCGAACTCCCGATCCCGTCCTGGATCCATCCCACACCCCTAGCCAGCTGTCATCCGGTCAGGAGTGTGATGAGCCAACAGTCCGAAAAGGTTGAGCTGTAACCCGACAGCGCGAACCTTGTGATGTTGAAACAGGTTCAGGCTGGGGTGCTGAGGGGTTTGCCGAGGTAGCCGCGGGCAAGCATGGTGACCCATTGGTAGACGGCGTCTTCGGCGGGGGCGAGCGGGCCTGGGCGGAAGTGCGGGGACTCGGCGCCGCGCTGGACGGACTCGCAGGCGGCCCAGTCTTCGCGGTTGGTGATGTCCCAGAAGTCCACCGCGTACGACGGATCGGTGACCTCGGGACGGAAGTACCAGGAGCATTCGATCGCGGTCAGGCTCGGTGTTCGCGGCTCGAGGCGGTGGGTCATCACGTAGTCGGGGTGCAGTGAGATCAGCAGGTTGGGGAAGAGACCGAGGTAGTTCACGGTCCGTGGATCGACACCGTCGAGCGGGACTCCGAGCGACCGGCCGTCGAGCGACATCGTCTCGGCATCCAGGCGTAGGTCCATCAGCCCGCCGACCCACGCGCCGGGGAGGTTCCAATTGTCACCGGAGGTCGGTGGCGACACCTTGCACAGCTCCGGGTGGATCAACGGACAGTGGTAGCACTCGTGGTAGTTCTCCACGATCGTCTTCCAGTTCGACGCGACGTCGTACGCGTGCCGCGCCTTTAATACAAGGGTTTCCGGCGCGTACGGAGCGACCAGGTCGGTGAGTCCGCCGACATGATCGGCGAACGACGTCGCCGTACCGGTCGCGTTCACGAACAGCCAGCCCTGCCACACCTCCGCCGGCAGCTCGACCAGACCATACGGTTCGGTCTGGAAGGCGTCGCCCATCCGCGGAGCTGCCTTCACCGAGCCGTCGAGCTCGTACGACCATCCGTGGTACGGGCACACCACGGCCCGCCGATCGCTGGTCTCGTCCCGCTGCAGCAACTCGTGCCCGCGATGCCTGCAGACGTTGGCGAAGGCACGCGGTCGTTCGCCGAACGTCACCACGGTCGCGATGTCGCCAACGGTCACCTCGCGGTACGTCGTACCGTCGGACAGCTCGTCGACGCGGCCGAGACAGGTCCACGTCCCGGCGAAGAAGTGCCGGCGTTCCCATTCGAGTACGGCGGGATCGGTGTACGCCGCCCGCGGCAGCATGACCGATTCACCATGCGGCCGCAGCGAAGCTTCCAGAGCACGGGCGTCAACGGGAGTCATCTGCCAACTATCGGGCGAACTCCACGTACTTGCCCAGCACGTAGTCCCATCCCGTGTCATAGCTGAGGCGGGCCCGGGCGCCATCGCCGCGACGCTCCCAGCCGGAATGCACGAGCTGAACCTGAGTGCCGTCGTCCATCGCGGTGAACGTGACGGTCACCTGCCCGGCCTCGGACGGATCGCCGCCGGGGTGCCAGCTGAAGGCGACCGACGTCGGCGGATCCCAGTCCGACAACGTCCCCCAGGTGGCGAGTTCGCCGTCAGCGCCGTACTCGACGATGCGGCCGCCTACAGCGCCTTCCATCCGTACTTCGCTCGCCGCCGCCTCGCCGACCGAGTGGCTGAACAGCGGCCACCACGCCGACGTCTCCGCGGTGAAGGCTTGGAACGCCCGGTCGACGCCGACCGGCACGACAACGGTCTTCACCAAGGGCGAGATCTCTTGTTCCACGCTCATTTCCGTTCCTCCTCGGTCCGCCTGACGTGGTCGGCGTACGCGTCCAGCGCGTCGCCCCAGAACCGGTCGAGCCAGCTGCGCAGCTCGTCGAGACCTGCCTGATGGACGCGGTAGATGTTCCGCGTCCCGCGCGACTCGTGCCGCACCAGGCCGACGGCGCCGAGCACCTTGAGGTGCTGCGAGATCGCCGGCCGGCTGACGGGCACGTGCTCGGCCAGAACACCGACCGAGCACGGCCCACCGGACCGCAGTGTCTCGAGGATCACCCGGCGGGTCGGATCGCCCAGTGCGTCCAGCACCGGGCCTGCGGCCTCGAGTGATCCGTAAGTTCCCACGAACGGTAAGCTCCCACTAACGAACCGAGGAGTCAAGCCTCTAGTTGAACGGATCGAGGATCAGCCCGGCCTGGGTCGGGTTGCCGTCGTGGACGAGCGCTTCGTGGTTGCCGACGTCATCGAAGGCGAACCCGTACGCGTGGCCGTCGACCATCTGGGCGTGGATGTTCTTGGAGTAGTGGTTGGTAACCGAGTCGGCGTAGAAGTTCGCGTCGTTGGCGTCCGGCTGGTTCGGGTTCGTCAGCAAGGTGGAGCGGTTGTAACCGGCGCACAGGGTGCGGGAGATCGGCCCGCGCACCAGGTCGTTCGGTGCGTCGAGCAGGTTGAAGCAGCCGAAGATGCTGGCCGAGTCGGGCTTCTGGAACGACGTGACGACCGCGCCGGAGCTGTCGGTGAAGTTCATGACGTTGCCGGAGACGCGACCGAAGTACTTCGTGTTGGGCTGGTCGCCGAACGGTGTGACCGTCAGGGTCTCCGAGCTGTACTTCGACCAGACTCGGTTGACGTAGTCGTCCATCGCGCTCGCCGGGAGAGCGCCCGTCTCAACGCCGTACAGCGGTGAGAGCGCCCGGAGTGTCGAACCGTCAGGTGCTGTCTGGATCAGACCGCCCCAGCCGGCGCTGCGGAGTGCGTTGTAGACGGCGTTGTAGCCGCCGGCCTTGAGGTGCCCGGTCGTGTTCCCGTTGACGCTGACGGCGTACGGCGCGGAGAACATGTCGACCTGGGTGCTGTTGATCCACAGGCCGCTGTCGTTCAGCGTGTACTCCGACCAGCTGAACAGGATGTTCCGGTTCGGGTCGGTCGGGTTCTGTACTGCGGGCTGCACCAGGCCGCCCGTGGTCAGTCTGAAGTCGAGCTTCTGGCCGTAGGAGAAGTACACCCGGCCGGAGAACTTCGGCATCTGGATCGTGACGGACTGCCCGTTGCCCGGTCCGGCGATCGAGGCGTCCGGCGCCGGGGTGGGCGGGTTGCCGCCGGCCGGCCAGGCGTGGAAGGTGCCGCCGGCATCGGCCCAGCCCTGCTGACCGGTCGCCAGGTTCGTGCCCAGGTTGTAGATGTACACGGCGTCGCCGCGGCCCGAGTTGTTGGTGATCGTCAACGGAATCGTCGCCGGGACGGCCGCGTCGGCCGATCGGTGCGCGGTCGCCGACAGTACGCCGGCCACCGTCACGGCGGCCGCGACGATTGCCAGCATTCGCGTTCTGAAGCGCATGGTTCCTCCTCACGTCGGCCCCCCGAGAGAGCGCTCTCATCGTGTCGTGAAGTGACCACTGACTGTCAACAGCCCACCACTGTCGGCTTTCCGACAGGGTCACCCGGTCCGGGTGGCAGGCTCAACCCGCCTGACTGCCAGACTCACCCGGTCTAGTAGGCGGCCAATGTCTGGTCGGCTGTGGGTCTTCGATGGCCAGGAACTCGGGTGCGGTCAGCGGGCGGACGGACGCTTCGATCGACTCCATCGCGGTCAGCTCGGACTCGGTGACATGCAGGTCGCGGAGCTTGCGAGCGGTGATGAAGACTCGCCGCTCGAACGAGCCGACCGTGCCGTTGTACGCCTCGACGGCGGACGTGAGCGACCGGCCGACCCGGCTCAGATGCTCGCCCATCGTGCTGAGGCGCTCGTACAACTCCCGGCCGAGCTCGAAGACCTGCTGCGCCGACTCGGTCAGCGCCGACTGGTTCCAGGCGTACGCCGCTGCTCGCAGGGTCGCGATCAACGTCGTCGGCGTCGCCAGGATCACCCGGCGCTCGGCGGCGTACTCGAGGAGAGAGGGCTCGACGTCGAGGGCCGCGGACAGGAACGACTCACCCGGCACGAAGAGGATGACGAACTCCGGTGACGGTGACAGTCGGGTCCAGTACTGCTTCGAGGCCAACTGATCGACATGCGTCCGCAGATGCCGCGCGTGCGCTCGCAACCGATCCGCAATGAAGTCGGCATCGTCCGACTCAGCTGCCTCCAGGAACGCGGCCAGCGGCACCTTCGAGTCGACGACGATATTCTTGCCCTCGGCAAGTCTCACGACCAGGTCCGGGCGGAGCGTCCCGTCCTCGCCGACCGTCGTGGTCTGCTCGGTGAAGTCGCAGTGCGCCACCATGCCGGCCAGCTCGACCGTCCGGCGCAGATGCAGCTCGCCCCATCGTCCACGCACCTGGGGTTTTCGCAACGCGGTCGACAGCGACGCGGTCTCACGCCGCAGCGCCTCGCCACTCATCCGCACTTCGTTGACCTGTTGATGAAGCTGGCTCTGCCAGGCGGCACGCCCCTTCTCGAGCTGATTCAGCTGCGCGTGCAGGCGATCCAGCGCTTCCTTGACGACGGCCTGGCCGCCCATCTGTTGCCCGACAGACGTCCGCTCCTGCGTCAGCTCGACCACGCGATCCTCGGCCGCATCGCGCTCAGCCGTGATCCGCGCGAGGCGTGACCCGTCCCGCCCGCGCGCCCAGAGCAGGCCGAATGCAGCACCCAGCAGCAGCCCGATGAACAGGAACAGCAGGATCAGCAACAGCGTCGTACCGGTCATGTCACTGATAGTGCCGAACGCCACCGACAGTTTCTGAAAAACACGCTCAGCGAACGGGTTTTGCCTCAAGCACGAACGCCGGGCCGGCGGTGGGGACCGTGGTCACAAGGTCGAGGTCGGCGGCGGCGAGGAGTGCGCGGTATTCGTCGGTCGTCCGCTCCCGACCGCCGGTCATGACCAGCATGTTCAGGTCCGAGAACGCCGTACGCACGGGATCCGGCGACTCGTCCAGCAACTGTTCCACCAGCAGGAGGCGGCCGTGGTCCGGCATCGACCGCCTGCAGCTGCGGAGGATCTCGATCGACTCGGCGTCCGCCCAGTCGTGGATGATCGACTTGAGCAGGTGAGCGTCACCCTTCGGAACGGCCTCGAAGAAGTTGCCGCCGACGACGCGGCAACGGTCCGCCACGCCGGCTGCGGACAGCAGTTCATCCGCGCCGGCGACCACGTCTGGCTGGTCGAAGAGCACTCCGCCGACCGATGGGTACCGCGAGAGGACGTCGACCAGCAGTCGACCACGCCCGCCGCCGACGTCGACCAACGTGCCGAACCGGCTGAAATCGTAGGCGTTCACGACCGCGTCGGACACCGTCTGCGACATCGCGGTCATGGCCGCGTCGAAGGCCTCCTGCTCGGCCGGATGCTTGGCGCGGTACTCCCAGACTGCCTCACCGTGGACCGTCGGGAAGGCCGTCTCGCCGGTGCGGATGCTGTCCTCCAGACCGGTGTACGCCTGCCAGTGAGACCCTGTGCCGACGAAGCGAGCCCAGCCCGCGACCGAACGCGGTACGTCGATCCGCAACGCCGTACCGAGCTCGGTGTTGCTGTACTTCCCATCAATGGAGCTGTAGAGCCCGAGCGCGGACAGCGCATGCATCAGGCGCTCCAACGCTTGGACGTTCGTTCTGGTGGACTCTGCGAGCTGAGTCAGGCTCTTCGGGCCATCAGCAAGTACGTCGCTGATACCGAGCCGGGCGGCGACGTGCACCGCTTCGGTCACCTGATAGCCGCTGGTCAGCCGGTGCAGTTCCTGCGAAGCATCCATGGCGCATTCTGCGCCGGGGCGGGTCAGCAGTCCATGGCTGGGAAGCTGTAGCCCTGGGCCTTCAGTTGGGGGAGGACCTTGTCGAGCGCGGCGACGGTTTGGCTGCGGTTGCCGCCGCCGTCGTGCATCAGGATGATGTTGTGGTTGTGCGCGTGGGTGAGGATGTTGTGCACGATCGCATTCGTCCCCGGCCGGGCCCAGTCGCGCGGGTCGACGTCCCAGAGCACCTGGACCATGCCGGCCGCCCTGATGTCGGCGCGGACCTTCGGGTTCGAGGCGCCGTACGGCGGCCGGAAGCAGGTCGACTTCGGTCCGTCGAAGATCTCGTGGTGCCGCTTCGCCGCTGACAGGATGGTCAGCTGCGGGTGCGAGATCGAGTGGCTGCCGATGGAGTTGCCGGCGGCAAGCACCTGCTCGCGTAGGCCCGGGTGTGCGGCCTGCATCTGACCGAGCTCGAAGAAGGTCGCGTGCGCGCCGTACTTCGCCAGCACCTGCAGGATCTGCGGCGTCCAGGCCGGGTCCGGTCCGTCGTCGAAACTCAGGAACAGCACCTTTTTGTTGCCTTTGACAAATTCTGCGGTCGGGTTCGGCGCCGGGCGGCGCGGAGTCGACGGTGGAGCATTCAGCGTGGGCGTCTCGGTCGGTGTGGGCGACGGTGTTGTCGAGGTCTGCGTGGTCGCGGCGGTCGGCTCCGGCTGTCGTTGATGGCTGAGTGCCAGAACCAGCAGCGAACCGGCCACGACGGCCAGTGCGACACCGGTCGCGACGAAGGCGGCGAACTTTCGCGACATCATGCTCCCCTTGTAAATCAGGCGGTTTGTTCCCCAGCAACAGCTCCCCCTCAGGAGCCTCACACCACAAGAGACGCCTTACTCCGCAGCTTGGTTGGCGTCGTCGTGTTGCGGAGAGATCTCGACTGTTGCGGTGCTGCCACGGTGGTACAACCGGCCCTCGAGGGACTTCACGCTCGCGACCAGCACGAAGCTCATGCTGACCAGCAACGACCACGCGCCGAACTTCGCCGGGTGTACGAGATGCCACACACTCACCTGGTCCGGATAGTTCCACGCGTCCAGGAACGTGCCGAAGTTCTCCGCGATCCAGAGGAAGAATCCGATCAGCGCGAACGCCACCGCGAGCGGCATCCGGTACCGCCGTACGCCGACCGTGTAGAAGACCCAGGTACGACGCAACACGACGAGCAGACCGAGCGCGATCGGGATCCGCAGGTCGGGGATCCACTGATGGGTGAAGAAGTTCGCGTAGATCAGCACCGCGAAGATCGTGGTCAGCACCGGGCGGTAGTTGCTGACCCGGAGGTCGAACCGGCGCCAGGCCTGACACAGGTAGCTGCCGACAGCGGCGTACATGAATCCGGCGAACAGTGGCACGCCGGCGACCTTCGTTACCGCGTCACCCGGGTACTGCCAGGAGCCGACCTGGATCTTGAACAGCTCCAGCCCGAGCCCGATCAAGTGGAACCCGAAGATCACCGCGACCTCACGCCACGTCTCCAGCCGGACGATCCAGAACAGGAACGTCAGCCCGAGGCAGTAGATCAGCAACGCGTCGTACCGCGCGATCGGCAGGTCGACGTACTTCGAGATCCCCAGGCCGAGGAACAGGAATGCCGGGAACAGGCACGACACCAGTTCCAGCCAGCCGAAACGCAGGAATTGCAGACATCCGAACACGAAGCGTGAAGACGAGGCAGTGCGGTCGGTCCAAGTGGTCACAGAAAGGAGACGTTGCTTGCGATCGCCTGGTTGGGACAAATAAGAACAGCCTTGGGAGGTGGTCGCGATGATTCCGAAGGTGGTCTACGAAACGGACCGGCTGCTGGTGCGCGACTGGGCGGACACGGACGGCGACCGGGTGTTCGACATCTACCGGCGCTGGGAGGTGTCGCGCTGGCTGGGCGCCGAGCCGCGGGTGATGACGGATCGGGGCGCGGCCGAGAAGGTGATCGAGCGCTGGAGCGAGCGCAACCGCGACGCGACGTACGGCGTCTGGGCGGTGGAGGAGCGTACGACGGGAGTCGTCGCGGGGACCGTGTTGCTCGTGCCGCTGCCCGACCCATCGGACGGGACCGCGAGCAAGGGGGAGGTCGAGGTCGGCTGGCACTTCCACCCGGACGCGTGGGGGCGCGGGCTGGCGACCGAGTCGGCGCGCGGCGCGATCTCGCATGGGTTCAAGGCCGGTCTCAGTGAGATCTATGCGGTCGTGCGCCCGGACAATGTGGCCTCGCTGGCAGTCTGCGGCCGGTTGGGCATGCGCTCCCTCGGCCGCATGGAGCGCTGGTACGGCGCCTCAATGGAAGCATTCGTCCTCTGACGATTGGGGTACTTCGGTGTTCGCCGCGTAACCTTGACGCCCGTGGCACTCACCATCGGAATCGTCGGGCTCCCCAATGCGGGCAAGTCCACCCTGTTCAACGCGCTGACCAAGAACGACGTGCTCGCCGCGAACTACCCGTTCGCGACCATCGAGCCGAACGTCGGGGTGGTCGGCGTACCGGATGCGCGGCTGGGCAAGCTGGCCGAGCTGTACAGCTCCGCGAAGGTGATCCCGGCCACCGTCCAGTTCGTCGACATCGCCGGCATCGTCCGCGGCGCGTCGGAGGGCGAGGGGCTGGGCAACAAGTTCCTCAGCCACATCCGCGAGTCGGACGCGATCTGCCAGGTCACCCGGGTGTTCCGTGACGACGACGTAACCCACGTCGACGGCAAGGTCTCGCCGTCCGACGACATCTCCACCATCCAGACCGAGTTGATCCTGGCCGACCTGCAGACCGTCGAGAAGGCGATCCCGCGGCTGGAGAAGGAATCCCGGCTGAAGAAGGAGTCCGCCGTCACGCTCGAGGCGGTCCGGGAAGCACAGAAGCACCTTGAGGCGGGTACGCCGATCATCGCGACCAACGTGGACCGCGACGCGATCCGCGAACTGATGCTGATGACCGCCAAGCCGTACATCTACGTCTTCAACTGCGACGCCGACGAACTGTCCGACGAGCCGTTGAAGCAGCAGATGCGGGACCTGGTCGCACCGGCCGAGGCGATCTTCCTGGACGCGAAGTTCGAGGCCGAACTGGTCGAGCTCGGCGACGAGGACGAGGCCCGCGAGATGCTCGCCGAGATGGGCATCGACGAACCCGGCCTCGACGTACTCGCCCGCGTCGGCTTCGACACCCTCGGCCTGCAGACGTACCTGACCGCCGGCCCCAAGGAATCCCGGGCCTGGACGATCAAGCGCGGCGCCACCGCCCCCGAGGCAGCCGGCGTCATCCACACCGACTTCCAGCGCGGCTTCATCAAGGCCGAGATCGTCTCGTACGACGACCTGATGGAAGCCGGCTCGATGAACGCCGCCCGCTCCGCCGGTAAAGTCCGGATGGAAGGCAAGGACTACATCATGCAAGACGGCGACGTCGTCGAATTCAGGTTCAACGTCTGACGTGACCGTGCTTGACGCGCTGCCCTGTCTCGAAGGTCGGGTCCGGGTCCGCACTCTCGAGCATGGCGATGCTGCCTCGTACGCGCTGGGATCCAAAGACGAGTCGGTCGAGCGGCACGGGCACCTACCGTTCTCCGACTACACCGAAGATCTCGTCCGGGAGCAGATCGACGGAGACATCGCGGCCGGGCTTGCGGACGGTTCCTTGGCCGTGTTGGCGATCGCCGACGCCGGCTCGGACGGATTCCTCGGCAGCATCGTCCTGTTCAACGTGAGGGCGGACCGGGCGGAGGTCGGTTTCTGGTTGGCTCCTTGGGGCAGGGGGAGAGGCGCGGCCCGGGATGCTCTTTCGGCGGCCGCGCACATTGCGGCTCGTCTGGGGCTGACCTTCCTGGACGCCAGGACCAGCCCTGACAACCAAGCGTCGCAACAGACCCTGCTCAGCGCCGGCTACCGTCAGGTGGGCGAGCCCGAGGCTGTGACCGCACCGTCCGGAGAGGTGTTCACCGCATGGAAGTTCGCGAACGACGCGATCGAGGTGAGCTCGGCGGGCGCGGTGCGCTGGTACTCCGCCCAGCCCTGGAGCACCTCGGCGATCTCGTTCGCGGGGAACGCGATCTTGCCGAAGAAGATGTCGGTCGTCGGGTGCGCCGCGAAGTCGAACGCGGTCACGATCCCGAGGTTGCCGCCACCACCGCGGATCGCCCAGAACAGCTCGGGGTTCTCGTCGTCGGCGGCGCGGACTACGTCACCCGCTGCGGTCACGAGCTGTACCGCGACCAGTTGGTCCAGCGCGAGACCGTACTTGCGGACCTTCCACCCCATCCCGCCGCTCAACGTCAGCCCGCCGACGCCGACGCTCTTCGTGTCACCCGACGAGATCGCCAGCCCGTGCGGCGCCAGCGCGGCCGCGACCTGTCCCCAGGTAGCGCCGCCGCCGATCCGCACGACATGCCGTTCCTTGTCGATGATCTCGATCCCGGCCAGCTTGCCGAGGTCGATCACCACACCGCCGTCGTTCGTCCCCAACCCCGCGAACGAGTGCCCGCCGCCGCGCACCGCGAGCGGCAGGCCGCTCTCAACGGCGAACGCCACGGCCTTCCGGACATCCTCGACGTTCGCCGGCCGGAGCACGTACGCCGGGCTGCCGGCGACCAGCACCGTCCGGCTCGCGACGTCGTACCCCTCGTCGCCCGGCGCGACGATCTCCCCACCAAATCCTTCGACTACTGCGCTCATGACGATCCTTAGTGTTTGCCCTCATCGAACAAACACCTGACGCCGGCCGAGCAGAGCATGTGACGTGAACAACGCCACATCACAGATCAGCGGTCTATTTCGTCAGGGGTGGACCTGCATGCAGGCAGAACCCCGCATTTGACCGTCTGACGCGGTCGGAATGCGGGGTTCTGCCTGCGTGGCGGTCCGCTTCAGTGCAGGCGGACAGTCACCAGGGTGGTCTCGATTCCGCTGTCGACCAGGTTGCCGTCGGCATCGAATGCGGCCGACCCGTCGGTCATCCCGAAGTCGTTGTCGTTGATCAGGACCAGCGTGTCGTGCGGCAGCAGCGCGATGCCCTCGATCTTCTTCGGCGCGCCTTTGACCGCGTTCAGGTCGAGGAACAGTTTCTTCTTGAGCACCGGTACGCCGGTCGCGTCCGCCTCGTACGACGGCGTGGTCGCGACATCGTCCCACTTCGAGCCGAGGATGTTGGCGGATGGTCGCAGTACGACGGTCTGCAGCCGCGCAGCGTTGTCGGTCCGCTCCTCCACCAGCAGCGTTTCGGGGCCTGCGGCAACGATCGACGAGATCTTCAGCTCGCTCGTGTCGTCCTCACCCGGGTCGACCACGCCGACCGGGTCGAACTGGTACGCGTACTCCGCCGTCAGCTTCCCGCGGTGCGGCGAGAACCGCAGCAGCCGCGTGTTGAGCGAGGCCTCGCCGACCTTCTTGCTCGGGTTCGACAGCGGGCTCTGCAGCGCGAGGACCAGGTCGCCGCCGGGCAGCTGCGCCAGGCCTTCGAAACCGCGGTTGATCTTGCGGGTCAGGAAGATCGCCGGCAGCGACTCGATCACCGGGTAGTCGGCGCCCTTGAGATTCAGGCCCTTCGGAACGTACCGCGCGAGCACCTGACCGCGGCTCGACACGTGGACGAGCGACGGGCTGTACTCGTCGACCAGCCAGAACGTCCCGTCGGCCGCCCGGACGATGCCTTCGGTGTCGAGGCCGTTCGGGTTCAGACCGAGGCGGGTGGAGGCGTCGAAGTTGTAGGGAAGCTCGTCGCGGCTCTCCTGGTTGGACAGGCCGGTGACCGCCTTACCGTGCCGCGTGGTGATCGGGATCGCGTCGATCACCTTCAGCTTCTTGCCGTCCACCTTGACCTTCACGATCGCCGGGTCGAACCCCGGCACCGGAAACGTCCGCCGGTTCACGTCGTCGACCTTGATCTGCCCGTTCGGCCCACGGTCGGTCACGGTCCAGAACTCACCGCTCTTCCCGGCCGGGAAGATGTCACTCCCGATCCCACCGAGATCGACCTTCCGGTCGTTGTCCACCGAGCCGCGGATCAGGTCATTCGAGAACTTCTTCAAGGAGATGTCCGGCAACGTAGCCGTCCCCACCACCTTCGGCCCGCGATCACCGGCGACGGCGGTCTGCGCCGTACCTCCCACCAACGCGGCAACCCCAACCATCGAAGCCGCAACCAGCCACCTATTACGCGACATGCGAATCTCCCCTCACAGACGTCCCCGCGACCCTCACCCGACCGCGTGAACGCCAAATGAACGGGGTTAGGCGCGGGAGCGCATTTCGGTGGCGAAGGATTCCTGGAGGCGGCGCATGGTCGCGGCTTCGGCGGGGTCGGCGAAGAGGGCGGGAAGGTCGGCGGGGTCTACGTCGTACAGGTGAGTCTGGATCCACCAGATGTTGCCGGCCGGGTCCTTGATCCGGGCGCCGCGGTCGCCGACGATCCGGGACGTGGTCAGCTCGGTGATCACGGTCGCGCCGGCTGCGACTGCACGGTCGACCACGGCGTCCGCGTCGTCGACGTACACGCTCAGGAAGCTTGGGGTGTCGGGCCAGTCGGGTTGGGCGTCGAAGGCCATCACGACCGAGTCGCCGATCGTCATCTCGGCATGGCCGATCGTCCCGTCCTCGTTCTGGACCGCGAAGGCCGGCTTCGTCCCGAACGCCTCCTGCACAAACTCGAGCCAGGCCGCCGCTCCACGAACGGCCACATACGGAGTAACGGTCGCCTTACCGCCGGGGTTCTTTGTCATGTCTCGATCATGTCCGCAGTAGAGGACAGCTTCCGTCCTCTACGGGAGAACCCACTTCTGGTTGATTGTGGTGGTGCAGGTGGTGAGGGTCAGTTTGGTGCCGTTGGTGGACAGGCCGCCGGCTGGTGCGAGGCATAGATTTGAGGCGGCGTTGAGTAGCGTTCCGTTGGGTTGTGGGGTCCAGTGTTGGGCGGGCGTGCCGTTGCAGGTCCACAACGCGACGGCCGCTGCAGCTCGACCGTCGAGGCATTTGCCCATCGTGCGTAGGGTGCCGTCGTCCGGGGACGGAGTCCATTGCTGGTTGACCGCGCCCTTGCAGGTGTACAGCGTTGTTGGCGTACCGTCAGCTGTCGAAGCCTGGTAGACATCGACACACTGCCCGGCGATCCCGGTCACCGGCCCGGTGTCCTGGAAGACGCCGAACTCCCACAGCGAGTAGTAGCTGCCGGCAACAGCACGAGAGGTCGCGCTGATCCGCACATACCGCGCGTAGTTCGCACTGAACAGCAAACTGTCGGTCCCGCCGTCGCCGGCCGTCGTCGAGTAGACGGTCTTCCACGTCCGCCCGGACCCGGACACCTGGATCTGGTACGACTTCGCGTACGCCGTCGACAGCCAGTTCAGGAGCACCCGGTTGACCACCTGCACCGATCCCAGATCAATCCGGAGCCACTGCGGATCCTTCCGTGCACTCGACCACGCCGTGGTCATCGAACCGTCGACAGCCTTCGCCGCCTCGCGCCCGGCGAGATAGGTGCTCGAGGCAAGCGCCGGTCGACCGCGAGCGAGGTTGCGTTTCACGCCGTACGTCGCTGTGTACGTCGCAGCCGCCTCCGGTGCAACCAGGTTGTGGTTCCGTGCTCCACCGTCCGACCAGCTCGCAAAGCGATAGAGCTGGTTCGAAGAAGCCTGCACCGGATCCGCGGACACCGACACACTCGACCCGATGATCACAGTGGAGGTGAACGGGGTCTTGGCCGTCGTGTCCAGGGACGTCACCGGCAACCCTGCCGGCGAGGAGGCGAGCCTCAGCCCGACCGTCTTCGGATCCAGCCGCACGCTCTTGGTGTCGGTCAACCCCTGAGCGTCCGTCGCGGTCAGCTTCAGTTCGAGGTACGACGGATACTCGTGATCCGGCGCGACGAACGAACCACCGGCCCCGGTCATCGACGTGATCGTGTGCGTATGGCAGTCACTCGGACAGTGATGCATGATCAACGTCCAGGTCAGCGCCGACCCCGGCAACGTGCCCTGCTCGGGATCGGTCGCCGAGCCCGAGAAGTTGATCGTGTCTCCGACCTTCCACGTCGTCGCCGGACCAGGTGACGTGATGAGCGCGGTCGGCGCGGTGTTGGCCACGTTGATCTGTGTAGACGTCGTACTGGTCGTATGGCCGTCCGACACCTTCAGCCGCGCGACCACTTCCCCTGACGTCGTGTACATGTGCTGCACCGTCGCCGCGGTGGAGTCGTCGTAGACGCCGTCCCCGTCGAGATCCCATGCGTACGTCAGCGGATTGCCGTCGGCATCGTTGGACGCGGTCCCATCGAACGTCACCGCCAACGGCGTCGGCCCGCTGGCCGGGTTCGCCTGGATGACCGCGGTCGGCGGGTTGTTCGTCGCGTCGTACACGTACCGCATGATCCGGCCGTTGTCGTAGTCGACCGCGAACAGATCCCCGCCCGGACCGGTCTGCAGTTTCGTCGCGCCGTACCCCGACGCGAACACCTGGATCTGTGCGGGATCCGGCAAGCCGTCCGAGCCCGGCATCATCGCCCACACACAGCGCCGGCTGTAGTCGGTGAAGAACAGTGCGCCCTTGTACGCCGCCGGATAGTTGCCCCCGGCATAGAATGACATCCCGGAGATCGACGAGCTGCCGACCGTACACGACTCCCCGGAAACGATGTGATCGGTGTGTTTGTACGCGTAGTACGGCGACGTGACCGCCGACGGACCGGCGGCGTACAGGTTTTCGCAGAGGTTCACGTTGATCGCGTCGTACCCGGGCTGCCGGCCCGAACCCTCGTAGCAGGGCCAGCCGAAGTTCGTCACCTTGGCCGTGGGGTCGGTGATCCGGTCGATCTCCTCCCACGTCGAATAGCCGACGTCACCGAGCCACAACTCCTTCGTCCCCGGCCGGAACGTGAACCGCATCGGGTTCCGCAGACCGTTCGCGACGATCCGGCGCGTGTTCAGATCCGCACTGCTCGCAGCCGGGTTGCCGGGCGCGGCTTGTCCGGTGTCCGGGTCGATGCGGATGATCGAGCCGTCCAGAGTGGTCGGATCGCCAGTCGTACGGACGTCTTGGGCTCGGAGCGCACCACCTTCGGCGGTCGGCGGGGTGAGCGTCGCGCCGACGGGCGCGGGCCCGTCACCACACGGGTTGTCCGGCGTGACGTCGGACGCCGGGTAGCTGTCCTGGCCGTAGTCGACGTAGTTGAAGCTGGCTCCGTCACCCGCGCCGGCGTACAGCATCCCATCCGGGCCGAACTCGATCGAGCCGATCGAATGGCTCGGGAACACCTGGCACCAGTCTTCGACCAGCACCTGCTCGGCCCCGTTCCCGTTGATCACCGAGAGACGCGCGCTGGCCTGGCAACCGTCAGCGGTCGGACCGGGCGGGCTGGGACAAGGATCGTCGGCGGTGTCCGGCGTACCCCACTTCGGTGTCGGCCCGCCGATCAGTCCGTCGTGCGTGTACAGCACGTAGATGCGTGGATCCTGAGGGAAGTCGGGATGCAACGCCAGCCCGAGCAGACCGCGGTCCCAGTAGTTGTCGACCTCGGTCCGCAAGTCGGCGTACACACTCGGCGTCGGATCGTCGAGTGAGTCGAAGACCTTGATCAGGCCGCTCTTCTCAGCGACGAACACCCGGCCGTCCGGCGAGAACACGACGTTCGTCGGATTGGTGAGTCCGCTGAACACCGCCTGCTCACTGAATCCGGTCGGCGTGACAGCGGCCTGTGCCGGCGCCGTCACTGCGAGCGGCAGCAACAGAAGTACGCAGAACATGGGCAGAACACGACGCAGCAACTTGGCAGAAAACAACACGAAGCCCCCCAGCCTCACAACCCCGGTGCCAGCCCTCACAGCCCCATACAGACACTCGGTCGGCCGTAAGGATTACCTGCGCGCAACCCGCGACGCAAGCCCCGACCAGCATTCGTTTCAAACACTCCACCGATTGCTCACTCGGACGGTCGGACCGGGCACACTGGGCTGATGATCCGTAGCGTTCGGGAGTTGCCGACCGGCCCGGGCGTCTACCGTTTCCGCGACGACGCCGGGAAGATTTTGTATATCGGCAGGGCCCGCAATCTGCGCCGACGCGTGCGGTCCTACTGGGTGAACGTCGGCGACCGGCCGCACCTGGCCCGGATGGTACGGCGAATCGCTCGGGTAGAAGGGGTTTGGTGCGACTCCGAGCACGAGGCGGCCTGGTTGGAGCGCAACCTGCTTGAGCGTTCCAAGCCGCGCTGGAATCGGACCGAGGGTGGCGCGGAGGTGGTCGGCTACATCCGCCTCGACGACGGATCCAAGCCAGGCTTGCGATTCCAGCACACGATCACCGGGAGCGCGCCGCACTTCGGTCCGTACCTCGGCGGTCTGCGGATCCGGCAGGCGATCTCCGGACTGCACCGAGTGTTGCCGCTGCATTACACAGTGGAAGGCGATGGCTCTGCCGAGGAGTTCGGCCGGCTCTTCGGGATCGGGCCGGGAGATCGTGACGCGTTGGCGCGTACCGCGATCGCCGTACTGCAACGCGATCCGGCTGCGGTCACCACTCTGCGCGACGAGCTGGTACGACGACGTGATCGAGCCGCGGCCGGGTTGCGGTACGAGTTCGCGGCCAAGGTGCAGGGTGAGATCGAGGCGCTCGCCTGGATCGTCGCCGAGCAGAAGGTCGCGTGGCTCGAGCCGCGCGACGCGGACGTGTACGGCTGGGCGGACGGCGTACTCGTCCGCTTCGAGCTGCGCGGCGGACGGATGAGCACGTGGACGCAGCGTGCGGTGGGGGAGGCGACGGCTCGGGAACGGGTCGCAGCGACGCCTGAGTTGTGGCGCACGTTTGCTCAGCGCAACGCTGAGTTGGCGGCCCGTCTGCTCAAGGTGACTTCCTGACTTCCTAGCATGTCCTCATGACCTACCCGCCTCTCTTTCCGCAGCAGCCTCCGCCGAAGCGATCCCGGGGGCCGCTGCTGCTGGTCGGCGGGCTGGTGCTGCTGCTGATCGCCATCGTCGTCACGGGTGTCGTGTTGGTCGCGAAGCGAAGCGATGACAAGCCTGCCGTGGCACCCGCGGTCCGGACGAAGCCTTCGGACCCGACCGCGGTCGAGTTCCGTCGCGTGCTCACGGCCAAGCCGGGCGCGTGTCCCACTCCGACGCCTGCAGGTACGGCGTGCGACGACGCCGGCATGCGCTACACCCTCGGCAAGGTCGAGCTCGACGGCAGCAACGTGTCCGAGGTGAAGGCCGCAGCCGATCCGAACGGGACCGGCGGCTGGCTCATCGCCCTCACCCTCGACTCGAAGGGCGCCAAGCTGTTCGAGCAGCTCACCGCCAATCTCGCCAAACAGACCACGCCCGCGAACCAGGTAGCAATCGTGGTCCGCGGAAAGGTCGCCGCCGCCCCGGCGGTCCAGTCCGAGATCACCGGCGGCAAGGTCCAGATCAACGGCGACTACAACCGCGACAGCGCCGAGGCCCTCGCCACCAAGATCACCGGCTAGCCGCGACGTACTCCGCTTTGCCCGCGAACTTGAACCGAACAATCGCGTGCGGCACCGGCCCCGGCCACGGCGACTGCTCCACGCGGCGGTAGGCGAAGTGCCCGTTCTTCACCTTGGCCATGCCGACATAACCGTCGGCACCGTGGGCGAGGTTGGAGTCAGCATCGGCGCGACCGGTGCATCGCTGGACCAGTTGATCGTGTTGAAGGCGACCGTGGTTGCGCCGGCGACGACCGCGACGGCTGCAGCAGTCGCGACCGCGGTCGCCAGGCGACGTCGCCGTACCTGCCGGCGTCCGGTTCGCATCAGGGTGTCGAGGTCGGGGACGTACGGCGCTTGCGCGTCGACGGCCTCGGTCATCAGGTCTTTGAGCTGGTTCGTCATGTCAGCCTCCCAGTTCGGCGAGGTCGAAGTCGGCAAGATCCTCGAAGTACCGCAGTACGACGCAGGCTCGCTGCCGATCCGGCAGCTCGGCGAGCGCCTGGGGTCGAGACGACCACCTTGCTCGCGTACGCGAGGATGCCGCCTTTGCTGTAGATCCTCCGCCAGCCGCGGTACAGCCGGAGAAGCGCCTCCTGGGTCGCCCGCCGCCGGTCTCCGCAGAGCAGGTACGCCGTACGCCACATCGCGTTGGCGTGATGGGTCACGAAGGCGGTGTAGTCGCTCTCCGCATCGCTGTTCAACCTGGCCTCCTCGGCTCTCGCTGCGCAATAAACGCACTGGCGGGAGGTTCGGTTGCATCAGCGATCAGCGGTTGGTGACCTCGAAGGCGACTACTGCGGCGGCGACGGCGACGTTGAGGGACTCGACGCCGGCGTGCAGCGGGATCTGGAGGTCGGAGTCGGTGGAGACGGTGATGCCGTTGGTCTCGCCGCCGAGCACGTAGACCGCACGTGGGGCGAGCTCGGCCCTGAACAGGGAGTCCTGCGAGCGGGCGCTCAGACCGTAGACGTGGTACCCCGCGCCCCGGAGCAGGTCGACCGCGGTCTTCGCGGTGGACGTGTTCACGATCGGCGCCTGGAATGCGATCCCGGCGGACGCCTTGATCACGAGCGGCCCGACATGCGGCGTACCGGCCCGGGGGAGGATCACCCCGTCGAACCCGGCGCCGGTCGCGGTCCGCAGGATCATGCCGACGTTGCCCGGGTTGGTGACGCCGTCGAGCAGGAACACGTTCGTCGGGCGCTTCCCCCGCTCCCGGACGAACTCCTCCAGCGGCGTCATCCGCGGCGCGTCCACGTCCGCGACCACACCCTGGTCGTGCTTGCCGTTGCCGGCCAGCCACTTCACCCGGCTGGCCGTCGCCCGCTCGACCGGCGTCCCGTACCGCTCGGCCGCCCGCAGGATCTCCTGCATCGACTGCCCGGTCGCGTTGTCCGCCAGCACCACCTTCGCCACCGACAGGCCCGGATCGTGCAACGCCTCCAGCACCGGCTTCCGCCCGTACACAGTGATCCACTTGTCCCGCGGCGATTTCTTCGAATCCACCCGCCTACGGTACGCCGGGCAACGTCACGGTCGGGAAACAGCTGGGTTCAAGCAATTGAATGCCGTCACCTAGAGTCGAATTCCGGGCACCTAAAGATTGCCTCGCCAAAATGTCAACTTCGACCTCCCAGGATGCATCGAACAGGTGTCTCAAAGGGGGGACAAAAATGAAGCTTTTCCATTCCATCCGAACCACGATCGCCGTACTCGCGGTGGCTGCGGTTCCAGTTGTTGCCGTACCCGCGTCCGCCTCGGCCGCTCCAGGCTGTCAGGAAATCTGGGGATCCTTGCCGGAGGCAAACAACAGGGTGAGCGCCGGCACGCTGGCCACGGTCCGCGCCGGCCGGCACACCTGCTTCGACCGCGTCGTCTTCGACGTGACGGGCGCCGAGACCACCTACTCCGCGCGCTACGTTCCGGACGTGTACCGCGCCGGCGCCGGCCATCTCGTCCCACTCCGTGGTGGCGCGAAGCTGGAGATCATGCTCGGCGTCAACGCGTTCGACGACGACGGAAACTGGGCGTTCCAGCCTCCGAACGAGTCCGAACTGGCGAACGTCGCCGGGTTCCGCACTCTCCGCCAGATCGCGTACGCCGGTGACACCGAAGGCGCCGCCTGGGTAGGGATCGGCGTCCGCGCCCGTCTGCCGTTCCGCGTGTTCACCCTCGACGGTCCGGGCTCCGGCAGCCGCGTCGTCATCGACATCGCCCACCGGTGGTGAGACGGTCAATTCGGTTTTGTCGGCCGCCCGCACGGGGAATGGCTCGAGGCTCGCGAGGAATACGCCAATTTATCGTGGTCCCTACGCGTTGAGCGGGTTGGTTGCCTTTCCGTCAAGCCAGAGCAGGTTGCTCGGGTCGGCGTGGGTGCCGTTGCTGCCGACGTGCTTGTCGCTGATCTGCGCACCGTTCTTGATCACGTGCACCAGCGCCATCGCGTGGCCGCGGCCGAGGTCGTAGTCCGCCTTCAGCCAGTCACAGATCACGCCGGCTTTGACGTCCTTGTACCCCCGGCTGACGGCCTCGTCGACCAGCTCCCGCGGGGTCCGGCCGGTCTTCTCTTCGATCTTGTCCAAGTACGCCTGGAACGACATGTCTGTTTCCTCCTGTGGTCGTCGTACACACCTACGTCGAACGACCACGGAGGAAATCGACAGGCGCCTATGAGCGGATTAGTTCGTCACGGATTCTGAGTACGGCGGCGGCCGAGCGGTCGATGTCCGTCGGGCCGGTGGTCCAGTTGCTGACCGAGATGCGCATCGCGGCCTTGCCCTGCCAGGTGGTGCCGGACATCCAGCAGGTGCCGTCGCTCTGGACCGCCGTGACGACTCGCCGGGTGAGCTCGTCGTCGTCGCCGAAGCGGGCAAGGACCTGATTCAGTACGACGTCGTTGAGCACCTGCACGTTGTCGGCTTCGAGGCGCTGTGCAAATCGATTTGCCATCTCGTGGCAGCGGTCGACGATCTCGGCGATACCGGATCGGCCGAGGGCGCGAATCGCGGCGTACACAGGGATTCCGCGCGCCCGGCGCGAGGACTCCGGGTTGTAGTCGAGCGAGTCGCGTTCGCCGTTCTGGTCCTGGATCAGGTAGGCGGCCGTGAGCGACATCGAGGCCCGCAGGGGCTCGGGATGGGCGCAGAGCACGAGGCCGGAGTCGTACGGAACGTTGAGCCACTTGTGCGCATCGGTCGCCCACGAGTCGGCGTTTTCGATGCCTTGGACAAGGTGTTGAAGGCTCGGACTGACGGCTGCCCACAGGCCGAAGGCTCCGTCCACGTGGACCCATGCGTTGTGAGCGTGCGCGACCTCGCAGATCTCGGCGGCCGGATCGAACGCGCCGGTATTCACGTTGCCGGCCTGTGCGCAGACGATCTGCGGTCCTTCACCGAGCGCCTCCGCCAGCGCGTCCGCGCGCATCCTGCCTTGGCCGTCGACCGCGATCGGCACGATGCAGTTCGTCCCCAGACCGAGGAACCGCAGCGCGCGGTCGACGGTGTTGTGCCGCTCGGCTCCGACCAGCACCCGGATCGGCGGTGCGCCAATCAGCCCGTCCCGCTCGACGTCCCACCCGGCACGCCGCAGTACCTCATGTCGCGCCGCCGCCAACCCGGTGAAGTTCGCCATCTGAGCGCCGGTGACGAAGCCCACCGACGTACCGCTCGGCAGTCCGAACAGCTCGACCAGCCAGTCCGCGGTGATGTCCTCGACCACGGCCGTGGCGGGGGACGACGCGTACATAGCGCCGTTCTGGTCCCAGGCAGTCGTGAGCCAATCAGCCGCGAGCGACGCCGGCGTGGCGCCGCCGAACACGAACCCGAAGAACCGCCCGCTCCCACTCGGCAGCAGTCCGTCCTCGACCCCCTTCGCAAGCCCCGCGATCACCTCACGCGGATCCGTCGGCCCGGTCGGCAGCGGACCGCCAAGCGCTTGACGGAGCTCGGCCGAGGTCGCCCGCGGCCCGACCCGGCGCTCCGGTAACCCGTTCAAGTAGGTCATCGCGCGCTCGAACGCCTCGGTGAGCGGTCCCTCCCAATCAACCATGGCTCCTTTGTACGCCAGACTCGGCGCTACAGTTCGGCCATGCGGATGCGGAGTCAGTGGTCGGCGATCGTCGGCTACTCCTTGGTCGGGGCGTCCACCCAGCTGGTCTGGCTGAACTTCGCCGGCGTCACGACCGTCGCGGCCTCGCGGTACGGCGTCTCCGAGAGCGCCATCGGCTGGCTCGCACAGGTCTTCCCACTGCTGTACGTCGTACTTGCGATCCCGTGTGGGCTCTTGCTGGACCGCTGGTTCCGTGGAGCGCTGATCGCCGGGGCTGTGCTCACGGCTATTGGGGCGCTCGTGCGGCTGATCGGGGACGACTTCGGCTGGCTGCTGGCTGGTCAGATCCTGGCCTCGATCGCCCAGCCGCTGGTCCTGAACGCGGTCACCGGCATCACCGGCCGTTACCTCGCCGAGAAGGATCGCCCAACTGGCATCGCGGTCGGCACGGCCAGCATCTTCGCCGGCATGGTGATCGCGTTTCTCCTCTCCGCGATCTTCACGACCTCATCCTCCCTCCCAACCATGCTCCTCATCACCGCCATCTTCTGCGTCCTGTCGGCCGTAGCCCTAACCGCCACTCTCCGCCAGCCCGGCCCCTTCGAATCCCCTCGTCTGGACACTTCGGCTGCACGCGCGAACCGCAGTGCATTGGCGGCTGCCTGGGGCGACCCGCTGATCCGCCGCTTGTGCGTCCTTGCACTCTTCCCGTTCGGCGTGTTCGTTGCCATGAGCACCTTCGCTCAAGCTCTGTTGGAACCGGCCGGCGTGAGCGGCGGTACCGCGAGCACGATCCTCCTGGTGAACGTCGTCGCCGGCGTCCTCGGCAGCGCGACCATCCCGATCCTGGTCGTCCGTCGCCGCGCGGAGTCCTGGTTGCTCGTGGTGAGCCTGACCATGACGTCATTGGCCTGCGTGCTGCTCGCCGTCGCTCCCGGCGTACTGACTGGATTCGTATCCATCACGGTGATCGGGTTGCTCCTGCTTCCCGCCCTCCCGATCGTGCTCGAACTCGTAGAACGCCGTACCGGAGAAGCCGAAGGCACCGCGGCCGGCCTGATCTGGATGGCCGGCAACCTCGGCGGCCTGGTGGTCGCGGTCGTGGTCGGGCTCCTCGTCGACCACCCGTTGGCCGCGTTCCTGGTGATGGCCGCGATCGCGCTCATCGCCGTACCCGGGGCTCGCTCTCTCCGCCGGCCGATCGCCGAACTCCGATCGCAGTCACAACCGTAGCCAACAGCCCGCCGACGCCTGCGGTGATGAACGTCGTACGGGCGTTGGTGTGCTGGAGCAACAGCCCGCCGAGTACGTACGAGATCCCGGCCGCCAGACCGATTGCGCCGTACAGATTGCCGAACACGCGGCTCCGGAGCTGCGGCGGTACGACGCGTTGTAGGTGAGTGTTGACGCCGACGTCGATCGCTGCGATCCCGAGCCCGCGGATCACCTGCAGTGCGAGCGCCGCCCAGATCGCCCAGGCGAGGCCGGTGACCAGGTTGCCCGCGCTGCTGACGGCGAACCCGATCAGCATCAAGACCGGCATCGTCAGCTTGCCCGCGTACCTCGCCAGGATGATGAACCCGACGATGAGCCCGATTCCAACGCCGGCGTACAACGTCGCCGATGCGGAGTCGCTGCCGTGCAACTCGTCCTTCGCCAGGAACACCATCGCGACGTCATCCACCCCGTTGAACGCGACCACCGCGAAGAACCCGATCCCGATCACGCGGACCGCTTTAGCCCGCCAGATGTAGCCCAGACCGTCCCGCGCGTCCTTCAGCAGACTGTGTCCCGACGGCTCGACCGGCGGGATCTTCGGCAGCCGGCTCAGCATGGTCGCCGACACGAAGAAGGTGGCCGCATCGATCAGCAGGATCCCGCGTACGTCGGTGATCAGGAACAGACCTGCCGCGATGATCGGGCCGATCGCTTCCAACCCGTTCGTACCAGCCCCCAACGCCGAGTTGGCCGCCTCGAGTTGGTCGTCGTTGACCAGCGCCGGCATCGCACTCCGCGAACTGGCCAGGAACACCGTCGCCGTCACACTCCGGACCGCCACCATGACCAGCAGCACCGGCATCGGCGGCAAGATCACAGCCATCGCGACCGTCAGCGCCCCCTGTACGAGGTCGCAGATGACCATCACCCGCCTGAGATCGAACCGATCCCCGATCGCCCCCGCCAACGCCCCGAACAACCCCGGCACGGTGTCGCCCGCCAATAAGAGGAGAGCGACTGCCAACGCGGCCCCGGTCGACGCCTGCACATACAACAGCAGCGCCACCAACCCCAGCGAGTCCCCGAGGAACGAAACCGACCGAGCCCCCCACAACGCCCGAAACCCCGCCGACCCCCGCAGCAACCCCCACACAATCCTCTACTATGTACCCGCACACCGGCCGGTGTGGCGCAACTGGCAGCGCACCGCTCTTGTAAAGCGGGGGTTAGGGGTTCGAGTCCCCTCACCGGCTCTCTGACCTGGGAACATGCCCCGGACGTGATCAACTTCCGGGACTCAACTCACCCTTTACTCACCTCTTTGCATCCGCGGACGTTCGAGATCGCCGCTAGATCTCAGGCTCTGCCGACGCTTCGCAATCCTCCTCATGGATGTGCCTTAGCGCCGCTTCGAGGTGCCCGGCAGCCTCCGGGTTCCGTCGGCGTCGGCCGAAGTAGTCGTCGACCGTCGTCGATGTCTGCGCATGCCCGAGCTGATCGGCGACCTGTCGCGGCGTCTGCCCGGCGCCCTCGAGAATCGTCGCGGTGGTCTTCCTGAACACGTGCGCTGTCACCCACTCGAGCTCGTCAGCCAGCGAGCGCATTCCAGCCAGCTCCGTGAGCTCGAGCAAGGCTGCCCGATTTGTCCGGGACAGACGGTACGTCTCGGCCAGGCTGACCGCTTCCTCGGCGGTCAGCCTGACTCGCCCGGTCTCAATCAGACTGATTCGGGTCTTGCGCCAGTTGAGCTTGGCGACGACCTCGTTCTGTGTGAAGCCGGCAGTGCGTCGATGATCGCGAAGCGTTCTGCCCAGCTCTTGCCGCCTCTGGCCGCCGACCGGCCGGCGAGCATTTCGCAGTGCCTTTTGAACGTTGTGGGGGTCTCGGAACCCGCCGTTGCTGGCAGGAAAGATCGGCGCGTCGAGGTCTGTTCCTGGCGTCCACCTAGCGAGCAACATCTCCCGTGCCCACGGCGGCAACCCGATGATTCGATCCCCGGCTGAAGACTTGACCCTCCGCCGTATCAGCCCCCTGCCCTTGATCCGCTGTATTTGATGACTGCAATCGATCTCGCCCGTCTCGCGGTCTAGGTCTCGCCAAGTGACGGCGAGACTCTCGCCGATTCGTTCGCCTGTAGCGATCATGAACTTGCTCAGATCGATCAGGTCCGCCCGGACGGCCCGCTCGTCCTGTCGCATCAGCTCGAACCACTGCTCGCGTTCGTCAGCCTCCAGTGCCCGCGGCAGTCGCTTCTTCGACGTCGCCCGGATCTTGACCTCTCGTACGGGATTTGCCGACAGCGCGCCATGTGTCACGGCCAGCGCGAACGTGCCGGTCAGGATGCTCTTGCAGGTCTTCGCGCTGGCGGACCCCACTTCATCTCTGATCGCCTTGATGACATCGCTGCATCGAGGCGTGCCCGCCTCGATGAGCCGCAATGATCCGATGCGTGGTTCTAGATTCTTGTCGTACTGATACCGGTAGGTGTCGTACGTCCCTGGCGACAGCACGTCCTGATCTACGAGGTCCCGTACCTCCGCCATATACAACTCGGCCGCAGCCGAGACCCGATCACTGGACGTCAGCTCTCCTGCGTCCCCCACCCGCTGCCGTGCCTTGAGCACACCCCGGAGCCGATTCTCGGCCTGACTCGCCGTGTCTCCCCATTTCGCAACTGGCCGAGTCCGCCCATCCAGATCCCGAAACTTAGCCCGCGCCTCGTACCTACTCGCCCGGCCGTCGTCGTTCCACTTGACCGCTCGCGAAGTGATCTTTCCCCAAGTCCCGACCGGCAGCGGTTCCCTCGCCATCAGACCTCCTGAACACATAAGAGGTCCGTTCAACGCCCGAGCCGAGACGACTTTGACGACTTTGACGACTTCCATCCGTGCGCGCGAAGTTTGCTGGCTGTCTAGCCGACTCTCTGCAAGGCTGCAGCAGGACGCCGCGCCTCGTCTTCTCGGCTGAGTGAGGTCCGGCGACGAAGCGCGGCATCGCTAGAAGTGTCGCTGGATGTAACCCTGCGGCGTCCACGGACTCAGCAGAATCAGTGGCTGGCTGTGTAGCAACAACCTCGTTGCCGACAGGTGCCTATGCGCGGAGTCCTCGAGTTTCGCTGCCTAGGGTGCCGGGTCGAGCCGAGCTAGGCGATCGAAGCCGTTGGCCGTGGCAACGACCGATTGGCCGTCGCCCTCTGGGTCGCTGTCGCCCTCTGCGCGGCGCCGGTCGTCCTCGCAGACAGCGTCTCTGGCTATAGCGCCGTACCTAGCCAAACGAGCGATTAGCGATCGGCACTCGCCATCCTCAGCCTCTGTCTCGGCAAGGCGGCCGCCCGGACGGAGTCCATGCCTCTCGGTTCATCCTCGCCGATCGAGAAGGCAGCTCGGTCGGACCTGCTCAAGAGTTTCTTGGCGCATGCGGTCAGCGGCATGAGGTGAGGTTACGCCCGCGTGAGTGTAGGACAGGCGCCTGTGGGAAGTGCCTGGCGCGGCGCCCTGCGATCGGCGAGCTCAGCGGGGAGGGGCGTGGGGACGGAGGTGGCAGTCCCTCCCGTTGAGACCACCGGGCTGACGGTCGTCAGCATGGCGACAGAGCGGGCGATCAAAGTTCAGGATCGTGCAGCTCCTTGCGCGCGCATGTTCGTCGGGGCCTGCGAGCCGGGCCGATCGGCCTGCTGCGAGCAGTACGCCGTGAAGTCGCCTTTGGCCACAATGCGCACGTAGGGCTCGGCACCTGCGCTCAGCCGGCATTGTCCGACTGTGGATGTTCAGGCGCTGATTCCAGACTGTGTGATGTCCGCGTGGAAGTTGATCAGCAGGGTCGGCGATCGTTCGCGGAGACGGTCGAGGTCGGAGATGTCTCCGACCTCGAAGGCGTCGCCGCCGGTCGGTCGCTTACAACTCGGACCCGGCGGTCGAGGTGAGCAGGAGAGGCTCGGCGTCGCGGTCACGCCAGCGTTCACCGCAGACAAGTGCCGACGCGGAGCGAAACTTCTCGGTCGTGGCCTGTCCTCGAGCGCTTGGCAACCGACTCTGATCGCGGCATAGTGCCCGCTAGGGAGCGGTCGGATTGCGAGGTTCGGTGGCGCGACAGCCGAAGCTCGAAGCATGGATCGTAGGCGCCGTGCCGCTCCGTCGCCTCCGCATTCCGTGTGTCTTTCGCTCTGCAAGGTCGGGGGCCCGATGACGGTCGAGGAAGAACTAGCTGAACGGCTCGCCGGGGCTGGATGGGAGATGACGTCGCCAATCAGTGCAAGCTGGCTCGGCGGTACCGCCGCTGGTCGGGACGCGAGGATTCAGCAGTATGGTTGCGCAACGGTTCGCTCTATCCTGGTGCCGCTGTGGGGCGCGATCGCGTAGCGACCTCGATGAACGAGCAATCCGACTCGCTTTCGCTTCAGCGATTCGCGGCAGATCTCCGCAAGTTGCGTACCGGCGCAGGCATCTCCAGCTACCGCGCGCTCGCGAAGGTCGCGCACTACTCACACACGAGCCTCGCGGAAGCGGCTCTTGGAAAGTCACTCCCTTCCCTTGATGTCACGATGGCTTTTGTCCGGGCTTGCGAGGGCGATCCAGAGATATGGCGGCGGCGTTGGGCAGCCCTTGCAATCCGGGCATCGGAAGCACCTGGAGCCGTCATGGCCGGACCGCCTGGACCGAAGCAGGAGGCTGTCGACGGCGCCGATCCTCTGGACTCCGGTTGCTATCTTGATGCCGTCACGGTCGCGGCGAGGAAGGTCTCACTGACGACCCGACGCCTTATCGTCGGTGAGATCGAGCTGCGCTACTCGCACGGTGAGCAGGCAGCCTGGGGACGGTTTGGTGGGACAGAAGGACTCGACGTGCTTGCCTTGCACCGTCACAGGGTCGATCTCGTGATCGGCATCGATCGTCAGGCAGACGGCAAGTCGCTCGAGTACCGAGACGAGTATGCCTTCGATTATCACTGGGGTGACCTTCTCAAGACCGGCTCCGGCGGTCTGCATGCGTGGGTCAGGGTGCGATTTGACGGCATTGAAGTGGCGTACGGCGAGACGGATTGGATCGACCTTCCGTGATTAATGAGTCCGAGTGCAGTATTGCGGACCGCCGTACAGCTGGATGCACGACTGGATGTAGAAGTAGAAGTTGAACATGTTCGTCCAACGGGTCCCGTAGCAAGGAACCGTCACATTGCTCTGAGCCGCCCATTGCGTCGCCTGCCAGTCGTACCAAGCGATCGTTTTGATCGATCCGCCGTAGCGGCAATCGCTGGTCGTAGCTCGGGTCCAGGCGGCGCTGCACGATGGCGAGAACCGCATCTCCACGTAGAAGCCGTTCCACGTGTACGCGTCCAGCGACTTCGCATCCGCCGCGCAGCCCATGGCCTGCGGGTCCTGGTTGTTACAGCTTTGCCGGTAGCAGCCCGCGGCAGATGCTGTTGGAGTTCCAACCGGAGAGAGCACATTGGCGGCCACGGCCACCAGCAGGGTAGTCAGCAGCGCGAGGAAACGAGCGCCACGCCTCCGATGATTTGCGGAACGCCGCCGCGGCGTCGATAAACAGTTCAGTCGGATCTGAAGCCTCGACTGCATTGGTCCTCCTAGGGCCGGCGTCCAAGGGCTCGGACTGCCTACCTCGAGGATGCCGCCGCGGCGCTAGTAGCGAACACAGAGAAGGTGTCAACTGACAGACGGCTTACAACGCCATTGGAGGACCGCACGGACGGTCCCGCTTGCTATGCGGGTCTTCGACGTTCCTTGGCGGTGTACGCCCAGACTTGCAGCCACTCATGACGCTGTTCGAGCTCGAACAGGTTGTGACCAGTGATCGCGTCCTCGCGAAACCGAACGTTGCGACGCGGACCGTAGGCGACCTTCCGCCAGGTCTCGTCTGCGAGCGAGTCCATCTGGACTACTAGCTGGCCGATCTTCGATCCCACCTGCGATCTCTAGCCCTCCGGTTTGGGAGCCGCCATTGTCAACACCTTGCGGTCGCTGACGCTCGTCAGGTCTGCGGTCATCCTGACCAGAAGCGTCGGTAGCAAACTCCGCACCGGGCGCGCCACGGGCTTAACCGAGCTTGCCCGGTAGCGAACTGTGTATGAAATGCGGTCATTGGTCCATCCAAACTCTTCTTTGGCCGAGCGCCCGGCTCGCCTGTCTAGCAACCCCATCGATTGAGCGAGCTGGTAGAAACCCTGGGCCGGCGTTGTTGGCGTCGAGATACTGGACGAGTGCTGACAGCATCAGGTGGAGCCGCGGATACGTGCGGACCACGATGCACCCCAAAAGATGACCTATGGCAGCACGCTCGGCTGCCTGCTCAAGTCGAACGAACGACAGCCGGCGCGGCGAACAGGCACGGCATTGAGCTCGGTGTCCGTAGTGGTGATGCCTAGCCGTGCGCGCTCCTCCAAAACCCCAAACCGGCAGCGACCATCCGGTCCCAGGACTCTTCGTCGCGCCCATGAATCGCAAGCCTCACTCCCGGCAGAGCGGTCGACTCGACAAGCCTACGACTCTACGATTCCGTGAGCCGCCTTGCGCGATGTTGCCTGCTACATCCGTCGCTGGGCGTGAGTCGTTACAGGATTTCGACGCCGGTACGCACCACGCCTGATCCGCGAGTGGACCGGCTGGCCCGACGACACCGATCCAGACCTGCCAACGACCTCGCCACGGAGGTCTGCTTGTTCGTTCGCGACGTGCGTCCGGCCGCCTGATCCGACAAATCGGTCCGATAAGTATTCTCTTAAGCTCGTATCCAGGGGAGCTGATTCAACGGCTCTGAAGGAACTCAGTCCTGTTTCTTGATCGCTCGCGGCCGTGACGAGGAGCTCGCGATACACATCCAGGCGGCCCGCCGCAACGACGTCACGGTCGACGAGATCAAGGAGACGCCTGCCCAGGCGGCGATCTACTGCGGTGTTCCAGCCCCCCATATGGGCTTCATCGCGCAGCCTTTTAATCCGCCGCTCGACAGTTCGACTCTGGCCCTCGATGGGCGGGGGAGTTGTCAGGGGCTGCCGGATGAGTCGTCGAGGATCGCGCTAACGATCTCGGCAACGCGAGAGCGTTCGGCGGGGGTGAGGATCTCGTGAAGTCCCGGTCGATCCTGTCTGGGCTGCACCCCTTGTCGAGCGCGACCCACGTGAAGTTCCGGGCGGGAGCGCCGGCAGGACCCCAGCTTGCAACGAGCGGTGCCGTCGCTGCGACGGGGAGCTTGATCACCGCTTCGACGAGGCAGGGGCGATGGTGAGATTCGCGTTCAACGTCTGCGAGTAGCGTTTGCCGCTTTGCTGGTAGATGAACTTGACGCCATCTGACATCAGTGGTCGCTTGGCCGAGGTGACCCGAATGTGGAGGTAGACGATCTTCTGATCCGGCAAGGTCTGGCCTGGGAGCAGTGTGTAGCCTCGTACGTCGGTTGACGGTTTGCTTGACGGGTCGTCAGCTGCCGAGCCGCCGCTGGTGTCCCACGACATCGGGACACCAGCGGCGAACGCCTCTTTGTCGAAGAGTCGAGCTTCGACGAAGCTGATGCCGTCGGGCAGCGTTCCGGGGCGGACGTCCTCCAGTGTCAACTTCTTCGAGGAGTGGTTGGTGATGGCCGGGGCGAAGTACCAGACATCGTCGTTGACGTGGGCGGTCGGGATGCCGATCTCATACGAGCCGTCTGCGGTGCCGAATGCGTCCCCTTCCCGGGTCGTGCTCGGATCGCCAGGGCTCCGAAGCATCAGCCCGACGCCTACGCATATCGCTACCACGATCGCAGCCGACGCGATCACGACCTTCTTCCTCACCCGACCGCCCCCATTTTGTCATTAGTAGCTGTAGAAGACCTTCATCCCCGGCGCGGGGGCTTCGTAGGCGAACAGGTTATGACTTACAGATTGATTGCCCGCAGTGTAGCGCTGCTGCCGCGCTGAGGACTTCGATGTGGTGGAGGTTACCGAGAATCCGAAGACGGAGATCGCGGCGCTGTGGCTGTTGCTGGCGTTGGTGCTGGCGTTGAAGTATGTGCCGGCTTGGACCTTCCACTTGTATGGCGCGTCTGTCCAGCCGTAGTACCCGTCGTAGCTCGAGACGTCGGCGCCGTATTTTCCTGCATAGGCATCCTGAGGAACTACGACACCCTCTGCGGTCGTGTAGTTGTATTTGTAGATCTTCCTGTTGATGCCTTGGCTGTCGCGCTTGCAGTCGTAAACCGTGTAATAGCCGTAGGAGACTGCGACTTGCCACTGGTAGGACCAATTGGGGCCTTTGGTGAAGCCTGTGGAGATCCCGAAATCATTGCCCACGTAGTGTGTACCGTGCACGGTCCAGCTTGCGCCGCCGCTGTAGCTGAGGCCCATGGTCATGCTCGAGCCGGCGGTGTGGCTGTAGTCGACACCGCCCCACGAGTCTTGGCGTGCGTGGGACTCGAGCATCGTTGTGTAGCCCCAGGTTCCCTTGTTGCGGTCGGTGACGAGGACGTTCTCAAGGGGGCATTCATCGCCGGTTGCGGCCGGCCCCGCAATTGTGGCCAGCTTTGCGTCGTCTGCTGACGTGGCCGGAGTGATCGCTTGGTTGGTGTAGTCGCTGTCACCGATCCGCTGAGCGGCGGCCATATCGCCGGCTGGCTTTCCCGTCACGTCGGGCTGGCCGAAGAAGACTGGCCGGTCGTGCTGTGCCTGCTCGGCGGTCAGCGTGGACTTCGGGTTCGTTACATTTGCTGGAGGGGCCTGGTCGGGGGAATGTGGAAGCTCTTTCGGGCGCCGAACTGGAAGCAGCGGTGCTGTGGGCACGGCGGCCGTCGCTGCGTCGGTTGCGGCAGCACTCATGGTGCCGCCGATTGCGATACCCGTCGCGAACGCGGCTACCCCCGTCATCTGGCGGAGCTCCCCGCTCTGCGGGTCGCGTGTCACACCATCAGCAACCGCCTGGAGGTTCAGTACGCCGTCGTTGGCCGCTGCAGCATCGATCGCGGCCTTGGGGAGTGCAGATAGTGCGACGTTCCAGGTGCCGTCGGCCGTGGTTGTCGTCGTAGCCAGGGGCTTTTGCTCGATCGTTGTTCCTTCGCCCGACATCGGCAGCATCGGATAAACCCCCACTGGGAGATTCACCGCAGGTGAGCCGTCCGCTTCGGTGAATCGACCGCCGACGGACGGGACGGTACTCGTGGATCTTGTGCCACCGTCGGCGCGGACGCCGAACGAGTACCTGCGGGCGGGGCTCCGATCGCCGTTTGCATCCACGATTGTCAGCGTGAGGTCGTGCCAGCCGACGCTTGGCGACAATGTGAACTGCGTGCGGCCACGGGCACCCTGAGCTGTGAAGTCGCGGTCAGGTTCCCGGTGTCCGTCCAGGGTCAACTCAAGTCGGCTCGCACGGGTGGTCTCCGAGATCACGCTGAAGACTGCGTTCGGAGTGCCTGGACTGGTTTGGCCGGGCGGAAAGGCATCAGAGTCTATGTACAGCACCCGGTTGGACGACACTCGACCCTGTTGGTCTGCCAACGCGATCGCGGGGACTCCCGCTGGCATCACCAGGATTGTTGCCGCCAAGGCGGCGGCAAGTAACGGTCTGGACATCTGCATCCCTTCGTCGACGACTTTGCAGTCCGTCCACTTGGACCCCCCTTACGCGAGTCCAGAGGAACTCTCGCCGCCGATGATGCTCGGTAGGTTACTGCCTGACCACATACAGCGACCCATACAAACGCTGTATGGGTTGTAAGAGCAGGCCTGCTTGGTGGCGAGGTGCCATGTGATGGTCGATCGCGCGCCGAGCGATCGCCGTCGATTGGACCGGCGGCACTCGCCTTCGAGGCCGACGCCGCGGGAGGTGACCCAGGACTAGATGTACTCGGCCAACGCAAGGCTCAGCATCCGGTCCAGCACCTTCCTGGCCTAGGCGTGGAACCGGTGGCCGCATACTTCACGCAGCCCAAGCGCCGGGCTCGCGGCCAGGGATCGCGCCGGGACTAAGTGACGAATTGCCGCACCCCCGCCACGAACTCGCCCAGCTGGATCGAGTTCGGGGGGTTTGAAGAGGAGGCCCACCGGAAGCGGCTCACCGAGCCCAACGGATCAACCCGGCCTGTCGGTAGGGCAGTTCGCCGACGGCTGGGCTGCGGCGGGCGTGCCCGGTGCCACTAGGAAGGCGTGCGGCAGGTTCTGTCTCAGAGAGACGTTCGCGGCCAGATCTCGGCAGCACGGCGGAGACCTGTGCCAGGCAGAGTGTAGATCGGGTGAAAGTGTCGGATATCTGGCCGGTGTGGTTCTTCGTCGAACAGCTGTGTCACTGGGAGGCCACCTGATGTCCGCGACCTGGTCCTTGTCGGGTCGGGCGCGCGTCGGTGACGGCAGCGGCTGTCAATGGGTCTGTCAATGAAACCCAGGTGAGTTGCGGCAGAACAGGCAGCGGAGACAGTCGAAATCCACAGGTTTCCAGCTCCAGACATCAAGCCGTATGCGGGCCTGCGCACTTGTAAAGCGGTGGCTCCAGTTGACCCTCCTCGTCGACTCAACGCCTGTCCAGGGACACTTGAACGATGCGTGTGCCGCCCGTCGTGGACCGTGTCTTGGATCCAAGGCCCGTTCACTAAGGTGGATAGTCGAGCCGGAGTGGGCGAGGGACGAAGATCATTAGGCTCAAGTTGACGTCTGTGATGAGCCTCGTCGAGGTTGTACTGGTCGTCAGTCAGGTGCACGCTGGCGGGAAGGGTTCTAGTTGAGCCTGCGCCGAGGGGGCGCTATGGCGAGTGAGGGCACGGTCAAGGCTGCGTGGATCGGGGGGATCTGCGTCGTTGTTGCGGCGCTTATCCCAATCATTCTCCGGGCAAGCAGCGATGACTCGCGGGCGCCGAGCCCCGGTCCGCCGAGTGGTTCGAGTTCGATTCGTGCGACTGAGGTCCCGGTGCCGTCGTTATCACCGCCGCCCAAGACTGCTCCGAGGTCGTCGGCGATCAGTGCTCCAGTTGGTCGCGCGATCACGTTGTCCGACCGTTCAGGGCCGGCTGGCGCTCAAATCCTCATCACTGGTCAGGGTTTTCGCGCGAGCACCGACCTGTATGTCGCCACCGCAGACGAAGGTCAGCAGGCCACGGCAGTGACGAACGAGGCGGGGGAGTTTCAGATTCTGTTCGCCCTTCCGGCTCTGGCGTGCAATGGCGTACCGATCATCATCGTCGCCCTTGACATTCTCGGCGGGGACGATGCACAGGCCATCTACACCGTCACGTCGGGCGGTGTCGCCTGCTAGGTGAATCGCCTGAGTTTGTTAGCAAGGCGCACGTGCCGGGCGCGGCTGTCGGGTGCTCTAGTCTGCATGCGCCGAGCAGGGGAAGCCCGACCCGATGCTCAGGCTGTCCGCGGCGTCTTGCCGGATCACCGCTGAGGCCCCGAGCCACGATCCGCCATCGAAACTGCGCTGAGATCGGCGTAGGCACGGTTCGGTGGTGGATGGATTCGCAGGAGGGCGACAATTACCTCCTGCCGACGGTTGCCCTGGCACTCTGATTCCAGCCTCGTGGCCGGCGGGTGGTTCATCTGACGCGAGGTCCGGGTCCGGTGGGAGACTCGGTCGGAACGTGACGAAACAGGGGGTTTAATGGCATGGCAACAGATGCGCACGACGCGCCGGGGGCAGAGGCGGCCGGGCAGCGAATTCTCGACGTACTGGACAAGGCGATCGCCGTTCAGAGCTCATTGGTGCAGAAGAGCATTGCCCGAGCTCGCCAGCGGAACCCGGACGCTACACCAGAACAGGTGATCCGCAGTCTGGAACGGATGTACGTCAGCGCCTTGACCGGGACTGGTGCTGCAGTCGGAGGAGTTGCCGCCGCGCCTGGTGTCGGCACGGGAGTCGCACTGGCGCTTTCGACGGGCGAGGGTCTCTCGAGTCTCGAGTTGAGCGCGCTCTTCGCGCTGTCGATCGCCGAAGTGCACGGAGTCCCCCTCGACGAGCTCGAGCGCCGCCGGACGATCGTCATGGGAATCATGCTCGGTGGGTCCGGCTCTGCGATTATCGGCAGGGTCGCCGAGCGTACCGGGCAGCACTGGGGACGTCAGGTGGTCGCCAAGGTGCCTGTCGAGACGTTGCGTCAGATCAACAAGGTGTTGGGGAAACACTTTGTCACGAAGTACGGGACCAAGCAGGGGATCATCGTTCTCGGCCGGGTGGCGCCGTTCGGTATCGGCGTTGTGATTGGTGGCGGCGCCAACGCTGCTCTCGCCGCTCTGGCGGTGAGAGCCGGCCGTCGCGCATTCGGTCCACCCCCCGAATCGTGGGCCGGGCCAACGGACAGCACACTGCCAACGCCCGGGAACTCGAACGGCGATTGATGGCACTCAGCCGTCGGCGACGGCAGCCGTCGATGGCGAGGCATCAGGCCTTCGCCTTCGCGTTCGTACGTCGTACGGGTGCCGTAGTCGAGGTCGTGGGGGTGTAGCCCTCGCCCAGGCCCGCCGAGCAACTGTCTCGGTCGGCGCGGACTTACGCCGAGCTGGTAGCGCCTGGGGGCTTGGTCCCGCGGTATGACGGGTTCTGGGGGCATGCCGAAAGCGTTCGGGCGGAGCAGCATGTAGTTATGGCGGCTAGGGATTTGGTGTTCGGGGTGGGGGACAGGGTTCGGACTTGGGGTCGGTTCGTGGCCGGGGCGGACGGTGATTGGTTGGACTTGGCCCGCGTGCATGATTTGACGTGGAAAGAACCGGGTTGGAAGTCAGATCGGTCGGTTCGGTTGATCGGGGCAGATGGCGAGGCAGTCGCTGCCGGCATCGCAGCGAACCGAGGTCTGGGCTACGTCTCGGTGGTTGGGATCTGGGGCGACGAGAGCATCGAGGTCGAGGTCCTGTCGGCGGAGATCCCCGCTCGGGAGGCGCGTGCAGCTCGAAGGGACCCGCCCTGCCCGCCGCCGCCCGGTGGCTGGCGGCACGGCATGGTCGAGCTGGACGTTGACCTCCGCGACCGCGAGTCGTCCGGACCGATCGTCCACCTGGCGATCTTCCGTCCCTCCCCGGAGCAGGAAGTCTTGGTCGTCGCTGCCACCGATGTGGACGCGGTGATCCGGCAGTTGTCGCCGAAACTGCCACGACAGTTATGCGTGGTGCCCAGCCGGTTCACCCGCGCTCAGATCGACGAGGTGTACGACGTCCTGCACGCCAATTGGCGAAACTGGCGCCTGGAATCCTTCGGCACCGGCTCCGATCAGCAGGCTCAACCGTTCATCGCGGCGATGATGTTCCGGGTCACCGCTGAGATGGCTGAGTGGGCCGACGCACTGCCCGAGGGACTGGTTCGCCTCGAGCCGACGCTGAGCCCGGCCTGACAATGCGGTCGAGTAGCTGCGCAGCTGTCGCCTCCGGTTTGCCTCCCGATCCGCCGACTCCGGCCACTCGACTCCTCCGGATTGACCTCTCACGGTCAAGGGCGCACCTTCGGCGCGCGGCCCGGACTGCGGGCGGCGCCGGGGCGCCGTCCTAGCCGGGCCCAATAAGCAGGACGCTTCCTCGTCCACGTGGTCCCAATTGGCACGTTTCGCATCAGGGGCGTGTCTGCGCTCATGATCCGCTTAGAACGGCGGCTCGTCAGAGGCCCACGGGTTCGCGCCTGTCGCCCAGGGGTCCTCGGACCCCTGCTCTTCGACGTCGTCCACGGCCACGTCTTGTACGGCGGCCTCGATGTGCCATTCGGCCCGCGCGACCAACTCATCAAATGTGATGACCTCAGGCTCTTGCAGGTTCCTGCGGAACAGCTCGAAACTCCGGACCTTGTCCGGAATTGGACCACCGCCGTCGCCGATCAGCTCGCTGAGCGAGCCGACGATCACGTACGACCGGGGCTTGAGAATGAACGTTCCGCTGCCCAACAGCTCACCGTCGTGAGCTTGGTCGAGGATGTAGTCACCGAGTTCGCGACTGGCGAGGTGCACGGTCTGCTGAGCTTGGACAACCGCACCAGCGAGTTCCTTCGACGGACTCCACGCGCCCGATCGGTACAGCTGTCCGAGCAGGGGGGACTGGTGGTGCTTGATCTCCGCGAAGACCAGAGACCGAACTATCCCCGCGGTGCGGAGTAGTGCGTCAGCGCGCTTGCCTACGCCCTTGATGCTTCGGCCAACGACAGTCTGCTCCAGTTTCCCCTCCTCCCATGAGGTCAAGAGCTGACCACCAAGGCCAATCCCGAGCACCCACGGGTTCGCTTCAAGCAACTGCTGCCAGGCCCTCTCCGGGCCGCCCGCCGCGGCGTTCGCCTCTGCAAACGCGTCGTCGTCATCCAGCCACTGACGCATGGTCGCAGCGACCTCGCGGCGGTGCTGGAGCGCGATCACGTCGCCGGCGTTGGCGTCGCTTTCGATGAGAGCGCGGAACCGCTCGGGGTCGTTGGCGTAGACGCTCGCCATCGCCACGGGGTCGGCGAACACGTCGCGGAGCAGTTGGTCGTCTACGTGGACTGTGGTCTCGCCTTCGATCGGAATGGCGTCGATGGCCCGCAGCATGTCGATCAGGCTGGCGGCCTGCTCCCGGTTGAGTTCAAGTGCTGTCTCGAGCCGGCTGAGATCGCCCGAGGTCGGAACCTTCTGGATGCGGAGTTTTCTAACAGCGCCCGCCTCACGCGCCACTTGCAACTGAAGCTGTTTGCGCCCGCCCGGAGTTGTGTACACCACGTCACTAGTCCATTCCCACTCGTCGTCGTCCTCGGTCACGACCTCGTCGAAGACGCGATAGATATACCTCGCCGGCTGCCCACGGTCGCGTCCGAACTCCAACGTGAAGCTGCGGCTGGCGTAGGTTCGTGTAGTGAGTCGGCCCTCGGCGTACGTGACCTCGTTCGGTTCCGGCAGATCGGCGAACGTCACGATCGGCACTACGTCCCCCCAATCACGTTGAAGCCTCAGCTGCGAGGAAGTCGCGGAGCGTCTTCAACTGTTCCAGGATCTCGTCGTACGTGACGAGGCGGACTCCCGACACGTGCTCGCGGTAGAGGTCGAACGACTTCTTCTTGTCGTCGGTGTCGAGCTCGCTGAGGCGTCCTGCAACGACGAAGCAGCGGGGAGCGTTGCTCACCCAAGACGAATCGCCAATCCTCGCCTTCGTGTCTGCTTCGTGGCGCGTGAGTTGAAGAGCCTGATCGAGAACCTGGGTCACGGCCTCGCCGATCTCGGACTGGACGCCGTAGACGCCCTCGCGGTAGGCCCGCTTCTTCATCAACTTGGTGCTGGGCTTCTTGATCTCCACCAGCGAGGCGTTGTTCGTCATCGCGTTCTTGAGCAGGTAGTCGGCGATCTTCTTGCCCTTGATCGAATTGTCGCCCTCCCCGATCGGCACCTGGGCGTCGACGAACACCGTCGGGCCACCGAACAGGAGCTGAAGGGCAAACACGTTCTCCTCGAAGAAGTCTTGCCACCAGTCCTCGTTGTGGCCGTCGTCGAGCGCCTTCGCGTACGAGACGATCAGCTGCTCTAGATTGACGACCTCGATGTCGCGTTGGAGACGAGCCATCTTCGCTGGCAATTTCGACGCGATCTGAGCAGCGCTCGCGGTGGTCGCGGCCATGAGGGCGTCCTGCTCCTCCTCGTTGAGAGGCACGTCACCCGCGGCGACTCTGGTCATCCACTTCGAGGTGGGGAGCCGCCCGAGTGAGAGCGTCCGTCTCTCCAAGCCGAGGACCTCAGCAAGGTCATTGTGGACGTGCGTTTCCTTCACGCGACGAATCCCGAGGTCGCCTCGATTCTTGATGCGCGCCAGGTCCGCTCGCAAGGAATCGAAACGCGCGAAGCTGATGCGGAAGGTCGCGCCGACGACTGCGGCATCGCCTGACGGGACGAACTCGATCACCGCACAGTCGGTGCTGTCTTCGATCAGGTCGATGATGACCTCGCACTCCTGCGCCAGACCGAGTCCGTATTCGTAGTCCTTCGTGAACCCGGCCGGCAACTCCTCAAGACCGTCGGCGACGTCCCAATCCGGCTCGACTTCGGCAGGAATGATGATCGTGGTGATCTTGGCGTACTTCGGAGCGAGGAAATCGTCACTCCACGACCGCGTGTCTGTGGGGTAGATCGTCAGCTGACCCCTGGCCGGACTCGCCTCGAACAGCTTGACGCCGGCGGCCAGGCGATCGGCCGCGTCGGTCCCAGGGCCCGGAGTGTCCTTGGGGACGAAGAAGCCCTGAATCGCCCCTCGCCCAGTTGTGCGCACATCCAAAGCTCCGCGGTCTCCCGGCTCCCTTCCGAATCGCGCCATTCGTCGATCAGCTTTCCTCGAAGCCCGACTGGTCGAACTTGAGCGTGCGTGCGTTCTCGGAGACCGTGCGGACACGACTCTCGTTGAACCCCTCGGAGTCGGTGGCTTCGATCTCGATCCGAACCGTGACGTTCGTGTGCTTGCCGGAGCGAAGGTGTGCGAGCACCTCGTCGGCGACGTTCTTGAACTCAAGTGCGGTCTTGTCGGAGTTGAGCGTCTTGACCCCGTAGAAGCGGGTCGGCCAGACGATGTCGACCTTCGGGCCAGGGCCGGAATGCGGGGTGGGCGACGGCCCCGGGCCGGGTTCCGGGTCGGGTCCGGGAGCCGGCGCGGGACCGGGCTCCTCCGCGCGCTGCTTCTGAGCAACGTCGGGACGGACGAGCAGCAACGAGTCCGTCGCGACCGGGGCGCCCTCCGTGTCCTGAGGAGTCCATAGGCCGATGTCGCGCCCGGCCGTCTCGTCGTAGCCAGCCGCGAGTGCGAATGCGTCCGTCTGCCAGATCATCGGCCGGTCGAGGATGCCTGCGTCGAGAACTGAGCGGTCGCGCAGGCGCGGCATGTAGGGGTACTGCGAGTAGAGCCGGCAGCGGTCATGGTTTTGCGAACCATCGGGGAACCTTCCGGATCGGTGATCGGGGTCGAGCGGCACAACCTCACCCACTAAGGAACTGCCTACGCTCCGAATTGATACATGCGCCCCCCGTGTTTCGACTATCGGCGTCCCGGACCTGGGCATACCAGACGTCTCGGTCCGCAGCCCGGGATGACATCCGCGGTACCGGCCGCGCCATCGGCGGGTAGCCCACCTGGCCGGCTCGGGTCGGTCGACGGCGTAGCTGAGCTAGTTCCACCACCACGTGGGCTCTTCGGCGGCGCTGTTCAAGCGGATGACCGTGCGACTCCGTGGTCTGTCGCTGCCTGCCGTGAAACAGCCCTCCATCCCGCGTGATGTCTCTTGTGTGCCCGATCGCCTCAGCCCAAGCCGCTTCATGCCCACGACAACTCACCGTTTTACTCACCGGATTGGATGAAACATACTGAGCATAGTCGCCAACAACTGCTTACTCTCTAATGGAGAGTAAGCAGGTCAACGGCAATTTTCGAGTAGTGGTGCGGTACGACGACAGGCATGGCCCGGTAAAGCGGGGGCTAGGGGTTCGAGTCCCCTCACCGGCTCTTTCTGTACGACGGCCTGCCCGACGTACTGCGGTCCAGCCCACGCGCCTAACGATGTCTTGCCGGCGGCCGCCGGTCTTGGCATCCAACACGCCCTCGGTGTCGGCGCCGAGCTCGAGAGTCGGCTTCACGAACTTGAACTCGTCGAAGCCGCCGGTCGCCCGCGCGGCCGGCTGGGTGCCGTTCACGACGTACTTGCCCTTCGGCAGCCGGACGCTCGCCGTCCCGCTCGGGGGCGGGACGAGGTCGTCCTGTCCGGTCGTCAGGTTCAGCAGCTACGTCGAGCCGTCGGCCGGTGCGCCGTCCAGGCCGAGCTGCTTGATTGTCCGCGTGTACCGCTCGCCGGCCTCCCTCTCGACGGCGAGCGGCGTCGACACCGCCGTACCCGCGGCGGTCGCCACGATCTTGCCGGAGGAGTCGAGTGGTTGTCAGTAGCGGGAACTTTTCTGTTTGCTCGGACACAACCCGGATGCAAGCAGCGGAGTTCGAGACGAGATGGGAGCGCACATGCGCGTCGATATGACCGGAACCAGGCTGTGTTAGCCCTGCAGGACGGGCACGATGGGCTGGCGATGGCGAAGAGTAGCGACAGGAAGCTGTGGGAGCGAGCCGCCGAGGGGGACTCGGCGGCCTTCGCCGAGCTCTACGATCGGCATTCCCGAGCGATCTACAACTTCCTCTACCGCCGGACCGCCTCCTGGAGTGACGCCGAAGACCTGACCTCGGCGGTGTTCCTGCACGCTTGGCGGCGACGTACCGAGGTCGTTCTCGACCGCGAGTCCGCTCTGCCCTGGCTGTACCGGGTGGCGGAGTACACAGCGCGGAACGAGTGGCGCTCGAAGGCCCGGTACCGCCGGGCGATCGCGGCGGCCAACCTGCTGACCGAACACGTCCGCGATCACGCCGACGAGGTGGCCGGACGGATCGACGACGACCAGCAGATCAGCGCTGCTCGCGAGGCCCTGAAACGGCTGTCGAAGCAGGAGCGCGAGATCGTCGAGCTGTGCTTCTGGGCAGGCCTCGACCAGCAGGCGGCTGCCGTCGCGCTGGACGTCCCGATCGGCACGGTCAAGTCCCGCTTGTCCCGAGCCCGCAAGCATCTGCGAGAGCTCAACCTCGTTCCTTCCATGGAGGCTCAGTCATGAACACCCAGCTCACACCCCCACCGGACCATGACCTTCGCCCGGCCGCCCGCAACCGGCAGCGCGACGAGTTGATCGCCATTGTCGATCACGAGTCTGCCGAGGCCGCGCCTCGTCGTCGACTGGTCCCGCTGGCCGCGGCCGCGGCAGTCGTCGCGGTCACCGCCGGTCTCGCGATCGGAGTACCGGCTCTGCGCGGCGACAAAGCTCAGCGGCCGGCCGCCGGGACGGGCATCGGTGCAGCGACACCACTTATCGAGCTGCTGACCACGGCCGAGAAGAACAAGTACGCCAAGGCATGTAACCACGGCGCTGAGGCGAGTCCCGATCCGGCCGCGCGGGTCTACACCGTGATCGACGGGTTCAAATGGGTGAATCCCCCCGCCGGCACCCATGCGCTCGCCTGGGTTGTCATCAAGACGGAGGCCAAGTCCCTGGTCAAGGCCTGCGGCTTCGATGCCACGGGCAAGCAGACGGAGTTCTCCTGGGGGATCAAGGGCGAGACCAAGATGGACGTGGTGGACAAGACAGGTGCGGGCAATGGGACGTACACGAAGTCCGTTGCTCGCATCACCATCGCCATCGGCACCGGACCGGCCACCGAGGCCGTCCTCCGGAACGGGTTCTTCTTCGCCCCGATGAAGTACGTGGACACCCTTACCCGCACCGCTCCCAGCGACCCGCCGACCTACACGGTCCGCGGGTACGACGCCACCGGGAAGCTCGTCTATGCGAGCCCCAAGACCTTCCGGGAACTGAACGCCAAACTTGACGGTTGCTTCACCAACCCCGAGGGCACGAAGGTCGTCTTTGTCGGCGGCGGACGGAAGGGCACGCCGCCGGTCAGCCAGTGCCCACGCGGCGTCGCCTGGAGCTGGTGATTCCTCGACGCGCGTCCTCCGGTTGCCGGTCGTCTCAGTGGTGCAACAAGACGCCGGCAACCGGGTCGATGTGGGTGGTGAACTCGACGATTGCTTTGGCGAGTTCTTCGGGGGCTTCCAGGGCGGCGTAGTGGCCTACGCCGGCGAGGGAGGCCGCGCTTACCTCTTTTGTCGTGGCCTGGGTCATGGTGGTGACGGTGAAGGGGCCGGAGCGGGCTCCGACTGCTAGGACGGGGACGGTTAGGCCGGGGGTTTGGGCGAGGGCTGTGATTTCGGGGCCCTCGTGGAGCATTGAGCGGTAGAGGCCGGCGGCTCCGCGCCAGCCGTTGGGGCGGGCGTAGGTGCGGGCGAATTCGGCGATGTCGGCTTCGGTGAGCGCTCCGGGGGTTGTGGTCAGGGCCGGGAACAGGAACTCTCCCAGGAACTCGCGTTCGCGGCCGGTCAGGAGCATCTCGGGGATGCCAGGTGCGGCGAGAACGCCGATGTACCAGATGCCGCCGTGGGTGATGTCGGCCAGCACTTCCATTCCGAATCCAGGTAGCCCTGTCTCGATCGCGGTGAGGCTGAGTACGTGCTGCGGGTGCATGGTCGCAAGGCGGAACACGCTGGCGCCGGCGATGTCCTGGCCAGTGAGATGGACCGGGCCCGCGCCGAGATGCTCGATCAGCTGGTGCAGGTCCTCGGCCACGGTTGCGCTGTCGTACGTGCCCGGCGCGTTGTCGGAGTCGCCGAAGCCGCGTAGGTCGACGGCGAACACGCGGTGGTGGGTGGCGAGCAACGGGATGAGTTTGTGGAACGCCCACCAGGTCTCGGGGAACCCGTGGACCAGGAGTATCGGGGTTCCGCCGGATCCCGCTGCCACGTAGTGCAGCGTGGTTCCGTTCACCTCGACGCGGTGGTGGGTGACCCCGGGAATTGTCGCGCCAGCCGGCGTCGTGTTCATCGCACTCCTCAATTGGACAACCTGGTTGACTAGATATTAGTCAACCAGGTTGTCTAACCGCAAGTCCCATACCCTGCTGCCATGTCCCGTTCTGGTGCCGATCTTGCGCTGCTCCTGCTCGGGGGCTTCCGTTCGCTGGTGGACGATGCGACCGACGAGCTTGCTCAGCGCGGCTATCAGGACGTACGGCCCGTCCACGACTTCGCCATCCGGGCGATCGCCGCAGGCGCCGATGACGCGACACGGCTCGGCCAGCGCTTGTCGGTTTCCAAGCAGGCGGCCGCGAAGACGATCGCGGTTCTGCAGGAACGCGGATACGTGACCCGCGACGCCGATCCTCTCGACGGCCGCCGCAAACGCCTTCAGGTCACCGACCTCGGCTTCGAAGTACTGCGCCAAGGCGAGGAGATCTTCGACGAACTGCGCGACCAGTGGGTACGACGGATCGGTCGAGCCGAACTCGAGCGCCTGGAAAAGCACCTGGCGACACTGGTCGGCGGCTCCGCGGTCCGCCTCGACACGCCCGGCTGGATGACGCGCGACCTCGGCGGCTCCTCCTAGTGCAGCGCCAGGCAGCAACCGTCCGTAGTACTCAGAACATCCCGTGTGGGTTGGAGAGTCTCTCGGGTACTTGCTGCACCACGTCCCAGTGCTCGACGACCAGTCCGTGAACGACTCGGAAGATGTCGACGATCGCCAGATCCTGGCCGTCGCGGGTGGTGAGATGGGTGTGGACGGCCACATGATCGGCGTCGGCGATCAGGCGGGCGGGTACGACGGTGCCGTTCATGAGCTCGTCGCCGACCGGACCTTTCAGGTACTCGAGGAACAACTGTCGCCCTGATGCCGAATCGCGATGTGTCACGCGAGGGTTGTGTGAGACGAACTCGTCGGCCAGCAGCGCGCCTATGCCATCGATGTCACCGGAGCCGAACCGCTGCACCAGGTCGAGAACGACCTCTCGGGCTGACGACATGAGCATGTCCTTTCGTTGCAATGGATTCTCCAACCGGCATGACGTGGCCTGCCGACGGCGCGTCACGCGTGACATCAAGGCGGGCGCGACCGTCATGTGAATGGGGGTGGCATACTGAACCAGGAGTTATACGTGGACCTACGAACACAGGCAGACGCGACCTTCGAGGCGCATCGCGAGCGGTTGCTCACCGCCGCCTACCGGGTTCTTGGTGACAGGTCCCGTGCCGAAGACGTCGTACAAGACGCATGGTTGCGTTGGGCAAAGGTAGATGCCGGGAGTGTGCGGAACCCGCGCGGATTTCTGTATCAGACGGTAACCCGCCTGGCGATCGACGAGCTGCGAAAAGTGGCTGTCCGCAACGAAATCGAACTGCGCGCGGAGTCCGAGCCGTTGCCTGTTGGTGATCCCAACGATGGCGTCGAGCTGGCCGATTCGGTGCTGAGTGCTCTCCAACTCGTGCTTCAGACTCTCAGCCCGGTGGAACGGGCCGCCTTCCTGCTCCATGAGGCCTTTGGCTTCTCCAATGCCGAGGTCGCCTCGATCACCGGCCGCACTGATCACGCTGCCCGGCAGCTTGTCTACCGTGCCCGGCAGAAGGTGCGCGCGGGTCGCCTGCGTTACGCACCGACTCGTGGAGAGCGGGAGGCTGTCGTCGACCGCTTTCACGCGGCGGCAGAATTCGGAGGCGACTTCGAAGCACTCGCCTCTGAATGCTCGGGGTAGAGCTCCGGTACGGCGGAGCATCGCGAGCTGCCTTGGGCTGACACCGCACGATCGGTGGCGCACGTCACATGGCTGAGGTGCCGCAGGGACCTGGGAGGTGGTGTCTCATCTTCGTCAGGATGTGACGAAGAGTTCTGCCTGAGGAGGCAAATTCATGCGACGTAGGCGCTGGTCGGCCGGTTTGAGTGTTAAGCGCACTGTGACTTGGCTTGCTGTCATGGTGGCTGCTACGGCCACGAGTATGGCTGTGACTGCCGGGCCGTCGTTTGCTTATCCGACCACTGCCGAGGCGACGTCTTCGGCTGGTTATGGCTATTTTAATGGGGAAACCCAGATATTGGCCATTCACGATTCGCACAAGGATGGGTACGGGGTCGGCATCATCTACTACCGCTACGACCTGGCGCACACAGGGCCCTACTATGCGTGGAACCGCGAAGGCAACGGAACTACTACCTACCTGTACCTGAATATGCCGTCCGGTACCGAGATCAAGATTTACGCTTGTCCTGAGCAGGGTGGTCTGATCATTGAAAACAAGTGTGGTGCGAGGGTATTCGCGAGCGTGCCGATTTAGCAGTAGTCGGTGGTGAGGGTTGGCCAGCGGTCGACGGCCCAGGACGGCCAGGTTGTCCATGGGTCGGGTGGAGAAGGGGTGTCGGCGCCGGCTAGTTCGGCGGCGTCCGGGGCTTCGAACTTGGTGCGCCAGGTGAGGACGTCGGCCTCGGGCATGGGGAAGGTTCCGGGGGTGGTGGCCTGGCGGTGGGCGATGCGGGCTAGTTGGACGTCCAGGTCGACGGGTAGGTAGACCACCTGGCATTGGACCCCGGATTGGCTGGCCAGCCAGCGTAGTGCTGACCGCTCGTCTCGGCCCCAGAGGCCGAAGTCGAGGACCACGCTGGTGCCCAGCCGCAGGGTCCGCAGGGCGATCGTGATCATCCAGCCTTCCAAGAGGTCACGCTTGCCGTCGGCCCTCAAGGAGGTGCCGAACATGGAAAGGTGCCACTCATCCGGAGTCAACCGCAGCGCATCGTGCGACTTCGCCAGTTCCTGAGCTCGGGTGGTCTTTCCGGCGCCGGGAAGCCCGACCATCAAGAACAGTGTGGCGACTGGCATCGCTATGTGGCCTTCCTACGCCGAGACGATGTCAGTCACCGTACTAGCCAAGCACTGGAGTCACCCGACGTTTGGCCGTGGCTTGAAGCGCCGGACCTCGTGCGGCCAGCCGCATCCCTCCGCGATCTTGGCCGCCCACAGCTTGGCGGTCTCGTCATCGGGCACGCTCACCACAGCGAACCCGCCCAGAAACTCCTTGGTCTCGATGTACGGTCCGTCAGTCATCAACACCTCGCCGCTGGTTGGGTCGGCGCTGTAGACCGGGCCGTCCTCTTCCTCCAGCCCGCCGGCGAAGACGTAAACGCCGGCCGCCTTCATCTCTTCCACGACCGCCCTCGCGAGTGGCCCGCGCCCGCGGAACCACTCCTCGGTGTGGTCGCCCACCCACTGCTGGTTGAAGTAGAGGAGGTACTCGGGCATGGCTGCTCCTTCGGCTCGAGCGGACCCGCTGTCCGCCTGCACCAACGCTACGAACGGCGTCCGGTGAATCCGACAAAGCTAGCGGCAAAAGTTCCGGGATTAGTTCCGGAACCGGTAGGGGGTGTTGGTGGGGGAGCGCGCGACCTAGAGTCGGCCTGCTTGTAAGGGCTTTCCACCAGCTGGGAGGGTTTTGTGAGGCGGAGTCTTGGGTTGGCGGTTGTCGTTGGGGTCGTGGCGAGTGGGTTGGCCGCGGGTGGGGTGCCGGCGGCGGCTCAGCGGGGTGCTGTCGTGAGTGGGACGTACTCGAGTGGGGCGGCGAAGGCTTGGCAGCCGTTGCCTTCGGCGTACGTCGGGGGTGATCAGAGCGGCCCCGTGGATGCGACTGTGGTCGTTGACCCGAGCACACTCCGGCAGAAGTACTCGGGCGTCGGGTTCTCGTTGGACGAGACCAGTGTTTCCAATCTGTGGAAGTTGACACCGGCCGAACGCGAGCGAGCGGTCAAGCTGCTGGTTGACCCGAAGAGTGGTGCGGGGCTGGATCGGTTCCGCCTCACCATCGGGAGTCCGGATCTGATCGAGCACCTGCCGTTCTGGTCGTACGACGAGTTGCCGGCCGGCGTGACCGAGGACCGCAGCCTGAAGTACTTCTCGATCAAGCGGGACGTCGACGCGCACATCGTGGACACGGTGAAGCTGATCCAGAAGTACAACCCGAAAGCCACGTTCTTCGCGTCAGCCTGGAGTGCGCCGGCGTGGATGAAGACCAACAACCGGTTCACCGGCGAGGTCGCCTTGCAGCCCGGGAGTACGACGTCGTACTACCAAGTGGGCAAGCTCCGGGACGACAGTATCGACGTGTTCGCGAAGTACTACGTGAAATACCTGCAGGCGTATGCGAAGTACGGGATCAAGGTCGATGCGCTGACCTTGCTGAACGAGCCGGGGATCGATGTGGTTTATCCGGCGATGGACATCAGTGTCGAACAGCAGCAGAAGCTGGCGGTGGCCATCAAGCAGGAGGTCCGCCGGGCCGGCCCGCACACGGATCTGTACGTGCATGACTTCAACTTCTGGGACTGGAAAGACCCGAACAGTACGGAAACAAAGAACTATTACCGGATCTTCAACGACCCGAAGGCGCTCAAGGCCGCGGATGCGATCGCATTTCATCCGTATTGGGGTGACCCGACGGTGATGCGGGATGCGTTCGAGCAGTACGGGAAGCCGGTGCACATGACGGAGACGAGTGACCTGTCTCCGGCGACGATTCTGAACTACTTCCGGCTGGACGCGTCGTCGTACGTGATGTGGGCGCAGACGACCGATCAGGACGGCGGCACGCTGCACTGGACGCCGGCCCGAGACAACAACGTGGACTGGGACGAGGTCGCGCGTACGACGAAGTGGCCCGATCGGCTGGTCAAGGTGAACACGATCACCAAGACGTTCACCGTGCGAGACGAGTTGTACGCGATGGGACAGTTCGCGAAGTACCTCGGTCCGGAGCACACGCGGGTCGAGTCGAGCGCGACCGCCAACGGCATCAGCAACGTGGTGTACAAGGACGCAGGCGACAACTTCGTCGCGATCGTTGGGAACTCCAACGCAACGGCCAGCAAGGTCCGCGTCACGATGGCTGGCAAGTCGTTCACCGTGACGGTTCCGGCCAACGCCTACGCGACGTACCGCTGGCACGGCGACGTACCGCACCGCGACCACGCGCCGGTGCTGCAGGCGGTTCCCGATGTGACTGCTGATCAGTACCAGACCACGCAGCTCCAGCTCCACGCGACCGATCGCGACAACGACCGGCTTGCGTACTACGCCACCGACCTGCCGAGCGGAGTCAGCCTGGACGGCAACACCGTGACCATCCACCCGACGGTCGCCGGCGTGCTGGACCTCAAGTTCCGCGTCACCGACGGTGCGTCGCACGACGAGATCACGGTGCACGTGAACGTACGGCCGCACGGCGCCCCGGTCGGGGAGAAGGTCGAGGCGGAGTCGTACGTCGCTCAGCACGGCTGGACCGATGGTGGCGCCAACTTTGTTGAGAGCAACTCTGCGGCGAGCGGCGGCAAGGATGTTGGTTGGACGGCGCCGGGGAACTGGCTCAAGTACAGCGTCGACATCGCGCAGGCGGGCACCTACAACCTCGAGCTGCGCGTCGCCAATGGCACGGGAGCCCCGGCGACGGATGCCATCTCGATCCGCGACGCAACGGACGCAACACTCGCGAAAGCCACAGTCCCGGACACCGGGGGTTGGGGCAACTATCAGTCGATCACGACTCAAGTCACGCTCCCGGCCGGCGAGCAAGACCTCACCGTGTACTGCGAGACCGGCGGCTTCAACCTCGACTACCTGCGCCTCAGCAGCTAGTCGAGTTGGTCAGGAATCGAGAAGCGGACCGGGGTCGCCCGAACCTAGCTTGGAGGCATGACAAACCTTCAAGGTGTGGTTCTGGAAGTGGCCGACGTTGTGGCGGCCGAGCGGTTTCTCAAGGATGCCTTCGGGCTGGACGAGCGGGTGCGGGTGCGTGAGTCCGCAGCCGAGACGAGTGGCTTCCGCGGCTTCACGTTGTCGTTGACCGTAGGGCAGCCGAGCACGGTGAGCAGCCTGTTCGACTCCGCGGTCGGCGCCGGTGCCACGGTGGTGAAGCCGGTGACCAAGTCGCTCTGGGGGTACGGCGGCGTGGTGCAGGCGCCCGACGGGACGATCTGGAAGATTGCCACGTCGGCGAAGAAGGACACCGGTCCGGCGACGCGCGAGATCGACGCCGTCGTACTGCTGCTGGGTTGCGAGGATGTGGCCGAGAGCAAGAAGTTCTACGTAGACAACGGGCTGACGGTGGCGCGGAGCTTCGGACGCAAGTACGTCGAGTTCGACGCCACCGGCCCGGTGAAGCTGGGGCTGTACGGGCGGAAGGCGCTGGCCAAGGACGCCGGCGTACCGGTCGACGGCAGCGGCGCGCACCGGATCGCGCTAGATATGGATGCGGGCAGCCAGGTCGACCCCGACGGCTTCGCCTGGGAGCCGGCGGCCTGATGCAGTCAGCGCCAGTCGCTGCGGTCGGCCGTACTACCGGGGACCGGGTCGCGATCGCCCGGCTGGCGTTACAGGCACCACGTGAAAAGGGGCCTGGAGGCGAACTAGTCCGCCTCCAGGCCCCTTTAGCCTGGTGATCCGTGAGAGCACTACTGGTATCAGTTAGCCGGCCAGCGCGAGCGACAGAGTCGCGTAGTTGATGACCGCGCCGAGCGCCTTGCTGTCGGCGGGCGAGCCGGCCGTCGAGATCTCGACGTCGGCGCTCTTGCGGCCCTGCTGACCGACGTACCGGGTCGCGACCCAGCGAGTGGCGTTGCCGCTCTTGTACGTGTAGACCACGGTGCTCACGGTCAGCCGGTCCTGGTGGTTGGTCGAGTTCATCCCGACCGTCGAGGTGCCGACGATGTGCAGACCGCGGGTGCCCTTGAGCGCGGCGATCTTCCGGTTCAGCGCGGTCACGGTGCCGATGTTGTTGTTGTAGTTGATGTTGAACCGGATCATCCGGTTGTTCGCGCTGTCGTCGAAGCGCGTCTGCCAGTTGCCGAGCTCGACCGCGCGCCAGGTGGACGGCAGCACCGCCATCGCGTGGTTGCCCTCGCTGTAGTGCACGAAGAACCGGGTCTTGTACCGCACCGGTGTCGACGCCGCACTGTTGCTCGCAGCAACCGTCTTGACCTGCTCGGTCGCGGCGTTGCTGGGCAGCGCGCCACCCAGCACGAGCGCCGCCGCGCCTGCCAGCGCAGCCACCCCGGAGACAGCCCCCGCAACAATCCCGAACCGCTTCATTCTTGTCTACCCCCAGATCAATTCGCTGCCTCCTTGGCCGCGCACCGGATGAGACTCCAGCTCGTTCGGAAAAGTTGCCGCCAAACTCTCGACCTTCGTCAGCAGCCCGTTGAGACTGACGGCATGGGTGGGGGAATGGTGTCGATGTTGTTCTCCGACATCGAGGGGTCGACGGTGCTGCTGCGCCGGCTGGGGGATCGGTACCTCGATGCGCTGGAAGGACATCGCCGGATCCTGCGGGCGGTCTGGACGACGTACGGCGGGACGGAGCTGGGGACCGAAGGGGACAGCTTCTTCGTCGTGTTCCAGACGGCCGGGGACGCGGTGCGCGCGGCGGTCGACGGGCAGCGCGGTCTGGCGGAGCACCGGTGGCCGGGCGGCGAGCGGTTGCGGGTGCGGATGGGGATCCACACCGGTACGCCGGGTGTGCACGAAGGCGACTACTGGGGGATGGACGTCCATCTCGCCGCGCGTATCGGAGCGGCCGCACAGGGTGGTCAGGTGCTGGTGTCAGCGGTCACCAGCAAACTTGCCCAGCTGGCCGACGGCGTGACGCTGCGCGACCTCGGAACCCATCATTTGAAGGACATTCCGGAGCCGGAGCACCTCTTCCAGGTCACGATCGACGGTCTGCAGACCGACTTCCCGCCGCCGCGCACCCTCGGTACGTCGACCAGCCTGCCGACCCCGGCGACCCCACTGCTCGGCCGGGAGCAGGACCTCGAACGCATCCTCGGTCCGCTCGCCCAACCCGACGTACGGCTGGTCACGCTGACCGGTCCTGGTGGTTCGGGAAAGACCCGCCTCGCGATCGGTGCGGCGTCCAAGGTGACCGGCCCGGTGTACTTCGTTCCACTGGCGGCGGCCACGTCCGAGTCGGTGCTGTGGACGACGATCGCCGAAGTACTCGACGTACCGCCCCGAGAACGCGGGCGGATCGTCGGATACCTCGCCCAGCGCACGCTGCTGCTGGTCCTCGACAACCTCGAGCAGCTCCCGGACGCCGGCAAGGTCGTTGCCGAGATCATCGAAGGCGCGGCGCACGTGAAGATCGTCGCGACCTCCCGGCGGGCGCTCGGTCTGGTCGGCGAGTACCAGCACCCCGTAGGGCCGTTGCCGGTGACCGGCGAGGAGTCGGCCGCCGTACAACTCTTCATGGAGCGCGCCCACGCCGTACAGCCCGGCTTCACGCTGACTCCCGAGGTAGTTGAGATCTGCCGGTGGCTCGACGGCCTTCCCCTCGCGATCGAGCTGTGCGCGCCGCGGGTCCGGTTGCTCAGCGCCAAGGAACTGCTGGCCCGGGTCGACCAGTCGCTCGACATCGCGTCGACGAGCACCGTGACGCCGGAACGCCAACGCACCCTGCGCGAGACGATCGCCTGGTCCTACCAGCTGCTCGACCCCGAGTACCGCCGTACCTTCTGCCGCCTGTCCGTCTTCTCCGGCGGCGCCGACCTGGCCGCGATCCAAGAAGTTGCTACCGGCATCGACCCCCTCGACGCCGTCGCGGAGCTGAACGACGCCAACCTGATCACCCTCGCCGAAGGACCAGACGGCACGCGGGTCGAGCTGCTGGAGACGATCCACCGGTACGCCGCCGACGAGCTGCAGGCGACCGGCGAAGCCGCAACCATCCACGGCCGGCACGCGACCTATTACGCCGACCTGGCCGAACGACTCGAGCACCTGAAGAAGACCACGTCCGAGCCGCCGGTGGAGCGGGCCGAGTCCGACCTCGACAACTTCCGCGCCGCCCTCACCTGGGCGACCGGCCATGACCTCCGCACCGCGCTGCGTCTGTGCTCCGCTCTCGGCTGGGTCTGGCTGCTCGGGGGCTACCACGCCGAGAGCCGCCGCTGGCACGAGCAGGTCGTCGAAGCCGCGGGTACGACGGCATCACCCGAGCTGGCCGCCTGTCTTCGCGGGCTGAGCAACCTCCTGCTGATACAAGGCGAGACAGAGCGCGCCTACGAGGTCGCGACGCGCAGCCTGACCATGTCCCGGGAGCTTGAGGACGCGGCCGGCATCGCGTTCGGGATGACCGTGCTGGGCTCGGCGCAACGCCAGCAAGGCGACCTCGACGCGGCCCGGCAGACCCTGACCGACGCCGTCGATCGGCTCCGCGCCGTCGACGACGCCTGGCGACTGGCCCGGGTTCTCGGGCACCTCGGCGGTATCGAGGAGGCGCTCGGTCACTTCGACCGGGCGGAGGACCTGCTCCGCGAGTCCCTGATCATCAACGAGTCGCTCGGGGACGCGTACGAGGTGACCGTCCAGGGTCAGAACCTGGCTTATCTACTAGCGCTCGCCGACCGCGTGGACGAGGCGGGCGAGCTGGCCCGGGACCTGACGCCGACCGTGGTGGCGCTGGGCAGCCCGACGCTGACGATGGCGTTCTCGAACACGGTGATGAACATCCTGCTCCGCCGCGGCGATCCGGCCGGCGCCGCCGAGTTGTTCGGCGCGGAGGAGGCGATGGGCGAGCGGCTCGAAATCCCCAACCCGTACGCCGAGGAGGAGCTCGCGGAGGCGCTCGAACTGGTCGGCGACACGCTGTCCCATGAGGACTGGGAACGCCACCGCCAGGCGGGTCGCACCGAACGAGTGGAGGATCTGCTCACCCGGCTGGCGTTATGACACAGGTTGTATACGGCAACTGCGAGTTGTTGACCGCTGTAACCGGCCCCACCATACTGCTTGCACCGCCATCGGCGGTCTGTGGGGGCAGTTGTTTCTGGGGTTCAAATGGGGATGGGGGGGCATTGCTATGCATGCCTGGAAGTTATTTCGTGCTGCACTGGTGACAGCCGTTGCCGGTGCGACATTGGCGACGGTCCCGGTGACCGCTCATGCGGCACCGCCGACGAGTGCGATCGAGGTCAGTACGACGTCGGTCGCCCGCGGGGACACTTTTACGATCAAGCAAACCGTGTACAACGCCGACAGTTCCGTGCTGCTGGGCGGCAAGGCGACGTTGTACGCCAAGGACGCGTCACTGCCTGACATGGTCGACCTGGTGTCGTGCCCGGAGGCCACGGCGTGTGACACGCTCGGGATCGGCGTCCGCGGCGGCGTCGGCGACGTCCAGCCGGGTGAGTCCAAGACGGTCACTTTCACCTTGCGGGTCAAGGACGACGCGCCACTCGGGACGATCACGCTGCAGCACCAGTTCAACGGCGAGAACTTCTCGTTCGAGACCCTCGACGGTCCGGACCTGACCATCAAGGAGGCGCCGCAGCACGCCGACGTCGCCGTCTCGATGAGTGCCGCGGTGAAGATGGTCGGCACGGCGCGGATCACCTACACGATCACGGCGACGAACAACGGCCCGGTGGACGCGACTGCGGTCCGCGTGGTCGGGAACTTCTCGATCAAGTCGTCGTACGTCGCGACGACCTGTGCGCGGGTCGGGACCACCCGTACGGTCAACTGCGACTTCGGCACGCTGGCCACTGGCGAGAGTGCGTCGCGAACGTTGACGGTGAGCACTCTTCTGGTCGCGGTCGGACCGGTGATCGCGACGGCGGAGCGTACGGCGAGTCTGCCGAACGACCCAGTCGCGACGAACGACAAGGCGAGCCGGACCTGCACCGCGCTCACCGGGCTGATCGTCAGGTGCTGACAACGCTCTGAACCAGTAGAACGGCCGGCGGCCGCGGGATCTCGAGTCCCGCGGCCGCCGGCTCTTTTGGGTCTTACGCCTTGCATCGAGGGGTGGGTGAGGTTTACGGTCCGGGTTAACGTTTAAGTGAGTGTTAGTGAGCACTTCTTCGAAACTTGGAGCAGCTATGATCAGTCGGCGACGGTTTCTGTGGGTAACCGGTGCGGCGATCGCCGCCGGGTCCACGCTGGCGGCGTGCGGTGACGGCGGGACGGCCAGCGGCGGTGCGAAGGCCTCGAGCGATCTCGCGCTGCCGACGTACAAACCCTTCGCGGGCCTGCACCCGGACCTGGCCGGTGCCGAGTCCGGCCTCGAGCCCGGGTTCCTGAAGTTCCCGGCGGACGCGATCGCCAGCGTCAAGGCGCCGCCGCTGAAGAGCGCGGTGACCGCGCTGACCGAGACGTTCGCGACGCCTCCGCCGCCGATGGGCAGCAACCCCATGTGGCAGGCGCTGAACCAGGCCCTCGGCGCCGAGCTCCGGCTGACCATCGGCACCGACCCCGGCTACCCGGAGAAGTTCGCCACCTTGCTGGCCAGCGACTCGCTGCCGGACCTGATGTGGCTGCCGCCGAACCAGGGCATCCCGAACATCGGCCCGATGCTCGAGGCCAAGTTCCAGGACCTGACGAAGTACCTCTCCGGTGACGCTGTGCTGGAGTACCCGAACCTGGCCGCGCTGAAGCCGGCCTCCTGGCGGACCGCGGTGGTGAACGGGAAGATCTGGGGCGCTCCGATCCCGTCGACGCCGTTCGGCCAGGTGATGATGGGCAACCCGAAGACCTGGGCCAAGGTCGGCGGTCTGCAGTGCAAGACCGCGGACGAGTTCTTTGCCAAGTGCAAGGAGCTGACCAACGGGACGAACTACGCGCTCGAGCCCGCGATCGTCAACATGCTGCACATGTTCGGCGAATGGTTCGGCGCCCCGAACAGCTGGCGGGTCAACCAGGACCGCTCGCTGACCCACCTCTACGAGACGGACAACTACCGGGCCGCGGTCGAGTACGCCGCCAAGCTCTGGGCAGCGAAGGTGTTCTACCCGGACCTCAACCTGGCCGACGCGACCCCGAAGACCGTGAACGGTCAGATCGCCGCGCAGGTCACGGTCGGTCCGCGGGCGACCGCCGACTTCCGGAACCTGGACCCGACGCTGTTCGTGGACACGATGATCCCGTTCGGCCACGACGGCAAGGCCAAGCCGACGTACGACATGGGCTACGGCACGGTCGGGTTCACGCCGTTCAAGCAGACCGACGAGGGGCGGATCCGGGAGCTGCTCGCGCTGATGGACTACCTGTCGGCGCCATTTGGCACCAAGGAGTACCTGGTCAAGAACTTCGGCGTCGAGGGTCAGCAGTACCAGCTGGACGCGCAGAAGAACCCGGTGCTGACCAAGGCCGGCAACCAGCAGGCGCCCGGACTGGTCAGCGCGCTGCAGATCATGAACGCCCCGGAGAGCGTGATCTTCAACCCGGCGTACCCCGAGGACACCAAGAAGATCTACGCGACCGAGCAGCAGCTGCTCAAGTTCGCGATGCGCAACCCGACCGCGGGCACGTACTCCGACACCTCGAGCAAGCTCGGTCCGAAGCTGACTGCGGCGTTCCGGGACACGATCGTCGATATCGTCACCGGCCGGCAGAAGATCAACGCGTACGACGACGCGCTCAAGCGGTTCAAGTCCGGCGGCGGGGACAAGATGCGCGACGAGTTCGCGGCGGTACTGCCGTCGAGCGTGCCGGTGACCGGGTCCTGATCGATGCTGAAAAGGTCATCGACAACGACCCGGAAGAAGACGAGTCTTCCCTTTGCGGTGAAATGGCGCCGCGACTGGCAGATGGTGCTGCTGATGATTCCCGGCGTCGTCTTCCTGCTCGCGTTCTTCTACCTGCCGGTGCTGGGCAATGTGGTCGCGTTCCAGGACTTCCAGCCCTACCTCGGCATCATGCACAGCGAGTGGAACGGCCTGCAGAACTTCGTCAGCCTGTACGACAACCCGGACTTCTGGGACGCGTTGCGGAACACGTTGCTGCTGGCCGCCGTCCAGCTGCTGCTGTTCTTCCCGGTGCCGATCGGGCTGGCGCTGATCGTCGACTCGCTGATCAGCAACAAGATCCGGCGCTGGTTCCAGACGATCGCGTACCTGCCGCACTTCCTGTCCTGGGTGCTGGTCGTGACGCTGTTCCAGCAGTCGCTGGGCGGCGCCGGGTTCATCAACAACCTGCTCCGGCACGCGGGGCTGAACCCGATCCCGTTCATGACCAACCCGGACACCTTCCCGCTGCTCGTGGTCGCGCAGCTGATTTGGAAGGACGCCGGCTGGGCAATGATCATCTTCCTCGCGGCGCTGACCACCGTGGACGTCTCGCTGTACGAGGCGGCCGCGGCGGACGGCGCCGGGCGATGGCGGCGGCTGTGGCATATCACGCTGCCGTCGCTGCGGACCGTCATCGTGCTGCTGCTGATCCTGCGGATCGGCGACATCCTCAGCGTCGGGTTCGAGCAGTTCATCCTGCAGCGCGACTCGGTCGGTCCGGGTGCGGCCGAAGTACTGGACACCTTCACGTACTACGCGGGCGTGGTCGGCGGCGACTGGAGTAGTGGGGCCGCGGCCGGGTTGGCAAAGGGCGTGGTCGGCGCACTCTTGCTGTGGGGCGCGAACTCACTTGCTCATCGGCTCGGCGAGCCGGGTATCTTCCAAAGGCGCGGCGCATGAGACCGATCTGGAAAGAACGTCCTTCTCCTGGGTATCAAGCGATCAAGGCTTTGGTGCTCGGCGGCTTCGCGCTCGTGATCGTCGTACCGATCCTCGTCGTGATCTCGACCTCGCTGGCCAGCGACCGCGACATCATCGACGCCGGCGGGTATGTGCTCTGGCCGTCGCACCCGACGTTCAAGGCGTACCAAACGTTGTTCAGCGGTGGCCTGATGGGACGGGCGATCCTGGTCAGCGTCTTCGTGACGGTCGTCGGTACGGCGATCGCGCTGGCCGTCACGATCGCGCTGGCCTACGCCACGTCGAGACCGGTGCTGTTCGGCCGGCCGGTGTTGCTGATGGTGCTGTTCACGTTGCTGTTCGCGCCCGGGATCATCCCGATGTTCCTGGTGGTGAAGCAGTTGGGGCTGCTGGACAGCCTGTGGTCGCTGATCCTGCCGGGGGCGTTGGGCGCCTTCAACTTCGTTGTCCTGCGCACCTTCTTCATGAACGTGCCGGGCGAGTTGCTGGAGAGCGCCCGGATCGACGGCGCGAGTGACTTCGTCATCCTCCGGCGGATCGTGCTGCCGCTGTCGAAGGCCGTGGTCGCGGTCGTCGGGTTGTTCTACGCGGTCGGGTTCTGGAACGCGTTCTTCAACGCGCTGCTGTACCTGAACGACACGTCGAAATGGCCGGTCCAGGTGATCCTGCGGACCTACGTACTGCAGGGCAAGTCGCTGTCGGCGGACCAGCTCGGCGTACATCCGCCACCGCAACCGCAGTCGCTTCAGATGGCCGTGGTCGTTGTCGCGCTGGTTCCGATCGCAATGGTGTACCCGTTCCTGCAACGCCACTTCACCAAGGGCGTTATCACCGGCGCTGTTAAAGGCTGATCTGCGAGAATTGGTGCATGTCCTCACCTGCGGCCGATCGGCCGACGCTGCGCATGGTGGCGAAGGAGGCTGGTGTCTCGGTCGCGACCGTGTCCTACGTGCTGTCCGGGCGCCATCGCAGCCACACGATCAAGGACTCGACCGCGACCCGCGTCCGTGACGCGGCGTCGCGGTTGGGCTACCGGCGCAACGACGCGGCCCGCGCGATCCGGACCGGGAAGTCGGACTTGGTCCTGCTCTCGCTCAGCGTGCTCGCGGACCCGTGGTCGCAGGCAGTCGCGGCGACGGTCAGTACGGCGGTGACCCCGCTCGGCAAGACCGCGCTGATCGTGGCGGACGGTGACTGGCGGACCGTGCTGTCGAACCGGACCCCTGACGTGATCTTTATCGACAGCGTCAAGCCGGATGCGTTGCAGGTCGCCGAGCTGGAGGCGTTCGCGGCGCAGGGCGTGCAGATCGTCGCGTTCAGCGAGACGCTCGAACCGGAGGGCTTCGACGTGATCCGGTCGGGGGCCGAGCCGCGCTGCCACCTCGCCGTGGAGCACCTGCTCGAGCATCACGACCGGGTCGGCGCGCTCACCTCGCGCACGACCGGGTTCGCCCGCTTCGACGCCTACGTGAACACGCTCCACGCGGCCGGCCAGCAAATCCGGCAGGACGACATCGAGATCTTCGAGCAGCATCCGGAGGGCGCGTACCGGGCCGCGATGGCGCTGCTCAGCAAGCCGGACCGGCCGACGGCGATCTACTGTACGACGGACTTCGCCGCGATCGCCGCCGTACGGGCAGCGCATCGGCTGCGGATCGACGTACCGCGAGAGCTCGCCATTGTCGGGGTCGGAAACACTCCGGAGGGCGAGCACCTCGACCCGTCGCTGTCGACGGTCGGACCGGTCGAGTTCAACGACTCGCTCGCGCGGATCATCGTGAGCAGGTTGACCGATCGAGAGGGTGCACCAGGTGAGGTGTTCGACTTCCCATGGCAGCTGATCGTGCGCGAGTCGTCGACGGTATGAGGCAGCCGAACGTCGTACTGATCTGTGTCGACGAGTGGCGGGGCGACGCGTTGTCGTGCGCCGGTCATCCGTATGTCGAGACTCCGCACATCGACGAGCTGGCGCGGTCGGGGGTGCGGTTCAGTAGCGGGTATTCCGCGACGCCGACATGTGTCCCGGCGCGGGTCGCGTTGTTCACCGGGCAGTCCCAGGAGCGGCACGGGCGGGTCGGGTACACCGACGGCGTGCCTTTCGACGTGGCGCATCCGGTGACGATTCAGGGTGAGTTCCGGCGGGCGGGGTATCACACGCAGGCGATCGGGAAGATGCACGTCTGGCCGGAGCGGGCGCGGCTCGGGTTCGACGACGTCGTACTGCATGACGGGTTCCTGCATCACTCGCGACGGGCGCATCGGCAGCAGTTCGGGTTCTTCGACGACTACGTGCCGTGGTTGCGGCGGCAGCCGGGGGTTTCGCCGGATGCGGAGTACTTCGATCATGGCGTGAACTGCAACTCGGTGGTCGCGCGGCCGTGGGACAAGGCGGAGTCGTTGCATCCGACTCATTGGATCGGCACCCAGACGATCGACTGGTTGTATCGGCGCGATCCGACGCGACCGTTCTTCTTGTACTTGTCGTTTCATCGGCCGCATCCGCCGTACGACCCGCCGGCCTGGGCCTTCGATCGGTACGACGCGTTGCCGCCGTACGAACGCGAGCTGGGCGACTGGGAGAGCGACTGGGACGAGTTCCGGCGGGACGGGGACTACCAGGCGTCGATCGGGGACCTGCCGGATCGCGTCGTCCACCGGGCGCGGGCCGGGTACTACGGGCTGATGGCGCAGATCGATTTGCAGCTCAACCGGATCCGGGAGGCGCTGGTCGACTTCGGGGTGTACGACGACACGATCATCGCGTTCACCTCCGACCACGGCGAGATGATGGGCGACCATCGGATGTTCCGGAAGTCGGTGCCGTACGAGGGGTCGGCTCGGGTGCCGTTCATCGTTGCGGATCGTGCTTCGGCTCCAGACGCTAGCCGTGGTCGGGTGGTTGATCAGGTCGTCGAGCTGCGCGACCTCATGCCGACTTTGCTGGACCTGGCCGGCGTACCGATTCCGCCGTCGGTGGATGGGTGCTCGCTGGCTCCGTTCCTGCGGGGATCGTCCGTGCCGGTGCGCGAGTGGTTGCACGGGGAACACGTGCACTTCGGGCAGTCGATCCAGTGGGTGACGGACGGCAAGACGAAGTACGTGTGGGGTTCGGAGCGCGGTGTGGAGCAGCTGTTCGACCTCGTCGAGGATCCGGGGGAGCTGCGGAATCTGGTTGCCTCCCGCCCCGAGTTGCGTGCACTGTGGCGGGAGCGACTGATCCAGGACCTGACCGGCCGCGAGGAAGGCTTCGTTGCTGACGGCAACTTGGTGACCGGGCGGCCGGTGACGACGATCCTCGGGCATACAAGGGAGAGACTTGCTGTCTGACGACTGGGCGCCGGTAGAGATCGGCGAGTCCGATACGTCGGTCTACCGGCGGGGTGGCGTGTTCGCCAAGTGTTGCGGGCCGTCTGGTGTCGCGGAGCTCGTTGCCGAGCGGGACCGGGTCGAGTGGCTCGCGGGGACTGGGTTGCCTGGGGCATCGGTCGTCGACTGGTTGGAGTCGGCGGATGGCGCTTGTTTGATGACGTCTGCGGTGCCGGGCGTCGCTGGCGACACGCTTCCGCCGGCGGCGTACGACCGCGCGATGCGGAGCTTCGGTGCGGTGCTGCGGGATCTGCATTCGTTGACCGATTGCCCGTTCGAACGCCCGTTGGCGGACGTGATCGCGACCGCGACAGACGTCGTACGCCGGGATGCGGTGAACCCCGACTTCCTTACCGACGAGTGGCGCCTGCTGAAGCCATCAGAGCTACTCGACCAAGTAATTGCCGAGCGCCCCTATATCGAAAGCGTCCTCGACCCCGTCGTCTGCCACGGCGACGCCTGCCTACCGAACATCTTCTTTGATCCGGAGACCCTTGAGGTCACCGGCCTGATCGACCTCGGCCGCCTCGGGATCGCGGACCGTTACTCCGACCTCGCCCTGACCACTATTCAATTCCACGACGAGTGGTCCGCCGACTCGACCCCGTTCCTCGAGGCTTACGGCGTACCTGAGCCGGATCGTCGGCGCCTGCACTTCTTCCGGCTCCTCGATCCGCTGACCTGGGGCTGATCCGATGGGCATCCCGATCGAGATCGTCGCGCTCGTCGTTTCCCGCCGGCACGCCTTCGAGGGTCGCCCACAAGACGGCCCGCGCCCCGATCCGGAACCGGTCGCCCGGACCGAGATCGAACTCCGCGCCGAACTGGGCATCGTCGGGGACCGCTACTACGCCCAGAAGATCCACAAGAACGCCGCCGTCACCCTGATCGACGCCGCCTCCCTCGACGAGGTGGTCCGCGTTCTCGACCTTCCCGAACCCCTCGACCCTCACCTCGCCCGCCGCAACATCGCCCTCCGTGGATACCCGATCGACGAGTTGGCGGCGCATCGGGCGGCGGACGGAACTCGTGTTGGTGGGCGTCGATTCGCGGTGGACTCCGGAGCCGGGTCGGTTGTGTTCCAGGCCAATCGGCCGGCCAACCCGTGCGCCTGGATGGATGCGGTCCTCGCGCCCGGTGCGATGCGGGCGCTCCGCGGGCACGGCGGGATCCGGGCGACGCCGCTCACATCCGGCGTACTGCGGCTCGGGCCGGCCGAGCTCACCTTGCTGGACTGAGTTTCGGACGGCTTTCGGCCGACCGGCGTACCGTCGGATGGTGAGGCTGGTCGGGGCGATCATGATGCTGGCGGTGTTGGCCGGCTGCACCGACGCGGCGCCGACCAGCCCGGACCCGGCATCACCCGTGTCCACGCCCCGGCCCTCTGCCGACCCGACCTCGACCCCAACTGACCCGACGTCGGCCCCGACCGATCCGACGCGGACGCTCAGGCCGTCCACGCCCCCGCCCACCCTGGTGCCGCGGCCGACCGCCGCCGGCCCGGTGACCATGTCGATCCCGGCGATCGGTGTCCGCGGGTTGCGGGTGGTCGCGTATACGGGCACGGCAGACGATCGGCCGGGGACCAAGATCCAGGACCGAGGGGTGGCCGCGAGTCCGCGCGGGAAGGCCGGCGGGGTCGGCCCGGGTGAGATCGGGAACTTCATCATCACGGGGCATCGCGTCAGCCACGGACGCCCGTTGGAACGCGTGCCGGAGTTGCGGAACGGCGACCACATCCTGATCACCGCGGGCGGGACCGTGTACGACTACGTGGTCAGCCGGACGATGACGATCTCCTTCCGGAAACCCGCCGAGAAGGCCCAGCAGAACGCCGCCGTACCCGGACAACCGGGCGTCCGACCGACCCGCGCGATGATCTCGATCTCCACGTGCGCCACTCTGGAAGACCACGCCGCCGGCAACTACTGGCACGACGAACTGGGCAACCCCGAACACCGCATCAACAAGATCGGCACCCTGGTCGCTACTCGTCCCGCCTGATCCGGTGGGTGCCGTGAGGGCCGACGTGGAAGCGGAAGCCGTGGGGTGTGCTCCATTCGAGGGTCTTGTAGTCGACGCGGTGCACGTTCCAGCCGTGGGCGTGGGTCTTCACCCGGTGGGGGTAGCGTCCCAACGGCGCGAGGTTCGTGGTCGAGGTCTGACCCGGTGGGCCGAGTGGGTCGTAGGGGCGCAGGTGGTCCAGGTCCATGGAGCGGCGGGTTTCTTGGGTGCCGTAGGGGAAGACTTCGACGGGGTGGGTGAGTTTGACGCGTTCGCGGATCCGGTCGGGGATCTCGTAGGCGTCCACACTCACCGCATCGTTCAGATCAATCACTGGTTTGACGGTGTAGGGCCCGTACCCGACCAACTCGGCGAGTTGTTCGGCGAGCATCGGTCCGAGGGTCTCGGCCCGCAGCACTCCGGTGCCGGTGGCGAGGGTGAGATCGGTGAGGTGTACATAGATCTCGGTCTGCCCCGGCCGCACCTGCACATCACCACCACCGCTGACACTGCCACTGTTGGTACCCGAGCCGTCGGCGCCGTTGGCTCCGGTGCCGTTGCCGGTGGTGTGGGGGTGGGGTTGGTTGGTGTAGGCGTCGTGTTTGATCTGGGCCAGCCGCGCGTGCAGTGCCCGTTCGGCGGTGGCGTCCAGGGGGTCGCTGTCGTCGGGGTCGGTGTGCAGGTGGGGATCGCGTAGGTCGAAGGGTTCGACCGGGCTGCTGGGTGTGTCGAGTGCGTCGGGGACATCGGCCTGGTCGTCCCAGGCCGGCTCGTCCCACCCGGTCGCCGGGTCGTGGAGCAGGTCGTCATCAACGCAAGACCCAGCCGAGCGTGCACCAGGGTCCGGGGCGGCGATGTCCGGGGCGGTCGGGTCCGGCGTACTCGGGTCAGGATTGTCGGTGCTGTCGGGATCCGGGGTGGTGGAGCGGTGGGCGCGGGCCTGGGCGAGGAGTTCTTCGGTGAAACGGGCATCGGCGATGATCCCGACCGCCTCCGCGCGGCGGGTCTGAACCCGACGGGTGTCGCCGAAGACCTTCAACGCGTCCGCGATCGCCGACAGCGTCGCGTCGTGGCGGGCGACCGCACCCGCAGCGGCCTTGATGAACATGGTTTTGGTGCCGTGTTCGTTCGACTGGCCGACGAACACGCCGCGTTCGCGGGCCTTCTCGGCGGCCTCGGCCCGGGCCTGGTCGGGGTCGACGTGCATCCGCGCGGCCTTGATGATCTTCTCCAACCGGGCCGGGGTGATCGAATCCACCAGCCCCGCGACCCGCTTGTCGACCCGGGCGGCCGCCACCTCGCACAGCTTCCTGCAGTCCGCGACGATCCGGCACGCCTTCCACGGGGTCGCCTCACCCGACATGACCCGCGCCCACATCAACGGGAACCGGTGCCGCAAAGCCAGCGCCTGACCCAGATAATCGGCCGCCACCCACGGCGAGATGCCCAGCATCACCCCGAACTCGGCGATCGCGAACTCGAGGATCTCCGGACAGCCGTCGCCACCGAGTACGACTGCCCGTTCACGGCCGTCGCACGAACGACGACCTGGGCGGCGGGCGGGGTGGGCGGAGGGGTGATAGCGGTCGGCGTAGGCGAGGGCGTGTTGGAGGAGCCGGGCCTCGGCGCGGTGCGACAGGGCGCGGAGTTCGGCGGCCGACTCCAGCAGGTCGACCGTCGGCAACGCATCCAGATCTTCCTCGAACATGTGTTCTAATCTACGCACTCGCCGAGCCTGACGCAAATCCGAGAGAGCCGAGAACCCCTTATCCACAAGGGGAAACCTCACATCGATGCGGAGCTGCAGATCGTGTAAGCGGGCGTGACCTCTCGCGACTCGATCGCGATATCGGCAGGAACCACATTGCCGGCGCACGCACCCCCACCGATCGAGTAGCGAACTGTTCGTCGGTTGCCATGAGCACCTGGCGCGTCGCGCCCCGGTCAGCAGCTAGCAGGGACTACTTCCGGCCGAACTTCCACCACTTGGGTTTGTTCATCTTGATCTCGTCGGGTTCCATCGGCGGTGGGACCGGCGGGCGGGACTCCTCGGTGAGGAAGTTGCCCGACTCGGTGTCGTACGGCGTGACGCCGAGCCGCCGGCTGATCTCCATCACGATCGGGATCGACCGCGGGCCGTCGTTCAGGTAGAAGGTGATGTCGCGGACCTCGACGCCCTTGCCGATGGTCATCTCGACGTCGTACTCCGGACTTCGCAGCGCCAGCCAGGACGGCTTGCTCGTGTCGACATCCGGCACCACCTCGCGGACCGTGGCCACCACGTCGGTCGCAGTACCGACCGATGGCGGTTCGTAGTCGATCGGCATGTCGTCGAGGCGCCGTACGCCTCCCGGTCCTCGCACCGCGTACACAGCCCAACTCATGCCCCCAGCATGCCAGGTACTCGGGCTCTCCGGGCGGCTGAGTAGTGGGGTGAACACGGTGTGTTGGTGGTTGAACGCTGTCGGTCGCGAAACGGTGTCAATAGCTGCAACTTGGTTTCCGGCAAGGCGGTCCAGGCCGTAATATCGCGGACGGCCGTGAGCAGGGGGTGTTCCGGCCGCTCTGGGTGAATGGGTGGGACCGGCGGCAGACCGGTACTGGGGAGAAGCGGGGAAATCGTGGCGGACAAGCCGGTGCCCAAGCCTGGTCACTTCCTGCCTGGTGGCGAGGGTGAGCAGGGACTCACGGGCGCGCAGCAGCAGAGCCAGCCGAACCAGCCGACGAGTACGCCGCTGTCCGCGCCGACGACGCGGCTCGGTGGCGGTACGCCGGAGACCCCGCCCCAGCTGAGCGGGTCCCGCATCGACTCCCGCCGTACGACGTTGTCCGGCAGCCGGCTCGGACCGCCGCCGGCCGACGACCGCGCGCACGCGGCGTACCGGGAGGTGTTCCACCCGCAGCCGATCCCGTACGTCGAGCAGAAGCGGTCGAAGGGCCTGGTCGCGCTGATCGTGGTCGCCGCGCTCGTGGTCATCGCCGGCGGCGCGACGTTCGTCGTCAAGCTGCTGTCGTCGGACGGCTTCAACGTGAACCCGATGGTCACGCCGTCCATCCGGCCGACCGGCGGACCGACGACCAACGAGCCGGTCGGGAAGGGTACGCCGGACGCCGACATCGTCGGCAAGAACGCGATCTACGCCGCCGGGGTGATGCCGGTGACGAAGTGCCAGGAGCCCGCCTTCCGGCCGACGTCGATGGAGAACGTGCGCTCGTACTACCAGGCGCTGATCGGTTGTATGGACAAGGCCTGGAAACCGATCGTGGAGAAGGCCGGGTTCGAGTTCCGGACGCCGCGGCTGATCATCTACAACGAGGGTGACGAGACGGCGTGCGGCGTACAGAAGGACCTCGCGCTGTACTGCCAGGACGAGCAGGGCGGCAGCGCGACGATGCCGTGGCAGGAGCTGGTCGAGCAGTACCCCAAGAACAAGGCGGCGGTCCGGGCGGAGATGGCGCAGTCCTTCGCGTTCGTGTACGGCGTCCACGTGCAGAACCTGACCGGTATGGCCGATGCGGCCGACAACCTCGCCGACACGGCCGCGAGCAAGGCCGACGAGCTGGAGGCGAAGCGGCGCGCGTCGCTGCAGGCGTACTGCTTCGGCGGGGTGTTCTTCGGCGCGGCCGAGGCGAGCTTCCCGCTGCGCGGTGAGCTGCTGCGGCAGTGGAACAGCCTGATCCAGCTCCGCGGCGACGAGCGCACCAAGGACAAGGTCCGCGACCACGGCTCGAGCAAGAGCCTGGCCCTGTGGATGAACCAGGGCCTGACGACGACGAACCCCGGCTCCTGCAACACTTTCGTCGCAGCATCCGCAAAGGTCAGCTGAGCGAGATGGGAATGGCTGATGTCTGACTCCGAGGACGGTACGCCGAAGCCGGGACACTTCCTGTCCGGCGGCGACGGCGAACTGCCCGCCGACGGCACCCGTCCGCTGACCCTGCGGAGGGGGCAGCCCGACGTCCTGGGTAAAGCGCGCTCGGTGTCGGTGGCCGACTCGCCTGTCCGCCGCAAGGCCCGCCCGATCCCGACCGAGCCCGGCACCACGAGCGAGTACAGCGGCCCGCCGGTCGCGCCGCTCACCGGTGCTCCGCTGAAGCCACTCACCGACACCCGCCGGATCGGCGGTGCTCGGACGACCGGCTGGCACTCGAATCCGGCCCGTGGCATCCCGCAGTTCTCGTCGGAACCACCGCCGGTCAAACCCCCGCGTCACTACTCCCGCGCGGTGATCGCGGGCCTGTCCGCCCTGGTCCTGATCATGCTCACCGGCGCCACCGTCGCCGGCTTCAAACTCGTCAACTCCTACGGCAGCCGAGTCGACAACCCCCTGGCCCAACCCTCGGTCAAGAAGTCCCAGGCCCCCATCCCAGTCCTCCCGGACCCAACAGTCACCGTCACCGTCCCGGGAATCCCGGACATGGTCCGACTGCAGAAGAACAAGATCTACACCTCGGGGACGGTCGCCGCCGTCAGCTGCAAAGAGCCTGCGATCAAACCGGACTCGCAGTCCGCGATCCTGCGTTACTACCAGGCGCTGCTGCCCTGCCTGAACAAGGCGTGGGAGCCGGTGGTGAAGAAGGCAGGCTACGATTTCAGGCCGCCGAAGCTGAAGTTGCAGACCGGTCCGGCGTCAGACGAGGACTGCACTGGCGAGTCGGACACGGCCTACTACTGCAGCGCGGACGAAAGCATCAACATCAGCTGGAAGAACGATCTGCAGTACTACAAGGACGAGCCGCTTGCCGCCCGGGTCTGGATGCTTGACACGATGGCGCACGAGTACGGCCACCACGTCCAGCAGATGACCGAGATGATCACCGCGTCGTTCTCCCGGGAGGGCTGGACGAACTCGAAGGCGATGAAGCTCGAGTGGGCGCGCCGCCGGGAGTTGCAGGCGACCTGCTTCAGCGCGGCCTTCCTCGGCGCCAACAAGAAGTCCCTGGGCCTGTCCGGCGAGAAGCTCCGGCTGTGGCAGTGGGAAGCCCAGCACTCCGGCGACGAGTACAACCCGAAGAAGGTCCGCGACCACGGCTCCCGCAAGAGCAACTGGACCTGGTCCGACCCCGCCTTCAAATCCACCAGCCCCGCGTCTTGCAACACCTTCACCGCACCGCCCACCAAGGTGAGCTGATGCGCCGCGGCCTGGCGACGGCGTTGGTCGGGCTGGCCGTCGTGTTGTCCGCTGGTTGTACACCGTCCCGCGCGCCTGCCGCTGCATCGGCACCCTCCGCGACGACACCGTCCACGACGACGCCCTCCCCGGTGGCTCCGCTGGTGACGCCGACGCCTAAACCCAGCCGAGCACCGGTTGCGCCGAAGACCGTGCGGGCTCGGCCGAAGGCGACGGAGGCGACCCCGACGTACCGATCGTTGGAGAAGACTTACCTGGTCCGCAACAAGATCTACTCGGCGGGCCGGGTTCCGGCGGTGACCTGTGAGCTGCCGCAGATCGAGCTGACGACGCGGAAGGAAGTGCAGCAGTACGCGAGCGCGGTCCTGGGCTGTCTCCAACGAGCCTGGAAGCCAGTTGTCGAGCGTTCGGACGTCGCGTTCTTCCCCGCAAAGGTGTACGCCGTCAACGCGGGCTCGAAGACCCGCTGCGGGATCCTCACCAAGGAGCTCGGGGGGTTCTACTGCTCCGAGGGCTCCGGGATCTATCTCGACTGGCAGCAGTTCGTCGAGGACGACGCGCACGGACGGGAGTGGGCCGGGGTGTACCTCCAGTTCACGATTGCGCACGAGTTCGGGCACCACGTGCAGCAGTTGGTCGGGATCTCGCCGTACTTCGACGACCGCTGGGCCGAGGCCACCGGCGCGGCTCGCCTTGAGCAGATGCGCCGACACGAACTCCAGGCGTCCTGCTTCGCGTCTGCCTTTTTCGGCGCGAATCAGCAGACCCTGGACCTGTACTACGCAAAGCTCCAGGCCTACCTGGACGCCGCGCGCTCCGGCGACGACGACCCACCGGCAACCACACCCGACCACGGATCCCGCGAGAGCAGCACCGCCTGGGCCGAAGCCGCCTTCAAAGCCAAGTCCCCCTCCGCCTGCAACACCTGGGCAGCCCCCGCAAAGCGAGTCACGTGAAATTGCCTGAACGCCCAGCACTCGCGATAGCCACCGCGCTGTGCATGCTCTTCGTTGCCGCTTGTACGCCGGACGCTCCGCCGCACGTCGCCGTTGCGACGCCGACTGTTGCGCCGACCACTGCACCTTCGCGGCCACCCGTCGCGTGGACGGTCGCTCAGCCGGCGCCGATCGTGGATGAGTTTCTGCTGTACAACCCGCTCTACCGGTCCGGGCAGGTTACGGTTGTCAGTTGTTCGCTGCCGACCGCGAGGCTCTCGAATCAGCAAGCGTTGATCCGGTACGCAACGGCGTACGTCGCGTGCTTGAACAGGTCCTGGGCGCCGCTGATCACCCGCGCCGGGTTCGACTTTCTCCCGCCCTCTGCCGTCCTCCCCGCCAAGCCGGGCGCGACGACGGCATGTGGAGCGATGGACAAGGAGGACTTCGGCATGTATTGCCAGACCGACCGCGGGATCTACTTCAATTGGCCGGAGTACGTCGTCAAGGAATCGTCAGGCCAGGAAGAAGGCCGGGCCTGGGTGCAATGGCTCATCGGTCATGAGTACGGCCACCACGTGCAGTGGTTGACCGGAATGGCGGACGACTACGACGCCCGCTACCAGGCCGCCAACGGTGCCGCGGCCGAGAAGGTGGAGGAGAACCGGAACGAGATGCAGGCCCACTGTCTCGCCGCGGCCTTCTTCGGCCCGAACCGAAAGACCTTCCACCTCCACGGTGAGCGTCTCTCGCGCTACGGGCACCCGGGATACGACCGCACCGAGGCTGACATGGTCAACTTCGATCACTGGTTGCGGCAGGCATTCAGCAAGGGCCCGGCCGGCTGTATCACCTGGGCTGCGCCGGCGAGCAGTGTTACTGGAGTTTGAGTTTGAAGCCTTCGTGGGTGTTTTCGAAGCCCAGGTTTTCGTAGAAGTTGTGGGCTTTGGTGCGGGATTTGTCGGAGGTTAGTTGGACCAGGGTGCAGCCTCGGGTGCGGGATTCTTCGATGGCCCATTGGATCAGGGTGGTGCCGAGGCCGGCGCCGCGGGCGGGGGCGGCTACCCGGACGGCTTCGATCAGGCCGCGGGTGGAGCCGCGGCGGGACAGGCCGGGGATGATCGTCAGCTGGAGCGTGCCGACCACCTCGCCGTTGCGGTCGGCAACTATCAGCACCTGGTTCGGGTCGGTGTCGATCTGCTCGAACGCCTTCAGGTACGGCGTGAGGTCGTCGAGCGACTCGCGGGTCGCGCCGAGTTGGTCGTCGGCGATCATCGCGACGATGGGGCCGACATCGGCGGCGGTGGCACGGCGGATCAGGATGTCGTTCACAGGCACAGCATCGCAAACACCTGAAGCGGTTCAGTCGGCAGGGTAAGCACCGAAGTACCGCAACGGTGATTGCCTTATGCAAAGACTTTTCGTTGCCCGGCTCGCCCGGACGGACTGTTTGCCTACCGCAACCACGGGTACCAGTGATACTGGACACCACTGCATCCGCCCGTGTGCCGGGGTCGTGTGTGCAGTTCTGCGCGGCAGCGGATGCGGGCCCAGTCCTGAAAGGTTCATCCGATGCCAGCGTTAGCGATTGACTTCACTCAACCGTTCGAAGATGCCTTCAGCAAGCTTCTGTCGTTCATCCCGAACCTGCTCGGCGGCCTGGTCATCCTGGTCGTCGGCTACTTCGTGGCGAAGGTGCTCGGGAAACTGGTCGGCACCCTGCTCGGCCGGGTCGGTTTCGACCAGTGGATGGAACGAGCCGGTGTCTCCGGTGTGCTGCAACGGTCGGGCACGGGGCTGACCGCTTCGGCGATGCTGGGCAAGGTCGTGTTCTGGTTCGTGTTCCTGATCAGCTTCACGATGTTCGCCTCCGCACTCGGCGTGCCGGAGATCTCGAACTTCATGAGCAGCATGCTCGGCTACATCCCGCGGATCTTCGCCGCGATCGTGATCATCTGCCTGGCAGCGCTGTTCGCGAACTTCCTGGCCGCGATCATCCGTGGTGCCACCGGCAACGAAACCCTGGCCAAGGTGGGCAAGTACGCGATCCTCGTGTACGCCGCGTTCGCCGCGCTGACCCAGCTCGGTATCGCGGTCCAGCTGACCGGCAACACGCTGCTGATCGTGCTCGCCGGCGCCGCGCTCGCCCTCGGTCTTGCTTTCGGCCTCGGGGGCCGCGAGATGGCCGGGCAGGCGCTGAGCAGCCTGTTCAGCCGCGACAACATCAAGAAGCCGGCCGCCGACCCGGACGCGATGGGCTCGAACGGCGCAGGCTCGAACGGAATGGGTTCCAACGGCACAGCGGCGTACCCGGCCCAAGGGAACTACCCGCAGTCCGGCCAGCCCGAGCAGCACCCGGCCGCACACAGTGCGGGCTGGTCCAACGGCACCCAGCCGCAGAACGGCAACTGGCAGCCGGGTCAGTAGAAGCCAGTAAACAAAGGCGGTTCTCCTCAGGCGGGCGGCAATCCGATCGGGTTGCCGCCCGTCGCCTGTCTTACTCCTCGGTGGCGTCCGGGCCCGCGCGACGGACGTCTTCCACCTTCGTCATCGCCTCGCGGAGGTCGGCCAGCCAGGTCTCGCTGTGCTGGGCGACCAGCTTGACGCACCAGCCGAGGGCGTCGCTGCGGGACCGTGCCACGCCGGCGTCGACGAGGGTGTCGAGAACCTGACGCTCGGGCTGACGGAGCCGCGTCATCACCGGCGCGGACAGCGAGGTGAAGATGGTCTTGGTCTCACCACACAGCACGCCCCAGGCGACCTTCCGCCGGGTGGAGTGCTCGAGCTCGCGGGCGATCTCGATCCGGTGGTCGCGGGTGTCCTCGCGGAACTGCTTGATCCGGCCCGCTTCGGCGGCGGAACGCTCGGAGGCGCTCACGTCTTTGTCCTGCTCGGGTGCGGGGATCCGGCCGACGATCAGGATCTCGTCCCGATCGATCGACAGCTCGATCTCACCGTCGAACCAGTCGCCCGGCAACCGCCCGGTCAGCCAGCCCCGCACCTTCTCCTGCTCGGTCTGTGTACTCATGTAATCATGATTACACCCCAAGCAAATCGAGCTCAAGTGATCAGTGGTACCGCACCGTGTACGCCGCGTGCGCGTCACCCTGTGACAGGCCGACGTTCGACACCCCGATCACCAGCGTGTGCCGGGTGACGGTGTTCCGATACGTCACGTACGTCGTACCGGCCGCACCTTCTGTGGCGATCCGCGTCCAGTGCGATCCGCCCTTGGCGGCGACCTTGTGCAGCTGCTTGGCCGCGGTCGGAGTCGCGTAGTACGCCGTCCACTTCGTGTCACCGCGTCCCCAGGCCCGGACCAGGTTGTCCGACCACTGGACCGCGTTCCACGCCTTCGGTTCGCCGCTGAACTTCGCGGTGTACGCCGCGTGCCAGCCGTTCGCCGCGCGCAGACCGACGTTCTGTACGCCGATCGTCAGGTTCCCGCCGCGCGCATCGTCGTGGTACGTCACGTAGATCGTCCCAGCGGCACCTTCGGTCGAGACCCGCCGCCAGTGGATGCCGCCCGGCAACGCCTGCCCGTAGAGGGTTCGCGTGGTCGCCGTCGACGCGTAGCAGTTGGCCGTCGCGGTCGCACCGCTGCCCCAGGCCCGCACCAAGCGGTCGGCGTAGGTTGCCGCGGAGATGTTGGTCGCAGACGCGAGTTGGGTGCAACTCGCTGTCGTGGTGGTGGTGCCGGCGTTGGCCGGGGCGGCGGCTCCGGTGAGCACGATCGGTGCTGTCACCGCGAGTGCCGCAGTACTGCCGAGACCTATGATCCTTCGAATCATCATCGACCTCCCGAGTGGATGTGGTCCTACTCAGTGGGACGCCACATCACCCGAGAGAGTTTGCATCGCTTTCGAATGAAACGGGGCTGCAATGTCAAGCTGCCGGTGGTGGTGCGAATGCGGCGCGTAATCGCTCCTGCGCATTCGCTCCAGCGGCCGTGTGGTCCAGTCCGAGCAAAGCCGCACCAACAACCGGCGGTACGTCGACCACCCGCGGAACTGCCTTCGGGGCGACCTCCGCGAGCAGGTGGGTGACGCGGTCGAGCAACACCGAGTGACCAGCAGTCAGTACTCCGCCGCCGAGCACGACAATCACGCGCTCGCCCAGCAACTCGAGCCGGCGCAGCGCGCTGACCGCCATCGCGACGATCTCCTCGGCTTGTTGCTGAATGATGCCCAAGGCAACGGTATCGCCGGAGACCGCGACCTGGAACAACACCGGCCCGGCCTCCAACTGCCGTTCGGCCGGCAGCTCACCGAAATGGAACGCCTCGATCACAGCAGCCAACGACGGCAACCCGTAGTGCACGGGCAACGCGGTCAGCAGTGCGGTAGCCGGACCGCGGCCGTCCTCCGCCCGCGACGCCGACCAGAACGCCTCCTCGGCCAGTTGCGCACCGCCACCCCAGTCACCAGTCAGCTTCCCCAACGCCGTGAACCGCGCGGTCCGCCCGTCCGGCAACATCCCCGAGCAGTTGATCCCCGCACCACACACCACGGCCACACCACGCGGCTCGTCCACCCCAGACCGCAGTAGCGCAAACGTGTCGTTGGTGACGTACACCGACTCCGCCCACCCGCGCTGCTCGAACGCGGCAGTCAGTTGCTCCACTTCGATCGGCAGGTCAGCGTTCGCCAGGCACGCTGACACCTGCTGCACCAGCGGTACGTCGCCAAGCCGCAAGCCGGCCTCTTCCGCCGCAGCGTGGACCAACGGCTCCAGTCCGCCCACAGCGGCCGCCGCACCGAGCTTCTGCGGCTCGAATCCACCCCCACGCGCCGTACCGAGCACTGTCCCGTCTGCGGCGACCAGTGCGACGTCGGTCTTGCTGTTGCCGGCGTCGAAGGCGAGGACTCCACCCGGTACTAGCGCGCCCACGGCAGATAAGCCTTGTTGTGCGCGAGCAGCTTGTCGGTCAGCTCCTGCGCAATGGAGATCTGCCCGACCAGCGGATGCGCCAGCAGAGCCTTGAACACCCGCTCGGATCCGCCCTTCACCGCAGCCTCCAGCGCCAATTCCTCGTACGCCGTCACGTGTGCGACCAGTCCGGCGTACAGGGGCTCCAGCGGGGCCACCGGCTCCGGCGTCGTGCCCTCGGCGCCGACCGTTGCAGGCACCTCAATGACAGCATCGTCGGCGAGGAAGGGGAACGTGCCGTTGTTCAGCGTGTTCACCACTTGCACGTCGCCGGTGTTGTTGAGCAGCGAGGACGCCAGTGCGACAGCAGCTTCGGAGTAGTACGCCCCGCCGCGCAGCTCGAGTAGTGCGGGCTTCTCGTCGAGCTGCGGATCGGCGTACATGTCCAGCAGCTCTTTCTCGAGCGCAGCGACCTCAGAGGCCCGCGACGGCACGGTGAGCAGCTCCTGCACCACAGCGTCGTGCGAGTAGTAGTAGCGCAAGTAGTACGACGGCACGACGCCCAGCTGCCGCACCACGTCCGCCGGCAGGTGCAGGTCCTCGGACAGCTCAGGCAGGTGCTCGGCCAGCAGTTTCGGCAGCATGTCGTCACCGTTGACGCGGACCGCACGCTCCCAGGTCAAGTGATTGAGGCCGACGTGGTCCAGCGAAACCTCCTCCGGCGTGACCCCGAGCAGCGCAGCGAACCGGCGCTGGAACCCGATAGCCACGTTGCACAACCCGACTGCCTTGTGCCCGTGCGACAACAGTGCCCGCGTCACGATCCCGACCGGGTTGGTGAAGTCGATGATCCACGCGTCCGGATTGGTACGCCGTACCCGCTCTGCAATGTCCAGCACCACAGGAACCGTCCGCAGCGCCTTGGCGAGCCCGCCGGCCCCGGTGGTCTCTTGGCCGACGCAACCGCACTCCAGCGGCCACGTCTCGTCCTCGTTGCGCGCTGCCTGCCCACCGACGCGCAGCTGGAGCAGTACGGCGTCCGCACCCTCGATCCCCGCGTCCAGATCGGATGTGGTGATCACGCGGCCCGCATGCCCTTGTTTTGCGAAGATGCGCCGTGCCAGCCCGCCGACCAACTCCAGCCGATCAGGCGCCGGGTCGACGAGCACGAGCTCCGATACCGGCAACGTGTCCCGCAACCGGGCGAACCCGTCGACGAGCTCGGGCGTGTAGGTGGACCCGCCACCAACGACTGTGAGTTTCACCCTGTGACTCCTAGGGGATCGGTGGACCTGCGGTGTCGAAGACTTCGTCGCGGGTGGTGCTGAGCGCCGACTGCAGTGCTCCGGACAGGACTGGGTCAGTGCTGATCGCGGTCATCAACAGCTGCGGACGCGGTACGGCGAGATCGGCGAGCTCGTCCTGGATCAGTCCGCGTAGGCGATCGCCGCCCGCTGTGATGACGCCACCGGCCAGCACGATCAGCTCCGGGTCGACGACCGCGACGATCGCGGCCAGACCGACGGCCAGTCGGTGCGCGAACTCCGTGAGTACGGCGTCACCGGCACCCTCGGTCTGCAGAGCGACCGCGATCGCGGCTTCCGGCGTACGGGCTTTCAGACCGTGCTCGCGGGCCAACTCAAGGACAGGTTCGCCACCGGCGAGCTCCTGGAAGCCGCCGGCGTTGTTCCGGCCGACGTTGCGGACCAGCGGCGTACCGGGGAGCGGCAGGAACGCGACCTCGCCCGCGCCGCCGGTCGCTCCACGGTGCAGGCGGCCGTTGATCACGATCGCGGCGCCGATGCCTTCCTCGCCCCAAAGCAGCACGAAGTTGTCGTGGTCCTGGGCGTGGCCGATCTGCTGCTCGGCGATCGCGGCCAGGTTGACGTCGTTCTCGACCTCCAGCGGTACGGCGACAGCCGCGGCCAGCTCCTCGAGTAGGTGCGGGGCGTGCCAGCCGGGCAGGTGGGTCGCGTACCGCAGCCGGCCGGTGGTCGGGTCGAAACCACCCGGCGTACCGATGGCGACGCGATGCAGGCGCTCCCGGCTCATGCCCGCCTCGCCGGCCGCACCCTCGATCGCCTTGACCACCCGGCCGACAGTTCCCTTGGCGCTGCGTCCCGGCGTGGCCAGCTCGTAGTGGCCGACGACCTTGCCGGTCAGGTCCGCGATGGCGGCGCGGATCCGGGTCGGCGTCACGTCCAGGCCGGCGACGTACGCGATGCTGCCGTTGATCTCGTACAGCTGCGCGTTCGGGCCCGGACGGCCCGCGGTGGTGCCGCTCGGGCGGACCAGATGAGCGGCCTCGAGGCGCGCGAGCAGCTGGGACGCGGTCGGCTTGGACAGCCCGGTCAGGTTGCCCAGCGTGGTGCGGGAGAGCGGCCCCTGGCTGAGCAGCAGGTCCAGGGCGGCGCGGTCGTTCATCGCGCGCAGCAGGCGCGGCGTTCCGGGAGTTGTTGCCATAGGCCAACCCTGCCTCCCTCCGCCGCCCGCGGGTACGCGCCGCGCTGACCACGCAGACTGTTAGGAAAGTTTACTATTAACGCGAGACCGTACGGCGGACTTCGGCGAGTGTCAATCGCCGGAGGTGAGTTAGGGTTACCTAACTATGTCGACTGGTGAGTTGTTGAGGCGCGCGATCCGGCGGCATCGGGGCCGGATGATCGCCGGGGTGCTGGTGTTGTCGCTGCACCAGGCGACCGAGGCGGCGGTGCCGGTCGCGATCGGCATCTTCGTGGACCGCGCGGTGGCGACGGGCCGGTTCGAGCCGCTGCTGTGGTGCGTGCTGATGATGGTCGTGCTGTTCGCCGTACTCTCGAACGCCTGGAAGACCGGTGCGAGGCAGGTCGTCTGGGCGATCGAGTACGAGACCCACCTGCTCCGGCTGGAGATCGCCCAGCGTGTGCTGGACCCACGTGGTCACCGCACCGGGCTGCGGTCGGGTGAACTGCTGTCGATCGCGACCTCCGATGCGGAGAAGGCTGCGCTTGTGATGCGTGCCGTCTCGATCGGGTGCGCCGCGGCTACGGCGTTGATTGTGTCGTCGGTGTCGTTGCTGCTGGTCGACGTACCACTTGGGCTCGGGGTGCTGATCGGCGTACCGCTGCTGGTGCTGGGGATTCAGGCGTTGTCTCCGCTGTTGACGCGTCGTACGTCGAGCCAGCAGGAGGCGGTCGCTCAGACCACCGCTTTGGCTACTGACCTCGTTGGTGGTCTGCGGACGTTGCGGGGGATCGGGGCGCAGCACAATGCGGCCGCGCGGTACCGGCGGTCCAGTCAGGCCACGTTGCGGGCCACGCTGCGGGCGGCGTCGACCAACGGGCTGCAGGACGGCGTGACGACCGCACTGAGCGGTCTGCTGCTGGCTGCGGTCGCTGGAGTGTCCGGGTGGTTCGCACTCAACGGACGGATCACGATCGGTCAGCTGATCACCGTGGTCGGGCTGGCCCAGTTCGTGGCCGAGCCGGTCGGCACGCTCGGGTATGCCAGCCAGATCCTTGCCATGGCTCGCGCGTCGGCCGGCCGACTGGCTTCAGTGCTGTCATCGCCGCCACTCATCACCAGCGGCTCTGGTACGACGGTGGACCCGTCGAAGCCGCTGCTCGAGCTGGATCAGGTGTCCTACAAGTCCTTGTCCGCAGTGGATCTCGTGCTTACGCCAGGCGAGTCGGTCGGCGTGCTGTGCTACGACCCGCGGGACGCGGATGCGCTGCTGAGTGTCGTGTCCGGTCGGGCGCCCGAGCACACCGGCGTACTGCGCGTTGGTGGTACGCCGATCGAGGAGCTCGACATCGACGTCGTACGACGGACTGTCCTGCTGGAGCGCCACGAGACCGATCTGTTCGAGGGCACGCTTCGGAGCAACCTACTGGTGGACTCGCCTTCGCTGGAGCGGGTGATGACTGCAGCAGGCGCCGCTGACCTCATCGACGAGCTGGACCGCCCGTTGGCCGACCGGGGGCAGTCGTTGTCCGGTGGGCAGCGTCAGCGGCTCGGCCTGGCGCGTGCGCTGCTGGCTGAGCCGCCGGTGCTGGTGCTGCACGACCCGAGCACGGCGGTGGACGCGGTGACCGAGGAATTGCTGGCGGAGGGGCTGGCCGAGGAACGTGCCGGCTTGAGCACGTTGGTGTTGACCAGCAGTCCGGCGTTGCTCGGCAAGATGGATCGGGTGGTCGTGATCGCCGATGGAGCAGTGGTTGCCGAAGGCCTCCACTCGGAGCTGGCGGCCTCAGACTCCGTCTACCAGGAGGCGGTGCTCCGATGAACCTGCTTCCTGTGGCTGGGTCACGTGAGACCTGGGCCGTTCTGTGGCGAGAGATCCGGAGGCTGCCAGGGTTGTCGGTGATCGCCGCAGTGGTGATCACCGGTGCGAGTGCGGCCGGTCTGGTCGCGCCGTGGGCGCTCGGTGTGCTGGTGGACGATGTCGCCGATAAGGCCGACCAGTCCTCGATCGTCAAGGTCGTCGTACTGATCGGTGCTGCGGCGATCGTGGCTGGAGTGCTGACGTCCCTCGGAGTGACTCTGGTTGCGCGGGTCGGCGAGACGGTGCTGGCGCGGATCCGGGAACAGGTGCTGGATCGCGTGCTGCAACTGCCCGCACCGGTGCTGGACAAGGTGCGAACGGGCGATCTGCTCTCCCGCGTAGGTGACGACGTTGCTGCGGTCGCCTCGGCGCTGACTGAAGTCGGACCGGCAGTACTAGGCGCGGCGCTGACCATCGTCCTCACCGTGGGCGGCATCTTCGTGCTGGACTGGCGGCTTGGTCTGGCCGGTCTGCTCGCCTTGCCGATGTACCTGCTGGCGCTGCGGTGGTACCTGCGCCGATCGGCGCCGTTCTACCGCCAGGAGCGCGTCGCGATGGGCGATCGGTCTGAAGCGATCATCGCCTCACTGCGTGGCAGCGCGACCGTGCGTGCTTACCGGTTGGAGGACCGGCAGCTCGAGACGATCGGCGCGACCTCCGGGACCGCGCGGGACATCTCGATCCACGTCTTCAAGCTGTTCAGCTTCTTCTCGATGCGGATAAACCACGCCGAGTTCACCGGGCTGACCGCGATCCTGGTGGCCGGGTTCTTCCTGGCTCGGGACGACCTGGTCAGCGTCGGTGCGGTGACCGCGGCCGCGCTGTACTTCCACCGGTTGTTCAATCCGATCAATGTCGTACTGATGGAGTTCGACCAGATCCAGACTGCGGCGGCGGGCCTTGCCCGGTTGGCCGGCGTACTGGAGATTGAGGCGGTTCCCGAGCCGCCGCCGGGTCCGGCGCCTGGTGACGCGTCGCTGGAGCTGACTGGGGTCGGGCATGCGTACGACGGTCCGCTGGTGTTGGACGAGGTAGCGCTGCGGTTAGAGCCTGGGGAACGTGTCGCGTTGGTCGGTGCGAGCGGTGCCGGAAAGACCACGCTGGCTGCGATTGCGGCCGGGGTGCTGGTACCTACCGCCGGCACGGTGAAGCTGGGCGGTGTGGAGTTGCGTGAGCTCGGTGAGGACCGGACTCGGGCGCAGGTCGCTCTGCTCAGTCAGGAGGTGCACGTGTTCTCTGGGCCGCTGGTGGACGACGTACGACTGGCACGCGCGGACGCTACCGATGCGGACGTGGAGAGCGCGCTGGAGCGAGTTGGTGCACTCGCGTGGGTACGTGCGCTACCGGATGGCGTGGAGACCGTCGTGGGCGAGAGCGGTCACCAATTGACCAGTGCGCAGGCTCAGCAGGTCGCCTTTGCTCGTTTGGTGCTTGCTGACCCGCCGATCGCCGTACTGGACGAAGCGACTGCGGAAGCCGGTAGTGCGGGAGCGCGTGAGCTGGAGCGGGCGAGTGTGGCAGCGACCGCCGGCCGGACCACGCTGATCGTCGCGCACCGGCTCACCCAGGCAGAGCAGGCGGACCGGATCGTCGTACTCGAGCATGGACGAGTAGTCGAGTCAGGAACGCATCAGGAACTGCTGGCCGACGGCGGGCGGTACGCGCAGCTCTGGCGGAGCTGGACCGGTACGTCTACGCCTGATCGGCCAGGAGGGCGAACGACACCAGCCAGTGCGTCGACATGAAGTCCCCGTCGGTGACAGTCGGCAGCACTGCCTCAACCTGACGATCCGCACCAGCCTTCAGTACGTCGGCCACGTCAGGCAGAGCAGGTGCGATGGTCCGAAGCTGCCACGCGCGTGACAGCGCCAGCCCGGACAGGTGCGCCAGCTGACCATCACCAGAGTTGTCAGTGATCGGTACGTCGAGCAGATGCAGGTGAGCGTCCGTCCCGAGACCAGGCAGGAAGGCAGCCAACCAGGTCGCGAACTCCTCGTCCGGAAGCACTCGTCGCATCAGCTCCGCCTCGGACAACGCCGGCGACAGGAAGTCAGTCCCCGACGGCTCGAAGCGAGTGTCGTACGCCGTGTCTTCGCCGAACCACTCCAACGCCCGCGCACGGATCGCATCGACCACATCCTGCCGCTGCAGGTCGCCGTACGCCTCATGCAAGAGAGCGAGCGCGAAGGCAGAGTTGAGGTGTACGCCGTGCCGCACCGGATACGCCTGGCGAGGCAGCCACGCGAGTACTAGGTCCGCGATGACCTCGCCCAGTGGAGTGAGAACATCCGCCCACTGGGTCTGTCGACCCGCAGCCACCAGCATCGCCGCCCAGGCCCAGCCGTACGGACGCTCGTACGACGACCTGGCCCGCAGGTACGCGGCCTCGGTCGCGATCGCCTCCGGCGTGAGGCGCTTGTCGAGTACGTCGATCGGCCGTCGGCCGACCTGGTCCGGCGCCAGCGTCAGCAACCGGACCAGGGACCACTGCATGTGTGCGCTGGAGTGCCAGTCGTAGGACCCGTGGAAGGCGGGGTGCAGACGATCCGGGGTCACGTCGACGTCGTCGGGACCGCTCGACGCGTGCGCGGCGCCGTACGGGTACGGCGTTTCGAGCACCGTGCAAGCAATGTCGGCCCAGGCGGCGGCGTACTTCATGGGACTCCTTAGAAAGCGAAGAGGTACATGACGACGATGTTGCAGCCCAGCAAGGGAATCGCGGTCGGGATCTGGGCCTTGATCGGGCCGTACTGATCCTTCATCTGCAGCAGCGCGGCCGGGACCAGGTTGAAGTTCGCGGCCATCGGCGTACACAGGGTGCCGCAGAAGCCGGCCAGCATTCCGACCGCGAACACGACCGCTGGGGTGCCGTGGAACTGCTGCACCAGCAGCGGCCAGCCGACCGCGGCCGTCATCACCGGGAACGCGGCGAACGCGTTGCCCATGATGATCGTGAAGATCGCCATGCCGATGCAGTACAGCGCGACAGCGGCGATCAGCGAGCCCTTCGGGATCATATGGTCGGTGACTCGCCCGACTGCCTTGCCGACGCCGGACGCGTTGAACAGCAGGCCGAGCGTGGCCAGCATCTGCGGCAGGATCGCCGTCCAGCCGATGTGCTCGAGCAGCCGCCGGCCCTCATGAAGCGGTACGGCGGGAGACTTCGGCTTCAGCAACACCATGCCAAGGATCAGCGCGAGGATCGACGCGACGCCGAGGCCGATGATCGTCGCCGACCCGGACTCCAGCAGCGGCTTGCCACCGCCGAGTTTCACCTTGGCCAGCCAGGCCCCGAAGATCGCCGCGACCACCGGGATCACCAGCGCCGGCAGGAACAGCTTGTTCCCGAACCGGTCGGCGAAGTGCACGCGCTCAGCCGGTGTCGTCGTACGCTCCTCGCCCTTGCCCGGGAAGCCCGAGCCGGCGAGCACCGCCAGGCCGATCACCGCGATGCCGAGCAGCCACGACGGCGCCTGCTTGTGCACCACGAAGGTGCCGTAGCCGAACGACAGTCCGAGGATGCCCCAGAACGCGGCGCTGCCGATCCGCTTCGGGTTGCTGCGATCGTTCAGCACCTGCAGGGCGATCAGCACGAAGAAGATCCCGCACAGCCAGTAGAACCACTCGACCTTGATCATCGGGCCGCCTCCTTCTCGGCGTCCTTCGCTTCCCTGGCGAGCTTGTCCAGCTGGCGATCGAGCAAGAGCAATCGGGTGCCGTGGATGAGCAGCGCGCAGATACCGGTCGGGATCGCCCAGAGCGCGATGTCGATCGCCTCCAGGTGCAGGCCGTACGTCGTGTCGACGAAGCCGGTGATCAGCAGGATCGAGCCGATCGCGACGAAGATGTCCTCGCCGAAGAACAGCCCGACGGTGTCGGCGCTGGCCGCGAAGCCCTTGATCTTCTCCTGGACCTTCTCCGGGAGTTTGCCGTAGCGGCGTTCCGCGGCGCCGGCGGCCATCGGGTGGATCAGCGGGCGGACCGCCTGCGCGGGACCGCCGATGCTGGTCAGGCCGAGGGCCGCGGTGCCCTGGCGGATCAGCAGGTAGATGGCCAGCAGGCGGCCGGTGGTGAGCACCTTGAGCTTGCTGATCAGCTTGCGGGCCTGATGCTGCAGGCCGTAGCGCTCGATCAGCCCGATCACGGGCAGCGTGACGATGAAGACGGTGACGGAGCGGCTGCCGGCGAAACCGTCGCCGAAAGCATTCAGGATCTTGACCGGAGACAGGCCGCCGATCAGGCCGGCGACAATCCCGGCCGCGGTGACCACCAGCATCGAGTTGATCCGCAGGGCGAACCCGACGACGACCACCGCGATGGCGAGCAGAACCCACATGGTTCCTCCCGGGGACGGAACGAGGCGATTCTGGTCACCATAGAAGATTGTTGAACGATCCTGCAATGGATCATTCGAACAAACTACTAGGGCAGGCGCCAGTCGACTGGGGCCGCGCCTTGGTCGGCGAGCATCGCGTTGACGCGGCTGAACGGGCGGGAGCCGAAGAAGCCACGGTCCGCGGACATCGGGCTCGGGTGTGCGCTTTCGACGTACGGCGTACTGCCGAGCATCGGCTTGAGGGTCTGGGCGTCGCGGCCCCAGAGGATCGCGACGAGCGGCCCGCCGCGGTCGACCAGCGCGTGGATGGCCTGCTCGGTGACGCTCTCCCAGCCCTTGCCGCGGTGCGCGCCGGACTTGCCCGGCTGCACGGTCAGCACTCTGTTCAGCATCAGCACGCCTTGGTCGGCCCACGGCGTCAGATCACCGTTCGACGGCGCCGGTACGCCGACGTCCGCCATCAGCTCGCGGTAGATGTTCGCCAGACTCCGCGGGATCGGCCGTACGTCGGGAGCCACCGAGAAACTGAGCCCCACCGGGTGTCCGGGCGTCGGGTACGGATCCTGGCCGACGACCAGCACCTTCACTTCGGCCAGCGGTCGGTGGAAGGCTCGCAGTACGTTCTCGCCGGCCGGCAGGTAGGCGCGTCCGGCGGAGATCTCGCCGCGGAGGAACTCACCCATCCGCGCGACGGTTTCCTCGACCGGACCCAATGCCTCCGCCCAGTCCGGCGCGACCAGATCCGACAACGTCTTTGGACTCACCCGCCACAGTCTCGCATGCAGCACTCGTGCAGCGTCCGGCGAGGGAGATTGGCAGTGGGTGGAGAGGGGTTGTGATGGGTGTTGCGGGGTTGAAGGGCCTGGTGGACGAGGCGCTGGCCAAGGGGTACGGGGTGCCGGCGATCAACGTGGTGGACGAGCTGAGTTTGCAGGCGGTGGTGGATGCCGCGGTGGAGTTGCGGTCGCCGTTGATCGTGCAGACCTCGGTGAAGACGGTGAAGGCGATCGGTCGCGACGTACTCAAGGCGATGTTCGACGCGGTGGTCACGCCCGCGCCGGTCCCGGTGGCTTTGCATCTCGACCACTGTCCGGATCGCGCCGTGATCAGCTCTTGTCTCGAGGCTGGCTGGAACTCGGTGCTGTTCGACGCGTCGTCCCTTCCGGTCGAGGAGAACCAGCGGCAGACGGTCGAGGTGGTCGCCGAGGCGCGGAAGTACGGCGCTCATGTCGAAGGCGAGATCGAAGGCATCACCGGAGTCGAGGACGGGGTCGGATCGGACACCGCATCGCAACGGCAGTCGCTCGACATCGCGACCACGTTCGTCGAGACGACCGGTGTGGACGTGTTCGCGCCGGCGATCGGCAACGCCCACGGCATCTACCATTCCGCGCCGGAGCTCGACTACCAGCGCATCACCGATCTGGTCACCGCGACCGGCATCCCGATGGCTCTGCACGGTGGCTCCGGTCTGTCTCGTGAGCAGTTCCAGGACCTGATCGGCCGCGGCTGCGCGAAGGTCAACATCTCCACCGCGTTGAAGGTCGCCTACATGACCTCGTCGCTGGAGCACCTCGAGCAGGCCCGCGCTGCGAACAAGTGGGACCCGCCGTCGCTCTTCCGCCACATCCACGCCGCGGTCAAGGCGATGGCCGCCGAGCACATCGAGATCTTCGGCAGCGGTGGGCACGCATGAACGCATTGATCTTCGACTGCGACGGCGTACTCGGCGACACCGAACGCGACGGTCATCTGCCGGCCTTCAACGCGACCTTCGACCACTTCGGGCTCCCGGTCCGCTGGTCGGTCGAGGAGTACGGGCGACTGCTGAAGATCGGTGGCGGCAAGGAACGCCTGGCCACCGTGCTTGACGACCCCGAGGTGTTCAAGGCGGCGGGCTCGCCGTCGGCGGATGAGCGTGCTGACGTGATCGCGAGCTGGCACAAGTACAAGACAAAGGCGTTCACCGATCTGATCGCAGCCGGGGTGGTTCCGCCGCGTCCCGGCGTACGGCGGATCATCACCGAAGCCCTGCGATCCGGCTGGACGGTCGCCGTCGCGTCCACGTCGGCGATCGCATCGGTCCGCGCTGTGCTAGTCGGTGCGGTCGGCGCGGAGTTGGCGGCCCGGATCCCGATCTTCGCGGGTGACGTCGTACCGCGGAAGAAGCCGGACCCTGCGGTCTACGAGTTGGCCTTGCATCAACTCGCGCTGGTCCCGGATCACACCCTCGTCATCGAGGACTCGAGCAACGGCTTGCAGGCCGCGACCGGAGCCGGACTGGCGACGGTCGTGACTGTGTCCGGCTATACGCGCGACGAGGACTTCACCGGGGCCGCGCTCGTCGTCTCCAGCCTCGGTGACCCCGACGGCGAGCAGCTCGAGGTACTCGCGGATCCCTGGAACATCAGCCCGGTCGGCGCGCTCACCCTCGACGAGTTCGCTCGCCTGACCGGCCATAAGGAGGGCGGACATGAGTGACAGCTGGAGCGAGGTCGACCTCGTCCTGACCACGATCGTCGACACCTGCCTCGCCAACGAGAAGTACTTCGGCGACCTGGACTCGGTGGTCGGCGACGGCGACTTCGGGTACTCGCTGGCCCGCGGCTTCGAGAAGCTCAAGGCGCAGTACGGCGAGCTGGACCGGACCGATATCGGCACGTTCCTGAAGCGGGTCGGGATGCTGGTGACCTCCCGGATCGGCGGCACGTCCGGCCCGATCTGGGGCACCGGCTTCCTCCGCGCGGGGATGACCGCCGGTACGACGACCTCGTTGGACGGACCCACGGTCGTGGCGATGCTGCGGTCCGCGATCGCCGGGATCATGGCCCGCGGCAGCGCCGAGCTGGGAGACAAGACGCTGCTTGACGCGCTGGTCCCGATGACCGACGCGATCGAGGCGGCGGTCGCCGAAGGGCTGAGCAGCGCCGAGGTCGCCGCACGGGCCGCGGTCGCCGCGCGATCGGCCGCCGACGCCACGATCGACATGGTCGCGCGGCGCGGTCGGGCCGCCTACACAGGCGAACGCAGCAGGGGCTCGGTCGATGCGGGAGCCACCGCTGTCGCCGTACTGATGGAGCAAATAGCAGCAAGCTGGCAGCTCTTAATTGCTGAAAAGGGGAGGGCATCGGAATGAAGAAGTTCGTCAACGATCCCAAGAATTACGTGCCGGAGATGCTGCGCGGCATCGCGCTGGCCAATCCCGAGACGCTGAAGTACGTCCCGGAGTACAACCTGATCATGCGAACCGACGCACCGCGCGACGACAAGGTCTCGGTCATCCAGGGCTCCGGCTCCGGACATGAGCCGGCGCACGTGATGACGGTCGGCAAGGGGATGCTCGACGCGGCCTGTCCTGGTGACGTGTTCGCGGCGCCGCCGATGGACTACGTGTACGAGACCACCAAGCTGCTCGCGTCCGAGAAGGGCGTGCTGCTGCTGGTGAACAACTACACCGGCGACCGGATGGCGTTCGACATGTCGCAGGAGCTCAGCGCGGCGGACGGGCTGAACGTGAAGACGCTGATCATCGACGACGACGTGGCGGTCAAGGACTCGACGTACACCGTCGGGCGGCGCGGCGTGGCCGGCAACTTCTTTGTGATGAAGGCTGTCGGTGCGGCGTCCGAGCAGGGCGCGGACCTCGACGAGCTGGTCCGGATCGGGGAGAAGGTCAACTCGGTCACGCGGACGATGGGCATGGCGCTGACCGCCTGCACGCCGCCGGCCAAGGGTTCGCCGCTGTTCGAGCTGGGCGCCGACGAGATGGAGATGGGTGTCGGCATCCACGGCGAACCAGGCCGCAGCCGGGAGAAGCTCGCGTCGGCGGACGAGATCATCGACCAGGTGCTCGGGGCGGTCCGCTCGGACCTGCCGTACGAGTCGGGCGACAACGTGGCGCTGATGATCAACGGCCTGGGCGGTACGCCGATCAGCGAGCTGTACCTGCTCTACGGCCGGGCACACCAGGTGCTGACCGACCGCGGGATCAACATCCGGCGCAACTACGTCGGCGAGTACTGCACGTCGCTGGACATGGCCGGTGCGTCGGTCACGCTGGTGAAGCTGGACGACGAGATCGAGCGTCTGCTGGCCGCACCGGCGGAGATCGCCGTCAGGGTGTTCTGAACGTGCTGAGGCCGTAGTCGGTGCGCAGGCGGCGTACCTCTGCCTGCGCGGCCGGCCACAGTGGCGAGGTGGGCGACAGCAGGGCGAGTTGGTGCTCCCAGGCGCCCAGGTCGTTCACACCGGCGTACGAGCGGGTCCATGCGACCACCAGGTCGACATCGTGGGTCTGCAGTACTGCGGCCCGGATGCGGTTCTCCAGCCGGTTCCGGGCCGCGACCACGCCCGGTGCGTCGGATTGGGGCAGTAGCGGACCGACGTACCGGCGGAGTGCTGAGGAGAGGCGGTGGCCGTCGAGGTCGTCGGCGGTCTCCAACCAGTCCGCGGTGATGTCGTGGCGGAGCCGGTACGGGCGGGACTCGACGATGTCTGCGCCTAGTAGTGCACGCAGCCGGGTGACTTCGCCGCGGAGCGACGAGCGGTGGTCGGCTTCGCCGTACAGGCCGTCGGAGAGCTCCTCAGAGCTGAGGCCCTCGGGGTGCTCGGCGAGCAGGGCGACGATGTCGCTGTGCCTGCGGCTCAGGCGGAACTCGTGGCCGTCGATGCGTACTTCGGCGTCCGGTCGGCCGAGCGCCTGGATCTGGATGCGCTGGCCCGCGTCGCCTTGGACTGTGCGCAGAACCATCAGGCGGCCGAGCTCTGCCTCGGCCATCCGGGCCGCGGCGCGGACCATCGCGAGTGACTGTGGCGTGGCGGCGTCGGCGGTGCCGGTGATGTCGACGACGCCCAGGATCCGTTGCGTTGCTGGGTCGTAGATGGGCGCGGCCGCGCAGGACCAGGGTTGCACCAGGACGGTGAAGTGTTCGGCGGACCGGATCTGGATCGCGGTGTCGAGCTCGAGCGACGTACCGAGCGCATTGGTGCCGACGTGTCGCTCCGCCCACCAGGCACCCTCGGCGAAGTGGATGCCGTCCGCGGCCCGCAGTACGTCGGGACGGCCGCACACCCAGAGCAGTCTGCCGTCGCTGTCGCCGACGGCCATCACGCAGTCACTGTCCACAGCCGCCCGGCCGAGTACGTCGTACAGCATCGGGAAGACTGCGGCGAGTGGGTGTTCGGCCCGGTACGACGCCAGTTCGCCGTCCTGGAACGCGAACGGGGCAGCCGTGTCGGACTGGAGCCCGGCTGCGATCGACCGGGTCCACGAGGCCGCGACGAGTCCACGGACGCGCTGCTGCGCGTCACCCTCGAGAAACTCCTCGTGCCGGCGGCGCAACCACCGGTCCACCGGATCCACGCCTCCAGGGAACTGCCGAAACCCCAGAAAGTCCAGAGCGTCTTCTGGTGTTGGCGTGTTGCTCACCTGGTGGGATTCAAACGCCTGGTACAAAGGCTGCGGCCCCGCAACGGTATGAGCTTGCGGGGCCTTGTCATGCCGCGGACAGATGGCGGAGTGCTGCTGCGTAGCGACGGGCGGCGTACGACTGGGCCATCCGGGTGGCTGGGCCGGCCAGGCGGGTGTACCAGGAGGCTGCGCGGCTGTACGCGCGGATGGTGAAGTAGATGCCGTCCGGGTCCCGGGTGACGACGAAGGACTCCTCGCCGGACTCGGGATGGCCCTGGAGCGTGCCGTATGCGAAGCCGATCCGGTCCGCCTCGTCGACGATCCAGACAACCCGGCAGGGGACCGGGAGCCCGAGGTTGGCGATAGGCACCAGCGTCCGCAGCCTCCCCACCAACAGTCCAGGCCCAAGCCGGGCCAGCGAGTTGGTGCCAACCCGCGGGGGCGTATCGGTCGCCGTCACCGGCAGGCCGGCCGTCCGCTGCATGCGCCACTGGAACAACGCTTCACCGGCCCGCTGAAACACCTCGTCGCCGGTGCCGATTCGCTCACGGTGCTCCAGCCGGTGATATCCCTCCGGCGTCCCGTCGTATCGCGTCGACCCCACAACGTCATAGTTGAACCGCAGGTCCGCCAGGTCCGCCAGCTTCATCCGACACCTTCCCGCCGCATCGCCAGTACGCCACACAACGCAAACCCAACCGCATTGGCCACACCGTGCGTGGCAACCATCCACTCCAACGGTAGATACGGCGTATCCACCACGTGCCCTAAGGCCCAGCTGACTGCTAGCAGCATCGTCACCACAAGCACCGAAGCCGACACGACCAGCAGGATCGCTGTGGTCCGGTCAGTGCGCTGCGAGCGGCGCCAGAGGTTCCAGCCGACCAACCACATTCCTGCGGTCAGTACGACGGCACCTGCGAGTTCCACTGGATCACCGAGGAAGAACCCGAGCAACACGAGCAGTGTGCCCAGCGGAACACTCACAGCTGCCAGACCGTCTGCAGACAAGTACGCCATCAGCGCGGCCGCGAAGCCGGCGAAGTGAAAGTGGGCGACTGTCAGCGACAGCACCGTCAGGTTGAACCCGAACAGCTCGTACGACGACCGTTCGGCGACCAGGGCGAGCGCTGCGATCGACGGAGTCGCCAGCGCGGTGTACAGCGCGACCTGACGCGCGCCAAGTGTCCTGTGCTGCAGAAAGTGGCGGGCGGCCAGCGTGATGAGGACGAGTGTGCCGGCGAGGTAGATCGACGCCAGGGTGATCGATACCGCGCCGCGGGGCAGCCAGAGAGCAACTGCGCCGGGAACGGCGAACGCGAACCACCAGCGAGTGCTGGTGGTTCGCGTCGGGAGCAGAGTGAGGCCGAGTGGTACGACGATGAGCAACCCCAGGCTCACCACCGCGTGGACCAGTACGGTCAACTACTGCTCTTGAGGCCGCTGGTGTTGTCCTGCTTGATGGCGTCGAAGAGGGCCTTTGCCTTGGCGGTGTCCCACTTCACGGCGACGCCGCGGTTATGGCCCAGGTTGTAGTTGTCATCGCTGATCGGCACGGTCAGCGTGACGCCGCTGCTGCCGGAGATCGCTCGCATGCCGCGGGCGAACCCGACGAAGTCGAACAGGCCCATGTCCTTGTCGACGGTCAGTGCGTCCACACCCTTGGTCGCGACGTTGTAGTAGCGGACCGGGTTCAGGAACGTCGACGGCGAGCTGGCCTTCTTCGCGACCGCGCCGACCATCTGCCGCTGCCGCTCGACCCGGCCGAAGTCGTTCTTGCCGTCCGCATGCCGCGACCGCACGTACCCGAGCGCGTTCACGCCGTCGAGCTTCTGGCAGCCGGCCGGCAGGTTGATGTGCGCCTTGTCGTCACTCATTGCCTTGGGCAAGCACATCTGGATACCGCCGATGCTGTCGATCACCGACGCGAAGCCGCCGAAGCCGACCTCGACGTAGTGGTCGACGCGCAGCCCGGTGACGTTCTCGATGGTCTGGATCAGCAGCGCCGGGCTCTTGTTGAAGGCGGCGTTGATCTTCTGCTTGCCCTCGACGCCCGGGATGTTGACCGCGCTGTCGCGCGGGATGCTGATCAGCACCGTCGGCCCGGACTTGGGCACGTGCATGAGCATGATCGAGTCGGTCCGGGCCGGCCCGGCGTCGCCGCCGGTGTGCAGCCGGGCGCGCTCGGCCCGGCTGAGGTCCTCGCGGGCGTCCGACCCGACCATCAGGTACGTCGTACCTGGCGTGTCGGCGGGCCGTTGGCCGGTCGGCATCGCGTCGATCTTGTCGATCCGGCTCCAGGCGTAGAGCGGGACCGCGATCAGCATCAGAACGAACAGCAGGACGATCAGTCCGACGGTCCGGAGGAACCAGTTGCGGCGCTTCTTCGGGCGTCGCGGTGACCGGTCCGCGCGTCGCGGGTCGATTGGCTGCGTATCACTCATAGCCACGACCGTATCGGTGCCCGCCCCCTGAGCACGTCACCCCACTGAATGGTTTTACACGTCCAAAAGTAGATCCCGCCTCCTTCGAAGGGAGGAAATCGGCTCCGAGAGCGAACCAGACGGCCGGAACGCGGAGGCAGAAGAGTCCAAGAGACGGCCATTCGGGTCCATTCCGCTCGGCGCCGGACACCGCTGGAATGGAGGGGTGCTGACGTCTAACGGATACGTGCTGGATGAACGACGGCTGGGCGAACTGGTCCCGGTGCCCGAGGAGGAGCGTGGTGATCGGACGCGGTTGCGGTCCAGGCTGCAGCGGGACGGGTACCTGTTCCTGAGCGGGCTGCTGGACCCTGCGGTCGTACGGGCGTTCCGCGAGTACTACTTCGGGTTGACGGGCGCTGTGACCGACAGAGCGTCGTACCGGAAGGTGCTGTTCGAGGAGATTGTGCCGGGACCGGAGTACGCCGCCTTCTGTGCTCAGCCGGCCTTGAAGGGCTGGTTCGAGTGGTTCCTCGGCGGTGAGCCGTTTCTGCACCGCCGGAAGATCATCCGGCAGACGGCGCCAGGTGAGAACGGGATTGGTACGGCGACGCAGGCGCACTACGACCTGCTGTACCTGCGGGACGGGACTGACCAGGTGCTGTCCGCGTGGATCCCACTGGGGGACTGTCCGGTCAGCCGCGGCGGACTGGCCTACCTGGCAGGCAGCCACCACCGCGTGCTCGCTGAGGAGGCCGCTGGTCGACTGAAGCGACCTGCGGCGTCCATTACCGCGGACTTGCCCGCTCTGGCGACGGAGTACGACGCTGACTGGCTGGTCACCGACTACGCCGCGGGAGACGTGGTTGTCCACACGGCGCACACTGTCCACGCCGCTCTGGACAACGTGTCGACCGAGCTACGGTTGTCGACGGACATCCGGTACCAGCGGGCCGTCGACGCCATCGACGCCCGCTGGCAGAACCACTGGCACGACCGCGACGGGTTGTGACCGATATCCGGATGCTTCTCGCTAACGACATTCATTTCGGTTAAGGTGCCGCTCGGAAGTGTGAACCGAGTCGGAGGAGAGCCGTGAACCGGAACGAACTGATCGCCGGTGTGGCGCACAAGGCGGGCATCCCGCGGAACCAGGCCGAGAAGGTCCTGGACGCGCTGGGCGATGTCGTCACCGAGGCCGTGCAGCGCGGTGACAAGGTGTCGCTGACCGGCCTGCTCAGCATCGAGCGGGTACTGCGTGCCCCGCGGACCGGCCGCAATCCGCAGACCGGCGAGCCGCTGTCGATCCCCGCCGGGTACTCCGTCCGCCTGTCGTGCGGAAGCCGCCTCAAGGCCGCAGCCCGAGGCAACCTCCGCACCGCCGGCTGACTCTCACTTCGAGAGGAACCGGATCGGGTCACACCCGCTGTCTTCCATCGAGTGCATGACCGTCTTCGCGTGCACCGCCGTGACCCAGTACTGCGTGTCCGGCGCCGGCGTGGTGGTGAAGCGGGCGTTGGGCAGGTAGAACCGGTTCCCGAAGGCCGCGAGCGTCGTCGGTACGTCGAAGTCCGGGTCGGTGATGGCGCCGATCACGTCGCCCCTGGTGCCGGCGGCGTTCAGCTCGACGACCGAGATCTGGTTCGAGCGGTTCTGGACGACGTACAGCGTGGTGCCGACCAGGAGCAGGCCGTCGCCGTTCGTCATCAGTGCCTTGCCGATGTCGATCCGCCGGGCCACGCCGGTCTTCGGGTCGACCCGGAGCAGGAAGCCGGTCGACGACTGGACCATGATCAGCGCGCGGCCGTCAGGGGTGAGCGAGATGCCGTTGGCGTTGTTGCCGGGCAGGTGCTGGTAGTCGCCGCTGAGCGGGATCGTCTCGGCCTTCGCGGCGAGTCGGCCGTTGCGGCCGAATGGGACCTTGTAGAAGGCCTGCTGCAGCGAGTCCGTGAACCAGGCCGCGTCCTTGCCGAGGATCACGTCGTTCACGAACGTCGTTGTCGAGGTGGTGAACGTGTAGCTCGCCAGGATCTTGCCGGTGCGGGTGTCGATCACCCGCCCGTTCCCACCGCCGGCGCCGGCGACGAACAGCCGGCCGAACCGGTCCACCTTCATGCCGAGCGACCCCGTGCCCGGCCCCTTGCTGATCACCTTGCCCTTGCCGGTCCGCAGGTCGGCCGCGTAGATGTCCCCGTTGGCGCGCGAGCCGAGGTACGCCGTACCGCCGGAGATCGCGATGCCCTCCGGCTGGAACCCGTTGGGCAGGTCGATCCGGGTCGGGTAGGTGATCGGTGTGCTTGTCGTCGTGGGGGCGGCGGTGGCTGCCGACGCGCTCACCAGGCCCAGCAGTGCGACCGGCACGCTGACCAGTGTGGTGAGCCGACGGACGAGGTGCGGCATGGGCGGTCCTCCCTGATCCGTGTTCTTTACCTGGACAACGTCCAGATCCTGTGGATAGTTCAAACCCGGCTCTCAGCGAACCGGGTATGTTCGCTGGCAGCAACTCGACATGGGACAAAAGGGGTCTGGGATGACAGCAGGAATCGACAGTTCGAGGCCGGTCCGGCCGCAGGACGACCTGTACCGGTTCGTGAACGGTGCGTGGCTGGCGGAGCACGAGATTCCCGCGGACAAGGCGATCCACGGTGCGTTCCACGCGCTCTGGGACACCGCCGAGCAGGACGTCCGCGCGATCGTCGAGAAGACCGTCGCGGCCGGCCACCCCGAGGGCAGTGAGCCGCGGAAGATCGCCGACCTCTACACCAGCTTCATGGACACCGAGACGGTCGAGCGGCTGGGCGCCGAGCCGATCGCCGACCAGCTCGCCCTGGTCCGGGACGCCACCGACCTGGCCGGCCTGGTCTCGGTCCTCGGGCAGCTCGAACTGCAGGGTGTGCCGGGCGTCTTCCACTACTGGGTCGACGCCGACGCGAAGAAGTCCGACGAGAACGTCGTCTACCTGACCCAGGGCGGCCTCAGCCTGCCCGACGAGTCGTACTACCGCGAGGACTCCTTCGCCGAGGTGCGTACGGCGTACGTCGCGCATGTGACGAAGCTGCTCGAGCTGGCCGGGCTGCCGGATCCGGCCGGCGCTGCCGCCCGGATCCTGGAGCTGGAGACCAGGCTGGCCGGCGGGCACTGGGACCGGGTCAAGGACCGGGACGTGCAGCTGACCTACAACAAGCTCGATCGGGCCGGCCTGGAGAAGCTCACGCAGGGCTTCGACTGGGCGACCTGGCTGACCGGTGCGGGTGTGCCGGAGAGCGCGTTCGAGCAGGTCGTCGTCCGCGAGCCGGACTTCCTCACCGTCGCCGCGGCCGCGTTGCAGGAAGTCGAGCTGGACCGGTGGAAGGAGTGGCTGAGCTGGCGGATCGTGCACGCTGCGGCGCCACTGCTGAGCCAGCCGTTCGTCGACGAGAACTTCGCCTTCTACGGCAAGACCCTGACCGGTGCGCCCGAGCTGCGCGAGCGCTGGAAGCGTGGCGTCGGCGCGGTCGAGCAGTCGCTGGGTGAGGCCCTCGGCAAGCTGTATGTCGCCGAGCACTTCCCGCCGACCGCGAAGGCCCGCATGGTCGACCTGGTGCAGAACCTGGTCGCCGCCTACCGGCAGCGGATCGAGGCGCTGGACTGGATGGGCCCGGACACCCGGCAGCGGGCGCTCGACAAGCTCGGCACCTTCGTGCCGAAGATCGGGTACCCGGACGAGTGGAAGGACTACTCGGCCCTCGACGTGGACCCGGTTGACCTGTTCGGCAACGTCCGTCGGTCGGTCGCGGTCGAGACGGCGCGAGACCTGGCCAAGCTGGGCCAACCCGTCGACCGCAACGAGTGGAAGATGACGCCGCAGACGGTCAACGCGTACTACAACCCGCGGATGAACGAGATCGTCTTCCCGGCCGGCATCCTGCAGCCGCCGTTCTTCGACCTGGAGGCCGACGACGCGACCAACTACGGCGCGATCGGTGCGGTGATCGGGCACGAGATCGGCCACGGCTTCGACGACCAGGGCTCGCGGTACGACGGCGCCGGCAACCTGAACGACTGGTGGACCGACGAGGACCGGGCCGCCTTCGAGCAGCGCACCGACAAGCTCGTCGCGCAGTACGACGCCCTCGAGCCGGCCGAGACGCCCGGCCAGCACGTGAACGGCAAGCTCACCCTCGGCGAGAACATCGGCGACCTGGGCGGACTATCGATCGCCTACGTCGCGTACGAACTGTCCCAGGCCGGTGCCGAGCCCGATGAGTCCGGCAGCGAGCGGTTCTTCGCTGCGTGGGCGCACGCCTGGGCGACCAAGACCCGTCCCGAGGAAGCCGCCCGCCGGCTGACGATCGACCCGCACTCGCCGCCGGAGTTCCGTTGCAACGCGGTGGTGAAGAACATCGACGCGTTCCACACCACGTTCAGCACTGCGGACTCCGACGGCATGTGGCTGGCTCCGGAGGACCGCGTCCGCATCTGGTAGTTCTCACGGCCGGCCCCGCCTGGTGTGGCGGGGCCGGCCGGCGGGGCTAGGAGGCCATCCAGTTCTGCAGGCCCTCGACGGTGCGGGGCATGTCCTCGGAGAGGTTCTCGGCGCCGTCGTCGGTGATCAGGATGTCGTCCTCGATCCGGATGCCGATGCCGCGGAGGTCCTCGGGGACGGTCAGGTCGTCGGCCTGGAAGTACAGGCCGGGCTCGACGGTGAGGACGTAGCCGGTCTCGACGGTGCCCCCGCGGTAGTTCTCGTTCCGGGCCTGGGCGCAGTCGTGGACGTCGAGGCCGAGCATGTGGCTGACGCCGTGCAGGGTGTAGCGCTGGTACAGACGGCTTTCGGGGTCGAGCGCCTCCTCGGCCGGCACCGGCAGCAGCTCCATCGCGTCCAGCCCGCGCACGATCACCTGCATCGCCGCCTCGTGCCCGGAACGGAACCCGGCACCCGGCTTGAGCGCCTCGATCCCGGCGTTCTGCGCGTCCAGCACCAGCTGGTACAGGTCCCGCTGGCGCGGCGTGAACTCACCGTTCACCGGCAGCGTCCGGGTGATGTCGGCGGTGTACAGCTGCCGGTTCTCCACACCCATGTCGAGCAGCATCAGCGTGCCGTCGTTCACCGGACCGTCGTTCTCGATCCAGTGCAGCGTGGTCGCATGCGGACCGGCCGCGGCGATCGACGTGTAGCCGACGTCGTTCCCCTCGGCGCGGGCCCGGCGCCAGAAGGTGCCTTCGATCCAGCGTTCGCCGTACTGCCGGACCTTGTCCATCTCCGCGAGTACGTCGGAGAACCCGCGGTGCGTGATCGCGACCGCGTCCCGCAGCTGCTCGAGCTCGTACGCGTCCTTGACCAGCCGCAGCTCGGACAGCGTCGCCGCCAGCTCGCCGTCCTTGAGCTGCTCGATCCGGGCGCCGCTCAGCAGGGACGCGATCGACTCGTCCTCGCCACGCCGTACCCGCGTCGGTACGTCGCCCTTCAGGGCGTCGGCGAGTTGGTCGACATGCCGGGTCTCGAGGCCGAACTCCTTGGCGGTCTCGGTCAGGGACGGACGCCGGCCGGCCCACATCTCGCCGTACATCCGGTCGCGCCAGAACTCCTCGCCCTGGGAGCGGTCGGCGCGTGGGCGGAAGTACAGCACCGCGTCGTGGCCGCTGGTGCCGTTCGGCTCGAGCACGAGGACGGCGTCGGAGGTCTGGCTGCCGGTCAGCCACACGTAGTCGGTGTGCGGCCGGAAGACGTAGTCGGTGTCGTTCGAGCGGACCTTGTAGGTGCCGGCCGGGATCACCAGACGCTCGCCCGGGAACGCCTGCGACAACGCGTCCCGCCGCTTCGCCGCCCACACACCGACATCCGCGAGCGTCACGTCGTGCCGCTCCGAGTCGGCCCACCCCGAGTTCATGAACGCCCGCAGCTTCGGGCTCGGCTCGTTGTCGTGCGAAGCCGTCTTCGGCGCAGGGGCCTCGGTCTCGGTGGTCTCGGTGGTCTCGGTGGTGGTCTCGGTCGTGTCTGTCATCGTCGACCAGTCCTCATCTCGGCGCGGCGGTGGTGGCGCCAGTCGTGTCTACGGGTGCAGTTGGTCGCCACGGAGCGTGCCGGAATCGGGCAGCGCCTCGGCGGGGTCCGAGCCGATGCGGGTGATCGCATTGTGCTCGTCAACGAAGACTACGCTCGGCTCGAAAACCTTCGCCTCGGCAGTGTCGAACATCCCATAGGCGATCAGAATGACCAGATCACCAGGGTGGATCAGGTGCGCCGCGGCCCCGTTGATCCCCACCACCCCGGACCCGCGCGGCCCCTCGATCAGGTACGTCGACAGCCGATGGCCGTTGGTGATGTCGACGATGTCCACCTTCTCGCCCGGCAGCAGATCGGCCGCCGCCATCAGCTCGGCGTCCAGCGTGCACGACCCGACGTAATCCAGATCCGCTTGCGTGACCGTCGCCCGGTGCACCTTCGACTTCATCATCTCCCGCAACATGCGGGCCATCATCCGGTCTCGCGGCTGCCGCTGTCAGTGGCCGCGATCACGGCCCCCGCTTTCCGGAACATTCCTGCCGCCTGGCGACAGAAATGTTCCGGAAAGGCGAGGTCAGCGGGATTTCCGGAAAGCCGGTGTCAGCGGGAGACCAGTTCCGGCTGCCGTGGGTCCTCGGTCGGTGGGCGGTGGCGGAGGGACTCGCCTTCGACGTCGACGGTGGGGAGGAGGCGGTCCAGCCAGCGCGGGAGGTACCAGGCGCGGCGCCCGAGCAGCGCCATCACCGCTGGTACGACGGTCATCCGGACGACAAACGCGTCGATCGCGACCGCGAGCGCCAGCCCGAACCCCATCTCCCGGATCAGCGCCTGCCCGGACAGGATGAACCCGGAGAACACCGCGGTCATGATCACCGCCGCCGCGGTGACCACCCGGGCGCTGTGCGCGAACCCGTCGACGACCGCGGTCCGCGGCGCGGCGCCGTGGACGTGTTCCTCCCGCATCCGCGTGACCAGGAAGATCTGGTAGTCCATCGCGAGCCCGAACACCACCCCGATCAGGAAGATCGGCAGCATGCTGATCACCGGGCCGGTCTGACCCGAGACCCCGAGCAACCCGGCCAGCCAGCCCCACTGGAACACCGCGACCACAGCACCGAACGTCGCCGCCACCGTGAGCAGGAACCCGAGCGTCGCCTTCAACGGCACCAGCAGCGACCGGAACACCAGCATCAGCAGCAGGAACGCGAGTCCGACGACCAGTCCGAGGTACGGCGCCAGTGCGCTAGCGAGCTTGTCCGAGACGTCGATGCTGATCGCGGTCGCACCGGTCACGGCGACCTCAGCCCCAGTCGGCGAAGGCAGCGTGCGGATCGCCTTCACCAGGTCGTGGGTCTGCGTCGTACTCGGGCCGCTGGTCGGGACCACTGTCAGCAGAGCAGTGTCTCCTGCGGGATTGAAGCGAGGCGGACTGACCATCGTGACGTCTGCGAGACCGCGGATCGCCGTGGCGGTGCTGGTGGCGGCTGCTTGCGGATTGGACGCGGTGCCAGCGTCGACGACGACGAGGAGTGGGCCGTTGAAGCCGGGACCGAAACCTTCCGAGAGCAGGTCGTACGCCTTGCGCTGGGTGGAATCAGGCGCGGCCGTGCTGTCGTCGGGCAGTCCGAGCCGGAGGTCAGTCGCCGGGATCGCCAGCACACCAAGCCCAACGACCGTCACCACCAGGACAGCCAGCGGCCGGCGGGTGACGAATCGCGCCCACCGCCGACCAAGAGTCGGCCGTCCGGAGGGGCCTGGGGCAGCCGCCCGCCGGCGGGTCAGGGCACGGAGTCCTGTGGTGTGGCCGGCGCGGACTCGGTGGCCGGCGTAGCCGAGCAGGGCTGGGAGGAGGGTGAGTGCGATGGCGACCGCGATCACCACGGTGAAGGCGGCGGCCAGGCCCATCTGGGTTAGGAACGGGATGCCGGCCACGAACAGGCCGGCGAGAGCGATCACCACGGTCAGGCCCGCGAACACCACTGCGGACCCGGCCGTGCCGACCGCTCGTCCGGCTGCCTCCTCGGGGTCGAGTCCGGCGCTCAGCTCGTGCCGGTACCGCGACATGATGAACAGCGAATAGTCGATCGAGACCGCGAGTCCGATCATCAGCGCGAGGATCGCCGTACCCGAACCGATGTCGATGAATCCGCTGAGCGCCGAGATCACGGTCGCACCGATGCCGACGCCGACGATTGCTGACAGCAACGGTAGTCCGGCCGCGATCAACGAGCCGAAGGTGATCAGCAGTACGACCGCGGCCACGCCGAGTCCGATCACTTCGGTCAGTTGCTGTCCGTCCTGCGGTTGCAGCGCATCCCCGCCGTACTCAACGGTGAGACCGGACGCCCTGGCCGGTTCGATCGCGGCATCCACCGCGTCCTTGGCCGCGGGCAGCACGTCGGCCGGGGGGACGTCGTACGTCACCTGCGCATACCCGGTGCGGCCGTCGGGGGAGATCGCTTTGGCGGTGAACGGGTCGAGGACGCGGGTGACCTGCGGTGCGGCGCTGAGCTGGTTCAGGGTCTGCCGCAGCTGTGGGGTGTCGGTGAGCTTCTGGCCGGCGGGCGCCTGGAAGACGATCCGGGCGGTCGCGGCGTCGGCGCCGGCCTGCGGGAGGCGTTCGTTGAGCAGATCCGCGGCCCGCTGCGACTCGGTGCCGGGAATCGAGAACCCGTTGGCAGTCGGGCCGGAGAGCGTGACCGCGCCGGTGACCCCGGCGGCAAGCAGCCCGAGCCAGATCAGTACGACAAGCCGCCGCCGCCGAAAGGCAAACCGGCCAAGCCGAGAGAGATACGTAGCCATACAGCCGATGCTTCCGCCCAGCCCCCGTCACCCGCGTCTCCCCACCGCAGGCTCCTCCCCGTACCACACCCGCCGTACCACGTACCGCCGTTGCAGTACGGCAAGCAGGCCGACCGAGGTCTCGGTACGACGGGCCGGACTGCCGGACTGCCGGACTGCCGGACTGCCGGGGTTGCGGTACGCCGGGCCGGACCACCGCGGTTACGGTACGCCGGGCTGGACGGCCAGGGTTGCGGTAGGCGGAGCCGGACCACCGTGGGTTGCGGTCCGCCAGGCCGGGCTTACGGTGCGCCGGGCAGGAGCGCCGAGATCGCGTACGCCGTGCCGGGCTAGCGGGGTTGTGGTTGGCCGGGGCGGACGAGGCCGGTTTGGTAGGCGAGGACTACTAGTTGGGCGCGGTCGCGGCAGTTGAGCTTGACCATGGCGCGGTTGACGTGGGTTTTCGCGGTCGACGGCGAGAGGACCAGGCGTTCGGCGATCTCGTCGTTGGACAGGCCGAGGGCGACCAGGCCGACGATCTCGCGTTCGCGATCGGTCAGTGCGTCGAGTACCGACGGGCCGATTGGGTTGCCGGGGGAGGGCTCGGACAGGAAGCGGTTCATCAGGCCGCGGACTGCCTTTGGGGACAGCAGGGCGTCGCCGCGGGCGACCACGCGGATCGCGTCGATCAGCTCGGCCGGTTCGACGCTCTTGCCGAGGAAGCCGCTGGCCCCGGCCCGGATTGCGTCGAACACGTACTCGTCCACCTCGAACGTGGTCAGGATCAGCACCTTCACCCCGGCCAGCGCCTCGTCCGCGGTGATCATCCGGGTCGCCGCGAGACCGTCCACCTCCGGCATCCGGATGTCCATCAGCACCACGTCGGCGCGTTCGGACCGCGCGAGTTCGACCGCGTCCCGCCCGTTCGAGGCTTCAGCGACGACCTGCAGATCCGGTGCTGAACTCACCAGCACCCGGAACCCGCTCCGGATCAACGTCTGATCGTCCGCCAGCAACACCCTGATCGTCACCGACAACTCCCGTCTCCAAAGGCAACACAGCATGTACGGCGAACCCGCCATCCGCCCGCGGACCAGCAGACAACGCGCCACGTACGGCGGCAACTCGCTCCCGCATCCCAACAAGACCGTGTCCGGTCGATCCCGGCAGCTCCGAGCCCGGAACCGCCGGGTCCGTCGCGCCCGGCGGATGCGAGCCCGGAGCTGCCAGACCCGGCCGCTGGCCGGTGTCGACGACGTCGACGGTCAAGGTGTCCTGGTCTCGGGTGATGTGGACGGAGACTGAGGCGCCTGGGGCGTGTTTGAGGGCGTTGGTCAGGGACTCTTGGACGATGCGGTAGGCGGTGAGCTCGATGACGTCCGGGAGTGGGCCGAGGGCGTCGGGCGGGTCGTAGTCGACGGAAACCCCTGCAGCACTGAAGGAACGGATGAGGGCGTCCAGCTCGTGGAGCGACGGAGTCGGAGCGGTCGGAAGCGGGGAGCCGGAACGGCGGAGTACACCGAGCAGCACCGTCAGCTCCTGCAACACCGTGCGGCCGCCGGAGCGGACCAGGGCCAGAGCACGTTCGGCCTCGTCCGGTTGACTGCGGAGCACATGCGCGGCCACCCCGGACTGCACGTTCATCAGCGCGATGTGGTGGGCGATCACGTCATGCAGCTCATGCGCGATCCTCAGTCGTTCCTCCATCACCCGCCGCTGGGCCTCCTCGTCGCGCGACTGTTCAGCCCGGACGGCCCGCTCCTCCAGCTCCAGCAGGTACGCGCGCCGGTACCGCACCGCTTCACCGATCGCGCCCGAGAACAGCACGAAGAAGGTCAGACCGAGGTTGTCCAGGACACCCCCGCCGACGAATATCACCTCGGCGATCAAGCTGAGCAGCGCCGTGGCGGTCACCGCGATCGAGCGTGTCGGGCGGTCCTTCGACTGGACGACGGTGTACGCCGCGACGCCCATGTAGACGACGATCGGGCTCTTGCCCTGCTCGGTGATCACGAACGTCGTGGCGATCACGGTCGTGATCGCCAGCACCAGCAGGGGCGCACGCCGCCTGAAGGTGATCGCAACCGCACCGGCGACGGCGAGCACCACGACCGTTTGGTTCAGCTGGATCCGCTCACCGACGTGCCGCCCACCCGGCACCAGCAGGTTGATCAGCAGGATCCCGTGGGCGAGAGCAAGGTCCAGCGCCAACGGGTGCCGCGCGAAGGCACGGCAGAACCGGATGAGCCGCTCCATCCCTTCACAGTACGTGTCCGCCCGTCGGACCACCTCGTCCAGCGGCAGTAACCCCGCCGTACCGCAACCGCGGTACCGGGTGGACAGATCTGCAGCTCGACAGTACGTATACGCCCACTGCGGCCAAAAGCTCGGCCCGCTGAGCGTGGCGATCAGCCGACCGAGCCCACACCTACTGTCGAGCTGCCGAACTAGATGGCCGATGCCTGTATGGCGAGTTCCCGCAGGGCTTCGTAGCGCGTGCGGAGGTCGGCGACGCGGGACACCTCGGCGGGGACCGGTGTGAGGTGCTCGCCACCAGGCGCTGGGGACAACCCGAGAGCCACGGCGGCCGCGCCTCGGGCGCCGACCTCGGGCTCCGCGCACACTGTGGTGGGCCGGGCAAACGTGGCCGTCAAGCAGCGGCGCCACCAGTGCGACGCGTCGATCCCACCGCCGCCGAGCACGACCTCCAGCTCGCGGCCGAAGAGCGAGTCGAGGATGCGCAGCCCACGATCGATCTCCAGCGACGCACCTTGCAGCGCCGCAGCGAGCAGATCGGCGGACGTGTCGTCGAACGACAGACCGAAGTACACCCCGGACCCGCTGGGCACGTTCGCCGGGGGCCTCGTGCCGGCCATGAACGGGATCGCGACCGCATGCGACGCCCCGATCTCGACACCCTCTGGCTCGGCAGATTCCAACCGCAGTACCCCGGTCAGCCACGCGTGCAGGTTCCCAGCGGCCGAGAACGCCATCCCGGTCACCGCTCGTTTGTCGTCGACCCGGTAGCGCCACAGCTCCCACGGCAGCTCAGGCGCGTCGTCGATCGGATGTACCACCCGTACGGCGGCTGACGTCCCGACCGTCACCGCCGCAGTCCCCGAGTCATACCCACCCGTCCCCACGTTCGACGCGGCCCCGTCACCCGTCGGCGGATGCACGGGTACGCCGACCAGCCCGGGCCAGCGCCGGGCGTACTCCTTCGACAGCGCGCCGGTCCACCCGGTCGGCACGATCGACGGCAACCGGTCAGCCCGTACGCCGGCGATCTCGAGCGCCTCGTCGTCGTACCCACCGCTGGTCAGGTCGAGCGTGCCGGTCCCGGAAGCGACCGATACCGAGGTCACCCGCTCACCCGTCAGCCGTTCCAGCACGAGATCGGGCAGCCCCGCGAACGCAGAAGGGGAAGCGGTCGACAACAACCACGGGATCCGGCGGGTCCAGTAAAGCCGGTGCAACCAGGCGCCGGTACGAGCGTGGAATGCGCGCTCGTCGAACGACGGGCCGAGGTCAAGATCAACGGAACGGGTGTCGGCCCAGGTGATCACCGGGGTCAGCGCGCCGCCCGAAGAGTCGAGGGCAACTATCGAATGCCACTGCGAGGAGAGCACGATCGCGCCGATGTCATCGAGATGACCGTTCTGCTGCAGCTCGTCCAGGCAACCGAGCAGTCCTTCGACGTACTCGTGCAGGTCGAGCGTCGCGGACCCATCCGCGCCGTACGTCGGTGCGATCTTGTGCCGGGCCAACGCACCCGGGATCGGCGACGCGTCCGCAGCCGACAGCACGAGTCCACGGGCGGACGACGTACCGAGGTCAAGGGCAAGGATGTGCCCGTCAGTCGTCGTCATGCAGGGCCTTGAGGAAGGACTGGGCCCAGACGTTCACGTCGTGCGCGGCGAGGTGTTTACGCATCGCCTTCATCCGGCGGCCGAGCTGGCGTTCGTCGGTGTTCATCGCGTCGACGATCGTGTCCTTCATCCCGTTGATGTCGTGCGGGTTCACCAGGAACGCCTGCCGGAACTCGTCCGCCGCGCCGGCGAATTCGCTCAGCACCAGCGCGCCGGTGTCGTCGTACCGGGTCGACACGTACTCCTTCGCGACCAGGTTCATGCCGTCCCGCAGCGGTGTCACCACGGCCACGTCCGCGGCCCGGAGCAGCGCGGCCATCTCGGTCCGCGAGTACGTCGTGTGCAGGTAGTTGATCGCCGGCGTACCGATCCGGCCGTGCTCACCGTTGATCCGGCCGACCAGCAGCTCGATCTCGTCGCGCAGTACGCGGTACTGCTCGACCCGCTCGCGGGACGGCGTCGCCACCTGGATGAAGACGGCGTCGTCGACCGAGATCCGCTTCTCGTCCAGGAGTTCGCCGAACGCCCGCAGCCGTTGCCGGATGCCCTTGGTGTAGTCGAGCCGGTCGACGCCGAGCAGGATGTGGGTCGGGTTGCCGACCTCCTGCCGCATCTCGGCCGCGCGGGCTGTGGTCTCCGGCTGCCGGGCCAGGCTCTCCAGCTCGTTGACGTCGATCGAGATCGGGAACGCCTTCGCGCGGACGATCCGGTCGTCCGGCAGGTGGATGCGGTCGCCGCGGGTCCGCAGGCCCATCCGGTTGCGGGCCAGCCGGGCGAAGTTGGAGGCGGCCCCAGGTCTTTGGAAGCCGACCAGGTCCGCGCCCATCAGCCCGTCCAGGATCTGCCGCCGCCACGGCATCTGCGCGAACAGTTCGGTCGGCGGGAACGGGATGTGCAGGAAGAACCCGATCCGTACATCGGGACGCAGCCGCCGCAGCATCGCCGGGACGAGCTGCAGCTGGTAGTCGTGCACCCAGACGTCCGCGTTGTCATCGGCGGCCTCTGCAGCGGCCTCCGCGAACCGGCGGTTCACCGCGACGTACGACTCCCACCACTCGCGGTGGAACTCCGGCGCCACGATCACGTCGTGGTACAGCGGCCACAGGGTCGCGTTCGAGAAACCTTCGTAGTACAGCTGCACGTCCTCGGCCGACAGCATCACCGGGACCAGGTGCATGCCGTCGTTGTCGAACGGATCCAGCTTCTCGTCGGCGCTCCCAGTCCAGCCGATCCAGGCACCGTGGTGGCCCTGCATGACCGGTGCCAGTGCGGTGACGAGTCCGCCTGGACTACGCCGCCACGCCGTACTGCCGTCGGGCATCTCGATCCGGTCGACCGGCAGCCGGTTGGCCACCACTACGAAGGAACTCCTACCGTTCGGCATGTCAGCGTCATCCACTCAGGTCGTCGTCGTCACCGGGGTACCGGACCCCGATCTGGCTCCGGGTCTCGTCGAGCAGGTCGAGAATCTCGAGGGTGGCGGCATGCGGCAGCACAGGTACTTCGACCAGCCCCGCCCGCAGCGATTGCATCACTGCCGTTGCTTCGTAGTGGTACCCACGGCCATGCGTCGGTACGTCGATCCGCTCCACCCCAGCAGCGGTCGTACGCAGGTAGTACTCGGGATGATGGAAGCGATGCGGCAGCTGCAAACTGCCCTCCGGACCGCTGATCGAGGCGACCCACGGGTTCTGCGACCGCAGACCGCAGGTGAGCGCGGCGACCGCGCCGGAGTCGTACCGCCAGGCCATCGCGACGTTCAGGTCGATGCCGTCTTCGTTGAGCGAGCCGACCGCCTTCACCTCGGCCGGACGGCCCAGCGCCATGTAGGCGAACGTCATCGGGTAGATGCCGCCGTCCATCAGCGAGCCGCCGCCAAGGGCCGGGTCGAGCAGCCGGGCTGGCAGATCGGGCTTGTAGAAGGCGAAGTCCGCGACCACCTGCTGCGGCTCGCCGATCACGCCGCTGTCCAGGTCCTTGAAGACGGCCTGGATCACCGGGTTGGTCCGCATCCACATCGCCTCGGCGAACAAGGTCTTGTGCTCGGTCGCCACCGCGATCAGGTCCCGGGCCTGCTTGGCGGTGAGCGTGACCGGCTTCTCGCACAGTACGGCGATGCCGGCCTGCAACGCGGTCCGCGCGATCGCGTAGTGCTGCGGGTGCGGTGTACCGATGTAGATCACGTCGACCTCACCGGAATCGATCAGCCGGCGGTAGTCGTCGTACGCGTGGGGGACGCCGAACTCGGCCGCGAACTTGTCCGCGCCGACCTGCGACCGGGACGAGACCGCGGTCGCGACGGCGTCGTCCACCAGCTCCAGATCACGGGTGAACTGGGTCGAGATGTTGCCGGTAGCAACGATGCCCCATCTGACGCGATCTATACCCACTGGGTTAACTCCGGGGTCGGGAACGGTCCGTCTGCTGCGATTCTCGCCGTTTCGAAGGCGTGAGCCAAGCGAATGAGCGTGACCTCACTCCGCGCCGTACCACTGAAGGTGACTCCGACCGGCAGTCCGGAGACCGTTCCGGACGGCACCGAGAGCAGCGGATACCCGGCCAGGGCGGCGTGCGACGACGAGCTGCCGAGCACGTGATCGCCGTTCACCAGGTCGATGGCCCAGGCCGGGGAGTACGACGGACTGATCAGGGCGTCGAGCTGGTTGTCGCGGAGCAGGTTGTCGATCCCGTCCCGCCCGGCCCGCAGCGCAGTCAGCCGTGCAGCGACGTACACCGGGGCACCCAGGCCCTCTGTGGCCGCTGCCCGCTCGAACAGCTCCTGGCCGAACCACTGCAGCTCTTCGGACGCATGCGCCTTGTTGAACGCGATCAGGTCGTCCAGCGTCCGCGGGCCGCCCGGCACTCGACTGGCCAGGTACGCCGCCATGTCGACCTTCAGCTCGTGGGCCAGCACCTGCAACTGGTCCTCGTCCCCACCAGGTGTCGGCAGCGACAGCTGGTCGACCAGCGTGGCTCCACACCTACTCAGGAGCTCCAGCGCGTGTTCGGTGACCTGGTCCAGCCCGGTCGAGTAGCCCCACAGCGGACCACGCGGTACGCCGATCCGCACGTTGCTGAGGTCCGTCCCCCGGCAGGCCTCGGGGTAGTCCGTCTGGCCGCCGGTCAGGACACTCAGGAGCGCAGCCGCTTGTTCGACCGTTTTGGTCATCGGGCCGGCGGTGTCCTGCGAGTGCGAGATCGGAACGATGCCCTGCTGCGGAATCAGCCCGACGGTGGGCTTCAGGCCGACGATGCCGTTCAGCGCGGCCGGGCAGACGATCGAGCCGTTGGTCTCGGTACCGATCGCGTACTCCGCCAGTCCGGCCGCGACCGCAGCGCCGGAGCCGCTCGAGGAGCCGCCGGCCGACCGGTTCAGGGCGTACGGGTTCCGGGTCAGCCCGCCATACGCGCTCCAGCCGGAGGAGGACGCCGAGCCACGGAAGTTGGCCCACTCGCTCAGGTTGGTCTTGCCCAGGATGACGCAGCCCGCCTCGCGCAGCCGTCGTACCAGCGGGGCGTCGTCCGGCGGCGGTGGCTGGTCGGCCAGCGCCAGCGAACCGGCCGTGGTCGGCAGATCCGCGGTGTCGATGTTGTCCTTGACCAGGATCGGTACGCCGTGCAGCGGGCCGCGAACACGCCCGTCGTCACGCTCGGTGTCGAGGCGGGCGGCATCGGTGAGAGCGGCGGGGTTGGGCGTGCAGATGGCGTTGACCAGCGGGTCCACCTCACGAATCCGGGCCTGCAGCTCGTCCACCAGCGCCATGCTGGTTGCAGTTGAGCTCACGTGGACGATCCTGCCAGAGTTGACCCTGTCCGGCCGTCCGCCGACGACACGCTCCGTGTCGCTCTGCCGGTGAATGACATCGCTGTTGTTCAACACGTACAGTGGAGCGCGGACGGACGATCACCGACCGCACAGGAGTCACCAGCAGATGGACAGCGCCAACGCCAGCTCTTCCGGCCCCGCCGAAGCTGCGCCGCCGGCCATTGCCGGACTCTCGGAGCGCGACGGGTTGATCCTTGCCTTCGAGCGGCACTGGTGGAAGTACGCCGGGGCCAAGGAGCAGGCGATCCGGGACCAGTTCCAGATGTCGGCGACCCGGTACTACCAGGTCCTGAACGCGCTCATCGACCGGCCCGAGGCCCTCGCCCACGACCCGCTGCTGGTGAAGCGGCTGCGCCGGCTGCGCGCCGCCCGTCAGCGCGCCCGTTCCGCACGCCGACTGGGTATCGAGGTCTGACCATGTCCCGCCGCCCCCGTGGCGACCAAGGGCAAGTCCTGTCTTCCCTCGTCGCCGTGGCTGCCGTTGTCGCGATCGTGGCCGGCCTGCTGGTGCTGTTCGGGACACGGGGGCACGACAGCAAGGCCGAGGAACCTTCTGGCGCTAGTACGCCGAAGCCGAGCAGCAAACCGTCGTCCGAACCGTCTTCCGGGCCGTCGACGATCGCCGCGAGCATCCCGCGGCCGTCTGAGTCGAAGACACCGCCGTCAGTGACGCCTTCGAAGGCGCCGACTGAGCCTCCTGCGACCACTACGCAACCTACTCAGCCGCCTGCGACTCAGCCGGTGACGATCCCGGCCGAGGAACGGCCGGCGATCGAGGTCTACAACAACACCCTTCGCAAGGGTCTGGCCGACTCGGTCGCGGGCCGGGCGCGGCAGGCGGGCTGGACGGTGTCCGGTTCGCCGGACAACTGGCACGGCAAGGTTGCCACCAGCAGCGTCTACTACCCGCCGGGCATGCTCGAGGCCGCCAACCAGCTGGCCCGCGACCTCGGCATCGGCCGGACCACCGGCGCGCTGGACAACATGAAGAAGGATCGCCTGACCGTGATCCTCACCTCGGACTACGCGGGATGAGTACTCCGGTGATCGAGACCGACGCCGGCCGCGCCGGTTGGGAAGCGATTGTCGCCGATCCGGCCACCGCGGCCATCGCGTCCGACTTCGACGGCGTCCTCTCGCCGCTGGTCGAGGACCCGGCCCGATCCCGGCCGCAAGAGGGCGCCCTGGACGCACTGGCCCGGCTGGCGAAATCCGTCAAGCAGGTGGCGATCGTCACGGGTCGCCCGGCGCTGGTCGCGACCGAGCTGTCCGGCGTCAGCGGGCACCCCGGCCTCGAGCATCTCGTCGTACTCGGGCACTACGGCCTGGAGCAGTGGGACGCGTCGACCGGGATGATCACCAGCGATCCGGTGCCGGCGGGCATTGCGGAGGCACGTTCCCGGCTGCCGGAGATCCTCAGCGTGGCCGGCGTACCGGACGCGTTCGTGGAGGACAAAGAGAGCTCACTGGCCGTGCACACGCGGCGGCTGGCCGACCCGGCCGGCGCGTGGGAGCGTCTGCGTACGCCGCTGACCGAGCTGGCCGCGTCGACCGAGCTGCGCCTGGAGCCGGGCAACCTGGTCCTCGAACTCCGCCCGCCGGGTATCGATAAAGGCGTTGCCCTCCGCCGCCTGATCGAGTCGACCGGGGCCCGATCAGTCCTGTACGCCGGTGATGACCTGGGCGACCTGGCCGCGTTCCGGGCGATCGAGGAACTGCGTGCGTCCGGGCTGAACGCCGTACTGCTGGCCACTCGCTCGTCCAACGCGACCGAGCTGATCGAGGCCGCAGACATCGTGGTCGACGACCCGGCCGGTGTGGTGACCGTCCTCACGGCCCTTTCGGACGCGATCTCAGCACGCTGAACGCCTGCGTCACGGTCTTACCGATCGGCTGGATCGGACGCTCGACGTACCCGCCCTCCTTGAGGTTGGCCAGCCGCTCGAACGGATTCCGCGACGCCGGATCGCCAGTCAGCAGGAACGAGATCACCACGCCGACGACGTACAACGGCAACATCGGCAGCCCGATCAAACAGAAGTACTGCCACGAATGCCGCTCCTCATGCCGAACCAGCGCCGCATCCTCGAAGTACGCCCGCGGATTCTTGCTCAGGATGACGTTCCCGATCGTGAACGCCCCCGCCACCGGAAACCCCAACTTGTACCCATTAGCAAAAAACAACCCCCGCGGCCCCCGACTGAACGTCGCCCGCCCCAGCACCCCCACGAACAAGCCGGCAACCGTGGACAGGTTGAGGAAGTTCCCCACCACCTTCACCCACTGCCATCCGCTCATAAGGCTCAGTATGTGGTTCTGTCGGCGGGGTGGGTAAGACTGTGCGGGTGAGTTCGGTGGTGCGGGTTTGGCGGGCTGGGCGGGTGGTGGATCCGCATTCGGTGATTGGTGGGTTGCGGAAGGGGCCTGGGGATCCGGCGTATGTGTTCGACGCGGGGCGGCGGACCGTCTGGCGGGCTACGCGGACTCCGGAGGGGGCGGTGCTCTTGCGGTTGACGCCGTACGCCGGGGGTGTGGAGGCGGAGGCTTGGGGACCGGGGGCGGAGTGGGCGCTCGACGGGGTGCCGGAGTTACTGGGGGAGAAGGACAGCTGGGACGGGTTCGAGCCGTTGCCGGAGCATCGGGCGCTGGTGGATGCGGCGCGGCGGTTCCCGGATGTGCGGGTGCCGCGGACGCGGGCGGTGTTCGAGGCGATGGCGGCCGCGGGGATCGAGCAGGTCGTCACCGGCAAGGAGGCGTTCCGGGCGTGGCGGGTGCTGCTGCGTGAGTACGGCGAGCCGGCGCCGGGGCCGGGGAGTCCGGACGGGCGGCAGATGATGGTGCCGCCGGCGCCCGAGGAGTGGCGGCAGATCCCGTCCTGGCAGTGGCTGCGGGCCGGGGTCGAGGGCAGGCGGTCGCGGGTCGTGCTGACGGCGGCGACGCGGGCCAAGGCCTTGGAGCGGACGCTCGAGCTCACCGACTCGGACGAGATCGAGCGACGGTTGCGGTCGCTCCCGGGAGTCGGGGTGTGGACGGCGGCCGAAGTACGGCAGCGGGCGCATGGGGACGCGGATGCGTTCTCGTTCGCGGACTATCACGTGTCCCGCAACGTCTCGTACGCCCTGATCGGCGAGGAACTCGACGACGACGGCTGTGCCGAACTGATCGAGCCGTACCGCGGCCACCGCTTCCGGGTGCAACGACTACTCGAACTGACCGGCATCGCCCACCCCCGCTACGGCCCCCGCAAGTCGCTGCCTACGCACACCCCAGGCGCCACGCACCGCCTGCGCTAACTGAGATCGCTCATCTCGGATGGTGGGATCACAAGACACAATATGGACCCGATTGGGTAATCTCGGGGGAGCTCATCCAGAGGGACTGAGGGAAACGGCCCGTTGAAGTCCCGGCAACCCTCCCCGTCGAGCCCCCGCCCGGGGCGTCTCGCGGTGGACCGGTGCCAAATCCGTCCCGCCGCCGAGATCCGGTGTTCGCGGGGAAGATGAGAGGGGAACCTCACTCATGAGCCTGACCGCCACCCACACGATCCGTGAAGGTGCCTTCGGCAACGGTACGCACCTGAGCTGTCGCGCCTGTGGGGCGAAGTCGCCGCTCGGTCCGTTCTACGCCTGTATGGAGTGTTTCGGTCCGCTCGAGGTCGGATACGAGTACCCGACCATCACCCGCGAGCAGATCGAGGCCGGTCCGAAGAACATCTGGCGCTACCAGCCACTGCTGCCCGTCCCGGTCGACGTGGCCAGCTATCCGAACACCGAGCCCGGCTACACCCGGCTCGTCGACGCGCAGAACCTGGCCCGCGAGCTCGGCCTCCGCAAGCTCTGGGTGAAGGACGACTCCGGCAACCCGACCCACTCCTTCAAGGACCGGGTCGTGGCAAGCGCCCTGAGCGCCACCCGCGAGCTCGGCATGAAGGTCTTCGCCTGCCCCTCCACCGGCAACCTGGCCAACGCCGTCGCCGCGGCCGCCGCTCGGGCCGGCATCCGCTCGGTCGTCTTCATCCCGCACGACCTCGAGCGCCCGAAGGTGATCACCACCGCCGTGTACGGCGGGACCCTGGTCGCGGTCGAGGGCAACTACGACGACGTGAACAAGCTGGCCTCGGAGATCGCCGGTGAGGAGGAGGGCTGGGCGTTCGTCAACGTCAACGTCCGCCCGTACTACTCCGAAGGCTCCAAGACCCTGGCCTTCGAGATCGCCGAACAGCTCGGCTGGCGGCTGCCGCAGCAGATCGTCATCCCGGTTGCGTCCGGATCCCAGCTGACCAAGATCGACAAGGGCTTCACCGAACTCGGCAAGCTCGGCCTGGTCGACGCGACCGACTACAAGGTGTACGGCGCTCAGGCGACCGGCTGCTCGCCCGTCGCACAGGCGTTCCGCGACGGACACGACGTGGTCAAGCCGGTGAAGCCGGACACGATCGCCAAGTCGCTCGCGATCGGCAACCCCGCTGACGGACCCTATGTCCTCGACGTGGCCCGGCGTACCGGCGGAGCGATCGAGGATGTCAGCGACGAGGAAGTCATCGAGGGCATCCAGTTGCTGGCCCGGACCGAGGGCATCTTCGGTGAGACCGCGGGCGGGGTGACGGTGGCGACGCTGAAGAAGCTGATCGCGACCGGCCAGCTCGACCCCGAGGCCGAGACCGTCATCATCAACTCCGGCGACGGGCTGAAGACGCTCGACGCCGTGGCCGACCGGGTCGGCCCAAAGGTGACCATCCCCGCGTCGTACGACGCCTTCGTGAAGGCAGGCCTGCAGTGAGTGTGAGCGTTCGCGTCCCGACCATCCTGCGTCCGTACACCCAGGGCGTGTCCGAAGTGTCCGCCGAGGGCTCGACGCTGACGGAGGTGCTCGACTCGCTCGACACGTCGTACCCGGGGATCAAGGGCCGCGTGCTGGACGAGTCGGGCGAACTGCGCCGGTTCGTGAACGTGTACGTCGACGATGACGACGTACGCTTCGCCGAAGGCCTCCAGACCGCGATCAAGGACGGCGGCCAGGTCTCCATCATCCCCGCGGTCGCCGGCGGCTGATCCGGCCGGAGATCGTCCGGAATACGCACTACTGTCGCCTGCATGGCGACCAAATGGACCATCGGTGCGGATGCGGCCGACCCACAGCGCCTCGCGCGCTTCTGGGCGGCCGCACTGGACTACGTGATCGAGCCCGGCTTCGACGACCCGGACGGATCCAGCATCATCGACCCCGACGACGTCGGGCCGGCGATCGGCTTCGCTCGGGTACCCGAGCCGAAGACCGCGAAGAACCGGCTGCACCTCGACATCCGAGTGGCCGGACCCGGTCTGCGCACGGCCGAGTCGGCGGAGCGGATGCGCTCGAAGGCGGCCGCGTTGGTGGAGCTCGGCGCGACCCAGGTCCGCGAGGACTTCTACGGCCCGGAACTCGGCCATATCGTCATGCTCGATCCCGAAGGCAACGAGTTCTGCGTCGGCTGACTAGGCTGCTGGAATGCGTGCTGTCGTGGTTGAGGAGTACGGCGTTGTGCCCGTCGTACGGGATGTTCCGGAGCCTTCGCCGGCGGCTGGCGCGGTCGTCCTGAAGGTTGAGGCGACCGGGTTGTGTCGGAGCGACTGGCACGGGTGGATGGGGCATGACGCGGACATCGTGCTGCCGCATGTGCCGGGCCACGAGCTGGCCGGGACGATCGCCGCGGTCGGCGCCGGGGTGACGGGTTGGCAGGTCGGCGATCGGGTCACGACGCCGTTCATCTGCGCGTGTGGTTCGTGTGAGCAGTGCTTGGAGGGCAACCAGCAGGTCTGCCTTCGTCAGGAGCAGCCCGGCTTCACCTACTGGGGTTCGTTCGCCGAGTACGTCGCCGTGCCGTATGCGCAGGTCAATTTGGTGCGACTGCCGGACGAACTGGACTTCGCCACCGCTGCAGGCCTCGGCTGCCGCTTCGCCACGGCGTTCCGCGCGATCCGCCAGGTCGGCCAGGTCACCGCCGGCGAGTCGGTCGCGATCTTCGGCTGCGGCGGCGTCGGCCTCTCCGCGGTGATGATCGCCGCGGACCTCGGCGCCCGGGTGATCGCGGTCGACACCAACCCGTCCGCGCTGAAACTGGCTCGCTCGTACGGTGCCACGGAAACCCTGTGGGCGTCCCCGGACACAGTCCAAGAGATCCGCGACCTCACCGCAGGCGGTGCCCACGTGACGATGGATGCCCTCGGCTCCAACGACATCGTCCAGCAAGCCCTGCAATCCCTACGCCCCCGAGGCCGCCACCTCCAGGTCGGCCTCCTACCGTCCGGCGTACAACTCGACGTCAGCCGCCTCATCGGCCAAGAACTCCAATGGCTGGGCAGCCACGGCATGCCCGCCCACGCCTACCCCGAAATGCTGCAGCTCGTTGCCCAAGGCAACCTCAAGCCGGCGGATCTGATCACCCGAACGATCACCCTCGACGAGACTCCAGCCGCCCTAGCTGCGCTCTCCAACGGCACCACCCCCGGCGTCACCATTATCAAGCCGTAGAGCGGACCGCCACGCATGCAGAACCCCCGTTTTCCGGGCAGCTAGCGCCGCCCGAGGGGGGTTCTGCATGCGTGCAGGTCCGACACCAGTTGCTCGCCGCGCGTGGGACGGACTGCGTTTACAGGCGGATCAGGTAGACCGTGGGTGGGCGGCCGGTTCGGCCGTGTTGTTGGGTGCCGGTGGGGGCGGCTAGGCCGGCGCGTTCCAGGCGTTTGAGGACTCGGCGGGCGGTGCGGAGTTGGACGGCCAGGTGGTCGGCTACGTCTTGGGTGGTGAGGCCGTCGGGGAGGGTGGCGGTGAGCTCTCGCATGCGGGCGAGGGTTTGGGTGTTGAGGCCGACCCGGCGGGCCAGCAACGGAAGGCTTTCCGTACCGCGAGCCGCCGTGGGCTGCTCGCCGCTCGGCTCGATGACGATCTCGACGTCGTCGGACATGGACACGACACCGGCGACCGACCCGATCGACTTGGCGCGACCGACGGCTCGACGGGCGAGCGCCTCGGCCTCTGCCGCCGTACGGCCGACGCCGAAACCGACGTACGCCGTGCTGTGCCGAGCCGCGAGGTGGTCGAGCAAGGGCATCCGGGAGAACTGTTCGGTGGCCTGCTCCAACAGCCCTCGGGTGGTGACGACCAGCAGCCGCCCGTCGGGAAGCGCGGCCAGACTGCCGCCGAGGGTGATGAGGTCCGCGGCCAGAGCGTCGTCCGGCTCCGGCAGATCGATGACCCCGAGCGCGACCTGCGCGTCGCCGACATGCTGGCCGGTGGTCGTGAGCACCAGCGCCTGCAGGGTGGAGCGGATCGAGTAGCGCGAGGGTGCGAGCCGGACCGACGGCATCTCGTTCTCGATCAGGTGGAAGGCCGAACCCAGGCAGCTGATCGCGACCTTCGTGTCGTGCTTCTCGCGCGCAGTGCGGTGGAACGCGACGATGTCGTCCGACGTCAGCCCCGGCCGGTACGGCAGCACATGGATCCGGTCGGTCGGCAGCTTCGCCTCGATCAGCGTCTCCATCACCTCGGACCGGCGCAACGTGTCGATCGAGAACTGGGTGACGTTGTGCCCGAGCCGCAGCAGCTCGACGAGCGCCCGCAGCAGCGTCGCGCCGTCGTACGAGACGTACATCGCCGGCCGGTCGATCACGCCGGCCTCGGTCGCGATCGTGTACGGGACCACACCGGTGAACAGGAACGCGTCGACATTCGAGTGCGACTGCTCGACCAGCTCGACCGCTTCGGTCTCGTGCCGGTACGGCAGCGGGATCAGATTGGTCCCGCTCGGCGCCCCGACCGCGGTCACGCGCTGAACCAGGTCCTCCGGCCCCACCACGCCGACCGACAGAGTCATCAGATCACCAAGCGCAGAGCTGAGCTGATCCTCACGGCATCCTCCGACGACTTCTGGTCTGGCCCTCAACTCGCAGAATAGCGCAGCGGAGCCCTGGGCTCTTGACGTTCAGGTCTCACTCTCCTAGTTTCGGTCAAGACCACAATTACCGCCACCCTTCGGGCGGTCTTGCGACGGTGGCGGTGTGGTGGAGCGTAGGAGGGAGCGCGCCACCTCACTGCCTAGTGGTGGAGCTCTTCGAGGCAGCGGATCACCAGGTCGCGTTCGCTCGGCGGCAGGTCAGGACCGTAGGGATCGTGCGCGGCCTCGGCCGGCACCAGGCCCTCCCATTCGGCTGCCCACAGCATCCGCTGCACGTATCCCTCGATCGGCGCGTAGAACGTCGCCGCCGCAAACCGGTCCAGCCGGTCGGACGCGGCCAGGAAGCCGGAGTGGTCCCCGGCCGTCCAAGTCCGCAGTACGGCGGCCGACAGCTCGACCTGCGCCGACGCGATCCCGACCAGCGCCGTGTCCGCACCCCACATGAACGACGGCCCGTACATCCGGTCCTCGCCGGTGATCAGCAGCTTCCCGGTCCCACGGCCCGCCCAGATGGCGTCCTGGCATCCGATCGCGCGATCCAGCGTCGCCGTCTTCACCCCGAGCATCGCGTCCAACGACAACAGTTCTCGTATCAGCGAAGGCGAGTACGGATACCCACCAGCCTCGCCGTGCAGATAGAAGCCGACCAGAGGCAGCCCACTCTCCGCCGCCACCCGCTCGTGCAACGCCACCGCCTGCGCGTCCCCGTCCGGCAGGTCGCCGAGCGCAGCCAGCGGATAGACCATGACCGCATCGGCCCCACCCGCCGCCGCAGCCAGGGCCATCTCCACCGTCGCGTCAGCAGCCTCCTGCAGCGACTGCGCGTCAGAAGCCTTCGGTACGCCGACACCCGCGACGATCGGTACGTCGGTCGCCGCCCGCCACGTCTCCAACACCTTCGTACGGTCGGCCGGAGTCAGATAGAGCCCCCGCCCGGTGTGAGCCCACACCGCGACCCCACCGACGGACTGCGTCGTCAGCACACCGGCGTACTGAGTCAAAGCGTCGTACGCGATGACCCCATCGGAGTCCATCGGCGTGACGACCGCGGGGAGCAGTGTGCCGCGTAGTCGTTCGACAAGTGAGTGCATGCTGACCTCCTCAGACCTCGTGCCCGAGACCGGGACCCTGCGGTACGTCGATCCAGCCGTCGCAGTCGGCGAACACACTCGGCGCCAGCGGGTCCTCGTCGACCATCAGCGGCCCCACCAGGTCGGCCGCGACGGTCGCGCCCGGCACGGCAGCGGCCAGGTGTACGGCGGCCAGCGTGGCCACGCCCAGCTCCGGCATCGAGCCTACCTTCACCGCCAGCCCGGCAGCCTCGGCCACGTTCGCGATCTGGAGGGCGCGGTGCAGCCCACCGACCTTGAGGATCTTGATGTTGAGTACGTCGGCCGCACCGCGACGCGCGATCTCCATGGCGTCGTGCAGCGAGTGCATGCTCTCGTCGACCATCACGCGGACGTCGAGACGCTCCCGCAGCCGCACCAGCCCGGCCAGGTCCCAGCGGGGGAGCGGCTGCTCCAGCAGGGTCAGACCGGCGGCGGTCATCTTGGCGAGGTACGGGAGGGCCGTGGTTGCGTCGTACCCCTCGTTGGCGTCCAGGCACAGCTCGGCGTCGGCGGGGATCGCTGCGCGGACGGCGCGGATCAGCTCGAGGTCCTTGGCCGGGTCCTGACCGCCCTTGACCTTCAGGTGCCGGAAGCCGCGATCGGCGTACTCCGCTGCCTCGGCGGCCATCTCGTCGAGCGTGCCGAGGCCGACCACCCATGTGGTCTGGACGCGGTCGCGGACGCTGCCGCCGAGGATCGCGTGCACCGGCCAGCCGCTCAGTCGGCCGGCGAGGTCGTAGAGGGCGATATCGAGGCCGGACTTGGCGACCTGCTGGCCGCGGAGTACGGCGTCCATCACCACGTGCGCCCCGGCCCGGTCGAGCGGGTCGCGGCCGATCAGAGCCGGCGCGAGGTACTCCTCGATCGCCGCCTGGACGCCGGCCAGCGTCTCACCGGTGTACGCCGTCATCGGCGACGTCTCGCCGATCCCGATGGCGCCGTCCGCGGTGTGCACCTCGACCACCAGGCTGATCAGCTCGGTGCTGACCCCACTGCTGATCTGGAACGGCCGTCGGTACCGCGCGCTGACCACGCGGGTCTTGATCGCGCTGATCGGGGCCGATCCCCCGTCCGGCAACCCCGCCGGTTGTGCTGCGAGACTCATAACCGGCTCCTAGGGTCGTAATCTGAGCAAAAAGCATTTACGGTCAAGACCGTAAATACCCTGAGCGCTCTCTGTCAACGGAAGGTGGCACCCCGATGCGGCTGGGTCTCTATCTGAACCTCTACGGCACCCCGGACGAGCGGCCCCGGCTGGCGGACGCGGTCGAGCAGGCGCAGCTCGCCGAGCAGGCCGGATTCGACTGGGTCGTGCTCGGCGAACGGCACCTGCACCGGCCCGGGTACCACGAGATCCTGACGTCGCTGACCTGGCTGGCCGCGCACACGTCCCGGATCGGGATCGCGACCGCGGGGATCGTGGCGCCGTTGTACGACCCCGTCGTACTCGCGGAGACTTTGGCGCATATCGACGTACTGTCGGGTGGGCGGCTGACCGCGGGGTTCGTGCTCGGGTATCGGCCGGAGGAGTTCGCGCTGTACGGCGTGACGCAGCGGGAGCGGGTCGCGCGGTTCGAGGAGGGGCTGGAGATCCTGACGCGGCTGTGGACGTCCGACGAGGTGACGTACGAGGGGAAGTTCACCAGCATTCAGGACGCGTTCCTGTCGCCGCGTCCGGTGCAGGACCCGCGGCCGAAGCTGTGGAACGGCGGGCGGGTCTCCGCGATGCTCGAGCGCACTGCGCGGATGTGTGACGGCTGGACCACGTCGTTCAACGAACTGGACTCCGACTTGCCTGCGAAGATCGCTGAGTACCGGTCGTATCCACGCGGCGAGGGCACGCTCGGCGCCGAGGTGATCGTCTGCCGGGAAGGCTTCTGCGCTCCCACGTCTCACGACGCCCGCGCCGCGCTGGAGGAGCCGTTGCGCGACCTGTACGACGCTTACACCGGCTGGAAACGCACGTCGGCCGACGCCAGCCGCTACACCCAAGGCTGGGACGACATCGTCAACCGCAGCGTCATCGGCTCCCCAGCCGAATGCGCCGACCGCATAGCCCACTACGAGGCAATGGGCGCCGACGGCCTCATCCTCCGCATCCAACCCCCCGGCATGCCCCAATCAGAAGCCCTAAAAGCCATCGAATCCTTCGGCGAACTGCTGAGCTAGTCGTCGCCTGAGATCAGGCCGTTGACCCAGCGGGTGGTGGGGTCGGCGTCCAGGAGGAGGGCTTTGGCCAGGAGGGAGAGGGGGATGGCGAGGATTGCGCCGAGTGGGCCCAGGACCCAGCCCCAGAAGACGAGGGACAGGAAGGTCAGCGTGGTGGACATGCCGACCGCGTCGCCGACGATCTTCGGTTGGATGATCGACTGGAAGACGAAGTTGATGACGCAGTACGCGATGATCACCCACACCAGCGTCTCCCAGCCGCTGTCGAGCAGGCCGAGCAGCGCCGGCGGGACGACGCCGATGACGAATCCGATGTTCGGGATGTAGTTCGTGATGAAGGCGAGCAGCCCCCACAACCACGGCAGCGGGATGCTGAGCAGGTAGAGCACCCCGACGTCCACCACCGCGACGATCAGTCCGAAGATGCTCGAGACGACCAGGTACCGCGTCGTACCGCGCGCGAAGCCGGTCAGTGCGCTGGCGACCCCGGGGCGGTCCTTCGCCGCCTCGGTCAGGCGCGTGGTGAAGCCGTTGGCGTCCATGCCCATGAAGAACAGCAGAATTACGATGAAGCCGAGGTCGGAGAACACCCCGAGCAGCTTCGTCAGCCAGCCCTGGAGGATCCCGAGCGCCTTGCCGAGGTCGAGCGCCTGCAGGACGCGCTGGATCTCCTGGTTGCCGATGCCGCGGTGTGCCAGCCAGCCGCGTACGTCGTTGATGATCTGCCCGAACGTGCCCTGGTACGTCGGCAGCAGCGTTGCAAGCCGTGCGATGGAAAGGGCCAGGGCGGCGGCCAACCCGAGCAGGAGAGCGATCACCACCACGAGGGCGATCAGGGCGGCGATCCAGGTACGGACGCCGCGCCGGATCAGGAACCGGCGCAGCGGACTGACCGCGATGGTGAGGATCAACGCGAGAAAGACCGGTCCGGCGATGCTCGAGAACCCATGCAGTCCGGCCGCGGTGATAATCGCACCCGCCATCCCCAGCAGGACGACAACACCCCGCGGAAGCGACCACGACGCTACCTGAGCCTCGTCCGCCGGGAGGGGATCCGGTGGAACGTCGACAGCGTCCACCGGCGACGGATCGGCCGGCGGCGGGGTGTCTGGTGGCGGGGTGTCCGGCGGTCGGGTGTCAGGGGAGTCGGGCATCGGCGTACCTCCCCTTCGTGCTGGATCTGGGTTTCGAACATCGCCGACATCGCGCCGGGCGGCATCACGCGTCCCGGAGGAGGCAGCGGCGCGCGTCGTACGCAAAGGGTGACCCGTACGGCGGTTGCGGTCGTAGCCTGAGGCGGACAGGGGGTGCGGATGGACGTCCAGGTGGTGTTCTGGGGCGTCGTACTGGCGCGCTTCGTGCTGCCGTTCCTGATCCTGAAGTACCCGCTGCCGGCGATCCTCGCGTGTCTGCTGCTGGACGGCGTGGACCAGACGATCTTTCAGCTTTTCGGCGTCGATCCGCCGAACTACCAGAGCTACGACAAGGCGATGGACGTGTTCTACCTGTCCATCGCCTACCTCGCGAGCCTGCGCAACTGGAGCAACCCGGCAGCTGTCCGGGTCAGCCGGTTCCTGTTCTTCTACCGCCAGATCGGCGTGGTGCTGTTCGAGCTCACCGGTCTGCGGTTCCTGCTGCTGGTGTTCCCGAACACGTTCGAATACTTCTTCATCGCGTACGAGGGCGTGCGCGCCCGGCGGAACCCGCTGCGCTACGGATTCCGGTTCTGGGTGCAGATCGCGGCCGGGATCTGGATCTTCATCAAGCTGCCGCAGGAGACCTGGATCCACATCCTGCAGTTCGATCTGACCGACGCGATCCGCGACGTACCGTGGTTCCTGCCCGCGCTGATCGTGGCGCTGCTGGTACTCGCGGCGGTCCTGTGGTTCGTGGTCCGGCCGCGGATCCGGCCGCCCGACTGGCCGTTGCGGCTGCGCGCGGACCCGTTGCCGGTGGAGATGGACGAGGCCAGCGAGCGGATGGCGTACCGCGCCGCGCACAACCGGGTCCTCGACCTCGCGGCGTTCGAGAAGATCGTCCTGATCGGGCTGATCAGCGTGATCTACGGGCGGGTGCTGCCCGGCGTACAGACCAGTGACCTCAGGCTCTTCCTCGGCATCGCCTTCTTCGTGGTGCTGAACTCCGCGATCGGTCTGTGGAGCGCAAGACGCGGCTACGGGTGGGACTCCACGGCGCTCTCGTTCGGTGTCCTACTGGTGATCAACATCGCCCTGGTGTTCATCGCCGACCTACTACTGACCCGCGGCAACGGCGCCCTGTCCCTGCCAGACACCCTCTTCTTCGTCTTCCTGGTCACCACCCTGACCATGCTCTACGACCGCTACCACCCAGTCAGCGAATACCGAGCCACCGCAGCACGTGGCGGTGTGGTCAGGCCTTGAGGCCGGACATTGCGATGGAGTCGGTTAGGTAGCGCTGGAGTAGGCCGAAGACGAGCAGGCTTGGTACGACGGTGATGGTGGCGCCGGCCATGATTTGGTTGATGGGGACGGCTTGGGTCTGCAGCGTGGCTAGGCCGACGGTCAGGGTTTGCATCTTGCCGGACTGGCCGATGACGAGCGGCCAGAGGAAGTCGTTCCAGTGCCAGAGGAAGACGAAGATGCCGAGTGTGGCCAGGACCGGGCGGATCAGTGGCAACACGATCGTGGTGAAGATGCGCCACTCGCCGGCGCCGTCGATCTCGGCGGCCTCGAAGAGTTCGTCGGGGAGTTGCAGGATGAACTGGCGCATCAGGAACACGGCCTGCGAGTTCGCCAGCGTCGGCACGATGAGGCCCCAGAAGCTGTCCACCCAGTCCAGCCGCGCGACCAGGATGTACGACGGGATCAGCGTCGCCTGGAACGGCACCATCAGCGTCGCCAGGAACGCCCAGAACATCAGATCTCGGCCCGGGAACTTCTTCTTCGCGAAGGCATACCCGGCCATCGACGCGAACAGCAGCACGCAGGCGACCGACACCAGCGAGTAGATCAGCGAGTTCACCGTCCAGCGTGGGATGTCCGAGCTCGACAAGACGGTCCGGAAGTTCTCCAGTGTGAAGTTCGCCGGATTCAGCGCACCCGGGAACGTCTGCCCGCTCGGCGGCGCGAACGCCACCAGCACCATCGCGGCGAACGGCACGATCGTCACGATCGCGGTCAGCGTCAGCAAGGTCGGCAACGTCAGGCGGGCCGCCGTACGCCGTCCTGCCGTCGGGGTCTCCACGACCGGCCGGACCGGAGGCCGGTCGAGTACCTGAGCCATCAGTCGTCCCTCCCGACGAGCCGGCGCTGCACGAGCGAGACGATCAGCACGATCAGGAACAGCACCAGACCGATCGCGCTGGCGTAGCCGAAGTCGAAGTACTTGAAACCGCTGTCGTACAGGAAGTACACGAGCGAGTAGCTGGATCGCACCGGCCCGCCGCCGGTCATCACGTACATCGCGTCGAAGACCTGGAACGCGCCGATGGTCTCGATCACCAGCACGAAGAACAGCACCGGCCGCAGCTGCGGCAGCGTCACGTACCGGAACCGCTGCCACGTCCCGGCCCCGTCGATCATCGCCGCCTCGAGGTACGACTTCGGCACGGCCTGCAGTCCGGCCAGCAGGATCAGCATCGAGTAGCCGAAGCCCTTCCAGGCCGACGTGACCGCGATCGACGGCAGCACGGTGCTGGACTGACTGAGGAAGTCGATCGGCCCAATGTTCACCAGCCCGAGTACGGCGTTCAGCAGGCCGTCCTGCGCGTCGTAGATCCATTTCCAGATCACCGCGGCCAGCACGATGCTGGTCACGTACGGCAGGAAGAAGATCCCCCGGAAGAACCCGCGATTCCACACCACCTGATGCAGCAGTACGGCGGTACCGAGCGAGAGCAGGACCGTCAGCGGTACGAAGATCACCGTGTACGTGACCGTGACCAGCAGCGCCTCGTGGAACACGCTGTCCGACAGCAATCGCGTGTAGTTGTCGAGGGCAATGAAGTCCCACTTCCCGCTGAGCCGGTAGTCGGTCAGCGAGAGCAGCAGTGCGCCGATCGCCGGCAGGAACCGGAACACCAAGAAGAGCACCAGCATCGGGGCGACGAACAACAGCCCGATCCAAGGACGCCGGAGCGTCCCGCGCCGCCTGAACTGACCGGACACGGGTCCCGCCCGACCCGTGCCCGGCACCTGGCGTGCCTCGGTCAACGTTGTCTCGACAGGAGGTCGTTGGCCTGTTTGGCCGCGTCGTCGAGGGCTTGCTGAGGCTGCTTCTTACCGGTCAGCACCGCCTGGATCTCGGTGCTCAGGAGCGACATCACCTGACGCGCCGACGGGTTCGCCTCACCCGGTACGGCGTACTGCAGGGCGTCGTGGAACTTCGCCACGGTCGGGTCGGTCGACTCCGACTTGGCGTCGTTGCGCGGCGAGTAGAACCCGGACGCCTTGCTGAGCCCGTCCAGCTGGGCCGGCTGCATCATGAACGACAGGAACTTCTTCGCCGCGTCGGTGTTCTCCGAGGCGGCATTCATCACCAGACCGCCAGGGATCCCGTACCCGACCTGCTTCTTGCCGGTCAGCGGCGTACCGATCTCGACGTTCGCCGCGCCCCAGGTCTTCGACACGGTGGCCACGTCGGCCGGCACGCTGGTCATCGCCATCGCGACCTGACCCTTGCCGAACGGCGAGTCGGCGACCACGTTGCCCGCGGTCAGTGCGGACTTCGGGATCGCACCCTCGTCCCACAGCGACTTCAGGAAGGTCAACGCCTCCACGCCCGGAGCCTGGTTGAACGCCACCGACTTCCCGTCGTCGGCGAACACCTTGCCGCCGGCCTGCCAGAGCAGCGGGTAGTAGTTCAGGTTCAGCGTCGCCTCCGGCGAGGCCGAGTAGTCCAGCGTGGAGAACCCGGCCGCCTTGAGCTTCGGCGCGGCCGCCTTGATCTCGTCCCAGGTCTCCGGCGGCGTCGCGATCCCGGCCTTGGTCAGGACGGTCTTGTTGTACATCGTCGTCGTGACCGTGTGGTAGATCGGTACGCCGTAGATCTTGCCGTCGACGGTCAGACCGGGGACCGCGGCCGGCAGGAACTTGTCCTTCTCCGGCGTGACCACGTCGTCGATCGGCTCCAGCGAGCCGCTCTTGACGTACTGCGGGATCTGGTCCGGGATCATCAGCAGGACGTCCGGACCCTTCTTGCCGGAGAACGCTGCCGCCACCTTCTCCTCGCGGTTCGCCCAGGGCTGCATCTCCAGCTTCAGGTCGATCCCGGAGTTGGCCGCCTCGAAGTCGGTCTCGACCTTCTTCCAGTAGGTGTCGCTGGTCGCCTGGTCGGCGATCACCGGGTACATCCAGAGCGTGACGCTCTTCTTCGCGTCGGACGAGCCCGAGTCGCCGCCGCCGCAAGAACTGAGCGCAGCGGCGAGCACGAGCGCCGTGAGTGGTGCCGCGATGCGGCGGACGGTGGCTTTCATCGCACCCCCAGGGTGTCCGGAAGTCAGGGCCGGAAGTTGTTTCACCGAATAACGGTCAGGACCGAAACTAGCCGGGGTGAATTTCTGCTGTCAACGGCTGATATCAATCCGGAACAGCTCGGAGCCACTGGTCATCAGCAGCTGGTGATCTCCGCGGACGCCCAGCCGCCGGTGGGCGTGCTGGACGAACAGCGTCGGGACCGACTTCGCCCCGGGCGCGATCCGGTAGATCTTGTTCAGGTCGATGCTCACGTAAACAGCCTCCGAGGTGGCCACGATGTCGCCGCTGGAGGTCGTCGTACCGAGCGTGAAGGACTTCTTCAGCTTGCCGTTGCCCGGAGAGAGCGCGAACACCGTCTTGCCGGCCACGCCCCAGAGCAGGCCGTCCGGCCCGATCGTGACGGACGAGACCGTCGCCGCACCGGCTACCGGCACGGTTTCCCAGAGCTTCTTCTTTCCTGCCACGTCCCACGCGAATACTGTGCCCGCTTCCCGGGTCGGCGGTGTGGTGGTCAGCCCGCCGGCGATCGACGTGCCGCCGTACACGATGCCGCAGTGGGCGGTCAGGCCGAAGACGGACTCGTCCTGGACCACGTTCCGGTACTTCTCCGCGGTGTTGGTCTTCGGGTCGTAGATGACCAGCGCGCCGCCGAGCCGGTCGCCGTCGGGGACCGTGCCGACCGCGATCTTGCCGTTGACCTCGGCCAGCGCGCGGGCGCGGGTCTGCAGCAGGTCCGGTTTGAGGTTGAGCGCCTGGACCGGGTTGTCCGGCGTACCGGGCGGTCCGGGGGAGTACTCCGGGCTGCTCCAAGGCTTACTGAGGTCGTAGTCGTAGAGCCGGGCCTCGGGGTAGGCGCCGATCCACAGTTTGCCGTCGGAGCCCTCCATCAGCGCCTCGACCTGGGAGAACCGGTTGAACGTCGTCGCTCCGGTGGTCGGGTTGACGACGGACACACCGCCGTTGAGGAAGCCGCCCGCGTAGATGTTGTCCTTGCCGCCGGCGACGGACAGGATCTCGATCGGCTCCCGCCGTACCTTCGTCTGGAAGATCTCGGACTTGCCGGTCTGCGGGTTGTAGCGGAACTCCTCGCCGCGCCAGAGCGTGCCGACCACGCTGGTCCCGGGGTAGTCGGGCAGGTCCAGGTCGGCGTACCCGATGGAGCGGGCGTTCTGGATCCGGCCGGTGAAGGTCAGGCCGGTGCCGGTCAGGGTCTTGGTGGCCGGGTCGTACTTCTTCAGCTCACTCGCCTGGATCATGTACAGCGAGCCGTCCGCGCCGATCGGCGAGATGTCCAGGCCGTGCTCGTTCTGGATCTCGTCGACCCAGGTCCGGGATGCGATGTCCCAGACGTACATCGGGCCCGGGAACGCCGTACTGACCCGGGTGTACACGCGGCCGCCGCGGACGTTCAGGTCGTAGACGACCTTGTCCTTCGGGTCGCCCATCGTCGGCGGCGCCGGGATCTCGGTGACCGCGCCGCTGGCCACATCGATCTCCTGGAAGTACGCGTCCGGCTCGGTGCCGGTGTAGAGCTTGCCGTTCCCGTAGTCGATGCTCTTCACATACCCCTGGCCGGCCTTGATCGTGCCGTAGTCGCGGACCGCGCCGGTCGCGTGGTCGTAGCTGAACACCCGCCCGTGCGGGTACGTACCGCCGTACACGTTGCCCTGCTCGTCGACGGTGATCCGCAGGATGAACGTCTCGGATGCCAGCGGTCGGCCCAGGTCCTCGGCGGTGGTCGCGCCCGGCTTCAACCGGTACAGGTGGCCGTTGTTGTAGGTGCCGGCGTAGATCGTGCCGTCCGGCGCGGCGGCCACCGCGTAGCTTCCGTCCGCGCCGGGCAGCGCCGTGGACAGCAGGCTGTCGCCGGTGGCCGGGTCGATGGCGTTCAGGTACGCCGGACTTCCACTGGACACGTTCCAGATCGCGGTCTTGCCGTTCGGGCCGGGCGCGACGGTGCCGCCGATGAGCAGTACGTCGGACAGCGGTACGCCGAGCGAGGTCAGGGTCGCTGTCGGCGGGTTGTGACCGGCCTGGGCAGCGGGAGTGGTCAGGGTCGTGACGAGTACGGCGGCGAGTGCCACCGCGATGAGCGAGCGGGCTGATCGCATGCGATGCCTCCGGGGTGCCGTATTTACGGTCCTGTCCGAAAGTGAAGCTCTGACGGCATCACGAAGTCAACCACTCGGCACAATTTGCCACTTCTGGCAGAAGAAGCAGCCGTTTCGGCCTCGGCCTTAAGCCTGCGGGATCTTGGCGAGCAGGTTCTGCAGCATCTCGCGGGTGGCGGCGAAGTAGCTGTTCTCGCGGTGCAGGGCGCGGTGGAAGGCGGTCAGTTCGGCCGCCGAGATCGTGTTCGAGAACGTGCTGATCTCGGTCAGGTCGAGCCGCCGGTTGAACAGGTGCACGGTGTCCCGCCAGCGGTGCAGCAGCCCGACCAGGTCGGCGTCGCGGTGCAGTCCGAGTGCGCCGGACACCAGTGCGAGGTCGACCGCGGACACGACCAGCCGTGGGTACACCTGCCGGCTGGTCGGTGCGTCCGGCGAGAAGCGTTCGTCGTTGAGCAGCCTGGTGTTCTCGTGCAGCTCGTCCGCCACAGCGCGCAGTACCTCGGTACGCCGCTCTGCCTCGGCGGTCAGCCGCTCGACGAAGATGCCGCTCAGCCCGGCGACCAGGGTGAGCGAGTTGACGGCCGGCTCCCAGCGGGAGTTGCCCGGCCAGAAGAACCAGATCACACCGAGCACGAACGCCAATCCGAGCAGCCCGTACGTCACCACGCTGACGACAGTCCGCCAGGTCGGACGGGTCATGTTGCCCAGATGTCGTCGGCGAGGCTGTGTGCGCTCTCGCCGGCCGCCTCTGGTGCCAGCAGCAGCAGCTCCAGACCGAACGGGTTCGGTCGGCGGGTGTACCGGAACTGGGACTGGATCGCCTCGACCGGCGTCAGCTTGCAGGCCTCGGTCAGGCGCTTCAGCCGGGCGGTGGAGTACTTGCGGGTGGTGTAGAGGCGGATCGTGTCGCCGACCGGGAGCACGACATCGGTGTGGTCGGGCAGGCCCATCCGGATCTCGCTGTCGGTGGCGTTCTGCCAGAGGATCTTCACCAGCAGCGCGTCGTCGTCCTCGACCTCACCGACGAACTTGACCTGCTCGTTGTCGATTCTCAGGTCCGTGTTGTAGCGGAGCGCGCTGGTGACGAACTCGGCGAAGGCGCGGGTCTGGTGGTACTCGTCCGCGGCGGCGTCGGCCGTCTCCTGGTCCAGCCGGGTGGTGCTGGCCACCTCGAGCAGCAGCCGGTCCTGCGGTCGTAGTACCCGAGTGAGCGTGCTGAGCAGCTCCTCGTCACTTTCGAAGTTGGCCAGCGTGTTGCCGGTCAGCGTGAACAGGATCGGGTCCTTGCCGACCAGCCGGCCCAGCATCTGCCCGAGCTCTTCCATGTTGTCCGCGATCGAGAAGTCGAGCTGCACCGGCAGCACCTGGGACGCCGGGAAGCGGGCGCCGCGGACGGGCTCCAACGTGCCCATCCGCAGCATCTCCGAGCTCATGTCGACCGGGATGTAGTACATGTCCCGGTTCTCCCGGCGCATGTCGCTGAGGATCGTGCGGTCCTTGACGCCGGTGCCGACCCCGAGGCTGACCAGGTGGAAGCCGCCGTTCTCCACGTGCGGGCGGAGCTTGCGCCAGTGCCGCAGGAACGACTCCGCGCCGGCCTTCATGACCAGGTAGAACGGGTCGTTGGTGGCGTTCGCCCAGGCGATCGTCGGGCCGATACCCCAGTAGGAGAAGCCGGACGTGATCTGCTTGCCGTCACCGGAGGCCGAGAACGGCCCGCGCAGGTCGCCGGTCAGCGTCGCGAGCTTGTCGGTCTGATCCTCGCCGACGAGCAGCAGGGACCAGGCGAAGTCGTCGTCGGCCAGCGCACGCTCGAGCTTCCGGATCACAGGCACCGGCTCCGTCACGTCTCACCCCTCACATGATGAGACGTCAGGTTATCGGTTGCCGGACGCCCGCGCTCAGATCGGCGTGACGGCGTCGGCCTCGCGGCCCTTGGGTCCTTCGACGATCTGGAACTCGACCGGCTGGCCGTCCTCGAGGGTCTTGTACCCGTCGGACACGATCTTGCTCCAGTGGACGAACACGTCGTCCACGCCCTCGCTACCGCCGGCCGCCTCGACGGCAAGGAAGCCGTACCCCTTGTCGGCGTTGAACCACTTCACGGTGCCGCGCACCATCGATACTCCTAGCCCACGGGACCCGCTTCACCCAGGCCCCTCACAACCGCCAAGCCTAACCGAGCCCGTGAGTTAGGTGCGGCGGGAGGCGGCTAGGCCCAGTACGCCGGCGGTTACCAGGAGGAGGGCGCTGGTGATGCCCAGGTCGTCGGTCTGGAGGGCGCCGTTCTCGGTGAGCATCCAGATGGTGGCGGCTCCGGTCAGGACGGTGCCGGCCACCACGCCGGGGACGTCCGGCTTCGTCTTGCGTGGTTGCTGGCTCATTCGCGTTCCACCTTGATGCTGCCCAGTTTGAGGTCCAGGTCCAGGGTGACCTGTTGCGGTCCGGCCTTGCCGTCCGTACCGAGGTCGTTGAGGCTCAACTCGGCATTATGGCCGCCCTGGTGCTGGTTGAGGAAGGCAACGTCTCCCATTTCGGCCGACAGCTGGCCCAACACGTCGACGTTCGACGGCACCTTGACGATGACCTCGCCGGCGCCACCGTGTACGTCGACCTTGGCGTTCGGGCCGAAGGTGGCCTTGGTCAGGTCCAGGTGCACCGACCCGGCGTCGAACTGGTAGCTCGTCCCGGTCGCACCGATGGTCTGACCGATCGGCGCGACGTAGTTCGTGTCGGCGAAGTTGCGCGGTACGGCGGGGAACACCGTGCTCGCCAGCGCGCCGGCCGCGAGCAGGATGCCCAGCGGCAGCAGGGCCAGCGTGCGGCCGACGAACCCGCCGACCAGCATGCCGGCGCCGAGCGTGGCCACGCCGATGATCAGCATGGTCGCCGTGGGGGCGCCCGCGAGTGCGGCGATGCCGATCGCGATGCCGGTCAGGAGGACGACGATCGACTTGATCCCGCGCATGCCCTTGGCGGGCGGTCCGGCGGGCTTGGTGCTGACCGGCGGGGTGCCGGCCGGCTCGTCGACGTACAGGCCGAGAGGGTCGTCCTCGGTCCACACAGGCTGGACCGGTTCGACGGTGCGGTCCTGGGGTCGCTGTGTGGCCGAGGACGACGGACCCGTCGGGGGAGCTGACGGGTCGCTCTGAGGTGCGACGCTTTGAGAAGACGTGGCCGCCGAAGTGGTCGGCTGGCCGGTGGCCGGGGAGGTGGTGTCCTGCGGGCGACCGGTCCAGTTCGTGCCCTGGCCGGTCCAGTTGTTGCCCTGGCCCGTCCATTGGCCCCGGCGGCCGCCGTTCTTGCGCTGCTTGGCGACCACCCAGATCACCGCGAGCACGATCAGCGGCCCGGGGACGAACCGGCCGAAGTCGAACGACGACATCATCGCGATCGCCGCGAAGATGCAGGCGCCGATCACGACCGGCCACAGCCACGGGTGGTCGGGCCGGATCCGGTCGCCGAGCAGACCCTGCGCCGCCGAGCGGTCGCTGCCCTCGTCGGGCATCAGCACCCAGGCGGCGATGTAGAAGATGACGCCCGGGCCGCTGAGGATCAGCACGGCCATCACCACGCGGACCAGCACGGGGTCGATGTTCAGCGCGCGGCCGATGCCGCCGCAGACACCCGCGACCCAGCGGTCCGACCTGCTGCGCCGCCAGGTCTGCGGGTTCTGCAGGCGGTTGCGGTCGAACCCCGCGGGTCCACTCTGGTTCTGCTCCATGTCATCGATACTCACACCTTCAACTGGTCCGGAACATCGGGATGCACCCTGACGGCCCCCCGAGTCCACCGGCGATCAGCGAGGGTTTCGGGGTTCTCCCCGAGCCGACCCTGAGCCAGGCGGGCCCGCGCTGAGGACGCGGCCCGGGACAAGCCTGCTGGTGTCGCACCCGTCCACGTGTGACGATCGAGGGGATGAGCCAGCCAGCAGCCGCGCCTCCGGGTGGGACCTCCGCGAACGGAGCCCAGCCCGAGCCGACGCCTGGCCAGTCGACCTCGGCCCAGGATCAATGGCGCTACAAGCACTGGGGACCGCAGGGACCCGGTCAGTACCAGGGTCCGTACGCCGCTTACGCCGCCCGGATGCGCGCCGAGCAGGCCTCCGGTACCCAATGGACACCGCCTCCACCCGGCCCCGGTACGACGTTCGTGCCGCCGGCCCAGCCCGTTGACGCGCCGCGCCGGGCATACCGGCGTACCGAAGGGCGTGTCGTCGCCGGTGTGGCCGGTGGGATCGCGGACCACCTCGGCGTGTCGGACACCGTCGTACGGCTGATCCTGATCGCGACCACGGTCTTCGGTGGCTTCGGCGTACTGATCTATGCGGCCCTGTGGTTCCTGATGCCGCTGGCGCCCGACACCGTGCCGGCCGCGCCTGGTCTGGCTGCGCACACGCGGAGCGGACTGCGTTCCGACGAGCCGCCGCCACCCGTGGCCGAAGCCAAGCAGCGGAAGCGGGAGAAGAGCCGCGGCCAGCTGCCCGCGTTGGTGGCCATCGGCATCGGTCTGTGCCTGTTGCTGCAGATCGCCGGGTTCGGGATCGCCGGGAAGCTGTTCTGGCCGCTGGTGTTCGCGGCGACCGGTCTGGCGCTGATCTGGCGGCAGGCAGACGAGAGTCAGAAGGACAAGTGGACCCGCGACGTCCGCGTGCCGATCCTCGGGCTGGTGCTCGGCAAGGGCGGCTGGAAGTCGCTGATCCGGATCGCCGTCGGCCTGATCCTGATCGGCACCGCGGTCACGCTGTTCCTGGTCCAGAACGGCCGGCTCTCGATGGTCGGCGACGTACTGATCGCGCTGCTGCTCGCCGTGGTCGGCATCGGTGTCATCGCGGGGCCGTGGGTGCACCGGCTGAGCCGCGACCTGAACTCGGAGCGTGCTGAGCGGGTCCGTTCGCAGGAGCGCGCCGACATGGCGGCGCACCTGCACGACTCGGTGCTGCAGACGCTGGCGATGATCCAGAAGCAGGCCGAGGACCCGAAGGCGGTAGCCCGGCTGGCGCGCTCGCAGGAGCGCGAGCTGCGGTCCTGGTTGTACGACGAGGACGACAAGGCGGACCAGACCATCGCGGGCGCGGCGAAACGCGCTGCGGCCGAGGTCGAGGACTCGCACGGCGTGCCGATCGAGGTGATCACCGTCGGTGACTGCGACCTGACCGAGCCGCTGGGGTCGATGGTCCGGGCCGCTCGCGAGTCGATGGTGAACGCGGCCAAGCACTCGGGCGCCGCGAAGATCGACGTGTTCGTCGAGGTGGACGGCGACCGGGTGGAGATGTTCGTCCGGGATCGCGGCAAGGGGTTCGACGTCGATGAGGTACCGGACGACCGGCTCGGCTTGCGGCACAGTGTGATGGGCAGGATGGAACGGCACGGCGGACGCGCGACGGTGCGCTCCGATCCGGAAACAGGGACCGAAGTGCGACTGGAGATGGACAGATGAGCAGCAGGCGCGTTGTCGTCGTCGACGATCACGACATGTTCCGGGCCGGGGTGCGGAGCGAGATCGGCACCGCGGTCGACATCGTCGGGGAGGGATCCGACGTCGACACCGCGGTCAAGGCGATCGTCGGCACCGAGCCCGACGTCGTACTGCTGGACGTCCACCTGCCCGGTGGCGGCGGCACCGAGGTGATGAAGCAGGTGCACCAGCGGCACCCGGACATCAAGTTCCTGGCGCTGTCGGTGTCGGACGCGGCCGAGGACGTGATCGGCGTGATCCGGGCCGGCGCCCGCGGGTACGTGACCAAGAACATCAGCGGCACCGAGCTGATCGACGCGATCAACCGGGTCGCCGACGGTGACGCGGTCTTCTCGCCCCGGCTGGCCGGCTTCGTCCTGGACGCCTTCTCCGGCGCGATCGACATCGCCTCGGTCGACGAGGACCTGGACCGGCTGTCGCAGCGGGAGCGTGAGGTACTGCGGCTGATCGCGCGCGGGTACGCCTACAAGGAGGTCGCCCGCGAGCTGTTCATCTCGGTCAAGACGGTCGAGACCCACGTCTCGTCCGTACTGCGGAAGCTGCAGCTCTCGAACCGGCACGAACTGACCCGCTGGGCCACCGACCGCCGCCTGGTCTAACCCCGGCCGCCCCGCACAGGTAATCTCAGCCAGTCTGGTGGGATTTGAGGGGGGCATATCGTGGTGCATTACGTGGTTCGGCGGGTGCTGGCCGCGATCAGTGTGGTCGCGGTCACCATGGTCGCGACGTTCGCGTTGTTCTTCATCGCGCCCACCGATCCCGCGTCCGCGATCTGCGGCGAGCGCAAGTGCCCGATCTCGCGGTACAACGAGATCAGGGCGAACCTGCATCTCGACGAGCCGAAGGTCCAGCAGTTCGGCCGGTACGCCGCGGGCATCGTGGTCGGCCGCGATTTCGAGACGTCCGGCGTGGTCCAGCACTGCTCGGCGCCGTGCCTGGGCTTCTCCTTCAAGTCCGACCGACCGGTCCTGGGCCTGCTGATGACCAGGCTGCCGGTGACGGTCTCGCTGGTGCTCGGGTACGGCGTACTGGTGCTGACCATCGGAGTCGCGGCCGGTGCGATGGCGGCCAGGAGACGCGGTACGCCGGGTGACCGCCTGATGATGAGCGGCACCCTGCTGATCAGCTCGGTGCCGTACTACATCGTCGGCCTGATGGCGGCGCTCTACTTGACGGTCCTCCACCCGATTCTGCCCCGGAGCGGCTGGGTGTCGCCGTTCGAGAGCCCCTGGCACTGGTTCACCGGCCTGGTGGCGCCGTGGGTGATCCTGAGTGTCTACGGGTGCACCGACTATGCCCGCTACTCCCGCGGGTCGATGGTGGAGACGCTGAGCGAGGATTTCATCCGGACCGCCCGGGCCAAGGGGCTGTCGGACCGGGTCGTCACCTACAAGCACGCGCTCCGGGCCGGGCTGATCCCAGTGGTCACGATCTTCGGCCTCGACCTCGCGGGCAGTCTGTCGGGCGCCATCTTCACCGAGAAGATCTTCGACCTGCCGGGGCTCGGCGTGCTGGCGCTGGATGCCGTCAGCGACTACGACCTGCCGGTGATCATGGGCACGGTCCTGCTCGCCTCGGTGCTGCTGGTCGCGATGAACCTGATCGTCGATCTCATCTACAGCGTGATCGATCCCCGGGTCCGGCTGAACTAGCGGGGCCCGCGCAAGCGTCCATCGGTGGCGTGTTTCGGACAGGGCATCGATTCGCCACCCCGGTACCGGCGGTCCGCGCTTGGTGGCTGTTATACCGTCGACTCTTATGGAGCGGAATCTCACAACCGATCAGCTCGCCCTCTTCGAGAAGGAGTTCGCGTCGAACCCGCAGTACCGGGTGATGCAGAACGCCGTCACGCAGACGCCGGTCAACAGCATCGCCCTCGACCGTCAGGTCGTCACCTCGATCGACCACTCGGTGTCGAACCTTCTTGACGACTGGAAGGTGACGAACCAGAAGAAGAGCGGCCGGTGCTGGATGTTCGCGGGGCTGAATCTGCTCCGGGTCGGCGCCGCGGAGAAGCTGGGCGTCAAGGACTTCGAGTTCTCCCAGAACTACGTGCTGTTCTGGGACAAGTTCGAGCGGGCCAACTTCTTCCTCGAGGCGATCATCGACACCGCCGGCCGGGACGCCGACGACCGGACGGTGGCGCACCTGCTGTCCGACCCGATCGGTGACGGCGGCCAGTGGAACATGTTCATCGCGGTGGTTCGCAAGCACGGCCTGGTGCCGAAGGAAGCGATGCCGGAGTCCGAGAGCTCGTCCGCGACCGCGCAGATGAACGACATCCTGCGCAAGCTGCTGCGGCAGGGCGCGCGCGACCTGCGGGCGCTGGACGGCGAGGAGGCCCGCCGCGGCCGCAAGCAGGAGATCCTGACCACCGTGCACCGGGTGCTGAGCATCCACCTCGGTACGCCGCCGCAGAAGTTCCTGTGGCAGTGGAAGGACACCGACAAGGGCTTCCACCGCGACGGCTGGACCACCCCGACCGAGTTCGCCGCGGCGTACGTGCAGCTGCCGGTCGACGAGTATGTCTGCCTCGTGCACGACCCGCGCTCGACCAGCCCGGTCGGCAAGACCTTCACCGTCGACTACCTGGGCAACGTGATCGACGCCCCGCCGGTGGTGTACCTGAACGTCGAGATGGACCTGATGAAGCAGCTCACCCAGGACGCGATCGTCGGCGGCGAGCCGGTCTGGTTCGGTTGCGACGTCGGCAAGCAGATGAACTCCGACCTCGGTTTCTGGGACGCCAAGCTGTACGACTACGGCTCCGTCTACGACACCGAGTTCACCCTGGACAAGGCCGACCGCCTGGTCCACCACGAGACCCTGATGACGCACGCGATGCTGTTCACCGGAGTCGACCTGGTGGACGGCAAGGCGCGCCGCTGGCGGGTGGAGAACAGCTGGGGCGACGAGAAGGCCGACAGCGGCTTCTGGACCATGAACGACTCGTGGTTCGGCGAGCACGTCTTCGAGATCGCCGTACGCCGGTCCGCCCTGCCCGCCGACCTCCAGGCCCGCCTGGACGACGCCCCGATCGTCCTCCCCGCCTGGGACCCGATGGGCGCCCTAGCGGATTAGTCCCAACGCCTCGGCCGGACGCTCGAGGGTCGGCAGGTGGCCGGCCCACGGGAGGTCGATCCGCTCGACGTTCGGCAGCCGTTCCTGCAGGTACGTCGCGGAGTCGGCGAAGAACTGAAAATCATGCGCGCCCGTGATCAGTCGCACGGGCGCGCTGATCTTTTCCGGCTCGACGGCGTACTCCTCGTTCTCGACGTCCCCCGCAGGGATCTGCAGCTCGTACGCACGCTTCTGCATCGCGCGGAGCAGCTCACGGGCCTCGTCGTCGGCGTCCGGGCCGATCCAGCTGCGGACCATCAGGTCGGTCGCGCCGTCGATGTCGCCGGCCTCGATCAGCTTGTTCTCCTCGGCCCACACCGCGCGCAGGTCGTCCGTCGGGTGCACGTTGTCCGTCGGCGCGCAGAGCAGCACCAACCGCGAGAACCGCTGCGGCTCCCGGCTGGCGATCTGCTGGACGACGTACCCGCCGTACGACGCGCCGACCGCGGTCACGTGGTTCGCGCCCAGCTCGTCCAGCAGCGCGAGCACGTCACCGGCGTCGGAGTACTCCGCTCCCGGCTCCAACGGCGTCTCGCCGTACCCCCGCAGGTCCAGCGTGATCACCCGGTGATCCGCTTTGAGTTCGTCGACCTGCTTGGCCCACATCCGCGCGTCGGCCACGCCGGCGTGCACCAGCAACAGGTCAGGTCCGTCGCCGGTCACCGCATGAGAGATAGTCATGCCCGCACCCTGACTGGTCAGGCGACGGGCTGCAAATCGATTAGCGCATCCGGATGACGGTGAACGATTCGGCGTAGTGGTTCGGCGGGAGGCCGGCGGCGGTGGCGACCCGGGCGAAGTTGGCCCGGATTCCGTCCCGGAGGCCGTCGGGGTCCCGGTGCTGGCTGGTGTGGGACATCAGCGCGGCCATCTTCTGGTCGAAGGTGTCGGTGATGTCGACGTAGTGGTTGCTTTCCGGGTGGTCCATCATCCACAGCTCACCGACGTCCCATGCGTCCTCGTCCAGGTCGGTGTACGCGTACGGATTGCCTGCCGCCGGGTAGAACGCCCGTACGGTCGCCTCAGCGGTCGCCAGGTGGTCCGGGTGCGAGACCTGGAGGCGGGACCACACGCGCTCCGGTGACTGGGTCAGCAGGCGCTGCGGACGGACCTTGCGGATCACCTGGCTGATGTCGCGGACCAGCTCGGCCGTCGGCTCCACCGAACCGTCCTGGTACCCGAGGAAGTGCAGATCGTGAACCCCGACGTGGTCCGCGGCAGCAGTCTGCTCAGCCTGCCGTACGGCGGGAATGTCGGCGCGATCCCGATCCGGTTCGAAGCCGCCCGCCTGACCGTCCGTGACGATGCAGTAGTGCACCTCGATGCCCGCCTTGGTCCACACCGCGACCGTGCCGGCTCCGCCGAAATCGATGTCGTCCGGATGCGCGACCACCACGAGAACCCGCTCGATCTCGTTGTCCGGACGCGGATTCCCCTCAGGCACAGTCACGCCCCGACCCTAGCCCCTTGCGCCGACGGGCAGAGTGGGACTCATGGAGTTCGGTGGCACGTGCGATCCGCAGGACGCAGGCCTCGACCCGGCCCGGCTGGCAGAGGCGGTCGAGTTGATCGAGGCCCGCAGCGTGATCGCGCAGCTCTGTGTCGTCCGCAACGGCCAGGTCGTGGTCGACCGGTCCTTCGGATGTGCACCGGACGCGTTGTTCTGGCTCTTCTCCGCGAGCAAGCCGTACCTCGCCGTCGCGATCCACCAGCTCGTCGAATCCGGCCGGCTGCATCTGGACGACGCAGTGGCGGCGTACTGGCCGGAGTTCGCGCAGAACGGCAAGCGGGAGATCACTGTCCGTCAGATGTTGCGGCACCGGTCCGGCGTCACACACGCCGGCACGTACGTCGGTGAGGCCCGCGCGATGACCGACTGGGGTCGTTCGCTCCGCCGGATCGAGGAGACCAAGCCTCGTTGGCCGATCGGCACGGTCGCGTACAGTCCATTGGCGTTCGGGTTCATCCTCGGCGAGGTCGCGCGGCGCTCCAGCGGGCTCCCGATCGACGAGCTGGTACGACGTTCAGTCCTCGAGCCGCTCGGGGTCGCCGATACCTATCTCGGACTGCCCGTCGACCAGTGGGACCGGCATGTCCAGGTCCGGGCGGCCGGTCCGATCGGCCCGTTCTTCCAGTCCGTCGTCAATCGGCGCAGTACCCGCGAGGCCGTCGTACCTGCTGCTGGGATGTCGACGACGGCGCGGGATCTGGCCGCGTTCTACCATGCGTTGCTGCAGGGCGGGCTGCTGCGGCCGGACACACTCGCGGTCGCCGTCGAGCCGAGTAGCGAGGGTGATCTCGACCGGACCGCGCGGGCGCCGATCCGTTGGTCGCAAGGGTTCCAGCTCGGCGGACCGCGGTGGATCGAGGGGGCACGGACGTCGCTCGGTTCGCTGAGCAGTCCGCGGACGTTTGGTCACAACGGCAGCAATTGCTGCATCGGCTGGGCCGACCCGGACCGTCAGATCGCGTACGCGTACCTGACGAACCGGGTCGGCCGACCACAGGTCGAGCTGGCCCACCACGCCGCCGTGGCTGACAAGGTGCTCGAGGCCGCCGGCTAGGCGAGGGCCGGGAGCACCACGCGCTCGGTCATCACCTCGTCGACGAGGCCGTAGTCCCGGGCCGCTTCCGCGGTCAGCACGTGGTCCCGGTCGGTGTCGTGCCGCAGCTGCTCGACCGTCTGCCCGGTGTGACGCGCCAGGATCTCCTCGACCTGTCCACGCACCCGGACCACCTCGTCGGCCTGCAGGATCAGGTCCGGGATGGTGCCTTGACCTCGTGCAGCCGCCTGGTGCAGCACGACCCTGGCGTGCGGCAGTACGGCGCGACGTCCCGGCGTACCCGCAGCTAGCAGGACAGCCCCGGCCGAGATCGCCTGGCCGACGCAGAAGGTCTGGATGGGCGACCGGATCACCTGCATCGTGTCGTAGATCGCGAGCATCGCGGTCATGTCGCCGCCCTCGCAGTTGATGTACAGGCTGATCTCCCGGTCGGCGCTGTCCGCCTCCAAGTGCAGCAGCTGTGCGATCAACGCGTTCGCCACGCCGGCGTCGATCGCCGTACCGAGGTAGATGATCCGCTCGGTGAGCAGGTGCGAGTAGACGTCCATGATCCGCTCGCCCCGCGGACTCTGCGCGATCACATTGGGAATCGTGTAACTGCTCATGCTGCCGCCTTCCTCGCGGGCATCACCTGGTCGAAGGACTCGACGATGTGGTCGATGAAGCCGTACTCACGGGCCTGTTCGGCGGTGTACCAGTGGTCGTGCCGCGAGTCCTCGTGGACGACGTCGAACGGCTGCCCGGTGTCCTCGGCGATCAGCCCGAGCACGGTGTCGCGGATGTGCCGCAGGTCGTTGGCCTGGATCTCGATCTCGGCCGCCGATCCGCCGATCCCAGCCGAGCCCTGGTGCATCAAGATGCGTGCGTGCCGCAGGGCATAGCGCTTGCCCGGCGTACCGGCCGACAGCAGGAACTGGCCGGCGCTGCAGGCCAGCCCGATCGCCAGCGTCGACACGTCGCACGGGACCAGCCGCATCGCGTCCCGGATCGCGAGCATCGACGGCACCGAGCCGCCGGGCGAGTGGATCCAGAACGCGATGTCGGTATCAGGGTCCTCGGCCGCCAGCGTCATGAGCTGGGTGGCCAGCAGGGTCCCGATGTCGTCGTCGAGGACCTGGTCCAGGACGACGATCCGCTGCCCGAGCAACCGCTGCCGAGCGGTCTCGTTGAACATCGGAGGTTTCATGTCTTCTGCCATGCCACCCACCCTGACCGGCCCCCGCCCCCGATCCCACCTTTTCTGCTCACGGCAACTCTGCCCACAGCAAACCGGCTCGGCTGACCGGGTTTTCGGTAACTGTCGGGGGGAGCGCCTAAGGTGTTTGGTGATGACCACTTTGTTCTCGCCTGATGAGCTCCCGGTGCCGCTGGAGGAGCCCAAGAAGCATCGGACCGATCCGGATGCGCTGCTGGAAGGGCTCAACCCGCAGCAGCGCGCGGCTGTGGTGCACGCCGGCAAACCGCTGCTGGTGGTGGCCGGCGCCGGCTCGGGCAAGACCCGGGTGCTGACCCGGCGGATCGCCTACCTGCTGGCGGCCCGTGACGCGCACCCCGGGTCGATCCTGGCGATCACCTTCACCAACAAGGCCGCCGCCGAGATGCGCGAGCGGGTGGTGGAGCTGGTCGGCCCGCGGGCGAAGCTGATGTGGGTCTCCACCTTCCACTCGTCCTGTGTGCGGATCCTGCGCCGCGACATCAAGCGGTTCGGGATCAGTTCGACGTTCTCGATCTACGACGACACCGACTCGCGGCGGCTGATGACGCTGGTCTGCCGCGAGCTCGACCTGGACGTCAAGCGCTACAACCCGCGCGCCGTGCTGAACTGGATCAGCACCCAGAAGAACGAGCTGATCGACCACGAGACGGCCGCGTCGAAGGCCGAGAACCATCTCGAGGAGACGTACGCCGAGTGCTACCGGACGTACCAGGAGCGGCTGGCCCAGGCGAACGCGCTCGACTTCGACGACCTGCTGATGACCACGGTCAACCTGCTGCAGGCCTTCCCGGAAGTCCGTGAGTACTACCGCCGTCGTTTCCGTCACGTGCTCGTCGACGAGTACCAGGACACCAACCACGCGCAGTACACGCTGATCCGCGAGCTCTGTGGTGAAGATGCGGACGGCAAGGACGGTCCGGCCGTGCCGCCGGCCGAGCTGATGGTGGTGGGCGACTCCGACCAGTCGATCTACGCGTTCCGCGGTGCGACGATCCGCAACATCCTCGCCTTCGAGGAGGACTTTGCCGGCGCCGAGACGATCCTGCTCGAGCAGAACTACCGCTCCACCCAGACCATCCTGACCGCGGCCAACGCGGTGATCAGCCGCAACGAGGGCCGGATGGCGAAGAACCTCTGGTCCGACCAGGGCCAGGGCGAGCAGATCGCGGTGTATGTCGCCGACAACGAGCATGACGAGGCGCAGTTCGTCGCCGACGAGATCGACCGGCTGGCCGACGCCGACAAGGTGAAGCCGTCGGACGTCGCCGTCTTCTACCGGACCAACGCGCAGTCGCGAGTGTTCGAAGAGGTCTTCATCCGGACCGGCCATCCGTACAAGGTGGTCGGCGGCGTCCGGTTCTACGAGCGCAAGGAGGTCCGCGACGCGCTCGCGTACCTGCGCATCCTGACCAACCCCGAGGACACCGTCTCGCTGCGCCGGATCCTGAACGTGCCCAAGCGCGGGATCGGCGACCGCGCCGAGGCCGCGATCGAGGCGCTGGCGGCGCGAGACCGGATCTCGTTCGCGGCCGCGCTGCGACGGGCCGAGGACGCACCGGCGATGGCATCGCGTTCGGCGAATGCGGTCCAGGGCTTCATCGACATCGTCGACGAGCTGACCGCGATGGTCGACTCGGGCGCTCCTCCGGACGACATCCTCGACGTCGCACTGCATCGCTCCGGGTACTACGAAGAGCTGCAGAAGTCACCGGATCCGCAGGACGAGACCCGGCTGGAAAACCTGGACGAGTTCATCTCGGTGGCCCGTGAGTTCGTCGAGGAACGGACCGCGGCCGGCGAGCCCGCCGACCTGCAGGCGTTCCTCGAGCGGGTCGCGTTGGTCGCCGACGCGGACCAGATCCCGGACGCGGCCGACGACGGTGGCGTGGTTACGTTGATGACCTTGCACACCGCGAAGGGCCTGGAGTTCCCGGTGGTGTTCCTGACCGGGATGGAGGACGGCGTCTTCCCGCACTCGCGGTCGCTGACCGACCTGAAGGAGCTCGAGGAGGAGCGCCGGCTCGCGTACGTCGGCATCACCCGAGCCCGTCAGCGGCTGGCGCTCTCGAGGGCCGCAGTGCGTTCGTCGTACGGCGCTCCGCAGCACAACCCACCGTCACGGTTCCTGGAAGAGCTCCCGGCCGAGCTGCTCGACTGGCGGCGCGACGAGTCCGCGATCACCCGCTGGTCCGGCACCGGGACGGTCCGCGGCAGCGGCATCCCGAGCCGATACGAGCCGGCTCGCCGGACGGCCTCCGACAAACCGCTGATCAACCTCAACCCAGGCGACCGCGTGGTCCACGACAGCTTCGGCATGGGCACGGTCGTCGTGGTCCGCGGCGAGGGCCAGCAGGCTCAAGCAGACATCGACTTCGGCTCTGAAGGAGTCAAGCGGTTGCTGCTCCGCTACGCGCCGGTGGAGAAGATCTGAGCCCGCGGGTCATCTACGCCGTCAAGGAGCCGGACTCTCCCGGCGGCGGGATCCGGGTCCAAGCACGCCACGTTGAGCTACTTCGTACGGCGGGAATCGACGCCGCACTGTGGTTCCGTACGCCGGGCTACCGGCTGCCGTGGTTCGAGACGACCGCGCCGATCCTCGGCAACGATCAGCTCGAACTCGGCGCCGACGACCTCCTCGTCGTCCCGGAGCTGTATCTGTTGCCCGGGGTGGATCCCGCGCCCGGCGTACGGAAAGTCATCTTCAACCAGAACCACTTCCTGACCTTCTGGTCCTGGCGAGACACCACCGGGTATCCGGGCTGGGATCCGGCCCCGGAGGTCTGGGCGGTCTCGCAGGAAAGCCATGACGTGCTCGGCCGTCTGCACCCGCAGCTGCCGGTCCACCTGGTGCCCAATCCGATCGACACCGAGTTGTTCAAGCCCGGTCCCTCGCGGACCCGGCAGATCGCCTGGATGCCACGGCGACGCCCGCTCGAAGCCGCAGTGCTGGAACGCCTGCTACGGAACGATCCGCGGGCCGACCGAGTCGACCTGGCCGTACTCGCGGAGCTCAAAGAGAGCCAGGTAGTCGAGGCGCTCGGCCAGACCTCTGTGTTCGTCGCACTCGGCATCTCCGAAGGATTCGGCCTGCCAGTCGCGGAAGCACTCGCCGCCGGTTGCCTGGTCGTCGGTTACCCCGCGGGTGGCGGCGAGGAGTTGTTCGAAGCCCCCGGGACCTGGCGGATCGATGACGCACGACCACATCTGCTCGCAGATCAGGCGCTCGAGCTGGTCGACGTACCAGCAGAAGATCCAGTACGCCGGGCCGCGCGGGACTGGATCAAAGAGCGCTACTCACCGGCAGTGACCTTCAAAGCCCTACTGGCCGCGGTCGAATCGGCACAAGCCTTGCCGAGCCGCGCCGGTACTGCAACCCACCCGATCGTCTGGCCCGATGATCCGATCGCAGCAGCCGAGCGAGCCCATCCGTGGCGGCCCGACGGTCACGAATAGCGACCGCCCAGGCATATCCGAGTCAAGCTTTCGGGCGTTTGCGTTGCATCCGAGCCGGAGCCTGAGACAATCAAGGATCTTCGGCCCCCTCCCGGAAGTGCCCTCCCTCATGTCCAAGTCGTCGGTCAGCAACCGCCGGATCATCCTGGCGGGAGCGAATCCTGGCCTCCGGCTGTTCGACGAGCACGGCAAGGTGACGGCGTACGCCTCGATCTGGATGGTCGACTGGTCCATCCGCGGCCCGGGTACGGCGGTCGTGCTCTGGTTCGACGGGATCGTCCGGGTGGTGTCCGAGGACGTCGATCTGGCCTCTTGGCTGGAGCGGTACTTCGTCCGTTCGTTCCTCGAGGTCCAAGGGCTGCCGTGGCACGAGCCGGCCGTCGAGCGGGACCTGGTCCAGGTCTCGATGAACCTGGCCGACGGACTCAGTGCGAAGGCGGCCGACATCCAGATCGAGATGAGCGGCGTACTCGATCGACGGCTGTTCGCGACCGACAACTTCCAGCTCGCCGAGGGAAACCACAGCCTCAGCCTGGTGATCGCGCCGGTCCGGTCCGCCACGGTCTCGATCGGCGGCGCGTCTGTCCCAGGCTTCGTCCAGGTCGACGGTTCACCCGCCAAGCCCGGCTCGTCCGCCTTCCTCACCACCGCCGAGGTCTGGCGCAGGTAACCTGCCTTACGCTGTACGAACCCAGCGGAGGAAGGTGAAGACGTGGCGATGCAGGCGAACTCCGAGCCGCGGATCCCGCTCAGCCGGGACCGGGTGCTCCAGGCCGCCGTCGCGATCGCCGACGCCGACGGGCTTGAGTCCATGACGATGCGCCGGATCGGCGTCGCGCTCGGCGCCGAGGCGATGTCGTTGTACTACCACGTGGCCAACAAGGCAGCCCTGCTCGACGGAATCGTCGAGCTGGTGATGACCGAGATCAACGACGCCGTCGACCAGATCGACCTCCCGGCGGCCGATTGGAAGCAGGCGACGCGCCGACGGATCCTGCTGGCGCGGGAAGTCATGCTGCGGCACCCGTGGGCCCCGCAGTTGTTCGAGACCCGGACGAGTCCGGCCGTGGTCGTCTATCACGACCGGCTGGTCGGGTTGATGCACACCGGCGGCTTGTCCTACGACCTCGCCCACCACGGGCTGCACGCGCTCGGCAGCCGCGCGCTCGGCTTCTCCCAGGAGCTGTTCGATCCGTCCGCCGGGGCCGGCGCCGTGCCCGACCGGATGCTCGCGGACCTGGCCGATCAGGTCCCGAATCTGGTCGGCATGCTGTCCGAGGTCGCCCACGACGACCCGGACTCGACCCTGGGCTGGTGCGACGACCAGGCCGAGTTCGAGTTCTCTCTCGACCTGATCCTCGACGGCCTCGACCGGCTGCGCTAGATCCCGGCCGCGCTGAGCCCTTGACGTTTCTTACGCCGTAAGTCAGCCTTACGGCGTAAGACTCACAACGTAAGAGGGGGCGGCATGAAGGCCATCGTTCAGCGTCGGTACGGATCACCCGACGTCCTGGAGTTCACCGACATCGACCAGCCGACGCCGGGGGACGGTGAGGTGCTCGTGCGCGTGTACGCCGCCTCCGTCAACGCCCGCGACTGGCACGTCCTGCGAGGCGACCCCTACATCGCCCGCCCATCGGCCGACCTCGGCCTGCGCCGCCCCAACGTCACCACTGCCGGCACCGACTTCGCCGGCCGAGTGGAAGCCGTCGGATCGTCGGTGACCGAGCTAAAGGTCGGCGACGACGTGTACGGCGAAGCGCCCCGAGCCTTCGCCGAATACTTGGTCGTCCCAATGAACCGGGTCGCGGTGAAGCCGGCCAACCTGACCTACGAGCAGGCAGCCGCAATCCCGCTGGCCGCCAACACCGCCCTGATCGGCCTGCGCGATGTCGCGAACGTCCAACCAGGGCAGCGGATCCTGATCAACGGAGCCTCGGGCGGAGTCGGCAGCTTCACCGTCCAGATCGCCAAGGCGATGGGCGCCGAGGTGACCGGTGTGTGCAGCACCCGCAACGTCGAGTTCGTCCGATCTCTCGGTGCCGACGAGGTCATCGACTACACCAAGTCCGACTTCAGCCGCTCCGACCGCAAGTACGACGTACTGCTCGATCTCGTCGGCAATCGGTCATTGACTGCCCTCCGGCGACCGCTGGTCCGCCGTGGCACCCTCGTCCTGTCCGGTGGCGGACTGTTCAGTGGTGGCAGCTTCTTCGGTCCGGTCGGTCTGATCGTCAGGGCGAAGCTGTCGGCTCCCTTCGTCTCGCAGCAGCTCAAGCTGCTCACCGCGGTGATCAGCAAGGACAGCCTGGCGACGCTGCGCGACCTCGCTGAGAGCGGCAAGCTCGACCCGGTGGTCGATCGGACCTATCCGCTGGCAGCCACGGCCGATGCCATCAGGCACCTCGAATCCGGGCACGCCCGGGCCAAGGTAGTCATCACCGTCTGACCGCCCACCAGTTCTCCATCCGCTCCACAACGCGCTGATCGCCGTCGACGGCCCGCTGGAGTCGGAGCAGGTACGCCGCGATTCCGGCGGCGCCCTGCATCCAGCCGACGCCGGGCGGCAGGAGCGGGTCCTCGTTGCGGTGCTCGATGAACCGCCAGAACGCGTGATCGCCTTCGTGGTAAGCGTGTTCGAGCAGCGAGTCGCCCATCCGTACAGCGAACTCCAGGTCCTGCTTCTCGCCGTCACGCTGCCAAGCGTCGAGGAACGCGTCGCCGACACCGGCCGTACCGCAGCAGCGGCCGTCGTTGTCCCAGAAGCCGGGGTGGAGCCGTTCAGGGATGCCGGAGTACCGGACGCTGTCGAGACAACGCCGACGCCAAGTCTCCGGCGATTCACCCGCCACCTGTTGTACGTCGGCGTACTCGAGCGCACTGAAGACCAGCGCCGTACCGGCACCGCCGTGGCACCAGTTGAAGGTGAATTCGTCGCCGTGCCGCTCGGCCCACGGAATGATCCGCGGCACCCGGAAGCCCTTGTCGTCGGTGATCCCGAGCGTGACCAGATGCTCGGCCCCACGCCGCGCGACGTCCACGAGCTCGGGTCGCCCCAACTCGACGCCGGCCAGCGCCAGTACCGCCGCGATCCCGGCCAGTCCGTGGGAGAAGTTCGGCATCTCGGCCGGCTCGCCGATGCAGAACCGGCGGGGCACGAAGTCCCAGTTCACCCCGGTCGGCAGCTCCTCCTGCTCACTGAGCAGGAGGTCCACAGCGTGGTTGGCCAGCGTCGACGCATCCTCACCATGACGGATCGCCCACAGGGCGGCGAGCAGGATCGCCCCGGTCCCGAGAGTGACGTCGTTGCCGTGCGCAACCGCCCTGTCCGTGTACGACGGCGTGTCGAGGAAGGTCTCCGGCCAGCCGTCCGCGGTCTCCAGCTCCCGCAGCCGGTCGAGCACCGAGCTCGTGCCCTTCTCGTCGAGCGCAGTGAGGACTCCGAGCGAGCTCGTCAGTCCGTTGAAGAAGGTGGTTGTCGTGGTCGTCGGGATCGTGGCGCGCATCCGATCGGCGATCGCCGTGGCGAGGGAGTGTTCGGCAGCAGTCCACGGGCGGGTCAGGCGCAGCTCAGCGAGGAAGTGTGCGAGTCCGCCGATGCCGTTGTGCATGCTGTCGCGGTAGTCGTTCGGTTCGGTTTCGCCAACGAACTCGGGGATCCACGGGCCGTCGTCGTCCCAGCGGACCTGGTCGAGCGCCCAGGACCAGGCTGCTTCGGCAACCTCGGCGTACCTCATGATTTGGCGTTGCGGAGCCTGATACCGCTCCACTCGAGGGTGGACGCGACGGCCGCGGCCCAGAAGTCGTGCAGCCGGTTCAGGACGCGGAGCTGGATGCCGGCCTCGTCGTGCAGCGCGAACAGGTCGCCGACGCGTTCCGGCGGGCCGAGCGGCTGCACTTCGGTGGTGGCGACGAACGCAGCGTCGAGTACGACGAAGTCGTCGGCCGGGAGGCGGTAGGCGTACAGCTCGACCGAGCGGATCGCGTCCAGCCAGCCGTACTCGACGGCGTGCACGCGGGCGCCGGAGCCGGCGCCGATGATCCGGTCGCGGTCCTCGGGAGTGGTCGAGTGGCCCACCCACGCCATCGCGCGGGGGCACTGCCTCGGGAACCAGTAGTCGGGTGCGCGGTCGTAGCCGACCGCCCACACGTACGGCTCATCGCCCGGCTTCGCGACCTGTGGCCGGAATGTCGTGATCGTCGGATCTTCGGAGAAATGCAGGACCTCACCAGCTGCCGGACGCATGCGCGGCAGCCTATCGGCGAAGCAGGGGCTGGTGCCCGGGGATTATCAGCCGGCGGTGTACGGGTTCAGACCGCAATGGTTGCGCAGCCACGGGTCCGGGTCGACCGCTTCGCCGCCGTCCGGGTGGACCTCGAAGTGCAGGTGCGGGCCGGTGGTGTTGCCGGTCATCCCGACCGCGCCGACCTGGTCACCGGCGTACACGGTCTCGCCGACCGACACGCTGAACTTCGACATGTGGTTGTACCAGGTGACGGTGCCGTCCTCGTGCCGGACCTGGACCTGACGGCCGTACGGGCCGGCCCAGTCGGCGAAGATCACCACGCCCTTCATCACGGCGCCGATCCGGGTGCCGATCGGGGCGGCGAAGTCGAGGCCGGTGTGGTTGTGGGCCCAGCGGCTGCCGCCCTGACCGAAGGTCGCGGTGATGTGGTAGCCGGTGACCATGATCTGGCAGCGGGAGGCCGACTCGCGGGCCGCCTTCTCGGCCGCGGCGACCTTGGCCTTCGCGGCCGCCAGCGCGTTCGCGCGCTTGGTGGTGAGTGCCTGCGAGGCGGTGAGCTTCGCGGCCCGGGCCTTGGCCAGCTGGGCGGCGGCGGACTGCTTCTTGGTGGTGTCGGCCAGCTGGACCCGGGAGGAGTCACGGGTGGCGAGCTGACGCGCCTGGATGCGTGCCGTGGTGATGCCGGACAGCTGCTGACCGCTGTCCAGGCTCAGCGCGGCAAGGTTCACCGCGGAGTTGGCCTGGGTCGGTGACGCCAGTGAGCTGTGGCTGAAGCCGACAGCTCCGGCGGCCGCGGCGAGCGCGGCGGTCAGTCCGACGATCTGGCTACTGCTGGGGGTGTTACGCCTGGCGACGCGATGCTTGGCACTGTGACGTCCTGCGCCGGATTTGCGCGCAGCGTTGCCGGGCGTGACGCGGTCTCCCGCGGCACGGTGCTGGGACACAACGTGGCCTTTCGGTCACAGGGGAGGGGCTAGGGGTGGGGCCTGAAGCACTGTCCGTCCTCGGCGGGGGTTTATTCCCGCTGGGGACCTGACGCACGATAACGGATCAGTCACGAGGCTACAAACCCTGTCCCGGTGTTTTCCGGGTCTCCTTCACGAAACCTTTGCATGAGCGGCTGCACGTGCATCGGCCGTGAGCGCGCGAAAGGCTGCGCGGTCAGGCAGTTTGTCCGGGCGTGTCGGCCTCGTCCAAATGCGCCAGCATCCCGGTGATCCGGTGGACGACCTCGCCGTGGAACGGCAGTGACAGATGGCCGACCCCGTGCACGCGGACGTTGCTCGCCAGCAGATCGGGGTGCCGGATCCGGGCGCGCCGCTGCGGCACGATCAGCTGGTCGACGTCGCTGTAGAACGCGACGAACCTGGTCTTGCAATCCGGAGCGGGTTCGGCGAGCTCCGCCATCAGGTCGCTCTCCGGCCGGACCTGCTTCACCAGCGGCCACGGCAGCAGCTTGGCCGCGACCGTGCCCTGGTGCGGCGTCCCGAGCGTGACGCAGGTGTGGACCCGCTGGTCGCCTCCGAGCCGCTGGACGTAGTACCGCGCAATCAATCCGCCCAGGCTGTGCCCGATCACATGGATCTGGTCCGACCCGGACGCCTCGCAGATCGCCTCGATCTCCCGGCCCATCCGTTCCGCAGTACTGCGGACATCCAGCGTCAGTGGCGAGTACGAGAACGTGTGGATGCTGCTGAACCCCCGTCGGACCAGGTGCCGACGCATCAGCGTGAAGACGGTGTGGTTGTCGATGATCCCGTGGGCCAGCAGGATCGGCGTACCGGCGGCGCGGACGTCGTTGACCAGCAGACCGCGCTGCGCCGGGCTGAGGCCGGCCAGGCTCAGCCGGGACGGGAGTGCGCGGGAGCTGGATCCACCGACCAGACCGAGTGGGTACATGGCCAGGTGGGTGGTCAGCCAGCCGAGCTCGACAGCCGCGCCGTGGAGCACGCTGGGCGACAAAGCAGAGCGGGCGCCGTACGCGAGTCCGTCCAGCGCGCCGCGGAGGTCGTCCTGCCAGGAACCCATGGGCGCCTCCTACGAAACCAGACCCCCCGATTGGTCCGATCCCCTCCACTATAAATCCAGCAAAGGTAACCGGTTCCCGCTCCGCGTGTGGGGGAACACACTGCGCCGTGTCTTATCCGTGAGGTTCGTACCGGTTAGCCTGCCCACATGCCTGCTTCGAGTCCGTTGCGCGTCGTCGTCGCCAAGCCCGGTCTGGACGGTCACGACCGCGGCGCCAAGGTCGTCGCCCGTGCACTGCGGGACGCCGGCATGGAGGTCATCTACACCGGACTGCACCAGACCCCGGAGCAGATCGTCGAGACGGCGATCGCGGAGGACGCGGACGCGGTCGGCCTGTCGGTGCTGTCCGGCGCGCACATGACGCTGTTCAAGCGCGTCCGTGAGCTGCTTGCCGAGCGGGACGCCGAGGACATCGTGGTGTTCGGCGGCGGGATCATCCCGGACGCGGACCTGAAGCCGCTGGCCGAGCTCGGCGTACACAAGATCTTCACCCCCGGCGCGACCACCACCGAGATCGTCGAGTGGGTCCGCGCCAACGTCGGCGACGCGTCGGCCTAGACCACTCGAGCCGAGAACTTCCGGAGTCCCGGATCCGCTCCGGAGCGTAATGACGACTGCCCGGAGTCGTTCTGAACACTCCTGCCCCGTTCAGCCAGGTTACTAATCGGTAATACCGAATCGTTAGGAAATGCCTGGTTGTGCGGGCTTCCCAAACGCGGTCGCATACAGCCATGCGGCTGTCCGTTTCAGAGACCGTCGAGTGGGACTGTGTGTGGCTCAGAACACATCGGCCCTGTTCTCGGTTACTGTCCGGACATGGCGGATCGCGGTCTGGTGGGGGTCTGCGATCGGCCGATGCCGGACCAAGCGACGTCCCATCGGGAGAGGGCAGGTAAACGATGAGGTTTGAACGATCACACGCACGCAGGACGGCCTTTGTGGCCGTGGCAGGCAGCCTCGCGCTGCTGGCCACCGCGTGTGGTAGTGGCGATGACGGAAGCAGCAGCGGCGGCAGCACGGCCGGCGCGCTCGAGGGTCGGGGGCCGATCACACTTGCCAGTGGCAAGGACACGTCCGGAAACCTTCAGAACCAGCTCAACGCCTGGAACGCCAAGCACCCGAACGAGAAGGTGGAGCTGAAGGAGCTCCCCGACGACGCGGATGCGCAGCGGCAGCAGATGGTGCAGAACGCGCAGAACCAGTCCGACGCGTACAGCGTGCTGGTGACGGACGTCGTCTGGACGTCGGAGTTCGCGGCGAACCAGTGGATCACCCCGATCCCCGAGGACAAGGTGCCCGACCTGGGCAAGCTGGTCCCGGCGACGGTGGAGACCGCCAAGTACCGCGACAAGCTGTACGGCGTGCCGATCACCTCCGACGGTGGTCTGCTCTACTACCGCAAGGACCTGCTGACGGCGGCCGGCATCACCGACGCGCCGAAGACCTGGGACGAGCTGCTGGCCGACTGCCAGAAGGTCGCCGCAACCCCGGGCGGCAAGGGCATGAACTGCTACGCGGGTCAGTTCGAGAAGTACGAGGGCCTGACGGTCAACTTCTCCGAGGCGGTCAACTCCGCGGGCGGCTCGATCGTCGACAAGGACGGCAAGCCGGACGTCGACACCCCGCAGGCGCTGGCGGGTCTGCAGGAGCTGCAGAACGGCTTCAAGACCGGTGCGATCCCGAAGGCCGCGATCACCTACAAGGAAGAGGAGAGCCGGCGCGCTTTCCAGGACGGCAAGCTGCTGTTCCTGCGCAACTGGCCCTACGTCTACTCGCTGGCGAACAAGACCGACGGTTCGTCGAAGATCGCCGGCAAGTTCGCGGTCGCGCCGCTGCCGGGCAAGGACGGCCCGGGCGTCTCGTCGCTGGGTGGTCACGACTACACGATCAGCTCGTTCGCCAAGAACAAGGCGACCGCACTGGACTTCATCAACTTCATGGCCAGCGAAGCCCAGCAGAAGGACAACCTGTCCAAGACGTCGCTGGCGCCGACCTGGGCCTCGCTGTACGACGACCCGACGCTGATCAAGCAGTTCCCGTACCTGCCCCAGCTGAAGGCCTCCATCGCGACCGCCCAGCCGCGGCCGCGAGTGGTCAAGTACGGCGACGTGACGGCAGCGATCCAGCAGGCGGCGTACGACGCCCTCAGTAAGGGGTCCGACCCCAAGGCGACGCTCACGGCGCTGCAGACCAAGCTGCAATCGCTCATCACGCCCTGACCGATGCGCCTGGGCCGGTGCGCGGTGAGTGACCGCGTGCCGGCCCCGGCCAGTCCCTGCCCGGGTTCGCCCGGGAAGCACTAAGGAGGCGCAGGTGACTGTAACCGCGCCGGTCGCAGAACGGCCGGCCAAGGAACCGAAGCAATCGAAGCGACCGCAACGGTTCAACGAGGGCACCGGCCGGCTGGCCGCGCTGCTGCTCTCTCCCACGCTGCTGGTGCTCGGGCTCGTCGTACTGTTCCCGATCATCTCGGCGTTGCGTGAGTCGCTGTTCACGAGTGGCACCAAGCTCGACGCGAACGGCTTCATCGTGAAGGGCTCGACGTTCGTCGGGCTGGACAACTATCTGGACATCTTCAAGGGCGACACCGGCCACCGGTTCTGGAACGCGTTCTACAACACGACGTTCTTCACCGTGGTCTGCGTCGTACTGGAGACCGTGCTCGGCGTCGCGATGGCGCTGATCATGCACAAGGCCTTCAAGGGCCGCGGTATCGTCCGGGCCAGCATCCTGGTCCCGTGGGCGATCCCGACCGTCGTCTCGGCGCTGCTGTGGAAGTGGATCTTCCAGGCCGACGGCGTCGCCAACCAACTCATCGGCGCGCAGGTGCTGTGGTCCACCGAGGGCTGGCAGTCCAAGCTGTCGGTGATCATCGCCGACACCTGGAAGACCGCACCGTTCATCGGCCTGCTGGTCCTCGCAGGACTACAGACCATCCCGGCCGAGGTCTACGAGGCGGCGAAGGTCGACGGCGCGAGCGTCTGGAAGACCTTCACCCGGATCACGCTGCCACTGGTGAAGCCGGCACTGCTGGTGGCAGTGCTGTTCCGGATCCTCGACACGCTGCGGATCTTCGACCTGCCGTTCGTGCTGGTCGGCCCGCACAAGGACTCGGTCGAGACCTTGTCGATGCTCGCGTACGACCAGGCGTTCAACACCAGATACGGGCCGGCGGCCGCTTATGCGACGGTGCTGTTCATCTACGTCGCCGTGGTCGCCTATGCCTTCGTGAGGATTCTCGGAGCTGACGTGATCGGTGAAGCCCGGGCCAAGAAGCCCGGTGGCGGTGGCGGCGGCGGCAAGCGCTGGAAGAAGAAGAACGCGGTCAAGGGCTCGGCCGACACGTCGGTCGGCGCCGTTGCCATGGGAGGTGGAGCGTAATGGCTGCCGTAGCTCCCCAGCCGGCCGAGGCCGGTCCGATCCGTCGCTGGGCGCCGCTGGCCGGCGTCGCGGTGATCGTGATCTACTGCCTCGCGCCGTTCTACTGGATGGTGGTGTCGGCGCTGCGCCGGCCGTCCGACCAGTTCTCCAACAAGATCATCCCGGCGCCGTTCTCGATCCAGAACTTCAAGGATGTCTTCGCCGGCTCGAACGGTTTCGGCCGGGGCCTGCTGAACAGCCTGATCGTGGCCGGCACCGTGACGATCCTGACGCTGATCATCGGCATGGTCGCCGCGTACACGCTGGCCCGGCTCGACTTCAAGTTCAAGAACGTCGTGCTGGCCATCATCATCACCACGTCGATGTTCCCGGGCATCTCGCTGGTGATTCCGCTGCTGAAGCTGTTCATCGACATCAAGTGGATCAACACCTACCAGGCGATGATCGTGCCCAGCCTGTCGTTCGCACTGCCGCTGGCGGTGTGGAACCTGACCTCGTTCTTCCGGCAGATGCCTCAGGAGCTCGAGCAGGCGGCCATGGTGGACGGGTGTACTCCGGCCCAGGCGTTCCGCAAGGTCATCATCCCGTTGGCCGCGCCTGGCGTGTTCACGACCGCGATCATCACCTTCATCGCGGCCTGGAACGAGTTCCTGATCGCGCTGAGCATGACCAACAAGAAGTCGATCCAGACGGCGAACGTGATCATCTCGCAGTTCACCGGTACGACGGGCCGCGACCAACCGTTCGGCAGCCAGATGGCCGCCGGTGTGGTGGTCACGATCCCGTTGGTGATCGCCGTACTGCTGTTCCAGCGACGCATTGTCGCCGGGCTGACGGCAGGCGGCGTGAAGTGAGCGCCGACCGGGACCGCCGCGATCGCGAGGATCGTGACCGGCGGGACCGCGAGGAACGGGACCGTCGCGACCGCGAGGACCGTGACCGGCGGGACCGGGACGACCGGGATCGTCGGCGGTAGCACCGAACAAAGAAACGGCCGGAGCCTGAGCTCCGGCCGTTTCTTGTTGGATCAGACCTCGAGCCACACAGTGGTGTCCACCGGGAGTACGCCGTCTGCCAGCGGCTCGCTGGCGAGGAGCACCCGCTGGTGGGGTGGCAGCGTGACCGGGGTGTCGCTGATGTTGACCACGCAGCGGAAGCCTGGCTCGCGGGTGAAGGAGAGGATTCCGTCCGGGGTGTCGGCGTCCCAGACCAGGCGGCCTTCGCCGAGCGCCGGGTGGTCGCGGCGGATCCGGAGCGCGGCCTTGTAGAGGCTCAGGTGGCTGTCCGGGTCCCCAGCCTCCGCCTCGGCGGTCAGGCCGGACCAGTCGGCGGGCTGGGGGAGCCAGGGCTGGCCGGTGCCAGGGCCGAAGCCGTACGGCGGTTCTGATCCGGACCAGGGGATCGGGACCCGGCAGCCGTCGCGGCCGCGGACGGTGTGGCCGGAGCGTTCCCAGGTCGGGTCGTCGAGCACGTCCTCCGGCAGGTCCTCGACCTCGGGCAGTCCGAGCTCGTCGCCCTGGTAGATGTACGCGCCACCAGGCAGCGACAGCTCCAGTAGCGCAGCGGCTCGGGCTCGCCGCAGACCGAGCGCCAGATCGGTCGGTACGACGCCCGCGCCCTCGAGCGCGTCCCGCTTGTCGCGGCCGAACCGGGTGCGGTGCCGGATCGTGTCGTGGTTGCTCAGCACCCAGGTCGCCGGCGCCCCGACCGCCCACAGGTTGTCGGTGGTGTGGTCGATCACCTCACGCAGTTCCTTCGCGTCCCACGCCGCACGCAGGGCGTCGAAGTTGAAGGCCGAGTGCAGTTCGTTCGGCCGCACGTACTGCGCGAGTCGCTCGGCCGGCGACAGCCACGCCTCCGCCACGAACACCCGCGGTCCCTGCGGTGTATCGGCGTACTCGTCCGCGATCGACCGCCAGCGCTGGTGGATGGTGTGCACCCCGGGCTGGTCGTAGAACGGGTTCCCGACGTACTTCTCCCGGGTCGGCTCCCCGTTGTGTAGCGGTACGTCGGGCAGCGCCGGATCCTTGGCCATCGAGTCGGCCACGTCGATCCGGAACCCGTCCACGCCGCGGTCGAACCAGAACCGCAGGATCGCGTCGAACTCCTCGATCACCTTCGGGTTGTCCCAGTTCCAGTCCGGCTGGGAGATGTCGAACAGGTGCAGGTACCACTGCCCGTCCTCGATCTGCTGCCACGCGCCCCCGCCGAACGCGGCCGGCCAGTTGGTCGGCGGCCCGCCGTCCTTGGAGTCGCGGAACCAGAACAGGTCCCGCTCGTCAGAACCCTTGCCCGCCGCCAGCGCCGCCTTGAACCACGGGTGCTCCCAGGAGCAGTGGTTCGGGACCAGGTCGATCAGGATCCGCAGGCCCAGCGCGTGCGCCTCGGCGATCAGCGCGTCGGCGTCCGCGAGGGTGCCGAACTCCGGGTTGATGTCGCGGTAGTCGGCGACGTCGTACCCGCCGTCGAGCAGCGGGGACGGGTACCAGGGGCTGATCCAGATCGCGTCGACGCCGAGCTCGGCGAGGTACGGCAGCCGGGCGCGGATCCCGTTCACGTCGCCGGTGCCGTCACCGGTGGCGTCGGCGAACGAGCGCGGGTACACCTGGTAGACGACGGCGCTACGCCACCAGTCGTCAGCTGGTCTGATCTCAGGATCGGTCATGTGATCTAGCCTGACATGGCGCCCGGGGGAGGCTGTGACGGTCGTCTCAGCACAGACCCCGGCTGTTGTCCTGATCACCAGGGTGGCTAGTGTCAGAAGCCCGTACAGGCGAGAGAGGGACCACACTCGTGGATCTGATGGAATTCCAGGCGAAGACGGTCTTCGCCAAGCACGGCGTGCGGACGACCGTCGGTGCGGTCGTCACCAGCCCGGAAGAGGCGCGCGCGGCGGCCGAGAAGATCGGCGGCCGGGTAGTGGTGAAGGCCCAGGTGAAGACCGGTGGCCGCGGCAAGGCCGGCGGTGTCAAGCTGGCGAGCAGCCCGGACGAGGCCGAGGAGAAGGCCCGCGAGATCCTCGGGCTGGACATCAAGGGTCACGTCGTCAAGATCCTGAACATCGTCCCGGCCGCGGCGATCGCGGAGGAGTACTACTTCTCCTTCCTGGTCGACCGGGCCAACCGCAACTACCTCTGCATCGCCTCCGCCGCCGGCGGTATGGAGATCGAGGAGATCGCCCACACCGACCCGACCGCGATCGCGCAGATCTCGATCGACCCGGCCAAGGGTGTGGACGAGGCGAAGGCGCGCGAGATCGCGGTGGCCGCGAAGTACCCGGCCGACGTGATCGACGCCGTCGTACCGGAGATCGTCAAGCTGTACGACGTCTTCATCGCCGAGGACGCCTCGCTGGTCGAGGTGAACCCGCTGGTCAAGCTCGAGGACGGCAACGTCGAGGCGCTCGACGGCAAGGTCACCCTGGACGAGAACGCGGACTTCCGGCACCCGGACCACGCCGAGTTCGAGGACGTCTCGGCGGCCGACCCGCTGGAGGCCGCGGCCAAGGCCAAGGGCCTGAACTACGTGAAGCTGGACGGCTCGGTCGGCATCATCGGCAACGGCGCCGGCCTGGTCATGTCCACCCTCGACGTCGTGGCGTACGCCGGTGAGGAGTTCGGCGGCGTCAAGCCGGCCAACTTCCTCGACATCGGCGGCGGCGCGAGCGCCGAGGTGATGGCGAACGGTCTGGAGATCATCATCTCCGACCCGCAGGTGCAGAGCGTGTTCGTGAACGTCTTCGGCGGCATCACCGCCTGCGACGCGGTCGCGAACGGCATCGTCCAGGCGTTCGAGCTGCTGGCGAGCCGGGGCGAGGCCGTCTCCAAGCCGCTGGTCGTCCGGCTGGACGGCAACAACGCCGAGGAGGGCCGCCGCATCCTCGACGAGGCCGGGCTGGCCGGTCTGGAGCGGGTCGACACGATGGACGGCGCCGCCAAGCGCGCCGCCGAGCTGGCTGCGAAGTAAGGGATCGCCGAACAATGTCTATCTTCCTGACCAAGGACAGCAAGGTCATCGTCCAGGGCATGACCGGCTCCGAGGGCACCAAGCACACCACCCGGATGCTTGCCTCGGGCACCAACATCGTCGGCGGCGTGAACCCCCGTAAGGCGGGTCAGAGCCAGGACTTCGACGGCAAGTCGGTCGCGGTGTTCGGCACCGTCGCGGACGCCGTCAAGGAGACCGGCGCGAACGTGTCGGTCATCTTCGTGCCGCCGAAGTTCACCAAGGACGCCGTACTGGAGGCCGTCGAGGCCGAGGTGCCGCTGGTCGTGGTGATCACCGAGGGCGTGCCGGTGCACGACACCGCCGCGTTCTTCGCCGCCGCGCAGGCGTCCGGCAAGACCCGGATCATCGGCCCGAACTGCCCGGGCATCATCACCCCGGGCGAGTCGAACGCCGGCATCATCCCGGCCAGCATCGCCGGCCAGGGCCGGATCGGCCTGGTGTCGAAGTCGGGCACGCTGACCTACCAGATGATGTACGAGCTGCAGGACTTCGGGTTCTCCAGCGCGATCGGGATCGGCGGCGACCCGATCATTGGGACGACGCACATCGATGCGTTGCAGGCGTTCCAGGACGACCCGGACACCGACGCGATCGTGATGATCGGTGAGATCGGTGGTGACGCCGAGGAGCGGGCGGCCGCGTTCATCAAGGAGAACGTGACCAAGCCGGTCGTCGGGTACGTCGCCGGCTTCACCGCGCCGGAGGGCAAGACGATGGGCCACGCCGGCGCGATCGTCTCCGGCTCATCCGGTACCGCGGCCGCGAAGCAGGAGGCCCTCGAGGCCGTCGGTGTGAAGGTCGGCAAGACGCCGAGCGAGACCGCCAACCTGATGCGCGAGATCATGCAGGGGCTCAGCAAGTAGCTTCACGTCGAGACGGGACCTGTCCTTAACGGGGCAGGTCCCGTTTCTATTTGTAAGCGGCCGATCGGTCGACAGCGCGGGCGACCGTCTCGTTGAACGACGTGTCGGAGATGTCCAGGCCCTTCAGCACCGGGAACAGCACGTAGACCGCCCGGTCCCCGGACCCGGCGATACCGATCCGGTAGGCGAACTTCTTCCCGTCACCGCTGTCGTACGTCGCCTTCCAGCTCTTGCCCTTGATCGTGCTGGTCTGGATGGTGCCGGTCGACTGGACGCTGGCGTTCGAGACGTTCTTCTCGCACGCGTCGACGTTCTTGCGGATCTGGCTGACGAAGTTCGCCGCCGCGGTCGGCGTCGCGAACTTGGCGACCGTGTCGTCGAGGCCGAACTCGGTCGGCACCTTCGCCTCCGGCGTCACGTACGTGACGGTGCCGAACTTGGTCGCTTTGGCCTTCTTGAGGTCGATCTTCTCGCAACCGCCGCTGCCGTTGCTGTTGCCCTTCGCCGCCGGCGCGCTCACCCACGGCTTGTTGATCTCGTCCAGCAGCGGCAGGTCGACCGAGGCCATGAACCCGGGGGCATCGACGTTCGGCAGCAGTGCCGGCTTCGCGACCGCAGCGCCGGTGCCGCAGCCGCCGGACTGGGCGCAGATCTTCTTCGCCGCGACGTTCGCCGTGGCCAGGACGGCGTCCGGCTTCGGTGGCGTGGCCGACAGGGTGTCGTGCTCGACAACCACCGTGGCCTGGCCGGCCAGCGTGACCGCGACGGTCTTGTACTTCGTCTTGGAGCCGGGGACCATCCCGAACACCGCGATCACGCCGCGCTCGCCGACGCCCGTCGTCACGTAACCGGAGGACAGCCGGGTCTGGGCGGCCGTGCATTGGCTCAGCCAGTGGACGACCGAGGTGTAGGTCTTCGCCGCGGTGGTCTTGTCGCTCGACACCTCGACGTACTGCACGGCGGTGTCCTTGGTGGTCGCGTTGGTGAAGTTGCGGACCCAGGTGCGCAGGCCGGACGGGTCGGCGAACCGCTGCGCCTGGCAGACGAACGCGGTGTCCGGCGCGGCGTCGCCGTCCGCGGTGTTGGTCACCGCCCAGGTGCCGGTCGCGCCGAGCGACTTCGCGCCCACGGCGTCGAGCAGCGCCTTGTCGTCGGCCAGCACGTTCGAGTCGTTCGGCTTGTCGTCCGAGGGACCGTTGCCGATCTTCGCGTCGGCCTTCTTGTCGCCGCCGAACGCGTTCAGGGCAGCGACACCGCCGCCGCCGACCAGCACCACGACCGCGACACCGGCGGCGATCGTCTGGTTCCGCTTGCGCGCCTGCTGGCGGCGCGCTTCCCGGGCAGCGGCGCGACCGCCCGCGCGTGATGCACGGTGGGAACCCGCCAAAGCTCGTCCTCCTGACTGATTCCACCTGACAGTACCCGGTGGACCCACGCCACTCCCAACTCAACTACCAGGACGTAAAACCCCGGAAACAGAGCGTGAGTAGGCGCGCCGAAGTCTTCCACATCCGGCGTGTCAGTTCGAGTGGCGTCCGTGCGCGGGGAGACGATGGGAGTCAGATGACCGACATGCTGAGCCGCCCGGGCGCCCGGGACGGTGAATCGAGCGCAACGCCCACGTCGGAGATCGCCGCCCAGACCAAGCCGTTGATCGTTTCGGCCGTGATCTCGGCGGGAGCCTGCCTGCTGACCGGTCTGCTCACCTGCGCCGCGGTCGCGGTGATCGGCTGGCTCGGAGCGACGTTCGGCGGGGCGTCAGGCGCCGTACGGGCCGGTGCGGCGGTCTGGCTGGTCGCGCACAAGTCCGCCGTCACAATTGGCAGCAGCACGCTCGGCACCGGCCGGCTCAGCGTCGCGCCGCTCGGTCTGACCCTGTTCTTCGCCTGGTGCCTGTACCGCGGCGGCAAGTCAGCGGCCCGGTCCAGCGCGGCCGATCGCAGCCGGGACCTGTTCTCGCTGGCCGGAATGTTCGCGCTCATCTACGGCCTCGGCGGGCTCGTCGTGGCGTTGCTCACTGCGGACGGCGCGCTCAAGGCGTCGCCGTTGTCCGCGTTCCTCGGCGCCTTCTCGCTGGCGTTGGTGGCCGGTACGGCGGGGATTCTGGTCGAGTCTGGTGCCGCGGCGGACCTCGCGGACGCGACTCCGCCCGGTCTGCGGCACGTGTTCCCGGCCGCGATGGCCGCCGTACTGACCGTGATCGCGCTGGCGTCAGTGATGTACGGCGTACTGCTCGCGATCCACTTCTCCCGGATCACCGGGATGCTCGAGCTCCTGGACGCCGGCGTGATCGGGTCGGTCGTGCTGTTCGCGATCTGCCTGATGCTGGTGCCGAACATGGTGCTGTACGTCGTCGCGTTCCTGGCCGGACCTGGATTCCAGCTCGGGACCGGGACCACGATCGCGCCGACCGGGGTGGATGTTGGGAACCTGCCGGCTTTTCCGCTACTGGCTGCCGTACCTGCCGACGGCGCGACTCCGTCGTACCTGCTGGTGCTGACGGCAGTGGTGCCGCTGCTGGCGGGCGCGGTCGCCGGGCTGGTCGTCGTACGGCGAGGGCTCGCGGAGCGGGATGCGTTTGCGCTGGGGTGGGACGCGTTCGCGCTGCGGGGTGCGATGGCGGCGCTGCTCGCGGGGATCGTTGTTTTCGTGCTGTTGGCGATGTCGGGTGGGTCTGCCGGGCCTGGGCGGATGTCGGTGGTCGGCGTTCCGGGCGCGCTGCCGGCGGCCGGCGTACTGGCCGCTGGGATGGCGATCGGGGCCGCGGTGACGGCCGCTGTGGCCGCCTCGCGCCGACCGGCTGAGGATCAGGTCGACGCCTGACGATAGGCTTCCCGCCGTGACTTCTGCTTCTGATTCCGGGTCTGCACGCCTGGTCGTGCTCGTGTCCGGATCGGGATCGAACCTGCAGGCACTGCTCGACGCCTGTGCCGACCCGGCGTACGGCGCTCAGGTTGTCGCCGTCGGCGCTGACCGGGACGGCATCGTCGGGCTGGACCGGGCCGAGGCTGCCGGCGTACCGACGTTCGTGCACAAGGTGAAGGCCTACCCGGAGCGAGCGGACTGGGACCGGGCGCTGACCGCGTCGGTCGCGGAGCACAAGCCGGACCTGGTCGTGTCGGCCGGCTTCCTGAAGCTGGTCGGCGACGACTTCCTCGGGGCGTTCGGCGACCGGTACATCAACACTCACAACGCGCTGCTGCCGGCCTTCCCCGGGATCCACGGTCCGCGGGACGCGCTGGAGTACGGCGTGAAGGTCGCCGGGGCGACGCTGTTCTTCGTGGACGGCGGCGTCGACACCGGGCCGATCATCGCGCAGGTCGTCGTACCCGTCGAGGACGACGACACCGAAGACACCCTGACCGAACGGATCAAGGAGGTCGAACGCCGCCAGCTGGTGGAGTGGGTCGGCCGCCTGGTCCGGGAGGGCTGGACCATCACCGGACGAAAGGTTCGACTGAAGTGAGCACCGACCGCAGGCCGATCCGCCGCGCGCTGATCAGCGTCTACGACAAGACCGGTCTGGAGGAGCTCGCGTCCGCACTGTCGAAGGCCGGCGTCCAGATCGTCTCGACCGGTTCCACCGCGGCCCGGATCGCGGCGGCCGGCGTACCGGTGATGAAGGTCGAGGAGCTCACCGGGTTCCCCGAGTGCCTGGACGGGCGGGTGAAGACGCTGCACCCGCGGGTGCACGCCGGTCTGCTCGCCGACGTACGCAAGCCGGAGCATGTCGAGCAGCTGGCCGAGATGCGGGTCGAGCCGTTCGACCTGCTGATCAGCAACCTGTACCCGTTCACCGAGACCGTCGCGTCCGGCGCGTCGGTGGACGAGTGCATCGAGCAGATCGACATCGGCGGACCGTCGATGGTCCGCGGTGCGGCGAAGAACCACGCGAACGTGGCTGTCGTCGTCTCGCCGTCGCGCTATCCGGAGATCGTCGCCGCGCTGGACGAGGGTGGTTTCTCGCTGGAGCAGCGGCGGCAGCTGGCCGTCGACGCCTTTGTGCACACCGCGGAGTACGACGTCGCTGTTGCGTCCTGGATGGGGTCCAACCTGACGGACACATCCGAGGGGTCCGGCTTCCCGGCGTGGGTCGGTTCGGCCTGGGACAAGTCCGCCGTACTGCGTTATGGCGAGAACCCGCACCAGCCGGCCGCCCTGTACCTGAACGGCCGCGGTGGATTGGCTGCCGCTGAGCAGCTGCACGGCAAGGAGATGTCGTACAACAACTACGTCGACGCCGACGCAGCCCGCCGTACCGCGTATGACTTCAGCGAGCCCGCAGTCGCGATCATCAAGCACGCCAACCCGTGCGGGATTGCCGTCGGCAAGGACATCGCCGAGGCACACCGACGGGCGCACGAGTGCGACCCGGTGTCGGCGTACGGCGGTGTGATCGCGACGAACGCACCCGTCTCGGTCGAGATGGCCAAGCAGGTCGCGGAGATCTTCACCGAGGTGCTGGTCGCACCTGCCTTTGAAAACGGTGCGGTCGAGATCCTGCAGGGCAAGAAGAACATCCGCCTCCTGGTCGCGCCGGCCGTCGACCCGAGCGAGGTCGTCGAGATGCGCGCGATCAGCGGCGGCCTCCTGCTCCAGCACCGCGACCGCTTCCAGGCCCCAGGCGACGACCCGGCCGCGTGGACCCTCGCCGCCGGTGACGCCGCTTCGCCCGAGGTGCTGGCTGACCTCGCGTTCGCTTGGAAGGCGTGCCGCGCGGTCAAGTCCAACGCGATCCTGCTGGCCTCCGACGGCGCGTCGGTCGGCGTCGGCATGGGCCAGGTCAACCGAGTCGACTCCTGCCGTCTCGCGGTCTCCCGAGCCGGCGACCGCGCCACCGGATCGGTCGCCGCCTCCGACGCCTTCTTCCCCTTCCCCGACGGCCTCGAGGTCCTGATCGAAGGCGGCGTCAAAGCAGTAGTCCAGCCCGGCGGCTCCATCCGAGACGAAGCCGCCATCGAAGCCGCCACCAAAGCCGGCATCACCATGTACTTCACCAACACCCGCCACTTCTTCCACTAAGCCCTTGTCCAACCAGATCGATAGCCCGCGTTTGCAGACCCTCGATCCGGATCGGACCGAGGAGTTCTGGGCCGACATCGCCGTACAAGGCACGCCGTTGGTCGAGCCGGTGCCGGACGACGACCAGCACGTCTGGCTGACATTCCTCTACCGGGAGACCGAGCCGGTCGGCAAGGTCGCGGTGTTCGGTGGACCTGCGGGGTGGGACCCGCCGGCCAATCTCATGCGCCATTTGGACGGCACCGACATCTGGTACCTCACCTACCGGATCGGCAGCGATCTACGCAGTACCTACCGGCTGGCAGTCGACGGCGCGGACGGCTCGGCGCTCACGGCGGAGGATTGGGAAGCACACATCGCGAGCTGGTTCGCCGATCCACTCAACCCGGCAACCTTCGTCTATCCCGCTGACGAGTTCCTAGGCTCTGACGAGATCGTGGTGTCCTTGATCGAGCTGCCGGCCGCGCCTGCGCAGCCGTGGCAGGCCCCGCGTGCCGACGCGAACCATGGCGAGGTCGTCCAGCAGCTGCACCGTAGTGAGATCCTCGACAACGAACGCCGCATCTGGGTCTACACCCCGCCCGGCTATCAACCGGACGACGAGCCGTATCCGCTGCTCGTGCTGTTCGACGGCGACGTCGTACGCGGCCCGATCCCATTCCCGACGATCCTGGACAACCTGATCGACGACGGCCGCATCCCGCCGGTGGTGGCCGTCCTCGTCGACAGCCTGACCCAGGAGGTCCGCAACCGCGAACTCCCTTGTGGTGCGCCGTTCCTGGAGTACCTCACCGACGAACTGCTTCCGTGGGCCCGCGCGCAGTACCGGATCACGACCGATCCCGCACGGACGATCGTGGCCGGCCAGAGCCACGGCGGTCAGGCCGCGGCCTTCGCGGGGTTCCGGCGACCAGATGTCTTCGGCAACGTGATCTCGCAGTCGGGCTCGTTCTGGTGGAGCCCTGACGACGACCACGAGCACGAGTGGCTGACCCGCCAGTACGCCGCATCCGAGCGCCGGCCGGTGCGGATCTACCTGGACGTCGGCGTGTTGGAGCGCGGTCCGGCGCCCGACGACGGCCCGTCCCTCCTGGTCGCGAACCGTCACCTACGAACCATCCTGCAAACCAAGGGCTACGACGTCACCTACACCGAATTCAACGGCGCCCACGACTACATCTGCTGGCGAGGCACCCTCGCCAACGCACTGATCGCCCTCTCCACCCACGACCACTAGAACGTACGACGGTACGACACCTGATGCCCGTCGTTGCGGGTCTGGGTGGTTAGCGTCCAGCCGGTTTTGGTGTAGAAGGTTTGGGCCTGGGGGTAGTTGGCGAGGGTCCAGACGATTGCTTCGTCGTACTGCGCGGCGAGCTGCTCGAGTGCCTTCTCCATGAGCGCGGTGCCGACACCTCGGCGCCAGTACGGCGAGTCGACGGCGATCGTGTCGAGCTCGCCAAGCTCCGGGTCAACCGGATCGCGACTCGGCCCGATGCCAACGAATCCGGCGATGGTGTTGTCGATCTCGGCAACCCACCAGTTGCCATCAGCAACAGTCTTCGACCACCGCGCAACCCGCCCGCCGTCCAGCACCATGACCGGCATCAGCTCCCCAAACCCGTCATTCGACGACGCGACATAGACCCGCGCAACCTCCGCCCCATCCCCAACAACAGCGGCACGAATAGTCACCATCCGGCTATCACCTACCTGCGGTCAGCTCAGCCGAGGACGAGACGTTCGTCGCCGAAGTCGGCGATGATTTCGAGCTTGCCACCGAGTGCTTCGACGTACCGCCGGATCGTGCTCAGCTCGGATCGGGCCAGCTCGCCGCGTTCGATCTTGGAGACCGCGGTCTGCGTGATGTGCAGCCTGTCGGCAAGGTCGGTCTGGGTGAGTCCGTGCTCCTGACGTACGTCGGCAAGCCGGTGCGCACGTACCTCGGCCAACGCCGCCTCCTTGAAGGCCGCAACCTCAGTCTCGTCCTGCTGCGTCTTGACGAACTCGCCCCGCACCTCGTTATGCGTTCTGTACTTCACCACTACCTCCTCCTCGTCCGAGTCAGGAATCCCCGGACCGGATCGAACGCAAACAGCACCCGGATGGCCGCTCCGGAGCTCCTTCATGTTCTGGTGACACGGCCACCCGCGCACAATAGTTCCTCTAGGTTCTAGAACCCAAAAGTACTATTGGCCGATCAGTTGCGACGTTCTCACCAGACGTACGCCGAGGGCGGCGATCAGGAGGTTGGCGAGGGTGATGGTGGCGAAGGTTGGGGTGCTGGCGAAGCCTGTGGAGAGGGCTACTGGGGTTACCACCAGGAGCTGGAAGGCTCCGAGGGTTGCAGGTAGGGCGGCCCAGGGGCGGGGCCAGTGGTGGTCTCGGAGTGCCGTGAGGCCGTAGCCGATCAGGCCGAGGTCGGCGATGAGGAGGCCGACGCCGAAGACGGTGCTTGCTGCCGCGGCGGCGGTCGAGTCGCTCGCGGATGAGGCGACCGGGATCAGGACCAGCTCGCCGGGGACCGTCAATGCGAACCCGATGACGGCGAGGAAGGAAAACGTGACGGTCGACCGCCTTCGTCGTACGGCGCCTGAGCGGACCAGCTCGAGGATGCCGTAGGCCATCAGGGCTTGGGTCGCGGCGAAGAAGAGCTGCGCCCACCGGAACTGGGTCACCGAGAGCGGGTAGCTGACGGTGTCCGGTGCGGCGGCTGGTGCGGCGAGGACGATCAGCGCGTTGCCCACGATCGCCAGAGCGGCGCCGAGGATGGCCGCGATGCCGCCGTACGTCGGCTTGGTTGCTCCGAGCGGTTCCGTGTTCGTCTCGATGGTCATGGCCGCGCTCCGTTACTGATGCATTCACTAGTGATGCCACTAGTGAGATCTCTAGTAGATTGTTCGCCGTGGCAGATGTCAAGGGCACGCCGGCACGGCAGTCGCGCCGCGAGCGGGCGCAATCGACCCGCCGGCGCATCGTCGAGGCGGCGTACCAGAGATTCACCGAGCAGGGATATGCGGCGACGACGATGGACTCCGTCGCCGGTGACGCGGGGGTCGCCGTGCAGACGGTGTACTTCACGTTCCGGACCAAGGGCGAGTTGCTACAGGCGGCGTACGAGCACGCGGTCGACGGACCGGACGGCGTACCGCCGCATCTGTCGTCGTGGTGGCAGGCCGCTGAGGCTGCGCCGGAGGTCTCGACGGCGGTACGACTGTTCGTCGACGGCACCATGTCGGTCTTCGAGCGCGCCGCACCACTGGTCTGGGCCGTGCTCGGTGACGAGAATGCCCGGCCTGGCTACGAGTACAACGACGGGCTGCGCCGTGCCGGCTACGAGCGCGCGATCGCCTTCCTCGCCCGCAAGCACGACCTCCGGCCCGGGCTGACCAGTCTTCGCGCCCGCGACATCCTGCTCGTCGTACTAGGGCCGCAGATCTTCAGCCAGTTCACCCGCGACCTCGGCTGGACCAACCAGGAGGTCGCCGACTGGGCCGCGGACGTCCTGCTGGAACAGCTGTTCGGCATCGACGCCTGAGCTGACTCAGTTGGGGATGATGAGGCCTAGGACGGCTATTGCGGCGGCGGTTAGGAAGAGGAAGGTTGTGTCGAACATTCGGCTGCGGACGTGGAGGAGGCCGGCTTTGGTGTCGGAGAGGAAGACGCGGAGGAGGCCGGCCAGGCCTACGCTGCCGGCGAAGATGAGTACGCCGTTGCGCCAGTTGTAGAACCACAGGACGACCAGGCCGGTGAGCGCGACCAGGAGTGACAGCGCGAGCGGCCATTGGCTGCGGCGCTGGGCCTCTCCCGCCATCAGCACGTCACGCTCCCCTTCATTGCACTAGCGATCACTGGGGGAGGCTCGCTTCGGCGGCTTCTACTACGTTGGTGAGGAGCATGGCTCGGGTCATCGGGCCGATGCCGCCGGGCATGGGGGCGATCCAGGCGGCCTGCTCGCGGGCGGCCAGCTCGATGTCGCCGACGATCTTGCCTTCGGCGTTGCGGCTGGTGCCGACGTCGAGCAGTACGGCGCCGGGCTTGACCATGTCCGCCGTGATCAGGCCGGCCGAACCGGCCGCGGCGATCACGATGTCGCCGGTACGGACCATCGCGCCGAGGTCCTTCGTGCCGGTGTGGCACAGCGTCACGGTGGCGTTCTCGCTGCGCCGGGTGAACAGCAGCCCCATCGGCCGGCCCGCGGTCACGCCGCGCCCGACGACGACTACGTGGGCTCCGGCGATCGGTACGTCGTACCTTCGCAGGATCTCCACGCAGCCCTTCGGAGTACACGGCAACGGACCGTCCTGGCCGAGGACGAGCTTGCCGAGGCTGACCGGGTGCAGGCCGTCGGCGTCCTTGGCTGGATCGATGAGCCCGAGGATCGTGTTCGTGTCGACGTGCTTGGGGAGCGGGAGCTGGACGATGAAGCCGGTGCAGTCCGGGTTCTCGTTGAGCTCCTGGACCTTGGCGGCGATCTCGTCCTGGGTCGCGGTGTCCGGCAGTTCGACCTGGATCGACGCGATCCCGACCGCCGCGCAGTCGCGGTGCTTGCCGGCCACGTACGCCCGGCTGCCCGGGTCGTCGCCGACCAGAATCGTGCCGAGCCCGGGCACCACGCCCTGCTCGGCGAGCTTCACGACCCGGACCTTCAGCTCGTCCTTGATCGCGGCCGCCGTCGCCTTGCCATCCAGAATCTGCGCCGTCACGGCTCCAGAGTCTGCCATGCGCCCCCGGACACCGGACTTCCCCCACTCACCAACGCCGCTCCCACGCCCGGCCTTGAGCGTGAAACGCCGGGCGCTGGGCCGAGTACGGCGGGTTGGTGAGTGGGGGAGGTCCGGGTATGCGAACCGCCAGGCCATCACAATCGGCGTCCTGCCGGGCCGCTACGCGGTGGCGCGGTTGAGACGCGGTGATTGTGATGGCCTGGGGGTTCTTAGGTGGTGAGTTTGTAGACGGTGCTGCTGCCGACGGTCGTGGCCGTGTAGTTGGCCGTGACCCAGGCTTGGATCTCGGAGGCGGCGGAGGAGTTGCCGCCGCCTGCACCTCCGCCGCCTTGGCCGCCGGAGATGTAGTAGGTGATCTTGCCTTCGGCGACCCACTGCTTGAACTTCGCCAGGGTGGGCGCGTCGTCCGTACCGCTGAAGCCGCCGATGGCGATGACGGACTTGCCGGTTGCGAGCTCGAGCGACGCCGCCGACTGGGATCCGCTGGTAGCGGCAGCCCAGGTCGTGGTCGTCTTCTCCAGCAGAGCAGTCAACTCACTGCTGGCGGAGGCGTCACCGCCCATGCCGCCGCCACCTTGCGCCCCCGCCTCAGCCGAGGCGGAGGAGCTCGACGTGCCGGAGGTGCCGGACGTGCCGGAGGTGCTGCTGGATCCAGTGCCCGAGGTGCCGGTTGTGCCGGAGGTGCTGGTGGACCCGGTGCCCGAGGTCCCAGAGGTGCCGGATTGGCTGGGTGGTGTTCCACCCCGTCCGCCACCACCTGGGCCGCCACCGGTGCCGCCGCCACCCGTCCCGCCACCCGTCCCGCCGCCCATTCCGCCACCCATGGCGCTGCTGGATGGGCCTGAGGTCGGGATTGACCCGTTGTGCGCCTGAGAAGCAGTAGACGCCGCGTACGCCGTACTCCCGAGCCCAAGCGACACCACAACCGCGAGTACAACGGCCGGCAACGCCCGCCGAGCCCGGCGTCCGACCATCAGGAGAACCGCCCCGAGAACGCCAGCGGCCAGAACGACGTACTTCGCCCAAGGCAGGAACTCCGGCGTACGAGTCAGCAACACGTAGTCCCAAACCCCAGTGGCCAGAACCATTGCGGCCAGCAACCACCGCGCCCGGCGCCCGATCACCACGCCCAAGGCAACCAGCCCAGCAATGGCCGGCGCCAACGCGACCGCGTAGTACGGGTGGATCGTCCCGCTCATGAAGCTGAATACACCCGCGGTCACGAGCAGCCAACCGCCCCACAAGACCAGACCGGCCCGGATCAGATCCGTCCGCGGCGCACGCCGGGTCACCCACACCCCGCCGACCAGCGCGATCAGTGCTGCCGGCAACAACCACGAGATCTCGGTGCCGAAGGAATCACCGAACATCCGCGTGATCCCCGTACTCCCACCAAACCCAGTGTTCCCGCCACCGCCTCCTCCGCCGCCACCACCGTTGCCCGAACCACCCAACAGCCGCCCCAACCCGTTGTAGCCAAGGGCAAGCTCCAGCAGCGAGTTGTTGGTCGACCCACCGATATACGGGCGACTGGACGCCGGCCACAACTCGACCAGAGCGACGTACCAGCCAGCGCTCACGATCATCGCGCCCAACGCACCCAGCAGGTGCAGCAATCGACGACGCAACGAGGTCGGCGCCGCGATCAGGTACACAAGCCCGAACGCCGGCACGACCAGCAACGCCTGCCCCATCTTGGTCAGAAACGCGAACCCGATCGCCACTCCGGCCAGCGCCAGCCAACGCGCCGACGCCTTCTCCAGCGACCGTACGACGAAGTACGCCGCCGCGACCATCAGCAGCACAAGCAACGCATCCGGATTGTTGAACCGGAACATCAGTACGGCGACCGGCGTCAGAGCCAGCGCACTCCCGGCAACCAATCCAGCCACCGGGCCGGCCAAACGCTTGACGGTCAGATACAGCAACCCAACCGCCGCGATCCCCATCAACGCCTGCGGAGCCAGCACGGTGAAGCTGTTGAACCCGAACACCCGCGCAAACGCGGTCGCCACCCACAGCGCGGCCGGCGGCTTGTCGACCGTGATCGCGTTCCCCGCGTCGAGCGACCCGAACAGCCAAGCCTTCCAGCTCTGCGTCCCGGCCAACTCCGCGGCCGCATAGAAACTGTTCCCGTAGCCGGAGGCCGTCAGGTTCCACAGGTACAGGAACGCGGTCCCGACGAGCATCGCGAGCGCGGCCGGCCGGACGTACCCCGCTTGCGAGGCAGGTCCGCGCATCAGCCGCCGGACCCGGCCGGGCGGATGCGCCGGCGGTTCGGCGGGCGGGGCGAGAGTGTTGCCTGGTCGGTCGAGCAGCGTCGTCATGATCGTCTCCAGTTCACGGATGGGTTCCACTGGCGACGATGCCAACCGGGTCTTCGGCCTCCCTGGACATCAGCTGGGAGGTCCCTGTGAGCCGGGAATGCCCACGCCCTTGCCCCGGTTCCAGCAGATAGTTTATTCTTGAACTATCAGACCCCGAGGAGCCAGCATGCCCGCCGTGACCGTCAGTGACATCACTGTCCTGCCCCGCATCAGCCCGCAGGATCCGGCCAACGAGCGCCCGGTCAAGTCCGTGACGTCCGCGCCGAGCGGCTACGAGGGAGAGGGCTTCCCGGTACGCCGGGCCTTCGCCGGCGTGGATCTCCGTGACCTGGACCCGTTCATCCACATGGACCAGATGGGTGAGGTCGAGTACGCGCCGGGCGAGCCGAAGGGCACCCCGTGGCACCCGCACCGCGGCTTCGAGACCGTCACGTACATGCTCGACGGGATCATGGAGCACCAGGACTCCAACGGCGGTGGCGGCGTCATCTCCAACGGTGACACCCAGTGGATGACCGCAGGCTCAGGTCTCCTGCACATCGAGACCCCGCCTGAGCACCTCGTGCTGAGTGGCGGGCTGTTCCACGGCATCCAGCTCTGGGTGAACCTGCCGAAGGCGCTCAAGTGGGCCCCGCCGCGCTACCAGGACATCCGCGGTGGCGACGCGGCCCTGCTGTCCACGCAAGACGGCGGCGCCCTGATCCGCGTGATCGCCGGCGCGGTCGACGGTCACGACGGTCCCGGTTCGACACACAGTCCGATCACGTTGGTGCACGCGACGGTCAGCCCGGGCGCGGAGCTGGTGCTGCCGTGGCAGCCGGAGTACAACGCGCTCGTCTACGTCCTGGCCGGTCAGGGCACCGTCGGCGCCGACCGGCGGCCGATCCGCAAGGGTCAGCTGGCCGTCTTCGGTCCCGGCGACAAGATTCGCACCCAGGCTGGTACGTCGCAATCGCAGGCCGAGCCGAACCTCGACGTACTGGTCCTCGGCGGCCGCCCGATCCGCGAGCCGATCGCGATGGCCGGCCCGTTCGTGATGAACACCCGGGACGAGGTCGTCCAGGCCTTCGAGGACTTCCAGGCCGGCAAGCTCGGCAGCATCCCCGCCGTCCACGGCGCCCCGACCGAGCTCCGTAGTACCGACTAACCCTCGGGATAGAACAAGAACAGCGTGCAGCCCACAGCGGACTGCGGCACGTGTGACGACCCGGCCGGGGCGTGGATGAACGAACCGGCCGGATAGTCGCGGATCCCGTCGTTGAACACGCCGTCGACGACGAACACCTCCTCCGGTCCCGGATCGTGTACGTCGATACCTTCCCAGCAACTGCCGGGGTCCATCTCCAAAACGAACGCCTTGTCGGACCACAGCGGCCGCAACCTGATGCCAGGGAAGAGTTTGCGGACCGGTGCGTCGTGCATCGACGCCCACTCGTAGTTCTGCATACCTCTGATTCTCTGCACTCCGCAGCTTGAGACACAGTGTCTGAATAGTCCCGATGAGGTACTTTTCTGCCATGCATCGCGTCGTCGCCCTGGTGACCGGACCGCAGGCGAGCTTCGAGCTCGGCTGTGCGGCGGCCGTGTTCCGCGAGGCGCCGTACCGCTTCAGCGTCTGCACCGAGCGGCCCGGAAACGTCCGTACCACCGAGGGTTTCGACCTGGTCGTCACGTCCGGCCTGCGCGCTCTCGACCGCGCCGACACGGTCGTCGTCCCCGGCTGGCTGCCCATCAATCGCGAGCCGACGCAATCGGTACTGCGTGCGCTGACCCGCGCCCATCGACGCGGAGCACGCCTGGTCAGCATCTGCTCCGGTGCATACTTGCTCGCCGCAACAGGTCTGCTCGACGGCCGCCGAGCCGCGACCCATTGGCGGTACGCCGATGAGCTGCAGCACCGGTTCCCCGCCGTACAAGTGGATCCAGACGTGCTGTACATCGACCACGGTGACGTCGCGACGAGCGGAGGTTCCGGCACCGGGATCGACCTGTGTCTTCAGCTGGTGCGCCGCGATTGCGGTGCCGCCCACGCCGCCCGGGTTGCGCGGCAGATGGTGATGCCGCCACACCGTGAAGGTGGTCAGACCCAATACCGAACGGAGACGCCGCAATCGCCGCAGTCGTTGGGCGTTGTGCTCGATTGGGCGACCGATCACCTCGCCGAACCGATCACCATCGACGACCTCGCGGCTCGGGTCAACGTCTCGCCGCGCACCCTGGCCCGCCGCTTCGAGGAGCAACTCGGCCTCGCGCCCGGTCAATGGTTGCTCACCCAACGAATCGCCAGAACCCGTGTCCTGCTTGAAGAAACAGACCTGCCCGTGGAGACCATTGCAACCCGCGTCGGCCTCTCGTCCGCGACCAACCTGCGCAGACGCTTCCGCGCCGCCCTCCACACCACTCCAAGCGCTTACAGAAGGGCGTATCAGGGCAAGTAGTCGCCCGAGTCGTCCAGCCTGATGTAGTGCTCGATCCGCGGATCGTCCGGATCGCCGCCGTACAACTCGACGAACCGCCGGGCCGCCGGCGGACCGCCGTACTGCGGGTTGAGCGTCCCGCGCAGACTCTTGAACATCAGCGCCAAATCGACGTACCGATCACCGGTCCCGAGCCGGCTCAAGTCGAGCACGCCGGTGAACCGCAGTGTCGTCGGGTCGATGAAGACGTTCGGCGCCGCGTAATCCCCATGGGTCACCGCGTCGCCCGAGCCCGGGAACAACGATGGAAAGGGACACCCACTGAGCTCGTCCAACGCACGCAGGCCGTCGGCGATCGCGACCAGCACGGCGGGACGGTCAGCTGCCGGCCAGGGCTGGGAGGCATCGCGGCCGGGAAGCTCCGTGGTCAGCAGCCAGTTGTTGCCGCGGTCAACGATCTGAGGACAGGGAAAGCCGGTCGAGCCGAGCCACGCCAGCCGGTCGCCCTCAGCGTCGACACCGGGGCCCACCTTGTAGTACAGGCGTTCCGCCGCACGCTCGAGCCGGACGACGGTGGCGTCGGAGCAACCGACCTGGATCGGTTCGGCGCCGGAAGCGCCGAACCGATCAATCAGAGCATTCAGATCCACTCACCGAAGATTACGGTGCAACGCCGAGATCAGCTCCCCATTTCCGGTGTCGCCGTCGAGCGACCAGATCATCGCGCCACCCAGGTCGCGGTGCGAGATGTACTGCGCCTTGCGGGCCATCTCGACCGGGTCGTCCCAGGTCCAGAACGTCGTACCGTCGAACAGCCAGGCGAACCCGGCCCTGTTGTCGCGGTAGACCGTGTAGTCGGACAGATGAGCCTTGAGCAGGCGGTAGTCCTCGGTGCCTGCCTCGTACGTCGCCGGCGCCGGGCCGGTCGATGTCTGGAACAGCCCGTGGTTCGCGTTCGTCACGCCGGTCCAGCCGTGTGAGTAGAACGGCACACCCATCACCAGCTTGTCTCGTGGCGCACCCCTGGCCAGGTAGGAGTCGATCGTCACCTGCGAGCTGAATTCGGGCGTGGTCGGGTCACCCTTGGGTCCGTCGATCGCGGACTGCTGGTTGGTGAGCGTCTCCCACGGACCGTGGTAGTCGTAGCCCTGCGTCGAACCGAACGTCAGGTCCTTGAACAGCTTGCGGACCTCGAACCCCTTGTCGATCATCGTCGGGTTCGCCGGCAGGAACGCGGTCAGGTTGTAGCGCCCGGGCCGTCCGGACAGCCGGTCCAGCTGCTTGCGGTACTCGTGCACCAGCGCGGTGAAGTTCTGCTTGTCCTCCGGCCGGATCACGTTGCCCGGGTTGCCGTCGCTGGCCGGCCACTCCCAGTCGAGGTCGACGCCGTCGAAGATGCCCTTCGCCGCACCCGCGGGCAGGCCCGGCAGGTTGCCCTTCAGCCACATGTCCAGGCAGGACTTCACGTGTGCGGCCCGCGAGGCCGGCGTGAGTGCCGCGTCGGAGAAGTGCGCCGAACCGGTCCAGCCGCCGAGCGAGATGCTGATGTGCAGCTTCGGGAACTTCTGCTTCAGCTCCTTGAGCTGGTTGAGATTGCCGTTGAGCACCTGTCCGGGCTCGTCGGCCTTGCCGTTCACGCTCTGCTCGGCGCTGAACGGTCGCTGGTAGTCGGCCCACGCGTCGCTGCTGATGCAGTTCCCCTGGGCGTCGACGAAGCCGAACGCGTAGTTGATCTGGGTCAGCCGGGCCGCGGCCCCGCTCTTCACCAGATCGTTGACCAGATAGTTCCGGTCGTACCCACTCCAGTTGGTGTAGTAGCCCACGACGCGCTTGTCGCTGCCGTGCGCCTGGGCAGGCATCGCGACGGTCATCGGGACGACCATCGTCGCTGCCACCAGCAGCCCCACACTCCGACGTTTCATTGCACCCCCATCGGTTGTTGCGCACACAGTAGGACTGCCCGTGGACTTACACAATGTCTCTGCAATAACTGAAACGACTGACGGAATCAGTCAGTCGTCCGGAGCCTGACCCGGAGGCCGTCGGTAGGGTCGCCGGTATGACGACTGTGCAGGCGGATCTGGCGCCGACCGGTGTACTGCGGGCCTCCATCAACCTCGGGAATCCGGTGCTGGCCCAAGGCACGCCCGACGAGCCGGCCGGCGTGACGGTCGACATCGCCCGGGAGCTCGCGAAGCGACTGGAGTTGCCGTTGGAGCTGGTCTGCTTCGACGCCGCCCGGAAGTCGTTCGAGGCGATGACGACCGGTCAGGCGGACATCTGTTTCCTGGCCATCGACCCGGCCCGGGCGGAGGAGGTTGCCTTCACGGCGCCGTACGTCGTGATCGAAGGTGTCTTCGCCGTACCACGGGACTCCGCGCTGACCACGGTCGCCGACGTGGATGCGGCCGGAGTGCGGATCGGGGTCAAGCAGGGTTCGGCGTACGACCTGTACCTGACCAGAACGTTGCAGCAGGCAACGGTTGTCCGGGGCGAGGAAGGCGTCGACGCGTTCCTCGCCGAGGGTCTGGAGGCGACGGCCGGCATCCGGCAGCCGATCACCCGGTACGTCGCCGAGCACCCGGACGTCCGCCTGATCGACGAGCGGTTCATGCAGATCCAGCAGGCCGTCGGCACCACCCGTACCAAGAGTGCCGAGACCGTCGCCTACCTCCATGACCTGGTCGAGGAGCTCAAAGCCTCCGGTTTCGTCGCCGCATCGCTCGCCGCCTCCGGTCAGGCGGACGCTGCCGTCGCTCCGCCTGCCTGAGCTGCCCTTACGGGCAGTAGTCAGGCAGCAACCTGCCGTGGCAGGTTCTGCTGGCAACCTTTTGGTCCAGTCCGGACATCTACCGTTGAGTGGCCGCCCGGCTCCGCTCCGTGAGGAAGGCTCCGGCGGCCCGATGTGAGGACAACGATCGGGAGGGACTCATCGTGGTATCCACACCACGATCGAGGCGCCTCGGCGTAGCCGCCGTCGCCTCGATCGCCGCCCTGGGGCTCGGGCTGTCCGCCCCGGGCCAGGCTTCGGCCGGACCGCAAGCGAACCCACCAGGCCCGCAAGCGCACCCACTGGCCGCGAACGCCACCAAACCAGCCGCCAAACCCAAGGACCAGAGCGTCACACTGATCACCGGTGACCGGATCACGTTGCAAGGCGGCGATCCGGCCCGGGCCTCGGTGCGACCCGGAGCCGGCCGCAGCAAGGTCGCCTTCAGTACGTACCGCCTGAAGGACCACCTGTACGTCGTACCGTCGGACGTCCGCGAGAAGGTGTCCGGCGGGAAGCTCGACAGCCGGCTGTTCGACGTGACCGGACTGATCAAGGACGGGTACGACGACAAGTCGAGCAGCACGCTGCCGCTGATCGTCACCTACACCGGCAAGGCTCAGAAGCGTGCCTCGATCCCGGGGACGAAGGTCTCCCAGCAGCTGCCCGTCATCAACGGCGCCGCGCTGACGGTGACCAAGCCCGCGAGCGTCCTGACCGGGGCCGGGATCGACAAGATCTGGCTCGACGGCAAGCGCAAGGTCACGCTGGACCAGTCGGTCCCGCAGATCGGTGGACCGATCGCCTGGCAGGCCGGGTACACCGGCAAGGGCGTCCCGGTCGCGGTGCTGGACACCGGCATCGACAAGTCGCACCCGGACCTCGCCACCCAGGTCGTCGGCGAGAAGAACTTCACCGACGCACCCGACGGCGACCACTTCGGCCACGGCACCCACGTCGCCTCCACGATCGCAGGTACGGCGGCCGCCTCGGCCGGCAAGTACAAGGGCGTGGCTCCGGACGCGAGGCTGTACGACGGCAAGGTCTGTGACGACGGCGGCAGCTGCCAGGACTCCGCGATCCTCGCCGGGATGGAGTGGGCCGCGACCGAGATCAAGGCGAAGGTCGTGAACCTCAGCCTGGGCGGCACCGACTCCCCGGGCATCGACCCGCTCGAGGAGGCCGTGAACCGGCTGACCGCCGAGACCGGCACCCTGTTCGTGATTGCCGCCGGCAACGACGGACCGACCGAGCGCACGATCGGTTCGCCGGGCAGTGCGGACGCCGCACTCACCGTCGGCGCCGTCGACAAGCAGAACGGGCTGGCCGACTTCTCCAGCCGCGGCCCGCGCGTCGGCGACGGAGCCGTCAAGCCCGACATCAGCGCGCCGGGAGTCTCGATCGTCGCAGCCAAGGCGAAGGACTCGATCATCGGCGAGCCGGTCGGCGACCAGTACCTCCGGCTCGACGGTACGTCGATGGCGACGCCGCACGTGGCCGGATCGGCCGCGATCCTGGCCCAGGAGCACCCGAACTGGAAGGCCGCCGAGCTCAAGGGCGCGCTGATGGGTTCGGCCAAGCCGGCTGCCGACCAGACCGCGTTCGAGCAGGGCGCCGGCCGGGTCGATGTCGGCAAGGGCATCAAGCAGACCGTGATCGCCGAGCCCGGCGACATCTCGTTCGGTACGGCGGTCTGGCCGCACGACGACGACACCCCGGTCACCAAGACGGTGAGCTACCGCAACCTCGGCGACCAGCCCGTCACGCTCGACCTGGCCGCCTCCCTGAACGGTCCGGACGGCAGCCCGGCCCCGGCCGACGCCTTGACCCTGAGCGCAACCTCGGTCACCGTCCCCGCCGGCGGTACGGCGTCCGTGCAGGCCACCTCGAACACCAAGCACAACGGCCCGGACGGCCTGTACTCCGGCCGGATCACCGCGACCGGCGGCGACGTGAGCGTCACGTCGGCGATCGGTGTGGAGAAGGAGAAGGAGAGCTACACCCTGACCCTGAAGGCGATCGGTCCGGACGGCAAGCCGGCTCCGGTCGACGGCCTCGTGACCGGGATGGACCAGGACCTGTTCCAGTTCGTCGGCGACGGTAGCGACACGCTCTCGCTGCGGATGCTGAAGGGCGAGTACCTGGCGACGACCAGTCAGTTCGTCGAGCAGCCGGACGGCAACTTCACCAGCTACAACCTCGTGCAGCCGTCGATCCAGCTGACCAAGGACACCACGGTGGTGTTCGATGCGCGGCTCGCCAAGCCGGTCAAGGTGACCGTGCCGCAGGCCGACGCACAGGTCGCGCTCGCCGACGTCGGCTTCGACCGCACGTCCGCCGACGGCACCCGCGGACTCAGTTATGGGGGCTTGTCGTTCAACTTCGACGGCGTCTACACCGCGCAGCTCGGTCCGGCGCTGCCGCCGGAGCAGATGACCGGCCACGTCGCCTCGCAGTGGGCGAAACCCGACGCCAACGGCAGCTTCAACAACTCGCCGTACCTCGTCGGGCAGCTGAACACGTTCCCCGGGGTGATGCCGACCGGTTTCGTCCGAGCCGTCAAGGCGAAGGATCAGGCCACCGTCAAGCAGGCCGCTAACGCGACCGGTGACCGGCTCATCGAGCGGATCGTGACAGGCAGCGGGCCGGGGATGGGCGGAAGTTGGTCGCCGGTGCTCGACTACGGCAAGGCTCCGCTGACCACGACGCTGTTCGCGGACGGCAAGCCGTCCACCTGGCAGACCGAGGTGGACGAGATCATCCCGAGCACGGATCCGAACGACCCGTTCCCGCAGACGATCAGCCGGCTCATGTCGCCGGTGAAGTCGTACAAGGCCGGCAAGTCGTATCGGGAGCGCTTCAACGCCGCGGTCCTCAGCGTGGCGCCGGACCTCGCGGCCCGGGCCCAGAACGACCTGGTCGTGTCCGCCTTCGGCCTCGCCGATCCGGACGGGAACAACGGATTCAGCGCCACCGACTCGGAGTCCACCAAGCTGATCCGGGACGGGCAGGTCGTGGCCGAGATGCCGTACTTCGGGTACGTCGAAGCGCAAGGGCTGCCCGCCGACAAGGCGACGTACACGCTCGAGTCGACGCAGAGCCGGCAGTCGTTCAGCACGTTCAGCACTCGCACCGATCTGCGCTGGACGTTCTCCTCGGCAGCAACCGCCGAGCAGACACCGCTGCCGTTGCTCGGGATCCGCTACCGGCCGGAGGTGAACAGCAGCAACGTGGCCAAGCGAACGCCGGTCACGGTGCTGCCCGTCGCGGTCGAGGCGCAGCCCGGTCAGCCGCTGCCCGCGATCAGGAAGCTGACCGTCCAGGCCTCCGGTGACGACGGCAAGACCTGGCAGAACGCCGCGGTCGCGCCGACCGGGCGCGGTTCGTACAAGGCGATCTTCGTGACGCCGAAGGGTGCGGCGACGATCTCGCTGAAGTCGCACCTGGTCGACGGCGCCGGCAACATTACGGATCTGACCGTTATCGGCGCTTATCCGTTGGGCTGAGCACGCAACCCCGGAGACCAGTCACTGCGTTTAGAAGGCTGCGCAGACAACCGATTTCTGGGGAGGCCCTGTGAGTTCGAGATCCATACGGAGCAGGCCCGCGATCGCCGTCGTGGCGGTCGCGGGCCTGCTCGCCGGTTCAACCGTCGCGCCGGCTTATGCGGCAGCACCGAAGACCAGTTCAGCAGCGGGAAAGGACGTCAGCGTCACGCTGATCACCGGCGACCGGGTCACCCTGGTCGGCGGTGACCCGACCAAGGCGACCATCGACCCCGGTGCCGGCCGGCAGCACGTCGGCTTCAACACGTACCGGACCAAGGACCACTCGTACATCATCCCGGCCGACGTCACGAAAGCCGTGGGGGACGGGAAGATCGACCGCCGGCTCTTCGACGTCGCCGAGCTGGTCAAGGACGGGTACGACGACGCATCGACGAGCACCATCCCGGTCCTGACCACGTACGCCGGGACCGCGAAGCGCGCCGTACCGGCGGGGACGAGGGTCACCCGTCAGCTGCCGTCGATCGGCGGCGCGGCGATGAAGGTCAACAAGTCCGACGCCAGGGCCTTCATCGGCTCGGGCGGATTCAGCAAGCTGTGGCTGGACGGCAAGCGGAAGGTGCTGCTGGACCAGTCGGTGCCGCAGATCGGTGGACCGGTCGCGTGGCAGGCCGGGTACACCGGCAAGGGCGTGTCGGTCGCGGTGCTCGACACCGGTATCGACGCGACCCATCCCGACCTCGCGACCCAGGTCGTGGGGGAGAAGAACTTCACCACCGAGTCCGCCGACGATCTCGTCGGTCACGGCACGCATGTCGCGTCGACGATCGCCGGCACTGGTGCGGCCTCGGACGGGCGCTACAAGGGCGTGGCGCCGGACGCGCGCATCTACGACGGCAAGGTCTGCGAGGTCTGGGGCTGCGACGAGTCGGCGATCCTGGCCGGGATGGACTGGGCCGCGACCGACGTCAAGGCGAAGATCGTCAACCTCAGCCTCGGCGGTCAGGACACTCCGGACGTCGATCCGCTCGAGGAGGCCGTGAACCGGCTGACCGCGCAGACCGGCACCCTGTTCGTGATTGCCGCCGGCAACGAAGGTCCGGGTGAATCGACCGTCGCCTCGCCGGGTAGTGCGGACGCGGCGCTGACCGTCGGCAACGTGACCAAGCAGGATGAGCTCAATTCCACGTCGAGCCGTGGGCCGCGGATCGGCGACAGCGCGGTCAAGCCGGACGTGACCGCGCCCGGCACCGACATCGTGGCCGCGAAGTCGAAGGACTCGTCGATCGGCGAGCCGGTCGGTGACAAGTACCTGCGGCTCTCCGGTACGTCGATGGCCACGCCGCACACCGCCGGCGCGGCGGCGATCCTGTTGCAGGAGCATCCGTCCTGGACACCGGCAGACGTGAAGGACGCGTTGATGGGTTCGGCGAAGGTCGCCGCCAATCAGACTTCGTTCCAGCAGGGCGCCGGTCGGATCGATCTGACGACGGCGATCAAGCAGAGCGTGGTCGCCTCGGGCAGCGTGTCGTTCGGCAAGGCGTCGTACCCGCACACCGACGATCAGCCGGTCACGCGCGACGTGACCTTCCGCAACCTGGGCGACGCAGCCGTCACGCTGTCGCTGACGTCCATGTTGAGCGGGCCAAATGGTGCGGCGGCTCCGGCCGGTGCGCTGAAGCTGAGCGTCGACTCGGTGACTGTCCCGGCCGGCGGTACGGCGTCCGTGCAGGCCACGTCGGACACCAGCCTCGGCGGTGTGGACGGGCTGTACAGCGGTCGCATCACCGCGACCGGGGGCGGCCAGACGGTCGTCGTACCCGTGGGGGTCGACAAGGAAGGCCCGACGTACACGCTGACCGTCAAGCTGATCAAGCCGAACGGGGCACCGGACCCGGACTACCCGCTGCTGCTCGTCGGCGTCGACAACGATGCCTTTGGCAACTATGCGCCGGATGAGACCGGTACGGTGTCGATCCGGCTGCCGCAGGGTGAGTACCTGCTCGAGCAGTTCCAGGAGTTCGAGCGGGCGCCCGAGGACTGGATCTTCTTCAAGCTGGCCGCGCCGAGCGTGAAGCTCACCGCCGACCAGACCGTCGTCCTCGACGCCCGCCAGGCGAAGGTCGTCACCACCTCGATCCCAGGCACCACCGCGGTGCAGGCGAACGCTGACATCGGGTACGACCGGGCCATCGAGACCGGCAACTTCAGCAGTGGGTCGTCCGGGTTCCTGTCCGGGTCGATGTACACCTACAGCACCGGCCCGAAGCTGCCGGCTTCCGCCATCACCGGGCACGTCACGTCGCAGTGGGGTGTACCGGGGGAGGACGGGCTGTTCACCAACACGCCGTACCTCTACGGGATCGCCAACTACCAGCCTGGCGAGTTCGTCACCGGGTTCGACCGGAGGGTGAAGCAGTCCGACCTCGCGGTCGTGGACAGCACGGTGAACGCGACCGACGGTGCACGGGTGTTCAAGATGATCGCCCCGCAGCACCCGGGGGCCGACGGTGTGTTCGCGCGCGTCATCCGGCTGGACGTGCCGCGGACGATTCGGTACTACCTCGACGAGACGGCGGGAGGCTGGTCCGGCATCACCCAGCAGGACACCGATGACTCACCACTGCCGATCTGGCAGTGGGAACTCGACGGTGCACCCGTGATCTACAAACGCGGGCACCACTACCAGGAGCGGTGGAACGCGGCAGTGTTCGCGCCGTCGGTGTACGCCGCCACCCGGTCCGCGGACGCGCTGGACATCTCCCTGTACAGCCTCAGCGACGCGGATGGCCACAACGGCTTCATCGCGATGAAGTCCGCGAGTACGAAGCTCTACCGCGACGGGACCGAGGTCGGGTCGTCGGACGGTCTCGGCGTCAGCGTGACGGGCCAGCCGGCCGGTAAGGCGTCGTACAAGCTGGTCACCACCGGCACGCAGGAGATCTGGCCGTTCTCGACGCGGATGGACCTGGAGGCCAACTTCACGTCGTCCGCGGACCAGCCGAGCATCCCCATCCACACCGTCAGCTACCAGCCGGACGTGGACGGGAACAACACGATGCTCCGCAAGCCGGTCACGGTCCTGCCGTTCACGGTCGCGGGTGTGAAGAAGGTGCAGATTCAGTACTCCGGCGACGGCGGAGCGACCTGGAAGCAGGCACCGGTCGCCGGCAACAAGGCGATCTTCCCGACGCCGGCCGGTAAGGCGATCTCGTTGCGCTCGACGGCAACGGACGCAGCCGGCAACAGCACCACGCAAACCATCATCACCGCCTACACAATGCGGTGAGACAGCAGACGCCCCCGCCATCGGCGGGGGCGTTCTGTGGGTGCAATTAGCCGAGCAGGTTGAGCGCCTTCACGGCGTCCCGCTCCTCGCTGAGTTCCGCGACCGACGCGTCGATCTTGCCGCGGGAGAACTCGTTGACGTCCAGGCCCTGGACAATCTCCCAGTTCCGGTCCTTGGTGGTCACCGGGAACGACGAGATCAGGCCTTCCGGTACGCCGTACGAGCCGTCGGAGACGACTGCCATCGACAGCCAGTCACCCTCGGCCGAACCCTTCAGCCAGTCGCGGGTGTGGTCGATGGTGGCGGCCGCGGCGGAGGCGGCCGACGATGCGCCACGGGCCTCGATGATCGCGGCGCCGCGCTTCTGCACGGTCGGGAGGAAGTCGTTCTCCAGCCAGGCCTGGTCGTTGACGACCTCGGCCGCGTTCTTGCCGGCCACCTCCGCGTGGAAGATGTCGGGGTACTGCGTGGCGGAGTGGTTGCCCCAGATCGTCAGCTTCTTCAGGTCGGTGACGTGCGTACCGGTCTTCTTCGCCAGCTGCGCGAGCGCCCGGTTGTGGTCGAGCCGGGTCAGCGCGGAGAACCGCTCGGACGGGATGTCCGGCGCGTTGCTCTTCGCGATCAGCGCGTTCGTGTTCGCCGGGTTGCCGGTGACGGTGATCCGGACGTCGTCGGCGGCGTGGTCGTTCAGCGCCTTGCCCTGGACGGTGAAGATCGCGCCGTTGGCCTCGAGCAGGTCGCCGCGCTCCATCCCCTTGGTCCGCGGCCGCGCACCCACCAGCAGCGCGACGTTCGTACCGTCGAAGATCACGTTCGGGTCGTCGCCGATCTCGATCCCGGCGAGCGTCGGGAAGGCGGAGTCCTCGAGCTCCATCACGACCCCCTCGAGCGCCTTCAGCGCCGGGGTGATCTCCAGCAGCCGCAGCTCCACCGGCGTGTCCGGCCCGAGCAGCGCTCCGCTCGCGATCCGGAACAGCAGGCTGTAGCCGATATTCCCAGCGGCCCCGGTAACGGCCACCTTCACCGGTGTAGTGCTCACGACCACTCCAATTCTGTGCGTTTGGTGTCCTTCGGACGCTAGCAAGGTCCGACCGGGAGCCCAACGCTGGGGGCGGGCCGAATTGCTCACATCCCGATGGATGATTCATCGATCGGCCATTCCGCGTACGGCAGAGGGCTGCCCCGATGCCCAAGGGTGGCAACAGTCCCTGAGGTGTAAGGAGAGTTGCCCATGATGCGAACGGTGTTGTCCCGCCGATTCGTCCCCGTCGCCGCGTCGGTGCTCGCGGTGACCGCCGCGGTCCTGGTCCCGCAGGCCGTCCACCAGTCCGATCCGGACTCGGCCGGGGCGACCGCAGTACAGGCCGCCAAGCACGACGACTTCGTCATCGTCGGGCACCGCGGCGCGGCCGGATACCGGCCCGAGCACACGCTGGCGTCGTACGAGCTGGCCGCCAGGATGGGGGCCGACTACATCGAGCCCGACCTGGTCACCACCAAGGATCACGTGCTGGTCACCCGGCACGAGCCGGAGATCGGCGGTACGACGGACGTCGCGAACCACCCTGAGTTCGCGAACCGGAAGAAGACGAAGATGCTGGACGGGGTCGCGACCACCGGCTGGTTCACCGAGGACTTCACGCTGGCCGAGCTGAAGACGCTGCGCGCCAAGGAGCGGATCCCGGCGACCCGTCAGCACAACACGGTCTTCGACGGCCACTACCAGATCCCGACCTTCCAGGAAGTGATCGACCTCAGCAAGCGCCTGTCCAAGGAGCTCGGCCGGCCGATCGGCATCTACCCGGAGACCAAGCACCCGACCTACTTCCGGCAGCAGGGTCTCCCGCTCGAGCCGGAGCTGATCAAGGCGCTGAACCGCAACGGCCTGAACCGGCCGGACGCCAAGGTCTTCGTGCAGTCCTTCGAGGTGTCGAACCTGAAGGCCCTGGACAAGCAGCTCCGGGTCCCGTTGGTCCAGCTGACCAGCTCGGTCGGCGCGCCGTACGACTTCGTCGCGTCCGGCGACAAGCGCACGTACGCCGATATCTGCAGCGCTTCTGGCCTCCGCGAGGTAGGGAAGTACGCCGACGGCCTCGGTCCGTCCAAGGACCAGATCATCCCGCTGGACGCGGCCGGCAAGCTCGGCAAGCCGACCAGCCTGGTCGCCGACGCGCACCGGGCCGGCCTGGTCGTGCACCCGTACACGTTCCGGGTGGAGAACACCTTCCTGCCGGCCGACTTCGACAGCGACGCGAACCCGAACGACTCGGGCGACCTGTTCGGCGAGATCGCGGCGTACCGCAAGGTTGGCATCGACGGGCTGTTCACCGACAACACCGACATCGCGGTGGCGGAGGAGAAGGAAGCTCGCTGACTGGAATGATGGGTGGGTGGAACGGCGGACGGCCTCCGGGCTGGCGACTGTAGAGGCGCAGCACGACGGGACGTTCGTGCTGCGGATCGACGGGTCGCCGCAGTCGCAGGTTGATCTGGCTGATCCCGCCAACCTGCCGTTCGAGTACATGCGCCGGATCGGCGACGTCGTGGACGCGGTGGCGCCGCGACGTCAGCCGATCGCGGTCGCGCACATCGGCGGAGCAGCGCTGAGCCTGCCGCGGTACGTCGCTGTGACTCGGCCTCGCTCTCGTCAGGTCGTCCTCGAGCCGGACGAGGACCTGACCGACTTCGTCCGCGAGGCGCTCCCACTCCCGAAACGTTCCGGGATCAAGGTCCGCCCGGTCACCGGCCGGGCCGGCATCACCGAGCTGTACGACGACTCGATGGACCTGGTGATCCTGGACGCCTTCGAGCACGAGGCCGTCCCGGCGAATCTCGTCACCGCCGAGTTCTTCGCCGAGTGCGCCCGTGTTCTGCGGCCGACCGGCGTACTCGTGGCAAACCTGATCGACGGGAAGGCCGGGTTGCCGTTCATCCGGCGTACGGCGGCGACCGTGCAGGCCGCGATCGGTGCTGGGGTCGTGCTTGCGGAGCGGAAAATCCTGCGTGGCAAGGGATTCGGGAACGTCATCGTGGTCGCGTCACCGCAGCCCGTCCCCGATCTGACGGACGCTGGTCGCCGGGCCCAGCCGCCGTACGACGTGATGGCGCTGGCCGAACTGGCTGGCAAGGCAGCGGCATTGACCGACGCCGAAGGATTCGTCACGCCGCAGGCGCCGGCCTCAGTCTTCCGGAGCTGAGCCGCTCCACTGCCTCGGCAACGGCGGCGCGCTCGGCCGGCGTCGCGTCGACCGACCGGACCAGGTGGTCGAGCCGGTCGCGACCGGCCAGCCTCGTACCTTGAAGCCAGGCTTGGATCGTGGCCCGAGGAATGCCGGTCAGCTGCTCGAGCGATCGCAACGATCGCGGTCGCGCGAGTGCGGCGACAGCAGCACCCAGCTCTTCCAGGGTCTCCGCGTTCTCCAGCAGTCCAACGATGTCTCGCGGATCGCGACTCGCCTCCTCCCACCGCCGGCGCCATACCGGCATCAGATCGGCGGGTACGCCGCAACCGGTCAGGAAGGCCGCGGTCACGTCCCAGGTCGGGAGGTGCTTGCCGTTCGTCGCGCGGACGAGGTGTGGATGGGAGTAGTGGGCGCGGTCAGCCAACTGCCGGTAGCTGAGGCCGGCCTGACGTCGGACTCGTTGTAATGCGGCTGCGAAAGCATCTTCCACGTGTTCAAACATAACTCAACATGTTTCAACAGAGCAAGGTCCGGTTAGGCTTGGTCCGTGTCTGTCGCGAAGGTTTCCGCCCTGGCGTACTACCCGGTGAAGGGCCTGGCCGGGATCCCGGTCGACTCGGCCGAGGTCGGTCCGACCGGTCTGCTGAACGATCGGCTGTTCATGCTGGTCGAGCCGGACGGCACCTTCCTCAGCCAGCGCAAGCTGCCCGCGATGGCGACGATCCACGCCGAGCTGGCCGGCGACAGCCTCCGGTTGTCCGCCGCCGGTGCCGCTTCGCTCGAGCTCGCGATCCAGTACGACGGCAAGCGGCGCGACGTCAGCCTGTTCGGGAAATGGTTCGGCCAGGGCGTCGTTCAGGACTCGGCCGCGGACGAGTGGTTCACGGCCCGCCTCGGTACGCCGGCCGCGCTGGTCCGGGTCACGCCCGAGCACGACCGGCCGGGGTGGGGTGCGCATCGCGGACTGACCGGGTTCGGCGACGCGCACGCTTTGATGATCACGTCGGAGTCGTCACTCGACGGGCTGAACGAGCGGATCGTCGAGCACGGCGGCGATGCGATCCCGATGAACCGGTTCCGGCCGAACATCGTCGTGTCCGGCTGGCCGGAGCCGCACACCGAGGACAAGGTGTTGCGGATGACGGCCGGTTCGGTCGAGATCGGCTACTCGGCCCGCGGCATCCGGTGCGCGGTTCCGACGGTGAACCAGGCGACCGGGGCCAAGGCCGGTCCAGAGCCGACTCGGACATTGGCGACGTACCGGCGTGAACCGGAGTACGGCGGTGGGGTCAGCTTCGGGATCAAGGGCGCAGTACTTGCCGGAGGCACCATTCGGGTCGGCGACGAGATCGCCGTCCGGGAATGGATCCCGGACGGCGCCGATCCCGCGCAGAACTAGCGGCTCTTAGCAGGCGAGCCGGTAGCGGCCGGTGACGGCCTTGTAGGAGCAGGTGTCGATCGTCTTGCCGGCCGGGGTCTGGAAGCGGGCGGTGTCGCCGGTGTTGTTCCAGATGTAGTTGCCCGAGTTCCAGTACAGCGTGAGCGCGCGGTTGCGGTTCTTGCCGGTGCGGACGATCACCGTCGACCGGCCCGGCAGCACGTAGCCCCGCGGGAACACGAACACGTGGTTCGCGACATCCAGGATCCGGAAGCCGGACAGGTTGATCGGCCGGGTGCTGATGTTGCGGACGGTGATGAACTCGTTGTTGATCTGCGCGTTGGTGCGGACGTCGGTGCCCGGCGGGTCGTACTGGATCCCGCTGAGTACCGCCGTGATCGCCGCGTCGGCCGTCAGTGGTGCGAGCACCGCCGTACCGGCCAGCAGAACAGCGGCCGTTCCGGCGGAGAAGAGCGTGCGGAAGCGTCGTACGAACAAAAGGATTTCCCCCTTGGCAGTGGGCCGATTTCCCCCCGGCCCGATGAACACAACTGCCGGTTCCCCCCGGCGCTCGCACGCTAGTCGTTACGCTCCGTGCTCGTCAAGGGCTCAACCAACGGTCGTCGCGACCCCGGGTTCGAGCACCTTCACCCGGTCCGCCAGACCGGCGTCCTGGAACGCGGCCACGAACTGATCCGGGCCCTCGGTGAAGTGCGCCCAGCCCTCGGTGTGCACCGGAATGATCGTCGCCGGCGTGAGCAGTTGCGCGGCCTCGACCGCCTCCGTCGACGTCAAGGTGAGGCTGGCCCCGTCGAGCAATCCGGTCCGAGCGGCACCCGCGAACAGCACCGCGACATCAATCGGCGCGAACCGGTCCGCGATCTCCTTGACCAGGCCGATCGAGGCGTTGTCGCCGGAGACATAGGCAGTCGGAATCCCGTCGCCCTGCAGGACGAACCCGGTGACGACGCCAAGGATCTTCTCGGCGCCTTCCGGACCATGCAGCGCGGGTACGGCGGTCACCGTGATCACACCGCCGTCCGGCCGGGGCAGGTCGATCGACTCCCAGCTCTCGAGTCCGCGAACGCCGGCGATGCGGGTCGCCGCACCTGGCGTCGACAGGACGGTCGGCATCGACGGCAACAGCGCGCGGCCGGCGTCGTCAAGGTTGTCCTTGTGCTCGTCGTGCGAGACCAGCACGACGTCGATCGGACCGAGCTCCGCGGCCGGGATCGCCGGACCGGTCAGCTTGGTCATCACCCGGTTCCCGAGCTGGTAGTCCTGCGGTGCGTCGAAGGCGGGGTCGGTCAGGAACGTCAGGCCACCAAGGCTGAGAACGGCGGTCGGACCGCCGATGTGCGTGATCTCCATGACCACGATCCTCCTGTGTGGTGCCCTGCCTCACCATTGGCCCGGGAGCCACACTTACCGAAGATCGGGCCATACTGTTGGCATGCGAACTGTCGCGGTTCTCGCGTACGACGGGATGAGCCCGTTCCACCTGTCCGTGCCGTGCCTGGTCCTCGGCGAGCGCCGCGGCGGCTCGAAGCAGTACGACGTACTGGTCTGTGCGGAGCAGCCGGGATCGATGCGGACCAACGCCGGCTTCGGGATCACCGTGGACCACGGGCTCGAGGTGATGGACCGGGCCGACGTGGTGGTGCTGCCGAGTTGGGAGCCGGGTCTCGAGGCTTCCGACGTACTGCTGGATGCGATTCGGCGCGCGCATGGGCGGGGAGCGACCGTGGTCGGGTTGTGCGTCGGGGCGTTCCTGGTCGCGGAGAGCGGGATCGCCGAGGGCCGCGAGGTGGTGACGCACTGGCGGTGGGCGGATCAGTTGCAGGCCCGGCATCCGTCGCTGAAGGTACGGGCCGACGTGCTCTGGTCCGATCTCGGCGATCTCATCACCTCGGCGGGTACGGCGGCATCGCTGGACTGCTGTCTGCACCTGGTACGGACCCATCACGGGGTCGAGGAGGCGGAGAAGGTTGCCCGCGACATCGTGGTGGCGCCGCATCGGAGCGGGTCACAGGCGCAGTACATCCCGGTGCCGGTGCCGCCGGATCCGAGCGACGACGTGATCGAGAAGGCGATGGTGTGGGCGCGGGCGCGGCTCGACCAGCCGGTGTCGCTGGACGAGTGGGCGGCCGCGGTGGCGCTGTCACGGCGTACGTTCACGCGGCAGTTCCGGGCGCGGACGGGGAGTTCGGGGCAGGCGTGGTTGTTGCGGCAGCGGCTGGACCGGGCCCGGTTGTTGCTGGAGACAACCGATCTGCCGGTCGAGCGGATCGCGGGGGAGAGCGGGTTCGGCAGCAGCGACGCGCTACGCCACCATTTTCACACCGTACTGGGGACGACGCCGGTGCGGCATCGGCAGGAGTTCTACAGCAGCACCAGCAGGATGTAGACCACGGGTGCGGCGAACGTGACGAGCAGGATCCAGGCCATCATCCGATGCCCGGGCTTGCCGCGGTCGAGTGAGGACGCGAACGACAGCACGGCGCCTTCCTCGGTGTGCCGGCTCAATCCCATCCGCCTGGCCTCCTCCGGCCGCGGATCCGGCCGCTCCTCGGCGAACGCGTCCGGATGAATCCCGTAGTGCGCGGGCGCCTCCCGATCCACGTCGTCACGCTCGGAAAACATCCAGCCTCCCGCGGGTTGGTGGACCAGGTCGTCTACCCATGGTCGCACTCACCACCCCGAACGGCCCCGCAAATCCACAACCTGTCCCTCCACGCATGCAGAACCCACGCAAAACCCCCTCAGACGGGCTGTCCGAGGGGGTTCTGCCTGCGTGCAGATCCGGCTACTACGAGAAGTCGGCTACCCAGGCGACTCGGGTCGGCTTGGAGCCGATGCAGAGGCCGAGCAGGTCGATCGACGTGCAGTGCGCGTACGTCTTCCGGCCGACGCCCAGGGTGGTCAGGCCGCAGTTGAGGATCGTGCTCCGGCTCTGCGCCATCATCTGGTCGTACGCCTGCTGAGCGCTCCAGTTGTCGCCGCCGGCGGTCGACTTCGACGAGCCGCTGCTGTTGGTCGAGCCCGACTTGGCCCGGCTGCTCGCGTCGGAGCGTGCGCTGTCGGTGATGCCCGGGTCCTGCTCGAGGCCCTTGCAGCCGTTGTTCTTACGGGCGCTGTCGAGCATGTCGAACAGTTGCAGCTCGTCGCTGTTCATACCGCCGTCCCGCGCCGGAGGTGGCGGCGGCGGGGTGCTGGTTGGAGTGGACGTCGGGGTTGGGCGGCCGGTACTGACGGTGCGGCCGGGGGACGTCGGGGCCGCGGTGGCTCGCTCGGATGTCGGCGTGTCCGTCGGGTCTGTGGTGCTGGGGGTGGTCGACGGGACCGTGGTCGGGCTCGCGGAATCCGTCGGCGTGTCCGTCGGTGACGCGGTCGGAGTCGTCGTCGGGGTGACGGTCGGCGTGGTCGTCGGGGTGACCTTGGGAGTGGTGACCCGCGATGACGGGGTTGCGACGGCGGCCTTTGTGGTCGGGGTGATGTAGGTGTCGTCGGTCCGGGTGACCATCGGTACCGAGGCGTCCGCGTCGTCGTTCTGCGGCTGGTGCAAGAGGATCCACGAGATCGGCGTGATCACCAGTACGACGGACGCGATCGCAACAATCGACCGCCGCCCCCGAGCCCGCCCCGCAGCCGCCGACCGAGCCGCAGCCCGCCCACCCCGCCCGGATCCAGAACCAGAACCAGAACCACCCGGTCCCGAACCACCGGGCCCAGAACCACCAGGCCCAGACGACCCACGTCCACCGGCACCCGCTGCACCACCGCCAGCGCGACCAACGTGCGCTCCATCAAGGCCAGCAGCACCAACACCGGCCGCGCCGAAGCGCGCGCTCCTGTCGCCGGAATCGTCAGCGGAGTCGCCGAGGCCGGATGCGCCGAAGCGGGCGGTGGTGTGGCTGGGGTCGAGATCCGCTGGGTGGCCGAGGCGTGTGGCGGCTGCGCCGGTTGCGCCGAGGGTTGACGCGTTGGCGGCTGCGCCGGTTGTGCCGGCCGCGTCGCGTTCGGAGGGGGTGGGGTGGGTGGAGCGGCGGGCGGTGGTGGCGGCTAGGTCTTGTGCGGCTGCGCTGGCGGCGGTTGTGCCGGCTGCTGCGCCGTCTCGCCCGGCCCGACTGCCCCTCGCGTCGTTCCCGCTGGCGTTCGCCGCGCCGGCGGTTGCCGGGGGTGTGGTTGGGCGGGACGGGGTTGGGTCGGCCGTGGAGGGTTCGATGCCTAGGGAGGCCCAGTCGTCGGATGCTCGGCGGGAGGACCAGGAGGCGGCGGTTTCGCCGAGGCCGGTGCGTTCGCTGCGGCCGGTGCGCTCTGTGCGCTCGCTGCGATCCGAGCGTTCAGTTCGCTCGGCCGGTTCCGCGGACTCCGCGCGGCGAGCGGCGCGACGGGCGCGGCTGGGCGGCTCGGGGTCGTCGCCGGCGATCGACTGCTGGACCCACGACGGAGTACCGCCGGCAGGCCGTCGCGCCGGGAGCCCAGCCTCAGCAGACCCCGGCTGACCGGACCCCGGCTGACCGGAACCTGGCTGACCGGTCCCCGGCTGACCGGACACTGGCTGACCAGTGGCGTCCTCGGGGGCGGTGTAGCTGGGCAGGGCTCCGCGTGGGGCGTACTGCGGGGTGGCCGGGCGGGACTGGTTGCCTCCGGCCCAGAACGGGGACTCGTTGGACGCGCCGGCGGACTGCGCGGTGGCCCAGAAGGGCGACTCGTCGCTGTTGCGCGGTGCGTAGCGGGGTGGTTCGGGCGGTGCGGGCGGGGTGGTCTCCGCGGGCGGGGTGGACCGGTTGCCGGAACGCGACGAGCGTGAAGCTGCTCGGGTCGCCTTCCTGCGTGGTTTGTACCGGCCGTTACCGGACTCGGACATTATTTCTTTGTTCCCTTCAAAGTCGCGCCCCCAAGACGTGCCTCATCAGCCGTCTCACCGGAGCCCCCCAGGAACGTCCGGCGACATGACAAGGTCGGATCTACCCGCGGCGACCAGCCGTGAACCGGCCGGACATTGTGGGCCTGAGACAACGTCTCGGCCGCACTCGGTGATCTCTGCACAATGACAACCACGGCCGGCCTCAGCTCCGGCCGAAGTCCTGGACCCAGCTGCCCGGTCCGTAGTCCGACTTGACCTTCCCGGAGTCGTAACCGATGCCGATCGTGGTGAACTTGCAGTTCAGGATGTTCGCGCGGTGGCCGTCGCTCTGCATCCAGGCCGCGACCACCTTCTGCGCGCTGTCGTAGCCGGCCGCGATGTTCTCGCCCCAGCTCGACCCGCGGTACCCGGCGGCCCGCATCCGGTCGCCCGGATCCTGACCATCGGGGTTGGTGTGGTCCATGTAATGCCGCCGGACCATGTCCGACGCGTGCTTCCCGGCCGCCTCGACGAGTGAACTGTCCAGCCGGAGCGGTCCACAGCCCTGCTGCTCGCGGATCTGGTTCGTGTAGTCGAGGACCTGACGCTCCTGCGCGTTCGTCCCGCCACCGCTGGTCGGGGGCTGCGGGGTGTCGCTCGGCGTCGGCTCGGTGGTCCGCGTCTTCGTCGGCGTACTGCGCGGCGTCGTGCTCGTAGTAGTCCGGGTCGGCTTCGGCCGACCGCTGCTCGTCCGTGTGGTTCCCGGCGAGGTCGGCGCGGTCGGCGGAACAGTCACAGTCGTCACGCCGACGGTCGGAGCCGTCGGCGTTGTGAGTACGCCGGTGGGCGTGTCACTCGGCGTACCGCTGGTCACCGGAGTCGTCGACGTCGCCGCCGGACCGAGTGCCGGCGTACCGACGACGGCAGTGGTCGTACGACCGTTCGGCAGCGTCTTGGTGATCGTGACGAGCGGAGTCCCGTTCGTCGTACCGTCCGCCGATCCGCCGTCGACGCGCGTGTCCTCGGACACGTTCAGCACCTTGGTGGAATCGTCGACGGTCGACTTGTCGTGGGACATCAGCCAGACAACGGGGCCGATGGCAAGCAGAACCGACAGCGCGCTGACGATCGGGCCGACCAGGCCACGGCTCCGCCGGGGAGCTCGTCTACTGCCGCGGTGCCGCCGGGGGGGAGGCGAATCCGTCATGGGATGGGCGAATCCTCTTCGTTTTTTCGTTGTGCCGAGTGTCGCGTCGTTCCCCGTGGTCCAGCCAGGTCCCCCCTGGTTACCGAACAGCGACCTTAACGGACACGCGAGGTCATCGTTACAGGTCTGCGACGCCTCTTAACGATTCCCGAAGGTTCTTCCGCCAACGATTAACGAACGGTCCTTGAACGGACGATCACCCGCCGAAGTCCTGCACCCAACTACCGTTGCCCCAGTCCGGTTTGACCTGCCCGCTGTCGTACCCGATGCCGATCATCGTGTAGGTGCAGTTGAGGATGTTCGCGCGGTGGCCCGGGCTGTTCATCCAGCCGGTCAGGACCGCGGCCGCGCTTGAGTAGCCGACGGCAATGTTCTCGGCCATCGCACCGCCCTTGAAGCCGGCCGCCTTCATCCGGTCGAACGGGCTGCGGCCGTCCAGACTGTCGTGCGCGAAGTAGTGCTTGTCGACCATGTCGGCCGCATGCGCCTCGGCTGCTTTGGTCAGCGAGCTGTTCGTCCGCAGCGGTCCGCAGCCGGCCTTGGCCCGCTCCTGGTTGGTCAGGGCAAGTACTTGCGCCTCGGCCGGACCTGACCCGCCACCCGGCTTGGTCGTCGTCTTGGTCGGCGTAGGCGTTGCGGTGTGCGTCGGCTTCGACGTCGACTTCGTGGGGGTCGGCGTACGAGTACTGTCGCGGCTCGGTGCTCTGGTCGACCGAGTCGGCGTCGGAGTCTTCGTCGCAGACCGAGTCGGTGTCGGCGAAGCAGTAGGTGTCGGTGTGGCCGACGGTGCAGGCGTCGTACGGCGCGGTGTGTACGACGGACTGGTCGGGCGGACCGGAGTCTTGGACGCGTCGTCCACGGTCGTGATCGGGCTCTCCTGGCTCGTCACCTTGCTGCTGCCGGTCTCCCGCAGTACGAACCACCCGACGCCCACCAGCAGGACCAGAGCCGACAGCGACGCGATGAGAGGCCCGGCCACTCCGCTTCCGAGTGACCGCTTGTGGTTCGTCATGGTGTGCACCTTTGCCCAGGTCGGCGTTTACCGACCCATGCAAGGGCACCCCTTCACAAACCTTTGACTATCGCAATCGTTTCAAGCGGTTGTGTGTCAGCGGGAGCGGGCGATCACGATGTCGGCGACGACCTTCCAGCCCAGGCTGCGGTACAGCCGCAGGCCGTCAATCGAGGCGATCAGGATGCCGCGTTTCGCACCCTTCGACGCGGCCGCCTCGACCAGGGACGCCATCACCGCGCTGCCGAGCCCGCGCCGGCGGTGTGCCGGGTCGGTCTCGATCCGGTCCGCGACCGCGTCCGGGCCGACGACCGCCATCCGCCCGCTCGACACCACTCCACCGTGCTGCGTGGCGCGGGTGATGATCAGGTCGTCCTCGAGCTCGGTGTGCAACGTATATCGCTCGTGCAGCTTCAGAGCAGGCTGCTCCGAGAGCTGGATCGTCATCAGCCAGTCCTGGTCCTGCTGGACCTCGAGGCCGAGGTCCTCCAGTTGCTCGATCCGGGCGTCCTTGTCGTCGGTGGCCAGCGTGATCCAGCCCGCGCCACGCCCACCGCCGTCGGCCACGGCCAGCTGCGCGGCCCGTTCGACCCGTTCCGGTTTGTCGTCGGCATCCAGTACGACGTACTCCGTCGGCCGGCTCTCCTCACCTGCCCGGACGATCAGAATGCCGTCGTTGTCGTCCTCAACCGTGGTCCAGCCCCGCGAGACGGACCACCCGGCCTGCCAACGGCGGACGAGTTCCTCACGATCTCTCACTAGTCGATTCAAGCAGCCCGACAGCGCGACGGCGAGGGGAACCGGTGTCGCTTGACACCAACTGGCCGTAAACCACTGCCTGCAGCGGGTCACCTTTACGCCCCGGACGTCTCAGGGGTCAACCCCTGAGCCGGCCGGTTGCGGACCCGGATTCCCGGGAGTCAACCGGCGATCCGAGGGGTTGACCCCTGAGACGTCCGGGGGTGGGTCAGTCGGTGGCGAGGAGGTCGTAGGTGAGGAGGTTGTCGTAGGTGCCGTCGCGGCGGGGGTCGGCGAGGCGTTCGTTGCCGACCCGGGTGAAGCCGTTGGCCTCGGCAACGTGCGCGGACGCGGTGTTCACATCGGCACACCGCAGGATCAGCCGGCGCCGGCCGAGACCGCCGTCCTCGATCGGCCGGAACGCGTGCGCGATCACCAGCTCGACTGCCGTCGACATCACCTTCCGGCCGCGCGCGTCCGGGTGCATCCAGTACCCGATCTCGCCTGTGGTGCGGTCGATCCGGTTCTTCAGGCCGAAGACGCTGACGTTCCCGAGCAGCTCGTCGCCGGCCGCGTCGGCGATCGCCCACGCCACCGCCTCACCACTGGCCGCCGCATCAGGCCGGCTCGCGATGAAGCCTGCTGCTTCGTCCAGTCCGTACGGCGACGGCATACCCGACAACCACTGCTGCGTCCGCTCGTCGCTGCACGCCTCCATCACCCGCTGCGCATCCGAATCCCGCAACGCCCGCAGCCGGATCCCGCCATCCTCGAGCACGGGCACCGTCCACCAGATGCCCTGCGGCTCAAGCTCGTCGTCCCGCCCGACCGACGCGACCCACTCGTCCTTCCGTACGCCGCGCGCCCGGCCACCGCCCGGGATCGTGACAAGCCCGCGGAAACCAACTTTCCAGGCGACCCGGCGGCTCGCGTAGTTCCCGACGAACGCCCGCCAGATCACCCGCTCCCAGCCAAGACCGTCGAACGCGTACCGCACGGCCAGCTTCAGCGCCCGCGTCATCACCCCGTTGCCCCGGACCTCCGGATCCACCGCGAACCCGACCTCACCGACCCCGCCCTCGCCGTCGCCGAGGTCGATCGTCCCGGCGTACCGGCCGTCGTACTCGATCGCCCAGGCCCACATCGTGTTCGTGCGCCAGCCGTTCGGGACCACCTCGGTGAGGAAGTTCACCGCGTGCTCGTGCCGGTACGGGACCGGGATGGTGGTCCACTGCTGCATCACCGGGTCCTGGCAGATCCGGTACGCCGGCTCGACATCGTCGGCCGTGTGGGCGCGCAGAGTCACCACACCGTCGGTCAGCACCGGCACGTCCTCGGGGAATCGCATGCTTCAGGGTGACGCGCTGCGATCAGGTGAGCAACGCATTTCCCTGACAGCGAGAGTTTTCGAGATTAGGCTGTCAGCGTGAACGCAGCCGGAGGGGAGCCGCCACGCGGCCGGGGAGGGCAACTGGCCGCCCAGCGCCAGGCCACGATCGTTGCCGAGGTCAACAGTCGGGGCGCGATCACGGTGGCCGAGCTGGTCGATCGGTTCGGCGTCTCGGACATGACGATCCGGCGCGATCTGGACGCCCTCGACTCCAGCGGTCTACTACATAAGGTGCATGGCGGCGCGACGTCGGTCGGTCTGCGCAGCGCGCACGAGCCCGGCTTCGACGCCAAGCTGACGCAGGAGTCCGCGGCCAAACAGGCGATCGCGGCCGAGGCGGCCACCCGGGTCCAGCCGGACAGCGCGATCGGCATCGGCGCCGGTACGACGACGTACGCCCTGGCCCGTCAGTTGCTCCGGGTGGAGAACCTGACCGTCGTGACGAACTCGGCCCGGATCGCTGATGTCTTCCACGGCAACGGTCGCTCGGACCGCACCGTCGTACTGATCGGCGGCATCCGGACCCCGTCGGACGCGCTGGTCGGACCGATCGCGACCGCGGCGCTGGCGTCGCTGCACCTCGACCTGCTGTTCCTCGGTGCGCACGGTGTCGACGCCGAGCACGGGTTGAGTACGCCGAACCTGATGGAGGCTGAGACGAACCGGTCCTTCATCGCCGCCAGCCGCGAGATCGTCGTCGTCGCGGACCACACCAAGTGGGGCACCGTCGGCCTGAGCACCTTCGCCACCTGGGCAGACCTCGACGTCATCGTCACCGACAACGGCCTCTCAACCCCCGCCCGCAAGGCCATGCGGGACACGGGGTGCGACCTGATCATCGCCTCCTAGCTGAGGCGAGAGGCACCGGCCGACGGGGTAGCTGCCAAGGCTGCCGGTGCGGTGAAGCCCTTCTCCGCAAAGGCCTTCTCGATTGCGGCCAGGACCGAATCGGCCGCGTCGGCCTCGACCAGGGCGATGATGCAGCCGCCGAAGCCGCCGCCGGTCATGCGGGCGCCGAGCGCGCCTGCCTCGAGGGCGGTGTCGACGGCAACGTCCAGCTCGGGCACGGTGATCTCGAAGTCGTCGCGCATCGACACGTGCGATGCGGTGAACAGCGGGCCGACCTCGCGGAGCTTGCCGGAGCGCATCAACGCGACCGCGTCCTCGACCCGGCGGATCTCGGTGACGACGTGCCGGACCCGACGCCGTACGACGTTGTCCGACAACCGCGCGAGCGCAGCGTCGAGGTCCTCGAAGGCGATCGATCGCAGCGCGGGTACGCCGAGTTCGGCCGCGGCCTGTTCACAGCTCTTCCGGCGGGCGGCGTACTCACCGTCGACGTGCCGGTGTGGTGCCTTCACGTCGACGACCAGCAGCGCGAGCCCGTCGGCGGCCGGGTTGAACGGGATCTGGTCGGTCGACATCGCCCGGATGTCGAAGTACAACGCATGGCCCTCGGTGCAGCACATCGAGGCCGTCTGGTCCATCAGTCCGACCGGAGCGCCGACGTACTGGTTCTCGGCCCGTTGCGCGAGCCGGGCGACCTCGGCGGGGTCGACGTCGATATCGCGCAGACCGAGCAGGGCGACCAGCGTCGCGCAGAGCAGGGCCGCGGACGACGACAGGCCGGCACCGGACGGGATGTCGGACTCGAACCGCAGGTTCGCGCCGCCGATCGAGTAGCCGGACTCGCGCAGGATCCAGGCCGCGCCGGCCGGGTACGACGCCCAGTCGTCGACCGATCCCGGGGCCAGCTCGTCGATCGCGAACTCGGTGACGCCGCCGCGTCCGGCGGAAGCGACCGCGATCCGGCCGTCGTCGCGCTTCGACGCGGTGACCACGATCTGGTTCGGCAACGCGATCGGGAGAACCAGGCCGTCGTTGTAGTCGGTGTGTTCGCCGATCAGGTTGACTCGCCCGGGAGCGCGCCAGCTGCCGTCCGGCGTCGTACCGAAGACATCTCCGAAGGAGCTCACGAACCAACCTTCCGCAGGGTTTCGGCCACGTCCTCGGGCCGGGTGTCGCTGATGAACGCGCCCATGCCGGACTCCGAGCCGGCCAGGTACTTGATCTTGTCCTTGGCCCGGCGGATCGACAACAGCTCCAGGTGAAGGTAGCCGAGCTCGCGGTCGATCCGGACCGGGGCCTGGTGCCAGGCGGCGATGTAGGGCAGCGGCTCGCCGTACAGGCCGTCGAACCGGTTCAGGACGTCGAGGTACAGCTCGGCGAAGTCGTCGCGCTCGCCGACCGACAGCTCGTCGATACCGAACACCTGGCGGTGCGGATAGAGATGTACTTCGACCGGCCAGCGGGCTGCCTCGGGGACGAACGCGGTCCAGTTGCCGTTCTCGGCGACGACCCGGGTGCCCTCCTTGCGCTCGGCGGCCAGGACGTCGGCGAACAGGTTGCTGCCAGCAACTTCCTGGTGCTTCCGGGCCTGCGTCATCAGGTTCCGCATCCGCGGCGGCAGGAACGGGTAGGCGTAGATCTGGCCGTGCGGGTGGCTCAGCGTGACGCCGATCTCGCGGCCCCGGTTCTCGAACGGGAAGACCAGTTCGACGTCGTCGCGGGCGCCCAGCTCGGCGGTCCGGTCGGCCCAGGTGTCGACGACGAGGCGGGCCTGGCCCTGGGAAAGCTTGGTGAACGACTGGTTGTGGTCGCTGGTGAAGCAGACCACCTCGGTCCGGCCCGGGCCGGCGAACGACGGGAACCGGTTCTCGAAGACGGCGACGTTGTAGTCGTGGTCCGGGATCTCGGTCGGGTTGCCCGGCTTGCTCGCGCACAACGGGCACTGGTCCGCCGGCGGCAGGTACGTCCGGGTGTTGCGGTGGGTGGCGTAGGTGATCACGTCACCGGTCAACGGGTCGGTGCGCAGCTCGACCTGCGGTTGCGGTGCGGGCAGGCCGCGGGTGTCCTCGAGCGGAACCCGGACCGGCGTGTCGGCCGGGTCGTAGTAGATCAGCTCGCGTCCGTCCGACAGTTTGGTGTCGGTACGGCGTACACCGCGGGGCGTGTTCATCGTGTGACCCTCCCGGCCGTACGACGCGTCCGGCCAGGAATCATCGTAAACCAACAAACTCGAACACGCACGGAAGACCGGGCGACCGGTAGGCTTCATCAATGGACGACTACGCCCAACGCCCGCCCTCTCGTGGATTGACGAGAGGGCGCTAGGAACACCGACCCATGAACGACACCCTGCTCAACATCGTCCTCATTCTGATCTTCGTGCTGATCGGTGGGGTCTTCGCCGCAGCCGAGATGGCCCTGGTCTCCCTCCGCGAGAGCCAGCTCAAGTCCCTCTCGCACCGCGGCAAGCGCGGCGAGACGGTGGCCCGGGTGGCCGCCAACCCGAACCGCTTCCTGTCCGCCGTTCAGATCGGCGTGACCCTGATGGGCTTCCTGTCGGCCGCCTTCGGTGGCGCGACGCTGGCCGACAGCCTGAAACCACACCTGCAGAACCTCGGCCTGCCGGCGTCCGTGGCCGGCACGGTGGCCCTGGTCCTGATCACCATCTGCATCTCCTACGTCTCGATCGTGATCGGTGAGCTGGCCGCCAAGCGGCTCGCGCTGCAGCGGGCCGAGACGTTCGCACTCGGCCTCGCTCCACTCGTCGACAAGCTCGCCTCGGGCGCCCGGCCGGTGATCTGGCTGCTGTCCAAGTCGACCGACCTGGTGGTCCGCGCACTCGGCGGCGACCCGAACGCGAACCGCGAGGTGATGTCCGACGAGGAGCTCCGCGACCTGGTCTCGGCGCACGAGTCGCTCGGTGAGGAAGAGCGCAAGATCGTCGACGACGTGTTCGAGGCCGGCAGCCGGCAGTTGCGTGAGGTGATGCTGCCACGGACCGAGGTGGACTTCGTCGACGGTGAAATGCCGGCGTACAAGGCGGTCAAGTTCGCCGCTGAGCGGCCGCACTCGCGGTACCCGGTGATGAACGGCTCCGCCGACGACATCGTCGGTTTCGTCCACGTCCGCGACCTGTTCGACCCGGCGGTCGCGTCCCGATCGGTCCGGGTCGGCGACCTGGCCCGCGAAGTACTGATGCTGCCGGACACCGCGAAGCTGTTGCCGACGCTGACCGAGATGCGCCGCCGGAGCACGCATATCGCGATCGTCCTGGACGAGTACGGCGGCACCGCCGGCATCGTCACGCTGGAGGACCTGGTCGAGGAGCTGATCGGCGACATCAAGGACGAGTACGACGAGGAGGCGGCGGAGACCACCCGGTTCATCAGCGGCGACATCGAGGTCGACGGCCTGCTGAACCTCGACGACTTCGCCGACGCGACCACGATCGAGCTCCCGGACGGACCGTACGAGACCGTCGGCGGTTTCCTCGCCGCTCGTCTCGGGAAGGTCCCGTCGATCGGCGACGAAGTCTCCTTCGACTCCCACACCCTCACGGTCAAGGAGATGGACGGTCGCCGCGTCGCCCGGGTCCGGCTGCACCGGGTCAGGCCGGCAGAGGGCGAGCAACCTCCGGCCGAGACGCCAGCACCCGCTGCCGACTGAGCACGACGAGCCCGCCGACGACGTACCCGAGGCCTTGGAAGACCAGGACCGGGATGATGCCGACGGCGTCACCGAGGAAGCCGGCCGCGGTGATGCCGATCAGGACGGCGACGCTTTCAGCCGCCCCGACTGCGCCGTAGATGCGGCCGCGGGTGCCGTCGACAGTGAGGTTCTGGAAGACGGTCATCATGCCGGCGACGGTGAGCGCGCCGGGCAGGCCGACGACGATCATGCAGACGAACGCGGGGATCACACTGTTCGACGCCAGTGGGTAGAGGAACAGCGTGCAGTCGATCAGGCCGAAGGCCAAGGCGCCGATGCCCCACAACCTGGCCGCCGGCCAGCGTGAGCCGATCGCGGCAGCGACCAGACCGCCGACGATGCCGCCGATTGCTTGCGACGAGACGATCAGGCCGTACACCTGCCCGTCGCCGCCGATCTCGGCGCTCACGAACGGCGCGAACAGCGTGCTCATGATCCCTTCGCCGACACCAGTGACCATGCAGAAGATGAAGAACAACCGGATCGCCGGCCCGGCAACGCACAACCGCAAGCCCTCGGTCCACTCCTCCTTCAGCCGCCTGATCGCACCACCCGCGGTCTGTTCCACTGCGGGCCGGACTTGCCGGTGCCGCATCCGTGCGATCAGCACGACCGCGATCAGGAACGTCGCGGCGTCGCCGATCGCGAGCAGTGTCAGCCCGCCGGCGGCCGCGAGTACGCCACCGAGTGCCGCGCCGATGAGCCGGGCGAGGTCGCGGATCTGACTGTTCAGCGCGTTCGCCGTGACGAGTTGCTCCTCGTGCACCAGCACCGGGACCAGCGACTGCTCGGCCGGCTGGAAGAACTGCTGCAAACAGCTCTGCGCCAGCACGACGCCGTACACGATCCAGATCGTGCTCTTGTCGTGTACGGCGATCAGCGGCAGCAGGACCGCCGCGTTGAGCACGTTCGTCACGATCATCGTCGTCCGCCGGTTCCAGCGGTCGACGAAGACTCCGGCGAGCGAGCCGAGTACGACGGCCGGCAGGAACGAGGCCAGCAGCAACCCACCCGAGGCCAGCGTCGACCCGGTCAGCACGTACACCTGGAACGCGAGCCCGGTCCGCAGCAGCCAGTCGCCGATCAGCGAGATCAGGCCGGCGCTCAGCATCAGGCGGTAGTCGCGCTGCCGTGCAAGGACGCCCCACAAGTCCTTCATCTCTACTCCTTCTCCGGCGAGATCGTGACGATGTGTGTGAACGAGACGTGCCGGCTACCGGGCGGGCGGGTGGACTTGTCGTCGATCGGCCGCTCGTCGACCCAGCGCTGCAGCAACGCGTCGACCTCCGTGACCAGCTCGGCCAGCTCGTCGGCGGTCAGGTAGAAGCCGCTCTGCCCGATGCCCGCGTTCTCCCGCCAGACCGCGTCCTCGGTGGTCCGCTGCTGCTGCCACTCGCTGAGTCGCTCCAACGCCCGCTCGGCCAGCAGTTGCTCGAGTACGTCGGCCGCCGCGGCACCTTCTGGGGTCGCGGCAGCATCCCGCCACGACTGCGACGTGGACACCAACCGCCACGGCCGCTCGCGGTTGTCCTTCCCCGGCGCCGGCTCGACGAAGTCGTACTTCGCCAACTGCCGCAGGTGATGCGAGGCCAGCGCCTGACTGATCCCCAACCGACGCGCCGCATCGGCCGCGGTCATCGGCCCTTCCCGCCCCAGCAGCGACTGCAGGTCCAACCGGACCGGATGAGCCATCGCCCGAATGGCCAACGGATCGTCCAGCAACCGGGTCCGGCGCGAATCCTTCTCCAAAGACATGCTTGGAATATCCACCAGCCTGAATCAGATGTCAAGCCATTGCTTGGAATGCTCCGCCGTACGATGCGATCCATGGCCGGTGCGGAGTCGTCGTCTGCCTGGGCTCCGCTGCGGCGGAGCGTGTTCCGCGCGCTGTGGCTGGCGCAGCTCGGATCGAACGTCGGTAGCTGGATGCAGTCCGTCGGCGCGCAGTGGACCGTTGTCCATCAGCCCAACGCGGCGGCGCTGGCGTCGATCGTGCAGGCCGCGAGCCTGCTTCCAGTGCTGTTCGTGTCGCTACCCGCCGGCGTCCTGGCCGACGTACTCGATCGGAAGCGGCTGATCGCCGCGGCGACCGCCGCGATGGCCGTCGTTGCGGGCGGGCTGGCGGTGCTGAGTGCCGAGGGCCTGCTGACCCCGACGGCGCTGATCGCGATCACCTTCGTGCTTGGCGCTTGCCAGGCGTTGACGAGTCCGGCGTGGCAGGCAATCCAGCCCGAGCTCGTGCCGCGCGAGGAGCTCCCGGAGGCCGCGGCGCTGAACAGTCTCAACGTGAACCTCGCGCGGGCGATCGGCCCGGCGTTGGCCGGCTTCGTGCTCGGCGTGAGCAGCTCGGCCATCGTGTTCGCCGTCAACGCGGTCTCGTACCTGGCGATCCTCGTCGTGCTGGTGCGCTGGCGCCGCCCGACCGCGGCGGCCGCAGCCGGCGAGCCGATGCTGCCGGCCCTCCGCGCCGGAATCCGGTACGTCGTCTACGCACCCGGCGTACGCCGCATCCTGCTGCGCGCGATGCTGTTCGTCCTACCCGCCTCGGCCCTGTGGGGACTCCTGCCAGTGGTGGCAGTGCATCGCCTCGGCCTCGGTTCGACCGGGTACGGCGTCCTGCTCGCAGCACTCGGTCTGGGCGCCGTCGGCGGAGCCATGTTGCTCAGGCCGGTACGGGCGAAGGTCGGGCGCAACACCCTGCTCGGATGCGCGACCGCCGCCTACGCGATCGGCGTACTGGCTGTGGCTTTGTTGCACAACGCAACGATCGTCGCGGTGATCTTTGTGGTCGCAGGGGCCGGATGGCTCGGTGCGTTGTCAACGCTGAACACGACATTGCAGTTGGCCTTGCCTGCTTGGGTTCGCGCGCGGGCGCTGGCCGTTTACCTGATGGTCTTCCTCGGCGGTCAGGGCGTCGGTGCGCTCATCTGGGGGTTGGTAGCCGCTGCTCTCGGAGCCCCGACGACACTACTGATCTCCGGGATTCTGCTGCTGCTCGGGGCCGCCTCGCTGGCAGTGATTCCGATCTACGCGCAAACGGGTCAGCTGGATCGGACCGTGGTCCAGCCTTGGCCGGATCCCGAGATCGGCATCCTGACCGAGGACGAGACCGATCTCGATCCGCGCTCGGGTCCGGTCCTGGTCGAGGTCTCGTACCACGTGCCGCCGGAGAACGCGGAGCAGTTCCGGACCGCGTTGGCACGGGTCGGCCTCTCGCGGCAACGCACCGGCGCGCGCCGATGGACGGCGTACCGCGACGTTGGTACGCCGGACGTGTACGTCGAGATGTTCGAGGTGGCGACCTGGGGTGAGCACCTACGTCAGCACAACGAGCGCATCACCGGATTGGACGCCGGTCTCTATGAGGAGGCCTCGCGGCTCGCCCTCGAACCGCCGCGCATCCGGCACCTGCTGGTGACCGACTGATCAGCCGGTCTGCTCGCGGATCCACTCGAGAGCAGGCTCGGAGTGGCTCAGGACCGAGATGTGGCCGAGGCCGGGGTGGAGGTCAAGGCTCGCGGTGGGGAGGTGGGCGGCGAGCCACTGTCCGTGTGACGACGGGATGATCCCGTCGGTGGTGCCGTGGACCAGGAGGGTGGGGGCGGTGATCGTGGTCGGGTCACAGCCCCAGTCGCTGACGTAGGAGCAGTCGTCATCGACCAGACCGTCGGGGCCGTTGGGCATCGACTTCTCGCCGGCGACCGAGCCGAGCCAGCCCCACGGTCCGTCGAACATCGCTACGTCGGATTCGGTGAACTCGGGGTCGTATTCGACGCCGGACGTCTCGTACCCGACCTTTGCGTCCCGCCCGCGGGCCGCGGCGTGGAGCGAGGCGAGTCCGCTCGGGACCATCCCGGCGTACCAGTCCAAGGCGTCGGCGTCGTACGGCGCGATGGCGGCGAACGTGGCGACTGCCTCGACTCGTTCGCCGAGGACCGCGGCCGAGCCGAGTGCGTAGGAGCCGCCGCCGGAGTACCCCATGAGCGCGATCGTGCCGATCCCTCGGGCGTCCAGGACCGCAGTCAGATCGGCCGCAACCGATGCCATCGTCCGACCAGGTTTGGCAGTCGAACCGCCGTACCCGGGCCGATCGAAGCCGATCCACCGGATCCCGAGCCACTTACCGGCCTCGAACAAGGGCTCCGGCGGCGTACCGAGATTAGGCGTGCCGTGGTGCCAGGCAACGGTCAGCCGCGTGTTGTCGCCGGGCGCGCTGTCGTACACGTGCAGGGTGCGGCCGTCCGGCAGCCGGAAGTCGATCTCCTCCATGCTGCTCACCATAAACGCCGAAATGTCGAGTAGTGCCGATCGCTTCCGACCTCTGCTGCGAAGATCCCAAACAGCTTCCCGAAAGGACACCGATCATGAAGTACCTGCTGCTGATCCACAGCAACCCGATCACCTGGGGCCACCCCTCGTTCCTGAACACCGAACAGGGCAGGGCCCTCCCGAAGAAGGCCCGCGACACCCTCACCGCACAGCTCGACAAGCTGCTCGACGAAATCGACGCTTCCGGCGAGCTGATCAACGCGGTCCCACTCGACCCGCCGGCCAAGACCCGGGTAGTCCGAGTCCGCGAAGGCGTCCGAGCCACCACCGACGGCCCCTACTCCGAAGCAAAGGAGCAACTAGCCGGCGTCTTCCTCATCGACGTCAAAACCCCGGAACGCGCCGAGGAGATCGCCGCGACGATCCCGGAGGCCGAGTTCGTCGCGGTAGAGGTCCGCCCGGTCTCGGTCTTCGAGTAGTACTGCGGCCCTCGCGGTGCTACGCGAGGGCTGGCAGTTCAGTGTTCGACGAGGCGTGAATGGTTTTCGTTGGTTGCGAGGGCGGGGTCGAGGGCGCCGAGGGCTAGCCAGGTGGCGCCGCCGACCCCGTCTCGGGCGGTCAGGACTTCGCCGGCGAAGTGTTGCCGGATCAGTTTGCCGACCGGTGATGATTCGCCGGCGACGCTGCCCGCGAGCACCATCGGGCCTTTGTCCGACGTCGTTTTCAGCCGCGCCACCGTCTCCATGAGCAACTCGGCTGCGCGTTTCACCAGGGCCTGTGCGGTCTCGTCGTCCTGTGCGTACGCCGCGATGACGGTCGGTGCCAACTCGGCGAGCATGACCGGTGGCCGGCTGTTAACTGTCCGTACCAGATCGTCGCGCAGCGCGTCGTACCCTTCACGCTGTGGAGTCGCGTGCTCGCCCCGATCGGGCAGAACAGCTTGTACGACGGCCTGCCCGAGTAGACCGAGCGGCTCGCGCAGATCGAGCGCCTGCAGCACCGAGCGGACCGCTTCCCGGCCGAGCCAGAAACCGGACCCGTCGTCACCCAGTAGCCAGCCATGCCCGCCCGCGGTCCGCAGCAGTTGATGGTTGCGCACCAGGCCCACGTTGCTGCCGGTCCCCGCGATCAGCACAGTCCCGTCCGGTTCCGGCGTACCCGAGGCAAAAGCAACCTCGAGATCGCCGATGTAGTCCGGAGGAACGGTCAGCCCCGCGCCCGACCACGCAGCCTCGAACTGAGCGGCCACATCGGGCCGGCCCAGCGCCACGCTGCCCGCCATGCCGACCACACTCGACTTGACCGCGGCCGCGTCCAGCCCGGCCAGCGCGGTGTGAAGCGCCTGACCGAAGTTGGCCGCCGCGCTTGCCGGATGACTCGTCGGGTTTCCGCCCGCGGCAGCACCGCGACCGACTACGTTGCCCTCAGAGTCCGCGATCACGATCCGGGTGGAGGTCCCACCGAGATCCCCGCCCAGCACCAGCGGACCGGCTGCGGAAGGGGCCGGCAGGGGACGTTCGACCGACATACGCAACGCTCCAAACTGCTCAAAAGAGCCTATTTACAAGCACAAGCGAACAAGGTCACGCAACGGTCTGGGAGAGCACAAATGATGAGCCTTGACTTTAGCTGCCAGTTGAGAAAAGTTCTGTCCAGCAAACCGCAAACTTGCGCACTTGTCGGCACCAGGAGTGTCGCTGCGAGCAGATTAGTCGAGGGGTGGGCCGCTGATGGCCAGCAGTAAGCACGGGGGATCCGGGGAGACGAGCGGCGTGAGCGCGCAGTCTTATGTGCACACACTGACCCCGATTCTGGCTGCAGTGACAGAGCTGATTGACGGTCCGATCCAGCCGGCCGCCGACCTGATGACCGCCTCCCTACGCGCGAACGGCGTGATCCAGGCCTTCGGCTCCGGGCACTCCGAAGCGCTCGCGATGGAGATCGCCGGCCGGGCCGGCGGGCTGATCGCGACCAACCGGATCGCGCTCCGCGACCTGGTCCTGCTCGGTGGCGAGCCGCCGGAGCTGCTGCGCAGCGCGGAGCTCGAGCGCGACCCGAAGTACTCCCGCAAGCTCTACGAGCTGTCCGCCGCGCGACCGGGCGACCTGTTCGTGATCGCCTCCAACTCCGGCGTGAACGGCTCGATCGTCGAGCTCGCGAGCGTCGTGAAGGAGCACGGTCACCCGCTGATCGCGATCACCTCGCTGCAGCACACCAGCGGGATGGACTCCCGGCACCCGTCCGGCAAGAAGCTGATCGACTTCGCGGACGTTGTCCTCGACAACCAGGCGCCGTACGGCGACTCCGTGCTCGACCTGCCCGACGGTGGCGGCAAGGTCTGCGCGGTCTCGTCCATCACCGCCGCATTGATCGCGCAGATGCTGGTCGCCGAGGTGCTCCGCCGGATGACCGAGGCCGGCGAGACCCCGCCGGTCTACCTGTCCGCGAACATCCCGGGCGGCGACGAGCACAACCATGCCCTGGAAGAGCGGTACGCCGGGCGCATCCGGCGTACTGCGTGAATCACACTCCGAAGTAATAGCCTGCCGGGGTGCTGAAGCGGCGGACATTACTGCAAGGTGTTCTGGCCGGCGCGGTCGTGAGCGGATGCTCCTCGACCCCGCCGGCGCCGGTCGTGTCGCCGGGGAACCCGTTCACTGTCGACGGAAACGCGCCGGTCGACCTGGTGATCAGCGACGAGTACGGCGGGTTCGCGGCCGCGGCGTACCGGAAGAAGTACGCAGGTGCCACCGTCACGCCGAAGGTGACGGCGCAGCTGTCGGAACAACTGCTGCCCCGCTTCGCCGCGGGCAATCCACCGGACGTAGTGCTCAGTGCCGGTGACAACGACCTCGACATCGGGCGCCTGGTCAAGGACGGTCAGCTGACCGATCTGCAGCAGTTGCTCGACGCCCCTTCCTGGGACAACCAGGACACGAAGGTCGCGGACCAACTGATGTCCGACCTGCTGAACATCGGCCAGTACGACGGGGCGCAACGCACGGTCAACTACGTCGCGACCGTCTACGGCCTCTGGTACTCCGCCAGCCTTTTCCAGCGCAACGGCTGGGACGTACCGCGGACCTGGCCGGATCTCCTTGCCCTAGGCACCGATATGAAGGCGGCCGGTCTCGGCCCGTTCATCTACGCCGGAACCCACCCGTACTACCTGCTCGAGCTGGTCCTCACGCTGGCCGCCAAAGAAGGCGGTCAGGACGTGCTGAAGCGGATCGACAACCTCGACGACGGCGCCTGGAAGGACGCGAACGTGACCCGGGCGATCACCGCGGTCGGCGAGCTGGCCAAACGCGGCCTGCTCGCAACGGGAGCCGCGAAGTACGACCACATCGGTTCGCAGAAGCGGTTCTTCGCCTCGAAGGCCGGCATGCTGCCGTGCGGGAACTGGCTCGAGAACGAGATGAAGACGCTGATCCCGGCCAACTTCGCGCTGACGATGTTCGCCGTACCGGCACTGGACACGTCGCCGGCGCTCGCCAGCGGGCTGCATGTCGCGGCGACCGCGCCGTTCCTGGTCCCGGAGAAGGCGAAGAACAACGCCGGCGGGCTCGAGTACCTGCGGGCGTTGCTGTCCCAGGACGTGGCATCGCAGGTCACCTCGGAGTCGAACCAGCTCACGATCGTCCGCGGCGCGGCCGACGGGCTGGAGATCGGTACGGCGCTGCGCTCGGCACGCGACCTGCTCTCGGCGGCCGGCGACCAGATCATCACCTGGTACTTCGACAGCTGGTACCCCGCCTTCGCGAACGCAGCCGCCGCGGCCACCGGCCAGCTCATGGCCGGCGGACTCCAGCAGTCCGAATGGACCGCCCGCATCCAGGCCGCCGCCGACAAGCTGAAGCAGGACAACGCAATCACGAAGTACCACCGGGACTGAGATCTGGGTAGGTTAGGGCAACCTAACTCGACTCTTGTGAGGTCTCTATGCGCCGGCTGGTGGTCCTGATTGTGCTGCTCCTGGCCCTGGCCGGCTGCGGAACCGACGAAAAGCAGCAGGTCGCGAGCTCGCAGAGCGGTGGCGCGTTCCCGGTCACGATCAAGAACAAGTACGGCGACACCGTGGTCGAGCAGGCTCCGAAACGGGTCGTGACGGTCGGGCTGGTCGAGCAGGACGCGCTGCTCGCGCTGGGCGTCGTACCGGTGGCCACGACCGAGTGGTTCGGGGAGAAGCCCGGTGCGCTGTTCCCGTGGGCTAAGGCGAAGCTCGGGGATGCCGCAGTACCGCAGGTGTTGAGCGACAAGGACGGGATCCAGTTCGAGAAGATCGCCGCGCTGCGACCCGACCTGATCATCGGGCTGTACGCCGGGATCACGGCGGACGACTACAAGAAGCTGACCGCGATCGCGCCGACGGTGGCCCAGCCGGTTGGCGTACCGGACTATGGCGTGGCCTGGCAGGTCGTGGCGCGGACCGTCGGTCAGGCGGTCGGGAAGCCCCAGCAGGCGGACGAGCTGGTGAAGGGGATCGAGAAGCGGTTCGCGGACGTGCGGGCGCAGCATCCCGAGTTCAAGGGCAAGCCCGCCTTGATGGCCTCGCCGTACGAGGGGTACTTCGTTTATGGCACGCAGGATCCGCGGTCGCGGCTGCTGACCGACTTCGGGTTCTCGCTGCCGGCCGGGCTGGACAAGGTGATCGGGGACAAGTTCGGCGGGAACGTCAGCGCCGAACGGGTCTCGCTGCTCGACCAGCAGGCCGTGGTCTGGTTCCCGTCCAAGGGCGGTACGGCGAAGTTGAAGGCCGATCCGCTCTACAAGAACCTCAAGGTGCGGACCGAGGGACGTGACGTGTTCGTCGAGGAGGACTACGACGACCAGCTGTACGGCGCGGTCAGTTTCGTGTCCGTACTCAGCCTGCCGATCGTCCTGGACGAGCTGGTCCCGAAGCTGGCCGCCGCGGTTGACGGCAACCCGGCAACGAACGCGTAATACACCGTCGCTCTCGGGCGCTCATCGCCGTACTCTCTTGCTGAGGAGTGAACGCGATGGCGTGGCTTGGAGCAGCGGTTCTGTTCTTGCTGCTCTGCGCCCTGCTCGGCCTCTTGCTCCCCGGTCCGCCGCCGTCCCGCTGGCGGCGTCGGCTCCAGCGTGTGACCACGGGGATGGCCGCTCGGTTCCGCCGGCATCCGGTCCCTGCACCGGATCCGTTCGACACCCTCCGCCTGCAGACCCGGCTGGGCGATCTGTCCAGCAAGATCCGCACCGTGGAGTCCGCCCCGCACGTCTACGCCAAAGCCCACCGCCTGATGGCGCTGGAGGCGGCGTACGACGACCTGCTGGACGAGGCCTGCCGCCTGGCCGGCGTACCCGACCAGGCGGAGTGCCGGCGCGCGGAGGAAAAACGCTGGCAGGAGGAGCAAGAACTCGCCTCCCGGGGCTGGAGCTGGTAAGCCATACCGCCCGGGTGATGGTTGGACTCGGGTCGCTGGCAGAATCGGGCTATGTCCCAAGCTGCGTCTGACCCCTCCGCAGCCGGTTCCCAGCCTCGCCCTCGGGTGTTGTCCGGGATCCAGCCGACGGCGGACTCCTTCCACTTCGGTAACTACCTCGGCGCGCTGAGGCAGTGGGTGGCCCTGCAGGACGACCACGAGGCGTTCTACTGCGTCGTCGACCTGCACGCGATCACCGTGGAGTACGAGCCGAAGGCGCTGCGGGAGCGGACCCGTCGCTCAGCGGCCCAGCTGCTCGCGGCCGGTATCGACCCGGAGCGGTCGACCCTGTTCGTCCAGTCGCACGTGCCCGAGCACGCCCAGCTGGCCTGGGTGATGTCCTGCATCACCGGGATGGGCGAGGCGAGCCGGATGACGCAGTTCAAGGACAAGACCGCCAAGGGCGGCGCCGAGCGCGCCACCGTCGGCCTGTTCACGTACCCGATCCTGCAGGCCGCGGACATCCTGGTCTACCAGGCCGACCGGGTGCCGGTCGGCGAGGACCAGCGGCAGCACGTGGAGCTGACCCGCGACCTGGCGCAGCGCTTCAACCACCGGTTCGGCAAGACCTTCCGGGTGCCCGAGCCGTACATCGTCAAGGAGACCGCGAAGATCTTCGACCTGCAGGACCCGACCGCGAAGATGAGCAAGTCCAGCTCGTCCCCGGCGGGCATCATCGACCTGCTGGACGACCCGAAGGTCAGCGCGAAGAAGATCCGCTCCGCCGTCACCGACTCCGGCCGCGACGTGATCTTCGACCCGGAGAACAAGGCCGGCGTCGCCAACCTGCTGACCATCTACTCCGCGCTCACCGGCCGCAAGATCAGCGAGCTCGAGGACGAGTACGCGGGCCGTGGGTACGGCGACTTCAAGAAGGACCTGGCCGAGGTCGTGGTCGAGTTCGTCACGCCGTTCCGGGAGAAGACGCTGGGCTACCTGGACGACCCGGCGCAGCTGGACGCGATCCTGGCCGCCGGCGCCGAGCGGGCCCGTGCGGTCACCGAGCCGACCCTGGCCCGGGTCTACGACCGGATCGGGTTCGTTCCTGGCCCCCCGCAGGGCCGCGGATGACGACTATCGGTGTCGCGATCCCGATCGCGGAGCCGTACGGCACGGAGCTGCAGAAGTTCCGGGCCGAGTTCGGTGATCCGATGGCCGCGTCGATCCCGACCCACGTCACGCTGCTGCCGCCGACCGAGATCGAGGCGACCGACCTGGACGTGATCGACGAGCACCTGCTCGGGCTGGCGGCCCGGTTCCCGCGGTTCCGGATCCGGCTTCGCGGTACGGCGACGTTCCGGCCGATCTCGCCGGTGGTGTTCGTGCCGCTGGCCGAGGGCATCTCGTCGTGCGAGGTGCTGCAGTCGCAGGTCCGGTCCGGCCCGCTCAAGGTCGACCTGCGGTTCCCGTACCACCCGCACGTGACGGTCGCCCACGACCTGGACAAGGACGCGCTCGACCGCGCGTACGACGCCCTGTCGGAGTACGACTGTGCCTTCGACGTCGAGTACTTCAGCCGTTACGAACACGGCGCCGACGGCGTGTGGCGCCCGCAGCGGTCGTTCCCGCTGGCAGGCTGAGCCCGCCACTCTCGGGTACAGGAGTCTCATGGGGACGATCAAGCGCGTCTGGGCGCGATTCAGCAAGACGCAGTTGTGGCGCGCCTGGCAGCGGTACGGCGACCAGCGCGGCAACCGCTTGGCCGGGGCGACGAGCTTCTTCGGGTTCCTGTCGTTGTTCCCGCTGATCGTGCTGGCCGCGGCGGTGACCGGGCCGCTGCTCGGCGACAAGGCGATCCAGACCCTGAAGGACGCCCTCCAGCAGAACCTGCCCGGGATCGGCGACCGGATCGACATCGACAGCCTGGTCAACCATGCCGGCACGATCGGCCTGGTCTCCGGGGTCTCGCTGCTGTTCACCGGTCTCGGCTGGATCGACTCGCTGCGGGCCTCGATCCGCTCGATGCACGAACTGGACGACGAGCCCGGCAACGCGATCAGGCTGAAGGTCGTCGACTTCGGCGCACTGGTCGGCCTCGGCCTGATCGGCCTGATCGCGACCGGCGCCTCGTCGGTGCTGACCGGCCTGTCCCAGCGCATCGTCAACGCCTCCGACCTGGACGGGACCTGGCTGGCTAGCTGGGGGATCGACCTGATCAGCATCGTCGTGGGCATCGGAGCAGGCGCGGTCCTGTTCCTCTACATGCAGACCGCGCTGCCGCGGATCCTCCTGCCGCGCAAGGTCGCCTTGATCGCTGCGCTGGCGGGCGGCATCGCCTTCTATCTCGCGCAGAAGCTCGGCAACATCTACGTGAATCACGTGATCGGTGCCAACGCGGCGTACGGCGCTCTCGCGTTGCCGCTGGCACTGCTGGTCTGGATCTACCTGATGACCCGGGTGATCATGCTGGTCGCGGCCTGGACAAAGGAAGCGACCGTCGACCTGCGCGTGGTCGAAGAGGAAGCGGCGCCGGAGCCTGTTGAGGAAGAGCCGCTCCTGCTCGGGCCGCCGGGCAAGCGCTTCAAGGTGGTCCCGATTCCGGAGCGCCAGGCGGACACGGTCGCAGTCGCCGCCGGCGCCGTGCTGGGTGCCACGCTCACCACGATTGCCGTCCAGGCGGTACGAGCGGTGCGTTCGGTCCGTCGTTAGTGGCGGCGGCGCCGCAGGGTGCGGGGGCGGCGGAGGAACAGGCTGAGGAGTAGCACGGGCGGGGCGGCGTACGCCCAGACGGGGACGCGCAGGGCGAGCGACTGGACGGCCTGGCCCGGGCTGAGGACGGTGCGGCTGCCCGGCGGGTGCGCCGTACCTGAGGTCTTGGTCTCCGGCTTTCCCTCGCTCTGGGTCTTGGGCGGAGCCGCGGCCTCCTTGACCAGGTTGCCGACCGGCTTGAGCTTGGCGTAGTTGGAGAACGTCCAGGTCAGGAGGTTGCTCGCGTCCTCGGTGATGCCGTGCGGCGCGTTCATCATCGTCACGACCAGCGTGTGGCCGTTGCGGCGGGCGGCGCCGACGAACGTGTTGCGGGCCAGCGTGGTGTAGCCGGTTTTGACGCCGAGCGCGCCGTCGTAGTTGAACAGCAGCTTGTTCTGGTTGGCGACCTGGTAGGTGCCCTTGTTGCCCGCGTTCGGGAAGTTCGTGAACTTGGTCGAGGCGTACTTCGCGAAGTCCTGCCGAGCCAGCCCCGCCTGCGCGAAGAGAGCCAGGTCATAGGCGCTAGAGTACTGCCCGTCGGCGTCCAGGCCGGTCGGGTCGGTCACGTGGGTGTCGAGCGCGCCGATCTCCTTGGCCTTCGCGTTCATCCGCTGGATGGTCGCGGGGATGCCGCCCTGGTCGTGAGCGCAGAGCGCGTGGACGGCGTCGTTCCCGGAGGCCAGGAACATGCCCTGGAAGAGCAGGTCGACCGTGTAGTGCAGGCCGGGGTACACGCCGACCTTGCTGCCGATGATCCCGGCGTCGGCGTCCGAACCGATCACCGGATCGGTCTTCTTCAGCCGCGGCAGCAGGACCAGCGCGGTCAGCGTCTTGAGCGTGCTGGCCGGGCGGAGCTGCGCGTGCGGAGCCTTCGCGGCCAGCACCTGACCGGTGTCCAGGTCGGCCACGACGTACGCCGACGCCTGCACGGCCGGCGGTGCCGCCCCGTCGGCGATCACCGTCGGCTTCGCCGTCAGCAGGTCGCCGCCGACCGGGCTTTGTGAGCCCTGGCCGGCGGCGGTAGCTGTCAGAGGTCCGGCGACCACCAGTGCGGTGGTTGCGCAGGCCGTCAGAAGCAAACGCATCGCGGGCACTCTAGTTGCCCGACGGTGCAGATGTCACAGGAGGGTCTCATGCCCGATATGCGGTCCACATGTTGCTCATGCGGGTTGACTGGCCGGGCGTGAACTGGTTGTAGCAGGAGTCGTAGGAGTAGTCCATGTAGTTGTGGATCGGGTCGAGACCGGGCAGCGAGCAGGAGTCCCGGCCGGTCGGGCAGCCGCTGGAGGAGCTGCTCTGGGCGGGCGTGTCGGACACCGAGTCGTTCGTGCTCGTGCAGCCGCCCTGGAACGTGTGGTAGAGCCCGAACCAGTGGCCGGCTTCGTGCGACGCGGTCTTGCCGAGGTTGAAGTTGGTCGCCGAACCACCGGGCAGCGAGCTGTACTGGACCCGGATGCCGTCGATCTTCGGGTTGCTCGCGTAGTCCCACGGGAAGGTGGCGATCCCCAGGTACGAGAAGTCGACCAGCCAGATGTTCAGCGCGTTCTTACCACCCTTGCGCGTTTGTGAGCGGTACGTCGTGCTCTGTCCGTCGGTGTGCCAGGTGTTGTTCTTGATCCGGTCGGTGCCGGCCAGGGTGAACGTGAAGCCGGTGTTCGCCGCCTGCGACGACTCCTGACCGGCGTAGTCCTGGTTCAGCTCGGCGATCTGCTGGCTGATCTGGCTGTCCGTGACATCACCGGCGCCGGAGGTGCTGAGCATCACGTGCACGTACACCGGAACACTCGCCGCGGCCAGCTTCCCGTCCGTCGGCGCGAGTCCGCGGGCCTGCTTGGCCTTGAGGATCTGCGCGGTTTTGGCGTCGATCGCCTTCTGCTCGGCGGCCGACAGTTCGCGGTGGTCGGCACCGAAGCCACCACGTGCGGCCGGGCCTTCCTCGGGCGTGAAGCAGGCCGGGTTCCCGGTCTGATTCGCCGGCAGCTGGGCAGTCGCCTGACCAGCGAGCGGGCTGAACGCAAGCGCCGTACCGGCCAGCACAACGGCCAGAGCGCGGGGGCGGGTAATGAAAGATCGCATAGCGGTCCTCCTGAATCGGGCCACTTGGGCGGTGCGGCCGGATCCGGAGATTTTCCCCACGATCCCGCACAGTGCCTAGCCGTTCACTGTCCGCACAGTGCCAAGGCACCACAGCGCCGCGAGTCCTGTGGGCCGGGCGGGATTGACAGCGGGCGGTGGGGTTGAGTCAATGGACTGGACGTAGACCAATAGACTCCGGGAGTGGCTGTGTTGGGTGTGGAGGAGCTGCGGGGGCTGGTTGAGGCTGGTGAGGTCGACACGGTGTTGGTGGCGATCACTGATATGCAGGGGCGGTTGCAGGGGAAGCGGTGTGGTGCTCGGTACTTCCTGGAGGAGGTGCTGAAGCACGGGACCGAGGGGTGCAACTACCTGCTCGCGGTCGACGTGGACATGAACACCGTGGACGGGTACGCGATGTCGTCCTGGGAGCGTGGGTACGGCGACATGGTGATGGCGCCCGACCTGGACACGCTCCGGCTGATCCCGTGGCTCGAAGGTACGGCGATGGTCCTCTGCGACGTCGAGTGGCTGGACGGCTCCCCGGTCGTCGCGTCGCCGCGTCAGGTACTACGAGCCCAACTCGACCGGCTGGCCGAACGGAACCTGAAGGCGTACGTCGGCACCGAGCTCGAGTTCATCGTGTTCGACGACACCTTCGAGACCGCCTGGAACAAGCGGTACGCCGATCTGACCCCCTCGAACCAGTACAACGTCGACTACTCGCTCGTCGGCACGTCCCGGATCGAGCCGCTGCTCCGCGACATCCGCAACGGTATGACCGGCGCCGGCCTGTACGTCGAGTCCGCGAAGGGCGAGTGCAACCTCGGGCAACACGAGATCGCCTTCCGGTACGACGAGGCGCTTGCCACCTGCGACAACCACTCGATCTACAAGACCGGGGCGAAGGAGATCGCGGCCAAGCACGGCAAGAGTCTGACCTTCATGGCGAAGTACGACGAGCGTGAAGGCAACTCCTGTCACATCCACCTGAGCTTCCGCTCGACCGACGGTGACGCGGTCCTGGCCGGAGACGGTGACCACGGGTTCTCCCGGTTGATGGAGCAGTTCATCGCCGGTCAGCTCGCGTGCCTGTCGGAGTTCACCTATCTGCTGGCCCCGAACATCAACTCCTACAAGCGATTCCAGAAAGGCAGCTTCGCGCCGACCGCGATCGCGTGGGGTCTCGACAACCGCACCTGCTCGCTCCGCGTCGTCGGCCACGGCGAGTCGCTCCGGGTCGAGAACCGCCTCCCGGGCGGCGACGTGAACCCGTACCTCGCCGTCTCCGCGATCATCGCCGCCGGCCTGCACGGCATCGAGCACGAACTGGAGCTGGAGCCGCTGCTGGTCGGCAACGCCTACGAGTCCGACAAGGAGCACGTACCGGCGACGTTGCGCGAGGCGGCTGCGCTCTTCACCGGCTCGAAGCTCGCCCGCGAGGCGTTCGGCGACGAGATGGTCGACCACTACGCCAACGCAGCGCGGGTCGAGCTCGATGCGTACGACGCTGCTGTCACCGACTGGGAGCGGGTCCGTGGTTTCGAACGACTCTAGGCCCCGGATCGGCATCACGACGTACCTGGAGCCGGCGACCTGGGGGATCTGGCAGCGGGAGGCTGCTCTGCTCCCGAAGGTGTACCTGGATGCGGTAGTCGCGGCCGGAGGGGTGCCGCTTCTACTGCCTCCAGTCGGCACCGACACCACAATCCTCGACGTGCTCGACGGCCTGGTCATCGCAGGCGGTTGCGACGTCGATCCGGCGTCCTATCAAGCGTCAGCGCATCCCGAAACAGTCGACACCAGACCGGGCCGCGACGAGCACGAGCGCGTGCTGATCGAGGCCGCCTTGGACCGCGATCTCCCGCTCCTCGCGATCTGCCGAGGCCTCCAGATGCTCAACGTCACCCTCGGCGGCACGCTGCACCAGCACCTCCCCGACGTCGTCGCGCACGACGAGCACCGCCCGTCGCCCGCGGTGTTCGGCACCACCGAGGTGAAGGTCGAGCCCGGCACCCTCACCGCTCGCATCCTCGGCGATCACGCCGGCGGCAGTTGCTACCACCACCAGGCCATCGATGTCGTCGCACCGGCGTTGAAGGTCACCGCCCGCGCCGGCGACGGAACGGTCGAGGCGGCCGAAGTCAGAGGCCACGACTTCGCGCTCGGTGTGCAATGGCATCCGGAGGAGACCCCCGACGACCTGCGGCTGTTCACCGCTCTGATCAGGAGTGCAACGTGACGTATGACGTGATCAACCCGGCCACCGAAAAGGTGATCCGCACGATCTCGCTGGCCACCGAAGAAGAGACGGACGCCGCGATCGCCAGAACCGCAAAGGCCTTCGAAACTTGGCGAAACGTGACGCCCGCCGACCGCGGCAAGCTGCTGAGACGGTTCGCCGACGCGGTCGACGCCGACCTGGAGAACCTGGCCGAGCTGGAGGTCGAGAACGCCGGCCACACGATCGGCAACGCCCGCTGGGAGGCAGGCAACGTCCGCGACGTCCTGACGTACTACGCGGCCGCGCCGGAACGCCTGTTCGGCAAGCAGATTCCCGTTGCTGGGGGCATCGATATCACCTTCCACGAACCCCTGGGCGTGGTGGGCGTGATCGTGCCCTGGAACTTCCCGATGCCGATCGCGGGTTGGGGTTTCGCCCCAGCCCTTGCCGCCGGCAACACCGTCGTACTCAAGCCGGCCGAGCTCACGCCGCTGACCGCGATCCGGCTCGGCGAGCTGGCGCTGGAGGCCGGCATTCCGCCCGGGGTATTCGAAGTCGTGCCAGGCAAAGGCACCGTGGTCGGGCAACGGTTCGTCACGCATCCCGCCGTCCGGAAGATCGTCTTCACCGGCTCGACCACAGTAGGCAAACAGATCATGGCCGGCTGTGCCGACCAGGTGAAGCGGTTGACGCTGGAGCTGGGTGGCAAGTCCGCGAACGTCGTCTTCGCCGACGCGGACCTGGAGAAGGCGGCAGCGCAAGCGCCGTACGGCGTGTTCGACAACGCCGGCCAGGACTGTTGCGCGCGATCCCGGATCCTCGTTGAAAACAAGGCGTACGACCGCTTCCTGGAACTCCTCGAACCCGCAGTGAAGAACTTCAAGGTCGGCGATCCGAGCGATCCGGCAACGGAGATGGGGCCGCTGATCTCCGCCAAGCAACGCGAGCAAGTGGCGTCGTACGTCGAGAACCCAGCATTTCAAGGGACTGCGCCGAGCGGCCCCGGCTTCTGGTTCCCGCCGACGGTCCTCGCGCCGGCGTCGGACCGGGCGATCCGCGAGGAGATCTTCGGGCCGGTGGTCGCGGTGATCCCGTTCGAGGACGAGGCCGACGCGCTGCGGATCGCGAACGACAGCGAGTACGGGCTGTCCGGCTCGATCTGGACGCGGGACGTCGGTCGCGCGATCAGGGTCGGCCGCGGTGTCGAAGCCGGCAATCTCTCCATCAACTCGCACTCGTCGGTCCGGTACTCGACACCGTTCGGCGGCTACAAGCAGTCCGGCCTCGGTCGGGAACTCGGTCCGGACGCGCTGGCCGCGTTCACCGAGACCAAGAACATCTTCATCAGTACGGAGGACTGAATGGACTCACAAGCTCATCGGCTCGAGGGTCGCGTCGCCGTGGTGACCGGTGGTGCGAGCGGGATCGGTCTGGCCACGGTACGACGGCTTGCAGCGGAGGGCGCGCACGTCGTGATCGGTGACCTCGATCCGGCCGCCGGCAAGGCTGCCGCGGACGAGGTCGGCGGCCTCTTCGTGCAGACCGACGTCACCGACCCCACTGCGGTCGAGAACCTCTTCAAACAGGCCTTCGACACCTACGGCAGCGTGGACATCGCCTTCAACAACGCCGGCATCTCGCCGCCCGATGACGCGTCGATCCTGGACACCGGACTGGAGGCGTGGCGAAAGGTCCAGGAGGTCAACCTGACCTCGGTCTACCTGTGCTGCAAGGCCGCGATCCCTTACATGCAACGGCAGGGCAAGGGGTCGATCATCAACACGGCGTCGTTCGTCGCGGTGATGGGCGCGGCGACCTCGCAGATCTCGTACTCCGCTTCGAAGGGCGGCGTACTGGCGATGAGCCGGGAGCTCGGCGTCGAGTTCGCCCGGCAGGGGATCCGGGTGAACGCACTCTGCCCGGGCCCGGTGAACACCCCACTCCTGACCGAGCTGTTCGCCAAGGACCCGGAGCGCGCCCAGCGCCGCCTGGTCCACGTCCCGATGGGTCGCTTCGGCGAACCCGACGAGATCGCCGCCGCGGTCGCCTTCCTGGCCAGCGACGACTCGTCCTTCATCACCGCCAACACGTTCCTCGTCGACGGCGGAATCTCGGGCGCCTACGTAACACCGATCTAGGGGGTGTCTCCCGCTCCCACGCCTACTGCGCGGCACTCGGCACGGCACCTCGGCGCACGTGAGCAAAGGCCACGATGCTCCGCATCGAGACCTTCGCTCCCGCGCGCCGATGCACCGCACCGAGCACCTGCTCGCTACGGCGTGGGAGCGGGAGACACCCCCTAGTCTGGCCTCATGGTCGTTCAGGCAGATGACGCGGTGTTCCGGCCGGTCCGGGCCGGGAACCCGTTCGAGGAGACGGTCGAGCGGTTGCTCCAGGCAATCAAGCTCGGCGTCGTCGTGCCCGGCGACCGGTTGCCGCCGGAGCGCGAGCTGGCGGCCCGGCTGAACGTCAGCCGGGTCACGCTCCGGGAGGCGATCCACGCCCTCACCGAGGCCGGGTACGTCGAGTCCCGGCGCGGACGGTACGGCGGCACGTTCGTCAACGAGCAGCTGCCGAAACCCCGCCGTACGACGGCCAAACGGCTCGCCCGCGACCTCGCCGACGGACTGGACGACGCCCTGACGCTGCGCTCCGTGCTGGAAACCGGCGCCGCAGAAACGGCCGCGTCCCGGGAGCTCAGCAGCGGCGAACGCGACCATCTTGAACGTTGCCTCGCCGACACATCGGCCGCACGCCTGGCCGACTACCGTCGCCTGGATTCACGCTTACACCTTGCGATCGCCGAGGTGACCGGCTCGCCGTCGCTGACCTCGGCGATGGCCGACGTCCGGATGCGCCTCAACGAGCTCCTCGACGCGATCCCCCTGCTCGAGCGCAACATCCAGCACTCGAACCAGCAGCACACGGCGATCGTCGACGCGATCCTGGCCGGTGACCCGGAGGCCGCCCGGCAGGCGATGCAGGAACACCTCTCGGGTACGGCGGTCCTCCTGCACGGCTTTCTCGCCTGACTCCTTGACACTCGCGATACCGGATGCCTCAATTGCGTAAAGGTCTGGGGGAAGACCATTGAGGCGCTGTGTGTCTAGGAGGCTCAATGACGGACGACGAGGATCGCCTGCACCAACTGGGTTACGCACAAGAGCTGAACCGGACGATGTCCGGGTTCTCGAACTTCGCGGTGTCGTTCACGATCATCTCGATCCTGTCCGGCTGCCTGACCCTGTACGGGTTCGGGATGAACACCGGCGGCCCGGTGATGATCGTCTGGGGCTGGCCGATCGTCGGGCTGATGACCTTGTTCGTTGGCCTCGCGATGGCGGAGGTGTGCTCGAGCTACCCGACCGCCGGCGGGCTGTACTACTGGTCCGCGAAACTCGCGCCGTCCAACGGCGCCGCGTGGTCGTGGTTCACCGGGTGGTTCAACTTCCTCGGCCAGGTCGCGGTGACGGCCGGGATCGACTTCGGGGCGGCGTTCTTCCTGAACGCGTTCCTGGACCTGCAGTGGGGGTTCACCGCAACGCCCGGGCACACGATCCTGCTGTTCGGGATCATCCTGATCGTGCACGGCTTGCTGAACTCGTTCGGCGTGAAACTGGTCGCGCGGCTCAATGACATCAGCGTCTGGTGGCACATTCTCGGCGTACTGATCATCGTCGGCGTCCTGGTCTTCGTACCGGACAAGCACCAGTCGGCGTCGTTCGTGTTCGGCCACTTCGTCAACAACACCGGGTGGGGCTCGACCTTCTACGTCGCACTGCTCGGCTTGCTGCTGGCGCAGTACACCTTCACCGGGTACGACGCTTCCGCGCACATGACCGAGGAGACGCATGACGCGGCGCGGTCCGGTCCACGCGGGATCGTGATGTCGATCCTGGTGTCACTCGTGGCCGGATGGGTGCTGCTGATCGGCCTGACGTTCGCGATCCAGAACTACGACGGGTCGCTGCACAGTTCCAGCGGCGTACCGCCGGCGCAGATCTTCATCGACGCGGTCGGTGAGGTCACCGGGAAGATCCTGTTGCTGGTCGTGATCGGAGCCCAGCTGTTCTGCGGGATGTCGTCGGTGACGGCGAACTCGCGGATGATCTACGCGTTCTCCCGGGACGGCGCATTGCCCGGGTCGAGCCTCTGGCACAAGATCAACAAGCGGACCCGGACGCCAACCAACGCGATCTGGCTGGCCGCGGCCGGTGCCTTCGTCCTCGGCCTGCCGTACCTGTGGAACGCGACGGCGTACGCCGCAGTCACGTCGATCGCCGTGATCGGTCTCTACATCGCCTACGTCCTGCCCACCCTGCTCCGGCTCATGCAGGGTGACCGCTTCCAGCCCGGCCCGTGGAACCTCGGCCGATGGAGCCGCCCGATCGGCATCATCGCGATCGTCTGGGTCTGCTTCATCACGATCCTGTTCATGCTGCCTCAGGTCAGCCCCGTCACCGGCAGCACCTTCAACTACACACCGCTAGCAGTCCTGGTCGTCCTGGGCTTCGCGGCCGTCTATTGGTTCGTCTCCGCTCGCCATTGGTTCACCGGACCCAAGGTCCAGGGCAGCGAGGAAGAGCTGGCCGAGATCGAGCGCGACCTCGAAGTTATCTAGTCCAGAACTAAGTTCAACCGCCTGCTGCGCAAGAGTTCGGCAGGCGGTTGAACTTTGTCTACAAGGCGTAGACCATCCGGTGCCCCGGCACGATCGTGCCGTCGCGACTGCTCGGATCTGGGCAGCGGTCGGTGACAGGATGGTGTCCAGAAACTTTCGTGATGTGACACTTGCCGTGTCGGACGGTCGTTTCCTGTGATAATCAGCGAAGGTAATCCTTCGGGGAGCTGAATGACTGACGACGAGCTGGTCGGGCGTGCCGGACTGGTCGAGCGTGCTACCAAGCAGCTCGAGACCAGCGGCAGTGTGCTGCTCTACGGCCCGACCGGTATCGGCAAGTCGGCTCTCGGCCGGGCTCTCGTCGCGGAGCGTGGCCGGAAGGGCTGCCGGATTCTCAGCGCGGCCCCGTCCAATTCGGAGGCCGGCCTCCCGTACGTCACACTGCTGGATCTGCTGTCCAACCAGCTCGAGTTCGCCTGGCAGGTGCTCCCCGACCATCTCCGTCAACCTCTCGAGGTCGCGCTGCTGAAGGCGAGTGCGCCCGACACCGTCCGGGACGAGCTCGCTGTCCGCCTCGCCGTACTGCACGTCCTCCGCCGCCTCGCCACCACCGGCCCGGTCCTCCTGGTCGTCGACGACATCCAGTGGGTGGACCCGTCCAGCCTCGAGGTCCTGACCTTCTGCGCCCGCCGCCTGTCCGAGGGCGTGCACTTGCTCGCGACTGAGCAGGTGGCCGATGGCGACCTGCCGATCATGGCCGACGCCTGCCCGGAGCCCGTGCTCCAGCTCGAGGTCCCGCCGCTGACCGAGCCGGACGTTCTCGGCTTGCTCCGCCAGCGTCTGTCGAGCCCGCTCCCGGTCCGTACTGCGCGGCGGATCTTCGCGGCGAGCGCCGGCAACCCGTTCATGGCGCTCGAGCTCGGTCGCGCAGTACTGCGGCATCCGAAGAGCGTCTCGCCGAACGACCCGCTCCCGGTGTCCAGCCGGCTCAAGATCCTGCTCGGCGACCGCCTGTCCGACCTGACTGCCGGCGCCCACGAGCTGCTCCTGCACGCCGCGTCCTCGCCGCGCCCGACCACGACCCAGCTCGCCCGGTCCCTCGACCGCCGGATCGACACCAACCTGGCCGAAGCCGAGACCCTCGGGCTGATCGACATCACCGCCGAACGCCTCCGCTTCACCCACCCGCTGCTCCGCGAGTTCGTTTACGCCGAAGCCACGTCTGCCGCCCGCCGTCAGGCCCACGCCCAGCTGGCGGCCGTGGTCGACGAGCCGGTCGAGAAGGCGACCCACCGCGCTCTCGCCACCCAGGAGGCAGACCCGGAGCTGGCGGTCACCATCGAGGAGGCCGCTGTCGTTGCGGCCGGCCGTGGCGCGCCCGGTGCCGCCGCGACCCTCTGGAAGCTAAGCGCAGACCGGACGCCGAGCACGCAGCCGGACGAACGCGCCCGGAGACTGACCCGGGCCGCCGACGACGCAGCAGCTGCCGGACACGTCGCGGAATCGGCCGACATGGCGCGCCTCGCCGTACAGGCGGCGATGACGCCGGAGACCAAGGTGCCCGCGCTGCTCCTGTGCGCCGACGCGGTCTGGCCGGAGCGCGACCATCGGGTCGAGCTGCTCGCGGAAGCATTCGAGGCGGCCGCAGGGGACAAGCGGCTGGAGGCCCGGGTGCGGATCGAGCGCAGCCACAGCCACTACTTCGACCGCAGCCTGGACGACGCGCAGGAGGACGCCCGGATCGCCGAGGATCTGGCGCGCGAGTCCGGCGACACGGAAGCGATCGTCGACGCGCTGAGTGCGGCGAGTTCGGTCTTGATGGCTCGCGATGCCGATGAGTCCTCGGATGCCGTGCTGGAGCAGGCCGCCGAGCTGGCGAGCAGCCTGCCGCTGACCAGGACTGTGGTGAACGCGCGCCAGATGGCGGCGATGCGGGAGCTGTTCCGCGGCCGGACCGACAAGGCGATCACGGCGATCACCGCGCTGGTCGACGAGGTCCGCGACCACGGCGCGATGCGCTGGCTGGCGTCCGCGTTGATCTCAGCGACCGCGATCTACGAGCGCAGCGGACGTGGCGCCGACGCGCTGGCCGCCGGACACGAGTGCTACCAGCTGATGCAGGACATCGGTGACGAGGCCGAGGTCGGGATGATCATCGCCAGCCGGGCCGAGTGGGTCGGCGGTTCGGCGGCCATGGGCCGGCAGTTGGCCGAGGCCGCGCTCGAAGGCGTCCGCCTGGTCGCGAACGACGAGTGGACCGGCCCGGCGCTGGTCAGTCTCGGGCTGATCGGGGTGCTGACCGGGGATCCGCAGCGTGCGGTCGAGTCGTTCGACGCGGTCGCCGAGTCGGGCGAGGCCGCGATGCCGTACGACCCGGCCGTGATCCCGTGGCACGCCGACTATGCCGAGGCGCTGGTCGCGGCCGGCCGGCTGGACGACGCGGCCGCGCTGATCGCCGAGATCCGGACCCGCGCGGAGAACCTGGACCGCGCCGTGATCATGATCGGCCTGGCCCGGTCCGAGGCGCTGCTGATCGCCAAGCAGGGCGACCCGGCCGCGGCGCTGGAGCTGCTCGAGAAGACGATCAGTACGGCGGGGGACCGGGTCTACCCGCTCGACCTCGCCCGCTGCGAACTCACCCGTGGCCGCGTCGCCCGGCAGGCCCGCCGCCGATCGGTCGCGCGGACCGCGTTCCTGGACGCGATCGAGCAGTTCGAGGCGTACGGCGCTCCCGCCTGGCGCGAGGTGGCCGAGACTGAGCTCGCGCGTCTCGACGTACCGAGCCGGAGCCGGCAGCCCTCCGAGCTGACCGACAACGAGCAGCAGATCGTCTCGATGGTCCGCGACGGCTCCACCAACCGCGAGATCGCCGCGGCCCTCTACCTGTCGGTGAAGGCGGTCGAGTCCCAGCTCACCCGCCTCTACCGCCGCTTCGGCGTCGCCAACCGCACCCAGCTACTCCGGACCGTGGACCGCCCTGGTCACAATGGCTAGGTGAAACTCGAACGCAAGCACGCCCTGATCCTGCTGGCCATCGCCGCCTGGAACGTCATCACGTATCTGCGCTTCATCAAAGCGCTGATGGACACCGAGGGCCGCCCGACCGGGTACTACGTGGCGCACACCATCCTGGTCATCGTGAACCTGCTGATCGCCGTACTGCTCGGCACCTGGGGTGTCCGTGCGTACAAGGCGTCTAAGGCTTCACAAAACTCGCCGGTGTAACACCAAGCATCTTCCGGAAGTGCCGGTTCAGATGCGACTGGTCGTAGAAGCCGGCCAACGTTGCCACCTCAGCGGCCGGATGCCCGTCGAGTAAGTATCGCCTCGCGAGATCGACCCGCCGTCCGGTCAGATACCGATGTGGCGGCATCCCGAACTCCCGGCTGAAGGCCCGCACCAGATGCGCCGGATGCGCATGCACCACCTTCGCCGCATCCTCCAGCGTGATCCCATCGGCGACGTTCGCGTCCAGCAGCTCACGTAGCCGCGTGGCGACGCCGGCGTCGTACCGGTCCGGTGGATCGACCACGTGGCGGCGGAGGTGCTGCTGCAGGCGCTCCTCGATCAGCGTCAACCGGCTCTGCGCTTCCAGATCCTCCAGACCATCCCGCAGTACGCCGTGCAGCTGGTGGATCCGGTGCCGTAGCAGCGGGTCGACGTACTCCGGCTGGTCGACGGCCGCGCCGATCAGGCCGTCCCCGAGCCGATCCGGTGCCAGGTAAAGCACCCGCTTGCGGAACCCCTCCGGCCGCACCGACCGCCCGTCGTGCGGCACATGCGGTGGCAGCAGCGAGACCTGAGCCTGGGCGAGCCCGTGCTCGCGGTGATCCAGGTCGTACCGTACGGCGCCCTCGTCGACGATGAGCACGGTCCACGCGTCGTGGGTGTGGCTCGGGTACGCATGCGACGGGAAGTGGGCGTGCAGAACCTCGACGACCCCGGCCAGCCCGGGCCGCCACGCCCGGACCGTGGCGCCACGACTCATACTCAGAACATACGCTTCTCGGCGTGAAGGTCTACGTGAGTGCGGACATGGAAGGCGTCACCGGACTGGTCGACGCGGAGGACGTGCAGCCGCCGGGGCGCGACTACGAGCGCGGCCGGGTGCTGATGACCCAGGACGTGAACGCGGCCATCCGCGGTGCGTACGCCGCCGGCGCGACAGCCGTCCTGGTCAACGACGCCCACGGCCCGATGCGCAACCTGCTCCCCGACCTGCTCGACCCCCGCGCCCGCCTGATCAAGGGCCGCCCGAAGCCGATGGGCATGATCGAAGGCCTCACCAGCGAGTACGAAGCGACTGTCTGCATCGGATTCCACGCCCGGGCCGGCGTTCTCGGCGTACTGAGTCACAGCTTCATGGGCCACGAGATCGAGGACATCTGGCTCGACGACCAGCTCACCGGCGAGATCGGCCTCCTCCACGCCGCGTCGGCCGCGTACGGCGTACCCGTCGCCCTTCTCACCGGCGACGACACCGCCTGCGACGAAATGAAGTCTTGGGACCCGACCGTCGCCACCGTCCCGGTCAAATTCGCCAAGGACCGCTTCGCCGCCCAACTCGTCCCCGTCGCCGAATCCCACGAGTCGATCGAGACGACGGCGGCGCAAGCCCTTCGCAGCCTCTCGCCGTCCGACGCGCCGCCTGGTCCCCGCACCCTCACGGTCCGCTGGCAGTCCGCGTCCGTCGCCTCGCACCTCACCGCCATCCCCGGTGTCGAACGGCGTGACGACCGCACGGTGACCGTCGAGGGCGACATGCTCCAGCTCTACCGACTCTTCAACCTGTTCCTGCGAGTCTGCACAGCCGTCACGTCGAACCCGCCATACTGCTAGAGGCTTAAAACGTACAAGACGGCCGCCGGGGTCTTCGGTGACGATCGGTGCTGTGGATGAGCCGATCAGATTTGATACGAAGATTGCTGTGCTGTTGCGCGACGATCTGGCGGTGTGGCAGCGGTTGAACGTGACCGCGTTCCTGGTCAGCGGGATCGCCGGTACGCATCCGGAGGTCGTGGGCGAACCCTACGAGGACGCCGACGGCACCCGCTACCTGCCGATGTTCCGCCAGCCGGTGATGGTCTTCGAAGGCAGCAAAGAGTTCATGACCACCGCCCACGACCGGGCGGTACGCCGAGAAGTCGAGCACGCCGTCTTCACCCAGGACCTGTTTGCCACCGGCAACGACCGCGACAACCGGGCTGCCGTGAAAGCAGTCGCCACCGCCGAACTAGACCTGGTCGGCATCGCCGTCTACGGCCCCAAGAACGCCGTCGACAAGATCCTCAAGGGCGCCACCAAACACCACTAGCGGGGGGCGAACTTGGTCCAGGTGGCGCCTTGGTCGGTGCTGAGGACTACCTCGGTGGTGCGGCGTTTGGGGACTTCGAAGCCGTAGATCAGGTGGTCGTCGCCGGAGAGGTCGGCGAGGTCGCCGGGGTAGCCCTTGTCCAGGTTGGCGGAGGTGTCGCGGACCCGGTACAGCCGCGGCCGAGCGCCTGCCGGGCCGCCCAGCATCAGCGCGGTGCCGTCGTCGAAGGCGAGCGGCGGCGCGGTCAGGGTCGCCGGTGGGTGTTGGACGACGGTCCAGGTTGCCCCGCGGTCCTTGGAGATCCGCATCTTCGCGACGGCCTGCCCGCTGTCGCCGACGATGATCGAGGTCGTCAGCAGGGTGCTGCCGTCCGGGCTGACGGCGAGCTCGCCGAGCTGGTTGTGGCTGTCGAGCGCCTGCGCGCGCCAGGTCTTGCCGCCGTCGTCGGTCCAGACGATGTCGGTCCGGCCGATCCCGGTCAGCATCCAGCAGCGGCCGGTGGTGTCACAGACCGGCGACCGGGTGCCGCGGGTCTGGAGCATCCGGACGGTGAACTCCTTCGGGTTCACCACCACGATCCGGCCGGGCACGATCTGGTCGGTGAGGATCTCGTCGGGCTGGAAGGTCGAGGTCGGCAGCCGGTACCGGAGGCGGGTCAGCACCGGGCCGTCGTACGTGAGCCGGAACATCAGCGCCGCGCCTCCGGTCAGCGTGCCCTCGCGGGGCGGTGCGACCGCGATCGCCTCGTCGCCCGCCTGCAGGGTCGCGTACGGGACCGGCCACTCTGGTGCGGTGGCGCGGGCGCCGTCCCGGTCGACCACGGCGGCGTACCGGCAATTTGGGGCGGTGGTGCAGTCGGACCAGCCGGCCGCCCAGCGGTTCCGGGTCACCATCGTCATCGACAGCACCTGCGCCCGCTCGGCGTTGACCACGTCGATCCCGGCTCGCCCAGCGGCCGCCGGCTCCATCGCGACCGGCGCGTCGTCGGCTCCGGTCCGGTGGGAGATCCACACCAGCGTCGCGATGACGACGGACGTGGTGGCGGCCAGTACGCCGAGCACGAGTAGCGGCGGCTTGCTCCGGGGTACGCCGCAGCGCTCCAACAGCTCTACCAGTCGCGGGTAGTAGCGGTCGAAGAACTCACGCACGCGCGCGTACACAATCACCCCCGAAGATGGCCGGGGAGAAGTTTATGTGACGCCTGGGGCAGCCGATCACACCCGGCGGAAGATGAGCGCGCGCTTCACTTCCTGGATTGCCTTGGTGACCTCGATGCCGCGCGGGCAGGCGTCGGTGCAGTTGAAGGTGGTCCGGCAGCGCCAGACGCCTTCCTTGTCGTTCAGGATCTCCAGCCGCTGCTCGGTGCCCTCGTCGCGGCTGTCGAAGATGAACCGGTGGGCGCCGACGATCGCCTGCGGGCCGAAGTACTGGCCGTCGGACCAGAACACCGGGCAGGACGTCGTACACGCGGCGCAGAGGATGCACTTGGTGGTGTCGTCGAACCGGTCCCGGTCGGCCTGGGACTGGATCCGCTCCCGGGTCGGCTCGTGACCGCTGGTGACCAGGAACGGCATCACCGCGCGGTACGCCTCGAAGAACGGGTCCATGTCGACGACCAGGTCCTTGAGCACGGTCAGGCCCTTGATCGGCTCGACGGTGATCTCCTTGCCCGGGTTCAGGTCCTTGATCAGCGTCTTGCAGGCCAGCCGGTTGCGGCCGTTGATCCGCATCGCGTCCGAGCCGCAGACCCCGTGCGCGCAGGACCGGCGGAAGGTCAGCGTGCCGTCCTGCTCCCACTTGATCTTGTGCAGCGCGTCGAGGACCCGGTCGGTCGGCTGGAGCGTGACGGAGTACGTCTTCCACTCGGCCTCGTCGAGTACCTCGGGGTTGTACCGGAGGATCTTGACCTTCACGTCCATCAGTACTTGCGCTCCATCGGCTTGTAACGGGTCTGGACGACCGGTTTGTAGTCGAGCCGGATGTTCTCGTTGCCCTCAGCATCGACCTCGCGGTACGCCATCGTGTGCCGCATGAAGTTCACGTCGTCGCGGGTCGCGTAGTCCTCGCGGAAGTGCCCGCCGCGGGATTCCTTGCGGGCCAGCGCGGACACCACCAGCACCTCGGCCAGGTCGATCAGGAAGCCGAGCTCGACCGCCTCGAGCAGGTCGGTGTTGAACCGCCGGCCCTTGTCCTGGACCCCGACGCTCTTGAACCGCTCCTTGAGCGCCTCGATGTCGACCAGCGCCTGCTTGAGCGAGCCCTCGGTCCGGTAGACCTGCGCGTTCAGGTCCATCGTCGCCTGCAGATCGGACCGAATCGCCGCGATCCGCTCCTCACCGGTGGACGTCCGCAGCCCCTCGACCAGGTCCACGACGTACGCTGACGGGTCGTCGGGCAGCTCCTCGAAGACCGCGGTCTCGGCGTACTCCGCTGCCGCGATACCGGCCCGCCGGCCGAATACGTTGATGTCGAGCAGCGAGTTCGTGCCCAGCCGATTCGCACCGTGCACCGAGACGCAGGCGACCTCGCCGGCGGCGTACAGGCCGGGGATCACGTCCTCGTTGTTGGCCAGCGCCTCGCCCTTGATGTTGGTCGGGATGCCGCCCATCGCGTAGTGCGCGGTCGGGAAGACCGGGATCTGCTCGGTGTACGGCTCCACGCCCAGATACGTCCGGGCGAACTCCGTGATGTCCGGCAGCTTCGCGTCGATGTGGGCCGGCTCGAGGTGAGTCAGGTCGAGCATCACATAAGCCTTGTCGGGCCCGCAGCCACGACCCTCTCGTACTTCGTTCGCCATCGCCCGGGCCACCATGTCCCGCGGTGCAAGGTCCTTCACCGTCGGCGCGTACCGCTCCATGAAGCGTTCGTTGTCCGAGTTGCGCAGGATGCCGCCCTCACCACGGGCCGCCTCTGACAGCAGTACGCCGAGACCCGCGAGGCCGGTCGGGTGGAACTGGAAGAACTCCATGTCCTCCAGCGGCAGACCCTTCCGCCAGACGATGCCCATCCCGTCACCGGTCAGCGTGTGCGCGTTGGACGTCGTACGGAAGACCTTCCCGAACCCGCCCGAGGCGAAGATGACCGACTTGGCCGAGAACACGTGCAGCTCGCCGGTCGCCAGCTCGTACGCGACCACGCCGCTCGCCTTGCCGTCCGTCATCAGCAGGTCGAGAACGTAGTACTCGTTGAAGAATTCGACGTTCTGCTTGATGCACTGCTGGTACAGCGTCTGCAGGATCATGTGACCGGTACGGTCCGCCGCGAAGCACGAACGCCGTACGACGGCCTCGCCGTGGTTGCGGGTGTGTCCGCCGAAGAAGCGCTGGTCGATCTTGCCCTCGGCGGTCCGGTTGAACGGTAGACCCATCTTCTCCAGGTCGAGCACCGCGTCGACGGCCTCGCGGCACATCACCTCGGCCGCGTCCTGGTCGACCAGGAAGTCACCACCCTTGACCGTGTCGAAGGTGTGCCACTCCCAGTTGTCCTCCTCGACGTTCGCCAGCGCGGCGCACATGCCGCCCTGGGCCGCGCCGGTGTGCGACCGGGTCGGATAGAGCTTGGTGAGTACGGCGGTCCGGGTCCGCGTGCTCGACTCCAGCGCGGCCCGCATTCCGGCCCCACCCGCGCCGACGATGATGACGTCGTACTGATGTTGCTGCATGACTTCCTTACTTACAGACGGACAGCGTGCTGTTCGGGTCGAGGCAGGGATCGAAAGTGAAGATCACCAGGGTGCCGAGTACGACGATGACGAGCGCCGCCGTGATCAGCAGGGCCTTCAGCCAGAACCGGGTCTGGTCCTTCTCGGCGTAGTCGTTGATGATCGTGCGCAGCCCGTTGCCGCCGTGCAGCATGGCCAGCCACAGCATCAACAGGTCCCAGACCTGCCAGAGCGGGTTGGCCCACTTGCCGGCCACGAAACCGAAGTCCAGCGCGGTGATCCCGCCGCCGAGCATCAGGTTCACGAACAGGTGCCCGAGCACCAGGATGACGAGCGCGAGCCCGGACAGCCGCATGAACAACCAGCTGTACAGCTCGAAGTTGGTCTGACCGGAGTGGTTCCGTCCGCCGCCCTTCACAGAGCGGCTGCGCGAACTGGACCGGGGAGCAGCGATCTCCGACATCTCAGCCTCCGAACACGTGGGTCAGATGCCGGATGACGAACGGTACGAACAGCACCACCCAGATCACCCCGACGCCGATCATCAGCTGCCGCTGGTAGCGCGGGCCCTTGGCCCAGAAGTCGATCAGGATCAGCCGGATGCCGTTGAACGCGTGGAACAGGATCGCCGCCACCAGACCGACCTCTAGCAGGCCGACGATCGGGTTCTTGTAGGTGCCGATGACCTCGTTGTACGCGTGCGGCGAGACCCGGACCAGCGCGGTGTCGAGCACGTGCACCAGCAGGAAGAAGAAGATCCCGACACCGGTGATCCGGTGCGCGACCCATGACCACATGCCCTCCCGGCCGCGGTACAGCGTGCCGGCTGGTTTGCTGGGCACCAGTTCCTCCTCGTCGCAAACGCCAGGTCGTCTTGATGCTAGACCCGCTCCGAGAGGTGAAATGTCCTGACAGATGTGACATCGATCGCCAGGCGTGTGATCTCGGTCGCGTCGATGCGCTTGACTTCAACTGAGCTTGAACGCGTTGGCTTACCGGCACATCAGAGCCTAAGGGGAGAATGACAGTGAGTTTCTGGATCTGTGCGACCTGCGCGGTCGAACACTCCGAGCAGGTCGAGGTCTGTGCGATCTGCGCCGACGAGCGGCAGTGGGTGCCCGCCGACGGCCAGCACTGGACCACGCTCGAAGAGCTGGCCGGCACCGAGGTGACCATCGCCGAGGTGGAGCCCGGCCTGTACGGCATCCGCTCGAAGCCGCCGGTCGGGATCGGCCAGCAGTCGATGCTGCTGACAACGGACGCGGGCAACCTGCTCTGGGACCCGATCGGGTACGTGGACGACGACGCCGTACGCCGGGTCCGCGAGCACGGCGACGTGGTCGCGATCATCGCCAGTCATCCGCACATGTACGGCGTCCAGGTCGAGTGGAGCCACCGTCTCGGCGACGTACCGGTGTACGTCTCGGAGCCGGACAAGGAATGGGTCGCGCGCCAGGACGCGGTCATCCAGACCTGGTCCGGCACACTGACGCCGCTACCCGGAGTGACGGTTCTTCAACCAGGCGGTCATTTCCCGGGCAGCGCGGTCGTGCACTGGCAGAACGGTGCCGAGGGCAAGGGTGTGATCCTGTCCGGCGACACCATCTTCGCCAACCCCGACCGCACCTCGGTCAGCTTCATGCGCAGCTACCCGAACCGCATCCCGCTGTCCGGTGCGGTAGTAGACCGAGTCGCCCGCTCCCTCGACCCCTACGAGTACGACCGCCTCTACAACAACTTCGGCGCCAGCATCCCCGTCGACGCCAAGGCAGTAGTCCGCCGCTCAGCCGACCGCCACGCCGCCTGGACCCGGGGCGACTACGACCATCTGACCTGACGTCTGCAGCTCGACAGTGCGTATACGTCCACTGGGCCAATCGCTCACGCTCAACCGGACATCGGAAGATGCCGGAATCGGCGACACCTCCTGTCGAGCTGCCGCCCGTCAGGCTGCGATCCGCGACTGGGCCAGGCGGGCATGCAGGGCGAGCATGTGGCGGATGCAGGTGTCCCAGTTGTAGAGCTCGGCGCGGTGGCGGGCGGCGGCTCTGCGGTTGGGGAGTTGCGCCAGGGCGAGGGTGGCGTCGGCGAGGTCGGACGGGTTGGCCGGCGCCCAGCGGCCGCAGGTTTCGTCGACCAGCTCGCGGGCGCCGCCGGTGTTGGCGGTGACTACCGGCGTACCGGCGGCGAGGGCTTCGAGGACGGCCAGGCCGAAGGTCTCGCCGGGGCAGACGGACAGTGCGACGTCGGCCTCGGCGAGATGCCTGGCCAGCGTGTGGCGGCCGTCGACGTACCCGTGGAACGTGACCGGCGCATCGCCCGCGATCTCGACCAACTCGTCGAGGTGCGGTCCGGTGCCGTACACGTCCATCCGTAGCTTGACGCCACGGCGGTGCAGCTCGGCCGCCGTGGCAACCGCAAGATGCGGGCTCTTCTCGCGCGACAGCCGCCCGGCGTGCACGAGCTTCAGTACGCCGTCGTCCACTGGCGCGCCCAGGGACGGATGGAAGGTTTCCAGGTCGACCCCCAGCGGGATCCGCACCAGCGGGGTCGTCACCTCATCGAACTCGGCCGCCGCGTAGCGGGACGTCACGACAACAGCGTCGTACGTGCGACTGAGGATCCGGTACAGCGCGGCAACCGTCGCGACCACATGGAGCTGGCTGGCCTTCACACCCTCGGCCCGGCGCTGAACGCTCTCACCGGTCCAGCGGCTGGTGCGCTGGCTGACCTCGCCGAGCATCCGCCCAGGACGCAGTACGTCGTGACCGCCGAGCTGACCCGGGCGGGCCGAGCCCAGCGCCAGCATCGCGTCCAGGCGTTCGTGACTGAACAGGACCGTGCCGATGTCGTTCCGGCGGGCCCAGCGCGCGACCGGGAGCAGCGTCGACTTGTCCGAGATCTCGACCGTGGTCGGGCCGAACTTCTTCAGTACGTCGATCACGTTCCACGGGTTGGTGATCAGCCGGTAGCCGCCGCTCACCTTCGGCGCCTTCACCCGGACCACCGTGCCGGACGCGGTCTCCTCGACGGTGTCGCGCTCACCCGGCGTGATCACGATCCGCTCGGCGCCGGCCTCGACGTACCCCTGGCCGATCTGCTCGATCGCGGTCCGCATCCCACCGGACGTCGGGCCGACGAAGTTGGCCAGCTGGGCGATCCTCAGTGCACTCACGCGACCCGCCGGACAGCCGCCGCCTCACGCAGGACCTCGGCGTAGTGCCGGTCGACCAGATCGTCGACCACCGCCGGCCAGGTCCGGGACTGCACCCGCTGCAGGCCACTCGCCGCCATCCGGCTGCGGGCGGCAGGGTGGTCGAGCATGATCTTCACCTGGTCACGCAGCGATCCGGTCTTGCCCGGCTCGAACAGCAGACCGTTCTCACCCGGCTGGATCAGGTCGAGCGGACCTCCCGCGGCCGGACCGACCGTTGCCACGCCGGAAGCCTGCGCCTCCTGGATCGTCTGGCAGAAGGTCTCGTGCTCGCCGGTGTGCACGAACACGTCGAGCCCGGCGAAGATCGACGCCAGATCGGCGCCCCGGCGCATCCCGAGGAAGGTTGCCGTCGGCAACGCGTTCTCCAGCGAGGCGCGGTCGGGGCCGTCGCCGACGATCACGATCCGGCAGTCCAGATCGGTCAGCTCGGCGAGCCGACGGACCTTCTTCTCGGCGGCCAGCCGGCCGACGTACCCGACGATCGGCTTGCCGTCCGGGGAGATCTCCCGGCGCCAGCTCTCGTCGCGGTGCTTGGGGTCGAACAGGTCCAGGTTCACGCCGCGGCCCCATCGATACACCCGAGGTACCCCGCGCTGAACCAGCGCGTCGACAGCCGAGGTCGAGGGCGCCAGGGTGCGGTCGGCGCGGGAGTGCGTGCGGCTCACCCAGCGCCAGATGCCGCGGTCGGCGGCGGCGTACCAGGGGTATTGGCGGGCGAACCCGGCGATGTCGGTCTGGAAGATCGCGACCGTAGGCACGCCGAGCTTGCGGGCCGCGCGCAGCCCGTACGCGCCGATGATGAACGGCGAGGCGAGGTGCACCAGGTCCGGCTTGAAGTCGGCCATCGCGCGCTCGATCGAGGGGTCCGGCAGCCCGACCGGGTACTCCTTGTACCCCGGCGTCCGGAAGCTGCGGGCCCGCAGTACCGGTACGTCGCCGTACGCGTCGGGGCCCGGTCCGGGCGCGACGATCAGCAGCTCGTGCCCGCGGGCACGCAGCCGGTCGGCGACGTGGCGAGCCGTGTTCGCCACGCCATTGATCTGCGGCAGGAAGGTCTCGGCAACCATCACGATTCGCACATCTCGAAGGTTCCTCACCGTGCATGAACCCTGGGCGACGCTCTCGTGACACGACGTCGATCCCCTGTCGACGGATGGGCGCAGGGCGCGGGTCAGGGGGCGATGAGCGGAACAGTTGGGAAGTAGGTGAGGTAGCGGTTGGCGTCGCGGGTGAGGAGCCGGTGGCCGGCGATCGCGGCGTGGGCTCCGATGTAGAAATCGGCGAGCGGCGAACGGCGAGGCCCTCCGCGCCGACGGTAGGTGAGGAATGCCTTCCCAGCCAGGAATCCGGCGTCGAACGGGAGCGGCTCGCGTCCCAGCTCGCCCTCGTCGAGGACTGCGTCGAGCTCCTCGACGGAATTGAAGTCGACCGACACCTCGGCGTACACGATCGGGTTGATCACCAGTGGTCCTTCGTCGGCCGCTTGCGCGAGGGCGTCCTCCGACCAGTCGGCCCATTTCGGGTCGTCGGTGGTGAGGTCGAGGATGACGCAGGCGTCGACGAGAGTTGTCGGTGGCCGGACCAGTGACAGGTCAGTCCTCGCCACGCAGCAGCTCCATGATCTCGTCGGTGCTCATGCCGCTCGTGCCACGGCCGCGCAGCCGTGCGGCAGCCCGCCGGCCGTGCGACCGGTTGGACTTCGCGCGGACAAGCTGTACGGCGTTCCCGCGGACGACGAACTCCACTTCGTCCCCGTCGTGGAGCCCCAGATGCTCGCGGATCTCCACCGGTACGGTCAGTTGACCCTTTGGCCGCAATTTCATGGACACCTCCTGGTAGGAATCCAACCAGTAGGAATCATACCCGAGGTCGCTCGAGCGCGCTGTTCACTCGGCGTGCTCGACGTCACCCACCTGGTGCATACCAGTTGGGTGGTGGTTCGGCCTACGGTGGGAGGATGAGTCATCGCAGCGAGTCTGGGTTCGAGTTCTCGCCGGTTTACGAGCCGTTGGACGGGTTCGATCCGGAGGCGAAGCTGGGTGAGCCGGGGCAGTTCCCGTATACCCGGGGCGTCTACCCGACGATGTACACGCAGCGGCCCTGGACCATGCGCCAGTACGCCGGTTTCGGGACGGCGGCCGAGTCGAACCAGCGGTACCACCACCTGATCGACGCCGGCACGATGGGCCTGTCGGTCGCGTTCGACCTGCCGACCCAGATGGGGTACGACTCCGACGCGCCGATCGCGTCCGGCGAGGTTGGCAAGGTCGGGGTGGCGATCGACTCGATCGACGACATGCGGGTGCTGTTCGACAAGATCCCGCTGGACCAGGTGTCGACCTCGATGACGATCAACGCGCCCGGTTCGGTGCTGCTTCTGCTGTACCAGTTGGTCGCCGAGGAGCAGGGCGTCTCCGCCGACAAGCTCACCGGGACGATCCAGAACGACGTACTGAAGGAGTACATCGCCCGCGGGACGTACATCTACCCGCCGAAGGAGTCGCTGCGGCTGATCAGCGACATCTTCGCGTACTGCCAGAAGGAGCTGCCGCGCTGGAACACGATCTCGATCTCCGGCTACCACATGGCCGAGGCCGGCGCGACGCCCGCGCAGGAGATCGGCTTCACGCTGGCGAACGGGATCGAGTATGTCCGCGCCGCGCTCGCCTCCGGGCTGGACGTCGACGAGTTCGCGCCGCGGTTGTCGTTCTTCTTCGTCGCCCGTACGACGTTGCTGGAAGAGGTCGCGAAGTTCCGCGCCGCGCGGCGGATCTGGGCCCGGGTGATGCGCGATTCCTTTGGCGCCAAGAACCCCAAGTCGCAGATGCTCCGCTTCCACACCCAGACCGCCGGCGTCCAGCTCACCGCGCAGCAGCCCGAGATCAACCTGGTCCGCGTCGCCGTCCAGGGCCTGGCCGCCGTACTCGGAGGCACACAGTCCCTCCACACGAACTCGTACGACGAAGCGATCGCTCTCCCCACCGAGAAGGCCGCCCGCCTCGCGCTGCGCACCCAGCAGGTCCTCGCCTACGAGACCGACATCACCGCGACCGTCGACCCCTTCGCCGGCTCGTACGTCGTCGAGTCGCTCACCGACGAGGTCGAGGCCGCCGCGGTCGAGCTGATGGACCAGGTCGAGGAGTACGGCGGTGCGGTCGCCGCGATCGAGGTCGGTTTCCAGAAGCAGGAGATCGAACGTTCGGCGTACCAGATCGCCCAGCAGATCGACTCGGCCGAACGCGTCGTCGTCGGCATGAACAAGTTCCGGGTCGCCGAGGAAGAGCCCTACGAGCCGCTCCGCGTCGACCCCACCATCGAGGCTCAGCAAACAGCCCGCCTGGCCACCCTCCGCGCCACCCGCGACCAGACCGCGGTGGACGAAGCCCTCGCCGCCCTGAAAAAAGCTGCCCAAGGCAACGACAACTGCCTCTACCCGATGAAACAGGCCCTCAAAGCCCGAGCCACCGTAGGCGAAGTCAGCAACACCCTCCGCGAAGTCTGGGGCGTCTACATCCCCGCCGACACGTTCTAGTCCAGTAGGGCGGTTGAGGTCAGGACCGTGGTGCCTAGGGTGATGGCTTCTTCGGAGGGGGTGAAGCCGGGAGTGTGGAGGTCGGCGGCGGTTTCTAGGGTGGGTGGTCGGACGCCGAGCCGGGCCATCGCGCCGGGGGTGTGTTCGAGGTACCAGGCGAAGTCTTCGCCGCCGAGGCTCTGGTCGGTGGGTGCGATCGCGCTGGAGCCGAGGGTCTGCTGTACGGCGTCGTGCAGGACGTTGATCGCGGTCGCGTCGTTCACGACGGGCGGTACGCCGTGCGTGACCTCGGTGTCGACCTCCACGCCGTACGGGCGGACGATCTGCGCGGCCAGGGTCGGAATGAGCTCCTCCGCGAGCCGCCACGCGTTCGCGTCGAGGCAACGCAAGGTCCCTTCGGCCTCACCCCGCGACGGGATCGCGTTGGCGGCCGAGCCGGACGTGATGCGGCCCCAAACAAGAGACATCCCCGCCCGCGGGTCGACCCGCCGGGAGAGCGCCGCCGGAAGCTCCGACACCAAAGTCGCGAGCGCATAAACAAGGTCGGCAGTCAGGTGTGGCCGCGACGTATGACCACCCGGCCCGGTCAGCCGAACCAGGATCCGATCCGCAGCCGCCGTCAGCGCGCCGACCCGCAACCCGACCTGTCCCACCTGCAGCCGTGGGTCGCAGTGCAGACCATAAATACGGTGTACTCCGTCGAGTCCGCCGGCCGCGATCACACCGAGCGCCCCGCCCGGCATCACCTCCTCGGCCGGCTGGAAGATCACCCGCACCCGCCGATCGAGCTGCCCGTCACGCGCCATCCCGGCCAGCACCAGCGCCGCTCCGAGCAGGGCCGACGTGTGTACGTCGTGACCGCAGGCGTGCGCCACCCCGTCGATAGTCGACCGCCACGGCGCGTCCACCCCGTCCGGCACCGGCAGCGCGTCGATGTCGGCCCGCAGCGCGACGCACGTGTCGCCCGACCCGATGTCGCAGATCAGCCCGGTCCCGGTCGGCAGCACCCGCGGCGACAGTCCGGCCGCGACCAGCCGCTTCTCGAGCAGTTCGGTCGTGCGGACCTCGTGCCACCCGAGCTCCGGGTGCGCGTGCAGATCACGCCGTACGTCGACCATCTCCTCGCGCACCGCCTCGACGCGCGCCAGGACGTCCGCGGCCAGCAACTGATGACTCATCCGGAGATTGTGACACCCCGAGGCACGCCGTACAGCCCAGGTGACGGGTGGTGACGAACACAGACGGTGAACGCAACCACGGAGCGTGCACACCGTGACGCCGGCACCGCAGCCGGTGACCGGGCCGGAGATGTTGTCGAAATGTGACGGACATGCCGGTCACTTTCCGGTATCGAGGCCTGCGCGACGTTCAAAGAATGACGGGCCGAGCCCTATAGTCTGCGGATGCGGCACGTGGGGGAAGGCGTGCCCGGCAAAGATTTGTCTGGTTGACGAAGGAGACCATCCGGTGAAGAAGTACGTGCGGGGAACGGCGATCGTGGGCGTGCTGACGCTCGCCGTCGCCGCGTGTGGCAGCAAGCCGACCGACAGCAGCTCAGGCGGCAGCAGCGCCAACAAGGACTTCAAGGCCTGCATGGTCTCCGACTCGGGGGGTTTTGACGACAAGTCGTTCAACCAGACCTCGTACAAGGGCCTGCAGGACGCCGTGAAGGAGCGGGGCCTGACCGAGGTCAAGGCCGAGTCGAAGTCGGACAACGACTACACGACGAACATGACCGCGATGGTCAGCGCCAAGTGCAACGTCATCGTCGCCGTCGGCTTCAAGCTCGAGGACGCCACCGAGAAGGCGGCCAGGGCCAACCCGAGCATCAAGTTCGCCATCGTCGACTCGGCGCCGGACCCGACCAAGGGCGGCCCGATCGCGAACCTGAAGCCGCTGCTGTTCAACACCGCTCAGTCCAGCTTCCAGGCCGGCTACCTGGCCGCCGCGATGACCAAGTCCGGCAAGGTGGGCACGTTCGGCGGTCTGCAGATCCCGACCGTGACGATCTTCATGGACGGCTTCGCCCAGGGCGTGCGCTACTACAACACGCAGAAGAGCAAGAACGTCCAGGTGCTCGGCTGGGACGACCAGAAGCAGAAGGGCCTGTTCACGGGCGACTTCGAGGACAAGGCCAAGGGCCAGAACAACGCGCAGAACCTGATCACCCAGGGCGCTGACATCGTGTTCCCGGTGGCCGGTCCGTCCGGTCTGGGCGCCCTGCAGGCGGCGAAGGCCAGCAACGGCAAGGTCAACGCGATCTGGGTCGACACCGACGGCTGCATCAGCGCCGAGGAGTACTGCTCCGTGCTGATGAGCAGCGTCGAGAAGGGCATGGACGTCGCGGTCAAGGACGCGGTGATCTCGGTCGTCGACAACAAGTTCGACAACACCCAGTTCACCGGCACCCTGCAGAACGGCGGTACGGCGATCGCGCCGTTCCACGACTTCGACAGCAAGATCCCGGCGGACGTGAAGTCCGAGCTGGACACGATCAAGGCCGACATCATCAGCGGCAAGATCACCATCGAGTCGAAGGTTCAGCCGAAGGCATCCTGAACCGCCGCACGATTGCGTAGTACGGTGCGAGCCAGGAAGGCAGTCGACCTACAGGTCGTGCCTTCCTGGCTCTCCGTCTGAGAGGGAAGGCTGCCATGCACCTCGAGCTGTCCGGCCTGACCAAGAGCTTCGGCTCGCTGGTCGCCAACGACCACATCGACCTGGTGATCGAGCCGGGCGAGATCCACTGCCTGCTCGGCGAGAACGGGGCCGGTAAGAGCACGCTGATGAACATGCTCTACGGGCTGCTGCAGCCCGACGAGGGCGAGATCCTGATCGACGGCGAGAAGGTGAAGATCACCTCGCCGAGCGACGCGATCCACCACGGCATCGGGATGGTGCACCAGCACTTCATGCTCGTCCCGGTCTTCACCGTTGCCGAGAACATCATGTTGGGCCGGGAGAACACCCGGGCCGGCGGTGTGCTGGACCGGAAGAAGGCCCACAAACTCGTCACCGAGCTGTCCGACCGGTACGGCTTCGAGGTCGACCCGGAGGCGCTGGTCGAGGATCTTCCGGTCGGCGTCCAGCAGCGGGTGGAGATCATCAAGGCGCTCACCAACGACGCCAGCGTGCTGATCCTGGACGAGCCGACCGCGGTGCTCACCCCGGCCGAGATCGAGGAGCTGATCGGCGTGATGCGTCAGCTCAAGGAGAACGGCACCTCGATCGTCTTCATCACCCACAAGCTCAAAGAGGTCAAGGCGATCGCGGACAAGATCACCGTGATCCGCCGCGGCAAGGTGGTCGGCCAGGCCGAGCCGTCGGAGACCGAGGAACAGCTCGCCGAGCTGATGGTCGGCCGCGCCGTCGACCTCGTGGTGGACAAGGCGCCGGCCCAGCCGAAGGACGTCGTACTGCGGGTTGAAGGCCTGACCGTGATCGACGAGCGCGGGTTCACCGCCGTCGACGACGTGGACCTCGAGGTCCGGGCCGGCGAGATCGTCGCGGTGGCCGGTGTCCAGGGCAACGGTCAGACGGAGCTCGCAGAGGCGCTGCTTGGGCTGATCCAGATCGCGGCCGGCACGATCTCGCTGGACGGCGAGGATCTGACCGGCCGGACGACCAGACAGCGGCTCGACGCCGGGATCGGCTACGTTCCCGAGGACCGGGCGCACGACGGGTTCGTCGGCTCGTTCACAGTGGCCGAGAACCTCGTCCTGGACCTGTTCCGCAAGGCGCCGTTCGGCAACGGACTGTCGCTGCGGACCGAGGAGATCGACAAGAACGCGCAGGCCCGGGTGGACGAGTTCGACATCCGCACGCAGGGCATCGACCTGCCGGTGTCGTCGCTGTCCGGCGGCAACCAGCAGAAGGTGGTGCTGGCCCGCGAGCTGTCCCGGCCGCTGAAGCTCCTGGTCGCGTCGCAGCCGACCCGCGGTGTGGACGTCGGATCGATCGAGTTCCTGCACAGCCGGATCGTCGAGGAACGCGACAACGGCACCGCGGTGCTGATCGTGTCCACCGAACTCGACGAGATCGCTGCCCTGACCGACCGGGTCGCGGTGATGTACCGCGGCAAGGTGGTCGGCGTCGTACCGTCCGACACCCCGCGCGACGAGCTCGGCCTGATGATGGCCGGCGCCTCCAAGTCCGAGGCGCACGATGTCGCGATCGAGAACCCGACCACGTTGGGAACCATCTAGATGAGCCCCGAAGAAGACACAGACACCACGGTCGAGCCGGCCCCGGCCGCGCCGGCACCGGCGCAGGAACCAGAGCGCTCCGGCCTGCCGTCGTGGGCGATCCAGGGCCTGGTCTCGCTGAGCGCGATCGTGCTGGCCCTGGTGGTCGGCGCGATCCTGATCATCGTCACCGACGATCAGGTCAAGGCAGCGGCCGGGTACTTCGGTGCCGCGCCGATGGACACCTTCTCCGCGGCCGCGAGCGCGGTCGGCGACGCCTACAAGGCACTCGCCGTCGGCGCGCTCGGCGGGATCACCCCGATCAGCGAATCGTTGACCCAGGCAACGCCGCTGATCTGCGGTGGCCTCGCGGTCTCACTGGCCTTCCGGACCGGACTGTTCAACATCGGCGCCCAGGGCCAGCTGATCGCCGGCGCGATCCTGGCCTCGTACGTCGGTTTCGCCTGGCACCTGCCGGCCGGGCTGCACCTGATCGTGGCGATCCTCGCCGGTCTGCTCGGTGGAGCGCTGTGGGGCGGCGTCGTCGGCCTGCTGAAGGCCCGCACCGGCGCGCACGAGGTGATCGTGACGATCATGCTCAACTACGTCGCGATCTACCTGCTCGCCTGGCTGCTGACCACGTCGACGTTCCGGCGGCCCGGGCGGACCGACCCGATCTCGCCGATCGTCGACGGCAACGCGCAGTACCCGCAGTTCGGCGGCACCCGGCTGCACGCCGGCTTCATCCTCGCGTTGCTCGCCGCGGTCTTCGTCTGGTGGTTGCTGAACCGGTCGACCGTCGGGTTCGAGCTGCGCGCCGTCGGAGCGAACGCCGACGCCTCCCGGACCGCGGGCATGTCGGTCGGCCGCGCGTACATCATCGCGATGGTCGTGGCCGGTGCTCTCGCCGGTCTGGCCGGCACCCAGCAGGTGCTCGGGACGGACCTCCCGCTGACCGACGGCGTCGCGGCGTCGGTAGGGTTCGACGCGATCACGGTTGCGCTGCTCGGCCGCGGTACGCCGCTCGGCACCGTCCTGGCCGGCCTGTTGTTCGGCGCGCTGAACGCGGGCGGTCTGCAGATGCAGCTGATCACCCAGACGCCGCTGACCCTGACCACCGTCCTGCAGGCCGTGATCGTGCTGTTCGTCGCGGCTCCGGCGCTGGTGCGTTCGATCTTCCGGTTCCTGCCGAAGGAACGCGGTATCGGAGCTGTCCTCGCGAAAGGCTGGAACGGATGACCGAGACAACTCCGGACGCCGTACCCGCGGCCCCGGCCAAGCCGCAGGTCATCGAGGGTCCGGCCGAGCGGACCCGGCGGCTGCGGGTCGGCACCCTGATGCTGGTGTTCGCGCTGATCGGCCTCTTCCTGGCGATCTTCACCAAGAGCGGCAAGGCGACGTTCCAGCTGGTCTCCGGCGATCTGCAGAACAACCTGCTCCATCTGCCCGCGCAGGCGGTCGGTCTGCTGCTCGGCATCATCGGCGTCGGCGCCGCGGCCGCCTACATCGTGCGCCGGGTGCCGCAGCGGTACGCCGGCTGGCTGGCCGCCGTACTCGGTATCTGCTTCATCGGCGCGTTCCTGTGCTGGGCGTCCGCGGGCAAGGTCTTCCCGCTGGCGAACCAGTTCCAGGGCACGCTGAACTTCGCCACCCCGCTGATCCTCGGCGCGCTCGCGGGTGTGCTGTCCGAGCGGGCCGGCGTCATCAACATCGCGATCGAGGGCCAGTTCCTGGTCGGCGCGTTCACCGCGGCCGTCGTCTCCAGTACGACGGGAAGCGCAGCGGCCGCCCTGATCGCCGCAGCCGCGACCGGTGTCCTGATGGCCGCGCTGCTGGCGGTCTTCTCGATCAAGTACCTGGTCAACCAGGTCGTCCTCGGTGTCGTCCTGGTGGTCTTCGCGACCGGCATCACCGGCTTCCTGTTCGACGAGTTCCTGCAGCCGAATGCGGACAAGCTGAACACGCCGGACGTGCTGTCGGCGGTGAAGATCCCCGGCCTGGCCAGCATCCCGTTCTTCGGGCCGATCCTGTTCAACCAGACGATCCTGGTCTACCTGACCTACCTCGCGGTCGCCGTGGTCACGTTCGTGCTGTTCCAGACCCGGTGGGGCCTGCGGATCCGCGCGGTCGGCGAGCACCCGAAGGCGGCCGACACGGTCGGCATCAAGGTCAAGCGGATCCGGTACTCCGCGGTTCTCGCGGCCGGCATCCTGGCCGGTCTCGGCGGCGCGTTCTTCACGGTCGGGTACGCCGGTTCGTTCAGCAAGGAGATGACCGCCGGCAACGGGTTCATCGCGCTGGCAGCGTTGATCATGGGGCGCTGGCATCCGATCGGCGCGACCGTGGCCGCACTGTTCTTCGGGTTCGCGACCCAGTTGCAGTCCCAGCTCCAGATCATCCAGACGCCGATCCCCGGCGAACTGTTGCTGATGGCTCCCTACCTGGCCACCATCATCGCGGTAGCCGGTCTGGTCGGACGAGTCAGAGCACCAAAGGCCGATGGTGAGCCCTACGTCACCGAGTGAGATCGACTGGGCCGCGTTGCGTGCGGTGGCCGTCGAGGTGATGGGGCGGGCGTACGCGCCGTACTCCGGGTTCGCCGTGGGTGCGGCGGCACTGGTGGACGACGGGCGGGTGGTTGCCGGGTGCAACGTCGAGAACGCGTCGTACGGCCTGACGTTGTGTGCGGAGTGTGGACTGGTGTCGGAGCTGCACCGGACCGGGGGAGGGCGGCTGGTGGCGTTCACCTGTGTGGACCACCACGGCGACCTCCTGACGCCGTGCGGGCGGTGCCGGCAGCTACTGCACGAGAACGGCGGGCCTGGCCTGCTGCTGGAGACACCGACCGGACCGCGGCCGTTGCGTGAGTTGTTGCCCGACGCGTTCGGGCCGGAGGACTTGGAGAACTGATGAGTTTCGACGCGGTGGATGTCATCCGGGCCAAGCGGGACAAGGGTGAACTGAGCGACGGGCAGATCGACTGGGTGATCGACGCCTACACCAAGGGCGACGTCGCCGACGAGCAGATGTCCGCGCTCGCGATGGCGATCCTGCTGAACGGAATGAACCGGCGCGAGATCGCCCGCTGGACCGCCGCGATGATCGCGTCCGGCGAGCGGATGGACTTCGGCAAGCTGTCCCGGCCCACCGCGGACAAGCACTCGACGGGTGGCGTCGGCGACAAGATCACGTTGCCGTTGGCACCTTTGGTCGCGGCCTGCGGAGTCGCCGTACCACAGCTGTCCGGGCGCGGTCTCGGGCACACCGGCGGGACGCTGGACAAGCTGGAGTCGATCCCGGGCTGGCGGGCGGCGCTGTCGAACGACGAGATGATGCAGCAGTTGGAGGACGTCGGCGCGGTGATCTGCGCTGCCGGTGACGGTCTGGCGCCGGCCGACAAGAAGCTGTACGCGCTACGTGACGTGACCGGTACGGTCGAGGCGATCCCGTTGATCGCCAGCTCGATCATGAGCAAGAAGATTGCCGAGGGCACCGGTGCCCTGGTGCTGGACGTGAAGGTCGGCTCCGGCGCGTTCATGAAGGATCTGACCGACGCCCGCGAGCTCGCCGAGACCATGGTTGCTTTGGGCACCGACGCTGGCGTGAAGACCGTTGCCCTGCTCACCGACATGTCCGTTCCACTCGGCCTGACCGCGGGTAATGCACTCGAGGTCCGCGAGTCGGTCGAGGTGCTGGCCGGCGGCGGACCCGCCGACGTGATCGAGCTGACCGTTGCCCTGGCCACCGAAATGCTTGCCGCGGCCGGCGTGACCGGCGTCGATCCAGCCGAGAAACTCCGCGACGGTACGGCGATGGACGCTTGGCGGAGCATGATCTCGGCCCAGGGCGGCGACCCATCCGCCGAACTCCCGGTCGCCCCGGAGCAACACGCCGTACCAGCTCCTGCGTCTGGAACCCTGTCGAAGCTCGACGCTCTTGCCGTCGGTGTGGCTGCCTGGCGCCTCGGTGCTGGTCGCGCTCGCAAGGAAGACCCAGTGTCGGCGGTGGCCGGCGTGGAAATGCACGCAAAGCCTGGCGACCAGATCCAGGAAGGCCAGCCCCTTCTGACCCTCCACACCGACGACCCAACTCGCATCGAGCGTGCGCTGGAGGCCCTGACCGATGCTGTAGCGGTGTCGTACTCCTACCAGCCGGGTCCTTTGGTGATCGACCGCATCGGCTGAAAGCCGCTAGCTGTTGGTGGCCGTGAGGCGGGTGCGCTGTTCCTTGGCGAGGGAGGTGACCAGAGCGGTGTCCGGGGTGAGATTGCTGCCCACGGCACCTACTTCGCGGACACTGATCTCGACGACGATCGGGCCGACCGCGAGGCTGACCTCGGCGACGGCCGCGGACTGGGCTGCGCCACCGTCGTACTCGACCCGGGCGTCGGCCAGGGCGCCGGCGAGCTTGAACGGGTGGTCGTGGGTGTCCTGGCCCCAGAGCCCGTTTTGGAGAACTGTCGCCTTGGCTGCCGAGCCGGTCTTGAACAGTTGCAGGGTGTAGCGCTTCTTCTTGTCCGGACTGAGCCGGGTCGCGCGGTACCCCTCGACGAAGCTCGCGTTCAGCAGCAGGGCGCGGTCCAGCGCCGGGTCAGCGGACCACGTGTTCAGGAAGGCGGTCGCGGTGAACGGGCCGGTGGTGTTGCGCGGGTCGGCTACATAACCGCGGGGCAGCACCGCGAGGCCCGCGAGAGTGCCCTTCGCCGCTTTCGGGCCGGTCAGCGCCGAATGCTTGGCGGCCGGGGTCTCTCCGGCGGCCGACGTACCGTCCTCGTTCCCGCAGGCAGTCATACCCAGCAGCAGTGCTGTCACGCCAATGGCAACGCCTGGTGCTGTCCGCTTCACGATCCCTCTCCATCCGATATTCCGGCCTTGATGCCATCAGATGTTGGTGAACTTCAGGCTAACAACCTTGTATTACTGGGACGTCGCCTGCGTGAGAAGTGTCTCGATGCGGGCCCGGGCGGCCTTCGGGTGCAGCGGTTCGCAGCCGGCTTCGACACAGCGGCGTACCACTTGCGGATCGTCACGGAGTAACAGCAGACCGCGACGAAGCAGCGTCAGCGGGGGTTTGCGGTGCTCGCGCAGGTCGCGCTGGAACCGCCGTACGAACGTGACGATCCGATGGTGCCGGACACAGATCGCGGCGGCGAGCAGACCGCGATCACGGAGCGCGCCGGTGATCTGGTCGGCGAAGATGCCCTCGGCAACGATGAGCGGGGAACCGCCGGTAGTGACCGGCCGGTGACCGACAGTGCCGTCGGCAGCGATGTCGTAGATCGGGAGCTCCGCGGCTCCCGTCGTACACAACTGCTCGAGCGCCGCGACCGCGCGATCCCCGTCCCAGGATCGCGGATCGTCCCAGTCCACGATGCCGAGCGGCGACCGCGGCATCGCCTCGTCGTCGCCGTCCCGGTAGAAGTCGTCCAGCCGAACCACAGGCAGCCCAACCTGCTCCGCCAGCCGCGACTTCCCCGCCCCCGACGGCCCAGCCAACAACACCACCCGTGAACGCACAGGCCACATTCTCCGCCATGAGCGCGAGTGGTTAGAGCAGGGCCTCGCGGAGGGCCTGGGCCTGGTGGGTGAACCAGGTGTTGGTTCGGTTGGTCAGGTCGGCTTCGCCGGTGGTCCAGCGTTGGTGGAACCACGGGTGTCCGGTCTCGGCGCCACGGCGTACGTAGTCCATGCACCAGACGTGGTTGTCCGCGGCCGCGTCCACCAGCCGGAGCCGATCCTCGTCCGTCAGCCCGTACGCGTCCGCGAAACGACGGAGCCGAGTCAACGACCGCCCACGCCGTACGTCGTGAATGTCTGCCTCGGGACGCAGCGGCGCCCACAGTCGCACCGCGGTCGCGATATCCCACAGCGCCGACCCCGGGCCGGCCAGATCGAAGTCGATCAACGCGACAGCGACGCCGTCCCGGAACACCACGTTGTCGAGGTTCGGATCGTTGTGGCTGATCAACCCCGTGACATAAGCGGGCGGCACCGGCTCGGCCCACTCGTACCCGACGGGCCGGAAGTCCGCCACCGCGTCGTGATACGCCCGCAGCAGGTGAGCGACGCTGTCGAGCGCCTCATCCGTCATCGACCAGTCCGGGTACGGCGTCGTGACCGTCTCACCGGTCAGGTAGGACAGCACCTCTCGCCCCTGCGAATCGACCCCGAGAAACGTCGGCGCTCCCTTGAACCCAACGCTCTCCAGATGCTGCAGCAGCGCGTGCGTCGCCGTACTGCTGGCGCGCAACGGCCTCCGGACGGTGTCCCCGACCCGCACAACCAGCCCACGGTTCGCAGTACCGCCGAGCAACTCGGTCTCAACCTCAGCAGGCATCGCGGGTCAGTGTGTCTCGTTCAGCAGGGCCTTCGCCAGGGGTGCGTGGGTAACGATCCCGTTGACCAGCCCGCCGCGTACGGCGGCGCGCACCGCCGCGACCTTGGCCAGGCCGTACGGGATCGCGATCACCTCGTCGATCTTGTCCATCTGCTCGGCGTTGATCGCGATCACACGATCGGTGACCCGGCTCTGCACCGCCGCACCGTCCGCGTCCACGAACACCCCGGAAATGTCCGCGACGACACCCCGTTTCCGCAGCTGATCACAGGCCTTCTCGTCCATCGCGTCGTACAACGTCGACTGCCCCGCGGCCCAAGAACCGAGCCCGACCACGGCCTTGGTGACCGACTCGAAGTGACCGATCGCCTCCGCCACCTCCGGCTGCTGCCGCAACGCCCGCGCCGTCGCCGCATCCGGTACGACGAGAGGTGCGTAGAACAGGTACGCCGGGCCGCCCGACAATCGGGCCGTGTGGCGGACCAGCTCCACCGAGTTCGCCTCGACGTCCGGCCGGGTGAGCGCACCTGTGAGCTGGACGACCGGCACCGGTGCGAGGGAGGTCAGCTGCTCGGTCATCGCGGTCACCGCGCGAGCCCAGGCCAACCCGAGCACGTCCTCCGGCGTGACGATCTCCGACAGCAGATCCGCTGCGGCCTTCCCGAGCTGCGTCCGCAAAGCGGGCTCGTCGACCTCCGGAGTGTCTACGACGATCGCGCGCCGCAGGCCGAGCGACTCCTGCAGACGGGAGGACAGGTCGAGATCGATGGCTCCCGGGTGGCTGATCTCGATCCGAACCAGCCCACTACTGCGCGCCTGGTCGAGCAATCGCGCGACTTTGAACCGGCTCAGCCGGAACTCGTCCGCGATCTCCACCTTCGACCGCCCGTCGACGTAGTACCGCCGCGCGATCGACGCGGTAAGCACCAGGTGTGCCGGCCCGAAGGACTCCATCAAAGCCTCCCCGCTCATATGAGCACCATCGGACCCAAGTGTTGCACAGACCCTTGACAGGTCAAGGGGCTTCCCGGTTCACTCATGCTGTGAGCAGAGGCATGCTCAAATGAGCAGACCACCAGCAAGGGAGTGTGGCTCGTGCTGAGTAGGCGTAAACGGATCGGAGCGGTCGGGGTCGCGTTCCTGGTGAGTGCGGTCAGCGGCTGTGCGGGCTGGGGCGGCGGGGCCGGCGGCGGTGGCGCCGACAGCATCAACGTGCTGATGGTGAACAACCCGCAGATGGTCGACCTGCAGAAACTGACCGCCGACAACTTCACCAAAGAGACCGGCATCCACGTGAACTTCACCGTGCTGCCGGAGAACGACGTCCGGGACAAGATCAGCCAGGAGTTCTCCAGCCAGGCCGGTCAGTACGACGTGGCGTCGGTGAGCAACTTCGAGATCCCGATCTACGCCCGGAGCAAGTGGATCGCGCCGCTGTCGGACTACATCGCCAAGGACTCGTCGTTCGACCAGGACGACATCCTCAAGCCGATGACCCAGTCGATGACCGCGGACGACGGCAAGATCTACGGTGAGCCGTTCTACGGCGAGTCGTCGTTCCTGATGTACCGCAAGGACATCCTGGCGTCCAAGGGCGTGACGATGCCGGACAAGCCGACCTGGCAGCAGGTCGCGGACATCGCCGCCAAGGTCGACAACGCCCAGCCTGGGATGCGCGGCATCTGCCTGCGCGGCCAGCCCGGCTGGGGTCAGCTGTTCGCCCCGCTCACCACGGTCGTGAACACCTTCGGCGGCACCTGGTTCACCCAGGACTGGCAGGCCCAGGTGGACTCGCCGGCGTTCACCGAGGCGACCAAGTTCTACGTCGACCTGGTCCGCGAGCACGGTGAGGCGGGCGCACCGCAGGCCGGCTTCACCGAGTGCCTGAACAACACCATCCAGAGCAACGTCGCGATGTGGTACGACGCGACGTCGGCGGCCGGATCGCTCGAGGCGCCGAACTCGCCGGTCAAGGGCAAGATGGGCTACGCACCGGCTCCGGTCGTCAAGACCGACAGCTCCGGCTGGCTGTACGCGTGGGCCTGGGGGATCCAGGAAGCCTCGAAGAAGAAGGACGCCGCCTGGAAGTTCATCTCCTGGGCCTCCGGCAAGGACTACGAGAAGCTGGTCGGCGAGAAGGTTGGCTGGTCCAACGTTCCGGCCGGCAAGCGCGCCTCGACGTACGAGATCCCGGAGTACGTGAAGCAGGCCGCGGCCTTCGCCGAGCCGACCAAGTCGGCGATCGAGAACGCCGACCCGAAGAACCCGGGTACCCAGCCGCGGCCGGCGCCGGGGATCCAGTTCATCGACATCCCGGAGTTCCCGGACCTCGGGACCCAGGTCAGTCAGGACGTGAGTTCGGCGATCGCGGGGCGGATGAGCGTCGACAAGGCGCTGAAACGCGGGCAGGTGCTCGCCGACGACGTCGCCGAGCGCTACCGCTCGCGACAGGCGAAGTGAGAGGGGAGAGGCCATGACTGTAACTACCGAGACGCCGAAGAGCCGGCACTCTGCTCCGCCGCCTGGTTCGGAGGGTTCGCTGATGCGCAGGACCGGCGACTGGGCCCGGCGCGCTCCGTTGCTGCCCGCGCTGGTGTTCATGATCATCGTGACCCAGCTGCCGTTCGTGGTCACGATCATCGTGTCCTTCATGAACTGGAACGCCTACTACCCCGACGAGCGCGGGTTCGCCGGCTTCTCCAACTTCCGCCGGGTACTGACCGACGCGAACACCCGGCACGCGATCTGGATCACGATCCTGCTGACCGCCGGCGTCGTACTGATCAGCCTGGTATTCGGGCTGCTGATCGCGCTGCTGCTCGACCGCAAGTTCCGCGGACGCGGAGCGGTCCGGACGATGATGATCACGCCGTTCCTCGTCGTACCGGTCGCGGCGGCCCTGCTCTGGAAGCACGCGCTCTACAACCCGACGTACGGCCTCTTCAACGGCGTACTGAAGTGGATCTTCGGCGACAACGCGCCGCAACCGGACTGGATCAGCAACCAGCCACTGTGGTCGATCATCTTCGCGCTGGTCTGGCAGTGGACGCCGTTCATGATGCTGATCCTGCTGGCCGGCCTGCAGAGCCGTCCGCTGGACGTGATCGAGGCGGCCGGGATCGACGGCGCGAACCAGTGGGAGATCTTCCGCTACATGACGCTCCCGCACCTGCGCCAGTACCTCGAACTGTCTGCGCTGCTCGGCTCGATCTACGTCGTACAGAACTTCGACGCGGTCTTCACGATCACCTCCGGCGGCCTGGGTACGGCGAACCTGCCGTACACGATCTACCAGACCTTCTACACCGCCCACGACTACGGCCGTGCGTCGGCGGCGGGCGTGATCGTCGTGATCGGCACGATCCTGATCGCGACCTTCGCACTGCGGTCGGTGTCGACGCTGTTCCGAGAGGAGACCAGCAAATGAGCGGCCAAGTCACCATCGTGACCGGACGGAAGAACCGGGGCGGCTCGGTGCTGAGTGTCGTCGCGTGGGTCGTCGGCGTCCTGTTCGTGCTGCCGGTGCTGTGGATGCTGCTGACGTCGTTCCACTCCGAGGAGAACGCGGCCAAGAACCCGCCGGACATCGCGGCGCCGCTGACCCTCGACGGCTACCGGGCGTTCTTCGACACCGGACCCTGGCCGTCGATCGCGAACTCGCTGACGGCGAGCATCCTGTCCACCGCGCTGGTCATCCTGCTCGCCTTCCCAGCGGCGTACGCGCTGTCGATCCGGCCGGTGAAGAAGTGGACGGACGTACTGTTCTTCTTCCTGTCCACGAAGATGCTGCCGGTGGTGGCCGGCCTGCTGCCGATCTACCTGTTCGCGCAGTCGGTCGGGTTCCTGGACAACATCTGGCTGCTGATCATCCTGTACACCTCGATGAACCTGCCGATCGCGGTCTGGATGCTGCGTAGCTTCCTGTCCGAAGTACCGGTCGAGATCCTCGAAGCGGCCTCGGTCGACGGGGCGAACCTGCCGCGCACACTACGGTCGGTGGTGGCACCCATCGTCACACCCGGTATCGCCTCGGCCGCGCTGATCTGCTTCATCTTCAGCTGGAACGAGCTGCTGTTCGCCCGAGTGCTGACCGGCACAGTGGCGGAGACGGCTCCGGTGTTCTTGACTGGTTTCGTGACCAGTCAAGGTTTGTTCCTCGCCAAGGTCTGTGCCGCGTCGCTCGTGGTGTCGCTGCCGGTGCTGATCGCCGGGTTCGCCGCACAGGACAAGCTCGTCCAGGGTCTGTCGCTGGGGGCGGTTAAGTGAAACTGGGTACTGCTGCTCTGGATGCTTTAGGCAACGAGGTCGGGGTGCCGTCGTACGACCGTACGGCGGTACGCCCCGGCATCGTGCACTTCGGCGTCGGCGGCTTCCACCGCGCACACCAGGCGATGTACCTGGACCGGCTGATGAACGAGGGAAAGGCGCTCGACTGGGGGATCGTCGGCATCGGCGTCCTCCCGCAGGACAAGCGGATGTACGACGTCCTGTCCGCGCAGGATCACCTGTACACACTGGTGATCAAGCACCCGGACGGGACCCTCGAGCCTCGAGTGATCGGGTCGATGGTGGACTATCTGTTCGCCCCGGACGACCCGTCCGCCGTCCTTGACCGTCTCGTCGATCCGGCCACCCGGATCGTGTCGCTGACGATCACCGAGGGCGGCTACCACGTCAACCAGGTGACCGGCGAGCTGGACGCGTCCGATCCCTCGTTGGCCGCTGATCTGGAGCCGGGCGCGACACCGGGGAGCGCGTTCGGCTTCATCATCGAGGCGCTCGCCCGGCGGCGGGCGGCCGGCGTACCGCCGTTCACGGTGATGTCGTGCGACAACATCCCGGGCAACGGACACGTGGCGCGCAAAATGCTGGTCGCGTTTGCCCGGTTGAAGGATCCGGCGCTCGCCGACTGGATCTCCGAAGCGGTCCGGTTTCCGAACTGCATGGTCGACCGGATCACGCCGGTCACCACGGATGCGGACCGGGAGGCGCTGGCTTCACGTTTCGGCGTGGAGGACGGCTGGCCGGTGGTGTGCGAGCCGTTCACCCAGTGGGTGCTCGAGGACGACTTCGGTGACGACAGGCCGCCGTACCAGGATGTCGGCGTACAGATCGTCGAGGACGTCGAGCCGTATGAGCTGATGAAGCTGCGATTGCTGAACGCGTCGCACCAGGCGTTGTGTTATCTCGGGTATCTGGCCGGCTACCGGTATGCGCACGAGGTGTGCCAGGACAAGCTGTTCATCGACTTCCTGCTCGGCTACATGGACAACGAAGGTACGCCGACGTTGCCGCCGGTGCCTGGGGTCGATCTGGACCGCTACAAGCACCAGCTGATCGAACGGTTCGCAAACCCGGAGGTCCGCGACACGCTCGCCCGACTGTGCGCGGAGAGCTCGGACCGGATCCCGAAGTGGCTGCTGCCGGTGGTCCGCGAGCAGCTCGCGGCCTCGCGCGAGATCAAGCGCTCGGTCCTGGTCGTGGCGTCCTGGGCCCGGTACGCCGAGGGTGTCGACGAACAGGGTGAGCCGATCGAGGTCGTGGATCGACTGCGCGACAAACTGGTCGAACGGGCCCAGCACAACCGGGACGATCCGTTGGTCTTCATCTCGGACCCGGATCTGTTCGGCGATCTCGCGTCCGACGACCGCTTCGTCACGCAGTACAAGGCCGCCCTCGAGTCGCTGCACGAGATCGGCGCCCGCGCCACTCTCGAAGCCCTCTAGTCTGGGTTGTATGACTGAGCTGAGGTTGGTCGCCGGGGTGGACTGCTCCACCCAGGCGACCAAGGTCCTTGTATGCGATGCCGAAACCGGAGCCGTGGTCCGCGAGGGCCGCGCACCGCATCCAGACGCCACCCAGGTGGACCCGGCCGAATGGTGGAAGGCGTGGGAACACGCCTCCGACGGCCTACTCGACGGGGTCGAGGCGATCGCCGTCGGTGGTCAGCAGCACGGCATGGTGCTCCTGGACGACTCCGGTGAGGTCGTCCACCCCGCCGTCCTGTGGAACGACACCAGCTCGGCCGACGCAACCGTTGAGCTGATCGCAGAACTGGGCGGCGCCGAGGCCTGGGCAGAAGCAATCGGCTCGGTCCCCGTCCCATCCTTCACAGTCACCAAACTCCGCTGGCTCCGAGATGAGGCTGCGCGGGGCGAAAGCAAACCGGCGGGCGGGGCTGCCCACGGTGCGGCGGACACAGACGCGGTGCGGCGGGAGGCTGCGATGCGGCGCGAGGCTGCACTGCGGGCTGCCGCGGTCGTGTTGCCGCACGACTGGATGACCCAGAAGCTGGCGGCGGACCGGCGCGGCATCGACGGGATCACCACCGACCGCGGCGATGCGTCCGGCACCGGTTGGTGGTCGCCTGCGACGAACAGCTACCGCCCCGACCTCGTCGAACTCGCTTTCGGCCGCTCGCTCAAGCTCCCCCGAGTCGCCGCCCCAGCCGAGATCGTCGGCCAAACAGCCTTCGGCGCGGCCCTAGCAGCCGGCACCGGGGACAACGCCGCCGCCGCACTCGGCCTCGACCTCCAGCCCGGCGACGTCGCAGTCTCCCTCGGAACCAGCGGAACCGCGTTCGCCCGCTCAACCCACCCAACCGCCGACCCCACCGGCCTCGTCGCCGGCTTCGCCGACGCCACCGGCGAGTACCTCCCGCTCGTCTGCACCCTCAACGCAGCCCGAGTCATGTCCGCAACAGCCCAAATGCTCGGCCTAGACCTAGCCGCCTTCGACGAAGCCGCAATCACCTCACCCGGCAGCGACGGCCTGGTCCTGCTCCCGTTCCTCGACGGCGAACGTACCCCAGACCTCCCCCACTCCACCGGCCTCATCTACGGCCTCACCCGCGCAACCATGCAGCCCGCGACAATGGCCCGCGCCGCCGTCGAAGGCCTCCTCTGCGGCCTCGCCGACGCCGTAGACGCCCTCCGCGCCCAGGGTCTACCCGTCCACCGAGTCCTCCTCCTAGGCGGCGGCGCCCGCTCCCGCGCCGTACAAGCCCTGGCCCCCGCCCTCCTCGGCGCCGAGGTCGTCCTCCCCGAACCAGCCGAGTACGTCGCCCTAGGAGCCGCCCATCAAGCCGCCTGGGCCCTCTCCGGCGCCAACACCCCACCAACCTGGCAAGTCCCCCTCGGCAAACCCGAACCCCCCATCACCCTCAACCCCGAAAAGATCCGCGCAAACTACGAACAAATCCTCACCAACACCCGCCCCCTCCTATCCCACCCCTACAACCGCTAGCCCCAACGACGTCCGACCCTCCACCGCCGTAGCTTCTGTGCGGTTGGGCTCGACCCACCGCGCGGTACTTCAGAACGGTGGTGGGTCGTGAGCTGTCTGCTTGGGGTCGGCAGTGGGATCAGTGGTGGGTTGCTGGGTGGTGGGGCTTTGCTGGGTCGGGGGACTTGTGTTGGTTTGTTGGGTGATTGGGCCGCGGGCGGGTGGGACGGTCGTGTGGCGGTGGCCCGTTGGCGTGACGAGTGTGATGGAGCCATCCGGGTGGCTGGTGGTGGTCCAGCCCCAGGCAGGGGTGTCTTTGATGACGTGGTGGTACTCGCAGTACGGCGCCATGCCGGACAGACTCGTACGTCCGGACTGAGCGAACGGCGTGAGGTGGTCGCGGTCGCAGTCGCGGGACGTGCGGTTGCAGCCGGGCCACGCGCAGACGGGGTGGCGGGCGAGCAGGGTTTCGGTGACGAGTGATCCGGGGTCGTGGCGGGTGGTGGAGGCCTCGAGTACGGCACCGTTGATGGGGTCCGTGAGGAGTCGTCGCCAGGTACCGTCAGCGGCGATTCGGCGGGCCATCTCGGCAGGGATGGGGCCGTAGCCGGTGAGTTCGGCGGGGTCGTCGTCGAGGCCGAGCAAGGTCGACGCGGGTACGACGACCTCGATGTGCGGACGGCGTCGATGCTGATCGGGGAGCCGACGACCGAGCCAGTCCACGCCGTTGTGCAGGATGTGTTCGAACAGGTCAGCGGCCACGTCTGCGCGGCGCTGCTCGGCGGTCCGGGTGTCCTTCTCGGCACCACGGTCCACAGCACCAGCGTCCGACGTGTCAGTGTCCAGGTCGCCAACGTCCGCTGCTCCACGGTCCGCCGCGCCAGGACCAGCGCTCGCAGGGTTGGCATCCAGGGCGCGGGCGTCCGGAACATCGCAGTTCGCAGCACTAGCAGTAGCAGCGGCGGCAGCGTCTGCGGTGGCGGGTGCCGCGGTGCTTTCGTCTTGGTGTGTGGGGTCGCGGTGGAGGGTGGCGTCGGTGCGGTGTGGTCGGCTTGGGGCGCGCGGAGGATCGGCTGCGGGTGGAGGGGTTCCCGGGCGCGAGGGGTTGTCATCGCGTGACGGGTTGTTCTGGGGTGGCGGGTTGTGGTGGTGGAGTGTGGTTTCTGGGGTGGGGGAGTTGGTGGGCTCGGGGGTTTGGGGTGTGGTTTCTGGGATGGGGGAGTTAGTGGGCTCGGGGGTTTGGGGTGCGGTGGGGGTGGCTCGTTTGGCGAGGGTGGTCATGGCTTGGATGGCTATCCAGATTTGCTGGATCTTGTCGGCGGTGTGGACGATCCATAGGCCGGCCATGCCGTCCGACAGGGGGACGATCTTGCAGGTGCGGTCGGCTGCGGCGGCGCGGTGATCTTCGGCTGCTTGTGGGGCGGTGTGTTTCGCGACTTGGCGGCGCAGGGATTCGCGGAGGTTTCGATGGGTTTGGGAGGCGGCGCGTTTCAGGACGTGGGCTTCTACTGCTTGGGCGGCGTCGTCGGGGAGGGTTCTGGTGGCTTCGGAGATGGCCAGGGCTTTGCCCCAGGTCAGGGCTCCGCACCTCAGCGCAGAGTGGGTGGCTGACAGGGTTGAGGTGAGGCGGAGGGCTGTTTCGGCTCGGCGGCCCACGGTGTCTGGGGACAGGCCGAGTGCTAGGGCGATCTCGGAGTACCAGGAGCGTTCGGGGTCGATTGGGCGGCCTTTGGCGTCCAGTTGGGTTGGGCGGGGTGAGTCTTGGTGTTCGGCGCGGCGTTGCCGGATGAAGGATGCGATCGCGGTCGCCTTGATCGATTCGGACCAGCCGGTCAGGCGATCCGCGGCCTTCATCAGCTCTATTAGCGCTGTCGGGGACATTGCTTGTGGCCTGGTGTCTTCCAATGCGGTCGCGAGATCGCCGCCGGGCTTGAGGAATACCCATCTCGGTGCTTCGCGGCGGAGCATTGCTCGCTCGGCCTCGTCTTGTTCGACGCCGTCCCAGAGCTCCCACTCGAGGGCGTCTACTCGTGAGAAGCGGTGACCGCCGAGGAGTTCGTCGAGTTCGGCGTCCAGCATGTCCTGTTCGCTGAAGAATCTGGGGCCTAGGGGATCGTCGGGATCCTCTGGGATGTCTAGATCGGCCGGAATTTCTCGATCCAGCGAGGACGTGGCGGCTTCTCTCCAGTCGGCGCCGACTGACGATGAGCACGAGCATGAGCATCGACACGGTGTCGTAGGCGGCCGGTCGCCGGCTGGGGAAGGACCATCGTGCCGACCAGGTCGAGCGCCGGTCGCGCCGGCCGGGGACGGCGTGATCCTGCCGGCGGTGATCGATGGATCATGGCCGGCGTATGTGATCACGGACTCGCTCATGCGTCTATATTAGAACAGGTGTTCGATAGATTCAAAATCATGGGCTTCGAGAGGAAGGTCCGGAAGGTCTTGTGGGGTTGGCGATCTGGCTAAAAGTTGCTGATAGCAACTAAATGATGGTGTCGTGGGTGGGCTTGTGGGCATCGGTTGAACAGGAAGATGGCGTGGGTACGGCCTACAGTTAGCGGATGGTGTACTTCGGTGGGTTCCTCGGGCTGATCGGGCTCTTGACGCTGGTGTTCCGGGACGGGGATGTGGCCGGGATGCCTGCGGTGGCGGTTGGGGTCGGGCTCCTGGTGGTGGGCGTGGTGGTGGGTGCGTTTGGCGTCGTGCGGCGGCGGGTGGTGCGTCGGCGCAAGATTGCGCGGGGAGAGCCGGTGCCGGTTGGGGATGTGTTTCAGCGGGCTCGGGCGTTGCCGCGGTTGTTGCGGGAGGTTCGCCAGGGTACGTACGCCGATCTGCCGAAGAGCCGGCCGTTCATCTGGGTACTCGCGCTCGTTTACCTGATCTCGCCGATCGACATCCTGCCTGATCTGCTGCCGGTGATCGGGGTCACCGATGACGCCGGGGTGGCTGTCTGGCTGCTCACCAGCGTGTCGACGGCGACCGGGCTCTACCTCAATCGGGAGCGGGAGCGGCGGCGCCTTCCAGGCGGTCGTGATCTCGGTGATCGTGACCTCGGGAACGGAGCCACTCACTGATGTCGGCTGCTGCTTCTTCGGGATGTTCGTAGGCGAAGAGTTGGAGCGGATCGGTCGGCTTCACATGATCGGCAGGACGGTCGGCGGCGACCGGGTCGGCGGCCGCTAAGTCGGCGGCGGTCACCGGATCGGCCTCAGCCACCAAGTCGGCGTCGGCCACAAAATCGTCGGCCGCAACTGAGTCGGTGGCGACTGAGTAGGCCGCCATTGAGTCTGCGGCGGCGAGCAGTTGGTGGGCGGCGGCGAGTACCCGCGCTGCCTGTGCCAAGGCCTCGGTCGGGTCGCTGACAGTGACTGCGAAGGTTGCTAGGTCGGCGATTTCGCAGGCCTGGTAGGCCATGGCTAGCTGGGCGCGGTTCATCCGAAGGCCCGTACGAAGAAGACGGCGGTCATCGCGATTGCGGTGGTGAGCACGAGGACGCGCAGGACCGTCGCAGGCAGACGGCGTACGAGATGAGCGCCGAGGTAGCCGCCGACAACAGCACCGCAAAGCAGCGCGACCAAGTGGATCGGCTGGGACAGGACGTCGGCCGCGAACACGAAGATCACCGCCGCCGTCAGATACACGGCCGCGACTTGGATAACGCGAAGCGGATTCCCGCGCGCCGGGTCGAGCGAGGTCGTCGCGGTCCAGAAGGCGAGCATCATCAGCCCGACCGCGCCACCGAAGTATCCGCCGTAGATCGCCAGCAGGAACTGCCCGGCCAAGATCGCCGCTGGACCAGGTTGCCCGAGCCGCAGGGCGGCTGTCAGTCGCCGGCCGAAGGCGAGTACGACGGTCGCGAACGCCAGCAACCACGGTACCGCCGCGTCGAAAGATGCTGAGGGCAACAACAAGAGCAGGCCGGCGCCGATCGCACCGCCGCAGACGCTGGCGATCGTGAGACGGACTGGCGATGGGTGGGTGAAGCTCTCGATGTCTCGGCGGTAGACCCACGCGCTGGTCGCGTTGCCGGGCAGTAGGGCGACGGTTGTGGTCGCGTTCGCCGTGACCGGTGGCATGCCGGCTGCGACCAGGGCGGTGAGTGCTACGAAACTTCCGCCGCCGCCGACGGCGTTCAGTGCGCCGGCTGCGACACCGGCCAGGAGGATCAGCAGCACCGTTCGAGCATCGACGCAAAGCCGACGCTTCACAATGCGCGATCCCCGTAGCCAGCCTTAGTCTGAGGCGTAGGCTGGCTGAATGCGGTACGACCTCGATGATCTCCGGCTGTTCACAAACGTGGCGGCGGAGGGCTCGATCACCGGCGGCGCGCGGGTGATGCACCTCAGCCTGCCTTCGGCGAGTGCGCGGGTCAGAGCGCTCGAAACGCAGGCCGGCGTGCCGCTGCTGGTCCGTGAGCGCCGCGGCGTCCGGCTGACCCCGGCGGGGGCCACGTTGGCCCGGCATGCCCGCGAGGTGCTCGCCGAGACAACCAGATTGGACAGTGCGGTTGCGTCGTACGCGGTCTCAACAACCGCCCCGATCCGCCTGGTCGCCGGCGGGTCCGCGATGCATCAGTTGGTCCCTATCGCGCTCGCCACGTTCCTCCGCGACCATCCGGAGTACGACGTGAATGTGAGCGAACGCCGGACCATTCGCAGCGTCCGCCTGCTCGCGGCCGGTGAGGCGGATCTCGGCGTCATTCTCGACGACGAGCCCACGCCGCTCAGGACCGAACCATTGGCCGACGACTCTCTGGTCGTGATCGGCCAGGCCGGCGGCATCCTCGCGGGCCGCGCTTCGATCGCGTACGCCGAAGTTGCCGAACATCCCCTGGTCGGCCTGGATCGAAACTCACCGCTCAGCCAATGGATGGACGACCGTCTCGGCCCGCACGCCCCCGCGCCGCGCTACCGCACCGTCGTACCCACCCTGCATGCGCTGATCACGTTGGCCACGGCGGGCGCAGGGCTCGCGATCGTTCCGCGGCGAGCTGTCGACGCCAGTACCGCCGTCGAGATCTGCCCGCTTCAGGACGCGTGGTCCACCCGCCAGCACCTGCTCTGCTACGCCGCGAACGCCCCCGAGCCCGCCCACCTCCTAGCGGCCCATCTCCACGCGGCCGCTAAGCCTTAAGGCGCTTAGAGATTCCGTCCAGCAGGTAGCCCAGACCTAGCTCGAACTTCTGACTAGGGTCGCGGTGCTGGGCGTCGTGGACCGCCTCGGCCAGGATCGGGTAGTTGCCAGTAGCAAGCATCGCGAGGAGATGCGGCGCCCGGGAGTGCTGCCATTCGCGCTGGGTGAGACCGCTGGCGCGTTCGGCTCGGTGCTCGCCGACCTCCCTGCGGACCGCCCCGATCAGGTAGACGGTCAGGACCTCGATCGTGCTCATGATCATGTCGATGTTCTCCAGGCCTGCCGCCCGGAGCGCGGACAGGGTGGCCTCCGAGTGGGCGAGGGTCGCGGGGCCGAGGCGTGGCCGGCCGTCGAGCAGGTCGATGAACCATTCGTGCCGCAGCCCCGCCGCGCGGATCTCGTGCGCGAAGGACGCCGCGACCTCGCGCCAGCCGGATCCGGTCGGTGGTGGGAGTTCGGCGTACACCGCGTCCACCATCAGCTCGAGCAGTTCGTCCTTGGTGCCGATGTAGCGGTAGAGCCGCATCGGGCCGGCGTCGAGCGCCGCCGCCACCTTGCGCAGGGAGACCGCCTCGATGCCTTCGGCGTCGGCCAGCGTGAGTGCGGCGCGGACGATCCGCTCGCGGCTCAACGGGCTCGGTGCGCGCCGCTCGGGCGGTTCGGGTCGTTCCCAGACCGATGGGGTGTCTTCCACTCGTCGCACGATACAGCGTCGCGTGAGATACAGTGTATTGCATCAATACAGCGTATCGAAGAAGGAGTGGCGAATGATCACGATCATCGGCGGCGGCCCCGGAGGGCTCACCCTCGCGAGGGTCCTGCACGTCCACGGCATCGACGCAGTCGTCTACGAGCGAGACGCCTCCCGCGCGGCCCGCACCCAGGGCGGCATGCTCGACCTGCACACCGAGACCGGCCAGGCTGCGCTGCAGGCGGCCGGGCTCGAGAGCGAGTTCCTCGCCGCGGCCCGGCGCGAGGGGCAGGACCAGCGCATGATGGACCACACCGGCGCGCTACTGCTGCAACAGGACACCCCGGACGATGCGCCGATGGCCCGTCCGGAGATCGACCGCTCGGACCTGCGCGACCTGCTGGTCGACTCGCTTCCGGCCGAGGCAATCAGCTGGGGGCGTGCCTTCAGTCACGCCGAGCCAAGATCAAGCGGGTACGTCGTACATTTCACCGACGGCAGCTCCGTCGAAACCGACCTGCTCGTAGGTGCGGACGGCGCGAACTCGCGGGTGCGCCGACTGCTGACCGACGCCGAGCCGACGTACGCCGGTAGTACCTCCTTGCAGAGCATCATTCACGACGCCGATCGCACCCAGCCTGAGCTCGCCGAGATGGTTGGCCGCGGCAACTTCTGGGTCTTCGGGCCAGGCGACCTGCGTCTGTCCGCGCAACGCAACGGTGACGGCACCATCCGGGTCAGCCTGTCGATGCGGGGTCCGGAGGGGGTGCTCGACGAAGAGACGGACGCTGCGGCGCTGGTCGACGGCTGGGATCCCCGGTTCGGGCAGCTGGTGCGTGCTTGTGACGAGCCGTTCGTGGTGCGGCAGATCGCCGTACTGCCGATCGGTCTGACCTGGCCGCGTCGATCCGGTGTCACCCTGCTCGGCGACGCCGCCCACCTGATGCCACCGATGGGAGAGGGAGCGAACGCGGCCATGCTGGACGGTGCCGAGCTCGCCCTCGCCATCGCCGCGCATCCGGACGACCTGGACGCCGCAGTCGCGGTCTACGAGCCGGCGATGCAGGCTCGCACGGCCGAGGCTGCGGAGGACTCCGCGAAGGCGATGGAGATGATCTCTGGGCCGGGTGCCGCACAGAAGGTACTGCGGTTCTTCCAGCCCGACCTCGTCGACTAGCGTTCAACCATGACCGCGGACATCCCCTTGCAGGCGTTCAGCGCGTTGCTGCACAGCGAGAACATCCCGACTGTGTGCCGGGCGCTGAACATGTATCAGGTGGCCGCGTCGTACACCCGGTTGAGCGGCGGCAATCCGCTCGAACCGCTGGCCGGAGAGGTGCGCACGGTTGCCCGGGAGGTCCTGTCGCGGCCGCCGGTCGAGGCCGGTGACGAGATCGCGGCCGGGTTCGATCATCTGAGTGCGTTGAATGTGCTGACGACTCTGGCCGAGCCGGAGGACGCCGAGCTGATCGACCGCATACTCCAAAGCACGACGGACGACCAGATCCGTGCAGTAGCGACGCTGGTGGCTACTCGCACCAGATAGCGTTCAGAACATGCGCGCGTTGACAGTGGATGAGGCCCGGCAGCGGGCGACGGATCTGGACCTGCGGTCGTACGAGGTTGCGTTCGATCTGACCGGCTCCGGCGACACGTTTGTCACGACCAGCCGGATCCGGTTCGCCGCCACGACCGAGACGACTTGGGTCGACGTAAAGCCCGAGCGGCTCATCAGCGTCGAGCTCAACGGGCAGACGCTTGATCCCGCCGCACTCGACGGCGGCCGGTTCCCACTCAACGGACTGCAGTCCGAGAACGAGCTCGTAGTCGCAGCTGAGATGAAGTACGCCGCCGACGGCGAGGGCCTGCAGCGGTCCGTCGACGCGGCCGACGGCCGGGTCTACACCTATGGCATGTCATCGCTCGAGTCGGCGCCGCGCTACTTCCCGTGCTTCGATCAGCCCGATCTCAAAGCGCCGTACACAGTCACGGTGAAGTGCCCCGAGGACTGGGTTGTCATGGGCAACGGTGCGGCCACGCAGACCGGGCCGGGAGAGTGGACGCTCGCCGAGACCAAGCCGCTGTCGACGTACTTCGTCACGCTGGTCGCCGGTCCGTACCACCAGATCCGCAGCGAGTACGACGGGATTCCGCTCGGACTCGCCTGCCGGCAGTCGCTCGCGGAGTACCTGGAGCGGGACGCCGAGGATCTGTTCCGGACCACGCGGGAGGCGTTCGACGAGTACCACCGGATGTTCCGGCAGCGGTACTCGTTCGGTGAGTACTGGCAGGTGTTCGTTCCGGACTTCAACCTGGGCGCGATGGAGAACCCGGGCTGCGTGACGTTCGCCGACAGCCTGGTCTTCCGCGGGCAGGTGACCGAGGCGGAACGCAGTACTCGGGCCCGCATCATCGACCACGAGATGGCGCACATGTGGTTCGGCGACCTGGTCACCATGAAGTGGTGGAACGACCTGTGGCTGAACGAGTCGTTCGCCGAGTACATGGCCCACCGGGTCGCGGAGGACGCCACCAGCTACGGCGGCAACTGGACCGACTTCGCCTTCGTCCGCAAGTGGTGGGGGCTCGTGACCGACCAGAGCAGCTCGACGCACCCGGTCGCACCGGACAGTCTCAAGGACGCCCGGCAGTCGCTCGACGATGTCGACGGGATCACGTACGCCAAGGGCGCGGCGGTGATCAAGCAGCTGGTCAAGTACCTCGGCGACGACGTGTTCCTCAAGGGAGTCAACTCACACCTGGAGGCGCACGAGTACGGCAATGCTGATCTGGCGGAGTTCATCGCCAAGCTGACCGAGGCCGGCGCGCGGGACCTGGACCATTGGTCGGAGCAGTGGCTGCGGACGTCGGGCCTGGACACGATCTCCGTCGAGCGGACCACCGATGGCGTCGTACTGCATCGCCGGAGCCCGGACGATTCGCGGCGGCCGCACAAGCTCAGTGTCGCCGGGTACGACGCGACCGGAGCCTGCACGACCGTCGATGTGCTGCTCGACCAGGACAGCGTGGACGTTGCGCTGGGCAATGATTTCGCGATGATCGTCCCGGACGCGAACGACGACACCTGGGCCAAGCTCCGTCTCGATCCGACCAGCCTCGCCAACCTTCCGCAGGTGCTGCCGAAGATCACCGACAGCACCACCCGCGCGGTGATCTGGAACTCGGTCCGCGACGCCACCGCCGACGCGGAGTTGGATCCCCGCCAGGCCCTCGACCTGTTTGTGACCGCGATCCAGCACGAGGACAGCGACATCGCCGTCGGCTCCGTGGTGCGCTGGGTGGAGGAGCACCTGCTCGGCAGCTACCTCCCGTACGACGAGGCTCGCGGTCCGGTAGCGGATGCCCTGGGCAACAAGCTGGCGAGCGTCGAGCCGGGCAGCAGCGTGCAACTGGCGACCTTCCGCGGGTTCGTCGAGACCACGGCCGACGTGGTGTTGCTGAAGTCATGGCTCGACGGCGTCGACACGCCGGCCGGCCTGGAGCTCGACCAGGATCTGCGCTGGCAGTTGGTACTGCGCCTCGTCCGGCTCGACGCGTTCGGCGCGACCGAGATTAACGACGAGCTCGCCCGCGACACCTCGACCGAGGGCGTCAACCACGCCGCTCGCTGCCGGGCCGCGCTGCCTGCCGGCAAGGAGGCGGCCTGGACCCGGATCATGACCGACCCGGCGATCGGCGTCCAGGAACTGCTCGCGGCGGCCGACGGCTTCTGGCATCCAGGTCAGGCCGCGATCACCGCGCCGTACGTGCAGCGCTACTTCACCGACATCGCAGGTACTGCGGACATCCGAGCCGGCATGGTCATCGGACTCACCGCACACCGGATCGCGCCCCGGTTCGCGATCGACGAGAGCCTGGTCGGCCCGGCCGAACGGCTGATCGCTGACCCGGCCGTGGATCCTGCTGTCCGCCGGCAGACGGCCAACTTCCTCGATGACCTGCGTCGGGCGGTCGAGGTGCGGCGTACCTTCAGCGGACGGTGAGGCGTTCCGCGACGGCCTTGCGGGCCTGGTGGATGCGGGCCTTGACGGTGCCGAGCGGTACGTCGAGCTCGTCGGCGATCTCGGCGTACGACAGCGCGCCGAGATCGCGGAGGACGAGCGGCTGGACGAGCTGCGGGTGGCTGGACTCGAGCGCCTCGAGGGCCTCGAGCAGGTCGAGGCGGGAGCCGGCGATCACGGAAGTGGTGCGCGGGTCGATGGACTCCGGCAGCACCTCGGCGGACTGCTCGACGGAGCGGCGCTTGAGGGTCCGGTAGGTCTGGCGGGCCTGGTTGGTGGCCACGACCGTCACCCAGCCGGCGAAGCTGCCGGTGCCCTTGAAGGTGTGCACCTTGTTCGCGACCTGGAGCAGGGTGTCCTGGACCGCCTCCTCGGCGTCCTCCCGGTACGGCAGGAACTTGGCCACCCGGCGCTGAACCTGCGGCCGGATCGCCTGCAGCAGTCGTGGCAGAACGGTCTTGTCGCCCGCCGCCGCCAGTGCCGCCAGCTCTTCCAGCTCGTCGTTCATCATCCCCCAGTCACCAATGAGCTCGGTTGTGGACGACAATAGCCGGGATGGATGTCATCGGGCGGTACCGGTTGCAGGACAAAATCGGCGCTGGTGCGTTCGCGACCGTCTGGCGGGGGTACGACGACGACCTTGATGTCGACGTCGCCGTCAAGGTCCTCGCGGACAACTGGGCGTCGCGCGCCGACGTACGCGAACGCTTCCTGTCCGAGGCGCGCCTGATGCGCCGGATCGCCAGCGACCGGGTGGTCCGGGTCTTCGACCTCGGCCAGCTACCGGACGGGCGCCCGTACTTCGTGATGGACTACGTCGGCGGCGGGACGCTGGGCGACGTACTCAAGCAAGGCCAGCTCGACCCGGTGGACGCGCTGTGGTGGGGCGCGGACCTGGCTCGGGCGGTAGCGGCGCTGCATGGTGAGGGCGTCGTACACCGGGACGTCACGCCGGCGAACCTGCTGCTGCGACCGGGAGACGAGACCGGCGGCGGTACTCATCGGATCGTGCTTGCTGACCTGGGGCTGGCGAAACGGGCCGCTGAGGCGTCCGGACTCACGCAGGCTGTCGGCACGCCGTCGTACATGGCGCCTGAGCAGGGTCGTGGTGACGGTGGGTTCGACGAGCGGGCGGACATCTACGCGGTCGGCGCGGTGACGTACGCGCTGGTCACCGGACATCCGCCGTACACCGCGGGCTCGATCGGCGATGTACTCAACCGCGACCCGGACCTGGCGCCGCCGAGCCTGCGTTCGGTGCTGCACGACTCGGTCGGGCAGCTCGACGACATCTTCGCGCGGGCGCTGGCCTACCGCGTCACCGATCGCTGGGAGCGGGCGGACACGCTGGCCGACCGGCTCGAGGCGGAGGCGTACCGGCTGGAGCAGGAGGCGCCGCTGCGCGCCGAGGAGCGGACCGCGATCACCGACGACGACCTGGACACCACGGTCGCGACGGACCCGCCGGTACGGCGACGTCGGCGGATGCGGGCGTGGTTCCTGCTGGCGCTGCCCGTGGTCTTCGTGGCAGCGGGTGTCGGAGGATGGTTCCTCTTCAGCCAGTGACTGCATAGAGTAGCCATATGGCTACTTACCGCAGTCTTGTGGTTCTCGCCGTATTCCCACTGACCGTTGCTTCCACTGCTCAGGCCGCCCAGCCCGTTGCCAGTTATGCGTGCCGTGCGAATTCGAGCTATGGCCAGCGCACGCTGTCGTTGCGCCAAGGCATGGATGCGAAGGCGCCCGCGACTGTCCGGCCGAACTCTCGCTTTACTATCGCCGTCGATCCGCAGCCTGGGACGCTTCCGGGTGAGGTCAAAGGCTTCAAGCTGAAGGAGGTTCGCGACCTAGCGCTGCGGGTCCCGGTCCCGGCCAACTCGTCGTACCTGAGTGCGCGGTTGACCGGTGGGTCCGGACTCAACTCGACGCCTAGCGTGCAGTTGGAGGGGAACGAGGTCGTGATCAAGGTCGCCGGCCCGATCCCCGGCGGCGCGAACTACGAGCTGCCGACTCTCGCGGTGCGGCTGAAGTCGGGTCGCCGCGGTGCGGTCGTCGAAACCAAGCTCAAAGGGACCAGCTACGACGACCCCGGCCTGACCCTCCAGGCCAAGCTCAAGTGGAAGTTCCTCACCACCACCGCCCCGGTCGCGTGCTACCCCAACCCGAACCCTGCCCTTACGAGCACCAGAATTCAGTAGGTGACGGTGATTCGCTCGGTGGCTGGGTCGAGGTGGACCTGGCCGCCGTACGGGAGGATCTGCTGGGGGTCGGTGTGGCCGATGTCCAGGCCCTTCACGACGACGGCAGTCGGGTTGTACTCCGCGAGGGCTCGGTCGACGGCGAGGTACTGGCCCGTGACGTAGGCGACGGACTGCTCCGGGGTCAGTTCCTGGAAGAGGGACGTGGACTTCGGGCGGCCCCACAGGATGGCGTCGAAGCGTTCAAGGAGGCCGCGTTCGCCCAGGTTGCGGAGGATTCGGTAGACCTGGTCGGCGGTCGGCAGCTCTTCGCTGGTCTCGCCGAAGAAGACTCCGCCGTACGACTCGGTCGGGAGCATCCAGCGGTTCGCGGACAGTTGCCAGTCGAGGATTTCTACGCAACCGCCCCAGAGCTTTCCGCGGACTGGTTGCGAGCCGGTCCAGGTCCAGCCGGTGCCGGGGAAGAGAGGGGGCTCGGTCTCGAGGTTTGCCGGGATGTTCCAGTCGTGGTCGTGGTCGGTCCACTCCTTGGCCGGCGTCAGCTCGAAGTCGCCGCCGGTGAAGAGGGCTGCTCGCAGGGAGCGTTCCGTGTCCGGGTGCATTGCGCCGCCGCGGCCGAACTGGACCATCACGCTGCCGCCGTGGAAGGCCGGCAAACCGTGTGTGTGCAGGAAGTTGAGCAGGTTCGTGTTGTCGCTGTAGCCGAAGAACGGCTTCGGGTTCGCGCGGAACACGTCCGGGTCCAGGTGCTTCAGCACGGTGAGCTGGTCCTCGCCGCCGATCGACGCGATCACCGCGCGGATCGACGGGTCGGACCAGGCCGCGTGCAGGTCGGCGGCGCGATCCGCCGGCGCGGTGCCCAGCTTGCGGGTGGTCGGGTACTCGACCGGCTCGAGGCCGAAGTCCTCGCGCAACCTGCGAAGACCCAGTTCGTACGGCCCTGGGAAGATCTCTGGGAGACCGCCCGACGGCGAGACGATTGCTACTCGGTCGCCCGGCTGGATCACAGTCAGACTCCGATCGGGTGCCAGACGGTCTTCAGTTCGAGGTAGTTCAGAAGTCGCGACAACCCTTGGTCCTCGGTCCAGTCCTCCTCGGCAGGACGACGTACCCGCTTGAGGTTGTCGGCGGACGCGATCTCCAGGTCACGGGCCTCGTCCTCCGACGAGATGCCGCAGAGGTCGATCGCGTTGACGTCCTGGTGGGACGCCAGCCACGGGCCGATCTCGGACGCCGACCCGGTGAGCAGGTTGACCACACCACCCGGTACGTCGGAGGTCGCCATCACCTCGCCCAGCGTCACGGCCGGCAACGGACGTTCGTACGACGAGACTGCGACGACCGTGTTGCCGGAGACGATCGCGGGCGCGATCACGCTGGTCAGGCCGAGCAGACTCGAGTCCTGCGGAGCCAGCACCGCGACCACGCCAGTTGCCTCGGGCAACGAGAAGTCGAAGTACGGCCCCGCGACCGGGTTCGAAGAGCCGACGACCTGGGCGAGCTTGTCGGCCCAGCCGGCGTACCAGACCCAGCGGTCGATCGACGCGTCCACGACCGCGCGGGCTTTGGCGATCGACAGTCCCTCGGACTGCGACACCTCCAGGCTGAACTGCTGGTGCCGGCCCTCCATCACCTCGGCGATCCGGTACAGCACCTGACCACGGTTGTACGCCGTCCGCGCGTGCCAGCCGCCGAACGCCTTGCGGGCCGCGACCACGGCGTCCCGGGCGTCCTTGCGGGAGGCCTGCGACGCGTTCGCCAGGAACTTGCCCTTGGCATCGTTCACGACGTACGAGCGGCCGGATTCGCTGCGCGGGAAGGCGCCGCCGATGTACAGCTTGTAGGTCTTACGCACTTCGAGCCTCTGAGAGTCCTTAGTGGGCAAGGTAGGCCTCCAGACCGTGGCGGCCGCCCTCGCGGCCGTAGCCCGACTCCTTGTAGCCGCCGAACGGCGAGGTCGGGTCGAAGCGGTTGAACGTGTTGGCCCAGACCACGCCGGCGCGCAGCTGGTTCGCCATCCAGAGGATCCGGGAGCCCTTGTCGGTCCAGATCCCGGCGGACAGCCCGAACGGCGTGTTGTTCGCCTTCTCGACCGCCTCCTGGGGCGTGCGGAAGGTAAGCACGGACAGCACCGGTCCGAAGATCTCCTCGCGGGCGATCCGGTGGGCCTGGGACACGCCGGTGAAGACGGTCGGCGGGAACCAGTAGCCCTGCGGCGGCAGCTCGCACTCGGGCGACCAGCGCTCGGCGCCTTCGTCCTCGCCGACCTGCGACAGTTCGCGGATCTTGGCCAGCTGGGCAGCGGAGTTGATCGCGCCGATGTCGGTGTTCTTGTCGAGCGGATCGCCGACGCGCAGGGTGCCCATCCGGCGCTTCAGTCGCGCCAGCACCTCGTCGTACACGCTCTCCTGGACCAGCAGTCGCGAACCCGCGCAGCAGACGTGGCCCTGGTTGAAGAAGATGCCGTTGACGATGCCCTCGATCGTCTGGTCGATCGGCGCGTCTTCGAAGACGATGTTCGCCGCTTTGCCGCCGAGCTCCAGCGTGACCGCCTTGTCCGTGCCGGCGACCGACTTGGCGATCGCGCGACCGACTGCGGTGGACCCGGTGAAGGCGACCTTGTTCACGTCCGGGTGCTCGACCAGCGCCTGACCGGTCCGGCCGGCGCCGGTGACGATGTTGACGACGCCCGGCGGGAGGTCGGCCTGCTGGCAGATCTCCGCGAACGCGAGCGCGGTCAACGGAGTCGTCTCGGCCGGCTTCAGTACGACGGTGTTGCCGGCGGCCAGCGCGGGTGCGATCTTCCAGGCCAGCATCAGCATCGGGAAGTTCCACGGGATCACCTGACCCGCGACACCCCACGGCTGCGGGTCGTCGCCGACACCGGCGTACTCGAGCTTGTCGGCCCAGCCCGCGTAGTAGAAGAAGTGCGCGGCCACCAACGGGATGTCGACGTCGCGGGACTCGCGGATCGGCTTGCCGTTGTCCAGCGACTCCAGCACCGCCAGCTCCCGCGCGCGCTCCTGGATCAACCGCGCGATCCGGAACAGGTACTTCGCCCGGTCGCGGCCGGCCATCGGGCCCCAGACCTTCTCGAACGCCTTGCGGGCTGCTCTGACTGCCTTGTCGACGTCGGCTGGACCGGCCTCGCTGACTTCGGCCAGCACCTCTTCGGAGGCGGGGCTGATGGTTTTGAACGGTTTTCCATCGGTTGCGTCGGTGAACTGGCCGTTGATGAACAGGCCGTACGACGACTTGATGTCGACGATGGCCCGCGACTCGGGGGCCGGTGCGTACTCGAATCTGCTCATGCCTGTCAGTCCAAGGTGAAGTAGTCGGGGCCCGGGTAGTGCCCGGTGGCCAGCTTGGTGCGTTGCATCAGCAGGTCGTTCAGCAGGCTGGAGGCGCCGAAGCGGAACAGCTCCGGGTCCAGCCAGTCCGGTCCGGCGGTCTCGTTCACCGTGACCAGGTACTTGATCGCGTCCTTCGAGGTCCGGATCCCGCCGGCCGGCTTCACGCCGATGTGCAGGCCGGTGGCCTCCTGGTAGTCGCGGACCGCCTCCAGCATCACCATCGTCACCGGCAGCGTGGCCGCGGGGGACACCTTGCCGGTTGAAGTCTTGATGAAGTCCGCACCGGCCAGCATCGCCAGCCAGGAAGCCCGCCGTACGTTGTCGTAGGTGACCAGCTCGCCGGTCTCCAGGATCACCTTCAGGTGCGCGTCGCCGGCGGCTTCGCGGATCGCCGTGATCTCGTCGAAGACCAGGCCGTAGCGGCCGGACAGGAAGGCGCCGCGGTCGATCACCATGTCGACCTCGTCGGCGCCGGACGCGACCGCGTCCTTGGTGTCCTGGATCTTGATCGCGAGGCTGGAACGTCCACTGGGGAAGGCGGTTGCGACACTCGCCACGTTGATGCCGGAGCCCTTCAGCTCGTGCTTCGCGGTGGCGACCAGGTCCGGGTACACGCAGACCGCGGCGACCTGCGGCGCGGTCGGATCGGCCGGGTCGGGCCGTTTCGCCTTCGCGCACAGGGCCCGCACCTTGCCGGGGGTGTCCTGCCCCTCCAGCGTGGTCAGGTCGATCATCGAGATCGCCAGGTCGAGTGCGTACGCCTTGGCCGTGGTCTTGATCGATCGGGTGCTCAGGGTGGCGGCGCGGGCCTCGGCGCCGACCTGGTCGACGCCCGGCAGCCCGAGCAGGAACCGGCGCAGCCGATCCTCGGACGAGGTCACGTCGGCCAAGCTGTCGACGCCGCTGTCGAGTGTGGTCACCTGTGGCAGTCTAGTGCTGTTCCGGACAGCCAGTTACTTTGTCCCGGTGAAGTCGAAGTCGCCTGAGAGCGAGCAGTACCTGTCCGCGTCGAACCGGATCACCGGGGCTATCGTGCTGGTCATCGGCGCGCTCGGCCTGGTCGACGTTCTGCTGGAGTGGCGCACCGCCACCGGTGTCCTGGTCGGCAGCGTCATCGGGATCTTCATGGTCCTCGCGTACGCCGGCCTGATGCGGCCCTCGGTCACCCTCAGCCCCGAGCACGTGCTGCTGCGTAACCACCTGCGCGACCGCCTGATCCCGTGGTCCAAGGTGACCGGCGTCGACGTGACCGACATCCTGCGGGTTCACACCGACGACAACCGATACCGCGCTCCCGGTGTCCAACTGATCATGCGCGACCTTCGCAAGCAACGAGTGGGCGGCCGCAAGCTGGCCGCGGACAGCTCCATTTCCAAGGCCGACTTCGTGGTCAACCGGATCGAGACGATGCAGACCCAGTACGCCGACCAGTCGAAGGGTGACGTGGTGACTGGCTGGGCCAAGCCCGAGCTGATCGCGCTCGGAGCCCTGGCCGTCATCGCCATCGTGGCAGCCGTAATCCGCTGAGCGTGCTCAGCCGACGCGCTCTCCTCCGAACGGGAGCCGCGGCCGGAGTCGCCGGTATCGCCACAGTGGCCGCCCTCGAGACCGGCGTGATCCCTGGCCGGGCCCGGATCCACGACGCCCTCGGACTCACCGGCCCGGACGGCGTCATACCCGATGTACCCGTTGGTCCGGTGGTATCGGGCAGCTTCGATTCGGTCGGCCGGCGGACGAAGGTCGGTTACAGCGTCCTCTATCCCGACGGGTACGACGCGTCGGCGGCGCTGCCCGTCGTACTTGTTCTGCATGGTCGTGGGGGCGACCACACATCGGCGGTCAACGACCTCGGGATCGATCGGTATCTGACTGCTACGGTGCGATCCGGTACGCCGGCGTTCGCGGTCGCGACCGTGGACGGCGGGCAGAACAGTTACTGGCATCGCCGGGCTGACGGCAACGATCCCGGGTACATGCTCGACCAGGAATTCCTTCCACTGCTGGCCGAGCGCGGTCTGCGTACCGGACGGTACGGCGTACTCGGCTGGTCGATGGGCGGGTACGGCGCCTTGCTCTGGGTCGCCCTGCAGCACTCGCGGGCGGTCGCGGTCGGAGCGCTCAGTCCAGCGGTGTGGCGCGAGTACGACGAGGTGCAGGCCGGAGCGTTCGACGGGCCCGAGGATTTCGAGCGGAGCCAGGTGTTCGGGCGGCCCAGCGGATTCAGGGATGTTGCCGTTCGCATCGACTGTGGGCGGGACGATCCGTTCGCGGCGGCCGCGAAGGATCTCCGGGACGAACTGCGTGCGGCCGGCGGTCAGCAGGCCGGGGCGCATACCCCCGGCTACTGGCGGCGTATGCTCCCTGACCAATTGCGATTCCTGGGCGGAAAACTGGGCCAGTGAGCGGAACTGTGGCGCGAATCGCTGCGTCAGAGCCCGTGTTCAGTCCTCAGGTGAACCCCTGTGCACCCCAGGATTGGTCCGACAGGTCCCTAGACACATCGAGAGTGGAGCTCATGGTCAACCTCTCCCGTATCACCCTGCGTGGCGTGGCCGCGGTCGGTGCACTGGCCGGCTTCGCCGCCCTGGCGCTGCCGAACGCCCAGGCTGCGCAGACTTCCAGCACGACGACGACTGCCGCCGCGCAGGCTGCCGAGACGCCGAAGCCGATTCAGATCGGCACCGGTCTGGTCGCCGGCCCGCCGCCCGCCGGCGACGCGCTCAGCACGAAGTCGTCGCTGACGAACGTCGTGCGTTACAACAAGCTGTACAAGACGGGCGCGATCCCGACGTCGAAGTGCCACGAGCTCAACGTCTCGCTGCGCACGTTCGCGGGTGTCGTCGCGTACGAGAACAACCTGTACAAGTGCCTCTACGGCTCGTGGGCCCTGCCGCTGAAGCAGGCCGGCGCGGCGTACAAGGTGGCGCCGAAGCTGGTCGTCCACAACTCGAGCGCGGTCAACTCGAAGTGTGGCGTGGTCACCGGTGGTACCGCGTTCTTCTGCGGTGTCGACAACGGGTACATCTACATCCCGGCGTACGTGATCATCAACTACTGGAAGCAGAGCCCGACGATGGCGCGGGCGTACGCGACCTTCACGCTGTCGCACGAGTACGGTCACCACGTCCAGTGGCTCACCGGCATCCTGAACGCGTCCTGGGCGCGTCAGAACGCCTTCAGCACCTACGCCGCGCAGCTCGAGGAGAGCCGTCGTCGTGAGCTGCAGGCGTCCTGCCTGGGCGGTGCCGTGGACGGCGCGAACAAGCGCAACTACCCGTTCAGCGGTGGCTTCATGACCCAGTACAACTGGGTGATCAGCAACAGCGGCGACCAGCCGGGCGGCGTGCGGGACCACGGTGCGATCAAGAACCACGCGTTCTGGGTCACCGCCGGCTTCAACGCGCGGCACAGCTACACCGTCGCGGGCAACTGCAACACCTTCAACGCGAGCTCCGCGTACGTCGCCTGACCTCAGGCGCGACAGAAGTCTCGTAACACGTAACTCAGCCGCCCGGTACGCGTTGGCGTACCGGGCGGCTGTTGCGTTTTGGCGACACCTGCACGATCTGCGATCGTGTGGTTACTTGTTTCAGGTGCGCACGGCCTACAGTTCTGGAGTCGAGCATCGAACGGCAGGAGTCAAGGACAGTGAACTACGACGAGTTCAACACCGAGTACGCGAAGGTGCTGGACAAGATCAAGAGCGGTCGGAGTACGTGGTCGGAGCTGTCCGGGCATGTCACCAGGCTGCGGCAGGCGACCGCCGGCATCACTTCGCCGGTGGAGCGCACCCAGGTCGACCACGACCTCGCCGCGCTGAGCCAGATGGTGGACATGTCGCGACGGACCAACGACAAGGAGGACGTCTGGACGATCACGTCGGACGCGATCCGCAAGGCCAGCAGTCAGGAAGGTTCGGTCGCGGACCGGATCGCCCGGATCGAGGCCAGCATCAACGACATCACCGCGCTGGCCAACCGGAACCCGGACGAGCGGGACGCGCTGATGCAGTCCACCAGCACGCTTCGCATCCTGCACTCGTCGCTGCAGAGTTCCCTGCAGACCGAGAAAGCCGAAGCCGCCGCGGCCCGCTGAGCCGGGGAGCCACCCGCCAGGTGCTCCCCAGCAATGTCTAGCTAGCTAGATACCCAGCGCGGCCGACAACGCTTGCTTGATGCCGGACAGGTTCTCGCCTGCCCGGCGCCGAGCACTCGCGACGTCCGTGCTGACCGGCACGACCACTTCCAGGTAGCACTTCAGCTTGGGCTCTGTCCCCGACGGGCGTACCACCACGCGTGCGCCGTCGGACAGCGTGTACCGCAGCCCGTCGGTCGGCGGCAAGGTCTCGGATCCGTCGCTCAGGTCGTCGATCCGCGCGACCGTGTAAGAGCCCAGCGTCGACGGCGGGGTGGCGCGCAGCCGGTCCATCGCCTGGGCGATCAGCGCCAGGTCGTCGACCCGCATCGACAGCTGGTCGGTCGCGTGCAGTCCGTGCTTGATCGCGAGATCGTCCAGCAGGTCCAGCAACGTGCGCCCCGCGGCCTTCGCCTGCGCGGCCAGTTGCAGGACCCGGACCAGCGTCGACACGCCGTCCTTGTCCTTCACCGCAGCCGGGTCAACGCAGTACCCGAGCGCCTCCTCGTAGCCGAACACCAGCTCCGGCACCCGCCCGATCCACTTGAACCCGGTGAGCGTCTCGACGTACCGGACGCCGTACGACGCGGCGATCTTGCCGAGCAGCGACGACGACACGATCGAGCACGCGGCCACGCCGTTCGGCCCGGATGACAGCAGGAACTCGCCGAGCAGCGAGCCGAGTTCGTCGCCGCGCAGCATTCGCCAGCCGCCGTTGGTCGACGCGTCCGGGACCGCGACCGCGCATCGGTCCGCGTCCGGGTCGTTGGCCACCGCGATGTCCGCGCCGATCTTCCGTGCCAGGTCCAGCGCGGCGTCGATCGCGCCCGGCTCCTCCGGGTTCGGGAACGCGACAGTCGGGAAGTCGGGGTCCGGATCGGCCTGGGACGCGACCACCTGCGGTGCGGCGAACCCCGCACGGGCGACCGCGGCCTCGACCAGGGTCCGCCCGACCCCGTGCAGCGGGGTGTAGGCGACCTTCAGGTCACGCGGCGCATCCGCCGGCACCAGGTGGGCGATGCGGTCCAGGTACGCGTTCAGCAGGTCGTCGCCGGCCGTCTGCCAGTCGTCGCCGCGCGGTACTTCGGCCAGCGGGCCGACGGCGGCGATGGCGGCCGCGATCTCCGCGTCGGCAGGCGGCACGATCTGCGAGCCGTCACCGAGGTAGACCTTGTAGCCGTTGTCCTGCGGCGGGTTGTGGGACGCGGTCACGACCACGCCCGCGACCGCGTGCAGGTGCCTGATCCCGAAGGCCACCACGGGCGTCGGCGTGGGCCGGTCCAGCAGTACGGCGTCCAGCCCGGCGCCGCGGATCACGGCCGCCGTGTCCTGCGCGAACACGTCCGACTTGTGGCGCGCGTCGTACCCGATCAAGACCGGGCCGGTGGTGAGGCCCTTCGCCTTCAGGTACGCCGCGAGTCCGGCGGCGGCCCGGATCACGACGACCCGGTTCATCCGGTTCGGCCCGGCGCCGACGGCTCCGCGGAGTCCCGCCGTACCGAACTCGAGGGTGCCGGCGAACCGGTCGGCCAGCTCGTCGGTGGCGCCGACGTCCAGGAGCTGGGCCAGCTCGGCGCGGGTGTCGGGGTCGGGGTCCTCGCTCAGCCAGGCTTCGGCGGCGGCCTTCAGATCTTCGGTCACCACCGCACGATAACTAATGTCCTGACGACTGCTAATGACCTGACGACTGGCAGGGCCGCGCGCGGAGGTCGCTGACGTAGTCGTCGGGGGCCCCGGCCGCTTCGGCGGCCTCGGCGAGGATGCCCAGGTAGCGGGCCGAGGGCAGGCCGCCCTCGTAGGCGTTCAGCACGTACATCCAGGCCAGCTGCTCGCCGTCCAGGGTCTGCACCCGGACCTGGATCTTGCTGTAGACGTCCTGCTCGATCCATTCCCACTCGTCCAGCCGCTCGACGTCCTTGGGATGTACGTCGTACAGCGCGACGAAGACCTGGTTGCCGGGGTCGGAGCCGTCCTCGACCACGGTGGCCATCGCGCCCTCCCAGCCGAGCTCCTCGCCGCCGAACGTGAGGCGCCAGCCGAGGATCCAGCCGGTCCCGCGCAGGGGCGAGTACGGGCACCGGTCGGCCATCAGGTTCGGGTCCAGATTCGACGCAAACGCGGCGTACAGGGTCACGACGACACAGGATACGGAACAATGGCCTCTCGTGGCGCGAGTTGTGATCATCGGAGGCGGCCCGGGTGGGTACGAAGCGGCCAGTGCGGCCGCCCAGCTGGGCGGGGAGGTGACGGTTGTCGATTCCGACGGAATCGGCGGTTCCGCGGTGCTCACCGACTGCGTGCCGAGCAAGACCCTGATCGCCACCGCCGAGGTGATGACCGAGGTGGAGGAGGCCGGCGAGCTCGGGGTCCGGCTGGACGACGGCGACGACGATCCGGCCAACTCTGTGCGTGTCGATCTCTCCGTCGTCAACAAGCGGGTGAAGGCGCTGGCAACCGCCCAGTCGGAGGGCATCGAGCGCCGGCTGGACTCCGACAAGGTCCGGATCATCAAGGGCCGCGGCCGGCTCGACGGTCCGGAGACTGTGGTCGTCGGTGACGAGCGGCTGCCCGCCGACGTCGTGCTGATCGCCACTGGTGCAAGGCCTCGTATCCTCAAGGGCTCCGAGCCCGACGGTGAACGCATCCTCACCTGGGAGCAGGTCTACGAGCTCGAGGAGCTGCCGGAGCGGCTGATCGTGGTCGGCTCCGGCGTCACCGGTGCGGAGTTCGCCAGCGCGTACGACGCACTCGGCAGCGACGTCGTCCTGGTGTCGTCCCGCGACCGGGTCCTGCCGGGCGAGGATGCTGACGCGGCAGCGGTCCTGGAGGGCGTGTTCAAGCGGCGCGGTCTGACCGTCCTGAGTAAGTCCCGGGCCGAGTCGGTCCGGCGGCAGGGCGACGGGGTGGTGGTGACGCTGACCGACGGCCGGAAGGTCGAGGGTTCGCATGCGCTGCTCGCGGTCGGCTCGCTGCCGAACACCGACGACCTGAACCTGGTCGACTCGGGCGTGTCGCTGACCGACGGAGGGTTCGTCCAGGTCGACCGGGTCTCCCGGACCACGGCCCGTGGCGTCTATGCGGCCGGCGACTGCACCGGCGTACTCATGCTCGCCTCGGTGGCCGCCATGCAGGGCCGGATCGCGATGGCCCACGCCCTTGGCGACGCCGTCACCCCGCTGGACCAGTCGACGGTCTCCGCGAACGTCTTCACCGCCCCCGAGATCGCCACCGTCGGCCTGACCCAGGCAGTCGTCGACGCCGGCGGCAGTACGGCGATGGTCGTCAAGGTCCCGCTGGCCGACAATGCCCGGGCCAAGATGCAGGGCGTCCGGGACGGTTTCGTCAAACTCTTCTGCCTGCCCAACACCGGTATCGTCGTCGGCGGCGTGGTCGTCGCCCCTCGGGCCAGTGAGCTGATCCACCCGATCTCACTGGCCGTCGGCGCCCGCCTCACCGTCGACCAGGTCGCCCAGGCCTTCACCGTCTATCCGTCGGTCTCTGGCTCGGTCGCCGAGGCAGCCCGCCGACTCCACCTCCGCTCATGAAGTTCCTGGTGCTGTGGCAGATGGAGCTGAGCCTGCTCTCCCCGGAGATGGCGCGGGCCGTCGGCGCCATGCCGGAGTACGGCGAGCGGCTGGAGCGGGAGGGGAAGGTGCTGGCCCGGTATCACGTGGTTGGATCCCACGGCGGGGCCTGGATTTACGAGGTGGACTCGCACGAGGAGTTCGAGCGGTTGCTGGGGCGGGCGCCGGTGTTCAACTTCGCGCGGTACACGGTCCATGCACTGGCTGAGATGGATTCGGGCCGCCCTGGCGATTGACGTGGTCGCGGGGGCCGTGGATCGTGGCAGCAGGGGGTAGTCCTATGTTCGAGGACCGAAGCGACCTCGCTGTCGACCGGCATCTGGTCGTCAGCCACCGGCTACGCGCCCGGCGCTTGCAGCTCGGGCTCACCCAGAAGCAGCTCGTCAGCCGGCTGGCGCGGTGGGGGATCCGGACGACGAACAAGACCCTGTCGAGCTTCGAGCACGGCGCCGGGGTCGACGTGGTGCGGCTGCCTGAGCTGGCCGGCGCACTTGATTGCACGGTCACCTATCTGCTCGGCCTGACCGAGGACCCGGCCCGCTGGGAGCCCGATCGGTCCGGAACGGCGGAGGACCACCCGGTCATCCGGCCGGCGGTGCTGAACTCACCAGGCGTCGTCACGCACCCGGACGGTCACTGGATCCTCGGCCCGGACATCCCCGCACGCCCACCGAGGCGCTGATTCACCAACCCCAGGTGGTACGCCGAATAGTGGCGTAAGGCAACCAGTTGGGCGCGGGTCAATCGGTCGCAGACCCAGCCCCAGTGCAGCGAGACCCACTCACCCGGGGCCAACGGCGAGATCAGATCCACACCGTCGAAGCCACGGATCGCCGTCTCCTCCCGCGGTTCGCCAAGAGCCAGGCGTACGCCGTCCCATTCCAACGGGCGCGAGGTCACCACGACCTGGCCGTTGGCGTCTGCGACCACTCGGCCCCAACGGATGCGGCACTGGTCGAGCACTCTTAGGGCTTGCGCCGTACTGCGTTCTTCGCCGAGCAGCTCGGCCCATGGGTAGAGGCAGAACACCTGGAAGCTGTGATGCGGGAGGCCGCCGCGGGCGTCGCCGGCCTGGTCGAGCAGGCGGTTGCCGATCCAGTACGCCTCGACCACCTCGCGGTCGAGCGGATCCGCCGTACCCGAGGATCCGGCGATCAGGCGGAGTTGCGGCCAGGCGCCGTCGAACTGCTTCGCCAGTGCACGGAATCCGTTGTCGGCCCGGCCGAGTGCGCCGTACTCGAGCAGGGCGCCGGCGTCGGCGGGACCGCAGTACCCAAGTCGGTTGGGGGCGAACGCATACCGGACGAAGAGGGCCGGTCCGTTCACAGGTCGGCTCCGAAGAACGCGAGCGCATCGGCGGCCCGCTCTCGCGACATCCGCTCCAGCGCGAAGCCGCTGTGGATCAGCACGTACTCACCGGGGACGAGCGGCCCGTCGAGCAGGGACAGGTTGATGTCGCGGACGACGCCCGCCACCTCTACCTGGCCGAGGTCCGCGCCCTCCGGGCAGTCGACCACGCGGCCCGGGATGCCGAGGCACATCGTCTACCTCTCCTTGATCATGTCGATCACCAGTTGCGCCGCGGTCCCCACGGCGTCCTGAACGGCCGGGGACAACCCGATCCCGGCGTCGATCCCGGTCGGCTCGCAGCCGACCACGACCACAGGTCCCACGGTGCCACCGAGTCGCGGAACAAGCGAGAGCACGGCGTCCGGAGCGAGATCGTGGGCATCCATGCTCACCTCCGGCCCGGGCTCGGCGCCCGGCTCCGCCTCGATCACGTAGACCGTCCCCGGTGGGCCGCCACGCTGGACCGCGTCGATCAGTACGACGAGGTCGTAGGGCTCGAGCAGCTGGTAGGCGAGGTGGATGCCGCGGATGCCGAAGTCCCGTACCTCGACATCGTCCGGCAGACTCCGCCGCGCGAGCTCCTCGACGACCGCCACGCCGAAGGCGTCGTCACTGCAGAACATGTTGCCCAGACCCGCCACCAGAACAGTCATCCCAACGGCTCCAGTTCCTCCGGGCTGAAGTACAGATACCGGCCGTGTGACCGCTGTACTTCGCCCTCCTCGCCGTCCAGCGCGACCGCCACATGGGTCACGCCGTCGACGTCGAAGAGTACGGCGACCACCGTGCCGAGGCGGCCGGTCAGGAACATGTCCTGTGCGTCCGCCCGCCGGATCCCCGGCCGCAGCCGGACCCGCGAACCGTTGCCAACAGCAACGTCACCGACCAGTACCGTGTCGGTCTCCGGGGAGACCGTCAGGTCGCTCCCCGGATCCCACCACGGCTGCTTGCTCGGCTCGGGTTCGGTCACCTTCCGCAGGTAGCGGAGCGTGCCGTGCAGGCGGTCCAGCAGCTCCGGCGGCATCGAGTCGACCCGGGCGAGCAGCTCGGCGGTCCGCGGGTCGGTGCCGCGGACCTCGCGCTTCTCGTCCTCGGTCAGGGTCATCGTCCGCAGGCTGAGGATCTCGTCGATCTCGGTCGCGTCGAACAGATCGCCCTGGCTCTCCTCCGCGATCTGCGGGTGGTCGTACAGGATGATCGGCGACGAGAGCAGTTCGTCGCCGGCCAGCACCGGGTAGAGGCCGACGTTGTCGCAGGCGGCCGCGTAGCCGGTGGCCCATTCGGGTGGGTCCAGCAGCGAGATGAACTTGCCGCCGTCGACGGCGATCATCAGGTGGTGGGCGATCAGCGCCTGCCGGAGTGCGCCGACCCGTTCCGAGCTGCCGTCCGCGGTCGTGTTCTCGACCCGGATCCGCAACCGGCTCACGCCGTACGGGCCGGGGAGCGACTCGATGCTCAGGGCAACGGTCCCGCTGACAGGGAGCCGGGTGCGACGGAGGAAGCCGACCGAACCGAGCGCCTCGGTCTCGGTGCCGCCTGGGATCTGGAACGGCTCCTCGCGCGGCAGTTTTCGCGGGTCCGCCTGGAGATCGACCGTCTGCACGACGGCCTCGTCCCACGGCAGGTACGTCGCATCGGCTGTCTCCAGCGACTCCACCTCGATCTCATCGACATCCAGGACGGTACGGCGCTGTGCCTGTAGGAATCGCAGTCGAACGGTGAGCACGGCCTGGTCGCCTTCGAGGAGACACTCGGTCTGCGACCAGCCCCGCTCGGACGGATCCGTCAGGCAGTAGTCCGGCGGCATCAGTACGCCGAACTGCCAGCGCACCCGGTTCTTCCCGTCCGACGCCCGATACGGGTAGAGCACGTAGCCCTCGAACAGCACCGTGTCCGCGACCTGCTGAACCGCCTCGAACCTGTTCATTCCAAGTGTTCCTTCAGCAGCCGCTCGATCGCGTCGTCCCAACCGGGCAAGGCCTCCTGGGCGCGATAGCGGTACAGCCGGTCGAACGTGTCCTGCCGCAACCGCAGCCAGGCGGACCCCGGAAAGTGCTGGTCCATCGCCTCCCGCCAGACCGCCACCGGCAGCTGGTACGTCGTCTCCTTCTGCCAAGCGACCGGTGTCACCGACAGGGTGCCGGGACGCCCGGTGAAGATCGTCCCGTTGAACAGCATCAGCAGCGGTACGCCGCCATTCCGCAAGGCGTACAGGTACTTGTGAGCCGCGACGTCGAAGTCGTAGCTGCACGGCAACTGCAGGTCCACGTCGGTCTCGCCGGTGAAGCCCGGCACCATCTGTGTGACGAACGCCAGCTGCAGCGGCTTCAACGTCTCGCCCCAGCGAGCCCGGTCGCCGAACAGGTCCGCGAGACCCTCGGCCTCTTCGTCGTCGTAGCGCCGCCGGATCGGCTCGATCCGGATCTGACAGCGCAATGCCAGCGCGTGCACCGGCGTACCCGTTGTCTCCTCGATCTTGAGCCGCAGCTGGATCAGCGGCGTCGCGGCGTACCGGTCCGCCTCCGAGCCGGTGCAGGTGAAGTCGAGGTCAACCACGGCCGCGCTCCCGGACACCGTCGAAGAACTCGTCGATCCGGCGCCAGACGTCCTCGCCGCCGGCGAACCCTTCCCAGTACTGACGGACGATCCCGACCAGCTCGTAGCACGCGTCGATCGGGACCAGGTGGCATTCGAACCCGTTGTCGAGGCGGCGTAGCAGCACCGCCTCGACATCGGGGACCAACTCCTGCAGGCGGGCGTCGCCGGCCACGACCTCGTCCCAGCCGGCCAGGTCGAGCAGTGACTCGGTGGCACCGCCCGGGCTCGGGTAGAAGGCGACGTACCGGCCCTGATCGGACTGGTAGAAGAGGAAGGCGAGGTTGACCGGGATCCCCATCGTCTCCCACTGCGCCGTCGACAGGGTGAAGTCCGCGTTGGCCCGGTAGCGCTCGGGCACAGCGCGGTAGTGCCCGTGCGAGGCGCCGCCGTCGGTGAACAACAGATAGCAGGGCCGGCACGTGCACAGCAGTCGGTGTCCTTCGACATCGGCCAGATGCGAGTGCTCAGGGCCGATTCGCGCGGTGCACATCTCACACTGCTCACCCGGCGCCCCCTGCTCGCGGACGCCGCCGGTGAACTGACGCAGTACTGCGACCGGATCGACGACCGGAGGTGGTTTGTTCTGCGCGAGCGCCCGCAGCGTCGATGGCGGCCTCACGCCGGTTGCACCCCCGGGATGGCGACTTTCCAGCCGGATCCCTCCGGCAGCAGCGGAAGTGCTTCGAGCGGTGGTGCCCCTTCCGGTGTCAACGCTCGCCCGGCCAGGCGTACGTCGTACTCCGCCGTGCAGCGTGGACAGATCAGCCGGTCGCCGGACAGCTGTCCGTGATGCAGAGCGGACGAGCACATCGGGCAGTTGTTGCGATAGGCAAAGAACGTGTCGGCCAGATTCGCCACCAGGACGTCCATGCCGCCGACGGTGAGGTGCTGGACCTGGTCGGGGGGTGGGACCAGGTCCAGCTGGTGCCAGCCGTCCCGATGGGGTCGGAACGGCTCGATCTTGAGGAGATTCGTCTTCTCCTTGACCATGCCGGCGACGTCGACCGCGACCGCCTCCGGAGCGGCGTCCAGGACGGCGTTCTCGACCGTCATCCGGACCGTGGCCGTCGAGCCCGGGCAGCCCTCGCAGCTGCCCTGCAGGCTCAGGTGGACGACGCCGTCGTCGTCGATGCCGAGGTAGTCGATGCCGCCGGCATGCGAACCCAGGTACGGCCGGACAGAGTCCAGCGCGACCTGGATCCGGGTCGCGACATCGTCCGGGTGGAGGTCGTGCAGCAGGAGCAGGCCGGCGACCAGATCGTCGCCGACCAACTGCCGAACCTGCGGCTCGTCCAGCAGGTTCAGCAGTTGCTCCAGCCCTGCGCCGTGCAAGGTCAGCACCGCGCGGACCAGCTCCTCCACCTGACCGGCCAGCCCGGGATCGGCGCGCCGCTGAACCTCGTCCAGCAGTACGTCGATCCGTTCGCTCAGGGCCTGGACATCGTGCCGATCCATGTCAGTACGGCTTGACGGCGATGGACGGGGAGTGCAGGTGGGTCTTCTCCTGCCCGTTGCCGACGAACATGTGCACGCCGCACGGCAGACACGGGTCGAAGCTGCGGACCGCACGCATGATGTCGATGCCCTTGAACCGCTCCGGTGGGTTCTCCTCGAAGATCGGGGTGTTCTGGACGGCGTCCTCGTACGGGCCGGGGGTGCCGTAGCTGTCCCGGACGCTGCCGTTCCACGGGGTCGGCGGGTACGGGTGGTAGTTCGCGATCTTGCCGTCCCGGATCACCATGTGGTGCGACAGCACGCCGCGGACCGCCTCGGTGAAGCCGCAGGAGATCGCGTCGTCCGGGACCTTGAACGGTGTCCAGGTCTCGGTCCGGCCGGCCCTGACCTCGGCCATCGCCTTCTCGCAGAAGTGCAGCGCGAGCGCGGCCGCGTAGGCCTGGAAGTAGGTCCGGGCCCGGTTCCGCTCGAGCGCGTTGCTCCACTGCGGGATCTTCCACTCGTACTCCGTGGCCGGCTTCAGCGCCGTCCGCGGGAGCTGGATCTTCACACTGTGACCGGTGGCCTGGATGTAGTCAGTGTTGACCAGACCGGACAGCGCCGTCGACCAGAGTCGCGCGATCGGGCCGCCGCCGGTGTCGAGGGCCAGGTGGTCCTTGCCGTCGAACCAGCGCGGCGACATGGTCCAGCTGTACGCGTTGGAGAAGTCGCGCTTCTGCGGCTTCGGGATCGTGTGCTGGTTCCACGGGTGCCGTACGTCGATCGGGTTGCCGAGCGGGTCGATGTCGACGAACTTCTCGTGCGAGCCATCGGCCCAGTCGTCGTAGTACGAACTGCCGAGCAGGATCCGCAGGCCGACGTTGATGTCGACCAGGCTGTTGGTGACCAGCTTGCCGTCGACGATCACGCCCGGGGTGACGAACATCCGCCGTCCCCACGCCTCCATGTTCTGGTACTTGAAGTCGCAGATCGCCGGGTCGTTCAGGCTGCCCCAGCAGCCGAGCAGGATCCGCCGCTCGCCGACGTGCTCGTAGCCGGGCAGCGCCTCGTAGAAGAAGTCGAACAGGTCGTCGTGCAACGGCACGACCTTCTTCATGAACTCGATGTAGCGCATCAGCCGGGTCAGGTAGTCGGTGAAGAGCTGGATCGTCGCGACCGTGCCCACACCGCCCGGGTAGAGCGTCGACGGGTGGACGTGCCGGCCCTCCATCAGGCAGAACATCTCCCGCGTGTAGCGGCTGACGTGCAGCGCTTCGCGGTAGAAGTCGCCTTCGAGCGGGTTCAGCGAGCGCATGATGTCGCCGATGGTCTTGTACCCGTGGTCGCCGGCGTGCGGCGCCTCGGTCCGGTTCGCCAGCTCCAGTACGCCGGGGTTGGTCTCCTTGACCATCCGCTCGCAGTAGTCCACGCCGACCAGGTTCTCCTGGAAGATGTTGTGGTCGAACATGTACTCGGCGGCCTCGCCCAGGTTGACGATCCACTCGCCCAGGTGCGGCGGCGCGACGCCGTACGCCATGTTCTGCGCGTAGACCGAGCAGGTGGCGTGGTTGTCACCGCAGATCCCGCAGATCCGGCTGGTGATGAAGTGCGCGTCGCGCGGGTCCTTGCCCTTCATGAAGATGCTGTAGCCGCGGAAGATCGAGGACGTGCTGTGACACTCCTCGACGGTCTTCGACTTGAAGTTCACGTTCGCGTAGATGCCCAGGCTGCCGACGATCCGGGTGATCGGGTCCCACGCCATCTCGACGACATCGGGGTTCTTCGAGTCAGTCGTGGCGAGCTTCGGTTCGGTGGTCGTCATGGCACTACCAGACCTTCTCGTAGCCGGTGGTGAGCTCGGAGCCTTTGTGCCGCCACTTGGGTTCCTTGTTGCCGCTGTTGATGGTGTACTTGCGCAGCCGGCGGATCACGGTGCCGTACACCTTGCTCGCGGTGGTGGAGACCTTGCTGCCGGCCGGTTCGTCCATGAACGGCATGAACTTGTCCGGGAAGCCGGGCATCGTGCAGGCGATGCAGATGCCGCCGACGTTCGGGCAGCCGCCGACGCCGTTGATCCAGCCGCGCTTCGGCACGTTGCAGTTGACCACCGGACCCCAGCAGCCCAGCTTCACCAGGCACTTGGGGGAGCCGTACTCCTTGGCGAAGTCGCCCTGCTCGTAGTACCCGGCCCGGTCACAGCCCTCGTGCACGGTCCGGCCGAACAGCCACTGCGGCCGCAGCTCCGCGTCGAGCGGGATCATCGGGGCCTGCCCGGCGACCTGGTAGAGCAGGTAGACGAGCGTCTCGGACAGGTTGTCGGGGTGGATCGGGCAACCTGGCACGCAGACGATCGGCAGACCGGCCTTGGACTTCCAGCTCCAGCCGAGGTAGTCGGGCACTCCCATCGCGCCGGTCGGGTTCCCTGCCATCGCGTGGATCCCGCCGTACGTCGCACAGGTGCCGACGGCAACTACCGCGGTGGCCTTCGGGGCCAGTCGGTCGAGCCACTCGGACGTCTTCATCGGCTGGCCGGTGGCCGGGTTGTTCCCGAAGCCGGCCCAGTAGCCCTCGCCGTCGTGGATCGCCTCGTTCGGGATCGAGCCCTCGACCACCAGCACGAACGGTTCCAGCTCGCCGCGGTCGGCCTTGTGCCACCACTCGATGAAGTTGTCCGCACCGGTCTCCGGCCCGCACTCGAAGTCGATCAGCGGCCAGTGCACCGCGATCTTCGGCAGCCCGGGCAGGGCGCCGAGGACGATCTCCTCGATACTCGGCTGGGTGGCCGCCGTCAGGGCGACCGAATCACCGTCGCAGCTCAACCCGCCGTTCATCCAGAGGATGTGCACGACACCCTCGTCGGTCTCCTGCTGCGCCTGCTCCGGTTCAAGTGTCGTGGACACGACCCAGTCCCTCCCTCGCCGGGAAATTCGGCTCTTTCGACCGTACGACGAGACTGATCAGTCCGACAGACACTTGTGTCAGGTATTAATGGCGGTGTCCGGAAATCCGGGAATCCCCGATTCCAGGACATTCCGGGAGGGCATTTTTAACCAGTGTCGCACCGGTATTCTCGTGCAATGGACGATCCGGGCCGCGAGGTCTTCGTCTCGCCCGTGGTCGTCGTGTCGCAGGTTTTCCCGGCCCGGCCCGGATCGCTGCCGGACGCCGAACAGTTCGTCCGCGAGGCGCTCGAGCCGGTCACGCTGGAGGTGGAGGAGAACCAGGCGCTCTATCAGGCCATCACCACCGCCCTGCTGGCCGCTGCCGGCCCCAAGGACGGCCTGTTCGACGTGACCGTGCGGATCTTCCCCGACGGCGTCGAGGTCGAGGTGCTGCACGGTGCGGGCGCCCGCCGGCCACAGCCGGCCGCGGAGCCGTTCGCCGACTGGTTGAACGGCGTATTGCGTGGTCAGGGGCTGTCCCAGCAGGCGGCCGCGCAGCGGATCGGCGTGTCGGTGCGGACCATCAGCCGCTGGCTGCGCGGTGACACCGAACCGCGGCTGCGGGACCTCCGGAAAGTGCACGAGATCTTCGGGCCGTGATCCCTGGCGCTGATCTCTGGCGCGGGTTTAGTGTCGAATTGTCCGCTGATCGCGGAATTCGACAATCTATTCGCCCGGCGGGGTGAGCAGAACGAACGAGCCGGAACGTGTTCGCAGCCGCGTGCTGGTCACCGGCGTCGTCCAGGGCGTCGGGTTCCGCCCGTTCGTCTACGCCCTGGCCCGCGAGCTCGGGCTGTCCGGTGAGGTCGGCAATACGCCGGCAGGGGTGGTCGCCGAGGTCGAAGGATCGGACGCTGCGGTGGCTGCGTTTGCCCGTCGCGTTCTTAGTGATGCACCTCCGCTGGCGGTGGTCTCGACCGTGACTGAGGAGTATGTGTCGCCGGTCGGCGGGACCGAGTTCGTCATCCTTGACTCGACCGGCGGTCCGGGGCGCACGTTGGTTGCGCCGGATGTCGCGACGTGTGCGGACTGTCTGGCCGAGTTCGCCGATCCGTCCGACCGGCGCTATCGGCATCCGTTCATCAGCTGCACCAACTGCGGTCCACGCTTCACGATCATCACGGGTCTGCCGTACGACCGACCGGCCACGACGATGGCCGGCTTTCCGCTCTGTCCGGACTGCGCCCGTGAGTACGCCGATCCCGACGACCGGAGGTTTCACGCGCAGCCGATCGCGTGTCCCGCCTGCGGCCCTCGGCTCCAACTCGTCCAGCCGGGCCTTGAGACGGAGTACGACGAAGATGCGTTGGCGGTAGCGCATGGGCTGCTCGTCAACGGCGGAATCCTTGCGGTGAAAGGGCTTGGGGGCTTTCACCTCGTCTGTGATGCCGGCGATCAGGCGGTCGTGACCACGCTGCGGAAGCGTAAGGATCGTGGTGATAAGCCCTTCGCCGTGATGGCTGCGGATCTTGACGCCGCCCGGCGGATCGCTTGGATCGATGCGGCCGAGGAGGAGCTGCTGACCGGCATCCAGCACCCGATCGTATTGCTGCGTCGCAAGGCCGGTGCGGCTGTCGCCGAAGCGGTTGCCCCTGGCAACCCTGATCTCGGCGTGATGTTGCCGTACACACCGATCCATCAACTCCTGTTCGATCAGCCTGGCCCGTGTGTGCTGGTGATGACGAGCGGCAACCTGTCCGGCGAGCCAATCGTCACTGATGACGACGAGGCGCTCAGCAGGCTCGTTGGCCTTGCTGATGCCTGGCTCGGTCACGATCGGCCGATCCACGTGCCCTGTGATGACTCCGTCGTACGCATCGTCGACAAGATCGAGCTGCCGGTACGTCGGTCTCGTGGGTACGCACCGTTCCCGATCGACCTGCCTGTCCCGGTCCGGCCGGCACTGGCGGTTGGCGGGGATTTGAAGAACACGTTCTGCCTAGGGGATGGGCAGTATGCCTGGTTGTCCGCACACGTTGGGGATATGGACGACCTGGCCACGCTGGAGGCCTTCGAGCGGGCTGAGCAGCATCTGGAGGAGTTGACCGGGGTCCGGCCGGAGGTGCTCGTGACGGACAAGCATCCGTCGTACCGCTCGCGGCAATGGGCCCAGCTGAATGCGGCCGGTCGGCCGGTGATCGGCGTACAGCATCATCACGCGCACGTCGCGTCGGTGATGGCTGAACACCGTCATCAAGGCGACGTCATCGGCTTTGCCTTTGATGGGACCGGGTACGGCGATGACGGGGCGGTGTGGGGCGGGGAGGTGCTGCTGGCCGACTACGACGGGTTCGAACGGGTCGCGCACCTCAAGTACGTGCCGTTGCCGGGCGGCGATGCCGGCGTACGGAATCCCTGCCGGATGGCGTTGTCGCATCTGTGGGCTGCTGGGTTGGCGTGGGATCCACGCCTGCCGTCGGTACGCGCGTGTGCCAAGGCCGAGCTGCAGTTGCTCTGGGCTCAGTTGGAGCGGGACATCGCTTGTGCGCCGACGTCCAGCATGGGCAGATTGTTCGACGCGGTCTCGTCGCTGGCCGGGGTGTGTCACCGGGCCGGGTACGAGGCGCAGGCCGCGATCGAGTTGGAGGGACTGGCCTCCGAGGATCGAGGGGCTTACGAGTTCGCGATCACGGGGGAGGAGATCGATCCGGCGCCGGTGTTGGCGGGCGTCGTACGGGATGTGCTGGCCGGGGTGGAACCGGGGGTTGTGAGTGCTCGCTTCCACCGGGCCTTGGCTGAAGTCATGGTGACGCTGGCCGAACGGGTCCGCGCCGGCAGAGGTTTGTCCACCGTCGCCCTGTCCGGCGGTGTGTTCGTCAACCGGGTGTTGCTATCGGCAACAACCGCGGCGCTGGCCGCGGCCGGATTCACCGTCCTGCGCCACCGCCGGGTCCCCGCGACCGACGCCGGGCTCGCTCTCGGACAGCTGGCCGTCGCGGCCAGGGTCCGCTCATGAAGGGCCAGAGGGAGGGAACGTCATGTGCCTAGCCGTACCGGGAAAGGTCGTGGAGATCCGGGAGGAGGACGGTACCCGGATGGGACAGGTGGACTTCGGCGGCGTGCTGAAGGACGTCTGTCTGGAATACCTGCCTGACCTGCAGGTGGGTGAGTACACCATCGTGCACGTCGGGTTCGCGTTGCAGCGCCTGGACGAGGAGTCCGCGATGCAGTCGCTCGCGCTGTACCGCAAGCTCGGCGCGCTGGAGGAAGAGTTCGGCGATCAGTGGGGACTGGCCGCGCGGCAGGCCGGCGAGCGGCGACCACCCGGTACCGAATGGGAGGCGGCCAAATGAAGTATCTCGAGGAGTTCAGCGATCCGGTCCTGGCCGGGAAACTGGTCGAGCAGATCCACGCCACCGTGACGAAACCGTGGGCGATGATGGAGGTCTGCGGCGGTCAGACGCACACGATCGTCCGGCACGGCATCGACCAGTTGCTGCCCGACGGCGTCGAGATGATCCACGGGCCGGGCTGCCCGGTCTGCGTTACGCCGCTGGAGATCATCGACAAGGCGCTCGAGATCGCCGCCCAGCCGGACGTGATCTTCTGCTCGTTCGGCGACATGCTGCGGGTGCCCGGCAGCGAGCGCGACCTGTTCCGGATCAAGAGCCAGGGCGGTGACGTCCGGGTGGTCTACTCGCCGCTGGACGCGCTCCGGGTGGCCCAAGAGAACCCGGACAAGCAGGTCGTCTTCTTCGGCATCGGCTTCGAGACCACCGCGCCGCCGAACGCGATGACTGTCTACCAGGCCAAGAAGCTCGGCATCCCGAACTTCAGCCTGCTCGTCTCGCACGTCCGGGTGCCACCGGCGATCGAGGCGATCATGCAGTCACCCAGCTGCCGGGTCCAGGGCTTCCTCGCCGCGGGCCACGTCTGCAGCGTGATGGGTACGACGGAATACCCGGAGCTGGCCGACAAGTACGGCGTACCGATCGTCGTGACCGGGTTCGAACCGCTGGACATCCTGGCCGGAATCCTGCGCACGGTCAGCCAGCTCGAGAAGGGCGAGCACGTCCTCGAGAACGCGTACCAGCGGGCCGTCCGCGACGAGGGCAACCCGGCCGCGATCGCGATGCTGGCCGACGTCTTCGAGACCACCGACCGGGCCTGGCGGGGGATCGGCATGATCCCGCAGAGCGGGTGGCGGTTGTCGGAGCGCTACCGCGAGTACGACGCGGAGTACCGCTTCCAGGTGCAGGACATCACCACGCAGGAGTCGACCGTGTGCCGCAGCGGTGAGGTCCTGCAAGGACTGATCAAGCCGCACGAGTGTTCGGCGTTCGGGACGCTCTGTACGCCGCGCAATCCACTGGGGGCCACGATGGTTTCGAGTGAGGGCGCGTGTGCGGCCTACTACCTCTACCGACGGCTGGAGACGCCTGTCGAGGTGGTGAGCAGCGGTGGCTGAACAAGTCATGGCCCTCAATTTCGAGGAATGGGTCTGTCCGCTGCCGTTGCGCGATCACACCACCATCGTGATGGGCCACGGGGGCGGCGGACAGATGTCGGGGGAGCTGGTCGAGCACCTCTTCATGCCGGCGTTCGCCAACCCGGTGCTCGGCGGTCTGACCGACTCCGCGGTGTTCCAGCTCGGCGGGGCCCGGCTGGCGTTCTCGACCGACTCGTTCGTCGTGCAGCCGTTGTTCTTCCCGGGCGGCAGCATCGGCGACCTGGCCGTGAACGGCACCGTGAACGACCTGGCGATGAGTGGTGCGCAGGCGGCGTACCTGTCCTGTGGATTCATCCTGGAAGAGGGCGTCGAGCTGTCCGTCGTCGGCCGTATCGCGACGGATCTCGGGGCTGCCGCGCAACGTGCCGGAGTGACGATCGCGACCGGTGACACCAAGGTTGTCGACGCGGGTCATGGTGACGGCGTCTACATCAATACCGCCGGGGTCGGCCTGGTCCCGGCCGGCGTCGACATCCGGCCACAGCGCGCGGCCCCGGGTGATGTGGTCATCGTCAGCGGACAGATCGGCGTACACGGGATCGCGATCATGAGTGTGCGGGACGGCATCTCGTTCGGCACCGAGGTGGTCAGCGACTGCGCGCCGTTGAACGGGCTGGTCGCGGCGATGCTCGACGTCTGCACCGACCTGCACGTACTGCGGGACCCGACCCGGGGTGGCGTGGCGACGTCGTTGAACGAGATCGCCAAGTCGGCCGGGGTTGGCGTCGAGCTGATCGAAAGTACCCTGCCGGTGCCAGAGACGGTCGCGAACGCCTGCTCGTTCCTCGGTCTCGATCCGCTGTACGTCGCGAACGAGGGCAAACTGCTCGCGATCGTGGCACCCGATGACGCGGAAGAGGTACTCGCGGCGATGCAGGCGCACCCGCTCGGGGCGGACGCGGCGATCATCGGTTCGTGCGTCGAGGCGCATCCTGGGATGGTCGTCACGAAGACGGCGTTCGGTGCTACCCGGGTAGTGGATACGCCAATTGGGGAGCAGTTGCCCCGGATCTGTTAGCGGGCGTCGAGCCAGGAATGCCAGGCGTCGAGGCCGTCGCCGCGAGTCGCGGAGACGTGCAGCAGTTCGACGTCTGGCTTCAGGCGGCGGATCAGGTCGACGCACAGGTCGACGTCGAAGTCGACGTACGGGAGCAGGTCGATCTTGTTCAGCAGGACGAGGTCGGCGGTGCGGAACATGTACGGGTACTTCGCGGGTTTGTCGGCGCCCTCGGTGACCGAGATGATCACCACCCGGGCCGCCTCGCCGAGGTCGAACAGGGCCGGGCAGACCAGGTTGCCGACGTTCTCGACGAAGACGAGTGAGCCGTCGGGTGGGGCGAGTTCGTTCAGGCCGCGGTCCAGCATCTCCGCGTCCAAGTGACAGCCGGCGCCGGTGTTGATCTGGACGACCTTGCTACCGGTCGCGCGGATCCGCTGGGCGTCGAGCCAGGTCTCCTGATCGCCTTCGACGACAAGGGTTTCGCGCCGGCCGGCCAGGTCGCGGACGGTGCGCTCCAGCAGCGTCGTCTTGCCGGAGCCGGGGGAGCTCATCAGGTTGATCGCGGTGATCGCGTGCTCGGCCAGCCGGTGCCGGGTGGCGGCGGCGAGCAGGTCGTTCTTCGCCAGAATGTCCTGCTCGAGCAGCACGGTCCTGGTCTCGTGCTCATGCTCGTGCGGGTGCTCATGAGGGTGGGCGTGGTCGTGCGGGTGGGCGTGGACCGGTTCCGGTCCGTCGACCAGGGTGACGCGGGTGGTTTCGTCTTCGCCACCGCATCCACAGGTGCTGCACATGTCAACGCACCTCCACCGAGATGATCCGCAGTTCGCGGCCGGCCAGGATGTCGAGATCGGCACTGCCGCAGTCGCACAGCATGATCGGATCGTCGAGCCCGAACTCTCGTCGGCAATCCCGACAGTACGCCCGCCCGGACGGCTCGTCGATGTCCAGCCGGGCCCCCTCGAGCCCGGTGCCCCCGGCCACGATCTCGAAGCAGAACCGGATCGAGTCCGTCACCACCCCCGACAGCCGCCCCACTTCCAGCCGCACCGCCGCCACCGGTCCGTCGCCGATCTTCTCGACGATCGCATCGACGATGCTCTCCGTAATGGCGAGCTCATGCACCCTCCCGACGGTAGGCCTCCCGGCCTTCGGCGTCGAGCGGCTACGGGTCAGGCTCACGCTCCGTCCCAATGACGATGACCAGATAACGCAACTTCGGCGGCGGAGGTCGCATCGTGGGAGGTATGAACAACCTTCTTCTGAAGAAAGCCTCCGCCGTCGCGGGGTCCGCCGTGCTGCTCGGCGTACTGGCGGCAGCGCCGAGCCACGCGGTGGTCACGTCCACGACCGCGGCCTGCTCGATATCCGTCGGCTCGATCAGCGCGGCCGGTGACATCGCCAACACCACGGTCACCGCGTCGTCGCCGATCACGGCGAAGCGGGCGGTCGGTCCGCATATGTTCGCCCCTGGACTCGCGAAGATCGCGTCGACCTGGCGTTCGACGGTCGGCGTCGCGGGCGAGGACACGACGTACGGCGACGTGATCGTGAACGGGACTCTGTACGCCGGCTTCTACGGCCACGACTCGACCGGTAAGCCGACCAGCGGACTGAAGTCGAACGGTGTCGGGTATCAGGGCTACAAGGCGATTGACACTTCGTTCTACGGCGGCAGGACGGTCCGCGGCGCGCAGTACCGGCTCCGTGGCGACGGCGTGCTCTACCGGACCAACCCGGACACCCGTGAGGTGTCGCGGTACACCGGGTACGCCGCGGTCAAGACGATGGCGCTGATCAGCGAGACGGCGACGTACGACACGTTCCTGGCCACGACGAACGGTGGCGCGCTCTACACGATCCACATCCCGGCGAACATCAAGCTCGCGCCGGTGGTCAAGAAGGTCCGCACCTCGACCTGGCAGAGCTTCGAGTTCCTGGTCGCGGAGAAGTGCGGCACCCAGAGCACGTTGCTGACGGCAATCGACAAGAACACCGGTTCGGCCTATCTGTACGCCGTTGGTCACGCCAACGGAGCCGCGACCGTCATCAAGGGTCTGGGCAAGGTCCCCGGCAACTTCAGCGACCCGGTCTACTACCTGCACACCGGCGAAGGAAACCCGCCGCTGTTCGGCGAGTGATCACTGCGTAACCGCACATGACAGCGCCCCGTCGAGCATGCTCGCCGGGGCCCTGTGGGTTTGATCAGAAGTCGCCGGTTTTAGAAGTCGCCGCCGCCGAAGTCGAAACCTCCGCCGTCGCCGCCTCCGCCGTCGAAGGGGTTGAAGTCGCCTCCGCCGTCGCCACCGCCGCCGTCGCCGCCACCATCTCCGCCGCCGCCGTCACCGCCGCCGTCGCCGCCACCATCTCCGCCGCCGCCGTCACCGCCGTCGCCGTAGTCACCGCCGCCGTCGCCGTAGCCGCCTCCGTAGTCGCCGTACCCGCCGCCGGAGAACATGCCGCCGAGCGCCGTGCCGATGAACATGCCGGTCAGCACACCGCCGACGCCACCGAACAGACCCTGCGCGTACGGCGAGTAGGCCGGACCGGCCTCCCAGTACGGCACGCGCTGCGGGCCGACCATGACCTTGCGGACGTCCGGCTCGGCGCCGGCGCGGACCCGCTCGGCGTCGGCCGCACAGGCCGGCACCTCACGCGGGGCGCCGCCGGGCGGCGACCACAGCACGTCGACCACGGACGGGCCGTGCTGCGGGTTGAAGAAGCAGGCCGGCCGGCGCTGCGGCAGCGGCTCGCCGTTGACCCGGGCCTTCACGCAGGCCGCGGCGTACCGGCCGTCCTCGAGGATCTCGACGACGTGCTTGATCTGGTCCGCCTGCGTGACCTGGCCGATCGCCTGCTTGGCGGACTCGTAGGAGTCCAGCGCGCGCTGGTAGTCCTGCCGCGCACCCTCGCCGAGGTCCTTGCCGACCATCTCCAGGTCGAGGTCCTGCAGCTCCTCGCCGAACCGGGTGATGTCCTCGTCGGCAGTCCGCTTCACCGCCTCCACCTCGGCGGCGGTGATCTGGTGCTGCTGCTTGGTCTGCAGCTGGGTCCGACGGTACGAGCGGTACGCCAGGACCGCGATCACCACGACAGCGATGATCAGGATGTATTCCATGTCGGGCCTCTCTCGGGGGCTTTACGCAGAGCCTACCGAACCCCTCAAGACACCGACGCCACGCAGGGTGACGCAATCCCCGGGAAACGCTCACCGACCGCGCATAATCGGTGACACCGCCCAGCGCCCGTCGTACTCCGCCGGAAGGCTGGCTCATGCGCAGGACTGCCCGACTACTCCCTCTCGTGCTGACCGCGGCCACCCTGATCCCCCTGCAGCACAACGAATCCGACCCTTCGTACCAGGAGATCCCGCTCGACGGTCCGACCGTCCAGGCCCGTACCAAACCGTTCGGTATGGTCGCCGTCACCTGGCCCGAAGGTGTACCGAACGTCACCGCGAAGGTTCGCGTAGAGCGTGACGGCAAGTGGACCGACTGGGAATCGTTATCGGTCGAGGACGAACACGGCCCAGATCCATTGGTGCCCGAAGGAATTGAGCGTGGTGGCACCGAACCGTTGTGGGTCGGTAATGCCACTGGGGTGCAGGCCAGCGCCGCGACCAGCGCTGGTACGACGATTGCCGGCGCGAAGGTCGTCCTGATCCAGCCGGGTGTGCTCGCGTCAGATGCCTCGGACGACGACGCGGCTGGCGTTGTGGAGCCGGCTGCGTCGAGGGCGCCGTACCCGATGCCGTTGATGGTGAGCCGGAAACGGTGGGGTGCCGACGAGCGGCTCCGCAGTCACAACGGGGCCGCTTGCACGCGACCGAAGTACACGACGACCGTGCTGGCCGCGTTCGTCCATCACACCGCGGATCGCAACGACTACACGCGGACGCAGGTCCCGGCGATGGTGCGGGCGATGTACGCGTACCACGTGAAGAGTCGCGGCTGGTGCGACCTCGGCTACAACTTCCTCGTCGACCGCTTCGGCCGGGTCTTCGAGGGCAGGTACGGCGGTGCGCAGTGGCCGGTCCTCGGTGCGCACACGGCCTCGTTCAACTCGAACTCGTTCGGGGTCGCGCTGATCGGCAACTTCGAAAAGGCCGCGCCACCACAGGCGATGCTGGAGTCCACGGCCCGCGTGCTCGCATGGAAGCTGGACGCCAACTATCGGTCGCCGTTGGCAACGATCACACTGGACGGCAGCCGCCTGCACACCGTCTCCGGACACCGCGACACCAAGGCGACCGCGTGCCCGGGGACCCAGCTGTACAACAAACTCGGTTGGCTGAAGCAACGAGTCAACACGTTGATGAGCGGCAGTTTCTCGACGCCGATCTATCAGTACGCGCGGAAGCTCGGCTTCCGGAACATCGGCCAGCCGTTCTGGGGTGAGCATCGGACCCGGACCGGCTGGGCGACGTACTTCGCCACGCGCGACGTCTTCTACTCCGTTGCCAGCGGCACTCATTCCACCGCCGGCGCGTTCAGGACCCGCTTCCGCCGGCTCGGCGCGGGCAGTGCGCGGCTCGGGTTGCCGGTCACCGATGCCTACCGAGTGTCGGGCGGTTCCCGGCAGAAGTTCCAGCGCGGCTGGCTCGTCTGGGACCGCCGCAGTCGTCAGGTCCATCTTGTCTACGGGAGAGCAGTATGAGGAAACGTGCGATCGCGGCAGTTGTCCTGTCGTCGGCAGTGATCAGCGCGACCGCGCAGGCCCGCGAGATCCAGCCCACCGCGTCGGCGCCCGATACGACGATCGTCGGTCGCGGATTCGGGCACGGTCGCGGGTTGTCGCAGTACGGCGCGCAGGGTGCGGCGCTGGCCGGGAAGTCCGTGAAGCAGATCCTGGACTTCTACTACCCGGGTACGACGGCCGGGAAGGCGACCGGCAGCATCCGGGTCCGGGTCAGCGCCGACACCACCGACGGCGTGCGGGTCGGTGCGGTCAACAAGCTCGCCGTCCGGTCCTTTGCCACCGGCAAGGTCTACGTGTTGCCCAAGGCATCGACCCGGAGCCAGTGGTCGATCGACCCGAACGGCGAGCACGGGACGAAGCTCAGCTCGTACGACACGAAGACGAAGAAGTGGACGCTATACAAGACATTCACCGGCATGGCCCAGTTCGAAGGAGCCGTGGTGATCGGGCTGGTCCTGCCGAGTGGCGCCGTACGACGGTATCGCGGTGCACTGCGGGCGATCGACGTCTCCGGCACGCATCTGGACACGGTCAACGTCGTACCGCTGGAGTACTACCTGAGTGGCGTCGTACCGCGGGAAGCCGTGTCCAGTTGGAAGCCGGCCGCGTTGCAGGCGCAGGCCGTTGCCGCGCGCACCTATTCGGTCTATCACCGGGATCGCGCGACCCGGAAGGCGTACGACCTGTGCGATACGACGTCGTGCCAGGTGTACGGCGGGTATGACTCGGAGGAGACGTCGACGAACAACGCGGTCGCGGCGACCGCCGGACAGATCCGGTTGTACAAGGGGAAGCCGATCATCGCCGAGTTCTCGTCCTCGAACGGCGGGGCGACGGTGGCGGGTGAGGTGCCGTACCAGCTGATGAAGGCGGACGGCTGGGACGGCTACCCGAAGAACGGGAACCCGAACGTGACGTGGAGCGTGAGGCGGTCGGCGGCGGACATGCAGGCGACCTTCGACGTCGGTTCGATCCGGTACGTGCGCGTGCTGAAGCGGACCGGCGTCGGTCCGGGCGGCGGGCGGGCGCTGACGATCGAGGCGGTCGGGTCGAAGGGGAAGCGGGTGCTGACCGCGGACCAGGTGCGGTCCCGGCTGCATCTGCGGTCCGGCTGGATCAGCTTCCCGGTCAAGCCACTTGATATGCCAACTACTGCTGCGGAACTGCCTGCGCGCTGAACCATTGACGGGGTGTCCATGGGCCGGTTAGAACGTGACATCGATGTCAACCGCCACCGCCCAGGAGGAGTAGGTCGATGCGCAGGAAATTTGGTATATCAACTCGTCTGGCCGCCGGAGTGCTCGCGGTCACCGTCCTCGGGTCGCTCGGCATGACCACCGCCGACGCGGGGGGCGATCACAGCGCGGCAGCTCGGGCGCGCGCGTCGTACGACGCGATCAACAGGTACTTCGATGCCGGCAAGGGTGGGCTGTTGCTGGAGGAGTACCCGAACACGCAGACCAACGCGTACTCGTACGTCTGGCCGTACTCGCAGGCGGCGATCGCGGCCGAGGACCTGGCCGGCGTGCCGGGTGCGGGCCGGAAGGGATCGGCGGAGGCCGACCGGCGGATCGCGGCGTACGAGTTCTACTGGAACGCCGGGACCACGCCGACCGGGTACGACTCGTACGTCCGGCCGCCGAACGGTCAAGGTGGAGACAAGTTCTACGACGACAACGAGTGGATCGGGCTGAACCTGATCCAGCGGTACAAGCGGACTGGTGACCGTGCTGCACTCGCTCGTGCGAAGGACATCTTCGCGCTCGTCGTCCACGGCTGGGACACCGATCCGACGCACCCGTGCGCCGGCGGCGTCTACTGGACCCAGGCCCCGTGGAGCCAGGACCGCAACACCGTGTCGAACGGGCCGGCGGCCGAGCTCGGTGCCCATCTCTACCTGCTGACCCACGACCGGTCGTACCTGACCTGGGCGCAGCGGATGTACACGTGGGCCAAGAGCTGCCTGCTCGCGCCGAACGGGTTGTACTGGGACCACATCGACCTGGCCGGCAACATCGAGAAAACCCAGTGGAGCTACAACCAGGGCGTGATGCTCGGCGCCGGAGTGTTGTTGTTCAAGGCAACGGGTAACGGCCAGTACCTGCGGGACGCGAAGTCGGTCGCATCGGCGTCGCTGGCGTTCTACAACACGCCGGAGATCCTCGCGAAACAAGGCGCCGCGTTCAACTCGATCTGGTTCAAGAACCTGCTGATCCTCGACTCGGTCGCGCCAGATCCCCGCTACCGCAGGGCGATGCAGGCCTACGCCGACTACAACTGGACCACCACCCGAGACCCCGCCACCAACCTCTACAACTTCGGCGAGGGATCGGTAGAACTCCTCCAACAATCCGGCATAACCCAAATCCACGCCCTCCTGGCCTGGCCCCGCTCCAGGTACAACCTGCTTGCTTGAGGTCTGAACAACAGCAGGCCCTCCTGAAGATGTTCAGGAGGGCCTGCTGTTTTGTTTCAGGCTGCTGCTGTTGCCGTCTTGATCTCGACCGGCGTGATCGGCGTCCCGTCCTGCGGCCCGTTCTGCGGCGTGACACCAGCCTCCGCGACCTTGTCGATCAGCTTCACGCTCGGCTCGTCGATCGTCCCGAACGCCGTGTACTGCGGGGTCAGCCCGGAAGCATCGCCGTACACGATGAAGAACTGGCTGCCGTTCGTATTCGCACCGGAGTTCGCCATCGCGAGCATCCCGCGCCCGTACTTCAGCGTCGGGTAGACCTCGTCCGCGAAGCTATAGCCAGGCCCGCCGGACCCGCTCCCGGTCGGATCGCCGCACTGCAGCACCTGCAGACCTTCGCCGACCGTCAGCCGGTGGCACTTGGTGTTGTCGAAGTACTTCTGCCCGACCAGGCTGAGGAAGTTCTTCACCGCGCACGGTGCCAGTGCGCTGTCCAGGGTGAGCTGCAGGTCGCCGATCGACGTGTTCAGGCTGACCTTCGACGTACCCGACGCCTTGACCTTCCCGTCGGCCGGCGGGTTCACCGGCTTGCTGGCCGGCTCGGCGCTCTTCTTGTAGACGCAGTTCACCTCGGCCGCGAGCGGCGTCGCCCGCTTCGGCGCGGCTGCCATCGCGGTCGGAATGCTGGTTGGCTTGTTCTCCGGCGCGGCAGTCGGCTGATCGCTCGCCGCCGGCTTGTCGTCACCGCCCACCCCGAACACCACGAAGACCCCGACGATCACCACGACCACGGTCGCGACCGAGGCGACGGTGATCGCCAGGTTCCGCCGCTGCCGTCGCCGCTCAGCGTCCCGCTCGGCCTGCCGCTGCGCCTTCCGCGCCGCCAGCTGCTGCTGATGGGTCTTCTTGGACATGCAGTAACCCTCCTCACCGGAATGCCTGCACGGAACCTACAGCGAAAACCTGAGAACTGTCTGTCAATCCGGCAGGTTGATCGGGCTGGGGAGATGAGAATGGCGGCGTGACGACTGTTCGGGCGGTTGTGGACGGGGATATCGAGGCGTGTCTGGAGATTGTCCGGGCGTTGCCGGAGTACTTCACGGCGGATGTGCCGGAGAAGGTGCGGGGAGATCTTGGGTGTCTGCTCGGGTGGGTTGCTGTTCGCGACGGGCAGGTGGTCGGGTTCGTGGTGGTCGAGCGGCGAGGGACGCGGGCTGCCGAGATCCTTTGGGCGGCCGTGGACCCGTCGGCCCGGCGGCAGGGGATCGGGAGCCAGCTCGCACATGAAGTCATGGGCGAGCTGCGGGCGACCGGCGTAAAGGTGGTTGAGCTGAAGACGCTGGATGCTGCCGTCGACTACAAACCCTACGAAGCAACCCGAGCGTTCTGGGAGCGGATGGGTTTCGTGCAGATCGACACCATCGACCCCCTCCCAGGCTGGAACCCAGGCAACCCAGCAGCAATCTACGTCGCCGGGCTGGCACCAACGGCCAGCCAGTAGCTGCAGTCCTGTGGGGTCCTTGAACAACCTACGGGGTCCTTAGACAAGCAATAACTTGTTCAAGGACCCCTGCGGGTGTTCACAGCCCCGACGCGCGCACGACTCAGGTTGTGCGGGTGAAGAGGCGGCCGGCTAGGTCTAGGCCGGTGATTTTGCCGGCGGGGGTGCGGGTCAGGTAGCCGCGTTGGCCGGTGAGGCCGCCTTCGGTGATGATGTATTCGTCGTTGGGGAGGAGGCCGATCTCGGCGGCGGGGTAGTCCGGGGGCACTCGATGTCGGAGGCGGCGCGGAGTTCGGGCTTGATGCCGACGGCGAGGGTGAGGCGGGTGCCGTCGGTGGCGAGGTCGAGGTTCATCGCGTCGATCTCGTAGCGGCCGGCTGCTTCGTTGGCGCGCGCGGCGTCGTACGGGAGCGGTTCGGGATCGCGCTCGACCAGGCCGAGGTAGTGCTCGAGCGCCCAGCGGACGACGGTCTGGTTGAACGTGTACCCGTCCGGACCGCCGTTCGTCAGCGAGACAATCGCGAAGTTCCGTTCCGGTACGACGAGGAGCTCGGCGAACTGTCCGTTGCCGGAGCCGCCGTGCCCGATCGTCCGCACGCCGTCGATCGTCTTCAGGAACCAGCAGATTCCGAACCCGTCGCCGAGCGTGCTGGCGCGCAGTGCGATGGTCTGGTCGCGCATCCCGTGCAGCACGTGCGCCGGCAGCAGCCCGTCGCCGTCGCCGAGGTGGAACCTTGCCCAGCGCAACAAATCGCTGACGGTGGTGACCGCGCCGCCGCCGGGGTTGTTGCCGTGCTCGCCGGCCCGGTTCGCCTTCCACGGCACGGCCGGCGTGACGGTCCCGTCGTCGGCGCGGTTGTGCCCGACCACGAACTTCCGGACGATGACCTCGTCGAGGTCGAACATCGTGCTGCTCAGCTCGAGCGGCTCCAGCAGGAGCTCCGCGATTGCCTTCTCGTACGGCTGACCGGTGACGTTCTCGATGATGCGACCGGCCAGGTTGAATCCGGCCTGGCTGTACGACGCCCTGCTGCCGGGCGCGGCGATGATCGGCAAGCCGGCCAGCTTCTGCACGAACGCGGCGAGCGAGAGGTCTCCGTCCGCGGGGTCGATGACGTTCCAGTCGAGGCCGGCGGTGTGGTTGAGCAGGTTCAGCACCGTGATCCGCTCGGCGACGTCCTCGTCCATCAGGCGCAGCTCGGGGACATACCGGCGTACCGGAGCGTCGAGCTCGACCTTGCCCTGGGAGACCAGCCGCAGTAGGGCGGTCGCGGTGAAGGTCTTCGTCACCGACGCGATGTGGAAGAGGGTGTCGCGGTCGACCGGTTGCGGGTGCGCCAGGCTCGTCACGCCGTGGGTGACGACCGTCTCCTCCCCGTCCATCAGCACCCCGACGGCAACGCCCGGGATCCCCAGCTCGACCGCTGTCTTCTCGACGAACTCTGTCAGCATTTGCCCCACTCCTCGGTGACTTGAACTAAGTACAAGTAGACCTTAGCGCCTCGATTGAACTAAGTTCAAGTCATGCGGAACACCTTGACCGTCGAGCAGATCGTCACGGCCGCGATCGAGCAGCTCGACTCCGAAGGGCTGGACGGGCTGAACATGCGCGCCCTCGGTCAGCGGCTCGGGTCAGCCCCGACCGCGATCTACTGGCACATCAAGACCAAGGACGAGCTCGTCCAGCTCGCCGCCGACGCGGCCTGGGCGGAGGTCGGGCTCCCGGATCTCGATGCGATGGACTGGCGCGCGGCGGCGACCGTGATGGCGACCGGGTTGCGATCGATGCTGCTGCGGCACCCGTGGTACGCCCAGGCCTTCGGGAGTCATCTGCTCGCCGGTCGATCTAAGTTCGAGTACGACGACCACAGCCTGGCGAACTACGAACGTGCCGGGTTCGCGCCGGCGGACGCGGACTGCGCGGCCGGTACGGTCATGCTCTTCGTGATCGGCAGTGCGCTCGGTGCCGCTGCGCAGGTGTCGCTCAACCGTCGGCTGAGTCGCGGCGGGCAGGACGCCGAGCGCACGATGAAGGAGTTCATGACTGCGGCGCGGTCGCAGGCGTCACAGTTCCGGCATCTGCGCGCCCGGATGGGAACGACGGCCGCCGCGGAGTACGCCGCCGAGCCGGACAACACGTTCGAGTTCGGGCTGCAGTCGATCCTGGACGGCTTCGCGGCCCGCCTCGCGCGTTAGGCCCAGTCTGGCAATCCAGCCGAGGCCTAGTCTTTGATCTCGCAGATGGTGGCGCCGGCCGAGACGGTGGCGCCGACCTCGGCGCTGAGGCCGGTGACGGTGCCGGACTTGTGGGCGTTAAGGGGCTGCTCCATCTTCATTGCCTCGAGGACGACGATCAGGTCGCCCTCGGCAACGGTCGCGCCTTCGTCGACGGCGATCTTGACGATCGTGCCCTGCATCGGCGAGGTGAGCGAGTCGCCCGAGGCGGCCGAGCTCTTCGCACTGCCGGCCCGCCTGGACGGCTTCTTCTTCGCGCCAGCGCCAGCGCCAGTGCCGGCGGTCGCGCCGGCCATCGCACCCAGACCGGCGGGCAGGACGACCTCGAGTCGTTTGCCGCCGACCTCGACAGTCACCTTCTCCCGCTCGGCGTCCTCTGGTGCGTCAGCGAGAGGGCCGTCGTACGGCGTGAGCTGGTTGTCGTACTCGGTCTCGATCCACCGCGTGTGGACCTTGAACCCGTCGGTCCCGACGAAGGCAGGATCCGAAACAACCGCCTGGTGGAACGGGATGACAGTCGGCATCCCCTCGACGACGAACTCACGCAGCGCCCGACGGGACCGCTCCAGCGCCTGCTGACGATCGCGACCGGTCACGATCAACTTCGCGATCAGCGAGTCGAACGCCCCCGGCACCGTCTCGCCCTGGTCGTAACCGCCATCCAGCCGTACGCCGGGACCAGACGGCGCATGCCAGCGGGTCAACGTCCCCGGAGCCGGCAGGAACCCACGCCCGCCGTCCTCCGCGTTGATCCGGAACTCGATCGAGTGCCCCGAGACCGCAGGGTCGTCGTACCCGAGCTCCTCGCCGTTGGCGATCCGGAACATCTCCCGGACCAGATCCAGCCCGGTGACCTCTTCCGACACCGGGTGCTCGACCTGGAGCCGCGTGTTCACCTCGAGGAACGAGATCAGCCCGTCCTGCCCGACCAGGAACTCACACGTCCCGGCCCCGACGTATCCCGCCTCGCGCAGGATCGCCTTCGACGACTTGTAAAGCGTCTCCAGTTGCTCGTCCGACAGGAACGGCGCCGGCGCCTCCTCGACCAGCTTCTGGTACCGACGCTGCAGCGAGCAGTCACGCGTCGAGACGACGACAACGTTGCCGTGGGCATCGGCCAGGCACTGGGTCTCGACGTGCCGCGGCTTGTCCAGGTACCGCTCGACGAAGCACTCACCGCGACCGAAGGCACTGACAGCCTCGCGAGTCGCCGACTCGAACAGCTCCGGGATCTCCTCCAGCGTGCGCGCGACCTTCATCCCGCGCCCACCACCGCCGTACGCCGCCTTGATCGCGATCGGCAGCCCATACTCGTCAGCAAAGGCGATCACCTCTGAGGCATCGGCGACCGGGTCCGGCGTGCCCGGGACCTGCGGTGCGCCGACCTTCTCGGCGATGTGCCGCGCCTTGACCTTGTCGCCGAGCGAGTCGATCGCCGACGGCGGCGGGCCGATCCAGATCAGCCCGGCGTCCAGCACGGCCTGGGCGAAGGCGGCGTTCTCGGCCAGGAAGCCGTAGCCGGGATGTACGGCGTCCGCACCGGAGCGGGCCGCGACGTCGAGGATCTTCTCGATGTTCAGGTAGGAGTCGGCCGGTGTCGATCCATCCAGCGCGTACGCCTCGTCGGCCAGCCGGACGAACAGAGCGTCCCGGTCCTGGTCGGCGTACAGCGCGACGCTGCCCAGCCCCGCGTCGGCGGCGGCGCGGACGACCCGGACGGCGATCTCGCCCCGGTTGGCGACGAGCACCTTGGTGATCTGCTTGCTGTCGGACACAGCTGACTCCCTTCGGCTGGCCCGAGTCTAGGGTCAAGCAGCCCTCCGGTGAGACAGGGCGTTGCTCACACCACGGTGGGTTGGCGTTCGAAGAAGGATTCCAGTACGACGACTGTCTGCGTGCTGGTCACGCCGTCCACCTGGTGGAGGGCGCGCAAGGTCGCCTGCAGGTCTTCGGTGGTTGTCGTCCGGACCTTCACCAGAACCGATGCCGGGCCGGCGGTGATGTGTGCCTCCTCGACCGCCGGGATGGCCAGCAGCGCCTCCCGGGAATCGCCCATCCAGGCGTTGGACTCGAGCAGGACGAACGCGAGTACGCCGCGACCGAGCGCGGCCGGGTCGACGTCGACCGTCGTACGCCGGATCACGCCGGCCGACTTCAGTTTCCGGACCCGCTCGTGAGCCGATCCGGCCGACAACCCGGCGATCTGCCCGAGCGCGGCGTACGACTGCCCGGCGTCCTCCTGCAACGCCGCCAGCAGCTTGCGGTCCACATCATCTATGGTCATCATCACCCGAATCCAAATCTCATTCTGTCGAAGCTGACGATAGCAGGATATGGTTTGGGCATGACGATCACTCTGACCAACACTCTCCCGCGGATCCGGGCCGAGCTGGTGGTGCTCGACGCGCGGTTCGCCAAGGTCGCCGGCGACGAGTACGTCGAGTGCCTGTACGACGGCGGCCGCTGGCTCGAAGGACCGGCGTACTCGCCTGCCTGGCGCTGTCTGCTCTTCAGCGACATCCCGAACGACCGGATGCTCCGCTGGGACGAGGTCTCCGGGCACGTCAGCGTGTTCCGTGAGCCGTCCGGCTACATCAACGGCAACACGATCGACCGCGTCGGCCGGCTGATCAGTTGCTCGCAGGGCGATCGCCAGGTCGTGCGGACGGAGTACGACGGCAGCCGTACGGTCCTCGCGTCCCACCTGGACGGCCGCCGGCTGAACAGTCCGAACGACGTGGTGGAACACAGCGACGGCTCGATCTGGTTCACCGACCCGCCGTACGGCATCACCTCGAGCTACGAGGGTCACGCCGCCGAGCAGGAGATCGATGGTTGCCACGTCTACCGGATCGCGCCCGACGGCGTGCTAACGGTGGTTGCTGACGACTTCATCCGCCCGAACGGTCTCGCCTTCACCCACGACGAGCAGCAGTTGTACGTCGTCGATACGCCGGCCAAGCACATCCGCCGGTTCGACGTGGACGGCGAGAAGCTGATCGGCGGCGAGGTGTTCGCGCACTGCGAGGCCGGGATGTTCGACGGGATCCGGCTCGACGGCGCCGGCCGGGTCTGGGCGGCGACGCACGAGGGCGTGCACTGCTTCGACCCGGACGGCACTCTGATCGGCAAGCTGCTACTGCCGAACGTCATGTCCAACCTGACGTTCGGCGGTGCCAAGGGCAACCGTTTGTTCATGACTGCGACCACGTCCGTGTGGTCGTGGCTGTCGAACGTTCAGCGGTAGGACTTGGAGACCGCGTCCAGGAGACGCTCGAGGGTGTCGTACGTCGGGGTGTCGGCGACGTCGATAACGTCCTTCGCGACCGGGACCTTGTTCTGGCTGACCACGTTGGCGAACTGGGACGCGTCGGTGGTCCGGAACCCGTGCCGGGCCGCGAGCTGCTGGAGCTGGGGGTCCGTCGACAGGAGTTCACCGAGCTTCTCACCGTTCGCGTTCAGCGAGATCAGCGTGTGCTTGGACTGCACGGTCGGCGACGGGTACATCAGCACCATGCCCGGCTTCAGCTTGTGCTCGACCGCGGCCTCGACGAACTGCGCCTCGTAGATGTTGACCATCGGCGACTTGCCCATCCCGAGCGACAGGTAGTCGTCGAACGGTCCCTCGCTGGAGTTGTCGGTGTAGCCCTGGTTGACGAACAGCGGCGCGACCAGCGGCAGCACCTTCTTCTCGTCCGCCTCGCTCTGCACCACACTGTTGTGGTTGGCAACATAACTGACGATCGACAGGAACATCGCCGCCGAGTTCGAGGTGCGCGGGTCGGTGGTGGTGATCAGGATCCGCTTGTTCACCGGGTACGTCGTGTTGCCGTGGACGTTGGTCCACCGCCAGTTGGCGTGCGCGAGGTCGACGTACTTGCGAACGTCGAAGTACCAGGTGCCGTTGATCTGCTTGGCGATGCCGCTCGCGGACAACAGGTTGACGATCGGCTGGAAGGTCGCGATCGCCATCGGCGACGAGAACACGGAGTACTTCTTGCCGCTGACGGTCGGTCGGCCGGAGGTCGGCTGCAGGATCCGCTCCGCCGCGGTGGTGCTGGACGGGAACGCGAAGTCGTACTTGCTCAGGTCGACCGAGGTCGCGATCTCGCGTGAGCCGGCGGTGTCGACCTTGACCTCGAAGCCGTGCTTGGCCAGGGCCGCCTTGACGTCGGGATCCTCGAAGAAAGCGCGTTTCTCGGAGCCGATCACGCCGCTGAGGGTGATGGGGCCGGACGGGGTCTGCGCCTGTACGTCGTCACCGTTGCGGACGACGAGGACGGTCGCGACTGTGGCGAGCACGAGTACTCCGGCGACCGCGGCCGGGAGGGCGATCGGGATGCGTCGGCGCGGACTGTCGGGTCCGGCTTGGGTGGTCGGCGGGTCTTCCATCGTGATTGGGTCGGGTTGCGGGGTGAGTTCCTGGCGGGCCATGCGTTCGATCAGGATCGGGACGTAGTCGCGGACCCGGTCCCCCTCGAACTGCCGGCGAGCCGCCGCCACGGCATTTTCGATTTCTTCGGGAGTATGGATGTCGGCGAAGCTGTCGTTGAGACGGCGAGTGAGGTTCTCGATCGCCTTCTCTTCGCGAACGGTGTCGAGCGTCAAAGGATGTCTCCACATCACGGTGTCTGACTCCGGCGCCGTACTCTGCGCCCCCGTTCGGCGCCACGCACATCCTTCCGGCCCAGAGGTCCAACCGGCGGGCGTCTGGGGGCGCGGTCGGGGAGAACCACATAGGCTCGGCCGAAAGCGTTTGCAGCCGAGTTCGCGAGGAGTCGTGATGACCGGAATTCTCGAGCCGTTGGCAGGGACCGCGCCGGCCGTCTGGGAGCAGCTGGACGACCGGTTCGCCGGCACCCGCGGCGACAGCCGGCTCGAGCGGCTGTGGACCGGCGGCCGCTGGGTCGAAGGCCCGGTGTACTCCGCTGCCGGTCGGTACCTGCTCTGGAGCGACATCCCGAACGACCGCATCCTGCGCTGGGACGAAACGTCGTACCAGGTCTCCGTCTTCCGGCAGCCGGCCGGCAACACCAACGGCCATACCCGCGACACCGAGGGCCGCCTGGTCAGCTGCGAGCACGGCAACCGGCGGGTGACCAGGACCGAGCACCACGGCGGCGTCACGGTGCTCGCCCACGAGTACGGCGGGAAGCGGCTGAACAGCCCGAACGACGTCGTGGTGAAGCGCGACGGCTCGGTCTGGTTCACCGATCCGGCGTACGGGATCGACAGCGACTACGAGGGCTACAAGGGTGAGATCGAGACCGGTGGGTGTCACGTGTACCGGGTCGGCACGGATGGCGCGCTGACCCGGGTCGCCGACGACTTCAACCGCCCGAACGGGCTCGCGTTCTCGCCCGACGAGTCGTTGCTCTACATCTCCGACTCGGAGGAGGGCACGATGCGCGTCTTCACCGTCGACGGCGACAAACTCTCCGGCGGCGAGCTGTTCGCCGAATGCGGCAACGGCATCTTCGACGGCTTCCGCCTCGACACCCAAGGCCGCGTCTGGACCTCCGCCGCCGACGGCGTCCACGTCTACCACCCCGACGGCACCCTGCTCGGCAAACTCCTGGTCCCCGAAACCGTCAGCAACCTCACCTGGGGCGGCCCCAAACGCAACCGCCTCTTCATCACCGCCACCACCTCCGTCTACTCCCTCTACACCACGGCGAACGGCGCACCGGAGGCGTACGGGCCCAGTCACTGACCTAAATCAGTCGCTTCGGCGTGGGGTGTGGGTGATGATGGCCTGCTGACCTGATTTAGGAGGAAGTGTGGAGCTGGTCGGCGTGCCGGAGCATTTGCGGGTGCTTGCGGAGAATGTGGTGGCCGAGGCGGAGAAGGATCCGCGGGTGCTTGCGGTGGTGGTCGGGGGATCGGTTGCCTCGGGCACCGGTGATGAGTATTCGGATCTGGATCTGGTGCTGGTTTGTACGGCGGAGGGGCAGCCGGAGTGCCTCGCCGAGGCGAAGGAGTTTGCGGGGCGGCTGGGTCCGCTGCTGGCGAGCTTTACCGGGGAGCATGTCGGTGAGCCGCGGTTGTTGATCGCGTTGTTCGGGCCGCCGCTGGTGCATGTCGATCTGAAGTTCGTGACGCCCGACGGCTATCGCGATCGGGTCGAGGACGGGCTCGTGTTGTGGCAGCGGGACGACACTGTCGAGCGGGTTCGGGCCGAGTCCACGGCGCAGTGGCCGCAGCCGGATGCGCAGTGGATCGAGGATCGCTTCTGGGTCTGGGTGCACTACGTCGCGGTGAAGATCGCCCGGGGTGAGTTGTTCGAGGCCATTGAAAGTCTCGGCGCGATGCGGTCGATCTCGATTGCGCCGTTGGCCGGGATCGGGCGGACCACGCGGCCGGCCGGCGTACGGCGGCTGGAAACGCTCGCACCGGAGCTCGGGCCGGCGCTGCGAGAGACCGTCGCGACCGCCGACCGCGCCGACTGCCTGCGCGCCTTGCAGGCGACGGTCGACGTCTACCGCACGGTCCGGGAGCGCAGCGGCGTTCAGGTGGTACGACGTACCGCCGCCGAGGAAGCCGCCGTCGACTTCCTCGGCTGAGGCTGCATCTCCACGCAGGCAGAACCCCGTCGGAAGGCCGTTTTGGGCCGCCCAAACCGGGGTTCTGCATGCATGGCGGTCCGCCTACAGCTTCTTCAGCTGGTCGATGAGGGTGAAGACGGCCAGGAATCCGAAGGCCAGGAAGGAGAACCCGAGGACTGCGGTGCGCCAGGGGGTGATGCGGATGGCGCGGGGGAGGGCCCGGGAGTTCATCCACCAGAGCAGGCCGGAGTACACGAACATCATCGTGCCGGCGGTGCAGGCGGAGATGACCAGCAGGACCAGGGGCTGAGTCAGGCCGGCCAGCAGGACGATGATGCCGAAGGCAACGAGACCCCAGACCAGCCAGAAGTACAGCTTGGACTCGGTGATCTTGGACTCGCGGAGGTAGCGGGCCTTGATCATGTCCGACGACAGGCGGGACGTGTAGTCGACGATCCCGGCCGCCGCGGCGAACAGGGAGAAGGCGCCGATCGCCCAGAACAGGTAGCCGAACCAGCCGCCGACGACCGTCTGCAGCGTCGTACCCTCGATCTTCAGGAAGCCGATGCTGTTCTTGACGTCCGGATTCCCGAACAGGGTCGCGTGGGCCAGCATCGACGTGAACACGATCGTGATCACGGTGATCGCCACGAACGTCGCGGCCTGCTCGATGTTCGCGAACTTCCACCAGCGCCTCCAACGGGCCAGGTTCGCGTCGTCGGGGGTGAACGTGTACCCGTTGGCGGTCGGGTCGGCCTCGGTCTCGCCAGTCACCGGCGAGGTCAGCCGCGGCACGTGCAGACCTTGGCCGAAACCTTTGTCCCGGATCCAGTTGCTCTGGACAAGGTTCTGCCCGCCGCCCGCACCGGCGTACGCGATCGCGCCCATCACCAGCGCGAACCCGAGCTGGTCGGCCGGGAACTGCGGGTGCGTGACTGCGTCGCCGAGTGCGCCGTAGGTCTTGCCGCGGATCGCGAAGATCAATGCGAGTACGACGAGCAGCGCGACGGCCGCGATCTTGACCGCGATCAGCCGCTCGAGCATCACGTAGACGACCGGCGCGAAGGTCAGGATCGCCCCGATCAGCAGCAGCATGCCGATCGCGATCCAGCGCGGGTCGCCGCCGCCGAACAGGTACGTGAGCATCGACGCCGAGCTCGTCGCCCAGCCGGGCCAGAGGTTCGCGAAGTACGTCATGATCGCGAAGAACAGGCCCCAATGCTTCCCGTACCGGTTGAAGCCGGTCAACGCTGTCTCACCAGTTGCCAGCGTGTACCGCTCGATCTCCATGTTCAGGAACCACTGGACCACCACGCCGACGACGGCGCCCCAGAGGAACACCAGTCCGACCTGGCTGGAGATGTACGGCCAGAGGATGAACTCACCCGAGGCCAGCCCCACCCCGGCGCCGACCATGCCGGGGCCGATGATCTTCCAGGTCTTGGCGGGCGGCTCGGGCAGGTCGCGAACTTGCGGTGCGGGCAGATTCTTGGTCGGTAGTGCGAATCGTCCGTGGTCAGTCGACGTGGTGTCTGCCATCAGGCTCCTCACTCTCCTCGACCCCCTGCCCCGGAGGTTAACGAATACTGTCGACAACGGCGACCCGACACAGTGGACACAGGGGAATGGCACACTGACCGGCATGGGTGGGGTGACCGTTCTTACCGCGTCGTATGCCGGGGCCGCGAGCGCACCGGCGTACGCACGCTTGGCTGGACTGGCCGCGAAACTTCCGGGAGAGCAGCTGGTACGCCGGGATGCCGGCTGGCCCGTGCTCGTGTACGACGACCCGGCCGACGCGATCGCCGCGGCGCAGGAGCTCCGGGAGGCGGCATCCCAGGTCCCCGCCGGTGAACTCCTTCGAATCGCGTTGCACACCGGGCAAACCATAACGCCGGCCGTCCGGCATGCTGAGCAACTGCTGGCGATCGCGAACCCGGGCCAGACGTTGCTAACAGCAACAACTGCTGCCGGGATGGCTGTCGCCGACCTCGGCGTACACCGCTTAAGGGATCTCGGATCGCCGGAGCGGATCTTCGAACTCACCGCGACGACCGAGCCGTTGCTTTCGCTGGACCAGGTGCCGAACAACCTCCCGGTGATGTTCACCAGCTTCGTCGGCCGCCGTACCCAGGTCGCCGCGCTCCGGACCCAACTCTCCGGCAGCCGGCTCGTCACCCTCACGGGTCCGGGTGGCAGCGGGAAGACCCGGTTGGCGGCGCAGACCGCGGCCGAGTTGGCCGAGCGCTGGCCGGACGGCGTCTGGTGGGTGGACCTGTCGGCGGTCACGGACCGCACCCAGATCCCAGACGCGGTCGCAGCCGCGATCGGTCTCCTGGCGGAGTCGGGGGACCGGCTTCTTATCGGCCAACTGCGGACACAACGAGCGCTGATCTGTTTGGACAACTGCGAGCAGATCATCGACGGCGTCGCGGAGTTCGTGCTCGCGCTGCACACCGGATGCCCGGAGATCTCGGTGCTGGCGACGAGCCGGGAGCCGTTGGACCTTCCCGGTGAGGCGATCTGGCGGGTGCCCGCGCTCGCTCCGGACGAGGCGCGGGCGCTCTTCGTCGAGCGGGCCGGCTCGGAGTTTCCCGAGTCAGAGCAGGCGATCCGGTCGATCTGCGTTCGGCTGGACGGGATGCCGCTCGCGCTGGAACTCGCGGCGGCCTGGGTACGGACGCTCACACCGGAGCAGATCGAGGCCGGCTTGAGCGACCGGTTCGGCCTGCTGACCAAGAACGTTCGCGGCGTCGCGGCCCGGCAGCAGACCCTCGCTGCGTCGATCGAGTGGAGTCACGACCTGCTCGATCCGGACGAACGCCAGGTCTTCCGGCGGCTCGCGGTCTTCGCGGGCGGGTTCGCCCTGGACGCAGCCACGGCGGTCTGCGGCCCAGGCGGCGTACTCGAGATCCTGGCGCGGCTTGTCGACAAATCGCTCGTTGTCGCCGAGGGCGGACGGTACCGGTTGCTGGAGACGATCCGCGAGTACGCCGGAACACGGTTGACGGCAGACGACGATGTACGGGATCGGCATCTCGACCATTTCCTCGGAGCCGCCGAGGCCGCGGAACCCTTGCTGGACAAGGATCGGGACGCCTGGCGGACGCTGATCGAGCCGGATCGGGAGAACTTCCGGGCCGCTCTCGAGTACGGGCTGTCGGCGGAGGACCCGGACCGCGGTCGGCGGTTGGCCGCGGCGCTGAGGTGGTTGTGGAACTTGCAGGCGACGGGCAACGAGGGCATCGGCTATCTGCGCCGCGCGATCGAGCTCGCGCCCGACGACCGAACGTTGCTTCAGGCCCGTTTGCTCTACGGCTACGCGACCGTTGCCGACACAGTCGATCCGTTCGGGTACGACGCGGCCGGTCGCGGACTCGAGCTTGCGACGGAGTTGGGTGACGACCGGTTGCGCTCGTTTTTCCTTGCGTTGGTTGCCGTGGGCGAGTTCTTCACGGACTTCCAGAAGGCGTGGGACCTGACGGCCGAGGGGGTGCGGCTGGCGGGGGACGACGAGCAGGCGCGGAACGCGAACATCGCCTTGCAGTGCGTCCTGCTTTCGTTGTGGGACCGGCATGATGAGCTGCGGCCGCTGATCGATCGCGCCGCCGACGGTCTGATCACCAGCGGCGAACGCGGGATCGCGACGACTGTGCTGACCGTGTGGTCCGAGAGCCTGATGTCGACCGGCGAACCGTCGAAGGGGGTCGAAGTCGCCGAGCGGGCCCTCGCTGCGGCAGAACCACTGGCTGACTTCCACCGCGTCGGAACCGCACGTGGACAGCTGGCGACGATGCTCGCGCGCACCGGCCGACTCGACGACGCGCGCGAGTTGATGCGGCCGCTGCTCGAGCTGGCCGAGACCGCGGGTGCGGTCGTGTCGAACCTCGGGCAAGTCATGGGGCTGATCTCCTATTGGAGCGGTGAGTACGACGCGGCCGTCGAGTGGACGGCCCGTGAGACCGCGGCGGACGGTCCGCTCGCTGAGACGTTCGTACCCGCCATGCTGCTGCCGTCGGTCGCGGCTGCCCTGCGCGCCGGTGGCCGTGACGCGTCCGAGGTACTCGAACGCGCCGTCGAATTGGCGCGCCGCTACAACCTCCCACGTATCCTCGCCGACGCACTCGACCAGCAAGGCCGGATCGCGATCACCACGCAGCCGGAGAATGCGGCGGACCTGCTGCATCAGGCGTTGACCATCCGGGTTGACCACGGATTGCGCACCTACACCATCGAGAGCCTGGAATCTCTTGCCCTGTTGGCAAATCACACCAACCGTCCTGCGGACGCGACCCGCCTGGCCACTGCCGCAGCTGCCGCCCGCGCCAATCTCGGTCTGGCTACGCCACCCGACCATCCCGACCTGCCGACGTCGGACGAGCCGCCGCTCCCGCTGCACGAAGCCGTCGCGTATGCCCGCCGTACCCGCGGATCCCGCGGCCGACCGTCCGCCGGCTGGGCCAGCCTCACCCCGACCGAGGAACAGGTCGTCGCGCTCGCGGTGGAAGGCCTCAGCAACCCCGAAATCGGCGAACGCCTCTTCATGAGCCGCGGCACGGTCAAGACCCACCTCGCCCACGTCTACACCAAACTAGGCGTCTCCAACCGCACCGAACTAGCCTCCCTCAGGAAGCCCTGAGCATCTCCAACGCCCCGCCAGCTCCGCCCGTCCAGTTGGCGTGGGTGTGGACAGGTGCCGGGGGCTGGAGACAGGAAATATCAGGTGTCTAGCCCCCATTTCCTGTCGTCAGTCCCGAGTTCTGGCGCCGTCGGATCGGGACAGTTTGCTGGGCCACCAGACCTTCTTGCCGAGGTCGTGGGCTAGGGAGGGGACGAGGAGGGAGCGGACGACGGTCGTGTCTAGGAGGACGCCGAAGGCGACCATGAAGGCTATTTGGACCAGGAAGAGGATGGGGAGGACGGCTAGGGCGGAGAAGGTGGCGGCCAGGACTACGCCGGCTGAGGTGATGACGCCGCCGGTGACGGCCAGGCCGACCAGGATGCCGGGTCTGGTGCCGTGTTCCTGGGATTCCTCGCGGACGCGCGTCATCAGGAAGATCGAGTAGTCGATGCCTAGGGCAACGAGGAAGACGAAGGCGTAGAGCGGGATGCCGGGGTCGGCGCCGGGGAACTTGAAGACGTGGTTGAACATCAGCGCGCTGACGCCGACGGTCGCGCCGAACGAGAGCACGTTGGCGATCACCAGCAGGATCGCGGCGACCAGCGAGCGGAGCAGCAGCATCAGTACGACGAAGATGACCGCGAGGATGGTCGGGATGATCACCTTCAGGTCGCGCTGCGCGGCGTCCAGTACGTCGAGGTTGATCGCCGTGTTGCCGCCCACCAGGATGTCCGGACTGACCGAGTCCAATGAGGACCGCAGGTGCTTGACGACCTTGGTCGCGTCCGGTGAGTCGGCCTGAACCTTCAGGGTGGCCTGGACGAGGACCTTGCCGTCGACAACCTTCGGCGGTACGCCGGGAGCCACTGAGGCGGACGCCGTACCGATGCCGTCGACCTTCGTCGCGGTCTGGATGACTTGGTCCACCTGTGCGACTGGGGTCAGGATCTCCACCGGCGTACCGGCACCCGCGTCGAAGTGCTTGGCCAGCTGCTGCTGACCGGTGACCGACTCGACCTTGTTGAGGAACAGGTCCTCCTGCGACGTACCGCTGGCCTTGAACGTCGGCAGGAACGCCGCGCAGGCCAGCAACGCCAGCGCGGTGATCGCCCAGACCCGGCGGGCTCGTCGGCCGACGAGCCCGGAGACGCGGCCCCAGAGTCGCCGCCCGCCGACCTGGTCGCTGGAGTGGACGTGGTCGACGCGCGGGATCGACGGCCAGAAGATCCGCCGGCCGAAGGCGAGCAGGATCGCGGGCAGGAACGTCATCGCCGCGATGAATGCGCCGGCGATGCCGAGTGCGCCGACCGGACCGAGGCCCTTGGTGCTGCCGAGCTTGGAGAGCAGCAGGCAGAGCAGACCGAGGATGACCGTCGCCGCGCTGGCTGCGATCGGCTCGATCGCCGCCCGCCAGGCGACCCGCATCGCCTGGTACTTGCTCTCGTAGTCGTGCAGCTCTTCCTTGTAGCGGGAAACGAGCAGCAACGAGTAGTCGGTCGACGCTCCGACGACGAGGATAAAGAGGATGCCCTGACTCTGGCCGTTCAGCTGCAGTACGCCGTGCTTCGCCAGCGGATAGACCACCAGCGCGGCGAGCGCGAGGCCGAAGACCGCGGTGAGCAGAACCGCGACCGGCAGGATCGGACTGCGGTAGACGATCAGCAGGATCACGAACACGACCGCCAGCGCGACCCCGAGCAGGATCCCGTCGATCCCGCTGAACGCGACGACGAAGTCCGCGAACACCCCGCCCGGACCGGTGACATAGACCTGCAGACCAGTCGGTGTGAGGTCCTGCTTGATGTTGGTCCGCAGCGTGTCCGCGACCGCGAACAGCACGGTCGTGCCTTGCTTGACCACCTCGTCGGCGCGGTCGCCGTTGGTCTGGACGGTGAGCAGCAGCGCCTTGCCGTCCTCAGACGGGGTCGCGGGAGCGATCGGAGCGGTCAGGTACTCGCCGAGCTTCTTCCCGTTACCGATGTCGAGGCTCGGGAGACCGGCCGCGAACGCCTTGACCTTGTCCCGGTCCGCCTGGGTGATCCCGGAGTCGCGCTCGACCAGGACGAAGTACGGCAGGGCCTTGGAGTCGACGAACTTGCTCGCCTCGTTGGCGACCACCGTCGACTCGGCCTGCTTCGGGAGGAAGTTGGCGTTGTCGTTCTGCTGGACCTCGCTCAGCTTCCCCACAGCGGGACCGCCGAGCGACCCCAGCACGAGCCAGATGATCAGTACGGCGGCGATGCCTGCCCGCCACATCCACCCCTTCATAAAAGACTCCGCACGCTGGAACAGTACCTGCGATCTCTCACCACCCCGCGAGGGGTGTGCGGGACCCGTTTCGGCGACGTAACAACAAGATGACTACGTGGAAACACCCCGGTCATAGCGTCCTGGCCTAATCAGTCAGGTCGGACGATCGGAGACGCACGATGACGCTCGAAGCAGGCCCGGAGGTCGTCACTCCGCGCGACCAGACCGGTGCTGTGGGCACTGTCGAGGTGCCGCGGCGCGGGCGCTGGATCGATGTGTGGGATCCGGAGGACGCAGGATTCTGGGCCGGGAAGGGCCGTGCGGTAGCGCGGCGGAACCTCTGGCCCTCGATCTTCGCCGAGTTTCTCGGCTTCTCGGTGTGGCAGCTGTGGAGCATCGTCGTGGTGTCGATGCCCAAGGCCGGCTTCACCTACACGACCGACCAGCTGTTCTGGCTGGTCGCGCTCCCCAGTCTGGTCGGCGCGACGCTGCGCCTGCCGTACACGTTCGCAGTACCGAAGTTCGGCGGCAGGAACTGGACCATCGTGTCCGCGTCGCTGCTGCTGATCCCCACCATCGGCCTGACCTACTTCATCACCCAGCCCGGTACGCCGTTCTGGGTGATGGCACTGGTCGCGGCGACCGCGGGAGCCGGTGGCGGCAACTTTGCCAGCAGCATGACCAACATCTCGTTCTTCTATCCGGAGAAGGAGAAGGGCTTCGCGCTCGGCATCAACGCGGCCGGCGGCAACCTGGGTGTCGCGGTGGTTCAGCTCGTGGTGCCGATCGTGATCGTCGCCGGGACGGGTCTCGCGCTGGATCGGGCCGGGCTGTTGTGGATCCCGCTGATCGTCCTGGCCGCGTTCTGGGCCTGGAAGGTAATGGCGAACCTGTCGGTGGCGAACTCGTCGTTCCGTACGTCGATCGCCGCGGCGAAGCGGCCGCACACCTGGATCATCTCGTTCCTCTACATCGGCACGTTCGGCTCGTTCATCGGCTTCTCGGCGGCGTTCCCGCTGCTGATCAAGACCACGTTCCCCGAGATCACGGTGGCGCACATCGCGTTCCTCGGCGCGCTGGTCGGGTCGTTCGCGCGACCGTTCGGCGGCAAGCTCGCCGATATGGTCGGCGGTGCCCGGGTGACGGTCTGCTCGTTCGTGGTGATGGGCCTCGGCATCCTCGCCGCGATCGTCTCGCTGAACGCGAACAGCTTCGCCGCGTTCCTGATCAGCTTCCTGTTCCTCTTCGTCGCCAGCGGTGCGGCGAACGGTTCGACGTACCGGATGATCCCGGCGGTGTTCCGGCTGACCACGCCGAACGACGCGGGCCGGGCGCGGCGGGAGGCGGCGGCTTGCATCGGGATCGCTTCTGCGATCGGTGCGTACGGCGGGTTCCTGGTGCCGCGTGGTTTCGCGATGTCGACGAGCAACTTCGGCTCGCTGGTGCCTGCGCTGTATGTCTTCTGTGGCTTCTACGTGGTCTGCCTCGCGGTGACGTACTTCTGCTACCTCCGCAAGGGCGGCCCGCTCAGCCAGGAGCGCGTGTGATCCCTACCCACTGCCCGTACTGCGCTTTGCAGTGCGCAACCACCCTGCATCCGGTCGCCCGGCCGGGTGCAGTGGAGGTGCGGCCGCGGGGTCAGGGCGGGCTGTGTCGCAAGGGGTGGACGGCTGCAGAGGTACTCACGGTGCCAGATCGGCTCACCACGCCGCTCATCCGCGACGGTGCTGGAGACCTGGTGGAGACGAGCTGGGACGCCGCGCTGGACTTCGTCGCTGAGCGGATCCGGACGCTGCAGGCGGCGCACGGTCGCGATGCGGTGGCGGTGTTTGGTGGCGGTGGGCTGACGAACGAGAAGGCGTACGCGCTCGGCAAGTTCGCTCGGGTGGCGTTGAAGACCGCGAACGTGGACTACAACGGACGGTTCTGTATGTCGTCGGCGGCGGCCGCGACCAACCGGTCGTTCGGGATCGATCGCGGACTGCCGTTCCCGCTGGCCGATCTGGGTGGTGCGGACGCGGTCCTGCTGGTCGGTAGCAATATTGCCGAGACGATGCCGCCGGCGGTCGCTCATCTGCAGAGCGCGAGGGACTCGGGTGGGCTTCTGGTCGTCGACCCGCGGCGCTCGGCCACTGCTGGACTGACCTCCGATGCAGGTGGGATCCACCTGCAAGCAACGCCTGGGACTGACCTGGCGTTGGTGCTCGCGCTCACTCACGTGGTGGTGCAGGAGGGCCTCGCCGACACGACCTACCTCCGTGATCGGACTGATGACCCTGACCTGCTGATTCGCTCGACGGCTTCCTGGTGGCCGGAGCGGGCTGAGCGGGTGACTGGTGTGCCGGCCGCAACCATCCGGCGGGCGGCGCGGGTGCTGGCTGCGGCGGCTCCGGTCCACGGCGGGCGGGGACTGTTCATCCTGACCGGTCGGGGTGCGGAGCAGCACAGCAAGGGTACCGACACGGTGACCGCTTGTATCAACCTCGCGTTGGCGCTCGGGCTCCCAGGTCGGCTGGGCAGTGGATACGGCTGCATCACCGGGCAAGGGAATGGACAGGGCGGTCGGGAACACGGTCAGAAGGCCGACCAGCTGCCCGGCTACCGCAGCATCTCGGATCCAACCGCTCGCGAACACCTGATGCGGGTCTGGGGTGTCGATGAGCTGCCCGGTCCAGGGAAGAGCGCGGTCGAGCTGATCAACGCCCTGGGTACGTCGGATGGCCCGAAGGCGCTGCTCGTCCACGGGAGCAACCTGCTCGTGTCGGCGCCGAATCTCGCCTCCGTCCGTGAACGGCTCGCCTCGTTGGATCTGCTCGTCGTGGCGGACGTCGTACCGTCGGAGACCGCGTTGCTGGCGGATGTCGTCTTTCCGGTCACGCAGTGGGCCGAGGAGGACGGGACGATGACCTCGCTCGAGGGGCGGGTGCTCCGGCGGCGGGCCGCCGTACCGCCACCGGGTGAGGTTCGGAGCGATCTCGCGGTGTTCGCTGGTTTGGCCGAAAGGCTTGGTAGTAAAGGGTTTTCGACCGATCCGGCTGAGGTGTTCGAGGAGCTTCGGCGAGCGAGCGCTGGTGGGAGAGCCGACTACTCGGGGATCACCTGGGACCGGTTGGATGCCGGCGAGGTCTTGTTCTGGCCGGTGCCGTCGGAAGGGCATCCGGGTACGCCGCGGTTGTTTGCGGACGGGTTCCCGACGGCGGACGGGCGGGCGCATGTGGTGGCGGTCGATCATCGGCCGGTGGCGGATGACCTCAACGCGGAGGCGCCGCTGTATCTTGTGACTGGGCGGTTGCTGCAGCACTATCAGAGTGGGGCGCAGACGCGGCGGGTGCCGGAGTTGGCCGAAGCCGAGCCGGAGGTGTTCGCGGAGATTCATCCGCGGGTGGCCGCTCAGTTGGGGATCGGTGACGGGCGGCCGGTGCGGTTGCGTACTGCGCGTGGGTCGATGGTGCTGCCGGCGCGGGTGACGGCGGACGTGCGGCCGGACACGGTGTTCGTGCCGTTCCACTTCGGTGGGGCGGAGGCGGTCAACGAGCTGACCAACGATGTGCTCGACCCGGTGTCGGGGATGCCTGAGTTCAAGGCGTGTGCGGTTGAGGTCACTGCTGCGGCCCTTCCGGCGACGGGGGTTTCGGCATGAGAGTCGTGATCATCGGCGGTGGGATGGCGGGGCGGCGGTTGGCTCAGCTGTTGCCGTCGTACGACGTGACTGTGCTGGGCGACGAACCGTCGTACAACCGGAGCCGACTGACCGAGTTCGTCGCGGGGCGGGCGGAGCCGGTGGTGGGCGACGAGCCGGTCGCGACCGCGGTGGCGGTTGATCGGGGTCGTCGGGTGGTGACTGTCGCTGACGGGCGGGAGTTTGGCTACGACCGGCTGGTGTTCGCTACCGGCGCGGTTCCGATCGCGGCGATCGATGGTGCTTGCACGTTGCGGTCTGTGGACGATGCGCGGGCGATCGTTGCGGCGGCGGGGGAGGTGCGGCGCGCGGTCGTGCTGGGCGGGGGTGTGCTCGGTGTCGAGACTGCGTGTGCGCTTCGGGAACGCCGGGTTGCGGTGACGTTGGTACATGACGGGGAAACCCTGCTGGACAAGGCGATCCGGCCTTCCGCGGGCCGACGGGTCACGCGGGCGGTGCGGGAGCTTGGGGTCGAGGTGCTCCTGAACGCCGAGGTCGACGGGACTTCGGTGAGGGACGGGCGGTTCCGGGCGCTGCGGTTGGCGAACGGGCGGGAGGTGTACGGCGAACTGCTGGTCGCCGCGTGTGGCGTGCAGGCGCGCACCGAGCTCGCGGACGGTCTGACCGTGCGGACTGGGATCGTGGTCGACCGGACTCTCACCAGCCCGGATGACCCGCGAGTGCACGCGATTGGTGACTGTGCGGAGATCGATGGTCGGGTCACCGGGACCGTTGACTCTGCGTGGACGCAGGCTGAGGCGCTCGCTACGCACTTGATGGGAAAGCACTTTGAGCTTCCCGATTACGAGGTTGTGCGATTGACCGCGGGCGGGCTCGACGTACTTGTCCTAGGCAACAAAGACGAGGACGGCGAGGTGGTGCGGCTCGAGGACGACACGCGATATGTGCGGGCCGTTCTCCGCGATGGCGTCGTGCGGTCAGCGGTCGCAGTGGGGGCGCCGGAGGTCGCCGCAGAGCTGGTCTTGCTGGCGGATCGGCGTACACCGGTCGTGGCGGACGGGTTGCTGGTGGAGCCCGTCGTACCAAAGTTGAAGGCGGCGCCGGTCTGCAGGTGCAACGGGGTCACCAGGGTCGCGATCGAGGCGGCCTGGCGTGGGGGTGCCGACAGTGTTGCCGGCATCGCCGCCATGACGCGGGCGACAACCGGGTGCGGCAGTTGCACCGGTGCCGTCGGCGAACTGCTCGACCGCTTTCGTCGCGGCGAGACCGAACCAGTCCTGAGCAGGAGGGCGACGATGGCAGAGCTGAACAAGGCCAAGCACCTGGTGGTGGTCGGCGGGGGCATGGTCGCGCACCGGCTGGTCGAGGCGCTGCGGCAACGCGACACGGACATCCAGTACCGGATCACGGTGTTCGCCGAGGAGCCGCGGCTGCCGTACGACCGGGTCGCGCTGACCAGCTACTTCTCCGGCCGCGACCCACAGGACCTCTCGCTCGGCGACCCCGACCTGTGGAACGACCCGGCGGTGAACCTGCGCAAGGGCCTGCGGATCACCTCGATCGACACCTCGGCCAACACCGTGACGACCTCGCGCGGCGAGCAGATCGGGTACGACGAACTTGTCCTGGCGACTGGTTCGGCGGCCTTCGTCCCGCCGGTCAAGAACAACGATGCGCAAGGCTGCTTCGTCTACCGGACCATCGACGATGTCGCGGCGCTCCGGGTGTACGTCGAGCGGCTGAAGTCCGAGGGTAAGCAGGTCAGCGGCGTCGTCGTCGGAGGTGGGCTGCTCGGCCTGGAGGCGGCCGGTGCGCTGCGTGCGTTGGATGCCACCACGAAGGTCGTCGAGTTCGCGCCACGGTTGATGCCACTGCAGGTCGACGAGGGCGGCGGGTCGGCCCTGTCCCGGTTGATTGCGGGACTCGATGTCGAAGTACTCACAGCAACGCAATGTCAGCGGGTCAAGCTCACTCCGCAAGGGGCAGCGCGGGCGATGGCTGTTGCCGATGGCCCCGACCTGCCGGCCGACGTGGTCGTCTTCGCGACCGGTGTCCGTCCCCGCGACGAGCTGGGCCGTGAAGCCGGTTTGGAGATCGGCGAACGCGGCGGCGTCGTCGTGGACGAGGCCTGCCGTACGTCGGTGCCCGGTGTGTGGGCGATCGGCGAAGTCGCTTGTATTGAAGGGCGCGTCTGGGGATTGATTGCCCCCGGCTACACGATGGCCGAGATAGTTGCCGACCGCCTACTAGGTGGCGAGGCAACTTTCCCCGGCGCGGACACCTCGACCAAGCTCAAGCTGCTCGGTGTCGACGTGGCGAGTTTCGGGGATGCGTTCGGCGCGACCGAGGGTGCGCTCGACATCGTGTACGCCGACCCGGTGGCCGGCGTCTACAAGAAGCTCGTGCTGTCGGACGACGCTCGTACCCTGCTCGGCGGCATCCTCGTCGGCGATGCGTCGGCGTACTCCGGACTTCGCCCGATGGTCGGCAGAGAGCTTGGCGCTGACCCGGCCGCGTTCTTGCTGCCCGAGGGTGCTGGACCGGTGCAGTTGGAGCTGCCCGACGATGCGCCGGTCTGCTCGTGCAACAACGTATCCGCGGGCACTATCCGGTGCGCCGTCCGCGAGGGATGCTCCGACATCAAGTCGGTCTGCGGTGAGACGCGCGCCGGGACCAGCTGTGGTTCGTGCCTGCCGATCGTGAAGAATCTGCTCAACAGCGAGCTCACCGAGGCCGGGGTCGAGGTCAGCAAGGCGTTGTGTGAGCACTTCGCGCTGTCGAGGGCCGAGCTGTTCGATGTCGTTCGGATCACCGAGCTGCGGACGTTCAGCGAGATCGTCGAGCGGCACGGGTCCGGGCGTGGTTGCGACATCTGCAAGCCCGTGGTGGCGTCGATCCTGGCCAGCCTGGACCCGGCCGGTCACGTCCTCGAGGGTGAGCGCGCCACGCTGCAGGACACCAACGACCACGTGATGGCCAACATGCAGAAGGACGGCACGTACTCGGTCGTCCCGCGCATCCCCGGCGGCGAGATCACCCCGGAGGGCCTGATCACGATCGGCGAGGTGGCCCGCGACTTCGGTCTGTACACGAAGATCACCGGCGGCCAGCGGGTCGACCTGTTCGGCGCGCGGATCGAGCAGTTGCCGGCGATCTGGAAGCGGCTGGTCGACGCCGGATTCGAGTCCGGGCACGCGTACGGCAAGGCACTGCGGACGGTGAAGTCGTGTGTCGGCTCCACCTGGTGCAGGTACGGCGTACAGGACTCGGTGGGGATGGCGATCGCGCTGGAGCTGCGGTACCGCGGGCTGAGGTCGCCGCACAAGCTCAAGCTCGGCGTCTCCGGTTGCGCTCGCGAGTGTGCGGAGGCTCGGGGCAAGGACGTCGGCGTGATCGCGACCGAGAAGGGCTGGAACCTGTACGTCGGTGGGAACGGCGGGATGACGCCGCGTCATGCGGAACTGCTCGCGTCCGACCTTTCCGACGAGGAGCTGTTCCAGGCGATCGACCGGTTCCTCATGTACTACATCCGCACCGGCGACCGGTTGCAGCGGACGGCGGTGTGGATGCGCGAGCTCGAGGGCGGGCTCGACCACGTGCGGGACGTCGTACTCAACGACAGCCTCGGGATCGCGGCCGACCTGGACGCGGCGATGGCCAAGCACGTGGACTCGTATGTCGACGAGTGGCGGGAGACGTTGGACGATCCCGGCAAGCTGGCCCGCTTCGTCTCGTTCGTGAACGCGCCGGACCAGCCGGACGCCGACCTGCGCTACGTGGTCGAGCGGAACCAGCCGCGCCCGGCCACCCCGGCCGAACGCGGACAGCTCGAGCCGGTGCTCCTGGCCGGCCCCCGATTGGAGGTACGCCGATGAGTGTCCAGACTGCTCTGGTGGTGTGTGGGTACGACGCCTTGCTGCCGGAGCGTGGTGTTGCGGCGCTGCTCGGGGATGTGCAGATTGCGTTGTTCCGCACTCACGACGGCGAGGTGTTTGCCATCGGCAACCAGGATCCGTTCAGCCGGGCGAACGTGATGTCGCGCGGCATCGTCGGCAGTCGTGGCGACGTACCGACGGTTGCCTCGCCGATGTTCAAGCAGGTCTTCGATCTGCGCACCGGGGTGTGTCTGGACGATCCGGAGGTGTCGGTGCCGGTGTATCGAGTCGACGTGGTCGATGGTCAGGTTGTGGTGGGTCCCGGTGGCCACTAGGCCCGGGCCGCTCAGCGGCTGCACGATCGCGATCACCGCGCACCGGCGTGCGGAGGATCTGATCGCGTCGTTCGAGCGGCGGGGCGCGAAGGTGCTGCACGCGCCGACGCTGCAGATCGTGCCGGTGATGGACGATCACGCGCTGCTCGAGGCGACCCGGCGGGTGATCGCGAACCCGCCGGACGATGTCGTGGTCACCACCGCGGTCGGTTTCCGTGGCTGGATCGAGGCGGCCGACACGGCCGGGCTGGCCGCGGACCTGTTGGTGACGCTGGAGCAGTCGCGCATCCTCGCGCGGGGTCCGAAGGCGCGTGGTGCGATTCGGGCTGCTGGGCTGGTCGAGCACTGGTCGGCGCGGTCCGAGACGACGGCCGAGGTGGTGGACTGGCTGCGCGCGCAGGGCGTGCACGGCCGGAAGATCGTCGTACAACTGCATGGGTTGTCTGATCCCTCGTTGCAGGACGCGCTGAGGAGTGCGGGGGCGTCGGTGCGCGGGTTGGAGGTGTATCGGTGGGGGCCGGCGCCTGACGCGGCTGTGGTGGAGCGGATGATCTCGCAGGTCTGCGCCGGGACTGTGGATGCCGTCGTACACACGTCGGCGCCGGCTGCGCAGGCGATGCTCGACGCGGCGGCGCTGGCCGGGCAGTACGACCCGTTGGTGTCGGCGCTGCGGACCGGTCGGGTGCTGAACGCCTGTGTCGGGCCGGTGACCGCGGGGCCCTTTGGTGCGCTGGGTCTCGAGCCACTGATCCCGGATCGCTATCGGCTGGGCGCGCTGATCCGAATCGTGACCGACCGCCTCACGGACGACAACGCGCGCTCGATCGAGACCGAGTTTGGCCAGCTGGTGATCCGCGGCGGCGCGGCGGTGCTCGATGGCGTCGTACTGCCGCTAGGTCCCGGACCTCGTGCGGTACTGGCGGCCCTGGTCGCCGCGGGCGGTGACGTGGTCTCGCGGCCGGAGTTGCTCGCCGTACTGCCCGGAGCTGAGGACGTGCACGCCGTCGAGGTGACGGTCAACCGGCTGCGTACGGCGGTTGGCCGCCCGGAGCTCGTCCGCACGGTCGTCCGCCGCGGCTACCGCCTGGCCGTTGAGCCCGCAGCGGTCCCCACATGACCCCAGACCTGGTCGCGGTCGCCCACGGTACGGCGGATCCTCGAGGCATCCGCGCCGTCCACGAGCTCGTCCGGCTGATGGGCCGCCAGCGTCCCGACCTTCCCATCTCCCTCGGCTTCGTCGACGTCGACCTCCCCGCGCTGCCCGGGCTCGTGCGCCGCGTCGTTGCTGATAGCAACCAAGCTGTGGTGGTGCCGCTCCTGCTGTCCGGTGGCTACCACGTCTACGTTGACGTCGCCGCTGAGGCGGCTCGCTACCCTGGCCGAGTCCAGGCGGCCCCTGCTCTCGGTCCCGACCCGGTGCTGGCAGAGATCCTCGCGGACCGCCTCGGTGACCTCGGCCGCGTTGACCACGTGGTCCTCGCCGCGGCCGGCTCATCCGACCCTCGCGCCCTCGCCGACTGCACGGACACGGCTGCCATGCTGTCCCGCCGGATCGATCGCCCGGTCTCCGTCGGCTACGTGTCCGGCGCGGGCGACCGCCTACCCGCGGTCCTCGCCCGAACCCCGGGCCGGCTCGCGGTGGCGACGTACCTGCTGGCTCCCGGCTTCTTCGAGAGTCTCGTCCGCCGCCACGCCCGCGGTCATCGCGTCAGCCCGCCTCTCGGCGCCGACCCCCGCCTGGCCACCCTCGCCCTCCGCAGGTACGACCAAGCGCACCACCTGTCGGCCGTCGCCGTTTAGGTCTGCAGTTCGACAGGAGGTGTCGATCGCTGGAGCGTCCGGCAAGCGGTTGTCCCCGGCGTGTCGCGCTCCTGCGACCCGACACCTCCTGTCGAGCTGCAGACCGCCTAGGGCCGGCGCTGCTTGCCTGTGGGGTGTCGCGGGCGCATGGTGGAAGCGTGAGCGAGAAGAGATGGGCCGACCTGAGTCCTTCGCGGCGGCGACTGGTCATCATCGCGGGGGTTGTCGAGAGCGTCTTGAAGGCAGTCGCCCTGGCTGACCTCGCCCGTCGCCCGGCCGATCAGGTCCGAGGCCCCAAGCCGCTGTGGGCACTGGCGCTCACCCTGCTGAACTCCTTGGGTACGGCTCCCGTCGCCTATTGGCTCTACGGCCGCAAGAACAAGTAGTCAGTCCGCAGCCGTCGATCTGAGGGCTTTCAGGTCCGCACGGCAGCGGGTCTCTACTTCGCCGAGGTCGTGGAGGGTTTCTTCGATGTCTTGGCGGCGTTGTTCGAGTTCGGCACGGCGGTGGGTGATCTGGTCGAGGAGGTAGACGAGCTGACCTTCCTCACCGGGCTCCGCGTCGTACATGTCGACGATCTTGGCGATCTCGTCGAGGGAGAAGCCGAGGCGTTTGCCGCGCAGGATCAGGCTGAGGCGGATCCGGTCGCGCGGGTGGTAGACGCGGGCGGTGCCGCGGCGCTCGGGGGTGAGCAGGCCGCGGTCCTCGTAGAACCGGATCGTGCGCAGCGTGACGTCGTACTCGGTCGCCAGTTCGGCGATCGACCAGGTCTCCGCGGGCTTGTGCACGCCTCCCAGATTGCTTTACGTTTACGTAAGCGTCAAGCACAGGGAGTGCGTCATGTTCGAGCTGTCCGAGGAACACCGCGAGTTCCGCCACAGCGTCCGCGACTTCGCCGCGGCGGAGATCGCGCCGTCCGCGGCCGAGTGGGACCGCAAGCACTACTTCCCGGTGGAGGTCGTGCAGAAGATGGGCAAGCTCGGCCTGTTCGGGCTGACCGCGCCGGAGGAGTACGGCGGGGCCGGCGGCGACTTCACCAGCTTGTGCGTGGCGATCGAGGAGATCTCCCGGGTCGACCAGTCGATGGGCATCACGCTCGAGGCGGCGGTCGGGCTCGGCATCAACCCGATCCTCACCTTCGGCACCGACGAACAGAAGGCCACCTGGCTGCCCGACCTGGTCGCGGGCCGCACGCTGGCCGGGTTCGGGCTGACCGAGCCGGAGTCCGGGTCGGACGCCGGCGCGACCAAGACCCGCGCCGTACTCGACGGTGACGAGTGGGTGATCGACGGCTCGAAGCAGTTCATCACCAACTCCGGCTCGTCCATCACGTCGTGCGTGACGGTCACCGCGCGGACCGGCGAGAAGCCGGACGGCAAGCCGGAGATCTCGACGATCATCGTCCCGAGCGGTACGCCGGGATTCGTCGCCGAAGCGGCTTACGACAAGCTCGGCTGGCACGCTTCGGACACGCACCCGCTGTCGTTCGCCGGCTGCCGGGTCCCGTCTTCGAACCTGCTGGGTGAGCGCGGCAAGGGGTTCGGCCAGTTCCTCGCGACGCTGGATGACGGGCGGGTCGCGATCGCGGCGGTCGCGCTCGGCTGCATCCGGGCGTGCCTGGAGCTGTCCGTGCAGTACGCCGGTGAGCGCAAGACGTTCGGCGTACCGATCGGGCGCAAGCAGGGGGTCGCGTTCCAGATCGCCGACCTCAAGGTGATGGCGGACGCGGCCGAGCTGCTGGTCTACCGTGCCGCCGCGCTGAAGGACGCCAAGGCGTCGCGGGAGGACTTCAAGCGGGCCGCGTCGGTCGCCAAGCTCTACGCGACCGAGTCCGCGGTCACCGCGACCCGGATCGCGACTCAGGTCTTCGGCGGCTACGGCTTCATGGAGGAGTACCCGGTCACCCGCTTCTACCGCGACGCCAAGATCCTGGAAATCGGCGAAGGTACGTCGGAGGTGCAGCGCATGCTGATCGCCCGTTCGCTCGGGCTCCCGGTGGAATGATGGCCGCATGACGCGCGATCACTGGACCGAGGTGAAGGTTGCCCGCGAGGCGACCCTTGGACCGCCTGAGAAGGCCGCTGCGAAGCTGGCGTCGCAGAACAAGCTGTACGTCCGGGATCGGATCGCGCTGCTTGTCGACGAGGGCAGCTTCGTCGAGGACGCTCAGCTGGCGAACTCCCTCAACCCTGGTCTCCCCGCCGACGGCGTGGTCACCGGACGTGCGCTCGTCGACGGCCGGCCGGCGCTGCTCGTCGCGAACGACCCGACCGTCAAGGCCGGCTCGTGGGGTGCCCGGACGGTCGAGAAGATGGTCCGGATCACCGAGGTCGCCCTCCGCGACGAGCTGCCGATCTTCTGGCTGATCGACTCGGCCGGCGCCCGGATCACCGACCAGGTCGACCTGTTCCCGGGCCGTCGTGGCGCGGGCCGGATCTTCCACAATCAGGTCGCGCTGTCAGGCAAGGTTCCGCAGATCTGTTGCCTGTTCGGCCCGTCGGCGGCCGGCGGTGCTTACATCCCGGCGTTCTGCGATCTGGTGATCATGGTCGACGGGAATGCGTCCATGTACCTGGGCTCGCCCCGGATGGCCGAGATGGTCGTCGGCGAGAAGGTCACGCTGGAAGAGATGGGCGGCGCCCGGATGCACACCAGCGTCTCTGGCTGCGGCGATCTGCTTGCGTCCGACGACACCGAGGCGATCGAGCTCGCCAAGCAGTACTTCTCCTACCTCCCGGGTTCGTGGCGCTCGCGACCACCGTCGTACGACGCCTCGGACGCCGGCCGCGATTTCACCCGGGATCTCGTCCCGGCCGAGGAGAGTGTCGGGTTCGACATCCATGACGTGATCGACGCGGTCGTCGACGCGGACACGTTCTTCGAGATCAAACCGGCGTACGCCCCGGAACTCGTGGTCGGATTCGGGCTGCTGGCCGGGCAGGTGGTCGGGATCGTGGCGAATCAGCCGGCGGTGAAGGGCGGCGTACTGTTCGTCGACTCCGCCGACAAGGCGGCTCGGTTCATCTGGTTGTGCGATGCGTTCAACGTGCCGCTGGTCTATCTGTGCGACGTGCCGGGCTTCATGATCGGGAGCGAGGTCGAGCGGGCCGGGATCATCCGGCACGGCGCGAAGATGATCACCGCGGTGTCCGAGGCGACCGTGCCGACGGTGTCGGTGATCGTCCGGAAGGCGTACGGCGCTGGGCTCTACGCGATGTGCGGACCCGGATTCTCGCCGGACGCGTGCGTCGCGCTGCCGACCGCGAAGATCGCCGTGATGGGTCCGGAGGCGGCGATCAACGCCGTCTACTACAACAAGATCCAGGAGATCGCCGACGCCGGCGAACGGGTCGAGTACGTCGCCAAGCTCCGCGAGGAGTACGAGGCCGACATCGACATCCTCCGCCTGGCCGCCGACCTGGTCATCGACGCAATCGTCGAACCCGAGGACCTCCGCGCCGACCTGATCGCCCGCCTAGCCGCAGCCCAATCCAAAGACCGAACCTTCTCCCACCGCCGCCACGGCGTACCACCGGTGTAGATAGTCTGCAGTATGTGAGTGCAAACGATTTCGCGCGTAGGGTCCGGGCCAGGGAGAAGTTGGTTGGGTATTGGATCACGTTGGATGTGCCGCCGGTGGCTGAGCGGATTGCTCGGTTGGGGTACGACTACGTGGTGCTGGACGGGCAGCACGGGTTGATCGGGTACCAGGGGCTGATGACCGGGCTGCTGGCCATCGACGCTGGGTCGGCGATCGGACCGCGGCCGTCGGTCGGGCTGGTTCGGGTCGAGGCGAACGAGACGACGCCGATCGGGCGGGCGCTGGACGCCGGTGCGACCGGGGTGATCGTGCCGCTGATCGACAGTGCGGACGACGTGGCGCGGGCGGTTCGGTCGGCGAAGTACCCGCCGGTGGGAGTGCGGTCGTTCGGGCCGATGCGGGCGTCGCTGCGGATCGGGCCGGTGCCGGCCGACAGCAACGACGCGACCGTCGTACTCGCGATGATCGAGACGCCGCTCGGCCTCAAGAACGTCGCCGAGATCTGCGCGACACCCGGCCTCGACGGGGTGTACGTCGGCCCGTCGGATCTCGGGCTCGCGCTGGGTGCACGCTTCCCGGGTGACCCGGAGATCGAGGGCCCGTTCGAGGAAGCGGTCGAGCTGATCGCCCGGACTGCGCAGGAGGCTGGGATCGCGGCCGGCATCCACACCTTCGACGGGGAGTCGGCGAAACGCCGTCTTGAGCAGGGCTACACGTTCGCCACCGTCGCCTCCGATCTCAGCCATCTCGAGGCCAGCGCCGCCGCCCACCTGGACACGGCCAGGTCCTGAGGAACACCTCGGCGTGTTCCCGGGTTAAGTTCGGAGAGGACACACCGAGGAGGCCGGGGATGAAGGCACCCGATCGCGGCGCGCTGCCGCTGGGACTGGCGGCGACGCTGGGGCGGACCTACGGGCGGCTGACCGAGACGGTGCAGGGGCTGAGCGACGCTGACTTCCAGCGCGACACCCGATGCCCCGGCATGCCCGTCGGTCCACTGCTCGTCCATCTCCTGTACGACGCTCAGCGGGCGCTGATCGCCTTCGCCAGCCCGACCGTCGTGGATCCTGATCGGGATTTCGTCACGTACTGGCAGGGCTTCCCGCCTCAGCTAGACACCAGTTTCGTTCGGGGCGTCGCCGCGTCGTACCGGAAGCCGGGTCTGCTTGTGCAGCACTGGCGGGAGGTGTCGGAGGCGGCGGTCCGCGCGGCTTCCCGAGGGCTGGTCACGAAGGGCCACCGGATCGAGACTCAGGGACACGTATTGTGCGCGACCGACTTCGTCGCGACTTTGGTGCTTGAGGCAACGGTTCATCACCTCGACCTGATCGTCGGTCTGCCGGACGCGCCGGAACCGGATTCGGAGGGACTCCAAGTGACCGCGCGCACCCTCGACGGGCTGTTCGGCCCGGACGCCTGGGACGTGATCGGCTGGGACACCACGACGTACATCCTGAAAGCAACTGGCCGCGTCCCCCTCGACGAGGCCGACTTAGACATGCTCGGCCCACACGCCGACCGCCTGCCGTTGCTGGGTTAGAAGACACCCGCGAAGGGGTCGTCCAGGTCGTTCCAGTCGAGGCTGGCTAGTTCGGATTCGGTTAGTAGGCAGGCGTCGAGGATTGTTTGGAGGCGGGCTGGGTCTAGACCCATGCCGGTTGCGACGACTGTGCATTCGGCTAGGTGGTTGGTCTCGGACCATTCGCCCAGCATGCCGAGGGATGCGCTGTAGCCGGCGGATTCCCAGCGGACGCGTTGGGTGGGGCGGTTTGCCAGCCAGACCACGCCGCGGCTGCGTACGACGCCGTTGACGATGTCCTCGAGGGCGTCGTTGAGCCGGGTCGGGTGGAGCGGGCGCGTCGACCGCCAGAGCACCGTCGTCACACCGTCGCCGCTGGGCTGGACCCGATCCGAGGATGCGAGCTCACCCGCCCACGCCTCGGCGGCCTTGAAGTCGAACCGTCCGGTCCGAGCAACCGCTCCGGTCGGCACGCCGGCGGGATCCGTGCCCACCACGGTCGTCCGTGGGTTCAGATGCAGTAGGAGGTTGCGCAGCCGGTCGGGCGCTGCGACGCGGTGGGCGTTCGCGAGGACGCAGATGTCGGCGTACTCGATCTGCCTGGCGGTTAGCTCCGCGACGTTGCGTCGATCCGGCAAACCGAGGGCGAGACCGCGTTCGGCGAGCAGTTCGTCGCCGGACAGTTGCTCGACCAGCAGTACGGCGTCGACGACGCAGGTCGCCGTGTCGACCACGATCTCGGGCAACGTGGCGACCAGCGCCTTCACCATCGGTCGCGCCTCCATCGCCGGCGGAGCGGCCAGTACGACGTGACCCCAGCGCGCACGCGCGACCAGGGCCTCGAGCAACGGCAGCAGCGACTCGATCAGCTGGCACGCACCGCAGTCGTCGCCGACGGCGAACTCGCCGGCGTCGATCGGCCCGGACGCGTCCAGCACTCGCCAGGTCAGCACACCCCGCCCGGGCAGCTCGTCTTGATCGACCACCACGGCGACCGTACCGGCGTCGATCATCGAGACCAGCACTGGTTCGCGCAGCGTCGTGGAGAGCCCGGCCAGCAGCGACAACGACGTCTTCGATTGGGCGGTCATGGCAACAGTATATGAAAACGATTTTCATCAGTCCAGACCGAGGACGAACCAGTTAACAGTTAACGGTGGCCAGGGAGCGGTGTGGTGTCTAGGGTCCGGGGCATGGGCGAGCGGGAGTTCGCGGACGTGCTGCGCGCGGCGATCCAGGCGCGCGGGCTGGGGCTCGAGCGGATCCGGGAGCGGTTGCTGGCGCAGGGCGTGTCGGTGAGCCTGGCGACCTTGAGCTACTGGCAGTCGGGGCGGTCGCGACCCGAGCGACGCGACTCGCTGGCGGCGGTGGAGCTGCTGGAGGCGGTGCTGGAAGTCCCCAATGGGACGCTGTCCGCCTCGCTCGGTCCGCCCCGGCGGCGGGGTCGCTGGCTGAGCACGGTGCCGGACCGGCCCGAGTTGGCGGCGTACTGGCCTCGGCCGGACGCGGTCGAAGAGGCAGTCAGCGGAGTCGACATCCGGTGGGACGAGCGGTTGACGCGGATCAGTCAGCACGACCGGGTCTTCATCGGCCCGGACCGCGGTGAACGCGCCTACCACTCCCGGCAGGTCCTGCGGGCCGAGGCCGACGGTCCGGATCGCTGGGTCGTGATCATGCACCTCGACGAGCACGACCGGCCGTTGCCGGAGATCCGTCCGCTGCGGCATTGCCGGCTCGGCCGGACGGTACGGCGTCCTGCCGACGGGCTCTTGGTCGCCGAGCTGCTGTTCGACCGTCCGTTGCGTAAGGGCGAGACCGTGATCACCGAACACGAGCTGGTGAACGTTCCGCCGTACCCGCCGGCGACGAACTACGAGCGCAAGTTCCGCCTGCCGGTGCGCGAGTTCGTCCTCGAGCTGTGTTTCGAGCCAGGGCAGGTGCCGGCCAGCTGCGTCGGCTTCTCGCAGCTGGACGACGAGGACGAGCTGGTCCGGCCGGTCGACGTGGAGGCCGAGGTACACGGCGTCGTACTGAACTTCGGGCCGGGCCGCTACGGCTTCCGGTGGACCTGGCCGGAGTGAACTGTTAAGACCCGGATTCTTAACTGTGAAAGGGCTTCCGGCGATTCCGCCGGGCTGAGTCAGCTCCTACGTTCGGTGCACCGTCCCCGCCCGAACGCAAGGAGCTACAACCATGAAACGAATACTGTCCGCTGCTCTCCTCGGCGGCATGCTGGTCGTGACGCCCGGCCACGCGGTCGCCTACAACGACGCCGTACCGGAGCCGGCCAGTCCTCAGCAGGTCGCCGTACGGCTTGCGGACTCACCTGGCCAGGCCGGCCGGTGGATCGATCACGGTCGACTGATGGTTGCCGTGACCAACGAATCGGCGGCTGCGCAGGTGCGTGCCGCCGGCGCGGTTCCGCAGTACGTGACCCGAAGCCGGCAACAGCTCGACAGCCTGCTCGCCCAGGTCGATCGGATCGCGCGGAGTCAGCACGGCCTGCAGAGCTGGGGCATCGACCCGGTCACGAACAGCGTCGTCGTCAAGGCACGCAGTACCACCAGTGCCTTTGCAGCGCTCGGCGAAGGCGTCCGAGTGGTCCGGGTGTCCTCCGACTTCCACCAGCAGTCCGGGGTGGTTCACCCGGGTGACCCGTGGTGGCCGGGTGCCGAGAGCAACTGTTCGGTCGCGTTCCCGGCAACGGATGCCCAGGGCAACAAGCACTTCCTGACCGCCGGACACTGCACGAACGACGCGAACCAGGCAGCGTACGGCGCCAGCGGCCAGGCCAACCGGATCGGTACGTCGAACGTCGGCGGCACCCGCAGCGTCAACGCCCAAGAGGGCGACATGGGCGTGGTCGCCGTCACCGAACCCGGCTGGACCATCTCGCCGAACGTCAACACCTGGGGCCAGCCGGCCGTCACCGTGACCGGATCGGCCGAGGCGATCGTCGGCGACACCGTGTGCCACAGCGGCAACACGGCTCCGAACTGGGAGTGCGGCACGGTCACCGCGGTCAACCAGACGATCGATTACGGCACCGTGGTGATCGACGGGCTGACCACGACCACGGCGTGTTCGGAAGGCGGCGACTCCGGCGGCGCGTGGTTGCGCGGTGACAAGGCTGTCGGTGTGCACTCGGGCGGCAACTCGACCTGCTCCCCGGGGCAGGACAACTCGATCTTCCAGCCTGTCAACGAAGCCCTGGCCAAGTGGAACCTGACGCTGCTGACCGGTTCGAGCGATCCTGGCGACCCAGGCCCGGGCGAGCGGACCTACTCCAACGGGACCGACTATCCGATCCGCGACTTCCAGGTCGCGGTCAGCAGCGTCCAGTCGACCGCGACCGGCCGGACCAACAGCCCGGTGAAGGTGACCGTCGAGGGCAACCACACCTGCCTCGAGGACCTCAACATCAGCCTGGTCTCGCCGAGCGGCCGTTGGTACTACCTGCAGCGGTCCGGCGGTACGACGTGCCACCCGCTGCCGGCGTCCAAGACGTACTCCGTTGCGGCCGACGAGAGCGCCACCGGCACCTGGACGCTGCGCATCGGTGACAACGGCTACGGCGACACCGGGACCCTCACCAACTGGTCGATCACTGTGTAGCACCTCGAAAAAGGCAGGTGAGCCGCCCGTTCGTCTGATAGTCAAGGGGCATGGCGATCGAGATCGGGCGGTTCACCGGTGAATGGGACGATCTCCTGGAGCTCCTGGACATGGCGTTCTCGTCGCCGTGGACGGACGCGCAGTACGAGTCCGAGCGAAAGATCTGGGAACGCGACCGGTCCACGGTCGCGATCGACGACGGACAGCTCGTCGGGCATACAGGCACGTTCTCGCACCAGATGACCGTGCCCGGCGGGCAGTTGCCGGTAGCGGGTGTGACGATGGTCGGCGTCCGGGCCACGCACAGGCGGCGCGGCATTCTCCGCGACCTGATGCGGGCACAACTGACCGACATTCATGAGGCGGGCACCGAGCCGTTGGCCGCGCTGACCGCGAGCGAGCCGGTGATCTACCCGCGGTTCGGGTACGGGCTCGCTTCGGACGTCCAGGAGATCGTCGTACCGAAGGTGTCGCGCACACTGCGCCCTGTGGCAGGCATCGACGAGGTGCGGATCCGGTACGTCGACGTACGCGAGAGCCTGTCCCGATGTGCGGAGCTGCGGAACGAGCTGGCCCTCGAACGGCCGGGGATGTTCCAGCACGACGAGCGCTGGCAGGAGTTCACGATCAGCGAGACCTTGATGACCAGTACCTCGAACGCGTCGAAGCTGCGGTGCGTGCTGGCCGAGCGGGACGGCGAGCTGACCGGATTCGCGCACTACCGGACCAAGCGGGCAGAGAAGGGGTACGTCGACGTGCAGCGGGTGCACGCGGCCGACCTGGCATCCCATGCTGCGCTGTGGCGCTATCTGTTGGAGCCAGATCTGCTCAGTGAAACCCGCTGCGAGACGGTCGCGTCCGACGACCCGCTGCTGGACCTGTTGCTCGACCCACGGGCGCCGTCGCCGATCACCCGGGACGGCCTGTGGGTGCGGCCGGTCAACGTGGGTACGGCGCTCGCCGGGCGGACGTACGCGCGGGACGTCGAGGTCGTGATCGAGGTGATCGACGACTTCCTCCCGTGGAACGCGGGCCGCTGGCAGCTCGAAGGCGGACCGGAGGGCGCTCGGTGCGAGTCCACGTCCCGGGACGCGGACCTGACTCTGCACGTCCGGGATCTCGGCGCCGTGTACCTCGGCCGCCCGTCCCTGACCAGACTCGGCCGGGCCGGTCTCGTCGAGGAGCACACCGCCGGCGCGCTGGCCACGACTGCGGAAGCGTTTTCCACATCGCGACTCCCGTTCCTCGATACGGGCTTTTGACGAGGTAGCCTGCCCAGATGCAGACGCAGCGGCGGGGTGCGCTCGCGGTCGCCGCCCTCCTGCTCCTGGGGGTTGTCGCGGCCGGCTTCGTCGTGCTCGCGTCGGCGAGTGGACCGGTCCGCCCGGTCAGCGAGAGCACGCTGAGTTCGAGCCCGCGGCCGTTGCCGACGATCACGCCGTCCGACACCGGAGCGCCGCCGCCGTCGGGGACACCGCGACAGCGCGAGGTCAAACCGGTCGAGATGCCGGCCTGGCTGAAGGCGTTGTGGCAGGCGGTGATCTACCTGGCGATCGCGGCGTTGCTCGTGTTCATCGGCCTGGTCATCTACCGGATCGTTAGCAAGGTGCGGCTGCCGCAGGCCGAGCCTGACGACGCGGACTGGGAGCGGTTGAAGACCGCGCGGCTGGCCGAGGCGGTCGACGAGGGGCTGGCTCGCATCGATTCCGGTCTGGCGACGGATGCGGTGATCGCGTGCTGGGTCGCGCTGGAGGAGGCGGCCGCGTCGGCCGGCGTACCGCGGGATCCGTCGGAGACACCGGCCGAGTTCACCGTGCGGGTGCTCGGGATCGGCGGGATCTCCGAGGGGCAGCTGGTGCGGCTCGGTGAGCTGTACCGCGAGGCGCGGTACTCCACGCACGGCTCGAGCGAGCAGGCCCGTACGGAGGCCCGATCGGCGTTGGTGCGGCTCCGTGACGAACTCGCGGCCGCTCATCCGGCCGAGGCGGAGGTCACCGGATGACGTCGTACCGCTGGTCCGAACTGGAAGAGAAGGGGCCGCCGCCGGAGGTCAAACGAAGGCGATCGCTGCGGCCGAACAAGATGCTCTTGCTGCATGTCGGGCTCGCTGTGCTGGCGAGCCTGCTGCTGGTGGCGGTGTTCGGCGCGGCCGGGATGGCGCCGAAACCGCTGTGGTTCGTGGCGGCGGCGCTGGCGATCGGGGTTGCGTCGCTGGCGATCCGGCTGGTTCTTCCACAGGTGGTAGAGACGAGCTGGCCCGGTCGGAACGACGACAAGCTTGCCTCGCTGCGGACCCAGACCAGCGACAACCGGACCCAGTTCATCGCCACCTGGTTGCAGGAGTCGAGCCGTGAGCGGCGGGTCGGTGAAGGGTCGCAGACCTTCGTACGCCGGGTTCGGCCGCTGCTGCTGGAGCTGACCACCGACCGCCTGGTGCACCAGCACGGCGTCGACCCCGAGAGCGAGCCGGACAAGGCCCGCGCGATCACCGGCGACCGGCTCTGGTTGCTGATCACCGGTGACGACAAACGAACCGCGTCCCTCGACGAGATCGAGTACGCGATCCACACCATCGAGAACCTGTGAGGTACGTGTGACTGATGGCGAGCTGACGCTCGGCGAGGTGTCCGAGCTGTGCCGGCAGGTGCTGGAGCGGGTCAGCCAGGCCGTGGTCGGTAAGGCCGAGGCGCTGGAGCTGGTGCTGGCTGGCGTCCTGGCCGGCGGGCACGTGCTGCTGGAGGACTACCCGGGCCTGGCGAAGACGCTGGCCGCGCGGTCCTTCGCGCAGGCGCTCGGGCTGGAGTTCCGGCGGGTGCAGTTCACGCCGGACCTGCTGCCGTCGGACGTGACCGGCGGGTTCGTGTACGACCAGAAGGAGTCCGAGTTCGTCTTCCGGCCAGGCCCGATCTTCACCGGCCTGCTGCTGGCCGACGAGATCAACCGGACCCCACCGAAGACGCAGGCCGCCCTGCTGGAGTCGATGCAGGAGCACCAGGTCACCGTCGAGGGCCAGACGTTCCCGCTACCCAATCCGTTCCACGTGCTCGCCACGGCGAACCCGGTCGAGTACGAAGGCACGTACCCGCTGCCCGAGGCTCAGCTCGACCGGTTCATGCTGCGGATCGGCTTCGGCTACCCGAGTCCGGCCGAGGAGTGGGAGGTACTCCGGCGTCGGATGAGCCGTCGTACCGAGGACCAGACTGTCGACGCTGTGACTGACGCCGATGGACTGCGCGCCGCGCAGCGGACCGTCGAGACGGTGAACGTCGACGACACCGTCGGGCAGTACTGCGTCGACCTGGCCGCGGCGACCCGTCGGGACTCGCAGGTGCTGGTGGGTGCATCGCCGCGTGGGTCGCTGGCGTTGCTGCTGACGGCACGGGCGTACGCCGTGATTCAGGGCCGCGACTACGTCGTACCGGAGGATGTGAAGGCGGTGGCTGTGGCTGCGCTGGCGCACCGGATCACGGTGCGGCCGGAGCTGTGGCTGCATGAGGTCACCGGGGCGACGGTGGTGCGGACGGTGCTCGGTTCGGTCGCGGCGCCGCCTACCGTGGTCGGCGCGACGAGCGCATGAGCTGGCGACCCACGCACGCGCAGATCCGGGGGATCTGCGTGTCCGCGGTGCTGGTCGGCGTCGCGGTCCTGCTGCGGCGCCCGGATGCAGCCGTGTTCGGGTTGCCGTTGGCGTTCCTGGCCGCGTGGGGGCGGTTCTTCCGGCCCCGGGAGCGGCCGGAGGTGCACACCGAGCTCGACGCGGACGTGTTGTTCGAGGGACAGGCGACGACGTACCGGTTGCGGGTGCCGGATGCTCTCGACCCGAACATCGACTTGATCGTGGCGGCGTTGCCGCGGACGGCGTGGTTCCAGTACGACCCGCCGCAGGCCGGGATCGCGGAGCCGGTTTCGCAGGGTGAGGTGACGCTGGAGGTTGGCGTACGATCGAAGCGCTGGGGACTGCGGTCGTTGGAGCGACCAACGGTCACGGCGACGTCGTCGGTCGGGGCGTACCGGATCCAGGTGACGTCGGTGGAGTCGCAGGCGGTGACGACGTTGCCGTTGCGGGAAGGGTTCGAGGCGGTCGACGCCGTACCGCGGCCGGCTGGGCTGGTCGGGTTGCACCGGTCGCGGCGGCCGGGGGAGGGGACCGAGCTGGCCGGGGTGCGGCCGTTCCGGACCGGCGACCGGTTGCGGCGGATCAACTGGGCCGTGTCGGCGCGGACCCAGGAGCTGCACGTCACGTCGACGTGGTCGGACCGGGACACCGAGGTGGTGATCATGGTCGACACCGGTGGCGAGATCGGGATCAGTGAAGGGATCGACGGGCGGTCTTCGAGTCTCGACACCGCGGTCCGGGCGGCCGCGGCGGTTGCCGAACACTATCTGCGCAACGGCGACCGGGTGCGGTTGATCGACACCGGGAGTTTGTTCCGTGGCGTGCGATCTGGGAGTGGGCGCGCGCATCTGCGGCGGATCCTGGACACGCTCGTGCACGCGGATCGACGCGGCCGGCAGCAGGACGAGGAGCAGTTGGCGCGGCGGAATCGGGTCCGGTCGGACAGCCTCGTGCTCGTCCTCAGTCCGCTTCTGCGCCCGGTCGTGCTCGGCTACATCGTGACGCTGGTCCACTCCGGCTGCACGGTGATCGCGATCGACACGTTGCCGCCCGACATCACGTCGGTCCTGGACCCGGAGGCGCACGACGCCCGGACCTGGCCGCTCGCATGGCGAACGCGGTTGCTCGAGCGTCGGCGAGATTTGGATCGGCTCAGCGACCTCGGCGTACCGACGGTTCCGTGGCGAGGTTCGGGAACACTCGATGAGGTACTGCGGGATGCTGCCCGACTGTCCGCGGCTCCGAGGATTCGGTCATGAGTGCTGCCGAGAAGATCACGGTGTGGTTGGCGCAGTTGCGGGCGTCGGGGCGGGCGGTGTTGGTCGCGCGGTTGATCATCGCGGCCGCGGGTGCCGTTGCGCTGGTTGTGCCGGCTGTGCAGTCCTGGGATCAGTTGGATTTGATTCCGCTGGTCGGCGTACCGATGCTGGTGGCAACTGTTGTGCTGCCGGATTCCCTTGCTGGGTTGGTGTTTTTGCTGATCGTTGCGCTCGGCTGGTTGATGCGTGCGCCGGGCGAGATTTCGTGGAGCCTGGTGGTCACTGCGCTCGCGCTGGTGGTGGTTCATCTCGGGACTGCGTTCACTGCTCAGCTTCCGTCGTACGCGCGGGTCCATCCGGAGGCGCTGCGTCGGTGGTGGTTGCCTGCGGCAATCGCCTTGTTGCTGGTGCCGGTGGTTGCGTTGGGTGCGGCTTTGGTTCGTGGGGCTGACGTGCCGGGTTCGCTGGTGGTGACCGTCGTTGCGATGGCGCTGGGGACGGGCGCGATCTGGTTCGCGGCCGGTCAGAAGCTGGATTAGTTGCCGAGGGTGTCGGCGATCTCCTCGGCCCAGGGCATCGGGATGGCGTTCGGGCCGAGGACCTGCATCGCGGACATGACGGTGAGGAGCATGCCGGCGGAGAGGAACTCGCGGGCCTCCTGCGGGGAGGCGCCGGTCAGCTCGCGGATCAGGTTGTAGATGCTGCCGAAGCGTTCCCGGACGCAGTCGCCGATGGCCGGGTCGCCGCTCGCGGAGAAGCCGTGGAGGAGGATCAGGAGCAGTTCGGGCTCGGAGAGTAGCGCCTTGTAGTTGCGGCCGAGGGCGCCGAGCTCGGGTGTTTCGGCGGCGGCCTCGCGGAAGATGTCCTCGATCCGGGCACAGGAACGCTGCACGGCGGCCAGGAACAGTTGCTGCTTGGTCCCGAAGAGGCGGATCACGTACGGCTGCGAGACGCCGGCCATCCGGGCGATCTCGTCCGTCTTGGTGCCCTCGTACCCAGACGCCGCAAACGCCTGCACGGCCGCCTGCAGGACCTCCTCGCCGCGCTCTTTAGCCGTCAACCGGACCCTCGTCGCCATCCCCAGCTCCTTCCGCTCGCTCGACCCCCACACCCGGCGCCGGAGGCGCCGTTCTTTCCCTTCTCAAACCATCTGCTTGACATGTTATCAGTGGATGCATACTCTCGTGGTTGAGCTTGTTATCAGTCAATTACAACTAGGAGTTCGAGATGACATCGACCGCTCTCGATGAGAGGCAAGTGGCGACGCCCCGGAGTCGTGGGCTCGGGGTGGTGCTGGCCGCGGTGGGGATTCCCACCTTCATGGTCACGCTGGACAACTTGGTCGTGACGAACGCGCTGCCGGTGATCAAGGGCGAGCTGGGCGCGTCGTTGTCCGACCTGCAATGGTTCGTGAACGCCTACACACTGTCCTTCGCCGCGCTGCTGCTGACCGCGGCCGCGATCGGCGACCGGCTCGGCCGTCGGCGGATGTTCCTGGCCGGGATCACGCTGTTCACGCTCGCGTCGGCCGCCTGCGCGCTGGCGACCGAGCCGTGGATGCTGACCGCCTTCCGCGCGATCCAGGGCATCGGTGCCGCGGCCGTGATGCCGCTGTCGCTGACCTTGCTGGCGGGCGCCGTACCGGAGAAACAGCGGAGCGCCGCGATCGGCATCTGGGGCGGAATCTCCGGCCTCGGCGTCGCAGTCGGTCCGGTGGTCGGCGGAGCCGTCGTGGACGGCCTGAACTGGCAGTGGATCTTCTGGCTCAACGTCCCGGTCGGCGTGCTCGCCGTACTGCTCGCCGCCCGCGTCCTCACCGAATCACGCGGTACGGCGAAGCGGCTCGACCTGCTCGGATTGGTTCTGGCGACGGCCGGCGTACTGTCCATCGTCTGGGGTGTCGTGCACGGGGCCGACGACGGATGGACGTCGGGCACTGTGCTCGGATCGCTGATCGCGGGCGTGGTCCTACTGGCTGCGTTCGTCGGCTGGGAGCGACGTACGGCCGCACCGATGCTGCCGCTGCGGCTGTTCTCGGTCCGGTCGTTCAGCGTGGTGAACGTGGTCTCGTTCACCTTCTCGGTCGGCGTGTTCGGGTCGGTGTTCCTGCTGGCGCAGTTCTTCCAGGTCGTGCAGCACTACACGCCGTTCCAGTCCGGCGTTCGGACGCTGCCGTGGACGGCCGCGCCGCTGGTGGTCGCGCCGATCGCGGGCTTGATCGTCGACCGGGTCGGTCCGCGGATGCTGATCGTCGTCGGGCAGGTGTTCCTGGCCGGTGCGCTCGGGTGGATCGCGCTGATCACGTCGGCGACGGTGCAGTACGGCGACTTCGTCGTACCGTTCGTCCTCGCCGGAGTCGGGATGGGGCTGACCTTCGCGCCGTCGGCGAGCGTGGTGATGAACAGTGCGTCGGATGCTGACCGAGGTGTCGCTTCCGGTACGAACAACACCATCCGCGAGGTCGGGGTCGCGATGGGCGTCGCCGTACTGGCCTCGGTCTTCGCCTCGGCCGGCTCCTACGAGTCGCCGGTGCGGTACGCCGAAGGCCTGGTCCCCGCAGTCTGGACCGGCGCCGCGATCGTCGCCGTGGGTGCGGTCATCGGACTCCTGCTCCCGGGTCGGCGACGTTCTACAGTGTGACCGTGCTGGACGCTGACGACGTACGACGGATCGCCCTGTCCCTCCCGGAGACGGTGGAGAAGCAGCGTTGGGGGCACCCGACGTTCGACGTGGCCGGGCGGATGTTCGTCACGGTGCCGGACGACCAGACGTCGTTCGCGGTGCGGTGTCCCCGGCTGGAACGCGAGGAGCTGATCGCGGCGGAACCCGAGAAGTTCTGGGTGCCGAAGCACGAGGCGGGCTCGAACTGGGTTCGGGCCCGCCTCGCGGCGCTCGAGGACGCCGACGAGCTGCGCGACATCCTGCTCGACTCCTGGCAGCAGGTCGCGCCGCCGGGATCAGCTGACGTACTTGGGTGAAACTGCGAACGTGTTGCAACTGGCCGGGTTGCCGGTCCGGAACGACATCCCCATGAACCGCTTCTGGCTGGCCACGCTGCCGTGGTCGCCCTCCTCCGGCTTGTCGCCGGCGGTGAGGACCCACTTGTTCCAGACGTAGAGCATCTCGCCGCTGATCGGGTAGCTCCGCTTGTTCACGGCCAGGAAGACGCCGGCGAAGCAGTTCGCCTGCAGCTCCATCCGCCGGGTCTGCCGCATCCGGTCGTCGTAGTCGGTCAGCTCGTAGCGGAGGTTGTCCGACGCCTGCAGGATGCCGGTCATGTTCTGTACGCCGTGACCGTACTCGTGCGCGACCGAGCGGGTGTACCACATCCGCGCGTACGCCTTGGACTCCGCGTCGGGGTACTCGTTGTACGACTCCACGAAGACGTCGACCTTCATGTACAGGTTGTTGTTGACCGAGCAGTAGTACGGCACGTTGACCGGGCCGGAACCGCACGGGCCGGTCGCGTTCGTACCCGCCCAGAACGTCATCGTCGGGGCCTTGAACTTGTAGCCGGCCTTGGCCACCAGCGGCGCCCACGACTTGTCCAGGCAGGGCTTGATCGCGGTCCAGTAGGCGGCCGCGTTCCGGGCGTTGGTCGGCCGGACCTTCGGCTCCTTGCAGTTGATCGGCCGCATCTGGCCGACCTTGTAGATCGCGTTCTTCGAGACGATGGTCGAGTCCGCGGGCTTCTGCGGGGTCGACGACGTCGTCTCCGTGCTGGTCGGCTCCTGCGTCGGCGGTTCGGTGGTCGGCTCTTCCGTGGGTTCGGTGGAGGTCGAGGTCGTCGGCTCCGGGGTGTAGCGGGTGGGGCTGACCGGCGGAGTGGTGGTGTTGTCGGCGTTCTTCTTGACGATGCCGATGATCCAGACACCGACGAGGGCCACGCCGACGATCGACAGGATCGCGATCAGCGGGGCCTTCGACTTCTTCCGCGGCCGCTGCGGCTGCCACCCCGGACCGGGACCGCCCGGACCACCAGGTCCCCCGAAGCTAGGACCCCAGCCGAAGCCGGGTCCCCGCGGCGGCGGCCCGTACTGCGGCGGACCTTGGTGCGGACCGCCGTACTGGCCTGGTGGCGGTCCGTAAGCACCAGGCGGCGGACCCTGCTGATATTGCGGCGGGCCGGGCTGCTGGTACTGCTGGGGATACTGCTGGTTCTGATTCTGGGGGTACGGCGGGTTCTGGCCGGGCGGCCCGTAGGGTGGCTGGCTCAACGCCGTTCCTCTCCTGTGCGTCAAAAGCAACGGCCACAGTATCGGCAACAAACAGGTCAGTATCGTCCGCCCCTGGGCGGTAGGGTCGCCCCTGTGACTGATGCCCGTACACCGAACAGTCCGATCGACCAGCTGGCTGAACGGCACCTCGAGCAGGAGATCGTGCTCGACCCGCTGCTGGCCACCGAGCTGGGGATCGCCGGCCACGACCACGAGCTGCCGGACTTCACGCCGGCCGGGTTCGAGGCGCGGATCGAACACACCCGGCAGTCCCTCGCGGCGGCGCGGTCGACCGAGCCCGCGAGCCCGCGGGAAGAGGTCGCCAAGGACGCGTTCGTGGAGCGGCTCGGGCTGGAGCTCGAGTCCTACGAGGCCGGCGTACCGCAGCATCAGCTGAACGCGATCGCATCGGTCCCGGCGGCGCTGCGGCAGGTGTTCGACCTGATGGCGACCGACACCGAGCAGGACTGGGAGACGGTCGCGATCCGGCTCAACCAGCTCGGTACGACGCTCGACGGGTACCGCGACACGCTGCTCGAGCAGGCCGCGGAAGGCCGGATCTCCGCCGTCCGGCAGGTGAACGGGCTGGCTGAGCGGATCGCCAGCTGGACCGGCGCCGACGGCGACGACTTCTTCGCCGGCCTCGCCGCGCAGGCGCCGGACGGTGCGGTGAAGCCGACGGTCGAGGCCGCGGCCGCATCGGCACGGAAGGCCTTCGACCAGTTCGGCGCCTGGCTGACCACCGACCTCGCGCCCCGGGCGCCGGAGCGGGACGCGTGCGGCCGAGAGGTGTACGAGCTCGCCTCGCGCAGTTTCCTCGGTGCGGCGATCGACCTCGAGGAGACGTACGCCTGGGGTTGGGCCGAGCTGGCCCGGATCGAGGCCGACATGCAGGCGATCGCGGCCGACCTGAACGGCGGCGACCGGAACATCGAGGCGACCGCCGCACTGCTGGACAACGACCCGGCGCGCACGATCCAAGGCAAGGACGCGTTCCGGGACTGGATGCAGCAGCTGTCCGACGCGGCCGTCGCCGAGCTGGGCGGGACGCACTTCGACATCGCCGACGAGATCCGCACGCTGGAGTGCATGATCGCCCCGACCTCGGACGGCGCGATCTACTACACGCAGCCGAGCGAGGACTTGACCAGCAGGCCGGGCCGGATGTGGTGGGCGGTGCCGAGCGGCGTCGAAACGTTCGCTACCTGGCGCGAGGTCACCACCGTGTACCACGAGGGCGTGCCCGGGCATCACCTCCAGGTCGCCCAGACGATGCTGCGGACCGACCTGCTGAACCGCTGGCAGCGGATCGCCTGCTGGGTCTCCGGTCACGGCGAGGGCTGGGCGCTGTACGCCGAACGTCTGATGGAGGAGCTGGGATACCTCGAGGATCCGGGCGCGCGGTTCGGCATGCTGGACGCGCAGGGCTTCCGGGCGGCGCGGGTCATCGTCGACATCGGCATGCACCTCGAGCTGGAGGTCCCGCGGGACAACCCGTTCGGCTGGCGGCCGGGCGAGCGGTGGAACGCCGACCTCGGGTTCGAGTTCCTGCGGGCACACAGCAGGATGGAGACCGAGTTCCTGCGGGCCGAGCTGAACCGGTACCTCGGGTGGCCCGGGCAAGCGCCGTCGTACAAAGTCGGTGAGCGGATCTGGCTGCAGGCGCGGGAGGAAGCCAAGCAGCGCAAGGGATCCGCGTTCGATCTGCGAGCGTTCCATCGGGACGCGCTCAACCTCGGATCGATCGGCCTCGACCCGCTGCGCCGGGCGCTGGCGAAGCTATGAGTGTCCGTCTCGTCCTCGCGTCGGCGTCGCCGGCGCGACTGCAGACCTTGCGCAGTGCGGGCGTCGAGCCGGAGGTGATCGTCTCCGGCGTCGACGAGGACAACATCACCGCGGAGAGTCCCGGTGAGCTCGCCCGTCTGCTGGCCACGCTGAAGGCTCGCGCGGTGGTCGCGAACCTGACCGACCACGGAACCGTCCTCGGCTGCGACTCGGTCCTCGAGTTCGACGGTGTCGCCTACGGCAAACCCGGTACGCCGGACGTGGCCCGCGAACGCCTGCGGGCGATGCGCGGCAGGACCGGCGTACTGCACACCGGGCACTGCCTGATCGACACCAACGCGAAGCAGGAGTTGCGCGAACTCGAGTCCACCAAGGTCTTCTTCGCCGACCTCACCGACGCCGAGATCGACGCGTACGTCGCCACCGGCGAACCGCTCGTCGTGGCCGGCTCCTTCACCGTCGACGGACTCGGTGGCCCGTTCGTCACCGGCGTCGAAGGCGATTACCACAACGTCGTCGGGCTGTCCCTTCCGCTACTTCGCCGCATGCTCGCCCAGGTCGATATCGCCTGGCCGGAGCTGTGGAAGACCACGTCGACGTACACCTATGACGAGGACGTTGCCTACAGCTACGACGACACGCGCGGCGGTCTGCCCCGAGCCCAGGCTGCGGCCGCGGCGGTCGATTCGCTGCTGCCCAAGGGCGGTCGGGTCCTGGAGCTCGCCGTCGGGACAGGCATCGTCGGCGCCGAATTGGTTGCTCTTGGCAACTTAGTGCACGGCGTCGACCTCTCGCCGGCGATGCTCCAGCACGCGCGGCTGCGTTTGCCGGGCCACGTGCTGGCGGCGGACGCCGCGACGTTGCCGGTCGCGGACCGCCGCTGCGACGCGGTGGTGGCCATCTGGCTGCTCCACCTCCTCGACGACAGCGAGCCGGTGATCGCCGAGGTCGCCCGCGTACTGCGAACCGACGGCGTCTTCATCACCACCACGGAGAAAACCGACGCCAGCCGCTACGCCGACGGCCGTGTCCCCACCGACGCCCGCTCCCAAGACGCCCTGTCCCACCTGGTCGCGACAGCCGCCCGCCACGGCCTCGTCCTGGACGGTGCCACCACCTTCCCCGGCCCAACCCGCAACACCGGCCAGACCCCCCTCTACACCCTGACCCGCTTCCGCCGCACCTGACTCCAGGCCCGGTTAAGGGTGAGCGGACGCGCGCCACTGGCCCGGGCCTGGGTGGAACGGCGTACGGGCGTTGCGCCAGTACGTCGCCCAGTTGCTGGCGCGCTCCGGATCCGCAGCAGGAGCAGGTGCCGCCGCGCGGGCCGCGATGACGGTGATGAGAGCGGCTAGCTCCTCCGGCGTCGGGTCGCCTTTGACGATCTTGATCACAGTGGGATGTTCCCATGCTTCTTCGGGGGCAGGGTGTCGCGTTTGGTGCGGAGCAAGCGGAGGGCGCGGATGATCTCCGGGCGGGTTTCGCTCGGCTTGATGACCGCGTCGATGTAACCGCGCTCGGCCGCGATGTACGGGTTGGCCAGGTGGTCCTCGTACTCGGTAATCAGCTCCTGGCGGCGGGTCTCGACGTCCTCGGCCGCGGCGAGTTCGCGGCGGTGCAGGATGTTGACCGCGCCCTGGGCCCCCATCACCGCGATCTGCGCGGTCGGCCAGGCGATGTTCATGTCGGCGCCGAGGTGCTTCGAGCCCATCACGTCGTACGCGCCGCCGTAGGCCTTGCGGGTGATGACGGTGATCATCGGCACGGTCGCCTCGGCGTACGCGTAGATCAGCTTGGCGCCGCGGCGGATGATGCCGTTCCACTCCTGGTCGGTGCCGGGCAGGAACCCGGGGACGTCGACGAAGGTCAGGATCGGCAGGTTGAACGCGTCGCAGGTCCGGACGAACCGGGCCGCTTTCTCGGACGCGTCGATGTCGAGGGTGCCGGCGAACTGCATCGGCTGGTTCGCGACCACGCCGACCGGACGGCCCTCGACCCGGCCGAAGCCGACGATGATGTTCGGCGCGAACAGCGCGTGCACCTCGAGGAAGTCGCCGTCGTCGACGACCGTCTCGATCGCGGTGTGCATGTCGTACGGCTGGTTCGGCGAGTCCGGGATCAGGGTGTCGAGCGCGAGGTCCGTCTCGGTCAGCTCCAGGTCGGCCGGGGCGTCGTACACCGGCGGGTCCTCGAGGTTGTTCTGCGGGAGGTGACCGACCAGCGCCTTGACCCACTCGATCGCGTCCTCCTCGTCGCTGCCGAGGTAGTGCGCGTTGCCGGACTTGGTGTTGTGCGTGCGGGCGCCGCCGAGCTCTTCCTGGCTGACGTCCTCACCGGTGACGGTCTTGATCACGTCGGGGCCGGTGATGAACATGTACGACGACTCGTCGACCATGACCGTGAAGTCGGTGACCGCGGGGGAGTAGACCGCGCCGCCGGCACACGGGCCCATGATCAGCGAGATCTGCGGGATCACGCCGGACGCGCGGACGTTGCGGCGGAAGATCTCGCCGTACAGGCCGAGGCTGACCACGCCCTCCTGGATCCGGGCGCCGCCGGAGTCGTTGATGCCGATCAGCGGGCAGCCGATCTTCATCGCCAGGTCCATCACCTTGACGATCTTCTCGCCGAACACCTCGCCCAGCGAACCGCCGAAGACGGTGAAGTCCTGGGCGAACACGCACACCTGACGGCCGTCGATGGTGCCGAACCCGGTCACCACGCCGTCGCCGTACGGGCGATTGGCGTCCAGGCCGAAGCTGGTCGACCGGTGCCGGGCGAACTCGTCCAGCTCGGAGAAGGAACCCTCGTCCAGCAGCAGCGTGATCCGCTCGCGGGCGGTCTTCTTGCCCCGCGCATGCTGCTTCTCCACCGCCCGCTCCGACCCGGCGTGCACGGCATCGTCGAGCCGGTGCTCGAGGTCCGCGACCTTCCCGGCGGTGGTGTGGATGTTCACGGTCTCTCCCATGAACGCGCAGCCTACGCGCCAGTACGCCGCCTCGCCTGTGACGCCCGCCGCAACGGGCCGATCTGAACCCGGTCGCCGGTAGGTTGCGGTCCGTGGCGGATCCGACTGTCGAACTCCTCGTCCAACGGGTCGTCCAGTTCGTCGAGCACGACACCGGCCGCCGGTGCCGCGCGAGGACCGATGAGCTGCTAGCCGGGCTGTCGCCGACCGAGGAACACCTGCTCGATCGGCTCGCGAACAACCTCGATGTCCCGGCGCGACTGGCGCCGAGCCGTAGTGCGGTGCTCGCGCGGGACCCGTGGCAGCTGGATCCGGACGATACCGAGCCCGCCGACGACGCCTTCGAGGAGGCGTACGACGAGCGGCCCGCCATCCGGGTCCTGCTGACCGAGATGGTCGCCCGGGCCGCGAACCGGCTCGAGCCTCAGGGCTCGGTGCCGGAATCGGCCGACCAGGAGCAGCGCGACCGGCTCGGCTGGGCGGTGAGCAGGGCGTACGCCGAGTCCGCGGTGTCGGAGTTGCCTCGGCACGTGTTCACCAACGGCCGGCGGGACGATCTCGGCGTGTTCGCGCAGCCGGTCCTCGAAGGCGATGTCTCGGCCGCGCGGGCGCTCGCGTTCGCCGTCGGTGTGCGGTTCAGTCAGACGGACAAGGACGTTCTCCGCGAGCTCGTCGCCGCCGGCCGTGGCGCGGTTGCGCCGACCGTCGCCGGCAAACTGCTGGACCGTGACCCCGGCTTCGCGACGCTGCCCGGCGGCCGGCAGCAGGAGGCCGTCGTCCGGCTGGCCGCCCAACGGCTCGAGGCGAACTTCGCGTCGCGCGACCCGCGGGAGGCACGGGAACGTGAACTGACCGAGATCGTCGAGAACCGGCGCGACGACATCGCCGGCGGCGCCACCTCGGTCGACGAGATGAACTCGTGGGCCACCGATCAGGTGCATAAGCTCCACGAGTTCCTGGCCCAGCATCCCGGGACGGAGGCGTCGCCGTACGCCCCGGATCGGGCCGCGAACCTGTACGAGCAGGCGCAGCGGATCCAGCTCGCCGTTCACGAACTGACCGGCACGCAGCAGTCATTGTGGGACGGCGACGTACCGTCCCCGGAGACAGTCGGCCGACAGACCGAATACGCGCTTCGACTCACCCAGGACGAGGCACTGGCGGTGCGGGACCTGACCGCGGACGGCACGGACGGTCCGCTGTCACCGGAGCGGGCGGCGACGGCGAGCCAGGGCATCCAGAAGATCGCCACGCAGTACGTGCGGTTGGCGGTTCCGTACGGCTACAACGGGCGGAACGAAGCCGCGGCCGATTCGGTCGCACCGCGATTCATCGCGCTGCAGAACGCGGTCGCCAACGCGCTCGCCGAGGATCACCTCGACGACATCATCGAGCGGACAGTGCCGGCCCAGGCGGCGGAGCAGTTGCGTACGACGGAACCGGCGTACCGGGACTCCGAATACGCGCCGGCCGCGCGGGCGTTCGCGCAGGCGGTCGATGCGGCCAAGGGGACCGAGTTCCCGAACGAGACGCTGCGGAGGATGGCCGGCCAGGGGCGGGCCGGCATCGCGATGGCCGCCGCGCACCGGCTGGTGTCCGGCTCCGGAGTCTCGCCGCATGAACAGCCGTTCGCCGCCCGGATCATCGCGGACACCATCGACCAGTACTTCGACGACCTCCCGGAACAAGTGGAGAGATGGCGCGGCGGCGGTTACACCGGCCTGGCCGCCCAGGAGGTCAACGATGGCGCCGGGTACGGCGAGTACCTGGCCCGGCTAAGCCTCGAGATCGTCAAGACCTACGAAGAGAGTCCTGGCGATGCGCAGCGCGACTCGGCGGAGGCCGACCGGAAGGCGGGTCGTCAGAGCGCCGCCGCGAGGTTCGCGCCGGGGCATGATCCGGCCGCGACGACGTTCGCCAGTGTCAAGATCCCGACTCCGGCCCCCGATGCGAACGGGCGGACCGCCACCGACCAGTCCGGCAAGACTCTTGACCGCTGAGCGGTGGATCAGGCGGGGCCGACGGCGAAGAGTTTGGTCAGGCGGGCTGCCTGGGCTAGGTCGCCGCGGACCGAGAGGCGTTGTTTGAGGACCGCGAGGACCGGGTCCTCGTTGCCGGTGACGATGCGGAGCAGGGTGGTCGGGTCGGTGCGGATCGAGATGTCCGCGATCCCCGGGTGTGTGAGGAGGACCGTGCAGCGGCCGTCGTGGACGCGGATCCAGTACTCGTCGACCGCGTCCGGGCGACCGGCCCCGCCCGCGCCGGTGATCTGCCAGCTGATCACAGCGTCGAACCCGGCGGCCCGGGCGGGTCGGAGGTACTCCGGCATCCGGCGAAAGATCTCGCGCAACGCGACCTCTCGTACTCCCCCGATGAGACGATGCCGGAGCTCCCGCTCCGACGTCCGGTCGACCAACCGGGCGAGCTCGCTCGCATCCAGGGTGGCGATGCCCTCGGACTCGAGCCAGCCTGCGCTGCCTCGCTCGGTCATCAACCACCCCCGCGGCTTTCCTACCGGACTGTAGGAATTTCCTACGATGCGGTAGGTTTGTCAAGTGGTCGACAGTCCCGAGAAGCGCAGCCGGGCAGCGCACCTCGGGCCCGAGCGCCGGCGGCCGATGATCCTGGACGCGGCCCTCGAAGTCTTCTCAGCGAACGGCTATCCCGGTACGACGATGCAGTCCGTCGCGGACGCCGCCGGTGTCACCAAACCCGTCGTCTACGACAGCTTCGCGAACCGTGACGAGCTCCTGCTGGCCCTGCTCGCCCGCGAGGAGCAGCATCTGGTCGTCTCGATCGTCGCGGCACTCCCCGCGAACCCGAGCGTCGGCACCCCCGAGGAGCACGTCCTCGAGGGCCTGACCGCCTTCCTCACTGCGGTCGCGAAACAACCGCAGTCCTGGCGGATCGTCTTCGGCGCGCAGTACGGCGCTGCGCCGGTCGTCGCCGAGCGGGTCCGGGCGGCCCGCGCGTTCCTGGTCGAGAGCCTGCGACTGACCCTGCTCAAGTCCCTGCCAGGCGTCACCGATCCCGACGCGAATCTCCCGGTTCTCGCCGAGATGCTGGCCGCGATGACCGAGGCCAGCGCCCGGATGCTCGTGGTCGACGGCACCGACCGCAGCCCGGCCGAGCTGGCCAGAACCGTCTCCCAGGTCGTCGGCGGCGGCTTCGGCAATGTCTGACCGACGTACTGCTCGACATCTGATCGACATACTGTGAAGTAGCTGTGCGGACGGTCACGATCGGCTTCCAGTGGGCGGACTCTGCGGCATCCGCGGGCGTCCGCCGATAGGGTGGGCGAACGTGACCGAGACCGGTAATGAAACCCGTACCCGCGCGCGGTTCGAGGTGCCTGAAGAACTCAGGGCCGACGTCCGCCTGCTCGGCGAGATCCTGGGCAAGGTTCTGCTCGAGTACGCCGGTCAGCCGCTGCTCGACGACGTCGAGAAACTGCGCGAGCTGACCATCGCCGGTGACGGCGCCGCGGCCGAGCAACTAGTCGCCTCGTGGCCGCACGAGCGGGCGGAAGACGTCGCCCGGGCCTTCACCTGCTACTTCCACCTGACCAACCTGAGCGAGGAACTGCACCGCGCCCGGGTACTGCGGGAGCGCGACCGGGCCGGCAGTGAGGCAGTGGTGTCCGAGCTGGCCCAGGCCGTCGAGCAGATCACCCGCGACAGCGGCGAGCAGCAGGCCCGCGCGCTGCTGAACGGGCTGGAGTTCCGCCCGGTGCTGACTGCCCACCCGACCGAGGCCCGGCGCCGCGCCGTACTCGCGACGATCCGGCGGATCTCGTCGCTGCTGGACGAGCGCCACGACCCGCGGGCCGGTGACAGCGACCTGGCCGAGAACCGGCGCCGCCTGGTCGAGCAGGTCGACGTTCTCTGGCGTACGTCGCAACTCCGGACCAGCCGGCCCTCTCCGCTGGACGAGGTCCGGTCGGCGATGGCCGTCTTCGAAGAGACCCTGTTCGATGTCGTGGGCAACGTCTACCGCCGCCTCGACGACGCGCTCGCCGGTGACGCGGCCGGGACGCGGACGCCGGTGGTGGCGCCGTTCGTGCACCTGGGCTCATGGATCGGCGGCGACCGGGACGGCAACCCGAACGTCACCGCCGCGATCACCCGGGAGGCCATGCAGATCCAGGCCGACCACGTCCTCCGGGCGCTGGAGCAGGCCACCGAAAAACTCGGCCGTGCGCTGACCCTGGACGCCGGGACCACTCCGCCGTCCGCTCCGGTCCGCCGCATCCTGGAGGACGCCCGGGCGGTCAACCCCGAGCTGATCGGGGACATCGAGAGCCGTTCACCGTCCGAGCCGCACCGACAGCTTCTGCTGCTCGCGGCGCGCCGTCTGGCCGCCACGCGCGCCCGCGACGCCGACTTCGGTTACCCGCGGGCCGCGGACTACCTGCACGAGCTCAAGGTGCTGCAGGACTCTCTGGTCACAGCCGGCGCACCACGCCAGGCGTTCGGCGAGCTGCAGCAACTCATCTGGCAGGTGCAGTCGTTCGGCTTCCACCTGGCCGAGCTGGAGATCCGTCAGCACTCCTCGGTGCACGCCAAGGCGCTGGAAGAGGTGCTGGGCGGTGGCGAGCTGTCCGACCAGACAGAGGAAGTGCTGGCGACGCTCCGGGTGATCGGTCAGATCCAGCAACGCTTCGGCCCCGACGCCTGCCGCCGGTACGTCGTGTCGTTCACCCGCAACGCCGGCGACCTGGCTGCCGTCTACGAGCTGGCCGACGCCGCGCTGGACGGGCGTCCGATCGAGCTGGACGTCGTACCGCTGTTCGAGACCGGTGAGGACCTGCAGAACTCGGTGGAGGTGCTGGACAACGCGATCCAGCTGACCCGGGTACGGCACCGGCTCACCGCCAACGACCGGCGCTTCGAGGTCATGCTCGGGTACTCCGACTCCGCGAAGGACGTCGGTCCGGTGTCGGCGACGCTGGCGCTGTACGACGCGCAGGCGCGGATCACCGCGTGGGCGCAGCGGAACGCGATCCGGCTGACCCTGTTCCACGGGCGGGGTGGCGCGCTGGGTCGCGGCGGTGGTCCGGCGAACCGCGCCGTACTTGCGCAGGCCCCTGGGTCGGTGGCCGGTCGGTTCAAGCTGACCGAGCAGGGTGAGGCGATCCCGGCACGGTACGGCAACAGGGCTATCGCGCAGCGGCACATCGAGCAGGTGACGGCGGCAACGCTGCTGGCGTCCACTCCGGCGATCGAGGAGCGGGCCGTGGCGGCCGCCGAGCGGTTCTCGGTGATGGAGAAGACGCTCGACGAGGCCGCGCGTACGGCGTACCACGGGCTGGTGAAGGCGGACGGGTTCGCAGAGTGGTTCGGCCGAGTGACTCCGTTGGAGGAGCTGGGTCAGCTGCCCCTCGGGTCGCGTCCGGCCCGGCGTGGTGTGGCGGTGTCGTCGCTGGAGGACCTGCGGGCGATCCCGTGGGTGTTCGCCTGGTCGCAGGCGCGGGTGAACGCACCTGGTTGGTACGGCCTTGGTACGGCGCTTGCCGCGGTCGGGGACGTCGCACTGCTGCGGGAGGCGAACCAGAACTGGCCGCTGTTCCAGGTGATGCTGGAGAACGCGGAGATGTCGCTGGCGAAGACCGACCGGCGCATCCTCGGCCGCTACCTGGAGCTGGGCGACCGGCCGGAGCTGACGCAGCGGATGCTCGACGAGCACGCGCTCACGACCGAGTGGGTGCTCAAGGTGCTCGACCAGGACCGGCTGCTGCAGGCGCGGCGCGTACTGGGCCGTGCGGTCGAGCTGCGCAATCCGTACGTCGACGCGCTGAGCTACCTGCAGTTGCGGGCACTGCGGACACTGCGTACCGACGACTCGCTCGACGAGGCGCAGATCGTCAGGACTCGGCGCCTGCTGCTGTTGACCGTCTCGGGTGTTGCCGCCGGCCTGCAGAACACCGGCTGATGTTCAGCGACCTGGAGCGGCCCCCGCTGGACGAGAAGTTCCTGCGGGGGCGCCTGGTGCGTCCCGGTGCGCTGTGGACGCGGCTCGACGTACTCACGGAGACGCCGTCGACCAACGCGGTCGTGGCGGCTGCGGCGGCCACTGGTCAGCCAGAGGGGCTTGTGGTCGCTGCGGAGTACCAGTCGTCCGGTCGTGGGCGGCTGGGGCGGACGTGGACCACTCCGCCACGGTCTGCACTGCTCATGTCTGTTCTGCTGCGTCCGGTGACTGTTGAGGCTGCACGGTGGCCGTGGCTCGGTTTGCTGGTCCCGCTGGCCGTTGCTGCTGCTGTGCGTGCGGTTGCTGAAGTGCCGGCGCAGGTGAAGTGGCCGAACGACGTACTGGTCGAGAACCGCAAGCTGGCGGGCATCCTGCTCGAGCGGATCGAGGGACCGGCCGCGATCGTCGGCATCGGCCTCAACGTCACGCTCCACGAGTCGGAGAAGCCACACGAGGCCGCAACCTCACTCGCGTTGGAGAAGGCGGTGACCACGAACCGGGCGACCGTCATGACAGCGGTACTGCGTGAGCTCGCCGCGCGCTACCGCACTTGGGTCGATGCGGCCGGCGATCCGGACACGATCCTCCCGGAGTACCGCGAGCTGTCCGCGACCCTCGGCCAGTCGGTCCGCGTAGAACTACCGGACGGCACCTTCCTAGAAGGCAAAGCCCGAGACCTAGCCGACGACGGCCGCCTCATCGTCGACACCCCCGACGGCCCCCGCCCACTGGCAGCCGGAGACGTCACCCACCTACGCCCGGCGTGACGCCTCGCCGATAGTCGGCCCGTCGTCCGGCCGATGCACGACGAGGATCCGGTTGCCGGCGCGGACCGAACCCGTCTCCAGCACCTTGAGGTAGGCGCCGAGCGCCTTGTCCGGGCCGCCGTGGTACCGGGTGTCGCACTGCCGGTCGCCGACCAGCCCGAGCTCACCGACGTCGACCGGCCCACGCACCGGCCGCTTGTCGATCGCCGTCCACCGAGTCGGCCCACGAATCACCTCGTGCACAACGTTGACCGCGAGCAGGCGGGCGAGCACGTCAGTCATGGGACTATCGTGCCGCCGCCTGCGTCGTCGTACTTGATCGTTTTCGCTTTATTCCGTGAAGAGCTTTGCTGCGGTGATCAGGGTTTCGATGACGCCGTACCCGAGGAGGACGGCGACCAGGAGCCAGGAGATCACCAGGCGCGGGGTCTGGTTCATTGCGCTGCCTCCACTGTGGAATCGGCCTTCTCGTGGAATCGTTCGGCGACCGAGCGGATCAGCAGGTTGGCGACGAAGCCGACCGCCAGTACGCCGACCATCGTGAACAGCGCCGGCCGGTACGCCGACGCGGTGAGCGTGCCCGGTTTGCCTTCGTGGTCGAGGAATCCGTTGATGATGAGCGGCCCGGCGATCCCGGCAGCCGACCACGCGGTCAGCAGCCGGCCGTGGATCGCGCCGACCTGATACGTCCCGAACAGATCCCGCAGGTACGCCGGAACCGTCGCGAACCCGCCGCCGTAGAACGAGATGATGATCGCGGCGAGCAGGACGAAGACCACTGTGCTGGTGTGGCCGACCGTGGCGAGCAGGGCGTACGCGATGATCCCGACGCCGAGGTACATCGCGTAGATCGGCTTCCGGCCGATCACGTCCGACGTCGTCGACCAGCCGAACCGCCCGGCCATGTTGAAGATCGACAGCAGCCCGACGAACCCGGCCGCCGCCGCGACCGCGACCGTCGACTTGCCGCCGTCACCCCGGAAGAAGTCCTGGATCATCGGGCTGGCCTGCTCGAGGATGCCAATACCCGCGGTCACGTTGCAGAACAGCACGATCCACAGGAACCAGAATTGCGGCGTCTTGATCGCGTTCGCCGCCGACACGTTGGCCGTGGTGACCAGGGCCTTCTGCTTGACCGCGGCCGAATCGAACCCGTCCGGTGCCCAGCCGTCGGCAGGCACGCGAATGTTGAACACCCCGAACATCATGATCACGAAGTAGCCGATGCCCAGCGTGACGAACAACCCGACGAGCGCACCGCCGTTGGCCACTGAGGTGCTGACGTTCGGGTCGTAGCCGGAGTCGTAGAGGCTGAGCAGCTGCCGGGACAACGGGCTCGCGACGAGCGCGCCGCCGCCGAACCCCATGATCGCCAGACCGGTCGCGAGGCCAGGGCGGTCCGGGAACCACTTGATCAGCGTGGATACGGGGGAGATGTACCCGATACCCAGGCCGATCCCGCCGATCACGCCGTACCCGAGGTAGACCAGCCAGAGCTGGCCGGTGCCGATGCCGAGCGCGCCGACCAGGAAGCCGGTGGCCCAGAAACAGGCGGACACGAACATCGCCTTGCGCGGGCCGTTGCGTTCGACCCAGGTGCCGCCGACGGCGGCGGACAGACCGAGCATCACGATCGCGATGCTGAACACCACGCCGACCGCGGTCTGACTGCTGCCGAAGTGCTTCACCATCGAGGTCTTGTAGACGCTGGTCGCGTACGCCTGCCCGATGCACAGGTGGACGGCCAGCGCGGCCGGCGGGATCAGCCAGCGGCTGTACCCCGGCGGCGCGATCGTGTGCTCCCGATCGAGTATCGACAAGACTGCCATCACGGCTCCTTCTCGTCCCCCAGCTGATAACCCCTCGCGCATCTTGGCTCACTGTATGCAGTTTGTGAAGTGTTAAACCTCTTTGTCACCCGATCGGACCCGATCGTGTCGCGGGGGGACAACCGAACCTGGGACCTGTGAGACTGGGGGTATGGCGATCTCGGCGAAGTTGTTGGGTGAGGACGAGTACGTCGTCGTCAGCACCCGGACGCACTGGAAGGCGCTGATCGGGCCGGTGCTCCTGCTGCTGGTGGTGGCGGGTGCGGGTGGTTTCCTGGCCGCGATCGTGCCGTCCGGGTCGATGCAGACCGCGGCGCGGATCGCGATCCTGGCGGTCGGTGTGGTGATCCTGGCGACGTTCGCGCTGAAGCCGTTCCTGAACTGGTTCTTCTCGACGTACACGATCACCAACCGGCGGCTGATCACCCGGCACGGCATCCTCACCCGGACCGGCCGGGACATCCCGCTGATGCGGATCAACGACGTCTCCTACGAGCACGGGCTGATCGACCGCATCCTCGGCTGCGGCACGCTGCACATCGAGTCAGCCGGCGAGCGCGGCCAGGTCGTGCTCCCCGACGTACCGCACGTCGAGCACGTCCACCTGCAGATGTCCGACCTGCTGTTCGGCGGCCCCGAAGGCAAGCCCGGCGACGGCATCCTCGCCGACGAAGACCCGCCCGAGCACATGCGCCGCCGCCCCACCCCGCAACAAGAGCAACCGCAACGGCAGCAGCAGCCCCGCGCCGACGACGGCGAAACCCTCTTCAGCTCAGACGACTAGAAGATCTCCAGGCTGGCCGGGGCGACCGGCCAACCGAAGGCTGCGGTTGTTTGGTTGAGGGTGCCGGGGGTTTGCTCGGTGACTCGGCCGGTTGCGGCGAATTCGGTGAGCGGGCGGCCGCCCAGGTAGACCGCGCCCAGCTCGGTGATCGAGAGGGCCAGGTCGGCGGGGGCGTCGGTGCGTTCGCAGGTGACTGTGTCGCCGTCGGCGGTCAGGTGGAAGTGGCCGGTGTTCGACTGGATGAGGTCGTCGGTCACGTCGAGTACGACGTTGATCGGTACGACGTACCGGCGCCCTTGAAGAGCACGCGGTACGTCGGTGATGCGGAGCCAGAGCGATTCGTTAAGCCGACGGTCGAGGGCTGTCGGGGTGCTGACCAGCTGCTGGAGCGGTTCGTCGACGGCGGCGTACCCGTAGCTGAGCTTGGCGCTCAGGTCCATCGTCAGCAGGTGCTGCCAGAGAGCCCGGTACGCCGTGGGGTCCGGGGCGACCAGCTCTTCGAGGTTGACCTCGTTGGCCGGACCGGTCGCGGTCCAGTTCATCTTGCCGCGCCAGAGCGCGTACCCGTCGATGGTGCCGGCTTCGTCCCGGTGCACCAGGATCTGGCGGGCGAGCCGCCCGTTGCGCTCATCCGGCTTGTCCTGCAGGTGTTTCTGCCAGCCGAGATCCGATCGGCCGGAGACCCCGGGCCGCTGGGCTTGCAGTCGTCGCAGGAGCGGTGGCAGTTCCTTCAGTGCGTCGTCCACGGTCAGCTCGCCGAGCTCGCCCGGACGGATCCGTTCGTTGGTCGGGCCAACGCGGTGCAGCTCGATCTCGTATCCGATGCCCCAGGCGGCACCGGCGTACCCGAAGCGGCCGTAGATGGCGGACTCGCTGGCCCACAGGACCGCGATCGCCTCCGGCACCTCGCGCAGTTGCCGCCCGATCAGCGAGGACATCACTCCGCGTCGGCGATGCGTCGCCCGTACGCCGACCCCGGTCACGTGGGCCGCGTCGACCACGGCACCCGGGACGGACAGCTCGCGCGTCAACGCCCGGGTGGTCCCGATCACCTCGCCGCCGTCGACCGCGACCAGCGTCCGCTCCGGCTCGAACAGCTGCCGCCCGAGATCGTCGGGCGTCGCGTCGAACATCATCGCCCCGCCGAACACAGCCTGGACCGCCTCGAACTCGGCCGCTTCCGCCGTACGCACCTCGATATCGCTCACGTTCGCATCCTCACACGCGAAGCTGGCATAACCAATGACCTCGCGAGAGCATCTAGCCAGCTAAGGGGTGGTGCAAATGATCAAGATCCTCGGGACGACGACAGCGGCCCTGCTGTTGGCGGCAGGCCTGGTCCCTGGAACAGCGGCGGCAAAGCCGAGCGCGACGGCGGCAGTGGGGGGCTGCGCGGTGGCGATCGGATCGGTGACGGCTGGGGGCGACCACAGGGAGCAGGGCGCCTTCGCGGGGGCGCCGCCGACGGCCCCGGCCAGCCGGATTCTCGGGAAGGCGGTGTATCCCGATGGAGCGGTCCGGATCAGCTCGTCGATGTCGCGGGGCGACGACGGGATCAGCATCGCCTTCGTATCGGGCTACAGCGTCCTCGGGGACGCGCTCTACTTCGCCCAGTACTCGACCGGTGACGACGGCGTCATCGACGGCGGGGTGAAGCGGATCGGCGGCGGCTGGGGGACCTTCGTCTTCCTCGATGAGACGGCGTACTACGACAAGGTGCTCCGGCACAACACGTATGGACTCCGCAACGACGGCACGCTGTTCCGCTGGACTCTCGACAGCAACGGCGTCTGGCGGAGCAAGGTGTCCGCGCCCGGATTCGCCTCGGTCAAGTCGATGGCGCTGATCAGCTCGACCAAGACCTACGACACGTTCCTCGCGAACACTCGCGGCGGTGCGCTGTACACGATCCACATCCCAACCACTGCGCCGATGAAGCCGATCGTCAAGCAGGTACGCACTAAGACTTGGCAGGGCTTCGAGACGTTGCTCGCGCAGCAGTGCGGCCAGTACGGCACGGTCCTGCTCGGCATCGACCGGGACACCCACGCCGGCTACCTGTATGCCCTCGGGCACGCAACCGGCGCGACCACCGTCATCCAGTCGTTCGGCAAGGTCCCCGCGAGCTTCACCGACCCGGTCTACTTCCACTACACCGACGGCAACGCCACCTGGAAGCCGCCGTTCGGAGAGTGACGACGGCGCCACCCCGGACCGGGGTGGCGCCGCCGCCGGCGATTACTTGATGAAAAGGAGCCAATCGCCGGCCGGCCGGGTCCGGCAGCTGTAGTCCCAGCCCTCGCGCTGGTAGGTCTGCCCGGCATCGATGCACTGGAACTTCGTCGGGTAGACGCCGACCTCGACCCAGTCAGCGGCCTGAGCCGGGGTGGCGACGCCGAGTAGGGCGGTGGCCGCGAGGCCGGCGGTGAGAACTACTGCTGCTGCACGCTTGCGCATGGATGATCCCTTCAGTGGGGCGAACCTCAGGACGCTCAGAGCATCCTGTGAAGTTCTCATCGATACAAGCGATTTCGGATGTCTGTTACCAGACAGCTCCGTTATCAGACAGCTTCGACGTCGTCCACGAGCCAGTGGCCGGCGACCAGTTGGAGCGTGAGCTGCACGCGGGTGCGCTGGACGCTCGGGGTCGTCGCGCCCTTTGTCGTCGTGGTGGTGTCGACGAACAGGAGCACGTGCGCCGTGGTGGCGGTCGCATCCTTGACCGCGGCGTCCGTGACCGCGGCCTTGGCGACGGCCTGCTGACTCAGCTGCTGCGGCTTGATCGCGGCCACTGTCTTCGCGAACTCGGCGCCGAACTTCTCCGTCGTGACCTTCTTGGTCGCCGCCGCGTAGTCGTTGAGCTTCCGGTAGTCGTAGCTGAAGAGAACGCCGACATCGGACTGCGCAGCGGCCAGAACGTCCTTGCGTACCTCGGCCCCCGGCCCGGCGGCGTCGAGTTTGCTCTGCAGGTCGTCGGCGCGCTTGAGCTGCGTCTTCGCGTCGGCCCGCACGACGCTGACGGCCACGGTTCCGGCGACGATTGCGCCCACCAGCAGCACAGCCAGCACGATGCTGACGACAACTGCCGGATGGAAACGCGAACGCGTCTGCCGGGGTGGAGTGGAGGTCATCGACCAGCCGGGGTCAGCGGACCGCGGGCAGATCTCCGGTCGACTCCGTGTCGAGGTCGGCCGGGGAGTCCGGGGTCGGGGTGTGCTCGACCTCGTCGAGGGCGAGCTCCTCCTTGAAGACGAACTTGCGGTACGACCAGAAGCGGAACAGGGTGCCGAGTCCGAGGCCGACGAAGTTCGCGGCGATGTTGTCCGACAGCCAGCTGTGCATGTCGAGCACGTACCGCGAGAAGGCCAGGCAGCCGGCCGCGATCAGCAGGCCGATCCCGTTCAGTACGAAGAACAGCACGTACTCACGGTGCAGTCCGCTGCGCTCCCGGTGCCGCCACGTCCAGTACCGGTTGCCGAAGTACGTCACGATGGTGGCGACCGTGGTGGAGATCAGCTTTGCGGTCAGCGGCTTGTGGTGCAGCATGCCTTCGCCCGAGTCCGCGAGGACCAGTGGGTTGTTGAAGACCAGCCAGTTGTAGATCGGCAGGTCCACGACCAGACCGAGCAGACCGACCAGACCGAACTTGGCCACTTCGTGCACCAAGTGCTGGAACTGGCGGTACAGCGTGGTGACGAGCTTCAACGGTCTTCGGAACCTTCTGTGATCACTTCGCGACGGGAGGGGCAGCCTCCCACGGTACCCGGCGACCGGTCCCACCCCGAAATCGCTAGGCTCACAGCTGTGAAGTTCTCTCGATCAGACCTTCCAGCGGGCACTCCGGTTGTCGGCATGGTCGGCGGCGGCCAGCTGGCCCGGATGACGCAGGAAACGGCCATCGCTCTCGGCATCCAGCTGCGCGTGCTCGCCGAGGGCGAGACCGTCTCAGCAGCGCAGGCGGTCGCGGACGCGCCAGTCGGCGACTACAAGGACCTCGAGACGGTACGCCGCTTTGCCGCCGAGTGTGACGTGGTCACGTTCGACCACGAGCACGTCCCGACCGACCTCCTGCACGCCCTCGAGGCGGACGGATTGAAGGTCTACCCCGGCCCGGACGCGCTGGTGCACGCCCAGGACAAGGCCGTCATGCGGGCCCGGCTGGACACCTTCGACGCTCCGTCACCGGCCCACCAGGTGGTCGAGACACCGGCCGACGTCGCGGACTTCGCCAAGCGGGTCGGCGGATTCCCGATCATCCTCAAGACCACCCGTGGCGGGTACGACGGCAAGGGTGTCTGGTTCGTCGACGGACCGGACGACTCGCAGATCGCGACTGCGTTCGGCAGCGCCGTACCGATCCTGGCCGAGGAGAAGGTGGACTTCGTCCGCGAGTTGTCCGCGATCGTGGCGCGCTCGCCGCACGGACAGGCGGTCGCGTACCCGATCGTCGAGTCGGTGCAGAAGGACGGCATCTGCGTCGAGGTCACCGCGCCCGCGCCGGGTCTCGCGCCGGAGAAGGCTGCGCAGGCGCAGCAGACCGCGCTGCGGATCGCCGGTGAGCTCGGCGTCGTCGGCGTACTCGCGGTCGAGATGTTCGAGGCGCGGGACGGGCGGTTGCTGGTCAACGAGCTGGCGATGCGTCCGCACAACACCGGGCACTGGTCGATCGACGGCGCGGTCACGTCCCAGTTCGAGAACCACCTGCGCGCCGTACTCGATCTGCCGCTCGGTTCGCCGTCCGCGCGAGCGCCGTACACCGTGATGGTCAACGTGCTCGGCGGGGACGTCGAGGACATGCACCGCGGCCTGCTGCACTGTATGGCCCGCGATCCGGGGCTGAAGGTCCACTTCTACGGGAAGTCGGTGAAGCCGGGGCGCAAGGTCGGCCACGTCACGGCGTACGGCTCCTCGTTGGAGGAGACGCGCGAGCGGGCGCGGCACGCGGCGGCTTATCTGACCGGCACGATCGACGAATAGGACTTGCTGATGATTGGCATCGTGATGGGGTCGGACTCGGACTGGCCGACGATGAAGGCGGCGGCGGAGGTGTGTGCCGAGTTCGACGTGCCTTTTGAGGCAGACGTGATCTCCGCGCACCGGATGCCGGCCGAGATGCTCGACTACGGACGGTCAGCGCACGAGCGGGGGCTGAAGGTGCTCATCGCCGGCGCCGGCGGGGCCGCACATCTGCCCGGGATGCTCGCCGCGGTGACTCCGCTGCCGGTGATCGGCGTACCGGTTCCGCTGAAATACCTCGACGGAATGGACTCGTTGCTGTCGATCGTGCAGATGCCGGCCGGAGTGCCGGTTGCGACGGTGTCGATCGGGAATGCTCGGAATGCGGGGTTGCTGGCGGTGCGGATCCTGGCCGCCTCGGACGAGAAGTTGCGGGACCGGATGATCGCGTTCCAGGAGTCCTTGGCCGACTTGGCCCGGGCCAAGGGCGCTACTGTGCGTGACGGCGCGGCAGAGCTGCGTAAAGGCTGACGTCGTCACTGGTTTTCCAGACTGGGGGGCGGGTAGTCATGAGGTCCCATTGCTTGTCGTCTAAGGTCGTCGATCGTGACTCCGCCCACTGAACCGGATACGCAGCGCATACCGGTCCGCTATTGGATCTGGTTGTTCGGCGCCGCGGTGTCCCTGCTCGGTGACCTGACGATGACGTTCGCCATCGGCTGGTCGGCCAGCCAGCACGGCGGTCGCACCGCCGGTCTCATCCTGCTCCTCGCCGCCGCCCCGCGGGCCGCGCTTCTCCTGGTCGGCGGCGCGATCGGCGATCGGTACGGCGCTCCTCGCGTGCTGCTGCTGAGCTGTATCGCGATGTTCCTGGTGACCCTGGCCCTGGTCCCCGCAACTCTGGCCGCCGGAGAGCCGATCTGGCTGCTGGTCATCCTCGCTCTCGTGGTCGGCGTGATCGACGCCTTCTTCCTTCCGTCGTCCCGCTCGATGCCCCGCCTTCTTGTCCCGCCGCAGCAGGTCCCGCGTGCGCTCGCGAGCTTTCAGGTCACCGGCGTCGTCTTCGCCGTCACCGGCACCGCGGTCGGCGGCGTCCTGGTCAGCTGGGCCGGCCTGACCGCCGCCGGTGGTTTCGATGCGTTGACCTTCGGCGTGATGATCGTCGTACTGATCCTGCTGCGGAAGACGATCGCGCCTCCCGGCCGGATGCCGTCGGGCATGTTCCGGTCGATCCTCACCGGTATCCAGGTCGTCTTCGGGCGGCCGCTTACGCGCGCACTGCTGATCACGATGACCGTCGCGGCTGGTCTGCTGATGCCCTTGGACGCGTTGCTGTTTCCGCTGCTGGCTCGCTCACATGGATGGAATGCCGCGACGGCCGGTCTGCTCGTTGCCAGCCGAAGCCTTGGCGTCGGCGTGATCGCGTTGCGCATCCTGATGCGGGGAGCGTTTCCGCGGCCGGGCATCTTCGCTGCTCTTGGACTGCTTGTGGCCGCGGTTGGGCTGCTCGGGCTTTCGGTGCTCGATCCGTTGCCGCTGACGTTCGCGGCCGGTGTGCTGAGCGGGATCGGCGTCGGGACGTTCACGGGTCACGTGCTGCCGCTGTTGATGAACTCGGTGGAGCGTGAGTTCCAGTCCCGTCTGCAGTCCATCGTCGTACTCGCCCAGAGCCTCGCTCTGGTGGTGATGAACCCGGTGCTCGGCGGCCTCGCCGACATGCACGGGGTGGGCATCACCGGTGTGTGCCTTGGCATCTCGATCGCCGCGGCACTCACCGGCGTCGTCGTACTGACCCGTCCTGTCCTGCGGTCGGCGACAGTCGTCTAGGGCTTGCCGGGGGCGCGGTAGATCCAGCCGGCTGCCCGCCACGCGTCGGCGTTGAGGTTGAGGCGGGCATCGATGACGACCGGGTTGTTTACGAACCCGCGCAGCGTGGCGGGGTCAAGTTCGCGGAACTCGGGCCACTCGGTCAGGTGCAGTACGGCGTGCGCGTCGCGGCTGGCCTCGAGGGCGGTCGGGGCGTAGCGCAGCGTCGGACGGACCCGGCGAGCGTTCTCCATCGCCTCCGGGTCGTAGACGGTGACGTTCGCGCCGTGCAGCTGGATCCGGCCGGCCACGTCGAGGGCGGGCGAGTCGCGAACGTCGTCCGTACCGGCCTTGAACGCGGCGCCGAGGACGGTGACGTTCTTGCCGACCCAGTCGCCGCCGAGCATCTCGTGGGTCAGGTCAACGATTCCGGCCCGCCGGCGCTGGTTGATGTCGTCGACCTCGCGCAGCAGCGTGATGACCTCCTCGACGCCGAGCTCGCCGGCCCGGTGCATGAACGCCCGCAGGTCCTTCGGCAGGCAGCCGCCGCCGTACCCCGGTCCGGCGTTGAGGGCGCCGCGGCCGATCCGCTTGTCGTACCCGAGCGCGTCGGCCAGCTGGGTGACGTCCGCGCCGCTCGCGTCGGCCATCTCCGCGAGCGCGTTGATGAACGAGATCTTCGTGGCCAGGAAGGCATTCGCGCCACCCTTGACCAGCTCCGCGGTGGGCAGGTTGCAGACGACGACCGGCGAACCCTCGCTGATCGGGGTCGCGAACACCTCGCGCAGCCGGGCCTCGGCGGCCCCGGACTGGACGCCGAACACGAGCCGGTCCGGGTGCAGCGTGTCGTCCACGCCGTGCGCCTCGCGGAGGAACTCGGGCTGCCAGGCGATCTCGACACCCGTGCCGGCCGGGGCCTCGGCGTGGAAGCGGCTCTCGACCTTCTTCGACGTACCGACCGGGACCGTGGAGCGGCCCACGACCAGGGTCGGCTTGGTCAGCAGCGGCGCCAGCATGTCCACGACCGAGTTGACCTGGGCCAGGTCGGCCGCCTCGCTGCCCTCGAGCTGCGGGGTGCCGACGCAGATGAAGTACACGTCGGCCCAGTCGCCGATCTCGCGGTAGTCCTTGGTGAACCGCAGCCGGCCGGAGTCGACGTGCTTCTTCAGCAGCGGGTCCAGCCCGGGCTCGTACAGCGGGGCCTTGCCGTCGTTCAGCAGCTTCAGCCGGTGCTCGTCGATCTCGACCCCGATCACGTCGAAACCGAACTCGGCCATCCCCGCCGCGGTGTTCGCACCGAGGTAGTTGGTGCCGATCACGGCGATCCGCAGCGGGCGGGAGGTCGCTTCACTCATGTCGGGGACTCTACCCATCGTGGTTATCAGCCGGTGACCGGCTCATGTCTGGAGAGTGCGCTCTTGCTCACTTTCGGCGTACGACGTCCTCCGTTCGCGGAATGTTCGTCGTACTGTGTGACTCGTGAGTAACTCATTCGAGCTGTACGCGCTGTCGGAGGAGCACGAGGCGATCCGCGAGGCCGTTCGCGACGTCTGCGATGCCAAGGTGGCCCCGCACGCGGGGGACGTCGACGAGCTGGCCGAGTTCCCGAAGGCGTCGTACGACGCGCTGAAGGCCTCGGACTTCCACGCGCCGCACATCCCGGAGCAGTACGGCGGCGCCGGCGCGGACGCGCTCGCGACGGTGATCGTGATCGAGGAGGTCGCCCGGGCCTGCGCCTCGACCTCGCTGATCCCGGCCGTGAACAAGCTCGGCTCACTGCCGCTGCTGCTGTCCGGCTCGGAAGAGGTCAAGCAGCGCTACCTGCCGCCGGTCGCGGCGGGTGACTCGATGTTCTCCTACTGCCTGTCCGAGCCGGAGGCGGGTTCGGACGCGGCCTCGATGAAGACGCGGGCTGTGGCTGACGGCTCGGATTACGTGCTGAACGGCGTCAAGCGGTGGATCACCAACGCCGGGGTTTCGGACTTCTACACGGTCTTCGCGGTGACGGATCCTTCAGCGCGATCGAAGGGGATTTCGGCCTTCGTGGTCGAGAAGTCCGATGACGGCGTGTCCTTCGGTGCACCGGAGAAGAAGCTCGGCATCAAGGGTTCGCCGACGCGCGAGGTGTACTTCGACAACGTCCGGATCCCGGCTTCACGTCTGATCGGGGACCCTGGAACCGGCTTCGGTACGGCGATGGCGACGCTGGACCACACTCGGGTGACGATCGCGGCGCAGGCGCTCGGGATCGCGCAGGGGGCGCTCGACTACGCGCTCGGGTACGTCAAGGAGCGCAAGCAGTTCGGCAAGGCGATCGCGGAGTTCCAGGGCCTGCAGTTCATGCTCGCCGACATGGGCATGAAGATCGAGGCGGCTCGGCAGCTCACGTACGCGGCGGCCGCTCGCTCTGAGCGCGGTGACTCCGACCTCACGTACTTCGGGGCCGCAGCGAAGTGCTTCGCCTCCGACGTGGCGATGGCCGTAACGACCGACGCAGTACAACTGCTCGGGGGCTACGGGTACACCCACGACTACCCAGTCGAACGCATGATGCGAGACGCCAAAATCACCCAAATCTACGAAGGCACCAACCAGGTCCAACGCATCGTCATGGCGAGGCAGCTGCTGAAGGGCCTGAACTAACAGCCCGCGCGGTGCTACGCGCGGCTCCTTCGTCGCCGTGCTGCGCGTTCCAACTGCGGGCGAGAGGAGAGATCAGGTGCCTACGATGAGGACGTCGACCGCTTTCGGGGTCGACATCGGCGGCAGCGGGATCAAGGGCGCCGTCGTCGACCTGGAGACGGGCGACTTGGCCACGGAGCGGGTGAAGTACCTGACGCCCGACCCGTCCACCCCAGAGCCCGTCGCCGAGGTCGTGGCCCGGCTGGTCAAGGAGGCGGGGTGGACCGGTGAGCTTGGTGCGACGTTCCCGGCCGTGATCAAGAACGGGGTGGCCAAGACCGCAGCGAACGTCGACAAGAGCTGGATCGGGACCGACGTCGACAAGGTTTTCACCGACATCACCCACTGCGACGTCACGGTGCTCAACGACGCCGACGCGGCCGGCATCGCCGAGGCCCGGTTCGGCGCGGCCAAGGGCGTCGACGGCGTGGTCATCCTGCTCACCTTCGGCACCGGCATCGGCAGCGCACTGCTGCTCGACGGCCGGCTCGTGCCCAACACCGAACTCGGTCACCTCGAGCTGGACGGGTACGACGCGGAGAAGAAGGCCTCCTCGGCGGCGAAGGACAGCGAGGGCTTGTCGTTCAAACAGTGGGCCAAGCGGGTGCAGCGATACCTTCGGCACGTGGAGAACCTGTTCACCCCCGACCTGTTCGTGGTTGGCGGCGGGATCAGCAAGCACGCCGACAAGTGGGTGCCGCTGCTGGAGATCTCCACCCCGGTGAAGCCGGCTCAGCTGCTCAACAACGCCGGCATCGTCGGTGCGGCGATGGCCGCGCACGAGAAGTTCACGGAATAACCAACTACAACCCCACTGGCTCTGATCGTCAGGCTGGGATCGGGTCGCCCGAGGATGTCTGACCGGCGGCTCGGAGGTTCTTGAGCAGGGCTACATCGCGGCTGTGGGTCGGGGTCTCGACGAGCAAGGGGACGCCGCGCAAGGCGGTCGTCGACAGTAGTGCTTCGGCTCCGGCCGGGCCGATCGTGCCGCGGCCGATCGACTCGTGGCGGTCGCGGTGGGACCCGGCTGGATCGCGGCTGTCGTTGACGTGGATCAGGCCGATCCGATCCGGGCCGAGAGCGGCGGAGATCTTGCCGACCGCCCGCGCGATCGCGACCGGATCGATCATGTCCTCGCCGGCGGCATGCAGGTGGCAGGTGTCCAGGCACAGCCCGATCCGCTCGTCGTCCAGCGCGAGCATGTACTGGATGGTGCTGTCGATCGTGGAGGCCATCGCCTCACCGGCACCGGAGGTTGGCTCGATCAACAGTCGCACGCTCGACGCGGCGCGGTCGACGATGGGTGCGACCAGATCGTGCAGGCCGGCGAGCACCGCCGTACGGCGACCTCTGGCGACCAGCGACCCGGCGTGGACCACGACTGCCTCCGCGCCGATCTCGGTCGCTCGCTGAAAGGTCGTCTCGAGGGCGGCCAGTGATCGAGCCAGGACCAGCTCCGAGGGTGAGCCGAGATTGATCAGGTGGGCCGCGTGCATGACGACCGGCAGCTGCCGATCGGCACAGGCCGCCCGAAATGCCTCATCAGCGGCCGGGTCGGGCGCCCGTTGCGCCCAGCTGCGCGGATTCCCAGCGAACAGCTGAATGATCTCGGCGCCGATCTCGCTCGCCTCGCCGAGCCCGACCTTCACCAGACCACCGGCCACGGCGACATGAGAACCGATCAGCGACACCGTCACCCTCCCGTTTCGACTTATTGACTTCAGGGTACACAAGTCTCTACCGTGGCGGTATGGCAAGGGGTAGGCCGATGAAGTTCGAGGCCGAGGAGGTCGTCGACAAGGCGGTCGAGGTGTTCTGGCGGCAAGGGTTCGCCGCGACCACCCCGCAGAACCTGGTCGACGAGCTCGGCATCGGCAAAGGCAGCCTCTACAACACCTTCAAGAGCAAGCATCACCTGTTCGAACTGTCGCTGCGCCGGTACAGCGCGAAGCGCGTCGCTGCGCTGACCGAAGGGCTCGAGGGGCCGGGACCGGTCCTGCCGAGATTGCGCGAGGCGATGCGGACGCTGGCGGGCATCGGCGATCACCGGTTCGGCTGCCTGATCGTGAACTCCGTCGCCGAGCTCGGCAGCGCCGACGAGGGTGTCGCCGCGGTGGCCAAGGAGTTGTTCGGCCAGATCGAGAAGGCGTTCCGGTCCGCGATCGAACGTGGGCGGGCCGGCGGAGAGATCACCTCCCGCAACCGCCCGGCCGCCGACTCGGCCGGCGCACTGCTGGCCGCGGTGATCGGCACCAGCGTGCTGGCCAAGACCGGCAGCGATCCGGCCGACCTGAACCGCACCCTCGACGCCGCCCTCCAAGCCATCTGAGCCGACAACGGGTTCGGCGTGCAGCTGCTGTTGGCTACGGGAGCGTGTGACCCGCCGCGGTGTAGAGGTGGTACCACTCTTCTCGGGTTAGGCGGATGGTTGCGCCGGTGGCGGCGTCCTGGACTCGGGTTGGGTTGGTGGTGCCGATGACGACCTGCATGTTGGCGGGGTGGCGGGCTATCCAGGCGATGGCGATTGCGTCGGGGGTGGTTTCGTACTTGGTGGCCAGGTCGTTCAGGGCGTCGTTGAGTGCGCCGTAGTTCTCTTGGTCGCCGAGGAAGACTCCGCCTGGGGGTGGTTTCTGGACGGAGCCCCAGGTTTGGATGGTGATGTCGTTCAGGCGGGAGTAGTCGAGTACGCCGAGGTCGCGGTCGGCGGACTGGTCGAGGCCGGTGATGTTGGCGGCCAGGCCCTGGGCGACGAGGGCGGCGTTGGCGAGGCTGAACTGCATCTGGTTGACGACGAGCGGCTGCCGGACCGACTTGGCCAGCAGCTCGATCTGGCCGGGGGTGTGGTTGGAGACGCCGAAGGCCGCGACCTTGCCGCTGGTGTGGAGCTCGTCGAACGCGGCCGCGACCTCGTCCGGCTCGACCAGGGTGTCGGGCCGGTGGATCAGCAGCAGGTCCAGGTACTCCGTCCGCAGCGCGGCCAGCGACTGCTCCACGCTCGCGAGGATGTGCTCGCGGGAGGAGTCGAAGAATCCGGCCCGGATGCCGACCTTGGACTGGATCCTGATCTGGTCCCGTTCGGATGCGGGGACTGCCTGCGCGTCGCCGTACCGCTGCTCGCAGCCGTGTGAACCGCCGTAGATGTCGGCGTGGTCGAACATCGTCACGCCGGCATCGCGTGCCGTGCCGACCAGCTCCCGGATCTCGCCGTCGCTGAGGTTCTTGATCCGCATCAGCCCCAGCACGACCCGCGACACGGTCATCCCGGCTTTGGTCAACTCAACGGTCTCCATGACAGCTGGTTGTATCAGCTCCCGTTCAGCTGGACCTGGTCGAGTGCCCAGCAGGCTCATGGCCGCCGGTTGCGAGGGCGGTCAGCACGCGCGACAGGCCGAAGTCCCAGGCGACGTCGACGTCGCCGCCGAGGCGGAACGCGCCGGCGAGCTCCATGGTGATGAAGCCGTGCGCCCAGGCGACGAGCATGCGTGCTGACGGCAGAGCGTCGTCAGCTCCCGCCAGCACCTCCATCCGGTCCAGCAGGGTCGTGCTCGAGCGTTGTGACCGCGCCTCCGCACCGCCGATGAGCGGGTCGGAGGTGAACATCAGGCCGTAGGTTGCCGGGTTCGCGAGCGCGAACCGGCGGTAGGCCGAGGTCATCGCCCGCAGGTCGGTCATCGGGCTACCGGTCGAGGCGGCGGCGTCGAGGAGGTCGGTCAGCTCGTCGGCCACCTGGTCGAGCACGAGCCCGATCACGTGGTAGCGATCCCGGACCCGTTTGTAGAGCGAGGGACCTTTGACGCCGACCTCGGCCGCGATGGCGCGCATGGTCAGGGCGGCTGCGCCGCGCTCCTCGAGCAGCTGACGAGCGGACGCCACGATCGCGGCTTCGGACGTCACTGCGGGGGCGGGCATCGCGATCACCTCTGGCTCTCTCTGAGGATTTCTCTTGTCATTCGCGCCAAGGCTACATAGTGTAGCCATCACTGCGCGCCGGCGTGGGACGAACAAGAAGGAGCGCAGGTCGTGAGGATCGCCGATGGGTTGCACCGGATCGGTTCGGACGTCGTCAACAGCTACCTCGTCGTCACCGGCGACGGGGTCACCGTGATCGACGCGGGCCTGCCGGGCTATTGGAAGTTGCTGCAGGCCGAGTTGCAGGAGCTGGGACTGTCGCTGGACGACGTGCGGGCGCTGATCCTGACCCACGGCGACACCGACCACATCGGCTTCGCCGCCAAGCTGTACGCCGAGAAGGGCATCGCGGCGTACATTCACGAGGCCGACGCGCCGCGCGCCCGGCTGGACGTGAAGAAGCCGAACTCCGGGTGGGGCCCGGTCAAGGTGGGGCCGCTCGCGAGCTTCTTGTGGTACTCCGCACGGCACGGCGGACTCCGGATCCCGCCCGCGACCGGTCTCCAGACGGTCGCGAACGACGAGGTGCTCGACATCCCCGGCGCACCGCGGATCATCCACACGCCTGGGCACACACCGGGCAGTGTCGCGGTGCATGTTCCGGCTGTCGACGCAGTGTTCCTCGGCGACACGTTCACGACGAGGAACGTGCTGACCGGTGTGACCGGTCCGAAGCCGGCGCCGTTCACGCTCGAGCCGAGCCAGGCGATCGCGTCACTCGACAGGCTGGGCGACGTGAACGCCACCTGGGTGCTGCCCGGCCACGGACCGGCGTGGGACGGCGGCGCACCGGACGCAGTACGTCTGATCCGCGAGGCCGCCGCGAAGTAAGGGGACCGACGGCGGCCGTAAGGGGCCGATAGACCCTGAAGGCGGTCCTCGCAGCAGATCATGCTGGGGCTGGAGGGGATCGTCATGGTGGCTGATCGGCATCTCGGCGGTGTGCTGCCGCTCTCGGCACGAATGGGCCGGCAGAACAAGGTCTTGCTCGGGCTGCTGCTGTTCAACGGCGTCAGCGCCGTGGCCGGAGGGCTCGCGCTGATGATGGAATGGATCCCCGAGCAGGCTTCCTGGGTCCGGCATACCGACTTCCCCAGCAACTACTTCCCCGGTGTGATCCTGATGGCCCTGGTCGGCGGTACGTCGCTGATCGCGGCCACCGCTCTGGTCAAGCGCACTGACGGCCGGCAACTCGCCGGCATCGTCGCCGGGACCATCATGGTGTTCTGGATCATCGGAGAACTGGCCTCGATCCGTGGATTCCACTTCCTGCAAGTGATCTACCTCGTCACCGGCGCGCTCGTGGTGATGCTGACGCCCGGTCGCGCGAACGGCCCGGCGGCCGCGGCTGTTATCCGAAGCTGAAGGTGAAGGCGGAGATTCCGGGGGAGTAGGTCAGGGTCATCGTCTTGCGTTCCGGTGTGGTCTTGTCGACCAGCTGGTAGGCGTTGGGGGTGCCGGAGACCTTGATGGTCTTGTCGGGTTCGCCGGGGATCGAGACCGTGACGGTGCCTTGGCCGGACAGGACGTGGTACACCTTGGCGGCCTGGAAGTTCAACCTGGCTTGGGATCCGGCGGTCGAGGTGACGCTCTGGGTGCCGACCTTCCAGTTGCCGCCGAGGCTGTAGCTGTCGTTCGGCTGGGCGGAATTGAGGCCGAAGGCAACTGTCTTGTCCGGCGTGAGTTTGCCGGTGCCCTTCAGGTTCGCCGATCGGGAGTACGCCAGGTACGTCTCGGGCGTCGTACCGTCGCCGCCGATCGTGTCGGCCTTGACGCTGCCGTCGACCGGAGCGGGCAGCTTGACCGACGGGTTCGCGGCCTTCAGTAGCTGGCGGATCTGGTCCTCGGTCTGACCGTAGTCACCTTCGCCGAACTTGATCGATCGGACCGTGCCGTCGGCATCGACCAGGTATTTCGCCGGCCAGTACTGGTTCCGGTACGCCGTCCAGGTGGCGAGGTTGTTGTCCTGAGCAACCGGGTAGGCGATCCCCTCGGTCTTGATCGCCGACTGCAGGTTGCCGGCCGACTTCTCGAACGCGAACTCCGGTGAGTGGATCCCGACGATCTCCAGTCCCAGCGAGCGATACGCCTTGTCCCAGGCGAGCAGGTGTGGGGTCGCGCGCTGGCAGTTGATACACGAGTACGCCCAGAAGTCGACCAGGACGACCTTGCCCTTGAGGCTTGCCAACGTCACCGGCGTACCGCCCGGGGTGTTGAACCATTTCTGCGTACCCCGGATCTCCGGAGCCGGACCGCAGGACGCGAGCTCGGCCGCGCCGGGCGTGCACTTGGACAACTCCTCGCTGCCCGAACCGATGGCCGGCGCGAGTGCACCCTGGACGGTCTTGTTCTGGGCGACTTTCTGCTCCAGCCCGCTGGTGTAGCTGGGCAGCGATCGCTGGATCACGTCGGTGATGTTGAACGCCAGCGCAACGGCCAGCGCGATCATCACGACGCCACCCGCGATCCGGAAACCGCGGGCATGATCGCGGTACGCCTTGACCCGCTGCGAGATCCGGGAGCCGGCTGACGCGAAGATCAGCAACGGCAGCGCGGCACCGATCGCGAAGGAGATCGTCAGTACGACGGTCCGCCAGCCGACGTGTCCGGTAGCGCCGGCGACTGTGATCGCGGCGAGCACCGGGCCTGCACACGGCACGTAGAGAGTGCCGAGGCCGAGCCCGAGAACGAAGGCACCGTTGTTGTTCCGGTTGATCTTGGGGAGCCGGTAGAACGGCTTCTCGATCCAGTGCCCGAGCGCCGGGAAGATGAGCCCGAGTCCGACCAGGCTGAGGATGGTCAGTCCGCCCCACCGCAGAAAGTCGTCGGGCAACCCCAGCGCGGACAGGATGACCGAGCCGGCCAGTGTGAACAGGCTGAAACTGACGACGATGCCCCCGATGATCTTCAGCGGCCGGAAGTCACGCGACGGCGTACGGACCTCGACTTCCTCGACCAGTACGTCGCCGTCCGCGGTCGCGGGGCGAGACGGGCGCGAGTTCGTTCCGGCGAAGAAGATGATCGGGAGCATCGGCAGTACACACGGCGAGACGCCGGTGATCAGGCCGCCGAGCAATCCGATCAGAGCCAGGGTAATCATCGAGAGTCTCCATCCAGCGGAAGTATTGCCGGCGGTACTTCGTCACCGGACAGCCCAACGGATGGGTTGAAAGACAGACCCATCCGCCGGACGGACCGCCCCGAATGAGGGATGTCAACGGTGAGCCGCAGCGCTCACGTCATCCCATCCGGAAAGAGATCGTCATGTCCCGAAAGATCGTCCACGCGAGCCTCGCCGCGACCGCTCTGGCCCTCGTCCTCGCTACCGCGGCCTGCGGCTCTGACGACACCAAGGCCAGCAGCTCCCCATCTACGAGCACCTCGTCGTCGGCGCCGGCCGAGACTCCGAGCACGTCCGCCTCGATGGACGACGCAGCCGCCGGCCTGGTGGGCCCAGGGTGTGCCGGTTACGCCAAGGCCAACCCGAGCGGCGCCGGCTCCATCGACGGCATGGCAGCTGCTCCGCTGGCCACCGCCGCGTCCGGCAACCCGCTGCTGAAGACCCTGGTCGCGGCCGTCTCCGGCAAGCTGAACCCGAAGGTCGACCTCGTCTCGACCCTGAACGGCGGCGAGTTCACCGTCTTCGCGCCGGTCGACACCGCCTTCGCGAAGGTCCCCGCCGCGACTGTCAACACGCTCAAGACCAACGCGCCGCTGCTGACGAAGATCCTTACGTACCACGTGGTTTCGGGCCAGCTCGACCCGACCTCGGTGGTCGGCAAGCACCCGACCGTTGAGAAGCAGGACCTCACCGTGACCGGCTCCGGCGACACCATGAAGGTCAACGGCGCCAACATCATCTGCGGCGGCGTGAAGACCGCCAATGCCACCGTCTACCTGATCGACTCCGTCCTGATGCCCCCGGCCGCCTGAGCACTACCGGACCGGTGCCCTCGACAACAGTTGCCGACGGCACCGGTCCCGACTTTCACTCGGTCTCTTGGCGGTCGCCACCGGCCGGGTTGTTGATGAAACGGTCCGGCCTGATCAGCACCGCCGTACGCCGGTCCGCGATCATCTCGCGGTCGTATTCGTCCAGGTCCGGGTGTACGCCGCCAGCCGCCTGGTAGATGTCGCGCAACAACACCCGCAACCGCTCCGCGTCGATCCCTGGCAGCGGATCGTCCGGCCCAGTCAGCTCCACCGATCCGCTGACGCCGATCCACTCCCAGCCCGCGCGGAACACCAGCGTCGCCGTCGGCGTCCGTCGCAGATGAGTGAGCTTCGCGGTCCGCCCTCGCGCGACGAACGCCACGACCGGCTCACCGGTCAACGGATGGTCGAGTACGCCGGCGTTCACCACCGTCGCGGCCGGCTCGCCGGACCGCCGTTGGGTGATGGCCACGGCGAGGAAATGATCCCGCCGCCCGAGTTCGTTGATCCGCTCGAGTCCCGCACGCGTCTCCATACCGACGAAACTAACGGACTGGGTCGCTCTGCGGACGTCCACGCCATCACAATGCAGTGCTCGGTAGCCCGCCAGGCGGGGTCGTCACTGCCTGGACTCGGTTGTGATGGCCTGGCGGTACGCCCCCAACTCGGCACCACCCGGTCAGCGCGGCCAGAGCAAGGGCTGGATCGCCGGATCTGTGTAGTCGGGGTCGGGGTTGTGGCGGACCAGGGTGTCGTTCGGGTGGGTTGCGCCGGGGCGCCAGCGGTTGGTGGTGGGCTGCAGGTGGATGGCGATCGATCGGCGGGGCGTCGTACTCAGGTTGGGTGAGCTGCCGTGTACGGTCCGGCAGTTGTGGAAGCTGACCTGCCCACGACGCATCCGCGGTACGACGGGAGCCGGATCGAACCCTTGCGCGACGATCGACGCCTCGAGGCCGGCCGCGTCCTGCGAGAAGAAGTCCAGTCCGTTCACAGACCACCGATGACTGCCTGGCATGAACGCCACCGCGCCGTTCACCTCATCCACGTCGTGGAAGCCGACCCACGCGGTGAGCATCTCGTCCGACGTACACGACTGCCAGTACTGCCGATCGGTATGCCATCCAACCTGGGCCGATCCACCAGGCGGCTTGAACAACAGTTGGTCGTGCCACAGCCGGATCCCGCCCGCACCGGACAACGCAGCCGCCGTCGCGCCGATCGCCGGATGCCGAACCAGCGCGGCCAGTTCGTCCACTCGCAGCGAGGAGTAGTCGTTCTTCCGCAGTACGTCGCCGTCCGCCGGCTGCCACCCGCGAGTCGCCGGTACGTCGGGCAGCGCGTGGTCGTGGTCTCCGGCGTAGAACCTGGTCATCCCATGCTCGGCCGCGTCGATCACCTCGGACGGCACGATCACCGGCGAGATCCAGTAGCCGTGCTCACGGAAGAACGCGATGTCCTCAGATCCAGGAAGCTCCATGCAGCCAAATCTAGGAACCAAGCGCGCCGTCAGGCGTTGCTGATGTTCAGGCGACTGGACACAATCTTCAGGTGTCCATCAGTCGCCCGAGCGGACTGCGCGCCGGCTTCCACGCCGAGGGTTTCGAGACCACCAGCGGCCTGCTGCACGCGGGCGAGCAGTGGGTGCCCGAACAGTTCCTGATCGAGCCGCACGAGCATCCGGTCTGGGAGATCTACCTGCAGCAGCACGGCAGCACGCACTGGGTGGCCGACGGCCAGAGCTACGTCCTTCACCCCGGCCACCTCTTCGCCGTACCGCCCGGCGTCCCCCATCATCTGGCCGGCCGGTCCGGCAACCATCACTTCTACTTCGCCGCGATCGACCTCGACCCCGTCGTACGACGGCAGCCCGCACTCGCAACGCCCTGGCCGAAGACCGTCGTACACCGGGAGGCGGGCGAGCTCACCCACGCCTTCGCGCAGCTCGTCCGCGAGCTCGCCACTCGTTACGAGTACGCCGAGACCGGTCTGACGCTGGCCGTCGACCAACTCGTGCTGGCGGTGTCGCGGTCGCTCGCGCCGGCCGCGGTACCGCAGCTTGCTATGCATCCGGCGGTGCGGACCGTGAAACGCCTGCTGGACCAGGAGTTTCACGAAGGCTGGACGCTTCGGCAGCTTGCCGATCGGGTCGGACTCGCACCGGCGTACCTGGCCGAACTGTTCGTCGGCGAGCTCGGCCAGCCGCCGCACCGGTACCTCAACGAACGCCGCATCGACCGCGCCCGCCAGCTCCTTGAGACCAGCGATGTCACCATCACCGCACTGGCTTTCACGCTGGGCTTTAGTTCCAGCCAGCATTTCGCGCGGGTCTTCCGGCAGCTCACGGATACCACCCCGACAGCGTTCAGATCGTCACAATCGCGGTGACGCCGAGCGCGACCCCGACGACATAGGTGCCCATGGCACCGATACCGCGGAACGGGCCGTAGGCCGCGAGCGAGCTGGCCGTCAGCATGCCGACGGCGTGCACGGTCCGGACGACAACAGCCGCGATCGCGAGTACGTCGACGACCCAGCTGCCGGACAGCGCCGAGCAGACCAGCAGCAGCACGATCATCGTCGGGATGTATTCGGCCGCGTTGCCGTGCGCGCGTATCGCGATCAGCAGCCGGTCGCTGGGGTCGGTGGGCAGTTGGTTGCCGGCGCCACGGATCGCGCGCTGCCGGCTGACATTCGCACCGAGCAGGAACAGCAGGATGCCCATCAGGGCTATGCAAACAACGGTGATTGCGTCGAGATTCATACGAGTGCTCCTTCGAACAGGTGAGTCACGATGGTTTGGCTGAGTTGCGTCCCGAGCAGGGCATCCGTCTTGTGCATGCCGCCCGGGCAGGTGACGTTGACCTCGATCAGCCGGCCGCCGATCACGTCGAGACCGGCGATGGCCAGGCCGTGCGCGCGCAGCTGCGGTCCGAGGGCCGCGACGATCGCGCGATCGTGGTCGTCGATCTCGGCCGGTGCGATCGGCGGCCCGATCCGGAAATCGTCGACGGCGGGTCTGCGGAGTACCGCGCCGACGATGTCGCCGTCGAGCAGGAAGAGGCGTTTGTTGCCGTTCTCAACAGCGGGCAGGTACTGCTGAGCGATCACGTGCCGCCGCCCGCCGTGACTCGCCGACTCAAGCAACGCGACCGCGCCCTGGTCGTCGTGCACCAACCACACGTCCAGTCCCGCGAACCCGTCGACAGGCTTGACGACCGCCGTGCCGACTCGAGCCACGAACGACCGCAGCGCCCCGACATCAGCACCGACATAGGTCGGCGGACAGAGCTCAGGAAACTGCAACGCGACAAGCTTCTCGTGCATCGCCCGGATGCCTTCGGGCCGATTGATCACTCGTGTCCCGGCCCGCTCGACCAGATCCAGCAGGTACGTCGTGTGCAGGTACCGCGAGTCCACCGGCGGGTCGATGCGCAGATGGACCAAGTCGAGCAAGGCGACATCGACGACCGCGACATCGAGCTCGTCCCACCAGCTCGAGTCGACCACCCACCGATGGTCGCCACCGACTGCGTAGCGAGGCCGCAGTCGAATCCGGCGAGCGTGGGCCTGCACGCGGCCGTCGGCGACGGCCAGCTCTTCCGGTCCGCAGCACCAGATGTCGTGGCCCAGGTCCTGGGTCGCACTCATCAGCCCGATGCTGGCGTCGATATCGCCGGCCAACCCGGCCAACGGGTCAGTCACGAACAGCACGCCGCTCATGCCGCCACCTCCCGATCCAAGACGCCTGCGGCCGACGCGCGCCACAGTTCTGCCAAGTCGGTCCGCTCGAGCGCCCGAAGTACGTTGCGTCGGCGCACGTCGTCGTACATCAGGCTGGTGAGTATGGCGATCGCGCGCTCAGCCCCAGGCAGCTCCTGGGCATCCAGGAAGCGGACCTCGAGATAGCTCCCACGCGGCCGGACCGGCGGGAACAGTGTGGTGAGGTGTTCGGTGAGGCCGTCGACGAACGGCGAGGCACCCAAAGCGAAGTCGGCGTACGACGCGACTGGGTCGTCGCCGTGGAGCACCCGGTCGTCGAAGCCGGTGCGAGCCGGGTCGACATCGAGCCAGGTGCTCAGTCGTCCGCCGTCGCGAGCGAAGGCCGCTGCCAGGAACGGGCCGGCCAGGTTGAGTACTCGCCACTGCTCGAGGCCGGCCGAGCCGGGCCACCAGTCCAGGCAGATCTGGGTGGACGCGGTACGGCGCATCATCCGACGGCCGGCAGGTCCGATGGTGTCGAAGTGCGCCTGCATCGCGACGTACCGCGAAGAGGTCAGCTGGAGCGGCACATCGTGACGCGGGTCGACCGGGATCGCGGTCAGCGTGATGCCTGTCCTGGTGAGGTGATGCCGTAGGTCCGCGGTCAGCGCGCGGAGTTCGCGGACGGGAGAGAGCGACGGCGGGAGGCTCAGCTCGAGCTGACCACCGGGCTCGAAGCTGACGTACGGCGCCGCGATCGCTCCTGCGACAGCTCGCCGTACCCGCTCGATCGGCACCCCGCTGCCGTCCGCCGCCGCGACGACGTACTCCTGCTCGATCGCGACCCGGACCGTCCGCCCACGCCCCCTGGCGAACAAACCGGCGACGATTGGCCGAAGTTCTTTGGCATCCATCAGGCCCCTCCCTGATACCGTAAGGATTCCTGTCGAAATAATGGAAGGTATCCTTACAACATGTCAAGGCCTGAGCCCCCGCGGCCCGACGTGAAGCCGCTGATCGCGCTGGTCGAGCGCGCCAACCGGGCGCTCCAGTCCGACATGGTGCGTCGGGCCCATGCCGCCGGGCACACCGAGGTGAAGATGGCCCACAACTCGGTCTTCGGCACGTTGCACGCCGACGGCGCGCGGGCCGCGGAGATGGCCGCCCGGGCCGGAATCACCCGGCAGTCGATGGGTGAGGTGATCCGCGACATGGTCGGCCTCGACCTACTGGAGATGCAGTCCGATCCGCACGACGGGCGGGCGAAGGTGGTCACCTACTCCGATCACGGACTGGCCGTGGCCGGCGACGGGTTCGAGTACCTGATCGCGCTCGAGCGCCGCCTGGCGGACGAGTTCGGCGAGCAGGAGTACGCCGTCGTCCGCGACGTACTCGCCCGCCTGGTCGACGTCCTCGACCGCTTCGCCGCCGAGGACGCTCAGGCTTCGTCTTCGGCCGGTGGCAAGGTCGGGTAGTCGACGATCGGGTAGAGACCGACGGCGATGCCGTACGTCGTGTCGCCGGAGCGCGGGAGCTGGTCGAAGTCGTGGATCAGCCCGGCGACCTGCTGCCAGAACTCCGTCGCCCGCTCCTCAGGGATCCGGGCGTGCCGGATCAGCGAGAACATCTGACCCGCGTCGTACGCCGCTTTCGACTCGCCGGCCGCGACCTCGAAGTCGTTGAAGTCCTGGGGCAACTGCCCGTCCTGCCGGCCGAGCCCGACGTAGAACATCCGCGCCGCGCGGCCGTAGAACCGTTCCTCGATCGCCCGCACCCGACGGGTCCGGACCACCTGCAGGATGCCCGCCTCGGTCAGCACTTTCACGTGATGAGCGACCGTGCTCTTCGGCCGACCGACCGCCGTGGCCAGCTCGGTCACGGTCGCGGCGCGCTCATGCAGCAGCCCGAGGATCGTCGTCCGCAGCGGGTCGCTGATCGCCCGCACCTGCTCGGCGGTGGTCAGCTCGATCGTCTCCGCGAGCTCGTAGTCGGGCACCCTATTGATCGACATGATGCGAATAGACTAGCATCGTCGATTGTTCGAGATATCTGGATCATTGGAGCTGATGATGGCCGAGGTCGTGCTGTACCACCACTCGCAGGGGCTGACGGACGGGGTGAAGGCGTTCGCCGAGGAGCTCCGGCAAGCGGGCCACACCGTCCACACGCCGGACCTCTACGAGGGCAACACCTACGCGACGATCGAGGAGGGCATGGACTACGCGAGGTCGAACGGCTTCGGCGTGATCGCGGAGCGCGGTGTCGCGGCCGCGCAGAGCCTGCCCGAGGGCGTGGTGTACGCCGGATTCTCGCTCGGCGTGGTGCCCGCCCAGCAGTTGGCGCAGACCCGCGCCGGTGCTGCCGGCGCGCTCCTCTACTACTCGTGTCTGCCGGTGGAGGAGTTCGGCAGCTGGCCGGACGGCGTACCGGTGCAGGTGCACGGCATGGACGAGGACCCGTTCTTCACCGAGGAAGGCGGCGACCTGGACGCGGCCAAGGCCCTGGTCGCCGCCACCGACAAAGCCGAACTGTTCCTCTACCCCGGCAAGGAACACCTCTTCGCCGACTCCTCCCTCCCCAGCTACGACGAGGCCGCTGCAAAGCTCCTGATGCAGCGCACCCTCGACTTCCTCGCCTAGGTCCTCGGCGGGAGAACAGTACGTATACGTCCATTTCGCCGGATCGGCCGCGCGGCTGAGCGTGGCGGTTCCCGCAGTGGACGTATACGTACTGTCGAGCTGCCGCCGCTACGCCTGCGCCGCCGCCTCTACTGCCACCGGCACGCTGGCGCGGCGGGTCGGGATGAAGGATGCGATGGCGAGGGCGGTGAGGGCGGCGCCGGCTCCGATCAGGAGGACGGTGCGGAAGCCGGTCTGTGACGGCAGGGTGAAGGTGCCGAGGGTGACGGTCAGGTTGGCCAGGATCACGCCGGCGACCGCGCTGGAGACCGAGGTCCCGATCGACCGCATCAGCGTGTTGAAGCTGTTCGCGGCCGCGGTCTCCGACACCGGTACGGCGGCCATGATCAGCGCCGGCATCGCGCCGTACGCCAGGCCGATGCCGGCGCCGATCAGCAGCGAGACCAGCACCAGTTCCCAGACCGAGCCCATCAGCACGCTGCCGACGGCGTACCCGGCCGCGACCACGACCGCGCCGAGCATCAGCGTCACCTTCGGCCCGCGGGACTTCGAGATCTTCGCCGAGAACGGCGCCGTGATCAGCATGACCAGGCCGGACGGACCCATTACCAGGCCGGACGCGAGCATCGACTGGCCGAGCCCGAAACCAGTTGCCTTAGGCATCTGCAGTAGCTGCGGCAACACCAGCGACATGGCGAACATCGCGAACCCGAACACCATCGACGCGAGGTTGGTCAGCAGCACCTGCGGGCGGGCGGTGGTCCGCAGGTCGACGAGCGGCTCGCTGGTACGGCGTTCCCACCAGCCCCACGTCAGCAGCGCGACGATCCCGAGGGCGAACAGGCCGAGCGTCCGCCCGCCGGTCCAGCCCCAGCTGGCACCCTGAGAGATTGCCAGCAGCAACGAAATCAGGCCGACCGACAGTCCCAGCCCGCCGAGCAGGTCGAACCGGCCACCGGAGCGAGCGGACGACTCCGGGACGAAGCGCAGTACCAGCCCGAACACGATCACGCCGAGGGCGGCCGACAGCCAGAACAGCGTGTGCCAGTCGAAGTTTTCCGCGAGCAGCGCCGCCGCGGGCAGGCCGAGTGCGCCGCCGACTCCGAGGGACGCACTCATCTGCGCCGTCGCCGAACCGAGCTTCTCGGCCGGCAGTTCGTCGCGCATGATGCTGATGCCGAGCGGGATCACACCGGCGGCCAGGCCTTGCAGCGCGCGACCGGCGATCATCGGTACGAGCGAGCTGCTCAGCGCGGCGACGACCGAGCCGGCCACCAGCATGCCGATGCTGATCAGCAGCATCCGGCGCTTGCCGTACATGTCGCCGAGGCGACCCATGATCGGGGTCGCGACCGCGGCCGCGAGCAGGGTGGCGGTGATCGCCCAAGCGGTCTCGGCGGCCGAGGCGTTCAGCAGCTGCGGCAGCTTCGGGACGAGCGGGATCACCAGCGTCTGCATCAGCGCGACCGTGATACCGGCCGAGGCGAGCACCGGCACGACAGCGCCGGCACGCACGGGTTGAGCAGCGGACATCGCAGCCTCCGAGGCGGACTGTAGATAGTTGGTTTGTGCAACCATACGTTAAGTCAGGCAGTTGACTTAAACAAGTCGAACGGGCAAGCTGGGAGAGAAACCACTCGGAGGTGATGGCCTGTGACTCAAGGTGATCAGATCGACTACCCGATTCCGCCCATCGATGCGATCGAGCCGCCGCCGGAGTGGGAGCGGCTGCGGCAACAGTGCCCGGTCGCCCACGTCCGGCTGCCCAGCGGCGACCAGGCCGCCTTGCTCACGCGGTACGACGACGTTCGCCAGGTGCTGTCCGACCCGCGGTTCGCCCGGTCCGCGGACGGCGCCGCGCGGGTCTCCGCCGAAGGCACCGGGGTGTTCGACCGGCGGCGGCCCGGCGTACCGCAGTCGGGGGACGGGCATCAGCGCTGGCGGCGGATGATCACCAAGTGGTTCACCGCCAAGCGGATGGCGGCGTTGCGGCCCGCGATCGAGGCGATGGCCGATCAGCTCGTCGATGACATGGTCGAGCGCGGGAGGCCGGCCGATCTGAAGGCGAATCTCGGATTCCCGTTGCCGGTCTGGGTGATCTGCGAGCTGCTCGGCGTACCGGCGTCGGACCGTGAGCGGTTCTCGTACTGCTCCGACACGTTCCTGAACCTGAGCCGCTACTCGGCCGCTGACATGGAGGCCGCGCACACCGAGTTCGCGGCGTACATGGCCGGCCACATCGAGGCCAAGCGTGCGGACCCGGGCACCGATCTGCTGAGCGACCTGATCACCGGGACCGACTCGGCCGGCGAGCGGTTGAGCGACGACGCGCTCGTCTCGACCGGCATGGGGCTGCTGATCGCCGGCCACGAGACCACGACCAACATGATCGGCAAGATGATGGCGATGCTGCTCGCCGACCGCGAACGCTGGGAGCAACTGCTCGCCGATCCGGCGCTCGTCCGCACCGCCGTCGAGGAGACGTTGCGGTACGACGCGAACGCCGGCTTCGGGATGATCCGGTACGTGTCCGAGGAGCTCGAGCTCGCGGACGGCGTACTGCCCGCGGGGACGACGGCGGTGTGCAGCATGGCGTCGGCGAACCGGGACGAGCGGATCTTCGACGACGCCGGCGAGATGGACCTGACCCGGAGTCCCAACGTGCACCTGGCGTTCGGAGCCGGGCCGCATTCGTGCATCGGTCAGTCGCTGGCGCGGACCGAGCTGCAAGTGGTTCTGGAAGTGTTGCTACGGAGGCTGCCGACGTTGGAGTTGGCGGTGCCGGCTGCGGAGTTGCCGCTCGTCGAGGGATTGCTCGTCGGCGGACTCCGGGAGGTAAGGGTGATCTGGTGATGATGTCGAAAACGGTCCGATCCGCAAGGGTGAACGCGACCCGCGATCTGATCCTGGCCACGGCCGAGCGGATGTTCGCGGAGCGTGGTGTGCACGAGGTGTCCAACCGGCAGATCAGTGAGGCGGCCGGCCAGGGCAACAACACCGCTGTCGGGTACCACTTCGGGACCAAGACCGACCTGGTCCGGGAGATTGTCCGCAAGCACGCGGCGCCGGTCGAGGAGCGGCGCCGCGAGCTGATCGCGGAGCTCGGCGCGGATCCGGATGTCCGGGACTGGGTGACGATCCTGGTGAGGTCCTCGACGGACCACATGGGCAGCCTCGGTACGCCGAGTTGGACGGCCCGGTTCAACGCGCAGTTGATGAACGACCCGTCGCTGCGCCAGATCCAGCTCCAGGAGTCGCTGGGCTCGCCGACCCTGCAGCGTGTCATCGAGGGGCTGAGCGATCACCTCGCGGAGCTCCCGCCGCCGGTCCGGATCGAGCGCGGCGACATGGCTCGGCACTTGATCATCCAGATGACCGCGGAGTTCGAGCTGGCGCTGGCCGAGGGTACGCCGACCGCCCGGGCGACCTGGCACGAGATGGCTGACGGTCTCATCGACGGGATCGTCGGACTACTGACCGCACCGGTGACTGCATGAGTGTGTTGGTCGTGGGTGCCTCCGCGGCCGGGTTGACGACCGTGGAAGCCCTACGGCGGAAGGGATATCGGGAGCCGATCACGGTGCTCGGTGCCGAGTGGCATCCGCCGTACGACCGGCCGCCGTTGTCCAAGCAGTTCCTCTGCGGCGACTGGGACGAGGCCCGGACCCGGCTGCGTCCGGACACGATGCTGTCGGCGCTGGACGCCGAGTTCGTCCTGGGTGACTCTGCTGTGGCGTTGGACGTCGATCGCAGGCTGGTGCGGACTGCTGCCGGCCGCGCGCTGACGGCTGATGCGGTGGTCATCGCGACGGGGCTGACGCCGCGCCGCCTTCCTGGGCCGGATCTCCAGGGCGTGCATGTACTGCGGACTCTCGACGACGCCGCGGCCTTGCGCAAGGACCTGGTGGAGGGCGCGCGCGTCGTCGTGGTGGGCGACGGCGTACTCGGTGCCGAGATCGCCGCGACTGCTCGCAAGCTCGGGCTCGCCGTCACGATGGCGGGTCCGCAGGCGGTGCCGCTGGAGAGTCAGCTCGGTCCAATGGTCGGTGGGTTGCTGGCTGAGCTGCACGCGGCTGAAGGCGTCGACCTTCGGTTGGGTATGGCGGTCACCGGGCTGACGGACGTGGACGGTCGGGTCAGCGGCGTACGACTGGCCGATGGCGACGTACTGCCCGCGGACGTGGTGGTCGTGGCATTGGGTGCGTCGCCGGCGACCGAGTGGCTGGATGGGAGCGGGCTCCGGCTCGACAACGGTGTGGTCTGCGATGCCTACTGCCGGGCGGCCGACGGCGTCTACGCGGCCGGCGACGTGGCGCGCTGGCAGCACGAGGATTCCCTGCTGCGGTTGGAGAATCGGACCAACGCGACCGAACAGGCGATGTGTGTCGCCGCCAACATTCTCGGTGAGTCGCTCGCCTATCGACCGATCCCGTACTTCTGGACCGACCAGTTCGCGGTGAAGGTCCAGGTCCACGGCCGCCCGTCCGCCGACGCCGAGGTCACCGTTGCTGAAGGCAACGTCGCGGACGGTCGCTTCGTCGCCCACTACCGCCGCGGCGATCGGCTCGTCGCGGTGCTCGGCTGGAACCTGCCGAAACAGACCCGCGTGCACCGGGAGCAGCTCGTGCACGCGTAAACGCAACGCCTCTCTGGGGAAGGATTTGTATGACTACTCCGGTTTATCCGATGACCCGGGCAACAGGTTGCCCGTTTGATCCGCCACCGCAGCTGCGCGAACTGCAGCAGGAGGCGCCGCTGGTCAAGGTGGACATCTTCGGCAAGCCCGCCTGGCTGGTGACGCGGTACGACGACCAGCGCAAGCTGCTCGCCGATCCGCGACTGAGCGCCGACGTCACCACGCCGGGCTACCCGAGTCCGACCGGGCAGCCGCCGCGGAAGGACGGGGTCGGCATCGGGTTCATCCTGATGGACGACCCGGAGCACGCGCGGATGCGCCGGATGGTGACCGCGCCGTTCATGATCAAGCGAATCGAGGCGATGCGGGACGGCGTACAGAAGATCGTCGACGGGTTGATCGACGACCTGCTGGCGGGTCCGAAGCCGGTCGACCTGGTGGAGGCGTTCGCGCTGCCGGTGCCGTCGCTGGTGATCTGCCAGCTGCTCGGTGTCCCGTACGCCGACCACGACTTCTTCCAGCAGAACAGCAAGACGATGATCCGGATGACCGCATCGCTCGAGGAACGGACCGCGGCGCACGGCAACCTCGCGTCGTACCTCGACAAGCTGGTCGGCGAGAAGCTGGAGAACCCGGGCGACGACCTACTGTCCGGGCTGACCGAGCGGGTCAAGTCCGGCGAGCTCACCCAGCAGGAGGCGGCCGGGATCGGCGTGCTGTTGCTGATCGCCGGTCACGAGACGACTGCGAACATGATTGCCCTCGGCACCCTTGCGCTACTCGAGCACCCGGAGCAGCTCGCCGTACTGCGGGAGACCGACGACCCGTCGGTGGTCGCGAGTGCTGTCGAGGAGCTGCTGCGGTACCTGAACATCACCCACAACGGCCGGCGGCGTGCGGTGCTCGAGGACATCGAGCTGCACGGGCAGGTGATCAAGGCCGGCGACGGCGTGATTTTCCCGAACGACATCGCGAACCGGGACGAGTCGGTGTTCTCCGATCCGGACACGCTGGACGTGCACCGGGACGCGCGGCGGCATGTCGCGTTCGGCTTCGGCGTACATCAATGCCTTGGGCAACCGTTGGCGCGGATGGAGCTGCAGGTCGTGTACAGCACGGTCTACCGCCGGATCCCGACGCTGCGCCGGGCGGTCGAGCTGGACGAGATCCCGTTCAAGCACGACGGCGCGGTGTACGGCGTCTACTCGCTCCCCGTCACTTGGTGAAAGGACAACCTCATGAAGATCATCGTCGACCAGGACAAGTGCGTCGCCTCCGGCCAGTGTGTGACCGCCGCGGCTGACGTCTTCGACCAACGTGACGAGGACGGCATCGTCGTACTCCTCACCGACAACCCCTCCGAGGACCTCGCCGCCGACGTACATCAGGCGGCAGCCGTCTGCCCGGCCTTGGCCATCGTCGTCGAGGACTGATCAGCCGAAGGCGGCCGCGTTCCGGTCGGCCCAGGCGCGGAAACTCCGCGCGGGCCGACCGGTCAGGTCCTGCACGGCGCCGGTGACCAGATCGGACGCCGGCCGGTTCTGGGCGCTGCCGATCAGTGCGTCGATGAGCGCGTCCGGCCGCCCGTCCGCACGCAGTTGCGCCCGCGCCTCGTCGAACGGCGTCGGCGCGAAGGTCAGCTCGCGACCCAGCGCCGTACCGAGAATTGCTACCTGGTCGGCGCGGCTGAGCACCTCCGGTCCGGTGAGAGTGTGCACCGTCCCCGGCTGTGGTTCACGCAGGACGCGTACGGCGGCCGCCGCGATGTCGGCCGGGTCGATCACGGCGGTGGCGGCGCTGTCGGGTCCGCGAACGAGGTCGCCGGCCCGCAACTGCCCGGCCCAGCCGAGCGCGTTGGACGCGAAGGTGTCGGCCCGGAGGATCGTCCACTCCAGCCCGGAGTGCTGGACGGCAGCCTCCAGGTCGGAGTGCAGCCGGGTGATCGGGTCGGTGTCGGCGCCGAACCGCACAGCGGACGAGGACAGGTAGACGACTCGCCGCGCGTGCTGAGCAACCTTCTCGAGCGTCGCCGCGGCGCGGTCGGCGGTGAGGAACGGCCAAACCAGGAACACGCTGTCGACGTCGTGGAGCGCCTCTGTGAGCGTGTCGGGGCGGGCCAGGTCAGCGCCTGATCGACGACTGAGCGTTCTTGCCTCGGGCAGCAGCGTGGTCAGCTCTCGGCCGACATTCCCGGTCGCACCCGTCACGAGGATCATGCTGTCGCCAACCTGATCTGCGAGTGTCGGTATTCCCGTCTACAGTCCTGTAGATGATCAACGGAGCGCATGTGATCGTCTACAGCACTGACGCCGAGGCGGATCGGGCCTTCTTCCGGGATGTGCTCGGGTATCCGTCGGTGGATGCGGGGCAGGGCTGGCTGATTTTCAAGTTGCCGCCGGCCGAGGTGGCGGTGCATCCGGCGGAGACCGCGTCGCATGAGCTGTTGCTGATGTGCGATGACCTCGACGCGACGATGGCCGAGCTGACAGTGCACGGGGTGGAGTTCACCGCGGTGCAACGGCAGCGGTGGGGTGTGTTGACGTCGTTCCGGCTGCCGGGTGGTGGCGAGATTGGGTTGTACGAGCCGTTGCATGAGCGGGCGCATGATCTCTGAGTTCCGGATCGCGGTGCCGCAGGACGCGCTGGACGATCTGCGCAGCCGGCTGGCGCGAATTCGTTGGCCTCGGCAACTACCTGGGGACGGGTGGACGCGTGGGGCGCCGGTTGAGTATGTGCGCCGGGTGGCGGAGCGATGGGCGGCGTACGACTGGCGGTTGTGGGAGGCGCGGCTGAACGAGTTTCCGCAGTTCACCACCGAGATCGACGGGCAGACGATTCACTTCCTGCACGTGCGATCGCCGGTTGCGGACGCGTTGCCGTTGATTCTCACGCACGGGTGGCCGGGTTCGGTTGCGGAGTTCCTCGAGGTGCTGGGTCCGTTGACGGATCCGGCGGCGTACGGCGGGGATCCGCGGGATGCGTTTCACGTCGTCGCACCCTCCGTGCCGGGGCATGGGTTCTCGCTGCCCCTGCAGGATGGCTGGAATCACGGCCGGATCGCCGGTGCCTGGGCGGAGTTGATGCACCGGCTCGGCTACGAGCGGTACGGCGCGCAAGGCGGCGACACCGGGTCCGTCGTGTCACCGCTTGTCGGGCAGGTCGATCCGGAGCACGTGGTCGGCGTACATATCAACGGGGGGCTGGCGTTCCCGCAAGTTGAGGCCAGTGATGTGCTGACCGATGTCGAGCGAGAACGGTTGGTGGCGGCCGAGCGATTGCGAGCGGTCGGGACCGGGTACGCCGAACTGCAGGGGACTCGGCCGCAGACGCTCTCGTTCGGGTTGAGCGACTCGCCGGTCGGACAGCTGGCGTGGATCCTGGAGAAGTTCTGGGAGTGGACCGATCCGGCCCGTGAATTGCCTGAGGACGCGGTCGATCTGGACCACCTGCTAACGGACGTTTCGATCTACTGGTTCACCAACAGCAGCGCGACTTCCGCCAACCTGTACTACGAGAATCGCCAAGCGGCGGACGAGATCCGGCCGAGTGTGCCGACGGGTGTCGCGGTCTTCCCGACCGATCCCGCGATCCGGTCGGTGCTAGAGCGCCGGCACCACATCGTCCATTGGTCGGAGTTCACCCGCGGCGGTCACTTCGCCGCGCTGGAGGCTCCCGACCTGCTTGTCGACGACATTCGGGCGTTCTTCCGGCTGGTCCGGTAGGCGAGCCGGCGCGACGAACGTGAGCAGCGTGCCGTCGCGTTCCACGGTCGCCTCCGGCCAACGTCGCCGTACCATCCGGATCGAGCGTTCGTTGGCGGCGCTGACGACGAACAGGAAATGCGTTGCGCCGGCAGAGATTGCGTCTGCGGCAGCGATCGACAACATGCGAATTCCGAGGCCGCGGCGTTGCTCCTCCTCACCGATGATCGCGGCGAGTTCGGCGGTGGTGTCGCCGGGAGCCCAGGCCCACATCGCATGGCCGACGATCGTGTCCTCGCGCGTTGCCACGAAGGCCGCGCCGGCTGGACAGAGCATCCGCAACAGCAGCGCCTCGCGCGGCGGGGAACCGATGGCAGTCTGGAAGCGGAAGTAGCGGCTGAGGTCGGTCAGTCGCGACAGCATCCTCGCCAGCTCGTCCGCGTCGGGTTCGCCGGCGCGTCGGACGAGCGGCGGTCTCGTCTGAGTCTGGTTCACGGATTCAGCCTGCTCTGACTTGGCTGAGTCTGTCAAGTGGACTTATCATGATGGCATGAGTACGACAGTCGACGAGCAGGTACCAGAGGCGATGAACTGGTCCACGGAGAACTGCACGATCTCCCGGACGATGGAGATCCTCGGCGACAAGTGGACTTTTCACGTACTGCGTGAGGTCTTCGTCGGCGTCCGCCGGTTCGAGGACATCCGCGCCCGGGCCGGCATTCCGCGGCAGGTGCTCACCGAGCGGCTCGCGGCGCTGATCGAGCGCGGCCTGATTCGCCGCCATCCGTATCGGCTGCCCGGCCAGCGCGAGCGTTCGGAGTACCGGCTGACCGAGGCGGGTCTGGACCTCTACCCGGTGCTGGTGGCAATGATCCAGTGGGCCGACGTGTATCTCCCGCTCGACGACGGTCCGCCGATCGAGCCACGGCACCGCGGCGACTGCGGCGAACGCGTCACCGTCACCATGCACTGCGAGGGCGGCCACGAGCCGACACCGAGAGAAGTCGCCTTCCGCCCCGGTCCGGGCGCGCAACCTCGTTAGACGTCGAGTCGCGCGATGGCTTGGCGGAGGATGTTTTCGGTCTCGCGGGGCTGGGCCGCGGTGATGGAGACGGCGTCCATCGTGACGACGTACGTGTCGAGTTCTTCGCGCTTGTCGAGGTAGATCGCGCTGGTGAGGTGCTCGATGTAGACGATGTCGGGAAGGTCGCTGTCGTTGTAGCGGAGCAGGGTGAACGCGCCGCCGGTCGAGATGTAGCCGCCCTTGGCGAACGGGATGATCTGCAACGTGACGTTGTGCCGGCGGGAGGCCTCGATCAGGTACTCCAGTTGGGCTTTCAGGATCGCGGGGCTGCCGATCGGGCGTCGCAGTACCGCTTCGTCGACGACCGCCCAGAGCCGCGCCGGCCGTTGCCGGGTCAGCACGTCCTGGCGGCTCTGCCGCAACGCGACCAGCCGGTCTTCCTCGGCCCGTGGCAAGGGCAGATCCTGCCGGCCGAACTTCAGCACGGCACGCGCGTACTCCGGTGTTTGCAGCAACCCAGGCACGAACTGCAACTCGAACGTACGAATCAGATCCGCAGCCATCTCCAGCCCGAGGTACGACTGGAACCAGGCCGGCGTCAGGTCGTCGTACCGTTGCCACCAGCCCGGGTTGTTGGCCTCGCGCGCCAACGTCAGCAGGCGTTCGCGCTCGTCGCCGTCGTCCACCTTGTAGAGCGTCAGCAGGTCCTCGACGTCGCGGACCTTGAAGCCGACCCGGCCCAGCTCCAGCCGGCTGATCTTGGACTCCGAGCCGCGGATCGCCCAGCCCGCGTCGGTCCGGCTGATCTCGGCTTCCTCACGCAGGCGGCGCAGGTGAACCCCGAGCATGATGCGCAGCGCGGTCGGACCGCTGTACGCGCCCGGCTCGGTCACGTCTCGCCTCCCAGCAGCAGTGGTTCGGTGTGCAGCAGTTGATCATTCCATAACGGATCGTGAACATGTCCATACCGCACGCGCCGACACGATGTGTTCAGCGCGCCGTACTCTCGGTAGAGTCGGTCGAACAGACGCACCCATTCACTCTCTGCGAGGTTCACTGATGGTCGACGCCACCAAGGCACCCAGTTCGATCCCGGTCGGCGTGGACACCTCCCGGGCCAGTATCGCCCGCGTGTACGACGCCTTCTTGGGCGGCAAGGACAACTTCGAGGTCGACCGCGAGGTACTGCGCGGGGTCCAGGCCGCCGCGCCGCAGGCCCAGGACCTGGCCTGGTCGAACCGGAACTTCCTGATCCGCGCCTGCCGGTTCCTGGCCGGCCAGGCGGGTATCACGCAGTACCTCGACTGCGGGTCCGGTCTGCCGACCGCCGAGAACACCCACCAGGTCGTGCAGCGGATCCAGCCCGAGGCCAAGGTGCTCTACATCGACAACGACCCGGTGGTGCTCGCGCACGGCCGGGCGCTGCTCGAGGAGAACGAGAACACGCTGTTCATCAGCGCCGACATCTTCGATCCGGACGAGGTGCTGAGCAAGCCCGAGGTGCGTGACTTCCTCGACTTCGGCGAGCCGATCGCCGTGATCCACAACGGCACGCTGCACCACTACATCGGCACCGAGGGCGCGCAGATCATGCAGAAGTACGTCGACGCGGTGGTGCCCGGGTCGTACACGGTGGTTTCGCACTTCTACAATCCGGAGACTCCGGAGCACTCCGAGGTCGCCCGGAAGATGGAGGACAAGTTCATCCACAGCCCGATGGGCAGCGGTAGGTTCCGCACCCGCGCGGAACTGATGGAGTTCTTCCCCGGTCAGGAGCTCGTCGCCCCAGGCCTGGTGCTCTGCGACGACTGGTGGCCGGACGGCCCGCGGCTCAAGCCGCTGAGCCAGGTCGAGGAGTGCATCGTCGGCGGGGTCGGCCGCAAGATCTGACCGTACGTCGCGACGCCCGGGACCACTGCGGTCCCGGGCGTCGCGCTGTTCAGAACGTCCAGCGCTGCGCTGCCGAGTTGTTGCAGATGGCAACGGTTACTGGGTTGCCCAGGGCAACTGGTGCGGTGAGGCAGAGGCCTCCTGCGCGGATTGTGCCGTCTCCGGGCTGGGTCCACTGCTGGTTGGTGCCGCCGTGGCAGCTGTAGAGGATGACGGCGCCGGCCTGGGTGGCACTCGAGTCCATGCAGCTGAACTCGGCGTGGAACGTCTTGTTCTCGGCGTGCACCCAGTTCTGGTTGTCGCCGCCGGTGCAGCTGTACAGCAGGATCGTCGTACCGTCCGAGCCGGAGACGTCCAGGCAGCCGCCACTGCCGCGGATGTCGCCGGAGGCCGAGTTGCCGATCCCGTTCTCCTGTACGGCGGTTGATCCGTTCAGCGTGACCTGACTGTCGGCGGCGCAGCCGGTGCTCTCCGAGCTGCCGGTGAAGTGTGCGGTGAGGCTCCCGCTGGTCGGGAGGTTCATCGTCAGCTTCGAGTACGGCTCGTCGTCGCAGGTGGCCTTGTCGTTGTTCCAGTCGAAGTACTCGGTCCAGCTGACCATTCCCGCCGTACTGATCGTGTTGCCGGCGCCGGTCTGCAGGCTGCCGAGTTTGAACGACGTACCGGCGGTGAGGTCGCGCACGGTCACGCCGTACCAGCCGCTGCCTTCACTGGCGACGGCGAAGGCGTAGGTGTGACCTGGGGTCGGGGCTTTGTCGAGGCGGCAGCTGCCGCCGGTGCCGTCCTCCTGGAACTTGATGCAGTACGTGCCGGCGTCGCCGACGCGCATGTCGGTCGAGTTCCAGAGCGAGTAGAGGAACATGCCGCCGCCGTCGCGGTGGGTCTGCATGCCGGTGTACCCGCCGACGTCACCGCCGGTGAAGTCGAACTGGTTGGACCAGTAGACGTTGGCGCGGCCGGGCGCGTTGTTGATCGTCATCCGGAACTCGGCCTGCGTGAGCGACGCCGTGTCGAACGTGTAGTTGACGTACGTGCCGGGGGTGACGCCGACGGCCGACGCACTGCCGGGGACGAGGGCGGCGGCGAGGCCCAGAAGGGCGCAGAGCAGTACGGACTTGAGTCTCATCGGGGGTGCTACCTCCAAGCGAAGTGGGGCGGACTTCGGCCTGACCGGGGCGGTGGGGTGGGGTAGGTAATGAAACTGAGAGCTCTCTCGAGTTGATGATGCGCAGAAGTGCTTGGAGATGTCCAGAGGTGAGCGGTTAACGTTACACATGCTCGGAAACGAGCGTGGCCGCCGTGCCTTCCTCGAGTGCCTGGAAGATGTGCGGCAGGTCGCCGGGGTAGGCGATGTAGTCACCGGGGCTGAGCTCCACCGGGTCGTCGAGCGGTCCGATCAGAGCGCGACCGGAGCCGAGGACGACGTGCTCGACGACGCCCGGCATATGCGGCTCGGACTTCCGGCCGGGACCGGGGGAGGCGACGATCCGGTAGATGTCGCGGCGGGCGTTGGGCGGGCTCGAGGCGACCAGGGTGGCGCTGTAGTCGGCCTGGTCGGAGTAGATCGCCGGGCCTTCGCCGGCCCGGATGATCTGGACCTTCGGGCGCGGCGGGTCGAGCAGTGCCGCGAACGGGGTGTCGAGGGCAACCGCCAACGCCCACAGGGTTTCGACGCTGGGGTTGCCGGTGCCGGACTCCAGTTGCGACAACGTGGACTTCGCGACGCCGGCGCGTTTCGCGACCTCGGTCAGGGAGAGCCCGGCGCGGGCCCGGTGCCGGCGCAGGGATGCGGCGATCACATCCAGTGGTGCCCTGTTGTCCATCGCGTGTTCGCTCCAGGTTCGATATAGCGGTCTGGTTGTTCGGCTTGACGAACGAGTGATCGGTGTTCATCATAATGCCCATGCGTTCGATATGGCGAACACTCGACCGGGGACTCGCCCGCGACATCGGCCTGGTCTGCCTGGCCGACGGTGTCGTCGGGCTCTCGTACGGCGCGATCAGTGTCGGCGGCGGCCTGCCGTTGTGGGTGCCGATCCTGCTCTCGATCGTGGTCTTCGCCGGTGCGTCGCAGTTCCTGTTCGTCGGGATCGTCGCGGCCGGCGGCAGCCCGATCGCGGCGATGATCGCCGGTCTGCTGGTCAACACCCGGCACGTCGCGTTCGGTCTGGCGGTCAGCGACGTGATCGGCGGCGGCTGGCGGCGCTTCCCGGGCAGCCACCTGATGACGGACGAGAACGTCGCGTTCGCGATGGGCCAGGACGAGCTCAAGCAGAAGCGTGCGGCGTACTGGGCCGGCGGCATCGGCATCTTCATCTGCTGGAACATCGGTGTCGTCATCGGCGGACTCGCCGGCTCGATCATCACCGACACGGACGTCTTCGGACTCGACGCGGCCTTCCCCGCGGTCCTGCTGGCGCTGGTCCTGCCCGCCCTTCGCGACCGTTCGATCCGTACGCCGGCGTTGGTCGCCGCCGTGGTCGCGCTGGCCGCGACGCCGTTCCTGCCGGCCGGAGTACCTGTGCTGCTCGCCCTGGGCGGGCTGCTGTTCTACCGCGCCGAAAAGCCCGCCCTGGAGGTGGCGTCGTGAACGTGCTGATGCTGGTCGGTATCGGAGTGCTTGCCGTAGGCACCTTTTCCCTGCGGTTCGCAGGGCCGGCGTTGCGCAGCCGGTTCGAGGTGCCGGAGCGAGCGCAGCAGTTGCTCGCCGCGGCCGCGATCGTCCTACTGACCGCCCTGGTCGCAACGTCCGCCCTGACCCAGGGCCACGGTCCGGCCGGGGTCGCGCGGCCGGCCGGAGTACTGGTGGCCGGTGTGCTGGCCTGGCGCAAGGCGCCGTTCGTGCTGGTCGTCGTAGCCGCCGCCGCAACCGCAGCCGGCCTCAGGCTGCTCGGCGTACCGTAGTCGTTGCTCGCTGGTGCAGCCGAGGGACGATGGCGAGTTTGGTGGGTGGGTGGACTTCGTGGTTGTGCTGCCCTCTGCTGCTGAGGCGATCGACGATCATCTCGACGGCGCGTCGGCCGAGCGCGATCCGATCCGGCGCGATCGCACTCAGGCCGCCGGCCGGGTTGCTGGGTAGCCCGTCGTCGTACGACAAGATCGACACGTCGCCGGGGACGTCGACATCGCGGGCCCGAAGGAACTCCTGGGCGGCGACCGCATCCTCGTCCGTGTGCACGAAGAGCGCGGTGGGCTTCTGGTGGTGGAAGAGCTCCTCCAGCGCGCTCGTCAGTACGCCGTGCTGGTCGGAGGACCGTCCCAATCGGGTGATCCCGAGCGTCATGCCACGGGTCGGGGCGATCGTCTCCGCGTACGCCGATGTCGTCCGGAGCAAGGCCGGTGCGGTCGGAGTATCGCGAATCAGACAGTGGATGGTTCGGTGCTCGAGGGCGGCGAGGTGATCCAGGCCCAGCACCGCTCCGGCCTGATGGTCGGTGAACACGTGGTCCACGGGAGACCGGGCGGCGGCAACGGAGGTCGCCGGGTCGAGGTCCCGAACCCAGTCGAGCTCCCAGGGGCGCTCGATCAGCACAACCGGTACGTCGGTGTGGCACAGCTGACCCCAGGTCGCCGCCGGCAGGTGCGGAGTGACGAGTAGTCCGTCGAGCTTCAGGCTGGTGATCCGCGCGTACCGCGCTGCCGCGAGCTCATCGGTGTAGTCGTAGTCCGCTTCCACCAAGGTGCAACCACTCGCGGCCGCCGCCTGTTCGGCGCCGGCCAGGACAGCGTCGAAGCAGTATCCCCGGGTCGGCACCAGGATCCCCAGCCGCAGTTGCGCTCGGACGGGATCGCGCCGGCCGACCCCGACAGCGCCACCATGGACGCGGGCCAGCCGTCCTGTCGTCGAGAGTTCGTGGATGTCCCGCTGAATGGTCCGGACGCTCGCTCCCAGCGCGGTCGCCGCCTCCAGGGCGGACACGGAGCCGGTGCGCTCGATCCACTTGACCAGAAGCTCCCTGCGCTGCGACCCCAGAAGCTGGCTCATGCTCCCAGGACGATACGTGAGGACGTGTCGTCTTTTGTCCGAATCGGCGCGCCGCGGCCGGGCCTCGTGGTGACCTGTCTTCGGAGGTGTTCAGGATGAGACTGAAGCTCGCGCTGGCATTCGTGGTTCTCTTTGTCGCCTCGGCGCTCACCTGCGTCAACGCGTCGGCGGCGGGGTCCTTGTACTACGTCGACTGTTCGGCAGCAACGGGTGGCAGTGGCAGCCAGACCTCGCCGTGGAACTCTCTCGCGGCAGTCAACGCGCACGCGTTCGTACCCGGAGACAAGCTGCTCTTCGCCCGGGGCGCGACCTGCGCCGGTCAGCTGAAGCCGACGGGATCGGGAACCGCCTCCGCGCCGATCACGGTCGACGCCTACGGCACGGGAAGCGCGCGCCCGGTCATCGCCGGCGGCGGAACGGTCTATGCCGCGGTCCACCTCTACAACGTCCAGTACTGGGAGATCCGCACTCTGGAGGTGACCAACCAGGGCGCGTCCGTCGCCGAGCGGAACGGCATCCTGGTCGAGATCGCCGACCTCGGCACCGGGTCGCACTACGTCGTCGACAACGTCTACGTGCACGACGTCAACGGCGGCGACACCAAGAACAGCAACGGGATCCAGTTCCGGGTCAGCGGTACGACGACACCCACGCACTTCAACGACGTCACCGTCGAGAACTCCGACATCTTCCACGTCGATCGAGAGGGACTCACCACCTCGTCGAGCTGGGGATGCCGGGCGATCTACGCGTGTACTTCCGGGCCGGCCTGGACCGCGAACACGGGCGTCGTCTTCCGGAACAATCTCATCCACGACATCGGGGGAGATGGGATCGTTCTGCGGATCGGAGCCGACGCGGTCGTCGAGCACAACACGGCGTACGACATCTGGATGCGTTCGGCGGGTAACAACGCCGGCATCTGGACGATCAACAGCGACCGGACCGTTGTGCAGTACAACGAGGTCTACCGGGTCCGTCGGCCGTGCTGCAACGACGGGATGGCGTTCGACTCCGACGGCGGGAACCGGGGCGTCGTCTTCCAGTACAACTTCAGCCACGACAACGAAGGCGGATTCGTCTTGTTCTGTGGGTGTTCCAGCGGCTGGAGCACGTCCGGGACGATCGTGCGCTACAACCTCTCGATCAACGACAAGTCCCGGATTCTGTACGCCGCGGGTGAGAGCGCGGCCCAGATCTACGGCAACACGTTCTACCTCCCGAGCGGATCGGCGACGAAGGTGATCGAGGACAACGGTTCGAGTTCCACCAAGGCGACGTGGACGAACAACCTGATCTACAACCTCGGCAGCGGAGGCTACGACCAGGTCGCGAACTACGTGTTCCGCGGAAACCTCTACTACGGAACCCATCCGTCGTCGGAGCCGACGGATCCCTACAAGTCGATCGCGAACCCCTTGCTGGTCGCGCCGGGCAGCTGGGCACCGGACGGCTACAAGCTGGGATCAGGATCGCCGGCTCTGCGGACTGGGCTGAACCTGGTGGGTTCGAGTCCCAAGGACTACTTCGGCGGTCTGGTCCCGGTCAAGTGCAGGCCGGACGTCGGGTTCCATCAGCGCTCGACGTTCGACGACACGTCTTGCGCCGGCACGAACTTGGTCCAGAACGGAGGCTTCGAATCCGGCACTTCCGGTTGGAGCGTGACGGCCGGGCGAGCCTTCGTCGCCACGGACACTGTCCACGGGGGTGCGGACAGCCTGAAGCTCGGTCCGTCCCAGGCGAGCGCCGAGCAGGTCGTCCCCGTTCAACCCAACACGACGTACGTGCTCTCCGGCTGGGGAAGGGTGTCCGCCTACGACACGGAGCTCGTGATCGGCGCGAAGGCCTTCGGCGGTACGTCGGAGGTGCGGGCGCCGGCCTTCGTCAACACGACCTGGCGCGGCGGCAGCGCGACCTTTACCACCGGCCCGAGTACGACGACAGCGACGGTCTACTGCTTCACCCGAGCCGGCGCAGGGTTTGGCTACTGTGACGATCTGACGCTGACCCGGCAGCCCTCGTAGCAGGTAGCGTTCGGGCATGAGCATGCAGCCCGGCGGGCCTGTTGCGGCGCCGAAGAAGTCGATTCTGCCCGCGATCGCGATCGCCTGCTTCGTGATCGGTGCGGTGCTGGTCGGGTTCTTCGTCTGGCGGATCGTCGTGACGGCGCCGCGGACGCCACAGCCGATCGAGTTCGGGCGGGTCGAGCTGAAGGACAAGGGGCTGACGATCTACTCCTCCGTCCCGGTGCTGGCTCCGCCGTGCAAGGCACAGGACGCCGACGGTAACGACGTACCGCTGAAGCATCCGTCCGGGTCGGAGACGATCACGATCAACGGCGACAGCTGGTACGTCGTCGCGCGGTCGGTGAACACGGTGCCGGCCGGGGTCTACAGCATCTCGTGTACGGACGACGCGACGAGTGCGACGTACGCCGCCGGGCCGAAGTCGTCGATCGTGTCGTTCGTGCTGTCGATCCTCGGCACCATCTTCTCGTTCCTGATCTTCGTCGGCCTCGGCGTCGTCTTCCTCGTCATCTGGCTGGTCCGCAAGAGTCGCCGCAACCGGCCTACGACCACCTTCCCCACGCAGCCAGGTGCCCCCGGCAACTATCCGCCGCCTGGCTACCCTCAGCCACCTAACCAGACCTTCCCGCCACCTCCGCCGTACAACCCAGGACCGAATCCGGACCGCCCGCAGGATCGGAGGCAGTGATGGATCTCGACTGGGCGGGGTGTCGGAACGTTCGGGATGTCGGTGGGTTGCCGACGGCTGATGGGCGGGTGGTTAGGAAAGGCGTGCTGATCCGGTCGGACAGTCTGCAGTATCTGACCGATGAGGGCGTTGAAGCGGTACGGCGTTCCGGGGTGAGTCGGATTGTGGATCTGCGGGGTGACGACGAGGTTGCGGGGTGGCCGACGCCGTTCACCGGGACGCCCTTGGCGGTGCGCCAGGCGTTGCAGGATCCGGCCGATCCCGATCTGCCGACGATCGTCGAGACGTGCACGTGGATGCTCGATCGGCGACCCGAGCTGTTCGCGGCCGCGGTGAAGGCGATCGCGGACGAGCCGGACGGTGCGGTGGTTGTGCACTGTCACGGCGGCAAGGACCGGACCGGCATGGTGGTCGCGCTCGCGCTCAGCGTGGTCGGCGTACCGGAGGAAGCGATCGTGGCCGACTACTTCCGTACTCAGGAGCGGCTCGCGCCCTGGCTGGCGGAGCAGTTGGCCGAGGAGCCCGATACGTCGAAGCATCCGGAGCTGATCGAGTTCCGCGACACCCGGGCCGAGTCGATCGTCGCGATCCTGCGGCACCTGGACACGAAGTACGGCGGTGCGGAGGCATACCTGCGGCACGGTGGTCTTACCAGCGAGGACCTCGCGAACCTGAGAGCCCGCTTAGTCGACTGACCTGCGTCACGAACGGATCACGCAGCGCAGTACATTAACGCAATGCCGACCGCCGCAGAGCCGACCGGGGTCACCGACCCCGCCGTGCTGGCCGAACGCTACGGACTCTCCAAAAGCTCGATCCGACCGCCGCTCGGCTCGTACTTGCGCGAGCTGTGGAGCCGTCGCCAGTTCGTCCTCAGCTACGCAACAGCTCGCACCTACGCCATGTACGCCGGCGCCCGTCTGGGCTCGATCTGGCAGGTGCTGACGCCGCTGCTCAACGCCGCGGTGTACTACCTCGCGTTCGGTGTCCTGCTCGGCACCAAGAACGGGATCGACAACTACGTCGCGTTCCTGCTCAGCGGGATCTTCGTCTTCACGTTCACCCAGCGCTGCATGACCGAGGGCTCGCGCTCACTCGCGCTGAACCTCTCGCTGATCCGCACGCTGCACTTCCCGCGCGCGACTCTCCCCCTCGCCTACGTGCTGAACGAGCTGAACCAGATGCTGGTGTCGCTGGCGATCCTGTTCGTGGTGGTCGGGTTCACCGACGGGCCGCAGTGGCGCTGGTTCCTGATCGCTCCGGCGATGGTGCTGCAGATGATGTTCAACATCGGCATCACGCTCGTCTTCGCGCGGATCGGGACGTTCGTCTCCGACATCACCCAGCTGCTGCCGTTCGTCACCAGGACCTGGTTGTACGCGTCCGGGATCTTCTTCTCGCTGCCGTACAAGCTCGAGCAGCTGCACGCACCGAGCTGGGTGGTCCAGGTGCTCGCGTTCAACCCGATCTCGGCGTACATCGACATCGTCCGTCGATCGCTGCTCGAGGAGCACAAGCGCAACCAGCTGCCGCACGCCTGGACGATCGCGATCGTCTGGTCGTTCGTGATGCTGGCCGCCGGATTCTGGTACTTCTGGCGGGCGGAGGATCGCTATGGCCGTGGCTGATTCTGGGGCTGAACCGACGGTCATCGCCGACAAACTCGACATCATCTACAAGGTGATCGCCGGGCAAGGCGGCAAGGGTACGGCGGCCACCGCGCTCCGGCGGATCCTGAAACGGCAGGACCGGCCGACGATCCGCGAAGTACACGCAGTCAAGAGCGTCAGCTTCACCGCGTACAAGGGCGACGCGATCGGCGTGATCGGCCGCAACGGGTCCGGCAAGTCGACGATGCTGCGCGCGATCGCCGGCCTGCTGCCGCCCGCGGCCGGGGCCGTCTACACCGGCGGGCAGCCGTCGCTGCTCGGCGTGAACGCGGCGATGATGAACGACCTCACCGGCGACCGCAACGTGGTCCTCGGCTGCCTCGCGATGGGCATGTCCCCGGCCGAGGTGCAGAGCCGGTACGACGAGATCGTCGACTTCTCCGGGATCGGCGACTTCATCGACCTGCCAATGTCGACGTACTCCACCGGAATGGCGGCGCGGCTGAAGTTCGCGATCGCGTCCGCGAAGACGCACGACATCCTGCTCGTCGACGAGGCCCTGGCCACCGGCGACGCCGAGTTCCGGATCAGGTCCGAGCGCAAGATCAAGGAACTCCGCGACCAGGCCGGCACCGTCTTCCTGGTCAGCCACAGCCTCGAGGTAGTCCAGGAAACCTGCAACCGAGCCCTCTGGCTAGACGCCGGCGTCCTAAAACTGGACGGCCCCGTAGAAGACGTAATCCAGGCCTACCTGAAATCAACCCGGAGCTAGACGGTCTTTGGTTGTTCGCGGAGGCCTACTAGGAAGCCTAGGCCCCAGGAGACGTGCATGGTGGCGCAGACGAGGGGCATCCAGAAGAGTGCGCGCCAGGGGAGGTAGCGGCCCTCTACGGCGGAGCCGGCGAGGAGCAGTACGGCGTACCCCAGGGGGGCCAGGAAGCCGAGGTCTAGCCAGCTGACGCCGGTGGCCAGGCCCACGATGCCGAGGATGGTGCCGACGGCGAGCAGGATGACCGCGACCGGTGGGGCCAGGTAGCGCTTGCTGGCGGTCTCCGGGTGCCGGCGGATCACCTCACGGCGCCACTGACCGGTGTGGAAGAACTGCTGCGCCACCGCGGACAGCGACGAGCGCGGCCGGTAGGTGACGGACAGGTCCGGGGTGAACCAGATCAGGCCGCCGGTCTTGCGGATCCGGTAGTTCAGCTCCCAGTCCTGCGCGCGGTGCATGGTCTCGTCGAAACCGCCGACCCGCTCGAGCGCGGCCCGCTTGAAGACGCCCAGGTACACGGTGTCGGCCGGCCCGGCCTTGCCGCCCTGGTGGAACGTGGACGCGCCGAGACCCAGCCGGGAGCGGTACGCGCAGGCGACCGCCATCTCGGTCGGGGTCCGGCCCTCGGCCGCCATCACGCCGCCGACGTTGTCCGCACCGCTCTCGTCCAGCACCTCGACCGCGCGGGTGATGTAGCCGTCGGTGAGCGCGCCGTGCCCGTCGACCCGGACCAGGATGTCGTGCTTGGCGTGGGCGATCCCGACGTTCAGCGCGGCCGGGGTCTTGCCGGTCGGGTTCGGCACGATGCTGATCCGATGGTCCTTCTCGGCCAGCTTGTCCGCGATCTCCTGGGTGCGGTCCTTGCTCGGGCCGATCGCCAGGACGACCTCCAGGTCACCCGGATAGTCCTGCTCGAGGACGCGTCCGACCGCCTCCTCGAGATGACGTTCCTCGTTCAGCACGGGCATCACGACGGACACGGGTGGCCAGTGGGACAGCGGCATATCAGGTCAGGCCTTACAGATCGATGCGACGTCGTCGACGCCGGTGGCGGGTGTTGTCGGTGAGGTTGTCGCCGTACTGGACGGTGACCGTTTCGTGGTGCTGGTGCTCGGCTTCTTGGTCGTGCTGCTGGTACTACGCGGAGTGGTCGAACTCTTACCGTCTCCTCCTGAGCCGCCCTTGTCCAGCGATTCGGACTTCGCAATCGCCTCGGCGACCTTGGTACGGATCAGCGCGAAGTCCGGGTCGCCGGTGTGGATCAAGGGCGGGACCGCGGAGAAGCTTGACACCGGTAGCTTCTTCGCGTCCAGCGCGAGGTCCGTGAAGGTGCCCAGTTCACCGGCCGGAATGTCGGTCTTGACCACCTGTTTGCTGGCCGAGGCGATGCCCTGGAACTTGGTCAGCACGGTCGACGGGGACAGCTGGTTCAGCATCGCGGACATCACGCACTTCTGCCGGGCCATCCGCTCGTAGTCCGACGATTCGGCCCGGGACCGGGCGAACCAGAGCGCGTGATAGCCGTCCAGGTGCTGATTCTTGCCGGCCTCGATGTAGCCCTTGATCGGTGAGCTGCCGCCGCCGATCGGGACCCGCTTGCCGATGTCCAGGGTGATCCCGCCGACCGCGTTCAGCAGGTCGCGGAAGCCGGCCAGGTCGATCAGCACGAAGTAGTTGATCTTCAGCCCGGTGACGGCCTCGATCGCCTGTGTGGTCGCGGTTTCGCCCGGATTCGGGTCGCCGGGGAAGAGGGCCTTGTGGTTAGCGGCGTACGTATAGACCGCGTTCAAGAGGCACTCGGCGGCGCACTTGTTCCAGATGAACCCGTTCGGGAACTGCTTGGCCATCGCCGTACCGGCCGGGAACGGCACCTTGGCCAGGTTCCGCGGCAGGCCGATGAGAACAGTACGGCCGGTGTCGGCGTTCACGCTGGCCACGGTCATGCTGTCCGGCCGGGTGCCGATCCGGTCCGCGCCGGAGTCGCCGCCCATCAGCAGGACGTTGTAGCGGCCCTTCTCGGCCTTCGACGACTTCCCGCTGCCGAACACGCTGGCGACGAAGTCTCGCTGGGTGTTCACGATCACACTGGCGTAGACCAGGGCGCCGACGACGACGAAGATCATCACGCCGTCGAGGATGCTGGTGATCAGCCGGTGGTTGCGCTCCAGAGTCAGCGGCTGCGCGATCCGGTACGCGTCGATGAACAGCGCGGCCCAGCCGATCGCGAGCACGATCAGGATGATCTGCACCAGCCGCAGCGTTCCCGGCCTGGCCAGGAAGTTGATCGTCCCCGAGCGCCAGATCAGGCCGAGCACGACCAGGAAGACCACGATCGCGATCAGGCCGGCAACCACCCGCCAGACCCAGCGACCGGCCCGCCTGCTGCCCGCGACGATCTGCGCCGACCCGGGCAGGATCAGCGTCATCAGCAAAAGTGCCAGCGCCCGCTTGAACCGGACCGGCTCGCGGAGATTGCGCAGGTCTGGTTTCTCCTGCGGCATGACGTCCTTCCGTTCTCCGTACAGGGGGCGGCTGAAGCCGACGCTACCTTGTGCTCCAACCGTCGATTGGTACGACGTGCCGGGCACACGGATGGTTCGACCCTGGGCGGATCCGGAGACGAAGAGTAGCAGTCTCGACACGGAGCGCAGGAAAACCCCTGCTCTGACCCTGTGGACAGCCGGTTTCACGGAACTGTGATGGTGACCGGCAGGAGATTGCGTTACGAAGTCCTCCAAGTACAACCAGTGAGGACACCGCCCCATGAAACTGTTCCGTACACTCCTGGCCGCTACCGCGGTCGCGACCACAACCCTCCTCGGCACCACCTCCGCCCAGGCAGCAGCACCCGGCGCCGACTTCACCGGGATCGCAGCCCTGAGCAACTGCTCCGCGTCCCTCGTCCGGTACGCCGAATCGGTCAGCACCGACAAGGCGCTCGTACTCACCAATGGGCACTGCTACGAGGGCGGGTTCCTGAATCCCGGCCAGGTGCTGGTGAACAAGACGTCGACCCGGTCGATCACGCTGCTCAAGCCGGACGCGAGCCGGGCCGGTACGGTCCGCGCCGACAAGATCCTGTTCGGCACGATGACCAAGACCGACATGATCGTCTACGAGGTCAACGAGACCTACGCCTCGATCAAGAGCCGGCTGAACGTCGACCCGCTGACGCTGGCCAAGCAAGGCCCGGAGAACGGCGTCGGTATGGCGGTCGTGTCCGGTTACTGGCAGCGGATCTACACCTGCTCGGTGCAGGCGACCATCCCGCAGCTCCGCGAGGGTGACTGGACCTGGCAGAACTCGATCAAGTACCAGCAGCCCGGTTGCGAGACGATCGGCGGTACGTCGGGATCGCCCGTCGTGAGCACGTCGACCGGCGAGGTCATCGGCATCAACAACACCGGTAACGAGGACGGCGAGCGCTGCACGGTCAACAACCCGTGTGAGGTGGACGCCGACGGCAACGTGACCGTCGAGCAAGGTGCGGCGTACGGCCAGCAGACCGCCTGGCTCTACACCTGCCTGACCGCGACGCGCGCCATTGACCTGAACAAGGCCGGCTGCGAACTCCCGAAGCCGCTCCGCCGCAACTGACGCTGCGTATTGGGTGCCTGCGGGGTGACGCACACCACTCCGATATCCGGTAACGTCGCCCCGCATGGCAGTCGACTCTTCTACTGACCGCATGACCGTCCCCAGTTGGCCGAGCCCGTTCGGGGTCCGGACCCGGCTGGTCGCGTCCAGTGCGCTGATGCTCTTCACCGAGCTGGCGCTGATCCGCTGGACCGGCTCGAACGTCGTCCACCTCAGCTACTTCTCGAACTTCGTGCTGCTCGGCTCGTTCCTCGGTATCGGGATCGGGGTACTGCGTTCCGGTCGGGCGAAGCGGCTGCCGTACTACTCGCCGATCATGCTGGGCCTGCTGGTCCTGGTGATCGCCTGGAAACCGGTCACGGTCAACCGGGGTACTTCGTCGAGCGTCATCTACTTCACCAGCTTGAACACGACCGGTCCGCCGACCTGGGTGATCCTGCCGATCATCTTCGTCGCCGCCGCGGTGGTGCTGGCAGGTCCGGCCGAGTTGGTCGGCCGCTGCTTCTCCGAGTTGCCGCGACTGACGGCGTACCGCTTCGACCTGATCGGCAGCCTGGCCGGGATCGTGGCCTTCACCGGGCTGTCGTTCCTGGGTGCGCCGCCGGTCTGGTGGGGCCTGATCGTCACGATCATGTTCGGCGTACTGATGATCCCGCGGTCGTCCGGGACCGGTCGCAAGCTGGTCGCGACTGGGCTGAGTGCCGCGATGGTGCTCGCGCCGCTGCTGGTGATGCTCGGGGTGCTGTTCCACGAGTCGACCAAGGCGGACAACAGTTGGTCGCCGTACTACAAGGTGCAGACCAAGCAGTACACCTTCGAAGGTGTTCCGCTGCTGACGATCACGGTGAACGGCGTACCGCACCAGCAGGCGATCCCGGCGGACGCGCGGTTGCAGTGGGAGCCGCAGTACGGGCTGCCGTACGAGCGGGCGACCACCGGCAAGACGCCGAAGAACGTGCTGATCATCGGCGCCGGCTCCGGGTCGGACGTGGCGATCGCGTTGAAGAAGGGCGCGACGCACGTCGACGCGGTCGAGATCGACCCGCGGATCCGCGACCTCGGCAAGCAGCTGAACCCGGACCGGCCGTACCAGGACCCGCGGGTGACGTCGCACATCGACGACGGGCGGGCGTTCCTGTCCCGGACGGACAAGAAGTACGACATGATCCTGCTGGCGCTGCCGGACTCGCTGACGCTGGTGAACGGCGCGAGCTCGCTGCGGCTGGAGAGCTACCTGTTCACCAAGCAGGCCTTCGAGTCCGCTCGTGACCACCTGAATCCGGGTGGGGCGTTTGCCATGTACAACTACTACCGTGAGACCTGGCTGATCGACCGGCTCGCATCGACCGCGCAGGAGGCGTTCGGGCACAAGCCGTGCGTGGACAAGATCGGTGACGGTCTGCAGCAGGCGGTCGTGACGGTCGGACTGACCGAGCAGGACCAGACCTGCGCCGCGGAGTGGCCCGGTCCGGCCGCGATCACGCCGCCGCCGGCCACGGACAACCGTCCGTTCCTCTATCTCTTCACCGACCGGATCCCGTCGCTGTATCTGATCACGCTCGGGCTGGTCCTGGTCGCGGGTCTGATCGGGGTCGGGATCGCCGGCGGCGGGTCGTCGTACCGGCGGATGCGGCCGTACGCGGACCTGTTCCTGCTCGGGGCCGGGTTCATGTTGCTGGAGACGAAGAGCATCACCGGGTTCGCGTTGCTGTTCGGTACGACGTGGGTTGTGAACGCGATCGTGTTCGCCGGGGTGCTGGTGGCCGTGCTTGCCGCGGTCGAAGTGACGAGACGGTTCAAGACACCACCGGTCAAGGTGATGTTCGCGGTCCTGTTCGGCGGGCTGGCGTTGTCGTGGGTCTTCCCTGACAGCTGGCTGCTCGGGATGCCGGTCGGGTTGCGTGCGCTGGTCGCGGTGCTGATCGCGTTCACGCCGATCTTCGCCGCGAACGTGATCTTCGCCAAACGCTTCACCGACACAGCCGACGGCACAGCCTCCTTCGGCGCCAACCTCCTCGGCGCCATGCTCGGCGGCTGCCTCGAATACGCCGCCCTGATCATCGGCTTCCACGGCCTCCTGATCATCGCCGCCCTCCTCTACGCCGGCGCCTTCCTACTCACTCCGAAAATCCGCGCGGTGGTGCGGAGCTAGCTGCTAAGTTCTGACGTTTGGGTCGCCCGGACCTCCGAGAACACCTGGAGGTTGCCGAGATGGACGATCTCGCCGCGCGGTCCTGGAAGTTGCCGCTGGCACCGGCTTCTGGACGACTGCCCTGGCGACCACCGCGCGATCGGTGCTCGCCACCGACCTGAACGACGAGACCCTGGCCGTGGCCCGGAGGCTCTCCGACGGACGTGCGTTCGAGGTGCTGAAGAACTTCCCGTCGCGGGACCAGTTCGCGGCAGATGTGGCGCCGGCCGAGGTCGTCTGGACCGACCTCACCTACTTCTGGTTGGCGACGATCTCCTAGGTTGCACGCATCCTTGTGTCAGCTCGACAGTACGTATACGTCCACTGAGGCGCCGGCGGCGGTTGTGTGAGCGTGCGGCCGGCGGCCGGGGGCCGACACCTCCTGTCGAGCTGTCCGCGATCACCGGGTTGGCTTACTTCTGGCTGGGAACTGTCTGCTAGTTGGTGCAGGTTCGGCCCGTTTGTGGGGTTCTGGTGGGGTGGCGATGGCAGGATCAGAGACATGACTTGGCTTGTTACTGGCGGTGCGGGGTACATCGGGGCGCATGTGGTGCGGGCGTTTCGGAACGACGGGATCGACGTGGTTGTCATCGACGACCTGTCGAGTGGGAAGGCGGAGTTCGTGCCGGACGGGGTGCCGTTCGTGCGGGCGAACCTGCTGGACGGTACGGCGGTGCGCGAAGCGCTGGACGGGGTCGACGGGGTCGTCCACCTGGCCGGGTTCAAGTACGCCGGGGTGTCGGTGGACCGCCCGCTGCACACGTACACGCAGAACGTGACCGCGATGGTGTCGCTGCTGGAAGCGATGGCGGAGAAGGAGATCCGCAACGTCGTCTTCTCGTCGAGCGCCGGTGTGTACGGGACGCCGAAGGACGAGGTGGTCACCGAGCAGACGCAGCCCGACCCACAGTCGCCGTACGGCGAATCGAAGCTGATCGGCGAGTGGCTGCTTCGTGACCAGGCCGCCGCGGTCGAGCTGCACCACACCTCGCTGCGCTACTTCAACGTGGTCGGGTCCGGCGATCCGACGGTGTATGACGCCAGCCCGTACAACCTGTTCCCGATTGTCTGCAACCTGTTGACGCAGGGAAAGGTGCCGCAGATCTACGGCACCGACCACCCGACCCCGGACGGTACGTCGGTCAAGGACTACGTACACGTAGCCGATCTGGCCCGCGCGCACGTGGCTGCCGCCCGCGCGCTGGAGTCCGGTAAGACCCTCGAGCCCGTCTACAACCTGGGCAGCGGCACGGGTACGTCGGTCCGCGAGATCATGGACGCAGCCCGCCGCGTCACCGGTATCGACTTCACCCCGACCGAAGGCCCACGCCGGCCGGGCGACCCGTCCCGCGTCGTCGCGAATGGCGACCTCGCCGCCCGCGACCTGGACTGGAAGAACACCTACACGGTCGACGACATGTTCGCCACCGCGTGGGAAGCCTGGCCGAAAGCCTGAATCGTGGTCGGCGATCCGCACCGGCTGTAGCCTGTGGCGCAGTTCACTGAGCTGCCCGTGCGCCGGGCACCGATCGAGGGGTGCGATCCATGAGTTACGAGAGCCTGCCGACGTTTCTGGCGAAGATCGACCTCTTCGAAGGACTGTCCAAGGACACCCTGTCCGACCTGATCGAGCGTGGCACCACGCTGAAGGTCCCGGCCGGCAGCCATGTGGTCGAGCAGGGCGCCAACGATGCCGGCCTGCAGGTGGTGCTGGCAGGCTCGGCCGACGTCGAGGTCAACGGCGTCGTCCGCGAGCCGCTGAAGGTGGGGGACTACTTCGGTGAGATCTCGCTGATCGACGGCCTGCCGCGGTCGGCGACCGTGGTGGCCGGGCCGGACGGCCTGAGTACGTTCGCGCTGTCCGCGCTGGCGTTCGAGCCGGTGGTGAAGGAGAACCCGGACGTCGCCCAGGCCCTGCTGAAGGCCCTGACCGCCCGGATCCGCAGCCTCGAGTCCGAGAGCTGAGCCGATCGGCTCGAATGTCCTTGGGGGCGCGATGACCGAGGAGCGCAAGGTCGTTACGGTGCTGTTCTGCGACCTGGTCGGCTTCACCACCGCGTCCGAATCCGCCGACCCCGAAGACGTTCGCCGCTGGCTGGCGCCGTACCACTCGACGCTGCGGCAGACGATCGAGCGGTACGGCGGGACCGTCGAGAAGTTCGCCGGAGACGCCATCCTGGCCGTGTTCGGCGCACCGCGGTCGCGGGAGGACGACGCGGAGCGGGCAGTCCGGGCCGGGCTGGCGATCCTCGACGCGGTGGCCGAGCTGCGGGACGGGCCGCTGGAGGTCCGGATCGGCATCGAGACCGGTGAGGCGCTGGTCCAGCTGACCGCGCGACCCGAGCTCGGCGAGCCGTTCGTCACCGGCATGGTGGTCAACATGGCCGCCCGGCTGCAGTCGTCGGCGCCGGTCGGCGCGGTGGTGGCCGGGCCCGGCACGCACGCGGCGACCAGCCGTGTATTCGGCTACGAAGCCCTGGAACCCGTTGTGGCCAAGGGAATCAGCCACCCCGTCGAACGCTGGCAGGCCGGCCCGCCGAGGGCGCGCTTCGGTGCGGACGTGATCCGCGACCTCAGTACGCCGATGGTCGGCCGGCAGCGCGATCTCACCCTGCTGTGCACCGCGTTCGAGAAGGCCGTCGCGGAGCGGGTGCCGCAGTTCGTCACCTTGCTCGGCGAGCCGGGCATCGGCAAGTCCCGCCTGGTCGCGGAGTTCGGCGCCTGGCTGGATCAGCACGACGAGCTCGTCACCTGGCGCGAAGGCCGATCGCTGCCGTACGGCGAGACGCCGTTCGGGCCGATCGCCGAGATCTTCAAGGTCCAGGCCGGGATCCTGGACACCGACCCGCCGGCGCAGGCCGTGGCCAAGCTCGACGCGATCGTGCCGGATGGCGCGGACCGTGCCTGGCTGCGGGCCCGGGTCGGGCCTTTGGTCGGCGCCGACCGGTCCGCGCAGCCGGGGTCGGCGACCCAGGAGGAGTCGTTCGCGGCCTGGCGGCAACTGCTGGAGTCGTTCGCCGAGCAGTCGCCCGTGGTCCTGGTGTTCGAGGATCTGCACTGGGCGACGGACGCGATGCTCGGCTTCGTCGATCACCTGGCCGAATGGCTGACCGACCTGCCGCTGCTGGTCGTCGTCACGGCCCGCCCCGAGCTGCTCGAACGCGGACCGCAGTGGACCCGCGGGGTCCAGAACGCCCTCACCCTCGGCCTCTCGCCGCTGACGGCGGACGAGACCGATCAACTCCTCAGCGGGAGGTTCGCCGGTCAGGACGTGCCCGCGGAGATCCGACGGCGCCTGGTACGGCGTGCCGACGGCAATCCCTTGTATGCCGAAGAACTCGCCCGGATCGTGACCGACTGCGGCCCGGACCAAGCCGCCTCGGCCGAGCTGCCCGCGGGCATCGCCGCGCTCATCGCGGCTCGGCTGGACACGCTCGAACCCGATCGCAAGGCACTGCTTGCGGATGCCGCCGTGGTCGGCCGGGTGTTCTGGGCCGAAGCCGTCGCTGCCTTGTCCGGCCGCGACCTGGCGGAGGTCGTCCAAGCACTGCAGGAGCTGGCCCGCAAGGAGCTGGTGCGGCCGGTCCGGCGGTCGTCGATGCTGGGCCAGCACGAATACACCTTCTGGCATGCACTGACCCGCGACGTCGCCTACAGCCAGGTGCCGCGCACGGCTCGGTCGACACGGCACCTCGCTGCCGCCGACTGGCTCGAGCTGCGCTGCGCCGCCTGTCAGGCAGAGACCCCGAACCTGATCGCGTACCACCTCACCACCGCACTCGATCTGGCCGCCGCGGTCGGCGACACGGACGCGGTCACGACGATCGCCCCACGGGCCCGCCACTACCAGTTGATGGCTGCCGAGCTGGCGATGGACCTCGACACCAGTGAGGCGATGGCCCTGCTCGATCGCGCGCTCGGCCTCACCCCGGCCGGGGATCCGGAACGTCCGGCGATCCTGACGCGCTGGGGCTGGGCGGCGTTCCTGGCCGGACGGCTCGACGACGCGCGGACCGCCTACCTCGAGGCCATCGCCGGATTCGAGGCGTCCGGCGACGTCCGTGGACTCGCCCTCGCTCTCCGTGCGTCGACGTACGCGCGGAACAGCATGGAGGAGAGCCTGGCGACGGTCGACCGGGCGGTCGCGATGCTCGAGGAGCTCGGGCCGAGCGAGGACCTCGTGCAGTTGCTCGCCGGGCAGGCGAGCATCCGGCTGGTGGCGAGCCGTCGTGAGGATGCGATCGTCTCGGCGGACCGTGCCCTGCGGATGGCTGCCGAGCACGGGTACGACGTACCGCACCGGGCACTGGAATCGCGGGGGCTCGCCCGAGTCAGCCAGGGTGACACCGGCGGACTGGTCGACGTCAAGGAGGCTTTGGCCGCGCTGCTCGAGCTCGGACGAGGACGCGATGCGGCGGTGGTTTGGCTGAATTACGGCTGGATGCTGTGGCAGATCGAGGGACCGGTGGTCGCCTTGGGGGAACTCGACACCGCTCGCGAGTTCGCCGCCCGGCGCCGGCTGGCCGAGATGGAGCAGCAGATCAGCTGTACCGTCCTGCAGTTGACGATCGAGACGGGCAGCCCGGCCGAGGCCATCGCGGCATGCCAGGCCCAACTCGAGCACCCAGGACCGGCGTTCACCACTCTGCGGCGGATCGAGGTCCTGTCGGCGCTGGCGGTGGCGCACGTCGAGTCAGGTCTTGCCGGCGCCCGTGACCCCGCCGAGGAGGCGTTCCAGCTGGCAGTGGATGCGGGCTGGCCGGACCTGATCGTCATCGCGGGATCTCCCGCAGCGACCACCCGGGCCGGTGACGGCGACCGGGACGGCGTACTGGAGATCCTGCGGTTGCTCGGGTCGCTGTCCGATCTGCGCGGCAGCCTCGAGTTCGATGCCCGGCTGCCGTCGCTGATCCGGGCGGCGCTCGCCGCAGGTCACGTCGAGGCCGGTGTTGTGCTTGCGGACTTCGTGGAGCCGGTGCTGCCGATGCGTGAGTACTCGGCGACGACGGCCGAGGCGCTGCTCGCCGAACACCGCGGCGACACCGAGGCCGCGGCCGCCGGGTTCGCGCGGGCGGCGGCGGATTGGGGTGCCTTCGGCAACAAACTCGAACAGGCCCATGCGCTCCGCGGCCTGTACCGCACGACGGGCGATCCCGGCGCCCAGGCGCAGGCCGAGCAGCTGTTCAGTGCCCTGGGTACTCCTTCTTCGACAGGGCCGGGTTGAGGACGGTTGGCCCTGTGAGTACGCCGCCTTCGACCGGGAGCGTGTGGCCGGTGATCCAGGCGGCGTCGTCGGAGGCGAGGAAGGCGACCGCGGCGGCGATGTCCTCGGGCTCGCCGATGCGGCCGAGCGGGTACATCTTGCTGAGCCGTTCCAGTGTGTCCGGCTGGTTGTCCCAGTTCGGCGTCCGGATGGTGCCGGGGGCAACGACATTGAACCGGACGCCGAGGCTGCCGTAGCGAGCGGCGTAGTTGACCGTCATCGCGATCTGGCCGGCCTTGGCCGCGGAGTACTCGATGTTGCCGAAGGCAGCGAGTCCGTTGACCGAGCTGATCGTGACGACGTTGCCGCGGTTCTTCACCAGCTCCGGCAACGCGGCCTGAATGCACCGCGAGGCTCCGACCAGCGTCAGGTCCAGCTGCGCGCGCCAGTCGTCGTCGGTCGTGTCCTCCGGCGCCGACTGCACGATGCACCCGCCGGCGTTGTTCACGACCACGTCCAGCCGGCCGAAACGCTCGACCGCTGCCGCGACCGCAGCATCAACGTCGTCCCGGCTCGTCACGTCGACCCGCAGCGGAAGTGCTCGCGCACCGATTCCGGCAGCGACCTCGCCGAGCTTGTCCTCCTGCAGATCGGTCACCACCACCGACGCGCCCTCGTCCGCCAGCCGCCGCGCGACCGCAGCCCCGATACCCTGCGCCGCCGCCGTGACCAGCGCAACCTTGCCCTCGAACCGCACGCTTACCCCTCCAGAACTCGGTCGACCTTCTCGTCCGCCGTCCGGCGCTCCAGCTTGCTGGGGTCCAGGTTGCGGCAGAGCACGATCGAACCACCTCCGGAGATCACGCCGACCAGCAGTCCCAGCCCTTGGCGGTCGGTCAGGGTCCGCGTGACCAGGATCCGGTCGCTGACCGATTCCGCCGTACCGATCAGGTCGTCATGGGTGAGTTCGTCGTACGCCGGTGTTGTAGGCGTCGGCGGGTCGAACGGGACGAAGACGTCGGGGTGGTTGTAGACCTCCGCGCCGTAGTCCTGGATCCCGTCCGGGAGAGGTTCGCGGAAGCGGCCGCCGAGCGGGAGGAGGGCGGAGGCAACGGTCTCGCGGTTGCCTCGGACGTTGAAGTCGGGGCCGGTGATCGCGAGGTCGCCGGTCTTGCTGGTCAACGATGCGCCGGCCGACCACGTGGAGATGGCCCAGACCACGCCGAGCCAGTGCGGCGGCAGGCCGATCGCGACGGTCTCGCCGGTTTCCAGGTCGTACTCGTCGACCAGCAGGTTGGCGGTCTTCGCGACCCAGTTCGCGGTCGTGACCGCGCTCAGCTCGATCCGTTCGCCGCTCGTGTCGTCGTAGTAGGTGAGGAACGGGGCGCCGCCGTCCCGGCGGACCGCGGCCGCGAACAGGTCGGGAAGGACTCGTGACATATGGCCCACCCTACGGTTCGGAACCCGGCGTACCGTGGTGGGGGATTCTCGAAAGAAGGCTTGTCATGGTGTCACTGCTCGCGCTGCCCGAAGGCGGCGAATGGATCGTCATCCTGATCATCGTGGTGCTGCTGTTCGGTGCGAAGAAGCTGCCGGAGCTGACCAAGAACGCGGCCCGCGCGATGAAGGAATTCGAGAAGGCGCGGCACAGCGACGACGACGAGACCCCGCAGGTCACGGCCCCCCAAGCCCAGCCCGTCCAGCCGCAGGCAGCCCAGGCTCAGCCTCAAGCAGCCCCCCAAGCGGTCCAGCCCCAGGACGGCTCAGCTCGGCGGGTTGACCTCGAGGGCGGCAGCGCGGAGAGCAGCGGCCAGTAGCGCCGCCGGCTCCGGCATCCTCCCGGGCAACCGGGCGAGGATGGTACGGCGCAATTCCTGCGGACCACCCCGGACCGTGACGACCCGGACACCGGGTGGCACCGCCGACGCCATCGACGCGGAGATCGTGGTCAATCCCGCGCCGGCCGCGACCAGATGGAGTTTGGCCAGCCAGTCGCGGACCGTGTGCGCAATCACCGGCCGTTCATCGAGACCCGGCCAGACACCCATCCACAGCTCACTGCTCGACGCCGGTCCGGCGATCCAGCGCTGACCGCGCAGGTCGTCGACCTCCACCGAGTCGTGGGCCGCGAGCGCATGCCCGGTCGGCACCGCCAGCCGCAGACTCCGCTCGGCCAGCGTCTCCAACTTGAGCGCAGGCGACTCGGCGTCCGGCGGCCGGAACGGCGGCGCGGACGCGATCAACGCGAGGTCGATCGTGCCGGCCCGGAGCGCCCGGACCAACGTCGGCGTCGAACCTTCCCGTGTCGTCACGGTGATCGCCGGGTGTGTACGGCGTACCGCGCTAATTGCCCGTGGCAACAAGACCGCGCCCGCGCTCGGGAACCAGCCGAGCCGGACCGTCCCGCCCTCTAACGGGAGTCCGGCGAGCTCGCGGGCCGTGGCGTCGAGCTGATCGAGTACGGCTGCGGCGTTCCGCAGTACCACTTGGCCGGCCGTGGTCAGGGCGACGCCTTCGCGGCGGCGCTCGAGGAGTTGGTTGCCAGCGGCACGTTCGAGGGCGGCGATCTGCCGGGAGACGGCCGATTGCGTGTATCCGAGCGCGGACGCCGCGGCCGTGAACGTGCCGCGTTCGGCCACCTCCCGGAACACCCTGAGGGCAACCAGTGAGACGTCGGTGAAGTCCATGACATCTACGCATACCACCTATGCCGAACTTTCGCTGGAGTCATACCACCGGCCGACCTACGTTGGCCACATGACAGAACAACGCATCGCACTGGTGACCGGCGCCAATCAAGGCATCGGATATGCATTGGTAGAAGAGCTGGCGAACAGGATGAACCCGGAGGACCTGGTCCTCCTGACCGGCAGGAACCCGGAGCGGGTCGCTGAAGCGGCCGCTCGCGTGCACGGCGTCGCGAAGGTCGAAGGACGCGTGCTGGACGTGACCGACCGGGCGGCCGTAGAGCAGTTGGCGGCCGAGCTTGGCGGAGTGGACTTCGTGGTGTCCAACGCTGTGGGGCCGTTGGAGCCGGGGAAGGAGCCCGTCGAGCAGATCGACGAGTTCGTGGACGTGGCCAACCTCGGGGCGCAGTACATGCTGCGGGCCTTCGGGCCGATCTTGCGGCCGGGCGGGCGGCTGATCGTGGTGGCCAGTTCGCTGGGGACGTTGGAGCAGTTGCCGGCGGCGTTGTGGCCGCGGTTCGACGACGCGTCGCTGGAGGACGTGGAGAAGGTCGTCGAGGAATGGCGGACCGCGGTGCACGACGGTACGGCGACGGACCAGGGCTGGCCGGAGTGGATCAACCTCCCGTCGAAGGTCGCTCAGGTCGCCGCGGTACGGGCGGTCGCCAACGAACGCCGCGCCCGCGATCTCGCAGCCGGCACGCTGGTCGCGTCCGTTTGCCCAGGGCTGGTCGACACGCGCGCCTCCCGGCCGTGGTTCGAGGACTTCAGCGACGCCAAGTCTCCGGCGGACGCGGTACAGCCGATCGCCGACCTGATCCTGTCCGACCACGTCGCCCCGGCGCAGTACGGCGAACTCATCCGCGACGGCGAGGTCGTCCCCTGGAAGCCGTCTAGGTAAGCCCCGCAGTACTCCGGCGGCCGGAGTTCTCATAGGCTCGGACCATGTTGATCCTGGCCGGTCTGGGCCTGATCCTGGTGCTGACCGTTGCCACTGGCTACTTCGTCTCCCAGGAATTCGCGTACGTCGCGGTGGACCGGAGCCGGCTGAAGACGCGGGCCGAGGACGGTGACCCGGCCGCGGCCCGGGCTCTGAAGGTCACGTCGCGGCTGTCGTTCGTCCTGTCCGGTGCGCAGGTCGGCATCACCATCACCGCCCTGCTGGCCGGATATTTCGCCGAGCCGTACCTCGGTGCTGGTCTGGAGGATCTGCTCGGTGCGGCGGGGGTCCCGAAAGCTGTGAGCGTGTCGGTCTCGGTGATCCTGGCGTTGCTGCTGGCAACGATCATCCAGATGGTGCTCGGTGAGCTGGCGCCGAAGAACCTGGCGATCGCGAAGGCCGAGGCGATCGCGCTGCGGCTGTCCCGGTCGACGTTGATGTACCTGACCATCGCCGGCCCGATCATCCACCTGTTCGACTCGGCCTCGAACCGGATCCTCCGCCGGGTCGGTATCGAGCCGGTCGAGGAGCTGCCGCAGGGCGCGACCCCGCAGGAGCTGGACCGGATCATCGAGACGTCGTACGAGCAAGGACTGCTGGACCAGGACACCATGCGACTGCTCGACCGCGGGCTCGACTTCCGCGGCCGGACCGCCGGTGAGGCGATGGTCCCGCGGGTCGACGTGGTCACCATGCACCGCGACGAGCCGCTGACCCGGGTGGTCGAGCTGCAAGACACGGGGCACAGCCGGTTCCCGGTGATCGGCGACTCGGTCGACGAGGTGATCGGCGTGGTCGCAATCGGCGACGTGGTCGAGCTGGAGCCCGCCGACCGGGCCGCGATCGCGGTCGGTTCGTTGGCGTCGCCCGCGGTCGTTGTACCGGCCACCCTGCCGCTGCCTGGCGTGCTCGAGCGGCTCCGGGTCGCCCGCCGTCAGCTCGCGATCGTCGTCGACGAGTACGGCGGTTTCGCTGGGATCGTCTCGCTGGAGGACATCGCCGAGGAACTGGTCGGCGAGATCCGGGACGAGGACGACCTGCCGGAGACCGGTCTGGTGCAGGGCGGCGACGGGTCGTGGGTGGTCCCGGCCAGGTGGCGGCTCGACCAGGTCGAGGAGGCAACCGGCGTACAACTGCCCGAGGGCGACGACTACGAGACGGTGTCCGGTCTGGTGATGGCGCGGCTCGGTCGTCTCCCGATGGTCGGCGACGAGTTGGTCGTCGAGCTGCCGCAGCGGATCGATCATGACGGCCGTCCGATCCCTGCTGAGTACGTGCGGCTCGCGGTGCAGACCGTCGAGCGCCGGGTGCCCGGGATCGTGCTGATGGAGCGGACGGCATGAGTACGACGTGGGCTCTGGTCATCTCCGCCGTACTGCTGGCGCTGAACGGGTTCTTCGTCGCAGCCGAGTTCTCGCTGGTCGCGTCGAAACGGCACCGGCTCGAGGAGGCCGCCGCGTCCGGCAGCCGAGCGGCACGGGCCGCGATCGCCGGCGTCAGCGAACTGTCGCTGATGCTTGCTGGCGCGCAGCTCGGGATCACGTTGTGCACGCTGGGCCTCGGTTCGCTGAGCGAGCCCGCCGTCGCGCATCTGCTGCACCCACTCTTTGAACTGGCGCACGTACCCGAGGGCGTCGGTCATGTGATCGCGCTGATCATCGCGGTCGGCGGGATCGGTCTGCTGCACGTCCTGCTCGGCGAGATGGCGCCGAAGTCGTGGGCGATCAGCGACCCTGAGCGGTCGGCGTTGGTGCTGGCGCTGCCGTTCCGCGGATTCACGTGGGTCTTCCGGCCGCTGCTCATCGTGCTCAACTGGCTCGCGAATCTGTGCGTCCGGCTGGTCGGAGTCACACCCCAGAACGAGATCGCCAACGCACACGGCCCGGACGAGCTCCGGCTGCTGGTCGAGTCCTCACGAGAGCACGGGACGCTCGAGCAGCCTGAGCATGAACTGCTGACCGCGATGCTCGCCCTGCAGAACACCACGGTCGGTCAGGTGATGACGCCGATCGCCGAGCTGTCCACGGTCTCGGCGTCTGCATCGGCGCGCGAGGTCGAGCTGATCAGCCGCCGCGAGGGCCACTCCCGACTTGCAGTCGTCAGCTCTGGTACGACGATTTGCGGCATCGTCCACGTTCGTGACGCGGCCCGCGCGACGACCGCGGGCGACACGAGCAGCCGCGCCTCGGATCTGATGATGGCAGCGCTCGAACTCGGCGAGAACACCCCGGTGGCGAAGGCGATCCGGACCATGCGCGACGAACGCTCACAACTCGCGGTCGTCTGCGGCGGCGACGAGGCGATCGGTGTGGTCGCGTTGGAGGACCTCCTCGAAGAGGTCATCGGCGAATTCGACGACGAGACCGACCCGATCGTCAGTGCTGCCAAGGCGGCGGACTAGCGGCGACGGGGTGGGCGCGGCAGCTACCTTGTAGGCAGGAATCGTGCGAGGAGGACTGTCGTGCCGATCAGCCGGCTTGGGCTTGTCGTTCACCAGGGGCGCCCGGTGGCGATCCAGACTGCGGAGACTGTGCGGAAGTGGGCAACGGATCACGGGATCGGCTGCACCGACATCGACGTCTGGAAGGACCACCAGGAGCGGCGGACCGGGACCGACGAGCTGCATCACGCCGGTGACCCCGACCTCGTCGTCACGCTCGGCGGGGACGGGACGTTCCTGCGGGGTGCGCGGATTGCGGCGAAGAACAACGCGGCCGTGCTCGGGGTCGACCTCGGGAAGGTCGGGTTCCTGACCGAGGTGGCATGCCGGGACGTCGAGGCCGCGCTGGAGGCGGTGCACCACGGCGGAGCGACGTACGAAGAGCGGATGACGCTGACCATGCGGGCGTCGCGGCCGTTGGAGATCCCGAGCGGGATCGAGTCGCTGCTGCGGTACGGGCACGGTCCGTCGCTACCGCCACCGCCCGTCCGGCATGAGATGGCCGAGGGCGACGGCTGGGGGATGGCCCTGGACGTGACCGCGTTGAACGACGTGGTGGTGGAGAAGCTCGCGCGCGATCACCAGGTGGCGCTCGGGGTGTACATATCCGGCCGGCTGCTGGCGTCGTACTCCGCGGATGCGGTGATCGTCGCGACGCCGACCGGATCGACGGCGTACAGCTTCGCGGCGGGTGGGCCGATTCTTTCGCCGGCCACGGAGGCGATCGTGTTCACTCCGGTTGCGCCGCACATGACCTTCAACCGAACGGTTGTCGCGGCGCCGGACGAGCCGATCGCGCTTCGGGTACTGCCGCATTCCGGGCAGGCCGCGGTGAGTATCGACGGGCAGTTGCGCGGCGTACTGGATCCGGGGGACTGGATCGGGGTTTATGGCTCGCCGAACCGGCTGCGACTGGTCCGGCTGCGGCCGACGGACTTCTACGGACGGTTGCGAGACCGCTTCCAGCTCACCGACGCACCCGCGACGGCGCTCGACGGCGAAGCCGAACTGTTCTGGAAACCGTCCGCACCGGTCCCGCCGGATCTCAAGCACCTGCGGCTTCCGCCTGGTGACGACCGGTAGGGTCTCTCCTCATGCGAAACGTGGTGATCCTGGCGGGCGGTTCAGGGACGCGGTTGTGGCCGATGTCCAGAGACGACCGGCCGAAGCAGGTGCTGCCGCTGGCGGCGGGACAGTCGCTGCTGCGGGTGGCGTACAACCGGCTCCGCGGACTGGTCGAGCCGGAGAACATCTACGTGTGCACGGTCGGTGCGTACACCGACGTCGTACGCAAGGAACTGCCCGAGCTCGGCGAGCACAACATCATCGGCGAGCCGGCCCGGCGGGACACCGCGAACGCGGTCGGGCTCGCGTCCGCTGTCGTGGCGCGGGACGATCCGGATGCTGTCGTCGCGTTCGTCGGGTCGGATCACCTGATCAGCCCGGAGGAGGAATTCCGGGCCGCGATCGAGCACGGGTTCGAGGTGGTGGAGGCCCGCGGCCGGTCGCTGGTGACGTTCGGGATCGAGCCGACCCATCCGCACACCGGGCTCGGCTACATCGAGCGGGGTGCGCCGATCGAGGGCACACAGGCGTACGTCGTCGATCGATTCCGGGAGAAGCCGGATCGGGCGACCGCCGAGGAGTACCTGGCGACCGGGCGGTTCTGGTGGAACTCCGGGATGTTCGTCTGGCGTGGGACGACCGTGCTGTCGGTGCTCGACCAGCTGCTGCCGGAGTCGGCCGCGAAGCTGCGTGAAGTAGCCGCGGTGTGGGACACCGACCAGCGCGACGCGACGCTGGCAGAGATCTACCCGAACCTGAAGAAGATCAGCGTCGACTACGCGGTGATGGAGCCGGCCTCGCAGGGCAAGGTCGACGCCGACGTGGTCGTCGTACCGATGCCGGTGCACTGGCTGGACGTCGGTTCGTGGGCCGCACTGGCCGACACGTACGCCGCTGACGAGAACGGCAACCGGACCGACAGCATCACGCTGAGCTGCCTGCTCGACTCCCACGACAACATCATCGTCACCGACGACCCCGACCACCTGGTCGCCGCCGTAGGCCTGCGCAGCCACATCATCGTCCACACCCAGGACGTCACGATGGTCTGCCCGCTGAGCGACGGCGAACGCGTCAAAGACCTGGTAGCCCGAGTCCAGTCGGATCACGCGGACTACATCTAACCTCCGCACCGAAAACGCCCCCGAGGACCAGCTCCTCGGGGGCGTACTTCGTGACAGGTCAGCCGGCGTTGGGCTCCTGCGCGTCCGCGGCCGGGTACTTCTCCATGAACTGCTTGAGGGCGTCGCCGCTGACCGAGCTGCAGAACTGGCGGTGGCCGAAGGACTTCTGGTCGGCGCCGGGGGAGCTCCAGTGGGCGAACGCGAGCATCTTGCCCTCGGGCCAGCCCTTGCCTTCGGACTCCTTGAAGGGCGCGGCGATGAACTTGCCGACCGAGGTGTCCGGGAGCTTGGACTTCGACAGCTTCTCGATCTGGTCGATCTGGTCCTTCGGCAGCGTGTCGCGGTACCAGAGGATCGTGTAGCCGTGCTCCAGGTTGTGGACCAGGTTCTCCACCGGCGGGCGGTCGCTGGTCGTGTAGAACTTCTTGTCGAACGGCGCCCAGACCGCGTAGTGCGGGCCGGACGACGGCGGGGACACCGAGTACAGGATCTTCTCGCCGTCGGGGCGGTGGTCCTGGGTGCCTCCGGCCGCGTCGTTGGTGATCGCGGCGCAGGAGGCCGCCGATGCGGCGACCCCGAACTCGGTCAGGGCCTGGTCCTTGGTCTTGGAGTCCTGGATCAGCCGGATCGCCGGGTACGCGATGATGGCCAGGCCGACCACGATCGCGCCGATCACGATCAGGATCGTGCGGCGACGGTCCGATTGGGCCTGCTGGCGCTGCATCTTCTCGATCATTTCGCGGCGCGACTGCTTCTGCGACGACGCTTTACCCACAGTGTTGGTCTTCCCGGCTAAGGGCGGCCACCGCGCCGCCGTGCGAAGGCAGTGTACGAGGCGACCCTAAGAAGTTGCCTAGAAAACTAGCGCGACCGTGAGCCGAACGTGACCGTCGCCTCGCTGCCCGGACCGGTCCGCACCGTCACGCCGTACCCCTCCGCATGCAGCAGTACCGCGAGCTTCTCGGCAACGATCCCGACCGCCACCGCCTCCTCGCCGGATACCGTGACAGCGTTGTCACCGACCTCGAGCCGGACGTCATCGCGCACCAACCCGGCCCAGACAGCCGGATCGACTTCCCGCGGTCCGGACGGCGCCTTCTGCTCGAGTACGGCGGCCCGCGCGGCCTCCCGAGTTCCCAGGCTGAACATGTCGAACTCGGCGTCCCGCACCAGCGCCCGCGCTCCGGGTCCGTGCTCGTCAGCCGGCAGTACGACGTCGTCCAGCCCCCGCAGTACGGCGACCGGCACCCCGTCCGCCTTGCCCTTGACCAGCTCGCTCGCGCCGGCGATCTCGTCCGCCAGCGCCGGCTCGGTCACCGCGAGCACGTTCCCGTGGCTGTCCGTCGTACCGCGCAGATCCTCGACGACTCGTACGCCGGCAGCCCCGATCGCCAGGTCCGTCTGACCGTTGCGCCACGGGCGGCCCAGTGTGTCGGTGATCACGATGCCGACGTTGACGTCGTACCGCTCCTTCAAGGCCGTCCGCAGCAATCGCGCCGACTCGTCGGGGTCGACCGGGAGCAGCAGGACCGTGCCGGGTGCCGTGTTGGACGTGTCGGTGCCGGCGGCGGCCATCACCAGGCCGTGCCGGGTCTGCACGATCCGGGTCTCGCCGCGTTGCGCGACGACCCGGACCAGCTCGGCGTCGATCGCCTCTTGCCGCGTGCCGTACGTCACCCGGCCCTCCGCCTTGCTGACGATCTTCGACGTGACCGAGACGACGTCGCCGTCGCGCAGATCGGTCCCGTCCGCGATCAGCGCGGCCAGGTCGTCCCCGGCCGCCACCTCCGGCAGTCCGGTCACCGGGAAGATCTCCAGGTGCTTCCTCATCGCCGTACGGCCTCCGCGAGGGTCAGTGCCGCGTCAGCCATCGCGGCGGTGGTGGTCTCGTCCGTCATCCACAACGGCACGGCCTGGACGTGAATTCCGGCCCCGGCGATCGAATCCGCCTGGATCGCGTCCGACGAGTCGATCAGCCAGCCGTCGAGTACGCCGCCGCTCGCCCGCGAACCGTAGTACCGCGCGACTGCCGACGCCGTAGATGCCACTCCGACCGCAGCGAGCACCTTGTCCGCCATTCCGCGAACCGGACTGCTGCCGATGATCGGCGACAGCCCGATGACCGGTGCGGCCGTCTCGCGGACCGCGTCCCGAATACCTGGTACGCCGAGGATCGTGCCGACCGACACCACCGGGTTCGACGGCGGGATGATCAGTACGTCGCAGTCCGCGATCGCCTCCAGCACGCCGGGAGCCGGCTTCGCCTTGTCCGCGCCGACGGCGATGATCTGGTGCGCTGGTACCTCGGCGTGCAGGCGGACCCAGTACTCCTGGAAGTGGATCGCCTTGCGCCGTCCCGGTTGGTCCGGGTCGTCCACCACGACGTGCGTCTCTACTCGGTCGTCACTCATCGGCAGCAGCCGCACCGGAAGCTTCCAGCGTGCACACAGGGCCTCGGTGACCGCACTGAGGCTGTAGCCCGCGTCCAGCATCTGGGTGCGGACCAGGTGCGTCGCTACGTCCCGGTCGCCGAGCCCGAACCAGGTGGGCTCCACGCCGTACGCCGCGAGCTCCTCCTTGATCACCCAGGTCTCGTCCTCACGACCCCACTTACGTTCCTCCGAGATGCCACCGCCGAGGGTGTACATCACGGTGTCCAGGTCGGGGCAGACCCGCAGCCCGAACAGGGTGATGTCGTCCGCGGTGTTCCCCACGACGGTGATCTCGGCGTCCGGCCGGGCCTGGAGCAGCCCGCGCAGGAAGGTGGAACCGCCGATGCCACCGGCCAGCACTGTCAATCGCATGGGAAGAGTCTGCACGAGTCGTCAATGCGTCGAACCACCGCACGACTATGCTGCGGGGGGTCCGAACCATCCGCACAGCTCAGTTGTACGGCCCCCAACATCCGAGGAGCCCTCGTGGTCACCGACGCAACCAAGAAGCTCAGAGAGCCGGTCGCGTACATCCTGCTCGCATTCGCCGGCCTGCTCGCGCTGGCCTCGCTGATCCGGCTGTTCGTCGGCGGAGCCGGTTTTGTTGCCGCTTCAGCCTTCGTCTCGAACCTGCTGTCCCCGCTAGGCGTCACCGGGGTGGTGAGCATCCTCGCCGTGGTCGGCGCGGTGTGGCTGGTGAACGAAGGGGAGCGGACCCCGAACGCGCGGACCGTCGCACTCGCGGCGCTGGTCATCACTGGTCTGACCGCGCTGATCGTGCTGATCGCGGCGTTCGCGGGGTTCAACGATGGCACCACTGCCGGCATGAAGATCTTCAACTTCGTCGCGTCGCTCGCCGGTCTGGCGCTGTACGGCGGTGCCGGTTTCTACATCCTGAAGACGTTCCAGTCGCTGCCGGCGCCGGTGCGTGTGCCGAAGGCGGGCCAGTTCCCGCAGGGCCAGCAGTACGGCCAGCAGGGCCAGCAGGGTCAGCAGTACGGCCAGACCGCGCCGTACGGCCAGCAGGGTCAGCAGGGCTACGGCCAGCCGGGACAGCCGGCCCAGCAGGGTCAGTTCGGCGGCCAGTACGACCAGGGCCAGGGCCAGGGCCAGTACGGCGGCGGTTATGCCGCGGCCGGTGCTGCCGGTGGGTACGCCGCGGGTCAGGGCGACCAGCAGCAGTGGCCGCAGGAGCAGCAGTGGAACCAGGGCGAGCAGCAGAACTGGTCGGCCGGTGACGCCGAGGCGCAGCACTCCGCCCAGCACGCTGCCGGTCAGCCGCAGGGCGAGCAGGCCTGGACCGCCGAGGGCCAGGGCACCGAGCCCACCCAGGCGTGGAGCTCCGAAGGCCAGCAGCAGTGGGGCGGACAGGACCCGGCCCAGCAGGGTCAGCAGTGGCCGCAGGAGCAGCAGTGGGGCGGCGCCGAGGGCGGCCAGCAGCAGTGGGGCGGCCAGGAGTACGGCCAGCCGGCCCAGCCTGCTCAGCAGGAGTGGAGCCAGCAGGAGCACCCCGTAGTCGAGGAGGGCTCACACGAGCCGTCCGACGGCCAGCCTGCGCAGCAGACCTGGCAGCAGGAGCAGGCCTGGCAGGCCGAGGAGACCCCGGCCGCCGACCAGCCGGCCGCGTCCGAGCCCGCCTCGGAGCCCGCGCCGGCCGACGAGACCCGGGTCGACCCGAGCGTCAACCCGGAGAAGAACGACCCGAACCAGCAGGGCCAGGGTCAGCAGGGCTGGTGGTCCCAGCCCTCCTGACAGGGCAGCCCTCCTGACAGGGCAGGGATCTGGGGCGGCAAGCCCTTGCCGAACTAGCAGGAAAATCCCGGCAGGATGAGGTTTGTGCCGGGGTACGCAGTGCGAGAGGCCTGTATCCGCAGGCCTCTCGTTCTTTTGCGGGCATGTTGCGGATGATCCCAATAGCAGAGCACGGCTTGACTTTCGTGGATTGCAGGAATGTAATTTCAACCGTGTCGTTCGTTGGACACTCGGTATCGGGGACCGTTGCAGAGCGCAGGACGGACGAGGTCAGGCATGTGGACCGCAAACCCACATGTACAGGGGAACGAACAGGGTCGAGGAGGTCGTACCGTGACAGAAACGCTGATGGCGATTGTCGACGGTGAGGCGATCGAGGAGGAGCCGAACTGGCAGGAACGGGCGCTGTGCGCCCAGACCGATCCAGAGGCTTTCTTCCCGGAGAAGGGCGGTTCCACCCGCGAGGCGAAGAAGGTGTGCCTCGGTTGCGATGTCCGGGGCGAGTGCCTCGAGTACGCGCTGCAGAACGATGAGCGCTTCGGGATCTGGGGCGGTCTGTCGGAACGGGAACGCCGCAAGCTGAAGAAGAAGGCCGTCTGACGGTCGGTGACCAGCACAACTACATCAGGACTTCCGCGAGGCCCCGGACGAACGTCGTCCGGGGCCCGCGGCTTTTCCGGCCCAGGTCAGGCGGCTGTATGGTGAGTCCTCGCCGGGACCAGCGGTCGCGGTGACCGTCCGCAAGCATCGAGGTGTCACAGCTCCGCATGGAACAAGAAGCCCCGGCCGGCTGGGAATTCTTCGACTCCGTCGACTTCCCGACCGACCACATCGGCGACCCGATGGGTCGTCCGCGGGTCCGGCATGTCGTCACCGCGGTGGTGGTCGGGCATGAGGGCGCGGCCTGGCTGCCGCGGCTGTCCGAGTCGCTGTGGGCGCTCAACCCGCGGCCGGACCGGCTGATCGCGGTCGACACCGGCTCCACCGACGAGACCGCCGAACTGCTCGCAGCGATGCCCGGGGTCGAGCCCGTCGTCAGCGTCTCGGCCCGGACCGGTTTTGGTATGGCGGTCGCCCGCGGCCTCGAGGCCCACGGCTTCGCGCCGATCCCGAGCGCGGTCGGCCCGTACGGCGACGACGGTCACATGCCCGTGGTCGAGTGGCTGTGGCTGCTGCACGACGACTGCGCGCCGGCGCCGAAGGCGCTGGAGAAGTTGTTGCTCCAGGCCACTAATTCGCCGAACACCGGGGTCTGGGGACCGAAGCTGCGGCTGTGGCCGCGGGACCGCGAACTGCTCGAGGTCGGCGTCACCACGTCGCTCGGCGGCCGCCGCGACACCGGTATCGAGAACGGCGAGCTCGACCAGGGCCAGCACGACCAGCCGCGGAACGTACTCGCGGTCAGCTCGGCCGGCATGCTGGTCCGCCGCGACGTCTGGGAGGCGCTGCACGGTTTCGACCCGCGGCTGCCGATGTTCCGCGACGACATCGACTTCGGCTGGCGCGCCAGCCGCGCGGGGTACCAGGTCGGCGTCGCACCCGACGCGGTCATCTACCACGCCCAGGCCGCCGCGACCGGCGAGCGTTCGCTGGCCGGCACCAGGCGGCACGCGTACCAGCTCGACCGCGCACATGCTTACTACACCGTTCTCGCGAATGCACCGGGCAAGCTGCTGCCGCTGCTGATCCTGCGGTTCCTGTTCGGCACCGTGCTGCGGTCGATCTGGTTCCTGATCGGCAAGACTCCGTCCGGTGCCGTCGACGAGTGGACCGCGTTGCTCGGCACTCTGCTGGCCGGCGGCTGGACGCAGGCCCGCAAGGACCGGCGACATCTCGACCAGGTCCCGTACGACTCCATCAAGGGACTCTTCTCCCGGTCGGTGCACGCACTGCGGCACAACCTGGAGGAAACGACCGGCACGATCTCCGAGCGGATCCGTGAAGCCTGGGCGGACGAGCCGGAAGAGCAGGTCGTCACCACTGCACGCCGGGCCAAGTCCACTGCTCGAGTAGCGGTCGGCCAGCCGCGGTGGCGTCGTCAGCTGATCCGGCGGCCGTTCCTGGGTGCATGGGTCGTGCTGGCGATCGGTGCGCTGGTTGCGGCCCGCGACCTGATCGGCAGCGGAGTCCTGCGGTCCAACCTGCTGCTCCCGGCACACGAGAGCCTCTCGGCGCTCTGGCACGCAGCGGCTTCCGCTCCGCCCGGAGTCACGCCGCCTGCGTGGCTGGCGCAGCTGTGGGCGTTCTCGACGGTGATGTTCGGTCCTGGCGGTGCGACGAACCTGCTCCTGCTCGGTGCGGTTCCGCTCGCCGGTCTGGCCGCGTGGGCGTTGCTACGGGCGTTCGTCGTCGACCGGGTTGCGCGAGCTTGGGGAGCGTCGGCGTACGGGCTGGCGGTGTTTACGAACGGCGCTATTTCGCAGGGGCGGCTCGGGACGTGTGTGGCCGCGATCGTGCTGCCGCTGCTCGGTGCCGCCGTACACACGATTGCTCGTCGGCGACGCGTTGTCGTGCAGGGCAGTTGGCGGGCCGCGTGGTTCGCTGGGATCTGTTTGGCCGTGCTGGTCGCGTTCACTCCGGCGCTGGGTCTGCTGGTCGCGATCATCCTTGTCTTCGGTGGAGTGCTGGGACTGGGCTGGCGGCGACAGGGTCGGCAGCTGGTGTTCTCCGTCGTACTGGGGCTGCTGCTCGTTCTGCCGTGGACGATCGAGCTGATCCGGCATCCGTCGAAGCTGGGACAAGAGGCAGGCGGGCCGCCGACCGCTGCGGTCGGTCCGGGCAACAGCCTGCAGCACTTGCTGACCGGTACGCCGATTGGTGCGCCGGCGCCGTGGTGGTTCGCCGTACCGCTGATCCTGGTGGCGTTGGTCAGTCTGCTGCGTGAGTCGCGGCAGCGGTACGAGTTGCTCGGTTGGTTCGCCGCGCTGGCCGGTCTGGCCGGGACGCTGGTTGCGAGCCGGCTGGGTGGTGGCAGTGGTCCGCTGATGTTCATGATGACCGCCGGCTGGATCATCACCGTGACGGTCGCTTGGGACTCGGTTGGCAAGTCCACCGAGCTCATCGTGCAAGGTGTGCTCGGGATCGTGCTGCTGACGACGGTCGTGACGGCGGGCTTCTGGCTGGTGCGTGGGGCCGACGGTCCGCTATGGCGTGGTCCTGCTCAGGACCTCCCGGCGTACCTGGTGTCTTCGCAGGATCCGCCGGACAACGACTCGATCCTGGTGGTGCGCAAGGCGCCCGGCGGCCAGATGCGGTTCTCGCTGGTCAAGGACGGCGGACCGCGGATGGGGTCGCTCGAAGCGGCGCCGACCGCGGCGCAGACCAAACCGATCACCGACGTGCTCGCGACACTCGGCGGTGGCGGCAGTGGTGAGGAAGGCAGGCAGTTGGCCGGTCTGGCGATCGACTACGTGTACCTGCCTGGTCCGGTGGATCCGACACTGCAGTCCACGCTCGACTCACTGCCTGGCCTGACCAGGGCGAGTGCGAACGACGGCGATGCCTCCTGGCTGGTGGACCGGTCGAAGATCGAGGGCAAGACGCCGTTGGTCGACCAGACCCATTCGGTCTGGCGCATCCTCGGCCTGATCGGCTGGCTGATCGCACTGGTGTTCTGCCTGCCGACGGTACGCCGGACGGTCGCCGTACCGCATGGCACGCACGCGAGGAGGGATCCCCGGTGATCCGCTTGCTGGCCGACCCGCGTATCCGGATCGGAGCCGTAGTCGCGGCCATGGTCGTGCTGGCCGGGCTCGGAGTGGTCACGAATCCAAAGAAGCCCGACACGAAGCCGGCGGCCGCCGCGACCGAGCCGACCCGCACAGTGGTGAACCGTACGGCGCTGTCCTGCCCGGTGCTCGCTGCCGGCGGCAAGCTGACCAGCGTGGTCAACGCGGTCGCACCGAACCTGCCCGCAGACACCCCGACCGCGACCGGAGCCGCCCAGCCGCTGTCGATCGCGCCGCTGCCGGCGACGTCCAATCCGGTCGGGTCCCTGCTGAAACGCGGCACCATCGGTTCGAGCGCCGTAGTCGTCAAGCCCGAGCCGCTGTCCATCCAGGGCACCGGCCCGCTGGCCGCAGGCACCGTCGGCACGAGTACGACGACGGCCCAGGACGGAGTGAACGCCGGCATGGCGAGCACGCCGTGCCAGCAGCCCGGTTCGGACTTCTGGTTCGTCGGAGCGTCCGGAGCCGTCGAGCGGCGAGATGTGCTCGTCCTGACGAACCTGGACAGCATCAACGCCGAAGTGAACGTCACTGTGTACGCGCGGAACGGCCAGCAGGATCTGCCCGCCGCGCGAGGCATCGTCGTCCCGGCCCGTGGCACCGCCGAGCTGTTCCTCAAGCAGGTGGCTCCGAACCTCCGGGACATCGCACTACATGTGGAGTCGACCGGTGGTCGCGTGGCGGCCGCCGTGCGGTCCAACGCGTCCAAGGGCAACAGCGTGCCTGCCGGTGTGGACTGGCTGAACGCATCGGCCGCGCCTGCGACCAAGGTGTTCGTGCCCGCGGTCGCTCCCGGTGCGGGACTGCGGATCCTCTCGGTGGCGAACCCGTCGGACCTGCAGGCGACTGCGAGCCTCACCGTGAACGGACCGAACGGGCCGTTCAAACCGGCTGGTCTGGAGACTGTGCAGATCGCGGCCGGTTCGGTGAAGACCTTCATGCTCGACCCGGTGTTGCACGGTGACCCGAGTGCGATCACCGTGACGTCGGATCAGCCGGTGACCGCGTCGATGCGGGTGACCGACGAGAGCCAGAGCGAGTTCGCTTCCATCGGATCGGCTGAGGCGCTGGCCGGTCCGGCGTACCTGGTCCTGCCGGCACATAAGCAGCCGGCTGTGCTGCAGGTGACTGCGCCGGGGAAGACCGGCAGCGTGAAGTTCGAGCTGCGGGATGTGCTTGGGCGGATCTTGAGCACGCGAGCTCTGGACGTGGTTGCCGGTGCGACGACACCGATCTCGTTCGCTGCGCAGCCGAGGCCGACGTACCTGATGGTGCAGCAGACGCGGGGGACCGTCGTCGCTGGAGTCACGCTGATGCCGGCGGCGAAGCCGGACAAGGACGACGTACCGCAGGTTGCCGTGTGGCCGTTGTCGACGTCACTGGTGTTCCGAGCTCAGCTCGGCGCACAACCGGACGTCAGCGCTGCACTGCGGTAGTCAGCCTTCAGAAGAGTTGGTGCCGGGGTCCCGGACCATGCGGAGGTGGCCGCGGCGGGTTACCTCGACCGGCGCGCCCGGAGTGCCGGGGCGGGGCTCACGGGGTGGCAGCGGACGAGCGGCTTCGCGGACTGCGTTCGCCAGCGCTTCCAGGTCGTCGGACGACGGTCCGGCGGCTGCGGGGTCCGGAGCGAGCCGGATGACCTCCCAGCCGTTCGGTGCGGTCAGGCGGTCGGCGTGATCGGCGCACAGGTCGTAGCAGTGCGGCTCGGCGTACGTCGCCAACGGACCGAGGACACAGGTCGAGTCGGCGTACACGTAAGTGAGCGTCGATACGGCAGGCTTCTGACATCCGGCGCGCGAACAGATCCTGGCGATGCTCACGACCAGACATTACGCCCACTAGGCTGAGCGTGTGACCGAGGCTCGCCGTCATCGCAGGCACATCGACCGCCACGGCCGCGGCATGCTCGGCCCGATCAGCCGGCCGAGCAAGTTCGCGCCGCGTGGTCTGCCGTTGCAGCGGGCCGGTGCGGCCCAGTTCGACGAGGTGGTCGCGATCGAGGTGACCCGGCTGGAGAAGCGGCTGCCGCAGGTGGTCGCGCGGGTCGAGTTCGCGATCGAGGACGTGCCGAACCTCGAGCTGGACGCGACCGAGATCCCGCTCACCCACGCCACCGGCGGGACGTCCCACGAGCCGTACCGGATCGTCGTCTTCCGCCGCCCGATCGAGCTCCGGGCCGAACGCTCCGGCGCCGGCCTGGCCTGGCTGGTCCGCTCCGCCCTGGTCCTCGAACTCGCCGACGTCCTGGCCCTCTCCCCGGAACAGATCGACCCCGACTTCGACGCCGACGACGACTAACGGTGCTTTTGGCCTCGCCTCCGGCTCGGCGTGTCATGGGGCCCTTGGCTCCCGGCCTTCCCTCGTCGCTCCGGTCGCTGCGCTCCCTGCGCTCCTCAGTCCAGGCCGGGAGGGCCCCATGACCTGTGGTCCAGCCGATTGACTCGTGTTGGAATCTGTTCCGTAGTGTGGGAAGGGGTTTGTGTCCGTCGTTGTCATCGGGAGAGGATCGTAGTTGTGAACGATCAAAGACTGCGGGTCGGAGTTGTCGGGCTGGGCTTCGCCGGACGGACGGCGCTGGAGGCGTTCTCCGAGCTGCCGGATGTCGAGGTGGTCGCGCTCGCCGGGCTGGAGAAGGACCTCCTGACCACTCTGGGCGAGAAGCACGGCGTACCTCATCTCTACGAGAAGTGGGAGGACCTGCTCGAGACCGAGGGCCTGGAAGCGGTCAGCATCGGTACGCCGACGCAGCTGCACGCCCCGATCGCGCTGAAAGCGTTGGAGAAGGGCCTGCACGTACTGTCCGAGAAGCCGCTGGCGCGGACAGTCGCCGAGGGTACGGCGATGGTCGAGGCGTCCAAGGCGGCCGGCCGGGTGCTGAAGGTCGTCTTCAACCACCGCGAGCGTGGTGACGTCGCGGCGCTGAAGCACCAGATCGACGAGGGCCAGCTCGGCCGGATCTACTACGCGAAGGCGCACTGGATGCGCCGCAACGGCATCCCCGGGATGGGCGGCTGGTTCACCAACCGCGAGCTGTCCGGCGGCGGTCCGCTGATCGACCTCGGCGTACACATCCTCGATATGGCCCTGCACCTGCTCGGTGAGCCGCAGGTGACCACGGTGTCGGCGAACACGTTCGCCGAGCTCGGTCCGCGCGGTAAGGGCAGTGTCAGCAGCGCGATCCGGCCGACGGTCGACACGCTCGGCTCGAAGTTCGAGGTCGAGGACCTGGCCACGGCGTACCTGCGGCTGGCCGGTGGCGGCGCGCTGCAGCTGGAGACCAGCTGGGCGACGTACCGGGCACCCGGCGACAACTTCGGCATCGAGCTGTTCGGCACCGAGGGCGGCGCGAAGATCGACGTACAGAACTACACGAACGAGGACACCCTGCGGATCTACACCGACGTCGCCGGGATCCCGGCCGAGGTGCGGCCGGCCACCGGTCCGGGGCTCGGCCACCGCGCAGTGGTGCGGGAATTCGTCCGGATCGTCCAGAGCGGCGACTGGGACGGGCAGAACGGGTCCGAGGCGCTGCTCCGGACCGAGGTCATCGACGCCTGCTACGCCTCGGCGAAGGCGGGACGAGAGGTTGTGCTGCATGACTGAGTCTGATCGAGGCCCAATTCGCGTCACGGTCTGGGGCGAGAACGTCCACGAGGGCCGGGACGAGTCCGTCCGCAAGGTCTACCCCGACACGATGCACGGGACGATCGCGGCGGCGCTGCGCGCCAAGCTGGGCGAGAACGTCGTCGTACGCACCGCCACGCTGCAGGACCCGGAGCACGGTCTGACCGAGGAGGTGCTCGCGGACACCGACGTACTCACCTGGTGGGGGCACGCCGCGCACGGTGACGTCGACGACGCGATCGTCGACCGGGTCCAGCAGCACGTGCTGTCCGGGATGGGCCTGATCGCGCTGCACTCCGCGCACTTCAGCAAGATCTTCATCAAGCTGATGGGTACGACGTGCACGCTCGACTGGCGGGCCGAGAACGACCGCGAGCTGATCTGGACGGTCGCCGCCGGCCACCCGATCGCGCAGGGCGTCCCGCACCCGCTGGTGATCGAGCGCGAGGAGATGTACGGCGAGCTGTTCGACATCCCGCAGCCGGACGAGCTGGTGTTCGTCAGCTCGTTCACCGGCGGCGAGGTGTTCCGCTCCGGCTGCTGCTACCGCCGCGGCCAGGGCCGGGTCTTCTACTTCCGGCCCGGTGACCAGGAGTACCCGACCTACCACCAGCCGGAGATCCAGCAGATCCTCGCGAACGCGACCCAGTGGGCCGCGCCGGTGGTCCCGCGGCAGCTCCCGTCGGTCCACCACCGCAAGGACATCGGCTGGTTCCAGAAGGCCTGAAATACAGGTTCGGGCGTGGGCCGGATAGGGTCCACGCATGGTTGACGTTGCGGCGATCTTCAAGGCGTACGACGTGCGGGGGGTCGTCCCGGACCAGTTGGACGAGTCGGTGGCCCGGGCGACCGGGGCCGCGTTCGTCGAGGTCCTGGACGTCCTCGCGGGTCCGGGGGCGGTCGTGGTCGGGTACGACATGCGGCCGTCCAGCCCGGCCCTGGCGGCCGCGTTCGCCGAGGGTGTGACCAGCACGGGCGCGGACGTGATCGACATCGGTCTGGCGTCCACCGACCAGCTGTACTTCGCGTCCGGCCGGCTCGACCTGCCCGGTGCGATGTTCACGGCCAGCCACAACCCGGCGCAGTACAACGGCATCAAGATGTGCCGCGCCGGCGCTGCCCCGGTCGGCTCCGACTCGGGTCTGCGTGACATCGCCGACCTGGTCGCCAAGGCCCTGACCGAGGGTCCGCCGGCCAGCTCCACGCCGGGTCACGTCAACCACAAGGACCTGCTGACGGCGTACGCCGACCACCTGCACCACCTGGTCGACCTGAGTCGCATCCGTCCGCTCACCGTGGTCGTCGACGCCGGCAACGGCATGGGCGGGCACACCGTCCCCGCCGTCTTCGCCGACGGCCCGGTGACGATCATCCCGATGTACTTCGAGCTGGACGGCAACTTCCCGAACCACGAGGCCAACCCACTCGACCCGAAGAACCTGGTCGACCTGCAGGCCAAGGTCCGCGAGGTCGGCGCCGATCTGGGCCTGGCGTTCGACGGTGACGCGGACCGCTGTTTTGTGGTGGACGAGAAGGGCGACCCGATCTCGCCGAGCGCGATCACCGGCGCGGTCGCCGTACGCGAGCTGGCCAAGCACCCCGGCTCGACCATCCTGCACAACCTGATCACCTCCAAGGCGGTCCCGGAGCTGATCACCGAGCACGGCGGTGTCCCGGTCCGGACCCGGGTCGGGCACTCGAACATCAAGCAGAAGATGGCCGAGACCGACGCGGTGTTCGGCGGCGAGCACTCCGCGCACTACTACTTCCGGGACTTCTGGCGGGCCGACACCGGCATGCTGGCTGCCCTGCACGTGCTGGCCGCGCTCGGTGAGCAGGAGCTGCCGGCCAGCGAGCTGTTCGCCGAGTACGAGCGGTACGTCGCGTCCGGCGAGATCAACAACAAGGTCGACGACGCGGCGGCGACCGTCGCGGCGATCGAAGATACGTATTCTGGCGGCAGCAACATGGATAGCGTGACCGTCGACCATCTGGACGGGTTGACCGTATCGGCGGGACAGTGGTGGTTCAACGTCCGTGCGTCGAACACGGAACCGTTGCTCCGGCTGAACGTCGAGGCTGCGGACCGCCCCGAGATGGAACGTGTCCGCGACGAAGTACTGGCCCTGATCACCGGCGCATCGGTGGAGGAGAACTGAATGGCAGTCAATCTGGACCCGGACCTGCTGAGCATCCTGGTCTGCCCGAAGTGCCGCTCCGAGTTCCGCGTGGACGACGAGGCGAGCGAGCTGGTCTGCACCAACGCGTCGTGCGGGCTGGCCTATCCGGTCCGTGACGACATCCCGGTGCTGCTGATCGACGAGGCCCGGGACACCAGGGAAACAGCCAGTACGGAGGGCTGATGAGCCTCTTCGACGACACCCGACTGGACGACCCGGCCGCACTCAAGGCGGCCGACCACCTGCTCCGGCGCCTGGCCATGGCCGGCGCCCGGGTGCGGGCCGAGCTGGAAGCGTCCGCGGACGTGCTGTCCAACCTGACGTCGGACGGATTCCGTCCGCGCGCCGTGGTGGCTGCAGGCCGTGACGCCCGGCTGGTCCGAGCTGTGCTGGAGCCGGTCTGCCCGGTTCCGTTCCTCGCCTGGCCAGGTCCGGGCCTGCCAGGTTGGGCCGGTCCGCTCGACCTGGTCGTCGTGCTCGGCGCGGCGAACGAGGACCCGGACGCGGTCTCGGCCGCAGGCGAAGCGGTACGACGGGGTTGCGGGCTGCTCGTAGCCGCGCCGGAGGACTCGCAGGTGGCGATCGCCTCGGCCGGTCTACGGCACGCGATCCGGCTGCCGTCCCAGTCCGACGATCAGCTGGCCTCGGCGGTCGCCGTACTGCAGGCGCTGCACCAGATGGACCTCGGTCCGGAGGTGGACGGCAAGGCGGTCGCGTCGATGCTGGACGACGTCGCGATCGAGTGCTCGCCGAACAACGACGTCTCGAACAACCCGGCCAAGGACCTCGCGCTGATCCTCGCGGACGCGCTGCCGCTGGTCTGGGGTGGCTCGGTCCTCGCAGCCCGTGCGGCTCGTCGTGTGGTCGAGGCGCTGCGATTGGCCAGCGGTCGGCCTGCTCTGGCCGCTGACTTCGGGCACCTGTTGCCGGTGCTCAACCAGCCGCCGCGGGACCTGTTCGCGGACCCGTTCGACAAGGCGGAGGAGCTGCGGCCGGCTCTCGTCGTACTGGATGACGGCGTGGACGACTCGGGTGTCGACGAGCAGCGCCGCAAGCTGGAGGCGAAGGCGCACGCGCACGACGTCCGCGTGTACACGGTGACGCAGGCCAACGGCACGGACATCGCGCGGTACGCCGCTCTGACCCAGCACGGTCGGTACGCCGCGGCGTACCTCGGGCTCGGCCTTGGCCGGTACGGCAGGGCGAGCGAGACGGACCCGGTCGAGCCGGGGATCCCCTCGGAGGACCCAGCGTGGTAGTCCCGCTGCAGAACACCATCCGCGACTACGCCTGGGGATCGCAGACCGCGCTCCCCGAGCTGCTCGGGGTGGAGCCGACCGGCAAACCCCAGGCCGAGATGTGGATGGGTGCGCACGAGTCGGCTCCGTCGGTGCTGCCGAACGGCGACACCCTGTACGACGTCGTGTCGGCCGACCCGGCCGCGGTGCTGGGTGCGGAGACGGCCGAGCGGTTCGAGGGACGGTTCCCGTTCCTGGCGAAGCTGCTCGCCGCCGGGCAGCCGTTGTCGATCCAGGCGCATCCCTCCCTGGACCAGGCGATCGACGGGTACGCCCGGGACGAGGCTGACGGGATTCCCCGCGACGCCGCGGATCGGAACTACAAGGACGCCTGGCCGAAGCCGGAGATCCTGATCGCGCTCGAGCCGTTCGACGCGCTGGTCGGTTTCCGTCCGCTGGACCGGACGATCGCGCTGCTCGAGGCGCTGGCGCCGACCGGGTTCGGTGAGCTGACCGACCAGCTACGGGACGGGAAGCTCCGGGAGGCCTTCACCGATTTCATGAGTGCCGACCGGGACGCGATCCGTCCGCTGGTAGGTGCGCTCGGCGAGGCTGTTGCGCAGTACGTCGGAGACGCGTTCGAGCTGGAGCGGGAGACGCTCTCGAAGTTGTGCGCCGACTTCCCGGACGATCCCGGCGTACTCGCAGGCCTGCTGCTGAACCGGGTTCGGTTGGAGCGGTTCGACGCGGTGTACCTGCCGGCTGGGAACGTGCACGCATACCTGCGTGGGCTCGGGTTCGAGGTGATGGCGAACTCGGACAACGTGCTGCGCGGTGGGCTGACCAGCAAGCACGTCGACGTACCGGAGCTGGTTTCGGTGGTCGACTTCGAGCCGCTGGCCAACCCGGTGCTGACTGCTGATGACGACGGCGTCTACGAGACCGGCTGTCCGTACTTCGCTGTCCGGCGGGTGGATCTGGACGGCGCCGAACAGACGGTCGAAGGCGTCGGTCCGCGGATCGTCTGCTGCGTCGACGGGACTGTTGATGCTGTGGGCAAAGAATCTGTTGTGACGTTGTCCGCGGGCCAGTCCGCGTTCGCCTCCGGACCCGAAGGACCCTGTACTCTGCGTGGTTCCGGCACGGCGTTCGTCGTGTCCGCGCGCTGATCTTTCGTCGTGTAGGAGGACCTGAGCACCATGGCTGGTGGCGGAAACAAGGCCGTTGTCGCGGCTTTGCTGGCGAACACCGGGATCGCGGTCACCAAGTTCGCCGCCTGGGCGCTGACCCAGTCGGCGTCGATGCTGGCCGAGGCGATCCACTCGCTCGCCGACGCGGGCAACCAGGTGCTGCTGCTGGTCGGCGGTCAGCGGGCCAAGCGGGCGGCCGACGAGCTGCACCAGTTCGGCTTCGGCCGGGAGCGGTACGTCTACTCGTTCATCGTGTCGATCGTGCTGTTCAGCGTGGGTGGTCTGTTCGCGCTGTACGAGGGCTACCACAAGGTGCACGACCCGCACGGGATCGAGAACTGGAAGTGGGTTCCGGTCGCGGTGCTGCTGCTCGCGATCGGGATGGAGAGCTTCTCGTTCCGGACCGCGATCATCGAGGCGAACAAGCTGCGCGGGAACGTCTCCTGGGTGCGCTTCGTCCGCAACGCCCGTGCGCCGGAGCTGCCGGTCATCCTGCTGGAGGACTTCGCCGCGCTCACCGGTCTGCTGCTGGCGCTGATCGGCGTCGTCCTGACGCTTGCCACCGGCAACGGTGTGTTCGACGGGCTCGGCTCGATGGCGATCGGTGCGCTGCTGGTCGCGGTGGCGATTTTCCTGGCGATCGAGATGAAGTCGCTGCTGCTCGGCGAGTCCGCGACGCGGGAGTCCCAGCAGCGGATCGAGGCCGCGATCACGAACACGCCCGGTGTGCAGCGGCTGATCCACATCAAGACCCTGCACCTCGGCCCGGAGGAGGTCCTGGTCGCCGCCAAGCTCGCGGTCGAGCCGACCACCGACGCGGCCGTCGTCGCCCAGACCATCGACGCGGCTGAACGGGCCATCCGCGAGGCCGAACCGATGAGCCAGCACATCTACCTCGAACCAGACATCTACGTCGAGAACCACGTCCCCGACGAACGCCCCGCCGTCCCCGAAGCCCCCTCCCACTAACGCGTCTTCCTCCCTCCCCTCTTTCCTTTCTTTCCTTCAATTAACGCGGCTTGGGTGGCAGTACTCCGGAGCGGCCTAGCCAGCGGAGGGCTCGGTCTCGGTCGATCTGGGACTGGGTTGGTGGCGTGGTGAGGCGGCCGGTGCGGTAGCCGAGGTTGCGGATGTCGGCGGCGACGGACGGTTCGGCGAGGGCTCGGAGGGCGAACGCGAGCGCGGCCGGCGTCACGTCGTACCGGCGTTCGAGGTCGAGCGCGAGTTGTACGGCGGCCAGGTCGCGTTCGTCGTACTGGCGCTGGGCGGTGTGCTCGGATCGGGAGCGTGGGAGCAGCCCGAGGGCCTCCCGGTAGCGCAGCATGCGCGGAGTGGTACCCAGTTGGCGAGCGGCCTCGGTGATGCGCATACCTCAATCTTGACATTTCGGTGTCAAAAACGCGCTCCGAGCGATCAAACCGCGTGGCTCGGGCCTCTAGGCTCGGTCAGGAACTAACCACAGTCTTCAGGGGAGCGGCATGACGTTCGACTACAAGGTGGCGGATCTCGGGCTGGCCGAGTTCGGGCGCAAGGAGATCCGGCTGGCCGAGCACGAGATGCCCGGTCTGATGGCGATGCGTGCGCAGTACGGCGAGAGCAAGCCGCTGGCCGGCGCCCGGATCATGGGCTCGCTGCACATGACGATCCAGACCGCGGTGCTGATCGAGACGCTGACCGCGCTCGGTGCCGAGGTGCGCTGGGTCTCCTGCAACATCTTCTCGACCCAGGACCACGCCGCCGCCGCGGTCGTCGTCGGCTCCGGCACGGCCGAGGCCCCGGCGGGTGTCCCGGTCTTCGCCTGGAAGGGCGAGACGCTGGACGAGTACTGGTGGTGCACCGAGCAGGCGCTGAACTGGCCGGGTGCCGAGGGTCCGAACATGATCCTCGACGACGGCGGCGACGCGACCATGCTCGTGCACAAGGGCACCGAGTTCGAGAAGGCGGGCGCCGTACCGGACCCGTCGACCGCGGACTCCGAGGAGTACGCCGTCGTCCTCAAACTGCTGACCCGCACGCTGACCGAGGACCCGCAGCGCTGGACCACCATCGGCCAGGGCATCAAGGGTGTCACCGAGGAGACCACCACCGGTGTGCACCGGCTGTACGAGATGCACAAGGCCGGCGCGCTGCTGTTCCCGGCGATCAACGTGAACGACTCGGTGACCAAGTCGAAGTTCGACAACAAGTACGGCTGCCGGCACTCGCTGATCGACGGCATCAACCGCGCCACCGACGTACTGATCGGCGGCAAGGTCGCGGTCGTCTGCGGGTACGGCGACGTCGGCAAGGGCTGCGCCGAGTCGCTCCGCGGCCAGGGCGCCCGGGTGGTCGTGACCGAGATCGACCCGATCTGCGCGCTGCAGGCGGCGATGGACGGCTACCAGGTGACCACGCTCGACGACGTGGTCGGGATCGCCGACATCTTCGTCACCACCACCGGCAACAAGGACGTCATCACCGCCGACCAGATGGCGGCGATGAAGCACCAGGCGATCGTCGGCAACATCGGCCACTTCGACAACGAGATCGACATGGCCGGGCTGTACAAGACGGCCGGCATCGAGCGGGTCAACATCAAGCCGCAGGTCGACGAGTTCCGGTTCCCGGACGGCCACACGATCATCATCCTGTCCGAGGGCCGCCTGCTGAACCTGGGCAACGCGACCGGCCACCCGTCGTTCGTGATGTCGAACTCGTTCACGAACCAGGTCCTGGCCCAGATCGAGCTCTTCGTGAAGACCGCGGAGTACCCGACCGACGTCTACGTCCTGCCGAAGCACCTGGACGAGATGGTCGCCCGTCTCCACCTGGACGCGCTCGGCGTGAAGCTGACCGAGCTCACCAAGGAGCAGTCCGCGTACCTGGGCGTCCCGATCGAGGGCCCGTACAAGGCAGAGCAGTACCGCTACTGAGCTAGAGCGGACCGCCACGCACGCAGAACCCCCTCAAATGGGCGGCTTAGGCCGCTCGAGAGGGGGTTCTGCATGCGTGGCGGTTCACTCACCACGGCCTGACTTCGCTCCCCGGCGCGGCCCACCCCTGCGGGTTGACCGTTGCGGGTCGTGGCGCCGGTGGCTGGGGTGGGATGAACGGGGCCGGTGCAGGCAGCGGGGCCTGTGCGCCGTACGGGTTGGGTGGGGCGAAGGGGCCTGCGGGGATGCCGTACGACGGGGCGAACGGGCCGCTGTGGACCGGGCGTTGGGTCGAGAGGCGTTGGAGCTCTCGGCGGCGGCGTTCGGCCAGGACCGCGGAGAGGTACGCCGGGGCGATGATCGGACTCGGCGGGTTCGGGGCGGTGACCGCGGCTACGCGGGCGGCGAGGGCTTCGCCGAGGGCGAGTTGCGGGCCGGGCAGGAGTTCGGTGTAGCGGGCCAGGTAGTCGCGGGCCGCGTTGGCGAGTTCGTCGGACAGCCGGGACAGCTCCAGCGACTGGGCCCACTGGACCAGGTGGCCGGGGACGAACAGTGGTGGTGACGCCATCGGCTGGTGGCGTTCGCGGATGACGACCGTACCGGCGACCATGTCACCGATCCGCTTGCCCTGCTTGTTCATCAGGCTGGCCACGATCCCGGGGCTCGCCGCGAACCACGGTGCGAAGTCGACGAAGAACCACAGCAGCGTCCGCACCAGCGCGTGCCGGAACCGGATCGAGCTGCCGTCGTCGCGGACCACCTTCAGCCCGAGCACCAGCTTGCCGATCGTCCGCCCGCGGGTCAGCGTCTCCATCACGACCCGGTAGCCGATCACCACCAGGAGTACGACGATGAAGATCAAGGCACCCGCCAGCGCTTCACTCGCCTGGCCGCCGAGCAGGAACCCGGCCAGCAGCGAAATCAGCACAACGAGTACGACGCTCTGCAGCGCCACGTCGATCGCGCACGCCAGCGCCCGCGTCGGCATCCGGGCGATCCGCACCTGGAGGACGACCGCTTCGCCGGTGACCAGCTGAGACACGTCGTCGCCCCCTCCTATCTAGACACTGCGTCCGGCTAGTCTGCCAGCACACGGGTGGAGGAGGGGGTAACGGTGGACGTCGAAGCGTTCGTCTCGGTGCATCAGCCGCAGTGGGACCGGCTGGCCCACCTGACCCGCCGGCAGCGCCGCCTGTCCGGTGCGGAGGCCGAAGAGCTCGTCACCCTCTACCAGCGTGTCGGCACCCATCTGGCCGCGCTCCGGGCCGCCGGGGCCGATCCGGTGTCGATCGGTCGCCTGTCGGGTTTGATCGCCGACGCGCGTGGTGCGGTGACCGGTGCGCAGGCTCCTGTCTGGCGCGACATCTCGAAGTACTTCTTGGTCACCTTCCCGGCCGCCCTCTACGCCTCCAGACGTTGGTGGGTCGGCATCGGTCTGCTGTTCTACCTGGTCGCGGCGTGGACCGCGTGGCGCGTTCTGGCCCACCCTGACGTGGTCGACTCCATCGGTACGCCGGATCAGATCAAACAGTTCGTCGGTCACGACTTCGAGTCGTACTACTCGGACAACCCGGCGCAGGACTTCGCTCTCCGAGTCTGGATCAACAACGCGACTATCAGTGCCGCCGTACTCGCGCTGGGCATCCTGCTGGTCCCATCCGTCTTCATCCTGTGGGACAACGCGGTCAACCTCGGTCTGAGCGCCGGTCTGATGATCGACAACGACAAGGGCGGCCTGTTCTTCAGTCTGATCACCCCGCATGGGCTGCTCGAGCTGACTGCGGTGTTCATCGCGACCGCGGCCGGACTGCGGCTCGGCTGGTCCTGGGTCGTGCCTGGTCCCCGGACCCGGATGCAGGCGGTCGCACAGACCGGCCGTGCGACGATCGGGATGGCGATCGGCCTGGCCGCGGTACTCCTTGTCACCGGTCTGATCGAGGCGTTCGTGACCCCGTTCCTGCCGGCGCCGGTGCGCATCACGATCGGCATCCTCGCCGAGCTGGCCTTCTTCACCTACGTCTGGACCCTTGGTCGGCGCGCGTACCGGCACGGCGAGTACGGCGACGTCGAGGAAGCCGACCGCGAGGCCACCGCGCCCGTTTCCGCCTGAACCGTTTCCTCCTGGGCACCGGATCAGGGTGAGGAACACTGCTCAAGAGGTGCGGCAGAGCCGCTGGTACGGCGTCGCGATCACCGTCGGACTGATCGCGTACGGCGTCGTGCACTTGCTGATCGCCTGGATCGCAGCGCAACTGGCCTGGGGACATTCGTCGAAGGAGGCGTCGCAACAGGGGGCGCTCCAGGAACTGGCTAGCCAGCCGTTCGGAGGCGTCCTGCTGTGGATCGTCGCGATCGGCCTGTTCGTCCTGGTGACCTGGCGGATCCTGCAACTCGTCTACGGCCACCTGGACCTGGAGAAAAAACTCTCCGCGGGCGGCCGGGCGGTCGTCTACTTCGTGCTGGGCGTCAGTGCGGTCAAGGTCGCGATCGGCTCCGGCGGATCGAGCACGAGCCAGCAGCAGTCGCTCACCGCCCGGCTGATGGCCCACGGTCCGGGCCGCGTGCTCGTCGTCGTGATCGGCCTGGCCATCATCGCGATCGGTGTCCGTGAGATCCACAAAGCGGTCACCAAGAAGTTCACCGAGGACCTGGTCGGCGGCGTCTCCGAGACCACGATCCTGCTCGGCCGGATCGGGTACGCCGCTAAGGGTGTGGCCTTGATCGTGGTCGGCGGGCTGTTCGGCTGGGCCGCGATCGCCTACGACCCGAAGAAGGCCGGCGGTCTCGACACCGCGCTGCGCACCGTCAAGGAGCAGCCGTTCGGCTCGGTGCTGCTCACCGTCCTGGCTCTCGGCTTCGCGGCCTTCGGACTGTACGCGTTCAGCTGGTCGCGGAACGCCCGGAAGTAAGGTCGTCGGAACGCCCGGCGTCGATCCGTGACCACTGCGCGGTCGGCCGCCCGTCGATGACCTTCGGCAACACCGGGTCCTCGGTCGCCCACAGCTTCGGCCAGCCTTCCGGCGAGTCTTCGAACGGCTCCTGGCGTCCGTAGACGGTCAGATCCATCAACGCGTAGTTGTTGTCCATCACCTCGACGCCACGCATGGTCGTCCAGTACGTCTCGAAGACGCGGTCGCCCTGGCGGACGTACGACACCAGGTACATCTGGCCGATGTTCCGACCGGCCAGCAGGTGCTCCAGCGATCCGACGGCGGAGTACCACGGCATCGTCCAGCCCATGAAGTCACGGTACGCACGGCTCTCGGCGTACGGGCCCTGGCAGAAGACGGCGAAGGTGATGTCGCGCGCGTGCAGGTAGGAGATCTCCTGGACCTGTCCGGTGCACCACGTGCAGCCTTGGCACTGTTCGGCGGCCGGATGACCTGTGTGCCACATGTAGTAGTAGGCGAGTAGCTGCTTGCGGCCGTCGAACGCGTCGAGCAGGGTGACCGGCCCGTCCGGACCGGTCACCGTGATGCCCGCGTCGACCTCGACCATCGGCAACTGCCTGCGTTGCGCGGCAATCGCGTCGCCCTCGCGGGAGTGTGCCTTCTCGCGTCGTCGAAGCTCTTCGAGGCCCGCGTCGAACGTCTCCCGATCAGCTACCCGGGGGAGTGCTGTTGTGTCGGCGATGACTCGTCTGTGCTCGCTCATACTGGCCACGTCGGAGCCGGTACCCATTTCTCGACACGGCTAGGCTGGCAGGTCCCTTCGGCGTAGGCCGATCAGGCCTGCGAATCCTACGACGATGGCGATCGCTAGAAGGGCGATGAGTGGGCCGGCCGTCACCGATCCGCCTGGTAGGGATGGGAGATGGGTGAACGGCGAGATGTCGCGGATCCAGCTGGCTGTGGCGACGCCTGCGCTCACCAAGCCGATCAGGATGCAGATCACCGGGCCGGCCCAGGAGACCATCGACAGTTGCGGGAAGAAGCCGAAGATCGCGATGGCGATCGCCGCCAGGACCCACACGGCCGGCAGTTGTGCGAGGGCCGCACCGATCAGCCGTGGCAGTTGCCCGCCCACATCGCCGATCGCGGCGCCGTACGCAAGCCCTTCGGCCACGCCGGCCGCCAGCAACGCGACCGCCGGGCCCAGCAGACTGAAGACGAGATGGCTTGCCGCCCATTGCCAGCGGCTCGTCGCCGTCGCGAGCACCGGCTCGACCCGCCCGCTGCTCTCCTCGACCCGCATCCGCAGCGTGGCCTGGACCGCGTACGCCGAAGCGATCAGCCCGACCAGCAGCATCACGCCGGCCAGGAACGAGTCGATCAGCCCGGACGCTCCACCCATCCGCTGGAACGCCTCCTGGATGCCCGGATCGTCCCGCATCATGTCGCCGACGCCCTTGGCGACACCGCCGAACAACAAGCCCAGCAAGGCGAATCCGACCGTCCAAGCGGCGAGCAGACCGCGGTGCAGTCGCCACGCCAGCGCCAACGGCGATCCGAGGTTCCCGTCCGCAGGACCGAGCTTGTCCGGCAGCAGTCCGGAGCCGACATCCCGTCGTACCGAGAGATAGATGGCGACGGCAACGAGTACGACGGTTGCCGCGAGCACCAATACTCCGAGCCACCAGCGGTTCTGGCCGTACGGGTGGATCTGTTGGGCCCAGGCGATCGGGGAGAGCCAGCGCAACCACGCGAGCGGTCCGTGAGTGTGCGCGCTGGTGTCCCCGGCTGCGCGCAGGATGTACGCCGCTCCGAGCGTGCCGATCGCGATCCCACGGGCCGTTCCGGCGCTCGCACTCAGTTGGGCGGCGACCGCGCCGACGGCGGCGAACAACCAGCCGGTTCCGGCGTACTCGATGCCGATGGCAATCGATCCGGACAGCGGCAGGTTCTGGCTGTGCATGCCGAGGGCAAGCAGTATGGCGAGCACGAGGTTCGCGCCAAGGGTTACGGTCAGCGCCGCGGCCAGCTGGGCGTGCCGGCCGACGACAGTTGCCCCGAGCAACTCACGACGGCCGGTCTCCTCCTCGACCCGGGTGTGCCTGATCACCGTGAGGATGCTGATCAGCCCGATCATCACCGGTACGAATCCGAGTCGCCAGGTGACGAACTCGCCCAGGCTGGTCCCGGAGAGTTCGCCGTACAAGGTGATGAAGCCGGCGTTGCTCGCGTACTTCACCCGCGAGTCCGGCGTCGGGAACAGATCGCCGTACTGCTTCACGTAGCTGACCGAGATCGCGACCAGGAACACGATCCAGATCGGCAGCACGATCCGGTCACGGCGCAGGATCAGCCGGATCAGCCCACTGGTTCCGGCCAGGGTCTTCATTTGACGGCCTCGGGTTCGTACAGCCGCAGGAAGAGCTCCTCCAGCGACGGCGGCTGACTCACCAGGCTGCGTACGCCGATCTCAGTCAACTGCCGCAGTACCGGGTTGATCTGGTCGGTGTCGACGTCGAACCGGACCCGGCCGTCGTCCTCGCGCAGATCGTGTACGCCGGACAGCTGAGCCAGACCGTTCATCGGCCCGACCAGCTCGGCCTGGATCGACGTACGGGTGAGATGCCGCAGCTCGGACAGCGTGCCGCTCTCGACCGCCCGGCCGGACCGGATGATCGTCACGCGATCGCAGAGCGCCTCGACCTCGGACAGGATGTGGCTGGACAGCAGAACGGTCCGCCCCTCGCGGTCGCTGATCTCCTGCACGACCTCGCGGAAGACCTCCTCCATCAACGGATCCAGCCCGCTCGTCGGCTCGTCGAGCAGGAGCAGCTCGACATCGGAGGCGAACGCGGCAACCAGGGCGACCTTCTGCCGGTTGCCCTTCGAGTACGCACGAGCTTTCTTCCGCGGGTCGAGGTCGAAGCGCTCGAGTAGCTCGGCCTTGCGCTTCTTGTCCACGCCGCCGCGCATCCGCCCGAGCAGGTCGATCGCCTCGCCGCCGGACAGGTTCGGCCACAGCGTGACGTCGCCCGGCACGTAGGCGAGCCGCCGGTGCAAGTCGGTCGCATCCGACCAGGGGTCGCCGTCGAGGACCCGCGCCGTCCCCTCGTCCGCGCGGGTCATCCCCAACAGGATCCGGATCGTGGTCGTCTTCCCCGCGCCGTTCGGGCCGAGGAAGCCGTGCACCTCCCCGGACTCCACCGTGAGATCGAGACCGTCAAGGGCGTAGGTCTGCCCGAACGACTTGACCAGACCTTCCGTGCTGATCGCAGCCGGCATGATCACTTCTCCTCAGAGCGCCTGATTTGTTCGGGTGTGAGCAGGGGGATCGTGAAGACCTCCATCAAGGCCTGACCGATCCGGTTGTAGCCCTCGAGCGTGGTGATGTCCTCGCCGAGTGCCTTCGAGACCTGGTCCCGGAGGATGAAGACGCTGAGCTTGATCGCGGCCAGGGCGGCCGCGTACCCACGGCGGTCCTTCGGGTTGATGCCGTAACTGACGGTCCAGTCCTCGACCGCGTCGACGCCTTCCAGGAACAGCGCGGTCGCGGTCTCCGAGCCGTCCATCATCGAGCGGACGATGTACAACTGCAGCGGGAACGCGATCGGGTGCAACGTGAGCGGATCGAGCCCGGTGAGATCACCGTTCTGCGTGAGCTCGGCGCCGATCTGGATCATCCGATCCTTCGCGTAGTGGTCGCAGGCGTCCCGCAGCGCCTCCTTGGAACCGAAGTGATGCCGGACAAGCCCCGACGACACCCCTGCCTCGGCCGCGATGTCCCGGATCGACGCACCCTCGATGCCCCGCTCACCGAACAACCTGATCGCCGCATCCCGAATCCGGGCCCGCGCCGTCAGGTCCTCTGCCGCTCGATCCATCACCAACTCCTTTCCCTACACACAAAAGCAAACTACTACACGATCGTGTAGTCAAGTAGTTTGCCCCCCCGCGTGCTCCGTACCACTGCCCTTCCCCAGGTCGCTTGCCATGTGATGCGTGCGGAAGAACGGGTAGTGTCGCCGGCCGCCTAGTACACCTGAGCGTGGCCGGTCCCGTGCGTACGGCGTATCCGCGGTGTACTACCCGTTCTTCTGCACGCTTCCACCTCTTGACAATAGTTCACAGATGATTGAACTATTGCGGTATGGCGGAACATCAAGTGGATCGGTTCTTCGAGGTGCTGGCCGACCCGACGCGGCGGCACGTCGTACAGCTGCTCGGTGAAGGCCCCCAGCGGGCCGGTCAGCTCGCGGCTGCGACCGGGGCGTCGTCGCCGGCAATGAGTCGGCACCTGCGGATCCTGCTCGAGGCGGGGCTGGTCGCCGACGAGCGGGTCCCGGATGACGCCCGCGTCCGCATCTTCCGCCTCAACCCCGAGCCTGTCGTCGCCGTGCAGGCCTGGCTCGACCAGGTCCAGGCCCATTGGCGCAACCAGCTCGGCGCCTTCAAGCAGCATGTCGAGCAGAAGGAGTCCTGATGACCGAGCAGTCCGCGACCGCGTCCGTAGAGGTCGCCGCCGATCCGTCGACCGCGTTCCGCATCTTCACCGAGGAGATCGACCTCTGGTGGGTACGCGGTCCGATCAACTTCTTCGACGCCGCCCGAGCCACCGCGATGCAGATCGAGCCGGGCGTCGGCGGCCGCATCCTCGAGGTGTACTCGCCGCCGGACGACGTACTCGAGCTCGGCAAGATCACCGACTGGGAGCCGGGCGCGCTGCTGGCCTACCGCAGTTCGGTCGACGACACCGCGACCCGGATCGACTTCGAGGCAATCGGCAGCGGTACGCGCGTCACCGTCGTACAGTCACTGATCCCGGGTGGCGACAAGGCGTTCTACTTCTGGCCGAACGTCGTTCAGTGGATCCCCGCGTGGGTCGATCGGCGTGACGGCGCTTCGCGTACTCCGCGCGAGGTGGACCGGCTCGCAATCGCCTTGTACTACGAGGATCCGGCGGCTGCGGCCCGCTGGCTGCACACGGTCTTCGGGCTCGATTCCTGGGACAAGATCCCGGCCGAGGGCACGAACCCGTCCTGGATCGAACTGCAGGTGGGCACCCGCGCGATCCTGCTCTTCAAGCTCACCGAGAAGCGAACCGCCCAACTGGACCACGGCGTCTGGGTGTACGTCGACGACCTCGACGCCCACTTCGCCCACAGCCAGTCCGAGGGCGCCAAGATCCTCTCCGAAATCCACCAGCACGGCTACCGCTGCTACGAAGCCGAGGACCCAGAAGGCCACCACTGGACCTTCGCCCAAGCCCGCCCCACCATGCCATGACCGAACTTCCTCTCAACGGCGGCCGCCTCACCCCCGGGGTCGTGCGCATCAAAAACACGGTCCGACGTCCCAGCTCGCCTTTCACCGCCGACCTCCTGCACCTACTGGCCGAACGAGGCTTCACCGCCGCTCCGAAGTACCTCGGCCAGGACGACTCCGGCCGCGACATCCTCACGTACATAGACGGTTGGGTGCCCGCGAGGTTCCAACGCTGGTCCGACGACCAGATCGCCGCCGCAGGCGCTCTCCTCCGAGCCTTCCACGACGCCACCCGTGGCAGCCACCTCGCCGCCAGCCACCCCGTCGTCTGCCACCACGACCCCGGCCCCAACAACTTCGTGTTCCAAGACGACGTACCCACGGCACTCATCGACTTCGACCTGGCCGCCCCAGGCGACCCCCTCGAAGACCTCGGGTACGCCGCCTGGACCTGGTGCATCGCCTCGAAGTACGCCGACCCCACCCGCCAGGCCCACCAGGTCCGCGTACTCACAGACGCCTACGGCCTACCCGCCGCCCAGCGGTCCGCACTCGTCCCCGCGATCCTGAACTGCCAACTCAGGAACGCAGACTTCTGGACCCAAAGGCCGTGCGCAGAGTCAGTCGACCGCGTGGGCTGGTCGCACCGTGAATACGTCTTCACATCCCTTAACCGACACGTCTTCGAAGCAGTTGTCAGCTAGCGCGAGTCCGCCTTAGAGGCGGCTTGCCTCGATCGTGGCGAGAAGCCGATGCATGCTCGACGACGGATTGTCGTTCGGGAAGGCTGTTCCGTCGCGATCGTGACGCTCTGCGAGCGCTGAGGCCCGGGCACATGCGTCGTGTCGGAGGGACATGTACTTCGTCCCGTCAATTCGCTTGCCTTGGCGTCCGTCGAGCTGAGTGCTGAGTGCTTCGGCGGCCCGGTTGTCGAGGAAGCCCGTCTGAGACTGGAAGTGCAGGATCAGCCACAGTTCGAAGCAAGGATTCGACACCGCCACGTTGATCCCCTCGGCATCGGCAAGCCGCAGGGCACGATCGAGGTTCGGATGGTGGCTCGGCCACTCGACGTCGAAGACGCACCAGCACTCGTCGATCTCAGAGTCGCGCTGCTTCCGGGCAACCGCCTTCTCGACCAGCTTGAGTGGTACAGCGGAGGACGGATCAATGACGAGGTTGATTGCTGTGTTGCTACGGATCTGGGGCACGCTCTTCAGAGCGCCGATATAGTCGGGCTCCGATGCCTCGCCCTCGCAGAAGATGAGAATCGTCCGCCGCTCGGGCCTGCTTCCGGTCTTGCGCGTGAGGTCCTTGCCGGTTCTGCGCCGCTGGGCCATCAGGCGATCAGACCCAGTGCCCGGAGGAGCTCGGTGCGGTCGGTATCGGGCAACGCTCCGAATCGCCCATGCAAGTAGGCCTTTTCCAGGTTCACGGATGTTCTGACTCGTTCGCCGGCGAATTCCGCCAATGCACCCAGTCTGGTCTCGCCGTCCACGGACTTCTCCGTCAACCAAACTTCGTCACGGTTGAGATGATTGAGAAGGCTGGTGTCATGCGTGGTGAAGATCAGTTGTGCATCGCGCGGATTGGTGGCTGGATCCTGGAACAAGGCGATCAACTGCTGCGACAACGTGGGATGCAAGCTCGCGTCCAACTCGTCAAACAGCAGCAGCGAACCGTCTTTCAAGGCTGCCAGAACAGGGCCGATCAGGCGGAACCATGTACGCGTACCGGCCGACTCTGCAGAAAAGTCGAGGGGTATGGCGCCCTGGACGGTCCGATGCGTCAACTGGACTCGACGTGTCGCTCGTCGGTTCTCGGGATCGCTCGCAACGAGTACGTCATCGATACCCAGGTCGGCCAGCCGAAGGAGAGCCAAGGCCTGCGCCCGGTCCTCTGAGTCCACCCCTCGAGGTGCATCGACCTCGAAAAGGCTCTCCTGGAGCAGGTCCTGTTCCGGTTCCTGCTCGAACCAGGTGGCGGTGGGACGGCGACTCACCGTCGGCAGGCCGCGAGCCCGATCAGGCATCCCCAGGGTCTGGATTCGCAATAGGTCGGCTGTGAAGTCGGAGACAAGCGGCTCTTCGAAACGTCTTGCGATCGACAACGCCAAGGTTCGGTTGGTGAGCAGTTCTCTGGTGCCGGACAACGCTCCCAGTCCGCGTTGCAGTTTGAGTTCGGAACCCTCCCGTTCGAAGATCCTGCGTCGTTTCCGCTCTGGATAATGGAATAGGCCTTCGTACTGGACGGCCTGGCGGTCGAGTTCCAGAACGTACTCGAAGCGGACGCCGTTGATCTCGGACTCAACCGTGAACTCGGACGATCGATCGGGGCTGTCGCCGAATGCGAACGGTTCAATGGGAATCCCGTCGTCCCACAGGCGCAGCGAAGACCGCACCGCGTCACGGACCCAACTGAGCGCCGCGATGATGTTCGACTTTCCCGATGCGTTCGGTCCGAGGACTCCCGCAACGTGCAGGAGGCTCACACCGAGATGGGGGAACTCCTGAGGCCCCTCCCGAGATGAGTCGACAGCAACCATCGACAACTCGACCGGTTCCCGGATCGAGCGGAAGTTCGAGACCTCGAAACGGATGAGCATCAGATATCCTAACGTAGCTGGCGTCAGTATAGCCATCGTTTCGTCGACTTCTTACGATTTCAGCCATTTGTCTGCAGGTTGAGTGCAGTCATGCTCCTCACACTCTGAGCGTTCCCTAGCAGTGCCAAGCGCCTCAGCCTGAGGGGTGCCCGCTCGGTGCGACTTGCGGCCGCCTTTCGGTTCGTCCGCGTCACCCACCACAGCACGCAGTCGCCGGGCGATTAGCTCGCAGGTCCCGGCGGTAGCCGGAAGCCCCCGGCGCTAGCCGGAAAGGATGCTCGGGCGCTGAGCCGGGGGTGGGTGGGGCGCGCGCGGAGCGGGCATGCCGAGGAGCGGAGCGACGAGCGCGCGGCCGCGTAGCACGCGGGGGCTACAGGCGGCCGGCCTTTTTTAGGGCTAGGTAGGTGTCGGCTAGGGCGGGGGCTATTTGGTCGGGGGGTTCGTCTATGACGGTTACGCCGGCTCGGGTGAGGGTGGCGGTTAGGCGGTCTCGGTCCAGGCGGGTGCGGGCGGCGGAGGCGGCGCTGTAGACCTCGAGGAGGTCGGCGCGGCTGGACTCGAGTTCGGTCAGGCGGGGGTCGGCCACGGAGGCCAGGAGTACGACGTGGCGGCGGAGGAGGGGGCCGATGACGGGGAGGAGGGACTCCTCGATGACGGCGGGGTCCAGGCCGGTCAGCAGGACGACCAGCGACCGTTGACCCAGGCGCTCCAGTACCTGTGAGACGACGATGCGGAAGTCGGTTTGGACCAGCTCGGCCTCGACGTTCGCGAGTGCGTTGACGAAGGACGGTAGTACGTCCTGCGGGGCAGGTCGGCGTACGTCGGCACGCACGGTGGAGTCGCAGGCCAGCAACGAGACGCGGTCCCCGGCTCGAGTAGCCAGCGCGGCCAGCAGCAACGCGGCGTCCATGGCGTGGTCCAGTCGCGGCGCATCCCCGACCCGGCCGGCCGACAGTCGGCCGGAGTCGATCACGATGGCGACCTGTCGATCGCGTTCCGGTCGCCACGTCCGCAGTACGACGTTGCCGCGCCGGGCGGTCGCCCGCCAGTCGATGCTCCGCACGTCGTCACCAGGCACGTAGTCGCGCAGCGAATCGAACTCCGTCCCCTGCCCCCGCACCAACAGCGCCGTACGCCCGTCCAGCTCCCGCAGCCGCGCCAACCGGGACGGCAGGTGCTTCCGGCTGTTGAACGGCGGCAGCGCCCGCACTGTCCACGGCACCTCGTGCGACCCCTGTCGCCCGGCAAAACCCAACGGACCAAAGGCCCGCACAGTCACCCGCGCCGCCTGCCGATCACCACGCCGCGTCGGAACCAGATGCGTCACCAACCGCCGACGCTCACCGGACGGCAGGTCCAGCTTGTGCGGCGGATCCAGTACGCCGGCCGACGGCGGCCACGCATCCCGCAACCATCCACGCACCCGTCGACTCGGGTTGGTCACCAGCAACTGCACAACAGCCTGCTCACCCAGCCGTACGGCGGTGTCCCCGTCCCGACTGAACTGCAGCCGCCGTGGCGACCCAGCCAGCAGTACGTCGACCACGCACACCACCAGCACGACAGCAACGACCAGCCCGACCCCAGACCACGACGGCATCACCAGGGCGACAAACACCACCCCAGCCGCAGCGAGAATGCCAGCCCTGCCAGTCAGAACCATCAGCGTGGCACCGGCACCGTAGCCAGAACGCTCTCCAGCACCGCGTCCGCACTCACACCTTCCAGCTCAGCCTCCGGCCGCACCTGGACTCGATGCCGAAGGCAAGGACGCGCCATCGCCTTCACGTCGTCCGGGATCACGTAGTCCCGCCCGGACAGCCAAGCCCAAGCCCGCGACACCGCCAGCAACGCAGTAGCGCCACGCGGCGACACCCCGAGCTGCAGCGACGGAGACTGCCGCGTAGCCCGGCAGAGGTCCACAACGTAGGCCAGTACGTCGTCCCGCACCGCAACCCGCCGTACGGCGTTCTGTCCCGCCAGCAGGTCCTCGGGTCCGGCAACCGGCCGCAGCCCAGCCGCCTCGAGGTCCCGCGGATCGAACCCCTGCGCATGCCGAGCGAGTACGGCGATCTCGGCGTCCCGCGGCGGCATGTCCAGCGTCACCTTCAGCAGGAACCGGTCGAGTTGGGCCTCTGGCAACGGATAGGTGCCCTCGTACTCGATCGGGTTCTGGGTCGCGGCCACCACGAACGGCGTCGGCAGTTTGCGCGGCTCACCATCCACAGTGACCTGCCGCTCTTCCATTGCCTCCAGCAACGCCGCCTGTGTCTTCGGTGGCGTCCGGTTGATCTCGTCCGCCAGCAGGATGTTCGTGAACACCGGCCCGCGACGGAACTCGAACTCCGACGTCTTGGCGTCGTACACCAGCGACCCGGTGACGTCACCCGGCATCAGGTCCGGGGTGAACTGGATCCGCTTGGTGTCCAGCCGCATCGCCATCGACAGCGCTCGCACCATCAGCGTCTTCGCCGTACCGGGAACGCCCTCCAGCAGCACGTGGCCGCGGCAGAGTAGGGCGAGCACCAGTGCGGTCACCGCGGTGTCCTGGCCGACCACCGCCTTGCCGATCTCAGCCCGCAGCGCAACCAGCGCCTGCCGAGCCTGGTCAGCGGTGACCTCGGTAGTCGTCACGGGTGTCGGACCTCCTGCGTCAGTATGTCGAGTTCGTCTGACAGAGACATCAGAGCGTCGTCAGTGAGTGGTGGTAGGCCGTAAAGCATTTCGTACAGCATGGCCGGGTCCCAGCCGGTGCGGGCGGCAACGGTCGCGACCACCGCGGACGGGTCGGCGCGGCGTGGGATGCCGTGCGCCTTGTGCAGCTGGGCGAGCGCTGACTCGCGCAGTGCCGCGGCAGCGCGATCCCGCGCCCGGGAGCGTCGGTAGAGCCGCGCCCGGCCCTCAGTCGTCTCAGACGCGTGCACGATCACCGGCAACTGCTCTGCAACCACCGGACCGAGCCGTCGCCCACGCCAGATCGCCACTACCAGTACGGCGAACGCCAACGCCCAAGCGATGTAGCGAACATCCGGCGGGATCAGCGGCGCACCGCTGTCGTCTCCGGTGCCAGTGTCGGTCGATTCAAACTGCGGCAGGTACCAGGTCAGGTCCTGATGCGTGCCGATCAGGTTGAGCGCGAGCGCCGCATTACCGTCGTCGGCGAGCTGCTCGTTCGTAAACGAGGTCGGCGTACCGATGACATCGACGATGCGGTCGCCGACCTCCACCCGGATCACGGTGTTGTTGATGCCGTCGCCGTAGCAGGCGGCTGCCGCTGAGGGCGCGCTGTACGTCGGCCCGCTGACAGTGGCCGTACCTGCCTTCACAGCGGCCGGCAGGTCACACCCGGGCTCACGACTGCGTGACGCCAGCGTATTGCCGGTCTGCTGCACACCAGGTGCCAGGACCTCCAGAGCCCGACTACCGGGCCGAATGAGGACCAGGTGGCTCCAGCCCGCGTTCGCGATCCGCTCCCAGTCAGGGCGATCCAGAGACCCGGCCGGCCCGACGATGAGCACCTTGCCCTCACCTGGCTGTACGGCGTCGTCCAGCGTCTCCGTGCTGTGTACGTCGACGTTGTGGTTCTTCAGCAACGCCGCCAAAGCACGTGCCCCGTCCGACTCCGTGGAGTCCGGACTGAACGGCCCTGACGTTCGAGCGGAGGTAGCGATCAGGACGACGATCGCAGCCAGCACGATCAGCCCAGTGACCAGCAACGGAGTCCGCAGTACCCGCCAGCTCTCGCCGACGCTTCGTCCAACCGAAGTACTCACACAGCCACCCGCGCGGTCCGCGCGGCTTCGTCAGCGGCCACCACAGCGGCGTACCGCTCCGGTGTCCCCGGACGGTTGCCGTAGACAACCTCCGTGAACACCAATGCAGCCGGTTGCAGCCGCTCACGCAGTACGGGCGCTGCCCGCGAGGCGTCGGCGACCACTTCGTACGCCGTACGCCCGGCCCGGTCGTCCAGCACAGTCCGCTCGGTCAACTCCGCCACGCAGGCCCGGAACCGACTCCGGATCGCCAACGTGTAGTCCCCAGACCCAGCCTCTCGCTCGGCCAGAGCGCGGTACTCCGCAGCACTCTGCGGCCGAGCCGTGTCGAACACAGCATGAGCGGTCGCCTTACGACTGGTCCGCAGTACGCCGGCCCGCCAGAGCACGACGACGACCACCAGCAGGAGCAGACCGATCAGCATGGCCAGTCCGGCGTGCCCGTTGGGCGACGAGCCGGTCAGGTTGCTCAGAAGGTCGCGGATCCAGTCCACCACCTTGGCGAGCGCCTTCTCGATCAGCGAGCCGCCAGAGTCCCGGTACGCCGACTTGGACAGCTCCTTGGCGGCCTCCTGGGCCGCCTGGTCCCGGTCGATGTCCACAGGTGGCTCCTGCAGGAAGAAGATCACGCGGTGTCCTCCAACCGCAGTGCCGGCCGCATCCACAGGTCCAGCCCCTCACGCCGTACCCGAAGGTCCAGATAGATCAGGGCCTGTACGGCGGACATGAACGCCAGACTGGCGATCAGCGTCATCAGCGTGGCGATCCCTACCGCCACACTGAGCACGACCGCCACCGCTGTCGCCCCGGTGCTGTCGCTGCTGTCCGCCCACGAGCCGACCGTGACCACCAGTGCGGTCACTCCGAACTGCAGGGCGTACCCGATGATGTTCACCACGAGCCCGCCGAACAGCAGCAGCCCGAACACCCGCCAGAACTTGCCCTTCACCAGCTGCCACGACCGCCGCAGCGCGCCCCAGATCCCCACTCGCGCGGGAATGTAGAGGCCGATGTCCGGCGCGTGCCGGCCCTCCATCAGTACGACGGTCCCGGCCAGCACCAGCCTGATCCCGAAGATCAGCACCAGCACGCCGCCGACCAGCACCATCACCAAGGCAACGGCTCCCGCCGCGTCGGAGGAGATCGCGGCGTCCGCCCCGGCTCCGATCCCGATCACCGCGAGCCCCCAGCCGCCGATCAGCAGCATGAACGACAGTGACTGCGCCAAACCGACAACAGCGAGTGCGGGCAGCGCAGGTCGGACCAGTCGCATCAGCTCACGCGGACCGACCCGATGCGCCAGCTGACTCCGTACAGCGGCCAGAGCGATGATCCCGGCCAACATGCTCGACACCACCGAGAACAGCACCAGCTGTACGCCGTACGTGAGCAAAAGAGCCGCACCGGCCTGCCCGAACGGGTCATCAGCCCCGAAGAACCCACCGAGCCCACCCGGTACGGCGACCTCGGTCAGAACGGCCTGGATCGCGACCAGTGCGATCCCGGCCAGCACCGGCAGGCCCAGCATGATCGTCTTGTTGTCCGAGATCGTCCGGGCGGCGTTGTCGAGGAGGTCCGCGGGCAGCCACGGCCGCAGCGGCTCGGTGGCCACGTCGTCGTGCAGCTGCATGTTCTGATCGGTGTTCTGCTCAGGCACTGCGTAACCCTCCTCCCCTCGAGGTGAACCGTCGTACCGGCAGGCACGTGAGTTGTGGTGAACCCCGGCTGTGCACCATGATCCCGGATGATCACAGCCCAACTCGGGGTCACACGGCGATCCGGCGTGTGCAGTACCGGGGGAATGGGACACTATCCGTAGTGCGTACGGCCTGGCACCTCGCCGGGCGCACACCGATCGGACGGCAGTCGGATGGCAATCGGACGGCAAGGAGCAGGGCGTGGCAGACGGTAACCGGACGATGAGGGGCCGTGTTCTCATCGTCGACGACGACACAGCGTTGTCGGAGATGCTCAGCATCGTGCTGCGCAACGAGGGCTACGACACCTATCTGTGCGCAACCGGTGACAAGGCGGTGCCGGCGTTCCGCGAGTTCAAGCCCGACCTGTTGCTGCTCGACCTGATGCTGCCCGGGATGGACGGCATCGACGTCTGCCGGGCGATCCGGGCCGAGTCCGGCGTACCGATCGTGATGCTGACCGCCAAGAGCGACACCGTCGACGTGGTGCTCGGGCTGGAGTCTGGCGCCGACGACTACGTGGTCAAGCCGTTCAAGCCGAAGGAGCTGGTGGCCCGGATCAGGGCCCGGCTGCGCCGGATGGACGAGCCCGGCCCGGAGTCGCTGACGATCGGCGACCTGACCATCGACGTGGCCGGCCACTCGGTGAAGCGGGCCGGCGAGACGATCCAGCTGACGCCGCTGGAGTTCGACCTGCTGGTCTGCCTGGCCTCCAAGCCCTGGCAGGTGTTCACCCGCGAGGTCCTGCTCGAGCAGGTCTGGGGCTACCGGCACGCCGCCGACACCCGGCTGGTGAACGTCCACGTCCAGCGGCTGCGCTCCAAGATCGAGAAGGACCCTGAGCACCCGGAGATCGTGGTGACGGTCCGCGGGGTCGGATACAAGGCGGGTGCGGACTGATCGAGTACGGTCGCGGCCAAGAGTCGCAGGCTGCCACCGGCGACCCGGTGACCGACCCGGGCGCCGAGGAGCACGGGCAACACACTGGAGAACAGAGTGGGCAGCAAACGGCCCCGCCGCAGAAGGTGGTGGCCGAGCCCCGCGGGACGGAGCTGGAACTGACCGCCGCCGTGGCGGACTGGTCTGCCCAGCCGCAGCCGATCTGGCGGACGCATCCCAAGCACTGGCCGGACATCTGGCGCCGGTCCATCCAGGCCCGGATCGTCACCGGCACCCTGCTGATGTCGACGCTGGTCCTGATCCTGGTCGGCTGGGTGATGATGAGCCAGGTGACCGACGGCGTGCTGGAATCACGCCGTACCAGCGCGCAGGCCGAGGTGCGGGCCCAGCTGTCCCAGCTGTCTGTCACGATCGACGCCGCGACGCCGAACACCATCAACCAGCAGTTGTCCGCGCTGGTCCTCGGCTCCAACCGCCCGGGGCTGTACGACGTTCTGCTGGTGCCGACGGACCAGGCTGCGTCCAACGCGATCCGCTACACCGGACTGGTCGACAGCGACTCGATCCCGCAGGCGCTGGCGTCCTCGGTGATGAGCGACGACGCCAAGTTGTACGACACCTACACCGAGATCAACTACCGCGACGGGCCCGGCGTACCAGGGCTGGTGATCGGTTCGCAGCTCCGGATCAACTCCACCGGCGACCGGTACGCGATCTACTTCCTCTTCCCGCTCACCGCGCAGCAGGAGACGCTCGACGTCGTCCAGCGCGCCCTGGTGACCGCAGGTCTGTTGCTGATCGTCCTGCTCGGTGCGGTGGCCTGGCTGGTCACTCGGCAGGTCGTGACGCCGGTCCGGATGGCTCGGCGGATCGCTGAGCGGCTGGCGGCCGGCAAGCTCGAGGAGCGAATGCAGGTTCGCGGTACGGACGACCTGGCCCGGCTGGCGGTGTCGTTCAACAAGATGGCGTCCAACCTGCAGCGGCAGATCCGCCGGCTGGAGGAGCTGTCCAGACTGCAGCGCCGGTTCGTGTCCGACGTCTCGCACGAGCTGCGGACGCCGCTGACCACGGTCCGGATGGCCGCCGACCTGCTGCACGAGAGCCGCGACCAGTTCGACCCGATCAGCCGCCGCTCGGTGGAGCTGTTGCAGAACGAGCTCAACCGGTTCGAGGAGCTGCTGGCCGACCTGCTCGAGATCAGCAGGTTCGATGCCGGCGCGGCCGCGCTCGACCTGGAGGACGTCGACCTGCGCGACATCGTCACCCGGGTGCTGGAGAACCACGAGACCCTGCTGAAGGCCAAGGGCTGCGAGGTCCAGCTGGACATGCGGGCGCCGTGCCGCGCCAAGGTGGACTCGCGCCGGATCGAACGGATCCTGCGCAACCTGATCGGCAACGCCATCGAGCACAGCGAGGGCCGGCCGATCCGGATCAGCACGGCGTACGACGACGATGCCGCCGCGGTGGCTGTCCGCGACCACGGGATCGGGTTCCGCAGCGAGGAGGCGGAGATGGTGTTCAGCCGGTTCTGGCGGGCCGACCCGGCTCGGGCCAGGACCACGGGTGGCACCGGACTCGGCCTGTCGATCGCACTCGAGGACGCCCGGCTGCACGGCGGCCGGCTGGATGCCTGGGGCTCACCGGGCGACGGCGCCTACTTCCGGCTGACGCTGCCGCGCCGGCCGGACGTCTCGCTGACCGGCTCGCCACTGCCGCCCAGGCCGCCTGACGCGACCCGGATCGTGACCGAGCTCGTCGACGTCGGAGCGCCGTACCAGAAGCTGAGCGGCGGCGAGGACCGGTGAAATCCAGACGGCTCGTTGTGCTGCTGGCTTCGGTCGCGCTGCTCGCAGGCTGTGCGGCTGTGCCGACCAAGGGCACCATTCGCAGCGGGGACCGGCTGGGACGCGCACAGGATCTGGGCGGTGTCGGTGTCGAGGCGAAGCCGCCGCGTGCGAACGTCGGCGACCTGGCCATCGTGAGCGGGTTCCTGGAGGCCATGTCGGACTCGCAGGCGTACGACGTCGCCCGGCAGTACATGACCCCAGACGCCGCGGCGAAATGGCAGCCCGAGGAACAGACCGTGGTCTACGACCAGCGTCCCGAGTCACTGGCCCGGAAGGGCGACGGGATCCAGCTGACCGCCCGGAAGATCGCCACCATCGGTGAGCGCGGCGAGTGGATCCCGGCGGCGGCCAACGACCGGGCCGACTTCTTCTTCAAGCTGAAGAAGGTGAACGGGCAGCTCCGGGTCGACTCGGTGCCGCGCGGTGCCTACCTCGGCAGCAACCAGGTCGACCTGAAGCTGGCTCCCCGAGACCTGTACTTCTTCAACCAGGCCAGGAACATGCTGGTGCCGGACCCGGTCTACCTGCCGCAGAACCTCTCGCCAGGCCAAGGGGCGACGCAGCTGATCCAGGAGCTGCTGAAGGGCCCGACCGACCGGCTGGGCAACGGCGTGGTCACCCTGGCCCCACCGGGCACCGAAGTACAGGTGTCCGTCCCTGTCGACCTGGGCGTGGCGACTGTGGCGCTCAACGACACCGCAGGAGCGCTGCGGGATCCGGACCGGCGGCTGCTGGCCGCTCAGATCGTCTGGACCCTCAACCAGCTCAATCTGCGGGCCAAGATCACCGTCGGCGGCGCTCCGCTGCTGCCGGACGACCCGGACGTGCTGCCGTTCGCCAACTTCAGCCCGTTCGACCCACAGGTGTCGGCCAGCTCGATGACCAAGCTCTACGGTCTGAAGGGCCAGCAGGTGCAGCGGATCACCGGTCTGGACGGGGCGTCCGACATCGCCGCGCAGCCGCTCAACTCCGGCCCGTTGTGGGCGCACAAGGCCGAGTCGTTCGCCGTCTCCCTGCGCGGCGACACCGGGGCGATCGTCACCGTCCCCGACGACAACGGCCGCCAGCAGATCCTGTTCGGGCGGCTGGACCCGCCGACCGACAAGGACGAGAGCGCATCCGCGGTCAAGGTGGACGGGAAGACGCTGCAGCCGAGTTTCGACAACCAGGACGCCCTGTGGATCCTGGACCGGGCCGGCAACGGTCACCCGCGGCTGCGGGTCCGCAACCACGACGGCGGCCTCACCTCGGTAGCGGTCGACTTCAACGGGGACATCCCGCTGGCCCTGCGGATGGCGCCTGACGGTGTCCGGGCTCTGCTGGTGATGAAGCCGAAGGCCGGCGGACAGAACTACGTGCAGACCGGCACGATCCAGACCACGGGCAGCGGTAAGCAGCTGGTGCTCGGGCAGCTCCGGCCGCTGCGGCTGGCGCTGGTCAACATCACCGACGCGGCGTGGAACAAGCAGGGCATCGTCGTCATCGGGGCGAGCAGCGCGGTCAGCAACGCGACGCCGCAGGCCTGGATCGTCAACACGGACGGTTCCAGCCTGCAGCTGCTGCCGGGCTCGACGCCGGACTTCGTCCCCGTGCACGTCGCCTCGAACCCGAACAAGGACACCCTGCCGGTGATCCAGGACGACGCGGGCCACATCCACTGGCTCAGCCGCGACCTGCTCTGGATCTCCCCGGACGCCGACAACGGCGCCGCGGCCCCGATCATCCCGACCTACCCCGGCTGAGTTGTCCACAGGCCGGCGGCTGCGTGGTTGCGGCCGGCGGGGTGCTTCGCCGATCGTGGTGCGGTGCCGGGCCGGGACGCGTTCGTGGATCTGGTGCTGGGCGGCCGATGTGCGGGCTGCGACCGGCCCGGAGTAACTCTCTGTGATGGTTGCCGGGGGCTACTGACCGGTCTGACTCCGTTCCGTGCCTGGCCCGACCCGCGGCCGCCCGGACTAGCTCCGCCGACCGCCGCCGCGCCGTACGCCGATGAGCTGCGAAGCCTGATCCTGGCCCACAAGGAGCACGCGCGGTACGCCCTCGCCAGACCGCTCGGTCAGCTTCTGGCGACCGCCGTACGAACGGCCCTGGGGGACCGGCGGACCTGCCACTTGTGTCCGGTGCCGTCGCCACGGGCAACGGTCCGGCAGCGCGGGCACGATCCGCTCCGGCGGATTACGAAGGCTGCCGTCAGATCCCTGCGCAGACAGGGAATCGACGCTTCGCTGGCCGACGCGTTGCGAGTCGTACGGCGTCCCGACGACCAGGCCGGGCTGTCCGCTGAACGGCGTACGGTCAACCTGGACGGGGCTTTCGGGCTGCGTTCGCGCTGGGCTGAAACGCTGACGGATCAACCGGTCCTGCTGGTCGACGACGTGATCACCACCGGTTCCACGCTCACCGAAGCCTGCCGGGCCTTGGAATCCAGGGGGATTCCGGTCCTCGGTTGTGCCGTGCTGGCCGCCACCCGACGGTATTCACCGTCTGGTTCATGAGAACTTCTCTACCGGTTTTCGCCGAAGCCGACTAGCGTTGGCCTATGACACCCGCACGGGCTTGTCGGGCAGTGGAGTGGCGCAGGACCGGATCAGCCGGATTCCTGGCCGCGGAGTCCGACCGGCTTGCTGGCGGGTGTTCTCGTTTCGGGCGCCCCAATCGCCACCAACAGAGCGAGGACAAGACCGACGGGGGTCCGGAGACGTAACAGAGAGTCGCCGATCGATGGAGGTTTCCGTGGACGTCGTTGTCAAGGGTCATCACTGCGAAGTCAGTGACCGCTTCCGGCAGTACGTCGAGGAAAAACTCGAACGGATCGAGAAGGTCGATCACCGGGTACTGCGGTGCGAGGTGGAAGTCAGCCAGGAGAAGAACCCGCGACAGCACGATCGGGCGATGCGTGTCGAACTCACCATGTACACCAAGGGTCCGGTGGTCCGCGCAGAGGCGTGCGGTGAGACCAAGCAGGCGGCGTTCGACGTCTGCCTGGACCGGCTCCGGTCCCAGGTCCGCAAGGCGGCCGACCGGCGCCGGGTGCACCGTGGTGAGCGCGGGCCGGAAGGCCTGCGGCACGTGAACGCGAAGCAGCCGCTCAACGGCAACGCGCCGGCAATGGAGGAACCAGTCGCCGAGGACGAGGTGGCGACACACAAGTACGGATCTGTCCTGGTTACCGGCGACGGTCCGCTGGTGATGCGGGAGAAGACCCACACCGCCAAGCCGATGACCCTTGACCAGGCCCTCTACGAACTCGAACTGGTCGGGCACGACTTCTACCTGTACGTCGACGCCGACGAGAACCAGCCGAGTGTCGTCTACCGCCGTCGCGGTTACGACTACGGCGTGATCCGTCTGGCCAACTAGACCGCGGGAGGAGCACAGACGAAGGGGCCGAGCGTCGCGCTCGGCCCCTTCGCTGTGTGCGAGCTGTCAGCTGTCGATCTGCTGCTGCAGCTCCGCGGCGTACGTCGCGACCTCGGCGTACACCCCGGGGTTGCCGGCGTCCGCGCAGCCGACGCCCCAGGAGACGACGCCGAACAGGCGGCCGTTCAGCACCAGCGGGCCGCCGGAGTCGCCCTGGCAGGAGTCCTTGCCGCCGTCCTCGTAGCCGGCGCAGATCTCGCCGTCAGCGGTGTAGCCCTCGCTCGCGTACACATCCGAGCAGTAGTCGTCACCCAGCACCGGTACGTCGACCTTCTGGAAGGTGTCCGCCGGGCCGGTGTCCTCGGTGTCGCCCCAGCCGTAGACGACCGACGCCGCGCCGGTCGTGTCGGCCGCCTTGTCGGTCTCCAGCGGCAGCGTCGGTACGCCGTCGAACGGCGTGGCCAGCGTCAGTACGGCGACGTCGTGGCCGGGCTGCTGGCCGTACTGGGGGTCCACCCAGATGTTGCTGATCTTGGATTCCTTGCCGGTGGACGTGTCGCTCAGCACGTCCCGGCCCTGGATCGCGGTGTAGGTGGACGCGGGCTCGGTGGTGCAGTGCGCCGCGGTGACGATCTTGTTCGCCGCCACCAGCGTCGACCCGCAGTACTCACCGGTCGGGTCGGGGGAGCCGCTGTTGGACAGCTGGATGGCCCAGGGCGTGTCGGCGGTGTGGGCGACGGTTCCGCCAACGATCCGGTTCGTGGGTCCACCGGGCTTCTGCGCAGCCGATGCTGAGGTCACCCCACCGACGGCCGCCGCGGTCAGTACGGCGGCCGTCAGGGCAGCGCGAACCACATGCTTCTTTCCTGTCATGCCTCACTCCAGGGTGATAGGGGCCGCACGGGCGGACGGCCTCCCTGGCAGCGTCTCCCGGATACGGTCCGTAGCGCACCTCCCACTTTCGGTAACTCGGGAGTTATGCCCATGAATTCTGTCGGCGGCACCCGGCAGAATTCAGCAGGTGACTACGCAGGTGTTGTCGACGGCTCAGGCTCGGCGGGTGGCGCTGGCGGCGCAGGGGTTCATGGACCCGCGGCCGAAGGGTGTGCCCGACGCGCGGGCCCTCGCCCGGGTGCTGGGCCGGATCGGGCTGATCCAGATCGACTCGGTCAACGTGCTGAGCCGGACGCAGTACCTCCCGCTGTACTCGCGGCTCGGGCCCTACCCGCGCGATCTGCTGGACCGCGCGGCCGGGAAGGCGCCGCGGCGACTGGTGGAGTACTGGGCGCACGAGGCGTCGCTGATCCCGGTCGAGACGCACCCGCTGATGCGCTGGCGGATGGCTCGTGCGACCACCGAGGCGTGGGGCGGACCGCGGTCGATCGCGAAGGAGCGGCCGGATCTGATCAAGCAGGTGCTGTCCGACGTCCGGAACCACGGCCCGCTGACCGCCCGCGAGATCGACGACGACGTGGAGCGTTCCAAAGACAACTGGGGCTGGAACTGGTCCGACGTGAAGCGGGCGCTGGAGTTCCTGTTCTTCGCCGGCGAGATCACGGTCGCGCGCCGCAACCAGCAGTTCGAGCGGATGTACGACGTACCGGAGCGGGTGCTGCCGAGCGCCGTGCTCGACACCCCGACGCCGTCCGTGGCCGAGGCGCACCGCGGGCTGGTGTCGATCGCTGCCAAGGCGCACGGGGTGGCGACCGCGCAGTGCCTCAGGGACTATTTCCGGACCTCGGTGGAGGCGACCCAGCAGGCGATCGCCGAGCTGGTCGAGGAGGGCGAACTCCTGCCGGTCCAGATCGACGGCTGGAAGCGCCCGGCGTACCTGCACAAGGACGCGCGACTGCCACGCCGGGTGAACACGCGGGCGTTGGTCAGCCCGTTCGACTCGGTGGTGTTCGAGCGGACCCGGACCGAAGTCCTGTTCGACTTCCACTACCGGATCGAGATCTACGTCCCGGCCGAGAAGCGCATCCACGGGTACTACGTGCTGCCGTTCCTGCTCGGGGACCGGCTGGTCGGCCGTGTGGACCTCAAGGCCGACCGCACCGGCGGCGTGCTGCTGGTTCAGTCGGCGCACGCGGAGCCGAAGGCGCCGGTGGAGACAGCGGACGAGCTGGCCGCCGAGCTCGTCCAGCTGGCCGGATGGCTCGGGCTGGACCAGGTCCGGGTGGCCGGTGGAGGTGACCTCTCGCCAGCGCTCAGTGACGCTCTGCGTGGTTTCTGAACGTACGCTGGGAACTTTCCGGCGCGCTCGCACGTGGGTCCGGTAGGGCTCGAGGCACGCTGCGGGCGTGGCTTGGCACACCCGGCCCCGTACGATGGGGGGCGCACGCCTTCCCGCTGCGGTTGGTCGTGTCCTGTCGGCGTTCGGCCGCACCCAGGCTTCAGCACCCAGGCTTCAGCACGCAAGGAGAGAACTCCCCACCATGAAGGTTGTCGACAAGGTCCTGCGGATCGGCGAGGGCAAGATCCTTCGCGAGATCAAGGGCATCGCGAACATGGTCAACTCCATCGAGGACGACTTCGTCAACATGTCCGACGAGGACCTGCGTGGCCAGACCGCGGACTTCAAGCAACGTGTGGAGAACGGGGAGTCGCTGTACACGCTGATGCCGGAGGCGTTCGCGGTGGTCCGCGAGGCCGCCAAGCGGACCCTGCACCAGCGCCCGTACGACGTCCAGATCATGGGTGGTGCCGCGCTGCACCTGGGCAACATCGCCGAGATGAAGACCGGTGAGGGCAAGACGCTGGTCGGCACCCTCCCGACGTACCTGAACGCACTGTCCGGCAAGGGCGTGCACGTGGTCACGGTGAACGACTACCTGGCCAAGTTCCAGGCCGAGTGGATGGGCCGGGTGTACCACTTCCTCGGCCTCGACTACGGCGTGATCATGCCGGAGATGACGCCGGCCGAGCGCCGGATCGCCTACGCCAAGGACATCACTTACGGCACCAACAACGAGTTCGGCTTCGACTACCTGCGCGACAACATGGCCGGCAGCATCGAGGACTGCGTCCAGCGCGAGCACAACTTCGCGATCGTGGACGAGGTGGACTCGATCCTGGTCGACGAGGCCAGGACCCCGCTGATCATCTCCGGACCGGCCGAGGACTCCCAGCGCTGGTACGTCGAGATGGCCCGGATCGCGAACTCGCTGAAGGCCTGGACGCTGGCCGACGAGGCCGAGCTGAAGAAGAAGAACCCGCGGATCACCGACCTCGAGATCGACGACACCAAGCGCCGGGTGGCCGACTACGACGTCGACGAGAAGAAGCGCACGGTCGCCATCCTCGAGCGCGGCATCGAGAAGGTCGAGGACCGGCTCGGTATCGACAACCTGTACGAGTCGGCCAACACCCCGCTGATCAGCTACCTGAACAACGCGCTGAAGGCCAAGGACCTGTTCCACCGGGACAAGGACTACGTGCTGGCCGGCAGCCAGGGCTCCGAAGAGGTCCTGATCGTCGACGAGCACACCGGCCGGACGCTGCACGGCCGCCGCTACAACGAGGGTCTGCACCAGGCGATCGAGGCCAAGGAGAACGTCGAGATCAAAGAGGAGTACCAGACCCTCGCGACGATCACCCTGCAGAACTACTTCCGCCTCTACGACAAGCTGGCCGGCATGACCGGTACGGCGATGACCGAGGCGGCCGAGTTCGACAAGACCTACAAGCTCGGCGTGGTCCCGATCCCGACCAACAAGCCGATGATCCGCGCCGACGAGCGGGACCTGATCTTCCGGACCGAGGACGCCAAGTTCGACGCCGTGGTCAAGGACATCGTCGACGTGCACGCGACCGGTCAGCCGATCCTGGTCGGCACCACCTCGGTGGAGAAGTCCGAGCGGCTGTCCCGGCAGCTGCTCAAGGAGAACATCGCCCACGAGGTGCTGAACGCGAAGCAGCACGCGCGCGAGGCCGCGATCGTGGCCGAGGCCGGCCGCCGGAACGCGGTCACGGTGGCCACCAACATGGCCGGTCGTGGTACCGACATCATCCTCGGCGGCAACCCGGAGTTCCTGGCCGACAAGGAGCTGCGCGCCCGCGGTCTCGACCCGGCGGAGTCCCCGGAGGAGTACGAGGCGGAGTACCCGAACCTGCTCGAGCAGTTCGAGAAGCAGGTCAAGGAGGAGCAGGAGGAGGTCCGCGAACTCGGCGGCCTCTACGTCCTCGGCACCGAGCGGCACGAGTCGCGGCGGATCGACAACCAGCTCCGCGGCCGGTCCGGCCGTCAGGGCGACCCGGGCCTGTCCCGGTTCTACCTGTCGCTCGAGGACGACCTGATGCGGCTGTTCAAGCGCGAGATGGTCGACTGGGCGATGTCGCGCAACAACGACGACACCCAGCCGCTGGAGAACAAGGTCGTCACGAAGGCGATCGCGTCGGCGCAGTCCCAGGTCGAGGCGCAGAACTTCGAGACCCGGAAGAACATCCTCAAGTACGACGACGTGATGAACCGCCAGCGGCACGTCGTGTACGACGAGCGCCGCCGGGTGCTCGAGGGCGCCGACCTGCACGAGCAGGTGAGCGACATGCTCGAGGAGACCGTCACCGGGTACGTGCAAGGCGCGACCGCGGACGGGTTCGCCGAGGACTGGGACCTGGACGCGCTGTTCACCGCGATGAAGACGCTGTACCGCAGCGAGCTGACCGAGGAAGAGCTGATCGAGGAGGCCGGCGGCGAGAAGGCCGGCCTGACCCAGGACTTCCTGGTCGAGCGGTTCCTCGAGGACGCCACCGCGGCGTACGAACGGCGTGAAGAGCTGCTCGGCGAGGAGGCGATGCGTGAGCTGGAGCGGCGCGTCGTGCTGAGTGTGCTGGACCGCAAGTGGCGCGAGCACCTGTACGAGATGGACTACCTGCGCGAGGGCATCGGCCTGCGCGCGATGGCGCAGCGCGATCCCCTGGTCGAGTACCAGCGCGAGGGCTACGACATGTTCGCCTCGATGATGGAGTCGATCAAGGAGGAGTCGGTCGGGTTCATCTTCAACGTCGAGGTCGACATCGAGGCGATGCGGGCCGAGATGGAGCTCGCCTCCGAGGCGGAGCTGGCCGACGAGGACAGCCTGACCGGCCGCCGGATCGAGGACATCCTCACCCCGGGCGCACCGGTCGCCGAGTTCGCCGGCCGGACCGACGGCGAGGACGAGGAGCGGCCGCAGGACACCACGCGGCCGCGGGACGCGCCGCGCCTGCGGGCCAAGGGACTGACCAACCAGCCCCGCCAGCAGCGCCTGTCCTACTCGGCCCCGACCATCGACGGTGACGACGAGGTCGCTCAGCACGAGGACGCCGTCGAGGACGGCAAACTCGAGTACGCCGGCACCCCGCGCAACGTCGCCTGCCCCTGCGGCTCCGGCAAGAAGTACAAGCGCTGCCACGGCGACCCCCAGTCGGACGCCTACAAGTTCTGACCCAACCCCCAACGGCCGGCCCCGGACCAACCCGGCGCCGGCCGTCCCCTTTCCAACCCCCGGCCCCCACGTCCCGGAACCTGCGACACCTAGTCGGGTCCGGAGACAGGTAATAACAGGTCCCCACCCACCGGTTCCTGTCTCCGCCGACCGGTTCCTGTCCCAGCCGACCGGTTCTTGTCTTCGCCCTGTCAGGCGGCTGGCGCCGGCCGGCGTTGTCCCGGGGCCGGGCTGGATTCCGCTGGACTGGGGAGGATCTTGTGCCGTTACGGGTACAAGATCCTCCCCACATCGGTCGCGGCGTGGGGCGACGGCGGCGTCAGGCAATGGTCGGCCGCCGTGTGTCGGGGGTTGGGACACTTCCTTGGGACTGGAGACAGGAAATAACAGGTCCTAGCCCACCGCTTCTTGTCTCCACCCACCGGTTCCTGTCTCAGCCCACCGCTTCTTGTACTCACCCACCGGTTGCTGTCCCAGTCCACCGATTCTTGTGCTCGCGTACCGGTTCTCGTCTGCGCCGACGGGTGGGTGGGGGTGTGGGGTTTGCCATGGCGCGGGGAGAAGGGGTGTGGTGGTGTGGGGGTATGTGGCTGAGTGAGAAGTTTGGGTCGGGGGTGCCGGTGGTGGGCGCGCCGATGGCTGGGGTTAGTGGGGGTCGGCTGACGGCGGCGATCTCGGCTGGTGGTGGATTGGGGATGCTGGGGGCCGGGTCGGCGGTGACCGCTGACTGGATTCGCACCGAGGGGGCGATCGCTGCCGCGGGTGGGAAGCCGTACGGGGTTGGGCTGATGGCCTGGTCTGTGGCGGAGCAACCGGAGCACTTCGATGCGGTGCTGGAGTTGAAGCCCGCACTGGTATCGCTCAGCTTCGGCAACTACCGGCCGTACGTCGAACCGCTGCGACAGAACGGGATCGTCGTCGCAACCCAGGCCGGAACGGTCGCCGATGCGCAGGAGGCGATCGACGCCGGGGTGGACGTGATCGTTGCCCGCGGCGCGGAGGCCGGCGGCCACGGGCGGAACGCGGTCGGCACACTGCCGTTGCTGCAGGCAATCTTGGAGCTCACAGAACTGCCCGTGCTCGCAGGTGGCGGGATCTCAGGCCCGCGAGGATTGGCTGCTGTGCTGGCTGCCGGCGCGGCCGGCGGTTGGATCGGCACCGCATTCCTCACCTGCCAAGAAGGACTGACATCTCAGCCAGTCCGCGAGCGGGTGATCGAGGCTGACGAGACCGACACCGTCTACGGCACAGTCTTCGATGCGGCGTCGCGCGCCGGCTGGCCGGATGAGTTCGGCGGTCGCGCGCTCCGCAACGCGTACTTCGACACCTGGGAAGGCCACGAGCAGGACCTGAAGTCCGACGACGCCGGCCACGCCGAGTACGTCGAAGGCACCAAGGCCGCCGACCCGGCCCGCGCTTCGATCTACGCGGGCCAGGGCGTCGGCGCACTGACCGGTCAGCCGACCGCGGCCGAGGTTCTCGCCGGCTTCGCGACGTACCGGACCTACCTGAGTGCCGCCCTCAACGATGGATCCAAGTAGTTGTGGTGAGCAACAACCAGGTCATTGCACAGCTCCCAGATCTGCTCGACCGGTAGCGCGGCCGCGGTCGCCGGATCGACCATGACGGCCTGCCGGATCGCGCGTGGGTCTTGTTCGATCGCAGCCTGTACGGCGAGTTCGGCGACGTTGAGGTACGAGCGGTTGAGCGCCGCGCACTGAGCCGGCAGGGCTCCGATCGAGGTCGGCTGCACTCCCGAAGCGTCAACCAGGCAAGGGACTTCGACGACCGCGCCGGCCTGCAGGTTGCTGATCAGGCCGGTGTTCGGCAGGTTGCCGTACACGGTCCGCGGCGTACCGGTCACGATGCTGTGGATGATCTGCGGCGCGTATTCCATCGTCGACTCGACCACCACCGGCTCGCCGGCCTTCAGTGCGCTCCGGGTCTGCTCGTACGACGCAAGATTCTCCGCGACGATCTCCAGGTAGGCGCCGATCGGCAACCGCAGGCGGTCGACTTCTGAGGCATGGCCGAGATACCACGGCACGTACTCCGACGAGTGCTCACTCGTCTCGGTCGGATAGAACCCGAGCCGCCGATACATGTCGACCCGCACCCGCCGCCGCAGCTCCGGATCCGCCGCGATCGCCTCGTCCAACCGGTCGTACAGGTTCTCGGCCCCGCGCTCGAACCGCAGTACCCACGACTGATGGTTCACCCCGCCGGCCAGATACGTGACGTCGTCATACGGTACGCCGACCAGCTCCGAGAGCCCCTGCATCGTCCAGTACACCGAGTGGCAGAGCCCGACCACATTCCGCACCCCAAGAGCCTTCAGATACCAGACGTTCATGACCATCGGGTTCGTGTAGTTCAGTAGCCAGGCATCCGGGCAGACGTCCGCGATGTCGTTCGCGAGCCCACGCAGTACCGGGAACGTCCGCAGCGCCCGGAACACCCCGCCGACGCCGAGGGTGTCCCCGATCGTCTGCCGGATTCCGTACCGGGCCGGGATCTCGAAGTCGATCCGGGTCGCGGCGTTCATCCCGACCTGGACGATGTTGATCACGAAGTCCGCATCCGCCAGGGCCGCACGTCGCTCGAGATGCGTGGTGATCTGCACCGGCCGGTCCTGAGCCAGGTACGACGCAGCTGCGGCGGCCGTGTCGAGCCGCTCGGGATCGATGTCATGCAAGGCGATGTGCAGTTGACCCAGGTCGAGGCCGAACAGGTCGGCCAGCAGGCCCTGCGTGAAGACCACACTGCCCGCACCGATGAAAACAACCTTCGTCATGTCGTCACGCTTTCGATTGCTAGGTCCCAGTCAGGTTGAGCCGCCGTACCGCCGGCGGCGCGGGTCGACAAGGAGCCACAGGCTGCGGCGATGGCCAGTGCGCGGTCGGGTCGTGATCCGTTGAGTACGGCGGCCACCCAGCCGGCGTCGAAGCTGTCGCCGGCGCCGACCGCGTCGACTGTGTCCACCTTCAACGCCGGTGCGGTGATGACCTTGGACCCGTTGTGGGCCAGGGCGCCGTCGACGCCGTTCTTCACAACCACCAGCGGACCGCGGCGAGCCAGGATGCCGGCGGCATCTGTGACGGAGTGATGCCCAGTCAGCGCCAGCGCCTCGGCGGCATTAGGCAGGAAGTAGTCCGTGACCCGGAGGATCGGATCGAGGAGCATCCGTTCCCAGCGGCCGCTCGGGTCGTCGTTCGGATCCAGTGAGGTGGTCGCCTTCGCGGCCTTCGCCTCCTTGAAGATCCCCGCCAGTCCGGCCGCCAGCGCAGGCAGCAGGTAGAAGGACGCCGCGTGGACGTGCCGTGCTGACCGGAGCAATGATCGGGGTACGTCGTCCGCGCTGATCGCGGGCAGACATCCGGGCGAGGTGAGGATCGCGCGATCATCACCCGAGGTCAGGATCGTGGTCAGGGGAGTCGGCAGCGTTTCGTCGACGACCAATGCGTCGACGTTCACTCCGCGATCGGCAAGCGACGTACGCACGAAGTCGCCCGCCGGATCGTCGCCGACCCGCCCGGCGAACGCCACGCTGAGCCCAAGCCGGGCCGCGCCGCACGCCATGATCGAAGCCGAGCCGCCGAGCACGAGCGACCCGGTCGGAACCAGCCGCTCCCGCTGACCGAACACGATCGGTTGAGCGACCGGCCCGACCACGACATCAGGGTTAGCGTCACCAATGACAAGCAGGTCCATGAATCAGCCTTTGAGTCCGGAAGAAGCCAGAGAGCGGATGAACGCCTTCTGGGCAAGGAGAAATCCCAGCAGCACCGGCAGCACGGTGATGACGTTTCCGGCCATCACGGCGGACCACTGGGTGTGGTGCTGGCCCTGGAACGTGGTCAGTCCCAGCTGGAGGGTGTACGTCGAGTCGCTGTTGATCGCGATCAACGGCCAGGTCAGGTCGTTCCAGGTCGCGAGGAACGTCAGTACGGCGACTGTGCTCAACGCCGGCCGGGCCAACGGCAGCACGATCGAGACCAGGATCCGCAACCGGCCGCACCCGTCGATCCAGGCCGCCTCCTCGAGTTCACGCGGCAACGAGACGAAGAACTGCCGGAAGAGGAACACGGACAACGGCGTGACCAGCGACGGGACGATCAGCGCGCCGAGCGTGTCGATCAGGCCCAGGTCCTTCATCACCAGGAACGTCGGGATCATCGTCAGCTGGAACGGGATCACCATCGTCGCGAGCATCAGCCCGAGCACGACCTTCGACCCGGCGAACCGGATCCGCGCGAACGCGTACCCGCCGAGCGACCCGAGCACCAGGTTCGCCGTGACCGCGACCGCCGAGACGATGAACGAGTTCAGGAACCACCTCGGAAACAACGCGTTCCCGAGCACGTACCGGTACCCGTCAAGCTTGATCCCGTGCGGCCACAATGCAGGTGGGAATCGATTGATCTCCGCGTTGCTCATCACCGAACTCACCAGCAGCCACACCAACGGCAACGCGAACAACACTGCCAATGGCGCCAGTACGAAATGCCAAGCACTAAAGGGCAATCGCTTCATCGCGCGACCCTCCGCCGGTAGATCTGCAAGGCCACGCCGACCACGAGCAACGCGACCGCCAGCGTGTACGCCGCCGCCGCGCTATAACCGGCCGTGAAGGTCTTGAACGCCTTCTCCCAGATGAAGTAGACGATCACCGTCGTCGACCCGAGCGGACCGCCCTTAGTGGTCACGAAGACCAGGTCGAACACCTGCAACGCGTTGATGGTCTGGAACAGCAGCAGGAAGATTGTCACCGGCGTCAACGCAGGCAGCGTGACATGCCGCAGTACGCCCCATCGTCCGGCGCCGTCGATCCGCGCCGCCTCGACCAGGTCGCTGGAAACCCCTTGGAGTCCAGCCAGATAGACGATCACGCAGAACCCGGTCCCGCTCCACAACGAGATCGCGACCAGCAGATAGAGCGCCTGACCCGGATCACTGAAGAAACCCTGCGCGGGCAGCCCGACCTTGTGCAGCACGGAGTTCGCAACCCCGAACTCCGGGTCGAGCACGAACGAGAACAGCACACCCTGCGCCGCCGCCGACACCACGAACGGCACGAAGACCAGCGTCCGGTACACCCCGATGAACGCGATCTTCCGATCCAGCGCGATCGCGATCGCCAATCCCGCGACCACACTCAACGGCACGTACAACACCGTGTAGATCAAGGTGTGCGAGACCGCCGACCCGAACGCGGGATCCTTCAGCAACGCCTTGTAGTTGGCCAACCCGACCCACTGCGAAGGCGACACCAGATCGTTCACCTGGAACGACAACAGCAACGACCACAGCACCGGTACGACGCTCAGCCCGAGAATGATCACTACCGACGGACTGACGAACGCCCACCCGGTCGCACCTTCACCCCGAGCCCGCCGTTTGGCCGCGGCCCGGCTCCGCGGGTCGACGGTGAACGTACCGACCACGCTGGCCATCAGCTAGGCACCGCCAGCACCTGGTTGCATTGGTCAACAGCCTGCTTCAACGCATCCGCAGGACTCTGTTTCCCGAGTAGTACGGCGGCAATCGCCTCACCCACATGCTGCGAGATCTGCGGGTACGTCGAGATTGTCGGCCGCACCTTCGCCGTGTCGAGGGCGGTCACGAACACCTCCAGACCGTTCGTCTCGGCGGAATGCTTCTTCCACTGCGGCAGCTCGGCCGTGGCCTTGGTGATCGGCAGGCTGCCACCCTTCACGTCCCACTGGATGTCCTGCGCCGGCTCGGCCAGCCAAGCGACGAACTCGGTCGCCGCCTTCACCTTCGCCTTGCCGTTGTCGAAGATCGTCCACGTGTCCGGACCAGAGATCGTCACCGGCTTCCCGGAGTACGACGGCAGCGGCACCACGCCGTACTCAAGTCCATTGTCGTTCAGCTCGGGGAGCTGCCAGGGGCCGGTGGCAACCATTCCCATCCGGCCGCCGAGGAAGACCTGATAGAGCTGCTCGCTGCCCGGCTTCGGGTCGACGTACAACGACTTGTCGGTGCGGAGTCGGTCGAGCGTGCCCAAGGCTTGCGCGCCGACCGAGTCGAAGCCGACCTTCTTGCCGTCGCCGCTGACCACGTCGCCGCCGAGGTCCCAGATCATCGGCCAGATCCGCCAAACCGTGTCCTCGTCGCCGACGCCGGGCCAGCCGGTGCCGAAGATTCCCTTGGCCGGGTTGGTCAACTGCTTGGACATGGCAACGAAGTCGTCCCAGGTCCAGCCGGCCTTCGGCGCCGGTACGCCGGCCGCGGCGAACAGTTTCTTGTTGTAGACAACGCAGAGCGAGTCGAGTAGGGCCGGCGCGGCCCGGACCTTGCCCTTCACACTGACCGCGTCCTTCGCGGCCGGCCAGTAGTCGTCGATCTTGAGCTGACCGGTGAGGTCGGCGACCTTGGGGCTCTTGGTCAGGCTGGCGAGGTCCGACCCGAAGATGTACGCGATGTCCGGGTAGGACCCCGCCGCCAGCCCGGCGGTGACCTTCTGCAGCATGCTGTCCGAGGTGACCCCGCCACCGCCGCCGACCACCTTGATCTTCGGGTGAGTCTTGTTGAACGCCGTGATCAGGGCGTCGATCGCGGCCTTGCCGGTGTCGACCTGACCGTGCCAGAGGTCGAGCGTCACGACCCCGTTCGGGTCGGCCCCTTCGTCGTCGTTCTTACCGCAGGCGGCGAGGGTGCCGGCAACTGTTGCGGCGGCCGCTGCCCGGAGGACGTCGCGGCGGGACAGAGTTCGAGCATGCATGAGGGTCTCCAGAGCGATGGAGGAAGAGGATTCAGCAGGTCTTGCGGACGTAGCCGGAGTCGCCCGGGACGGAGACGTCCACGTCGCGCTGCACGATGGTCAACGTTCCGCCGTACTGCGAACACGCCGTACGCCGGCCTTTGTCGGTGTACTCGATCACGATCACTTTGTTGCCGAAGGCATCGACGTAGTCGCCGCACTCGTCGTACTGGCCGCATTCCTCGGCGACCGCGAAGTCGAGGCCGACTGCTTGCCGGTCGCCGGCCAGCTCGACGGTGTTCTTCTGCGCGATGGCCAGGTTCTTGGAGTGCGCGTGGGTGGCGAGCAGCGTCAGGTACGCCTTCGCGTTCGCGGCGGTGAGGAGCTTCTTCGAGCGGGTGTAGCTGTCGTAGTTGTCCGGCTCGATCGCCTTGTACCCCTTGGTCGCACAGCCGTCGATCCAGCCGTTGACCTTGGTGGCGATCCGGCTCCGCTTGTCCGCCGTACGGAAGTCGAGGAGCGGTTCGCCCCAGTCCTGGTCGATCACCAGGTTGCCCTTGGCGTCGCGGAGCAGCAGGTCGGAGTCCCACTGGCCCTCTTCGCCCGGCTGGACCTGGAAGGCGTTGACGTAGCAGATGTTGTAGAGCCCGGCCGCCGGTGCGGCGGTCCGATCGCGGGTGACTACCTGGACGCCGGCGGGCGGGGTGTAGGCGCCACCGATCTGGTAGTCGAACTTGGCGTGCGTCGGCGGCAGCGTGACGGCTGCGTCGGCAGCGGTTCGGGTGAGGACCGTTGCGGTGACTGCCAGGGCGGTGGCCGCCAGAACTGCGACTAGGCGGCGAGAGGGTTTGGACACGATTGCTCCATCGGTCCCGGGGACGCGACCCCGCCTCGGGCTGGGTGGTTCGAGCGGCCCTGGCGCCTGGAAACCGGACTTCGGATCAGCCTCGATCCGCTACCGGCTGGGTGCGTCACTGCCGACCAAGTTACGCGACCAGGTCAGGGGTCGGTCAAGAGAGAACTGCAAACGAGTGCGCGAATTCCGGCAGATAGCGCGCCACTGCGCACCTCGTCAGGCTTCGGCCAGGGTTGTCGTAGCGGCCTGGCCGGCGGTGGTGGTGCGCTGGAGGAACTCGGCCAGCAGCTTCAGCTCGTCCTCGGAGTAGTCGGCCAGGAGCTCGTCCATCGTGCTGTTCATCCCGGAGTACAGCTGGTAGACCTCCGCGTTGCGGTCGCGGCGGGCGCGGACCGTGACGGCGCGGCGGTCGACCGCTTCCGGGTCCCGGCCGCGGTCGATCCAGCCGTTCTTCTGTAGGCGGTCGAGCACGCCCGTCATCGTCGCGGGGTGAAGTCCGGCCCGCCGGGCCAGGGCGCCTGGGCTCATCGGGCCGTATCGGGTGATGAGCTCCAGGCAGTCCAGGTCGACGTCCTTCAGGTCGAGGTGCGCACCGACCTGGTGATTGAGCAGCGACAGTTGGTTGCTCAGTTCGCGCAGCGAGTCCTTGATCTCGGTCGCGAGCCGCCGGCTGCGTCGGGCCGGCTCGCGGGAAGATGCAGGACTCATAAGATCTGCTCCTCGTATTGTACGAATTCCGTACAATACTGTATCAGTTTGCCGCCATGAATCCGCCGACCACGGCGGCGAACTCGGCCCCACGGTCCTCCAGCCCGAAATGACCGGCGTTCTCGAGAACGACCTCCTGCGCGCCGGGAATCGCTTCACCCAGCGTCGCCCGCCCTTCGCCGACGCCGTAGTCGTGATCGGCATGCACATACAGGAAGGGGATGGACAAGGTCCGCAGTACCTCCCAGGCCTTGCGATTCGGTTCGCTCGCTTCGTCGTACGGCGTGAGCGGGATGAGCAGCGGGAACTGGCGGGCACCCTGCAGGTAGCTCTCGTCCGGGAACGGTGCGTCGTACGCCGCCCCGACAGCGGGATCGAGCTCGGTGACCGTGCCGCGGTCGACGACCTGGCTGGCCACGAACGGATTCGACCGCTGACTGATCTGCAACCAGATGGAAAGCAGTCCGCTCGGCTCCCGATCCCCGGTCGGCATCGAGGTGCTCGTCGCGACAACGCGCTTGAACTTGTCGGGGTGCTCGCCGAGGAGGCGCAGGCCGAGCAGACCACCCCAGTCGTGGCAGACCATGGTCACGTCGGACAGGTCGAGGCTGTCGAAGACAACCTGACGGAGCCAGTCCAGGTGGGACTGGTAGGTGTACGCGAACCGGCCGGTGGGCTTGTCGGATTTGCCGAAGCCGACGAGATCCGGGGCGACGCAGCGGTGGCCGGCCGCGACCAGTGGCGGGATGACGTGGCGGTAGAGGTAACTCCAGGTCGGCTCGCCGTGCAGTAGGAGAACGGTCTCGCCGGATGCGTTGTCCGGGTCAGGGCGCTCGTCGAGGTAGTGCACGCGCAGCGGAGTGCTGTCGATGTCCAGGTAGTGCGGTTCGAAGGGGTAGTCCACGAGCCCTTCGAATCTGGCATCCGGAGTACGGCGGATCATGATGCGACCGCCTGGAAGCTGTCGGCGTGATCCGCGACCCATTGGGCGAACGTGCGGGCCGGCCGATTCAGGATCCGCTCGACCTCGTCCGTGACGGGCGCAGGCTTTCCGGCATCCCGTGCGTACCTGGCCATTAGTGCGGTGACGAAAGCCTCCGGCAGCCCGTTCGCAATGAGTCCGCGGGCGGCGAGCTCCGGCGGGACTTCTTCGAAGCGGAGTGGTCGGCCGATGACCTCGCTGATGACGGCGACCATCTCCTGGTGGGTCAAGGATTGCGGGCCGGTCACCGGGATCCGACGGCCGTCGAGGTCGTCACTGGTCAGTGCGCGGGCGATCACCGCGGCCAGGTCCGACTCGTGCAGCGGCGATTCCGCGAAGTTCGCATACGGCGCGCGTACGACGTCGCCCGCGCGAGCCTGGGCGCCGAACATGCCGATCGCGTTGAGGGCGAACGAGCTGGCCCGAACCGCCACCCAAGGGATGCCCGCCTCGACGACAGCGGCCTCGACCTCCTTGTTCCGATCACCGTTCTGCCGCGACGGCTGATGATCCAAGTCGTCGTCGACGTTGATCGCCGACAGCACCACCACCCGCCGTACCCCGTTCTCAGCGGCCAACGCGAGCAGCTTCGCCGCACCCTCCCCGACAGCCCGCGGATGCACGAACAGAGCGTCGGCCCCCTCCAGCGCGTCCTCCGCCCGGTGAACCTCAAAGCCGGCTGACCTGCTGACAGCACGAACGTCGAAGCCCTGCTCCTCCAACAACGCAACCAGCGGACGACCAACAACTCCGGTCGCTCCCGTAACCACGATCATGACAACCCCATCCCGCAGAAGATATGATATCCATATCTTATGACTCTCGTACGATTATGCAAACTGTCTCTTGGCGTCGTCACGGCACTGATCACCGTCGCGGCAGCCCCGGCGCAGGCGGCGGGCGATCACCATCGCGTCCCGGTCGGCAATACTCCCGCCGATATCCCCGCGGACGTCTGCGGGTTCCCGGTCCACATCGGCATCGTCGAGGACCGCGAGTACGTCGTGAGCCGGATCGAGAATGCGGACGGCTCGATCAGCACCCGGGTGGCCGGACCTCTCGTCAACAGCCTGACCAACCTCGACACCGGCGCCTCGATCGTCTACGACAACGGCGGCCCCGGGACGATCACCACCTACCCGGACGGGCACGCCACCCTGGACTTCCAGGGGCACTCGATGGCCTGGGTCAGGGCGGCGTATCAGGCCCGGTTGGGTACGCCGGCGTTGAGGCTGATCAGCGGCGGCCGCGTCCGAGGTGTCATGAACGCGGCCGGCGACATCGTCGAGCTCTCCACGGTCGGCCACGTCCTCGACGGCTGCGCCCTACTGTCCTGACCCCTTGACGCTGACGGTTTAAACCGGTTTAACTGACCTCTAAACCGGTTTAAATCTGTCTCGTGAGGTGCTTGTGGTTAAACAGCGGCCGACGATCGCGGATGTTGCGAGCAGGGCTGGAGTGTCGAAGGGGTCGGTGTCGTTCGCGCTGAACGGGCGGCCGGGGCTGGCTCAGGCGACCGTGGACAAGATCCTGGCGGCCGCTGACGAGCTCGGTTGGCGGCCGAGTAACCGGGCTCGCTCGCTGTCGGTGTCGAAGGCGTTCGCGCTCGGCCTGGTGATCACCCGGGACCCGGCCGTGCTGTCGTCGGACCCGTTCTTCCCGGCGTTCATCGCCGGAGTCGAGAGCGTCCTGTCCACCCGAGGGCAGGCTCTGGTTCTGCAGGTTGTCACCGCGGGGGAGTCCGAAGCGGACGGGTACCGGCGGCTCGCGCAGGACGCGCGGGTCGACGGAGTCTTCCTGTCCGACCTCCGGCACGACGATCCGCGGATCCAGTTGCTGGTCGACCTCGGCCTGCCCGCGGTCACCCTGAACCGGCCGGACGGGGAGTCGCCGTTCCCGGCGGTCACCCTCGACGACCGGCCGGGGACGAGCGCGGTCGTCCAACACCTTCTCGAGCTGGGCCACACCCGGATCGCGCATGTCGCCGGACCGCCCGCCTTCGTGCACGCCACCGCGCGGTCCTCGGCGTTCGTCGCGACCCTGGCTGCTGCCGGCCTAAAGCCGGCGGCGGTCGAGGCCGGTGACTTCACCGCGGCCGGCGGGATCGAGGCCACCCGGCGGCTGCTCGCGTTGCCGAAGCGGCCGACCGCGATCGTCTACGCGAACGACCGGATGGCGATCGCCGGTCTGGGCGCGGCGCAGGCCGCCGGCCTGACCGTGCCGGACGACCTGAGCATTGCGGGCTTCGACGACAGCGAGCTCGCCGAGTACGTACATCCCGGGCTGACCACCGTCCGCGCCGACCCGTTCCGGTTCGGTGAGGTCGCGGCTCAGACCCTCAATCAACTCGTCGACGGCGCGACCGAAGTACCGGATGTCGAGTTGCCGCCCGCGCAACTCGTCGTACGGCGGTCGACCGGCACAGCTCCCCTGGAGGAAACATGAAGGTGCAAGCTGGACTGCTGGCCGTGGTTCTGGTCGGCTCGCTCGCCGCGTGCGGCAGTGGCGGTGGCGGCGCTGGTGACGCCGACGCCGCGGCGAAGGCGCGCGGACCGATCACGATCTGGTACTCGAACAACGCCGAGGAAGTGGCCTGGGGCAAGCAAATGGTCGCGGCCTGGAACGCGGCGCACGCCGACCAGAAGGTCACCGCGCAGGAGATCCCGACCGGGAAGAGCTCCGAGGAGGTCATCGGCGCCGCGATCACGGCCGGCAACGCGCCCTGCCTGATCTTCAACACCTCGCCGGCCTCGGTCTCGCAGTTCCAGAAGCAAGGTGGCCTGGTGCCGCTGGACAGCTTCCCCGACGGGAAGCAGTACATCGAGGACCGGTCCGGCGACGTCGCGCAGCAGTACAAGTCTGCCGACGGCAAGTACTACCAGCTGCCCTGGAAGTCGAATCCGGTGATGATCTTCTACAACAAGAAGGCGTTCGCCAAGGCCGGTATCGACACGACGAACCCGCCGTTGAAGACGTACGACGAGTTCCTCGCGACGTCGCGCAAGGTGGTCGCCTCGAAGGCTGCGAAGGTCGCCATCTACCCGGCGCCGAGCAACGAGTTCTACCAGTCCTGGTTCGACTTCTACCCGTTGTACGCGGCTGAGACCGGCGGCAAGCAGTTGGTTGCCGATGGCAAGTCCACGTTCGCCTCCGACGAGGGCAAGAAGGTCGCCGGCTTCTGGCAGACCATGTACAAGGACAAGCTGGCGTCGCCGGAGAAGTACACCGGGGACGCGTTCGTCGACGGCACAGCAGCGATGGCGGTCGTCGGCCCGTGGGCGATCGCGACGTACAAGGGCAAGGTCGACTGGGGCGTCGTACCCGTGCCGACCTCGACCGGTAAGCCGGCGAACGAGATCCACACCTTCAGTGACGCCAAGAACGTCGGGATGTACTCCTCCTGCAAGAACCGCGGGACGGCGTGGGACGTGCTGAAGTTCGCCACCAGCCAGGACCAGGACGGCAAGTTCCTCGCCGCAAGCGGTCAAATGCCGCTGCGCAAGGACGTCGCGACGACGTACGCCGACTACTTCACCAAGAACCCCGACTACAAGGTGTTCGCCGACCAGGCGTCCCGCACGGTCGAGGTCCCGAACGTGCCGAACTCGATCACGATCTGGCAGACCTTCCGGGACGCCTACTCCAAGTCGGTCATCTTCGGCCAGGAGGATCCCGGGTCGGCCCTCGACGGCGCCGCCCAGAAGGTCGATCAGCTCGTCAAGCAGTCATGAAACGAGGCCCGCTCACCCGGGTCCTCGGTGAGCATCCGGTCGGTACGGCGTTCGTCACGCCGTACGTCGTGTTCATCGCGGCGGTGTTCGCCTATCCGCTCGTCTTCGCGGTGTACATGTCGTTCCACGACTACTTCTTCGCGGCGCCTGGCGCGATCGTGGATCGGCCGTTCGTCGGGTTCGCCAACTACGCGACCGTGTTGTCGGATCCCGCCGTACGCCGGGCCTTCGGGAACGTGCTGATCTTCCTGGTCATCAACGTCCCGCTGACCGTGGTGTTGTCGCTGGGGCTGTCCACCGCACTGAACTCGGCGATCCGGTGGCGGACGTTCTTCCGGGTGTCGTACTACGTGCCGTACGTGACCGCGAGTGTGGCTGTGGTCGGGGTGTGGCTGTTCCTGTTCAACTCGAACGGGTTGGTCAACTCCGTCCTCGGCCCGCTCGCGCCGGATCCGTCCTGGTTGGTGAACTCGCACCTGGCGATGCCGACGGTCGCGATCTTCGTGACCTGGAAACAGCTCGGGTTCTTCATCCTGCTGTACCTGGCCGCCTTGCAGAACGTGTCCGCGGATCTCTACGAGGCGGCGTCGATGGACGGCGCCAGTCGTTGGAAGTCGTTCCTCAACGTCACCGTGCCGGGCGTCCGGCCGGCGACCACCCTCGTGGTCCTGTTGGCGACCGTGACCGGGGCGAACCTGTTCACAGAGCCGTATCTGCTCACCGGTGGCGGCGGCCCGGACGGCGCGTCCGCGTCGCCGGTGCTGATCATGTACCAGCGCGGAATCGAGCAGGGCAACCCTGATGTCGCCTCCGCGATCGGGGTGCTGCTGGTGATCGGTGTGCTGATCCTCGCTCTGGTCGAACGCCGCTTCGTGGGGAGGGAGGACCGATGAAGCTGAGGTTCGTCTCGCTGCTCGTCGGCGCCTTCGTGTTCCTCTTTCCCTTCTACTACATGCTGATCGGCTCGTTGCAGACCGAGCCGGATCCGTCCATCGGTGGCGCGTTCCCGTCGCCGGGCAACCTGACGCTGCACAACTACGGCGAGATCAACAAGGCGATCCACCTGGTTCGCTCGTTGATCAACTCCGGGATCTTCACCGGCGGCGTGATCCTCGGGACGCTGGTCTTCGGCGTACTCGCGGGCTACGCGCTGGCCCGGTTGCAGTTCCGTGGGCGTGGGCTGGTGTTCAACCTGATGCTGCTGATCCAGGTCGTGCCGTTCCAGCTGCTGACGATCCCGCTGTACGTGCTGATCGTGCGCAGCTACGGGCTGGCCGACTCGTACCTCGGGATGATCCTGCCGTTCGCGATCAACTCGACCGCGGTGTTCGTGTTCCGGCAGTACTTCATGCAGTTGCCGGCCGAGCTGTTCGACGCGGCTCGGATCGACGGGGCGTCGGAGTTGAACATCCTGTGGCGGGTCGCCGTACCGCTGGTGCGGCCGGCTCTGCTGACCGGCGTACTGCTGACGTTCATCGGGCCGTGGAACGAGTTCCTGTGGCCGTTCCTGATCACCAAGCAGCAGGACCTGCAGCCGTTGGCGGTGTCGTTGTCGAACTACCTGACCACGGTGTCCGCCCGCGCGGCGAACCCGTTCGGCGCCGTCCTCGCGGGAGCGTGCGTGCTGGCCGCGCCGGCCGTGACCTTGTTCATCATCTTCCAGCGCCGGTTCATCTCGACGAACCTGTCGTCCGGCGTCAAAGGCTGAAAGGTATCTCGTGACTGTTCCCTACACACTCACTCGCGTCGGCGTGCTGATGACGGCCGATCCGGGCAACGACCTCGAGTCCGAGGGGGTGCTGAACCCTGCGACCGGGCACACCCCGGACGGGACCCTTTACTTGCTTCCCCGACTGGTTGCGCGAGGCAACATCTCTCGGGTCGGCCTGGCTCGCGTTGAGGTGGTCGACGGTGTGCCGGTGGGTGTCGAGCGCGAGGGGGTCGTGCTCGCGCCGGACGAGGGCTGGGAACGCGGCAAGAACAACGCCGGGGTGGAGGATCCGCGGGTCACGTTCGTCCCGTCGCTCGGCCTGCATGTGATGACGTACGTCGCCTACGGCCCGCTTGGCCCGAAGCCTGCCCTCGCGGTGTCGTCGGATCTTCGGGACTGGCGGCGGCTTGGTCCGTTGCACTTCGAGTACCAACCGTCGCTGGACACCGACCTGAATCTCTTTCCCAACAAGGACACGGTCTTCTTCCCCGAGCCCGTGCCCGGTCCCGACGGCGAACCGTCGTACGCGATGCTGCACCGTCCGATGTGGGACCTCGGCTGGTTCCGCGAAGGCGAAGGTGTCCATCTACCGGCCGGGATCACCGACGACCGACCGGGGATCTGGGTGTCGTTCGTGCCCGTCTCCGCGGTCGAGGACGACATCCGGAACCTGGTGCACCTGCGCGATCACCGGCTGGTCGCCATGTCGGAGTACCCGTTCGAAGAGCTGAAGATCGGCGCCGGCCCCGCGCCGCTGCGGATCCCCGAGGGGTGGCTGGTGATCCACCACGGCGTCACGGGGGAGCAGCCGGAAGGTTTCGACCCGACCACCCAGAAGGTCTGCTACGCCGCCGGCGCTCTCATCCTCGACCCCGAGGACGTCACTCGCGTCATCGCGCGGACCACCGAACCGTTGATGGTCCCGGAGACCGACGAGGAAAAGATCGGCACGGTCGGCAACGTGGTCTTCCCCACGGCGATCGAGCAGGTCAACGGCACCCACTATGTCTTCTACGGCATGGCCGACGCCGCCATCGGCGTGGCCAGATTGGACCGCCTGACATGATCCTCACCCGCCGCACCGTCATCGGCGGCGCCCTCGCGGCAGCAGCCGCGTCGACAGTCACCCTTCCCGCGTCGGCCTTGAGCCGCCTCTCCAACCTGGCCCACCTCGACTTCCTCCGTACGTCGGTCTCCCCGCCGCCGGCTCCCGGTCACACCACGTTCGGCTCGGGACCGATCGGTGTGCTGTGGACGTACGCCGACCATCAGGCAGACGGCTCGTACAAGCGGATCGGTGGTGGCACCTACGATCCGGTGACCAACACCTACGGGCAGGGCGCCTACAACGCGGACGACATCGCTCGGGCGGCTGTGGTCTACCTGCGCCATTGGAAGCAGTTCGGCGGATCCCCGGACGCGGCCCGTGGGTTGCTGCGCGCGCTCACGTTCCTGCAGTCATCCAACGGCAACGTGGTGCTGTGGATGCAACCCGACGGGACGCTCAACCCGAGCGCCGACCCCGTCGAACTCCCCGATCCCTCCGACTCCGGCCCGTCGTATTGGCTCGCCCGGACCGTCTGGGCATTGGGGGAGGGGTACGCCGCTTTCCGCCACACCGACCGTGCTTTCGCGGCGTTCCTCCGCGACCGTCTCGAGCTCGCGATCGCCGCCCTCGAGCGTCAGGTCTTGGTTCGTTACGGCCAGTACAACGTCGTCGACGGCCGCCGTCTCCCGGCCTGGCTGATCGTCAACGGCGCGGACGCGACCTCAGAGGCCGTCCTCGGATTGTCGGCGTACGTCCAGGCAGGCGGCTCAGCCAAGGCGCGTCGGGCGCTCGCTCGTTTCGCTGAAGGTATTGCGAAGATGAGTGCCGGCTCGACTCGCGAGTGGCCGTTCCGTGCGCTGATGCCGTGGGGTGAGTCGATCTCCGACTGGCATGCGTGGGGCGCGCAGATGCCGTCCGCCCTCGCCGCGGCTTCGTCCGCACTCGGTGCACGCGACCTCCTGACTCCGGCCGTCGGCGATGCCGCCGGTTTCACTCCACTCCTCATGACCGCAGGCGGCCCCGACAACGGCTGGCTGCCGGTCCCGATCGACCGCTCCCAGATCGCGTACGGCGTCGACGCCCGGCTGCAAGGCGTCCTCGCCGTCGGACTGACTCACCTCGCGGCGTTCGTCGCGGCCTGGTACTTCGGCGGCAATCACGCCGGCGAACCGGTGTACGACGCCACGACCGGTCGCACGTACGACGGGATCTCCGGCGACGGCGTGATCAACCGCAACTCCGGCGCCGAGTCCAGCATTCACGGCCAACTCTCGATGCTTGCCCTCGACGCCCACCCGGACGTCGCCCGCCTGACCGGCACCCCGTCGTACGACGGCCTGCAGATCGTCGAGGGCGAGTCGGCGACGGGTGGTCAGGTCGTCACGCCACCGTCGGCCTGGACCGGCGAATCCCAATGGAGCAACGGTTCCTACCTGTCACTCGACGGTACGGCGACCTGGACCGTGCCGCCGTCAGCCCAGCCGCGGCTGGTGCTCCCGGTCGTCAACCTGGTCGCCACTGCGAATCCGGCTCGCACCACCTGGACCGCCGGCTCACGCACGCTGGGCACTCTTACTCACGTCTGCGGTCCGCAAGGTATCTCCGCGGCGCCCGGTGCTCTCCAGCCGCTGACTCTTGCAGGCGCGCTGCCCGCCGGCGCCACCTCTCTGACTGCGAAGTCGACGAGCGCTGCGCAGGTGGACGCCGTACTCCTGGTCCCGACTGTGAGCAGTCTGCGGATTGGCAACGCAGTACTGCTGGTCAGCCTGGATACACATCCTCGCGTGATGCCTGGCAAGCGCGCGTACACCTACGATGCCGCGGGCAAGCTGGTTGCTCGAGGTCGCGCGCTCGTCGTACCTGGTGGTTTTACCGTCGTGCTCGGCTGAGGGCCTCGGCGCACCAGTCGGCGACGAAGGCGAGGCCTTGGCCGCGTTGGTGGAAGAGGTACCGGCTGTCGACCTGGCGATGGTAGGCGTTGTGTGAGGCGTCGGACGCGCGGCCGAGCAGGCCCGGGAGGAGCCACGCGTACTTGACGGTGGATGCCATCACCGCCAGCCGGACCTGATCCGGGTCGCCGCGCCAACCCGCTTCGTGCAGGCCGTCGAGGTAGTTGGCGATGCAGGTGTCGGCGAGTTCGGGGAGACGCTCGGCCGGCCAGAACAGGTCGAAGACCGCATCGGGGATGTAGTTGCCGATGTCTTCGCCGAGCGCGCCGTCACCGATGAACGACCAGTCGAACAGGGCGAGCTCGCCGGTGGGCCGCTGGATCACGTTCGAGACCCAGAAGTCGAGGTGGCAGGTGGCGCGGGGGAGAGTCGCGACCAGGTCGAGCAGTGCGTCGCGGTGCGCGAGAAGTCGGGTCCATGCCTCCCGCAGCTCACTCGACCAGGTCTCGCGGATGAGCGGCTGCTGCCAGGCGGCGTCGTCGGTCATCAGGTGCCAGGGGACGTCGCGAGTCGTCGAGTAGTTGCGGAGAAAACCCGTCGACGTCCATGGTCTTTCGGCGGCGGGCCGCGCCTGCCAACGACCGCACGCGCGGGCGAGCGCCGCGTGCTCCGCGAGGCTGAACTGGGTGCCGGAGGTCCCGCCGATGTCTTCCATCAGGAGTACGGCGCTGTCCGGCCGCTCCTCGACCTCGGCCTCGGGCAGGACCAGACCGGCGTCCGCCAGCCGGCCGCGGAGCTCGTCGTCCTGATAGGCCTCGAGCTCGCGGCGCCAGTAGTTCCAGTGCCGCGGGTCGGTCGATGCCGCCCACGGACCGGTCGAGTCGACCGGACTCTGGAGCTGCTTGCGAACCGCGGTGCGGCCGTCGGCATAGGTGATGCGCTCGACGGTCGCCGTCACCGCGTTGAGCGGGTTGTGCCGCAACGTCGCCGTACCGACTTCCGGTTGAGCGGTCATGAGAGACAATGCTGACACGGCAAGAGGCTCAGGCCAGCAGGATCTTAGGTGGCAGACCGGTGAGTGCTTTGACGTCGCGGGTGAGGTGGGCCTGGTCGGCGTATCCGGTGAGCATCGCGACGTCGGCGAGAGCCAGTCCGGTGCGGGCGTGGTCGAGGGCAACGTTCATCCACAGCACGCGGTCGAGCATCTTCGGTCCGTAGCCGAACGCGTCCAGACTGCGTCGGTGGAGTTGCCGTTCGCTCAGACCGACCGTCGCCGCCAGCCGGGAGACGCCGGCCGTGCCGCGGAGGAGTCCGTCGCGGACACTGCGCAGTACATAAGAGATCAGCCGGTCCGTTGGCTCCTCGACCAGCTTGGCGACTTCGATGTCCAGCGCCGTTGCCGGATCGGGCGCCGATCTGATCCGGTCGAGCAGTCGTCTGGTCCGGTTGGGCGACCACAGCTCGGCCAGCGGGACCCGCTCGTTCAGCAACTCCCGAGCCGGTACGCCGAAGAAGCCGGGCGCGGTCCCAGGCCCGAACCGGATCCCGGCGAACCGGGTCCCGCGCGGGGCGCTGCCCGTCCAAGCGCGTTCGTCCGGTCCGGCCACGACCAGGCCGTCGTCCACCAGCAGTAGATCCATGCACCCGTCGGGCAGGATCCGGAAGTCTCCGCCCTCAGCAGTCCGCGTCCACAGGTCGGCACCGGCGACGCGCGCAGCACGCTCCCGGTACGGCTCGACCATCACAGTCACACGCCCAGTCTCCTACGCGCCACCGACAGTTTTGATTTACTGATTCGATGCCACGTCGCGACGATGTGTCCGCAGTACCTCTCCTCGGCCGAACCCTGGCGCCGGAGGGGTCCGGTCTCGTGCTGGCCGAGTGGGAGGCGGCGGGGCGTAGGTCGGACCAGGTGGCCTGGCAGGCGCCGTTGCATGTGCACCACGACGATGACGAGGCGTGGTACGTCCTGTCGGGGACGCTGCGGCTGCGCATCGACGGCGAGGACTACGACGTACCGGCGGGGTCCGGGATCGTCGGGCCGCGGGGTGTGCCGCACACGTTCGGCAATCCGTCCGAGGAGCCGGCTCGGTATGTACTGGTGATGTCGGCGAGCACGCGGGCGATGCTGGCCGAGTTGCACGGCGGGTTCTCGGGGGACGTGGCGGCGCTGTTCGAGAAGTACGGGGCGACGTTGCTGGAGTGACTCAGTCCGGGAGTACGACGTCGAGGACCGGGACGTCGACCGGGAGGTACTTGACCAGGGCAACGTTTTCGCGGATCAGCTCGTCGCGTAGCGCCGTACCCGTGCGGCGGTCGATCACGGTCCGCCAGATCTCGTTGCGGCGGAAGTACTCCGCGCCGACCCGGAGGAACCGCTCGTCCTTGGCGAACACCCGGTACGACGACTCGGCCGGGACGTCGGCGAGGATCTCGCCCTCGAGGTAGCGGTCGCCGACGCCGACGTGCAGCTGGAACGTCTGGTCGGTGTCGTTGCGGAACTGCAGGTCCACGTAGTTGTAGACGATGCTGCAACCAACGCCCCACGGCAGCACCCGGCCGTTGTCCGGGAACGGGTCGAAGCTGTGCGTCGATCGCTGCGTCACGGTCAGGGGCGAGTGCAGCACCATCCAGTGCAGCAGGTTGGCGAGCTGACAGATGCCGCCGCCGATCCCCGGCCGGGCCTGCCCGTTCGACAGCCGCATGCCCTTCTTGTAGCCCTTGCGACGGGTCGCGTTGCCGACCAGCTTGTTGAACGAGAACGTCTCACCCGGCCGGATCAGCAGCCCGTCGACCTGTGCGCACGCGAGCTTCAGATTGGTGACCTTGTTGTGCTGCATCCACATCTCGGTCTCACCGAGCTGCCGCAGCAGCAGCGACTTGTGGCGCTTGATCCGGACCGGAAGGTCGTCCGCCTGACGATCCTCGGCGTACGGCGTGCTGGACCGCATCCACTCGAGTCGCTTGAGCCCGCGGTGGTACCGAATGGCCAACGGGTAAAGCAGCGGCACTCGCTCGCTCCACCGGCGATGCTGAACCGCTGGCATGACCCGTGCGCGCTCCGCGTCGCTCAGGTCCTGCACACCGACCTGCCACGACGATTCGGGCTGGTCCAGCGGTGTGGCGATTGTGGTCTCAGACATCCATTCCCCCGAACGAGTCGACCGATCCGGTTACCGTACGCCGCCGACATGACAGCCGCGGCACGATCAGGTTGCGCTCCCTATGACGCCGTACCCCGGCCAAGAGTTCACCCAGTTGTCAGCCGAGTTCGAGGGCGGTGCAGACCCAGCGGTTGCGGCGGATCTCCATCCGTAGGGCGATCGCCCGCGAACGGTCGCCGCGGCGTACGTGCGCGGCGACCTCGGCGACGAACGGCTCCGGCATGAACACCCGCACCGAGCGCAGCGTGCTCTTGTCTTTCGCGCCGCGGCTGACGGCGGTCGTGTTCAACCCCATCAGGCGGACCCGGCGGTTCAGCTCCATGAAGACCGCGTCATCGGTGAACCGAACCAGCTGCGAGATCGGCCGGTCGCCCGCCAGCACCTCCGCAACCGCCTGCGCCAACCGACCGCCCCAAGCCCGAGCCTCCGGCACCCGCGGCGCGTCCGTGCCCTGCGGCAGCTGAACCCCATCAGCCCGCCCAGCCACCTGCTCTGCAGCCGGCGTGCTGACCGGCGTGCTGACCGGCGAGGTGACCGGCCCTGCGACAGGCTCCTTGACCGACTCTGTGACCGGCGAGCTGATTGCCGAGGTGACTGGCGAGGTGACTGGCGAGGTGACTGGCGAGGTGACTGGCGATGCGATGCCTAGGCGGGTGATTGCCTGTAGGCGGAGGGCCAGTGCGCCGTCCGTCAGTTCGGTCGCGTACCGGGCGGACGCCGGCACGGTGTGCTCGCCGGCGCATCCGTCCACCGAGCGCAGCCGAGGCTGCGCAACAGACGCGGCGGTGTCCGCCTCTTCGGTGTCCGGCGCCAGGTCCGGGACGGGGACGAGTACGGGCTCGGCGTCCGTCGGGGTGAGCTGAACTGGGTGCTGGAGGTCGTCCGCACGGAGGTTCTGTGGCTGGCTCATGTCACTTCTCCTGATGAGTGGGCGGGACGTGATCGCCGGTCGAGGCGGGCGGGACGCGAAGTACCTGCCCGGGAAAAATGAGGTCGGGGTCGTCCCCGATCACCTGACGGTTCGCGGCGTACCAATCCGGCCAACGGGCCGCGATCGCTCCGTTCGTGGCCTTGGGACCGAGCTCGCGAGCGGCGAGGGTCCACAGCGAGTCCCCATCGCGTACGACGACCCGCACCGGAATCGTCGCCCGCAGCTCGGTGTACCGCGTCGGAGCCCCGTCAGTAGGCCGGTCCGGCACACCCACCCGCATCCGCCCACCCGTCGGCAACTCGGTCGCAGGCTTGCTGGTCGACGCCGGCCGGCTGTCGCTGGACCCGCTCAGCCGCCCCTCGGACGGCGGCTCAGCCGCCCGGTAGTCCGTGTTGGCGCCACCAATCTCAACCTTGGATCGCGGCTCGGTAGCCCGGTAGTTGGCGTCCGCGGACCCGGCTGGAGTGATCTGCCCAGCGACCGCACCACCGATCTCCACCTTCGAGCGCGGTTCAGTCGCGCGGTAGTCGGCGTCCGCGGCTTGCTGCGAGGCAGCGCGGCGGGCGTCCGTCCCACCGATCTCGACGGTGGAGCGGGGCTCCGTGGCGCGGGAATTGGTGTCCGCAGCTGTTCGCGAGGTGGTGTCAGTGCCGCCGATCTCGACGGTGGAGCGGGGCTCCGTGGCGCGGGAATTGGTGTCCGCAGCTGTTCGCGAGGTGGTGTCAGTGCCGCCGATCTCGACGGTGGAG
>NZ_SODF01000003.1:83804-233665 GCF_004365875.1 Kribbella kalugense | reverse complement strand
GAGCGAGGTTCGGTGGCCCGGTAGTTGGTGTCTGCGGCCTGTTGCGGGGCGGTGTGGCTGCCGCCGATTTCCACGCGTGAGTGGGGCTCCGTGGCGCGGTAGTTGGTGGTGCCGAGCTGGATGGTGGAGTGGGGTTCGGTGGCTGGGTGGGTGGTGTTGGGGAGTTTGGGGGCGGGGGCGGTCTGGTTCAGGTGGAGGACGTGGGAGGTGTCGCCGGGGGTGGCGTGGGCGACGCCGACGGTTAGGGGTGTGACGGCTGCGACTCCCAGGCCGGAGCGGAGGAGGGCTCGGGCGGTCTTCGTCGTGATTCGGCTTGCCACCGCACCGGCCAGTGCGCCGACCACGCCGGGCAGCTGCTCCAGCACCGTGGTCACGACCGCGAGAGCCAGCCACCCGTACGCGATCCAGGCGACCGTCCCGACCGCGAGCACGGTCAGCGTGTCCAGGTCGTACGTCCTCACGCCGCTGATCGACCCGGCCGTCATCCACCGCAGCAGCAGGCCGAGGCCGGCCAGCGCGAGCACCGCGAGAGTGCCCTTCAGCGCCCGGATCATCGCGTTCATCCCGCTTCGCCCCCGACCTATGAGTTTGCGTTAGTTTGCTTCGGTTTGACCACTATAGACCGGTTCTAGGGCAGCTTTGCAAGTCCTTAACGCACGCAGCGTGGGTTTCTGCAGCGGACGGTGACGGTCGACCGGCGCAGCGGTACCCGGGACCGGTAGGTTCGCGGTCATGCGGTGGGATGCGTTGTTCGCGGACCTGGAGTCACAGTTCGAGGCGCTCCAGGAGACCGATCTGTACGGCGAAGTGGCCGACCGGATCCGGACCGAGGTCGGCAAGATCACCGTGCTCGACCGGCTCCGGGGCGCCGTCGACACCGTCGTACGCGTCGAAGTGAACGACGTCGATCCCGTTCGCGGGCTGTTGAGCCGGGTCGGGAAGGACTGCCTGCTGCTCGAGACCGAGCGCTACGAAGAGTGGCTCATCCCGGTCGACGCGCTGGTCGCCGTACACCGGCTGGGACCGTGGGCCGAGCCGGCCGTCGGAGCCGTCGAGGGCAAGCTCGGGCTCGCCCATCTGCTGCGGGGAATCGCGCGGGACCGCTCACCGGTCACGCTGTTCTGCAGTGGCGGCGGGCCCGTCACCGGCACCATCGACCGGGTCGGCGCCGACTTCGTGGAGATCGCGGAGCACCCGCTCGACGCGCCACGCCGCCGTACCGAGGTCTACAACGTCCGCCTCGTCCCCACCCAAGCCCTACGAGCCCTCCGCCGCCGCTGAACCCGCCCTGGTCGTCCTGGGGTTGCCCACTCAGTTGGAGGGTTGCCCCCTCAGATTCTCAGTGGGCAACCCTCCAACTGAGGGGATGCCCCCTGACTTGGAGGGTTCGCGCGCCAAGCGCGGCGCGGGCAGGCGAGGCGGGCGGGCGAGGCGCGGCGAGGCGCGGCGAGGCGGCGCGCGGGCGGGTGCGGGCATGCGGGGCGCCGGGAAGGCGCGGCGCGGGAAGGCGCGGGGAGGGCGTTGGCCGTCGTGAGTGCGGGGGTGCGGTCGGCAGTCGCGGCCCGGCGCCAGCTCGCCGGGCGGCGAGTCCTACAGCTGTGCGTCTTCGGGGGTCTCGGCTTCTTCGCCGAAGGGGTGGGCGTCGATGAAGTTCTTGGTCTCGCTGTACAGCCGCTCGATGTACTTCTCCAGCTCGGTCGCCTCGACCCGCCACTGGCCGCGGCCGCCGATCTTGACCGCGGGGATGTCACCGCGGCGGACCAGCGCATAGACCTGGTTGGCGGAGATGTTGAGGACCTCGGCGACGTCCGCGAGCTGGAGGAATCGGGGACCCGGCATCCGTCGTGCTCCTTCTCATAGTGTCTGGTTCCTTCAGTTTGCCACGGTTGGCGAACGAACGAGCCGGTTTGTCCCCAGGTCGTCACAGCCTGTGGATGACCGTGCACGGTGCGATCCGCGACCAGGCAGAATGTCGCCCGAGAACGAACGATTGACTGGGAGACGACGTGGTCGACACAGCTGTGCGAAGCGGATTCGGGGCGCCGTCCGCCCCGGCCCAGCGCAACCGGAAGGCGCGGTGGAAGGACGGCCGCCTGGTCCTCGGCGTGCTGCTCGTCGCCGTCACCGCGCTGGCCGGCGCCAAGCTGCTGTCGTCCGCCGACGACACCACCACGATCTGGGCGGCCAAGCACGACCTCAAGGTCGGCGTACCGCTGACCGACGACGACCTGACCACAGTCCGGGTCCGCTTCACCAGCGGTGACGACTCCGGGAAGTACCTCGCTGCAGACTTCGACGTGAAGGGCCTGGTCGTCGGCCGCGAGGTCGGTCAGGGCGAGTTCGTGCCGAAGGATGCCGCCGTCCCCAAGTCCGACCAGGACCGCACCGAGCTGCCGCTGTCGGTCGCGACCGGCCACCTGCCGTCCGACACCGCGATCGGCGACATCGTGGACGTCTGGGTCGTGCCCAAGGAAGAGGGACAGCCCGCGAGGCCGCTGTGGAGCAGCGTCCGTGTGCTGCAGATCGACTCGGTCAAGGGCGTCGCGGGCGGCACGGGTCGGCGACAGGTCCTGGTCGGGCTCACGTCGGCCGACCTGCCCCGGATCCCGGCCGCTCTGACCGCGATCGGTGCTGGCGAGCCGACCCTGGTCCGGAAGGACGGCTGATGTCGATCCCAGTCCTGCTGGCCGTGACCGGTGCGTCCTGGGAGGCAGAGGTCGTACGCCGGGCCGAGCGGGCGCCCGGGATCCGGGTGGTACGGCGCTGTGTCGACGTCGCCGATGTGATGGCGGCCGCCGCGAGCGGGCAGGCTCGGGCGGTGTTGCTGGCCGACGTCCTGGCGCGCCTGTCGTCCGACGTGGTCGCCGCGCTGCACGCGCGCGGGATCGCCGTGCTCGCCTTGGTCGACCCGGCCGAGACCGGTGCGCCGTTAGGTACCGAGGAACGGCTCAGCCGGATGGGCATCGAGCGGATCCTGCCCGCCGACGTCAGTCCGGCTGACCTCGCTCGCGCGGTCACCGATGCCATCGACGCAGGCCCACCGATCTCGACCGCGCAGTTCGCCGGCGGATTCGTGCCGCTCACTCCGGAGAATCCGCACCACGAGCCGCCGCCGTACTCCCAGGGCGCAGGTCGGCTGATCGCGGTCTGGGGGCCGACCGGCGCGCCGGGGCGGACGACGGTCGCCGTCAACCTCGCGTCCGAGCTGTCGGCCAAGGGCGTGCCGACCCTGCTCGCCGACGCCGATGTGTACGGCGGGACCGTGGCGCAGATGCTCGGGATGCTCGACGAGACCTCCGGGCTGGCCGCCGCGGCGCGGTCGGCGTCGAACGGTGCGCTCGACATGGTCATGCTCGCGAAGCACGCCCGGCAGGTGAATCCGCATCTGCTGGTGCTGACCGGCCTCAGCCGGGCCGACCGGTGGACCGAACTGCGCCCGGCGGCGATCGAGTCGATCTGGTCGTCGGCGCGGACGCTGGCCCCGGCCACGGTGGTGGACGTCGGGTTCTGCATCGAGACCGACGAGGAGATCTCGTTCGACTCGCTCGCCCCGCGGCGCAACGGCGCGACGGTGGCGACGCTGGAGGAGGCCGACGAGGTGATCATTGTCGGTACGGCGGATCCGGTCGGGCTGACCCGGTTGATCCGGGCCGTCCACGAGCTGCAGACCGTCGCACCCTCGGTCACCGTGCGCGTGGTCGTCAACCGGCTCCGTTCCGGGGCGCTCGGCAGTTCACCGGGCGAGGCCGCCGCCGAGGCACTCGCGCAGTACGCCGGGATCCAGCCGGCTGCCCTGTTGCCGTACGACTTGAATGCGGTCGACACGGCGATGTCGCACGGGCGCAGCCTGTCCGAGGCCGCTAAGTCCAGCAAGCTCCGCAAAGCCTTCCAGCAGCTCGCAACCTCGGTGGTCAAGGACCTCGCGCCCGCCTGAGAACCGAGCGGACTCAGGGTCGAGTAGGTGGGGAGCCGGGGGATAACCCCACCGACAACGGGTCGGTGATGTGCCAGGGTTGGCTGTACTTCGACCCGTACTTCAGGGAGCGTCATGTCCGATGTCCAAGGCCGGCCTACGAGGTCGATGAGCACCGAGCGGCGGTACGGGATCGCCATCTCGGTCGCCCTCATCCTCGGCGGGTTGTACTGGGCGCTCACCGGGCTGACCGACGGCGCCAAGAGCAGCCAGGACAGCTACGCGGTCCACGGCGACTCGCTGGTGGTCAAGGGCGGCTCGGCGACGGTCGAGGTCAAGCCGGGCGACGGGACCGACGTGAAGGTCGAGCGGCATTTCTCCCGGAACATCTTCGGCTCGGACCCGAAGGAGAAGTACCACGAGGACGGCGGCAAGCTCGAGCTGAACAGCGGCGGTTGCGGTTTCCTGGCGTTCGGCTGCAAGACCAGCTACGTGCTGACGGTGCCGCGGGACCTCAAGCTGACGGTCGAGAGCAGCAGTGGAAACCTGACGCTGTCCGGCTTCGAGGGTGGCGCGGACCTGAAGACCAGCTCGGGTGACATCGCGGTGCACGATGTCGGCGGACCGCTGCAGCTGGAGGCGAGCTCCGGTGACATCGAGGCAGACGGGCTGACCGCAACCTCGGTGACGAGCAACACCAGTTCCGGCAGCTCATCGCTCGACTTCACCGTCGCGCCGCAGTCCGTCGAGGCGGAGGCGAGCTCGGGCGACGTGTCGATCCGGATCCCGTCCGGCGACGAGACGTACAAGGTGGACACCGACACCTCTTCCGGCGACGAGTCGGCCACGGTGAAGATCGATCCGAACTCGACTCGCACCCTCAAGGCCAAGACCTCCTCAGGCGACGTCAGCATCGAGTACAACCACTGACACCGCCCGGCTACGGCGGGTGATGAGGAGGGTCGGCAGCGTTAGGGCGAGCCTGTGCTGAGTAGGCTTGCGGGCATGGTTGAGGTGCGGGTGCTGCCGCGTGGTCTGCTGGTGGACTGGGGCGGCGTGCTCACCTCGGGACTGGAACCGGCGCTCCGGCGCTGGGCGGAGCTGGACGATTTCGACTTCGACTCCTACCTGGAAGCGGTCCTGAAATGGCTGCCGTCGGAGTCGACAGCAGAGGTCGAGCTGAACCCGGTCCACGCGCTCGAGCGCGGCCAGATCGCCGTACCGGACTTCGAGCGGAAGCTCGCCTCGATCCTGGTTCGCCGCGACGGTACGCCGGTCCCGGCCGAGGGACTGATCGAGCGGATGTTCGCCCATTTCGAGCACCAGCCGGCGATGTCCGCGCTGGTCCGCCGGGCCAACGAACGCGGGATCAAGACCGCCCTGCTGTCGAACTCCTGGGGCAACACCTATCCCCGCGACACCTGGGACGGGATGTTCGACGACATCGTCATCTCCGGTGAGGTCGGCCTGCGCAAACCCGAGCCGGAGATCTTCCTGCTCGCCGCCCGCCGGCTGAACTTGGAGCCGTCGGAGTGCGTCTTCATCGACGACCTGCAACTCAACGTCGACGGCGCCCGCGCGGTCGGCATGACCGCGATTCTTCACACCGAGTACGACGAGACCCGGCGAGCGCTGGAAACCCTGTTCGGAGCCGACCTGACGTGACCGTGACCACCCCTCCCTCCTCCCCAGCCCGTCCGGCCAGCCGCCGCGTCGTCATCGCGATCGTCGGCTGCGCCGTACTCGTCGCGCTCGGCGCCTGGGTCGGCAGCCTGTTCGGCGGCATGATCGACCTGCGCGTCTACCGGATGGGCGGCTCGGTGCTGCTGCATGGCAAGTCGCTGTACGACGCGCAGCTGCCGGGCTCCGGTCTGCCGTTCACCTACCCGCCGTTCGCCGCGATCGCGATGGTCCCGCTGGCCGCCGTACCGTGGGGCGTCGCGCTGGTGACCTGGACGACCATCTCGGTGCTCTGCATCACCGCGCTGTGGCGGACCAGCCTGCCGAAGACGTTCTGGTCGTTCGTCACCCAGCGCAAGCGCACCGCGGCACTGATCGCGCTCACCATCTTGTCGCTGCTGCTCGAACCGGTCTGGCAGACGATCCAGTTCGGCCAGATCAACCTGTTGCTGACCGCAATGATCCTGCTGGACCTGGTCCGGCCGAACAACACCAAGCTGCGCGGGTTCTGGGTCGGCGTGACGATCGGCGTCAAGCTGACTCCGCTGCCGTTCCTCGCGCTGCTGATCGTGACGAAGCAGTGGCGGGCGCTGCGCAACGCCGTACTGGGGCTGCTGGCAACGATGGCGATCGGGTTCGCGATCGTGCCGCACCAGTCCTGGCGGTACTGGACCGACGTGATCCTGGACGCGAACCGGGTCGGCGGGATCGCCTACACCGGCAACCAGTCCTTCAACGGCTTCCTGCACCGGATCGGCGACGACGCGAGCTGGGTGCAGCCGACCTGGTTCGTGCTGTCGGTGGTGTTCGGTCTGCTCGTGCTCTGGCTGGCCCGGCGCTACTGGCTGGCCGACGAGCGCGTCACCGCGATCTCGGTGATGGCGCTGGCGGTCCTGTACGCGTCGCCGATCTCGTGGAGCCACCACTGGGTCTGGATCATCCCGCTCGGCGTCAGCCTGATCCGCGGCGTCAACCGCCGTTGGGGTCTGAACCCGGCGGTCGTCACCGGCGTGCTGTTCTACGGCCTGTTCGTACTGCGCTCGATCTGGTGGGTCCCGTACCGCGACGACCGCGAGCTCAGCTGGACCTTCTGGCAGTCGATTCCCGGCAACTCCCACCTGATCGTCGGCATGATCGCGTTCATCCTGCTCGTGATCACCAGCCGCGGTCTGCCTAAGCCGTCAGCTCCCGCAACGTCCGACCCAGCCTGACGCCCAGCTCGGCGTCGACCAGAGCGACCTCGTCCAGCAGTACGTCGACACTCGCACGGAACGCCCGTCGCAACTCGCCCACATCCAGCGACCGCACCAGCGCCGGCTCAACCGTCGCGGTGGTAGCCGTAGGCAACAAATGCAACCCCCGACCCTGCGAGTGCGATACGCCGTGCCGCAAACAGATCAGCGTCAGCACGTGATCCCGCACTCCGCTGATCATGTACTCCGCCTGCCACACCTTGCCCCGCGCGATGCTGGACCGTGCATGCAACGCATACAGCCAGCCCATCCCGATCAGGTCGACCGGCGACGGCGGACTCCACGCCGGCTGCTCGACAGGCTCGCCGAAGAGCAGTTGAAACGTAGGGCCGAGCGCACCGAATTCATCAGCCGGTGCGAACGCGATGTCTACCTGCAGCGTCGAGTCCAGCAGGAACACTCGGTATACGGTCCCGCGCGACCAGACATCGGTGTGGTGGACGGCGCCGTGCTCGGCGTACATAGCCGCCGTCCAGTCGGCGAGGACAGCGACCTGGTCGGCGTCCGCGGACAGCCCGAGCGCCAGGTCGATGTCCGACCACTCGTCCTCGGCGCCGGCTGCCGCCGATCCGGTCAGTGCCGCGCCGGCGACCCGCGCGTCCGCTCGAGCCTCCGTGATGAGTGCGTCGCGGAGGGCCGAGCGGTCGGCGGGGGTGTACATCAGGAAGAGAACAGTAGGAGTAGGCCGCCGCAGGTGTAGGCGACCATGACGATCAACAGGGGGAGCTGACCGGCCAGAGCTTTCGCCCGCGGGAACAGGGCGACCGCGCGGTCGTGGGCTGAGGTGACGCCGAGGAGGTGTCCGCAGACGACGGCCAGCACCTGGGTGACTGCGATTGCCGTGCTGTGGTTGGTGATGCCGGTGTTCACCGCGAGGAGTCCGGTGCCGAAGATATTCGCGCCGTTGCTGAGCGGGTCGCTCAGATAGATCAGCGTCCGCTGACCCTCCAGGATGAACAGGGTCAGGTAGTGCGCAACGACGTACCCGAAGGCGATGGGTACGACGGAGTGCGCGAACAACCCCGGTAGCGACGTCCGCGAGCTGTCCGAGAGTCGCCCGGCCATCACCGTGGCGCCGGAGTACGTGACCAGCACGAACAGGATGAACACGATCAGCGCGCCCGTCCCGAGCCAGGTCATCGAGACGTCCTGGTTCTGCGCCCAGCCGATCCAGGTCGACGAATTCGAGAAGCCGTCGTACGCCGTGGAGCCGAGCAAGGCCGCGACCATGCCGACCAGGCCGGGTTGCGGCTTCAACCCGTCGAGGTTCTCCAGCGGACGGCGTACCACCAAGGCGCCGTCGGTACGGCGACCCCACGGCGACAGCCGCGACATCAGCGTCGCGTACACCTCGAACGGATCGCCCTGCGAGAACCAGCGGTCGCCGAACAGGATCGCCCCGAACATCGTGATCACCACGTACAGCGCGATCCACGCCTGCAGCACTGGGATCGTCGCGCGATCCGGCGCGACCAGCTCGAGCCAGGTGAACGCGAAGATGCCCAGCGCGGCCGGCCACAGACCGACCCAGGACGGGAGCTCGAGCAGACCCTTGGACGGCGGCTGGCGGAGCAGCTTCGAGAGCAGCAGGTGGATCGTCCGCAGCGGGTTCAGCGTCCGCCAGACCGGGCCGAGGACGATCGAGATCGGCACCAGCCCGACCCAGACCAGGATGTAGATGAACCCGAAGATCGGGTTCGTCAGCCGGTCCACGCCGAACATCAGCGACACCAATGCGTACAGGAAGATCGCCAGCCCGACCAGCCGGACGACCCACCGGAACCAGTTCGCGTCCACCGTCCGGGTGATTGCGGCAGGCAACGGTTTGCCGGAGGCGTTACCGCGGTACTTCGGACTCCGCCAAGCCAGCCCGAGCACGACGAACGACAGGCCGACCGCGACCGCGGCCCCACCCACCGCCAGCCCGAACGGAACCGGCAGGTCCTGACGACCCCCGATCCCGTGAAGGGGAATCATCATCAGGAAACGACGAGCTTCGCGACCAGCTTGCCGCTCTTGTGGGTCTCGACCTCGAAGGTGCCCTTCATGTTCGCGGTGAACTTGACCGAGACCGGCTTGCCCGGGCTCAGCTCGAGCTCCTTGTCGTAGCCGTGGATGTGCAGCTCGTCGTCGGCGTCGCTCATCGCCTTGACCAGCACCGTCTGGCCGGCCTTCACCTTGATGGTCGCGCCGCTCGGGTTGACCTTGCCGTTGGCAACGGTGACGTCGATGGTCACGTCGGCCTGCTCGCCGGACGGGTCGGCGGTGTTCGACGGGGTGCTCGGGTTCGGGCTGCCCGGGGTGGCCGAGACCGTCGGCAGGGTCGGGGTCGACGCCGGAGCGCTCGGTGACGGGCTGGTCGCGCCGCTGTTCGAGTCGCCTCCGCCGCAGCCGGCCAGGACCAGCATGCCGAGGGTGGGCAGGAGAGCGGCGGCAGCACCGCGAGTGAGCGTCGAACGCATCGGTCCAGAAGCCTTTCGAGGGGGTGGTGAACTTCTCAGGGTGCGGGACACACCCTCTTGCCTGACGAACACGGATACCTCAGTGTTCCCGTACAAGCAGTGTCGCAGCCCACTGTCGGTGTCGGCCGCTAGGGTGACAAGACAGTCATCAAGTAGAGAGGAAGGTGAACGGATGCCCGATCGGCTGACGTCGCTCGACCTCACCTTTCTCAAGGCCGAGTCGCCGGCTACCCCGATGCACGTCGGGACGGTCGACATCTTCGAGCCGCCGGTGCACGGTGACGAGGGGTTCGACTACGAGAGCCTGGTCGCGCTGATCCGGGACCGGATCGCGTTCGTGCCGCGGTACCGGCAGCGGGTCCAGCAGGTGCCAGGGCGGTTCGCGGGACCGGTCTGGGTGGACGACGAAGAGTTCGACATCACCTTCCACGTACGGCGCTCTGCCCTGCCCCGGCCCGGCACCCACGCGCAGCTGCTCGAGCTGGTCGCCCGGATCATGTCCCGGCGGCTCGACCGGGCCCGCCCGTTGTGGGAGATGTATCTGGTCGAGGGCCTGCAAGGTGACCGGTTTGCGATCATCGCGAAGTCCCACCAGGCGCTTGTCGACGGCAACAGCACGGTCGACATCGGTCAGGTCGTCCTGGACGCGACCGCGCACCCGCGCGAGACACCGACCGACACCTGGCAGCCGGAGCACCCGCCGTCCGCGCTGGAGCTGCTGGCCGGCGTGTTCACCGACGCCACCAAGCACCCGACCGCCGTCCTGGAGCTGGCCCGCGCCGAGATGACCAGCCTGACCGGCTCGTCGTCGGTCCGCGAGGTGCTCGGCGACGTGGTCGGCTCGCTCGTCGCGCAGCGTCATGTGCAGGAGAGCTCACTGCACGTGAAGACCTCCGGCCAGCGCCGGTTCACCACCGTGCAGACCGACCTGGAGGACTACCGGACCGTCCGGGCCGCTCACGGCGGCACGGTCAACGACGTGATCCTCGCCGTGGTCGCCGGTGCGTTCCGGGCTTGGATGATGACCCGCGGTGAGGGCGTCGGGCCGACCCGTAGCGTCCGCGCGGTGATCCCGGTCAGCATCCGCGACGACGAGGACGAGGAGCCGACCTCGCTCGGTTCCCGGGTGATCGCCTCGACCGTGAACCTCCCGGTCGGCGAGAACTCCCCGGTCATGCGGCTGCACCAGATCTCCTACCAGACCAAGGTGCACAAGGACACCGGTCGCGCGGTCAGCGCGCGGTCGCTGGTCGGGATCGCCGGGTTCGCCCCGACCACGCTGCACGCGCTGGCCGCCCGGGTCGCGACCACCACGGTCCGCCCGATCGACGACGTGGTGATCACCAACGTGCCGGGTCCGCAGTTCCCGCTGTACGCGCAGGGTGCCCCGATGCTCGCGTCGTACCCGGTCGTGCCGCTGATGCCCGGGCAAGGACTGTCCGTCGGAGTCACGTCGTACGACGGGAAGGTGTACTACGGTCTGAATGCGGACCGCACCGCCATGCCGGACCTCGCTGTTTTCGCCCAATGTGTGACCGATGCGCTGGACGAGTTGCTCGACACCACCAAGGGCAGCCGGAACCGGGCTCCCCGGGGCCGGAAGAAACCCCGCGGTACAACTAAGAAGGCGGGATCATGAGGGTCTACATCCCAACCACGCTGCGCCTGCTGAGCGTGGCGTGCAACGCTGGGGAGATCGGTCCGGCCCCGCTGACGGCGTACGCCGTGACGCCGGCCCTGCGGGAGTGGTACGTCGAGGGTGACGACGAGGAGCTCGAGTACGCCGCGATGGCGCAGGCGGCCCGGGCCTCGATCGGACTGCTGGCCGCCGATCCCGGGACCGCACGGAGGCGGGTGGTGATCGCGGCCGAGGTGAGCGCCGTACCGCCGGCCGACGGGTCGGTGGAGCTCGGTGATGCCCGGCTGGAGCTGCATGTGGTCATTCCGTGGCGGCTGGTGGCGGCGGCGCATGTCGACGCGGCCCAGGCGTCGGCGGTGGTCGGGAAGGCTGCCGACCTGTGGGAGGCCGCCCAGGACGGTGACGACAACGCGATCTTCGCCCTGGATTCGTGCGAGGGTGAAGATCTGCTGTGGTACGCGACGCAAGAGATCCCGGACCTGCTGGCCGCGGAGGGACCCCGCGGGCGGTCGGCAGGCTTGAGCTGACGGTGAACTGACAGGAGCTGATGGCCATGCAGGCGATCTGGAAGGGTGCCATCTCGTTCGGGATGGTGACGATCCCGATCAAGGTGTTCTCCGCGACCGAGGAGAAGGACATCTCGTTCCGTCAGGTGCATGTCGCCGACGGGGGACGGATCAAGTACAAGCGGATCTGCTCGATCGACGGCGAAGAGGTGCCGTACTCCGACATCGGCAAGGGCTACGAGATGCCCGACGGCCGGATGATCGTGCTCGACTCCGACGACTTCGCGGACCTGCCGCTGTCCAGCAAGAAGGTCATCGACGTTCTCGAGTTCGTGCCGGCCGACCAGGTCGACCCGCTGTATCTGGGCAAGTCGTACTACCTGGCCGCCGACGGCGGGCCTGGCGCCAAGCCGTACGTGCTGCTCCGGGACGCGCTCGAGGGCTCCGAGCTGTACGCGCTGGTCAAGGTGGCGCTGCGGTCGCGGGAGAGCCTGGGGCTGCTCCGGACGGTCGACGACATCATGGTGCTGCAGGTGATGCTGTGGCCGGACGAGATCCGGGACGCGTCGTTCGCGGCGCCGCCGGAGGACGTCGAGATCCGGTCGCAGGAGAAGGCGATGGCGTCGTCGTACATCGACACGCTGCGCGGCGAGTTCGACCCGGACCAGTACCACGACAACTACCGCGCGGCGCTGGAGAAGGTCGTCGAGGCGAAGGCCGAAGGGGTGCCGCTGCCGGCGGAGTCCGACGAGGAGGAGACCGAGGGCGCCGAGGTCGTCGACCTGGTCGCCGCGCTGCGCGCTTCGGTCGAGGCGGCCAAGGCCCGACGTGCGGGCGGAGGGTCAGCTGAGTCCGAGCCGGCCAAGAAAGCGCCGGCCAAGAAGGCCGCGGCTAAGAAGGCTCCCGCCAAGAAGGCCGCGGCCAAGAAGGCGCCGGCCAAGAAGGCAGCCGCCAAGAAGGCTACGAAGAAGTCCGCATGACCGAGCGCACCGAAGTCCCCGCCGACGAATCCGAGATCCCGGTCGACCCGACGCACGCCCTGGTCACACCGGGCTCGTACCTGCTCGAGCTGATCCCGATCCCTGTCACCGACATCGACCGGGCCAAGCAGTTCTACGTGCAGCAGTGTGGGTTCGTCGCGGACGTCGATGTCAGCCCAGTCGACGGCGTTCGGATCGTGCAGCTCACGCCGCCCGGTTCGTACTGCTCGATCAGCCTCACCGCCGGCATGGAGCAGCTGGCGATGGCGCCTGGCTCCCAGCGCGGTCTGCACCTGCTGGTGAAGGACATCGAGGCGTCCCGCGCCGAGCTGATCGGCCGGGGCGTCGAGGTCAGCGAGCCCCAGGACCTGGGCGGCGTGTTCTACGCCTGGTTCGCCGACCCCGACGGCAACACCTGGGCCCTCCAGCACATGCCCTGGCGGAGGTAAACAGCCGCGTTCGTGGTTGACGGTGCTGGCGTGGCACCATGCTGGTGTCACGCCAGGCCATCCGCACCCGGCGTGCCCAGTAACGGTCCACCACACGATCGAGGAGCTGCACAGCCATGGATGCCGTCACCGCCGTCCCGACGCCTGCCAACGAGCCCGTCAAGGGGTACGCGCCCGGTTCGTCCGAGCGCGCCAGCGTGGAGGCGAAGCTCAAGGAGTTCACCGCGGCGGGCGCGATCGACCTGACCTGCACGATCGGCGGCGAGCAGAAGCTCGGTGGCGGCGCGCCGATCCAGGTGGTGCAGCCGCACAAGCACGCGCAGGTGCTCGGCACCCTCGGCAACGCGACCGAGGCCGACGGCAAGGCGGCCGTGGACGCGGCGCTCGCGGCGGCGCCGAGCTGGCGTTCGCTGTCGTTCGACGACCGCGCGGCGATCTTCCTGAAGGCAGCCGACCTGCTGGCCGGCCCGTGGCGCGACACCCTGAACGCGGCCACGATGCTCGGTCAGTCGAAGACGATTCAGCAGGCCGAGATCGACGCCGCCTGTGAGCTGATCGACTTCCTCCGGTTCAACGTGGCGTTCGCGCGGCAGATCGTCAGCGACCAGCCGATCTCGTCCCCGGGCGTGTGGAACCGGGTCGACTACCGGCCGCTCGAGGGGTTCGTCTACGCGATCACGCCGTTCAACTTCACCGCGATCGCCGGCAACCTGCCGACCGCGCCGGCGCTGATGGGCAACACGGTGGTCTGGAAGCCGTCGCCGACGCAGCAGTTCGCGGCGCACTGGACGATGCGGCTGTTCGAGGCCGCGGGCCTGCCGGCCGGCGTGATCAACCTGGTCACCGGTGACGGCATCGAGGTCAGCAAGGCCGCTCTGACCCACCCGGACCTGGCCGGCATCCACTTCACCGGGTCCACGAAGACGTTCCAGTCCCTCTGGGGCACGGTCGGCACGAACATCTCGGCGTACAAGACCTATCCGCGGCTGGTCGGGGAGACCGGCGGCAAGGACTTCATCCTGGCGCACCCGTCGGCGGACCCGGCGGTGCTGAAGACCGCGATGGTTCGCGGCGCGTTCGAGTACCAGGGCCAGAAGTGCTCGGCCGCATCCCGTGCGTACGTCGCTCGCTCGGTGTGGGATCGGATCCGCGACGACATCATCGCCGAGACCGACTCGCTGACCATGGGCGACGTCACCGACCTGTCGAACTTCATCGGCGCCGTCATCGACGACCGCGCGTTCGCCAAGCACAAGGCAGCGCTGGACCGGGCAGGAGCGACCGACTCGATCGAGGTCGTTGCCGGTGGCACCTACGACGACAGCGAGGGGTACTTCGTCCGCCCGACGCTGCTGGTCTCCGACGACCCGACCGACGAGATCTTCACGACCGAGTACTTCGGTCCGATCCTCGGCGTACATGTGTACGACGATGCCGACTACGACACCGTGATGCGGCAGATGGAGCACTCGGCGCCGTACGGGCTGACCGGTGCGATCATCGCGCAGGACCGGCACGCGGTCGCGGAGGCTGCTGACTACCTGCGGTTCGCGGCGGGGAACTTCTACGTGAATGACAAGCCGACTGGTGCGGTTGTGGGGCAGCAGCCGTTCGGTGGTGCGCGGGCGTCGGGTACGAACGACAAGGCCGGCTCGATGTGGAACCTGATCCGCTGGGCCTCGCCGCGCTCGATGAAGGAGACCTTCGCCCCGCCGACGGACTACCGCTACCCGCACCAGGGCTGAAGGAAAACAAAACATAAAGGCGATGGGTGGGGCGGGCCGACGGGTCAGCTTGCGAGGCCTCGGCGGACGGTGATGTAGAAGCTGGTGATGTCGTCGATCAGGTTCTGGACCTGGTTCTGGTCGTTGAAGTCGACGTCCAGCAGCCAGTCCGAGATCAGGTCGAAGATCCCGCCGATCAAGCCGATCGCCACGCTGTGCCGGACGGCTACCTGCTCCTCGGGCGGCGGACCGTCGTACTTGTCCCAGAGCTGGACCAGGAAGCCGGCCGCCCAGCGCCGGTTCGTCCGGCGCTGCCGCTCGACCGCCTCCGAGATCCCCGACGCCATCCCGAAGGTGACCTTGGTGATCCGCGGGTCGTCGACGAGCGCGTGCACGAACGTCTCCAGCATCCGTGGCGCCGCCTCGCGTTCGTTCCCGGTGGCCTGGAACGCGGCGCCGGCGACCTCTTCCTCCAGGCGCTCGGAGGTCCGCTTCAGCAGCGCGAGGTAGCACTCCTCCCGGCTGGCGAACAGCTCGTAGAAGCTCTTCGTCCCGATGTACGCCGTGCTGCAGATCTGCTCGATCGACGTACCGAGGTAGCCGTTGGCGGCGAACAGTTTCAGCGCCGCATCCAGCAGATGCTCGCGTCGTTCGGCCCGGCGTTGGGTCGCGTCCAGTCCCCGTATGGTCCTACTCATGCGCTGGACGTTACCCCTTGTGCCGGGACTGTAACCAATAGATCTGGTTCCCAATACGAGGTCTTGTTTCGAATCAGAGAACGTGCTCCACTGAGCGTGATCATTTGATCACCGAACGATACAGTGACGTGGAGCTGCCATGACAATCCGCCTTCGCCGAGTTGCGGCGGGCCTGTTCGCAGGCCTGCTGTTTGCCGCCTCGGCCACTACCGCCTCGACCGCGAGCGCTTCGCCATCATCGGGGTTCGACGACTGGACGTGCAAGCCCTCAGCGGCACATCCGGACCCGCTAGTTCTGTTACACGGCCTGGGCGGTAACGGCCCTGGCAACTTCGCGTACCTCGGCCCGTTCCTCGCGGGGAAGGGCTACTGCGCCTTCAGCCTGACCTATGGCCAGGCGACGCCCTCGATCCCGGTCGGCGGCACGGTCGCGATCGCTCAGTCCGCGGCGGAGATCCAGACCTTCATCCAATCCGTCCGGCAGTCGACCGGCGCGGCGAAGGTCGACATCGTCGGGCACTCGGAAGGCGCCTTCCAGAGCATCTACGGCCCGAAGGTCCTCGGGTACTCCGGTCAGGTGGGCAAAGTGGTCGCCCTGGCACCGCCGACGCACGGTACGACGTTCGCCGGCCTGGTCAGCGTCGGTGGCTACCTCGGTCTGGGCGCGCTGGTCGACCAGGTGCTGCAGCAGTTCGGCTGTCCGGCCTGCGACAACCTCATCGTCGGCGGGTCGGCGGTGCAGCAGCTGACCGCAGGCCCGATCGCCCAGCCCGGCGTGAAGTACACGGTGATCGCATCGCGCTTCGACGCGCTGGTCACGCCACACGAGACCTCGTTCATCCGCGAGCCCGGCGTCACGAACGAGTACGTCCAGGACACCTGCCCGCTGGACCCAGTCGGCCACGTCGGCCTGGCCTTCGACCCAACCGTCGCCCAACTAGTCGCCAACGCACTAGACCCGGCCCACGCGACCCGGGTGGCCTGCGCGTTCGGCCCGCCGCTGTAGATCGGAACCGATTGTGGAGACAAGCGCCGGGGTCACGCGACAAGCAATAGCTTGTGCCCAGACCTCGGGGCTTGTTCCCAGAGCTCGGCGAGCGGCCGCGGGGAGTTAGGCGGTCCGGGAGTGTTGCTGGGTGGGTGGGTCTACCAGGAGGGCGGACCCGCAGTGGACGCAGATCCACTCGTCCGGCTCGTCGACCAGGTGATCCGGGGCCTCGATCCGCTCGAACGGCATCAGCCCTGCGCAGAAGACGCAGTACTGCGTGTCCTCGCCGATCGGCTCGTGTCGAGCCTTCCTCCCACGAACAACTGGCTTCCGCATAACGGGCTCACCTCCGGAGCAACTCTTTTCCTCAGGTTGCCACCGGAGGTGACCCGCTCAGCGCAGCGACACTCCTACTTACTGGCCCACTCGCGGCCGAGGTCGTGTTCCTTCTGCAGGCCGGAGCGGATGGCGTCGGCGACGATCGGCTCCAACTTCTTCCCGATCAGGGGTACGGCGACCTTGACGTCGAGGTCGATCGCCTGGACGGTCTGAGCCCCGGCCTTGGCGATGCTCGCGGTGCCCTTCAGCACGACCGGCGTGTTCGAGATCTCGCCGGACACGTCCGCCCGGCGCGAACCGTCGGCCGCGGCCGGGTGCCAGGTCTCGGTCTGGACGACGGTCAGGGTGTCGCCGACGAACTTGCGGGCCATGTCGGGGATGTCGACGGCCTCCATCTTCCGGCTGACCCGGACGATGGTGTCGCCGCCCGACGTACTCACCTGGACGTCGTACGACAGCGCCTTGGTCTTCTCGCAGGCCTGCTCGCGGAAGGCTGTGTCCGTGACGATCGCGAACACTTCCTCAGGGGTGGCGTCGTACGACGCCGACATCTTCAGCTCCATGCGGCCATCATGGCATTACCCGTTGGTCACCGGCGTCAGCGTCACAGTGACGGTGCGGTTCTGCGCGTCGGTGCGGTACGGCGGGTGGGCCTGATCGCCGGACTGCATCGTGAACGCGGTCAACGGCAGCCCGGAGGTCGTGCTGAGCTCCTGGGTCGCGGCGCGCGCCCGTAGGAGGGCCGTCTGCGATCCACCGGATCCGCTTCCACCTGGTACGACGACGGAGTACCCGGTGACTGTGATCGTTGCCTTCAGCCCGGGGAGTCGCTTGCCGAGAGCGTCGAGCGCGGCTTGCCCGGTCGGGCTGAGGTCGGTGCCGGCGGTGAACACTCCGTCGGTGAACACCACCCGGACCGCACTCGGCTGCCGCTGCACCACGACACCGGAACCAGCGACCTGCCGCTGGATCACGTCCAGTTTGCTGGCCATCGCAGCTGCAGCCGCGAGCCGCCGCGCCTCCAGCACCGCGAGCCGCCGAGCCAACTCAGCCGCCCGCCCCTCCGCACCCGAGGTCGCCGCCGAGCTCGGCCCAGAGGTCGGCACCGAGCTCGGCTCTGCGGTCGTGCCGGGCGTCGGCTGGCCTACCGGTTGTGCGGTCGGCTCGTTGGAGTCGGCGAGTGCCACGATTCCGCCTGCGATGCCGGCGACGATCGCCCCCGCGACCACGACGATCGCGGTTGCGCCGGCCAGGAGCGGGAGTATCGGGCGCGCGGCCCGGCGATGTCCGCGGATCGCCGCGACCGTCTTCCGTCCAGCCGCGGCCGCGGGGTCGTCGGGTGTCGATTCCTGCACCCGCGCCCACAGCGCGTCCGCCTCGTCCCACCGCTTCTGCTGTGCCCGGATTCGCGCCAGCAGATCCAGCACTTCCGGCGACGCCTCTCCCGCCTCGTCGAGCTCGACCAGCAGCGCGGCGGCCGCATCCAGCTCACCCTGTCGCGCGCTCTCCGCTGCCCGCCCAAGAGCGACCTGCCGACGAACGTCCGTGACGACCGCGGTCATTTCGTCAGCCCGATGAATGTCTCCCGCTCATCACGCGGAAGTAGCCGAATCATCTGCTGCACAACGCGTTCCAGCTCCCGCTGGTCGCGCTTGTTGATCGCCTCGCGACCCTCCCGAACCAGTCGGTCGGCCTCGGCGGTCGGCGGCAGCAGCCCCGGCTGCTGGACGACCGACCAGTACGCGTCCTCGTACCATCCGGGCTGCCGCCGATGCAGCCGCGCCATGAAGATCACTGTCCGCTCGGCGACCGAGTCGATCGCGCCGAGATCGCGGTCGTCGATCGCATGCTGAGCCTCCTCGCGCAGCGCGGTCAGCTCCTGCTCGTCGCGCACCGCACCGGCCTGCTGCACCATCTCGCCGGCCTCGGCCAGCAGGTCGAGCAGCTCTCGCGTACGGCGAGGAAGCTCGGCCATGTCGTCGATATCGTCGAGCTCAGCCTGGAAGTCCCGCAGCCGATCCTCAGCCGTCGCCGCCGCACCCGCATCGGTGGCCGCCGCCCGCACCTGCTCGCGAACGGTCGGCAGCGTGCCCTCGGCCTCCAGACGCCGAAGCCGATCGTCCACATCGGGCAGCTCGGCGGACCGCTGCAGCTCCTCGAACCGACCCTCGGCCTCGGCCAACTGCCGCGTCAGTACGTCGGAGGACGGCGTCAGTACCGAGGTCAGGTCGATCTCGGCCTCGAACTGCGCCCCGATCAGCGGTACGTCGGCCACCACCGTCACCAGGTTCGACGCGTCCACTTCGAACGTGACCTCAACCTCCGTCCCCGACGGCAGGTCCATCCGCAGGTCGACCGGACGGATCGTCAGCTGGCCGACGGGACGGTTCCGGGTCGCTCGGGCGCGTTCGCCTTGTACGACGGGGATCCGGATCATCGCCTCGTCGTCCCGCCGGAGCAGCGTGTGCGACGTACGGAACATCTCGCGGGCCGTCGTCGGGACACCGGCGCCCTTGCGCAGCAACGGCGAGAACGTCTTGTCGGCCAACTGGATGCCGAGCGAGTGTGCCAGCCGTGCACCGCCGAACGTCTCGGTCCGATGCGTGATCGACAACGTGTTCGGGACGAGTTTCTGCGGAGCACCAGCCGGATCGATCAGCTCGATGATGAAGCGCGACGTACGCCGTTCGTCCAGGTCGACCTCGGTCGCGAAGGCGCCGACCCGGTTCAGCGCGATGTTCGCGGTCCGGAACGGCGGCCGGCCCTCGGGGTTGGCCAGCACGACGGAGTACCCGGTCCAGTCGAGATCCCGTCCGGCCCGCAGTCGGCCGGCCACGGTCGTCGTGGTCGTGGTGACGGCCGGCTCGTACGAGAGCTCGACGGCGTACTCGCCCTTGGCCGGGGCTGCGGCCAGTGGTGCAGGATGCCGGATCGTGCTGGCGAATACCGCAGCACCACGGGCCACAACTGTCGACGGGTCCAGCCGGGTCTCCAGCTCGATGCCGATCCCCTCGGCCGGGTCCGCGAGCCGTTCACGCAAGCCGGGGGAGAGCGTCACACCGCCGACCAGCAGCAGCTTGTCGATCGCGTCCGGCGACAGGCCGTTCTCCCGCATCGCTTCGCGGCAGAGGTTGATCGCGCGGACGTAGTACGGCTCGGCGACCCGGTCGAGCGCGTCCCGGGTGAGCGTGTAGTCGAACGTCTCGGTATCACCGCCTGGCGTGTCTACCTCGACCAGGACCGAGGTTGAGTCGATGCCCGAGAGCGCGATCTTCGCCTCCTCGGCGGCAGCCTTCAGCCGGGCGAAGTTCCGCCGGTGGATCCGGTTGTCCCGCTGGAAGTCGGTCAGACCGAACTCCGCCGCGGCCGCCGGCGCGAGCAGCCGCTCGACCAGCGCCCAGTCGATTAACTTGCCACCCAGGTACGGGTCGCCGGCGTGGTGCAGCACCCGCAGTTCGCCGTCGCGCTTGTTCACCACCGCGGCGTCGAACGTCCCGCCGCCGAAGTCGAAGACCATCCAGTAGGCGCGATCGCTCGTGTCCTGCAGGCCGTACGCGAACGCGGCCGCGGTCGGTTCCTGCAGCAGCGGCGAACCGGGAACGAAGCCGGCCAGCGTCGCCGCCTCGACGGTCGCCTTGTTCTGGTTCAGCGCGAACGCGGCCGGGACCGTGATCACTGCCGCGGTCGGCGCCTCGCCGTTCAGGAACCGGGTCGCGCTGTCCCGCAAGGACTTCAGCACTTCGGCGGACAGCTGCGGCGGAGTGAGCTTGACGCCGGCTTTGGCGAAGTTGCGGGCGACGTCCGCGAGTCCCATCTCGAGCTTGAACTCGGCCGCCGTGTTGTCCGGGTCGTTCTCCACCCGGGTGCGCGCCTTCGCGCCGACCCGGATCTCACCGGCTCGCGGCATCCAGATCGCCGACGGCGTGGTGTCCTGGCTCTCGACGTTCTTGATCACCGTCACGGTGTCGCCCTCGGCCAGGGCGATCGCGCTGTTGGTGGTGCCCAGGTCGATGCCGATGTCGATGGTGTCACGCATGGCTGTCCTCACGATCAGTCGGAGTGCTGGGTACGGCGACGATCACCTGCGCGGTCTGGATCCGGCGGTCGTGGTGGTACACGGCCGGCCGGACCGTCTCGACGACGGTCTCCACCGTCACCTCCGGGTCGTCGGAATAGAGCAGTACGTCGACCGACCGGCCGGCGTGGAACGGCTCGCCGTCGTGGTCCTGGACGGTGAGCCCGGCCGCGGCCAGCGCCTCAGTGCAGGTCCGCAGGTACCGAGCGGCCTGCTTACCCTGACCATCGTTGCCCTGGGCAAGTTTCCGGCGGGCTCGCCAGAGATTGGTCGCCGCCTCGGCCAAAGAAGAGTCCTCCGGCGGACTCTCGGCCGGCCGCGCCGTCTCACCGAGTTCGGTCAGGTAGCGGTCCAGGTCGTCGTACTCCGTCCCGGACCAGCGCGGCGCGGCGATCCGGAATGCCTTGTGCTGCCGCCATTGGCGGACTCCGGCCCAGGTCATTTCACTGCCCCTTTGAACGGCTTGCCGTCGATGCGATGCGCCAGGCAATAGGCGTACTTCGTCTGCTTCGGGTCCTTCCACCAGGTCTGGTCCGGCGACCCGGCCCACGCGGTGAAGCCCTTCGCCGCGGGCATCGTCCGGGCGCAGACCGTCTGCGCCCGCGCGACGACCGCGTCGTCACCGGGCCAGGGCTGACCGGTGCGGTAGAGCGTCGGGTAGCCGCGGATCTCCGCCCAGTGCCACTCGCTGCAGCGCACGACGACCACCGGCTTGGTGAGCTTGCCGCGGATCGGATCACGCAGGCACGCGCCGACCGGAGCATTACCGGCGATGTCGACGGAGAAGAGGTTCATCGTCACCGGCTTCGGCACCTTCTTCGCGTCCGGACGCGTCACCTGGCCGGCCGGGATCTCCGCGCCGTCCTGGCGACGGAGTACGCAGGCCGCGTAGTTCTCGTAGCCGATCCGGTCCTTGCTGGTGCTCCAGAAGTTCGCCGGAGCGTGGACCTCGTTGATGGTGTACTCGGCCGGGTTCAGGCCCTGCTGGATCATCGCCTCGAGGCACTGCCAGTTCGCCAGCGCGTCCGCCTGGGCGTCGCCGGGGTACGGCGCCGGCACCTTCGAGATCGGCACGTACGCGAGGACTTCGCCCCAGTGCGGGTCGTCGCAATCGCTGGAGCGGAGCTTGTCAGGGTGCGCGGTCCAGCCGTCGTCCTGCTTGCCCAGGCAGCTCCCGGCGGGCGTGTTGTCGGCGATCTTCTGGTGGTAGAGGTTCGCGTTCCGCGGCCACCAATGCCAGACACCGAACGCGATCAGCGCGAGCACGATCAGCCACGCGAGCACCCGCCGGCCCCGTCGGCGGTGCGGCGGACGGGACGACGTAAGAGGCGGCCGGGACGGTTTGGTACGGCGTGGGGTCGTCGTCGGGACATAGTTCGACGCGGGAGATCGGCCGGCCGAGATCGCGGCCAGCATCCGGTCGATCTCGGCCCGGATCGCCGTCGACCTGGTCTCACTGCGCACTTGCCGGAGCAGCCGTTGAGCGGCGGACTTGCCGCGCATCCGATAGAGATAGTCGACCTGCGAGCGGAACTCCTGCATCGACCGCTGGTTCTCGTCCAGCATCTCCTTGTTCTCGCGGACCAGATCGCGCTCCCGCGGATCGAGCGCGAGACTGGCGGCCCGGTCGAGCCACCGCTCGGCGCGACCGTCGCCCGAGTCGCCGCGGTTCATCAGATCGACCGCGCAGTTGTTCAGCAGGATGGCGACCTGGTCGTGCAGGGCTGAGGTCCGATGGTTCTGGGCCGGCGGCAACAACGCGTCCAGCCGCGCCAGCAGCGGCAGCAGGTCGCTCTCGATCTCGTCGACGATCGGGTCTGTCGGCTCGTCGCCGATCCGCTGGGCGATTTCGGTACGGCGACGTTCCAGGTCCTCGTACACCGGGGCCGCCGCCGTTTCGAGCATCCGGCGATGCAGCGAGTTCGCGCCGGGGAACCCGCCGACGTGTGAGACCAGCCGTACGGCGCGGGGCGTCGGGCCGGAGACCGCGAGATCGACGGCCGGCTGAGCCAATGCCCGCGGCAGCTCCCGCTGGATCTCCTTGACTGCCTCGCGATCCAGCTGGCGGTCGTCCAGGTCGCGGACCCGGGACTCGAGGTGGGTCGCGAGCGCTTTGGCGCCGACGACCTTGCTCCAGTTCTGCCGGGCGCGGGTCCAGTCGCCGTCCGGTGATACCTGACCCGCGTCGGCGGTCAGCTCGCGGGTGATCGCGGTGCTATGCGCATTGATGGCGGTGTCGTGGGTCTTGTGGAGTTCGATCGGGCAGCCGCAGTCGGAGACATCCGTGCCCCATGGGGCAAACACCTCGTGGACCAACCGGCGGCGCGGGTCGCCGAGGATGAGGTCGCAGGCCGCCTGGATCTCGTGCGGGTCGCGCGACGTCGCCGTACCGAGGTCGATGTCGGCGCCCATCTCGAGCGCCGCGCGCAGCCGCTGCGACACCTGCCGGGTGGTGCGCCCGTCCACGTCGGCAAGCAGTCCGCTGATCCGGAATGCGTTGCGCCGGTAGAGCTCCGGCCCGGCGAGCCTGCGGAGTTCGTCGACGATCGGATCCGGCACCGGTCACCCCCAGGTCGTGGCCCGCTTCGACCGGACGTTCGCCGGCTCGTCACTCCACCTTTACATCGGAGCGGGCCACGCGCAGCCGGGTCCGGGCCGGTCTGGACCCACCCTGGATCGACCGTAGATGCCGGCTGGACCGAAGCTGCATTTCCTCAGGTCAGGGGGCCGCGTTGAGGAGGTCGAGTGCGCTCTGCTGGCGGGCTGCGTCGAGCTTGTCGACCGGGCCGTACCAACGCAGTCCGTACTGGTCCATCGGCGTACGGTCGGCCGAGAAGGCACGGTCGGCCTGATGTTGCAGGTACGACGTGTACGGGTGATCCGACAGGGCCGCGTTCAGCTTGCCGAGCCCGCGGACGTGAGCGCCCTTGAACGACGGACCGTCGCCACCGCAGTCGCCGTTCTCGCACGGCTCGCGCAAGATGCCGTCGGCGGTGTGCAGCGACGATGCGGTGGTGGATGCATCGGCCAGCTGGCGGGCGCTGGTCAGGTACGCGGAGTTATTAGTTGCCTTGGACAACTCGGTGAGTGCGCCGATCAGCACGCCCTGGTTGTACGTCCAGGCAGTGCTGCCGTTGTTCTTGCAGGTGGACAGATCGATGCCGTCGTTGACCAGGTTCGAGCCGTTGATCATCCCGGTCTGCTGGAACCAGGTCCAGCCGGCCTGCGCGCGTTGCAGGTACGTCGTGTCGCCGGAGACGCGCGTGTGCAACTGGGCGTTGAGCTGGATGTAGAGCGAGTTCGAGATCGCGTTCTTGTACGTCTTCGCCTCACTCCACCAGACCCCGCCGCCACAGGTGTTGTCCCAGTACGCCGCCATGTGGTCCGCGTCGGCGCGAGCCGTCTGGAGGTACCTGCTGTCACCGGTCAGGTCGTACGCCGCAACCCACGCGAGACCCCACCAGCCGGTGTCGTCGATGTAGTCGTTGCGGAACTGGCCTTCCTGGGCGTTGAGGTTCAGGTCATAGGTCCGCGCGATCGCGTACTCGTAGCTGTGCATGCCGCTGACCCGGATGTTGTCGATCAGTGCATTCAGCGCGTTGGCCGAGTTCCACCAGCCGGTGGTGTCGAAGAGGCCCGTCGACAGGTTGTAGTCCTGCATGAGCGCGGTCGCAGCCGCGGTACGGCGGTCCCAGGCGTTCCACGTTGTCCGGGCCCACGTCGTACAGGCGATGTCGGCGCGGTCGCCGGCCTTGCCGCACGCGCGGAGGGCGCCGACGCCGAGGTTGTTCCAGTCGTCGACGTTGTACATCTGCGTGCGCCAGCCGCCTTGCCCGGTCGGGATCGCGGTGTTGCCGAGGCGGCTGCCGTCGGACCAGGTCCGGCCGCCGTCCATCGAGCGGTCGAGCCAGACCTCGTCGCCGGGGTTGCCGTTGTCGATCGTGGCCCAGCCCATCGCGGCGTCGTCGTCGATGTGCAGAGCGATCGTGCGGCCGAAGAGGGTCGAGGAGACCGGAGCGCGGTCCTTCGTGGCTAGGCCGGGGTCGCGGGCGTCGCAGTACTTGTTGCAGATCGTTGCCTGAGTGGACATGTTCACCGGGGGTGTCTCGGTCGCCGGCGCCGGTACGGGCGCGCCGAGGGGTGCGATGAGCAGGGCAAGGCTGGAAACGATTCCAACGGACATCACGGATCTCCCTGGGGCGGTAGGAAGAGAGCGGTGTCACCGAAGGTAGGCGGGGCGAAACACTACGTCAAGATGTCATGCCGGACCGCCAGGCCATCACAATCGCGGTCGACGGGCAGCGGCACGCTGGGATCCGCCCGCAGCGGACGATTGTGATGGCCTGGCGGTCCTCGTGTTCAGGTCAAGAGGAGCCCGGCGAGGATCCCGGCCGTGAGCAGCAACGTCACGAGAACCGTCAGCCGGCGGCCGCGGGCGCAGCGGCGGGTGATGGTGGAGCGGTCCGGGCGGATCGTGCACGGCTCGAACCCGAGGCCGTCGGCCGGCGCGATGACGCTGCCGAGCCGGGCGAGCAGCGAACGCTCCGCCGCCTGCCGAGTCGCTTCCTGTACGACGCGATCCCGCAGAAACTCCCGTCGCTTCATCGCCGGAACGGCGAGGTCTGCGGGGAGTGCCCTCTGAACTACCGCATGCGCGGCCGCCACCCGCCTCGCCCGGCTGATCGCAGGCGGGAGGATCAGATAGGCGAGGTGGACGAGCGACCGGTATTCGTCGAGCAGCAACGCCTCGATCAACGGCTCTTCCCTGGTCGGCCCCTGAACCGGCCCGGGAACGATCGGCGTCTCGACCGTGGCGGACATGCATCTCCTCAACTCGGCGTACCTGAGGTCCAACGAACGAATCACTGACCAGTCACGAACTGGTCGGTTAGTCTCCGTGTCATGAGCACTGGTGACGGGGTTGCGGGGCAGTGGGGCGGGTCCGATGTGCATTTCGGTGAGGAGGGCGGGCGGCTCACCTACGGCAGCTATCTGCGGCTGCCGGAGCTCCTGGACCAGCAGCGGCTGGAGTCCGAGCCGCCGGCGCACGACGAACTGCTGTTCATCACGATCCACCAGGTATACGAGCTGTGGTTCAAGCAGGTTTTGCACGAGCTGACTGCGTCCCGAGACGCGATGCTGTCCGGCGAACTCTGGCTGGCCGAGCACCTGCTGCGCCGGGTCCACACGATCGAGCGGGTGCTGACTCAGCAGGTCGACATCCTGGAGACGATGACGCCGCAGGACTTCGGCGAGTTCCGGCACCGGTTGTCGCCGGCGTCGGGGTTCCAGTCGGTGCAGTTCCGCGAGATCGAGTTCCTCTCCGGAGCGAAGGACCCGTCGTTCGTACGCCGGTTCCGCGGGCTGACCGCGGTAGAGCAGGATCGCCTGGCTCGCCGGCTCGAGGAGCCAACGCTTTGGGACGCGTATCTCGAAGTACTGCGGAAGGCCGGTTTCGACACCGACTCCGAGGACTCCGTCCGCAACGCCCTCCGCAAGATCGCCGGCGACCGCTCGCAGTACGCCGCCATCTGGGAGCTGGCCGAGGCCCTCCTTCAGCACGACGAACTCGCCGCCGCCTGGCGAGCCCGCCACGTGGTCATGGTCGAACGCATGATCGGCACCAAACCGGGCACCGGCGGATCGTCCGGAGCAAACTACCTCCGCAGCCGCCTCGACCTCCGCTACTACCCCCTCCTCTGGCACCTCCGCAGCGCCCTCTGACGACTGCGGTCTTCGGAGGTGTTCACGGTGGCGACCGTGGGCGCTAGGGTCACCACGCACGGTGTCGGCGGCGCGTCGGTGAAGGGATCTGAGTGGTGAAGCTCTATTCCGATGTGGGCCCGCAGCGGTTCGGGCAGTTGCTCGGGGATCTGGTGTTCGTGGCCTGGGTCTGGGTGTGTGTCGAGCTGGGGCTGATCGTCTTCAAGATCACCAACGCGTTGGGGTTGCCGGGGCGGAAGGCCGCCTCGGCGGGAGACGGGTTGGCGGGGCAGCTGCGCCGGCTGTCGGAGCCGCTCGGGAAGGTACCGGCGGTCGGGGATCAGCTCCGGTCGCCGGTCGACGGGGCCGCGGGGGCGGCCGGGCAGATGGCGCAGGCCGGGCGGGACATGGCGCATGCGGTCGAGCAGTTGGCGTACTTGCTCGCGGGCGTGACGATCGCGTTGCCGGTGCTGTTCGCCGTACTGATCTGGTTGCCGCGGCGGATCCGGTTCTCACGGCGGGCCACGGCCGCGCAGAAGTTCATCGACAACGCGGCCGACCTCGACCTGTTCGCGCTGCGGGCGATGGCGAACCAGCCGATGCACAAGCTCGCGAAGATCTCCGACGACCCGGTCACAGCCTGGCGCGACGGCGACCGAGCCGTCATCAACAAACTCGCCACCCTCGAGCTCCGCACCAGCGGCCTCAAACCACCCTCGCTTTAACGGCGGCTTGAGGCTGCCTTGAGCAGCCTGAAGCTAGGCTCGGCACCATGGCGCGGGTACTGCTGATCGAGGACGATGATGCGATTCGGGTGTCGTTGGGGAAGTCCCTGACGGCGGCCGGGCATGTCGTCTCCGCGGTCGCGGCCGGTGCCGACGGGGTGGCGGCGGTGGCCCGGGAGCGGCCTGAGGTGTTGTTGCTGGACCTGGGGCTGCCGGATCTGGACGGGCGGGACGTGCTCGCGATGGTTCGGTCGGTCAGCGACGTGCCGGTGATCGTGGCGACGGCGCGGGACGATGACGCGAGCGTGGTGCGGCTGCTCGACGCCGGCGCCGACGACTACGTGATCAAGCCGTTCAGCGCGGCCCAGATGGACGCCCGGATTCGCGCCGTACTGCGGAGGCTCGGGAAGGACCAGCAGGGTGAGTCGACGGTCGAGGTCGGCGGACTGCGGATCGATCCGCGCAGTCGCGAGGTGACGGTCGACGGGTCGCCGGTCGAGCTGACCCGCAAGGAATTCGATCTGCTGTTGGCGTTGTCGCGGCGGCCGGGGGCTGTGGTGACCAAGCGGGAGCTGCTCGCGGAGGTCTGGGGACTGCCGTGGGGCGGTGGCGACCGGACCGTCGACGTACACCTGTCGTGGTTGCGGCGGAAGCTGGGTGAGACGGCGGCCGAGCCGCGGTTCCTGCACAGCGTCCGCGGGGTCGGGATCAAGCTCGCGGCGGACGGCTGAGCATGCGTCGCCGGATCCTCTTTCTCTCGGTCGGCATGACCACGTTGGTCGTGCTCGCGTTCGCCGTACCGCTGGTGATTCTGCTGCGCACTACGACGGCCAACGAGTCGAAGGACAAGGCGCGGTACCGGGCCGAGAGCGTCGCGTACTACGTCGGCGACAGGGACCACACCGCCGACGACATCACGGCGTACCTCGATGGGCTCAGCAACGACGGGCCGGGGAACATCTCGGTCCTGATGCCCGACGGGACGACGCTGGGCAAGCCTCCGCCCGGTGGGGTGCCGACGCCGAAGGACGTGCCGGCGGGGGACGACGACGGAGACGACCACAAGGGGCCGCCGAAGGTCGGTGATGCCGACTACCGGAACGTCGGTGGCGGACTCGCGGTCGACATCGGTGTCGATACGCCGAACGGCCCGGCCTCCATCTGTCTCTACCTGACCGACGCCGAGCTGTACGACGGGTTGGTGCCGCGGGTGCTGATCCTCGTTGGCGGGAGCCTGCTCGTACTGCTCCTCAGCATCGTCGGCGCCGAGCTGGTGTCGCGGCGGCTGGCTCGACCGTTGGAGGAGACCGCGGATACGGCGGCCCGCCTGGCTCGGGGCGACATGGATGCCCGAGCTCCGACCACCGGTCCTGCCGAGGTCGCGAAGGTCGGTGCCGCGTTGAACGGCCTCGCGGATCGGATCGACGAGGTGATCGCGGTCGAGCGTGAGGCGGTCGCGGACCTGTCGCATCGGTTGCGTACGCCGTTGACCGCGCTACGACTGCAGGTCGAAGCGATGCCTGACCGAGAGCGTGCCGAGGAGTTGAACACCCAGGTCAGCAGTCTGGAGCGGACCCTGACCGCGGTGATCAGTGCGGCGCGGCGACCGCAGCGGGAAGGACGGGTGCCGCATTGCGACGCGGTCGAGGTGACGCGTCAGCGGGCGGCCTTCTGGGAACCGTTGTTCGAGGACCAGGGGCGGGAGTTGGCGCTCGATCTTCCGGATGAGCCGGCGATGGTGCGCTCGTCGGCGGAGGATCTCGGTGCCGCTCTGGATGCCTTGGTGGAGAACGTCGTTGCGCACACGCCCGACGGCACCCCGGCCCGGATCACGCTGGCCCACACGGAGACCGGCGTACGGATCGTTGTCGCTGACAAAGGACCCGGCATCCCGTTGGGTGCCGGCGAACGCGGTCGCAGCGACCGCGGCTCCACCGGCCTGGGCCTGGACATCGCCCGCCGCTGCGCCGAGGCCGCGGGCGGCAACCTCACCCTCCGCCGCAACGAGGTCGAGCTGACCCTCAGGTCCTGACCAATCCAGCCAGGACCGCCAGCACACGCTCCAAGTACGGCGCATCATCATCCGCTCGCGTCGCCGCCGCCAACTCAACACTCGCCCGCCCGCTGAGCGCGCGATACGCAACCCCCGGGACCATCAGCTCCGCCACCGGCGCCGGTACGACGGCGATCCCGAGACCGGCCGCCACGAACGTCACCAATGTCGACGTCTCCGCCACTTCATGCCGAACCCGCGGCTCGAACCCCGCCTCCCGGCAGAGCTCCACGACCGTGTCGTGCATCACCGACCGCCCACCGCCCGCGTGGATCACGAAATCCTCATCGGCCAGCTCCGCCAGCCGGACCCGCCTCCGCCCGGCCAGCCGATGCCCATCCGGCACAGCCACGATCAGCCGATCGGCCCGCAGTACGTCGACTCGCAGCGACTCCTCGTCGACCGGCGGCCGGAGCAACCCGAGATCGATCCGCCCCTCCAGCAACGCCCGCGCCTGATCGGGTGCGAGCATCTCGCCCTGCACCGCGACCTCGAGATCGGGCAGCTCCTCGCGCAGAGTCCGCACGAGCTGCGGCAGCAGGCTGTACGTCGCCGAGCCGACGCAGCCGATCACCAAGCGACCCTGCAGTCCGACCGCGACGCGCTGAGCCTCGCCTGCGGCCGACGAGACCGCCGCGATGATCTGCCGGGCCCGCAGCAGGTAGGCCTCGCCGGCGGGCGTGAGGTCGACGCGACGCGTCGTACGGCGGAGGAGTTGTAGACCCAGCTCGCCTTCCAGCTGGCGGATCTGCTGGGACAACGGCGGCTGGGCGATGTGCAGGCGGGCCGCGGCGCGACCGAAGTGCCGCTCCTCGGCGACGGCGACGAAGTACCGCAGATGGCGTAGCTCCACGGGATTGATACTTGCAGAGTCTGGATCCCGCGCAAGCCGGTATTTCTCCCTATCGGTCCACTCGGCCTACCGTCGAGGCATGGACAAGGTCGTCGCGACACCGGCGGACGCGGTCGCCGACATTCCGGACGGGGCCAGCCTGGCGGTCGGCGGGTTCGGCCTGGCCGGCATCCCGTGGTTCCTGATCGAGGCCCTGCTCGAGCAGGGTGCGCGTGAGCTGACCGTCGTCTCGAACAACTGCGGCGTCGACGGCGCCGGCCTCGGACTGCTGCTGGAGCAACGACGGATCAGCCGCGTGATCGCGTCGTACGTCGGGGAGAACAAGGAGTTCGCCCGTCAGTATCTGGCCGGGGAGCTGACCGTCGAGCTGACCCCGCAGGGCACGCTGGCCGAGCGGCTGCGTGCGGGTGGCTCCGGGATCGGCGCGTTCTTCACCCCGACCGGGGTCGGTACGATGGTGTCCGACGGCGGGCTGCCCTGGCGCTACGCCGTCGACGGCACGGTCGCCGCCGCCTCACCGCCCAAGGAGGTCCGGACGATCCAGGGCCGGGAGATGCTGCTCGAGGAGGCGATCGTGACCGATATCGCGCTGGTCCGCGCAGCGGTCGCCGATCGGGCCGGCAACTGCGTCTTCCACGCCGCCGCCCGCAACTTCAACCCGGTCGCCGCGATGGCCGGCCGGGTGACGATCGTGGAGGCCGAGCACGTCGTCGAGGTCGGTGAGCTCGGGCCGGACACGATCCACCTGCCCGGCGTTTTCGTGCAACGCGTCGTACCGCTCACTGCCGAGCAGGCCGAGCGGAAGAGCATCGAGAAACGCACCGTCCGTTGACGGAATATGTGCCACTGGCAACAAGTTGTTGCGACACACGGTAGTCGTTCGGTTACTCTGAAGTCCTTTCTGTGGTATGCCTTGCGGGCGACTGCTGACAGAAACGGGGACTTCAGATGGCCGCTCGTGTCCGCGCGCCGCGGATCTTGCTTGCACTCCTACTGGTGCTCGTGTCCGGATTGGTGCTGCCGGCAACGGCCAGGGCCGACACGGTGCGTGACTTCGGCAAGGTGTTCGGTGCGCAGACCAACGGTGCGATCCGGATCACCGGCAACAGTGTGCTGACCTGCGACCGGTCGTCGGCGGCCTGTCGTGCGGCGCTGGCCGGCGGGACTTCCACGTCGAACAACAACGACTGGACCATGGATCTCCTGGACACGGACTCCGACCCGTCGACCAAGTCCTCGTCCGGCGCGTCGGTCGACCTGCCGTCCGGCGCCCAGGTGTTGTACGCCGGCCTGTTCTGGGGCGCCGCCCGCGGGGCAGGCAAGGGCGGGACGTCCACCCCTGACGACGGTACGACGATGCGGTTCCGGCTGCCGGGTCAGGCGGCGTACCAGACTGTGACTGCGAGCAAGACCGACCTGCTGAACACCGGGTCGAAGAACGACTACTCGTCGTACCTCGACGTCACCGATCTCGTCCGGGCCGGCGGCAACGGCGAGTACTGGGGCGCCGACGTGCCGACCGGGACGGGCGCCGACCGGTACGCCGGGTGGAGCCTGGTGATCGCGTACCAGCAGGCGAGCGAGCCGCTGCGCGACCTGAGCGTCTTCAACGGGTACGCCAAGGTGAGCAGCGGCGAGCCGGTGAGGGCCAGCATTTCCGGCTTCCTCGCGCCGCCGAGCGGTGCGGTCAACGCCCGGTTCGGCAGCGTCACGTACGAAGGCGACGCCGGGATCAGCGGTGACTACTTCGCGGTCAACGGCACCCGGCTCGCCGACGCGCAGAACCCGTCGGCGAACTTCTACGGCAGCCGGATCACCGACGGTGGGTCGAACCTCACCGACCGGACGCCGGCCAGCCTGAACAACCTGGGCGTCGACGCCAAGGTGGTCGACGCTGCCGGCATCGTCCCGAACAACGCGACCAGCGCCCAGCTCACCTTCGCCAGCACCGGCGACGTCTACTACCCGGCCGCGCTGACCACCCAGATCGACCTGTATGCGCCGACCATCCTGGGCACGAAGACGGTACGGAACCTGGCCGGCAACGACCCGGCGAAGGTTGGCGACACCCTCGAATACACGCTCAGCTACAGCAACACCGGGGACGACGACGCGCTCCGCTCGACGGTCCGCGACTCGTTGCCGCCGAACACGACGTACGTTCCCGGCTCGCTCGTCGAGACCTCCGGGGCCGGATCGGGTGCCAAGACCGATCGGCCGGGCGACGACCAGGCGGAGTACGACGGCAACGCGAAGATGGTCCGGTTCCGGGTCGGCACCGGTGCGAACGCGACGACCGGTGGCCGGTTGAAGAAGAACCAGAGCACTACGATCCGCTTCCGCGTCACCGTCGACCAGGCCGCAGCGGGTACGACGCTCGACAACACGGGCCTGCTCGACTACACGGCCGAGACGCTCAAGAAGCCGTTCACGTACCGCACGGACGAGGTGCACACTCCGGTCGCGGCGTCGGCCGACGTGTCGATCACCAAGACCGCCAAGCCCGACCCGATCCCTGCCGGCGGCGACCTGACCTACACGTTGGTTGCCCACAACAACGGTCCGAGTCCGGCGCAGGACGTGACCGTCACCGACACCCTGCCCGACGGCGTCGACCTGGTGTCCGCCACACCGACGCAAGGGTCCTGTGCGTCCACCACCTGCTCGCTCGGCACGATCGCGTCCGGTTCGAGCGCCACGATCACCGTGGTCGTACGCGTGCCCGCGGCGAGTACGGCGACCAGCCTGACCAACGTGGCCACGGTAACCACCTCGACCTCGGACCCGAACCCGGACAACAACACGTCGTCAGTCACGACAGACGTGACGCGTACGGCGGACCTCTCGCTGGAGAAGACTGTCGCGCCAAGTGCTCCGGCGCCGGGTGAGTCGGTCGTGTTCACCCTTGCCATTCGCAACAATGGGCCGTCCGACGCCGAGCAGGTCCGGGTCGCCGACACGATCCCGGCCGGGTTCGCGATCACCGGCGTCGAGTCCGCCGCGAACTGTACGACGGCCGGACAGGACGTCAACTGCACGCTGGCGAAGATCGCGGCCGGTTCGGGTGTCGCGGTCAAGATCGCCGCAACCCTGGACGCCGGCTATCAGGGCGGTGCGCTGACCAACACGGCCAAGGTCACCAGCGACACCCCGGACCCGGACGACTCGAACAACACCGGCACCGTGACAGTGACTCCGGGTGCTGCCAAGGCCGATCTCGTTGTCACCAAGGAAACGCTGAGCAAGCTGGTCGTTGCCGGGCAGCCGGTCACCTACCGGATCAGCGTCCGCAACGACGGGCCGTCCGATGCCCGCAAGGTGCAGCTGACGGACGACGTACCAAGTGCGTTGACCGGGGTGACCGCGGACAGTTCCGCAGGGTCGTGCACGGTCGATTCGACGCAGGCGAAGTGTGCGCTCGGCGATCTGACGGCTGGATCGACGGCGACGATCACGGTGACAGGAACCGTGTCAGCCAAGGCGATCGGGCAGCTGACGAACTCGGCAACCGCGACCAGTTCGACGTCGGACCCGGACACCAGCAACAACACTGGCCGGACCACGGATGACCTGACGACCAGCGCCGATCTGGCGATCACCAAGACCGCGCAGCCAACCCCTGTCCAGGCTGGCCGTCCGGTCACCTACACGTTGACGGTGACGAACAACGGGCCGTCGGCAGCGGAGTCGGTCAAGGTGTCCGACCCTGTGCCGGCGCCGCTCCAGTACGTGTCGGCGACGCCGTCGAGTGGCAGTTGCACCGAGGAGGCCGGCACGGTCACCTGTGCGGTCGGCACTGTGGCACCGGGCGACGTCGTCACGGTGTCAGTGGTCGCGAACGTCCCGTCGGGTACGCCGCCGAACAACCTCGACAACACGGCGACCGTCTCGTCGCCCACTCCAGATCCGGTCGACGACAACAACTCGGCGACGTACACGCTGATGACCGGTGCGCAGGCCAACATCAAGATCACCAAGACGGCCTCGCCGGACCCGGTCGTGGCTGGTAAGGCGATCACCTTCAAGCTGACGGTCAGCAACACGGGTCCGTCGGACGCACAGGGTGTCTCCGTGGTGGACGACGTACCTGACGCAGTCACGGGAGTGACAGCGAGTGCGACCGGTGGTGCGACCTGCACGGCAGCCGGCGGTCAGGTGCGCTGCCTGGCGGCGACTCTCGCGGCTGGGGACAATTTCGTGGTCACGGTGAGCGGAACAGTTGCCGCCTCCACCAAGCCAGGAGAGCTGGTCAACACCGCGACGGCGACCGCACAGACGCCTACCGACCCGACCAGATCCGACAACACCTCGACTACTACCCCCAGTGTTGATGCGCAGGCTGACTTGTCCGTCACCAAGACGGCGCCCGCGACAGTTGTCGCAGGCAACGAGCTGACCTACACCCTGACCGTACACAACGCCGGCCCGTCCGACGCGGTCGGTGCAGTGGTCTCCGACACGCTTCCCGCGGGTACGACGTTCGTCAGCGGGACGGGCCCTGGTGGCGACTGCACCCAGGACCCGACGCTGTCCGAGCCGGTGGTCATGTGCCCGGTCGGCCAGCTGGCTCCGGGTGATGACGCGACCGTCACCGTCGTCGTGAAGGTCTCGCCGGACCAGCCGGCCGAGACTCTGGTCAACCACGCGACGGCCAGCTCGCAGACGCCGGACCCGAACGACCAGAACAACAACGGCTCGGCCGAGACCAAGGTGACCACGGCCGCCGACCTGTCAATGGTGAAGGCCGTGCAGCCGACAACGCTGGTTGCCGGTGGTGAGGCGGTCTACACACTGACGGTGCACAACGCCGGTCCGTCCACGGCTCAGGCCGTGTCGGTGTCGGACGCCGTACCGGCTGGGCTGTCGGTGCTGGAGGCAACGAGTGCGGACGGTACGTGTCCGACGTCCGGGTCGAATGTGAGCTGTTCTCTCGGGACGATCGCAGCGGGTGGCAATGCGGTGGTTGTGATCCGGGTTGCGGTCGCGGCGGCGCAGACCGCGGCGATCACCAACACCGGTTCGGTGACGAGTACGACGTCCGATCCGGATCCGTCGAACAACGACGACTCGGTGACGACCGACGTGCAGCGGGTGGCCGATATCGAGGTCATCAAGACCAGCGACGAGGCGTCCGCGGCGGCCGGTGGTGGGGTGACCTACCGGCTCACGGTCGTGAACCACGGCCCGTCGGATGCCACTGCTGTGACCGCTGCGGACACCTTGCCGACAGGGCTGACGCTCACCAAGGCAGACCCCGACCAGGGCACTTGTACGACGGCCGGTCAGAACGTCAGCTGTGACCTTGGCACGATCGCCGCGGGCAAGACCGCGACCGTCGTGATCACGGCCGCTCTCGATCCGGCGTACACCGGGAAGTCGCTGGCCAACACCGCCAGGGCGATCTCACCGGTGACTGACCCGGACGAGAGCAACAACAGTTCCACGGTGACGATCCCGGTCGAGACCCGTGCGGAGCTGAGCGTCACGAAAACCTCGGATCCTTCCGGGGTCACCCCGGGCAGCACGTTCGACTACACGATCGTCGTGACCAACGCCGGTCCGTCGACCGCACGGGCAGTCGTGCTGGCCGACACGGTGCCGGCTGGGCTGACTGTCATTTCGGCGTCGACGGGCTGCACCATCAATGGCCGTACGGTTCGCTGCGAGTTGGGTGACCTGCCGATCGGACAGACCATCATCTCGGTCCAAGTCCGGCTGGCCTCCGGGTACGACGGTTCGAGCCTGACGAACACCGCGACCGAGACGTCGTCGACGCCCGATCCGAACCCGGACAACAACACGGGCACGGTCGAGTCGCCGGTGACCGCGCTGGCGGATCTGGCGATCACCAAGACGATGTCCCCGGCCGAGCCGGTGTCCGGTGGGTCGGTGAAGTACCTGCTGACCGTGAAGAACAACGGCCCGTCAGACGCCCGCATGGTCGACATCACCGACGAACTGCCCCGCGGCCTCACCAAGGTCAGCGCTCCCGGGTGCATCATCCTGCCGCCGCTCGCGCCTGGAGCACCGGATGCTCCTGAGGCCGGCACCGTCCAATGCGGTACGGCGTTGCTCGCCGAAGGCGCCACGATCACGGTCACGATCACCGCAACCGTCGTACCCGGGTTCAGCGGCATGCTGGAGAACATCGCCCGTGTCGGCTCCGCCACGCCGGACCCGGTGATCGCGAACAACGAGGCGAAGGTCAGCGGCCGTACGACGCAGTCCGCGAACCTCAGCGTGGTCAAGACCGCGTCGGCCAAGACGGTCATCGCCGGGCACGCGCTGCGGTACGACATCGCCGTACACAACACCGGTCCGTCGTCAGCGGCCGGCGTGACGGTCACCGACGTACTCGCGAACGGACTCCGACTCACCAGCAAGCCGGACCACTGCACCGCGGACGGCCAGAAGGTCACCTGTGCAGTCGGCCGGATCGACCCCGGTACGACGGCCCGGGTCACGCTGGACGTCCTGATCGACACGTCGTACGGCGGGACCTCCGTGACGAACGGAGCGACCGTCAAGGCGACCACGCCGGACCCGGATCCGACCGACAACAGCAGTTCGGTCACGGTGAAGGTCACACCGCCCCAGCCGGGCCGTCCGACCCCGCCGCCGCAGAAGCCGGGCGGCGACCTGGGCAACACCGGTAGCCCGGTCAGCCCGGCCCTTTTCCTGGCCGCTTTGGCCTTGATCGCGGCCGGCATCGGTGTGATCGCTGCGACGCGGTCCCGCCGAAGCCGGTCCTGACCAGCTCCGACGCCCTCCAGTTGACGGACTGGAGGGCGTCGGGCCCTGCGCTGGTTGATCGCTATACCGGTTTACATCAGGGTGTAATGCATGCGGTTGTTGCCCCTTCGCTCGGTTACACTCAGCGCGATCTCGAGCTAATCGAGGCATCACTGGAGGGGGAACTCCTATGAAATTGCAGCGTTTTGCGCTCGCATTGGCCGGTGCCGGCCTGCTGGCCGCATCTGTCTCGTCGGTTCCGGCCTTCGCCGGAAAGCCCGACCCGAAGGCGCACACGTTCGTCAAGAACGTCCAGCCGAACAAGATCAAGACCAAGGCCGCCGACGCCGGCGAGCCGTGCCTCAGCGCGGTCATGGTCCCCACGGCCGCGGGCACCGTGCAGGAGATCGACAGCGTTCCGGGCCGCCACATCGAGTCCTACTCGGACACGCCGTCCAAGTTCGTCGGCACCCGCGCCGACACGACCTGGTACGGCGCCGTGAACGCGTCGGGCACGCAGGTCTACTTCTACGGCCTGCTGCTGCAGGGGGCGAACCTGTACCGGCACACGTCGCTGGTGCGTGACAACGGCGATGCCGGCGCCTGGTCGTCCACCTTCAAGAAGGTCGGCACGGGCTGGACCAGCTTCAAGTCCATCGCCACCTCGAACTACAGCGTCGCCGGCCCCACGCACGCGTACTTGTACGGCCTGAACACCAACGGCAGCCTGTACCGGTACCAGATCGTCGGTGCCGGCTTCCGTGCCCTCGGCCCCCTCCCGGGCTTCAAGGGTTTCAAGGCGATGACGGTCATCAGTGAGACCGCGACGTACGACACCCTGCTGATGACCACGAACGCGGGCGCCCTGTGGTCAGTCCACATCCCGGTCGCCGCCGGGGCCAAGCCGGTCCTCAAGCTGATCCGCTCCTCCGGCTGGGCCGACTACGAGTCGCTGGTCGTCCAGGGCTGTGGCACCCGCGGTGGTTCGCTGATCGCCGCTATCGACAACAACACGCAGTCCGGCACGCTCTACGCGATGAGCAAGGCGAACGGCGCCGGGACCGCAATCACGTCGTACGGCAAGATCCCCGCCGTCTTCAACGGCGTGGACCACGTCTCGATCACCACCCACTACGACCAGCTGGTCGGCGAGTAACACCGAACACGTCAGCCGGGGCCACCGTTTTCGCGGTGTCCCCGGCTGTTCGCGTCAGTGAGCGAGCTCCCAGTGCTGTGCGTTCTCTGGGGCCTCGACTCGCCATGGGGGCGGGGTAGTCGGGTAGATGCGAGTGCTGAGGACGCGGCCGGCGCTGGTGAAGACCTCGACCACCGATCCGTCGAGGAAGATCCGAGCCGCCGGCAGACGCGACGACGGATCGAAGGCGTCCGTCACCTGCATCCGCCCACCGTGGGCGTGCTCATCGAGACTGGCGTGGCTCCGGTCGATCGTCAGAGAGTCGGCGTCCAGCTCGATCTCCAGACGCTCCTGGTCACTGAAGTGAATGACCACGCGCCCTTCTGATACGGCAATCTCGCACTGCGGACCCGTCGAGACACCATCAGCGGGTACGCCGGGGCCGACACGCAGGCTGTCCACGGTCGGGACCGGCGCGCTGCGGAGTGACGACTCCGGACCGAGCCGGACGACCCGCGGCAGCGAAATGACGCCCGCCCAATCGGTCCACCCTGATCGATCGCGGCCTTCGGTCAGCCAGCCGAACAGCAACGGCCCGAAGCGGCTGTCACGCAAGGCAGACGCCGCGTAGAAGTTCGTCCCGTGATCGACGCGCCGCGGTTCCAGCGGTACGTCGACATCGAAGGACAGCACCTGATCAGGTCCGCCTTCGGGCGACCACGCCGACACGACGGCGATCCGGCGCCCGTCGAGGGTCAGCACTTGTGGACACTCCCACGCCGCCCCGGTGTCCTCTCCGTCCGCGAGGCCACGCGGCAGTTCCGCCAGTGAACCGGCGGCTGTCCAGTTCTCCAGGTCCGGCGACCGGTACAACGCGATGCTCGCACCGCGATCGGCGTACCCGGCTCCAACCACCATCCACCAGGTGCCGTTTTCCCTCCAAACAAAGGGATCGCGGAACATGATCGCCTGATCGACCGGGTCGGGGACGACTTGGTGCGGCGGCCCGAAGGACGCGCCGCCGTCGTCGGACACGGCCGTGAGGACGGACTGGTACGGGCGCCCCTCGACCCGCCCCGAGTAGAAGGCCCGGATCCGGCCCTCGTCGAGCACGGTGTTGCCGGACCAGCAGCCGTCGGTGTCCGGCCCACCCGGCTGCGGAGCCATCGCCGGCCGATGCAGGGTCCAGCGCACGTAGTCCGCCGAGGAGGCGTGGCCCCACTCGACCGGGACGTGCTGGTCGAGAGTCGGCCGCGACTGGAAATACAGCTGTACGCCATGGCCGTGCTCGATCGGCCCGTTCGGGTCGTTGAGATATCCGCGCGGCGGCCGGACGTGGTACACGGGGCGGAGGTATGCCGCCGTTCCGGACCGGTGTGCGGACTGAGTCTGGGTCAACGTGAGGCTCCTGCCGTGATGCCCGCGATGAAGTACCGCTGGGCGAAGATGAACAGCACGACGCTCGGCAGGATGGCCAGTACGACGCCGGCCAGCACCACCGAGATCGAGCCGGTGCCGAGGTTTCCCTGCAGGCCGACGAGGCCCAGCGGCAGGGTGAAGTTGTCCTGGTTCTGCAGGAAGATCAGCGGCCGGTAGAACTCCGCCCAGAAGCCGGAGAAGTTCAGGATCGCGAGGGTGGCGATCGCCGGACCGGCCATCTTGGCGTAGATCAGCAGGAAGGTGTGGAAGTGGCCGGCGCCGTCGATCCGGGCCGCCTCTCCCAGCTCCCTGGGCATCTGCATGAAGTACTGGCGCATCAGGAACGTGCCGAACGCGCTGCCCAGCGCCGAGACCACCAGCGACAACGGGCTGTCCGACAGTCCGAGGTACCGGATGATCACGAACACCGGGATGATGATCGTCTGCAGCGGCACCATCATCGTGGCCAGGAAGATCCCGAAGATCACCGAGCGGCCGGGGAAGCTGACCATCGCGAACGCGTAGCCGGACAGCGTGCAGGTGATCGTCTGGCCGACCACGATCAGCCCGGTCACGATCACGCTGTTGAAGAAGAACCGGCCGATCGGGATCTTGTCGAACACCGCGCTGTAGTTGGAGAAGTCCGGGTGCAGCGGGATCCACTGCGGTGGGTTTCCGAACGCCTCGGCCGGCGTCCGGAGCGAGGTGGTGACCGTCCACAACAACGGGCCGAGGGCAACCATTGCGGCGAGGACGAGGATCAGGACGCCGGTGATGCGGCCGATCCGGGCGAGTGTTCCGGTCGAGTTGATCATTGGTAGAACACCAGCTTTCGTGCCGCGAGGAACTGCAGCCCGGTGATGATCAGGATCGCCGCCAGCAGGACGATCGCGATCGCCGAGCCGTACCCGAACTGCAGGTTCTGGAAGCCCTTCTGGTACATCGTGATCGTGACCGTCGTGGTCGCCGATCCGGGACCGCCCTTGGTCATGATGTACGGCTGGTCGAACAGCTGCATCGCGTTGATCAAGGCAACGACCGCGGCGAACAGGATGGTCGGGCTGATCAGCGGGATCTTGACCCGGAACAGGGTCCGCAACGGCCCGGCCCCGTCGATCTGCGCGGCCTCGAGCACATCGGTGGGGACCGACATCAACGAGGCGACGAACAGCACGAACGTGAACCCCAGCTGCTGCCAGACCGCGATCAGCACGATCGTCGCGGCCGCACCGAAACCGCTGGTCAGCCACGGTACGTTCGGGATGCCGAGCAGACCGAGGTAGTAGTTCACGACGCCGAACTTGTAGTCGAACAGGTAGCCCATGAAGATCGACACGGCCGCCGTCGACGCCAGCAGCGGCAGGTAGAACGCGGTCCGGAACAGCGTCCGCACCCACACCAGCTTGCGCTGGTTGACCAGGACCGCGAGCGCGAGACCGACGGTCAGCTGCAGTACGACGATCGCGAGCGCCATCCCGAGCGTGACGCCGAACGACTTGAGCACTGGACCGTCGTTGAACAGCTGCTGGTAGTTCTTCAACCCGACGTACTGCGGGGTCGAGATCACGTCCCAGGAGAAGAACGACAGCCCGAGCGAGGCGATGATGGGGATCGCGGTGAAGACCGCGACGAACAGCACCGACAGGGCGATCATCGCGAACCCGAACCGCGCTTCCCCGTGCGCGGTCGGGTGGCTTCGGCGCTGCGCGACCGCCTTCGGTACATCCGCGGCGACGGCGGACATCAGCTCGCCCCCGCGGCTTTCTCGAGATCCGCCTGCAGCCCGTCCAGAGCGGCCTTCGCGTTACCGGAGGAGATCGCCTGAGTGGTGCGCTGGTTCAGCGCGGTCGCGAGCGCGTTGTAGTACGGCGGGGCCGGGATCGGAGCGGTGTCCGGGTGCTTGGTCAGCGTCTCGTAGAAGACCGACCAGTGCTTCGGGCCGGTCTTGGCGTACCGCTCGGCCGTCACCAGGGACTTGCGGCCGGGCGTGGTCACGTTGCCGGGGAAGACCAGGTCGAACGTCTCCGGCTTCACCAGCAGCTTCAGGACCTCCCAGGCCAGGTCCTTTTTCTTCGACGACTTGAAGATGGCGTACCCGCCGGCGCCGAACAGGTGCCGCTGGCTCTTCCACTTCGGGAACATCGTGACGTCGAAGCTGCCGTTCTTCATCCCGGCGTTGGTCAGGCCGCCGGCCCAGAAGCCGCCACCGATCGACATGCCGATCCGGTTCGACGCGAACAGCCCCTGCAGCGTGCCGCCACCGCCGACGTCGGGCGACGGCGACAGGCCCTTCTTGGTCAGCTCGATCATGTAGTTCAGGGCCTCGACGGTGCCTTCGGAGTTGGCGGTCGGTGCGCCCCACTTCCAGCCGCCCTTACGGCCGGCGGCAGCCGCGTCACCGGCGTACGCCTTGTTCCACAGCCAGTCGCCGCCGTCGTACTTGCCCTCCTCGAGCAGGTTCGCGTTGTTGGCGTACATGAACGACGTCCAGCTGCCCCAGAGACGGACCACCCAGCCGAACGCGTTGATGCCCTTGAACTTGGCGATCTTGGTCGCCGCCGACTCGAAGTCGTCGAGAGTCCAGCCTTCGCTCGGCGGTACGACGCCGGCGCGCTGGAAGAGCTCGGTGCTGTAGAACATGTTCCCGGCGTTGAAGCTGTCCGGCAGCTCCCAGAGATGACCCTGGTACATCATCGACTCGATCAGTGCCGGGTGGATGTCGGCGAAGTACTCCTTCAGCGCGGCCAGGTCCTTGGTGACGTAGTCGTCGAGCGGGACCGCGAGCTCCTTGGACGCCATCAGCTGCAGGCCCTCGGTGGCGACGCTGATGATGTCCGGCGGGGTGCCGGCCGCGACCTGGGTGAGCACCTTGGCGAGGAAGTCGTTCCAGTCGGTGCCGTTGATGGCCGTGATCTCGAACTTGATGTTTGCGTCGAGCTTGGAGATCTGCGGCTGCAACCGGTTCTGCAACTGGGTCGCCGCCGCCTGCTCTCCGAAGTACAGCATCTTGAGTGACTTCGACGACGAGCCGCCGCTGCTGTTGCCGCAGGCGGCCAGGTCGGCCAGCCCCGCCAGCCCGAGTCCGCCGGCCGCTCCGGCCTTCAGCACGGTGCGGCGGGCGATCGAGCCACCGGGGGAATGGATGCCTGTCATGGGGTTCCTCCTTCACCGTTCGGGCGGCCCGGCGTGCCACCCAATACGTATTGACCCGGGACGGTAGCAGCGGTGTACGGTAGGGCGCAATACGTATTGGGCCGCTGTGTGATAGAAAATTTGCCGCGGCACCGAGGCCGCGAACGGTGAAGGGGGACCATGGCCAAGCAACCAGTCGGCCGGCCGAAACGGGTCACGATGACCGACGTCGCTCGCCGCGCCGGCGTCTCCCAGCCGACGGTCTCGTTCGTGCTGAACGACCGCCGCGACGTCGCGGTGGCCGAGGAGACCAGGCGCCGCGTGCTCGAGGCCGCGGCCGAGCTCGAGTTCGTGCCGAACCGCGCGGCCCAGTCGCTGCGGTCGAACCGGTCCTTCACCGTCGGCGTCGTGACCAGCGGGATCGTCTCCCAGCCGTACGCAGGTCTGATCGTGCTCGGCCTGCAGCAGGTCGTCCAACCGGCCGGCTACGTGTGCATGGTCGTCGACACGACCGACGATCCCGAGCAGGGCGACGCTGCAGTGGCGAGCCTGGTCGGGCAGGGAGTCGCCGCGATCGTGTATGCGTCGCTGTCGCCCAAGCCGCTGCACCGGAGTCCGAGGCTCGACGGGATCCGGACGATCTTCGTCAACTGCTGGCCGGAGGAGGGCAGTGCCGACACGGTCCTGCTGGCCGACGAGTACGCCGGTGGCCGGGCCGCCGCCGCGTCCGTGTTCGAGCGCGGACATCGCGAGGTGGCCTTCCTGGGCGGCCCGCGGAACGACTACGCCTGCAAGGAACGCCGGCGCGGGTTCGACGACGCCGCCCGGGCCGCCGGTCTGCGTCCGGCGAGCCTCGTGCATCGGTACGGCAACTACCAGATCGGATCGGGTTACGACCTGGCGACCGAGGTGGTGACCGAGCACGGATCGACCGCACTCGTCTGCGGGAACGACCGGATGGCGATCGGGGCTCTTCTTTCCCTGCAGGCCATGGGATTGACCTGCCCGCAGGACGTCAGCATCGTCGGCTTCGACGATCAGCCCGATGTCGCGGACCAGGTCCGTCCAGGTTTGACGACCGCGGCGTTGCCGCACCTGATGCTGGGCCGCCGGGCCGGCGAACTGGTGCTGGCCGAGCCCGACGGCGCGCCCGAACGGGTGATCGTCGACTGCGAGCTGATCGAGCGTGACTCGGTCGGCGACCCGCCGCGACGTCCATGAGCGGGTATGTCGGCGACGTCATCCCGTTCAGCTATGACGGCCGGATCTGGTTGTTCTACTTGCTCGACGAGCGATCGGACGATCCGACCGGTATGCCGTGGGCTTTGGTGTCGACCACCGACTTCGTGCAGTACACCGACCATGGCGTCGTACTGCCTGCCGGTGATCGGGATGCGGTCGACTTCGACTGCTACACGGGGTGCGTGATTGCTGACGGCTCTCAGCTGCACCTGTTCTACACCGGCCACAATCCGCGCCGCGGGGACGCGGCTGGCTCGTTCCAGGTGGTCTGTCACGCTGTCAGCGACGGTGATCCGACTCGATGGACCAAGAGGCCTGAGCTCACCTTCGGCGCGGCTGCCGGCTATGTGCCGCAGGACTGGCGAGACCCGTTCGTCTATCGCACTGCTCCCGGTGAGCCGTGGCAGCTGGTCCTCGCGGCGCGGTACGCCGATGGGCCGGATCGTCGATGTGGTGTCGTCGCGAGGTTGACGTCGACCGACCTGGAGAAGTGGACGATCGCGGAGCCGCTGTGGGAACCGCACCGGTTCATTACCCAGGAGTGTCCCGACGTGTTTCAGTGGGGCGACTGGTGGTATCTCGTGTATTCGGAGTTCAGCGATGCGTTCCAGACGCGCTACCGGGTCGCGCGGCATCCGGACGGGCCGTGGCTCGCGCCCGGTCGCGACACCGTCGACGGTCGCGCGTTCTATGCGGCCAAGTCCGTCGAGCACGACGGGCGGCGGTTCTTCATCGGCTGGATCCCAACGAAACAAGGGGATTCCGACGACGGGCCGTGGCAGTGGGCCGGCGATCTCGCCGTACTCGAGGCGCATCAGGAGGGCGACGGGACGCTCGCCTTCGCCCTGCCGGCGGAGGTTCGCGCGGCGTATTCCGACGTACAGCAGGTGAAGCTGTCACCGGTCGACGGCGCGGCGGCCGAGCCGGGGCAGGGAGCGCTCGATCGGTACGCCGCTTGGCTCGGAGACCCCGTGCCCGAACGATGCCTGATCTCTCTGACGGTTGACGTCGACGCCGGCACGCAGGCCTTCGGATTGTTGCTCCACGCAACCGCCAACGGCGAGGAAGCAACCGTCCTGAGGCTTGAGCCTCAACGCGACCGCGTCGTCCTCGACAGCTGGCCGCGTGGACGCACCGGTCCGGCGCAGTGGCAGGTCGAAGGCGACGTACCGCACGTCGTGGAGCTAGAACGGCCCTGCCCGCTGCCACCTGGTCGGCACGTCATCCAGGTCCTCCTGAACGGCACCACCGGCCAGGTGGTCGTCGACAATCGCGTCGCTCTGACCTTCCGCCGCTACGACCAAGGCGACGGCCACCTCGGCCTCTTCGTCACGGACGGAAGCCTCAACCTCGTCGAGCTAACTCAGTCGACTGCCAGCTGCTGATAGGCAGGAGCGAGTTCGGCCCACCGTGCCGCGGTGTCGCCGGGCTTGCCGCCGGCGAGGTAGGCAGCCAGGTTTTCGGCGTGGATCTGCCAGCCGGCCCCGTAGGCCGCGAGCTTGCCCAAGGGCAGGCCGCGGATCTCTAGGACCAGGACCGTCTGGCCGCCGTCGGCGGTCAGAGTGGCCTCGGTGAGCTGGTCGAAGGGCCGCGCGCCACCGTTCTGCGCCGACTCGTCGGTCTCCCTGGTCGTCACCTGCAGCCGTCGCGGCGGTTCGCACACGTCCACCTGCCCGACCGCGTGCAAGTCGGCGGCTTCGAGACACACGGTGAACTGCCCGCCGCGACGCAGGTCACCCTCGATCTCGCCGTACCAGCGGGCCAGCCGGCGCGGATCGATGAGGGCGGACCACAAGTCGTCGATGTCGGTGTCGTAGCGGTCCTCGATGCGTACGACGCCTGCGCCGTCCGCGGACCCTAGTGTGCCCAGGACGCTGGTACCGGTCATTTCGTCTGCCTCCGTTCGTGCTTTCCTCGGGCGACCTCGGTGTGCAGGGCGTCCAGCCGCTGCTCCCACAAGGTCTGGTATCGCTCGAGCCATTGATGGACCTCGGCGAGAGGTTGCGGGCGGATGCTGTAGATGCGCCGCTGCGCCTCCTGGCGAACGTCGACCAGCCCGGCCTCACGCAGTACCCGCAAGTGCCGGGACACGCCCGGCCGGGCAATCGGCAGCAGAGCCACCAGCTCACCTGCGGTCGCTTCTCCGTCGGCCAAGGCCTCGAGGACCGTACGCCGGCTCTCGTCGGCCAATGCGCGCAACACAGCTTCCATGCGAGCAATGTACCCATCTGGGTACGTAACCGTCAAGGTACATAAGCGGCTCAGCCGAGGGCCAGGCCGTATTTCTTCAGGACCTCTGCGAGGTTGCCGGTGTTCTGGGCTTCGACGACGTTCAGGGACACGGTCCTGAGCTTCACGTTCTGGTCCTGTGACGCGCGCTTGAGGACGTCGAACGCGACGTCGGAGGTGACCCCGTACCGGTGCATCAGGACGCCTTGGGCCTGTCCGATGGTCGTTCGGGTGTGCAGCGCGGCCTGGAGGTGCTCGATCAGCTTCGTGCTGTTCTCGTAGAGCGTCACGTTGTCGAAGGCGACGCCTGCATGCAGCGCGAAGAGCAGCACGAGGTCGTACGACGAACTGCTGAACGCGTCCGGTTTGACGGAGAACAGGCTGAACGCCGCCGCGATACTTCCGGCCGGAAGCGGGAGAAACACGCAACTGCGGTAGCCGGCGTTGATCGCGGCAGCGCCGAATTCCGGCCAGCGGTGGTCCGCGGCCAGGTCGCCGATCCGCCGCGGCTCGCCGTACAGCAGGGAATCGTGGAGCGGGCCGCCGGACGCGGTCAGTTGTGCGGCCAGGGCGGCCCGCGACGGTTCGGCGACCTGATCCGCGGTCTTGTGGTGCCGAGCGAGGATTTCGGGCGTGTCCTGCGTAAGCGCCGTGATCGCGGCCTCTTCACACTCGGGCACGCTGAGTACCACCCGCGTGACGAACCGGTCGAGGGTCGTGACCACATCGTCGTCGTCGACCAGGCGGCCGATCTCGGCCAACTCCTGCGCCAACTCCAGTACCTGCTGTTCCATGCTGCCCATCGTCGCGCATGTCGGCGAAAACAGTAGGTTCGCGGGGCGATTGGGCTCATTCGCAATGGGCACCGGAATGAGACAGTGACCGGCTGTCTGCAGGCGTGCCGGATCTGAGAACGCGGCGGTTCAGCCCCGCAGCCGCGGCGTTCCGTGGGGCCGGCCTTGGGGGCCGGCCCCATGTTCGGCCCAGCTGGCGAGCCGATTTGCCAGGTCGGCCACCTTCCCGCGCAGTTCGGCGGGCTCCTCGATCACGAACGGCCGGTCCAGACCAGCTAGCAGTGCGGGCACCCAGTCGAGCCGCTCAGCCCGGAGCTCGACCCGGACCTCGCTTCCGAGTGGAGTGACCACAGCCAGGCCGAGCGGGAGCCGACGCTGTATGTCGTCCACCGTGCCAAGCACCCGCACCGACACTGTGTGTGCCCACGGCGCCGTCGCGAGCGACTCCAGCACGGCACGAGCCGGATCATCGCCCGGGGCCTTCTCTGTGGTTGCCGTAAGCAACGATGCGGAGATGATCCGGTCTAGCCGGAAGGTGCGGTCATCAGTCGCGACGTACCAATGGCCGGCGTGCCCAACCACGCCGTACGGCGCGATCGTGCGCGTACTGCGCTGTCCGCGGCGGTCGGTGTAGTCGATCTCGACCGCCCGTCGGTCCCGCGCGGCCTCGGCGATTGTGAGCAGTACGCCGGTGTCGGTGGGCGGGCCGGATCGCGGTGGAGCGGTGAACGACGAGGTTGAGAGCAAGGCGCCGAGCCGGTCGGCCAACCGGGCGGGGAGTACGCGGCGGAGTTTCGACAGCGCGCTGTCCGACGCGGTTGACTCCGGTACCAATCCGGCCCGCCGGCCGACAACGAGCCCGATCGCCACCGCGACAGCTTCGTCGTCGGTGAGCATCAGCGGCGGCATCCGGAAGCCCGGTGCGAGCCGGTAGCCGCCGTACCGGCCACGGACTGAACGAATCGGAATGTCCAGGTCGGCCAGGTGTTCGGCGTACCGCCGGATGGTCCGCTCGTCGACGCCGATCCGATCGGCGAGGTCCGCGACGCGACGGGTGCCGCCGCTCTGGAGCAACTCGAGCAGCGCGAGCACCCGTGACGTCGGTCTCGTCATGATCTCGAGAATACCGGGCGGGTCCTGTCCGGTATTGGTTCTAGCCTCGGAACGACATCGCATCCTGAGAGTTGGAGAACCCCTCATGACCAGCTTCGCCTCGGTCCGTATCGTCACCGACGACGTCGATCGGCTGACCGCCTTCTACGAACACGTCACCGGTCTGACTGCAAGCCGGCCCGTCCCGGTGTTCGCCGAGCTGCGGACAACCGCGGGCACGCTCGCGATCTCCAGCAGCCGGCTGACGGACCAGTTGTACGGCGCGGAGGTGGTCCGCGCGGCCGACAATCACACGGTGTTCTTGGAGTTCCTGGTGCCGGACGTCGATGCCGAGTTCGACCGGCTGCGCGATCTGGAGTTTGTCCAGGAACCAACCACGATGCCCTGGGGCAACCGGTCGATCGTGCTCCGCGACCCGGACGGCAACCTGGTCAACCTGTTCACCCCGGTCACCACAGAGGCCGCTCTCCGGGTAGGTCTAGGGGACTAGGTCGGGTTCGTGGGCAGCCGAGTCACGGGCGTGGACGGCCGCGTGGTCGACGTCGCTGTGGGTCATGGTCAGGTAGGCGACGAGCGCCACGAAGAGAAGCAGCCCGATCGCGGTGACCGGACCGGTGCCCCAGCCGACGCCGCCGTCGTGGGTGCCCTTGCCGAGCCAGTCGGCGACCGAGGCGCCGAGCGGTCGGGTCAGCACGTACGACGCCCAGAAGGCGACCGTGACGTTGAGGCCGAGCTTCCGCAGCCCGAGCGGTACGACGATGAGCACGGCGAAGAGCAGGATCGACCAGGTGAAGCCGAGACCGAAGTCGATCGCGGTCGCGTCGCCGACCGCCGTACCGAGGCCGAAGGTCATCAGCACGACGCCCCAGTAGAACCGCTCGCGGCGGGCGGTCGTGATCGAGTGCACCGAAATGGTGCCCTCGCTGCGCCGCCACCAGATCAGCAGGCCGCACAGCAGCACGAAGTACACGATGGAGTCGAACCAGTACGGCGTACCGAGCGCGACGTGTGGTCCGTCGGCGATCATCGTGCCGAAGACGGCGACGCTGAGGACTGCGGCCCAGTAGCGCACCGGGTGGTACGTGTCGGACTTGAGTTGCAGGTAGAGAGCGACGGAGAAGAAGCCGACCCCGATGACGGCGGCCAGCGGGATGCTGACGGTGCCGAGGAAGTCCGAGCCCGTCTCGCCGATCCCGGTGGTCAGCAACTTGACCACCCAGAACAAAAGAAAGACCGCGGGGACCTTCGGGGCCGAGAACACGCGAGTTCGCATGGGCTCGCAGGCTAGTACCGCCAACCTGATAGCCCCCTGAGTGCGCTTGTAGAGTTGGGAAAGTGGGGTTCGACGCGGTCCTTCGCCGGATGTACCAGCGCGAGAGCATCGACACCCTGCCCGCACACCTCGAGACGACCTACGGGATCGCCATCGCGAAGGTGACGCAGCTCGACGTCGGTGTGTTCAGGGTCGACCGAAGCGACAAGGGAACGCCGCTGGTCGCGCGGCTGTTCTCCGCAGACCGTTCGTACGCCGCCGCCGAGGGTGATCTCGCCGTACTGCGGTATCTCGCCGAGCTCGGCTTCCCGGCGGAGCGTCCGTACGGCGACGGGCCGCTGACCAGGCACGCCGGCCAGGCCGTGCTGGTCACCGAATTCATCAAGCAGACCCCGAAGGCGAAGCGCCCGCCGTACCCGATCGTCCGCCTCGGCGCGATGATCGGCCGACTACACGGCCTCCCCGGGCCGGCCGTCACTGACCGCCCCGCAGGCGCCCTGCCGGGGCCGGCCGACGGCGACCGGCCCGCAGGCGCCCTGCACCACTTCGCCGAGGGAACGCTGGCCGACGAACTCCGGGCTGCCGCCGACTGGCTCGAGTCTGTCGAGGCGAGCCCAGCGGTCGATGCCCTCCGGACTGCCCTGTCGTCCGCCGATGGTGGAGACGGGCTGCCCGAGGGCTTCGTCCACCCCGATCCCGTCCCGAAGAACGTCATCTTCACCGCGGACGGCCCGGTCCTGGTCGACTGGACCTCCGCCGGCCGCGGCCCACGACTGCCGTCGATGACGCTCGTTCTGAAGTCAGGCTGGGCCGCGACCCCGTTCCTGAAGGGCTACACCCGAGTAGTCACCTTGACCGACGAGGAACGCGCCCGCCTCCCCGCCCTACTCTTCACCCGCCGCCTAATAGACCTGACCTTCCGCACCTGCCGCGCCCCAGACACCGCACCCCCCAACCTAAAAGCCCTCCGCCAAACCACCGAAGCCCAAGCCCAAACCCTCCTCAGCTCTGTGCAGCCTTGAGCTCTTCACGGTGCTTCTCGACCCACGTCGCAAACGACTCGAGCTCAGGGTTCAGCTCACGAACCTTCTCGATGTCACGCTCCCCGGTAAACCGGTCGTGGTTCTCGGCGTAGAACTGGAACATGTTGGACATTTCGATGGCCATGGGGAAGGGGTAGGTGCGGAACTCTTCCCAGGTGGGGGCGTGGTAGACGACCTCTTCGCCGAGAGTGTCGCTCAGGGCGGCGGCGTACTCCTTGCCAGTGAGGTGGTCGCCGGCGATGCTGACGGTTTCGCCGATTAGGTCGGGCCGCTTGAGGATCGCGAAGGCGCTCCGGCCGATGTCCTCCGAGGCGACGCCGGACAGTCGACGGTCGCCCATCGGCAGGGTGATCGTCAGCTTGCCGTCGGCGTTCCGGGTCGGCGGCATGCCGTTGAGGAAGGCATCGAAGTAGAACGTGGTCCGCAGGAACGTCGTGGGTACGCCGTACTTCGTGAACAGCTCGTCCGCCTCGCCCTTGGCGTCGAAATGCGGGACCTTGTAGCGGCCGTCGTCCAGATCCGGTACGTCGTCGCGTCCGTCGAAGAACGGCCGGGTGTCCTCGAGTGTCGACCAGACCAGGTGCTTGACGCCGGCGTCACGAGCGGCGCGGGCGGCGTTCTCGGCCTGGGCGAGCTCCATCTCGGCGCGGGTCCGGGCGGCCTCTTCGTCGGGTGTCAGCGCGGCCCAGTAGTTCGTCACCACGAAAGCGCCGTACGCGCCGTCGAACGCAGCCCGCACGCTCGCCTCGTCGTCGAGGTCGGCCGCGACCACCTCGGCGCCGGCCGCGGCGAGTTCCTTCGACGAGCCGGAGTCCGGGTTCCGGGTCAGCGCCCGGACGGCGTACTCGCCGGACTTGTCCGCGAGGATCGCGCGGACCAGCCCGCCGCCCTGCGATCCGGTCGCACCGACGACGGCGATCAGCTTCTTGTCAGTCATATCCGTGCACTCCCGATGAGTTGAGTTGATGTGTCAACCTGACCGATCGTAGCGCGTCTGGTTGATGTGTCAACCCAGGCGGGTAGGATGGGGTTCGTGACCAAGGAACCGTGGCTCGACGACGACGAGCAGAAGGCGTGGCGGAGCTATCTGCTGATGAACCGGACGCTGGAGACGCACCTCGAGCGCCACCTCCAGCGAGAGTTCGGCCTGTCCAAGTCGGACTTCGAGATCCTGGTCAACCTGTCCGAGTCGGAGTCCGGCCGGATGCGGGCGTTCGAGCTGAGCCGGTCGACCCAGTGGGAGAAGAGCCGGCTGTCGCACCACCTGACCCGGATGGAGAAGCGCGGCTTGATCCGCAAGGAGGCCTGCGAGTCCCGCTACCCGGAGATCGCCATCACTGAGCAGGGCCTGGCCGCGATCAAGGAATGTGCGCCGGCGCATGCGGCCCGGGTCCGGGAGTTCTTCGTGGACGTGTTCGGTCCGGAGCGGCTGGCGGTGCTCGGCGAGGTCTCGGACGAGATCGTCGCGACCATCGGCAAGCACTGCGACACCGACTGCCCGCCTGAGGTTCGCGGTACATCCTGAGGGAAGCTCTCAGACAGCTTTCAGGAGAACTTGACGGTGGCTTGATCTTCTCTTGGAGTGCGGCTGAGGAGCCTGCGGCGAGTCTTGGCGCATGGTCACCTCAGATGCAGCTTCCACCCGCCGACGCTGGTTGCACCGGGCGTCCGCGGCAGCCATAGCCACCGCCGTCCTCGGGGTCGGGGCAACCGGGATCTCGGTCGCGGTCGTCTCGTCGAAGCACTCCAGCAGCTCCGGTACGACGGCAACCTCGAGCAGCTCCGACGACTCGAACTCCAGCTCCAGCGGTTCCAGCTCGGACGACAGCTCGAGCGGGCTGGGCTCGTCCAGCTCGGGCTCCACCTCGCAAGGTGGGAGCAACGGCTCATGACCGCCTCCCGGACCTGGACCGCGTGGAGTTGCACGGTCCGCCTGACCGTCGACGACCCCGCCGTACTGGGTGCGGCGTGCGGTGAGCTCAAGGCTCTGATGGACCGCGTCGACAAGGCGGCGAGTCGGTTCCGCCCGGACTCGGAGCTGTCGGTCGTGAACAGCCGGGCCGGTGCGCTCGTACCGGTGTCGCGCCTGCTCGTCGACCTGGTCGACGTCAGTCTGGTCGCAGCACAGATGAGTGGCGGCGCGGTCGACCCGACCGTCGGCCCAGCTGTGATCGCGGCCGGGTACGACGCCGACATCGAGGCGGTACGACGCCGCTTCCCGCAACCTCCCGACGAACCGGGGCCGATCGCGGGCTGGCAGGAGGTCCGCCTCAACCGGAAGCTCGCGCTGCTCGGCGTACCCACGGACTGCGCCCTCGACCTAGGTGCCACCGCCAAGGCCTGGACCGCGGACCGGGCCGCCAACGTGATCAGCAAGCGCTACGGCTGTGCCGTCCTGGTCGAGATCGGCGGCGATCTGCGGGCAGCGGGTACGCCGAAGAAGCCGTGGGTCGTCACCGTCGCCGAGCGCGCCGGTGACCAGGGCGTCCTCGTCACGCTGGCCCACGGCGGCCTGACCACGTCGACCCGGACGGTACGGCGTTGGCAGACCCCGACCGGCTACGGCCACCACGTCATCGACCCACGCACCGGACTACCGGCCGCAGGCCCGTACCGGACCGCGTCCGTCTGGGCGCCAACCGCCGTACGGGCGAATACGTTCAGCACTGCACTCGTCGCCACTGGCGAGGCGGCACTGGGTCGACTGAAGCTGGCCAGTCACCCGGCCCGGTTGATCGGCGCCGACGGCGACATCACCGAGTTGTCGGGCTGGCCCGCAGCGAGCAGGGCTGCCTGATGACGCTGTGGTACCTCGCCCGTGCAGCCGGCGTGGTCGCGATGATCATGTTCACGCTGTCGGCCGCGCTGGGCATGGTCATGCCTGGCCTGCGTCGACCAGAGCGACGGTTCTGGCTGCAGTACGTGCACCGCTCGGCCGCAGTGACCGGGCTGGTTCTCTTGGCAACCCACGTGGTCGCAGTGATCACCGACGCCTACGTGAACATCAGTCCGGCCGTTCTGGTCTGGCCGTTCGGCTCTGGCTACCGACCGTTCGCGGTGGCTGTCGGTGTCCTGGCCTTCTACGGCCTGGTACTGGCGTCCCTCGTCGGAGCGTCCCGTGGTCGGTTGGCCGCGTCTGCCTCCTTCACGAAGTACTGGCGCAAGCTCCACATCGCCGCGTCGGTCGGCTGGCTGCTGTCCATCGGGCATGCGCTGCTCGCCGGCACTGATCGCAGTACGCCGTGGATGCTCGGCATCACCATCGGCTGTCTGGCCGCAGTCGCCACTGCGGCCGCGTATCGCCTCAATGCGACCCCGAAACTCACCCGTGCCTGGAGGGCTCAGTGATTACTGTCGAAGAGATCAGGGTCATCGGTGAGGCCAGAGTCCTCGCCGGACTCGACCAGGGCCGCCTGGACCTCCAGCGCCACCTCTTGACTCACGGAGATCAGCCGCAGCTGACCCGTGCGGACTACACCAACCTGTCTGAAGCAGTAGGACTCAGAGGACGTGGCGGGGCGGCCTTCCCGGTCGCACTGAAGCTGCAGGACCTGCCGGCTCGCGGTGTGGAGGCCGTAGTGGTCAACGGCTCCGAGAGTGAGCCGGTCAGCCGGAAGGACCGCCTGCTCCTCACCCAGTCGCCACATCTCGTTCTGGATGGTGCGGTCGGCCTGGCGCACGCACTGGGTGCGCCTCACGTGCTGATCGCCGTACACGACCCGGCGGCTGCTCTGTCGGTCCGGGAAGCGCTGATGGAGCGTGACGACGGGCTGGCGGTCGAGGTTCGTGAGACTCCAGGTCGGTTCGTCGCGGGGGAGGCCCGTGCCGTACTGAGCGCGCTGGAGGGCGGTCTCGCCGTACCACCCGGTCGGAGGGTGCTGCCGACGCGGAAGGGGTACCACCGGCGGCCGACGTTCCTTTCGAACGTGGAGACGTTCGCGCAGCTCGCAGTACTCGCGAGGCTCGGATCCCGCGGGTTCAGCAGCACCGGACTGATCAGTGAGCCCGGCACACAGCTACTGACGGTCGACGGAGCAGTGCAGTGGCCCGGTGTGATCGAGGCGCCGACCGGCGTACCTCTGGACACCGTCCTGCAGTACGCCGGTGCTGAGCCGGGGCCTGTCCTGCTCGGTGGGTACCACGGTCGCTGGCTCGAGCAGACGGACGGAGTGACGCTCCAGCGGCCAGAGGTGTCGGCCGGCATTATCCTGGCGCTCGGGCCCGCCACCTGTCCGCTCGGTGAGGTCACTCGTGTCGCCCAGTGGCTGTCCAGTCAGTCGGCCGGGCAGTGCGGGCCGTGTGTCTTCGGCCTGGCGGCCCTCGTCGACGACTTCGCCAGGCTGACGGTCGGCGATCCGCAGGGCTGGCACGACGCCCATCGGCACCTCGGTCTGGTCCCGGGGCGGGGAGCCTGCGCGCACCCGGACGGGACTGCGAGATTCCTCACGTCGGCGCTCGAGGTGTTCGACGACGACGTACAGCGGCACCTGTCAGGTCGCGGGTGCGGCCGACCGGTCCTGGGACTCCTTGGAGGGGCCCGATGAACAAGCTCGAGATCGACTGGACCAGGTGCGACGGTCACGGCCTCTGCGCAGGTCTGCTGCCCGACGACGTCCTGCTCGACGAGTGGGGATTCCCGGTCCTCCGCGGCCGCGAAATCACCGCCGGTGAGCTACCGGATGCGCGCCGCGCAGTCCTCGCATGTCCGGCTCTGGCACTGCGCCTCAACAATCGATGACAGGCCCGTCCCGACACCACACCAGTGACAAAGGTGGACTAATCTCTGAGTGACTGCACAACGTCGTGCGGTCCGGCGAGAGCGACGCCGAAGTCACGTGTGGAGACGGTGGGGAATGCAGAGCAAGCTGGACGTCCAGAAGGCAGATGTGCTCGCCAAGGCGGTGGCCGCGGGCACCCATGGGCACGACAAACTGGTCGACCCGGACAAGCTGAGGACGTTCCTCGAGCAGTACTACCGGCACGTCGCCGCCGAGGATGTCGCCGAGCGCCAGCCGAACGACTGCCTGGGCGCCGCGCGGCACCACTACAAGTCCGCGATGTCGCGCCCGCAGGGTACGGCGAAGGTGCACGTCTTCACCCCCACCCTCGAGGAGCACGGCTGGTCCGCGAGCGGGCGGACCGTGGTCGAGATCGTCGTCGACGACATGCCGTTCCTGGTCGACAGCGCCTCGATGACGATCACCGACCGCGGCCTCGAGCTGCAGCTGCTGATCCACCCGCAGTTCGTGGTGCGCCGTGACGTCGCCGGCACGCTGCAGGAGGTCCTGGACGACAGCACCGCCGCGGACGGGCACGACCTGGTCCGCGAGAGCTGGATGCACCTGGAGATCGAGCGGATCGCGGACGTCGCCGAGCACCGCGCCCTCGAGCAGGAGCTGCTCAAGGTGCTGAACGACGTCCGTGAGGCGGTCGAGGACTGGCCGAAGATGCACGAGAAGGCGGTCAGCATCGCCGCCGGGCTGAACGCCACCGGTCTGCCGGTCTCCGAGAACGAGGTGGAGGAGGCCCGCGAGCTGCTGGAGTGGCTGGCCGACGAGCACTTCACCTTCCTGGGATACCGCGAGTACGACTTCACCATGGAGGGCACGCAGGGCATCCTGCGCGGCCGGCCCGGGACCGGACTGGGCATCCTCCGGCCGGACCCGAAGCCCGGCTCCGGCAAGCTGCCGCCCGAGGTGAGCGCGAAGGCCCAGGAGCAGAAGCTGCTGATCCTGACCAAGGCGAACTCGCGGTCCACCGTGCACCGGTCGACCTTCCTGGACTACGTCGGGATCAAGCAGTTCGACGAGAAGGGCGAGGCGATCCGGGAGTGCCGGTTCATCGGTCTGCTCTCGTCGACGGCGTACACCGAGAGCGTCATGCAGGTGCCGGTGCTGCGGCGCAAGGCGCTGGAGCTGTTCCGCCTGACCGGCTTCGACCCGAACAGCCACAGCGGCAAGGGCCTCCTCGACGTACTGGAGACGTACCCGCGCGACGAGCTGCTGCAGGCCCCGGTGGAGGACCTGCTGCCGATCGTGCAGTCGGTGCTGCACCTGCAGGAGCGGCGTGCGGTCAAGCTGTTCGTACGGCGTGATGTCTACAACCGCTACCTGTCCTGCCTGGTGTACCTGCCGCGCGACCGCTACACCACTGCGGTCCGGCTGAAGATGCAGCAGATCCTGAAGGACGCGATCGGCGCCGAGTCGGTCACGTACGCCGCCTACGTCACCGAGTCCGTGCTGGCCAGGGTGCACTTCGTGGTCCGGATGAAGCAGGGCGAGACGGTCGGGGAGTTCGACGCGGACCTGCTCGAGCAGCAGGTGATCGAGGCGACCCGTGCCTGGGAGGACGACTTCACCGCGGCACTGCACGCCCAGGGCGGCGACGGTGCCGTGACCAAGCTGTTCCGTCGGTACGCGCACGCGTTCCCGGAGGCGTACAAGGAGGACTTCGACGCCCGCGTCGCGGTCAACGACGTACGTGTCCTGGAGAGCCTGCCGGCCGACAACGGTCTGTCGATGTCGCTCTACAGCCCGATCGACGAGGAGTGGGAGGGCGAGCGTCGCTTCAAGGTCTTCCGGACCGGGTCGGCGCTGTCGCTGTCGCAGGTGCTGCCGCACCTGACCGCGATGGGTGTCGAGGTGATCGACGAGCGGCCGTACGAGATCCGCTGCGACGACGGCGTGATGGCCTACATCTACGACTTCGGCCTGAAGGCGCCGGTGGACACCGAGGAGCGCGAGGAGCTGCGCAAGCTGTTCTCCGACACGTTCCAGGCGGTCTGGCAGGGCAAGGCCGAGTCCGACAAGCTGAACGCGCTGGTGCTGCGCGGCAGCCTCAGCTGGCGGCAGGTCTCGATCCTGCGCGCGTACCAGCGTTACATCCGCCAGGGCGGTACGCCGTTCAGCCAGGACTACATCCAGAACACCTTCCTGAACCACGTGGACGTCGCGAAGCTGCTCGTCCAGCTCTTCGAGGCCAGCTTCGACCCGGCCCGCGGACCGGCTGACGACCCGGACCGGACCATGCGGACGGACCAGCTGGAGAAGGAGATCCTGGCCGCGCTGGACACTGTGCAGAGCCTGGACGAGGACCGGATCCTGCGGTCGTACCTGACCGTTATGAAGGCGACGCTGCGGACGAACTACTTCCAGCCGGATGCGGACGGACAACCACGCTCGTACCTCTCGCTGAAGCTGGAGCCGAAGGCGATCCCGGACCTGCCGCAGCCGCGGCCGGCGTACGAGATCTTCGTCTACTCGCCGAAGGTCGAGGGTGTGCACCTGCGGTTCGGCGCGGTCGCGCGCGGCGGGCTGCGCTGGTCCGACCGGCGGGAGGATTTCCGGACCGAGGTGCTCGGCCTGGTCAAGGCGCAGATGGTGAAGAACTCGGTGATCGTGCCGGTCGGTGCGAAAGGTGGGTTCTACGCCAAGCAGCTGCCGGATCCTTCGGTCGACCGGGACGCCTGGCTGGCCGAGGGCATCGCGTCGTACAAGACCTTTATTTCCGGGCTGCTGGACATCACCGACAATATCGTTGCCGGTGACATCGTTCCGCCTCGCGACGTGGTGCGGTACGACGGTGACGACGCCTACCTGGTCGTTGCCGCGGACAAGGGTACGGCGACGTTCTCGGACATCGCGAACGGAGTCGCGAAGGACTACGGCTTCTGGCTGGGTGACGCGTTCGCGTCCGGCGGCTCGGTCGGCTACGACCACAAGGTGATGGGCATCACCGCCCGCGGCGCCTGGGAGTCGGTCAAGCGGCACTTCCGCGAAATGGGCCACGACTGCCAGAACGAGGACTTCACCGTCGTCGGTGTCGGCGACATGTCCGGTGACGTGTTCGGCAACGGGATGCTGCTGTCGGAGCACATCCGCCTGGTTGCGGCCTTCGACCACCGGCACATCTTCCTCGACCCGACCCCGGACGCGGCCACGTCGTTCCCCGAGCGGCGGCGGCTGTTCGAGCTGCCGCGGTCGTCCTGGGCGGACTACAACCGGGAGCTGATCTCGGCCGGTGGCGGCATCTTCCCGCGGACCGACAAGGCGATCCCGATCTCCACCGAGGTTCGCGAAGCGCTCGGGATCGAGGGCAGCCCGGCGACGCTGACGCCGGCCGAGCTGATGAACGCGATCCTGAAGGCGCCGGTCGACCTGTTCTGGAACGGCGGCATCGGCACCTACGTGAAGTCGGCCGGCGAGTCCAACGCCGACGTCGGCGACAAGGCCAACGACCCGATCCGGATCAACGGCTCCGAGCTGCGGGCCCGCGCGGTCGGTGAGGGCGGCAACCTCGGCTTCACCCAGCTGGGCCGGATCGAGTACGCCCAAGCCGGCGGCCGGATCAACACCGACTTCATCGACAACGTGGCCGGCGTGGACACCTCCGACCACGAGGTGAACATCAAGATCCTGCTGGACAAGGTGGTTGCTGACGGCGATCTGACCGAGAAGCAGCGCAACGACATCATCGCGTCGATGACCGACGAGGTCGGCGCGCTGGTGCTGAAGAGCAACTACCGGCAGAACATCGCCCTCGCCAACGCGAGCGCGCAAGCGGCGGCGCTCATGCACGTCCACCAGGACTGGGTGCGGCGGCTGGAGAGGCAAGGACTGCTCGACCGCGAGCTGGAGTTCCTGCCGAGCGTCACGGAGTTCAAGCGGCGTAAGGCGGAGGGGCGTGGGCTGACCTCGCCGGAGCTGTCGGTATTGATTGCCTACAGCAAGATCGTGATGGAAGCGGAGCTGCTGAAGACCTCGCTTCCGGACGACCCGTTCCTGAAGCACAAGCTGGCCAGCTACTTCCCGAAGGCGATCCAGGAGCGGTTCGGTGACCAGATCCAGAGCCACCAGCTGCGCCGCGAGATCATCACGACGCAGGTGGTCAACGAGTTCGTGAACACGTCCGGCATCACGGCGTACCACCGGCTCTCGCTGGAGACCGGCGGGACCGTCGAGGATGTGGTCCGGGCGAACCTGGCCGCCTCGCGGATCTTCTCGCAGCCCGAACTGCTGGCCCGCAACGCTGACCTGGACAACATCGTCGACGCCGAGACCCAGACCCACATGCGGCTGGAGACCCGGACGCTGGTCGAGCGCGCGACCCGCTGGCTGGTCAGCAACCGACGGCCTCCGGTCGACATCGAGGAGCTCATCGAGTTCTTCGGTCCGGGGATCGCGAAGCTGACCAACGCGCTGCCTGAGGTACTGCGGGGTCGCGAGCTGGCCCTGTTCGAGCAGCGCCGGGAAAGCCTTGTGCAGAAGGGGGTTTCGGACGATTTCGCTACTCGGATCGCCGTACTGCCTCCGGCGTACGCCGGCCTCGGCATCGTCGAGACCGCGTCCCGCGACGACATCGACATCCTCGAGGTCGCCAAGGTCCACTTCGCGCTCGGTGAGCGGCTGCAACTCGGCCGCTTCCTGGAGCGGATCATCGCCCTGCCGCGCACCGACCGGTGGCAGACGATGGCCCGCGCCGCGCTCCGCGACGACCTGCACGCCGTCCACGCCCGCCTCACCCACCAGGTGCTTGCCACCACCGACGCGTCGGCCGAGCCCGAAGACCGAGTCATCACCTGGCAGGACCAGAACGCAGTAGCCCTGTCCCGGGCAGCCTCGATGCTGGAGGAGATCGTCGAAACCGAAGGCCCCGAACTCGCTCAGCTCTCAGTGGGACTTCGCCTCGTCCGCACCCTGATCGTCAACCAGGCCTAGCGTTCGGAGACGACGACGTCGACGGAGTACTGGTCAGCTCGGTAGCAGTGGTTGCCGTACTCGACCGGTGAGCCGTCGGCGGCGTACGCCGAGCGGGTCATGGTGATGAGGGGTTCGGCCTTGGACATGTGCAGGGTTCGGCGTTCCTCGGCGGTCGCGTTGCGGGCGCCGATGCGCTGGCGGGCGACCGTCGGGCGGATACCGCGAGCCCGGAGTACGGCGTACAGGCCGTCGCTCGTGAGTTGCTCGAGGGTGAGGTCGTTGAGGGCCGGGGGCAACCAGTTGCGCATGATCGCGAGCGGGAGATCGTTGGCGTAGCGGAGCCGGACGATCGCGACGAGCGGCGTGCTGGGCGGGAGTTCGAGGACGGCGGCGGCGCGGTCGTCGTGCGCCTCGCAGTCGAGGGACAGCACCTCGGTCCGCGGGGTACGACCCTCTCGGGCGAGGTCGTCGTACAGGCTGGTCAACTCGGCCTTGCGGTGCACCATCTGGTTCGCAACCGTGGTGCCGATGCCGCGGCGGCGGACCAGCAGACCCTGGTTGACCAGCTCGGAGATCGCCCGCCGTACGGTCGGGCGGGACAGGCTGAGCCGGTCGGACATCCCGATCTCATTCTCGAACGCATCACCCGGCCGCAACCGGCCGTCGGTGATCGCGGCGGTCAGCTGCTCGGCCAGCTGGTGGTACAGCGGAACCGGGCTGGACCGATCAAGCTGGATGGGCAGGGTCATGGGGCCTCCCGGCCTGGACTGAGGAACGCAGGGAGCGAAGCGACCGGAGCGACGAGGGAAGGCCGGGAGTTACAGCCCCATGACCACGCCGGCGCCGGAGGCCCGGCCAAAAGCACCGCATTCATGAGCGGATGCTACAACTGTGGTGTCAGTATGTCCCGACGTGAGAATGTGTTAACAAAGTATTGACACCCCCGGTACGCGCCCGGAAAGCTGACGGCAACCAGCGCGTCGCCGGGTCGTGGCGCGCCTGTACTTCGAGAGAGGCTGCGCGGATGCGGATCGGGTTGGTCGGGGTCGGGCGGATCGGGGCGTTCCACGCCGCGACGCTCAAGAATTTGCCGGCGGTGGATCAGGTGGTCGTCGCCGACGCGGACCCCGCCCGGGCCGAGGCGGTCGCGAAGGAGCTGGGCCTCGAGTTCGCGCCGGACGTCGAGCGGTTGCTCGGCAGCGGCGTGGACGGGTTCGTGATCGCGGCGGCGACGTCGGCGCATGCGGAGCTGATTGCGGCGGGCGTCGCGGCCGGCGTACCAACGTTCTGCGAGAAGCCGGTGGCGCTGGACCTGGCGGAGACCTCGCAGGTGGTCGCGTTGGTCGAGGCGTCTTCCGTCCCGGTACACATCGGTTTCCAGCGGCGGTTCGACGTCGGCTACCAGGCTGCGCGGGCGGCGGTGGAGTCGGGTGAGCTGGGGTTCGTCCACCACATCCGGTCCAACACGAACGATGCCTTCCCGCCACACCGTGAGTACATCCCGCAGAGCGGCGGATTCTTCCGGGACTGCACCGTGCACGACTTCGACATCATCCGGTACGTGACCGGTCGCGAGGTCGTCAGCGTCTACGCAACCGGGGCGAACCGGGGCGAGGCGTTCTTCGGTGAGTACGGCGACGTGGACTCGGCGGCGGCTCTGCTCACGCTGGATGACAGCACGTTCGTCGCGGTGAGCGGGACGCGGTACAACGGCGCGGGTCACGACGTACGGATGGAACTGCACGGCAGCCTCGGCTCGATCGCCGTCGGGCTCGACTCCCACACCGCGCTTAGATCCGCCGAACCGGGCGTCAGTTTCCCGGACGGGAAGCCGCATATGACGTTCATGGATCGCTTCCAGCCGGCGTACGTCGCCGAGCTGACCGCCTTCACCGAGGTCGTCGCCGGGCGTCGCGAAGTGCCGTGCACGGTCCGGGATGCGCTGGCCGCGTTCCGGATCGCCGACGCCTGCGAACTGTCCCGGCACGAGAACCGCATCGTCACGCTCTGAGGGGATTTGATGACTGAGTTTTCTGGCCGGATCGCCGGTGCGCCGATCTCGTGGGGTGTGTCCGAGGTTCCGGGCTGGGGATGGCAGTACGACGTCGAGACCGTCCTCGCCGAGATGCGTGCGGTCGGACTGGCCGCGACCGAGTTCGGGCCGGACGGGTTCCTCCCGGACGATCCTTCAGACAAGGCGAAAACCCTTGCAGACGTGGGTCTTCGGGCGGTCGGCGGATTCGTACCGGTCGTCCTGCACGATCCGTCGTACGACCCTTCGCCTGAGGTTGCTGCCGCACTCGAAGGGTTTGTGGCCGCCGGCGCCGGCACGCTGGTCCTCGCTGCCGCGACCGGTCGGGATGGGTACGACGACCGGCCGGTGCTGGACTCGTCTGGTTGGGCCACGTTGCTCGCCAACCTCGACAAGCTGTCTGCGCTGGCGGCCGATCGTGGAGTCCTGGCGACGATTCACCCGCATGTCGGCACGATGGTCGAGAATGCGGGCGATGTCGACCGCGTCCTGAGCGGTTCGTCGATCGGCTTGGCGCTGGACACCGGCCATCTGTTGATCGGCGGGGTCGATCCGGTTGCGCTCGCCGTGAATCACACGGACCGCATCCGCCACACCCATTTGAAGGACGTGGACGCCTCATGGGCGGCTCGAGTCCAGTCCGGTGAGGTCACCTACACGGACGCCGTACGGCAAGGTATGTATCGCCCGCTGGGCGACGGGGACATCGACATCACGACGATCATCGGCACGCTGGAGAGCTCCGGCTACACCGGCTGGTACGTCCTCGAACAGGACACCATCCTCCAGTCCCGGCCCACCGACGAGGGGCCGGTGGCCGACGTACGTGCCAGCATCGCGCACCTGCAGTCGATCGTGACGGCCGTGCGATGACGTTTGCTCCGACCCGCGCGGATGGGATGGTCTGATGGTGGACGACGTACTGACGATCGGGCGGATCGGGGTCGACCTGTACCCGCTTCAGCTCGGAACGCATCTGGAGGATGTCACCTCGTTCGGGAAGTTCCTCGGTGGGAGCGCGACGAACGTGGCGGTGGCGGCAGCGCGGCACGGGCGGAAGACGGCGGTGATCAGCCGGACGGGGAACGATCCGTTCGGCACGTTCATCCACCGCACGCTGCTCGAACTCGGCGTCGACGACCGGTTCGTGACGCCGGTCGACGGACTGCCGACGCCGATCACGTTCTGCGAGATCTTCCCGCCGGACAACTTCCCGCTGTACTTCTACCGCTTCCCGAAGGCGCCCGACCTGGTCATCAACCCGTCGGAACTCGACCTCGACGCGATCCGGGACGCGCGGATCTACTGGTCCACGGTGACCGGTCTCTCCGCCGAGCCGTCCCGCTCGGCGCACTTCGCCGCCTGGGAAACCCGGGGCCGGAAGCCGATCACGGTACTGGACCTGGACTACCGCCCGATGTTCTGGGCGGACCCGAGCGAGGCGCACGAGCAGGTGTCGCGGGCCCTGGAGTACTGCACGGTTGCCGTCGGCAACCGTGAGGAGTGCGAGGTCGCCGTCGGCGAGACCGATCCCGACAAGGCGGCGCAGGCGCTTCTGGATCGCGGGTTGGAGTTGGCGGTCGTGAAGCAAGGCCCGCGCGGCACGCTCGCTCGCACTCGGGACGAGCGTGTCGAGGTACCGCCGTTCCCGGTCGAGGTGGTCAACGGCTTAGGCGCCGGCGACGGTTTCGGCGGGGCTTTGTGTCACGGACTGTTGTCCGGTTGGCCACTCGAGAAGATCATCCGCTTCGCCAACACGGCCGGGGCGATCGTCGCCTCCCGCCTCGAATGCTCCACCGCCATGCCCACGACCGAAGAAGTCTTCTCCCAACTGGGAGGCGAAGCATGACCACCCGAGACCAAGACCCATACTCCGAAGACGCCCGCCCCATCCCCATCCAACGCCCCCCACGCCACCCCGCCTCCCCCGAAGAAGACCCCACAACCCACACCCCATCCCAGGACACCACCGTCATAACCCCAGCCCCCAACGACGCCACGATCCTGACGCCCGGTCCCAACGACCCAACGGTCATAGCCAACCGCGCAACCCCGCCACGTTCGCCCGCCCCAGCACCCGGCCAGCACCCGGCCTCGGCGTCGAGCCAGCGTCCCGGCCCTGCGCTGGATCAGCACGCGCGCCCGAACACCCCGGCGTCGGGCCAGTACCCCGCTCCGTCGTCAGGCCAGCGCGCTGGTGCGAGTGCCCAGCCGCCCGCCCATCACGCTGCTCCAACGGGCCCCGACGATCCCACGGTCTTCGCACACCAGAACCCCGTCCCGAACGCAGCCACGTATCCAGCACAGGGCCCGAACGACGCGCGTGCCACGGCCTACGCCGCTCCCGACGACCCGACGGTCGCGGCGTACGCGGCTCCGGATGATCGGGGCTCGCGCCGTTCGGATGATCCGGACGTGGGTGGTGGGTACTCGGGGGTGAACGATCCGACGGTTGCCGTACGTCGTCCGGGTGTACCCGGGCCTGAGGACGCGACTGTTGTGATGGGTGATTCGCAGGAGTCGGTTGCCGACTCGGTTCCCGCCGGTCCTGATGGGCAGACGACGGTGATCGCAGGCCTCGAACTCCCCGTCGAGCAAACCGGCAGGCCTGCAGTTCCTGCGGACCACGAAGCAAGCGCGCCGGTACCTGCGGAGCAGCGCGCAAGCGGCCCGGTCTCTGCGGAGCAGCAAGCAGGTGCGGCGGTTCCCAGGGAGCACCAGGCAGGTACGCCGGTGCCTGGGGAGCAGCAGGTCAGTGGCTCGGTGCCGGCGGGGCAGGAAAAGAGTGCAGCGGCGAGCCCGTCAGATCAGGGGCGCGTTCCGGTGCTGGATGGAGGCTCTGGGGCGGGCGGATCTGTTGAGGGGTCGGCTGGGGCTGTGGGGGCCGCCGCTCAGCGGGTTAGTCGGTGGGGGGAGTTTGGGGGGCGGTTGGCGGAGTTGACTGAGGTTCGGGTTCGGCATCCGGAGCGGGTGGCTGAGGGGTGGTTGCGGCGGCGGACTCGGGCTTTGGTGGGGAATGACGGGCGGCTTTTGATTGTGGCTGCTGATCATCCGGCTCGGGGGGCGCTCGGAGTGCGCGGGGATCGGATGGCCATGGGTAGTCGGGCCGATCTGATTGCTCGGTTGATGATCGCGTTGCAGCGGCCCGGTGTGGACGGGGTGCTCGCTACCCCGGACGTGCTGGAGGACCTGCTGCTGCTGGGAGCGCTGGAGGGCAAGGTCGTCATCGGCTCCATGAACCGGGGCGGTCTGCAGGGTGCGGCGTTCGAACTCGATGATCGGTTTACGGCCTACCGGACCGCAGACGAGCTCGCGGTGCGGCGGCTCGACGGCGGGAAGATCCTGACCCGGATCGATCTCGGAGACGCGGGAACCGTGGCCACGTTGGAGAGCAGCGCTGCGGCAGTGACCGGGCTTGCCGAGCACAAGCTGATGGCGATGGTGGAGCCGTTCTGGTCGACGCGCGGCGAGGACGGGCGGGTCACCAACCTGCTCGACCCCGACTCGGTGATCAAGTCCATCCAGATCGCCTCCGGTCTCGGCGCGACGAGTGCCTACACGTGGCTCAAGCTGCCGGTGGTGGACGAGCTCGATCGGGTGATGGAGGCAACAACTCTCCCGACGCTCCTGCTCGGCGGTGATCCGACGGTCGCGCCGGAAGCGACGTACGCCTCGTGGGGTAAGGCGCTCGACCTGCCCTCGGTCCGCGGACTCGTGGTCGGGCGGGCGCTGTTGTTCCCGCCGGACGGGGACGTAGGGGCAGCGGTCGACCACGCCGCCTATCTCGTCCACGGCGGCGCGGAATGACCGGCCGGTTGGGTTCGGCGGGTGTGCAGGTGGTTGAGCATCGGGTTCTAGTGGAGCGAGGTCGGGATGAGTGAGTGGGTTCGGCCGGCGGGGACTGCGGCGCGCGACGGGTTCGAGTTCGTGGTACGGCCGGGAGACCCGGGCTGGCATCACAGCGGCCTGATGGTGCGGACCTTGCGTCCAGGCCAGTCCGTCGAGATCGACACCGGCGATTGCGAGTACATCGTCCTTCCGTTGAGTGGTTCGGCCGAGGTGATCATCGACGGTGAGTCGGTCCCGCTCGGTGGGCGGGCCGATGTCTTCGCAGGCGCGACGGACCTCGCCTACGTACCCCGCAACACGACCTTCGCGGTGGTCAGCGCCGGTGGGGCACGGATCGCCTTCCCCAATGCGAAGGCGGTCACCGACCACCCGTTCCGGCGGATCGGGGTCGAGGAGGTGGAGACCGAGCTGCGCGGCGCCGGCGTCGCCTCTCGCCAGGTCCGCAACTTCGGTACGCCGGGAGTCCTCGACGCCGACTCGATCATCGCCTGCGAGGTGATCACGCCGGCCGGCAACTGGTCGTCGTACCCGCCGCACAAGCACGACGAGCACCGGCCGGGTAAGGAGAGCGAGCTCGAGGAGATCTACTACTTCGAGCTGCAGCTGTCCGACGACGTACCGGAAGGTGTCAAGGGCAACGATCCGATCGGCTACCAGCGGGTCTACGGCACCGAAGAGCGTCCGATCGACGTGCTGGCCGAGGTCCGCAGTGGCGATGTGGTGCTGGTCCCGCACGGGTGGCACGGTCCGGCGATGGCGCCGCCCGGCTACGACATGTACTACCTCAACGTGATGGCCGGTCCCGGCACCGAACGCCAGTGGCTGATCACCGACGACCCACAGCATGCCTGGGTCCGTGAGTTGTGGAACTCCCAACATATCGATCCTCGCCTGCCTTTCGGGGAAGCTGCTGAGTCTTTCGGAGGAGATGAGTCATGACGGTGCGTCTCACGGTCGCCCAGGCCCTGGTGCGATTCCTGAGCGTCCAGTACTCGGAGCGGGACGGGGTCCGGCAGCGGTTGATCGCCGGTTGTCTCGGCATCTTCGGGCACGGCAACGTGGCCGGCGTCGGTCAGGCGTTGCTGCAGTCCGAGCTCGAGGATCCCAAGGCGCTGCCGTACATCCTGTCCCGCAACGAGCAGGCCATGGTGCACACCGCGTCCGCCTTCGCGCGCACCCGTGACCGGCTCCAGACCTACGCCTGCACGGCAAGCGTCGGCCCAGGCTCGACCAACATGGTCACGGGCGCCGCCCTCGCGACGATCAATCGCCTACCGGTACTGATCCTCCCTTCGGATGTGTTCGCGACCCGGGTGTCGACCCCCGTGCTGCAGGAGCTGGAGAGCTTCGGCGCTGGCGACGTCTCGGTCAACGACGCCTTCCGACCGGTGTCGAAGTACTTCGATCGCGTCTGGCGGCCGGAACAGTTGCCCTCGGCACTCATGAACGCCATGCGAGTGCTGACGGATCCGGTCGAGACCGGCGCGGTGACGCTGGCCCTGCCCCAGGACGTCCAGGCAGAGGCCTACGACTGGCCGGACGAGCTCTTCGCAGAGCGCACCTGGTACGTCGCGCGACCCTTGCCCGAGGCATCAATTGTCGACAAGGCGGCAGCTCTCCTACGGTCCGCGCAGCGACCGTTGATCGTCGCCGGCGGGGGCGTGCACTACTCCGGCGCCGAGGAGGCGCTGCGTGAGTTTGCCGAGCGCACTGGCATCCCGGTGTCGGAAACCCAAGCAGGTAAGGGATCGCTCCGCTATGACCACCCGCAGTCGGTTGGCGCAGTCGGCTCGACCGGGACCACGGCAGCCAACGCCCTGGCCCGCGAAGCCGACCTGGTGATCGGGATCGGCACCCGCTACAGCGACTTCACAACGGCCTCGCGGACCGCCTTCCAGAACCCGCGGGTCCGGTTCCTCAACATCAACGTGGCGCGCTTCGACGGTGGTAAACATGCCGGCCTTCCTCTCGTTGCCGATGCGCGGGAAGCCCTTGTTTCGTTGGCATCCGCGCTCGGTGACTGGTCCGTGGACGCCAAGTACACAGCCCGAGCCACGGAACTCGCAAGGAACTGGAACGGAACTGTGGACGCAGTTTTCCGGCCCTCCGCCGAGGTGACCGCGAAACTCGCCGAAGGCCTGCTGACGCAGGGCGAGGTGATCGGTGCCGTCAACGAATTGTCGGCGGCGTCTGATGTGGTTGTTTGTGCGGCCGGCTCGATGCCGGGTGAGCTCCACAAACTGTGGCGCACGCGCGATCCGAAGGGATACCACGTCGAATATGGCTTCTCCTGCATGGGATACGAGATCGCCGGCGGCCTCGGCGTCCGCCTCGGCGCACCGGACCGCGACGTGTTCGTCATGGTCGGCGACGGGTCGTACCTGATGATGTCCAGCGAACTTGCCACCGCGGTCCAGGAGAACCTCAAGATCATCGTGGTTCTCGTGCAGAACCACGGCTTCGCGTCGATCGGCGCACTCTCGGAGTCGCTCGGCTCCCAACGGTTCGGCACGGCGTACCGCAAGCGCACGGGCGACGGACGGCTCGACGGCGACTACCTGCCCGTCGATCTGGCCGCGAACGTTCGCAGCTTCGGCCTCGAGGTGATCGACGTGCACAGCCGCGCCGAGCTGGAGAAGGCGATCGGCACCGCGAAGGCGGCGACCGGGCCGATCGCGATCCACGTCACCACCGACCCGTTGATCGGTGGGCCTGACAGCGATTCCTGGTGGGACGTCCCGGTCAGCGAGGTGTCCGAGCTGCAATCGACCCAGTCCGCAGCAGCGACGTACGAGGAGAACAAGAAGGCTCAGCGTCCGTATCTGACTCCCTCCGAGGGAGACAGCTGATGGGCAAGATCAACATCGGTACGGCGCCGGACTCCTGGGGAGTCTGGTACGCCGATGATCCGCAGCAGACCCCGTGGACCCGGTTCCTCGACGAGGTCGCCGCGGCCGGATACACCCGGATCGAGCTCGGACCGTACGGCTACCTGCCGACCGATCCGGTCAGGTTGAAGGACGAGCTGGACCAGCGCGGTCTCACGATGACCGCCGGTACGACGTTCGAGCAGTTGCACCGCCCGGACGGTTGGGAGTCGACCTGGCGTGACGTCGCCCGGACGGCCGAGCTGACAGCGGCCATGGGTGCCAAACACCTCGTCGTCATGCCGTCGATGTGGCGCGGTGACAACGGCGAGCTCGTCGAGGAGCGATTGGACCACGAGGGTCAGGCGCGGCACGGGCAGGCGGTGACCGAGCTCGGGCGCCGGCTGGCGGAGGAGTTCGGGCTGCAGACGCAGTACCACCCGCATGCGGATGGACATGTCGACACGCAGGACACCGTCGAGCGCTTCCTCGAGGAGACCGACGGCGCACACGTGAACCTGTGCTTGGACACGGGTCACATCAGCTACTGCGGTGGCGACAACCTCGAGCTCATCCAGAAGTACCCGGACCGGATCGGCTACGTTCACCTCAAGCAAGTGGATCCGAAGGTCCTGGCGGAGGTCGAGGCCGAGGGCCTGAGCGTCGACGAGGCGGTCCGGCGGGGCGTGATGTGCGAGCCGCCCAACGGCATACCTGAGCTTCCGCCGGTCCTGGACGCGTTGGCTGCGCTCGACCTGGACGTGTTCGGGATCGTCGAGCAGGACATGTACCCGTGCCGGCCCGACGTACCGCTGCCGATCGCGGAGCGGACGCTGGCATATCTGACGGCCGCTGGGGGTGGCGCATCGAGATGAAGGCCAGTGGAGTGTGAAACTCTCTGGTCCCACGCAAGTCCGCGGAGTCGCCGCGGTATGTCCGAAAGGCTGGTTGGAAGTCATGGTTCGGTGGCAGAAGAAGGCGGTAGCCGCGGTGGCCGCGGTCGCGCTCGCCGCGGCACTGGCGGCCTGCAGTTCGTCCGGGGGCAAGCAGACGGAGCAGAGCTCCTCCGGCAGCGGCGGCAACGTCGCCGACACCCCACGTATGAAGGTGGCGCTGATCACCCACTCGGGTCCCGGCGACACGTTCTGGGACATCGTCCGGCGCGGAGCCGAGGCGGCGGCGAAGAAGGACAACATCGAGCTGCAGTACTCCGCCGACCCGGACGGTGCGGCCCAGGCGAACCTGGTGCAGACCGCGATCGACTCCAAGGTCGACGGCATCGCCGTCACGCTGAACAAGCCCGACGCGGTGATCCCGAACGTCAAGAAGGCGGTCGCGGCCGGCATTCCGGTGACCGTCCTGAACGGCGGTCTCGACCAGTGGAAGTCCACCGGCGCGATCGGGTACTTCGGCCAGGACGAGCGGATCGCCGGCCAGGCGACCGGTGAGAAGCTCAAGCAGCTCGGCGCCAAGAAGGTCATCTGCGTCATCCACGAGCAGGGCAACGTCAGCCTCGAGGCCCGCTGCCAGGGCATCAAGGACAAGCTGCCGAGCACCGAGAACGTGAACGTCAACGGGACCGACCAGCCGGGGACGCAGGCGACGCTGACCTCCAAGCTGCAGCAGGACAAGACTGCCGACTATGTCGTCGCGCTGAACGCGGGTATCGCGCTGACCGCGGTGCAGGCGGCGAAGGACGCCGGTTCGTCGGCGAAGATCGGCAGCTTCGACATGAGCAAGGAGATGGCCAAGGCGGTCCAGGACGGCACCGTGCAGTTCGCCGTGGACCAGCAGCCGTACCTGCAGGGCTACCTCGCGGTCGACGCAATCTGGCTCTACAAGAACAACGGCGACACCATCGGTGGTGGCGAGGCGACGCTGACCGGGCCGGCGTTCATCGACAAGTCCAACATCGCGGCGGTGCTGAAGTACGCCGAAGCCGGGACGCGCTGAGGTAGCGCCATGGCATCGACCATCACCTCACCGGCCTCGGCGGACGACCGCGTCTCCAGCCGATCCATCGGCGCCCGGCTGCTCAGCCGGCCGGAGATCGGATCGCTCGTCGGCGCGGCCGTGATCCTGGTGTTCTTCCTGATCGCCGCGCCGCCGTTCCGCGATATCAACAACACCGGCACGATCCTCTACCAGGCCGCGCTGATCGGTGTGATGGCGGTGCCCGTCTCGCTGCTGATGATCGGTGGCGAGTTCGACCTGTCGGCCGGCGTCGCGGTGACGACGTCCGGTCTGACCGCCGGCATCTTCGCCTACCAGCTCAGCCTGAACGTCTGGGTCGGACTGATCGTCGCCCTGGCGCTCTCGCTGGCCATCGGCGCGTTCAACGGCTGGCTGTTGATGCGGACCGGACTGCCCAGCTTCCTGGTGACCCTGGGCACCTTCTTCATCCTGCAAGGCCTCAACATCGCGGTCACCCGGCTGACCTCCGGCGCGGTCGCGTCGAACTCGATCAGCGACATGGACGGGTTCAGCTCGGCGAAGGCTGTGTTCGCGTCGGAGTTCAAGCTGGGTGGCGTGACGATCAAGATCATCGTCGTCTGGTGGATCGTGTTCGTCGCGATCGCCGCCTGGGTGCTGCTGCGGACGCAGATCGGCAACTGGATCTTCGCGGTCGGCGGTGACGCGGCAGCCGCGCGGGCGGTCGGCGTACCGGTGAAGAAGGTGAAGATCGGGCTGTTCATGGCGGTCGGGTTCTTCGCCTGGTTCGCCGGTATGCAGCTGCTGTTCGTGCAGAACGGCGTGGTGCAGTCCGGCGAAGGTGTCGGCAAGGAGTTCCTCTTCATCATCGCGGCCGTCGTCGGCGGCTGCCTGCTCACCGGCGGCTACGGGTCCGTCGTCGGCGGGGCGGTCGGTGCGCTGATCTTCGGCATGGTCCAGCTCGGTGTGGTGTACGCCGGCTGGAACGCGGACTGGTTCAAGACGTTCCTGGGTGTGATGTTGCTGCTGGCAACCATCGTCAACCTGGTCGTCCGGCGGCAGGCGGAGGCACGATGACCACCACGAAGTCGTTCGCCGACGAGGCGTCGGCCAGCCCGAACACGCCGATCGTGATGCTGGAGGAGATCGGCAAGAGCTACGGCAGCATCCATGCGATCCGCGGGGTGTCGCTGTCGGTCCGGCAGGGCGAGATCACCTGCGTGCTCGGCGACAACGGCGCGGGCAAGTCGACGCTGATCAAGATCATCGCCGGCCTGCACGACTACACCTCGGGCCGGATGTCGGTGAACGGCGAGGAGCGGCACTTCTCCTCGCCGCGCGAGTCGCTGGACAGCGGGATCGCGACCGTCTACCAGGACCTCGCGCTCGCGCCGCTGATGTCGGTCTGGCGGAACTTCTTCCTCGGCAACGAGCTGACGAAGGGACCGTTCCGGCAGCTGGACTCGGCGACGATGAAGCGGATCGCGCAGGAGGAACTGGCGAAGATGGGGATCTCGATCCCGAATCTCGAGCAGCCGGTCGGGAAGCTGTCGGGCGGTCAGCGCCAGTGCGTGGCGATCGCGCGGGCGATCCACTTCGGGGCGAAGGTGCTGATCCTCGACGAGCCGACCGCGGCGCTCGGGGTGAACCAGTCCGGCGTGGTGCTGAAGTACGTCGTAAAGGCCCGGGACGCCGGTATCGGGGTCATCTTTATCACCCACAACCCGCACCACGCGTACCTGGTCGGGAATCATTTCGTCGTACTGAAGCTCGGTCGGGTAGCGCTCGACACGCACCGGTCGGAGATCACGTTGGAGCAGTTGACCACGGAGATGGCCGGCGGATCCGAGCTGGAGGCACTCAGTCACGAGCTCCGCGATATCGACGCCGAGGTGGTCGTGGACACTGCAGTTGAGGAGGACAGGACATGACCGAGCTGCGGGTCGGGGTCGTCGGCGTCGGGGTGATGGGCGCCGACCATGCCGACCGGGTGGTGCGCAAGACCGCGGGAGCGCGCTTGGTCGCGGTCTCCGACGCCGATCAGCCGCGCGCCGAGGAGCTCGCCAAGAGGCTCTCGGCGGGTCCGACGCAGAGTGTCCGGGTCGTTGAGGATTCGCTGGATCTGATCGCAGCTGATGACATCGACGCGGTGATTCTCGCCTCGCCCGGATTCGCGCATGCCGAGCAGTTGTTTGCGTGCATCGATCATGGCAAGCCGGTGCTGTGCGAGAAGCCGCTGACGATGGACGCCGAGTCTGCGCTGCGAGTGGTGGAGGCCGAGCACAAGCTCGGACGGCAGCTGATCCAGGTCGGATTCATGCGCCGCTTCGATCCGGAGTACGCCGCTTTGAAGGAGCTGCTCGACTCCGGTGAGCTCGGGCGGACGTTGCTGCTGCACAACGTGCATCGGAACAAGTCGGTCCCGCCGACGTTCCGGAGCGAGATGATCGTCCGGGACTCGATGGTGCACGAGGTCGACATCGCTCGGTGGTTGTTCGGTGAGGAGATCACCCGGATCACCGTGCACACGCCGACATCGAGCAGCCTGGTGCGCGACGGCGTACGCGATCCGCAGCTCGCGGTGTTCGAGCTGGCCAACGGGGCGATGGCCGACGTGGAGGTGTTCGTGAACTTCCAGGTCGGGTACGAGGTCAGGTGTGAGGCTGTCGCCGAGCGAGGCAGTGCGACGATCGGGCTCGGGTCCGGTGTGTTCACCCGCGCCGGTGGACAGTGGGGCGGCGCGATGCCGGCCGACTTCCGGGTCCGGTTCGAGCAGGCGTACGACATTGAGGTGCAGCGCTGGGTCGACGCGACAGCACGCGGCGAGATCGACGGGCCGAGCGCCTGGGACGGCTACGCGGCGGCGGCCGTCTGCGAGGCAGGCATCGAGTCGCTGACCACAGGCAGGCCCGTGGACGTCGCCCTGGCCGACCGCGGCAAGGTCCTTGGATGAGAACGATTCACCCCGGCAGTGAGGAAACATCGTGAGTACTGAGAGCAAGCGGATCACCCACCTCGTCGGTGGCGGCTACTGGACCGGCGTCGCCGAGCGGACCAGCGAGGTCTACAACCCCGCGACCGGTCAGGTCAGCGGTGAGCTGGATCTGGCCTCGGCGGCGACCGTCGACGAGGTCGTCAAGGTCGCTCACGAGACGTCGAAGACCTGGGGGCAGACGTCGCTGACCAAGCGTGCCCAGGTCCTGTTCGCGTACCGCGAGCTGGTGAACCGGGACAAGGAGCGGATCGCGGCGATCATCACCGCGGAGCACGGCAAGGTGCTGTCGGACGCGCTCGGTGAGGTGACCCGCGGCCTCGAGGTGATCGAGTTCGCCTGCGGGATCCCGCACCTGATGAAGGGCGGGTACAGCGAGGGCGTCTCGACCAAGGTCGACGTGTACTCGATCCGTCAGCCGCTCGGGGTCTGCGCGGTGATCTCGCCGTTCAACTTCCCGGCCATGGTGCCGATGTGGTTCGTCCCGATCGCGGTTGCCTGTGGCAACAGTGTGGTGATCAAGCCGTCCGAGAAGGATCCGTCGGCGGCGAACGCGATGGCCGAGCTGTGGAAGGAGGCCGGCCTGCCGGACGGTGTGGTGAACGTCGTCCACGGCGACAAGGAGGCGGTCGACCGGTTGCTCGAGCACCCGGACATCAAGTCGGTGTCGTTCGTCGGATCGACGCCGATCGCCAAGTACGTCTACGAGAACGGCACGAAGAACGGCAAGCGGGTGCAGGCGCTCGGCGGCGCGAAGAACCATATGATCGTGCTGCCCGACGCGGACCTCGACCTGGCCGCCGATGCTGCCGTGAACGCCGGGTTCGGGTCGGCGGGTGAGCGGTGCATGGCGATCTCGGCGCTGGTCGCGGTCGAGCCGATCGCGGACGAGCTGATCAGCAAGATCAAGGACCGGATGGCGAAGCTGAAGACCGGCGACGGGACGCGCGGCTGCGACATGGGTCCGCTGGTCACCGGCCAGCACCGCGACAAGGTCGCCGGGTACGTCGCCGCGGGTGTCGAGGAAGGCGCCGAGCTCGTCGTCGACGGGCGCGAGGGCGACTTCGACGGTGCGGCCGACGGGTTCTGGCTCGGTCCGACGCTGTTCGACAAGGTCGCTCCGGAGATGTCGATCTACACCGACGAGATCTTCGGCCCGGTGCTCTCGGTGCTGCGCACACCGTCGTACGACGCTGCCCTCGCCATAGTCAACGCCAACCCGTACGGGAACGGCACAGCGATCTTCACGAACGACGGTGGCGCCGCGAGGCGGTTCCAGAACGAGGTGGAGGTCGGCATGGTCGGGATCAACGTCCCGATCCCGGTGCCGATGGCGTACTACTCGTTCGGCGGCTGGAAGAACTCGCTGTTCGGTGACACCCATGCGCACGGCACCGAGGGCGTGCACTTCTTCACCCGCGGCAAGGTCGTCACCTCACGCTGGCTCGATCCGTCCCACGGCGGCATCAATCTGGGCTTCCCGACGCACGACTGAAAGCGCGCGCTTGGGTGTAGCGTCGAAGGCAACCCCCGGGGCATGAGGAGTACCGCGGCGTACGAAGGCCGCTGGCCTGTCCGCGATCCTCGAAGCTCCGGAGTTTGTCATGTCGAAGAACAAAGGTGGACGTGAAGTCCGCAAACCCAAGCAACCCAAACAGCCGAAAGCCAATCCGAGCGACAGCGCGATCATTCCGCCCACGAAACAAGCGCGGAAGTAGCAGAGAGTTCGGCTAGTCGGCCCCGCGAAACTCCTCGGTCCCGAATCCTCCGGGGCCGAGGGGCCGGTGCTGCCCGTTGACCCCCACCGCGGGGTTGGGTACCGTCACGAGTGCGTGTGAGGGCGCGTCGAGACTCGCCGGAAGGCTGGAAGCCACCTCAAATCCTTGAGCCGAGTGCGGTTGGTGACGCTCTCTTGAGACCCGTGCGAGTCCGGGTACGAGAGGACGCGTTGTGAAACTGCTGCCGGATCGCCCGAGCATCGACTACCTGCGCAAGGAAGCCAAGGATCTCCTGGCGGTACTGCGCGAATCCAAGCCGGACACCTCGCTGGCGGACGCCCAGCGGGCGCTGGCCGAGCAGTACGGCATCCGCGACTGGCCCGCGCTGAAGGCCGAAGTCGAACGCCGGGTCTCCACGACGCCCGCCGCACCCGACGGGCTGGCCCAAGCACTGGCGGAAGCCTTCGGTCTGGGCACGGTGATCGCCCCGCCCAAACCTGTTTCGTTCACGGCCATGGGGCGCTGCTGGGATGTCACCACCGACCGCGGTCGCTGGCTGGCGATCACCGTGTACGACTGGATCACGAACGAGCAGGCCGAGCTCGGTGCGCGACTGCGGGACGCTGCTGTGGCGACCGGGGTGGCCGCGCCGGTCGCCGTACGGAGTCCGCGGGGACAGCTGGTCGAGGGCGTGCAGGGTGAGAACTGGCGCGTCCACGAATGGCTCGAGGTGGGTCCGTCGCCGGCGCTGCCTGTCTCCGCGGCGGTGGCCCGGCGGGCGGGTGCGGCGTACGGGAAGCTGCATGCGCTGGCGATCCCCAGTGAGGCGCCGATGAATCCGTACATCGTCTGGCGGCGGCCCGAGTCCGAGTGGGACAAGCTGCTCGAACGGTCCCGGGTCGCGGGCAAGCCGTGGGCCGATCGGCTGGAGGCGGTTCTGCCGCTGTGGCTCGATCTGCAGACGATCGAGACCGAGGTCGACCCGGGCGAGCTGATCCTCTGCAACAGCAATCTGATCCCGACGCATGTCCGGCTGGGGCGTGACGACGAGCTGATCGTGATGGAGTGGGACTTCACCGGCTCGATGACGCCCGCGCTCGAACTGGGGTCGGCGCTGACGCAGTGGGTGATGCGGCCGACGGTCAACCCGAAGGCGCTGGCGGCCTTCCGTGAGGGGTACGGCGATTGGCCGGCCCTGGAGCTGTCGTCGTTCAGTGTGGCGATCACCGCCTGGCTCAACTGGGCGTACAACGCGATCTGCGAGGCGATCGATCCGCAGGACTCCGACCACGCAGCCTTCGCCGAGCGGGAAGCAGTCGGCGTTCTGGACCGGCCGATGACCCGCAGTGGCCTCGAGCAACTACTCCTGAGCTGGTAGCGCTCAGACGGCTGTCACCGGGCGTGGAGCCATGCCGGCGGCCAGATAACAGGCGTCGATCAGCTCCATCGTGGCCAGGGCGTCGTCGGCGTCGGTGATCACCGGGGCGCCGTTGCGCACCGCCCCGGTGAAGGCCTCCAGCTGATACGTGTACGACGTCCTGGTGCCGAGGTGCTCGACCCAGGTGTCCTCCTTGGTCGTCACGATCACCCGGTCGTCGTTCTGCGGAAGCACGTAGAACGGTGCGAAGGCCTCGCCACGGCTGCCGACGACCTTGAGGCTGAACTCGACGTTGTCGGCGGCCATGCTGGTCCGCACCGTGCCGGTCGCGCCCTTCGGGAACTCCAGGTCGGCGTTCAGCCACTCGTCCACGCCGGGCAGCCGCTTGCGCTCGCCGGCCCGGGCGCTGATCAGCTTCGGCGCACCGCCGGCGTACGGCGCGAACATTCGCTGCGCGTGCAGCGCGTAACAGCCGACGTCCATCACGGCCCCGCCGGCGAGCGGCAGCGACCAGCGCGGGTCGTTCTCCGGCGGCGGAGGCATGACCATCGTCGCCTCGACGTGCTGGAGGTCGCCCAGCTCACCCTTGGCGATCAGCTCCTGCAGCCGGCGCATCACCGGGTGGTAGGCGTAGTGGAACGCCTCCATGAACACCAGTCCGGACGAGCTGACGGCGTCGCGCACCTGCGTGGCCTCGGTGGCGTTGCTGGCCGACGGCTTCTCGGTCAGCACGTGCTTGCCCGCTGCAATCGCCCGCAGGTTCCACGGCCCGTGCAGGCCGTTGGCCAGCGGGTTGTAGATCGCTTCGATCTCCGGATCGTCCAGCAGGTCCTGGTACGTCGCATGGACCCGTTCGACCCCGTGCTCGGCGGCGAAGGCCTCGGCCCGGTCGGCGTCGCGCGCGGCGACCGCGACCAGCCTGGCACCGGTCAGCTTGGCCGGCTCGACGATGGCCCGGCCGGCGATCCGGGCGGCACCGAGGATGCCGATCCGCAGCGGTTCCATGCCTTCTCCTTCGATTGTCGGCCGAACGGGCGGCGCACGGCGGTTCGTCCAAGGGGCGTGTTCCGCCGGTAAGGGTAGCCCTTCGTCCGGACTGCGAACGCGCCATCCTGCCTGACGATCACCGCCATCCGACACCACCTGCCCGTGATCCGGACGTGGTTCACCGAACGTTCACGCGTTTCTATCGTGCGTCTGACGCCGGCCGGCGTGGTCGTCGAGTGCTTGCCGCAACTTGTCCGGGTGCCAACGCTCCGTGACGGCAGAGCGCAGTACGTCGGCCTGGGACTGCGGCGCGAGCCCGCCGATCGGCTGGTCGCGATCGAGGTTGGTCGGAAACGCGTAGCCCTCGGCCGTCGCCGCGATGACGTTCTCCGCCGCCAACGGATCGGTCAAGGCGAGCAACTCGGGATAGACCGCCTCGATCATCCGCGCCCGGTCGATGCTCTCCATCGCCCGGCCGAAGGCGGAAGAGATCTGCAGCAGGTTCGCCATCCGCTTGATGTCCGCCGAACGGTTGCTCCCGGCAGCGTGGAACAGCGCCGGGTTGAAGAAGACCGCGTCGCCCTTCTCCAGCGGCAGTTGCACGTGGTTGTCGACGAAATGCGCCTGGAACTCGGGCCGCCGGTACGCCAGGTATCCCAGGCCGTACTTCTGCGAGTGCGGCAGATACAGCGTCGGTCCCGACTCCACCGGCATGTCACAGTGCGCGACCGCGCCCTGCAAGGTCAGCACGGACGACAGCCGATGCACATGCTCCGGGTACTGCGCTGCCACCTCGTCCGACTGGAATCCCAGGTGGTAGTCGCGGTGCACCGTCTGCCCCTCGCCTCCCGGGTTCACCACGTTCACCTGCGAGGTGATCTGGTACGCCGGACCGAGCCAGGCAGCCGACACCGACGCGAGCAGGTCGTTCGCGTAGTACGCCGTGAATACCTCAGGCGCACTGACCGCCAGCTTCTCGAGCGCGTTCCAGACCCGGTCGTTCGCGCCCGGCTTCGCGAAGTGGTCGCCGGCCACGACGCCGGACCGGCGCTGCTCGTCGATCAGCAGGTTGAACTCGGCCGTCGTGGAGTCGACCACGTCGTTGCTAAAGGCACCTTTCAGGACGACGATCCCCGGGCCGTTAGCGAACGCCCGGACGATCTCGGTCTGGACCGCCCGCGGCTCCGCGGTCCGGATCCGGGCGGCGTCGTACACCGGGACCTGCTGTTCGACGGTCGCGGCGTGCGGGTAGTCGGCGGGATCGGTCTGGTCCTTGAGCACGGTCAGCAAGTCGTCGAGTCGGGCGTCGGCGGGGTTCAACCACATGGGATGGCTCCTCTCGATCGATGGTTCTAGATTGGTGGCTCGGTGAAGGGTTCGGAATCCCCTGAATCCACCAAAAACCCGTCATTCCCGGGAGGCACCGATGGCCCGCGAGCATCGGGTCCGCGACATCGCGGTCTAGGCCGGACTGAGTGAGACGACGGTCGACCAGGTGCTGAACGGCCGGGCCGGGGTGATCGGCCGGGCCTGTGCGCCCTGCCATGAGCAACCTGCAGCCGATCACCCCGTTCAATCTGCCCAGCTGAGTACCTGTCCGCGTTCGAGGAGCCGAGCCTGCAGTTTCTCGACATTTACGTCCTGTACGTCGGTCTGTCCTCGGAGCGCCTGTACGGCGGCCACAGCGGCGGACTCGGCCAGTACGCAGAACACGGGCTCCATCCGGGTGGCGGCGTACCCGATGTGGGTGGCGGAGAGGCACACCGGGACCAGGAGGTTCCCGCAGTCGTTCTGCTGCGGCGTGATCGCTCGGTAGGGGACCGGGTAGGGCTGACCGGTGCCGAGGTGGCCGCCGATGAACATGTCACCCTCAGTGGCGACACCCAGCTGACCCGAGTCATTCCGACAGGCGATTCGGCGTACTGGATAGATGTCCACGCCGAACAGGGCGAGGCCGATGCTGTCAGTCACGACAGCCTGGTTCGCTACGTCGGCCTGGGTGATGGTGTAGTCGCCGACGAGCCGCCTGGCCGCGCGGACGTACAGCTGTGGCGGCCAGCCACCCGTCTCAGGGAAAGCGCTGGCGTCCAAGCCGTACGCCGCTGTCTCCGCCCGGAACGCCTCAGGTACGTCGGGGTCGGTGGAGAGGAAGTAGTGCAGTCCACGGAGGTAATCGAGATGCTGGCGCCAGATGCGCGAGCGACAGTCCCAGCTGCCCTCCTGGTACTCGCGGCTGAGTCCGAGCGGAGCGTTGGTGACCAGCGAATCACGCTGGTAGTTGTACTCGCCAGAATTGAGCCAGCCCGGAAAGATGTCGTGTAGGTCTGAAGCGTGCGACAGGTAGCGCCGTACCAGCTCGTAGTCGGCAGGGGAGTAGTCGGCGGGCGGTGTGAGTTCCGCACGGTGCGCAGGGTCTGTTGTCACGTAGAAGCGGTAGTTGTAGGCCTGCGTGTAGTCGTCGGCCGCACCGACGGGCAGACCGTGATCCTCCTCGACGAGTGGCAGCAGTCTGCCCGTGCTGTCGTACGGGTCGATCGGCGCCCAATTGGTCACCGGGCGGACACCGGCGAGGTCCTCTCCGAACGCCTCCTGGGACTCGCGTCCGGTGCGGTACGGGACGCCGGCCAGCGCCATCAGGTCGCCCTCATACGACGCGTCGATGAAGACAGACGCCTCCACGAAGCGGTCGGCCACGGACTCCGACGCCGGCAACGGCACACCCCACTCGTCCGGCTGCGAGGTCTCCAGCTGGATCGCCGTGATGCGGTTGCCAGATCGGGTCACCGAACGCACGCGCCGTTCGAGGACGACCTCGATCCCCGCGGCGGCAATCCAGCCGCGGAAGGCCTGCAAGACGTCGTACGGGTTGTCGCCGAAGGTGAAGATGGCATCCCGGGTCAGGCCGCCGGCAGCGGTCCGGATCGGGGCGTCCTGCGCGGGCTTGATGCCCGCGCTCAGCATGCCGCCGAGCCAGCGGCCGGGTTCGATCAGGACGACCGAAGCACCCTCTTGGTGTGCGGTGATCGCGGCGACGCAACCAGCCGCCGTACCGCCGTAGACACAGACATCGATCATGGCATGCACTCTGGAACAGAGAGCTCGCCAAGAAAATAGCGGTTCTGAGCAGCTGCATGTACTTTCTTGCCATGATCGGCCTGACCGGTTACCTCCTGGCGCCCCGCCGGCCCCAGTTCAGCCTGAGCTTCGACAGCTACGACGACTGGTGTCTGCTGCTGCCGGTCACAGGTTCGTTCGACTTCGAGGTCGGGGACGCGCGTGGCGTGGCGAGGTTCGGCGACATCGTCGTCTGCCCGCCCGGCGGCACGCTCCGACGCCGGATGCGGACGTCGACCGCGTTCTTCCACGCCCGCTTCACCACCGAGCTCGAACCGCCGACCGGCTGCACCCGGGTACGTGACGTCGACCGTCTCCGCGGCAACCTCGCCATGCTCGACAGCTCTACTGCTGCACATGTCGTCGCCGACCTCGTCCTGATGCTGCTACGCGACCGCACCGAGGCCCCAGTGGACCAGGTGGTTCGCAGCGCGACGTCGTACCTGCTGGAGAACTACGCCGAGCCGGATCTCTCGCTTGCAGGGGTGGCGGCCCTGGTGGGGATCAGCCCCTCACAGCTGTCCCGGCGGTTCCGGGCTGCGCACGGCGTCACTCCGGTCGCCTACCTGCGAACCCTGCGGCTGCAGAAGGCGCGTGACCTGCTCAGCAGTACCGATGCCACGGTGCAAGCGATTGCCGAGCAGACCGGCTACCGCAGCGCCTTCTACCTCAGTCGGGTGTTCACTTCACAGACAGGCAGTTCGCCGTCGCAGTACCGCAGGACCAGTCAGGTCTGATCAAATCCGGGTGGTGGGTCGACGGAAGCTGGTCCAGCGTTCAGGATGTGCCCATGAGTACCGTCCAGGTCCAGGTCGATCGGAACAGCCGTACGCCGTTGCACGTGCAGTTGGCGCAGCAGCTCGAAGCGGCCATCCAGGGCGGTGAACTGCCGGTCGGGTCGCGGCTCAGCAACGAGGTCGACCTGGCCGAGGCGTACGGGCTCAGCCGGCCAACGGTGCGGCAAGCGATCGCCCGCCTGGTCGACCAGGGCCTGCTGGTCCGCAAACGCGGCGTCGGCACCCAGGTGGTCGGGAACTCCGGCCAGGTACGCCGTTCCCTCGAGCTGACCAGCCTGTACGACGACCTGACCGCAGCGCACCGTAAGCCGGAAACCGAGGTGCTGCGCTTCGGGATCTCGCCCGCGACCGCTGAAGTCGCCACAGCCTTGCAGTGCGAGCAGGGCGACCGGGTGCTCAGGCTGGAGCGACTCAGACGGGCAGACGGCGAGCCACTCGCCCTGCTGCGGAACTGGCTCCCGCCCGACCTCCTGGAGACCGACCCGGCCACACTGGCCGAGCGTGGTCTCTACCAGCTGCTCCGGGCCGAGGGCGTTCGGCTGAAGGTGGCGCACCAGACGATCTCCGCCATCCCCGCCACAGCCGAGCAGGCCCGGCTCCTGTCGGAGGAGCCCGGTTCACCGCTTCTCGCGACCACCCGCATCACGTACGACGACCATGGTCAGCCGGTCGAGTACGGCTCCCACCTGTACCGAGCCAGCCGCTACTCCTTCGAGCACACGCTGGTTCACCGCTAAGAGGCCCGCGGTGGGTACGCCCACTGCTTGCTGTAGGCGATCTGCGTCAGCTGCGCGACCGTCAACAGCGGACGTGGTCTGCTGTGCTCGACACCTTTGTCCTTCGGCGCGTTGTAGCTGGTCAGGCTGATCTGGGTGCCGTCCGGATGGAAGAGCTCGACTGCGGTCTGCCTGAGCCCACCGGGGTTCGGCTGGTCGGTGTAGAGCGGTTTGTTGTCGCGGACGACGTACACGGACCGGTTGGGCTGGACTGTGCAGGAGCCTGGCGGGAACGGGTTGCAGTCGGTGATCGGGTCGCCGGTCGAGACGCTCAGGGTGAGCAGTGAGGATCCCTTGCCGTCGTCGAGCCGGATCGTGGCGTCGTTCATGTTCGATCCGTTGCCGCCGGACGAGGTCGGCTCCGTCGCACGCAGGCCGGAAGGCAGCAGCTGGGCGAGCGTGGCCAACGACTCCGCGGGAGTCACGGGATGTTTCTTCGCTGGTCGCGAGGTCGGTGGGCCGGCGGGAGCGACAGTCGGCGCGGCGCCATGCTGGAGGAACTGTGTGCTGCCGACGATGATGCAGACGGTGGCTAGTACTGCGGCTGCGCCGGACAGACTGGCCAGGGCGGTCCGGCGACGGCGCAATACCTTGCCGCGACTGATGCCCCGGGCAACCAGCTCGGGGGTGGCCGGCTCGAGGTCCTCGGTGGCCCGCCGCATCAGGTCGGGGAGGCTGTCGTGAAGGTCGGTCATTTGCGTTGCTCCCAGATCAATGTGCGGTCAGGTGGACGGCTTCGTCGCCCAGGACCGCCCGTAGGCGGACCAGAGCCCGTGATGTGCGTGTCCTGATCGCACCGGTGTTCTTACCGAGGTCCTGCGCGACCTGCTCGGTACTGCGGTCCTCGAAGTACCGCAGTACCAGCACTGCGCGGTCCAGTGGGGACAGCTCGGCCATTGCCTGCAGCAAGGACAGGCGCAGTTCGTGGTCGCCCACCTGGTCCGCGCGGTCGGGCGTCCGCTCCACCGGCCGCTCGGTCGAGCTCCTGCGTCGCCGCTGGGAGATGTACGTCCGCGCCAGCACGGTCTGGGCGTACGCCGCCGGGTTGTCGACCTGCTCCACTCGCCGCCAGGCCCGGTACAGCTTGGCCAGCGTCTCCTGGACCAGGTCCTCGGCCAGGTGGTGCTCACCGGCCAGCAGCCATGCTGACCGGTACAACTGCGGGGTCCGCGCCTTGGCGAACTCCTCGAAGTCCTGCGTCGACCGTGTCAAAGCCACCCTCCCGAGGTCACTTACAACCGGTTCGACGCCACGAGTCCGGGTTCTGTTACCTACGAATTGCAACAACCTGCAATTTCCTGGACCTGTTCGTGAGGCGATGGATACGGTGAGTGAGCCATTGGCGTGTCACGGTTGTCCACAGGGCCCCGGATGCGAGTGGCGCCGGGTGCCCCAGGGTTGAAAGGATGGTCGCGCATGGTGACCGCGTGGTCGCCAGACGGGACACACACGGGGAGATCGATGACAGCGGACAGGCTCGACGCGCACCGATCCGGCTGGGACGGTGCCATCGAGCTGATCGACGCCCAGGTGCGCGACGTGGTGCGCCGCGAAGGCATCGACCCGCTGCGCGACCCCGGCGCGGTGAACGCGATCGTCGCGCTCGTCGTCCGTGAGTACGACGAGCGCAGCCTGTCCGGCGTGGTCCCGCCGATCGGCGACCTCGAGGCGGTCAGCCGGGAGGTGCACGACCGGGTCGCGGGCTTCGGGCCGCTGCAGCGCTACCTGGACGACCCGTCCGTCGAGGAGATCTGGATCAACGAGCCGAGCCGGGTGTTCATCGCCCGCGAGGGCCGGCACGAGCTGACCACGACCGTGCTGACCGAGGAAGAGGTCAGCGACCTGGTCGAGCGGATGCTCAAGACCACCGGCCGCCGGATCGACGTGTCGCAGCCGTTCACCGACGCCCGGCTGCCGGACGGGAGCCGGGTGCACATCGTCCTCGGCGGCATCACCCAGCGGTACGCCGCGATCAACATCCGCAAGTTCACCGTCCGGGCGACCCGGATCAGCGACCTGGTCCAGCTGGGTTCGCTGACACCGCACGCGGCCGCGGTGCTCGAGGCATCCGTCGCCGTCGGCCTCAATGTCCTGGTCTCCGGCGGCACGCAGGCCGGCAAGACCACGATGCTGAACGCGCTGGCCGGTTCGATCCCCGGCAGCGAGCGGGTGATCAGCTGCGAGGAGGTCTTCGAGATCAAGCTGCCGATCCCCGACTGGGTGTCGATGCAGACCCGGCAGGCCGGTCTCGAGGGTACGGGCGAGGTGCGGCTGCGGGACCTGGTCAAGGAGTCGCTGCGGATGCGGCCGTCCCGGCTGATCGTCGGCGAGGTCCGCGGCGAGGAGTGCCTCGACCTCCTGCTCGCGCTGAACAGCGGCCTCCCCGGCATGTGCACGATCCATGCGAACTCGGCCCGCGAGGCGTTGACCAAGATGTGCACGCTGCCGCTGCTGGCCGGCGAGAACATCGGCTCAAGGTTCGTGCTGCCGACGGTGGCCGGCTGCGTCGACGTCGTCGTACACCTCGGGATCGCGGCCGACGGGCGACGGCGGGTGCGGGAGATCGTGGCGGTGACCGGGCGGCTCGAGGAGCAGACGATCGAGACCGAGACGATCTTCGCGACGTACGACGGGTATCTGCGCCGGGCCGAGGGCCAGTTGCCGCACCCGGAGCGGTTCCAGCAGGCGGGGTACAACCTGGCCGGGCTGCTGACCGAGTTGCCGGGGGTCGCGGGCTGATGGGACTTCTGATCGGGCTGTTCTTCGGTGTCGGGCTGCTGCTGATCATCGCGGCGTTCGTTGCGCCGGCCGAGGCCGGTCCCGACAAGGAGGGGTGGCTGCGGGCGAAGAGCCGCGAGTTGCTCGCGAGTGCGGGCATCGAGGGCCTGACGCCGGGTGCGTTCATCGGTGCCTGTTTGATCACCGGCGTGGCCGGGTTCCTGCTGATGTTCCTGGTTTCCCGCGCATTGCCGGTCGGCGCGGTGTTCGGGTTGATGGCGGGCTGGATGCCGATCGCGTTGGTGCGGTCCAGGGCTCGTCGGCGGCTGGGCGAGTTCCGCGAGTTGTGGCCGGACGTGGTGGACAACGTCGCGTCGGCGGTCCGCGCCGGCCTGTCGTTGTCCGAGGCATTGGCTCAGGTGGGTGAGCGCGGGCCGGTGCAGCTGCGGGAGCCGTTCCGGCGGTTCGGTGCGGACTACGCGTCGACGGGCCGGTTCGCCGAATCGCTGGACCGGTTGAAGGCACGGCTGGCGGATCCGGTCGGCGACAGGGTGGTCGAGGCGCTGCGGATCGCGCGTGAGGTGGGTGGTGGCGACCTTGGCCGGCTGCTTCGGTCGCTGTCGACGTTTTTGCGCGACGATGCGCGGACCCGGTCCGAGCTCGAGTCGCGGCAGTCGTGGTCGGTCAACGGGGCCCGGGTCGCGGTCGCAGCGCCGTGGCTGGTGCTGGCGTTGCTGTCCTTCCAGGGCGACGTGATCCAGCGGTACAACACTCCGGTCGGCGCGGTGATCATCGGCCTGGGTGCGGTCATCTGCGTGATCGCGTACCGGGTGATGCTGCGGATCGGCCGGTTGCCCGAGCCGGAGCGGGTGCTGCGATGAGCCCGATGCTGATCGGTGGTTCCCTCGGCGCGCTGCTCGGCGCCGGCCTGCTGCTCGCCGTACTGCGGCTGCCGTTCCTGCGCAAACCCTCGGTGGACGAGCGGATCTCGCCGTACCTGCAGGATCTCGGGGCGCCGGACGTCTTCGTCGGGGTAGTGGACTCGCGGTCGCCGTTCTACGCGATCCTGCGGCTGTTCGGCCCGTCGCTGCGTTCGGCGGCGCGACGGCTGGAGCGGATCCTCGGCGGGGCGGGCACGATCCGGCGACGGATGCAGCGGGCCGGGATCGAGCGGACCGTGGAGGAGTTCCGGATCGAGCAGCTGCTTTGGGGGACGCTGGCCTTCGGCGGTGGTCTGGTGATCTCGATCGTCGCCGTCGCGTTCGGCGTCGGCAACCCGGTGGCGATGTTGGTCTTCTGCCTGGTCCTCGGGGTCGTCGGAGTCCTCGGTCGCGACACCTTCCTGACCACACAGGTACGGCGGCGTGAGCGGCGACTGCTCGCCGAGCTGCCGACCGTGGCCGAGTTGCTGGCGCTGTCGGTCGCGGCCGGAGAGGGTCCGGCGGCCGCCCTCGACCGGGTGACGCGATCGTGCCGGGGCGACCTGGCCGACGAACTGAAACGGGTCCTGGCAGAGACCAGGGCGGGGGAGACACTGGTCCGCGCGCTCGACGCGCTCGCGGACCGCACCGGGTTGCTGGCGCTGTCGCGGTTCGCGGACGGGTTGGCGGTGGCGCTGGAGCGCGGCACCCCGCTGGCCGACGTACTGCGGGCGCAGGCCGGCGACATCCGGGAAGCGGGGCGCCGCGAGCTGATCGAGTCCGGTGCGCGCCGCGAAGTAGCCATGATGGTGCCGGTGATCTTTCTGGTCCTCCCGGTGACCATCGCCTTCGCCTTCTACCCAGGCGCTGTCGGAATCCGGCTGATCGCCGGATGAATCGAGGAGAGGTCATGTCCCTACACCTGACGAGACTGTTCGTGGCGTTGCTGCTGAGGCCACGCCCGGCGCGGAAGGAGCGCGGCGACGTACCCGGCTGGGTGCTGATCACGGTGATGACGGCCGGTCTGGTCGTCGCGATCTGGACACTCGCCGGTGACCAACTCGCCACCATGCTCAGGAATGCCTTGTCGTCGGTCGCCAACAAGTAATGCGGAAAGCCCGCGGCGAGCGGGGATCGGCGGTCGTCGACTTCGTCCTGGTCTCGACGATCCTGGTCCCGCTGTTCCTCGGCATCCTCCAGGTCGGCCTGTTCCTGTACGTGCGCAACACCGTGACCGCCGCGGCCTCCGAGGGTGCGCACTACGCGGCCGTGCTCAACCGGGAGCCGGCCGACGGTGAGGCGCGCACCCGGGAGTTGATCAGCGGCGTGGTGCGGGACCAGCTGATCGACTCGGTGTCGGCGGACGAGACCGACATCGACGGACAGCCCGGCGTCGAGGTCACCGTCCAGGGACACATGCCGCCGCTCGGGCTGTGGGGTCCAGGCATCTCGTTCAGCGTCCAAGGGCACGCAGTGAAGGAGACGGGCGAGTGAGCCGCCGGCGGGACGAGCGCGGGAGTGCGGTCGTCGAGTTCTCCTGGCTGGCGATCCTGCTGATGGTCCCGCTGGTCTACATGATGCTCGGCGTCTTCGACGTACAGCGGGCGTCGTACGGCGCGACCGCGGCGACCCGGGCTGCCGGCCGCGCGTTCATCATCGTGCCGGACGGGGTGTCCGAGGACGAGGCGCGAGCCCGCGCGTTCGACGCCGCGAAGCTGGCGATGAAGGACCAGGGCATCGACCTCGGCTCCGACGACCTCAAGATCAGTTGCGACCCGGCCTGTCTGCAGCCGGGGTCGACGGTCACCGTCACGCTCGACACCGAGGTCCGGCTCCCGCTCATCCCGGACGCGCTCGGCGGCGAACCGCCGGCGATCCACATCAGCGCCTCGCACACCGAGGCGTTCGGCGACTACCGCCAGGCCAAGGGCTCGGGATGAGCCGGCGCAGACGCGGCGAGGACGGCCAGATGACCGTCCTCATCATCGGCTTCACCGTGATTATCCTGTTGATGATCGTGGTGGTGACCGACATCTCGAAGGTCTTCCTGGTCCGGCGGGACCTGGACGCGACCGCGGACGGTGCGGTCCTTGCCGCGGCCAACGGACTAGCCGCCGTCTACGCCCAGCCCGGTGCCGGCGGCAACGCGGCGATCGACCCGGACCAGGCCGCCCGGCTGACCGCCGACTACCTCAATGAAGTTGCTGCAAGCAACAGATTCGACGGACTCGACTGGTCCGTGGACGTCGAGGGTACGACGGTCACCGTCCGCCTCACCTCCACCGCGGACCTCCCCTTCCAACCCCCAGGCTTCCCCGGCTCAGCCGACGTATCCTCCGAGTCCGCCGCCATCGTTCCGATCAGGTGAAGAGGCCTGGGTTGTCGGTGAGCCAGGTGGTCCAGGTGCGGGCGGTGTGGTTGGTGAGGAGTTCTACGCCGGGCTCGATCGGGTGCGGGATGCCGACTCGTGAGGCCCAGTAGGCGAGCAGGGTTTCGCGCTGGCCTTCGTCGCGCATGCGCATCTCGCCGCGGGCCTCGTCGGGCGTGAGCTCGACGGCCTCGACTGGTACGCCGGTCACCTCGGTGATGAGCGCGATCTGGTGCCGCCGCGTCATCGACTCCGGTCCGGTGAGCGGGTAGCCACGTCCGTCGTGGCCGCTGCCCGGGCCGTCGAGGAGGATGCGGAGGGCGGCGTCGGCGATGTCCAACGAGTGGATCGGCGCTTCCTCGGCGTCGAGGTACGGCAGCCGGATCTGGCCGGTCGCGCGGACCTGGTGCGCCCAGTACCGCGCGTTGCTCATGAACGCGCCGGGCTGCAGCCGCGTGGTCGCGTACGAACCGTTGGCGATCACCTGCTCGGTCTTCGCGTGCGGATCCTCGGAACCGTCGAGGGATGACAGCGAGGACAGCAGGACGACCTGCTTTACCCCGGCGGCCTGGGCAGCGGCCGCGAAGGCAGGCGCCGAGTGCGGGTCGGAGTACAAGAAGACCTGGCTGATGTCGCGGAGGGCGGGGGCAGGGTCGGCCGCGTCGTAGCTGACCGCGGACGGGAGGTCAGAGGGTTCGCGGCTGGCGACGCGGACGTCCTGGCCGGCCGCGATCAGGCCGGCGGTGACGGCGCGGGCGATCGCGCCGCGACCGCCGGTGACGAGAATCGTCATGTGAGAAGCTCCAAAGTTGTAGTGACTACATGATTGGAATCAGTAAAGCAGATGCACTACCCTCGGTGCAATGGAGCTCGGGCGGCGGGAACGCAAGAAGCAGCAGACGCGGCAGGCCATCTCGGACGTGGCCACCACGCTGTTCTTCGAGCGCGGGTTCGACGCGGTGACCGTCGCGGAGGTGGCCGCCGCGGCCGATGTCGCCGTACAGACGGTGTTCAATCACTTCCCGGCCAAGGAGGATCTGTTCTTCGACGAGTCGGGGTGGTGGCGAGGTCCGGCGCAGGCGATCGGGGAGGCGCCGGCGGATGCGGATCCGATCGACGTGCTGGAGGCGCAGTACCTCGCGGGGACTCGGGGCCGGTTCGACGTCGGGCACCTGGCCACCTGGAAGCAGTTCGTCCGGACGATCGAGGACAGTCCGGCTCTGCTAGCTCGTCGTCGGTTGGCCGCCTCCGAGCTGGAGATCTTGCTCACCGAGGCTCTCGATGAACGATCGCCGGATCACCTGCGAAACAGGCTGATCGCGGCTCTGTATGCGGCCGCGCAGAACGTGCTGGAGGAACAGTTGATGGGCATCCTGTCCGACCAGGCGTCGCCGCAGGAGGTCGCACAGGCGCAGGTCGAGCTGGAGAAGGCGGTCGCTGAGGTTTTCGCCGTTCTTCGTCGTGGTCTCGCCTGAGGTACGCTGCTTGGTTGTGGCTGGACTGGATTTTGACGCGGAGCTGAAGCAGCTCGACGTGACGTTGACCTCGATCGAGAAGGTGCTGGATCTCCCTGCCCTGCGCAAGGAGATCGATGAGCTCGGCGAGGTGGTTGCCGCGCCCGACCTGTGGGACGACCAGGCGAACGCGCAGAAGGTGACGTCGCGGCTGTCCAGCCTGCAGTCCGACGTGGACCGGGTGACCGCGCTGCGCAGCCGGCTCGAGGACCTCGGCACATTGATCGAGCTGGGCCGCGAGGAGAACGACGCCGACAGCATGGCCGAGGCGGAGAAGGATCTCGGCCCGCTGACCAAGGCGATCCAGTCCCTCGAGGTCCGCACGCTGCTGTCCGGCGAGTACGACGAACGCGAAGCGCTGGTGACGATCCGGTCCGGTGCGGGCGGTGTGGATGCCGCGGACTTCGCCGAGATGCTGCAGCGGATGTACCTGCGCTGGGCGGAGCGGCACGGCTATCCGACCGAGGTCTACGACACGTCGTACGCCGAGGAGGCCGGGCTGAAGTCGACGACGTTCGGAGTCAAGGCGCCGTACGCGTACGGGACGCTGAGTGTGGAGTCCGGCACGCACCGGCTGGTGCGGATCTCGCCGTTCGACAACCAGGGTCGCCGGCAGACCTCGTTCGCCGCGGTCGAGGTGGTCCCGGTGCTCGAGCAGACCGACGAGATCGACGTGCCGGAAGAGGAACTGCGGATCGACGTGTACCGCTCGTCCGGTCCGGGTGGTCAGAGCGTCAACACCACCGACTCCGCGGTCCGGATCACGCACATCCCGACCCGCACCGTGGTCTCCTGCCAGAACGAGAAGTCGCAGCTGCAGAACAAGGCCTCCGCGATGGTCATCCTGAAGGCCAAGCTGCTCGCCTTGAAGAAGGCCGAGGAGCGGGCCCAGATCGACGCGCTGCGCGGCGACGTGCAGGGCTCGTGGGGCGACCAGATGCGGTCGTATGTCCTGCACCCGTACCAGATGGTGAAGGACCTGCGGACGCAGTTCGAGTCCGGCAACACCTCGGGTGTCTTCGACGGCGAGATCGACGAGTTCATCGAGGCCGGCATCCGCTGGCGCCGGACCGGCCACACGGTTGCCGAACAAAACTGAGCTTCGGGCCGACTGCACTAGTTGCGTCGGCCTCTGCTGCATTGCGCTGACCTTCAACAAGTCGGCGGACTTCGCGCTGGACAAGCCCGCGGGCGAGCCGTGCCCGAATCTCAGCGACGACTTCCGCTGCAGCATCCACAAAGACCTGCGCAGCAAGGGTTTTCAGGGATGCACGGTCTACGACTGCTTCGGTGCCGGGCAGGAGATCACCAGGAGAGGGCAGTCGTCCGCTGAGATGTTCGCGGCGCTGCCAGTACTCCGCCAGCTGCACGAGCTGCTCTGGTACCTCACCGAGGTCCTCGAGTACGACGAGGCAGCGCGGCCGGCGATCGCCCGCATCGAAGACGTGAGTCGTACGCCGGACCTCACCACGGTCGACGTGAACGCCGAGCGGGCAGCGGTCAACGAACTGCTCCTCAAGACCAGCCAACGCCTCCGCGGCAAGCAGAGCAAGAAGAAAGAACGCCGTGGCGCGGACCTGATCGGAGCTCGCCTCCGTGGCGCCGACTTGGCGAAGGCCAACCTGCGCGGCGCTTACCTGATCGGTGCGGATCTGCGTGGTGCCGACCTGCGGCAGGCGGACCTGATCGGTGCGGACCTGCGGGACGCAGACCTGCGCGGCGCCGACCTGACGGGTGCGCTCTTCCTCACCCAGTCCCAGGTCAACGCCGCGCGAGGCGACCAGGCAACCAAACTGCCGACGGCAGTTACACGCCCTTCCCACTGGACCGCAGCTGGTGCGTGACCGGGGTCATCAGCAGCGAGATCGCTGTGATTGCCAGGGCTACCGCGGCCAGTGCGCCGCCCTGGCCCCATGAGGTCCCGGCCAGCGACAGGAACGCCGTACCGACGATTGCTGCGCCTAGCGCGAGACAGGTCTGCTGGCTGGTGAGCAGGATGCCACTACCCAGGCCGGCTTGCGCCGGTGGGACCTGACCGAGCACGACTCCCATCAGCGGCACCATGACCAGGCCGGACCCGAAGCCTGCGATCAGCATCGGTACGGCGAGCTTCCACGGGTTTACGTCGGGCCAGACGGTCAGGGCGACGACCGCGAGTACGGCGTACCCGACTGCCTGGATGATCCAGCCCCGAACGATCAGGCCGGCGCCGTACCGGACCTGCAGGCGCGGACCGTAGATCGACGTGATCAGGAAGCCGACCGCCATCGGCAGCAGACTCAGACCGCCTTCCAGCGGGGACATGTGCGCCTCGCCCTGAGTGGCTAGCGCGAACACGAACATGAAGCCGCCGAACGTGGTGAAGAACGCCACTGCGAGCAGGAGCCCGATCCGCATCGCCTTCAGTCGCAGCACGGTCGGTGGGATCAGTGGAGCCGCACCCGACCGCTCGGACCGATGCTGGTGTACGCCGAGCACCGCTACCGCCGGAATCGTTGCTGCGAGGCAGAGCCACGTCCAGAGCGGCCAACCGAGCGGACGGCCCTCCGTGAGTGGCAGGAGCAGCAGCACCAGAGTCAGCGCGAGCAGTGCGGCGCCGACGAGGTCAACGCGCTGCGCCTTGTCTGCCTTGGTCTCCGGGATCAGCCGGGTCGCGGCTAGTACACCCAGGATGCCGACCGGCACGTTGACGAGGAACACGGCCCGCCAGCCGAGGCCGAACACGTTGGCCTCGACCAATACGCCGCCGAGGATCTGACCGAACGCGGCCGCGGCCCCGCCCGCCACGCCGTATATGGCCATCGCGCGGGCGCGGTGCTCGCCTTTGAGCAGGCTGGTGATCGTTGCCAGCACCTGCGGCGTGACGGCAGCGCCGGCTGCGCCCTGGACGACCCGGGCGACGAGCAGTACGCCGATGCTCGGGGCGATGGCGCAGATCAGCGACATCACCGTGAAGCCGACCAGTCCGATCAGGAACAGGCGTTTACGGCCGTACGTGTCGCCGAGGCGACCGCCGACCACGAGCAGAGTGGCCACGGCGATGCCGTAGCTGCCGACCACGAGCTGGAGCTCGCCCGAGGTGGCGTGGAGGTCCGACCCGATCGCGGGCAGGGCCACGTTGATGACGAAGAAGGAAAGCATCGGCAGGAAGGCGCCGAAGATCAGAGTCGTGAGGGCCACCGGATTCAGCGGCACGGCGACCTGCGGCCGGGCGGTGACGCCGGGGGTGGCGACGTGGAGCTGGTCTGTCATGCATCCAGGATGGATGCATCTGGATCCTGGTGGTGAGAGCCTGGTTATCCTATTACTCGCAGCACCTGGCACCCGGCTCCACCAACGCCCATGATGGTCTCATGACCACTGTCCCAGCAGCCACCGACAGAACCGCGACGTCGCCGCGGCGGGAGCTCGGGCTGTTCCTGCGTAGCCGGCGAGAGCGGATCCGGCCGGACGAGGTCGGGTTCGCTCCGGGCGGCCGACGGCGTACGCCGGGTCTGCGGCGCGAGGAGGTCGCACTGCTCGCCGGAGTCGGCGTCACCTGGTACACCTGGCTCGAGCAGGGTCGTGAGATCAACGTGTCCGCCCAGGTCCTGGATGCGATCGCGACGGCGTTGCGGTTCGACCGGCAGGAGCGCAGCCACCTGTACAGCCTGGCGGGGCTCCGGCTCGGGCCGACGCAGGGTGTCTGCTCGGCGCTGCCTCCGTCGGTGCAGAAGACGCTCGACGTGGTCCAGCCGTATCCGGCGCTCGTGATGAACTCGCGGTACGACATCCTCGCGTTCAACGAGGCCTACTGCAAAGTGGTCATCGACCTGAACACGGTGCCGGTCGAAGAGCGGAACCTGCTCTGGCTCAACTTCGTCTCGGACGGCTGGAAGTGCAGCTTCGTCGACGCGGAGACGACCAAGCACCACATGGTCGCGGCGTTCCGCGCGGCCTCGGCCAACCACGTCGGCGAGGCGCTCTGGCAGGACTTGATCCAGGGGCTGCTGAGCAACTCGCCGTACTTCACGGAGCTCTGGGAGCGGTACGACGTGGCCGCGCCGAGCACCCGCACCAAGGTGCTCTCGGTCGACGGGTTCGGACTCCTGCAGATCGAGCCGGTCAACCTGTGGCTGTCGCAGCTCGGGCCGCTGCGGGTGACCGTCTACACGGCACTCGACGAGGAGACCGAGGCCAAGCTCCGGCTAATCGTCAACAAGTGATCTTCAGGCGGTGTCGCGGTCTGGCCAGGCGGCTTTCAGCGTGGCGAGCGTGACCGTGATCGCGGGACGGCGGGAGGTGGTCGTCCGCCAGACGGCGTACAGGCGGCGACTCGGAGCCGGCTGCAGGGGTACGACGACCACGCCGTCGGGGACCGGACCGCGACCGAGCCGTGGGAGCAGCCCGATGCCGATGCCGCGGGCAAGCATCGCGAGCTGGGTCTGGTACTCCGCGATCGAGTAGGCGACCTCTGGTTCGACGCCGGCGCGACGCATCGTCCGGACCAGCCACTCGTGGCAGATCGACCCGACCGGCTGGCAGATCCAGCGTTCGCCGACCAAGTCCTCCGCTCGGACGAATTCCTTGCCTGCAAGGCGATGCGACGCCGGCACCAGTACGTCGGCCGGATCCGAGCCGAGCTTCACCCGCGACAATCCGTCCGGCAGACCGAGTGGTGTGTTCTGCCAGTCGTGGACGATCGCCACGTCGATCTCGCCACGGTTGACCGCGGCAACGGCCTCGAACGGATCCGTCTCGAGCACGCGGACGTCGAGCTGCTCGTGATCATGGATCAGCCGCGCCAACACCGGCGGCAGCAGCCCGCGGGCCGCGGTCGGAAAGGCCGCGATACTCAGTGTCCCGATCGCCTGCCCGCGCTGCTCGTCCAGCGTCAGCTCGGCGTCCTCGACCAGCTCGAGAATCCGCGCCGCCGTCGAGGCCAGCTGCCGGGCCGCGTCGGTCAGCACGATCCCGCGGCCCTGCCGCTCGACCAGTGTCGTCCGGGTCTCGCGCTCCAGCTTCGTCAGCTGCTGCGACACCGCGGAGGGCGTGTAGCCGAGCACCTCGGCCGCGCGGTTGACCGAGCCGTACTGCGCGACCGCGTGCAGCGCGCGGAGCCGACCGAGATCGATCATTTAGCACTCCTACACTGAAGGCGGTAGTAATCGGTGCTGGTCCTTAAGTGTACTGCCACCCAGACTGGACCGTATGAAGCCTCGTGACCTGCTCCTCGCGCTCGCCGTCGTCGTTGTCTGGGGCATCAACTTCGTCGTCATCGAGGTCGGCCTGGAAGGCGTTCCACCGCTGCTGCTGTCCGCGCTGCGGTTCTTCTTCGCCGCCGTACCCGCGATCTTCCTGCTCGGCAAGCCACGAGTCCCTTGGCGGTACGTCGTCGGTGTAGGGCTCGCGCTCGGGGTGGCGAAGTTCGGGCTGCTGTTCATTGCGATGGATCACGGCGTGCCGGCCGGTCTGGCGTCGCTGGTGCTGCAGTCTCAGGTGATCTTCACAGTCCTCTTCGCGATCGCCGTACTGCGGGAGCGTCCGCGGCCGACGCAGCTCGTCGGCATCGTCATCGCGTGTGTCGGGATCGTGCTGATCGTGCTCGACGGCGAGCTGTCGGCTCCGGCCGGCGCGCTGGCGCTGGTGATCCTCGCGGGCTGCTTCTGGGGTGTGTCGAACACGATCACCCGGTACGCCAAGCCGCCGGACACGCTGCGGTTCATGGTCTGGGTGAGCGCGGTCGCCGTCGTACCGCTGACAATCCTGTCCCTGATCACCGAAGGTCCGCAGGCCGACGTCGACGCGCTGCGCGGGATGGACCTCAGCGGCATCGGCTCGATCGCGTATCTCGCCTTCGCGGCCACCCTGTTCGGCTTCGGCGTCTGGGGCTACCTGCTCCGGCAGTACGACGCCAGCACGGTCGCGCCGTTCTCGCTGCTGGTGCCGGTTGTCGGGATGTCCGCGGCCTGGGTACTGCGCGGCGAAGCGGTCGGACTGCAGCAGGGGATCGCGGCCGTGCTCGTGATCGGCGGCATGGCCTGCACGATCATCCGGCGCCGGACTCCGCGGCTCGCGGAGTCCGACTCGGAGTTGACGTCAGTCGGCTGACCCGACGGAGGCCGGGATCGGCATCGGCGGCATCTCCCACCCGCGAGCGAGCGAGGAGGCGTACGCCGGTGCGCCGCCGGCGAAGTACTCGGTGAACTTCATGATCAGCGGATCCCAGCGCAGCGGGTCGATGTAGCGGTCGTTGCTCATCAGCAGGTCCTCACGGACGTGCACCCGCTCGACCTTCATCTCCAGCGCACACAGGAGCGAGTCGGGACCACCGATCTCGTGGATGTTCACGATCCGGCCCTCGAGGTTGATCGGGCTCTCCTCGACCGCGTCGAGCTCGATCAGGTCGCTCGGCTCGCGGGTCAGCCCGCCGGCCGCGAACTTGTCCGGCTCGTAGCGGTAGCCGCGGGCACGCTTCTTGTCGGACATCTCCTCCGAGCCGGTCAGCAACGCGATCCGGTCCAGGGCCGCGACCATGGCCGGATCGACCAGGTTCAGGATCACCTCGGGCCGCTCGATCAGGTTCTTGACCGCCTGCGCGCTCGTTCCCATTCCCAGCATCGCGGTGTACCCGAGCCACCAGGCCGACGACATCGGGCTGAGGTTCGTACTGCCGTCCGGGTTGCGCGAGCTGATCAGCACAACCGGCGTACCGAAGTACAGGACCTTGGGTTCGACGTTTCGCTTCATACCTATGGAACGTGGGCGGGCTGAGACGTGTGAGTGGCGGACCGCCAGGCCATCACAATGCGCGGACGGCGGCGACGCTGAGCGTGGCGCGGGTCGGGACCCGGCGATTGTGATGGCCTGGCGGTCCGGCATGGCATGGTGGAGGACATGGACGCCGACGTGGTGCGCGCAGTCAACGAACTGACCAGCCGCTGGGCCCGGAGCCTCCCCGCGGAGAACACAGTCGTGTCCGGGCTCGGCCTCTGGCCGTTGCTCGCGCTCCTCGCGACCGGCGCGGACGAGCCTGGTCGTAGCGAGCTGGCTGCTGCCGCGGGAGTCGATGCGGCGACGGGATCGACGGACGCAGTTCGGCTGATCGAGGCGATCGAAGGATCCGCGGATCTGCATGCTGCGCTCGGGGTTTGGGTGAGCGAGCAGTTGAAGCTCGCGGAGTCGTTCGACAGCGTGATGCCCGCGCCGCTGGTCGGCATGCTGACCGGCAACCCGGGCGTCGACAAGGCGAAACTCGACGCGTGGGCCGCCGAGCACACCGACGGCCTGATCCGGCAGATGCCGCTCGACCTCGATTCCGGCGTACTGCTTGTGCTTGCCTCGGCACTGCTGCTGCGGACGACCTGGGTTCGTCCCTTCACCGAGCAGTTCCGGCGGGTGCCCGATGGTCCGTTCGCAGGCTCGTGGCACTGGCTCGAACGGGTCGACTCCGACCTCGACGCCGTACGGCGGTATGGCGATCTGACCGTTGCCACGGTCGTGGGTGACGCCGACGTGGACGTGCTTCTCGGGATCGGTCAGCCGCAGACCTCCCAGGCCGAGGTGTTGGCGGGACTGCTGGACGCCGTCGCCGACCCCAGCGGCGGGGTGTCCGGCCGGGAGTTGATTGAGCAAGGCGAGCCCGGTGCGGAGGTTGCGCCGGGGGTGCGGATCGCGCAGACCACGTCGGCGCGACCCGATGTGAAGCTTTCGCTGCCGTCGTTCAGCATCGAGGTCGAACACGATCTGCTCGAGTCACAGGAGCTGTTCGGGCTGACCGCGGTCACCTCGGATCCTGGGGATCACGGGCATTTCAGCGCGCTCAGTCCGACGCCGCTCCAGGTCGGTCAGGCGAAGCAGAAGGTGCTCGCGCGGTTCTTCGCGACCGGGTTCGAGGCCGCGGCCGTGACCGCGATGGCGATGACCCGGGCGGCGATGGTTACTCGTAAGGAGCGTCGACTCGACGTCGCGCTGGACCGGCCGTTCGCGTTCACCGCCGTACTGCGGGATTCGCGGCTGCCGATCGTGGCCGGCTGGGTCGCGACGCCTACCGAACCGGGAGAGTGAACAGGCGGTTCAGCAGCGCGGATGCCTCGTCGACACCCGCTCGGTCGCCCGTCAGCAGCAGGTCGAAGAGCAGACCGCGGGACGCCGCCAGGCCGAGCCGCGCGTACGCCGGTGCTTCGTCGGCCGGGATCCCGGCGCGGATACAGAGGTCGATCAACGGCGGCAGCCAGACGTTGATCAGGTCCGCCTTGAGGGACTCGGTGTGCGGCAGGTCCTGCATCGCGTGCGCGCTGAGCTCGAAGAAGAGCGGGCCGTAGATCAGGGTCGCCTCGGTGACCCGGCGCCAGAACAGCTCGTTCTGCTCGGCGACCGGGAGATCGGTCGCCAGCACCTCGGCCAGCAGGTCGCGTTGTTGCTGCTCGACCGTACGAACCACCTCGGCCAGCAAACCCTCGCGCGATCCGAAGTGGTAGATCAGCATCCGGTGACTGGTGCCGACCGAGGTCGCGATACTGCGCAGGCTGGCGTCGCCGATCCCGTTCTTGGCGAAATGCTCGACCGCGTCAGCTAACAGACTTTCCCGACTCACTGACTTCCTTCAGCTTCTCGGTCTCGGTCGCGATGTAGCGCCTGGTCAGGCCGGCGTACAGCCTGCCGAAGAGCCAGCCGAGCGGACCTTCCTGGATGATTGTCGCGGTCGCCACCGTGCCTTCCGGCGTACTGATCACGCGGTGGCCGCCGGTGGTCGTGATCCCGGGAGCCCGGGAGACCCACTCGAAGTACTCGCCCTCCTCGAGCTTGGTCACCTCCCAGACGGCGACCGGGAGCTTGGGCTGGCGGATCCGGGTCCGGGAGCCGAAGTGGATCCGGCCCGGGTCGAGCCGCTCGACGGAATCGACGGTCGGGGTCCAGTCGGGCCACCGCTCGACGTCGCTGAAAACCTCCCAGACCCGCTCGGGCGAGGCCTGGATCGTGGTGGAGTGATCGAAGCGCATGTACCAAATGGTACATGGACCTGGGCCACTCACCAACGTGTTTGCCGGCCGTCGACGGAGGCTGAACGGAGCGTGAGGGGTGGGTAAAGCCGGGCCCTTGGTGAGTGCCGGGGGTCCGGGGTGCAGGTAGGGTCTTGGGCCATGGCTGACCAGAACGTCCCGAACGTGGAGAACGAGCAGGACCCGGGTGCGAACACGCAGATGTTCCGCGCCTTCGTCAACGAGGGCGAGACCGAGGTTGCCCGCCAACCGAGGCTCAACGGGCGCATCCTCGCCGTCGTCGGCGCCGCCGTGCTCCTGATCGCGGTGATCGCCGCGATCGCCGTCCTCTGACTTGACCGAACTGTATTGACCGGTCTGGCTGTCCAGGTCGTCCACGTCTTCACCGACCCGGACGGCCGGTTCGGCAACCCCCTGGGCATCGTCGACGGCCGCCTGGTCCCACCCGCCGACCGGCAGCGGTTCGCCGCTGACCTCGGCGACAGCGAGACCGTGTACGTCGATGATCCGGCCACCGGCACGCTCCGTATTTACTCCGCCACCGGGGAGATGCCGTTCGCCGGCCACCCCACCGTCGGCGCCGCCGCCTGGCTCCACGCCACCGGCCACCCGGTCGACACCCTTCACGTCCCGGCCGGCCCCATCGCCGTTACCCGCAGCGACGACCTCTTCTCCGTCCGCGCCGACACCACCTGGGGCAGCACCTGGGAGTGGCACCACCTCGACTCACCCGAGGCGGTCCTCGCCGCGGACCCCACGGCGTACTCCGGCGGCCACACCTACCTGTGGTCCTGGCAAGGCGACGCCATCCGCGCCCGAGCCTTCGCACCCGCCATGGGCGTGGTTGAAGACGAGGCCACCGGCTCCGCCGTCACCCAGCTGACCGCTCAACTAGGCCGTGACCTCCACGTCATCCAAGGCACCGGTTCCCACCTCTACACGACCCACGAACCCCCGACTCACGCCACCGTCGGCGGGCGGGTCCGGCTCGGCGGACGGCGCACCATCACGATCTGACCGCGTTCGGCGCTTCCGTTGACGGGTGGTGGGGGACGGATGGAGCATGGGGGCCTCTACTTGGGGAGGTCTCGTGGCGGACGTTGTCAGGGCAGCTTTGGTGCAGACGTCGTGGACCGGCGACAAAGAGTCGATGATCAAGGCGCATGAGGAGTACGCGCGCCAGGCCGCGGCTCAAGGTGCGCAGGTGATCTGCTTCCAGGAGCTGTTCTACGGGCCGTACTTCTGCCAGAAGCAGGACGCCGAGTACTACGAGTACGCCGAGTCCGTCCCGGGCCCGACGACCGAGCGGTTCGCCGCACTCGCGCAGGAGCTCGGGATGGTGATGGTGCTCCCGGAGTACGAGCAGGAGCAGCCGGGCGTGCTCTACAACACCGCGGCCGTGATCGATGCCGATGGCACCTACCTGGGCAAGTACCGGAAGAACCACATCCCGCAGGTGAAGGGATTCTGGGAGAAGTTCTACTTCCGTCCGGGCAACCTCGGCTACCCGATCTTCGACACCGCGGTCGGCCGGATCGGCGTCTACATCTGCTACGACCGGCATTTCCCGGAAGGCTGGCGGGCGCTCGGTCTGGCCGGCGCGAAGATCGTCTTCAACCCGTCCGCGACCAGCCGTGGACTCTCGGCGTACCTCTGGCAGCTCGAGCAGCCGGCCTCCGCGGTCGCCAACGAGTACTTCATCGGCGCGATCAACCGGGTCGGCATCGAGTCCGAGTTCGGCGACAACGACTTCTACGGTACGTCGTACTTCGTCGACCCGGAGGGCAAGTTCGTCGGCGAGGTCGGGCATGACCACGATCCGGAACTGATCGTCCGCGACCTGGACCTCGGTCTGCTGGACACGGTCCGGGACCGCTGGCAGTTCTACCGTGATCGCCGCCCGGACGCCTACGGAGACCTGACGAAGCCGTAGAACTCAACTAATCCGTCCTTTTTCCTTTCTTTCCGCTCAAAGGGGAGTGGCATAGATGTCTTTGCTGGTCAAAGGTGGAACTGTCGTCGGACCGACCGGGACGCGGGTCGCGGACGTGCTGGTGGACGGCGAGAAGATCGTTGCCCTACTCGACCCGTCGTTCACCCCGACGATCACCGCCGACGAGGTGATCGATGCCTCCGGCAAGTATGTGATCCCGGGCGGGATCGACGCGCACACGCATATGGAGATGCCGTTCGGCGGTACGTCGGCCAGCGACACGTTCGACACCGGTACCCGCGCGGCGGCGTACGGCGGCACCACGACGATCATCGACTTCGCCATCCAGAAGACCGGTGAGGTGGTGCAGGACGGGCTGGCCGCCTGGCACGCGAAGACCGAGGGCGAGTGCCACATCGACTACGCGTTCCACATGATCCTCGGCGGCGTCGACGCCGATGCGCTGAAGGCGATGGACCAGCTGGTCGCCGACGAGGGCATCACCAGCTTCAAGCTGTTCATGGCCTATCCGGGTGTCTTCTACTCCGACGACGGCCAGATCCTGCGGGCGATGCAGACCGCGCGGGCGAACGGCGCGATGATCATGATGCACGCGGAAAACGGCATCGCGATCGACGTACTTGTGCAACAGGCTCTGGAACGCGGTGAGACGGACCCGATTTACCACGGCATCACCCGCCCGGCCGCACTCGAGGCGGAGGCCACGAACCGCGCGATCGCGCTGGCCGAGGTCGCCCAGGACTGCCCGCTGTACATCGTCCACCTGTCCGCGAGCCAGGCTCTCGAAAAGGTTGCCGAGGCGCGGGATCTCGGCCGCAACGTGTTCGCCGAGACCTGTCCGCAGTACCTGTATCTGACGTTGGAGGACCAGCTCGGCGCGCCCGGGTTCGAAGGCGCGAAGTGGGTCTGCTCGACGCCGCTGCGGAGCAAGCACGAGTCGCACGCCCGCGATCTGTGGAAGGGTCTCAGGAGCAACGACCTGGCGATCGTGTCGACCGACCACTGCCCGTTCTGTATGAAGGATCAGAAGGAAATGGGCATCGGCGACTTCTCCAAGATCCCGAACGGGATCGGTAGCGTCGAGCATCGCGTCGACCTGATCTTCCAGGGTGTTGTCGACGGCCACATCTCGCTCGAGCGCTGGGTGGAGACGATCGCGACCACGCCGGCCCGGATGTTCGGGCTGTACCCGCAGAAGGGCATCGTCCAGCCGGGCTCCGACGCCGACCTGGTCATCTACGACCCGAACGGTACGACGCGGATCGGTGTCGAGACCCACCACATGAACATGGACTACTCGGCGTACGAAGGGGTCGAGATCCAGGGCCGAGTGGGCACCGTGATCTCGCGCGGCGAGGTGATCGTGGCTGACGGCAACTACCATGGCCGGAAGGGCCGGGGGAAGTTCCTGAAGCGCGGCCTGTCGTCGTACTTGATGTAAGGGGGAATGGCTGTGGACTTCGGTGTGGTGTTCCAGTGTGATCCGCCCGCGTCCACGGTCGTGGAGCTGGCCCGGAAGGCGGAGGACGCCGGGTTCGACTACGTGTGGACGTTCGACTCGCATCTGCTGTGGCAGGAGCCGTTCGTCATCTACAGCCAGATCCTGGCGAACACGCAGCGAGTCATCGTCGGGCCGATGGTGACGAACCCGGGCACGCGCGACTGGACCGTGATCGCGTCCCAGTTCGCCACGCTGAACGAGATGTTCGGCAACCGCACGATCTGCGGGATCGGCCGCGGCGACTCGGCCTTGCGGACGTTAGGCGCGAAGCCCGGCACGATCGACGAGATGAAGCAGTGCGTCGAGGTTGTCCGGTCGCTGGCTCGCGGCGAGACGGTCGAGTACCGCGGGCAGCAGCTGAAGTTCGCCTGGGTCGACAACGGCGCGCTCGACGTATGGGTCGCGGCGTACGGGCCTCGCGCGTTGGCCGCGACGGGCGAGGTCGGCGACGGGTACATCCTGCAGTTGGCGGATCCCGACATCGCGCAGTGGATGATCACCGCGGTACGCCGTTCTGCCGAGCAGGCGGGCCGGGATCCGATGGCGATCAAGTTCTGCGTCGCGGCGCCGGCGTACGTCGGGGATGATCTCGAGCACCAGCGCGAACAGACCCGGTGGTTCGGCGGCATGGTCGGCAATCACGTCGCGGACATCGTGGAACGCTACGGGTCCAGCGGCGCCGTACCCAAAGCCCTCACCGACTACATCGAAGGCCGCAAGGGCTACGACTACGCCGAACACGGCCGCGCCGGCAACACCCACACAAACTTCGTCCCCGACGAGGTCGTCGACCGCTTCTGCATCCTCGGCCCGGTCGAGAACCACCTCACCCGCCTGAACGACCTCAAAGCCCTCGGCGTAGACCAGTTCGCCCTCTACCTCCAACACGACGCCAAAGAAGCGACGCTAGCCGCCTACGGCAAGGACATCATCCCCAACTTCTGAGCTGCGTGAGCTAGGCGGAGGCCTGGCGGTGTTGTGCTGTAGACGGTTGACGGTGGGTAGTGCTCGGTGACGGTTCGGTTGATCAGGCCGGACGACTCGAGGTCCTTCAACGTGAGCGTCAAGGCGCGCGGTGTCACGTCTGGCAACGCGCGTCGGATCTCCGAGAAGCGGCGTTCCGAGGCCAGCAGGGTGAGGGTTGGGAGGGACCACTTCTTCAGGCCTACGTCGGTTACGCCGAGGTTGTCCAGGAGGTCGGTGAGTACGGCGGCGTCTGCGCCGAGCTGTGGGTCGGTCAGTAGGTACTCGGGTCGCAGTGGGTGGCCCTTGCCGGGGTTGCGGCGGATCAGGTCGGTCTCGAGGAGGAACGTCAGCGTCCTTCGCAGCGACTCGCGGCTTACGCCCAGGGTGTGGGTGAGGTTCACGAAGCGCCCGCCGTGGCCGCGGTGCAGCTCGGCCAGCACCGGGACGGCCCAGCGGAAATGGACCAGGCGGGCAAGCGTTGACACGAAAGTAAGCTTAGTATAAAAACAGGACTATGGGTGGGATCGAGTACGACGGGCGCGCGGTCTGCGCGCTGGACGTTTCCGACCTGGAGCGGGCCGTGCAGTGGTACGAGCAGGCGCTCGGCTTCGAGGTCGTACACCGGCTGGAGTCCTGGGGCTGGGCCGAGTTGAGTACGCCGTTGCCCGGGATCTCGATCGGGCTCGGCCAGGTCGAGGAGCCGAAGACCGACGGCGGTGTCGTGGTCACCTTCGGCGTACGCGACATCGACACGTCACGCGCGCACCTGGAGTCGCTCGGCACGCGCTTCGACGGCGAGACCCGGCAGATCGCCGAAGAGGTCCGCCTCGCCACGTTCTACGACCCGGACGGCAACACCTTCATGCTCGCCGAGAGACTGCTATGAGTACGCCCTGACCTGGTGGTTCCGGGAGGGCGAGGTCAGTCTGGGGTAGGCGTCCAGCGGTAGGCGCCGGGGAGTAGGTCGGTGGCGAGAACCGATCCCGGACCGTCTTCCGTTGGCAGGATGACGCGGATGCCCGGGTGGTAGTCGATGAGGATCTGGCGGTCGCGGCCGCAGGGTCCGAAGATGCCGCGGTTCTCGTTGCCGACGGCCACGATCGTGGTCAGTTCGCGGGCGCCCTCGGCGCGGGCCCGGCCGAGGGCGACGAGCTCGGCGCAGGGTCCGCCGGTGAAGTGGTACAGGTTGATGCCGGCGTACATCCGGCCGTCGATACCGCGGACCGCGGCACCCATCGTGTGGACACCGTCGGCCCCGTCGGTGTTCGCATCGACCGTCTGCCGGGCCAGCTCGATCAGCTCCCGGTCGTGGTCGGTCAGCGGTTGCACAGTGAACATGCGCCCTACCCTGCCACGCCCGTCGCCGCCATCGGTGTGGGGCGGGGGGTAGTCGTGGCTGCGGATCTGCATCACTGACCAACCCCGCCCTCGAGTCTTCACCGGCCCAGGGCTGAGCGTGATCAGGCGGGACTGCGTGCGCTTGGTCAGTAGCCCAGGTCCGCACCCGGCTCACGCCGACCGCGGCAACCAGTCTGGGGAGGATCTTGTACCCAGAACGGCACAAGATCCTCCCCAGCCAGGCAGAACCCTGTCCGGACGGGCGCGGCGGGCGGCTGCTCGCAGTCCCCGGAGTGGTCCCGGTGGGAATGGACTGGGTGGGGTCGTGGTTCTATAGAGCAGGTTTAGTTCTAGTAGCTGTGGTTTATCTCGATCTTTCCTTGCGAGAGATGGTGTGCCGCCGGTGCGACGACGGCCGGGCCTGCCGCGACCGCGGTACGCCCCATCTCCGATCAAGGAGCAACAACATGGCACAGGGAACTGTGAAGTGGTTCAACGCCGACAAGGGCTTCGGCTTCATCACCGTCGACGAGGGCGGAGCGGACGTGTTCGTCCACTTCTCCGCCATCCAGACCGAAGGCTTCCGTAGCCTCGAAGAGAACCAGCGGGTCGAGTTCGACATCGCCCAGGGCCCGAAGGGTCAGCAGGCGGAGTACGTCAAGATCGTCTGATTCCAGGCAGCACAGTCGGCACAGCCGCGGCCCCTTCACCTCACGGTGGAGGGGCCGCGGCCGTTTCGTCAGCCGGCGATGCGCTTGAGTTCAGCTTCGGTGACCGTCTTGACGGTCTTGATCTCGCTGGCCGGGTCGGCACCGCTACGGATGATCCGGCTCAGTGCGTCGGAGTACGCCGTACTCGCCTTCGGTGACCAGAGCATCGGGTTCTGCGGACGGCCGCTGTCGTTCAGGAGTTTGACGGCGTCGGCGGCCGGGCCGGACTTCAGCTTGTCCGCCTTCGCGGTCAGGCTCTTCCGGGCCGGCAGATGGAAGCCGTACGACTGCGCGAAGTCGAGCTGATCGTCGGTCTGGTCGACCCACAGCCACTTGATGTACTTCTTCGCCGCGTCGGCGTTCTTCGACTTCCCGTTCACGCACGCGGCGTACGCGCCGACCGGGACGCTCGGATTGCCGGTGGTCGCGTTCAGCTTCGGCCAGGGCAGTACGCCGTAGTCGCCGGGGAGCGCCTTCTCGATCACCGGTAGCGTCCACAGGCCGGTGAACTGCATCGCGGTCAGCCCCTGGGTGAACGCGGCCGGGTCGGACCAGTCGGTCGGTGCCCCGAGCAACAGAACCTTCGAGGTCCACAGCTCGCGCAGCTTGCTCAGGGACTCGAACGCGGCCGGATCGTCGAAACCGAACTGGTTGTCCGCGGTCAGGTAGTCGAGTCCGGCCGACCACAGCGCCGGTCCGCCGAGCACGCCGACTCCGCCGTCGTTGCCGACGAACAGGCCCTTGACCTTGTCGTTGGTGAGCTTCTTCGCGGCGGCCAGCAGCTCGTCGACGGTCTGCGGCGGCTGTACGCCGGCCGCGGTCAGCAGGCTCTTGCGGTACACGAGCAGCTGCATGTCGATCACCTGCGGGATCCCGTACAGCTTGCCCTGGTACGACATCCGCTCGAGCAGGGCCGGGTTGAAGTCGCCCTTGGCATCGCCCAGCAGGTCGGTCACCTCGACGACCTGCTTCGCCTTGATCATGTCGATCGTCGGGCCGTTCGGGTACTCGAACACGTCCGGACCCTGATCGGTGAGCAGCGCCGTCGAGGCCTTCTTCTCGTAGTCACCCGGCGACCACTGGACCGTCACAGTCGCGTCCGGATAGGCCTTCGCGTACCGCTCGACCGCCTGCTGCGTCCCTGCTTCGCCGTACTGGTGGTACCACTGCGACAGCGCGGGTTTGTCACCGCTGCTGCCTCCGCTGGACGGCCGGCCACTGTTCGACCCGCACCCGGCCACCGCCATCGCCGCCAGCCCGGCTCCGAATCCCAGCATCCGCCGCCTGGTGATCCCAGCACTCATCACGCCGTCTCCGTCCCGCACGGTCCCACAGCCCGTGCACACCGGATGACCCTACGTCTCCACCGGTGTCGCGCAGCGGCAATTCCAGCCCGCGAGAGAAAGCTCAGGCAGGAGCCGGCGTGGCACCTGCGCCGTTGTCCGGGCGGGCGCCCGCGATCCGGGCGACGCCGGCGTCGGGTTTGCGGCCGGCCTTACGAGCGGCCTCGACGTGCAACCGGGCCAGCTCGACAGCCTGGCGCGAGACCTTGACGGTCTTCTTCTCAGCCATGGTCACTGTCTCCCTCGACGACCTCGATATCCGTATCCGCCATCTCAGCGTACGCGGCCGCACCGACCCGGTCGATCGCTACCGCAGCCGTCAGCGCGGCGACCAGGTCGTAGTCCTCGGGCTGTAACAGCTCCGACCGCATCAGTGAACGCAGTGTCACCACACCGGCGTCCGTGCCCGCGTCGTCCTCGCCGTCGAGAATCTGCTCGACCGCCCACCGGACCATCCGCATGGTCTCCTCGCGGTGCCGCCAGGTGTCGAGCTCGCGGTCGGACTTGCGAACCAGGTACGAGCCGAGGAAGACGCCGCCGAGCGCGAGCAGCGGACTGAGCACCGTCATGACGACGCCGACGATCGAGATCCAGGTGGGGATCACCTACGCGTCCTCCCAATTCCGTGGTGCTGACCGGTCGATGATGTTACGAAGGAGCATTCCACCCGCCACCGACAGAACCGATACAGGCTGCTACTGGCTGATCAGGCTGACCCAGGATGACAAGGAGCGGTGTCACAGTGACCGACGAACCCGAGATGTACGACGTGTTCGTACAAGGCACCGTGTTCTACGACATCGTGATGACCGGCCTGGAGACCGCCCCCACCACCGGGACCGAGATCTTCGCCGAGGGGATGGGCTCGTGCCCCGGCGGGGTCGCGAACTTCGCGATCGCGGCCGCCCGGCTCGGCCTGCGCAGCGGCCTGGCCGCCGTCTTCGGCGACGACGTGTACGCCGACTTCTGCTGGCGGACCCTGGCCGACCAGGAGGGTGTGGACCTGTCGCACTCGAGGCGGATCGGTCACTGGCACTCGCCCGTCACCGTCTCGATGTCGATCGATCGGGACCGGGCGATGGTCACGCACGCCCACGAGGCCCCTGGGAACCCCAGCAAACTGGTCGGTCCCGGCCTGAAGACACGGTCCGCGATCGTGCCGGTCGCCGACGAGCTGCCCGACTGGACGCTCGAGGCGCGGCAGTCCGGCGCGCTGCTGTTCGGCGACGTCGGGTGGGATCCGACGGACGAGTGGTCCCCGGCCGTTCTCGACGTACTGGAAGGCTTCTACGCGTTCACCCCGAACGCGACCGAGGCGATGGCGTACACGCGGACCGACACGCCGAAGGCCGCGCTGCACAAGCTCGCCGAGCGGGTCCCGCTCGCGGTCGTGACGAACGGCGCCGACGGCGTACTCGCGATCGACTCGACCACCGGCGAGGAGGAGCAGGTGCCCGCGCTGCCGGTGCGGTCGTACGACCCGACCGGTGCCGGTGATGTCTTCCTCGCGTCGCTCGTGCTCGGCACGCTCCGCGGCTGGCCGCTGGCCCATCGGCTCGCGTTCGGCAATCTCTGTGCCGGCCTGTCGGTGCAGCACTTCGGCGGCTCGCTCGCGGCTCCAGGCTGGGGCGACATCATCGACTGGGTCCGCGATCACAGCCGGCATCGGCCGGGCGACGTCGACCCGGGCGTCCTCGACTACTACACATTCATCGGCGACGTCCTCCCCGAAGGGCCCGTTCCGATCGTGCGGCGGGCGTCCGCGACGATCGCGCGGCAGTCGGACGCGTAGTAGTACACCTGTTTCAAACGCGCCGGGTATCGGACGCGGGTCTCCGGACCGGCAGGTCTGGTCGGCGGCACGCCGTGGAGCGCCTAGACTGATCGCCGGCCGCTCCGGTGGCGTACGGTGCACTTCGTGGTTACCGTCGCGTCGCCCCCTGTTCCCGACCACGGCCGGATGAACCCGTGATCCGCTTCGAGAATGTGTCCAAGACGTACGAGGGCCAGTCCAAGGCCGCTCTGCTGAACGTCAACGTCGAGATCGAGAAAGGCGAGTTCGTCTTCCTGGTCGGCACCTCCGGGTCCGGCAAGTCGACGTTCCTTCGCCTGGTCCTGCGTGAGCACCGGACCACCCGGGGTCACATCATGGTCGCCGGCAAGGACCTGAACCGGCTGGCCAGCTGGCGGATCCCGCAGATGCGGCGCCAGATCGGCACCGTGTTCCAGGACTTCCGGCTGCTGCCGAACAAGACCGTCGCCGAGAACGTTGCGTTCGCGCTGCAGGTGATCGGCAAGCCCCGCTCGCACATCCGCAAGACCGTGCCCGAGGTGCTGGAGCTGGTCGGCCTGGACGGCAAGGAGGACCGGATGCCGGACGAGCTGTCCGGCGGCGAGCAGCAGCGGGTCGCGATCGCCCGCGCGTTCGTGAACCGGCCGATGATCCTGATCGCCGACGAGCCGACCGGAAACCTCGACCCGGGTACGTCGGTCGGCATCATGAAGCTGCTGGACCGGATCAACCGGACCGGCACGACCGTGGTGATGGCGACCCACGACGTGTCGATCGTGGACCAGATGCGCAAGCGCGTGATCGAGCTGGAGAACGGCCACGTCGTCCGCGACGAGTCGCGTGGCGTCTACGGCTACCAGCACTGACCAGGGGACTGACTGACTGATGCGCTTGAACTACATCCTCTCCGACCTCGGGATCGGCCTGAAGCGGAACATGTCGATGACGATCGCGGTCGTCGTCACCATCTGGGTCTCGCTGTCGCTGTTCGGCAGCGCGCTGCTCGCCCGCGAGCAGGTCGACCTGATGAAGGGGAACTGGTACGACAAGATCCAGATCTCGGTGTTCCTCTGTACCAAGGACTCCGGCGGCCGCGGCTGCAGCGGCGCCGAGGTGAGCCAGGAGCAGAAGAACCGGATCCAGCAGGTCATCCAGACGAACCCGGACACCGCGCCCGACGGCGTCTTCTCGGAGTCGAAGCAGGAAGCGTTCGAGTCGTTCAAGAAGCTGTACAAGGACTCGCCGATCGTCAGCACGGTCACCCAGGACCAGATGCAGGAGTCCTTCCGGGTCAAGCTGAAGGATCCACAGCGCTATCAGAATCTGGTCAGCGCGGTCGCCGGCCTGCCCGGAGTAGACACCGTCCAGGACCTCCGGCAGTACCTCGATCCGTTGTTCAAGGCCCTCAACGGCTTGCAAGTCGGCGCGCTGATCGCGGCCGGGTTGCTGCTGGTCGCGGCCTTGATGCAGATCTCCAACACGATCCGGTTGGCGGCGTACGCCCGGAGACGGGAGATAGGCATCATGCGCCTGGTGGGCGCCTCGAACTTCTACATCCAGCTGCCGTTCCTGCTCGAAGCGGTGCTGGCGGCCCTGATCGGCGCGGTCTTCGCCTGCGGCACCCTGTGGGTCGGGGTGTACTTCGTGGTGATGCAGCGGGCCCAGGAGACGTTCCGGGTCTGGCAGTGGGTCGGCGCGGCCGAAACCTTCCGCGCCACCCTGATCATGGTCGTGGTCGGCCTGATCCTGGCCGTCATCCCGACATTCCTGACAACGCGGAAATACCTCAAAGTCTGACCCGGGTGACCTATCGTGCTGTATCAGGAGTCACAGAAGTAACAGAAGTAACTCCTGTACCGCACGACAACTGAACCCAGAGCAAGGGGTCGACCTGTGGTCCCGCACTTCCCCGGTGCGAACCCGCGCAAGCGGGGGAGCATCCAGCGAGACGACAGCACCGGCACCGCCAGCACGCCGTACCAGCGATCACGCATGCGACCGCCGGGCCGGCCGACGATGGTTGCCGCTTGCTGCCTTGTCCTGTCCCTGTCCGCCGGAGTCCTGGCCGCGGTCCCGCCCGCAGAGGCGAAACCACCGGATCCAGCCGCCAAGAAGAAACAGCTCGACGCGCAACTCGGTCAGCAGAAGGCCGATCTCGACGACGCGTCCGACCAACTCGGCAAATCCGTTGCCGCCTACAACCAAGCGGAGACGACGTACAAGGCTGTCCAGGTCCGGTACGCCGCCGCGCAGGGCCAACTGGCCGCCGCGCAGGCCGCCGACGCGGTTGCCGCGGGCAAGCTTGCCGCGGCCGAGGCGGCGTTGCGGACGGCGGTGTCCGACGTCGAGGCGGGCGAGGAGCTGATCGCGGAGAAGCGGGCCGTCGCCGGTCGCGCCGTACGGTCGGCGTACCAGCAGCAGAACACTCTGGTCGGGCTGTCGATCGCGCTGCAAGGCGCGGCGCCCTCCGACATCGCCACCGGGATGCAGGTCCAGCGGAACGTGTTCGGCATCCAGAGCAACGCGATCACCAACCTGAACAACGCGCAGGCGCAACTGGCCAGCAAGCGGGTCAAGGTCGCGGCCGCGGAGAAGGGTGCCGAGTCGGCCCGGGCCGAGGCGGCGGCAACGGTGCAGCGGGTGACCGTGCTGACCAAGCAGGTGGCGGCCGACAAGGCCGAGGCCGCGGCGGTCGCGAAGGTCAAGCTGACCGCGTTCCAGGCCGCCGAGAAGGAGAAGAACACCGAGCTGGCGCAGTACAACTCGCTGCTGCGGGAACGGGCTCGGGTCGAGCAGTTGCTGGTCGCGCGGGCGAAGGCCGAGAAGGCGGCGGCCGCGCGCCGGAAGGCGGCAGCCGAGAGGGCCGAGCAGGAGAAGGCCCGCAAGGAGCACCGGCCGCCGCGGAACATCCCGGATCCGGGTGGGTCCGGTGGCGGGCGTCTGAGCTATCCGGTCAGCAGTTACATCACGTCGCCGTACGGAATGCGTTTCCACCCGGTCCTGCACTACTGGAAGCTGCACGACGGCACCGACTTCCGCGCTCCCTGCGGTACGCCGGTACGCGCCGCGGCCGACGGGGTCGTGACGGACAAGTACTACAACGGTGGTTACGGAAACCGACTGTTCGTCTCGCACGGAGTGATGGACGGGTCGTCGATTACGACTGTCTACAACCACCTGTCGCGGTACAAGGCGCATGTCGGTGAGCGCGTCCAGAAGGGCGAGATCATCGCGTGGTCCGGCACGACCGGCTACTCGACCGGCTGCCACCTGCACTTCATGGTCTACCAGGACGGCAACGTCGTTAATCCGATGAAGTGGCTCTGACGAGTCTGAGATACTGGTCGGATGGTGAAACAGACCGGCCGGGAGAAGCCGATCGCGCAGAACCGGAAGGCGCGACACGACTACCACATCGAAGACGTGGTGGAGGCCGGGCTGGTGCTGACGGGGACGGAGGTCAAGTCCCTGCGGCAGGGCCGGGCCTCCCTCGTCGACGCGTTCGCAGCGGTCCGGGGTAATGAGCTCTGGCTGCAGGGGATGCACATTCCGGAGTACAAGCACGGCACCTGGACGAACCACGAGCCCCGGCGTACCCGCAAGCTGCTGCTGCACAAGGACGAGGTGCAGAAGCTGATCAAGGAGATCGAGCAGCAGGGCGTATCGCTGATCCCGCTCTCGCTCTACTTCAAGGACGGGTACGCGAAGGTCGAGCTCGCCACCGGTCGCGGCAAGAAGGACTACGACAAGCGGCACGCCCTGGCCGAACGCCAAGCCAACCGCGAGGCCCAACGAGCCCTGTCCGACCGCCGCCGCAGCTGACTGGTCGCGGCCGGGGTGGAGCTGGCTCGGACCGGTGGTGTGGATAACCCCGCGGGCGAACTGGTGAGAGCGGATACGCTCAAGCAGGAAGGGCAGGGTGCGGGGCGGCGGCGCCCGGCCCGGAGTTCAGGTGGGGTCCGGTCAGGGGCTGTTGGGGGCTGAACCCGATGGGGTGAACGGCAGGCCGCGCGCAGAGTGGAAGCATGTCCACTTCAGAGCTGCTGGTGACGCCGGCCCAACGGGACCGCGCAGTCGAGATCCTGAAAGAGATGTACGCCGACGGCCGGCTCGACCACATGGAGTTCGACCTCCGGCTCGACAAGGCCCTGAGTGCTCGGACCCGGGCCGAGCTGAACGGCACGTTCGACGGACTGGTCTCCCGTCCGGTCCCGACGTACGCGCCGGCCGCCTTCACTCGTCCGGCGCCGCTGCAGACCTACCGTGGTGACGGGCGGGGGATGGGCACGATCGCTCACTGGCTCGGCTACCCGACGTTCTTCGTCGGGCCGGCACTGGTGGTCGCCACCTCCGGTCAGAAGAATCCCGCCGTACGCCGGCATGCCGTCGAGGCGCTGAACTTCCAGCTGACCGCGGTCGGAGCCTTCGCGCTGCTCGGGATCATGACCGGTTTCACGCACGGGTTCCTGGGCTTCCTGTTCCCGATCCTCGGCATCCTGTGGTTCCTGCTGACCGGCATCGGAGGCCTGGCCACCGCGGCCGGGGCGAAGTTCCGCTACCCGTTCACCCTGCGCCTGATCAAGTAGCCGGAGTTCTACCCTGCTGGCATGGGTGTTCCGGTTGGTGCGCGGTGGGAAGTTGGGGCGTTTCTTGGGCTGACCGCGGCGACCGGGTTGGTCGATGCGGTCAGCTATCTGAAGCTCGGGCATACGTTCGTCGCGAACATGACCGGGAACGTGGTGTTCCTCGGGTTCGCAGCGGCACCGGGGTGGGGGTTCAAGCTGGGGCCGCCGATCGTGGCGGTGCTGGGGTTCGTACTGGGGTCGCTGGCCGGTGGACGGGCGGCTCGGATGCTGGAATCCCGGCCGCGGCGGTGGCTGGGGACGGTCTTCGGGGCGCAGGCGGGCCTGCTGTTGCTATGTGCGCTGCTGGTCGGCACCGGCGTACTCGAGGAGACCGGCGGTACGTCGTACGTGCTGATCGTGCTGCTGGCCGCGTGCTTCGGGCTGCAGAACGCGACCGTACGGCGTGCGGCGCCGCGTGACATGACGACCACCGTGCTGACGCTGACGTTGACCGGGCTGGCCGCGGACAGCGTGCTCGGCACCGGGCGCGCCGCCAAGCCGTACCGCCGGCTGGGCTCGATCGCCGCGATGCTGGCCGGCGCGGCGGCGGGCGCGTTGCTGCTGCGATCCACCACCGGCTGGGTGATCGCGCTGGCCGGTGCGGTCGTCGCCGCCGCAGCCGTGATCTTCCTGCTCGCTCCGGCCGACTGACCGCCAGGGGAATGTCAGGTGCGGTTGGTCTGTTGGACTTGGTAGTGTTGGATCTTCCACCCGCCCCTCGGGGCACGGTGGGAGTTTGAAAACTCAACAGGGGGTGAACGGTTTCGACTTTGGACGTTAGTTCCAAGAGAAGCGGGCCGAGGATCCAGGGTTATCTCGTAAACGATCTCTGGAAACCAATAAGTGCCAATTCACAGCGCACTGACTTCGCTCTCGCCGCCTGACGGCCTGAGATAAACGAAGGGTCAGCCCGGGGATGCTTCCGACCCGGATCCTGGCCTCAGCTAGGAAGCTTGCTTTGCTAACCCGGTCACGGGGTTAGCACGGGACATTTACAGTGACTGAGCCTGTCAGCGACGTGTCTGTGAGAGCGCTGGGGCTGAGAAAATCGCCTAACAGACTGCGCCCGGAGAAGCCTTGAAGCAACGCTGAAGGACGCGGGTTCGATTCCCGCCACCTCCACCCCTCGAGAAGTGCCTGGTCAGAGCAACATTGACCAGGCACTTCGTCGTTCCAGGACCAGTCAACGACCACCTGGCCACCTCTCTGGTCAGACCGAGCCAGTCGCCACGCCAGAAACTGCGGTAGCTGGTCAGCGAGCGTGCACGCCCAGACGCCCCCAGCGGGAGCCCAGCTGCGACGGTGGAGGGTTTCGCCCCCTCGCAGCGCATTTCCCCCAGGTTTCTCCGCCCCTGAGCGGGACTATCGGAGCTCGGGGAGGATTTGTGCCCGTTCTGGGTGCAAAACCCTCCCCACATCGGTAGTGAGGGTCTTGATCGCGGTGACTGTGATTGGGGCGGTGGGCCGATGCTCGGGGTCGTTGGCGGCCGCGGCGACTGTGAGGGCCAGGGTGATGACGTTGGGTGACCGGAACGCCTGTGAAAGCTGTCCGGTGGCGGAGTCGCATCCCGGAATTTGTCGTGTCAGCGGGAAGACAGAGGGGTGACAGTGGCGTTGGGCATCGTAGGGGTGTGATCTAGGGAGGTCGGGGATGGGGCGGACAGAGGACTGGCAGCGGAGCCTGGTCGCGGGCGTCGAGGTCTCGAGCACCGGGGCCGGGCCGGGTGTGGTGGTGATTCCGGGGAACAATCGACGGGCGCATCACTACGAGAGGCTCGCGCGCGGGTTGGCCGGGGTTCATACCGTGCACGTGGTCGAGCGGCGTGGTCGCGGGGCGAGTGGTCCGCGCGGTTCGGCGTACAGCATCGAGACCGAGGCGGACGACGTACTCGCGGTGCTCGCGGAGACCGGTGCACGGGTGGTGTTCGGGCACAGCTACGGCGGTTTGATCGCGCTTCACGTGGGGCTGCGGCAGCCGCTGGATGCGCTGATCGCCTACGAACCCGGGGTCAGCATCGACGGATCGTTCGATGCGAGCTGGCTGGACACGTTCACCCGGCAGCTCGATGACGGGCGGCAGGTGGCGGCGATGACGACGTTCCTCAAAGGGACCGATTTGCTGCCGTTCCGGGCCGCACCGTTGCTCTGGGCAATCTCTTTCCTGATGCTCAACGGCTCCGGTGGCCGGGAGACCCGGGAGATGATGCCGACGACGCCGGCCGAGATCGGCGAGATCGCCCGGCTCGACTCCGACGGCAGCCGGTACGCCGGGATTGCTGCGCGGACTCTTCTCCTCGGTGGAGAGAAGTCGCCCGCGTACCTGACCGGCGTACTCCCGCAACTCACCGCGATCCTGCCGAGCGCGGAGTACACCATCCTGCCCGGCCTCGACCACAACGCCCCCGACGAGAACGCCCCGGACACGGTCGCCCAGCAGATCCGACTCCACCTGGTCCGCGGTGAACGCCAGTCCGGGATGCGTACCGAAGAACACGTAGTAGTCCGGAATTCCGTCGTACGCCCCGCCTGAACGGCCGCGTCTAACAACCGTTCAGGCGACTACTACCCGTTCTTAGGTACGTCAGCGCAGGTCGCGGAAGGTGCGGCGGAGGTCGGTGGTCCACTCGGTGGGGACCTCCCAGGGGATGAAGTGGCCGCCGCGCGGGTGGGCGGTGATGTTGACGTGGTTGTACCAAGGCGCGCGGTCGCTGGCGAGGAAGTTCTGGACGCGTTCCTCCGGGGTGTGCACGCCGGGCGGGTCCTCGTGGCCGACGAACGTGATGCCGGTCGGAGCCTCGATCGCGGGTGTGCGGTCGTGCGACGGCGTCCACGGGTAGCGGTTGTTGTTGGCGTACGTGCGGATCGAGGTGTCGATCGCGTTGCCGGCCCAGTAGATCGTCGCGTGGGTGAGCAGGTCGTCGTCGGTGAACGTCTTATCGCTCTCGGCCCACTTCTGCCAGCGTTCCAGGATCCACGCGAGCATGCCGGCGGGCGAGTCGGCGAGACCGAAACCGAGCGTGCTCGGGTCCAGGACGTGCACCGCCAGGTGGGACGCGAAGCGGTGCTCGAGCTCGAGGATCCGGGCGTGGATCTCCGGCGGCAGCCCAGGTGGGATCGGCTTGCCGCCGCTGAGATCCCACCCGCGGTCGCCGTTGAAGAAGTCGAGCTTCAGCGCCGAGCCGATGTGGATCCCGTACAGCTCGTCGGCGTACTTGTGCCCGAGCTGCCCCGTCACCAGCGCGCCGACGTCGCAACCGGCCGCGGCGTACTTCGGGTGGCCGAGGACTCCCGTCATCAGTTCGTGCCAGACGTCGGCGATCTTCCAGAAGTTCATGTCCGCGCGGCTCGGCGTCGAGAACCCGAACCCGGGCAGCGACGGGACGATCACGTCGAACGCGTCCGCCGGATCACCGCCGTACGACGCGGGGTCGGCGAGCGGGTCGATCACCTTCGACCAGTGCCAGAACGTCCACGGCCAGCCGTGACTCAGGATCAACGGGATCGGGTTCGGGCCGACGCCGGGCTTGTGCATGAAGTGCACCGGTACGCCGCCCACGTCGACGCGGTAGTGGTCGTAAGCGTTGATCGCTCGCTCGGCCGCGCGCCAGTCGAAGCCATCGGCCCAGTACTCGACGAGTGGTTGCAGACGGGTACGACGTACGCCGTAGAAGCCGTCGTCGTTGCCGTCGTCGCGCGGCCATTTGGTGGCCTTGAGGCGCCGGCGGAGATCGTCGAGAACTTCATCGGATACGTCAATAGGCGTTGGAATCATGGGGTCTCCTCGGCGAGTTCGGTCAGGCGGTTGAGTACGTCGACGGAGCCCGCGAGTACGGCGCGCTCCTCGGGGGTCAGCTGGTCGACGAGGCGGGTCAGCTTGGCGACCCGGTGCGCGTGCCGGGAGCGGACGATCTGCCGGCCCGATCGGGTCAGCGAGATCAGGCTGGCCCGGCCGTCGGTGGGATCGGGGCGGCGTTGGAGGAGGCCGTCCTGCTCGAGCTTCGCGACCAGGCTGGTCAGAGCGGGCTGCTTCAACTGCTCGGTCGCCAGCAGATCGGTGAGCCGTATCGGACCTCTGCGATCGAGCGTGTGCAGCACCGAAAGCGTTGAGAAGTTGAACTTTCGCACCGACGGCAGCCGGATGAAGATCGTGTTGAAGTCCTCGATCACGGTGGTCAGGCGGTCGACATCCACGTCGGCGACTATATCAATTTTCGATGTAAGTGCGGACGCGGGTCTGCCGTGGCGGTAGTGCGGCCGAGGTCAGTTGCTCAGGGAGACCGGGACGGCGACGCCGATATCGCCGGACTTGAAGGTGAGGACGGCGGTGTTCGCGCTGTCGGGCAGGTGGCCCTTGAACGTGATCGTGCCGTGCTCGGTGCCGCCGGCCGCGACCCGGCTCGGCCAGCCGCTGCGGCCTGTGTCGGCACGCAGAGCGGTGCCGTCGGCGGCGGTGAACGTCGTACCGGCGATCGGGATGGTGACGGGCTGCTTGGCGCCGTTCGCGAGCATGACCTCGACGCGGGTGAAGTGGCTGGTGTACGTGACGTTCTCGACGGTGAACGTGATGGCGGAGTTGGTCTTCGCGATGGGCTTGATCAGCCGGTCCTCACCGGATTCGTTGCCGGTCAGATAGCCGCCGACGTACTCGACTCCGGCGGTCAGCACGAACCCGCCGACGCCGACGCCGAGGAGGACGACCACGATCGCGACGAGGACGGATACGTCGAACCGGCCGGGCCGGTGGTACTTCGGTGCCGCCGCGTCGAGCAGCACCAGCACCATCGCGACGACCAGGGCGATCCCCGGCGGGACCAACCAGCGCAACGCGCCGCCGGGTCCGTCGGTGAGGAACGCGACGATCAGGTTGCCGATCAGCCCGAGGGCGATCACACCCGCGGCGACGGCGAGGACTCGCGGCAGCCGCACGGTCCCTACGGCGTCACTTTCGCCTCTGTCATGCTTCGCCGCCGGATCTGACCCGACGAGCTGATCCGCGCCTACGAGCTGGTCCGCCCCGATGATTTGGTCCGCTCCGACGCGCTGCACCGACTCCGGGCCCGGGAGGGGCCGGCCTACTTCCGGCGTACGGCGATCCGCTCCGCCGGTACGCCGGTTAGAGCCGGGCAAGCGCCGATCGGTCAGGCCGCCTCGACTCGCGTCCGGCCAACTGTCCGACTGGTTCCAGTTCGGCTCCGACTGATGGACCTGCTCGGAGATCTCCCACGGCGACCGAACCGGCTCCGGGTTGTCCGCCGACGGATACGCCGCCCACGTCCCACCCTCGCCGGCCGCCCGCGCCGCCGACTCGTCCGGCTCGTACGTCCCCGCTGACTCGTAGTCGTCGTACGCCGCCTCCTCCGCGTACGCCGCTCCGCCCGGCGCGGGCTCGTCCGCCACCCACGGCTCCTCGGCCGGCGGATACGGTACGTCGTACTCAGCCGACGCACCCCCAGGAGCGCCGCCGCCTGGGCCGCGATCGGTGGGAGCGGGACCGCTCCGACTGTCGGAAGTGCCGCCCGGCCCGAAGTCGGCGGGACCGGGATCGGCGGGCGCCGGACCAGGACCGGGGGGACCCGCGGGACTGGTGCGAGCGTGGCTCGCGGGAGCGCGACCGGCTGCCCCCAGGCCCTCAGGAGCGGGGCTGGCGGCCGGATCGGCGTCGGCGGGAGCGGGATCGGTCCGAGCGTGGCCAGCGGGAGCGTCGCCGCTGGGCCGCGGACCCTCGGGGGCGCCGTCCGGGCCGAAATCGGTTGCGGCGGGGCCTGTAGGCGCTGACGGGGCTGGCGGGGCGGGAGCCGCCACCGGCGGGGCGGGAGACGGCGGGAAGTCGGCTTCCGGGACGTAGGGGGCGGCCGGTGTGGCGTCGGGGAGGGTGGATTTGTGGAAGGTGAGGACTGAGCGGCCGATGTGGATGCGGTCGCCGTTGCCGAGTGGCGTGGGCGCCGTGATCCGCCGTCCGTTCAGACCGGTCCCGTTGCGGGACTCGTCGTGCAGGGTCCAGGTGGTGGCATCGCGGGTGAGGCGGGCGTGGATGCGGGAGATCTGGTCGTCCGCCTGCAGCCGGATGTCGGCGTTCGAGGCGCGGCCGATGGTGAACGTGTCCGCCCCGGCCGGCAGCGTCCACTGCTGCTCGCCGAGCGACAGCACGAATTCGGTTTCCACTCACACCCCAGCCGGCGTCATCCTGATCGCGTTCCGTCGTGCCGCCGTCGGGACGTCGCACCCCCGCGGCACCAACCCGTCTGCGCGATTCTGCCATTCGAGCCCGCCCCAGACCACCGGCAGTACCCAACCGCCACCCTCCGCGACAGCCTCCTTACGCCCTGGCCCGGACCTCCCGGCGTACGGCCTCCGGTTGTCACAAATCTCAGGATCCGGTCGGGTTTGTCAGCTGTTAGTAGCGATGACAACGCGGTCAGTTGTCCTTCGGGTGCCAACGGCACGGTAGCGCCTTGCTCGGGGTCGGTCGCGGACATAGTGTCCGTCCGCGCGATGCATCGGGGCCGGATGAAAAGGGGGAGCCCAGTAACAGGCCCGATGAGTAGGCCGGAGGTTCCAGGCGGAGTGGTGCACCGCCTGCAGTCCGGCGAGGCGCAACCCGCCCAAAGCACCGTATTCGCGAAGGGACCACATCCATGGTCTTGTTCCAGCGTTCTCGTAAGCCTGCCGTCGTATTGGGGCTAACCGGCCTCGCAGCGGCAGCACTAGCCGGATTCGGTACGTCGGCCGCAGGTGCCGCGCCGAGTGCGGCACCCCCGCCCCGGCCCTCGCAGGCGCAGTCGAAGGCGTTCGCCGTCGATTCCGCGTCGTCCCTGGTCGCCGGCCGGCCGAGCGCCCTGCATGCCTCGAAGGACGACAAGTTCACCGCGCTGTCGGTGGTCTCGGAGCCGTCCGGCCTGCAGTACGTCCCGTACGTGCGCTCGTACAAGGGTCTCCCGGTCGTAGGTGGTGACTTCGTTGTCGTCACCGACGCCAAGGGGGCCGTGAAGTCCACCTCGGTAGCCCAGACCACCGCCGTACCCGAGCTGTCGATGACCGCCAAGGTGACGGCCGCGACGGCACAGAAGACCGCGAACAAGCAGCTGAAGGTGGTCGACTCGTCGACCAAGCCGACGCTGGCGGTCTACGCGCTCGACGGCACTCCGAAGCTCGCCTGGCAGTCGCGGGTCAGTGGCAACAGCGGCAAGGAGCCGTCCAGCCTGTCGGTGTACGTCGACGCGCAGAGCGGCAAGGTGCTCGGTACGCAGGAGCACGTGATGGCCGGTGACGGTACGGCGGCGTACAGCGGACCGCCCCCGGTCCACCTGGACACCACGCACTCCGGCAGCACGTTCTCGCTGAAGGACCCGAACACCACCAACCTGTCCTGCCAGGACGCGGCGAACAACACCACGTTCTCCGGTCCGGACGACCTGTGGGGCAACGGCAACGCCACCAGCAAGGAAACCGGCTGCGTCGACGCGCTGTACACCGCTCAGACCGAGCGGCACATGCTGACCGACTGGCTCGGCCGTAACGGCTTCGACGGCAGCGGCGGCGGCTGGCCGATCCGCGTCGGCCTGGACGACGAGAACGCGTACTACGACGGCACGCAGGTGCAGGTCGGTCACAACACGGCCGGCGGCTGGATCGGTTCGCTGGACGTCGTGGGCCACGAACTGGGCCACGGCATCGACGACCACACCCCGGGTGGCATCTCGGGTTCGGGCACGCAGGAGTTCGTGGCCGACACGTTCGGTGCGGCCAGCGAGTGGTACAGCAACCAGCCGGCGGCGTACGACCCGCCGGACTTCCTCGTCGGTGAAGAGGTCAACCTGGTCGGCAGCGGTCCGATCCGGAACATGTACAACCCGTCGGCGGTCGGCGACCCGAACTGCTACTCGAGCTCGATCCCGGGCTCCGAGGTGCACGCCGCGGCCGGTCCTGGCGACCACTGGTTCGTCCTGCTCTCCCAGGGCAGTGGCGGTTCGCCGAACGTCCCGACCTGCAACAGCTCGTCTGTGACCGGTCTGGGCATCCAGAAGGCCATCAAGATCATGTACAACGCGATGCTGATGAAGACCAGCAGCAGCTCGTACCTGAAGTACCGGACCTGGACCCTGACCGCTGCGAAGAACCTGTACCCGGGTAGCTGCACCGAGTTCAACACCGTGAAGGCGGCGTGGGACGCGGTCAGCGTTCCGGCACAGTCGGCTGACCCGACCTGCAGCAGCACCGGCGGCGTCACGGTCACCAACCCGGGCAACAAGACCGGCACCGTCGGTACGGCGCTCCCGTCGTTCACGCTGTCGGCCACCGGTGGCACCGCGCCGTACACCTGGTCGGCGACCGGCCTGCCGGCCGGCGTCACCCTCGGTTCCTCCACCGGGACCGTGTCCGGCACCCCGACCGCCAGCGGCACCTTCAACGTCACCGCAACGGCGACCGCGAGTGCCGGTGGTTCGGGCAGCACCTCGTTCACCATCACCGTCTCCGGTGGCGGTAGCACCTGTTCCGGCCAGAAGCTCGGTAACCCGGGCTTCGAGACCGGTACGGCGACACCGTGGACGGCGTCGGCCGGAGTGGTCGACAACTCCGCCTCCCAGGCCGCACACGGCGGCTCCTGGAAGGCGTGGCTGAACGGTTACGGCACCACCCACACCGACACGCTGAGCCAGTCGGTGGCGATTCCGGCCGGGTGCAGCGCGACCCTGTCGTTCTACCTGCACATCGACTCCGCTGAGACCACCACCACGACGCAGTACGACAAGCTGACGGTGAAGGCGGGCTCGACCACGCTGGCGACGTACTCGAACCTGAACAAGGCGAGCGGATACTCGCTCAAGTCGTTCAACGTCTCGTCGTTCGCCGGCCAGACGGTGTCGATCAGCTTCACCGGCACCGAGGACAGCTCCCTCCAGACCTCGTTCGTCATCGACGACACGGGCCTGAACCTGAGCTGAAGCACTGAAGAGAACCCGGCCGCCGCACCTTCGGGGGTGCGGCGGCCGGCTCATGTCCTGCTCTAGTTGAGTGACATCCTCGGCTCGCCGTTGACGAGGCCGGTGCCGGAGATGGTGCAGGTGCCGCCGCGGTTCTGGGTGTAGGTCTGGCGGACGCAGGAGCGCAGCGCGAGCTGGGCCCAGTAGTTCGGGTGGAGGGACTCCTGGATGAAGTAGTCCGAGCCGACCGTGGTGACGGTGCGGATCTGGTTGATCCACTCGGTCTTGTCGACCGCGGTGGGCTGGGTCCAGGAGGTCAGGCCGACTTCCTCGTACAGGCCGACCGTGTTCTCACACAGGCGGCGTCCGTTGAACGCGGACTGGAGTTCGAGCAGACGGGCGTTGGCCAGGCCGGACTGGCCGATCGCGTCGCGGACGGTGTTGTTGATCGTGACGAGCGCGGTGCTGTTCGCCCAGTCGGCGTCCGCGTTCCAGAAGCCGCAGCCGCCGGTGCTCTGCCGGGTGTAACCGCTCTGGCTGTACCGGAACCCACTGGAGGACGGGATCGGCGACGGGTACGTCTGTACGACGAGGTTCCACGCGGTGTCGCCGTACCCGGCGTTTCTCATCGCGGTGCGGATGTTCTGGAACGCGGTCGCGATCTTGGCTCGGACCGTTGTGATGTTCGCGGAGGTGAAGTTGGCGACGACGGACGAGTCGTCCTTGCAGTAGTCGGGATCCCAGGACGGTGACAGCAGGAAGTCCTGCACGCACTGGGTGACGACCGACGCGAAGTTGAAGTCGTTGCCGCCGATCGAGACGACGACCTGCTTCACGTTGTGGCCCGCGGCGAACTGCTGCAGCATCTTCGCCTGGCCGAGGTTGCCGGCGCCGTCGTCGTAGAAGTCGAGGCCCGGCTTGAAGTAGTCGCCGGTGCTGGTCTGGGTGCTTGCACCGGAGCAGGCCAGGTTGAGCCCCGCGACCCCGCCGCCGATGTACGCCTCGGCCGACTGGCTGCGGTGGCACCGGGCGATCTGCTCGGCGGTGTGGTCCGCGTTGTCGTGGTACGCGTGCGCACCGAGCGCGTCGGCCGGTGCTTCGGAGTCGTTCGAGCTTCCGGCCCAGCGGCCGGCCTCGCCCGAGATGTACGAGTCCCCGACCGTGACGACGTACGGCGTACCCGAGCCGGGACCGTCGGCGTGCGCCGGGGAAGCGACCAGGCCGAGCCCGGTCAGGGAGAGTAGGAGGGTTGCTGCGGTCACTCGACGCCAAGGAGTTCGACGCCAAGGAGGGAGTGGACGGGGAGGGAGTGGACGGGGCGGAATCTTCACCGGAAGTGCCTCTCGCCGGACTTCGGTGATCGTCAGGACCCCCACCAGATCACCGTGGCGTCAAAGTACTCCCGGGTAACCATCGATGGTAGACCGAGCGTGCTGACATCTTTGCGCCCTGTCACCGCCGTGTCAGCGGACCGTCCTCAGGCCGGGTAGCGCTTCTCCCACCAGGCGCGCCAGCGCGCGTCCACCTCGTCGGTATCCACGTCGCCGTACAAGCTCAGGACGGCCATCGACGCGCCGTCCGGCTTCTTGTCCCCGGGCGGGATGTGGCTGAGCACCAGCAGACCGTTGCCCCAGGCATCTACTGTCAGGCCGGCCTGGTGCTCGGAGGTATACCAAATCTCGCCCTTCGCCTGCTCGCCGATCAACTCGACCGCATACGGCGTACCTGCGGACCCGTTTGGTATACCAAGCTCAGTGATGGGGGAGAGCTCGCCGGTGCCCGAGTAGAAGAGCGTGTGTCGTTCCTCGTCCGGATGGTGTTCCAGGGCGAAGCGGAGTTGCTGGAGGAAGGTCGTCCAGCCCTCGGTGACGTCGTCGTAGTACGCCTCCCACTTGGGATCGGCACCACGCGGCGCCCGGGTCAGCGTGATCCGCGACCCGCCCTCGACCGCCTCGACCTCGAACCGGTCCCCGTGCTCGAGAGTCAGCGTCGTACCGTCCTCGGTCACGTCGGTGAAGTAGATGAGGTCGATCTCCTCGTCCAGCCCACCCTCGGTCCCCTCGTACTCCCAGCCGTGCCAGTGCCGGATCTTCTCCTTGTTCCGCAGGGCGTCCCACACTGCCTCGACCGGCGCCGCCACGGTCACCACGATCTTCATGATTCTCCTTCGGTACGGCGGGCTGCCGGGTGACCGCCCGCGATCAGCCGGTACGGCCGCCCGTCCTCGCTGTCGAACTGCTGGATCACCTGCTGCACGGCCGCGGTCAACGCATCGGTGAACTCGTGCACGTCACCCGGCTCCGCGAACCGCACCTCGGCCTCGAGGGTGAACGTCAGCAGCCGCTTCCCCTCCGCGTCGGCCGCGTTCTGCATCCGCGCCACATCCCGAACCGTCCCCGCAGCCACGTCCACCAGATGCTCGGCGGCGTACTGATCCTGGATCTGGGTGAACGCATGACCCATCACGCCCGGATCGACCACCAAACCCGCCGACGCACGCAGGATCCGCTCGGTGAACCCACGCCGCTGCCGCTCCTCGACGAGCTCAACCAGGCCGGCGTTCTCGAGCTCACGCAGGTGATAGTTCACCCGCTGCCGCGGCAGCCCCAGGACAACCGCGAGCTGTGTCGCCGACGAAGGCTCCCGCAACAACTCCAGCAACCGCCGCCGCATAGGCGACAACGCCAACCGCACCTTCTCCGGCTCCTCGACATACCGCAACATGCCCCCCAATCTCCTATTGACAGAAAAAACTGTCAATACCCCGCCACTGCCACCCACCCGACCACGAAACCCCGGACGCCCACGCCATCACCCGCCGCGCCCGACACTCGCTTCACGCCGGGCGCGGCGGACCCCACCAATCACGAAGCCGCGGACACCCACGCCATCACAACCAGCGGCCACCGCCCGCGCCCCGCGTGGAGCAGTCGGCGAACGGCAAATGTGATGGCCTGGCGATCCGTCGGTGGGGGAGCATTGGCCGCATGTCTGTGCAAGGGCCGCAGTTGCCGGTGGGGACCCAGGTGGTGATTCGGGTGGCGGGGCCTGATGATCACGGGGGTACGGCGCAGCGTGGGGCTACGGGGCGGGTTTCGGGGATTGCTGCGGATGGGCGCTACTCGGTGCGGCTTGTTGATGGGCGGGAGACGGTTGCTCGGCGGGATCAGTTGAGTCTGCGGACGGTGTACCAGGACGAGGCGATCGAGCTCGAGTTGCCGGACGGGGACCGGCTGGTACGCGAGCACACGATCTACGCGGCCGTCGTCGGATCGCGGGCGTTCGGTCTGGATACGGACACCTCGGACACGGACACACGCGGGGTGTACGTCGCGCCGACCGAGGCGTTCTGGTCGCTGGCCAAGCCGCCCACGCATGTGGACGGGCCGGAGCCGGAGTGGTTCTCGTGGGAGGTCGAGCGGTTCTGCGAACTGGCGTTGAAGGCCAACCCGAACCTGCTCGAGGTCCTGCACTCACCGCTGGTGGTACGCCAAACGCCGCTAGGTGAAGAGCTGGTCGACCTGCGCCAGTCGTTCCTCTCGCAGCTGGTATACCAAACCTACTCAGGCTACGTACTCAGCCAGTTCAAGAAGCTCGAAGCCGACTTCCGGCGCGACGGATCACCGAAGTGGAAGCACGTGATGCACCTGATCCGGCTGCTCCTCGCGGCACGCAGCCTGTTGCTCGAGGCAACCTTGGTCGTCGACGTTGGGCCACATCGGGAGCGCCTGCTGGCAGTCAAGCGCGGCGAGGTGTCATGGGACGAAGTCGAGCGCTGGCGGCTCTCCCTGCACGAGGAACTCGACAACGCCTTGCAGCGAACGACCCTCCCGGCAACGCCGGACGTCGGTGGAGTCGACGAGTGGCTGCGGTCAGTACGGAGGAGGAGCCTCGATGACGCGTGACATGCGACAACTCGACTACGCCGAGCTGCGCACGATCATGGGTGAGCAACCGTATCCGTTGCTGTTCGCAACTGTCTCCGGCGCGCATCTGTACGGCTTCCCGTCTCGTGACTCCGATGTCGACCTGCGTGGCGTTCACGTCCTGCCGGCCGCTGACGTGGTCGGGCTTCGAACCGGTCCGGAGACACTCGACCGGACGTGGTTCGAGAACGAGGCCGAGGTCGACCTGGTCACCCACGACCTGGCCAAGTTCGCGCGGCTGATGCTCCGCCGCAACGGCTATGTACTCGAGCAGGCCCTCTCGCCGCTCGTAGTCCTCACCACACCTGAACATGCGCAGCTGGTCGAGCTCGCAGCCGGCTGCATCACCAAGTGGCATGCGCATCACTACCGCGGTTTCGCCAAGACCCAATGGGAGTTCTTCCTCAAGAAGGGTGAGCTCAAGCCGCTGCTGTACACGTTCCGGGTCCTGCTGACCGGGATCAACCTGATGCGTACGGGCGTCGTCCAAGCAGATCTTCGGGAGCTCTCAGGCGGGCCGTCGTACCTGCCGGACCTGATGTCGGCCAAGGCCGAGGCCGAGCATGCACCCCTGGACGGCCCGTCGCACGACCGACTCGCTGCGGACATCGCGCGGCTGCAGACCGAGCTGGATGTGGCCGAGGCGGCAAGCAAGCTGCCAGACCGCCCATCGGCGGAGCCGGCCCTGCACGACCTGCTGGTCCGTACCCGCCTCAGCCGCTGAGCCCCTGGTCCAGGGTCGGCTCAGTCCGGACCCGCCTCAGTCGCTGAGCTCCTGGTCGAGGGTCGGCTCAGTCCAGGCCTGGCTCGGTCGCTGAGCTGCGGTCTGTTCCTTCGTTGTAAAGCCCTCTAGGGTATTTACTTAACTTCGTGAAGCATTGACATTGGGGCTGGCGGGGTAAATAGTTCCGTCCTGAAATCAATCAGAAAGCAGAGTGAATCAACAGTGTCGAACATCGAGATTCTGCAGCTCCGGGCCGCTGAGGTCAGCCTGGTGCTCGATTGCTCCGGTCCGGCTCTTCCGTCCGTCCTGCACTGGGGCGCGGACCTGGGTGAGCTGACCGAGAACGCTCTGCTGGAACTGCGTCGTGGCGCCGGTGCGGTCCAGGACGGCAACGGCCTGGACGAGAACCGTCCGATCGCGATCGTCCCGGAGTACTCGTCGGGCTGGTTCGGTATGCCAGGACTGAGCGGGCACCGCGACGGCCATGACTTCTCCGCGAGCTTCCGGCTGACCAGCGTCGCGCAGACCGACAACACGGTTCAGGTCGACGCCACGGACACCGAGGCCGGGCTCGAGCTCCGCCTGACCATCGAGCTCACCGACTCGGGTCTCGTGAAGGCGAAGGCCGACCTGGTCAACACTGGCACGACGCCGTACACGGTCGATGGGCTGCTGCTCGCGCTGCCGGTGCCGACCGAGGCGACCGAGTTGCTCGATCTGACCGGACGGCATATCGGCGAGCGGCAGCCGCAGCGGCACGAGTTCACCCAGGGCGCGCACATCCGCGACAACCGTCGCGGCCGTACCGGCGCCGATGCGACCTTGCTGCTGTTCGCCGGCACACCCGGGTTCGGCTTCGGTACCGGCGAGATCTGGGGCGTCCACACCGCCTGGAGCGGCAACCACCGTTCGTACGCCGAGCGCGGCATGAGCGGGTACGGCGTCATCGGCGGCGGCGAGCTCCTGCTCCCGGGCGAGGGCCGGATCCAGCCTGCGGGCACCTACAGCACGCCGTGGATCTACGGCTCGTACGGCGTCGGCCTCGACGACGTGTCGCAGCGGTTCCACGACTACCTGCGGGCCCGGTCGAACCACCCGAAGACTGAGCGTCCCGTCGTACTGAACACCTGGGAGGCCGTGTACTTCGACCTGGACCTGGACAAGCTGAAGGCGCTCGCGGACGCGGCCGCCGAGGTGGGAGCCGAGCGGTTCGTCCTGGATGACGGCTGGTTCCGCGGCCGCCGCGACGACCACGCCGGGCTCGGTGACTGGTACGTCGATGAAGGGATCTGGCCGAAGGGGCTGCATCCTTTGGTAGACCACGTGAAGGGTCTCGGCCTGCAGTTCGGACTCTGGGTCGAACCGGAGATGGTCAACCCGGACTCCGACCTGGCCCGCGAGCACCCGGACTGGATCCTCGCCACCGGGGACCGGATGCCGCCGACCGCCCGTCATCAGCAGGGCCTGAATCTTGGTATACCAGCGGCGTACGACTACATCCTCGAGCGGCTCGACAGCCTGCTCACCGAGTACGACATCGCCTACCTGAAGTGGGACCACAACCGCGACTTCGTTGACGGCGGCAACCAGTTGACGGGCACGGCGGGTATCCACGAGCAGACCCTGGCGGTATACCGGCTGATCGACGAGCTCAAGCGCCGGCACCCGGGTCTCGAGATCGAGTCGTGCTCGTCCGGCGGCGCCCGGGTCGACCTCGCCATCCTTGAGCGGACCGACCGGGTTTGGGGCAGTGACAGCAACGACGCGCTCGAGCGGCAGACCATCCAGCGGTATACCCAACTCCTGCTGCCGCCGGAGCTGATCGGCTGCCACGTCGGCCCGCCGCGGGCGCACACCACCGGCCGCACGCAGACGTTGTCGTTCCGTGCGATCACCGCGCTGTTCGGTCACTTCGGTATCGAGTGGGACATCGCGTCCGCCAGCCCCGAGGAGCGCGAGGAACTCAAAGGCTGGGTCGCGCTGCACAAGAAGCTGCGGCCGCTGCTGCACACCGGCAGGGTGGTGCGCGCCGACCGCGGTCCTGAGGACGTACTCGTCCACGGGGTCGTTGCGCAGGACGGCGAGCGTGGCGTGTTCAGCGTCGTACAGGTGAAGCAGTCAGTCACGTCCGCGGTCGGCCGCGTGAGGCTGCCCGGGCTCGACCCACAGCGGACGTACAAGGTCAGCAAGATCGCGACACCCGGACCCGAGTCGCGCTCCGCGGCCTGGTCGGCCGACGGTAGAAGTGTCGAACTGAACGGCGCCGCCCTCGCCTCGGCCGGAGTGCTCATGCCCGTGCAATGGCCCGAGAGCGCGATCTTGCTGGATGTGACTGCGATCGGGTAGCCCGCCCGATCGCCAACAGAAGAGGAGATCCCCGTGACCGCCACCACCAACGCACCACCTGCCAGGAAGCGAAGTCACGGGGATCGGGCGGCGCCGCCGGCGAAGCGGCGAAGTCTGGGTGATCTGAAGGTGGCGATGATCTTCATCGCCCCGGCGACCCTGGGCTTCGTCGTGTTCTACATCTGGCCGACGCTGCGCGGCGCGTACCTGAGCTTCACCGAGTACAGCTTACTCTCGGCACCGAAGTTCAACGGGCTGGACAACTACCACCGGATGATCCACGACAGCTTCTTCTGGAACGCGCTCGGCGTCACGGTCGAGTACGTCGTGATCAACATCGGCCTGCAGACCGTGCTGGCGGTCGGCATCGCGATGCTGATGTACCGGCTGACCAAATCGATCACGGTCCGCGCGATCATCCTCGCGCCGTACCTGGTGGCGAACGTGGTCGTCGCGCTGGTCTGGTACTGGATGCTCGACTTCCAGGTCGGCATCGTGAACACCTTCCTGGGCTGGGTCGGGATCGACCCGGTCGCCTTCTTCGGCGACTCGCACTGGGCGATCCCGACCGTTGCCGGCATCAACGTCTGGCGGCACATGGGGTATACCGCCCTGCTGGTCTTTGCCGGACTCCAGACGATCCCGGCGTACGTGTACGAAGCCGCTGAAGTCGACGGATCGACGGAGTGGAAGACGTTCTGGCGGATCACGTTGCCGCTGCTCCGGCCTGTTCTGGTGATGGTCCTGGTGGTCACCATGATCGGGTCGTTCCAGATCTTCGACACGGTCGCCGTGACCACGCAGGGCGGTCCGATCAATGCGACCCGGGTCATCTACTACTACATCTACGAGCGGGCGTTCACGCGCTTCGACTTCGGGTACGCGTCGGCGATGGCGCTGGTGCTGTTCGCCATCCTCGCGGTCGTCTCGCTGGTCCAGCTGCGGCTGCTGCGGGCGCGGGAGAGTGATCTCGCATGAGGAAGCAGGTCAGCGTCGGCCGCACAATCGCCTGGGTTCTCTTGTTCATCCTGCTGATCGTCACGCTCTTCCCGTTCTACTGGATGTTGCGTACGGCGTTCTCCGACAACACCCAACTGCCCGGCCACCCGCACTCACTGCTGCCGGTCGAGACCACACTCGGCGCCTTCAAGCGAGTACTCGGACTGTCGAGCATCGAGGAAGCGCAGGCCCAAGGCGGCTCCGGTGCGGCCGTCAACTTCTGGCTGTACCTGCGCAACTCGTTGATCGTGGCAACGATCACGACGGTGTGCCAGGTGTTCTTCAGTGCGATGGCGGCGTACGCGTTCGCGCGGCTGCGCTGGCCGGGGCGGGACAAGGTGTTCGCCTTGTTCCTGGCCGCATTGATGGTGCCGCCAATCTTCACCACGCTGCCGAACTTCGTGCTGATCAAGAACCTCGGGCTGCTGAACAGCTTCGCCGGCATCATCTTGCCGGGCGCGTTCATGACGCCGTTCGCGATCTTCTTCCTGCGGCAGTTCTTCCTCGGTATCAACCGAGAACTCGAGGAAGCCGCGATGATCGACGGCGCAGGACACCGGCGGATCTTCTTCGGGATGATCATCCCGCTGAGCGCGGCGCCGATTGCGACGCTGGCGATCCTCACCTACATCAACTCCTGGAACGACTACTTCTGGCCGCTTCTCGTCGGTCAGCAGGAGAACGTGCGAGTGCTGACGGTCGCGCTGGGTGTGTTCCGTTCGCAGACGCCGCAAGGTGGGCCGGACTGGGCCGGGTTGATGGCGGCGACGCTGATCGCGGCGCTGCCGATGATCATCCTGTTCCTGGCGTTCGCCAAGCGGATCACCAATTCCATCGGCTTCTCGGGGATCAAATGATGACGCTGTCACGAAGGACCCTGCTGAAGGCAGGACTCGCCGCTCTCGCCGTACCGTCGCTTGCCGCCTGCAACAACGGCGCGACGGCCCGCGGGCAGGGCGAGGTCATCTACTGGCTGTGGGACTCCGCTCAACTGCCGATGTACACCGAGTGCGCCAAGGTGTTCCACGAGCAGAACCCGCAGTACAGCGTGACGATCGAGCAGTACGGGTGGAACGACTACTGGTCCAAGCTGGTGACCGGCTTCATCTCCGACACCGCGCCGGACGTGTTCACCGGACACTCGTCGAAGTACCCGCTGTTCGCGGCCAAGGGTCAGGTGCTGCCGATCGACGAATACGTTGCCAAGGACAACGTTGATCTGGGCATCTACCAAAAGGGTCTCGCCGATCGCTGGATCGGTGCCGATGGCAAGCGGTACGGCCTGCCGAAGGACTTCGACAGTGAGGTGTACTTCTACAACAGCGCGTTCACCGAGGCCGCCGGGATCAGCACCGAGCAGCTCAACTCGATGACCTGGAACCCGCGCGACGGCGGGACCTTCGAGCAGATCCTCCGCCGGCTGACGGTGGACTCGAAGGGGCGTCGCGGTGACCAACCCGGGTTCGACAAGGACCACGTCAAGGTCTACGGACTCGGGTACTCCGATGCCGGCGGTGGTGACGGGCAGACCAGCTGGAGCTGGTACGCCGCGATCAACGGGTGGAAGTACTCCGAGGGCGAACCGTGGGGCACGAAGTTCTTCTACGGTGACCCGAAGTTCACCGACACGATCGGGTGGTGGCGCGGTCTGATCACCAAGGGCCTGATGCCGAAGTACGCCGAGGCGAAGTCCGGAGTGGACGTCACCACGTCGTTCGGTGCCGGGAAGTACGGGATGACCCCGAACGGCTCCTGGATGCTCGGGACGTACGGCCAGCTGAAACAGGTGAAGACCAAGCTGGCACGGCTCCCGATCGGCCCGATAGGGAAGCGAATGTCGATGATGAACGGTCTCGCGGACACCATCTGGGCCGGGACGAAGCGGCGGGACGCGTCCTGGGCCTGGGTGAAGTTCCTCGGTTCGCAGACCGCGCAGGACATCGTCGCGAAGGCGGGAGTGGTGTTCCCGGCGGTGGCGGCGAGCCTGCCGGCGGCGAAGGCGGCGTTCGCCAAGAGCGGCTGGGACGTCACGCCGTTCCTGGAGCCGGTCGAGGCGGGCGACGTGTTCCCGTACCCGGCCAACCCGAACGCCGCGGACGTGACCGCGGTGATGACGCCGGCGATGGAGTCGGTGATGTCGTTCGAGGCCGATCCGAGTTCGCTGATCAAGGCGAACAAGGATGTGAACCAGATCCTCTCGGTGAACAGCTGAGGGTTTACCCCGGGACGGCCTACGCCCGGGGGAGTACGTCGTACTGCGTCGGTAGGCGCAGGGTGCTCCTCCGGGGGTAGGTGAGGTGTCGCCGCTGAGGCGACGCGCTGACAGGGCTTGGAAAGACAACCTTGGTGCCATCGAAGAACCACGAGCACCGAGGAGAGTCATGAGCGAGGAGAAGCCGGGCGGATCGATCCGTATCGGCGACAGCGAGCGCGAGGACGCGGTCAGGCGTCTGGGCGAGCACTACGAAGCCGGCCGGCTGAGCGCGGAGGAGCACTCCGAGCGGGTCGATCAGGCGTTGCGGGCCACGACCGGAGCCGACCTGGACGGGTTGTTCGCAGACCTACCGGGTGCTCATCAGACGGCCGGCGCCGGTCAGGCCACCGCCGGTGAGGCCGCCTCCAGCGGCGATGGTGAGGGCTGGGCCGGGCCGTGGGGCTGGCGCAAGCCGCCGTGGACAGCGGCGGAGAACGCCGCCGGTTCGACCGGTCCGGGTGCCGGGGGCGGTCGGGGTCCGGGTAGGCCGTTCGGTGGTCAGCGACCGGAGTGGGCTCGGCGCGGGTTCATCGGGCGGGTTCCGCTGCCGTTGCTGATCGTGCTGGGTGTGCTCGCGGCGCTGGCTTCGATCGGGTGCGTGGTGGGTGGCGGGCATCCGCCGTTCCTGCCGATCGTGTTGATCGTGGCGGCCGTCATCGTCATCCGGAAGCGTCGGATGGAGCGCCGGGCATGAGAACGGTATACCGGGTGACCGGGCTGGTGATCGCGATCGGGGTCGTCCTGCAGATCGCCTCGATCGCGCTGTCCGGGTTCACCATCGCGAAGGATGCGAACGACGGAAACTCGATCGGCGCGGACTACAGCAACCTCGGTGAGAGCTACCACAGCATCGCCGGTTCGGTGATCGGTCTGCTCGCGCTGGTGTTCCTGATCGCGTCGTTCCTGACCGACGTACCGCGTGGCCGGATGCTGGCCGGGATCGTGGTCGGCCTGGTGGTCCTGCAGTTCCTGCTCGCGGTGGTGTCCTTCGGGGTCCCGGCGCTCGGCGTGCTGCACGGGATCAACGGGCTCGCGATCGCCGCCGTGGCCAGCATGGGGGCTCGACGGGCCGCTGTACCCAACCAGCCTGTGACCAGTGCCTGAGGTCAAGAAGCGCAGGCGGCTGGGCCGGCTGATCGCTCTGGGGGTGACCCTGGCGGTACTCGTACCGCTGGGGTACCTCTGGGCGACCAGCCTGGTCCCGGGCTCGTACGACCCGGCCGAGATGGGGTACGCCGATTACGGCGGCGGACCGGCGTCGTCGATGGAACACATGAGTCACGGTGACATGCCGGGGATGAGCGTCGCGGATCTGACCGGGCCGACGACTGGTATACCAAATGTCGCCGTGACGCTGACCGCGCGGAAGCAAAAGTTCCAGCTGGCGTCCGGAGAGACGATCGACGGGTACACCATCAACGGGACGTCGCCCGGTCCGTTGATCCGGGCTCGGGTCGGCGATCTGATCCAGGTGACGTTCGTGAACGAGTCGGTGCCCGACGGCGCGACGTTGCACTGGCACGGGATCGACGTGCCGAACGCCGAGGACGGGGTCGCCGGCGTGACGCAGGACGCCGTACCGATGGGCGGGAAGTACGTGTACCGGTTCAAGGCTGACCAGGCCGGGACGTATTGGTACCACTCCCATCAGGTGTCCAGCGACGAGGTCAAGGGCGGGCTCTTCGGCCCGATCGTGATCGCGCCGGCCGCCCCTGGTGATGTGGTCGCCGCGATTCACACGTACGACGGGAAGCGGACGATCAACGGCCGGACCGGGACGGGACGCATCAATCTCGCGGCGGGTACGACGGCACGGGTCCGAGTGATCAACACCGACAACACGGTCCTGCGAGTCGGCCTGGTCGGTACGCCGTACAAGGTGGTCGCGGTGGACGGACGCGACGTACACGGGCCGACGCCGGTGACGGCTGCGTATCCGTTGCCTGCCGGTGGACGGGTGGACCTGGAGGCCGTGGTGCCAGCCGGCGGGATGCGACTCGTGGCGGGTACGGCAGCGGTGTCACTCGGGATCGGATCGACAGATCCGCCAGAGGCCGAGCTGCCGGCGGACACGGTCGATCTGCTGACCTACGGCACGCCGGCACCACTCGGGTTCGACCCGGCGAAGGCGGACCGGAACTTCGAGTACCGGATCGGCCGGCAGGTCGGGTTCCTGGACGGGAAGCCGGGGCTGTGGTGGACCATCAACGGGCACAAGTTCCCCGACGTCCCGATGTACATGGTTGCCGAGGGCGACGTTGTCCGGATGAAGATCTCCAACACCAGTGGGCAGGCGCATCCGATGCACCTCCACGGCCACCACGCCGTCGTACTCTCCCGCAACGGCGTCGCGGCCACGGGCTCACCCTGGTGGGTCGACACCCTTGAAGTAGGCAACAAAGAGACCTACGAGATCGCCTTCGTCGCCGACAACCCCGGCCTCTGGATGGACCACTGCCACAACCTCCCGCATGCCTCCCAGGGCCTGATGACCCACCTCATGTACGAAGGGATCACCACGCCCTACCGCGTCGGCGGCAAGTCACACAACAAGCCGGAGTGAGTCCGGGGTCTGGTGCGCCAGATGCATAGCGGCGATACGGGCGCAGGCGGCGTCGATGGCGGCTCGTTGGGAGTCGTAGGAACCCCACCACAGCGGGTTGTCCGGCTGGGGGTCGAGTCCGTCGTCGACGTCGGCGTACCACTCGTCGAAGGTCCGGAAGACCCGCGCGTGCAGGTGGAGCTGTAGGTCCAGTTCGTTCACCGCAACACTCCTGGAGTGAGACCGTGTCCTCCTCCAGCATGTGACGCGGGAACGACGGAACCGCACAACGACACGCGGAATCAGGTGACCAGGACGGTGATCCGCTGGGCCGTGTTGTTGACGAAGCCGCCGCGGTTCCAGGGCGCCTCGATGGGTTGTTCGCGGCCGCTGGCGTCGTACGCGCGGACGGTGAGGACGTGCTCGCCGGGCGTCGCCTCCCAGTCGTAGGCGAAGGCCCGCCAGGCGAGTTCGTCGTTGCCTGGGGCATCCAATGTGGCGAGATGCCAGTTGACGCCGGCATCGGTGCTGACCTCGACCCGTTCGATCGGCGCCCAGCCGGACCAGGCCCGGCCGAACAGCGGAACGGTGCCTGCGGCAACGAAGCGGTGCCGGCTCATGAAGTCCGGGAACCCGGGCGGCACCAGCAGCGCCCGCGGCTCGATCCGGGTCACGGCTACGCCCGGATCGTCGGGGCCGGTCCGGATCCGGTACGCGACCGAGTTCTGGAACCCGTCGAACGGGTGGTCGATCAGCTCGATCGACCGCAGCCACTTCACGCTCGCCATCCCGTACCACCCGGGTACGACGAGACGCAGGGGATACCCGTGCTGCGGCGGCAACGGCCCACCGTTCATCTCCCAGGCGATGATCGCCCCGGAATCGAGCGCTTCCTCGACCGACAACCCGCGCTGGTAGTCCTGCTCGACGCCGCGCTCGATCCCGTGATCCGCACCGGTGAACACCACGTCCACGGCATCCTCGCGGATCCCGGCCTGCCGGAGCAGATCGGACAACAGCACGCCGGTCCATTCCGCCGTACCAACCGCTTCCGACAGCCACGGCTGACTGATCGGACGAGGCTGCAAGGTGGCGCGGCCGTTGCCGGCACACTCCAGCGTGACCCGGATCGTACGGCGTCCCATCGCGCGCAACGCGGTCAGCCCGAACGACAACGGTTGCTCGACGCATCCGTCCACCTCGAGCAGCCAGTTGCCCGCATTCGTTGCCGGGATGTCGTAATGCACCAGCACGTAGTGCAGTCCCGGCGGCGTCACGTCGTACCGCAAGCCTTCCAGCGGCATCCCGTGGTTGCGCGCGGCAAGCTGCAACTCGTCGTTGGTGATCCCCTCACCGGTGTCCGCCAACCGCCCCCGGACACTGAAGTCCTCGATCGACATCAATCCCCACCCCCAGGCCCAACCCTAGAGGTAGAGACCGGCTACAACCAGCCGTTGTCGACGGCGATGCGGGCGGCCTCGGCGCGGGTACGGGCGCCGGTCTTGCCGATCGCGGCAGAGAGGTGGTTGCGGACGGTGCCTTCGGACAGGTGGAGCTCCTTGGCGATGTCGGCGACGGTGCCACCTTCGCGGGCGGCCCGCAGTACGTCGGCCTCGCGGCCGGTGAGCGGGCTCGTCCCGGCGACCAGGGTCTCAGCGGCGAGTGACGGATCGACCACGCGCAGCCCTTGATGCACCCGGCGTACCGCATCGGCCAACTGCGTCGCAGGCGTGTCTTTGACCACGAATCCGGCAGCCCCAGCCTCCATTGCGCGGCGCAGGTACCCGGGCCGGCCGAACGTGGTCACCATCAGCACCCGCACCCCGGGTACGGCGGTCCGCAGCGCCGCGGCCGCCTCGATCCCGTCCAGCCCGGGCATCTCCACGTCGAGCAGGGCCACATCGGGCTGACAGTTCTTGGCGGCGTCGATCACCTCGTCGCCACGACCGACCTCGGCCACCACCTCCAGGTCGGGCTCGAGATCGAGCAGCGCGGCGAGGGCGCCACGAACCAGCGCCTGGTCGTCGGCGATCAGCAATCGGATACTCACAGTTCCATCCTCACAGGCCTACCTTCACCGCCAGCCGGAACCCGCCGCCAGGCGCCTCGCCGACCTGCACACTCGCATCGACCTGATCCGCCCGCTCCCGCAAGCCGACCAGCCCGTGCCCGGACGCTCCGCCACCAGGCGTCGGGCCCTTCCCATCGTCCAGTACTTCGATCTGCCGGGCGCTGAGCTTGATCGTGCAGCGTTTGGCTCCGGAGTGCCGTACGACGTTGGTCACGCCTTCCCGGACGACCCAGGCGAACAGTTCCCGGTTCTCCTCCGGCACCTCGTCCACCGTGGTCGGCAGGTCCGGCTTGACCTCGGCGGCCTGCAGGGCGGCCTTGGCGGAGACCAGCTCACCGGCCAGGCTCAACTCGCGGTACCCAGCGACCGCGGCCCGGACATCGGCCAGCGCGGCCCGGGCCAGGCTCTCCACGTCCGCGACCTCCGCGGCCGCCCGGGTCGGGTTCGCCTCGATCAGCTTGCCGGCCAGCTCCGCCTTCACCGTGATGACGGTGAGCGAGTGCCCGAGGATGTCGTGCAGATCCCGGGCGAACCGGTTCCGCTCCTCCTGCACGGCCAGGTCGGCCATGTCCTTGCGGGTCGCGTTCAGCTCGATGCTGCGCTGGATCGCCCGCCGCATCCCGAACACCGCCAGCGCGCCGAGGAAGATCGCGAAGCCGTAGGTGCCGTCGTCGCTCCACCCCGGCACTACCCGCATCGAGATCTCCGCCCCGGCGAGCAGGATCGCGACGAACGCGAAGGCGGCCCGGAGATCCAGCAGCATCATCGCGACGGACGCGATGTAGACCAGGCCGGTGAGGGCGGTCTGGCCGGCGGTCGGGATCATCAGCAGGCAGAGCGTCATCATCAGGGCCAGATACCCGACCCGCTGCCAGCGCGCCAGCAGATGCTTGCGGGCCATCCGGCGCAGGATGCCGAAGAACCCCAGGTAGCTGGCCGCGAACAGGATCACCGTGAGGAATCCGATGGCCTGGCTGACGCCGTCCTGACGCTCCGCGATCTTCTGCAACGGCTGCGCCAGGTAGAACAGCCAGACCCCTGCCGCCAGCCAGCCCCAACGGCCCGGACCGGCGCCGATGCGGTCGGCCATCCCGTCCAGGACGTTGGGGCTTCGGTTGGTTTTCACAGTGGTCACGGTACTGCCCTTGCGCTCACGCGCGGGCGGTGTCGGCGCGGTAGCGGCGCAGTCCGATGAAGCCGAGTACAACGGTCCAGCCGAGCACCACCAGCAGCGCCTGGGTGTCCACGCCGCCCGTGGTCAGCGCGCTGCGCGACGTCAGGCCGGTCCAGTACGCCGGGGTGAGCTGGGCGATGTGCTTCATGATCGAGGGCATCTGGTCGACCGGCAGCCACAGTCCGCCGAAGGCCGCGATCAGCATCGTGCTCAGACCGGTGATCGGCTGCACGCTGTCCGGCTTGGCGATGTAGCCGATCACCAGGCCGATGGCCGCGAACGGGAGGGCGCCGAGCCAGGACACCGCGGCGACCGTCAGCCACTGGGTCAGGCTGAGGTGCACGTGGCCGAAGATCATCCCGAAGGCGAACACGCACAGCAGCGGGGGAATGGCCAGCAACAGCGAGAGGATCACCTTGTTGACGACGTACGCCTGGGGCTTCAGCGGGGTGAGCCGGAGCGTCCGGTTCCAGCCGCCGTCGCGCTCGGCCGCGATCACGCCGCCGCTGCTCATCGCGGCGGACATCGAGCCGAACATCGCCATACTCACCATCACGTAGGCGATCGCGGAGATCCCGCCCTCGCTGGCGTCCTTGGGGATGGTCAGGCCGAAGATCATGAACAGCACCAGCGGCATCAGGATCGAGAAGATCAGCACCCGGCGGTTCCGCATCGTCCGGCGGATGTCGAAGATCAGGTAGTTGCGGTTCATGCCAGGGTCTCCTGTGCCTTGTCTTGTTCCTTGACCTGGTCGCTGATGGCGAGGACGGCGTCCTCGAGGTCGGCGGACGTTACTTCGATGTCGTGGGCGGTGGTGTTCTCCAGCAGGTGCCGCAGCGTGTTGTCGGAGTCCGCGCACTGCAGCAGGACGACCTCGCCACGGGTCTCGACGTTCCGTACGCCGGGCAGTGAGGCGAGCGCGGCCAGGTCGGCGCCGGGGATGGTGGCGCGGATGGTCCGGCCGGAGACGCTCGCCTTGATCTGGGCGGCGGTGCCGTCGGCAACGACCCTGCCCTGCCGCATCAGTACGACGCGGTCGGCGTACGAGTCGGCCTCTTCCAGGTAGTGGGTGGCGAACAGCACGGTCCGGCCGCGCGCGGTCTCCTCGTGCATCGAGGCCCAGAAGTCCCGCCGGGACTCGACGTCCATGCCGGTGGTCGGCTCGTCCAGCACGATCAGGTCGGGCTGCGGGATGATCGCCATCGCGAACCGCACCCGCTGCTTCTGACCGCCGGACAGCCCCTTCATCACGCGGCCGGCCAGGTCGGCGATGCCGGCCCGCTCGAGCGCCTGCTCCACCGGCATCGGGTCCTTGTGCAGACCGGCGACCAGGTTCAGGAGTTCGCCGACCTTGGCGTCCTCGATGATTCCGCCGCTCTGCAGCATCACCCCGACGGTGCCCTGAGCGATCGCCTCGACCGGCGTCCCGTCGTATACCTGGACGGTGCCCTGGTCCGGCTTCACCAGTCCGAGCAGCATCTCGATGGTGGTCGACTTGCCGGCGCCGTTGGGCCCCAGCAACGCCACCACCTCGCCGGCCCGGATGGTCAGATCCACCCCGGCGACGGCCTGCACATCCGCGTACTTCTTGGTCACACCCCGCAGGCTGACCGCAGTCGTTGTCGTCATACCCAGAAGCTTCCTGGAACAGCCCGTCGTACCTCTGGATCGACCGTCACGAACCACCCATGACATCCGTCAGCCCGCTCTCAGGGTCGCTTCTCAGGGGTGGTTGGGGGAGTGTGGTGAACAAGGATCCGGGTTCGGGCGTCCACAGGTGTGGAGAGGCGATCAGGAGGGTGGGGGAGTTGCAGCGATGGCGACGTTGACGGTGTGGAAGTTCGATACCTGGGATGGGGCCAACCAGGCGATCGGGACGTTGGAGAGTCTGGCCAAGCAGAAGCTGATCAAGATTCACGATGCGGCTTCGGTGTCCTGGCAGCCGGAGAAACGCCGGCCCCGGACCCGGCAGGTGCGGAACATGACCGGGCCCGGCGCTGTCGGCGGGATGTTCTGGGGGATGTTGTTCGGGACGATCTTTCTGATGCCTTGGGCAGGTGCCGCGATCGGGGCCGCGGCGGGTGCGGTGGCGGGGTCGCTGATCGACGTGGGGATCGACGACGACTTCATCAAGGAGGTACGCGCGCAGGTGCAGCCGGGGACCTCAGCGCTGTTCCTGCTGTCCAGCGACGAGGTGACCGGTCAGGTGCGCGAGACGTTCCGGAAGACACGCCTGCGCGCCAAACTCATCCACACCGATCTGACCGACGACCAGGAAACAGCCATCCACGAGATGTTCGGGGACTAGACGTCAGGATGGGCTGACACGAAGCTCTGGAAGGCGCTGTACGGCGGGTTGAGCGGCGTACCGTCGCCTTCGGTGAGACCCCATTGGTCGCCGCCGTCGAGCTCGTAGAACATGGCTGACTGGAATGCCTCGGTACTGCGGTGTGCCTGGAACTCGGCCAGCTGGGTCGGGATGTACGACGCGCGGTGCGCGGTGCCCTGGTTGGGGTCAGAGTTCCACTCCGTCATCATGAACGGCTTGCCGTAGCGGGCCTTCACGTAGACGGGCAGGTTGAAGGACGGGCCGGCGCCATCGGTGCCGATGTGGAAGATGTCGCCGTCGCCCTCGTAGTTGTGCCAGGTCGTGATGTCCCAGCGGATCTGCGGATAGCCGCCCGAGCCGTCCGGCTGCATACCGTCCCAGAGTGCGTCGGCGGCGGCGATGTCGGACTTGCAGAAGTTGATGCCGCACGCCGCTGAGGGCTGGACCGTCTTGACGCCGTCGATGAGGCCCTTCATGAAGCCGCGCATGATCGGCCAGTTGGTGTTGTTGAAGTCGATCGCCTTGGTGCCGGCGTCGGCCTCATGGCTGGGCAGGATGATGTACGGGTCACGGGTGAGTTCGTTGCCGCACTCGTACATGGTCACGCCGTGTGGCGCGAGGGCTTGCGCGACTTGGGTTCCGATCGCGCGGGCGGCGTTATACGCGTCCGATTCGGAGCCGTACGCCAGCGCGCCGTTCGCGTCGCGCAGGCCCGCGTCGATCACTGGGAACGTTGTCTTGCCGGCGCTGTTCAGGTAGCTGGCGATCGTGGCGGCGGCGCCGATCGTGCTCGCGTTGCCGCCGGTGTTGACCCGGAAGACGGAGGCGCCCAGTGCGGACATTCGGTCGGCGATGACGGCGGGTGAGAGCTGGGTGTCGTAGTGCCCGTTGACGCCGTACATCAAGCCGGCTGGAGCGGAGAGCGGGATGCGCGGGTCGGTCACCTTGAGCCAGGTGTTGTTGAGGCAGACGTACCACTGGCCGCCGGTGCCGGAGTGGTAGACCATTCCGCCGTACCAGAGCAGGACCGAGACGTTGTAGGTCTCGCCAACCGTCGCGCCGTTGCGGTAGATCACGCCCGCGGAGACGGTCCAGACAGCGCCGCCATTGTCGGTGATCGAGGTGGCCGAGGGGATGGTCGTGCCCTCCGGTGAGGCGTTGGGCGAATCTCCTGCCGCGGCCTGGAGGATCGGCGTACCGGCGGCGAGAGCGAGGGAGGCGCTCGCTCCGAGGAAGAGGCGACGCGAGATTTCCTTCATTCGTGACTCCCGACGGCTCGGGTTGCGCAATAGTTTGCGCAGTCAGCATGCGGGCCTGGCAGGAGACTCGTCAAGAGCTCGTACCCCACCGTTGACAAAGTTGTCATCGCAGTTCTAGCGTCCCCGATCAACACCCGATCTCCGCGTGAATCCTGCCTATCCACTCCCGAACGACGGAGTACTCGTGAAGATTCGTCCGCTCTCTGCAGGGCTCACTCTGGTGATGCTCTGCGCGGTCGCGACGGCGACCTCAGTGCAAGCATTTTCACAACCTTCCGCAGAGCCTGCTTCAGCCGCAGTTCCGGTCGACTGCACGCCCGCGCCTGCGAACCCGACGACCGACAACGTGGCCGACTACCGGCTCGACACCAACGTCGTCGCGCCCGGCCGGTGGTCGTACCAGTCGGTCAGCGGCAACGCCACCGGACTGCTCGGGAAGGGTGGCTCCGGCGTCTTCGCGGCCGACGAGTGGGCCGCCGACGTGAAGAAGCCGGAACACGCCTGGTTCGTCAAGGCCGACGGCTCGATCGGCACCGACGACCGCGCCATCTCCGAGACCTACACGGTCGCCGACCAGGCCGACGGCAAGAACCTCCACCTCAGCGGCACCTTCGAGTCGCCCGGCGGCCGCTTCCGCGTGCTCCTCGCCCACGACGGCGACTCTGCCGTCACCGCAGGCCCGTTCACGGAGCTCTACACCTACACGGGTAAGGCCGCGTCCTTCGATCTCGACCTGGTGGCGTCGAAGGGCGACGACCTGTTGTTCGTCAGCGATCAGGTCACCACCTGGTGGGTGCCCGGCAAGCTGAAGGCCACGATCACGACCGAGCTGGCGCCGCAGACGGCCACCGTCACCGCCACGCCCGGCCCGGGCGCGATCAGGTCCGGAAACACCGTGCAGCTTGCGAGCGCGACGAAGGACGCCTGCATTCGCTATACGACTGACGGCAGCGACCCGAACTCCTCGACGACAGCCAAGCCTTACCGCGGTCCCATCGCGATCACTGCCGACACGGGCCTCAAGACTGTGGCCGCCGCGACCGGTTCCGCACCTAGCGTCGTGGCCGATCTGCCGTTCGTGCTGAACGAGCCGTTCCGCGCTTTCGCGGGTGAGAACCAGGGCACTCAGACCGGTCTCGTCGCCGGCGTGCAGTGGGATCGAATGGACTTCGACTGGGGTTCGATCGAACCCGCGAAAGGTCAGATCGACCAGGCCGCGCTCGCCGAGTACGTACGTCAGTTCACCCTCGCCAAGTCACACGGCATCACCATCCTGCCGGTGCTCGGATACACCGCCGGCTGGGCGGCCAACCGGACCGGCTACTCGTACGAGTTCCACGGCAAGACCTACGTGTACGGGCCGGTGAAGTCCGAGAACAACGGGCAGTTCACTCGCCAGCTGGTGACCAAGGATGCCCACGGCAACGTGTTGTCGACGAAGGACGTGCAAACGAGCATCGGCCGTACGCCGCCGCAGAATCCGGACGACTGGAAGAGCTTCGTCAAGCTGGCGGTCGACACCCTGAAGCCGCTCGGGATCACGTACTTCCAGGTCTGGAACGAGGCCTACCCAGGCTCCGGTTTCTGGGAGGGCGGCATGGATCAGTACATGACCGACATCCAGTTGCCGGCGGCAAAGATCATCCACGACAACGGCGTCAAGCTCGTGTACGGCGGCTGGATCTGCGGCGCCCCGTTGAGCGAGTACATCGCGCTCCTCGACAAGTACAAGGCCTGGCAGGGCATTGATGTGTACGACGTGCACTACATGCCGATCGGCACGATGCAGACGATCTACGCGGCGGCGCAGAAACGCGGCATCAAGAACCCGGCCGTCTGGCAGACCGAGCTCGGTTTCACCACCGAGGACAAGTTCGTCGCCGACATCTACCCGCGGGTCTTCCACTGGGCGCTGAGCAAGGGAGGCAACGATCTCGACCGGTTCAAGCTGTTGTACTTCGCCGAGTGGTCGCCGGACGACCCGGCTGCGTACGGCTACAACCGGACCCTGCGCTCCGGCAACAACCTGAGCCCCAAAGGCAAGACCCTGGTGACCCTGGCGAACCTGCTCCGCGGCGCCAAGGCCGAGACCTACGACAACTTCACCACGACGCCCGAGTTGAAGCCGGAGCTGAACGAGGCGCTGTCGACCGCGAACGGCTTCCGGCTCGACGACAAGCGTCTGGTGCTCGCGATCGACCTCAAGCGCCAGAACCAGGCCAACATCTTCGAGGACCCGAACACCGGCGACACCATCCACCTCGGCTTCGGCGAGCCGACGATGACGGTCACGTTGAAGGACGTGCGCAACGTCAAGTCGCTCGACCGCGTCGATCTCTACGGGAACCGTACGCCGCTGCAGTGGAAGAGCTCCGGGCACGACACGATCCAGGTCGAGGTGCCGATCATCGACCCCGACCCGATCGTGAAGGCGCTCAACCAGACCGAGCAGGAGGACGTCTTCTACCTGTCGCTCGTGCAGAACTGAAGCCGTGGGCCTAGGGGCCGCCTCACTTGCCGAGGGCGGCCCCTAGGCTCGGGCGAAGGCCAGCGCCTGCATCCAGTCGACCTCGGTCAGCGCATGCCCGCCGGGCCGAACGTGATAGCCGATCCCGCCGTCCTCGAACGCCGGACCGGCCGCGACGACGGCCAGGTACTCGCCGACCGGATCGGCCCAGTCGTCGTCCTCACCGCTGCAGACGAACACGCGGCGCGGCGCGATGCTCGTGAGCAGCTGATGCTGATCGACGGGCAGCCGGCTCTCGGCACCGGCGTACGCCGAGAACGACGGGACGAACCAGTGCGGAAAGGCTTTGGTGATCGCGGCGATGTCCTCACCGCCGGGGTGGCGGAAGAGCGAGGCGCCGACGCAGCCGGAGCCGTTGGAGACGGTCACGGCGAAGCGATCGTCCTGCGCGCCGGCCCAGAGCGCGGCCTTGCCTAGGCGGGAGTGGCCGAGCGCGATCGCGCCGACCGGGGTCAGGCCCGGGATGCCGGTGGCGATGTCGAGGCAGCGCGACAGTCCCCAGGCCCAGGCTGCGACGGCGCCCCATGTTTCCTCTGGGAAGAGCGCCCGTACACCTGTTGCTGTTGGTGCGGGGTCGTCGGGCTCGATCTGCTGGTAGTCCACCGTGAGTACGGCGTACCCGGCGTCGATGATCTTCGCGTAGGGCCAGCGTTGTGCTTCGTCGCCGTCGATCGAGTCGTCGTTGCCGGTGAAGTTCAGCGCGACGACGACCGGTGCGGGGCTCGCGGTCGCTGGACGGTGAATGAGGGTGTCGAGCTCGAGATTGCCTAGTGGGCAGGCGATGGTGGCTCGGTGGCGGAGGCGATCGGCGGCTCCGTCTAGCACGCCCTTCTCCTCCGACAGCAGTACGACGTCGGTGAGGTGACCGCCGTCGGGGGTGCGGCCGTAGATCGTGCGACTGAACGTGTCGATGTCACTGGGGCCGGTTGGCAGATCTGGGAGGGTGGCCCGTTGCCAGGCCTCGGGGAGTGAGGTGACTTGGTTTGGCATGGCAGCTCCGATGATGGGTGGCCGGCGCAAGTATTTTCGCACGTTCTGCACGCCGGGGCAGGGGAGTTGGGCGCAAGCGATTTCACACCCTTACACTCGAGCATCGGGCCGACTGCGAGAGGAGGCGTTGTGGCGAAGCGGGCCAGCATGAGCGACGTCGCCCGGGTGGCGGGCGTCTCGCTGACCACGGCTTCGCGCGCCTTGAGCGGTGCCGGCCGGGTCTCCGCCGAGACGCGGGCGAAGGTGATCGAGACCGCGGAGCGGCTGCAGTTCCAGCCGGACATGATCGCGCGGTCGTTCGTCACCGGACGCAGCTTCATCGTCGGGGTGCTTGCCGAACACGCCCACGGCCGGTTCAGCATGCCGCTCATCGTGGGTGCGACCAACTATCTCGGGCGGGAGAACATCGCCGCCGTCACCCTCGACGCGCACGGCACTCCACGCATCCTCAATGACTACCTCAAACGCCTGCGCTCCCGTCGCATCGACGGCCTCCTCGTCGTCGGCGATGATCCCAACCGGGCCAGCCTGGTGCTGTCCGAGGACTTCGCCGTACCTGTCGTTTTCGCGTCTTCGTCGGCGACACCTGAGACGGATTACGTCGTTGCGCCCGACAATCGCGGTGCCGGACAGGCCGCGGCCGAGCATCTGATCGACATCGGCCGGCGGCATATCGCCCACGTGACCGCTGCCGTCCACGATGCGGCGGTCGACGCGCGGGTGACGGGTTTCACCGAAGCCATGGCGGCCGCCGGTCTGCCGATCGCGATGGGCGGCGGGCCGCTCTACGGCAGCTATCTGCAGCGCTGGGGCATCGACGCGGCGGAGCGGATCATCGCGAGTGGCGAACCGGTCGACGCGATCTTCGCGGCCAATGACGAGATCGCGATCGGGCTGTTTGCAACCTTCCATCGGCACGGCATCCGCGTTCCTGATGACATCGCCATCGTCGGTTACGACAACCGGTTGGCGGGTGTCATGCGCCCGGATCATCCCCTCAGTACGTTCGATCCGGAGCTCGCCACGGTCGGCGAGCGGGCGGCGCAGCGGCTGCTCTCAGTCATCGCCGGCGCCGGCGAACCCGGCATCAATTACGTCCAACCCCGCTTCGTCGAGGGCCGCTCGACGGTCGGCCCTACCCTCTCGCCGTACGACGTACTCTGACCGAAACTGGTTGCCTGCTTGCGATTGGACTGCCAGAGTCGCGGGATGGCTCGGGTAGCGAAGTTGCATGACGACGAGGTCGAGATCGACTCCGCGCTGGTCGAACGGCTGGTTGCGGAGCAGTTTCCGGACTGGGCAGGGTTGCCGGCCCGGGTGGTCGAGCGGTCCGGGACGGACAACGTGACGTTCCGCGTGGGGGACGAGCTGGCGGTCCGGTTGCCGCGGACGGAGCGGACGCAGGGGCAGGTGGAGATGGACCTGACTTGGATGCCGCGGTTGGCGCCGTACCTGCCGCTGGCGATCCCTTCGCCCATCGCTCTGGGGGAGCCTGGTGCTGGTTATCCCTTCAGTTGGGGCGTTTATCGGTGGTTGCCGGGGTCGCCGTTCTCGTCGGAGCTGGCCGATCCCGTGTCCGTGGCGCGGGAGTTGGCCGGGTTCGTGCGGTCTCTGCGGGAGATCGACACCACCGGGGCTCCGGTTCCGGACGACGATCCATTCAGCCGGGGTACGCCGTTGGCGCCGCGGGACGGGATGTTCCGCGAGGCGTTGGACGAATTGCGCGAGTACTTCGACACCGGGCTGCTGCTGGCCGCGTGGGAGGAGTCGCTGGCGGCGGACACCTGGGACGGCACGCCGGCCTGGATCCACGGCGACCTGATGTCGGGCAACGTATTGGTTGCTGACGGCAAGTTGTCCGCGGTGATCGACTTCGGCACGGCGCGGGCCGCGGACCCGGCCGGCGACGTGATGGCCGCGTGGTTCCTGTTCGAGGGCGAGTCCCGGAAGGTATACCGCGAGTCCCTGGAGATCGACCGCGACACCTGGGTCCGCGCGCGCGGCTGGGTGCTGTCCCTCGAGATCATCGCCATCCCGTACTACCGCGACCGCCGCCCCAACGCCATCCCCGAAGGCCAAACCTTCATCGCCGACGTCCTCTCGGACTTCACCGCCCGTTAGCTTGTTGCCTATGGCAAGATCCACAGTTGTGGATAACGGAATCCCTTGAAAATAAGGGGTTCTGGCTTTGAAAACTGTCGGAGGGGGTGCCTAGAGTTGATGCATGGACCGGGCACCTGAGCTGATGAGCGACCAGGAGCTGGTGCACGCTCTCGACCAGGCCGACTCCGACCTCGCCCGCATCGAAACCCGCCGCCTGCGGCTCGTGGCCGCGCTGGACAGGTCCGGGTACGCCGAACAAGTAGGTGCCCGCGACACCGTCCAGTACCTCGAATACCGCTACCGCCTCGACCACTACCGAGCCCGCCGCGACGTCCACCTCGCCCGAGCCCTCCCCAAGTACCCAGCCATCACCACCGCCCTCCCCGACATCACCGACCTTCCCGAGGACGAGGAGGCGGCGCCTGCGGTGGTTCTCCGCCCGGCCCAGGCCGAAGCCATCGTCACCGCCCTGGAAAAGGTCCCGACGACCGTGCCGGTGGCTGATATCGAGGTCGCCGAACGCGAACTGGTCCGCCTCGCCCGCCACCTCCCACCGGCCGAGCTCCGCAAGGCTGCCGAACAAGCCCGCGACATCCTCGACACCGACGGCCCAGAACCCGAAGAACAGAAAGCCTCCGCCCGCGAAACCCTCACCTTGATGACCGCCGACCGTGGGGTGAAGTTCAAGGGCTACCTCGCGAACGAAAACGCAGAACTCTTCCGCTCACTGATCCTCGCCGGCGCCGGCCCTCACAAGACCCTCGACGGTCAACCCGACCCCCGCACCCGCGAAAAGCGCCAAGCCGACGCCCTAACCACCACCCTCACCCTCGCCGCCACCGCCCTAGACACCGGCACCCCATCCCCAACCATCCCCCGCCCCACCACCGCAAACCCGCACACGCCTGGCACCACGACGCCGGGCACCACGACGCCGGACCCGTCGTCCACGCCGAACCCATCCACGTCAGGCGCCACGACACCGGACACCGCAGCTCGCGCTACCACGCCGGCGGCCGGTGCCGTGGCCCCAACACGGGACGGTGCGATGAACGGGTCCGACGGTGGGCCGGACCAGGCTGCGCCCGGTAGCTCGGCCAGTGGTGCAACTGGCGGGTCGGCCGCTGGGTCGGCCGGTGGGTTGTCCGACAAGTCGGCTGGCGGGTCGGACGGTGCTGCGCCCGGTGGTGCGGTTGGTGGTGCAGGTATCGGCCCGGTGGCGGGTCGAGGGGGTAGTGGGGTGAGCGGAGATGTGGTGCCCGGGTTCGGGGCGAAGGCGAACATCACCGTGACCATCGACCTACACGACCTCAAAGCCGCAACCGCCGACGCCATCGGCGACACCGTCTACGGCCCCGGACTCTCCGCCGCCACCATCCGCCGCCTCGCCTGCGACGCGAAAGTCATCCCCATAGTCCTCGGTTCGAACTCCGAACCCCTCGACGTCGGCCGCACCGAACGCCTCGTCACCCGCGCCATCCGCCGCGCCCTCAACACCCGCGACCGAGGCTGCGTCATCTGCGGAGCACCCCCGATCATCTGCGACGCCCACCACCTCACCTCCTGGATCGACGGCGGCCCAACAGCCATCTCGAACCTCGCCCTGCTCTGCCGCCGCCACCACACCGACCTCCACAACGGCCACTGGACCATCACCATCACCAACGGCCAGGTCCACGTCACCCGCCCCACCTGGGCCGACCCACCACCCCACCCCAACCCACACCAGAACAACCCATGCCAGAGCACAGCACCACCACCCCGTCCGACACCCCACACCAACCCACGCCAGAGCACAGCACCACCACCCCGTCCGACACCCCACACCAACCCACGCCAGAGCACAGCACCACCACCCCCACGACCCCGCTCGACGCCTGACCGGCCACCACTCGACAGCCGACCACCAGGCCGGTCGACACCGGACGACCCAACACCGGACGACCCGACATCCGACGACGGGACGTCTGACGGCCCGACATCTGGCGGCCCCGGCCCCGACCACCGAGGACCTGACCGTCAGGCATCCGACCGGCAGACAGTCGGCGACTCGGCAGTCGGCGACCCGGCAGTCGGTCGGTCGCCGGCGGGCGAAGTAGTCGCCGGGGATCTGCGCGCGGGTGGGGACGAAGGCTCGGTGCGGGCCGATGGATCTGTTCGGTCGGTGGCCGTGGATTCGGTCGCGCCCGGGGAGGCGGGGCTGATGTTGGCCGCGAGTGACGGGCGCCTCCGGGACGAGGCGCCCCCTGCGCCTACCCAGGACGGCGCGGCGCTGCGCGATGCGACGTACCTGGCGATCTGGGGCGAGCGCCCACCAGACGACCGGAGAGCGAAGCCGCCGCACCGACTCTCCGACAGCGTGCCGTTCGACCCCTGGGGCGAGTCCAGCGATCTCACCCGAGCCACAACAGCCCCCGAACCGTCCTAGCAGCTGCCGCAGGCGCAGATCATCGCGACCGGCCGGTTGGTCGGTGCTGCGTCGGCGTACGGATTCCCGGGTGGGATGCCGTTCGAGCTGTGGGATGGGTCCGGTGATCTCGGCCCAGCCGTGACCGCGGCCGATCCGCCCTAGCAGCTGCCGCAGGCGCAGATCATCGCGACCGGACGGTTGGTCGGTGCTGCGTCGGCGTACGGATTCCCGGGTGGGACGCCGTCGATCTGTGGGGCGGGTTCG
>NZ_SODF01000003.1:0-83708 GCF_004365875.1 Kribbella kalugense | reverse complement strand
CTGCCGCAGGCGCAGATCATCGCGACCGGACGGTTGGTCGGTGCTGCGTCGGCGTACGGATTCCCGGGTGGGACGCCGTCGATCTGTGGGGCGGGTTCGGCGATCTCGGCCCAGCCGTGACCGCGCGGCCCGCCCTGGTGACTGCCGCAGGCAGACATCATCATCACTAGATGCTGCCCGGGCGGTGTCGCGTCGGCGCAGGGATTCCCGGGTGGGACGCCGTCGATCCGTGGGGTGGTTCGGTGATCTGAGCTCGGCCGCGATCGTCCCCGTCCGCCCTCGCGGCCGCTGCGGCACAAGTCATCACCACCCCACGGCCCGGTCGATGCCTCGCCGGCCGGGCAGCTCGCCGCCCGTGTGGTGAGGCTCGCGACCCGTGCGGTGAGGCTCGCGATTCGTGCTGTGCGACCCGTGCGGTGAGGCTCGCGATTCGTGCTGTGCGACCCGTGCGGTGTGGCTCGGGACTCGTGCGGTGTGGCTCGTGGCTCGTGTGGGGTGGGGGTTCTTGGTGGGGTTACCAGAGTTTGTCGATGTGGCCTGGGTGGAGGGGGATGCGAGTGTTTGGGAAGGTGGGGGCGGCTTGGGTTGCGGCGGGGGTGAAGAAGGCGGCCAGGACTACTTTGTCGAAGCCTGGTTGGTCGCTGGGGAAGGGATTGTCCGGGGTGCCGCCGATCAGGACCGTGTTCGGGAGGTGTTGCCAGCCGGCGGATTCGTAGAACCGCTGGAGTGGGCGGTCGCAGGTGAAGATGCCGAGGTCGAGGTAGAGGTCCATCATCGTGTTGCGGGCGTCGGTGACCAGGCGGTGGCCGTAGCCGCGGCCGCGGAGGTCGGCGCGGGTGACGACGGTGCTCAGACCGCCCGCCTGGAATGTGGTGCCGGCGTGGTGGAGCGGCTTCCGCAGGATGTCCAGGGCGGCGACGACCACGCCGTCGTCGATGAGCAGCATCGACAGCGGGTGGAGCTTCGGGTCGTGGACGAGAGCATCGGCGGTCGCCTCGATTGGCGGGGTAGGTGGCGAGGACGCCCGGCTCGCGGAGGTCGGCGGAGCGGAGGCTGGCGGAGTGGACGCGGCCGGAGTGGAGGCTGCCGGAGTGGAGGCTGGCGGAGAGGAGGCCGGCGGAGAGGAGGCCGGCGGAGAGGAGGCCGGCGGAGAGGAGGCCGGCGGAGTGGGTGGTGGCGGAGTGGGTGAGGGCTGGGGAGTGGGTGATGGGAGGTCAGCGGGCCAGGCCTGGGCTTGGAGGGCGTGAACCTGGTGGCGGAGGGGGAGGGGTACGGCGGCCTCGGCGTACGACTCGACGTGCATCAGGTGGACTTGAGGGTGTGGAGGCCCTGCCAGAGGAGGTCTTTGAGGGTACGGGCGACTTTTTCGGGGGTTGGCGGGGTTGTGGATCGGGTGCGCCAGATCGCCAGGCGTTCGGTGGCGCCGGAGATGCTTTGGGCAACGATCTGGACTTCGTCGTCGTCGACCGGGCGGCCGGCGGGGAGGTTCATCCGGACCATGGTGGCGATGAGTTCGATGAATGCCGCGCGTACCTCGTCTGTCGCTTCGGCGGCCGGGCCGGCGCTGAGCATGCCTTCGTCGACCAGGACCGACCACGCCTGCGGATGGTCGTCGAGGAACTGGAACCAGGCGACGAACCCGGTGTACAACGCGTCCTCCGCATCCGAAGCGGCGATCACCGCGTCGGAGACCGTGTCCAGGAGTTGACCGCGGAGGCGGGCGAGGCAGGCGAGGAACAGGCCGTCCTTCGAGCCGTAGTACTGGTAGATCAGCGGCTTCGACACGCCGACCTGCGCGGCGATGTCGTCCATTGACGTGGCCTGGTACCCGCGTTTGCCGAAGATCTGCTCGGCCGCCTCGAGGATCTCCCGCTCGCGCGCGGCCCGGTCGCGGCGCCGCTTCGGCGAGCCCTGAGTCGGACCCTCAGTCGGGCCCTGCTGGGCCGGGCCGTGCGTGGTGGAGGTCACTTGCGCAGTTTAACTGACTCCGAGTAACTTACTGGGAGTAAGTTCCAGCCGAGCAGGAGGCCGAGGATGAGCGAGCAGCATCGGATCGTGGTGATCGGTACCGGGTTCGCGGGGATCGGGATGGCGGTCCGGCTGAAGCAGGCCGGGTACGACGACTTCGTCGTACTGGAGCGTGCGGACGACGTCGGCGGCACCTGGCGGGACAACACGTACCCGGGTTGCCGGTGTGACGTGCCGTCGCACCTCTACTCGTTCTCGTTCGCGCCGAACCCGGACTGGTCGTCGACCTTCTCGCCGCAGCCCGAGATCGAGGACTATCTGCGCAAGGTCACCGACGTGTTCGGCGTCCGCCAGCACATCCGCTTCGGCCACGCGGTCGAGTCGGCGCGCTGGGAGGACGGCCGCTGGCACATCCAGACTGATCAAGGTCAGTTCACCGCGGACATCGTGCTGTCGGGGATGGGTCCGCTCGCGGAACCGTCGTCCCCGAAGCTCCCGGGGATCGAGGACTTCGAAGGCGAGGTATTCCATTCCGCTCGGTGGGACCACGAGCTGAACCTGAGCGGCCGCAAGGTCGCGGTGATCGGGACCGGCGCGTCGGCGATCCAGTTCGTGCCGGCGATCCAGCCCGAGGTCGAGGAACTGCACCTGTTCCAGCGCACGCCGCCGTGGGTGATGCCGCGGCCGGATCGCAAGATCAGCGCGGCCGAGAAGATGGTATACCGGCGGTTTCCCCTTGTGCAGAAGGCGGTTCGGGCCGGGATCTACTGGGGTCGCGAGTCGATGGTGCTCGGGTTCGCCAAGCTGCCGGCGATCATGAAGCAGGCGCAGAAGGTCGCCGAGAAGCATCTCGCGCATCAGGTTCGCGACCCGCTGCTGCGCGCCAAGCTGACGCCCGATTTCACCCTCGGTTGCAAGCGCGTGCTGATCTCCGACGACTACTACCCGGCGGTCGCGCAGCCGAACGTCGAGGTGGTCACCGACGGGATCGCCGAGGTCACGCCGACCGGGATCCTCACCACCGACGGTGTGAAGCACGAGGTCGACACGATCATCTACGGCACCGGCTTCAAGGTGACCGACCTGCCGGTGATGGACATGGTCCACGGCCGCGACGGCGTCTCGCTGCGCCAGGCCTGGGCGGACGGCATGGAGGCGCACCTCGGTACGGCGATCAACGGCTTCCCGAACTTCTTCATGCTGATCGGCCCGAACACCGGCCTCGGGCATAGCTCGATGGTGTTCATGATCGAGTCCCAGATCGCGTACATCCTGGACGCGCTGAAGACGATGGATGCCGAGGGCCTGCGGGAGGTCGAGGTACGGCGGGATGTCCAGCGCGCGTTCGTCGACGGGGTCCGCTCGTCGATGCGGAACACGATCTGGACCCGCGGCGGCTGCACGAGCTGGTACCTGGATTCGGAGGGTCGCAACACGACGCTCTGGCCGTCGTTCACGTTCCGGTTCCGGCAGCTGACCCGGCGCTTCGACCCCTCGGAATATCAGACTCTCGCTATGTGACATCGATCGTGTTACATTCGATCGGTCGGATAGCTCGGGTGATCGGAGTGCGCGGTGCTGCCACTGCATGGGATCGGCGGTCGAGGGGACCTGCCGGTGCCGCTGTGGCTGGCGATCTACTCCGCCGGCGCTGCCGTCGTGGTCTCGTTCTTCGCGCTCGCGGCGTTCTGGTCGCGGCCGCGGTTCGAGGTGATGGCCGGTCGGCCGCTCGACGCTCTGACTCGGATCGTCGACCATCCTGTGACACGCGTCGTACTGAAGCTGGTCGGGCTGGCGGCGCTTGCGCTGTTGCTCGGTGCCGCATGGTTCGGTGATTCCGAGCCGTCGCTGAACCCAGCGCCGACTTGGCTGTATGTGGGGATCTGGGTCGGCATCATCCCGGTCTCGCTGCTCTGCGGCCCGATCTGGCGGTTGGCGAACCCGTTGCGGACGATCGCCGGCCTGGTACCGCGTACGTCGTACCGGCGACTGCCCGAGGGGATCGCATACTGGCCGGCCGTCGCTGGGTTGGCCGGGTTCCTCTGGCTGGAATTGGTATACCAAAACGGATCCGAGCCGCTCGTCGTCGCGATCGCGGTGAGTTCCTATGCGCTGGTGAATGTTGCCGCCGGCATCGTTTATGGGCCGGCCTGGTTCGGGATCGGCGACAGCTTCGAGGTGTACGCCGAGGTGCTGGCGCGACTGAGTCCGATCGGCCGAGACGCGGACGGTCGGTTGGTACTCCGGAATCCGCTGGCCGGGCTGGCGACATTGCCACAACGGCCCGGGATCGTCGGGCTGCTGTGTTTGCTGCTCGGGTCAACGGCGTTCGACGGGATCTCTCGCTGGTCGGTGTGGACCCAGCGGACCGGCGAACTGAGCCGACCGCAGCATCTCGTGGTCTACACGCTCGGCCTGGTTGTCGCCGTCGCGATCGTGACGGGTCTGTTCTTGCTGGCCGCGCGGACGACCGGGGCAGCGCAGATCCGGCCGGGGGCGGTCGGATCCGCCGGGTTGCCGGGTGCGTTCGTGCACTCGCTGGTGCCGATCGCGATCGGGTACGCCGTGGCGCACTACTTCTCGTTCGCGATGTTCCAGGGGCAGGAGGGCTGGCTGCTCGCGACCGATCCGTTCGGGCGCGGCTGGGATCTGCTGGGGACGGGTGGGATGCGGATCGACTACGCATTCCTGAGTACGGGCGTGATTGCGGGGGTCCAGATCGGTGCGATCGTGCTCGGACACGTACTCGGGGTCGTGTCCGCGCATGATCGCGCTGCTGAGCTGTTCCGGCGGCGGCAGTTGCGGCGGGCGCAGTACCCGATGCTCGCCGCGATGGTCGCGTTCACGGCCGGCGGGATCGCACTGGTGACGGTGTCATGATCGCGCTGCACATGGGTGGTATACCAGAGGCCTCGATGGTGCTGGGGCCGATCCTGCTGATCGCCGCGTTCATTCGCATCGCCCGTCGCAACGAGGCGAACTTCCCGGACGAGGACGACTGGAACGCCGACCTCGGCGACCTGCCTCCAGATCAGCCCGACCGAATCGATCAGGGCTCCAGCCAACAGTGAGGCCCGGCAAACCCCCTGCGGTTCGCCGGGCCTCGCCCCGTTCCCCGTGGGCTCAGGCTGCTAGTACTGCTTCGTAGTACCCGCTGACGCGGATGGGTGCTGAGGTGGTGACGAGCTTGGCGAGTTCGGCGCAGCCGGCCACCAGGGCGGACTCGAGCGTCGGCCAGTGGTCGACGCACCAGTACGGGTCGTCGGGCTGCCGGTCGTTGTCGTCGTCGATATCGGCACACCAGCCGCCGGAGCGGACGTGGTGGACGTGCAGGCGGAGCTTCATGGCGGGTCAGCTTCTCGGGTGTCAGAACGGCAGTGGACGGCCGGACGGGGTCCGGAGATCAAGGGTGTTCGTCTGGCGGCGCGTCGTGGTGGTGCGTGGCCGCCGACGGATCTGGATCTGGATCTGGATCTCGCGCATCGTCGTTCTCCTGCCTGATGTCCTTCTGGTAGTTATACGGTGCCGCCTGAGGCCCGGTTCACACATGCGGAGGATTACCTATCTCTTCCCGAGCAATCCCTGATCCCAGCTAAGGGACGCTGTCAGGGAAACTGGGTGGGTGAGTGCGGAGATGGTGGCGCGGTTGTGTCAGGTTCCGGTTCCGTCGGGGGCGGTGATCTCGCCGGATGGGCGGCGGATCGCGTACGTGTTGACGACGGTTGACGAGGATGCGGATCGGTATCACCGGGCTATCTGGTTGATCGACGCCGACGGGGGAGCGCCGCGGCTGCTGACTGAGGGTTCGGCGCCGAAGTGGTCCCCGGATGGGCGGCAGTTGGCGGTTCTTCAGGCGAACCAGCTGTGGTTGATCGACCCCGACAGCGGAGACGAGCGCCAGCTGACGGACCGCGAGCTGGGAGCAGGCGCGGCGGCGTGGGCACCCGACGGGACGCGCATCGCATTCTCGGCAGCCGTCGACCTACCCAGAGACGACGGTACGGCGCACGCAGCGAGCGACCCCGTGGTCACGCGGCGATTGGGCTACCGCTCGGATGGCATCCGCGGGTACCGGCGACCGCACCTGTTTGTCGTCGAGGTCGCGACCGGGAACGTGGAGCAACTGACAGACGGCGACTGGTCCGCGCACTCGCCGGTCTGGTCGCCGGACGGCACTCGGCTGGCGTTCGCCGGATTGCAGGACCCACGCACGGACAATTCGTTGTCGACGGCACCTTTCGTCCTGGAGAACGGCGAGCCGCGGCGCATCGGGACTGAGGACATGCTGCGCGCGCTGGCCTGGGACCCGTCGGGCGACGCGTTGCTCGTTGCGCGGATGGCCGAACGCTCCGAGACCCAGCCGCGCCTACTCCGCGTGCCTTTGGACGGATCCGACGCCATCGATCTACTGCACGGCAGCACCCTGCAACCGCCGACGCTCACCAACGACGGCCGGATCCTGACCACGGTCAACGAGCGCGCCACGACCCGTGTCTACGAGCTCGACCCGCCCCGCCCGTTGGGTGACGAGGACCTGATCTGGATCACTGCCCTCTCGGCCGCCACCAGCCGGGCTGCGATCGTCTACGCCGCCCCGGACACGTACGGCGAGATCGCCACCCTCGACCTCTCGACCGGCATCCGCAAAACCCTGACGTCGTACACCGCCGACGCCCTGCACGACCTCGACTGGGTCCGCCCGGAGCCGCCCACGTTCGAGATCTCCGACGGTACGACGGTCTCCGGCTGGCTCCTCCGCTCACCGACCAGCGAACGGGCCGGCGAACCGGCGCCGCTGCTCCTCGACATCCACGGCGGTCCGCACGGCTGGTGGTCGCCGGTGATGCAGTTCGGCCACCCCTATCAACTCAGCCTCGCAGCGGCCGGCTGGTCCGTGCTCCTCCTCAACCCCCGCGGCAGCGACGGTTTCGGCGACGACTTCCACGCCGCCGTCTACGCCAAGCAAGGCTTCGGCGACGAGGCGGATCTCCTCGAACCAGTGGACCAACTAGTTGCCGAAGGCATCGCAGACCCCGATCGCTTGGCGGTCGCGGGCTACAGCTACGGCGGGTTCATGACCAACTGGCTCACCGCCCACACCACCCGATTCAAGGCTGCGGTAACCGGCGGCGGCATGTGCGATCTGGTCAGCCTCGGCGGTACGGCGGACGTCGGCGTCGGCATGATGGACCTGATCTACGGCGGCACCGACCCCGCGGTCCTCCGCCCGCAATCGCCGTACGAGAGCGTCGCGAACGTCCGTACGCCGACCCTCATCCTGCACGCCGTCGACGACGACCGCAGCCCGGTCGGCCAGGCCGAACAATGGTTCGCCGCCCTACACACCCTCGGCGTCGAGACCGAACTAGTCCTCTATCCCGACGCTGACCACCTGTTCCTCACCTCCGGCCGACCATCCCACCGACTCGACTACGCCCGCCGCGCCATCACCTGGCTAACCGAGCACCTCAGCCGGTAGACGGCAGAGTCTTGGGGTCGAGGCCGAGTTCTTCGTACGCGACTACTTCGATTTCCCGGCCCATGGCTTCGCGGAAGGCGGCGACCAGGGCCTGGCCGGCCAGCGGGATGATGCCTTCGAGGGTGCGCTGGATCTCGGGCCAGCCGTCGGCGGGCATGCCGGCGTTGGTGAAGTCGCGCCAGACGGTCGAGCGGAACAGTTCGACGTACGTCTTGGCGACCGCGTCGGCCTGCTCGAACAGCTTCGGCAGCATCTCGAAGATCGCATCCATCGGTACGCCGAGTTTGATCACCTCGAGGCCGGTGCGGAGCAGGTCCGGGTTCGGGATCCGCAGCCGACCGTCCTCCAGCCGCTCCGCGATACCCAGCTCGACCAGCCGCTCGATCACCGCCGGATCGTGCGGTACGCCGGCCCGGTCGGCGAGCTGGTGCTCGTCGAGTTCCTCCGGCTCGGACGGCGTCCAAGGGTTCACCAGCGCCTCGAAAACCCCGAGCGCGAGTGCTCCATCAGGCAGCTCGCCCATCATCCGCTCGACCGCGGCCAGCGTGTAGCCCTTGTCGAGCAGCTCGCGGACCAGCGTGAGCCTGGCCACGTGATCCTGACCGTAGTACCCGGTCCGGCCGACCAGCCGCGGCGGCGGGACCAGCCCGCGCCCGGCGTACGCGCGCACGTTCCGGACCGTCATCCCGACCTTGGCGGCCAGTTGGTCGACAGTGAGCTCCTCTTCCACCCTTGACAGTCTTCCAGACTCCACGTTACATAGTAGATGTAACATCAAGCATGGCGCATGTGTGATGTAAGGAGTCTTGATGGCGATCCCGCTGGCGACCACCGGTACGGCGAGCTTCGACCAGATCGCCATCGTCACCGGTGTCGTGGGTTTGGTATACCTCGCACTCGCCGTGCTGCTGTGGCGGGAACGCACCGGCCACGTCACGCTGGTAGGTAGGTTCGCGGACACCATCGGGAGACTGGACGGAGTCCCCCGATGGGCCGCGCTCACGCCCTACCTGCACGCCGTCTCGCTGCTCGCTTGCGCGTTCGGGGTCTGGTGGGACATCGCGATCCACATCGACCGCGGCCGCGACACCGGCCCGTTCGGGACTGCGGCGCACTACCCGATCTTCTTCGGCATCCTGGGCGTGATCATCTCGGGCGTGTTGCCGATCGCGCTCGCGGGCAAGCCGCTGCCGGCCCGCACGATCAGGCTGACCAAGGGCTGGCGGATCCCGTGCAGCGCCGCGCTCGTCACGGTCTGCGGGACGTTCGCCCTGGTCGGCTTCCCGCTGGACGACGTCTGGCACCGGCTGTTCGGTGAGGACGTCACGCTCTGGGGACCGACCCACCTGCTGATGATCGGCGGTGTGGTCTTCTCGATCTTCGCCCGGTTGCTGGCGCTCGCGGAGGTCGAGCAACTGGTCGGGCTGAACAAACGCCGGGTCTTCCAGGAGATCGTCTCGGTCGGCGCATTGCTGATCGCATGGGATCTTTTCAGCACCGAGTTCAACTACGGCGTACCGCAGTTTCCCCTTATTTTGCAGCCGATCCTGATCGTCTTCGGCGCGGCGATGGGGTTCACCATCCTGCGAGCGCGACGCGGCCCGGGTACGACGTTCGCCGCGCTGGCGGTATACCTCATCATCCGAGGCGGGATCGCCTGGGCCGTGGCCGAGCCGCTGGGCCAGATCGTCGGGCACTTCCCGTTGCTGATCGTCGAAGCGATCCTGGTCGAACTGGTCGCGTTTGCCCTGGGCAACAAGAACCGCTTCCGGCTGGGTGCGGTCGCCGGCGCGCTGATCGGGACCGTCGGCGTGGTCGCGGAGTACGCCTGGAGTCACGTCTGGATGCCGATCGCGTGGCCGTCGTCGATCCTCCCGTCGGCCCTCGGGTACGGCGTGATCGTCGGAATCGGAGCGGGTCTGGTCGGAGCCTGGCTCGCGACCCGGTACGCCGAAGTTGCCGGCGAGGAGCGGGCGGTCGGGATCAAACACATCCGTCCGGTCGCAGTACGGCGGACCCATCAACTCGGTGCGGTTGGACTGGTCGCGGTTGCCGCGACCGTGTTCTTCTGCGTACCGAGGTCAGCGGAGCCGGGCGTGTCGGGAGTCGTGTCGTTGGAGCGGGTGGCCACGGGGGGCCAGCCGACGGCGTACGTCACGATCACGATGTCGCCCGGCGACGCGGCCAAGGTCGACGAGGCGCGCTGGTTCGAAGCGCTGGCCTGGCAGGGCGGCGGTTTGGTATACCACCCGATGGAGAAGGTTGCCGACGGCACGTACCGGTCGTCGGACGCCCTGCCGATGTACGGAAAGTGGAAGTCGATGATCCGGCTGCACCAGGGGCAGCGGGACATGGTGGCGGCCTGGGTGTACGCGCCGGAGGACGCCGCGATCGAGAAGCCCGCGGTGCAGGTCTCGAACGGGCAGACGGTCGAGTTCGTCAACGAGCAGCTGATCCTGCGACGCGAGGAGCGGACCGACGTGCCACGATGGATGTGGAACGCCGGGTACGCGCTGCTCGGGGTTGTCGGAGTACTGGAGATCATCGGGATCGCCTGGCTGGTCGGGCGTGGTGCCCGCGGCGGGCGGCTACGTGCGGCCCACTTGGCGGCCGGTGAACGGGAACGGGAGACAGCGTGACGATCCAGTTGGAGCGCTCAGGGATCACGACTCCAGACGGAGTGCGGCTGAACGTTGAGGTCGCCGGGCCGGCTGACGCGCCGGTGACAGTGCTGCTCTCGCACGGGTGGACCTGTTCGACGCGGTCGTGGCACAACCAGGTGGAGGCGTTGCCGCAGATCCTCGGGCCGGACGCCCTACGAGTCGTCACCTACGACCACCGCGGCCACGGCCGCTCGGATCTCGCTCCGGCCGGCTCGATGCGCTTCGAGCAGTTGGCCGAAGACCTGGTCACGGTCCTCGACGGGGTCGTCGGCGACAGCCCGGTCGTGTACGCCGGCCACTCGATGGGCGGCATGACCCTGATGGAGCTCGGCGACCAGCGCCCCGACCTGATCGGCGACCGCATCCGTGCGGCCGTCATGGTCAGCACGTCCTCGGGCCACATCGGCGAAGGCGCCTTCGGTCTGCCCCGGCGCCTCGACCCCGCCACCGCCCGGTTCGCCCCGCGCGTCATGAACCTGGTCGGCACCCGGGCGGACCGCCGCGTGGCCCGCCACAGCGATGGCGGCGCGCATCGGGTCGCGGAGCTGGCGGCCAACCTGCAGCGGCCGGCGTTGCGGCAGATGGTGTTCGGGAAGAAGGTCGACCCGGCCGAGATCGACCTGTTCATGGCGGACCTGGCGGTCGTACCCGGACCGACGTACGGCGGCTTCTTCGAGGCGATCCTCGAGCACGACCGCGATCACACCCTCAAGGCGCTCAGCGACATCCCGGTCGAGATCATGCACGGCACCCGCGACCGCCTGCTGCCACCCCGCCACGCCAACCGGATGGCCGCCGAGCTGCCCACTGCTCGCCTCTGGTTCTACCCCGGCGCCGGCCACATGCTCATGCAGGAACGGCCCCGGGACGTGAGCCACCGCCTCGCCTCGCTGGTCCGCAAGGTCTCTGCCTGAAAGAGAGTCGCGTCACGGCCGACCGTGAGCTCCTCGCCTACGCTCGACCCGTGCAGAACCTTCTCTCCGACGTCGTGGTCGTGGACCTGACCCGTGCCTTGGCCGGGCCACATGCGGCGATGATGCTCGGGGACCTGGGCGCGCGGGTGATCAAGGTCGAGACCCCGAACGGCGGCGACGACAGCCGCGGCTGGGGACCGCCGTTCGTCGAGGGCGAGTCGACGTACTACCTGTCTGCGAACCGGAACAAGGAGTCGGTGACGGCCGACCTCAAGTCGGACGAGGGCAAGGAGTTCCTGACCAAGCTGGTCCGGCGGGCCGACGTACTGATCGAGAACTTCCGGCCGGGCGTGCTGGACCGGCTCGGGTTCGCCGTCGAGCGACTGCACGAAATCAACCCGGGCCTGGTGATTTTGTCGATCACCGGGTTCGGACACGACGGGCCGGAAGGCGGGCGCGCCGGGTACGACCAGATCGCCCAGGGTGAAGGCGGTCTGATGAGCATCACCGGCGAGACCGAGCCGACCAAGGTCGGTGCGCCGATCGCCGACCTGCTGGCCGGGATGTACGGCGCGTACGGCGCACTGGCTGCACTCCACGAACGAGCGATCACCGGCAAGGGCCGCGTGGTGCGGACCAGCCTGCTCGCGTCGGTCGTCGGGGTGCACGCGTTCCACGGCACGAAGTGGACGGTCGCGCACGAGTTGCCCGAGCGGGTCGGCAATCATCATGCGCAGATCGCGCCGTACGGGCTGTACCGCACGCAGGACGACATCGTGCAGGTCGCGGTCGGCAGTGAAGGTTTGTGGCGACTGTTCGCCCCGATCGTCGGTCTGGATCCGGCGGACGAACGCTTCGCCGTGAACTCCGACAGGGTTGCTCACCGCGACGAGTTGACCGCCGCCATCGAGACCGCGTTCGCCAGTGAGCCGGCCGATGTGTGGCTGCAACGCCTTGCGGACAAGGGGATTCCGGCCGGCAAGGTCCGCGACTTCCAGCAGGTGTACGACTGGGAGCAGACCCTCTCACAAGGTCTGCTGATCGACGTAGAGCACCCGACCCTCGGCACCATCCAGCTCCCTGGCCCGCCGCTCCGCTTCGACGAGAACCGGTACGCCGGCGCCCGCGAGACCAACCTCCCGCCGCCGCGGCTGGGCGAGCACAACGACTCCGTCAGGAAGTGGCTGGAGGAGTAGCGGACCGCCACGCATGCAGAACCCCCGGATCACCGACGCCGCCAGCCTGAGCGCGGCCGTCAATCGGCAGTTCTGCATGCATGGCGGTCCGCACCTTTCCAGCTACACCGGTTGGTCCGGTGATGCAGCCGATCCGCTCGTAGCCCTGGGCAACCAAATGCGCGGTCGCCTCCCGGGCGGCGAGCGGGCCGCTCGGCTGGTCGCCGAGCTCGGGTGCGGCCGCCCGGACCCGCGCGGCCGGCTCGGGGTCGACGGTCGGGTAATGGATTACCCAGCTGTCGGTCATGCACTTTACGTACGTAACCTCAGGGCATTACCAGTAGCGTGAGAGGATCACCCGCGTGACTGCCTTGCCGAGTGTTTCGTACTCCATCACCGTTCGCCTCGAGGTGCCTTCGGGTGGCTCGACGGTGAGCAAGCTGACGACCGCGGTCGAGCAGGCCGGCGGTCTGGTCACCGCACTCGACGTCACCGCGTCCGGCCACGAGCGCCTGCGGATCGACGTCACCTGTGCGGCCGCCGACACCGAGCACGCCGGCCGGCTGGTCGAGGCGATGCGCGCCGTACCGGGCGTCGAGATCGGCCGGGTCTCGGACCGGACGTTCCTGATGCACCTCGGCGGCAAGATCTCGATGGAGGCGAAGCACCCGATCCGCAACCGTGACGATCTGTCGATGATCTACACGCCGGGTGTCGCGCGGGTCTGCCTGGCGATCGCGGCCAACCCCGAGGACGCGCGCCGGCTGACGATCAAGCGCAACAGCGTCGCGGTGGTCACGGACGGTTCCGCCGTACTGGGGCTGGGCAACATCGGCCCGAAGGCCGCGCTGCCGGTGATGGAGGGCAAGGCCGCGCTGTTCAAGCGGTTCGCCGGGATCGACGCCTGGCCGCTGTGCCTGGACACCCAGGACCCCGAGGCGATCATCCAGGTGGTCAAGGCGATCGCGCCGGGGTTCGCCGGGATCAACCTCGAGGACATCTCCGCGCCGCGCTGCTTCGAGATCGAGGCCCGGCTGCGCGAGGAGCTCGACATCCCGGTCTTCCACGACGACCAGCACGGTACGGCGGTCGTGGTGCTGGCGGCGCTCTTCAACGCGCTGCGGGTGGTCGGCAAGGACATCAGTGAGGTCCGGGTGGTGCTGTCCGGCGCGGGTGCGGCCGGTACGGCGATCCTCAAGCTGCTGATCGAAGCCGGCGTGAACGACACGATCGTCGCCGACATCGCCGGAGTCATCCACACCGAGCGCGACGGGCTGTCGCCGGAGCTGCGCTGGATCGCGGAGAACACCAACGCGGCGAAGTACAGCGGCGACCTCAAGGGTGCGCTGAGCGGAGCGGACGTGTTCATCGGCGTCTCCGCGCCGAACATTCTGGACGGCGCCGACATCGCCACCATGAACAAGGACGCGATCGTCTTCGCGCTGGCCAACCCGGACCCGGAGATCGATCCGGTCGCGGCGCACGAGCACGCGGCCGTGGTGGCGACCGGGCGCAGCGACTTCCCGAACCAGATCAACAACGTGCTGGTCTTCCCGGGCGTCTTCCGCGGTCTGCTCGACGCACAGTCGTCGAAGGTGTCGATCCAGATGGAGCTGGCGGCCGCGAAGGCGCTGGCCGGTGTCGTCACCGACGACGAGCTGAACGCGGACTACATCGTGCCGAGCGTCTTCCACCCGGAGGTGCACACCAGGGTCGCGGCCGCGGTCCGGGAGGCAGCCGGCGGCAAGGCTCCGGCGCACGAGAACTACCCGGACGACGCCCCGGCGTGACCGTGCCGGTGACGGAAGAGACAAAGAAGTCTGGACTGCAGGTCTGGCTCTGGCGGATCGCGTTCGTCGCGGCCGTGGCCTTGCAGCTGTACGGCGTGTACTCACCCCGTGAGGCGGGTCCGCACGTCGGGATCCCGCAGATCGACAAGGTCGCGCACTGCTTCCTGTTCGCGGCGGTCGCGTTCACCGGCCTGAAGGTCGGGCTGCCGGCGCGGTGGTTGCTCGGAGCACTCGTCGCGAACGCCGTGGTCAGCGAGCTCGTGCAGCACTGGCTGCTGCCACAGCGCGACGGGGACCCGTTCGACTCGCTCGCGGACATCGCCGGGGTCGTATTGGGAGCTTGGTTAGGGTCCCGGGCGAACCGTCGTACGCCATGATGGACGTATGACGGCCTCGACCCTGACCGGTTCGCTGCTGGTGGCGACTCCGTTGCTCGACGAGCCGCCCTTTCGCCGGTCGGTGGTCCTGCTGCTGGATCACGACGACGACGGCGCACTCGGGGTGGTGATCAACCGCGCGGCCGATCTGGCCGTGGACCGGGTGCTGCCGGACTGGTCGACCGCGGTCGACGAGCCCGGCGTCCTGTTCATGGGCGGTCCGGTCGGCACCGACAGCGCGCTGGCCGTCGCCGAGGTGCTCGAGTCCACCGACCCGCCGGGCTGGCGGGAGTGCTTCGGCCGGATCGGCCTGGTCGACCTCGACGTACCCGCGGTGCTGCTGGAGGGCGCGATCACCCGGATGCGGATCTTCGCCGGGTACGCCGGCTGGTCCAGCGGGCAGCTCGAGGGTGAGATCGCCGAGGGCGCGTGGTACGTCGTCGAGTCGGTGCCGGAGGACGTGTTCGGCCACGACCCGGACACCCTGTGGCGCCGGGTCCTGCGTCGCCAGAACGATCAGATGGCGTACGTCGCGACGTACCCGGACGATCCGACCCAGAACTAGGGCTACTCCTCGCCGCCGTCGTCACCCGGGTTGAGCGAGGCCCAGATCTCCTTGCACTCCGGACAGACCGGGAAACGCTGCGGGTCGCGGCTCGGCACCCACACCTTGCCGCAGAGGGCCACCACCGGCGTGCCCATCACCATCGCCTCGGTCAGCTTCTCTTTCGGCACGTAGTGCGAGAACCGCTCGTGGTCGCCGGGCTCGGCCGGTGCCGGCTGGGTCCGCTCGTCGACAACGGTCTCGGCGCCCGGGGTCAGCTGAGTACTCATGACCCAAAGTGTAGGCCGCCACACCAGTCGATCCAGGAACTTTTTGCACAGAACGCTCGTACCCCGAGCGACGCGAGTCGGATCTGCCGCCGAAGTCAGGTAACGTTCCTGCACGGCCGACAGTCGACTAACGGGGGAGTATGCCGTCCGTGGATTCGAGCCTGCCAACGGGACCAGCTGTCCTCCCGCCGGCGTATCCGGACCGTGCCGCCTGGGGTACCGCCAGCAAGCTGCGGGCCTGGCAGGCGGAGGCGCTCAAGCTCTATCTCGACCGCCAGCCGCGGGACTTTCTCGCGGTGGCGACACCGGGCGCCGGTAAGACGACGTTCGCGCTCACCGTGGCCGCCGAGCTGCTGCACCGGCGTCTGATCGACCGGATCACCGTGGTCACCCCGACCGAGCACCTCAAGGTCCAGTGGGCCGACGCCGCCGACAAGGCCGGGATCGCGATCGACCCCGCCTTCGCCGGCCGGCGCGGCAAGACCAACAAAGACTTCACCGGCGTCGCAGTGACGTACGCCGGCGTCGCGGTGAACCCGCTCGCGTTCCGGGTCCGGACCGAGCGGTTCAAAACTCTGGTGATCCTGGACGAGGTGCACCACGGCGGTGACGCGCTCAGCTGGGGTGACGGAGTCCGGGAGGCGTTCGAGCCCGCGGCCCGCCGGCTCTGCCTGACCGGTACGCCGTTCCGCAGCGACGACAACCCGATCCCGTTCGTCACGTACGAAGACAGTCATGACGGCGCGTCCCGGAGCAAGGCGGACTTCACCTACGGGTACGGCCACGCGCTGGCGGATCACGTCGTACGCCCGGTCATCTTCATGTCGTATTCCGGGGAGATGCGGTGGCGGACCAAGGCCGGTGACGAGGTCGCGGCCCGACTGGGTGAGCCGCTGACCAAGGACCTGACCGCGCAGGCGCTGCGGACCGCGCTGGACCCGGCCGGCGAGTGGATGCCGGCCGTCCTGGCCGCCGCCGACAAGCGGCTGACCGAGGTACGGCGGCACATGCCGGACGCCGGCGCCCTGGTGATCTCGGGTGACCAGAACACGGCCCGTGCGTATGCGAAGACCTTGCGGGAGCTCACCGGCGAGGCGCCGACCGTCGTCCTGTCCGACGAGAAGGCGGCGAGCAAGAAGATCGCGAAGTTCTCCGAGGGAGACTCGCGGTGGATGGTCGCCGTACGGATGGTCTCCGAGGGGGTCGACGTACCGCGGCTCGCGGTTGGTGTGTACGCGACGCCGACCTCGACGCCGCTGTTCTTCGCGCAGGCGGTCGGGCGGTTCGTGCGGGCCCGGAAGCGGGGTGAGACGGCGTCGGTGTTCGTGCCGTCGGTGACCCGGCTGCTCGGGTTCGCGGCCGAGATGGAGGTCGAGCGCGACCACGTCCTCGGGCGGAAGAACAGCAACGAGGACGGCGACATCTTCGCGCTCGAGGACGACCTGCTGAAGCAGGCGAACCAGACCGAGGGCGCCAGCGACGAGCTCGAGGGCAACTTCGAGGCGCTCGGATCGGACGCGAGCTTCGACCGGGTGGTGTTCGACGGCGGCGACTACGGGACCGGCGGCGACAACGCGTCGGACGAGGAGCTGGACTTCCTCGGGCTGCCGGGTCTGCTGGAGCCGGACCAGGTGCGGGAGCTGCTGCACAAACGCCAGCAGAAGTCGCTGGCCGCGCAGAAGAAGTCCTCCCGGACGACCAGCGACCGTGAGGACCCGACGCCGACCGAGCTGGCGACCCACGAGCAGATCGCCCTGCTCCGCCGCGAGCTGAACGGCCTGGTCGCCGCCTGGCATCACCGGACGGGCCAGCCCCACGGCGTGATCCACAACGACCTCCGCCGCAAACTCGGCGGGCCTGCCGCCGCGCACGCTTCCTCCCTCCAGCTGAAGGAGCGGATCGAGCTCATCCGCGATTGGGCTACCCAGCGCCGCGCTTGAGTTCTGCCCTCCGTCCTTGGGATCCAGGGCGGGGTGATTTCTGTGGGTGGCGAAGTGTTGACCTGCTGCGACGAGTGCTGCAAGCTTCGCGGTACTGAGCTGCAAAAAATCATCAATCTCATGCAATTAGCTCACCTCCCACCGCCCCGACGGAGGACCAATGCATCGGAAGACGCTTCTACGGCTGCTGCTTACCGCCGTCCTCATCACCACCGGCCTGCTGTCCGTCCCGACAGCCTCCGCCGCCACCCTCACCAAGACCCTGTCCGCCAGCAGTTCGCTCGGTGCGTACCCGAGCGGCAACGCCGGCGACGGCAACCAGAACACCTACTGGGAGAGCAACAACAACGCCTTCCCGCAGTGGATCCAGGCCGACCTCGGCGCGACGAAGGACGTCAACCAGGTCACCCTGAAGCTCCCCGGGTCCTGGGGCCCGCGGAGCCAGACGCTGACCGTCCAAGGCAGCGCGAACGGCTCGTCGTTCACCACGCTCGTCAGCAGTACGGCGTACTCCTTCAGCGGGACGAACGTCGTCACGATCAACTTCACCAACACCGCCGCGCGCTACGTCCGCCTGACCTTCACGGCGAACACGGAGTGGCCGGCCGCGCAGCTGTCGGAGTTCGAGCTGGCCGGGCCTGGTGGCGGGACAGTCGATCCTCCGAGCGGCACCGACCTCGCCGCCGGCAAGGCGATCGAGGCGTCCGGTTCGGTGTTCGGCTTCGTCGCAACCAACGCGAACGACGGCAACGTCGGCACCTACTGGGAGTCCAACGGCTTCCCGTCGACGCTCACCGTCAAGCTCGGCTCGAACGCCGACCTCAGCTCGGTCGTCGTCAAACTCAACCCAGACTCGGCCTGGGGCGCTCGCACCCAGAGCATCGAGGTCCTCGGCCGCGAACAGTCCGCCACAACGTTCACCTCGGTAGTGGCCCGGACCGACTACCAGTTCGACCCATCGGCCAACCAGAACACGGTCACGATCCCGGTCACCGGCCGGTACGCCGACCTCCGGCTGCAGGTCTTCAGCAACACCGGCGCACCCGGCGGCCAGGTCGCCGAGCTCCAGGTCTTCGGTACGGCGGCACCCAACCCCGACCTCGTTGTCACGAGTGTCGACTGGACCCCGGCCAGCCCGACCGAGACCACGCCGATCACCCTGTCCGCGACCGTCAAGAACAACGGCACCGCGGCCGCCCCGGCAAGCAGCCTGAACTTCCTCCTCAACGGCAGCACAGCCGGCACCGCCTCCGTCGGAGCCCTCGCCGCCGGCGCGTCCGCCACGGTCACCGCCGACACCGGAACGCATGCCGAAGGCAACTACACCGTTGCCGCCGTCGCCGATCCGACCAACGCGATCGTCGAGCAGAGCGACGACAACAACACCCTCCAGTCACCCACCCAACTCGCAGTCGCCCAAGCGCCCGGCCCCGACCTCCAGGTCATCGGGATCACCTCCAACCCCGCCAACCCGGCACCCGGCACACAGGTCTCCTTCACCGTTGCCGTCAACAACCGAGGTACGACGGCATCTGCCGCGAGTGTCACCAAGCTGGCCGTCGGCACTGCCACGCTGACTGGCAACACTGCGTCGATCGCAGCCGGTGCCACCGGCAACGTTGCGATCAGCGGAACCTGGACCGCGACCAACGGCGGCGCGACCCTGACCGCGACCGCCGACTCCACCAATACCGTTGCCGAGACCAACGAATCCAACAACGTCTTCACCAAGTCGATCGTCGTCGGCCGCGGCGCCGCCGTACCGTTCACGTCGTACGAAGCCGAGGCCGGCAACTACACCGGCACCCTGCTCACGGCCGACGCGACCCGGACCTTCGGCCACACCAACTTCGCCACCGAGTCGTCCGGCCGCCAGTCGGTCCGGCTGAACTCGAGCGGGCAGTACGTCGAGTTCAGCTCGACCGTGCCGACCAACTCGATCGTCGTCCGCAACTCGATCCCGGACTCCGCCGACGGACAGGGGATCCAGGCAACGATCAGCCTGTACGTCAACGGCACGTTCAAGCAGAAGCTGAACCTGTCGTCCCACAACAGCTGGCTCTACGGCAACACCGACGCACCCGAAGGGCTCACCAACACTCCCGGCGGCGACGCGCGCCGGCTCTTCGACGAGTCGCACGCCTTGCTCGGTACGTCGTACCCGGCCGGCACCACGTTCCGCCTGCAACGCGACTCCGGCGACACGGCGTCGTACTACATCATCGACATGGTCGACCTGGAGCAGGTCGCGCCGGCTCTGTCGCAACCGGCCGGCTGTACGTCGATCACGCAGTACGGCGCGGTGCCGAACGACGGCATCGACGACGCCGACGCGATCCAGCGGGCCGTGACCGACGACCAGAACGGCGTGATCAGCTGCGTCTGGATCCCGGAAGGCCAGTGGCGGCAGGAGAAGAAGATCCTCACCGACGACCCGCTGAACCGTGGGCAGTACAACCAGGTCGGGATCAGCAACACCACGATCCGCGGCGCCGGCATGTGGTACTCGCAGCTGTACTCGACGATCGAGCCGCAGAACGCGGGCGGCATCAACCATCCGCACGAAGGCAACTTCGGCTTCGACATCGACAAGAACGTGCAGATCTCGGACATCGCGATCTTCGGCTCCGGCCGGATCCGTGGCGGCGACGGCAACGCCGAGGGCGGTGTCGCGCTGAACGGCCGGTTCGGCACCGGGACCAAGATCAGCAACGTCTGGATCGAACATTCGAACGTCGGTGTCTGGGTCGGTCGCGACTACGACAACATCCCGGATCTGTGGGGCCCGGCCGACGGGCTCGAGTTCAGCGGGATGCGGATCCGGGACACGTATGCCGACGGCATCAACCTCACCAACGGAGCCCGCAACTCGAAGGTCTTCAACTCGTCCTTTCGTACGACCGGCGACGACTCGATGGCTGTCTGGGCGAGCAAGTACGTGAAGGACCAGTCCGTCGACATCGGCCACGACAACTCGTTCACCAACAACACCGTTCAGTTGCCTTGGCGCGCCAATGGGATCGCGATCTACGGGGGCTACGGCAACAAGATCGAGAACAACCTGATCTACGACACGATGAACTACCCGGGCATCATGCTCGCGACCGACCACGACCCGCTGCCGTTCACGGGTACGACGACGATCGCGAACAACGCGCTCTACCGGTGCGGCGGGGTGTTCTGGGGCGAGGCGCAGGAGTTCGGCGCGATCACGCTCTTCCCGTCGAACCTTCCGATCACCGGCGTCACGATCCGCGACACCGACATCTACGACTCGACGTACGACGGGATCCAGTTCAAGACCGGCGGCGGTGAGATGCCGAACGTTGCCCTCACCAACATTCACATCGACAAGTCCAACAACGGCTCCGGAATCCTCGCCATGGGCGGAGCGCGCGGCAGCGCAACGCTCTCCAACGTCACCATCACGAACTCCCGCGACGGCGACATCCTCAAGGAACCCGGCTCGAGCTTCACGTTCACCGGGCAGTAGCCACCCGCACCGGGCATCCAGCCCCGCCCGGTGTGTTCCCCGAGGCCCCGCACTCCGCCCGAGGTGCGGGGCCTCAGCTTTTACGGGCGATAGACCCGGACGTAGTCGATCTGCATCGATCCGGTGCTGACCGTCGGCGGGATCTTCCCGTACACGAACAGGTCCAGGATCAGCGCGTCGCCGGTCCCGGTGTACGCGCCCTGGCGGCAGACCTCCTTGCCGTCGAGGTACCAAACAGTCTGGTCCGGTCCGACCTGTTCGGCGATGGTGTGCCAAGCGGTGGTGAGATCGGTGGGGGACTCGTAGGGGCAGCTGCCGCCGCCCGACTGGTGGTTGGTCAGGTAGAGCGCCTGATGGTTGTCGCTGTAGAACTCGTAGGTGTCCTGTTCGTTGGAACCGTTGCCGTTCCAGGTCCAGGTCGACGGCCAGAAACCCTTGTCCGACGGGAGTTTCAGCCGGGTCTCGATGTAGTCACCGGGTTGTACGGCGAACGACTGCGACGGCTCATGACCGCAGGCCTGACCGGTCGTGATCAGCGCGCCGGACCAGTCGTAGCCCGGCGCCGGGTTGTTCTTCCGCGCCGTCATCGTCAGCAGTCCGTCGCTCACCGATAGCGCGTCCCACGTGTGCCACTCGAGCTGCTGGTTGCCCTTGTTGCCGAGGCAGTCGTCGGATTCCGCGTTCGAGTGGATCGCCCACTTCGTCCGGTCGATCGCCGTACCGTCGAACTCGTCCGCGAACACCAGTTTGCCGGGCGCGGCCACCTCGGTGGCGTCGGCGGCCCGGAGGGGCACGACGAGCAGACCGAGCACGACCAGAGCAGTAAGTAACTTACGCATCAGCTAAGCCTTCCGTCGGAAACCAACGGATCAAACAGTCGCTTGACTGGGCTCAGGTTGTCAACTGCTGGGTGCCGATCACGTCCAGCAGCCGGATCGCCTGGTCGGACTCCGATCCGGGCTCGGTGGTGTAGAGCACCACCCGCTGATCCCGCTCCGGGACCACGAGTACCTCGCACACCACGTCGATCCGCCCGACCTGCGGATGGAAGACCGTCTGGCACAGCGACTGCTGCCGCGCGACCTCGTGCCGCGCCCAGATCTCCGCGAACTCCCGACTGCCGTCCAGCAGATCGCGCACCAGTCGGGCGATCTCTGGATCGTCCGGGTACGTGCTGGTCGCCGCCCGCAGGTCGGCCGCCACCTCGCGCGCGAACTCCCTGGTCGCTTCCTCGCCGAACAGCTGCGCCTGCCGATCGGTCAGGAACCGCAAGCGCAGCAGATTCCGCTCCCGCAGCGGTACGGCGGAGAAGTCCGTGATCAACGCCGCGGCCAATGGGTTCCACGCGAGTACGTCGTACTTCGCGTCCAGGACCAGCCCGGGTACGTCGAGCCGCGCGAGCATCCGCAGTACGCCGGACCGCACGTCGGCAGGTGGTCCGGGCGGGGGACCGGGCTGCTCGCCGGCCAGTCGGAACAGGTGAGCGCGCTCGTCGTCGGACAACCGCAGAGCTCGGGCCAGCCCGGTAAGGACTGGGCGGGACGGGCGCGGGCCGCGGGCCTGTTCGAGGCGGGTGTAGTAGTCGGTTGACATGGTCGCGAGGCTCGCAACCTCTTCGCGGCGCAGCCCGGGTGTGCGACGGCGCAGTCCGGCGGGCAGGCCGACATCGGCCGGCTGCAACGACTCCCGTCGTACCCGCAAGAACTCCGCCAGTCCGTCCCGATCCACGGTCCTAGGATCGCAGCCCGGCTCCGGGTCTAACCAGGGACTGGCGATCCCAGCCTCAGCCGACTCTGCCTGGCTTCGCTGGATCGGGCGAGCCTGGTCGGCATGAACACGAACAGGGTCGCGCTCGTCACGGGCGCCAACAAAGGCATCGGCAAGGAGATCGCTCGGCAGCTCGGGCAGGCCGGGTTCACTGTGCTGGTCGGGTCACGGGACGTCGGGCGTGGTGAGGTGGCGGTGAAGGAGCTGGTTGCTGATGGCATCGATGCCGTCGGCATCCAGTTGGAGGTGACGGACGCGGCGTCTGTACGGGGGGCGGCCGGGCGGGTCGAAGCGGCGTACGGCCAGCTCGAGGTGTTGATCAACAACGCCGCGATCATTCCCGAGGGGGACGATGGGGTGTTGGGGATCCAGGACGGGGTACTGCGGGCGGCGTTCGAGACCAATGTGTTCGGGCTGGTCGCGGTCACGCAGGCGTTTCTGCCGTTGTTGCGGAAGGCGGAGCGGGCGCGGGTCGTGAACCTGTCGACTTCGCTGGCGTCGTTCGAGCAGGTCGGGGATCCGGAGTCGCGGATGTCGACGGTGCTGACGCTGGGCTACAACGCGTCGAAGGCGGCGGTGAACATGGTCACGGTCATGCTCGCCAACGAACTGCGCGACACGGGCATCCTGGTCAACGGCGCGGATCCCGGCAACTGCGCAACCGACATGGGTGGGTGGAGCGCCGCGCGCACACCCGCGCAAGGTGCGGCGGTCGCGGTCGGGCTCGCCACACTGGACGCCGACGGCCCGACCGGCCACGTGTACGCCGAGGAAGGCCGCCTGCCCTGGTGATCGTCAGACGATGGCGCCGGACCAGGCGAGGGCTTGTTTGAGGAGCTGGCCGCGGCCGCCTTCGAGGTCGTTGAGGAGGCTCGGGGCGAGGGCCTCCTCCGGCGTCAGCCAGGTCAGCTCGAGGGCGTCCTGCCGCGGGTTGCACTCGCCGGTCACCGGGACGACGTACACGAGCGCGACCGCGTGCTGGCGCGGGTCGTGCAGCGGCGTCATACCGGGGAACGGGAAGTACTCCGCGATCGTGACCGGAACCAGCGTCGCGGGCAGCCGGGGGAACGCGGCCGGGCCGAGGTCCTTCTCGATGTTGCGCTGCAGCGCGTCCCGGATCGACTCGTTGTGCATGACCCGGCCGGAGACCAGCGTGCGGATGATCTCGCCGGTCGCGGCCGAGGTCCGCAGCAGGACTCCGATGTGCTCGATCTGACCCAGAGCGTCGACCCGGGCCGGGACGGCCTCGACGTACAGGATCGGGACTCGGGTCCGGGTCTCGGCAAGCGCGAACTCGGACAGCCAACCGGGATTCGGGTCAGGCGTTTGCAGCGACGAGGTCATGAACACATCTTTGCTTACGACCCGAAACCGGGTGCTAACTGGGCGGGGCTAGGGCCGGAAGGTCGAGCGGTACTCCGACGGGCTGAGGCCGAAGGTCGAGCGGAAGCGGCGGGTGGCGTGGCTGGGGTCGAGCCAGCCGACCGTCGCGCCGATGGTCGCGATCGGGAGCTCGGTCTCGATCAGCAGACCAGCCGCCCGCTCGGCCCGGATCCGGTTCAGGTACGCCATCGGTGACATGCCGACCGACTTGCCGAAGAGGCGAATCAGGTAGCCGGGCGCGAGGTTGACGAGCGCCGCCAGCCGTTCGAGCGTCCAGGGCTCGGCGAGGTCGGACTCGAGCAGCCGCATCGCGTGCTGCACTGCCGGATGAGCAGGACCCCGCGCGCCTGGGACGAGTGCGCCGGAGAGCAGTCCGAACACGTCCGGTCCGAGGTACGCGTTCCGCACCACGAGGCCCTCGCAGCGGGTGTACCCGTGCCACTCGCCAGGTCGCAGTACCACGACCGAATCCGGCTGCAGCTCCACCTCGCCGGCTGCCGAGACGTGCGTACCGCGCCCGGCGACCACGACCGCGATCTCGAAGAACGCGTGACTGTGCGGCGCCACGTCGGCGACGACCTCGATCCGCTCGCCCGCGACCGGCAACCGCGGGTCCGGGAAGACCTCGCTGCTCAGCATCTTGTGCATCCGAACCTCCAGGAGGTCAAGATCGGTCAAGTCCTGGTCAACCACTGCCTGTCCCCGGAGCCGGCCAGCCGGGAGGCTGGAAACACCTTCCAGACCACAGGAATCCGAGGAGTACGCCGATGACCACGACCGACCCTACGGCACCCGTCACGCTCGACGAAGAGACCATTTCGGCCTACCGTCATGACGGCGTGGTCCGGATCAAGAACATCATCAGCCGCGACGAGGCGGCCCGGTTCCGCGACGCCGCGGCCGAGTGGACCGCGGGAGCCGACGACCTGTACAAGGAGTCGAAGATCTTCAACCAGTACGTCAACGTCTGGCAGCAGAACGACGTACTGCGGGAGCTCACCCTGGACCCACGGCTCGCCGCGGCGGCGACCGCGCTGGCCGGAGTACCGCTGCGGATCTGGCACGACCAGTTGCTGATCAAGCCGCCGCACAACGGTGCCGCGACCGAGTTCCACCAGGACGCACCGTACTGGCCGCACGCCGGGTCGCGGGCGTCGCTGTCGGCCTGGATCGCGCTGGTCGACGTACCGGTCGAGAAGGGGTGCATGACGTTCATCCCGGGCTCGCAGGACCATCAGAACCTGCGCAGCCAGGACCTGTCCGACCGCGACGACATGTTTCGTGCCGCGCCCGACCTGCGCTGGGAGGAGCGGCTGACGATCCCGCTGCAGGCCGGCGACTGCACCTTCCACAACGCGTACCTCGCGCACTCGGCGACGCCGAACCTCACCGACGACCCGCGGATCGCGCACGTCAACATCTACTTCGACGCGGAGGCGACGTACACCGGCGTCGGTCACGTGGTCACCGACGGCCTCGGGCTTACGGTTGGCGAACCACTCGACCATGAGCTGTTCCCCACAGTCTGAGATTTACAACGTGGCATAAGTTGTCATCGTGCGTCTGCTCACCGACATCCGTCCGCTGCGCGAGTCGGCCGATTTCCGGCGGTTGTGGATCGGGTCGACGGTGTCGCAGCTCGGCCAGCAGATGACCGCGGTGACGGTGTCGATCCAGGTCTACGCGATCACACATTCGACGTTCGCGGTCGGGCTGGTCGGGTTGTTCTCGCTGGTCCCGCTGATCGTCTTCGGGCTGTACGGCGGGGCGATGGCCGACGCGATCGATCGACGTACCCTCTCGCTGGTCTCGTCGACCGGGCTGTGGCTGCTGTCGATGGTCCTGGTGGTGCAGTCGCACCTCGACTGGGGTCGGGTCTGGGTGCTGTACGCCGTCGTGGCGTGTCAGTCGGCCTGTTTCGCGGTGAACAACCCGGCGCGGTCCGCGATCATCCCGCGGCTGATCCGGCCGGAGTTACTGCCGGCCGCGAACACGCTCAGCCAGGCCGCGTTCAACCTGGGCTTCACCGCCGGACCGCTGCTCGGTGCGGCGGTGATCGCCTGGCACGGATTCGCGGCGGCGTACCTGGTCGACGTGATCACGTTCACCGCGGCGCTGTACGCGCTGTTCCGGCTGCCGGCGGTGCCGCCGACCGGCGCGATCCGGCGGGCCGGGCTGCGGTCGGTGCTGGAGGGGTTCACGTTCCTGCGGGCCGCGCCGGCGCTGCTGGCGACGTTCCTGGCCGACATTCTCGCGATGGTGTTCGCGCAGCCGCGGGCGTTGTTCCCCGCGGTGGCGGGCGCGTTCTTCGGTGGCGGCGTACGGACGGTCGGTCTGTTGCAGGCCTCGCCCGCGATCGGCGCGCTGATCGGGGTGATCTTCTCCGGCTGGGTGACCCGGGTCCGTAGGCAAGGGGTCGCGATCGTGCTCGCGATCACGGCGTACGCCGCGGCCGTCGGGCTTTTCGGATTGTCCCGGACCATCTGGCTCGGGGTGGCTCTGCTCGCGATGTCGGGTGCGGCGGACATGGTCAGTTCGGCGTACCGGAACACCGTGCTGCAGTCCGCGGCGCCGGACGCGATGCGCGGGCGACTGCAAGGGGTGTTCATCGTGGTCGTGGCCGGTGGACCGCGGCTCGGTGACTTCGTCGCGGGTACGACGGCGTCGCTGACCAGCCCGACCATCGCGCTGCTCGGTGGCGCGGCGGTCTGTATCACCGGCCTGTTCATCCTGCTGGCGCGGAACCGGCCGTTCCGGGAGTACGACTCGCAGACGCGCGCTCTGAGTTAGCCGCCGGTCGCGAGCTTCTTGATCACGGTGAACCAGGAGTCCATGTCCGGGTTGATCTCGGTCATCGGCTTGTCGCCGACGGTCACCATCTTGCGGTCACCCAGCGGTTTCTTGAGCTTGAACGGGGTCAGCGAAGCGTTGCTGTCCGGCGGGCACGGCGAGTCGACGTCGACGAACACCAGCACCTTGTCCTCCTGCTCCTCGACCCGGAGATCGCTGGAACAGGACAGGCCGGTCCCGATCACCATGTCGTACTCGTCGTACTTCGGAGCGTTCTGGATCCACTTCAGGTACTTCGGCTTCTTGCCCTTGATCAGCTGGTAGTACTGCACGGGCTGCGGGGTCTTCTCTATGGCGGTGCCCTTGCCGTCGCCGAGGAAGGTGCCGAAGACCATGTCGATGCACGGGTCCTTGGTGTCCGGGCCGTCGATCGCCCCGAACGCCTTGGCGGCCTTGTAGCAGCCGACCGCCTCGCGGTTGAACGAGATGTTGAAGCCGACCATGATCAGCGCGCCGACGATGAGCGCGATGGCGAGCATCCGGCGGGACTTCCGCTGCTTCGGGCCGAGGACGCCGGCCGCCCGCTCGGCCTCTTCCGTGGTCGCGTCGGCCGGAGTCGGCGCGGTGCGGAACATGGCCATGATCGAGCTGGTCCACTGCGGATTGATCAAGGTCGGAATGGCATAGACCAGGATCAGCACGACGACCGCGAGGACGGCGGGGAGCAGCGACCAGTAATTTCGCACGGAAGCAAGATACGGGGCCATCGGGCCGCGCCCGATTACCGGATACTCTTTCAAGGTGCCAGCTGAAACCTCGCAGACGCTTGACCGAGGACTGACGGTCCTCGAGTTGCTGGCGGACGCTCCGGACGGGCTCTCCATCACTGAGCTCGCCGCGGCGCTGGGAGTCAGCCGGACAGTCGTGTACCGCCTGGTGAACACGCTCGAGCTGCATCGGCTGGTGCGTCGCGACAGCGAGGGACGAGCCCGGCTCGGTCTCGCCGTACTGCACTACAGCCGGCGTGTGCAGCCCACGCTGCGTGACGCCGCACTTCCGGTACTGCGTTCGCTCGCCGAAGACACCGGTGCCACCGCGCACCTGACCGTCGCGGACGGGGAGGAAGCGCTCGCCATCGCCGTCATCGAGCCGAGCTGGACCGACTTCCACGTGTCTTACCGGATGGGTTCCCGGCACGCGCTCGACCAGGGTGCAGCAGGCAAGGCGATCCTGGCCGGACGTCGCAAACCCGACCCCGCCGGCCGCCCCTTCGTCGTCACGTCGGGGGAGTTGCAGGCCGGCGCCCAAGGCGTCTCGTCCCCGGTCCTCGGCGTACCAGGCGTCGAAGCCTCCATCGGCGTAGTAGTCCTAGGCAAACTGGACCGAGACTTCGTGGGCCCCCGAGTAGCCCGAGCCGCAGTAGAAGTAGCCAAACGCCTCGCCTAGTTCTTGGTGGCTGCTTCTACCAAAGGCATCACCCGGTGGGGGATCTGCTCGGCCAGGGCGATGACGGTGGAGGCGCGTTGGATGCCTCGGACTTTGACTACCTGGTCGATGACGCGTTGGAGGTCGGCGTTCGAGCGGGCCACGATGCGGCACCACAAGTCCTCCGCGCCGGTGATCGTGTGGACCTCGAGTACTTCGGGGATGCGGGCCAGCGCCTCCGCAACCGTCGTGTGGCCCGAGCCCTGCTCGATCTGGAGGGTCGCGAACGCCGTCACCGGGTAGCCGATCGCCGTCGTGTCGACGTCCGGACCCCAGCCGCGGACCACGCCGTCGCGCTGCAACCGGTCGAGCCGCGCCTGCACTGTGCCGCGCGCGACCCCCAGCCGCCGGGACGCCTCCAGCACGCCCACCCGCGGCTCGGCCGCGAACAACCCCAGGATCCGGGCGTCCAAAGCGTCCACTGACATAGGACCCCTCCGTCAATAGTCAGCCTGACCAAATAGTCCAGTGAAGTTGCCAGAATACTATGCAACCTGTTCGATGAAATAACGAACTGTTGCACAACCTGTCGCCCTCCCGCGAGGCTCGGTGCACGTACCCGACCCGGGAGGACCCCGATGACCAGCACCGACCTCACACCCGCAGAGCTCGACGCCGATCTCGACCTCGACCAGCTGAAGCAGCTCGTCGGCCTGGTGCCGTACGACGAGAGCACCGACCCGTTCCCGGTCACCTCGATGGATGCCCTGGTCTTCATCGTGGGCAACGCGACCCAGACCGCGAAGTGGTACCAGCTCGCGTTCGGCATGGACCTGGTCGCGTACTCCGGTCCCGAGACCGGCAGCAAGGACAGCAAGTCGTTCGTCCTCAAGGCCGGCTCGGCCCGCTTCGTCATCAGCGGCGGAGTCAGCCCGAAGAGCCCGTTGCTCGATCACCACCGCAAGCACGGCGACGGCGTGTCTGACATCGCGCTCGAGGTGCCGGACGTGGACAAGTGCATCGAGCACGCCCGCAAGGTCGGCGCCGTCGTACTCGAGGAGCCGAACGACGTCACCGACGAGCACGGCACGATCCGCCGGGCCGCCATCGCGGCGTACGGCGACACCCGGCACACGCTGATCGACCGGAGCAAGTACGACGGCCCGTACCTGCCCGGGTTCATCGAGGCGACCACCCGGGTCACCCGGCCCGAGGGTCACCCGAAGCGGCTGTTCCAGGCGGTCGACCACGTCGTCGGCAACGTCGAGCTCGGCAAGATGGACGAGTGGGTTGCCTTCTACAACAAAGTGATGGGCTTCGTGAACATGGCGGAGTTCATCGGTGACGACATCGCCACCGACTACTCGGCGCTGATGAGCAAGGTCGTCGCCAACGGCAACCACCGGGTCAAGTTCCCGCTGAACGAGCCGGCCGTGGCGAAGAAGAAGTCACAGATCGACGAGTTCCTGGAGTTCTACGACGGCGCCGGCGCGCAACACATCGCGCTCGCGACCAACGACATCCTGCGCACCGTCGACATCATGCGGGCCAACGGCGTCGAGTTCCTCAACACGCCCGACTCGTACTACGAGGACCCGGAGCTGCGGGCCCGGATCGGCAACGTACGCGTGCCGATCGAGGACCTGCAGTCGCGTGGCATCCTGGTCGACCGCGACGAGGACGGCTACCTGCTGCAGATCTTCACCGCCCCGATCGGCGACCGGCCGACGGTGTTCTACGAGTTGATCGAGCGGCACGGCTCGCTCGGCTTCGGCAAGGGCAACTTCAAGGCCCTGTTCGAGGCCATCGAGCGCGAACAAGAGCGTCGCGGCAACCTCTGAGCCGGGGCGCCGACGCCGAGAACCTTGCCCGGTGCAACTGAACACGGCGTGTCGTCGTCCGATTACCGGAATGACTGTCCGGGCAGGCTCCGTTCGCGTAGTGTGCCTTCCTGAGTGTGCGTCGGGGCGTGCACTCAGGAAGGGTTTCGTCATGAAGACTCTGGGCATTCTGCTCAGCACCGCGGGTCTGGCTGGGGTGGGCGTGATCGCCCTTTCCGCCGTACCTGCCGAGGCCGCTGTGGACTCCACGGCCGCCAGCTGCTCTGGTGCGAGGTCCATCTCATCGGCGCCGATGCTGCGTGATCACCAGCCGCCGAGCTGGGGCACGATCCGGCTCGTCCGGGACGGTTGTTCGCAGTACTGGGCCGAGATCACCATGGCGTCGCCGCTGGTGGCCAACGCGAAGGCCAACGCCTTCCTGGTGCAGTACGGCGGCGGCAACGACGGCCGGGTGCTCAGCTGCGACAGCAGCGGCGGCAACGGGTCGGTGATCCAGGGCCAGCGCACCTGCCGGACTCCGAAGGTCAAGGCGACGAGCGGGAGTATCACGTTCGCCGCGATCGGCCGGGAGTACCACAACTACGGCGGCGGCTACCAGGAGATCTCGGAGAATGCCACCAAGCGCACCCGCTGAGCTGTCTCACGGCGACGCCGGAGGGGTGCACAGTACTGCGCAGTAGTGCATAGGCTCGCACTATGAGTGAGGTTGTCGAGCAGTTGCGCAAGGTGCTTCCGCCCGAAGCGCTGGTGACCGATCCGGACCGGATGGAGAGCTACCGGTACGACCGGGCGATGTTCTGCCCGGCCGGGATACCACTTGCCGTCGTACTGGCCCGGGAGACCGCGCACGTCCAGGCGACGGTGCGGATCGCGGCCGAGGCCGGCGTACCGATCGTGCCGCAGGGTGCGAGGTCCGGGCTGTCCGGCGCCGCCAACGCGCTCGACGGCTGCATCGTCATCTCGCTGGAGAAGATGGACCGCATCCTGGCCATCGAGCCGATCGACCGGTACGTCGTCACGCAGCCGGGCGTCTACAACGCGGTCCTCTCCCGCGCGGTGGCCGAGCACGGGCTGTTCTACCCGCCGGACCCGTCCAGCTGGGAGTTCTGCTCGATCGGCGGCAACCTGTCCACGAACTCGGGCGGCCTGTGCTGCGTGAAGTACGGCGTGACCACGGACTACGTGCTCGGCCTGGAGGTCGTGCTCGCCGACGGCCGGGTACTGCGGACCGGCCGGAAGACCGTGAAGGGTGTCGCCGGGTACGACCTGGCCAAGCTGATCGTCGGCAGCGAAGGCACGCTCGGCATCATCACCGAGGCGACCCTCGCGCTGCGACCGCAGGCCGCTAAGCCGCGGACGATGGCGGCCCTGTTCGGCTCCGGCGTCGAGGCCGGCAACGCGATCCTGGAGATCATCCGCAGCGGCGTCTCGCTCAGCCTGCTGGAGATCATGGACCGGACCACGATCCGCGCGGTGAACAAGTACAAGCGGATGGACCTGCCGGACGACGCGGCCGCGATGCTGATCGCGCAGTCCGATGCCGGCGGTGAAGCGGGCGCGGCCGATATCGCCGCGGTGGCCAAGCTGTGCCGCGACCACGGCGCGCTGGAGTGCATCGAGGCCGACGACGACGCCGAGGGCGAGCTGCTGCTTGAGGGCCGCCGGGCCGCGCTGACCGCGTTGGAGGAGCTCGGTACGACGATGATCGACGACGTCGCCGTACCCCGGTCGCGGCTGGCGGAGTTCATCGGCCGGATCGAGGAGCTGTCGGCGGAGCTCGACATCACCATCGGTGTTCTTGGTCACGCCGGCGACGGCAACATGCACCCGACGGTGGTCTTCGACCAGACCGATCCGGCGCAGGCCGAGCGGGCCCAGGTCGCGTTCGACCGGGTGATGGAGATCGGGCTGGAGCTCGGCGGCACCATCACCGGCGAGCACGGGGTCGGGCTGCTGAAGCGGACCTGGCTGGCCGAGGAGATCGGCCCGGTCGCGCTCGACGTACACCGGGCGATCAAGAACGCGCTGGACCCGAAAAACCTGCTCAATCCCGGCAAGATCGTCGCCGGGTGAGGCTGTGATCCAACCGCAATAGAACTGTCGCGGCCGCTCGACGTCCGTGCCCGTCGAATGTGACGTCGGCCCAGCACTATGGAAGGTAGTTGTCTGAACTCGCGGGGGGACTGGATGCAGGGTAGGAGGCGCCCGATGGGTCTGTGGCGCCGTACCGTGCTGCCTGCCGTGACGGCTTTCGCCGCGCTGGCGGCGCTCTCCGGGTGTGCGAACGGCGGCGGACTGCGGGTCGAAGGCCCCGAATCGCCGCCCCCGTCGACCCCGACGCCATCGGTTGTCCTGGGCACCAATGGCACCCCGACGACCCCCGAACGCACCCCCGAGGTGGCCGTCGACCTGGCCAAGGTCCGGGTCAGATTGCTCGCCGATCAGCACCTGTCCAGCTACGCGCGGACAGTACTTTCGAATTGCACCGTGATTTCGCGTTGCCTCAGCAGGGGTAAGACCGTTGATGTATTACACAGCGGTACACCTCAGCAGATCGTCCTGCTCCACACCTTGGAGAAGTTCGTCTTCGGTATCTTCCTGATCGCCGTGGAGCCCTCGGGCCCGCGACCGATCTGGAACCTGAACGTCGAGCAACCGACCGTGAACGCCAGCCCCGATGGGAACCTGGTGGTCGAGTCGAAGATCTTTACGATCAACGACCCGGTCTGCTGCCCGTCGGGCCGACGGGTCGAGGTCTACCGTTGGAACGGTCGGCAGATGATCAAGGTGAGCTCGACGGACCAGTAGGGAGACTGAAGTTCGGTGGTACCGGAAGAACCGGCAGCGCGCATTCTCATGGTCGAGGACGACGCGGTGATCCGTGAGGCGACCCAGTTGACCCTCGAGCGACACGGCTACGACGTGACCACGGCAGAAGACGGCCTGGAAGCGATCGAGCGATTCGAGAAGATCCATCCGGACGTCGTGATGCTCGACATCATGCTGCCCGGCCTGGACGGCATCTCGGTCTGCCGACGGGTCCGCGAGACCAGCACGGTTCCGATCGTGATGGTCTCGGCCCGCGGTGACGCGCTCGACGTCGTACTCGGTCTGGAAGCAGGCGCCGACGACTATGTGACCAAACCGTTCGACACCCAGGTGCTGGTGGCGCGACTGCGGGCGGTGATGCGCCGGGCGGTGTCCGATCCGGAGCGTCCGGCGCCGGCGGCCGGCTCCGGCGTGGAGTCGTTCGGCGACCTCGAGCTGGATCGGGAGGCGCTGGAGGTACGGCGGAGTGGACAGACCGTCCAGCTGACGCCGACCGAGCTCAAGCTGCTGATCGAGTTCGCCAACAACCCCGGTGTGGTGCTCAGCCGTTCGACGCTGCTGCAGCGGGTCTGGGACTACGAGTGGGGCGGCGACGGCCGGCTGGTCGACGTCCACCTGCAGCGGCTGCGGACCAAGATCGGTGCCGACCGCATCGAAACCGTCCGCGGCTTCGGGTACAAGCTGCGGGCCTAGATGGGGCTGCGGGGCAAGCTAGGTCTCATCTTCCTGCTGGTCTCCTCGCTCGCGATCCTGGTGCTGTGCGTCGCGGTCTACACCCAGGCCCAGTCGGCCAGGCTGGACCGCACGCGCAGCTTCGCGGACGAGCGGATCCAGCTCGCGGCGCAGAGCTACGACACCAACGACGTACCGGTGTTCGGAGCGAAGGTGGACGATCCGGATCTGCCGCCGCAGCTGCGCGACGCCGTGCTCGAGGGCAAGCGGGCCACGTTCAAGACCGGATCGCCGCACGCGAAGATGTGGGCGGCGGTCGCGGTCAAGGACGGCAAGATCCTTTCGATCGAGCAGGACTACCAGACCAGCGACGACTCGATGAAGGCGCTCCAGCGGGCGCTCCTGCTCGGCGGGATCGGCACGGTCGCGCTGGTCGCCCTGGTCAGCGTGATCCTGGCCGGCAGCCTGTCCAAGCGGATCGTCGCAGTGGCCGGTGCGGCACGGCGCATCGCCGCCGGTGACCTGGACGCGTCGGCGGCCCAGGCCGTTGGCAAAGGCAAGGATGAGGTGCAGTCGCTGGCGACCGCGATCGACACGATGGCCAGCTCGTTGCGCGGCCAGCTCGAGGCCGAGCGCCGGTTCACCGCGGATGTGGCGCATGACCTTCGTACGCCGGTGACCGGTCTGACCACCGCGGCCGAGCTGCTGCCGCCGGGCCGACCGAGCGAGCTGGTCCGCGACCGGGCCAAGGTACTGCGGCGACTGGTCGAGGACCTGCTCGAGATCGCGCGGTTCGACTCGGGTGTCGAGCAGGCCGACCTGGAGCTGCTCGGCCTCGGCGCGTTCGTCGGATCGGCTGTGGCTCGGTTGCGGATGCAGCAGTCGCTGGCGCCGGACAGCGTGATCGTCCACCAGCTCGGGCCGGACCAGACCGTGTCGACCGACTCGCGGCGGATCGAGCGGATCCTGGCCAACCTGATCGTCAACGGACTGCGGCACGGCAAGCCGCCGGTCGAGGTCACGGTCAGCGGGCGGACCGTCGAGGTGGTTGACCACGGCAACGGTTACCCGGAGGAGTTGATTGCCGAGGGCCCGCGCCGGTTCCGGTCCGGGATGGCCGAGCGCGGTGTCGGGCACGGTCTGGGGCTGACCATCGCGGCCGGTCATGCCAAGGTTCTCGGTGCTGAGCTGACCTTTGGTGAGGCTCCGGGCGGTGGTGCACTGGCTCGTCTGGTGCTGCCGTCCGAACCTGAGACGCAGTCGTAACACAACCTTTCCTGCTGCCGTCGCGTCTTCCCCTCCGTAACACCAACAAAACGAGGGGAAACCAGAACATCATGCGTACTCAGTTCATTCGCCGTTCCGCTGCCGTCGTCGCCGGTCTCGCACTGGCCGGTGGAGGCCTCGGCATCGCCGGAGCCCTGCAGGCCAACGCGGCCACGACGCACACCACCGTGGCGAGCGCTTCGGTCGCGGCGAAGTCGATCACGATCAAGTCGGACAAGGCCACCGCGAAGGCGTGGGCCAAGGTCTCCTTCACCGGCAAGACCGCCGGCATCGCGAAGAACACCGTCGTCCAGGTGCAGCGGCTCGAGAACGGCAAGTGGGTCAAGTTCCCGGCCAGCACCAAGGTGACCAGCCGCGCGACCTACTCGGTCTGGGTGGAGAGCGGCCGCGTCGGCGTCAACAAGTTCCGCGTAGTCGCAGCGAACACCGCCTCCGCGCCGATCTCGGTGACCATCACCAAGTAAGACGCGAAGCGGCGCCACTCCCCAAGGGGCGGAGAGTGGCGCCGCTTTGTTTAGTGGGTGCCGTAGACGTTGAACTCGGATGCGGAACCGAAGACTGCGCCATTGAGGGAGCTGGTGCCGACGAACTTCACGTAGCGGCCGGGCTTGGCGGTGAAGTCGACCCGCTGTACCGCGATGGAGTTCGGGAACTCACCGCTGGCGACCGGCGTACCCCAGTCTTGGCCGTCGGCGCTGACGTAGATCTCGTACCCCTTGAACATCCCGTTCGTCCCACTCTGCCGGGGCAGGTAGCTGAACCCGTTCACCTGGTACGTCGACCCGAGGTCGAGCGTCATGTGGTGCGGGAAGCCTGCCGGGGTGGGGACCTCGGACCAGGCGGAATGCCAAATGGTGCTGGGGTTTCCGTCGAGCGCCATCGTCGCGGCGCCTCCGGTGCCAACGTCCTCGCTGTCCACGTCCGCGACCTTGATCCGGGACTGCGGGACGATGCCCGGCGGGAGTACGGTCGCCTCCGCGCTGATCGTTGCTTGACCACCCGATGCCGTCAACGGGTACTGGCCTTCCGGTGTACCGGCCGGCGGTGTCACGTCCCAGGTGGTCGTCGCACTGGTGCCTGCGGCAACGGTTGCGTGAGTTGCCGGAGTGGTTGCCGTGACGGTCCATCCGTCCGGTGCCGTCAGGCCTAGCATGATGTTGTCGGCGGCAACCACATCGTTGTTGGTGAACGTGGTCGTGACCGTGTTCGCCTCTCCGGAGACGAGACCGGTCAGCCCGGACACCGCGACGGACGTGCAGTCCGCCGGCTCCGACGTCGTACCGAGATCGGTGACGGCGAAGTTGTCCATGATGAAGTCGGTCTGATCGCCACCGTCGGTCAGTTTGCGCAGACCGACCCAGTAGTCGCCACCGCATCCGGCCACGAACTCCTGGTTGAACGTCGCCTTGGTCCGCTGCTCGCCGATCGGGGTCGCCTTGACCTCGACCGAGTCCGGACGGTCGACGCCCTGGACCCATGAGTACTGGCCAGCCCGACCGCTCTCGTAGTCGAAGCTGACCTTGTACTTGTGCCCCGGCTGGAAGTTCACCGTCGATGGCGTGGTCCGGTATACCAAACCCGCGTTCTCTTCGTGCGACTTGAGCGACCAGCCGCCGTCGAGGACGTCGTCGACGAGCTTCCCGTTCCAGCCCGCCTGCGTGTACGGCGCGTGCTTCTTCGCGAGCACCGTCCGTGGGTCCGTGACCCCGCCGGCGTCACCCTTCACGAACGGTCCCCAGCCCTGGTCGACGTTCTCGAAGTCGTCCACCAGTCCGGCCGTGGGCCGCTTGGTCTCGACCACACGGACGTCGTCGATCCGTACGGCGGCCTTCCCGGCACCGGCCGCGATCGCGAAGTCCGCAGTACTGCCCTTCGCGTCGAAGACGACGCGGACGCGTTGGTAGTTCGCGCCATGTTTGTCGTCAGAGGCAACCATGTTCTGCGCGGTGGATCTGGTCAGCACGTTCTTGACGCCGTCGACGGAGAGCGTGGTCGGGCGCGACTTGCCGGGCTCGACCTCGATCCAGGCGGAGGCGCTGTAGGTCCGACCGCGAGTGAGGCCGGTGATCCGCTGCTTGATCGACGACTGACGGGTGCCGAGCGAGGCGACGTGCTGGCCGTTCTCGAGCGTCGCGATCGTCGCGCCGCCGGTGGCGTTCCAGGCGGTGAGGTTGCCGGCGTTGAAGCCGGGGACCTGGAGATGCGTGCCTGCACCCCATTCAGCCGGGCGAGGCTTGGGTGCGGCGTCCGGGTAGATGACGTACGGCTGACCGGCCGTGGCGTTCAGCGTGATGCTGCCCTGGTGGACGGGCGCGGTCGCGACCTTGACCCGGCCGGTGTCCGTCAGCTTGTAGACGGAGAAGGTGCGTGCTCCAGCAAAGGCTGAGGGGACCTTCCAGGTCGTCTGGCCACCGGTTGGGTTGTAGTGGTAGAGCTTCTTGTTGTTGTCCCACGGGAGCAGGTACTTGTCTCCGTCGAGGACCTTCGCGTTCCCGACGTACACCGTCCGCTTGCCGTTCTCGACCGCGCCGCGGACGCCGCCGGTAAAGGTGATGTCGTTCGCGTTCCAGTCCTGGATCTTCTGCTGTTGAAGGAACTTCGCCGGCAGGTTGCGCTGCCAGATGTTGCTGTAGAACGTGTTCCAGTCGGTCTCGCCGGTCCAGCCCTCGAACTCGACGATCGCGGACTGGCCGAGGATCGGGTCGTTGTTCCAGACATCCTTCTCGTGGTTACGGACGAACCGGATGATCTGCGAGTTCAGGCCCTTGTTCGTCGCGTCGCCGTAGTCGAGGTCGTTGGCCCAGTGCGACCACAGCGAGGTGCGCTCGTTCCGGTTGGCCCACTCGGTGGCGATCTGCCAGCCCTGGTCGGCGAGCTGCCGGGTCAGGCCGTCGGCCAGCCAGCCGGACTGGTAGTACACGTCGATGTACAGCTCCTGCAGATTCTTGTCGGTCTCGTCGCGGAGCTGCTGGAACCGCTTGATGATGTTGCCGGAGGCAAGATCCGGGCGCTGCTTGATGTAGTAGCTCTGGTTCAGCCAGTTCCAGCCCTTGGCGGTCTTGTCGACCAGATCTTCACTGAACGCGTTCGCCTCCGGGTAGGACTCGGTCGCGTTGACGTGGACGCCGAAGGCCGCGTTCCAGGATTTGCCCTGCTTGAGCAGGGTGTTGAGGTCGGTCAGTCCGCCGGCCCGGAGGTTGTAGTCGCCGCCGTAGTCCGGGTGGGCCGAGTCGTGGCCCTCACCGGCGTACCCCTTGAGGAGGGCCAACTGACCGAGACCGTCGGTCGCGAGCGAGATCCGCTTGACGTCGTCGAGCGTCCGCAGGAACGGGTGGGTGGCCTGGCTGGCGAAGTTGAACGGGATATGCGTGACGACCCGGTCCTTGACCTGGTCGCCGCCCTTCGGCTCGACCATGATCGAGCGGAACGCGACCGCACCGTCCTCCCAGTCGACGGTCTTGTCGTGGTTCGCGTCCGGCGTCACCACGACCTTCGCCCAGGGGAGTGGTTCGGTATACGGCGAGGTGTCGGCGCGGTACGTCCACTGGCCGCTCCACACGCCGACGCGGGTGCTGCCGTCGGCGCTCTTACGGGCCTGGTGCCAGAAGCGGGCGCCGTCGTCGACCGTGGGGCCGGAGGGCTTGTCGTACGTCGAGTTCGACTCGATGCCCGCAGCCAGGCCGCTCGTGTTGACGAACGCGTACGCCGCTCCGGTGGCGGCGGTCTCGGCCGGAGTGGCGGCGGTGACCGGGGTGATCTTGTCGGCGGTCCGGGTCGAGTCCGGGTCGAGCTTGGTGAACGCGGTGGTCGCGCCCGCGTCCGTACTCGCGACCGAGACCAGATCCTGGTTCGGGATGTCGATCGTGTGCACGCGACTCGTCTCGGTGTCACGGACGGCGTCGATCGCAAACTTGGTGACCCGCCCGGCCACGCTGAGGCTGGCGTCGAGCTGGACATCTGGCAGGGCGTCGAAGGCGAGCGTGTACGACGCCTTGCCGGCACCGACCGTGGCCGGCGCGGTCAGGTGGGCGGTCCGGGCCACGCCGTCGATCGTCACGGTCGCGATCGAGTCCGGCTGGCCGCCGAGGGATTGCCCGGAGGCGTTGTCGACGTACTTGATCACCCGGGGAAAGTCCGCCCCGACGGTGACCGTCAATTCCTGCGTCCGCAGCGTCAGGTCGCCGGCGGTGCTGTCAGCGTGCGCCCCGGCGGGCACGCTCAGCACACCGGCGGTCAACGCTACAGCCAGTACTCCACACCCCACTGAACGTTTCATGCGCCAAAAGTTCGCACGTAACAGCCAACAGGTCAAGAGAAACAAACACTAATGAACAAGATTCGCCTCGCCTCCGGCATCGGCAAAGGAAAGGCGGAGTGGACGGAGGCCGCCTCCGGGGCTGGTCAGAGGGAGGCGGGTCGGGTGAGGTCGCCTCCGGCGTTGGCCAGGGGGACGGTGAGGCGGATCAGGCCGGCGGCCGGTGGGCTCGGCTGGCGGTGCGGGCGCGGGCGGCCGGAGTGCCCGGGCGGGTGGCTGCTGGCTCAGTCTCGCGGGCACGGGGGGCGGCGGCTGGTGAGTGTGCAGTTCGACAGGTAGTGCACTTGCGGGACGCTGTACGCGCGGACGCAATCACGCTCAGGTGTACTACCTGGGCGGCTGACACCTCCTGTTCAAATGCAGCGCGCCTGTCGCAAGCGAGGGGGTCAGGCGGGGAGGATTCGGCCGGTGACTTCGCCGAGGCCTAGGCGGGTTCCGTCTGGTGACTGGGCCCAGGCGGTGATGGTTACCTGGTCGCCGTCTTCCAAGAACGTGTGTTCTTTGCCGGCTACGACTAGGGGTTCGCGGCCGGCCCAGGTCAGCTCTATGAAGGAGCCTCGTTGGGTCTTTTCGGGGCCGCTGATGGTGCCGGAGGCGTAGAGGTCGCCGGTGCGGAGGGTGGCGCCGTTGACTGTCATGTGGGCGAGCATCTGGGCGGGGGACCAGTAGATGTCGCGGTACGGCGGGCTGCTGACGAGGTGGCCGTTGAGGTAGACCTCGAAGGTGATGTCGTAGTTCACCAAGGCCGAGCCGGCCAGGTACGGGAGGACCGGCGGGTCCTGGGTCGGCAGCGGTACAGCGGATGCCGCGAGTGCGTCGAGCGAGACCACCCACGGCGAGATCGACGTAGCGAACGACTTGCCGAGGAACGGGCCGAGGGGTACGTACTCCCAGGCCTGCAGGTCCCGCGCCGACCAGTCGTTCACGAGCACCACGCCGTACACGTGGTCCTCGAAATCGTCAACGGACACAGGCTTTCCGAGCGTTGACGGCGTACCGACGACGTAGCCGAGCTCGACCTCGATGTCGAGCCGCTGGGACGGACCGAAGACCGGAACCGCCGCGTCCGGCGGCTTGCGCTGACCCGACGGGCGGACGATGTCGGTGCCGCTGGCAACGATTGTGCCGGCCCGGCCGTGGTAGCCGACCGGGAGGTGTTTCCAGTTCGGCAGTAGCGGCTCGGAGTCCGGGCGGAACAGCCGGCCGAGGTTCGTCGCGTGCTGCTCGGAGGCGTAGAAGTCGACGTAGTCCGCGACCTCGAACGGCAGCAGCATGGTGACCGCGGACTGCGGGATCAGATGCGGCTCGACGGTGTCCCGGTCGTTCGCGTTGCGGACCAGCTCGAGCAGCCAGCTGCGGGTCGCGCGCCAGGCCGGGCGGCCGAGCGCGAGGAACGCGTTCAGCGTCGGCTCGGCGAACAGTTGCGCGCCGTCCAGCATCTGCGCCGACGCGACCGGCGCGAGATCGATGATCTGGTCGCCGATCGCGGCACCCACCCGCGGCTCCTCGTCGCCGTGCCGGAACACGCCCAGCGGCAGGTTGTCCGGCGTGAACGGAGAACCGGCCGGGATGTCGATCCAGCTCACAGCGTCTCCAGCAAGCTCAAAGCGGTGAGGTCCTCGCGCGGCTCATCGATGCTGCACGAGCCGAAGGACGTGAACCACTTGCGGGTGTTCGCGGCCTGGTCATCCGACAGTTCCCGAGCCCGCGCAGCAAGGTCGGCCCCGTCGCGAGACGCCAGTACGGCGATCAGCTCGTCCTGCGACGCGCCGTCGAGTGATGCCCGAGTAGCGAGTAGCACGTTGAGGAACCCGTGATGCTCGAAGCCCGTGTCCTCAGCCGTATGGCGCACCGCGTTATGCAGACCCGCCGTGCACTTGAACGCGACCTCCCGGTCGAGACAAGCCGTGATGAACGACGCGACCTGGTCCTCCGACGGGAAGAGCGCCGCGTCGAGTCCGCCGGTCCGCAGCTTGGCGGCGTACCCGGCGTCGGCGACCACGTCGAGCGCGCGCTCCCACGCTCCGCCCAGACCGATCTCGACGTACGCCGACTCTTCGTCGAAGCAGTCATCGCAGGCACGGACCACGCGCAGCGCGTTGCGGGACAGGTCGTCCTCGTCGCGCAGCCGGACCTCGACCGCGGTCACCTCGACGTCTTTCGAGCGGTCGCCCCAGCGGATCACCGGCTCGATCCCGCCGGCGCCGCCGGAGATCACCACGGACACGCGGAGCGGACCGCCGCCGATGCGGGCGGCCTCGGTTGGGACCTTCATCAGGTCGTCGTCGGTACACACGAATGCTCCGACGAGCTCGGCGTACGGCGCGGCGAGGTGCGCTCGGTGCGCGGTGACGGCCTCGGTCAGCGGCAGGTCGCCGGGCGGGAACATCGAGGCGTCGTCGACCAGGTGCCGGTACAGGGCAGGGACGGTTGACATGGCCCAGAGCCTAACGGATGCTTTCGGTAAGCGGACGCACGCGTTCGATTATCGGATACGATGGAGCAATTCTGATGGCGTTCTACCGGCAGGTCGGGGAAGTTCCGCCGAAGCGACACACCCAGTTCCGGAAACCGGACGGCGGGCTGTACTACGAGGAGCTGATGGGCGAGGAGGGGTTCTCGTCAGACTCGTCGTTGCTGTACCACGCCGGCGTACCGTCCGCGATCGTCGACTCGCAGGTGTGGGACCTCCCCGACCTCGCCACCGTCGCCAACCACCCGCTCACCCCGCGGCACCTCAAGCTGCACGACCTGTTCACCGACACGTCGAAGACGAACGCGGTCGACGACCGGCGGCTGGTGCTCGGCAACGGTGACGTCCGGATCTCGTACGTCGTGGCCGAGCAGCCCTCGCCGTACTACCGGAACGCGATCGGCGACGAGTGCGTGTACGTCGAGAAGGGCTCGGCGACCGTCGAGACGATCTTCGGCGTGCTGAACGCGGTCCAGGGCGACTACGTGATCATCCCGCGCGCGACCACGCACCGCTGGCTGCCCGGCCCGGACGGCGTGCACGCGTACGCGATCGAGGGCAACTCGCACATCGCGCCGCCGAAGCGCTACCTGTCCCGGTACGGGCAGTTCCTCGAGCACTCGCCGTACTGCGAACGCGACCTGCACCCCACCACTGAGCCGCTCGTGGTCGAGGGGACCGATGTCGAGGTGCTGGTCAAGCACCGTGGCAACGGGGCCGGCGGGATCGTCGGTAGCCGGATGACGTACGCGACGCATCCGTTCGACGTGGTCGGGTGGGACGGGTGCCTGTATCCGTACACGTTCAACGTGAGCGACTTCGAGCCGATCACCGGGCGGGTGCACCAGCCGCCGCCCATTCACCAGGTGTTCGAGGGCTACAACTTCGTGGTCTGCAACTTCGTGCCGCGGAAGGTCGACTATCACCCGCTGTCGGTGCCCGTGCCGTACTACCACTCGAACGTCGACTCGGACGAGGTGATGTTCTACTGCGGCGGCGACTACGAGGCGCGGAAGGGTTCCGGGATCGGGCTCGGGTCGATCTCGCTGCACCCTGGCGGGTACGCGCACGGGCCGCAGCCGTCGGCGATCGAGGCGTCGCTCGGCGCGGAGCGGTTCGAGGAACTGGCCGTCATGGTCGACACCTTCCGGCCGCTCGAACTGGGCGAGGGCGGCCAGGCCGTCGACGACGGCGTCTACGCCTGGACCTGGGCGGGCCGTCACAAGAGCTGAGGGTAGGGCGTGTCTCCCGCTCCCCTGCCTACTGCGCGGCACTCGGCGGGCACCTCGCTGCACTGGAGCGAAGGGAACGATGAAACCACATCGATCCCTCCGCTCCAGCACACCGAGGCACTCCGCCGAGCACCTGCTCGCAACGGCAGGGGAGCGGGAGACACGCCCGTGTGGGATTCTTTCCGGGTGAGTGAGGACGGGGACGCAACTCCACAGGTAACGCCAGAGGCACCGGCCATCGTTCCGCCGGCCGCGCCAGAGGTGCCGTTTGGCGTGACACCGGCGGCACCATCGGCATCGGCGGCGCCCGAGGTGCCGTTCGTGGTGCTTGTGGACCGGGAGGCGGTGCTGCGGCGGCGCGAGGTCGTGCGGACCGTCGAGCGGCGTGGCGCCTGGGTGACGCTGGCGATCGCCGTGGTCGGCATCGCCGCAGCGCTGTACGCGCTGGTCGCGTTCCACGGCGCCGGGATGTGGCCGTTCGCGATCTTGTTGATCCTGGCAATGATCCCGCTGCTACTCAGCACGGTGATGGTGTTCCGGCTGCAGTCCGAGCGGCAGCAGTGGTACGACGCCAACGACCTGCAACAGGTCGCGATGCGGATGTCACTCAAAGGACTCGAGCTCGCTTGCGACGGAGCGGCGTACCCCGTTGTCCTGCAGTGGAAGGCCGTCCGCGGCTTCCGGCAGCAGAAGCTCCTCGGGCAGTACGTGCTCGACCTCGATCTGGCCCGCGGTGTGGGCGCCACCACGGCCGGCGTCCGCGGTCTCGACCAGGCCTCGGTCCGCAGCGTCGTCAAGCCCAACCCGCTACTTCGCCCGACGGGCCTCTTCCTGGTGAAGGCCCTGGACCAGCCGGTGCACATCATCGACGAGGCCATGAAGCACTTCTCCGGCGGCACCGCTCAGATCAAGCGCTAGCAGGGCAGCGAGCGGTACGTGTAGCCCAGCTTGGTCAGTTTGGTCAGGGCCTGGTCGAGCGCGGCGACGGTTTCGGAGCGGTTGCCGCCGCCGTCGTGCATCAGGATGATCGCGCCGGGGCGAGCACCGGACATGATCGCGTGCTCGACGCGCGCCGTGCCGGGCTTCTCCCAGTCCTCGGTGTCGACGTCCCAGAGGACCTGACGCTGGTGGTACGACGCCGCGATCGCCTGGATCTTGGCGTTCGTGGCGCCGGTCGGCGGGCGGAGGCACTTCGACTTGACGCCCATCGCGATCTCCTGGCGGATCTTCGCGTCCGGCAAGGTCGTCAGCGTCTTGTGGTCGTACGTGTGATTGCCGACGTGATGCCCGGCGGCCCGCTCGGCCGTGACCAGCTCCGGGAACTGCGCGACCTGGATCCCGAGCACGAAGAACGTCGCCTGCGCGTGGTGCTTGCGCAGTACCGCCAGTACCTTCGGCGTCCACTCGTGCTGCGGTCCGTCGTCGAACGTCAGGTACAGGACCTTGCCGTGGCCGGTCAGATTCCAGTCGTCCGCGGGCGGCTTGGCGACCGCCGGCTTCGCGGGCGGTTGAATGGGCTGCTTCGTCGACGACGGCTCGCCCCGCTTGGAGGTGGTCGACGTACTCAACAGGCCGTGGCTTGGCGCTTGGACGACGGGTTTGGCGGACGTGGTCGAGTGTGCGGACGGGTTGGCGGTCTGGGCGAGGACGGCACCGCAAAGCAGGGCGGCGACCAACGGCAGGAGCTTGCCGGGCGGCCTGGTCACGGGGCCTCCCGCCCTGGACTGAGGAGCGGAGGGAGCGGAGCGACCGGAGTGACGAGGGAAGGGCGGGAGTTACAGCCCCGTGACCCGCCGCGCCGAAGGCGTGGCATGAGGGCGGTCATGCAGTGCATCCTCTCGTGCCGGGTGGTTCATCGAGGCACCGGGTCGGCCGTATCGTGTGCTCTCGTGCCGGAGATCCCGGCCGGCAGACCAGTGAGGCGGCTGATGACCGACAGCGGTGAGCGGACGACGATGACCAGACGAACCGTGATCGGCGGCGCCGCGGCGCTGGCGGCGGCCGGCTTCGAGGCAATCCCGGCGTACGCCGGAGGTCCCGGGCACGGGCATGACAAGACCGTGCGGCTGACCGTGATGGGGACGACCGACCTGCACGGCAACGTCTTCAACTGGGACTACTTCAAGAACGCCGAGTACGACGACACCGCGCACAACGACATCGGCCTGGCCAAGATCTCCACGCTGGTCACCGCGGTCCGCGACCGGATCGCCGCCGACCGCCGTGCGCCGCGTCCGCTGATGCTGGACGCCGGCGACACTATCCAGGGCACCCCGCTGTCGTACTACTTCGCCAAGATCGAGCCCATCACCGGCGGCCACATCCACCCGATGGCCGCGGCGATGAACCGGATCGGGTACGACGCGGCCGCGCTCGGCAACCACGAGTTCAACTACGGCATCGACATCCTCCGCAAGTTCCAGCAGCAGCTGCGCTTTCCGCTGCTCGGGGCCAACGCCCAGGACTGGACCACGGGTCTGCCCGCCTTCCCGCCGTACGTGCTGAAGAAGGTGCACGTGCCGGGGGAGAAGCCGATCACCGTCGGTATCCTCGGCCTGACCAACCCGGGGATCGCGATCTGGGACAAGGCGAACGTCGAGAACAAGCTGAAGTTCGGTGGCATCGTCGAGCTGGCGAAGCTCTGGGTGCCGCGGGTCCGCAAGGCCGGCGCCGACATCGTGATCGTGTCCGCGCACTCGGGCATGGACCTGTCCTCGTCGTACGGCGACGCACTGCCGTACCCGGAGAACGCGTCCGTCCTGATGGCCGAGACCGTTCCCGGCATCGACGCCGTCCTGGTCGGCCACGCCCACCTGGAGATCCCGGAGCGACTCGTCACCAACAAGACCAGCGGCGAGCAGGTCGTGCTGACCGAGCCGCTGAAGTGGGGCATGCGGCTGTCGCTGATCGACCTCGACCTGCAGAAGGTTCGCGGTCAGTGGAAGGTCGTCGGGCGGCACAGCCAGGTCCTGAACGCGAACACCGTCGACGCCGACCCCAAGGTCGTCGCGCTGCTGCAGAAGGATCACGACAAGGTCGTCGAGTACGTCAACGGCAAGATCGGCACCTGCACCGAGGCGATGTCCGCGGCCACCGCGCCGTGGGAGGACACCGCCGCGCTCGACTTCGTCAACTTCATCCAGGCCGACGCGGTGTCGAAGGCGCTCGTCGGTACGCCGCAGGCCTCGCTGCCCGTACTCGCGATCGCGGCCCCCTTCAACCGGGACGCCGCGATCCCGGCCGGCGACGTGTCGGTCCGCGACGTGGCCGGGCTGTACGTCTTCGACAACACGCTGCTCGCGGTGACGATGACGGGCACGCAGATCAAGGACTACCTCGAGTTCTCCGCGCAGTACTTCAAGCAGGTCACCGGGACCGGCCCGTTCCCGTCCGACCAAGTCACCAACGCGCCGACTCCGACCGCGCCGACCGGTACGCCGGACTACAACTACGACATCCTCGGCGGGCTGACCAAGCCGCTGACCTACAAGATCGACATCGCCAAGGCAACCGGCTCGCGGATCACGGACCTCGCGTACGACGGCACCGCGGTGACCGCCGACCAGGAATTCGTTGTCGCGGTCAACAACTACCGCCAGTCCGGCGGCGGCAACTTCCCGCACGTTTCGACCGCCCCGGTCGTCTACAACCGCCAGGTCGAGATCCGCCAACTGATGATCGACTACGTCACCGCCACCGGCGAGGTAGACCCGAACACCTTCCACACCGTCGACTGGTCGCTGACCTCCAACGGCGCCCCGATCACCGTCACGGCCTGAGATCGAGGAATTCTGAGCAAGGCCCGGGAGGAGTCGGTAGCGGATCCTCCTCCCGGAACTCGCCTGGCCTACCGGGTGCTGCCTGCAGATCCCCGAGCGGTACGGCGCGCTGCGATCACGCTGCTGGTGATCGCAGTCGCGGCGAGGTCTTGACCGGGGGAATGGCTAAGTGATTTAGTCACTTTGTGAGTTACTCAGCTGCGGAGTTGCCGCCTAGCCTGTCGGACCGGTTGACCGAGTCGATCCTCGGGATCATCCGGGACGGTGGCTTGCGGACCGGCGACGCGATTCCGTCGGCCCGGGAGCTGGCGAAGCGGTTCGCGATCACCACGCCGACGGTGCGCGAGGCATTGCGGAAGCTCGAGGCCACCGGGGCGGTCGAGTTCCGGCACGGGTCCGGGACGTACGTCGGTCCGACGATCAACAACGTCGTACTGGCGAACCCGCATCGGCCGCCGATCACCAAGGACTCGGTGCTGCAGCTGATCAGCGCGCGGCTCGTGATCGAGCCGGCCGTCGCAGCGCAGTCCGCGATCGCGCGCCGACCGGAGAATCTGGAGCGTCTGGAGGCCGCGGTCACCAATGCGCTCGTCCCGCCCGGCGGTCCGGCGTTCGCGCTCAACTTCCACGTCGAGCTCGCGGCCGCGTCCGGGAACCCTTTGCTGCAAGAGGTTCTGGCCTCGCTGCTGAAGGTCCGGGTCCGCGAGCAGCAGCAGATCCGCGCGCTGTACGACAACCGCGGGCGTGATCACGAGGAACACCAAGCGATCGTGGCGGCCGTCCGCGCACAGGACGCCGGGTTGGCCGAGCGGCTCACCCGCGAGCACCTCGACAACATCCGCCGTACCGTCGAATCCGCGCCGGAGTGGTCATGAGCACCTTTCCGGAACGAAACAGTCGCCAGGTGACCAGGAGCTTCCGGAAACTGGCGGAGATGACGACGGACGAGGCTGCGGAGGCGGTGCGGGATGCGCCGTTGGTGATCATTCCGGTGGGGGCGCAGGAGCAGCACGGTGGCGGGATGGCGATGTCGACCGACACCGTTCGTGCGATCGGTGTGGCCGAGCGGGTCGCCGAGCGGCTGGCCGGTCGCGCGGTGATCGCACCGGCCGTGCCGTACGGCGTCTCTCCGCACCACATGGCCTTCGCCGGCACGATGACGTTGTCTCCGGCAACGTTCATGCAGGTACTCCGGGATCTCGTTGGCGGACTGCGGGAGCACGGCTGGCGTCAGTTCCTGGTGATCACCGGGCACGGAGGGAACAACGCTGCCCTGTCTGTGCTCGCGCAGGAGTACGTCCGTAGCGAGCTCACGTTCGCGTGGACCCCGGTCACGTCGGTGGTGTCGGACCTGATCGAAGGAGTCAGCGAGCTGCACGGTCACGCCGGTGAGGCGGAGACCGCGCAGATGCTCTACCTGGCTCCGGAGTTGGTCCAGGCCGATCGCCTGGAGCCGGGTGCCACCACGCTCGACGAACTGACCACAACGGCCCGGCTGTCCCGGGAGTCGCGGGGTCCGCGACTCTCCGTCGGGTTCGACGCGTACCACAAGCGTGGCGTGCTGGGCGATCCCCGCCGCGCCACAGCCGAGGACGGCCGTCTCCTCATCGAGACCGCCGCCGACCGGATAGCCGCCTTCGCCGACGAGCTCCTCTCGGCCTGACGCAGTACCACCCCCGAACACTGGACCTTCGCTCAGGGAGGTCCAGCGCGCGCCTGCCCGCCTGCAGGCCGCCTGCCCGAGGAGGCACCCCTGATGAACCTCGCACGCCCGAAAACCCTGGCCGCAATCGTGGCGTCGGCGGCTCTGGTGACCGCCGCCACCACGTTGCCGACGGCAACCGCATCCACCACATCCACCCTTGGTTGCGGCAAGCAGGCCGCCCCGAGCGGCGACTACACCGTGGCAAGCGGCGGTCTCACCCGCACCTATCGCCTGCACGTGCCGGACAACTACAAGAGCTCCAAGGCGACCTCGCTGATTTTGGTATACCACGGTCGAGGCAAGACCGGCGCCCAGACCGAAGCGTTCTCCGACCTCTCGAAACTCGACGCGATCGTTGCCTATCCCAACGGCGTGATCGGCGACGAGGACAAGCAGGCCTGGCAAGGAGCGCCGTACGCCGCCAAGGGAGTCGACGACGTGAAGTTCACCAAGGACCTCCTCGACGACCTTGAATCGAAGTACTGCGTCGACGCGCGCGCGGTCTACGCCACCGGCAAGTCCAACGGCGCCGGCTTCACCGGCATCCTGGCCTGTCAAATGGCCGACCGGTTCGCCGCGATCGCCCCGGTCTCCGGCGCGTTCTACATCGAGGGCACCCACTGCAGTCCCAGCCGCCCGATCCCGGTCCTCGACATCCACGGCACCGGCGACACGACGATCCCGTACGGCGGCGACGGCGAGCGGGACCTGCCGAGTATCCAGACCTGGGTCCGCGACTGGACGGTCCGCGACCACTGCAAGCCCGACCCGAAGACCAGTCAGCTCGGTGACGACGTACTCAAGTTCACCTACAAGGGCTGCAAGGCCGACGTCGTGCACGTCGCGGTCACCGACGGCGGGCACAGCTGGCCGGGCTCGGACTCGACGTCCGGACCGGGCTACGTCACCCAGACGTTCGAGGCGCACGAGCTGATCGGCGCCTTCTTCAAAGCCCACAAGCTCTCATGAGTACGGCGACCGACACGAGGGAGCTGCCGCGCCTGGTCCGCGCGATGGCGGTCATCGAGCGGATCGGGAACGCGCTACCGCACCCGTTCTGGCTGTTCTGGATCCTGTCCGCGATCCTGGCCGTGGTCAGCACGATCCTGTCCGCGCTGGACGTGACCGTGGCCTCGCCGAAGGACGGCAAGATCGTCGCGGTGCAGAACCTGCTCTCCGGCGACGGCCTGCAGATGGCGGTGTCGACGGCGATCTCGAACTTCGCCGAGTTCCCGCCGATGGCGACGATCGTGGTCGTGATCATGGGCGTCGCGCTGGCGGAGCGGACCGGCTTCCTGCAGACGTTGATGCGGGTCAGCGTGTCCCGGGTGCCGCAGTCGATGGTGGTGTTCGCGGTCGCGTTCGCCGGCACGATGGCGCACGTCGCGTCGGCCGCGGCGTACATCATCCTGGTCCCGCTCGGCGGGCTCGCGTTCCGCGCGGTCGGCCGGTCGCCGATCCTCGGCATCGTGGTCGCGTACACCGCGATCGCGTCCGGGTACGACGCCAGTCCGATCCCGACCCCGAACGACGCGATCTTCGCCGGCATCACCACCGCAGCCGCGAAGACGATCGACCCGAACGCGCACATCTCGGTGTTGTCGAACTGGTTCTTCAACATCGCGTCGTCGGTCCTGCTGGCGTTGGTGATCACGCTGGTCACCCGGCTTGTGCTGAGCAAGCGGACCGACCTCGAGGCCGACCCGGACGCACCCGGCGACGACGCAGATCAGCTGGCCGTATCGGTTGCCGAGCGCAAGGGTCTACGCCGGGCCGGCCTCGTCTTCCTGGTCGCCGCGCTGGCGATCGTCGCGATCCTGATCCCCCACGGATCCCCGTTGCGCGGCAAGGACGGCAGCATCGTCGACTCGCCTTTCCTGGACGGGATCGCGATGGTCGTCGCCGTCCTGTTCGGCCTGGTCGGAATCACGTACGGCGTTACTGTGAAGGCGATCGAGCGCGCCGCCGACGTACCGAGGCTGATGGGCGAGGGGATCAAGCAGATGGCGCCGGTGCTGGTGCTGTTCTTCGCGATCGCGCAGTTCCTCGCGTACTTCGACTGGAGCAACATCGGCGACCTGCTGTCCGCGGAATCCGCGCGCTGGCTCGGCGATCTCGGTGCGCCGAAGGTGGTGATCTTCCTCGGCATCCTGGTGCTGCTGACGGTGATCAACGTGCTGGTGACGAGTGGTTCGGCGATGTGGTCGCTGACCGCGCCGATCCTGGTGCCGATGATGCTCCTGCTCAGCGTCCCGGCCGAGACCACGCAGGCACTCTTCCGGATCGCCGACTCGGGGTCGACCGCGATCACCCCGATGAGTCCGTACTTCGTGATGGCGCTGGGCTTCCTGCAGCGCTACCGCAAGGACGCCGGCGTCGGCACCCTCGCGTCGTACACCGTCCCACTAGCCATCGCGATGACCGTCGCGTGGACCCTCCTGTTCCTGGCCTGGTGGGCGCTAGGCATCCCCCTCGGCCCAGGAGCCCCAGTCAGGTAAGGGCGACGCCGGCGGTGCGGAGGTCGGTGAGGGCTTGTTCGGTGCTGGAGGGAGCTACGCCAGCGGTGAGTTCGGTGAGGACCGTCGTACCGAAGCCTTCTTTGCGGGCGTCGAGGGCGGTTGCGCGGACGCAGTAGTCGGTTGCGAGTCCGCAGACGTCGACGCTGGTGACGCCCTTGCCGCGGAGCCAGTCGGCGAGTGCGTGACCGCCCTCGTGGGACTTGCCCTCGAAGCCGGAGTACGCCGCTGCGTACTCGCCCTTGTCGAAGATCGCGTCGAACGGCTGCGGGTCCAGGTTCGGGTGGAAGCTGACGCCGTCGGTGCCGGCGACGCAGTGCCGCGGCCAGGAGTTCACGTAGTCGGGGTTGTTGGAGAAGTGGTCACCCGGGTCGATGTGGTGGTCCCGGGTGGCCACGACGTACGCGTACTCGCGGTCGTCGACCTCGGCCTCGTGCCACTTGTGCAGCAGCTCACCGATCCGGAACGCGACATCGGCGCCACCGCTGACGGCCAGGCTTCCGCCCTCGCAGAAGTCGTTCTGCACATCCACCACGATCAGTGCCCGAGCCATCGCGACGCTCCTTCATCGGAGTACTCCCTGAGCCCACCGTACAAGCGTCGGCGCCGTCAGGGCCGCATTGCGATCACCCCGGAATCAGGTTGCCGCCGGTGACGTGGAGCAGTTGTCCCTGGATCGCCTTGGTGCGTGGCGACGTCAGGAACAGGATCGCGTCGGCCAGCTCGGTCGTGTCGGGCAGGTGCCGGGCGGTGAATCCGGCCGCGATCCGGTCCAGCACCGGCCGGGGGATGACCCGGTGTTCGCCGTTCTCCAGCGTGATGCCGGGGAGTACGACGTTGACCAGGACGCCGTCCGCGCCCAGGTCGTGCTGCAGGCTCGCGGCCAGGCCGTGCAGTCCGGCCTTCGCGGCGCCGTACGCCCAGGAACCCTTCATTCCGCGCTCGGCCAGGTCTGTCGAGATCAGCACGAGCCGGCCGTGCTCCGACCGCCGCAGCGCCGGTGCGACCTGCTGGACAAGGTGGAAGTTCCCCTCGAGATTCGCTCGCAGGATCCCGGTCCACCACTCCGGCCTGGAATCCTCGATCTTCTCCGGCCGTTCGTCGTACCCGAGCGTCCCCCAGCTGACCGCGTTCGCGACCACGGCATCGAGACCGCCCCAATGCTCGACGGTCGACGCGACCGCAGCCGCGATCGTCTCCGGCTCACCCAGATCCAGCGGTACGACGTATGCCGTACCGCCGGACGCCTCGATCTCCGCGGCGACTGATTCGGCCGCGTCCTTCCGGGTGTTGTAGGTGATCGCGACCCGCGCACCTTCCCGCCCGTACGCGATCGCGGTGGCCCGCCCGATCCCCGACGACCCGCCCGTCACCAGCACCGCGGCGTCCTTGAATCCCAGGTCCATGACCCGTCCTCCCAGTATTGTTTAGTCGGCTAAGCAGAAAACTTAGCCGACTAACTAACCTGAGGCAAGCCCTCTTTCACAGCGCGGGGACCGCCCTTCGGCCAGCCCATCGAGCCCGGCTCGCGGGCCTCGCGGCGGATCCGCTTCTCCACCACGAACGTGCAGGCCGTCTCCTTGATCACCGCGCCCAGCCGACCGGCGATGTAGACGTTCACCGCGGTGTCGTCCTTGCGGGCGAGCTGCCGGATCCCGGCCTGCCGGCCGAGGCTGACACAGGCTCCCGTGAAGGCCAGGTCGATCACCGCCGGCTCGGTCCCGGCGATGCGGCTCAGCACGGTGTTCGCGGCCTGCGCCCCGAGCGGACCAGCGGCGTACGTGCTCATCCGAAGCGGCTGTCCGGACGGGGCGGCCGCGTCGCCGGTCGCGACGATGCGGTCGTCGTCGACGCTGGTCAGCGTCTCGTCGGTGAGCAGCCGACCGAGCGCGTCGGTGTGCAGTCCACTCGCGGCCGCCAGCTCCGGTACGCCGAAACCGGTCGTCCAGATCGTCAGCGCGCTGGGTCGGGTCCCGCCGTCGGAGAGGACGATCGCATCCGGCCGAACCTCGGTCACCTTGTCCACGAAACGTACGTCGACGCCGTGCCGGGCCAGCCACTTGCCGATGTATCGGCGAGCCTTCGTGCTGAACGTCGGCGCCAGGGATCCGCCGCATACCAGCGTGACCGCGCGTCCTCGTTCGGCCAGCTCGGCGGCCGTCTCGATGCCCGTCAGTCCGCCGCCGACCACGGTGATCGGGGCATCGAGGGGCAGATCGTCCAGCTTGGCGCGGAGCCGCTGCGCGGACTCGAACTCGGCAATGTCGAAGGCGAACTCGGCCGCGCCAGGCACCGAGGACGGAATCGCCGCAGTGCTGCCGACCGCATAGATGACGTAGTCGTAGTCCAGCGCGCGGCCCGACGCCAGTCGCACTGTACGGGCGGTGGTGTCGATATCCGTTGCGCTGTCGACGACGAGCTCGATCCCCTCGCCGAGTAGCGTGCCGTAGTCGATCGTGGCGTCGCCGGTACGTGCCACGAACTGGTGCAGCCGGATGCGTTCGACGAACTTCGGACGGGGGTTGATCAAGGTGATGGCAACGTCGGCGTTCACCCGGAGACGGTTGGCGGCAAGAGTTCCGGCGTACCCGCCGCCGATGACGACGACCTGGTGCAGTTTCTCGGACATGGTGGGTTCCTTTCTGGTCACACCAGTCCGACAAGCGACCCGTTCATAACGTGAGGCGTCACAAATCGCCGCGCTGTCTGGTCGAAGAGTCATGAAGGAACAGCGCCAGCTGATCAATCTCGCCTACCGGCTGCTCGGTTCCCTGGCCGACGCCGAAGATGTCGTCCAGGAGGCCTACGCCCGCTGGTACGCCATGTCCGGAGAGCAGCAGGACGCCATCGCATCCCCGGGCGCCTGGCTGACCACGGTCACCAGCCGGCTGTGCCTCAACCAGTTGTCGTCGGCACGGGTACGGCGGGAGACGTACGTCGGAGAGTGGATCCCCGAGCCGCTGCCCGAGCCCGCCGAGTGGGACAGCCCGGACCCGGCCGACCGGGTCACCCTCGACGAGTCGGTCAACATGGCGTTCCTCGTCGTCCTCGAATCGATGACGCCGGCCGAGCGGGTGACGTTCATCCTGCACGATGTCTTCCGCTACCCCTTTGCCGAAGTCGCCGACATCGTCGGCCGGTCACCGGCGGCCTGTCGCCAGTTGGCCTCCTCGGCCCGCCGCCGGATCCGCACGGCGCAGGCGCCCGCGACCCCGGCGGACCGGCAGGCCGCCATCATCAGGGAGTTCAAGCAGGCCTGGGAGGCCAAGGACATCGCCGCGCTGATGAGCCTGCTCGACCCCGACGCCACGGTGATCGCCGACAGCGGCGGCCTCACTAGTGCCCTGCTCCGCCCGATCGCCGGCGCCGAGCGGATCGCGCGCTCACTGATCAACTTCGGCGGCAAGCTCCGCGACCTGACGATCCTCGAGCGGACGGTCAACGGTCAGCCCGGTCTGGTGGCGCAGCGCGGTGGCGTCACTGTGACGGTGTACGCGTTCGAGGTCTCGGGCGACCGGATCAAACACATCTGGGGGATCCGCAACCCCGGCAAGCTCAGGCCCTGGGTTCGCTACTCGATGAGCTGACAGTTATCGTTTGGTGGCGCATAGTCATCGAGTGTGGGTCGGCAGCTTCCGTCGGGGCGGGCCCCAGGGGGTTCGGGCATGAAGAAGGCTGTTTTGGCAGTTGTCACCGGTGCGGCCGTTGTGGCTGCGGCGCTGGTTCCATCGGGGCCGGTGGTGCAGGCCGCGACAGAGGCTCACAGTGCGCCGCGGGGGTTCGGATCCGCGTTGTCGTCGGTGCAGCAGACGTCCTGGCAGACGAACGCGAGCGTGAACTCGGTCGCGGTCGCGGGGAATCTGGTGTTCGTGGGCGGACTGTTCACCCGGGTCCGGCCGCCGGGGAGGGCCCGCGGTATCGACGATGCGTCGCGGAAGTACTTCGTGGTGCTGAACCGGACCACCGGCGTACCGACGCGGTTCGCGCCGCAGGTCGACGGGCCGGTGTGGAGTGTCGCGACGTCTCCCGACGGCAAGCGGGTCGTGATCGGTGGTGACTTCACCACCGTCGACGGGGTGGCACGGTCGCACGTCGCGATGTTCGATGTAGCCACCGGCAAGCTTGTCGCCGGTTGGGATCCGGTCGTGAACTACCGTGTCGCGGCACTGAAGATCACGGACAAGACGGTCTATCTGGGCGGCTCGTTCGGCACCGTGGACAAGATGGCCCGCAGCCGGGTCGCCGCGGTCAGGCTCGACACCGGCACGCTGCTGCCGTGGAGTCCGGACGCGAACGACGACGTCCATGCGATCGAGGTGTCCACGGACGGCAAGCGGGTGTTCGTTGGGGGCGGCTTCACCCGGATCGGCGGCGGGAACGATCACGCGCTCGCGACCGTGAACGCCACCACCGGCGCCCTGCTCTCGATGCCCGCGGTCGCAGCGATCCCGGCGAAGACCAAGGGCTGCGACAGTCGCGTGAAGGACCTGGAAGTCCAAGGAAACAAGGTGTTCGCGTCCAACGCCGGGACCGGCAGCATCTCGTGCTACGACGGAGTACTCGCCGCGGATGCGACGACCGGCAAGCTGATCTGGCAGAGCCACTGCCGGGGTGCGACCGAGGCGATCAAGGCCATCGGCAACTGGTTGTACAAGGGTTCGCACGCGCATGACTGCAGCGCGGACGGCGAGTTCCCGGACAAGACCGGGATGCACCACCTGCTCGTCTACAGCACGACCACCGGCAAGCTCGGCCCGTGGTTCCCGAACACCGACGCCGGCGGCGAGACTCTGGTCGGCCCGCTGTCGTTCGCGTCCGGCGGCAACGACCTGTGGGCCGGCGGTGACTTCACCGAGGTGAACGGCGTACCGCAGGAGGGGCTGACGCGGTTCACCAGCACCCCGGGTGGAGCCGCGCCGGCCCGACCGGCCGCGCCGAAGGTCGCGAGCGCGCGAGCCAACAAGGTGACGATCGCGTTCCCGACCGTGCTCGACCGGGACAACATCAGCCTGACCTACCTCGTCTACCGCGGCAGCACGCGGATCGGCAGCTGGTCGCGCTCGTCGAACTCCTGGACGAAGGCGGCCGTCACGTCCGTCACCGACTCCGGTCTGACCAGCGGTCAGACGCTGTCATACCGCGTCGAGGTCAGTGACGGACGCAACGTCCAGAAGAGTCCTGCAACCACGGTCAAGGTGCGCTGATTCAGCAGCGAGTGCCGCGCCGCGGAACGACGAGATCGGACAGATACGCGTCGATCTTCGCCTTGGCGCACTCGTTGGCCATGTAGAGCGTGTGTCCCGGGCCGTCGTGATAGATCGACCCGCTGCCCGGCACCTGGTCGATCACCCGCGACCCGGTCTCGTACTCGCTCCAGTTACCGGCCATCAGCAACGGAGGCAGGCCGTGGGGGAGCGCGGCGGGTTCGTTGCGAACGGCAACGGGCCAGCCGACACACGACAAGATGGCGAGCTGAATCGTGCCGGCAATCCCGGTGTAGGGCGCGGCGGCCTCGGTCCGGCGGATCTGCTGTTCGAGTTGGCGCTGATTAGCCGGATGCGGCCAGTCGGTGCACTCAACCACGCCGGGTGACGCTGCCCCGGGGAACGGAGCGTTCGCCGTGACGAAGCCGGACGCGTCACCAGTGGTCGCGGCCTTCCGTAGCGCGGCCAGCAACGTCGGGTACGACGCCTCGCCGGCCCGTGCCATGGTCACACCGGACCAGCGGATCTCGTTGCCGTCGTACGTCGTACTCCCGGCCGGCATCGGATTGCGTTGCGCCTGGGCAACGACCCGCTGCCACAGGGCCGGCGCATCCGCGCAGTTTCCTTGCCTACGGCACCAATCGAAGAAGCGGGTGACGAAGGTCTGCACGTCCCGCGCGAGGAGCGGCAGCTCGCGGTCCCAGTTGTCCGTGCTGTGGTTCCACGTGCCGTCGAGCACCATCGACCGTACGTTCCGTGGGAAGAGCCGCGCGTACGTCTGCCCGATGAAACCGCCGTACGAGGCTCCGTAGAAGTTGACCTTGGTCTCACCGAGAGCGCGCCGGATCGCCTCCATATCGCGGGCGTGACTCGCGGAGTCCATCGTTCCGAACAGTTGTGGATCCTTCTCCTGGCATTTCACAGCCGTCGCGCGGTTGGTGGCGGCGAGCTGGTCGAATTCGGCCTGGTTGCGCGGCACGCGCGGCATCCGCTGGTACGACCAGTCGCAGGGCAGATTCGTACTCAGGCCCGGGTTGTTGGGTCCGCCGCGGAGGTCCCAGGTGACGATGTCCATCTTCTGCCGCAACCCCGCGAAGGCCTGGCCGCCGCCGTACGAGCGCATCAGGTCGATGCTGATCCCGACCGGCCCGCCGAAGTTGACCAGCACGGATCCCTTCGACGTGGCCGCCGTCGAGCGGAGTCGGCCGAGCATGAGGGTGAGCTTCCGGCCGTCGGGTTGTGACCAGTCGACCGGGACCTGCAGGGTGGCGCATTCGATGCCGACGTCACCCGGTCCGCCGGGGCATTCACCCCACCTGAGAGCTTGGGGCGCAGGCGGGGTGAGGCCGTTGACCGCCATCAGGCCGCTCACCGCGAGGGAAAGTAGTTTCAGCATGCGATCGAGAGTTGCGCGGATCCGTGGCCGGCACATCGGACCACGGGCCGACGGACCTCGGTCAGAGGCTGTGGTCCAGCGAATCCGTTAGGTTCACAGGGTGACGGAGTACGGGCTGAGCCGCCGGCAGCTGATCATCGCCGACGTGGTCGTCGCGGTCGCGTACGCCGTACTCCTCCTGCTGAGCATGCCGTCCGACGCCCTGATCGTGGTCGGTCTAGCGCTTCCGGCAGCAGTACGACGCTTGTGGCCGATCCCCGCCCTCGGCGTCGTCGTCGTGGTCTCGGCGATCGCCGTCGCCGTCGGCGCCCTCCGCGATCCGCTCCTCGCCACGGCCTACGTCCTCTACATCGTCGCCCTGACTTGCGCCTCATCAAGACCGCTGTCCAACCGGCGCTTGTTCGGCCTCGCGGGCAGTGTCGGCCTCGTCGTGCTGGTCCTGGCGATGGTCGCGGGTGCCCCGGCGGGCCGGTCGGATGTGACCCTGGTGCTGACCGGGGTCGCGGCGATGTACGGCGCCTGGATGCTGGGCCGCGTCGTCCGGGACCGACGTGCGGCGGCGGCTCGCGCGGCACAGGCGCTGGCCGAGCAGGCGGTGGCCGACGAGCGGTTGCGGATCGCGCGCGAGCTGCACGACATCGTTGCCCACAGCATGGGCCTGATCGCGGTCAAGGCCGGCGTCGCCAACCACGTTCTGCAGGTACGCCCCGAGGAGGTCGCCGATGCGTTGTCGGTGATCGAGTCGACGAGCCGCGACGCACTCGTCGAACTGCGGCACATGCTCGGCCTCCTGCGTACGTCGAACGAGCCGGCAGACCTCGCTCCGCCGGCGGGCCTGGCCGCGTTGCCGGACTTGGTCGCCCGCGTCGAGTCGACCGGGGTCCGAGTCGAGCTCGCCGTCGACGTACCAGAGCCGCTGCCGGAGGCGGTCGAGCTGACCGTCCATCGAATCGTCCAGGAGTGCCTGACCAACGTGACAAAACACGCGCACGCCCACCAGTGCCACGTGACAGTCCGCGGCGACGCGAACGCCGTACAAGTGCAGGTGACCGATGACGGGATTGGTGGAGCTGCTGTGGAAGGGCATGGGCTGATCGGCATCCGCGAGCGGGTCAGCATGTACGGCGGGACGTATCGAGCCGGACCGTACGACGGTGGCGGCTTCGAGGTCGTCGTACGGCTGCCGGTGAGCGCGTGAACGACATCCGGGTGCTGGTCGCGGACGACCAGGCGTTGTTGCGGGGCAGCTTCCGGGTGCTGATCGACACCACGCCCGGGCTGACGACGGTCGGCGAGGCGGCGGACGGCGCGGAGGCGGTCGAGCTGACCCGGCAGGAGCGGCCGGACGTGGTCCTCATGGATGTCCGGATGCCACGCTTGGACGGCATCGAGGCGACCCGGCAGATCTGTGCGGCCGACGGCGGTCCCCGGGTGCTGATCCTGACGATGTTCGACTTGGATGACTCGGTCTACGCAGCGCTGCGAGCCGGAGCGAGCGGGTTCCTGCTGAAGGACGTCCCGCCGGTCGAGTTGCTGCAGGCGATCAGAGTCGTGGCCGCGGGCGAGGGATTGCTCGCGCCGTCCGTCACGCGACGACTCATCGCCGAGTTCGCGCGCCTGGCAGAGCCCGGTCAGTCGCCGCTCGCCGGGCTCGACGGCGTGACGGATCGGGAGCGCGAAGTGTTGTCGCTGATCGCGCGCGGCCTGTCGAACAAAGAGATCTGTGATCACCTGCACGTCGGCCACGGCACGGTCAAGACCCACATCGGCCACCTCCTCGCCAAGCTGCACGCCCGCGACCGGGCCCAGCTGGTCATCGCCGCCTACGAGTCAAACCTGGTGCAACCGCGCCGCCGATGAACTAGCCTGCCCGATGAGTCGAAACCGTCCAGTCGAAACCTTCGAGGAGTTGGGGATGCCCGGTCAACCGGGCCCGCGCTGACCGCAGACCGTCATCGCGTGCCGCTTGCAGAGTGATCGCGTCGGTCCGGCGCGCGCCGAGTGGCACCTTCTCCATTCCCGGGGACTGGTATGCCCGGGCTCGACTCATAGGACCTTCTCGTGTCGCTGTGGACGCATCGTGATTTCGTCCCGCTCTGGATCGGCCATACTGCCTCACAACTCGCAAGCTTTGCCGCCCAGGTGACGCTGCCGTTGGTCGCGGTCACCTCGCTCGGCGCCAGCGCCGGGCAACTCGGCGTACTGCGTGCCGTCGAGCAACTCCCGGTCTTGCTGTTTTCACTGCTGGTGGGCGTGCTCGTCGACCGTTGGCGATCGCGGACCGTGGTCGTTGTCGCGGATCTCGGCCGCGCCCTGGTGTTCGCCTCCGTGCCGCTGGGAGTGGGGCTCGGGTTACCGTTCCTGTACGTCGCGGGCTTCGTGGCCGGCGTGTTCACGGTGTGCTTCGATGTCGCGTGCATGGCCGCTTTGCCGCACCTGGTGGCGCGCGATCAGCTTGCCCAGGGCAACAGTATGTTGGAGACGGCGAAGTCGGCCGCGCAGATCTCCGGGCCGGCGATCGGTGGCGGACTCGTGTCACTGCTGACCGCGCCGATCGCGGTGCTCGCCAGCGCGGTCCTGTTCGCGGTCTCGAGTCTGTCCGTTTCCCGGATCCGGAGCCGGAGCAGCAGTGGGATTCCGGCGACAGGCCTGGTGCAGCAGATCGGCGAGGGTCTGCGGATCGTCCGCCGCGATGCTTCGTTGCGGGCGATCGCGGCGGCGACCTGCGCGTATCAGTTCTCCTTCACCGCGCTGACCACGATCTACCTGCTCTTCCTGAGCCGCACGCTCGACCTGCCGAGTGCGGTCGTCGGCCTGGTGCTCGCGTCCTTCGGCCCGGGAGTGCTGGTCGGCTCGCTGCTGTCGGCCTGGCTACCGAGGCGTTTCGGTTACGGCCGGGTAATGGTCTTCGCCGCCCTGATCTCGGACATGGTGATGTTGGTCACGTCGACCCTGCACGGCTCCGGCGCGGCCTCGATCGCGGCGCTGATCGTGATCAACGTGCTGTACGGCGCCTTGAGCCAAGCCGTCGACGTTGCCGTGACGGCCGTCCGCCAGATGGTCACTCCGCTTGCGGTCCAGGGCCGGGTCGTTGCCACGATCAACTTTCTCGGAATGGGGCTGACGCCGTTCGGCGCGTTGCTGGGCGGGGCGGTGGCTGGTGCGGCCGGCGTGCGTACGGCGCTGCTCGCAGCAACGGCCGGACTGTTCCTTTCGCCACTGTGCCTCACGCGGCTCCGCCGTAGTCTGGCCGAGTGAGAGACACGTGACGGGCCCGCAGCAACTGGCTGTGATCGGGGCCGGACTAGGTGCGGGGATTCTGACCTCGACCGTTGGGGTCGCCTCGTTGCTGAGCTTTCCGGTGCTGATTGCGTTGGGGATCCCGCCCGTGGTGGCCAACGCGTCGAACACTCTCGGTCTGCTGCCGGGCGCGCTGAGCGGCGCGTTCGGCTACCGGCGCGAACTGCGCGAGGTCCCGCGCCACCAGACCATCGCCGTCGTGGTGATCTGTGCCGTCGGCGCGATCGGTGGTGCCGCGCTGTTGCTGGCGCTGCCGTCGAAGGTGTTCGCATCGGCCGCGCCGTGGCTGATCCTCTTCACCTGCCTGATCGTCGGCGTCCAGCCGTTGATCTCCCGCTGGCTGCGATCCCGGTCCGACCATCCGCACGGCACTCCGCGATCGATGTCCCCGGCAACCATTGGGTTCACCGCACTGACCGGCGTGTACGGCGGGTACTTCGGGGCCGGCGCCGGTGTGATGATGATGGCGGTCCTCGGTCTCGGGCTCGATCTGGAGCTCCGGATCGTCAACGGCCTCAAGACACTCGCGCTGCTCGCGGCGAACCTGGTCGCGAGCATCATCTTCGTCTTCATCGCCGACCTCGACCTGGCTGCATCCGGCCTGCTCGCCGCCGGCTCCATCGTCGGCGGGTACGCCGGCTCCCACATCGGCCGCCGACTCCCCGCCACCCTGCTGCGTGTTCTGATCGTCCTGGCCGGTGTGATCGCCGCCGTACTCATGTTGCGTTAGACGTGCTGCGTGATCGCAGCAGCTGCGATCAGGAGGCAGATGCCGCCGTTCAGGTACGGGTGGCTGCGGAGGATCGCGACGAACTCGCGGATCGTTGCCGTCGGCCAGTAGTAGGCCGCGGTCGGGGAGCCGATCACCTGGCCGTTGACCTTGGCCTTGCGGGCGGTGAGGGCGGCCCGGAACGCGTGGAAGTTGTTCGTCACGATCAGGCAGCGGTACTGCGGACGCAGCTGGACCATCAGGTCTCGACTGAAGGTCAGGTTCTCCCAGGTGTTGGTCGACTTGTCCTCGCGGAGGATCTGGTCCTCGGGTACGCCGTGTTCGACCAGGTACGCCGCCATCGCGTCGGACTCGGACACGTCCTCGTTCGGACCCTGGCCGCCGGACGTCACCATTCGCGGAGAACGGCCCTTCCTGAGAGCGCGCTCGTACACCTGCTGTCCGCGGTCGAGGCGGCTGGCCAGCAGCGGCGGGACGCGCGAGCCGATCAGGCCGGAGCCGAGTACGACGACGAAGTCCACCTTCCGTGACGACCGCATCCGGCTGTAGACGAACGCGTAGACCAGGAAGCAGAGGAACAGGAACGAGATGTAGGTCAGTACGCCGAGCAGCACCGAGCGGACCACGGCCAGCGGCTCCCAGCCGATCGTCTGCACCAGCACGCTGAAGATGACGAACCCGATGATCCCGAGGCCGACCAGCAGCGACAGCAGGTTCGACAGCCGGCGGCGCTCGCGGCGGAGCATCGTGACCCCGTTGATCACCAGGAACACCGCGAGTACGGCGATCGCCAGCGGGATCGCGGCCAGGATCGCGAGCACCAGCAGCCGGGCCGCGGTCTGGTTGACGGTCTCGACCGCGAAGATCACGCCGAGGCCGGCGAACATCAGCGTCAGGACCAGGAAGATCCCGTTCTTGAACAGCCGCCGATCGCGGAGGAAGCTTGCGCCGAAGACGAGGAACCAGAACCCGGCGATGCCGAAACAGATGACCATCGGGCGTCATCAAAGCACGCTCCATCGTCCAGTTGGGGGAGGCTCGGGGGATGGACGGCCGGGGGCGGTTCGGGCGGTCGTGTGCGAGGCTGCTGGGGACGGATCGAGTGGGTCGAGGAGTGGTGAGGTCGACGTGAGTGGTGTGACGAACTGGGCGGGGAACGTCAGCTTTGCGAGCGAGCTCCAGCGGCCGCGATCGGTGCCGGAACTGCAGGAGCTGGTCGCGGCGGCCGAGAAGGTACGGGTGCTCGGGACCGGACACTCGTTCAACCGGATCGCGGATACTTCTGGCACCTTGGTCAGCGTCGCGGACCTGCCTGGCGTCATCGAGGTCGGCCCTCGTGGTGTGACTGTGTCGGCTGGTCTGCGGTACGGCGAGATTACGGCGGCTCTGCAGGCTGAAGGGCTGGCGTTGCACAACCTCGGTTCGCTGCCGCACATCTCGGTGGCCGGCGCGTGTTCGACCGGGACGCACGGGTCGGGGGATGGGAACGGGCCGCTGGCCGATGCGGTCAACGCGATCACGTTCGTGGATGCGCGCGGCGAGCTCGTCACGCTGACCCGCGAGGACCCGGACTTCGCCGGGTCGATCATCTCGCTCGGGGCGCTCGGGGTCACGGTCAGCTTGACGCTCGACGTACAGCCGTCGTACCAGATCAGCCAGGTGGTGTACGACGGGTTGCCGGTGGAGCGGCTCGGGACGGATTTCGACGAGGTGATGGGGAGCGCGTACAGCGTCAGCGCTTTCACGGACTGGGTCGATCCGGACGTGATGGTTTGGCGGAAGCGGCGCGAGCTGGGGACTCCGGATCCGGAGTGGCTGGGTGCTCGTCTGGCGGACGGGCCGCGGCATCCGATCAAGGTGATGCCTGCTGATTACGCGACCCAGCAGGGCGGCGTACCTGGAGCCTGGAACGAGCGACTGCCGCACTTCCGCCTTGAGTTCACGCCGAGCAACGGGGATGAGCTGCAGTCGGAGTACTTCGTGCCGCGGGAACGGGCGGCGGAGGCGTTCGAGGTGTTGCGGGCCTTGGGCAACAAGTTTGCCCCGATCATCCAGGTCTCCGAGGTACGGACGATCGCCGCCGACGACCTCTGGCTCAGCCCGAGCCAGGGCCGCGACACGGTCGCCCTCCACTTCACCTGGATCCAGGACGAGGCGGTCGTCCGGCCGGTCGTCGCCACCCTCGAGGAGGCGCTCGCGCCACTCGACGTACGACCGCACTGGGGCAAGGTCTTCGCAGCCGACGCCGCGACGTTGGCCGAGCGCTACCCGAAGGTGAAGGACTTCATCGAGCTGGCGGCGAAGTACGACCCGGCCGGGAAGTTCCGGAACGAGTACCTCGACACGTTCCTGCCGCGGGGCTAGAGCTGGGTGACGTCCTCGAGGGTCGAGGTGATGGTCCAGAGGAGGTTGCGGAGGACGCGGCGGTCTTCGGGGGTGAGGTGGGCCAGGGCTCGGCGGCCGGCGCGGTCGTAGATCTGCTGGACCGTGTGGGCGAGCTCGATGCCGCGGTCGGTGAGTTCGATGCCGACCTGGCGGGCGTCGGCTGCGCTCTTCACCCGGCGAACCAGGCCGGCGGCTTCCATCCGCTGGGTGGTCTTGGTCGCGGTCGGGACCTCGACGTCGAGTACTTTCGCGAGCCGCGCGACCGGCAGCGAGCCGTGGTGCAGCAGCTTGGCGAGCACCAACTCCTGCCCGGTGTGCAACCCGGTCCCCGCTAGTTCTTCGGCGACGGCCTTCCGCGCCGCCCGGTCCGCGAACCGCAACGCCACCAGCACATCAGCCTCATCCGCCGGCGCGTCCTCGGACCACTCCGCCTGTTCGCCCGACCCGCCGGTCATGGGGCCTCCCGGTCTGGACTGAGGAGCGGAGCGACGAGGGAAGACCGGGAGTCATAGCCCCATGACCACGCCGGCGCCGAAGGCCCGGCCAAAAGCTCCGTCATGTGTGGCTCCGGGAGCGGAAGGGGTTGCGGGCGTCGTAGTCGCCTTCGTACTCGGTCGGGATGACGGGTTCGCCGCGGCTCAGTTGGCTGGCGGAGCGGGGGAGTTCGGCGCGGACCTTGTCGTGGTGCGCCTGCGACTCGGCGGGCGTCGTACGGCCGACGATCTTGCCGGCCTCGACCAGTTGCTTCAGCAGCAGCCGGTCGTCGCCGTCGTCGACCGGTTGCTCGCCGACTCCGATCAGCTCGACCTCCGCGACCCCGGCCGGTGAGCGTCGTCGCAGCGCCCACTTCCGGCCGCCGATCGAGATCTTGTCCGGGCTCTTCTTCGCCACCGGGACCAGTTCGCCGCTCGAGTCCTCCCGGGCGACCAGCTTGTACACGAACCCGCAGGTCGGGTACCCGGACCCGGTCACCAGCGACGTACCCACGCCGTACCCATCCACCGGCGCCGGAGCGAGCGCCGCGATCTGGTACTCGTCCAGGTCGCTCGTCACGATGATCCGGGTCTTGGTCGCGCCGAGCGAGTCCAGCTGCTCGCGGACCTGCCCGGCCAGCGACGGCAGGTCACCGGAATCCAGCCGTACTGCGCCCAGCTCGGGACCGGTCAGCTCGATCGCGATCCGGACCGCCTCGGCAACGTCGTACGTGTCGACCAGCAGCGTGGTGCCCTTGCCGAGCGCGTCGACCTGGGACCGGAACGCCTCGCGCTCCTGGTCGTGGAGCAGCGTGAACGAGTGGGCCGCGGTCCCGGTGCTCGGGATGCCGAACCGGCGGGCCGCCTCAAGGTTCGAGGTCGCGGTGAAGCCCGCGATGTACGCCGCCAGCGCCGAGGCGACCGCGGCCTCTTCGTGGGTACGGCGTGAGCCCATCTCGATACAGGGCCGTCCGCCGGCCCACCAGGTCATCCTCGACGCCGCCGAGGCGACCGCGGAGTCGTGGTTCAGGATCGACAAGAAAACGGTTTCCAGGAGCACGGCCTCGGCGAACGACGACTCGACCACGAGCACCGGGGACCCGGGGAAGAAGATCTCCCCGTCGGCGTATCCGGAGATGTCTCCGGTGAACCGGTAGTTCACCAGCCAGTCCCGGGTAGCCTGGTCCACGATGCCGTGATCGGCCAGGAAGGCGATCGTCTGCTCGTCGAACCGGAACTGCTCGAGCGCGTCGAGGAGCCGGTTGACGCCGGCCACCACGCCGTACCGGCGGCCGTCCGGCAGGCGGCGGGCGAACAGCTCGAAGACCGAGCGGCGCTGCGCCGTGCCGTCGGCCAGGCTGGCCTGCAGCATGGTCAGCTCGTAGTGGTCTGTCAGGAGCGCGGTCGAGTGCGTCACAGGAGCAGCCTATTGCGAGACCGGAACCGATGATGGAGAGAATGGACAGGTGACCACCGCACCAAGCGAGCTCGACAGCCCTCAGGTCGACGAGGCGATCGAGCTGAGCCCGCCCTGGGTGACCATCGTCTGGAACGACCCGGTGAACCTGATGGACTACGTGACGTTCGTCTTCCAGACGTACTTCGGCTACTCCAAGCAGAAGGCGGAGAAGCTGATGATGCAGGTGCACACCGACGGCAAGTCGGCGGTCTCGAACGGGAATCGGGAAGCGATGGAACGCGACGTGGAAGCGATGCACACCTACGGCCTCTGGGCCACCTGCGAGAAGTCGTGACCCGGTTCCGCAAGCGCCGCAAGACCGTCGTCGTCAGCTTCGCCGAGCACGAGGCCGACATCCTCGCGAACCTGCTCCGCAATCTGGTCGAGCTCCTGTACGACGGCCTGCCGCCGCGCACGACCCAGTCCAGCGACCCGCTCGCCGCGCTACTCGAATCCGACGGGCCGACCGAGCCGCCGGAGGACGTCGTACTCCAGCGGCTGCTGCCGGACGCGTACAAGTCCGACGACATGGCGTCGTCCGAGTTCCGCCGCTTCACCGAGCGCGGCCTGCGCGAAGGCAAGGTCACCGACGCCCGGCGTGTCCTGTCCGCCCTGGAAGAGTCCGGCGCCGACGAGATCGCCCTCGAACCGGACGAACAGCTCTCCTGGCTCCGAGCCCTGAACGACCTCCGCCTGGCCATCGGCACCCGTCTCGAGATCAAGGACGAGGACGACTACACCACCTGGGAAAAACTCCCCGACGACGACCCCCGCCGCCTCACCTACGACCTCTACGACTGGCTCGGCTACCTCCAATCAGCCCTCCTCCACAACATGCGCTGACTAAGGTGTCGGGCATGGAGACTCGGCGGCTTGGGCGGACTGGGCGGGATGTTGGTGTGGTTGGGCTTGGTGCGTGGCAGTTGGGGGCGGACTGGGGTGACGTCGACGAGAGTGATGCGCTGGGCGTACTGCGGGCGGCTGTCGAGGGTGGGGTCACGTTCATCGATACCGCTGACGTGTATGGCGATGGGCGGAGTGAGCGGCTTGTCGGGCAGGTGTTGAAGTCGCATGAAGGTCTGACTGTGGCGACCAAGATGGGTCGGCGGGTTGATCAGGCGCCTGAGAACTACACGCTGGAGAACTTCCGGGCCTGGAACGACCGGTCTCGCCAGAATCTTGGCGTCGACACGATCGACCTGGTCCAGCTGCACTGCCCGCCGACGCCGGTCTACTCGAACGATGCCGTCTTTGACGCGCTCGATTCGATGGTCGACGAGGGACGGATCGCGGCGTACGGCGTGAGCGTGGAGACCTGTGCGGAAGCGCTCACCGCGATCGCCCGGCCGAACGTCGCCTCGGTGCAGATCATCCTGAACGCGTTCCGGTTGAAGCCGCTCGACGAGGTGCTCCCCGCCGCGCGCGAGGCCGGCGTCGGGATCATCGCCCGGGTTCCGCTGGCGAGCGGTCTGCTGTCCGGCAAGTACGACGAGCACACCACGTTCTCCGCTGACGACCACCGGACCTACAACCGCCACGGCGAGGCCTTCGACGTGGGCGAGACCTTCTCCGGCGTCGACTTCGCCACCGGGCTGGACGCCGTACGCCGCCTGACCCCGGCCCTGTCCGCCGGCACCACGATGGCCCAGTTCGCCCTCCGCTGGATCCTCGACCAGCCCGGCGTCTCGGTCGTCATCCCCGGCGCCCGCAACCCGGCCCAGGTCACCGGCAACATCTCGGCCGCCACCCTCCCACCCCTGACCAACGACCAGCTAGCGGTCGTCCGCGACACCTACGACGACCTGATCCGCCCCCAGATCCACGACCGCTGGTAACGCTCTGTCCGCATTGTGGACCGAGTCCCGGGTTGGCGGGGTGGGTCTCACGGTCGCCGTACCGTGGTCTTGTGCTGGTCATCGAACAGGGGACGTACGACGCGATCGTTGAGCATGCCCGGAAGGATCATCCGGACGAGGCGTGCGGCGTGGTTGCCGGGGTGGCTGGGTCGGATCGGGGGACTCGGTTCGTGCCGATGCTGAATGCGGCCATGTCGCCGACGTTCTACGAGTTCGACTCCGGAGATCTGTTCCAGCTGTACAAGGAGATGGACGAGCGCGACGAGGAGCCGGTGGTGATCTACCACTCGCACACTGCCACCGAGGCGTACCCGTCGCGGACCGACATCAACCTGGCCCAGGAGCCCGGCGCGCACTACGTGCTGGTGTCGACGCGGGACGGTGCGGACTCCCCGGCGTACGACGGGCCGGTCGAGTTCCGCTCGTACCGGATCGTCGACGGCGAGGTCACGGAAGAAGAAGTACGCGTCGTTGGTTCCTATGAAGACACCTCTGAAGGAGAGCACTGAGATGGCGATCGAGCTGCGCGTGCCGACGATCCTGCGCACCTACACCGGTGGCGCGAAGGCGGTCAACGGTGACGGCGCGACCCTGGCCGAGTTCATCGACAACGTGAACGGCGCCCACCCGGGCCTCAAGGAGCGCATCGTGGAGGGCGAGCCGGAGGAACTGCGCCGGTTCGTGAACGTCTACGTGAACGACGAGGACGTCCGGTTCACCGGCGGCCTGAAGACCGGGATCAAGGACGGCGACGTGGTCGTCGTGCTGCCCGCGGTCGCCGGCGGCTGATCATGCGCTTCGACAGCCTGCTGGATTCGGTCGGAGGTACGCCGCTGGTCGGGCTGCCGAAGCTCTCGCCGTCAGGCGACGTACGCCTCTGGGCCAAGCTCGAGGACCACAACCCGACCGGTTCGATCAAGGACCGGGCCGCGCTGCGGATGTTGCTGGACGCCGAGAAGGACGGCCGGCTCCGGCCGGGCAACACGATCCTGGAGCCGACGTCGGGCAACACCGGCATCTCGCTGGCGATGGCGGCCAAGCTGCGCGGCTACCGGATGGTCTGCGTGATGCCGGAGAACACCTCCGAGGAGCGCCGCCAGATCCTGCGGATGTGGGGCGCCGAGATCATCTCCTCGCCGGCGGCCGGCGGTTCGAACGAGGCCGTCCGGGTCGCGAAGCAGGTCGCGGAGGACCATCCCGACTGGGTGATGCTGTACCAGTACGGCAACCCGTCGAACGCGCTCGCCCACTACGACGGCACCGCCCGTGAGATCCTCGACGACCTCCCGTCCGTGACCCACTTCGTCGCCGGACTCGGCACGACCGGCACGTTGATGGGCGCCGGCCGGTTCTTCCGGGAGCACAAGCCGGACGTGAAGATCGTCGCCGCCGAGCCGCGGTACGGCGAACTCGTCTACGGCCTGCGCAACCTCGACGAGGGCTTCGTCCCGGAGCTGTACGACGCGACGCTGATCGACGCGCGGTTCTCGGTCGGACCGCGGGACGCCGTACGACGGGTTCGCGAGCTGCTCGACAACGAGGGCATCTTCGCCGGCATCTCGACCGGCGCGATCCTGCACGCGGCGCTCGGTCAGGCCGCGAAGTGCGTGCGTGAGGGCGAGACCGCGGATATCGCGTTCGTGGTCGCGGACGGCGGCTGGAAGTACCTGTCGACCGGCGCCTACGAAGGCACGATCGACGAGGCCGAGGATCGCCTCGACGGCCAACTCTGGGCCTGAGGCGGCAAGGGATGGTCCGGGCCGGCGGGCGGAGGCCGGTCCGGGCGAGTGCCTGTCGTTGCCTTGGGCACCTAAATCTGATTCCGGCTAGGACTCTTTGAAGAAGAGCTTGCGGCCGAGCCGGGGCTGGATCCCGCGGCCCTTGCAGCTGCTGCAGGGGCGTTGGGCGTAGCTGAAAATGCTGCCGTGGTGCCGGCCGGCACCCTTGCATCGGCCGCATTTCGCGTTCGGGTGCAGGGACAGTGAGACGACGTACAGAACGAACGCCGCGATCAGGAGCAGCAACAGCATGCCGGTCGGCCCGATGGCCGTCAGCACGTCCGCGGCAGTGCCCGTGTTGGAATCCGTGGCCTGGTTGGCCGCCTGTCCTGCAGCGGTCACGTGATCAGGCTGTGGAGTTGGTGCGGTGCCCAGTACCACCGCGATGTGGTGCGCCAGGTTCATGGCGTTCCGAGGGGCGGTCGAACAAACATCGCTCCAGAGTGGCGTGCATCACGCGAAAAGGCAATTCCATAACGTAAAGATGTGGATAACCCCGGCGTGTCGGTTGGTGGAGTTAGGTAAGGCTGGCTTCGGACCTGCCCGGAAGTGGACCTGTATAAGCTCTTCGGTGTGACTGACGCACCGGTGGGGATCTTCGACTCAGGCTTCGGGGGACTCACCGTCGCCCGCGCGGTACTCGATCAGTTGCCGCACGAACCGATCCTGTATCTGGGTGACACCGCGCGGCAGCCGTATGGTCCCAAACCGATCGCCGAGGTGCGTGAGTACGCGCTCGAGTGCCTGGACCATCTGGTCGAGGCCGGCGTGAAGATGGTCGTGATCGCGTGCAACTCCGCGAGCGCCGCGATGCTGCGAGACGCCCGCGAACGGTACGACGTACCTGTCGTCGAGGTGATCCTGCCCGCCGCACGGCGAGCGGTTGCCGCGACGCGGAATCAGCGCGTCGGCGTGATCTGTACCAAGGCAACGGCACAGTCGCTTGCCTACGACGACGGCTTCGCTGCCGCTCCGCAGATCGAGCTGTTCACGCAGGCGTGCCCGAAGTTCGTGCCGTTCGTCGAGGCCGGCGTGACGTCCGGGCCGGAGCTGATCGAGGCAGCGCACGAGTACCTGGATCCGATGGTCGAGGCCGGCGTCGACACGTTGATCCTCGGCTGCACGCACTATCCGCTGCTCACCGGCGTGATCTCGTACGTGATGGGCGACAACGTCACGCTGGTCAGCAGCGCCGACGAATGCGCGAAGGACGTCTACAGCGTCCTGACCAAGACGGGCCTGCTCCGCCCGGACAACCTTCCGGCCCCGCAGCACCGCTTCGTCACCACCGGAAGCCCCGACGAGTTCGCGGCCATCGGCTCCCGCTTCCTCGGCCCGGTGCTCTCGTCCGTCGATCAGTTCGCGTGGGTCCGATGAGTGTGACTTGGATCGCACCGAGCATCCCGGGACGTTGTCGGAGGCATCGGTCGACGGCGGAATGCCTGTGTAGCAACCCGATCGACGCGTCCGGTGGTCCTGCGAGTGACGGAACTCGCCGGTAGTGTTCAAGGTATGAAGCTCACCGTGATCGGTTGCTCCGGGTCTGTGCCCGGGCCGGACTCGGCCGCCTCGAGTTATCTGGTCACGGCCGAGGGGTTCAACCTGATCCTCGATCTCGGCAGTGGTGCGCTCGGTTCGCTCCAGCGGCACCTCGCCGTACCGGAGATCGGGGCGATCGGCCTGTCTCACCTGCATCCTGACCACTGCATGGATCTGTGCGGCCTGTACGTCGCGGCGAAGTACGCGCCGGGCGCACCGATTCCGCGGATCCCCGTCTTCGGCCCGCCCGGTACGTCCGCGCGGATGGCGCTGGCCTACGACCTGCCGCTCGACCCGGGGATGGAGGAGCAGCTGGACTTCTATGCCTGGCAGCAAGTCCAGACCGTCGGGCCGTTCACGATCAGGACCGCGCCGATGGTGCACCCGGTGCCGGCATACGCGATCCGGGTCGAGCACGGCGGTACGTCGCTCGTCTACACCGGCGACACCGGGCCGAACGACGCGTTGATCGAGCTCGCTCGCGGCGCCGACATCCTGCTGTCCGAGGCGGCGCTTCCGGACAACGATCCGAACAACCCGACCGACCTGCACCTGACTCCGGCCGACGCCGGCGAGCACGCCAAGAGGGCCGGCGTGAAGAAGCTGGTCATCACCCACGTCCCGCCCTGGTACGACCGCGTCACGCAAGCCGACAATGCCCGTCGTACCTTCCCCGGTCCGGTCGAGATCGCTACCCCGCATGCCGTTTTCGACATCTGACGGCGTTCGGTTGTGGACCGCAACCACCGGTTCTGCCAGCTCCGCGCCGGCGGTCGTGATCCTGCACGGTGGACCGGGCTTGTGGGACGACTACGCCGTACTCGCGGAGATGATCGACGACCTCACCGTCGTCCATCGCTTCGACCAACGCGGTTGCGGCCGCTCGGATCCGTCCGACACCCAGACCATGGCCCGTCTCGCCCAGGACATCGACGAACTCCGTGCGTACTGGGGTCATGAGCGGATCGTCGTCCTCGGCCATTCCTTCGGCGCCTCGCTCGCGCTGATGTACGCCGCGTCGTACGGCGACCAGGTGGCCGGAGTCGTTTACCTGGACGGTGTCGGGATCGGCGACTGGCGTACGCCGTGTCAGGCGGAGCAGGAGCGCCGGATGACCGTGGAACAGCGCGAGCGACTCGACGACCTGTCCGAACGGCGGCCGCGGACCCCGGCCGAGGAGACCGAGTTCCGCGTGCTGTCGTGGTTCACCGATTACGCCGACCGCGAGCAGGCGATGGCCTGGGCGTACGAGAGCGCGTCCGTCGACCTTCCGATCAACTTCGCGGCCAACCGCGCGCTAGCGAAGGAGACGCACGGCTGGCCCGATGGGTACGTCGCAAGCCTCGCGGCGACCATCCAAGCTCCGATCACCTTCATCCATGGCGAGGGCGATCCCCGCCCGGCATCCGCAGTCCGCGAGCTGGCCGACCACGCCCCGAACCACGCCTTCGAGCTGATCCCGAACGCCGGCCACTCGCCCTGGCGCGAGGATCCGGAAGCGGTAAGAGTCCTCCTTCGGCGCGTGGTCTCAGGCGAAGAAGGGGCGTAGGACTTCGCCCACCGTGCTCGGATCGCCGTCGTCTTCAGGACCGGAGTGGTCGAGTTTCGGGAGGGTGCGGAGCGTCGAGTGCGGGAGTACTGCGGTGAGTTCGTCCAGCGAGATCCCGAAGTACGCCGGACTCCGGGAGCCCGTGAGGAGCAGGACGTCGGCGTCGACGGTCGCGTACTCCTTGCCGGTGTCCGCCAGCTGCTCGAGGATGCGAAGGTCGCCTGTCATCGTCGGGATCAGGTCGGGGATCGGCACGTCGTCGCCGTTGGCCTTCGACTGGAAACGCATGCCGAGAGTCAGCAGCGGGACGAGCAGAAACCGTGGGATGGCCCGGAAGAGTGGATCGACCCCGAGGCCTTTGAACACGGTCGCCAGCGCAGCGCCTGATCGGCCGGCGGCGAGCTCGCGCCGGTAGCGCTGCCCCCATTCGAGCGGTACGGAGCCGTTGATCGACAGCGGTGGTTCGTAGAGGGCGAGCTGGTCGATGGCCGGCGTGACCATCGCGGTCCGCAGCCCGATCAAAGCCCCTGAGCTCAGTCCGAAGACCTTGGCTGCGCCGGTCTCCTTGAGCAGAGCCTGCAGATCCTCGACCTCGCGATCGATGCCGAAGTCCGGTCCATAGGGACCGCTCAGCCCGCGTCCTCGGCGGTCGGGCACGGTGACGGTGAAGTCCGTATCGAGGGCCGAGGCCAGCTTCATGAAGTTCTGCGCGGCCAGCATCGAACCGTGCAGCAGGATCACGCCCGGCCCACTCCCGACCTGCCGATAACCGATCACCGTGCCGTCGGCCGACACCACCGATCCCTTGCGGTACATCTGTCCTCCCCAAACCCGGGCACACTGTTCGCAGTAACCGTACTGCGAACAGCGTGCGCAGTAAACTCCTGCCCATGGACCGACCACCGATCTGGCTCCGACCGGAGCGAGCCGCCCGCGGGCCCCGGCCGGCGCACAGTCGCGCCGAGATCGCCGCGGCCGCCGTCCGGGTCGCGGATGCCGAAGGGCTCACGGCGGTGTCGATGCGGCGGATCGCGACCGAGCTCGCCACCGGCACCACCTCGCTCTACCGGTACGTCGATGGCAAGGACGAACTCTTCGACCTGATGGTCGATCACGCCATGGGTGACGGCAGGCCGCCGGCCCCGACGGGCGACTGGCGTGCCGACCTGACAGCGGTCGCCCACGAACAGCGGGCGCTCATGCTGCGTCATCCGTGGCTCGTTCGACTGCCGGCGACCAGGCCAGTCCTCGGGCCGAACACCCTTGCCTGGTTGGAAGCGACGTACGCCGCGGTCGACGTGCCGGGGCTGGATGCCGACGAGGTGCTGGCGCAGGCGGCCACGTTGCTGACCTTCGTTCGCGGTCATGCCCTCGAGGAGATCGCTGAGCTCGAGGCGGCGCGTGGTGACCAGGCGGCGATGTCCGACTGGCTGGCGAAACAGGCGCAGTACGGCGAGCGGGTGATCGGGAGCGGCGACTATCCACATCTGAGCCGGATGATGCTCGAGGCCGAGACGCCACATGCTGCCGACCGGTTCGACCGGCTCTTCGAACGGAGCCTCGGGCATGTGCTGGACGGTCTGGCGGCGCATCGCAGCTAGACAGATCGTGATTCTGAGATTTACTCTCAAATTAGAGTTGATCTCAGAAAGGTGATTCGTCATGACCGTCTCGCTCGATCCGCGCCGGTGGTGGGCGCTGGGTGCGATGTCCATCAGCCTGATCGTGATCGGGCTGGATCTGACCGTGCTGAACGTCGCGCTGCCGACGCTCGCGACCGATCTGAACGCGTCGACCAGTCAGCTCCAGTGGTTCGCGAACGCGTACACGCTGGTGCTCGCCTCGCTGCTGCTTCCGGCCGGCCTGCTCGGCGACCGGTTCGGGCCGAAGTGGCTGATGCTCGGCGCGCTGGTGGTGTTCGGACTGGCGTCGGCGGCGTGTGCGTTCGCGAACTCGCCCGGTCAGCTGATCGCGGCCCGGGCGGCGCTCGGGATCGGCTCGGCATTCCTGATTCCGCTGTCGATGTCGTTGCTGAACATCCTGTTCGCCCCGGAAGAGCGCCAGCGCGCGATGACGATCTGGCTGATGGCGAACTCGCTCGGGATCCCGCTCGGCCCGCTGCTCGGTGGCTGGCTGCTGGACCACTACCGCTGGGGTTCGATCTTCCTGATCAACCTGCCACTAGTTGCAATCGGACTAGTTGCAGTCGCCCTGCTGATCCCGCGGACGGCCGGCCACCGGTCGCGGCGGATCGACGTACCGGGGATCCTGCTCACCGCGGCCGGGTTGGTCGCGCTGACGTACGGGTTCATCGCGGCCGGGGAGCATGGATGGGGCTCGGCCTGGGCGCTCGGCGGGATCGGGGGTGGAGTGGTCTTCCTGGTCGCGTTCTGGGCCTGGGCACGGCGTGCGGCGGATCCGTTGATCGACTTGAAGTTGTTCCGGTCGGCGGGCTTCACCTGGGGGACGGTGCTCGCGACGTTGGCGTCGTTCGCCTTGGTGGGCTTGCTGTTCGTGCTGCCGCAGTTGTTCCAGGCGGTGCAGGGTGCGGATGCGTTCCAGGCCGGATTGCGGTTGCTGCCGATCATCGGCGGGATGCTAATCGGCGCGAAGGTTGCCGAGCGGTTGGTCGAGGTGGCCGGGGCGCGGGTCTCGGTGGCGATCGGGTTCTCGTTGATGCTGATCGGGCTGGCGATCGGTGCGTTCACGAGAGTCGGCGACGGGTACGGCGTGACGGCGATCTGGGTCAGCCTGGTCGGTGTGAGCATCGGGTTCACCCTGCCGCCGATGAACGGGCTCGCGCTCGCCGCGTTGCCGATCGAGCGCAGTGGATCCGGGTCCGCGCTGATCCAGGCCTCGCGTCAGGTCGGTGGCACGCTCGGGGTCGCGATCCTCGGGACGGTGCTCAATGCGGCGTACCGGAACCACCTGGACGTCAGCGGACTGCCGCCCGCAGCGGCGGCTGCGGCTCGCGACAGTGCGTCGGCGGCGGTCGCGATCGGTTCGCCCGGACTCGTGCGCTCCGCTCGGGCGGCGTTCGTCAACGGGATGGACGTGACGTTGTGGGTGTGCAGCGGGCTCGCGGTGGTGTCGATCGTGCTCGCGCTGGCTTTCCTGCCCCGCCGTACCCGCGCCGCCGACGCCAGCCAGGAGAAAGTTGCCACAATCGGCGTATGAGTGGTTTGCGGGAGCGGAAGAAGGCGAAGACCCGGGCGGCGATCCAGGAGCATGCGCTGCGGTTGTTCCGGAAGCAGGGGTACGCCGCGACGACGGTCCAGGAGATCGCGGCCGCGGCCGAGGTGTCGCCGGCAACGTTCTTCCGGTACTTCGCGACCAAAGAGGACACCATCGTCTTCGACCGGCTCGACCCGGTGCTGATCGAACTGTTCCGGAGTCAGCCGCCCGAGCTGAGTCCGACCGAGGCCCTCCGGGGAGCGATCCGGCAAAGCATGGACACCCTCTCCGAGGCCGAGTGGGTGCTGGAGTCCGAACGCCAGCAGTTGGTGATGAACGCCCCCGAGCTGCGGGCCCGCATGCTCGACCAACTGTACGAAGGCATCGACCTGCTCGCCGGCCTGGCCGCCGAACGGACCGGTCGTTCCCCCGAGGACATCGCCGTCCGCGCCTGGGCCGGAGCGGTCGTCGGCGTCGTCATGGCGACGTACCAGCACCTGGATGTCGACGACACGCTCCCGAAGTACCTCGCAACCATGGACCTCGCCTTCGACCAACTCGCAGGGCTCCCGCTGGAACCGTAGTCGCCTCAGGCCACCTTCTCTGCGACCGATACCGACACCGGATCGCCAGGCTGCAAGCCGAACGCCGAGGCTGCCGAGCCGCCGCGGATGACGAGCTCGGTGAAGCCGGTGCCGGAGCTGCCCGGGATGATGCCGGGGGAGTTCCGCGGCACGGCGGTCAGGTGCGGGTAGCAGGTCACGTCCTTGCTCTGGGCAACCGTCACGACATCGCCGGGGGCGAGCCCGAGGTCGCGGTCGAGTTTGCAGTTGCCGAAGTTGTCGACGACGGCAACGACCGGGTCCTCGTCGTCGAGCTCGGGTACGGCGGTTTCGACCGCGGGGACGGTCCGCCCGTCGGCGACCCACTTGGCCAGCAGCGGCAGGTACCACAGGCTGCGGAACTGGGTGCCGGCGATCTTGTCGATCTCGGCCGGCGGGAATCCGGCCGCGGTCACGGCCTCGCGGATGTCCGTGACGTAGACCCGGTCGATCCCGAGCTCACGCCGTACCAGGGACAGGACGCGGGCGTTGAAGGTGGTCGCGACCAGGTGCTCGCCGTACCAGAAGTAGCCGAACGGGACGCCGTTCGGCCAGACGCCGTCGCGGGGCGCGATGTTGAGCAATGTGATGGTCGGATGGCCGTCCTCGCCGAGCGCCGAGGTGGCGAGCAGACAGTCGAGCAGGGTCAGTGCGGCGAACGTCTCCGGATCGGGTCCGTCGGCGGCGACGATGGTCGGCGACTGGCCGAACAGGGCGCCGATCCGGGTGCTGAGTCTGGCCCGGGCGTTGCCGTCGAAACAGTCGGTGATGTAGGTGATCGGGTACATATCAAGCTCCGTGTGGGTTGCAGTCTGTGGAAACGAAAGAGGCCCCCGACATCGGGGGCCTCTCGCTGCAAGCACACGTGCCTACGCCGCTAGAGTCCTCCGCATCGAGGGCTCAGCATTCGCAGTGCGGCGTACCAGGTCACGACGTGGAGGATAGCACTCAGCGCACCTGGCCATTGTCGAAATACCTCACCAAGGTCGGGTCAAGGGCTGGGATGTCCTGCGGTACGCCGTTCGCGCGCAGGGACTGGGTTGCGGCGTAGCCGGCGGCCACCGCGGCCCGGGCGGCGACCGGGGAAGTGAGCGTCAGACCACCGTCGCGGACGAAGTTCACGAACTCGGCCACCAGGTGCGGGTCCGCGCCGCCGTGGTGCTCGGTCTCGCCGGCGATCTCGACGACCTGGTCGGCGTCCTCGCGGTACCCGGAACGGCGGCTGTTCCAGACCTTCACCACACCGCCGGCGGTGTCGCCGAAGTTCTCCAGCCGGCCGTGGGTGCCGATCACCGTGTAGTTGCGCCAGTAGTCCGGCGTGTAGTGGCACTGCTCGTAGGTCATGAAGACCCCGTTGTCCAGCAGGAGATTCGCCATCGACAGGTCCTCGACGTCCATCACCGGCGCCAGGCCCTTCTGCTCCAGCGGCGGCCAGTTCTGCTCCGAGACGAAGTCGCCGAACCGCTGGCCCGACCGGTCCAGCCGGTCGGTGATCCCGCCGTACAGCGTGAGCGCACCCATCGCGTTGACCCGGGTCGTGTAGCCGCCGGCCAGCCAGTGCATCACGTCGAGGTCGTGGGCACCCTTCTGCAGCAGCAGTCCGGTGGTCCGGCTCCGGTCGGCGTGCCAGTCCTTGAAGTAGAAGTCGCCGCCGTGGCCGACGAAGTGCCGGCACCAGATCGCCTTCACGTCGCCGATCGCACCGTCCTGGATCAGCTTGCGCATGGTCAGGACGACGGGCATGTGCCGCATGTTGTGGCCGACGTACAGCCGGGCGCCGGAGTCGTACGCCGCCTGCAGGACCCGGTCGCAGCCCTCGGTGGTGATCGCCAGCGGCTTCTCCACGAACACGTTGACCCCGGCGGCGAGGAAGTCGATCGCCGGCCCCTCGTGCAGGTCGTCCGGCGTGGTCAGGAACACCCCGTCCAGCTTCTGGTCGAGGAGCTCGGTGTGATCGGCGTACCCCGTCGCCTGCGGGTACAGCTCGAGGGTGGCGTCCCGCTGGCCCGCGGCCGGGTCGGCGAAGGCCACGACCTCCGACCCTTCACCAGGACGGTGTGCGTACTTCGCGATCCGACTCCGGGCACCAAGTCCGACCACGCCAAACCGAAGATCACTCATACCAGGCACTCCTGCGCATAGTTGTTTCCAGTAGCCTAACTCCGAGCAGTTCTGATCCTCAATCACCTGCCTTTGACATGACGTTGCCCCACTCGTCATCCGCCGAACATCACAGTCTCGCTCCGTGCGCCCACCATGGCGGAATGTGAGCCTCCACTACGTGGCACTGGGGGACTCGACCACCGTAGGTGTCGGGGACCCGATGAACGGCAGCAGTACAACCGACCTGTCCGGTGCCGGTGCGCGCCCGGGCGAGGGGTGGCGGGGCTGGGCCTCGCTGCTCGCCGACTCCCTGGCCAGCTCCCACCGTGTGACGTTCTCCAATTTCGCGACCAGCGGCGCCACCGTGCCGATCGTCGCGACCGAGCAACTGCCCGAGACCGGTGACGGTCCGATCGACATCGCCTCGCTGATCGTCGGGGTGAACGACACCCTGCGGTCGACCTTCGACGCCGGCCGGATCCGTGAGCACCTGCAGTTCTGTGCGGAGCAGTTGACCGCTCGGGGCGCGCTGCTGCTGACGGTCCGGTTCCACGACCACGGCAAGGTGTTCGGCCTGCCGAGATGGCTGCGGCGGCCGCTGTGGCAGCGGATCGAGCAGGTCAACGTCGCGTACGACGACCTGCACGCGCGGTACGGCGGGATCCGGCTGGACATGGCCGACTACCCGGAGGTGTACCGGCGGGACTTCTGGAGCATCGACCGGTTGCACCCGGGGGAGCGCGGGCATCGCACGCTCGCCCGCGCGTTCGCCGACGAACTGGCGATCCGTGGCGTGCGGATCGACGTACGGCCGGAGCTGGACTGTGCCTATCGGTCGCCGGGCAAGTGGGCCGACGCGGTCTGGCTGGTCAAGGAAGGCATCCCGTGGGTCGGGCGCCGGGCCAACGACCTGCTGCCGTGGGCAGCGCGGATGGCGGTCACGCAGGTCCGGCCGTCCGGACCGCTCGCCTTGCCGCCCTCGCCTATCGCTCTTCCGCCGTCGTCCAATGCGGAGGTGCAGCGTCTGGAGGCATAGGGTCTGATTCATGGCCCGTATCGATGGACGTACCACTGACCAGCTCCGCCCGGTGACGATCACCAGGAACTGGCTCGACCACGCCGAGGGCTCGGTGCTGGTCGAGTTCGGGCGGACCCGGGTGCTGTGCGCGGCGAGCGTGACCGAGGGCGTGCCGCGCTGGCGCAAGGGCAGCGGGCTCGGCTGGGTCAGCGCGGAGTACGCGATGCTGCCGCGGGCGACCAACACCCGCTCGGACCGGGAGTCGGTCAAGGGCAAGATCGGTGGCCGGACCCACGAGATCTCCCGGCTGATCGGGCGCTCGCTGCGGGCCGTGATCGACTACAAGGCGCTCGGCGAGAACACGATCGTGCTCGACTGCGACGTACTGCAGGCCGATGGTGGCACCCGGACGGCGGCGATCACCGGCGCGTACGTCGCGTTGGCGGACGCGGTGTCGTTCCTGCGGGAGCGGAAGCTGCTGAAGAGCGAGCCGCTGACCGGGACGGTGTCCGCGGTCTCGGTCGGGATCATCGACGGGACGCCGATGCTCGACCTCTGCTACGAGGAGGACGTCCGGGCCGAGACGGACATGAACCTGGTGATCACCGGCGACGGGAAGTTCATCGAGGTGCAGGGCACGGCTGAGGGCGCGCCGTTCGACCGCACCGAGCTGGACAGCCTGCTGGAGCTGGGTATTTCCGGCTGCGCCGACCTCGCGAAGCTGCAGCAGGAGGCGCTGGCGTGAGTCGAGTCTTACTGGCATCGAACAACAAGAAGAAGCTCGAGGAGCTGCGGCGGATCCTGACCCCGATCGTGCCCGGGATCGAGGTGCTCGGGCTCGGCGACGTACCGGCGTACGACGAACCGGCCGAGACGGAGCCGACGTTCGAGGGGAACGCGCTGCTGAAGGCGCACGCCGCGCTGGCCGCGACCGGGCTGCCGTCGATCGCGGACGACAGCGGGATCTGCGTCGACGCGCTGAACGGGATGCCGGGCGTGCTGTCGGCGCGCTGGTCCGGGCCGGCGAAGGACAACCACGCCAACAACGTGCTGCTGCTCGGCCAGCTGGAGGACGTGCCGGACGAGCGGCGCGGTGCGTCGTTCGTGGCTGCGGTGGCGTTCGTACGGCCGGATGCCGAGGACGAGATCGTGATCGGCGAGATGCGCGGGTCGGTGATCCGCTCGTTGCGTGGCACCGGCGGATTCGGGTACGACGTACTGTTCCAGGCCGAGGGGTACGACCGCACCACGGCCGAACTGTCGATCGAAGAAAAAGACGCCATCAGCCACCGGGGCAAGGCACTTCGCACCCTGGCGCCGATGGTGGCGAAGGCGTTGGGGAGTTAGTCATGTTGTTTGCCGGATCGGATCGCGACGGGGTCGCGGACGGAAAGATCACCGTGGCGTATCGGCGATGGGCCGAGTCGCGAGTGGTCGAGGGGCGGATCTACCGCACGAACGCGGGCCGGATCGAGATCGAGAGCATCCGCGAGGTCAACCCCGAGCTGATCGCGGACACCGACGCCGACGTCGCCCTCGCCGACCGCCAGAACGCCAAGGACGTACGGCGCCGGCTCCGTGGCGACGATTCGATGCCGACGTTCCTGATCCGCTTCCACCTGGTCGACGAGCCGGATCCGCGCGAGCAGCTGGCCGCGCAGACCGAGCTCAGCGAGGCTGACCTGGCCGACCTCCGCGCCCGGCTGGCCGCCTTCGACAACTCCAGCCACCACGGCTCGTGGACAACCGAGACTCTCCGGCTCATCCAGACCAGTCCCGCCACCCGGGCGGGCGATCTCGCCGCGTCCGTGGGGCGTCAGACCGCGCCGTTCAAGTTGGATGTCCGCAAGCTGAAGAACCTTGGTCTGACCTACAGTCTCGAGGTCGGCTACCGGCTCACGCCCCGAGGTGCTGCCTATCTGGATGCCATAGGCAACTAGTCGCCGCGGTGCAGGTTGAGGGTGGCGAGCAGGTCTTCGTGGAGCTCGAACCAGACGCGGTGGCAGGAGTCGACCTCGCTGCGGTCGACCCAGGCTGACTCGCCTGCGGTGGCGTTGGTGAGCGCCCGTGAGAACCGCAGGTCATACCCGCCGAACCGCGGCAGCACCGCTGTCAACCGCCGCGCGATGCTTCCGAGCGCCCGCTCGATCACCTTGAGTTCATGCAACACCCCGGCATCCCAGGCAGCGTCAGTGTGATCATTTGCTGCCAACGGATCCGCACCGACCGGCCGCAGTTGCCAGTCGGTGCAGGCCTGTTGCAGAAGGGTGTTGAGCGGCAGGAAGTCGTCGTACACCTTGCGGACGACGTCGGTGTTGTCGAGCTCTTGTGCGAGCAGGCGCTCGTTCTCCGCGCGACCGCTCTCGGTCAGCGACCATCCCGCCGTACCTGCGAACTCGGTGTAGGTCGTCCATCCTCGGGCCTCGGCGTCGTGCAACGCTTCCTCCGTTTGTCCTTGCTGGAGGTTGAAACGCTCAGCGATCGCCGTGGTGTCGGCGAATCCCTTCAGCCGTACGGCGTGCAGCACGAGGAGCATCATGAGTCGTGCCGGGAAGTCAGCCGGTTGAACCGCTGCTGACAGGCCTGCGGAGAGCTGAACCCCATCGCGTCGGCCATCTCCGCCCAGGTCAGCCCCGAACTCCTGGCCAGGAACAGCAGGCCGGACTCGACCTCCTCGACCTCGGCTCGCGCGGCCGGCAACAGCACGAGCGCGGCCAGCAGGTCGTCGTTGGTCAGGTCTGCGGATCGCCAGACCGCGAACTGAGTGAGATCCACCGCCGACAACGGGATCGGCGCCGGCCGCCACGGTCGCCGGGCCAGGTCCTTCGCGCCTCGGTCGAGAAGTTGCTCACGGGCCTCGTGCTGACGCTCGGCCTGGGCCTGATTCGCGTCTTGCTTGCGTCGCATCCGCATACAGTGGATCATCAACGTTTTGTTGTCAACGTTGTGTTGATAGGAGGATCGCATGCTGGTGCCGCTAGCGGCAGCGACCGCAGACCTATGCGGCGGCAAGGCCGCCGCACTCGGCGCCCTGATCCGAGCCAACCTCCCGGTCCCCGAGGGAGTCGTCGTACCGTTCCCGACGCACGACGCTCACCCGCTCCTCGCCCGCCGAGTCGCGCGCGGCGAACACCGCCCACCGAAGGTGCTGACTGAGGACCTGAGCCGGCTCGAGAGCGTCGAGTTGACTGAGGAACTGGGGCGGTGGCTCGACAGCGTCGGCGATCCGGTCGTTGCAGTGCGATCGTCGGCTGCGAACGAGGACACCGCTTCCGCATCGGCTGCTGGGCAGCACGACAGCTTCCTCGGAGTACAAGGGGTCGCGGCGGTCGAGGCCGCCGTACGTGCCTGCTGGGCGTCCCTCTGGTCCGACCGCGCGACCGCCTACCGGGACGCCTCAGGTGGTGACGCGTCGATGGCCGTGATCGTCCAGCGCCAGGTGGATTCCGAGGTATCCGGGGTCATGTTCACACCCGCCGATGCCACCGGTACGACGGTCATCGAGGCGTCCTGGGGGCTCGGGCCAAGCGTCGTCGAGGGTCGAGTGACTCCCGACCGGTACTGGGTCACCGCGGACGGCTCCGTCACCCGCACGATCGCGGACAAGCCAACGTCGCTCGACCGCCACGGATCACACGCCGTACCCACCAGCCGGCGTACTCAAGCCACCCTCACCGATGCAACCGCCACACGCCTGGCGCAACTCGGCCAAGAGGTCACCGCCGTCCTAGGCAACGCCCAGGACATCGAGTGGGCGCTCACCGCAGACCACCTCTGGCTCCTACAGTCCCGCCCAATCACCGCCCAACCCCCAACCGCGTCACCCAGCAGCGCCGGTCAGCCCGCCGCTAGCAGTCTCCGAAGCGGCGTCCCGGCCAGTGTCGGTCAGGCCGCCGCCAGCGGTCTCCGAAGCGGCGTCCCCGGCAGCGCTGGTCAGCCCGTTGTTGGCGGTCTTCGTGGCCGAGTCCTGACCGGCGCACCGGCCAGCCACGGTACGGCGAGCGGTCCCGTCAGAATCGTTCTCGGGCCGGCCGACTTCGGTCGGGTTCGTCCCGGCGACATCCTCGTGTGCCGCTTCACCGACCCGGCCTGGACGCCTCTTCTCGGGATCGCGGCCGGCGTCATCACCGAGACCGGCGGGATCCTGTCGCACGCCGCCATCGTCGCCCGCGAACGCGGCATCCCCGCAATAGTCGCCGTACCCAACGCCACAACCGACCTCCCCAACGACACCCCCATCACAATGAACGGCTCCACCGGAACCATCCACAGACCGGAGGGATAGGGACTCTGGTCGAGCGGGTTCTGGAAGTACTGCGGTTCGCCGGGCCTTCGGGTTGCTGTAGCGCGTGGGCCTTCGGGTCTGCTGTGGTGCGGTGGGGCCTTTGGATGGGGTGTGATTGCGTCTCCGGGCTGCGTGAGGGTGCTAGTCGTGGCGGTGTGAGTCAAGTGCGCCTTCGGCGTCCCTGCGGGATCTTCGACACTTGACACACAC
>NZ_SODF01000002.1:1738970-2790981 GCF_004365875.1 Kribbella kalugense | reverse complement strand
CAGGCCGGCTACCCGTCGACGCCTTGGTAGGCCATTACCCCACCAACAAGCTGATAGGCCGCGAGCCCATCCCCAACCGCCAGAACTTTCAACCAACCATCATGAGACAGTCAGTATTATCCGGTATTAGACCCCGTTTCCGAGGCTTATCCCAAAGTTGAGGGTAGGTTGCTCACGTGTTACTCACCCGTTCGCCGCTCGTGTACCCCGAAGGGCCTTACCGCTCGACTTGCATGTGTTAAGCACGCCGCCAGCGTTCGTCCTGAGCCAGGATCAAACTCTCCGTTGAAATCCATATGTCAACCACGGCGAACCATGGAAAACAGACTACTTTGAGTGATCCTTTGAATCAGAAACAACCAAAACTGGCTTGTCATCCGTAATAACTTCAAAGGAATCCGACACAAACATAGACAACCCACCACCCAAACCTCGAAGAGATCCAGGTAGAAGAAGTCACCCAATGCCTGTGTACGGGGTAAAACAATTTCGGCATTGACTTTCGGCACGCTGTTGAGTTCTCAAGAATCGGACGCTCACCGCATCCATGACCTCTCGGCCAGGACCCCGGGGCAACCTGCGTTACTCTACCGGAGCAGATCCACCGAGTCAAGACCCAATTTTTCTGCTCACCCGCCGCGTCTGAGGGGCCGACCCGAGTCCGAAGACACGTTCCGGCTGCTCTAGCCTTTGGGGGGTTCGGAGCGACCGGCCGCTTTCGCGTCCCGCGCCTCGCTCCAACAAGAAGAACATTACGTGGCCCGTAGGTGGCCGGTCAAATCGGCCCCCGGTGGGCTGAATCACAGGGCTGTAATTTGCCTTCGGCAACCCGAGTGTGGGAGTGGAGCCCACCCCCACACCAGGGCCATGACAGGGCCGTCAGTCCCGTGCCGGCGAGGCCAGAACCCCTGCAAATGAACGCTTCCCGCGCCGCAGCACGAGTACGCCACCTGGCAGCAGGTCGTCCGTACCAGGCACGTACTCCGCGTCCTTCACCTTCTCGTTGTTCAGGTACGCGCCGCCCTCAGCTACCGTGCGGCGCGCAGCGGACTTGCTGGCGACCAGTCCGGACTTCACCAACAGGTCGCCGTACGTTGGCATTGGTTCGCCTGCGCCCAGCTCCACATGGGGTGCTTCCCGGAGAGCGGCGACCAGTGTGGAGCCGTTGAGTGACGCGAGCTCCCCCTGGCCGAACAGCGCCTTCGAGGCCTCCTGCACACGCCGCGTCTCGTCAGCGCCATGCACCAGCGTGGTCACGTCCTCCGCCAGCACCCGTTGAGCTTCTCGGGCCTGTGGACGTTCCGCGGTCGCCTGCTCGAGCGCCGCGATCTCCTCCGCCGTACGGAACGTGTAGTACCGCACCAGCTGCATCACGTCGCGGTCGTCGCTGTTGAACCAGAACTGGTAGAACGCGTACGGCGTCGTCAGCTCCTCGTCCAGCCACACAGAGCCGGACTCCGTCTTCCCGAACTTCGTACCGTCGGCCTTGGTCACCAGTGGTGTCGCCAGCGCATGCGCCTTGCCTGACTCGGCACGTCGGATGAGCTCGACGCCGGCCGTCAGATTCCCCCACTGGTCGCTACCGCCGGTCTGCAGTGTGCAGTTGTGCCGCCGGTAGAGCTCCAGGAAGTCCAGCGACTGCAGCAGCACGTAGCTGAACTCGGTGTAGCTGATCCCCTGGTCCAGCCGTGCCTTCACCACCTCGCGGCCGAGCATCCGGTTCACCGGGAAGTGCTTCCCGATGTCCCGCAGGAAGTCGAGGGTGTTGAGGTCCTTCGTCCAGTCGTAGTTGTTGACGATCCGGGCCGGGTTCGGCAGCGACTGGTCGAAGTCGATGAACTTCTCCACCTGGACGCGTACCTTCTCGACCCACTCGTGCACGACGTCCTTCGGGTTCAGCACCCGCTCGGACGTCTCCTTGGGATCACCGATCAACCCGGTCGCGCCACCCACGAGCCCGATCGGGTTGTGGCCGGCCAGCTGGAGCCGCCGCAGCGTCAGCAGCTGCAGCAGGTTCCCCATGTGCAGGCTGGGCGCGGTGGGGTCGAAACCGACATAGGAGGTGATCGGTCCCGCTGCCATCGAGGCCCGGAGGGCATCCGGATCGGTGGAGTGGGCAATCAGCCCACGGCTCTCCAGGTCATCTAATACCTGGGTGCGGCGTTCGCTCACTTGTTCTCTCCTCGAGTACGTCGGTCACCTCATAGTGTCCTGTACTAGGGGGAGCTGCCGCTCAGGTGGGTTCGGGGCGGGCCAGCACTGCCCGGAGCTGTGGACGGAGTGAATGCCCGTCTGGCCCCTGGACTGTGACTGCAGTCGGCCGCTGCGGGTCGTGAGCACCTGGGTCCGGGTTCGGTACGGGTAGACCGTGCGACAGGACCTGCTCGGCCGGAGTGAGCTGGCGGATGCCGATGGCCAGCACGTGATCCGGGTGCGTCTGTGCGAAGTCGCCGTACAACTGGGGGTCGTGCTGGCCGTCGTCGCCGATCAGGACCCAGCGGACGTTCGGGAACTCCTTGGCCAGCCGCCGCAGCGCGGTCCGCTTGTGCTCCTGACCGCTGCGGAACCAGCCTGTGTTCGTCGGGCCCCAGTCCGTCATCAGCAACGGCCCCGGTGGGTACCCGTGCCGGGCGAAGAAGCGGGTCAGCGTCGGTGCGGTGTTCCACGCTCCGGTCGACAGGTAGAACATCGGCGCACCAGGGTGGTCCGCCAGCAGTTCGTCGTACAGCCCGGCCATCCCTGGTACGACGCGACGCGCCTGCTCGTCGCGGACGAAGGTGTTCCAGGCTGCGATCAGCGGACGCGGCAGCATCGTCAGGATGACTGTGTCGTCGATGTCGCTGACCAGTCCGAACGTCGCCTCCGGATCAGGTACGAAGATCCGCGCCCGGGCCTGCCGGTCGCCGTGGACGCCCAGGATGATCTCGTGCCACCCCGGCGGCAGCACCACTGGAACGGTCAGGTCGATGAACCCGCCGCGGTCGGTGAGGGCGTTGAACGTCTGTCCCTTGACGGTCACGCTGACGAGCACCTTCGTGGCCGGCGCCGTGACGAACACGCGCCAGCCGCGCATCACCTGGTCCTCTTCGTACCGCGGCTGGTTGCGCGGATCCCGGCCGAGCACGACACGGGCCAGCACCCGGACGAACTCCGTGTTGCCGTAGCCGACCTGCGGAATGATCCGTTCCTGCCAGCCGCGCCGCCGCAGCACAGCCTGCACCCCCACGTTGAACCAGTCCTCGAGACGGGACGCGTAGTGCGGACGGGCCATACCAGAAACCTACCCGCAGCACGGTCCGCTAGTCGCCCTCCCCCGCGGTCGGCGAGAACCTTTGACGCGTCTCTCACGAACTGTCGGCGGCATCTCGTAGCGTCCCCCCATGACCAGTCTCGGAATGTGTTTCCCGCGAACCTTCCCGGCCGCCCTCGTCACCGACGTGGCCCGACGGCTCGACCGCGGTGGCGCGGACGAGTTGTGGATCATCGAAGACTGCTTCTTCACCGCCGGTCCGTCGCTGGTGTCGGCCGCGCTGACGTCGACCGAGCGGTTGACGGTCGGTCTCGGCATCGTGCCCGCGGTCGCTCGGACCGCCGCGGTCACCGCGATGGAGTTCGCGACGCTGGAGGCGCTCGGACCGGGGCGGTTCCTGCCTGGCATCGGTCACGGCGTGCAGCCGTGGATGGCGCAGATGGGCGTCCGGCCGAAGTCGCCGCTGACGACACTCGACGAGGTCACCACGACGGTCACCCGGCTGCTCGCCGGCGAGGAGGTCAGCTTCGAAGGCAAGGCGGTGTACCTCGACAAGGTGAAGCTGGACGCGCCACCGGTCACCCCGCCGCCGATCCTGCTCGGCGTGATGGGCCCGAAGTCGATGGCGCTGGCCGGCCGGGTCGCGGGCGGTGTCGTGCTCGCGGAGCCCGCAACTCCGGCGTACGTGCGTCAGTCGGTGGAGTACGCCGGATCGCCGGAGGGGTTCGTGGTCGCGGTGTTCGCGGCGTTGTGCGTCCGGGAGGATCGGAAGACGGCGTACGAGTGGACCGCGCCGTGGCTCGGCTGGCGGATCAGCGACAACCACCCGGGCGTGACCGCGCTGCCGTTCTTCGAGGACCTGAAGAAGCTGTACGACGAGTCTGGCGTCGAGGGGCTCGTGGGGATGCCGCGGGACTGGTGGACGGAGATCGGGGCGATCGGCACGCTCGAGGACGCGGCCGCGCACGTCGACGCGCTCGAGGCCGCTGGGGTGCATCACATCGGACTGTTCCCGGACCCGGAGGTAGAGCACGGGCTTCCGCAGCTCGACTACGTGCTGGAGTTGGCGAAGCGCTAGCTGCGGCGCTTCGGGACGTGCGGGCGGTACGGCGAGACTGTCGGATCGGCCGGGATCCAGAAGCGCCACGGCCGGTCGGCGGCCTCTCGCAGGCCGACTCGGGGTCCGGTGGACGGTTCGCCGTCGAAGCCTGGTCCGGGGAGGAGCTGGATGGGTGAGTCCTTCGCGAGCAGGTCGGCGCCGTTGCCTTCGCGTCCGATGCCAAGGGCAACACAGAGCCGGGCCGGGCCGCGAGCGAGATCGCGGTCGGGGTTGGGCTTCGGGCGCTTCACCACCGGGCCTTGGCGGATGCCTGCGGTTTGGTTGAAGGCGACCTTCTCCGGGGTGGGGTGGCCGCGGCGGGCGCGGGCCAGGTCGGCGCCTTCGATGACCTCGCCTGCGCGGAGCAGGACGGCTGAGGGGTTGCCTGCCGGGCCTACGACGACGTTCATGCAGAAGTGCATGCCGTAGGTGAAGTAGACGTACAGGAATCCGGGTGGGCCGAACATGACTGCGTTCCGGGTGGTCTCTCCTCGGTACGCGTGCGAGCCGGGGTCGTTCGGGCCGTCGTACGCCTCGACCTCGGTGATCCGGACTGCGACCGTCCCGTCATCCGTCGTCCTGCGCAGCACCATGCCGAGCAACTTCGGCGCCACTTCCAACACAGGACCAGCAAGAACCGAACGGCGCATGCTCAGCACCTTAAGCGAGGCGGTCCGCGTGTTCCGCCGCGCGGGTGCGGAGTTCCGCCAACTGTTCGGTTACTTGGGGTTGGGCGGTGCCGCCTCGGGTGTTGCGGGAGGCTAGGGAGCCTTTGACGGTGAGGACGGTGCGGACTTCTGGGGTGAGGTGGGGTGAGATGGCGGCGAGGTCGTCGTCCGACAGGTCCCAGAGCTCGATGCCGCGCTTCTCGCACGCCTGGACGCAGGCGCCCGCCAGTTCGTGGGCGACGCGGAACGGCACCTTCTGACGGACCAGCCACTCGGCGATGTCGGTCGCCAATGAGAAGCCCTGCGGAGCGAGCTCCTCCAGCCGGGTGGTGTTGAAGCGGAGCGTCCGGATCATCCCGGTGAACGCGGGCAGCAGCACCTCGAGGGTGTCGATGGAGTCGAAGACCGGCTCCTTGTCCTCCTGCAGGTCCCGGTTGTACGCGAGCGGCTGCGCCTTGAGCGTGGCGAGCAGGCCGCTCAGATTCCCGATCAGCCGGCCGGACTTGCCGCGGGCGAGCTCGGCGATGTCCGGGTTCTTCTTCTGCGGCATGATGCTCGACCCGGTCGAGAACGCGTCGTCCAGCTGAACGAACCCGAACTCCTTCGTCGCCCAGATGATCACCTCTTCGGCCTGCCGGGACAGGTCGACGCCGATCTGCGCGGTGACGAACGCGAACTCCGCGACGAAGTCTCGCGACGACGTGCCGTCGATCGAGTTCGCCGACGAGTTCGTGAAGCCCAGTTCGTGAGCGACGAACACCGGGTCCAGCCCCAGCGAGCTACCGGCCAGCGCGCCCGAGCCGTACGGCGAGTCTGCGGCGACGCGCGCGTCCCAGTCGGCGAGCCTGTCGAGGTCGCGGATCAGCGGCCAGGCGTGCGCGAGCAGATGATGCGACAGCAGAACCGGCTGAGCGTGCTGCAGATGCGTCCGTCCCGGCATCGCCACGCCCAGGTGCTGCGTGGCCTGTTCGGCCAGCGCGTTCACCTGCTCCAGCACCAGGCGGCCGATGATCCGACCCTGCTCCCGCAGGTATGCCTTGAACAGGGTCGCGACCTGGTCGTTCCGCGAACGCCCCGCCCGCAGCCGACCACCAAGCTCGGCACCGAGCCGCTCAAGCAGCCCGTGCTCCAGCGCGGTGTGCACGTCCTCGTCCTCAAGAGCCGGCAAGAACTTCCCGGACAGCACGTCAGCAAGCAAGCCGTCGAGCCCGGCGAGCATCGCGGCCAGGTCCTCATCGGTCAGCAGACCTGCCCGATGCAGCACCTTCGCGTGCGCCTTCGACCCAGCGATGTCGTACGGCGCCAACCGCCAGTCGAAGTCCGTCGACTTGCTCAACGCGGCCAGCGCATCAGCCGGTCCACCCGCAAACCGCCCACCCCATAGGGCAGTGCTTTCTCCCGTACTCATTTCTCAGTTCCTTTACTTGGGGTCGGAGCGGGCAGCTAAGGACAGGAAGCGGGCGGCGAGTGCCTCGCCGCCGACCGGGTTGCGGGAGACGACCATGACGGTGTCGTCGCCGGCGATGGTGCCTAGGACGTCGTCCAGACCGACGTGGTCGATCGCCGAGGCGAAGTACTGGGCCGCGCCGGGCGGGGTTCGCAGGATCACCAGGTTGGCGCTGCCCTCGGCGCTGACCAGGAGTTCCGAGGCGACGCGACCGAGGCGGGCCTCGAAGGCGGCCGCTTCACCGGCTCTCGGCGTACGGTCGCCGCCTTCGCCGGGTACGGCGTACACGAGCTGACCGGTCGAGTCCCGGACCTTCACCGCACCGATCTCGACCAGGTCGCGTGACAGCGTCGCCTGCCCGACAACCAGTCCGGACGCAGCGAGCAGATCAGCCAACTCGGTCTGCGACCGCACCGGCTGCCGACCCAGCAGATCAACGATTCGCTGCTGACGAGCGGTCTTGGTAGTCGGTACGGCGATCGTCATGCCTCGAAACTCCTTGCCAGCAGCCACGACAGCAGCGCCTTCTGCGCGTGCAGCCGGTTCTCGGCCTCATCCCAGACGACCGATTGCGGTCCGTCGATGACGGCCGCGTCGATCTCCTTGCCACGGTACGCGGGCAGGCAGTGCAGCACGATCGCGTCCGTCTTCGCCTTCGACAGCAGTTGCTCGGTCACGGCGTACGGCACGAACGGCGCCTCACGGTCGGCCGCCTCGCCCTCCTGGCCCATCGACACCCAGGTGTCGGTGGCAAGCACATCGGCCCCGTCGACCGCCGCGATCGCATCCGCCGTCCACGACACCGATCCCCCGGTCGAGGCGGCGATCTCGGCGGCGCGCGCCAGGATCGCCGGATCCGGCTGGTACTCCGCTGGTGAGCCGACGACCACGTGCATGCCGGCGGTCGCGCCGCCCAGCAGATACGAGTGCGCCATGTTGTTGGCGCCGTCGCCGAGGTAGACCAGCTTCAGCCCGGCCGTCGCGCCCTTGTGCTGACGGACAGTCTGGAGGTCGGCCAGAATCTGGCAGGGGTGGAACTCGTCGGTCAAAGCGTTGATCACCGGCACCTGCGACGCCGATGCCATCTCTTCGATCCGGCTCTGACCGAACGTCCGCCAGACGATCGCCGCGACCTGCCGATCCAGCACCCGCGCGGTGTCCGCGATCGGCTCACCACGTCCCAGCTGCGAGGTCTGCGCATCGATGATCAGCGGTACGCCGCCGAGTTCGGCGATCCCGACCGCGAACGAGATCCGCGTCCGGGTCGAGGTCTTGTCGAAGATCACCGCGACCGTCTTCGGGCCGCTCAGCGGCTTGTGCCCGTGCCGGTCCCCCGCGAGCTGCGCGGCCAGCGTCAGTACCTCGTCCTGCTCGATCGGCGAAAGGTCGTCGTCACGCAGGAAGTGTCGGATGGTGGACTCGCTGCGCTCGCCCACGGGCCGAACGGTCATCACGCCTCCACCTTGTCGAGCAGCCCGGGAAGGGCCGCGACGAAACTGTCCGCATCAGCCTTGCTCAGGATGTACGGCGGCGCCAGCCGCAACGCGTTCGGAATCGGATTGTTGATCACGAACCCGGCCTCCAGCGCCAACGCCGCCACCTGATCGGACACCGGCTCGGTCAACTCGATTGCCAGCAGCAACCCGCGACCGCGGACGCCGGCGATCAACGGGTGGTCGAGGGCAACGATCGACGAGGCGAGATGGTTGCCGATCGCATTCACCTGGGCGAGCAGACCGTCCCGCTCGATCACGGTCAGCACCGCCAGACCCGCGATCGCCGCGACCGGGTTCCCGCCGAACGTCGTACCGTGGTTTCCGGGCTGCAACAGATCCGCCGCCGCGCCCAGCCCGATGCACGCACCGATCGGGATGCCGGCACCGAGGCCCTTGGCAACTGTCACCAGGTCCGGCGTGATCCCCTCCGGCTCGAAGGCGAACCAGGTCCCGGTCCGCCCGATCCCGGTCTGGATCTCGTCGAGCCACAGCAGCGCGCCGTGCTCCGACGTGATCCGCCGCGCCGCCTGCAGGTATCCGGCCGGCGGTACGACGACGCCGTTCTCCCCCTGGATCGGCTCGAGGATGACGGCGGCCGTCTCGTCGTCGACGGCAGCGGCCAGCGCTTCGACATCGCCGTACGGCACGAACTCCACGTCGCCGGGCAGCGGCGCGAACGCCTCGCGGTACGCCGGTTTCCAGGTCACGGCGAGCGCGCCCATGGTCCGTCCGTGGAACGCACCGACGGTCGAGATGATCTTCGTCCGGCCGGTACGCCGGGTGATCTTGAACGCGGCCTCGTTCGCCTCGGTACCGGAGTTCGTGAAGAACACCTTGCCCGGGGCATCGAAGAGACCGAGCAACTTCTCCGCCAACGCGATCTGCGGTGCGGAGGCAAAGAAGTTCGAGACATGGCCGAGGGTGGCGAGCTGCGACGTCACGGCAGACACCACGAACGGGTGCGCGTGACCGAGGCAGTTCACCGCAAGCCCGCCGAGCAGGTCGAGGTACTTGTTGCCGTCGGCATCCCACAGGTAAGCACCCTCGCCGCGGACCAGCACCCGCTTCGGCGCCCCGAAGGTATTCATCAGCGCACCGCTGTAGCGCTCGGCGAGAGCCGCCTGCGTGCCGTCGACGGTCACCAGTTCGGTCATGACGGGATCACCTGGGTTCCACTTCCGGCGTCGGTGAAGATCTCGAGCAGTAGCGAGTGCGGCACGCGGCCGTCGATCACGGTCGCGCGGGACACGCCTGACTCGACCGCGCGCAGGCAGGCCTCCATCTTCGGCACCATGCCGGACGCGAGCGACGGCAGCAACTCGGCGAGCTCGGTCGTGTTGATCTGGGTGATGATCTCGTCGCTGTCCGGCCAGTTCCGGTAGAGCCCGGCCACATCCGTGAGTACGACGAGCTTCTCCGCACCGAGCGCGCTCGCCAGCGCAGCGGCCGCGGTGTCCGCGTTCACGTTGTGGGCCTGACCGTCCTCGTCCGGCGCGATCGTCGACACCACCGGGATCCGGCCGGCGTCGATCAGGTCGACCACCGCCTCCGGCCGTACTTCGACCACGTCGCCGACCAGACCGATGTCCACAGCCTCGCCGTCCACGAGCGCAGTACGCCGCTCTGCCGTGAACAGGCCCGCGTCCTCACCGGACATGCCGACCGCGAACGGACCGTGGGCGTTCAGCAGACCGACGAACTCGCGGCCGACCTTGCCGACCAGGACCATGCCGACGACATCCATCGCTTCGGGCGTGGTGACCCGGAGCCCGCCGCGGAACTCGCTGTCGATCCCGAGCCGGCCGAGCATCTCGCTGATCTGCGGTCCGCCACCATGGACCACGACGACGCGCACCCCGGCGTACCGGAGGAAGACGATGTCGGACGCGAAGGCCTGCTTGAGCTTGTCGTCGACCATCGCGTTGCCGCCGTACTTCACGACGACCGTCTTGCCGTGGAACTGCTTCAGCCAGGGCAGCGCTTCGGTCAGAACCGCGGCCTTCTCAACTGCGTCTGCATGAGTGTTCATGACGAGTAGGCCGAGTTCTCTTCGACGTAGGCGTGGGACAGGTCCGTGGTGAGGACGGTTGCCGAGGCCGGGCCGGCGTGCAGGTCGATGACCACGTCGATCTCGAGGCCGCTGAGGTCGGCCTCGGAGCGGTCGACACCCTTGCCGCCGGCAACGCAGATCGCGGCGCCGTTCAGCGTGATGTCGAGCAACGAAGGGTCGAAGGCAGTAGGTGCGTTGCCGACCGCCATCGCGATCCGGCCCCAGTTCGGGTCGGAGGCGAAGAACGCGGTCTTGCACAGGTTGTCCTCAGCAACGACCTTGGCGGCGGCCAGCGCCTCCGCTTCAGACGCCGCACCCTGCACGGTGATGCTGACGTGCTTCGTGACGCCCTCGGCGTCGGCCTGCAACTGCTTCACCAGGTCAGCAGCCAGCACGGTCAGCGCCGCCTCGAACGCCTCGGGTGTCACGGTTACCCCGGACGCGCCCGAGCTGAGCAGGAGCACGGTGTCGTTGGTCGACGTACCGCCGTCGACATCGAGCCGGTTGAAGGTCTTGCCGACCGCGTTCCGCAGGGCGTGGTCGAGGTGCGGCTGATCGAGTACGGCGTCGGTGGTGATGACGCTGAGCATCGTCGCCATGTTCGGCGCGCACATCCCGGCGCCCTTCGCGAACCCGCCGATGCTCCAGCCGTCCGGGTGCTTCAGCGCGGCCTGCTTCGGCACGTTGTCGGTGGTCATGACCGCGGTGGCCGCGGCCAGCCCATGCTCCAGACCGTTGCCGAGAGCATCCACCGCCGCCGAGATCCCAAGGATGAGCTTTTCCATCGGGAGGCGTTCGCCGATCAGGCCGGTCGAGCAGACGCCGATCTCCGCAGCGCCGACGCCCAGCACCTCGGCCAGCTTCTCGGCGGTCTTGTGGGTGTCCTGGAAACCTTCCGGACCGGTGCACGCGTTGGCGCCGCCGGAGTTCAGGACGACGGCCTTGAGCTTGCCGGCGGTGAGGACCTGCTGGGACCAGAGCACCGGCGCGGCCTTCACTTTGTTCGTGGTGAAGACGCCGGCGGCAACGTCCTGCGGGCCGTCGTTGACCACGACGGTGAGGTCCGGCGTACCGGCGGGTTTGATCCCGGCGATCACCCCGGCGGCACGGAAGCCGGCCGGCGCGGTGACTCCGGCGCTCCGATCGACTTGGGTGGCAGGGGTGACTGCGAGGGTCACGGGGCTACTCCTACTAGAGGCAGGGCCAGGGTCTCGTCGAGACCGGTGGCCAGGTTCATGCACTGCACGGCGGCGCCGGCGGTGCCCTTGGTGAGGTTGTCCATCGCGGCCACGATGACGGCGCGGCCGGTGCGCTGGTCGAGGGCGACTTGCAGCTGCACGGTGTTCGCGCCGAGGGTGGCCTGCGTCTGCGGCCACTGTCCTTCCGGCAACACGTGCACGAACGGCTCGTTGCGGTAGGCATCTTCGTAGGCCTGCCGGAGCGCGGCCAGGTCGGTGCTGTCGGCAACCGGTGCGCTACAGGTGGCGAGGATGCCGCGGGACATCGGCACGAGCACCGGCGTGAACGAGACGCTCACCGGCTGATCGGCGTACGGCGTGAGGTTCTGCTCGATCTCCGGGGTATGGCGGTGGACGCCGCCGACGCCGTACGCCGACGCGGAGCCCATCACCTCAGCCCCGAGCAGGTGCGCCTTCGGTGCCTTGCCCGCGCCGGACGTGCCGCTGACCGCGACCACCACCAGCTGGCCAGGATCGACGAGACCTTGCTGTACGGCGGGGAGCAGGGCGAGCGTGGAGACGGTGGGGTAACACCCCGGTACGGCGACTCGGCTCGACCCGCGGAGCTTGTCCCGCTGACCAGGGAGCTCCGGAAGCCCGTACGGCCACGAGCCGGCGTGCTCGCCGCCGTAGAACTCGATCCACGCCTCGGCCTCGGTCAGCCGGAAGTCCGCGCCGCAGTCGATCACGGTGACGTCCTCGCCGAGCTGGTCGGCGATTCCGGCGGACTGTCCGTGCGGCAGGGCCAGGAACACCACGTCGTGACCGGCGAGATTCTCCGCCGTGGTCTCGATCAGGATGCGCCCGGCCAGCGGCACGAGGTGTGGATGATGGACACCGAGCGGCGTACCAGCGTTCCCGCCGGCGGTCAGTGCGCCGATCTCGACTTCGGGGTGACTACTCAGCAACCGGAGCAGCTCGCCGCCCGCATACCCACTGGCCCCGGCCACCGCCACCGTCAAACTCATATGAATGAGTATGCCATAACCCGAATGAATATCCAATGTTGGTGATGGTGTGAGGCAGGTCATGTCACATGGAGGTGGTCGGGGCGTGTCCATGGGGGGACGACGACTCTGGAGGGTGAGATGGCGCGGATCGGGCTGGAGCATGAGCGGACCTGGTTTGTCCGGCTGGTGGAGTGGGGCAGCCGGCGGAAGTTCCGGAAGGTGCCGGATCCGGTGAGGGCGGCGCTGCACAATCGGCGGGTGCTGGTGTCCACGGCGTTGCTGGAGACGTCGGCGGCGAAGTGGAAGGCGCTGGATCCAGGCCTGAAAGCGTTGAGCGTGATGGTGGCGTCGGCGCGGATCGGCTGCAGTTGGTGCATGGACTTCGGGTACTGGGAATTTCATCACCAGGGGGTCGACCCGGTGAAGCTGCGGGATGTGCCAAGGTGGCGGGACAGCGACGTCTACACGGATCTGGAGCGCGCGGTGATGGACTACACCGAGGCGATGACGGCCACCCCGCCGGAGGTGACCGACGCGCAGGTCGAGCGGTTGCGGCGGGACCTGACCGACGAGCAGTTCGTCGAGCTGACCGCCGTCGCGGCGCTGGAGAACTTCCGCTCCCGGATGAACGCCGCCGTCGGCCTCACCAGCCAGGGCTTCAAGGAGTACTGCGAACTGAGGCCGGTCAAGTGACCGACGAGCTGCTGGCTCGGGAGTTCGCCGAGCATCGGTCCGTCCTGGTCGGCGCGGCGTACCGGGTGGTCGGGAGCGTGAGCGATGCCGAGGACGTCGTCCAGGAAGCCTGGTTGCGCTGGGCCGGCGTCGACCACGAGGACGTCCGCGATGTCCGCGCGTACCTGATCCGGATCACCACCCGGCTCGCGCTCAACCGGTTGCGGGAACAGAAGGCCCGGCGGGAGCAGTACGTCGGTCCGTGGCTGCCCGAGCCGCTCGCCTCGGACGACGATCCGGCGGCCGCGGTGGAGATGGCCGACTCGGTCAGCATGGCGATGCTCGTCGTCCTCGAGACCCTCTCTCCGCTCGAACGCGCCACCTTCGTACTGCGTGAGGTCTTCGATCTGCCGTACGACGAAATTGCCGACACCCTCGGCCGGTCCGAACCCGCGGTCCGGCAGCTCGCTCATCGGGCCCGCGAACACGTCCACGCGCGGCAGCCGCGACACCACGTCGACAAGGCGCGCCACGACGAGCTGACCATGCGGTTCATGCAGGCGGCCGGGTCGGGCGACTTCGACCAGGTGGTCGCGCTGCTCGCGCCGGACGCCGTACTGATCAGCGACGGCGGCGGCAAGAAGAAGGCGGCGCTGCGGCCGATCCAGGGCGCGACCAAGATCGCCCGCTGGCTGTTCGCGGTCATCGCGGAGAACCCGGACTTCGAGATCCGGATGGGGACGCTGAACGGCGAGATCGCCTACATCGCGTACGACGGTGACGAGCCCGACACGGTCGCGTTCCTGAAGACCAGCGACGGCTTGATCAGCGAGCTGTACCTGATCAGAAACCCGGACAAGCTGACCCATGTGAACTGAGCTAGCCGTAGACTATCTGCAACTCAGTCGCAGATGGAGGTGCGGTGAAGTACCTGGTAATGGAACCCGACGAGACACTCGAGCCGGGCTTGCGGGCGGACCTGCTGGACACCTGGGTCGCAGCCACGAACGCCGGTGGCGCGGTCGGGTACACGGCGCCGGCGCCGGTCGAGAAGATCGCCGAGAACCTGGACGGCGCGCTCGGCCGGGTCGAGGCGGGGCTGGACCTGCTCGGGGTGTTGTCCACGGGCGAGCGGTACGTCGGTATGGGGATGCTGGTGAATCGCGGGAGTGCGCTGCTGGCGCACTGGCGGACGGTGTTGCGGGTGATGGTGCATCCGGAGTTCCAGGGCAATGGCGCCGGGCGGATGCTGATGGAGGGGCTGCGCGGTTCGGCGGTCGACCTCGGGCTGGAGCAGCTGCTGCTGACCGTCCGCGGCGGACTCGGGCTGGAGAACTTCTACGGGCCGCTCGGCTATCGCATCGTCGGCACGCACCCCCGCGCGGTCCGCGTCGCCCCAGACGACTACCGCGACGAACTCACCATGGTGATGGACCTCTAGCCCATCACAATCGCCTCCCCGACGACGGCCGCCCGCCTGAAGCGGCCGCTTACGCGGGATTGTGATGGCCTGCCGGTCCGCGTCACCTCCCGGCAACCGTGGTCGCGCAAACCCTCCAACTCAGTGGGCATCCCCTGAGTTGGAGGGTTGCCCACTGAGAATCTGAGGGGGCAACCCTCCAGGTGAGTGGGCAACCTAGCGGCGCGTGCAGAACGGCAGTCTGGGTCACCGGCCGGTGCAGGACAGCAGTCCGCGTCACCGGCTGGCGCAGGACGGCAGTCGGTGTCGCCGGCGGGTGCGGGACAGGTCAGCGGCGGGTGCGGGAGAGGACTACGAGAGTTGCACCTAAGGCGGCTAGTAGGGCGCCGAGGGTGAGGACGACGGGCGGCGGGCCGCCGGTGGGTGGGAGGTCGGCCCGGTTCAGCGGGCGGATCTCGTCGGCGGGCTCGGCGCCGACGGTGAACTTGACCGGGGCGGTGGCCGTCTGGCCGGTCTCGTCGGTTCGTTCGTAGGTGACCTTCGCGGTCCCGGTGAACGCGGCCGCCGGCTTGAGGGTGACCGTGCCGTCGTTGGTGACGGACCAGGTGCCCGTGCCGTCGGTCACGCTCTTCGCGCAGCGGCCCGTAGCCGTGCGGAGGCAGACCGAGCTCGGCTTGATCGCGCCGCCGTCGTTGAGCAGCGGGTTGACCGCGATCGCGTTGCCCGGCGTACCTGTCGCCGAATCCGGGAGCGCCTTGTCGAGCGCCGGTCCGACCACCGTCACGTCGAGCAGCGCTGTGTCGGACGTGCCGTTCGCGTCGCTGACTCGGTAGGCCAGCGATCGCGTCGTACCGACGAAGTCCTTGGCCGGTGTGTACGTGATCGCGCTATCGGCACCGACCGCGTACGCGCCCTCCTTCGGGACGACGACGGACTTCTTCTCCTTACCGTCGGCTGGATCCCGCAGTACGACGGAATTCGGGCGGAGCGGCGCGGACGGGTCGCCGGCCTTGTCGTTGCCCAGCACCTCCACCACGATCGCCGTACCGAACGCCGTACGAGCGGTGTCGTCGACCGTGATCGGACGCACCGGCACGACCGTCACAGTGATCGTCGCGCGGGCCGAATTCTGATGGGTGTCCTTCACGTCGTACGCCGCCGGCCGCGCGGTACCCGTGAACGTTGCCACCGGACTGAACGTGACCTTGCCGCCCGCAACGACGTACGTACCCTGCCCGGCAACCGTCACCTGATCGACCAGCGCACCACCCGGACCGACCAGCAGCAGCGACTCAGGATCGAAGGTTGCCCCCGGCCCCGGCTTGTCGTTGGCCAGCGGGTCGACCGTCACCGCGACATGCTGCTTGGTCCGCGCCACGTCGGCCACCGCGACCGGACGCGCCTGCACCGTGATCGCCAACGTGCCGGTCCCAACCGTTCCGTTGCGGTCAGCAACCTCATACCCGACCGGAACCACCGCACCGGCAAACCCATCGACCGGCGCGAACCGGATCGCGCCAGACGGCTGGACCGTGAACGTCCCCTCCCCCGGCACAACCACCGCCGCCACCGGATCCCCAGTCACCGGATCGACCAGCCGAACGGCACCAAGCGGCGCGCTCGCATCACCCGGCTTGTCGTTCGCCAGTACGTCGACCGCGACCGGAGTCTGGTACGGCGTCGTCGCCGCGTCGTCCGTGATCACCGGAGTGACCGGCGAGACGGTGACGGTCACGGAAGCGCTCGCCTTGTTCCCGGTGGTGTCGGTGACCCGATAGGCGATCGAGACGACACCGCGGTACGCCGGTTCGGGGTCAAAAGCGATCTTCCCAGCGGTCACGCTGAACACACCCTGCCCAGGAATCGCCACCTGACGACTCCATGACACGCCGTACACCTGGACGCTGGTCCGGTCGAGCTGCGCACCCGTCCCCGGCTCGTCGTTCGCAAGCGGATCGACGGTGATCGTGACGTTCTGCTTGGTCGTCACCACGTCCGCGACCGCCGACGGACCCTTGCCGACGGTCAATAGCAGCAGACCTTCCGCAGTCGTTCCGTTGTCATCGGCGATCCGGTAGGTCGCCGGCGTAGTCACGCCCTGGAACCCCTTCACCGGCGTAAACGTGACCGTCCCGTCGTCACCAACCCGGTACGTACCTTCGCCGGCACGCGTCATCGTCTTGCCGTAACGGCCGGCCGGATCCTTGAGCACCAGACTCGACCGGACGAGCGGCGCCGACGGGTCACCCGGCTTGTCGTTGGCCAACACGTTCACGGTGATCGGATGGTCGTATGGCGTGATCGCCGAGTCGTCGACCGCGACCGGCTGGACCGGCGTCACGGTCACACTCAGCATCGAGGCGGCGTAGTTGCCGTCCGAGTCCGCGACCCGGTAGCTCATCGGAAGCGCCTTGCCCCGGAACGACGGCAGCGGATCGAAGGAGACCGCACCACTCGGCTGCACGGTGTACGTGCCCTGCCCCGCAACCGTCACCTTCTTGACGTCCCCGGCGAGCACGACCGAACCCGGCTCGAGCTTCGCGTCCGTCCCCGGGACGTCGTTGGACAGCACGTTCACCGTCACAGTCACGTCCTGCAAGGTCGAGGCAGTGTCCGCGACCGCGACCGGCGGTCGGCCGACGGTCACGGCCAGTCGCGCTGTAGCCAACGTCCCGTTGCTGTCGGCAACCTGATAGCTCAACGGCGTACCCGGACCGCGGAACGTCGCGCTCGGATCGAACCGAACCACTCCCCCGCCAGCCGTATAAGCGCCCTCGTTCGGAATCGTCACCGTTGCCTTAGGCAAGCCATCCGTCGGATCAACCAGCCGCAGACTGCCCGGCACCAGCGGCGCCGACGCGTCACCCGGCTTGTCGTTGGCCAGCACCTTCACCACAACAGTCTTCCCGTACGGCGTCCGCGCAGCGTCGTCGACAGCAACCGGGGTGATCGCCGTGATCGTCACCGTGATCGTCGACCGCGCCGTCTGCCCGAACCAGTCGGAAATCCGATACGCCACCTTGCTCGCCGCACCCGTAAACCCAGGCAGCGGGTCAACAGAAACCGACCCATCCGGATTGACCTGATAGTCAGCCTGCCCCGGGATCTTCACCAGCTTCTTCAACGACCCGTCCGCCGGATCCAGCAGCATCAGGCTGAGCGGATCCAGCCCAGACCCACGCCCGGCCGTGTCGTTCACCAGCGGAGTCGCCCGAAGCGGAAGGTTCTGCTTGCCGGTCGCAGTGTCCGGCACGGCGGTCGGCGCAGGCGGCTTGGCGACCGTGACGGTCAGCATCGCGGACGTCGTCGTACCGTTCACGTCCGAGAGGCGGTAACCGATCGGCGTCGCGACCCCGGTGAACTTGGGCAGCGGATCGACCTCGACCTTCCCTTCCGGCGTCGTCGTGTACGTCGCCTGACCGGCGACCACGACCGTTGCCTTCGGCTCCTTCGTCGTCGGATCGATCAGCCGAACGCTACTCGGCACCAGCGGCACCGACGGGTCACCCGCATCGTCGTTCGCCAGCACGGACACAGTGGCCACTGTGTCGTACGCAGTACCAGCGGTGTCGTCGGACGCATCCGGCTGCACCTTCGTCACCCCGACCGTCAACGTCGACTTCCCGATCGCACCATTGCCATCGGCAACCTGATAGCCGACCGCAGTCGCCGCACCACTGAAGGCGGGCAGCGGCTCGAACAGCACCCTGCCGTCCGGCTTCACCGAATACTTGCCCTGGCCGGCCACCACGAGAGTCGTGACGGGCTCTAGCTTGTTGAGCAATCGCACGCTCGCCGGATCCAACGCCGCACCAGTCGGACCAGGCTTGTCGTTGTCGAGCACGTCGACAACCACCGACCGACCCTGCAGCGTGGTGATTGCATCCGGGTTCGCCACCGGTGGGCCGGGTGCGTCGACGGAGACAGTCAGCTCGGCGCGGGCCGCCGTACCGTTCTTGTCGAGCACTTGGTAGGTCACCGACGTGCCGACACCGGTGAACCCGTGCACCGGCTGGAAAGTCACCTGGCCGGCGGCCGCCACATAGGTACCTTCCTGGGCGATCGTCACCTTGTCGACCAGCTGCTTGCTGACCGGGTCGACCAGTCGCAACGTCAGAGGCAGGAGCGGCGCGTCCGGCGAGCCGGGCAGGTCGTTGTCGAGCACTGGTACGACGACGTCGGTGTCGAACGCGGTCGAGATCGAGTCGCCGTTCGCCGTCGGCGTCACCGGCGTGACCGTCACGGTCAGAGTCGACTCGGCGGTCTGGTGGGTGGTGTCGGTGACGCGGTAGCCGATCGTCGTGCCGACTCCGGTGAACTGCGGCTTCGGGACGAAGTCCACGTTCCCGTTCGGCTTCACGACGTACTCACCCTCGCCGGCGATCACCACCTTCTTCTTGAAAATCGCGTCGGCCGGATCACGCAGTACGACGGAACCGGGAACGAGCTGTACTCCCGCCGCGGCTCGGTCGTTGGCCAGCGGTTTGACGGAGACGCTGACGTTCTGCGAAGTGGTCGCGGCGTCGGGGCTGGCGACCGGACGATCGGGAAGCGAGACCGTGATCGTGAGTTTGGCGGTGGCGGTGATGCCGTTGCTGTCGGCAACCCGGTAGGTGACCGGCTTGGCCGGGCCGACGAATCCCGGTACTGGTTCGACCCGGATCGTGCCGTCGGGCTTGGCGACGTACTTCGCCTGGCCGACCACGTTCACCATGCCGACGCACTTGCTGCCGTCGATCAGGCACAGCGTCGTAGGTGCCAGCGGCGCCGAACCGGGCTTGTCGTTAGCGAGCACCGGGACAACGACCGCGGTGTTGAAAGCTGTGGTCGCCGTGTCGTCGGCCAAGTCCGGAGGTAGCGGCGGGGTGATCGCGAACAGATAGTCCTCGACCTCACCAGAGTCGGCGGCGCCGGTCGGCTTCTCGACCTGCGCGTCGTTGTAGCCGACTCGGACCCGCGCGTACGACGGTCCTGCCTTTGGAGCGAGCTCGGTCCACTTCAGCGTGACAACGGTCTGCTTGGCGGCAAAGGGGGCGCAGGATCGCTCGGCCGGCTCGAACGTACCGTTGACGTTGGCATCGATCCACGCGCACGCGCGGCCGGCCTTCGAAGTACCGGAGAGCTGGAGATCGGCTGAGTACGTCGTCTGGTTGGTGCGAAGCGGTTTCAGGACGACACCGTCGTCGGCCTGATCCGGCGCGGCCGGACCGTTGGTGCCGTTGGCAACGGTGGCGTTGTCCTCGGTGACGTCCTTGCCGAGCTGTACATCGCTCAGCACCGACCACGCCGCGCCGTACGACGCCGGCGCGTCACCGAAGTCCTCGGGCGTGGACGCGACGATCGAGAACACGTCGCCGGACGAGCCGTTGTTCAACGCGGGAAGCTTCGGGTGCTTGGTGAACTGCGCCGTCACGTCGAACGTGAGCTTGGTGACGACGCCGTTCACGCGGACCGATCCGCAGGCTGCGGTCGCGGAGGTGTCGAGAGCCGACGGGGACTTGGTGTTCACACAGTTCGGACCCGCGTCGTGGTTGACGGCAGTGATCGTGTCGCTGGTGACGGCGAGATTGTTGCCCTGGCCAAGCTTCGTCAGACTGAGGCCGGCGGTGCTGAGCTTGAGGATCGAGTGCAGCTCGGACTGGGCCGTCGGCTTGCCGCTGACAGTCCGTACGACGGATCCGCCGATTCCGCCGAGGTGCAGGACCGGGTTGCGAACCGGTTGGGAGAACGCGATCGTCACCGTGCCGCGATCACCGCAGCCGCCGGTCGACGCGCAGTCGCCGGTGTTCACCACGACGTCCTGCGCGGGTGTGTTCTTCGCGATCGCGGGCTGGTAGGTGCTCGGCCCGATCCCGCGGAAGCCGGCCGTCGTCGGATCGCCCAACTCGGTCTTGCCCGTCACCGTGAGCGTCTGGCGCAACCCCGAGCCCGGCATGACCGTGGTCGCCGAGTCGTCAAACGGTCCAGTCGGCACTTGATAGGCGTTCGCGGAGATCGTGCCGAGGCTCAACAGGCCGGTGACAAGAAGAATGGCCGCCGGTCGGACTGCCCGCATCTATCCCGCCCTCCCGAGCAATCACGGAGCTGCATTGCATCGGCCGCGTGGCGGGCGGGCCTGCGTAGAACCTAACGGTCTGCGCCGACCCAATGTTACGGGGCAATCACTCTCCGAGGTCGTAGATCAGGACCTTCCCGATGCTGTGTCGGCGTACGGCGAGTTGGTCCAAAGCCGGCGACACGGGTCCGTTGCGCAGGTCGGCGTACAGCCAGCGAACGTCGTACTCGTCTCGCATCCGTTGCAGCACGGCCGCGGTCGGCGCGGTGAGGGCCTGGTTGGTGAGCGCGACGCGGTCCGGCCACGGTGACGGCTGCTCGGTGTAGCGGCGTCCGCCGTTGCCCTGCTTGGCCATCGCTTGGTTCGTGTACGCCCAGCCCTCGATCAGCGTGCGTCGACCGGCGATCCCGCTGACGAGGTACCCGCGCGCATCGCAGCCCGCCATCGTCGAACCGGCCGGCCGGCACCAGGTGTTGGTCGCGACCACGTCGGTCGGCGCGGAGTTGTGCCCGAGCCACAGCGCGGCCTCGGCCTCGTCCGGGTAGACCCACCAGCGCGCCGCTCGATAGGTGGGCGCCTTCTCGGTGTCACCGCGTACGGCGCTCTGCAGGAATGAGCTGATCGGCGCGGTCGAGAGCAGGACGAGTACGACGAACATGCCGCCGCCAGCTTGTCGGAAGAACAGCCTCCACACTACGAGCAGCACGAGCGTGATTCCGAGGACGACGAGCAACATCCGGGTGCTCAACCACAGCTGTCGACCGGTCGAGGCCGCCGGCACACCACGCGCCCAGACCAACAGGCCGGCGTAGAAGATCGACAGTACGAAGGCAGCGATCGCTATCGGGATCGGTCGGCCGGCAGCGCGCGCACTGGACGCCGCGAACCAGCCTGCTCCGGCCAGACTGAATGGCGCCGCGGTGTAAACGAAGTACGACTCGCTCACCGACGGATGGTCGATCAGCAGGTAACCGAGCCAGCCCGCGATCATCGCGCCGAGCAAGAACCACGCGACCGGATCCTTGCGGCCGATCACGCCGAACCCGGCCCAGGACATCGCCTGCAGAGTCAGCAGCAGACCCAGTAGCAAGCTGAGTGTGCCGATCACCTCGCCATGAGCGAGTGCCGGCAGGATCAGACCGCCGTCACCTGGCTGTGTCGTGTCGCCGGTCGCCGCTGTGTACACGGGCAGTGACTTCAGTACGGCGAGGAACTGCAGCCTCGAACCACTGGTGCTTCCGGCAACCGTCAGGAACGTCACCGCGCCGGCCGCCAGCAGCACAACCGTCGTACCGATCAATCGCCACGGCAACCGTCGAGTCGTCACCAACAGGTAGAGCGCGGCCAAGCCGACCGCTGCAACCAGCAGCGGCGACACGGTCGGTTTCGAACCGCCGCCGACGATCGCAACGGGCACGGTGATCAGCCACAGCCAGCGGCTGCCGCCTTTGAACAGCAGCTCGATCAGGAACACCGCGACCGCAACGCCCGCGACCATCCCGAACGTCTGCGACGGACTGAGCAGACTGACCGGCGGCGCCAGGTTCACACTGGTGTCGATCAGGAGGAACAGCTGCGGCGCGGCCAGCGCGAGGGCCGCGAGTACGCCGGTCCACCAAGTGCGGCTGACGGTCCGGGCGAGTGTCGCGCAGACGAGCAGCGAAACGACCAGCCAGGGCAGCACCCACAGCCGGAACAGCACGACCATCGGAGTGAGTCGGGTGACGTCCACGGCCGCGGCCATGTCGGCGTTCGCGAACCAGTGGTACTCGAGCCGCTCCCCCACCACCTGCGGGATCTCGGGCGGCACCGTCCGAGTCAGCTCGTTCACCATCGACAGGTGGTAGAGCAGGTCCGGGTAGTACGCCTCGCCGTTCGGCGGCATCGGGTGGTACGCCATCACGCCGAACGTGATCGCGCCCATCATCACCGCCGCCGAGACCGCCAGCCCCCACGTCCACGCAACCGGTAGCGGCTTGGGATCGGCGATCCGCCAATGCTTGCGGCCGAAGATCGCGAAGCCGATCAGCACTAATGCCGGCCAGACGATCAACGACCGTTGCCAGCCGAACGCGGTGAAGATCGCCCAGCCGATCAGCTGCCAGGTCGCGCCGACGACCGACCCGAGTCCGAGATCCTCGGCCCAGTTGCCGGTACTGCGCCATGCCGCCCGAAGCAACAGCGTCCCGGGGAGCGCGATCGCCAACCCGAAGTACGCCGCGTACTTGACCAGCGGACCGGGTCCGACATCACCCAGCGAAACGAACCCGCCGACCGCCACCAGAATCGGCAGCAGCCACGGGGCGGAACGCTTCATCTATGTTGGACCGGTTCCTGATGGCCGTGGTCTTCGAGGCTGTCGTAGCCGACTAGGAACTGTGGTCTGCGTTGGCTCGACTGGAACAGGCGGGCGACGTACTCACCGAGCAGGCCGAGGCACAGCAACTGGATCGCGCCGATCACGCTGACCGCGAGGACGGTCGACGTCCAGCCGGGGATGCCCCGGCCGGTCAGCTTGATCACTAGTGCACCGACGACGAACAGCCCGGACATCACGCCTCCGAGCAGCCCCAGCCACGTCGCCAGCCGCAGCGGCGCCGCCGAGAACGCGGTCACACTGTCGAAGGCGAGCCTGAGCATCTTCGAGAAGTTGTACTTCGTCGTGCCGGCGGCCCGCTCGGCCCGGACGTACCGGACCTCGGTGCTCGGGAAGCCGAGCCACGGGATGACCAGGCGGAAGACGCGCCCGTCGTCGGGCAGCCCGTTGACCGCATCCACCACACGACGCGTCACCAACCGGAAGTCGGCCGCGTCGAACGGGATGTCCTTGCCGACCAGCCTGCACATCAAGCGGTAGTACAGCCGGGCGCTGGTGCGCTTCGCCCAGGAGTCGCTCGATCGGTCGGAGCGGACGCCGTACACGACATCGACATCCTGCTCGCGGACCGCCTGGAGGAACTCCGCGATGACTTCCGGCGGGTCCTGCAGGTCGGCGTCGATCGTGACGACGTACTCACCGCGGGCGCGGCGGAAGCCGGCCGACTGAGCTGCCTGGTGACCGCTGTTGCGGAGCAGCCGGACGACCCGGAGCTGCGGCCAGTCCTCGGCGGCCGCGAGCAGCAGCGCCGCGGTCTTGTCCCGGCTGCCGTCGTCGACGACGACCAGCTCGTAAGCGATCCCCAGACTGTCGAGCAGCGGGTGCATCCGCTCGAAGAAGATCGGCAGCACCTCCTCCTCGTCGTACATCGGTACGACGACGGAGAGCTCGGGGTGGGGGTGCCGCATGACTGCCTTTCCGGTCCGGTGTTACTGGGTGACCCTACTAGCGTGCGCTCAGGGCGAGATCGCCACCGCGCCGGTCCGGCGGGGGTCGCCGACGGCGAGCAGGCCGTCGACCGGGTCCCACAACGCGGCCGCGACGCCGCCGAAGTACATCGAGTGCGGCGGCATCGGGCGGGTCGGCAGCGACGTCGAGCCGGACACCGGCAGGTCGTCCTCGTAGTCGACGATCACGTCCTCGCGGACGCGGACGTGCAGCCGCGGGTGCTCAACCGCCTCCCGGAGCGGCAGGCCTCCGTGCGTGTAGAGGGCGTAGACCTGGGCGAGCGCGGTCGGGATCCGGTCCGAACCGGGTGAGCTGATCGCGAGCACGGCGCCGTCACTCTCCCGGCGCGCGACGCTCGGCGCCATGTTCGAGGTGAGGCGGGTGCCTGGCGCGAGGCTGTGCGGCCCGCCGTGCAGGAGCTCCTGCTCACCGAGAGCGTTGTTCAGCCAGATGCCGGTGCCCGGGGTGAGTACGCCGGAGCCGTAACCGGACGAGACCGTGATCGCGCACGCATCACCTTCGTCATCGACGACCGAGACGGTCGCCGTACTCGGTGAGGTCAGCGCGCGCAGGTCGCCGGCCGCGGCCAGATCGAGCAGTCGCTGGCCCTCGAGCCGCCGTACGTCTTCCGCGTCGAGCTCGGCGAGCCGCTGACCGAGCACGGCGTACTGCACCTCGATCAGTCGCTCCAGCTCGGACTGGTTCCAACTGCCATCGGCCGGTACGCCGTCGAGCAACGAGAGGATCGCCGCGGCGGCGACTCCCCCGACGGCCGGCGGCGGGTTGGTGGCCAGGCGCCAGCCGTTCTGCTTGACGACCAGCGCCGGGCGTACGACGGCCTCGTACGCGGACAGGTCTTCGGCGGTGAGGATGCCGTCGTTGGCGGCCATGTCGCGGATCAGGAGTTGTGCGAGGCGACCGGTGTACATGGTCTCGGCGCCTTCGCGGGCGATCAGCTCGAGCGCCTCGGCGAGCTCGGGAATGACGACCGTACTGCCGGCCTTGATCACCTCGCCGTCCTCGTCGTGGACGACGCCGTGGCTGGGCTGGTGCCAGCCGAAGATGATCTCGTGGGTGTAGCCGAGGTAGTAGCCCGACGTCCGGCTGAGCGGGAAGCCGTTGCGGGCGACGTCGATCGCGGGCTGGACGACCTCGCGCCACGGCGCCTTGCCGGCCCGGCGGTGCGCGAGGTCGAGGGCCTTCATCCCGCCGGGCGTGGCGACGGAGCCGTGGCCGACGGTGGTCGTCGTACCGCCGCCGTAGTCGGTGGTGATGTCCCAGACGCCGCGGCCGAACCGATCGGCCGGCAGACCGCGGCCGGGCATCTCGACCCAGCCGTCGATGGTGACCGCCTCGCCGCCCGCGACCTGCAGCGTCACGAACCCGCCCGAGGCCGGCGAAACCACACCGATCTCGTTCACCATCGTGACCAACGTGGCGGCGATCGCGGCATCGACCGCATTCCCACCTTCGGCAGCAACCCGCACACCGGCATCAGCAGCCGCCGCGTTCGGCGCGGCCACCGCCACGCGCGGGTGCCTACTCATGATCTCAGCCGACCCGTTGGACGGCGTTGAAGCGGTCGACGGCTACCTGGACCGCGGCCTGGCGGGCGTCGGCGACCTCGTTCTCCTTCAGGGTCCGGTCCGGCGCGCGGAACCGCAGTGCGAACGCGAGCGACTTCTTGCCTTCGCCGATCTGCTCGCCGGTGTACACGTCGAACAACCGGACCGACTCCAGCAGCTCGCCCGCACCCTCGGCCAGCGCCGCCTGCACGTCCGCCGCCGCCACGTCGGCCGCGACGATCAGCGCCACGTCCTCCTTGGCCACCGGGTACGACGAGAAGGGGTGAGCCGCGATCGACTCCGGACCGGCGGCGATCAGCGCGTCGAGATCGAGCTCGACCGCACTCGACCGGACCGGCAGCCCGAACGCCTGGCAGACCTTCGGGTGCAACTCTCCCGCATGCCCGACCACCTTGCCGTCAACGGAGAACTCCGCACACCGGCCCGGGTGCCACGGCGCCAGCTCTACGTTCTTGACGACGGGCTCAGCGCCGACCGCGGACGCGATCACTCGCCCGATCTGCACCGCGTCGGCCCATCCGGCCGGACGGCCCTTGCCCCACCAACCGGTCGGGGTCAGCGAGCCGGTCAGCACCACACCGATGTGCAGCGGCTGGTCCGGAAGAGCGTCGTACAGGGACTGGATCTCGGCGTCGCTCGGTCGGTGCGCGACCGACGGGAGCGGCGCGGGCTTGGTCTCCGCCTTCGGCAGGAAGACCAGGCCGGTCTGGAAGATCGCCAGGTCGGTCGCCCCGCGCCCGACGTTGCGCTCGGCGGTCCGGAGCAGTGTCGCGAGCAGCATGGTCTGCATCGACGGCTCTTCGTCGGACAACGGGTTGACCAGCTTGACCGTCGTACGGCGATTGTCGTCGGCAGGCAGGCCCATCGCGTCGAAGTCGGCCTCACCGGTGAACGGGTACGACACGACCTCGGTCAGACCGGCGCCGACGAGCGCGGTCGCAACCCGGCGTCGGCGCTTCTGCGACACCGTCAACCCCTGACCACCCGGCGCCGCTGGCAGGATCGACGGCACGTTGTCGAACCCGAACAACCGAATCGCCTCTTCGGCGAAGTCGTTGGGATCCCGAAGATCCGGCCTCCAAGACGGCGGAGTAACCGTCAGCAGATCGTCTGCCTGCACGTTGGCTGTACCAACAGTCGTGGTGCCGACCGCAGCAAGCACTGGAGCGTGTACACCCGCAGCCAACGGCGCGGCAGTCGCGTCCGCCGCAGCAGCCTCGACCGTGCAACCCACCGACTCCAGATGACGAACAGTCTCTTCGAGGGTGATTGGGGCGCCTGCTACGCGGGCGGCGTGGTCGGCTCGGAGGTTGACGGGAGCCGGGGCCGGGTGAGTGTCTACGACGGTCTCGTCCGGCAGGATCGTGCCGCCGGCGTACTCCGCGAGGAGGTCGGCGACGCGCTGGGCGGCGTACCGCGGTAGCAGCGGGTCGACCTCGCGCTCGAAGCGGCGCGACGCCTCCGACGACAGCTTGTGCCGCCGCGACGCCCGCGCGATCACGATCGGGTCGAAGTGCGCGGCCTCGATCACCACGTCGGTGGTCGCGTCGGAGATCTCCGTCGACGCACCGCCCATCACCCCGGCGACACCGATCGCGCCGGAGTCGTCGGTGATCAGCAGGTCCTCGGTGTCCAGCTCGCGGGTCTGGTCGTCCAGCGTGACCAGCTTCTCGCCGGCGTTCGCCCGCCGTACGACGATCTCCCCGGACAGTTGGCCCTTGTCGTACCCGTGGATCGGCTGACCGAGCTCGAGCATCACGTAGTTCGTGACGTCGACCCCGATCGAGATCGGCCGCATCCCGGACGCGAGCAGCCGCTTCTGCATCCACCGCGGCGACAACGCCTTCGCGTCGATCCCGGTCACCGTCCGCGTGACGAACACGCTGCACGCCTCGGAGTCCTCGACCCGGACCGGATAACCGCCCGACCCCGACCCGTCCAGCGCCAGATCGGCCGGGTCCTTCAGCTCAACGCCGTACGCCGTCGCTGCCTCGCGCGCGACCCCGCGGATCGACAGGCAGTACCCACGATCCGGCGTCACCGCGATGTCGAGTACGTCGTCCCGCAGCGCGAGCAACTCGATCGCGTCATCACCCGGCGTCGCCTCACCCGCCTCCAGTACGACGATGCCGTGCATGCCGTCGTCACCCAGACCGAGCTCCGCGCTCGAGCAGATCATCCCGTTGGAGACGTGCCCGTAGGTCTTCCGCGCGGAGATCGCGAACCCGCCGGGCAGCACCGCGCCCGGCAGCACGACGACCACGAGATCGCCGACCTCGAAGTTGTGCGCACCGCAGACCACCCACTGCGGCTCGTCCTTGCCGATGTCGAGCGAGCACCAGCGGATCGTCTTGCCGTTCTTCTGCGGCTCGTTCTCGTACGTGAGCACCTTGCCGACCACGAGCGGGCCGGTCAGGTCGGACTCCTCGACGGTCTCGACCTCGAGGCCGGCCCGGATCAGCTGCTCCGCGACCTCGCGGCCGGTGACGCCGTCCGGCAGGTCGGCGTACTCACGAAGCCATGACAGTGGGACCCGCATCAGATCTCCATCCCGAACTGGCGGCTGAACCGCACGTCACCCTCGACCATGTCCCGCATGTCCTCGACGCCGTTGCGGAACATCAGCGTCCGCTCGAGACCCATGCCGAAGGCGAATCCGGAGTACCGATCGGTGTCGATGCCGTTGGCCTGCAGGACGCGGGGGTTGACCACGCCGCAGCCGCCCCACTCGATCCAGCCCTCGCTGCCACAGGTGCGGCAGGGCCGGTCCGGGTTGCCGACGGAGGCGCCGCGGCAGACGAAGCACAGCAGGTCGACCTCGGCCGACGGCTCGGTGAACGGGAAGAAGTTCGGCCGGAGGCGTGCCTCGAGGCCCTCGCCGAACATCGAGACGACGAAGTGGTCGAGCGTGCCCTTGAGGTGCGCGAGCGTGATGCCCTCGTCCACGACCAGGCCCTCGACCTGGTAGAAGACCGGGGTGTGGGTCGCATCGAGCTCATCGGTGCGGAAGACGCGGCCCGGGCAGATCACGTAGATCGGCGGCTTCCGGGTCAGCATCGACCGCGCCTGGACCGGCGACGTGTGAGTCCGCAGCACCTTGCCGGAACCGGCCGGCTCGACGAAGAAGGTGTCCTGCATCTGCCGGGCCGGGTGGTCGGGCTGGAAGTTCAGGGCGTCGAAGTTCAGCCACTCGGCCTCGACCTCTGGCCCCTCGGCGACATCCCAGCCGAGCGCGGTGAACACGTCCGCGACCTGCTCGGAGATCAGCGACAACGGGTGCCGCGCGCCGAGCTGCGGGGTGTGCCACGGCAGCGTCACGTCGACGCGCTCGGTGGCCAGCAGCTGCTCCTCGTGCGCGGCCTCGAGGACGGCCAACCGGGACGTGAAGCCCTCGTTGATCGCCTTCCGGGCCGCGCCGATCCGCTGGCCGGCCTCCTTGCGGGCCTGCGGCGGCAGCGCGCCGATCTCCCGGTTGGCCAGCACGATCGGCGACTTGTCGCCGAGATAGGTGACCTTGGCCTCCTGCAAGGCAGCCAGATCGGCCGCCTCGGTAAACGCCGTCAGCGCCTCGTCGCGGGTCCGCTCCACCTCTTCGGCATGCAGCGGCGTCACTTCGACCGGGTCGTAATCAGTGTTGGGACCGGACATGGCTCGCTCTCAATTCGGAACTCCTGCGAATTGCAGTCTAGAAACCTCAGCCCCAAGAGCGTGAATCGGCTGTCCACAACCCGGGTGGATCAGCCCAGCCGATGTCTTGCGCGGACCACTCCGACCAGGAGTCCGAGCCCGGCCAGGAAGGCCCCGATGCCGATCGGCAGATAGAAATACGGGTACTTCGTGGCCAGAGCCGGGTCGTTCCACGGCTGATGGCCGGGCGGGGGCTCGGCGAGGATCAAGCAGACCGCCGCGGCCACGTCGTACCCGATCGCCAGGACGATCGTCACAACCGAGACGACCCTCGCCAACATCAGCACAGGCCGATTCCCCCGCGACCGCCCGATCAACATGGCAGCCAGCGTGAACGGAAGCAGCACGAGCATCCACATCAGCACCAGGTTGGCGAGCTCCTGATCGTCAGGCACGACTCTCCAGCCAACCGAGGTGCGTCATGGATCCATCGTGTCAGTGCACTGGGTCGTCCACGGTCGCGGCTGCGTCCCGTGTCTTGGACTGGCCGCGGGGCAGGACTGCCAGGGCGACGACCGCGCCCGCGACGGCTCCGATGGCGCCGACTGTCATTGAGATGGACATGGCGTCGATGAAGGCGTGTTTGGCGGAGGCGAAGAAGTCCGGGCCGAGGGCGAGGGTGTCCGCGATCGACTTCCGGGCCGCGTCCGGGACGGAGTCCGGCAGCGCGGAGGAGTACGCCGCGGCGAGCACACTGCCCAGTACGGCGACCGACAGCGCAGCGCCTGTCTGCTGGACGGTGTCGTTCATCGCCGACCCGACGCCGCGGTGGTCCGGCGGGACGGCCTGCATCAGCAGCGTGTACGCCGCCGGCCCGGCCAGACCGCCGCCGATGCCCATCACCAGCAGGCCGATGATCAGCAGCCCGTACCCGGTCGAGTCGGACACCTGCGTCAGGATCCCGAAGCTGCCCGCGATGATCAGCAGCCCGAGCGAGATCAGCGTCCGGTCCGCGATCTTCTTGCCCAGAGTCGCACCGAGACCGTTGAACACCATCGCGGCAACGGCGTACGGGATCAACGCCAGACCGGCCTTCAGCGGGCTGTACCCGAGCACGAACTGCAGGTACTGCGTCAACGCCAGCAGCAACCCGCCCGCGGTGAAGGACAGCAGCACGATCGAGAAACTCGTCCCGCTGAACCGCCGGTCCCGGAACAACGCGAGCGGCACCATCGGGTGCTCGCTCCGCTTCTCCCAGAACGCGAACCCGGTCAGCGCGACCACTCCGACGGCGAGCCCACCGAGCACCCGACCGGAGCCCCACCCGTGCGCCGGAATCGACACGATCGCCCAGACGATCGACGCCATCCCGATGATCGTCAGCACGGCACCGACCGGGTCGACGTCGCGGGCCGGGCCCTTCGACTCCGGGATCAGCGCCAGCGTTCCGATGATCGCGAGGGCCGCGATCGGCACGTTCAGCCAGAAGATCGAGCCCCACCAGAAGTGGTTCAGCAGGACTCCACCGACGGTCGGACCAGCGACCACGCCGACCATCGCGACCATCGACCAGCCCGCCATCGCCTTGCGCTGCTCTTCCGGCGGAAAGACCGTGAACAGCAACGACAGCGTGCTCGGCATCAGCAGCGACCCGCCGACTCCCATCAGGAAGCGGCAGGCGATCAGTTGGCCCGGGTTGTCCGCCAGCGTCGCGAGCAGCGAGGCGGCACCGAAGACCACCAGTCCGAGCAGCAGCATCTTCCGCCGCCCGAACCGGTCGGACAGGCTTCCGGCGGTCAGCAGCAGCCCGGCGAACGCCAGGATGTAGGCGTCGATCACCCACTGGATGTCCGCGGGCGTCGCGCCAAGGTCGCGCATCAGCGACGGGATGGCCAGGTTGAGGACGGTGTTGTCGACCACCAGCACCATCAGGCTGAGGCACAGGATCGAGAGGATCCACCAGCGACGCGGATGACCGGTCGCGGCGGATGATTCGGCAGACTCGAACGGTGTACTAGTCACTCGCACACTGTACGACTATCTCGTACGGTGTGCGAGCCCTTTGTAGGATGGGCGCATGAGAGAGACGATCTGGTCCCGGCAACGGACGGCGGCACCGGCCCGCGAGACGCTCAGCCGGGAGCAGATCGTGAAGATGGCGATGCTGGTCCTGGACGAGGAGGGCGTCGCCGGGCTGAGTATGCGCAAGCTGGCCGCCCGGCTCGGCTCCGGCGCGACCAGCCTCTACTGGCACGTGCCGACCAAGGACGACCTCGTCGACCTGCTGATCGACGAGGTCTGGGCGGAGATCGACGTACCCGAGCCGGAACTGGCCGGCTGGCGGAGCGGGGCACTGCTGTTCGGCCACAGCCTGCGCTCCGCCGTACTGCGGCATCCGTGGCTGCCCGAGGTGATGTACACCCGCCCGAGCGTCGGGCCGCACGCGATGGCGCTGGGCGAGCGCGGTCTGGTGTTGTTCGGAGCGGCCGGGTTCAGCGCGCGCGAGGTCGATCTGGCGATGGGCAGCGTCATGTCGTACGTGCTCGGCACGGTCAGCGCCGAGGTGGCGACCCGCGAGATGGTGCGCAAGTCCGGCCGCTCCGAGGAGAGCTGGGTGAGCGAGTTGCTGGAGCAGGCCGAGGCCGCCGCCGGCGACTACCCGCAGATGCGGGAGTCGGTCCGCCGACGGACCTCGACCGACCTGGATTCGGAGCTGACCGCTAACTTCGTCTTCGGTCTCGACGCGCTCCTCGACGGCCTCGAGGCCCGGGTCAAGAAGTAGGGGTCAAGAAGGAAGGCCGAACCACGGCTCCTTGGCGAGTTCCTCCTCCAGCACCTGCCGGTCGCCGTCGCTGGAGATGAGCTTCGCCAGCTCCCGGACCCGCTCCAGCTCCACCCGCGCGGCAGCCGTCTGACCGGTCGCGGCCAACGCCCGGGCCAAGGCCTCGCGGGCGAACGGCTCGTCCCAGTCACCCATCTGCTCTCGGTGCGTCTCCACCAGTTCGAGACAGCGCCGGGCGTGCTGCAGCCCGATCTCGACGCGCCCGATCCGGAGCGCTACCCGGGCGATCAGGTGCTCTCCGCGTGCGTGATTCGCCTCGTTGCCGGCTTCGAGCCAGTGCAGGCAGGCGGCGTACGCGCCGTACAGAATGCGTTCCTGGTCGAGTCGTGGACTGGTCTCGTCGATCTGCTCGAGCAGGTCCCAGGTCTCGTTGTTGAGCTCGACCCCGAAGTACCGGTGCAGCTCACGTCCCTCGACGAGCTCGGTGGCCACCTTCTCCATCAGCTCGGGCCAACTGGCCAGCCCGTACTCGCGGGCGATCGTCAGCTGCGCGTCCCGCAGCGTGAAGCCCTCTTCGTCGTACGCCGGGTGGTGGGTGCGGGCCCGTTCGATCGCATCGGGCCGGCCTTTGGCGACCGCCTTGCGCAGGTCCTTCGCGCGGGCACGCAGCTGGCTCAGACTCGCCTTGGCGGGCAGTGGTGTGGTCGACATCAGCAGTCCTTCCAGGACAACCCGCTCCGCTGAACCAGGCCGTCCCGAAGGGATTCACCGGCCATCTTGGGGGTCCTGCGATCCAGGTGCACTCGGTGCTTGCCGCGGAGAGGAGGCGCCCTGGCACGCGCTACCCCAACGCTGACACGCGCCCCGCCACGACGTCAACTAAGACAGGTGGATCGGGTTGGTCCAGGCGCGGCCGCCGGCGGCGTCCTCGATGGTGATGCGGCAGTGGGTGCCGCGGAACAGACCTAGCGGGAGCGAGCAGTCGGTCAGATCGGTGCCCTGGGCAACCTCTGCACCGGGGTGGCCGCCGCTGAGCAGGATCTTCGTCGCGGGCGAGCAGCGGACCACGACCACGTCGCCTTCGATGCGTACGTCGTACAGCTCGGGGCCGGTGCTGGAGTAGAAATGGCCGGCCTTCAAGGAGGCCAGCAGTGCGTCCGGTGTGAGTGCTTCCGAGCGGACCTGCACCCAGGCCTGGCAGGGTGGTGGGTCTTGGGGTTGCAGGTGGGCGTCGTCTGCGGCGTACGTCGTGAGGCGGTGACCGCGGTTGAGCAAGACATCGGCCAGGTGCCAGCTGTCGCCACGGTTCTCCCGGTCGGAGAGTGCGTTGTAGACCTCGACCGAATGGGCCGCGTCCAGGCTCTCGGCGTCGATGGCCGTCAGCAGCGACGCCGCCGGATGGGCCATCCCAACGAACGCCCCGGCGTCTCGGGCTCGGCGCGCCAACTCGGGCCCGGTCTCTGTCTTGCCCGGCGTCGAGAAATCCAGCGGCAGCCCCGCCGCCACGATGTGCCACGCCTGTCCCACTTCAGTGCGTGGTGCGTGTAACTCGGCGCCGATCAGCGTGGTGAACCCATCCGACCGAAGCTCCCGCGTGTCCGTCATCGGGAACCCGTACTCGGGCCGGAAGTGGTCGGTGATCGACACGAAGTCGTACCCGGCCTCGCGATACACCTGCGCGGTCTCGCGCGGCGACAACGCTCCGTCGGAGCGGTTCGAGTGCGTGTGCAGATTCCCGCGCCAGAACTTGCCCGGCAGGTCGAACGGCGTCATTCGCGTTGCGCTCGGGCCGATGCGTACAGGCAGATCGCAGCCGCCGTGGCGAGGTTGAGGGATTCGGCGCGTCCGTAGATCGGGACCTTGACCGAGTGGTCGACGACCGCGTTGATGCCGTCCGGCAGCCCGTGGGCCTCGTTGCCGAACAGCCAGACGGTCGGCTTCGCGAGCGTGCCGTCGTCGATGCAGGTGTCGAGATCAGTCGCGCCGTACCCATCGGCCGCGAGCACCTGCAGGCCTTGATCGCGCCACGTCTGAACGGCCTCGACGATGTCCACGTCAGTGGTGACCGGCACGTGGAAGATGCTGCCGACACTGGCCCTGACGGCCTTGGGATTGTGCGGGTCGACAGACTCCGTCGACAGTACGACGGCATCCGCGCCGGCGGCGTCCGCCGTACGGATCAGAGTGCCGACGTTGCCGGGGTCACGGACCTGGACTCCGGCGGCGATGAGCTTCCCGGTGGATCCGAGCGGCACGGTCACCAGCGAGCAGACGGCGACCACGCCCTGGGAGGTGACGGTCTCGCTCAACGCTTCGATCGCGGCGCGGTCGACCTCGAACCACGGGACGTCAGCAGCGGCGGCCAGGTCGTGGAGATCGCGATGACGGGTCGCCACCGCGGGTTCGGCGTACACCTCGAGGACGAGTTCGCGGTGCTCGAGGGCTTCCCGGACGGCCTGTGGGCCCTCGACCAGGAACCGGCCGATCTTGCGCCGGAACGCACGAGTGGCGAGCCGCCGGGCCTGCTTGATCCGCACGGATTGCGCGGTCAGCAGACCGGGACTCGCCACTGTGGTGTAGAGGGTGTTGCTCAGGCCGCGGCGTCGGACTTCGGCGCGTTCACGTCCGCCGGCAGGGCGGCCTTGGCCACCTGCACGAGCGCGGAGAACGCGGCCGGGTCGTTGACGGCCAGGTCGGCGAGGATCTTGCGGTCGACCTCGACCTCGGCCAGCCGCAGGCCCTGGATGAAGCGGTTGTAGGTCAGGTCCTCGGCCCGGACCGCGGCGTTGATCCGCTGGATCCACAGCTTGCGGAAGTCGCCCTTGCGCGCCTTGCGGTCACGGTAGGCGTAGACGAGCGAGTGGGTGACCTGCTCCTTGGCCTTGCGGTACAGCCGCGAGCGCTGGCCGCGGTAACCGCTGGCCTGCTCGAGTACGACCCGGCGCTTCTTGTGGGCGTTGACTGCCCGCTTCACGCGTGCCATGAGGTGTTACTCCTTGTATTTCTGCGCCGGAGACAGAAGGTGCCCACTCGGCGGGGATGTTCGGGGGGTATGGGCAGTACTCAAATGCCGAGAAGCTTCTTGGCCTTCTTCGCGTACGACGGGGCGACCTCGACGGTGCCGCTCAGGCGACGCTTGCGCTTGGACGACTTCGCCTCGGCGAGGTGCCGGACGCCGGTCTGCTCGCGGCGAACCTTGCCCGTGCCGGTGATCCGGACGCGCTTCTTCATCCCCGAGTGGGTCTTCATCTTCGGCATGGCTGTTGTGCTCCTGGTTTTCTTCGTTGACTCGATCTTCGGTTGACGTGCTCCGGCTGCGTGACGCCCTGCGGCCGGAGCGTCTCGTCACTCCGGGTCGAGATTGTCGGCCGGACCCTTCGGCTTCTTCGTGACACCGGCGGCACGTTCGGCCTCGTGAGCCTGAACCTGCTCGGCGCGCTCCACGCGCTCGGCCTCTTCGTCGGCCTCCCGCGCGGCCTTGCGCTCCGCCTTCTCGGCTTCCACGTCCACGCGCGCTTCGGACTTCTTCTTGTGCGGTCCGAGCACCATGATCATGTTTCGGCCGTCCTGACGCGGCGAGGACTCGACGAAGCCGAGCTCGGTCACGTCTTCGGCCAGCCGCTGCAGCAACCGGAAGCCGAGCTCCGGCCTGGACTGCTCACGACCGCGGAACATGATGGTGATCTTGACCTTGTCCCCGGCCTTCAGGAACCGCACTACGTGACCCTTCTTGGTCTCGTAGTCGTGCGGGTCGATCTTCGGCCGCAGCTTCATCTCTTTGATGACGGTGTTGGTCTGGTTCCGGCGTGACTCGCGCGCCTTCTGCGCGGTCTCGTACTTGTACTTGCCGAAATCCATCAACTTGCAGACCGGAGGCCGGGCGGTAGCCGCGACCTCGACCAGGTCGAGATCGGCCTCCTGGGCCAGCCGAAGTGCGTCCTCGATCCGGACGATGCCTACCTGCTCACCGTTCGGTCCGACCAGTCGCACCTCGGGAACGCGGATGCGCTCGTTGACGCGCAAATCAGTGGTGATGGGTCCTCCTGGATTGAACTAGTACTGGTGCCACCCTCGTACCCGCCCAGGACCCGGACTGTCGCTGGAAACGACAAAGGCCCTCGTGCGTGTACACGAAGGCCCAATTCCCAGATCGACGGCGCTCCAACCTTCCGGGAAGGTTCGCCGTACGATCGCCTCGGCACCGGATCGCTCCGGAACCTCGACGTGACCGGGACCCGCCGACTGTTCATCGACTGGGTGGGAGGTGGCCCTCCGCTTAGACCAGAACCTTTGCCGGCCCTTGAGTATTCCGCTCAGGGGTCACCATCGGACCTGGTCGGTCGCCATGTAAGAGTAACAGCATGACCGACGCAGATGCCACTCCGCAGACCGACGACGCCGAACGGCCCGATCCGCTGTCGACCGCTTCCCGCGACATCGCCGAGGTCCCCGCCGTCGAGATCATCTCGACCGCCGCACTCCACCTGATGAGCGCCGCCGCCGTCAACCTGGGCCTGGCCGCCGACCTGCCCGAGCACAAGGACCTCGACGAGGCCCGCTCCCTGATCGACTCCCTGGCCGGCCTCCTGGACGCAGCCGCACCATCCCTCGGCCACCACCACGCCGCCCCACTCCGCGACGGCCTCCGCTCACTCCAACTCGCCTTCCGCGAAGCCAGCGAAATCCAGGACGACCCCGGCCAAGGCCCCGGCGAAAAGTACACCGGCGCCGTCTCCCCCGCGGCCGCCCGCCCACAGTGACGCTTTCCGGAACATTGCTGCCGCCCAGCGCAAACTAAGTTCCGAAAAGCGGGCTCGCTCAGGGCATCGAGTTGAAGAAGTTGAGGATGCCGGCGGGGGCGTCCGGGGCGAAGGAGATCTCGAGGTTCTCGGTGGATTCGGCGGCGGACGCTTCGGCCCGTGGGAAGAGCGCCGCCTCGTAGGTCGCCAGCGCGGTCTCGGTGTCCGACTCGGCCACCAGGGCGGCGGCCAGCTCGGCTCCGTCCTGCATCGCCAGGTTGGCGCCCTCACCGGCGAACGGCGACATCACGTGGGCGGCGTCTCCGAGGAGGGTGACGCCGGGGACCCGATCCCACCGGTGACCGACGGGCAGGGCGTGGATCGCCCGCGGAGTCAGGTCACCCTCGGCGTCACGGACGAGCTTCAAGAAGCGGTCGTCCCAGTCCTTGAACTCGGCCAGCAGGGTCTCCTTGGTGACCTCGTCGGCCGCCCATTCCGCGTCCATTCGCACGGCGGCGTACACGTGCAGGCGGTCGGGTTCGCGGTGGGCCAGGAAGCCGCGACCGTTGCCGAGGGCCATCATCATGCCGCCGCCGATCAGCTCGGCGCTCTCCGGATGCCGCACCTCGGGGTCGAGCAGGTTCAGCTCGGCGAACGACAGGCCCAGGTACGCCGGGCTTGCATCCGAAACCAGCGGTCGCACCTTCGACCACGCGCCGTCCGCACCAACGAGCAGGTCGGCGGTGAACGTACTCCCGTCAGCCAGCCGCACCTCCCGGTCGTCCGAGATCTCGACGACCTTCGAGCCCCAGCGGATGACGCCCTCCGGCAGACTTCCGAGCAGGAGGTCGCGCAGGTCCCGGCGATGCACCTCCGGCCGGCCGGTCTCCTCGTGATCCTCGTCGAGACGCAGTACGGCGTGCTGGTCGTAGATCTTCATCGTCTCGGCGCCCGGCAGGATCAGCTTGACGAAGTCGTCGTACAGACCCGCTGCGCGCAGCGCCTGCTGGCCGGACTCTTCATGGATGTCGAGCATGCCGCCCTGGGTGCGGGCGGTCGGCGACTCGTCCAGCTCGTAGACAGCGGCTTCGATGCCGCTGACGTGCAGAACTCGGGCCAGCGTCAAACCGCCGAGGCCGGCTCCGATGATCGCGATCTCATGGTGTGTGGTCATGACTGTTTTCCTCCCGTGCGTGGAGTGGCGATCACTCCGTTGATCAGAACGCGGATGCCCCACGACGTCCGGGCCGGGCCCGGACCACTCAGCAAGTCCTCCCCCAGCGCGGCGATCCGCGGATGGGTCTCCGACCGGACCGCACGCAACGCGGCGCCGACCTCGTCCCATTGCTCGGGGTCCTCACCGCCGGCGTGCTCGGCAGCGGTCGCGGTGGCCACCTTGAGCAGCAGGTCGACACCCCAGGAGGCCTGTTGTGGCGGTACGCCGCCCTCGTCGAGCAGCGCGAGGATCGACTCCACCAGCTTCAGATAGTTCTCGCCCGACGGCCGCGCGGTGACGGCGGACTGGGCCAGACTCGGGTACTCGAACAGCATCAGCGTGTACGACGCCAGCACCGCCTCAAGCCGCTCTCGCCAGTCCCCGGCAGCCTTGACCGGCGCCAGGTCGACGGACCCGAGCAGCTCGTCGAGCACGGCGACATGCAGTTGGGCGGTGTTGCGGAAGTACACGTACAGCGAGGCCGGCCCGGTGTCGAGCTCCTTCGCCAGCCGCCGCATGGTCACCCGGTCCAGTCCCTCGGCCCGCATCACCTCGACCGCCGCCGCCACGATCCCGCGCCGCGTCAGCGCCGCCTTGGCCGGCCGCTCCCGCCGGCTCCTGGGTTCATCCATCATGCGATCCACTGTAACGAACATGTTCGTTACGAACAAGTTCGTCAAATCCAGTCGGCTAGTACGTGCCCGGCCGGTACGGTCTGTCGCTGTGACTGCTGAAGCCGTTCCGCCCCCTGTTCCGAAGCTCGACGCTGAGCAGTTGCTGCTCGAGGTGAATCAGGCCAGCGGGGCCGGGCTGGAGTTCGTCGGGCGGGCAGCGGACGGGCAGGTCGGTGCGGCGTTCGTTCGCTGGCCGGACGGGCGGGACGGCGTCCTCACCCGCGGATTCGGGTCGCTCTCGGACCTTCGGCGTACGGCGGGAGTCCTCGACGCGGCGCGACAGCACGGACTGCCAGTTCCGCAGTACCAGCTGCTCGTCGAGGTACCTGGCGGAGTCGGCGTGGTCCAGGAGCGGCTGCCCGGTCGACCGCCGACGGTGATCGACCGCGCGCTGCTCGAATCGATGATCGCGTTGACCGATCGCTTCTCAGGACTGGCCGCCGACCTGCCGGTCCCGTCGATGTACCTGCTCGAGAGCGGACCCGGCTTCTGTCTGCACGAGTCCTTGGAGCGGTACGACGACCGCACGCGACGGCTGCTGGGATGGGTCCACGAGGTCGGGCGGGACGAGCCGAGCGGGATGACCGGCGACGATCTCGTGCATCTCGACTTCCACACCGGCAACGTGCTGGTCGATGACGCCGGCGAGCTCACCGGCATCGTCGACTGGGACGGCATCGGCCGCGGCGACCAGCGATTCGGCCTTGTCACACTGCGATTCGACGCCCACGTACGTCTCCCCGGCGACCTCACGTGGTACGACGAACTCCTCGAGAACGTGCTCTCCCCCGCCGTACTGCGGCTGTACTGGGCACACATGAGCCTGCGTCTGGTCGACTGGTCGATCCGTCACCACACGCCAGCCGACACCACCACCTGGCTGAACTTCGCCGAGACGCGGATGAACTGAACGCAACCCGTTTCGGTGCAGACCGAAATGGACCCGGAGTGCCCCACGACGTCCCGGATGTCTCCTAACTTCGAGGTGTGGTCTTCGACCGAGGACCATCCACACAAGAGGGGACGAAAGCATGCGCAAGATCGCTATGACTGCCGCTGGAATCGCTGCCGCTGTGATCGGTACGGGCGTGGCACTGGCACCGACCGCCAACGCGGCGACCACCGGCACAACGGCGACGTGCCCGTCGGGGGCAGTGTGTCTGCAGGAGCCGAACGGCAGCATCCTCAGCAAGAACATCTGGTACAGCTACGGCGCCCACAACCTGTCGAACGTGATCGGCACCAAGGTCCTGATCAACAGCCAGACCGGCGGCGCGGGCTTCCAGATCTGCACCGGCTACAACGGCACGAACTGCTACCCGGTGCACCGCTTCACCGGCGCGTACGCACCGTACGACTTCACCCCGATCAACTCGATCGTCCTCGTGAAGTAGCAGCAAGAGAACCGGCTCCGACCCGCACCAGGGGTCGGAGCCGGCTGTTCGCTATCCCTTGACGGCTCCTTCTTCGACGCCTTTGAAGAAGAAGCGTTGGAGGGTGGCGAAGACTATGACGATCGGGATGAAGGCGATCATTGTGCCGGCGGCGATCAGGCGGGGGTTGTTGCTGAAGGTGCCGGACAGGTATTGGAGGCCGACGGTCAGGGTGTACTTGTTCGGGTCGGTGAGCACGATCAGCGGCCAGAGGAAGTCGTCCCAGGCGCCGATGAACGCGAAGATCGCGATCACGCTGACGGTCCCGCGCACCGACGGCAGACCGATGTACACGAACCGCTGCCAGGCGTTCGCGCCGTCGACGATGGCGGCCTGGTCGACCTCGAGCGGCAGCGCGCGGAACGCGTTGTACATCAGTAAGACGTTGAGTGCGCCGATCATGCCCGGCAGCGCGACGCCGAACAGTGTGTTCGCCAGTCCGAGCTCCCGCACCGTCACGTACTGCGAGATGATCGTGACCTCACCCGGCAGCACCAGGGTGGCGAGGAACAGCCCGAGCACAATGCGACGGCCGCGGAACTGCAACCGCGAGATCGCGAACCCGGCCAGCGACGCACCGATCACGTTGCCGCCGACAACCAGTACGGCGACCAGCAGCGAGTTCCGCGCGTAGTCCCAGACCGGGATCGTGTCGGTGACTTCCTTGTAGTGGTGGAACGTCGGCTGTGACGGCAGCAACTGCGGGATCCGGGTGTAGATGTCCTCCCCGGAGCCCTTCAGCGACGTCGACAGCTGCCACAGGAACGGCCCGATCGTGATCAGCAGCACGAACACCAGCAGCAGGTACCGAACCACCTTCTCCCGCGGCGAGACCGAGTTGAACCCGAACGAACCCTTCCGCCGGGCAGGCGTCGTACCGTCCTGCACCTGGGCCGGCCGCTCCGTCACAGTGGTCATGCTTCAGCCCCTCGACGGTTGAGACGCGCCAGCACCAGCATCGGTACGACGGTGACGAAGAACAGCACGATCGACAACGCCGACGCGTACCCGAGGTTGCCCTCGAATCCCTGGCTGTACTGCTGGATCAGCATCACCACCGAGCTGTCCCGTCCACCAGGACCACCCTTGCCGCCGCTCAGGATGAACAACTCGGAGAACACCCGAAGCGCCGACACCGAGATCAGGATCGAGATCAGGATCATCGTCCCGCGTACGCCGGGAATGGTGATGTGCACGAACCGCCGGAACGGCCCGGCTCCGTCGACCGCGGCCGCCTCGTGCAGCTCACGCCCGACGTTCCCGAGAGCGGCCAGGTAGATGATCATATAGTACCCGAGCCCCTTCCAGATCGTCAGACTGATTGCGCTGAGCAACAACAGCCACTGGTCGGACAGGAACGGCAACGGCCCGGAGATCACCCCGAGCTTCTCGGCCAGCCCGTTGACCAGACCGCGGTCGTCCAGGATCCACTGCCAGATCAGCGCGACCACAACGGCGGACGCCACTACGGGCGTGTAGAACGCCGTACGGAAGAACGTGATCCCGGGCAGCTTCTTCTCGACCAGTACGGCAAGCAGCAGCGGCAGGACGGTCAGGAACGGCAGGCAGACCACCATGTAGATGACGCTGTTCAGCAACGCCCAGCGCAGCTGCTCGTCGTGCAGCAGGGTCTCGAAGTTCTTCAGCCCGACGAAGTGGCCGCCGCCGATCGGCCTGGCGTTCGTGAACGACAGGATGACGGTGTTGATCGACGGCCACAGGTTGAAGACGAGCAACCACGTGAGTGCTGGAATGACCAGCACCCACGGGGTGAACCAACGGTTGTATCGCATTACTGGGTAAGGAGCTGGTTGGCCTTCGCCACCGCCGCGTCGAGGGCTGCCTGGGACGAGATCTTGCCGGAGATCGCCAGCGAGATCTGCTGCCCGATGAAGTCGTTGGTCGCCCCACTGATCACCGGCGGCTGCAGGTTCTTCGCCTTCGCCAGCGACTGGAACGCGAGCACCTTGGCGTCACTCTCCGGCGTACCGTCGCTCTTGGAGAAGTACGGGTCCTGGGCCGAGGCCTTGGTGGACGGGAAGATGTTCACGATCTTCGCGAACGCGGCCTGGTTCTCGGCGTTGGTGACGAACCGGGCCAGCGCGATCGCGGCCGCCTGGTTCTTGGTCTTGGCCGAGACCGACAGACCCTGCACGTACAGCGGCGGGGTGTCGAGCGCGGGCGACGGGACGACCTTGCCCTTCAGCGACGGGTTGTCCTTCTGGAAGTCCTGGATCGCGTTGCCGCCGCCGGTGGTCCAGGCGACCTTGTTCTGGGTGAAGAGCTTGGAGTTGCCCAGGTACTCGTTGGTCAGGATGTCGCGCGGCATGTAACCGGCCTTGTACGCGTCGCGGTACTTGTCCAGCAGCGCGGCGGCCTCGGGGGTGTTGAAGGTGAACTTCTTGCCGTCGTCGGACAGGATCTTGATGCCGGCGTTGGTGAAGTCACCGATGCCCGGCAGGCGGCTCATCAGGTACTCCTTGCCGCCGGTCTTGTCGTGCATGACCTTGGCGGCCGCGAGCAGCTCGTCGAAGGTCTTCGGCGGGTTCTTCACGTCCAGGCCGGCCGCTGCGAACTTGGTAGCGTTCCAGTAGTCGATGTCGGTGTTCAGGTACCACGGGTAACCGAAGGTCCCGCTCATCCCCTGGTACTGGTACGCCTGCACGCCGCCCTCGACGTACTCGTCGTTGAGCTTCGGGTCCGCGGCCGCGACGTCGAGGAGCATGTTCTGCTTGGCCAGCGGGAGCGCGAAGTCCGGCGGCAGGTTCGTCACGTCCGGCAACTGGCCGGCCGAGGCCTGGCTCAGCACCTTCTTGTCGTAGCCGTCGCCGGGCTGGTCCAGCCAGGTGACGTGCGTGCCCGGGTACTTCGCCTCGAAGGCCTTGATCACGCCTTCGACGTACGACGTGAACTTCGGCTTCAGCGCCCAGGTCTGGAAGCTGACCTCCCCGGTCACCTTGGCATTCGCGTCGACGGTCGGCTTGGCGCCGCCGCTGCCCGAATCATCGGATCCGAGGCCGCAACCTGCCAAAGTGAGTGCTGCGGCGGCAAGGGCGGCCACCGGCGCCAGACGGCGTCTACGCATGGAAATCTCCTGGGTTGATAAACCGGTATAGCTCCTGCACTATCGGGGATCGTAGAATCCGCTGTCAAGGGTGAGGGAGGAACACGTGGCCAGACCGACGATCGCGGATATCGCAACCAGGGCCGGGGTGTCCAAGGGCGCGGTGTCGTTCGCGCTGAACGGGCGGCCCGGCGTCAGCGACGCGACCCGGGAGCGGATCCTGAAGATCGCCGAGCAGATGAGCTGGCGCCCGCACAGCGCGGCGCGGGCGCTCGGTGCGTCCCGGGTCGACTCGGTCGGGATGGTGATCGCGCGACCGGCCCGGACGCTCGGCGTCGAGCCGTTCTTCGCGCACCTGCTGTCCGGCGTGCAGTCGGGCCTTTCGGCGGAGTCGATCTCGCTGCAACTGCTGATCGTCGAGGACACCGCGGCCGAGATCGAGGTGTACCGGCGGTGGGCCTCGGAGCACCGGGTCGACGGCGTGATCCTGGTCGACCTGACCGTCAAAGACCCGCGGGTCGACGCACTCAAAACACTCGAGCTGCCGGCCGTGATGATCGGCGGGCGCGGCGGGAAGGGCGCGCTGCCCTCGGTCTGGGCGGACGACCGCGACGCCATGCTCTCGATCGTGGAGTACCTCGCCGCGCTCGGTCACCGGCGGATCGCCCACGTGGCCGGTACGCCGAACTTCCAGCACACCCAGCGGCGGATCCGGGCCGTCCGCGACGCCGCGCCGAGGCTCGGCCTGGTCGACGCGCCGTCGCTCACGACGGACTTCAGCGATGCCGAAGGCGCCGCGATCACCCGGAAGCTGTTGTCCCAGTCGGACCGGCCGACCGCGATCGTCTACGACAGCGACGTGATGGCGGTCGCCGGGCTGGGCGTCGCGATGGAGATGGGCGTCTCGGTGCCGGGCGACCTGTCCATCGTCGCCTTCGACGACTCGATCCTGACCCAGCTCATGCACCCCGCCCTGACCGCGCTCTCTCGCGACACCTTCGACTTCGGCCGCCAGGCGGCCGAGGTCCTGCTCGAGACCATCGCCAGCCCCATCCCGGTCATCAACCGCCGCACCGCCGACCCCGTCCTCACCGTCCGCGAGTCCACCGCACCCCCGGCCTGACCCTGCGGTTGCTTGTCTGGCCTAAACCGATTTAGCATCCTCGGCATGGCTCTGCAGACCGTCACGCCCCGGTTCGGCGCGAACTACGTTCCCTCGGCGGGATGGTTCTACAGCTGGCTGGACTACGACGGCGCCGCGGTACGCCGGGACTTCGCGGATCTGGCCGGGATCGGCCTGGACCATGTGAGGGTGTTCCCGGTCTGGCCGTGGATCCAGCCGAACCGCTCGATCATCCGCGAGCGCGCGATCGCCGACCTGCTCGACACCGTCGACGCGGCCGCCGAACACGGACTGAGCGTCGCGGTCGACCTGATCCAGGGGCACCTGTCGAGCTTCGACTTCCTCCCGTCGTGGGTGCTCACCTGGCACAAGACCAGCCTGTTCGAGGATTCGACGGTCCGCGACGGCCTCACGGCGTACGTCGATGCCGTGGCCCGTGCGGTCGCGACGAAGCCGAACGTCTTCGCGATCACCCTCGGCAACGAGGTCAACAATCTCTGGCCGGACAGCGCGACCACTCCCCAAGCGTCGACTGCCTGGGCGCAGGACCTGCTGACCACATTGAAGAAGGCAGCACCCGACGTGCTCGCGCTGCACTCGGTGTTCGACGACGCCTGGTACAAGCCCGATCACCCGTTCCACCCCGTTGACGCGGTGGACCTGGGTGACCTGACCACCGTCCACTCGTGGGTATTCAACGGGGTCTCACGGGTGGACGGTCCCCTCGGCCCGGCCACACTCACGCACGCCGACTACCTGGTCGAGCTCGCCAGAGCCACGGCACTCGACCCGGGTCGACCCGTGTGGTTGCAGGAGATCGGCGTACCCGGGCCGGACATCCCGGTCGACCTGCAGGCCGAGTTCACCCGCCGTACCCTCGAGACCGTCCTGCCGAACCCGGCCCTGTACGGCGTGACCTGGTGGTCGTCGCACGACATCGACCGCCGCCTGCTGGACTTCCCGGATCGTGAGTACGACCTCGGCCTGTTCACCGTCGACCATCAACGCAAGCCGGCCGCGCAGGCTCTTGCCGACGTCATCGCCAACGGCGCACCCGAGCAGGCGACCGCGACCACGCTCACCGCGCCCGCCAACCTCCGCACCCAGCCGGCCCGGCGCGCGGAGGTTGCCCCCGGCAGCGAATTCCACCTGCAGTGGGTCGAGGCCCGAGGCAACGGTCCGGTGCGGATCGTCCTGCCCTGATCAATCAGCTGCTCAGGACCTGCCGCAACTCCTGGTTGACGTTCGCGCCCGGGGTCGGGTCGTAGTTACCCAGGTGTACGGCGGTCCAGCCGCGGCCCGGGTACCACTCGGTGCTCGTGCTCACACCCGGTGCGCCGCCGAGATGACCGGTGATCAGCGTGCCGTTGACGATGGCGCTGTCCGCTCCGTACCCGACGAAGTTGATCACTTCCGGCAGCCCAGGCTTGGCCGGCAGCGTCGGCATCGCGAACTTCGGCGTGACGAAGACATCGCGGTACGTCGTACTCAGCAGCGTGCCGTCGTTCAAGGCCCGGACGAATCGGACCAGATCGGCCGCATTCGCGAAGGCATTGCCGGCCGGGGTGCCGATGAAGCCGTACATGTCGCCATCGGTGGCGTCGTACCGCTGCCCTGATGCATCAGTGGGGTACGGATGCGCGAACCGGCTGTCAGTCCGCCATTGGGTCCGCGTGGTGAAGTCGGCCGAGGTCATGCCGGCCGGGCGGAACACGTGCTTGCGGACGTAGTCGTAGTACGACTCGCCGGAGATCTTCTCCACGATGCTGCCGAGCACGTGGAAGCCGGAGTTGCTGTACTTGCTGTCGGTGCCCGGCGCGAACGCGAGCGACTCGGTGCGGATGTAGCGCAAGGTGCCGTCCATCATCTGCCGGGGCGTCGTCCAGGTGGACGATTCCTCGAAGTACCCCGCGAGCTGCATGTAGTCGCCGAGGCCGGACGTGTGGGTGAGCAGGTGGTGGATCGTGACCTTGTCCGCGACCGCGGCGGCGAATCCGGTGAGGTACTTGCCGATCGGATCGACGAGGCTCAGCGAACCACGCTGTGCGAGCTGGGCGATCGCCGTCGCGGTGAACATCTTCGTCACCGAGGCGAGGCAGTATCTGGTGTCCGCCCGATTGCGGACACCCTTCTTCTTGTTCGCGTAGCCCATCGAGCGCGACACCACCGCGCGGCCGTCGCGGACCACGAGAACCGTGCCGGAGAACGAGTCGTCAGCCGCGAGCTTGTCGAGGTACTTGTCGAGCTCGCCGCCGGGGCGCAACGCGGCCGGTGTCCCGCCGCCGGTCCCCTGCGCCGCGGCGGGAACCGTCCAGGCACCGCCGGCAACGACCGCCGGAGCGACGGCCAGGCCGGTCCGGCCCAGAAACGAACGCCTGCTGTGGATTGCCAAGGGAGTTCTCCTCACGTGATCGATGACCAGTGAGATCCAACTCGCCAGGCTGTTTCCCCGGCGTTAGCTCTTGGCGATGAGTACTTCGATGCCGTCGAGGATTCTGGCCAGGCCGAACTCCAGGTCGTCGTCGAGACCGTCTTCGTACTCCTGGTTCAGGTACATCGCGGTCAGCATCGGGTAGTCGCCCTCCATCAGCCGTGGCACCAGGAACTGCCCGACCTGCTCCGCCTGCACCGGAGTGTTGTCGCTTGCTCCGAGCTGCCGGGCGAGATTCGCGTAGTTGCGCGCGCACCCGTCCAGCAGCATCAGGCAGCCGAGATTGTCGTGCTGACTGAGTCCGGTCCCGGCAAGCGCCTGCAGCATGGCTTCTACCCAGCGGAGCAGGTTGGGCGTCACGGGCGCGCCACGGATCGGTACGTCGAGCAGCCACGGACGCTCGGCGTACAACTTCACCTGGGCGTCCACCCACGCGATCGCGGCCGCACGCCAGCCCTCCGGCAGCTCGGGTGGTAGGCCGACCGCCTTCTCGTGCACGAGCACGATCAGCTCTTCCTTGGACCGGACGTACCGGTACATCGCGTTCGTGGTGACTCCGAGGTGCGCCGCGATCCGCTGCAGCGAGATCGCCTCAAAACCGTCGCTGTCGCCGAACGCGATGCCTGTGGCGACGATCTGCTCGATCGACAGCGCCGGCTTCGGCCCGCGCCGCTGCACCGGCAGCACACCCCAGGACAGGGCGAGCCCCGGCGGCAGTTCTCCGCGGTCCTCGGTCATGTCTCCCATCCTGACGTACGCCGCCCGCGGTGTGACAGGGGTGCTAGCACCACCCTCGAAACGGGTCCTGAGCACCGCGCGGCCGAAACTGTTCAACCCATACGCTTTTTCTCATCAGAACTCCCCCGAAAGGACCGATCATGAACACGCTGCTCGAACCTCTGTTGACTCCCGACCAGGTCCAGCTGACCGATGCCGACCGCCGTGCCGCGGTTGCCAAGCTCGACAGCGCCGTACGGCAGGCCGCGCTCAGCCCGTCGCAGGCAAGCGACCGGCAGTTGCAGCTCCTCACCGCCCAGACTCGCGGCGAACTCCGCAGGATCATGGCCGGCGTCGCCGACGCGGCCCCGCCCCGCGGCCTGACCACGGCACTGCGCGTCGTCACTGGCGCCTGGCTGGTCACCTGCGTGGTGCAGTTCGTGGTCTGGGTGGCGCTGGCGATCTTCGGTCACTTCGACGGGCCGTGGTGGCTCTGGTCGGACCTCGGTCTGGGTGCGGTCGTCGCGATCCTCTGGTGGACCAACGAGTCCTATCACCGCAAGTCCGACGTACTGGTGGAGCCGTGAACACACCGGTACAGCTGACCGACGTACGCAAGGTGTACGGCACCGGCTCCGGCGCGGTCGACGCGCTGGCCGGTGTCACCTACGGCTTCGAGGCAGGCACCTTCACCGCGGTGATGGGCCCGTCCGGCTCCGGCAAGAGCACGCTGTTGCACTGCGCAGCCGGACTGGACACTCCGTCCGCCGGTGACGTCCACCTGGCCGGCCGGTCGCTCCTCGGCCTCGACGAGACCACGCTGACCGAGCTGCGTCGCGAACAGGTCGCCTTCGTCTTCCAGTCGTTCAACCTGATGCCCGCGCTGACGGTCCGGCAGAACGTCGTACTTCCACTGACACTCGCCGGGAAGTCACCGGACGACGCCTGGGTGACCGAGGTCATCCGGCGCGTCGGACTCGGCGAGCGCACGAAGCACCGGCCGAGCGAACTGTCCGGCGGCCAGCAGCAGCGGGTCGCCATTGCCCGCGCTTTGGCTGGACGTACAGCGATCACGTTCGCCGACGAGCCGACCGGTTCGCTGGATACGACCACTGCGCTCGAGGTGCTCACGCTCCTCCGCGACCAGTCCCGCGAACTCGGCCAGACCATCGTGATGGTCACCCATGACCCGGTCGCCGCGTCGTACGCCGATCGCGTCGTCTTCCTGGTCGACGGCCGGATCGTGTCCGAAGCCATCCACCCCACCGCCGAGGCCGTCGCCGCGGAGCTCGCTCAGCTGAGCGCCGGCCGCTTCTCACCCACGGAGAGCTGACCCATGTTCCGCCTCGCCGTCACCACCCTGCGGTACCGGACCGCGGCCTTCCTCGCGATCTTCATCGCGGTCCTGCTCGGCGGCGCGCTACTCAGCGCGGCCGGCGGCCTGCTCGAGACCGGCCTGCGCCTGAACGCCCCACCCCAACGCCTCGCCGCCGCCCCGATCATCGTCACCGGCGACCCCGCCTACCACCCACCCAACGGCAGCGGCTCCGCAGCGTTCCCGGAACGCCACCGCGTACACCCAGACCTGACCACCAAACTCGCCAGCACCCCAGGCGTGGCCAAGACAATCGCCGACGGCTCCTTCCCGGCGGAGGTCAACTTGACTTCGCCGACGGCGGATGAACTGCCGGGCCATACCAAACCGTTTGGTACGGCGCTTGCCGGGCACGGTTGGTCGGCAGCGGGGCTGACGCCGTACGGGCTGACCGCAGGACGGGCCCCGCGCAGCGGGCAGGTCGTCCTGGATGAGCGGCTGGCGGGATCAGCCAAGCCCGGTGACCACGTGACCGTGACCGTCGGCGGCGAGCCCCGGACCTACACGCTCGCCGGGATCGCAGCCGCCCAGCACCAGGTCGACGTACCCGCAGTGTTCTTCGCGGATGCGGATGTGCCTGTCGGCGTGGATGCGATCGGAGTGTTCCCCTCGGACGGTACGTCGGCTCGCGACCTGGCGAAGCGGCTCGAGCTCCCCACCGGTGTGAAGGCGTACACGGGCGACGATCGCGGTGTCGCTGAGTTCCAGGGGATCGCGACGAGTCTGCCGTTGATCATCATGTCCGGCGTCTTCGGTGGGATGGTGGCTGTGGTGATGGCGCTCGTCGTTTCGGCGACGATCGGCCTGTCGGTCCGGCAACGTCGCCGTGAGCTGGCGTTGCTGCGGGCAAGCGGCGCGACCCCGCGGCAGGTCGGCAAGATGGTGATCGCCGAGACGATGACGGTCGGTCTGATCGGCCTGGCACTCGGCCTGCTATGCGGTCGGTTCGCCGGCACCTGGATCTTCGGCATGCTGGCCGACGGCGGCATCGTGCCCTCGCAGCTCCGCTTCGACCAGGGCCCGCTCCCGTTCGCCGGCGCGGCGATCCTGACCTTCCTGGTACTGCGGATCACTGTCGGATTCGCAGCCGGCCGGGCGTCCCGGATCCGTCCGATCCAGGCCCTCGCGGAGGCCGCCGTACCCAACGTGGCACTCAGCCGGATCCGCGTCATCATCGGCCTGGTCTTCGCCGGAGCCACCGTCGCGATCGCCCTGTCGACACCGTTCATGGGTCCGGCCAACGCTGCCGCGATCGGCGGCCCGGCCGGTCTCACCGGCTCGATCGCCACCGCGATCCTGGCCCCGCTGGTGATCCAACGCGCACTCATCCCACGGATCACGCGACTCGTCGAGCAGCGCGGTACCAGCGGAGTCCTGGCCGTGATCAACCTGCGCGTACGCGCGGTGCAGTTCGGCGCGATCCTGATCCCGATCACGATCGCCACGGCGATTGCCATCGGCAACATCTACTCGCAGACCACCCAACAGAAGGCAGCTGTCGACGCCTTCACCGGCAACCTGGCCGGCGACGTGGTCATCACCGGCGGCATCCCCGCATCCCTCACCAAGGCCGCGAGCTCCCTGCCCGGCGTCACCGCCTCGTCCGAACTCGTCCGCAGCAAGGGCTGGATCGAGGAGCCGTACGACACCTCACACACCAGCGACGCCTGGCCGCTGCTCGGTCTGAGCGGCCCGATCTACAAAGACAAGGTGACCAAGGGTTCGCTGGACGACCTGACCGGTGACACAGTCGCGTTGCCACCCGGTACGGCGAAGAAGCTCAAGGTCGACGTCGGCTCGGAGATCGGACTGCGGCTGGGCGACGACGCACTGGTCAAGGTCAAGGTGGTCGCGCTCGCCGAGGGACCATCCGGCTACGAGTCCCTCCTACTCCCCGCGCAACTACTGGCCTCCCACACAACGACAGGCCTGCCGAGTCAGCTCGTGCTGAAGACCAACGAGAAGCTGCACCCGGACCTCTCGAAGTGGCCTGGTACGACGATCGGTGGGCGTGAACTGCTCGCCGACGGGTTGGACACCGGGCTCGGAGTGGACGCGTGGATCGCGTACCTGCTGGCAGCGATCGCGGTCGCGTACACGGCGATCGCCTCGGTCAATACGATCGCTGTCGCAGTGCTGGACCGACGCCGGGAGTTCGGGCTGCAGAGGTTGACCGGGTCGACGAGGCGTGACGTGTTGCGGATGCTGGGGCTGGAGGGCCTGCTGATCGCGGGGTTGGGTCTGGTGACCGGCTTGATCACGGCCGCGTTCACCGTGCTGCCGATCGCGCTGGCGACCCGCGGCTGGCCGATCCCGTCCGGCCCGGTCTGGATCCTGCTCGCCTGGATCGCCGTCGTACTGCTCCTGGTCGTCCCGACGGTCGCCATCGCAGGCCGGATCGCGATGCGACCCAAGCCGATGGACGCCCTCAGCTCAGCCGTCGGCTGACTCGCCCGGCTCGACCCAGGCGTAGTTGCCGTCCTCGAGGCGGATCACCTGATGACCGGCGGCGAGGTGGCGGACGTCGTCGGTCTCGACCACACCCGCGGCCGGGCCGGCGATGTCCACGACGATCGCGGCCGCGCCTTCCTGGATCGCCGCGGTCGCGATCAGCTGCGTCTGGGCCGGCATCGGGCGAGCATCGGGGCTCCACGCGGCCAGGCTCTCGGTGCTGGTGAACGCGAGCAACGCGTTCCGCCCGTCCTGTCCCTGGAGCAGCGCGACGGCCATGTCCGACGTCTTGTCGTGCGCCAGCCCCTTGTCGTCGTGCTCGACCTCGCCGAGCACCGCCACCACCGGAACCAGCAGTCGGGCCTGCGTCAGCGCCGCGAGTACCGCTCCCCCGTTACTCTCCGCCAGGGCGGTCGCCAGCGCAGGATCCGCCGACCCGTCGTCGTTGTCGAACCCGGTGAAGGCCAAGCGCTTCTCTGGTTCCATAGCCACATCATTGTCCGGACTGCCAAACCATCACAATCGCGCCCCATCGGCCCCGCCACGCCTGAGCCGGGGGTCAGGGTCCCGGTTGTGATGGCCTGGCGGTCCGCAATCGAGCTTTCAGGGTCCTGTCAGGGCTGTTCCCCTCTTGGTTCCGGGCGGGACTGTGCGAGCCTGGGTATGTGCCTGACTTCAACGATTTGACGCTGCTGCCGTTCTGCGTTGGCCTCACGCTGCTCGGTCTGATCGGCTCGTGGTTCGCCTGGCGGCGACGCGGGGTGGCGGCCGGCACGCGCGGTGTGGCCTGGTCCCTGCTGCCGGTCTCGCTGTATCTGACCGGTCTGCTGGAGCTGGTCTGGGATGTGGTCCGCTCGACGGTGAGCTGGGTCACGCACCTGATCTTCTCGCCCACCGTCTGGGCAGGCGCTGCGCTGTTCGGCGTCTCGGTGGTGCTGTACGTCGTCTCCGGCCTGGCCCGCAGCCGTCGTGGCGACACCCCGAAGGCACAGAAATCGAAGCCCGCGGGTGAGCTGACCGCGACAGGTCCCGCACCTGCCTCGGCCACCACATCAAATGCGGCCAAAGCTGCCAAGCCGTCAAAGGGGAAGGCGAAGCAGCAGGATTCGTCGGAGTTCGACGAGATCGAGGACATTCTGAAGCGCCATGGAATCAACTGACACGTCCGCTGACCACGGATCGCCCCTGACCATCGACTCGCTGCTGGACAACGTCCAGGCCGGCTCGCCTCAACTGGGCCGGACCAGACTGATCGGCATCGACGGACCTGCCGGTTCCGGCAAGACCACCGTCGCCGCACACCTGCAGGCCCGGGCGGAAGCCCGCGACCTGAACACCTACGTCATCCACATGGACGACCTGTACGACGGCTGGACCGGAGCCGAGCGTGGATTCGGTCTGCTCCGCGACCACGTGCTGCAACGGCTCGCGGACGGTCGTGAAGGCCGGTACCGCCGCTACGACTGGTACGCCGGTGCGTACGCCGAGCTCCACGTCGTACCGAACACTGTGGACCTGCTGATCGTCGAAGGCGTCACATCCTGCGACCGGGACGCGGCCCACTGGCAGTCGTTGCGACTGTGGGTCGAGACCTCGAACGAGGTCCGCCTGGATCGCGGCATCGACCGCGACGGCGAGGCTCTCCGGGACCACTGGCTGGAGTGGATGCGCTGGGAGCGCGACCATTTCGCCGAGCAGGCGACCCGTTCGCGCGCCCACGTGATCATCGACGGCGACCCGACCGTCCCGTTCAACCCGGCTATCGAGCTCGTCACGAAGTCGGTGGCGCTACCGCCTCACGACTCCGCCGCTTCCTGAATCCCGTCCCAGGACCAGCGCGGGATGGCGAGGTCGTCCGGGATGACCTCGTCGTTGTGCTGGTACATCGGCGTGAAGGTGGCCCAGGCGAAGTAGTCGTGCAGGACCTGGCGAAGCCGGGGATCGGTGAGGTCGATATCGGTCATCGCCTGGTCGAAGCAGGCGATCGCGAGCCGGTTCATCTCGTCGTGTTCGCCGTTCCCGCTGTGCCGGCGCTCCACCGACGCCTCGTCGCCGTACACCCCGGTGTAGGCCTGCGGTCCGCCGAGGGCCTCGGTCCAGTACGCCGCCAGCCGCTCGACATGATCAGGCTCGATCGGTGGGTGGAACGCGTGGCTGACGATCTCGTCGGCCATCACCCGCTCGTGCCAGGCTCGCGCCAGCGCCAGCATGCCCTCGGACCCACCCGCCGCTTCGTAAACGGTCTCCATGGGCTCAGTCTGCTGCATCGACGCCAGCCGGTCACGGGCGTGAGCGCGTTCCGGTTCGGATCCGGCCAGCGTCAGAGCACGTTCGTACGCCGCGGTTGCCTCGGGCAAACGTCCGAGCCGGTGCAGCAGGTCGGCCCGGGCCAGGGCGAACGGGTGATAGTCCCGCAGCCGCGGCTCGTCGGCCAGCTCGTCGAACAAGGCCAGTCCGGCCTCGAAGCCGTCCCGCATCGCGACCGCGGCCGCACGGTTGAGCGCGACCACCGGCGACGGGTCCAGCTCGAGCAGTACGTCGTACAGCGCGACGATCTGCGGCCAGTCGGTGCCGGTGAAGTCGACGGCCTCGTCGTGGAGGGCGGCGATCGCGGCCTGGACGGAGTACGGTCCGGCGGGGCCGCCGGTGAGTGCGGTGACCACCAGCTCGCGGCCCTCTTCGATCATCGAGTGGTCCCAGCGGCGGCGGTCCTGATCCTCGAGCAGGATCACCGAGCCGTCCGGCCCGGTGCGGGCGTCGCGGCGGGCGTGGATCAGCAGCATCAGGGCGAGTAGGCCGGTGACCTCGTGCTCGGCGGGGAGCAGTCGGTGCAGGATTCGGGCCAGCCGGATCGCTTCCTCGGCCAGGTCGAGCCGCTGCAGGTACGGTCCGGAGCTGGCGGCGTACCCCTCGGTGAAGACGGAGTAGATGACCTGCAGTACGCCGGGCAGTCGCTCCGGCAGCTCGTCCGGGCCGGGGACGCGGAACGGGATCCGTGCCTCCCGGATCTTCTTCTTCGCCCGGACGATCCGTTTGGCCATCGTCGCGGCCGGGACCAGGAACGCCCGCGCGACCTCCGGCGTGGTCAGACCGGCCAGACAGCGCAGCGTCAGCGCACCCCGGTCTTCGGCGGCGAGCGCGGGATGGGCGCAGGTGAAGAACAGCTGCAACCGTTCGTCCGGCAACTCGTCCCCGGTCGACTGCGGTGCCTCGCGGTCCATGTCGACCTGCAGTACGGCGAGCTTCGCGGCGTACACCTGGTCGCGTCGGAGCCGATCGACCGCCTTCCGTCGGGCTGTGGTCATCAGCCAGCCGCCCGGGTTCGGCGGCACACCGTCGACCGGCCAGCGGACCAGCGCCGCCTCGATCGCCTCCGAAGTGACCTCCTCAGCCAGGTCGAGGTCCCCGAACCGCCGGGCGAGCGCAGCCAGCAACCGGCCCCGCTCCTCCCGGAACACCGCCTCGACCTGGTCCATCGTCACGCCCCCGGGAACTCCGCGACCGGCCGCACCACGACCGACCCACCGCCGCGCGAACCCGGGCACTTCGCCGCCCAGTCCAGCGCGACGTCCAGATCCGGTACGTCGATCACGTAGATCCCACCGAGCACCTCTCGGGTCTCGGCGAACGGTCCATCGGTCACGGTCCGCTTGCCGTCGTTGGCCACCTGGACCCGGGTCGCGGTCACCAAGTCGGCGAGCGACTCGGACGCGACCACCACCCCGGACTCGGTGATCTCCTTGTCGAACCGCATCCAGTCCTCCGGCTCACATCCGACCGGCGCGTTCTCCGGGTCGAGCTCTCCGGCGTTGATCAGCAGCAGGTATTTCATCGGTGCCTCCTGTCAGCGTGTTTACAGCATCACCACGAATGGGTTCGCCCGGGATGGACAGGGTCCGTCAGGATTGGACCATGAATGTTTTGCCATCAGGCGAGCAGTGGACGATCCGCGGCGGCGGGTACGAGGCGACCGTGGTCAGCGTCGGCGGTGGGCTGCGCGGGCTCACGTACGACGGCCGCCCGGTCCTGCTCGGGTACGGCGAGGACGAGGCGGCGCATGCGGGCATCGGGCAGCACCTGTTCCCGTGGCCGAACCGGATCACCGACGGGAAGTACACGTTCGAGGGCGTCGCGCAGCAGCTGTACCTGACCGAACCGGCCCGGCAGAACGCGATCCACGGGCTGACCCGGTGGGCGAACTGGCTGCGGGTGGACGACGGCTCGGATCCGGCCGCGCTCGTGGTCGGGAACCGCCTCCACGGCCAGCCCGGGTACCTGCACCAGCTCGATCTCCGGCTGGACTACCGGTTGGACGACGGGCTCACCGTGACGGCGACCGCGACCAACGTCGGCGCTGACAACGCGCCGTACGGCTACGGCGCTCACCCCTACCTGTCCGTCGGACGCGCCATCGACGAGTGCGTGCTCGAGTTCACCGCCTCCGACCGCCTTGAAGTGTCCGCAGACCGCATGCAACCGATCGGCCTCACGCCGGTCGCCGACTCGCCGTACGACTTCAGCACCGGCCGACTGATCGGATCGACCTCGATCGACCACGCCTTCACCGGGTTGGACGGCGCGTGGTCGGTCTCGCTGACCGATCCCGACAGCGGCGCCCGGTCGGTCCTGACCAGCGACACCCCGTGGATGCAGCTGTTCACCGGTGAGGCCGTCGGGCGTACGGCGCTGGCCGTCGAGCCGATGACGTGCCCACCGGACGCGTTCATCACGGGTCAGGACCTGGTCGTCCTGAAGCCCGGCGAGTCCCACACGACTAGCTTTGCGGTGGCCGTTTAGCTCCGGCGCCGTGGTCGCGAGCCACCGCCGCGAGTTCCTTCGCGGCGCGGCTCGCCCGGGATCCCTCCGCGGCCTGGATCGCGAGGATGCCGATCCGGTTGCCATCGGCATCGAACAGCTGCAGCCACGCGTCGCCCGAGCGGAACCGCAGTCCGCTGATCTCCGACCACTTCAGCGAGTACGACTTGAACACGTTCCGCACCTGCAACCCGTCGGCGTACGCCGTCACTCGCAAGGTGATCATCCGGTACAGGATCCACAGGATCGCCCCGAAGAAGGCCAGCAAGGTGAGCCGCTGGAACCAGCTGAACGTGTCCCTGGAGTCCGCCGGCAACCGGAACCAGATCACCCCGAACACCGCGATCAGCGACAGGCCCATCACCCCCGCCATCAGCGGGAGGACCCGCGGATAGAAGGTGAAGAGCCGGTCGGTCATTTCAGAGGGCATCGTGAACCCCTGCGCCGTCGCGAGCAGGTGCTCGGCGGAGTGCCTCGGTGCGCTGGAGGGAGGGTTTCGATGCGGAGCATCGTGACCCTCGCTCCAGTGCGGCGAGGTGCCCGCCGAGTGCCGCGCAGTAGGCGCAGGGGTTCACGATGCCCTCTAAATCCGACAGGCGTGGATGTCCGTTGTGAGGATGGCACGGGCGCCCACCTCCCACAGCTGGTCCATCAGGCGCTGCGCCTCGGCGCGCTTGACCATCACCCGGACGGCGACCCAGCCCTGCCGGTGCAGCGGGGAGATCGTCGGCGACTCCAGGCCGGGTGCGACCGCGGTCGCGGCGTCGACGGCCTCGGCGCGGATGTCGTAGTCCATCATCACGTAGTTCCGCGCGATCAGGACGCCCTCGAGCCGGCGGACCAGCTGGTGCATGCCGTTCGCCGGGGTGTCGACGCCGTGCCGCTTGATCAGCACCGCCTCCGACTGGAGGATCGGCTCCCCGAACACCTCGAGTCCGGCCTGGCGCAGCGTCGTACCGGTCTCCACCACATCGGCGATCACGTCTGCGACACCCAGCTGGACGGCCGACTCGACCGCGCCGTCCAGGCGGACCACGGCGGCGTCGATCCCGTTCTCGGCCAGGTGGTCCTGCAGCACCCCGGCGTACGACGTGGCAATGCGCTTGCCCGCCAGGTCCTTCACCGAGTCCGCGACCCCGGGCCGCCCAGCGAACCGGAACGTGGACGAGCCGAACCCGAGGCCCATGATCACGTCCGCGTCCGCGTGCGAGTCGAGCACCAGATCACGGCCGGAGATGCCGACGTCGAGCGTGCCCTCGCCGACGTACACGGCGATGTCACGCGGGCGGAGGTAGTAGAACTCGACCTCGTTGGCCGAGTCGGTGAGGGTGAGGTCCTTCGTGGTCCGGCGCTGTTTGTAGCCGGCCTCGACCAGCATCTCGGTGGCGGCTTCGCTCAGCGAGCCCTTGTTCGGTACTGCGACGCGCAGCATGGCGACTGCCCTTTCTGGGGGTGTGAACCGGTGATCTGTGGATGCGCTCCTACAGATGTCGGTACACGTCGTCGAGCTCCAGGCCGAGCGCGTGCATCATCACCTGAGCATGGTAGAAGAGCTGCGACAGCTCCTCCGCAGCCCGCTCCTTGCCCTCGTACTCGGCTGCCATCCAGGACTCGGCGGCCTCTTCGACCAGCTTCTTGCCGATCGTGTGCACGCCGGCGTCCAGCGCCGCCACGGTGCCGGAACCCTCCGGCCGCGTCCGCGCCTTCTCACCCAGCTCGGCAAACAGCTCCTCAAAACTCTTCATCGCGCGCCCCAGCCTACGGGGCCTGCCCGCCGTCCCCATCCCCAGGTCCGCTACCCGGACTCCGCCAGCGCCTCGGACAGCCGGCGCGGCGGCGAGTGGGCGTCCACGTAGTACGCGTGCCGCTCGGACAGGAGCTGCTTGACCATGGCGTAGTCGATGCCGTCGTCTGCGGTGCGGAGGTGGTACGGCGGCGGGTAGAACGCGTCGCCGAGCAGAGCGACACCATCGGAGACTGCGATCAGGGAGTCAGGCGCGTGCTTCCCGCCGACATGACGCAGTACGACGCCTGTGGGCAGCGTGAGCTGGTCGTCGAAGGTCTGGTCCGGGAGGACGATCCGGAAGTCGGTCCAGTCGGGTACGGCGAGGGCGCGAGCGCGGAAGCTCGGACCGAGCTTGGGGTTGGCCTCGACCTGGTCGTGCAGATAGCGGTGGCTCCAGGGACGCTGGGCCTCGGTTGTGAGGATGTCGGTGGCCGCCGAATGGGCGACGACCGTGAGGTCGGGCCAGGCGCAGGCGCCCCAGGTGTGGTCCCAGTGGTGGTGGGTGTAGACGAGCCACTTCGGCGCGGGCAGCCCGGCCGCGGCGATCGCCGTCCGGATCGCTCGCGCGTGCTCGGGGCTGTTGCCGGCGTCGACGAGTACGGAGCCGCGGTCGTCGGCGATCACCGCGACGGACGGGCGGATCGCGTCCGGGTCGGGGTCGTGCGGGTAGAGCCAGACCCGGCCGGTCAGGTGCTCGAGCATGTGGCCGACGATATCCGCATGCAGAATCCCCGGAGAGTCCGCGACCTCGGCGTCGTCGTCGGCACCCTGCCCACCGGTCCGCTCAACGCGATCACCGACGTACCCGGGGTGCTGGTCGGCCAGACCACGATCACCGGCGACGGCCTGAACACCGGCGTCACCGCGATCGTGCCCGAGGGGTACGCCGGCACGCTTCCGGCAGCTGTTGCTGTCGGCAACGGGTACGGCAAGCTGATCGGCACGACGCAGGTCGACGAGCTCGGGGTGATCGAGACGCCGATCCTGCTCACCGGCACGCTCAGCACGTTCCGCGTCGCGGACGCCCTGCTGAGTTGGCTGCTCGAACGCAACCCAACCGCCACCAGCCTCAACCCGATCGTCGGCGAAACCAACGACGGCTACCTCTCCGACATCCGCCGCCGCCCGATCACCCCCGACCACGTCTACGCAGCCCTGGACACAGCCTCGTCCGACCTCCCGGCCGAGGGATGCGTCGGAGCCGGCACCGGCACGGGCGCCCTGGGCTTCAAGGCCGGCATCGGCACCGCTTCCCGTACTCTCCCCGCCGGAACTGTCGGAGCGATCGTGCAAGCGAACTTCTCCGGACTACTCACAGTGCTGGGCAATCCGATCCCCGCTCAGCCGATCGATGCCGACGGCAACTCCTGCATGATCGTGGTCGCGACCGATCTCCCCCTCGACTCCCGCCAGCTCGGTCGCCTCGCCCGGCGCGCGATCTTCGCGATGGGCCGCGTCGGCTCCGACTTCGCCCCCGGCAGCGGCGACTACGCGATCGCCTTCACCACCAGCCGTACGCCGACCTACCAGGACCACGACCTTCGTACGCCGTTCCAAGCCGTCACCGAGTCCGTCGAAGAGGCTCTCCTCAACTCCCTCACGATGGCGCAAACCACGACCGGCTACGAGAACCGCACCGTCCGCGCCGTACCCCACGACCTGATCAGCCGTGGACCTCAGCAGGCACCTTCGAGACTGCCTTGATCTGCCGCCGCTGACTGCCGACGATCAGTACGCCGAAGGCGAGCAAAGCCACCACGGTCCGGACAGCGTGGGCCAACTGCCACCGGTCCCGGACGGAGGACCAGTCGCTCGGCGGATTCTGCACTGACCAGGACGTCTGGTCGGAGTTGATCGGCAGGTTGATCACGAAGGTCGTCACGAACACGACCACCAGCAATGCAACAGCCGACAGCACAATCTGCCGATCGATCCCCTTGACCCGGAACGCGAGCACCACCGCAGTGATCATTGCCGGGATCAACGTTGCCGACGCCAACTTGTCCAACGAGTCCAGCTCCACCAACCGCACTTGCGTGTAGACAGTCCCGTTGAACCCTCGCAGCGAGTTCTCGAGCACCAACACAGCCAGCAGAAATCCGGCGAACAGTCCGCTGAAGAGCAGGCTCACGGAGCGCACGAACCGCGTCATCAGTACGCCACCCCGACCGGCTGACCGACGGTCGCCGGGTCGTCGATGACCGCGAGCATCAGGTGCGCCACGTCCGCACGCGAGACGAGGTACCCCTTCGGGACGGTGCCCCCGACGAATGTGCGGTAGTGACCGGTCAGCCGCTTGTTGTTGAGCTTCGGCGGCCGGACGATCCGCCAGTCCAGGCCGCTGCTCATGATCTCGGCTTCCATCAGGCGAAGGTCGGCGTACACGTCGGCCGCGAAGGCGTTGATCATCGGGTAGACCACCCGCCGGTTGAGGAAGCTCTCGTCCGGTGGGACCGGTCCGAGCGGCGCCGCGCTTACCGCGACAAACCGCCGTACACCGGACGCCTTCATTGCGGCCAGGATCGACCGCGTGCTGCTCGACGCGACCGGACCGTCCTTGCGGCCGCGCGCTCCCACCGCGGAGATGACCGCCGTACTGCCGTCCATCGCTTCTCTGAGCGGCTCCTCGGCGTCCAAACCGGGCACCCGAACCACGTCCAGCGACGGATGCTCGACCTCGAACGTCGACGACGTCCGAACCACCGCCGTCACCTTGTGCCCCGCATCGAGTGCCTGCCGTACGACGTGGCCGCCGATCCCGCCCGTCGCGCCGAACACCGTGATCCTCATCCGCCCGCCTCCTGATCTGATTCTCATATAGTACGAGAATCATAATATATGAGACAAGAACAGATGGCTTCAGGTGTAGAGATCGAGCAGGGCACGGCCGAGATCGGCCAGTTCAGCCCGCAGTTCAGTGGGTTCCAGCACCTCCAAAGCCGCTCCGAACCGGCTCAGCGTGGCCGCCGCGTTCGGGACCGACTCGATCGGGATCGTCACCACGACGCTCCCGTCGGGCTCCGGCTCGGCCGCCGCCACCGCCTTGACCAGGCTCGGGAACGAGACGTCGTACATCCGCGCGGCCAGCCCCGCCGAGACCCGTACGACTGCCTCGGCGGTGAGACGGACCCGGTCGAATCCGTCCAGGTGCTCGCGCCAGTAGTCCGACAGGTTGAAGTCCGCGGCCCGCTCGAACTCGTCCTCGGTCGGCGTCAACTCGAGGATGTTCGACACGCGGTACGTGCGCAGTCCGCCGGGGGTCGCGCCGACGACGTACCAGCTGCCGTTCTTGAGGACGAGACCGTACGGCTCCAGGACGCGCTCGACCTCGCGCGGCTCCTCCCAGCGGCGATACAGCACGTTGACCCGACGGTCGTGGAGGACAGCGTCGGCGACGGCCGCGAGATGCGGTGAGTCCTCGGCGTCCTGGTACCAGGCGGGCAGGTCGAGGTGGAAGCGGTTCTTCAGCCGACCGGCCCGATCCCGCTGGTCCGGAGCGAGAGCGGCGAGCAGCTTGAGCTCGGCCCCGCTCGTCTCGGCGGTCAGCCCGAAGGCCGCGGCCGCACCCGGCAGGCCGACCAGGAAGAGAGCGGCCGACTCCTGCTCGGTCAGTCCGGTCAGCCTGGTCCGGTAGCCCTCCACCAGTCGATAACCGCCGGCCCGGCCCTGATCGGCGTACACCGGGACGCCGGCGGCCGCGAGCGCCTCGACGTCGCGGTAGATGGTCCGCAGCGAGACCTCGAGCTCGTCGGCGAGCTCACGCGCGGTCAACTGCCGGCGCGTCTGCAGCAACAGCAGGATCGACAACAGCCGGCTCGAACGCATGGTCCGAGGTTAGCCCGAAACACTGCCATGGACTGTCAGGTATACCGGCGAAGCTTGCCGGTATGACGACTTGGACCAAGGCGACCGGCGACTTCGACTTCCTCAACGGGTACTTCGACGTCCGGCACCGGACCCTGAAGCAGGCCTTCGCCGGCTGCGACGAGTGGCTGGAGTACGACGGCACCACGACCGCGCGCACGTACTTCGACGGGCAGATCAGCATCGACGAGATGCGGTTCCCGACGAAGGGGTCGTACGGCCTGTCGCTGCGACTGTTCGACCCGGTGGCCGAAGAGTGGAGCATCTGGTGGATCAACAGCACGACGATGCAGCTGTACCCGCCGGTGCGGGGTGGCTGGTCGGAGGACGGCAAGACCTGCCGGCTGGTCGGCGAGGACTCGCTGGACGGGTTCCCGATCCTGTGCAGCTACGAATGGTCGGACATCACCGAGCAGACCGCGCACTGGGAGCAGGCCTACTCGAGCGACGGCGGCAAGACCTGGGAAACCAACTGGACCATGGACTTCACCCGGCGAGACACTCCGCCGCCGGCTCTCGACGTACCGAAGGTCACCGACGACTTCGACTTCCTCGTCGGCCGCTGGTCCTTCCACAACCTCCGCCGGCGGCCGATGCTCGGCGAGCCGGCCGAGTGGTACGAAATGGACGCGACGGTGGAGGTCACGACGTACTTCGACGGCGCCATCAGCTTCGACGAGGGCTGGTTCCCGACCGAGGGGTTCCGCGGCGCCACCTTCCGGATCTACAGCCCGGACACGAAGACCTGGGCGATCCACTGGATCAACAGCCTCCGCGGCAACCTGGAGACTCCCGTCATCGGCTCCTTCCGCGACGGCGTCGGCACCTTCGAAGGCCCCGACTTCATCGAAGGCCAGCCTGTTGACGTCCGCTTCCTCTGGACGCCCGGCACCGACAAAGCCTCCTGGGAACAGTCCTTCTCCACCGACGGCGGCAAGACCTGGCTGCCGAACTGGCACATGAACCACACGCGCATCTCCTAGGCCGCATCTCCTAGGAACGGGCTCCTCGGCGGGGGCGAGTAGGGTCGCCCCCGTCCGCGCTTCCCGACGCCACGTGGAGGATCCGCATGAGCACCGTCCTGGTCACCGGAGCATCAGGCATCGCCGGACGGGAGGTCTCCCGACGGCTCGCCGCGGCGGGCCACCACGTGCGCCGGGCGGACGTTATCCCCTCGCCTGATCCCGCGGACCTCGGCGAGTTCGTGCGCTGCGACACCCGCACGCCGACCGACGTGCTCGAGGCGGTGGAAGGTTGCGATGCGGTCGTGCACCTCGCGGCCTGGCACAACGCCCACCGCCCCGGCGTCAGCGACGCGACGATCTTCGCGGTCAACGTCGACGGCACGTTCAACGTCGTACAGGCGTGCCGTGCGGCCGGCATCCAGAGCGTCGTCTTCGCGTCCTCGATGGCGTACGGCTGGGGCAGCGTCTACAGCGTCACCAAGGTCCTCGGCGAGGACCTGTGGAAGATGTACCAGGAGACCACCGGGGCCTCGGTCGCGCTCCTGCGCTACCACGGCTTCGTGCCCGAGCCCTACCTGCGCTGGGGCGAGCGGCTCCTGCGCAACGGCGTCGACGTCCGCGACATTGCGACCGCAACGGCTGCCGCGACCGAGGCCGCGCTCGCGCACCGCTTCGACCTGTTCCGCACGATCGTGCACAGCGACCACGGCATGCCGGAGGAGGTCCGCGCCGACTTCGCCAAGCGCGGTGCCGAGTGGTCGGAATCGCGGCTGCCGGGCGCAGCGGCATTGATCGAACGCCACGGGATCGCGCTACCGGACAGCGTCGAGCAGCACGACCTCAGCGAGGCGGCCGACCTGCTCGGCTGGCGCCCGGAGCACGACTTCATCGAATTCCTCGCCGACCTGAAGCGCCGCGACGCAGCAGGCGAAGACGTCGCCGCACTCTGGGCCCCAGGAGGTCTACAACTCGCGGATCGCTAGGAGGGTGGACAGGGCGGCCTGGGTTGCCTCATAGCCCTTGTCTTCGCGGCTGTCGGGGAGGCCGGCGCGGTCGAGGGCCTGGGGGTCGTTGTCGCAGGTGAGTACGCCGAAGCCGACCGGGACGCCGGTCGTGACGCCGACCTGCATCAGCCCCTCGGTCGCGGCCTGGCAGACGTACTCGAAGTGCGGTGTGTCGCCCCGGATGACCACGCCGAGGGCCACCACCGCGTCGTACCCGGACTTTGCCGCATGCAACGAGGCCACCGGGAGCTCGAAGGATCCAGGCACGCGTACGACGGTGTGCTCGGTGACGCCGGAGTCGTCGAGCGCGCGGAGGGCACCGGCCAGCAGGCCGTCGGTGACCTTGGGGTGCCACTGGGCGACGACGATCGCGACGCGCGCGCCTTCGACCCGGGGGACCTCGATGGTGGGTGCTCCGCTACCGGACATCAGCCGGCTCCGTTCTCTTCAGCCAGGACGGCGTGACCCATGCGGTCTCGTTTGGTCCGCAGGTACCGCAGGTTGTGTTCGGTCGGGTCGATGGAGATGCCGCGCCGCTCGACCACGTCGATGCCGTAGCCCTGGACGCCGGCCAGCTTGTCCGGGTTGTTCGTCAGCAGGCGCACCTCCTTAACGCCCAGATCGGCCAGGATCTGCGCGCCGGTGCCGTAGTCGCGAGCGTCCGCGGGCAGCCCGAGATCGAGGTTCGCGTCGACCGTGTCCCGGCCGGCGTCCTGTAGCTCGTACGCCTGCAGCTTGTGCAGCAGCCCGATCCCGCGGCCCTCGTGACCGCGCAGGTACACCACCACACCGCCTTCAGCCGCGACCTGCCGCATCGCCTCGTCCAGCTGCGGTCCGCAGTCGCAGCGCAGCGATCCGAACACGTCCCCGGTCAGGCATTCGGAGTGCAGCCGGACCAACGTCGGCCCGTCCCCGATCTCGCCGCGAACCAGCGCCAGCTGCTCCGACCCGTCCACCGTGTTCCGGTAGCCGTGGGCAACAAAATCGCCATACTGCGTGGGCAATGTGGTCGTCGCGACCCGCTCGATCTGGGACTCGGTACGACGCCTGTAGCGGATCAGGTCGTCGATCGACACGAGTACCAACCCGTGCTCGTCGGCGAACGTCCGCAGCTCGACACCACGCTTCATCGTGCCGTCGTCGTTCACCAGCTCGGAAATCACCGCGGTCGGTGTCAACCCGGCCAGCCGGGCCAGGTCGATCGACGCCTCGGTGTGCCCGGGCCGGACGAGTACGCCGCCCTCACGCCCGCGCAGCGGGAACACGTGCCCTGGCTGCACCAGGTCGTACGACTCCGAGGCCGAGTCCGCCAGCACCCGAATGGTCCGGGTCCGGTCGGCCGCGGAGATGCCGGTGCTGATCCCGTCCCGCGCATCGACCGAGATCGTGTACGCCGTCCGCATCCGCTCCCGGTTGTGCGGCGTCATCAGCGGGATGCCGAGCCGGTCCAGCTCCGCACCCTCCATCGGCACACACACCACGCCCGAGCTGTAGCGGATCAAGAACGCCAGCAGGTCCGGCGTCGCCTTGGACGCGGCGAAGATCAGGTCGCCCTCGTTCTCGCGGTCTTCGTCGTCGACCACGATCACCGGCCGCCCGGCCCGGATCTCGTCGATCGCGTGCTCGATCGTGTCGAGCTTCAGCACGTCACCCATGTCAACCCACCACCACTGATTCGGGCGTGTCGACCCGCTCCTCGTTCTGGATCTTCCACCAGGAAGCGAATCCGATCACGCAGAACAGCCCGTAGACGACGTACATCGTCGCCGACGGATAGAACTTCGCCTGCACCAGCAGCGGTACGCCGACAACGTCGACAGCCACCCAGATCAGCCAGAACTCGACGAACCCACGCGCCATCCCGTACGTCGCCAGGATCGAACCGGTCAGGATCCACGCGTCCCACTGCGGACCCCAGGATCCGAGGCCCTTCAGGACGAAGTACGCGATCGCGTAGAGCACGACACCGATCCCGAGCAGCTCGATCCGCTCGCGCGTGGTCGCCCACCGCGGCTGGACGCCCTTCGCGGCGCCGTGGTGACGGGTCTGGTACCAGCGGTACCAGCCGTACAGGCTGACGATCGCGAAGAACACCTGCCGGCCGGCCTGGCCCCAGAGGTCCTTGTCCTGGGGGGTGTCGAAGATCCCACCGACGAACACCGTGAACAGCAAGACGTTGCCGACGATGCCGACCGGCCACGCGGACACCAGCCGGCGCATGCCGAACAGGGCGCTGGCCAGACCGAACACGTTGCCGACGATCTCCCGGACGAGCACCGGCGACCCGGCGATCGTCACCTGGGAGTGCAACAGCCAGTCGATCGGGTTCACTGCACGCCTCCGTTGTCCCTCACGTTGCCTCCGGCAAGTAGTCTCTCTACGTATTTGGCGATCACGTCGACCTCGAGGTTGACGGTGTCGCCGACCTTGTTGCGGCCGAGAACCGTCAGTTCCAGCGTGGTCGGGATCAGGCTGATCCCGAACGAGCCGGTCGCGTCGTCGACATCGGTCACGGTCAGCGAGACCCCGTCGACCGCGATCGAACCCTTCTCGGCGACGTACCTGAGGATTTCCGGCGTCGTCGCGACGCGGACGTCTTCCCAGTGCTCACCCGGGCTGCGCGAGGCGATCGTGCCGGTGCCGTCGACGTGCCCCTGGACGATGTGCCCGCCGAGGCGGGCGTGCGCGGTGACAGCACGCTCCAGGTTGACTGTTGAGCCCTTCTCCAGGCCGCCGAGGCTTGTGCGCTGCAAGGTCTCGCGCATGACGTCGGCGGTGAACAAGCCATCGCCGTACTCGACCACCGTCAGGCAACAGCCGTTGACCGCGATCGAGTCGCCGTGGCCGGCGTCCCCGGTCACCTTCGGCCCGCGAATGGTGAGCCGCGCGGCGTCGCCGTCGAGCAGGTCAAGGGACTCGACCGTGCCGAGTTCTTCGATGATGCCGGTGAACATCTACTTTCCTCCCAGAGGAACCAGGGTCAACCGGACGTCATCGCCCAACCGGGTGACGTCCGCTAGCTTGAACCGCCGAAGGTGGTCGATAGATTCCGCGCCGAGATCGCCGACCGCGCCGTACCCGGAGCCGAGCACTGCCGGCGCCACGTACGCGACAATCTGGTCGACCAGCCCGGCACGCAGGAACGCGGCGGCCAGCGTCGGGCCGCCCTCGAGCCAGAGGTGCCGGATCTGCCGGTCGTCCAGCTGCCGGAGAACCTCGGCGGGATCATGAGTCGGCAGCAGCAACGTCTCCGCGCGGTCGTTGCGTACCCGCGCGGTCGGCGGGATCTCCCGGTCGCCGACGACAACCCGGAGCGGCTGCCGCGCCGCGGGTACGTCGTCCTCGTCGCGGACCGTCAGCTCGGGGTCGTCGTCCAGCACGGTCTGGGTGCCGACGGCAATCGCATCGCACTCCGCGCGCAGCCGGTGTACGTCGGCGCGCGCGATCGGACCGGTGATCCACTTGCTGGTCCCGTCCGGCGCCGCGGAACGTCCGTCCAACGTGGTCGCGAACTTCCACGTGACGAACGGCCGGCCGACCCGGACGCTGTGCAGCCAGACGTTGTTGACCGCTTCGGCCTCGGTCCGCAGTACGCCTTCGACGACCTCGATGTTCTTGCTGGCCAGCTTCTCGGCACCGCCCGCGGCGGTCCTGTTCGGGTCCGGAACGGCGTACACGACGCGGGCGATCCCCGCCTCGATCAGCGCATCAGCACACGGACCGGTCCGGCCGGTGTGATTGCAGGGCTCCAGCGTGACGTACGCCGTACCGCCACGGGCTCGTGCTCCCGCCATCCGGAGCGCCTCGACCTCGGCATGCGGGCCACCGGCAACGGCATGGAAGCCTTCGCCGACCGGATGCCCGTCCCGGCCGGTGACGACACAACCGACCACCGGGTTCGGATGGGTGCTGCCGACACCTCTGGCGGCCAACTCGACCGCACGTCGCATCCAGGCGACATCAATCGGCGACGCGTCGCTCACAGCTCACTGGTCCCTCATCGTCACGGACGCACTACCGGGGTCTCGTGACGACCGACGCCCACGCTCCGCCGTCCGGGCCTCGCCGTACGCCGCATGACGCGCGCACGCCCGACCGGACGTCAGAGCGCACCCGCCGACCGCGTGCGCCTCCCATCCGGACTTTCACCGTCGGTCCCGGAATTCCACCAGGTCAACCAGCCGCCAAACCGCAACGGCCGGGTCGCGGACTATTACCGCCGGCTCGGAATTACACCGACCCCGGAGCACGCGAGTGGGTTCACTCGTGCCCCAAGTATGCCCTCCCCCGCAACCCCCACCACGACCCAGGTCACATCCTGGTCACCTCGTGGGTCAGCGGAGCAGGAGCCAAGCGGCGGCGCCAAGCAGTCCAACCGCCCCGGCGAAGCTCACACCAGCCGTCCAGCGCAACACCCGTCCCGTGGGAACCCGATCCGCTCGCGAAGCTTTGGTTGAGTCGGCCGGCCCGATCAGGCCCGTTGGGCGGGTCGGCCCGGCCTGGCTGGTCGGGCGGACTGGGCTGGGCGAGCTGGTTGGGCCGGTCGGGGACCAGGTGGGCGGCAGCGGCGGGAGCTGGTCGAACACCTCTGGCGGGTCGGGCTCGTCGGCCCAGGGAGCGATGCCTGCGGGCGGGAGTACGCCGACGCTGGCGAGCAGGCGCCCGGCCTCACTCGCGGATCCGGGACGATCGGCCGGGTCAGCCGCCGTACTCCGGCGGATGAATTCGCCGAGCGGCCCGTCGACGGCTGGGACCTTGCCGTCCACGCCAGGACGTTCGCCGGTCAGCAGTTCGGCCGCGACGGCTCCGACGGCGTACAGGTCCTGGCGTGGATCCGGGTCGGCACCGGCCAACTGCTCAGGGGCGAGGTATCCCGGCGTACCGAGGACCGTGCTGTTCCGAGTCATCCGCGGCTCGTCGACCAGACCCGCGACACCGAAGTCGGACAGCCGCAGATGCGGTTGCGCCGTACCCGTCACGTCGAGCAAGAGGTTGGCCGGTTTCACATCCCGATGCACAACGCCCGCAGCGTGAACAGCGGACAGTCCATGGAGCAGTTGATCGAGCAGAACGGCGACGTACGACTCGGGCAATGGCCCGTGATCACCGAGCAACGTCGCGACCGACCCGCCCCGCACCAACTCCATCGCGAACACGACCTTGTCGTCATCCGCCGCCCACCCGTGTGGCGCCACCACGTGCGGGTGCTCGATCCGCAACGACTGCTCCCGAACGAACCGCAGCAGCGCCGCCGCATCATGCTGCCCGAGCACCTTCGCCGCCACGTACGCCGACCGCCGCAGATCCCACGCCCGCCAGACCGACCCCATCCCGCCGGTCCCGACGAGATCGATCAGCCGATACCGCCCTGCAAACGCCTCCACCCGCAAGAAACTACCGCCCCACCCATCCACCAACCCAAACGCCACAGCATCTGCAGACACCGCCACGGGTTCCTAGTGGGTGAAGGCCCCGGGCAGCCGACTGGTGCCCGGGGCCTTCGTGGTCGTTCGCTTACCCTGCGCCGGTGGCTCACCGGCGCAGGGTTGCGAACTGTTGGTTACTGGTAGGGCTGCTGTGGCGGCTGTTGGCCGCCCTGGTTCGGGTACTGCGGGCGACCCTGGTTCGGGTGCTGCGGGCCACCGTGGTTCGGGTGCTGCGGGCCGGCCTGGTTCGGGTGCTGCTGCCAACCTCCGGCGCTCGGCTGGATGACGGCAGGCTTCCTGCGGAGGCGGAGCACCGCGAACACACCGATCAGCAGAAGCAGCGCGCCACCTCCACCAAGGCCCGCGATCAGCCCGATCGGAGTGCCATCGTCCGAGTCGTCGTTGCCCTGGACCGGCCCGCCGGCCTCAGTCTTGTCACCGCCGCTGCCAGGGCTGGCGGACTCCGAGGGCTCCGCGGTCGGCGACGGCGTCACCGAGTCGCCCGAGACCGGCGCCGCGCCGTCGACGTACTCCGGCTTGCCTGTACCGGCCGTTCCCTGCACGCCGACCGTCAGCGTCATCGGGACGGTGAACGCCGTGTCCTCCGCCTTCCTGGACAAGGACACCGCGAGGTAGTACTCCCCGGGCGTGGCTGTACCGGTGTCCTCGTTGTTCGGGCCCTCACGATTCATGTACCGAATCTCTTTCATCGTGACCGCCTGGTTGACACCCCGCTTCGTCAGCACGCCGCGCTTGCCGCCAGGCTGCCCCGGCACCTGCTTCGGGAAGACCGAGAACGACTCCTCACCGGTCGGCGAGATCACCGCGGTGTCGAGATAGCGGACGATCCCCAACGCCTCGGCGGTAGCACCGGACAGCGCAGGCACCGTCACCTGAGCCTGAATCCGCTGCCCCCAGTCCGCCTTGATCTTGTACAGCTGCAGCTCCCCCGGCATCAGCGTCGTTTTGTAGCTGCCAGGCTGCAGCAGCGGCGCATCCGGGAAGCTCGAACCAGGAACGATCTCGCGTGGGGTGGAGCCTGCCATCGGCGCCCAGACCGGGTTGCCGGCCCGAGCCGGCAGGGTCGTCGTCGAGGTGACCGGCGGCTCCTCGTCGACCCGAAGCTCGAACGGAACGTTCGCGATCTCCCGGAAGTCCTTCCCCGGGTCGATCGTCAGCACCAACTGGTCGGCCGCTGCGCACGCCTCCTGCTTGTACTTCGACCAACTCGACGCCGAACCCGTCGCGAACCCAAGGTCACCCTCCTGGATCCTCGGGTACGCGCGGCCGCAGTCCTCACCGTCAGGCGTCGACAAGTGGACCTCTGTCTGGATCACCAGGCTGGTGGCACCCTCAGGCCGCCGGAAGCTGACCCCGGCCCGCACCGTCGAGCCTGCGATCGTCCGCTTGATCAGGTAGTGCTTCACCTTGTCAGCCAGGTCGAACGTGTCCGAGTAGTGGCCTGGGGCAACTACAGGCGCACCGGCCGACTGCGGTTCGCCGTGGACCGGCGTACCGGAGATGCGGAACGGGCGGAACGCGCGAGTGGACAGTCTGTCCAGACCGGCCTCGAGGTCGATTGTGGAGTCCGCGTCGTAGTAGTCGCCACGGCCTTCGCGGGCGATGCACTGCAGGTCGCTACGGGCCTTGCCTGCGACCCGGAAGCCAACCACGTCGATCTTCAGGTCGATGCCTTGCTTGGCGATCGACTTCGCCACCACACACGGGTCTGGAGTGCAGGTCTCTTCGCCGTCGGACACCAGCACGATGGTGCGCTGGCCGCTCGCGCCGAGGTCTTTGGCCGCCTGCTGTAGCGAGTACGCGATCGGGGTCTCGCCGTACGGCTTGTACTTGGCGATCGCGGCTTGCAACTGCGGGCGGTTGTTCGTGCCGATCGGGACGGTCAACTGCGTATCGGTGCATGCACCGGCCTGAGTGCGTTTGAACACGGTCGCGCCGTACACCCGCAGGCCGACCTCGGCCTCCGCGGGCAGCTTGGTCACCACGCTCTTGAGCGCGGTCCTAGCCGCCGCGATCTTGGTCTGGCCGTCGCCGGCCGGCTCCTTCATCGAGCCGGACGAGTCGAGCACCAGTACCAGTTTGCCGCTGCCCGGATCGGGGTCGGCCTGGGCGGTTCCAGCGGTCAGGCCGGCCAGCAACCCGGTCAGCACGAGCGTCACAATCGCCCACGCTCCGGGGCGGCGGTGTCCCTGCAGAGCCGTCATCGTTTCCTCCAGTGAGATTCGCTGTCGCAAACACTCCCAGTTTGCGATAGCAAATGTCAACCCAGTTTTGGGATCTCGATTGGCCGTCGGGTCGACTGGATATTTGCGATCGCAACTGCGAAGATGTTTGCAGTTGGCCACGCACGGCGGCCGGCGAAAGGGGACACGAGATGGACCAGACAGCGCACAACCTGCAGCAGCAGATCGAGATGTACGGCGAGACGCTGGGTGAAGTCGTCCGGCGGGTGACCGGGCCGCTGAGCCTGACCCAAGGCGGTCTCGCGCAGGTGATCGGAATGTCGGCGCCGATGCTGTCGCAACTGATGAGCGCGCAACGGGTCAAGATCGGCAACCCCGCGGTGGTGTCACGCCTGCGAGCCGTCTCCGATCTCGCGGACCTGGCCATCGCCAACGAGATCGCCGAACACGAGATCCCCCACGAGCTCGACCGGATCCGTGCCGCCACTGGTGCCTACAACACCCACCCCACCACCGCCCAAATGCCACGAGCAGCCGCCCAGACCGCCGGTCAGCCCGGACAACTTGGACAGCCCGGTCAGCCCGGTCAGCCCGGTCAGCCCGGTCAGCCCGGTCAGCCCGCCGTCCCGGCCGTCACGTTCGCGACGCCCGCGGAGCTGTCAGCCGGCCTGCCAACGGGTCAGGCCTGGCCGTCCGCGGTCCGGCATGAAGTCCCGGTGACCACGCCCCCATCCGCGCGGGTCGTCGTACGAGAGATCCAGGACCTGTTCCGGGAAGTCGCGTCCGCCGAGGAGATCCAGCGAGCCGCCGCTGCAGCCGCCACCGAATCCCCCGCGATCGCCGACTTACTCCTCGCCTACGGCACCGGCCGCACCGCCGAAGCCCTAGCCCACTACGAAAAACACCACGGCTGACTGGCGGAGCGGCGTGCCCGGCGACGCCTTCATATAGCACGAGCCGAGTAGACATTCTCTGCTGTCTCATCCTTTGTCGACGTGGAATTCCGCCTGCGCACCTGCTGTTGGGTTGCGTCTGTGGGGCGGGGTGTCCTGCGTTTGTTGACGTTGTGAGGAGAGGCTTGTGCGCGCGTTCGGCGCTTTTCGGCGGGTTGTTGCGGTGGCTGGGGCGATCACTCTGGCGGTGTCGATGGTTGCCTGCGGCAGCGATCAGAAGGATGCCGCGGCCGGCCCGGATCTGGGGCTGATGAAGGCCGGCACCCTGAGGATCGGGACACTGACCGACGCCCCGCCGAACGTGTATGTGAAGGACGGCAAGTTCACCGGGTTCGACAACGACCTGATCACCGCGGTCGCGGCCAAGCTGAATCTGAAGCCCGAGTTCGTCGGGACCGACTTCTCCGCGTTGCTCTCGCAGGTGAACGGTGGCCAGTTCGACCTCGGTAGCTCGTCGATCACGGTCACGGAGGCGCGCAAGAAGACGGTTGCCTTCAGCAATGGGTACGACTTCGGCTACCTCGGGCTGAACACGACCAAGGATTCCGGTATCACGTCGTTCGACCAGCTCCAGGGCAAGCGAGTGGTCGTCGTACAGGGCACCGTCCAGGACGACTACGCGACCGGCAAGAACCTGAACCCGGTCCGAGTACCGAACTACAACGCCGCCCTCGGTCAGCTCAAGGCCGGTACGGCGGACGCGTGGGTGAGCCCGGCCGAGATCGGCGAGAAGATGGCCAAGGAGCAGGGTGGCGGCACCGTGGTCCTGGCCGCTAAGGAGCTGAGCGACGCGCCGATGGCGTTCGCGGTGGCCAAGAGCAACGACAAGCTTCGGGACGCGGTGAACAAGGCGCTCGACGAGGTGATCGCCGACGGCACCTGGACCAAGCTGGTCGAGCAGTACTACCCGGGTCGCGCCGTACCGGCGAACTTCAAGCCAGGCAGCGGGACCGTGAAGTTCACCGCGCCCAAGGCCTGAGCATGGACATCTGGTCCACGCTGAACGACACCTTCCTCGACTGGGGGTCGATGAAGGAAGTCCTGCCCGAGATGCTGAAGGTCGGGCTGGTCAACACCCTCATCCTGGCGGCCGCCTCGGTCGTGCTGGGCACTGTGCTCGGCATGATCGTGGCGGTCCTCGCCCTGTCCACCAAACCGTGGCTGCGCTGGCCGGCGAAGATCTACACCGACATCTTCCGCGGCCTGCCCGCGATCCTGACCATCCTGTTGATCGGCCAGGGCCTGTCCCCCATCACCCGGCACTGGTGGGGCCCGAACCCGTACCCGCTCGGCATCCTCGCGCTCTCCCTGATCGCGGCGGCGTACATCGGCGAGATCTTCCGGTCTGGCATCCAGAGCATCGAGAAGGGGCAACTCGAGGCGGCCCGCGCGCTCGGGTTCAGCTACACCGATGGGATGCGGTTGGTCGTCATCCCGCAGGGTGTACGGCGGGTGCTGCCGGCGCTCGTGAATCAGTTCATCGCGCTGGTGAAGGAGTCCAGTCTGGTCTACTTCCTCGGCCTGCTGGCGAGTCAGCGCGAACTGTTCCGGATCGGCCAGGACGCTGCCGCGACCAACGGCAACCTTTCGCCGTTGCTGCTCGCCGGCATCTTCTACCTGATCATCACGGTGCCGCTGACTCACTTGGTGAACCACTTCGACAAGCGGCTGCGCGAAGGCCGACCGGCCGAGCCCGAAGATGTGAAGCTGGAGGAGCTCGCGCATGCGAACCATTGAGGCCACGAGCCTGGAGGTGACCGGTGTCGAGCTCGCTTTCGGCAACAACAAGGTCCTGCGCGGCGTGAACCTCGCCGTACCAGCCGGGCACACCGCCTGTGTGATCGGGCCGTCGGGATCCGGGAAGTCGACGTTGCTGCGTGCAATCAACCGCCTTCTCGAGCCGGATGCCGGTGACGTGTTGCTGGGTGGAGAGTCGGTACTGCGGGGTGACGCCGACGTACTGCGGCGCCGTATCGGGATGGTGTTCCAGCACTTCAACCTGTTCCCGCACAAGAGCGTGCTCGACAACATCACGCTTCCGCTCCGCAAGATCAAGCAGCTCGACATCGAGGCCGCACAGTCCGCGGCTCGCGCGCAGCTCGAGCTCGTCGGCCTTGCACACAAGGCCGGAGCGCGGCCCGGGACACTGTCCGGCGGGCAGCAGCAGCGGGTCGCGATCGCGCGGGCGCTTGCGATGAAGCCCGAGGTGATGCTGTTCGACGAGGCGACGTCCGCACTCGATCCTGAGCTGGTCAAGGGCGTGCTCGCATTGATGGCTGACCTCGCTCAGACCGGGATGACGATGGTCGTGGTCACCCACGAGATGGGGTTCGCGCGCGAGGTCGCCGACCAGGTCGCGTTCATGGACCAGGGTGTCGTGGTGGAGTCCGGCGTACCGGAGCAGATCTTCACCGACGCGGATTCGCCACGGCTGCGGCAGTTCCTCGCTCAGGTCCTCTGAGGAGAGCGCTGGTGGAAAGGTCGGCCTGGGCGCACGATGGAGGTCACAGCTACACCTGGGGGTAGCCATGTCGATCTACCGTCGTTCCGCGGCACGCTGGATTCGCCGACTCGTGATCGGGGCAGTCGCGATCGGATTGATCGCCCTGCCCGGTCCTGCGGCGACTGCGAGGCCTCAAACAGCTGCTGTCGTCACAAGGGCGAAGTACGTCTATCTCACCTTTGACGACGGCCCGAGTTCGCCGTACACCGCGCAGATACTGAAGATTCTTCGCGCCTACGGGGCGAGGGCAACGTTCTTCGAGATCGGCAAGAACGTCAAGAGCTACCCGGCCCAGACCCGCCGCGTCTACCAAATGGGCAACAGCGTGCAGAACCACACCTGGTCGCACCCGGACCTACGGAACGTCTCCGCGGCGACGTTCAGGGCCCAGGTCCTGACGACGGACCGATACATCCGGGCCCAGACGGGGTACACCCCGCGCTGTCTCCGACCGCCGTACGGCTCGACGAACAAGCTGGTCTCCCGGCGGGCCGCTGCGCTCGGCAAGAAGGTCCGCGTCTGGACCATCGACACCCGCGACTGGTCTCGGCCCGGAACCTCCGTGATCGTGCGCCGAGCGCTTGCGAACGTGCATAGCGGCTCGGTGATCCTGATGCATGACGGCGGCGGCAACCGCAGCCAGACGGTGGCCGCGCTGCCGACCATCCTGAAGACCCTCAAAGCCAGGGGGTACAGCTTCACCACGATGTCCTGCACCTAAAGCGTCCGGTATCCGTGACTTGTTGAGGCGGAAGCGGCGTGGGTGCTGGCTTTCCGCGTCGGCGTGCACAGGGTGGTCGGGAGGAAGTGAGCCACCCACCGCCCTGGGGGACGCATGGATGTTCGCTTGACGCGCACCGGCAACCGAATGGTCGGTCTGGCCATGATGATGCTGGTGAGTGCGGTGATCGGCACTGTCGTGGTCGCGGCCGCGAAATCACCCGCCAAGCCGCCTACGCCTGCCCTCTCCGCACCGGCTGCCGCTGCGCCGACCAAGACGCCACTGCCCACCAAGTACGTCGTACTGACCTTCGACGACGGACCCGATGTCGAGTACACGCCGAAGGTGCTGCAGGTCCTGGCTGCGTACGACGCGAAGGCGACCTTCTTCGAGGTCGGTCAGAACGTCCGCAAGCACCCTGAGCTCACCAAGCGCATCCACGACGCCGGCCACAGCGTGGAGAACCACACCTGGACCCACGCCGATCTCCGCAAGCTCAGTGCGGCCGCGTTCCGGCAGGAGGTCACGTCGACGGACCAGGCGATCCGGGCGCAGATCGGGAGTACGCCGGCCTGCCTGCGTCCGCCGTACGGCGGGGTGAGCGCGACCGTCCGTCAACGGGCGAAGGCGTTGGGTAAGGACCTGGTCGTGTGGACCGTCGACTCGCGCGACTGGACCAAACCGGGCACGACCGCCATCGTGCAACGCGTGCTAAAGAACGTGCACAGCGGTTCGGTGATCCTGATGCACGACGGCGGCGGCAACCGGAGTCAGACGGTGGCCGCGCTGCCGACCATCCTCAAGGCGCTGAAGGCGCAGGGCTACGGCTTCCGCACTCTGACCTGCTAGGACATCGCACTGACCAGCGGTACGACGTCGGCGATCGACTCGACGATCCGCGTCGGACGATAAGGGAATCGGTCGACCTCGTGCTCACCTGTCGAGCCGGACAGGACGAGCACGCTGCGGAGACCGGCCTCGAGACCGCTGATGATGTCGGTGTCCATTCTGTCGCCGATCATCACTGTGGTTTCAGAGTGCGCTTCGATTCGGTTCAGCGCGCTGCGCATCATGAGCGGGTTCGGCTTGCCGACGAAGTACGGCGCGACGCCGGTGGCTCGAGTGATCAGCGCGGCCACCGAGCCGGTCGCCGGCAGCGGGCCTTCTTGTGACGGACCGGTCGGATCCGGGTTGGTCGCGAGGAAGCGTGCTCCGTCGGTGATCAGCCGGATCGCCTTGGTGATCGCCTCGAACGAGTACGTGCGGGTCTCGCCGAGCACCACGTAGTCCGGCTCCCGCTCGGTCAGCACGTACCCGATCTCGTGCAGCGCCGTGGTCAGCCCCGCCTCGCCGATCACGTACGCGGTCCCGCCCGGGCGCTGGTCGTCCAGGAACTGGGCGGTGGCGAGCGCACTGGTCCAGATCGCCGTCTCCGGGATGTCGATGCCCGCGGCAAGCAGGCGGGCCCGGAGGTCGCGCGGCGTGAAGATCGAGTTGTTCGTGAGGACAAGGAACTTCTTGCCGGACGACTGCAGCGCCGTGATGAACTCACCGGCTCCGGGGATGGCGCGCTCCTCGTGCACCAGCACGCCGTCCATGTCGGTCAGCCAGCTCTCCACCGGTTTGTGCTCGGTCACGCGGCTCATCGTAGTGGCCAGCCCCGCGAGAACGCGGAAACTGTCGGTGGCGGCCGCAAGAATGCGGCCATGGAGTTGTCCGGGTACCGAGAGTTATGGCGAACGCACGGAGTGATGACGCTGCTCGTGTCATCGCTGCTGGCGCGGCTGCCGATGCTCGCCACGATGGTGCCGATCGCCTTCCTCGCGAAGGACGCGAGCGGCTCCTTCCGCTGGGCGGGCGTCGTCGCCGGTGCGTATTCGATCGGTACGGCGATTGCCGGGCCGCTCTGGTCGCGGACGGCCGATCGCCGTGGTCCTCGGGGCGTCCTGCTGGTGACCGGGCTCGCCTGGAGCGTCGCGCTTCTCGCCATCGCTCTCCTGCCCGCATCTCAGCATCGATTACTCCCGGCCTTGGCGGTGATCGCCGGTGCGCTCGTGCCTCCGGTGATGCAGACGTTGCGGGCTGCCTGGCCTCGAGTGGTCCAGGGTCCGGCGCTGCGGACGGCGTACTCCGTGGATGCGACCGCGCAGGAGTTGCTCTTCATGGTCGGGCCGATGCTCGGGGCAACCGCGGTGAGCGTGGCCAGCCCACGACTCGGCGTCCTGCTCGCGGCGGCGATGTCAGCGGTCTTCATCTGGTGGTATGTGCTCCGACAACCCAAGCCGCTCCCGCGCGACCAGCGCACCGAGGTGCCGCTGACCGCGCGGCAACTGCTCTGGCATCGGCACCGGTTGCCGTTGATTCTCGCGTTCGGCCTCTGGGTGATGTCGTTCAACGGGATCTCGCTGGGCATCGTCGCGTTCGCCGACGAGCACGGTCAACGGCTGATCGCCGGGATCTTCGAAGCCGTCTGGGCGTTCGGCAGCCTGGTCGGAGGTGCCGTCGCGGGCGCGTTGCCTGGTCGGCGTACGTCGTACTTGTGGCGGCGGGCTGCTCTGGTCGCGGCCGGGATGCTGCTGTGCGTGTTCGCGACCTGGTCGTCGGTGTCGCTGGGCGTCGCGTTGATGCTGTCGGGGCTGACGTTGGCGCCGGCGATCGGCGCGCTGTACGGGCGGCTGGGGGCGTTGACGCCGGATGTCGCGCGGACCGAGGTGTTCGGGTGGATGGGCAGCGCGGCGACGGGTGGTGCTGCGATCGGGGCGGCTTTGTCGGGCGCGATCATCGAGGTGTACGGCGTGCGGTACGTCTGGCTGCTGGCCGCCGTACTCGCGGGTGCGTCGACGTTGCTGCTGCTTAGAGTGCCGCCTGAACGAGGTGCTGAGTCGTCGACGGAGTCTGAAGTTGGGCCCGGGTTAGCTGGCGGCAGCCTGGTCGGCGAGGATGCGTAGTTGCTCGACCATCGCGTTCGGGTCGTCGGCGGCGTACACGGCTGAGCCGGCCACGAACACGTCGGCGCCGGCCTCGGCGCACTGCTCGATGGTGTCGGCCGAGACGCCGCCGTCGATCTCGATCCACAGGTCGAGGCCGTGCTTGTCGAGCAACTGGCGGGTACGGCGGATCTTCGGCACGCAGACCTCGAGGAACTTCTGCCCGCCGAAGCCCGGCTCCACCGTCATGATCAGGATCATGTCGAGCTCGGACAGCAGGTCCTCGTACGGCTCGATCGCGGTGGCGGGCTTGAGTGCCATCGCGGCGCGCGCACCCTTCGCCCGGATCTCCCGCGCGGTCCGGATCGGCGCCCGGCAGGCCTCGACGTGGAACGTGACACTCGACGCCCCCGCCTCGACGTACCCAGGTGCCCAGCGATCCGGGTCCTCGATCATCAGGTGACAGTCGAGCGGCGTGTCGGTCGCCTTGGCGAGGGACTCGACCACGGGCATCCCGAGGGTCAGATTCGGCACGAAGTGGTTGTCCATCACGTCGACATGCAGCCAGTCCGCGTTCGAAACGGCCGCCGCCTCCTCAGCCAACCGCGCAAAGTCGGCAGACAGGATGCTAGGCGCGATCTGAATCCCCATGGAGCCAATCTATCGAGCCTCAACCCAGCTGCCGCTAGGTGGTCCGCATGACCCACTGAACGGCCTGGTCCACGGACTCAACGGTTCTGACGTCGGTGGGAACGGGTGGGCGGCGGATCACGAGGACCGGGAGGTGGAGTTGGCGCGCGGCATCGAGTTTGGCCGAGGTGGCTTGGCCGCCGCTGTCCTTGGTGACCATGACGTCGATGCGGTGTTCGCGGAGAAGAGCCAGCTCGTCGGCGAGGGCGAACGGGCCGCGGGCGAGGACCAGGGTGCACCACGACGGGCGAGGTTCGGGCGGATCGACGCAGCGGGCGAGCGTCCAGAGCCCCGGCCTCGACTTCCCAGGGCGAGCGAAAGCGTCGAGGCCTTGACGCCCGATCGTCAAGAACACGCGCGACCCGAGGCTCGGCAGCAGCTCGGCAGCCGCGGACGGCGAGTCCGCCCAATGCCAGTTGTCGCCACGACCAGGAGTCCAGCCCGGACGGCGAAGTACGAGCAGCGGCACGTCGGTCACGCGGCTCGCTGCGACTATATGCGCGGTCATGGTCGCGGCGAATGGATGCGTCGCATCGATCACAGCGTCGACCGGATGAGCGCGGAGCCAGTCCGCAAGACCGTCGGCGCCGCCGAACCCACCCGTCCGCACCTCGCCAACCGGCACGCGTGCATTAGTCGTACGCCCCGCCAGTGACGAGACGACATCGATCCCCGCAGCGACGAGGAGCTCCGCGAGCGTCCGCGCCTCACCAGTACCGCCGAGGAGCAGAACCTTCATCGCGGGCGGTCGATTGAGTAGAGGTGGCTGTCTCGGAAGGTCGTTGCTGAGAGCACCTTTCCGACGATGATGACGGCGGTGCGGCGGATGCCGGCGGACTTCACCTGGTCGGCGATGTCGGCCAACGTCCCGCGCAGAATCACCTCGTCGTCGCGGGAGGCACGCGCGACAACCGCGACCGGGCAGTCCGAGCCGTAGTTCGACACGAGCTCCGCGACAACGCGATCGATCTGCTGCACCGCGAGATGCAGCACGAGAGTCGCGCGGCTGACACCAAGGGTCCCAAGGTCCTCGCCGGCGGGCATTGCGCTCGCGCTGCCGCTGATGCGGGTCAGGATGACGGTCTGGCCGACCTCGGGGACGGTCAATTCGCGGCCGAGGGTTGCCGCCGCGGCGGCGTACGCGGGGACTCCGGGAGTCACGTCGTACGGGATGTTCAGCGTGTCGAGGCGGCGCATCTGTTCGGCCATCGCGCTGAAGACGGACGGGTCGCCGGAGTGGAGTCGGGCGACGTCGTGGCCTTCGGCGTGAGCGGCCGCGAGTTCGGCGATGATCTCGTCGAGGTTCAGGTTCGCGGTGTCGATCTTGCGGGCGCCGAGTGGGCAGTGGTCGAGGAGTTCGACCGGGACGAGCGCACCGGCGTACAGGCAGACCGGTGAGGCAGCGATCAGGTCGCGGCCGCGGACGGTGATCAGATCAGCAGCACCAGGGCCGGCGCCGATGAAGTGGACAGTCACTTCGTCAGGCTCCAGATCGTGACCGGCATCGCCGGACGCCAGCCGGTCATCGTGCCGACGGCCGAGGCGCGCTGCACCTCGAGACGGACGAGATCGCCGCCACGGGCTTTGTACCACTGGGCGATAAGCGACTCAGTTTCCAACGTGACACCGTTGGCCACCAACCGGCCGCCGGGCTTCAACGCATCCCAACAGGCATCGAACATGCCCGCCGCCGTCGCTCCCCCACCGATGAAGATCGCGTCCGGCGACTCGAGCCCTGCCAGAGCGGCCGGTGCAGAACCAAGGACAGTGGTGACTGCCGCGCCGAGGTTCGACACGTTGCGCTCGAGGCGTTTCGCCCGGTCCGGATCGCGTTCGATCGCGATCGCTCGGCAGGACGGATGGTGCCGCGACCACTCGATCGCGATGCTGCCGGCCCCACCACCGATATCCCACAACAGGTGCCCCGGCGCGGGCGCGAGTCGAGACAACGTAACTGCGCGTACTTCGCGCTTGGTCAGCTGACCGTCGTTCTCGTACAAATCATCGGGCAGACCAGGCACGGTCGACATCACCGGAGCATCGGTCTGGCAGAGAAGCCCGATGACGTTGAGAGCGTCGACGTCGTGTGACCAGTCGGCCGGTTGCGCGGTGCGGACGCGTTCGGCCGGCCCGCCGAGCTGTTCGAGGACGGTGAACGAGCTGGAACCGTAGCCGCGGGCAACCAACAGTTCAGCGACCTCGGCCGGCGTTTGGCTACCTCGGCTCAGGATGATCAACCGCCGACCAGGCTGGAGGTGTGGATGCAGCCGCTCGACCGGATTGCTCACCAGGCTGACCACCTGTACCTGGTCCTGCGGCCAGCCGAGTCGCGCACACGCCAGCGACACGCTCGACGGATGCGGGATCACCTTCACCGCATCCGCGCCGAGCATGCGCACCAGCGTCGTACCGATGCCGTGGAAGGTCGGGTCCCCACTCGCGAGAACACAGATCTGTCGGCCGGAGTGCTGCGACAGAAGCCCAGGAAGCGCCTCGGACAGCGGCGATGGCCACGCGACTCGCACGGCACCGACTGACGGGACCAATGCGAGCTGGCGAGTGCTGCCCATCAGGACCTCGGCCGCCTCGACGGCTGCTCGGGCAGCCGGTGACAGGCCGTCCCACCCGTCGGCGCCCACGCCTACAACCGTGACGAGTTCAACCGGCATGGCCGAGGACCTTCGTGATAGCGATCTCGATGACGACGCGCTGCGGATTCGGCCGCGGCTCCTTGTAGCGCTTCGCGTACCGCCGCTCAGCATCGCGCACCCGGTCGGGGTCATCGATCACCACGGCCCGCCCCTCGATCGTGCTCCACCGCCGCCCGTCCACCTGCGTGACCGCAACGGCCGCCTCCCCGAGCCGACGGATCGTCCGGGCCTTGTACGACGTACCCGAGCAAATCACCCGCACCACCCCGGCCTCGACGTCCAGCATCGCCCCGACCGGCGTCGCGTGCACGGTCCCGTCCGCCCGGACAGTACTCAACACGCACAGATGCCGCTCGGTCCAGAACTCAGCCATCGGCTCACTCAACACCCAGCGATCGTAGACAAGCCGCCCCGCCCGGCGACGTGCCGGGCGGGCGGTAGGCGCTGGACCCCTCTGACCAGCGCGGTCCGGGTCAGCCGATGTCTCGGTCAGCCGATGTCGCGGCGGCGGAAGGTGGCGAAGCCGGCCAGGGTGAGCGCGGCGGCGATCGCGGTCAGCCAGATGACCGGGGTGACGGAGAAGTCGCCGCCGGGCAGGCGCGGGGTGTGGCCGTACGGGCTGAGGTTGATCATCCACTGCGGCAGGTTGAAGATCTCGCCGAACTGGCCGATCAGCAGGAACACGCCGTACAGAACCCAGCCGCCGGTGACCAGCCTCGGCGCGAAGCCGAAGAGGACGACGACGAGTGCGGTCACCAACCAGATCGCCGGGAGTTGTACTGCGGACGCCGCGAGCATCCGCGGGACCTGGCGACCCATGTTGCCCAGCGACGCACCACTCGAGATCCCGGAGCCGAGTCCGGCTACCAGAATCAGTGCACCGGTGCCGAGCAGCGCTATCAGCACATGGCTGGCCAGCCAGCGCGACCGGGTGACGCCGGTCGCGAGCAACGGCTCGGCGCGGAGCGCGCTCTCCTCCGAGCGGAGCCGGAGCGCCGCCTGGATGCCGAACGCCGAGGCGAGCAGCCCCATCACGCCCATCTCCGTCGCCAGGAACGCATCGGTGATGCCCTCCACGCCACCGAGCTTCTGCACCATCTCCTTGGCGCTGTCGCTGGTGACGAACCCGTCGACGTTGCTAGCGATGTTGCCGACCAGCAGCCCGAGCAGCAGGAATGCGAACCCCCACGCGATGAACGAGCCCCGGTGCAGCCGCCAGGCCAGCGCGAGCGGCGAGCGCAGTGACTTGGCCGCCCGTGGCGGTCCGGGACGCGGCCGCACCAGACCGGCCCCGAGGTCACGCCGCCGGATCAACGCGGTCGCGGCAGCGATCAGCACCGCCAGGAACACCAACGGAACCAGCAGTACGACGAACCGGTCACCGGCGTACGGACGGACTTGCTGTCCCCACCCGATCGGCGAGAGCCACGACACCCACTGGGTGCTGCCGTCGGACGAGGAGTCACCGATGGCCCGCAGTACGTACGCCACGCCGAGGACGATCGCGGTCAGCCCATTTGCTGCCCGCGCGCTTTCGGTGACCTGTGCGGTCACCGCACCGACACCCGCGAACGCGAGACCGGTCGCCGCCCACATCAGCCCGAACGCGAATGAGCCCTTTGTGTCAAGTCCGCTCCCCACCAACGACAGTGCGGTCACCAGACCGATCACGATGACGGTCGACGCCGAGACGATCAGCGCGGCGGTCAAAGCGGCGTACCGGCCGAGGACGCCGGCGCTGAGCAACTCCAGCCGGCCGGACTCCTCTTCGCTGCGGGTATGCCGTACGACGAGCATCGCGGCGAGCAATCCGACCAGCAGGGCACCGAACGCGGTCAACTTGAACAACGAGACCTCTCCGAGCGAGGACTCGTCGAAGATGCGCCCGTACAGCGAGACCAGGGCCGGCGACGCGTTCGACGTACGCGCGGCCTCGACCAGGGCCGCCTTGTCCGAGTAGAGGTCGATCGACGCCTTGGCCGACCCGGCCGCCGAGATCACGAACACAACGATCCAGATCGGGATCAGGACCCGGTCCCGGCGCAGCGCGAGCCGCACCAAGGTCCCGGTACCGACGAAGTCGTTCATCGCACAGCCACCTCGGGCTCTGCTGCCACGTCGTCCTCGTAGTGACGCAGGAACAGCTCCTCCAGCGTCGGGGGCTGCGCGACCAGGCTCTTGATCCCACTCGCCGACAGCTGGCGCATCACCGCGTCGAGCTGGGCGGTGTCCACCTCGCAGCGGACCCGGTTGCCCTCGACATCGAGGTCGTGGACGCCTGGGAGCTGGGCGATACCGTTCGGCGCTCCGGCCAGCTCGGCGTGGATCGACGTACGCGTCAGATGGCGCAGCTCGGACAGCGTGCCGGTCTCGACCACCTTGCCGCGACGGATGATGCTGACCCGGTCGCAGAGGGCCTCGACCTCGGACAGGATGTGGCTCGACAGCAGCACGGTCCGGTCGCGCTGGCTCTCGTCCTCGATGCACTGCCGGAACACCTCCTCCATCAGCGGGTCCAGACCGGAGGTCGGCTCGTCCAGGATCAGCAGCTCGACGTCAGACGCCAGCGCCGCGACCAGCGCGACCTTTTGCCGGTTGCCCTTGGAGTAGGTGCGGCCCTTCTTGGTCGGGTCCAGGTCGAACCGGCGGAGCAGGTCGTCGCGCCGCTTCTCGTCCAGCCCGCCACGCAGGCGGCCGAGCAGGTCGATCACCTCGCCGCCGGTCAGGTTCGGCCAGAGATTGACGTCGCCGGGGACATAGGCCAGCCGCCGGTGCAGCTTCGCCGCGTCGTGCCACGGGTCGCCGCCGAGCAGTGAGACCTCGCCGGCGTCACCCCGCAGCAGCCCGAGCAGCACGCGGATGGCGGTGGACTTCCCGGCGCCGTTCGGCCCGAGGAATCCGTGCACCTCACCGGTCGCGACCTCCAGGTCGAGACCATCGAGGGCGTGCGTACTTCCGTACGACTTGTGCAGTCCAGAGACCACGATGGCTGAAGTCATGATTCATAACGTACACTTCATTCAGAAGTTTGTGAATCTTCCTAACACGATGTTCACCTGTCAGGTAATCGGGTCACCCAGAGGAGATGATGGGGCGGTGAGTGCACACCGAGACGACGACGCCGTCAAGCGGTACACCGAGCAGTTCGGCAACCTGCTCGCCGAGACAGGCTGGCCGCGGATGGCCGGCCGGGTCTTCGCCGCGATCCTGTCCAGCGTGGACGGACGGATGACCGCCGCCGAGCTGTCCGACCAGCTGCAGGCCAGCCCCGCTGCGGTCTCCGGCGCAGTCAACTACCTGCTCCAGCTCCGCCTCGCCACCCGCGAACGCGAGCCTGGCACCCGCCGCGACGTGTACGTCGTACAGGACGACGCGTGGTACCAGACCATGATGAGCGAGGATGCCTCCCTGGTCCGCTGGTCGGAATCCCTCCGCAAGGTCCTCGACGCCTCCGGCGAAGGCACCGACGCCCACCACCGGATCCGCATCTCGCTGGGCTTCATCGACTTCATCGGCTCCGAAGTCAAAGGCCTCAGCGAACGCTGGATCAAACGCAAAGCCGAACTAGACGCCGAAATCCAAACCGACTACCCCACCTGAACCCGCCCGCGCCTGCCCGCCGTTGCGGGCTTGAACAGGGTTTGGGGGGTGGCCACAGGCTATTTCCTGTTCTGCGCCCCCGGTTGGTGTGCACAGCCCCGAGTTGTGGCTGTCCACAGGTAGGAAATTCGCGTCCGTCCGGGGGCCGGATCAGCGGCATGTTCACGGATATGAATCCGAAGTTGAGTGTGCTCGCCGCCGCCAGGCGTGGCTGGTTCAGCCGGGCCGACGCGCTAGCGGCCGGCTACAGCGACAGCGAGCTACGGCGCCGATTGCGGGCTGGGCAGTGGTCGCGCCTGTGCCGGGACGTGTACGTCGAACCTGATACCTGGCCCGTCGGCGAACAGTCATGGGACCGGGCCAGACGATTGCATGTACTGCGGACTCGCGCAGTCGTGGACAGGATGGGCGACGGAGTGGTCGTCAGCCATCAGTCCGCCGCCGTACTGCACGGCCTTCCCAGCTGGGGCCTTGATCTGAGCAAGGTTCAGGTGACCAAAGCGCTCGGCCGGGCGCGATCCGACCTGGTGACGGACGTGCACCGGTCCCGGTTCGAGCCTGGTGAGGTGACAGTGGTCGACGGCCTTCGAGTGGTCTCACCGGCCCGTGCCATTGCCGAGACGACCTGCACGTCGTCGTACGAAGTTGGGGTTGTCCTCGGAGACGCGGCACTTCACCAACGTCTGGTTACTCCGGAGGCGCTCGTGACAACGGCGGATCGCCACCCCTTCTGGCCGGGCTCGCCGGCGGCGCGAGAGGCGGCGCGGTTCGCCAACGGGCTGAGCGAGTCGGTCGGCGAATCGCGGCTGCGGGTGCTCATGGCCAACCACGGCGTACCGGCGCCGTTGTTGCAGGCAGAGATCCGCGACGAGACCGGGCGGTTGATCGGCCGGGTCGACTTCCTGGTGGCGGGCCGGCTGATCGTCGAGTTCGACGGCGCACAGAAGTACGGCGGAGTCGGTGACGTCGTGATGGCTGAGAAGTGGCGCGAGGACCGGCTCCGCGCCTGCGGCTACCGCGTCATCCGGGTGAGTTGGGCCGATCTCGCCGAGCCGGACGCCCTCGCCGACCGGATCCTCGCGGCGATCTGAGGACAGATCTCGGGACGTGCACCACCATCTGGGGGCCTTGAACAGGTTATTTCCTGTGCTCCGCCCCCACAGCCTGTTCACGGCCACGGGAGCTGGCCGGCGGGCGGCGGCTAGGGCTCGTAGATGGTGAAGATTGTGCAGTAGAGGGGTGGGGATTCTAGGCCGGGGTAGTACAGGCGGCCGGCGGGGTCGGTGAGTTTGAAGTAGGCGGTGGAGGCGCCTACCTGGGCGGGGGCTTGGAGGGACATGGTGACCGTGACGATGTCGCCGGGGTCGGCGTCGGGGACTGGGGCTCGGGGTGGGGAGCGGAGCCAGCCGGGGGTGCCGGCGGCGCCTTGGCGGGTTAGCCAGCGGTCGCGCCACGGGCGTTCGCCGCTGTTGTGGATCTCCCAGGTCTTCTCGAAGGACTGATCCCGGCAGACGCGGGTGCCGTCCGGGATGGTCTCCCCCACCAGTTCGGCGCGGTCGTCGGGGTGGTGGTCGATGGGGACGGATCCGCCCAGCAGGACCGGTTGGATGTGACGGCGTAGGTCGCGTTGTGAGGTGTCGCGGCCGGCGCGTACGGCGGCGTCCAGCTCCGTCAACTGGTTCACCAGGGACTGGCCGGCGCCGAACGAGGCGTCGTACCACTCGGTCAGTTCACGACTGGGTTTGGTGTGGCCGCGCTCGACCCGGGACAGGTGGCCCTTGTCCCAGCCGGACTCCGCGGCGGCGCGGCTCAAGGGCACACCGGCCGCTTCCCGGAGCTCGCGCATCCGGGAGCCGATCACAAAGCGAGCCTGTGCTGGCCTCATGGCGGACTCCTCGGTCCAACGCCGTTGCCCACTGCGACAACGGCGTAACCCTCTGATTCTCTGTAAATAAGTGTCACTTCGCCAGTCGCCCAGCGAAAAGGACCAACATCATGCGTACCGCCCTCATGCGCATCACCCTCACCACCCTGCTGGCCACCACCGCCGCCCTAGGCACCGGAACCCTGACCGCCAGCGCCGCCACCGGAACAGTCGTCACCGACAGCGGCCAAGGCGTCGCCATCCGGTCCGGCAACGCCACCGGCTTCGGCTCGGTCGGCACCCAGCCCAACGGACCGGTCGAGATCGACTGCCAGATCTACGGCGAGCCGGTCACCGGCAAGTACGGCCGCAGCCTGGTCTGGGACCACATCCCCGGCAAGGGCTACATCACCGACTCCTACGTCAACACCGGCAGCAGCGGCCTGATCGCTCCGCTCTGCACCAGCAACCCGCGCGCCGACAATGCCATCGCCTGGTACGCCGCCCGCAGCGGATCGACCGCCTTCCAGGGATACTGCGAGATGGCCGCCGAGAACTCGTACGGCAAGACCGCGATCTGGGCCTCCGCCAAGGCCGACTGGAACGACGCCGTCGCCCGCGGGGTCGCGCATCCCGGCGACCTGCACCCGCCGAAGGGCGCCCTGGTCTTCTGGGACCTCGCCGCACCGTACGGCCACGTCGGAGTCGCCAAGGGAGACGGCACCTTCTGGGCCACCAGCGTCAGCGGCGCCATCGGTACCCGCACGCTGCCGTACTTCAACAGCTACCTCGGTTGGGCCTGGCCCAACTTCTGAACGCGAGCACCCGGACGCGCGTCCCGCCCCTCACGCGTCCGGGTGCTCGACCCTGTCCAGCCAGTCGCTGACCAACGCGCGATACAGAGCCATCCGCTGGACCGGCAGGTCATGACCTTCCTGGTCCAGTACGGCGTACGTCGCCCGCGGATAGTCGTCGAGGATCGGCCAGGCATCGGCATAGCCCGTCATCGTGTCCTGCCGGCCGGTCACGATCAGCGTCGGTCCTTCGAAACGTACGGCCGGATCCTCGCGGAGCGAATAGGTCGCGACGTCGCCCTGGATCCGGCCCAGGAACTCAAGATCAGCCTGCGCCTCGGCCGGGTCGTAGTACCGGCGCTGCTTGTCCTGCCAGGCTTCCTGGTACGCCGGGGAGTTGATCAGGTGCTCGTCCGTCGGCAACGTTCGCTTGCTGCGGTCGACGATGATGCCAGGCACACGTAGCAGCAGACCGAGGACCCGGGACGGATCGCGCTTCACGATGCCGCGGGCGTGCAGGCCGCCGGCCGACGTACCCGCCAAAGCGAACCGCTCGGAACCGACGAGCTCGTCCACCAGTTCGAGGATCGCCTCAAGCATGCCGTCCTGGTCGACGATCGACGGCACCGCCGGCGTCTTCCCGGTGCCCGGCGGGTCGACGTAGATCCGCCGCCAGCCGGGACGACTCTCGAACAGCGGCTCGTGGACGTCTTGACCTTCTCCGTTGGCGCCACCCCAGCCAGGCAGGAAGACGATCGGCCGTCCGTCACCGAAGGACTCGTAGTACATACGACCGACCCTAGCGACGGACGGACGAGTCAGCGAGGGTTTCTCTCGCCGGCAGAACGCGGCGGGCGTTCGCCGGAACCGCGCTCGATCAGGCCGCACGGCAGCACGATCCGCTGCGGCGGGCGAGTGTCCGCACCCGACGCGCGGTCGAGCAGCAACCGCGCCGCGCTGCGACCGAGCTCGGCGATGTCAGAGGCAACGACCGTGACCGGCGTCGGCAGCATGTCGGCCAGCCGGAAGTCGTCGAACCCGACCACGGCCGGCTCCTGACCGAGCTCGCCCAGAGCCCGCAGTACACCTTCGGTGAGGAAGTTGGTCGAGGCAAAGATCGCGGTCGGCGGATCGGCTCGCAGCATCACCTCACGGGTCGCCTTCTCGGCGGCCTCCGCGTTGCCCTCGGGCAGCTGGATGACCAGCGACTCGTCGACGTCGATCCCCGCGGCCCGGTGCGCCCGGCGGAACCCGCGCAGCCGCCGTCCGATCGTGTAGTACGACGGCGCGAGCAGGATCGCAATCCGCTCATGTCCCTGTGCCAGCAGGTGATCGGTGGCCAGCTTCCCGCCGCCCTCGTTGTCGACCATCACGATGTCCGCGTCGATACCGGTCGCCGGTCGGTCGACGAACACCACCGGTACGCCGGCGCCCTGCAGGAACGCGTGATCGCCCTGGTCTGGCACGATCATCAGCCCGGCCACCTGCCGACTCACCAACTCCTGGATCGCTCGCTTCTCGCCCTCGGGATCCTCGTCGACGCTACCCAGTACGACGGCGAAGCCCGACTGCCCGGCGACCTCGAGCGAGGACTTCGCGATCGTCGCGTAGAACGGGTTCGTCAGGTCGCCCAGCACCAGGGCCAGACTGGTCGACTTCTTGCCCGGCCGGAGTGCCCGGGCGACCTCGTTGCGCTGGAACCCGAGCTCGTCGATCGCGGCCCGGACCCGCTGCGCGGTCTCGTCCCGGACACCGTGGCCGCCGTTCACCACGCGCGACACCGTGCCGAGGCCGACGCCGGCCCGGCGAGCGACGTCGATCATCGTCGGCCGGGCGACCTCTGGCTTGGTTGGAAACGTTTCGGGCACGGGGTTGACTTCCTTTTCGGGACACGGCATCGTCACCCAACAGTAAAGCGTTGGAAACGTTACCGTCCAGGAGGCCGGATGACTTCTTCTCCCGAGCGGATTGTAGGGACTTCTCCAGTCAAGCAGCGGCGGTCCGGGCGCGGTGGGATGAGCCGGAACGCCGGCTCCGACGTGAAGGCGGCGTACCTGTTCATCGCACCCGCGATCATCGGGTTCCTGGTCTTCGTGGGGTATCCGCTGGTCCGGTCGTTCTACCTCGCGCTGACGAAGTACAACGGGCTGACCGATCCGGTCTTCATTGGCCTGGGCAACTTTCGCCGACTCTTCACGACCGACCCGGCGTTCTGGCCGGCGCTGAAGGCGACCGCGTACCTGGTCGTCCTCTATGTCCCGCTGTCGCTGGTCCTCGGGCTGGCGCTGGCGATGTTCCTGAACCAGCGGTTCGCCGGGGTGCGGGTGGTCCGGACGCTGGCGTACCTGCCGGTCGTCCTGCCCGCGGTCGCGACGATCACGCTGTGGAAGTTCATCCTCGACCCACAGGTCGGCCTGCTGAACACGATCCTCGACCGGCTCGGGTTGCCGACGAGCCTGTGGTTGCAGAGCCCGAACACGTCGATGCCTTCCGTCGTACTGGTGATGCTGTGGGGCGTCGGCGGGACGATGATCATCTTCCTGGCCGCGCTGCAGTCGGTGCCGACCGAGTTGTACGAGGCGGCCCGGGTGGACGGGGCCGGGTCATGGGCCGTGTTCTTCCGGATCACGCTGCCGATGATCAGCCCGATCGTGCTGCTCCAGGTGATCCTGCAGACCACGGCCGCGCTGCAGACGTTCAACCAGCCGAAGATCCTGACCAACGGCGGGCCGGGATTCAGCACCAACGTCCTGATGCTGTCGATCTACGGCAACGGGTTCCCGACCCTCGGCCGGATCCCGCAGCTCGGGTACGCCTCCGCACAGGTGTGGGTGCTGTTCATCATCATCATCGCCGTGATCGCCCTGACCGCGAAGTTCTCCTCGCTCTGGACGTACAGTGACAACACTTCTGACTGAAGCCTCCCCGTCCGGCGCGACCGAGACCGCGCGCCCGGCGAAGAAGAAACCCCGCCTTGCCGGTACGACGGCGTGGTACGTCGTCGCGTTGTTCATCTGCGCGGTGATGGTCGTACCGCTGCTGTGGATGATCACGATCGGGCTGAAGAGCCGGACGGCCGTGTTCGACATCCCGCCGAAGCTGCTGCCGCACGAGTGGACCTGGAGCAACTTCGTCAACGGCCCGAAGGCGATCCACTTCCCGCGGCTGTTCCTGAACTCGATCATCATCACCTCGCTGAGCGTGCTCGGCGGGGTGATGACGGCGATGATGGCCGGCTACGCGCTGGCCCGGTTGCGGTTCCCCGGCCGCAAGCTGTGGTTCTACCTGTTCGTCGGCAGCATGCTGCTGCCGGGTGTGGTCGGGCTGATCCCGTTGTTCCAGCTCTACAAGAGCATCGGCTGGTACGACACCTGGCTGCCGCTGATCGTGCCGGCCTTCCTGGGCGGGAATCCCCTGTTCATCTTCCTGGCCCGGCAGTACTTCCTCGCGATCCCCTATTCCATCGATGAAGCGGCCAAGATCGACGGCGCCGGACACCTGCGGATCTTCGTCAGCGTGATGCTCCCGTTGACCCGGCCGGCCTGGCTGACGATGGCGATCCTCGCGTTCCAGGCGTCCTGGAACGACTACCTGAATCCGCTGGTCTACCTGTATTCGTCCGGCAAGTGGCCGCTGTCGGTCGGGATGGCGTCGTTCGTCTCCCCGTTCGCCGGGAAGACGCCGGACTGGAGCTACTACATGGCCACCAACCTGCTCTACATGCTGCCGCCGCTGATCATCTTCTTCGCCGCGCAGCGCTACTTCATCCAGGGGCTCGGCGCTCTCGGCAGCACCACCCAGAAATAGAGGAGAATCCTTGTGAAGAGGACAATGGGCGTCGCCGCGCTGGCGTGCGCGGGGTTGCTGGTGGCAACCGCCTGCAGCAGCGGGTCGGACTCCGGCGGCTCGAGCAGCGGGCCGGTCACCGTCACGGTGATGACGTGGGAGTCGGCCGAGACGAACGTCGCGATCAAGAAGGCGCTGGCGGACTTCAAGGACGACAACGTCAAGGTCCAGCTGCTCGACACACCGAGCGGTCAGTACGGCGACAAGCTCGCATCGCTGACCCAGGCGAAGAAGCTGCCGGACCTGTTCTGGTGCGGTAACGACACCGAGCAGCAGTACACCTCGCAGGGCCTGCTGGTCGACTGGGCCGACAAGATCAAGAACGGTGACGGTGACTTCAAGTCGGACAACTTCGTCCCGTCGGCGATGGAGAACTGGAAGACGGCGGACGGTCAGATGGGCGGGCTGCCGTCGCTGATGAACACGTACGGCGTCTGGTACAACGCCGACGCGTTCACCGCGGCCGGTCTGACGCTGCCGAAGGCCGGCTGGACCTGGGACGAGATGTACGCCGACGCCGCCAAGCTGGCGAACAAGAACGGAGTGAAGTACGGCCTGGTCGCCGACAACCTGACCTCGGGCGACGGGCCGTTCACGATGAGCATGTACTCCGTTTCGGCCGGTGGCGCACCGTTCACCGACAACGTGAACCACCCGACCAAGGCCGAGGCCGACGACAAGTACCAGGAAGGCGTCACCAAGCTGGTCGCCGCGATCAAGAACGGATCGGTCGCACCTCCTGGGTACGACGCCGCGAACGTGCAGTCGTTGTTCGCGGCCGGCAAGGTGCCGATGACGTTCGGCGGGCAGTGGCTGGCAGCCGGGTTCCAGACCGACAAGCCGAAGATCAAGTACGGGTTCGCGCCGTTCCCGCAGGTGCAGACGCCGACCACGCTGTACGACTCGGTCGGCATCTGCACGCCGCAGTACACGAAGGATCAGGACGCGACGTTCAAGGTGCTGCAGTACATCAACACGAAGGTCTGGGACGCCGTACTGCCGGCTTCTCCGGTGGCGCCGCCGGCGTACACGCCGGCCCAGACGAGCTACTTCGACGCGCTCACCAAGGCCCAGCAGCCGACGGTCGCCGACACGGTCAAGGCTGACCTGTCCGCCGAGAAGACGGTCGGTGTCCGCTTCACCACCCAGTGGGCGCAGCAGGTCGGCGACCTGACCACCGCCAACTACCAGCCCATCCTGAGTGGCAAGAAGCCGGTCAGCGACCTCCCGGCGTACATCGACAAGATCAACGGATTGATCAAGCAGGGCGGCTGAACCTTCTAGACCGCCTGCCAGAGGGATAGGGAGAAGCGGGCTTCACCGTCGGTCCACCACGCGGCCGGGGTGAAGCCCGCTTTGTCCAGTTCGGCCTCGACGCCGGAGCGATGGAACTTGGCGGAGATCTCGGTGCTGAGCTCCTCGCCCGCGGCGAACGTGACGTCGAGGTGGATCTCCGGGATCAGCACGTGCATCGCGCGGGTGGCGCGCAGGTGCATCTCGATCCACTCGTTGTCGGCATCCCAGATCGCGACGTGCTCGAACGCGTCGACGTCGAAGTCCGCGCCGAGTTGCCGGTTGATCACCCGGAGCACGTTCTTGTTGAACTCGGCGGTGACGCCGGCCGAGTCGTCGTACGCCGCGACCAGCGTGGCCGGATCCTTGACCAGGTCGGCTCCGAGGAGCAACCACTCACCGGGCTCGAGGACGTCGCGGATCGACTGGAAGAAGGACTCACGCTCGGCCGGAATCAGATTGCCGATGGTGCCGCCAAGGAAGGCGACGATCCGTGGCGGATCACCGGGCAGCTTGTCGAGGTGCGCGGTGAAGTCACCCACCACACCGTGTACGTCGATCGTCGGGTAGTCGGCGTTGATCGCGTCGGACGCCTCCCGCAGCGCGGACTCCGACACGTCCAGCGGTACGAAGCTGGTCAGCGTGCCGTGATCGCGCAGCCCGTCGAGCAGCAGCCGGGTCTTCTCCGACGATCCGGATCCGAGTTCGACCAGCGTGTGAGCCTTGGTGATCTCCGCGATCTCGCCGGCCCGGGCGCGGAGGATCTCCCGCTCGGCCCGGGTCGGGTAGTACTCCGGCAGCCGGGTGATCTCCTCGAACAGCTCACTCCCCCGCGCGTCGTAGAACCACTTCGGCGGTAACCACTTCGGCGTCGCCGACAGCCCCGCCCGGACGTCCTCCCGCAGCGCGCGAGCCACGTAGTCCGGGGTCAGATGTACGTCGATGAGGGTCACTCTCGTCCTTCCAGATGGGTGATCTGCAGCGTTGTGGCGGTGGCCACGAGCAACGAATGATCAGGTACTTCGTCCCAGTCGCCGGAACCGAACGGCTCCGAGCTGATGGTCACCGAGTCGGCGGTCTGCCGGACCCGGAGCGAATGTGTCCACGAGGTGGCGACGATCTGCTCGCCGTCGGTCAGCAACAGATTCAGCCGCGAGCCGGGCGCGACCGACTCCACTTCCCGGACGACGGATGCCACGGCGTCGGCCGGCGGGATCCCGTCGCGAAGACGGTTGGAGACGAGCGCGAACAGCAGTGCGGAGTCGACCGGTGCGTCGAGCTTCAGCAACTCGGCGACCGGCAACTGCTCGGCCAGTTTGACGGTCGACTCCGGCCAGCCGGGAAGCCGTCCGTTGTGGCTGAACATCCAGTTCCCGACCTTGAACGGCGACACCGAGGACTCGGTGTGCGGCATGCCGTCGGTCCCGTTCCGTACGGCGGCGATCACCGCACCGGACCGGATCGAGCCGGCCAGCTCCGGCAGGTTGTCATCGGTCCAGATCGGCACGTTCCGCCGATACCGGACCGACCGGCCGTCGACGTACCAGCCGAGGCCGAAGCCGTCGGCGTTCACCGTGCCGCCGCCGCGCATGTCCCGCGGCGACCAGCTCTGCTCGAACAGTGAGTGGGACGGCTCTTGGACCAGAGATGCCAGCGTGACCGCCGGTCCCAGGTAGGCGAGGTGGCGGCACATCAGCTGTGCAGCTCCTCGGGCCGGGGGTCGCGGGCGCACCGGAAACCGGCGAAGATCTGCCGGCGGATCGGGTAGTCCCAGTTCCGGAAGGTGCTTCGGGCAACGACCTCGTCGGTGCCGAAGGAGCCGCCGCGGAGCATCTTGTAGTCCGGCCCGAAGAACACCAGCGAGTACTCGTCGTACGGCCACGCCCGGAAGCCCGGATAGCCGTGGAAGTCGCTCGACGTCCACTCCCAGACGTCCCCGATCAACTGCTCCACGCCCAACGGCGATGCGCCCGCCGGATACGCCCCGACCGGTGCCGGCGACAGGTGTCGCTGTCCGAGGTTCGCGTGCTGCGGACCCGGGCTCTCGTCACCCCACGGGAACCGCCGCGTCCGCCCGCTCGCCGGGTCGAACCGCGCCGCGAACTCCCACTCCTCCTCGGTCGGCAGCCGCTTCCCGGCCCACTTCGCGTACGCCTCGGCCTCGTAGAAGCACACGTGCATCACAGGCTCGTCCAACGGCAACCGCTCCCGGTGCCCGAACCGGAGCCGCCACCACTCGCCGTCCACGCTCTCCCAGAACCGTGGCGCGACCAGCGACGCCTTCTGCACATGCGCCCAGCCGACCTCCGACCACCACTGAGGATCGTCGTATCCACCACCGAGCACGAACCGCAGGTAGTCCCCGTTCGTCACCGGGACCGTGTCGATCACGTACGGCGCCACATGTACGGCGTGTGCCGGCCGCTCGTTGTCCAGCGCCCAAGGCTCGATCGACGTACCCATCTCGAACACACCGCCCGGCACGAACACCTCTTTTTTGGCCAGCTGACGTCCGCGAGGCGGCGGAGGTGCATCGAGCACCGGCTCGCCGGCGCGCAGCTGGTGGGTCGCGAGCATCGTCTCGTCGTGCTGCTGCTCGTGCTGCGTGATCATCCCGAACGCGAACGCGTTGTCCACCAGCTCACGCCCGGCGTCGAACCGGACATGATCGAGTACGTCGAGGACCTTGTCCCGGACCTCGGTCACGTACGCCCGGGTCTCGACCGGATTGAGCAGCGGCAACGCCGGCCGCTCTGCCCGCGGGTGCTCGAACGCGTCGTACAGCTCGTCGATGTCCTGGCGCACCGGCTCACGGCCGCCGACGTCGCGGACCAGCCAGAGCTCCTCCTGGTTGCCGACGTGCGCGTAGTCCCAGACCAGCGGCGACATCAGTTTGGAGTGCTGCTTGACCAGGTCGTCGGTGTCGACCGCATCGGTCAGCTGCACGGTCCGCGACCGGGAGCGCTCGAGCTGCTCGCCGACGTACGCGCGCAACCCCTCCGGTGACAGATCGGATAGCTGGTGATTCATGAAGCTCGCCTTCCCTGGGTGTCGAGGACGATGCGCTGCAGCCGGGTTGCGACGGCAGCGATGAGTCCGGGATCCGCACCGGTCCGGTCCAGGACTTCGGTCCCCAGGTCGACCACGTCCCGGGCGGCCTGGAGGACGAGCTTGTCCTCAAGTCCTTCGCGAGCCGCCGGGAACCAGCGACCGGCAGCCGGCTCGGCTGCGGCCAGCACCTGGTCCATCGGCGCGGACATCAGTGCGGTGAGCAGCAGGGTCGGGGCGATCCACCCGTCTCCCGGCTGCGTGTCGAGGTAACGCACCTCGAGGTACCCGCGCGGTCGCACCGGCGGGAACAGCGTGGACAGGTGATATTCCAGGTCGTCGTACGTCGGCCTGTCGCCGGGCAGCTGTCCGTCCGCCCAGGCGCCGAACGTCAGTCCGGTCGGTGCGTCCCACGTGTCGCCCCGGCGCAAACAGAGCACCGGCGCCTCCATCGCCATCCGTGCCCACGCGGCGGCCGGATCGCCGTCGAGCGGCGGCGGCTCGGTGAAAGGAGCACAGGTCCCGAACGTCGCCTCCGTCCGGGCCGAGGCCCACCCGGTGTCCGCACCGGCGCGACGGCGGGAGTTGGCGAACAACCCGACCAGGGCCGGGCCGAGATCGTGCAAGGCACGCCAGCGGAGCGCGGTCTGGTCTGCTTCGCCTGCATCGAGGCAGATCTGCAGGCCGGCGCTGCTGCACATCATCCGTGGGCCGTGCGGCCCGAGCCGCTGGAAGGCGTGTTCCATCGCCGCGTAGCGCGGGACGGTGAGGATGCGGCGGGGTGTGCGGAAGGGATCCAAGCCGTGATCGCCCAGGACCAGGTCCGCATCGAGAAGGAGGGCCGTGAGCTCGGCGGCGTCGGCGGCGGTGTCGTCGATCAGTCGGGAAATCGATTCCGACGCCGGAACTGAGATCTCTACCTGGCCACCCGGCTCAACCGTGACCAGAGCGCCCCGGCTCAACGGCAGCTGCGGACTGCCTCTGACCAGGGTCGCGGGGGCGTGCAGCCCCAGGGCTTTGCTCAACCGGCCGGCGTCGAGGGGCCGGTGCGGATCATCCGCATGATGCACTGTCCACTCGAGCTCGACGCCGTACAACCGAGGTGGACCGTGCTTGAAACAGACCATCGCGACGAAGCCCTCCGCCTCGGCCCGGGAGCCGATCGGAGTCGTCGCCGGAGAACCACCGGACGAGGTCACGTCAGCGAACCTAGCTCCGGACCCAGGCCTGGACAACCGACCAGAAATTACCTGGCGGTGACGTGTGGGGTGCATGTCGAATCATGCGCAGCATGCTTCCCGACGCCACCGACAGTTTCTGGCCCGATCAGGACCGCATATTCCGCTCTGAGCGAAATCGGCAGCTCAGCGGAAGCGCGGGCAGGTCGTACAGGCCGCCACATTCGGCAGCACGTAGAAGTAGCAGCAGGACGTCCGGAGCTTCTGCTCCAGCGACACCCCGAACGCCGCGGCGGCACGATCGGCGTACGGCGCCTCGTCCGGCAGACGGATCGCGGCCCGCACCTCGTCGTCGACCGCACCGAACCGCTGGAGCGACCCGAGCTTCACACCGGGCTCATAGGAGTCCAGAAACGCTTCGGTGTGCGTTTTGAGTTGGACGGCCGCAGTGTCGAGTGACACCACCTCGTCGGACAGCAAAGCGACTTCGGACGGGTAGTGCGCGGTCGGGTGCCGTTTGAACGCCAGAGCGGCCGGTGAAACGTCAGGTGACATCCCGGTGACCGCCGTACTCACCGCAGCAACCAGTGCCGGCACCTGGACGTACCACATCAGCGTGAACATGGCTGCGACCTGCACCGGCGGCTCGATCGCGTAATCCCTGGCGTAGTCGGCCGCTGCGGCAGACCGCCATTCCAACGTCGGATCGCCGCCGGCCTGCTGGTCCGCGATCAGCTCCGCACACGAAACCCAGTCCGGTCCGGGCGCTGTGCCCAATCGGTCCGCAGTACGCACGGACATCCAGCTGACCGAGTCAGCCAGTACGTCCGCCAGACGGCTCACGGTGTACGTCACCCAGCCAGCCTACGATCCGGTACGACGACAGGGGCGCCACCGACCTCCACCACGGTCGCCTTCAGCCCGAACACGTCGTCCAGCAACGCTGCGGTCAGTACGTCGACCGGTCTGCCCTCCGCAGCGATCCGCCCGTCCCCCATCACGACCAGGTGGTCGGCGTACTGCGCTGCCAGGGTCAGGTCGTGCAGGACCGCCACAACGGTCCGCCCTGAGACTGCGGCGGCGTGGATGACGTTCATCACGTCCACCGCGTGGGCGAGGTCGAGGTACGTCGTCGGCTCGTCCAGCAACAGGTGCTGTGTCCCCTGTGCCAGCACCATCGCGATCCACACCCGCTGTCGCTGTCCACCGGACAGCTGGTCGACCGGTCGGTCCCTGAGCTCGGTCAGCTCGACCGCATGCAACGCCTCGTCAATCGCGGTGTCGTCCTCGGCGGTCAGCCGACCGAACAGTCCGCGATGCGGATGGCGGCCGCGCGACACCAGTTCGGCCGCAGTGATCCCTTCGGGCGTCACCGGACCCTGCGGAAGCACACCGAGCCTTCGGGCCAGTTCACGGGCCGGCAGCTGGTGGATGTCCTTGCCGTCCAGCAGCACCCGTCCGCTCTGCGGAGTCAGCAGTCTGCTCATCCCACGCAGCAGAGTGGACTTGCCGGACCCATTCGGCCCCACGACCGCGGTCAACTGACCGGACGGCACGTCCAGCGTCAGTCCGTCCACGACCGGCGTACCAGCGTCGTACGCAAGGGTCAGGTTCTCGACGTGCACTAGCGTCCCTTCTGCTGACGGCCGATGAGATGAAGCAGGTACGGCGCTCCGCACGCGGCCGTGACTACGCCGACGGGCAGCTCGTACGGACCGACCTGCGCCCACTGCAGCCCGTTTCGCGCGAGCAGATCGGCCAGTACGACGAACAGCCCGCCGAGCATCGCCGTGGTCATCAAGGGCGGTCGCTCCATCCGAGTCAGGCGCTGGGCGACCTGTGGTGCGACCAGTGCGACGAACGCGATCGGTCCGGCACCCGCGGTCGCCATCGCAGCCAGCACGGTTGCAATGACCAGCAAAACAAGGCGAATCCGAGCTACTCGAACTCCGAGCGACGACGCCACGTCGTCACCGAGCACCAGCGCGGACAGGTCCCGGTTGAACATCATTGCCACCGGCAGCAACAGCACGACCGCGATCAGGACCGGGATCGCGTCACTCCAGGCTCTGGCGTTCAGTGAACCGGCCAGCCAGGCCGCCGCCCGACCGGCGTCGTTCACGTCACCGACCACCAGCAGCCAGGCAACCAGCGAGTTCGCCGCGGCCGCGATACCGACACCGATCAGCACGACCTTGCCCGCGTCGACTACACCCCGCTGGACCGACAGCGCACCGACTATCAGCGTCGCAACCAGTCCACCGAGCACAGCCGCCAACGGGATGCCGACCTTCGCCGCGAAACCGGAGATGTTGCCGCCGCCAGTGCCGGCGAGCACGATCACCGCGACCGCACCCGCGGACGCACCCGAGTTGACGCCGATGATGTCCGGGCTCGCTAGCGGGTTGCGCGACAACGTCTGCAGCAGCGCACCCGACACCGCGAAAGCAATCCCGACCAGCAAGCCGGTGGCGACTCTCGGAAGACGGAGCTCGATCACGACGAGCCTGGTGCCGCGACGACCGCCGCCGAGCAGCACCTCGACCACATCGGCGATCGGGAGTTTCGCCGTACCTACACTCAAGGAAATCAAGGCAATCGCGATTGCGAGCGCAGCGAAGAGGATGCTCAGGACAACGGTCCGGGATCTCACAGGGCCACCGCCCGACGGCGTACGACGATCACGAACAGCGGAGCGCCGACGATGCCGAGGACCACGCCGGCCTGGACCTCGCCGGCGCCACCGACCAGACGGCCGACGAGATCCGCGAGCACCAAGGCCGTCGCACCGATGACGCCTGCGGCCGGGATCAGCCAGGTGTTGCGGGCGCCGAAGATCCGGCGCGCAACGTGGCCGGACAACAGTCCCAGGAACCCGATCGGACCACAGGCCGCGACCCCCGCCGCGGTGAGCAACCCGATCGCCCCCAGCCCGACCAGGCGAGCCCGCCGAACCGACAGCCCAAGGCCCGCGGCCACGTCGTCGCCCAGGGCAAGCATGTCGAGATCGCGAGCGTTGATTGCGGCCAGCAACAATCCGAGCACCGCGAACGGCAAGACCTGACCAGCCACGTCCAGACCACGACCCGACACCGAACCGACCGCCCAGAAGCGATAACTGTCCAACGTGTCCGCATCGAGCAGCACGATCGACGACGTCAACGCCCCCAGCAACGCAGCGACGGCAGCACCCGTGAGCGCCAACCCAACCGGAGTCGCGCCGGTGCCACGCGCCGCCAACTGCTGTACGGTGAACGTCGCGATCAACGCACCGACCAGGGCAACCCAGACCGTCGACGAGACGGAGTCGACCAGGCCCAATTGCAAACCGAGCACGACCGCGAACGCCGCACCGGAGCTCACCCCGAAGATGCCCGGCTCGGCCAGCGCGTTGCGAGTGTGACCCTGCATCAGCGCGCCGGCGATCCCGAGACAGAGTCCGATCAGCGCCGCGACGACAGTTCGTGGGAACCGCAGGCTGCGGACGATCACGTCAGCGTCGGATCCGTTGTTCGCGACGAGCGAGTGCCACAACGCACCCGGGCCGAGCCAGCGCGAACCGAACGCGAGGCTGGCCGCGAACGCCAGCACCAGGACGACGACGAGTACGAGAAGTTGTGAGGTACGTCGTACCGCAGGACGCGCAGTAGGCGGTGCGGGCGAAACGGCGGAGGACATATGGTTAGGGTTGCCTTACTTTGCTGAGGTCGAGAGTCACCTTATCCCGTCGCTTGGAGACACCTGTGCGCCCGCCTCGCTTCACCGCCCTGCTCGCCGTCGCAGCCCTCGCCCTCACCGCCTGCGGTACTTCGGACTCCGGCGACGCCGCCGCTCCGGACACTGCCGGCGCCGGCTTCCCGCGGACTGTCGAGCACGCGATGGGCAAGACCGAGATCAAGACGAAGCCGAAGCGGGTGGTCGCGCTCGACACGAGTTTCGTGGACGCGACGCTGATCCTGGACACGCCGGTCGTCGGGTACACCGACTACCGCACGATCAACGGGGCGCTGCCGGACTACCTCGGCGACGACAGGACGAAGTACGGCTCGGAGGCGAAGTCGGTCGGCACGCTGGCCGAGCCGAACCTGGAGAAGATCGCCGAACTGAACCCGGACCTGATCATCACCGCGAAGGTCCGGCACGAGAAGCTCTACGACCAGCTGTCCGCGATCGCACCGACGATCATGTCCGAGACCACCGGGGCGACCTGGAAGGACAACATCCGGATGGAGGCGAAGGCGCTCGGCGAGGAGGATCTCGCGGAGAAGGAGATCTCGTCGTACGAGCAGGCGGCCAAGACGGTCGGTGCCGCGATCAACGCGAAGGCGCACAACCCGACCATCTCGGTGGTCCGGTTCGTCGACGGGCCGACCCGGCTGTACCAGAACGCCAGTTACTCCGGAATCGTATTGTCCGACGCCGGACTGAAGCGGCCGAAGTCGCAGGACGTGAACGGCTTCGCGCTCGAGATCAGCCCGGAACGGATCAAGGACGCGGACGCCGACGCGATCTTCGTGGCCGCGTACGCCGACGACAAGGGCCTGAGCGCGAAAACCGAAGCCCAGTTCAAGGCCAACCCCCTCTGGAAGCCCCTCGCCGCCAAGGTCCACGACGTCCCCGACCTCACCTGGATGACCGCCGTAGGCATCCAAGGCGCCTGGTCCATCCTCACCGACCTAGCCAAAACCTTCGACGTACCCACCCCCGTCAAGCCTTAGGTAGGGTCGGCCGCATGACCGCTCTGACCCGTTGGCATGTCGGTGCGTGGACTACGCGGGGGACGTTGCGTGGGGAAGCGCCGGCGCCGGGGCGGAAGCGGACGAGTGACGAGTTGTACTTCGATGTGGTGGGGTTGGCTCGGATTTTGGGGCGGCGGTTGTCGGGGCGGGATGAGTTGCAGGTAAGGCTGTGGCAGAACGAGTTGCGGCCGACGCATACGCGGATGTGTGGGGTGCACACGTTGGCGGATCCGGCCAATGCTCAGCTGCTGCAGGACACTGCCCAGGAAGCCCTTGCCTGGTTGGGTGAGCGGGCGCCGGCTGGGTACGAGTTCGTGCTGACTGATGCGGTCGAGCTGCGTCCGGTGCTGGACCTCGACGGCGAGGTGGTGGCGGTGGACGCGGTGGTTGAGCTCGCCGGTGCAGTCCTGCCGGCGGCGCGGCTGGCGGCGGCTCATGTACGGCGGTCGTCGTCGGGCGAGTGGTACGCCGGTGATGCGGTCTGCAACTGGTCGGGTCCGCATGACACGGCCGACGCTGCGATTGACGTCGTACGGGCTGCTCGTGCCGAGTTGGTGGAGCAACTGCGGGCGGCGGGTCGGGATGACCTCGCCGCCACGGCCGATCGGTGGCCGGCTGTTCCGGTCGTTTAGCTCGCGGTTTCCGGAAGCTTTTCGGCGCTGGGTGGCACATTCTTTCCGGAAAGCAGGTGTCGGGTGAGGAACGCCAGCTCGGTTTCGACGACCTGCTCGTGGGCGTCGAGGAAGGGCGCGTAGTGGCCACCGGGGACGCGGATGAGTTCTGAGTTGGGAGTGCGCTCGGCGGCGGCCAGCGTGGGTGCGCTGAGGGCGGACTGGTCGTCGTCGCAGACGACGTACAGCAGTGGGCAGCGGACCTGCGGCGCGTACTTCGCGGGGCGGTAGAACGCGGCCGGAAAGATCGAGCGGGCGGCGATCGTCTGCTCCCAGTCGGCGTACTGATTGCCAGGGCGAAGAGCCTTGTCGGTGTCCAGTGAGTCCGGCGTGTTCAGCAGGGCGACTGTGCCGGGCGGGCCGGACAACGCGACCAGCTTCGGCGGGCGGCCGACGAGGGCGCCGAGGCTGTCGAGGATGCTTCGACCGACCATGCGGAGGGCGCCGGCAGTGGTCTGGTGGCGGGAGGCGTTCCGGGTGACCGTTGGGCCGTCGACGTTCGCGGACTGGGCGATGGCGGCCGAGATGCCGGACTGTTCCGCGGCCAGTTGGATGATGTAGCCGCCGGGGAGCGAGAACGCCCAGATGGCGACCCGCTCGACGTCCGGAAGCGTTGTGGCGTAGGCGATCGCGGCCCGCCAGTCGTCGAGCTGGTCGGCGATCCGGGCGACCTGCCGCGGCTCACCGCCGCTCTCGCCGAAGTGCCGATGGTCGAACGCCAGCACGCTGAACCCGGCCGCGCTGAACCGCTCCGCGAACCGGTCCGTGCCCGGCTCCTTGGTCACACCGAATCCGCCGGTCATCACGACGCACCCGCCGTTCGACCCCGGGTAGTACCAGGCCGCGCACGCGACCCCACCACTCGTGAAGCTCACCTTTTCGCGCATGATTAAAGTGAACCACGTGGTTCGCAAACTGTCTACGCCTGTTCTTCGCGCTCCAGCGCCCGGACCAGCGCGGCGAACCCGGCGTCGATCCCGGCCGCGTCACCGCTTGTCCGCCACTCGATCAGGAACCCGCGCAGGGTGGCCAGGATCAGCTCGGAGACCTCCCGTTGACGCTGCTCGGACCAGTCCGGCGGACACAGCGTCAGCAGTGTCGGCAGGTACTGACGTGAGGCCGTGCGGGCCAGGTCGGCGTACCGGCCCGCGTCATACATCGCGAGGCCGATTGCCTGGTCCAGCACCCACGACTCCGCGCCGATCAGCGTCGGCCACATCGAACGGACCCGGTCCGCGAGCGATCGGTCGCCCGGGCCTTCGGTCGCGGCGGCGAGTGCGCGGGTGATCCGTCGTTCGCGCAGTTGGAGGACGGCTTGGGTGAGGAGGTCTTCGGGGCCTTCGAAGTGGTACAGCAGGACCTTGTGCGTCGTACCGGCAGCTCTCGCTGCACGTCGGAGCGAGAAGTCGACGAGGCCATTGGTGCCGAGCTCGTCGGTGACTTTGTCGAGCAGCTCCCGCCGCCGCGCTTCGCCCCGCGGCGACTTCACCGACCGCCTGTACCCTGCGCGTTCCTCCGTCATCCAGTCAGTATCTAGGTGAAGCTGGCCACGAAGTAGCCGACGCCGTACGGCGCGGCGTTGTAGGTGAGGTCGCCGGTCAGGGTGGTGCCTTCGAGGGCGGCCGCCAGGACCTGCCATGGGGCGCGGCCGGCGGCTTGTAGTTCGGCGGCCAGGTCTGGGTCTAGAGCTTCGAGTACGTCGAGATCCCTGTTGTGCAAGGCGGTTGCGACGGTGGTGTCGAAGATCTCGGCGCGGGGGTGGAGGTGGACCGGCGAGTGTTCACTGCGGCGGGCTGAGCCGTCGCCCATTATCAGGAGGCCGATGCGGTCGTTGCCTTGAGCAATCTGCCGGCCGATTTGGAGGCAGTCGGCGGGGGTGGTGGCGGTGGGTACGGCGCGGTAGGTGCGGGGTAAGCCGGCTGCCTTCGACTGCTCCAGGAGCCAGCCGCCGACCGCGAGAGACAACGGAAGGACGGGGTCGCCGGTGCCGAACCGTAAGCCGGGCGCGCCGTAAGCGCCGAACGAACCGGCGGCGGCGCCGGGATAGGTGGCCGTCGGCGCCGAACCGACGACCAGCACAGCAGCTGTTTCGGCCAGGTGCTCGATTGCGGCTAGGCAGGCGGTGCGTAGGTCGTCTAGCTCGGGTGCCGCGCCCGATGCGACCTCAGGTACGAGCAGCGGTGGATGTGGGCAGACAGCAGCAGCAACGACAGGCACGGGTCAGGCTTCCCGGAGGTAGCGGAAGAAGAGGTAGTCGTCGGAGGCTGTCAGCGTCGACTGCAGTTTCATTCGTCGGGTGAGGGTCGTCGGCGTACCCGCCGTAATCCGCCCGGAGCCAGGACCGGCCAGCAACGGAGCCAGCGCGAGACACAACTCGTCCACCAGATCCGCAGCGGTCAGCGCACCCAGCAGATGCGGTCCGCCCTCGCACAGGATCTGCGTCATCCCCCGAGCCGCGAACTCGTCGACCACCCCCTGCAAGTCGACGTCGCCCTCCCCCAGCACGAGAACCTCCGCCACCTCCGCCAGCGCCTCCCGACGCTCGACCGGCGACGCTGCGTGCGTCACCACGATCGGCCGCACCGCGGACTGGAACACCGGGTTCACCGCGCTCAACTCCAGCCGCGACGACACGATCGCCAACGTCGGGTTCTCCGCCAGCCCGTTCGCCGTACGCCACTCCCGCGCCGCCTTCGACAACCGCAGCGGCGTGTACCCCTCGTCGCGGATCGTCCCCGCACCAACCAGCACCACATCCGCCAACCGACGGATCGTGCTGAAGACCCGGCTGTCGGAGTCGCTCGACAACGACTTGGACTGCCCGTCGATCTCGACCGCACCGTCCAGGCTGCTGACGAAGTTCGACCGTAGATGCGCCGTCGACCGGTCCGCTACCTCGTAAGCGGCGATCAGTTCCTCGTCGGTGAGTTCGTCCAGGTGAGGCATCAGGCCAGGCTCCTTCGGGTTCCGGCGGGCTGTGCGGTGCCGCGCAGTACGGCGATGAAGTCGAGCGCCTGCCGCGCGGCCGGTACGTCGTGCACCCGGAAGACCCGGGCGCCGAGCCAGGCCGAGATGGTGAGCGCCGCGAGCGTCCCGTTGCCGCGCTGTCCGGGCGGCAACTCCAAGGTCTCGCCGATGAAGTCCTTGTTCGACACCGCGACCAGGACCGGCCAGCCGGTGGCGGCCAGTTCGTCCAGGCGGCGGGTCAGCTCGAGCGACTGCAGCGTGTTCTTGCCGAAGTCGTGGGTCGGGTCGATCAGGATCCCGTCCGGCCGGACCCCGGCCGCGAGCGCACGGTCCGCGAGGGCGGTCGTCGTACGGATCACGTCGGCGACCACGTCGTCGTACGCCATCCGGTGCGGGTCGGTGCGCGGCGAGAGGCCGCCGACGTGGCTGCAGACGAGCCCGATGCCGGCCTCGGCGGCGGCGTACACGAGGTCCGGGTCGGCACCCGCCCAGGTGTCGTTGAGGAGATCGGCGCCGGCCTCAGCGACCCGGCGGGCGACCACGCTGCGGTAGGTGTCCACGCTGATCACGAGCGACGGATGCCGCGCCCGGATCCCGGCCACGAAGTCGACCGTCCGGCGGAGCTCCTCGTCCTCGCTGACCGGTTCGCCGTACCCGGCCTTCACGCCGCCGATGTCGACCAGGTCGGCACCGTCCGCGACCGCCTGGTCGATGGCCGCGTAGGCGGCGTCGTTGGCGTACGTCGCGCCGCGGTCGAAGAACGAGTCGGGCGTCCGGTTGACGATCGCCATCAGGGCGAACTCACCCACCCCGAACGACCGGCTGCCGAGCCGGAGTACGCCGTCACCCTCGTCCGCCACGGGACCGACTGTAACCGGCGGACCGCCACGCATGCAGAACTGGCATCCGGCGGGGTGTTCCACACCTGGCGACCCGGGTTCTGCCTGCGTGGAGATCCGCCCACCAGTTCCCCGACCGGCCACATATCCTATAGGATTCCCCTCAGATGCCCCGCCCACCGCTGCAGATCGGGTTGCCGATGCCACGATTCACCGAGTTCGAGACGTACGACGTCCGCTTCCCCACGTCGCTCGACCTGGACGGCTCCGACGCGATGAACACCGACCCGGACTACTCCGCGGCGTACGTCATCCTGCGGACCGATGCCGGCGACGGGCTCGAGGGGCACGGCTTCGCGTTCACGATCGGCCGCGGCAACGACATCCAGACCACCGCGATCGAGGCGCTCCGCGACTACGTGGTCGGGCTCGACCTGGACGCGACCCTCGACGACCTCGGCGGGTTCTGGAAGTCGCTCGTGCACGACTCGCCGCTGCGCTGGCTGGGCCCGGAGAAGGGCGTCATGCACATGGCGATCGGCGCGGTCGTCAACGCGGTGTGGGACCTGGCAGCCAAGCGGGCCGGCGTACCGCTGTGGAAGCTACTGTCCGACCTGACCCCGGAGCAGATCGTCGACCTGGTCGACTTCCGCTACCTGACCGACGCGCTCACGCCCGACGAGGCACTCGAGATCCTGCGCGCGGCGAAGGCGGGCCGGCCCGAGCGGGAGGCGGTACTGCGGGAGCGCGGCTACCCGGCGTACACGACGACGCCCGGCTGGCTCGGGTACGACGACGCGAAGCTGGTCCGGCTCTGCCGGGAGGCGGTCGCGGACGGGTTCACCCAGATCAAGCTCAAGGTCGGCGCCAATCTGGACGACGACGTACGCCGGATGCGGCTGGCCCGCGAGGCGGTCGGGCCGGACATCCGGATCGCGATCGACGCCAACCAGCGCTGGGACGTGGACGAGGCGATCCGCTGGGTCGGGGCGCTCGCGCCGTACGACGTGTGGTGGGTGGAGGAACCGACCAGCCCGGACGACATCCTCGGGCACGCGGCGATCGCGCGGGCGATCGCGCCGATCAAGGTTGCGACCGGTGAGCACGTGCAGAACCGGATCGTGTTCAAGCAGATGCTGCAGGCCAAGTCGCTGTCGGTGCTGCAGCTCGATTCGGCCCGGGTCGCCGGGGTGAACGAGAACATCGCGATCCTGCTGCTCGCGGCCAAGTTCGGCGTACCGGTGTGTCCGCACGCGGGTGGGGTAGGACTGTGTGAGCTGGTCCAGCACCTGTCGATGTTCGACTACGTCGCGGTGAGCGGATCGATGCAGGACCGGGTGATCGAGTACGTCGACCACCTGCACGAGCACTTCCTGGACCCGGTGGTGATTCGGGACGGGCACTACGTGGCACCGGTGCGGCCCGGGTTCGGCGCGGAGATGGATGCCGAGACGCTGACCGACTTCCGGTACCCGAGTGGCAAGATCTGGACCGACCTGACCAAGGAGAACAAGTGACCGATTTCGCCGGCCTCCGTGCGGTTGTCACCGGAGGCGCGCAGGGCATCGGGCTCGCCGCCGCCACGCTGTTGGCGTCGCGGGGCGCCCAGGTGGTCGTGTTCGACCTCAAGCCCGAGGTCGCCGAGCCGCTGACCGGGATCGCCGCGGACGTCACCGACGACGGCTCGGTCCGGGACGCGGTCAGCGCGGCCGCGCTCCAGCTCGGTGGGATCGACATCGTGGTGAACAACGCCGGCATCGGCGCCCAGGGCACCGTCGCTGCCAACGATGACGACGAGTGGCACCGCGTCCTCGACGTCAACGTGGTCGGCATCGCCCGGGTGACGCGGGCGGCGCTGCCGTACCTGCGGAAGTCGCAGTCGGCCGCGATCGTCAACACCTGCTCGATCGCCGCGACCGCCGGCCTGCCGAACCGCGCGCTGTACTCGGCGAGCAAGGGCGCCGTCCTCGCCCTGACGATGGCGATGGCCGCGGACCACGTCCGCGAAGGAATCCGGGTCAACTGCGTCAATCCCGGTACTGCGGACACGCCCTGGGTCGGCCGATTGCTCGACGTCGCGTCGGACCCGGAGGCCGAGCGAGCCGCACTCGAAGCCCGGCAGCCGATGGGTCGGCTGGTCTCGGCGGACGAGGTCGCGAACGCGATCGCCTACCTGGCCAGCCCGCTATCAGGCTCGACGACAGGTACGGCGCTGGCCGTCGACGGCGGCATGCAGAACCTGCGACTCCCGGCGACCCGCTGATGAAGCTCTTCCCGGACGACCAGCGGATCGGACTCGGCGGGGCACCGCTGGGCAACCTGCTCGGCGAGGTCAGCGACACCGAGGCCGTCGAGACGGTCAACGCCGCGTGGGACGAGGGCTGGCGGTACTTCGACACCGCGCCGCACTACGGACTCGGTCTGGCCGAGGAGCGGCTCGGCGCCGGGCTGCAGGGCAAGCCGCGCGACGCGTACGTGCTGTCCAGCAAGGTCGGGCGGATCATCTACAACGCCTCCGAAGCCGCGGTCGACGACGAGGGATTCGCGGTCGACACCACGCGCCGGCGGCGGTGGGACTTCAGCCGGGACGGCGTACTGCGGAGCATCGAGGACTCGCTGCGGCGGATCGGCACCGATCGGCTCGATGTCGTGTTCGTGCATGACCCCGACGATCACTACTCAGACGCGGTCGCGACCGCGTTCCCCGCGCTGATCGAGCTCCGCGAGCAGGGGGTGATCGGCGCGATCGGGTCCGGGATGAACCAGACGGCGATGCTGACCCGGTTCGTGCAGGAGATCGACCTCGATGTGATCATGCTGGCCGGCCGGTACACGCTGATCGATCCCGACGGCCTCGACGACGTACTCCCGGCGTGCCTCGAGAACGATGTGCAGGTCGTTGCTGTCGGCATCTTCAATTCGGGTCTGATGTCGCAGCCGCGCCCGGCGGCCGGCGCCACCTTCAACTACGAGCCCGCGGCGCAGGCCCTGCTCGACAAGGCCAACAAGCTCGCCGACATCTGCGAGTCGCACGGTACGACGCTCCCGGCCGCAGCACTCGCGTTCCCGCTGGCGCACCCTGCCGTGGCCGGGATCGCGGTCGGCTGCCGCACTCCGGAAGAGGTCCACACCAACGCAGCGCTGTCCCGCGACAAGGTCCCCGCGGCTCTGTGGTCAGACCTGAAGTCGGCCGGCCTGCTGCGCGAGGACTCGCCTACTCCGCAGGAGTAGTGCGGGAGGCCAGGTGTAGTGCCAGGCGTTCGTCCGGGTTGGTGAGGTCTACGCCTAGTAGGTGCTGGATCTTGGTGATCCGGGCTGCTGCGGTGTTGCGGTGGATGCCCAGTACTGCGGCGGTTTCGGCGACGGAGGACTCGGTGTCGAGGTAGACAGCCAGAGTGGTGACCAGGTCGCCGGGCTGGCCTTTGATCGGGGCGAGCAGGGCTTGAGCGGCGGGCTGGAAGGTGTCGGTACGCGTCCACGCCAGCAGGAGCTGGGCCAACCCAAGACGGTCGACGTGCAGGAAGCGGCCCGTTTCGGCACGACCGCGGGCCAGACCGGATGCATCACCGGCCTCGGCCAGGCTGGTCGCGATTCCGCTCGGACCAGGCTGCACTCGGCCAACACCGACGTACGCATCGACCGTCTGCACCAACCGCCGCTGCACCCGCCGAATCGCGGCGGCCTGCTCCTGCACCGCTGTCGCAGTCGGCTCGCTTACGGCGGTGATCCACGCGGACCATCCGTCCCCCTGCTCCACCACAACCGCCCGCAGCCCCTCGGCATCGAAGGCCTCCACGACGTCGGCCCGGCGGCCTGCGACGTCCACCTGACCATCAGCGCCGATCCGGATACCCGTGTGCCATCCGTCGAGCTGCCAGCCCACCTCAACGGCACGACGCCGGGTAGCCTCCGACGGTTCACCGTGCAGCAGTTCACCGAGCAACGACGTACGTTGGCGAGCATCCCGCTCCAGCTCCAGCCGTCGCAGCGCCAACCGCTCCCCCACCGCCGGTGCGACCACACTCAGCACCTCAGGTACGGCGGCAACCTCGGCCGGCACCACAGCAGGCAACCGGGCCACCAGCCAGCAGACCGGTCCGACACCCAGCACAGCAACTGCGATCAACACCGCTCCACCCGGCAAATCGACCCGGTACGGCGCAGCCCACCCGACCGGCACTCTCGGCAACGTACCGACCAGCGCTGCTCGATCCTCTGCCTCCAAGGGCTCACCGGCCAGCGTGCCGCCGTCAGCGCCCGCCAACGTGACCGGGCGTTCCAGGACGCTCGCGGTAGTCCGCAGTACCGACTCCAGATCACCGTTCGCCCGGCGCAGCGCCGACACGGCTCGGAGCACCAGGTCCGACCGAACTACCTCCGGCTCGGTTGTGACGCGGCGCAGGTGCTCATGTGCCGCCAGCGGATCCGGCGACCCCAGCACTGGCAGATGCAACCGCTCCGCCAGCAGCTGAGCCCCACGCCCCAACGGCTCCACACCAGCCAGCAACACCGCCCCAGCACCGGCGGCCGACGCCCGGCTGATCAGAGCATCGATGCGCCAGTCCGTGTGATCCTCCGCCAGCAGTACGACGAGCAGCTGCCCATCCATCCGCTCCGGATGGACCGAGACCTCCATCACCACCACAGACCCAGTCAGCCGACGATCCGCGTCCCCACCGAGCACCACCACCCCTCGCCAGCCCGGTGACGTGAGCATCGCCGCCAACGACGGAGGCAGTCCCTTCACGACGCCTCCAGGAGCTGGGGTTCACATGCCAGGCCGAACGCTTCCGGCCCGACACGGGTGATGCGGTCGCCGCGCCGCCACCACGCTGGACCAGGCAGCGCGACCACCAGGACCTCGTCGCCGGTGCGGATGGCGTCGACGGCAATGGGCTGCAGGGTACGGCGGTCGAGGACGCAGAGCAGGTCCGGTGTGGTGACCACCGGACTGCCGTCGACCAGCGCCAGAAGGTATTCGTTCTCGGTTTCGATCCGGATGACTGCTCGGCTACTGGAGTCGACCACGCAGACGCTGCCGCGACCGAACGCGGCACCACCGTCGGCGATCAGGTGGCGGGCGACCTCCTCGACCCTGCCGCTCGCCAGCAACCGTCCACCCAAACCGTCGGCAAGGGCAGCTGGCGTGGCTCCTGGTTCGAGACCGGCGTGGGCGCGGCCGAGCGCCAGAGCCCGCGTCAGACTTCCCTGCACCGCGTCGGCCACCGCAGCGTCCACCGGGGTAGGCGCCAGCGCCAGCACTGCCCATCCACCGGTGTGCGCCACGAAACTGCGCACCGCGCGCTCCAGACCGCCCGCGTCGACGTTGTCCACGACGATCACCTGCCCGCTGGGATCACTGAGCGCACAGGGTGTCAGCGAACGGCCGGCAACCGCCCACGAGAACTGGTCCAGCCGCGGCATCGCCCGGCCCATCAGGTCGGCATCCACCACCGGCAGACCGAGATCCAGCGCTGCGATCAGCGGGGTCAGTCCGTTGAGCCCACCGGCCTCCAGCGACATCAGCCCGGTGACGTCCGCGCCGGCCCACCGGCTGACCGCCCGTACCGCCGTGTCGAACTCACCGCCGCTGGGCAGCTTCTCCATCAGCACGCTGGTCGCCCCGACCACGCCGATTGGACTCACCAGCGCACCCGGTACGTCCGAGGCATCGCGCAGTACCAGCTCTCCAGCACCGAGCCGGCGCCGCAGCATCCGCCCGAACGCACCGGTGTCGCCGCCACCACCGGACCCGAGCAGCGTGACGCCGACTACCAACGCCTCCAGGTCTTGCTCCCGGATGACTACGGTCATGGGGCCTCCCGGCCTGGACTGAGGAGTGCAGGGAGCGAAGCGACCGGAGCGACGAGGGAAGGCCGGGAGTTACAGCCCCATGACCCGCCGCGCCGGAGGCGTGGCATCAGTACGGTCATGGGGTTGATCCTGCCACCGCGAGCGGCTGTGAGGTGGAATCTCAGCCCGCCGCGGAGGGGTCAGCACGGCGGGCCGAGAGCTATGGGGTGGTGACTACTAGGTCGCCGCGGCGCTCGACGGGGCTGAATTCCACGTCCAGTCCGAAGCACGACGGGCCGAAGACCGCCAGGGCCTCGGGTGTCCGCATGAGGTCAGGAGTGGAGATGCCGACCACTGTGACCCGCTGGCCGTAGCGGAGGCCCTCTGTGGTGATCGGCTCCGCGGTGTCGGCCTCCAGCACACAGATCAGGTCCGGCACCGTGCACACCACCTCACCGTCGACCTCAGCGACCAGGTTCTCGTTCTGGAACCGCAGCTCGAGCTCGGACGTCCCGTCGTACGCCGTGAACCGCGCCCGCCCCCGCGCGAAGCCCTCAAGGGTACGGCGTTCCACATCGACCACCTTCCCGCGGAACAACACCCGCAGGTGGTTGTAGAGCGTCGGCGCCAGCGCAGCCCGCAGAGCCTCGACCGGATCCCGATGCGATTCCCGCGCCTCCCGGACCGCACGCCCGATCGACAGTCCGAGCGACAGCGTCCGCGGTACGGCGGTGCGCTTCACCTCGGCGCCCGTCATCGAGTACTCCGCGATGTGCGCGACCCCGCCGAGCCGGACCGTCACCCCACGCGCCAGCCACTCCATCTGCTTGTTGTCCATGCCGGTGTCGATCACCACGGTCTCGTCATGCTCCCCCGCGATCGCCATCGGCGACCCGGGTACGCCGTACACCGAGAACGTCTCCATCTGCAGCTCGGGGAACGCGCGCCCCATCCCGTCCGCGTCGACCACCGGCAGTCCGGTCCGGGCCGCGACGAGCAGCGGGATCATCGAGTTGATACCGCCGCACTCGATCGGCATCGTCGCGTCCGCGGTCCGGCCGAGATGCTTCTCGAGGGCTCGCAGGGCGCCGACCGGTTCGCTGCCGCGCGGGATCTTCTCCACGATCACGGTCGGCGCACCCATCTGCGCGGTCGGGATCACGAACGCGTCGTCGGCCAGCTCGTCCGGGTCCAGGACCGTCACCGGCCCGTGCTCGCGAATCGCCTGCTCGACCAGCAACCGCCCGATCAACGGATCCCCACCACCACCGGTCCCGAGAATCGCCGCCCCCCGGGCGAGATCCCTCAAGTGCTCGATGTCCAACACCCAGCTCATGTCCGTCCTCGCTTCGCTCCGGGCGGACATGAGGCACGGATCGCGCTGTGCTTTCTGATTCCCTCGCTGCGCTCGGTCATACGGTCTCCAGTGCCCGGATCGGGTCGAGGTCGTAGCCGAAGTAGCGCGGGCCGACCAGCTCGATGCCTGCCGGTGAGTGCCAGCGTTCGTCGGCGGGCGCTGCGAGCACGCTGACGCGGTGGCCGTAGCGGAGCGCCTCGGTGGTGATCGGCTCGCCCGACTCCGTGTCGAGGACGATGATCAGGTCCGGTGTGGTGGCGACCGCGGTTCCCGCCAGCTCGGCGACCAGGTGCTCGTTCTGGAATCGCAGGACCATCACCTCGCCGTGCGACGCGTCCAGTCCGTCGACGGTCGCATCACCGCGGGCGAAGCCGGTCGTCGTACGGCGTTGCACATCGACGACCTTGCCGACGTGCAGCAGTCGTCCGCCGAGCTCGTCGACCACGGCCGCGACCGGATCGCTGTGCTGACTCTGGGCTCGCTCGATTGCCCGGCCGAGCGCGACGCATTTGCTGAGCGTCCCGGCGACGAACGCGCCGCGGATCTCGGCGCCGGTCATCGCGTACAGCGAGACGATCGCGGAGCAGCCCATGTCGACAGTCGCCGAGCGTGCGAGCCGTTCGGCCCACTCGTTCGTGACGGTGTCGAACACGCCGCGATTGCCCTTCTCGTCGACGATCGACATCGGCGTCGCCTCGATCCCGGCCAGCGTCGGCAGCACCATCTGCAGCTCGGGGAACGCGCGTCCCATCCCGTCGCCGTCGACCAGCGGCAGCCCGAGCTGCGCGGCGGCGATCACCGGGACGGTCGAGTTGACCCCGCCGGCCTCGATACAGGCGATATGGGTCGGCGTCTTCCCGACGTACTTCGCGAGGGTCTGCACCGCGACGGAGATCTGGTCCGCCGACGGCAGCTTCTCCACCATCACCGTCGGCGCACCCATCATTGCCACCGGCAATACACAGGCGTCGTCCGGAAGGTCGCCGACGGCAACGATCTCCACCGGACCGTGCTCGCGCACCGCCCGCTCGGCGAGCAGCTTCCCGATGTGCGGGTCCCCGCCGCCCCCGGTGCCCAGCACGGCGGCACCGCGGGCGAGGAGCCCCAGCTCTTCGGCACGCAGCTTCATCGCAACCACTCCACTCCGGACACCAGGGCCATCACAATCGCGGCTCCGGCCGCGCGCCCCGCGTGGCCGGCGCTTCGTCGCTCAGTTGCGATGGCCTGGAGGTCCGCGCTCATGACGCCCCCAGCCGGAGGTCGCCGACCGCCTTGCAGCGGATGCGGGTCGCGTTGCCCGGCAGGTACGGGATCGGTACCTCGTCGAAGTCCACGATCCGCACGGCCGCGGGATCCGCGCCGGCCGCGATCGCCCGGTCGACTGCCTCCTGCCGTGCCTCGTCGACCACCGCGTCCCGGCGGCCCGGGTCGATCGCGTACACCCGGTCGACCTCGCCGCCGACCTGCGCGATCGCGGCGCCGATCGCATTGGCGACCGCGAAGTGATCCGGCCTGTGTACGGCGAGACTGCCCGGCAGATCGTCCGGCAACAGGATCGAGCCGCCACCGACCACCACGACCGGCAGCGGATCGGGCGACGTACGCATCCGCTCCACCGCGTCCGCGATGTCCGCCGCCACCCGGGCCAGAGCCGACTTCACCAGCGCCGGATCCAAATCGGCGACCGCGGCGGCGTCACCGATCTCGGCCCGACCGGCCGCGACCGCGATATCCGTCGCGGTCAGCGTCTTGCCGCCGAAGACCAGCGCTTCCTCGGTCAGCCGGTAGCCGACCGACCGCGGCCCGACCGTCACCTGATCGTTGCCTTCAGCCACCAAACTGCCGCCGCCGATCCCGATGCTGAGCACGTCGGGCATCCGGAAGTTCGTCCGTACCCCGGCCACGTCGACCTCGGTCGTCGCCTCCCGCGGGAAGCCGTGCGTGAGTACGCCGACATCGCTCGTCGTACCGCCGACGTCGACGACTGCGCACGTGTCGAGACCGGACAGCAGGGCCGCACCGCGCATCGAGTTGGTCGGGCCGGACGCGAACGTGGCAACCGGGTACCGGCGGGCGAAGTCGACGTCCATCAAGGTGCCGTCGTTCTGGCTCAGGTACAGCGGGGCGGAGATGCCGTGGCCGGCCACCGCGCCGGACAGACCGTCGACGATGCTGGCGGCCAGCTCGCGGAGCGCGGCGTTGATGATGGTCGCGTTCTCCCGCTCCAGCAGGCCGATCCGGCCAATCTCGTGCGACAGCGAGATCGCGACGTCGTCGCCGAGCTCGGAGCGCAGGATCTCTGCGGCGGCCAGCTCGAACTCGTTGCTCACCGGCGAGAACACCGACGAGATCGCCACCGACCGGACGCCGTGCTTGACCATGTCGCCCGCGTGCCGGCGCAGCTCGTCCTCGTCCAGCTCGGCGATGTGCCGACCATCGAACTCGTGCCCGCCGTGGGCCAGATAACTCCGGCCGCTGATCGCCTCGACCAGCCGCTCCGGCCAGTCGACCAGCGGCGGCAGCGACGCGGTGGCCGGCAGCCCGAGCCGGAGCGCCGCGGTCGGAGCCAACCGCCGGGCCTCGACCAGCGCGTTGATGAAGTGCGTGGTGCCGATCATGACGGCCTGGACCTGCGCCGGGTCGAAGGATCTCTCCGCCTGCAGCCGGTCCAGCGTGTCGATGATGCCCGCGGTCACATCCGCACTGGTCGCGGACTTGTTGGCCGCGAGCACGGTGGTGCCGTCGAGCAGCACGGCGTCGGTGTTGGTGCCACCGACATCGATGCCGATACGCATTCAGATCCTCCCAGGTTGTACGACGGTGCTGATCTCGGTCCGCTCACTGTCCATGGTGCGGCTGGTGCCGACGCCGCGGATCAGGCCGAGCTTGCCTGCCACGACGTACGCCGCGAAGCCGACGACGAGTGAGTTGATGCTCGGTAGACCCCACGCGACGTACTTGCCGATCAGTGCGGCACCGATCCAGATGATGATCGTCGCGGGTACCCACGTCGGCGCGGTCGCGGGCAGCGTGCCCTCGGACCTGGTCGCTTCCAGCTCGGGGCGCCAGCGCTTCACGACGAAGTACTCCGCGACCATGATCCCGGCGATCGGCGGGAACGCGACGCCGAGCACGGTCAGGAACTCGGTGAACTTGTCCAGGATCCCGACGGCCGCGAGCACGCTGCCGAGGAGGCCGACCACGAGTGTGACCACGGCTCGGTTGACGTGCCGGCCGAAGACGGTGCCGATGAAGTTCACGACGCCAAGGCCGGAGCTGTAGAGGTTCCAGTCGTTGATCTTGATCGTGCCCAGGATGATCACCAGGGTGCCGACCCAGCCGACCGATGAGGTGACGATCGTGATCACGTTCGCCGAACCGACCGCGTGGGCGAGCAGTACGCCGACCAGGCCGATGACGTACTCGCCGAGCGTGATGCCGAGGACGGTCTGCTTGACGACGTCACCGACAGTGCGGTTGTAGCGGGTCATGTCCGGGGTGATCACCGCGCCGACGATGAATCCGCCCGCGACCAGCGTCGTACCCGCGAGCAGGCTGAGATGCGGACCCGGCGGGGCCGCATTCACCAGCGAGCTGAGGCTGTGGTCGGACAGCTCGCTGATGATCGACCAGCCGACCAGGACGAGGAACGCCGGGACGGTCACGTACGCGACCCAGGCCATCGAGTGGAAGCCACGCAGTACGACGAGCGTCACCGCGAGACCGAAGACGAGCGACCAGCCCCACGTCGGCAGTACGCCGATCAGCTGGCTCAGACCGGCCGCGGACACCGCGGACTGGATCCCGAACCATCCGATCAGGCTGATCCCGATCGCCAGCCCGATCAGCGAAGAGCCGGCCTGACCGAAGCCGGTCCAGCGCGCGACCACCGAGGTCTGCAATCCCTCGCGGGCGCCGATCACGCCGATCAGGATCGCCACCAGTTCGAGGATGACCGCGCCGAGCGTGAGCGCCCAGAACGCGGTCCAGAAGCTCATCCCGAACCCGAGCGTCGCGCCGAGCAGGAACTGGCTGAGCGCCGAGATCTGCCCGAACCGCTGGGTCGCGACGGACCACCAGGAGTACCGCGCGTGCTCCGGGACCCGAGCAAGCGCGTAGTCGTCCGCACCAACAGTCGTACCGGCCATAAGAACCTCCAGCCCTGGGATTTCACCGAACGTACGTCTCCAGGCAGGCGGCTTCACCGTCCAGTGTGCACACCCCACGGCCGACGACTGTGCATCCGGCCCTGCTCGCTAAGGACAGGAGGTAGTAGGTCTCGGCGCCGCCGCGCACGCTCAGGACGAGCGGCGGGACCCGCCTTTTCCCGACTACCTCCTGTCCTTACCGCTGCCAGTGGACCTTCAGGTGGTCCCGGCGGCCGAGCTTTTCGATGCGTTCGGTCACCCGTTCGCTGAACTGCCGCAGCACGCCTGGGTCGTCCGCCTCGACCCGCAGCTCCAGCCTGGTCGGCTCGGAGCGCAGGGTCCAGGTTGCGCCGCCGAGGTCGACGACCAGCTCCCCCGGCGCGCTCGCCAGCACCTTCATCCCGCCGGGACCGTGCCCGAAATGACTGCCCAGCTGCTCGACGTAGCGCGCGGCCCGTTCGGTCTCGGCGTACCCCTCTATGAACGGCATCCCGGTTCTCCTTTTTCGATACATAGTGTCTCGAACAATGACAGTTTGTCCAGGTAGTCTGGTCGCGTGCCGAAGTTGTGGGACGACAGCATCGCGACGCATCGCCACGCCGTGCGGGCGGCGACGCTCGACGCGACCGCCGCGCTGGTCGCGGAGCGTGGGCTGACCGGTGTGACGATGTCGGAGGTGGCGAAGCGGGCTGGGCTCGGCCGGGCGACGCTGTACAAGTACTTCCCCGATGTCGACGCGATCCTGGTCGCGTGGCATGAGCGGCAGGTCGGCGATCATCTGCAGCAGCTCACCGATGTCTGGGCGGAAACGGGCCGCCTCGAGGCCGTCCTGGAGACGTACGCGCTGATCTGTCACGGACATCCGGATGCAGAGCCTGCGGCCTCATTGCACCGGTCGGAGCATGTCGCGAGAGCTCGCGATCACCTCGTCGACTTCTTCGCCGGCCTGATGACCGACGTACGCGATGACGTTCCGCCGAAGGAGTTGGCGACGTACTGCGTGCACGCGTTGACCGCGGCCGGCGCCGTACCGTCGAAAGCGGCGGTACGGCGCCTTGTCGCGGTGACGCTGGCCGGGTTACGCGGCGAGCCGGCTGGGTGAGAGGTCGAGCCGGCGCAGGAGTTGGGCGTTGAGCGCGACCACGATGGTCGAGATCGACATCAGCAGCGCGCCGACAGCCGGCGAGACGACGATTCCGGCGAAGGCCAGGACTCCGGCTGCGAGCGGGACGGTGATGACGTTGTAACCGGTGGCCCAGACCAGGTTCTGCCACATCTTGCGGTAGCTGGCCCGGGAGAGGTCGATGACCGAGAGCACGGCGCGCGGGTCGTCGGCGGCGAGGACGACACCGGCGGACTCGATCGCGACGTCGGTGCCGGCGCCGATCGCGATGCCGACCTCGGCGCGGGCCAGGGCCGGGGCGTCGTTCACGCCGTCGCCGACCATGGCGACCTTGAGACCGCGGGCCTGCAGTTCCTCGACCTTGGCGTCCTTGTCCTGCGGCAGCACCTCGGCGAACACCTCGTCAATTCCCAGTTCGCGAGCGACCGCGTCGGCCACCTGATGCGCGTCACCGGTGATCATCGCGACCTTCACCCCACGCCGATGCAATGCGTCGACAGCCTGCCGAGACTCGTCGCGCACCTCGTCCTCCAGTGCGATCGCCCCGAGCACCTGCCCGTCCCGCACGACCTGCAGCACCGCGGCCCCGCGAGCTTTCCAACCCGAGACCTCGGCCGCCAGCCCTTCGGGCTCGGCCAAGCCAACCTCCCGCAGGTACGCCGGCCCGCCGACAGCAACCTCCGAGCCATCCACGACCGCCTGCACGCCCCGCCCGGTGAGCGAGCGGAAGTCGGAGGCGACCAGCCGACCGTTGCTCCCGGCAACCGCATCACCGGCTCCGGTGCCGCCGACCCGCAGGCCGGACGCCTGGGCATCGTGCGCACGCACGATCGCCTTGGCCAGCGGATGCTCACTGTCCGCTTCGACTGCGGCGGCCAGCGCCAGCAGCTCGTCGTGCGAGACAGCGCCCACGGTGGCGACCCCGGTGACGGCCGGTTCGCCCTTCGTCAGCGTGCCGGTCTTGTCGAACAGGACGATGTCGACCGTCCGCATCCGCTCCAGCGCCAACCGGTTCTTCACCAGTACGCCGGCCTTCGCCGCACGTTCCGTCGAGATCGCGATCACCAGCGGGATGGCCAGTCCGAGGGCGTGCGGGCAGGCGATCACCAGCACGGTCACGGTCCGGGTCACGGCCTCGTCGAGCTTGCCGAGCAACGCCCAGACCACGAACGTGATCAGACCGGCGATCGAAGCAAAGTAGAACAGGAACGCGGCCGCCCGGTCCGCCAGCGCCTGCGCGCGGGACGACGAAGCCTGCGCTTCGGCCACCAACCGCTGGATCCCGGCCAGAGCGGTGTCGTCGCCGACCGCGGTGATCTCGACCCGCAGAGCGTTGTCGGTGGCAACAGTTCCCGCTACCACCGAGTCGCCGACGGCTCGCGACACCGGTCGCGATTCCCCGGTGATCATCGACTCGTCGACCTCGGCCTGCCCCTCGACCACGGTCCCGTCGGCCGGCACTCGTCCGCCGGACCGAACGAGCACGACGTCACCCGCCTGCAACTCGTGCAACGACACCTCGACGACCCCGTCGTCGGTCACCTTCTCCGCCGAATCCGGCAGTAGCGCGGCCAGCGCGTCGAGCGCACCGGACGCGGCGCCGAGCGCCCGCATCTCCAGCCAGTGCCCGAGCAGCATGATCACGATCAGCAGCGCGAGCTCCCACCAGAAGTCCAGGTCGAACCCGCCGAGCTTCAGCGTGGTCACCCACGACGCGACGAACGCGACCGTGATCGCCATCGAGATCAGCAGCATCATCCCGGGCCGGCGCGACTTCAGTTCGCCCCAGCCGCCGGTCAGGAACGGCTGACCGCCGTACACGAAGATCACGGTCCCGAGCACCGGCGCGATCAGCCCCGAGCCGGGGAAGTCCGGCCGCGTGTACCCGAGCAGGTCCGCGAACATCTCGCTGAAGAACACCACCGGCACCGCCAGCGCGAGGCTGATCCAGAACCGGTCCTTGAACTGCGCCGCATGATCCCCATGCCCACCGTGATGCTCATGCTCGTCCATGCGTGAGAACATACCCCTAGGGGGTATCAGAAATCAAGACATGGAAGAGCCCCGCCACCACAAGAACCAAAAGAACGGCTCGATGATGACGGGGCCTACGGAGTACCGGACTACAGCGGATCGATGTCTGTCAGCGTGTCCGGTGTCAGCTCCAGCCACCGCGTGATGCCGATCTCCCGCAGGAACGGGAGGTCGTGACTCGCGATGACCAACGCGCCGTTGTACGACGCCAACGCGTCCTTGAGCTGAGCCACGCTGGCCAGATCCAGGTTGTTCGTCGGCTCGTCGAGCATCAACAACTGCGGAGGTGGCTCGGCCAGCAGAAGCGCCGCGAGCGTGGCCCGGAAGCGCTCACCACCGGAGAGCGTGCTGACCAACTGATCGGCCGACCGCCCGCGGAACAGGAACCGCGCCAGTCGCGACCGCCGCTCCTGGTTCTCCGTACTCGGCGCCAGCAACGCCAGGTTGTCGACGATCGACAGGTCCTCGCGCAAGAGGTCGAGCCGCTGAGGCAGGTACCGGAACGGCACCACCGGCAACTCCCCCGCCACGACCGACTGCAGCAACGTCGTCTTCCCGGCGCCGTTCGGCCCGGTCAACGCGATCCGCTCCGGCCCCCGGATCTCCAGGTCGACGTGCGCCCCGGTCCGCAGTACGTGGTCCTCGAGCCGCAGTACCACCCGACCCGAAGGTACGGCGGTCTTCGGCAGGTCGACCCGGATCGCATCGTCGTCGTGGACCTTGTCCTCGGCATCCGCCAGCGCCTCCTGCGCGGAGTCGAGTCGCTCGGACTGCATCCCGAGGTGCTTGCCCGCCGACACCTGCGCACCACGTTTCAGGTTGCCGGCGACGATCTTCGGGATCCCACCCTGCTCGAAGGCGCGCTGCCCGCGAGCGCGGCGCTGGTCCATCTTCATCCGCGCGTCGATCAGGTCGCGCTTCTGTTTCCGGACGTCGGCCTCCGCCGCGCGCAGCATCCGCTCGGCCGCCTCCTGCTCGACCGCGACGGCCTCCTCATAGGCGCTGAGGTTGCCGCCGTACCAGGTGACGTCGCCCTTGCGCAGGTCGCCGATCTGGTCGACCCGTTCGAGCAGCTCCCGGTCGTGACTGACGATCAGCAACGCACCGCGGAACTGGTCGACGGCGTCGTACAGATGCCGCCTGGCCCGCAGGTCGAGGTTGTTCGTCGGCTCGTCGAGCAGCAGTACGTCGGGACGCCGTAGCAGCTCGGCCGCCAGACCGAGCAGGATCGTCTCGCCGCCGGACAGCGCGCCGACGTTGCGATCGAGGTCGATCGCACCCAGACCCAGCTTGCCGAGCAGCGCCTCGGCCCGTTCGTCGACATCCCACTCGTCGCCGACGATCGCGAAGTTCTCCTCGGAGGCGTCGCCGGACTCGATCGCGGTGATCGCCCGGCGGACGGCTTCGATGCCAAGCGCCTGGTCGACCCGCAGTGTGGTGTCGAGGGTCAGGTCCTGCGGCAGGTACCCGAGCTCGCCGTTGACCCGGATCGCCCCGCGCTGCGGGGTGAGCCGGCCGGCGATCAGCTTGAGTAGCGTCGACTTACCGGTGCCGTTGCGGCCGACCAAGCCGGAGCGAACCGGTCCGGCGACCAAGGTCAGGCCGTCGAACAACACCTCGCCATCGGGCCAGGCGAAGTACAGATCGGTACAGGACAGGGAAAAACTCATGAGTGTCGACTCCAGATGAGGTCTCGAAACGAGACCGCACACCAGAACGGTGGCGATCAATCGGTTGCGGAGAAAGACCTCAGTTCGACAACTCGAACCCCTGCCGTCGGGAGTGGGACGTTCCAAGCTTACGGATCGCGGTTGGGTTCATCAACCATTTTCCGAACGCTTGCGCCAGGCAACAACCACCAGGTCCACCAGTGCGACCACCACGAACGCTCCGAAGGTGATCACCCACCCGGCCGGAAGGTCGTAGACCACGGACAGCGCCGTGGCCGCCGCGAACAGCACCACCCCGAACGCCGACAGCACGATCCTGAGCGTCAGCGCGCTGCGGGGTGGAGGCTGCTGGCCGGTCATGGTGCCTTGCGCAGCCAGGTTTCGACGCCGGCGATGTGAGCGGTCATCCAGGCGCGGGCGGCCTCGGCGTCGCCGATCTCGATGGCGTCCAGGATCGCGGCGTGCTCCGCGAGGGTGCGCCCGACCGCGCCGGCCTGCGTGACGCCGCGCCAGATCCGGGCCCGCTGGGTCGCGCCGGAGATGCCGTCGAGCAGCGAGCAGACCACCTGGTTCCCGGTCGCCTCCGCGATCCCGCGGTGGAACTGCAGGTCGTTCGCGACCAACTCTTCGACGCCGGCCTCGGGTGTCAGGTCGCTACAAAGCAGCCGCAGGCCGGTTAGCTGCTCCGCGCTGATCCGGGTCGCCGCCAGCGCAGCCACGCCGGGCTCGAGCAACCGCCGTACCTCGAAGAACTGCAGGACCGAGTCGTCCCGGTGCAGGTCGACCATGAAGTTGAGCGCGTCCAGCAGGTGCGCCGAGTCGAGACTGGTCACGTACGTCCCGTCGCCGTGCTTCACGTCCAGCACGTTGACGAGCGTGAGCGCCTTGACCGCCTCACGCAGCGAGTTCCGCGACAGGCCCAGCCGGGCGGCGAGATCCGCCTCCTTCGGCAACCGATCCCCCGGCCCCAGCTCCCCCGACGTGATCATCCCCTTGATCTTGACGATCGCCTCGTCCGTCAACGCCATCCCGCCAGTATGCCGCTCAGCTGCGCCTAACATCGGTTTCATGACCACACCGGGCTATTCCGGCAAGCCGTTGGCGGGGAAGCTCGGGATCAAGGCGGAGCATCGCGTCCTGATGGACAACGCGCCGGCTGGGTTCGTGATCGAGGGGCTGCCGGTGGGTACGACGGTGGTGCGGCGGAGCACGCGCACGCCGTACGACGTCGTGCTGCTGTTCTGCCCGGATCGAGACCGGCTCGTGCGGCGGCTACCGGTGGTGCTCGAGAAGACCGTGACGGCCGGGATGATCTGGGTCGCCTGGCCGAAGCGGGCGTCCGGGGTGCCGACCGACCTGGACGAGAACGGGATCCGCGAGCTGGCCCTTCCGCTCGGCGTGGTCGACGTGAAGGTCTGTGCGATCGACGCGACCTGGTCCGGACTCAAGCTCGTCCGGCGGCTCGCGAACCGATGAAGGCCAATCATGCCCAGGTGGACTGATTTATAGCGTGACGTTGGCCACACTTTTGCGCACTCGTGATCGTCACCGGCGGCGAGTGGACAACTGCATACAGTGGGCCGGCACGCTCAGCGGACCGTCCGGACGGCGTCAGGACAGTGGCCGGAAAGCCACATCTGCAAGGGGTCCGGGAGCAGCCGCCGTCGCTCTCCGTGCCGGCTCGTGGCGAGAAGAGGCTGTGTGGCCTGAAACACCTTTATCAGCAGTGTTTCAGGCGTCGATGGATCGACTCGCCGGGGCCGGACCACTCGACACACTGGTGCGGTGGTCCCGGGCTGTGGAAGTGGTCCCCGTGCTATTAGCCTTTGCTTGGGACACCACCCATAACATCAGAATTACCAGTGCTACCGGACCCGAAATCGGAAGAGGCGAACTGCCAAGTGGCCACCGAGCCATCAGACACCAATCCCCTAGCAGCCTTCGGTGCGAACGAATGGCTGGTCGACGAGCTGTACGAGAAGTACCAGCAGGACCCGAATTCGGTGGATCCGGCGTGGCTCGACTTCTTCAAGACGTACAACCCCGACGGCACTCCAGATGGCAAGCAGGATGGTGACGCGAAGCCGGTGACGACTCCCCCGGCCGACGCTCCCCGGCCCGACGCGGTGTCCGACAACAAGACTCCCGAGGCCCCGAGCCGCGGTGCCCAGACGCCCGCCCAGACGCCCGCCACGCCGGCCCCCGCACAGGCCCCCGCAAAGGCCGCAGTCCCCGAGCCCGAGAAGGCAGCACCGGTGAACCAGCCCAAGGCCGCCCAGCCCGCAGCCACCCCTGCAGCCACAACTGCAGCCCCGACCGGCGAGGCCGAGCGGAAGATCCTGCGCGGGGCCCCGGCCCGGACGGCGCAGAACATGGAGACCAGCCTCCAGGTCCCGACCGCGACCAGCGTCCGGCAGGTCCCGGTCAAGCTGCTGATCGACAACCGCATCGTCATCAACAACCACCTCAAGCGCGCCCGCGGCGGCAAGATCTCCTTCACCCACCTGATCGGCTGGGCGCTGGTGAAGGCGCTGAAGACGCTGCCCGAGATGAACGCGTCGTACGACGAGACCGACGGCAAGCCCACGCTGGTCCAGCCGGCGCACATCAACCTCGGCCTCGCGATCGACATGCAGAAGCCGGACGGCACCCGGCAGCTGCTGGTGCCGTCGATCAAGGGCGGCGAGTCGATGACGTTCGCCGACTTCTGGATGGCCTACGAGGACATCGTCCGCCGGGCCCGGGACAACAAGCTGGCGCTGCCGGACTTCCAGGGCACCACGATCAGCCTGACCAACCCCGGCACCATCGGCACCCAGCACTCGGTGCCGCGGCTGATGGCCGGCCAGGGCTGCATCATCGGCGTCGGCGCGATGGAGTACCCGACGGAGTACCAGGGCGCGGCCGAGGAGACGATGGCCAAGCTCGCGGTCAGCAAGGTGATGACGCTGACCTCGACGTACGACCACCGGATCATCCAGGGCGCCCAGTCGGGTGAGTTCCTGCGCCGGATCCACCAGCTGCTGCTCGGCCAGGAGGGCTTCTACGACGAGATCTTCCGGTCGCTGCGGATCCCGTACGAGCCGATCCGCTGGGCCGCGGACCTCCCGCACAGCCACGAGGAGGACGTCTCCAAGCAGGCGCGCATCCTCGAGATGATCCACGCCTACCGGGTCCGCGGCCACATCATGGCCGACACCGACCCGCTGGAGTACAAGCAGCGCAGCCACCCCGACCTGGACGTCGCCACCCACGGCCTGACGCTGTGGGACCTGGACCGCGAGTTCGCCACCGGCTCGTTCGGCGGCAGCGACCGGCGGTTCATGAAGCTGCGCGAGATCCTCGGCATTTTGCGCGACTCGTACTGCCGGACCACCGGGATCGAGTACATGCACATCCAGGACCCCGAGCAGCGCAAGTGGCTGCAGGAGCGGGTCGAGCGGCCGCACACCAAGCCGCCGCGCGAGGAGCAGCTACGGATCCTGGCCAAGCTGAACGAGGCCGAGGCGTTCGAGACCTTCCTGCAGACCAAGTACGTCGGTCAGCGCCGGTTCTCTCTGGAAGGCGCGGAGACCACCATCCCGCTGCTCGACGAGCTCTGCGAGGAGGCGGCCGGGGCCGGCCTGGACGAGGTCGCGATCGGGATGGCGCACCGCGGCCGGCTGAACGTGCTGGCCAACATCGTCGGCAAGTCGTACGGCCAGATCTTCCGCGAGTTCGAGGGCAACATCGACCCGCGGACCGTGCAGGGCTCCGGTGACGTCAAGTACCACCTGGGCGCCGAGGGCGAGTTCGTCTCCGAGTTCGGCGACAAGATCAAGGTGTCGGTGGCGGCGAACCCGTCCCACCTGGAGACCGTCGACCCGGTGCTCGAGGGCATCGTCCGGGCCAAGCAGGACATCCTGGACCGCGGGCCCGCGTTCCCGGTGCTGCCGGTGCTGGTGCACGGTGACGCGGCCTTCGCCGGCCAGGGCGTGGTGGCGGAGACGCTGAACCTGTCCCAGCTGCGCGGCTACCGCACCGGTGGCACGATCCACGTGATCGTGAACAACCAGGTCGGCTTCACCACCTCGCCGGCCTCGTCCCGCTCGTCGATGTACTCCACCGACGTCGCCCGGATGGTGCAGGCGCCGATCTTCCACGTGAACGGCGACGACCCCGAGGCCTGCATCCGGGTCGCGGACCTGGCCTTCGAGTACCGGCAGGCGTTCAACAAGGACGTCGTCATCGACCTGGTCTGCTACCGCCGCCGCGGCCACAACGAGGGCGACGACCCGAGCTTCACCCAGCCACTGATGTACGACCTGATCGAGCAGAAGCGGTCGGTCCGCAAGCTCTACACCGAGGCCCTGATCGGTCGTGGCGACATCACGATCGACGAGGCCGAGCAGGCGATGCAGGACTTCCAGCACCGGCTCGAGCGGGTCTTCGCCGAGGTCCGCGAGGCGAAGAACCAGCCGGACACGCCGCCGCCGTACGTCACCGCCCCGGTCTACCCGGACAAGCCGGACGGCCCGGACGCGACCGCGATCACGCCGGAGGTGCTGAAGAAGATCGCCGACGCGCACACCACGCTGCCGGCCGGCTTCACCGTGCACCCGAAGGTGCAGCCGCAGCTGGCGCGCCGGGCGCACGCGATCACCGAGGGCCCGATCGACTGGGCCAGCGCGGAGATCACCGCGTTCGGTTCGCTGCTGCTCGACGGGCGCCCGGTCCGGCTGGCCGGTCAGGACAGCCGCCGCGGCACGTTCGTCCAGCGGTTCGCCGCCGTCATCGACCGGGTCAACGGGCAGGACTACGTCCCGCTGCAGCACCTGGACGAGGAGAACCAGGCGAACTTCTACGTCTACGACTCGCTGCTCAGCGAGTACGCCGCGCTCGGCTTCGAGTACGGGTACTCCGTGGCCCGGCCGGAGGCGCTGACCCTGTGGGAGGCGCAGTTCGGCGACTTCGTCAACGGCGCCCAGTCGGTCATCGACGAGTACATCTCGTCCGGTGAGGCGAAGTGGGGACAGAAGTCCGGTGTCGTGCTGCTGCTGCCGCACGGTTACGAGGGTCAGGGCCCGGACCACACCTCGGCCCGGATCGAGCGGTTCCTGGCGCTCTGCGCGGAGGACGCGATGACGGTGGCCCAGCCGTCGACGCCGGCGTCGTACTTCCACCTGCTGCGCCGGCACACGCTCGGCGAGGAGCACACTCCGATGGTCGTCTTCACGCCGAAGCAGCTGCTCCGGCGCAAGGAGGCGGTGTCGGTGCCGGACGAGCTGACCCACGGCACCTTCCGCCCGGTGATCAACGACGTCGAGGCCGAGGCGAACCCGGCCGACGTCGAGCGGGTCATCCTGACCTCCGGCCGGATCGTGTACGACCTGCTGGCGGAGCGCAAGAAGGTCGAGCCGGACAAGATCAGCACCGCGATCCTCCGGGTCGAGCAGCTGTACCCGCTGGCCGCGGACGAGGTAGTCGCCGAGCTGGCGAAGTACCCGAACGCGACCGAGATCCGCTGGGTCCAGGACGAGCCGGCGAACCAGGGTCCGTGGCCGTTCATGGCGCTGAACCTGACCGAGTACCTGGGCGGCAAGCCGTTCTACCGGGTGTCCCGGCCGGCTATGTCCGCCCCGGCGGTCGGCTCGCACGGTGTGCACGGCGCCGAGCAGGCGACGCTGCTGAAGCAGGCGTTCAGCTGACGTGTACTTCACCGACCGCGGGATCGAGGAGCTCGAGAAGCGGCGTGGCGAGGAGGATGTCACGCTGGCCTGGGTGGCCGAGCGGCTGCGCGAGTTCGTCGACCTGAACCCCGAGTTCGAGACCCCGATCGAGCGCTACGCCACCTGGCTGGCCCGGTTGGACGACGAGGACGACTAGTAACCTGAGCGAATGCCCTTCGCCTCGCAGCCCGTACGACGGGTTGCCGCGGCGGAGGGCGTTCGTACGTCGGGGCGCTGGCCGTACTCCATCCCGGCCGTCCGCCAGCTGCTGACCGACGGGCTGGACCTCGACCCCGGCGTGACGTTCCTCGTCGGCGAGAACGGCGCCGGCAAGTCGACGCTGGTCGAGGCGATCGCCGTCGCCTTCGGCCTCTCGCCGGAAGGCGGTTCCACCGGCGCCCGCCTCACCACCCGGGCGACCGAGTCGTCGCTCGCCGACGACCTGCAGCTGACTCGCGGCGTCGGCGCCAAGCGCGCCGGGTACTTCCTCCGCGCCGAGACCATGCACGGCTTCTACACCTACCTGGAACAGAATCCGAGCAGCTTCCGCGAGGACCCGGTGTTCCACGAGATGAGCCACGGCGAGAGCTTCCTCAACCTGATCAGCGACCGCTTCACCCGGCACGGCTTCTACTGCCTCGACGAGCCCGAGTCCGCGCTCTCGTTCTCCAGCAGCCTGGCCGTGGTCGGCGTACTCAACCGTCTCGCCGAGTCCGGCTCACAGGTGCTCTGCGCGACCCACTCCCCGGTCATCGCGGCGCTGCCCGGCGCGACCATCCTCGAGGTCGGTGACTGGGGCATCCGGCGTACGACGTGGGATGAGCTGGAGCTCGTGCAGAACTGGAAGGCGTACCTGCAGGCGCCGGAACGGTACCTGCGGCACGTCCTCTAGTCCGCCGTGTGCGGCGGCCGGGTGCGAAGTGGCGGGTCGGGGGCCAGCGTGCCGTCGGGCGCGATGTGCTCGAAGATCTGGTCGACCATGTTGAGCACGTGCGGGTCGTCGACGGTGTAGATGTGCCGGCGGCCCTCGCGGCGCGCGGTGATGATCCCGGCCAGCCGGAGCTTGCCGAGGTGCTGGCTGGCGGTGGCGATACTCACGCCGACCCGCTCCGCCAGGGTGCCGACGTCGTACTCCCCCTGCGCGGCCAGCGACACGAGGTGCAGCCGGACGGGCGCGGAGAGCATGGCGAAGGTGCCCGCGGCGGAATCGAGCTGCGCCTTCGTCGGTTCTCGGTTGGTCATCGCGCAGTCATTGTCGCCGCTGGAGCGGTCTCCGGGCAGTCCGCCGGGCCGGGGTGTGGACGGTCTCACACTTTCGCAATTGCGAAAGTATCAAAACGGTGGCAGGCTTGGAACCATGTTCCGAGCCCTTCGCCCAGTGCTCCTGCTGCTCCTGGTGGCGGTCCCCGCGGTCGTCCTCCGACTCAGCGGCAGTCATCCCCCCGCGGCCGCGTCGATCGCGATCTTCGGCCTCGCCGTGGTCGCCGCATCGTTCGTGCTGGCCTGGGCGGCCGAGGCGGCGGAGATGGACATCTCGGGCGGTCTGGCGATCGCCCTGCTGGCAGTCATCGCCGTACTGCCGGAGTACGCGGTGGACTTGTACTTCGCCCACACCGCCGGCTCGAACCCGGACTACGTGCAGTACGCCGCAGCCAACATGACCGGCTCGAACCGGCTGCTCCTCGGCCTCGGCTGGTCGAGCGTCGTCCTGATCAGCCTGTACGTCGCCTCGCGGCGCAGCGGACAGTCCGTCAAGGCGCTGGTGCTCGAGTCCGGTTATCGCCGGGAGCTGGGCTTCCTCGCGGTCGCCGGTCTGGTCGCGTTCGTGATCCCGGTCACCGGCGAGATCCACCTGGTCCTGGGGATCCTGCTGCTCGCCTTCTTCGCCTACTACTTGTACCGGGCAGCGATGTCCGAGCACGACGAGGAGCCGGACCTGATCGGCCCGGCGGCGTCGATCGGCGGGCTTCCTCGCCTGCAGCGGCGGATCACCGTGACCGCGATGTTCCTGGTCTCGGCCGGCGTGATCCTCGCGGCTGCGGAGCCGTTCGCGGACTCGCTCGTCCAGGGTGGGCGGGCGCTGGGGATCGACCAGTTCCTGCTGGTCCAGTGGCTGGCGCCGCTGGCTTCGGAGGCGCCTGAGTTCATCGTGGCGCTGCTGTTCGCCTGGCGCGGTAAGGGTGCGGCTGCACTCGGCCTGCTGATCTCGGCCAAGGTCAACCAGTGGACGCTGTTGATCGGGAGCCTGCCGATCGCCTACGGCATCGGTGGCGGCGGGCCCGCGCTGCATCTGGACGGGCGGCAGGTCGAGGAGTTCCTTCTCACCGCCACGCAGACGCTGCTCGGGATCGCGATCCTGCTCAACCTGCGGTTCCCGCGGTGGGCGGCCTGGACGCTGCTGGGTCTCTTCGCGGTCCAGTTCGCCGTGCCGGGTCAGACCGGGCGCTATGTGATCAGTGCGATCTATCTGGTGCTGGCGATCGCGGCGGCGATCCACAACCGGCACCAGGTGCTGGCGACGCTGACCTCACCGTTCCGTCGTACGGAAAAGCCCGCCGACCGCGTCGACGAGCTTCTCAACGTCTGAGCGGGCGTCAGCTGGCCTGCTGCTCGGTGATGACCTCGAGCGGCGGCCGGTTGCGGCGCTCCTGCGGGCCCGGGCGGCCGCGGCGGCGTCCGTAGAGGAACTTCTCGCCGGCGGCGGTGCCGGTGAACTTCGTCCGGCGGGCCCACTCGCGGCACTCCTCGATCACCGGGCACGAGGTCAGGCAGAGCGCCTGTGCCTTCCGCTGCTCCCACTGGCTGGCCGTCTCGTCGTACGACGGTGCCTGTCCAACACACGCGGCCTTCGTCATCCAGCGGTCGGCCGGGTCAACGATCACCGTCAAAGTAGGCCTCATGGGCGCTCCCTGCTCCTCATCGATCGGGCGGATCGGTAGGAACAGACTGGACCCATCGCGTTGCCCCGGTGCGACGCCAATGTTTCAGCCGTGAAACGTCAGGTCCGGACCAGCCGGATCTCCTGCAGGTCGAAGTACGGATCGTGCTTACTCACACCGTCCGGCTCGAACCCGTGCCGGCCGTAGAAACCCAGTGCCCGCTCGTTCCCCTCGAAGACCCAGAGGAAGGCGGCCTGCTTGCCGACGGCAACATCCAGCAGGCGGCCGCCGAGCCCGGTCCGCCAGAACGCCTGCCGGGTGTAGATCGCCTCCAGTTCGAACGGCACCGGAGCGTCATCGTCCCGCCCCGGACCGATACCGACGAACCCGGCCACCCGGTCCTCGACCGGTGCGGACGCGTCCGGGTTCAGCGCGATCCACCGCTTCCGGCCGTCACCGAGCGGAGTCGTCCAGCGCTCGATCCGGCGCTCGATGTTCGACGTCCGCTCCAGGAGTTGATCGGCCGGCACGAGTCCGGCGTACGCCTCCCGCCAGCAGAGCAGATGGCACCAGGCCGCGGCCTCGGCGTCCTCGAGCGTGACTGGCCGGATCTCGGGTTGCACTCAGACAGTAAAGACGATCTTGCCGAACACGTCGCCGGTATTCATCTTGGCGAACCCGTCGCGGGCGTCGGCGAGCGGGAGGATCGAATCGATGTGCGGCTTGATCCCGGCGTTCGTCATGAACTGGACCAGCTCGGCGAGCTCGGTCCGCGTACCCATCGTCGAGCCCTGCACCCGCAGTTGCAGGAAGAAGATCCGGTTCAGCTCGGCCGACTTCGGCGCCTGCCCGCTGGTCGCGCCGGAGATCACCAGCGTCCCGCCCTGCTTCAACGACTTCAGCGAGTGCGACCAAGTCGCCTGCCCGACCGTCTCCATCACCGCGTCGACCCGCTCCGGCATCCGCGCGCCGGACTCGAACGCGTCATGCGCACCGATCTCGAGCGCCTTGGCCCGCTTCCCCTCGTCCCGGCTGGTCGCCCACACCCGGATCCCCGCGGCCCGGGCCAGCGTGATCAGCGCGGTCGCGACCCCACCGCCGGCACCCTGGACGAGCACGGTGTCACCCGGCTTCAGCCCGGACTGCGTGAACAACATCCGGTACGCCGTCAACCAGGCCGTCGGTAGGCACGCAGCCTGCTCGAAACTCATCCCAGCCGGCTTCGGTACGACGTTCCGCGCCGGTACGGCGACCTTCTGGGCCAGCGTGCCCTGATACCGCTCGCTCAGCAGCGACCGCTTCGGGTCGAGCGTCTCGTCACCCTTCCACGCCGGGTCCGAGATCACCGCGTGGACGACGACCTCGTTCCCGTCCGGGTCCACGCCGGCCGCGTCACAGCCGAGGATCATCGGCAGACTCTGCTCCGCCAGCCCGACACCCTTCAACGACCACAGATCGTGATGATTGAGCGCGGTCGCCTTCACATCGATGGTCACCCAGCCCTCGGGGACCTCTGGCTCCGGTCGCTCCCCCACCTCCAGCGCGGCGATCGGGTTGTCGGCGTCGAACTTGGCGGCGTAGGCAGCAAGCATGCAGACCACCTTAGAGGGCGTCTGGGAACTCTGCGCAGTAGGCGCAGAGTTCCCAGACGCCCTCTTAGACGCCCGTCCGGCGGGCTACCGTCCAGAGCTTGTAGAGCTCCGGGGCGTGCTCCGGCCGGGCCGCCAGGATGCCGCCGGACTCGGGCCAGACGGTCTCGTCGCCGTTGTCGTCGAGGAGGATGCCGCCGGCTTCCCGGACGACGAGCGCGGCGGCCAGGTGGTCAATCGGGCTGAAGCGTTCGATCACGGCCCCGACGCCGCGCCCGGCCGCAGGCCCGGCGAGGGTGAGGGTTCCGGACCCCATCACCCGAAGAGTGCAGAACTGGTCACGGAGCCCGTCGAGGAAGAGGTCCATGCCGGGCCACGGCGAGTGGTTCAGCAGTTCGGTGCTCACGATCTTCCCCGCCAGGCCGACGTCCGTACTGCCGATCGAGGTGCGCAGGTCGAGCGGCTGCCCGTCCAGTTCGGCGCCCCTGCCCGCAACCGCGGCGAACACCTGCCCGCGCCAGACATCGCCGACCACAGCGACGAACGGCTCGCGGTCGATCGCCAGGGCGAGTGAGAACGCCGTCCACGGGACGCCGTTGGCCAGGTTCGCGGTCCCGTCGACAGGATCGACGTACCAGCAGGGAACACCGGGACGGGCAGCGCCGCCCAGCTCCTCGCCGACCACGAGGTGACCGGGGAGCCGTTCGGCGATGACCTCTCGCACATGCCGTTCGACGGCGAGGTCGACCGCTGTCACGTGGTCCGCGGCGTTCGCCTTCGTCCGGACGTCGCCGAGGTCCGCGTTCCGGGTGAAGTCGTTGGCCCAGTCCGCGAGTTCACGAGCGACAGCGATGGCCTCCACCAGCTCGTCACCGGTGAGCCTGACAGGTCGGGGTGCTTGTTCCCAGGACGCCGGTCCCTCCGCGACGACCGTCCGGAACAGGCTGAGCCGGTTGGTCGTGACCACGTCCACACCGCGGGCAAGGGACCAGCGCATGGCGTCCTCGTCGTCGACCGTCCAGCAGGCAACGCGAAGCCCGGCACGATGGACGGCATCGACGATCTCGTCGCTGAGGACGAGGTACTCCGAGTTGATGACATCCGGCCGCAGCCGCGCGAGGAACTCCGCGGACGGTACGTCGCGGCGATCCCACGGCATCCAGATACTCGCCTCCGGGTCGAGCGCCCGGACGACTGTCATGGCCTCGAAGTCGCCGCACCAGGCGACGGATGCCCCGGAGCCGAGCACCACCCGGACCGCGGACTCGGCGATCTGCGGCGTACCGAGGTCGATCAGGAGGGTCGACGACGTCCCGGCCACGACGGGCAGGGCGTCGGTGAGGAGCGGGACGCGATGCTGCGAGTCACCGAGTGCCGCGACCTCGGCCCAGTCGAGCTCGGAGACCGGCCGATCGTCGCCCCAGAGGCGCTCGAGCGTCGCATCGTGCAGGAGTACGACGTGACCGTCCCGAGTCACGCGCACGTCGACCTCGATGAAGTCGGCGCCCGCTTCGACGGCCGAGCGCACGGCCGGGATCGTGTTCTCCCGATGCCGTTCGACGTCGCCGCGGTGTGCGGTCGCCCGGGGTGCCTCGCGCCGCGTGGCCGGCGCCGTACTCATGCCGGCGTTCCCTGGCCGACGAGCTGACCGTCCTCGAACTCGAGCCATTTCTCGATCCGGGCGCAGCCACTGGTGCCGACGGCGGGCGGGACGCCGGTCACGTAGGAACGCAGTTCGGCGTCCTCGCGGCGCAGGTGGAGCTCGGCGAAATGACCGCGCGGAACGACCCGTTCGACGGTCGCGGCAAGCCCGCGAGGATGCGCCTCCGGCCCGAAGACGACGTCCTCCGGCCGGATCCCGACCACGCCGGCACCCGGCACGACCCGGCCGTCCTCGATCCTGCCCTCGAGCCGGTTGAGACTCCCGATGAAGGTCGCGACGAACTCGGTCGCCGGAGTGCTGTAGAGGTCGGCGGGCGTGCTGAACTGCTCGATCCGGCCGTTGTTCATCACCGCGATCCGGTCCGAGACCGACATCGCCTCCTCCTGGTCGTGCGTGACAATGACGGTGGTGATCCCGAGCCGCTGCTGGATCTCGCGGATGTCCTCGCGGACCTTCACCCGCAACTTCGCGTCGAGGTTGCTGAGCGGCTCGTCGAGCAGCAGCAGCTCCGGCTCCTGGACGAGCGCCCGGGCGAGGGCCGTGCGCTGCTGCTCGCCGCCGGAGATCCGGGCCGGGCGCGAGTCCTTGTGGTGCATCAGGTTCACCAGCGTGAGGGCGGCGTCGACGCGTTCGGCGATCTCCGCCTTCGGCCGCTTGCGCAGCTTCAGCGGGAAGCCGACGTTCTTCGCCACCGTCATGTGCGGCCAGAGGGCGTAGTTCTGGAAGACCATCGCGCTCGGTCGGTGCTCGGGGCCGAGGTTCACGACCTCGCGGCCGCCGACCTTGATCGAGCCGGCGTCCGGGGTCAGGAAGCCGGCGATCATCCGCAGCGTCGTGGTCTTGCCGCAGCCGGACGGGCCGAGCAGCGAGACCAGCTCCCCCGGGCGGACCGCCATGTCGAGGCTGTGGATGATGCTCCGGCCGCCGAGTACCTTGTGCAGGCCCTCGATGGCGAGACCTCCGGAAACTGATGTGGTCATTGCACCTCTACTTGATCTGGAAGCCCTCGGCGAGGTGGCCGCCGACGATGTGCTTGTGCGCGGCCAGCAGCAGCGCCACGGAAGGGATGGCGAGCAGGATCGAGAAGACCGCCGCGACCTGGGTCGGGTAGTTGAGCACGAGGCTGTACATCTGGGTCGGCATCGTCATGTAGTCCGGTGCGCCGACCAGGTACGTGCCCTGGGCCTCGTCGAAGGAGGACAGGAAGCTCATGATCGCGGCCACCAGGATTCCCGGCAGGGCGATCGGCAGAGTCACGCTGAAGAAGGTCCGCAGCTTGGACGCACCCGCGTCCCGGGCGGCCTCCTCCAGACTGCGCGGTACGGCGGCGAACGCCGCGGCCGGGATCCAGGTCATGAACACGACCGTGCCGAGCACATGGACGACGAGAATCCCGAGGATCGTGTTCATCAGGTTGAGCGCGTAGAACAGTGCGGCGAGCGAGACGAACAGGCCCATCTTCGGGAACGAGTTGGCCGCGAACACCCCGATCAGGAAGAACCGCCGCCCCGGGAACTCGAAGCGCGCGAACGCGTAGGCGGCCGGCAGGCAGATCGCCGCGGAGACGAGCACGGTGATCGGGGCGAAGAACAGCGAGTTCTGTACGGCGACCCCGAGGGCCCGGTCGCTGAAGACGACACTCCACCACCGCAACGTCCAGGCATCCGGGAGCAGGTCCGGGTAGGTCCAGCTCGCCGCGAACGCCCGTACGGCCAGCCAGGCCAACGGTCCGATGATGAACAGCGCCAGTACGGCGGCGAGCAGGACGACGACGCCGCGGGACAGCACGCGGGGCATCACACGGCCCCGCTTTCCTTGGCCGAGCGGAAGTTCGCCCACACGTACACCGCGGCGATCCCGGACGCGATCGCGAACACGATGAAGGCGATCACCACGGCCTGCTGCGGCTGGTTGAACGCGGAGAAGTAGTTCGACATGTCGACGCCGAGCATGTTCGGCGAGTTCGGGCCGGTGAAGTAGGGCACGGTGAACGAGCCGAGGATCCCGATCGCGGTGAACGTCGTCGCGATGATGATCGGCACGCCGGCCATCGGGACCACGACGCTCGCGACGACCCGCCAGAACGACGCACCGGCGTCGCGCGCGGCGTCGATCATCGCCTGCGGGACGGCCTGCAGCCCCGAGCTGACCAGCAGCGTCGCGAACGGCAGCGACGTCCACACCGAGCCGATGACGACGGTCACCAGCGTGTACGACCAGATCGGGAAGTCCACCCCGAACTGCGCCGCGACGCTGCGCAGGAAACCGTTCGCGGAGTAGAAGCCGAGGATGGCCCAGGAGGCGATCACCACCGGGATGAACAGCGGCACCACCGCGAGCGCGGACAGCACCTTGCCGATCAGCCCGCCCGAGAACTTCAGGTACAGCCCGATGCCGACCGCGAGCGCAATGACGATGGTGGTGCTCACGACCGTGACGACGACGGTGACGACCAGGTCACCGAGAAAGCGTGCGTTCGTGAACATCTCGGCGTACGCCGACAACGTCGGGACGATGCCGTGCGCCGTGTGGACGTTCTGGCCGATCAGCGCGATCGTGCGGTTGAGACCGCCGGTGAACCCGAGGCTGAAGCCGAAGGCGAGGACGACCGGGAAGCCGATGAAGAACGCGATCAGCACCATCGGCGGCAGCGCCATCAGCAGGCCCCGGGTCCGGCCCGCCGCCGCAGCGGTGGCGGGCCGGACCACGACAGCGGGACCGGCTTCGAGCTCGGCCGTCACTTGCCGGGGACCTTCTGGTCCCAGAGCTGGTTCAGGTCCTTGGACATCGAGTCGAAGTAGCCCTTGCGCAGGTTGTTCGTGTCGGCGTTCGCGAACTTGGCCTGCAGCTCCTGCGGCAGCTTGTCGATGGAGATCGCCGGGTAGCCCGAGATGTCCTTGACAATCATCGCCTGCTGCTCAGGCTGCTCGACGAAGTTGACGAGCTTGACGGCCGCGTCCTTGCTCGGGCTGTTGGCCGGGATGCCGAGGTACGCCGCGCCACCGGTGAAGGACGGGTCGGAGATCTGGGTGGACTTGATCGTCGAGGGGATCGCGCCGTTCGCGACGGCCGTGGTGAACATGTCCGACCAGACCGGAGCCATCGAGATCTGCCCGTTCGCGAGCAGATCCAGCACCTGCTGGTTGCCGTTGGGGTAGACGCCCTTCTGGTACACGTACGGGTTGAGTCCGTGCAGCGTCGCGAAGCCCTGGTTCCAGTTCGACTCGAGACCCTTGTCGTAGCCGACCGTCATCTTCTGCCGGGCGTCGGCCGGGACGTACTTGTCGAGCACTGTGGCCACGAACGATCCACCGGAACCGCCCGACTTGGGCGAGTTGTAGGTGAACTTCCCCGGGTGCGCCTTGATCCACGCGAGCAGGTCGTCCAGCGTCTTCGGCGGGGCGGGAACGGTCTTGGTGTCGTAGGCGAGCAGTACGGACGACCCGCGGTACGGGATCCCGCCGGTGCCGCCGGCCTTGACCACGTCGGCCGGGATGTCGGCCAGGGCGGAGATCTTCGAGGAGTCGACCGGGTCCAGGAGGTTCGCGGTCGATGCCTTCGGCACGAAACCGCCGTCGACCACGTCGAAGCCGGGATCCTTCTTCTGCGCGACCGACGCCGCCAGTTTCGCCATCGTCTGGGCGTCGTGCTCACCGTGCAGGTCGAGCGTGACCTGCACCTTGTAGCCGGGGTTGGCCTTCTCGAAGGCCGGGCCGAGCGAGTTCGCCCAGAGCTTCTGGATGTTCGTGTCACCACTGATGAAGACCCTGACCGTCTTCACATCGCCCGCACCTCCGCCCTTCGCGGCGGTGCTGCTCTGCGCGCATCCACTCAGAGCGAGGGCTGCGGCCGTGACCGCCGCCATCGCCCCGAATGCGGTCCTGAGCTTCATGGAAAGCCTCCAACGATGAGTACGTTGCGAAGGCCGCCCACTCCGCGGCGGGCGAAACCACGCCAATGGTCGCCGGGGCGAAATGTTAAGTCAATAGCTTTCCGTGAAGCGCTTGATCTCCGCCGGAAAGCAACCAGGAGGCTCGGTTTCGACGTTCGCGGGGACGGCGGGCGTACTCATCCGGAACTCTTGGCGAACCCGGGCGGCCGGTCCGGCCGTTCGTCGCCGAGCACGACGAGACGGTTGCTTGGAGCAACATATTGGCGCTGTCGGCGCAGCCAGACAACCCCAGTGAGATGCCTCACTGGGGTTGTCTGGCAGCCCGATCAGGCCGGGCGGGCGACGCCGTCGGTCGCGGCGGCAGCGGCCACCGCGGTGGCGACGGCCGGAGCGACGCGCTCGTCGAACGGAGACGGGATGATGTAGTCGGGACGCAGATCGTCCGCAGCGATCAGGCCGGCCAGGGCGTCGGCGGCAGCCAACTTCATTCGCTCGGTGATGCGCGACGCGTTCGCGTCGAAGGCGCCGCGGAAGATGCCGGGGAACGCGAGCACGTTGTTGATCTGGTTCGGGAAGTCCGAGCGGCCGGTGGCGACCACGGCAGCGTGCCGATGCGCGATGTCCGGATGTACTTCGGGATTCGGGTTGGCCAGCGCGAAGATCATCGCATTGTCGGCCATCCGCGCGACCGCCTCTTCGGGCACCGTCCCGCCGGAGACACCGAGGAACAGGTCCGCACCCTCGAGCGCGTCGACCAGACGGCCGGAGTACCCGCCGGTGTTGGTGTCCCGGGCCAGCGACAGCTTCACCGGGTTCAGATCGGCGCGATCCTCGTGCAACACACCCTTGCTGTCGACGACCGCGAGATCGCCGACCCCTGCCTGCAAAAGGATCCGGGCACACGCGACTCCAGCCGCACCGGCTCCGGAGATCACCACGCGGATGTCTTCGATCGGCCTAGAAATCCCATGCAGCCCTGTGACTCGGAGCGCGTTGCGGAGCGCCGCGAGTACGACGACCGCCGTACCGTGCTGGTCGTCGTGGAAGACCGGGATGTCCAGCCGCTCCTTCAGCCGGCGCTCGATCTCGAAGCAGCGCGGCGCGGAGATGTCCTCGAGGTTGATCCCGCCGAACGACGGCGCCATCCGCGCGACCGTCTCGACGAACTCGTCCACGTCGGTGCAGTCCAGCGCGATCGGCACCGAGTCGACGCCGCCGAACTCCTTGAACAGCAGGGCCTTGCCCTCCATCACCGGCAGCGACGCGGCCGGGCCGATGTCACCGAGTCCGAGTACGGCGGTGCCGTCGGTGACGACCGCGACCACGTTGGACTTCCAGGTGTAGCGGCGTACCAGCGAGGGGTCCTCGGCGATCGCGGTGCAGACCCGGGCGACGCCGGGGGTGTACGCCTTGGACAGATCGTCGGCGTCCTTGACGTGGATCGAGGACGTCACCTCGATCTTGCCGCCGCGGTGCAACTCGAAGACTGGGTCACCGGCATAGGCATCGGAGACCTCAACGGAAAATGGCTGTGCGAATGGCTGGGCGACCATCAGTGGCCTTTCGGAAACTCGGGAGGAAGTGTTCGGAAAGCAGGGGATCGCCCGTCGTACGAGTAAACCACAGGCCAACTGGTCTGCTCTGTGAGGGTGACCACAAGTGACTGCCCACGGTGACGATCGAGTCTCGTCGGGAGTTGACAGCCGACAGGTAGCTCGTTGCTGTGTCAGGATGCGGGGACCCCGGCACGGGCGCTGTCCGCAGCCGGCGTACCACAACCAGTGTCGAGGAGTACCAGCGATGAACATCGTCTCCACCCTCCGCAAGAGCCGCCTCACCGTCGCCGTCGCCTCCGTGGCGGTGATCGCCCTCGGGTTGTCGGCCTGCGGCAACGGCTCCGGCAGCAGCGGAGGAGGCGAGGACAAGGCGAAAGCGGCCGGCATCACGCTGGTGAAGCCCGGCAAGCTGACGGTCTGCACGCACCTGTCGTACAAGCCCTTCGAGTACAAGGAGGGCACCAAGGTGGTCGGCTTCGACGTCGACCTGCTCGACCTGCTCGCCAAGGACCTCGGCGTGGAGCAGGAAGTGATCAGCATCGAGTGGGCCCAGGTCACCTCCGGCGCCGCTTACCAGGCGAAGAAGTGCGACATGGGCATGGGCGCGATGACGATCACCGACTCCCGCAAGGCCGCGATCGGGATCAGCGACCCGTACATGGACGCGACCCAGGTGCTGCTGGTGAAGAAGGGTGCGCCGTACAAGTCGCTCGAGGACCTGAAGGGCAAGAAGGTCGGCGTACAGGCCGACACCACCGGCAAGGACTACGCGACCGCGGCGTCGAAGAAGATCGGCTTCGAGGTCGTCGTCTTCAACGACCTCGCTCTGCAGACCAACAACGTCAAGTCCGGCCGCGTCGACGCGGCGATCAACGACAACGGCGCGCTGTACAACTTCGTCACGTCGAACCCGGACACCGAGGTGACGGCGGAGTTCAACACCGGTGAGCAGTACGGCTTCGCGGCCAAGAAGGACGACCCGAGCGGCACCAAGCTGCTGACCATGTTCAACGGGCTGCTGACGAAGGCCAAGTCTGACGGCACGTACAACCAGCTGTTCAAGAAGTGGTTCGGGGTGGAGCCGAAGAAGTGACGGTCTCCGACACGGTAGTCGAGAAGCGCCGCGGGCTCAGTCCGCGGCAACGGGCCCAGCGCTCGCGCGGCATCCAGTACGCCGTCCTGATCATCATCGTCGTGGTGGCGGCATTCACGGCGAACTGGGGCCAGATCGCCAGCGTCTTCTTCAAGCCCGAGTTCGTGAAGTCGGCGTTCACCACCGGGCTTCCCGGGGCGTTCCTGAAGACGCTCGAGTACACGGCCGGGGCCTTTGTCATCGGGCTGCTCGGCGGGACGTTGCTCGCGCTGATGCGGCTCAGCCGAGTGGCGCCGTACCGCTGGCTGGCGACGGCCTACATCGAGTTCTTCCGGGGGCTGCCGGCGATCGTCGTGTTCGTGGCGTTCAGCCTGCTGCCGTTGGCGTTCGCCGATCTGGTCATCCCGCTCGATCCCTACGGCACCGTCTGGCTGGCGCTCGGGATCGTCGCGGCGGCGTACATGGCCGAGGTGATCCGGGCCGGCATCCAAGCGGTGCCGAAGGGACAGATCGAGGCGGCCCGATCACTCGGCATGCCGGCCGGTGTCGCGACCCGCAAGATCGTGCTGCCACAGGCGTTCCGGATCGTGCTGCCGCCGCTGGCCAACGACCTGATCCTACTGGTGAAGGACTCGTCCCTGGTCTTCATCATCGGTACGTCGGCAGCGGCGTACGAGCTGACCGGATTCGGCCGCGACCTGGCCAACACCGAGTCGAACCTGACCCCGCTGGTCACGGCCGGTTTCTGCTACCTGATCATCACCCTGCCGCTCGGCCTACTGGTCCGCTGGCTGGAAGCCAAGGCAGCGAGGGCGCACTGATGGCACTGGTCGAGATCAAGAACCTGCACAAGTCGTTCGGCAGCAACCACGTCCTGCGCGGTATCGACTTCACCGTCGAGCAGGGCGAGGTTGTCTGCATCATCGGGCCGTCCGGCTCGGGCAAGTCGACCCTGCTGCGGTGCGCCAACCTGCTCGAAGTACCGCAGGAGGGCCAGGTCTTCGTTCGTGGCGAGGACATCACCGACCGGGACTGTCATCTGGATGCCGCCCGGCAGCAGATCGGGATGGTGTTCCAGCAGTTCAACCTGTTCCCGCATCTGTCGGTGCTGGCCAACTGCACGATCGCGCAGACGACCGTACTGAAGCGCAGCAAGGCCGAAGCGGAGAAGGTCGCCCGAGCCAACCTGGATCGCGTCGGCCTGAACGACAAGGTGACCGCCTATCCCATGCAGCTGTCCGGCGGCCAGCAGCAACGGGTCGCGATCGCCCGGGCGCTGTCGATGGACCCGGCGCTGATGCTGTTCGACGAGCCAACTTCGGCGCTCGACCCGGAGCTGGTCGGCGACGTACTCACGGTGATGCGCAAGCTGGCCCTGGACGGTATGACGATGCTCGTCGTCACGCACGAGATGGCCTTCGCCCGCGAGGTGGCCGACCGGGTGGTGTTCATGGACGGCGGCGTCATCGTCGAACAAGGCCCGCCGTCCGAGGTCATCGGCAATCCGAAGGAAGAGCGCACCCGCACGTTCCTCCGCCGCGTCCTCGACCCGACTCACGTCGAACCGAACTGACGGTCACGCTGCGTGCCCGGGTGATCGACGGGCCGCAGCGTCGCCGCCGTCAGACTACGAATAGGTCTCCATTCCGGGATGGTCCGTGCATCGGGTGCAGGTCGTTGTGTCAAGATGCGGACAGATGGCGCCGGAGCCGACCGGTGCCCTGCTTTGGAGGACCTAGATGTCTGTCCTGCGTAGGACGCTGGCGCTGTCCGGCGTTCTGGTTCTGGCCGCCGCCGGCTGCGGTTCGAACTCCCTCGAAGGTGGCTCGTCCACCTCGCCGTCGAGCGCCCCCTCCAGCGCACCTTCCAGCGGCGGGCCGGATCTGAGCGGCTCGCTGCCGCCGAAGATCAAGGCCGCCAAGAAGATCGTCGTCGGCGTCGACGCCAGCTACCCGCCGAACGAGTTCCTGCAGGGCGGCAAGACCGTCGTCGGCATGGACGTCGACCTGTTCAACGCGGTGGCGCAGAAGTTCGGCGTCACGGTGGACTGGCAGCCGGCCGGGTTCGACACCATCATCACCGGTGTCCAGGGCGGCAAGTACGACATGGGCATTTCGTCGTTCACGATCAACGACAAGCGCAAGCAGCAGGTCAACATGGTCAGCTACTTCAACGCCGGCACCCTGTGGGCGACCGCGAAGGGCAACCCGAAGGGCATCAACCCCGACGACGCGTGCGGCAAGACCGTCGCGGTGCAGAAGGGTACGACGCAGCTCGAGGACGACATGCCGAAGCGGCAGGCCAAGTGCAAGACCGACGGCAAGCCGGAGATCAAGCTGGTGGTCCGGGACAAGCAGGACCAGGCGACCGCCGACCTGGTCGGCGGCAAGGCCGACGCGATGCTCGCCGACTCCCCCGTCGTGCTTTACGCGATCAAGCAGACCAACGGCCAGCTCGAGCAGGTCGGTCAGATCTACGACGCGGCGCCATACGGCTATGTGGTCCCGAAGGCGGAGACCGCGTTCGCGCAGGCGATCACCGAGGCGCTGAAGTCGCTGAACACCGACGGCACCTACAAGAGCACGCTGCAGAAGTGGAACAACGACTCGGGCGCGATCACCGACTTCGCCGTCAACCCGTAAGCGTCCGCCATGGCTACCGACACCGAAACCCGCCCGGCCCAGCCGGATGCCGAGCGGCCGGGCGCGATCGACGCCGTGCCGGTCCGGCATCCGGGCCGCTGGGTTGCGATCGTGGTGATCGCGGTCCTGGTCGCGATGCTGGTGCACCTGCTGGTCACCAACAAGGCCTTCGACTGGAGGTTCGTCTTCCAGGCGATGAACCAGCAGCCGGTGATCAACGGCTTCATCAAGGGCACATTGCTGGTCACCGTGCTGTCGATGATCGTCGGCGTCGCGGGCGGCGTGCTGCTGGCCGTGATGCGGCTGTCCGACAACCCGATCCTGGCCGGGGTGTCGTGGGCGTTCACCTGGTTCTTCCGGAGCGTCCCGCGGTACCTGCTGCTGTTCACGATGGGCACGCTGGGCGTGCTGTTCCCGCAAGGCATCTCGTTCGGGGTGCCGTTCGACTGGAAGCTGATCGACTGGCTCGGGCTGTCGGGTGACTGGCGGTTCCTCAACCTGGATGCCAACCAGGTCTTCACCGGCCTGGCCGCCGGCGTGATCGGGCTCGGGCTGTCGGAAGCGGCGTACATGGCCGAGATCGCCAGGGCCGGGATCATGAGCGTGGACAAGGGCCAGGCCGAGGCCGCGGAGGCGCTCGGGATGAGCAGCGGCAAGGTGATGCGCCGGGTGGTGCTGCCGCAGGCGATGCGGGTGATCGTGCCGCCGACCGGCAACGAGACGATCGCGATGCTGAAGGACACCTCGCTGCTGCTGGCGGTTCCGGTGATCGGCGAGCTGTTCTACCAGCTGCAGTCGATCGGAAGCACGTACTACAAGACGTTCCCGATCGCCGTGGCCGCGACGCTGTACTACCTGGCCGCGACGAGTGTGCTGATGATCGGCCAGTACTTCCTCGAGCGGCACTTCGGTCGCGGCTTCGGGACCAACGCGCCGCGGGCCGCTCGGCCGGCCGGGGCAGGAGGTGCGTGATGCCGCTCGTACATGCCGTCAACGTGACGAAGTCCTTTCACAACAACGAAGTGCTGAAGGGCATCGACCTCGACGTCGACCGCGGTCAGGTGGTGTGTCTGCTCGGCCCGTCGGGTTCGGGCAAGACCACCTTCCTGCGCTGCATCAACCAGCTCGAGACGATCGACGGCGGCCGGATCTGGGTCGACGACGAGCTGATGGGGTACGCCGACCGCAACGGGAAGCTGTACCGGCTGAAGAACAAGGAGATCGCGGCCCAGCGGCGCGAGATCGGAATGGTCTTCCAGCGGTTCAACCTGTTCCCGCACAAGACCGCGCTGGAGAACATCGTCGAGGCGCCCACCCAGGTCAAGGGCGAGACGAAGAAGACCGCGCGGGAACGGGCGATGAAGCTGCTCGACCGGGTCGGGCTCGCGGATCGCTGCCACGCCTACCCGGCGCAGCTGTCCGGCGGTCAGCAGCAGCGGGTGGCGATCGCGCGGGCGCTGGCGATGCAGCCGAAGCTGATGCTGTTCGACGAGCCGACCTCGGCGCTCGACCCGGAGCTGGTCGGCGAGGTCCTCGCGGTGATGCGGGAGCTCGCACTCGAAGGGATGACGATGATCGTGGTCACGCACGAGATGTCGTTCGCCCGCGAGGTCGCGGACACGGTCGTGTTCATGGACGCCGGAGTGGTGGTCGAGGCCGGCTCGCCGAAGGACGTGATCGGCAACCCGCAGCACTCCCGGACGCAGGCGTTCCTGACCCGATTGCGCTCCGAACACGAACATCCCTGACCGTGCTTTTGGCCGGGCCTCCGGCGCCGGCAGGGTCATGGGGCCTTGGCTCCCGGCCTTCCCTCGTCACTCCGGTCGCTTCGCTCCCTGCGCTCCTCAGTCCAGGCCGGGAGGCCCCATGACCATCCGATGCACCCCTTGGTCGTGCATCCAGGCTCGTGAGAGTGGAAGATGTACGGCGTAGTGGACCGATATACAAGGGAGAGAATGTGAGCAGCACCAGAGGAGCCGCCCAGGTCCGCTTGAGTATCCCGGCGGACAGTGCCTACATCGCCGTACCGCGGTCCGTGGTCGGCAACCTCGCTGCTCGCAACGACTTCACCCTCGACGCGATCGACGACCTGCGGATCGCTATCGACGAAGCGTGTGCGCTGCTGCTGCCGGAGGCGGCCGACGGCGTACTGGAGTGCGTCTTCGAGATCGACCCGCCGCAGCTGACCGCGCGGACGAGCGCGCTCGTGCCGACCGGCTGGATGCCGGACACCGACTCGTTCGGCTGGACAGTGCTGACCGCACTGGTCGAGTCGGCCGCCGCCGAGACGATCGACGGCCGGTTGACCATCACCGTGACGGCCTCCGCCACCGCCACGGAGACCGCGTGACAGACGACCACAACCTGGGCGAGGCGGCCCAGGAATCCACAGATCTGCGTACCCGGACGGCCGATTTCTTCCAGCGGATGGCCGCGGCGCCTGGGGCGAACGACCCTGCGCACACGGCGGCCCGCGATGGTCTGGTCCGGCTGCACATGCCGCTGGTGGAGCACCTGGCCCGCCGGTTCCGCAACCGCGGCGAGCCGTACGACGACCTGGTCCAGGTGGCCACGATCGGGCTGATCAAGGCAATCGACCGGTTCGACTCCGACCGCGGGGTGGAGTTCTCGACGTACGCGACGCCGACGATCCTCGGTGAGATCAAGCGGTACTTCCGGGACAAGGGCTGGGCGATCCGGGTGCCGCGGCGGCTGCAGGAGCTGCGGTTGTCGCTGACCGCGGCGACCGCGGAGCTGACCCAGGAGCTCGGCCGGGCGCCGACGGTGGCCGAGTTGTCGGATCGGCTCGGGCTCTCACCGGATCTGGTGATCGAGGGACTGGAGTCCGCAAACGCTTACAACACCTTGTCCTTGGACGCTCCCGATCAGAACGAGACCGACGCGACCACGGTCCTGGACGGGCTCGGCGGCGAGGACGAGGCGCTGGAGAGCGTCGAGTACCGAGAATCGCTGAAACCGCTGCTGGCACAGCTGGACACCCGGGAGAAGCGAATCCTCACACTGCGGTTTTTCCGCGGTATGACGCAGTCCCAGATCGCCGAGGAGATCGGCATCTCGCAGATGCATGTCTCCCGGCTGCTGGCCAGGACACTGACCGAGCTCCGCACCGGCTTGCTGAAGGAATAGGTCCTACAACACGGGGTGATCGCTGGTCTCGCCGCCGGCCAGGGCTTCGGTCGAGGCCTTCTGGAACACGCAGATCAGCACTGCGAGGGCGGCGACGGCCAGCGCGACGGTGACGCCCTTGGTCGATCCGCCCCAGAAGCTGTACGCCACCAGGAGCTGGATCAGCTGGGTGAACACCGTCGGCCCACGGCTCCAGCGCACTGCCCTCCACAGCCCACGGGCGACGAAGCCCAGAGCCACGCCGTACACGAGGAAGAAGCCGGCTGTGGTCAGGCCGAGCACCAATCGATCGCCATGGATCGTCAAGGCTTCGCCAATTCCAAGAACGATCAGCGCAAGGCCTTCCAAACCGACCACTGCCGCAGCTAACTTGAGCGGTCTCGGGACGGCGGCAGCTGGGGAGTCGGTCGGCACTTCGTCAGCTTAGTGCGGCCATGCTCTCGGGAGCGTTGCGGACCCCAGGCCCTACAGGGATTTGAGGGTTGTGCGTAACCAAAAGACGGTTGGAACGGTTACCTGCAGTGAACGGGTGATTGCGGAAGAGCGGCTCTGTCCGATAACCGGATGGAGAGTACGACGCTGCGCCAGTTCCGAGTGTTAAGGAAGCGTTGTGATCGGATCGACAACTCCATAACCCTTGTTTCGATCCGCCAAGATTGGGAACATGGACTCGTTCGTGAATGCGTTCACAACGCATCGCACTAAAACCCCCCAGTGCGAACGGACCGACGAGTACAGCACCGCTGATCGGGCACAGACCTACCCGGCAGCTTACGTCAACTACTGAGAGAGATGGGATCCGCCATGGATTGGCGCCACCGGGCCGTATGCCTCGACGAGGACCCGGAACTGTTCTTCCCCATCGGTAACACCGGGCCTGCGATCATGCAGATCGAAGAGGCCAAGCAGGTGTGCCGACGCTGTGACGTGCGCGAGCAGTGCCTCGCGTGGGCGCTGGAAGCCGGCCAGGACCACGGTGTCTGGGGCGGCCTGAGCGAGGACGAGCGTCGCGCTCTGAAGCGCCGCAACGCCCGCCAGCGCATTCGCACCGCCTGAAACCAGCCCTCCTCGAGGCCCCGCGGGAACTGACCGCGGGGCCTTTGTGTTTCTGCTAGTCCTTCACTGGGATGTCCAAGGTGACTTGAGTGCCTGGCTTCCCGTCATGGCGGTTGCCGAAATCCAGGGTGCCGTCCAGCTCGCCGATCACCAGGGTGCGGACGATGGACAGGCCGAGGTTGCCGGACAGTTCGGAGTCGAAGTTCGTCGGCAGCCCTTTGCCGTCGTCGATCACGTCGACCCGCAGGCGCCCGACCGACCGCTCGGCGGTGAGCTCGATCGAGCCGCTCGCCTCTCCCCCGTCACGCGTCCCGAACGCGTGCTCCACGGAGTTCTGCATCAGTTCCGTCAGCACCATCGCCAGCGGCGTCGCGACCTCGGAGTCCAGTACGCCGAACGATCCGGTACGCCGGGTTTCGACCGTGGTCGCGACCGTCGACACGTCGGCGACCATCGCGCCGACCCGATCGGCCACGTCGTCGAAGTCGACGTGCTCGTCGAACGACTCCGACAGCGTCTCGTGCACGATCGCGATCGACCCGACCCGCCGAACGGCTTCGGCCAAGGCGGCTTGTCCTTCCGGGACAGAGATTCTTCGGGCCTGCATCCGGAGTAACGCGGCGACCGTCTGCAAGTTGTTCTTGACGCGATGATGAATCTCCCGGATGGTCGCCTCCTTGGTGACCAGCTCCCGCTCCCGGCTCCGCAGCTCCGTGACGTCACGGAGCAGGATCAGTGCCCCCACGTGCTGGCCGTCGGCGCGGAGCGGGATCGCCCGGAGGAACAACGTCGCGTCGGAGTTCTCGATCTCGATCTCCTTGGCGGCGCGTCCGGTCACCACCGAGGCCAGCACGTCGTCGACCTTGCGGCCGCTGTGCAGCAGTTCGGCGGTCACGTCCTTCAGCCGGCTCCCGACGAGATCGGTCACGAGTCCCATCCGCCGGTACGCCGACAACGCGTTCGGGCTCGCGAACGTCACCATCCCGTGCCGATCGACCCGGATACAGCCGTCGCCGACCCGTGGGGTCGTGGACAGCAGCCGCTCCCCGCCGTACGGGAAGATGCCGTCGGTGATCATCCGGGCCAGGTCGGTCGCGCTCTGCAGGTAGGCGATCTCCAGCCGGGACGGGGTCCGCACGCCGAGCAGGTTGGTGTTCCGCGCGATCACCGCGATCACCCGGGTGCCGCGTCGTACCGGAATCGTCTCGACCCGGACGGGGACGTCGTCGCGCCACTCCGGGTCGCCTTCGCGGCAGATCCGGCCGCCGTCGTACGCCTGGTCCAGCAGGTGCCGGCGGCCGCGCGGGATGAAGCTTCCGACGATGTCGTCCAGGTACGCCGTCGGCCCGGTGGTGGGCCGCATCTGCGCCCCGGCCCAGAATCCGAGGCCCTCGGTGTCGGGCAGCCAGAGGACGAGATCGGCGAACGACAGGTCGGCCAGCATCTGCCAGTCGGAGACGAGCAGCTGCAGGCGATCCAGGTCGGCCTGATCCAGGGTTGTGTGGTTTCGGGCCACGTCGCTGAGAGACGGCACGGTTCGATGCTACCGACGGCTTATACCAGCCGGGCGGGTGGTCCGCTCGACAAGTAGAGGCGTGTGGGTGTTGATTGATCAGGCACGGATGAAAGGATGCAAGGGTGGAGTCGACGTACTGGCAGGACGTGATGGCCGCGGACTACGCGGTACCGCACGACCGTACGCTGACCGAGCTCACCGAGGAGCTCGTCCGCGGCCTGGCCAGCACCAATCCGCAGGTCCGCGACGCGCTCGCCTACCCGACGCTCGCCACCTGGCTGGAGCGCGGGGTGTACGACGACCTGCTGCCCGGGTTCGGGGACGGTCTGTGCGCCGGCCTGAACTACGGGCTCGGTGAGGACGGCACGGACACGGTCTTCCGCCGCTCGTTCACCGCGCTGACGCTGGCGGAGGTGATCCACCGCGACAACGCCGAGTTCCTGGTGCACGACGAGGTGGTGATGCGCTGGGGCGACCGGCTGGCCACCTGGCTGCTGCGCGAGCGCGACCTGCGCGGGTTCGTCCAGGACTGCGGCTGGGCGCATGCCGTTGCCCACGGCGCCGATGCGATCGGTGCGCTGGCCCGGTCCCGGCACTGCGACGCCGGCGTGCTGCGGGCCTTGCTCGACGTACTCGCGGACCGGATCGTCAAGGACACGCCGTACCGCTGGGTGCACGAGGAGCACGACCGGGTCGCGCACGCGGTGATGACGGTCCTGCACCGGAACATGCTGACCAGCGACGAGCTCGAGCGCTGGCTGAAGCCGATCGCGGCGACCGCAGGCCAGCAGCCATTGATGCATGAGACGTTGCCGGAGTGGCCGACGCCGCAGGTGTTCAACGCCCGCGGCGTCCTGCACGTCCTGCTCAGCCAGCTCGCGATCGGGGTCAAGGGCTTCCCGATCCCCGGCGACGACGAGCTCTTCGGCCGGCCGATCGAGGCCCGCGCCGACCTGCTGCTGATGCTGACCGAAGCGGTCCAGGCCTCGCAGCCCTACATCTACCGCCCGGCCACCAACCCGCAGTCCTAACCCAGTACGGCGACCGTCGCAACGACGGCCCGGTGGTCTGTTCCTTGGATCGGGTACGTCGTGAATCGCCCCGGCTCGAACTGCCGCGTCACGACCACATGGTCGATCTGCGTCCGCAGTACCGCAGGCTGATCGGCCGGCCAGGTGCCCTGTAGCCCACCACCGACCGTCGGCCCGACGCTTCGGCAGTAGCCGCCCAGGGCATGACGGAAGTCCGCGTGATCGAGGGTCGCGTTGAAGTCGCCTGCCACGATCGACGGCGGGTCCTCGGCGCACCATCGGCGTAGGTGCTGGAGGTCGTTCTTCCAGGTCGTCACCGAGTCGGTCAGCGGCGGGAACCCGTGGTACACGATCAGCCGGATCTGGCCCAGGCTCCCGCCGGTCACGAAGATGTTGCCGAAGGTTGTCCCGGCCTCGGATGCGAACGACACGTTCCCGAGCGACGACGAGACAAGAACACTGGTCGCACTCTCGACTGCCTTGCTCGGCTGGGCCGTGAAGCCCTTGTACTGCAGGTCCTGCAGCTGCGCCCGGATCTCCTCGCGGACGTCGACCTGGGCCTCCGGCAACGAAACCAGATCCGGCTTCCGGTCCCGGATTACCTGGGCGACGTCGGCCGCCCGCGCTCCCCCGCCGAGCACGTTCGCGACCATGACCGTCAGCACCCGGGACCCGGCCGGCGCGGGTCGTGCGTCGGAGAACTGACGTGGTGCCGTCAGCCCACCGCCGACCAGAGTGAGAGCCCCGACGAGTACGGCGGCGATTCGCCAACCTCGTCGTACCAGCATCAGGAGGGCCAGCGCCAGGACCAGCACCAGCTCCTGCGGACGGAACGCGACCAGCTGCGTGAACGGCGTCACCTCGTCCAGCCCGAAGAGCTCCGGATACAGCGGCACGGCAACGATGACGAGGAACAGCACGGACAGCACGACGCGCCGTACGAACCATGCCTTTTCGTTATCCATGCACCAACCTGAAGATCTAGTACGTACTGTCATCGAACGGTAGCGTGCTGCGTTGCGCCTGTGTCCCGAGGAGGTTTGCAGTGTCTCGATTGTCCGCGGTCAAACCCGCGTACTGGATCTCCGGTGTGCTGGTAGTGGTGGCGATCGTCCTACCGCTGCTGGTGCCGACGTACGCCAAGGCGGACCCCCATCTGTGGGGCTTTCCGTTCTTCTACTGGTACCAGCTGATGTGGGTCTTCCTGTCCGCGATCCTGGTCAGCATCAGCTATCGGCTGGTCCGCTCCGAGGAGCGCAAACGCCGGGCCGCCCAGGGACTTGGTGACCCTGAGGCCTCCGATGCTCCGGCTGGTCCCTACGGCTCGGACGGCTCGGCGAAGGAGGGCGACCAGTGAACACGAGTGTCGACTGGGTGCAGCTGATCATCGTCGTGGTGATCTTCGGCGGCGTCACGGTGATGGGCTTCATGGCGGCCCGCTGGCGAAGTGCCGGTCACCTGGACAACCTCGACGAGTGGGGTCTGGGCGGCCGAAACTTCGGCACGTTCATCACCTGGTTCCTGCTGGGTGGCGACCTCTACACGGCGTACACCTTCATCGCGGTGCCCGCCGCGATGTACGCGACCGGTGCGATCAGCGGCTTCTTCGCCGTTCCGTACACGATCGTGGCCTACCCGATCGTGTTCGTCTTCATGGCCCGGCTGTGGTCGGTCTCGCATCGCCACGGCTACGTGACACCGGCCGACTTCGTCAACGGCCGGTACGGCAGCAAGATCCTCACGCTGGCGGTGGCCGTGACCGGCATCCTGGCTCTGATGCCGTACATCGCGCTGCAGTTGGTCGGCATGCAGGCGGTCTTCGAGACGATGGGTCTGGGCGGCAACAACACGCTGGCCAAGGACCTCCCGCTGCTGATCGCGTTCGCGGTGCTGGCGGCGTACACCTACTCCTCCGGCCTGCGGGCGCCGGCCATGATCGCGTTCGTCAAGGACTTCTTGATCTACGTGGTGATCCTGGTCGCGATCTTCTACCTGCCGCACGTGCTCGGAGGATGGGACTCGATCTTCGGTGCGGCGAAGGAGAAGATGGCCAAGCCGAACGCTGTGACCGGCAAGCCGACCGGGTCGTTCATCCCGGGCAACGCCGGCTACGTGTCCTACTGGACGCTGGGTCTGGGCTCCGCGATGGCGTTGTTCATGTACCCGCACTCGGTGACCGCGGTGCTGTCGACGAAGACGCGCAACGTGGTACGGCGTAACGCGGCGATCCTCCCGGCGTACTCGTTGCTGCTGGGGCTGCTCGCGCTGCTCGGGTTCATGGCGATCAAGGCCAACGTGAACGTGAAGGGTCTGGACGGACTGGCCAACCCGCAGCTGGCGATCCCGCGGCTGTTCGACCAGGAGTTCCCGTCCTGGTTCGCCGGGATCGCGTTCGCGGCGATCGCGGTCGGCGCGCTCGTGCCGGCGGCGATCATGTCGATCGCGGCGGCCAACCTGTTCACCCGCAACATCTACCGCGCCTTCATCAAGCCGTCGGCGACACCGGCCGAGGAGGCCAAGGTCTCCAAGCTCGCGTCGCTGCTGGTGAAGGTCGGCGCGCTGGTGTTCGTGCTCGCGATGGACAAGACGATCGCGCTGAACCTGCAGCTGCTGGGCGGGATCTGGATCCTGCAGACCTTCCCGGCAATCGTGGTCGGTCTGTACACCCGCTGGTTCCACCGGTACGCGTTGCTGGCCGGCTGGGCGGTGGCGATGGTGTTCGGCACGGTCTCGGCGTACAACGTGGTGAACCCGGCGACCAAGAAGCACTTCGGTGGGTCGCTGGCGAACATCCCGTTCACCAATACGCCGGCGTACATAGCGTTGACGGCGTTCGTGCTGAACCTGATCGTCGTGATCGTGCTGACGTTCGTGTTCCAGGCGCTGAAGGTGCCGAACGGGGAGGACACCACGCACCCGACGGACTACACCGCCGATCGGGGCGACCCGGGTGTGCAGGACCTGCCGGAGATCCTCGACGAGGGCGGAGCGGCGACCGCGAAGTCCTGAGCTCAATGGTGGCGGCGGTCCTGGGAGGTCCAGGGCCGTCGCCACCTTTTGCGGTTAAGTCGACACGCTGCGGGGTCAGCTTGCCCGGTTTCGGGCCGCGGGTTCGGCAGAATCGCACACGTGCTGCTGGTCCTCCTCGTCATGGTGCTCGCTGCCGGGGCGGCGCTCGCGACCGGCGGCCGGTTCGGACGGCTGGCCGGCAACACCTTGAGCGGCGTGCACTGGCTGGCCGCGGCGGCGATCGGGCAACTGCTCGGGTCGCTCTTCGGAGGTACGGCGTACCCGGTCGGACTGATCGGGTCGGCGGTCTGCATCGCCGTCTTCTTGCGACTGAACCTCCGGCATCCCGGGGTTGGCCTGCTGGCGCTGGGTTTCTTCAGCAACGCGTTGGTGGTCGCATTGAACGGCGCGATGCCGGTGTCGCTCAACGCCTTGGCACATGCGGGTGTCGGCAATGCGATGGTGACCGATCCGCGGCACGAGCTCTCCGACTCCGCGACCCGGCTGCATTGGCTGGGCGACGTCGTACCCGTGGCCCTTCCCGGGCTCGGTCAGGCTGTCAGCCCAGGTGACCTACTGATCGCCGCAGGCGCCGGCCTGCTCCTCTTCACCAGCATGGGTGCGTCTGGCCACGTGGCAGCGCAGGCCGCCCCCGTGTGGGCCGATCTGGAGCCGTGCGCAGGCACTCCTGCCCTGCTCCAGCTGTCACCAAAGGCCAGCCGGGAGATCAGCGATTCAGAAGCGGAAGCCGCGCCCGACGATCCGGCGAAGTGACTCGACCACGACCGGGTCGTACTCCGCTCCGATGCCCAGCCCGATCGACTCCATCGCCTTGTCCGGCGACTGCCCCGACCCTTCGCCGACCAGCTGCTCGTAGGCCAAGGCAACGTTCACGATCCCGCTCTCGACCGGGATGTTCGCGTTGTTCGCCCGCCCGTGCCGGTACGGATCGTTGGAGTGCCTGACGATCTCGGCCACGTGGTCCAGCACCCCGGACCGCTCGATCACCGAAGCCCCGATCTCCGCGGCCCGCTGCCGCTCCTCCCGGGTCCTGAGCAGCGATGCCCCACCTGGACTGGGATCCGCCAACGCCAACTGCCCGACCCCCGACAACAAAGCGGCGTACTCCAGGGCTTCCATCCTGGCCGGCGTCAGCCCCAGATCGTTGCCAATAGCCACCGCCAACGTAGCCGTCCGCGCATTCTGCCCCGGACTACTGAACCCAGCGATCTCCGTACTCCGAGCCATCGACCGCACCGTGGTCCGATAGGTCCGCTGCGCCGAAGCAAACCGCCGAAACGCAAACTGCGTCAGCAACAACGGCACCACGACCAGCGGCGGGGCCCACAGCCCGACGAGCGAGGTCCCCGCGGCCAGCAGGACAGCACCGATCCCCATCGCCATGCCGATCTGGCCCAGGATCACCAGCTCGTCCCGGAGCGCGGCGGGGAACGGCCTGTTGTAGCGCTCGGTCGCCTGCCCCGCACCGATCAACGCATCCGTGACGCCGGCCGCGAGGACCCCGAGAAGCATCGCGAGGATGATCGGCATCGACTGTCGCCAGGAGCCGTTCCAACCCTCGCTGACCGGAATGACCGCAGTGAACACGATGGCCGCACAGGCGACCGACATCACCCGTCGGGCAGAGACGACGACGTCCCACTGGAGTCCGGCGACCGCACGCGGAACGACCCCGATCATCGTCGCGACGCCGACCACGGTGATGATCTGAGCGATGTCCGGAGGTGACAGCGCCGGACCGCGCAGCATCGCGTAGCCGAGCGCCGCGCTGGTTGCGATCGGTGCCCGGTTCCGGTTGCCGTACACGTTGAACTGGACCATCTCGCCGATCGCGATCAACCCACCGAACGTGACCGCGAACGACCACTCGGAGATGCCGTGGCGAACGGTGATCAGGAACGCCGCGAGCCCAACGGCCGCACCGGCGACGAGAATGACGACTCCGCTGCCCAGGTTGCGGGTCGAGATCCGGTCCGTATCGGCAAGGCCCGTCATCCGGGACCTGCTGCTGATCCGGACGCGCCGCCACCCTCGCCGAGGCTGAGGTCGTCGTGGTCGATGCTGAACTGGACCGAGGCATCCGGCGCGGGCTGAACGACCTCGGCAGCTTGCCAGCCCTGGGCCCGAATCACCTGGACGAAGGCGTCGACGAGTTCGGGATCGAAGTGCGAGCGCTTGTCCTGTTCGAGGATCGCCAGCGTCTCCTCCACCCCGCGAGCGGGACGGTAGGAACGCGTCGAGGTCAGACAGTCGAACGCGTCGACGATCCCGATGATCCGGGCGAAGTACGGAATGTTGACACCACTGAGGCCGGCCGGGTAGCCGGTTCCGTCGTACTTCTCGTGGTGATGGAGTACCGCGGACTTCACTTCTTCCAGGAACGGGATGTTGCCGATCAACTCGACACCGCGCGCCGGATGCAGCCTGATCGCGTCCATCTCGGAATCGTCCAGCCGGCCGGGCTTCTGGATGATGCTGGTCGGGACACCGACCTTGCCGACATCGTGCAACAGACCGGCGTGCTCCAATGCGTTCTGCCGATCCTCGCTGAGCGCCAACTGCCGGCCGAGCAGGCCGACGCCGGCGCTGACCCGTTCGGAGTGACCGCGGGTGTAGAGGTCCTTGACCTCGATCAGCTGGATGAACGCGCGGAGCGTCGCGGACTGCGCGCGGCGCTCGGCCGCGTACTGGGACAGCGCCCACCTGGCCACCACCAACGGGCCAAGAATCAGGAACGCCGCGAAGATGTTCAGGCCGCCCAGCCAGATCACAGCCATCGACAGACCGAGTAAGCCGTACCCGAGCAGGGGAACGGCCGTCGTCCGGACGACGTGACGGAGGAACTCGGCGACCGCGTGGCGGCCGCGCTCGAGCCCCAGGATCATCGTCAGTAGCAGCGCATTGACCAACAGCAAGGCGAAAGTCGCGGCAGTGACCGCGATGATGGCGTCCGGAACCCGGTGGAACACCTCATCGCCGACCGGGCCGTTCAGCGCCGCGTAGACAACTGCGGCAGCGGCCGCCGACACAATCCGTTGTGCACTGTTGAAAACCCGTTTGATGATCGGCGCCCGCGCTTGGGCCAACGACCCGACGGCTGCGACCACGACCGCCGCGGCAGGGCCCGCGACGACGTAGACGGCAGCAAGGACAACTGAGACGAGTTCTACTGGTCGCTCGGTGTGCACCGATCGCAACGCGCTGGCAACGAGCGCGAGCAAGCAGAAGCCGGCCACCACAAAAGGTTGTTCGGTCTGGCCGATAGCCAGCACCAAGGAGACAGCAGCAGCCACCGCGGTGGCCGCAACAGCAAGCGGCAAGATCCGTGTCCGAGGGCCCAACGCCATTCATGCCCTCCATGGCAGAAGGATCACCAATCCCAAGCGTCGCCGGTCATCATACGTCACCTCCGATCAGCGGTCGCAGTCTTACGCCGTCCGGATCGGAGGACGTAGGGGGGCAGACAGCACAACGCTGACTCGTCTGAATTTTGCTCATAACGGCTGCGCCGAAACACTGTAAGCCCAACCGTGACCCGCCGCCGACTGCGACGAAGGCTGCGTGGTATGAGAGACTGTGACTCTTTGCAGTTGTTTCAAGGAGGCTTAGAAATGGGTAAGACCGGCCGGAAGCGCCGTGCACGCAAGAAGAAGGGCGCTAACCACGGCAAGCGCCCCAACGCCTGACCCCAGGCGGCTACAGACAGCGAGGACCTCGGAGAAATCCGGGGTCTTTGCGATTTGGTCACAGGTTTACAGCAGACCAGCTAAACCAGAGGTTCTGTATTCGGAGAGTCCCCGTTCACATACCGAATGCTATCTTTCAAACGATCGTTGGGCATTCACTGACCGGTCCGAACCGGATCTCCGGCACTGTTCAACACCCGCACTCCCGGCTCCGGTTCGAGGTGGCTGTGGATAACACCGGCCGTCAGTTGCCGGATCCCCCTAGAGTTGGCCCCGGAGGTTTCCGGTACTGACCGTATCCAACCCGGATCCGAGGAGTGAGCGAGGTGGCTGAGCTGTCCACGCCGAGCCTGAGCGAGCTATTGCGCACCTTCCGCGCCCGTGCCGGCTTCACCCAAGCGGCCCTCGCCGAAAAGGCCGGCCTCAGCGAACAAGCCATCAGCGTCCTCGAACGCGGCACCCGCAGCCGCCCCCGCGCGGACACCGTTCGCGCACTCACCCAAGCGCTTGCCCTCACCGCTGCCGAAGCCGACCAGTTCCGCACCGTTGCCCGCGGCAAGCTCGGCACGCCACGGACGTCGCCGAAGGAGCCCGCTGCCGACCAGGTCCCGACCCCGTGGCAACTACCACCCGCCGCTCCGGACTTCACCGGCCGTGCCGCCCAGGTCGACGCAATCCTTTCTGTACTTCGGGATTCGACCGGCGACGGCGCGTCGGCCGTCGGCCTGGTCACCGTCACCGGAATGGGCGGCATCGGCAAGACCACACTCGCCGTCCACGTCGCGCACATGCTTGCCGACAGCTACCCGAACGGCCATCTCTACCTCAACCTCCGCGGCTACGGACCGGGCGCGCCGATGTCCACCACGGACGCGCAGCGTCACCTGCTGCGCTCGCTCGGCTCCGATATCGCGTCGATCCCGGACGACGTCGACGAAGCCACCGCCCTGTTGCGATCCCAGCTCGCCGGCCGGCGAGTACTTCTGCTGCTCGACAACGCCGCCGACGTCGCCCAGGTCGTGCCGTTGCTGCCCGGCCACGCGGGATCTGGAGCGATCATCACCAGCCGTGGCTCGTTGGCGAACCTGCCCGGCGCTCGTCAGATCCTCCTCGACGCGCTGTCGGAGTCGGAGTCCGTCGACCTGCTGGCCGGAGTCATCGGGCCGAGCCGGGTCGCCGCCGAGCCGGATGCCACCCGGGTCCTCGCTTCCTACTCCGGCCGGCTGCCGCTGGCGATCCGGCTCGTCGGCGGGCGACTCGCGACCCGGCCGACGTGGCCGATCCAGCACTTCGTCGACCTGTTGCAGGACCAGGAGCGCCGCCTCGACGGCCTCGGCTCCGACGAGACCGGCGTACGCGCCAGCATCGCCAGCTCCGTCCAGTTCCTCGAGACCAGCGACCGCGATCTCGACCGGCAGGCGGCCGGTGCCCTGCCGTTGCTGACCGTCCCGGACGGTTCAGACCTGACGACGGCCGTTGCCGCCGTACTGCTCGAGGTGCCGATCCGTCGCGCCGATGCAATCGTCGAGCGCCTCGCCGACCTCAATCTGCTCGAGTCCGTTGCGCCGGCGCGTTACCGGTTCCACGATCTGATCCGTGCGTACGGGCGAGAGGTCGCCGAACAAACGCTGAGCCCGCTCGAGCGTGACGAAGCCCTGGCCCGGGTTCTGCGGTATTACACGGAGGCAGCCTGGATCTGCCAGCGGCTCACGCATTCGACCAGCCCACGGTTGCCGCTGGCCACTGTCGGCAGCAGCGGGCTGCTGCCGACCTTCAGCAGCCGCGAAGCCAGCCTGCGCTGGCTGGACGCAGAGCAGCGGAACATGATGGACCGCTTCCGGCAGGCGCGACAGACCGGTCTTGCGGACAGCGTCCTCCTTGCGGAGTTGGCCCTGGCGTTGTTCGGTTACCACGAGTCGCGACGTCGCTGGCAGGACATGCGTGAGATGAGCACCGGCGCCATCGAGCTCGCGCAACGGCACGGTCGCCCGGCGACTGCCGCCTGGCTCCAACACGACGGCGCCATCCCGGACGCGGAGACCGGCGCTGCCGCTTCGGCGATCGTCCGCATCCAGACCGCTCTGAAGATGTTCAGCCAGATCGACGACCTCTTCGGTCAGGCACGCAGCGCGTCGTCGCTGGCCTACCTGCTCGGCGTGGAGGGGCAGATCGACGACGCGCTGGCGTACGGGCGGATGGCCCTTGCCCTCAGTCGGACGATCCAGGACCCGACGCTGGAGGGCGTCTCGCTCACGGCAGTCGGTGGGCTCTACGACCGGATCGGAGATTTCGCGGCGGCCGACGCAGCGCTCGCCGAGGGCATCGCGCTGGCCGAGCGGGCCGGCGACACCCGAGCGATCTTCAAGCGCTACCTGAATGCAGCCTTCGCACACGTCCAGGTCCGGCGCTATGACGACGCGATCGGAATGGCGAGGCGCGCTCTGCAGGTGACAGAGCAGTCCGGCGACTCGACCTTCCAGGCCGAGAGCCACCATCTGCTCGCGATTGCACATGCCGCCAAGGGCGACCTCGGCGCAGCCGCCGGCCACGTCGAGTCCGGCCTACTGCTGGCCCGGGCCGCCCGTGATCCCGAGCGGGAAGGGCGGTTGCACATCGAACTCGCCAAAATCAATGCCGCCGACGGCGATCGGGCCGCGGCCGTAGAGCAGTTGAACGCCGCGTTGTCGGTGCTCAAGAATGTGTCCGAGGTTGCTTACCAGGACGCCGGGGAACTACTCGAGAAACTGCTCCGCGACGAAATCTACAACTACCGAATCTCGACCTACTCGATCTGACCGGCAGTCGAATCAGTCGGTCGTGGTGATTTCTACCTGGATTTGGGTCAGGCGGAGGAGGATTCGCTGGCGGAGGGCGTCGGGGGCGTGGTCAGAGCCGCAGGAGCGGTGGACCAGTTTCTTGACGCAACGTTCCAGGTCGTATTCGTCCAGGCAGGGGGCGCACTCTTCGAGGTGCTGCCGGATCTCGTCCGAGCTGGCGTCTTCCAGCTCGTTGTCGATGAAGACGTAGACCCGTTGCAGGATCTCTCCGCAGTCGACGTCGTGGGGCTCGCCGCAGCTCACGACTCCTCCTTCTCCACGGTCTCATCCGTGCTCTCGTCCGGGATCAGACCGCGATCCCGGGCGTAGTCGCCGAGCAGGTCACGCAACTGCCGCCGGCCGCGGTGCAGCCGCGACATCACGGTGCCGACCGGCGTACCCATGATCTCGGCGATCTCCTTGTACGCAAAGCCCTCGACGTCGGCCAGGTACACAGCCAGCCGGAAGTCCTCCGGGATCGACTGCAGGGCCGACTTCACGTCGGAGTCGGGCAGGTGTTCGAGAGCAACGGCTTCGGCCGACTTCAGCCCACCGGGAGTGTGCGACTCGGCAGCAGTGAGCTGCCAGTCCTCGATCTCCTCGGTGGGCGACTGCGTCGGTTGGCGCTGGCGCTTCCGGTAGCCGTTGATGAACGTGTTCGTCAGGATCCGGTACAGCCACGCCTTGAGGTTGGTGCCCGGCGTGAACTGGTGGAACGAGCTGTACGCCTTCGCGAAGGTGTCCTGGACCAGGTCCTCGGCGTCGGACGGATTACGGGTCATCCGCATCGCCGCGGCGTACATCTGATCCAGGAACGGCAGCGCCTCGCGCTCGAAGCGCGCGGTCCGCTGCTCGGGTGTCTCGGTCGTGGTGGGAGTCGGCATCGTGATCGAGAATACCGGGGTCTTCCCAGTAGTCCTCGCCGGAGCCTCTCTCGTCGCCATCATGTTCGTCACAACACGCCTGGCAACGGAGCCATTCCCGTACACCGACCGTTATCCGGACACCTCGCGGACGACCCACTCGAACACGGCCTCGACCAGCAGGTCGTACGCCTCCTGCTGATCCAGCTCGGCCCGCTTCGGCATCTTGAAGGCATGGTCGCCATCCGGTACGACGGCCATCTCCGTCATCGGCGGAAACTCCTCCGGCGTACCGAACGGATCCCGCTCCCCCTGCACGACCAACGTCGGCAACCCGGTCCCCTGCAGCTCGTCGACCCGCGACTTCTCCGGCTTCCCGGGCGCGTGCAGCGGGAACGACAGCGCGAGTACGCCGGAAGCCCCCAGGCTGCTCGCGGTCCGGCAGGCCACCCGCGCGCCCGCACTCCGGCCGCCGATCACCAGCGGCGTGCGGACCCGCAACTGCCCGATGATCGCGATCCAGGCCTCGTCGAGCACCTTCGGCGCCGGGGCGAGCTTGCGACCGGCGCGGCGCCAGGGCTGCTCGATCAGGAACACGTTCATGTCCTGCTTCGGCAGCCGGCCGGCCAGCGCGGCCAGGTCACCCGACTCGATCCCGCCCCCGGCTCCATGACCGAGGGCCAGCGTCGCCACCGGGCGGCGGGCCCGGTGTGCCACGATCCGGGCCTCTCCGTGCGGCGTCCCCACAATCCGTTCGTCGGTCACCCGCCCCATCCTGTCATCAGGACCGGGAAAGAGTGGGCAGGAAACTCAGAAGAGCGTGGTCTCCTCCGGCGCGGGCGGCTTGTCGATCGGATCGGCGCCGTCGGGCGGCAGTGGATCGACCAGGTGCGGGCCGTTGTTCTTGACCGAGCTGACCGCCTTCGAGACGGCGTACGCCTCCAACCGACCGGGGGCAGCCGGGACCAGTAGCTCCAGCAGCTCGTCCGGATCCGAGGACAGCGGGTCGAGCCAGGCGTCGTACCGCTCGCGCTCGACCAGCAGCGGCATCCGGTCGTGGATGCGGCCGAGGTCGTCGGTCGCCGACGTGGTCAGGACCGTGCAGGTCCACAGCCAGGCCTCGTCCTTGTCGGCATCCTGGACCGACTTGTCCCGCCAGATCTCGTACAGCCCGGCCATCGCCAGGACGCTGCCGTCCGGCGGGTGAATGAAGTACGGCTGCTTGACCGGCTTGCCGTTCACCTTCTCCTCGGCGGTGTACCACTCGTAGTACCCGTCGGCGGGCAGGATGCAGCGCCGGGTGGCGAACGCCTTCTTGAACGCCGGCTTCTCCGCCACCGTCTCCATCCGGGCGTTGATCAGCCGCGAGCCGATCGTGGTGTCCTTCGCCCACGACGGCACCAGACCCCACTTGACCGTGGTCAGCTTGCGGACCGTCTCGTCCGGCACTTCCCGGTTCTTCCGCTCGACCACGGCGATCACCTGGTCGGTCGGCGCGACGTTGTAGTTGTCCGGAAGCTCCTCGACGGACTCACGCACGTTGCCCGACTCGATCTCGAACTCCTCGACGAGATCGGACGGGTCCCGGCTGGACGCATATCTACCGCACACGCTGACCAGCCTAACGATCCGCACCGACAAAAGGTGATTCATAACCGAAGCTATATAGATGGGGCTATACTTCCTGCATGACCACAGGCAGTGTCGCGGTGGGTGAGGCGCTCTTCGGCCTGGCCGCTGTCGCGATCCGGCGCCGGGACCGCACCCTGAGCCTGACCGCCGCCTCCGTGCTGTCCACGCTGGAGCGCACCGGTCCACGGCGGCTGACCGACCTGGCCGTCAGCGAGGAAGTTACCCAGCCGTCGATGACGGCACTCGTGACCCAGTTGACCGACCTCGGCCTCGCCGAGCGTCGCCGCGATCCCGCCGACGCCCGCGTCGTCCTGGTCGCCGTCACCAACGCCGGAAGTCAGCAGCTTCGCGCGATGCGCACCGCGAGCGCGTCGACGCTGACCGAACTGATCGGCAAGCTCGACGACCAGGACGCCGAAGCGCTCGAGGCTGCCTTGCCGGCGCTGCTCCGCCTGGCCGAGCTTGCCGACGAAAACCAGGACAGCCGTACTCCGTTGCCTAAGAAGGTGACCAGATGAACTACGACGCAGAAGCCCGTCGAGCTCAGCTCTCCCAGAACCAGGCCGCCGGGCTCCCGGCGATCGTCGTCGGAATCGACGGTTCGGCCACGGGCTGGGACGCGTTCGCGTGGGCAGCAGGAGAAGCACTGCGTACTCACGGCCGCCTGGTCGCGGTCTACGTCATGCCGTACTCCGAGCCGGCCGTCGCCCTCGGCGTCCCGTACGACTACGTCGGCGCCGAGAACACCAGGCACGAGATCGCCGACGAGATCGAGGCGGCAGCGGTAGGCCGCGCCCGCGACGCCGGCGTACCGCTCAGCTTCGTCAGCGAGTACGGCGACGCCACCGCCACCCTGACCGACATCGCCCGCTCCGTCGACGCCCACCTGATCGTGGTCGGCCGCTCGGCCAAGATCTGGCACCGCCTGACCGGCTCCCTCGGCCACCGCCTGACCTGCCGCAAGGACGCCCCGGTCGTCGTAGTCGTGCCCTGAGCGGCCCGGCGGAGGAGCGCCTCCGGTAGCGAGATATACTTAGCTTTGCTAAGCAAATCACGTCTCCTGGGGAGAGTGCTGTGAGTTCAGGCGACAAGTCGGCAGCCCGGTTCGCGGTCGAGCGGGATGACCCGCGGTACAAATGGGTGGCGCTGTCCAACACGACGCTCGGTGTGCTGATGGCGACGATCAACTCGTCGATCGTGATCATCTCGCTGCCCGACATCTTTCGCGGTATCAAGCTCGACCCGCTCCGACCGGGCAACGTCAGCTACCTGTTGTGGATGCTGATGGGCTTCCTGGTCGTGACCGCGGTTCTGGTCGTGACGCTGGGCCGGCTCGGCGACATCTACGGCCGGGTGAAGATCTACAACCTCGGCTTCACCGTCTTCACGATCGGGTCGGTGGCGCTCGTGTTCGACCCGCTGACCCAAGGCAGTGGCGCGATGTGGCTGATCCTCTGGCGACTCGTGCAAGGGGTCGGAGCCGCGATGCTGTTCGCCAACTCGACGGCGATCCTGACCGACGCGTTCCCGGCGGATCGCCGCGGCTTTGCCCTCGGCATCAATCAGGTCGCCGCGATCGGCGGCTCGTTCATCGGCCTGATCGTCGGCGGCGTACTCGCGCCGGTTGACTGGCGGCTGGTGTTCTTCGTCTCAGTCCCGTTCGGCCTCCTCGGCACGGTGTGGTCGTACCGCAGCCTGCGCGAGACGAGCACCCGCACCACGGCCCGGATCGACTGGTGGGGCAACGGGTTGTTCGCGGTCGGGCTGACCGCGGTCCTGGTCGCGATCACCTACGGGATCCAGCCGTACGGCGGTCATGACATGGGCTGGACCAGTCCGTGGGTACTGACCGGGCTGGGCACCGGCGTCGCCTTGCTGGTGGCGTTCTGCGTGGTCGAGGCGCACATCAAGGACCCGATGTTCGACATGTCGCTGTTCCGGATCCAGGCATTCTCGGCGGGGAACTTCGCCGGTCTGCTGTCCGCGATCAGCCGTGGCGGTCTGCAGTTCATGCTGATCATCTGGCTGCAGGGAATCTGGCTGCCGCTACACGGCTACAGCTTCTCCAGTACGCCGCTATGGGCCGGCATCTACCTGCTTCCGCTGACCATCGCATTCCTCATCGCCGGACCGCTGTCGGGCTACTTCTCCGACCGAATCGGCGCCCGCAGCCTGGCGACCGGCGGTTTGCTGGTCGTCGCGCTGAGCTTTACCGGACTGATGCTGCTCCCGACTGACTTCAGCTACTGGGCCTTCGCCGGCCTGCTGGTCCTGAACGGCATCGGCTCGGGCCTGTTCTCGGCTCCGAACACGAGCGCCATCATGAGCAGCGTGCCGGCCAACCGCCGGGGCGCCGCATCCGGGATGCGCGGCACGTTCCTCAACTCGGGTACGTCGCTGTCGATCGGCGTCTTCTTCACGATGATGATCGCCGGGCTGGCGTCGACCCTGCCGCGCACACTGACCGAGGGCCTGCAGGCTCATGGAGTGCCGCAGGCTGTTGCCGCGGGCATCGGCAACCAGCCGCCGGTCGGCAGCCTGTTCGCCGCGTTCCTCGGCTACAACCCGATCGGTACGGCGCTCGGCTCGGTGCCGGCCTCGGCCATCAAGGGCGCCGACCTGGGCACGCTGACCAGCAAGGAGTTCTTCCCCCAGCTCATCTCCGGCCCGTTCCACCACGGTCTGGTGATCGTGTTCGCGGTCGCCATCGGGATGTCGCTGGTGGGCGCCGCCGCCTCGCTCTTCCGCGGCCCGCGCTACATCCACACCGAGCCGGACGGGTCACCGCTGCCGGAGCCGGCTCCGCTGCCGGCAACCGCCGTACGCGAAGCCTGAATTTGGACAAGCGGCGACGGATCGCCCACCCCGTGTTAGGCGATCCGCCGCCGGTGTAGTGCGTCCGGCCGCCCCCCTGTTGGCGTCCGGACGCAGGTCCTAAGGTCTGGCCAGCTCGTCGAGCAACCTCCCGGCCATCTCGTCACTGCCCGGGAGACCTTCGATCCAGGTCCGGGCCAGCTGGGGTACGTCGGTGTCCAGCCGCCACTGGGTGATCAGGGCTCGTACCGTCGCGACCTGCTCCGGCAGGTTCGGCTCGCGGCCGACGAGCGCCGCCGCGCGACGTGAGCCGACGCGGCCCAGTACGTCACCGCCGCTGAAGACGATCCGAAGGCATTCCGCGATGTCGACAAGCCGGAGCTCGCGGTCGAACGCCGACGTCCCCGCGGGATGGAGCGGCTCGACAACCACCAGTGCGTGGGTTTGCGGTACGGAAGTTCCACGGAACTCCGCCTCTCGGTAGAGCTCTCCGAGCCGGGACCGCAGGTGCGCCAGGCTGGACAGCCCGGTCAGCGGGTCCTCGCAGGACAGCGAGTGCAGGTAGACGAGGGATGCTTCGGCCCAGCTGGAACTGAGTGCGCGTACCGCGGTGAAAGCCGGCTCGCCCCCGGCGATCGAGCGGTACAGCGCACTCAGCCCATCAAGTGCCTCCACCAGCGAGACTCCGTCGGCCGCCAACCGGCGGCCGACCTCGTCCGATGCAGGCACGACATCGGCTCCGTCCGTCAGCGCCTCGGCGATCGCGAGATAGGCGCTGTGGTCGATGCCAGCTGTGCCGTGCGGCTCCCTCCGGCCGCGCGGAAGCTCGGGTGAGTTCTGGTTCGACGACGCTTCCGGCCGGGTCCGGGCGGGCGACCCCGCCAGGTTCAGGGACTTGGCCGGACGCAGGTCTAGCCGTCTGCGGATGTCCGCGAACAGCGACATGGCCCTCCTCGAATAGCCCCGTCAGTCTCCCGACCGGTCGGCCGGAAGCGTCGTACGCCGAAGAGACAGCCGGTGACGCGGTTCATGACGCGGATTCGCAGAAGTTTTTTCGCGTAACTTCCAGGCTGGTCATCTCGTCAGAGAAGGAGCACAGTTCCGCGTCAGGGATAGTGCGAGAATCCGTCTCACGTGGGAGCCTTGTCTCCGGCAACAAAGTGACGGACCGTCACGTTGCTGCACAGATAGTCAGAACCCACGGGGAGATCGATGGAGACGCCGGAAGGCCAGCCGGATGTTGCGAGCGATGCCGAACTGATCGCGCGCGTTCGCAACGGCGACCTGGAGGCGTACGGCGAGCTCTACGCGCGGCACCACCACGCCGCCGAGCGGATGGCCCGTCAGCTGGTCCCGGTCAACGACGCCGACGACCTCGCCAGTGACGCGTTCGCCAAGGTCCTGGACGCGCTCCGGGCCGGTGGCGGTCCCGACATCTCGTTCCGCGCCTACCTGCTGACGACGGTACGGCGGGTGCACGTCGACCGGATCCGGTCCGGTAAGAAGGTGCAGACCACCGACGACATCGCGTCGTACGAGCGGGAGCCGGAGACCTTCGACGACCCGACCGTCACCGGGTTCGAGAGCGGTGCGGCGGCCAAGGCGTTCGCCAGCTTGCCCGAGCGCTGGCAGGCCGTGCTCTGGCACACCGAGGTCGAGGGTGAGAAGCCGGCCGCGATCGCTCCCCTGCTCGGCCTGACCGCGAACGGCGTGTCCGCCCTCGCCTACCGAGCCCGTGAGGGTCTGCGGCAGGCGTACCTGCAGCAGCACCTGGCCGATGTCGCCGGAGACCGTTGCCGCTGGACGACCGAGCGCCTCGGCGCCTACGTCCGCGGCGGCCTGACCAAGCGCGAGAACCGGAACGTCCGCGAGCACATGGACGACTGCGCGAAATGCACCGCGGTCTACCTCGAGCTCGTCGAGGTCAACAGTGCGCTGCCGGCACTGCTCGCCCCGGCCCTGCTCGGTACTGCGGGCATCGGCTACCTGGCCGCCGCGTCCGGCGCGAAGGTCGGACTGGTCGGGTTCGTCATCACCGGCTGGCGCAAGGTCACCGAGAACAGCACCCGGACGGCAGTCGCCGGCGGCGCGGTGGTGGTCGTCGCGATCGCCGCCGTACTCGCCGCGATGGCGCTGACCGGTAACGACACTCCCCCGGCGGCGATCGAGAAGCCGCCGGCGTCGAGCCCGACGCAGCCGCCGGCGCAGAAGCCGACCGTGCCGCCGGTCAACCCGCCGTCCGCGAAACCCCCGTCGGCCAAGCCGCCGGCGTCCAACCCGACAACGGCCCCGACCACGGCACCCACGACCGCGCCGACGCAGCCGACCGTGACGCCTACCCCGACGCCCGTCGTCCCGACACCGCCTCCCAGCACGCCGACTCCGACGAAGCCGACGCCGACCACTCCGGTCCTCGACGAGGGTCTGGTGAAGATCAGCATTCCGAGCGGCGGCGGCAGCCCTGCCTTCCAGGAGACCCGATCAGCGGCCGCGGGTGGGATCCGGTTCACGATCACGATCACGACTCCGGCCGGGAACACCAACCCGGTGATGATCGGGCTCAAGTACGGCGCCGAGCTCGAGTGGCCGATGAACGGCAACCCGCCGGGCTGGACCTGCAACGCGGCGGCTGACATGTGTACGGCGACCAATCCGGCCGCTCCGGCGCCGATGGCGGTCACCTTCGACGGCCCGACCGGCGGCTCGGCCGCGGACCGGACGTTCACCGTCTCGGCCAAGTCCGGCCGGCTGTACGACGACGACTCGGCGACCGTGCTGGCCCAGCCGAGCACCGACGAGAACCTGCTGAAGATCGTCGCCGGCAAGGCCGACCCGGATGTCCACCACCGGATCATCAGCGTTGCCCCGCGCACCGACCGGACCAGCGTGACGCTGAAGCTCAGCTACGGCTCGGAGCTGGAGTGGCCGATCGCGGCCAACCCGGCCGGCTGGAAGTGCTCGAGCAAGACGAAGACGTGCACGGCGGCGAACCCGGCGAAACCAGCCTCGCTGCCGGCGAACTTCGACGTACCGGACGACTCGTCGGCGGCCGCGCGGACGTTCACGGTGGCGGCGCAGGCCGATCTGGTCAGCGACACCGACTCCGAGGTGCTGCCGGCCGTGCAATCGGACGAGTCGCTGCTGCAGATCCTCACACCGACGCCGCACAACGACCCGAACCCGTTCGTCTACAACCGGTTCCTGCAGGTCAACGGCGCCCAGGGCCGGAAGGTGACCCTGGACATCTCGTGGGGACGCAACCTGTGGTTCCTGCCGTCGTACGACCTGGGCTGGACGTGTGAGCGGACCAGCGACATCCGCCGCGCGACCTGCTGGACGAACAACTACAAGAAGCCGCTCAACTCCGAGTGGAACGCGTGGCTGCCCGGCAACGGCTCGAACAACACGATCACCGTCCACGCCCGGCTGGGCGGTCGCGAGGACACCGACACGGCTCAGATCCCGCCGTCGAGCACACGTCGGTGAAAACGGGCTTGCCGGGTCCCTTATCCTGGTCTTGTTCGCGCTGACGGAACCGAGTAGCGCCGTACACCACGCACGAGAGAGTCGCCGGTAGCTGAGAAGGCGATGCGTGGAGCGGTTGCGAAGACACTCCCGAGCGAATGCACGGCCAGAGGCCGGGTCCGTCGGATCCGGTGAAGGTGTGGTGGCACCGCGAGATTCCCCTTCGCCCACACCTCCGGGGTTCGAGTCAGACCTGGAGGTGAAACAGCAATGCGCATTCTCAACCATGAGATCCCCTCAGCAGTAGGCCAGACCGTTACGGTGGCCGGCTGGGTGCATCGAAGACGACGGCTCGCAGCCGTCAGTTTCCTGATCCTGCGCGACCGGTCCGGCTTGGCCCAGATCGTGGTCAAGGGCTCTCAGGCCCAGTTGGACGAGCTGGGTGAAGAGACTGTTGTTCAGGTGACCGGTACGGTCGCCGCCAACCCGCAGGCGCCGGGTGGCGCGGAGATCGTCGACCCGGTGATCGAGCCGCTGACCGAGCCGGCCGCAACGCCGCCGATCGAGCTCTGGCGGCCGACGGTCGGCGCCGGGCTTCCCGTCGTACTGGACAACGCACCGGTCGCTCTCCGGCACCCGGTCGTCCGGGCCGGGTGGGAGATCGCCGCGGCGGCTCTGCACGGATTCCGTTCTGCTTTGGACGGTCAGGGATTCACGGAGATCCAGACACCGAAGATCGTCGGTACGGCGACCGAGTCCGGGGCGAACGTGTTCGCGCTGGACTACTTCGGCGGGCCGGCGTACCTGGCGCAGTCGCCGCAGTTCTACAAGCAGCAGATGGTCGGGGTGTTCGAGCGGGTCTTCGAGGTCGGTCCGGTGTTCCGGGCCGAGCCGCACGACACGGTCCGGCACCTGGCCGAGTATGTGTCGCTGGACGCGGAGTTCGGCTTCATCACCGACCACCGCGACGTCCTCGCGGTACTGCGGACTGCCATCGACGGGATGCTGTCAGCGGTGGGCTCGCGTGCTTCGTCGGCGCTCGAGCGGCTCGGGATCGAGTTGCCGGAGATCCCGGTGGACGTGCCGGTGGTGCACTTCAGCGAGGCACTCAAGATCGCGGGAGCGAACCCGGACGAGCCGGACCTGGCGCCGGCGGACGAGCGTGCTGTCGGTGAATGGGCGCTGCACGAGCACGGCAGCGCATTTGTCGCCGTCGAGGGCTACCCGATGGTGAAGCGACCGTTCTACACGCATCCGCAGCCGTCGGACCCGCGGTGGTCGAACTCGTTCGACCTGCTCTTCCGCGGGATGGAGCTGGTGACCGGCGGGCAGCGTCTGCATCGGTACTCCGACTACGTCGCGGCTTTGGCAGCGCGGGGTGAGTCGGCGGACGCTCCGGCGTACAGCTCGTATCTGCAGGCGTTCAAGCACGGGATGCCGCCGCACGGCGGGTTCGCGATCGGGCTGGAGCGGTTCGTGGCCCGGCTGACCGGTGCGGAGAATGTCCGCGAGGTCACGCTGTTCCCGCGCGACCTGCACCGCCTCGCCCCCTGATGATGGAGACCACCGAGTCGGTTGTCGCCGAGCTAAACGTTGCCCTAGGCACCGATTATCGGCTCGTGCGGCAACTGACCGGTGGCTTCCAGTCCGGCGCCTTCGAGCTGACCGGCGGCGTCGTCCTCAAATGGACGAACAACCCGGACTGGACGCAGCGGGTCAAGCGGGCGGCTGAGCTCGTTGAGCGGGCTCGTGCGGTCGGCTATCCGACGCCTGCTTGGCTTCACGTGGGCACGACCGCGGCGGGGTCGCCGTACCAGTTGCAGGAGTTCGTGCGTGGCGAGCCGATCCGCGACTACTCCGTTGTCGACGCCGGTCTCGCGCGGGAGCTGATCGCTGCGTGCGAGTTGCAGCGTGGCCTCGTGCCGGAGCCTGGGATCAGCTGGTCGGCGTGGTCGCGCGGCGTGGTCCTGGAGGGCTGGGACGGGGTGTGGGAGCGAGTCAGCCGGTACGACGGGGAGACTGTCGAGCTACTGCGGCGGTACGAAGAGTTGTGCCGGCCGTACCGTGACGTGGAACTGCCGGACGACGACCTGGTCCACGGCGACCTCAACCTCGGCAACGTGATCGTCGACGACGGGTCGGTGGCCGGAATCGTCGACATCGAGGCCGCGGGTGGTGGTTCCCGGGCGTATGACTACGTCTCGCTGGCGACCTCGGCGGCGCGCGACGGCGCAGCGCCCGGCGTGGACGAGCTGTTCGTGGAGGCCGCGCTGCGGGCCGGCGGACGGGCGGCGGTCGCGTTGTGCGCGGGGGCGGCGTACGTGAGTATCGCCGAGTTCGTGCACGACCGGACGGGGTCGGCGGAGTTGATCGAGTACGGCGCTCGGCGGGTGCTCGAGCTGCTGGATGCATGATGTGCGCATGCTGAGTGAGGTGGAGCGGGCCGTCCTGGCGGCGATCGACGACGACCGGATTGTTGCCGACCTGCTGGAGCTGGTCCGGATTCCGAGTGTGGACGGGACCGCGGCGGAGAGCGACGTACAGGCGTGGTGTGCACGACGGCTGGCTGCGTTAGGGGCCTCGGTTGACCACTGGCAGTTGGAGCTGGACGGGCTCCGAGCCGACCCCGAGTTCCCCGGCATGGAGGTCGAGCGGGCCGAGGCTTGGGGCTGCGTCGGCGTACTGGGTGGAGACGGGACGCCGGGGCTGATTCTCAACGGGCACGTGGATGTGGTGCCGGGCGACGCCTTCGACGGGCGGATCGAGGACGGCGTGATGTGGGGCCGCGGGACCTGCGACATGAAGGGCGGCGTCGCAGCGATCCTCGGTGCTGTGGCCGCGATTGTTGCCGCAGGCATCCGGTTGCGCAAGCCGCTGGCCGTCCACTCGGTGATCGGTGAGGAGGACGGCGGGCTCGGCGCGTTCGCGACCCTTCGTCGCGGTCATCGCGGCGAGGCGTGCCTGATCGCGGAGCCGACCGCCGGGACCGTGATCCCGGCCAACGCCGGCTCGCTGACGTTCCGGCTGGAGGTGGCGGGGCTGGCGACGCACGGTTCGACCCGCAGCCGCGGGGTGAGTGCGATCGAGAAGTTCACCGTGATCCAGACCGCGCTGCAGGAGCTCGAGCTCGCCCGCAACCGGGACCCGCATCCGCTGCTCGCTCACCTCGACCTCGCCAACCCACTCTCCGTCGGCACCATCGCCGCCGGCGACTGGGCGAGCACCGTCCCCGACCACCTCGTTGCCGAGGGCAGGTACGGCGTACGCCTCGGCGAACCGCTCGCCGAGGCCCGAGCCGCCTTCGAGACCGCGATCGCAGAGGCTTGCGCGAAGGACGACTGGTTCCGCGAACACCCGGTCGAGGTCAGCTGGCCAGGAGGCGAGTTCGCCTCAGGCCTGTTACCCGAAGGCGACCCCTTGCTCCCGGACGCTCTCCTCGCGGCGGCCGACGTCGGTGGTGCGACGCCAGAGGTCATGGGAGCGCCCTACGGGTCGGATCTACGCCAGTACGCTGCAGCCGGCATCCCGACACTCCAGTACGGCCCCGGTGACGTCCGCTATGCACATGCGGCCGACGAGCACGTGGTTCTCTCGGAGGTACTGCGTGCCGCTCGCACGTACGCCTTACTCGCCGTACGCCGTTGCACCTGATCCGAATCCACCGAGGAGCATCCGGCCGGTGCCCGAGCGGGGCGATCAGCCAGCCCCTGGCGGCCCGTGAGATTCAGGAGAGGGCGTGCGGTAGCAACGGCCGGTCGGGCTGGCCCAGGTTGTGGTGCCGTCGGGGTTGGGCGCGACGGTCCATCCGCCTTCGTGCTTCAGGCGGTGATGATGTCGGCAGAGGCAGTGGAGATTCTCGGTGGTGGTGCGGCCGCCGTCCCCGAAGGCGACGCGATGGTCGAGATCCGCGAACTCGGCCGGACGGTTGCAGCCGGGGAACTGGCAGGTGCGATCGCGCACGCGGACGAAGCGATCGACGGCCGCAGCGGGTGTGTAGGTGTCTGAGTTGCCGACCGGTGGTTCGTCGGCGATGCGGATATCGAGGCGGGACCGAGTGGGGCGCCCGAGGTCTCCGAGGAGATTGCGCGCCAGGACCCGGGTGAGGTGCTTGCGCAGAGACTCTTGAGGGATCGGGCCGTGGTGGTCGGCCTCTCCGCCGGTGCAGTTCTCGCCGTTGAGGAGGGCCCGGATCTCGGCGCCAGTCGCATGGATGACGACACTCGCCTCCGCGCCGATGACAGATTCATCAGGCAGATCCCAGACCCCCTCTTGGACGGTGTCTGCAGCGTCGTCGCCAACCTTGCTCTCACCGACCAAGTCGGTCGGCTGCGTCTGTGCTGGCTTGTCAGCGGCCTGGTTACCAGTCTTGCTGCGGGGCAGGAGGCGGGCCAGAGCGATGTCGGCGCGCAACTGATCCATGGTGCGCGAGTCACCGTGGCGGCGACGGTAGGTCGCGGCGCGGGTGAGGCTGGTCATCACCGCGCTCGCATCCAGTGCATCCTGGGTGTGGATCAGTTCAGCCGTGCCGTCGCTGGTGGTGAAAATCCGCACCGACCGCTCGTCCATCGCCCGCGCGTGTGACTTACTGCGTGCCTCTGGTGAACGCCGCGCCGCCTCCCGTTGCGCTTCCCGCTTGAGCTTCTGCAAGGGATGTTTCCTGGCCCACTCGAGCACCGCGGTCTCGGCCGAACGCAGCGCCTCCGGATCGTCCAGGACCGACAACTCCCGCACAATCGTGACCGCGGCCCGCTCTGTCAGGTCGCCCTCTTCCAGCGCGGCCAGCGTCGCCGGAAAGTTGTGCACCAGTTCGCAGAAGGTGTGGATGCGGGCTGTTGCAGCACCCTTGTTCATTTGCCACACCAATGCGAGTTCGTCGGCCGGCGAGCGTAGATCCCCTGCCACCCAGCGACGCTCCCCCGGCGCCGCCGCCCTGTCTCCGGGCTCGGGGTAGCGGTGACCAAGGTCGGCGGACGCACCGCGCAACGAAGCCTCGTATTCGGCGGTTGCCTCGGCCTCCCACGCCGCCAGCCGGGACTTCAATCGGCCGATCGACTCCTGCCGGTCCAGCCAGCCCGAATCGTTCAGCTCCGCGGTGTCCTGAAACGCGACCGCCTCGAACAATCCCGCACCACGGTCCGGGTCGTCCGCTTCGACATACCTGCCGAGCAACCCATGCCGATCCGCGAGCCGCTCATCAGCGCGCGTCCGGTCGACCAGCGCCAAGAAAGCGGCATCCCAGCGACCGTCGTCATCCCGTGCTCTCGGGACAACAGACAGCCGGGCCTGCGCGGCCGGCTGATCGATCGGACACTCACTCATGCATTCGATCATATGTTCGAATAGACGCACGACGCAAATTCGCCGGCCGGGCTGCGATCACGCAGCCCGGCCGGCAACTTTCAGTCCTCGAGTGACTGGTAGAGGGTGGTCCAGAAGTCGTTCGCGAGCTGGATCGCGGACGGCACGGTCGTGCCGACCTGGGTGAGCACGATTCCGACGACTCTGTTGACCGGGTCGGCGTACGTCGACGTACCGGCGCCACCGTCCCAGCCGAACTGGCCGATCGGCGCGTAGTCGCCCCGATAGGTGCGGACCGCCATCCCGAAGCCCCAGCCGCCCTGCTGACCCTGGCCGAACGAGATGTGCACGTTGTCCCGGGCCAGCGTCTCGCGCGCCGCCAGCACCTCCGGCGTGAGGCTGTTGCTGGTCATCAGCTCGACGGCCGGCTTGGACAGGATCCGCTCGCCCTGGTGTACGCCGTGGTTCAGCAGCATCCGGAAGTACGCGTGGTAGTCGTCAGCGGTGGAGTTCAGTCCACCGCCACCACCCGCGAACGCCGGCGGGCTGCTGTGACGGCCGCCCTCGGCCTCGTCCCACACCTGGAACTCGCCGGTCGCCGGGTCCGGTGCGTACAGCGGAGGCAGTCGGTCGATCTGGTCGCCGGGCACCCAGAACCCGGTGTCCTTCATGCCCAGCGGCTCGAAGATCCGCTCGCGCAGGAAGGCGTCGTACGACTGCCCGGTGACCCGGGAGACGAGGACGCCGACCAGGTCGCTGCTGATCTGGTACTGCCAGCGCTCGCCCGGCTGGTACATCAGCGGGAGGGTGCCGAGCCGGCGCATCCACTCGTCCGGCTCCGGCATCGGCACCGGCCCGTTCGGCGTGATGCCCTGCTCGAACAGCGCGCCCATGATCGGCGTACCGATCATCGTCATGTCCATGCCGAGCCCGAACGTCGAGGTGAGCACGTCCCGGACCGTGATCGGCCGCTTGGCCGGCACGGTGTCGTCGACCTGGCTGTCGATCCGCTTGAGCACCTGACGGCCGGCGAGCTCGGGGAGCCACTGCTCGACGGTGTCGTCCAGCCGCAGCCTGCACTCGTCGAGCAGCACCATCGCGGCCGAGATCGAGACCGGCTTGGACGTCGACGCCATCCGGAAGATGGTGTCGCGCTGGATCGGGGTGTCACCGTCGTGGCGCATGGTCCCGAGCGTCTCGACGTGCGGCTCCCCGTCGCCCCGGCTGACCAGGGTGACCACACCGGGGATCTTCCCGGAGTCGACATGCCGGGCGAGTACGTCGTGCATCCGGCCCAGGCCCGCTTCGGTGAAGCCGCTGGAGGTGGACATCGTGGTGTTCTCCTTCGGTTGAGAGATAGCGATCAGAGGCTGCGGGCGACGATGTCGCCGACGGTGGTGGTGGCCTTGATGGTGAGCTGGGCGCCGGCGCCTTCGGCGTTCTTGAGCGCGTTGTCGATCCGGCCGGTGGTGGTGCCGGCGTTCAGCGACGCCGAGACTCCGGTGGCGGCGCCGACCTCGATCTCGCCGACGTCGGTACGCAGTTCGAGCGCGCCGGCGGCGGCCTCGGCGATCCGGATGTCGCCCTTGCTGGTGCGAACCTCCGCGGAGCCGTTGAGGCGGCCGACCGAGACGTCACCGGCGGTCAGGGTGAGCTTGGCGCTCGCGACGTCCTCGAGGTCGATCGAGCCGTGCGCGCTGTTGATCGCGACGTCACCGAGTCGTCCGGTGGCCTGGAGCTCGGAGCTGGCGACCTTCACGTCGACCTTGGAACCGGCCGGCAGGTGGACGGTCAGCGCGACGTACCCGGACGGGCCGAAGTACTGCCGCTTGGCGGCGATCTCGACCTGCAGGACGCCGTCGGCGTACCCGACCTGGGCCTCCTCGGCGGCCTTCACGTCACGGCTCTTGGAGGGGTCCGCGGGTGCGACCTCGACGACGGTGTCGGCCCGGTCGGCGGCGATCAGCTGGATGCGTCCGGCGGGGATGTCCAGTACTGCGGAGATCGGCTCGGGGGTGTTGAAAGTAGGCATTGTCGTACCTTTCGGATTCGTTGATCTTGTTCGACTGGGACAAGCTTCTAAGACCGCCCTGACACCGGTCCGCCATCGTGCTGACATGACGGAGGTGCCGTGTCAGCAGCCGAGTCGGTCGGCGATCACGCCCAGCACCTGCCTCAGATCCCGTGCCATCCGGGTCTGCAGACCGAGCTCGGCGATCCCGGCGGCGAAGCCCGGGTGGTCGGGAAGGACCTGGTGGACCCGGTGGGTCACCCGGGTGCCCCCTGGAATGGGATCGGCTTCGTGCACTCCGGCGTACCAGCTCCGCACCGCCAACCTGCACCGGGTCCGGTCGACCTGGATCTCGACCGGCTCGAGCGGTCCGGCGAGCTCTGCGCGGTAGAGGCCTGCTTCGGGCTCTGGCACGACGGTCATGGCTCCTTGCCTGGCCGTCGACGCCCTAGCGAGTACCAGGAGGTTGTCGTCGCCGACCCGGCCCGCGGTGACCGCCAGCAGCAGTGCGGCAACTGCGGTGACTGGCGCGTCGAGCGTGCCTTCCACCTCCCACTGGGCGGGCTGCGCGTCCAGTTCGGCGAGCAGCGTTCGGGTGGTGTGCATGGTCGAAGCCTCGGTGTGGTGACCCATCCGGCACAATCCACGCCGCGCCCGCTGGGACACGGGACACCGCGCTGACCTGCGGAGTCACCCGAGTCGGACTGGTGTCCCAGGATGGGACGGGACACTCAGGACGCGCGGGCCAGGCCTGAGCGGGCCTCCGGCACCAGGTAGTCGAGGCCGTGACCGGAGGCGAGCTCCAGCACCAGCTGGAAGTGACATGCCGCTGTGACTCGATCACCGGTGGCCAGGCACGCCTCGGCGTACGGGAGCTGGATGCGTGCCAGCCGGTGCGGCTCACCGACTCGTTCGAGGATCCGGACGGCCTCGGCCTGTTTGTCGTCCGCCTCCTCGGTACGCCCGAGATGGCGCAGAACGACGGCGACGTCGGTCAGGCTGGCGGCCTCGAACACCGAGTTCCGCGTGGCCCGATTGAGCGCTACAGACTGCTCGGCGAAGCTGAGCGCGTCCTGGAAGTCGCCCAGGCCCAGTGCCGCCTGGCCGAGTACGTCGCAGCACATGCGCTCGGTCTGCCGGTCCAGCCTGTCGACGATCTCGACCACCTCCGCGACGACCTCGCGCGCCCCGGCGTACTTGCCCAGCCAGACCAGAGCCAGGCCGAGTGCGGCGCGAACCCGTGCCCGGACGGCTTCATGCGGTGCGTCCAGTGCGGTCGCTCGGTCCAGGAGCTCGACTGCGCCCTCCGGGTCGCCGAGGTACTCACGGATCTGGGCCAGCTGCATGAGCGTGATGGCTTCGCTGACGAGGTCGCCTTCTGCTGCCATCAGCACGCGAGCCGCCTCCAGCTCCAGCGCTGCCTCCGCGAGCCGGCCGTTGCGCAGCCGCACAGCGCCCAGCAGGTACCGGTGCGAGGCGAGCACGCGGCGGTCGCCGAGCCGCTCGGCGGCGGGCATGCTGACCTCGAGCACCTCGCGCAACCGCGTCGTACCACCGCGGCGCGCCTCCGAGATCGTGGCGAGCTGTCCGAGTCCGACTGCCTGCGCGTCGATGCGGAGCTGCACGGCCAGCGAGAACGCCGCGGCGAGGTTGCCCCACTCGGTGTCCATCCAGTCGACGGCGACGTCGAAGCCGGACAGGTCGGGCAGCGCAGGAGGCGGCTGCGTCACCGTGACCGGGAGCGGGATGAGGATCTCGATCAGCTTCTTCACGGCCAGCAGGCCGCTCAGGTAGTAGTCGGCGAGCCCGGCGATCGCCGGCGCCGGATCAGCTGCGGGATCGTCGGCCCGGGCGGCCTGTCGTAGCAGGTCGTGCATCCGGTAGCGGCCGGCTGCGGGCTCCTGGATCAGGTGGACGTCCACCAGGTCTTCCAGCAGGGAGCGGGCGTTGAGCAGTGGGATCCCGGCCAGCGCGGCCGCGCCGTACGCGTCGATGTCCTCCCCCGGCACCAGTCCGAGCAGCCGGAACATCCGGCGCTGAGCGGGGTCGAGCTGCCGCAGCGACATCTCGAAGACGTCCAGCGCCACCAGTTCGCCGTCGCGCAACCGTTCGACCAGTGTGTCGAGCGTCCAGGCGGGCCGGTGCCGCAGTCGGGCTGCGGCCACCCGGATGGCCAGCGGCAGGTTCCCGCAACGGCGCAGTACCTCATCGACGTCGCCTGGCCGGGCACCGCCCGCGGCGTCGACGAACAGCTGTGCCGCGTCCTCGCTGGGCAGGACGTCGAGCGAGACGGGCTGGGCGCCGTCCAGCTCGACCATCCGGCGGCGGCTGGTGATCACCGCGAAGGTCTGGCCGGCTCCGGGCAGCAGATCGCGTACGTGGTCGGCGTCGGTGGCGTTGTCCAGCAGGACGATCAGTCGTCGCGTCGCCAGCTCGGACCGCCACAGCGCGGCCCGCTCGGCGAGCCCGTCGGGAATCCGGCCGGGTGGCAGCCCGAGTGCGACGAGCAGGACGCGTAGCGCCTCCACAGGCTCGACCCGCTCCCGGCCTGGTGTGAACCCGTGCAGGTCCAGGTAGAGCTGCCCGTCCGGGAAGTCTGCGGTCAGCAGGTGTGCAGCGTGGACGGCCAGTGCGGACTTGCCCACCCCGCCCATGCCGTCGATCGCCACGACCGACGTGGTCCGCGCGGCATCACACAGGGCGTCCAGCTCGGCCGTGCGGCCGGTGAAGGCGGTGACGTCGTGCGGCAGGTCGTTGCGTACCGGCGTCGCAGCAGCGCCGGTCTGAGGCCCATCCTTGGCGCGTTCCCAGATCTCCCGCAGGGGTCGCGGATCGCGACCGGCTGTTTTACACAGTGTCACGACCGTTGACCAGGGTGGGACAGCCTGACCGGCGAAGTACCGCGAGAGCGAGGAGCTGCTGGTGTCGGTGTCGCGGGCGAGCTCGCGCAGGCTCCGCCCGGTCACATCGCGCAACTGCCGCAAACGCTCTGTCAGCTCGTCGCCCACCCTCAGCCTTTCTCCGGAGTCAGTCGCCGATTCTAGAGGTCCGGACCTAGCCAGATCCCCTGGATCTACCGGATTCGGTCGAGCGCCGCCCGCCCCAACGGACCCCAGTGCGCCTTGCCTCCGGGCACGCCTTTGTCGCCGTTGATCCCCATCGCGATCAGGAACAGCGCCCGTTGCACGGCCCATGCGCGGGCTCGCCGTACCGTTGCCTCATCCGCTTGGTAGCGCTCGAAGAACCGGTCAGCGGCGCCGGCCGGCAGCAGGATCCAGGCGGCCGCGAGATCGGTGGCCGGATCGCCGGCGCAGACCTCTTCCAGGTCGATCACACCGGCAAGGGTGCCATCGGCAACGACCACGTTCGCCGGGTGCAGGTCGCCGTGCAGCCAGAGCAGCGGACCGTCGTACGCCGGTGCGGCGACGGCGTCCTCCCAGACCGCGCGAACCTCGTCAAGACAGTCGACGTACTCATGCACGTCGCTGAACCCCAGGCTCTCCGGCAGACCGCTCCGGTTGCTCGCCGGCGCGTCGGCAGGCGCCTCAGTGTGGAGGGCACGCAGGAAGTCGGCCAGCACGTCCGCGGCCTCGGGGTCGGTGATCGGTGCGTAGTCCGCTGGTTCGCCGGCGACCCACGTACTCACCAGCCAGGTCCGCGGGAACCGGTCCGACGGTGCGCCGAGGCGGACAGGTGTCTGGACGGGCAACGGAACCCGGGCGGCGATGTCAGGAACCCAGCGGTGCTCGTTGAGCAGGAGCTCCGGGAACCGATCGGTCCGCGGCATCCGGACGGCCAGGTCCTCGCCCAGCCGCCACATCTGGTTGCCCCACCCGCCGACGACCTCCTTCAGCTCCAGGTCCGCCAAGTCGGGATGCTGCTCTTGCAGGAGGGTCCGCACGAGTTCCTCGTCCATGGAGCGTCAGACGCATCACAGGCGGCTCTGGTTGGGAATAGGTGCCGGTAGCAGCCAGCTGCGGACAGGTATGCGCATTGATGTGTGGTCCGACGTCGTCTGCCCGTGGTGCTACATCGGCAAGCGTCGGCTCGAACAGGCTCTGACCGAGAGCGGCGACCAGGCCGAGGTCGTCTGGCACAGCTTCCAGCTCGACCCGTCGTCGACGAACGACGACGCACGCGATCTGGCCACCCGGCTGGGCGAGAAGTACGGCCGCGGCCGTGAGTGGGGCCTGCAGGCGAACGCCCACGTCACCGAGATCGCGTCCGAGCTCGGCCTCGACTACCACCTCGAGGACGCGAAGTCGGCGAACACCGTCGACGCGCACCGGCTGCTCCACCTGGCCCGCGAGCTCGCGGAGGCCGGTGAGGTGCCCGCCGAGACGCAGGGCCGCCTCAAGGAGCGCTTGCTCAAGGCCTACTTCAGCGACGGCCTCCCGGTCGGCGACCACGCCACTTTGACTGAGCTGGCCACGGAGGTCGGCCTGCCCGCCGAGCGAGTGCGTGAGGTCCTGGCGGGTACGACGTACACCGAGGACGTCGCCGCTGACCAGCAACAGGCGCTGGCGTACGGCGCGAACGGCGTACCGTTCTTCGTCATCGACGAGAAGTACGGCGTGAGCGGCGCACAGCCGGTCGAGGTCTTCCAGGAGGCACTGCGCCGGGCGAATGCGGACCGGAAGCCGGTGACGCTGATCACCTCAGCGAGCACCGCAGCCCAGGACGACCCGACTTGTGGACCGGACGGCTGCGCCATCTGAGTCGTGGGTACAGGGAGTACCACAGAACGTGGTGTATGAAGGAGGTATGACTGTCGTGCGCGCATTGGCCAGGCCGTTGCTGTCCGTCATTTTCGTCGTGCAAGGCGCGAACGCGATCCGCAATCCCGAGCCGCTGGTGCCCAAGGCGCAGCCGGTGACCGACCGGCTGGTGCCGATGGTGAAGCGGGTCGCGCCGCCGCAGGTCAGCGACCGGCTCCCCGACACCACGGCCAACCTGGTCCGGCTGAACGGCGCGGCCCAGGTGATCGGTGGTATCGCCCTCGCCAGCGGCAAGGGCCGTCGCCTCGGCGCGACCCTGCTGGCCGCCTCACTGGTGCCGACGACGATTGCAGGCCACCCGTTCTGGCTGGAGAAGGACAAGGCCGTCCGCAACCAGCAGCGCATCAACTTCATGAAGAACGTGGGGATCTTCGGCGGTCTGCTGCTCGCCGCGGTCGACACCGAGGGGAAGCCCGGCGTCGCCTGGCGCGCCACCCACGGTGCGAAGGCGGCGAAGCGCGAGACCAAGCGCGGTGCCAAGGCTGCCAAGCGCGAGGCCAAGCAGTTGGCCCGCGAGGCCAAGCAGGCCGCGAAGCTGGCGAAGGCGGAGCTCCCGTTCGGCTGAATGCCCTAGGCTCAGGGCTGTAGAACACCTGAGCTGAGGGAGTGGGATGAGCGAGCAGGGTTGGCCGGCACCGCGCGCCGAAGGTGCTGTGACCGGTACGGTCACGGTCCCCGGATCGAAGTCGATCAGCAACCGTGCCCTCATCCTCGCCGCGCTCGCCGACGGCCCGTCGCACCTGACCGGCCTGCTCGCCGCCCGCGACACCTCGCTGATGCGGTCGGCGCTGGTCTCACTCGGCGTCGGCATTGCGGACAGCGGTACGACGGTCACGGTCACCCCGGGCTCGCTCAAAGGCCCGGCGAGTGTCGACTGCGGCCTGGCCGGCACCGTGATGCGGTTCGTCCCACCGGTCGCCGCGCTGGCCGACGGGACGATCGCCTTCGACGGCGACCCGTACGCGCGGGAGCGGCCGATGGGCGTGATCCTGGGCGCTCTGCGGACCCTCGGCGTACAGATCGAGGACGGTGGCACCGGGCGGATGCCGTACACGGTGTCGGGCACGGGTTCGGTCCGCGGCGGCACGGTGACGCTGGACGCATCCGGGTCGAGCCAGTTCGTGTCCGCGCTGCTGCTGGCCGGCGCGCGGTACGACGAGGGTGTCGACATCCGGCACGACGGGAAGCCGGTGCCGTCCCAGCCGCACCTGGACATGTCGGTGGCGATGCTGCGGGAGCGCGGCGTCCAGGTCGACGACGCCGAGCCGAACCGCTGGGTCGTTGCCCCAGGCCCCATTCGGGCGATGGACACCGCGATCGAGCCGGACCTGTCGAACGCGGCGCCGTTCCTGGCCGCGGCCGTGATCACCGGCGGGTCGGTGACCGTCACCGGGTGGCCGTCGCAGACCACTCAGCCGGGCGGCCAGCTGCCCGAGATCTTCACCCGCTTCGGCGCTTCCGCCACCCTCACCGACAATGGCCTCACTGTCCGCGGTACCGGCCGAGTGCAGGGCGTAGACCTCGACCTGAGCGAGGTCGGTGAGTTGTCGCCGGTCATCGCGGCGGTGGCTGCCTTTGCGGACGGACCGTCGTACCTGCGTGGGATCGCGCACCTGCGCAACCACGAGACCGACCGGCTCGCAGCGCTCGAGCGCGAGTTCAACGCGCTCGGCGGAGACGTGACGCAGACGGCCGACGGGCTGGAGATTCGCCCGAAGCCCTTGCACGGTGGGCTTTTCGGCACCTACCGCGACCACCGGATGGCCCATGCGGCCGCCGTACTCGGGCTGCTCGTCGACGGCCTCGAGATCGAGAACATCGGGACCACGGCGAAAACCCTGCCGGAGTTCCCCGAGCTCTGGTCGGGCTTGGCCGGCTGATGTCGCGGTACGACGAGGAGGCTAAGTACGACCGGCCCAAGCGCCGGACCCGGCCGCGGACCAAGGACCGCCCCTCGTACGACGACGCCGTGATCGGATTCGTCTTCACCCGCGACCGCGGGCGCTACGCGTGCTGGGTCGACGATGCCGACGGCGGCTACGAAGTGACCGCGATGAAGGCCCGCCAGCTCGGCCGCACCGGCGTGATCGTCGGTGACCGAGTCAAGCTCGACGGCAACTCCACCGGCGACGAGGGCACCCTGGCGCGGATCGTCGAGGTCCTGCCGCGGACAACCCTGCTGCGCCGGTCGGCCGATGACGAGGACCCGGTCGAGCGACCGCTGGTCGCGAACGCGGACCAGCTCGTCATCGTCGTTGCAGTCGCGAACCCGGAGCCGAGGACAGGACTGATCGACCGCTTCCTGGTCGCGGCGTTCGACGCCGGCATGCGGCCGCTGCTCTGCCTGACGAAGACCGACCTCGCCGACCCGGACCCGCTGCTGGCGATCTACCGCCCACTCGGGGTCGAGTCCGTGGCCACCCAGCAGGGCGGCGATCTCAGCGAACTCCGCGAACAACTCGACGACCGTACGAGCGTCCTGGTCGGCCACTCCGGCGTCGGCAAGTCGACGCTGGTCAACGGCCTGATCCCTGGCGCGGATCGAGCGATCGGTGTGGTCAACACGGTGACCGGCCGCGGACGGCACACCTCGACCAACACGCTCGTACTGCGTCTGCCCAACGGCGGCTGGATCATCGACACCCCGGGCATCCGCTCGTTCGGCCTGGCCCACGTCGATCCGGACAAGCTGATCGAAGCCTTCCCCGACCTGGCCGACATCGCGGAGACCTGTCCGCGTGGCTGCACGCACACCGCCGACGCCCCTGACTGCGCGCTCGACGAGGCCGTCGCGGCGGGCCGAGCCGACGCCGACCGAGTCGCCTCGTTCCGCCGTCTGCTGGCCAGCCGCGAAGGCCGGGACCTGCGCGAAACCGAAGAGACTACTTAGGCGGAAGCTGGCCGGTCCAGACAGCCTTGGCGCCGGCGTCCCCGGTGCGGATGGTCTGCCAGAGAACGAGAACGGCGATCACCACGACGGCGACCTGGGTGACGATCTCGAGCGGACGGCTCTTGGTTGCCTTGGCACCCTTTCCGGACGCCAGCGCGGACGGTCCGGACAGCAGCAAGAAGGCGGCGACGGCAACGACCGCGAAGATCAGCACGTACCAGAACAGCAGGTCGGCACGCTTCTCGTGCAGCTCAACCGCCTTCTGCAGCGTCGGGACCGCGGCCACGAACGCCTGGCCACTCTCCTTCGCAACGAACGTGCACACCAGCGCCCCGACCCCGAGCACCAGGGCCGGCCAGCGCAGGAACCAGCGCCAGCGCGGCACCAACGCGAACACCAGCCCGGTCAGCGCCGCCACCGGCAACACGACCACAGTGAGATGGACCACCAGCACATGCAGCGGCAGGTCACCGAAGCGCTCGAACATTGACGCCTCCTGGCGTTCGTAGATCGTGGTCAGACACTAACTGCACGTTCAATGACCCATTTAGGTTCAATTCGCGCCGCAACCGATCCGCAACGTTCGCCGGACACCTGCCCCGCTCAGCGGCAGGTCAGGCTAGCCTTCCGGCATGCCTTCGCACACGGATGACCTGCGGCTCGCCCACATCCTGGCCGACGACGCGGACTCGACCACGATGGACCGCTACAAGGCGCTCGACCTGCACGTGGCCACCAAGCCGGACCTGACCCCGGTGAGCGAATCCGACAAGAAGGTCGAAGACGTGATGCGCAAGACGCTCTCCCGGGCCCGCCCGCGGGACGCGTTCGTGGGCGAGGAGGACGGCACCTCCGGCTGGGGCGTACGCCGCTGGGTCGTGGACCCGATCGACGGCACCAAGAACTACATCCGTGGCGTCCCGGTCTGGGCGACGCTGATCAGCCTGATGATCGAGGACCAGGTCGTCGTCGGCGTGGTCTCCGCCCCGGCGCTCGGGAAGCGCTGGTGGGCGTCGTACGGCGACGGCGCCTGGACCGGCCGCGCGCTGCACTCGTCGCAGCCGTGCCGGGTCAGCGACGTGAGCAAGATCGAGGACGCCTCGCTGTCGTACGCCTCGCTCAAGGGCTGGGAGAAGATCGGCAAGAAGAACCAGTGGGCCGACCTGATGGACACGGTCTGGCGGACCCGTGCGTACGGCGACTTCTGGTCGTACATGCTGGTCGCGGAAGGCGCGGTCGACATCGCAGCCGAGCCCGAGCTCAACCTGTACGACATGGCCGCGCTGGCGATCATCGTCGACGAGGCCGGCGGCAAGTTCACCTCGGTCGAGGGCAAGCCGGGCCCGAGCGGCCCGAACGCCGTCGCCACCAACGGCCGCCTGCACGACGAAGTACTCAGCCGCCTCGAGTAATCCGCCGCTGCAGGAACTCCGCCTCGACAGCGTTGCTGGTGAAGGCCAAGGCCTCTTCGTACGCCGCCTGCGCCTCGGCGTCCCGCCCGGTACGACGCAACAGCTCCGCGCGCGTGGACGCGAGATACGGGTACGTCGCCAACGCCGGGTCGTCCTGCAACTGGTGGAGCGCCGCTTCGGGTCCGTCGACGTAGCTGAGCGCCACCACCCGGTTCAGTGCGACCACAGGCGAAGGCCAGCGGGCCAGGAGCAGGTCGTAGAGCCCGAGGATCTCCTGCCAGTCGGTGTCTTCCCAGCGCTTCGTCTCCGCATGCACTGCCGCGATCGCCGCCATCACCCCGAACCGGCCCGCGTTCGCCAACGCCTCAGGCACCAGCTCCAGCCCTTCGGTGATCAGCTCCTCGTCCCAGCGCGAGCGGTCCTGGTCCTCCATGAGCACCAGACGCCCGTCGTCGTCGACGCGCGCCGCCTGCCGCGAGTCCGTCAGTACCAGCAACGCGAGCAATCCCGCCGCCTCCGAACTCTCGGGCACCAGGAGCCGCATCATCCGGGCAAGATCGAGCCCTCGCCGGGCCAGATCGGGCCGCGTCAGCTCGTCGCCATCCGCCGCGGTATGACCAGCCGTGTAGACGAGGTGTACGACGTCCAGCACAGCGTCGATGCGCTCCGGCAAGTCCGCCAGCAGCGGGATCCGGTAGGCGATGCCCGAGCGGGAGATCTTGTGCTTGGCGCGGGTGATCCGGGCCTGCATCGTGGCTTCCTTGACCAGGAACGCCTTCGCGATCTCCGCCGACGACAGCCCGCAGACGAGCCGAAGCGTCAGCGCGATCTGCGCCTCCTGCGCCAGCGCCGGGTGGCAGCAGGTGAACACCAACCGCAGCCGGTCGTCCGGAAAGACCCCATCAGAGGCCTGCTCATCCGGAATCAGCAACGGCAGCTTTCGACGAGCCACGTCGTCCCGCCGCCGGTGCTCCAGCGCCCGCCGAGTCGCGACCGTCGTCAGCCAAGCACCCGGCTTCTTCGGCACGCCCTGTTCACGCCAGTGCACCAGCGCCTTGGCGTACGCGTCCTGCACACAGTCCTCGGCCAGATCGAGATCGGCCGCGACCCGTGCCGTTGCGGCGAGCACGGAGGCCCACTCGGTCGAGTGAGCCTCCGCAACCGCCTGCGCGATCGGATCAGCCACCGTTGACCAGGGGACGGACCTCGACACCACCCATCGGGGAGGGCACCTGCTTGGCGATCGCGAGCGCCTCGTCCAGGTCGGCCGCCTCGATGATGTAGTAGCCGCCCATCACCTCTTTGGTCTCCGCGAACGTCCCGTCGGTCACGACGTACCCGCCGTTCCCGTCGGACCGGATCGAGGTCGCGGTCTCACTCCCGTCGAGCTGCCCGCCGCCGCGAAGCGCGGACCCGTTGGTCTCGGCGAAGGCTTGATGGTTCTTGTGGTTCTGCTCCATCACCGATCCGTCGTCCGCGGCCCACTTCGCCTCGTCGTCGTAGATCATCACCAGGTACTTGCCCACTTGCGGGTCACCTCTCTCGTCCATGTCCGCTGCCTGGTCTGTTACAGCATCTACCACTCCGATGCGCGACCCGGGCCGGGATCGACAATCTCGGCCGGGGAGTTTCCCGACCACGTATGGTGGCCGGTATGCCCTTGACGTACCCCATCGTGGAGCAGACGCTCGACAACGGCCTGCGGGTCGTCGTCAGCTCCGACCGTGCCGTCCCCATCGTCGCCGTCAACCTCTGGTACGACGTCGGATCGCGGCACGAACCGGCAGGGCTGACCGGGTTCGCGCACCTCTTCGAGCACCTGATGTTCCAGGGGTCGCGCAACGTCGCCTCCGGTCAGCACTTCAGTCTGCTGGAGACGGCCGGCGCCAGTCTGAACGCGAGCACCTTCTTCGACCGCACGAACTACTTCGAGTCGCTGCCCAGCGGCGGTCTCGACCTCGCGCTCTGGCTCGAGGCGGACCGGATGGGCTACCTGCTCGACGCGGTCAACCAGGAGAATCTGGACAACCAGCGCGACGTGGTCAAGGAGGAGAAGCGGCAGACCTACGACAACCGCCCGTACGGCGACTCGTACGAGCGACTCGTCAAGCTCGCCTTCCCCGAAGGACACCCGTACGCGCACATGACGATCGGCTCGATGGCCGACCTGGACGCCGCCTCAGTGGAGGACGTGCACGCGTTCTTCCGCAAGTACTACGGGCCGAACAACGCGGTCCTGACGATCGTCGGTGACGTCTCCGAGGAGGATGCGTTCGACGCCGCCAAGCGGTACTTCGGACATCTGCCGGCGATCCCGCAGCCGCCGCCCGCGCCGGACGGGACGATCGGGCCGATGACCGACGTACAGCGGGACGACGTGGAGTCCGACGTACCGTCCGATCTGGTCACGATGATGTTCCGGCTGCCGGTGGACGGGACGCCGGAGCTGGACGCGGCCGGGCTCGCGCTCGACATCCTCGCTGCCGGTCAGAGCGGTCGCTTGAATCGACGGCTGGTTCGCGACGAGCAGATCGCGCAGTCGGTGTCCGGCGGTGCGCTGCCGTTGATCGGCGGCGTCTCGTTCGGGACGCTGACCGGGATCGCGTCGGACGGCATCGACCTGCAGACGGTCGAGGACGCGCTGCTCGAGGAGATCGAGAAGCTCGCTGAGGAAGGCGTTACCGAGGACGAGCTCGCCACTGTGCAGGCGCAGGCCGAGCGGGACTGGCTCGAGCAGCTGGCGTCGTGCGCCGGCCGGGCCGACGAGATCTCGCACCACGCCTTGCTCTTCGGCGATCCGGGCCGGATCAACACCCGGATCGACCAGGTGCAGGCTGTGACCGTCGAGCAGGTGCAGGCGGCCGCGCGGCAGTGGATCCGGGCGAACGGCCGGGTCCAGGTCACCTACCGCCGCAAGGAAGCCGAAGCTTCGGAGACCGCAGGAGAGCAGGCATGAACCAGGTTCTGACCACCCCGCCGGCCGTCGGTGCGCCGCGCCCGTGGAAGTTCCCGGAGGCAGTGACCACGCGGTCCAGCACCGGTACGCCGATGCACGTCTTCGACCGTCCGGGGCAGTACGTCGCCACCGTCCGGGTCACGATCGCGATGCCGCTGATCGCGGAGCCGCGCGAGCTCGAGGGCGTCGCGACGATCATGTCGCGGACGCTCGACGAGGGGACCGAGTTGCACTCGGCCAACGAGTTCGCCGCCGCGTTGGAGCGCCACGGAGCGGCGTACGGCGTCGATGTCAGCTCGGACGCACTGCACGTGGAGATCTCGGTGCCGGTGTCGCATCTCGAGCCGGCGGTTCGCTTGCTCGCGGAGGCGATCACGCGGCCCGCGTTCAACCAGGCCGATGTCGGCCGGCACGTCACGATCCGGCTCGGTGAGATCAACCAGGAGCGGGCCAATGCCGGCTACCGGGCCCGCGAGGCGTTCGCGGCGCATCTCTTCGACTCGTCGACGCGGCGGTCGCGCCCGACCGCGGGATCGCCGGACACGATCCGTCCGCTGACGAACGTCGAGGTGGCCGACTTCTACCGCAACAACATCTCCCCGGAGCGGGCGGAGATCCTGTTCGCCGGCGATGCGACCGGTGTGGACGTGGCCGGGATCATCGACGACGCGTTCAGCGGCTGGACCGCGACTGCCGGTACGGCGTTGGCGACGCCGGAGCCGATCTACATCCCGGGTAACCGGGTCGTGCTCGTCGACCGGCCGGGCTCGGTGCAGAGCCAGCTGCTGATCGGGTGCGCCGGCCCTGACCGACGGGACCCGGCGTGGGGCTCGGCCGCGGTCGCTAACCACGTCGTCGGCGGGACGATCACCTCACGCGTGGACACCGTGCTCCGCGAGGAGAAGGGGTACACGTACGGCACCCGGACCAGCTTCGCCGCGCCCCGCAAGGGCGGGACGTTCAGCCTCGGCGGCGCCGTGCGTACCGAAGTGACCGGGGCCGCGATCGGCGACGCGCTGCGCATCCTGCGCGAGGCCCGCGACGGCCTCACCGAGCAGGAGGTCCAGGAGGCCAAGGACAGCCTGATCCGGACCGCTCCCCTGCGCTACGAGCAGGCCGACTCGGTCGCTCAGCAGGTGGGCTCCAACATCGCGAACGGCGTACCGGTCGACTTCGCCGACACGTACCTCGCCCAGATCGCGGCCACCACCGCAGCCGAGGCCACCGACGCGTACCGCCGGTACGTCGGCACCGACGGGCTGCTCGTGGTCGTGGTCGGGGAAGCCAAGGACGTCCGCCCGCAACTCGAGGGCCTCGACCTCGGCGAGCTGATCGACCTGAGCTGAGCTGGGTTCTCTGCCCCGGGTCGTCCGGGGCAGAGTCCTTCAGCTGCTGATGTAGTTGGAGAGTTGTTCTCGCTCGAACTCGAGTTCGCCGATCCGGGACTTGACCACGTCGCCGATGCTGACCAGGCCGGCCAGGTTGCCGTCGACAACGACCGGGACGTGCCGGATCCGGTGCTCGGTCATCAGCAGCATCAGGTTGTCGAGCAGGTCGTCCGGTGTCGCCGTACGGACCTCGGCGGTCATGATCGCGCTGACCCGGACGTCACCGGCGTCCGGAGTCCCGTTCCACAGCCGGACGATGTCGCGCTCGGACACGATGCCGTCCACCGACGACCCGTTCGTGCTGACCACCACCGCGCCGATGTTGTGTTCGGCCAGCAGGGCGAGCAGCTCGGTGACAGTGGCGTCTGGGGAGATGGTCACGACCTGGTTGCCCTTGCCGCGCAGTACGTCGTTGATCTTCACGGAGCCTCCTGCAGTTCGAAGGACCAATACCCCAAGGTAGCGGCAATCCCCTGATCACACCCAGTGACAACGAAGGACAGCCACTCCAGGTAAACAGCCCCTGGGTGACGGCACGGTGATCGTCTGCCCTCCGAAAACAGGACGTCGGGCGGGAGCGGCAGACCGTAGGATCGGCGGGTTCGGAGCGACGAGGGGGCGTAGTGGGGTTTCGGGAGGACTTGGCGGTACTGCGGCATCGGGATGTGCGGGTTTTCATCTCGGCTCGGTTCATTTCGATTCTTGGGTCGTCGATCGCGCCGGTGGCGTTGGTGTTCGCGGTGCTGGATGTGTCCGACTCGGCGAGTGCGGTCGGGACGGTGCTCGCGGCGCGGAGTATCCCGAACATCGTCTTCCTGCTGATCGGTGGTGTGATCGCCGACCGGCTCCCCCGGCATCTGGTCCTCGTGGTCGCCAACACGATCAGCGGACTCACCCAGGGTCTCGCCGCGACGCTCGTACTCTCCGGACACGCGACCATCTGGCAACTCGCTGCGATCGAGGCGGTGAACGGGGTTGCGTCCGCGTTCGTGATGCCCGCGATGACCGGGATCCTGCCGTCGATCGTGGACCGGACCGAGCTCCCGCAGGCGAACGCGATCGCGGGCTTCGCGCGGTCCGCCGCGATGATCGGCGGCGGCGCGGTGGCCGGCGTGATCGTCGGTCTGACCGGTCCCGGCGTCGGTCTTGCGGTCGACGGCGTGACGTTCTTGATTGGCGCCGTCCTGCTGTCCCGGCTGACGATCCCGCGGATCGAACGTCAGGCCAGCTCCATACTGACCGATCTGCGCGAAGGCTGGAGCGAGTTCGTGTCCCGGCAGTGGATCTGGGTGATCGTGCTCGCGTTCGGGCTGCTGAACCTGATCTTCACGGCCTGTTATCAAACTCTCGGCCCGGTGATCGCGGACCGCACCTTCGGCCGGACCGGGTGGGGTCTGGTGAGCGCCTGCTTCGGCGCCGGACTCGTTGCCAGCGGCATCATCATGCTCCGGCTCAAACCGCGCTACCCACTCCGCACCGGGATGCTCGGCATGCTCCTTACCGTCCCGGTCATGCTCTGCCTGGCCCTGCTGCCGAACACGCTCGCGATGGCCGCCGCCGCGTTCGTCCTCGGAATCGGCTTCGACATCTTCGGCATCAGCTGGGAGACCGCGCTCGGCCAACACGTACCGATCGACAAGCTGTCGAGAGTGTCGTCGTACGACATGCTCGGCTCCTTCATCGCCGGCCCAGCCGGCCAGCTCACCGTCGGGTACGTCGCCGCCGTCATCAGCGTCAAAGCCGTCGAACTGTACGGCGCCGCCCTGTTCGTCCTCATCACCGTCATCACGCTCGTGGTCCCGTCCGTGTGGAACCTGCGTAGGGTGGGCGTGTGAGCTCAATCGTTCCAGGACCGCAGAAGAAGCACGAACACGAAATCGACGCGGCCCGCGCCGGCGCCAAACCGCTGAACGCCGGCGAGCTCAACGCGGCCGCGCCGCATGTCGAGGACCTCACCGGCCTCGACGACTGGCCCGACTCGGTGCGATCCGTGGTCGAGGACGAGCATGAGCGCGTCACCTCACTCGCCAGCAACCGGCGCAAGACCGCCGACCTCGCACTCCCCGAGCTCGTCCGCGGCGTCGACGAGCTGCTCGACCTGATCGCCGAGCGCCTTCAGGCCGACAAGCCAGGTCTACTCCGCAAGTCGAAGGCGACCCCGGCCGATGAGCTGGACGATGTCGCCGAGCTGCTCGGCATCCCGTCCGACGAGGTGGTCCCGGCCGCGGGCCGCGGCGAACTGCGTACGGCGCTGCGCACGATCAAGCAGCTCCGGGCTCAGCTCAAGGAGCTGGAGACCTCACACAACCACTCTCGCCTGACTCGAGTCGTGACCTTCGTCGTCCGGCTGGCCCTGGTCATCGACGGAGCGCCGGAAACGGCGTCGGCCTTGGCGCCGATCGCTCTCGACCGGTTCGCCAAGGCCGTGCCCGACTTCCAGTGGGACTCGACGTTCGAGGAGAAACTCGAGTCCTGGCGGGAAACCCGCCGTACCCTCGCCGCCCGCTGACTCAGCCCTTGATCGCGCCGCCGAGGGCGAACGCGCCGCCGAGCTTGCGGCTCAGCAACAGGTACAGCAGCAGGACGGGCATCGTGTAGATCAGCGAGTACGCCGCCAGCTGTCCGTAGTTCGGCTCGCCGTACTGGCCGAAGAAGGTGAAGATGCTCACCGACGCCGGCAACCGCTCGGGTGACAGCAGCAGCATGAACGGCACGAAGAAGTTGCCCCACATGCCGATGAAGGTGAAGATCAGCACCACCGCGATCCCCGGCCACATCAACGGCAGCACGATCGCCCACAAGGCTCGCATGCTGGTCGCACCGTCGACCCACGCCGCTTCCTCCAGCGACAGCGGCACGCCGTCCATGAACGTCTTGGTCAGCCAGATCGCGAACGGCAGCGAGGCTGTCGCCATGAACATGATCGTGCCGCCGAGGGTGTCGATCAGGTTCAGCTGCACGAACAGCCCGTACACCGGCACCATCACCGCGGTGATCGGCAGCCCGGTGCAGAACAGCACGGTCAGCAGGAAGGGCCGGTTGAACCGCGACTTGAAGCGCGACAGCGGGTACGCCGCCAGCACCGCGCAGACCATCGTCAGCAAGGCCGCGCCGCCACACAGGATGATGCCGTTCAGCACCGGCCGGTACGTCGTGTCGGTGTTCAGGACCGCCTTGAAGTTCCCAAGGGTCGGATGCGTCGGCAGCTCGACCCGCAGGCCGGCAGTCCGGTTGATCGACGCGAACAGCACCCACAGCAACGGCAGGACGAACAGCACGCCGATCGCCAGCAGTACGAGGTTGCCGGTCAGCTTGCTGATCCGGTCGCGGGCAATCATGCGGCCTCCGAGTTCAGTCCACGCAGGTAGATCAGCGAGAAGACCGCGCCGATCGCCAGCATCACCAGGGCGATCGCCGTACCGTAGCCGATCTGGGAGAAGCTGAACGCCTGCTCGTACATGTACAGCGGCAACGTCTGACTCTTGGTCCCCGGGCCGCCCCGGGTCATCGCGTAGATCAGGCCGAACACGCTCAGCGTCTGCAGCGTGATCAGCATCAGGTTGGTCATCACGGCCCGGCTGATCATCGGGATCGTGACGTACAGCAGTCGCCGCCAGCCGCCGGCGCCGTCCATCTCGGCGGACTCCTCGATCTCCTTGGGTACCTCGCTCAGCGCCGCGGAGTACACCAGCATCGAGAACGCCGTACCGCGCCAGATGTTGGCCAGTGACACCGCGATGATCGGTGCCCCGTACAACCAGTCCTGGCCGGGCAGGCCGACCCAGTGCAGCATCACGTTCAGCGTGCCGTCGTCGTTGAAGAACGCGCTCAGCAGGTACGCCGCGACGACCTCAGGCAGCACCCAGGCGCCGATCACCGCCGTACCGACGAAGTTGCGGACGACCTTGGTCGACCTGCGCATCAACAGCGACAGGCCGAGACCCAACGTGTTCTGACCGATGATCGCGGAGATCAGCGTGAACACCAGCGTCAGCCAGATCGAGTTGGTGAACGCGCCGCTGCTGAAGGCCTTCCGGAAGTTGTCGAGGCCGACGAACTTGACGTTCGCCGCGCCGGTCCCGGTCAGCGCCATGTTCGTGAACGCGGCGTACACGCAGTAGATGATCGGGCCGGCCAGGAAGACCAGCATCAGTCCGAGGGCCGGCGACAGCGGCAGCATCCGGACCAGCTTGGCGGCCTTCGGCTTCCCGCTCCCTCCGGGGGACTTACCGGAGGGAGCGGTCGCCGAGGTGGGGGCGACGGTCGTCGTCACAGGGGAGATATCCCTTCGAGCCGGGGACTACTGACCGGTGCTCTTCGTCGTCGTACTGTCCTTGCCGCCGACTATCCCTTCGACCGCCTGGTCGTAGTTCTTCGCGGCCGCGTCGGGCTGGGACTGACCGGTCATCACCGCCTCCATCGCGGTGATGATCTCGTTCGAGACCTTCGGGTACTCCGGCAGCGCCGGCCGGTACACGGTCACGGAAACGAGGTCGGTGAAGAACTGCGTGCTCGCCGAGGAGGACTTGTACGTCGCGTCGGACGCAACGTCCTTCCGTACGGCGATCTGCGCGCCGTCGGTGGCGTACTTGGCGGCGTTCTTCTGCGTCTGCAGGGTCTTGATGAAGTCCCAGGCCGCGTCGGGGTTCTTCGACTTCGCCGGGATCGCCCAGGTCCAGCCACCGGAGAGGCTGACCTTGCCCTTGCCGCTGCCGTCCTGCGTCGGCATCGCGGTCTGGCCGAGTACGGTGCTCCACTGCGGCCACGGCTTGGCGCCGGACTTCAGCCAGTTGCCGTAGATCCAGGAGCCGTCGAGGTCGATCGCGAGCTTGCCCTGCGGCAGGAGTTCGGTGCCGACCTTGCTGCCCATGTTCGGGCTGAGCGCGTCCTTCGGCGACGGCGCGAGGCCTTCGTTGAAGACGGTCTTGACGAAGTTCAGCGAGTCCTTGAAGCCCTGGCTGCCGACGACCCACTTCTTCTGGTCGTAGTTGTACAGGGTGTCCTTGGTGCCGTAGAGCAGCATCTCGAAGCCCTGCATGGCGGAGGCTTCACCCATCGGCTTGCCGGAGTACATGTTGAACGGGATCACGCCCGGCACCTTCTGCTTGATGGTGCGCGCGGCGCTGAGCACGTCGTCCCAGGTCTTCGGCTGCCAGTCGGCGGGCAGGCCGGCCTTCGCGAAGATCTGCTTGTTGTACCAAAGCGCGCGGGTGTCAGTGCCGTCCGGAACGCCGTACGTCTTGCCGTCCTGGCCCTTCGCGGCGCCCTTGGCGGTGTCCTCGAACTGGTTCCACTGGTCCCACTTGCCGATGTAGTCGTCCAGCGGCTTCAGGTACCCCGCGGTGATGTCGGAGTTGATCAGGAAGGTGTCCTCGTAGACGATGTCCGGCGCGGTGTTCGGCGACCGCATCATCAACTGGATCTTGGTGTAGTAGTCGTTCTCGCTGGCCACGACCGGAACGATCTCGACCTGGGATCCCGGATGGGCCGACTCGTACTCGGACTTCACGCCGGTGAGGAAGTTCTTCATCACCACGCCCGGGCCCCACTGCTGGTACGCGATCTTGATGTGCGCGGGTCCGGAGCTCTGAGCGCCGCCGGCGTCCGGCTGCTTGGTCGTCGAGCCTTGGCTACAGGCTGAGACTCCCAGCAGCAGCGCGCCCGCGGCGGCCGCTGCCATGAAACGTTTCCTTGTCACCATCAGGTCCACCTTCGGGGCAATCGTTGTCATGCCGGTACCACGGCCCAAACCCTGCGGGCTTTCTCGCGACCGTAGGAGCCTGCATCAACCGAAGTCAATGCTTGACAGACAACGTTGTCGCCGCAGTCACGCAGGAACGCGGTGACCGGGACGTAACGATCCGGTCACCGCGCTGTCATACGTCCACTTTGTCAGGCTGCGACGGCAGATGCCTCATGTCGAGGGTGTACGGCGCGTCCCCGGGCGCGGAGCGCTCCGAGTCCACACAACGCCAGTCCGAGCAGCAACCAGCAGGTCAGTACGACGAGTGGCCGGGCAGCGCCGGCGCCGTCGAAGAAGCTCACCGAACGTAACGCCGTACCCGCGGCTCCCGGCGGCAGCAACTGGCCAAGGGTGCTCCACCCGTTCGGCAGCATCTCGGGTGCGCTCGTCATCCCGGACAACGGGTTGCCGAGCAGCATCATCACCGCGCTGCCGAGCGCGAGTCCCGCCGTACCGAGTAGCCACTCGAGTCCGAGCAAGGTGAGGCTGATCGCCCCGATCGACATCGCGATCACGCCCGCGTTGCCGAGATAACTGCCCTCGAACGAGCCGAGCCAGTACTGCAGTACGGCGGCCAGCGCGAGCCCGCCGGTGACGGCGAACGTGATCGCGCCGATCACCCGCTTCGACCCGGACCGCACCAACTGGGTCAGCGCGCCGGCCGCGATGATTCCGCCGAGCACCAGCGGCAGCGCACCCGCAGCCAGGCCGGCGCCGCGCGGGTCGTCCTTGGGCAGCGGTACGACGTCGGTGACCTTCGCCTGGCTGTCCATCTTCCCGGCCAGTTGCGTCAGGAGTTGCGCCACCACCGGGCCACCAGCAGACGCCGTGAGCACCTCGGGCTGCGCCGAGTCCAGCACAATCGCGCCGTACGCGTCCCGATCCTCGATCCGCTGCACCGCAGCAGCCCGATCCGGTACGGCGGTGAGGTCGAAGCCACCGGGCATCGCCTGCCCGAGCTGCGCCTTGACCTGCTCGACCGCTGGCGTCGGGCCGGAGACCGCGATCGGGACGTCCCGCGGTTCGGAGCGCGCGGACGGCCAGGCGAAGGCGATCAGGAACACCGTGAGGACCCCGGTCAGCAGCACGACGACGGCGATCAAGGGCGGCCGGCGACGTTCGGCCGCGTGCGCCTCAGTGGTCATGGCAAACTCCTTAAACCGAATGACCGTTCTTTATTAGTCCGAGCCTGGTCGATGGCCCGGCGACTTGTCAAGAACGGACATTCGTTTTATGTTGCGAGCGTGCCGAAGGTCACCGAGGAACACCGCCTGGCTCGCCGCGCCCAGATCGTCGCGGCGGCCCGCACCTGCGTGATCGAGGACGGCTTCCACAAGACGACGATGGCCGACGTGATCCGCGAGTCCGGTCTGTCCGCCGGGGCCGTGTACGGCTACTTCAAGAGCAAGGAGGAGATCGTCGGGGCGATCGCCGAGGACGCGCTCAGCACCATCGACGACCTCTTCGACAGCATCCTCGCCTCCGAGCATCCGCTGACTCCGCTGGCCGCGCTCGAGGCGACCATCGAGCACGTGGCCAAGGTCGCCGAGGCACCCGGTGGAGACGTCACCCGGGTCGCCGTCCAGGCCTGGGCGGAGTCGCTGCGCAACGAGGCGATCAAGGACGTCGCGAAGGGCAAGTACTGCCAGCTCCGCGACCATTTCGTGGTGATCGCCCGCCGCGCGCAAGCCGACGGAACGCTCGATCCGGACGTCAACCCAGAGCACGTCGCCCAGGTCATGTTCGGCATGGTCCCCGGCTTCGTCCTCCAACGCCTCCTGATCGGCGACATCAGCCCCACCACCTACACGGCCGGCCTCCGCGCCCTCCTCCGCCCGTAGGGGGTGGGGTTTTACCCACCTCGTACGGTGGGCCAGCACCATGGGTACGACGGTGCCGGATCCGTAGCGTCGGTCGCATGAAGAAACGGACGCGGGAAACAGTGGTGGGGACCGAGTACTCGGTGGTCCTTCAGGACGTACGTCGGGTTTACGGTCGTGGCTCCAACACCGTCACCGCCCTCAACGGCATCTCCATCAACTTCGCTCCGGGCACGTTCACCGCGGTGATGGGCCCGTCCGGCTCGGGTAAGAGCACGTTCCTGCACTGCGCGGCCGGTCTCGACCGGCCCACATCGGGCAGCGTGTTCATCGACGGCCAGGCGCTGGCCGGCCTGAGCGAGCGCAGGCTCACCGAGCTCCGCCGCGAGCGGATCGGGTTCGTGTTCCAGTCCTTCAACCTGCTGCCCGCGCTGACCGTCTGGCAGAACGTCACCCTCCCGCAGGAGCTCGACGGCCGCCGGGTCAACCGCGCTGCCGTCCGCGCGGTCCTCGACCGGGTCGGGCTGACCGACAAGCGCAAGAACCGCCCCGGCGAACTGTCCGGCGGCCAGCAACAGCGCGTCGCCATCGCCCGCGCCCTCGTCGCCCGGCCGGCCGTCATCTTCGCCGACGAGCCCACCGGGGCTCTCGACACCCAGACCGCCGCCGACGTCCTCGAGCTACTCCGCGAGCCAGTCCGCACCCAGGGCCAGACAGTCGTGATGGTCACCCATGACCCGGTCGCCGCGTCGTACGCCGACCAGGTCGTCTTCCTCGCCGACGGCGTGCTGGCCGGCAGCCTGACCGCTCCGACGGCCGAAGAGGTCGCGGACCGGATGACCCACCTCGGTGCACGTTCGAAGCTAAAGGCGGTAGCGGGATGATGCGCCTGGCATTCCGCACCCTGCGCTTCCGCAAGGGCGGCTTCATCGCGACGTTCGTCGCGGTCGTCTTCGGTACGGCGATCGTGATGGCGTGCGGTGGTCTGATGGAGACCGGCATCCGGTCCAACGTCGAACCGCAACGCCTGGCCGCGACCTCGCTCGTTGTGACCGGCAAGCAGTCCCACCTCCGGCCCGGAGCCGAGGACGCCACTCCCCTGCCGGAGCGAGTGGGCGTACCGGTCGACATGCTCGCCAAGATCCGTTCTGTGCAAGGGGTTTCGTCGGCAGTCGGCGACTTGACCTTCACCGCCGTCGGACCATCGGTTGCTGAAGGCCACAACTGGTCGTCAGCTGCGATGGCGCCGTACCGGCTGACCGCGGGTCATGCACCGCGGACCGGTCAGGTCGCGATGCCGACCGGGAAAGTCGGTGGTCGCGTCACCTTGCTGATCGGCGGTGAGCCCCGGACCTTTACAGTCAGTGGATTGGTCGCGGGCCCTGGCGGACATGCGTTCTTCTCGGACCACGATGCTGCTCGGCTGGTCCGCAACCCGGCCCGGTTCGCCGATGTCGGCGTACAGGTTGCTCCGGGCACCAATCTCGATGACGTCAAGGACCGGATCCAGGCGCTCGACGGCGGCATCACCGTCCGCTCCGGCATCGATCGCGGCCTGGCCGAGCACCCGGACGCAGAGTCCCACAAGACGGCGCTGATCTCGGTGGCCGGCTCGTTCGGCGGGATCGCGGCGATGACGATGATGTTCGTGGTCGCGTCCACTCTGGCCTTGTCCGCACAGCACCGCGAGCGCGAGTTCGCCCTGCTCCGCGGCATCGGTACGACGCCCGGTCAGGTACGGCGGATGATCCTCGGCGAGGCGATGCTCGTATCGCTGCCGGCGGTCGCTGTCGGAGCGATACCTGGGCTCTTCCTCGGCCGCTTCCTGTTCGACCAGCTCAGCACGCACGGTGTCGCATCGCCGGTGGTGCAGTTCTCGCAGGGCCTGATCCCGTTCGCGGCCGGCGCTGGTGCAGCAATCCTCGCGGCCGTCGGTGCTGCTCTGATCGCGGCCCGGAAGTCGGCGAAGATCCGGCCGGTCGAGGCGCTGATGGAGGCCTCGCTGCAGCGGAAGTGGTTCGGCTGGATCCGGCTGTTCTTCGGCCTGGCCTTCCTCGGTGGTGGACTCGCGCTGCTGATCGTCACCGCGACGGTGATGACCGGACCGCTCGCCGGTGCGACTGCGGGTCCGTCGATCCTCTGCTGGGCGATCGGCGTCGCCCTCCTCGGTCCCTTCTGGACCAAGGCCGTGCTGGCGATCTGGCGGTGGCCGGTGCAGGCACTGACCCGGGTCAACGGTCGCCTCGCGATCCGCAACATGACGGCGCGGTCGGTGGCGATGTCGGCCGCGGTGATGCCGGTGATGCTTGCCGTCGGCATCTCGACCGCCAACCTCTACATGCAGACGACGCAGGTCCACGCATCCTCCGAGGCATTCACCCGCGACCTGCGCGCGGACGCCGTACTGGTGTCGGACGCCGGCCTGTCGATGGCGTTGCTCCAGCAAACCCGCGCCGTACCAGGTGTTGCGAGTGCGTCGGCGTTCGTCCGGAGCATCGGCGCGGTCGACGACCCGCGCAACGCACCCTTCGACGAGGACGGCGCGCCGGTGATCGGCGTGGACGCCCAAGGCGCGAACGGTACGGCGCCGGTCCGGTTGACGGGCGGGTCGCTCGTCGGACTGACCGGCTCGACCGTCGCGCTGCCGGACTACATGGTTACCAAGACCGGTCGTGGCGTCGGGTCGGAGATCACGATGACGTTGGGCGACGGAACCCCGGTGAAGCTGCGGGTGGTCGCGACGTTCGCGGCCGAACGCGGTTACGAGTCGATCATCATGCCCGCGTCGTTGGTGGCCGCTCACACGACGGACGGTCTGACCAAGCAGATCCTGGTCCGGGCCGCACCGGGTGCCGACGTACGACCGGGACTGACCAAGCTCGCGTCCGCTCATCCGGGTGTCCAGGTGGCCGACCGCAGTACGTTGGTCGCCTCGAACGCGGAAGATCTGCAGACGCAGGCGTGGGTCAACTACATGCTCGTCGGGATGCTGATCGCCTACACCGCGGTCTCGGTCGTCAACACGCTCGTATCGTCGACCCTCCGCCGCCGGCGCGAGTTCGCCCTGCAACGACTGACTGGCTCCACCCGCTTCCAGGTACTCCGGATGCTGTGGACCGAAAGCACCCTGATCACCCTGGCCGGCGTCACTCTGGGCACCGCAATAGCCCTGGCCTGCCTGCTCCCCTTCTCCGCAAAGGTCTCCACCAACTCCCTGCCCACCGGCCCGATCTGGATCTACCTGATCGTCGTCGGCGCCGCCGCCGTCCTCACCTTCGGCTCAACCCTCCTCCCCGCAACCACAGCCCTCCGCCACGCCCCCACCCAACCCACCTACGCCGACTGACCCTCGCTTTGCGGAAACTCTTGGTCGCCATACGCAAACTAGTTTCCGCAAAGCGGCGGTGCTACCGGGCCGGGGTCGGTGCTGCGACTGGTTGGAGGGCGATGGTGGTGGCCTGGACGATGCCGGCGTTGTTGCGGATCCAGCCTGAGAGGACCACCTGGAGATCCTCGAGGTCGCGTTCCTCCAGGATCACGCCGGGGACCGGGACGCTCGCGCCCAGCTCGGCCAGGACCGGGCGGAGGTGCTGGTCGGCGAGCAGCTTGTGGCTCGGGGCGGCGGAGACCGTCACCGGGATCACGACCGACCCGGCCAACGCGGCAGGGCGCAGTACGTCGAAGAAGCTCTTCAGCAGGCCGGTGTAGCTGCCCTTGTAGACCGGGGTCGCGACCACGATCACCGATGCCGACGACACCAGGTCGATCGCACTCTCCAGCGCCGCCCGATCCTCGTCGTCGGCCCGATCGCCCTGGAAGATCGCGGGTGCGAACGTCACCAGGTCGACCAGCTCGTCGATCCGGTACGGCGTACCGAGCTCGGAGGCCAGCAACTCCGCCACGGACGCTGCCGCGGCCGCCGTCCGCGAACCTGCCCGTGGATTGCCGACCACCGTGACGACGGACTGCGGCCAGACCGGCGGTTCTTGTGGCACGACCTGCGACTCGAACGCGACTGAGGGCATCTGACCCAACTCCTGTGGCATCGGCAGTGATACCTCGAGCGTAGTCAAAGTCGAGCACGCTACTGGACTTTCTCAGGATCTGAACGCCCGCGGAGCTTCACCACCACGAACCACACCACGGCCGCCGCCGCGCCGGCGATCACCAGCTTCTGGAAAACCCCGACCGACGACTCGACCAGATGCCACCGCTCGCCGAGCTGGTAACCGGCCAGGATCAGCAACGAGTTCCACACCAGACTGCCGATCGCGGTCAGCGGCAGGAACAGCGCGACCCGCATCCGCTCCACCCCGGCCGGCACCGAGATCAGGCTCCGCACGACCGGAACCAGCCGGCCGATCAACACCGCCTTGGGACCGTGCCGCGCGAACCATTCCTCGGCCTTGTCGACGTCCCGCACCTTCACCAGCGGCAGCTTCCCGGCGATCGCCCTGGTCCGATCCCGGCCGAGCACCGCACCCACGCCGTACAACGCGAGCGCACCGACGACCGACCCGAGCGTGGTGAACACGATCGCGCTGACCAACCCCAGGTCGCCTCGCGCCGCCGCGAACCCGGCCAGCGGCAGGATCACCTCACTCGGCAACGGTGGAAAGAGATTCTCCAGCGCCACCGCGAGCCCAGCCCCTGGTGGGCCTAATCGCTCCATGAGATCGATCGCCCATCCAGCGACCCCACTAGTCGGCTCCTGCAGCGTGGTCATCAGCACCTGATTCGTCGTCGTCAGCATGGCCACGACGCTAGGCCCGCACACACCACCCACACACTGGAGCCAACCGCCGTCTTCGGGTCTGGTCAGCCACCGTACCGACCGGGGGAAAACCCCCGGTTGTGCGAGCCTTTCCCCAGGACACACGGAAGGGTCTTCATGACGCACGCTCCACGGATCAGCACGCACCCGACCCGCGAGGACCTCGGCCGCGCCGCGGCAGCCGCGGCTGCCGATCACCTCCGGAAGGCGACCGGCCGGACCCGGATCATGCTCGCCGCCGCGCCGAGCCAGACCGCGACCCTGGCGGCGCTCGCCGAGGAGCCGGACATCGACTGGAGCCGGGTCGAGTGCTTCCATATGGACGAGTACGTCGGCCTGTCACCGGACGCCCCGCAGTCCTTCCGCAACTGGCTGCACCGGCACTTCCTCGACAAGGTGCCGCAGGCAACCTTCCACCCGCTCGACCCGGACGAAGGCCCGGACGCCTATGCAGAACTGATGGGCGACGAGCCGTTCGACCTCGTCCTGTTCGGGCTAGGCGTGAACGGCCACCTCGCCTTCAACGACCCGCCGGCCGACTTCGACGCCCCCCAGGCAGTGAAGGTCGTCGCACTCGACGAGACCAGTCGCCGCCAACAGGTCGACGAGGGCAACTTCGCCACCATGGACGACGTACCAACGCATGCCGTCACCGTGACGATCCCCCGCCTGCTCAACGCGCACGAGCTGATCGGCTCAGTCCCTGGATCAGTCAAACGACAGGCCGTCCACGACACCCTGACACAGCCCATCAGCCCCGACTTCCCAGGCACAGCGCTGCGCACTCATCCAGACGTCAAGCTCTACCTCGACACCGAGTCAGCCGACCCCGAGGTGTAGCCCACCGGACGCGTCCAGTACCTGCCCGGTGATCCACCGCGCCGCAGGTGACGCGAGGAACGCGACCACCTCAGCCACATCATGACCGCCGCCCAGCCGACCGAGCGCGGTCTGAGCAACGATCAGCTCCGACAGACCAGGAGTCTCGAAGATCGCACCGTTCGCCTCGGTCCGGGTCGCGCCGGGCGCCACCGCATTCACGGTGATCCCCCGCCGGCCGAGCTCCTGCGCGAGCGTGCGCGTCATCGTCTCGACCGCACCCTTGGTCATCGCGAACGAGGTCTGCGCCGGGTTCGCCATCCGGGTCGCAACCGAGGACAGCGAGATGATCCGGCCGCCGTCGGACAGGATCGGCAGCAGCCGCTGGATCAGGAAGTACGGCGCGCGCACATTCACCGCCATCAACCGGTCGAACGCCGCCTCGGAGTCGGTCCCGATCGGGCCGGCCGGCGGCGCCGCGGCGTTGTTCACCAGCACGTCCAGCCGCTGACCGGACAGTCCGGCCGTCAACTGCGCCAGTACCGCGTCGACATCCCCTGGTACGCCGAGCTCGGCGCCGATCACGAACCCGCGACCACCGATTCGCTCGAGCGTCTCCTCGGCACCGGCCTTGTCCTGGTTGTAGTGGACCGCCACCTCGAACCCGTCGGCGGCCAGCCGCTCCGCGATCGCCCGCCCGATCCCCCGGGACGCACCCGTCACCAACGCGACGTTCATGTTAGAAACTATCATGATGTTAGTATCTACCACATGAACCTGAGGGACCGCCAGCGCGCCGACACCCGGCAACGCATCCAGCGGCAGGCCCTCCGCTTGTTCGCCGATCAGGGGTACGACGCGACCACGGTCAACGAGGTGGCCGACGCGGCCGGCGTCTCGGCGATGACCGTCTACCGGAACTTCCCCACCAAGGAAGACCTCGTCCTGTACGACGACTTCAACCAGCAGGCCGCGACCTCGATCGCCGAACTCCCCTCGACCGGCTCACTCGCCGACCGGATCGGCCGCGCCGTCCTGGCCACCCTCGAACAGGCGAACACGGACCTACTCCTCGTCCGTCTTCAACTGATGATCACGACCCCAGCCCTCCAGGCCCGCCACCTCGACAGTCAGTTCCGGCTCCAAGACGCCTTCGTCACCGCAATCTGCGCCGACGACCCAACCCTCGAGTACGCCGCCAGCGCCGCCGCGAGCGCCGTACTCGGAGTAACTCACATCGCCTTGCTCCGCTGGGCGGCCGACGACGGCAAACCCGAACTCCCGCCCCTCTTCCGCAAAGCCTTCACCGCCACCTTCGGCCACACCCCCTAGAGCGGGGTTATATTCCTGGTATGGCAAGTACGTTCGAGGTGTTGGCGGAGCCGCGGCGCCGGGACATTCTCGACCTGTTGCGGGCCGGTGAGCGACCCGTCGGCGAACTCGTCGACGCCCTGTCGCTCAGCCAGCCCGCAGTGTCGAAACATCTGAAGGTCCTCCGTGACGCCGGCCTGGTGGAGGTTCGCCACGACGCACAGCGCCGCTGGTACCGCCTCAGCCCAGGCCCGCTCGCGGAGATCGACGCCTGGCTGGCGCCGTACCGCGATCTCTGGCACAACCGCCTCGACGCCCTCGGGGCGCACTTGGACCAGCTGGATTAGGCGTGCTGCTCGGCGACGTCGAAGACGTTGCCTTCGGGGTCGGCGAGGGTGATCCAGTGGGCGCCGTACTCGGTGTGCTCGTCGAGGCGCTTGGCGCCCAGGCCGACGATGCGGTCCACCTCGGCGGCCCAGTCGCTGGCAGCGAGGTCGACGTGCAGGCGGTTCTTGCCGTTGCGCGGTTCGGGGACCTGCAGGAACATCAGCGTCGGCCCGGCCGCGGCCCGGTTCACGGTGGCGAAGAATTCGTTGCCATCAGCATCGACCTCGGTCGACAGCACACCGGCCCAGAAGGTGGCCAGGGTCGCCGCGTCGGCGCAGTCGAAGGCGATGTTCTCAAGGGATACAGACATGTGTTTCAGCCTTTCAGTGCAGGGATCCGCTGGATCGGCCAGCAGACTTCGGTTCGGTAGTCGACCGGGTCGGACACATCACCCGGACTGATGGGGTAGAGCTCACGGATCGGTCCGGGCGCGACCTCGCAGTACTCCGCGACGTGGCTGCCCAACGCGCCGTACGTACGGTCGAAGTCGGCCATCGGACCGGCGTGGACGGCGATCGCGAAGTACCCGCCGGGTAGGTCGACGAGCTCGACCCCGTCCGCCGGCGCCTGGTCCGGCGCGACCGGATGGAAGGCGACGACCTCACCCTTGTCGTCGGCGAAGAACTCGTCGCTGTACGTCGCTCCCGAGGTCCCCGGGATGTGACCGGCCACCTCACCGAGCCGGCCGAAGGCGAATTCGCACCACGGTCCGATCTCGTCCCGCAGTACCTGCCCACGGACGCCGTACGCACGGAACGGCGGGATGAACCGGTACTCGACGTCGAGCACGGGCCGGCCCGGCGTCAACAGCTCACGCAAGGACACAACCACTTCGCGGGTATGCGCGAGCTCCTGCTCCATCCGCTCGAGGTGCGCCCGCAACCGCTCCTCCCGCGCCGCGCCATCACCGGCGTCGACCACCGCCTGGACGTCGGTCAACGGCATCCGCAGCTCGCGGAGCCGCCGGATCAGCTGCGCCGTCTCGACCTGCCCCGTGCTGTAGCGCCGATAGCCGGACGAGGCGTCGACCGAGACCGGCGCGAGCAGCCCGATCTCGTGGTAGTGGTGCAGCGTCTTCACACTCAGATGTGTCAGGCGGGAGAACTCCCCCACCGTCACCGTCGCCGTCATGCGACAAGCTTCCACCCTCCGGTAACCGGAGGGTCAAACGAACCGGACGTCCAGGCCATCACAATCGTCGGCCGGCGACGGAGCGCAGGCTCAGGCGCTCCGTCACCGGCCGATTGTGATGGCCTGCAGATCCGCTACCCCGCGTACCGGCCGATCACCTTGGAGAAGTCCCAGTCACCCTGGGAGATCCCCGAGCAGCTGTCGGCGCTGCCACCGGTGCACGGACGGTCGCGGTTGACCGACCAGAACGTGAAGCGGGCCAGGTGGTGCTGGGACGCGTACGACAGGATCGACTCGAAGTCCGACACGTTGACGCGCTCGCCGGCCACGTCGGTGATGCCGTTCATCGAGGAGATGCCGATCTTGCGGTACGCCGCGTCGTCGCTCAGCCCGTATGCCGCCTTGACCTGGTTCTTCAGCCCGTCAGCCGCCTGCCGGGTCAGCGTGCCCATGTTGGTCGAGCCGCCACCGAAGTCGAACGGCATGATCACCCAGCCGTCCAGGTTCAGCCCGGAGTTCGCACCGCGCTGGATCAGGTCCTGACCGTTCCCGTCCGGCCCGGACGTCGTCGTACCGAAGGTGAGGTACGTCGTGATGCCGGAGTTGTTCTGCTCGACGATCTTCAGCGCGTCGATCACCTTCTGCCGGACTGCCGGCTGGGCGACCTCCTGGTCCTCGATGTCGATGTCGATCGCCTTCAGCGACAGCGCGTTGATCACCTTCTGGTACGCCGCCGCCAGCTCGCTCGCCGACCCGCAACTCTGACCCAGCTTGTTCCCGGACCAGCCGCCGAAGGACACCACGACGTCGCCGCCGTTGGACCGGATCGTGTTGATCGCCTGCTGATCCGCACCACCGGTCAGCGGCCGCCCGCCGTCCCACTGCGGGTTGCAGTAGCCGTTGGACAGGATGAACGCCATCGTGAACCACTTCACCCCGGACGCGTTCATCACGGTCGCCGGGTTCGGCGGGTCACCCCAGCCTTCATACAGGTACGGCGCGGCCGCCATCGGACCGCTGCCGGTCGGCGGTGGTCCGTCGTCCCCGGCCGGGGCGTTCCACTTCTGGTTCGCCGCACCGGTGCAGCTCCACAGCTGCAGCGGAGTGCTGTTGGCCGAGTTGTTGCCGGTGACATCGAGGCACTTGTTCGCCTGCGGGTTCACCAGGTCGCGCCCGGCCGTGTAGGTCCACTGCTGCGCCGCACTGCCGTTACACGTCCACAGCTGCACCCGTGCACCGTTGGCCACAGAGCCGCCCGACACGTCCAAGCACTTGCCCAGTGAACGCAGCGTCCCGTCACTCTGCCGCGACCACTGCTGCGCACCGGACCCGTTGCAGTCGTACAGCTGGACCTGCGTCCCGTCCGCACTGTTCGCCGCCGCCACATCCGCACACTTCCCGGCCAACCCCGTGATTGTCCCGGTCGCTGCCTGTGCCGGAGCGGCCGCCATCAACAGGCCGGCGCCGAGTACCAGAGCCGCGGCTGCCGCCGCCACCCGGCGCATCAGACGGTCCACTTCTGGTTGGCCGCACCGGTGCAGCTCCACAGCTGCAGTGGTGTGCTGTTGGCAGAGTTGTTGCCCGTGACATCGAGACACTTGTTCGCCTGCGGATTCACCAGATCTCTCCCACTCGTATAAGTCCACTGTTGAGCGGCGCTGCCGTTGCACGTGTAGAGCTGTACGCGCGCACCGTCAGCGACGGAGCCTGCGTTGACGTCGAGACACTTACCGAGCGAGCGGATCGTCCCGTCGCCGGGGCGGGTCCACTGCTGGGCGTTCGACCCGTTGCAGTCGTAGAGCTGGACCGCAGTACCGTCCGCGCTGTTGGCTCCGGCGACGTCGATGCACTTGCCGGCCAGGCCGGTGATCTGTCCGCCACCGCCGCCACCGTCGCCGCTCTGCGAGCCGGACCAGGTGAAGGTCGCCGACGTCTTGGTCGGCAGCGTGTAGACGAAGGACTGCGAGCCCCAGTTCACCCGCACCGACTGGGAGCCGCCCGTGGTGTTGTACGCGATCAACGCCTTCGAACCGTCAGGGTTCTTCCAGGCCACGTTCTTCACCGAGCTGTTCGCGGTCGAGTCGATCCGCAGCGCACCCGGCTTCACGAACTTGGTCAGGTGACCCATCGTGTAGTACTCGATGGTCTTGTCGACCTGACCCGCCCGGCTGCCACCACGCTGGACCGTCACCAGCCCGGTACAGACGTTGCACCCGGCACCGACGTACGGCAGGTGGTTCTGGTCGAGCGCAAGGCCCCACTTGACCCAGGACTTGTCCCAGTTACGGGTGTAGTCGACGAGGTTGTTCATGTCCTCGTCCTGCTGGTTCGCGATCCAGGTGCCGCCGGAGTGCTCGGTCATGTACGCGTTGACCGACGGGTACTGGTTGTGGATCTGGGACTGCAGGTTCACGTCGCCGCCGTACCCGTGCCAGGCGATGCCGCCGAAGTTCGGGTCGTTGCGCAGCGTCGCGTCCGCGATCGGGACCGAGCCGAGGTCGTTGTAGTTGCCCCAGTTGTAGTCGAGGATCAGCACCTTGGTGGTCAGCCCGGCCGCGTGCAGCGCGGGCAGCAGGTTGTTCTTGGTGAACTCGAGCAGGCCGGAGCCGTTCCAGTTCATCGACGCGTAGCCGGTGTCGTCGGTGCCGCAGCAGGTCGGCTCGTTCTGCACCGAGACGTAGTTGATGTGGTTGCCCTGGGCCTCGTTCTGCTGGAGGTACTTGACGAAGTACTGCGCGTACATCGGGTAGTACTCGGCCTTCAGCCAGCCGCGGTGGACGAAGTCGTTGTTGTCCTTCATCCAGGCGGGCGCGCTCCACGGCGAGCCCATCACCTTGACCGCCGGGTTGAGCTGCCGGGCCTGCTTGGTCAGCGGGACGATGTCGGCCAGGTCGTGCTGGATGCTGAAGTCGTTCAGATCGCAGCAGGTGTCGTCGTAGGAGTAGTTGAACCGGGCCAGGTCGGAGGCGCCCATCGGGTTGCGGATGAAGGCCAGGCCGATCCCGTTGACCGGGTCGAACAGGTCCTTCATCACCTGGTCGCGGGTCGCAGCCGAGATCGTGTTGCTGCTGTTCAGCAGCCAGGCGGAGCTGTCGGCGAACGACGCGCCACCGCCTTCGAAGGACTGGTACGTCGTGTTCTCGTTGACTGTGACGGTCTGGTTCGCCGAGCCGCCGGCCGGGCCGAAGCTGACCGGCGTCTGCTGCTGCAGACCACGGGTCACGTTGCGGCCGGCCGAGTCGTTGGTGGTGGTCAGCCAGACGTTGACCTGTTCACCTGCCGCTTGGGCGGGTGGGGCGGTGCCGAAGCCGAGTCCGGCGGCGGCCACGCAGAGGGCAGCGACCAGGACCGGCAGGAGGCGTTTCGCGGACATGGGGCGGTTCTCCCTTGTTGCGGCATCCCTTTGCATACGGGGAGTTTGGGGCGGTACGTTGCCGGCGTCTGCCCGCGCCGCAACTGGTGGTCACCCTGAGATAACCATCAGTGAACGGGGCTGTCAACGCCGTACGCGAGACTTTTTTCAGGTCTTTTATTTAGTCCGGGGGTTGACCTGAGAGCGTTCTCACGGCACGCTGCGGGCGAATCCCTGTCCTCATTAAGACGCCCCCGAAATGAGGTCTCATGAAGCGTCCACGCATGCTCGCACTTCTCGCGATCGGTGCCGCCTTGGCCGGCACCGCCCTCCTCCAGCCCGCGGCCACCGCACATCAGCAGGCCGCTGCCGCAACGACGGCAACGGTCTGGGAGGACAACTTCGACGGCCCGTCCGGCCAGGCCCCCGACGCCTCCAAGTGGCGGTACGACACCGGTGGTGGCGGCTGGGGCAACAGCGAGCTCGAGTACTACACCAACAGCACTCGCAACTCGGCCCTCGACGGCAACGGCAACCTGGTCATCACGGCCCGCCAGGAAAGCGGCGGCTTCTCATGCTGGTACGGCCCGTGTCAGTACACGTCGGCCCGGCTGCTCACCGCCCAGACCTTCACCCAGACGTACGGCCGGTTCGAGGCGCGGATCAAGATCCCCCGCGGCCAAGGCCTGTGGCCGGCCTTCTGGATGCTCGGCGGCGGCAACTGGCCGAACGACGGCGAGATCGACATCATGGAGAACATCGGCAAGGAGCCGGCCACCGTGCACGGCACGATCCACGGCCCGGGCTACTCCGGCGCGAACGGCATCGGTGCCGCGTACAACCATCCGAACGGCTGGTCGTTCGCCGACGACTTCCACACCTTCGCGGTGGACTGGGCCCCGGACTCGATCACCTGGTCCGTCGACGGCGTCCAGTACGAGCGTCGTACGCCGGCTGACCTGAACGGCAACACCTGGGTCTTCAACCACCCGTTCTTCATGATCATGAACGTGGCCGTCGGCGGCGGCTGGCCGGGCAACCCGGACGGCTCGACGCAGATGCCGCAGACCATGACGGTCGACTACGTCCGCGTCTCCACCCTCGGCAGCTCAGGCGGCACCGGCTCGCAGATCACCGGCCTGGCCGGTAAATGCCTGGACGTGGCCGGCGCCAACGCCGCGGACGGTACGACGGTCCAGCTGTACGGCTGCAACGGGTCGAACGCCCAGCAGTGGACCCGCCCCGGTGACGGCACGATCCGTGCCCTGGGCAAATGCCTCGACGTCGCGAACGCCGGAGTTGCCGACGGCACCAGAGTGCAACTGGCGACGTGCAACGGCAACGCGGCCCAGCAATGGACCTATACGAGCGGCCACGATCTCGTGAATCCACAGGCGAACAAGTGCCTAGATGTCACCGGCAACAACTCCGCCGACTCCACACCGACCCAGATCTGGACCTGCTCCGGCGGAGCCAACCAGAAGTGGACCGTCTAACGCGGTAGAGCTCCACCATCGCGAAGTAACCGCACCACGGGAAGGGTCGCGGCGCCGAGTGCTACGGCGTCGCGGCCCAGTTCGCACAGCACGATGGACACCTGGGCGTACGGCCGCCGAAGGGCATGCTTGCCCACCTCGACGCGCAGTTCGTCCAGGTGCTTCTCGCCGAGGAGTAATCCGGCCCAGCCGCCGAGCACGATGCGCTCGGGGTTGACGAGGTTCACCAGGTTCGCGAAACCCGCGGCCAGGTAGCCGATCGTGTCCGCAATGATCGTTGCCGCCGGCTCCGACTTGTCGTCGAGCAGCTCGACGAATGCCGTCTCCTCGTCACCGGTCAGGGTCCCACCGGCGAGTCGATACCGATCGAGGATGCCCTCGGCACCGACGTACGCCTCGAGGCAGCCGAGGGCGCCGCAGCGGCATTGACGGCCGCCGTACACGATCGTCATGTGGCCCCACTCGCCCGCGCTGCTGCGGGCGCCGCGGTAGCTGGATCCACCAGCCACAAGGGCGGAGCCGACACCGGACCCGACGAGCGCGACGACCGCGTCGGTCGCACCGCGGCCCGCGCCGAACCACATCTCGGCCTGGCCGAGCATGTTCGCGCCGTTGTCCACGTGCACCGGAATATCGGTGCCCTCAGCAATCAGTTTGGCGAGCGGCACCGCTTCCCAGCCGAGCGTCTGGGCGTCGACGATCGCGTTGTCCTCGACCACACCGGAGACCGCGACACCGAGCCCGAGCACCTGCTCCGGCTGGACCCCGGACGACGTGACGACGCTCGAAAGCCCTTCCAGTACGTGCTTCACGACCTCGGCCGGCGTCGGTGAACTGATCGGATGGTCGGAGCGAGCCAGTACGTTCATCGCCAGGTCGAACAGCTCGACCCGGACCCGGGTCTCTCCGACCTCGGCGCCGACGACGTACCGGAACGTTGGTGCCACCCGCAGCAGCACGCGCGGCCGGCCGCCCTCGGACTCGACCGAGCCGGCCTCCTCGACCACGCCTTCGGTGATCAGCTCGGCGACCAGGTTGCTCACGCTGGCGGCACTCAGCGACGTCCGGACGGTCAGCTCCTGGCGGCTCAGCGGACCCTCGCGATAGATGCTGGCGAGGATCACCGAGCGGTTGGACCGGCGCATGTCGCGCACGGTCGTCCGGCGTACTTCCATACTTCTGCCCTCACCGTGCCCTGAACCGGTCCGGCCTCCAGGCAGGCCGCTCGTCCCGAGTCCATCATGCCGCTCGGCCGGGCGGAAGAGCTCCCTTCCTCCAGGCCGTGAACTAAGACCCGATTCGTTACCGCTCTGTGATTGACGACACGTTGCCACTCAGCTTTGATCTACGGAACCGCTTCCGAAACCGGTTCCGGCGCCCAGCCAGGATGCAGAACCCCGACCGCCCGAGGGGAGATTCAGCATGTCCATCACCATCGCCGATGTCGCGGCCCGTGCCGGCGTCAGCAAGACGACCGTCTCCCGTGTCCTCAACGGCAAGGGCGAGCTGGACCTGCGTACCGCCGAGCGCGTCCGCCAGGTGATCGACGAGCTCGGGTACGTGCCGAGCGCTCGTGCGGTCGGCCTGGCCCGCGGCCGGACCCGGATCGTCGGAATGCTGGTCCCGTCGCTCACCTGGCCCTGGATGGGCGAGGTGCTGCAGGGCGCGGTCGACGTGGTCGAGTCCGAGGGGTACGGCCTGCTGCTGTTCACCTTCAACCGGGGTGCGGAATCCATGCAGCAGTTCGCGTCCCAGGTCTCGGCGCAGTCGTTCGACGGCCTGCTGGTGATCGAGCCGGAAGGCACCCTCACCTACATCGAGCAACTCCACGCCCGCGGTCTGCCGGTCGTCCTGATCGACGACCGGGACAACCGCCCGCAGTTCCCGTCCGTCGCCACCACCAACTACGCCGGCGGCGAGTCCGCCGCCCGGCACCTGCTGGAGCTCGGTCGTCGCCGGCCACTGGTGATCACCGGCGTCGCGCGCTTCGGCTGCACCCACGAACGCCTGGACGGCTTCCGCGACACCTACGCGGAGGCCGGTATCGAGCTCGACCCGAGACTCGTGTTCGAAGGCGATTTCACCCATGAGAGCGGGCGCCGCGGCGTCCAGCACGCACTCGACGAACGACTCGAGTTCGACGCGGTCTTCGCCCACAACGACCTCTCCGCCGGCGGTGCCATCCAGGCCGTCCGGGAGACCGGGCGGAATGTGCCGAACGACGTGTCGGTGGTCGGGTTCGACGACATCCCGTACGCCGAACACACCGAGCCGCCGCTGACCACGGTGCATCAACCGATGCGCCAGATGGGCCAGGCCGCGGCCCGGATGCTGATGGGCTACTTCGGCGGGACCCCACTCGCAGAGACCCCCCAGGTCCTGCCCACGACCCTCATCGTCCGCAGTTCAACCGCCCCCAGACACGTGCACCACCCGCTACGTCCGAAGAAGTGAAGTCACGGACCCATTGAAGGCTCCGGCGGCGGGGCAGCTGCCCCTGCTCCGCCGCCGGCGTACCCCTCGATACCGATCCGTTAAGGCGTCCGCTCTTCCCATGAGAGCGTTCTCACGCCACGATGCAGTCGCCCTCCCGGCTCAGGGGAGGGCATCCGCCAACAGATACACAGGAGGAACCGATGCGAGCACGACGTACAGTCGCGCTGGCCCTCACGGGCTTGCTCGCGGCAGCCGCTCTGGCTGCTTGTAGCAACGGGGACGGCACCAAGACGAACAGCGGCTCGAGCACCGGCGCGACCGTTCTGAACATCGGCATGCCGAACGGGCCGCAGACCGAGAACCACAACCCGTTCCTCGGCTCCTCCGCGGGCGCCTCGCTGGGCTACCGCTGGATGATCTTCGAGCCACTGGTGATGATCAACGGGATCAAGCCGACCGAGCCGGGCAAGCCCTGGCTGGCGACCGAGTGGAAGTGGGACGCCAACTACACCAAGCTGTCGTTCACGATCCGCGACGGGGTGAAGTGGTCCGACGGCCAGCCGATGACCGCCGAGGACGTGGCGTACTCGTTCCAGCTGCGCAAGGACCACGACGGCCTGAACCAGGACGCGATCCCGTACGGCTCCATCACCGCGACCGGCAACAAGGTCGATCTGACCTTCCCGCGCTCGCAGTTCGTCAACCAGAACAAGATCCTGACCGTCTTCGTGGTCCCGAAGCACCAGTGGTCGACGCTCAAGGACCCGACCCAGGACCCGCTGAAGAGCCCGATCGGCACCGGTCCGTACACGGTCAAGTCGTTCACTCCGCAAACCACCACGCTGACGCTGCGGGACTCGTACTGGCAGGACCTCCCGAAGGTCAAGGAGCTGCGGTACACGTCGTACAACGACAACAACGCGCAGACCACCGCGCTGGCCAACGGCTCGTCGGAGTGGAGCTTCGTCTTCGTCCCGAACGTGAAGGCCGTCTACCAGGACAAGGACCCGAAGAACCACAAGCTCTGGTTCCCGGCGAACCTCGGCATCCACGGTCTGTGGATCAACACCACCAAGAAGCCGTTCGACAACCCGGCGCTGCGCCGGGCGATGAACATGGTGGTCAACCGCGACGACATCTTCCAGCAGGGTGAGGCCGGGTACTTCTACCCGAAGATCGAGTCCGTCACCGGCATCCCGACGCCGGCCGGTGAGTCCTTCATCGCTCCGGAGTACAAGGACAAGAACCACTCGGTCGACCTCGACGGCGCGAAGAAGGAGCTCAGCGACGCGGGCTTCAAGCTCGAGGGCGACGTACTCAAGGACCCGACCGGGAAGCCGGTGACGATCACGCTGACCGACCCGGCCGGCTGGTCGGACTACCAGACCGACCTGGAGATCATCAAGGACAACCTGTCCACGATCGGGATCAAGGCCACCATCGACAAGGCCAACCAGGACGCGTGGTTCAAGAACATCGACACCGGCAACTTCGACGCCGCGATGCACTGGACTAACGGCGGCGCGACGCCGTTCGACATCTACCAGAACATCATGGACGGCAAGATCCTGAAGCCGGTCGGCAAGGCCGGCGTGAGCGGCAACTACGGCCGGTTCAACAGCCCGGAGGCGACCAAGGCGCTGGACCAGTACGCCAACGCCGCCGACGACGCGACCCGTACCGCCGCGCTGAACACGCTGCAGAAGATCATGGTCGAGCAGATGCCGGTGATCCCCACCTCGGCGTCGAACGTCGGCGGTCTCTACAGCACGAAGAACTGGGTCGGCTGGCCCGACGAGCAGAACCAGTACGGGCCGGCGCAGCCGACCCAGCAGAACGCTCTGCAGATCATCCTCAACCTGAAGCCCGCCGGCAGCCAGTGATTCGGACCGCGGCGCCGGGGCCCTCCTGCCCGGCGCCGCGGGGCCGTGATTGGAGTGTTATGACGGTCACCGAGACCGAGGTTGTTCTGGAGGCCGAGGGCCTCACGAAGCACTTCCCGGTACGACGGGGCGTCCGCGATCTGCTGTCCCGCGAGCACAAGGTCGTGCATGCGGTCGACGACATCAAGCTCACCCTGCGCCGCGGCCGGGTCACCGCGCTGGTCGGCGAATCCGGATCCGGCAAGTCCACGGTCGCAAGGCTGATGGCCCAGCTGTACGGGCGCACTGCCGGCGAGATCCGGCTGCACGGAGAGTCGATCACCGTCCGCGGCGGCCGCAAATTCCGTGCGTACGCCCGCCGGGTGCAGATGATCTTCCAGGACCCGTTCGCCTCGCTGAACCCCACGCACACCGTGCGGTACCACCTGACCCGTGCGCTGAAGATCCACGGCCGCGCGGGTGATCTCGAGCAGAACCTTCGCAACCTGCTGGACCAGGTGCAGCTCACCCCACCGGAGCGGTACCTCGACAAGTTCCCGCACGAACTGTCCGGTGGTCAGCGGCAGCGCGTCTCGATCGCCCGCGCACTCGGCGCCGACCCCGAGGCCCTGCTCGCCGACGAGCCCGTCTCGATGCTCGACGTGTCGATCCGCCTCGGCGTACTGAACCTGCTGCGTGATCTGAAGGAACGGCTCAACCTCGCGATCCTCTACATCACCCACGACATCGCGTCGGCCCGGTACTTCGCCGACGAGACCCTGGTGATGTACGCCGGCCGCCTGGTCGAGGGCGGCGATTCGGAGACCGTCACGCAGAATCCGGCCCACCCGTACACCCAGCTGCTGATCGACAGCGCACCTGATCCCGACCGGCTCGGCGAGCTCAGTAGGCCGGAGGACCAGGCCGGCGGCGAACCGCCCAGCCTGATCGCACCGCCCACCGGCTGCCGGTTCCATCCGCGCTGCGTGCACGCGATGCCGAAGTGCTCGACCGACCTGCCGCCCCGCTTCGAGCTGCCGGTCCAGGGTCACTGGGCCGCCTGCTGGCTCTACGAGGAGGGGGCTGCGAAGTGAAGTTCCTCTTCCAGCGCATCGCCTTCTACATCTTCACCGCGTGGGCCGCGCTGACCATCAACTTCTTCATCCCTCGCTTGATCCCGGGTGATCCGGTCACCTCGCTGATGGCGAAGTACCAGGGCCAGATGAGCACCGAGGCGATCCAGTCGCTGTACGTGCTGTTCGGCCTGGACAAGCATCAGTCGGTCTGGAGTCAGTACGTCGCCTACTGGGGCCAGATCTTCCACGGTGACCTCGGGTTGTCGTTCACGTTCTTCCCGACCCCGGTGTCGGAGGTGCTCAAGCAGAGCCTGCCGTGGACGATCGCGCTGGTCGGCATCACCACGTTCGCCAGCTTCATGATCGGTACGTCGCTGGGCGTGATCGCGGGCTGGCGTCGGGGTTCGATCATGGACGGACTGTTGCCGGTGACAACATTCCTGTCGTCGATCCCGTACTTCTGGCTCGGTCTGCTGGCGATCACGCTGCTGGCCGGTCCGGGCAGCTTCTTCCCGTCGTCCGGCGGGTACGAACCCGGCCTGGTGCCGAGCTGGACCGGTTCGTTCATCGGCAGCGCCATCCAGCACAGTCTGCTGCCGGCCTTGACGATCCTGATCTCCTCGGTGAGCGGCTGGATCCTGACCATGCGGAACATGATGGTGACAGTGGCCTCGGAGGACTACATCACCGTCGCGCATGCGAAGGGTCTGTCCGAGCGCCGGGTGATGGTCAGCTACGCGGCCCGGAACGCGCTGCTGCCGAACGTCTCCGGCTTCGCGCTGTCGCTCGGCTTCATCGTCGGCGGCACGCTGCTGGTGGAGATCGTCTTCTCCTACCCGGGCATCGGCTACAACCTGTTCCAGGCCGTCGGCGCCAAGGACTACCCGCTGATGCAAGGCGTCTTCCTGGTGATCACGCTGTCTGTACTGCTGGCGAACCTGCTGGCCGACGTCGCCTACCTGCTCCTCGACCCGCGTACCCGGAAGGAGGGCTGATGACCGCCACCATCGCCGCAGTCACGCCCGCCGCGACGCCGACTCCGGCCAAGCGCCGCCGGCTGCGATTCGTCGCGAACCCGAAGGCCGCCACCGGCCTGGTCGTGCTCGCGTTCTTCTGCCTGATCGCGATCATCGGCAAGTGGATCGCGCCGTACGACCCGTCCGCCCGCAGCAGCGACCTGATCCAGGCGCCGTCGGCCAAGCACTGGTTCGGTACGACGCACCTCGGGCAGGACATCTTCAGCCAGGTCCTCGTCGGCACTCGCGGCGTCATGTACGTCGGCCTGCTGGCCGGCCTGGTCGCGACCGCGCTGTCGATCCTGATCGGGGTCAGCGCCGGCTTCCTCGGCGGCGCCGCCGACGACAGCCTGTCCGCGTTGTCGAACGTCTTCCTGGTCATCCCGGCCCTGCCGCTGATCATCATCGTTGCCTCGACCATCCCTTCGGCCGGCGACCTGATGGTTGCCCTGGTCATCGGTTTCACCTCGTGGGCCTGGGGTGCGCGAGTGCTCCGAGCGCAGACGTTGTCGTTGCGACGGCGGGATTACGTCGAAGCCGCGCGGGCGACCGGTGAGAGCACCTGGCGGATCATCACGTTCGAGATCATGCCGAACCTGACCGCGATCATCGCGTCCGGTTTCGTCGGCACGGTGATCTTCGCGGTGATGTCCGAGATCACGCTGGCCTTCATCGGCATCTCGACGATCTCCGAATGGAACTGGGGAACCATCCTGTTCTGGGCGCAGAGCCAGCAGGCGCTGGCCCAGGGCGCCTGGTGGTGGTTCGTCCCGGCCGGCCTGGCGATCGCGATCCTCGGTACGGCGTTGTCGCTGATCAACTTCGGCATCGACGAGTTCGTCAGCCCGCGGTTGCGGTCCAGCGGTCACACCCGGGTGAAGACCAACGACGGGCACTCGGTCCGGATGCGGGTCGGGTTCACCCCGGTGCTCTCGTCTAAGCAGGCTCCCGCGACTCCCGTCGTACGGCGTAAGGAGAACGCGGCATGACTGTGCACATTGCCTCGCTGCCGCTCGGCGGTTCATTGGGCTGGAACTCCCGGCCTTCCCTCGTCGCTCCGATCGCTTCGCTCCCTCCGCTCCTCAGTCCAGGCCGGGAGGCCCAATGACCAGGCCGGTGCTGGAGATCAAGAACTTTCACGTCGACTACGGTCTCGGCGACGAGTCGGTGCAGGCCGTCCGGGACGTGACGCTGACGTTGCACCGCGGCGAAGTACTCGGCCTGGCCGGCGAGAGCGGCAGCGGGAAGTCGACGCTGGCGTACGGCGTGACGCGGTTGCTGCCGCCGCCCGGGGTGATCAGCGGCGGCTCGGTGATCTACCACCCGCCGAACGGCGATCCGTACGACGTGATGGCGCTGACCGACTCCGAGTTGCGGGAGTTCCGCTGGGCCGAGACGTCGATCGTGTTCCAGGGCGCGATGAACTCGCTCAACCCGGTGCACAAGGTCTCGACGCAGATGGTCGATGCGATCAAGGCGCACGAACCGCAACTGTCGCCGCAGGCACGGATCGCGCGGGCCCAGGAGATCCTGAAGCTGGTCGGTATCTCGGCCGACCGGATGGATGCTTATCCACATCAGCTGTCCGGCGGTATGCGGCAGCGGGTGATGATCGGGATGGCGCTCGTGCTCGAGCCGCAGGTCGTGATCATGGACGAGCCGACGACCGCGCTCGACGTGGTGATGCAGCGGCAGATCCTCGCGGAACTGGTCGAGCTCCGGGAACGGCTCGGGTTCTCGGTGCTGTTCATCACCCACGACCTGTCGCTGCTGGTCGAGTTCTCGGACCGGATCGCGATCATGTACGGCGGGCGGATCGTCGAGGAGGCGCGCTCGGCCGACCTGTACCGGGACTCGCTGCATCCCTACAGCGAAGGGCTGCTGAAGTCGTTCCCGGCTTTGCGCGGTCCGCGGCGGGAGCTGGCCGGGATCCCCGGTTCGCCGCCCGACCTCCGCGGCATGCCGTCGGGTTGTGCCTTCCATCCGCGCTGCCCGCAGGCGTTCGACCGCTGCTCCGACGAGATCCCGGTGCTGGGTATCCCGTCCGCCCGTAACGATCCGGACCGTTCTGTCGCGTGCTGGCTGCCTGGCCGCGTTCCTGTTTCCTAGAAAGGCGAACATGACTATTTCTGTCTCGGGGGCGGCCGATGTGGTCGCAGGCCTTCCGACCGGATTCCGGTGGGGGGTGGCAACCTCGGCGTACCAGATCGAGGGTGCGATCGACGCTGACGGCCGGACGCCGTCGATCTGGGACACGTTCTGCCGGGTCCCTGGTGCGATCGACAACGGCGACACGGGTGACATCGCCTGCGACCACTACCACCGGATGCCGGCCGATGTTGCCTTGATCAAGAATCTCGGCCTGGACACGTACCGGTTCTCGGTCGCGTGGCCGCGGGTGCAGCCGCGCGGCAAGGGTCAGGTGAACCCGGCCGGGATCGGGTTCTACGACCGGCTGGTCGACGAACTGCTTGCCCAGGGCATCGACCCGTGGGTGACGCTGTACCACTGGGATCTGCCGCAGGAGCTCGAGGATGCGGGCGGCTGGCCGGTGCGGGACACGGCGTACCGGTTCGCGGAGTACGCGATGCTGGTGTTCGACGCGTTGAAGGATCGGGTCGATACCTGGACGACGCTGAACGAGCCGTGGTGCTCGGCGATGCTCGGCTACGCGTACGGCGCACATGCACCGGGCCGGCGTGAGTACCCGGCGGCGTTGGCGGCCGTCCACCACCTGCTGCTCGGGCACGGGCTGGCGTCGCAGCAGATGCGCGAGGCGTCGCCGCGGAAGCTCGACATCGGGATCACGCTGAACGTCGCGACGGCGTACCCCGCGTCCGACGCGGAGCCGGATGTCGATGCGGCCCGGCGGGCGGACGGGATGGGCCGCCGGATCTACCTCGACCCGCTCGTTCACGGTCACTACCCGGAAGATGTGGTCGCGGATCTCGCTCGCGAGGGTGTGGAGCTGCCCATCGAGGACGGCGATCTGGAGATCATCTCGGCGCCGATCGACGTACTCGGAGTGAACTACTACTTCAGCCAGAAGTTCACCGGGTACGCCGAGGACGGCAGCACTCTCGACGCCGACGGGCTGCCCATCAGCCGCGACGTACCGCTGGGGAAGCCGCGCACCGCAATGGACTGGGAGATCGTCCCCGAGGGCTTCACCGATCTCCTGGTCAGCATCGCCCGCGACTACCCCGGCCTCCCGATGGTGATCACCGAAAACGGCTCGGCCTTCGAGGACGTCCCCGACGAGAACGGGTACGTCGACGACACCGACCGTACGGCGTACTTCACGTCCCACCTGACCGCCGTCGCGAACGCCATCGCTCAAGGGGCCGACATCCGCGGCTACCTGGCCTGGTCCCTGATGGACAACTTCGAATGGGCCTACGGCTACGTCAAACGCTTCGGCATCGTCCGAGTCGACTACGACAGCCAGCAGCGCACCCCGAAGGCCAGCGCGGCGTACCTCAAGGAAATCGCGGCCCTGCACCGCAACCGCTGACTCGGGGCAGCGCGGCGGCCTCCGCCCCCGCCGCGCTGCCCGAGTGCTAGCTGAGCTGCAGCTTCTTCTTGCGGATCAACGCGCGCGCACCGTGGATGTCCTTCTCCTTGGTGCTCCCGGTCGAGCTCATCGAGCAGGTGATGTTCGTCCCGCCCGACGTCGTCAGCCTGAACTGCTCGAGGAGGACCTCGGGCGATCCCTCGACGGGCACCCTGACCTTCTCGGTGGTCGTCGACACCGAGACGACATCGCGGTAGAAGTACACGTCGGTGTGCTCCCGGCTCTCCTGCCGCACCAGCGACGCTCCGCCCTTGAACGCGTGCAGTTCCTGGTCGCCGAAGAAGATGACGACGCCTTCGCAGTCGCTGCTGCGCAGTACTCCGTCCTTGCCGCGCTTGACCCGGCTGCCGGAGTCGAACGAGTTCCCACCGACCAGAACCGGCGGAATCAGGTCCACCTCGCTGGGCTCGAGACCGAGCCGCTTCAGGGCGACCGAGGCAAGCTCCTCGATGATCGCCCGCACCTGGCGATCGATCTCCAGGTCCGTCGGGCGATCCGCCACCTGGCGGTAGATCAGCACGCCGCCCAGCGCGGCGAGCGCCAGGCCGATCACGATCGCGATGCCGCCGAACAGCATCACGATCACGCCGATGACGATACTGATGACACCGGGTTTGTAGGACACCGGTGTGAAGTACTTGCGGTTGCGTTCGTAGTTGATCGACGCCATGCCGTCCCCTCCCAGGGCAATGACTCACGGAATGATGACGGACCAGGGCCGAGGCCCCGGGCTCCCCCCGTCACCGAGGCGATGGAAACGGATTCTCCACCGCCAGTAAATGGAACAGAGAATCGATGTCCGGCTGGGTCACGCCTTTGCTCCAGGCGTACTGCAACGACGCCTGCCAGGGACCCGGCGGCCGGAGAGAATTCCGCTCGTAGAAGTCGTAGCGAACATAAGCAAGGAAATAGTGAAATACCGCGCGGTCCTCGAGAGCGACGGCGGCTTGAATCATTCGCTCGACCTCACGCGCGGTCGGGAGCGTGGCGCGGAACGCGCTCCGCTGGCCGAGGAGGGCGATCGCGCCGAGGTAGTAGGTGTCGGGGTTGCGTGCGTCGTACGACCTCGCCTGCCTCAGGTCCTCGACGGCCGCTGCGCAGTCGCCGACGGCAAGATGCTGCTCGCCGGCGGCGAAGTACCTCGTTGCGAGGGTGGCCGGATCGTCGCCGTACTTGACGGTCGAGTTGCTGTAGATCGAGCCGCCTACGCTCGAATGGTTGAGCACCGGAGCCGTGATGATGTTGTCGTGCAACTCGAAATCTCCCGGCGGCGCCTGCCGTTGCAGTTCGGCAACGGCGGTCAGGAGCATCCGGTCGGCGCGTAGGAGCTCCTCGATCGCGCCCTCCAACTGGATGGAGGCGTTCGGCTGCCCTGGATCGCGGGCGATGGACAGCACCCGCCGCTCGATCCCGCTCTCCAGCGCGGCCGTCTCCGGATCGGACCGATCACCGCCGGCCCGGCGCCGGAGCAGCAGCTTCAGAACGCGCGTACCAAGACCGACGGCAGCGTCACTCGTCGCGTCCTCGGACTTCGCCAAGACCTGCTCGCCCAGACTCTTGATTGCCTGCAGCACGTACTTCGTTGCGAAAGCAGCAATCGTCATTGGATCCATCGTTCGTTCCCCCGCAATACAACAGCTAGACCATTCATGGTCACCATCGCCACAGAAAATCCCGCGTTACACATTCCGGGCCGTTAATTTGTGGCCCATATACTCGAGCAACGGCCACCAACCACCGCATCAAACGATTGTGACCAGGGTGGTGAGCATGTCTTCCCAGTGGCCGAAGATCGTGGTGCCGTGCCCTTCACCCGGCCGCACGATCAGGGTGGATTGACGGATCCGATCGGCCAACCAACGTCCGTGTGAGGCCGGGACCAGCCGGTCGATCTCGCCGTACCAGAGCCAGGTCGGAACGCGCAGGTCCGCGGGATCCACATCCCACGCACCTCCCCAGGCAACGTTGTCCCGGGCATACCCGTCGTACGACGCCAGCGCCTCCCGCGCGTCGGCCGCCCACACCCCGACATCCAGCCAGCCAAGGTCCTTCTTCGGCGCTCCCTTGAAGTACGCCGTAACCATGGCCTCGTCATCCAGCGTGAGCAACCCGTCGAAGTCCTGCACACCTTGCCGACGAAATCCGTCCAGCGCACCGGCGACATCACCCGCGTCGGCCAACGCCAGCAACGGAAGATCCGAGTCGGCCAGGTCGGGCGGCTCGATCAACCGCCAGGGGCCTGTTCCGCCCGCGAGCCCGACGGCCTTCACTCGGCGTGGGTCGGCGATCCCGGTGGCGATTGCGTACGGCCCGCCGCCCGACGCGCCTAGTACGGCGAATTCATCAACGCCGAGCTCATCCGCGACCCGCAACGTGTCCTGCGCGACCGACGCCAGGCTGGGCGGTGTGTTGGTCGACCGCCCGTACCCAGGCCGACTGAACGAGATCAGCCGCACGCCGAGCCGTTTGGCCGCCGCGTCCCCCAGCGACGCCTGCAACCGCCCGGCCGGAGTGCCGTGCTGGAACACAACCGGCACCCCGGCAGGATCGCCGCCCTCCCACGTCTCGATCACCGCATTGACGCTAGCCCTTCTGCGCTACCCGGTCGAGCGGCGCCGGGGTCAGGGTCTGGTGAGCCTTGAGGTAGGCCGCGAACGTCTCATGGTCGGTGTTGTTGCGGACCGGGGTGGTGTAGGCCTTGAAGGCTGAGTAGCCGTCGGCCCCGATCACCGTGTAGGCGAGGGCAGCGACACGGTAGGTCTTGGTCGCGTCGAGCGCGACGCCGTCGATGCGGACGTCGGCAGGATCGATCCGATCGCCCACTGGTCGGCTCGCGTCGAACGCGTACTTCACGTTCGCCGACAACGCGAGCGGTGCGAACTTCACCGTCCCGTCGGGCTGGGTCTGCCACTGCTGCTCGAGTACGGCGTCCAGCTGCGCGCCGGTAAGACTCACTGTCAGCACCGGGTTCCCGTACCCATAGGCATCCCACGACTCCCCCAGCATGACGCGACCGTCCGCATCACCAGGCTTATTGCTGTTGGCAACCAGGAGATCCGCTCGCAACGCCGTCGACCCAGTGGCCGGCTTGGCCGCGATCAGACCGAGATCGGCCCGACCACCGTTCTGCCGTGCGGTCCAGAGGTGTACGTCGGCGGCCAGATCGGCCAGCGTGCTCTCGCCTACCGCGTTCGCCGTACGGGTGAAGTCACCGGTGATCGTTGCCACCGGCTCCTGATACTTCCGGTCGCCATTGGCGGCCCAGTAGTCCACGATGCCCTGGATCTTCGGGTCCGGCGTGACGTCGCGCGTGACAGCGTGATTCACCGACGTCGTCTTGTCCCGCAGTACCTCACCGGTCCGTCGGTCGAGCTGCACGTTGATCTCGTTGATCAGCCGGCCGTGGTTCGCGGCCTCGACGACTGGGCGCGGGTTCCCGGCCGGGTCCGGGATGCTGCAGTTGAACGCCGCGTGCCAGTGCCCGGTCACGATCGCGTCGATCTCGGGCGTCACCTTCTTGGCCAGATCGATAGCCGGCCCACTCGGGTTGATGCAGTTGTCGTACGTCGCCGACGCATCCGTACCGCCGTCGTGCATATTGAGCACGATCGCCTTGACCCCACGCTTGGTCAGCTCGCCCGCGGCCCGGTTCGCGGACTCGACCGGGTCGAGCGCCTTCAGGTCCGGCTGGTACGACGTGGAGCCTGTCGGCGTGTCCGGCACGGTCATCCCGATGAAGCCGATCGGGTAGCTCCGCCCGCCGTCGCGGACCCACCGGATCGTGTACGGCGCGACGATCGTCCGCCCCTTGGCATCAACGATGTTGGCCGACTGGAAGTCGAAGTCGGCGCCGTGGAACCGCCGCCCGGTCGAGTCGGTGAAGCAGCTGTCCACACCGACCGTACCGAAGCACTTGCCCTTCTCCATGTGGTCGACCAGGAAGCTCTTCGACACGTCCAGCTCGTGGTTGCCGACGCTGGAGAACTGCACCCCGAGCGCGTTCAGCACCTCGATCGTCGGCTCGTCCGCGTTCGCGTCCACCTCGAACGGCCAGCCGGAGAAGTTGTCCCCGTCGGCGAAGAAGATCGAGTTGCGGTGGCCGGCCTGGATGCTCTTCAGATGAGTCGCCAGGTACGCCGCTCCGCCGACGACCTGGGTCGCACCATCGGGCCCGGCGATCGTCCCACCGTCGGCCGGCGACGGCGGCCGCAGATACCCGTGGAAGTCGGTGATCGACACCAGCTGCACCGGGACCGTGGAGGCCGGCGGGGAGGCCTGGGCGGTGGTGCTCGCCAGACCGACTGTCAGAAGCGCCGCGAGACCGGCGGCAAGGGTGCGTGGGCGGCGTACTCTGCGCACTGATGTCTCCTAAGGGATGCATACGAGCAGGATTCGACAAGATGAGACTGCCCGACCGTGAACGAAATGTCACCATCACACGGCGAGTCGGGAAGGTCGGAAAGAATCTGACGACCCGCCGGGCGGCATGACACCACCGCGAGTCAAGGCCGACGATCGGAGCATGCGCAGAATCGCCCCATCTGCCCTCGCCGCCCTACTCCTACTACTCCCGATCGCGCCGACGACGCAGGCCGCCGCGGCCCCGCCGACCACCGTCGCCACGCAGCAGCTCGTGACCGGCTGGACCCCTCCGCTGAGCACCCGCGGCCGCTACATCGTCGATGCGAACGGCAACCGGTTCCGGCTGAAGTCCGGCAACTGGCACGGCGCGAGCGGCACCTGGAACGGCTCCGGCGACCAGAACGACGACGCCAACCACCACGCCGGCGAGAACAGCAACCGGATGCCGCTCGGCCTCGACCGCGCGCCGATCGCCGACATCATCTCCGGCTTCGCCGAGCTCGGCCTGAACAGCATCCGCCTGCAGTTCTCCAACGAGATGATCCACGACACCGCCCCGGTCCCGGCCGCTGCCGTCGCGGCGAACCCGAGCCTGGCCGGCAAGACCCCGCTCCAGGTGTACGACGTCGTCGTACAGCAACTCACCGCCGCCGGCTTCGCCGTGATCCTCAACAACCACACCAACACCACCAAGTGGTGCTGCGGCCTGGACGGCAACGAACGCTGGAACGCAAGCCAGTCGACCGAGACCTGGGAGAGCGACTGGCTGTTCATGGTGAACCGCTACAAGACCAATCCCCGCGTCGTCGGCGCCGACCTCTACAACGAGGTACGACGAGACCTCCTGGACGACCCGAACTGGGGACTCGGCGACGAGCACGACTGGTTCGCGGCCTCTCAGCACCTCGGCGACCGGATCCTCACCGAGGCGAACCCGAACCTGCTGATCGTTGTCGAGGGCATCAACTGGACCGGCATCCCGGCCGACGGACTCCCGCACGACCGGCCGACGCTGACGCCGGCGCGCTACTTGTCCCACACGCTGGTTGCCTCCGACAAGCTTGTCTACTCGGCCCATTTCTACGACTACACCGGCCCGCGTCACAGCGGTGCGACCGGGACCGGGGAGACCCACGACCCGCGGTACCGCGACCTGTCGCCCGAGGACCTGATCAGCGAGCTCAACCGGCAGGCGTTCTTCGTCACCGGCGAAGAGGGTCACTTCACCGCACCGCTGTGGATCAGCGAGTTCGGCATCGGCGGCCGCGAGGAGACCGGGTCGTTGCAGCGCGCCTGGTTCGAGCATTTCGTCGATCAACTGATCCGCACCGACGCGGACTTCGCGTACTGGCCGGTGGTCGGCTGGCACAACACCAATGGCGACCCGGACAACGGCTGGGCCTTGCTTGCCTGGGATACCACCGGTCATCGCATCGGTCTGTACGACGGTGACGACTGGCGAGCGTCAGCCTGGACCCGGCTGATGAACGCGCCGAGCAAGACCGGACCGGTCGACGCGGCAACGGTGTGGAAGATGCTCAGCCCGGACCACGGCGACTTCGTCGAATCACTCCGAATGCGCGCCGCCGGCGACTGGGACTCCGGCGCCCGCAAAGCCGCGTGCCCTGACGGCCTACGCCTGATCGGACTCAGCCACACGGGCAACCGCGGCCTCTGCCGATCCGGCGGGCCGACCTGGTCGGGCGCGTACGAAGCGGTGAAGGACGAGAGCCACGTCTCCTCCGACTGGGCCACCGGCTACACGAAGTTCCAGTGCGCGCCGAACTTCTACCTGATCGGGTACAGCGTCCGCGGCGCTCAGGTGTCGTCCGCGCTGTGCGCCGGTACGTCGCAAACGCTGAGCTCGACCGGCCGCACTGTCTGGTTCGACCGGGGCGACAACCGGAGCGGGGACGGCGGTGACTTCGCGAACGGCAACTACAAGGGTCAGTGCGCCGACGACGAGTACCTCGCCGGCATCGCGTTCACGACGCGCGTGGGCTCGGGTGGTACCCCTGACGCCCTCTACTGCCGCAAACTCAGTGCATGAGCCTTCCCCTGATCCCAGCACCCACCACGGCGAGCACGGACGACGGAACGTTCGCAGTCACCGACGCCCTCGGAGTCAGCTACCCGCCGGAGCTGGCCACCATCGCGGTCCACTTCGCCGACGACCTCGAGGCCGACTCCGGCATCACGCTTACCCCTGGAGCGATCGGCATCACGCTCGAACTCGGCCGCGACGGTCTCGACGACGTCGCGCCGGCCGCCGGTCTGCGAGCCGATGGCCGGGAGGCGGACGCCGACGAGCGGTACGGCCTGGAGGTCACCACCGACGGCATCCGGATCTGGGGTCCGACACCGGAGGCCGTCCATCGCGGCCTCACGTCGCTACGGCAATTGATCACGGCCAACACCGCCGACGGTACGGCGACCCTGCCCACGGCCCGCGTCCTCGATGGGCCGCGCTTCTCCTGGCGCGGGCTGTCGCTGGACGTCGTACGAACGTTCCACGCGCCACCCGTCGTACGACGGGTCATCGACATGTGCTCGCTGTACAAACTCAATGTCCTGCACCTGCATCTGACCGACGATCAGGGCTGGAGAGTCGAGGTGCCGTCCCGGCCGGCGCTCACCGAGATCGGCGCGGCCGGAGCCACCGACGACCGTCCCGGCGGCTTCTACAGCCAGGCCGAGCTGGCCGAGCTCGTCGCGTACGCCGCCGAGCGCTTCGTGACCGTCGTACCCGAGATCGACATGCCCGGTCACACGTCCGCGGTCTTCGAGGCCTATCCGGAACTGGCGCCGACCGAGACACGCACGGTCGAGCTCGGCAACGGCACCACCCTGCACCTCAACACCCTCGAGCCCGGTCGCCCCGAGATCTGGACCTTCGTCGAGGACGTGCTGGACGCGGTCATCCCGCAGTTCCCGCACAGCGCCTACGTGCACATCGGCGGCGACGAGGCGTGGGGCATGTCCGACGAGGACCACGCGGCCTTCGTCGACCTGGCCGCCGGCCTCGTCCGTACCCGCGGCAAGCGGGTCGTCGGCTGGCAGGAGATCGCCCGCGCCGCGATCACTTCCGACGACGTCGTGCAGTACTGGCTGGAGCCGCGTCAGGACGACTCACTGGACGGTGAAGCCGCCTCGATGGTGCCGGCGGACCTGTTGCCGATCCTGATCGAGCACTTCGCGAAGGCCGAACAGGACATCCCGCGCGCACTCAGGCATGGATCCCGCCTGCTCCTGTCGCCGACCAGCCGCCTCTACTTCGACGCCCCGCACGCCAAAGCCTCCTCCGACCCGGCTCAGGAAGAACTCCGCAAACGCGTAGGTCTGCCCTTCTACCCGCCCACTTCGATCGAGTCCGGGGTCGACTGGGATCCCGTCGAGTACACCCCGGGCATCGACTCCGACGCGCAGGTCGCAGGCGTAGAAGCAGCCATCTGGTGCGAGACCATCACCACTTCGGCCGAGCTCGAGTTCATGCTCCTCCCCCGGCTCGCCGGCGCCGCGGAGAAGGCGTGGTCTCAAACCCGCACGAACTGGCCTGACTACGCCACCCGCCTCGCCCACCACTCCCCCACCTGGCAAGCCCGCACGTGGAACTACTTCAAATCAACCGAAGTCAACTGGCCGTAGCCGCCGCGAGGGGCGGACCGACTGCGGGTCCGCCCCTCGCTGCGTTCAGCAGGTTGCGGTTGGTGCAGCCCAGTCGGCGCGGTCGTTGTAGCCGCCGTCGCCTGCGTCGCCGACTACCAGGTCGAGTACGCGTACGCCGGTCAGGTCCACGTCGAACGGCTTCGGGGTGAAGCGGTCGACGACCCCGCTGTCGAACAACACCTTGCCGTCGCCAACCACCTGGAAGGTCGACGTCCCGCCATCAGGGCCGACGTTGCTGACCACGTCGTCGATCCCGACGGTACCGGTCAACCGCGAGCACGCCTTGCCGACGTAGTACCGGACGAGCGACGGTGACGCGACGCCGATCCCGGTCGAGTACGTCGTCCCGGTCAGCTTGATCGGGTTGCCGCCACCGACGCTCTCGTCGATCGTCGGTGACATCCACCCGCTGGTCGCCGTGATCCACGAGTGGTGCGACAACGGGACTGTCCCGCTCGGAGGTGCAGGCGCAATCACGATTGACGACAGCACGGTTGTCTGCTTTTGCACTCCATACAATACCGTTTGGTATGCCGTCTGCGCGGTCACGCTCGCCGTACCGGGAGCCGCGCCGGCGGGGAGCTTGACCGTGAAGGTGAAGTTCGCCTGCTTGCCGCCGGCCAGGATCGCGGGGGCCTTGGACAACGGCGTCACGGTCCATCCGTTGCCACCAGCAACGGTAACGGTCGGCTTCAGCACCGGCAGTACGCCGTCGTTGCGGACGTTGACCTGAACCGTCAGCTCGTCGCCCCCAGCAACCACCGGCGCAACATCCGCGGGCTGCGCATCCGTGCCGACCTTCGTCACCTGCGGAATCCCAGCCGTGACATGCGGCACCCCAGGAACACCACGAGCCGGCTCGACCCGGAAGAGCGCCGTACCGTGCGCCGGCACCGCCGCACTGATCACGCCGCCGCTCTCCGTCACCTTGTCCGTCCAAGCGTTCTTCAACGTGAACCGCGACCCATGCAGCCCCACCGCCGATGCAGTAGTCGTCAGAGTCTTCGCGCTGTCACCTCGGTTGAGCAGTACGACGGCCCGGCTGCCGTCCGCGAGCCGCTTCACCCACGTCTCCGTCGTACCAGCAGCGCCGACCCGGACCGCCTGGACCGCAGCCTTGTCCTGGTTGATCGCGAGTACGTCGGGATCGGTCAGCATGCCGACCGTCGTCGCGCTGAGTTTGCGGACATCGCTGCCGACCACCAGCGGCGCGGCCGCGACCGCCCACAGCGTGAACTGGGTACGGAACTCCTCGTCGGTCATCCCGAGTTCGGGCGCGAGGTAGTCCGGGTCGCTGAACGCGCCCGGTTTGACGACCTCCGGGTGGCGCGCGTTCGCGTCGTAGTTCCGCAGTACGTCCTTGAACTTGATGTCGCCCTGGAAACCGACATCGGTGTACGTGCGCCACGACTGTGCGATCCCCGGCGCGTACGACCAGGAGTTGATCGACTGCTGCGACTCGGGATAGTTGCCCCAGTCGGGCGAGGTGACCGGGTTGCAGAGGTTGAAGATCATCGGCCGGTGGCTCGCGTTGTTCCGCAGGGCCTGGGCGAACTCGGTGTAGACCGTCTTCGGGTCCAGGTTGGCCGCGATCCCGCACAGGTAGTCGACCTTGACCGCGTCGAATCCCCAAGCGGCGAACGTGTCGGCGTCGTGCTGGTAGTGGCCGCCGCTGCCGAGGCCGCACTTACCCGGGATGTACGGGCCGGCGTCGGTGTAAATGCCCGCCTTGAGGCCCTTGCTGTGGATGTAGTCGACGAGCGGCTTCAGGCCGTTCGGGAACTTGGCCAGGTTCGGGACCAGGTCACCGGCATCACTGCGCGACTGGTCGGCCTGCCAGCCGCCATCCAGCCAGACGATGTCGTACCCCGCTTTCGCGAGACCGCGACTGACCAGCGAGTCCGCGACCGACTTGATCGTGTCCTCGGTGAAGTCGCCGCCGAGACCGTAGTACGTGTTCCAGCCCATGTACGGCGTCGGGCTGAGCACTGTGGCTGGTGCTGTAGCTGTGGCCTGAGCCGCCACAGCTGGGGTTGTGGTGGTCGCGAACGCGCCGGCCACCAGCGCCGCCGCGATCACCCCACCAAGGATTCGCCTCATGGTTATCTTCTTCCGTTGAGCGGAACGGGGTCAGTCCAGTGCCTCGACGATCAGGCACCGCGAGTCGGCCGGGCCGTCGAACGCGACCCCGACCTGCAGCAGGTAGCTGCCCGGGTGGACCTCGTCGCCCACCCGGTAGTTCTTCGCCGGATCCAGCCCGGCCAGCGGCACCCGCCGCCGCCGGGTCGGCAGCGTGCCGCGCACGTTGCCGTCGCCGGTCTCCCAGAGGAACACCACGGACCGCCCCTCACCGACGTACTGCACGCCGGCCGCGAGTCCGTAGACCTTGCCAGAGGCAATCAACTCTCGAAAGCCCTTGTACTGCGCGATATGACGAGTCGCCGCCTTCAACTGATCGTCGGTCCAGCGGGACAGGTCCGCGCCGATCCCGAGTACGCCGGCCATCGCAACGTGGAACCGGAAATCGAGGGACCGCTCCCGCCCGTCATGCGTGCCGACGGCATCAGTCACCCACGAGCTCATCAGATGCGGCGCGAACCCGGTCCGGAACCCCTCCTGAATCCTGAGCCGATCCAGCGGGGCCGTATTGTCACTAGGCCACAGCGTGTCCACCCGAGCCGCCATCCCCAGATCCACCCGAGCGCCACCACCCGCACAACCCTCGACGTACACGTCCGGGTGCTGGGACCGCAGTCGCTCGAGGATCCGGTACAGATTGCCGACGACCAGACCGTCGAGATCCCGCCGTTGATCGCCACTGTCCAGCCGCGGCCGGTTGGCGTCCCACTTCAGATACTTGATGTCGTACGACGACAGCAGCCGGTCGAGCGTGGTCCAGATGAACTCGGCGACGTCGTCCCGGCTCAGATCGAGCAGCAGCTGGTTGCGGATCAGGACCGGCTCGAGACCCGGCGTCCGCAGGATCCACTCCGGATGTTCGGCCGCCAGCCTCGACGTGGGGTTGACCGACTCGGGCTCGATCCACAACCCGAAATCGAGACCCAGCTCTTGCAACTCACCGATGAATCCGTCCAGACCGTTCGGGAACTTGGCCGGATCAACTTCCCAGTCCCCCAGCCCGCCCGTATCGTCGGACCGACCAACGAACCACCCGTCGTCCACCACGAACGTCTCGACCCCGATGCCCGCAGCCCGCCGCGCCAACTCGAGCTGATGCTCCGCGCGAATGTCGAACTCGGTCGCAAACCACGAGTTGTACAACACCTTCGGAGTACGCCGCCGCGAAGCCGCGCGCTCGTACTCGTGGAAGACCTGCGCCAACCCGTCAGCGCCCTCGGCACTGCAGGCTCCAACGGCTTTCGGCGACACCCACGTCGCACCCGGCTCGAGGGCGATCCCCTGGCTGGACGACACCCGCCCGGCCTGGATACGCAGTAGACCGGTCGTGTCGACGTCGGCCGACATCTCCCACGACCCGGACCACGCGAGCTGCACGCCGTACGCCACCTCACCGTCGGTCGCGAGGAACGGCGAGTACGAGTGCCCGGTGATCCCCTGCGCACTCCCAATCGTGAACCGCCCGCGCGGGAGCGTCACGGATGCCTGTTGGAACTCGCTGTTCCACTCACCCCACAAGTACTTGACGGTGTTCCCCACCGGAACGACGAACCCAGCCGAGTCGTGACGGTGCAACGTGAGGTCGTCGGCGCCGTCGTTGCGCACCGAGACCCAGCGCTCCAGGACGTCGCCGACCATCCGGTAGTGGAGAACCAGGTTGACGGTGTCGGCAAACTCCAACTGCAGGTGATCGTCCTCGGTGGCCGAGACGAAGACCGGCCGGAATTCGTCCGTTCCCCCAGCACTGGAAACGACGAGGTCGACCGGGGCGGCGTACCGCACCCCACGGACTGCGTACTCGAGCGGCTCGACGTCAGCGCGCGGCAGGAAGTGTTCGGTGCCGACAACCTCGACCGGGGCGAGACCATCGTGCGGGCCCCAGGCAACCAACTGCGCCCACTGACCGTGGTCCGGCACACCGACGACGTACGACGTCGTTGCGCCGCGCAACGTCCATGTCTTCACTTGACGGCTCCGATCGCCAGCCCGCCGACGAAGTGCTTCTGGAAACGGAGGAAGACGGCAACGGTTGGGACTGCCGCGATCACGGTGCCGGCGGCAATGACGTTCCAGGACGACACGAAGAGACCCTGCAGACCGAGGAGCGCCGGCGTGACCGGCATCTTCTCTCCGGACCGGATCACCGTGATCGACCAGAGCAGATCGTTGAAGATCCACGTGAACGACAGCGCACCCAGCGCAGCCAACGCGGGTCGCGTCAGCGGCAGGATCACCGCCGAGTAGATCTTCCCTGGCCCGGCGCCGTCGATCGTCGCCGCCTCCTGGATCTCTCGCGGCAGGTCCCGCATGAACCCGTGCAACACGAACGTATAGAACCCCAGCCCAAACCCGACATGCACGGCGATCAGTGCGATCAGCGTGTCGTAGTACCCGATCAGCTCCACGAAGCGGGAGATCGGGATCAGTAGGATCTGCGGCGGCAGCAGGTTGCCCATCAACATCAGCAACAGGATCGTCCGCCGGAACGGGAGGTTGTACCGCGCCAGCCCGTACGCCGCGATCGACGCCAGCCCCAGACTCAGCAAAACCGCCGGGATCGTCACCAGCAGACTGTTGATCAGGGCACGGAACTCGTCCGCATCCTCCCACGCCGACTTGTACGTCGAGAACGTGAACGAGTGCGGCAACGATCCGAGCCCGTTCGCAGCAACATCGTCGAAGCTGCGGAACGAGATCACGATCACCCAGAGAATCGGGGCGACCCACAAGAACGACACGACGCTCATCGCGACGTGGTACCCCACCCGCCTGATCATGATTCCTCCCGGAAGGCGCGGATGAGGTAGCCGAGGATGACGGCCAGGGCGAGCACGAAGATCACCACGGCGATCGCCGACGCGTAGCCGAGCTGGGTGGACTGGAACGCGGTCGAGTACATGTACGTGCTGAGCAGCTCCGACGAGTGGTACGGCCCACCCCTCGTCATCGACCAGACGATGTCGAAGGATCGCAGCGAGTCGATCACGATCACCGACAGCACGACCGAGTTCACGCCCTTGAGCTGCGGGATCGTGACGTACCGCGTCCGCTGCCAGGCCGACGCTCCGTCGACCTTCGCCGCTTCGTACAGCGCGGGATCGACGGCCTTGAGCCCAGCCAGATACAGCACCATCACGTACCCGATTTGCCGCCACAGCGCCGGCACAATGACGGCGTACAGCGCGGTGTCTGGATCGGCCAGCCACGGTCGAACGAAGTTGCCCAAGCCAACGGACCGGAACACCGTGTCGACAAGTCCATCCGGCTGATAGAACACCCGCCAGATCAGTGCGGTGACGACGAGCGAGAACACCACCGGCGTGAACAACGCCGCCCGGTAGATCCCGACGCCTCGGCGCTCGCGCTGCAGTAGCAGCGCCATCCCGAACCCGCCGATCACACTCAACCCACCGAACAGCACCAGCCAGATCGCGGTGTTCTTCAAGGCGGTCCGGAAGATCGGGTCCGACACCATGTCGCCAAAGTTGCCGAACCCAACGAACCGAGGAGCCGACAACCCGTCCCAGTTGGTCAACGCCAGCCAGAAACCCTGCAACGCAGGCCAAAACACCCAAACAGCCTCAACAACAAACGGCACCAACACAAACGCCAGGATCAGCGGCGAGACCCGCCGCGGACCCGACCGCTTGGTACGACGTGACCCACCAGCCGGACCGTTGCCGGTCCGGCCCCGTGGCTCCACAGCTGTAGCCGTCACGCCTTGAAGACCTTCTGGGCGGCCGTCTGCCAGGTCTTGAGGATCTGGTCGATCTGGTCGGGCTTGTCGAGGAACTTGGTCAGGGCCGCATCAGCGGTCGGCTGCAGCGCGTCGCTCGAGTCGCGGTTGAAGAACTGGGTCAGCTCCGCCGCGCCCTCGATCATCGCCTTGCCCTTCTTCACCAGCGCGGTGTCCGCCGACTTCCCGTCCGGGTTCGCCGGGATCGCCGTACCAGAAGAGCTTTGCACGTAGATGTTCTGCGCCTCCGGCGTCGCCAGCCAGGTGAGGAACTTCTTCACCCCATCCGGATCCGCGGCCTTCTTCGACGCGAAGTACCCGTCCGTCGGCGCTTCCTCGGCCACCGGTACGGCGGGATCGATGATCGGGAACTGGAAGAAGTCGATGTCGTCGAGCGCGTCCTTCGGCGCCGAGTCCGCGAAGAACGTCCCGATCAGGAACATCCCGGTCTTGCCCGCGAGCAGCGCCGAGGTCGCCTCCTGGAACGGGAACGACTTCCCCTTCGGGTCGAAGTACGGCAGCACCTCGCGCCACTTGGTGAAGACCGCCTTGACCTTCGGATCGGTGAAGTCCCCCTGACCGGCGAGCAGCTGCCGGTGGAACGGCGCTCCGTTGATCCGGATGTTCAGGTAGTCGAACCAGGCCGACGCGACCCACGGCGTGTCGCCGAGACCGATCCCGATCGGCGGGATCCCCTTGCTCTGAATGGTCTTGCAGACGGCAACGAACTCGGCCCAGGTCTTCGGCGGCGTCACGCCCCACTTGGCGAAGTTCGACTTCCGGTAGAACATGCCCCACCAGTAGTAGCTGGTCGGCACGAAGATCTTCTGGCCGGCGCTGCTGGTCGACAGGGTCTGCATCGCCTTCGAGTAGTTGCCCATCGAGTCCCAGACGCTCGACACGTCCAGCAGCAGGTCCTTCTTCGCGTACGAGTCCGCGACGGATCCGGCGTACCAGGTGTAGACGTCCGGCGGGTTGGAGGAGGTGAGGTACGTCGGCAGCTGGGTCCGGAAGATCTCCGCCGCGACCGTGTTCAGCTTGACCTGCGACCCACCGGTCTTGTTGTAGGTGGCAACGAGTTTCTCCATCGCGGCCTTGGCCTGCTCGCTGGAGAGATTCGACTGCAACGAGACCTGACCAGTGGGCGCGCTACCGCTGCCCGGACTCTTGGTCGAGGTCGCACACCCGGGCACCAGGGTCGCTGCCCCGAGTACTCCGAGTCCCTTGAGGAACGTCCGCCGATCTGCTGCCAGACCCGTCATGCCTGCACTCCTGAGCTCTGCTCGACCAGCATGCCAGTCGAGTCTGTGGTGTGTTGCGGACGATCTTGCGGCGGCCGGTCGCTAGTGTCAATATTAATTCGTAAATTACGAGCAAATCGCTTGACCTGACACCGTCGTCACGGTCAACTGGTGCCTCGTTCATCGTTGGAACGAGCCTGCCTGCGTGCTTGGGTAGGGGTGACTGAAGGAGGCGCTGGGTGCGGCTGGCTGGGCGGGTGATCGTGGTGACCGGAGCCGCGTCGGGAATCGGTGCTGCCTGCGCCGAGCGGGCGCTGACCGAGGGTGCGCAGGTCGTGCAGGTGGACGTCCACCCCTGCAAGGAGCTGCCGGGCAAGGCAATCAGCGTGGTCGGTGACGTCGCGTCGCCGGACACCTGGGCCGAGGTCCGGTCCCGCGGCCGCGACGAGCTCGGCCCGATCGACGGCCTGGTCAGCAACGCGGTCGTCGTCGACGTGAAGCCGGCCAACGAGTTGTCGCAGGAATCCTGGCAGCGCCAGCTCGACGTCAACCTGACCGCTGCCTTCCTCGGCTTCCAGGCGCTGTATGACGACCTGATCGCGAACGCCGGCTCCGTCGTACTGGTCTCGTCGGTGCACGCGATCGCGGGCCTCCCCGGACATCCGGCGTACGCCGCGACCAAGGGCGCACTCATCTCGCTCGGGCGCCAGCTCGCGGTCGAATACGGGCGCTCGATCCGGGTGAACACCGTGCTTCCAGGCCCGGTCGTGACGGCGATGTGGGATCGCGTCGACGCCGAGGGACGCGAACGCAGCGCGCAGGCGACGGCGCTCGGACGACTCGGACAGCCGGACGAAGTCGCGCAGGCGGTGGCGTTCCTGCTGTCGTCCGAGGCGTCGTTCGTGACGGCGGCCAGCCTGGTCGTCGACGGCGGATGGTCCGCAGTCAAGGACTCGGCGTGAGGAGAGCAGTGTGACGGGGATTCAGCGCGGCGTTTCGCGCGGGCTGCACGGGCAGATCGTGGAGGTGATGGCGAAGCGCATCCTGTCCGGGACGATCCCGGAAGGCGCGACCATCAACATGACCGACCTGCAGTCCGATCTCGGGGTCAGCCTGACCGCGGTCCGGGAGGCGTTGAAGGTGCTGACCGCGAAGGGGCTGGTGGACGCGCGGCAGAAGCGCGGCACGTTCGTCCGGCCGCGCTCGGACTGGAACCTGCTCGACGCGGACATGATCCGCTGGCACTTCAGCGACGCCGACGCCCGGCCAGAGTTGCTCGAGGAACTGCACGAAGTACGCGGGATCGTGGAGCCGGCGGCCGCCCGACTGGCGGCACTGCGGTCCGACGACTCGCATCTCGCCGCACTCGACGAAGCACTCGCCGCGATGGAGTCGGCGGGTGACGACCTTGCGGCAGTGGCTGCCGACATCGCCTTCCACCGAGCGTTGCTGGCGGCAACAGGCAACGAACTGCTGACCAAGATGGAAGTGATCATGGAGACCGGGCTCGCCGATCGCGACCGGCTGGTGCACAAGGTGAAACCGTCGGACGATCCGGTGCCGAGTCATCGGCTGGTCGTGGACGCGGTTCGTGCGCACGATCCCGAGGGCGCCGAGCTCGCGATGCGGGAGCTGCTGGCGAAGGCGGCCGAGGACCTCACCGAAGTACGCGGATCCACTCGTCGGCGGCGCCGGTGAAGATCGAGAGAATCGAGACGTTCCTCGTTCCGCCGCGCTGGTTGTTCTGCCGGGTCGAGACGAGCGACGGCGTCGTCGGCTGGGGCGAACCGGTCGTCGAGGGCCGCGCCGAAGTCGTCCGCGCGGCGATCGACGTGTTGTCGGAGTACCTGATCGGCCAGGACCCGCTGCAGATCGAGCGGCACTGGCAAGTGTTGACGAAGGGCGGGTTCTACCGCGGCGGACCGGTGTTGAGCAGCGCGGTCGCCGGACTCGACCACGCGCTCTGGGACATCGCCGGCAAGGTGTACGGCGCTCCTGTCGCGGCGCTGCTCGGCGGACGGGTCCGGGACCGCGTCCGCGTGTACGCGTGGGTCGGCGGGGACGAGCCGTCCGCCATCGGTGACGCCGTCGCCGAGCAGATCGCAGCCGGCATGACCGCGGTCAAGATGAACGCCAGCGGGCAGATCCAGGCCTCGCCGTCCGTTGCCGAGGTCAACGACATCGTCACTCGGCTCGCGGCTGCTCGGGAGGTTCTCGGTGACAGCCGGGACGTCGCGATCGACCTGCACGGTCGTGTCGGAGTGGCCGCGGCACGACGGATCCTGCATGCGGTCGAGGACCTGCAGCCGATGTTCGTCGAGGAGCCGGTGCTGCCGGAGCAGATGGCACATCTCTCCTCGGTGGTGGAAGCGTCGACGATCCCGGTCGCGCTCGGTGAACGGCTCTACCACCGGGCCGACTTCATGGCGCCGCTGAACGCGGGCGTTGCTGTGGTGCAGCCGGACGTGTCGCATGCGGGCGGGATCTCGGAGTTGCGGCGGATCGCCGTACTCGCGGATGCCCACGGGGCGATGCTCGCGCCGCATTGTCCGCTCGGGCCGATCTCGCTGGCGGCTTCGTTGCAGGTCTCGTTCGCGACGCCGAACTTCCTGATCCAGGAGCAGAGCCGGGGCATCCACTACAACGTGTCGAGCGATCTCACCTCGTACGTCGTGGACCCGGCGCCGTTCACCTGGGTCAACGGCCACGCCGAGTGGAATCCCCTGCCTGGCTTGGGAATCACCGTCGACGAGGAGGCAGTCCGCGCCGCCGACAAGACCGGCCACGCCTGGCGCAACCCGGTCTGGACGCACTCCGACGGATCCTTCGCGGAATGGTGACGGAGCGATGGTGACCGGGCGGTGACTGGGCGATGGTGACCGAGCACGCGGCCGGTCGGCTTGTGACCGTCGACCCAGCTGACGGCGGTCGTTGGACATCCCTACAGTTGGCCGGCCGGGAGTGGCTTTGGGCCGGCCCCGGGCTCGTGACCGGCCCGCGGACCGGGCTCGCCTCTTTCATCGACGCCGGCGGGCTCGACGAATGCTTCCCGACAGTACGCGGCACACCCGACCACGGCGGTCTGTGGAACCAGCCCTGGGACGGATCTGTCGAGTACGACGGCGCGGTACTGACCCGCGCCTTCACCCCAGGCACCGACACGCTCAGCGTCGACTACCAGCTCGAAGCGGTCCCGGGCTTTCGGTTCATCTGGGCTGCCCATGCATTGCTCGACTGCGTTGCGGGTGCGGTCATCTCCGCTCAGCCCGGGACCGAGTGCAGGCTCTACCCCGAGGCAGCGGCGCTGCTTCCCTGGGCCTGGCCGGAGGAGGCTCCGTGGATCGCGGCCGGCTGGCCGACTCCACTGGACTTGGAGACCTACAGCCCGTCGGATGGCACCGCGGCCGGTGCCGTACTGGTGGACTGCCCAACGGTCTCGGTCCGCGATCGCGGCGCCGAGCTCACGATGACGTTGAGTTGCCCGGGGCAACCGGTCTCGACCGCGTTGTGGCGCAACCAGGGTGGGTTTCCGGTCGATGCGCCATACCGGAGTCTCGGGGTCGAACCGATGCTGGGCCGGGTGTTCGACCTGAGCGAGGCCGGGTCCGGCGACGCTGCCGTGGTGCCAGAGAGTGGTGAGCTGGCCTGGCGGTTGACGCTGTCCGCCAGGCCAGTGTGATGTCACCCGAGCGGCAGGTCGAGTACGACGTTCGGCACCGTCGTGCTGTTGGTCGTGCGGATGCTGTTGAGCTCGGTCGCGGTCAACGCTCGCTTGTAGAGACGGACCTCGTCCATCGACCCGTCGAAATGATGCGCGCCGTCGAGCCGCTGACCTACGTACATCTTGAACGGGCGACCCGGGCTGACCGATCCGGTCGGCGCAGCGACGCTCGCGGCCTGGGTGCCGTCGACCCAGATCGAGAGCGTTCCGGCCTTCCGTTGCAGGGCGACGTGATGCCAGGCGTTGTCGTTGTACGCCGTCGTCGTCTGGACGGCAGCGGTGTTGCCGCCGGTGGTGATCAGGCCGCGGATCCGGCCGTCCGCCGGTTCGGCGCGGAGCCAGAATTGGGAGAACTCGTTGATGTTGTAGCCCCAGAAGATCGCCTGGGGCGCAGTACTGGCGCCGTACTTGATCCAGGCCATCGCGGTGAAGTCACCTGCGCCGACCGCGAGCGACTCGGCGTATGGAAGCTGCAGCGCGTCATCCACGCCGTCGAAGTCCCTTGCTTGACCGAATTTGCCGGCCGCAACTATTGGTCCGCCCCGCAAGTAGCTGTCGTTGTGCAGCCCCGACAGATCCGGCGTCGTCGCGCCGAGCGGTGCATCCGGGTGACCGATGTCGTTCTCGGTGAAGCGGGCGAACCGGATCTGATCGCGCGCGTCGACCGTGCCGCCTTCGTAGAGCAGGCCGATCTCGCCGGTGTCGAGGATCGTCATGTCGGAGTACCCGGACCAGTCGCTGGTGATTCGGGTGCCCTCAGCAACGGTCTGCCAGGTCTTGCCCTCGTCGAAACTCGACCGGATCGTCAGGTAGCGACGACGATCGGGATCCGCGGGCGACGCGAACAGGATGCGGTTGTACTTGTCACCCTGATCGACGGCGCGGAGCCGTTGCAGCGAGCCTTGCACCACGGGCGTGGTCAGACCAGTGATCGTGGCGAACGGCGCGGCGAACGTCTGACCGCCGTCGTTGCTGACCGCAGCCATCCGGCTCGCTCCCGACGTACCGGCGTTGTTCCGAGCACCGGCGTACACACCGCCGTCGACCTTCTCTACGACGCTGATCTCCTGAGGCGTGGCGTCCGACCGGAGATCCGTCGCGCCCTTGTGCCAGGTCTCACCGCGGTCGTCGCTGTAGACGAGTTGGCCGGCATTCTTACCGGCACCGTTGTCGTAGTTGGTGCCGGCGACCAGTCGGCCGGCGTGGGCGCCCCGGGTGAGTTGGATGCCGTGGACAGGACCAGTCGCATACCAGCCCCAGGCCGGGTCGTCGATCATGCTGCCGATGTTCTTGGCCTTGCTCCACGTCTTCCCGTCGTCGTCACTGAACTGCGAGTACGGCGTCCTCGGGCGGCTCGTCGTACCGGGATCCATCGTGGTCAGCAGAACGATCCGGCCGGTCTCGTAGTCGACGATCGGAGCCGGATTGCCGCGAGTGGCGACTGCGTTCGGGTCGTCGTCGGTGCCGGAGAGGACCGTCTGCGTCGCCGACCAGGTCCGGCCGTCGTCCTCGGAGCGACGCAGTACCAGATCGATCTCCTGGGAGTCCGCGCACCAGGCGCGGCGGGCCTCGGCGAACGCGAGCAGCGTGCCCGCCTTGGTCTTCACGATCGCGGGGATGCGGTAGCAGCCGTAGCCGGCGTCCCCCTTGTTGAACAGCACTGTTTGAGTGATGGCGGCCTGGGCTTGAGTCGTCGGGATGGTGAGAGTGGCGGCGGTCAGAGCGAGCGCCGTCAGCAGGAGTTTGAGCTTGGGCATGGGCGGATGCCTCCTGAAAGTAAACAACGGGGCGGTTGTCTACTTCGTTATTTAGCCACAGATCCGGCGTCCGAGCCAGAGCTCATAGGACGTCCTATGCCTGAGGAGATCGAATAGGTTGGAGACCATGGACCTGCTTGCCGAACTCCGGAGCCGGAAGCTGCTCGCGATCATTCGCGCCGACGGGGCGAACACCGCACTCGCGTGCGTGGAGGCGCTGGTCGAGGCCGGCGTCACCGCGCTGGAGATCTCGCTCACCACGCCCGGCGGGGTCGAGGCGATCGCCAAGGCGCGTTCGCAGTACGACCCGCACATCCTGATCGGCGCCGGCACCGTCGTCACCGCCGCCCAGGCCGACGAGGTCGCCGCCGCCCGCGCCGGCTTCGTCGTCACGCCGGCCATCACCCGCGGCGCGCACCGCTCGGTCCAGCTCGGCCTGCCGCTCCTCTGCGGCGCCCTCACCCCGACCGAGGTCGTCGCCGCCCTCGACCTGGGCGCCACTGCGGTCAAGATCTTCCCGGCCAAGCTCCACGGCCCCGGGTATTTCCGCGAACTCCGCGCCCCACTCCCGGACGCACCGCTCATCGCGGTCGGCGGCGTCGACGCCCAGTCCGCGCCGCAGTACCTCGCCGCCGGAGCGCTCGCCGTCGGCGTAGGTTCCCCGCTGCTGGGTGACGCCGGCACCGGAGGCTCCCTCGCCGAACTCGCGATCCGCGCGGCCACCTTCCGCACAACCCTCGACATCTGACCCCTCATGGTCCCCCACACCTCGCTCAATTTGGCTGGCCCACCAGCCAATTTGCCTGGTCCACCCACGAGATGCGGGGTTCTGGACCCTCCATAACGGTCCAGAACCCCGCACTTGGTGGGTCAACCAGGCAAATGCGACTGGCCGGGAGGGCCGGCATAGCCAGCGGGGGGATCGATGGGTCGCCCTTGTTGCCGGAGTACTGAAATGGAGTACTGAAATGGATTTGCTGACCCTCGGCGAGACGATGGTCTCCGTGCGGACCGCCCGGCCGATGCGGCTCGGCGGCGACGCGCACCTGTCGATCGCCGGCTCCGAGAGCAACGTGGCGATCGGCGTCGCCCGGCTCGGTCACGACGTCACCTGGTTGAGTGCCGTAGGCAACGATGAGCCGGGCCGGCTGATCCAGCGAACGCTGCGCGCCGAGAACGTCGACACCACGTACGTCCGGTTCTCCGACGACTCGTTCACCGGGTTCATCGCGTTCGACCAGCCGACGCACGACATCACCCGGGTCAGCTATCACCGCCGCGGCTCGGCCGCCTCCACCCTCACCCCCGACGAGACCACGGCCGCGATCAACGCCACGAAACCAAACCTGCTCCACGTCACCGGCATCACCCCCGCCCTCTCCGACACCGCCCGCGCCTCGACACTGGCCGCCGTACGCATGGCCTCCGCAGCAGGGACCCAGGTCTCGCTGGACGTGAACTACCGAGCCCGCCTCTGGTCCCGCCCCGAAGCCGCAGCCGCCGTCCGCGAACTCCTCCCCCACGTCCACACCGTCTTCGCCTCCGACGACGAACTCGATCTCCTCACCGACGCCGCCGACCCGATCGCCGACCTGCTCACCAAGGTCGACCACGTCATCGTCACCGCCGGCGGCAAAGGCGCCTGGGCGCACTCGACCGAGGGCACCATCCACCGCCCGGCCCTCCCCGTCACCGTCGTCGACAGCATCGGCGCCGGCGACGCCTTCGTCTCCGGCTACCTCTCCGCCACCCTCGACAACCTCTCCCCCGAGTCCCGCCTCGACCGAGCCACCACCACCGGCGCCTTCTGCGTCACGGCGTACGGCGACTGGGAATCCCTCCCCACCCGCGAAGACCTAACCCTCCTGACCCACACCCAAGGCACCGCCCTCCGCTGACCCGCTCGTCCTAGTCGGGATCCTCGACCGGGAAGAGGATCGGGCTGAGGAGATAGCGCTTCCGGTCCGGTGTTGCCTCGTTGGGCAGCACGGGGAGGATGGCCGCGCGCATCCCTTCGATCAGCTGCGTCAGTTCGTCCTCGCTCAACCAGATCCCGTGCTGCCGATAGCCGACGAGATCGTTGATCGGGTCCGCGCCCTCGTGTTCGACGTACGCATTGAACTCGGCGAGCAGCGCAGCCATCGCCGCGGCGAATCCGCGTCGATGGTCCTCAGCAGTCAACTGCTGCAGTTGCTCCGCACTGATCGAGGCGCGCTCCTGACGGAGGCGGAAGCGGCGTTCGACAGCGCCGCGGACCCGGCGTTCCTCCGCGACCTCGAGGATCCCGCCCTCGGCGAGCAGCTCGACGTGCCGGTACAGCGTCGCCTTCGAGACGTCCGCGACCCGCTGCCCCAGCTCGCCGGTGGTCAGCTCGCGCCCGCCCCGCAGCGCATGGACGATCCGCAGCCGCACCGGATGTCCCAGCAGTTCCAAAGCGTCCATGGTGGAACGATCTCATGTCGTGATACCTTTCTCAAACACTGAGAAAGGTACGCCGATGACGTGGACTCCCCCGCCGTACGCCGACCCGACCGCCTTCACCGAACAGGACATCGTCCTCGACGCGGCCGATCGAACGGTCCCAGGAACCCTCACACTGCCGAGCCAGCCATCCGTCGGCGTCGTACTGCTGGCCGGTGGCGGTCCCTTCGACCGCGACGAGACCAGCGGCCCGAACAAGCCGTTGAAGGATCTCGCCTGGGGCCTCGCCAGCCAGGGCATCGCGGTACTGCGCTTCGACAAGCTGACCGCGAATCGTCCGGAGGCGATGGCGGAACCCGGATACACGATGACCTCGGAGTACGTCCCGCACGGCATCGCCGCCGTACGCGCGCTTGCCGAGCACGTCGACCAAGTCTTCCTCGTCGGTCACAGCATGGGTGGCAAGGTCGCCTCCAAGATCGCCGCGGAAGAGCCGCTGGTCGCCGGGTTGGTGATCATGGCCGGCGACACCCAGCCCATGCACCACGCCGCCGTCCGGGTGATGAAGTACCTCGCGGCAACCAGCCCCGAGGTCGTCACACCCGAAACTGTCGCCGTCTTCGAGCGACAGGCGGCCGTCGTCGACAGCCCCGAACTCTCGGCTGACACCCTGCCGACAGATCTCCCGTTCGGTATGCCAGCATCGTTCTGGCTGGACCTTCGCGAGTACGACGCCGTCGCCACCGCGGCCAAGCTCGACGTGCCGATCCTCGTCCTGCAAGGCGGCCGCGACTACCAGATCACCGTCGCCGACGACCTGCCGGCCTGGCGCGACGGCGTCCCTAGCGCGACCATCGAGGTCCTGGACGCCGACAACCACGTGTTCTTTCCCGGCACCGGCCCATCCACGATGGCCGACTACCAGGTCCCCGGACACGTGGACCCGGCGGCCGTCACCGCCATCGTCAACTGGTTGCCCTAAGCAAGCAGGGCGGGGTCGGACTCCAGTTCTTTCTCGGGGTCGAGCGGGAGGACGATCTTGAAGACAGTGCTGCCGGGCTCGGATTCGACGCGGAGGTCGCCGTGGTGCTTCTTGACCACGATCCGCCAGGAGATGTCGAGACCGAGGCCGGTGCCTTCGCCGATCGGCTTGGTGGTGAAGAACGGCTCGAAGATCCGCCGCCGAATCTCCTCCGGGATCCCCGGACCGGTGTCGCCGATCTCGACGACCGCGTAGGCGCCGTCCTTGCGGGTCCGGATCGTCAGTGTCCCGGATCCGCCCATCGCGCTCACTGCGTTGTCGATGATGTTCGTCCACACCTGGTTGAGCTCGGCGGCGTACGCCGGGATCGGCGGCAGCTCCGGATCGAAGTCCTTTACGACCTGATACCCCTGCAACTTCCCCGACATCATCACCAGCGTCGACTTGAGCAGCTCCCGCAGGTCAACGGTCTGGTACGGCGCCCTGTCGATCTGCGAGTACTGCTTGGCCGCGCCAACCAACGTCGAGATCCGGGTGACGGAGTCGTCGATCTCGTTCATCAGCGACTCGGTGTCGATCGTGTACATCAGCCACCGGACCGCACCCTCGAGGTACTTCGGCCCGACCGCCGTCAGCACCTCTTCCATCCACGGCACGTCGAGGCCGGCCTGCGCGAGCACCGGCGCGACGTCCCAGCTCGCTTGGACGTCGTGGTCGTCGAGCCAGTCGGTGATCGTGTCCTCGCGGTCGGACAATTCCATCGGCGGAATGTCCTTGTCCTTGTTCTTGTCCAGCCGCTCGACCGCGTCGTCCTGCAGCGCGACGATCTGGTGCAGCTTGGTCGCATCCAAGGTGCCGTCGGCCAGCATCGCCAGCTTCGACCGCATCCCGGACACCCGCTGCCGCAGCGTCGCCGCAGCCCGAACCGCCGCGGCGGCCGGGTTGTTCAGCTCGTGGGTCAGACCCGCGGACAAGGAGCCGAGAGCAAGCAGTCGCTCCCGCTCACCGAGCGTCTCGTTGGTCCGGCGCATCCCCATCACGAAGCCCTCGATCAGGTGCACCGCCATCGGGAACCAGGTGTTCATCATCGTCGCCATCGTCTCGGCGCTGATGACGAAGAACTCCGACGGCTGGGTCACCTGCATCGTCGCGGTGTACGACTTGTGGTCGTTGGCACCGAAGAACGCGTTGAACGCACCGGAGTAGACCCCGCGCTGAGCGGTCCGGTTGATCTCCACGAGCTCGCCGTGCGACAGCTTGCAGAGCCGGATCTCACCGGTGAGCAGGACGTAGCAGCACGTCGCCTCGTCGCCCTCGTTGAACACGATCCCGTCGTGCACGGACTCGACGTACCCCGCCTCGCACAGCCACTGCAGCTGCTCGTCAGTGAGGCTCTCGAAGAGGAAAAGCGTGCGTAGCTCGTCGGGAGTCAGCCGCCGCGGCTCCACAGCTTGGTCAGTCATCAGAGCATCTCCAGGTATCGGTGCACCAGTGTCACGGCCATCGCTCCGTCGCCGACCGCTGAGGCAACTCGCTTCACCGACTCGGCTCGTACGTCGCCGGCCGCGAACACGCCCGGCATGCTCGTCTCCAGGTGGTACGGCTCCCGCTCCAGCACCCAGCCCGGCGGTTTGCCGGGCAGGTCCGGACCGGTGAGCACGAAGCCCCGGTCGTCGCGGAGCAGATCACCGGGCAGCCAGTCCGTCCGCGGCGCCGCTCCGATGAACACGAACATCCATTCCGTGTCCACGTCGCGGCTCTCCCCGGTCTCGCTGTTCAGCAGGGTGAGACACTCCAGGTGCTCCGAGCCCTTGCAGGAAACGACCTGCGTGCAGGTATGCACCTCGATGTTGTCGATCCCGTCGATCTGGTCGATCAGGTACGACGACATCGTCGCGGTGAGCGATGGTCCTCTTACCAGCATATGCACGCGTTTTGCATGCCTGGAGAAATAGACCGCCGCCTGACCCGCGGAGTTCGCCCCGCCGATGATGTAGATCTCCGCACCCGCACAGGCTTGACCCTCGGTGGTCGCCGAGCCGTAGTAGACGCCGCGACCGCTCAGGTCGCCGACACCGGGCGCCTCAAGGGTCCGATACGAGACACCGGTGGCCAGGATCACCGAGTGCGCCGAGATCTCGCTGCCGTCGGCGAACCGCAGCCGCCTTGCGCTACCGGTCGTCTCCAGCCCGACGACCTGGCGAGTCGTCAGCAACTCGGCCCCGAAGTGGATTGCCTGCCGCCTGGCGCGGTCTGTCAACTGCGCTCCGGACACCCCGTCCGGGAAGCCCAGATAGTTCTCGATGCGGCTCGACTGCCCGGCCTGACCGCCGGTCGCCAACTGCTCGACCAGCACAGTCCGCAGGCCCTCGCTAGCGCCGTACACCGCAGCACCAAGCCCTGCCGGGCCGCCGCCGACCACGACCAGGTCGTAGAAGTCCTCGGCCGGCGCCGTGGACAGGCCGACCTTTTCGGCCAGCTCGGAATCGGACGGCGCCACCATCACGGTGGCATCGGGAGTGATCACGACCGGAAGTTTCGTGCCGTCGACCCCGGCCGCGTCGAGGAGACGCTTGGCCTCTTCTTCGTCGACGTTGAGCCAGCGGTATGGCACGGCATTCCGGGCCAGGAAGTCGCGGGCCGCGAACGACGGCGCCGACCAGCGGTGACCGATCACCCGGGTCTCATCACCCGACGGCTCCGGGGTCGACCTCCAGAGATCGAGCATCGCGTCGACCACTGGATACAGCTTTTCCTCCGGCGGATTCCACGGCTTGAGCAGGTAGTGGTCGAGGTCGACCACGTTGATGGCTTGGATCGCCGCGTCGGTGTCGGCGTAGGCCGTCAGCAGCACGCGGCGGGCGAGCGGGAACAGGTCCATCGCGGCCTCGAGGAACTCGATGCCGGACATCTGGGGCATCCGGTAATCGGCCAGCAGCAGGGCGACGGGCTCACCGCGGAGCTTGAGCTCCTTCAGCGCGTCGAGCGCCTGCACCGGATTCTCCGCCCGGACGATGCGGTTGTCCTCGCCGTACCGACGGCGGAGGTCGCGGGCAATCGACCGGGAAACGCCGGGATCGTCGTCCACGGTGAGGATCACCGCGCGGGTGGTTGACGCTGTCATGCCTCTTTCATACCAGCGCAACCCCAGAAAGGGGCATCGGTAATCCACAGGCTCCGGCCCGGTTCGCGGGGGCTGGTCGCGAACCGGGCCGGGTGGGCGGGCCTTACGGGAGGGCGTCGAGGTACGGCGCGTGGCTGTTCTGGAACTCCCAGTTGTAGTAGTGGTCCCAGTTGATCGACCACGTCATCAGCCCACGGAAGCCCGGCGAGGTGCCGCCGCGGAGGCTGTAGCCGCCGCAGTTCTGGCCCTTCACCAAACAGTCGAGCGCCTCGTGCACGGCTGCCGGGGCGGTGTAGCCGTTGCCCGCGCTGACTGCTGCCGGGAGCCCGAGACCGATCTGGTCGTCACGCAGTCCCGGGAACGTCTGACCGGTGCTCCCCACCGGGAACCCGGCCTTGACCATGTCTGTCATCGCGATGTGGAAGTCCGCGCCGCCCATCGTGTGGTACTGGTTGTCGAGGCCCATCACCGGACCGGAGTTGTAGTCCTGGACGTGCAGCACGGTCAGGGAATCTCGCAGCGCGTCGATGACCGGCAGGTACGAACCTCTCCGGTTGTCGCCGCCACCCGTGTCGCCGTAGAACTGGTACCCGACCTGCACGAAGAACGTCTCCGGCGCCATCGTCAGCACGAAGTTCTCGCCGTACTTCGCCTTCAGCGTCTTCAACGCCGAGATCAGGTTGACGATCACCGGAGTGGTCGGATTGCGGAAGTCGGTGTCACCGGAATCCAGGTAGAGCGAGTGCCCTTCGAAGTCGATGTCGAGCCCGTCCAGGCCATACCGGTCGATGATCGAGCTGACCGAACTGACGAACGCGTCCCGGGCCGCGGTGGTGGTCAACTGCACCTGCCCGTTCGCACCGCCGATGGAGATCAGCACCTTCTTGCCGGCCGCCTGCTTGGCCCGGATGGCAGCGATGAAGTCCGCATCGCTCTCCACCTCCGGACACTCGCTGGCCGGACACCGGTTGAACTGAATGTCTCCTGACGTGACCGAAGTCGGCTCAGCAAACGCCAGATCGATGACGTCCCATTCATCCGGTACGTCGGCCATCCGCACGTACCCGGATCCGTTGCCGAAGCTCGCATGCACGTACCCGATCAACGCATGCTTCGCCAACGCCGCAGGCTCGTCCGCAGCCTGCGCCGGAACGCCGACGCCGGTCAATAGGACCCCGAGAACCACAGCAAGCCATCGCATGGTTATTTAGTAGAGACGCTCCATATCTAGTGGTCAATGAATCAGCCCCGGCGGATACCCGACCCTGTCGGGAACCGGCCTAGGGTGAGTAGGTGAGCGAGATCGACTGGGGTAAGGGCAAGTACGAACCGACCGCCGCCGACCTGTTGCCGGCTGCTCGCCAACTGGTGGACGCGGCTCGGATCAAACCCGGCGAGCACGTGGTCGACGTCGGTGCGGGGACCGGCAACGTCGCCCTGCTCGCCGCCGACCTGGGTGCCCGGGTCACCGCAGTCGAGCCCGCCGCGCGGCTGCGCGAGGTCATTGAGGAGACCGCCGCCGGGCGCGACCTGGTCGTCGTGGACGGGACCGCGGAGTCGATCCCGCTGACCGACGGATCGGCCGACGTGATCCTGTCCAACTTCGCCGTCATCTTCGCCGCCGATCCGGCCGCCGCGATCGCCGAGCTGTCCCGGGTCGCTGCCCCGAGCAGCCGGATCCTCCTCACCAGTTGGCTGCCGGGCGTGATGGGCAAACTCGTCGGCATCGTCGTCGGCGCGGTCCGCGAGCTCAGCGATGGCCGCAACCCCGCCGCCGGTGCGATCGATTGGCACGACCCCAAGGCTCTGTCCGAGCTGTTCGGCCCGCACGGCTATGAGGTGTCCGCCACCACGCTGGAGCTTGGAATCGTCACCGCCTCCGCCGAGGAGTACTGGGAGACCCGCATCGCCAATCACCCGCTCGGCGTCGCAACCTTCCCGCTGCTGCAACAGGCTGGTCGGCTGGACGAGATCCGTGCTCGTTTCCTCGAGGCCCTGACCAGCGACCATGCCGACCCGAGCGGCGAGATCCACATCCCGGCCCAGTACCTGCTGGCAACAGCCACGCGCTGATCGCAGCGCTAGGGGCCGCAGTCCAGGCAGGGCCAGGGCCGGCCGCAGCGGGAACAAAGACCGTCGGGAGCCGGCGCCGGCAGCCAGACCGAGCCGTCGTACGGCTCCGGGGTTGGTGGTGCGACCGCGCGGACAGGTGGTGGCGGGTCGAGCCAGTGCAGCCGGGTGGCGCCGTCGGCGGCGTGAACCGCCAGCAGCGAATCGATGCCGTCCCAGGTCGAGGTGCTCGGCCAGCGGCCGTGCCACCTGAGCGCGACAGCACCGTCGGACCACTCCGCGCCTTCCGCGAGCATGCGGGTGCCATGGGCGGCGGTGGGACGGACCAGTTGGAAAAGGCGAGCCTGTCGCTGCAGCGTGTTCACCTCTTCAGCGTCGCCCAGAACGCACTGCGCACAACAGGTGTGGGCTGTGGGCTGTGGGAACAGCCCACAGCCCACATGCCCTTGTTTTCCACGGTTTTTGTCGGCGAGTGCTTGTAGCTTCGCAACACGCACCACATGAGCTCGAAGCGCGAACGGGGTGGTCCTGTGACCGACACATCAACTGTGACATCAACTTTCGGCCAGATGTTGCGGCAGCGCAGGCAGGCGGCCGGTCTGAGCCTGCGGCAACTGGCAGCACGCGTCGGGTACGACCACAGCTACCTGTCGCAGGTGGAGCGCGGGCAGCGGCCGGGCTCGGTGGACCTGGCGCGGCTCTGCGACCGGGAGCTCGGCACCGGCGACCAGCTGACTGTCACCTTCGAGCGCCGCGACCCAGAGCCGGCTGTCCTCGATCGAAGGCCTGCACAGCGACTCCAGGGTGCTTGGCGACCGGCCGGCGCCGCCGACCCGTTGGAGCTGGCGTGGCAAGGGCTGGTCGCAGCCGCCGGCGTTGCCGAGCAGGCCATTGCGCTCGGCGACTTCCGCACTGTTCCGCCGGCTTCGCTGCTACCAGAGCTGGTCGGTGAGCTACAGGCGCTGCAAGCCCGGGGCGGTGACGAGGTGGAGGCAGTCGAGCTCAGCGTGCTGATCGCGGAGACCCTCACCGGGCTTGGTGAACGACGTACCGCAAGGCGTTGGTGGTGGGCGGCGCAAACGGCCGCCGCCAGTTCCGGAGATGGCGCACTTCTCGCTCTGGTGTGCGCGAGGGAGGCAATCAGCGGCCTCGTCGAGCGACGGCCGTTGCCGGAGTTGCTGGAGCTGGCCGACAAGGCTGTCGCCGCGGCGCGACAGACGCCGAGCACGGCCACCTGCGTGCCGCAGGTTGCCCAGGCGCTGGTCCTGGCCGAGCTGGAGCGGACTGAGGAGACCCACCAGGCATTGCAAGTGCTTGTAGGCATCGGCGACGACACTGTTGTGACTGACGCGCGACCGACCGACTGGCTGCCCTATCAGCTGCACTGGGCCGAGGGACGTGTGTGCGCGGGCCTCGGGTACGGCGTGCCGGGCTGCATCCTGCTGGAGCGAGCCCGCGAGCTCTGCCCCGAGACGTGGGTCGGCGAACGCGCCAAACTCGATCTAGGACTGGCCGAGTGCCTCGCTGTCGCCGGAGAGGTCGCAGCCGGCCTGGCCACGGCTCTCCGGGTCCTGGTCGAGCTGCCGGACGAGTGGCACGACCTCTGGGTGTACGACGCTGCCGATCGAGTGCTGCGCGTCGTACAGGACAAGGAACCCACCCTGCCCGGTGCAGCCGAGCTACGGAGGCTGTTGAGCCGGAGTGGCCGGAGTGTGGGCGGCGGGTCGAGCGATCGGCAAGTGCGGGGGTAGCGTGCGGCGAGTGACAGGTGAACAGCAGGCAACGGCAGTGACAGACGCGTGGGACTTCGCAGTCGAGCTGCGGAGTGATCCGGCCAGTGCAGAGGCTCGGGCGGCCGTGCTCGCGGACCCGGCGTTCGGGCAGTCGTTCACGGACCACATGGTGGTTGCGAACTGGACGGTGGACCGTGGCTGGCAGGACGCCAAGGTCACGGCGTACGCGCCACTGTCACTGAGTCCTGCGGCTGCTGTCTTCCACTACTCGCAGGAGATCTTCGAGGGACTCAAGGCGTACCGGCACCCGGACGGCTCGGTGTGGGCCTTCCGGCCGGATCGGAACGCAGCCCGGTTCACTGCGAGCGCAGAGCGGCTGGCGCTGCCACAGGTGCCGGAGGACGAGTTCGTCGCGGCGCTGCGCGCGCTGGTGACCGTTGACGAGGCCTGGGTCCCGTCAGCCGAGGACAGCGAGACCAGTCTGTATCTGCGGCCGTACATGATCGCCACGGAGGCGGCACTGAGCGTCCGGCCGTCGCATGAGGTGCTGTTCGGCGTCATCGCCTCCCCCGCAGGTCCGTACTTCAACACCGGCCCCAAGCCCGTCTCCATCTGGCTGACCACCTCGACTATCCGGGCAACTCCGGGTGGGACCGGCGCGGCCAAGTGCGGCGGGAACTACGCGTCCAGCCTGGCCGGCCTGGCCGAGGCAGTCGCGAACGGCTGCGAGCAGGTCGCGTTCGTCGATGCGGTCGAGCACAAGTGGCTCGAGGAGATCGGCAGCATGAACATGTTCTTCGTGTACGCCGACGGCCGGATCGTCACGCCTGAGCTGAACGGCTCGATCCTCGAAGGCGTGACCCGCTCATCGGTGATCGAACTCGCCGCCGACCTCGGTCACCCGGTCGAGGAGCGCCGCATCTCCGCCGACGAATGGAAGGACGGCGTACGCAACGGCGAGATCACCGAGGTCTTTGCCTCCGGCACCGCCGCCGTCATCACCCCGATCGGCCGCCTCGCCTGGCCCGACGGCGACCTGACCATCGGCGACCACACTGTCGACTACGGCGTCGGCCCGGTCACCGCGAAGATCCGCAGTACCCTCCTCGACCTCCAGTACGGCCGCACCCCCGACACCCGCGGCTGGCTCACGCGCCTGGCTTGATGCCGTTTGTCCCCGGCGCCGGTTAGGTTGGCGTCATGGCCGAGTCCAAGGGAAAGTCTCCGGCGATCGAGCTGGAGGTTGGCGAGCGGACGGTCCGGATCTCGAACCCGGACCGGGTGTACTTTCCTGCGCGCAGGGAGACCAAGCTCGACCTGGTCAAGTACTACCTGTCGGTCGGGGACGGGATCGTGAACGCGCTGCGCGAGCGGCCGTGCATGTTGCACCGGTTTCCCGAGGGGGTTGCGGGCGAGAAGGTTCATCAGAAGCGGCTGCCGCATGGAGCGCCGCCGTGGATGGAGACGGTCCGCGTGAAGTTCCCGCGGTACAACCGGACCGCGGACGAGCTGTGTGTCACCGAGATCGCGCACGTCGCGTGGGCGGTGCAGATGTCGACGGTCGAGTTCCACCCGTGGAACTCCCGTCGCGCCGACACCGAGAAGCCGGACGAGTGGCGGATCGACCTCGACCCGATGCCTGACTGCCCCTTCGATCGGGTACGACGGGTCGCGCACACCGTCCACGAAGTGCTCGATGAGCTCGGCGCAGTCGGCTACCCGAAGACGTCCGGCGGTAGCGGCATCCACGTCTACGTCCGGGTAGAGCCGGCGTACGGGTTCACCGACGTACGGCGTGCTGCGTTGGCGTTCGCGCGCGAGGTGGAGCGGCGGGCGCCGGAGGACGTGACGACCACGTGGTGGCGCAAGGATCGCGATCCTCGACTGGTCTTCGTGGACTTCAATCAGAACGCGCGCGACCACACGATCGCGGCGGCGTACTCCGTTCGCGGCAACCCCGAAGGCACCGTGTCGACCCCGATCCACTGGGACGAGATCGACGACGTGAACCCGAAGGACTTCACCATCGCCACCGTCCCCCAGCGGTACGGCGAGCTCGGCGACCTGCACGCCACGATCGACGACAACGTCTACTCACTCGCGACCCTGATGGAGTGGGCCGACCGCGACGAACGCGAAGGCGCCGAAGAGCCCCCGCCGCCGGAGGACTAACCGACGAGTCCGTGGTGCAGGAGGTTGGTGAGGGTGTCGATCGCGGTCTCGTCGGGGATGGTTTGGCCGTTGGCCGGGTTCACCACGAGCCAGGTGTAGGCGAAGCCGTCCAGCAAGGCGTTCATGGCCGAGATCGTGACCAGCGGATCGGCCGGCGGGTTCGGCAGGTGGGCGAAGTGCTCGACCATGTGGGCGTCGTCGTCGGCCATGATCTGCTGCAGCCGGCGCCCGAACTCCGGGTCAACCATCGCGGCCTGCTTCACCGCGATCATCTCCGGCAGATGCTGCTGGTAGAACCGCCAGAACCCGGCCACGTGCCAGCGGATCGCTGAGATCTTGCTGAAGTCCGGGTCGTGGCCGGCGACGTCGGCGATCGTCTCGTCGGCCACCGCGAGCATGTCCTTCAGGAGCGCCTCGAGCAGCTCTTCCTTGCTGGCGAAGTGGTTGTAGAACGATCCCGTCGCGCGGCCCGCGGCCGCGGTGATGTCGGTGATCTTCGTGTTCAGGTACCCGCGCTCGGCGAAGACCTCCCGCGCGGCCTGCTTCAGCGCCGCCTCGGTCCCGGCCGCTCGCTGCCGGCGGCTCACCGTGTCCGTCACAACTGCCTCCTTGACAGCGAACCCTAGTCACCCCCAGACTGAATCCGAATTCAGTGAATCATAGTTCATCCAAGGAGACCACCATGAACGTCCTGATCGCGGGCGCCGGACCGACCGGCCTGACTCTTGGCATCGAACTGGCCCGGCGCGGCATCGCGGTCCGGGTGATCGACAAGGCGACCGAGTTCTTCGACGGATCGCGCGGGGACGGCCTGCAGCCGCGGACCCTCGAAGTGTTCGAGGACCTCGGCGTACTGGACGAAGTACTCAAGCAGGGCCGGTCGGTCCCGCTGATGAAGATCCACCTGAGCGGCCAGCTGGTCGATGAGCGGCGGATGGCGGAGCCGGTCGAGCCGACTGCGGACATTCCGTACCCGAACGCGTGGATGCTCGGCCAGTCCCGCACCGAGAAGATCCTGCGCGACAAGCTCGCGGAGTACGGCGTGCAGGTCGAGCTGGACACCGCGATCGTCGGGTTCAGCCAGACCACCGACGTGGTGACCGCCGAGCTGTCAACCGGTGAGACCGTCACGGCCGACTACCTCGTCGGAGCGGACGGCGGCAAGAGCTTCGTCCGCAAGCAGCTGGGGATCGCCTTCGAGGGGACCACCGACGAGTCGATCCGCATGCTGCTCGGTGATGTCGCGGCGGACGGTCTCGACCACGAGGTCGGCTACTGGTTCGCCGCCAAGGACAACCCGATGTCCGGCATCGCGATGACCCCGTTGTCCGGTGGCGACCAGTTCCAGTTCGGCGCGCCGCTCGATGGGGAAGACGCCGACACTTCGATCGAAGGCCTGCAGGCGTTGGTCGACAATTACGCGGGCCCCGGTACTGCGAAGCTCCGCGACCTGACCTGGTCGACTGTGTGGCGGCCGAACGTGCGTCTCGCCGAGAAGTTCCGGGTCGGCCGGGTCTTCATCGCGGGCGATGCCGCGCACGTGCACCCGCCGACCGGCGGTCAGGGGCTGAACACCGGCGTACAGGACGCGTACAACCTCGGCTGGAAGCTGGCGGACGGTCGCGAAGAGGTCCTCGCGACCTACGAGACCGAGCGCCGGACCAACGCGGCCCGGGTGCTCGGGATCAGCGAGGACCTGATGCAGAAGCACGTCGACGGCGACGAGTCGGCGCTGGAGCGCGGCGAGAACACCCGCCAGCTCGACGTCTCGTACCGGGACCTGGCTGACACCCGTCCACTCACCTCAGGCGACCGCGCTCCCGACGCGCCAGTAGTCGATGCCGAAGGCAACAAGGTCCGGCTGTTCGAACTGTTCCGCGGCCCACACGAGACCCTGCTGCGCTTCTCCCCCACCACCCCGTCGACCCACCCGCACGCCGTCGAGATCACCTCACCGGAAGCGTTCGCGATCTACCACGCGCAGCCGGGCGACGAGATCCTGATCCGCCCGGACGGATACCTGGCCTAGTCAGTCGCGCGCGATGCGGCCGCGGTCGCCGTCCTTGCTCGCAGGAGTCGCCTTGGCGGAAGAGGCAGCGTCCGCTGGCTTGTACTGCGGCGCAGCGGCGGCCGGCCCGACGGCGCCGGCGTGCCGTTGCGCTTCCTCCATCTGGTGAAAGCGCGACCAGTTCAACGCGCCGCTCAACCTCTCGGACGCCTTGTTGGCCGCCAGGTTGGCCACATCACGGTAGGACCCTCGGAACGCGAGATCCACTGCCTTATCGGCGACCTTCCCGGCGATCAGGCCGAGCCGTGACGTCGGCTCCTTGCGTTCGATGGTGAGACTCGAATCGATCGCCTGGGCAGCGGCCAGAGTGGCCTGCTCGGCAGCCGCGGACCGTTCAGCCGGCGGGAGCGAGCCGAAATGCCGGCTTCCGCTCATCGCGGCGTCGACCGCTGTCCGCAACCGACCACCAGGAGCTGCCTCGCTCATTTGCCTCGCGAGTTGATCCGGCGCCAGATTGGCCGGCGCGAACTCGCGGGCGACCTCGTCGAACAGCGCATCAGGCACCCGCTGCTCCACCTGCGCGATGAACTCCCGATCCTCGGGCGTGATGGGCTGTGGTCGGGCAATGCGGTTCTCGGTCATCTGGCCTCCTTGGGCCAGCAGAGTAACGTCGCCGCAGGTTCAGCTTAGGATCGTCTGGGTGCGCATCTTGGATCCCGTCACCGCCTATGACCGTGCTGTCGGCCTCGCGACTCGGGGCCGGCGATCGATCCTGGGGATCACCGGAGCGCCTGCGGCGGGCAAGTCGACGTACGCCGAGCAACTCACCGCGCAGCTGACCGCGGATGGGCACCGAGTCACCCTGGTCCCAATGGATGGGTATCACCTCGCGCAGTCGGTTCTGGAAGCCGAAGGGCTCGCGGAGGTGAAAGGTGCGCCGCATACCTTCGACGGGTACGGCTTCGTCGCCTTGCTCAGACGGCTTAAAGAATCGCCCGAGGAGCCGATCTGGGCACCGCGCTTCGACCGCAGCATCGAGGACTCGATCGCCGCGAGTATCGGCATCGCACCCGAGGTCACCCTGGTCCTGACCGAGGGCAACTACCTGCTCCTCGATCAGATGCCCTGGGCAACGGTCCGTACGCTGCTGGATGAGTGCTGGTACGTCGAGGTGCCCGAGCAACTGCGGCACGAGCGACTCGAAGCCCGCCACCGTCTCTACGGCAGGTCACCCGAAGAAGCCCACGAACGCACCTACGGCACCGACGAACGCAACGCCCGCCTCATCGCCGCCACCGCGACCGTCGCCGACGCAACTATTCAGCTGGACCGCACACCCGGTCGATGAAGGCCGCGACGCCGTCCAGGTAGAGCTGCAAACCGAAGTCGAAGTCGGTCTCGTTGTCCTCCTCGAAGCTCCCGACCTCGTCGAACACGCCGGCCTCGACCGTGCGCGCCACCGCCGGATAGACGCGCGGATCCGCGACCCGCCGCAGCGTCGAGCCGAACCGCTGGAAGGCATCCGGGTTGTCGATGTAGCCGGCCGCCAGGTCGAACGCCATCCGGATCTCCCCCTGCACGTAGGTGATGAGCCCCATCACCACCCCCACCTTCGCCTCCTCCGGCAGACCGGTCTGCGCCAGCACACCGAGCGCGGAATCGAACCAGGCAAGGTTGTTCGGCCCGGCCGGAGGCCCGGAGATCGGGAGCTTCGCGTACCACTTGTGTCGCCTGATCGCCGTGAGTACGCCGTCGGCCCAGAACGTCAGCCCGGTCCGCCAGTCGACGCCCTCGGGCATCGGTTCCGGACGCTCGAGCGCGGCGTCCGACATGATCACGAACAGTTCGTCCTTGCTCTTCACGTGCCGGTAGAGCGCCATCGTCGAGTTGCCGAGCCGCTCGGCGACCCGGGCCATCGAGACCGCGGCAAGGTCCTCGGCGTCGGCGATCGCGATCGCGGCCCGGACGATCTCGTCGAGCGTCAGCGACGGCTTCGGCCCGCGGCGCGGCGCCTCCCGCAACCGCCACATCGCCGCGACGTCGGCCGGCAGCTCGTTGTCCTCCACCGGGTCAGTTTAGGGCTTGCTTCGGGGCACTGCGTATCTGCTACGCTATTTAGCGTACATGATACGCAGTAAGGAGGGGACGATGATCGTCGAGGCAACAGAACTGCGGAAGTCGTACGGCGCGACCGAGGTGCTGGCCGGGGTCGACCTGAGCGTCGCGGAGGGGTCGGTGCTCGCCCTGCTCGGCCCGAACGGAGCCGGCAAGACCACGATCGTGCGCATCCTGACCACCCTGACCAGACCGGACGCGGGTACGGCGACCATCGACGGGTACGACGTACTCCGCGAGCCGGCCAGGGTCCGCGGGGTGATCAGCCTGACCGGGCAGTTCGCCGCGGTCGACGAGAACCAGACCGGCCGGGAGAACCTGGTGATGGTCGGCCGGCTGATGCATCTCGGCCGGCGTGGTGCACAGCGCCGTACTGGCGAGCTGCTGGAGCAGTTCGGACTCACTGGGGCGATGGACCGGCGGGTGAAGACGTACTCGGGAGGTATGCGGCGCAAGCTCGATCTGGCGATGAGTCTGATCGGCAGGCCGCGGGTGATCTTCCTGGACGAGCCGACGACCGGTCTGGACCCGGCCAGCCGGTCGGCGATGTGGGACGCGATCGTCGAGCTGGTCCGGGACGGGACGACCATCCTGCTCACCACGCAGTACCTGGAAGAGGCGGACCGGCTGGCCGACCGGATCGTGTTGCTCGACCACGGCCGGGTGATTGCCAGCGGTAGCGCCGATTCGCTCAAGACCCAGATCGGTGGCGAGCGGATCGAGCTCAGGTTCACCGACGAAGTACAGCTGCTGAAAGCAACCGGAGTGCTGGACGGCCTTGCCGATCAGCTGGTGCTGACCGTCCCGTCCGACGGTACGGCAGCGCACCTGCACCACGTCCTCGACGTACTCCGGGACAACGGACTGGAGCCGGAGCGGGTCTCGTCCCACCGGCCCACGCTCGACGACGTGTTCCTCGCTCTGACCGCCTGAGGGGTTTGCTGATGTCACACCAGGGAGTTGTCGCCGCCTGCTCAGACGCGGTGACCATGATCGACCGCAGTGTGCGGCTGGCTCGGCGCAACGTGGACACGTTGTTCGCCTCGATCCTGCTGCCGCTGCTGATGATGGCGCTGTTCGTCTACGTGTTCGGCGGCGCGATCAACACAGGGACGGAGTACGTCAACTACGTCGTACCTGGGATCCTGCTGCTCACCACCGGGTACGGCGCCGCGTCGACGGCGATGGTGGTCGCCGACGACATGGACACCGGGATGATCGACCGGCTGCGCTCACTGCCGATCCACAGCTTCGCCGTACTGACCGGACATGTGGTCGCGAGCGTGGCCCGCAATGCGGCAGCGACAGCGATAGTCATCCTGGCCTCGCTGGCGATGGGCTTCCGGCCGGGCGGCGGAGTGGTCGACTGGCTGGCAGCGATCGGTCTCCTGCTGCTGTACGTCGTCGCGCTGTCGTGGCTGGCGGCTGGGCTGGGTGTGATCGCCAAGTCGGTGGAGTCGGCGAGCACACTCAGTTTCTTCATGCTGTTCCTGCCGTACCTTAGTAGTGCGTTCGTGCCGCCGGAGACGATGCCTTCGTGGTTGCGGCCGGTCAGTGAGAACCAACCGATCACACCGGTGATCGAGACGGTCCGCAGCTTGCTGATCGGGACACCGATGGACGGCAATGGCACGCTGGCGTTGGCCTGGTGTTCTGGACTGCTCCTGTTCTCGGTAGTACTTGCGAGCTCCCTCTACCGCAGACGGACGGGCCGCTGAGCGCAGGACTTGTACCGTTCGGCGCTGGATATGTACCGAAACTCCCGAGCGTGACCCCGTGGTCGGGTTAACGTCAAAGTCCCCCCCAACGTGTGGTGGTCCCACTCCCCCCGGGACCCACACGGACGAGCGCCCCGATCACTGATCGGGGCGCTTTGTTTTTCAGATTTTCTTTGCGGCGGTGTCGAATCCGGCCCACCTGGCCCGACGTATCAGTAAGAGCGACCAAGGGAGAGGGTCAGAATGAACATCACCGCCGACACCCGGAACATGATCATCACCATGCTGGCCGAGGGAAGCCCGGTCTGGTACGTGGCCGGCATGGTCAACATGCGCAGCCACGACGTGTACGTGATCGGCCGCGAGGCCGGCTACCCGGACAAGGCGCGACTGCGCCGAGCCGTCTGGGCCGCACACAACCGCGTACCGCAAGCCGCCTGACCCAACCCGTCCAGGTCGCTCGAGCCGCTGCCTGCCCCTTCACACCGGGGCGGACAGCGGTTTCGTCTGTTCAGGGTGCGGTGATCTCAGATTGCGACTGTCATTGGCGCGGCGGCCGATAGCATCGAGACCCATCGACTCAGCGGAGGAAAGCCTGATGATTTTCATCACCGCCAAGTTCCGGGTGAAGCCCGAGCACGCCGACGACTGGCCGTCCATCACCGCCGACTTCACCACCGCGACCCGCGCGGAGGCGGGCTGCCTGTGGTTCGACTGGTCCCGCTCACTCGACGACCCGAGCGAGTACGTCCTGGTAGAGGCCTTCGCCGACGACGAGGGCGCCACCCACCACGTCACCTCGGACCACTTCAAGGCCGCACAGGAGCACCTGCCGCCCCACCTGGTCGAGACCCCGCGCATCGTCAACTTCAAGGTCCCGCAAGACGACTGGTCGGAGCTCGGCGAACTCGCAGTGAAGTAGGGCCTCTCAGGCGTGTGACGACGTAAGGTGAGCGGATCGTCACCGAACGTGGAGGCATGTTGATCAGGACTGCTGTCGCACTCGCGGGCTGTTTGGCCGTAGCAATCGCCGGTGCTCCAGGCTCCTCAGAGTCGCGGACTGTTCAGGTGTCGGATCTGGCGGGTGCTGAGCGGTTCGCCATTGCTGTGTCGACGCCAGGCAGTCCCCTGTTTCATCACTATCTGAGCCCGGACGCCTATACGGCTCGGTTCGGTCAGCCAGCCTCGCTCGGTGAGTTCGGGGTGACGGCGCGGGCGTCGGTTGCACAAACAGCACGATCCGTTCAGACGTGCTCGCGCTATTGGGCGGAGCACGTGCGCAGCTTCAGTCCGTCGTATCGCGGGCTTACCAAGGGCTCGCTGCCGATCTGCGGGTACTCCGCCACGCAACTGCGTGCTGCTTATGGCGCAAGCTGGGCCGCCACCGGTCACGGCCAGACCATTGCCTTGACCGAGAGCGAAGCTCCGACCGCAATGCTCCAGACACTCCGCGAGTACGCGAAGAGAAATCACCTTCCGGCACCAAAGGCCAGCCAGTACAAGGAGATCCACGTCGGAAGCAGCGGCCAGTGCAGCAAGGGGTCGCGCGACGCGGCGCAGTACAACGACGAAGCGGAGATGGACTCCGAAGCGGTCTACGCGATGGCGCCGAGCGCCAATCAGCTGATGGTCGTCGGGAACGGCTGCGACGAGGATCATGCGCTGCTCAACGCGATTCTCGCCGTGCTGATCGGCGACGGCCATCGGCCGCTCGCCTCCATCGTCTCCAATTCCTGGCAGATCCCGATCGGCGACCTACCTCCGCAGACCGTGCACGCGATCGCTGTCCGAGCAGCCGCCGAAGGTGTCGGTCTGTACTTCTCATCCGGCGACACACCGGGTCTGACAACCACCGCGTCTGATCCGTACGTCGTAGCGGTCGGTGGGACGACGCTGGGTCTCGGCCGGTGGAACAACCGAGTGTTCGAGACCGGCTGGTCCAACGACACCGCCGTACTCGATGAAGGCAAGTGGAGCGACATCGGCATCAGCGGTGCCGGCGGCGGGACCAGCTTGGACTATGCGCAACCGGCGTACCAGAAGGGCGTCGTACCGCCGTCGATGTCGCACGTAAGGATCGGCAACCGAACAGTCGTCAACCGGACCGTGCCTGACATCGCTGCCGTCGCCGATCTCGACACCGGCATGCTGACGGGCTACACGTCCTCGGACGACGGCCAGTACAAGACACAGGTGAACGCTGGGACCAGTCTGGCCGCCCCGCTGATCGCCGGACTCATCGCCGACGCACAGCAGGGCCAGCGGACCAGCTTCGGCTTCACCAACCCGCTCTTCTACCGCCTGTACGGAACACGCGCATTCCACGACGTACTGCCCCTGCAGAATCTGGCCGCCTACACACCGGCCAACAGCACGGACAGTGCGAGCGTCGATGTCTTCGACTCCCAGAACAGCTCCGACACCGACCAGGTGACCGCCAAGGGCTACGACACCGTCACCGGCGTCGGAACCCCCAACGGCCTCGCGTTCATCCTGGGACTTCGCCGTACTGCCAGATGAGATCAGCCTCGAACAAGCGGCTGACCGAGCGGAAGTGCTCGACCGCCTGTCGCCTGCGAAGCCGAGCTGAAGAACAGGTAGACGCCCACTGCGGCGAAGATGAACACGACCACGCCGCCGACCTTGAGCGTGCCGGCTGATTGCTGCAGCGTGCCGATCAAGACCAACACCAGGGCGATCTCGATGAGCGCGAAGAGCAGGGTGTAGGCAACCGGCAGCCGGAGTGTGGCCAGGGTCAGCATCCCGACCACGACCAACCACGAGATCACGAACAAGCCCTGTGTATGAAGGGCATCCGGGGCGGCGATGGCGAACCAGTTGTGCGTCAGGCCAAGTACGAGCGTTGCGTAGCTCAGCCAGAATCCGGCGAAGATGCCGAACACTCCGGCCACCGCACTCTGGCCGACAGCCGCCGCCCAGACGGCCGCGATCACCAGGCCGAGGCCGGTCGCCGCGACGATGATCGGGAGCGAGGCCCCGACCGCGGCCGCGGAGACGTAGCCGACAAGGACCAGACCGAGCGCGACAGATCCCACGATGAAACTGGGGAGACCGATCAGGGCTGGGTCGCCGGTCACCGCCGGGACCGCGGCTTCAGTAGCGAGTTGTACCTCGGGGACGCTGTGAGCATCGGCGTCGATGGTTGTCATGGCGAGCTCCTTCCGGGCGCATCGCGAACATGACAATCCTTGCCGCTTCTCGTCCGGCAGCATGTCTCGATTTGAGGCAGCACTGTCCGGCCCTGCGCTCAGCCGAGGCCCGTCTCAAGATGAGATGTGCGCCGGCCGGCTTCGGTGTGAGCATCCGTTACGTACCGGTGCGCGCCCTTGGTGCCGATCGCCGACGAGAAAGGGAGTACCGATGAAGGCTCTCGTGTACCACGGACCTGGCCAGAAGGCATGGGAAGAGGTCCCGAACCCCGCGATCAAGGACCCGACCGACGCGATCGTCAAGGTCGAGGTCACCACCATCTGCGGCACCGACCTGCACATCCTCAAGGGCGACGTACCTGCCGTCACGGATGGCCGGATCCTCGGCCACGAAGGCGTCGGCGTGGTCACCGAGGTCGGCGCCGACTGCAAGAGCGTGAAGGTCGGCGACCGGGTCATCATCTCCTGCATCAGCAAGTGCGGGACGTGCGACTACTGCAAGGCCGGCCTGCCCTCGCACTGCAAGACCCTCGGCGGCATCGGCTGGATCTTCGGCCACCTCATCGACGGAACGCAGGCCGAGTACGTGCGGGTTCCGTACGCCGACAACGGCCTGATCCCGCTTCCTGAAGGAGTGTCTGCCGAACAGGGCACGATGCTGAGCGACATCCTCCCCACCGGTTACGAGATCGGCGTCCTCAACGGCGCCGTCAAGAGCGGGGACGTGGTCGCCGTCATCGGCGCCGGACCCGTCGGGCTCGCCGCGATCATGACTGCCCGAACGGCCGGCGCTTCAGCGATCATTGCCGTCGACACCAACAAGTTCCGGCTCGATCAGTCCCGCGACTTCGGGGCGACCGAGACGATCGAGGTCGACGAGAACATCGTGCAGTCCCTACGGGAATTCAGTTCCGACGGGCTGGGCGTTGACGTCGCCATCGAGGCGGTGGGTGTCCCCGCAACCTTCGGCATCGCGCTGGAGTCGGTCCGGCCCGGCGGTCATGTCGCCAACATCGGCGTACATGGGGAGAGTGTTCAGTTCCCGCTCGAACGGCACTGGATCAACAACCTCACCATCACCACCGGCCTGGTCAACGCGATCACCGCACCGGAACTCCTCGAGGACATCAAGAACAAGGCCATCGCCCCGGAGAAGTTCGTCACCCACCGCTTCACCTTCGACCAGTTCGACCAGGCCTACGACACCTTCACCAACGCCGCCGAACAAGAGGCGCTCAAGGTCATCATCTCGAACGCCCAGTAGACGAGGCGAAGGCCCGGATCTGTTGGTCCGGATCTTCTCGCGTAGCTTCCGCGGTCGAATTCGGCGGTCGCGAACTAGGTGACCATCGGGAAAAGATTCGGGACGAGCACCCACGATTCCCGGGATGTCAGCGGACAGATTGTCTGGGATACCGCAGTGGTCGCCTGGCGCAACAGCCCTCGGCGAATGGCGTGTTCGCCTGGGAACGGCACAGCGAGGCCGACTGCTTTTGGCGGACCGGTCGGCCCGGCAAGATCGCGCACCAACTGTTCGTGACCGCGCCATCGCGGGAGGGCCATGACCCGGTCGGTTCGCTCTGGCCTCGCCAATCCGTCAGGACGGCTGTGACGTCTCCGTCCAAATCCTCGATCGAGAGGATCTCGCGGCGGCGCTCGACGAGCTCGACCCGATGTCCTCCAACACCGCGCCCCTGATGCTCTGCGAACTCGCCGACCGCCCGCCGTCACCGCGCCCTCGCAGTTCAACACCGCGATCATCGACGATTCCGAGGAGCGGGCTCGCCTACTGCGGATGGTCGGTGGCGTGTACGACGACCCGGACGACCTGACTACATTTTCCATGGCGCTGGTGCTGCCGACATCGTCGGAGCCTTCGACGGCAACAGCCTGGTCTCCTCAGCGACCATCGTCACCGCCAGAGACACGGCAAACCTCTGGTCAGTTGCCACCTCGCAGAACGAGCGCGGCCGCGGCGCGACATCAGCAGTCATTGCCGCAGCACTGGTTCACGCGGTCGGCGCCGGATGCTCCCGCGCCGCCTCGGCACCTCCAACGAACTCATCCCCTGGTACAACCGCTTCGGATTCACCGAAGTCGGAGGCGAACGCAGCGCGGTCATCAGCCGGTCCACTTAGCCGCATAAGCAAAGGCCCGGACCTGTTGGTCGCCTTCTTTGGTAGCGGGCCAGGATCTGAACCCAACATGGAGAGTTGATGGACCCTGATCCGAAATGATCCGCGCCCGAATGCCCTCTCGCTACTCACGGAGTTCGAGCGCGACCGGCGGCTCGACCTGCTGCACCGCCTGTGCTCCGTCAATCTCTGCGTCGCGGATGCTGAGACACAGGACGGAACGCGCAGTGCCGCCGTGAAGCGGGCGAAGCGCTTCGGTGACCGCCAGCACGCCGGCGAAGGTGCCCACGAAGCTGGCCCCCACTGCGATGCCGTTTAGCCGTGCGACACCGCAGGGGTCGAGATCTCTTGTCACCATCACATCGCCGGCAGGGGGCTTCGCCCCCGGCGCGGTCTCTTGCCAGGCCGGGATGCTCGCGCTGGCACGGCCTGGGAATCGAACCAGGGTGATGCCATCGAAGTCGTCCGCGCCCGTCCCAATTCCGACATCGATGGCGGTGCGCCAACCGAAGGTGTCGATGCTGCGACGAGTGGCGAGGTTGTCGACGCCGACGAGGGCGACGTGCATGTCAGATGCGCGGACCGCCGTCGATTCATCCATGAGCCGCTCGATGATGGACGTGTTCAGACCGCAGCGCTCGAGGGCGTCAGCGACGAGGCGAGTCTTGTGCCGGCCATCCGATCCCCGCGGCGTGAAGAGCCCGGTGCTGTGGTTCGCGGGTACGGTGCGCTGCACGTCTTGGAGCGCGACGTCGACTTCAGCTGGAATTGCGTAGTCCAGCCAGGAGATGGCGTGGGCGTACGCCTGTCCGAGGTGGCCGAGGCCAAGTAGCCACCATTGGGCCGGGGCATAGCGGAGCTTGGGCGGAACGCGGCCTTCAGGTTGTTCGGGTGACCAGAGGTCGAACCGGAGCGCGTCCTGGCACAAGTTGTCATCGTCTAGTCGCGCGAAGTGGAAGAAGGCGGCAGCCACCGCCAGGGCTCCTGCGGCAATGGCCGCGAGCACGTTCCCGTCGGACCGGTAGCTGTCGGGCTGCACGGCGGAGTATGGGGAGACTTCTGCTGTCCAGTCCGTCCACGTTGCGATGGTGGCGGCGTTCCCCGGCGCCATCTCGGCGGGCGGCTGGCCGAGGATGATGGTGGGAGTCGCGGGATCGACTTCGAGTTCCGTCGCTAGCCCGGCTCCCTCCTGTTGGACGATTTCGCCGAGGGGGAGGCCGGCGCTTGGCCCGCCCAACACCGGTTGCTCTGGGCTGAGCAGGGCCACGGTCACTCGGGAGGTGCTGTCGCCGTTGTCGAAGCTGAGTGCGCGAACGGCAGTCTTCACGGCGGTGATGACGGCGGCCTGCCCCTCGCGATGTGAGCACGTCTCGGTCGAGGCGATGATGCGGAGTGCGAACGCTTGGTGCCATTCGGCGCCGACGGCAGCATCACCGGCCCGCCGCATGAACAACAGTGAAGTGCGGCTGACGTGCTCAGGGTCCAGTGTGCTCATGTTCGGGTCCAAGGTGTGCTGCGTCGTAGGAAGGATGTGAGCTGCATCAGTCGGCCTCGCAAGGTCGGGTGTACGACGAAGACGTCGGCCACCTTGGACTGCAGGAATATGTTCCAGCCGCCGACGGCCTTGAGGTGGGCGCTAAGCTGGTCGGCCTGTGTTACGCCCCGACCGAACTGCGGGGCGATCAGGGCGAGATGCCCGGCCCGAGCGACCATCGGGTGTGCCGCGTCGGTCTGGCTCTGACGGACGCCGGGCCCTGGGTGCAGGTGGATGTCGGCGATGACACGGACCTTGCTATCTCGGCATATCTGGTTGAGCTTGGTGTAACCGGACGCGTGGAAGGTGATGCCACCAGTGAGGCAGGTCGGGTCGAGGTCGTCGTAGAAGGCGATTCTGGTGATGTCGTGTCCGGACGCACGCCCGAGGAGGAACGCGCCGGCCTCGCGGCGGTGCTGGCTTCGACTTTCGAGTTCTCGCATGAGGCGCAGGAAGGTGTGCTGCGCGAGGCGGACCTGTGGTCGTGGTTGGCGTCCTACGTCCGCCATCAGGCGGCCCGCTCTGTGGGGAGCCGGGCGTCGGTCAGCTCGCCGTAGATCTCGTCGAGGTAGAAGTCGATGGTCCTCGCGGCATTCCAGGCACGGTCGGGGATCGCGTGTGCCCAGTCGGGGTGAGTACTGAGACCCGCTCTGTCGCAGGGCAGGTACGGGGCGTTCTGGTTCGGGGGGGACCAGTCAGGGCGAAACACCTTGCCGGCGGTGCCTCCAGTCGGCCACTTACCTACAGGCTGCGGCGAGTTGGAGCTGTCGTCCCACAGTTGGCCGCCGGGCGCGCGAGATGGGTAGCCGTCAACCAGGAGACGCATGCGGACGAACTCGCGATCCCCCACCGCCACGTGGATCCGCAGTACTGGCCACTCGAGCAGCGGATTGCGCCACTTCTCGGCCTGCAGGCCCACCATGAAGGCCTCGCCGGCGAGGTCGGCTCGAAGCCGTGCCTCGCCGGGCGACATGGTCTGCTCGGAATCGGACACGGTGCTCAGCCCTGGGGCCGCGTCTTGTGCACGAGGTCCAGCGAGATCTGGTGCTGACCCTTGTCCAGGTAGATGCCGATCGGCTGCTTCAGGGGCAGGTCTGTGTTCGCCCCCTCGAGGCGCAGAGCCGTATCTGCGGCCGTCTCCGCGTCGAGCTCCAGGGCCTTGATCGCCAGCTTGCGGATGCGGCGGATGCGAGTGGCGGCGTGGACCTGGAGCGGCTTGGTCAGGCCGGCGTAGTGAATGTTGACGGTCACCTTCGCCAGCGGGTTGCGCAGGATCACCAGGTCGGTTCGGCCAGCCGCGACATCGCCGACGGTGCGGGAAATGTCGAGGTCGGCGAAGTCGACGTCCTCGTCGTCGACGAGGACCAGTACGTCGCCGCCGTGCAGCCGGAGCGCCTCGTCGAGGCGCTGGTCGTCGGACGCGTCGGTCATTGCGGGCTGCCTGGAGCCCATCTCATAGAGGTCGATCTTGGTCATTGGGCTGTTCTCCTGAGTGTGGTTCGGTAATTGGCGGCCTGTCTGCTTATGCAGACCATCTGTTCGTAATTGCGAACAGTGACAGCGTAGCAGGTTGCGTTCGCAACCGCGAACGACCTATCCTGAACTCAGGATGGCCGCGTCGGAGCTTGAAATCGCACGCGCCCGCATGCCGGGCGTGCCCGACGCTGTGCTGGTGGAGAGCATGATCGAGCGGTTCGGCCGCCAGCTCGATCTGAAGCCCCCGGCCGATCTTCACCTTGCGGCCAGCTACCAGCAGATCAAGCACATTCGCTACGCCGAGATGGATTGGGCCGGCATGCTGACGCCATCGTCAGACGGAACCTTCACCATCACGGTCCGAGCTTCTGACCGATCGCACCGCAAGAACTTCACGATTGGTCACGAGATCACCCACACGTTCTTGCCTGGGTACACAGTCGTGCAGAAGCGGTGCGGCTCGAGTGGCTCAGCGACGTTTCTGGCCAGAGACGGCCGCCTCGAAGCCCTAGCCGACGTAGGAGCAGCAGTGCTCCTCCTCCCCCGCCGCTTCTTGAGGCCGGTCTTTGCCGACACGCCGTTCAGCATCGTCGCCATGAAGCGAATCGCCGACTCTCATCACGCAAGCCTCGACGCCACCTTGAGACAGCTTCTCCACCTCATCGACCGGAGCGGCATCGTCGTCGACCTGAGACAGACCTCGGACCGCGATGGCGGCACGCAGATAGCAGTCCACCGCGTCTTCAGCAACAGCCCGTGGTGCGCGGTAGCGCCCTCTCAGCTCAGGGGGACTCAGATCCCGGAATCTCATCCGCTGTGTGCCGTGTTCGACGGCGGACCGGTCGACGACATCCTCGACCTGTCGCTACTCCGCACGACGACCAGGACCGCCGACATCTCCGCGCTTACCGATCCCTACACCGACAATGAAGGAAATCTCGTCATGCGCTCACTTGTCCTCGCCACCCCGCACCAGTACCAGCCGCACCGCTGTGCGATGCCGGGCGGCCCTCTCGATGCAGTCCTAGCCTCCAACTGAAGCCGATCATGACTCCCTCACACCAGGACTCGGACAGGGCAATCGTTACCCAACTAGGAAATGAGACTGATACCAGCGAACTCGATGCCGCCAGCATCGGTCAGCGCATCACCAGCCTGAGAACAGACAAAGGACTCTCGTTGGGCGAACTCGCTGCCCAGGCGACGGTCAGCAAGTCTTATCTGTCGACCGTCGAAAAGGGCAGCGGGAGCAGACCGGGAGCAACGATCCTGCACAAGATCGCGCAGGCTCTGGGGGTGACTCTCGCCGATCTTGTCGGTCGTCAAGTTCTCGCCGATCCACTCGTTATCCCAGATGAGCTGCGGGCTCTCGCTTTGGAACGGAAGTTGCCCATGCGCGACATCGAGATGCTCGCAGGGATTGCATTCCGCGGCGAGGCCCCACGGACGAAGGAGCGCTGGGCGTTCATCTATGACGCCATCAAGAACAGTGCTGGCATGGATGCCAGTCGGCGCTAGTGCCAGCCGAGGCAAGCCCCCGTTCGGGTTCTACTTCGCAGTACTTGCGACCGACAGCCCGCCGCAGGTCAGACTCCAGGTAACCAGGCGGAGGCCCGGACGATGGTCCGGGCCTTCTGTGGTAGCGGGGGCAGGATTTGAACCTGCGACCTCTGGGTTATGAGTAGCGCTGACGCCGTCTCAGCTGGCACCAACTACGTAGACCGATGTGAGCGTCTGCTAGTCAAGCAAGGCCCAACCGTCTCATCCGTACCGATCAGGTACGACCTATCCCAGAACCGGTGGTCACGGATCCGGTCACACATCTGGCCCTATCGGAGCTTCTCGTCCGGGCCTTCCGGTAGCTCACCTAGCAGTCGATTCAGCTCGTCGGTATCCAAGTCCAGGGCGACCTGGGGCGAACTGCCTCCGGCGAACTGATCAAGGATCTGCTTCATCATGATCCCGGTGATCGCGGAGACATCGAACCCGTTGGAGATAGTCGGGATTCCCTCCGAGTTTGCGTCACGGCCAAGGCCTGTGTAAGCCTGGTGGCCGCCTCCTGGACCAGGCCGCGCGTCGGGCCGTCGCCGCCACACCACAATGCACCGTGGACCGACGCTCCCGTCCCGGACCGCATGGTGAGCCTCGTAGGAGAGCGCCGCCAGTTGGTCGGCAACCAGCAGGTCAGACACCTTGCCTTGATCGTGTGCGTTGATCAGGTGAAACAGCGAGCGCACCCAAGCTTCGCCTCTGCTCTGGAGATACACGCCGCCCGTTCCAGCTACGACGACACTCGGGGCCCGGGAGCCCCGCACGACCCCCGGCCTCTCATGACGGGTGTAGCGGTACCGGTGTTCCTTGGTCTTGGGATCGACAATGTTGTCGATGGCATAAAGCCGAGCCCCGACACCCTGCACGAAGGCCGGGATGAGGATCGTGTGCGCACCCGCCGGCGTCCTAACGAGATGCCGCGGCAACTCCCGCGTAGCTGCATCCGACAGGATGTCGAGGGCCTGCTCAAGCATGAGCCCGCCTCGGCCGCGCAGAACCGCACTCATCCAGGCTGACGGCTGCGTGCCCCTTGCTGTCGCACCGAGACCGGCGTACGCAAGCAAACCTCGACCGTCAAGGGTGTCCAGGTCCATAACCTTCATCGCGTCGTCGATCGGCGGTCGGCTGCCACCGAACGACAGCCGCCGATCGACCACGAGCCACAATGTGTCGCGGCCGCGAGCGGTCAGCACGAGCGTCATCCAGCAATGCTCGCACGACGAAGCCGCGGCGGCCGGGCGGTGGAGTCTGACGGCAAGTCCGACGCGGGCGAGCGAGAGATCGCGCTCGACACGTTCACCCTGATCCACCTGCGCCAGTACGTCGAACGCATCAACGACGAGCGACACGCATTCGAGGGGAGCTATCCGAAGCACGACTACATCATGGTTGGGCCGGAGGGACGGCCGATCCACCCGGACACCATCACGGCTCGCTTCAACCGGCTGGTTGATCGGGCGAGCGTTCCCCGGATCAGACTGCATGATGTGCGCCACACCTACTCGACGATGGCTCAGGATGCCGGACACAACGTGAAGATCCTCAGCGAACGCATCGGCCACGCGGACAAGTCGATCACGATGAAGATCTACACCCATCGATCACAGGGCATCGACCGCCCGCTTGCGCAGACGATGGGAACGCTGATCGCACAAGCGGCGGGCATCACAGCCCCGGAAGCAATCCCACTGGTCACAGATCTGGTCACAGACCGCCCGAACGCAGATCCCGATGATGGAGATCCGCCACTCGCGGTCGTCGGCTGAAGCGGACGCTGAGGCAAGAGGCCACGCACAAAACCCCAGGTCAGACCGCATAGGACAAGGCGAAGGCCCGGACCTGTTGGTCCGGGCCTTCTTTTGTAGCGGGGGCAGGATTTGAACCTGCGACCTCTGGGTTATGAGCCCAGCGAGCTACCGAGCTGCTCCACCCCGCGCCGTTGTGTCTTTAGTTTAGAGGATCGCGGCCGAGCAACCAAATCGGTTCCCGGCCCGGCGAAAACCCGTGTCTGCGGAGGGCTGGTCGGCGTACCGTCCGGGTTATGGCACGTCATGTCATCCGTCCGTTCGCGGAGGCGGATCTGCCGGCTGCGGCCGGTCTGCTTACTCAGCGGCATCAGGAGCATCGCAAGCGACACCCCCTGCTTCCGCCTGATTATGAGGACGAACGCCTCGCTCTGGTCGAGGTGACGGCGGCCTGGGAGAGCGAGGGCGCATCCGGCGCGGTCATGGTCGAAGGCGGCCAGATCACCGGCTATCTCCTAGCTGCACCGAAGCCGTCGCCGGCCTGGGGTCCGAACATCTGGGTCGAGGCCGCCGGTCACGCCGTGCGTGATCCGGAACACATCCGAGACCTGTATGGCGCTGCCGCGACCAGGTGGGTCGATGAGGGTCGTACTGCGCACTACGTACTGGTGCCCGACGACGCCGAGCTGATCGACGCCTGGTTCCGTTTGGCGTTCGGCTCGCAGCATGCGCATGCGATCCGCCCGGTGCCCGACTCCCCGCTCCAGCCGCCGCGCGATCTCGTCATACGTCGTGCTGCCCGGACGGACATCCCGGTACTCGCGGAGCTCGACGTCGTACTGCCTCAGCACCAGGGAAGGTCGCCGGTGTTCTCGTCCGCCGAGGTACCGACTCTCGAGGAGGCGCTTGCGGATTGGGAGGAGTCGTTCGACGACCCGGCCTACGCGACCTTTGTTGCCGAGTACAACGATCAGGTGATCGGGTCCGCCATCGGATGTTCGCTGGACAAGTCGAGCGCGCACAACGGGCTGGCCAGGCCGGACAACGCCGGCTTCCTCGGATTCGCCGCCGTACTTCCGTCGGCTCGCGGGCTCGGGGCCGGACGCGCCCTGGGTGAGGCGGTGCTGCAGTGGTCGGCGGACACCGGGTACACGTCGGTCGTGACCGACTGGCGGGTGACGAATCTGCTGTCGTCGCGGGCTTGGCCGAGGCTCGGGTTCCGCCAGACGTTCCATCGGTTGCACCGGCTGATCGGGTACTGACCCTGGTTTTCCACAGGCTCGAACTCGTCCGTCGGGAAGGGTCTTGATCGCTGCATCTTCTTGGGCATGAACGGCGTCTCGCAGCAGGCGAGGCGCCGCCGTTCCCTGGAGGCAGCCATGTCGCGTTCATCGCTTCGTTCCCGAGTCGTGCCGTCCGCCCGTCGTATCGTGATCGGCAGCGCGGTCGTCCTGGCCTCACTCGGGCTGTCGACAACCGTCCCCGCCTCAGCAGCCTCGACGTACTCCGCGGCATCTCCATCGACCGAGCAGAGAGCTGGCACCTTGGACGGCTTCGTGATCGAGAACCTTCCCGACGGCCTCGGCACGCCGAGCGACTTCGAGTACGAGTGGGAGGACGTGTCCTTCCACAGCCGGGTCTGGGAGACGGGCCCGGATCCGGAGGGAGCGTTCAAGGTCGACCTGACCGTGAAGACGCTCCGCGGTGAGAAGCTGACCGACCTCGAGGCGCTGAAGACCTTCCTGATCGAGTACGAGGAGAAGGATCCGGGAGACTGGCAGCTGACCCCGGTCAAGGTCGGCGGGTACGACGCTCTGTTCGCCGGAGACGAGGTGTTCTACTTCGTCTCGCCAGGCGTCGCGGCCGAGGTGACGATCGACCACGAGCGCTTCACCGACGAGGACGTGCTCGACACCGCCGCCGGATTCCACCCGGAAGCCGCGGGCTGATGCCTTAGGCAACGGAACGGGGCGGCGACGCCGACTGGTGTGTCGGTGTCGCCGCCCCGGGAAGTGCCCTGCGGATCAGCCTGTCGGTGAGGACGGTGGGCTGGTCGGCGTCGTCGATGCCGGCGGTGTCGACGGGCTGCCGGACGGCTTCGTCGTGGGCGTCGGAGTCGGCGTGGCCGCGGCGCCTGCCGCAGCCTTGTCGATCGCCGCCTTCATCGCGTTCAGGGCCTTCTGATAGCCGGCGAGATCGCCCTTCTTGAGGGCGTCCTGAGCCTGATTCCAGGCAGCCTGCGCCGCGGCAAGCTGTTGCTTGACCGTCTGGTTCACCTGCGTCGGCGGGGTCTTGGTGCCCGGTGGCTGTTCACCCGTGTCGACATTGGTGTTGAAGACCTTGGTCAGAGCTTCCTGCAGCGTGGAGCCGTAGGCGACGCCGTCACCGAAGGACACCAGGACATATCTCAGCACGGGATAACTACCCGGCCCGCTCGTCCGGACCGAGTACACCGGCTGGACGTAGAGCAGACCACCGCCGAGCGGCAAGGTCAGCAAGTTGCCGTACTGAGCTCTGGCGCCGCTACTCGGCTGGTTGATCGGCAGCAACGCCTGTCTGATGCCCTCGTCGGTCTGGAACTTGTTGTAGACCTGCCCCGGACCAGGTATCTGCAGGTTGCCGGGCAATCGCAGTATTCGGAACTTGCCGTAGTCCGGCGAGGTCGCCTCGGAATCGACGGCCATGAAGGCAGTGAGGTTCTCCCGCTCGGCGTTCGGCACGTACACCGACGTCAGCGAGAACTTCGGATCGGTCTGATCGGGCATCCGCAACGAGAGATAGAAGGGAGGCTGGCTGATATGCGTCGAGGAGTCGCCGCTGGACGAGACCGCGGTCGGGTCGTCCGGGACACGCCACAGATCGCTGTTCTGGTACCACGTGCCCGCGTCGGTGACGTGGTACTTCGCCAGCAGATCGCGCTGCACCTTGAACATGTCCTCCGGGTACCGCAGGTGCGCCATCAGCTGCGGCGAGATCGCCGACTTCGGCTTGACCGTGTTGGGGAAGGCCTTCATCCAGGTCTTCAGCACCGGGTCGCTGTCGTCCCACGCATACAGCTCGACCGAGCCGTCGTAGGCGTTGACCACGGCCTTGACCGAGTTGCGGATGTAGTTGATCTTCTCGCTCGGCTGCTGCGCGATCGTCCCGCGGCCGGTGGTGGTGTCCCGGGTGCTGACGTCCAGGGCGACCTTCTCGGAGTACGGGTAGTTGTCCGAGGTGGTGTAGCCGTCGACGATCCAGACCACCTGGCCGTCGACGATCGCCGGGTACGGGTCACCGTCCGGCGTCAGCCACGGCGCCGCCTTCTCGACCCGCTCGCGCGGGGTGCGGTCGTAGAGGATCTTCGAGTCGGAGTTCACCCGGCTGGACAGCAGGATGTTCGCATCCCGGAACTTGGTTGCGTAGAGCAACCGGTTGCCGAACGATCCGATCGAGACACCTCCCTTGCCGTGGTAGGTGTTCAGTGTCGGGTCGCCGCCGGTCTTACCTTCCGGCGTGTCGAGCTCGACCGCCTGGCCGCCTTCCGGGCCGCCGACGATCGAGTAGTCCGGCGACTGTTCGCCGAAGTAGATCCGGGGCTCGTAGTCACCGAGCTCGCCCTTCGGAGGCAGGTCCTGCTCGGTCCAGACCGGCGTACCGTCCGCGGCCCGCTGGTTGCCGTTCGCGGCGACGACGCCGTAGCCGTGGGTGTAGACGGTGTGGTCGTTGTTCCAGTTGCGCTGGCCGGCCGGGAGCCGATCGACCTGGACCTCACGGACCGCGATGACGGTGTCGTTGACCTTGTCACCGATCTTGTACCGATCCACGTCGAGATCGGTCGGGAACGAGTAGAAGCCGCGGACCTGCTGAAGCTGCTCGAAGGTCGGCCCGACCACGCTCGGATCGATCAGCCGGATGCCTGGCAGTACTTCGGTGTCCTGCAGCAACTCGGCCGGCGTCGCGGTCGTCTTGGCCTGGTAGTCGGTCACCTCGGTTTGCGCGAGTCCGTAGGCATCGCGGGTGGCCTGGATGTTCTTGGTGATGTACGGCGCTTCCTTCACCGGCTCGCTCGGCCGCACCCGCAACTGCTGGAGCGCGGCCGGCCAGAGAGCGCCGAGGAGGATCGCCGACAGGATCAGTACAACGGTGCCGACACCAGGCAGCAACCAGGTCCGGCGGACGACATTGGCGAAGAACAGCCCCGCACAGATGACCGCGATGACGGCCAGGATCTCCTTGCTGGGCAGGATCGCGTTGTCACCGGTGTAGGAGATACCGGTGAAGAGCCGGCTGTCCGATGTCGTGAGACCGAAGCGGTCGAGCCAGTAGCTGAATGCCTTCAGCAGCACCAGCAGACCGAGCAAAACCGAGAACTGCACCTGCGCCGCACCGGAGGCCTTCTGCCCCTTCGCGGACGGACGGAAGCCGCCGTACAGGTAGTGCGTGATGATCGCGGCGACCAGCGAGAGCAGGACTATCGAGTAGCCGAAGCCGAGCAGCACGCGCAGCCACGGGTAGTCGAAGACGAAGAACGCGATGTCCTTGTTGAAGTGCTTGTCGGTGACGCCGAAGGGAGTCCGGTTCTTCCAGGCCAGGAAGACCTTCCACTCCCCCGAGGCCGCCGAGCCACCGAAGACCAGCATCAGGGTCGCGACGACTCCGACCGCGACCTTCCCGTGCTGCTGCAGCAGGTCGCCGTACCGCTCGAAGCCCGGGCTGGGCGACGGAGCGAGTGCGACCCGCGGACGGGCACGGAACGCGACGATGATGTTCGCCACGACCGCTGCGGCCATCAGCAGACCGACGATCACGAACAGCAGCACCCGGGTCCCGAGCACGGTGCTGAACACCGAGCCAAGGTCGACCGAGCGGTACCAGAGCCGTTGGGTCCAGACATCGGTGAAGACGCTGAAGAGGATCAAGAGGACGATCAGAGTGGCGATCGTCGGCAGCAAGGCCCGAGGACGACCACCCGTACGCCGCGGCCGGCGGGCCGGCGTTTCCTCCGGCATGTCGTAGACGCCGTCGCTCATGGTCGGTTCTCCTCGTCGTCACTCATGCCGTCGACCCCAGGACCGCCCGGCCGGCTGCCGACCGAAGGCTCGAATGTCAAAGACAGTACTTCGCACAGCGTGGGGACCAAGTCGGTGCCGCTGAGCACGGCGCCGTCCTCGTCGTGCTCGCGCAGCCGGACAGCGCCGAACCGATCGCCTTCCCGGAGTACCGCCGCGACCATCCGGACCTCGTGCCGGCGCGGATCGCTGCCGGCCAGCTGGGCCAGTTGCGCGTCGGACTCGACGCCGGACAGACCGGCTTCGGTCGAGGCCGGCAGCACGATCCGCTCGATCGCCAGTGCACAGCCGGCGACGCCGTCGGGCCACTCGATCCGGCCCAGTGCGTCGGCCAGGTTGTCGTCCTCGACACCGCCGGGAAGCTCACCCTGGGCGACCGGGGTCAGCGGTTGGGAGGCGTCATCGGTGCCAAGCTCGGCAGCCAGCTGCGGTTCGGCGCGGAGCAGTTCCTCGGTCGGGACCAACGCGAACAACTGCGCGGGCTGGTCCCAGCCCGCGCTGCTCACGTGCTTCTCGATCTCGATCACCGCGCGGCTGAGCGCGTCAGGAGGCAGCGTGCCTACGGATTCCATACCGGCCGATCTTCCCTTCGGGTCACCGCGACGTACGAAGCGTTCACTAGCTGCACGAGGGAACATCTCCCTTGCCGGCGGCGACCGCCTGCAGGGCGCTGATCGCGTCGGTCAGCGTGCTGATCTTCACCAGCTGGATGCCCTTCACATCGGCGTGCGCCGCGGCCTCACAGTTCGGCGCCGGAACCAGGAACACCGTGGCGCCGTCGTTCCTGGCGCCGGCGATCTTCTGCTGGATGCCGCCGATCGCACCGACCTGGCCGAGCGCGTCGATCGTGCCCGTGCCGGCGACGTGCTTCCCGGCCAGCAGGGCACCAGGCGTCAGCTTGTCGTAGATGGCCAGGGCGAACGCCGTACCCGCGCTCGGGCCGCCGATGTCCTGGCCGAGGTTGACCGTCACCTTGACCTGCGAATCGACGCCGATCGTGATGCCGACCATCGGGCGGGTCGTGTCCCCGGGAGTCGCCGCGGTCCTCAGCTGAACGGTCATGTCGTCGGCGCCGCGGCGGATCAGGAAGACGACGTTCTCGCCCACCTTGTGCTTGCGGACGAGATCACCGACCTGCGGGACCTGCGTCACGGTGTGACCGTCGACGGCCAGCACCAGGTCGCCCGGCTTCAGCTTTCCCTGTGCCGGAGTCTTGTCCGCGACCGTCGACACCTTCGTGTGGAACGGGACCTTCGCCGCCTGCAGCGCCGCCGCGACCGCGCTGTCCTGCGAGCCGGTCATCTCGGCGGTGTTCTGCTGCTCGACCTGGTCGGCGCTCTGGTCCGGCGGGTAGATGATGTCGCGCGGGAACAGGTCGTGGTGCGGGTCGAGCCAGTTGCGCATCGCCTGCGGCAGGGTCAGCTGACGATCCGGCGAGGTGACGGACACCGTGGTCAGATCCAGCTGGCCGGAGGTCGGGAACGTCTCGTGCCCGGTGATCTCGATGACCGGCTTGTCCTTCGCCGCGCCCAGGGTGTCCTTGACCGGCCCGGGGCTGAACGAGACGAACGGCACCGGGAACGCCGTGACCAGTCCGAGCGAGACGATGAGCACGACGATCGAGGTGACCAATGTGGCGGTACGACGTGTCACGAACCCTGCCCTGCGATCTTGGTGGATGTCTGTTGATGAGTACGACGACCCAGGCGACGGCGACGTTCCGGAGTGGCCCGCGGGCCGGGCGCCGCGACCGCGGCGTTGAAGCGGCGGAATTCGTCGACCGAGGCGAAGGCGCCCCCGGACCGGCGCGGCTCGCGGCTGCGCCAACCGCGCCACCCCGCCCAGCACATCGCCAGCAGCGTGGCGATCAGCGGGAACGCCAGCCACGCCAAAACCTTCATCCGGCCACCTTCATGCGCCCAGCGTACGTGTCAGTGAGCGCCGACCCACTCGCTGCCACCGTCGATGAAGTGCTGGTGTTTCCAAATCGGAACCTCGGCCTTGAGATCGTCGATCAACCGCCGGCACGCGTCGAACGCGACATCCCGGTGCGATGCCGCCACCGCCACGATCACGGCGGCGTCACCGATCTTCAGGTCCCCGGTCCGGTGTACGGCGGCCAGCGCGGTCACAGCGGGGTCGTCACAGATACGTTGCGCAACCTTCCGCAGGTGCTCCAGCGCGTCGGGGTGAGCCTCATAGCTCAGCCGGTCGACCGGCTTCTCCTGGTCGTGGTTGCGGACAGTACCGATGAAAATCGCCGTTCCACCCGCCGTCGGATCGGCAACAGCGGCCAGCACCTCGTCGCTGGACAGGGCATTCTCCCGAATGTCCAGCAGCCTGATCGCGTCGCTCATCGGTTCCTCATTCCCGCCAATCCCCCGTGCTCAGACCCACACCATCCCATCCCCACTGCCCAATTCTCTCTCCCGTCCACCATTTCCTACGCATCCCCTCCCTTCCTCGGCACCAGGCTGCGGTGCGTACTGCGGTGTGCACCGGGAGAGACCGTTGCCTTACTCACCTACCTGCAGGCGGCCGTCCGCAGGCGGATCTTGGGTCTGCCGACGGCGCAGAGGGCTTTGATGCGTTCGCCGGTGGAGGAACTGATGGACGGAACCAGTACGTTGGAGTTGTACGCCCCACCCGCACAGGAAGGCCCTCCAATGAGCGACGAACCGGACAACCCGGACAACCCGTTCAAGGGAACGCCGTTCGAGGCCATGTTCCAGCAGTTCTCCGGTGCGGCCGGCGCGGGCGGCACCCCGGACCTGAACGCGATCTTCGCCCAGGTCCAGCAGTTGCTCAGCGGTTCGACCGACGGCAAGCCGGTGAACTGGGATCTGGCCAAGGACATCGCCCGCAAGACCGTCTCCGCGGCCGGAGACCGGTCGATGACGCCCGCCGACGGCGATCGGGTCGCGGACGCGGTCCGCCTGGCCGAGCACTGGCTGGACGAGGCGACCACGCTGCCAGAGGTGTCGACCACTTCCGCGGCCTGGAGCCGCGCCGAGTGGGTCGAGAACACGCTCCCGGTGTGGCAGACGGTCGTTGACCCGGTCGCCGAGCACGTCGCGGGCGCGATGGGTAATGCGCTGCCCGCGGAGGCACAGCAGTTCGCGGGCCCGATGGCCGGCATGCTGCGGCAGCTGGGTGGTTCTGTATTCGGAGCGCAGGTCGGTCAGGGGCTCGGGGAGCTTGCCGGTGAGGTCGTGAGTTCGTCCGATATCGGGCTGCCGCTCGGGCCGACCGGCCAGGCGATCCTGCTGCCGGACAACGTGGCGAAGTTCGCGGAGGGGCTCGGGCTGGCCGACGAGGACGTTCGGCTGTACCTGGCGCTGCGTGAGGTTGCGCACCAGCGGCTGTACGCGGGTGTGCCGTGGTTGCGGCAGCACCTGCTCGCCGCGGTCGCCGACTACGCGTCCGGTATCGAGGTCGACTCCGGCAAGATCGAGCGTGCGATGGCGGACATCGACCCGCAGAACCCGGAGGCGATGCAAGAGGCGCTGGCGGGTGGCCTGTTCGAGCCCGAGGACTCCGAGCAGCAGAAGGCCGCGCTGGTCCGGCTCGAGACCACGCTCGCGCTGGTCGAGGGCTGGGTCGACGACGTCGTACGCGAGGCGACGCGCGACCGGATGCCGGCCGCCGTTCAGCTCTCGGAGACGGTACGGCGACGCAGGGCAGCTGGGGGTCCGGCTGAGCAGACGTTCGCCACCTTGGTCGGTCTCCAGCTCCGGCCTCGCCGGCTCCGCGACGCCGCCAACATCTGGGCCGCCGTCCGGGACGCTCGCGGAGTCGAAGGCCGCGACAGCCTTTGGTCGCATCCCGACCTGATGCCCAGCACCGCCGACCTGGACGACCCGATCGGCTTCGCCCAGCACGCGGGCGAACTGGCCAACATCGACATCACCGACTTCCTCCCCGCCGACGACGCCCCCAAGGAGCCGGGCACGCCGCCCGCCACCGACGAAGACGGCGACAACCCCACCAAGTAGCCCGCCGCACCCCGGATGCGGGGTGTTGCGGGTGTGTAGGGAGACTTGCGGGATGCTTCTTGGGGATGCGGTTTCGGTGTTGGAGGGGTGGAACGCTCCTGACGCTGCGCAGAAGGAGTTGCGGGAGCATTACCTGCGACACCTTGCGGAGCATCCGGACGGGATGTGGCGCACCTGCCGGCCGGAGCACATCACGGCGAGTGCGCTGGTCATTGATGCCGCCGGCCAGAACACCCTGCTGACTCTGCACAAGACGGTCGGGCGCTGGCTCCAGCTCGGCGGGCATTGCGAGCCAGGCGACACGACGCTCAGCGGCGCGGCGCTCCGGGAAGCGACGGAGGAGTCGGGGCTGACGGATCTGACGATCAGCCGCGAACCGCTCCAGCTCTCACGGCACCTCCTCGTCGCCGGCGGGTGCGCGGGCGCCTACCACCTCGACGTGCAGTTCCTAGTGACGGCGACCGCCAGCACGCAGTACGTCGTCAGCGACGAGTCCGACGACCTCGCCTGGTTCCCGCTCGACGCGCTCCCGCCCGACACGGACACCTCAGTCCAGGAGCTCGCCGCCCGAGCAAGAGACCGCGGCTAGGCCCATCCAGCCGGCGAGCGGTCGCGAAGGCTGTCCGTGAGCTTTGACGTTGATGAGTACGCGCGGACTTCGAGCCGGATCCGGTGGGACGACCTCGACATGTCGCTGTTCGAGCGGCAGCCGTTGTCCGACAGTGCGTTGCGCTGTCTGAGTTACATGAGCGACGTGGAGACGCACACGGTCTGCTATCTCCGCGATCTGCTCGTCACGCCGTCGCACGCCGACCCTGAGGTGACGGTATTCCTGACGATGTGGAACCTCGAGGAGTACTGGCACGGCGAAGTACTCGACGAGGTTCTCGAGCGGCACGGCATCCGGACCGGTCCCGAACACACCCGCGCGGTGCGTTCCCGGCTCGGCCGGAGCGATCGGCTCGCGCCGATCCGGCAGTCGCTGCTGGCGAATCTGATCGGCGAGGACTTCGTCGCGACCCATATGGCGTGGGGCGCGATCAACGAGTGGTGCGCGCATTCGGCGTACACGCGGCTGATCCGGTCCGAGAATCATCCGGTTCTGACGGAGATCCTGCGCCGGATCGCGAAGCAGGAGACGCGGCATGTTGCGTTCTACAACAGCCAGGCGCGCGAGCGGCTCCAGCGGAGCAAGAAGGCACGAAGGATCGCGCGGCTCGCGTTGTCGCTGGGCTGGGGCATCGTCGGCTCAACGATCATGCCGCCGGCCGAGGTGAAGCACATGCTGACCTACTTGTACGGCGGTGAGCACGGTCTCGCCGAGGCGCACAAGATCGACGCGAAGATCGACGCTCTTCCTGGCCAGCAAGGGCTTCGGCTGGTCGAGAAAGAACTGGTCAAGTACGGCGTCCAATGAGCTGTGGGCCGACCCGAGTCGGCCGGCCCACCTCCCCACAGCAGAGCACCAGATTCCCCCAGCTCTGCTTACCGCGATCCCCCGCTACCCACGTGTCCCCGTTGCAGTCCCCCAACCGCAACCACGCGCCCCCGCTGTACTTCCGTCCCCCGTGCGATCCCCGTCGTACTGCTGCACCCCTGCCGAGGCTGGCCGCATCCCCCCGATGCGGCCGGCAGAGGGCTGACGTCGGGTGCCGCCCCTGAACGGCATCGCCCATCAGCTGGACTTCCCCCGAAGTTCCCCGCTGCATGGTGAACGAGCCGCGAGAGAGAAGGTGACGGGTCAGGAGTGACGAAGTAGAGATCTTGTCGCATCCCAGCCTTCGAGGCCGGGATCCAGTCGCGCTAGGTCAGCATTCGATTGCAGACGGTGCCAACCGGGGCCGATAGCAACGGCATGACGGCGTGGCTTGCGGGCTTCGAGCTCCGACAGCGGCGTATCGAACGTCGGCGCAACCTCGGCGACCCAGTCTTCGACCGGCGGCTTGACCCCGATCGCCGCGAGCGAACCGTCCTCGGCAGGTGTCACGGCGATGTCGGCGGTGCTCAGTGCGCGGAAGAGCTTCCCGATCAGCAGTCCGGGCAGATCGGGTACGTCGTACGACACCGCAACAACCGCCGCGGCCTGGCCGGCGAGCTCCACCGCGTGCAGGACCGGACGCCCGGCGTCCACGGCGTACGTCGGTGTGCCCGGCCACGTCAGCGCACTCATCTCAGCCACCGTGGTCTCGTCCCCGCCGGCGACCGCAACGGCTACCTCGACCCTGTCCAGTGCAGCGAGGACCTCGTACGTGTCCTCAGCCAGCGCCAACCGCCACGCGTCGGGATCCCGACCGGGCGGCGCCCACGTCCCGGCAGCTGGTACGACGACAACCACCACACGCCGATCGGTCATGCCGAGGCGCTCACGTCGTCGTAGGCGGAGCGGGCCGTGTTGACCTCGGGCATGTGGCACTCGGCCCAGCTCTTGATCTGGCCGATCAGTGGCATCAGCGTCAGGCCCAGCGCGGTGAGCTCGTAGTCGACGCGGACCGGGACCGACGGCGTCACCGAGCGCACGACCAGGCCGTCGCGCTCGAGGGAGCGGAGTGTTTGGGTCAGCATCTTCTGGCTGACCCCGGCGATCTTGCGCGACAGTTCGGAGTACCGCTGCGGGCCGTCGGCGAGGGCGGTGACGATCAGCGTCACCCACTTGTCGCTGATCCGGTCGAGCAGCTGCCGGGCCGGACAGGTCGCCAGGAACGCGTCGTACTCGCGGGCTGCTTCTTCACGGAGCTGGGCGGCGCTGCGGGTCGGCATGGCTCTCCTTGTCGTGCGATACGCACTCCGAAGTGCGTACTTCCCAGAAGAGAGTAGCTCTCCGAAGGTGGTGTCACCTAAAGACATCAACGCAAGGAGAGAACGCTATGCGCGCACTGGTCGCCCGCCGCCTCGACGGGCCAGACGCGATCGAGTTGATCGAGACCGCCGTACCCGAGCCGGCCGCGGGCCAGGTCCGGATCAAGGTGGCCGCGGCCGCGGTCAACCCGGTGGATCTGGGCGTCACGCTGGGTTTTCCGGTGAAGTTCGGGCTGTCGGCCGCCCGTGAGCAGTCCGGCCTCGGCTGGGACGTGGCCGGCACCGTGGACGCTGTCGGACCTGCCGCGGGCGAGTACGAGGTTGGTACGCCGGTGGTTGGCGTGGCTGACCTGCTCGGACGGTCGCTCAAAACGCATGCCGAGTACGTGGTGCTCGACGTGGACGCAGTCGTCCCGGCACCGCGAGGGCTGGAGCTGGTCGAGGCTGCGACGTTCGGGCTGAACGGCCTGACCGCGTTGCAGGCTGTCAGAGCGTTGCAGCCCGAGCCTGGGCAGACAGTGTTGGTGACCGGCGCCGCGGGTGGCGTCGGTGGCTATGCGGTCGAGATCGCCAAACACCTCGGACTCAGGGTCGTCGCCAGTGCAGGTGCCGGCGACGAGCAGCTGGTGCGTGGGCTGGGCGCGGAGTACTTCGTGGACCGGGCGCAGGATCTCCCAGACGCGGTACGACGGATTGCTCCGGCCGGCGTGGATGGTGTGGTGGACGCTGCCGTGGTCGGCATCGCAGCGCAGGAGGCAGTGCGGAACGGTGGGCGTCACGTGCACGTTCAGGGCGGACCGCGGCCGCCGGAGCTGCGCGCGATCACCGTGCAGCAGCTGTTCATCCAAGTCGGCCAGGCCGATCTGCAGGAGCTGGTGCGGCTCGTGGAGGCAGGCGTCGTGTCGACGCGGGTCGCCGACACCTACCCACTCGAGCAGGCCGGTCTGGCATACAAGCGGCTCGCCGAGGGTGGCGTACGCGGTCGGCTCGTGCTGGTGCCCTAGTTAGTGGGCGGTCCAGCCGCCGTCCAGTACGAACGAGGTCCCTGTGATGGAGGTGGACGCCGGGCCGCACAGCATGGCGACCACCTCCGCCACTTCGGCAGGTTCGATCAGCCGCTTCACCGCGACCGGCTGGAGCATGACCTTGTCCAGCACCTCTTCCTCGGACAGGCCGTGCGTTGCGGCCTGATCGGCGAGCTGTCCGGTGACGAGCGGCGTACGGACGTAGGCCGGGTTGACGCAGTTGCTGGTCACCCCGTGGGGCGCGCCCTCCAGTGCGACCACCTTGCTGAGGCCCTCCAGTCCGTGCTTCGCCGCGACGTACGCCGCCTTGAACGGGCTGGCCCGGAGTCCGTGCACCGAGCTGATGTTGACCACGCGACCCCAGCCGGCGTCGTACATGTGTGGGAGGGACTGCCTGATCAGCCGGAACGGCGCCTCCAGCATCAGCCGGAGGATGTAGCTGAACCGCTCCGGCGGGAACTCCTCGATCGGTGCGACCAGCTGTACGCCGGCGTTGTTCACCAGGATGTCTATGTCCGTCGGCAGGCTGGACAGCCCGTCCAGGTCCGACAGGTCGGCGACGACCGTCTCGACTCCGTCCAGCGCGTCCAGACCGGCCTGGTCGCGGTCGACGGCGATGACATGGACGCCGTCCGCTGCGAGGCGTTGGGCGCACGCGGCGCCGATTCCAGATGCTGCGCCGGTGACGAGGGCTCGACGGGTCTCCATGAACGACAGTCTGCCGTGGCTATCAAAGCAGCGCGTGATGATAGGTGGACCTATTGTTGAAACATGGTCGATATCGAACAGCCGAAGAAGAAGGCCGCCGGCGTCCCAGCGGTGCTCTCGTCGTTCAAGTTCGGTTTTCGGGAGATGGGCCCCGCGCGGACCGGCAAGGTCTTGCTGAAGATGAACCAGGACGGCGGGTTCGACTGCCCGTCCTGCGCCTGGCCGGATCCTGACCACAAACGCAAGCACGCGGCCGAGTTCTGCGAGAACGGCGCGAAGGCGGTGGCCTGGGAGGCGACCCGCAAGCGGGTGCCGCGCGCATTCTTCGCCGACCACACGGTCGAGGCGATGAACGAGATCTCCGAGTTCGACCTCGGCAAGCTCGGCCGGATCACCGAGCCGATGCTGCTTCGCGCCGGCGCGACCAACTACGAGCCGGTCGGCTGGGACGAGGCGTTCCAGGTCGTCGCCCGCCACCTGAAGGCCCTCGTCGACCCGAACGACGCCGTCTTCTACACCTCCGGCCGGACCAGTAACGAGGCCGCGTTCCTCTACCAGACCTTCGTCCGCGCCTACGGCACCAACAACCTGCCCGACTGCTCGAACATGTGCCACGAGTCGTCGGGTACGGCGCTGTCCCGGGTGATCGGCAGCGGCAAGGGCGCGGTCACGCTGGAGATGCTCGAAGAGTCCGAGCTGATCCTGGTCGTCGGCCAGAACCCGGGCACCAATGCGCCCCGGATGCTCAGCCACCTGGAGATCGCCAAGCGCAACGGCGCCGACATCGTCTCGGTGAACCCGTTGCCCGAGCCCGGCCTGATGAACTTCAAGAACCCGCAGGCCCCGCGCGGCTGGGTCGGTAAGGGGACGAAGCTGGCCGACCAGCTGCTGCAGATCCGGATCGGCGGCGACCAGGCGCTGTTCCTTGCCATCGGCCACCTTCTGCTCGAGGCCGAGGCGGCGAACCCGGGGACCGTGCTGGACAAGTCCTTCATCGAGAGCCACACCAGCGGGTACGAGCTGTACGCCAAGCACAACGCCGAGCTCGACTGGCCCGCGGTGGAGCTCGCGACCGGACTGCGGCGGGCCGAGATCGAGGAGCTGGCCCAGCGGTTCATCAAGTCCAAAGCGACGGTGATCTGCTGGGCGATGGGCCTGACCCAGCATCGCGAGGCGGTCGCGACGATCAGCGAGATCGTCAACGTCCTGCTCCTGCAGGGCAACATCGGCAAGCCCGGCGCAGGCCCGTGCCCAGTCCGCGGCCACTCGAACGTCCAGGGTGACCGCAGCATGGGGATCTGGGAGAAGATGCCGGACGCCTTCCTAGACCGGCTCGACCACGAGTTCTCCTTCACCTCACCGCGCGAGCACGGCATCGACGCGGCCGCGACGGTGAAGCGGTTGCGGGACGGCTCGGTCCGCGTGTTCTTCGCGATGGGCGGGAACTTCGCGTCCGCGACCCCCGACACCGAGGTCGTGCATCGCGGTCTGCGGCAGTGCGACCTGACCGTGCACGTGTCGACCAAGCTCAACCGTTCGCACACGGTCACCGGTCGCGAGGCGCTGATCCTTCCGACGCTCGGGCGGACCGATCACGACCACACCCCGGCCGGTCCGCAGTCGGTGACGGTCGAGGACTCACAAGGCGCCGTACACCTCTCGACCGGCAATCTGACCCCGCCGGGGCCGGAGCTGAAGTCGGAGATCGGCATCATCTGCGGGATCGCGCAGGCCGTCGTACCGGACATCGGGCTGATTCCGTGGGCGGACTTCGCCGACGACTACAGCCTGATCCGGCAGCGGATCGGGCGGGTGGCCGACGGGTACGAGGACTTCGAGGACCGGCTCCGGGCGAACGAGGGCGGCTTCCTGCTGGCGCACGCGGCGCGGGACAAGCGCGAGTTCAAGACGTCCGACTCGCGGGCGCAGTTCAGCGCGAACGAGCTGACTTGGTTGCCGACGGCACCTGGCCGGCTGCTGCTGCAGACGTTGCGCAGTCACGACCAGTTCAACACGACGATCTACGGCCTCGAGGACCGGTACCGCGGCATCCACGGGACCCGCGAGGTCGTCTTCGTGCACCCGGACGACCTGGCCGAGCTCGGTCTCAAGGACGGCGGGTACGTCGACATTGTGAGCGAATTCCAGGGCGTCGAGCGCCGGGCCGCGCACTTCCGCCTGGTCTCCTACCCGACGGCGCGCGGTTGCGTGGCGGCGTACTACCCCGAGACCAACGTGCTGATGTCGGCCGACGATCTCGCCAAGGGCAGCAACACTCCGGTCGCGAAGGGGATCACGGTCAGGCTAGTCGCTTCCTGAACCAAGGCTGGAGTACTGCGAGCACCGCGGCGACTCCGGCGCTGGTGAGCCAGAGTCCAGTTGGGCCGGCGGTCTCGAGGAGCTGGGTCACGGTGATCGGGGCGATCGTGGTTGCGATGCCCCAGCTCAGGCCGAAGACGGCGAGGTAGCGACCGCGAGCCTCGTCGGGGGCGAGCCCGGAAGCCTGCGTGAGGTAGCGAGTCAGGAGAAACAGGTCGCCGAGGCTCCAGAGGATCGCCGCGACCAGGAAGATCGCGAGGCTGTGAGCGACTGCGCTCACGAGCAGGCCGGCGGCGAGCAGCGCATAGCCGATCCTGATGGACTGGAAGTCGTCCAGGTGCTGCACGCGGAGCAGGCGTTGCGCGGCGATCAGCGTGATCGCGGACAGGGCGAGGATGAGCCCGGTGCCGGACTTGGGCAGGCCCTGCTCGAGCAGGGTGAGCGGCATGCCGATGATCAGCTGCATGTAGATGGTCGCGAAGATCGTGCCGCTGGCGAGGAGCAGCAGGAGTCGGCGATCGCGCCAGACCGACACCGTGGAAGTGGGTTCCTTCGAGGGCTCCCGGCGTACGTCTGCTGGGAGGGCGAGCGCGACCAGGGCCGCGCAGGACAGGCAGGTGATCGCGTCGGCGACGAAGAGCCAGCGGAGATCCCAGTGACTGAGGGCGGCGGCGAGCAGGCCCGCGAGAACTCCGGCGGCGGCCAGCGCTGCGCTGTAGAGGCCGTAGGCGGCGGGGCGGTTAGCGGGTTCGGTGACGTCGGCGATCATCGCCTGGCTCGGTGGCTCGTAGATCTCGAAGGCGAGGCCGAGCAGGATCGTGGCGAGCACAGCCGACCAGAGGGCGTGGCTCAGCGCGATCCAGAGTTGGGCGATCGCGCAGCCGGTGAGGCCGACGACGATCGTCCGGCGGCGGCCGAGGCGGTCGGCGAGCTGGCCGCCGAGCAGCCGGGACGGGATCGTCGCGGCTCCGAAGACTGCGATGATCAGACCGGTCTGACCGAGCGAGGTGCCGAACTCGACCGTGAGCACCACCCCCAGGAACGGGAGCGTGAACGCGCCGATCCGGTTGACCGCACGGGCCACCACCAGGATCCAGACGGCCGGCGACAGCCCCCGCCACGGTCCGGTGAGCGTCGCAGCAGCACTCATAACGACTCCATGACTGTCTAAGTGGATATGATCGGTCACGCAGGTTCGAGACTACGGAGGTACGACGTGACTGGTCAAGTGTCTTTTGATAGTCATGCCCGCAGCGTCCTGACCGCCTCGGTCGAGTACGTCAACCGCCTCACACCGGGCTACTCAGGCGGTACGCCGTACTCCGCGCCGACCGACGACCCGGAATCAGTCACATCCGCGGTGGCCGACGCCCTCACCGCGATCGGCTACCCACCGGCGTCGCGACCACCGCTAGACGACTCCCGTCGCTTGGTCCAACTCGCGCAACGAATGCGCCTAGTCTTCGAGGCCGCCGACGCCCGCGACCTCGACGCCGCCGCCACCGAAATCAACGCCCTACTGCGAGACACGAACGCCCGCCCCCAGCTGGACCGCGGCCGCGACCGCCCCTGGAGCCTGCACTTCCACGGCCCCGACGAACAACTCGCCAACGGCTGGGCCGCCGGTTGCGCCGCGGGCCTCGCCCTGGCGGTAGGCAGCGACCTGGCCGGCCGCCTCGGCGTCTGCGCGGCCCCCTCCTGCGACCGCGTCTTCGTCGACATGTCGAAAAACGGCCAACGCCGCTTCTGCTCCCCCCAATGCCAAAGCCGAGTCAAAGCCGCCGCCCACCGCGCCCGCCAAGCAGGCTGACTCGCTGGCGGGTTGTTTCACCGCTGGCGTCCTATAACGCGCCATCGATCACATAACCTGCCAGCCGATAGCAGTCACCGCCTCGGAGCCGGGCGGCGGGTGATGGTTAGGGTGGCCGGGTCCTCGTTGTTCAGCACTAGTTGGGCGCGGTCGGCGGGGTGGATCTGGTTGATGTAGAGGCGTTCGCCGGGGATGTAGCGGGTGCGGTAGCGGTGGGCGGCGGCCTCGCGGGAGTCCATCCACGCTGCATCACGTACAGCGCCGCGGCGAAGTACGGTCTCGAAGGTTACGTGGACATAGATGCGGAGGTCCCAGTAGTTGTTGAGTTCTGGGCGCTGCAGGAAGGTGCCGTCGGCGATCAGGATCGCGTCAGGTGCGGCGGTCCGAGGCGGTACGGCGAGCTGGGTGCGAGCCGAGGTGTCGCGCAGGCCGTTCACGTACCGCCGGTCGCCACCCGGTCCGAGTGGCTTCAGCAGGCGCTCGCGGATCGCGTCGTAGTCGTAAACCTCGTAGTAGTAGCTCTCCGAGGATTCGATCGGGTACGTCGTCCGCAGTTCCGGCGCTCGTTTGAAGTAGTCGAGCTCGGCCCGGATCACCTCGCGCGCGGTATGCCATCGCAATACGCCGGCCAACTCGTTCGCCAGCGTCGTCTTTCCGGCCGCCGAGCATCCGTCCAGCGCCACCCGCACCGGATGCTCACGCCGCGCGGAGAGCACCTCCGCCGCCACCTCGCCCAACACCCGAGCCCGGGGCCCGCCACTCATCTTCGGAACTTTTTCGTCGCCTGCCGCCGAAAAAGTTCCGGAAACCTCGGCGCCCGTCGATCCATCAGCCTGCTCACCCATGCCAGACATCCTCCAGCAGCCAAACCCTTGACCGAATGGTTTCGAGGACTAATGCGGCGGCCCACTCGAAGTATGTCGGGTGGGCCGCCGCGGGCGGATCGATCAGCCGACCGGGGTGAGCTCGCGCTCTGGGGCCGGAGGAAGCGTTGCGTGCTTAGGAGTCTTGCGGCGGAGCCACTTCGGCGCCCACCAGTTGGCCTCGCCGAGCAAGGTCATCACGCTCGGGAGGACGACTGCCCGGATGATCGTCGCGTCGATCAGGATCGCGACCGCGAGTCCGACACCCAACTGCTTCATGTCCAGCGTGCTCAGCGTCGCGAAGACCGCGAATACTCCGATCATCACCGCCGCCGCGCTGGTCACCACGCCGGCCGAGCCGGTGATGCCCTCAGCCACAGCCTGCTTGGTCGGCACGCCGCGCAGTACTGCCTCGCGGATCCGGCTGACGACGAACACGTGGTAGTCCATCGACAGGCCGAACAGCACCACGAAGAGGAAGAGTGGCAGCCAACTGACTACTGCCCCGTTCGACCGGAAGTGCAGTAAGCCTTCGGCCCAGGTGTTCTGGAAGACCGCGGTGACGACGCCGTACGCCGCGCCCGCACTCAGCAGGTTGAGCCCGATCGCAGTGACCGCGACGACCACCGAGCGGAACGTCACCATCATCACGATCATCGTCAACAGCAGCACGAACCCGATCACCAGCGGCAGCTTGGCCCGCGTGTGCGCCGCATAGTCGACGTCCGCGGCAACGAACCCACCGACCGCGTACTCAACGCCCGGCACCTTGCCGACCGTCTCCGGCATCAGGTCCTTGCGTAGCTTGGTCAGCGAGTCCCGCGCCTGCTGGCTGCCACCGTCGTACGGCGTGGCGACCTCGAGGGTCGCGACCGTGCCGTCCTTGGAGAACCGCGGCTCCTCAAGACCGTCCGACGCGAACAGGCTGTCGCCCTTGGTGCGCTGCATCAGGTCGGCCAGCGCGGCCTTCACCGCGGGCTGCTGGTTGGCAGGCGCACGGACGGCGACCTCGTGGCTCGTGCCGGTGCTCGGGAAGGCTGCGGTCAACCGGTCGTACGCCTTCATCACCGACGTCGTCCGGGGCAGATCCTCGGTGCCCGGGAACTTCAGCGTCATCCCCAGCGCCGGCGAGGCGACCGCAAGCAATGCGGTGACGGCGACCAGCAGCGTGGCGACCGGGTGCTTCAGCGCCGGCTTCAGCACCGTCGGCCAGAACCGCGGCTTGCCCTTGTTCGCCGTCAGCCTCCAGACGAACGGGATCCGCGGCTTGTCCACCCAGCGCCCGAGCTTCGCCAGTACGGCGGGGAGCACGGTGAGCGAACCGACGACGGCTACCGCGACGACCAGGATCGAACCGACCGCGAAGGACGAGAACACCGCATCGCGGGCCAGGAACAGTCCGGCCATCGAGATGATGACCGCCGTACCGGAGACGACGACCGCGTGGCCCGAGGTCGCCGCAGCGATCTCGACCGCGTCGACGTGGCCGCGGCCCTTGGCGCGTTCCTCGCGTTCACGACGGAGGTAGAAGAGCGAGTAGTCGACGCCGACCGCCATACCGATCAGCAGGATCACGCTGTTGACCGCGTCGACCGCGGGCACGAGCTGTGACGCTGCCGCCGACAGACCGATCGCGGCTGCGACTGCGGAGAGCGCCAGTACCAGCGGCACGGACGCCGCGATGAGCGCACCGAACGCGATCAGGAGGATCGCGAGCGTCACCGGCAGGCTGAACATCTCCGCACGCTTGAAGTCCTTGCCGAGGGTCTCGTTGAGGGCCTTGTCGATCGACAGGCCGCCGACCTCCTCGATCCGGAGGTTCGGGTACTGCTGCTGAAGCTGCGCTGTGGTGTCGAGCAGCGGCTGGACCCTGTTGTCACCATCGCCGTCCTTGAGGGTGACCCTGACGATCACCGCGTCCTGCTTGGGTGACGGCATCGGCTGGGCGACCTCCGCGACCCCACCGAGGGCGCGCATCTTCTGGATCACCACGCCGGCCGCCTGGTTGGCCGCCTTCTGGTCGAGGGTCCCGGACGGAGCCGTGATCAGCACGCTCTCCTCGTCCGGATCGGCGAAGTTGCCGGACTTGACGATGTTGTCGGCCCGGGTCACCTCGCCGATGTCGCCCTCGTTCTTCGACTCCTTGGTGCCGGTCACCGAGCCGAGCGCGAAACAGGCGATCACCACGACCACCCACATCGCGATCGCCCGCCACGGATGGGTCGCGCTCCAGCGCGCCGCCCGGACCGTGATCTGTCCCCTGGCCATACGTTCCCTGCCCCTCTGCGCCACCGACGCCCCACCCAGCGCTCCCTGGCGTGGGCGCTGGCTACAGGTCAGAGCCTGACGGTCCGAGGCAGGTCGCAACCACGCAGGAAGCCACCCAATTCACCCTGGGGGAAACCCCACCCCACCCTTTCCCGTACGGCGTACGCCACCGGGGTCGGCGCCGCACAAAGGGGGCCTAGAAGTCCTCGAAGTTGAGCGACGAGGCGGCGGAAATGCCCTCCAGATACCCCTCGGCGCGCTCGGATTTCGGGTAGCGGTGGACCAGCTCCCAGAAGGCGGCGTTGTGGCTCGGCTCGACCAGATGGGCCAGCTCGTGGACCAGGACGTAGTCGACCACCCAGGCCGGCATCGACTGCAGCCGGGTCGACAACCGGATCGATCTGTCCGCCGGAGTGCAGGATCCCCACCGTCTGTTTTGGTTCGAAACCCACCTCACAGACGCAGGTTCGGGCACTTCGGGGAGGTGGCGACACGCGAGTTCGTGTGCTCTGGCCAACAATTTTTCGTCCGACACGCGCGATCGGCTGCGCTGCTTCTCGAGCCGCGCCAGCATGGTCTCGACCCAGCGCGCCTCCTCGGTGGCGGACAGCCGGTCGGGCATCAGCACGACCACCCGCTCGCCGTCCCGGTAGGCGCTGACCGTCCGCTTGCGGCGCTTGCTGCGACGGATATCCACATACGGTGGGATCGGGCGCGGTGGAGAGTCGGCCATGGCTCAAAAATGTACCCCCCGAAACCGACAACTTTCTTCGGCCCACATCCTGTGCATCAGCGTTTCCGCAGGTCAGACGCCAGATTTTGAACCCGCCGACCCCCGTTGTTCACACCCTGTTCCCCCGCTCGTCCACAGCACCCGGCGGCGCGCCCCACAGGTTGCACACAGAGTTATCCACAGGGGTGGACAACGCGGGGTTGCCTGCACGACCGCCGCCACCTAGCGTCATCTCCAACAGGCTCCCGGATCGCTTCCGGGGCCGCTCGGAGGGGAAGCCGAGCGGTTCCGGAGGCGGGTCACCGGGAGCCTGTTCCGTGCCGGCGAAAGTTTCGGTAAGGGCTTTCCCCGAGGGATTCAGGCGGCGCGCGGGCCGGGAGGTGCGCTTGAGCCTGCGCCAGGAGGCCGTAGGGTGAATCCCGACTGGGCCGAACGGCCTACGGCAGGACGGTCTGCCGTTAGCATCCAACGACTGCCCGGGGCGAGACCCCGGGCTGGAATTCAGAGCAAGGAGAGGGCCCTCATGGCAGAGACCTGGAGCGGCGAGTTTTACTGCGTCAAGTGCAAGGCCAAGCGCACCGCCGACGGCGAGGTCAAGGTCAACGACAAGGGCACGCGCATGGCGAAGGCCAAGTGCCCCGAGTGCGGTACGAACCTGAACCGGATCCTCGGCAAGGCCTGACGCACCAAGTCGTAAAGGGGCGGTGCCCGGCATGATCGATGTGCCGGGCACCGCCCCTGTTTCGTCCCCGCTTGGGTGACCGGACAGAATGGGATCGTGTCGGACCTTCCTCGTAAGGCGCTGAGCCGGACCGCGAAACTTGCCAGCCTGCCCCTCGGTGCCGCCGGGCGGGCGACGGTCGGCCTGGGCAAGCGCATCGGCGGCGCGCCCGCCGAGGCCGTGTTCGCCGAGTTCCAGCGCCGGACGGCCGACCAGTTGTTCGCCGTCCTGGGTGAGCTCAAGGGCGGCGCGATGAAGTTCGGGCAGATGCTCAGCCTGATGGAGTCGGCGATGCCGGAGGAGTTCGCGGCGCCGTACCGGGCCACCCTGACCAAGCTGCAGGACTCCGCCCCGCCGATGCCGGCCTCGACCGTGCACACGATTCTGGAGCGCGAGCTCGGCAAGCGCTGGCGGGACCGGTTCGACGAGTTCGACGAACAGCCCGCGGCGGCCGCGTCGATCGGCCAGGTGCACCGCGGCCGGCTCAAGGACGGCCGCGAGGTCGCGGTCAAGCTGCAGTACCCAGGCGCCGCCGAGGCGCTGCGTGCGGACCTGCGCCAGCTCGGTCGGTTCGGCCGGACCATCGGCAGCCTGATCCCCGGCCTGGACGTGAAACCGCTCGTCGCCGAACTCCAGGAGCGGATCGGCGAGGAGCTCGACTACGACCGCGAGGCCCAGGCCCAGCAGCAGTACGCCGACGCTTTCAAGGACCACCCGGAGTTCGTCGTCCCCCGCGTCATCAAGCACTCCCCCGCGGTCATCGTGTCCGAGTGGATCGAGGGCCGCCCGCTGTCGTCGTACATCACCGACGGCACCCAGGAGGAGCGGGACGCGATCGGGCTGAAGTACGTCCGGTTCATGTTCAGCGGACCGAAGTACGCCGGTCTGCTGCATTCGGACCCGCATCCGGGGAACTTCCGGGTGATGGCCGACGGCAGGCTCGGCGTGGTCGATTTCGGCCTCTGCGCGCGGCTCCCGGACGGTCTGCCGCCGGCGATCGGCCGGCTGCTGCGGATCTCGCTGAAGGGCGACGGTATCGCCGTCCGGGACGGGCTCAAGGCCGAGGGGTTCATCAAGCCGCGGATGGAGATCGAGCCCGAGCAGCTGATGGACTACCTCGCGCCGTTCGCGGAGCCGGCCCGGGAGGAGACGTTCCAGTTCAGCCGGGCCTGGATGCGCGCGCAGGCGAACCGGACCGGTGACTTCCGGTCGCCCAACGCGTCGCTCGCGCTCCGGCTCAACATGCCGCCGTCGTACCTGCTGATCCACCGGGTCTGGATCGGCGGCATGGCCGTCCTCTCGCAACTCGAGGCCCAGGCTCCGTTCCGCTCGGTGCTGGAGGAGCTCCTGCCGGGCTTCACCGACGGCTGAGGGCTGGGACCGCGCGCAGCGTCACGGCCAGCAGGACCGCAACGGCGGCCAGGGCCAGGGCGGCGATGCCTGCGGCGAGGTGGAGACCGTTGGTGAAGGCGTCGCGCGCCTGATCCAGGAGGTCACCCGATGCGCCCTGGGTGATCACCTCGCCGAGCGAGTTGCCGCCGCGGCCGTCCATGTGGCCGCGGTACACCGCAGTCACCACGCTGCCGAGGACCGCGATGCCCAGCGAGTAGCCGAACTCGTTGCCGGTCTGGGTCAGCGCGCCCGCCGAACCGGCCTTCTCCGGCGGGACCGAGCCGATGACCAGGTTCGTTCCGAGCGTGACGAGTGGTGCCGGACCGACGCACTGGATGGCGAACGCGATCACCAGCAGCGTCGTGGACGTCGCGACAGACATCATGATCATCCCGGCGACAGTGAACGCGATCCCTGCCGGGATCAGCACGCTCGGCCGGATCCGCTGCGCCAGCCGGGGCGCCAACTGGAAAGCGACCGTCGTCGTGAGCATGCCCGGAACCAGCGCGAGACCGGCGGCCAGCGGGGTCATCCCCTGGACCAATTGGAAGTACTGCGCGACGAACACCATCACGCCCCCGGACAGCATCGAGAACGCCGTCATGCTGCCGAGCGTCACGCTGAAGACCCGCCGCGTGAACAGCCGTACGTCGACCAGCGGGTCGTCCAGCCGCCGCTGCCGCCGTACGAAGATCCAGCCGAACACCCCACCGATCAGCAGGGCTCCGACAGACTGCACACCGGCGCCGTGCGCGGCCAGGTGCTTCAGTCCGTGGATCGCAGGCAGGATCGCGGCCAGCGACAGCAAGACGCTGGGTACGTCGATCCGCCCGGCCTTCTCGTTCCGGTACTCCGGCAGGATGAACGGCCCGATCGCCAGCAGCACCACCATCGCCGGTACGCCGATCAGGAAGGCGGACCCCCACCAGAAGTGGTTCAACAGCACGCCTCCCACGATCGGCCCGATCACAGCACCGACCGTGAAGCAGCCGCCCCAGATACCGAGCGCTGTGGCCCGCTGCCGCTCGTCCGGGAACAGCGTCGAGATCAGCGACAGCGTGCACGGCCCGATCGCCGCCCCGGCGATGCCCAGCACCGCGCGCGCCCCGATCAGCATGCCGGGACTGACGGAGTACGCCGCCACGATCGAGGCGACCCCGAACACGGCGGCCGCGATCAGCAGCAGCCGACGACGGCCGAGCCGGTCACCGAGGCTGCCCATGGTGATCATCAGCCCGGCCACCATGAACCCGTACACGTCCAGGATCCACAGCTGCTGACTGCCGGTCGCCCCCAGCGCCTTGGTCACCGCAGGCACTGCGAGCAGCATCACGAAGAGGTCCAGGGACACCAGCAGCGCGGCGAGGCAGAGAACGCTCAGGGCGATCCACTGCCGCCTGCCGGTCGCCACTGTCTCGGTCGTGAGAGTCATTGATCGGTCCTTCCACAGGAGTGTGCCTTTCACCTATGCGTCGGACGGCACATCCCAGGATCGACAAAGGGGTACAGAGGAACCATGACGACGATGGACAACCTGCCCGAGGTCGTGTCGGCCGACGAGTGGCTGGCCGCGCGTCGTGAGCTGCTGACCAAGGAGAAGGCGGTCACCAAGGCCCGCGACGAGGTCAACGCCGAACGCCGCCGGCTGCCGATGGTCCGGATCACCAAGCCGTACAAGTTCGAGGGTCCCGACGGACCGGTCGGGCTGCTCGACCTGTTCGATGGGCGGGACCAACTGGTGGTCCACCACTTCATGTTCGCCCCGGAGTGGGACGAGGCCTGTTCGAGCTGTTCGTCCGCCGCCGACGAGATCGGCAACCTGCGCCAGTTGTACGTGCGCAACACCTCGCTGGTCGCGGTGTCACGTGCGCCGCACGAGAAGCTCGCCGCGTTCAAACAACGCCTGGGCTGGACGTTTCCGTGGTACTCGTCGTTCGGGAGTGACTTCAACTACGACTTCCACGCCACGCTGGACGACCGGGTCGCGCCGGTGCTGCTGCACTTCCGCACGCAGGAGGAGCTGGCGACCCAGAAGGGTACGCCGTGGTCAGGCGGGCCCTGGACCGCCGAGATGAACGGCGATGAGCTGCCGGGGATCAGTACGTTCCTCCGGGTCGACGACGAGGTGTTCCACACGTACTCGACGTTCGGCCGCGGTCTCGAGGACTTCCACAACTGCGACCGGTACCTCGATCTGACCGTCCTCGGTCGTCAGGAGGCGTGGGAGGAGCCGAAAGGACGGGCGGAGCCGCTCGGGCTGCACGTCGGCGGACCCGCGATGCGCGTCCCCGATCAGTACTGACTCACCAGTAGACCGAGTCGAGCTTGCCCTCGATGCTGCGGACGTTGTCCCGAGCACACCGGTCGCAGTACAGCAGCTTGCGGCCGTCCTCGATCGAGGTCATCCAGGTCAGCGGCACGTCCTCGGACTCGGCCTGCTGACCACATAACGCACAGGTAGCTCTTGGCATGGCACTAGTCTGCACCGGGTGCGATGGGTGATTCATGATGAGGCCGAGGTCTGGGGTAATCGGTGGCTGAGCGTACGGCGGTTGGACGTCGAGCAACCCGACGGTGAGCGGTTCGACTATCACGCCGTACGGCTGAAGGACATCGCCGCCGCGGTCGTCATCCGGGACGAGCACGTGCTGCTGATGTGGCGGCACCGGTTCCTGACCGACACGTGGGCCTGGGAGCTCCCGATGGGGATCATCGAGGCCGGTGAGAGCCCGGAGGCCGCGGCGGCGCGGGAGCTCGAGGAGGAGACCGGGTGGCGGGCCGACGGGCTCACCGAGCTCATCCGGTCCGAGCCGGCCGCCGGGATCATGGATTCGCGGCACTACGTGTTCCAGGCGAGGAGCGCGGTACGGATCGGGGAGCCGACGGAGCGGAACGAGTCGGACCGGATCGAGTGGATCCCGCTGGCCGACGTACCCGGGATGATCGCGCGGCACGAGATCGTCAGCGGGATCACGCTGGTCGGGCTCCAGCAGGCGTTGCTGCAGGAACGCTGAAGGGGCGGCACCCCCTTTGGGTGCCGCCCCTCAGTCGTTCAGCTGGTCAGGCTGTGCTGCTGGGTGGATCAGACGAGGCGGGCGAGTGCGAGGCGCGCGCGTGCGCTGGCCCTCTCAGCTCGCCGGCCGGCCCGTTCGGCCTGCTTCTGCGCCTTCTCGATCTGGTGAGCGAGGCGGAAGCGCCGGTTCTGCTCGGCGTCGTGCAGTGAAGCACGACAATGAGCACGGGCGAGATCTTCATGAAGTAAATGCATTTCGATTCTCCTGTGTGAAATCTGGTTCGTCATCGTTCGGACTCGTTTCGGATGGTTGGTGTCGTTCAGGCTGCGGTAACGGTGTCGCTCTTGCGGGGACGCCCTCGGGGCCGCTTGCGCGGAACCACCACACCTTGGACGAACAGCTGGCCACCCCACACACCCCACGGCTCGGAACGCTCAAGCGCTCCGGCCAGGCACTCGGCCTGCAACGGGCAGGTCGTGCAGAGTGACTTCGCGTACTCGACGTCCGCCGGCGATTCGGCGAAGAAGAGTTCTGGCGCGTAGGACCGACAGGGCAGGTCCTGCGACGTTGCCACCTCGGTGAAGACATCGAGGAAGCTCACGCTCATTCCGGTCACCTCCCAGTGACTTTCGGTTGCTGATCTCTTGTCGTCCGTGACGGTCAACGGTTGATGACCGCCAAAACTGTGTCTGACAAACAAAAGGGCCGCGGGACCCTTTGGTGGGTTCCGCGGCCTGGAGGTGCCGGCTCTGACGTCTGTCAGACCGGTGGACTCCATGCTCGAGAACCCGAACCGCCGTACTTCACATCGCCGACAGCTCCGCCCTTGATCTGGGCAAAGCCGGAGGCCATGAGGACAACGGTCGCGACGTGCGGTCGCGGCGAGGCACCCTGAATCGGGGCGCACGGCAGCGCTACAACGTCGCTGATCGGCATCTTGGCCGTGTTGTTGGTGATCATTTCCAGGGCACCTCCTCTCGTTGTCGCGAAGCGGGCGGTTAGCTCGATCGCTATGGTTGTTTGAAGTTTTCGGCCAGGCTTCGGCCGCAGAAAGAACAGTACGCCGACCTCGTCGGGCCCCGCAAACTATTTATCGCCAGTTTGCGAAGTTGGCCGGAAGTTGCCGCAGCGACGGCCGAATCTGGCTGCTGCGACACCCTCCGCCCCAAAAACAGACGCAGTCCGGCACGCTCCGGGGCGCCATCCGCACGCTCCGGGATCGTTGCCTCTGTCACCTAACTGCCAGGTCTGCCAGGAGCAGAACACGGCACGTCTTCCAGGGTGCGCCGCCGAACCCGTGCCTGGCAACAGATTTCCGCAGGGGCCTTGCCCGAAAGGGCAGTCAGCGGGTGCAGAGCATCAGGATGTGTTCGCCGTACTTCGCCAGCTTGGTGTGGCCGATGCCCGGAATCTGACGGAGGGACTGCTCGTCGGCGGGGCTGGTTTCGGCGATGGCGGTCAGGGTCGCGTCGGTGAGGATGACGAAGGCCGGCATGCGCTCGGACTCGGCCTGCTCGGTGCGCCATTCGATCAGGGCGTCGTACAGCTTCTGGTCGATCTTCGACGGGCAGTCCTCGCAGCGGCCGAGCTTGCGGGCGCCGGGGTCGAGCAGCCCGCGGCCGCAGACCCGGCATTTCGGGATCGGGCGGCCGGAGCGTGAGGAGCTCGCCGGGCGTTCCCGGCTGACGGGCGTCGACGGGTTCCACTCGGTCCGCGCCGTACGGACGCCGATCGGGTCGAGGAACCTGGTCGGGCCGCGCGTACCTCGGCCGCCGGGTGAGCGGGAGGTGGACCAGCTGACGAACAGCTGCTGCTTCGCCCGCGTCACGCCCACATAGAACAGTCGCCGCTCCTCCTCGACCTGCGCCGGCGTCTGGGCGTAGGCGATCGGCAACGTCCCCTCGTGTGCTCCGACGATGAAGACGTTCTCCCACTCCAGCCCCTTGGCCGCGTGCAGGGTGGCCAGCGTGACGCCCTCCGCCAGTGGCGCATGCTGAATCGACGCCCGCCGGTCCAGCTCAGTCATCAGCTCCGGCAGGCGGGCGTCAGGGTGGGCAGCAGCAAAGTCGGAAGTCATCGTCACCAGCGCGCTCAGCGACTCCCACCGGTCCCGCACTGCCCCGGTCCCGGTCGGCGGCTCCGGCTTCCACCCGGCGCCGCCCAGCACTCCGGTCACGGTGGTGACCAGGTCGTCCGACACCTCTCCAGCCTTCGCCTGCCCGCGTAGTAGTACGGCGGCCTGCCGGATCTCGGCTCGCTCGAAGAACCGCTCAGCTCCCTTCAGCACGGTCGGGATCTTCCGCTCGGCCAGCGCCTGCTCGAAGTTCTCCGACTGCGCATTGGTCCGGAACAGTACGGCGATGTCCCGCAACGCCGCGCCCTCGTCCCGGAGCCGCACGACCGCCCGCGCCACCGCGTCCGACTCTGCGACCTCATCGGAGTACTCGCGGTACACCGGAGCCGGACCGGCCTCCTTCTGCGACCGCAGCGTCACCCGGCCGGGCAGTCCGGTCGGACCGGCCGCGTCCAGGATCTTGTTCGCCACGTCGACGATCTGGGGCGTCGACCGGTAGTCACGGACCAGCTTGATCACTGTGGCCGACGGATGCCGGGAGGCGAAGCGCACCAGGTTCTCCGGCTCGGCACCGGCCCACGAATAGATCGTCTGCGCCGGATCGCCGACCACGCAGACGTCCTCACGGCCGCCCAGCCACAGGTCGAGCAGACTCTGCTGCAGCGGCGACACGTCCTGATACTCGTCCACGACGAACGTCCGGTACTGCCGGCGGATCTCCGCCGCCACCCGCTCGTCCTCGGCGAGCAACGCGACCGCACAGAGCAGCACGTCCTCCAGGTCGATCCGGCCGCGCTCGAGCTTCACGTCTTCGTACGCCGCGAAGATGCGCGCGATCGTGGCCGGGTCGAAGGCAGCCAGCGTGCGGGCCGACTTGGGCGCGATGCGGGCGTAGTCGTCCGGGCGGACGTTGCTGACCTTGGCCCACTCGACCTCACCGGCCAGGTCGCGCAGGGCGGGCGTGTCCACCCGGACCCGGCAGCGGGACGCGGCCTCGGTGAGCAGCGGGAACTTGCGATCCGCGATCGGTGGCAGCTCCCCGCCGTACACCTTCGGCCAGAAGAACCGGGCCTGCCGGAGCGCGGCCGAGTGGAAGGTGCGGGCCTGCACGCCCTGGACGCCGAGCTGCGCGAGCCGGCCGCGCATCTCCCCCGCGGCCCGCTGGGTGAACGTCACCGCGAGCACGCGGACCGGGTCGAAGGTCCCGGTCTGGACGCCGTACGCGATCCGGTGGGTGATCGCCCGCGTCTTCCCGGTGCCCGCGCCGGCCATCACCACGACCGGGCCGTGCAACGAGGTCGCGACCGCCCGCTGCTCCGGGTCGAGAGCCTCGAGGAGGCCGTCGGGGGAGGCAGATCGTGTGAAGTCGCTCACGGGCTGAGACATGCGGGAACAGCACCACCTACGGCGTGGTTCGGATACGTCGAGGCAACCCTAGACGGGCGGCCCGACAGAAAACCCCTCGCACTCCCGAAGGAGTCAGCCCGATGGCTGCTTTCACGATGTACTCGACCCCCTGGTGCGGTTACTGCCACCGCCTCAAGGGCCAGCTGAAGCGCGCCGGCATCGAGTTCACCGAGGTCGACATCGAGCAGGTCCCGGAGGCGGCCAAGCTGGTCGAGAAGGTCAACAACGGCAACCAGACGGTGCCGACGGTGGTCTTCCCGGACGGCACCGCGATGACGAACCCGTCGCTCGCCCAGGTCGCGGAGAAGCTCGCCGCCTGAGACCGAACTCAGGTCATATCGCCTGAGTTATGGACATTACGGTCATGACCGTTATACCTTGCGATGAACTACGTCGCAGGGAGTCCGCCCATGTTCTCGCGCCGTCACGCTCTTAATGTGCACCGTCGCGTTGCGCTGACGACCCTTGTCGTCACTCTCGGCCTGCTCGTCACGGGCGGGCTGCACGCCACAGCCGCGCCACCGCTGCCTGATCCGTTCCCGTCCGAGACCTGGCCGCTCGGCCCGCCGACGAAGCCGTTCGCGCCGGCCGACGAGGTCATCAAGGACCTCGGGTCACCGGTCAGCTCGCTGACCGTGATGGAGGGCGCGGTCGGCCACACCCCCGACGGTCGCGACGTGGTGTACGCCGTACCCGCCGGAGAGAACGCGCGTCTCAACGTCGCCGATCTGCACACCCATGAGCTGATCCGCACCGTGCCGCTCCCGGGAGCCGCCGGCGGATGGGCGATCGTGGTCACGCCGAACGGGGACGTCTACCTCGGCACGTACCCGTACGCGCACCTGTACCGCTACAGCCCCGTCACCGGCGAGGTGACCGACCTGGGCCAGCCCATTCCGGGCGAGTCCCAGATCTACGGCCTCACCGCCGACGCGGAGGGCAACGTGTACGCCGGGACCTACCCGACCGCACACGCCTTCAAGTACGACCCGTCCACCGGACAGGTCACCGACTACGGCTCACTCGACCCGGTGCAGCAGTACGCGCGGTCCACGGTCTACGACCCGGATCACCGCAAGCTGTTCGTCGGAGTCTCCACTCCGAACGCCCGCCTGCTGCGGATCGACGTGGACACCAAGGCGGTCGAGGACATCACTCCCCCGGGTACGACGGCCAAGGACTTCATCGATCTGGACTACGCCGGCGGCAAGGTGTTCGCGAACGCCAGCAGCCGGCTGGTCGTGGTCGACGCGGTCACCGGTGAGCAGATCAAGTACACCGACGCCACGACCGGCCAGCAGGTGATGGACTACCCGATCGCTGCCCGTGGAGTCTCCGCGGCCGGACCGGGTGGCGTGTACTTCACCAACAACACCCTGGCCCTCACGCACTACGACCTGGACACCAACACGGTCGGTCCGGTCTCGCCACCGCGCACGCTGACCCGTGGCGCCTCCATCGGCTACGGCTGGGTGACGGAGAACGGCGTACCCGTGCTTTATGGCCTGGCTGGCAACTACTCCGGTGGGACGTTCCGCTACAACCCCGCGGACGGGACGCTGGCGCAGTGGAGCTCGCCGTTCATGTACGTGCCGTCGCCGCTCATGCACGAGCTGGCCGACCCCGTCACGGGCAAGGTGTTCGTCAACGTCTACCTGAACGGCTCGACAGCCATCTACGACCCGGCGACCGGCAAGTCCACCGTCACCACCCGGCAGGGACAGGTCGAGGGCTGGGCCTGGGACGGCACCGGCAAGATGTACGTCGGTATCTATCCGTACGGCCGTTTGTCGCTCTGGGACCCGGCGCTACCGGACAGCACGACCAACCCGAAGGAACTGTTCAGCCTGGTCGACAGCGACCACCAGAACAGGCCGGTCTCGGTAGTCCCTGACGGCAACCACGTGTACGTCGGCACCACACCGGCGTACGGCGAGTATGGCGGCGCGCTGACCGTGTACGACGTACCGACCGGCAGCCACACCGTCTACCGCAACCTGGTGACCGACCAGACGATCGCATCCATCCTGCCTGCGGGTGCGGACGTGTGGGCCGGCTCCAGCATCGAAGGCGGTCAGGGCACCGACCCGCGGGCTACCGAGGCGCACCTGGTCAAGGTGGACCCGGCGACGGGACAGGTGCTCACCGACATCGTCCCGGTGCCCGGTGCGGCCAGCATCAACGAGCTGATCACCGGACCGGACGGCAACATCTGGGGTCTGGCCGACGGCATCGTGTTTGTCGTCAGTCCGTCGACCGGTGAAGTACTACGGACGCTGACCGTGTTCGCCGGAGCGACTGGCTCGCAGGACGGCGCATTGTCCTGGCGGGACGGCTACCTGTACGGCGTGACCGGCGGGCGACTGTTCGTCCTGGACATCCTCAGCGGCCACACAACCATTCTGCGCGACCGCGGTCTCAACCGACTCACGCAGACACCGGACGGCACCTACTACACGCTGCTGCGGCCGGACGGCTTCACCAACCCGACCAACCTGGCGTCGTACACCCCACCGGTCGATTCGTGTCCGCAGTCGGACGTCAGGGCGACAGTCTGGACGGGGAACATCGACAGCCACGTGTCGAACCGCTTCCTGATCTACGGCTGCACGCTGACCGACACACTGCCGAGCGCCAAGGCGGACTGGCCGAGCCACGCCGCCTACGTCCTCGCTGTCGACCGGAAGCTCCGTGAGCTCGAGAAGGCCGGCACGGTGGAGCGTTGGGAGGGCGTCCTGATCAGGGTCGCCGCGGCCCGGTCGAACGTGGGCCGGTAGGACCTAGTCACCAGCTACCGGTGAGGCTCTCGCCGTACCAGCCTTCGATCAGGCGGCGGGAGATCGAGATCGCACCCGGGAGGGCCATCGTGCCGGCTTCGACCAGCGCACGAACGTCCTCCCGGGTGAACCATTTCGCCTCGGCGATCTCGTCCTGGTCCACCTCGATGTCGAAACCGGTCGCCTTCGCGTAGAACCCGAGCATCAGGCTGGCGGGCAGTGGCCACGGCTGACTGCCGGCGTAGTCGATCTCGGGTCCGACGACGACACCACTCTCTTCCAGCACCTCACGCCGTACGGCGGCCTCGAGCGACTCACCGGGCTCGACGAAGCCGGCCAGCGTCGAGTAGCGGCCGACCGGCCAGGCCTCGTTGCGCCCTAGTAGTGCGCGGTCCTGGTCGTCGGTGACGAGCACGATGATCGCCGGGTCGCTGCGCGGGAAATGACTCCGGCCGCAGACCGGGCAGTGCCGAACGTGGCCTGCCTCGATGACCTCGGTGTGCGCACCGCAGTTGGCGCAGTGGGTGTGGACGGCGTGCCAGTTGGCCAGTCCGATCACGTTGACGGCGATACCGGCTTCGCGGTCGTCCAGGAGGGCGCCCAGCTCGCGGAGTCCGCCGTACGACTCGTCTGGCTCTGCTTCGGTGAGCACACCGAAGACTGCACGGCCCTCAGCGGTCTGACCGGCGCCGGACTCGCGGTCGATGCCCAGGAAGATCCGCATGCCTTCCGGTGCGTCCGCCGGCGTCAGCAGCTCCAGTCCGGTGCGCTCGGAGTTCACCAGCAGCTGGTCACCGGCGACTACGACCACCTGGGTGTCGTCGGCGGCCCAGGCCTTCTCCAGCCAGTCGTCGTCACGGCGGCGGTCGGCGGCGCGGTCCAGGACGGACCGGGACAGGGCTAGCGAACCGGAAGCGATGGAATAGGCCACGTGAGCCAACCTACCCCGGCACCGTGAGAGCATCCCCGCATGAGTATTCACATCGCCGCCGAGAAGGGGCAGATCGCTCCGCGGGTGCTGTTCCCCGGGGATCCACTGCGGGCCAAGTGGATCGCGGAGACCTACCTGTCCGACGTGATCTGCTACACCGAGATCCGGAACATGTTCGGGTTCACCGGCAACTACAAGGGTGAGCGGATCTCCGTGCAGGGCTCCGGCATGGGCCAGCCGTCCGCGTCCATCTACGCGAACGAGCTGTTCGCGGAGTACGACGTACAGACCCTGATCCGGGTCGGGACGTGCGGTGCGCTGACCGAGGCCGTCCGGGTCCGCGACGTGATCGTGGCGATGTCCGCGAGCACCGACTCGCAGATGAACCGGCTGCGCTTCCACGGCATCGACTACGCGCCGACCGCGGACTACAAGTTGCTCCGCGCGGCGGTGGACGCGGCCGAGGCGGCCAACCTGAACGTGCACGTCGGCCAGGTGTTCTCCGGCGACCTGTTCTACAACGACCGAGCGGACCTGGTGGCGCGGACCGCGGAGTACGGCGTACTGGGGATCGAGATGGAGGCGTCAGCGCTCTACACGCTGGCGGCGAAGTTCGGCCGTCGCGCGCTCGGCATCATGACGGTGTCGGACCACCTGATCACCAAGGAGGAGACGACGGCCGAGGAGCGCCAGACGACCTTCTCCGAGATGATCACGATCGCCCTCGACGCGGCGATCGAGGTGCCGGTCTGACCCCGCGGTACGGCGCCGCCGTGCTGGCGTGCGCCGTGATCCTGATCGGTACGACGTCCTGCTCAGGCAGCAAGGCGGACGACAAGGCAGGCAACACGCCCGGCTCGACTACCAGCGCGTCTGGTACTCCGGGCGCTAGCAACACGCAGTCTGGTCCGGAGGAGAAGCTGCCGGACCTCACGACCGCACAGGTCGTCGCAGCCTTCACCGGCAAGGGCTACACGTGCAGCACCGACGAGGCCTACCAGACCTGCGCTCAGGGCGCTACGTCGATCCAGGTGCTGATCGGAAAACAACCGCGCCCGCCAGTGCTCTCACTGCAGGCGACCGGTGTGGCAGCAGAGGCGACGACGAAGCTGGCCGACTTCGCACCGCAGGCGCTGGAGCTGGCCCACGTGAACCCACGCGGCCAGATCGCCGACTGGTTGAAGCAGCAGCAGGGCAAGGCGTCGGCGCAGACCACGGCAGGCAACTGGACCGTCGAGTTCTCGACCGAGTCGGAGTCCGACCAGCCGGGCGCGATCCTCACCCTGACAGACAAGCTCTGCAAGGTGGACTGCGGAGCTGAGTAGCTAGGCTGCGACGAGCTTGGGCAGGACCTGCAGGAGCCGATCGGTCAGCAGGTCCGGGGTCTTGTCCGGGTTCGCGGCGTAGCCGACCACGGCCTGCTCGAACAGTCCGTCGACCAGGGCGTACGCCGTTGGGGCGTCGACGGTCGGCGCGGTCCCGGTGAGATCGGCGTACCGGCTGAGGATCCGCCAGATCATCTCTTCGAGCAGCTGGTCGATCGCCTCGACGTCCGGGCGGAGCTGCTCCTCGAACATGCTCTGGGCGCGCAGGTCGTACCAGAGCTTGTGCATCGGGGTCTCTTCGACCAGCGTCTGGATCATCTTGGCCAGGAACCCGGTCACGAGTTCGTCGCCGGATCCGGCGGTCTCGACCACTTCGTCGTACCGCCGGGCGCACTTGGTCTTGTAGTAGCGCACGCAGTAGCTGATCAGGTCGATCTTGTCGCGGAAGTAGTAGTGCACGACGCCGTGGGTGAACTCGGAGTTGTTCGCGATCTCCCGCAGGCTGGTCCGGGCGTACCCGAGCTCACCGAGGGTCTTCAGCGCGGACTCGGCCAGCGCGATCCGGCGGCGCTCGATCTTGTCGATCCCGGAAACCCGGGCCGGCCGCTCCGACTCTGCTGTCGCCATCGCCACCACCGCCCTCCTGATCGTCGTTGCGTCAGGGTACCCCGCCACAGGCCAGGCGCGTCCTGTGGCGGGGAGATTTCTTGACAAGTGTCAAACAAAGTCTTGACGACTGTCAAAGACCTGGCCAGAGTGTGAAACAGCCAGTGCGTCCTGTGAGCAAGAAGGAGCATCAGATGGGTTCACTCGATCTCTCCGGCCGGAAGGCCCTCGTCACCGGCGGTGCCCAGGGCCTCGGTGAGGGTATGGCCAAGGCCCTCGCGGCAGCCGGCGCCAAAGTCGTGATCAGCGACATCCAGAAGGACACCGGCGAGGCCGTCGCCGACGCCCTCGACCAGGAGTACGGCGCCGGCAACGGATTCGTCGCGCACGACGTCACCGACGACGGCAGCTGGGAGAACGCGGTCGTCGCGGCCAACGACATCCTCGGTGGCCTGGACATCCTGGTGAACAACGCGGGCGTGGAGATCACCAGCCTGCTCACCGAGGTGACCGCGGACGACGCCCGCAAGATGCTCGAGGTGAACCTGCTCGGCTCCATCCTCGGCGTCAAGTGGGGGCTGCGAACCATGCGCCCCGACGGCCTGGCCGGCCAGGGTGGCGCGATCATCAACGTCGCCTCGGTCGCGGCGACGATCGCCTTCCCAGGTATCGCGGTCTACTCCGCGACCAAGTCCGGGATCGACCGGCTCACCCGCGTCGCAGCGATGGAGTCCGGCAAGCTCGGGTACGGCGTCCGCGTCAACAGCATCTACCCCGGCCTGGTGCCGACCGCGATGGGCGCGGGTCTGGCCAACGACTGCGCCGAGATCGGACTGTTCGAGTCCCCGGAAGCCGCGGTCGCCGCGGTGATCGGCCTGACCCCGGCCGGCCGGCTCGGCGAGGTCTCCGACATGGCCGACGCGGTCGTCTTCCTCGCGTCGAACGAGGCGCGCTTCATCACCGGCATCGGCCTGCCCGTCGACGGCGGAATGGGGATGTAGATGACTGTATTGATGCCGCGCCTCCGGCGCGGCGGGTCATTGGGCTGTAACTCCCGGCCTTCCCTCGTCGCTCCGGTCGCTTCGCTCCCTCCACTCCTCAGTCCAGGCCGGGAGGCCCAATGACCAGCAAACCCGTCGTCGTGTACGGCGCGTCCGGCTACACCGGGCGTCTCGTGTGTGAGTACCTGCGCCACTACCACGTGCCGTTCGTCGCAGCTGGTCGTAGCAAGGACACGCTGACGGCCTCGATGGAGGCGAACGTCCCCGGTATCGAGACAGCGGACTACGAGATCACCGCAGTCGACCATGACCTCGCGTCACTGACCGATGTGTTCAAAGGCGCGTCCGTCGTACTCAACACGGTCGGACCGTTCAGCGAGCTCGGCCCTGCGGCAGTAGAAGCAGCACTCGCAGCAGGTGCGCACTACACCGACACATCTGGTGAGCAGGACTGGCTGATCACCTGCGACGAGAAGTACGGCGCTCAGTTCGCCGAAGCCGGCCTGCTGCTGGCACCAGGTGTCGCGCAGATGTACACGACTGGTGAGATCGCCGCGCAGCTGTGCCTGGAAGAGCCCGGCCTGGACACGCTGGACATCGCAGTGTTCTGGGGCGGCAGTCCGACCATCGCTTCGACTCGCACGATCCTGGTGAACGCAGCGACGTCGAAGGCGCACTTCCTGGAGCAGAATGCGTACGTCGAGTTCCCCGAGCAGGGTCTGGTGCCACTAGTAGTGCCAGGACAGCACGAGCTGGCGCTGTCACTGCCGTGGGGCGGCACGTCGCACCCGGTCTGGTTCAGGCGCGATCCACGAGTGGCCAACTGCAAGGCGCAGGGCGGTGTCTTCAACGCAGCGCTCATGAACGGCGTACCGCAGATCGTCGCGGCCGCACTGGAAGCGACGAAGGACATGTCTCCGGACGACCGCAACGAGGCGCTGACCGCGACCGCGCGTCAGGTGATGGACAGCATGCCGCCACGCGAGAACCCGCGGGTCAACAAGTCGCTGGACTCGGTGCATGCCTCCGGACCGCTCGGGCGCGCGCACTGCGTCATCCACGGCAACAGCAACTACCAGCAGACCGGACTGCTTCAGGCGTACGCGGCGTACTCGTTGCTGCAGACGCCACCGAAGCGGGTCGGGTTCGCGAGTGGTTGCCAGGCGTTCGGTCACCGCGAGTTGCTCGGCGTACTGCGGAGCTTCGGGCTGGTGTCCGAGCCACAGCTGACTGTGCAGCGCTAAGGGGTTCGTTGTGCGACTGGTCGACTACCTCGACAAGGGTGCCTCGCTCGGCCCGGATGCGGCCTGCCTGACCACGGACGGCGAGACACTGTCGTACGCCGAGGTTCAGGAGCTGTCGTACCGGATCGCGGGGGCGCTCGCGGCGAGCGGCGTACGACCGGGCGGCAAGGTCGCGATCCTGTCCTCGAACGACCCGGTGGCGTTCAGCTGCGTGTTCGGGATCAGCCGGGCCGGTGCGATCTGGTGCCCGATCAACCCACGCAACGAGGCCGCGGAGAACCGTGAGCTGCTCGACCAGTTCGACTGCGAAGTACTGATCTACCAGGAGGCGTTCACGCCGCTGGTGGACCGAATCAGGGACTTGCTGCCGAAGGTGCACACGTTCGTGTGTCTCGACGGGAAGCCCGAAGACTCCGGCCCAGACCCCCACCCCAGCGGCCGGAGAATCGTCGGTTGGGACGCGTTCTGCGGGGGCGCGTCCCAACCGGCGCCCGATCTGACCGACCCGGACGATCTGGCCATGATCGTCGGGACCGGTGGCACCACTGGGCGTCCGAAGGGAGTGATGCTCGGCAACAGCAATCTCGAGGCGATGACCGCGCTGACGCTGATCGGGTACCCGTTCGGTGAGCGGCCGGTCTATCTGGCGCTGGCGCCGTTGACGCACGCGGCCGGAGTGCTGTGCTTCCCGGTGCTCGCGTCCGGCGGGGAGATCGTGATCATGCGGACTCCCGACGTCCACGCCTTCCTGGAGCTGATACCGCGACACGGGGTGACGCACACGTTCTTGCCGCCGACGCTGATCTACATGGTGCTGGCGGCCGAGGAGCTGGACTCCACGGACCTGTCGTCGTTGCGGTGCTTCTGGTACGGCGCCGCGCCGATGTCGGTCGCTCGTCTCGAGGAGGCCTTGCAGCGGATCGGCCCGATGGCGCAGCTGTTCGGGCAGACCGAGGCGCCGATGATGATCTCAGTCCTGCCGCCGGCCGCACACTTCGATGCCGCGGGCAACATTGCCCGCGGACGTCTGTCGTCGGCCGGGCGGCCGTCGCCGCTGGTCACGGTGGCGATCATGGGCGCGGACGGCGATCTCCTTTCCTCGGGCGAGCGAGGTGAGATCGTCGTCCGCGGCTCACTGGTGATGAAGGGGTACTACAAGAACCCGGAGGCGACCGATGCGGCGTCGGCGTACGGCTGGCACCACACGGGGGACATCGGCTACCTGGACGACGAGAACTACCTGTACATCGTCGACCGGGCGAAAGACATGATCATCACCGGCGGCTTCAACGTGTACTCGACCGAGGTCGAACAGGCCCTGATGGCGCACGCCGCCGTCCGGGACTGCGCCGTGATCGGACAGCCCGACGAGAAGTGGGGCGAGCGAGTCGTTGCCGTCGTACAACTCCAGCCGGGCAGCGTGGTCGATGCAGCCGAGCTGATCGCCTTTGCCAAGGAACGCATCGGCAGCGTCAAGGCGCCCAAGGAAGTGCTGGTCTGGCCCGACCTGCCTCGTTCCAAGGTCGGCAAGGTCCTCAAGCCGGACATCAAGGCCCGCCTCGGCGCGGGGGAGTCTCTGGCCACTCCCCCGCGCAGCGGCGCTTAGCTACTTCCGGAGGCGGCAGCGGTTGAGCTGGCGACGACGATCGCGGCGGTGATGGCGGCTTGCATCTCTGCGACCGCCTTCTTCACCGCGGCCGCGGCCCAGTCGGAGTCCGCGATCTCCTTCGCCCGCTGCTTCAGCGCACGCTTGTCCACCGCATCCGTGACAACCTTCGGTACGACGTTCAGCGCGCTGAGCAGGGCGATCAAGGCGCCGGTGCGCTCGTTCGGCGCCGTACCGACCTTCAGCACGCTCTCCAGCTGGGAACGCACCTCCGCCTCGTGCCGTGCATCCTTCGCCGGCCAACGTGTCACCGGGAACAGGCCGAGTACCTTGCCCTCGTCCGCCTCCAGGACACCGCGCTCCGCCAGCCTGGCCAGCAGCTGGTCACGCAGGTGCTTGGACAGCCGTCCGACCTGGTCCTTCGGCTTCTTACCGGGCTTGTCGACCACGAACGAGAGCCGCTCGTCCAGGATCGGGTCACCGGTCGGCGAACCGTCCAGCACCTTCAATCGGCCCGGCTTCTCGCCTGTGCCCTCGCCAGTGATGTCCAGCTTGCCCTGCAGGGTCAGCTCGATCAGCACCGCACCTGCCAAGGCGTAGTCCAGCCCTGGCGACCCGGTGATCGGCTTGCCGGTCTCGTCGTCGTACAGGAGTAGCAGCAGGTCCTCGGCGATCAACATGCCACCACCGTAGGCAGGACCCGCGCTACCGCACATCCGCCGCGCGGGCTACCTGGGGTGTCCGCCTTTAGTAGTGGTGGCCGTTGAGCTCCACCGGCTCGCCGAGGGTGGCTGCTACTTCCGTGAGGAAGCCCGGGGAGAAGTAGTACCAGCGGATCGACCGCACTTTGCCGTCTTCGGTGGTCAGGCGCATCAGGTCGTTCACAGCTCGCCGGCCATCGCGGACCGTGCGGATGAGGATGACGGGCTCATTCCACAGGTCCACGACCTCGGCGGTATAGCGGTACGGCTTGGTGACGTCCAGGGTGTGCTCGATCGAGCCCTGGCTGATGTTGTCGGCGCCGTACTCCGTCAGTACGCCGAGGATCTCGCTGTCCGCGTCGGCGAGCAGGAGTGCGGTCAACCGCGGTACGTCGTAAGCCGTGAACGCGTCGGCTACCGCATCGAGCAGTCGGCGGTCTGGAGCCTCACGCTTAGAGCGGCTGCGGTCCGGGGCGGCCAGGCGGCCGCGACCGCGGTGTAGTGCGGCTTTGACGGCTCCGACCGAGGTACGCAGTACATCTGCAACCTCGGTGAGTGTGAAGCCGAACAGATCCTTCAGCGCGAGTGCGGCGCGCTCCTGCGGCGGGAGAAGAGTCACGAGCTCGGCCCAGGCGTCGCGGACCTCCACTGGGTCGGCGGTGTCCGGTGCGGCCTGCTCCAGCGCGTCGACGAGGACGGGCGTCTGCTTGCGGTAGCTGTCGACGAACGCGTTGGTGGCGACGCGAAAGAGCCATGCCCGCGGGTTGGCGATCGGGCTGTGCGCCTGCGCCGCCTGGGTGAACGCGCGGGCCAGCGACTCCTGCACCAGGTCCTCGGCGTCGAACGCGTTGCCGGTCAGCCGACGGCAGTACTTGTACAGGTCGGAGCGCAGCGGCTCCAGGCGGTCGAGAAACTCCCGCCGTGCTGTGCGGGCGGCCTTCAGCTCTGGCAGGTCGAGTGCGTCGGTCATGGTCATACCAGTCTGGACGGCTGGGTGGGCCGCCAGGATACGGGCCGGTTTCGATGCCGGCTCAGCCATCAAGTAAGGTAAGCCTTAGCTAAGCAGGTACGCCCACCGCGAAAGCAGATCCAGCCATGACCAGAGCACTGACCTTCCGGCGCTTGTTCGCCGGCCTCGGCACCCTCAGCCTCCGGCCGTTCGACCTGACCGAGGACGTGACCACGCTGCACGGTTGGGTGACCCAGCCGTACGCGCGGTACTGGGGCCTCCTCGACGCATCCGTCGCCGACGTGCACGCGGAGTACCTCCGGATCGAGCGGAGTGCGCACCACCGCGCATTCCTCGGCGAGCATGACGGCCGGCCCGCGTTCCTGATGGAGCGCTACGAGCCGACGTACGACGCGATCGGTGAGGTGTACGACGTCGCACCGGGAGACATCGGGATGCATGTGCTGGTCGGACCGCCGGTCGCGCCGATCACCGGATTCACCGGTGCGGTCTTCGAGACGATCATGGACAGCCTGTTCAGCGATCCGCTGGTCGACCGGGTCGTGGTCGAGCCCGACGTACGCAACACCAAGATCCACGCCCTCAACGAGCGGATGGGGTTCCGCAAGCACAGCGTCGTACAACTGCCGGACAAGCAAGCGTGGTTGAGTTTCTGCACCCGCGACCAGTACGCCGACGCACACCGGATGAATGAGGCCGGCTGATGGTCACGCACTTGAACCCGGACGCCTGGGCTGTCGTCAACGTCGCCCTGGTGCGGAAGGCGCTCTCGGAGTTCACCCACGAGCGCATCCTCGAACCTGTCGCCGAGGGCAACGAATTTGTGGTCGGCCGATATCGCTTCGCCGCTCGGCGATATCCCTTGAATCATTGGGATATCTCCTCGGTGGTGCGCGACGACGGCCTGCCGGTCGATGCGCTGGAGTTCATCACCGAGTTCCACGAGCAGCTCGGGATCGGCGCGGAGATGCTGCCGGTGTACCTGGAGGAGATCAGCAGCACGCTCGCGTCGGCGGCGTACAAGCTGTCGAAGCCGGATCTGACCGCTGCCGACCTGGTGACTGCCGATTTCCAGGTGATCGAGGCTGCGATGACCGAGGGCCATCCGTGCTTCGTGGCTAACAACGGGCGGCTCGGGTTCGGGATGAGCGACTACCTCGCGTACGCGCCGGAGACCGGGGCGCCGGTGCAGTTGACCTGGATCGCCACTCGCCGGGACCGGACGACGGTTGCCCACAGCAACACACTGCGCTTCGACGACCTGCTGCGGTCGGAGTTGGGGGACGACGTACTGCAACGGTTCGCTGCCCTCGCCGATCCGGCGGAGTACGTTTATCTGCCGGTGCATCCGTGGCAGTGGGACAACAAGACCTCGATCACGTTTGCCGCGGACATCGCGCAGCGGCACGTCATTCATCTCGGGTCGACGGATGACATCTACCAGCCGCAGCAGTCGATCCGGACGTTCTTCAACCGGTCGCAGCCGTCGAAGTGTTACGTGAAGACGGCGTTGTCGGTGCTCAACATGGGGTTCATGCGCGGACTGTCGCCGTCGTACATGGCCGCGACGCCGGCGATCAACGACTGGGCGCACTCGTTGGTCTCGAATGACCTTGTTTTGAAGCGTTATGGCTTCTCGGTACTGCGGGAGATCGCGGCGGCCGGGTACCACAACCGGTACTACGAGAACGCGACCGACAAGACCTCGCCGTACCGGAAGATGCTGTCGGCGCTGTGGCGGGAGAGCCCGGTGCCGACGCTGGAGCCCGGCGAGCGACTGGCGACGATGGCTTCGCTACTACACGTCGACCGGCACGGTTCGTCATTGGCCGCGGCACTGGTGCGGGCTTCGGGGTTGGCGCCGGCGGACTGGTTGCGCGCGTACGTCGATGCTTATCTCATCCCGTTGCTGCACAGCTTCTACGCCTACGAGCTCGTGTTCATGCCGCATGGGGAGAACCTGATCCTGGTACTGCGGGACGCGATCCCGATCCGGGTGATCATGAAGGACATCGCCGAGGAGATCGCCGTACTCAGCCCGGCGACGCCGATCCCACCGGACGTCGAGCGGATCCGCGCCGAGGTGCCTGACGACGAGAAGCTGCTGTCGATCTTCACCGACGTGTTCGACTGCATCTTCCGGTTCCTGTCACCGCTGCTGGACCGCGAGGGTCTGCTGACGCCTGCCGAGTTCTGGTCGGTGGTTGTGGGCGCGGTGCGCGACTACCAGTCGGCGACGCCGGAGTTGGCCGATGCGTTCGCGAAGTACGACATCTTCACGCCGTCGTTCGCGTTGTCCTGCTTGAATCGGCTGCAGCTGAAGAACAACCAGCAGATGGTCGACCTGACCGACGTGGCCGGCTCGCTCCAGTTCGTCGGCACCTTGGAGAACCCACTCGCCTGTGGATAACTCCCGCGGCGGTACGGCGAAATCCGTCAAGCTGTCGGAGTGACCACGGTTGAAGCATCACAAGCCGGCCGTCCGCCCGCCAGGGACGGCCGGCGCTACGAGGTGGTCGACGGCCGCCTCCTGATCACCGGCGCCCAACCACCCGCCCACCACGCCGCCGTGGTCGCACTCATGGTCCTACTCAAACACGCCTGCCCACCCGACCTCCTGGTATCGGTGGGCTCTGTCGCCTTCCGTCCGACACCCCACACGACTCTCCGCCCAGACCTGCTCGTCTGCCCCCGCAACTACACCATCACCCAGCCACCCCTCCTAGCCGTCGAGGTCCTCTCCCCCGCCACCCGGACCACCGACGTAGTCCTCAAACGCACCCTCTACGAAACCCACCAGGTCCCCTCCTACTGGCTCCTGGACCCCACCACCCAAGAACTAACCATCCTCGCCCTGACCCCCACCGGCTACACCTGCCAAGCCGTCGTCCAAGCCGAGGAGACCTACCAAGCCACCCACCCCTTCCCTGTCGCCCTCACCCCAGCCGCCCTCACCAGGTAACGGGGCATCCCGGGGCAACCTGGGGCAGATCGCCGAAACGGCACCAACCACCCATCGTGCGCCGCCATGCTGGTTGTGTGATCGAGAAGGAGGCACCACCATGGGATACGTGGAAACACTTGAGCCGGGTCACTTCACGCTGGCCGATCTCGAACTGCTTCCCGACGACGGGATGCGCTACGAGGTGGTCGACGGGGTGCTGCTGGTGACCCCGGCGCCATTGACAATCCATCAGACAGCGACCTTAGAACTGGCCGTTGCCTTGCGGCAACGCTGCCCAGAGAACCTCAAGGTGTTTGTTGCTCCGACGGACTACCGGCCGACACCAACGCGATCGGTGCAGCCCGATGTGCTCGTCTGCCGCCGCGAGGATGTTGGGCCAAAGCTGATCGAGAAGCCGTTGCTGCTCGCGGTCGAGGTTCTGTCGCAATCGACGAGCTTGGCGGATCGGGTTCTGAAGCGCCGCTTGTACGAGCAGGCCGGGGTGACGTCCTACTGGATCTTCGATCCAGCGAAGGAAGAGCTGACTGTGCTCGAACTGGCCGGCGACACCTACGTTGAGCGGGCGGTTGTCACCGGCAAGGACGCGTTCGAGGCCAAGCTGCCGTTCCCGGTCCGCATCGTCCCAGCCGACGTCGTCGTCTAGGAGCCGCCCAGACATCCCTGGAACCGGGCAGCCTGGGGCAGATGCTCATCTGCCCTACCGCACCATGTTTGGTCTGAGACAGGGTCGGAGCATGAGACCGATCGAACCAGGTGAATTCTCGACGGCCGATCTCGACGCGGCGCCGGACGAAGGGCCGCGGTACGAGCTCGTAGACGGAGTCCTGCTGGTGACCTATATGTCATCCCGGATCCATCAACGGGCACTCGGCAACCTGGTAATGCAGATGGTCTCCGCCTGCCCTGACCATCTCGAGGTTCTGTACGGACCGTTGGAGTTCCGGCCGAACAGTCGGTTGGCGTTGGTTCCTGATCTGCTGGTGCTTCCGTGCAAGGCCACCACGACGCGATGGGTCGAGGAGTTGGCACTCGCCGTTGAGGTGGTCGTGTCGACGACACGCACCGTCGATCGGGTTCTCAAGCCGGTCCTCTACGAGAGGGCTGGCGTCCCTGCTTACTGGATACTCGATGCGGAGGAGCAGACTCTGACTGTGCTCGAGCTCGTGGATGGTGTGTACGTCGAGCGCGATGTCGTGTCTGGCGAGAAGGTGTTCGAGGCGACGTTGCCGTTTCCGGTGCGGATTGTGCCGGCCGAGCTGTTCCGGGTGCGCTGACAGCAGTTAGTTGTAGTAGCGGCGGGCGCTCGAGCCGATGCGGGTTACGTCGGTGCCGTAGATGTGGATGGAGATCGCCGTGGTGTCCGAGGTGTTGTTGACTCGGTGGATGTCGCCGGGGGGCGCGAAGCCGCTGACGTCGCCGACGTGGTTGTCGCTCTGGCCGATCAGGTTGAGGTCCGCGTCGTAGAGGTCTTCGTGCTCGACGCCCTGGATCACTCCGAACACGCACCAGGTGACGTGATCGTGGATCCGGGTCAGCTGGCCGGGCTGCCAGACCAGGGCGATGATCGAGAACGAGCCGTCGGGCTCGACATGCAGGGTGTGACTCCGGTACCGGTCCGCCGATCCGAGACGCTGCTCGGCCGTCAGTACGTCGGGCGTCGGCAGGTGGCGGCGCAGTTGCTCGGCGACGAGCTGTGCGGTGCCGTGCCAGTCGGCGTGCTCGCCGATCGCGGTTCGAACGCCCGCGGCGAGGTCTGTCAGGGTGCTGGTGGAAGTCGTTGTCGTCGTCATGTCTTGAGCGTGCGCCCCTCAACCCATAACGTCTAATGCCAATTATCGTCCTCATCCATAGACAGGTTTGATACATGCTCGATGTCACGAAGTTGCGCGTCATCGATGCCGTCGCGCGGCACGGATCGGTCACCGCCGCGGCCCGCGAGCTGCACTACTCGCAGCCGTCCGTCACCCATCACCTGTCCCGGTTGGAGGCCGAGACCGGCGCGCAGTTGTTGCAGCGGGCCGGCCGCGGCATCCGGCTCACCGAAGCCGGCCTGATGCTCGCCGCCCGGGCCGCGGAGATCATCGGCCGGATCGAGGCAGTCGACGCCGAGCTCGCCGCCCACGTCGGCCTGCGGGTCGGACGCGTTCGTCTCGCCGGGTTCTCGTCGGCGATCGGATCGCTCGTGCCGGCTGCCGTTGCGGCGCTGGCCGGCAAACATCCGGGGCTCGAGGTGAGTCTGACCGATCTGCATCCGCCCGAGGCGCTCGAGCTTCTGCGGACCGGCAAGATCGACGTCGCGATCGTGTTCCGGTACGACGAGACCGAGCCGGAGCCGACCGGCGTACGACTGCACCATCTGCTCGACGACCCGGTGTACCTGCTGTCGAAGGACCGGCCGGTCACGCTGGCCGAGCTCGGCGACGCGACCTGGATCGCCGGCTGCGATCGTTGCCGCAGTCATCTGACTGCTCTGTGCGCGGTGGAGGGCTACGAACCGAGGGTCGGCTATACCTCCGACGACATGGTGGTGATGCAGGCTCTCGTGATGGCCGGTCTCGGGGTGACGACCATGCCTGGTCTTGCCCTCCGCAGCCACCAGGCCGACGGCATCTTCGCCACCGAGATCCCGGACTCACGTCGGCACGTCTACGCCGCGACGTACGGCGAACCACCGAACCCTCCGGCGATCGCGGCGCTGGTGGCCGCCCTGGAGGAGGCCGTCATCCGTTGAGGAGGCTGACGAGCTCCGCCTTGTCCGGGAGGTGTTCGGGGCGGGTGATGTCGCCGGTGCGGACGTAGTAGAAGGCTGCCGTTACCTGGTCGAGGGGGATGCCTTGGAGTTCGGACCAGGCGAGGCGGTAGATGGCCAGTTGGAGTGGGTCGGCGGATTCGGAGCGGTTGGTTTTCCAGTCAATGACGTCGTACCCGCGGGAGCCGTCCTCGCGGACGACCTGGTAGACGGCGTCGATGCGGCCGCGAATGACTCGGCCGCCGAGGGCGAGGGCGAACGGGGCTTCGATCTCGTACGGCGAGGTCTCGCCGAACGGGCCGTCGCGGAAGGCGTCCATGAGTTCGGTCAGGTCGGTGTCGTCGACGATGTCCTCGTCCGCGGCACCAGGCAGGTCGTCCGGATCGAGCAGGAGTTGCTGGCCGAAGTAGCTCTCCACCCAGGCGTGGAAGCGGGTGCCGAAACGCGCGGCCCGGTTGGGTTTGCGGGGCATCGGGCGAGCCAGCTCGGAGGCGAGTCCGTCCGGATCCTTGGCCAGCCGCATCACCTGCGTCGCGGACAGTGCGGCCGGAAGCGTTACGTCGTACGCCTTGCGGCTTCGGCTTTCCCTTGCCTCTGACAACAATCGCTCGATCTCGGAGTCCCACCGCGCGACCGTCGCCTGCTCGTCCAGCAGCAGCGACTCCTCGGCCTCGATCGACGGGCCTTCCGCGCGAGCCTGTTGCACGAGCGCCGCCGAAGCCAGCCGTCGCTGGTAGGAATCCACGTCGAACGGCGTCGGCCACGGGGCCTGCGTCTGCTCGGCGAGCTCTGGATTCTCCTCAGACTCGGGCTGCTCGGCCCACGCGACGACTCGCTCGCCGGCGTGCTTCTTCAGCATCGAAAGGTACGACGACGGTCCGCGCGGACGCTTCTGCGTCGGACCCCACCAATGCCCGGTGGCGACGAGGATCTCCTTCGCCCGGGTGAACGCGACGTACCCGAGCCGCCGCTCCTCGAGCGCGTTCACGTCCTTGCACTCGTCCGCGAACGACTTCAGCCCGGCGTTCGACAGGTCGTGGATATCCGGCAGCGTGTCGGCGTCACCGCGCAGCGGCCACGGCAGCACCTTGGCGTTCGTCGTCCACTTGTCCCGGCCGCGATCCGACGGGAACACCTTGGAAACCAGCGTCGGCACGAAGACAACCGGCCACTCCAGGCCCTTCGAGCGGTGCGTGGTGAGCAGCTTGACCGAGTCGGCCTCACTCGGTACGGCGAGGTCGAGGCCGGCGGCGTACTCCTCCTCGGCGGCCAGATACGCGAGCAAGCCGTCGAGCGAACCGTCCGACTCGGTGGACACGAAGTTGCCGACGGCATCCAAAAAGGCGGCAAGATGATCGCGGCGGCCTGCGTCGACGTGGTCGGGCGTGGCGGTGAGCTCGACGTCCAGGCCGATCGTGCTGATCACCCGCCGGACGAGGTCGAGCAGCGGCTCGCTCGCGTGCGTTCGGAGTTCGCGCAACTCGGTCGAGAGTTCCTTGAAGCGGACCAGGGCCTCCGGGGCGTAACCCCAGGCGTCCGGACCTGGATCGTCGACCGCCTCGGCGAGCGAGATGACCTCGGTCGAGTCCATCCCGGCGACCGCTGCGTCGAGGGCGGCGACCAGGTCGTCAACCGCGGGCCGCTCGCCGGCGTCGGCGAGGATGCGTGCGCGGTTGGCCAACAGGGCAAGGTCGCGGTGACCGATCCGGTACCGCGGGCCGGTGAGAATCCGCAGCATCGCGGCGTTCGCGGTGAGATCGTTGACGGCTTGCAGCGTCGCAACGACGTCGACAACCTCGGGGAGCGCGAGGAGTCCGCCGAGGCCGACGACCTCGACGGGGACCTTGCGGGAGATCAAGGCTTCGTGGACCGCGCTGAGGTCGACGTTCGTCCGCATCAGGATGCCGATGTCTTTCCAGCGGCGGTTCGGAGTGCGGTGCGCGGCGACGATCGAGTCGGCGACCCACTCGATCTCTTGCGACCGCGTCTCGAACAGGCCCACTGTGATCGCACCTTCCGGCGCGTCGGCCGGGGCCTCGAGCGGGATGACGCCGGGGTGCTGCTCATAGAGTTCGGTCGCGTGCTGGTTGGCGGCGGCGAGAATCCGGCTACCGCTACGACGGTTGACGCTCAACACGTATCGCTGTGCCGGCGTGCCATCCGACTGCGGGAAGTGCTCAGGGAACTCGTCCAGGTTCGCGACCGACGCGCCACGCCAGCCGTAGATCGCCTGGCATGGATCACCGACCGCGGTGACCGCGTGGCCGCGACCGTCCCCACTAGCGAACAGAGCGGTCAGCATCCGGCGCTGCGAGACCGACGTGTCCTGGTACTCGTCGAGCAGCACGACCTTGTACCGCGATCGCTCGACGGCCGCGACCTCCGGGCACTCCTCGGCCAACCGCGCGCCGAGCGCCATCTGATCGGCGAAGTCTACGACGCCGCGCTCCCCCTTGTAGGCCTGGTACTCCTCGACGAGCTGCAGGATTTCGCCCCGCTTCAACGCGGTCTCGGCCAGCTTGCGCACCTCCACCGTCTGCTTACGGGCCGCCGCGACCTCCCGACGTACGGCGTCATCGTGCTCGCGTACGTCGTCCGCCCGGAGCAGGTGGTCGGCGAGCTCACCGTCGAGCGAGAGCAGACTGTTCACCAGCGTCGGCACGTGATGCGACGCGAACCGGATCGGCCCGGCGGACCGCCGTACGACGCGACCGGCCAACTGGAAACGGGTCGCATCGGCGAGCACTCGGGCGTCGGGCTCGAGACCGAGGCGGAGACCGTGCTCGGCGATCAACGTGCCGGCAAACGCGTGGTACGTCGAGACGACGGGCTCACCCGGCTCCTCGGGCTCCCAGTTCGGGATGTTGCTGCGGAGGTGGGCGGCGAGGATCGGATGCTGGTCCTTCGGCAGGGTCGATCCGAGCACGCCGGCCTTGGTCAGGTCCTCGCGGATCCGCACATCCAGCTCGTTGGCGGCCTTCTTCGTGAACGTCAGCCCGAGCACTTCCTCCGGCTGCACCTGCCCGGTGCAGATCAACCACACCACCCGGGCCGCCATCGCCGTCGTCTTCCCCGACCCGGCCCCCGCCACAATCACTCCAGGCGCGAGCGGTGCGGTAATGGCCGCCAACTGCTGATCACTGAACGGAATCCCGAGCAGGTCGCACAGGTCGGCCGTGGACTCCAGGTGCGCAGGCATCAGACGGTCTCTCGGCCTTCGGGTTGGATGGGGCAGAGGGCTCGGGCTTCGCAGCGGGCGCAGCCGTCGTTGCGTTGGGCGGTGAATTCTTCGGTGCGGACCATCGACTCGGCGTTCTCGACCGCTTCGTCGAGCCAGGTCTTGCCGTCCTCGTCGGTTTCGAGCGGACCTTGGTGCTGGACACGAGGGAAGCCGCCGTTGTCGTCGTGCCGGAGTTGAACGAGCTCGGCGCCGCCCGCGACCGGATCGTCGCCGAGCTTCTGCATCTGCCGAGACGCGATCGCCCGCTGGTAGATCGCCAACTGGACATGCCGCGCCACCGCCGGCTTGGTCGGCAGCGTGCGGCCCGTCTTCAGGTCGACCACCCGGATCGTGCCCTCCGGATCCTGCTCGACCCGGTCCATCCGGCCCTTCACCCGGACCGCGGGCTTGTCCGCATCCGGAAGCAGTACGTCGAACTCGACCTCGGTCCCCAGCAGCGTCCGATCCGGCCGCCCTTGATGCCACGCGACGAACCGGCGCAACGCCTGCTCGGCCTCCACCCGCTCGCGATCCGAGATCCACGCGGACTCGAACTCCAGCTGCGTCCACACCTTGTCGAGCCAGCCGTTCAGCTCGTCCACGGACGGTGGCAGCACCCCGGTCGCGACCGCATCCGCCAACGTGTGCAGCACCATGCCGAACCCGATCGCCGACGTACTGGGCGTCTCCCCGCCCGCCCGCCGAGTCAGGAACCACCGCAGCGGGCAGTCCACGATCGTAGTCAGCGCACTCCCCGACAACGGCACCGGCAGCTCGGGGTTCGCAATCGGCCGCTCCGACCGAGTCCGCTCCCGCACACCCCACCAGCGCGACGGATCCGCAGTCGGCACCAAGGAATACTCACGCTCGTCCACGGCATCGGCCAGCAAAGCCAGCCGATCAGCCGCGACCCGTTTCAAAGCTGGCGACGACGACGGATCCGCCAGGACGCATCGCAGATCCGCAACCAGACCGGGCAACGACAACGGCCGCCTCGGCCGCCCAGCGACCAGTTTCAAAGGAATGTCGAGCTCAGCAAGGAATCTGGAGGGTTGGTCGCCGTCCGCCTCGGGCGCCTGCACCGCGGTCACGATCAATCGCTCCCGGGCTCGGGTGATCGCGACGTAGAACAACCGTCTCTCCTCGGCCAGCAACGCGCCAGCTGACAACGGATCGATCAGCCCGTCCGGCCCCAACCGGTCCGGCTCCAGCAACGACCCGCGCCGCCGCAGATCCGGCCACTGCCCCTCCTGGACCGAAGCGACGACCACCAGCCGCCACTGCAGACCCTTCGACCGGTGAGCGGTCATGAGTTGTACGCCGGCCTCGCGGTACGTCCCGTCGAACCGGTTGTCCGCCGCGATATCGAGCGACTCCAACTCCGACAGGAACGCCGACACCCCCTTGAACCCGACCTGCTCCTCGGCCCGGCTCGCCGCGTCGAACAACGCACACAGCGAATCCAGGTCCCGGTTCGCGGCCCGCGCGGTCTCTCCACCCGACCCAGCCTGCCCGCGCAACCGCCGCAACCACGGCGACTCCGACCACAGCGACCACATCACCTCGTCCGGCGCCGCGCCCGCGGTCACGATATTCCTTGCCTTGAGCAACCGCTCGCCCAGCGCCGCGAACCGTGCCTCGGCCGGCGACGCCTCCTCGTCGAGCAGCAGCGGATTCGTCAACGCCTCCCGCAGCAGCTCGTCCGACGACCGCGGCAACCGCTGCCCACCCGCCGCCTCCCGATCCCGCCGCCGCAGTACGCGTGCCAACCGTCGCAACTGCCCCGCATCCATCGCCCCCAACGGCGACAGCGCCAGCGCCCGTACGACGTCAACAGTCAACGTCACCGGATCAGCCACGGCCCGCAAGGCCAGCAGCATCGGCCGTACGGCGGGCTCTCGCGACAACGGCAACTCGTCGCCGGCCACGTCCACCGGAATCCCGGCCGCGGCCAACGCACGCCGCAGCGGCGGGATCGACCGACTGCCGGACCGGACCAGCACCGCCATCTCGTGCCACCCGACACCGTCCTGGACATGCGCCCGCCGGAGCAGATCCGCGATGTGCTCGAGCTCGGCGCCACTCGTCGAGTAGAGATTCGCCTCGACCTTCCCCGGACCGAAAACAGCCGACGAGGCGTCCGGGTTCCGGAAGCGGTCGAACGTGTCCCGATCGAGTGCCCCCGGGACACCGAGTCGGTTGACGACGTTGCGCGATACGCGCTGCAGCGTGGTCCCGAAGCGTCGCGTCGTACCCAAGGCGATCTGGGCCGCCTCGGAGCCGTCGGATGCCGGGAACTCCTTGGTGAATCGGAGCAGACCGCGGACGTCAGCGCCGCGGAACGTGTAGATCGACTGGTCTGGATCGCCGACGACGACCAGGTCACGTCCGTCGCCCGCGATCGCCTGCAACAGCTTCGTCTGACCAGGATCGGTGTCCTGATACTCGTCGACGAACACCGCCTTGAACTCGGCCCGCAGCTTGGCCTGCACCTGCGGCTGCTGCGCCAGGATCACCGCGCGATGAATCAGCTCGGAGTAGTCCAGCACCTGCTCGGCGTCCAGCACCTGCAGGTACTCCTCGAAGAAGTCCCCGACCGCGACCCACTCGGCCCGCTCCGCCGTCCGCCCGATCGCGGACAGGTCCTCCGGGTCGAGCCCGAGCTGCCGCGCCTTGCCGATCACCGCCTGCACCTCGTCGGTGAACCCGCGCGTCTTCAACGCCGGATGCAAACTGCTCGGCCAATGCACCGCACCGACCTCGCGACTCCCCGACAAAGCCTCACTCAACCGCGACGCCTGCTCCGGCCCGGACGGCAGCCGCAGCGGTACGTCGAATGCGTCCGCCGGTGTGAACCGCCGCAGCAACGCGTAGCAGAACGAATGAAACGTCATCGACGGCATCACTCGCGTCGTCCGCCCGAGCCGGCCGGTGATGCGATCGCGGAGCTCGGTCGCCGCCTTCCGTCCGAAGGTCAGCACGAGCACCTCGTCCGGACTCAGCCCGCGATTCCGGACCCGGTCGACGACCGCCTCGACCAACGTCGTCGTCTTCCCGGTGCCGGGCCCGGCGAGAACCAGCAGCGGCCCGCCGGGGTGATCGACGACCGCTTGCTGATCGGCATCCAGGACCGGCGCCTCCGCCGTACGCCCCGCCGCCCGGACCAAGCGATATCGGGACCCCTGTCTGCCAACCATCGCACCATCCCAGCAGACGCCGCCGACAAATCCTGACGCCCACCCCGGACTGGGCACAGATCGTCGGAAACCGGACAACAGCAACGTAGTCGGGCGATAACTTTCCGCGGCCGGAGTGCATCGAGTTCCTCGAAAGCAACCACAAACAAGGAGCACCGAATGAGGACGACACGGCGCACTGCCGCCCTCCTGGGGGCGGCTGTTCTACTGGCAGGTCTCAGTACTGCCACTGCCACCGCGGCGAATCCGAAGCTCGAGTCGATCTGTTCGCTCGATCTCGGCTCGATCACCGCGCAGGGCAACTATGTCGACCAGGTGGTGTCCGCCGCGAGCCCGCCGGTCGCGAGCGAACGCCGCGTCGGTCCGAAGGTCGCCGAGCCCGGCGAGACCAGGGCGAGCGCGACCTGGGAGTTCAAGCCCGAGCCCGAGGGCGGCAGCTCCGACAGCGGCTACGCGCTGTACGGCGACACTCTCTACAGCACCGTGATCAACAACGTGCCGGACGGACCGTGGTGGGGCCGCGGAGTCGCGATGCTCGACATGAACGCGTACACCTCGATCGCGCGGGCGGCGTACCCGAAGGGTGACGCGCCGACCCGGCAGTACTTCTATGCGATGCGCGACGACGGCACCCTGGTCCGCTGGAAGCGGGACGCCGAAGGGTTCCACCCGCTCGGTACGTTCGCCGGATTCTCGGCCGTGAAGACGATGACGTTGATCAGCACGACGTCGACGTACGACACCTTCCTGGCCACGACCAAGGCCGGCGCGCTGTACACGATCCGGATCCCGATCACGTCGCCGATGACGACCGTGGTGAAGGTCGTCCGCTCGTCGACCTGGCAGGGCTTCGAGTCGATCGTCGCGGAGAAGTGCGGCACTCAGAGCACTCTGCTGGCTGCGATCGACCGGGACAGCGGATCGGCGTACCTGTACGCCATTGGTCACGCCAACGGAACGTCGACCACCATCCAGAGCCTCGGCAAGGTCCCAGGCACCTACAACGACCCGATCTACTTCCTCCGCACATCGCAGGCGGGCACACCGCTGAACGGCGAGTAACGATCAATCCTGTGGATCCCAACGGACGTCGCGCAGCCGCACGCGTCCGTTGGTGATCCGCACCCCGTCCGACCGCAGCCGGTGGAGTTGCTCGTCGCCGACTTCATCGGCCGGTACGCCGGATGCGCGGATCACTCGCCACCACGGGACAGTCGCGCCGTACTCGCGCATGATCGCGCCGACCTGCCGCGGTCCACCCTGCCCGATGTACTCCGCGATGTCGCCGTACGTCGCGACGCTGCCCTCCGGGATCGACTCGACCGCCCGCAGTACAGCCTCGACGTACTCCTCCCTGTCCACAGGGCAAATCTAAGCCAGTGGCGCGAGCGCCTTCGCGAGCGGCTCCAGGACGGACGGCCCCGCGTCGAGCGGGAGATTCATGATGATCAGGTCGACGCCGGCCTCGCCGTACGCCGCTGCGTCGGCGACCGCCTTGTCGAGCGGGCCGTCCGGGTCGATGCGGACGTTGACCGAGCAGGTGATCTCGTTGACATCGCGGCCGACCTCCTCGCAACGCTGGACCAGCACGTCCTTGAGGGGCTTCCACTCCTCGGGGTTCGCGACGATGACGTTCCACTGCTGCGCCCACTTGGCGACCGCGCGGAGCGTTCGCTTCGGGCCCTTGCCGCCGATGGTGATCGGCGGGTGCGGGGTCTGCACCGGCTTCGGGTTGCAGTACGCCTCGGTCAGCTTGATGTACTTGCCGTCGAAGTTCGCGACCTTCTCGGTGAGCAGCGCGATCATCGCCTCGGTGCCCTCGTCGAACCGGTCGAAGCGCTCCTTCAACGGGTACAGGTCGATGCCGTACGCCGCGGTCTCCATCTCGTTCCAGCCGGCGCCGATGCCGAGCTCGAGCCGCCCGTCGCTGATGATGTCGGTGGTTGCCGCCATGTTCGCGAGTACGGCGGGATGCCGGTAGATCATCCCCGTCACCTGGCAGCCGACCCGGATCCGCGAGGTCGCCTGCGCGAGCGCGGCCAGCGTGGTCCAGGCCTCCAGGTTCGGGCCCTGCATGTCGCCGGTCAGCGGGTAGAAATGATCCCAGTGCCAGGCGGACTCGAAGATCTCGAACTGGTCCGCCGCGACCCACACGTCCCGCATCTGCTGCCAGGTGGTGTGTTCCGGCCTGGTCTTGATCGCGAACCGCATCCCGCGCCCCTCTCAGAGGTAACCGTTTCCCGGGGGCGACACTACCGCTTAGCCGAAGCAGAGCGACTCGATCGGCTGACCCTGTTGGAAGGCTGTCACGATGCCGAGGATCTCGACCACTACCGCGGCGGCTGCGGTCGCCAGGAGGATCAGCGTGATCGGCTGCCGGCTGTGCCGGAACCAGCGCAGCGACAGGTACAGCGCGATCGCCCCGACGAACAGTCCGGCGGCGCCGAGCACGTACGCACCCGTCGGCAGCGGCACCGTGCCGTCGCACGCCTCGTGCCGGCGACGACCCAGCTCGGACTGGGCGTTGGTGTTGGTGAGCGACAACAGCACGCCGGCCACGATCAGGCCGAAGACCAGTCCGTGCCGCCGGCGGGCGGGACGAACCTCCTGCCCCACGGGAGGCTCTTAGTCGAGGCCGAGGCGCGCACGGACTTCCGGGCGCCGCAGTGGTGGCACGGTCTGTGGCGGGGTCCGGCGGGCCGGCATCTCCTCCAGCAGCTGCTCGGTGATCCGCGCGACCTCGACGGCTGCGCGCTCGATCGGACCGCGGGTGGTCGCACTCAGCGAGCCGACGCCGGTCACCTTGCGCACGTACTGCAACGCGGCCGCGTAGACCTCCTCGGAGGTCGCAGACGGCTCAAGTCCCCGGAGCGTTGTGATGTTTCTGCACATGTATCGACAGTACGTGGCGCGAGGGACAAGATCCTCAAATCTACGAGGTATTGACAACCCTAACGCCATTAGGTTTTCCTCAAGGCATGAGCACCACCGTTCCGGACCGCCGTACCCGTCGTCGTCAGCAGACGATCGAGGAGATCCTCGACGTCGCGATCGAGCTGATGGAGGTCGAGGGGGTCGCGGCCCTGAGTCTGTCCGCGGTGGCCCGGCGGCTCGGGATGCAGCCGCCGTCGCTGTACCAGTACTTCCCGTCGAAGATGGCGATCTACGACGCGCTCTACCAACGGGGCAACGAGTTGCTCCGGGACGCCTACCGGGCCGCCCGCGCGAACATCGACGACCAGCTCGAGCTGAACCTGAGCGCGGCGTCGGCGTTCTGCCGTTGGTGCCTGGAGCACCAGGTGTACGCCCAGCTGATGTTCTGGCGGACGATTCCCGGCTTCGAGCCGAGTCCGGAGGCGTACGCCCCGGCGCTGGAGTCGATCCAGGATCTCCGTGAGCATCTGGAGGCGACGATCGAGGCCGGCCTCCTGCACCCGGACGCGGCGAGCGACGAAGGCATCGCCCTCTACACCGCGATGCTGGCCGGCCTGATCTCGCAGCAGCTCGCCAACGAGCCGGACGCGTCCTTCGAAGACGGCCGCTTCAGCCGCCTGCTGCCCGTCGTACTCGAGATGTTCTACCAGCGCTACGCACCAACCAGGGGGACAACATGACAGCTGTACTTGCAGTAGACATCGGCCGGGCCGACCGGCAACGGACCACACTCCACCGCGACGCCGAGCTCCGCGCCTGGCACGACCTGCTCGCGTCGATCGAGGGCTCCGAGTGGCACCGCCGTACCGTCTGCGACGCCTGGGACGTCGCGGACATCGCCGGCCATCTGATCGGACAGGCCGAGGAGGTACTTCGGCCGTGGACGTTCCCGCTGCGGGACCTGCGGGCCAAGAAGAAGTACCCGGACGCCGTCCTGCTGGACGCACACATGATGCTGCAGGCCGACGACCTTCGCGGTACGCCGCCGGCCGAGCTGCGGACCGTCTTCGATCGGTTGTGGGCGAAGGCGTCCCGGCGGATCAGCCGGAATCCGGCCCTGCTGCGGCGGATGAAGATCAAGCTCGACGGCGTACCGGGGCTGGAGACACTCGACCTCGGCTACATCCAGGACATCCTGCTCGCGCGGGACCTCTGGATGCATCGCGACGACGTCAGCCAGGCACTCGGGCGGCCGTTCGACGGCGGGCAGTACGTCGACGAGCTGATCGCGCAGGTGATGCTCGATGTGGACGGCGGACCGTTCTGGGGTGACCGGCCGGCCGTCGTACTGGAGCTGACCGGGCAGGGCGGTGGGACCTACCGACTCGGGAGGGGCGAGCCGGTGGGTCGTGCCGAGGTCGACGCGGTCGCCTACATGCGAACCCTGTCCGGCCGCGACGACAAGCCTTCAATTACAGGCGATCCGGCCGCCGTCGACGCGGTCGCCGGCTGCCGGATGGACTTCTAGAAAGAGGGGCTGGAGACCAGCCCCCTCTCTTCAGTTCTAGTACGACGGTTGGCTTGGGTCGATCTGGTCGACCCAGGCGACCACGCCGCCGCCGACGTGGACCGCGTCGGAGAAGCCGGCGCCCTTGGCGATCGCGAGCACCTCGGCGGAGCGGACTCCGGACTTGCAGTGGAAGACCAGCTGCTTGTCCTGCGGGAGCTTCTCGAGGGCGACACCGGTCTGGAAGTCGGCCTTCGGGATCAGCACCGAGCCCGGGATCCGGTTGATCTCGTACTCGTTCGGCTCGCGGACGTCGATCAGGACGAAGTCCTTCTCGCCGTTGTCCTTGAGCTTGATCCACTCGCTGAGCTGCTTCACCGAGATCGTCGAGCCGACGGCCGCGTCGGCCGCTTCCTCGGTGATCGCGCCGCAGAAGTCCTCGTAGTCGATCAGCTCGGTGACGGTCGGGTTCTCACCGCAGATCGCGCAGTTCGGGTCCTTGCGGACCTTCAGGGCGCGCCAGTTCAGGTCGAGCGCCTCGTAGATGTTCAGGCGACCGAGCGACGGGTCGCCGATGCCGGTGAGCAGCTTGATCGCCTCGGTCACCTGGGCCGCGCCGACGGACGCGCAGAGCACGCCCAGTACGCCGCCTTCCGCGCAGGACGGGACCATGCCGGGTGGCGGCGGCTCCGGGTAGAGGCAGCGGTAGCACGGGCCATGCTCGGCCCAGAACACGCTGACCTGTCCGTCGAAACGGAAGATCGAGCCCCAGACGTACGGCTTGCCGAGCAGCACCGCGGCGTCGTTCACCAGGTAGCGGGTGGCGAAGTTGTCGGTGCCGTCGACGATCAGGTCGTACTGCTCGAAGATCTCGAACACGTTGTCGTTGTCGAGGCGGACCTCGTGCAGCACGACGTTGGTGTTCGGGTTGGTCTCCAGGATCGACTCACGGGCCGACTGCGCCTTCGACTTCCCCACGTCGGACTGGCCGTGGATGATCTGGCGCTGCAGGTTGGACTCGTCGACGGTGTCGAACTCGACGATGCCGAGCGTGCCGACCCCGGCGGCGGCCAGGTAGAGCAGCGCCGGGCTGCCCAGACCGCCGGCACCGATCACCAGCACCTTGGCGTTCTTCAGCCGCTTCTGCCCGGCCATCCCGACCTCGGGAATGATCAGGTGCCGCGAATAGCGCCGCACCTCGTCGATGGTCAACTCATCAGCCGGTTCGACCAGCGGTGGCAGTGACACGTGTCGGCTCCTCAGGAAGACGTCGGACGGGATCTCCGGTTTTCAACCATCTCTCCCACCCCCATGTTCCCGCACATCCCAAACCACCTCCCACGGAGTCCACATCCCGGGCCGGTCGTCTCAAGAACGAGACGTGCCGGGCGCCCCCAGGGTGCCCGGCACGTCACTGGTACTAGTCGTTGTCGATGATCGTTCCGGTCAGGGTCATCGGGACCTTCAGATTGGCGCCGTCTACCTCGGTGATGACCGCGCTGAAGGTTTCAGCCGGCTCCTTGAGTTTGTCGTCGAGGATTTTGACGGAGAGGTCGCCGGTGGTCTTGCCAGGTTCGATGTAGCCGTCGATGGCGCGGTCGACCGGGCCTGTGCCGTCGTCGTTGGCGGACGTGTAGTCCTTGCGGATCACCGCCGTACCGTCCTTGAGGAGGCCGCTGAACGAGACGAACTTGTCGCTCGGGGCGGACAGTTTGACGCCGAAGTTGACCACGCCGGTCTTCTCGACCGTCTTCAGGTTGCCGAGGGTCAGGGTCGGCGTCGGGTCGTCGTCCAGGACCAGGCCGTGGCCGAAGGACTCGGCCAGCAGCCCGTCGTGCGGCACGGACAGCACCAGGCTGAACGGCAGGTCGTAGCTGTCCCGCGTGTTCCCAGTGACCGGCACAGTCACCTTCTGCCGCGTCTGCCCCGGCTTGAACACCAGCTGCCGGGCAACCTCCCCGACAGACTCACCGAGCTCTCCGTTCGTCTCGGCGTACACGCTGACCGGCCGGATGCTCGGCCGCGACATGGTCACCCAGAAGTCCACCGTCTGCGTGCCCTTGTCCCCCTCCTTCACGGTGACGTTCGACGCGGACAGCTTCGGCAGGAGTGCCGCCGGTGCCGAGAACCCGAGCCCGGGCGACGAGAACGCCAGATCGCTCACGTACGCCGACCCCTTGGCCACCCTGTCCGTCCGCAGCTCTACTGCACGCACATCCCGCAGGTCCACGCCCTTCAGCGACGAAACCGGGATGCGTACCGTCCGCAACAGGTTCTTCGGCAGACCGCTGTCGTTGCTCCCCGGCATCCGCACCAGCGCGTCACTGACCGCAGACACCGGTACGACGGCCGCCCGGCCGTGCCCATCGACCACGTGGACGCTCAGGTCCGTCTTCGGCGTACCAACCGGGTCGGGCGCCGCACGGAAGGTCAGTGCAGCAAATCGGCGTACGTCGCGTTGCCCAGCGGGCACGTTGACCCGTACGACCCCATTTGTCCCGCTCCACGTCAGTTTGGTGACCGCAGTGGTAGGTGTCTTGGCGGCGAACCAGGCAGCACCCCAGTGCGGCGCGTTGGCCCAGTCATTCGTCGCCATACAGGTCGGAGTCGCCGCTCGGACGGACGTGTCGGACACACCGGCGCACACCGTCGCAGACACCTTCCCGCTGACCGATCCGGGCGGCAGTGCCTTGTCGAAGTGGTTCACGTCCCGCCGCGACCCCGCCGGCGCCTGCGACACCACCCGTACGACGGCCTTGCCCGCAGACGCCGCCCGCGAGTCCGAGCCGTCGAACTGCGACAGGAACTGCGTCTCGTGCCCCAGCTGCAACCGGAAGAACCCAGCGACGTACGCCGTACCGACCGCCTGCTGCTCCTTCGCCGTCAACCGGCCCGGGTACTTCGCCCCGCACGGCGACGCCTTCTCGTCGCCGGACCAGTCGTCGTTCGACGGAGCAACGGACTGCCCCGGCGTCCATTCGGTGTTGAAGAAGTTGTGGTTGGCACCCATCACCGTGACGGTGGACCGCGGTGCAGCGTCACCATCGACGGAGTACCGGGTGTCGTCGTAGAACTTCTGGCCCTCCAGATCGGACACGTCACCATCGCAGTACGGCAGTACTACGCTCATCGCCACACCGGGAACGGTCGCCCGGGCGAAGTCGGTCGGTGCCAACGGCAGTACAGCGCGGATGCCGTACTGACCGCCGCGGTCCGCGTTCAGCACCGCGGCCCGCGCGACACCTTCACCGCCCCGCGAGTGACCCATCAGACCGACGTTCTGCAGGTCGATCTTGCCGACGAAGCGGGTGCCGAACGGCCCGCCGCCGATCGTCGACCACTTCCGCCACAGCGCCAGGTGGTCGAGGATCAATTCGGCCCGCGCCTGCGCACCGGCGTCGTAGGCCTCGCTGTCCCAGGCGTTGACCGCGTTGGCGCTGATCGACACGACCTGGTATCCGTTGCTCGCCAGCGCGGTCGCCGGCCCGTCGTACCCGCGGTAGCTCGGGATCGCCTTCATCCCGGGCGGGCATGGCCAGGGCTTCTCGTTCTCGGTCGGATGGCTGGGCTCGCCGTAGCAAACCTCGTGGCGGCCGTGCAGGAAGATCACCAGCGGGCGCGGGCCGACCGCGCCACGCGGCGAGTACACCTTCCCCAACAGCTCCGACTTGTGGCCGAGGCCAGGAAGGTTCACGGCCTCGTCGCCGAGGTTGTACTCGGCTGTGTCGACCTTGTACTTGCCCAGCGCACCGGGATCCGCGGGCAGCAGCGGTCCACGCCGGGCCTTCAGCCAGTCGGCGTCGGTCGGTCCGGCGGCCGCGATGCCTCGGCTCATCCCGGACTGCTTGCCCAGGTCGCCGGACCAGACCAGGCGGACGTCCCGCGCCGTCAAGACGGCCGGATCGGTGCTGACCAACGTCAGCGTCTTACGGTCGGCGGACTGCTTGGCTACACCTAGCGGCTTGCCGTCGACCGCCAGCAGCGGAAGCGAGGCACGCATCGGCGCAGGCGACGCCAGATGCAGACTCAGTTGGTATCCGCCGGTCACGGCTTGCACGTCCCACTGGTTGCCCTGAGCAACCGATGGCGGCGTAGGTGGTGCGGCCGTTGCGGTGAGTGTCCCCACACCTAGTAGTGCGACCATCCCCAGCGACAGACATCGGGCGGTTCTGCCGATCACTCGCACAGTGGTCCTCTCGTTCGTTCTGACACGGTCACCTGTAGTACTTGTCAGGCGAGAGGAAAGTTGACCGGATCCGCCGCTCAGTCGTGTCTCAGTGGCGCGTCGGATTCGACTCGATCAATTGCCTGAACGCGCGAGCCACCTCCTCCGGGTGCTCCATCTGCGCGACGTGCCCGGAGTGCGGCAGGTAGAGCAGCCGGGCGTTCGGGAAGGTGCGCTGGGCCTTGGTGCGGATCCGCGCGTCGACCAGGCGGTCTTTGCCGCCGTAGATCAACAGCACCGGGCACTCCACCTTGGCCGCGTCCGCCCAGAGCGACCGGCGCGGTCTGGCCAGCGACGACTTCAGAATGCTCCGCGCCCCGTCCAGCGTGGCCTGCCGACCCCACGGGTCCGTGTCACGCCGGTGCAGCTCTGCCTCGTACGCCGCTCGCACCTCAGGCGCTAGGGATCGCGGGTCACCGAACACCATCGCCAGCGACGCCTTGAACCGCTGCTCGAACGGCAGCCGCTGCGACCGCTCCAGTACTGCGGGACCGATCCGCGGCGTGGCCAGTGCGGCGAACCACAGCGCACTCGCCGACACCCGTGGATGCGGCAGTGCCGGCGAGATCAGCGTCAGCGAGGACACCAGGTCAGGACGTGCAGCAGCCAGCGCCACCGACGAGGCGCCGCCCATCGAGTTCCCGAACACGTGCACCGGCTGGTCGAACTCCCGGTCCACCAGTTCGCTCAGGACTGCGGCCTGCTCGGAGATCCCGATCACGCCGGACAACGGCGTACGGCCGAAACCAGGCAGGTCGGGGGCGATGCCGCGGATCGTGTCGTTGAGCATCAGACCCAGGGCGGTCCAGTTCAGCGACGAACCACCCAGGCCGTGGACGAACAGGGCGGGCTGCAGGTCCGACGCCGCACCCGGCACGTCTCTGACCAGCAGATCCACCCCTGCGACCGGCACTCGCCGCTCCGGCCACTGCTTCAGCTCCAGGGGTACGGCGTCCCCGGTTACTGGCCCGTAACTCTCCACAGCACCATGGTAGAACGCCTACTAGGTGGAGACTGGGACGCATGGCGGGCGCGCAGCAGCAGCTGACGACCGAGGTGGACGGGCAGACCATGAAGCTCACCAACCTCGGCAAGGTGCTGTATCCACAGACCGGGTTCACCAAGGCCGAGGTGATCGACTACTACCACCAGGTGGCCGAGCTGCTGCTCCCACACCTGACCGACCGGCCCCTGACCCGCAAACGGTGGCCCGACGGCACAGAGGCGGCGTACTTCTTCGAGAAGAACGCTCCACGCGGTACGCCGGCCTGGGTACGGACTGTGACCTTGCCTACTCCCGGTAGCTCCACCGGACGGGACGAGGCCGACTTCGTGGTCGCGGACGACGTACAGACCGTGGTGTGGCTGGCCAACCTGGCCGCGCTCGAGCTGCACATCCCGCAATGGCGGATCGGGCTGTCCGACCACGGTAAGGATCCACAGGCGGACCTGATCGTGTTCGACCTCGACCCTGGCCCCGGGGCGACGATTGTCGAGTGCTGCGACGTGGCGCTGGCCCTGCGGGAGCTGCTGGGCCATTTCGGGCTGGAGGGCTGGCCGAAGACGTCTGGCAACAAGGGAATGCACCTGTACGTGCCGATCGAACCTGCGTCCTCCAGGCGGACCAGTGCGTTTGCCAAACAGCTGGCTGAGCAGCTGGCGGAGGCCCTGCCGGAGAACGTGACCGCCAACATGACCAAGGCGCTGCGGCCCGGCAAGGTGTTCATCGACTGGAGTCAGAACGCCAGTGCGAAGACCACGCTGGCGCCGTACTCGCTCCGAGGCTCCGACGAACCGCGGGTGTCGACACCGATCGACTGGGACGAGGTGGCCTCGGCGACGTCACCCGAGGAACTCAGATTCCTCCCGCACGAGGTGCTGGCCCGGATCGAGGAGTACGGCGACGTCCTGGGCGGCCTGTACGACGATCCGCAGCCGCTGCCGTCATGAACTGGAACACTGTTCGGGCAGGGAAGCTACTGGTGAGGAGGACTGCTGGGTAGGATTCGGGGAACACCACCGAAGGAGCACACACCGTGTCGACGACTCCGGAGACCGCACCCAAGCGCGGCAGCCGCCTGCCCCGGCTGGCTCGGCGCGCGCAACTGCTCGAGGCGGCCCAGGAAGTGTTCGTCGCGAACGGGTACCACGCCGCCGCGATGGACGACATCGCGGACCGGGCCGGCGTCTCCAAGCCGGTCCTGTACCAGCACTTCCCCGGCAAGCTGGAGCTCTACCTGGCGCTGCTGGACACCTCCTGCGAGGCGATCGTCGCCTCCGTGCAGGACGCGCTGAAGTCGACCGAGGACAACAAGCTCCGGGTCGCGGCGACCATGCACGCGTTCTTCGAGTACGTGGCGAACGCGCAGGGCGCGTTCCGGCTGGTGTTCGAGTCCGACCTGACCAACGAGCCGGCCGTCCGGGAGCGGGTCGACCGGGTCACGCAGGCCTGCGCCGAGGCGGTGTCCGAGGTGATCAGCGCCGACGCCGGCCTGAGCCGCGAGCAGTCGATGGTGCTGGCCGTCAGCCTGGTCGGCATGGCCCAGGTCAGCGCCCGGTACTGGCTGGGCGCCGGCAACCCGTCGCTCCCGCAGGAGCAGGCCGCCGACCTGGTCGCTTCGCTGGCCTGGCGTGGCATCCGCGGCTTCCCCCGCACCGACAACTAGACCCGGGGTTCTGCTCTGGGCGGACGGGTGAGAGCTGGCCGACGGTAGCGGATAGGCTCGAAGCGTCACCGGCGAGAGCCGCCGGTCGGATCGGTGCCCGGAGGGTTTCGTGGAGGTCAAGATCGGCGTACAGCACGCCAATCGCGAGTTGGTTCTGGAGAGCGAGCAGAGCCCGGAAGAGGTCCAGCAGCTGGTTGCGGACGCCCTCGCCGGCAAGACCGGTCTGCTGCAGCTGACCGACGAGAAGGGCCGCCGGGTGCTCATCCCGGCCGACCGGCTGGCGTACGTCGAAATCGGCGAGGTCTCGACGCGCAAGGTCGGTTTCGGCGCTATCTGATCGCGAACCGGACACAGTCGAGCGTGTCCCGGTTCCGGAGTGCCACCGAGAGGGCACGATGGCGGTAAGACCTGCGCCGAGATTGGTCTGGTTGTCACGGGGCACCAGGCCGGGCGCAGGTCAGCCACCTCTCAAGGAGGAACCGTGGGTTACTGGATCTGGATGATCATCGTCAGCCTCATCGCGGGCATCATCTTCGGGCCGCTGGCCCGGGCGGTGCTCCCCGGCAAGCAGAACATCAGCCTCGGCTGGACCATCCTCGGCGGCGGTATCGGCGCCTTCATCGGTGGTCTGATCGCCAAACTCCTCGGCGTCAAGGACACCTCCGGCCCGGACTGGATCCAGTACCTGATCCAGATCATCTGCGCCGCCATCGTCGTCGCGATCATCTCCTCGCGAAACAGCAAGGCCAAAACCAGCTGACCCCAGGCACCACCCAACGGCCGCCACTCCCCGCAAGGGGAAGGCGGCCGTTGCCCATTTCAGGCCTGCAGGCCGAGGGCTGTCATTCGCGCGGTGTGGGCCTCGGTGAGGCGGGTGAACATCCGGCCGATCGCGGCCAGGTCGAGGCCGGGGCGGTCGACGCTGCCGGCCAGCAGCGCGGCCAGGGAGTCGCGGTCGGCGGCGATCCGCTGGGCCTGGCTGAGTGCCTCGCCGACCAGACGGCGGCCCCACAGCGCCAGCCGGCCGCCCAGCTTGGGGTCCTCTTCGATGGCGGCGCGGACCCGGTCGACGATGAACTCGGCCTGCCCGGAATCCACGAAGACCTCCAGCACCAGGGCCCGCGTTTCCGCATCCACGAACGACGCGATCTCCCGGTAGAAGTCGTTCGCCAGACCGTCCCCGACGTACGCCTTGACCAGGCCTTCCAGCCAGTCCGACGGCGCGGTGTGGTCGTGGAACGCGTCCAGCGGCGTGACGAACGGCGTCATCGCGTCCATCGGATCCACGCCAAGGACGACCAGCCGGTCCCGCAGTTGCTGGAAGTGGCCGAACTCGGTGGTCGCCAGCGCGGCCAGCTCGGCCTTGTCGTTGAGGGTCGGCGCCAGCTTGGCGTCCTCGGCCATCCGTTCGAACGCGGTCAGCTCGCCGTACGCGAGCACTCCCAGCAGATCCACCGCCGCGGCCCGGTAGGCGGGATCATCAAAGGCCGTCTGCTCCATGCCCGGCACCCTATCTGCCCAGCCGTGCGAGTGGCGCAAACCACACGAAGCGGCGTTGACAGGTTGTGCGGTTACACTGGTGAGCGATTCGCCGGTGACGCGCCCAGATGGGCAAGCTGGTGCGAGGTGCTTGCACAGTGTCCCCGCGCCTCACGATCGGGGCTGAGAAGCCCCAGGCGCCCGGCCACTGAGCAACTGTCCGCACAAGCATGTGAGAGGCGATCAGCCTGACCACCTTCCGAGAGCTCGGCGTGCTGCCCGAGATCTGCGACGCGCTCGATCGCGTCAACATCGTGGAGCCGTTTCCGATCCAGGAAATGACACTCCCCGTCGCCCTGATGGGCACCGACCTGATCGGCCAGGCCCGCACCGGGACCGGTAAGACGCTCGGCTTCGGAATTCCGTTGCTGCAGCGCACCATCTCCCCCGGCGAGGCCGACTACGAGGAGCTTGCCGCACCCGGCAAGCCGCAGGCTCTGGTCGTCACCCCGACCCGTGAGCTGACCATCCAGGTCGCCAAGGACCTGACCACCGCGTCCACGGTTCGCACCGTCCGCGTACTGACCATCTACGGCGGCGTCGCCTACGAGCCGCAGCTCGACGCGCTGAAGAACGGCGTCGACGTCGTCGTCGGTACGCCGGGACGCCTGCTGGACCTGGCCAACCGGGGCGTCCTCGACCTCGGCCACATCAAGGTCCTGGTGCTGGACGAGGCCGACGAGATGCTCGACCTCGGCTTCCTGCCGGACGTGGAACGCATTCTGCGCAAGACACCTGAGCTCCGCCAGACGATGTTGTTCTCGGCAACGATGCCGTCGGCCGTGATCGGGCTGGCCCGCACCCACATGCGGCACCCGCTGAACATCCGGGCGGAGTCGCACGAGGACACCGAGATGGTGCCGACCACGGCACAGTTCGTCTACCGGGCGCACGACCTGGACAAGCCCGAGGTGGTGGCCCGCATCCTGCAGGCCGACGACCGCGGCCGGGTGATGATCTTCTGCCGGACCAAGCGCGAGGCGTCCCGGCTGACCGACGACCTGCAGGACCGCGGGTTCAAGGCGGCCGCGATCCACGGCGACCTGAACCAGCAGGCCCGCGAGCGCGCGCTGACCAGGTTCCGCGGCGACAAGATCGACGTACTGATCTGCACCGATGTCGCGGCCCGGGGCATCGACGTCGAGGGCGTCACGCACGTCATCAACAACACCTGCCCCGAGGACGAGAAGGCCTACATCCACCGGATCGGCCGGACCGGGCGCGCGGGGGCGAGCGGCATCGCCGTCACCTTCGTCGACTGGCCGGACCTGACCCGGTGGAAGGTGATCAACAAGGCCCTCGACCTGCCGTACGACGAGCCGCAGGAGATCTACTCCACGTCGCCGGAGCTGTACCACGACCTGGGTATCCCGACCGACGCGAAGGGCCGGATCCGTCCGGTCCGCGAGTCGAAGGAGACCCGCGAGCCGCGCGAGGACGCACCCCGGAACCGCCGCGGCGGCGAGGGTCGTTCGAACGGCGAGGGTCGTTCTGAGGGTGCGGCTCGTTCTGACGGTGCCGGTCGTTCGGACGGTGCCGGTCGTTCGGACGGTGCCGGTCGTTCGGACGGTGCCGGTCGTTCGGAGGGTGGCGGTCGTTCGGAGGGTGGCGAGCGGTCGGCGGCGCGGAAGCGGAACCGGTCGCGGAAGCGCACCCGGGCCGGTCAGCCGGTCGAGGAACTCGCCGACGTCACCACGAAGACCGAAGTACCGCCGGCTACCGAGGTTGCTGCCGAGGTGGTTGCCGACGAGCCGCGTAAGGCGCGGAAGCGCACCCGCGCTCGGAAGACGGCGGAGCCGCAGGCAGTTGAGTCAGCGGCAGTCGAGACACCGGCAGTCGAGGCGCCGGCCGCGGAGGTTGTGACCGACGCGCCGGCTGAGAAGCCGGTCAAGCGGACGCGCACCCGGAAGACGGCCGCGGCCCCGGCTGCTGAGGCCCCGGCGGTCGAGGCTCCGGTTGCTAAGGCTCCGGCGGCTGAGGCTCCGGCCGCGGAGAAGAAGCCGGTGAAGCGGACGCGGACTCGCAAGACCGCTGAGAGCAAGGCAGCTGAGGCGGCGCCGACGACGCCGATCTTCAGCGCGCCGGAGTGAACGTAGCCGAACGGTGATCTGAGCCTGCAACACCCAGCCCCGCGTGGGCCGTCCTAGGGCGGAAACCACGAGAGAGGGGCTGGGTGATGGGGCGGATCAGAGCGGTAACAGCCGTGCTGGCTGCGGTCGGCATCGGGCTGCTGGCCGGCTGCGGAGGCTCGAGCAACGACAGCGGGACGAGCGAAGCCGCACCCGTGCAGAAGCAAGGCGCCGACAGCAACGCCAAGGCACCAGCCGCCGGGCAACCACCAGCGGCGAAATCCCAGGGCACAGCTGAGGGTACGGCGACCGGCAGCGACGAACCGACGATCACCCGGTCGATCATCAAGACCGGATCGCTGGCCGTCGAGGGGGACGACGTCGCGGCCATGCGGCAGAAGGCGATCACCGCGATCACCGGCCTGGACGGTCAGGTCGCGTCCGAGGACACCGGCGGCGACCCCGACGGCAAGGTGACCACGGCGAACCTGGTCCTGAAGGTGCCGACCAAGTCGTTCGAGACCGCCATCCAGCGCCTCTCCGACCTCGGCACGCGGCTGCAGATCCACCAGGAATCCACCGACGTCACCGAGCAGGTCGTCGACGTCGCCAGCCGGATCGAGTCCCAGCGCGCCAGCCTCGACCGGATGCGCGCGCTGATGGCGAAGGCGAACACGATCGGCGAGATCGTCTCGGTCGAAACCGAGCTCACCCGCCGCGAGGCCGACCTGGAATCCCTGCTGGCCAAGCAGAAGAGCCTCGCGCTGCAAACCGATCTCGCGACGCTCACCCTGACGCTGACCGAGAAGGGCAAGCCGCCGGTGCAGGCCGAGACCAAGCCGGACAAGGGCTTCCTGGGCGGACTCAAGGGCGGCTGGCACGCGTTCACCGCGGTGTTCTCTGCTCTGGCGACCGCGGTCGGCGCGATGCTGCCGTTCCTGGTGCTGCTCGCGATCATCGCCGTACCGCTGTGGAGGTTCCGGCACCGGTTCCGTCGGCCGGCTGCACCGGACAGCGGTCAGTGAAGGAGCGCGCCGGCCAGCGCCCGGTAGGCCTTTGCGCCGGGCGAGGCCGGCGCCGTGCTGAGGATGGTCTCGCCGATCGCCGGCGCCTCGGCGAACCGGATCGACTTCGGGATGGCCGGCTGCAGCACATCCAGCGAGTACGTGTCCGCGATCGTCTCCAGCACCGCGCGGGCGTGGGTCGTGCGTCCGTCGTACAGCGTCGGCAGGACGCCGAGCACCCGCAGGCTCGGGTTGGTCAGCCGTTGTACGTCGTGCACCGTGTCAAGTAGTTGCCCTACGCCACGATGCGCCAACGTCTCACACTGCAAGGGAATCAGTACGTCGGACGCCGCGGACAGCCCGTTCACGGTGAGCAGGCCGAGGGTCGGCGGACAGTCCACGATGATCCAGTCGTACGACGACCGCAGCGGACGCAGCGCAGTCCGCAGTACCTGCTCCGGACCGCTCTCCCGGGACAGCTGTACGTCGGCGGTCGCGAGCTCGATCGTGGCTGGCACCAGGTCCGGAGCGTCGTCGAACTCGATCAGAACGTCGCGTGCCTTCACACCGCCGAGCAGCACGTGGTGGATCGACTTGTCCAGGTCCTCGGGGTCGATGCCGACCGAGAACGTCAGGCAGGCCTGCGGGTCCAGATCCACGAGCAGGACCCGTTGGCCCAGCTCGACCAGGGCTGCGCCGAGGGTGGCGACGGTGGTGGTCTTGGCCACGCCGCCCTTCTGATTGGCGACCGCGAGAGTGCGAGGCACCCGGCCATTGTGCCGCACGCAGCCGTACCGACGAACGGGTAGTAGTCCACCCCGCCCGCACCCCTCCCGCCGGAGATGTCCGCGGCGGCCGGTTCTGCGGCTACTACTACCCGTTCGTCGGTACGCTCTCCTTGTGAGTACGCCGCGTACGCTGACGCTGCCCCACGGGGTGCACCCCGCGATCCTCGAGACCGACCGTGGCTCGTTCGCCACGCTGACCGCAGTACCGGAGATCGGTACGCCTCTCGGCACGGTCCTGCTCGTACCCGGGTGGACGGGCAGCAAAGAGGACTTCACTCCGCTGGTGGACCACCTCTGCCGGTACGGCTGGCGGACCGTCGCGGTGGACCAGCGTGGTCAATACGAGACTGCGGGTCCGGCCGACAAGTCGGCGTACTCGCTGGCGGAGCTCGGCGCTGATGTGGTCGCGATGAGCAAAGCACTCGGTGGGTACAGCCAGCTGGTCGGGCACTCGTTCGGCGGGCTGGTCGCACGCGAGGCCGTGTTGATCGACCCGTCGGTGTTCTCCACGATCACTCTGCTCTGCTCAGGACCAGCCGCGTTCACCGATGAGGCGACGCTGCAGAGTCTGCAGATGCTCGCTTTCGGGTTGGAGAACCTGCCGATCGAGCAGGTCTGGGATCTGAAGCTCCAGCACGACCGCGAGGTGCCGGGGTACGTCGCTCCGCCGGAAGACGTCGCCGAATTCCTCCGGGAGCGGTTCACCAGCAACGTGCCGATCAGCCTGGCCGAGATCACCCGTCGACTGACGGATGCCGAGGACAAGACCGACCAGCTCGCCAAGTCCGGCGTCCGCACGCAGGTACTGCACGGCGAAGCGGACGACGGCTGGCCGATCCCGGCACAGCAGGCGATGGCGGCGGCTCTTGGCGTGGAGGCGGAGGTCGTCCCCGACGCCGGTCACTCACCAGCCATCGACCAGCCCGCTGCCACAGCCCGCAAGCTGGTCGACTTCTTCCACGACTACCCCAGCCTGACGACGGCCTGAGCTCAGCGGACCGGTTTGACCTCTGGCTTCATCTCGAGCAGGTCCAGGCCGACCGGAGCGACGGCGTCCTTGACCTGCTCGGTGTAGACGAGCAGCGAGATCGGTGCGGGGCCGCCGTTCATCCCGGCCCCTCCGCTCATGAACACGCCGAGGTGCTGCTTCTCGAGGATGCTCTCCAGGGACAGTCGTACGCGGTCGCTGTCGGCGTTGCTCATCAGGACAGGGGCCACGCAGAGGTTGCCGCTGTAGACCTGCTCGAAGGCCTCGCGGAACGCGGCGACATCCTGGTGCGCGACGCCGGCCATCATCACGACTGGGGCGTTGCGCGACGTACCGTTCGGATAGTAGGTGACCGGGCCGTAGACCTGACCGGCGTGCGCGGCGAGGAACGCCTTCACCACGGTGGAGCCGATGTTGCTCGGCTTCGACGGCCAGCCACCGGCCGGCGCCGCGCACGGGAGCTTCGGAAGACCGGGGTCGACCACCTTGATAGGGGCCGACTGCTGCTGTACGTCGATTGTGCCGTCGCGCCAGATGCCGGTGACCGCCGCGCTGCCCGTGCCGACGCCCTTGATCGTTTTCATCCCGGTGATCTGGTCCAGCTTCAGGCCGTTGAGTTTGACGGCGAACTCGTCGGGGCAGCTCGGGGCCGGCTCCTTGCCCGGCAGGTAGCCGATGGCCGTCTCCGCCAGCGGCGCACAGAAGACCGGAGTCTTGCCCGGTACGGCGATGATCTTGCCGCTCACCTGGACCGTGTCGCCGGGCTTGACCAGCAGGTCGTCGTTCGGCTGTTGGTTGCTCTGGGCAAACGGTTGGTTGCTCGCGGCCTGGGTCTTCGCTGTGTCGTTCTGGTTCGGGAGTACGGCGATGATGCCCGCGGCAACCACCGCCACGCTCGCCGCCGCCAGGGCCGGGACCCAGCGGCGGTGTTTACGGCCGCCACTCAGCATGTACTCCAGATCGGGCTCGGGCGGCGGCTCCTGGTCGGCCCGCCACCGGGCACCGGCCCGGCTCAACAGCTCGTCGACCTCGTCGGTCGGGTTCATTCGGTGACCTCCAGCAAAGTACGCAGCCGGGAGCGGGCGTCCGACAGGGTGGATTTGACGGTGCCTTCGGAGCAGCCCATGACCGCGGCCGTGTCGGCGATCGACAGGTCGGCGAAGTAGTAACAGTCCACCGCGAGCCGCTGCCGCGCCGACAGCGACATGATCGCGTGATCGACATCCATCCGGGCGTCCAGATCAGGCCGCGAAACCGGTCGCGCGTCCTCCGGGGCATCAATCAGCGACAGGCGCGCCCCGCCGGTCCGCATCCGCCGTACCGCCTTGCGGGCCTGGTCAGCGGTGATCGCGAGCAGCCACGCCGACGGGGTCCCGCGACTCGCGTCGTACTGCCCGCGCTTGGCCCACGCCCGCGCGAGCGCCTCCTGCACGATGTCGTCCCGATCCGCCCCCACCGCCAGCCGACCGGCCAGCCGAGCCATCGCGGCCAGATGCGGCCGCACCCACGCGGCGAACCCGGCCCCGTCCCCCGGCGGACCCAACACCCCCACCGGCTCACCCGTCATCGTCGGCATACCTCATCTACCCCCGATCCACCCACCCGGTTGGGTCCTACCCGCATTTCAACGACCCCACCACCCCAAGGTCACCCCCCACCCACTTCCGTAACAACTCCGAGTTATCCACAGATCCAAATTCCCACCCCACAGCTCCCGCCACCTTTCTTACGGTCTAAGGAAGACACCGACCGCCCAGGGGGACCAGATGCCGTGCGGGCCGATCGACCTGCCAGAACCCGCGGACCTGTACGCGCGGCTGACCGCCCGACGTCCGCTCGATTGGGGAGATCCGATCCCGACCAAGGCTCAGATCTCCGCGGAATACGGCGCCGAGCCCACCGCCCGCAGCTTGCACTTGCTGTCCAAGGCCGCCGCAGTCGAGCCGGACATCACCGAGGCCGTGATCTCCGCGATCGGTGTGGAGGCCGAGGCATACCACCTCGAGAACAGGCTGAAGTCGCCTCAGTCATTGGCCCGGAAGCTGGTCAGGTTCGAGGAGTACTACCGTCGTCCCTCGTCGGTGCCGGACGACATCCTTCGCTACACCGCCGCGGTGAAGCACCCGGACGAGCTCACGAAAGCCGCCGTCAGAACGATCGATCGCCTCACGAACAACAACTGGCAGATGGCGGACGCTCATCACTCGTACGTCGACGGAAGCCGGTACAAAGGCGTGCACACCCACCTGCGCAGCCTCGGGGAGCTGATCGAAGTCCAGGTGCACTCCACCGAGTCGATCGACGTCAAGGAACGTACGACGACGCTGTACGAAATCGAACGCGACCGCGAGCAGGAGCCGGCGACACGCGACGCGGCTCGGAGGGAATGCATCGCCCTGTCCGATCAGATGACGCAACCTGCCGGCATCGACGATCTGCAGGAACTCGGCGGCGTGAAGGTGAACGCCATTAGCTACGGTAAGAAACGTCGGCAGCGCAGTTCCAACGCAGCTCCGAATCGCACGAGCGCAGAGAGCTCCGCTCCGCAACACACCCGCCAGCAATTTCAGGATCGACGGAACGGGACTTCACGATGACGCGGTTGTTCTTGGTCAAGGACGGGGAGAACGAGCTGTGGGTGGCGGCGTTGGTGGATGAGGATGTCTGGACGTACGTCGGGAACACCGGGAAGTTCCATCTCAACGAGGGCGCTCGGCACGACTACTACTTCCTCAATCAACTACAGTACGCCGACATCGGGATCGCGGAGGCCAAGCGGCTGATTCGGGCCGGTGTGGGGATGGTCGCCGAGGACGAGTTGCCGGACTCGGTACGCCGCTGGCGTGCCGACACCAAGGGCATGGACCCCGAGGTCGTCTTCGCCTCGATGGCCGCCGACCTTGCCTAGTGCGATCCGAAGAAGCCTTCGCCGGTACCGCCCCTGCGGGCTTGTAGGTTGATCGGGTGGAGCGGATTTCTGGGGCCTGTTTTCCGACGCCGGCTTTGTTGATGATCTCTGCTAATCCTGGGGCCTGGGATCAGTTGCGGGGGTTTGCGCAGGTGCAGGCGCGGGAGGCGAATGCGGCGCTGGGGGTGCTTGATGAGCGGCTGGCGGGAGCGGGGTCCCGGGGCGAGCGGGTTGCGGCGTTCGAAGCGGCGTACCGGCATGTTGCGGAGTGGCGGTATCAGGTCGCGCTGGAAGGGAAGTGGACCCGGCCGGGTGCGAGCGCGGAGGACGTGAGGGCGCCGCTCGGGATGGGGATGGTGTACAGGGTGACGCCGGACAACGTGCTGTCGGATCAGGACTCGCCGGCGTTCAAGATGCTGAAGAGTCTGGAGAAGGTCGCACTCGAGCGCCTCGACGGGAGCCACGGGCTGCAGAACCGGGTCAGGCTGCACAGTGGACGCCGCGTCAACGGGAACACGGTTCGATACATCCCGGGGCCGCGGGAGGTGCGGACGGTCACCGCGGAGCCCGACGATCGCGAGGTACTGCGGCGTGCGTCGTTCGAGGTACTCGCTGAGCTCGAGGAAGCAAAGGCTGCCGGCGGAACAGATCCCGAGCAGCGCCAGGCGTTCGTGGATGCGGCGTACTTCCTGGTCCAGGGACCGGAGTTCAAGCGCGGCAGCGACGCGATCATGCGAACGTTCCTTGTCGCCGCGCACACCCGCGTCTTCGATGCCGCACCGGTGTTGCCGCAGGCAATCGATCTGGACGGGATGGTCCGTGGGCAGGAAGGTTTCAAGCAGGTGATGCACGAGCAGTTGCGGATCGCGGCGCCCCCGGCCGCCCAGCCCGCCGTCGACGCAGGCTCCGAGCGAGCAGCAGTGACGTCACTCAACCGCGGCGGAGGGATGGCCCGATGATCACGGCGCGAAGTTTTCCCACGCCGGATATTGTCAAGACGACCAACAATCCGGCGCTGTGGGATCAGCTCGGCGGATTCGCGCAGGTGCAGGCCGCGGAGGCGAACGCGGCGCTGGAGTTGCTGGACGAACGGCTCGAGGAGGCCGAGGGCCTCGAGGAGCGGACGGCGGCGTTCGAGGCGGCGTACCGGCACGTGGCCGAGTGGCGGTACCAGGTGGCCGCGCAGGGGCGATGGACCCGGCCGTACAGCGACGTCGAGGCCTTCCGGGCCCCGATTCCGGCCGGCGAATGGAGGGGCTACAGACTCACACCGAATGCCGCCGACGACCTCGAACCCGGGTCGCCCGCCTCCGTCCTGCTCACCGAGCTGGAGCAGGTCGCGAAGGATCGGTTGATGAACGGCTCGAACCTGCACAACCCGGTGAACCTGCCCGGTGGGCGGACGATCACGGGAAACCTTCTCGACCAGGGGCTCCATCCCGGGCAGGTCATCACCCAGACCGCGAGGTTCGCGGATCGGCAACAGTTGCGGCAGGCATCGTTCGAGATCCTGGCCGACTTGGAGACGCAGCGGGCCGGCAAGGACCGGCCGAACGCACGGGACCCTGAGCTGCGGCAGAAGTTCACCGATGCCGCCTACTGCTTGATCCAGGGGGCGGAGATGCAGCGTGGCAGCGACTCGATCATGCGGACGTTTCTGGTGGCGGCGCACACCCGGGTGTTCGATGCGGCTCCAGTGTTGCCGCAGGCAATCGATCTGGACGGGATGGTCCGCGGGCAGGAAGGGTTCAGCCGAGTGATGCGGGATCAGCTACGAGTGCTCCCGCCGGCGGACGAATTTGGTCGCACGGCCGCCGTGTCCGGCCGGGCTCCGCGGATGAGCGCCGTACGCCGAGATGGTGAGATCACGCGCTAGGCCTTGGGGCGTAGAGCTGGGTGATCACGGATTCGATCGTGGGTTCGGCGACCGAGAGGTCGACGAGGGGGTAGTTGGCGGCGATTTGGGCCAGTAGGGGTGCTGCGCTGGTGGTGGGTGGGAAGGTCAGGTGCTGGCGTGGGCCGTCGACCTTGGTGACGGTGGCGCCTACTACCTCGATCGGTGGGAGCGAGGTCGCGAGGTCGACGACCAGGGTGCGTGGGGCGGACTGGCTCGACTTCAGGCCGTCCAGGGTGCCGTCGAAGATCTGGTGGCCGTGGTCGATGACCATGACGCGGGTGCAGAGGGCCTCGATGTCGTCGAGGTCGTGGGTGGTGAGGATGATCGTGGTACGGCGGTCCGCGTTGATCTGGGCCAGGAACTCGCGGAGCCGGGCCTTGCTGATCACGTCCAGCCCGATGGTCGGCTCGTCCAGGTAGACGATCTCGGGATCGTGCAGCAGCGCGGCCGCGATGTCGCCGCGCATCCGTTGACCCAACGACAGTTGCCGGACCGGTACGTCGAGCAGGTCGCCGAGGTCGAGCAGCTCCACGAAGGTCGCGAGGTTCTCTCGGTGCCGGGCCGGCGGAACGTCGTACATCTTCTGCAGTACGGCGAACGAGTCCTTCAACGGCAGGTCCCACCACAGGGTGGTCCGCTGGCCGAACACCACGCCGATCCGCTTGGCCAGCTTCAACCGGTGCCGCGACGGATCCACGCCGGCGACCCGGATCGTGCCGCTCGACGGGACCAGGATGCCCGTGAGCATCTTGATCGTGGTCGACTTCCCGGCGCCGTTCGGGCCGATGTACCCCATCACCTCCCCCGGCTCGACGGAGAACGACAACCCGTCCACCGCGCGAACCTCACGCCGGGTACGGCGAAGTCCGGTCCGCGACGTGACCGTGAAAGCACGGGCGACGTCGGTCAACTCGATCACTGCCATTGCTCAGCTCCCTGTACTTCGATAGCGACGGAGACCGCCCCGCCAGGCCAGCGACGCGAGCGCGACCATGACGACGGCGACCAACGGAGACAACAGCCCGATCCACGACGGCAGCCCCAGTGGGGCCGGCTTGTCCAGCAGGTACAGCACCGGGTAATAGTTGACAAAGGCAAGCGGTACGACGAACGTCACGGCCCGCACGATCTCCTTCCCGAAGACCGTCAACGGGTACTGTGTCATCGTCTGCCCGCCGTACGTGAACGAGTTGGCCAGCTCCGCGGAGTCCACCGCGAGGAACTGGAACGCCGCGCCGAGCACAAAGATCGCGCCGAAGATCACCGACCCCGCGATCATCGACACCACCAGCACGATGCCGCGGGCAACCGTCCAGTCCACGTCCAGGCGGCTGAACGCGAACACCATCACGACCAGCGCCTGCAACGGCCGGCCGAGCCGCCGCAGCGCGAAACCGTCGGCCGTGGTCTGCAGGAACGCGGGCACCGGCCGGATCAGATAGACATCGAACGTTCCGGTCCGGATCCGCTCGCCGACCCGCTCGATCGACCCGGTGAGCAGGTCCGCGATCCCCAGCGTCATCGAGGCCGTTGCGTAGAGCAACGCCATCTCCGCCAGCGAGAACCCGCCGAACGACGAGATGTGGCTGAACATCAGCACGATCGCGACGAAGTCCATCACCGTCAGCACCATCGAGCTGAACAGCATCAGCACGAACGACGCCGGGTACGCCATCGACGACCGGATCCACATCATGATCAGCATCCAGTACTGCGACGGCGCCCGGAGCACTCGTTCAACCACCCTGGATCACCACCTTGCGGGTCGCGACCGACGTCACCAATTGCGCGCCGAGCAGGAGCACCACGATCCAGCCCAGCTGGAACAGCAGGGCCGAACCGGTCCCGCCCGGGTTCCGGCCGAGCCAGATGTCGATCGGCACCTGCATGGTCGCGGCCCACGGCGTCGCCCGGGCGATGTCTCCGATCGCGCCCGGGAACACCACCAGCGGCAGGATCATCCCCGAGAAGAACGTCGACAGCACCAGCGCCAACTGCTCCATCCCCCGCGTGTCAGTGATCCAGAACCCGGACAGCGCGACCAGGTAGCGGATCCCGAAGCTGACCAGAATCGCCAGGAACACCCCGGCTGCAACCGCAAGCCAGGTCAGCGGCGACGAAGGGAACTTGAGGTCGAATACGAACGCTCCGACGAGCAACGGCGCCCCGCCACGCACCACCAGCTGGAACATCGCCCGCCCGAGGTCGACAGACAGCCACCAGAGCAGCAGGTGCGTGGGCCGGTAGAGGTCCACCGCGATCTCACCGCTGCGGACTCGCTCCCCCAGCTCCCCCGTCGTCGTGGCGCCCCAGATCCCGACCGGCATCAGCAGCCCCTGTTGCAGCCAAACGAACGTCAGCGCGTCCGAAGCGTCGTACCCGCCGAGCCCGGGTCGCTCGTGCCACAGCGTCAGGTAGATGCCGCACAGGATGAAGCCGAACACGGTGTTGGTGAACGCGCCGGACGCAGTGGCGATCCGGTACGTCGAGAACCGCCGGAACGACCGTACGGCGATCGCCCAATACACACCCATCCGCAAAACCTCCTCTCGCACTCAAGTGGTGTCCGAGAGCACAGCGGCACGCAGAACTGCCCCGAATCGTGAAAGACCCGGGGGTTCGGACACCACTGTGAAGGCATGGTTGAACCACACCGATTGTCAAGGGCAGAGGACGGACGCTACGCCGCGGCCCGCGGAGGAGTCAACACAAATAACCGGTCCGGATGCGAGACCCCTCAGACTCGCACCCGAACCGGTGGTCGGAGCTCACGGCGGATCACACAGTGTCGGTCTTGAGCAGATGAGCCAGATGCGTGGCGAACGGCCCCGGGTGGCTCGAGTACCCGCCGTGCCCGCCCGGGAACAGCACCACCGGCCAGCCGAGCTGGTTGGCGATGACCTCGATCGGCCGCCCCGGCAGGTGCGGGTACGAGTCCAGCCCGGCCGCCGGCACGATCCGCGCCGCGACCTGCTTCAACGCGTCCAGGTCCGGCTGGTAGCGGGTGAAAGGCAACAACTTGTGCTCGTAGAAGTTGGCCGCGTTCGCCTGCATCCGCTCCGCGAGCTCGCGGTACTCGGGCAGCAGGTCCTCCAGCGGCGGCATCGCGTCGCCGTCCATGCCGGTGCCCATCATGAAGACCACGTCGGCCGCGGTCAGCCCGTCGGTGCGGTACGTGTCGTACACCTCGTCGAAGAACGCCCTGGCGTCGTCCGCGTCCGGCAGGATCTCGGTGCAGGGCGGCTCGTGCGCGACCAGCATCCGGACCCGATCCGGGTACTGCGTGATCAGCTCGAGGCCTGTGATCGCGCCCGAACTGCTGCCGAACACGTAGACGGGTTCGTGCCGGGCGACCGCGTCGATCAGGGCGAGTGCGTCGGCCGCGGACTGCTCGACGCATTCGTCCGTCGCCTCACCGTCGTACCGGCTCCTGGAGTTGCCGCGCGGGTCGTAGGTCACGACGGTGTACTCCGCCGCGAGCTGCCCGACCATCCCGGAGAACACGCCGGCATCGGTTCCGCCGCCGGCGATCATCAGCAGCACCGGCCCCGAACCGGCGATCTCGTAGTGCAGCGTTGCCCCCGGCACCGCCAGCTTGTTCACAGTCTTCGCACTCATCACGCGAGCCCCTTTCGTTCACCCTCAGGGTTCACCCCGCCGCTGGCATCGCACGCACACGCCACTGACATCAGTTGTCAGCGAGCACCTCGGCCAGCCACAGGACTATGAGTCAGGCGGTTTCGGCGACCGGGGCCTGGTCGCCGTCGTCGAGGGCGGCCCAGGGGTCTCGGGGTGGGGACTCGCGGCGGCCTTGTGGGCAGATCTTGGCGAAGTCGCACCAGCCGCACAGCGGGGACGGCTCCGGCGGGAAGGCCTCGTCGGCCTCGGCCGGGGTCAGGCCCTCGCGCCACTTGGCCTCCGCAGCCGCTGCGTCGTCGGCCATCGACTCCGCTCGCCGTTGGTGCCGCGCGAGGGACGCCTCGTCGTGGTCGGCCGCGGCGACGGTGTTGGTCGGCAGATGGTGGAGCTCGACGCGGGTGCACGGCTTGTGCAGGACGCGGCGGGCCCCGAGGACGTAGAGAGCCATGGCCAACGAGGACCGGGCATCGACTGCGGTGAGCGGCCGGCGGCCGGTCTTGTAGTCGACGATCGCCAGCTCGGTCCCGTCGCTGCCGTCGCGCGCCGGGCGCTCGTCGATCCGGTCGACCCGTCCGCGCAGCGAGGCCCGCTCAGTGGTGAAGGCGACCGTACGTTCCACTCCGCGCGGCTCGTAGTACGGGTCGGTGTCGCGCAGGTAGCCGAGCACCATCTCGGTCGAGCGCTCCCGCCAGTCCAACGACTGCTGCTCGTCGCGGAAGCCCTCGCTGCGCCAGCTCGACCGCATCTTGGCGACGACCTCGTCCGGCGTACGCCGAGCTGCCGGCCAGCGACCGAAGAAGTCGGCGAGCACCTCGTGCACGATCGCGCCGACCGTGTTGTGCGCCCACGGCGGACCCTTCGGCGGGCGCGGCGTCTCGAGGTAGGTGTACCGGTACTTGCGCTTGCAGTCCGCGAACGTCAGCAGCTTGGTCGGCGTCGCCACGAACAACCGCGTCGGCATCCCGGGCAGCACGTCAGCCCGCCTTGATGAAGTCGGTGACCGCGTCGGCCACGAGCTGTACGGCGATCGCGCTCAGCAGCAGACCGGCGATCCGGGTAACGAGCAGTACGCCGTTCTCGCCCAGGATCCGCATGATGATCCCGGAGAACCGCAGCGTCAGCCACATCACGATGTGGATCGCGATGATGCCGACCGAGATCGCGACCACGTCCGGCAGCGATCCGTTCGCCCGCTGCACGAACACCATCGTGGCGACGATCGCGCCGGGTCCGGCGAGCAACGGCGTACCGAGGGGGACGAAGGCGATGTTCACGTTCTTGGTCTGGACCGGGTCCTCGGCGGTGTCGGTCAGCAGCTGCAGTGCGATCAGCAGGAGCAGCAGACCGCCCGCGCACTGCAGCGCGGGCAGCGTGATGCCGAGGTGCTGCAGGATCTGCTGGCCGAAGGCCGCGAACACGACGATCACGCCGAACGCGACCAGCACCGCCTGCCAGGCTGCCTTCTTCCGCGCCGGGCGGGACTGGCCGGCCGTCAGCGAGATGAAGACCGGCACCGTGCCCGGCGGATCCATGATCACGAAGAGCGTGACGAAGACCGAGCTGAACAGACCGGTGTTGATGACGCTGTTCACGGCAGGTAGGCCTCGGGGACCTGCGCGTCGGAGGCGGCGGCGTTGACCTTGGCGACCTCGAGCAGCCGCTCGAACTGCTCGGGCTGGGTCGTGTTCACACCCAGGTCGTGGTCGATCTTGCCGGCGCCGTGGTGGTCGCTGGAGCCGGTGTAGATGATGCCGAGGTTCTCGGCGATCGCACGCAACGCGGTCCGCGACTGCGGCGAGTGGTCCTGGTGGTCGATCTCGATCCCGGCCAGACCGTGGTCCTGGACCAGGCCGGCGAGGGTCTCCTCGGTCATCACCTTGTGGCTGGACCGGCCCCACGGATGCGCGATCACCGGGACGCCGCCGGCCTCACGGACCAGGTCGATCGCGTGCCCCGGCTCGAGGGCGTAGTGCGGCACATGTCCGGCGCGGCCGTCGGCGAGGAAGCGGTCGAACGCCTCGCTCCGGTTGGCGACGGTCCCGTTGGCGACCAGCGCGTCTGCCACATGCGGCCGACCGACAGACGGCGTACCCGTCGCCTGGGCCAGGACCTCCTCGACCGTGAGCGGTACGCCGATGCTGTTGAGCCGGGCCACGATCGTCGGGATCCGGTCGGTCCGGCCGTCACGGATCACCTGCAGGTCCTTCGCGAGCGGCGGGTACGACGGGTCGGGCAGGTAGCTGAGCAGGTGGACGCTGATCCCGTTGAGCTTGCAGGAGATCTCCAGCCCCGGCACGAACCCGATCCCCAGCTCCTCCGCGGCCCCGCGCGCCTCGACCCACCCGTCGGCGGTGTCGTGGTCGGTGAGCGCGATCACATCGAGCCCGGCCTGCTGCGCGTGCGTCATCAGGACGTCCACCGGATCGGTGCCGTCCGAGCGGTTCGAGTGGGTGTGCAGGTCGATGCGCACGAGCGGTACTAGTCCCTTCGCCGGTCGGTTGTCACCGCTGATGCTATCCGCGTTCACCGGTTTGCCCTGGCAGTTATGCACAGAACGCCTATCCTTTGGCTGCATGCGCGTCGATTGTGTGGGTGCTCTGGTGTACGACGGGGAGCACCGGCTACTCGTAGTGAGGCGGGCCAACGAGCCTGGCCGGGGGCTGTGGTCGATTCCGGGCGGACGGGTCGAGCCGGGTGAGGACGATCCGACGGCCGTCGTCCGGGAGGTCGCGGAGGAGACCGGACTGACCGTCGAGGTCGGAGACCTGGTCGGCGAAGTCGAGCGCCCGGGGCCGGCCGGGAAGCTCTACGTGATCCGGGATTACGAGGCGACGGCGGTCGGCGGCACGCTCACAGCGGGTGATGACGCGTCGGACGCTCGCTTCGTCACGCGGACGGAGTTCTTGGCGCTGTCGACGACGACGCTGCTCGTTTCCACGTTGGAGCAGTGGAATGCGCTTCCTGGCTGATTAACAGGTCGCTAGCGGGACTTGGCCGGTCGCGAACGCGGTCGGGGTGACCTGCATCAGCGACCTGAACTCCGCGATCAGATGCGACTGATCGGTGTAACCGGCGCCGGCCGCGGCGTCGGACCAGGAGCTCCGAACCTGGCCTATCACGCTGCGTACGCGCGAGATCCGGGCGTAGTGCTTGGGTGACACCCCAACCGCCTGGCGGAACACGCGCCGCAGGTACCGCTCACTCACTCCCAGTCGGGCAGCCGTCTCGTCCACCCGCCGTGCCGAGGTCAGCTCGGCAACCGCTTCACCCACAAGCTCGAACCGGTCCGGCAGCCGCTGTGGCATCTGGTCCAGTAGATAGCGGCCGAGGTCATCCACCGCTCGTGCGGGCTGATCGCGATAAACCGTGAGGCGCTCGGCGAGTTGCCGTGCCGACGGGCCGGTCAGATCCTCCAGCGGGACGATCCGATCGACCAACTCATCGGCCGCCGTCCCGAGCAGCGGCATCACCCGCCCGGGCCGGATCCGCAGCCGCACGCAGACCGGCAGGTCCTTCGTGGTGTGGTACGACGCCGTGGTCCGCGGTCCCGAGATCAGTACGTCGCTGTCACCGGCGCGCGTCATCCGCCAGACGACCGTGGTCGCGGGGTCTGGTGGGAGGACCGTGATCGGGGTGGTTGCCGGGCGGAGGGTGACGTCTTCCACCCAGGGGTCGAGCGTGCGCACTCTTCGAGGATACGAGTCCGGCCGCGGCTTCCGTAGTACCGAAAGTTCCTATCCTGCGGCGGGCCGGGTTGGTCAGGGTGGCGGCATGATCCTGATTACGGGTGCGACCGGCACCATCGGCAGTGAGCTCGTCCGTCAATTGGTTGCCCGCGGCATCCCGATCCGCCAAATGTCACGCCGGGGGCTTCCCGATTTCGTTCCGGGTGATTTCGAAGACCCCGAATCGTTGCGGAAGGCAATTGATGGGGTGGATTCGGTGTTCCTGCTCAGTGCGCCGGGGCCACGGGTGCCAGAGCACGATCGGGCCATGGTCGCGGCCGCGGTTGACGGTGGGGTGGGCAAGCTCGTCAAGCTGTCGGCGATCGGGACCGCCGACGAGGGGGCACCGGGCAACTGGCATGCGGCCGGGGAGCGCGCGGTGCGGGAAAGCGGGCTGGCGTGGACGATCCTGCGGCCGGCCGGGTTCGCGTCGAACGTACTGCGGTGGTTGCCGGCGATGCGAGCCGGGCAGCCGATTCCCAACCAGACCGGGGATGGCTCGCATGGGTTCATTGATCCGCGGGACGTCGCGGCGGTCGCAGCTGAGGCGCTGATTTCTGCTGATCACGCCGGGCGGACCTACACGTTGACCGGGCCGGAGTTGCTGAGCGTGCCGGATCAGGTGGCGGTGATGTCGGAGGTACTCGGGCAGACGTTGCGGGCGGTCGACGTACCGCTGGAGGTTTATGCGGAGCAGTTGCGGGCGGCGGGGTTGGACGAGGCTGTGGTGTCCGTTGCGCTGCGGGGTGCGGAGCTGATCCGGAGCGGCGGGGAGCAGACGTTGACCGATGACGTCGAGCGAGTGCTGGGTCGGCCGGCAGGGACCTTCCGTTCGTGGGTGGAATTCCATCGCGCCGCCTTCGAGTGAGTGAGAGCCTTTGGTGCATGGATCTGGTCCGGGCGATCGAGGACAACGCGGCCGAGTTGCTGATGGCGATGGGTGCGGCGGGTGGCGGCGAGCAGCGGTCGGATGCGGCCGCGCGGTGGACGATCGGTGGGTCGCCGATCGATTACCACAACGCGGTCGTGGCCGCTTCCGAGGCCGGGGTGGTGGCGGAATCCCTTGCGCTGTTGAAGAAACACGGCGTACCGGGGAATTGGCATGTCGGTCCTTCGATGCAGATCTCTGGTGCGGATCTGACGGCGGCGGGTTTCGTTCCGGCTGGATCGGAGCCGGGGATGGCTGTGCGGATCCCGGAGCTGGTTGCGCCTCCCGTCGTACCTGGGTTGTCGCTCACGCGGGTTGAGGACGACGAGGCGTTGGCCGTGTGGGAGGCGACGCTCGGGCGGGGGTTCGGGGAGGGCGAGAAGGAGGCGCGGTGGGTGGCGTCGGTCTATCGCAAACTCGGGTACGGCGATCCTTGGCAGCACTACCTGGGCTGGCTGGACGGGGTTCCGGTGGCGACGGCGACGGTGTTCCTCGGGGCCGGCGTGGCCGGGGTGTACTTCGTGATGACGGTGCCCGAGGCGCGGCGACGCGGGGTCGGGGCGGCGATCACGTACGGCGTACTGCGCGAGGTGGACGCGGAGTACGCCGTACTGGAATCGTCGCCGGCCGGGCGGTCGGTGTACGAGCAGCTCGGGTTCCGGGAGTACTGCACGATCGAGCTCTATGAATGGGCGCCGACGGGCTGAGGTGCGTCGACGGTGCGGCCGGCGCGCTCCCGGAGCAGGAGCGCTGCGTCGATGAGCATGACGACCGCGGTCAGGCCGTGGACACCGAGCGCGGTCGCGGCCGGACCGTTGTGGCTGAAGACAGTGATCATGTCGGTGATCGGGATGAGCGCGGTGATCGCCATCAGGATGCCGGTGGCGCGACGCTGCTTGAGGGCGAACAGCGCGAGCAGGTTGAGGCCGGTGACGATGTCGCGGATCCCCTTCACCGCGAAGTACCCGGACGCGATGCCGGTAGGCCACGGGTCGATCCCGAACCCGGCGGCGGCGCCGTGCCCGGAGAACAGGAACCAACTGCCGAAGGTGAGCGGGAAGATGCCGAGCAGGACGGTCAGGACGGTGGTGAAGCGACGCATCAGGGTCTCCTTGAACTAGCAGCGCTAACTTTCCTAGCGACGCTAACATTGCCGTTGCTAGATTGTCTAGCGGTGCTAGGATCCGGACTATGCCGACCCAGACACGCCGGGAGCGGGCCCGCGACGAGCGCCGTACCCTGATCCTCCGTACCGCCCGCGACCTCGCCGAGTCCGAAGGCTGGGACGCCGTCACCACCCGCCGCCTGGCCGAGGCCGTCGACTACAGCCAGCCCGTCCTCTACGGCCACTTCAAGAACATGGACGCGATCGCCGGCGCGGTCGCCCTGGAAGGCATCGGCGAACTGGCCGCCGTACTGCAGGCAGCGGACGGCCTGCACGAACTGGCTCGCGCCTACCTCGAGTACGCCGAGACCCATCCGGCCGTGTACGAGGCGATGTTCACCCGCAGCACCGACCTGGTCTTCGGCACAGCCGACAGCCCGTCAGTCCTGAAGGCCGCCTTCGCCGCCATCCGCGCCGCCGTCGAGCCGTACGCCGACGGCAAGGACACCGAAACCCTCACCGAAGTCTTCTGGAGCGCCCTCCACGGCCAAGCCACCCTCACCCGAGGCCACCGCCTCCGCCCCACCCACGCCCAACCCCGAGCCGACACCCTCGTCGCCCTGATCACCTCCGCCGGACAACACCCCCTTTCCGGAAGAAAATTGCCTGATACCGACTAAAAAGCTCCGGAAACCCGACCACCTCCGAGGGCGCGAAGGGTTGTCCACAGGGCGATGGGCAGGTGCGGGCGGAATCCGTCATTCTGGGGCGGGTGGAGTGGTGGTGGATCGGGCATTTGCGTGACCGAGGGATCGATGCGCTGATCCACGAGCAAGGGCAGGTTGTGTCGCGGGCCCAGTTGCTCGCCGCGGGTTGGCCGGAGCACCGCATCCGGAGGCCGCTGCGGAACAGGCGCTGGCGGACGATTCATCCCGGCGTCTACGTCACGCACACCGGACCGATCGGGTACGGCGAACGCTTGCTGGCAGCGCTCCTGTACGCCGGACCCGAGGCGGCCTGGAGCCACTACACCGCCGCCGAACAACTCGGTCTGCTCAAACCGGATGCGAACCGCCCTGTCTTCGTGACGATCCCCGAGCGTCGAAAGATCCTGCAACGGCCCGGCGTCGTCATCCACCGCGACGAGCACTGGGCCGCACGGCTCGCGGCGATCAGCCCACCACGCCGTACGCCCGCAGACGCCGTACTCGACATCGTCGGCATCACGCCGTCAATGGACCAGGCGGCCGCGGTCATCGCGGAGGCCTGCCAGAGCGGCCGGGTCGCTCCGGCGGACATCCTGAGTTCACTGACTGACCGTCCCCGACTGCGGCACCGCCATAAGCTGCGGCCGATCATCACCGACGTTGTTGCCGGATCGCACTCACTGCTCGAGATCCGCTACCTGCGCGACGTCGAGCGCCGGCACGGGCTGCCGCGCGGGCAGCGGCAACGCGCGGTAGATCACGAGTTCACCGATGTGTTCTACTCCGGTTTCGGTCTGGTGGTGGAGCTCGACGGTCGGCTTCACCTCGTGCCCCGGCAACGGTGGCGGGACCTCGACCGGGACAACCGCGCGACGTTGCGGGCCGAGGCCACGTTGCGCTACGGGTGGTTCGACGTCACCAACCGCGCCTGCGAAGCCGCCGTACAGGTGCTCCAGGTCCTCCGTCGTACAAACCCGTTCCTCACCGCGACGCCGTGCTGCCCGACGTGCGCGGTCGCCGATCTCCGGAACATTTCTGCCGTGTAGTGCGAGATATGTTCCGGAAACCGTCAGCTGTTCCAGTGGAGGATGGCGGGGGAGCCTCGTTCCCAGCCCAGGGTTGAGAGGGTTGCGGTGTTGAGGACGAAGTGGCGGCCTTCGGTGACGTCGAGCTCTAGCCAGCGGGCGGTGAGGCCGCGGAGGGCGTGGGAGTGACCGAAGACCAGGACATCTCCCGGTACGGCGGCGATGCGGGCGGCTACCCGGTCGAGCCGGGTGGTGAGTTGAGCCGGGGTTTCGCCGTGGGGTACCGGGTCGTCCCAGACTGTCCAGCCGGGGACGGTCTTGCGGATCTCCGCGGTGGTGATGCCTTCGTAGTCGCCGTAGTCCCACTCGACCAGGTCGTCGTCGACCTCGGCGTCGGGGAAGCCGGCGAGTTCCGCCGTACGCCGGGCGCGTTGTCGCGGTGAGGTCAGCACCAGGTCGAAGGACTCCCCTGCGAGCCGCTCCTTCAGGCCTGCCGCGACGCGCTCGCCCTCGGGCGTGAGTGGCAGGTCGGTGACGGACGTGTGCCGGCCCGACCTGCTCCACTCGGTCTCGCCGTGCCGGACCAGGAAGACCCGGTCCTCTCGCTCCTCTGTGGTCACGCCTGCATCCTCGCAGACAACGGTTCGACCGGCCGTGAGCCCTTGACCGTTTGAACGATACAAGGCAGGGTAACGAAACTGTAAGCGCTTCCACTTCCAGTCCCAGGAGGGTGCTCAGTGGCATCCGGACCCAGCGGCCGGCCGGCGACGATCTACGACGTCGCTGCCCTCGCGAAGCTGTCGATAGCGACGGTTTCGCGTGTCCTGCAAGGGACTGGACCGGTTTCGGCGAAGGCACGGGCGCGGGTCGACCAGGCGGCGCAGGAGCTCAACTACGTACCGCTACGCGCCGCCCGCAGCCTCGCCGTACAAAGGCATGAGGCGCACGGTCTGGTGCTGCCCGACCTGGCCGGTCCGTTCTACGGCGACCTGCTGATGGGGTACGAGCGCTGGGCCGGCGAACACGGTCAGAGTGTCGTCATCACCGTCACGCACAGCAATCCCGAGCCGCGACGGACCGTGATGGACCTGGCCGGCCGCGTCGACGGGATCGTTGTCCACGGCAACGCTCTCGACCTGCCGACGATCGAGGGGCTGCGCAAGGCCGGCGTACCGCTGGTGCTGATCGCGCATCCACCGGTCCGGGGATGCGACTCGGTCCGCAGCGAGAGCGCGACAAGTGCCGAGCAGCTCACCACCCGCCTGCTTGACCACGGTCGCCGCAACCTGCACTTCGTCGGCGATCCGGCCAGCTCGTACGACGTTTCCGAGCGGTACGCCGGTTTTGCGAAAGCACTCCAGCGTCGCCGGATCGAGGTGCCGAAGCCGGTCCAGGTCCCGTTGACCGAGGAAGCCGGTCGGCAGGCTGCCGAAAAGGTGCTCCAGGCAATTACCCGCTCGCCCGAAGCGCCGGACGGTCTGGTGTGTGCGAATGACGAGTTGGCGTTGGCCGCGTTGAACACCTTTACCAGCAACAGCATTCGAGTGCCGGACGAGATCGTCGTGACGGGCTGGGACGACGTGATGGCGGCGCGGTACGTGTCGCCGGGGCTGACGACCGTACGCCAGCCGATGACCGACTTGGGACGGGTGGCCGCAGAGCGGCTGCACGAGCGTGTGACCGGGGCACGGACCCGGGCACGGAACGACGTACTGGCAACAGAAGTAGTGCTGCGGGACAGCTGCGGCACGAACCGGGGGACCGAGTGAGGAGACAGCACATGTTCACCCACAGCATCCGCCGCCGACTGGTGATCGGCAGCGCTGCACTCACTGCCACCGCGCTCGCGGTGGCAGGGTGTGGCCGATCGGCGGACTCCCCCAGCGGCGGGGCTCAGGCGACGACCACGGTCAGCCAAGGACCGGCCACCGGCAACCTGACCGTCTGGGCGATGGGCACCGAGGGCGAGAACCTGCCCAAGCTGATCGATCAGTTCAAACAGGCCAACCCGGGCGTGAACGTGACTGTCACGCCGATCCCGTGGGACGCCGCGCACAACAAGTTCACCACCGCGATCACCGCGAACTCGGTGCCGGACGCCGCGATGGTCGGCACCACCTGGATGGGTGAGTTCGCCGACCTCGGCGCGCTCGACCCGACGCCGCAGGGGTTCGACAACTCCGGCTTCTACCCGGGCGCGCTCGACACGACGAAGGTCGCCGGGACGCAGTACGGCGTTCCGTGGTACGTCGAGACCCGGTTGGTGTTCTATCGCAAGGATCTCGCCGCCAAAGCCGGCTTCAGCACTCCCCCGACGGACTGGGACGGGCTGAAGGCGATGGCGAAGGCGATGAAGGACAAGGCCGGCGCGAAGTATGGGATCAACCTGCAGCCGGGTGGCGAGGGCTCCTGGCAGACGGTGATGCCGTTCGCCTGGTCGGCCGGGGCGAACATCACCGGTGACGACCAGAAGTCGTTCACTTTCGACACGCCGGAGATGCAGGAGGGGCTGAAGTACTACCAGAGCTTCTTCACGGAGAAGCTGGCCGGCACCGACCTGCCGCCGAACCAGACCGAGGCGCAGTTCGTCAGCGGCCAGGTGCCGATGTTCATCTCCGGGCCGTGGATGGCGGGTTCGGTGGCGAAGGCCGGCGGGGCCGCGATCAAGCCGAACATCGGCGTCTTCCAGCTGCCGAAGAACAAGACCGCGACGTCGTTCGTCGGTGGGTCGGACTTCGTGGTGTTCAAGGCGTCGAAGAACAAGGACAGCGCCTGGAAGCTGGTCAAGTGGCTGTCGGATGCGAAGACGCAGGCGTCGTGGTTCAAGATGTCGTCCGACCTGCCCGCGGTGAAGAGCGCCTGGCAGGACCCGAGCATCGCGTCCGACCCGCTGCTGCCGGTCTTCGGCAAGCAGCTCGACGACGCCAAGGCGCCGCCGGCGATCGTGAACTGGGAACAGGTCGCGTCCGCCTTCGACACCGAAGTCGAGAAGATGGCCAAGACCGGCCAGTCCCCCGCCGATACAGCCAAAGCAATCCAGACCAAGGCAACAGCCATCGGCACGGGCGGTAGCTGATCCCGATGGTGCAAAAGACAGCACCCGGCGAGGCGTTGCGCGCCTCGCCGGGAGGGGACAGCGTTCCCGCGGCAGTCGGCGGACGGGCGCCCCGGCGGGGCGGTCAGCTCAACCGCCAGACTGCGGCTGCTTGGGTGCTCATCCTGCCGTTCGTTGTTCTCTTCCTCGCGTTTACGGCTGGGCCGGTGCTTGGGTCGTTGGGGATGAGTTTTACCGACATGCGGCAGCGGGATCTGCGGACGCCGTTCGCGGTGAACGGTGTCGGGTTCGACAACTACATCAAGGCGTTGTCGGACGAGACCTTTCAGAAGGCTGCCTTCAACACGGCGTACTTCGTCATCCTCGGCGTACCGCTGACGCTGGTCGTCGCACTGGGCGCGGCCGTATTGCTGGACCGGGGTGTGAAGAGGTTCCAGGCCCTGTTCAAGGTCGGCTACTACCTCCCTGTGGTGACGTCGATCGTCGCGATCGCGGTGATCTGGCGGTTCGTGCTGGCGCCTGACTCCGGTCTGCTGAACACCGTGCTCGGCTGGGTCGGCATCGACGGACCCAACTGGCTGGCGTCGAAGACCTGGGCGATGCCGTCGCTGATCGCGATGGCGGTCTGGCGGAACTTCGGCTCCGCGATGATCATCTTCCTGGCCGGGCTGCAGGGCATCCCGCAGTCGGTCGAGGAGGCCGGTCAGATCGACGGTGCGGGCCCATGGCAACGATTCCGTCATCTGATCCTGCCGTTGCTCCGGCCAACGATCCTGTTCACCAGCGTGACCACGGGAATCGGCTACCTGCAGTTCTTCGAGGAGCCGTTCGTGATGACCCAGGGCGGGCCGTTGAACAGCACGATCTCGGTCTCGATGTACACCTACGACCAGTTCGGCTTCGGCAACTACGGACTGGCCACGTCGATGGCGTACATCCTGTTCGTCGTCATCGCGGTGATCACGTTCATCCAGTTCCGGCTGCTGAGGGAGAAGTGATGCGCCGCACCTGGTGGATCTACCTGATCGGAGTGCTCGGCCTGATCGCCGTCGCTGCGCCGTTCCTGTGGATGGTGCTCGGCAGCTTCAAGACCCAGGGCGAACTGCTCCGGGTCCCGCCGACCTGGTGGCCGCAGGACGCGACCAGCCAGAACTACAACGACCTGTTCAGCAAGGCCAACTTCCCGCGCTACTTCCTCAACTCCGCGCTGGTCGCGCTGGCCGTGACCGCCGGCAACCTGATCTTCTGCTCGATGATCGGCTACGCGCTGGCCAAGCTCCGGTTCAAGGGCCGCAACGCGCTCTTCGTGCTGGTGATGGCCACTCTCATGATCCCGGGCATGGTCACGTTCGTCCCGCTGTTCGTCCTGGTCACCAACGCCGGGCTGGCGAACTCGTACCCCGGCCTGATCCTGCCGTTCCTGGTCTCGCCGTTCGGCGTGTTCCTGATGCGGCAGTTCTTCCTCGGGCTGCCGGACGACCTGATGGACGCCGGCCGCGTCGACGGCACCAGCGAGCTGGGCATCTTCGCCCGGATCATGCTGCCGCTGACCCGGCCCGCGCTCGCGACCCTCGGCATCCTCACCTTCCTCGGCTCCTGGAACAACTTCCTCTGGCCGCTGGTGATCGCCCAGACCGAGGACAAGTACACCCTCCCCGTCGCCCTGGCGCTGTACTCGACCGGCCAGAACGCGCAGAACTACGGCCTGCTGATGGCCGGCGCGGTCGTGGTCGTGCTGCCGGTGCTGGTGATGTTCCTGGTCTTCCAGCGCCACGTCACCAAGGGCATCGCAATTACCGGACTCAAATAGGAGACATTGATGACCGCCAACATCAGTCGCCGCACGCTATTAGCCGCCTCCGGCGCTGCAACCTTGATCGGCACCGCCACCCCAGCCTTCGGTGGCGCGCCTTCGCCGGCTCAACTTCTGAAGGGCAACTGGAGTCCCAGCAAGGCCGACCGCGCGCTGGTGGGGCGCTGGGCCCGCGACACCTGGCGCAGCATCGTCGCGATGACCGACGAGCACACCGGTCTGCCCGCCGACAACATCGGCGACTCCGTGACCAGCCCGGTCCGCAGCAACTACACCTCCCCCACCAACATCGGCGGCTACCTGTGGAGCACGGTCGTCGCCAAGCACCTCGGCATCATCTCGCCGCAGGAGTCGCTGCGCCGGCTCACGCAGACGCTCACCACGATGAAGAACGCCGTACACCACCAGCCGAGCGGTATGTACTTCAACTGGTACGACGAAGCCACCGGCGAGGTGCGGTACGTCGACCCTGACGGCACCAAGCCGATCACGCCGTTCGTGTCGAGCGTCGACAACGCCTGGTTCGCGTGCGCGCTCATGGTGGTCCGCAACGCCGAGCCGCGCGCCCGGGCCCTGGCCGACTCGTTGCTCGGCCGGATGAACTTCAAGTTCTACTACAACCCCGACGCCCGCCCCGGCGGCCTGATGCGCGGCGGCTTCTTCGAGACCCCGCCGCCGGACGAGGAGACCGACAAGGGCAACCACGCCGGCGTCGGCCCGGACGTCTACTACCGCAAGTTCCACTACGACACCTGCAACACCGAGGCCCGGATCGCCGGCTACATGGGGTTCGCGCTCAACCAGGTCCCGCACACGCAGTACTTCGCGACGTACCGGACCTTCCCGGACACCTGCGACTGGTCCTGGGTCGAGCAGAAGCCGAAGGGCGTGCACCGGACGTACCTCGGCCTCGACGTCTTCGAAGGCACCTACTCCTACCGCGGGATGCGGATCGTGCCGTCGTGGGGCGGCGACATGTTCGAGTCGCTGATGCCCGACCTGTTCATCCCGGAAGCGACCTGGGCGCCACGCAGCTGGGGCATCAACCACCCACTCACGGTCCGCGCGCAGATCGAGCACGGCCTGGACGACGCGCGCTACGGCTACTGGGGTTTCTCGCCGGCATCGAACCCCAAGGGCGGGTACTCCGTCTACGGCGTCGAGCCGCTCGGGATGGACCCGACCGGCTACCCGTCCGACCTCGAGGGCACCAACTACGACGGCGGATTCGAGGGCTGCCGGGAGGGCACCAACCCGAACCCGGCGTACGGCGACGGCGTGGTCACGCCGCACGCGGCGTTCCTGGCGATGTCGTACGCACCGCGGCAGGCGATCGACAACCTGCGCAAGATCGAGAAGAACCTGCACGCGTACGGCGGTGGCGGTTTCTACGACTCGGTCGCGGTGAAGTCCGGGCTGATCGCGAAGCGGTACCTGTCCCTCGACCAGGCCATGGTGATGGGTGCCATCGGCAACGTGTTCGGCAACGACCTGATCCGGCGGAACTTCGCGAGCCGGACGGTCGAACAAAGGATCCGGCCGCTGATCGCGATGGAGCAGTTCGAATCCGGCCTCGAGTAGGAGATTTGCAGATGCAGAACGACGCCAAGACCGACTGGGACGGGCGGATCGCGCTCCGCAGCGACGAGGAGCGCGAGTTCGACTTCCCGGACCTCGATCCGCCGAAGGAGGTCTCGGCGGTCGGTGGCGTGGGTCAGGTGACGATCGACTGGTCGCCGGTGGACGGCGCGGCCGGGTACCTGATCCTCCGCGGCACCGGCGAGCGCGGTCCGCTGGAGCCGGTCGACCATCACAGCGGAGACGTTCTGTCCGTCCCGGCCCCGCCGTACGTCGACACCACGATCACGCCGGGAACGCCGTACCGCTATGCCGTCGCGAGCGTGCCCGAGGTGACCGTGCACGGCCGGCCGAGCCACCCGGTCGGCGCCGTACCGTTGGTCCCTGGCGAAGCTAGCCCGCGGGTCACGGCGACCGTCGATGTGGTTGCTGAGGGCATCGAGTTGCCGCGGCCCTGGGAGCCGATGGTTGGCAGCGAGCGGCTGAGCCAGTTGCTCTGCAAGGACCGCACCGGCGGGCACGAGATCGGTTCCGAACTCGAGGACGCGCTGCGCCGGATGCACGACGAGATCAGCGTACGCACGGTCCGCGCGCACGCCATCTTCCACGACGACACGCACGTGATCAGCGGGTCCGGGTACGACTTCTCGGTCGTGGACGCGATCTACGACAAGCTGCTCTCGATCGGGCTGCGGCCGGTGGTCGAGCTCGGCTTCATGCCGCGTGAGCTGGCGAGCGATCCCACGAAGACTGTCTTCGAGTACGGCGCGATCATCTCGCCGCCGGCGTCGTACCAGGACTGGCACGATCTCGTCCGCGCCCTGGTCCAGCACCTGGTCGACCGGTACGGCCTCGATGAGGTGCTGACCTGGGACTTCGAGGTCTGGAACGAGGCGAACCTCGAGGTCTTCTGGTCCGGCACCAAGGCCGAATGGCTCCAGCTGTACGACGTATCCGTGGCGGCCGTGAAGTCCGTCGATCCGCGCCTCCAGGTCGGCGGCCCATCGTCCGCCGCAGCCGGCTGGGTCGATGACTTACTCGCCCACGCCAAACGGCTTGGTACGCCGGTCGATTTCGTGTCGACGCACACCTACGGTTCGCCGCCGCTCGACGTCCGGGCGTCGCTGGAGCGGCACGGTTTCGGCGACGCGCGGGTGCTGTGGACGGAGTGGGGCGTGACGCCGACCCACTTCAACCCGATCAACGACTCGGTGTTCTCCGGCGTGTTCCTGCTCCGCGGGATGCGGTCCGCGGCCGGGCGGATCGACGCGCTCTCGTACTGGGTCGCGTCGGATCACTTCGAGGAACTCGGCCGGCCGCCGCGGTTGCTGCACGGTGGGTTCGGGCTGCAAACCGTTGGTGGGTTGGCGAAACCGCGGTACCACGCGATGACGCTGCTGAGCCGGCTCGGTCCGGTCGAGCTGCCGGTGAACCTCACCGGTGACGGTGGCGGCAGCCTGGTCGAGGCGTGGGCATCGCGCGATCGCGACCGGATCGCCGTACTGCTGTGGAATCTGACTCTCGACCAGACCAAGGCCGCAGGCGCATCCGAGCTGACCAGGACAGTCCAGGTCCAGCTGCCTGGCGTGGATCCGTCCTGGGAAGCGAAGGCCACCACGCTGGCCATCGGCGCAGGCGACATCGCCGAGGCCGCAGTGGGTCTCGGCGACTGGCCGTCCGATGCCGAGCTCGCCGAGTTGGCCGAGCGCAGCCGGATGGTCAGTACTCCACTGGAGTTGCACGACGGAGCGGTCGAACTTTCCCTCCCGATGCCTTCCGCAGTTCTTCTGGAGCTGACTCCTCGTCGAGATTGACCGCCTCCTGGAGCCACCGCTCCACGCCGGCGATGTGCACCGTCGCCCAGGACCTGGCCACCTCGGACTGACGATTCTCGATCGCATCGAGAATCGCCCGATGTTCGGCCACGGTCCGGGCGACGGCGTCGGTCTGGGTCATCCCCCGCCAGATCCGGGCCCGGTACGTCGGTTGCCGCAGACTGTCGATGATCGAGGCCAGCGCCCGGTTGCCGCTGCCGAGCGCGACCAGCCGATGGAACTCCACGTCGCTGGCGAGCAGGTCCTCGACCGACGGCTCCGGACCGAGCTCGTCGAGAAGCTTGCGCACGGCAACGATGTCCTCGTCGGCCATCCGGAGCGCCGCCCGGGCCGCCGCGGCCGGCTCGAGAATTCGCCGTACCTCGAAGAACTCCAGCACGGAAGCGTCCTGGTGCAGGTCGAGGACGAAACCCATCGTCTCCATCAGCAGCGCCGGGTCGAGGCTGGTGACGAACGTGCCGTCGCCCTGCCGGACCTCGAGCACGCGGATCAGCGCGAGCGCCTTCACCGCCTCGCGCAGTGAGCTCCGGGACAGGCCGAGCCGCGCGGCCAGGTCGGCCTCGCGCGGCAACCGGTCGCCCGGCCGCAGCTCGCCGGTGACGATCATCTGCTTGATCCGGTCGATCGCTTCGTCGGTGACGCGCATCGCCTCACCTCCTGAACTCTGCTGAGACATCCGATGTTTCAGCACGATACATCGGATGTCTAGGGCTGAATTGCCGGTTTAGGTCGTGAAATATGGCTCCGAAGTGTTGACCGGCGCAAAGACTACCGACTATAGATCGGATGAATAGCACATCCCCTGGAGGTCAGCGATGAAAGCAACACCAGTGCGGGCACGCCGCTGGGCAACCGCCACCCTGTCGGTGCTGGCGCTGACAGCTGTGGCCGCTTGCGGGGGCGGCAACAGCGGCGGTAGCAGTAGCTCCGGCTCAGCAGACAAGGCCGATCTGACCTGGTCGTTCTGGATCGCCGGCACCGAGGACCAGGCCGCCTGGCAGAAGGTCGCTGACCAGGCGCACACCGATCACTCCGGCATCACCGTCAAACTCCAGGGCGCCCCCTGGGACAGCTACTGGTCGAAGATCGGGACCACGCTGGCCGGCGGCAAGTCGCCGTGCATCGTCGGCATGCAGAGTCTGCGGCTGGCGTCGTACGCCGGCGCGATGATGCCGTTGGACGACCTGATGAAGAAGTACGGCATGAAGGCCGAGGACTTCGACAAGCCGATCATGGACGGCCTGAAGGTGGACGGGAAACAGATCGCGATCCCGTACGACTCCGGCCCGATGGTGATCTTCTACAACAAGGACATGTTCAAGGCCGCCGGCGTACCGGATCCGAAGCCGGGCTGGACGATGGACGAGTTCAAGGCGGCGGCGAAGAAGCTGACGGCGGCAGGGAAGAGCGGCCTGGTGACGACCCCTGGCGACCTGGGCGTGACATCCTGGGTGCGGACCATGACCGGGGCCGAACCGCTTGCCGACGGCAAGCTCAACTTCACCGACCCGAAGTTCCAGCAGGGCTTCTCGCAGTACGCCGACTTCGTCCGCACCGACAAGATCGCCCCGCAGGTGCCGGGCGGTAACCCCGACTTCGAGACCCAGCAGTTCACCGGCGGCAAGGCGGCGATGCAGCTGAACGGGCCGTGGTCGCTGATCGACACCAAGGGCAAGGTCAAGTTCGACCTCGGCATCGCGCCGATCCCGGCCGGTCCGGACGGTTCCAAGACCTACACCGCCGGCTCCGGCTTCGGCATCGCCAGGTCCTGCAAGACGCCGGACGCGGCCTTCCAGGCGATCATGTCGATGACGAGTGTGAAGCCGCTGACCACGCTGGCCGAGGCAGGCCGCGCATACCCGTCCCGCACGGTGGCGCACCCGGCCTGGTTCACCGCCGCCGGGATCGACGGCGCGAAGGAGACGATCGACTACGCCTCCGAGCACTCGATCCCGCTGGTCACCTCGAAGAACTGGGTCCAGGTCGCCGACCTGCTCAACCGGTTCGGAACGCAGGCGCTGAACGGCGAGATCCCGCCGGACCAGGCGCTGAAGACCATCCAGGACCAGGCAGGCGCAGGCTCGTAATGGCTGCTCTCAACACAACGGTTGCCCCGACCGGTACGCCGCCTGACCGCGGCGTCCGGGCGGGGCGCCGGCCCGCGTTGCGCCGGGACGGGCGGTACGCCTCGATCTTCCTGGCTCCGAGCCTGGTCGGACTGGCGCTGTTCACGCTGTTCCCGACCGCGATGGCGCTGGGCATCAGCCTGTTCGACTGGCCGGTGTTCGGGGACCGCGCGTTCCGCGGCTTCGGCAACTACTCGCACCTGCTGCACGACCCGGTGTTCCGCCGGGTGGTGCTGAACACCGTGCTGTTCGTGGTGCTCTACGTCCCGCTGAACGTGATCGTCTCGCTCGGGCTCGCGGTCTGGCTCGGGCCGCAGATCAGGGGACGGCAGGTGTTCCGGGTGCTGTTCTTCATCCCGGTGATGACGCCGATGGTGGCCAACGTGATGGTCTGGCGGCTGCTGTTCCAGCCTGGTGGGCTGATCGACGGCGGCCTGCAGAGCTGGTTCGGCATCGACGCACCCAACTTCCTCGGCTCGTCGAACTGGGCGATGCCGGCGATCGTGGCGATGTCGATCTGGCAGGGCTTCGGCTACAACTTCCTGGTCTTCTCGGCCGCGATCGACCAGGTGCCGCAGTCGCAACTGGAGTCGGCGCAGATCGACGGCGCCGGGCCGCTGCAGCGGTTCCGCTACATCACCTGGCCGATGATCACCCCGTCGATGTTCTTCGCCACCACGCTGACGCTGATCACCTCGTTCCAGGTGTTCGCACAGCCGTTCATCCTGACCCAGGGCGGGCCCGGCGTGGCCACTCAGACCATCGTCATGTACGTCTACAACCAGGGCTGGCAGTTCCTCCAGATGGGCCTGGCGTCGGCGGCCGGCTGGGTGCTGTTCGTGATCATCATGGGCATCACGGCGATCCAGTTCGTCGGGCAGAAGCGGTGGGTGAACTATGACATCTGAGACCAACACCGCCGCCCGCAAAGTCCGCAGCGGCGTCTCGCACACGCTGCTGATCATCGTGGCGATCGTCTTCCTCGGTCCTTTGGTGTACGCCGTTTCGACGTCGCTGAAGCCCGCCGACGAGGTGTTCACTCCGGCCCCGCATCTGTTCGGTTCCGAGATCCGCTGGAAGAACTACGCGGACGCGTTCACGTTCGCGCCGTTCGACCGGTACTTCCTGAACAGCCTGCTCGTGGCGGTCGCGGGCACCCTGGTGGTGGTCGTTGCCTCCAGCATGTCGGCGTACGCCTTCGCGCGGTTGAAGTTCAGGGGCCGGGAGCAACTGTTCGTGCTGTTCCTCGGCACGCTGATGGTGCCGCAGGAAGTGCTGATCGTGCCGATGTACTGGCTGATGCAGTCGCTCGGCTGGGTGGACAGCTACTGGGCGTTGATCCTGCCGTGGGCGTTCACCGCGTTCGGCACCTTCCTGCTGAGACAGTTCTTCCTGACCGTCCCGGCCGAGCTCGAGGAAGCGGCCCGGGTGGACGGCTGCGGCCCGTTCCGGTCGTTCCTGCGGATCATGTTGCCGCTCGCCCGACCGGCCATCGCCGTACTGACCGTCTTCACCTTCATCAGTTTCTGGGGCAGCTTCCTGTGGCCGTTGATCATCATCAACAGCGTCGAGGACAAGGGCACCGTCCCGCTCGGCCTGGCGCAGTTCGTCGGCCAGCAGGGCACCCAGTGGAACCTGATGATGGCGGCGTCGATCATGGCGATGATCCCGACCGTGCTGCTCGTCGTACTGCTGCAGAAACACCTTGTCCGCGGCCTGCTCGTCACCGGGCTGGGCGGCCGCTAAACCTTAAGGAGATTGCTGATGACCGACGTGCCTCCCGCGGCCTCCGTTGAGAAGTTCCGCGACTGGCGGTTCGGCCTGTTCGTCCACTGGGGCCTGTACGCGCTGCCGGCCCGGCACGAGTGGGTGAAGAACCGCGAACGGCTGACCGACGAGGACTACCAGCCGTACTTCGACCACTTCGAGCCCGATCTGTACGACCCGACCAAGTGGGCCCGCGCGGCACGTGAGGCCGGGATGAAGTACGCCGTACTGACGACCAAGCACCACGAGGGCTTCTGCCTGTGGGACTCGGCGGTGTCCGACTACACCGTGGCGAAGACCGCCTGGGGCAAGGACCTGGTCGGCCCGTTCGTCGAGGCCTGCCGGGCCGAGGGGCTCGGGGTCGGGTTCTACCACTCGCTGATCGACTGGCACCACCCCGAGTTCCCGATCGACCTGGTGCACCCGCAGCGCGACGACGAAGAGGCGATCGCGAAGGCGGCCGGGCGGGACATCAAGGTGTACGCCGAGTACCTGCATGCGCAGACGCGTGAGCTGCTGACGAACTACGGACCGATCGACATCATGTGGTTCGACTTCTCGTACCCGGGCCGTTTGTACGACGACGGGCGGGACGGCCACGGGAAGGGGCGCGACGACTGGCAGTCGGAGAAGCTGATGGCGATGGTCCGGGAGCTGCAGCCGGACATCCTGATCAACGACCGGCTCGACATCCCCGGTGACTTCGTGACGCCGGAGCAGTACCAGCCGGACGGTCCGATGCAGCGCGACGGCGTACCCGTGCTGTGGGAGGCGTGCCAGACGCTGAACGGGAGCTGGGGCTACGACCGCGACAACCTGGACTGGAAGTCACCGGAGCTGCTGGTGAAGATGCTGGTCGACTCCGTGTCCAAGGACGGCAACCTGCTGCTGAACGTCGGCCCGACCGGGCGGGGCGAGTTCGACCCACGCGCCCTGGCGACGCTGGCGTCGATCGGCGAGTGGATGCGGCTGCACGAGCGGTCCGTCCGCGGTGCGCGTCCCTCGGAGTACGCCGCTCCGCCGGACAGCCGCTTCACCCAGAAGGGCAACCGGCTGTACCTGCACCTGTTCTCCTGGCCAATGGGCCACGTCCACCTGTCCGGCCTCGGCGGCAAGGTGAAGTACGCCCAGCTCCTCAACGACGCATCCGAGATCAAGCGCATCGAGAACGACCCACACCAAACCGCCCAGAACACCACCATGGGCGGCGTCTCCGGCGACACCCTGACCCTCAAACTCCCAATCCAAAAACCAAACGTCCTGGTCCCCGTAATCGAGCTGTTCCTGAGCTGACCCCTGGACGTTTGAGGGGTCAACCCCTCGGCTGGTCGGTTGCAGACCCGGATTCCACCTCCGCAACCGACCAACTCGGGGGTTGACCCCTCAAACGTCCGTGGGGGTGGGGCGGCCGGGTTGTTCGCCGCCGCGGGCCTCGAGGTAGGAGTTCTTCGGGACCATTACCTTGCGGCGGAAGAGGCAGACGACGGTGCCGTCCTGTTTGTAGCCCTTGGTTTCGACGTAGACGACGCCGCGGTCGTCCTTGGACTTGGACTCCCACTTGTCGAGGACGACGGTCTCGCCGTAGATCGTGTCGCCGTGGAAGGTCGGGGCGACGTGGCGGAGCGATTCGATCTCGAGGTTCGCGATCGCCTTGCCGCTCACGTCCGGCACCGACATGCCGAGCAGGATCGAGTAGATGTAGTTGCCGACCACAACGTTCTTGCCGAACTGGGTCGACTCGGCGTAGTGCGTGTCCAGGTGCAGCGGATGGTGGTTCATGGTCAGCAGGCAGAACAGATGGTCGTCGTACTCCGTGACCGTCTTGCCCGGCCAGTGCTTGTAGATCGCACCGACCTCGAACTCCTCGTAGCTGCGCCCGAACTGCATCTCGGCTCCTCCTCGGTCCTGGATTCCCCATGCTGCCGGTTCAGGGCAGGTCCGGACCGTGGTCTGGCTCTCACCAGTGCGAGATCTACGTCACTGGTCGGTCTGGGTCCGCTGCTGCACCTGGTGGTCCGGGAGGAGCGGGTGCACCTCGCCCTTCAGAGCCAGCTTGGCCAGGTGGTTGCGGGCCTCTTCAGCGAACTTGAAGTCGCACAGTACGTCGTACGTCGTCGCCACCACCGCGGTCCGCGAGGTGAAGTCACGCCGGCCGGCGGACTGTGCGTAGCTCAGCCCACCGAACACCAGGCCGAAGAACGCGCCCAGCACCACACCGGTGAGCAGCGCCGCGAGCCAGTTGCCGGTAGTGAACAGCCCCAGCAGCAGACCGACGAACAGACCGAACCAGGCACCACTGGCCAGGCCCGCGGTCAGCGCGCGGCCCCAGGTGAGGCGGCCGGTGATCTTCTCGACCTGGCGGAGGTTGTTGCCGACGATGGTCGTGTGCTCGACCGGGAACTTTTCGTCCGAGAGGTAGTCGACAGCTCGCTGCGCCTCCCGGTAAGTGTCGTACGTCCCGATCGTCAGGCCGGTCGGCCTGGGGTCCATCGAGGGCATGCCCTGGGTGGTCATCGTCGTTCCTCTCCACGTGCGTCCACCCCCATCATTGCCGACGGCTGGTTACCGCGTCTTGATAGCCTCGCCGGTGATGGCCGGGCGACGGTGGGACATGGGCGCGACACGCCGGATGGGACGGGTCTTCGCCCGCCACGGCGGCGCTGACGGACGCCCGTCCGACGAGGTGGTCACGGGCAAGCTCGAGGGCGCTCTGGTCGACTGGGGTCTGTACCGGGACGGCGTACGCGACCACCGGGTCAGTTCGTACACCGAGGCGCTGGCCCGGGCCCAACGCGGCCAGGGATTCGTCTGGATCGGCCTGTTCCAGCCGACCGATCACCAGCTCGCCATCATCGGCCAGGAGTTCGGTCTGCACCCGCTGGCGCTGGAGGACGCGTACGAGGCGCACCAGCGGCCCAAACTCGAGAGGTACGGCGAAACACTGTTCGCCGTCTTCAAAACGGTCACCTACGTCCCGCACGGGGATCTGACCGCCACCAGCGAGGTGGTGGCGACCGGCGAGGTGATGGTGTTCTGCGGGCCCGGATTCGTCGTCACTGTCCGGCACGGTGAACACAGTGAGTTGACCGGTCTGCGTCAGGAGTTGGAGAAGCAGCCGAAACGGCTGGCCACCGGCCCAGGCGCCGTACTGCATGCCATCGCCGACCATGTGGTGGACAGGTATCTGGAGGTCGCGGACGCCGTACAGGCCGACATCGACCTGATCGAGACAGGCATGTTCACACCGCGTGGCTGGCGGAACATCGACCGCGTCTACCAACTCAAGCGCGAAGTACTGGAGCTGAAGCGGGCCGTAGCGCCGCTGACCGGACCGATGCGGTCCTTGTCCACGCTGCGGCACGCGCTGATCGCCGAAGAGACCAGGAACTACTTCCGCGACGTCGACGACCACTTGCAGCGGGTGAAGGAGCAGGTGATCTCGTTCGACGAGCTGCTCAGCTCGATCCTGCAGGCCGGGCTGGCCCAGGTCCAGGTGGCCGAGAACGAGGACATGCGCCGGATCTCCGCCTGGGTGGCGATTCTGGCGGTCCCGACGATGATCGCCGGGATCTACGGGATGAACTTCGACTACATGCCGGAGTTGCGGCTGAAATACGCGTACTTCGTCGTGCTCGGCGTGATGGCATCCGCGTGTTTCGTCCTTTACCGGCTGTTCAAGCGGAACCACTGGCTCTGAACCCGTTGTTCTCTACTGTCTGATAGGCGACATGGCAACCTTTTGCCATGGCCGGGACTACTCCTCGATTGGAATGTTCAAACGGTTGTCGCCCGGTCCGCTGCCTTGATTGAATTCCAGAATCGCGTTCGGTCAGGAAACGATTACTTTTAGCGACCGATACTGGGGGACGACAGGGAACGGGAGGGGATCGCGGTGCTTCGAATTCACTTCACGCCACGTGATCTGACCCGGGTCACGGTGGCCACCAGGCCGGCGCCGCTGTGGGAGGTGCTGCTCAGCCTGCACATGCTGCAGCACTCCGACGGTCGGCTGATCTTCGAGGACTGGCGCCGTCAGGTGCGGGCCAAGGTCGCTCCGGACCAGATGCGGCTGCTGCTCGAGCTGACTCCCTCGAAGGGCTACTCCCCCGACTTCCTGACCCCCGCCGAGTCCGCACCGGACTTCGACTCCGCGCTGGAGCAGGCGCTGGCGACACCGCGGCAGCAGATCCGCAGCCAGCTCGACCTGCTCGGGAACTGGCGGCCGGCGTCGCCGTGGACGCGGGAGCTGGCCCAAGGCGGCCGGACGTCGATGCAGAAGCTCGGCCGGGCGATCCGGACGTACCACGACGCGGCGATAGCGCCGTACTGGAAGTCGATCGGGACGCACGTGTCCGCCGACCACGCCCATCGTGGGGAGGCGTTGGCCCGGCACGGCGTCGACCGGCTGCTGTCGTCGTTGCACCCGCGGGTCCGGTGGGTCGCACCGGTCCTGCAGGTGCTGGACATGAACGACCGAGATCTGTATCTCGATGGCAGGGGAATCGAGCTGCAGCCTTCGGCGTTCTGCTGGCAGGTACCGACCAAGCTGCGGGACCCGGACCTGAAACCGATCCTGGTGTACCCGATCCAGCATGCGCCCGGGATCCTGCGGCAGGCGTCGATGGACGCAGGCCCGTCGAGTGATCCGCTGGGTTCGCTGCTCGGCGCGACCCGGGCCGCCGCACTGGAGGCGACCGTCAGCGGCTGTACGACGACCGAGCTGGCGAAACGTTGCCGGATCTCCCCCGCGGCCGCCAGCCACCAGGCGACAGTACTGCGAGAGGCCGGGCTGATCACCACCCGCCGGGCCGGCGCCTCGGTCCGCCACGAAATCACCCAGCTGGGCATCTGGCTGCTGTCCGGCTACGGCTCCGGCCACACCCAGGCCCCGGCCCGGGCACCCAGCTAGCCCCCACCATCCCCTGCCCCGCCGCGCGCTGGGCCGACCGGCACCGCCCCGCCTGTCGACCCAGCGCGACGGCCGTCAGAGCTTGTAGTCCTCGAGGAGGCGGCGGCCGATGATCATCCGCTGGATGTCGGCCGTCCCTTCTCCGATCAGCAGCATCGGCGCCTCGCGGTAGAGCCGCTCGATCTCGTACTCCTTCGAGAACCCGTACCCGCCGTGGATCCGGAACGAGTCCTCCACGACCTGCGAGCAGTACTCACTGGCCAGGTACTTCGCCACTCCGGCCTCGAAGTCGTTGCGGGAACCGCTGTCCTTCTTCCGGGCCGCCTTCACCATCAGCTCGTGCGCCGCCTCGACCTTGACCGCCATGTCGGCCAGCCGGAACAGCACGGCCTGATGCTCGGCGATCTTCTTGCCGAACGTCTCCCGCTGCTGGGCGTACGTGATCCCGAGCTCGAACGCGCGCCGCGCGACGCCGCACCCACGCGCGGCCACGTTCACCCGGCCGACCTCGACCCCGTCCATCATCTGGTAGAAGCCCTTGCCCGGTACGCCGCCGAGGATCTGGCCGGCGTCGATCCGGTAGCCGTCGAAGATCAGCTCGGTGGTGTCGACACCCTTGTAGCCCATCTTCTCGATCTTGCCGGGGATCGTCAGGCCCTTGTCGACCTCGCCGAACCCGGGCTCCTTCTCGACCAGGAACGTGGTCATGTTCTTGTAGACCGAGTCCTGCCCCTCGTCGGTCTTCACGAGTACGGCGACCAGGTTCGACGAGCCGCCGTTGGTCAGCCACATCTTCTGACCGTTGATCAGATACCCGTCGCCGTCCCGCGTCGCCTTGGTCTTGATCGCGGCCACGTCGGACCCACAGCCCGGCTCGGACATCGAGAACGCGCCGCGGACCTCACCGGTCGCCATCCGGGGCAGGTACTTCTGCTTCTGCTCGTCGGTCCCGTGCTGAAGCAGCAGGTACGCGACGATGAAGTGCGTGTTGATGATGCCGGACACGCTCATCCAGCCGCGGGCGATCTCCTCGACGCACAGTGCGTAGGTGAGCAGCGATTCGCCCAGGCCGCCGTACTCCTCGGGGATCATCAGCCCGAACAGGCCGAGCTCCTTGAGGCCCTCGACGATCTCGGTCGGGTACTCGTCGCGGTGCTCGAGCTCGGTGGCGACCGGGAGGATCTCCGCCTCCACGAAGGCCCGGACCGTCTTCAGGATCTCCTCCTGGATGTCGGTCAGCCCTTCGGTCTGCTGCAACCTGCTCATCGTGCGCCTCCTTCGACCGGCTTACCCGCGAGTATCGCGGTTCTGTGCCCCGTGGTGGGTGTCATTCGAGCGATTGCGGTGTTCAGGTGCGTGCATCGCGGTGCTTGATCAGTGGCCTCGATGCGGAGCATCGTGGGCGCTGGTCAAGTGCCGCGAGGTGCGTGCCTGGGCGCCGGAAGCGCCGAATGACACCCACCACGGGGCACTAGCATCCCGGTACGAGGGTGACACTCGCTGTGACACCGGCCACCTGCCGGAGGTCGCGTGCCTCACTCGTCGTTGTTGTTGTGTTCCTGGTTGTTGTTCGGGCGTGGGAGGGACTTGCTGATCGTCGAGAACAGCTCGGCGATCTGCGGGGTCCCCTGCCAGCGATGGCGCATCTGCGCCTCGAACAGGTGCTGCCGGGCCGAGTAGAAGTGCTCAGCGGCTGACTGGGTGTCGCCGTGGTCGATTGCCTCGGCAGCCTGGTCCAGGTCCTGCGCTGCATCTCGCGGCGCCTTGCTGCGGCTGCCTTGCTGAGTCGCACGGACCTGTGCGGCCAGAGTCCGCAGGTTCTGCACCAGAGCCGCCTGGGGATTCGGCTTCGGCGTTGGCTTCGGAGAGGGCTTCGGCTTCTTGGAAGGGGTCGTCTTCGAAGGTGTCGGCTTCGGAGTGGTCTTCGGGGCGCTGGAGGCCTTCACGACGGGCGCTGACGGCGTCCCACCGGCCACTGCCGGCGGATCGTTCGAAACGCCCGCCCTGAGCAGCAGAGCCGCCACTATCCCGGCCACAACGACAGCAGCCGCCACGCCGGCCTTAGCCAACGGGAAGCCACGCCGCGGGGCTCGATGGCCGGTCTGCGGCTCCTCGTCGTCCTCCCACTTCCCGACATCGAGGACAGGTGGCGTGAACGCCAATACCTGCGTCTGATTGGCGGGAGTGAGCAGTGCAGTCACGTCAGCGGCCGACGTGGGACGGTCTGCCGGGTCCTTGGCCAGCAGGTGCGTGACGAGGTTCGCCAGCTCCTGCGGTACGTCGGTGCGCGTGACCGGCGGCGGTGGTACGTCGAGGTGCTGCCGCATCACCACGTCCACGGTCGGCCCGGTGAATGGCGGCGTACCCGTCAGGAGTTCGTGCAGGACGCAGCCGAAGGAGTACCAGTCACTGGCCGGAGTCGCCGGCTCGCCACGGACCTGCTCCGGCGACACGTACGACGCCGTACCGAGCAGGACGCCCAGTCCGGTCGTCTCGTTGCCCGCACGCTTCGCGATACCGAAGTCCGTCATCTTGAGCGTGCCGTCCGGGGCCAGCAGCAGATTGCCCGGCTTGACGTCCCGGTGGACGATTCCGGCCTCGTGCGCCGCATCCAGAGCGCGAGCACCCTGGGTGGCGATCTCTTCGACCAGGTCAGCGGTTGGCAGTCCCGCCGTACGCATCAGCTTCTGGAGGTCGGGGCCTTGGACCAGCTCCATCACCAGGAACACGTGGTCGCCTGCCGCACCCACGTCGTACGTAGCGACCACATTCGGGTGGGTCAGCCGCGCCGCGGCCTGTGCCTCCGCCTGGAACCGCTGGACCGCGTCCATCGGGTCGCCGTCGAGACTACGCAGCAGCTTCACCGCTACTTGGCGGGCGAGAACGGTGTCTTCGGCCTGCCACACCTCACCCGCACCGCCCCTGCCCAGCAGGGTCAGCAACCGGTACCGACCGGCCAGTACCTCGCCGTTCACAAACAACACACCTTCCGCAGCGGACCGCAACACCTTAGGCGGGAAGCGCCGGATGATCGAGTCCCACGGCAAAAGCTTCAGAAAGCTCTGCAGAGTGCGATCGGCGTACTACGGTGTGTCGATGAAGCGATCTCTCCCTGCCCTGATCGCGGCCACCCTCGTCGCCGCGACGCTGACCACGACCACGGCGTCCGCCACCCCTGCTCAGCACCCCAAACCGGTCGTCAAGTGCGAGTTCACGCCGACGCCGGATAACCCGGCGGCCAAGCCGGTCCGGATACCGTCCGCGACGGCCCGCGCGAAGGGCACGGTCGATGTGTTCTTCGTGACGAACTACGGACCGTTCGTGGTCCGGATGGACCGTTCCAACGCGCCGTGTGGTGTGCACAACTTCGTGCATCTGGTGCAGAGCCGGTTCTACGACGCCACCCAGTGCTTCCGGCTGACGAACTCCGCGCGGCTCGGCGTACTGCAGTGCGGCGACATCTACCGCCAGGAGGAGGGCGGACCGGGGTACAAGTTCCCCGACGAGGTGACCGGCGCGGAGACCTACCCCCGCGGAACAGTTGCCTATGGCAACCAGGGTCCGGGCACGAACGGCTCGGAGTTCTTCGTCGTCCACTCCTTCGCCAACATCCCGCCCGACTACACCATCCTCGGCCATGTCATCGCCGGCATGTCCACCTTCGACCGCATGGTCAAAGCCGGCATAGCCGACCCCGACCAGGACGGCCCGCCGGTAAAGCCCATCCGCATCCTCAAGGTCTGGAGCTTCTAGGGGAGGGTAATTCGGCAGTCGCCGGGGCTAGCGTGACCCCGTGGGCACACGAGGCCGACCCCGGCATCCCGACGTACTGACCCCCGCCGAGTGGCAGGTCGTACACGCAGTACGTCACGGGATGTCGAACCGGGAGATCGCGCGACGGCGCGGAGTCAGCGTCGACGCGGTCAAGTTCCATGTCGCCAACGCGCTGATGAAGCTCGGCCTGGATCGCCGGGCCGAGCTCCGCACCTGGCGCGGCGTGCCCGCGGACAGTGCCCTGCGAGGACGAGGAGCTCAAGTGATGGAGCTAGGTGTCATCGGGCAGATCGCCCGCCCGGTGCGGGATATTCAGGTGGCGGTCGATTTCTACGGGACGGTGCTGGGTCTTCCGCATCTCTACACGTTCGGCGATCTCGCGTTCTTCGACTGCGGCGGGACCCGCCTGTTCCTGAGCGCCACCGAGGAGCCGGCCCAGCCGTCGGTCCTCTACTTCCGGGTCGACGACATCCAGACGGCGTACGACGAACTCCGCGCCCGCGGTGTGGAATTCGAGCAGGCGCCGCACCTCATCCACAAGCACGACAACGGGGTCGAGGAATGGATGGCGTTCTTCCCCGACCCCGACGGCCATCTGCTGGCGATCATGGCCCAGGTGGGTTAATCGGCGGGCGGTTGCCAGATGTCCGTGCGGGTCAGGCCGGCGGCGCGGCCTTTGGCGGAGATGACTAGGGCCATTTTGCGGGAGGCTTCGTCGATCATTTCGTCGCCGAGCATGACTGCGCCGCGGGCGCCGCCTGCCGCCGACGTGTAGTGGTCGTAGGCGTCGAGGATGTTCTCGGCGTGGTCGTAGTCGTCCTGGCGTGGGGAGTAGACCTCGTTCGCGGCGGCGATCTGGTCGGGGTGCAGGACCCACTTGCCGTCGAAGCCCAACGCGGCCGAGCGGCCCGCGACACGACGGAAGCCCTCGACGTCCTTGATCTGCAGGTACGGACCGTCGATCGCCTGCTTCCCGTGCGCGCGAGCCGCCATCAGGATCTGCATCAGGATGTAGTGGTACGCGTCGCCGACGTCGTACCCGGGCGGCTGCTCGCCGACCACCAGCGACTTCATGTTGATCGACGCCATGAAGTCGGCCGGCCCGAAGATGATCGTCTCCACCCGCGGCGAGGCCTGCGCGATCGCGTTCACGTTGGTCAGACCGAGCGCGTTCTCGATCTGCGCCTCGATCCCGATCCGTCCCGGCTCGTACCCGTGCACCTTCTCCAGCTGGGTCAGCAACAGGTCAAGCGCGACCACCTGCTCGGCGGTCTGCACCTTCGGCAGCATGATGCAGTCGAGGTTCGCACCGGCCCCGGCGACAACCTCGATCACGTCCGCGTAGGTCCACTCGGTGGTCCAGTCGTTCACCCGGACGACGCGGAGCTTGGTACCCCAGCCGCCCTCGTTCAGCGCGGCGACGATGTTCTTCCGGGCGTCCGCCTTCGCGATCGGCGCGACCGAGTCCTCGAGGTCCAGGAACACCTGGTCCGCGTCCAGCCCCTTCGCCTTGGCCAGGAACCGCGGGTTCGACCCCGGGGTGGCCAGACACGATCGCCGACTGCGCAAAACCTGTTCCGTCATCGGTCCTCCACTCGGTTACCCACCGGTCACCGGCAGCGTACGGCGAAACGCACGCGACCTGCCCGGTGACATCGCTCACTGTGACACTCTTGGGCGGTGGACGTGGATGGCGCTGTGACGGAGATCGCCGGAGTGATGAAGAAGGCGGGGCTCGTTTGGCTGGCGTGGGGTGGCGGGCGACCGGCCCCTGCGTGGTTCGCGAACGTTGACGGGCAGTACGTCGTACTGGCGGACGCGGCCGACAGTGCGGAGCAGCCGCTGCCCGGACTAGCCACGGCCGGCTCGGCGCAGGTCGTCGTACCTGCGAAGCCTGCGACCAGCCGGCTGGCGAGCTGGACTGCGACGGTACGGCGGCTGGAGCCGGGGACCGACGAGTGGACGGCAGCAGCCCTAGTACTGCGGACTGACCGGCTCAACGCGGCCGGACTGGACACGCAGCTCGAGCGATGGAAGACAGAGGCCGACATCCTCGTTCTGGAGCCGACTGGTGAGATCACCGAGGCAGTCGGACGCTACGACGCCACTCCGCGGGCTGAGACACCGGTCGGGACCAGCGCGACCACACGAGGCAAAGCGCCCATCACGCTGCACCGCCGCATTCGGCGCCGCCCGAAGCTGAGTTAAAGCCAGCCACGGTCGCGGGCATGCCAGCCGAGCTGGAGCCGCGAGCGGGAGTGGGTCTGCTCCATCAATTGCTGCACTCGGCGGGCCACCGTGCGCCTGCTGATCCCGAGTCTCGCACCGGCTGCGTCGTCGGTCAGACCGGCGACTAGTAGTGACAGCAGGTGGCGGTCCTCGGCGGACATGGCCTCCTCTGCTTGGAGGCTGTTTGATTCGGTCACGGAGAGCGGACTGGCTCGATTCCACACGGTTTCGAACAGTGCGACCAGTGCGTCGAGCAGGCTGCACGGATGGACCAGCAGTGCCGCGTCCTGCGCCGGTGTTGCCCAATCCAAAGGGAGCAACGCGAGCTCGTGGTCCGCTACGGCGAGTTTGGTCGGCAGGACGTCCGCGATGCGGGCCTGCTCCCCCGCCCGGACGTGACTGACCGCGCTGGCCGCGAGAACCTCGTCACTGAGCGCCGAGCTGTCGTAGACCACCCGGTACGCCACACCGGCGCCCTGCCTGGCCAGCTGCGTGCTGTTCACCTCGGCGGACGCGACGTACGGCGGCGCAACCAGTTCACGCATCTCCGCACGGGCCGTCCGCTGCACCCGGTCAAACGCCAGGCCGACCGCAGTCTCGCCAGTGACGATCTCCAGCAGCTCCTCGGTCCGCCGCGCACCACCCTGCTTGGTCGCCTCAGCAGCCAGCCGGTACGCCGCCTTGCGGATCCGCTCGAACTCCTCCTCCTGCCGCTGGACGAGCTGCTCGACCGCGAGCTCCGGCGGCACCGGGACGATCAGCTCGGCGGGTGGCGGCGTACGGTGCACGAACCCCTCGCCCTGCAGTACGTCGACCGCCCGCTGGACCTCCCCTACCGGCCAGCCGAGTCGCAGGGCCAGATCCCCCAGCGACGCGGCGCCTCGCCGGATCAGGTCCAGGTACGCCGCCTCGTCCTCCGCTCCGAGCCCGGTCGATCCCAGCATGTTCATCCCCACCTCGACGGCACCCGAGGTAAGAAGTCTACGAAGCGTCCTCAGCTGAGACTCCGGTTCGGCGGGTTAGCCTTCGGACATGTCCGGATCACCGTCGCGCGTGTACGTCGCCCGGTTGGCGGGGCTGCCGGTCTACGACCCGAACGGGGACCAGGTCGGCAAGCTCCGCGACCTGGTGGCCATGATGCGCCAGGGCGACCAGCCGCCCCGCGTGCTCGGGCTGGTGGTCGAGGTGTTCACCCGGCGCCGCATCTTCCTGCCGATGACCCGTGTCACCTCTGTGGACGTCGGCCACATCATCACGACCGGTCTGCTCAACATGCGGCGTTTCGAGCAGCGCACGACCGAAGTACTCGTTCTGGGTGAGCTGCTCGACCGGACCGTCACCATCGCGGATACAGGTACGACGGCAGTGGTGTACGACCTGGCGATGGAGCAGTGGCGGACCCGGGACTGGCTGCTGACCAAGGTGGCGGTCCGGGAGGGCTCCAAGCGGTTCCGGCGGCGCGGACAGACGCATGTGCTCGACTGGGCCGACGTAGGTGGGTTCACCGACGTCGAGGAGGGTCAGGGCGCGACGCACATCCTGGCCGCGTTCGAGTCGATGCGTGCTGCGGACCTGGCCGGCGTACTGCATGACCTGTCGGCCAAGCGGCGCAACGAGATCGCCGCCGCGCTGGACGACGAGCGGCTGGCGGATGTGCTCGAGGAGCTGCCTGAGGATATCCAGGTCGAGATCCTCGCCGGTCTGGACACCGAGCGGGCCGCCGACGTACTGGAGGAGATGTCCCCGGACGACGCGGCCGACCTGATCGCGGAGCTGCCGACCGAGACCGCTGAACGCCTGCTGACGTTGATGGAGCCGGAAGAGGCTGAGGACGTACGGCGGCTGCTGACCTACGAGGAGCACACTGCCGGCGGTCTGATGACGTCAGAGCCGGTCATCCTGCCGGTGGACGCCACTGTGGCTGACGCGCTCGCCCATGTACGCAACGCTGAGCTCAGTCCGGCCCTGGCCGCGATGATCTACGTCTGCAGGCCACCCCTGGAGACGCCGACCGGACGGTTCATCGGGATCGGCCACATCCAGCGGCTGCTGCGCGAACCACCGTCCGAGCTGGTGTCCGCAGTACTGGACACCGATCTGGACGGGCTGCGGCCGGACGACAGCCTGCAGACGGTCAGCAAGTACCTGGCGACGTACAACCTGGTCGCGGCGCCCGTGCTCGACGATGAGGGCCGTTTGCTCGGCGCGGTGACCGTCGACGACGTACTGGATCATTTGCTGCCGGACGACTGGCGTGAACACGACCATGCCGAGCACATCGATCAGGAGGGAGGTCACGATGCCTCGTGACGACCGCCGGTCCTCGGACGAACGCCGGCTGTTCCGCGGTGCGACGACGCGACTCGACGTACCGCGTGACTGGCGCCGAACCTTCGTACCGCGGCCGACGTACGACGCCGACGCGTTCGGCCGGCTGTCCGAGCGGATAGCGCGCTTCCTCGGCACCGGGCAGTTCCTGGTCTACATGACCGCGACCATCCTGTTCTGGGTCGCGTGGAACATCTTCGCGCCGGAGAGCGTGCGGTTCGACCAGTACCCGTTCATCTTCCTGACGCTGGCGCTCAGCCTGCAGGCGTCGTACGCCGCTCCGCTGATCCTGCTGGCCCAGAACCGGCAGGAGGCCCGCGACCGGGTGCAGTACGAGCGCGATCGCGACGTCGACGCCCGGACCAGGGCGGACATGGAGTTCCTGGCCCGCGAGATGGCGTCGCTGCGAATGGCGGTCGGCGAGGTCGCCACCCGGGACTACCTGCGCTCCGAGCTGCGGTCGCTGCTCGCCGATCTGGACGCGAACCGGCGCGAGGACGGCCGGGTTTGACCCCGAGCTACTCTCACTATCAGGTGAGGAAGGACGTGGGATGAAGACTCGATTCGCGCCTGACCGCGGGCTGTCCAGCCGGATGCTGATCACCAGTTTCCTGCTCGGTCTGCTGTACGTCGGTTTCGTCGCGCTGCTGATCGCGCTGACGAGGAGCGCCGTGCTGGCGGTCGTGATCGCCGGCGGTGCGCTGTTCGTGCAGTACTGGTTCTCCGACCGGATCGCGCTGTACGCGATGCACGGGAAGATCGTCACGCCGGAGCAGGCTCCCGAGCTGCACGGCACGATCGACCGGCTGTGTGCGCTGGCCGACATGCCGAAGCCGCGCGTCGCGATCGCCGACGTCGACCTGCCGAACGCGTTCGCGACCGGCCGCAACCCGAAGAACGCGGTGGTCTGCGTGACCACCGGCATCATGCGCCGCCTGGACCAGGACGAGCTCGAGGGCGTGCTGTCGCACGAGCTCTCGCACGTCGCCCACCGCGACGTCGCCGTAATGACGATCGCGTCGTTCCTCGGCGTGCTCGCGGGCCTGATCACCCGCTTCGGCCTGTACGGCGGACTCGGCCGCAACCGCGATCAGAACACGGCAATCGTCGTACTCACGATCATCGCGGTCTCGATCGCCGTCTACGCGATCTCGTTCCTGCTCACCCGCGCGCTGTCGCGGTACCGCGAGCTGGCGGCCGACCGGGCCGGCGCGATGCTGACCGGGAGACCGTCGGCACTGGCGTCCGCGTTGACCAAGATCAGCGGGGACATAGCGCGGATACCGTCGCGCGACCTGCGCCAGGCGGAGGCGTTCAACGCGTTCTTCTTCGCGCCGGCGATCTCCGGCCAGGGCAAGAGCCTGTCGTCGCTGCTGTCGACCCACCCGTCGCTGGAGAAGCGACTCGACCGCCTCGGTGTGCTCTCCCGCGAGCTGGGCGAGCAAGCTTAGGGCTATGGGTCTTCTCGACATCATCCTCGGCCGGAGCAAAGCCGTCCCGCCGAACCTCGATCAGCTGTTCTCCCTTCCGTCGGCCGCGATCACCTTGGAGACCGCGGCCGGCTACCGTCCGACCGGCAGCGGCTCGGTCTGCTTCAAGGCGGCCGAAGGCGGTGGGTTCTCGACGCTCCGTGAGGAGGTCGACAAGCTGCTCGCGCTCGACAACGGCAAGTTCACCAGTACGACGGACTCCTACGGCTTCACCTGGGTGGTCCGCGAGACGACACCCGACGACGTCGAGGGCCTGGTCACCGACCTGCACGGCGTGAACAGCTCCCTGGTCGACGCCGGCTTCGGCTCAGCCCTGCTGTGCACACTGGTCGCCTTCACGAACGGGGCGCGGTCGCTGGGCCTGGTGTACCTGTACAAACGCGGCTCCTGGTACCCCTTCGTCCCCGCCGGCCCCGACCGCCGCGACAACGCCACCGAACTGCAAATCAAGTCCATCGTCGGCACAGACCTAAACTTCGAACCAGACCTCTCCCGCTGGTTCCCCATCTACGGCGCCCCCGGCCTGTAGCTGGTTCACGAATGTCCTCGTCACAGCGACGAGAGGTTATCTAACTGATTGTCGCCAAGCCATTGACGAACGGCCCCGCCGATCGACAGCCTGGTGCCCGCGAGGGGGGATCTCGCGTGGGGGAATCAGATGTCAGAACCAAGCGAGGGTGGTCGTGGGCTGCGCTGGCTCACGGCAATCGCGGCGATGATCGCGGCTGTGGTGTCGATCTCGGCGTACCTGTTCTCGACACCGCAGGACATGCGGAACTGGGCTACGTCGATCACGCACGGGTACAAAGTGAAGATCACCTCGCCCAGGCCGCATGCGAACGTTGGCCGGTTAGTGGATATTCGCGGCCAGGCCGACCTCGACGACGAATGGAGCTTGGTCGTGCTGATCCAGGCTCCGGATGAGTTGAAGTACTACTTCGCCACCACCGGCTCGGTCTCCATCGACGGCAAGGGTCAGTGGAGTCTGACAAAGCTCACGTTCGGTTCCGCGGATCCGAAGGCGCGCGTCGGTGACATCAACAAGGACTACAAGATCTACGCGCTCCTCGTCGACTCCGAGGGGCAGCAGCAGGTGCAGAGCGCACTGAGCCGGAAGGCCCCGGACAACGAGTGGATGCCGGCGCTGCCGCACCACGCCGGCAAGGACGTGGCGCTGGTTCATCTCACAGCGTGAAGTAAGGGTTGCCTTGGTGGAGGTAGGTCACATGGACGGTGGTCGGGTGGGTTCGGGGGAGCACGTAGCCTTGGGGCATGGCTCCTACTGCTGATCAAGTGACCGCGGCGCTCGACGGAGTGCTGGATCCGGAGATCAAGAAGCCGATCACCGACCTGGGGATGGTCGAGTCCGTCGTCGTCCGTGAGGACGGCGTGGTCGCCGTCCGGGTGCTGCTGACCGTCGCCGGCTGTCCGATGAAGGACACGCTGCGGCGCGACGTGACCGCCGCGGTGACCAAGCTGGACGGTGTCACGGGGGTCGAGATCGACCTCGGTGTGATGTCGGCCGAGCAGCGAGCGGCGCTACAGACGCAGTTGCGCGGGGGCGTGGCCGAGAAGGAGATCCCGTTCTCGCGGCCGGACTCGCTGACCAAGGTGTTCGCGATCGCGTCCGGCAAGGGCGGCGTGGGCAAGTCCTCGGTGACGGTGAATCTCGCGGTCGCGATGGCCCAGCAGGGACTGTCGGTCGGCGTACTGGACGCGGACATCTACGGGCACTCGGTGCCGGCGATGATGGGTGTCGCGGACGAGCGGCCGACCGCCGTGGACGACATGATCATGCCGGTGCCCGCACACGGCGTGAAGGTGATCTCGATCGGCATGCTGAAGCCGAAGCGCGACCAGGTGGTCGCATGGCGCGGTCCGATCCTGGACCGGGCGCTCGTGCAGATGCTGGCGGACGTGTACTGGGGCGACCTCGACGTACTGCTCCTCGACCTCCCGCCCGGCACCGGCGACATCGCGATCTCCGTCGGCCAGCGGCTCACCAGCGCCGAGGTGATCGTCGTCACGACCCCGCAGGAAGCCGCCGCGGAGGTCGCCGAGCGCGCCGGGACGATGGCGCAGATGGTGCACCAGCGGGTCGCCGGCGTGGTCGAGAACATGTCGTTCCTGCCCTGCCCGCACTGCGGTCCCGAGCACCGGATCGAGATCTTCGGCTCCGGCGGCGGTACTCGCGTCGCCGAGACCCTGTCCGCCCGCCTGGGCTACCCGATCCCGCTCCTCGGCGAGATCCCGCTGGACGAGCGCCTCCGCTCCGGCGGCGACCTCGGCCAGCCGCTCGTCGCTGCCGACCCCGAGACCCCGGCAGCACAGGTCCTCGACAAGATCGCGTCCACGCTGGGCGGCAAGCCGCGCGGCCTGCTCGGACGCCAGCTCGGTCTCTCCCCCGCCGGGCGATAACCCGAGCTGCAAATCCGGCCGAAGGTGGCCGGGGACTGGTGTTGACTTGGCCGGGTGCCGATTCCTGCTGAGCATCCGGTCCTGACCGACGGGGTGGTGACGCTTCGCGCGCCCCGGCCCGACGACATCGAAGCCCAAGCCGAGCGCAACCGCGAAGGTTCCCGTTGGAACGACGAGGACGCCCGGCGGTGGATGACTTTCGGCATCACCGACGCGTGGAAGCGACGCGAGCGGCTGATGTTCGTGGTCGAGTACCAAGGCCGGTACGCCGGAAGCGTCGCCCTGGAGCCTGATGTGGACGGCAACGCCCGCGTGCACTACGGCCTGTCGGCGTGGGCCCGGGGCGCCGGAGTGATGAGCCGAGCGGTGCGGTTGATCCTGGAGTTCGGCTTCACGACCTGCGGTTTCCACGTCATCCGCTGGTGGGCGCGCGTCGGCAACTGGCCGTCGCGCCGGGTCGCGTGGGCGACCGGATTCCGTTTTAGTGAGACGATCCCGCGCATGGCGGAGGAGAACGGCCGACGGGTCGACGCATGGAACGGTTGGATCCGGCCGGACGATCCACGCGAGCCGCGGCAGCCGTGGTTCGAGCACCCCGTGCTCGAGACGTCACGGCTGCGGTTGCGGACCTGGCGCGAGGACGAGATCCCGCGGATCACCACCGCGCGTACCAACCAGGCGACCGCGCACTTCCTGCCGTTCATCCCGCAACCGTTCTCCGCGGAGGACGCCCGCTTCTGGCTGAAGGACATGGCCGAGCAGGCGGCCGCCGGCCGACGATTCAACTGGTGCGTGGCGGACGCCGAGACCGACGAAGGGCTGGGCAACCTCACCCTGTTCAGCATCCATTTCCGCGGCGAGGTCCGCGACGCCGAGATTGGCTACTGGATGCACCCCGACGCGCAGGGCCGCGGAGTGATGAGCGAGGCGATCAAGCGCGTCGCCGAGTGGTACTTCGCTCCCGAGTCGGCCGGCGGATTCGGCGGACGGCGCCTCTTCATCCGTACTGCGTCCACCAACGCACCAGCCCGCCGTACCGCCGAAAAAGCCGGCTTCCGCCACGTCGGCACCGAACGCGCCGCCTTCAAAATCTCCACCCACGTAGACGACGAAGTCACCTACGACCTACTCATCACCGATTGACCAGACCGGGCGCAGTGGGTCAGGTGGATTCGGGGTCGTATGGGGGGCGTTGGCCGGCCGGGAGGCGTTGGGGGGTGGAGTCGGTGAATTCGGTGACCGGCTTCTCGTCTTCGTCCATCGGGTCGAGCAGGTGCTTGCGGACGAAGTTCTTCGGGTTCAGGTCCTGGAGCTCGAGGTCCGCGAACTCCGGGCCGAGCTCGTTGCGCAGGTCGTTCTGAGCGTTGTTGACCATCGAGCGGACCTGCCGCAACAGGCGTCCCGCCGTACGGGCGAATTCCGGCAGCCGGTCCGGTCCGAAGACGAGTACGGCGACGATCGCGATCACGACCAGTTCGAGTGGTCCGATGCCGAACATGTCCCCACCTCACTCCTGTACGCGGACGCCGCCAAGGGTATCTCGACTGCGGGCAAGACGGTCAGCCGATCTGCTGGGCGAGCGTCAGGGTGACTGTGCGAGATCGCCCGCCGCGTTCGTACGCGATCCGCACGGCCTCCCCAGGCTGGTGAGTCCGGATCGCGACGATCAGCACCTCCGCGCTGTCCACCGGCTCGTTGTTGATCGCCGTGATCACGTCACCGACCCGCAGCCCGGCCCGCGCGGCCGGCGATTTGACGGTCACCGCACTGACCCGGCCACCACCCTCGAACTGCATGTCCACGCTCGCCCCGATCACCGGGTACGACGCCTTGCCGTTCGCGATCAGCTGCTGCGCGGTACGCCGGGCCTGGTCGATCGGGATCGCGAACCCGAGCCCGATGCTCCCGCTCTGCCCCTCACCCGCGCCGGGAACGGTCGCGATCGCGGAGTTGACCCCGATCACCCGAGCGTTCATGTCGACCAGCGGTCCGCCGGAGTTGCCCGGGTTGATCGCCGCGTCGGTCTGCAGCGCGCTGATGTACGACGACGCCTGGCCGGTGTCGTCGCCCGTCGTCACGGGCCGGTTCTTCGCCGAGATGATGCCGGAGGTCACCGTGCCGGCCAGGCCGAGCGGCGAGCCGATCGCGACCACGTCCTGCCCGACCACCGCCGCGTCCGAACGGCCGAACTGCACCGATGGCGCGTCGATCCCGACCACCTGCACGACGGCCAGGTCGTACGCCGGGGATCGGCCGACGAGCCGTGCGGTCGCGGTCTTGTTGCCGTTGGTCACGACCTGGATCGAGCCGCCGCTGGCCGCGGCCGCGACGACGTGGTTGTTGGTCAGAATGTGTCCGGCGTTGTCGATCACGAAGCCGGACCCGGTGGCTTCGGAGTTGTCCGAGCCGTCGACCTTCAGCTGGACGACGCTCGGCAGCAGGGTCGCGGCGACGGCGGAGACCGAGCCGGTGCGGATCTTCGGGTCGGCGCCGGTGCCGACCGGCGGGTTGGGCTGATCGGCGATCGGGCCGTTGCCGCCGCCGCCTAGCGCGACGACGGCCGTGGCAGCTCCGGCTCCGGCGAGGACACCGATGATGAGGGCGACCAGTGCGGCGATGGCGACGATCCGGTTCACCTTCGGCGGCTCGGTCGAATACGAGCGGGCCTGCTGCTGGTGCCAGTCCGCCGGTGGCGGTGGGATGTAGGTCGGGCGGTACTGCGGCTGCTCGGTGGGCCAGGCCTGCCCCGGGTACACCGGCCGGAACCTGGGGTCCTGCGGCTCGGGCTGCCCGAAACTGCGCTGCGAGGTGGACCGGCCGCCGTTCGTCTGCCGGTACGCCGCATCCGAACCGGGCTGCCGCAGCGGCATCGCCCCGGCCCCAAGCGCCGGCGGAGTCAACCCGGTAAGCGGAGTCTGCGAGGGCGTGGCGGAGGACGTGGGCTGGCCGGCCGGCGGCTCGTTGGTCGTGGGCAGGGGTGCGTTCGGATCCGCGGTGGCCGGATTCGGAACTGTCGGCTCGGCGTCGTCGCTCGTCACGGTCCCCGCCTCACGTCGTCGTCGTGGTCGTCGGTCGGAGGTCCTGACCGGGGGTAACCGGAGGGCCTTCCAGATCGATTATCCCAGCTTCGGCGACAGTGCACCCATCGGAGTGAGCCAGGTCGCGATTTTGGCCAACCCGGTGCCCAATCTCTGGATCGCGCTCAGCCCTGCGGGCACGTCATGAGGGAACGCCCGGACCACGTCCCCGAGCTGGTCCGGCGGCAGGTCCCCGATCAGCGTGTAGACGATCCCACCGGACGACCAGACGACGTACGACGGCATTCCGTACCGCTGGTACACCCCCGGACTGTCCGTCGTACTGAAGCCCGCCACCGCGGCCGGGTCCATCACCCCACGCTGCTCGAACAGCGAGACGTTGAACAGCCCGTCGGAGTACGAGAACTGCAGCGACCCGTTGCTGGTGTCCTGGTGTACGTCGTACAGCTTGAGAGATGCAGGCAGGTCCGGTGCGCACACCCAGCCCTGCGAGCGCAGGTTGTCGACCTTGCCCATGCCGACCGCCTCGACCCCACTGGGCAACATCGGCGGCAGATGGCCGAGGAACTCGGACCCCTCGATCTCCAGCTCGGTGAACATCGTGGCCCGGACCATCGTCTTGCCGTCCGTGCTGAACAACTGACGCTGCAGCAGCAGTCCGGTCGCCTTGTCGATCCAGAACCGGGCCGCCAGCGTCTTGTCGTCACGCAGCGCCTCGACCAGAACCGCGGTCCGCCCGATCAGGTCAGTGCAGCACTTGTCGACCAGCTGGTACGTCGCCTGCAGCAAAGCCAACGGTCCGCCGTCGATGGCTGCGCTCGTGGTCGTGGCCCGCTGGACGAACGCCTTGGCGCCCGGAGCGGACGACGAACCGAGCACGCTGATCTCGGAACCCTGCGACGCAGCGTGCACGATCTCGAACATCGCCGAGCTCGCGCCCTGCGGCCCCCACGCGGTGATGATCTGGGTACCGCGGTACGAGACCCGGTTCGGCGCGGCAGCGGCCCGCTGCAGCCAGTTGACCGCGGTCGGCGAATCGACCTTCGAGACGGCCGGTACGGCGACCGCGGACGCGGGCAGGCCGAAGCCGATCAGTGCAGTGCTGACCAGTACGGCGAGCCGGGACAGGCTCACGGGTCAGCGTCCTGTCAGGGCCACCGGCCGCAGCGTCGGGCTCAGTCCGGCGTACCCGGCGCCGTTGTAGGAGTTCAGCACCGCGACCGGGTCGGCGAACGGCGCTCCGCCGCTCGTGCTTGCGTGGTCGGACGTGAAGCTCGCGACCGACGGCTGCAGCGTCGGCGGCTGCTCCGAGCGCGATGGGTCGCCGACGACGAACGCCGTACCGAGCAGGGACGCCACTGCGGCAGCCGAGCCGGCCGCACCCAGGACGCCGGTGCGTCGGCGGGAGCGAGTGCCGCGGGCTGCTCCCGGCCGAGTGCCACCTGTACGCCCGGCCGGGAACGCGGACCGCTGCGGGAACAGGCTGACCGCCGGCGTGAGCACCGGGCGGACCTCTTCCCGTGGCTCGGTCGAGAACGACGAGACGCCCATCAGGCGCTGCATGAGATCAGTGGGTGTGTCCGGCGACTCAAGTGACGCCATCCGCGCCTTCAGCCGGCGCTGCCCGTCCACCTCGGTACGACAGGTGTCGCAGCTGACCAGGTGACCCAGCACTTTGTCCCGGGAGTCGTGGTCGAGCTCACCGTCGACCACCGCGCTCAGCTTGTCCAGCGGGTGCTGAAGCGTCATCAGAGCTCACCTCCACCCAGCAGGCCGTCGGCCGGTGGGCCGCCGACCCGGGTCTGGCCGGACCGCGGGGCCCGGTGCTCCAGGTGCTTGCGCAGCATCGACCGGCCACGGTGGATGCGGCTGCGGACGGTGCCGAGCTTCACGTCCAGGACGTCGGCGATCTCGTCGTACGTCATGCCCTCGATGTCGCACAGCACGACGGCGGCGCGGAAGTCCTCGGGCAGCGCGTCGAGCGCGTCCTGCACGTCGTGGTCGAACAGGTCGGAGTCCAGCTTCTCGGCCGGGCCCTCGCCCTTGGCCGGCAGCCGGTCGTGGGCGTCCTCGGGCAGGCCGTCGAAGCGGATCCGCTGCTTGCGGCGGGCGCCGTCGAGGAACAGGTTCGTGGTGATCCGGTACAGCCAGCCCTCGAAGGTGCCGGGCGTGTACGACGACAGCGAGCGGAAGACCCGGACGAACACTTCCTGGGTCAGGTCCTCGGCGTCGTGCTTGTTACCGGTCAGCCGGTACGCGAGCCGGTAGACCCGGGCGGAGTGGGTGCGGACGATCTCGTCCCACGACGGCAGCGTCTCCGGCACGGGCGCAGACACCGTCGAGGTGTGGAGCGGCTTCACCGCGACGCCTCCCTGGGTCTTCTCGGCAATAAGCGTGAAGGCCATGGTGCCGCGGTCACCGTCCTCTGCGCACGTCGGGAAAACCCGGGCTGGACCCTGGTTTGTTCGTACGACGGCTCAACGCGGCGCCCCGACCGGAAGTTCCCGGACAGGCCTCTCACTAAACAAGACGCGCGGGCGGCCATTTCGGTTGAATCACTTCTCTTCGATCACGGCTATCGGGTCGCCGTCGCGGACCACTTCGCCCTCGACGACCCTCAGTTCGGTGATGGTGCCGGCCACTTCGGCGAGCACCGGGATCTCCATCTTCATCGACTCCAGGATGACCAGGGTGTCGTCCGGCCGCACCGTGTCCCCGGCCTTCGCGGTGACCTTCAGCACGTTGGCCACCAGCTCGGCCAGCACGGTGTGACTCAACTCGCACTCCTCCCCGATACCCCGTGGTCCTAGCCCTGATCCTAGGCGTGCCGGGCGGGTTCGGCGTAGGTGCCCCTCGGGCAGCGTTCCAGGGCACCTACGCCGAGTCAGTGCGCGGCTACTTAGCCGCTGCCGGGTCCAGCCGTACGGCGTTGAACATGGCCGGGTTCTTCGTCTCCGCGACGCCCTTGCCCCAGGTCAGCCAGCCACGCCGCCCGGTGCCGTCGTTCTCGTTGATCACCACGGTCGTCGACAGCAGCCGGTCCTTCGCCGCGAACCCGACCGTGGTCCACGGGATCGCGATCTCGTACGTCGTGGTGTGCGCGGCCTCGTCCCGGACCACCTTGGCCTGCACGCCAGGCGGCGTACCAGCCTGAGTAGTCGGCGTCCACCGCCAGGTGTCCACCGGACCGGCGTCTGTCAGCGCTGCACCGATCTCCTGGGTCTGGGTCGTTTCACCCGGAGCACCTGCGGTCATTCCGAGCTGCAGACCGTCACCGCCCCAGATGTTGCCGTCCCGGTTCGGCTGCGAGAACACGTCATCGGTGAGCTTGGCGGACAGATACAGGTTGTTGTCGTCGTGTGTGATCCACAGCGAACCGGACAGATCGCTCGGTCCACCCCAGCCAGTCACCGGCGGCGTACCGGTCCCTTCCAGCGCGATCGCGGGCTGTCGGGCGACCACTGGGTCGATGACGCCGTCCAGCTTGACGGTGTGCCGCTTCGCGATGGTCGGCGCGCTGACCGGGGTCAGAGTGCCGGACGCCTTGATGTCAGTCGCTCCGGTACGACGCAGGGTCGCCGACCACGTGGACGCTGCGGTGAGCGTCAGCGGTACGTCGGCCTCCCGGGTGGAGTGCGCCGCGATCGTGCAGCCCGCGAAGAGGGTCCCGGACTTGGTACCGGATGCCCAGTCGAGCCCGGCGAGCTTCAGTGGGTGCGACGAGGCGTTGGTAACGCGGAATCGGAGCAGGTCCTTTCCACTGCCGTTGAGTACGTGCGAAGCGGTCACGGACAGCGGTGGAGTCGCCGTGCCGGTCGCCGACACCAGTGCGACTGCCTGGCCATCCACGCTGACCTTTGCGGAGTACGTGCGCGATCCGGTGGAGTCCTGTGCCGGATACGTGACCGGAGCGGTGGCCGTGGCACCGGCCGCGACCGTTCCGGTGGTGTCGGCACCACCTGCGGTCACAGTGAAGGAGTGCGTGACCTGGTCAGGGTTGGTAAAGCTCAGCGTCCCGGTGGCCGGGTCGCCCGCGATCTCAGGTGCGACCGCCAGTGCGAACCGACTGGACGGCAACATCGCACCGGTGATTGCTCCACGCAGGTAGACCGGGTCCGGTCCAGCGGACACCCAGACATGGCCGCCCGCATCCGCCGTCAGTGTCGTCTCAACCCCGTACAGGTTGGTCACCTGGACAGTCGAGCCGGCGGGTGCCGTCGCCGCGACCACTCCTGGCGTGGCGGACCAGACCGCGTGGACGCTCTGTCCACCGCCGGCGTCGAATGAGACGTCGTACCCGTTGGTGCCGAAGCGGGTCTCGCCGATCAGCGGGAGCTCGTCGATCTGACGGGCCAGGACCGCGGTGGCGACGTACGACGGCTTGGGTACGAGCGCACCACGCGAGTCGAGCCGGTTGCGCACCAGGCCGAACCGGTGCTCGACGTTCGACGGGTCCGTACCCGAGTCCATGAAGTTGTAGGAGCTGTAGCGAGCCACGCCGGCGCCGTACGACAGCAACTGGCCGCGTACGAGGTCACGGGCCTGAGCCGGCTCGGACACCGCACTCGGGTTGGTACCGGTGGCCCAGCCCTGCTCGGTGATGTAGATCGGCTTGTTCGAGCCATGCGCAGTCATGATGCTGCGGATGGTGTTCATGTACGTGACCGAGGCCTCTGGGTCCAGCGGCTGCACGTACGGGTGAATGGTCACCGCGTCCACGTAGTCCAACCCACCAAGGTCGGCGAACTTGGTGAACCAGCCCTGCCAGTCGTTGATGACCGCCAGCGACGGACCGGTCAGCTTCACGTCCGGGTGCTTCGCCCGGACCGCCGCACTCACCATCTTGAGCAGAGCGACGTAGTTCTCCGGACTGGCCTTCGCAGCACCGTTCGGGTCGCGCAGGTTCCACTCGTTCCACAGCTCGTACGTCGTGTGCTCGGTGCCGAACTGATCCACCGCGGCAACGGCGTACCGGGTGAACGCCTCCCGCTGCTCGTCGGTCGACGGCGCCTCGTCCGGGTAGTACAGCGTGTTGCCGTAGTCGAGGATGTTCAGGAAGTCGACGTGGTTCGCGTCCAGCGCGGCCTTGTAGTCCTTGACCTTCTGCGGGAACTGGATGACGCCCTTGGTGGTCTCGGCCGCCGACCAGAACGCCTCGTCGCGGTCGGTGGAGATGCCACCGTTGGCCATCAGCGGTACGGATTCCAGACCGGGGTTGCTCGCGCTGCTGAACCCCAGTGCGCCCGCGACACCGATCCGGGTGTCTGTCGAGGTGGAGAAGTCATGCGGAGTCAGTACGGCGAAGTCGGTGCCACCGAGCGTCGTCGTACCGTCGGACCCGACCGCGGTGAGATCAGTCTGGTACCAGCCCGGCGTACTGATCGACAGCGCGAGCTGTCCGTTGAGTGAGGCGGCCGATGCGGAGCCCTTGGCCACCTCGGTCCCACCTGCATCGCGGACTGTCCAGTTGACGGTGGTGGCGTCGGTGCTGAAGCCCAGCTTGACCTGCTGTCCGACGGTGAAGGTATTGCCGACCGTGGTCGGTGTGATGGTCAGAGTCGGCGCAGCAGTGGTCGCTGCACCGGCCGGTGACTGGAGTACGGCGGCCAGCAGTAAGCCGGCCGTGAGAAGACTGACTGCGCCAGAACGGCGACGGGTCATGGAGAGTGCTCCTCCCAGGGGAAGCGAAAGCGGTTTCGCAAATCACACCTTCATACGCCACGTCCGCGCTGTCAACGGCTCAAAGCTGACTACGATGTAGAGATGGCCGAATCAGTGATCACCCTGTCCGATGTGGCCGCTGCGGCCGGGGTGTCGCTGTCGACCGCCTCCAAGGCGCTGAACGGCACCGACCGGATCTCCGAGGCCACCCGCCAGCACGTCCGGGTGACCGCGGACCGGCTCGGCTTCCGGCACAACGCACTGGCCCGCTCGTTCGCCCGCGGCCGCAGCCAGACCATCGGCGTACTCACCCACCGCGCGTCGAACCCGTTCACCCGCGTGGTGCTGGCCACCGTCGCCACCGAGCTCGGCGCCAAGGAACAGGCCATCCTGCTGTACGACGCCCGGCTGGGCGACCGCGACATCACCGAGAGCATCCTGCAGCTGCGGGCCCGCCGGATCGACGGCGTGATCGTGATCGGCGCCGGTACGTCGTTCCCGAGCCCGTCGCTGACCAGCCGGTTCGAGGTGCCGGTGATCTACGCGTTCACCTTCACCGAGGACCCCAGCGACGTCACAATCACCGCAGACGATGACGAGATCGGCCGGCTCGCCGTACGCCACCTGCTGTCGAAGGGCCGGCGCAGAATCGCCCACCTCACGGCCGAGCCGCACGACAACGCGGCCCAGCGTCGAGCAGCCGGCGCACAGGAGGTCCTCGCGGAGGCGGGGCTCGAATGGGCCACCCCGGTGCGGTTCGGCCGCTGGCGCGAAGGCTTCGGAGCCGAAGCCGCCGCCGAAGTGCTGGCCGAAGCGCCTGACATCGACGCGCTCTTCTGCGGCAGCGATGCCATCGCGCGCGGTGCCGAGCGCGCTGTCCAAGCCAGCGGCCGGTCCGTGCCCGACGACGTCGCGCTGATCGGCGTCGACAACTGGGAGACGTTGATGCACGACCAGCGCGTCACCCGCCACCTCACCACGATCGACGTCGGGCTCGAGGAGATCGGCCGTCAGGTGGCAGCCCACCTCCTCGAGCCCGACCCGCAGCCCGGCATCCGGTACGTCGCCCCTCAGGTCATCACCGCGGAGACCACCTGATCCTCGTCGTGGATCGAGTACTTCGGCTTGAAGCCCAGCAGCTCCCGCGCCCGACTGGTGTCGACCAGCGACCCGCGTCCCTGCACAGCTCGCCGCAGCGGCACCGTCGGCGCGTACTCGCGCAGCAGTTCGTCCGTCTGCCGGTCGATCAGCACGTCATCAGCCGCCAGCCCGACCACGTGTGCTCCAGCAGCATTTGACTCGAGTGCCGCGATGATCGCCCGCACACCGTCCCGCAGGTCGAGGTAGGCCCAACCTTCCCGAGCCATCACCGACGGGTCGTTTTCCGCTCGGGCAGCGAACTTGAACAGCTCCTCGCGAGTCTTCACCAGCGGGAAACGCAGTGCGATCACGTTCGTCCCCCAACGCCGCCACGCCATCCGTGCACTCTGCTCGTCCACACTTTTGGACAACGAGTACGCATCGGCGATGTCGGCTTCCACCTCCTCGTCGAGCGGGTAGTACGCCGGCTCGACGTCGTTCACGTTCATCGGTACGCCGAATGCGTTGATACTGCTCGCGATCACGGCCCGGCCGACCCCTTGCTGACCAGCCTGCGCCAGCACGTTGAACGTCGCGGCAACGTTGTTCTCGAACACCTCCTCCGGCGTACCAAGGCTGGGGTGCGGAATGGCAGCCAGATGCAGTACTGCGTCCACACCGTCGAGTGCTGCGGCCACATCCTCGGCTGACCGCGCATCGCCTACCAGCGGGCGGTCCGCCGTACTGGTGTGGTCGTAGCGCAGTGACAGGCCAGTCACGTCGTACCCAGCTGACTGCAGGCCGACGACTGCGGCCCGGCCGATCGATCCGTCCGCACCGGTGACCAGAACACGCTTCACGCCTTGATGCCCCCAGACAGGCCCACGCCACGCAGAAATGCTCGCTGAAAGACCAGGAAGAGCAGCACCGGGATCAGCAGGGCCAGGAACAGGCCCGCCAACTGGATGTTGAGCTCCGTCACCTTGGCGATCTTGGGCAACGCGACCGAGACCGGCTGCAGATCCGGATTCGTCAGCACCAGCAGGGGCCACAGGTAGTCCTTCCAGGACGAGATGATGCTCAGCAGTACGACCACACCGAGGATCGGCCGCGACAGCGGGAGCACGAGCGAGGTGAACACGCGGATCGAACCGGCTCCGTCGATCCGGGCCGCTTCGAAGTACTCGCGCGGGATGCCGTCGAAGAACCGCTTCACGACCAGCACGTTGAACGCATTGGCCGCGGGTGGCAACCAGACCGCCCAGAACGTGTTGGTCAGGTTCGCGTGTACTACTGGCACTTTGAGCACAGTCAGGTACAGCGGGACGAGCGAAACGATGTGCGGTACGAACAACGTGGCCAGGATCCCTGCGGACATCACCGCGCCCCATCTCGGCCGGAGCACGCTCAGCACGTAGCCGGCCGTCGTACAGACGATCAGCGACGCGAGCGCAGTACCCGCCGCGATGATCGCGGTGTTGCCGAGGTAGTAGCCGATATGGCCCTGTTGCCACGCCGTAGCGAGGTTCTGCCACTGCACCTGACCGGACGGGAACCACGCGAGTGGTGAGCGGATGCTGTCCTGCGTCGGCGAAATCGCTGCCTTGAGCAACCAAAGCAACGGACCGAGCCCAGCCACGACCAGTCCGATCAGTACGACGACCTGTCCGATGACGAACGGCACTCGAACCCGGGTAAGCCTGCGGTCCGTATCCGACAGCGCACCCCGGTCGCCGCTCACTCGGTACTCCAGCCACGCGTCGCCAACTGGAAGACAGCCGACACCACGGCGAGTACCAGCGCCAGCAGCACGCTCAACGCAGTAGCGGCGCCGTAGTCGCCGTTGACGAAGGCGTAGTTGTAGATCAGCAACAGAATCGTCATGGTCGACCCCTGCGGTCCGCCGCCGGTGAACAGCAGCGGCTCGGTGAACAGTTGCATCGTGCCGATCACCTGCAAGAGCAGCATCAACAGCAGGACGCCACGCAGATGCGGCAACATCACGTGCCACACCCGCCGTACGACGCCTGCACCGTCGAGCTCGGCCGCCTCGTACAAGTCCGCGCGTACAGAGGTCAATGCGGCTAGGTAGATGATCACTGCGTTGCCGGCACCTGCCCACGTGGCTTCCAGCACGATCGACGGCATCGCCGAGTGCGGACTGTCCAGCCACAGGAACGGTCCGAGCCCGACCGAGCCGAGGATGCTGTTGAACATCCCGCTGGGCGACGGGTCGTAGAAGAACCGCCAGAGCAGGATGGCGACCACCGGCGGCGTGATCACCGGCAGGTACGCCAGTGTCGGGTACAGCCAGGACCTGCCACGCAACTCGGACAGGAACATCGCCAGCAGCACAGGCACCGGGAAGCCGAACAGCAAAGCCAGCAAGGTGAACCAGACCGTGTTCAGCGCGGCCTGACCGACGCCGGGGTCGGTCAGCACGTACCGGAAGTTCTCCAGCCCGACCCACTTGACCGGATCGATCAGATTGGTCTGCTGGAAGCTCATCACCAGGCCCTTGAGGATCGGGCCCCAGGAGAACACCACGAAGACCAGGAGCACCGGCAGCGCGAACAGCACTGCCGGTCCCCCATTGCGCAGGCGGCGAAGCAAGTCAGCGCCCGAGCTTGGCATTCACGGTGCCGGCGGCCTTGGTCAGCAGCGCCGGGATGTCGGCCTTCTGGTTGCCCAGCACGGTCTGCACGACCGGGTCGAGCGCGGCGTACACCTCCTGAGCCTTCACCGGCGGCTCAGGGATGATCTTCTGGTCGGCCGCCACCTTGGTGTACGGCGCGAAGTTGTCCAGCGGCACGTTGACGTACGGCTTGATCCAGTTCTGGTACGTCGACCACTGGTCCGCCGCGATCACCGGGAGACCCGGCACGCCGACCGGCAGCTTGCCCGCCACACCGTTCTTCGCACTCGTCACAGCGGCGCTCTGGTCGACGTACTTGTTCAGGTAGGAGAACTTGATCCACTTGACCGCGGCCGCCTTCTCGGCGTCCGTCGCACTCGGGCTGACGATCTGGACGCTGCCGCCGCTGAGGGTGCCGTGGTCGCCGCCCTGCTGCGGCATCGGGCCGATACCGAACGACGACGCCTTGAGGCCGTTCACGTTGACCAGCGTGCGGTACGCGTCCGGAGCGGACATGTACATGCCGATCTTGCCGGCCGAGAACGCCTTGGAGATCCCGTCGATGTCGTAGAGCACGGCCTGGCCCATGGACTTGTCGACCCACTTCATCTCGTGCAGGGCCTGCAGCGCGGCCTTGGACGGTGCGTCGTCGAACGCCGCCTGGCTACCGTCCGCGTTCTCGATCGAGCCGCCGAACGCGTACGTCTGAGTGGTGAACATCCAGCCGCCGGTGTTGTTCGTGGTCATCTGCGCGTAGCCGGCCTGACCGGTCTTCTGCGCGATCGCCTTGGCGTCCGCCCGGACCTCGTCCCAGGTCGCCGGCGGCTTGTTCGGGTCCAGTCCGGCCTTGGTGAACAGGTTGCGGTTGTAGACCAGGCCGACGGAGTACGCCGCGGTCGGTACGGCGTACACGTTGCCGGACTGGTCCTGGGCGATCTTGAGCACGTTCGGGTTCAGCTCGGAGAGCAGGCCGTCGTCCTTGAGCACCTTGGTCAGGTCCGCGACCTGTTTGCGGGCGATCATGCCCTGCGGCTCGGTGAACGGGACGTTCAGTACGTCGGGCAACTGGCCGCCGGCCGCCTGCGCCTGGAAGGTGGTCGGGTCCCAGAGCGTCTCGACCGGGTTCAGCTTGATGTCCGGGTTCGCCTTCTCGAAGTCGGCGACCTTCTGGTCGTACTGGGCCCGGTTCGCCGGATCGGAACTCGTCGGTCGGTCACCGACCGTGATCGTGACCTGTCCGCCGGAGCTGGAATCAGCCGGCGAGGACGGCGCACTGGAGCAGGCCACCAGCAAGAAGGGTACTGAAAGCCCTGCCGCACAACGGATTGCGAATCTGTTCATCGGAACTCCTCAGCGGGGATGGCGATCGGCGAGCCGACCGTTCCGCAGAGTAGCGCAAGCGCTTTCGCAAATACTAGACCTCATGCGAAACTGGTTTCGCATGAGGTCTCGCTCAGCTCTGACGGGCCCGGTACGACGCGACCCGGGTCCGGCTGGAGCACCTCGGCGTACAGAACCGCCGCGGCCGGCGCTCCGCCGGATTCACGAAGACCCGCTCGCAATCCACCGCCGCACAAACACCCAACGCCTCGAACCCGTGGCCGGCCGCGAACGTCGCCAGCCCGAGCGCGGTCGTCGCCGCCAGCCACTCGGCCCACGACGCGTCCGGCTCCGCGACATGCAGATGCCACGGCGCCCCGTCGTGATCCGACAAATACGGGCGTACGGCGTACTCCGCCAGCAATCCGTTCAGCACCTTCGCCCCGTCCTCGCCATCGAAGACCGGCCGCAACCGCTCACGGACGGCCCGGACCGCGATCAGGTCGTCCTCGTTCAGTTCGATCGGCTCGGGCTCGCCGTGCTCGAGCAGGAAGGCGCGCAGCGCGGCCGGCGAGGTGAGCTGCTCGGGCTCCCGCGTGCGCGTGTTCACCAGGTCGACGGCGAGCCGGATCAGCCGATCCGGGGACTGAATTTCCACTGCACTCCTCCCGTAACGCATTTGCTAGCGTAACGCGTAACAGATCGATTAGCGTTACAGGAGGCTCGGCGTGCCCAGCTACTACTTCGCGGCGACGCTGGCTCGGTTCGCCGACGAGATGGTCGCGTTCACGCTCGTTCTACTGGTGCTGGATCGCACCGACAGCCCCGCGCTCGCTGGCATCACCGGTGCCGCGTACGCGCTGCCGGCCATCGTCACCGGCCCACTGCTCGGGGCCTGGCTCGACCGGACGCCGTACAGGCGCAGCGCGCTCGCGGTCAACCAGGCGACGTTGGGTGTAGTCATGCTGGGGCTTCTGGCAGTCGTCGGACACAGTGCGCACTGGATCGCGCCGGCACTCGCAGCGGTGGCGGGAGCGACGCTGCCACTGGTGAGCGGTGGGTTCACCAGCATGCTGCCCAGCCTGTTCCGGCCGGAGCGGCTGGCGCGGGCCAACTCGTTCGAGTCGGTGAGCTTCAGCACCGCGACCATCGCCGGACCTGCGACCGCGGCCACCATCGCAGCGGTGATCTCGGTCGACGCTGCCGTGGTGGTGATCGTGATCGCGGCGGTGCTGAGCATTCTCGCGATCAGCCGGCTGCCTGCGCTCCCACCGGTCGGCGCCGGCGGCGAGCACTTCCTCAGCTCGGTCATCGGTGGTCTCGTCCACCTCGCCCGTACCCCGCGGCTGCGAGCATCCACCGTCACGACCACCCTGCTGATGGGCTTCACCGGCATGCTGCTGATCGCCCTGCCACTACACATGCCGTCGCTCGGCCTACCGAAGTCAGCAGCCGGCTACCTGTGGACAGCAGTCGAACTCGGCAGCGTCACCACGGCACTACTACTCGGCCGCCTCCGCGTGCGGCCGGAGTACGTCGTGATGGTGTCGGTCGCCGCCTACGGCCTGGTGCTGACCACGTGGTCGCTGGCCACGACGTTCGCCGTACTCCTGCTGCTCGCGGTCGTCGCCGGACTCACGGAAGGGCCGGCGCTGCCCGCGATGTTCGCAGCACGCCAGCAGTACAGCCCGCCGGCTCTCCAGGGCCGAGTCAGCACCACAGCCGCCAGCCTCCGCGTCGGCGCGTCCGCCCTAGGCCAAGCAACCGCCGGCGTACTAGTCCCCCTCATCGGCACCCCAGCCACCCTGACCACCGCCGGCCTAGGCCTGATAGCAGCAGCGCTCGCTGGCGGGTTGTCGGGCCGCTGGCGTCCTACAACCCGCTAGCGGCCACACAACCCGCCAGGGGTCAGTCGAGGATGACGGAGCGGGAGAGGCTGCGGGGCTGGTCCGGGTTGAGGCCGAGGGCCAGCGACTTGGCGACCGCCACCCGCTGGGCGACGACCAGCGAAGCCATCGGGTCCAGGTCGTGGTGTACGACGGTGGCTCCGGTCGCGGCCACGTCCTCGAGCAGGCCCGCCGGCGGCTCGCCGAAGATCCAGACGCCCCGCCCGGGCTGCGCGATCGCGATCGGGCCGTGCCGGTAGTCCATCGCCGGATAGGCCTCGGTCCACGCCGACGCGGCCTCGCGCTGCTTCAGCCCGGCCTCGTGCGCCAGGCCGATGGTCCAGCGGGTGCCGAGGTACGTGACCTGCTCGAGCTTGGCCAGGTCGTCGACGTCGAGGGTCAGTGCGGTCTGAGCGTCCGCAGCGGCCTGCGTCAGGTCCTGGCCGAGCGACGCGCGCAGCAGAGCCAGCGTGGTCGTGGCGAACCGGGTCTGCACAACGGACTGCTCGTCGGCGAAGTCCAGCATGATGGTCTGGTCGGCCAGCTCGACGATCGGCGAGCCCGGGGTCGCGGTGATCGCCACGGTCGGCAGGTCCGTCGCGCGGATCAGGTCGAGCACCTCGGTCGTCGTACCGGACCGGCTGATCACTACCACCGCGTCGTACGTGCGGTCGGCCGGGAACTCCGAGCCCGCGAACGCGTCGGTCTCGCCCTGGCCCAGGTCCTCGCGAAGGGCGGCGTACGCCATCGCCATGAACCAGGAGGTCCCGCAGCCCACGGCTGCAACTCGCTGACCGGCTTTCGGAAGTGCACCGCCGTACTGCGCGAAACCGTCCGCAACCTGCCGCCAAAGGTCCGGCTGAGTGGCGATCTCAGTGCTCACAAATGGCGTCTGGGTCATGTCGTCTCCGCACTTCTGATGGTCGAAACTGCTCGAACGTGATCGAATGGTGCCAACCAGCCGCCACCGGGCTGACCGATTGTGTGAAGGAGGAGCCCCGAGTGAAGCGTTATGAACGCCTCAACACGTTGCTCGAGTCGCTCGCCGAGAAGGGCGCCATCGACGTCGACGAGCTCGCCGAGCAGTTGCATGTGTCCGCGGCGACGATCCGGCGCGATCTCGACCACCTCGGCAAGCAGCAGCTCCTCACTCGGACCCGCGGCGGCGCGGTCGCCAACGCGGTGTCGTACGACCTGCCGCTGCGCTACAAGACTGCGCGTTTCGCGTCCGAGAAGCAGCGGATCGCGCAGGCGGCGGCCACGCTGGTGCGTCGCGGCATGGTGATCGGGATGAACGGCGGTACGACGATCTCCGAGGTGGCGCGCACGCTGGCGACCCGGCCGGAGCTGAACGCCGAGCACGGCGAGCCGGCCTTCACCCTCGTCACCAACGCGCTGAACATCGCCAACGAGCTGATCGTCCGGCCGCACGTGAAGATGGTGCTGACCGGCGGAGTGGCGCGGCCGCAGTCCTACGAGATGATCGGGCCGCTGTCGCACCGGATCCTGGCCGACCTGTCGCTGGACATCGCCTTCATCGGCGTCGACGGGATCGACGAGACCGGCGCCACCGCTCATCACGAGGGCGAGGCGAACATCAACCAGCTGATCGTCAGCCGGGCCGCGAAGGTGTGCGTGGTGGCCGATTCGTCCAAGCTCGGGCAGCGCGCATTCGCCCGGATCTGCGAGCTGAGCGAGATCGACACCCTCGTCACCGACGCCCAGGCCGACGAGTCCTCGCTGACCGTCTTCAAAGAAGCCGGCATCGACGTCATTCGCGCCTGACCCCACTCCGCACCTCCCTCACGTCTGCCTGAAGACGATCATATCTGATTGAGGGGCAGTTGTTATGAGCAGGAGTGCGCAACCTCAGCGCGTGCACCACGGAATGCGGACCGCCAACCGCTAGGCTCTGGTTCAGCATGAGTAGACCTGCCGCCGCACACTCGTCCGACTCCTGGGAGGGCATCATCGCCACCGGCATCGACCCGACGTCCTGGGCGTACGCCGAGGACTACACCGGTGAGGACGAAGTCGTCACCGGTGCACGGGCGAGCGCCGCGGACAGCGGTGTCGCCCCGATCGGACCTGGCGCTGCGGCCGCGCTGAGCCTGCTCGCCGCCGGCGTCAGCGCCAAGGCGGTCGTCGAGATCGGCACCGGGACCGGCGTCTCCGGGCTCGCCCTGCTGCGCGGGATGCGCACCGACGGCACGCTCACCACGGTCGACATCGACGCGGAGAACCAGCGGCTGGCCCGCAAGACGTTCCTCGACGCCGGAGTCGCGTCCAACCGCTTCCGGCTGATCGCGGGCGCCGGCCTGGACGTGGTCACCCGGCTGACCGACGGGCACTACGACCTGGTCTTCTGCGACGCGGACCGTCGCGAGAACACGGCGTACCTGCACGAAGCCCTCCGCCTGCTCCGCCCGGGCGGCATCGTCGCCTTCGCCGGCATCCTCACCGGCGGCCGGGTCGCCGAGCCGGCCCACCGCGACCCCGACACGATGGCGCTGCGAGACCTGATCCGCGCCGTCCGCGACGACGACCACCTGGTCTCCGCCCTCCTCCCCACCTCCGAAGGCCTCCTGACCGCCGCCAAACGCCTCAAATAACCGTTCAGTTGGTCAGGTGGGTCAGTTCGGTGGTCACCTCGTGCCAGGGTTCGGTGCGCGGGTCTATCAGTTGGTAGTGGCCGGAGTGCTCGACGCGGAGGAAGCGGGCCGTGGGGTGGGCCGTGAAGTAGGACTCGGTCACGCGGAGCGGGACAACACTGTCGTTGACGCCGTGGACGAGTGAGACCGGGGCGATGGACGGCGGGAGGTGGACCGGGTCCAGGTCGTTGCGTACGCCGCCGCCGATGAACGCCTGTACTGCGCCACCGTCGAGCTCGAGCCGGTCGGCCAGGAGCAGGTCCGCCACTGGTGCGAGGGCGAGCACGGCGCGCAGGCGGACCGGGTTGAGCGTGGAAGCGGCCCACAGGGCCAACTGACCGCCGGCGGAGTGACCCATCAGCACGTAGCCGGCGTGGACGTCGACCAGGTCCGGTAGCGCGTCCAGCGCCGTACGGATGTCAGTAGTAGTGACATCCGGGTCCCCAGGGGTACGCCGGTATTCCAGGGACAGCACCGGCCAGCCCAGGTCGGAGAGAGCCGCGCAGTGCGGACGGGCGTGCACCCGGTCGTACTCCGGCCGCCAGAAGCCACCGTGCACGAAGACGACCAGCGGCCGGTACTCCTTCGCGTGCCAGTAGTCGATCACCTGGTCCGCCTGGCCGCCGTACTTGAGCTCCTCGTCCGGCTCACGGGCCGTGCGAGTCAGCACTGATCGGTCCTCACTCATCAGACCTCCCGAGATAGCTCAGGGCGTTCGCAGTCAGCAGTTTGTGCTGCTGCTCCGCGGTCAGGAAACCGGCCTTTCGTACCACCTCCCCGACCGGCCGTTCGCCCAGTGGATAGGGATAGTCACTGCCGACCAGAACGCGGTCTTCACCCAAGGTATCGACAAGTAGCCGCAAAGGCGCTGATTCGAACACCACCGTGTCGACCAGGATCCGGTCCAGGTAGTACGACGGTGGATGCTCCGAGCAACCACGGACGATGTCCCCGCGCCGTCGCCAGGCGTTCTCCAGCCGGCCGAGCCAGAACGCGAAACTGCCACCTCCGTGGGCGAAACAGATCCTCAAAGCAGGCGGCAACCGGTCGAACGCCCCGCCCAGGATCATCGCCAGGATCGACAGATGCGTCTCGGCCGGCATGCCCGTCAACCAGCGCGCCATCCACCGGTCCAGCCGAGGCCCGCCCGGCATGTCCCACGGATGGACCAGGACCGGCGTCCCGGTCTCGGCGCAGTGGTTGAGGAAGGCAACGATCCCGGCGTCGTCGAGATCCTTGTCGCCGACATGGTTCCCGATCTCCACACCCACGTGGCCGGCCGCTCGCGCCCGGTCCAGCTCGGCGCAGGCGAGGTCCGGGTCCTGCAACGGCACCTGGCAGAACGGCACGAACCTCGGATCATCGGCCAGCGTTCGCAGGGTCAGGTCGTTGAAGATCTCCGCCAGCTTGACCGCCTGCTTGGCGGGCCGGTCGTACCCGAAGAACACCGGCGTCGGCGACACCACCTGCAGATCGATGCCATCGGCATCCATGTCCGCGCGACGGACGGCCGGATCCCAAGCCTGCGGTCCGATCGGGCGAAACTCGGTCGAGCCGACCATGATCATCGCGGCTCGTTCGGAATCGATCCGCAACCACGGCCAGCCGTCGCCGCCGCACGCTACCGAGAGGTCCGGCCACCCGTGCGGAACCAGGTGGGTGTGGACATCGACGGTCATTTACCCGGGTGAACGGTGCCGCAGTTCGGGCAGGTGCGGGCTTTTTCGTCCGAGTAGAAGGCGTTGAACACCGGCGGCAGGTCGGCGACGATGTCGGTCACCTGCAGCTCGACCTCGTGGACGATCCCGTTGCAGTTGGCGCAGTACCAGCGGAACTTCTCCAGCGTGCCCTTTTCCCGAACTCGCTCGATCACCAGGCCGATCGAGTTCGGGCCGCGCTGCGGGGAGTGCGGCATGTTCCGCGGCAGCACCCACATCTCACCGGCATTGACCGCGACGGTTGCCGGGCCCTCGTCGGTCATGACGTTGACCTTGAGCTCACCCGAGATCTGGTAGAAGAACTCCTCGTACGGGTCGACGTGGAAGTCGGTGCGCTGGTTCGGACCGCCGACCACCATCGTGATGAAGTCGTCCCCGGTCGGGAACATCTGCTTGTTGCCGACCGGCGGCTTCAGCAGGTGCTTGTTCTCCTCGATCCACTGCGGAAAGTTCGTCGACTCCAGGTTCGCCATCTGTTCACTCCTTCTGCGGGCTGCGTCCTTTTGGAACGGCCGCAACAGCCGATATCTCGATCAGCAGCTGGGGATGCGGCAGCTGATGTACTGCGACAGTCGTCCGGGCCGGCCCGGACTCGTCGAAAAACTGACCATAGACCTCGTTGTACCCGCCGAAGTCGTTCATCGACACCAGGTACGTCGTCACGCTGACGAGGTCCTCGAGCCCCGCCCCGACCGCGGCCAGGACGTCCAGGATGTTCTCCAGCACGGCCCGGGTCTGCTCGCGAATGTCGAGCGACACCGTGCCGAGCGAGTCCACCGAGGCCCCGGCGATCGAGTTGTCCGGCCGCCGGCTCGACGTACCCGAAACGAACGCGAACCCGCCAGCAACCTTGACATGCGGAAACCGCCCCCGCGGAACGGCTTTCCCAGGTACGACTGTCATGTCAGCTCCACGCAGACGTTGGTGGTTTCGGTGTAGAAGTCGACCGAATGCCGACCGCCCTCTCGGCCGATGCCTGACAACTTCACCCCGCCGAAGGGCGTGCGCAGGTCGCGGAGGAACCAGGTGTTGATCCAGCACAGGCCGACGTCGAGCGCGGCGCCGGCTCGATGGGCGCGGCCGACGTCGCGGGTCCAAACGGTGGCGGCGAGGCCGTAGTCGCTGTCGTTGGCGAGGGCGAACGCCTCGTCCTCGGTATCGAACGGCGCGATATGGCAGATCGGTCCGAAGACCTCTTCCCGATTCGTCCGTGCGTCCGCCGTTAGCCCCGTCACCACAGTTGGTTGCACATAGCAACCGCCATCACGGGCATCGCCGAACGTCGGTACGCCGCCACCGGCCAGCACCTCAGCGCCTTCGGCCCGGGCAAGGTCGTAGTACGACAGCACCTTGTCGCGGTGCTGCTTGGAGATCAGCGGCATGTTCATGGTCGACTCGTCGGCGGGCCAGCCGTAGGTCAGCTCAGCAGCTCGCACCGCCAGCCGCTCAGCAAACTCTCCGTACACAGATCGCTCCACATACAGCCGTTCGGTGCACAAGCAGACCTGTCCGCCATTGGTGAAGACCGACCGCACCGACCCTTCGACCGCTGCGTCCAGGTCGGCGTCGGCGAAGATCAGGCCGGCGTTCTTCCCACCGAGCTCGAACGACACCGCCTTGACCCGATCCGCGGCCACCTTGGCGATCGCCGTACCGGTCGCGGACTCCCCGGTGAACGTGATCGCGTCCACCCCGGGATGCCGGGTCAGGTACTCCCCCGCCGACGACGGCCCGAAGCCGTGGACCAGGTTGAACACACCGGGAGGTACGCCGGCCGCAGCCATCACCTCGGCCAGTACGGTCGCCGATGCCGGAGTCTCCTCGGACGGTTTCACCACGACAGCGTTGCCGCAGGCAAGCGCCGGCGCGACCTTCCAGGTCAGCAGGAGCAGCGGAAGATTCCACGGTACGACGATCGCCACCACACCAACCGGCTTCCGTACGGCGTAGTTCAACGCGCGCCGTCCATCCGGCAGGACGGTCGGGTACGACTCGGTCGGAACCGTCGTCGCGAAGTCCGCGAACGCCCGGAAGTTCGCCGCACCCCGCGGGATGTCGAGCGTCCGGGCCTGGCTGATCGACTTCCCGGTGTCGCCGACCTCGGCCGCGACCAGGTCCTCGAACCGCCGCTCCAGCTCGTCCGCGACTCGTCGCAACACCGCCGCCCGGTCCTGCTCGCTCATCCGCCCCCACGGCCCGTCCAGAGCCGCCCGCGCCGCGAGCACGGCCGCATCCACGGTCGCCGAGTCGGCCTCACACACATCGAAGATCTGCTCGCCCGTGACCGGGCTGATCTTCGCGAACGTCGACGGGCTCTCCACGAACTCCCCGTCGACGAAGTGCCGCAACAGCCCGACCGAGCGAGGCTGTCCGGTCAGCAACTCCGGTGTCCACAGGCTCACCGCGATCTCCTTCGGACGAGCCCCAGCAAGACGCCGGCCGCCGCGACCGCTCCGGCGCCGAGGAGCTGATGCTGACGGCGGACCCGTCGCTGAACCTCGGCGTACGGCGTTGTGGAGAAGGAAACCAGCTCGTACCGGGAGACGTACGTGCCGGGCAGGACGCGTTCCAACGTGTGCTCGATCCGCTTGGACAAACGGAACACCGGCGAGGCGACCTTGTCGCGCATCTCGACGAAGTTGGCCAATGCCATCTCGGCGATCGCTTCCGTGTTCTCACGACGACGTGCCTCGAACAGCGGCAACGCCCGCGCCCATGAGCCGCCTGTGTCATCGAGGCTGCGGTCGAGCTCGACCACGTCCTCGAAGGCGCAGTTCGCGCCTTGGCCGTAGAACGGCACGATCGCGTGCGCGGCGTCACCGAGCAGCGCCGTACGTCCGTGTGCTTGCCAGGGCAACGTGTGTACGGTCCCGAGCACGCCGACTGGATTGTTCAGGTAGTCGTCAACCAACGCCGGTGCCAACGGCAACAAATCGGGATAGTTCAGCCGGAAGTGCTCCTCGATAGCCGGCGCCGAAGTCAGCGCGTCGAAGGAGCCCGTCGGCCAGAACAGCGTGCAGGTGAACGACTTGTCCGGGTTCGGCAGCGCGATCATCATCGACGTACCGCGCGGCCAGATGTGCAACGAACCTGGGTCGAGCGCGAACTCGCCGTCGGCCGCCGGGATCGACAGCTCCTTGTAGCCGTAGTCGAGGAAGTCGACGTTCTCCGCAACGATGCCCTCGGCAAGCAACTGCTCGCGTACCGCGGAACCTGCGCCATCAGCCCCGAGGACGACGTCGGCAGAGACCGAAACCTTCCCGGCAGGCGTCGCGAACACCATGCGACCAGCAGCAGAGTCCAGCTCGACCAACCGATGCTCGAACTCCACCGACACGCCGGGAGCGGCCGCAGCCGCCGTGAGCAGCGCGTTGTTCAGCGTCCCCCGGCTGATCGAGTTGATCGCCCGTTCGCCCGACGCCGAGTACTGCTGGAAGTCCAGCGGCCCGGACACCGGATGGATCATCCGGCCCTTCATCGGCAGCGCATCGGCCATCACCTCGTCGACCAAGCCGATCCGCCGCAACGCGTCCAGCCCGCGCTCGGAGATGGCCAGGTTGATCGACCGGCCGCGCTCGACCTGCGCAACTCGCGGGTCCGGCCGCCGCTCGTACAGCGTCACCGACAACCCACGCCTCGCCAGGAAGCACGCGAGCAACGAACCTGTCAGCCCAGCTCCGACGATCGCCACCTTCATGCCATCACCTCAGCCAACGCCGTCGCGGCCCGCCAGCAGTCGTGGTACGTCGAGTACAGCGGGACCGGGGCCAGCCGCACCACGTCGGGCTCTCGCGCGTCCGCAATCACGCCGTACCCAAAGCGCAGCCGCCGCGACAGCTCGCCGGCCCGCATCCCGCTGACCCGTAGCGACAGCTGAGCGCCACGCCGGGCCGGATCGGATGGGGTGATGACCTGCAGCGGCACGGGTGCCAGCAGCTTCGCCAGGTACGCCGTCAATCGCAAGCTCCGCTCCCGCAATGTCTCGATGCCGATCTTGTCGAAGAGCTCCAGCGACGTGCGGACCGGACTCATCGAGAAGATCGGCGGGTTCGATACCTGCCACGCGTCCGCGCTCGCCGGCGGCCGCGACTCGGGTGTCATCTCGAACCGTGTCGCTGCCTCCGTGCTCCACCAGCCCTCGAACCGTGGCAGGTCAGTACCGAGGTGGCGTTCATGCACGAACGCCCCGGCCAGAGCGCCCGGTCCAGAGTTCAGGTACTTGTACGAGCACCACGCCGCGAAGTCCACGTCCCACTCGTGCAACGCCAGCGGCACGTTGCCGGCCGCGTGCGCGAGATCCCACCCGACGACCGCACCGGCCGCGTGCCCGGCCTTGGTGATCGTGGGGATGTCCATCAACTCGCCGGTCAGGTAGTTCACCCCACCGAGGAGTACGAGCGCCACGTCGCCACCGAGCTGCTCGACGACGTCCGACGTACGCAGACTGTCCTCACCCGGCCGTGGACGCAGCCGGATCACCGCGTCCTCGGCGTCGTACCCGTGGAAGGCGACCTGCGACCGTACGGCGTAACTGTCCGAGGGGAACGCGGCGTCCTCGATCACGATCCGGTGGCGCGAGCGGGTCGGTCGGTAGAACGACACCATCAGCAGATGCAGGTTGACGGTCAGCGAGTTCATCACCACGGTCTCGCTCGGCAACGCCCCGACCAGGCGGGACGCCGGACCGGTCAGCAGCTCGTGGTACGGCAACCAGGGCCTGGCAGCGTCCAGATGGCCCTCGACGCCGAGCGCCGCCCAGGCGTCCAGGTCCTCGAGCAGCTCGGCCCGGGTCGCCTTCGGCCGTAGCCCGAGCGAGTTGCCGGCGAAGTACGCCACCTCGGGGTAGTCGCCACCCTGCGCCGGCGGAACGTCGAACAGGTCGCGGTGGCCGGCGTCCGCGGCATCTAGTTTGAGAGCTTCAGCCTCTGTGCTCACGCCTCGGCAACCTCGTCGACGGCGGCGGCCTTCGGCGGCTCGATCACCTGGCCCTTGCCGAGCACCGTCACGCCGCCCTTGGACACGATGAAGCCACGCTCCCGGTCGAAGTCCGGGTCGACGCCGATTTCGACACCGTCCGGGACCACGACGTTCTTGTCCAGGATCACGTTCTTCAGTACGGCGTTCTTCCCGATCTTGCAGTTGTCCATGATCACGGAGTACCGGATGTCGGCGCCGGCGCTGACGATCACGTTCGACCCGATCACGGAATGGTCCACGTGCGCGCCGGACACGATCGAGCCCTGGCAGACGATCGACTCGCCGACGGTCGCGTCGTCGGTGAACTTCGCGCCCGGCAGCTGCGGGTGCGAGGTGAAGATCGGCCAGTCGGAGTTGTAGAGGTTGAACACCGGCTGGATCGAGACCAGGTCCATGTGCGCCTCGTGGTACGAGTCGAGCGACCCGACATCGCGCCAGTACGAGCGATCGCGGTCGAGCGCACCCGGTACGTCGTTGTCCTTGAAGTCGTAGACGCCGGCCTTGCCCTCGGCAACCAGCATCGGCACGATGTCGCCGCCCATGTCGTGCCGCGAGGCCGGGTTGGCGGCGTCCTTGCGCAGCGCGTCGACCAGCACGTCCCGGCTGAACACGTAGTTGCCCATCGAGGCGAACGTCTCGTCCGGCGAGTCCGGCAGCCCGGGCGGATCGGCAGGCTTCTCCAGGAACTCCTCGATCACGTGACCGTCAGCACCGGTCTTGATCACGCCGAACTCCGACGCCTCGGCCCGCGGCACCCGGATCCCGGCCACCGTGACGCCGTTCCCGCGCTCGATATGCGCGGCGACCATCGAGGACGCGTCCATCCGGTACACGTGATCGGCGCCGAACACAACGATGATGTCGGGCTGGAAGTCGTCGATCAGGTTCATCGACTGGTAGATCGCGTCGGCGCTGCCCTGGTACCACTGCGGTCCGAGCCGTTGCTGGGCCGGCACGCAGCTGACGAAGTTGCCCAGCAACGTGGACATCCGCCAGGTGACCGTGACATGGCGGTCCAGCGAGTGCGACTTGTACTGCGTCAGTACGAAGAGGTTCCGGATTCCCGCGTTGACCAGGTTGGACAGCACGAAATCGATCAGGCGATAACTGCCCCCGAACGGGACGGCCGGTTTGGCCCGGTCCGCCGTCAGCGGCATCAGCCGCTTGCCCTCGCCGCCGGCCAGCACGATTCCGAGAACTCTGGGCGCCTTTGCCATGTCCGCACCTTAGCTCCGGACGCCCCGGTTCATAAGCGCTTGCGAGTGTCGCGACACTGTAAAGATGCCGATCCTCGTCGTACCGACCACTGCCGTTCACCGATCGTTTCTCGCGGCCTGGGACGAGCTGGGTCCGGATCATGAGCGGTGGATGGGTGCGAAGTCGATCGCCCAGAACGACGAGGAGTGGACCCGCGAGCAGGCGGCCGACCCGGCGGAGTTCGAGCGGCTGGTCGAGGCGATCCGGGCCGAGGCGGAGCCCGAGACCGTCATGCCGCCCGGGATCGTGCACCAGACCGTGCTGTGGTTCGTCGACGGGATCGAGTTCCTCGGCCGGCTGTCGGTCCGGCACTGGCTCACCCCGCCGCTGCTCGAGGTGGCCGGCCACATCGGGTACTGCGTCCGTCCGTCGGCCCGGCGTCGCGGGTACGCGACCCAGATGCTGACCCAGTCGCTGCCGATCGCGGCCGCCCTCGACATCGAGCCGGCCCTGGTCACCTGCGACGCGGGCAACATCGGTTCGCGCAAGGTGATCGAGGCAGCTGGTGGCGAACTGGAAGACGAACGACACGGAAAGCTGAGGTTCTGGGTGCCGACAGGCGTGTCCTGATGACCTATCGTCGGGCTCATGAAGGTCGCCATCCTGACGCGTGAGTACCCACCGGATGTGTACGGCGGGGCGGGCGTGCACGTGGACTTCCTGGTCCGCGAGCTACGCCGCCTGATCGACGTCGAGGTGCACTGCATGGGCGAGCCCCGGCAGGGCGCGATCGCGCACAGCGAGGACGACGCCCGGATGCCGCACGCCAACGCCGCGCTGCGCATCCTGTCCACGGACCTCACCATGACGGCCGCGGTCGGCGACTCACAGCTCGTCCACTCGCACACCTGGTACGCGAACATGGCCGGACACTGGGCCAAGCTGCTGTACGACGTACCGCACGTGGCGACCGCGCACTCGCTGGAGCCGCGCCGACCGTGGAAGGCCGAGCAGCTGGGCGGCGGATACCGGCTGTCGAGCTGGGCCGAGCGGACGGCGTACGAGGCGGCCGATGCTGTGATCGCGGTCAGCCGCGGGATGCGGGACGACGTACTCGACTGCTACCCGTCGATCGACCCGTCTCGCGTGCACGTGATCTCCAATGGCATCGACGCGGAGTTCTACCACCCGGACCCGTCGACAGCCGTGCTCGAGCGGTTGGGGGTGGATCTGAACCGTCCGTACGTGACGTTCGTCGGCCGGATCACCCGGCAGAAGGGCGTCCCGCACCTGCTCCGCGCCGGGCTGCGCCTCGACCCATCCGTGCAGCTCGTCCTGCTGGCCGGCGCCGCCGACACGGTCGAGCTGAAGGCCGAGACCGACGCGCTGATCGACGACCTCAAGCTGGCCCGGGACGGCGTGTTCGTGGTCTCCGAGATGCTTCCGCGCGAGGACGTCCGGCAGGTCCTGACGCACGCGCTGGCGTTCTGCTGCCCGTCGATCTACGAGCCGCTCGGCATCGTCAACCTGGAGGCGATGGCCTGCGAGACGGCCGTCGTCGCGAGCGCGGTCGGCGGCATCCCCGAGGTCGTCGACGACGGCGTCACCGGCATCCTGGTCCCGTACGACGAGCACGACACCGACGCGTTCGAACGCGGCCTCGCGGACGGCATCAACGCGCTGGTCGACAACCCGGCTCGCGCCGAGGAGATGGGGAAGGCGGGACGTTCGCGGGCGGTCTCGCAATTCGGCTGGGACGCGGTCGCCGAGCGGACCGTGGAGCTCTACAACAGCCTGCTCGGGTAGGGGAAACCCCACCGCCGCTTCGGGGGTTCGCACCATTCTTCGGGGCGCTCGGTGACGGTTGGGTTGGGGTATGACTTCTCGGCTCACAAAGACCGTCGCCGCCACGCTTGCGACCGCTGCCCTGCTCACGTTTCCGTTGTCCGCGTTCGGTGCTGTCAGCCAGCCAACGCTGTCCGAAGCCGCGGTGTCCAGCGTGCACGCGCCGCGCGGTGCGCTGGTGTCAGCGGTGCCTGTCGCGCAACTGACGGCGGCCCAGTTGGATGCAGCTTCGGTCGACTTCCCTGGGACACCACCTGCGTCGTACGGCGTCACGGCGTACCGGTTGATCTATCGGACCATCGACCACGACGGGCGGCCGACGACCGCGAGCGGGATCGTCGTACTGCCTGACGGGCGGCGAGGCGCGCTCACCGTGGCGGAGTACCTGCATGGGACCAACGCGACCAAGGCGGCCGCCGCGTCTGTTGACGACACTTCGACGGATCGGCTGGTTACGGCGTTGTTCGCGGGGCAGGGACTGGTTGGCGTGGCGCCGGACTACCTCGGGCTGGGGCTGGGTCCTGGGCCGCATCCGTACCTGGACACCAAGACTGAGACGACGGCCTCCGCCGACCTGCTGCTCGCGGCGCGGACGTTCGCGGCCAAGCATGGGGTCGCGCTGAAGCGGGACGTGCTGGTGACCGGCTTCTCGCAGGGCGGTCGGGCGACGATGGGCTTTGGTCGTGCGTTGAGTCGCGGTGAGGTTGGTCCGTTCCGCCTCGGCGCGATCCAGGCCGTTGCGGGTCCGTACGACTTGCTCGGCTCGGAGCTGCCGGCGTCCTTCGACGGGCGCCTCCTTCCGGCGACGGCGACGTTCTACCTCGCCTACCTGATGACCGCCTGGAATCGGACCGTCGGGTTGTACGACGATCCGCGCGAGGTGTTCCAGGCACCGTACGCGTCGACCGTCGAGGGGCTGTTCGACGGCACCCACACCGAGGGGGAGATCCACGCCGGGCTGCCGAACACGCCGGAGGAGCTGTTCACGCCCGCGTTCATCCGGCAACTCCAGCATCCGACCGGCCGCCTCCTACGGGCAGCCCGCGCGGCCGACGACGTCTGTCGGGACTGGACGCCACGCGTCCCGGTCGACCTCTACAGCGGCACCAAGGACACCGACGTAACCGCCGCCAACACCGACGCCTGCGCTGCCGGGCTGAGAGCGCGTGGCGCCGACGTCACGGTCCACTCGATGGGCCCGGTCGACCACACCGGCACAGCCTTCGCGGCGTACCCAGGCATCATCCGCGCGTTCGCTCGGTGGGCTTGATGCTCTCTCAGGCGATGCCCGCGGTCGGCGTCTCGGACGCGAGCCAGGTGGTGAGCAGGCGAGCGCCCGCGCCGGTGGCGCCTGCGGAGTACTCGAAGCGGTCGGCCGGTGACTCGGCGATCGAGGACAGGTCAAGGTGGGCCCACGGGATGTCGCCCGCGAACGCCTTCAGGAACAGGGCTGCGGTGATCGAGCCCGGGCCCTTCGAGCTGTTCACCGAGTCGGCGATCGGGGTCGCGATCAGGTCCTCGTACTCCGGCGGCAGCGGCATCCGCCAGACCTCCTCGCCCGAGACCCGGCCGGCGTCGGCGAGGTTGTCCGCGAGCGCGTCATCGGTGGCGAACATCCCGCCGTACAGCATCGCGCCGAGCGACACCTTGATCGCGCCGGTCAGCGTGGCGATGTCGACCAGGACGTCCGGCTTCAGCTCCTGCACGGCGTATGCGAGCCCGTCGGCCATCACCAGCCGGCCCTCGGCGTCGGTGTTCTTCACCTCGGTCGTCCGGCCGCCGTAGTGCCGGATCACGTCGTCCGGACGGTACGCCGAACCGGACGGCATGTTCTCGGCGGAGCAGATCAGGCCGGTCACCCGCACGTTCGCACCGAGGTCACGCAGGGCCGACATCGTGGCGATCACCGAGCCGCCACCGGTCATGTCGCGCTTCATCGACACCATGCCCTCGCGCGGCTTCAGCGACAGACCGCCGGTGTCGTAGGTGATGCCCTTGCCGACCAGGACGACGTACGGCGTCTTCTTGGTCGCGCCGGCCGGCACGTAGTCCAGCCGGATGAACCGCGGCGGCCGGGTCGACCCCTGACCGACCGCCAGGATGCCGCCGAATCCCTCAGCAGCAAGCCGCTTCTCGTCCCAGACCGTCGCCACGAGACCGGTCGCGGCGGCCACGTCGGTCGCCCGCGCCGCCAGCCAGGACGGATCCTTCTCGTTCGACGGGGTGATCGCGAGCTGCCGCGCCAGCCAACCGGTCCGGCCGACCACCACGCCGCGATCGAACGCCGGCTGGCGCACCGCGGCCGAGCCGTCGGTCACGGTGACCTTGCCGACCGCGGGCTTGCCGACGTCGACCGTCTTCAGCGTGTACGAGAACGAGCCGAGCACAACGCCCTCGGCGAACGCCTGCAGCGCCGCGTCATCGATGCCCTCAGCAACGACCGTGGTGAGGTCGTCCTTGCCGCGGCCGAACCGCGCGATCGCCGCCCCGGCGTGTCGCAGGTCCTTGGCGCTACCGTCGCCGGCGCCGACCAGCAGGACCTCGTCCACCTCACCGGTCAGCAGCGGGTACGCCGTGGTGGCGCCGGCGGACGGGGTGAACCCGGTCGCCTGCTGCACCTCCAGCAGCCGATCGAGGTCGACGCCGAGGCGTTCACCGGCCTCCTTCGCGGCGGCCGGCAGACCGCCGTCTTGATCCACGACGATCACCCAGGTCGGCGAACCGTGCACCGGCAGACCCGGCTGCCAGACGACGGCCGGAAGGCTGGGGAAAGGAGACGAACTGCTGCGGCGAGCCACTAGGAGGACCTCACTGAAGTTTGATCAAGACAGGGTGCAACCGTAACGACCCCGGCCGGTGCCGGAAAAGGCACCCACCGGGGTCGCAGGATTTGTCAGAGGTGCGAGAGACATGCCCAAGGCACCCCGGGGAGAACCTGGTCAGCCGACGACAGCCTTGAGCGCGTTGCCGAGCTCGGTCGCTTCGTCGGCGTTGAGCTCGACGACGAGCCGGCCGCCGCCCTCGAGCGGAACCCGCATCACGATCCCCCGGCCCTCCTTGGTGACCTCGAGCGGACCATCGCCCGTCCGCGGCTTCATCGCCGCCATGCGCGCACCCCTTCCCAGTGTCGGTGTTGAGCGACGTCACCGCGCAGACGTTCCGTCGCCGGCGCCGTTGCGGTGATGCGCCGTCGGCGCGTATCGCAGTGTGTATCGCACCCCATTATTCCCGATCCCGGGCCAGAGCCGTGCACCATACGGCAGACTCGACTCTTGTGCACGCCCGTTCAGCCCTCTTCGACCTGTACGGCGACCACCTGCGCGCGCGTGGTGCGCGCGCCCCGGTCGCGGCCCTCGTCCGGCTGCTGGCGCCGCTGGGCGTCCATCCGCCGGCTGTCCGGACCGCTGTGTCACGGATGGTTCGGCAGGGCTGGCTGGAGCCGGTCCGGCTCGACGGCCAGCCTGGGTATGCGCTGACCGCCCGGGCGCGTCGCCGCCTCGACGACGCCGCCGCGCGGATCTACCGGACCGCGCCGGACGGCACGCCAGTGGTGACCGGTTCCGAGGGGCCGGGCGACTGGGACCGGCACTGGCATCTGGGCATCCTCCGCGAGGTGCCGAACGCCCGCCGCCGCGAGCAGCTGGCCAGCCAACTCGCCTTTCTGGGTTGGGCTCCGCTGTCCGACGGCGCATGGGTCGGGCTGCGCAACGACGCCGAGGTAGACCAGATCCTCGGGGTGGAAGGGATCGCCGCGGACCGGTTCCTGGCGCCCGTCGACCAGGGCGCCGTGGAGTTCGCCCGGCGGGTCTGGAAGCTGGACGAGCTCGGTGCGTCGTACGACGCCTGGCTGATCGAGGCGAAGGCGCTGGTGGACCACGCCGGCCACGAGTCCGCCGATGGTGCGGGCGACGAGCAGGCCTTCGCGGTCCGGTCCGAACTGGTGCACGAATGGCGCAAGTTCCTGTTCCGGGATCCAGGGCTGCCGGACGAGCTGCTGCCGGACGACTGGGCCGGGACCAGGGCGGCCGAATTCTTCGATTTCCACGCCGATCGTCTTGGCCCCGCGGCCGGGCGTTTCGTCGACAACTGCCTGACACTGCACTGAAATTCTCACCGACAGTCAAGGAGCTGACCACGATGAGTGACTCCGTTCTGTACGCCGTTTCCGACGGCGTGGCCACCATCACCCTGAACCGGCCGGACGCGATGAACTCGCTCGACACGCCGACCAAGGTGCTGCTCCGCGACACCATCCAGGCCGCCGCCGACGACCCTGCCGTACGCGTCGTCGTACTGACCGGGACCGGGAGGGCGTTCTGTGTCGGACAGGACCTGAAGGAGCACATCGGACTGCTGCAAGCCAACGACCAGGCCGCGCTGTGGAGCACCGTGCCGGACCACTACGCGCCGATCGCACTCGCGCTCACCGAGATGCCGAAGCCGGTCATCGCGGCGGTCAACGGAGTGGCTGCGGGTGCCGGCGCGTCGATGGCGTTCGCCTGCGACTTCCGGGTCGTCGCCGACACGGCCGGCTTCAACCTCGCCTTCACCGGCATCGCCCTCTCCTGCGACACCGGCATCTCCTGGACCCTCCCCCGCCTGATCGGCCGCGCGAAGGCCCTCGAACTTCTCTACTTCCCCCGCACCATCCCCGCCGCCGAATCCCTGGACCTCGGCCTCGCCACCTCGGTCGTCCCCGCCGCCGACCTGGAGGCAACCGTCGCCGACCTGGCCGCCAAGTTCGCTGCCGGCCCAACCGTCGCGTACGGCGCCGTCCGCCAGTCCGTCAACTACTCCGCCACTCACACGCTCGCCGAGTCCCTCGCCTTCGAGGCCGGCCAGATGCAACTCACCGGCGGCACCGAAGACCACCACAACGCCGTCGCCTCCTTCGTCGCCAAGGAGAAGCCCACCTTCACCGGCCGCTGACCACCCCACCTCACCACCTCGACCGCGCCACCCCCACCGCCTTCGCCACACGCCGCGCCTGCGGACGTCTCAGGGGTCAACCCCCAGGATTGCCGGTTGGCCTGCCGGAATTCAGGTCCGCAACCGGCCAGCACAGGGGTTGACCCCTGAGACGTCCGCGGCGCGGGGACCGAGCGGCGATGGGCAAGGTCTTGTAATCGTTTACGTAAGCGATTACAACCGGTGCTGTGAGGAAACTGCTGCTGCCTGTCCTGACCGCCGCCACGCTGGTCGGGAGCTTCGTCGTCCCCGGTTCGGCCGCCCAGCCGACCGCCGCCCCCGGTGTGATCACCACCGCGAGCCTGCCGTCGCCCACGCTGGGCGAGAACATCAACTACAACGTCTACCTGCCCGCGGGGTACGCCGACTCGGACCGCCGTTACCCGGTCATCTACCTCCTCCACGGCCGCGGCGACTCGATGAGCGCCTGGACACAGGTGAAGAGCCGGCTCGACGAGATGATCGGGGCCGGCGAGATCCCGCCGACGATCGCGATCATGCCGGACGCGCCGTGGAGCAGCCGGGCGAGCTGGTACGTCGATTCTGCTTACAAGGGAGCCGATCCCGGCCGACCGGTCGAGACGGCGTTCTTCCGCGACCTGATCCCGCAGATCGATGCGACGTACCGGACGATCGCAGACCGGACCGGGCGGGCGATCGCCGGATATTCGATGGGTGGCGCCGGTGCGCTCCGGTACTCCCTCGCGCACCCGACTGTCTTCGGCGCGGCGATCGCGCTCAGTCCGGCGGTCTACTTCCCGCTCCCGCCGTCCGACTCGAGCACTCGCGATTTCGGTGCCTTCGGCAAGGGTAAGGATCCGTTCTCGGAAGCGACGTACCTGAAGCTCAACTGGCCGGCAGCGCTGAAGTCCTTCGCGGCGACCGGACTGCAGTCTCATCTCTACATCGCGGTCGGCGACGATGAGTACAAGAACCCGAAGCCGATCGACGCCACCCACGACCTCGACTTCGAGGCGCACGTGGTCTTCAACCAGGCGTCCCGGGTGCCGAACCTGACGTCGGAGTTCCGCGTCGTCGACGGCGGGCACGACTGGGACGTCTGGGGGCCGACGTTCACCGAGGGTGCGAAGTACATCTTCCAGTACATCGGCAAGCCGCCGGCCACGCCCATGCAGGCGACGATCACCGGTACGGCGGGCGACGACTTCGCCGGCGGGATCGCGACTGATGCCTCAGGCAACGTTTATCAGGCGGTCGCGGCGTCGGGTGCGCTGGACGGGCAGCCGTACGCCGGTGGGACGGACGTCGCTCTGATCAAGTACCGGCCGGACGGCTCGCGCGAGTGGACGCGTTCGCTCGGATCGAGTGGGACTGAACGTGCGTACGGCGTCGCTGTCGATGCGGACGGGCGAGTCATCGTGACCGGGTACACGAACGGCGATCTGGACGGCTCGCATGCCGGGAACGCGACGGACGATGCGTTCGTGGCGCAGTACGACGCTGCTGGGAATCGGCGGTGGTTGACGCAGTTCGGCGTACCCGGGGTAGCGGATCGCAGCTACTCGGTGGCGGTCGACGGGTCGGACATCTACGTCGGCGGCTACACGAAGGGCGCCCTGGGTGGCGCGAATGCAGGTGACAAGGATCTGTTTGTCGCTCGGTTGGATGGTGACGGACAGCAGGTGTGGTTGCGGCAGACGGGTAGTGCGGGCGAGGACAAGGGGATGGCGATCGCGGTGTCCAATGGCGCGGTCTACTTGGCTGGGATGACGGCCGGGGAGCTCGGTACGTCAGCTGGCGGCCTGGACGGCTTCCTTACGCGCTACTCAACCGATGGCGATCCGGTGTGGACCAAGCAGTTCGGCACAGCTGCGTCCGATGAGGTCTGGGGGCTGGCGCCGGATCCTGCGGGTGGGGTCTATCTGACCGGGTACACAGCCGGCGACTTCGCGGGAACGTTGGTTGGCGACAAGGACATCCTGGTCGCACGTGCCGATGAAGATGGCGCTCTGACCTGGCGCGACCAGTTCGGAACGACCGGCAACGACAAAGGCGCTGCGATCGGCGTCGACGCGAGCGGCAACGTGTACGTCGGCGGCTTCACCGACGGGTCGTTGGAGACGCCGCTCGGCAAGTTCGACGGGGTGTTGACGAAGTACTCGCCCGATCACACCCGCACCTGGACGCGACAGTTCGGTACTGCGGACGACGACGCCGCGGACCCCTTCGCCGAAGCGAATCTCTACCTCACCGTGACGCCGACCGGCACCCAGCTCAGTGGGCTGACCGGAACGAATGTGTTCCGGACAGCCTTCACCGGCGAGGGCCTCAATAACCTTCCATAGAACGTTTGGTGGGCTCCCAGACCGCGTTCCGGCAGGGCGAGTCACGGCCGGACAACCACCTGACAGCCGGGGAGCCCGCCAACCACCACATCACGTTCTGTACCCGTTGCACAACTCGTTCAGCCGTTTGTGTTTTGTCGTAACCAAAGTTCCTTTTGCATATGCAAAAGGCAGCTGCACGTGCACGAGATTTACCGGGCTATACAGGTCTTCAAGTGGTCGTTCACGATGCCTGTCGCCTGCATCAGCGCGTACGCCGTGGTGGGTCCGACGAAGACGAAACCCTTCTTCTTCAGGGACTTCGACATGGCCACGGACTCAGGTGTGGTGGCCGGCACGTCGGCCATCGTCCTGGGCGCTTTGTGCTTGGCCGGCTGGAAGGACCACAGCAGCTCGGTGAACTCGCCGTCGTCCAGCTCGAGCAGCGCGCGAGCGTTCGCGATCGTCGCGTTGATCTTCAACCGGTTGCGGACGATGCCGGTATCGGCCATCAGTCGCTGGAAGTCGGCGTCGTCGTACTTCGCGATCGCCTCCGGGTCGAACTCCGCGAACGCCGTACGGAAGTTCTCCCGCTTGCGCAGGATCGTGATCCACGACAGACCGGACTGAAACCCTTCCAGCGTCATCCGCTCGAACAGACCGACGTCGGTGCGGATCTCCTTGCCCCACTCGGTGTCGTGATACTCGATGTACTCCGGGGCAGACGTCGCCCACCCACACCGCGGTTGCCCGTCCGGACCGATCACCGTCACGCGTGCACCTCCCGCACAAGCCGACGCAACGAGCGCCGCATCATCGCCTCGAACACCGGCCGCACCACAACCCACCCCGCCGTACCAACCCGCCCCAACGGCGGCACAACGTCTTCAGCCCAGGTGAACCTGCTGCCGCCTGACGAGCCCGCGGTGATCGTGAACGTGCCGGTGCCGCGGACCACCGTGCCAAGGTGTTTCACCGTGCACTCGCGCGGTGGATCCCAGTGTGTGATGACCATGTCGTCAGTGAACCCGATGCCACCGACAGAAGTTCGCGCCGCAACCCCACCGCCGACACCGGTCCCGTCGTTCTCAGTAGCCCAGACGCGAGTGAACAGCATCCACCGGGACTGACGCTCCCAGTCCATCACCACGTCCCACGCATCCTCCGGCGCCAGCCCCAGTACGACAGACGCCTCCGCGTGACAACTCCCCGTCCCGTCCATCAGCTAGGCCGCTGATAGGCCCCTTCACCCTGCTGATCCGCCGGCGGCCAAAACTGCCACCCCTCCCCCTCCTCCGGCTCATCAGCCCGCACCCCGTCCCCCTGCGGCTCCTGCTCAGCCGACGTCCAGTGGGAAGAAGCGGCCTGCTCCCCAGCAGTCTCCTGCTGCGCAGTAGACGCTTGCTGCTCCTGCTCCTGCTCTTGACGCGGCTGCGGCTGGTACGACGCCTCCTGCTCCGGCTCGTACTGCGTCGTCTGCTCCTGCACCTGCTCGTCACGCACCTGCCGCTCGTCCGGCGATGGCTGCTGGCGCGTCACGTGCTGCTGAAGGTTGGGCTCGGCCGAGGTCCAGTGCGAAGAAGCCGCCTGCTCGGTAGCAGTCTCCTGCTGCGCGGCGTATGCCTGCTGCTCCGGCGCATACTGCGACTCTTGCGCCTGCCCATTCCACTGCGAAAGAGGCGGCTGCTGGGCTGCAGCCTCCTGCTGCGGTGCGGGCGCCTGCTGCTCGTACGGCGACGTCTGCTGCTCCGGCTCGTACGGCGACGTCTGCTCCTGCGCGACGTACTGCGGAGTCTGCTCGGCCGACGTCCAGTGGGAAGGAGCCGGCTGCTCGGCAGCGGTCTCCTGCTGCTGGGCGTACGGCTGCTGTTCCTGCGCCGGGTACTGCGGCTCTTGCGTCTGCCCGTCCCACTGCGAAAGAGGCGGCTGCTGGGCGGCAGCCTCCTGCTCCGGTGTGTGCGCCTGAACCTGCTCGTCACGCGGCTGCGGTTCATTCGACGGCCGCTGGTCAAACGACGGCGGTTGCGGCGTCCTGTGCTGAGGATGCTGATCGGGCTGTGTCCAGGGCTGGGCGACCGGCTGGTTGGCCGTCGGCTCCTGCTGTGGGGAGCGAGGCTCGTCCTGAGACGTCCAGTGCGAGGTCGAGGCAGCCTGATCGAACGCCGCTTGTTCCTGGGAGTCCACTGGGTGCTGCGGCTGCGACGTGGCGGCGTACGGCGTCTGCTCGTCCCGCGGCTCGGTCGTGGCAGCTCGTCGCGCCTGCTCTACCTGCGGCTCCGTCGTGGCGCCTGGCGGCGACTGCTCGGCCTGCGGCTGCGCGGTGGCGGCACGCGGCAGCTGGTCGTTCTGCGGCTGTGCCGTCTCGTCATCCGGCTGTGCGGTCGCGGCCTGGCGCGGCTGCTCGTCGTGGGGCTGCGTTGTGGCGGCTTGTGACGGCTGCTCGTCCTGCGGCTGTGCCGTCTCGCCGTCCGGCTGGGCTGTCGCGGCCTGGCGCGGCTCGTCCTGCGGCTGCGCTGCGGCGGTTTGCGACGACTGCTCGTTCTGCGGCTCCGTCGTGGCGGCTTGCAGCTGCGTTGCGGCGGCCTCCGGCGCCTGCTCATCTTGCGGCTGCGCTGTGGCGGCGTGCGGCGGCAGCTGCTCTTGCGGCTGCTGAGTGGGGATGGCGGGGGTGCGGCGGGGGGTTACTGGTTGGGACTGGGATTCGAGGAGGGCTCGGGCCTCGGCCTGGAGGCGCTCGTATTCATCCGCAGCAGCTGCGTGGCTCGCTCGCGGGAGCTCAGATGTCTCCGGCTCGTCGTCCGAAGTCTCAAAACCTGATGCCTCAGCCCGGCCCTCGGCTCGCGAAGGGTTGGCCGCAGAGGTCTCAGCGGAGAGTGCGTCCGCAGACGGGTTGGCGGCAGACGGGTTGTCCACCTGCGGGAGCTCCGCGGTGGAGCCGGTCCCCGGCCCGTCGGCAGTCGCGTTCCCCGCGCCCGCCCCGGAGGGGAGGCCCGGCGCCCCAGAGGCGAGACCCGGCTGCTCAGAAGCGAGACTCTGCTGCTCGGAGGTCGAGCTGGCGCCCGAAGCCCCAGCCGCCGCCTCAGCCGCGGACGACTCAGTCGGGTCGGTGGCGGGTGAGGACTGCGGGAGTTGGATGTTGGGGAAGTCGCCGCCTACGAGGACCGGTTGGTGGGGGCCGGTGTCTTCGAAGGCTTCGGTGTCGTAGCGGGATCTGGAGGTGAAGCCGACGCCGTCGGGAGTATCCACGATTGGGGCGACCGCTCGCTCCAGGTCCGCGATCCGGCGGTCGCGTTCGGCGACCTCCTTGGCGACGCGTTCGAGGAGGGTGTCGACCTCGTCCATCCGGTAGCCGCGTACGCCGACGCCGAATCGCGTCGACTCGATGTCGGTCGACGTGAGCGCCTGTCGTGCCGGCACGGTCATGTCGGGCCGGTCGTCGTACGCCGTACTCATGGCACCCCAACGACCCGAGGCCACTACCGCGACAGCCCCGATCAACACCACGACGATCAGCCCGAAGAACCACATCACGGGACCGATCGTGCCATGCCGCACGAGTCAACCGCACAAATACCCAGGATTCAGCTCCCGTCGGACCCCAGCCGACGCGCCTTGGAGGACGACTCCTCGACCTCCCGCGCGGCCGACCCGGCGGCGTCCTGGGCGGCGGCGTCGGCCAGCTCGCCCGCCTTCATCACGTAGCTGACCGCCTCGTCCACGTCGTCGGTGACCGTGAACATGTCCAGATCGGCCGGCGAGATCTTTCCGTCCTCGAGCATGGTCGTCCGCAGCCAGTCGACCAGGCCGCCCCAGTACGCCGTACCGAACAGCACCACCGGGAACGACGTGACCTTCCGCGTCTGCGCCAGCGTGAGCGCCTCGAACAGCTCGTCCAGCGTGCCGAAGCCGCCCGGCATCACCACGAACCCCTGCGCGTACTTCACGAACATCGTCTTGCGGGTGAAGAAGTACCGGAAGTTCATCCCGATATCGACCCACTCGTTCAGGCCGTTCTCGAAGGGCAGCTCGATCCCGAGCCCGACCGACAAGCCGCCGGCCTCGGACGCACCCTTGTTCGCCGCCTCCATCACGCCCGGACCTCCACCGGTGATCACGGCGTACCCGGCCCCGACGAGCTTGCGGCCGCACTCCTCCGCGGCGGCGTACATCGGATCGTCCGGCTTGGTGCGCGCCGAACCGAACACGCTGATCGCCGGCCCGAGCTCGGCCAGCATGCCGAACCCCTCGATGAACTCCGACTGGATCCGCAGCACCCGCCACGGGTCGGTGTGCACCCAGTCCGACGGTCCGCGGCTGTCCAGCAACCGCTGCTCGGAGGTGGAGTGCTGCACCTGCTTGCGCCGCATCACGATCGGCCCGCGCTGCTGCTGGCCGACCGGTCGGTCGGGGTGGATCGATGGTTCTGACATGCGTCCAGATTATGGCCTGTCCGGTAACGCTGACGGCTCAGGCGCGGCCCGTCAACCAACTCCTCAACCGCTGTTCACACAGCTCGATCTCGGCCTCGGGCACGAATTCGTCCTGCTTGTGCGCGTACAGCGGGTCGCCCGGACCGTAATTCACCGCCGGTACGCCGAGCAGCGTGAACCGCGCGACGTCTGTCCACCCGAACTTCGGCTGCGGCTCTCCCCCGGCCACCTGCAGGAACGCCGCCGCGGCCGGCCGCTCCAGCCCAGGCATCCCGCCCGGCGCCGAGTCCGTCACCACCACGTCGTACCCCTCGAACACCTCGCGCACATGCGCCTCGGCCTCCGCCTCGGACCGGCTGGGCGCGAAGCGGTAGTTGACCGCGACCGTGCACAGATCGGGTACGACGTTGCCCGCGACACCGCCCGTGATCGCGACCGCGTTCAGCCCCTCGCGGTACTCGAGGCCGTCGATGAGCACCCGGCGCGGTTCGTACGCCGAGAGCCGCGCGAGCACCCCGCCCGCCGCGTGGATCGCGTTCTTGCCCATCCAGGACCGGGCCGAGTGCGCGCGCTCGCCGCGGGTGGTGATCTCGATCCGCATCGTGCCCTGGCAACCGGCCTCGACGACCGCGTTCGACGGCTCCATCACGACCGCGAACACGCCCTCGAGCAGCTCAGGATTGGAGCGGGTCAGTTTGAAGAGACCGTTGCGCTCGGCCTCGATCTCTTCGCAGTCGTAGAAGACATAGGTGATGTCCCGGTTCGGCTCGTCGAGGGTCGCCGCGAGCCGGAGCGCGACCGCGACGCCGCCCTTCATGTCGCAGGCGCCGAGCCCGTGGATCAGGCCGTCGGCGCGGCGAGCCGGGAGGTTGTCGTTGAGCGGGACCGTGTCGAGATGACCCGCGATCACGACCCGCTCGTCCCGGCCGAGGTCGGTCCGCGCGACAACGGTGTTGCCGTGGCGGAACACCTTCAAATGCGGGTACGCCGAGAGCGCCGCCTCGACCTTGTCCGCAAGCTCCTCCTCCGTCCCACTGACCGACGAGACGTTCACCAACGCCTCGGTCAGATCCGGCCCGGACACGGTCAGGTCGAGCTTCGTCATTCAGGACTCCTTCGGCGGCAAGAAAACGCAGAACTCGTTGCCCTCGGGGTCGGCGCAGACGTGCCAGCCGATCTCGTCGTCCTTGGGCCGCAGCAGTGTCGCACCCGCGTCGAACACCGGCTGCAGGGCGGGCGCGCTGACGTCCCAGTGCACTCGATTCTTGACGGTTTTGGGCTCGGGCACCGGGTTGAACACCCAGTACCTGAACGGCAGGCCTGGCGCATTCTCGAGCCAGTAGTACGGTGCGCCCGGCCGACTCGAGACGTCGACGCCGAGCACACCCGCCCACCAACGCGCCTGCGCCTCCGGCTCGGCCGAGTCGACGACCAGCTCCATCAGCCGGTACGCCGGAACCGTCGCCCGGACGAATCCGCAGAACTCCCCACCCTCGGGGTCCGTCATCACCGTCCACTGCTGTTGTTCGCTCTCCGGGACCAGGACCTCCGCGCCCTGCCGCTCGAGGTCCTCGATCGCGCCGGTGATGATGTCGAGGTGGACCCGGTTCTTGACCGTCTTCGACTCCGGGACCTTGCACATCCAGATCGTCTTCTCCGGTACGTCTCCGACCAGCACGTTCGGGTTGTCGGCGGGCGCGGTCAGGCCGATCACCCCACCCCAGAACGCAGCCATCTCACTCGGCGACGACACGTCGACACACAAGTCCTTGAAACGCGCGATGGTCATAGCGCACAGGTTATCCATGGCGCTTTCTGTAGTGCCGGTTCACCCGCTCGCGGTTGCCGCAGGACGGCGAGCACCAGGTCTGGCGCGGGTCGTCCTGCAGGAAGTACTTCACACACCGCGCCGCCGGACACGCCCGCAACCGCTCCCGATCCGAGCTCGCCAGGAAGTCGATCGCCGACCTCCCCACCGCTCCGACGAGCAGGGCGATGGGGTCGTCGGTCCGACCCACCCACCGCGTCACCGGCGCACCACCCTCCGGCCAGTCCAAATGCGTCGCACCGAGTCGATCCGCCGCCCGGTTGACCATCCGCAGCGCAGCGTCCACATCGATCAGCCGATCCGCGTCCGCCTTACTCGGCGCCCCAGGCGCCACCGCCCGAGCAAACAACGCCCGCACCGCCCCCCGAACTTGCACCAACTCATCCCGTACTCCGGACTCGGGGAGGATTTCAGCCCGATTCGGGCGCATAAACCTCCCCAAGTCGGACGTTGGGCCTAACACCTGGGCGACCAACTGCTCGTGGGCGGCCAGCCAGGCTGCCGTCTGCTCTGGAGTGGACAGCAGGTCGGCGACGCCGCCGTGGCCGTTGTGCTTGATGGTTGCCGCGAGGGCGAAGGCCAACGTGCTCATCAGGCGATCCTAATGGGATATCCGGTTGCTGCCATGTGAATACATCGCCTAGGGTCTCGAACCGTGACCGACCTCCGCACCCGGCTCCGCGCCGTACCCACGCTGACCGGCACCCCACCCACCTGGGATCCCACGCGCACTCCCGACACGCCGCATCCGCTCTTCGTCGACTGGCTGCTGACCGCGATCGACCAGCAGGTGCCGGAGCCGTGCGCCGCGACCCTGTCCACGGTCCGTGCCGACGGCCGGCCGAACGGGCGGGTCCTGATCCTCAAGAACGTGACGGACGACGGCTGGCAGTTCGCGTCGTCCTCGACCAGCCGCAAGGGCGAGGAGCTGGCAACCTCGCCGTACGCCGCTTTGACGTTCTACTGGATCCCGCTGGGCCGGCAGGTCCGCGTACTGGGCCGAGTCGAGCCGGCTGAGCCGGAAGAGTCAGCGCAAGACTTCCTGCTCCGGTCCGCGCCGGCCCGGGCAGAGGCGCTGGTCGGACGGCAAAGCGCCGTACTCGAAGACCCCTCCGACATCGACGCGGCAGTGAAGGAACAGTCCGATCGGATCGCGATCGAGCCCGAGCTGGTCGCGCCGAACTGGACGCTGTACACGCTGCATGCCGAGGAGGTCGAGTTCTGGCAGGCTGACCCGGACCGCCGGCACGCGCGCCTCCGCTACCGCCTGACCGATCACTGGACGAAGGAGCTGCTGTGGCCCTGACCGACGTACGCACCGCCGCCGACCAACTGCTAGCGCTGGTCGCGGACCTCGACGACGCAGCGGCTCGCGCCGACTCGGCCCTCCCCGGCTGGTCCCGCGGCCACGTCATCACCCACATCGCCAACTTCTCCGAGGGCATGACCCGTCAGGTCGAGGAAGCGCTGCAGGGCGGGTTGGTCGAGATGTACGACGGCGGTCGTCCAGGCCGAGACTCCGCCATCGAGGACGGTGCCGACCGCCCCGCCGCCGAGCTCAGCTCCCACCTGACGCAAGCCGTCACCGCGCTGATGGCCTCGTGGGACAAAGTCAGTCCCACCGACTGGCCCCTGCCCATCCTGCACCGCAACAGCAACCTGTCCGCCGGCCTGCAAGCCACCTGGCGAGAACTCACCATCCACACCGCAGACCTCGACCTAGGCGTCACTCCTGCCAGCTGGTCCGAGTCCTTCTGCCTGCACCTACTCGACTTCCTCCGCCCCCGCACCCCCGACAACGTCCACCTGATCCTCCAGTCCCCCAGCGCCACCTGGGAGAACGGCACCGGCGAAGACGTCCGACTAGAAGGCGCCCTAACCGACCTGACCGCCTGGTACGCCGGCCGCACCACCCCCGGCCCGATCACCGGCCCCACCCCGGACCTCCTCCCCTGGCCGTAGCTCAGCTGACGGTGAAGTCGTCGACCTGGATCCACGTGTCGAGGTTGGGGGCGTTGAAGCCGGCGTAGACGGTCAGCTCGTGTACGCCGTCCGGGACCTTCACCGTGACCTCGTGGTGGACGTACGCCGTGCCGGCTCCGAAAGTGGTGCTGGCGAGGTCTGTAGCACCGGAGCGGACGCCGAAGCGGCCCTGGTCGGCGGGGAGGTTCGCGGAGGCGTTGATCCACGAGCCGAAGGTGTACGTCGCACCCGGGGTGACAGGGACCGTTTGGTACAGGTCACTGAACCCCGTGCAGGTGCAGCGGATCCAGCCGTTGTTGGCGCCGGAGTGCGCGAAACCGAGACCGCGGTCGACACCGTTCCCCGCCGTACCCTCGAAGAGCCAGGCAGGTTTGCCGCCGCCGGCGCCTTCGAAACCGCCGTCCGCGAGCTGAGGCACGAAGCGCACGGCGAGCTCAGAGACAGTCGTGTACGAACGCGTCCCGCCAGGCAACCCGATCACCCGCACGCCTTCGGTCTCCTGCACAGGAAAGCTAATCGTGTACGTCGTATTCGCGCCGGCCGAAGCATCACCCGGGTACGCCGGTGACACGGTCTGCGAACCGACCTCGATCCAGGAACCGTTCTGCTTGACCTGCACCCGCGGCCGCCCGGTGAAGTACCCGCCCTCAGCCGACACCGCACCCGATGTGAACTCGACGTCGTTGACCTTGTGTCGCGAAGGCCACTCGTACCCCCACCACGAAGCGCCCTTCACCTCGTCGTCGAAGTCGGACTCGCTCCCGGTGCGAGCGCCGTCGTTCATCAACGCGAGACTGCCCGACTGGGTCGACTTGGAGATCGCCACGGCACCGGTCGACGGCGCGGCGAGGTTGTCGGATCCGGGCAGGTTGTCGGCGGGCGCGGGGGACGACGGCGTCAGTACGAGCTTCCGCAGATTGAAGTTGTAGACCGACGTCCCGATGCCACCACCGCCGCACGGGCACACGTTCGCTTGGATGTACATCGTCTTGCCGTCCGGCTGGACGAACTTCGACGGGATGGTCACGCCGTACCCGCCGTACTTCGACGTCGACCACGGATAGCCGCCGAAGTCCTTGCTCATAAAGTGTTTCCACGGACCCCACGGCGTCGGCGACTCGTAGAACTCGAACGTGTACTCCGTCCAGGACGTGTAGACATAGCGCTTCTGCTTCGGGAGGTACGTCACGCCACCCTGGCTGATCACGCTCAGGTTGGACGCGTTCGTGCCGTACGTCTGCGCATAGAGGCGGCGGGTATCGGTCAGCACCGGCTTGCGATCCGCGATCTTCGAGGTCCAACCAGAACCCGTGTAGAACTTCCAGGCGCTCCTGTCCTGGACCTTGTTCTTAGGAACACGGGCGAGGAAGACGCTCTGCGGATCCGCGACTGTGTCGTCGAACGAGTCCCGCCAGTTGCCGTCCAGCCCATAGGCATAGACATAGCCGTCAGGAGCCAGCCCGCCACCGCGACCGAAGTCCGCGAACCAGATCGTCGTGAACACGTGGTCCGAGAACATCGGCCGCGACTTGTCCCACGTCCAGGTCCGACCGTGGTCCGTCGACTTCAGGATCGTCGCCGCCGGTACGTCGTTGAAGTCCAAAGCGAGATCCTGGACCGCCAGGTACAGCGTGTCCCCGACGCACACCATCCCGGTCGGCTTCCGGTTGTAGCCGGGACCGCTCCAGACCGAACCGACCTGGTCGCCCTTCGAGATCGTTGCCCCGGACAAGTTTCCTGGCGTGCCGTTGATCTCGCTGACCGCGATGTCGGCGAAGTCTCCGTCAGTACTGAACCCCTTGCCGTCACCGTTGGCGGCGTACACCTTGTCGTTCCCGGACCAGCAGGACGGCCAGAGATCACCGTCACTGTTACTGGGCATGCCTCTTGACTCCACCTGCGCCGTGCCGATCGGGGCCGCCATACCAAACGGTTTGGTATGCCCGGCTGCAGCAGAAGCAGTCGGCGATTGCAAGTCGGCGGAGGAATGGGTGAGCAGGGTCGCCGTTCCGAAGACCAGCGGCAGGACGGCGAGTAAGGCCCCACGCTTCATAGCAGTTCCTTCACTTGAGGCAGTCCTTCACTTGAGGCCGGTCGTCTTCATCGCGTCGACCAGCCGGCGCTGGCCCGCGACGAACACCACGACCGTGGGAATGGCCGCGATCACGGCGGCCGCGAGGATGAGGTTCCAGGCCGAGGCGTACTGCCCCTGCATGCCGGAGACACCGAGCTGGATCACGCGCAGGTCCGGGTTCCGAGTGATGGTCAGCGGCCAGAGGAACGCGTTCCAGTTGGCCAGGAAGAACAGCACCGACAACGACGCGAGGACCGGCCGACTGAGCGGCAGGATGACGCTCCAGTACCGGCGCCAGTACCCGCAGCCGTCCAGGTCGGCCGCCTCCTCGAGCTCACGCGGGATGTTCAGGTAGTACTGCCGGAGCAGGAAGATGCCGAACGCGTGGAAGATGCTCGGCACGATCAGACCGGCATAACTGTCCAGCAGTCCTAGTTGCTTTGCCACTAGAAACAGCGGAACTAGTATCACCGGCAGCGACACGAGCAGCGTCGACATGATCCCGGAGAAGATGATCCCCCGCCCCGGGAACCGCAGCCGGGCCAGCGCGTACGCCGCCATCGAGTGGAAGAACAACGCGACCACGGTGACCGTCACCGCCACGATCGCGGAGTTCACCATGAACCGCGGCATCGGGATCTTCAGCAGCACGTACTGCAGGTTGTCCAGAGTCCAGGTCGAAGGCCATCCGAAGTTGAACACGTCCTCGGCCGGCTTGAGCGCACTGATCAGGATCCACAACAACGGCGCCACCGCGATGATCGCGAGGACGTGAGCCAGGATGGGGAAGAATCTAATCTTCATCGAAGCGACCCCCTCGGGTGAAGCCGAACATCAGCCCGGTACAGACCACGAGAATCGCGACGACCATGGTCGTCAGCGCAGCGGCGTACCCCATGTTGTTGAAGGTGAAGGCCTGCTCGTAGATGTAGAGGACGACCGTGCTGGTCGCGCGCGCTGGACCACCCTTGGTGAGCACGAACACCAGGTCGAAGGCCTGCAGACCGGTGACCGCGCCGATCGTCGAGTTGACCACGACGAAGAAACTGGTTGGCCGGAGCAACGGCCAGATCACGTACCGGAATCGTTGCCACGAGCCCGCACCGTCGATCTGAGCAGCGTCCTCGAGTTCCTTCGGCACATCCTTCAGACCGGCCAGGAAGACCAGCATCTGATACCCCATCAGGAACCAGACGCTGATCACCACATAGGTGCCGAGAGCAAGAGACGGCGTACCGAGGAAGGACACGTCGCCGAGACCGAGTGGTGCGAGCAGCTTGGACAACGCGCCGCGCTTGTCGACCAGGAGGAACTGCCAGATCAGGCCGACCACGACCAGGCTGACCACATTCGGCAGGAAGAACGCCGACCGTACCCAGCTGATGCCTTTGAAGTGGTTCCGGACCAGCATGGCCAGCGCGAAGCTCACGACAAAGGCGATCGGCACGAACGCAACCACATACGTCGCGGTGACCCGCAGCGACGCCCACAGCTGGTCGTCCCCGGCCATCAGCTTGTAGTTGGCCAGACCAACGTAGGAGTAGTTGCCGAAGCCATCGACCTTGAAGAACGCGACCCCGAAGGCGAGCACCATCGGGATCGCGACGAAGATCAGCAGGCCGATCGTGTCCGGCGCGAGGAACGCGTACGCCGCCAACGCCTCGCGCCGCTTCCTCGTCATACCTGCCTTGGGCTTCGCCCGTACGCGAGCCATTGGCTTGGCTGGAGGGGCAGTTGTCGTCACCATCAGCTGATCGGTGCGCCCTGGTAGGTGTTCAAGAAGGTGTCGATCTTCTCCGCCGCATCAGCCGCCGCCTTCGCCGGGTCGGCCGCGTTCAGCTGGCAGGCCTGGATCGCGTCGGCGATCGGCTGGTATACCTCCGGTGGGAAGCGCGGCTCCGGCTTGCCGGTCGGCGCGATCTGGCTGACGAACTTCTTCAGCGCGCCATCGGCGAACGCACCCTTCGCATCGGCGGCCTGCTGCACCGACTTCCGCGGCGGCAGGTTGGTCTTGACCACGGTGTTCCACTGCCGCTGCCGTTCGATGCCGGCAGCATCGGTCGAGCCGAGCGCCCAAGCGATGAACTTCGCGGCAGCCTCAGGGTTCTTCCCCTTGGAGTTGGCCACGAACGCCCAGCCGCCAAGGTCGGTGGCCGCCGAGCCGCCATCCGGAGTAGGCAGCGGAATGATGCCGTACTTGAAGTTCTTCGCCTTGGTCCGCATGTCGGCGACCGCCCAGATGCCGCTCTGCTGCATCGCGGCCGCGCCGGAGCCGAGGTTCGACACCACATCACCGCCACCGTCGCCGAGGGCCTTGCGCGGGGCAACCTTGTTCTTGACCGTGTCGCCCCAGAACTTCAGCGCCTGCACGGCGGCCGGCGAGTCGAACGCGGACTTGCCGTCCTTGATCGCATTGCCGTCGCCCTGCCACATGAACGGGTACCAGGTGAAGTTCTGGTAGTAGCCCGGCGTGGTCTCGAACATCACGCCGTACCGGTCCTTGCCGGTCAGCTTCTGCGCGATCGCGAGCGTCTGGTCCCAGGTCTTCGGCAGGTCGGCCTCGGACAGGCCGGCCTTCTCGAACGCGGTCTCGCTGTAGTACATCGCGAGCGGCTCGATCTCCATCGGCAAGCCGTAGACCTTGCCGTCAACGCTGCGCGCCTCGAGCAGACCAGGCAGATAGTCCTTCCTGGCCTCGTCCGGCAGCGCCGTACCGAGATCCTGCAGTACGCCGCCGTTGTAGTAGCGGAGGAAGTCGCCCGGGCTGATCAGGAAGATGTCGGGACCCTGACCGGACTGGAACGCGGTCTGCAGGGTGGTCCCATTCAGGTAGTCCTTGCCGGGGATGTAGCGCAGCTTGACCTTGACGTCGTTGTTCTTGTTCCACTCCGCGACCGTGTCGACGAACCACTTGCTCTGCGGGCCTTGGTCGTCGGACGGACCGTAGAAGTTCCAGAACGACATCTCCTTGGCGTTGCCGCCGGAGTCGTCGCCACCGCACGCGGACAGCAGCGGTAGGCCGGCAGCCGACGCGGCGAAGGCGCCCAGACCACCGCGGAGTACGGACCGGCGGCTCAACTGCCTGACAGGGGAGGGTGTTGCGGCCATCAGGTGCTCCAGAAAAGTGTCTCGAAGGGCGGCAATCGATTTCTCGCAATTTACGAGGAGCGGCCTGAACGGTCAAGGGCTCAGCCGATGACGATGTGGTCAGCCCGGCCGATTCGCATGTGTGGGCAGAGGATTCGACCTGGGTGCAGACGTTGACACCACCCGACCTCGCTGCCTAATCTGCGGAAATCGATTTCTGAGCTGAGAGGCGCTGGGATGCCAGTTGTGCCGAACCGTGCGTCTGCCCACCGCACGGCCGACGAGCTGTCCAGGGACCTGGTCGCCCGGGGATTGCAAGCGGCGCGCGACGCCATCGAGACCGAGGCCGCGGCCGTGTCGGCGCTGGCGGACCGGCTGGACGGAGTCTTTCTGGAGGTGCTGATCGCAGTCGCCCAGTGCGAGGGTCACCTCGTCGTGACCGGTCTCGGGAAGTCTGGTTTGGTCGGCCGGAAGATCGCCTCGACGTTGGCGAGCACGGGTACGCCGGCCACGTTCATCCACTCTGGCGATGCGTTGCACGGCGACTCCGGTGCGGTGACGACGCGCGATCTCGTCCTGGCGCTATCGGCGTCCGGTGAGACGACCGAGGTCTGCGAGTTCGCTCGAATGCTGCGGGCGCGGGCGATCCCGGTGATCGCGATGACGGGTCGCGAAGAGTCGACGCTGGCCCAGTTGGCGACGTACACGCTGGACACGATGGTGCTTCGCGAGGCGGATCCGTTGAACCTCGCGCCGACGGCGTCGACCACGGCCTCGTTGGCGATGGGTGATGCGCTGGCCTGCGCTCTCGTCGTACTGCGATCTTTCAGTCATCACGATTTCGCGCAGTTCCATCCATCCGGTGCCCTAGGCAAGCGTCTGGCAGAGGACCAGGCATGAACGATGTGTGTGTACTTGGGTCGTTCATGAAGGATCTGGTCGCGTCGGCGGAGCGGCGGCCGTTGCCGGGTGAGACGTTGCACGGGACCGGGTTCGCGGAATTCCTCGGCGGCAAGGGGGTGAACCAGGCGATCGCGGCGGCGCGGATGGGCGCGCGGACCGCGATCGTCGGAACGATCGGCGAGGACCGGTACGGCGAGGAGTTCCTCGAGCTGCTCTCATCGAACGGGGTCGACACCTCGTGGATCGTGCGGCATCCGTCGCTGGGGACCGGGGTCGGACTGCCTTTGGTGCTGCCCGATGGCGGGAACTCGATCATCATCGTGTCCCGCGCGAACGCGGCGATCACCACTGCGGACGTCGAGGCCGCGGCGGACGTGCTGACCGCGAGCAAGGTGCTGAGCGTCCAACTCGAACTCCCGGTCGACGCCAGCCACACCGCCCTCCGGCTCGCCTCGACCGCGGGCGTCACCACGATCCTGACCCCGGCCCCTGTCGGCCCGGTCGATCCGTCGCTGGCGTCGTACGTCGACATCCTGGTGCCGAACGAGGTTGAGGCGGCGGCGCTGACCGGACTGGACTGCAACGACGAGTCGCAGGTGCCGATGATCGCCCGCGAACTCGCCGAGGACTGGGATCTTCGGGCGTGCGTGGTGACGCTCGGGGCCCGCGGTGCGTTCGTATTGGACCGGATCGGCGGGTTCGAGGAACGGATCGCGGCTCACGACGTCGACACCGTCGACACGGTCGGCGCCGGGGACGCGTTCTGCGGATCGCTTGCCGCCTCGCTCGCGGACGGGGCCGGTCTTGTGGACGCCGTACGCCTGGCGAACGCGGCGGGCGCACTGTCCACCACGGTGAACGGCGCAGCCGACTCGGCGCCCGATCGAGTTGCGGCTGCAGCGCTGCTGACCTCGGCTTTGCGGCCCAGATGACATCCTTGGGTTTGGATCGGGACTAAAGTGCGATCCAGACGACCAACGGATCTCCAGCGGGGAGCAGGTATGACGACGATCTACGACGTCGCGCGTAGGTCGGGGGTATCTCCGGCGACAGTGTCACGGGTGCTCAGCGGCCGGCGGAACGTGGATCCGGAGCTGTCCGAGAAGGTCCGCGCCGCGGTCGCGGAGCTCGGCTACCGCCCGAACGGCGTCGCCCGCAACCTGCGAAAATCTTCGACGAACCTCTGGGCCGTGGTCATCTCGGACATCGAGAACCCGTTCTTCACCTCGCTCGTACGGGGTCTCGAGGATGTGGCGCAGACCGAGGGGTACCACGTCGTACTGTGCAATTCCGACGAGGATCCGGCGAAGGAAGCGGCGTACGCGTCGGCGGTTCTGACCGATCAGATGGCGGGCGTGGTGATCTCGCCGACTTCGACGGCGGAGGGTGTGCAGCTGCTCGCGGACGCGAAGATCCCGCTGGTGATGATCGACCGGCGGGTCGAAGGGGTCGAGGCGGATACGGTTCTTGTTGACAACGAGCATGGGGCTTTTGAGGGCGTCAAGCATTTGATCGACGGCGGGTATCGGCGGATCGCTTGCATTACCGGGCCGCGCAAGGTCTCGACCGCGATGGACCGGCTTGCCGGGTATCGGTCGGCATTGCGGGCCGGTGGCATCCGGTACGACAAGGATCTGGTTCGGCATGCCGACTTCCGCGAAGCAGGCGGGTACGCCGCGATGGAAAGCCTGCTCGAACTCGCCGATCCGCCCGAGGCCTTGTTTGCCACGAACAACCTGATGACCGTCGGCGCGCTGGAATGCCTTGCAAAGAAGGGCCTCCGCTCGCCTGACGACATCGCCGTCGTTGGCTTCGACGACATCCCGTGGGCCGACCTGGTCGTCCCCAGCCTCACCACAGTCGCCCAACCGACGTACGAACTGGGCCGCACCGCCGGCATGCTGCTCAAGGACCGCACCGCCTCCCCCGGCCGCCCACCCTCCACAGTCACCCTCCGAACCGAACTCCACATCCGCGCAACCTCAGCTCCTAAGAAGTAGAGGACCCCGCCCAAAGGACACCGCTCCGCGGCGGCTGTCTTGTTAGCCGCCTCCGGCGGCGCGCGGAACCGTAGCAACGACGACCGCACTCCCGCCAACTGCTGGGATAGCCGAGGGGTGTACATCGGACACCGCTTCACGGCGGCTGTCCTACTGGCCGCCTCCGGCGGCGCGGGGCTGCACCACCGGGCGCACGCCCTGCGGCCAGCAACTGTGGTGATGCGAGGACCCCAGGTCGGACACCGCTTCGCGGCGGCAGACTTCTTGGCGAGAACGCGCGCTCGGCCGGCCGGCCCGCCGTCGACACCTGCTGGACAGTCAGCACATCAAGCAACGCGCCAAGACGAGTCCATGTTCAGGCTCGCCGCGCCCCGCCAGCGGTACGACACCGCAATGCCCCGGATCCGGCCGCCGCCCGCATCCCCGAGGTTCGTGAACCCGCCGAGTCGTGGCGTTCGGCTGGCGTGCGAAACCTCGAGTCGTGGATTTGGTCGACCGCGCCCGGCGTGTCCGCATCCGAATCCCACGACTCGGCGAACGGGTCGTCGTTAGCCGATGCAGTGACCCTGGCAGCGGCATACCGGGGCCTCCCACTGCCAGGGTCAGTCCAATGTTTTGCGGTGGTTGGCGTTGAAGCGGGCTTTCTTTTGGCGGTTGCCGCAGGTGTTCATGTCGCACCAGCGGCGGGTGCGGCTTTGGCTGGTGTCGAAGAAGGCGGCTTGGCAGGTTGGTGAGGCGCACAAGGCCAGTTTTCCGTCTCGTTCGCCTGCGATGATGCTGATCGCGTCGGCGGCGATCACGCTGAGGGCATCTGCCACGGGGGAAGCCGAGCTGAGCTGCCATCGCCGCTTACCCTCGGGCGTCAGAACAGCCGCGGGCCGACCCTGAGCGCTGCGGTCGTTGATGACTTGGACCGCGGCTGCGGGGAGAGCCTCCTGGGTCGCGGCCGCTGTCGCGGCGGCGTGAATCGACTCCCTCAGTTCGCGAGCGAGTTCGAGCTGGGCAGTGGTGCAGGAGTCCACGGCGAGGCCGCTCACGGCCAGCCAGTCGACGAGTCGCTGCGGCGTGGGAATGCGCTCGACTGCGTCGCCGTACCGCTCCGACAGGGTCCCCGTGAAGCTGGTCGCCAGCACGGTACCGAGGCGAAAGTCAGGGGACTCAGCAGGCATTGAACCACCTTAACCGGTTGCGGGCAGGCGTGACGACATGTTAGAACCGTCTTAGATGGTTCACACCAGCCGCAGCCGACTCCACGATGCTCAGGAGGACACATGCCGCGTCCGACCAGCGACGTACAAGCATTTGAAGCCCACGCAACTGACGCCGACCTCGACGATCTGCGCGCGCGATTGGCCGCGGCGCGACTACCGGAGGCCGAGACCGTCTATCGCGCCGGGCCTGACCCTCGCCGATGGGATCAAGGCGTTCCTCTGGCCGATCTCATCGATCTCGTGGACTACTGGCGCACTGGGTACAACTGGCGGCCGTTTGAAGAGCGCCTCAACAGCATCGGCCAGTTCCGTACGACGATTGATGGTCTGGGAATCCACTTCCTGCACCGGCGATCCGCGCGTACAGACGCCACTCCCCTGATCTTGACGCACGGCTGGCCGGGCAGCGTTGCTGAGTTCGTCGATGTCGTAGACGAACTGGCAGATCCGAAAGACGCAGACGCGCCGGCGTTCCACGTCGTGGTCCCATCGCTTCCAGGCTTTGGTTACAGCGATAAACCGGCCACCACCGGATGGGGAACGGAAAAGATCGCGGCCGCCTGGGTGGAGCTGATGGGAAGGCTCGGCTACAGCAAGTTCTTGGCCCACGGCGGTGACTGGGGTGGCAACATCACCACGGTTCTCGCCGGCAGGTTTCCGGGGCACGTTCTCGGCATCCACACAACGTTTGCAGAAGGACCGCCCGGGCTGCCGACCGACGGGTTGACAGCGGACGAGCGCAGGTGGACCGAGGAAACGCACGACTTCTGGCACCACCGCGCGGCGTACGCGAAGCAGCAGGCGACCCGGCCGCAGACCATCGGCTATTCGCTCGTCGACTCACCGGTCGGGCTTCTTGCCTGGATCCTCGACAAGTTCGCCGAGTGGTCCGACACCGAGGACAGCCCGTTCGAGACGATTTCCAGAGACCGCATTCTCGACGACGTCACCCTGTATTGGCTGACCCGGACCGGCGCATCAGCGGCCCGCATCTACTACGAAAGCCACAACTCCCTGGACCCCGACCTCCGGGTCGACGTCCCTTCAGCAATCACCACGTACCCCCGCGACATCGAGAAGTACCCACGCCCCTGGGCACAGGAACGCTACCGCCAGATAGTCCGCTGGACCACACCCAAAACCGGCGGCCACTTCCCATCGCTAGAGGTCCCCGACTACTTCATCAAAGACCTACAAGCCGGCCTCACAGCAGTCCTAGCCGCCAACCGGTGAAGGCGGGCGCGCCTGCACTCGATCACCGTCCCGATTCAGCTCAACCGCGAAGGCCTGCAGGCCAGAGCAGTTGTCGGAACCAGACCTGCTCGATTTGGTGTTCGAAGCCGAACGGCGCCAGGGAGATCCTCGCGATGTAGTTGGTCTCGGTGCGAAGGGCGGGTTCATTATGGACGATGACGTTCACAGCGTCCGGCCGGTTTCGTAGACGAGCTTTCCTTCATCTTGAGCCTGGGCGAGATAGTCGGCCAGTCTCTGAGGTGAATCTTTTTGCTCGATGTCCAGGGCGACGACGTTCTCTGAGAAGCGTTCCATGCGGATTGGGGCTTTGGCCAGATCGGTCATCACATCAGCTTGGAGGCGTGGTTCTGTTTGCCCGAAGTAGATTCGGAAGGTCAGGTGTCCCGAGGCGGCAATTACCCGGTCGAGAACGTAGCTCCCATCCTCGACGGCGCTGACAGCGACCATGTCACCTAAGGCGAGGTCGTAGATGAGGAATGGGATGCAGCATATTTCGTGGAGTTGGGTGGCTGGGTCGCGACGGGTCCACAGTTGCTCGGTGTGGATCGTCGATGATTCTTCGATCGGAGCGTTGACGATGAAGTTTGCGCGTTCGCGCCAGACAGGATCTCTATGCAGGGCATAGCCGATCATCGCGTCGCCTCCCGTGGCGCCAGTCGGGCCTCTCGTCGAGCACGATCGCTGCTCGGAGGCGCACGGATGAACCCTAGTCAACGAGCCTGCGATGCCGCGCTGGAAGCGCTGGCAATCTCCGAACGGCAGCTCCCACGCGTGCTCAGCGGACACCATTTCGAGCAGGGTCGAAAGGCAGGCGGGGTGAGCCGGTGGGGGCCTTAGCGTCGGGATGTGAGTGGTGATGAGGCTGGGGTGCGGATGGCGAGGGCTCGCGGGGTTCTGGATGGGGTGTTTGGGGTGGTGGGGCCGCCTGGGGAGTTGTTGGTGGCTGCTCGGGTGGGGATTGAGGAGATTGATCGGATCGCCAGTCAGGCAGGGGACATGGCGGAGGAGATGGCGTTGCTGGATTTGTGTGAGCCTCTTGAGCAGGTTGTTGAGGAGCTCGGGGAAGTTGTGGGAGACAGAAGTTGACCGAGGATCAGCCTTCGCGGATGCCGGAGTACTTCGAGTTGCTTGCGGATCTTCATCGTGAGGTGGCGGCGCGGCTGCCGCAGTTGAGTGGGGGCGGCGGGCGGTATCACCTGGCGACGTGGGGGCGGACGCGCGTTCGGAAGGACGGATCTGTCCAGATCGGGCGGCGGGATGGGCAGGTACTGCGTCAGCTGGCGGAGCGGAGCGGGTCGATCGAGGATCCGCGGCAGACGGCGCGGACCGTGGCGGCGCTTCAGAATGTCATTGCGGCGAACGTGCAGCTGATGGCTAACCCGACCGGTAGCTCGCAGAACCATCGTCGTGCGCGACTCGTGGCGCGGGACGCCGCTCGGGATGCGGCCGCTGGTGTCGCCGCTGGCGCTGTATGGGCCGGTGTGACCGCGATTCCATCCGGCTCGTCTAGCAACGTGCCGGCTTGGAATGTCGTGCACACCATGTCGACCGCGGTTCACGACATCGCGGCGCCGTTGGGGTTGACGTCGCCGTGGCAGATCGGGCTTGCGGTCGGTGGGGTTGGGGTTGCCGGCGCGGTCTCGGCGACGTGGATCGAGTCGCGGCACAACGACGTACTGGATTATGGGGCGGACAACGCGTGGGCGAAGGTTCATGGTCCGGCGATCTGCGAGGGGCTCGGGGTGCCTGAGCTGGCGGATGGGTTCAGGCAGGCGACGCCAGACTCGGCGACGGCGATCGCTGAGGGACTTGGTGAGCAGCTGAGCGCGTACACCGAGCTGGACAAGGCGAGTGCGTTGACCGCGTTGGTGCAGGCTGCTCCGGCCGAGCGCGCCGGCGCTATGGTCGACGTCCTGGCGAATGACAGCAGCTTGTCGGAGAAGACGCGTGGGCGTGCGATCGTCGCGGTGTACGACGCAATCGGCCGATCGCAGTCGTCAAGCACTACGGGCACGTCGGCCGTGAATGCCGCCGTCGGCGCGATCACCCGGGACGCACAGCCCGGGCACACACTGCTCCCAAAGACGGTCGACGCGGATCAGGCCAAAGCAGCCCAGGTGGCGCTGGGAGACATGGGACCGGCCGGAAGCGTGCCGAGGCCGCAGGCCGGTGATGGTGCCCGGGGCAACCAAGCCGGATCTCATGCAGCGAAGGACCGCGAGCGCGGGTGAATCAGTGCGGCGGATCCGGTGGGGTGTTCCCTTCCCTGATCCAAGCGATGTAGTCGCGGGCAGCGTCTTCGTCCGATCGCAACCGCAGTCCGGCGGTCAGAGCTCGAGTGTTGTCGAGTTGGAACGTGCCGTCGTTCGACCCGTCGCGGGGCAGATGGAAGCGGTCCTCGGACGGCTCCCAATCCACCGAACCGGCATTGGGTACGACGGAACGCCAAGCGTCGGCCAGGTCCGTCATCGTGCGGGTCGGCCCCACTGCGTTGTACGGCCCGCTCAACCCCTCGGCCGTAAGCCGGAGCAAGAAGGCGGCCAGGTCGCGGGCATCGATGTACTGGACAGGCTGGTCCGGGCGGGCAGCGCATTCCAGGGTCTCACCACGGCCAAGAGCCCAGCCCCAGTTGCCGAAGTCGGGGTTGTACGGGCCGACAACGAAACCGGAGCGGACGCCGGCCATGCGTTCGCCGAAAGTGGCGGTGAGCAACGATTCACACCGGACCTTCGAAGGGCCGTAGAGATCCATCGTGAAGTGATCCTCCGGGGCACCGGTCGGCCAGGGCAGCAGAGGAGCGGATTCCGTCATACCCGGCGTGGTCTTACTGGCGTAGACGGCGATCGAGGACATGTACGTGTAATGACCACAGCGATCCCGCAAGACTGAAGCACTCAGCCCGACATCGCGGACCAGGAAGCCGGACATGTCGATCACGCCGTCCCACTCGCCGGACGCCAGCGCGTCGGGTGCGGCCCGCTCGCCGACAAGCCGCCGTACAGAGGGAAAGAGACCAGGGTTCGTCAGACCGCGGTTGAAGAGCGTTACCTCGTGGCCGGAGGCAACGGCCGCCTCGACGACGTGGCGGCCGAGGTTCTTGGTGCCGCCGAGGACGAGGAGTTTCACGACAGCGCTCCGACGACGTCCGCAAGCTCGCTGAGCAGGCCGTCGATCCAATCCACCGATTCGGGGACTGTGCGCAGACCTTCCTCCATGACGAACCTCAACGCCACCAGGAAGAAGCAGCCGCCGCCGACCAGCAGCTGACGTTCGACCAACGCGGGATCGGTGCCCGCGGCATCGATGTAGTGGGCAACGATCGCAGCCCGGTCGTGACCGAGCGCCTCGGCGTCGCGGATCAGCGTAAAGAGGTCACTCAGATGCGGCGCCAGATAGGCGCCCGGCCAGTCGATCGCGGTCCATCGCGAGCCATCGGTGACCAGGTTCTTCGGCACGAAGTCCCCGTGTACGACGGCCGTCGGAGCGTCCCGATGCAACCCGGCCAGCGCCTCGGTCAGCGGACTGAGGTCGAAGTCGATCCGCCCGATCCGGTCCGCCAACTCCTTCACCCGCTCCGGCGGGAACTCGCTGCTGCCGGCAACCGGCTTCGACCGGATCCTCGCCACCAACTCGGCCGCCGCCAGGAATCCCTCCGCCGAAGGCTCCTGCTCCAGCGTCACCCGACCGGCATCCGCGAGCACGAGCACCCCGGCCTCGGCATCCCGCTCTCGATAAATCAACTCCGGCGCGGGCAGCTCCAGCGGTACGACGAAACGCTCGTACGCACCCGCCTCGTCAGCCTGACCATCGGTGCCGCGCTTCACGATCACGCTCCGCAGCCCGTACGACAGCCGCCAAACCTCCGACGATCCCCACTGCCGCAACAACTCCGCGTGTGCGGCGTCACCGCCCGGCGCTGCCAGAGCCTCCAGAACCACCTGACCAGGAACCCATGGAGGAAGCATCCGAAAAGTAGACCATGCACCGTCGGCGCCCGCGCTCGAATTAAGGTGTACGCATGACCGAGAACGCCACGCATGCCTGGGGCTTCGGCCTCGCCACTGTCACCGCCGCCGGAAACGTCCTCGACGTCTGGTACCCCGCGCCCGAACTCGGGGAGCGGCCAGTGGACACCAAGGCACCGGCCGAGCTGATCGCGGCCGAGGGCAACGACGACCTGCGACAGGTACGGCGTGAGGTCGTGGCGACCGAGATCACGCTCGACCAGGCCCCGGTCGGCGCCGCGGACGCGTACCTGCGGCTGCACCTCCTGTCGCACCGGCTGGTCAAGCCACACGGCGTGAACCTCGACGGCCTCTTCGCCGCCCTGCCGAACAACGCGTGGACCTCGCTCGGCCCGGTCCCGGTCGAGGAGATCGAGCAGGTGCGACTCCGCGCCCGCACGGCCGGTCAGCACCTGAGTGTGACCAGCGTCGACAAGTTCCCGCGGATGACGGACTACGTCGTCCCGAGCGGCGTACGGATCGGCGACGCGGACCGGGTCCGGCTGGGCGCACACCTGGCCGAGGGCACCACGGTCATGCACGAAGGGTTCGTGAACTTCAACGCCGGCACGCTCGGTACGTCGATGGTCGAAGGCCGGATCGTGGCCGGTGTCGTGGTCGACGACGGCAGCGACATCGGCGCGGGCGCGTCGATCATGGGAACGCTGTCCGGCGGTGGCAAGCAGGTCGTCTCGATCGGCAAGCGCTGCCTGCTCGGCGCGAACGGCGGGACGGGCATCTCACTCGGCGACGACTGCGTCGTCGAGGCCGGTCTGTACGTGACCGCCGGCACCAAGGTCACCCTCCCCGACGGCACCGTGGTCAAGGCCCGCGACCTGTCCGGTCAGCCCGGCCTGCTCTTCATCCGCAACTCGGTCACCGGCGCGGTCGAGGCTCGCCCGCGCAAGGGCGAGGGCATCGCGCTCAATGAGGCGCTGCACGCCAACGCCTGACCCTACGAAAGTATGACTTTTCCAACCAGCGTGAGGCTGCGCACGTCAACCAGATCGTGAACGCGGAACTAGTCCCCCGCCCCCAGACGTTCGGAGCGGTATGCCGGTGAAGCGTGGTGCCCTCGTGGCCGTGGGTGGCATCGGCGTGCTCGCGCTCGCGGCCGGCGTCGGCATCGCCTGGCTCGGCGGCAAGCACGTGGGCAACCTCCTGCCACCGCGCGAGCAGTGCACGGCCACGGTCAACGGCCAGCAGACCGTCCTCGACTTCGAGCAGGCCGAGTCGGCGGCGATCATCGCGGGCATCGCCGTACGACGGGGGCTGCCGGCCCGGGCTGCGACGATCGCGCTCGCCACGGCGTACCAGGAATCCGACCTGCGGAACCTGGCGCACGGGGACCGGGACTCGCTAGGGCTGTTCCAGCAGCGGCCGTCGCAGGGCTGGGGTACGGCGGCTGAGGTGCAGGACCCGTATCACGCGACCGGGAAGTTCTACGACGCGCTGGTGAAGATCAAGAACTACCAGAAGCTTGCGATCACGGTCGCGGCCGACAAGGTGCAGCGGAGCGCGTTCCCGAACGCGTACGCCGACCACGAGGCGGATGCACGGGTGCTGGCGTCGGCGCTGACCGGGCAGTCGAAGAGTGTCTTCAGTTGCACCGTGAACACCGACGCGGTGCAACTGGAGGCTGAGGGTCGGGACGGGCTGACTCCGCGGGCGGACGCCGTACGGAAGGATCTGATCCGGACGTTCGGGACGCTGTCGACCGGTGGGTACGCCGCTGGCGGGGTCAGCACCGGGCATATGGAGGGGTCGGCGCACTACGACGGGCGGGCGGTCGACGTGTTCGTCCGGCCGATCTCGGCTGCGAACACGACCAAGGGCTGGGCGATGGCGCAGTACCTGGTGGCTCGGGCGGACCTGCTGAAGATCCAGACAGTCATCTTCAGCGACAAGATCTGGACGGCGGGCGGGCGGTCGGACAGCGGTTGGCGCGACTACACGCCACCTGAGCGCTCAGGCGACCCCAAGATCCTGCGCCACCTCGACCACGTCCACGTGGACGTCCTCAAGCAGTAATGACAGTGGGGCGCCCACCTGAGAGCGCCCCACTTCAGTCTGCAACGAAGAGACTACTCGCTGTGTCCCCGTGGGGGAAGCGCAGCGACTCTTTCCTATTCGTCGTGTTCCTGCGGGGGCAAGGCCGCGATGAACGGGTGGTCCTTGTCGATCTTGCCGAGCTTGGACGCGCCGCCCGGCGAACCGAGGTCGTTGAAGAAGTCGACGTTCGCGGTGTAGTAGTCCTTCCACTGCTCCGGGGTGTCGTCCTCGTAGTAGATCGCCTCCACCGGGCAGACCGGCTCACAGGCTCCGCAGTCGACGCACTCGTCGGGGTGGATGTACAGCATCCGGTTGCCCTCGTAGATGCAGTCGACAGGGCACTCCTCGACACAAGCGAGGTCCTTCAGGTCAACACACGGCTGCGCGATGACGTAGGTCACTGCTACTCCTCCTATGGCAGGCAAGCGCAGCGCGGAATCCGGGGTGCTGCGATGCGGTGATGCACGGTGTCTCTAGTATCACGGTAGTACGTCGCCCACTCTGCCAGGAGTCCGGATCGTGTCAGGCCTGGATGCCCGTGATATCGGCCACCGTGTCGTCGTCCGGCACCGGATATCGGGCGGTCTGACCGACCTGATCGGCGTCCTCCAGGCGTGGACCCCCGTCCTCCTGACCGTACGTCACACCGACAGCACGGTCCACGAGATCCCGGTCGCCGACGTGACAGCGGCCAAAACCATCCCCGAACTGCCGCTCCGCCCCGTGGACGTCGAGCAGCTTTTCCTCACCACCGCCCTCGGCCGCCCGGCCGCTGAGACGTCGTACGTCGGCCACTGGTTGCTCCGGGCATCGTCAGGCTGGACCGGCCGGGGCAACTCGCTGCTCCCGGCGGGCAGCCCCGGGATGCCCGTAGCGGACGCCCTCAAGCAAGCCGAGGCCTTCTACAACGAGCGCGGTCTGCCGCCGCTGGCGCTGATCCGGCTCGGCAGCCCCGAGGCCGAGGAGCTCCACGCCGTCGGCTGGGTCGACGCGCGGCCCGGGCAGTCCGACGTACTCGTCATGCACACCACGCTCGACCACGTGAACGCTGCGCCGGAGTACGACGTACTGCTCGAGGAGCATCCCGGTGACGCCTGGTACGCCGCTGCCTTCGAGGGGCCTGCGCCCGCGCCGGCGTCGAAGGTGCTGGAGGGTGCGCCGAAGGCGATGTTCGCCTCGATCACGCTGGACGGCCGGGTCGTGGCCGTCGGACGTGGGTCGATGACCGGGCACTGGCTCGGCGTTGACGCGATCCGGGTGGATTCGGCGTACCGGCGTCGTGGATTGGGTACGGCGATCCTCCAAGGGCTGGCGTGCTGGGCGGGACCGCATGGCGGGCGGCGTACCTACCTCGAGGTGCTGCTCGAGAACACCGCCGCCATGTCGACGTACACCCGCCTCGGCTACCGAGAGGCGTACCGCTACCGCTATCTGACCAATCGGTGAGCCGCACCCGCTCCTACCAGCGTCAGCACGACAAAGCCCACCAAAACGACACCTAGCGCCCGACTGGGGTCGTCAGCCAGCGCAGCGTAGGTAGAGCCGGCCAATGCGACACCTAGCGCTCCAGACAGCTGTGCGTTCGTGGCGACCACTCCGGACAGGTCAGCGGCGTACTGCGCGGGCATGCTCGACGTGACTGCCCCGATGAGGGTGTTGGCGCTGATACCGAGCCCCAGGCCGCCTATCCCGAGCAACGCGAACAGGAGCGGTCCGGTAAGCCCGCCAAGCAGCAGATATGCCAGTACGGACAGGTAGCCGACCGTCAGGACCAGACAGCCGATGACTGGCATCCACCGCACTCCCCTGCGCAGCCGGGGCAGGATCGGTCCCGCCAGACCGAATGCGGCGACCCAGACCACCATGGCGAAGCCCGAGTACGCCGGGCCTTTGTGCAGACCACCCTGGAGGTACAGGGCGAGTACGAAGAGCAGGGCGAAGTACGTGCCCGACGTGCAGCCGTGGGCGAGCAGACCGGCGCGGACGGACGGGTTGCGGAGGACCTGACGCGCGATCAGGGGCCGACCACCACGAGCAGCTGTACGACGTTCGCCGTACTCGAAGAGGGCCAGCGCCGGGATGGTCAGCAGGAGGCAGACCCAGGACCAGGTCGGCCAGCCGCGTTCCGCACCGAGCAGGAGCGGGACGATGACAAGCAGAACCGTTGTGGACAAGGCGAGTACGCCGCCGAGGTCCAAGCGATCACGTTGGCCGGGCGGGTCGGGAGGGAGCAGACGGCGGCCGGCTGCGGCGAGTGCGATGCCGATGGGGACGTTGACGAGGAAGATCGGCCGCCAGTCGGTGCCGAAGAGGTTCGCGGCGATCAGTACGCCGCCGAGGAGCTGGCCGACGACGGCACCGCCGGACAGCGCGATCGAGAAGTAGCCGAGGGCTTTGAGGCGGTCGCGGCCCCGGAAGTGCAGCTGGATGCCGCTGAGTACCTGCGGGACCATCAACGCGGCGCCGGCGCCCTGGATGAAACGGGCGACGATCAGAGTGGTGATTCCGGGCGCCAGACCGCACGCGAGGGACGCCGCGGTGAAGACGGTCAGGCCGAGTAGGAACGTCCGCCGGTAGCCCAGCGACGAGCCGAGGCGCGCTCCGGTGATCAGCAGTACGGCAAACGCGACGACGTACCCGGAGACGACCAGGCCGACGGCCCCCTCCGAGGCGTGTAGATCGATGCCGATCGACGGACCGGCGACGTTGGCGACCGCGGTATCGATGTTGGCCATGAACTGACCGGTGAGCAGGACGGCCAGGATCGCGCCGCGATGGACGGGTCTTGTCTGCGTGATGAGCACGTTGGTGGAACGGTGTGAGGTGGGTGAGATGTGAGGGCGCTACCCTCGGGAGCCATGGCGGACGAGGTGGTTGAGCGGCCCGAGTACCCCGGGGATTTCGAGGGGAAGGTGCACGTCGAGTACACGCCGCACCCGGACGACGGGGTGGCGGATCCGGGCGAGATCGTCTGGACCTGGGTGCCGTTCGAGGAGGACTTCCACCGGGGCAAGGACCGGCCGGTGCTGGTGGTCGGCTCCGACGAGACGTATCTGCTGGCGCTGATCCTGACCAGCAAGGACCACGACCGCGACGCCGCCGACGAGGCCCGCTGGGGCCGGGTCTGGATGGACATCGGCAGCGGCCCGTGGGACAAGGAGAATCGGCGCAGCGAGGTCCGCCTGGACCGCGTCCTGCGCATCGACCCGCAGCAGGTCCGGCGCGAGGGCGCCGTCATCGACGAGATCCTCTTCAACCAGGTGGCCGCCGAGCTCCACCAACTGCACCGGAGCTGACGGACCTCAGCTGGCCGGCCGGGTGGTGGGGATCGACGGCTTGACCCGGCCCGGCGGCGGTGTGGTGCCCGGTGGCGGCGGCGTGGTGGTGCCGGGCTTCGGGCCGCAGCGGATGTCGTCGGCGGGGTTGTACTTCGTGGTGAACTGCTCGGTCTTGACCCGGGCGCCGTTCTTCGCGAAGTACCGGTAGACGGTGATGTCGAAACCCTGCGAGGGCGCCTGGACGCGGCAGTCTGACTTGGTGTTGTAGACCACGTTGGGCTGGCGGAAGTTCGACTTCTCCGACTGCCCGGCGGTGATGTCCCAGACCTTCGTGCCCCAGATGATCACCCGGATGCTGCCCGAGTTCCCCGGTGTGGACGCCTTGAAGATCGTCTGCACCAGGACCCCGTGGCCGGAGTCGTTCAGGAACTTCAGGTCGACCGCCGGCCACGCGACGGTCGCCTCCCGGCCGACCGGGTAGCGCGAGATGTAGACGCTGTGCGCCTTGTGCTCGAGGATCTTCAACCCGGCGAAGAAGGCCGCGTTGAACGTCGTCGTCGCCGACTGCGACACCCCACCGCCGAGGTCGAGGACGAACTTCCCGCCGCTGATGATGTTGCCCTCGGTGAACCCGTTCTCCTTGGTCCGCTCACCGACGATCTTGTTCAGGCTGAACGTGTCGCCCGGCTTCACCAGGGTCCCGTTGATCTTCGCGGCCGCGTGCCCGATGTTGATGTTGCGGTACGGCGCGTGCGGGAACTGGGTGGCGAACTCGCCCATCTTCTGGGTGATCCCGAGCGCCGTCGCCTGCTCGGTGGTGAACGCCGCCTTCGAGTGCGTCAGCGGTACGGCGGCCCGTCGCTCGCCGGCCGGCTTCGGCAGGATCGCGAGGATCGCGGCTCCGACCTTCGACCGGTCGACGATGTTGCCGTCGACTGCCGGGATCACCTTCGGAGCGGCGCCGACGATCTGCACCGTGGCGTCCTTCGGCAGCGTCTCCAGCGACTTGAACCGCCGCTGGAACAACGGCTCCAGCGCCTTCGTGTTCAAAGACGGGATCACGTCGCCCTGCTGCGCGGTCAGCGTCAGCGCCGGCGCGATCTCGGCCGGCAGCAGGTCGACCGACTTGGAGCCGACAGTCAGCCGGACCGGGCCGGACATCGCCGGCTCGGCGAAGTCAGTCAGCGCCTTCTTGATCGCGTCGGTCCCGGCCTTCGGCTCGGTCACCCCGACCGGAAGGTCCTTCGGGTTCCCGTCCGAGGGGTACGCCGCGACGACCGCCGCCGGCGCCTTCGCGGCGTCCAGCTGCAACCCCTGGGCCGGCTGGTGCGTGACCGGCTGCGTGCCCTTGAACGTGATCGTGCCCTCGGTGGCCGGCCGGTTCACCTGCGCGGCGAGCTTGTCGATGGCGGTCTTCAGCCTCGCGTCGTCCTTGGCCACGACCGGCTCGACCGCGTCACCGCCGGTGAGGGCGTGCCAGATCCGGCCCGGGGCCAGGCTGCGGCCCGCGCCCGCGGCCTCGACCGTCGCGTCGACGTCCACCGACAGGCCTGCGTCGGCCGGCGCGACGGTGAACTTCGTCTCGCCCGCCTTCAGCGCGATCGGGGCGCTGATCCGGTCCTGGAGGCCGGCCTCGAGCTTGGCCTTGGCGTCGCCCTTGGAGAGACCGCCGATCGGAATACCGAGGACGGTCGTGTCACCGGGAATCTTGTCGCCGGCGAACGCGAACGCCGCCCCGTACCCCACGACGAGCACACCGAGTCCCGCGGCGGCGATGATCCCCGCGAGCTGCTTTCTCCCCACCGGACAGAGTCCTCCTGCTCGAGCCATGGTCAAGGCGCAAGCGGACATCCTACGGGACGGGGCAGCCCCTCTTGACCGTCGGGGCAGCCCCTATCTGCCCCGCCCTGACGCAGTGGTAACGGTCAGTTTCCGGGCAGTTCCCGGTAGTGGCTGGAGTGGTATATCAGCGCGCTCGGGTCGGCCGGTTCGCCGTCGCCGAGGCTCAGCACCTCGCCGACCACGATCGTGTGATCGCCCCCGTCGTACGTCGCCCAGGTCCGGCACTCGAGCCACGACAGCGAGCCGTCGACCACCGGGCAGCCGGTCTTCGGGCCGGCCGTCGTACCGATGCCGTCGAACTGGCTGTACAGATCCCGGCCGGACCGCGCGAACCGCTCCGCGATCGATCGCTGTGCCCCGGACAGCACGGACGCGGCCCAGTACCCACAATCGAGTACGGCGGCGTGCATCCGGACGCCCTTGTCCACGCAGACCAGCACCAGCGGCGGGTCGAGCGAGACCGAGGTGAACGCGTTCGCGGTCATCGCGTGCGCGACGCCGTCCTGCAGCGTGCTCATGATCGTGATCCCCGACGCGAACCGCCCGAGCGCAGCCCGGAACTCCGCAGGGGGAACGCTCCCACTCGGCTCGGTTGAGGACACCCCAGCAGGTTATGCCCGCTGGAAGGTTGATGCCTCAACCGAGCGTGTGGGAACGGTCACCTCACAGCTCGCCCGGGGAAATCGTCTACAGGCCGGCGAACAGGTCGTGCTCCACGCCGTCGGCGTCCGGGGCGGCGGTGCCCTTGACCAGGCGGTACGGCTCGGCGCTCCAGATCTGGTTGCCGGCGTTGTTCGACAGGGCGAAGAACGGGCCGTCGACGGTGATCTGGGTGGCGTGCGCCTTCATCGCGTTCATCTTCCGGTCGATGAACTGCTCGCCCTCGATCACGCAGTCGATCAGCCGGTCCGGCGTGATCATCGGCGGCATCGGACCGTCCGGGTCCATGCCCTCGAACGTGGTCGTGTCGCCGGCCTCGCGGAGCAGCCGCAACTGCGAGCGCATCCGCGACTCGGCCATCGCCGTCCAGTAGATCTTCGGGATGTCCCAGGCCGGGCCGAGGTCCTCCCGGTACGACCGGGCGGCGGCCAGGTCCGCGGCGTACGTCGCGACGCGGTGAGCCTTGATGTGGTCGGGGTGACCGTAGTTGCCGTACTGGTCGTAGGTGATCAGGACCTGCGGGCGGACCTCGCGGATGACCGGGACCAGGTCGTTGGCCGCGGCCACCAGATCGGCCTGCCAGAAGCTGTCCTTGCGGGTCTCCGGCGGTACGTCGGCGTTGCCCTCGTCGTTGTAGATCATCCCGGTGTCGCGGTACTTGCCCGGGCCGCCGAGGAAGCGGTGGTCGGTGACGCCGAGCTCGGCCATCGCGTCCGCGAGCTCACCGATCCGGTGCTGACCGAGGCCGTCCTCCTGATCGGCGGCCAGATGGGCCAGATCGGGGACCAGAACCTCGCCCTCCTCACCGAGGGTGCAGGTGATCAGCGTGACGTGCGCTCCCTCGGCCACATATCGCGCCATCGTCACACCGTTGTTGATGGTTTCGTCGTCCGGGTGGGCATGCACCAGCATCAACCGGCGCGCAGCAAGCTCAGCCATGCCGAAAGCCTACGTCGGCGCGAGGACAGTTTTTCTCAGCCGAAGCGGCGAACGAGCAGGCAGCCCGCCTGGAACCGGGACTTCGCGCCGAGGCCGGCGATCAGCGCGCTGATCTCGGACCGCACGGTCCGCAGCGACAGCCCCAGGTCGCGCGCGATCGCGGCGTCCTTCGCGCCGGTGGACATCATCCGGCCGATCGTCACCTGGCGGCTGGTCAGCTCCCTGACCGCGGCCGGAGTACGCCGGTGCGAGCCGAGCTCGTACACCTCGCAGACGACCTCAGGCGCGCTGGATGCCTCGTGAATGGCTTCTCTTCGCACCACCGGGACTGCCGGAAACACCGACATACCTCACTCCTCCCCAGAAGTCTCAGGGCAGGATTCTCGTCGGCGGGTTAGACCACTCACCAGGTACAACCCATACAAACAACCCATACAGTTCCTGAGCGTGAGCTTCCGATGGCGGGTAGCAGTGTGAGTTCCGCCACTCAGAGTCGCGTGCGCAGCGCCCGGACGAAGGGCCTGTCGGGCTCCAGCCAGTCCGCCTCGACCAGCTCCGCGGCCGCGAACCACCTGAGCTCCGAGTGCTCCCGCAGTACCGGATCGCCGGCGACGGCGTTGGCCAGGTAGACGTGCAGCCGGTAGTCCGCCGAGATGTCCACACCCGGCCCGAGCGACTCGCCGACCTTGATCTCCAGGTCGAGCTCCTCGCGGATCTCCCGGACCGCGGCCTGCTCGTCGGTCTCCCCCGGCTCGACCTTCCCGCCCGGGAACTCCCAGCCGGCGTCCGGCCGGTACGCCGCCAACACGAGGCCATCCCGTACGACGGCGACTCCTACAACTGTCTGCATTGTCGCGACTCTGCCAGAAAGTGTCCGTCGAGTCCGACATGATGCCCGTATGCCGTTGCAGAACAGGGTTTTACCCACTCAGGAGATCGTCGCCGACCCCGGCCGCGGTCTGCTGATGGGCAACCGCGGCAGCCTGCACGGCCCGGACCGCCGCCTCGGCACCACCCGCTGGCGGTCGAAGGCGTGGATCTGCTGCGTCCTTGACTGGAAGGGGATCCGGCGCGATCCGATGCCGCCCGGACGCTGGACCGCCCTGTTCTTCTTCGACGAAGCGGTCGCCCTCGCCGCCGGCCATCGACCATGTCATTACTGCCGGCGCAGGGATTTCCTCAACTACGCCGGCGCCTGGGCGCAAGCCCGCAACCTCAGCGAGCGTCCCCGCGCCGCGACGATGGACGCACAACTCCACAGCGAGCGCGTCGAGCCTCGAACCAGACGGCAACGCACCACGGTCCAGCCGCTGGCCGACCTCCCCGACGGCGCCATGATCCGGTACGACGGAAGTCCGGCCCTGATCCTCGACCACCAGGTCCTGCCCTGGTCCTGGACGGGGTACGGCGAACCGCGCCGGCCACCCGGATTGCACGAGGCCGAGGTGCTCACGCCGCCGGCGAATCTTGCTGTCCTGCAAGCCGGATTCGTCCCATTACTCCACCCGTCGGCACGGTCGCAACTGAGGTGACCCTAACCGGGAACACGCCGTACCGAGGGGTCTTCCGTTGGGCGCTCGGCAGGGGCAAAGTGTGCCCATACTGACAGCTACATAACCATTACTGGAGTCGAGATGGGTGAAGGCAACAGCGGAGTTGCCGCAGTCGTCCGCGCGCTCGAAGGGCTACATGGTGCCGTCGGCAAACTGAGCCAGGAGTACGGTGACACCCTCGGCATTCGCCGCCTGGTGTCCGATGTGGCTCGACTCAGCGACGATCTCGCAGAACTCGGCCCGCCCGACCCCAGGCACAGGCCCGGACCCGTTCCGGAGGAACTCGAGGAGATTCCCGACGTGGAGTATGACGCGTCCATGTGGACCGACGCGGAGCATGAAGGCTTCGGCGCGCCTGACAGGCACGCTCCCTGATGGCCACCGGAGTAAGTGCACCGGGCCGCGCTCAAGTCGGCCTCAAGACCGCAAGATCGGATCGTTGGTGGCTCGCGCCGTTGCGGATCGGCGTGATCCTGCTGTTCTTCGTCGTCTACGCGACGATCCGGATCTTCATGAACAAGTGGTACTGGGTCGGTGACTTTCACTACCTGACGCCGCTGTACTCGCCCTGTGTGACCAGCAGCTGTGTCGAGGGCTCCAGCCATCTCGGCACCTGGTTCGGCAACTTCCCCCGCTTCCTGCCGTTCAGCCTGATCACGTTCGTGATCCTGGCCGGCTTCCGCGGCACCTGCTACTACTACCGCAAGGCGGGCTACCGGTCGCTGTTCTTCGCGCCGGCCGCGTGCGCGGTGCCCGAGCCGCACAAGAGCTACACCGGTGAGCGGAAGTTCCCGCTGATCGCGCTGAACCTGCACCGCTACTTCTTCTACGGCGCGCTGGTCTTCGGTCTGCTGAACGTCTACGACGGCATCCAGGCCTTCCACGGCAAGGGCGGCGGCTTCGGCATCGGTCTCGGCACGGTGATCATCTGGGTGAACCTGATCGCACTGTGGCTGTACACGCTGTCCTGCCACGCCTGCCGGCACATCGTCGGCGGCCGGCTGAAGAACTTCTCCAAGCACCCGATGCGCTATCGGTACTGGACCTTCGTGTCCAAGCTGAACCCGAAGCACGGAACCTTCGCGATGACGTCGCTGTTCACCGTGATCCTGACCGACTTCTACATCATGGCGCTGTCGGCCGGCTGGTTCTCCGACCTGCGCATCATCAACTGACCGGGAATCTCGAAATATGACTGAGCTGGAACGACACTCGTACGACGTCGTCGTGATCGGGGCCGGCGGCGCCGGCCTGCGTGCGGCGATCGAAGCCCGTGAGCAAGGCAAGCGGACCGCGATCATCTGCAAGTCGCTGTTCGGCAAGGCGCACACGGTGATGGCCGAGGGCGGTGCCGCGGCCGCGATGGGCAACGTCAACTCGAAGGACAACTGGCAGGTGCACTTCGGTGACACCATGCGAGGCGGCAAGTTCCTGAACAACTGGCGGATGGCCGAGCTGCACGCGCAGGAAGCCCCCGACCGGGTCTGGGAGCTGGAGACGTACGGCGCGCTGTTCGACCGCACGCCGGACGGCCGGATCAGCCAGCGCAACTTCGGCGGTCACACCTACCCTCGGCTCGCGCACGTCGGCGACCGCACCGGCCTGGAGCTGATCCGCACCCTGCAGCAGAAGATCGTCTCGCTGCAGCAGGAGGACTTCGAGGCCACCGGCGACTATGAGGCCAACCTCAAGGTGTACGCCGAGTGCACCATCACCGAGCTCATGAAGGACGGCGAGGCCGTCTCCGGCGCCTTCGGGTACTGGCGTGAGTCGGGCCGGTTCATCCTGTTCGACGCACCCGCGGTCATCCTGGCCACCGGCGGTGTCGGCAAGTCCTTCAAGGTGACCTCGAACTCCTGGGAGTACACCGGCGACGGGCACGCCCTCGCGATGCGGGCCGGCGCGACGCTGATCAACATGGAGTTCATCCAGTTCCACCCGACCGGCATGGTCTGGCCGCCGTCGGTGAAGGGGATCCTGGTCACGGAGTCGGTCCGCGGCGACGGCGGCGTACTGAAGAACTCCGAGGGCAAGCGGTTCATGTTCGAGTACGTGCCGGACGTGTTCCGGGCGCAGTACGCCGACACCGAGGAAGAGGCCGACCGCTGGTACAAGGACGCCGACAACAACCGGCGTCCACCGGAGCTGCTGCCCCGCGACGAGGTCGCCCGCGCGATCAACTCCGAGGTCAAAGCCGGCCGCGGTACGCCGCACGGCGGTGTGTTCCTGGATGTGTCGACCCGGCTCCCGGCCGAGGAGATCACCCGGCGGCTGCCGTCGATGCACCACCAGTTCAAGGAGCTGGCGGACGTCGACATCACCAAGGAGCCGATGGAGGTCGGTCCGACCTGTCACTACGTGATGGGTGGGGTCGAGGTCGACCCGGACACCGCTTCGTCCGTCGTACCGGGTCTCTTCGCGGCTGGTGAGGTCGCCGGCGGTATGCACGGCTCGAACCGGCTCGGTGGCAACTCGCTGTCCGACCTGCTGGTCTTCGGACGGCGGGCCGGCATGGGCGCCTCGACGTACGTCGACTCCCTGCAGGAGCGGCCGAAGATCGACGAGGCCGATGTCGACACGGCGGCGACCGAAGCGCTGGCGCCGTTCGAGCTCGAGGGTGGCGAGAACCCGTACTCGATCCACCAGGAGCTGCAGCAGTCGATGAACGACCTGGTCGGCATCATCCGCAAGGAAGAGGAGATGGAGCAGGCGCTCGGCCGGCTGGCCGAGTTCCGCGGCCGGATCGCGAAGATGACGGTGGAGGGTCACCGGCAGTTCAACCCCGGCTGGCACCTCGCCCTCGACCTGCGCAACATGCTGACCGTGTCCGAGTGCGTGGCGAAGGCCGCGCTGCTGCGGCAGGAGTCGCGCGGTGGTCACACTCGCGACGACTTCCCGGGTATGAACGCCGAGTGGCGCAAGAAGCTGCTGGTCTGCAAGCTCGAGTCCGACGGCAGCGTGGACGTGACCGAGGAGCAGCAGATCCCGATGCGCCCGGACCTACTCGAACTGTTCGAGCTCGACGAGCTCTCGAAGTACCTGACCGAAGAGGAGTTGCCCGCCAAATGAGTTACAAGGGGAAGTTCCGCGTTTGGCGGGGAGACTCCGAGGGCGGTGAGCTCAAGGACTACGAGGTCGAGGTGAACGAGGGCGAGGTCGTCCTCGACGTCATCCACCGGCTGCAGGCGACCCAGACCCCGGACATGGCGGTCCGGTGGAACTGCAAGGCCGGCAAGTGCGGCTCCTGCAGTGCCGAGATCAACGGCATGCCGAAGCTGATGTGCATGTGCCGGATGAACACGTTCGAAGAGGACGAGGTCGTCACGGTCACGCCGATGCGGACGTTCCCGGTGATCAAGGACCTGGTCACGGACGTGTCGTTCAACTACCAGAAGGCGCGCGAGATCCCAGCCTTCAAGCCGCCGGCGGACGTCAAGCCGGGCGAGTACCGGATGCAGCAGGTCGACGTGGAGCGCTCGCAGGAGTTCCGCAAGTGCATCGAGTGCTTCCTGTGCCAGGACACCTGCCACGTGATCCGGGACCACGAGGAGAACAAGGAATCCTTCTCCGGTCCCCGGTTCCTGATGCGGATCGCCGAGCTGGACATGCACCCGCTCGACGCCGCCGACCGGCAGCACGCGGCGCAGGAGCAGCACGGTCTGGGCTTCTGCAACATCACCAAGTGCTGCACCGAGGTCTGCCCCGAACACATCAAGATCACCGACAACGCCCTCATCCCGATGAAGGAACGCGTCGCTGACCGCAAGTACGACCCCCTGGTCTGGCTAGGCAACAAGATCCGCCGCCGCCCAGCCTGACCGCTACCCCGCCGATCCCGGCGGACGCAGCACCCGAGACACCGCAGTACCCGAGCCCCTGGCCCCACCCGGAGCCAGGGGCTCACCCTTTGCCCGGCCCGGGGCTGGTCACTCGCGTGGGTGAGGTGGTTGGGATGGTGCAGCGCCTAGGGTTCCGGCATGGGCATTGTGGTGGCGGGGTTGTTCAGTTTGTTCGTGTTCATGGTGATCTTCGTGCCGGTGTCGCAGCGGCTGCTCGGGGTTCGGTTCGGGTTGGTGCGGCTGGCGCTCGGTGCGGCGCTGACGTTGACGGTGTTCAGTCCGATCGCCAATGCGCTGGTGGGCAAGCTGCCGTTCGAGGGGTCGAATGCCGCCGCGGTCGCGTTCCTGGCGTTGACGGCGGTGTGTTCGATGCTGGCCGGTCTGGTGTTTCTGGTGCTGGCCGAGGCGATGGTGCCGACCGGGTCGTTGCCGCGGGCCCGTGATCTTCGCCGTGACCTAAGCGGTCGGATCGCCCGTACCCGGCGCTATCTGCAGATCCTCCGGATCGCGATCAAGCACGGCCTCGGCCCATACCTGCGCGGCCGCCGACGCCCCGGCCGCGAGAACGCCACCAGCCAGGCCGAGCTGGCCCGCTCGCTCCGCCTCGCGCTCGACGAGGCCGGTGTCACGTTCGTCAAGCTCGGGCAGGTCTTGTCCACTCGCAGCGACATCATCCCTGCCACGGTCGCCAACGAGCTCAGCCGCCTGCAGGACCAGGTCTCCCCCGCACCTTGGCCGCTGATCGAGCAGGTCCTCACCGAGGAGCTCGGAGCCCCACCCCACCAGCTGTACGCCGCCTTCGACACCGAACCGCTCGCCGCCGCCTCAGTCGCCCAGGTCTACGCCGCCCGCCTACCCGCCGGGACTGATGTGGTGGTTAAGGTTCAGCGGCCCGGGATTGCGGCCCTGGTCGACCGGGATCTCGATATCGTTCGTCGGCTTGCTCGGCTGCTCGAGCGGAACACCGACTGGGGTCGCTCGATGGGCGTGCTCGCCCTGGCCGACGGTTTCGCGGACGCGATGCGCGAGGAGCTCGACTTCACCGTCGAGGCCGGCAACATGACCACGGTCGCGGCCGGCCAATCCATTGCTACCAGCAACGACCTCGTCGTACCCGAGCTGTACCCGGACCAGTGCACCCGCCGCGTCCTGACCATGCAGCGCCTCGACGGCATCGGGCTAGGCAGCGCCGCCCAGGCGATCGCCGACCGCGGCCTCGACCCGGTTCGCCTCGGCCGCGCGCTGTTCGACTGCCTGCTCGGCCAGGTCGCGATCGACGGCGTCTTCCACGCCGACCCGCACCCCGGCAACTTCCTGCTGCTCGCCGACGGCCGGATCGGCATGCTCGACCTCGGCTCGGTCGGCCGCCTCGACCCCGCCACAAGGGAAGCCCTGCAACGCTTCCTGCTCGCCATCGACCACGGCGACCCGGTCGCCGCCACCGACGCCCTGCTCGAGATCGTCTACCGCCCCGACGTGATCGACGAACGCGCACTGGAACGCGCCGTCGGCCAATTCATGACCAAGCATCTCGCCGCCGGGGTCAAACTCGGGCCGGCGATGTTCAACGACCTGTTCAAGATCATCACCTCGCACGACCTCGGCGTACCTCCGGAGGTGGCCGCGGTGTTCCGTGCGCTGGCGACGATCGAGGGCACGATCTCGCGGATCTCTCCCGGCTTCGATCTGGTTGCCGCGTCGCGGCAGTTCGCGTCGGCGCACGTCACGGACCGGCTCGCGCCTGATGCGTTACGTCGTACGGCGACCGAGGAACTGGCGACGTTGTTGCCGATGTTGCGGCGGCTGCCGCGCCGGATCGACCGGATCGCGGCCGCGGCGGAGAGCGGACGGCTCGGCCTCAACGTCCGGCTGTTCGCCGACGAACGCGATCGCCGGCACCTCACCGGCCTGCTGCACCAGGCCCTGCTGGCGATCCTCGGTGCGACCGCGGGCCTGATGGCGGTTCTGCTGCTCGGTACGCCGGGCGGCCCGAAGGTCAGTGAGTCGATCAGCCTGTACCAGCTCTTCGGCTACAACTTCCTGGTCATCTCCGCGGTACTCGTCCTCCGCGTGCTGGTCCTGGTCTTCCGCCTCCCCGACCACAAGTCGTCTTGACTTCAAGTTAACTTCAACTTCCACAATTGTCCGCATGCCTACGACCACTGCGCGCCCCCGCCTGTTCACCGGACAGCATCTCCCGCTCGTGCTGGGTGTGATCGGCCTGGTCACGCTGGGCGCGTTCGAGAATCGTGCGGTCGGTACGGCGTTGCCGACGATGGTCCGTGAGTTCGACGCACTCGGCAGCTTCGGCCTCGCGAACGCGGCCCCGAACGCGAGCTACCTGATCTCGCTCGCGATCGCCGGCCTCTGGTCCGACCGCCGCGGCCCGATCCCGACTCTGCGCGCCGGTGCGATCTCGTTCGCGCTCGCCCAGTTGCTGGTCGGGACGGCGACCGCGATGCCGATGGTCATCACCGGCCGCCTCCTCAGCGGACTGGCGGAAGGTCTGCTCGACGTGTCGCTGATGGTGCTCGTGGCCCGCGCGCTTCCCGCCGTACTGCGGCCGCGGATGTTCTCGTTGTTCGCCGCGATGTGGATCCTTCCGTCCGTACTCGGACCGGTGCTGACCGGCGTGGTCACCGAGCAGTTCGGCTGGCGCTGGGTCTTCCTCGGCGCGGTCGTCCTACTCGTCCCGAGCTGGCTGCTCCTCGGCCCCGCGATGCGACAGTCGTCAACCACGCCCGCCCCCGAACGCAGCGCCGAAGACGCCGCCGAGCTCGCAGCCTGGCGAGCCGCGCTCCCCTGGGCTCTCGCCGCATCCGTCGCACTGTTCTCGATGACGCTGGCCGGTGACCACCTCCAGGCCCATCCGCTGATCGCAGGAGCAGCTGTCGTCGTAGCGCTGGCGGTTCTGGCCAGCTCTGCGATCAGGGTGATGCCCAAAGGCACGTTCGTCGCCCGACGCGGTTTCCCCGCGGTAGTCGCCGTACGCGGACTCGGCGGCGCAGCCTTCGCCGGAGTCGGTGCGTACCTCCCGCTGCTACTGACTCTGCAGCACAACTTCAGCCCGTCAAAGGCCGGCGTGACGTTGTCGATCACCGGCGTCTGCTGGGCGTTCGGTTCGTGGCTGCAGGGTCGGGAGCACGGGGTCGCGCGCGTCACGGTACTGCGGACTGGGTTGGCGTTCATGACCGCCGGGCTGCTGGTGACGTCGCTGCTCGCCTGGACGGACGCGACGACCTGGTTCGGCTTCATCGGCTGGGGTTTCGCGGGCATCGGCATGGGGCTGAGCTCGTCCAGTCTCTCGGTGCTCACGCTGGACCACTCCGACCACAACAACTCCGGCCGCAACAGCAGCGCCGGCCAGATGGCCTCCACGATGAGCATCGCAACCGCACTGGCCATCAGCGGAACGCTCCTGGCCTTCAACGCCGACGCCCCGCAGCCCTGGGTCTTCGGCTCGATCATCACCGCCGGCGCCGTACTCGCGCTGCTCGGCTTCCTCGCCGCACCACGCGCTCGACAAAGCTCCTGACCACGGACCGCGATCGTAGGTCTAGAGTGAGCCCATGGCTGAGCTCCTGACCGACGACCAGATCGATCTCGCGATTCGTGACCACCTGCCGGAGTGGAAGGTCGTCGACAAGGAGCTGGTCCGCAGCGTCAAGAAGGACACGTTCCTGGACGGCATCCGGCTGGTGGCGACCGTCGCCCAGCTGGCCGAGTCGATGAACCACCACCCGGACATCGACATCCGCTGGACCACCATCACCTTCCGGGTGAGCAGCCACGACGCCGGCGGAATCACCGACGACGATCTCGTCCTGGCCCGGCACATCGACACTGCAGCTGGCTGACCTGTTCCCGTCATGACGCTTGTCTGCCAGGACAAGCGCTGGTGTGGCGTGCCCGGAAACCCTTACACATAAGGCATGACCGCCCTTGGTAGTGCCCTGACCGTCCTCCTCGCACTCGTCCCCGGCCAAACCGGCGCGGCGGATCCCGGCTGGTTCTGGAACGCTCCGCACTGCGACACGGTGTACGGCGACGGCTCGGTGACGATCACCCAGTCCGACGGCGAGACCCTCGCCCCCACGACCGGCAAGCTGCGCGCCGTCACCTATGCGAAGGTCGCCGCGCTCGAAGAGCCGAACACGCTGATCTCCATCGGCAAGCAGTCGATCCAGCGCTCCAGCGACGCGGGTTGCAGCTGGCAACTGCTCGACAAGTCGCCCGACGACCTCAGCACGTACGACGTACAGGCCGGCCCGGGCGACTCGGCGTACATCTACAGCGTCAACGACCAGCCCATCTATCGCGTCCATGGCTCGCAGGTCAGCGCGGTCCTTGGACCGGTCGAGGGCGGCGGCCTCGCGGCCTTGGACTCGCGGCCCGGACGGCTGCGGGTCGTCGCCGGCGACGGGCAGCTGTACGACTCCTCGAACGACGGCGTGACGTGGCAGCGCACCGGCGTACCCCCGGCTCATGATCTCTTCGCGTACGACGCGGTGGTGGATCCGCGGAACCCGGACCACGTCGTCGTCGGTGTGATGTCGGACGGCGTCTACGTCACGTACGACGGCGGCCGGAGCTGGTTCCGGTCGCGGGCGGTCGAGCGGGTGAACGCGTTCAGTCTGGCGATCTCGCCGGCCGACCCGTCGAAGGTCTGGCTGGAAGGGTACGACCTGGACCGGTCGACTCGGTTCATCTGGGAGTCCACCGACGGCGGGCAAAAGTTCCGCGAGGTACTGGACCAGAGCCGGGCCGACCTGATCAACGGCAACCGGATGTGGGCGTCGCCGGTCGACCCGGACCTGCTCTACTTCAGCTACGGCACCTCATTCGCCAACTTCGGCGCCGACCTCTACCGCTTCCGCCCGTCCACCGGCGATCTCACCAAACACCACAACCGCAACGACGGCATCCCGTCGTTGGCCTTCAACCCGAGCAATCCGAAGATCCTCTACTTGGGGCTGGCCGAAGAGCGCTGACGGAGGCCGATCAGCACGCCTTCGGTGTCGCGGAGGTAGCAGAGGCGGCCGATCCCCGGCAGCTCCTGGATCTCACCGACCTGGTCGCCGCCCGCACCCGCGGCGGCGGCCAGCGTCGTCTCCAGCTCGTCGACCTCGATCCAGGCGATCGTCGGCTGCGATTGGTACCGGTTGCTCATGATCGCGCCGTCGATACCCTCCCCCGCCCCGGTCTCGGCGAGCAGGTACCCGTCCGGCACCGGCGCCGGCGTCACTTCCCATCCGAACGCCTTGCGGTAGAACTCCGCGGCTCGATTGTGGTCCTCGGCAACAATTTCGACATGAATGATGCGTCCCATGGAACCGATCCTCACCCGTGGACCGCGGCTCCGTCTTGGACGGATCTTCCATGCATCAGGGCGGCAATCCCGTTCTGTACGGCGAGAAACGAGGTCGCGCTGACTCCGGTGTACCGCTTGAAATCGCGGGCTGCGTGCGCCTGGTCGTAGTACCCGTGCAACGCGGACAACGTGGCGGCCGCGTCCGCGGGACCACCGAGCAGCCCGCCGACGAAGTGGTAGTAGCGAATCAACTCGGCGTACTGCTTCGGCCCGATCCCCACCCTCTGCCGGAACACCCGATACAGCGTGCTGTACGACGTACCGCACCGCTGCACGATCTCCGCGACGGTCGCCCGGCCCCGCACCTCGTCGATCGCCCGCACGGCCTCGACCACGACCTGCTGTGCCTCGGTACCAGCCGACCGCGCGGCGAGAAACCCGACCAATCGCTCAGCGCGAGTAGCCCCGAACGGCATTGCCCGCAACTCCGCGACCAACCCGGCGACGGCCTCCGCGCCGACCCAGTCCGGCAGCTCGCGCACCTCGTCGACCAGCGCGGGCAACCCGAACGCCGCGAGTCCCCAAGGCGTGAACTCGACGCCCGCGTAACTCGACGTACCGACCTGGCCGAGCACGTGTGGCCGAGTCATCACACCGAACACCGACGCCGCGTTCGGCCACTCGGTCCCGGTGACCGGATCGTGCCGGGTCCCGGGGTCGGCGAGCGCGATCGCGAGGCCCGGCCGCCCGTTCGGGATCAGGATCTCCTGCCGCAGCTCCCGCACCGGAGCGGACTCGACCAGCCACACATGCTCGATCAAGTCCCGCAACTCGTCAGGCGCTGGGAAGCGTTGGTAGCCCACACCTCAGATCGTAAGTCTCTGTCTCGTTTACATCGGTTACCGTTGACCAGTGACGACTGCCGAGGAGTACCGCCTGCTGGGTTTCGCCGATGCCGACCGCGAGGCGGCCGAGGCGTTCACCGCGGATCAGGCGGTGGTGAAGGATCTGGCCGACCAGATCAGGGCCGCGATCGGGAAGCTCGGTAGCGAGCCGGAGCTGCGGATGCCGGAGGACCCGCGGAACTCGGTGCAGGCGTTCCTCGACACGGTGCCGGACGTCCGCCGGTACCACGCCGAGCGGGGCATCCCGGACGAGATCAGCTGGGCCTCGCTCGCGGATCTGGGCCAGCAGCTCAAGGTGAGTCGTCGTACCCACGGCGAGTACAGCCTCGAGACGCACTGGTGGCTGACGATCGCCTGGACCGGTCAGCTCTACGCGCTCGGCCGGCTGCAGTACCTGCTGCACCAGGTCTCGACGGACAACCCGGTCCCCGGCACCGAGCCCGGTGAGTGGATCATCGGCGTACACATCCCGGAGACCGGACCGCTCACCCCCGAGCTGGTCGACGACAGCCTCCAGCAGGCCCGCGAGTTCTTCCCGCGCTACTTCCCGGAGTTCCCGGTGAAGACGGCGAACCTCTGGTCCTGGCTGATCGACCCGTACCTGCTGGACAACCTCCCGCAGGACTCGAACATGGTCCGCTTCGGCCGCCGCTTCACGCCGTACGGGACGCCGACCGACAGCCAGGACGGCGCGATCTTCTTCACCTTCCGCACCCACGGCACCGACCACCTCGACGAGCTCCCGCAGGACACCCGCCTGCAGCGGCTCGTGGTCAGCCGGATCAAGAACGGCGGCACCTGGCAGAGCGGGTACGGCTACCTGAAGCTATGACGGCCGGTTCTGACCGCTCGGTACGCCGTACTTCGCGAGCCAGCTCGCCAGCTCCATGTTGGACACGCACCGTACGTCGGGCTGCGTACAGGTCTGTTTGACGAAGTCGGTCAGGGCGTCGGAGTACACGCTGTTGTTCCAGCGGTTGAAATGGTTGCCGAGGAACAGCGGTGGGTTGCCGCTCGCCCGCGACTTCGCCAGCGCCTGCTGATAGGTCGCGAGCACCTGTGCTTTCAGCGCGGGAGCCTGGGCGACCGGCGCGGTGTGGGCCTGGGTCTGGGAGAACCACAGGTTGTAGTCCATCGTCAGCGTCTTCTTGCTGGTGCCGGCGAGGGTCACCGACTCCAGCGGGAAGTTCCACAGCCCGTCCTGCTTCTTCGGCCAGGTGATGTAGCCCGGCGCGGAGGCGTCGTACAGCATGCCGCGCTGGACCATGGCCTGGCGGTACGCGGGTCGGTTGCCCTCCAGACACGGCGTGCGCATGCCCTTGACGGTCGCGGGGTCGAACGGCGGCTGCACCGCCTTGCCGGCGGCCAGCGATGGCCCGGTCCGCACCATCCGGTCGAACGCGGTCAGCTCGGCGGTCCACTGCGCGGTGGTCCATCGGCCGATGCCGTTGGCGCCGCAGAAGTGCCCGTTCGCGTGCGTGCCGATCTCGTGGCCCTCGGCGATCGCCTCCCGCAGTACCTTCGTCCGACCGAGCACGTTGGCCGGGTCACCCCAACCGATCTCGGAGGCGCCGGGCTTGCGGTACGGCGGTTTGTAGTCGGACCGGTGGTCGCCGGGGTACAGGTACGGACCGGAGAGGAAGAACGTCATTCGCGCGTTGACCTGCTTCGCGACGGCACGCCAGCGGGCCCAGAGCGCGAGGTCGCCGGCGCCGTCGAAGGAGACGACGACGAAGAGCGGCGGTTTCCCGTTCGGAAGCCGGCCCGGGAAGGCCCGCAGTACCGGAGCCGCAGCCGGAAGCTTCGACGTCGGAGTGACTGTCGGGGTCGCAGACGGTGTGCTGCTCGGCGTCGGGCTCGGCTTTGGCGTCGCGCTCGGCTTCGGCTTGTGGGAGGGCGAGGTGCTCGGAGACGGTGCTCCTTCGAGCGGTACGTCCGCGCATCCGGCCAGGACCGCCGCGACCACAAGCGCGGCGCCCACGAGGTTTGCCCCAGGCCTCACCACGCCCCTACTGACGCACGTCGGCCGGTGAAGGTTGGCTCGGGACACGCACCTGGGCGGAAACCCAGGGGTTGATCGTTAGGCGCTCGTGATCTTCGCAGCGCGACGCTTGACCGCGATCCGCCGAGTCGTCTCGACGATCAGCCCGATCGTCGCCGCCAGACTCAGGCTGAACGCCAACGCCTTCAACTGGTCGTGCGCGAACGCGTCGCCACCGATGTAGCCGAGCAGAGCGACGTACGTGTACGCGATCGTCACCCCGGCAAACGTGAACACGATGAACTTCTTGAACGAGTACCGCGTCGCGCCCGCCGTCAGCGTGGCGACCATCCGCGCGCCGGGGATGTAGCGGACCGTCATCAGGATCAGCCCGCCGCGCGAATGCAGCGCGGCCGAGACCTTGTCGTAGAGCTGCTGGCGGCGCTCCTGGCGCTTCATCCAGCGACGCAGCGCCGGACCGGAGCCGCGACCCATGAAGTAGCAGCTGGACTCGCCGATGACCGAGCCGAGCATCGCGACCGTGATGACGAGCAGCAGGTTCTGGTGGCCGGCGGCCGCGGCCATCCCGGCCGTGATGACCATGCCTTCACTCGGCACCACCGGGAACACCGCGTCGACCGCGGCGGCGATGAAGAGGATCAGCAGCAGCCAGTGCGAGACCATCGCAAAGTTGAGCAGGTGCCGCGCGACCTCCATCAACTCCGTCACCCGGCACAGCATGCCATCCCGCGCCAACATCGCCGCAATCCCACCGCTGTGATTCACCCCCATTCATCTGCCGTTCAGCCGTTTCAGCGGGCTGTGGTCAGAGCTGTACGGACAGTTCGCGAATCGCGTTCATCAACAGGCCGGGCGTGCGGACCGGGTCCTGGTCCGGATCGGCGAGGCGGAGGTCCGGGAAGCGTTCGAACAGCATGCCGAGCGCGATCCGGCCCTCGAGCCGGGCCAGCGGCGCGCCGAGACAGTGGTGGATCCCGTGCCCGAAGGCGAGATGTCCGGTGTCCGCCCGGGTGATGTCCAGGTCGTCCGGCCGCTCGACCTTCCGCGGGTCACGGTTCGCCGGCAGCAGCGCGAACACGAGCACCTCGCCGGCCTCGATCCGATTCCCGGCGACCTCGATCGGCGCCTGAGCCACGTACGGGATGGCGGCCTGCAGCGGACCGTCGTACCTGAGCAGCTCCTCGACGGCCGCGGGCAACCGGTCCGGCTCGGCCTTCAGGAGCTCGAGTTGGTCGGGGTGCCGCAGCAGCGCGTGTACGCCGTTCGTGATCAAGCTGACCGTGGTCTCGTGGCCGGCCGCGAGCAGCAGGAAGATCATCGAGGTCAGCTCGTCCTCGCTCAGCCGATCGCCGCCGTCGCGGGCCGCGATCAGGCCGGACAGCAGGTCGTCGGTCGGCGCTTCCTGCTTCTGCACGATCAGCTCGTGGACGAAGCCGAGCATCAGCGTGGTCGCCTCGACGTACTCCTCGGCGGTGTGCATGCTCGCGTTCACGAACACCGAGGACCAGTGCCGGAAGTCCTCCCGGCGGACGGGCGGGATGCCGATCAGCTCGCAGATCACAGTGATCGGCAGCGGGTAGCTGTACGAGTCCACCAGATCGACGCGGTCGCCCGCGGCCGCCATCTCGTCCAGCAGACCGGAGGCGATCTCGCGGATCCGCGGCTCGAGCGCCTCGATCCGGCGGCGGGTGAACGCGGCCGTGACCAGCTTCCGCAGGCGGGTGTGGTCCGGCGGGTTCGCGCCCAGCATGTGCTGCTCGGTCCGGTAGATCAGGTCGTCCAGGACCGTGTCCCGGTGCGGACCGTCCATCGGCGAGCGGACGACGTCCGGATGAGCGAGCAGCTCGCGCGTCTCGGCGTACCCCGTCACGAGGCAGACCGGTACGCCGGTGAACAGCATCAGGCGCCGCATCGGCCCGTCGGCGGCCAGGTCCGCGAACCCTTGGTGGCGGGCAATTCCACTGGTCTCGACAAACGGTTGCGTCACGTCGGCCAGCGTACGTTCAGGCAGTGCCAGGGTTGAGATGCTCGGCCAACTCGGCGCGGGTGTGGATGCCGAGCTTCGCGTACACCTTGCGCAGGTGGTACTCGATGGTCTTCGGGCTCAGGAACAGCCGCGCCGCCGCCTCCCGGATGCTGTGCCCACCCACGAGCAGTACGGCGATCTGCCGCTCCTGTGGGGTCAACTCGTCCGCAGTGCTCGGCACTCGACGCCGTGCGGTCTCACCGGTCGCCTTGAGCTCGGCCGCAGCCTGGTCCGCCCAGCCAAGCGCACCCAGCGCGTCAAAACCCTCCACTGCGAGCCGCAGCTGCGTCCGCGCGTCCACCCGCCGTCGTACCCGCCGCAGCCACGCACCGTAGGCCAACCGGGTCCGCGCAAGCTCAAAGGCGTCCAGAGTCTCTTCGTGCAAGCCCAGCGCCAGAAGGAAGTCCGCCTCGCTGTCACCGGCCACACCACGAGCACGTGCGGCGCGCGCCAGCGACCACGGCTGACCCTTCGCCTCAGCCAGCGCAGAGTGCTCGCCCGCCACCCGTTGCGCATCGTCGGACCGCCCCAGCCGCAGATACACCTCGACCAGCTCCGGCGCCGGCGACAGGTCCGGATCCTTGAGACCGTTCTCGGCCAGTACGGCGACCAGCCGCTCGTAGTGCGGCAGCGCCGCAGCCGGATCGCCACGACCCAGCTCCAGGTCCCCCAGCGCGAACAACGACCACACCGTGCCCAGGTGGATCTCCCGCTCGGCAGAGATCCGCAGGCACTCCGCAGCGAGCTCCTGACACTCGGCCTTGCCCTGGTGCGACCACAGCCACGCCAATCCGGCCAGATTCATCGCCAGCTCGGCCGTCTGACCAGTCTCGCGGGACAGCTGGATCCCTTCCTCGTACGACGCTCCCGCATCGGCCCAGCGATCAGTCGTCGCGTCGTCGCGAGCCAGTACGAACAGCAACCCGGGCAGCGTCCCGAGGGCGACCTGCTCGCGACGTTCGAGCATCGCCTGATGGCGGAGCGTACGGCCGGAGCCCGTCTCCCGGAGGAACAAGGCCGCCAGCATCATCCAGACCTGACGGCGACGATCGCGATCCAGTTCGTCGGACGGGGCCAGCTCGATCGCCTCGCGAATCTGATCCATTCCGCCACGTCCGGCCAGGATCTTCGCGACGCCGCTGGCCAGCAACCCGATGATGCGCGGACCCGGGCGGTCGACGGCAGGCAGCAGCCGATCGAGATCGTGGGCCACCTCCAGACCGCTCACGACATCACACGACCGGAAGCAGGCCGCGACTGCGTCGGCGAGCAGCCCGGTGGCGACAGCCGGGTCGTCGCATTCCGCGGCGGCCGCAATCAGGAGGTCGCGAGCCCGGAGCGGCGAACCACACTTGACCTCGATGTCCCCGCGAATCTCCTGCGCGCGGATCCGCACCGGCAACGGCGGCTGCAGGATCAACGCATCAGCCAGCAACGTCTCCGCTCGCTCCGCCAGCCCCGCCGACCAAGCAGCCTCACCGGCGGCGACCAACCTGAGTGCGCGATCCGGCAGTCCCTGGCTCAACCGACCAGCCCGCTCGTACGCCGTCGCCGCGACCGCATGTGCTCCCCGAGCGGCCGCGTGCTCGGCCGCAACGACCAGTCCGGCCGCCACCTCGTCGTCAGCTCCGAGAACGGCCTCGGACAGATGCCAGGCGCGCCGGTCGTCGTCCGGCGTAGTGCGAGCCACCGCGTGGTGCGCCGTACGCCGTTCTGCCGGATCGGCGCTCGTGTAGATCGCCGAGCGAACCAAGGGATGCCGCCAGACCACCTCACCGTCGCGGATGACGATCAGCCCGACCGCTTCGGCCTCCGCCAGCGCGGCAACGTCGACGCCAAGCTCCTCGCACACCCGAGACACTGCACCGAGCTCGCCGTCGTCGAGTGCCGCCACGAGCAGCGCAGCGCGCGCGTCCGAACTCAGCCGGTTTGCCCTTGCAGCAAAGGCTTCTGTGAGCATCGCAGGGACCGGGACCGGTACACCCGGAGGCATCCGGTGCACGCGGTCCGGATCGTCCGCCAGCTCCAGCAGGGCCAACGGATTGCCGGCCACGGCTCGGTGCAGCTCCTCGGCCAGGTGGTGGCCGACCATCTGCCGCGCGTCCTCCAGCGGAATCCCGTCCAGCTGGAGCCGCGGTAGATCAGCTTCGAGTGGATGCGGCTCGTGGACGCGGGCAGCGATCAGCATGACGATCGGGTCGGCCACCAACCGACGAGCCGCGAACAGCAGGGCTTCGGCGGACGGACGATCCAGCAGATGTGCGTCGTCGACGATCAACGCCAGCGGTGCATCTTCGGCGTACCGGCAGATCAGGCTGAGCGTTGCCGCACCGACGGCGAAGCGATCGGCGGGACTCCCGGGGTCCGGTCCCGGGTCGAGTGCCAGTGCGGACGCGAGCGCCGAGCGCTGCGGACCAGGGATGCGGTCGAGGCTCGCGAGAGCTGGCCGCAGCAGTTGAAGGAGCGCCGCGAACGGGAGCTCGCGCTCGGCCTCGGTACCGCGAGCTCGCAGGATCCGTAGGCCATCGGCCATTCTCGCGGCCTCGTCGAGCAGGGTGGTCTTGCCGATTCCGGGCTCGCCTGTCACGAGCAGCACACCCGCGGCACCGACCCGCGCCCCCGCGAACAGCTGCTCGATCTCCCGGCACTCGGCCGCCCGCCCGATGAGCATGTTCCGCAGTGTGCACCAGGTGCCCCACCTGATGCGATGGCCCGCTGCCGCTGCCTAGGTTCGCCGTACAACTCAAGGGGGAAAGCAAATGACTGTTGCAATCGACGGCGACAAGCTGATGGGGTTCGTCTTCAAGGCTGTGGACGAGGTGGGGGCGACGCTGAATGCGGCCCTGGTCGTGATGGGTGACCGGCTCGGCTTTTATCAGGCACTCTCCGACCACGGCCCGGCCACACCTGGTGAGCTGGCCGAGTGGACCAGCACCGACGAGCACTACACCCGCGAGTGGCTGAACGCCCAGGCCGCCGGCGGGATCGTCGAGTACGACGCGGGTACGGGCCGCTACACGTTGCCACCGGAGCACGCCGTGGCCATGACCGATCCGAGCAGCCCGGCGTACCTGCCTGGCTTCTTCCAGATCGCGCTGGGCACGTTGCAGCACACCACGGAGACGATCGAGGCGGCCCGGAGTGGCGCCGGGGTCGGGTGGCACGAGCACACGTCCGACGTCCATGTCGGCTGCGAGCGGTTCTTCCGGCCGTCGTACAACGCGAACCTGCTGGCCAGTTGGCTGCCCGCGCTCGAGGGCGTGGTCGAGAAGCTGGAGCGCGGTGCGACGGTGGCCGACATCGGCTGCGGGCACGGTGCGTCCACGATCCTGATGGCCGAGGCGTTCCCGCAGTCGACCTTCATCGGGTCGGACTACCACCAGGCGTCCATCGAGACGGCTCGGTTGCGGGCTGCGGAGGCGGGCCTTGGTGAGCGGGTGAGCTTCGAGGTCGCGCCGGCCAACGGTTTCAGCGGATCCGGGTACGACCTGGTGACGACCTTCGACGCCCTGCACGACATGGGCGATCCGGTCGGCGCGGCCCGGCACGTGCGGGAGTCGCTGGCGCCGGACGGCACGTGGATGCTGGTCGAGCCGATGGCCGGGGATCATGTCGAGGACAACCTCAACCCGGTCGGTCGCGCGTACTACGGCTTCTCCACGCTGCTTTGTACGCCGGCGTCCCTGTCCCAGCCGGTCGGGCTGGCGCTCGGAACGCAGGCTGGTCCGGCGCGGATCCAGGACGTCACCAAGGCGGCCGGGTTCACCCGGTTCCGGACTGTCGCGCAGACGCCGTTCAACCTGGTCTTCGAGGTGCGCCCTTGACAGAACAGTTCACCACCTGGTGAAGTATCACGCGTGCTGACGACGACCTTCGGAGCGCTCGCGGACCCGACCCGGCTGGCCATCGTCGGCCGGCTGAGTCGGGGCCAGGCGACCATGGGCGAGCTCGCCGAGCCGCACCGGATCACCTTGCCGGCGATGACCAAGCACGTGGGGGTGCTGGTCGACGCCGGCATCGTGACGCGCCGGAAGGTCGGCCGGACCGTGGTGTGCACGATCCGGCCGGAGGCGTTCGGTGAGGTCGAGCAGTGGCTCGGCGACCTCGCGTCGTACTGGAACAGCACCGTTGACCGGTTGGAAGAACTCCTGCGAGGGGACCACGATGGACACTGAGATCCGGATCGAAAGGGTGCTGCCGGCAACGATCGGCAAGGTGTACGACGCCTGGACCCGGGCCGACCTGCTGGTCCAGTGGTACTGCCCGAATCCCCAGCTGGAGCTCAAGGTGCAAGCCGATGTCCGGGCCGGCGGCGACTACGTCGTCGAGATGGGACCGCATGTTGTCCGCGGCACCTACCTCGAGGTCGAGCCGCCCCACCGGCTGGTGTTCAGCTGGAAGTGGGACGGCACCGACGACGAGCCGACGCGGGTCGAGGTCGAGCTGTCAGAGGTTGCCGACGGCACCCGGATGGTGCTCAGCCACACCGGGTTCGCTTCGGCCGAAGACGCCGCGAACCACCAGGTGGCCTGGGATCCCGAGCTCGGACGGCTCGCCTCACTGCTCAGCGCTCGGCAGCCCGACCCCGCAACCGATCGAGGATGAGGACGAGTACGACGGTGGTCGCGAGCAGCACCACTGCCTCGGCCGCGGCGACGAACGCCTGACCGCGGTCGGTCAGCGCGAAGATGCTGACCGGCAGGGTTCGCCACGACGCCGGGTAGACCATGATCGTGGCGCCGACCTCGCCCATCGAGAGCGCGACCGACAACCCGGCGGCTGACGCGATTGCAGGCAGCAGCATGGGCAGCCGGACCTGCCACAGGACCCGGGCCGGCGAGGCGCCGAGTGACGCAGCAACATCGGCGTAGGACGGGTCGATTCGTTGCAGCGCCGCGGCAACCGTTCCGTAGCTGAAGGCAACCATCAGGACCAGGTGCGCGATCACCACGATCCACTTGGTCCCGTTGAGCAGGATCGGCTGTCGCGAGAACGCGACCAGCAGACCGAGCCCAACGACGACCGACGGCACCGCGATGGGCAAGTGGTGCAACGCGTCCGCGACCCTCGCCAACCGCGTTCCAGCCGCCGCCATTGCACCCCAGGTCCCGAAGACGACGGCCAGCAGTCCACCCATGAAGGCGGTCTGAAGACTCACCGACAACGAGGCCAGCTCGTCGCCGGACAACGCCTGCCGCAGGTGATCGGCGGTCGGATCCGAGGGCAGCATCCCGTTCCAGGAACCGGCGAACGCGGCCGCGATCACCACCAGGAACGGCGCCAGGACCAGCACGCAGAAGACCACGGCGAAGGCGACCCAGACGATCGCCTTCCCGGACTTAGTCCAGACGAGCACGGCGACCTCCGAGTGCCATTCGCAGTACGGCGTACAGGCCGAGGGACAGCGCGATCTGGACGACGGCGATCACGCAGGCACCCGGGTAGTCGAACATCACGATGCCCTTGGTGTGCACGAGCATCGGCAACGTGGTCGTGCCCTTCGCGCCGAGGAACAGGACGATGCCGAACTCGTTCAGCGTCAACAGCAACGTCAAACTGCCACCCGCGACCAGCGCCGGCCGCACCTCGGGCAGGACGATCTGCCGAAGCACTCGCCACGGCCCCGCACCCAGACTCGCCGCGACGTCGAGCTGTGCCCGCGGCAACCGACTCATTGCCGCCAGCAACGGGCGCATCACGAACGGCGTGTAGAACGTGACCTCGGCCAGGACGACTGCCCACGGCGAGGTCAGGAATCCACCGGCGCGCAGGATCCCGGTCGTGCCGTAGATAAAGGTGAACGACAGCGCGACCAGGAACGACGGCAAAGCGAGCATCGTGTCGACCAGTCCCGCGACCACCCGCGCACCGGGGAACGGCACGAAGCTGATCACGACCGCGAGGAACGTTCCGACCAGCAGGCAACCGATAGTCGAGCTGACCGCGATCTGCACGGTCCGCACCAACGCGTCCCGGAACTCGGCCGACTCGATCACACCACCCCAGGCCGGGACGGACTCCGCCGCCACGAGCACCAACGGGTAGACGACCAGGACGGCGATCAGCAGCAGGGGCGGCAACGCCCACAGCCACTTGCCGTCGCGCCGCCGTTCGTTGCTGACGACAACGGTAGCGCTGAGCGCTTCGACAGCCATCAACGCGTCTCCGCCGGAACCAGGCTGCACGCCTCTACAGGCAGCACCATCGAGATCGCGGCACCCAGCTCAGGCACCCGTCGATCCGCAGGTACGTCGATCCGCACCGAGACGTCCGTCAGCCCGTCGACCGTGCAGGTGAGCTGGTTGGACGCTCCTCGCCACTGGGACGCCACCAAGCGCCCCGGCAGTCCACCGTCGGCGAGCTGCACGGCGTGCGGCCGGATACACAGCAACTCTCGACCCGGGATGGCCTTCACGCCTGGAAGCAGGTGGCCGGCGACCTTCACGCCGTCGCCGGACGGCTCGACGGGCAGCAGGTTCGCACCGCCCAGGAACGACGCGGTGAAGGCCGATGGCGGAGCGGCGTACAACTCGGTGGCCGGTGCGATGTCGACCAGTCTGGCGTCCCGCATCACGGCGATCCGATCCGCGAGCGCGAGCGCCTCGGACTGGTCGTGCGTGACGTAGACGATCGCGATGTCCGGCACCTCACGGCGGAGCTTCTGCAGTTCGCCGAGCATGTCCGCGCGCAGTTGCGCGTCGAGCGCGGCGAGCGGCTCGTCGAGCAGCAGTACGGGCGGCTGGATCGCGAGTGCCCGCGCGATCGCGACCCGCTGCTGCTGACCGCCGGACAGTTCCCTCGGGAAGCGGCGCGCGTACGGCGTCATGCCGACCATCTCGAGCATCTCGGCGACCCGCCTGGTCACCTCGGCCTTCGATTTGTGCGCCGCCTTCAGGCCGAACGCGACGTTGTCCGCGACCCGCAGGTGCGGGAACAGCGCGTACTGCTGGACCACCACCCCGATCCCCCGCTTCGCCGGCGGGAGATCGGTGACGTCGTTACCGGCCAGCCGGATCCGGCCGCGCGTCGGCCGGACGAACCCGGCCACTGCCTTCAGCGCGGTCGACTTCCCGGAGCCGGACGGCCCGAGCAGCGCGACCGTTTCACCGGCCGCGACGCTCAGGTCGAACCCTTCCAGCGCGCACGTCCGGCCACTGTGTTTATTACCAAAGTGAACCGTGACGTCCTCAAGCTGGACCGTCATCCCACAGCCTTCATGTACGCCGCCACATCCGCGTCCAGACCGGTCAGCACCGCGGACCAGTCGGGCTGCCAGACCTCGACACCGTTGGTCACCTTCTCGACCGTCTGGAAGTTCGCGTCGGTCGGCTTCACGTCGTCCCGCGCCGGTACCCCGAACGCGTCCTTCGAGATCGTCTGCTGTGCGTCGGTGGAGAGCAGGTACTCCATCAACTGCTTCCCGCCGTCGGCGTTCGGCGCACCGGCACCGAGTCCCATCACGTACGGCAGCGCCAGCGTGGTCTGCTTACCGTCCGTGCCGGCCGGGAAGAAGATGCTGAACGCGGACTTGTCGTTAGCGATCGACGCGGCGTTCATCTGCACGTCGCCGTTCGCGACCAGCAGCTCACCCTTGCTGACCTTGGGCTGCAGCTTGCCGGTCGACGCGGACGGGCCGACGTTGTTGGCCTCGAGCTTCTTCAGGTAGTCGAGCGCGCCCTGCTTACCGAGCAGGTGCTGGAGCAGCAGCAGTACGGCGGTACCGTCACCGGCCTGACCCGGGGTCGAGTACTGCAGTTTGCCCTTGAACTTCGGGTCGAGCAGGTCGTCGTACGACTTCGGCGTACCCGCCTGCTGGTTGGCGATGAAGCACAGGTAGTTGTCGACGACGGTGACGTAGTCGTCGCCCTTGACGCCCTTCACATGATCGCTGCCGGGTACGTCGTACTTCTGCAGCAGACCGTCCGCGGACGCCTTCTGGATGAACGGCGGGAGCGTCACGACGACGTCAGCCTGCGGGTTCGACTTCTCCTTCTGCAGCCGCGACACCACCTCACCGGAGCCGGCCTCGACCGTCTGGACCTTGATCCCGGTCTTCTGGGTGAACGCGTCGAATCGGGTCTTGTACCAGTCGGCCAAGCCGTCCGCTGTGTAGACCGTGACAGTCTTCTCGTTGGTGGACGCCACTCCAGTGCCGCCACATGCGGCGGTTGCGGTGAGCAACAGAGTGGCGGCGAGCAGGGTCGTGAGTGCCTTCACTTGTCCAGCCTTCGATCGAGGAGCAGGCCGGGGAGGTCCCGGACCGACTCGAGTACGTGGGTCGCGCCCGCGGCATCGAGCTGTTGCTTGCCGTGGGCACCAGTCAGGACGCCGGCCACGATCGGAGCACCAGCCCGGATCCCGGTCGCCATGTCGTAGGCGGTGTCACCGGCCACGGCCACGTTCTGTACGCCGTCGGCGCGCAGCTCGAGCAGGGCCTTGAGGACCATGTCCGGGTACGGTCTGCCGCGGCCCGCCTGAGCCGGACAGAGAGTGAGGTCGGCCAGCTGCTGCCAGCCGAGGGCGGTCAGGATTCGGTGTTGAGTGATCTCGGAGAATCCAGTGGTCAGGCAGACCTTGATCCCGGCGTCCTTGATTTGCCGGATCGCGTCCTCGGCACCGTCGATCGGCTTCAGCCCGTCGATAAGGTTGCCGTAGGCATCCTCGAACGCCGTGTTCGCTTCCTGCGCTGCCTCCTCGCTCGGGAGGAGCGCGCGGAAGACGGTGATCTTCGATTCGCCCATCGTCGCGCGGACATGCTCGATCATCCGCTCGTACTCCGTTGTCCCCGGATCGATGCCTTGGGCACCGATCGCAGCGGTGAACGCGCGCTCGACGAGTCCGTCGTCGGCGACCGTCGTACCCGCCATGTCGAGCACTGCGAGCTGGATCATGCGTCGATCCCTTCAAAGCTTGCCTCGGCGATCGCCGGCGACATCGTCATGCCGCGCCCACCCGGCCCCGTGACCAGGTGCACGCCTTCGGCAACTTCCCGCCGTACGACGACCTCGTCGCTGGTCGCCTGTGAATACACCCCGGCCCATCTCTGAACGATTGCCGGCAGCTCGCGTCCAAGAATGCTCTCGACCGCGTCCCGCAAGTATTCATACGGCTCGCTCCGCACATCGAACGAGAACGGCTCCTCGTACTCGTGGGTGTCACCAATCGTCAGACCACCGTGGTTGCGCTGCACCATCAGCAGCTGCATCTTGTGCTCGTCGGCGATCGGAGCCTGCGGCGGCAGATCGTCCGCTTTGTACGCCGGGTAGTAGCGGAAGCTGTCCGCATCGGCCACGGCCGTGGTGAGGATCTCGTCGAGCGGCGCGGTCTGCATCATCTGCAGGCGGACGCGTCGTACCGGGAGGTCGTCGGTCAGCTCCCGGATCAGGCCGCTGTGCCACGCGCCGGTGCAGAGGAAGACGAGATCGCCCTCGTGGGTGTCGCCGTGGTCGTCGACGACCCGGCTGTCCTGGACGTTGCGCACTTCCCGTCCCCCGAGGAACTGGTAGCGGTTCGATTTGATCAGCTCGGCGCGGAGCGCCGGCAGTACCTCGCGCGGCTCGACGATCGCGTCCCGCGCACACCAGAGCGAACCTTGCAGCTCGCCCTTCAACGCCGGGTTGCGGGTCCGGGTCTGCTCAGCGTCGAGCACCTGAAACCCACGCGCCGCCGCATCCGGCCGGGTCGCCGCTTCCTTCGCGACCGCCAGCTCAGCCTCGGTCCGGCAGACGGTCAGCGAGCCGACCGTCCGGACACTGATGCCGGGCATCTCGGCCCACAGGTCCCGGGCCCGCTGCGCGAGAACCACCTCGGCACCGTCGGCGCGCCCGCTGACCCAGACCAGCCCGAAGTTCCGGACACTCGCACCCCGGCCCTCGAGCTCCCGCTCGACCTGGACCACCTCATGCCCCCGCCGTACCGCCTCCCAGGCATGAAACGTGCCCAGCACCCCTCCACCCACCACAACCACCCGCACGCCAACTCCTCTCGTCACGACCCAGATTGGTCCGGACCAATGAAGAAAGCATGCGCGAAGCCCAACCCCCAGGTAAACACCCACCAAACAATCCCCCGCACCCCAACCCGAACCACAAGCCGCTCCCCGCGGCGGTCGCGCCGCCGACAGCGAGCGTGATGGCCTGGCCCTCCGGGCCAAGACCCAGCGGTCGCCCGGAGGCCATCAGGTACACGCCCGGCGAATGATCAGGCGCACCGCCACGCCATCACAATGCGTGTCGTGGGGCGCCGCTCAGCGGTGGTCGCGGCCGCCGGCGCCGATTGTGATGGCCTGGCCGTCCGGGACCACACACGAGGGTCGCGCGGAGGACGTCGGGGGGCTAGGCGCGAAGGCCGGCTGAGGCTAGACGCGGAGGGTCGCGCGGAGAGCGTCCGGGGACGGCGGAGAGTCACGGAGGCCGTCTGGGGCGAGGGACGGAGGGCGCCGCACCCCCAGGCCATCACAACGCCGCCCGCCGGGCGCTCCCCCGCGGCGATCGCGCCGTCGGCGCCGATTGTGATGGGCTGGCCGTCCGCAACCACTGGCGAGGGGCGTGCGGCGCTAGGCGCAGCGGGTGAGGCGGAGTGCGGGAGGAGTTACGGGCGGAGGGTGGCTCGGAAGCCTACTCGGTCGCCGCGGTAGAGGGAGCGGACGGCTTCGATGGGGCGGGCTTCGGTGTCGCGGCTGGTGCGGTGGAGGAGGAGCATCGGGAGGGACTGGGTGGCCTTCAGGAGTTCGGCTTCGCGGGGGGTCGCGATCACGGTCTCGACCAGTTCCTCACCCTCGCCGAACCGTACGCCGAGCTTGTCCGTCAGGCAGCGGTACAGCGAGCCGGTCGGGTCCAGCACTTCGCGCAACGTCGGGAAGCGGACCACGGCGAGGTACGTCGTCTCGAGGCCGATCGGCTGCCCGTCCGCGGACAACACCCGCTCCAGCCGGTGGACCGGATCACCCGCGGAGATGCCGAGCTGCTCGGCCAGTTCGGCATCGGCGGCGATCTCGTCGAACGCCACCACCTCACGTCCCGGCGTGTGCCCCTGCGCCCGAAGCGCCTCGGTGTAACTCACCAGCGCCAACGGCTGCACCAGCTTCGGCGTCGCGACGAACGTGCCCTGACCTTGCCGTGCCCGCAGCCGACCGTCGGCGATCAGCTCCCGGATCGCCTGCCGCATCGTCCACCGCGAGACCCCGAACTCCTTGGCCAGCACTCGCTCCGGCGGCAGCGCCGAGCCCTCCCCCAGCCGCTCGACCACTTCCACCAGCCGGGTCTTGACCACGAAATGCAGCGGCACACTCACCCGCCCGACTCTAGTCGAGCCCAGGCTCCACCCCCGAGATCCATCCACCGAGAGTCCGCCCCCGAAGATCCAGCGTCGACGTACCGGCGCTCGCGATCCGACCCCGGAGGTCCGGCGCTGGAGTCCGGGACGAACGGCCGCACCGCCGGGCTCCCCCGGAACGATCCGGCGCTGGAGATCCGGCCCTCGAACAACCGGCCCTGGAGATCCGGCGTCGACGTACCGGCGCTGACGATCCCGCCCTGACAATCCTGCGGTAACAAAAGGTCGAGCCCCGGGCGGGGACCCGGGGCTCATGCGGATGGATGGACAGTTGGCTGACTCAGCTGCCGGACTTGCGCCGGAACTGGCGCTTCTGCTTGTCGTTGTGCGCTTCGCCGACCCCTTGCCCGCGCGCCCCGTTGCCAGGGTGCGAGTGGTTCCCGGCGTTCTTCTTCTCGAGCGCTTCCCGGAACTTCTTCTGCAGATCGTCCGCCGGCTCGCTGGACTTGTCGCTCATACCGTCTCCTTCACAAACCGTCAGGCGTACACCCCCACGCTAACCGAGGGTGAACGCGAACCGCGAATGGAATAGCCGCGAGACCGCCCCTTGGAAACCTCCAGCCGCGGCCCGGCTCGCGCTGTTAGGTTCGCCGTACGCCGAGGAAGGGACACGGGATGCTGGTCAGCAACGAGGCGCTGCTCGGGATCGCCCTGGTCGAGCTCGGCCTGGTGATCGTACCGGGGCCGAACATGATCTATCTGGTCTCCCGCTCGATCGCCCAGGGTCGTCGCGCCGGCCTGATCTCGCTGGCCGGGGTCGGGATCGGGTTCCTGGTGTACTTGCTCGCGGCAAGCGCCGGCCTCGCGACCCTGTTCGCGCTCGTGCCCCAGATCTACCTGACGCTGAAGCTCGCGGGCGCGGCGTACCTGCTCTGGCTCGCCTGGAACGCACTCCGCCCCGGCGGCACCTCGGTATTCGCCACGCAGGAGCTAGAGCCCGACCGGCCTCGCAAGCTGTTCGGCATGGGTTTGCTCACCTGCCTGCTCAACCCGAAGATCGCGATCCTCTACATCTCGTTGCTCCCCCAGTTCCTCGACCCGTCCCGCGGGCACCTCGGCGTGCAAAGCCTGGTCCTCGGCCTCACCCAGCTCACGGTCGGCGTCGTCATGAACGCGGTCTTCGTGATCACCGCCGGCTCGGTCGCCGTGTTCCTCTCCCGCCGCCCGAGCTGGATGCGCATCCACCGCTACCTCACCGGCACCGCTCTCGCCGTCTTCGCGATCCGGCTGGCGACCGATCGCGCCCGCCCACTCGCGACCCACTGAGATCTGTCCGACCCGGTCACTAACGTGTCCCGGGATGAACGATTCCGTCGACCGGCTGGTCGCAGCCTGGGAGCCGCTCGCCAGCTTCCTGGGCGACCGCGGCCTGCCCGCGATCACCCGCGAGCACCTGCTCGACACCTTTGACTGGGACCGCGCGGAAAAGGCGACTCAGGCGCTCACCGACCACTTCGCGACCGCCCGCTTCGCCGACGAGGTGGAGTACGGCGCACTCCTCGTACCGGACCCGGCCAAGCTGGACACGCGCCGCCCGCTGCCGTCAGAAGTAAGACCCACACCGTCGCCCGACGTATTCGACGAGCGCCTGCCCGATGGGGTCCCATTGCCCGGCGGACGGCCGTGGCACCTAGTAGTGAGTGTGATCGGGTCATACGGACCATCGCTCGGCAGCTACAACGACGTGATCGGCTCGGACGACTTCGTCGTACTGGGTCAGGACACCCGGCGGTGGATGACTCGTCAGGTCTGGGGCGCGCGCGTACTGCAGTGTGGTGCGACGCCGCCGGACTGCGAGGACAACGAGCGGTGGACGTTCACGCTGTTCCCCGGTGAGGAGTTGGTCGACGGGCAGGCCGAGTCCGGGACCGTACTGAAGGGCAAGGTCCGGTTCCGGCTGGGCAAGCCGGATCGCGGCATCGGGTCGGCCCGAGTGGCGCCGGTAATTGACGTGCAGGCGGGTTAGGCCGCCCGGGATACTTCGTCGGGTGGTGATGCATGCGGGACAACTGGACGTGACGGTCGAGCTGGTCGAGGGTCTGGTACGGACGCAGTTCCCGGACTGGAGCGGGCTCGCGGTGCGGGCGGCCCCTTCGCACGGGACGGTCAACGCCCTGTTCCGGATCGGCGAGGACCTCGTTGCCCGCTTCCCGATCATGCCGGGTGATGCGGTCGCGATTCGTCAGGAACTCGACGACGAGGCCGATGCGGCACGGCGGTTGCGGCGCATCTCGCCGTACCCGACGCCGGAACCGATCGCGATCGGCGCGCCGGGCGAGACCTATCCGCTGCCTTGGAGTGTTTACAGCTGGGTCGACGGGACGATCGCGTACGACGCAGACGTGGCCGGATCGACTGCTTTCGCCGAGGACCTGGCCCGGTTTGTGCTGGCGCTGCGGGCGGACCCGACCAATGGGCGGGTGTTCACGGGGTCGTGGCGCGGTGGGGTGCTGACGTCGCAGGACGAGTACGTCGCGGACGGGCTGGAGCGCAGTCGCGGGATGATCGACGTTGACGGTCTCGCCCGGTTGTGGGCGGATCTGCGGACGACGCCCCGCACCGAGCCGGACGTCTGGACACATCGCGACCTGATGCCCGGCAACCTGCTCGCCAACGACGGCCGCCTGGCCGGCGTCATCGATGTCGGCACCTTCACCGTCTCCGACCCCGCGATGGATCTCCAGCCCGCGTGGAACCTGCTCGATCCCACCGCACGCGCTGTCTTCCGCACTGCGCTAGGCAGCGACGACGCCGAGTGGCGCCGCGGCATGGGCTGGTCGTTCGCACAGGCCATCGGCTGCCTCTGGTACTACGTCGAGACCAACCCGGTCATGTCCCGCACCGCCCACCACACGCTGACTGCCCTGCTCAAAGCCTCCTAGCAACGAAGACGAACTCCTTCCCCGGCCGATCCGGAGCCCCACGTACTTCGTCAACCGCAAACCCGGCCGCCACCAGCGACTCCTCGATCTCGTCCCGCTCCCGGAACCACAGCGTCGAGTCGGACGTGAGTACGGCGCCATCGGACGAGAACACGTACGTGCCCCGGAACGACACGAACGGCAACTCCACGCTGAGCAGATCGGTCCAACTCTCGACCGTCCCACCGGGGATCTCCTGCACCTGATGCGTGTTCTCCCGCGTCCACTCCTCCCACGCCCGCTGCGAAGGATCCCGCGTCTCGAACACGAACCGCCCGTCAGGCTTCACGGCCGCATGTACGCCGTCGAGTGTCGCCGACCACTCATCGTCGGTCAGGAACACCTGCGCCACGTTCCCCGTCATCACCGCCAGGTCCACCCGCAACGGCGGCAACGTCGTCGCATCCCCATGGATCCATCGCACCCGGTCCGCAAACTCCTTGCCCCGAGCAACCTCCAATGAAGCCTCCGCCGGATCCACCCCGACCACGTCCACGCCGTCCCGGGCCAGCAGACAAGCCAACTCGCCCGTCCCGCACCCCACATCCAGCACCCGGCGCGCCCCGAACTCACTCACCATCGCCGCGTAGTGCTCCAGATCCCCCCGCCCCGCATCCAGCAAGTCATAAACCGCCACCAACCGAGGCTCACCGAACTTGGCATCAACCATGCCCGGGAGACTAACCCGGCAGGCGGCTGGTTTCCTGTGCATTAAGAACAGGACGTAGACATGTACGCATATGCCATCCCCCGCCTGACGCTGGGCTGGAACGGGGCCAAAAGCGGACTACCTCCTGTCCTTAGCGCACATCAAGACGTCGCACCGGTATAGCGCCGCAACCCGGCCCGCCACGCCGCCCCCGCCAACACAGCCGCCCCGACGGCCGCAAGCACCCCGCCGACCAACACCCCAACCTGCGGCCCACGCAACAGTGCCGCCGACGGGACCGACGCGATCAGCGCCATCGGGAACACGTAGGTGAGCACCACCCGAATCGGCCGCGCGAACACATCCGTCGGATATCGGCCCAACTGCCAAGCAGAGTGGAAGAACACGTCCAACTGCAGCTTCGGCGCCCAGAACGCCAGACATGCAAGCAGCACGCTCAACGCCCACGTCACCACCAGCCCCGCCACGACAAGCACCAACCAACTGACCACCCCGGCTGCGGTCAGCGACTGACCAGCGATCCCCCAGCCCAGCACGCCGATGCCCAGCACGAACTGGATCAGTGCGAGCGGCGACGACAACGACAGGCTGGCGAGGAACAAACTCGATGCCGGCTGCAACAAATACCCGTCGAGCTTCCCGTTCCGGATCCCGGTCTCGGGGAACCACGACAGGTTCGGATCGATGAACGTCCCGCGCAGCCCGGTGATCAACTGATACGTCCCGATCAGCACCAGGAACTCCGCCTTCGACCACCCCGCCAGACTGTCCGCCCGCGTGAACACGATCAGCACCGCGGCCACCGCCGTACCAAGGCCGGTGAAGGCGAGCAGTACGTCGAACACCAGGTTGATCCGGAACGCCACACTCCGCCGCAGCGCCATCGAGAACCCCACCCCCACCAGCCGCAGCAGCTTCACGATCCCACCGCCGTATACCGCCGTACGCCGATCCGCCATACGACCGTGACCACTGCCACCAGCACCACCACCCAAATCAGTTGATAACCAAGCCCGCCGCCCGACCGCCTGCCGGCGGCGATCTCGGCCGGGAGACCGTTCATCCCGTAGAACGGCAGCACCTCAGCGACCCGGCGCCAGGTGTCGGGCAGCAGCCCGATGGGCGCCGCCGTACCGCCGAACAGGAAGATCAGCTGGCTCCCAAAGCCCACCACCGCGTGCACTCGATCGGTCCAGAACGCGGTCAGCGCCAGCAAGAACGTCCACAAGAAAACGAGTACGGCGGCCACCACGATGTATGGCGTACTCCGCAGCACCGCCGACCAATCGAACCCGGCCCGCAACGCGAACCCGGTCAGCACCACAACCGGCGCACCGAGCAACGTCAACCAGGCCCGGATCGCGAGGTTCATCCCGATCACACCGATCACCACCGGCTGCGGGCGAAGTAACTCGTGGCTCAGCGTCCCGTCGTAGATCCGCTCGGAGAACGTGTGCTGCTCGAACGACTCGGTCATCAACGTCACCAGGATGACCGCGACGTAGTACCGCGCGATCGACGGATCGTCCGGATAGACCGCGGACCAAACGAACAGTCCGATCAGTGGCGCGACCACAGCCTGCACCACGAGCGTCAGCAGGAACCACCAGGCGCCGGACCACTCCAGCACCTCCTGACGGAGCCGAAACCCCAGCAATACTGCGGTTCTCATCGCAACCCGCCCCGGTATGCCTGGTCGATGACCTTCTCCAACGGCGGCTCCTCGATCGCGAGATCGACGACGTCGAGCGCCTGCAGCAGCCGGCCGGTCGTCCCCGCGACCTCATCCCGCGGCACCCGCAGTACCCACTGCCCGTCAGCCTTCTCCACCACCTCGCCGAACGCGGTCGGATCCCCCTGCGTCGAGATCCGGATCAGCTTGTACGGTGACAATCGCGCGGACAGCTCCGCCAGCGGACCGTCGTACTCGACCCGCCCGCGGTCGATCAGGATGAGCCGCGGACACAACGACGCGACGTCGGCCATGTAATGGCTGGTCAGGAGTACGGTCGCGCCGGTCTGTTCGACGTACTCCGAGACGAACTCGCGGATCTGACTCGCCGCGCTGACGTCGAGCCCGATCGTCGGCTCGTCGAGGAACAGCACCTCGGGCCGGTAGATCAGCGCCATCGCCAGGCCGACCCGCATCCGTTCGCCGAGGCTCAGGGCGCGGAGTTGCCGTTCCAGCAGGGGTTCCAGGTCGAGGAGCGCTTCGAGTTCGGCGAGCGTACGGCGGAAGTCCGGGCGCGGGACGTCGTACAGCAGGCGCTGGTACTCGAGGGAGTCCATCACGGTCAGCTCCTGCGAACCGCCGACCGGTTGGCTGCCGCGGACGAACGCGATCCGCTTGAGGAAGACGGCCCGGCGCTGCCACGGGACGTTGTCGAGAACCTGTACCGCGCCGCCGGTCGGGTGCAGGATCCCGGAGAGGATCTTCATCGTCGTGGTCTTGCCGGCGCCGTTCGGCCCGATGAAGCCGGCGACTTCACCGCGGGCGATCGCGAACGACACCTCGTCGAGGGCCTGGACCGTCTTGTACTCCCGCTTGACGAGCGACCCGAGAGCCGCGCGGAGGCCGCCTTTGCGAACCGGAGCCTTGTAGGACATCGAGAGGTTTTCGACCTCGACTGCAGTCATGTGGGCGACCGTAGGGAGAAAAGACGCCCATCCATGGCTTATTTTCCTGAGATAGTCGAGATATGCGCGCAGAACGGCTCCTCCGGCTCCTGCTGTACCTGCAGACGCGCGGCCAGACGACGGTCGCGCAGCTCGCGCAGGCGCTCGACATCTCGCCGCGCACGATCCAGCGCGACCTCGAGGTCCTGAGCCTGTCCGGCGTCCCGATCTACTCGATCCGCGGCCGCCGCGGTGGCTGGGCGCTCCTCCCCGACTACCGCACCCGGCTGACAGGACTCACGCCGTCCGAGGTGATGTCGGTCTTCGTCGGCGCGACCGCCCACGTCCTGGCCGATCTCGGCCTCGACGCCTCCAGCGAACTGGCCGTCACCAAACTGATCGCGTCCCTCCCGGAAGCCACCCGCCGAGAGGCCGAGTACGCCCGCCAGCGCCTCCTCATCGACCACGCCGGCTGGGACGACCGCCGCGAAACCCCCCGCTGGCTAGACCTAACCCGCCAAGCCCTCTGGGAAGAACTACGTCTCGCGATCATCTACGCAGACGGCACCGAACCATTCGAGGTCTCCCCCTTGGGCCTGGTCGCCAAGGCCCGCACCTGGTACCTCGTGGCCGCCCGCACCGACGGCCGTCTCCGCACCTACCGCCTCTCCCGCCTCACCTCAGCCGAACTCACCAGCACCCCCTTCACCCGCCCACCCGACTTCGACCTAGCCACCTACTGGGCCCAATCCCAACGAGAGTTCCAAGCCTCCCGCCCCTCCTACCCCATCACCCTAAAAGTCCGAGACCACGCCATCCGCCGCTTCCGCCCCACCACCCCGATGCTCCCGGCCTCCGACGGCTGGTGGATCCTCCACACCGACCTAGAAAACCCCCACGAAGCCCAAGCCGCCGTCCTAGCCCAAGCCGGCGCCGCCCAGGTAATAGCTCCCCCAGAACTCATCACAATGGTCCGCGAAGCCGCCCTCTACATCGCGACCTCCCACTGAGCATCACCTGGCCGCCTGTAACTCCACAACAGCCAAGAATGTCGGCGGTAGCAGCTAGCTCCACGAGGCATGTACCGACGCCGGCTGTGGCAACAACTGCTGGGCTAGGCGCGGTAGGCGTTGTGGATGTCGGTCCAGAGTTCGTTGAGTGGCTCGGTCAGGTCGGTCAGGCGGTCCAGCTCTTCGGACTCGGGCGAGGCACTCAGGCGGCGGTAGGCCTCGGTGTTCAACTCGTCGGCCGCAGCCGCGACCGCACCTGCCAGCCGCGCCATCTCCGCCCTCGGAAGGTCCGCCTGGATCCCGCCCACATAAGCAGCTTCGGCGCGGTCATAGGCGTCCTCGAACTGCTGTAGATCTGCCATGCCCGTAAGTCCTACACGTTCAACCGGAACTCGACCACCGAGCGCTCGAACCCGTTCCTGGGCGGGCCTGAGGCTCCGCTGGAGATCGAGGTCGCCTTCGACGGTGACGACCCGGCGCTCGCCGCCCAGGCGATCGATCCGATCCGCAAGCTCGGCACCGTGCTCGCCGACGGTGTCGCGCTCCGGCCGTACGCCGAGGTTCTGGTGGACGGCGCGGTCCCGCCGCCCGGCATCCAGCTGGTCACCCGAAGTGCCTTTGTCGACAAGGATTCCGTCCCTGAGGTACTGCGGATCCTCGCCGAGACCGGCGCCACGCAGAGTTCGCCGATCATGGCAATCCGCACTGTCGGCGGAGCTGTGGCCGAGGTCGCGGCCGACGCCACGGCGTACGCGTACCGGGATGCGGAGCTGATGTTCGCGACGACCACGATCGGCCCGCCGCCGGTGATCGAGGCGACCCGTCCGGCCTGGCAGAAGCTCTGGGACCGGCTCAATCCACTGGCTACCGGCGCCTACGCGAACTTCCTGTCCGACGCCGACGATGCTGACGTTGCCGAGGTCTACCCGGCGAGCACGTACGAACGACTCGCGGCCGTCAAGCGCGAGTACGACCCGGCCAACCTCTTTGCCGGCAACCACAACGTGAGGCCTGCATGAGCAAGGTCTGGTTCGTCACCGGCTCGTCCCGCGGCCTCGGCCGCAACTTCGTCGAGGCCGCCTTGTCTCGCGGCGACCGGGTCGCCGCGACCGCCCGGAAGAGCCTCACAGAATTGGTCGACACGTACGGCGACGCCGTACTCCCGCTCGAACTCGACGTCACCGATAAAGCCGCCGTCTTCGAGGCCGTCGAACAGGCCCACAGCCACTTCGGCCGGCTTGACGTCATCGTGAACAACGCCGGCTACGGCCTCTCCGGGGCGATCGAGGAGATCAGCGAACAGCAACTGCGCGACCAGCTCGAGACCAATCTCTTCGGTCCGGTGTGGGTGGTCCAGGCCGCGCTTCCGTTCTTGCGCGCGCAAGGGAGCGGACACATCATCCAGATCTCGTCGGTCGCCGGCCTGACCGGATTCCTGCTCGGCGGCGGCTATTGCGCGTCCAAGTGGGCCCTCGAAGGTCTGAGTGAAGCGCTCGCCCAAGAGGTCGCCGGCTTCGGTATCAAGGTCACCGTCGCTGAGCCCGGCGGCTACGCGACCGAGGGCCTGACCGGCGGCGTGTCCGCCGACCCGAACCCGCTGTACGACGAGCAGCGGGCGGCCCTCGCGGCGTACGTGTCGTCCGTCGACTTCGACGATCCGGCCGGTGCCGGGCGGGCGATCCTCGAGCTCGCCGATGCTCCCAACCCACCGCTGCATGTCTTCCTCGGCCAGGGCTACGAGCTGGTGCGGCAGGCGTACGCCGATCGCCTGAAGACCTGGGCCGACTGGCAGGACTTCTCCGTGAGCGCTACGTAGGTTCGCGATGCAGCCCGACCGCGACGACGATGATCGCGACCGCCGCCAGTTCGGCCGGCTGCGGGAACTGCCGCAGTACGACGGCACCGATCACCGTCGCCGTGGCGGGCAGCAACGCCAGCATCACCGCGAACGTGGACCGCCTCACCCGCGCCATCGCCAACTGATCCGCGACGTACGGGATCACCGACGAACACACCCCGACGCCGACGGCCGCAGCGAGCAGTCCGGGGTCCTTGAACGCCGGGACTGCTGCGTCCAGTCCAACAGGTAGCGCGAGCACCGTCGCGACTCCCATCGCCAAAGCGAGCCCGTCGATCCGCCGCAGCCCGTCCGCCCGCGACACCCGATGACCCAGTACGACGTACGCCGCGAACAGCACCGCATTCAGCGCGGTGAACACCAGCCCGATCCAGTCGTGCGACAACCGGATGTCCGTCAGCACGTAGACACCGACCACGGCGAACACCAGCGCCAGCAGGTTCCGCAGCGAATGGACCGCGATCGCGGCCAGCACGATCACCGGCGCGAACTCGGCCGCGGCAACCGTTCCGAGCGGGATCCGATCGATCGCCAGGTAGAAGCAACAGTTCATCACCGCGAGCACCACGCCCCAGCCGATGACCAACCGACGCGTACTCCAGGACAGCAGTCGCCAGGCTCGCCACGGCCGACGCCATACCGAGAAGATCGCCCCAGCCGCGGCGATCCGCAACCAAGCCACGCCAAGCGGCTCGATCCGCGAGAACAGCAGCACGGCGAACGCCGGCCCCAGATAATGGAAGACCGCGCTGACGACGAAGTACGGCGCGCTCCTTCGCATCACCACACCGTAGGAAGCACACCGCCATACGACCATGCCGTTTCGGTAAGTCCGACGGGTTGATACTTTCCGATGTGATACTGCGGCAATGCGTCGAGCGGGTCGCGCAGACGATCGAGGCGTCCGGCGCCGGAGTCGTGGGGCTGCAGGAGGTCGACAAGTACTTCGATGCCCGCAGCAACTGGGTCGACCAGCCGGCCTGGCTGGCGGCGCGACTGAAGATGAACTACGTTTTCGCTGCCAACCTCGACTGGGATCCGCTGGAGCCGGGCAAGCCGCGTCGCCAGTACGTACCGACGTCGACCGAGGTGAAGACGCTGACCGCGCACTGGACGGACACCTGGCCGGAGAAGGGGTTCGGGCTCGGATTCACCAGCGCGGTGCCGCTGCCGACCAAGCGGATCGACTTTCAGCTGCACAGTCCGCAACTGGTGCCGACCGCGGCGTCCGTCCCGGCGAGCCTCGCCTCCGACCACCTTCCGGTCGCGGCCACCTACTCGCTGAGCTGACGCTCGTACGCCTCCGGTGACCAGCTGGCCGCGGTCTTCGTGACCAGCTTGGCGCCGAGGCGTTCGTAGAACCGGTAGCCGGCGGTGTTCTCGAGCCGGAGACCCCACCCGATTGGCAGCCGGTCCGGCAGAGCGAGCCGCGCGAGACCGAGCATCAGCTGACGTCCGACGCGGGCGTCGCGGAACTCCTCCCGGACATAGAGATCGTCGAGCGCGAGCTGATCGCCACCGACCCAGAGGTACGCACGCCGCAACGCGGACACGTACCCAGCGACGTCGCCGTCGACCTCGGCGATCAGCACGATCACCTCGTCACGCGCGAGAAACCCCTCCCAGTCCGCGACACTCGCCGTCACGTACTGCCGCTGATCCTGATGGCCCGCCAGCTCCCCCAGCATGGCCAGCACCGTCTCCGCATCCGCGACCACCGCGCGGCGAATCTCAATGGACATGAACCCCTCCGGTCGAAGGCTTGAACGCTGGTACGACGACCAGCGCGAGGACGGCCGCCACCGCCGCAGTGATTGCGGCGAACGTGAACCCGCGGCCGAACCCAGTCGACACTGTCCCGGTCGACACCGTCCCGGCAAGACTCGCCGCCGCGACACTCGAGACCACGGCGACACCGAGCGACGCGCCGAACTCGTGGAACGTACTCAGGATCCCGGACGCCAGGCCCGCTTCCCGATGGTCGACCTGCGCGAACGTCGTCGTCGACGCCGCCACGAACGCAGCGCCGAGCCCTAGCGTCCCGACAGTCATCCCGATCACGATCACGACAGCACCCTCCCAGATGGCGGGGACAGCGACGCCGAGCGCCGTGACCACGAAGCCGATCATGGCGACCGGCCGCGCGCCGATTCGGCCGACAAGCTGACCGGCCAGATGCGCTCCGGCGATCGCGGCGACCGCGACCGGCAGGAACAACAGTCCGGTGCGAAGTGCGCCGTACTGCTTGAAGTGCTGCAGGTAGAACGAGCCGAGGAAGAACATCGAGATCATCAGCGCGGTCGCTACCAGCAGCATGAAAGTGCCTGCGGCAACGGATCGGCGGGCGAGAATCCGGAGGTCCATCAGCGGTGAACGGACGGTCCGCTGGACCCACGCGAAGGCGCCGTACAGAACGACTGCGCCGGCCAGGGTGCCGAGGGTTGCGGCCGAGAGCCAGCCGCGGTCGCCGGCGTTGATCAGCGCGTAGATCGCCGTACCCGTGCCGGCCGTGACCAGTAGCGCACCCGGTACGTCGAGACGGCCCGACTGCTCGCTCGGTCGATCGGCCGGGAGCATCCGGATCAAGAGGGTGAACACAATCAGGCCGATCGGCAGGTTGATGTAGAAGACCCATTGCCAGCCGGGGCCGGCGGTGAGCAGGCCGCCGAGCAGTACGCCGATCGCCGAGCCGCCACCGCCCATCGCGGACCAGATGCCGAGTGCCTTGTTGCGCTCCTCGCCGTCGAACGTCCTCGTGACAACAGACAACGCGGCCGGCGACAGCATCGCGGCACCGATGCCTTGGGCAACACGACCGCCGAGCAGGACCTCAGGACTCCCGGCGAGACCTGTGATGAGCGAGGCCAGCGTGAACACGATCAGGCCGGTCAGTACGACGCGACGCGAGCCGAACAGGTCGGCGGCGCGACCGCCGAGCAGCATCAGCCCGCCGAACATCAGCGTGTAGGCGCTGACCACCCAGGTCAGTGTCTCGCGCCCGAGCTGGAGGTCGGTCTCGATGTTCGGCAGCGCGATCGCGACCACCGTGACGTCGAGGATCAGCATGAACTGCGCGACGGCGAGCAGGCCCAGCAGCCGCCACCGCCGGGGATCGGGTTCTTCCATCATCAATCCTTAAGTCGAACACAGCTGTACGGGTTATGATCGCTACGGTAACTCGTACACTGGTGTTCGACAAGAGGAACTCGTACAGTGTGTTCGAGATGAGGAGGCTGGATGGCTGTCACCACCAGGCGGGCGGACGCGCAGCGGAACATCGCGGCGATCCTGACCGCGGCGGCCGAATGCCTGAGCCGCGATCCGGCCGCGAGTACGTCGGACATCGCGAAGGCAGCCGGGGTCGGGCGAGTCACGCTCTACGGCCACTTCCCGTCGCGGGCCGAGCTGATCGACGCCGTGTTCGTGCAGGCGATCGCGACCGGCGAGGAGACGCTGGGGCAGGTCGATCTGACCGGCGATCCGCGGGAGGCGTTGGGGAGGTTGGTCGAGTCGAGCTGGCAGCTGGTCGACCAGTACCGTGCGCTGCTGCTCGCGGCTCAGGACTCGCTGCCGCCTGGGCGCGTACGCGAACTGCACGCCGATCCGATGGCGCGCGTCGAGCGGCTGCTCGAACGCGGCCGCGACGAAGGGGTCTTCCGGACCGACCTGCCGACGTCGTGGCTGGTCAGCGTCATGCACAACGTGATGCACGGCGCCGCCAGCGAGATCCACGCCGGCCGCATTACCTCCGACCAGGCTGCGCCGTACATCACCGCGACCTTGCTGGCCGCGTTCAGGTCTGACTGACTACTCGAGCCAGATGGTTTCGAACGTCGGGTTGGCGTGGATGTGCACCGCTTCGTAGCCGCCCGGCCCGGTGCGGAACTTGTGCGGCGTGTCCGCCGGAACGACCAGGATCTGGCCGGCCTTGCCGACGATCTCCTCGGTGTCGACGGTGAACGTCGCCGAACCACGCCGGATGATGAACGTCTCGGCGTACGGATGCTTGTGCAACCGCGGCCCGACACCCTCCTGTGTGGTCGCCTCGAGAATCAACGAGACACCGGCCCCACCCGGCAGCTCGGTGTAGTTCTCGGTCCACTCCTCGCCGTCGTCCCGCCCATCGGCCCGGCTGATCACCGCGGCCCCAGATTTCGCGATCTCCGTCATGCCACACCCTCCTCGCTGTGCTTGTCACCGTAGCCTCGCAACCGGTCCTTTCAAATCCCTTTCGCCGTACGTCGAAGGGCCGCGCGACCGTCTGCGACGCGGCCGGCCACTGGGGCGAGGCCCGCGACAACGCTTGCGATCACGGCGACTCCGGCCAGCGCGATCGACAGCGACCAGACAGACGACACCGCGCCGACAGCCGCCGGACCGACCAGGAATCCGAGGTAGGCGATCGTGGTGACGACCGAGATGGCTCCCGCCCGCCGCTCCGGTCCGGCCCACGCGCCGGCCATCCCGATGATCGTCGGCGCGCAGACCGACGTACCGAGGCCGGCGACGGCGATCCCGGCCAGCGCGACCCATGGGTTGGTCGCGAGGGCCGCGCAGAGTGAGCCGACCGCCGCGATCGCGCCTCCGGCGACTAGGAGACGCACAGGGCGGACCCGCTTGAGCAGGCCGTTGCCGGAGAAGCGGCCGGCGGCAGCTGCGGCGGCGAAGACGGCCGGGGCGCTGGAGGCGAGGCCCGCGGCGGCGTGCAGCGAGGTGTCTAGGTGGACCGCGCCCCAGCTCTGCCAGGCGTTCTCGACCAGATACGCGAGCGCGCAGAGTCCGCCGAAGACGATCAACGTCGGCTCCAACCGCCGCTTCGCCGGCCTGTCGCTTGCCGGACCGTCGCTTTCTGGAGCGATCACCGGGTGTGAGCCGTCCGGCCGTAGGGCGATGACCGCCGCGAGCACGATCACGAACCCGGTCCCGCCGAGCACCGGCAGCGCATCGACGCCGGCGGCTCGGAGTCCCGCCGTACTCAGGCTGGCCACCACGACCGCGACCGAGAACAGTCCGTGGGCAAGGTTCAGCACCGGTCGACCGGCGGCTGCTTCCGCGTGCGAGCCGGTCGCGTTGATCGCCACGTCCGTCGCGCCAGATGTTGCTCCGAGCAACAACAACGCCGCGCTCAGCGTGACGGCCGAGTTGGCGAGGGCGGGCAGTACGCCGCAGATCCCGAACAGGACCGTGACCACAGGCAGCACAGCACCGCCGTACCGATCGATGAGATGACCGGTGAACCGCATGGAGATCAGCGCCCCGACTCCGACCATCAGGAGCGCGACGCCGAGTTCGCCGTCGGTAACTCCGGCGCCGCTCCGGACCGCGGGCAGGATCGCGCCCCACGCACCCCAGAACAGACCGAACGCTGCGAATCCGACGACCGGTTTGAGCATCCGCACAACCTACGCGGCATAAGGTGCGACGTATGCCCTTGTACTCGTTCGAAGGTAAGCGGCCGACCGTCCACCCGGACGCATGGATCGCGCCGACCGCGACGCTGGTCGGCGACGTCGTCGTGGAGGCCGGCGTCTCGATCTGGTACGGCGCGGTGATCCGGGCCGACCTGGGTACGATCACGATCCGCGCCGGCGCGAACATCCAGGACAACACCGTGATCCACGTCGGCCACAACGGCTGCGAGATCGGCCCGAACGCGACAGTCGGCCACCAGTGCCTGGTCCACGACTGCACAATCGGCGAACAAGCCCTGGTCGGCAACGGCGCCATCGTCCTCGACGGCGCGATCGTCGGCAAGCGCTCCCTGGTCGCCGCCGGCTCCACCGTGACCCCAGGCGCAGTCATCCCACCGGAATCGGTCGCAATGGGCAGCCCCGCCAAGAAGATCATCCCGCTAGAAGGCACCGCCAAACTCTTCGTAGACCACAACGCCACCGTCTACCACGCCTTGGCAGAACGCCACGCCACCACCGTCGAACTAGTCGAGGACTAGCGCGCCCCCGAACCAGCCCGGTGTGGGGAGGATCTTGTGCCCAGAACGGCACAAGATCCTCCCCACACTCCGGCAGAACTCCTGCGCGGACCCAGTCGGCGATTCACGACTCCCCGATCCCCGCCCGGCACAGCCGAGCGGCGGTAATCCGCAGGGCCATCTCAGGGGTTGACCCCTCAAACGATCCAGCTCGCCGCGCCCCTGTCCGGGTTGGGTTCGGCTTCAGGTTCTCCAGTGGTAGCGGCGTTCTGGGCGGCCGGTGGTGCCGTAGCGGAGGGCTACTTCGGCTTGGCCCCGGGTGCAGAAGAACTCGAGGTAGCGGCGGGCGCTGACTCGGGAGATGCCTACTTTTTCGGCGCATTCGGCGGCTGACAAGTTCTTCGGGGTGGTACGGAGGGCTGCGGCCACCAGATCGCAGGTTTCCTGGCTGAGGCCCTTGGGCAGGCGGTTGACCTGCGGTCCGGCGGGGGCGAGGACTCGGTCGACGTCGGCTTGGGAGGTGACCTGGTCGGGGACGCTGGCGCGGCGGCGGGCGTACTCCTGCAGACGGGTCCTCAGATCCTCGAAACCGAAGGGTTTCAGCAGGTAGTTGACGACCCCCTGCCGCACAGCACCGCGTACGGCGTCGGCCTCGCGGGCAGCTGTGATGACGAGGATGTCGACCTCCGGCTGTACGGCGCGCATCCGGGCGATCAGGTCCAGGCCGAAGACGTCAGGTAGATAGAGGTCGAGCAGGACCAGATCAGGGCGCAACGAGGACAGCGCGGCTACGGCCTGGTCACCGGAGTTCGCCGTACCGACGACCTCGAAGCCGTCCACCCGGTCGACAAAGCCTCGGTGAATACGGGCGACCATGAAGTCGTCGTCGACGACCAGGACGGTGATCATCGGGCTCCTTCCGGGGTGCGCTGGGCGGACATCCGGGCGACGAACGCGGCGCCGCCGTCGTCGTTGTTGGTGACGGCGACCTCGCCACCGCGTCGGCGGCAGATCAGCCGGGTCATCGCGAGCCCGATCCCGCGTTCGCCCTCGGCCGCGGCCTTGGTGGTGAAACCGTGGGCGAACACCTCCTGCGCCAACTCGGGCGCCACCCCGGGACCGGAGTCGCGGACCACAATCTCCACGCTCGTCGCGTCCTGCCGCAGTTCGACCTCGACCCACGCGGGCGACAGCGGCGTACCGGACTGCGCGGCCGCGTCGACGGCGTTGTCGACCAGGTTGCCGAGGACGGTCGCCACGTCGGCGGACAGCGCAGGGTCGAGCCGGAGCAGCGTCGTACGTTCGGACACCCGGAGCTCGACGCGGCGTTCGGCCGCGAGCGAGGACTTCGCCATTAGCAGGGCAGCGACCGCGGTGTCGTGGACCCGCCGGGTCACGGTCAGGTCGAGCGACTCACGATAGCGGTTGAGCGCGCCGACGTACGTGACAACCTCGTCGTACTCCCCGATCTGGATCAGGCCAGAGATCGTGTGCAGCTGGTTCGCGAACTCGTGCGTCTGGGCCCGGAGTAGTTCGGCAGACGAACGGAACGATCCCAGCTCTCGCTCGAGTTGCGCCAGCTCGGTCCGGTCCCGCAGCGTCGTCACCGAACCGAGTGATCGCCCATCCTTCAGGACTTCCATCCGGTTCATCACCAGCACGCGCCCACGCCGTACGACGACCGCGTCGCGCGCCTCGTCCTCACCGGCGAGTACGTCGCGCAACCGGCCCTCGATCCCCAGCTCGTCGAGACTGCGCCCGACCGCGCTCGAAGGCAGGTCGAGCAGCCGCCGGCCGACGTCGTTCACCAGCGTGACGCGCAGATGGGGGTCCAGGGCAACGACTCCCTCGGCCAGCCCGTACAGCATCGCCTCCCGATGCTCGGCCAGCCCGGCGATCTCGCGCGGCTCGAGCCCGAGCGTCTGCCGCTTGATCCGGCGAGCGAGCAACCATGACCCGAGCAGCCCGAGTACGCACGCGATGCCGAGATAGATCGCCAGGTACGACGATGCTCCGCGCAACCGTTGCCAGATAGAAGGAGCCTGCTCGCCGACCATCACCGTGCCGATGTGGTTGCCGAGGGTCCCGTCCGGCCGACCGGCCGCGTCCGTGCCCTGACTGAGCACGGGGACCTGCGAGACCAGCTCCTGCCCATCTCCGAGCCGCAACTCACCGGACCATCCGCGGCCTTGGGCCACCCAGGGATCACCGAGGGTCAACGAACTGCCGATGGTGGTGGGGTTCGTGGCCGCGACGATCCGGCCGTTCGCGTCGGCGACGGTGATCGAGGTGACGCCGGACTGCGTCAACGTTGTCTGGAGCAACGGTGCGAGGACCTCCGAGGGCGCGGGGTGCCGGATGCCGAACCGCAGCGTCTGGTTCCCGGAGAGTTGCTCGGCCAATGCGGTCACCCGACGGCCCTCGACCCGGTTGAAGGTGGCGGCGGACTGCGCGAGCGAGACCGCGGCGACGGCGACGAGCACGATCACCACGATCGCCAGCTGCAGCACGAGCAGCTGCCCAGCCAGCGTCGGCCGCCTTCTGATCGCCATACCCACCTCCTAACCGGTTCTGCCGCATGATCACCGCTCGAGCGTTCAAGTGCCACACTTCACCCTGATTCCGCTCGTGACCACAATGAACTCAACCACCGCTGCGGCCACAACGCAGACGCCGTACCCACCGGAGGTCCACGATCGTCGCCACCTGACCCCCACCGAAAGGGACCCCGCCATGAGGCCGATGCTCTGGGTCACCACAGCAGCGCTCGCGCTCGCCAGCGTGACCGCCTGCGGCGCGACTGCGAACAAATCCGACTCGAACGCCGATAGCGGCAAGCCCGCGACCGGCCTGCGGCTGATGGTGCCGAACACGGCCGGCGGTGGGTACGACACCACTGCCCGGGTCGCCGCGAAGGTGATGGACGACGCGAAGATCGCGACCGGCGTGCAGGTGTTCAACCTGCCCGGCGCCGGCGGTACGGTCGGCCTGCAGCGGACCGTGAACGAGAAGGGCAACGGCAAGCTCGCCATGCAGATGGGGCTCGGCGTGGTCGGCGCGACGTACACCTCGAAGTCGAAGGCGACGCTCACCCAGACCACTCCGCTGGCGAAGCTGGTCGAGGAGGCCGGTGCGATCGTCGTACCGAAGAACTCGCCGTACAAGACGATCGGCGACCTGGTCACGGCCTGGAAGGCGAACCCGAAGGGGATGGCGGTCGGCGGCGGTTCGTCGCCGGGCGGACCGGACCACCTGCTGCCGATGCAGCTCGCGCAGACCGTCGGCATCGACCCGAAGAACGTCAACTTCGTCTCGTACGACGGTGGCGGCGAGCTGCTGCCCGCCCTGCTGGGGAGCAAGATCGCCTTCGGTGCCAGCGGATTCGGCGAGTTCCTGGACCAGGTCGAGAGCGGTCAGGTCCGCGTCCTCGCGGTCACGAGCGAGAAGCCGATCGACGCGCTGAAGGACGTGCCGACGCTGAAGTCGTCCGGAATCGACCTGGTGTTCACGAACTGGCGTGGCATCGTCGCTCCGCCTGGGATCAGCGACGCGGACAAGAAGGTCTGGATCGACGCCCTGACGAAGATGCACGACTCGGCCGAGTGGAAGTCCGAGCTGCAGAAGCACGGCTGGAGCGACGCGTTCGTGACCGGTGACGAGTTCGGCAAGTTCCTCACCGACCAGGACAAGGCGGTCGCCGACATCCTGACCAAGTTGGGCCTCGCCGCATGACCGAGGCCGCTACCCGGCGGCCGGATCGTGCGCAGTTCGGAGTGTGTGGGTTCCTGGCGGTGGTCGGCGTCCTGGTGATCGTCGACGCCGCCCGGATCCGGCACATTGCCAACAGCAACGATCCGATCGGCCCGAAACCGGTCCCGATCGTGCTCGGCGTACTGCTGCTCGTCGTCGCCGTGCTGTACGCCGTCGACGTCGCCCGCGGCGGGACCGGTGAAGCCGAAGCCGGCGAGGACGTCGACCCGACACTGCCGGTGGACTGGAAGACTGTTCTGTTGCTCGTCGGAGCCTTCGTGGTCAACCTCGCGGTGATCGAGCCGCTCGGCTGGGTCATCAGCGGGACCTTGCTGTTCTGGGGATCGGCGTTCGCGCTCGGTAGCCGGCACCACATCCGCAACGTCTTCATCGCCGTCGCGCTGTCGCTGACCACGTTCTACGCGTTCGCGATCGGACTCGGGGTCAACCTGCCGGCCGGCGTACTGCAAGGGATTCTCTGATGGACAACCTGATGAATCTGATGCAGGGGTTCGGTGACGTGCTGACCCCGATCAACCTGCTGCTCGCGCTGGTCGGCGTCATTGTCGGTACGGCGGTCGGCGTACTGCCCGGGATCGGGCCGGCGATGACGGTCGCGCTGCTGCTGCCGATCACGTACGGACTCGAGCCGGTGCAGGCGTTCATCATGTTCGCCGGCATCTTCTACGGCGGCATGTACGGCGGCTCGACCACGTCGATCCTGTTGAACACGCCAGGCGAGTCGTCATCGGTGGTGACGGCGATCGAGGGCAACAAGATGGCGCGGGCCGGACGGGCCGCGCAGGCGTTGGCGACGGCCGCGATCGGGTCGTTCGTGGCCGGGACGATCGGGACTGTATTGCTGGTGCTGGTGGCACCGCAGGTGGTGAAATTCGCGATCAGCCTGGGTGCGCCGGACTACTTGGCGATCATGCTGCTCGCGTTCGCCGGTGCGACGTCAGTGCTCGGGTCGTCCCGGATCCGCGGGTTCGCGGCGTTGCTGCTCGGTCTGGTGATTGGGCTGGTCGGGATCGACAAGGTGACGGGGCAGCAGCGGTTGACGTTCGGCGTACCACAGCTTGCCGACGGCATCGATGTCGTAGTGGTTGCCGTCGGCATCTTCGCGGTCGGTGAAGCGCTTTGGGTCGCTGCCCATCTGCGGCGGAATCCGGGCACGGTGATCCCGGTCGGGCGGCCGTGGATGGGTAAGTCGGACTGGCGTCGCTCGTGGAAGCCGTGGCTGCGTGGGACGGCGTACGGCTTCCCGATCGGAGCGCTGCCGGCGGGCGGTGCCGAGATCCCGACGTTCCTGTCGTACGCGACGGAGAAGAAGCTCTCCAAGCATCCAGAGGAGTTCGGGCACGGTGCGATCGAGGGCGTCGCCGGGCCGGAGGCGGCGAACAACGCATCGGCCGCCGGGACGCTGGTTCCGATGCTCGCACTCGGTCTGCCGACGAACGCAACCGCTGCGGTGATGCTGGCCGCGTTCACGTCGTACGGCATCCAGCCCGGGCCGCTGCTGTTCCAGCGAGAGTCGAAGCTGGTGTGGGCGCTGATCGCGAGTCTGTTCATCGGCAACCTGTTCCTGCTTCTGCTCAACCTGCCGCTGGCGCCGGCCTGGGCGAAGCTGCTGCAGATCCCACGGCCGTACCTGTACGCCGGGATCATCTTCTTCGCCTCGATGGGTGCGTACGCCGTGAACGCGCAGCCGCTGGACTTGTTGCTGCTCCTGGTCCTCGGCCTGCTCGGGTTCGGGATGCGACGGTTCGGTTTGCCGGTACTCCCGCTCATCATCGGCGTGATCCTCGGCCCGATCGCCGAACGGCAGGCCCGAATGGCGCTCCAGCTCTCCAACGGCAACGCCTCCGGCCTGATCGGCGGTCCGGTCGCGTACGTGATCTACGCCGTCATCCTGCTGCTGATCGCCTGGCCGCTGGTCGCGAAACTCCGCCGCAAAATCATGACGAAAGATGTCGTATATTCCGGCGGACAGTAGTCCTATGACAGATCTTCAGAGGGCCTGGCTGGGTGTGATCTCCGCGGATCACACCCAGCGGGCGGTCGACGGCGGCTTCATCCAGCTCAACCACGGCAAGCGGTACGGCGTCGCACGGCTCCAGCAGGGCGACGGGTTCGTGATCTACTCCCCGACCGAGCGGTACGGCGAGAAGAGTCCGCTCCGAGCGTTCACCGCGCTCGGAGTCGTCGCCGACACGACGCCGTACCAGGCAGAGGCCATGAACATGGGCTCGCATGGCGTTGTCCAACCTTGGCGCCGACGGATCGAGTTCCTGCCGGTGCATCGCGCAGACGTCAAAGCGGTCGAGCTGAGGCTGACTCAGCAACCGAACTGGGGCTACCAACTCCGCCGCGGCCTGGTCCCGCTGGAACCGGAGGACTTCGAGGCGCTGCGATCAGTCATGACCGATTGAGCCCGACTGCATTGCCAGCGGGAGGAAGATCTGGTCGACGATCTCGGTCAGGACGTCGTTCGAGACCGCGGTCGCGCCGTTGAGGGCGTACTCGTTGCGGAGCAGGTCGACCGCGACCGTGGCCACGCGCGGGGTGAGGGCGGATTGGCCGACTTCGCCTCGGCTCGCAGCTCGGGCCATCACGGTCAGCCAGTGCGAGACGCCGGCGCGGCCGACCTGGTCGCGCAGTTCGCGCATCCGCTCGGGGTCGGACTGGATGTCGCCGAGAAGCTGACGGAGGATGCGGCCGAACGGCGAGGCCATCCGGTCGTTGGCGCGGGTGAGCAGCGCGAGCGCGTCACCGCGCAGCGAGCCGGTGTCGGGCGTCGAGTCGGGACCGGTCGGAAGCATGTGCCGGTACGCCGCGATGCACAGCGCGGCCCGACTCGGCCAACGCCGGTAGATCACGTTCTTCGCGGTGCCGGCCCGGGCGGCGACGTTGTCCATCGTCAGCTCGCGGTACCCGACCTCCATCAGCTCGTCGACCGCCGCCTGCAGGATCGCCTGCTCCAGCGCAGCACCCCGCCGCCGTGTCGTCACGATACTCAGGGTATCTCATGACATTCGGCCTAATTCGGCTCCTCTGCCCTCTCTTAAGCTACTAGCAGTATCTTAAGAGAAGGGTTCGAATCATGCGCAAGCTCCTCACCGGTCTGCTCTGGGACGTCGGCCTGCCGATCGTCGTCTACTACGCCGGCCGCATCCTCGGGTACGACGTCTTCCCGTCCCTCGCCGCCGCCGCAGGTGCTGCTCTACTGCGGGTCGCTTTTGTCGCCGTCGTACAGCGGCGCCTGAACGGAATCGCAGCCGTTGTCGGCGGCACCTTCGCCTTACTGCTCGTCGTATCCCTGCTCACCGGCGACCCCCGGATTCTGCTCGCGAAGGAGTCCGTGCTGTCTGGCGCGGCGGGACTGCTACTGGTCGGCTCGTGTCTGATTCGCCGACCGCTCGTCTACACGCTCGCCCGCAAGGCCAACGCCGGCAAGCCCGAAGTACTCGCCGACTGGGACGCGCGCTGGCCCAACGATCCGGCGTTCCGCAAGCACTTCACCTCACTCACCGCAGTCTTCGGCGGCGTCCTCCTGGCAGACGCAATCATCCGCCTGGTGCTGGTCTACACCCTCCCCGTCAACACGATGGCAAACCTGTCACCACTAATGCACATAGCCGCCCTAGGCCTCCTCGTCAGCTGGGCCCTCTGGCACCGCAACCGCCGCCAACACGCAACAGAGCAGACGACTGCGCAATAGGCGGATCTGTAGGGACTGGCCAGTGTCGCGCTATAGGTTCGGTTTGTGGCGGCTGTGGGTGATGAGGTGTCGGTGGGGGTTGCTCGGCGGGTTGCGTTGGGTGCGCAGGGGTTCGGGGACGGGCGGCCTAGGCGTGGTGATGTGCGGGCGGTGCGGAAGGCGATCGGGCGGGCCGGCGTGCTGCAGTTGGATTCGGTGAATGTGCTCACTCGGTCGCATTACCTGCCGGTGTTCGCGCGGGTGGGGAACTATCCACGGGAGATGCTCGACAAGCTGGCGTGGGGCCGGGGCCGGGAGTTGTTCGAGTACTTCTGGGGACACAAGGCGGCGTTGATCCCGCTCACTAACTATCCACTGATGCGGTGGCGGATGCGGGCGGCCGAGCGGCAGGTGTGGGACGAAGAACTGAGCCCGGACGTAGGCGTGCCATGGTCGGTCGTGACGGGGATGCGACGGCTGACCGCCGAGCGGCCCGGGTACGTCGAGCAGGTGCTCAAGCTCGTCACCGAGAAGGGCCCGTTGACCGCGGGCGAGGCGAGTCCGGACGGCGTACGGCGGAAGCGCACCGATCCGGATCCGGATCCGACCACCGGCCGGATGTGGAACTGGCAGGATTCGAAGATCGCCATCGAGTACCTGTTCTGCACCGGCCAGGTGACGATCGCGGGCCGCCGGCACTTCGAGCGGGTGTACGACCTGACCGAGCGCGTCCTGCCCGCCGACGTACTCGCCGCTCCCGAACCCACTGCCGACGAGGCCCGCCGCGAACTGGTCCGGATCGCGGCCCGCGGACTCGGCATCGCTACCGCCAAGGAACTCTGCGGTGCGAGCGGTCAGGCTCACTACCCGTTGCCCACGGCAACCGCCCGCCAGGTGATCGGCGAACTGAAAGACGCCGGCGAACTCATCCCCGTCCGCGTCGAAGGCGTCAACCAGCAGAGCTACCGCTGGCACGAAGCCAAGGACCGCCCGATCGACCAGAACGCCCGCGCCCTGCTGTCCCCGTTCGACCCGCTGATCTGGAACCGCGACCGCACCCATCACCTGTTCGACTTCTTCTACCGCATCAGCATCTACACCCCAGCCCCACAACGCATCCACGGGTACTACGTCCTGCCGTTCCTCCTCGGCGACCGCCTAGTAGCCCGCGTCGACCTCAAGGCAGACCGCCGTACCTCCACGCTCGTCGTCCCCACCCTCACCGCAGAGCCGAACCCACCCGACCTCGTCGCCCCCTTGGCCACTGAACTCCGCCTTATGGCCGCCTGGCTGGACCTAGAGCACATCCAGGTAACCGCCACCAGCCGCGTCGGCCGGGCCGTCGCCCAAGCGGTCGCCGCCTAGGCAGACGCCGCGCGACTGAGGCTGTCCTCGATGCGCTGAAGAACTACCAACGCCTCGGCCTGTTCGGCCGGGGTGAGGTCGCCGGTCGCGCTCTCTTCCAGCTGAGCCCAGATGCGCTCGACCTCGCGCCGCACGGACTGACTGGCCGGGGTCGGCTCGACGACCGTGGCGCGCTTGTCGGTGGCGCTGGGTGTGATCCGCACGAAGCCGGCTTGTTCCAGCCGGCGCACGGTCCGCGTCATCGTGGCGGAGTCGGAGCCGAGCGTCCGGACCAGCTCCGTCTGACTCTGCGGACCACGCTCCCACAACTGCATCATCACGAGCTCCTGGCCGAGCCGCAGGCCGACGCGGCGCAGCAGTTGCGCGGCGATCATCCGGTGCAGGCGGGCCACTCGCACGATGGCGTTGGTGAGCGGTTCGGCCGGCATCGAGGGATCCATTTCACCGATCATACCTGTTCAAGCAGCCACCAACCGAGCCGCTTCAACGCGAAGGTCTTTCCGCAGGCGGACGCATCGACTGTGAGCCAGCTCACAGGTTCGAATGGAATCGCTTCGGGTTATTACCTGTTCGAACAGGTAATTGCCCAACGACGGGAAGTGACTCAATGCCAACCGCATTCGACTCCTACGAGCTGGGCGGCAAGCGCCTGGCCAACCGCATCGCGATGGCCCCGATGACCCGCAGTCGCGCGTACGGACCAGGGGCCAGCCCGACGCCTCTGACCGCGGAGTACTACGCGCAACGCGCCGGCGCCGGACTGATCGTCACCGAGGGAACCCAGCCGTCGCCGGTAGGCCAGGGCTACCCGAACACTCCCGGACTGCACACCAGCGAGCAGGCCGCTGCCTGGCGAACGGTGACCGACGCCGTGCACAGCAGCGGTGGCGTGATCTACGCGCAACTCCTGCACACCGGCCGCATCGGGCACCCGAGTCTGCTACCGGCCGGCCTGCATCCGGTCGCTCCCTCCGCCGTACCCGCCCGCGGACAGGTCTTCACCCCGGACGGTCCCCAGGACCTGGTCAGGCCGAAGGAGCTGACCGGGTCGGAGATCTCGCAGACGATCGACGACTTCGCCGCGGCCGCGCGTACTGCGATGACCGCCGGATTCGACGGGGTCGAACTGCATGGCGGCAACGGGTATCTGATCCACCAGTTCCTGGCGCCGAACACCAACCGCCGAAGCGATAGCTGGGGCGGGTCGGCAGAGCGACGCGTCCGCTTCGGTGTCGAGGTGGCGACCGCGGTGGCCGACGCGATCGGCGCGGAACGGCTCGGGTTCCGCATCTCTCCCGGCATCCCGAACAACGACATCGCCGAAGACGACCTCGAGGCGACGTACGACGCTCTGGTCGACCGGCTGGCACCACTCGGGCTGAGCTACCTGCACCTGATGGAAGGCCCGGACCGCGCCCTGACCAAGCGGCTGCGCAAGCAGTGGCCGAGCACGTTCATCCTCAATCCGCACACGCTCGCCGAACCGACCGGTCCGGACGCGCTGGCACTGATCGGCGATGGTACGGCGGACCTGATCGCCTTCGGGGCAATGTTCCTGGCCAACCCAGACCTGCCGGCCCGCCTCGCCGCGGACGGCCCGTACAACAAGCCGGACCGCGCCACGTTCTACGGCGGCGACCATCGCGGCTACACCGACTACCCGACGCTCGCGACGCGCTGAGAAAGGTGCTTCGACATGCCCTCCACACTCAAGAGAACCACCTGGGCGGTTCTGGCGCTCGCCTGCGTCAGCCAGTTCATGGTGATCCTCGACGCGTCCATCGTGAATGTCGCCCTGCCCTCCATCCAGCGGGAGCTCGGCTTCACCGTCACCGGCCTCGCCTGGGTGGTGAACGGCTACCTGCTGACGTTCGCCGGCTTCATGCTGCTGGGTGGCCGAGCCGCTGACCTGTTCGGCCAACGCCGGATGCTGGTGACCGGGTTGATCCTGTTCTCCGCGGCGAGCTTGGCGGCGGGCCTGGCATCCGCTCCGGGCGTCCTGGTGGCGGCTCGGGTCGTGCAGGGCGTGGGAGCCGCGATGCTGGCTCCGGCGACACTGGCCGTGATCAACACCAACTTCACCGCGGAGCGCGAACGTGCCCGGGCGTTCGGCGCCTGGTCCGCCGCCGGCGGCGTGGGCGGGATGGCCGGTGCGGTGGCAGGCGGTGCGATCACCACCGGCCTGTCCTGGCGATGGGTGTTCCTGATCAACGTCCCGATCGGCGCGGTACTGATCGGCGCGGCCATGAAGTCACTGGCCGCCGCCCGAACCCGCCGCCGGGAGCCGCTCGACCTCATCGGCGCGGCAACGGGTACTGCGGGGCTGGCCGCGTTGATCTACGGCGTCATGCAGAGCGCCGATCACGACTGGACCTCTCTGCGGGTCGCCTTGCCGGGGGCGGCGGGCCTGCTCCTGCTCGTTGTCTTCACCGTGGTCGAAGCGCGGGTCGCCCGGCCGATCATGCCGCTGCGGCTGCTCACCCTCCGTACGGTTGCTGTCGGCAACGGAATGCTGCTGCTGTTCGGAGCGATCGCCATCGCCATGTGGTACTTCACGTCGCTGTTCCTGCAGAACGTCCTCGGCTACAGCGCTCTTCGATCCGGCCTCGGGCAGACGCCCGCGGCGGTGACGTTCGTGGTCGTCGCACGGCTGGCCGCCACGCTGCTGCCGCGAACCGGCGTACGTCGACTGATCGTGGCCGGGAGTGCCTGCTTCCTGATCGGCTTCGGCTGGCTCGCTCAGGCCGGCGCCGGCAGCGGCTACGTCACCAGCGTGCTCGGGCCGACGCTGCTGGTCGCCATCGGCATCGGGCTGACCTTCCCGACCCTGATGGCCGCCGTGACCGCCGACGTACCCGAAGGCGACGCCGGTGTGGCCGGTGGCCTAGCGAACACAGCAAGTCAGGTGGGCGGGGCGATCGGGTTGGCGGTACTCACAACGGTGGCGGGCACCAGAGCCGCGACCGCAGCCGGCTACGACCTGGTCTTCGTCGTAGCAGCCGGGCTCGCCGTAGCCCTGGCGCTCGTCGGCAGTCTGTTACCAGGGTTCAGTCGACCGAGCGGATCTGGCGAACGAGTACGCCGGCCAGGAGGGTGACGGCAGACGCCAAGAGGTAGAGCACCGGGTAACCGCCCAGGTGTTTGACGATCGGAGCCGCGATGGCCGGGGCAAGGACCTGGGGCAGCGAGTTGGCGATGTTGATGACGCCCAGGTCCTTGGCGCGGTCGCGGGCGCTGGGGAGTACTTCGGTGAGGAGGGCGAAGTCGACGGAGAGGTAGACGCCGAAGCCGGTGCCGAGGACTATCGCGCCGAGGATTGCGCCGGGCCAGGTCGGCCAGACGGCGAGGATCACGCCGGCGACTGCCATCACCAGGCCGGAGCCGGTGACGAAGACCTTCCGTCGGCCGCTCCGGTCCGACCATCCGCCGAATCCGATCGCCGTGACCAGCACACAGACGCTGTAGATCGCGGTCAGGATCAGTACGCCGGTGTCTGCGTCCGCACGTCCGACCTCGTCCTGCAGGTAGTAGAAGAGGTACAGCGTGCCGAGCGCGTTGCCGACGTTGAAGAGGAACCGCGTCAGCCACGCCCAGCCGAAATCGGGATAGCGCCGCGGACTGATCCAGAAGCCGCGCAGGAACTCCCGCAGTACCAACGGTGGCGGCGGCGTGACCAGGGGCGCGTCGTGACTGCGCAGCAGATACGGTACGACGGACAACAGCAGGAACCCGGCGCACGCGACGTACCCGAGCCCGATGCCACCGGCAACAGTCGCCAGCGCGGTCCCGACGAGCGCACCCAATACCTGCGAGATCGCGACCCAGCCGCCGACGACTCCGCGCTGGTCGACCGGCACCCGATCCGGCACGGTCGCCGTAGCGGCAGCCAGCAGCGCGTTGCCGAACAGTTGCATCAGGCACCAACCGACGATCATCAACCCGACCGCGGTCGCGCCGGCCAGGACCAGCAACCCGACGGCGCCGCCGACCGCACCCGCGAGTACCCACGGCGCCCGCCGGCCGCGGCGGGACGTGGTCCGGTCCGAGATCGCGCCGAAAGCAGGGTTCGCGAATACCGACACCGCAGCGCCGACCCCGGTCACCAGTCCGAACACGAACTCTTTGTTGCCTGGAGCAACCGCCTCGGACTGCTGCGCGAGCAGGACCTGGATCGGGCCGAGCCAAGCGGCGAACACGCCGACGTTCGCCAGTACGACGGCCGCCGTCCAGCCCGCTCGTACCCGGACCGTCGGCTCCGCCAGCGCAGCCGGCACCACCCCGGGCTCAGGAATCATGCTCGACTCTGGGCGATCACATCACGCAGCCAGTGGTACGACGCCTTCGGTGTCCGCTCCTGTGTCTCGAAGTCGACGTGCACCAACCCGAACCGCTGCGAGTACCCCGCGGCCCATTCGAAGTTGTCCAGCAAGGACCACTGGAAATAGCCCCGTACGTCGACCCCGTCGTCCATCGCACCCCGGAGCGACCGCAGGTATCCGTCCAAATAGTCGATCCGCCGCTGATCGGAGACGACCCCGTCGACAGGTTCGTCGTTGATCGCGCACCCGTTCTCGGTGATGTAGATCGGCGGCAGCTTGTCGCCGTACCGCTGTTTGAAGGTCCGCAGGAGCTCGCCGAACGCATCCGGCACCACCGGCCAACCGAAGTCGGTCAAAGGGTAGCCAGTGAGCGGACGTGGTTCGAAGGGCAGACCAGGCGGCAACTGCACCCCATCCGTCGCGGCAGTATCCGCCTGACCGGTGGCCGCGCCGACGGAGACCGGTGCGTAGTGGTTGATGCCGAAGAAGTCGAGCGGCGTCGAGATGATCGCCAGGTCGTCGGCGACCGGCCCGGGCATCGCGTCACCCATGCCGTTCGGGTACTCCCCGAGCAGGATCGGGTCGGCGAACAGCCAGTTGACGAGGTTGTCGTAAAGCGCCGCCGCTTCCTTGTCCTCGGCGCTGTCACTCGCCGGCCAGGTCGGAGCGTGGTTGCTGGCGATACCAATCTGCGAAGCACCCGCAGCCCGCAGCGCCTGAACCGCGCGACCGTGAGCAAGCAGCTGATGATGCGCCACCGGAAGCGCGTCGAACAACAACTCCTTGCCCGGGGCATGCGCTCCGAGCGCGTAGCCCATCAACGTAAGCACCACCGGCTCGTTGATTGTGATCCACATCGGTACCCGGTCAGCGAAACGGGCGCCGAGCAACGATGCGTAGTCGGCGAAGCGATCCGTGATGTCCCGCGAGAGCCAGCCGCCCACGTCTTCGAGCGGCTGCGGGGTGTCCCAGTGGTACAGCGTCGGCGCCGGCTGGATCCCGGCGCCGAGCAAGGTGTCGATCAGCCGGTCGTAGAAGTCCAGACCGGCGGCGTTCCCCGGCCCACTCCCCGACGGCTGGATCCGCGGCCAGGAGAACGAGAACCGGTAGGTGTCCACCCCCAGCTCCCGCATCAGCGCGACGTCCTCGGCGTACCGGTGGTAGTGATCGCACGCGACCGCACCGGTGTCGCCGTTCAGGATCCGGCCGGGCTCGGCGCAGAACGTGTCCCAGGTCGAGGGGCCGCGACCATCCTCGGTCACAGCACCCTCGATCTGGTACGCCGACGTCGAAACCCCCCACCGAAATCCCGGCGGAAACGAAAGCTCAGCTGTCATGCGCATCATCCTCATCGGGAGTGGTGTCCTGGACGACCTTGCGGACGATCACGGCCGTGCCGTACGCCGCCACCTCACTCATCGTCTGCGCGATCTCGTTGCAGTCGAACCGCATCGCGAGGATCGCGTTCGCGCCCATCTGCTGCGCCATCTGACACATCCGCATCACCGCGACGTGCCGAGACTCGGCCAGCATCTGGGTGTACTCCGGCACCTCGCCACCGCCCAGCGACCGGAAGCTCGCGGTGAAGTTCGACCCGAAGTCCCGGCTCCGCACGGTCAGCCCGAAGACCTCACCGAACACCATCTCTGCGGTGTAGCCGGGCAGGTCGTTCATCGTCGAGACCAGCACCGGGTACGGCGAACCCTGCGGAGCGACATGCGGCGCGTTCTGCTGGGCCGGCTGGTAGTTGCCCGGCGCCTGGCCATACCCGGGCTGCTGCCCGTACCCCTGCGGCGGCGGCCCCTGCTGGTATCCCGGCGGCGGTCCCTGGTACCCCGGCGGCGGACCCTGCTGGTAGCCCGGCTGCTGCGGCGGGAACGGCTGGTTCGGAGGAAAGTTCTGGTTCATGCACTCATCCTGGCATCACCACCTGAACACCTGCAGCTCATACAGCGAATACCCGTAAGACGTCGCCCGCTGCGTCCCAGTCACCCGCACATACCGAGCCGGCACGGCGCCGAACCGCACCACGTCCTCCCCGCCGTTCCCGGTCGTCGTCGCGTACACCTGCTGCCAGGTCGACCCGTCCCGCGACACCTCCACGCGGTACGACTTCCCGTACGCCGACTCCCAGTTCAGCACCACCCGCCGAACGGTCTGCTCGTTGCCGAGGTCAACCTTCAGCCACTGTGGATCCGACCAGTCGCTCGCCCACCGCGTCGCCTGGTTGCCGTCCACCGCCTGCGCCGGCGGCGAGTTGTACCAACCGGTCTCGGAACTGCTCGCGGTCGCCGTCTTCCCCGCGGCCAGGTTGCTGACGTCGTCACCGCGTCGCGCCGGGAACTCGACCACCTGCTGGTACGTCGGCCTGTTGACCCAAGCCATCCGGTCCTGGGTGATGCCACCCATCGGCTGGTGCACGATCTGGTCCGCGCAGAACTGGTCGCCCGCCGCGCAGTCCGCCGTCGCGGGGTACGTCGTCGCCGCCGGCACCTTGGTTGCTGCGAGCAACGTGTCCGTCAGCACCGACCGACAGGCGGCCAGTGCTCCACTACCGCAGTACGTCACCGGCTGGGACGCCTTCACCGGGTCGCCGAGGACCTTCCGAAGGTCGCGCTGCACGAAGCCCCACCAGCCGCTCTGGAACGACGAACCCTGCGCGCTCGGTCGCTCGTCGATCTTCAGATTCGCGACCATCGCACCGTACAAGTCAGGCCCAAGATCCTTGAACTCGGCAGGGACCAGCAGCGGCCACCAGGCGTCGAGGATGCGGATCGCTTCGGCGTTGTCGTACGTCTTCGACGACGCGCTCGGTGTCTTCCGATGCGCGCCGGCCTGCTGCCAGGCGGTCAGCTTGGCGACCGCATCGGCAACCGCCGGGTCGGTGATCGGTGCGCTCTTGAGGACGCGGAGCAGGTACGGCAGGACCTGGTCTCCGCGAAGGTCGACGGTCGCCGCGTCCTCCATCGCCTCGACCAGCTTGCCGCGAGTGAACTTCTGCCCGCTGTTGATGACCGCCTTGATCCGGTCGTCGAGCGGCTGGCTGCGGTAAACTGCGTTGTAACCCCATTGCCCGTCCGAAGCGGAGTACCCAGGCGCCTGTTTGTTGTTCCAGCTGGTCAGGTAGTCCTGGTTCACCACCTGCGGATGCTGGGCCGGCGGGGTGTACGTCGCCCGGTTGGTGTCCGGATTCCAGCCCTGCCACTCGTACGAGCTCCAGGTCGGCAGGTTCGGGTCGGCGCCGGCCGCGCGGGCCGGGTTGTCGCCGGAGTTGAAGTACGCGATCGAGTCCTTGTCGGTATAGAACCAGTTGAACGTGTAGCCGATGTTCGTCGCAGCCTTCTGGAAATCGGCGGCCGAGTGGATCCGGTCCGGATCGTTCAACTGCATGAACCCGAGCGCCGACCCGGCCTCGTTCCCGTAGGTCGACCGGTTCTTGGTGAACACCACCGGCTTCCCACCAACGGTCCCTCGATGCGTGACGATGCCGTACTTGGTGCGCAGGGCAACCAATGTGTACGACCCAGCCGGCTCCGACGAACCAAGGCTGGAGTACCACGAGTTGTGCCGCTCGAGCCGCTCGATCGGGACGCACTGCCCGCGGAACTCGTAGTACTGCGAGTCCTTCGTCGGCGTCCCACCGCCAGGCTCACACAGCGGTACGGCGAACGTGTCGGTGATGTCCTGTCCGGCCGAGGTGGCGCTCCACGAGTAGTCCGGGCCGCGACCGATCAGCGTGTAGAAGTTCAGTCCGGCGAACGCGATGCCGCGCGAGCTGACGCCCGGCCCCTGGAGCTCCTGGCGCATCAGCAACTGCGGCGCGAAGTAGCCGGTCTGCGGTCCGTAGACCGCGATCGGGTTGCCGCTAGCGGTATGAGCGCCGGAAACGACGAGCGCGTTCGACATTCCCTTCGTCCCGAAGCCCTCCGGGAACAGGCCGTCGTCGAAGATCCCCTTCAGCGCGTCGGAGCCCTTGGGAGCCGGTTTCGCGGCCGCCGTCTTATTGACGGTCTGGTCGATGACCTCGGGTTCTGCGGTGACCGATCCGCGGTCCGGCATCGCGCGGCCGGCTGGGTTCGGTCCGGTGGTTCCGTACGGGAAGCTGGTGCCGTTGTGCACCGTCGTACTGGCTTCCGGGTCGTTCTGGGAACGGAACGACTCCCACACCTTGGTGCCTTGAGCAACACCGTACTTCGCTTGTGCTTCAAGCAATGCGAGCGCCGAGGTGACCTCGGCGCCGCCGCCGGTGCCGAAGATGCCTGCGACCACGGCGGCCGTGGCGACCACGTCGGTCACCTTCCAGTGCGGGGTCGGCCAGTCCAGGCCGAGCGCGACGTACTCGCCGGGGTACCCGATGCCGACCGTGTCGATGTAGTGGTTGACGCCGTCGACCCAGGCCTGGATGTCCTGCTGCATCTTCACGCCGTCGGCGCCGTACAAATCGTCGGCGTCGTCGAACTGCCGCTGCAGATCAGCTTCGGTGTACGGCGCGGTCCGCCAGAACTCCTGCTCGAACTCGCGGTTCGCCGCCGCGCCACCCGCAAAGGGCGTCAGCTGTCCGCGACCCAGATGCCGGAACACGTCCATGACGAACAGCCGGTCCTGCGCGCCGGCGTACCCGGCTCCGAACATCGTGCCCAGCCGGGTGGTGCCGGTGACGTGCGGGATGCCGCGCGATTTGTCCCGCACGATCGTGACGTCGTCGCGCGGGTGGATCGTGCTGGCGACGTCGTCCGGTTTCACCCCGAACGACGAGTCGTCGTAGTACGGCGCGAGGCCGTCGTCGATGATGCCCTGGGAGTTCCAGACCAGGTCCTGGTACGGCTTGACCGTGTCGCTGAAGTGCGGCGGTCTGACCCCTAACGCCTTGAAAGCAAGGAGATCCGTGAAGGTCGCGTTGCCGTTCTGCCCCGGCGGCAGGATGTCGCGACATTGCTCGAGGCAATAATCACCCGGGGTGGCGGCAAAGGCTTGTGGCGCCGCTTGGGTCGGTGCGGGCAAGGCCGCGAGGACTGCCACGACGGCAGCCGCGGCGATGGTCGCGCGAAGGCGGGTTCGGGGTGCGGGGCGGGGCACGGTTCCCTCCTCAGGTCGGTAAAAGTGAGGATGACTCACCAGTAGCATCGGGTCAAGAACTCACGTCCAGACTCTCGCCAATTGCCGTCCGTGACCACTACGCTCAGCAACACCATGAGCATCCACGATCGTTACCGATTGAGTGTGGTGATCAACGCCAAGGGGACGTACACCCCGCTCGGGGTGTCGCGGAGTTCGGACGGGGTCGCGGAAGCCGTCGCTCAGGCGTTGCCAGAATTCTTCGTGATGGACGAGCTCGGCGACCGCGCCAGTGAGGCCATCGCGCAGCTGACCGGCGCCCAGGCCGGGGCGGTCGTGCACTGCACCGCGGCCGGCATCACGCTGGCCGTCGCGGCCACGATGACCGGCGGCGATCCCCGCCGTACTGCGGCGTTGCCGGACGCAACCGACATGCCCAACCGGGTCGTGCTGCCGGCGTGCCAGGTGATCGACTACGGACACTCGAACCTGCAGGGCATCCGGCTGTCCGGAGCCCAGGTCGATCTTGCCGGTGACGAGAACGGATGCACCGCCGCCGAACTGGAGGACGAGCTCGACGGGCCGGACGTGGCCTGCCTGATGCTGGTGTCGTCCCGGCTGACGCGCGGCGAGCCGATCGACCTGGTGGCCGCGGTCCGTGCCGCCCACCGTCGCGGCGTACCCGCGATCATCGACGCGGCCGCACAGTTCCCGCGGATCGCGGACGTGCTCGCGACCGGCGCGGATCTGGTCCTGGTGAGCGGGCAGAAGTACCTCGGCTCCCCGACCGCCGGGCTGGTCGCCGGGTCGTGGCCGCTGGTCCAGGCGCTGCGGGCCCAGGAGAAGGGCATCGGGCGGGGGATGAAGCCGACGAAGGAAGCGATCGTCGGCGTACTCGCGGCTTTGGAGGAGTGGCAGGCGGTCGACCGGGTGAAGTGGGAGGCTGACCAGCTGGCCAAGGTGGAAGAGTTCGTCGCCGCGGCTTCCCGGATCCCGGACGTCATCGCCGAGACGGTCCAGGACCCGACGGGCCTGCAGGTGTCGCGGGTCCTGCTCAAGGTTGCGGACGCCAAGCGGGTCGCGACCGAGCTCGAGGCCGGGACGCCGTCGATCTACGTGATGACCGACCGGACGGCCGAGGGCGAACTGATGCTCGAGCTCATCCCGCTGGACGCCGACGAGATCGCGACGGTGCTGGCCAGGCTCTGGGCCGTCCTGACATGAGTCGGCCCTGATCCCCTTGTTTCACAGGGAATCAGGGCCGAGTTTACTCAGTGCTGGTACGACTTGCCGTCGGTACGACGCGGGCCGCCGTTGCTGCGGCGCGGTCCGCTGCTGCCGCGGTTGTCGCCGCGACCCGGACGGCCGCTACCGAACCGCTTGCCGCCGCCACCCTTGCTGAAGCGCTGCGGCTTCGGGGCCGGGAGCTTCACCGGGTAGCCGGACGGCTTGGTACCGCCGGTCAGCTCGGTGACCAGCTCGTCGCCCGGACGGGCCCGAACCGGCTCGGCCTTGACGCCGGCGGACTCCGCCATCCGGATCATCCCGCGCCGCTGGTGCGGCAGCAGGAGCGTGACGACGGCACCCTTGCCACCGGCACGCGCCGTACGACCGGCACGGTGCAGGTAGTCCTTGTGCTCGGCCGGCGGGTCAGCCTGGACGACCAGGCCGACGTCGTCGACGTGGATGCCGCGGGCCGCGACATCCGTTGCCACCAGCACCGGAACCGAGCCGTCCTTGAACTGGTCCAGCGTCTTGTTCCGCATGCCCTGGGTCAGGCCGCCGTGCAAGGCCGCGGCCATCACGCCGCGGTCGCGCAGCTGCGTCGCGATCCGGTCGGCACCCAGCTTGGTCCGGACGAACACGATGGTCCGGCCGTCCCGGCTGGCCAGCTCGGCCGTCAGGGACTGCTTGTGCGCCGGCTCGATCACGAGCAGGTGGTGCTCCATCGTGCTGACCGTCGCCTGGCCGGACTCGGTCGAGTGCTGCACCGGGTCCTTCAGGTAGGTCTTCACGATCTTGTCGACGTCGTTGTCCAGCGTCGCGGAGAACAGCAGGCGCTGACCCTCCGGCGGCGTCATGTCCAGCAGCGTGGTGACGGCCGGCATGAAGCCCATGTCGCACATGTGGTCGGCCTCGTCGAGTACTGCGACCTCAACGGCGCCGAGGTCGGCCGCACCCTGCTCGCACAGGTCGATCAGGCGGCCCGGGGTGGCGATCAGCAGGTCGACACCCCGACGCAGCGACTCGATCTGCTTCGGGTACGGGAGACCGCCGGCGATCAGCTTCAGCGACACGTTCATCACGTGCGCCAGCGGCTCGAGGGCGTCGTGCACCTGCATCGCCAGCTCGCGGGTCGGGACCAGGATCATCCCGCGCGGACGGCGCGACTCGGTGTGACCGCCGGACAGCCGCATCAGCGTCGGAAGCCCGAAGCCGAGGGTCTTGCCGGAGCCGGTCTGGCCACGGCCGAGCACGTCCCGGCCGGCCAGCGCGTCCGGGATGGTCGCGGTCTGGATCGGGAACGGCGCGGTGATGCCGTCACGAGCCAGGCGCTGTACCAGCCGCGGCGCGATACCGAGGGCGGCGAACTGGTTGTCGTCAGCAACGGTGCCGAGGTCGATCACCGGCTCTTCGCGACGAATCGGCTCACCCCGGCGCTCTTCCTGCGACGGACGCCGTACGAACGGCTTGTCGTCCCGACGGTACGACGAACGGTCGTCGGAACGCGGCCCACGGTCGTCCTGCCGGTACTGCGGGCGGTCGGTCCGGTCGTCCCGGTTGAAACGCGGACGCTCGGTCCGGTCACCCTGCGGACGGTCGTCGCGACGGTACTGCGGACGGTCGGTGCGCTCGGCGGCCCGCGGGTACTGCTTGCCGTCGCGCTCGGTCCGCGCGTACGGCCGGTCGCCGCGGTTCTGCTGCGGGCGGTCGTCACGACGGAACGCGGGACGGTCGTCGCGGGCGTTACCGGCGTACGGGCGCTCGGTCCGCTCGTAACGCGGCCGCTCGTCGCTGCTGCGGTCGTCGGAACGGACCGGACGGTCGTCGCGGCTGCGGTCCGGGCGTGCCTGCTCGGCGCGGTAACCCTTCACCACTGGCTTCGAGTCTTCGCGAACCACTGGCTTGGGGTCCTCGCGCGGAGCGTCATAGGTCGCATCGGCGGCGAGGCGCTCGCCGTACGACTGGTTCTGGTACTTCTTGTGTCGGGGCTTCTTGATCCGCCCGTCAGCGGACTCGGAGTCGGGCTGGTGGTGCTGGGTCACGCAAACTCTCTCTCGGATTCACGGACGATTGGCGCCGGATCGCAGCCGCAGCGAAGGTCCGGTCACGAAACATGACCGGACTACGTGCTCAGCAGGAGACGGGCATCGACCTGCGGGTGCTATCGCGTTGCACCCATGTCGCCGGAATCTCAGCGGATGCTGAAACCGACGGGTCGGAGCGCCTGGGAACATCTCTGGTGACGCGACGCGCGCACCGACACCAAGAAAGTATACCCGAACCGAGGGCGTACCCCGACCACGCAGACCATCACCCCTACTGGTCTGCCGGTTGCAGTTCAAGGGCGGTTGAGTTTTTGGTGTGCCGTTCTAGGGTGGCGGCATGGGAGAGGTGAACGTCCCGAGCAAGGAGCATTGGCTCTCGATCGGGGAGATCGCACAGCGATCCGGAGTGGCGGCGTCGGCGTTGCGGTTCTACGAGGACCAGGGTCTGATCGCGTCCCGGCGTACGGCCGGCAACCAGCGTCAGTACCAGCGGAGCACCCTGCGACGGGTCGCCTTCGTCCAGGCGGCCCAGCGGGTCGGTCTCGCGCTCGCCGAGATCAAAGGGGCCCTCGACTCACTTCCCGAGGACCGTACGCCGACGCGTGCCGACTGGAGCAAGCTGTCGAAGTCCTGGCGCAGCCGCCTCGACGACCGGATCGCCGAGCTCGAGCGCCTCCGCGACGACCTGGACACCTGTATCGGCTGCGGCTGCCTCAGCCTCCAGCGCTGCAACCTCTACAACAAGGACGACCGGCTCTCCACCCGAGGCCCCGGCGCCCGCCTCCTCAACGTCGGCATCCCCGGCGAGGCGTAAGAGCTACAGGAGCCCACGCTCGACGACGCCGACAAGCATCTCGGCGGCGGCCGCCGCGTCGACCGCCGACGCGACCGCCTCCACCAGCGTCGAACTCATAGCGCGAGGGTTATGGCCGGCATAGAACGGCGGTCGGGATACGCGGGTTATCCCCTGGGTTTTCCGCGATGTGATGCGGAAATCCGAGGCGCTTGGGAGCATCCGATGGTGGCGATCGGTAATCCGCCCGTCGCTATCCGCCACCGATCCGGAGTGAGGCCCTCCCATGTCGCATCGCCGTATCCTGAGCAGTCTCGCGGGGCTTGCCGCCGCCGCTTTGGCTGTGCCCGCGTTTGCAGCGTCCCCCTCGACTGCCGCGCCGGCCACCGATTCACACGTCTCCACCGCCGCCAGCCGTGCGGCGTACGTCGGCTCGCCGCAGGACGAAGCCGCCAGCAAGGCGTTCTATGACGCCGTGATGAAGTCCGCCCACGCCAAGATGGCCAAGCAGGCCAAGGCCGGCCAGAAGGTCACGGCCGTCACCGTCACGTACGCCGTCGACGCGCCGAGCTTCGCGTCCCAGATCGCGTCCAGCTCGTCGATCTGGAACTCGCATGTCAGCAACGTGAAGCTCGTCGAGGGCAGCAACTACGACTTCTACTACACCGAGGGCAACGACCCGCGCGGTTCGTACGCGTCCACCGACGGTCACGGCAGCGGCTACGTCTTCATCGACTACGCCCAGGCGCAGGAGTACGACTCGACCCGGATCACCGCCCACGAGACCGGCCACGTGCTCGGCCTGCCGGACCACTACTCCGGTCCGTGCTCCGAGCTGATGTCCGGCGGCGGCCCCGGCCCGTCCTGCACCAACCCGAACCCGGACGCCACCGAGGTCTCCAAGGTGAACGCCCTCTGGGCCAACGGCAAGACCAGCCTCCCGGCTGCCGCCTTCCACACCTCTAAGTAGGCCCTAACAAACCTCCGGCCCGGAGCCGCCCGGCAGGGGACGGTTTCCGGGCCGGAGCTGGTTCGTCACAGGACCAGGTTCGGAGCCGGTTCAGGACGCGACCTGCAGAATGAGATCGATCGCGACCGTCATCCGCCGGCGGTACTCCTCGCGGGAGTCGGTCTGGTGCTTGATGCCGATCGAGGTGCTGATGAGGGTCTGAGTAACAGCTCGGGCGCGCTTGGCGTCCAATGCCTCCGCGACCGCCCCGGCCAACAGCCGCTCGAAGCGTCCCGGAGCCGCGGTGGCAACAGGCCCGAGTAGCTCCGGACTCGCCTCGATCAGAACAGGAATCTCCCGAGTCATGGGTCCGACGTACCGCCCCGCCCAGTGGTCGAAGGCGTCCAGGACTCGCCGGTCCAGCCGACGGGACGAGTCGGACAGCGCACGCTCACAGGCCGCGAGGTCCCGGCTCAGCGACTGTTCGACCGCCGCGCGGAAGAGCTCGTCCTTGGCTTCGAACCAGGAGTAGAGCGTGGGTCGGGAGACACCGGCCGCCCGCGCGACCTCGCTGAGCGAGGTCTTCTGGTAGCCGAAGCGCGCGAACGTCGCCAGCACGCTGTCGAGCACCGCCTCCCGACGACGGCCGGCACGGCTGGGTGCGGACACCGCCTCGGCAGGATCTCTGCGACTCACCGGCCCAGCATAGTCTTCCACTGAACAAACTTTACAGATTTGGTCAGAGTTGTAAGGTCAAGGCATGCCTCTGATCAGCACGTCGTTCAACGCCGACAGCACCGCGGACGACGTGCTGCTCGGCATCGACCTCACCGGCGCACGGGCCGTCATCACCGGCGCGTCGTCCGGCCTGGGGGCCGAAACCGCGCGCGCACTCACGGCCGCCGGCGCGGAGGTGACCATCGCCGTCCGGAACAAGGCAGCCGGAGACGCTGCCGCGGCCGCCATCGCGAGCACCACCGGCAGACCCCGGCCACGGGTCGTGCAGCTCGATCTCGCCGATCTCCGCAGCGTGCGACGGTTCGTCCGCGAGTGGGACGGCGTACTGCACCTGCTCGTCAACAACGCCGGAGTCGTCACGGGTGGGCTCGAGCGAACACCGGTGGGCTGGGAGTGGCAGTTCGCGGTCAACCATCTTGGGCATTTCGCGCTCGCCACCGGACTGCGCGATGCCTTGGCCGACGGCGCGGCCGGCCACGGCGGGAGCCGGGTGGTGTCCGTCAGTTCGACGGCCCACATGCGGGCGGGAATCGACTTCGGCGACCTGCACTTCGAGCGCCGGGAGTACGACCCGCAACTCGCCTATGCCCAGTCGAAGACGGCGAACTCCCTGTTCGCAGTCGAAGCCGCACGCCAGTGGACCGCGGACGGGATCGTCGTCAACGCGGTCAACCCGGGAGGCGTCACGACCGGCCTGCAGCGAAACTTCACGACGCAGCAGCGAGCTTCCCTCGCCGCAGCCGAGGCCGCGGGCACCTTCACCTACAAGACCGTCGCGCAGGGCGCCGCCACCACGGTGGTCGCCGCGGTCGCACCGCAGTTCGCCCGCTCGGGAGGCCACTACCTCGACGACTGCCAGGAGGCGTACACCGTGCCGGACGACGCGAGCCTCGCCGACCATCCGCACGGCGTGAAGGCGTGGGCACTGGACCCCGAGACCGCCGCCCGGCTGTGGGCAGTGTCCGGACGACTGGTTCAGCAGTGAATCAGCGCGCCGGCCCGGTCGATCCACGGACGACGAGTTCCGGCCGGAAGAGGAACTCGGTATGAGGAGTCGCGTGACCGCGGACCTCTTCAAGCAGGGACTGCACAGCAGCTAGCCCCATCGCCTGCACCGGTTGGCGAATCGTGGTCATCGGCGGATCCGTGAACTCCATCATCGGAGCGTCGTCATAACCGACAACCGAGAAATCACCAGGTACTGCGAGACCGCGCTGCCGGGCGGCCCGGATCACACCGAGCGCCATCATGTCCGAGCCGCACACGACCGCTGTGACCCCAGCGTCGAGCAGTTGACGGCCGGCCGCTTCACCGCCCTCCACGCCGAACATGCTCAAGGCAACCAACGGATCCAGGTCCTCGTCCGACAACCCCAGCTGAGCCTTCATCGAGGTCCGGTACCCGGTCAGCTTCCGCTGTACGACGATGAACCGCTCCGGCCCGGAGGCGAACCCGATCCGCCGGTGGCCGAGGGCAACCAGGTGCGTGACCGCCTGCTCCATCGCGGCGTACTCGTCCGACGACACGAACGGCGCCTCGACGGACGGCAGCCAGCCGTTCACGAACACCACCGGCAGCCGCCGGTCGACCAGAGCCTGATAGCGCTCGTGGTCCGCTCCGGTGTCCGCGTGCAGGCCGGATACGAAGATGATCCCGGAGACGCCGCGCTCCAGCAGCATCTCGACGTACTCCTCCTCCGTCGCGCCGGACGGCGACTGCGTGCAGAGCACCGGGGTGAAGCCGCGCTGCGACAGCGCCGACTCGATCACCTGCGCGAACGCCGGGAAGATCGGGTTGATCAGCTCCGGCATCACCAGCCCGATCAGCCCCGCCGAGCGCCGCCGCAACCTGGTCGGCCGTTCGAACCCCAGTACGTCGAGTGCGGTGAGAACAGACTGCTTCGTATCGTCCGCGACCCCGGTTTGCCGTTCAGCACCCGCGAGACCGTCGCCTCACTGACCCCCGCCTTGGCCGCGATGTCCGCCAGCCGTGCTCTGCTACTCACGCCCGGCACTGTACCGAGCTACCCCTGACATTTCAGCAAGATCCTGCAAGAACTTGCAGGATGCACACAGGTGTCCACAACGTGAACAGAACGGACATGTCACACGCCGGATGTCTTGTCAGGACGTGCGGGCCCGGGGAGGATAGGCGCACTCCCCCGGCTTGGGGGGCCTTTACTCGGATCGTCCGGCACGTTCCTGCCGGTGAAGGGAAAGATTCGTCATGGCTACTGTCTCTTTCAAGGCGGCAACCCGGGTGTACCCGGGCTCTGACACTCCCGCCGTCGACAAGCTCAACCTCGAGATCGAGGACGGCGAGTTCATGGTGCTCGTCGGCCCATCGGGTTGCGGCAAGTCCACCTCGCTCCGGATGCTCGCCGGCCTCGAAGAGGTCAACGAGGGTTCGATTTACATCGGCGACCGCGACGTCACGCACCGCCCGCCGAAAGAGCGCGACATCGCGATGGTGTTCCAGAACTACGCGCTCTACCCGCACATGTCGGTCGCGGACAACATGGGCTTCGCGCTGAAGATGCAGGGCGTCTCCAAGGAAGACCGCGCCAAGCGCGTCATGGAGGCCGCCAAGCTGCTCGGCCTCGAGGAGTACCTGGACCGCAAGCCGAAGGCGCTCTCCGGTGGTCAGCGTCAGCGGGTCGCGATGGGTCGCGCGATCGTGCGTAACCCGCAGGTCTTCCTGATGGACGAGCCGCTGTCGAACCTCGACGCCAAGCTGCGCGTGCAGACCCGCACCCAGATCGCCGAGCTGCAGCAGCGTCTCGGCGTCACCACGGTGTACGTCACGCACGACCAGGTCGAGGCCATGACGATGGGCGACCGGGTCGCGGTCCTCAAGGACGGTCTGCTCCAGCAGGTCGACACCCCGCTGAACCTGTACGACGGCCCGAAGAACAAGTTCGTGGCCGGCTTCATCGGTTCGCCGGCGATGAACCTGCTGACCGCCGACATCGTCGAGGGTGGCGCCAAGGTCGGCGACTACACCATCCCGATCAGCCGCGACCTACTGGCCAAGGCCGGTAGCGACAAGACGCTGACCGTCGGCGTTCGTCCGGAGGCCTTCAAGGTCGCCGACGAGGGCCTGCCGGTCAAGGTCGCCGTGGTCGAGGAGCTCGGCGCCGACGCGTACCTCTACGGCACCACGGAGCACAGCGACCAGGCGCAGATCGTGGCCCGCATCGACGCCCGGATGACGGTCGAGAAGGGTTCGACCATCCGCCTGGCGGCGGTGCCGGACAAGCTGCACCTGTTCTCCACCTCCACCGAGGAGCGGCTCACCGCCTGATCCTCAGCAGCAGCAGTTACTGGCCCCGGGTGGTTCGTCCGCCCGGGGCCGGTGCTTTCTCTACCCGGCTCGAGGGGTCCATGTTGGTCTGCTTGAGCAGGTAGTGCGGCCGCTTCTTGGTCTCGTAGTAGATCCGGCCGATGTACTCGCCGATCACGCCGAGCATCACCATCTGCAGCCCGCCGAGCCCGGTGATCGCCGCGATCAGCGTGACGTACCCGGGCATGTCCACCCCGTGCAGAAGTGCCGCCACGAGCACCCAGATCGCGTAGCCGGCGGCGACCGCGGTCAGCAGCAGACCGACGTAGATCGCCATCCGCAACGGCTTGTTGTTGAAGGACAGCAGCCCGTCGAGGCCGTACTCCACCAACCGCCGGAACGTCCACCGACTCTTCCGATCCGGCGCCGCCTTCACGTTGTCGTACTCGAACAGGATCGACTCGAATCCGATCCAGGCGAACAGCCCCTTCGAGAACCGGTTGTACTCGTTCAGCTCGAGCAGCCCGTCGACCGCACGCCGCGACAGCAGCCGGAAGTCGCCGACCCCGTCCATCAACTCGACGTCGGCCCACTTGTTGATCAGCCAGTAGTAGGCCCGCGCGGCCAGCGTCCGGGTCGCCGGGTCGCCGGTCCGATTCCGCCGGGCGATCACCTGGTCGAAGCCGCGTTCGTACTCCGTCAGCATCCGGCCGATCAGTTCCGGTGGATGCTGCAGGTCCGCGTCCATGATCACGACCGCGTCGCCTCCTGCGTAGCGCAGGCCGGCCAGCATCGCGGCCTCCTTGCCGAAGTTCCGGCTGAAGGACAGGTAGCGGACCGATTCGTCGGTGGCTGCCAACTCGACGAGCGCCTCGAGCGTCCCATCAGTGCTGCCGTCGTCGACGTACAGGACCTCGTACGGCCGGCCGGTGGCGGTCAGCTCGTGGGTCAGGGCCTGATGGAACCGCGCGATGACCTCGACCTCGTTGTAACACGGCACCACCAGACTCAAACGCATCGTCGTCCCCATCCGCCCCAGTAGTTGATCACGATGCGATTGTTGTCCAGACCAGAATCACCGGTTAGTTTTGGCGACCAGGTGAACGGAGCGAAGGGGCGGCGCATGGTTTCCGAGGACGGCGATCCACCAGAAACTGTCCGGCGACGTACGGCGTTACTGCCAGCCGTCGTCGCCTTTGTCGTGGTGGCGGCTGTCTTCGCCACCTCCGGAATCATCCGCGGTACCTATCCCTTCGGTTCGCTGTCGCGCAGTACCAACGATCTTGGCACGCAGTACATCCCCTTCTTCGCCCACCTGTGGGACGTCCTGCACGGCCAGGCCCAAGGCGACCTGCTGTACAACTGGCAGAGCGCGTTCGGGGTCGGCTTCCTGGCCGACCTCGGTGTCGATCTCGGTAGCCCATTGTCCCTGCTGGTGGGGCTGTTCCCCCGCGACCAGATCGACCTGGCCGTCTACGTCATCACCACCCTGAAGCTCAGCCTGGCAGCGGCCGCGATGGCGGCCCTACTGATGAAGATGCGTCCCGGCCCCCGTTGGGTTGCAGCAATGCTCGGCGTGTCGTACGGAGTTTGCGGCTGGGCCCTCGACGACGGATCGTACGTGCCGATGTGGCTGGACGGCCTGATCGCGTTGCCGATGTTCTTCATGGTCGCGGAGTGGTCACTGCGCCGGACCAACCGGCTGCTCAGTGTGCTGGTCGTCGCCGTCTTCTGGCTGTCCAACTTCTACACCGCCTACATGGCAACGATCGCGGGTGGAATCTATCTGCTCGCCCGGCTGCTGACCAGCGACCTCAAGTGGTCCCTGCGGCTGCGGGCGATCGTCCGGCACGGCATCTCGTTCGTGCTCGGCATGGCCCTGGTCGCGCCCATCCTGCTACCGATCATCACCACCAACCGCGCCGCAACGCCGTCGCCGTCCGGGATCTTCCACGCGTCCCCGCTGGACCTGTTCCTCTCCCGGTTGCTGCCGCTGACCGAGGGCGTAGGCCGAACCGCCAGCTTGTACGTCGGAACTGTTGCCCTCCTGCTCGCGCTGACGCTGCCGTTCAACAAGTTCGTACCCTGGCTGACGAAGACGGTGTGGGTGATCACGACCGTCCTGATCGCGCTGTCCATCCGGTGGGCGCCGACACAGAAGTTCTGGCACGCGTTCGACACCCCGAACGGCAGTCAGTATCGCGAGGCCTTCGTGCTCTGCGGTGTGATCGTGGTGGTCGCCTGGGCCTCCGTGGCTCATCGACTGCCTGGACCGCTTGCTCTGGTGGGCGGCGGTGCGCTCCTGGTGCTGATCGCCGTACTGTCCAACGGCAGTCCGCTGCTCAGCGATCACTCGATGTTCGTGCTGATCGTCTCCGGAGCGGTGACTTTGGTTGCGTTCGGCACCATTTGGACGCTGCGCCGATTCCCGAAGACGCGGCGGATCAAGTGGCCGGTGGCTGCCGCGTTCGCCGTACTGCTGGTGGTTGTGGCGGTGGAGACCACGTGGACCGCGGTGATCACCGACCAGTACCGCAGCAAGGTGCTGGGCGCCTCGGCGGCTCCGTGGGACGACAAGCAGACCGCGCGGTTCGACGCACTTCGGGAGGCCGGCGGGTGGCCGAAGTACCGGACCGAGCCGGGTACGTCGATCACGCCGAACGACCCGATTCTCCTTGGTGGACAGGGCGCCGGGCTGTACAGCAGCCTGTTGCCGCACACAATCAACGAGACGCTGACCGGCCTCGGCTTCGGCTGGTCCGGGTACGGTCGCGCGTCGCGGACCCTCGACAACCCGGTCACCGACGCGATCTTCTCGGTCGGGGCGCGGATGCGGCTCGTCGGCGACGGTGAACCGCAGATCACGAAGTACGAGGCGCCACCGCTCGTCACGGTACGGCGGCGACTCGGCGCGCCGGTCGCTGCCGACTTCAATGCCCCGAACGCGTACGCCACCCAGGAGCGACTGCTCGGGTCCAAGGTGTACGAAGTCCCGGAGTACAAAGGCACCCGGTTCGAGACCGGTGACGTCAAGCTGGTCGCAACTTGCAAGCCCGGCTCGTCGGCGTACCTGTTCATGCCGCGGGTCGGCGGCCGGGCACGGCTGGCCGGCGGACGGTGGTGGGACCTGAGCGCGACCCGCCGGCCCGGGATCAACACGAGCAGCGCGATGATCGGGCTCGGCACCGTACCGAAGACCGGGGTCGTGCTGATCGAGCTCAACTTCGGCGAGGACCCGCAGGGCATTCCGCCGAAGAACGCGATCGGTTGCCTCGACCAACGAGCGCTCGCCACCACGATCCGGCGGCTGCGGGACAGCGGGGCGACGGATGTCGAGGCCAGTGGCCATGCGATCCACGCAACGCTGCGGCCGGGCAGCAAGGGGTACGCGATCGTCGCCGTACCGAAGATCGACGGCTGGCTCTGTTCGACTGGGGAGGGTTCGGTCGGCGGCGGCAAGGCGCAGGTCCCGCGGGACTACGGCGGCCTGATCGCCATCCCACTGACGGGTACGGCGGACCGCATCGACTGCACGTTCGTCCCACCGGGTCTGCGTCGCGGCCTGGCCATCGGTGCGGCCGCCGCCGTACTCACGCTCGGGATCGCGTTGATCGGCGCGTTCAGACGGCGACGGCGCGCAGCTAGTTGACGTCGCGGCGGTGGAAGACCCATCCGCCGATCAAGACCATGACAACGGCCAGAGTGGCCAGGTACCAGGCGCCGTGCTCGAAGGTGAGTGTCTTCACGACGGACTCACAGCCGTAGCTGCCGTCGTTGCCGGACTTGCACTCGGTGACGTAGTACTGCGCGTCGTGGCGGACGAAGGCGTCGAAGTTGACCCTCACCAGCCACGGCTGGGCCTTCTCCAGGAACGCGGCGAACACGCCCTCGGCGAGGACCAGGTACGCCATCACCACACCGATCGCGGCGGCCGTGTGCCGCAGCAACAGGCCGACGACGCAGCCGAGCACGGCCGCCAGTGCGGTCGTCACGACGGCCCGGCCGCCGATCGCGCTCAGATCTCCCCAGGTATGGCCGGTCACACCCGCGGTGTCGCCGAGCCGGTCGACGATCAGGAACGTGCCTAGGAGAACAATCGCCAGCGTCACCGCGGCGATCGGCACGAACCCGGTCGCAGCCGCGAGCAGCTTGCTCCCGTACACCCGGAGCCGGCGCGGCTCGAACGTCAACCAGTTGCCGATGGCACCGGAACTGAACTCCGCGCCGATGAAGCTGGCTCCGATCAGGAACGCGGCGAAGGCCAGGAAGTACGACGATCCCTGCAGCAGGTCCGGCATGATCTCGGCGAACACGGTCTTCGGTTTGCCGAAGTCCTCGAGCTTGGGCTCCGGATACGCACACATGTCCTCGAGCGTCGGCTTCGGGTCAGGCTGGGTCTTCCAGTCCGCCTCGCACTGCTGCCGGTTCACGGCCGCGTTGTCGACCCAGTCCTTGTGCGCCAGCTCGAACTGCTGCTGCGCCCGCTGCTGCTCGACCGTGGACAGCGGCCGCGCGTTGAACCAGGTCGCGGTGAGCAGCATCACGGTGATCACGAACAGCCCGGCGAGGCCGACGATAGTGAGCCGGCGCGCGGTCAGCCGACGAAGCTCAACCTTGGTGAGGCGGATCATCACAGGCCCTCGCCTTCGGTCAGCTCGAGGAACACAGACTCCAGGTCGGCACGGACCGGGACCAGCTCGGACACGTACAACTCCTGGTGGGCAAGGCGACGAGTCACGTCGGCGGGCTCGGGCGCGCCTTCGACCAGCAGGTAGTTGCCGTCGGCCCGCACAGTCATCCCGGCCGCGGTCAGGATCCGGGTCGCGGCCTCATGGTTGGCGACGGCAACTTTCACTGTTGGCGCCGCGCCCCCACCGATCACCTCGGCGACAGTGCCCGAGGCAAGCAACCGGCCGTGGCCGATGATCGACACGGTATCGGCGACCTGCTCGACCTCGGCCAGGATGTGACTGCTCACCAGCACGGTCTTGCCCCGGTCGCCGAGACCGCGCATCGTCTCGCGAATCTCCCGGATACCAGCCGGGTCGAGACCGTTGGTCGGCTCGTCGAAGATCAGCAGATCGGGATCCTTGAGCAGCGTGGCGGCGATCGCCAGCCGCTGCTTCATGCCCAGCGAGTACGAGCGAAACCGATCGTTGCCGCGCTCACCGAGCGAGGTCTGGTCAAGCACTTCACCGACTCGCGTCCGTGGGGCGCCGATCGCTTCGGCTAGCAGCTCGAGGTTCTTCCGGCCGGTGAACGCCGGAAAGAACTTCGGCGACTCCACGATCGCCCCGACCCGGCCGACTACCTCCGGCAGCTGGGCCGGCACCGTCTTGCCGAAGACCGTCATCGTCCCGGCATCGGAGCGAACCAACCCGAGCAACATCCTGATCGAGGTCGTCTTCCCAGATCCATTCGGGCCTAGGAACCCGTGCACGCCGCCGGCTGGTACGTCTAGGTCGAGGCCCTGGACCGCGACCACCTTGCGTCCCCGCCGGGTCCGGTACGTCTTACGCAACCCACGCGTACTGATGGCCACGTCGGACATCCACGCCCCTTTCGTCAGTCAGCAGACGCACAGCGTGACAGGTTTGTTCGGGCGAACGTGGTCCGCCCACGCGCGTCGTCGAGGTGAGCGTCGTGGGTGGTGGAGGTGGTCTGTCCGAGGCGTGTTTCGTCGGGCGAGGCGTGGTGGGTGGTTGCTGTCGTTGGGGCCGTAGTCAGAGGCCTAGCTCGGTGAGCCCGGGGTGGTCGTCTGGGCGCTGACCTGGCGCGTCCCAGTGGAACAGGCGGTCGGACTCCGCGATCACCTGGTCGTTGATGCTGGCTCGCCGTACCCGCATCAACCCGTTCTCGTCGAACTCCCAGTTCTCGTTGCCGTGTGAGCGGTACCACTGGCCGGCCGCATCGTGCGACTCGTAGACGAACCGAACCGCGATGCGGTCGTCGGTGAAGGCCCACAGCTCCTTGATCAGCCGGTAGTCCAGCTCGCGCGCCCACTTCTGGGTCAGAAACTCGACGACCTCGGCCCGGCCGTTCACGAAGACGTCTCGGTTCCGCCAGTAGGTGTCGGGCGTGTAGGCGAGCGAGACTGCCTGCGGATCCTGCTTGTTCCAGGCGTTCTCCGCAGCGCGGACCTTTTGGACAGCTGTCTCGCGGGTGAACGGGGGCAAGGGGGGACGAGCGTTCACGACCAACTCCTTCGGTTGCCGGCAGGATCGGTTCAATCTTGGATCAGATCCGGCGGAAATGCGATCAGCTTGCCAACTCGCCACGGACCTAGACCGCAGCGGCCTTCACCACGTCCAGCTTCACACCGCACGTCCGCCAAGTACTCACCGCGAGCGGCAACTCGCCAGACCGGCGATAAGGCGGCGGCAGCCGGAGGGTGGGCGGGAGCGGGTGCGCCGAGGAGCGCCGCGACGAGAGGCGACCGCGTAGCACGCGTGGGGCAGACCACATCCGCACCAAATACCCCCTCTAGGTATTGAGCACGACTTGCATGCGATACCTGGAGGGGGTACCTTCTGGGTGTCGACATACCCCCGAGGGGTAGCTGAGGAGTTTGAGATGACCGACGAGCACGTACACGGGTACACCGCTGAGAAGAGCAGCCACTTGAAGCGGTTGCGGCGGATCGAGGGGCAGATTCGCGGTCTGCAGCGGATGGTCGAGGAGGATAAGTACTGCATCGACATCCTGACTCAGGTGTCGGCGGCCACGAAGGCGCTGCAGTCGTTCTCGCTCGAGCTGCTCGATGAGCACCTCTCGCACTGCGTGGTCGAGGCCGCGCAGAAGGGCGGCGCCGAGGCCGAGGAGAAGGTCCGCGAAGCCTCGGACGCGATCGCCCGCCTCGTCCGCAGCTGACCCGCAGCGAATGGCGGTGGTTGCGCACGACGGTCCGGCCTCCGTTCGCCGCCTGTTCATCACCCACGACCTGTCCGCGGTCGAGCAGCTGACCCGCCCCGTCCGCAGCCGACCCCGCCCCGTTCGCAGCTGATCTACCTAGTTCGCGGTTGATCTGTCTAGAACCACATCGAGCAAGGAGCAGTTATATGACCACCACCACGTACTCCGTATCCGGGATGACCTGCGCGCACTGCACTTCGGCGGTCACCGACGAGCTGAGCAAGCTTGCCGGTGTGCAGGAGGTGAAGATCGATCTCGTTGCCGGTGGTACCTCCGCGGTGCACGTGACGAGTGAGGCCGGGCTCGATGAGGCCGCCGTACGTGAGGCCGTCGACGAGGCGGGTTACGAACTGGCTGCGTCGTGAGCCGGGCCGCCGCGCTCCGGCTCGGCGCGTTCGCCGGTGTGCTCGCGCTCGCCTTCGGGGCGGCGTACGGCATCGGCTCCGCGGTTGACCCGATCGCGGCGGCAAAACCTGCCGATCAGCCGAACAGCATGAGCGACCCGAACAGCATGAGTGACATGGGCGGACACGATTCCGGCGGGCAAGGCGGGCAACTGCCCGGGCTCGCGGTCTCCGACGCCGGCTACACGTTCGCTCCGGCGCAGACGTTCTTCGCGTCCGGCACAAAGACCGGGTTGCGTTTCACGATCCAGGGACCGGACGGCAAACCGGTCACGCAGTACACGAAGACGCATGAGAAGGACCTGCATCTGATCGTGGTCCGGCGCGACCTGTCCGGCTTCCACCACATCCACCCGACGATGGCGGCTGACGGCACGTGGAGCATCCCGTTCACGTTCACCGCCGGCGGGACCTGGCGGATGTACGCCGACTTCCAGCCGGCCGGCCTCGACAAGAACATCACCCTCGGCACCGACGTGAACGTCTCCGGCCTCTACATCCCCGTCCCGCTGAACGATCCGGCGAGCAGCTACAGCATCCACGGGTACGACGTGACGCTGGCCGGCACCCCGGTCGCGGGCAAGGAGTCCGAGCTCACCTTCACGGTCAGCAAGCGCGGCAAGCCGGTCACCGACCTGCAGCCGTATCTAGGTGCCTTCGGCCACTTGGTCTCACTGCGCAGCGGTGACCTGGCCTACCTGCACAACCACCCGGCGCAGCACGCCGACGCCGGGATGAAGGGCGGCCCGTCGATCACCTTCATGACGACCTTCCCCACCGCGGGCACATACAGCCTGTTCCTGGACTTCCAGCACGCCGGCGCGGTGCACACGGCCGAGTTCACGGTCAAGGTCAGCTCGACCGGTACGACGATCGCGCCGCCCACCGCCGTACCAACTCACGCAGAGGAGGCACACGACCATGAGTAACCAGTCTGTCGAACTCATCATCGGCGGGATGACGTGCGCCTCCTGCGCCGCCCGCGTGGAGAAGAAGCTGAACCGGATGGACGGCGTCACGGCGACCGTCAACTACGCCACCGAAAAGGCGAAGGTGACGTACCCCGACAGCACCTCGACCGACGACCTGGTCGCCACGGTCGAGAAGACTGGCTACACAGCGGCTCTGCCGACGCCGGCCGTCGCTAAGGAAGCCGAGGAGTCCGATGAGCTCAAGCCCCTGCGAGAGCGGCTGATCGCGAGCATCGTGCTCGCGGTGCCGGTGGTCGCGTTCGGGATGATCCCGGCGCTGCAATTCGACTCATGGCAGTGGGCGTCGCTGACGTTGGCGTTCCCGGTGGTGACGTGGGCGGCCTGGCCGTTCCACAAGGCCGCCTGGACGAACCTGCGGCACGCGGCAACCACGATGGACACGCTGATCTCGCTCGGCGTGCTGAGCTCGTTCCTCTGGTCGCTGTACGCGTTGTTCATCGGCACCGCGGGCCAACCCGGCATGAAGATGCCGTTCACCCTGATCCCGTCCCGCGGCAGCGGAGCCGAGGAGATCTACCTCGAGGTCGCGACCGCCGTCACCACGTTCATCCTGGCCGGCCGGTACTTCGAAGCGCGTGCCAAGCGTAGATCCGGTGCCGCACTGCGGACCCTGCTGGAGCTGGGCGCCAAAGACGTTGCCGTACTGCGGGACGGGACCGAGACCCGGATCCCGGCCGACCAACTGGTCACGGGCGACGAGTTCGTCGTACGGCCCGGCGAGAAGATCGCCACCGACGGCGTGATCGTGACCGGGAGCAGCGCGGTCGACGCGTCGATGCTGACCGGCGAGTCCGTGCCGGTCGAGGTCAGCGCGGGGGACGCGGTCGTTGGTGCGACCGTCAATGCCGGCGGGCGGCTGATCGTCCGGGCGACTCGGGTCGGTGCGGACACGCAGCTGGCCCAGATGGCCCGGCTGGTTGAGGACGCGCAGAACGGGAAGGCCGAAGTACAGCGGCTGGCCGACAAGGTGTCCGGGTTCTTCGTGCCGATCGTGATCGGGTTAGCCCTTGCCACATTGGGGTTTTGGCTCGGGAACGGTTCGCCGGCGGAGGTCGCGTTCACGGCTGCGGTGGCCGTACTGATCATCGCCTGCCCGTGTGCGTTGGGATTGGCTACGCCGACCGCGCTGATGGTCGGGACCGGTCGCGGCGCGCAGCTGGGCATCCTGATCAAGGGGCCGGAGGTCCTGGAGTCCACCCGCCGGGTCGACACCGTCGTACTGGACAAGACAGGCACCGTGACCACGGGTCGGATGGAGCTGGTCGACGTACTGCTGGTTCCTGGTCAGGATCGGGCCGAGGTACTGCGGTTGGCCGGCGCGCTGGAGCATTCCAGCGAACACCCGATCGCGCAGGCCGTCGCCCGGGCCGCGTCGGAAGCCGGGAAGCTTCCCGAGGTCGAGGACTTCGGGAACGTCGAAGGCCTTGGTGTGCAAGGGATCGTCGACGGTCACGCCGTACTCGTCGGGCGGACGCGGCTACTGGACGAATGGAGCCAGCACCTGCCGGCAGATCTCGCACACGCGAAGGAGCACGCCGAGGCCGAGGGCAGTACGGCGGTGGCGGTCGGCTGGGACGGTGAGGCACGGGCCGTGCTGGTCGTCGCGGACACCGTCAAACCCACGTCCGTGCAGGCGATCCGGGAGCTTCGCGAGCTCGGGCTCCGACCGGTCCTGTTGACCGGTGACAACGAAGCGGTCGCGCTGAAGGTGGCCGGTGAGGTCGGCATCGACGAAGTGATCGCCGAGGTACTGCCGGCCGGCAAGGTCGACGCGGTGAAGAAGCTGCAGGACGAGGGCCGCGTGGTCGCTATGATCGGCGACGGCGTCAACGACGCGGCCGCCCTCGCCCAGGCCGACCTCGGACTGAGTATGGGCACCGGCACCGACGTGGCGATCGAGGCCAGCGATCTGACCCTGGTCCGCGGCGACCTTCGTGCCGCCGTCGACGCGATCCGCCTCTCCCGCAGCACCCTCCGCACCATCAAGGGCAACCTCTTCTGGGCCTTCGCCTACAACGTAGCCGCCCTCCCCCTGGCAGCCGCTGGCCTCCTCAACCCCATGCTCGCCGGCGCCGCGATGGCCTTCAGCTCGGTCTTCGTCGTCTCCAACAGCCTGCGACTGCGACGGTTCAAGTCCCTCAGCTGACCCCTTGACTCGCACGACGACCCGGTCGATCGTGCGAGTCAGGGGGCGCTGATGAAGACGACGGCTGACGACCGCGTGCTGCTATACACCCGGGTTCTGTCACTCTGCATCGTGCCGTTCCTGGTCGCGGGCTTCGCGATCCTGTACCTGCTACCTGAGCACACAGCACGGCTGTGGGCCTGGCCGCTCCACCCGACGATGACCGCGATGGTCCTCGCGTCGGCGTACCTCGGTGGCGCCTACTTCTTCGTTCGTGCGGTGTTCGAGCGACGGTGGCATGTCCTTGCCCCAGGCATGTTGTCGGTCGCGTTGTTCGCGACGCTGCCGGCGTGACGACGGTGCTGCACTGGAACAAGTTCAGCCATCACAACCCGGCGTTCTGGATCTGGTCGGCTCTGTACTTCGCCGCGCCCGTCCTCGTCTTCTCCGCCTGGCTGGCAAACCGCAGGTACGCCGACCCTGTGAGACGGGACGACGACCTGCTGCCACCCGCCATACGTGGGGTAGCCGGACTCGTCGGCGTACTCGCGCTGGCCCAGGGAGCCGCCATGTTCGGCTCACCCTCGACGTTCCTGGACCTGTGGCCGTGGACTCTCACTCCGCTGTCGTGCCGGACCCTCGCGGCCGTGTCGTGCCTGGGCGGCGCCGGTGCCTGGGCGTGGTGTGACGCCCGCTGGTCGACGCTCCGGCGGATGCTCGAGGTCGAACTGATCATGGTCGGCTCGATACTGCTCGCCGCGTTCCGTGCTCGCGACGAGCTCAACTCCGGGAAGCCACTTGCGTGGCCGTTGCTTACCGGATTCTGCTTGTTGTTCGTTGCCTCGATCGTTGCCTGGTCAGCGCAACCAGGCAGTCGTGTCCGAAGGTAGCTTCCCGTCGTCCAACGGAGTACTGGTCAGCAGCAGCTCGTCGTGTGCTGGGAGGGCGATGGGATCGGCGGTCAGGTTGGTGATGCAGGTCAGGCTCTCGCGGGCGAACGCGAGGACGCCGGGCTGGGAGTCCTGCCAGGTCAGCGTTCCGTCGCCGAGGTGGGCGCGACGGAGCCTCAGGCCCGTCCGGTAGAGGGTCAGCATCGAGTTCTGGTCGTCGTGCTGGGACTCGACGGTGAGGTTCTTCCAGTCGGCCGGTTGCGGAAGCCACGACGTACCTGCGCCGAAGCCGAACGGGGGCTCCTTGCCGGACCACGGTAGGGGCACTCGGCAACCATCTCGGCCGCGGTCGGTGCCGCCGGAGCGGGTGAAGATCGGGTCCTGGAGCAAGGCGTCCGGGAGGTCCTCGACCTCGGGGAGACCGAGTTCCTCGCCCTGGTACACGTACAGGCCGCCGGGCAGCGCCATCGCGAGCAGCGCAGCGGCTCGGGCTCGACGTTCACCGAGGACGAGGTCCGTGTGCATGCCGTGCTTGCGGTCCTGGTGCGAGAACGACGTGTCCGCTCGGCCGTACTTCGTCACCGGCCGGGTCACGTCGTGGTTCGACAGCACCCAGGTCGGCGGCGCGCCGATCGGGACGTGGGTGGACAACGTCAGGTCGATGGACGCACGCAGCTCGTCAGCCTCCCACGGGCGAGACAGGAAGTCGAAGTTGAACGCGGTCTGCATCTCGTCCGGGCGCAAGTACAGCGCGAATCGCTCCTGGTCCGGCATCCACATCTCCCCGACCAGGAACCGGCCCTCGTACTCGTCGGTGATCTGCCGCCAGCCCCGGTAAACCTCGTGCACCTCGTCGTGGTCGGTGTACGACTCCTCGACGCTGTCCAGGTCCTTGAACAGTACGGCGGCACTGTCGATCCGGATCCCGTCGACGCCACGGTCCAGCCAGAACCGGAGGATGTCGTGGAACTCCTCGACGACCTCGGGGTTGCGCCAGTTGAAGTCGGGCTGCTCGGGCGCGAACAGGTGCAGGTACCACTCGCCGTCCTCGACCTTGGTCCAGGCCGGGCCGTTGAAGATCGACTGCCATTCGTTGGGAGGACCATCGTTGACGCCGGCCCGGAACAGGAACCGCTCGCGCTCGACCGATCCCGGGCCGGCCCGCAGGGCCTGGACGAACCAGTCCTGCTGGTCCGAGCCGTGGTTCGGGACGATGTCGATGATCGTGCGGATGTTCAGCGCATGTGCTTCCGCGATGTACGCCTCAGCCTCGGCCAGGGTGCCGAACGCCGGGTCGATCGCGCGGTAGTCGGCGACGTCGTACCCACCGTCGGCCATCGGCGATGGGTACCACGGGTTCAGCCAGATCGCATCCACACCGAGCTCGGCCAAGTATGGCAACTTGGCGCGCAACCCAGCCAGATCCCCGATCCCGTCACCGTTGCCATCGGCAAAGCTCCGCAAGTAGACCTGGTAGATCGCTGCTCCGCGCCACCATTCGTCGGCCATCGAATCTCCTTATCCTTTGAGGCTTCCGGCCGTCAGGCCTGCCATGATGCTCCGTTGGAAGATGAAGAACACGAGGATGGTGGGCAGGCTGGCGATCACGAGCGACGCGATCAGCACGTTCTGGGGCATCTGGGCGGACAGCGAGGCGATGCCGACGCTGATCGACATCTTGTCCGTCTCCGGCAGCACCAGCAGCGGCCAGACGAAGTCCTTCCACACCGTCACCACCGACAGGATCGACACCACGCCGATGATCGGCCGCGACACCGGCAGCACGATCGACCAGAGAATCCTGGCCGGCGAAGCCCCGTCGATCTCCGCCGCCTCGAGCAGCTCCCGCGGGATCGAGTCGAAGAACCGCTTGAGCAGGAACACGAAGAACCCGTTCGCTGCCGCCGGCAACCAAATCGCCCACGGTGTGTTCAGCAGATCCGCGTGAAAGATCGGCAGGTCCTTCGCGACCAGGTACGTCGGCAGCAGCAGCACCATCGGCGGGATCATCAAGGTCGCCAGCATCGCGCCCAGCACCAGCTTGCCGAACATCGGTCGCAGCTTCGACAACGCGTACGCCGCACTGACATCGACCGCGAGCGTGAACAGCCACGCGCCACCGGCGTACAACACGGTGTTCTTCAGGAAGACCCCGAGCTGGAGCTGGTCCCAGGCCTCGGCGTACACCTTGAAGTCGAAATGCTTCGGGAAGAAGCTCGGCGGGATCTGCGCGAGCTCGTCCGGGGACTTGAGCGCGCCGGTCACCATCCAGTACAGCGGGAACACGAACGCGCCGGTGAACCCGACCACCGTGACGATCAGGATCGTCCAGTAGATCACCCGGCCGCGCGGGCTGCGGAGCGCGAGCGGCGATACCAAGGTCCTCATCGGGCATCCTCCTCACGCGACACCCGCAGGTAGATCGTGGAGAAGACCAGCAGCACGACCATCAGCATCAGTCCGAGTGCGGAGCCGCCGCCGAAGTCGCCGAAGTTGAACGCGTACTGGTACATCAGGTAGGCGACCGTGACGGTCGCGTTCTCCGGGCCGCCACCAGTCAGCAGGTACGGCTCGATGAAGACCTGCATGGTCGCGACGATCTGCAGGAGCAGCATCACCAGCAGGATCAGCCTGGTCTGCGGGATCGTCACGTGCCGGACCCGCTTGAACAGGCCGGCTCCGTCGAGCTCCGCCGACTCGTAGAGGTCGCCCGGAATGCTTTGCAGGGCAGCGAGATAGATCAGGGTGCCGGTGCCGAGGTTCATCCAGGTTGACACGATCACCAGGCTGATCAGCGCTGTGTTAGTAGAGTCCAGCCAGCCCAGCGGCGGAATATTGACGACGCCGAGCGCCTGGTTGAAGAGCCCGTTTCCGGGGTCGTAGAACCATTTGAACAGCAGTACGGCGACCGCCGGCGGGAGCATCACCGGCAGATAGACAACGAATCGCAGGTACGCCTTGGCGTGCTTCAACTCGTTCAGAACCACGGCCAGCACGAAAGGTACGGCGTACCCGATCACCAACGCCATGCCGCTGAACACCGCCGTGTTCAGCCACGCGGACCGGAACGCCGGATCCGCGATCACCGACTTGAAGTTGTCGAACCCGACCCACACGCCCGGATCCACGAAGTTGTTCTGCTGGAAGCTCAGCACCACTTCCCGGATCATCGGATACCAGGAGAACAACGCGAAACAGATCAAGGCTCCACAGAGAAACCCGTACGCCGTCAGGTTCCGGCCCACTGCTCGCCGCAGTGCGCCATGGTCATCTGGGGGTTGCGACTCCGTCGCCCCCACCACGTGGGGACGACGGATCCGCTCCTCGGTCACCGACATTACGTGTTCTTCGCCAGGATCTTGTTGGCCTTGCTCTCCGCGTCGCTCAGCAGCTTGTTGATGTCGGCATCCTTACGGGTAAGGACGGCGGACATCGCCACGTCCAGCACGGCGTACAGCTCCTGCGCCTTCGGCGGCTCCAGCTTGTTGGTGATGTTGCCCTGGGCATCGACGTACGGCGTGAAGTTGTCCACCGGGACCGTTGCGTACTGCTTGCGCAGGGCAGTGATCTGGGTGCCCGGGGCACTGGTCCCGTACAGGTCCGGGATCGGCAGACCGACCGGACGGCCCTGCGACTTCGCCCGCGCGTAGTCGAACTGACCCTTGCCCGGCGTGAGCTCGTGGAACTCGAGCCACAGCAGGCCGGCCTTGATCTTCTCCGGCGACGCCTTCGGGTTGAACATGTACCCGTCGCCACCGCTCAGCGACGACTTCCCGTCCGATTCCGGTACGGCGGTGACGCCGTAGTCCTCGAACTTGCCCTTGAAGTCGTTGTTGACCGACTGCACCACATCCGGCGCCCCGATCATCATGCCGAGCTTGCCGCCGCCCATCATCCGCATCAGGTCCGCCCACTGGAGCAGCTGCTTGCTGCCCATGGAGTTGTCGTCCCAACGCATCTTCTTCAGGTTCTCCAGGACCGCCTTGCCCTCGTCGCTGTTGAACGCCGCGGTCTTGCCGTCGTCGCTCACCATCGACCCACCGCGGGCGTACAGCTCGGCGGCGAAGTGCCACCCGCCGGTGTTCCCGGCCGAGTACTCACCGAAGCCGACGTACCCCGGACCGAGCGCCGCGATCTTCTTCGCCGCGTCCTGGACCTCGGTCCACGTCTTCGGCGGGTTGGCCGGGTCGAGACCGGCCTGGGTGAAGAGCTTGCGGTTGTAGACCAGGCCCATGTTGTAGTTGTTCCGCGGCAGGCCGTAGGTCTTGTCGCCGTCCTTGAACGTGCTCATCACGTCCTTGCGCAGGTCGTTGACCTCCTTCACGCTGCCGACGTACTGGCTGATGTCGGCGGCCTGCTTCTTCTGGATGATCTTCTGTACGTCGGTGTAGTAGACGTAGAAGAGGTCCTCCTGCGTCCCGCCGGCCAGCTTCGCCTGGAACGTGTCGGGGTTGATGCAGGGGAACGCGTCCTTGCCCTGGACGGTGATGTTCGGGTGCGCTGTGTGGAACGTCGCGACATCCGCCTCCCAGGCCTCGCGCTCCTTCGGGTTGCTCTTCGGCGGCTCGCAGCCGACCGTGATCGTGACCGGCCCGTCGGCGTTCGCGGCCGGCTTGTTCGCGTCCCCCGACCCACAGGACGCGGCCACCAGCCCGAGTCCCGCAACTAGCAGCAGGCTGAGCCCGCGGCGCGTTGTCGTCATGTCCACCCTCTCCCTCGGATCGTGTGGATACCGTAGGGAACTGGACGCATGAGTGCAATACTTCGATCTGAGATTGCAAAAACGTGACTTAACCCTGCCGCAGGGCAGACGACAGCAGCCGCGGACCGGATCGGTCAGCGGCTGCCGGTACTGCGGGGGGCTAGTGTCCCGTCTGCGATGCAGGTCGAGCGATAGCGGTGTTCACTTGCGTGCATCGGGGTGCTTGATCAGTGGCCTCGATGCGGAGCATCGTGGGCGCTGGGCAAGTGCCGCGAGGTGCGTGCCTGGGCGCCGATAGCGCCGAGCTGCATCGCAGCCGGGACACTAAATGCGAGCCCGGGCGGTCGAGGCGCGGACGACGAGCTCGGGTTCGAACAGCAGCTCGTCGGCGGGGACGGAGGCCCGCTCGATCAGGGCGACGAGCATGTCGACGGCGGCGCGGCCCATCGCGTCGATCGGCTGACGGACAGTGGTCAGTGGCGGATCGGTGCAGTTCATCATCGCGGAGTCGTCGTACCCGATCACCGACACGTCGTCGGGGACGCGCAGGCCGGCTCGCCGGACGGCACGGATCGCGCCGAGGGCCAGAATGTCGCTGGCGCAGACGATGCCGGTGACGCCGGAGCTCACCAGCCGGGTCGCGGCCGCATGCCCGCCCTCGAGCGAGAACATCGTGTGCTCGACCAGCTCCGGATCCGCCTCTTCCGCGGCCATGAACGCGTCGAGTTTCCGCCGCGAAGGGATGTGGTCCCGTGGGCCGAGCACCATCCCGATCCGCCGGTGACCGAGGGCTCGCAGGTGCCCGATCGCCATCTCCGCGGCGACGTAGTCGTCCGACGAGACCTGCGGGAACCCGAGGTGGTCGACCGCCGCGTTGACCAGCACGGTCGGCAGCTTCCGCTCCTGGATCAGCTCGTAATGCGCGTGCGGCGCGTCCGCCTGGGCGTAGAACCCGCCGGCGAACACGACCCCGGAAACCTGCTGCTGGAGAAGCAGATCCACGTAGTCGGCCTCGGAGACTCCGCCGACCGTCCGGGTGCAGAGCAAGGAGGTGAAACCTTGCTGCGCGAGCGCCCCGCCGACGACCTCGGCGAACGCGGGGAAGATCGGGTTCTGCAACTCCGGCAGCACCAGACCGACGAGCCGGGCGCGATCTCCACGCAGCTGCGTGGGACGCTCGTACCCGAGCACATCGAGCGCGGTGAGCACGGCCTCGCGGGTCGCCTCGGACACTCCGGGCTTCCCGTTCAGGACGCGGCTGACGGTGGCTTCGCTGACGCCGACCTTCTTGGCCACCTCTGCAAGTCGTCGTGTCATGACGCAAACTCTACGCCTAATCGCGCAAATTCTTGCAACGACTTACGTACCTCTTCGGCTCGCCCCGCCGGGCGCGGGGGTGGCGATGCCTCGCTGAACCCTCAGGATTCCTGACAGACTGGTCGCCGTGCCCCGTTTCGTCGCCACCCGCCCGGACACCGGCCTGCTGTCGCTCCCGTGGGACGTCCCGCTGGAGGACTGGCCCGAGGACCAACTGGTCGCGCTGCCGCGCGGTATCTCGCGGCACGTGGTCCGCTTCGTCCGGGTCAACGGCACCGTGTACGCGATCAAGGAGGTCCTCGAGCACCTGGCGATGCACGAGTACCGCCTGCTCCGCGACCTCGAACGCCTGGAGGCGCCGTCGGTCGAACCGGTCGGCGTGATCACCGACCGCGTGGACCGCAACGGCGAGCCGATCGACTCGATCCTGATCACCCGGCACCTGCAGTTCTCCCTGCCGTACCGTGCGCTGTTCTCCAGCACGCTGCGCCCCGACACGGTCAACCGGCTGATCGACGCACTGGTCGCGCTGATCGTCCGGCTGCACCTGCTCGGCTTCTTCTGGGGCGACTGCTCGCTGTCGAACACCTTGTTCCGACGGGATGCCGGTGCGTTCGCGGCGTACCTGGTGGACGCCGAGACCGGCGAACTGCACCAGGAAATCTCCGACGGGCAGCGCGCGCACGACCTCTACACCGCGGAGATCAACCTGTTCGGCGAACTGTCCGACCTGCAGGAAGGCGGTCTGCTCGACGCCGACATCGATCCGCTGGAGACCATCGAGTCGATCACCGCGCGGTACGAGGCGCTCTGGAAGGAGCTGACCGCACCGGAAGAGTTCTCGAACGACGAGATGCACCGGCTGGACTCGCGGATCCGGCGACTGAACGAGCTCGGGTTCGACGTCGCCGAGATCGACATCATCACCGACTGGGACGGCAGCCAGGTCCGGATCCAGCCGAAGGTCGTCGACGCCGGCCACCACTCCCGCCGGCTGCTCCGGCTGACCGGCCTCGATGTCGAGGAGAATCAGGCCCGCCGGCTGCTCAACGACCTGGACTCGTACGCCGCCGCCACCAACCAGCAGAACGAGGACGAGGAGATCGTCGCCCACCAGTGGCTGACCGAGGTCTTCGAGCCCGTCGTCCGCTCGGTACCGCGCGACCTCAAGCGCAAACTCGAGCCCGCCGAGGTCTTCCACGAAGTCCTCGAACACCGCTGGTTCCTGTCCGAACAGGCCGGTCACGAGATCGACACGATGGAAGCCGCCCGCTCCTACGTGAAGAACGTCCTCAGCTCCAAACCCGACGAAAAACTCGCCCTCCCAACCCCAACCCTCCCGGAACCCGACTAACCCCTGCAACATCCGGCCCCCCGCCAGCGTGAACTAGGTGGGAGGTGCCTGATGGACAGTTTCGAGCGACTTATCGCCGACGGTCTGTTGAAGCACGCCGCGGACGCGCCCTCGGACGACGGTCTGTTGGCTGGTGTCCACGCTCGCCTGCGACGCCGCCGTACCAGCCGCACCATCGGCGCCGTTGTCGTCGCCGCCGCAGTGGTCGCCACTGCGATCGTCGCAACGCACTCCCTGACCTCGGAGCTGCGCACCGACCCGCAGGTCAGCCTGCCAGGACCGCCCGATGCCGGGTGGCGGTGGGAGTCCTACAAGACGGTGCAGGTGCAGGTGCCGGCGACGTGGACGCAGTACCTCTCCGGGCCGGCGCCGTGTACGACGTTCGCCAACTCGACTGTCCCTTCGACCCAGCCCCGCCATCACCCCACCCACTCACTGACCTCAGGACATCCCGGGGCTGACGACGGGCAGCCCGATCGCCTTGGCCGATGCCAGCAGACGCCGGTCATACGTGACGAACGACGTCACGTCATCGCCGAGAATGGCGTCCGCCGTCGCAAGGTGAATCGCGTCGAGAGAACGGATCCGCGGATCCTGATAACCGGCGGCAGTCGCGCGGACCGTCTCGTCGACGTCATAGACGGAGATCTGCGCAAGCACGGACGGAACCTCGGTGAGCCGCGCCGGCTCAGAGCGCCGGAGAGCACGGGGTAACTCGACTTCGACCAGCGCCGACGAGACGAAGATCCGATCGACCTGCTCGTTGAGCCAGCCGACGAGTTCGTCCGACTCCGTCTCCCGGCGGACAAGCTTCACCAGCGCTGCGGTGTCCAGGTAGATCATCAGTAGCGCTCCTCGTCGCGCATCTGCTCAAGGAGCTCGCCCGCCTCGTGATCGGTCCTGATCTCGCCCTTCGGACGCGAGAAAGGTCTGGTCAGCCGAGCGGGCCGGAAACTCCCGGTGGCGAGCAGCCGCGCCGTTGGCGACGGCTTGACCGGAACGAGGCGCGCGATGACAACACCGCGCTCGGTGATCTCGATCTCCTCGCCCTGCTTCACCCGAGCCAGCACCCGGGCCGTTTCCTGATTCAGCGTACGAATCGGTACCTCAGCCATGGATTCAGAGTAGTACATATTTGTCTGACACCGCCTTTCCGTTGATCGGCAGAGAAGTTACAGCTGTTCCGACACCGTCAGTCGGTTGTCCACAGGGGAAGTTGACTAGGGTTGAAACGTGAAAATCGTGGGGTACGAGACGTTCCTGGTGGCGCCGCGGTGGCAGTTCTTGCGGATCGATACCGATGAGGGGATCAGCGGGTGGGGTGAGCCGATCGTCGAGGGGCGGGCCGAGGCGGTCCAGGGTGCGGTGGCGGCGTTGATGGAACAGCTTGTCGGGGCCGATCCGTTGCGGATCGAGGAGCACTGGCAGGTGATGGCCAAGGGTGGGTTCTACCGCGGCGGAGCGGTGCTCTCGAGTGCGCTGGCCGGGATCGACCAGGCCTTGTGGGACATCAAGGGCCGTCACCACGGCGTACCGGTGCATGAGTTGCTCGGTGGGCCGGTGCGGGATCGGGTCCGGATGTACACCTGGGCGCACGGCGTCGACAACGCAGCGCTCGTCGATGACGCGCAGGCGAAGGTCGCCTGCGGGTTCACCGCGGTGAAGATCAACGTCTCCGAGGCGCTCCCGCCGATCCCGGGTGCGGCTGATCTGCGCAGGATGGCGTCTCGCGTCGAGGCACTGCGGACCGCGCTCGGCGACGACGTCGACATTGCGCTCGACTTCCACGGCCGGCTTAGTACGGCGGGCACTCGGCAACTGCTCCCGTTGCTCGAACCGTTGCTGCCGTTGTTCGTCGAGGAGCCTGTCACTCCGGAGTACTCGCGTGACCTGCGGCAGATCACCGAGTCGACCAGCATTCCGATCGCGACCGGCGAACGACTGTTCTCCCGCTGGGACTTCCGGGATGTTCTGACGACGGGGATCGCGGTCGCCCAGCCGGACATCTCGCACGCCGGCGGCATCTCCGAAGTACGCCGGATCGCCGCGATGGCCGAGGCGTACGACGTGGCCGTCGCACCGCACTGCCCGCTCGGCCCGATCACCCTGGCCGCGAGCCTGCAGATCGACTTCGCCATCCCGAACTTCCTGATCCAAGAGCAGAGCCTCGGCATCGAGTACGGCGGCGGCAACGAACTACTCGACTACCTGGTAGACCCCAACGTCTTCGCCTTCACCAACGGCCACGTCGAGCGCCCAACAGGCCCCGGCCTAGGAATCGAAGTCAACGAACCCGCAGTCCGCGCCGCAGCCGCCAACCCCCACCGCTGGCGCTCCCCCATCCTCCGCCACGAGGACGGCTCCTTCGCCGAGTGGTAATCAGTCCAACGCCCTGACCAACCACCGAGAGACCGGAGCATCACCCAGGTCGTCGAGGCTGCTGATCCAGCGCGCCTCGGCGATCTCCGGTGACAGCCGCAGGGCGGCGACGGAGGTGGTGGCGGCGAGGATCGTCAGGGTGTCGTGTTTGCCTTCCAGCGTGGTGACAGTTGTGTCCAGCACGGTGAATGCCTCGGCCGGCAAGGCGATGTCGAGTTCTTCGTGGATCTCGCGAGCGGCTGCCTCCGCCGGCGTTTCCCGGGACGGTTTGTAGCCGCCGCCCGGGAGGGACCAGCGGCGGGTGTCGGCGTACGAGTGGCGGACGACGAGGAAGCGGTCGTCCGGGAGGCGCACGAGGGCCTTCACGCCGAAGGTGGTGGGTTTGCGGATTCGCCACCAGAGTTGGGCGAATGGGGAGGCTGCGCGGAGTAGGTACGCCGGGATGGGGATCAACGGGGTGGCATGCGGAGGGCGCCGTCTAGGCGGATTACCTCGCCGTTGAGGAGTTGGTTGTCGAGGATGTGGCGGACCAGGGCGGCGTACTCGGAGGGTTTGCCTAGGCGGGAGGGGTGGGGGACCTGCTGTTCTAGGACGGTGCGGGTTTCTTCGGGGAGGCCGGCGAGCATGGGGGTTTCCATGGTGCCCGGTGCGATCGTGACGACCCGGATGCCCTTGTCTGCAAGGTCTCTTGCGGCGGTGAGGGTGAGGGCGACGATCCCGCCCTTGCTGGAGGCGTACGCCGCCTGACCGATCTGACCGTCGTAGGCCGCGATCGACGCGGTCATCACCACCACGCCACGATCGCCGTCCTCGGTCGGCTCGGAAGCGATCATCCGCTCGGCCGCCAGCCGGAGCACGTTGAAGGTTCCGATCAGGTTCACCTCGATCACCTGCCGGAACGTTGCCAGCGGCAACGGACCCTTCCGGCCGACGACCCGGCCGGGGGTCGCGATGCCGGCACAGTTCACGACCACCCGCAGCGAGCCCAACGAAGCGGCCGCGTCGAGGGCGGCCGTGACCGCGGCCTCGTCGGTGACGTCGGCCGGCGCGAACACGACCCGGTCGCCCAGCTCGTCCGCGACCGCCTTGCCCGCGGACGACGGCAGGTCGACGATCACGACGCCGAGTCCGTCCGCGGCCAACCGCCGTACCGTCGCCTCTCCGAGCCCGGAACCACCGCCGGTGACCAGCGCGACATCGGACGGGCTGAACTTCATCTACACGCTCCTGAGCAAGTCACGGCTGATCACGAGCCGCTGGATCTGGTTCGTACCTTCGAAGATCTGGGTCACCTTGGCCTCGCGCATGTACCGCTCGGCCGGGAACTCCCGGGTGTAACCGTACCCACCGAGCACCTGGACCGCGTCCGTGGTGACCTTCATCGCCGCGTCCGTGCAGACCAGCTTCGCGATCGCCGCCTCCCGGGTGAACGTCCGCCCGAGGTCACGCCGCCGCGCCGCATGCAGGTACGTCGCCCGCCCGGACTCGACCGCCGCCGCCATGTCGGCCAGCAGGAACCGGATCCCCTGGAAGTCCGCGATCGCCTGCCCGAACTGCTGACGCTCCTTCGCGTACGACGTGGCGACGTCGAGCGCGGCCTGGGCCAGACCGATTGCGCAGGCCGCGATCCCGAGCCGGCCGGAGTCGAGCGCGGACAATGCGATCCGCATGCCGTCGCCCTCGGCGCCGATCAGGTTCGCGGCCGGGATCCGGACGTTGTCGTAGTTGACCAGCGTCGTGGTCGACCCGGTCAGGCCCATCTTCCGCTCCGGCGCACCGAAGCTCAGCCCCTCGACCGTGCCAGGCACGTGGAACGCGGAGATGCCGTGCTTCGGGTCGTCCGAGGTCCGGGCGAAGGTCGTGTAGAAGTCGGCGTGCGAGCCGTGGCTGATCCACGCCTTCGTACCGTTCAGCACGTACGAGTCGCCGTCCCGGACGGCCCTGGTCGTCAGCGAGCTGATGTCGGAACCGGCCTGCGGCTCGGACAGCGCGTACGCGCCGAGCAGTTCGCCGCCGACCATGTCCGGCAGCAGCCGGTCCTTCTGCTCGTCGGTCCCGAAGGTCGCCAGGCCGTAGCTGGTCATCGTGTGCACGGAGATTCCGACACCGACGGACATCCAGGCGGCCGCGATCTCTTCGAGCATCTGCAGGTAGACCTCGTACGGCTGCTCTGCGCCGCCGTACTGCTCCGGGTAGGGCAGGCCGAGCAGGCCGGCCTTGCCGAGGGTCCGGAACGTGTCCCTCGGGAAGGTCTCGCTCTCCTCCGCCTGCGCGGCGTGCGGAGCGAGCTCGTGCTCGCACAGGTCACGGACCAGGGCGAGCAGGTCGATGGATTCATCAGTGGGCAGGAGTCGGTCGACAGCCATCAGGGAACCCCCTCTCAACAACTACCAGAATGATACTAGGAATGATACTGACGCACATAATCCAGTATCGTTCTATGCTGTCTCGATATGACAACAGTCGTTCCGGGGCGGCGGACCCGCCGGCAGTCCGAGCTGCTCGACCGGCTCCTGATCCTGTTCCTCGAGCAGGGGTTCAGCCGATTCACCCTGGACGACCTGGCCGCCGAGCTGCGCTGCAGCAAGACGACCCTGTACGCGCTGGCGCCGAGCAAGGAACAGCTCGCCGTCGAGGTGGTCAAGCACTACTTCAAGAATGCCACCGCCCAGGTGGAGTCCGCGGTCGCCCGGCAGACCCGGCACGACCGGCGAATCGCGGCGTACCTGAACGCCGTCGCGGACGCGCTCCGGCCGGCCAGCCGGACCTTCCTGGACGACGTAGCCACGTTCGCGCCTGCCAGGTCTGTGTACGAGCGGAACACACGGATCGCGGCCGAGCGGGTCCGGACGTTGATCGAGGACGGCATCAACAACAAGATGTTCCGCCAGGTGGACATCGCGTTCGCGGCCGAGATGATCGCGCACACGATGCAGGCGATCCAGCGCGGCGACATCGCCCGCCGGACCGGTCTGAACGACGCCGAGGCGTACCGCGAACTCGCGTCGTTCGTCCTGCACTCCCTCCGGCTGGACTGACCGGCTGGACTGACCGGCTGGACCTCTAAGGTTGGGAACCCGTCCTCTTGCTGCCATCTCGCGCATCAGAGCCGTACGCCCCGGAAGGCTGATGACCATGAAAACTCTGCGACGAACCGCGGCCGTGGTGGCGGCTGCCGCGCTCGCCCTGGCCGCCGCCGTACCGGCCAAGGCGGACCCGGTCAAGCCGCCACGACTTTCCGCCAAAGCGATCACCGAGACGCTGAACGACCAGATCTACACCCCTGGTACGGCGTGGATGACCAAGCCGGACGGCACCGTCGTGGTGTCGTACGACTCCACCGTCACCGGCACCAAACTGACCAAGCTGACCGGTCTGACCAAGCAGCTCGCCTCGAACATCACGCTGGAGAAGCTGCCCGGCAAGCTGCAGAAGTACATCAGCGGCGGCATGGCGACGTTCGGCGGCGAGTACAAGTGCTCCGTCGGCTTCAACGTGCAGCGGCGCGGTAAGTACTACTTCCTCACTGCCGGTCACTGTGGTGTCGCCGCGGCCCGCTGGTACCAGGACCAAAACCACGCCGTCTACACCGGCGCGGTGGTCAACGCCAGCTACCCGTGGAACGACTACTCGCTGGTCGTCTACCGCACCGACATCAAGATGAAGCCGCCGGGCGGCAGCGTGTACCTGTACAACGGGCACTCGCAGGACATCACCACGGCGATGAACCCGGGGCTCAACCAGCTGGTGTACCGCTCCGGTGCGACCAGCGGCCTGCACAGCGGCCGGGTGACCGGACTGAACGCGACCGTGAACTACGGCGACGGACGCGTGGCCGGCCTGATCCGCACCAGCGTGTGCGCCGAGCCGGGCGACTCCGGCGGGCCGCTGTTCTACCGGCAGTGGGCCTTCGGCCTCACCTCCGGTGGCTCCGGTGATTGCACCTCGGGTGGGGTGACCTACTTCCAGCCGGTCGTGGAAGCCCTCAACGTGTACGGCGTCTCGATCTACTAAGCGGAGGTTTCCCCTACTCTCCGGAACCTCTTGAATACTCAGGGAGATACGGGGTAGGACTGGACACGGTTGAAGTCAAGGACGCCCCGCCCCGAAGGCGTCCTCATCGTGAGGAGGCTGAAACCGTGAACATGTCCCATTTCCGCCGTACCACCGCTCTCCTGGCCGCGGCCGGGCTTGCAGCTGCCGGACTTCTGGCAACGCAGGCCTCGGCCGCGCCCATCAATCCCACCACCCTGTCCGCCACCGCGATCACGTCGACCCTGAGCAAGGACGCGACGATCCCGGGTACGGCGTGGGAGACCGACCCGAGCGGCCGGATCATCGTGTCGTACGACAGCACGGTCACCGGCGCGAAGCTGGCCCAGCTGACCGGTGTCACCAAGCAGTTCGGTGACCGGGTCACGCTGCAGAAGATGTCCGGCAAGCTGACCAAGTTCATCGCCGGTGGCGACGCCATCTACGGCGGGCAGTACCGCTGCTCGCTCGGCTTCAACGTGCGCAGCGGCAGCACGTACTACTTCCTGACCGCGGGTCACTGCGGCAACATCGCGTCGAGCTGGTACTCGAACTCCAGCAAGACCACGCTGCTCGGTACGACCTACGGGTCGAGCTTCCCGGGTAACGACTACGCGATCGTGAAGTACAGCGCGTCGTACACGAACCACGCCGGCACGGTGGATCTGTACAACGGCACCTCGCAGGACATTACGTCGGCCGGCAACGCCAGCGTCGGCCAGGCGGTCAAGCGCAGCGGTAGCACCACCGGTGTGCACAGCGGCACGGTCCAGGCAGTGAACGCCACGGTGAACTACGCCGAGGGCACCGTCACCGGCCTGATCAAGACCAACGTCTGCGCCGAGGGTGGCGACTCCGGTGGCGCACTGTTCGCCGGCTCGGTAGCCCTCGGACTCACCTCCGGCGGCTCCGGCAACTGCTCCTCCGGCGGCACCACCTACTTCCAGCCCGTCACCGAAGCCCTCTCCCGCTACGGCGTCAGCGTCTACTGACCCAGACACCAAACAGCGCCCCGGACCGTCGTGGTCCGGGGCGCTGTTCTGTTGTTCAGTTCGCGCGGTGGCGGGCTATTTCGTAGAGGGTGATGCCGGCGGCTATGCCGGCGTTGAGGGATTCGGTGGCGGACGTCATCGGGATGGAGACGATCAGGTCGCAGTTTTCGCGGACCAGGCGGGCCAGGCCTTTGCCTTCGGAGCCGATGACGAGCACGAGCGGCTCGGTGGCGGCGTCGAAGGCGGGCAGGTCGATGGCGCCGTTCATGTCCAGGCCGATCACCATCAGGCCGGCGTCCTTGTAGGACTTGAGTGCGCGGTTGAGGTTGCCCGCGCGAGCGACCGGGATGCGGGCCGCGGCACCGGCCGAGGTCTTCCACGCCGACGCCGACATGGACGCCGTACGACGTTCCGGTACGACGACACCGTGCGCACCGAACGCGGCAGCGGACCGGGTGATCGCGCCCAGGTTGCGTGGGTCCGTCACACCATCGAGCGCGACGATCAACGGCACCTCGTTCGCCGCGTACGCGCGGGTCAGCAGGTCGTCCGGGTGTGCGTACTCGTACGGCGGGATCTGCAACGCGACGCCCTGGTGCGAACCGCCCGCGGTGACCCGGTCGAGCTCCGTCCGCGGCACCTCGAGCACGGAGACACCGGTCTCGACCGCGAGCAGCAGCGCCTCACGCAGCCGGGCGTCCCGTTCGGTGCCTTCGGCAACATGTAGGGCCGCGGCCGGTACGCCGGCCCGGAGCGCCTCGACCACCGGGTTCCGCCCGTACACCCACTCGACCGACGCCTCGGCGTCCTTGCGGACCGGACGCCGGCTGCGCTCGCGTTCCTTGGAGCGTTCGGCCGCCTTGGCCCGCTTGTGCGCGGGGTGCTTGACCCGGTCCTCCGCCTTCGGCGTCGGGCCGCGGCCCTCGAGACCGCGGCGAACCCGGCCACCGGAGCCGGCCGTCGGATTCCCCTTCGGCTTCTTCCGGATGGCGCCCTTACGCTGGCTACTGCCTGGCACGTCAGTTTCCCTCAGTTGTAGTGGACTCCGCGAGCGACCAACGCGGCCCCTGCGGAGTGTCCTCGACGACGACGCCGAGCGCCTTCAGCCGGTCGCGGACAGCGTCCGCCGCGGCATAGTCCTTGCGAGCACGTGCGGCCTGCCGCTGCTCCAGCAGCGCCTTCACCAGCCCGTCGACGACCTCAGTCAGCTCGTCGCCACCCGCGGCCCGCGAGGCCCACGGCTCGGCCAGCGGATCCAGCCCGAGTACTGCGAGCATGCCGCGCACCGAAGAGAGCGCGTCCCGCAGCGCGGCCGAGTCCCCGTCGGCGACCAGCTTGTTCCCGTCGCGCACGGTGTTGTGCAGTACGGCGACCGCGGCCGGCGTACCCAAGTCATCGTCCATCGCGGCGACGAAGTCCGCCGGCAACTCGTCCGACGGCTCGACGCCACCGGTCACCTCGACGGCCCGGGTGACGAACCCGTCGATCCGCTGGAAGCTCTTCGCGGCCTCGTCGAGTGCCTCGAAGGAGAACTCCACCACCGACCGGTAGTGCGACTGGACCAGGTAATAGCGCAGCTCGATCGGGCGGACCCGCGCGACCACGTTGCGCACGACGGCGCTGTTGCCCATCGACTTCGACATCTTCTCGCCGGCCGTGGTGACGAGCGCGTTGTGCATCCAGAACCGGGCGAACTTCTGCCCGACCGCGGTCGACTGGGCCAACTCGTTCTCGTGGTGCGGGAAGCGCAGGTCGAGCCCGCCGCCGTGGATGTCGAACTCCTCGCCGAGGTACTTGCCCGCCATCGCCGAGCACTCGATGTGCCAGCCCGGGCGGCCGCGACCCCACGGCGCCGGCCAGGAGGCGGTCCGCGGCGTGGCGTCGGTCCAGCCCTTCCAGAGCGCGAAGTCGCGCGGGTCCCGCTTGCCGCGCGGGTCCGCGTCCTCGGCGGCTTCCATGTCGTCGATCCGCTGGTGCGACAAGGCGCCGTACTCCGGCCAGGACCGGACGTCGAAGTAGACGTCGCCGGACCCGTCCGGGGCGACGTACGCATAGCCGCGGTCGATCAGCTGCTCGATCATCTCGAGCATCTCCGGGATGTGCCCGGTGGCCCGCGGTTCGTACGTCGGCGGGCGGCAGCCGAGCACGTCGTAGGCCCAGTGCAGCTCGCGCTCGAACTCGTAGGCGTGCGCCCACCACGGGATGCCGCGTTCGGCCGACTTGGCCAGGATCTTGTCCTCGATGTCGGTCACGTTCGCGATCACGGTGACCTGGTAGCCGGAGCGCTCGAGCCAGCGCCGCAGTACGTCGAAGACCACTTCCTTGTAGATGTGCCCGACGTGCGGGGCACCCTGCACCGTCAGCCCACAGTGGTAGATCCCGACCTGGCCCGGATGGACCGGCTCGAAATCCCTCACTGCTGCCGTCGCGGTGTCGTACAAGCGAAGTGTCACCGATCAAGGGTAGCGGGAGGTGACCTCTAGTAAATAACCACCGAACTCACCGAGTTAGGGGTTGCTTCTTGCCGGATTGGGGGAAGACTGTTGTCCGAGCGCTCTGTCCGCCCCTCATCGCTCTGGAGGAAACCGTGAAGTCCGCCCTTTTCACGGGTGCCGCCGTGACTCTTGGCCTGTTCCTGGCCTCGATCGGCCCCGCCCAAGCAAGCCCCGTCAGCCCGGAAGGCACACCGAGCAGCACCGCCTCCCACCAACCCACCCCGCAGGCCCGTCAGCACGGCATCGACAAGGCCGGCGACGCGTACATGGGCTGGACGCAGAACACCACGACCAAAGCAGCGCCGGCCGTGATGGCGCCGGACGCCACCGTCGAAGGCATCGACGTGTCGAGTCACCAGGGCAACGTCAACTGGGCGTCGTACTGGAGTGCCGGCAAGAAGTTCGCCTACGTGAAGGCGACCGAAGGCAACTACTACACAAACCCGTACTTCGCCCAGCAGTACAACGGGTCCTACAACGTCGGGATGATCCGCGGCTCGTACCACTTCGCCACCCCGAACGACTCCAGCGGCGCCAACCAGGCCACCTACTTCCTGGCCCACGGCGGCGGTTGGTCCAAGGACGGCAAGACGCTGCCGGGCGCACTCGACATCGAGTACAACCCGTACGGCGCGACCTGTTATGGGCTGAGCGCGGCGTCGATGGTCGCCTGGATCCGCGACTTCGCCAACACCTACAAGGCGCGGACCGGCCGGGATGTGCCGATCTACACCAACCTGGACTGGTGGAGCACCTGCACCGGTAACAGCACCGCGTTCAACTCCACCAACCCGCTGTGGGTGGCGAAGTACGCCTCCTCGCCGGGGACGCTGCCCGGCGGCTGGCCGTTCCACACCATCTGGCAGTACACCTCGTCGCCGGTCGACTCGAACCGGTTCAACGGCGACATGTCGCGACTGACGGCACTGGCGAACGGCTAAATCTGTTGCGGCGGTCACTTAGTCTCGATCGGTGAGCTCTTCACTGCCGATCGAGACCGACCGCCTGACACTGCGCCGCTACGTCGACACCGACTACGACGACCTGCTGAAACTGCAGTCGAACCCGGACGTCGCCCGTTACCTGCTGTACGACGCGCGCACGCCGGAGCAGGTCAAGGAAGCACTCGTCGGCCGGCTGGCCGATATCCCGATGGACCGTGACGGACAAGCGCTCAGCCTCGCTGTCATCCAACGGGAGACCGGTCAGCACGTCGGTGAGGTCACGCTGTTCATGAACAGCGTCGAGCACCGGACCGGCGAGCTCGGGTACGTGTTCCACCCGGAGTTCACCGGCCGCGGGTTCGCCACCGAGGCAGCGGTCGAGCTGCTGCGGCTCGGGTTCGAGCAGCTCGGCATGCACCGGATCATCGCCCGGCTGGACGCCCGCAACGACGGCTCGGCGAACCTGCTGAAGCGCCTCGGCCTGCGCCAGGAAGCGCATTTCGTCCGGAACGAGTACCTCAAGGGCGAGTGGACCGACGAGCTCGTCTTCGCCCTGCTCAAAGACGAATGGGACAAACGCTCGTAAGTTTTTACCGCGGCACGCGTTCACAGTGACAGCGACTGCCACCGGGACTACCGTCGAGTTATGACCACCGCCCGTTCTGTCACCGCCCTCGTCGTCGGCGCGGTTGTGCTCAGCGCCGGCGTCCTGCCGAGCGAGGCCGTCAAGGTCGCGCCCGCTCGGGAGATCGCCTACCGCACCTGGACGTCGACCGACGACTTCCTCGCCGGCGAGCAGGCCGGCACCACCGTCGCCGACGGCGCCCTCACCTTCGGTACGTCGACCGGCACCACGTCGTACGTCGATCCGTTCGGCGACGGCACCGCCAAGAGCTACGACCAGACCAGCTGGATCTCGCCACACGTCAGCACCGGCTTCGGGCTGACCGAACTGGTCGCGTCCTGGGACGCGACCACCCCGCCCGGGACCTGGGTCGAAGTCTCGATGGCAGGTACGACGAACCTCGGCACCGCCACCAAGTGGTACGTGCTCGGCCGCTGGTCCGGCGGCGACGACACCGCGGCCGGCGACATCCACCGGACCTCCGTGCCCAGCCAGGGCGACGCGAACGGATCCGTTGCCGTCGACACCTTCCAGGCCGCGTCCGGTCAGTGGCTGGACCGCTGGCAGCTCAAGGTCACGCTGTACCGGCTGAGTGGTACGACGCAGTCGCCGGTGGTCCGGTCCGTCGGTGCGATGGCCTCCCGGCTGCCGTCCGACAAAACAGTTGCCGTGAGCCCCCTTGGTGGTGCGGAGGGGATGGTCCTCGACGTACCGACGTACTCGCAGGAGACGCACATCGGCCAGTACCCGCAGTGGGACGGTGGCGGCGAGGCCTGGTGCTCGGCGACGTCGACCTCGATGGTGCTCGACTACTGGGGCGCCGGTCCGACGGCGGACGAGACGGCCTGGGTCGACCCGTCGTACACAGATCCACAGGTGGATCACTCGGCCCGTTCGGTCTTCGACTACTCCTACGACGGGGCGGGCAACTGGCCGTTCAACACGGCGTACGCCGGAAGTCGTGGTGTGGATGCGTTCATCACGCGGCTGCGGTCATTGACCGAGGCGGAGCAGTTCATCAAGGCTGGGATCCCACTGGTCGCCTCGCTGTCGTTCAAGAAGGGCGACCTGCCGGGTGCGGGCTACGGGACCAACGGGCACCTGATGGTGATCGTCGGGTTCGACGAGGCCGGCAACGTGATCGTCAACGACCCGGCGTCACATCTGATCGCCAGCAACGACCAGGTGCGGACGACGTACGACCGGACCGCGTTCGAGAACGCCTGGGTGCCGCACTCGGGTGGACTGGTCTACGTCATCCACCCGGCCGGCGTACCGCTTCCGCCGTCTCCGGCCCCGCAGCACAACTGGTAGGAATCCTTGGACGACAGAGCCCGCCACGCCGGGGCGGCGTGGCGGGCTCTGTTCTGTGTGGGAACAGCGTCTAGCGGGCGAACAGCGCACCCGTCAGGTTGGTGGTGAGGTTGCGGAGCGAGTCCGGCAGGTACTGCAGGTGCCAGCCGCGCGGACCGCGGTACCAGGTGAAGCCCTCGTCCTCTTCGTCCGGCGTGGAGTCAGTGGCGACCAATGCGTCGATCCAGCGCTCTGAGCCGCCCAGCACAACGGCGTACGGCAGTGCGCGCGAGCAGAGCTCGGCGTGCTGGTCGGTCGGCAGCTCGCTGACGTCCATCTCCAGCAGCTCACCGCGGATCGCGGCGACCTGACCGAGGACGCGGCCCGCGGCCGGAGCCTTGGCCGGCATGTAGCGACCGACGATGAGCAGGCCGACACCGACCAGCGTGATGGCGATACCCAGCAGACCCCAGGTCGACAGCAGTGCCAGCAGGACGGTCGCGATCACACCGACCACGGTGGTGGCGATGCCGATCGTTGCCCACAGCGACCGAGTCCGGTCCGGGCGCTCGCTGAACCAGCCGCGCTTGACCACACCGTCGTACAGGGCGTCCTGGACCTGCTCGAGGTTCGCCCGGACCTGACGGCCGAGCTCGGAGACGAGCACCGAGTCGGCGTCGCCGAAGATCGCCCGGATCAGGACGTTCTCGTAGCGCTGCAGCTCTTCCGACGGGGCGTTGGCGACCCGGCGCAGCTCCCAGTCCGGACGCGAGTACTCCGTGCTGTGCTCCTGCTCGATGATCGTCAGGTGACCGCGGACGGCCAGGTCGATGATCGTCGCGGTCACGTCGACCGGGTCGATCCGCTCGTCGATCAGCGTGCCCACCTCGCCGGGCCGCAGGTCGGACGGCGGGGTGAAGTCGATCCGCGTGTCCTGGCCGAGGCTGAACAGCGACGCCGGTACGACGCGTCGCGGGTCGACCTGGTCACGGCCGCGCAGGCGGTACAGCGCGAACAGCGCGATCGCACCGAGCAGCAGCACAGCCAGTGCGGTGATCAGCTGCGCCGCGTCGGTGGAGAAAGCGCGCTTGAAGGTGTGGCGGTACTCGACGATCGAGTTGGCCGCGATCTGGCCGGTCGGGAAGCCGACCGCCATCCGGACCGTGTTGCCCGGCGGCAGGTTGGCCTGCTGGAAGGTCGGTCCGGACGTCTCGCCGATCTGCGCCAGCGTGCACGGGATGTTGCTGTCGATCGGTCCCGCGAAGCAGGACACGTGCGAAACCTCAGGGACGCTGTAGACCACGTTCGCCTGCTGGATCGGGAGGTTGATCCCGGTCAGCGGCGCGAACCGCACCTCGGTCCCGTCCAGGACCTTGGCCACCGCGCCCTTGACCGTGTACGAGAAGTCGAGCTCCGCCGTACCGCTGCTGATGTCCGAGACCGCGATCGACGTGACGTCGCCGTCGGTCTTCACCTCGGTCTTCTTGTCCTGGCCGCCGGCCTTGACCTGCAGGTCGCCGATCTCCTGGACGTGGTCGATGTCGTCGGGCAGGTGGTCCCGGGTGACGATGAACCGGGTGAAGGTCCCGTTCACGTTGCTGAGCTTCCAGGTCTCCGCGACCCGGAGCAGGCCGTCACGTTCGACCCGGACCTGGCTGTCGTAGTTGGTCACCACCGGGTCGGCGGCAGCGCTGGTTCCGGAGCTGCCGGCGGCCGCCGCTGGGACAGCGGACAGGCCGAGCAGGCCGAGGGCACACAGGGAGAGCCCGAGGAGACGTAGACGCATCGCCCAATCACACCGTAGAAAGAGGGTCAGGTTGACACCGGGCACGATAGCGTCTGCGGGGTGTCAGGCAACCAATGGGGACCACCACCCGGGCAATTCGGCCCGCCGCCCCAGCAGGGCTATCAGGCTCCTCCCCCGCCCCGGCAGTACTACGCCCCGCCGCCACCGCCCGGTCAGCAGTACGGGTGGGGTCCGCTCCCGCCCCAGCGGCCGCAGCCGCCACGGAAGAAGTCCGGCGGCGTAGCGCTGCTGGTTGTCGCACTTGTAGCGGTGGTCGCGGCCGGGGGCGTGTTCCTGGTCGTCAAGCTCACGCAGGGCAATGGCGCCGAGCCGACCGTTGCCGCGCCGGCGACCACTACGTCTGCCACTACTGAGCCGACTGTCCCTGCGAAGACGACTGCGCCGCGGCCGACCAGAGCACCCACGACCACCACTGCGCCGAAGAAGCCGGTGGCCGTCAACCCGGCGACGTACAACGCGACGCATCGGCTCTACAAGACCGGTGCGATGCGGACGGTGAACTGCAAGCAGGCGAAGACCGGTCCGGGCAACGGCGCGCAGGCGCTGGCGTACGCCAAGTCGATCAAGGCCTGCCTCGACCGGGCGTGGCCACGACAGGTCGCAGCAGCCGGTAGCCGGTTCCGTTCACCCGGTCTGGTCGTTTGGGGCGGCACGGTGAACACGCCGTGCGGCAGTGGACCTGGTCGTTCGTTCTACTGCCCGACGACTCACACTGTTTATCTGGAGACGCCCTCGCTGATCGCGTTCTACAAGCAGAACCCGACGTTCGGCCGGATGATCACCAGCTTCACGATGGCGCACGAGTACGCGCACGGGGTCCAGTGGATGACGGGTCTCGGCCAGGCGTACACGGAGCTGCGGTACGACGCGGACACCGCAGGACAGCTGCAACTGAGCAGGCGGCTCGAACTGCAGGCGTCCTGTCTGGGCAATGTGTTCCTGGGCTCGAACCGCGGCAGCTACGGGATCAACGGGTACGCGTACCAGATGTGGCTGTACGACGTGAACAACAGCGGCGACCGTCCGCCGTACCCGCGCGACCACGGCAGCACGACCAACCACGGCGCCTGGAGCCGGGCGGGTTTCGCCAGCCGTAACCCGGCCAGCTGCAACACCTGGGCCGTCTCACCCGCCCGGGTAAGTTGAGCCTGGGCTCCGGTAGCGTCTCGACTGTGTCAGGCAACCAATGGGGTCCACCGCCCGGACAGCAGTACCCACCGCAGCAACCGCCTGCGCCGTGGCAAGGACCACCTCAGGGACCGCCGCCGTACCAGGGTCCGCCTCAAGGACCGCCGTACCAGGGTCCGCCGCAGGGACCGCCGTACCAGGGGCCGCCTGGGCAGCCGTTTCACGGGCAGGGTTTCGGGCCCGGTCAGCCGCAGTTCGGCTGGGGCGCTCCTCCTGGTGGGCCGCGACCGCCGAAGAAGAGTCGCGGCGGACTGATCGCGCTGTTCGTGATCCTCGGCGTCGTGATCGTCGGAGTGGTCGGGCTGCAGATCGCCTCGCACGTACTGAAGCACAACGGCGACCCGTCGTACGCCGAGCCGACCACCACGTCGTCGTACAGCCCGACACCTGAGCCCTCGACCGAGCCGTCCGGCCAGCCGAGCACCACCATCCAGCCGACGACGAGGCCGACCGTCCGGCCGACCACGCAGGCGCCACGGCCGACCACGTCCAGGCAGACGACCACCAGTACGCCGAAGACGAACCCCGGCCCCACCGACTCCGACCTGGTCGCGCGCAACAAGCTGTACAAGGCCGGCGCGATGAAGTCGGTGAACTGCAAGGAGTCCAAGTCACGCCAGAGCACGGCAGCCGGCGCGCGGGCCAACTACAAGAACCTGCTCGGCTGCCTCAACAAGGCGTGGTCGCCGCTGATCGCCAAGGCCGGCAGCAAGAACCGGTCGCCGTCGGTGCTGACGTTCAGCGGCACGGTCGAGTCACCGTGCGGTTCGCACAGTGACACCGGTCCGCCGTTCTACTGCGGCACCAACGACACGATCTACATGAACCTCACCCAGGACGTCGGGAACTACAACAAGTACTCGCAGTCCTACAGCAAGGTGTGGGCGCGGATGTGGATGCTGCACCAGTTCGCCCACGAGTACGGGCACCATGTGCAGAGCATGACCGGCATGCTGGCGGCGTACAGCCGGATCCGTTACGAGCGGGCGACGTACGCCCAGGAACTCCAGGACAGCAGGCGGCTGGAGCTACAGGCGTCCTGCTTCTCGGACATCTTCATCGGCGCGAACCGGCGCAGCTACCCGGTCACGGGGCAGTCGCTGGTCCAGTGGCGGTGGCTGATCGCGAACACGATCGACCCGGCGCACGACCACGGCGCACCGGCCATCCACAACTACTGGGCCCTCCGCGGATGGAACGGCCGCAACCCGAACGCATGCAACACCTGGACCGCATCGGCCGCGAACACGCAGTAGGAACCAGAGGGTGTACTTCGAGACGACTGGCCGGGATAGCTAGCCTGGTGGGTCCGGATCGCGCAAAGTATGTCCGGGGGAGGCGGCCTTCGGCACCCACCCAGCGAGCGTCAGCCAGCAAGGTCGTGAGGAGCATCGATGTCGGACAACTGGTACCAGCCCCCGGGGAGCGACCCGGCTGACGATCAGCCGGCCCGCCCACAGGAGCCCGGTCCCGGCCAGGACCAGCGCGGCTCCGGGGAAGGCCAACCCGCCCCCGGCGCAGACCAGCGCGGCCCCAGCGCACAGCAGGGCGGTCCCGGCGAAGGTCAGCACGGCCCCGGCGCAGCGCAGGCTGGTCCCGGCTCACAGCAAGGTGGTCCGGCGCAGAGTGGTCCCGGCGCAGATCAGCGTGGTCCCGGCGCGCAGCAGGGCCGGCGTGGTGCTGGTGAAGGACAGCGTGGTGCTGGGCAGGGCCAGCATGGTCCCGGGGATGGGCAGGGCGGTCCGGGACAGGGCCAGGGGGGTTCGTGGTGGGACGGTGACACCGAGGCCAAGCGCGAGTTCCAGAACCCGAGCCAGGCCGAGCCGCCGGCCAACAACTGGTTCGCCGGCGGCTGGAACCCCAACCGCCGAGAACACCCCGACCAGCCCGTCTCCACCCAAAACCCAAACCAGCCCGGCCCGAACCACCCCGGCCGAGGACAGTCCGGTCCCAACCAGACTGGCCCTCAGCAGCGCGGTCCCCAGCAGCCCGGCCCCAACCGCCCAGGTCCCAACCAACCGGGCCCGAACGCGCCAGGCCGGAACCAAGCAGGCCCCAACCAGCCGGGCCCGAACCAGGCAGGTGCCAACCAGGCGGGCCCGAACCAACCGGGTCCCAACCAGCCAGGCTCCTATCCGGCCGGCCCTAGCCAACCTGGCCAGTACCAGTCGGGCTCCAACCAGCCCGGCCCTCAGCAGCGCGGTCCGCAGCCGACCGGCCCGAACCAGCCGGGTTCAAATCAGCCGGGTCCCAACCAGCCCGGTCCGAACCAGCCGAGCCCATGGCAGACCAGCCCGTCCTGGTCCAACCAACCCGGCCCGTCCCAATCCGGTCCCACACAGCCCGGACCCGCACAGCCCAGCCAGTCCCGGCCGAGCCCGTCGCAGTCCGGCCCAGCGCAGTCCGGTCCAGCGCAGTCCGGTCCAGCGCAGGGCGGCCCGCCGCAAGGCGGTCCGGGACCGTCCGGTGCTTCGCAGTCCGGTGCTTCGCAGTCCGGGCCGGCGCAGGGTGATGGTTCGGCGGGGTCGTCTTGGGCTTCGCAGTCGTGGACGTTGCGGACTGATGGGGCTGAGTCCGGCGGCGAGGCCAACCAGGCCGGGTCCGGGCAGGGTGGTAGCGGGTGGTCGGCTACTGGGCAGTCTGAGTCGAGTGCTTGGCTGGCTGGGCCTTCGCAGGGTGAGCAGCATGACCAGCGGGACCAGAATGGTCCGCGCTCCGAGGGCTCTTATCTCTGGGGCCCCGCCGGGCAGGAGCAGCAGCAGTCCTCTCCCTGGAGCAACGCGCTCCCGTCTCAGCAACAGCAGCAGTCCGGCCCCCGCCACGCCGCCCGGCAAGGCGGGCCGGGCCAGACCGGCCCGATGGGTCAGCCTGTCCAGCAGGCGCCGACCTGGCAGTACCCGCCGATCCCGATCCCGCAACCACCCGGCGGCCGGCGTCGCCGTAAGAAGAAGGTCTCCCGCGGTCTCCTGATCGGCCTGGTCGTCCTCGCCGTACTCGTGGTCGGTTCCGGTGTCACCCTGCTCGTCCGCGGCCTCGGCGGCGACGACGCTGAAGCCAAGAACACCCCGTCGTCGGCGCCCGCTTCGGAGTCCCCGTCGCAGTCCGAGAGCCCGTCCACGTCGCCGAGCCCGAGTACGCCGCGCGGACCGACGGTCGACGAGGTCGTCAAGAACAGTGCGCTCTACCGGGTCGGCCCGGTCGCCGCGTCGAAGTGCGTGGAGCCGCCGTTTGCACCGGTCACGGTCGCCGCGGCACAGCAGTACTACAACCGCCTGCTGCCCTGCCTGAACCGCACCTGGTGGCTGGCGATGAAGAAGGTCAACCTGCCGTTCCGCAACCCCAAGGCGGTTGTGTACGTCGGCAAGACGCCTTCACCGTGTGGCATCCAGCGCAGCGTGCGTGCGGCGTACTGCGCTGCGAACGAGACCATCTACCTGCCGTTCAGCGTGGACAACCGGTACTACACGACCAACCCGGTCTACGCCCGCGCGATCATGCTGAACACGTTCGCCCACGAGTACGGGCACCACGTGCAGAAGCTGAGCGGCATCCTCGCGTCGTCGGTGTCCCGGCAGGCGAAGATGACCCCGAACCAGAAGCTCACCGAGAGCCGTCGGCGCGAACTGCAGGCGACCTGCCTGGGCGCCGTCTACCTCGGTGCGAACGCGACGTACATCCCGATGCGCGGCCCGCTACTGACCAACTGGAACTTCCTGATCACCCACTCCGGTGACGACTACGCCCGGCCGCGCGTGCACGACCACGGCAACCGGGTGAGCAACTACCAGTGGTCGCTCACCGGCTTCAACAACAAGAAGCCGGACTCCTGCAACACCTTCACCGCAGCCGACGTACGGGTCAACTAGCCCGCAGGCCGCCGCCCGTCAGCCGAAGAGCCGGCGGGCGGTGGTCAGTGAGCCGCCGAACGTGGTGACGAAGTTGCTGAGCGACTCCCCGATGTCCGACAGGTGCCAGTTCTCCGGACCGGAGTACCAGCCGATGCCGGCGTCGGGGTCGTCGTCGTCATCGGTCGCCGCGATCTCCAGCGCCCACTTCTCGGTCAGTCCGAGCACAGCGGCGTACGGCAGGCAGCGGGACGCGAACTCGAGCCGGTGGCTCTGCGGCAGGTTGGACGACGACTCGTTGGCCAGGTAGTGCTGCAGACCGGCCACGCGGCCCAGTACGGCGGCACCGCGCGCAGTGCGGGCCGGTGCGACCTGGCCGACGAGTGCGAGCACCAGTCCGGCCGCCATGACCGCGAATCCGACCAGGGCGAACTTGCTGACGATCGCAAGCACGATGGTGAGTACGACGCCTGCACCGAGCAGCACGAGGCCCGCGGTGATCCACCGGTTCCGGACCGCGTCCGGACGGCTGTTGAACCAGCCCTGCGTGACCACGTCGGCGTACAGCTGCTCACGGACCAAGTTGAGTCGCGGCCGCAGCGACGGGCCCAGCGCGGACACTAGTACCGAGTCGCCGTCCGCGAATACCGCATCCAGCAAGGCCTTCTCGTACGGCAGCAGCTCCGGACCGCCCTGGTGCAGTCGCTGCAGCTCCCAGTCCAGCCGGCCGAAGTGCGACTCGCGCGGCTGCTCGACAATCGTCAGGTAGTTGCGCACGGCAAGGTCCAGCAGCGTGGCAGTGATGTCGACGACGTCAGCCGTCTCGTCCACCACCGTGCCGACCTGTCCAGGCCGGATGCCGTCCGGCGCCGCGAACTGCGGTCCGTCGGCGCCGTCCAGCACCGGACGTTCCGGCGCCCCATCTCCGACCTTCCCGGCGTCCCGACCGCGGAAGAACCACAGACCGACCGCACCGAGCAGTCCGATGCCGAACACGATCACCGCCAGGCCGATCGTGGTCGAGTCCACGGTGAACGCGCGGCCGAGCGACCAGCGAGTCGAGTACTGCGCGTTCGCCTGCACCGTCGCCTGGTCGCTCAGCCCGGTCAGGAAGGTCAGCCGACCACCGGCCGGTACGCCGTTCTGCTCGATCTGCAGCGCGGCCGACTCGGCCAGCTGGGACGACGTACACGGCATGCTCGAGCCGATGCGGCCGGCGAAGCAGGTCACCCAGGTCGCGAACGGGACGCTGATGTTCAGATTGGCCTTCGGGACCGACACACCGAAGCCCTGTACGATCGGCCAGCTGACTTCGCGGCCCTCGGTCGAGTCGGCGACCACGTTGTCCACGGTGTAGCTGTAGACGATCTTCGACTGACCGGACACGTTCAGCGTCAGCTTGCGCCCGTCGTCAGTGCTGGCGTTCTCGAAGCCCTGGGCGGGCTGGCCGTTCACCGTCGCCGAGACGTTCTTCAGCTCGTATGTGCGGTCGCGGTCGGAGTCAGACCGGACCCGGGTGGTCAGCGTGCGGCTGAACGTCGTACCGCCGGCCGTCAGGTCGACCGACTCCTTGACCTGCAGCTCACCGTCCTTGGTGAGGGTCGCATCCGCGGAGTACGCCGTGATCTGGTCGTCGGCTCGACCGGCTGCCTGCGCGGACACCGGGCTGAGGGCAACGAACAGGCAGGCGACCGGTGCGGTCAGGGACATCAGCAGGGCAGCCGGGAGGAGGCGGCGCTTCGGTGACATGGGTCGAGAGTAGTCTCGTGCCGGTTCGTGCAGCGAACTCGACCGACCAGCCTGGAGGCCAGAGTAGTGAGCAGCCCGTACGGGTACGGCGGCCCGCCGCAGGGCCGGCCACCCGGCCCGCCGCCCGGCATCTTGCCACCGCCGCAGCCCGCACCGTGGCCGCCGCAGCAGGGCCAGTTCCCGCACGGTCAGTTTCCTCAGGGCCAGTTCCCGCAGGGCCCGCCGCAGCAGCAGTACCCAGGTCAGTGGGGCCAGCCGTACTACGGCCCGCCAGGTCAGTTCAACGGGTTCCAGCCGCCGCGTAAACGTGGCGGTCCGGTCCGGCTGATCCTGTTCGGTTTCGTCATGCTGATCTTCATCGGCGTGTCTGTCGCGGTGATGGCCGCGATCCTCGGCAAGAGCAGCACCGACGACACTGCGGACCCCGGCGTGACCGGTCCGTCGATCGTGCCGACCGCGACCACGAACCCGCAGAAGGGGTCCGCCGAGGACTACCTGCTGAACGCCGACATCTACCGCACCGGTCCGCTCGCGGAGCAGAACTGCCCTGCGGCCAACCTCGGCAGCGGCAGCCTGGCCTCGCAGAAGGTCTACTACCAGAAGCTGTTCAAGTGCCTGAACGACGCGTGGCGACCGATCTTCCACGAGCTCGGGCAGGACAAGCCTGACCCGGGTCTAGTCGTGTTCGACCAGCCGGTCCAGACAGCGTGCGGCAACTTCCAGCCGCTGTCCGGCCGGGTGCTGGCGTTCTACTGCTACGGCAACCAGGTGATGTACGTCGACGTGAAGCAGATGAACAAGGCGTTCGGTCCACAGGAGGACCTGGCGTACCTGATGACGATCGCGCACGAGTACGGCCACCATGTCCAAGGGATCAGCGGCCTGTTCTACGCCCGTGCGGTGTACCTGCAGGACCACCCGGACCAGCAACTGGAAAGCTCTCGCCGGAACGAGTTGCAGGCCTCCTGCTTCGGCGGCGTGTTCAGCAAGGCAGTGGAGAAGTCGTACCCGCTGACCAACCGGCTGGACGAGTTCAAGGAGCAGTCCAGCAACAGCTTCGGTGAATCGTCGGACACGCCGGCGAACGAGCGGACTCACGGTCTGGCGACCAGCCAGGGCTTCTGGATCCAGAACGGCTTCAACGTCGGCGCCAACAAGGCGTGCGACACCTTCGCGGTATCGGCGGACCTAGTGCAGTGACGGGCCGGCTGATCGGGGGCCGTTATCTACTGGGGGAACCGCTCGGGTCGGGCGGCATGGGTTCGGTCTGGCGTGCCCACGATCAGGAGCTCGACCGCACGGTCGCACTGAAGCGCGCGCACCCTGGTGTGGACGACCCAGACGGCCGACGGCTGCGTCGCGAGGCCCGGACCGGCGCCCGGCTGCACGATCCGCATGTGGTGACGATTTTCGACGTGGTGTCCGACGGCGACGAGCACTGGCTGGTCCTGGAGTACCTGCCGTCGCGCAGCCTGGACGAACTGGGTCCGCTGCCAGCCGATCAGGTCGCGCGGATCGGCGTACAGATCGCGTCCGCACTGCAGGCTGTGCACGCGGCCGGCATCATCCACCGGGACCTCAAGCCGGCCAACATCCTCGTCACTCCGGACGGTACGGCGAAGCTCGCGGACTTCGGGATCTCCCGGCGAATGTGGGCGGAGGCGACGCTGACCGACAGCTCGACCGTCGGTACGCCGGCCAACCTCGCGCCGGAAGTGGCCAACGGCAACGAACCGACGACCGCGTCCGACGTGTTCTCGCTGGGCGCCGTGCTCTACGCGGCGCTGGAAGGCCATTCGCCGTTCGGCAGCGATCCGAACCCGCTGGCGGTACTGCGGCGTGCAGCACGGGGAGAACTCGAGCCGCTGCGCCGAGGCGGTGAGCTGACGCCGCTGATCACCCGGATGCTCGCCATCGACCCACAAGACCGGCCGTCTGTTGCTGAGGTCGTGGAGGAGCTCGGTGGAGCGGCGCCTTTGAGCCCTCCTCGGCGCAAACGGTGGGTGATCCCGGCCGCAGCCGGCGGAGTCGTGGTTGCCGTCGTACTGAGCGTGCTGATCGGGCGCGCTGTGTCGGGATCGTCCGAACCGTCGGGATCATCCGGGCCGTCGGCCCCATCCACGGCGCCAACAAGCACCGTGCCGACGCCGACAAGCACCGTGCCGACGCCGACAAGTGGGTCCGCCACGGCGCCGGCGGCCGGGCCGGTCGGGGATCCGTTGACGGTTGATCCGTGCGCGTTGATCGACGAGAAGTCGCTGAGCCGGTTCGGGCAGACCACGCTGGAGCCGGCGTACGGCAACTTCGACCGGTGCGACGTGGTGGTGACCGGCACCGGCGACCAGGAGGTCGACGTACGGGCGGAGCTGAATCTGCCCTACACCGATTCGCCGAGAGGTGCGGTGCAAAAGTTCACCGGCAACCTGCGGACGGTGACGCGCGAGAAGTCCGGCGGTGACGACTGCGAACGGGTGCTGGTGCTGTCCGACCGCACGCAGATCCAGGTGGAGGCCAAGCACACCGACGGGTCCGGGATGGACGTCTGCGCGATGGCGGAAGCCGTTACCCAGAAGGCGATCGGCGTTCTGCAGGCCGGTCCGATTCCGCGGCGTACGGCGCCCTTGCCAGCCACGTCGCTGGCGCAGGTCGACGCCTGCACGCTGCTGGACAAGAAGGCGCTCGCCGTGATCCCTGGTGTCGGGCCGCATCCGGACACGTCGTTCGGGAACTGGTCGTGCGGTTGGGACGGTACGACGAGTGACCTGTCGGTGGACCTGTACTTCGACCGGAACCAGCCGCTGGACTCGTCAGACGGGCAGCCGATCACCGTGGGCGGGCGGTCTGCGTTCCTGTCGAACGAGAACGACGGTCCGAAGACCTGCGCGGTGGTGATCGTCTACCGGACGTACGTCGACCCGAACGGGCAGGATGCGGTCGAGTTGGTGACAATGTCTGTCGGTGGTTCGGCCAAGCCCGCCTCACTGTGCGGACTGGCGACAAAGCTGGCCCAGGCTGCCGTCCTGAAGCTTCCGAAGGCCTGAGATGGAACCGATCCGGAGTCTCCCGCAGGACCAGACCAGCCTGGCACGCGGCGTACCTGACGCGCAGCCGGGCACGATGTTCGTGCTGAGCGTCGGTGGTGGGCTCACTGTCGACCCGGGACCGCACCGGACGATTCTGTTCGGGCGGAACCGTCCCGAGGTACATGTGTGCGTCGGTGAGGACGATCCGCGGGTCAGTCGGATGCACGGCTCGATCAGCTACCGGGGCGGCCAGTGGTGGGTCGCGGTGACCGGGCGGCTGCCGGTGCGGTTCCCGCGTGAGCAGATGCTGTTCGGCGGTGAGGACCCGATGCCGCTCGCGTCCGGTTACACCCCACTCTTCGTCCAGGGCTCCAGTGGACGTGAGCACCTGCTGGAGGTGTACGTCGTGGGCGACAGCGGCACTCGCCCGGTACTGCGTCCACGCGACCCCACCCAGCCGCCTCGCATCTGGCAGCTGTCGCCGGCCGAGAAGCTGGCACTGACCGTGGTGGGCCAGCGCTACCTGCTGCACGACCTGCATCCGCTGCCGCTGTCCTGGCGACAGGCCGCGGACCAGTTGGCCGAGCTGCAGCCGGCCGAGGGCTGGACCGCCAAGCGGGTGGAGCACCTGGTCTCGAACGTTCGCACTCGCATGTCACGGGACGGCGTACCCGGTCTGACCCGTGAAGAGGTCGGCGAGCCGGTCGGGAACGCGCTGAACGACAACCTGTTCCGGGTACTGCTCCTGACGACCACGCTGGTCCCGGCGGATCTCGACGTACTGGACGACTGAGCTCGGGAGGGGTCCCGAGCGACCGGACTTAGCGTCGCCGCATGCCCAAGCCGATCACTGCGACCGCCCCCATGACGCGCGACAACGCCATCAACGTCCCCTCCTGACCACCAGCCTCCGCGTCCTGCGCTCTTCCTCACCGCTTGGACGTGCCAAGCGTCGTGGTTTCCAGCCGATAAGGCGAGCGGCGGATCGCCAGGCATGCAGAACCCCTCCGATAAGGCGCTTTTGAGCCGTCAGGGCCGGGTTCTGCATGCGTGGCGGTCCGCCTTACGCCCCACCATGCCGGCCAACCGAGCCCTCCTGGTTACGCCAGGTTGTTGGGGACTGGTGGTGGGTTCGTTTGAAGGCGACGCTGAAGGCGAAGGGGTCTTCGTAGCCGACCTGGTGGGCGACGGTGGCGATGGTGGCCGTTGTGGTGCGGAGGAGGTCGGCGGCTAGGGACATGCGCCAGGCGGTTAGGTAGGTGAGGGGCGGTTGGCCGACCAGTTTGGTGAAGCGGGCGGCGAAGGTGGCTCGGGACAGGCCTACCTTGGCGGCTAGCTCGGCGACTGACCAGCGGTGGGCCGGGTCCTCGTGGATGAAGCGGAGCGCGTCGCCGACTCCGGGTGCGGTGAGAGCCTGGTACCACGACGGGAGCTTCGCCTCAGGCGAAGCGCACCACGCGCGTAGTGCGAGAACCAGGACGAAGTCCAGCAACCTCCGCAGTACGGCGTCCTGCCCCGGCTCCTCCCGCGCGACCTCAACCGTCAGCAGGTCCAGCGCCGGACGGGTCTGCGGCGTAGCCGACACCACCGCCAGCGGAGGCAACAGCGCCAGCAACCGCCGACCGACGTCACCGCGGAGCTCATAAGCGCCCCGCACCATGGTCGTCGCGCCCGGCAGCCCGTCGCCGTACGTGCGCGGCGCCAGGTACTCACGCCCCTCCACCGGATCCCCGTCGATCGTGTACTTCTGCCCGCCGCGGATCACGTAGTACGCCGGCGTCGCCGGATCGTCCGCGATCGTGTAGCTGCCCACCCCAGTGATCAGCGCGATGTCGCCGGCCGCCAGATCCCGCGGTACGCCGTCGTCCAGCCGGAGGCACGCACTACCGCCGAGGGTCGCGACGACCGACAGCGACGGCACGTCGGCGTACGTCACCGACCACGGCCCGCGGGCGATGATCTGCCGGACCAGCGCATCGTTCGCCTGCGCTCGCTGCAACAGGTCACTGAGGACATCCACCCCTCCAAGCTAGACGATCACAAATGGATCGGCGACGCTCTCCCATGGATCGTCTGCACCAACTTCAGTTGGCTGGATCCCATGCACAAGTACCTCGTCCTCGGCGGCACCGGCACCACCGGCCGCCGCATCGCCGCCCGCCTCCGCTCCGCCGACCACGCAGCCGGTGACGACAGCCACTCCGTCCGTACGGCGTCCCGCACCGGAAGCGACGTACGACTAGACCTCGACGACCCCTCGACCTGGGCGCCGGCCCTCGACGGCATCACCGCTGCCTACCTGATGGAACCCACGATCCGCCCCGGCGACCGTCTGGCCCGCTTCGCCGAGGCCGCCCTCGAGACCGGCGTACGACGGTTGGTCCTGCTGTCGGCTGCCCTCGCGTCGAACCCCGACCATCCCCTCCACGGCGTCGAGCAGACCGTCCGTAACTCCCAGGCCGAGTGGACGATCCTGCACCCCAACTGGTTCGCCCAGAACTTCAGCGAAGGCCCGTGGCGGGCCGCGGTCCTCTCCGGCGTACTCGCCCTACCTGCCGGCGACGGCCGCACCCCGTTCATCGACGCCGACGACATCGCCGACGTCGCCACCGCTGCCCTGACCACCGCCGACCACCAAGGCCGCACCTACGAACTAACCGGCCCCGAAGCCATCACCTTCACCGAAGCCACGAACCACATCACCGAGGCCACCAACCACCGCGTCGAGTACGTCGCCATGGCTCCGGCCGACTACATCGAACAGCAAGTGGCTCAAGGCGTTCCGCGAGCCGGCGCCGAACTTCTCACCAACATCCTGGCCTCGATCGCCAACGGCTACGGCGGTCAACCGACCACGGATGTGGAGCAAGCACTCGGCCGCCCGGCCCGTACCTTCAAGACATTCGCCGGCGAATGGGCCCGAACAAGCAGTTGATGGCGTGACCCATGTGTTCGCTTCGGGTTATCCAGCCGGTAACTGGGCGGCGTAGTATCCGCCCGTGACGTTGCGACGCGGGGAGTTGGCGACGGCCGCACGGACGCTTGTGGATGTGCTGGAGGAAACGGCCAACAGGTACGCCGACGAGCCGGCGCTCGATGACGGCAGCATCAGTCTGAGTTATCGCGAACTGCTGGCGCAGACGACCAAGTTCGCCGGCCGGCTGACGGCCGCGGGGATCGGGCCCGGCGACCGGGTCGGGATCCGGATCTCGTCCGGCCACAACGACTTGTATGTCGCGATTCTCGGCACCCTTCAGGCCGGCGCGGCGTACGTGCCGGTGGACGCGGACGACCCGGACGAACGCGCCGAGCTGGTGTTCGGCGAGGCCAACGTCGCGGCCACCGTCGGCGATGAGCTCGAGCTGACCGTCACCCGCCCACAGCAGGTGCCGATTGTCGACAACGACGCGGCCAACGGCGCCTTCGACTACCCGTACTCCGCCCGGATGGACGCCCCGAGTACGACGGACGCCCCGAGAGGTGCCGCGGGTCCGGAGACAACCGACGACGCCTGGATCATCTTCACCTCGGGCTCGACCGGCGTACCGAAGGGTGTCGCCGTCACGCACCGCTCGGCCGCTGCGTTCGTCGACGCCGAGGCCCGCCTGTTCCTGCAGAAGGAGCCGATCGGGCCTGACGACCGGGTCCTGGCCGGCCTCTCGGTCGCGTTCGACGCGTCCTGCGAGGAGATGTGGCTGGCCTGGCGGCACGGCGCTTGCCTGGTCCCGGCGCCACGGTCGCTGGTCCGGACCGGCATGGACCTCGGCCCGTGGTTGGTTGCCCAAGGCATCACTATCGTCTCCACCGTTCCCACGCTGGCCGCGCTCTGGCCGGCGGACGCCCTCGACCAGGTCCGGCTGCTGATCTTCGGCGGCGAGGCCTGCCCGCCCGAGCTGGCCGAACGACTGGCCGTCGACGGCCGCGAGGTCTGGAACACGTACGGCCCGACCGAGGCCACCGTCGTCGCCTGCGCCGCCCTGCTCACCGGCGAAGGGCCGGTCCGGATCGGCCTGCCCTTGGACGGCTGGGATCTCGCCGTGGTCGATGCCGCAGGCAACGAAGTCGCCACCGACGAGGTGGGCGAGCTGATCATCGGCGGGGTCGGCCTGGCCCGGTACCTCGATCCGGTCAAGGATGCCGAGAAGTTCGCCCCGATGCCCTCCCTCGGCTGGGAACGCGCGTACCGCAGCGGCGACCTGGTCAAGTCCGACCCGCTCGGGCTGCTGTTCCAGGGCCGTGCCGACGAGCAGGTCAAGCTCGGCGGTCGACGGATCGAGCTCGGCGAGGTAGATGCCGCGCTGCAGTCCCTTCCCGGAGTCTCCGGCGCCGCGGCCGCGGTCCGCAACAGCGCCGCGGGCAATCAGTTGCTCGTCGGGTACGTCGTACCAGATGACCCGGACGCCTTCGATAACGCCAAGGCGACCGAGCGACTTCGAGAAGCCCTGCCCGCAGCGCTCGTACCGCTGCTGGCCATCGTCGACACCCTGCCGACCAGGACGTCCGGCAAGGTCGACCGCAACGCGCTCCCCTGGCCGCTACCCGGCATGGACAGCGACGGCCCGGCCGCCGAGTTGAGCGGTACTGCGGGCTGGCTGGCCGAGTGCTGGACCAAGGTCCTCGGCGCCACGGTCACCGGTCCCGACAACGACTTCTTCCTGCACGGCGGCGGCAGCCTCGCCGCGGCCCAACTGGTCTCGGCGCTCCGCGAGCGGTACCCCGAGGTCACGGTCGGCGACATCTACGAGTACCCCCGCCTCGGTGCGCTGGCCGAACGACTCGACGAGTTCCGACCGGCCGCAACTGAGCCGGTCGAGATCCGCGAGATCCGGCCGACCCCGAAGAGCACCCAGCTCCTGCAGACCGCGCTGACCCTGATCCTGCAGACGGTCGTCGGCGTCCGCTGGCTCGTATACCTCTTCACGCTGAACAACCTGCTCGCCGAGCTGATCGAGCCGCTGCCCTGGGCGCGGACCGTGTCGTGGTGGTGGATCCTGGCCGGTTGGCTGATCCTGATCAGCCCGGCCGGACGGATGAGCATCGCCGTGATCGGCGCGCGCGTCCTGCTGCGGGGCCTGAAACCCGGCACGTACCCGCGCGGCGGCAACGTCCACGTCCGGCTGTGGGCCGCCGAGAACCTCGCCGACGCCGCCGGCGCCGCCAACCTGGCCGGCGCTCCCTGGATCACGTACTACGCCCGGGCCCTCGGCGCCAAGGTCGGTCGCGGCGTCGACCTGCACACGCTGCCGCCGGTGACCGGCATGCTCACGATGGGCCGTGGCGCCTCGATCGAGCCCGAGGTCGACCTGGCCGGCTACTGGATCGACGGCGACCAGCTGCACGTGGGCCCGGTGACCGTCGGCGCTGAGGCCGTGGTCGGCTCCCGCAGCACCCTGCTCCCCGGCGCGGAGATCGGCCGGAACTCCGAGATCGTGGCCGGCTCGGCCGTCTCCGGCAAGGTCCCCGAGAACGAACGCTGGTCCGGCTCCCCCGCGGCCAGGCTCGGCCGCGCGCGACACCCATGGCCGGACCACCGGCCGGCCCGCGCTCCGTGGTGGGTGGCGGCGTACGGCGCTCAGTCCGCAGTGATGTCCTTGATCCCGGTCGCGGCCGCCGCCGCGGCCCTCGTCGTACTCGGGCAGGCGCTGAAAGGCACCCAGACTCTGCCGGACGCTCTGCTCAAGGCACTGACCGCGATCCCGCTGATGACGCTCGTCGGCTTCGCGACGATGGCCGTGCTCACGCTGATCGGCGTACGGCTGCTCGGCATCGGTCTCAAGCCCGGTCACTACCCGGTCCGCAGCCGGATCGGGTGGCAGGTCTGGGCGACCGAGCGGCTTCTCGACTCGGCCCGCACGCTGCTCTTCCCGCTGTACGCGAGCCTGCTGACGCCGTGGTGGCTGCGCGCCCTCGGCGCCAAGATCGGCCGGGACGTCGAGGCCTCGACCGTCTTGCTGCTGCCGAAGATGACCACTGTCGGCGAAGGCGCGTTCCTGGCCGACGACACGATGATCGCGTCGTACGAGCTCGGCGGCGGCTGGCTGCACGTGGCCGGCGCGAAGGTCGGCAAGCGCGCCTTCCTCGGCAACTCCGGCATGACCGCGCCCGGCCGAAGCGTCCCGAAGAACGGCTTGGTCGCGGTGCTGTCAGCGGCCCCGAAGAAGTCCAAGGCCGGTACGTCGTGGCTCGGATCGCCGCCGGTCAAGCTCCGTCGGCAAGCCGTCGAGGGCGACCAGAGTCGCACCTTCAACCCGCCGTACAAACTCAAGGTCGCGCGGGCTCTGGTCGAGCTGTGCCGGTTCGTCCCGATGATGTTCACGGTCGTGATCGCGCTCGGAGTGCTGTTCGCGCTCCAGGCACTCGACCTGTGGATCGGTCCGTTGTGGACCCTGCTGCTGTCCGGCGCGGTGATCCTGGCCGCGGGAGCGGCCGCGGGAGGCATCGCCACGGTCGCCAAGTGGACGATCGTCGGCCGGACCCGCGCGGTCGAGTATCCGCTCTGGAGCTCGTTCGTCTGGCGCAACGAAGTGGTCGACAGCTTCGTCGAGCTGGTCGCCGCACCGTGGTTCGCGAACGCCGCCGCCGGTACGCCGGTTCTGAACCTGTGGCTCAGGTCACTCGGAGCCAAGATCGGCAAGGGCGTCTGGTGCGAAACGTACTGGTTGCCCGAGGCAGATCTGATCACCCTGGGCGATGGCGCCACGGTGAATCGCGGTTGCGTGCTGCAGACGCACCTTTTTCATGATCGAGTTCTCTCCATGAGCACAGTCACCTTCGGACCAGGAGCAACCCTCGGGCCGCATGGCATCGTCCTGCCCGCCGCCACTGTCGGCGCAGGAGCTACCATCGGCCCGGTGTCTCTCGTGATGCGTGGTGAAGGTGTACCAGCGGGAACGCGCTGGGCTGGGAATCCGATCGCGCCCTGGCAGGGCTGATGGTTGACCCCTATGTGCCCACCCATGGAAACGCCGGCTACAAGGTCGAGTCGTACGACCTGGAGCTCGACTACCGGGTCAACAGCAACAGACTGAGCGGCAAGGCAACGATCACAGCCTTCGCCACCCAGGCGTTGACGCGGTTCAGTTTCGACCTGTCCGGCCTGCGGGTGTCGAAGGTGTCGGTGAACGGCCGCCGCCCGCAGCGCTTCACGCAGCGTGCGGGCAAGCTCTACATCACCGCGAACCTGCCGGACGGCGCCGAGTTCACCGTCGACATCCAGTACGGCGGGAACCCCAAGCCGGAGGACAGCCCGTGGGGCGATCTCGGCTGGGAAGAGCTGACCGAGGGCGTGATCGTCGCGAGCCAGCCGAGCGGCGCGGCCACCTGGTTCCCGTGCAACGACCACCCCGGCGACAAGGCGCACTACCGGATCTCGCTCACCACCGATTCGCCGTACCAGGTCGTCGCGAACGGGCGACTGGTCTCACGCCGGGTCAAGGCGAGCCGGACCACGTGGGTCTTCGACCAGGCCGCGCCGATGGCGACGTACCTCGCGACCGTGCAGATCGGGCGGTACGACGAGGTGGACCTGGCGACCTCGCCCGTCACGATCCGTGGTGTGCTGCCGTCCCGGCTGATCCGTGAGTTCCGGCACGACTTCGGACGGCAGCAGGACATGATGAAGCTGTTCTGCAAGCAGTTCGGGCCGTACCCGTTCGGCGGGTACTCCGTCGTGGTGACCGACGACCCGCTGGAGATCCCGCTCGAGGCGCAGGGCATCTCGGTGTTCGGCAGCAACCATGTCGACGGGCGGCGCGGGGCGGAGCGACTGGTCGCGCACGAGCTGGCGCACCAATGGTTCGGCAACAGCCTGACTCCGGCGAGCTGGCAGCACATCTGGCTGAACGAAGGTTTCGCCTGCTACTCCGAGTGGCTGTGGTCGGAGGAGTCGCGCGGCCTGACCGCCGACCAGCAGGCTGCCAAGGCCCACTCGCGACTCAAGGGCCTCCCGCAGGACCTGATGCTGTCGGATCCTGGCCCGGAGCTGATGTTCGACGACCGGCTCTACAAGCGCGGCGCGATCACCTTGCACGTACTGCGCAAGCACCTCGGCGACGACGCGTTCTTCGAGCTCCTGCGTACCTGGACCAAACTCCATCGGCACGGCTCGGTCACCACCGCCGACTTCATCACGCTGGCCACCAGCTACAGCCCTGACGAGGAGGTGCTCCGGCACCTGTTCGCCGCCTGGCTGGACTCGTACGAACTCCCACCTCTACCCCGACGGCGCTAGCCGGCACGTCGTGAACCCGGGCTTCAGCTCCGGTCCCTAGGCAGCGTCAGTCGGAAGAGGGCGCCGTCGTGCGCGGTCAAAGTGCCGCCGTGGCGTTCGGCGATCTCGCGGGCGATGGCAAGGCCGAGACCTGCACCGCCGTCGTCCCGGGTCCGAGCGTCGTCTAGCCGGACGAACCGCTCGAAGATCCGCTCCCGCTCACCCTCCGGTACGCCGTACCCGTCGTCGGCGACCTCCAGCACAGCCCTCTCGTTGTCCGCCGTCAGCGTGACCTGTATGGCGGAACGCGCGTGCCGGCGCGCGTTGTCGAGCAGGTTGTCCACGACCTGCCTGAGCTGACTCTCCGATCCGCTGATCCATACATCGCCTGTGACGCTGGCATCAGGTGCCATCTCGTGGACCAGGCCGGACAGGTCAACCGGCTCACCGGGCGGGGACTCGCCGGAGTCGAGGCGCGCGAGCAGGAGGAGGTCAGCAGCCAACTCCTGCAGCCGGACGGTGTCGTTGACCGCGCCGTCGAGGTCGAGGAGGGCCGGGTACTGCGCGCCGACCTCGAGTTGGGTGCGCAAGGAAGCGATCGGGTTCCGCAGCTCGTGTGAGGCGTCCGCGACGAACCGGCGCTGCCGGCCGACGGACTCCTGCAGCGCGGTCAGGGTCTGGTTCGTGGTCCGCGCCAACCGGCCGATCTCGTCGTGCGACGCCGGCACCGGGACGCGCCGGGCCAGGTCGGTGCTCGCGGTGATCGACGCCATCTCCTGCCGGATCGCCTCGACCGGTTTGAGGGCTCGCCGGGCGACCAGCCAGATCATCCCGAACACCAGCAATAGCAGGGGCGGAAGGCCGATCATCATGCCCCAGCGCACGGTCGTGATCGCACTCCGCTCGGTGTCGAGCTTCGCCGCGACGTACACCACGACCGGCTTGCCGTTGACCGCACTGGTTGCCATCGCCGCCCATCGATACTCCGGCGGTGGCGGAGGTGGGCCTGCCTGCGGCCGCACGTCCTCGACGAACTCCGCGTTCTTCGCGGCCGGCGGCTTGCTGCCTGGCGGTGGCGCCGGCGCGGGCCGGAGACCGTTGGCCTTCGACGGCGGCGGACCGGGCACCTGGTGAACATTCTTGCTGGCGGCAACTACTCGGCCGGCGTCGTCCTCGATCTGCACCGGTACGTCGGATTTGGCGACCTCGCTCGGATCCACGCCGGCCTGCAGCGCCCACGCCGCGCGGTACGCAGCGGCCGCCGCCTCTGCATTCGCCTTGTCCGCAAGGTCATGCCGCAACAGATTGAGCAAGGCGACGCCGGTCACCACCAACGCAATCGCGACTACGAGGGTGGCGCCGAGAGCTGCCCGGACCGGGACGCTGGCGAAGAATCTACGCATCGTCCACCAACCGGTAGCCGGCCCCGCGGACGGTCTCGATCGCCGCCGCGCCGAGCTTGCGCCGCAGGGTGCTGACGTACACCTCGACGATGTTCGGATCGCCGTCATACGCCAGATCCCACACGTGGTCGAGGATCTCGGCCTTCGACACCACGTCGCCGGGCCGGACCACGAGTTGCTCGAGTACGGCGTACTCCTTGGTGGTCAGGTCGATGCGCCGGCCGGCTTGGACGACGCGGCGGGCGCCGCGGTCCATGCTCAGGTCGCCGACGCGGAGGACCGGAGTGGCGGTGCGTGCGCCGCGGCGGAGGAGGGCGCGGATGCGGGCCAGCAGGACCAGGTACGAGAACGGTTTGGTCAAATAGTCGTCGGCGCCGGCGTCGAGTCCTTCGGCTTCGTCGTACTCGCCGTCCTTGGCGGTCAGCATCAGGACGGGCGTCTCGTGGCCGCCGGCCCGCAGCTCGCTGACCAGGCGGTATCCGTTCAGGCCGGGCAGATTCACGTCGAGCAGGATCAGGTCGTACGGCGCACTGGTGGCGCGGCACAGTCCTTCGGCGCCGTCGTGGGCGACGTCGACCGCGAAGCCCTCCGCGGTCAGCCCGCGGGCAAGGGCGCCCGCCAGCCGTCTCTCGTCTTCCACCATCAGCAGGCGCATGCAGCGAGTATTACTCGCAGTACCTGAAGGGCATTTCAGACTTCAGCTTGGCTTCAGCAAGCCTTCGGCAGGGTTGCGGTCGTTCGAACCCATCGAAAGGAAGCTATGAAGACCAAGATCGTCCTGGCCTCACTGGCCGCGGCCGCGCTCGTCGGCGGCGGTGCGGCGGCCGCGTTCGCATCGGATACCGGTACGGCGACGCAGGTCGCCCAGCGGGTCGCGCTCACCACGGCGAGCCCGAGCGCAAGCGCCAGCTCGAAAGCGACCGCACCGAACGGGAAACTGCCAGCAAACTGCAAGCTTCCTACCCCGCCGAAGGGCCAGCCCACAGGCAAACCGCCGGCCCCGCCGAAGGACGCGAAGACCGGCAAGCCCCCAGTCCCGCCGACCGGAAAGCTCCCAACCCCACCAAAGGGCGCCAAGCCCCCCACCGGCGCCAAGCCGCCGGCCGGTGCGAAACCGCCGACGGACGCCAAGCCCCCGACGGGCGCGAAGCCGCCGACAGGTGCCAAGCCTGGGCCGATCGCCGGCTGCACGCCGCCGGCCAAGCCCGGAAAGCCGGCCTCCGGTAAGCCCGGCGCCGCGCCCAAGCCGGGCGTCCAGCCAAGCAAGCCGGCCGAGTCCACCAAGTAACCAGACCAGGGCGGGGTGCCCTCACACCCCGCCCTGCCGGGCTACCTCGCCGGCGACTTTCACGAAGCGTTCGGTGAGCGGGGTCCTGGTCGCCCAGGCGGCTCCGGTCCACCAGGACGCTGCGCGACCCGGCAGCGGGACCAACCGGACCTCGGGCGGCGCGATCCGCTCGGCCGATTGCGGTACGACGGAAGGCCCGGCCCCGGCCGCGGTCAGCGCCAACACCGTCTGCAGATCACCTGCCTCTTGAAGTACTTGCGGGTGGCAACCGAGTTCGGCGTACAGGTTGTTGATCTGCGCCGTCAGCCCGGGCCCGCGCGCCGGGGTGAGCCGGATCAGCGGCCGCGAGTCGATCCAGCCGATCAGATCGCGAGGCAGCGCCTGCTCGGCCGGGACCGCGAGGGTGAGCCGATCCCGTCGCAACCGAAGGTGTTCGAGCCCGGCCGGCACCGGCAGCCGGACGAACCCGACCTGCAGACTGCCGGCCAGCAACCGCTCGAACTGCACCGTCGACGACATGTCCTCGAGCGAGATCGTCACTCCCGGCCACCGACTCCGGAACAACGCCACCGCCCGCGGCGCCAGCTCGATCCCGGACAGCCCGAACCCGATCGCCAACGATCCCTCGGACCCGGACGCCACCTGGACAGCCCGTCGCTCAAAGGCCTCCGACCGCTCGAGCAACTCCAGAGCGTCAGGAAGCAACAGCTCCCCGGCCGGGGTCAGCCGGGCACCGTGCCGACCGCGGCTGAACAGCACCGAACCGACCCGGCGCTCCAGCACCTGGATCTGTTTGGTCAGCGCAGGCTGACTGGTCGACAGCTCCTCCGCCGCCGCTCCGAAGTTCCGCAGCCTGGCCACCGTCACGAACGCCCGAAGCAGCCGAAGATCCATAACCCCAGGATATGGAATAGCACTCAATAGCTATTGGACGTGATGGATCCCGTGGCGTTTCGATGGTGCCATGACAGCCTTCCGCGCCGCCGTCGTCCAGTTCGAGCCGGTCCCCGACCAGCCCGTCGCCAACCTCGCCACCGTCGAACGGCTCGCCCGTGAGGCGGTCGCAGACGGAGCGCGGCTAGTCGTGTTCCCGGAGCAATGCCTGCTCGGCTACTGGCACCTCCGCCGCCACACCGCCGAGCGGTTGCGCGAACTGGCCGAGCCGGCCGACGGACCGCTGGTCAGCCAGGTCGTTGCCCTGGCCAAAGAACTCGACGCCGGCCTCGGAGTCGGCTTCCTGGAAGATGCTGACGGCAAGTTGTTCAACTCGTACGCCGTCTGCCTGCCGAACGGCGAGGTCCACGTCCATCGCAAGCTGCATGCGTTCGAACACGAAGCGATCGCGAGCGGATCGTCGTACACGGTCTTCGACACTCCCTGGGGATTCCGGGCCGGCGTGCTGATCTGCTATGACAACAACCTGGTCGAGAACGTCCGGATCACCGCGTTGCTCGGAGCAACCGTCCTGATCGCGCCACACCAGACCGGCGGGACGAACTCGCGCAGCCCGCACGGAATGAAGCCGATTCCGCTCGAGATCTGGGAGAGCGGGGACCGTGCGGCGATCGAGGCCGCGTTCAACGGGCCGAGCGGGCGGGAGTGGTTGCTGCGGTGGCTGCCGGCGCGGGCGCACGACAACGGGATGTTCGTGCTGTTCAGCAACGGGGTCGGGCGGGACGACGACGAGCTCCGGACCGGGAACGCGATGATCCTCGACCCGTACGGGCGCATCGTCGCCGAGACTCCGGTCCCGGCCGAGGCAGTGGTGACCGCGGACCTGGACCTGGACCTGGTGCCGTTGGCAACCGGTCGCCGCTGGCTGCGTGGACGCCGGCCGGAGCTGTACGGCCTGCTCACCCAGGTCATGGGCGACGAACTGGATCCGCGGACGGCGAGGTTCTCGACCGAGCCAGTCAGTAGATGAGGGCAGTGGCGATCGCGACGATGCCTTCGCCGCGGCCCGGGAAGCCCAGGCCGTCGGTCGTTGCCGCGCTCACCGAAACGTCGGCGTCGCAGGCAGCGGAGAGAACCTTCTCGGCCTCCTCGCGGCGTACGCCGATCCGCGGCCGGTTGCAGACGATCTGGACCGTCACATTGCCGATCTCGAAGCCGGCAGCCCGCACCCGGCGCGCAGCCTCGGCAACCAGGGCCACCCCGGCGGCACCGGCCCACTCGGGCTCGGCGGTCCCGAAGTTCGATCCGAGGTCACCAAGCTTCGCTGCCGTGAGCAACGACGTACAGATGGCGTGTGCGGCCGCGTCGCCGTCCGAATGACCTGACAGACCAGCAGGCTCATCCGGCCAGTGCAGGCCGGCCAGCCACATCGGGCGGCCGTCCTCCAACGGATGTACGTCGACACCGTTGCCGACCCGTGGGATCTTCACCGGAGCCGCCTCTCAGCCAGCAGAGCCTCCGCCAGCAACAGGTCCTGCGGACGGGTCACCTTGAACGCGTCCGGCGAACCCTCGACCGTCTGCACGGTCACGCCGAGCCGCTCACACATCATCGCGTCGTCCGTCACGCCGATGGCAGCGCCGGCGGCGTGCGCACGACGCAGCACCTCAGGAGCGAACCCCTGCGGCGTCTGAACGGCGACCAGGGTCGAACGATCAGGTGTGTCGACGACCTCGCCGTTAGGCCCGATCCGCTTGATAGTGTCCGTCACCGGCACCACAGGTACGACGGCTTGCGCGCCGGCTCGCACCGCCGCGACCACTCGCTCGATCACGTCGGCCGGAACGAACGCCCGGGCCGCGTCATGGACCAGGATGCAGTCGATCCCGTCGACCGGGACCACATCCAGCGCAGCCCGGACCGAATCAGGCCGCTCCGCACCGCCCGCGACCACGAGCAGTCTCGCGTCGCCGACGTACGGCTCGAGCTCTTTGCCGACCGCTTCCTCCGCACCCGCAGGTACGGCGACCACGAAACAGCTGAGGTCGGCGGCGGTCGCTGCCTTCAGTCCACGCACCGCGTGGACCAGCAGCGAATCGCCACCGACCTCTCGAAATGCCTTCGGGGTTTCTCCGCCCAGCCGCAGCCCCAGCCCGGCCGCGGGTATCACGACCGCGCTACTCATGGGGAATCAGCTAGGAAGCGAGAACCTCGTCGAGGATGGCTTCCGCCTTGTCCTCGTTGGTGTGCTCGGCCAGGGCCAGCTCGGAGACGAGAATCTGGCGAGCCTTCGCCAGCATCCGCTTCTCACCGGCGGACAGACCGCGGTCACGCTCACGGCGCCACAGGTCGCGGACGACCTCTGCCACCTTCAGCACGTCACCGGAGTGCAGCTTCTCCAGGTTCGCCTTGTAACGTCGCGACCAGTTGGTCGGCTCCTCCGTGTGCGGTGCACGCAGCACGTCGAAGACGCGCTCCAGGCCAGCCTGATCCACGACGTCACGCACGCCGACCAGATCGAGGTTGCACGCGGGGACCCGGACGACCAGGTCGTTCTGAGCGACGATCCTCAAGACCAGATAGGTCTTGTCCTCACCTTTGATCTGACGGGTCTCGATGTCCTCGATGACGGCCGCACCGTGATTGGGGTAAACAACCGTCTCGCCGACTGTGAAAGTCATATGTCACGTGCCCCTTTCCGAGATCTATCCTACCACGCGCCGGGTGGTCCGGTCGGGACGTTTGCGCTGGTCAGGGGCCACTTCCCGCCTTGACAAACGCTCTTTTGCATGCGTCGTACGCGCGCGCACCGTTGCCTTCCGCCCCCGATCAGGGACGCTTCCAGAGTACTTCGGGACCGTCGCGGAGCAGCCCGCCGTCGAGGCCGGGCGGCCCGAAGGCTACGCTGTGGGGCGCCGGAGGCGGCTGCGTCACGGTGTCAGAAAACTGTCGGAAACAGTCTCGAAAAAGCTTGCACGAGAGGGATTCCAGTGCCGATCACGTTGTCCTCGCGGTTCGCCCGGCGCACCGCGCTGGCGGGTGCCGCCGCCACCCTCAGTATCGCGCTGGCGGCGTGCAGCGCGAGCTTCAATGCGCCGACCCTGCAGCCGTACCAGGCCGCCGAGGGCACGAACATCGAGTCCGGCCAGCTCAAGGTCCGCAACATGCTGGTGCTGGCCGATGCCGAGGGCAAGGGTGAACTGCACAGCGTGATCGTCAACGACGGCGACGACGCGGACACCCTGGTCAGCATCGAGCAGGCGCCGGCCGGCACGCAGGACGGGCAGGCGGGCGCTGACCAGCCGACCGACGTCAAGTTCGCCGGGCTGACCCAGCCGGTGGAGCTGGAGCCGCACACGGCGCTCCGGCTGCCGGGCACCGACTCACCGCCGATCGCCGAGGCCGGCGCCACCACGAGCCCGACGCCGAGCGCCACGCCGCAGACGCCGAGCACGACCCCGACCGCGGCTGCGACCGACACCCCGTCGGCCTTGAACCCGGGTGGCGAGGACGCCGGCCCGGCGATCATCGTCACCGGCGCGAAGCCGGGCCAGATGGTCAACGTGACCATCACCTTCGGCAACGCGGCCCCGGTCTCGACCTACATCCCGGTCCTCACCGACGACCACTACTCCCCTTCGCCGGCAGCCCAGTAGCAAACAGCAGAACGGGCCGCCCCGGCGCGGGACGGCCCGTTCTTCTTGGTACGGCGAGCCTGTGGCCGAGGCTCGCCGGCAAGCTCAGCTCTTGCTGGCTGACGCGGCCTTTGACAGGCCGGGGAGCACCTGGTCCAGGACCCACGGGACGCTCAGCACGCTGACCGCGCTCATCCCGGAGATCACCTGCTGGTCCTGCAGCGCGTACACGCCGCCGCTCTTGACCGCCTTCAGCGACGAGTAGACCGGGTCGGCCAGGAACTTCTGGGTCCCGATCCCGTCGACGTACGCGATCAGTACGTCGGCGTCGACGTCCGCGACCTTCTCCTTGCTGATCGCGAGCGAGAACTCCTTCTTGGTATTGGTCTTCTCCAGCGCCTCGACGCCCGGCGCGTTCTTGAAGCCCATCTCGTTCAGGATCTGCACCCGCGGGTCGCCGGGCATGTAGACGTAGTTGTCCGCGCCGAACGAGCCGACCGTGATCGTCTTGTCCTTGAACTCCGGGTGCTCGCTGGCGACCTGCTTGATTTTGTCCTGGATGCCGGTGATCAGCTTCTCCGCGTCGGCCTTCTTGCCGAGCGCCTCACCGACCAGCAGGGTCTGGTCCTGCCAGGTGGTCTGCCACGGCGCCCCTGGGTACGCGACGGTCGGTGCGATCCCGCTCAGCGTCTTGTACGTCGCCTCGTCGAACCCCTCGTACGGCGCGAGAATGACGTCCGGCTTCAGCGCCGCGATCTTCTCGAACGGGTACTTGTCCCCGGTGTCGAGCAACGTCGTCTTCGACTTGTCGAACTTGGCCGCGTCCCACGCGGTGACGCCGTCGGCGGTCGGGCCGTAGGTGACCTTCGGCATCCCGACCGGGGTCTCGCCGAGGGCGTAGACCACGTCCTGGGCGTTCCAGCCGAGCGTGACGATCCGCTCCGGCCTCTTGGTGATGGTGGTATCGCCGAACGTGTTCTTCAGCGTGACCGGGAACCCGGAGGACGCCGTACCGGCCGAGGTGTCGGCCTGCTTGTCGCCGTCGCTGCCGCAGGCGGCCAGCGTGGTCGCGACCAGTACGGCGGCGAGAGCCGCACCGATCTTGCGGGGACGGGACCAGGACATGGTGAACTCTCCTCAGAAAAGATTGCCTCAACTAAGGAGAGCCTAAGCTAACCCCACAGACCTCGCGACCCGTGGGGGTGTGACTCAGGACTCGAACTTGTAGCCCAGACCGCGCACTGTCACCAGATGCGCCGGGTTCGACGGGTCCTTCTCCAGCTTGGACCGCAACCGCTTGACGTGAACGTCCAGGGTCTTGGTGTCACCCACATAGTCGGCGCCCCAGATCCGGTCGATCAGCTGTCCGCGGGTGAGCACCCGGCCGGTGTTCCGCAGCAGCATCTCGAGCAGCTCGAACTCCTTCAGCGGAAGCCGGATCTCGGTCCCGCCCACCGTCACCACGTGCCGCTCGACGTCCATCCGGACCGGGCCGGCCTCGAGGGTGTCCGGCAGCAGCTCGACGTCCTGGCCACGCCGCAGTACGGCGCGAACCCGGGCCAGCAGCTCACGCGGACTGTAGGGCTTGGTCACGTAGTCGTCCGCGCCGAGCTCGAGCCCGACGACCTTGTCGACCTCGGTGTCCTTGGCGCTGACGATGATCACCGGGACGTTGCCCCGGCTGCGGAGCGCCCGGCAGACCTCCGTGCCGGACAGACCCGGCAGCATCAGGTCGAGCAGGACGATGTCCGCACCGGCGCGGTCGTACTCGTCCAGCGCGTCCGGCCCGGTCTCCGCGACGGCGACCTCGAAGCCTTCCTTACGCAGTACGTACGACAGCGCGTCGCTGTAGCTCTCTTCGTCTTCGACGACCAGCACTCGGGTCACGAAGCTGTCTCCTTTGCGATCTGACCTGACGGGGTAGGCGTCAGGTTTACGGCCGCCTCCTCCTGGCTGGCGGAGTCGGTCTGACCCGGCGCGGGTTCGAGCCGCAGCGGGAGTCTCACGGTGAAGGTCGAGCCTTGGCCCTCGACACTCCAGACCCGTACGTCGCCACCGTGGATGGAGGCGATGTGCTTGACGATCGAGAGCCCGAGTCCGGTGCCGCCGGTCTCCCGGCTGCGGGCCCGGTCGACCCGGTAGAACCGCTCGAAGACGCGTTCCAGGTCGCTGCTCGGGATGCCGACGCCCTGGTCGGAGACGGTCAGCTCGACCAGGTCGCCGATCGGGTGCGCGGCGACCGCGACCCGGGTGCCGTCCGGGCTGTAGTTGATCGCGTTCTCGACCAGGTTGCCGATGGCCATCGCGAGTTGGTCCTCGCTGCCCATCACCTCGAGCTCGGGCTCGGTCTTCACCACGATCTTGATGTCGCGGTCCTCGGCATCGATCCGGCAGCGGTCCACCGCGGTCTCGATGATGCCGTTGATGTCGACCGGGCCGGGGTTCTCCAGCGGGTCGTCACCCTGCAGCCGGGACAGCTCGATGATCTCCTTGACCAGCCGGCTCAGCCGGGAGGCCTCGATCCGCATCCGGTCCGAGAACCGCTGCACTGCCTCCGGGTCGTCGGAGGCTTCCGAGACCGCGTCGGCGAGCAGGATCAGCGCGCCGACCGGGGTCTTCAGTTCGTGGCTGACGTTGACGGTGAAGTCCCGCCGGATCGCGTCCAGCCGGCGCTCCCGGGTCCGGTCCTCGACCAGGACCAGCACCAGTTGGCTGCCCAGCGGCGCCACCCGGGCGCTGACGTACTGCGTCGCGCCGAGCCGGCCCCGGACGATCTCCAGGTCCTGCTGGCGGATCTCGCCGTCCCGCCGGACCTGGCGGACCATAGTCAGGATGTCGTCGACCACCAGTCGCTCGCCCCGGACGATGCCGAGCACGTGCGCCGGAGCGCTTGCCTGCAGCACCTGATCTTCCGGACCCATCACGACCGCGGAGGACCGCAGTACCGAGAGAACGGTGGCGACGCCGTTGGGCACGATCGGGTCCGGGGACTCCGGGATCTTGCGCTGGGCCCGCTCGGAAAGCATCATCGCGCCGAGCGAAAGCAGGGCCAGGGCCGCGCCGATGACGCCGCCCAGCACCGCAGCCAGCGTGGGGTCCACGGCATCGATGCTACGCGGGCAACCAGGAGGGAAAGACCGAATGATCACCGGATGACCGGGGGACGTCCTAACTGTTCATCGGTCGTTCACCACTCGTCGCCGTCCGGCAACCTCGACGGCATACGGTCACCGGTGGGCGGGTACCTGAGCTGTGCCCTCGTCCCCGTCCACGGCGGCATCGGACACCACAGATCGGATTCGAACACAATGCGTGACACCTACCACGAGCAGCTCGACGACATTCTCGCCGAGCTGGAACGGATGACGCGGACGGTGTCCACCGCCGTACGCCGGTCGACGTCGGCCCTGCTGGAGGCGGACATCCGGATGGCCGAAGAGGTCATCGCGGCCGACATCCAGCTCGATGCCGCCGGTGAGGGCGTGGAGGAGAAGGTCTTCGAGCTGATGGCCCGGCAGTCGCCGGTCGCCAACGAGCTTCGGATGCTGGTCGCCGCGCTGCGGATGGTCGCCGACCTGGAGCGGATGGGCGACCTTGCCTCGCACGTGTCGAAGATCGCCCGGATGCGCTACCCGGCCCCGGCGATCCCGGCCGAGCTGCACGACGTGATCGAGGAGATGGGCTCGGTCGCCGGCAAGATGGTCGACGCCGCCGGTGACGTGATCTCCTCCCGCGACGTCGAGGCGGCCGGCAGGCTCGAGGCCAGCGACGACGAGATGGACAAGCTGCGGACCAACCAGTTCCGCCTGATGATGGACGACAGCTGGCCGCACGGCGTCGAGGTTGCCGTCGACATGGCCCTGCTGAGCCGGTACTACGAGCGCATCTCCGACCACGCGGTCGCGATGGCCCGCCGCGTCGTCTACCTGGTCACCGGCGAACTCCCGGTAGCCATCGGCGGCACCGCCGCCGGCTCCGGCGCCGGCGCCTCCACCCCGAACCCGAACGGCAACTGAACTCCGAAGAACCACTCAGCCCTCGGCAACCACCTGGTTGCCGAGGGCTGGTTTCGTTCCGGTAGCTTCCGGGGCGTGGACGAATCTCTGACCGACCGCCTGGTCAACACCGACGTGTCAGCGCTGAGCGGTGCCGAGCTGCGTGCGCATCTCGACGCCGTGGACCAGCACCTGAAGCATCTGCAGCGGTCCGAGCTTGAGCTGCTCGAAGGCAGTCCGGAGGTAGTCGCCCAGAATCCGCAACTGCGGGACCGGCGCGACTACCTCCGCTCGCTCGACCTCGAGGAGCTCAGCGGCCCTGGTTCTTGACGGCTTCGATGGCTTCCTTGGCGGCGGTGGGGTCGAGGTACTCGCCGCCCGGGGTGACGGGGTGGAAGTCCTCGTCGAGCTCGTAGTAGAGCGGGATGCCGGTCGGGATGTTCAGGCCGACGATGGTCTGCTCGTCCAGGTTGTCGAGGTGCTTGACCAGCGCGCGCAGGCTGTTGCCGTGGGCGGTGACCAGGACGGTCTTGTTCGCCCGCAGGTCCGGCACGATCGCGTCGTACCAGTACGGGAGCATCCGCTCGACGACGTCCTTCAGGCACTCGGTCGCGGGCAGCAGCTCCGACGGCAGCCCGGCGTACCGCGGGTCACCGGCCTGGTCGAACTCCGAGCCGCGCTCGATCGCCGGCGGCGGGGTGTCGTAGGAACGGCGGAACAGCATGAACTGCTCCTCGCCGAGCTCCTCCAGGGTCTGCTTCTTGTCCTTGCCCTGCAGGCCGCCGTAGTGCCGCTCGTTCAGCCGCCAGGACCGGCGTACGTCGATCCACTGGCGGTCGGCCACCTCGAGGGCGATGTTCGCGGTACGGATCGCCCGGCGCAGCACCGAGGTGTGCAGTACGTCGGGCAGCAGGTCGCGGTCACGGATCAGCTCACCGCCGCGCTGGGCCTCCTCGACACCCTGGGCGTTCAGGTCGACGTCGACCCAGCCGGTGAAGAGATTCTTGGCGTTCCAGTCGCTGTGGCCGTGGCGGAGCAGGATCAGGCGATAGGTCATGTCGCGGAGTCTATCGAGGCTCCAGCCAGCCCTTGAAAGCGTCCAGGTTCCGAGTGGATTCGCCCCGGGAGATCCGCCACTCGTACTCCTTGCGGATCGACGACGCGAAGCCGAGTTCGAGGATCGTGTTGAACGACGAGTCGGCGTACTCGAGCACCGAACCGAGCAACCGATCGACCTCGACAGGTGTGATCGCGTGCAGCGGGACGCGCCCGTCCAGGTGGATGTCGCCCAGGTGGTCGACCGCGAACGCGACGCCGTACATCTTCAGGTTCCGCTCCAGCAGCCAGCGGTAGACGGCCTCGTGGTTCTCGTCCGGGTGCCGGGCCACGAACGCGTGCACCTGGACCGCCTGCGCCCCGACCGTCAGCGTCACCCCGGTCTTCAGCTTCCGCTCCCCCGGCAGGTCGGCGGTGAAAACACCCGGCTCGCTCTCGGTGAACTCGAGCTCGTTCTCGGTCAGGACCTGGCGGATCACGTCCGCCGCAGCAACTCTCACCCGGCCACCTCCGCCGCGATCTCCGCGGCCATCGTCTGTGCGGCGGTCTGGTATGCCGCCAGCGTCTTGCGGGCGGTCAGCTCCCAGCCGAAACCCTGTGCGTGCTTGACCGCCGCGCGGCCCATGCTCTCGCGGACACCCGGATCCGTCGCGATCCGCGCCAGCGCGTCGGCGAAGTCGTCGACCCGGTGCCCGCGGACGAGGTACCCGGTCTGCCCGTCCACCACCGCCGTACTCAGACCGCCCACGGCCGCCGCGACCACCGGCGTACCGCAGGCCTGAGCCTCCAGCGCGACCAGCCCGAAGGATTCGGAGTACGACGGAACGCAGACGACGGAAGCGGCTCGGTACCAGTCCGCCAGCCGGGCCCGCTCCATCGGCTTCACGAACCGGGTCACGTCGTCGATGCCGAGCGCCCGAGCCAGGTCGGCATGCGCCTCGGGGTGCTCCATCCCGTTGCCGGACGGGCCGCCGATGATTGCCACCACCAACCGTTCCCGCAGACCCGGTTCGCGCTCGACCATCCGCGCCGCCGCCCGGATCAGCAGATCGGGTGCCTTCAACGGCTGGATCCGGCCGACGAACGCCAGTACGACGGCATCCGCGGGCAGACCGACCGCCTGCCGGGCCGCAGCCTGCTCACCCGGGCTGAACAGGTCCAGATCGACACCAGGGTTGACGACGCCGACCTTCGCGGGCTGCGCGCCGTACAGATCAATCAGCTCTCGTGCTTCGTCGTCTGTGTTGGCCAGCAGGCGATCGGCGGCCTCGACGACCTGCTCTTCACCGAGTAGCCGCGCGGGCGGTTCGGGTACGTCGTCCTCCGCCAGGCTGGCGTTCTTGACCTTGGCCATCGTGTGCATCGTGTGCACCAGCGGGACCGCCCATCGATCGCGGGCCAGCAGGCCGACCTGGCCGGACAGCCAGTAGTGCGAATGAATCACGTCGTACCAGCCGGGCTCGTGGATCGCCTCGGCGCGCAGGACCGCGCGGGCGAACGTGCACAGCTGGGCCGGGAGCTCGTTCTTGGTCAGACCTTCGTACGGACCCGCGGCGACGTTGCGGACCGTCACGCCGGGCAGCAGCTCGACCCGGGCCGGCAGCACCGACGCGGTCGCCCGGGTGAAGACGTCGACCTCGATCCCGAGGCCGGCCAGCTGCTTGGACAGCTCCACCACGTAGACGTTCATCCCGCCCGCGTCCCCGGTACCCGGCTGATCCATCGGCGACGTGTGCAGGCTGATCATCGCGACCCGCCGGGGCGGACGGATGGAGGGTTCGGTCACCCCGTCAGGGTAACTCTGGGGTTTCGGCCGGGAATCGGGACTTCTCCCTATCGTCGGCTGTCCAGCTGGCCAGCAGGCGCAGATTCTGTTCCGACGTCGACCCGGGCTCGACGGTGTAGGTGACGATCAGCTGATCCGGCTCGCCCGGGGGCTGCAGGGTCTCGTACTGGACGGTGATCTCGCCGACCAGGTGGTGGTACTGCGCCTTGGTCCCGAACGTCTTGTCCTTCACGTCGTGCCGGGCCCAGTGCTGACGGAACTCGGGGCTGTGGATCGACAGCTCCCCGATCAGCTCGGCGAGCTCCGGGTCGTCCGGGTAACGACCGGCGTACATCCGCAGGTAGCCGACGGTCTCGTCCGCGACCGCCTCCCAGTCCGGGTAGAAGTCGCGGGTAGCTGGGTCCAGGAAGACCAGCCGCGGGATGTTCCGGTCCTTGGGCTCCAAGCTGGCGAAGTCGGCGATCAGGGCCGCTGCCAGCCGGTTCCACCCCAGCACGTCCATCCGGCGTCCGAGCACGAAAGCGGGTACGTCGGTCATCGAGTCGAGCAGCGCCTGCAAACCGGGCCGGATCCGTTGCGTCGTCGTACGGCGCTTGACCCGGCGTCGGGCCGGTTTCGCCAACAGGGCAAGGTGTTTGCGCTCGTCCTCGGACAAGCTCAGTACGTCCGCGACGGCGTCCAGGATCTCCTGGGAGACGTTGTCGGTCCGCCCCTGCTCGAGCCGGATGTAGTAGTCGGCGCTCACCCCGGCGGCCTGGGCGAGCTCCTCCCGGCGCAGCCCGGGTACACGCCGACGCCCGCCGTACACCTTCAGCCCGAGGTCCTCGGGCTGAACCCGGGCCCTCCGCGACTTCAGGAACTCGGTCAGCTCCTCACGACGATCCATACCCCCAGTATCCAGACCGACCGGCCACCTCAACCTGGTCCTGCCAGAACCAGGCTCAGCAGACACCTGGGTAGGGCTCGAGATCCGCCCCAGGATCGGTGGCAACAACAAACCTTTCCTGGAGAACACCATGACTGATCTCACTGGCCGTAACGCTGTCGTCACCGGCGCCGCAAGCGGTATCGGGGCCGCGATCGCCACCCAACTGGCCGAGGCCGGCGCCGCGGTCGCCCTGGTCTCGCGGCGGCAGGACCGGCTCGACGACCTGGCCGGCAAGCTCGGGCCGCGGACGTACGGCGTCGCCCTGGACGTCACGTCGCAGGCCTCGGTCGATGCCGGGGTCGAGCAGATCCACGCCCGGCTGGGGACGGTGGATCTGGTCGTGAACGCCGCCGGGGTGATGCTGGCCGCGCCGATCGAAGCGGGCCGGCTCGACGACTGGACCCGGATGATCGACACCAACCTGACCGGCGTACTCCGGCTGGTCCAGGCGTTCACGCCCGACTTGATCGAGGCTGCTGGTGAAGGACGGACAGCCGATCTGGTGAACATCTCGTCGATCGGCGCGCACGTGGTCTTCCCCGGGTACGCCGTGTACGGCGCGACCAAGGCGGCTCTGACCCAGCTGTCGACCTCGCTCCCGGCGGACCTGGCGCCGTACGACGTCCGCGTCACGAACATCGAGCCCGGCCTGACGGACACCGAGCTGGCGACGCATCTGGACGAGACGGGTCAGGAGCTGATCGCCTCGATGAACGAGCAGATCGGGCCGCTCGCCGCGTCGGACATCGCCGACTTGGTCACCTTCGCCGTCAGTCGCCGGCGTGAGTTCAACCTGCGTCAGATCTTCGCGCTGCCGACCCGCCAGGCGTGACCAGCGAGATAGACGGCCGTTGGTGTTGCCAACGTAGCGATGTCGTCGGTCGGATCGCCTTGTACAACTAGGAGATCGGCGTCCGCACCGGGCCGGATGCGACCCTTCTGAACGCGGAGCGCATCGGCGGCGGCCGAGGTGCCAGCGATCAGGGCCGCGATGGCTGGGATCCCCGCCTCCACGTATTCGGCCAGCGTGGCGGGGAGGAGCCCGTGCGGTTTCGCCGGACCGATCCCGCCGTCGGAGCCGGCGATGATCCGGACGCCTCCGTCGGACAACCGGCGTACCGCTTGCTGGAGGGCGGCCTCGCTGATGCCGGCCTTCGCGACCATTTCGAGGATTGCCGGCGGTACGACGATCGACCGGTCGGATCCGAGCGTGCCGCACACCGCGATGCCTGCGTCGGCGAGCCCGGTGGACAGCGCGTCGTCGATGACCACGCCCTGCGGGGTGAGGCAGGTGCAGTGCTCGATGCCGTCAACGCCGACCGCCAAGGCTTGTTGTACTGCGGACAGCGCGTGGGCGTGGGCGGTGATCGGCAGGCCGAGCGCGTGAGCCTCGGCGGTCGCGGCCGCGAGTTCGTCCGCGGTGAACTGCGGGCTCATCGTGTCGGTGCCCGGCGTGAAGACGCCGCCGCTGGCCATGATCTTGATGACGTCGGCGCCCTGCTCGGCACGTCGTCGTACCGCGGCTCGGATCTCCTCGGGGCCCGTCACCTCGCCGCCTAATGACCAGCAGTGGCCGCCTTTGCTGGTGAGCGGCGTACCGGATGCGACGACCGTCGGCAGATCGGGTGCAGCGGTCTTGCGCCATCGCAGTACGGCGTCGTGCGGGTCGCCGAGGTCGCGGACGGTGGTGACGCCGGCGGCCAGGTGGATGCGGAGCGACTGCTCGATCGTGGCGGCGACTGCATCGGCGGGTGTGTCGGCGAGGCGGTCGAGGGCTCCCGGGCCGGCGTCGGCGCTGAGGTGCACGTGGGCGTCGATCAGCCCGGGGAGGATCGTGGCGCCCGGCAGCTCATGCACCGGCCAATCGGTCGGCACCTCTCGGGTGATGCCCGTGATCCGGGTGTCCTCGATGAGGACGACGCTGTCCTCATCGAGAAACCGTTCGCCGTCGAAGATCCGCTCAGCCCTGACTGCAACCCTGGTCATTGCTGGAGTCTCTCCCAGGGTGGGGTTACGCCTACCTTGATTGGCGGATTCGCACCCCTGTGCTGAGGTCTATGCGCCGAAAGCATGGACACATGCGAACAGTCCTCGAAGAAGTGAAGTCCTGGCATCGGCCGTTGATGCTGATGGTGCTCGCGATGGCCGGCCTGACTGTGGCCGCGAGCATCGGTCTCGCCGTCGACCACCGGGAGATCCTCAACGAGTCCGTGTGGCTCAAGCCGTTCAAGTTCAGCATCTCGTTCGTCCTGTACGGCGCGACGCTGGCCTGGCTCGTGTCCCGGCTGCGGAAGGCGAAACGCTTCGGCTGGTGGACGGGCACCGTGTTCGCGGTCACCGGGATCGTCGACGTCGGGTTCATCGCCGTACAGGCTGCTCGCGGCACGTTCAGCCACTTCAACGCCAACACCGACACGTTCAACCAGGTCGGGCAGAAGGTCTTCATGTCGGGCGTGATGGGCCTGTTCGGCGCCAGCCTGGTAATCGCGATCATGCTGCTGTTCCAGCGCGTCGGCGACGCACCGCTGAACCGGGCGATCCGGATCGGCCTCGGCCTCGCCGTGACCGGAATGGGCATCGCGTTCTACCTGGTCGGGGCGAACGGCACGCGGGAGCAGGTCACGGACGCGTACGGTCACCCGGTCACCCTGGCCGGCAGCCACGGCATCGGCGTCGAACCCGGTGGACCCGGTATGCCGCTGACCCACTGGAGTACCGTCGGCGGCGACCTGCGGATCCCGCACTTCGTTGGCCTGCACGCGATCCACTTCCTGCTGATCACGGTGCTGCTTCTGCACGTCCTCGCCGGCCGCGTGGCGTGGCTCCGGCCCGAGCGGGTCCGGGCGCGTGTGGTCGGTGTGGTTGCCTTCGGGTACGCCGGGTTGATGTTGACCGTGACCGTTCAGGCGTTCCGGGGGCAGTCGTTGATCCACCCCGACGTACAGACGCTGGGTCTGCTGGCGGGCTTCATGGCGGTCAGCGCCGCGGCACTGGGCGGAGTGGTCGCGTCGGCTCGCCGGACAGTCCGGGTGGAGGCACGGCATTCGGTCGGGGTCTGAGACGGCCGGCTTGCTCGTCGCGTGGGTTTGAGAGACTCGGGCTATGACTTCCGAGCGTCCTCTTGCCGTCGTGACCGGTGCTAGCAGTGGGATCGGAGCCGCGTCGGCGCGCTACCTGGCCCGCGAAGGGTTCGAGGTGATCTGCGCCGCGCGGCGGCTGGACCGGATCGAGGCGCTGGCGAAGGAGATCGACGGCCGCGCGGTCCAGTGCGACGTGACGTCGGCCGACGACGTCGCCGCACTGACCGCCGCGGTCGGGGACGAACTGCAGGTGCTGGTGAACAACGCCGGCGGCGCGTTCGGGTTCGAGCCGGTGGCCGAGGCGGACCTGGACGCGTGGCGGCAGATGTTCGAGGTGAACGTGATCGCGGTCGCGGCCGTCACCAAGTCGTTGCTCCCGGCCCTTATCGCCGGCCGCGGCACGATCATCGTGATGGGATCCACGGCCGGACAGGTCGCGTACGAAGGCGGTGGCGGGTACGTCGCCGCCAAGCACGGAGCGAAGGCGGTCGTCGACACCCTCCGGCTCGAGCTCTGGGACCAGCCGGTCCGGGTCAGCGAGATCGCCCCCGGCATGGTCCGCAGCGAGGGATTCGCGCTCACCCGCTTCAACGGCGACCAGTCCAAGGCCGACGCCGTTTACGCCGGCGTACGCGAACCCCTCACCGCCGAGGACGTCGCCGACATCGTCGCCTGGATCGCCACCCGCCCGGCCCACGTCAACATCGACCGCATCACCGTCCGCCCCCGAGCCCAAGCCGCCCAACACAAGGTCCACCGCGAGCAGTAGTTCCGCGGTAAGTCCCTCACGTGAGCCGCCTCACGGGGTTGGTGCTTGCAATTGCAAGCACGTTGCTAGCACACTGGGCGTATGGCCAGGTTGAGTGATCGAGCAGCTGGGGCGGTGGGCTCCCTTGGGGAGTACCTCGCCGAGCAGCGGCGGCATGCGCAGTTGTCGTTGCGGCAGTTGTCGGACCTGGCCGGTGTGTCGAACCCGTACTTGAGCCAGATCGAGCGCGGCCTGCGGAAGCCGTCGGCCGACGTACTGCAGCAGCTCGCGAAAGCGTTGCGGATCTCCGCGGAGACCCTCTACGTGCGGGCCGGCATCCTCGATCCGGACGAGAACTCCGACGGCCGGCAGGCCGCCGGCGTGGTCGACGCCGTCCTGCTCGACCCCGCCCTGAACGAGCGGCAGAAGCGCGTCCTGCTGGATGTGTACACGTCGTTCGTCCGGGAGAACGCCGCCCCTGAAGAGGCGCCGGCGAAGAAGAGCTCCGCTCGCAAGCGCACGACCAACTAACACCTGCTGAAAACACCCCGAGGAGAAGCCTGATGGCTACCCGTACGCCTGTTACCCCGTTCTACGCGATCGCCGGCGCCGGCGACCTCGCGGTCGAGAAGTTCCGCGCGATCAGCGAGGACGTCACCGCCCGGTTCGCCAAGCTGGACCAGCAGACCCTGCAGACCGAGCTCACCAAGGCCCAGACCGAGCTGAACAAGCGCTTCGAGGCGATCGTCGCCGACGCGCGCACCGCCCCGGCCAAGCTGCGCGAGCTGCCGAAGACCGCGCAGGCCGGCTTCACCACCGTCCTCGGCCAGGCCGAGGAGACCTACGAGGACCTGGCCGGCCGCGGCAAGGACCTGGTCGAGCGGATCCGTCACCAGCAGGCCACCGAGGACCTCGAGGCCAGCGCGAAGACCACGGTGAGCAAGGTCAAGGCGACCCGGACCACCGCGAAGAAGACCGCGCAGAACGCGAGCCGTACCGCGAAGGCGGCCGCGACCAGCGCCCGCAAGACCGCGAAGGCGGCCGGCAAGGCTGCTGAGGCCGCCGCCGAGAAGATCGGCGACTGACCACCACCGACGGTGACGATTCACCTGTTTTTCGGTGAATCCTGGGACCGGGCGGTCCACAGCTGCGACTCTGCAGAGGTGGGCCGCCCGGTCTGTCGGTTAGGCTCGTAGCATGATCACCTTCCAGAGCCTGATCCCCGGGTTCGGCGATCCGCTGTCGGTCATCTGGTGGGTGCTGCTCGTCCTCAAGCTGGTCGCGCTGCTCGATGCAGCCTTCCGGCCACGAGCGGTGTTCATCGCCGCCGACAAGCTGACCAAGCCCGGCTGGGTGCTGATCCTGGTCGTGTTCGCGCTGAGCCAGGTCTTCCAGGGCTGGCTGAGCTTCTTCGGCCTGATCGGCATCGTCGCGTCCGCCGTCTACCTGGTCGATGCCCGCCCGGCCCTCCGCGCCGCCACCGGCCGCGGCCGAGGCGGCTGGGGCGTCCGCCGCCGCCGCGGCCCCCGCCCCCTGTAACTACGAGCGGTAGACGATGACTTTGTCGCCGACGTGGACCTCGTCGAAGAGGACCTTGATCTTGGCCAGGTCGCGGACGTTCACGCAGCCGTGGGACGCGCCGTTGTAGCCACGGGCCGCGAAGTCCGACGAGTAGTGCACCGCCTGACCGCCGCTGAAGAACATCGCGTACGGCATCTTCGAGTCGTACAGCTTCGACACGTGGTTCCGGCTCTTCCAGCCGACCGTGAAGCTGCCCTCGCGGGTCGCGGTCTTCACCGCACCGAACCGTACGTCGAACTGCATCTTCACGACCCCGTCGACGACGTACCGCAGCTTGCGGGTGGTCTTGTCGATGCACAACGCGACTCCGGTCGCGCACCGCGCGTCGAGCTTCTTGCCGCTCACCACCGGCGCCGGCGGGAAGAGCTCGGTCTGGGTCGGCTCATGAGTCACCTTGGCCAACTGGTCCAGGGTGTTCTGGTCGACGTACCCGAGCTGCGGAATGCCCTTGGACTGCTGGAACTTCTTCACCGCAGAGCGGGTCATGGTCCCGAAGTCGTTGTCCAGGTAGCGCTTCTCGAGCAGCTTCAGCTGCACCAGCCGCGCCTCGACCTTACGAACGTTCGTCCCACTGGACCCGTTCTTCCACAACGCCTTCGGGTAGATCGGCAGCTCGCCGCTCACCTCGAACGGCACCGTCTTCAGGTCGTTCGGGGCCGCCGACGCAGCCGTTCCAGAACTCAGGAGTGCAGCAATCGCGCCGCCCACGACCAGCCCGCTCGCTAGCTTGCGAATGATCAGCCCGCGCATCGTGACCCCTCCGTGTAGACCGCGTCCCTACACTTGTAGGACGTCCTCACCGGCCGTTCGGTTGGCTCAGCGTACCGGAGGAAGCCCAGATCGTGACCGCGCTCAGCTCGATCGACGCCGGGATCCGGATGGCTTACCGCGAGGCGGGCGACGGTCCACCGGTCGTGTTCCTGCACGGCAACCCCACGTCGTCGTACCTCTGGCGCGACGTCCTCCCGCCGGTGTCCGCGATCGCCCGCTGCATCGCTCCGGACCTCGCGGGAATGGGCAGTTCGGACGGCGCCGAGCGGTACCGGTTCACCGACCATCAGCGGTACGTCGCGCTGCTCCTCGAAGCGCTCGGGGTGACACGGGAGGTGATCCTCGTCGGCCACGACTGGGGCGGCGTACTCGCAACTGACTGGGCCCGAAGGCACCCCGATGCGGTCCGCGGAATCGCCTACCTCGAGACGCTCGTCGCGCCGGTGACCTGGGACAGCCCGAACGCACCGGCGCCCGAGTTGTTCCGGCGACTCCGCGGTCCTGAGGGTGAACAGTTGGTCCTCGATCAGAACGTGTTCATCGAGACGGTCCTGCCGAGCGGCGTACTGCGTGATCTCACCGACGACGAGCTCGCGACGTACCGGGCGCCGTACGTCGTGCCAGGTGAGAGCCGGCGCCCGATGCTGACCTGGGCCCGCGAGATCCCGATCGACGGAACACCGGCGGACGTGCACGACATCGTGGCGGCCAACGCGGCGTGGATGGCGCAGTCGCAGGTACCGAAGCTCTTCATCAACGGCGATCCGGGCGCGCTGCTCGCCGGTCCGCTCCGCGACCTGTGCCGCCGCTGGCCCAACCAGCAGGAGGTCACCGTCCCCGGCCTCCACTTCCTCCCAGAAGACTCGGCCGACGCGATCGCAGCCGCACTCCTCACCTGGATCCCAACCTGCCGGAATGCGACAGCGGCCGGGGAGTAGGTCCCCGGCCGCTGTGCGTGCGTTAGTTCACTTGCTGTAGACGACGACCTTGTCGCCGACGTGGACCCGGGAGAAGACCCAGGCGACCTTGTTCTTGTCGCGGACGTTCACGCAGCCGTGCGAGGCGCCGTTGTAGCCACGGGCCTTGAAGTCCGACGAGTAGTGGACTGCCTGGCCGCCGCTGAAGAACATCGCGTACGGCATCTTCGAGTGGTACAGCGTCGACACGTGGTTCTTCGACTTGCGGTAGACCTTGAACACGCCGCTGCGGGTCGGGGTCTTCATCGCGCCGAAGCGGACGTCCATGACCTGGATCGGCTTGCCGTTCACCAGGTACACCAGCTTGCGGGTCTTCTTGTTGATGCAGAGGACCCGGCCCTTGGTCAGGCAGCGCCGGTCGATCTTGTACTTCGCGATCAGCTTGCTGTTCGACGACGCGGCCGTGGTCTTGGCCACCGCCTTCGGCGGCAGACCGGCCGGCTTCGGCGCCGTGGTCGTCTTCTGCGCCGAGTCCGCGACCTGCGTGGCCGCCTCGGCCGAAGTGGATGCCGAAAGCGCCCCGACGCCCACGAACGCAACGGCGGTCAGAGTCGCGCCGAACTTACGCAGAATGCCCATATTCCCTCGTCCTTCCCCCAAAGAGTTGCTTGCCTAAGTACAGACGTCGAAGACTCACGTCTGGTTGGTAACGATCCGGAATTCCCTGCCCCCGCGACCGACCGAAGATTTACTTATCACACCGATGTACTTCGGCACCCCGTGTCGCAGCGGACCGTGTCCAGTTCGTCACTTAGGCCTTGCTCTTGCGGCCCAGCTTGGCGCGCTCGAGCTGGGTGAGGGCGACCTTGCGCATCCGGATCGCGTCCGGCGTGACCTCGACGCACTCGTCCTCGCGGCAGAACTCCAGCGACTGCTCGAGCGACAGCTTGCGGGCCGGGACCAGCTTCTCGAACTCGTCCGCGTTCGACCGGACGTTGGTCATCTTCTTCTCGCGGGTGATGTTCACGTCCATGTCGTCGGCGCGGGAGTTCTCGCCGACGATCATGCCCTCGTACACGTCGGTGCCCGGCTCGCAGAACATCGTCCCGCGCTCCTGCAGGTTCACCATCGCGTACGACGTCGTGACGCCGGTGCGGTCCGACACGAGCGAGCCCGACGGGCGGGTGCGCAACTCGCCGAACCACGGCTCGTACCCCTCGAACACGTGGTGGGCGATGCCCGTACCGCGGGTGTCGGTGAGGAACTCGGTCCGGAAGCCGATCAGGCCACGGGCCGGGACCAGGAACTCCATCCGGACCCAGCCGGTGCCGTGGTTGGTCATCTGCTCCATCCGGCCCTTGCGGACCGCGAGCAGCTGGGTGACCGTACCGAGGTACTCCTCCGGGCAGTCGATGGTCAGCCGCTCGACCGGCTCGTGCCGCTTGCCGTCGATCTCGCGGGTGACCACCTGCGGCTTGCCGACGGTCAGCTCGTAGCCCTCGCGGCGCATCTGCTCGACCAGGATGGCCAGCGCCAGCTCGCCACGGCCCTGCACCTCCCAGGTGTCGGGACGCTCGGTCGGCAGCACCTTGAGCGACACGTTGCCGACGAGCTCGCGGTCGAGCCGGTCCTTGACCAGGCGGGCGGTGACCTTGGTGCCCTTGGTCCGGCCGGCCAGCGGCGAGCTGTTCGTACCGATGGTCATCGAGATGGCCGGCTCGTCCACGGTGATGAACGGCAGCGGCTTGGGGTTGTCCGGGTCGGTCAGGGTGTCGCCGATCATGATGTCCGGGATACCGGCGATCGCGACGATGTCGCCCGGGCCGGCCGAGTCGCCGGGCACCCGATCGAGCGCCTCGGTGACCAGCATTTCGGTGATCTTGACCTTCTGGATCGTGCCGTCGTGGCGGCACCAGGCGACCTGGGCGCCCTTCTTCAGCGTGCCTTCGTGGACCCGGACCAGCGCGAGCCGGCCGAGGAACGGGGAGGCGTCCAGGTTGGTGACGTGGGCCTGCAGCGGCGCGCCTTCGGTGTACTCCGGGGCCGGCACGTTGGCCAGGATCGTCTCGAACAGCGGCTCGAGGTCGTCGGAGTCCGGCATCCCGCCGTCCGCGGGCTGGGTCAGCGACGCACGGCCGGCCCGCGCGGATGCGTAGACGACCGGGAAGTCCAGCGCGGACTGGTCCGCGTCGTGGTCGAGCAGGTCGAGGAACAGCTCGTACGTCTCGTCGACGACCTCGGAGATCCGGGCGTCCGGCCGGTCCACCTTGTTGACCACCAGGATGACGGGCATCTGCCGTGCCAGGGCCTTGCGCAGCACGAACCGGGTCTGCGGCAGCGGCCCCTCGGAAGCGTCCACCAGCAGCACGATCGCGTCCACCATCGACAGGCCGCGCTCGACCTCACCACCGAAGTCGGCGTGGCCGGGGGTGTCGATGATGTTCAGCGTCATCTGCTCGCCGTTGGCCATCTTGTGCCGTACGGCGGTGTTCTTGGCGAGGATCGTGATGCCCTTCTCACGCTCCAGGTCGCCGGAGTCCATCGCCCGCTCGTCCACGTGCTGGTGAGCGCCGAACGCGCCGGACTGCCACAGCATCGCGTCGACCAGGGTGGTCTTCCCGTGGTCGACGTGGGCCACGATCGCGACGTTGCGCAGGTCGTTACGGACAGGCATGAGGAAGCGCTCCAAGCAAGTAAGAGGGAATCAGGCGGTGGCTACGGCTATTCACGTGCCACTCGACACAGGGCGCAGCGCCTCCATCTTACCGGTCACGATGAGTGTCCAAAAATCCGGGCGGGCTTTGACTTTTGTTGACTGGACGTCCAGTCTATAAACGGCGCCTGGGGAGGGGCCGAAACAACGGGGGGTCAGTCCCGGAGCGCCGGGCACGAGGTGGGGGGTTGTCCGGCGCTTCTGGACCTCGACCAGAAGAGGAACCGTGCCGAGATCGGCGACCGTCAACCGGGAGATGCGAGCGCGCTCACGCGAACGCATCCTGGCCGCGGCGCTCGAAATCTTCGCCGCCAGGGGCTACGAGGCCGCCTCGATCTCCGACATCACCGCCGCCGCCGGCGTCTCCCGCGGCCTGGTCTCGTACTACTTCGCCACCAAGGAACAGCTGGCCGCCGAACTCCTGGACCGCTGGCTGGACGGCATCGCCGGCATATTGACCATCCAGGGAACGCCAAATGAACGTTTGGCCGGGATCATCGACGGCGCCCTGATGGCGGCCGCGACCACGCTGCCCATCCAGCGACTCGCGATCACGCTGATGATGCAGCCCACCACGCACGACGTGTTCGCCCGCGTCGAGCAGGCCAAGTCGGACCGGCTGTCGCTGGTCGAGGACGCCATCCGCGACATCTTCACCGCCCGCGGCGCCGCCGACCCCGCCGTCGAAGAAATGTTGCTCAGAGCAACGCTAGAGGGCGTGACAGTCAAGCTGGCGATCTACCAGGAAACCTTCCCCCTGGAAGCTATCCGCCGCCGCCTCTACGACACCTACAACCTCCCGACCCCCGCCACACCCCTGCCGATCACCTCACCCCGAGTCGACCGCCTCCGCGCCAAGTGAACCCGGCGGCGTCCAGTCGAAGATCCTGCTCCCGGACCGCTCGGCAGCACGTCGCGGCGTGAGCCGCAGTACTGCGTTCCGCACCGCCTGACCGCGCGGACCGAGATGCGATCCCACCCGCGCCATCAGCTCCGACCGACGCACGAGTTGCTGCCCGCGCCGGTATCGCGCCGACTCGTAGGCTCGCAGCCCGGCCGCCAGATCAGCGCCGGCGTGGATCAGCCCGCCTACCGAAACTCCGTCCTCCAGCGCCGAGTTCGCGCCCTGCCCCAGCGTCGGGACCATCGGATGCGCCGCGTCCCCGATCAGCACCGTCCGACCCACTGTGTACCGAGGCAACGGCCGGTCGAGCACCCACACGTCATGCCTGATCACCTCACGCGTCTTGTCGATCAGCGCAGGTACGTCGGGACTCCAGGACGCGAAGTACTCCCGGGCGGCCGCCAACTCATCGGGGAACTGATGCCCGGACGGCAGAGCGACGTACCCGTACCAATAGACCTCGGACGCGCTGATCCGCATCGCGCCGAACTCCGCATTCGGACCCCACGTCATCGCGAACCGGTCCCCCGTCGAGGTGTCGGAGACCACAGCCCGCCAACTGCTGTAGCCGCTGTAGGTCGATCCCTGCGGGAAGAGCACGCCCCTCGCCGCGCTGCGGATCCCGTCCGCCGCAACCAGCAGATCGGCAGACGCAGAATGCGTGCCGTCCGCCGACTCCCACTCGACCTGGGCCTGCGCGCCACCGGGTGTCCCCGGCCGGACGGTCGTCACACCCGCGTCCGTGATGAGCTCAGCCTCGCTGACATCGACCAACGCCCGATGCAGCCGCCGCCGATGGATCCCGATCATCTCGGTCAGCTCCCCGTCACCATCAGGTGCCTTGAGCAACCATTTCCCGTCCCAACGGCGCGTGCCGGCCGGGCGGACGGCGTACCCATCCCGTCGTACCCGATCGGCCGCGCCGATCATCGCCAACGACCGCATGCCATTGACGGTCACCACGAGCCCGGCCCCGACCTCGCCCAGCTCCGGCGCGCTCTCCAGCACCTGCACCCGCCAGCCCGACCGCACCAGCGACGCCGCGGCCGCCAGCCCTGCAATCCCGGCACCGATCACGATCGCGTTGTCCATGCTCCTCACGATAGGAAATCCGCCGCTCGTCCGCGTACGACGGCAGGCGTATCCCCGAAGCCCCCCGCTGGAGGACGCTCGAGTCTGTCCCACCCGCCCCGAGCGGTACGACGGTCACACGCCGGCGATCTGCAGCTCGAGAGGTAGTACACCCGCGATACACCGTACGCGCGGGCGTTTCCACGCTTAGGTGTACTACGGGCTGTCCGACACTACCTGTCCAAATGACCGCCAGACCCGGCCCTGGCGCCTCAAACGACGGCTCGACGAACCCGTCAGCTGAAGGTTGGTGGGTGTGGCCGGACTGCGCCGACGACGTTGCTGCCGCCGGTGAGGTCGAAGTGGAGGTGGTTCTCGATGGTCTCGTTGGTGATGCCGAGGCGCTGGAGGGTGGCGGCCATGACGACCTTGCGGGCTCGCGGCGTACCGTCCTCGAGCTTCAGGGCGATTCCGGTGCCGTCGGCGAGACCGACGGCGTACACACCCTCGGCGCCGGCCTTGCAGAACAGGCCGTCGGTGTCGCGCATCAGCTCGTACTCGTCCCGCGTACTCCCGCTGGCGTACTGCGGATGTGCTCGGAAGGCGTCCTTCACCTTCGCCTCGAGCGTCCCCGGCGCCGCGGCCGCGAACAGTCCGAACGAACGCGCCAGACCGGCCAGCGTGAGCGCGAAGATCGGAGCGCCACAGCCGTCGACCGCGATGTACGACGCCTTCTCGCCGGCCGAGTCCTCGATCGCGGTCCGGATCTGCTGCTGCAGCGGGTGATCCGGCGACCGGTAGTCGTCCAGCGACCAGCCGTTGAGCTTGCTGGTCAGCAGCATGGCGGCGTGCTTGCCCGAGCAGTTCATCGCGATCCGCTCCTTGCCGTGACCCGCCCGCACCCAGGCGTCCCGGGCCTCGTCGTCGAGCGGGTACGCCGGTGGCGTCAGCAGCGCCGTCTCGTCGAGGTCCGCCTTCGCGAGGATCTCGTGGACGCCGTCCAGGTGAAACGGCTCGCCGGAATGGGACGCGCCCGCGAGCGCGAGCAGCTTGCCGTCCAGGGGCAGGCCGTTCCGGAGCATGCCGAGCGCCTGCATCGGCTTGTTGGACGAGCGGGGAAACATCGGCTCGGCCACGATGCCGACGGACCAGTTCACGCTGCCGTCGGGGTTCGTCACCACGACGGAGCCGCGGTGGTGGCCCTCGACGAAGTCGCTGCGCACCACGTCGGCCAGGATCACAGGTTCGGTCACGGCTGAACTGTACAGGTGCAAAATGCTGTGTTGCCAATGATTCGGCTCACAGCCGGGAGCGGACGTGCAGGCCGATCTCAGGGTCGACCAGGAGCTCCTGGGTGGCCGTGACGGTGGGTTGGTCCTCGGCGACGATCTCCAGCACGGTGCCCGGGTCGACGTTGCGCTTCACCACGGCCAGCGCGATCGGGCCGAGTTCGTAGTGACGGGCGGCCGAGCCGATCGAACCGACCTGCTTCTCGCCGGAAAGTACGGCGTACCCGTGGGTCGGCAGGTGGTCGACCGATCCGTCCAGGAGCAGCCGGACCAGGCGACGGGGTGGACGGCCGAGGTTGTGGACGCGGGCGACTGTTTCCTGGCCGCGGTAGCAGCCCTTGTCCAGGTGTACGCCGACGCCGAGCCAGCCGAGTTCGTTCGGGATCGCGCGCTCGTCGGTGTCGAGGCCGAGCCGCGGTGCGCCGGCCTCGATCCGGAGCGCCTCGTACGCCCACACGCCGGCCGGGGTGCCTTCGAGGTCGGCCAGCTCGGCCCGCGGCAGGAAGACCTCGTGTCCGCCGAGCGAGTCGGCGCCGCTGCGGGCTAGATGCGGACCTTCGGCCGGCCCGGGACGCCAGATGATCGCGTAGTCGTCGGTCACGTCCGTGATCTCGACGCGGGTCATGAACACCATCTTCTGCAGCCAGTCGACCAACGCCTCGGCCGCGCCGGGCTCCGTGTGCAGCCAGAACGTCTCACCGTCGTCGACGCCGTACATCACGTGCTCGATGTGACCGGTCGGCGACAGCAGCAGCGCAGTGGTCGACGTGCCCGGCTTGAGGCCCTCGAAGTACTGCGTGGTGAGGGCGTGCAGCCAGGTCAGGCGGTCCGGGCCGGTGATCGTGACCACGTCGCGATGGGACAGGTCGACGAAGGCCTGACCGGCGACCAGGGCCCGCTGTTCGCGCAGATCCGAGCCGTAGTGGGCCGCGACTCCGGCGTCGAGTCCGTCGGCCTCGACCGCACCGGGCCGGTCCAGCAGGGGGCTGCGGTTTCGTGACATGTCACCAGAGTACGTCGGTCGGCGTACGGCGAACGCCTCCCGTTGTGGGATGTGGACAGACCCGCTCGCAGCCAGGCTGTACTTACCAACGACGGAGGGAGCAGGCGATGACTGACAGGCGATTCCGGTTCGGTGTGGCGGGCAGTCCAACGACCGGTGCCGAGTGGGTGAAGACGGTCCGGCAGGCGGCGGACCTCGGGTTCGCGACCGTGCTGATGCCGGACGGACTACAGCTCCCCGCGCCGTTCTCATCGCTTGCGATGGCTGCCGCGGTCGCCGACATCCGGGTCGGCACCTTCGTCGCGGCCGCGCCACTGCGGACGCCGCGACAGGCCGCTTGGGAGGCGCACACGCTGACCGTGCTCACCGACGGGCGGTTCGAGTTCGGCATCGGGACCGGGCGTCCGGTCGCCGAGCAGCAGACGGCCGAGGTCGGTCTGCGATGGGGAACGGCTCGCGAGCGGCGGGAGCAGGTCATCCAGACCCTGGACCTGCTGCGCGAGCTCGACGGCGAGCGCCGTACGCCGATCATGCTGGCCGCCGGCGGACCGAAGGCGCTCGCGCTCGCGGCCGAACGAGCCGACATCGTCTCGCTGGCCAAGGATGCGACCACTCCTCGTGAGGAGGTCGCGGCCGTCGCGCGCGAGTTGCGTGAGTTGGCCGGCGACCGGGCCGACGACATCGAGCTCGCGATGAACCTGCTCGCCGCCGGAACCCGGCCGCTGCCGCCCTGGACCAAGCGTGCCTCCGGCGTCGACCCCGACGAACTCGAGGCGATGGACTCGCTGATGCTGCTGCGCGGTACGCCGCAGGAGATGGCCGACGAACTGCTCCGCCGCCGCGACGAGATCGGCGCCAGCTACATCTCCGTGAACTCAGGCTATCTGGAGGACTTCGCACCCGTCATCGAACTGCTGGACGGGAAGTAGCACAGCGCTGCCCGCCGGTCTGTGGCCCGGCGGGCAGCGTGTGGAGGGGTGGGAAGTGGACTAGTGGTCGGCTGACCGTTCGCTGGTGACTGCCGGGCGGTCGGCGGAGGTTGTCTCGGGTACGTCGCCGGCGTGGGTGTCGCCGGCGGCGAAGGCGACCTCGTCGAACGGGTCTTCGCCGGCAAAGACCTGGCGCGCCTGCTCCTTGTCGAACTCGCCGACCCACTGGCCGACCACGATGGTCGCGACCGCGTTACCGGCGAAGTTCGTCAGCGCCCGCGCCTCGGACATGAACCGGTCGATGCCGACGATCAGGCCGACGCCGTCGAGCAGCTCCGGCCGGTGCGACTGCAGACCGCCGGCCAGCGTCGCGAGGCCCGCGCCGGTCACACCGGCGGCGCCCTTCGAGGCGACGATCATGAACACCAGCAGGGAAATCTGCTGCCCGAGCGAGAACGGCTGGTCCATCGCCTCGGCGATGAACAGCGACGCCATCGTCAGGTAGATCGCGGTGCCGTCCAGGTTGAAGGAGTAGCCGGTCGGAACCGTGATGCCGACGACCTCCTTGCTGACGCCGACGTGCTCCATCTTGCCGATCAACCGCGGCAGCGCGGTCTCCGACGACGAGGTCGACACGATCAGCAGGAACTCCCGGCCGAGGTACCTCAGCAGCTGGAAGATCGAGACCCCGGTGACCACTCGCAGAATGGTGCCGAGGACAACGATCACGAAGAGCAGACAGGTGATGTAGAAGGCGACCATGATCATCGCGAGGCTGCGCAGCGCCTGGCCGCCGGCCGCGCCGACGACGGTCGCGATCGCGCCGAACGCGCCGACCGGGGCGGCCCACATGATCATCGAGAGCACCTTGAACAGCAGCCGTTGGAGGTGGCCGATGCCGTTCAGGATCGGCGTACCCTTGCTGCCCATCGTCTGCAGGCCGAAGCCGACCAGCAGGGCGACGAAGACGGCCTGCAGCACCTGGCCCTCGGTCAGCGAGGACACGATTGTCTTCGGGATGATGCCGAGCAGGAAGTCGGTGGTGCCCTCGTGTGCGCCGGCGGCCTGCTGCTGGCCGGTCTTGCGCAGCGCGTCGGTGAGGTTCAGGCCGGAACCGGGCTTGACCAGGTTGCCGACGACCAGGCCGATGGCGAGCGCGACCGTCGACATCACCAGGAAGTAGACGAGCGCGAGACCTCCCACCTTGCCGACGCTGGCGGCCTTGCGGACCGAGCCGATGCCGAGCACCAGGGTGCAGAAGATGATCGGGCTGATCATCATCTTGATCAGGTTCACGAACCCGGTGCCCAGCGGTTTCAGCTCGACCGCGAAGTCCGGGAACAGGAACCCGACACCGATGCCGAGCAGAACGGCGACGATGACGGCGATGTAGAGGAAATGGGTCCGGTCGTTGCGGACCGGAGTCGGTCGGGGTTCGATCTGGCTCGACATGGTGGGACTCCCGGTATCGGCCTGGCGGAGGGGTGTTGGGGACTTGGTGAGTAACTGTGACGTGACGCACAGGAGAAGTGCACGTTTCGTTCATATCGTTCGCAGTACGGATTAGAGGCAAACTGTCCGCATGCGACACCGACCGTGGGAGCTGCGCCGCCAGGTTCTCTGGCTGCAGACCGTCACGGTCACCGTCCTGGTCGCGATGGTCTGGATCACGATCGTCAGCCGATCCCGCGCGCAGGCGGTGCGCGATGCCGCGGCCGGCGGGCTGCCGGCGCCGAGCTGGTGGGAGCTGGCCCGGCTCGATCTGCGCTCGATGCTCGGCATCGCGAGTCTGATGCTCGGGGTCGCGATCGCCGGCAACGCGCTCGTCACCTGGCGGGTACGCCGGGCCACCCGCGGCATGGGCACGCAGTCACTGGCGCGGATGCTCGACTTCTACGAGGGCGTGTTGCATGCCGCCCGCGAAGGGCTGATCCTGCTCGACCTGGACGGGCGGGTCCAGCTCGCGAACGACGAGGCGCTGCAGCTGCTCGGGTTGCGCTTCGTTGCTCCGGGTACGCCGTTGGAGGAGCTGCATCTCGGCGCCCCGCTGGCCGAGCTGCTCGGGACCGGGCGGACGGCGTACGACGAACTCCACCTCGGCGCGCAAGGAGTTGTCGTCGTGAACCAGCAGCCGTCGGGCCGCGGGCGGATCGTCACGCTGCGGGATCACACCCAGCTGCAGCGGTTGCTCGGTGAGCTCGACGCCGTACGGAGTCTGGCGGAATCGCTGCAGGCACAGAATCATGAGGCCTCGAATCGGCTGCACACGGTGGTCAGCCTGATCGAGATCGGGCGGCCGGAGCGGGCACGGGAGTTCGCGGTGTCGGAGCTGCAGTTCGCGCAGGCGATGACGGATCGGGTCGTGGGTACGGTCGGCGATCCAGTACTGGCGTCGTTGCTGCTGGCGAAGTTGGCCCAGGCGCAGGAGCGCGGGGTCGTGCTCTCGCTCGATCTCGGGCAGGAAGCGCTCAATACCCGGCTGCCAGCCCAGGACGTGGTCACGGTCGTTGGGAACCTGCTGGACAACGCGGTCGAGGCCGCTCGGGGTGGGCCGGCGCCGCGGAAGGTGGAGTTCCGGGCCGCGACCACCCGGGACGCGGTGGATCTGATCGTGACGAATACCGGGGCCGAGTTGGGGTCGGTGGAGTTGGCGCACATGTTCGAGCGCGGCTGGACGACGAAGGCCGAACCAGGGCACGGGTTGGGGCTGGTGCTGGTTCGGAGCACGGTCGAGCGGTGGCAGGGGACGTTGATGGTCGACCCGGACTCCGAGCTGGACGAAGTACCGGCGCTGACCGTGCGGGTGCGGTTGCCGCGGGCGGTGGGCGCGAGTGCCTGACCTACGCGTCCTCGTCGTCGAGGACGATCCCGTCGCCGCGGAAGCCCATCGCACGTACGTCGAACGGCTGGCCGGGTTCACCTGTATCGGAGTCGCCGGTACTGCGGGACGTGCGCTGCAGGTGCTCGCCCGGGGTGACGTGGATGTGGTGCTGCTCGACATGCACCTGCCGGACGGCCACGGGCTGGACGTCGTACGGCGGATGCGTGCTCTCGGCAACCAAACCGACGTCGTCGCGGTGACGTCTGCTCGGGAGGTTGCCGCGGTGCAGGCGGCGGCGCGGATCGGGGTGGTGCAGTACGTGCTGAAGCCGTTCGCGTTCGAGACGTTGCGGGACCGGTTGACGGCGTACTCACGGCAGCGTCGCGCAGTCGAGGCCGGTCAGGTGGTCGCGGACCAGGACGAGGTCGATCGTTTGTTGCACCCGGCAACCGTCTCGTCGGTCCCGAAAGGGCTGGCCGGATCGGTCCTGGATCGAGTGGTCCAACTGCTGGCTGACCGCGAAGGCTGGACCGCCGAAGAGGTGGCGACGTCGTTGGGGACGTCCCGCATCACCGCTCGACGTTACCTGGAACACCTTGCTGACCAAGGGCAGGCGCTGCGGACCCAACGCTACGACGGCCGCAGCGGGCGGCCGAAAGTCGAGTACTCGTGGGTGGCTGAGAGTTAGAACTCAGGAGCGGACGAGGGTGGCCCAGAGGTGGGGCTGGAGGGCTTGGCCCTCGGCAGCCATGTCGTAGGCCCAGAGGAGTTCGCCGTTGACCAGGCCGTAGAGGCGGTGGCCGGCGGTGACCTCTTTGGCCGTGACGGTGCGGGCCACGACGTCGGTCTGGAGCTCGATCTTGGCGCCGTCGATGTCGCCGTACCAGATCTCGGCGAAGCCGGTCGGGTGCGCGAGGATGACCTCGATCTTGTTGTCGGGCTGCGGGCGCCAGAAGCCGGTCTCGACGGCGAGCGGGCGCTCCCTGGTGCCGTCCTCGCCAACGACGTACGTCTGGCTGACGTAGTGCAGGAACGGCTTGCCGTTGTGGCTGAAGTCGATCTGCTGACCGAACTCGAACTTCTCGATGGTCGGGTAGTCGCCGTGGCCGCGGCCCTCCCACCGACCGAGCAGCCACGCGATCGGCATCAGGTCGGGGTGCAGGTCCTGCGGAATCTCGAACGCCATGGGATCAATCAGCTCGCATTGCGGCCGCGATACAGCCGGTAGACGACGAATGCCGAGAACCAGCCCATGAACACACAGACCAGGATCAACAGCGAGGTGAAGACGACGTGCAGCACGTTCGTCAGTCTAGAGGATGGTACGGCGGCCTTCGGCTACCGTGGCGTGATGTCCCGCACGCTGGTGATCAAACTGACCGCAGGCGCCGACGAACCCGAGCGCGCCAACCAGGCCTTCACCGTCGCCGCCTCGGCAGTGGCGGCCGGCGCCACGGTGTCACTCTGGCTGACCGGAGAGGCCGTCTGGTTCGCCGTGCCTGGACGTGCGGAGGCCTTCGACCTGCCGTACGCCGCACCTCTGGCTGAGTTGCTGACCGCGGTACTGGAAGGTGGTCAGCTCACCGTCTGCACCCAATGCGCCAAACGCCGCGACCTCACCGAGTCCGACCTCCGCCCCGGCACCCGCATCGCCGGCGCCCCAGCCTTCACCGAAGAAATCCTCACCGACAACACCCAAGCAATCGTCTACTAACGCGGCGCGGTCTAAAGACTCCAGGAGCCCGTAGACCGCGCCGGTCCGTCACTGCTCAGCGTCCGCCGCCGGCGTCACTCGCCGCGGCCGCGGCCGCCATTGTCACCTTGGCCCCGGCCGCCCCGGGTGCGATCCGCGTCGCGCTGCGCGGCCGGCGTGCCCGGGCGTTCGGTGGTCGCCACATTGCCACCGTCGCGGCGGGTCGCAAGGGCAGCTGATTCGTGGCCGGTACGGGTCCGATCCAGGTTGGCCTTCTCGTTGGCCGGGAGCTCCTGGGCGGGTCCGTTCTGCCCCTGGCCGTTCGCGCGTTCGGCCCGCTTGTCGTCGAGCAGCGGCTCCTCGGCCGGCGTCGGCGGGGCGCTCTGTGCCTGACCGCCCTGACCGCCCTGACTCTGGCCTTGGCCGTCCTGCCCGAGGTCCGCGGTCTGGTCGACCGCACTCTGTGAGGCGTTGGCGACCTGCTCCGTGTCCGGCCCCTTCACCTGTGGGCCTTGATTGGCACCCTGCTCAGGCGCCTGCCCCTGCACCTCCTGCGCACCAGCCTGCGGCGCCTCAGCCTGCGGCGCCTCAACCTGCGGCCCCTCGGCCTGCGGACCCTCCGCCTGCGGCGCCTCAACCTGCTGGGTGCTCGCCTGCTGGGGGCTCACCTGCTGCCCGTCTGGCTGCTGTCCGTCTACCTGCTGTCCGTCTACCTGCGGGGCGGGCTGCTGGGAGTCGACGTCCTGCGGGTTGGGCTGCTGGGCGTCCTGCCCGAGATCCGACTGGTCCTGCTGCAGGTCGTCAGTCGCCCGACCGTCCGCGGCCACAGACGGGTCGACGCCATCCGCCTCCGCGCCGACATCAGTCTGCTGCCCGTTGTCCCTATTCACGTCCGAGTCCAGCGAAGGATCTTCGGCGTCGACCGCCGGCTCGCCGAGCTCGTCGTCCGTCTCGAGCCCAGGCTCCTGCTGATCACCCAAATCCTGCCGGTCACCCAGGTCCTGCTGATCACCCAAGTCCTGCTGGTCGGCTAGGTCCTGCTGGTTGGCCAGGCCTGGCTGGTCCTGGGAGGGGTCGGCCTGTCCCAGGTCGTCCTGCTGTAGACGGTCGTCGGCGTCGAGACCTTCCTGCGCGGCCGCGGCCGGGTCTGCCTGGCTCCGCTCGGCGTCGTCGGTGCCGGTCTCCAACTCGTTGTCGGCCTCGTTCGCGGGGTCCAGCGGCTCGCCGTTCTCGTCGAGCCCCTGCTGCTGCCGGTCTTCGGCTCGGTCGTCGTCGTGGAGCTCCTCGAGTCCTTCGGCCGCGAGCTCCGCGCCGGCAGCCGTCTCCGCGGCGGCAGCCGGGTCGATACCGTCCCCGCGCTCCTGGTTGCGCCGATTGGCCTCGTCCTGCTCCTTCTGCTTCTGCTCGGCCGCCGCGGCCTCGGCCTCCGCCCGGTCACGATCGGCATTCGCGTCATCCAGCGCCTGTTGTTGCTGCGCAGCGTCGTCGACGGCGTTGTCCTCCACACGGTCGTCGACGGCGTCTCGCTGCGCAACGTCGTTGACGTCGCCGTCGTTCAAGCCGTCCCGGTTGCGGTCGGCGTTGCTCTCAGCATCGAGGAGTCGTTGCTGCTCGGCGAGACGTTCCTCGCCGGCTGCGTTCTGCTGCAAGAGCTCCTGATTCCGGTCCCGCAGGTCACGGGCCTGCGCTTCGAGGGCGTCGTTCTGCTGCAGGACCGTATCGGCGTGGCGCTCGAGGAGCTGGCTGCGCTCGTCCGCGCTCATGCCCTGCGTCGCCTGCTGGAGGTTCCCGTTCCGCTTCAGCTCGTCGTTCCCGCGTTCGATGAGAGCTCGCTTTACCTGCGCGCGGGAATATTTCGCATAAAGGGACTGGCCCACCCTCAGGGTCGATCGCAGGAACTGCATTGTCTGGTGGTACGCCTGGATGAGCTCCTGGAGCAGGTCTTCCTGGCCTTCAGCCATCAAGCCACCTCGCTGGCGTAGACGGAGTATCCGAAGCCGGCGGCTGTTTCGCCGGCATCGGGCTGAGACGCATACAGGTGGATCTCGGCTCCCGGTCGCAGCCAGACCGCCAGGTGGCGGCGGCGACCGCGCCACTCCGGCGGGACCCGGAGATCGTCCCCCGACCCGACGAAGACCGGCGGTCCCCAGTACCGGCGGGCGAGGTCGAGCTGGTCCGGCCAGTGCGCGTCGAGACCTTCCTCGGCCAGCGGCAGCTCATCCGGACCGATCTCGTACGCCGACCAGCCGCTGCGCGGACTCTCCGGCAGTACTGCGTCCGGCAGCACGAGCATCACCGTCTCGCGCTGGGTGACCAGGCCCCAGGTGTACCGATCGGGGTCGATGTTGCCCGGCGCCCAGGGACGCCAGCCGGTGACGGTGATGACGCGATTGACCAAGGCGCGGATCGCATCCATGCCGGTGGCCGGCGGTCCCCAGATCGGTCGCCAGTCCACGACCTCGCCAAGATCCGCCATCGCGCGCTCGTCATCCTCGAACGACCGCTCCTGCGTCTTCACTCCGTCACACTCCTCTCATCAGTTCGCCAAGAGTATGCCCCGACCGGTGCCACCCACGGCCGCTGAACGCAGACCTGTGGATAACTGGTTGCGCGCCAGCGCCGTTCGCGAGCAGTAACCGCTGAACGCCGTACAGACGTCTCGGGCTGCGTTGTAGTGGATCTATGAAGCTCCCGGCGCCCCCGACCGAGAAGTCGTTCCGCTCGCCGCTGCACCATCCGCGGGTGGCGACGGTGATCGGCCGCTGGCTGGCGACCGCGGTCGTGATCTGCTTCCTGACCGGGCTGTACAGCCATTTCCAGCAGCACACTCCCGGCTGGCTGCACATCCCGAGCCGTCCGGCCGAGCTGTACCGCGTCACGCAGGGGCTGCACGTGCTGAGCGGGACGATCGCCGTCCCGTTGCTGGTGGCAAAGTTATGGACGGTCTACCCCAAGCTGTTCGCGAAGCTGCCCTGGCCGCCGAGCCGGAAGGCCCTCGAGAACGTCCTCGAACGCGGATCGATCCTCGTTCTGGTCGCCGCGATGGCGCTCGAGTTGTTCATCGGATTCCTCAACACGCTGCAGTGGTACCCGTGGCCGTTCCCGTTCAAGGAGACGCACTACGCGCTCGCGTGGATCATCGTCGGCGCTCTGTTCGTCCACCTCGCCGTCAAGCTGCCGCTGATCCGCGCGAACTGGCGCCGCACCTCGGCCGACCGCACGGCCCCAGCGGAGTCTTTGCCCCCAGCAATCACCGGCCTCACCCGCCGTGGCCTGTTCCGGACCGTCGCCGGCGCCGCCACGCTGGTCGGCATCACGTCGGTCGGACAGTCCGCCCCCGCGCTCGGCCCGATCGCCGTACTCGCGCCCCGCAAGCCGAACGTCGGCCCGCAAGGCCTGCCGGTGAACCGTACGGCGGAAGCCGCCGGCGTCACCGCGATCGACGCGGACTGGCGCTTCACGGTCAAGGGTCCGCAGCAACTCTCCTACACCCTCGACGACCTGCGGACCCTGCCGCAGAACCGCTCCGACCTGCCGATCGCCTGTGTCGAGGGGTGGAGCCAAGGCGCCCGCTGGGAAGGCATCCGGATCCGCGATCTGCTCCAGCTCTGCGGCGCTCGAGCCGACTCCCGCGTCCGCGTCGTCTCGATGGAGAAGGGCGGGTTCTACGCCACGAGTGAGCTTCCGCCGGAGTTCGCCCACGACCCGCTCACGCTGCTGGCTCTCCGACTGAACGGCACCGAACTGGCCCTCGACCACGGCTTCCCCGCGCGGATCATCGCCCCGAACCGTCCCGGCGTACTCCAAACCAAATGGGTCCACCGTCTGGAGGTCATCACATGAAAGCCCGGCTTGCTCTCGGTGCGGTTGGCGTCGGCCTCGGGCTGTGGGGGTTGTGGCTGCTCGTCGACGCGGTCCAGGTGCCGGCGTTGATCCGGTTGCCGATCTGGCTCGGCGGAGCGGTCTTCGCCGACGACGCCTTCCTCGTACCGCTGACCGTAGGCATCGGTTGGCTGGTCACCCGCTGGTCGATCGGGCCCGACCACCATCGGACCGTCGGAGCCGTTCGGACGACCTTGTTGTACGTCGGCATCACAACCCTGATCGCCATCCCGCTACTGCTGCGACAAGGCAAGGGTGTGAACCCGACGGTGCTCCCCCGCGACTACCTCCGCGACTGGTTATTGCTGGAGGCAACGATCATCGCGGCCGGGGTCGTGGTGTACGTCGTTCAGCGGTCGCGCTTCACGTTCAAGAGGTCGCGAGCCTCGTCCGGCGACATCGGCGGGCGCTGAGCCAGCGTCGCCAGGGTCGCGGCGCGTTCGACGAGCTCGGCGTTGTGGGTAACCGGCTGACCCTTCGCCAGCGTGAGCGTGTCCTCCATGCCGACCCGGAGGTTGCCACCCTTGGACAACGCGGCCAGCGCGACCGGTAGCGCCGTACGACCAATGCCGGTGGCGGACCAGGACGTGACGGCGTCGGGAAGGGCGTTGACCGCGGCGACCAGGGCGTCCGCCGTACCGGGCATGCCGCCGGGGACACCCATGACCAGGTCGCAGTGCACGCGACCGCCGTACGGCAGGCCGTACTTGTCGAGGAGCCGGTGCAGCGCCGCGACATGACCGAGGTCGAACAGCTCGAACTCCGGCACGACCTCGCGCTCCTGCGTCAGCTGGTAGAGCTGCGTGACGAACGGCCACGGGTTCATGAACACGTCGTCGCCGAAGTTGACCGTCCCCATCGTCAACGAGCAGGAGTCGGGTACGGCGTCGAGCACCCGGAGCCTGTGGTCGTACGGATCGGTGACCGCACCGCCCGTGGAGAGCTGGACGATCAGACCGGTGTTCTCCCGGACCGCGGTGACCGTGTCGGTCAGCCGACCGAGATCGAGCGTTGGCTGGTGCTCGCCGTCGCGGATGTGGATGTGGATCATCGCCGCGCCCGCGGACTCACACCGCTTCGCGGTCTCGACCAGCTCGTCGAGCGTGGTCGGCAACGCCGGCCAGTCCGCCTTCGCGGTCTCGGCACCGGTGGGAGCAACAGTGATCAGAGTCGACGCCATAGGACGAATCCTGCCAGATCGTAATCGAAGACGGATATTTGCCGGTGTACGACGCCGATCACCGGACGATCTCCCGCGCGAGAAGATGTCCTCCATGAGAGCCGTCGTACAGCGTGTCAGTCAGGCATCGGTCACCGTCGAGGGCGAGGTGGTCGGAGCGATCGACGTACCCGGTCTCCTCGTCCTGCTCGGTGTCACGCACGACGACACCCCCGAGAAGGCGGCCGCACTGGCCGCGAAGATCTGGACCCTCCGCATCCTGCACGGCGAGCGCTCCGCGGCCGACGAGCAGGCCCCGATCCTCGCCATCAGTCAGTTCACGCTGTACGCCGACACGCGCAAAGGCCGCCGCCCGTCCTGGAGCGCCGCGGCCCCCGGCCCGGTATCCGAGCCGCTCTACGACTCGTTCTGCACCGCACTGGAATCGCTCGGCGCCAAGGTCGAACGCGGCCGCTTCGGCGCCGACATGAAGGTTGCCCTGGTCAACGACGGCCCGGTCACGCTGATCCTGGACGCCTGAACAACGAAGGCGCCTGAAAAGACGAACCGGCCCCCGGATCCATGCGGATCCGGGGGCCGGGTTGTTCTGGGTCGGTGAGGTTCGACTCAGAGAGTGTCTGCTGAGATCAGCTGACGACGCCGGCGGCCGAGTGACCGACGACAACCTTGGTGTTCAGGCTGTAGACGTCGATCACCAGGGCGTTCACCGAGATGTACCGCTTCTGCCGCATGACCTGGTTGAAGGTCAGCCGCGCGATGCCCGGGATGTTCAGCGTCTTGTTCTCGCCGGTCGGGACCGCGTAGGACTTGCCGCCGACCTTGATCGAGGCAATGGTCGACGACGAGCTCACGCCGGCCTTGTTGTCCTTGGTCTTCCACGCCGACGCGGAGGACTCGATCGCGCCGATGGACAGGCTGCCCACCTTCACGCCCGCGACGTGCGAGGTGAAGTTGATGTAGGACTTGTTCGCCCCGATGGCGCCGTTCTTGGTGGTGTAGACACCGCCGACGTAGGCGACCTTCGGGATGTTCAGCTCGCCGACCGCGACCCGGACCGTCTTGCCCTCAGTGCCCTGGCAGGTGGTCTGAAGGGACGTCGCGTCGGAGACGACCAGCTTGTCGGCCGTGGCCTTGGTGCCGTACGCGTCGCCGATGACCAGTGCGGTCGCCGGCTTGGAGATCTCCGCGCGGGTCTTCAGCACCGCGACGTCGACGCCCTGCGGGACGTAGGCGTTCTTCACGTTGGCGTGAATCACGACGGCCTGCGCGTACGAGTAGATGCCGGAAGCGGTCTTCACGCCGCCGACCCGGTTCAGCACGATGTAGCCGAGACCCGGAACCGCGATCTTGGTGTTCCACTTCGGCTTGAGCAGCGACGGCACCGAAATCGCGCCGATCTTCACGCCCGCGAACGTCGTGTCCCCGGTGTACGACAGCTGGCCCTTCGAGTACTTCGCCGTCGTCGTGGTCTTCACGCCGGTCAGCGTGACCAGGTTGCCGACGCGGATGTCGGCTGCCGTTGCGGTGCTGGTGACGCCCGTCCCGCTCTTGTTGTCGAACGCGTGCGTGTCGGTCTTCACCGAGCGTGCGATCGCCTGGTTGTTCACATTCGCCGTGGCGATGTCGTTCTTGTCAGCCTTGGTGGCGTCCGTGGTGCAACCGAACTTGCTGATGACCTGCGGGCCGCTGTTCGCCAGACCGGATTCGACGTCGGTCCCGTACGAGTAACCGCTGTATCCGAAAACCGGCGAGGCGGACGCCGAACCCGAGGTCAGCGCGATCGTAGAAGCCACGCCGACAACCGCCGCGACTCCGACGGCAGCGAGCTTCTTGTATCCGATGCGGGGTCGCATTGACCCCTCCTCCCTGAGTGATGACGTGACCCGAAGTGCGGGTCAGGACACAGACACAACTCAGCCGATTGCGGTAGGTGACGAGCTGACCCCGGTCCGAGACCGAACTGTTACATCCCTGCTCGGTCCACGAGATTTCCCGCCGTGGGCCGTAACTCCGACGGGATGACCAGGAATCCCTGCCATGTAAGCGATCTCGGACATGCCAAAGGGCCCGGACGCGCAAGGTCCGGGCCCCTCGGTGCTCTCTTCAGGGTGGGCCACCAAGGGTGGTGGTGGCACCTTCAGTAACGAACGACTGCTCAGACGGTGACGGCTACTTCCGCAACCGCGCCGTACTGCGCGACCACCTGACGGTCGACCGGGTCGGCCTTCGGGGCCAGCGTCCGCAGCGTCCAGCTGCCGGGCGCGGCGAAGAACCGGAAGTGCCCGGTCGCCGACGTCGGCACCTCGGCCGTGAACTCACCAGTCGAGTCCAGCAGCCGCACGTACGCGCCGCCGACCGGCTCGTCGCCGCGCAGCACCTGGCCCTGGATCACGGCTTCCTTGTCGACGTCGACACCCTTGAGGTCGAGGCCGCCCTTCGTTGCTCCGCACATGTGTCAGGCCTTTCCGGGCTCGTCGCCGAGGGCAACGGGTACGCCGACCAGCGAACCCCACTCGGTCCAGGAACCGTCGTAGTTCTTGACGTTCTGCTGGCCGAGGATCTCGTGCAGCACGAACCAGGTGTGCGCCGAGCGCTCGCCGATCCGGCAGTACGCGATGGTGTCCTTGCCGAAGTCCACGCCGGCGTCGGCGTACAGGGTCTTCAGCTCGTCGTCGGCGCGGAAGGTGCCGTCGTCGTTGGCCGCCTTGCTCCACGGGATGTTCGCCGCGGTCGGGATGTGCCCGGCCCGCTGCGCCTGCTCCTGCGGGAGGTGGGCCGGGGCGAGCAGCCGGCCGGCGTACTCGTCGGGGCTGCGCACGTCGACCAGGTTCTTCACGCCGATGGCGTCGCCGACCTCGTCGCGGAAGGCGCGGATGTTCAGGTCCGGCTCCTTCGCGGCGTACTCCGTGGCTTCGCGCTTCACGACCTCGTCGGTCAGCTCGCGGCTGTCCAGCTCCCAACGCTTGCGGCCGCCGTCGAGCAGGCGGACGTCACCGTGGCCGTAGAGCTTGAAGTACCAGTACGCGTAGGCGGCGAACCAGTTGTTGTTGCCGCCGTACAGCACGACCGTGTCGTCGTTCTTCACGCCACGGTCGGACAGCAGCGCGCTGAACTGCTCCTGGTTGACGAAGTCCCGACGGACCGCGTCCTGCAGGTCGTCCTTCCAGTCCAGCTTGATCGCACCGGCGATGTGGCCGGCGTCGTACGCCGAGACGTCTTCGTCGACCTCGATCAGGACGACCCCGGCGTCGTTCTTGTGCTCCTCGACCCAGTCGGCCGAGACGAGCGCGGATTCCCTGCTCATGTGTGCTGCCTCTTCTCAGTTGGTAGCGGTGGATGGCGTACGAATGCGGTGGATCAGCAGATAGGCCTCGCAACCGAGGCAGAGCCCGACGGCCGCGTTCACGAACGCGGCGACCAGGGCGAATCCGACGGCGACCACACCCAGCACGGTGGCCCCGGTCAGGTACCCGACCAGGCCGACGACCGCGAAGGCGAGGCCGACCAGCTGCGCGAACCGCGGCGGGGCCGCGTCCTCCAGCTCCTTCGGCCGACCCAGCCGGGGCCGGATCAGCCGCTTGAACACCTGCCCGTACGGCGACGCCTGGACACCGAACGCGACCGCGACCGCGAACACCAGCGTCTGGACCGCGAGGATCCACGGACTGCCGAAGATCAACGTCAGCGCCAGCAGGACTGTGGTCACCCCAGCTGCGAACCGCAGTCCACGAGGGTCGACCTGAGGTTGGTTCTTCGCCGTCTGTGCATCGGACATGACGACTCCCGGAGGAGGAGGAATGTCGAGCCGGACCCGCCCGGGTATGCGGAAGACGACGTACGCGAGACCGTGCTCAGCGACCGGTCTCGCAGCGCTCGGGACGCCGCCTGGTCAGCGGCGTCGACACAGCGACGAGCGCACCCGGCAGTTGTCCACTGCCCGGCGCTTCGTCAGCCATGTCCGGTAAACCACGAGTCGAGACTACGGAACCCCGGCAGGCCAGCCCGCCGTGGTCCCGTCATTTGAGACAACTGATCACATTGTGGATTAGGTCCGGACCACGTTGGTGCCGGCCACCTTGTCGTGCAGGGCCTGCTTCTTGTCGTCCCAGAGCGGCCAGAGGTAGTTGAGCAGGGCCACGAAGCCGGCCAGGGTGCCGATCAGCGGGATCACGCCGACCACGCTGAGCAGGACGATCACGCCGTACCGCTTGGCCACCGCGGCGCCCGGCGGGATACCAGGCACGTCGCGGAGCCGGACCGCGATGTTGAGCGCCATCTTGCCCGGGGTCGCGCCCTTCTTGGTCAGGAACAGGTACTCGTAGACGAACGAGACCAGGTAGCCGATCAGGGCCGCCGGGATCAGCCACTTGTACACCTCGGGCGGCAGCGTGGCCGTGGTCGTCGGGGTGCCGGCCGAGGCCTGGTCCATGGTGTCTTTGACGTACTGCCAGAGCACCTTGGAGTACTGGTAGTAGAAGTAGCCCGTCAGCGGCAGCCCGATGATGCCGGCGATGATCGAGTCGATAATCCGGGCGAACACGCGGCGCCACCAGCCTGAGAGCGGCTGACCGTCGGGGGTGGCGTGGACGCGCTGACCCGGGTAGCCGTAGCCGGCCTGCTGCGGGTACTGCGGGTATTGGCCTTGCTGCTGGCCGTACTGCTGCTGCGGTGGCTGGCCTGGTTGACCGTACTGCTGCTGCGTCGGCTGGTTCGGCTGGCCGTACGGCGTGGGGCCGGGCTGGCCGCCTCCGTAGACCTGGCCGTGCTGCGCGGGGCCGCCGTACTGCGGTGTGCGACCGGGCTGCCCGAACTGGCCCTCGTACGGCGGTGGGCCCTGCTGAGCGCGGCGCTGATCCGTCCACACGCTGCCGTCCCAGTACCGCTGCTGGGTCGGGTCCTCGGGGTCGTCGTACCAACCGGCTGGAGAGCTCACTGGGAGAGTCTTGCCTACGCCCAGGTGCATCCGCCATTCGACGGCAACAACCGGACGCTCATCAGCTGCCCACCGGACGGCCGGTCAGCTGGCTTGGCGGTCAATCGCGGCCGAGAGTGCGGCGATCACGTCCGGCTTCCGGGGCGCTCCACTGGCGCGCTTCACGACCGCTCCGGTGCTGTCCAGCACCAGCGTGGTCGGAGTACGCAGGATGTCCAGGCGCCGTACCAGCTCCAGATGCGACTCCGCGTCCAGCTCGACGTGCCGCACCCCGTCGACCATGCCCTCGACCTCGGCCAGCGTCCGCCGGGTAGCCCGGCACGGCGCACAGAACGCCGACGAGAACTGCAACAGGGTCGCCCGCTCGCCCAGCTCCCCACCCAGCTCCGCCGCAGTCACCCGCTCCACGTCGTCCTCGCTCTTCCCGCGAAACCGCCCGTCAACCCAAGCCTTGAGCACACTGAGCACCACACCGGCGACCACAGCCCCGGCCAGCACCCACAAACCCAATCTCACAACTATCCACGGTACGACTCCCAGTTCAGTATTCAACCGTGCGTTTCACGCCTCGGACTGGACAATGGGGTCCGTGGAGACTGGGTTGATGGTGCGGGCCGGGGTGGTGATTCCGGAGGGGGAGCTGGCTTGGCGGTTCTCGCGGTCGGGTGGGCCGGGTGGGCAGTCGGTGAACACGACGGACAGCCGGGTCGAGCTGAGCTTCGACGTGGCGGGTACGTCGGCGTTGAGCGACGTACTGAAGACCCGGGCGCTCGACCGGCTGCAGTCGCGGCTGGTTGACGGCGTGGTGACGATCGCCGCGTCGGAGTACAAGTCGCAGTGGCGTAACCGGGAGGCGGCGCGGGAACGGCTGGCTGTGCTGCTGCGTGAGGCGATCGCACCGCCGCCCCGGAAGCGACGGCCGACCAAACCGAGCAAAGCGTCGGTTCGCCGCCGTTTGGACGACAAGAAGCGCCGAGGCCAGACGAAGCGCCTGCGCGGTCGCCCGGACGACTGAGTCGGCCCCTTGGCTAGTTAGGCTTGCCGCCGTGCAGGAAACGGGGAGCGGGGGGTCGGAACAAGAGGAGCCGGAGGAGCTCCCGGAGTTCCAGGATCTGAAGGTGCGCGGCCGCTCGGTCCGGACCTGGGGAATCAGCGTCATCGTCGTCCTGCTGGCGATCTCCGCGGCCTTCGGCGGCCTGAAGAAGGCCGGCAGCGAGACCCCGCAGGTGGACGCCGGCACCGCGATCGACGCAGGCCAGTTCGCGGTCACCATCCAGCGCGTCGTCATCGTGAATGACCTGAAGCCGCTCTTCACGCCAGACGACGGCGGGGTCCTGATCGCGGTCGTGACCAAGCTGAAGGTCACCGACGACACCGGTACGACGCCGCCGTCCGACCTGATCCGGCTGATCGGCGTACCCGGAGTGAAGGACACCGACGTACCGCTCGGCACCACCAACCTCCGCGACGAGACGATGAACCCGGTCCTCACCCCGGACGCAGGCGAGGACGTCGCGTACGTCTGGAAGCTGCCGAAGGGCGCCAAGCTCCCGACCCAGGTCGACCTGACCGTGCAGGGCTACGAGCACGAGGACGAGTCGATCCTCGACCACCACGAGAAGTGGCTGCCAGACGCGGTCGTCGCGGACAGCACGGTCGCGGTCAAGGACAACCGCAAGTGAACGCCCGCAAGCTCCTGAATATCGGGCTCACCCTCGCGGTCCTGGTCGCGATCGTCGGCCTCTACCGCGTGACGCCGACGCAGAAGGACATCCAGGACCCGACGCCGGTCGGCGGAATCATCGGCCGGGCGGTGAAGACGCCGCGGTTCGACCTGACCGTCAACCAGGTCCGGGTCGGCAAGAAACTCCGCATCCCGCATTCGACGCCCGATCGGGACACGCTGACCGACTTCGTGGTGGTCGACGCGACCGTGATGGCTACCCGCGAGCCGATCCACATCCTGAACGTCCGGATCAAGTCCGCCGACGGCGTCACGTACCTAGGTGCCAACCGCAACGGTCTCGACGAGGTCGATCTGACCGGCACCGAGTTCGCGCCGGACATCGGAGTCCGCGGCTCGTTCGTGGTCGAGATGCCCGCCGACAAGGTGCCTGGGGCAACCGTCCAGGTGATGGAGAAGTCGATCCTGAACGACCTGGAGCCCCAGGTCACCATCCCGCTCGGCTCCGACACTCCCAAGGTCGAGGACGTCGTGACTCTCACCGCGGCGAGCGACACATGACGGGCGCACGCCGGGCCCGCCGCGGCTGGTTCCGGAAGAACACGGCGGCGCTCGCGACTCTGGTGGTGGCGATCCCCCTGGCCGGTTGGTGGACCACTCGCAGCGACTACAAGTCGTGGTACGACGGCGAGCCTCGCGATCCTGTGGTGGTGTCGGACGGAGGGACGTCGTACAACAACGCGACCTGGTACGGCGCCAGCGTCGAAGAGAACCCGCAGCCGACCCAGAGCGGTCTGGGCGACGCGCTGCCGGACGGGACCACGCGGATCCGGGTGTACCTCCGGCTGCAGGTGAACAACCTGTCCGCGCTCGAAGGACTCGGTGGCTGCCAGATTCACCTGCGCGCACCGGACGGCCGGATCTGGAACGAGACGGTGGTCGCGGACGACTACCAGGATCGTCCGACCGGCTGCACCGGCGGGTACGACGACAAGTCGGAGAGCTGGCGTGGTGCGTCGGCGCAGTACTACCTGAAGCCGGTGGCCGGGAAGCCGTTCGAGACGGTCGCGGTGTTCGTCGTACCGTCGTCTGTCGCCGGCAGTGTGCAGCCGACGATCACGTGGGCTACGAAGCTTCCTCAGTACCTGGCATTCCCGAGGTAGCCGCGCTCAGGTCGGTGACACCGTGGTCGCCTGCCGACTGCTCGTGGACCGCACGGGTCCGCGTGGTCAGGTAGCCGGCCAGGCCGCCGATCATCCGGTCGTAGGCGGCAGCGAGCAGGCTGACCTGCAGTGCGATCTTCAGGCCGTCGGTGAGCAGGTTCAGTGGCTCGTCGATGACCAGCCAGAACTGCAGGGTGTGCGGTCCGAGCACCCATAGCTTGAGCACGATCCACACCGCGCTGGCGGCGAACGTGACGACCGCCCAGGCCAGGAAGTACCCCAACATTGGCCGCAGACCGGATCGGACGACCAGCCGGAACGCGTCGACGACCGGAGTCCACCGGTCCTTCCAGTCGGCGACCACCGAGTTCCCGGCGACGCGGACGATGCGCGGCGTCTGCTGCCAGCGGTTGGTGATCCGGTCGAACCGCCAGCGTGGCTTCTCGGGCTTCTGCACGACCCGGCCGTAGATGACCGCCGTCATGGTGATCCACATCAGCGGGAGTACTGCGGCACTCCAGAGGTCACCGACACCGGCGGCGACGAAGCCGGTGACCGCATCCCACACCTCGCGGACCTGGTCGACGCCGAGCACGTGGTCGAGTACCCAGGTGTACCCGTCGTGCAGCCACTGCCAGACCACCCGTTCCTTCAACCAGGTCATGGGTGGCGGGATGACCGAGGTCGCCTGGTACGCGACCACGAAGATCCACAGCGCCTCGAGGTACGTGACGAACAGCTTGCGGACCGGCCCTTCCTTGTCCTTCTTCCACTTCTTGAACACGAAGCGGAGCAGGTACGCCGTGACGCCGAGGCCGATGAACAGCCAGGTGGACAGCGACTGCAGTCCTTCCGACGGCTGCTGCACCGTACCGCCGGTCAGAACGGTCGCCGCGGTCTCATTGACCTTGTGGACGGCGAGTTTGTACTCGTAGTCGAGCGCCTCGTTCTGAAGGAACTTGTACGCCGCGTAGAACGCCAGGAACGGGAGCAGCGCAGCCGCGATCGCGTCGAGAGGCTTGTGCTCGTTACCTGGCTCCATGCCGTCCGGGGCAAGCGCGCCCTCGGCAACTGCTCGCCGGTGGAACGGCAACTCGCCGCGCAGGACCAGGAACATCGTGACGTACATGGCGAGTGAAACCACGACCAGCAGGGCTAGTACTGCGATGCCGGCCGCCTGCGCCTTGGCGCCGGCTTCAACTGCCACCCACTGCAGACCTCGGTGTGCCAACTGGGCCACCAGGAACACGGCGAACAGGCGCGGCCAGGCCTTGCCGAAGAGGACCCCCGCCCGCCCCACTGTAGTGAGTAGCGTCCCCGACTCCATCGCCACGCGCCGAATCTACCTCTCCGGAAGCTCTCTCCAGAGGTCCGGTAGCCGTGGCCGTCAGCCGCTGGCTCTTGGGATCAGGCTTTGGGCTCAGCCGCCGGCGAACGGCGGGAGGGCGTCGACCAGGGCGCCCTCCCTGAGCGGCGTACCGGGGTCGGCACGCTCACCATCCAGGAGGAAAGTGCAGATCGACAGCACCCGCGCCAGCTCCGGCCGGTCGGTCGAAACCGTGCTGACGAGGTCGCGAATCGAGTGGGCCTCAGCGGTCGCCGACGACTCGCCCGCTGCCGAACGAGCGGCAGCGAAGTACCTGATGGTCACTTCCGGCATCTGGTCGGGGCCTCACTAAGCGGTTAAGTCTTCGGCTATTATGTCAGCTTGCTGTTAGACCCAGTGTGTCTCAGGCCCCCGGCAACGACGCCGCCGGGGCCTGACGTGCACGAGGACCGGATCGCAGTTTCAGGGTCCGATGATCAGCACAAGGAGACGGCGTGAGCACGTTGCTTCTGCTGACGAACGCGCTGCAGGCCTCCGCCGAGGTCCTGCCCTCGCTCGCCTTGCTCCCGCACCAGATCCGGATCCTGCCTCCCGAGGTGGCCGCGCTGGTGGACGCGCCGGACGCCGACGCCGTCCTGCTGGATGCCCGCCGCGACCTGGTCGCCGTGCGGAGCGCCTCCCGGCTGATCCGGACCACCGGCATCGACGTTCCGCTGATCCTGGTCGTCACCGAGGGCGGCCTGACCGCGGTCAACGCGGACTGGGGCGCGGACGACGTACTGCTCGACACCGCCGGCCCCGCCGAGATCGAGGCCCGCCTGCGCTTGGTCATCGGCCGCCTCGCCGCGACTCGCAACGACGAGCCCGAATCCACGCTGATCCGCAGCGGCGACGTCGTGATCGACGAGGCGTCGTACACGGCGAAGCTCAACGGCCGCGCGCTCGACCTGACCTACAAGGAATTCGAGCTCTTCAAGTTCCTCGCCCAGCATCCCGGCCGGGTGTTCACCCGCGAGCAGCTCCTGCAGGAAGTCTGGGGCTACGACTACTTCGGCGGCACCCGCACGGTCGACGTCCACGTACGCCGCCTGCGCGCCAAGCTCGGCCCCGAGCACGAGTCGCTGATCGGCACCGTTCGCAACGTCGGCTACCGCTTCGTCGTCCCGCCCAGCACCCGCGAACCCGCCGAAGTGAAGGCCTGACCTCTTAGAGGACGAACTTCAGCAAGGTGATCGCGAGGGCGGCCGCTGTGACCAGCGCCGCCTTCCAGGACCCGACGCCCTGCCGGAACGCCGCCACGAACGTCCCGACCGTGATCGGCACCAGCATCACCAGCAAGGTGATCCCAGCGGCGTGAACGCCGACGTGCGACTGGGCGGACAGCACCAGCCCCACGATGAATGCAAAGGTCAACCCGAGCCAGCTGGTGATCTGGACCGGCCCGTCACCGCTGCGATGCCCGCCATGCGACGTCCGAGTGGTCCGCCGATGCGAAGTCGGAGCAACGTGCGCCATCGCTCACCTTCCGTGAAAGCCTGAATACGCAAGGTACCAGGACCTTTCGCGGAACGAAAAACCCGTCAGCCGTCCACCTCGCCCGGGCCTGGGTCCCGTCCCGGCGTACCGAAGTACGCCGGGACGGAGCCGCTCAGGAACCGATCGAGATGCGGTCGGTGGCGACCGGGGTGTACGGGTCGTGCGCGGTCAGGTAGCTGGCGAACGCGTCGATGTCGAGCCCGCCGAACACCTTGTTCGTCGCGGTGGTGAAGGCCGGGAAGCCGTCACCGCCGTCGGACAGGAAGTTGTTCGTGACGATGCGGTACGACGTCGCGTCCACCAGCGGCTGCCCGCCGATCTTGATCGAGCCTGCGACCACCTTCGAGCCCGCCGCGGCGGCCGGGTTCCAGGTGTAGGTGATGCCCGCGACCTGGAGCACCTTGAACTTCGCGTCCTCCGGCCCGTTCAGCCCGGAGAACTGCTGCTCGAGCAGCGTCTTGATCTGCGCCCCGGTCATGTCCATCGAGACCAGGAAGTTGTTGAACGGCTGCACGGTGAACGCCTGCCCGAAGGTGACCGCACCACCGGTCGACGCCAGATCGGCGCGAATGCCGCCCGGGTTCATGAACGCCGCGACCGGAGTCTTCCCGCCCGACACCACGGACGGATCGGCCAGCTGCGCGTCGGCGATCAGGTTCCCCAGTGGGGACTCGAGCGAGTCGTCGTTCGTCCGCACCACCGAGGGTGTGGTGATGTGGCCGATCACCTTGCTCTCGATCGGCGCGACCAGCTTCTTGTACTTCGCGATCAGCTCGGCGGTCTTGCGGTCCTGCACCACGTCCTGGGTGACGATCTGGTTGTTCGCCAGGGTGTTCACCCGGTCGACGTCGCCGGTCGCGTTGTCGATGCTCAGCCGAACATCGGTCACTAGGCGTCCGAACGACGACGCGCTGGTCACGAGGCGCGGCTTACCGGCCTTGTCCGGCAGCGAGCAGTTGTAGGCCTGGTGAGTGTGGCCGGAGATGATCGCGTCGATCTCCGGGTCCAGGCCGGCGTTGATGTCGACGATCGGGCCGGAGATGCCCGGGCAGCTGTTGTACGCCTTCGGGTCGGCCGGGAAGCCGCCTTCGTGCAGCAGCACGACGATCGACTTCACGCCCTTCTTCTTCAGCACCGGGACCAGCGCGTTCGCGGTCTCGACCTCGTCCTTGAAGGTCAGTCCGTCGACACCGGACTTGGTGACGATGTTCGGCGTGTTCTCCAGCGTCATGCCGATGAAGCCGACCTTCTGGCCGTTCTTGAAGGTCTTGATCGTGTACGGCGCGAACAGGGTCTTCTGGGTGTTGGTGAAGAACACGTTCGCGGAGAGGTACTTGAACTTGGCACCGGTGAACGGGTGCTTCGCGTCCGGGCAGGAGTTCTGGTTGTTCTGCCCGTCGCCGTCCGGCAGGCAGCCGCCGGTCTGCATCCGGAGCAGCTCGTGCCAGCCCTCGTCGAACTCGTGGTTGCCCACCGACGCAACCTCGAGGCCCATCCCGTTCAGCGCTTCGATCGTCGGCTCGTCGTGGAACGCGGCCGACAGCAGCGGCGAGGCGCCGATCAGGTCACCGGGAGCGACCGTGACCGACTCCTGGCCCTTCGCCTTCGCGGCGGCCCGCAGATCCTTCAGATACGTCGCGAGGTACGCCGCGCCGCCCGCCGGGATGCCGTTGATGTTGCCGCCCGAACCCGTCGCCGGCTCCAGGTTGCCGTGGAAGTCGTTGATGGCGAGCATCTGGATCTGGGTGTGGGTCGGCTTCGGCTTCGCCGCCTGGCTCGCGGTCGCCTGCGACTGGGTCTCCGCCGACTGGGCTGCAGCCGATTGGTCGGCGGTCGCCTGGTCGGCGGTGGACTGCGTTGCCGCACTCGACCGCGTCGTACCGGCAGCCTGGCTCACGGATCCCCCCGCGGCCAAGGCGAGCACCGCAGCCGTCCCGGCGGCGAGCAGTCCGACCGCTCGCCGTCCCCCCAGCCGCGCTCTGTCTCGTCCTGTCAGGGCCATTTCAACTCCGTTTGGTCCGTCGTCGTCTGGGTCACCGCGGGTAGCGGTCCCGCGAATTCCTTGCGGTGCCGCGAAAACTACCCAAGGCGGCGCGCCCCCGCCAGGACCTGAGCATGAACTCAGCCGGACCTTTTACGGTATTCACGTGACCCTCGAAGCCGTTCCCTCACCGTTGCCCTCGGCCACTGCCGCCGCCGTCACGGAAATCGCCCGCGCCGCAGCACACAGCGACGGCGTCAACCCGCTCTCCGAACGCACCCTCCTGCACCTCGACGGCGAACATCCCGACGACGTCCACGTCCTCGCCTACGACGGCGATCCGGGCACCATCGAGGTCAGCGGCCTGCAGAGCGCCCGCAACCTGGTCGGGTACGGCGCCCTGTCCCCGGACGGCTCGGCGGAGCTCGTCGTCGCCCCAACCTTCCGACGACAGGGCTTCGGTACGGCGCTCCTCCGCATGCTGCTCGACCATGGCGGCACTCGTACCCGCGTCTGGGCACACGGCCGCCTCCCCGGCTCCGACGAGCTGGCCCACCGCCTGAACCTCGAGGTCACACGGGAGCTCTACTTCCTCCGCCGTACCAGGGCTTCGCTGCCGGATCCGGTCTGGCCCGACGGGATCGCCGTACGAACGTTTGTCCCCGGACAGGACGACGCAGCCTGGCTGGAGGTGAACGCCGCCGCCTTCGCCGACCACCCCGAACAGGGCAGCTGGACCGCCGCCGACCTGGCCGAGCGCCTCCAGCAACCCTGGTTCGACCCCAACGGCTTCTTCCTGGCCGTCGACTCCACTAGTGGCGCGGTGGCCGGCTTCCACTGGACCAAGGTCGAAGACGGCGTCGGCGAGGTCTATGTAGTAGCTGTCTCCCCCATCCACCAAGGCAGCGGCCTGGGCAAAGCCCTAACCCTCCAAGGCCTCCACCACCTCCAGGACGACCGCAACCTGGACGCCGTCGTCCTCTACGTAGACGGCACCAACACCGCCGCCCGCACCCTCTACACCAACCTAGGCTTCAAAACCGCCGCCCTAGACGTCCAATACGCCCCCGCCTAACACACCTCAGGATCCGCAGCTTGGTGGACCGGCTGCGGGGTTGGAGCGGCTGTGAACGACATCACAGCGAAGTCACTCGCTCACTTCGCGTCATAAACCCCGCCCCCACCCGTCCCATCAACAGCCGGGAGCCGTCCGAGCCTCTAACCCCCCAGCCGGGCGGCTCCTGGCCCCTCAACGTTGTCCACAGGCTGCACCTTTTGACATGGAGCCAAGCGCCCACAGCCCGTTACGATCGTGTCCGACTACGGAGGGCTGACACTCGTGACACACCGCAACAGGCCAACCACCACACTCCTGGCCTGCCTAGGCGCCGCCACACTCCTAACCGCCTGCGGCGGCAGCCCCGAAGCCGGCCGCCCAAACACGGCCCCGCCCACTGGCAGCACGGGCGCCGAATCATCCGTAAGCACACAGCCCAGTCCGGGCGGTACGACGCCTCCGACATCGACTGTCCCGACCGCTGCACCAGATCGACCGAGTACTGCCCAGGGGGTCACGCTCGCGGCCGCAGAACAATTCGTCCGCTATTACAGCGACCTCATGAATTATGCAGCGGACACCGGCGACACGACCACACTTCTGGCGGCCAGTGACTCAGGCTGCGAGAATTGCAATTCTTACGCAGCCTTCATCGCGAAATCCAACGCGACCAACGGCTTGTTGGTCGGCGACTACCACGAGCACATCACCGACGTACCGGAGTTGACTCGCGGGAAGACTGGGTTCGCGGGTGGATCGGCCACTCTGAGCGTCGGCGGATACACGAGTAAAGAGACGAAGGCTGACGCTCCACTGGTCAGCAAACCGTCCAAGTACACCCGTGAATTCGCACTGTCCACCAAGGGTGGAAATTGGATCATGTACGAGATGAAACAGACGAAGCAATGAAATTGGCTTTGGGTATCGCGGCAGGACTCTTGCTCGGCACTCTGGCGGAGCCAGGAAACTCCTGGGCATCGGCCGACCTTCCGCTAGTGCACCAAGCAGCAGCCGCGCCGGAGCGGAATCCTGGAAACCCACCGCCGGTGAAGGTCAGGAAGAACAAAGACAGCATCACGACCAGCGCGACGAAACGCACCACCGACCGGCTAGCCGCAGGCAACGCCGGAAAGAAGAGCAAGGCGAAGTCCAGACTGCCTGCCGGACCGGCCAACAAGCCGACCAAACCTCGCCGATCCAAGGATGATCTGACGACATCGGCCACCGAGCGAGGTGACATCAAACTCAACATCGGCGTCTGCGGCCTCATGCAGCCGGATGGAACGGTGCCTGGTCCGACCCGATGTCAGCCTGGTGGCGTCGGGAGGCGGATTCCTGAACGTACGTTGCCGCCGGAGGTAGTGCGTCCGCGGCCTGAGGACATCACGTGGGAGCAGGTGCGTTCGGAGACGAAGAACGTCGTGTTTCCTGGGCTTTCGGTGAAGGTGCAGCCGAATGGGCGGACGCTGGTCAATCTGGACACCATCGTTTACACCGACGACAGCAAGGTGTCGACGACGACTGTGTCGCTGCTCGGTTTCCCGGTGGAGGTTGAGGCGACGCCGATCAGTTACACGTGGCACTTCGGTGACGGGAGTCCGGCGTTGACGACGAGTACGCCGGGGAAGCCGTACCCGTCGAAGGAGATCACGCATAAGTACATGAAGCGTGGTGATGTCAGTCTGACGTTGACCACCAGTTACGCCGCCCGCTTCAACGTCGCCGGCACCGGCTGGCAGTACGTCGACGGCACGGTCCCCATCACCGGTCCAGCCACCCCGCTCCTGGTTCGTGAGGCCGTCCCTGTACTCGTCGACCCTGGCCGCTGAGCGGTTCGTTCCGCGCGGCCAAGCCGGCCATGAGGGCGACGCTGTCGGCCTCGAATGAGTTGTGATCGTCAGTCGTCCAGAGGCGGGCTAATGCAGGACTGACCTCAGGTGGTTGACGAGGTGGGTGTGGGCTTGGCGGGTTTTGCCGGGGAGGGTTAGGAGGTTGGCGTAGCCGTGGGTGAGGGTGGGGTGGGGGACGTGGGTCAGGGGGTTGCCGGCTGAGGTGAGGGCTTTGGCGTAGTCGAGGCCTTCGTCTCGGAGGGGGTCGAAGCCGGCGGTGGTGAGGTAGGTGGGTGGGAGGCCGGTGAGGTCTTCGGCGCGGAGTGGGGAGACGATCGGGTCGGGGCGGAGGGTGGGGTCGGGGGTGTAGTGGTCGCGGTACCAGATGATGTCGGCCTCGCTGAGGATGAAGCCCTCGGAGAAGAGATCCCGGCTGGGGCGGCGGGCGACCAGGTCGACAGCGGGATAGAGCAGGACCTGGAGGGCGGGGCGCGGGAGGTCGCCGCGGCGTACGGACTGCTGGGCGACCACGGCCGCCAGGTTGCCGCCGGCGCTGTCGCCGCCGACGGCAACCAGTCCCGGGTCGACGCCCAGGTCTTCGGCGTGGTCGACGGCCCAGGTGAAGGCGGCGATGGCGTCCTCGGCCGCGGTAGGCGCGGGCGCCTCGGGGGCCAGGCGGTAGTCGACGGAGAGGACGCGGATCCCGGCGTCGGCGGCGATCGCGCGGCAGAGGCCGTCGTGGGTGCCGAGGTCGCCGACGACCCATCCGCCGCCGTGGAAGAAGACCAGCAGACCGCGACCGGCGTCCCGCGGGACGTAGAGGCGAGCGCCGAGCTGGCCGGCGGCGCCGCGGACGGTGAGGTCCGTTACGCGCTGTAGCTCGGCGGGCTTGCCGGGGATCAGCCGGCACAGGGCGCGGAACTTGGCGCGGGCGGTCGCCGCGTCGGTCTTGGTTGTGCGAGGCAACAGGTTCTCGACCTTGAGGAGCAACTGGAGGTCGGGATCGAGGGTGTTGCCGTCGATCTGGACCGGTGCGCCGGCCAGGCGGCGCCGGACGGCGGCGGGCAGGGCGTACAGCGGGGTCAGCGCGTTCGCCTGTACGGCGGTCGCCGTGTCACGGAATGCCGAGTCCAGTCGTGAGTTCACAAGGAGTGACGCTAGCAACCGTCTCCCCAGTAAGTGGTCCGGAGGAACGAAAACGTCACATCGGCGAACGCGCGGACGGCTACCCCATGTTCACGAAAGGATGCGATGCTGGTCGGCGTGGCTGGAGACTTGCTGGCATCCCACAACCGGGAGTACGACGTCGAGCCGCCGTACGACATCAGTGCGGCCGGCGACCTTCCGGTGGATCGGTTTTCCGATCGCGAGCTGAGCTGGCTGGCGTTCAACCAGCGGGTGCTGGAACTGGCCGAGAACGACCGGATCCCGTTGCTCGAGCGGGCCAAGTTCCTGGCCATCTTCGCCAGCAACCTGGACGAGTTCTACATGGTCCGGGTTGCCGGTCTGAAGCGTCGTATCGCGGCTGGGGTCGCGGTGAGGGCGGCCAGTGGGCTGCTGCCGCGCGAGGTGCTCGACCGGAGCCTCACCCGCAGCCGTGAGCTGATGGACCGCCAGGCCGAGACCTGGCGGAAGTCGGTGCAGCCGGCGCTGGTCGAGCAGGGCATCGAGATCCTCCGCTGGGACGAGCTGCAGCACAGCGAACGCGAGGACATGACCCGGTTCTTCCGGGACCGCGTGTTCCCGGTGCTGACCCCGCTGGCGGTCGACCCGTCGCACCCGTTCCCGTACATCTCCGGCCTGAGCCTCAACCTCGCCGTCGTGGTCCGCAACCCCGACACCGGCGGCGAGCACTTCGCCCGGGTCAAGGTGCCGCCGCTGCTGCCGCGGTTCGTGAAGGTGGCCGAGGGCCGGTTCGTGCCGCTCGAGGACGTCATCGCGACCCACCTGGGCCAGCTGTTCCCGGGCATGGAGGTCACCCAGCACCACACCTTCCGGGTGACCCGCAACGAGGACCTCGAGGTCGAGGAGGACGACGCGGAGAACCTGCTGGCAGCGCTCGAGAAGGAGCTGCTGCGCCGCCGGTTCGGTCCGCCCGTCCGGCTCGAGGTGGAGGAGTCGATCGACCCGCAGGTGCGGGCGCTGCTGCTGTCCGAGCTGGGCGTCACCGAGGCCGAGGTGTTCGAGGTCCCGGGTCCGCTGGACCTGCGTGGACTGTTCACGATCGCCAGCCTGGACCGGGCCGAGCTGAAGTACCCGGGGTTCGTTCCGTCGACGCATCCGCACCTGGCCGAGGTGGAGACCGCCAACCCGGCGGACATGTTCTACGCCCTCAAGCAGCGCGACGTGCTGGTCCACCACCCGTACGACTCGTTCTCCACCAGCGTCCAGCGCTTCATCGAGCAGGCCGCCGCCGATCCGCACGTACTGGCGATCAAGCAGACGCTGTACCGGACCAGTGGTGACTCACCGATCGTCGATGCGCTCATCGACGCCGCCGAGGCCGGCAAGCAGGTCCTGGTCCTGGTCGAGATCCAGGCCCGCTTCGACGAGCAGGCGAACATCAAGTGGGCCCGTCAGCTGGAGCACGCAGGCTGCCATGTCGTGTACGGCGTGATCGGTCTGAAGACTCACTGCAAGCTGTCGATGGTCGTCCGCGACGAGCCGGACGGCCTGCGTCGGTACGCCCACATCGGGACCGGTAACTACCACCCGAAGACCGCCCGGCTGTACGAGGACCTCGGCCTGCTCACCAGCGACAAGGTGGTCACCGAGGACGTCGCGCAGCTGTTCAACCACCTGTCCGGCTTCAGCCGCAGCGAGGGCTACCGGCGGATCCTGGTCGCTCCCCAGTCGGTACGGCGGGGGCTGGTCGAGCGGATCGACCGTGAGGTGCAGCACCACCTGGCCGGTCGCCCGGCGCGGATCCGGTTCAAGGTGAACAGCCTGGTCGACGAGGCCCTCTGCGACGCGCTCTACCGGGCGTCACAGGCCGGCGTACCCGTGGACCTGTGGATTCGCGGCATCTGCACGCTGCGCCCCGGCGTACCCGGGCTGTCGGACAACATCCGGGTCCGCAGCATCCTGGGCCGGTTCCTCGAGCACAGCCGGGTGTTCATGTTCGAGAACGGCGGTGAGCCGGAGGTGTGGATCGGCTCCGCCGACCTCATGCACCGCAACCTGGACCGCCGGGTCGAGGTGCTGGTGCAGCTGAAGGAGCCGGACCACGTCATCGAGCTGGGCGAGATGTTCGACCTGGCGATGGACGAGACCACCGGATCCTGGTGGCTGCAGGCCGACGACACCTGGCAGGCCCGGTTGATCGGCCAGGACGGTGAGCCGCTGCGCGACATGCAGGAGCGACTGATCGCGACGCGCGGACGCCGCCGGGCGGTCGACCCCATCAGCTAACCGACGGAGCACGATTCCTAGAGTGAGCGCATGAGTAACCCGGCGACTGTTATCGCCGCGGGGGCTGTCGTTTGGCGGGAGCGCCGCGGCACCCGCCAGGTGCTGCTGGTGCACCGACCCCGGTACGACGACTGGTCACTTCCGAAAGGCAAGCTGACCGCGCATGAGCACGTGCTGCTCGCCGCGCGCCGGGAGGTCGAGGAGGAGTCCGGGCAGCAGGTGGTCCTCGGTCCACCGCTCGGCATCCAGCGCTACCCGATCCGGAAGAACGGCGGGATCAACCAGAAGATGGTCCACTACTGGTCCGCCGTACCGGTCAGTGAGAGCGACTTCGAGCCGAACGACGAAGTGGACGAGATCGACTGGCTCCCGGTGGACAAGGCGCGCGCCCAGCTCAGCTACCCCCGTGACGTGGACATCCTGGACGCATTGGACGACGTGGTGCCGGTCGTGGCCACAGTGATCGTGGTCCGGCACGCGGAGGCAGTGAAGCGGAAGGACTGGGACGGCAAAGACGCAGTACGCCCACTCACCAGCACTGGTACGGCGGTTGCCGAGCGACTGTCCGACGTACTGGCAGCACTGGGTGCCGACCGGATCATCAGTAGCGACGCGGAACGCTGCGCCGCGACAGTCACGCCGTACGCCGCCTCCATCGGCCGGCACATCCACCTCTGGCCGGAGATCTCCGAGCGTGGGTACGACGCTGATCCGGACGGCCTGCGTGGTCTGGCCGAGCGCGTGTGGCGGCCGGGCAAGGTGACGGTCGTCTGCTCGCATCGACCGGTGCTGCCGGCGCTGTCCCGGGAGCTGGGCCTGAAGGTCGGCAAGTTCTCCACAGGTGCCTTTCTGGTCGCGCACCGACTGGCTGACGGGCGCGTGGTCCATGAACGCTTCAGGGCTCCCTGAGCACACTGCGACACGGCTCGGTGACGATCCAGGCACAGCCGACGGGGCGGCCGGGTGACACTGGTGGTGACGGGTATGTTCCTACCCGAGGAACCGGCGCCCCACCGGGTGCCGGTCTGAGGAGAGGTTCGGGGCGCACCATGACCATGATGCGAGAACTGACACTGATCGGGATCCGGATGGAATCGCCCAACCGGGCCCCGGTGATGATGCTGCGTGAGACCGAGGGCTACCGCTACCTGCCGATCTCGATCGGCTCGGTCGAGGCCACCGCCATCGCCTACGAGGAGCAGGGCCTGCGTCCGTCGCGGCCGCTCACCCACGACCTGATGCGCGACCTGATCCAGGCGTTCGGCGTCCACATCGAGGCAGTCGAGATCGTCGAGCTGCGCGACGCCGTCTTCTTCGCCGAGCTGGTGCTGGCCAACGGCACCCGGGTCTCGGCCAGACCGAGCGACTCGGTCGCCCTCGCTGTCCGCCTTGGTACGCCGATCCGCTGCACCGAACAGGTACTCCGCGAGGCCGGTGTCGCCACCCCCGAAGAAGAGCAGGCCGAGCTCGAACGCTTCCGCCAGTTCCTCGACAGCGTTGCCCCGGAGGACTTCTCCAGCTGACAACGCCCCCGCGCCGTGCGCTAAGATCCGATCTCGCACTGGCGGCAGGGGTGACCTCCAGGCGCTCTTCACCTGGGGGAATCAGACATGCGCAAGTTCGCCGCGACCGCGGTTGCCGCCGTACTGCTCGGCGCTGTTCAGACCGTGCCCGCCCACGCGGCACCGGCGCCGCCGACCGAGGTGCAGGTCAGTTGGGCCGACGCGGCGACCAGCCTGATGCGGGTGAGCTGGACGGATGCTGGGGCCTCCAACAAGGTACGCATCGAGTACCAGGACGGAACGGTTCCCACGGGCTGGCTGGCTACCTCGGACAACGACTTCAACCATGACTGGGCAGTGCAGTGGGGGAAGACCGCGCGGGTCGCCGTGGTATCGACCGACGCGACCGGCGACAGCGCAGCCGCGTACTCACCCTGGTTCGACACGAACATCCCCGGGGCTCCCACCGTGACCGCCGCGGTTCCGCAGGCCGACGGTTCCCTGCGGCTCACCTGGACCAACCCGCCGGCTCCGAAGGACAGCACGCCGGGCGATCCGCTGGACCTGCCGGTAGGCAAGGTCGGCGAGGTCGTCGTGAAGGTCTGGTCCAGGCCCGCCGACAAGACAGAGCAGTTCTCGCAACCGGTCGGCACCACGACCGCGGTCGTGCCGCCACGCCCCCGTCCGCTGACGTCCCGGGTCATCGCGACGAACGAGTGGGGCGGGTCGTCACCCGACGCGGTCGACTACACGGACATGAAGTTCGCCCTCAAGGCCGGACCGGCGTACGGCGTCTTCGGCAAGCCGATGACGATCTCCGGTATCGCCGGCGCGCTGCTCTGCGACAACCCGGGCAACTGCGGCAAGGGCCGGCTGTTCGGTGGCGCGGGGATTCCGATCACGATGCAGACCAGGGCGAGTGCCGCCAAGCCCTGGGAGTACGCCGGGCGCTACACCTCGTTCGACCTGTCCGGATTCGAGGCACGGCCGGTCGCGGTCGGCGGTCGCGAGTACCGCTTCTACGCCCCGGCCTGGAAGGGCTATTCGACGGTCACGGCGATGGCGATCTCGGGCTCGAAGTACATCCCCACGCTGGCGGACTTCGCGGTGGCCGGGTTCAACGTGCGGACGGCTCAGGTCGGGCAGATGGTGAAGCTGACCGTGGATGTGAAGCCGGGCGGGACCGTGAAGGGCGCGCTGCAGCGGTGGGACGGCAAGTCCTGGCGCAGTGTGCTGACCGTGCCGGTTGTTAAAGGTAAGGCAACGATGTCGATCCGGGCCGCAGGGCGCGGTACGACGACGCAGTACCGTGTTGCCGTCCCGGGGATGACGTATTACGGGCTGCCGATCCAGACCACCGGCAGTCGGGCATTCACCCTGACAGTGCGCTGAGCGTTACCGGAACGTGAGCCAACGGCCGTTTACATCGACGGAGCGTGACGGCTCTTAACTCAGTTCACCTACTGGCCGCCTGTCGGCACGCCAGTCGTCGCACACGCTACTGGAACCGTTCACCGCTCGTTCACCAGCGACGGACCGGTCGGTCACCTGCTCTCCCTACCGTCTGTGGAAGTTCAGAAGTCTTTGATTCCCGCAGAAGGGCAACATTCTCGTGTCCGTCAATAGCCTGCTCCGCGTCGGCTCCGTCGCCGTGGCATCCCTCGGCGTCCTCGCCTTGAGCGCCTGTGGCAGTGACCCGACGCCGTCCGGATCCTCGAGCCCGAGTGGCTCGTCGTCGTCCGCCGGCGCCGAGTGCCCGCAGGGCACCTTGAACGCTGAGGGCTCCTCGGCGCAGAAGAACGCGATCGACGAGGTCATCAGCAAGTACAACGAGAAGTGCGCCGACGTCACGGTGAACTACAACCCGACCGGTTCCGGCGCGGGTGTGAAGCAGTTCAACGCGAACCAGGTCGACTTCGCCGGCTCCGACTCGGCGCTGAAGCCCGACGAGATGACCGCCGCCACCAAGCGCTGCGCGGGTAACCCGGCCATCGACCTGCCGATGGTGATCGGCCCGGTCGCGATCGCGATCAACGTCGACGGTGTCAGCAAGTTCATCCTCGACGGACCGACCGCCGCGAAGATCTTCCAGGGCACCATCAAGACCTGGAACGACCCGGCCATCGCCAAGCTGAACCCGGGCGTGACGTTGCCGTCGGCCCCGATCTCGGTCTTCTTCCGCTCCGACGAGTCGGGCACCACCGAGAACTTCACCAAGTACCTGCAGGCTTCGGGCGGTGGCGCCTGGACCGGCGCGCCGGCGAAGAAGTGGACCGGCACCGGCGCCGGCAAGGAGAAGTCCGCTGGTGTCGCCGAGGGCGTCAAGAGCACCAAGAACTCGATCACCTACGTCGAGTGGTCGTACGCCGTCGACAACAAGCTGACCATCGCGCAGATCGACAACGGCTCGGGCACCCCGATCGAGCTGACCGCCGACTCCGCCGGTAAGGCCCTGGCCGCCGCGAAGCCGGCCGGCACCGGGACCGACCTGGCCCTGAAGCTGGACTACGCGACCAAGGCCGCGGGTGCGTACCCGATCATCCTGGTCACCTACGAGATCGCCTGCACCAAGGGTCTCCCGGCCGAGAAGACCGCGCTGGTGAAGAGCTTCCTGAGCTACTTCGTCAGCAAGGACGGCCAGGCCTCGCTGACCGACCTGAACTACGCGCCGCTCCCGGCCGAGATCCAGACCAAGGTCGACGCTGCCATCCAGGCAATCAGCTGAGTCAGAGTAATCAACTGATCGCGAAGCAGTACTGATGCGAGCCCCGGCCGGTCCGAATCATCGGAAGACGGCCGGGGCTTCGCCTCGTCAGACCCAGACGTGAATCACGACTCAGGCGCTTGGAGCACGATCGATGAGTAGTCCAGACGGCACGGCACCGCCCGACCGGCCGGACGGCACGGCCGCCGGACAGGATCAGCCCCGGATCGAGGATCTGGTCCACGAAGAAGCCGGCCCGATCCCGAAGTTCGGTGGTCTGGCCGAGGAACACGCCGAGCACGAGGCGGAGGAAGCGGCCGAGGTGATGACCGAGTCCGGCCCCGAGTCCAAGGCCTCGGCGGCAGGTACGTCGGGGGCGCCGCCGAGCGGACCCGGCAAGGAGCTCGACCTCGGCCCGGTCGGTCATCTCGGTGACCGCCTGTTCAGCGGGCTCGCCCGCGGCTCCGGTGGCCTGGTGATCCTCATCGTCGCGTTCGTCGGCATCTTCCTGCTGGCGCTGGCGATCCCGTCGCTGGCCGACGACAAGAGCAGCTTCCTGTTCTCCCGGATCTGGGAGCCGGGCGGCGACCAGCCCCGGTTCGGTATCGCGGCGCTCTTCTACACCACCGTGATCAGCTCGATCATCGCGATGCTGATCGCGGTCCCGATCGCGATCGGGGTCGCGCTGTTCATCACCTACTACTCGCCGAAGCGACTGGCCCAGCCGGTCGCGTACGCGGTCGACCTGCTGGCCGCCGTACCGTCGATCATCTACGGCCTGTGGGGCATCCTCTTCTTCGCGCCGATCCTGGGCCCGGTGATCGACGGCCTCTCCTCCGCACTCGGCTGGATCCCGCTGTTCGAGAAGCCGCCGGGCGACAACGTCGGCGTGGTCTTCACCGCGTCCGTCGTACTGGCGATCATGATCCTGCCGGTGGTCACAGCGATCAGCCGGGAGATCTTCCAGCAGACCCCGATCGCACACCGCGAGGGTGCGCTGGCGCTGGGCGCGACCAAGTGGGAGATGATCCGGATGGCCGTCCTGCCGTACGGGCGTTCCGGTGTGGTGAGCGCGTCGATGCTCGGCCTCGGCCGCGCGCTCGGTGAGACCGTCGCCGTGCTGATCATCCTGTCGGTGCCGAACGGCCAGGACCCGTGGAACTCGTCGATCTTCGCCGGTGGCGAGACGTTCGCGTCGAAGATCGCCAACAACGCCGCCGAGTTCGACTCGCCGGAGAAGACCGGCGCGTACATCGCGGCCGGCCTGGTGCTGTTCGTGGTGACGTTCCTGGTCAACTCCGCGGCCCGGATCATCGTCGACCGCAGCACCCCCGGCAACAAGCGGCCCCGCCGTAACCGCCGCGCGGGCGCGTCCACCGCGACCGAAGGAGCCAAGTCATGACCGCGGTGGCCGAGAACAAGCCGGCGTACGAGGGCAAGGCACTGGACCTGTCCGGGAAGTCCGGATCCCGGGCCTTCAAGAACACGCTGGCCACGGTGCTGATCGGGCTGGCCTTCGTGCTGGCGATGATCCCGCTGGTCTGGATCCTCTTCACAGTGATCAGTAAGGGTTACCACCTGCTGCTGAGCGCGGACTGGTGGAGCCAGTCGCAGCGCGGCATCACCGTCCGCCGCGAGGGCGGCGGCGCGTATCACGCGATCATGGGCACGCTGATCATGTCGCTGATCACCGCGGTGATCGCGGTGCCGATCGCCGTCCTCGGCGCGGTCTACCTGGTCGAGTACGGCAAGGGCACCCGGGCCGCCCGCGCGGTCAGCTTCATGATCGACATCCTCACCGGTGTCCCGTCGATCGTCGCCGCGCTGTTCGTCTACGCGGTCTGGATCACGATCTTCGGCTTCAACCGGGTCGGCTTCGCGGTGTCGTTGTCACTGGTGCTGCTGATGCTTCCGGTCGTACTGCGTTCGACCGAGGAGATGCTGAAACTCGTCCCGGACGAGTTACGCGAGGCGTCGTACGCACTCGGCGTACCCAAGTGGAAGACGATCATGAAGGTGGTCGTGCCGACCGCGTTCGGCGGCATCGTCACCGGCGTGATGCTCGGTCTGGCCCGCGTCATGGGTGAGACGGCGCCGCTGCTGATCCTGGTCGGGTACTCCAAGAACATCAACCTGAACCCGTTCAACGGCTTCATGGGCGCGCTGCCGACGATGATCAACCAGGACCGGACCGAGCTGGCGCTGCAGCCGGCCGCGGACCGGGTCTGGGCGGCCGCGCTGACACTGATCCTGCTTGTCCTTGTCCTCAACGTGCTGGCCCGGCTGATCGCCCGGTTCAGCTCGATCAAGTCGAAATAGTCACGAGAGGTTCTGAGTCGATATGGCTAAGCGCATCGAGGTCAGTGGCCTCAACGTCTACTACGGCGATTTCAAGGCCGTGGAGGATGTGTCGATGACGGTCGAGCCCCGCTCGGTCACGGCGTTCATCGGCCCGTCCGGCTGCGGCAAGTCCACCTTCCTGCGGACCCTGAACCGGATGCACGAGGTGATCCCCGGGGCGCGGGTCGAGGGCAAGGTGCTGCTGGACCAGCAGGACCTGTACGCCAGCGGCATCGACCCGGTCGCCGTCCGCCGGGTGGTCGGCATGGTGTTCCAGCGGCCGAACCCGTTCCCGACGATGTCGATCTTCGACAACGTCGCGTCCGGCCTGAAGCTGAACGGCGTCAAGGACCGCAAGAAGCTGACCGAGGTGGTCGAGCGGTCCCTGCACGGCGCGAACCTGTGGAACGAGGTGAAGGACCGGCTGGACAAGCCGGGCGCGGGTCTGTCCGGTGGTCAGCAGCAGCGGCTCTGCATCGCCCGGGCGATCGCGGTCGAGCCCGAGGTGATCCTGATGGACGAGCCCTGCTCGGCCCTGGACCCGATCTCCACGCTGGCGATCGAGGACCTGATCGAGAAGCTGAAGGACCAGTTCACCGTCGTCATCGTCACGCACAACATGCAGCAGGCGGCCCGGGTCTCCGACCAGACCGCGTTCTTCAACCTGGCCGCGACCGGCAAGCCGGGCCGGCTGATCGAGATGGCGCCGACCAAGCAGATCTTCTCCAACCCGACCGAGAAGGCCACCGAGGACTACATCACCGGCCGCTTCGGCTGATCCACCTGTAAAACAACGCCCTGTAAAACAACAACGCCGTACGACGTTGTGCTGCCGGCCGCCGCGATGGGTTCATCGCGGCGGCCGTCGGCGTTTCAGACGCAGACCGTCCGGGCGAAGTTCACCCGGGCCAGCACGTCGGCCGCCTGTTGCGGTGAGCTCACGCCCACGTTGGTGTTGTGGCTGCGGTTGCCGTTCTGCACGGTGACCTGGACGAAGCCGGTCGTCTTGCGCTCCTTGCAGAGCAGGAAAAGCAGGCCGAGCAGGCAGGCCAGGAAGAAGATGATCGCCAGCACGATCGCCCAGGCGGGAATCTTCTCCTCGGTCCGGGACATGTCCATCGCCGACCAGTTCGTCCCGTGGGTCGGCAACACGCCGGCCGGGGTGACGATCCGGTGCTGCTCGACGGAGATGTCGCCGATCGTCACGAGCACCGGTCCGGCCGGCCCAGCCTGCTGGGGCATCTGCGGTTGCTGGTACTGACCGCCGACCGGCGGCGGGAAGGCACCGGATGGCACGCCGTACTGCCCGGGCTGGACTTGCGGGGGCTGGGCTTGCGGGGCTGCCTCGAAAGTGGGCGGCGTCGGGTACTGCACCGGGAGGTGGCGGTCCGGATCGCCACCAGGGTCCTGACCGGGCGCGGGTTCACGAGGGGTCTCAGTCACAAGCCAGACCCTAAGGGTTCCGGGGACCGGTGTGGGGACGTGACCGCGAACCTGTGGAAAAGATAGCCTCTGGGGATTCCACGACGTTCTCAGAAGGGAACCGCGGTGAGCACTCCGACGCCACCTCCCGGCGACGACCAGAACGACCAGGACAGGCCGCAGGACACCCCTGAGACCCCTGGCGAGCAGCCGGGCCAGTACGGCTCCCAGCCTGACCCGTACGGGCAGCAGCCTGACCCTTACGGCCAGCAGCAGGGCCAGCCGGGGCAGTACGGTCAGCCCCAGCAGCCTGACCCCTACGGTCAGCAGCCTGGGCAGTACGGCCAGCCGGGTCAGCCAGGGCAGCCGGGCCAGTACGGGCAGCCTGGGCAATACGGCCAGCAGCCAGGTCAGTCGCAGTACCCGGGTCAGCCGGGCCAGTACGGTCAGCAGCCACCTGGGCAATACGGCCAGCAGCCAGGCGCCTACGGGCAGGGCCAGCAGGGCGGTTACGGCCAGCAGCCGCCTGGGCAATACGGCCAGCAGCCCGGCCAGTACGGCGCTTATGGGCAGCCCGGCTACGGGTACGACGCCGGCGCGCAGCCGCAGAGCAACGCTCCGCAGGTGATGGCGATCATCGGCATCGTCTGCTGGTTCTGCTGCGGCGTGATCTCGATCGTGCTCGGGCTGATTGCTCAGGGCAAGTTCCGCGAGCAGGGCCGGTCGGACACGCTGGCGAAGGTCGCCTGGATCGGCGGCATCGTGTCGCTCGTGCTGTCGGTGGTCAGCTACGCCACTGGCCTGGTCGGCAACTGACGAGCGCCCCCGGCTGTCAATTCAGGTTGCGGGCGACGCCGTACACGGCGAGCAGGACGAGAACGCCCTTCAGCAACCAGTCCGCGGCACGCGGGCTCATCGACAGCCGGGGCAGGCGCACCAGTCGCAGTGACTCGAGCGCCCAGGCAAGCACCTGGTAGCCGAGGGCAACACCGAGGAGCGGGCCGAGCACCAGAATCACGGGGTTGAAGTGCCAGGCGGCGTCCAGATCGCCGCGCAGCAGGGCGGCCGCCATCCGGGTCGACCCGCAGAGCGGGCAGTTCAGACCCGTGGTGGCGTGCAGGAGGCAGGGAACCCCGATCCGCTGGCCGGACAGCTGGTACAGCCCGGCCAGCGCGAACCCGCCGACCCCGACCGCGGACAGGCCCCACACCCGGCGGTCCAACGGCTGGACCGGACCGGCAGGCCGGAGTACGACGCTCTGCGAGAGGCTCACCCGACAACGGTAACTCTCAACACCTGGGATCCGTCCACGGGTCTGAGCCGTCGGACCACTAGCCTGCAAGTCACTCCTCGAGCTATTCAGTAGAAGGGATCGTCGTGAGCACTCCGACCCCACCGCCGGGTTACGGCCCGCAGGACCCGCAGCAGCCGGGTCAGTACGGCCAGCCCGGGCAGCCGGGTCAGCAGCCGGGCCAGCCTGGTCAGTACGGGCAGCAGCCCGGGTATGGCCAGCAGCAGCCTAGGTACGGCGGTCAGCCTGGCTATGGGCAGCAGCAGCCGGGTTACGGGCAGCAGCCTGGGTACGGCCAGCAGCCGCAGTACGGTCAGCAGCCGGGTTATCCCCAGCAGCCTGGTCAGCCGGGTCAGTACGGCCAGCAGCCGGGACAGCCTGGTCAGTACGGGCAGCAGCCGGGCTACGGGCCGTACGGCCAGCCGGGTGGCGGCTTCGGCGGCGGGATCCCGGGCAACCTGGCGGCCTGGCCGAACCGGGTCGGCGCCTGGTTCATCGACTCGCTGATCATCGGCATCCCGGCCGGTATCGGCGGCGCGATCGCCGGCAACACCAGCAACACAGTGGTCGCCATCATCGGCGTCATCTTCTACCTGGCCGGCCTCGGCCTGGCGATCTGGAACATCCTGATCCGCCAGGGCAGCACCGGTCAGACCGTGGGCAAGCAGGTGCTCGGACTGAAGCTCGTCGGCGCCGACACCGGCCAGCCGATCGGCGTGGGCAAGACGTTCCTTCGCCAGCTCACGCACATCCTCGACGGCCTGGCCTGCTACATCGGCTACCTGTGGCCGCTGTGGGACGAGAAGCGGCAGACGTTCGCCGACAAGATCAACAACACCTACGTCATCACGCTCTGACGCTGAGCTCGTGAGCACCCCTCCCTCAGGGCCGTACGACGGTCAGTACCCGCCCGGCCAGCCTGGTCAGTACCCGTCCCAGGGCTACAACCCTTACGGACAAGGCGTTCCGGGCGGGTACGGGTACGCACCGCCCGGCCGACTCGCGGACTGGCCGAGTCGGGTAGGGGCTTCGCTGGTCGACACGTTGCTGCTCGCGGTCCCGTCCATTGCGGGTGTCCTGGTCGCGCTGGTCATCGACGGCGATCAGGACGAGCTGGGCACCGGCGGCGGGATCGCGATGATCGCCGGGTTCCTGGTGGCGTTCGGAGTCTGGGTCTGGAACCGCATCGTCCAGCAGGGCCACACCGGCCAGTCGTTCGGCAAGAAGGTGACCGGACTGCGGATCGTCGACGCTCAGACCGGTCAGCTGATCGGCATGGGCAAGAACCTCGGTCGCGAGGTGCTGGCCCAGATCTTCAACCAGCTCTGCGTCCTCAACGTCCTCTGGCCACTCTGGGACGACAAGCAGCAGACCTGGCACGACAAGATCGTCAACGACGTCGTCATCAAGGGCTGACGTCAGTGGGAGCGTAGGAGCCCGGCGCAGGTCACTGCCCACAGGACGCTGGTGAAGGTACCGATGATGAAGCGCTCGGCGACGGCCTGCGGCGTGACGGAGGCGGGCTGGTCGGGGCTGCGGAGCTCCGGGTACCGGGCCAGGCCCTTGATCGCCAGCACTACAGCGATGCCTTCCGGCCAGCCGGCGACCAGTGAGGCGTAGATCGCGGTTCGCTCGAGGGATCCGATCAGCGCGCCACCCCGCAGTACCTCACCGGCCTGCTGTGTCGACTGGGCGCGAGTGTTCCTCCGGTCGACCAGGGCGAGCACAGAGGTCGTCAGCGGCCCACCGCCGGTCACTGCCAGCCCTCCGCCCAGCAGGAGCAGTACGTTCCACCAGCGCTCCGGCCAGCCTGCCACTCCGTGTCCTGCGAGCAGCAGGACCCCGGCAGCGGCCAGACAGGCCAGCATCAGCCCGCTGATCGCGATCTCGAGGTTGGAACCGGAGGCCTTGGGCACCCAGGCGAGTACGGCGAGGACCAGCCCGGCGGCCGTCAGCGACAGGACCAGAGCCGTCACGCAGCGACCCCAGCCTCTAGCAAGTCCGCCGCCAGCACCCGTCCACGCTGCTCCTCCGCGAACCCCGCGGCCTGTGCACGTTGGGTCACCGCCGACTGGCTGATGCCGAGTTTCACGCCGATCTCCCGCCTGGTGAGTCCTTCAGCCAACAGATCCGCCACAGCCCAGCCACGCGCGCTCCGACGCCGCAGTACGGACGCCATCAGCCACAGCACCGTCTCCACCTGCTCCGCGACGCCCGCATTCGCCCCGACCACGTTGACGTGGTGCGGGCTCGACTTGGCCCGGTTCACCGCTTCCCGTGCGAACACGTACGCGTCGCCGCTGCCGGCCCTGGTACTACGGGGCAGCGGCTGGGTCACCTCGCCGACGCCGAGTCCGACGTACCAAGAGTCTGCGCGGAGCAGCTCGACGATCACGTCGATAGTGGGCCGGGCCTCGGAGAGCACACCCTGCACCTCGTCGCCGGCGGTCCGCTCGAACTTCCGCAGCAGTCCGGTCCGACGCGGACGGCGGTTCAGGGAGTTCAGCAGCTCGGGTACGAGATCGCGCGTGCTCCGGCTGCCGCGCTGATCTACCGTGAGAACGAAGACCATCGCCCTGCACCTCCTCCTTCTGAACGGCTTAAGGCTACAGTCTTATTCACGTAGAGTGAAGGACAAAACCTGAATCGGTTCAGCCAATTACTCACCGTGTCCGGCCCGGATGCGGTAAATCCGGGCCGGACGACGGCTCAGACCGGCTCAGTCGGCGAGTGGCAGGTGCAGCTTCTCCTCGGCGTACGCGCGGATGTCGGCGGTGATCCGCATCGAGCAGAACTTCGGCCCGCACATCGAGCAGAAATGCGCGGTCTTCGCGGGCTCAGCCGGCAGCGTCTCGTCGTGGAAGGACCGGGCCGTGTCCGGATCCAGCGACAGGTTGAACTGGTCCTCCCAGCGGAACTCGAACCTTGCCTTGGACAACGTGTCGTCCCAGTCCTGCGCGCCCGGGTGTCCCTTGGCCAGATCCGCTGCGTGGGCAGCGATCTTGTACGTGATCACGCCCGTCTTCACATCATCACGATCCGGCAACCCGAGGTGTTCCTTCGGCGTGACGTAGCAGAGCATCGCCGTACCCAGCCAGCCGATCTGGGCTGCGCCGATCGCCGACGTGATGTGGTCGTACGCCGGTGCCACATCAGTTGCCAACGGCCCCAATGTGTAGAACGGCGCCTCTCCGCACAGCTCTTCCTCGAGCCGCACGTTCTCGGCGATCTTGTGCATCGGAACGTGTCCCGGGCCTTCGATCATCACCTGTACGTCGTGTTCCCAGGCGATCCGGGTCAGCTCCCCCAGCGTCCGCAGCTCCGCGAACTGCGCCGCGTCGTTCGCGTCCGCGATGCACCCCGGCCGCAACCCGTCCCCGAGCGAGAAGGTCACGTCGTACTCCCGCAGAATGGAGCACAACTCCGCGAAATGCGTGTACAGGAAGGACTCCTGGTGATGCGCGAGGCACCAAGCGGCCATGATCGAACCACCCCGCGACACGATCCCAGTGATGCGCTGAGCGGTCAGCGGGACATACCGCAGCAGTACGCCGGCATGCACGGTCATGTAGTCCACGCCCTGCTCGCATTGCTCGATCACCGTGTCGCGGTACACCTCCCACGACAGCTCGGCCGGATCGCCGTTCACCTTCTCGAGCGCCTGGTACAACGGCACCGTCCCGATCGGCACCGGCGAGTTCCGCAGGATCCACTCCCGCGTCTCGTGGATGTTCTTGCCGGTGGACAGGTCCATGACCGTGTCCGCTCCCCACCTGGTCGCCCAGACGAGTTTCTCGACTTCTTCCTCGACCGAGCTGGTGACGGCCGAGTTGCCGATGTTCGCGTTCACCTTCACCAGGAACTTCTTCCCGATGATCATCGGCTCGCTCTCCGGGTGCCGCCGGTTCGCCGGGATCACGGCCCGGCCGCGGGCCACCTCGTCCCGGACATACTCCGGATCGACGCCCTCCCGGACGGCGACGTACCTCATCTCCTCGGTGATCGTCCCGGCTCGCGCATGCCCGAGCTGGGTCAGTCCCGAGCGCCCGGCGATCCAGTCCCGCCGCAACGCGGGCAAACCGGCCTGTACGTCGATCCGCGCCGACGCGTCCGTATACGGACCGGACGTGTCGTACAGGTCGAAGTGTTCGCCGTTCGTGAGTTGGACGCGACGAGCCGGTACGCCGAGCTCCCCGCGGTAGATCTTCTCCGAGCCCGAGATCGGACCCGTGGTGACGGCCGGACGAATCGTGCTGACATCCACCATGCTGCTGCTCCCTACGCCGGAATTACCCGGACAGGTTCGGCGGTCGGCGGCGCCGGCAAAGAATCCCAGCCGCCCTCTCAGCCCACTACGGTGCGAGCTCCCGCGATTTCGAGTTGTGACCGCCACCCTAGGGCATGGGTGATGGTTCCGCGACGTGGCGAGCAGGTGCTCGGTGCGGTGCATCGGCGTGCGGGAGCGAAGGTCTCGATGCGGAGCATCGTGGCCTTTGCTCACGTGCGGCGAGGTGCCGTGCCGAGTGCCGCGCAGTAGGCGCGGAACCATCACCCATGCCCTGGACGAAGCCTGTAGCGTCGAGGAATGCGAGACCTCGTGTACCCGCCCGTCATCGCCTTCGCGCGGACCGCGTTCAAGGTGCTGGACCTGAAGGTCCGCATCACCGGCGCGGAGAACGTGCCGCGGACCGGCGGTGCCCTGATCGCGCTCAACCACGTCAGCTACGTCGACTTCATCCTCGGCGGGTACGGCGCTCTGCCGAGCAAACGACTGGTTCGGTTCATGGCCAAGGAGGTCCTGTTCCGCAACAGGTACTCCGGCCCGTTGATGCGCGGCATGCACCACATCCCGGTCGACCGGGACGCCGGAGCAGCGTCGTACAAGCAAGCTCTCGAGCACCTGGCCGCGGGCGAGGTGGTCGGTGTGTTCCCGGAGGCGACGATCAGTCGCTCGTTCGAACTCAAGGAGTTCAAGTCCGGCACGGTCCGGATGGCGGCAGAGGCCGGCGTACCGATCATCCCGATGATCCTGTGGGGCACCCAACGGATGCTGACCAAGGACCACCCGCGGGACTTCTCCCGGCACCGCCCGATCTCGATCAGCATCGGCGCGCCGATCACGGTGACGCAGGACGACGACGCGACCGAAGAGACGGCGAACCTGCGGTCGACGATGGCCAAGATGCTGGACGAAACGATCCAGGCCTACCCCGACCAGCCGGCCACCGCCTGGTGGCTGCCGGCCGCGTACGGCGGCAGCGCACCGACGCCGGAGGAGGCCGAGCGGCTGGACCGCGAGGAACTCGCCCGCCGGGCCGCCAAACGCCAAGAACCCAAGAATCATTAGGCGTACGTCAATACCCCGGACAGGACCTTGACCCTCGGGGCGGAACGAGAGTACGAAGGCTGTCGTTGACGTAACAGGAATCTGGGGGGTCCCTGCGGCGGGCCTGCTCGTGCGGCCCGTGGACTCAAGCGGGCGGGGAAGGTCTTGTTCGATTCGCCGGAAGAGCTGCATCTGTTCGATCCCGGGGCGCTGACGCCTGCGCCGCACGTGGCCGAGCACATCCCGGACGCGGGCGCGTTCTTCGTCGAGTGGGCGACCCGAGGGCTGTCCCAGGAGCGTGCTCGCGAGATCGAGTCCGCGGTCAACGGGCGACGCAACCAGAACGGCTGGTTCCCGCTGGAGACGCTGGACAGCATCGGACGCAGGGGCTTCTGGCGCGGTCCGCTGACCTACCTGGCCCGGATGACGGCCGACGACCCGCAGATCATGCAGGAATGGGCCACAGACGGCCTCCGTGGCGAGCAGGCCGGCCGCATCGAGGCAACAGTGGACCATCTGCTCCACCAGCAGGGCCACGCGACCGCAGCCACCTGGGCTGTCGCCGTGCGACCGCGGACGTACCTCGACGCGGAGGTACTAGGCGACCGGCTGCTGGCCGCATGGGAGTACAACCTCGGCTCGATCCGCTCCAAGGACGTGGCCAAGGCAGTACGCCGCTGGAACCGCTGAGTGGGATTCTGAGAAGCCGTACGACGGGCAGCCGCCAGACCGCCCGTCGTACTCTCAGGTCGCGTCAGTGGAACTGCGGGATGATCAAGTAGAGCCCGTAGAGCACGGCGGCCAGGCAGGCCGCGAAGCTCAGCGCGGCAACACCGGTGTCCATGACGGACGGCTGCCGCTTGTCGTCGATCGCCACCGCTCGCCGCGCCATCGCGCTCACTCCGAGCGCGAACAGCACCGCCAGGCCGACGCCGAAGATCAGGCTGACCACGGCCACCTCACCGAGGGCACTCCAGTCGATGTGCATCGCCGTACTCCTCTCAGGCCGCCGCGGCCGTGCTGGCGGCCGGGGTCGTGCTCGGGTACTCGTTCACGTTGTCCGACGTCACCGGGCGGCGCCGGGACGCGTAGTAGATGCCGCCACCGGCCGCGACCGCGAGGATCGCGATGATGACCACACCGAGGCTGCCGGTGTCGGCCACCCGACCGGACAGGGCACCCACGACCGCGGCAGCGGGCAGGGTGAGCAGCCAGGCCACGGCCATCCGGCCGGCGACCGTCCAGCGCACCTCTGCCAGCCGCTTGCCGAGACCGGCGCCGAGGATGCTGCCGGAGCAGACCTGGGTGGTGGACAGCGGGAAGCCCAGGTGCGACGAGGCCAGCAGGACGGCGGTCGAGCTGGTCTCCGCGGCGAAGCCCTGCGGGGACTCGATCTCGGCCAGGCCCTTGCCCATCGTCCGGATGATTCGCCAGCCGCCCAGGTAGGTGCCGGCCGCGATCGCCAGGCCGGCCGCCAGGATCACCCACACCGGCGGCTTCGAGCCCGAGGCCAGGCTGCCGGACGTGATCAGCACCAGCGTGATGACGCCCATCGTCTTCTGTGCGTCACCGGTGCCGTGCGCCAGCGAGACCAGCGAGGCCGAGGCGATCTGGCCGACCCGGAAGCCTTCGGTGACCGTGCCCTTCCGCGCCCGGGCGGTGATCTTGTAGGCCAGGAACGTGCCGAGCAGCGCGACCACACCGGCCACGATCGGCGCGGCGACGGCCGGGATGATGATCTTCTGAATGACCGTGGTGAAGTGCACCGCGCTGGCGCCGGAAGCGATCCAGGTGGCGCCGATCAGTCCGCCGAACAGCGCGTGCGACGAGGAGCTCGGCAGGCCGACGTACCAGGTCATCAGGTTCCACAGGATCGCGCCGACCAGACCGCCGAAGATCACCGGCACGGTGATCTTCGCGTCGTCGACGATGCCACTGGAGATCGTCTTGGCCACCTCGGTGGAGATGAACGCGCCGACCAGGTTCAGGACGGCGGAGATGCCGACCGCGACCTTGGGTTTGAGAGCGCCGGTGGCGATCGAGGTCGCCATCGCATTGGCGGTGTCGTGGAATCCATTGGTGAAGTCGAACACCAACGCGGTGATGATCACCACCACGACGAGGAAGGACAGGTCCATCGCGATCACTTCCCTAGGCGGACAGGGTGCAAAGTCGATCGACCGTAGGCCTGGTGAGTGAATTCGAAATGAACCGGTTCGGGCAAGTTACTCCAGGATCAGGTGGGCCAGTCCGTAGACAGCTGCGGCGACCAGGCCGGCGGCGGGGATGGTCAGGATCCAGGCGGTGACGATGCCCTTGGCGACGCCCCAGCGGACCGCGGACAGCCGCTTGGTCGCGCCGGCGCCCATCACCGCGGAGGTGATCGTGTGGGTCGTCGAGACCGGCGCGTGCAGGGCGATCGCCATCACGTACAGGACCGCTGCCGACACTGCCTCGGAGGCGAATCCGCGGGCCGGGTCGAGGTGGATGATCCGGCGGCCGAGCGTCCGCATGATCCGCCAGCCGCCGGAGTAGGTGCCGAGCGAGATCGCGGTCGCGGCCGAGAGCTTGACCCAGATCGGGATGCCGTCGCTCTGCTGGGCATGACCGGTGGTGACGAGCGCCAGGAAGATCACGCCCATCGTCTTCTGCGCGTCCTGCAGGCCGTGGCCGAGCGCCATCGCGGCGGCAGACAGCGACTGCGCCATCCGGAAACCACGCGTCGTCTTGCCGGGGTTGCTGCGCCGGAACAGCCAGAGGATGGCGACCATCAGCAGGAAGGCGCCGAGGAAGCCGACCGCGGGCGACAGCACCATCGGGATGACGACCTTGTCGACGATGCCCGACCACAGCACGGTGCTCGTCGAGGCCAGGCCGGCGCCGACCAGCCCGCCGATCAGCGCGTGGGTGGAGGAGCTGGGCAGGCCGAAGTACCAGGTGATCAGGTTCCAGGTGATGGCGCCGATCAGCGCCGCGATCACGATCACCAGGCCGTGTTTCCCGGCCGGGGTGTTGATGATGCCCTTGCCGACCGTCTCGGCCACCTCGGTGCCGGCCAGCGCGCCGAGGAAGTTGCACGCCGCCGCCATCGCCAGCGCGACCCGCGGCGTCAGCGCACGGGTGGAGACCGAGGTCGCGATCGCGTTGGCGGCGTCGTGGAAGCCGTTGGTGTAGTCGAAAGCGAGCGCGATGACGACGACGGCGATGACGAGCGCGAACTCCACGCTCAGCTCTCCTTGACGGCGATCTGCTCGACCGTGTTGGCGACGTGCTCGAACGCGTCGATCGCGGCCTCCAGCAGGTCGACCACGGTCTTAAGCTTCATCACGGTCAGCGCGTCGTACTCCCCGCTGAACAGTTTCGCGATCAGCCGGCGGTGGACCGCGTCACCGGTGTTCTCCAGCCGGTTGATCTCGATCCAGTACTCGGCCAGGTCCTTCATCGTCCGCAGCCTGGGCATCGTCTCGGCGGTCAGCTGAGCCATCCGCTGGAGTACTTCGATCTGCTCGGCGATCTCCTCCGGCAACCAGTCCAGGTTGAACAGGTGGACGGTGTCGACCGCCTCCTCCATGAAATCCATCACGTCGTCGAGATCGGAGGCCAGCCGGTAGATGTCCTCGCGGTCGAACGGGGTGACGAAGGTCGAGTTCACCCGTCGGATGATCGAGTGGGTGGTCTCGTCGGCGGCGTGTTCGGCATCCTTCATCTGGGCGGCGATCTGGTGGCTGGAGGCGAGGCCGGTTCCGGCCGTACTGCCGAGCAACTCAGCCAGGATCCGGGATCCGTCCACGAGGTGGTTGGCGGACTCGGTGAAAAGGTCGTAGAACGTCGGGTCGTTCGGACGCAGACGTAACGGCACTTCAAGCTCCGGGTGAACGAGGGACAAACCGTGAACATGCTAGGGGGAACATCCGCCTGACGTGGCATCCGCCCTGGGCAACGTATCGCGTTGTGATGAACCCGTCCGTCAGCGCAGACACGATCGGTAACCGATCGGTTTCAGCGGGTCACAACGGCGTACAGGTCGAAGATGCCGACGACCAGGACCAGGCCGGCCGCGAGCCGGAGTAGGTGCTGGTGACCGAGGGCCTGGATCGCGCCGCCCTTGGTACGGCGGTAGACGGCGCTGACCACGGCCCAGCAGGCCAAAGAGAGCACGAGCACGACGATTCCGAGGCCGGTCCGGACGTCCGACGTACCGTGGCCGGAGGCAAGCAATAGGGCCCCGTTGGCAATCAGACCGAGCGTCGTACGCCGCCAGGCGAGCAAAGTCCGCTCGGGCTGGCGGCCTGGATCCGGTGTGCTCATCGCCACAACGAGAAAACCAGTCCGACCAGGCCGACGAACGCGATCGTTGCCCCGAGCATCAACGGGAGCCTGGTCACCGGGAGCGGGCCGCCGCGGCGGATCGCGGTCAGGTTCTGCTGCCAGCGACGGAAGGCTCCGGCGGTCGTGACGATTCCGGCACACACCAGAATCACGCCGATCACCCGGGCCGGCCAGCGATCCGGGCCCAGGTCGAGGAACTGCACCGCGGACAGGCCGCCGGCGTAGCAGGCGAGGGAGGTCCGCAGGTACGCGAGGTAGGTGCGCTCATTGGCCAGGGTGAAGCGGTAGTCCGGCTCCTCCTCGGTCATCCGCAGCTCACCAGGCCGTGGTCCTGTTTGAGAGTCAGCACACGCCGCACGCTACTCGTCAGCTTGCCGGCGAAGGACTGGTCCTGCTGGGCTTTGGCGACCAGCGCGTTCACCATCGTTGCGGTCAGCCCGGACTTGGCGTTGATGACGATGTCGCCACCAGCCGCGACGAACCGGGTCGCGCGATCGCCGGCCGGGACCGCCGCGACCTCGGCTGCCGCGCCGACGTCGTCAGTGATCACGACCCCGCTCCAGCCGAGATCGCCACGCACCATGCCCTGGATGACGGTCGGCGAGAACACCGCCCGGTTCTTCGGATCGATCTTGGTGTACGTCGCGGTCGAGATCATCACCATGGACGTGCCGGCCTCGATCCCGTCGGCGAACGACTGCAGATCGGCGTCGCCGCGGACCGTGACGTCGTCCACGACACCGGCCGCGAAGTCGGTGTTGCCACTCACTCGGCCGAGCCCGGGGAAGTGCTTGACCGACGTCGCGATCCCGGCCTTGCGCATCCCCTGGACGAACGCCTGCACTCCCTGACCGGCTTCCTGCGGAGTGTCGCCGTACTCGCGGTTCAGCTGGCCGATCGGCGGGTTCTTCGACTTCAGTGAGCTGGGTACGACGTCAGCTACCGGCGCCAGGTCGACGTTGACGCCGGCCTGCTTGAGCTGACCGCCCCACTGCTGAGCTTCTGAGGTGAGCTTGGAGCTGGACCAGGTGCCTTGGACCGTTGCTGCGGGGATGCGGTCGAAGCCGGAGCCCTTGAGGCGCTGGATCTGACCGCCTTCCTGGTCCGCTGCGATGAGCGGACGGATCCCGTTGACCGTGGCCGCTGAGTTCACTGCGGCCATTGCGGTCTTGGTGTGGGCGAGGCTGCCGCTGCTGCCCATCAGGAAGACTGCGCCGGCCTTCTGTCGTACGACGGCGTTCTGGGCTGCCGTCATGCCGCTGGCGTTGATGCCGGTCATGATCAGCTGGGAGGCCTGTTCGCGCAGGGTGAGGGCCTGGAGCTTCTGGTCGACACAGCTCGGCTTGGGCACCGGTGTTTCGGTTGCTGTCGGCGTCTGGGCCGGGGGCTCGGCCGACGTGGTCGGCGTGGTCGCGGGGCTGCTGGGGACGGATGATGACGAAGGCACGGTGCTGGGGCCTGCGGTGGGTGGGGAGTTGCTGTCGCCGCAGCCGGCGACCGCGAGGGCAGTCAGCGCGATCAGCGCGACCGGACGCCTCATCTCAGTTTCGCTCCCACGCCGCGCGGTCGATGGTGTCCCCGGAGTGCCGGGCCAGCGTTGAGCACACGTCGTACAGGTGCTCGACCTGCTCCGCGGTGAGCGCGTCGAAGATCGAGTTGCGGACCTCCTCGACGTGGCCGGGGGCCGTGTCGACCAGCTTCTGCCGGCCGAGCTCGGTGAGGATCGCGACCTGGCCGCGGCGATCGGACTCGATGCCCTCGCGCTTGACCCAGCCGTTCTGCTCAAGCCGGTTGACCGCGTGCGACAGCCGGCTGCGTGAGCCGAGCGTCGCGACGGCCAGCTCGCTCATCCGGAGCCGGTTGCCTGGCGCCTCGGACAGTCTGACCAGAATCTCGTAGTACGTATGGGGAATTCCGGCATCGCGTTGCAGTTGTTGCTCGATGCGGCTACTCACTACTCGTTGCGCCGCGATGTACGCGCGCCAGGCCTGTGCTTCTCGCTGGTCCAGCCACCGGGGGTCCGCCATCCCCGCAGCGTACTTGTTCGCCGACCCTGATCAGCACCACGGCGAGGCCACACACCAGCATGCCGCCGACCGCGAGTACGCCGATGGTCTCGTGGAAGAGCAGGAACGCGAACACCATCGTGGTCGGCGGGACCAGATAGAGCAGTGAGCTGATCCTGGTTGCGCCGGAGAGTTTGAGGTTGACCAGGTACAGACCCCAGCCGCCGCCGGTCGCCAGCAGCACCAGCCAGACCACCGCGCCGTAGAAACCGGGCTGCTCCGGCACAGTCAGCCTGTTTGTCGCAGTAGCTAGTGCGGTGAACAGAACTGCCGACACCAGGCTTTGTACGGCCAGCGCATCCAGTGAACTCGTACTCGGCTTGCGCTGGCGCTCCATGCAGGTGCCCGCCACGAGGCCGAGCAGGCCTCCGATCGGGACCAGGAACAGGAGTGGCGACCCGTGCCCGGCACCGAGGTCGTCGGCGACGACCAGACCCACGCCGGCCAGTCCCAGAACCAGTCCGATCCATTGGCGTCGGCTGACGCGTTCGCCCAGCAGCGGTCCGGCGACGGTCGCGATCAGCAGCGGTTGGAGTGAGCCGATGAGCGCGGTGGCGCCGGCCGTGATGCCGTGGTCGATGCCGGTGAAGATCAGGCCGAGGTAGACGAACTGGGTGAGGACCGCCATCCAGACCTGCGTGACGAGATCCCTGCGGGAGATCCGCGGCCGCCTGTAGGCCAGGACCAGTGCGGCGATCGCGCCGGCGAGCATGAACCGCCAGGCCAGCAGGTCGAAGGCGTTCGTGTACTGCGTACCCCACCGGGCGCCGATGAAGCCGCAGCTCCAGAACACGACGAACCCGGTCCCGGCGGCGAGCGTTTTCGTGGCCATGGCAGCGACAGTAACCACACCGGTCGGTATACTGTCAGTATGCTCGACCAACAGGTGAGACTGATCGTCGACCGCGGCGTACGCGCGGCGCCCCGGCTGACGCCCGCCGGCGAGCGGATCCTCGCGGCCGCGTCGACGCTGTTCTACGAGCAAGGGATCCGGACCGTCGGGGTCGATGCGATCGCTGCGGCGGCGGACGTGACGAAGAAGACGCTGTACGACCGGTTCGGGTCGAAGGATCGACTGATCGCGGCGTACCTCGAGCAGCGGGACCGGACCTGGCATCTCTTCCTGGACGAACAGCTGGCGGAGCGGAAGCCGGCGACGCCGGAAGAGGTGATCCTGACGTTGTTCGTCGCGCTGACGGACTGGTTGGCTGGGTCGCGGAACGGGTGCGGTTTCATCAACGCGAGCGTGGAACTGGCGGCCCCGGACCACCCGGCGATGCCGGTGATCGTGGGCCAGAAGCGGTGGCTGCGATCCGAATTCGAGGCCCAGGCCCGAGCTGCCGGTCTCGAGGACCCGGGCGAGCTGGCCGACCGCCTACTCCTTCTCCACGAGGGCGCCCTAGTCAGCTACCGAGTCGCCGCAATGACCAACGCTCCCGAGGTTGCCACCCGAGCCGCGACCGCCCTTCTCGCCAACTGGCCACGCCTCTCGAAGTGAGCTCAAGCCTCATCCTGGAACGCTTCTTCGCGGGCTGATTCTTCGCGGGAGGCGATGATCGCCGTGCGGCGGGCCAGGCGGTGGCTGCGGCGGATCTCGGCCTCGCGCAAACGCCGCCGGTCCTCGTCCGTCACCGGTACGACCTGCGGTACTTCACGCGGCTGTCCGTCTTCGTCCACCGCCACGAACACCAGGTACGCCGACGCCACGTGCACCTGTGGACCCACCGAGTCCCACCGATCGGCAGTGATCCGTACGCCGATCTCCATCGAACTGCGACCGGTCCAGTTGACCTGCCCGCTGAAGTGAACGACGTCACCGACCCGCACCGGCACCAGGAACACCATCTCGTCCATCGACGCCGTGACCGCGGGTCCGCCGGAATGCCGCGCCGCGACCACGCCGGCGACCGAGTCGACCAGCGTCATGATCACGCCACCGTGGACGGTCCCGAGCAGGTTGGCGTCGTTCTGCGCGGTGATGTGCGACAACGACAACCGGGTCTCGGAGGTCGGCCGCGACGACGGACTACTGCTGGACATACGGCTCCTTTGGATTTCCCGGTGAACCTGCGCAGACTATCCCGGCGAGTTGTCCACAGATTTGGAAATCGCGGTCTCCGGCGGAGGTCGATCCTCGTACTTTCTCTGCCGAGAAGGAGGACCCGATGACCATCGACGCATTCACCACCCATGCCCAAGGCAACAACTCCACCGACCCAGTACTGGTCCCGTTGTCCCGTCGCCAGGCCGCGCGACTCGTGCACCTCGCGCTGTCCAGCTCGGCCGACCTCGGCCTCGCCGTCAGGTACCAGGGCGGCGCGGCTCTGGTGCCGGCCGACCGCTCCGCCGACTACCCGGTGGTCGGTCTGAGCAACCTCGCCCGGACCGTCGCCCAGTTCACCGAGGACCGCTGGCCGCTGCTCGTCAGGGAGCACATCAGCCAGGTGGTCGAGCAGCTCCGCAGCGGTCCACCGACACCGACCGATCCCGAGCGCGAGCTGATCCAGCGTCTCGTCCCTCGCGACGCGCTGCCTTCCGGATGGGCCTTGGATCGCCCCGAGTTCCTGCCCGGCCTGCTGTCGGTCCCGTCCACGGCGGACGACACCATCGTGACCATGTACCTCGAGCCTGCCGACCTGGGCCTCACCTGGTCGGATGCCGAACGCTTCGGCCTCGCCAACCTCCGCCAACTGACCGACGTCGTCGAGTACGTAGACCACGACGATCTACGGATCGCCTTCATCTCCGGTACGCCGTTCGCCGCATCGCGTGCACTCGTCCTCGACACCGTTCTCCGCGAATCCCTCCACCTGGAGCACCCACCACCACATGGCGTCCTCGCCGCCATGCCCGCCCGGGACACACTCCTGCTGCACGTGATCCAGGACCTCTCGGTCATCCCCGCCCTAGGCCTCCTGCTGAACCTCGCCGCCCGCTGCCACGCCCGCGACCCCGGCCCACTGTCACCGGACGTCTACCTGGTCACCCCTGACTTCCATTGGCTCCCAGCCACCACAGTCCTGCCGGACCACGCCCCGCTACGCCTCTCCCCCGACCTCGAGTCCCTAACCAAGCTCCTAGCCACCCAAGAACTCCCACCCAACCCCCGCCACCAACAGATGCCCTAAGCAACTATCCGGGTCCAGAACTGTTTAGCTACCAGGAGGGGTGAAGTGGCCGGGCCAGTCGGAGTGGCGGATGCGGGAGATCGAGCGGATCTCGCCGAGGGTGGTCCACTCGTCCTTGCCGAGGCGGGCGAGTGGGCGGAGCCGAGTGACCTCCGGGTGGTCGCCGTCCATCACTGCGGCGTCGAGCGCGATGTGCCGGACCTGACCGATCACGACGGTGCAGTCGCCCAACTCGAGGGTGGTGTGCAAGGTGCACTCGATCGCCACCGGCGATTCGGCGACTCGCGGGACGGAGACCGTCCGGGACGGTTCGGTGGTCACGCCGATCGCTTCGAACTCCGAGATCTCCGGCGGGAAGTTCGTCCCGGAGGCGTTCACCTGCTCGTAGAGCGGCTCCGCGGCGAAGTTCACCACGAACTCGCCGGTCGCCTCGACGTTGTTCAGGCTGTCCTTCCGTCCGACGGAGGTGAACTGCACCATCGGCGGCGTTACGCACGAGACGGTGAAGAACGAGTGCGGCGCCAGGTTCAGCACGCCGTCGGCCGAGCGGCTCGACACCCACGCAATCGGACGGGGTACGACCACGGAGTTCAGCAGCGCGTAGAACTCCCGTCGCCCGACGGTCTCCGGATCTACATCGACACGCACGCCCGCAGTACATCAAACTCGGTGGATGCCGCCCCACTCCGCCTCGCGGATCCGGTCGACGGCTCACACGCGCGACGGAGAAGTGGATTGGCCGAGCAGGACGATTTCCTGGACCAGGTGACCGCTGTCGCCCGGCGGCACGGCGTCGATCCCGGGCAGGTGAAGGAGGTTCCGGGCGGCGTGGCCAACCGGGCGTTCGTGCTCGGCGACGACCTGTTCCTGCGGGTCTCCCGAGCTGGGTATGAGGACGATCTCCGAAAGGAAACCCATGTCGTACCCGCCGCCCGCTTCGTCGGCGTACTGACGCCGGCGATCGTCGAGTACGACGCCAGCCACCGCCTCGTCGACGCGCCGTACGTCGTCATGCAGCGAATCCACGGCGCCGAACCAACCGAGGTCCCCACCGCCCTCCCCGAACAACTAGCCCGCCTCCACCAACTCGAACACCCACAAGACCCCACCAACCCACGCAACCCACGACCAGCGATTGCTGGGGTGCCGGAGGATGACTGGGGGGATCCTTGGCGGACGGTTGACGAGCTTGCCGGTCGCGGGTATGTCGATCCGGCGACGGCGAGCTGGTTGACGGGGTGGTTCACTCGGCTCGCGGAGCGGTTCGACGGGTCCGGGCCGAAGGTGCTGATTCACGGAGATGTTGCCGCGCACAACCTTCTCGCCGGTCCGGACAACGAGCTCCGCGCGCTGATTGACTGGGGTGACGCAGCCTGGGCGCCCCGAGCGATGGAGTTCGCCAAGCTCCCGCTGGTCCAGGTGTCCGGCATCCTCCCGGCGTACGTCCGGCACTCGTCGTCCCACGAGTCCGAGGAGGAACTCGCTGCCGCCATCCTCTGGTTCCACCTCTCCTGGGCCCTGTCCAAACTCCCAGCCCTGCCCTGGCCCGACCAACGCCACTGGACCGCCCCCACCGCCAGCCGCCTCCTCAACATCCTGCAGTTCTTCACCACCGCCCCGCCCACCCCGTGGTCAGCCTTGACCTAGCTGGCTGAGGACGCGGGATCAAGAAGGCGGGGTTCTTGGTGTCAGTGCTGAGGTTTCTGCTGGAAAACAAGGGGGTTTGCACAGGTTGGGACATGGGGCAGACTGTGGTTCCGTGACTGATTATGTGGCCGCTGAGGGCCGGTACGACGACAAGATGAGCTACCGGCGGACGGGCCGGAGCGGGCTGCAGCTGCCGGCGATCTCGCTCGGGCTGTGGCACAACTTCGGCGACGACAAGCCGTTCACCACGCAGCGCGACATCCTGCGGCGGGCGTTCGACCTCGGCGTCACGCACTTCGACCTGGCGAACAACTACGGCCCGCCGTACGGGTCGGCCGAGACGAACTTCGGGACCCACTTCGCGCGGGACTTCCAGCAGTACCGCGACGAGCTGATCATCTCGACCAAGGCCGGGTACGACATGTGGCCGGGGCCGTACGGTCAGGGTGGCGGCTCGCGGAAGTACCTGCTCGCCTCGCTCGACCAGTCGCTGAGCCGGATGGGCCTGGACTATGTCGACATCTTCTACTCGCACCGGTTCGACCCGGACACTCCGCTCGAGGAGACGATGGGTGCGCTCGACGCGGCGGTCCGCTCGGGGAAGGCGCTGTACGCCGGCATTTCGTCGTACTCCGCGGACCGGACGCGGGAGGCTGCCCGGATCCTGCAGGAGCTCGGGACGCCGCTGCTGATCCACCAGCCGTCGTACTCGATGCTGAACCGCTGGATCGAGGAGGACCTGCTCGACGCCGTCGGTGAGCTCGGCGTCGGTGTGATCGCGTTCTCGCCGCTGGCACAGGGCGTGCTCACGGACCGCTACCTGGACGGGATCCCGGCCGACTCGCGTGCGGCGCAGGGTAAGTCGCTCAACCCGGACTCGCTGACCGAGGACACTCTCAAGCACGTTCGCGCGCTGAACGAGATCGCCAAGGAACGCAGCCAATCTGTTGCGCAGCTCGCTCTTGCCTGGACGCTGCGCGACGACCGCGTGACCAGCGCGCTGATCGGCGCCTCCAGCGTGGCTCAGCTCGAGGACAACCTCGCCACCGTCCGCAACCTGAAGTTCTCCCCCGAGGAGCTCGAAGCCATCGACGCCGACGCGGTCGAGGCCGGTATCAACCTCTGGAAGAAGAGCTCGGACAGCTGATCAGACTCCACCCGAAGCGCTCGCCCGCACCCTGCGCGGCGGGCGTTTCCACGTCCCAGCCTGACGGGAAGGTTACGGAGCGGGGTGGGATGGTTGCGGTCCGAGCTGGATGGGCACACGCTGGGATAGACCCCCAGGAGGTGGTTGAGGTGACCGCTTCGACGCTCGAAATGGCCCTGAGTTACGAACACGCCAACATCCGGGAGCTGGCCGAGCCGGCCCACCATCCGGACGCGGCCCACCCTGAGCACAGGCATCAGACCGACTGGTTCTACGCCATCGCCGCGCAGCACCTGGCCGCCGCGGAAGACGTGCTCCTCCCACACGTCCAGCGACTCCCCGACGGCGCCCAGCTGGTCACCAGGTACGTCGGCAACGCCAAAGAGCTGGAGCGATCGCTCCGGTTCCTCAAAGGACGCCAGTACGGCGACAGCCGCTTCCTCCATCTCCATCACGGCGACCTCTGGCAGCACATCGACCGCCTGCTGGACGAACACGAACAGCTGGAGGCGACGTACGGCCGGCAGATCTCCGACCAGCTGGACGACTCTGACGTCAACACGCTGACCGAGGACCTGCTCGAGGCCGAGGAAGTCGCCCCGACGCGAGCACACCCGTCGTCGCCGCACACCGGGATGGCCGGCCGGATCGCTCACCGAATGTGGCGGATGGCCGACAACGCGTGGGACAGCGCCGAGGGTCGCGTCGTACCGATCAAGTACCACGCGCATCCCAAGCGCGACTCCGCTCTGTCGCACTACCTGTACGGAACGGCGATGCCGCACGACTAGACAAAAGGTGACCGGGCCCGCCCAGCGGATGCCTCCGCACGGGCGGACCCGGTCTACCGGCTCCTACTGCGCCTGGTTGTAGGAACCGGCATGTCCCGTCGCCGCTGCGCCTGGTGTGCGGAGACGGGCCCTGCGTCCTCCCCCGCTGCGCCTGGAGTGCGGGGGAGGACGGTCTGTGAGCTGGTCCAGCGGCCCTTTGTATCCGGTTCCCGCCGGTAAACCAGCAAGCAGTCAGCGCAAGCCTTCGATCGCCTTCTTCGCGCCTGGGTGCAGCGGCACCGGATCGGTCTTGTCGGCGTTCTCCAGCGTGATGCCTTTCGCGGCCGCGTTCACCGCGACCAGCGCGTTCATGTTGTCGTAGATGACTTTCGTCAACTGCTCGGCGAGGTCGTCCTTCATGTCCTTGCGGACCAGCAGCACGTTCGGCACCACGATCGTCGGTACGTCGGCCGCCTGCTTGTACGTCGCGGCAGGGATCGGCGCCGCAGCGTAGACCGAGCCGTACTTCTCCTGCATTTTGGGCAGCAGATCGGTGATCGGCAAGAGTTTCACACCCTTGCCCATGCTGGTGATGAGATCAGTGATACCGCCGGTCGGCAACCCGCCGGACCAGACCAGTGCGTCGATCGAGCCGGACTTCATCGCGTCCACCGACTCCGGCAGCCCGAGCCGCTGGGCGGTCACATCGTGAGCCGGGTCGAGCCCCGCAGCCTCGATCAGCCGGCGCGCGATCACCTCGGTGCCGGAGTTCGGCGAACCGGTCGAGACCCGTTTGCCCTTCAGGTCCGCGATCGAGTTGATCCCGGCAGACGTCCGTACGGCGACCTGCGTGTAGTTGTTGTACAGCCGGGTCAGCGCGACCACGTCCTGCTTGTCCTTGAAGCTGTTCTCGCCCTTCACCGCGTCCGAAGCCGAGTCGCCGAGCGAGAACGCGATGTCGTAGTTGCCCGCGACCAGGCCCTGGATGTTCTGCACCGAGGCGCCGGTCTCACTGGCGGTCGCACGGTAGCCGGACACCTTGGAAGAGATCACCGAAGCCAGCGCACCGCCGAGCTGGTAGTAGACCCCGGTCGTGTTGCCGGTGGCAATCGTCAGTCGCCCGCCGCCGTCCGAGGACCCGGCGGGTTCACGCTGACCGCCACAGGCAGCCAGCGAGACGACGGCGGCAAGCGCCACGACAGTGGTCCGGAGTCTCATGAGGCAACAGTTCCTTCCACGGAAGAGGCCTGGCGTTGCCGCCGGACCAGATTGATGACGACGGCAACAAGTAGCAAACAGATTCCGACCGTGATGGTTACGGGCGCGAGGTACAGCAGCAGCGCGGCCGCCGGTACGCAGACCGCCCGCTCGACCCACGTCGTCTGAACGAAGACCCAGCCACCCGTGACGACCGCAAGCGCGGCGACGGCCAGCATCGAAACCAACGTGGTCCAGACCATCCCGACGAACGATCCCTGACCGAGCAGATGCGCGCCGTTGTCCGTGAGTACGAACGCGAACGGCACCAGGAACGCCGGCAGCGTGTACTTCCACGCCTGCCACATCGTCGGGATCACCTTGCCGCCGGTGATCGCGGCCGTCGCCACCGCGGCCAGCGCCGTCGGCGGCGAGACCTCGGAGAGTACGGCGTAGTAGAAGATGAACATGTACGCCTCGGGCTGCGTCACGCCGAGATTCACCAACGCCGGCGAGATGATCACCGCCGCGATGATGAACGACGCGGTCACCGGCACCGCGAGCCCAAGGATGAGTACGGCGAACCCCGACAGCACCACGGTCAGGATCAGCACCACCGTGTGGTTGTCGGTCAGCCCACGCGCCGCGTTCACGATGATCTCGGCCAGATTCAACCCGAGACCGGTCTGCGTGGTGACCGCGACGATCACGCCCGCGGTCGCACAGGTCGCCGCCACCGGCAGCACCGAACGGGTGCCCTGGGCAAGCGCTTTGAACAACGGCCGACCGGTCAGCCGATGCTCACGATCAAGGAACGACAGCCCGAACTGGATGATCACCGCATAGACCACGGCCTTGAACGGCGGTACGTCGACCGCCATGAACGCGATGATCACGAACAACGACAGGAAGTGGTACCCGAACCGCAGCAGCAACCGCCACGCCGAATCCGTCGACGTCTCCGCCGACGTCGTCCCATGTTTACGGGCGTCGATCTCGATCGCGAGCAGGATCCCCAGGTAGTACAGAAGCGTCGGGATCACCGCGAACCCGAGCACCTTCAGGTACGACACCTGCAGGAACTCCGCGATGATGAACGCGGCCGCGCCGAGGGTAGGTGGCGACAGGATCGCGCCGATGCCGGATGCGGCAAGCATCCCGCCGGCCGGTTCGGGCGGATAGCCGGCCCGCCGCAAGATCGGCCACGACACGGTCCCGAGCGACACGGCAGTCGCCGTACCGGAACCCGAGACGCTGCCGAGCAGAAAGCCCGCCAACGTGACCGTCCGGCCAGGCGCCGTACGACTGCGCTTGAAGGCGGCGAACGACAGGTCGATGAAGAACTTGCCCGCGCCCGAGTAGTCGAGCACCGCGCCGTAGATGGTGAACAGCACGATGTACGACGCCGCGACGCTCAACGGTGTCCCGTAGAACCCCGCCGTACCCATCGTGAACTGGGCGATGATCGCGTCGAAGTTGAAGCCCTGGTGTGCGAGCGACCACGTGTAGGGCAGGTAGCCGCCGTAGTACGCATAAGCGATGAAGACCAGGCTGAACACCGGCAAGACCCAGCCAGTGGTACGACGACATGCCTCGAGCAGCAACAGCAGCAGTACGGCGCCGGCCAACACGTCGAGAGTGGTCGGGGCCTGCCGCCGTTCCAAGTAGCCGTCGAAGTCGAAGAGCGGGTAGACGCACACGACCAAAGCGACGGCGGCAAGGATCCAGTCGCTGATCCCGGGGTCGTCGTCGGCGCGGGGCTTGAGCGGATTCAGGAACGGGGGCACGCGAAAGCCGCGGTAACACAGCAGCGTGATCGGCAGAACCGCTGCGAGAAAGATCACCAAGTAGAACTGCGTGCCTTGTGGTAGAGGGAAAAACACCTGCTCGAGTACGCCGACGCTGACGATCGCGCACCAGACCGAGATCACCAGGTTCAGAGCAGGCCGAAGCCGCCGAGCGGGCCGTTCCTGCTCGTACTCGGCCAGTTCCTCGTCGGAGGGCGCGATCGCGCTGCCCCCCGTACCAACACCGACAGTCATCGACCGGTTCCCTCCTGTGTCCGGAAGGCTAATGTTGCCGAACACTGGGTGGAGTCACGTGATTACGTCTTTACCAAGATCTGACACATCTGGACGTGACCTGGCCTACGATCACCGCATGAGTGGCGCGGTCCGGATTCTGCTGGTCGAGGACGATCTCGATATCGCCAATGCCCTGATACCTGCGTTGCGGCGATACGGCCTGATGGTGACGCACGTCCGGACGGCCGCGGACGCACTCGCGGCTGATCCCGGCGACCTGGTTCTACTGGACCTCGGACTGCCGGACGGGGACGGCATCAACGTCTGCCGGCAGATCCGCACGGTGTCCGATGTGCCGGTGATCGCGGTGACCGCACGGGGTGAGGCGGCCGACCGGGTCCGCGGGTTGCGCAGCGGCGCCGACGACTATGTGGTGAAACCGTTCGCCATTTCCGAGTTGCTGGCCCGCATCGATGCTGTACTGCGTCGTACCGGACTTTTGCAACCCCGCCCCCGGGTGACCGTCGGCGACCTGACCGTGGACATCGAGGCCCGGACGGTTCAGGTGGCGGACAAGCCCATCAGTCTGACCCGCAAGGAGTTCGACGTGCTCGCAGTGCTGGCCGCTCACCACGGCCGGGTGGTCCCCCGTGAACAGGTCGCGCTGTACGCCTGGCAGTCGGTGTTCGAGGCGTCGTCGCGCACCATGGACGTGCACGTCGCCAGCCTGCGCGCCAAGCTCGGCCGGCCCGAACTGGTACAGACCATCCGGGGCGTCGGCTACCGACTGGGTTCGGACTGACCGTTGCGCCGTCGACTGCTGCAGTCCCTCGTTCCGATGGTCGTCGCGCTCGCGATCGTCGCTGTCATCCCGCTGGCGAACTTCATCGCCACGAGTACGTCGCGCACGCTCTTCCTGTCCCGGAGCAACGACGCGGACTGGTTCGCCGCGATGGCGGAGTCCCCGTTGCAGACCGGCGACATCGCCAACCTGCGTGAGCTGACGGTCCGGTACCAGGAGCTGTACGACACCCCGGTCTTCGTCGTCGACGTCGACTCCCGGGTGGTGGCCACCTCCGTGTCCGGTGTCGACGTCAAGGAGTCCGACATCGCCACCGCTCTGCACAGCACGCTGGCCGGTCGGCTGCCGGCCGAGCCGCCGGCGCTGTGGCCGTGGCGTTCCGGCGAGATGATCGTGTCCCGTCCGGTCGTCAACAACGGCAGCGTGCTCGGTGCCGCCGTACTGCGGGTGCCGACCGAGAACGCCCGCGACCAGGTGCAGCGTGGGCTGCTGCTGCTCCTCGGCGGCCTGCTGATCAGCATCGGCGCGATCATCATCGGTATCGTCCGGCCGATCACCCGCTGGGTGCTGCGGCCGCTGCAGGACCTCGACAACGCGACCCACCAGATCACCCGCGGCGCGCTCGACACCCGGGTGTCGACCGACGGCCGTGCACCAGAGCTCCGACGGCTCGGCGACAGCTTCAACTCGATGGCACTGAGCCTGCACCAGGCCCGCCAGCGTGAGCGTGAGTTCGTCGCGGACGCCTCACACCAGCTGCGTACGCCGCTGACGTCGGCCCGGATCCACATCGAGGGCCTTTCCAGGCTGTCCCCGACGGCCCGGTTCGCGCTCAGCGACATCGACCGGCTGGGCCGGATCGTCCAGCGGCTGTCCCGGCTGGCCGGCTCGGACCGTCCGTCGACCGACGGCGACGCCAACAGTGAAGAGCCGCTGGACCTCGCGCAGGCAGTGAAGGAGCGGCTGGTCGGCTGGAAGGCCGTGTACTCCGCCGACGACCTGGAGCTGATCATCGGCGAGATGGTGCCGGGCGGGGTCGCACCGGAGCTCGAGGTCGACGACATCCTCGACGTACTGCTCGACAACGCCTCCAAGTACGGCGCTCCGCCGGTCGAGGTCTCGGTCACCCGGGACGGCACCGAGGTGGTGATGTCGGTGCGCGACCACGGCCTCGGGCTCGGTTCGCGGGACCTGAAGAAGGTCGGCGAGCGGTTCTGGCGCAGCGCGCACCACCGGGAGATGCCGGGCACCGGCCTCGGACTGGCGATCGTCCGCTCCGAAGCGGCCCGGGTCGGCGGCCGCGTGGTCGCCCGCCCGCCGATCGGCGGCGGCCTGGTGATCGAGGTCCGCGTCCCGCTGATCGACGACTACGACATCTGAACCTGCGCCGCCTGAAACTCAGATGTGGTTCTGGCGGTACCAGCGTTCCGCCGCGGGGTGCAGCGGGATCGGCATCGTGGCGATCGCCGAGCGCGGGTCCAGGGCGCCGGCCTCCGGATGCTCCTTGATCAGGTCGTTCTGGCGGCGGAACAGCGTGTTGACCGTCCACCAGGCCCACGAGTCGGACAGGTTCGGCCTGGCGATCAGGTAGTTCGGCACGGCGAGCGTCGGCACCGAGCTGGCCAGCCCGTACTGCGACGGCGGGATCGACGACACTACGAAGCCGCCGAACTCCCTCAGCGCAATCTTCTGCGCCACCGCTCCGATGTTCAGCAGCCGGAACCCGAGGGTGGCCTGCAGCGCCGCGATCGGCTTCGTCGGAACGCCTCCGCTCCAGATGAAGGCGTCGATCTTGCCGCGGCTCGCCCTGGCCGGCGGGACCAGCGCAGCGACCGAGTCCTCCAGCGACATGTTCACCCGTTTGACGTCGACCTTGGCTTCGTTCAGGATCATGTCGGCGATGACCTGGGTGCCGGAGTTCTTCGGCCCGACGCTGACGACCATCTTCCGCCGGGTCGGATCATCCTTCGACGGGTTCAGGTCCGTCAGTTCCTTCGCCTTCGAGGCCATCGGTACGACGACGTGCACGTAGTTGTCGTACACCCGGGCGAGCGCGGTGAACCGCAGCGGGCCCTTGTTGAACTCGCCGGTGCCCTCGAAGGCCGCCAGCGCGGAGTCCGACGTACAGAAACCGAGGTCGGCGTGACTGCTCGCGACCTTGACCAGGTTGTCCACCGAGCCGTCGCTCACGATCGGCTGCAGCTCCACGCCGGTGACTTCGCTGACCAGCGCGCTGAGCGCCGCACCGAACACGTTGTAGACGCCGCCGGTGTTGCCGGTCACGAAAGTCCCGGGCTTGTCGGGCGCGGGCTCGTCCGCGCGGCCGCGCGAGCAGCCGGGCACGAGCAGCGCCGACGCGGCGGCGGCACCGAAGCCGAGCATGCTGCGTCGTGCCAACAACCGATCACCGAGCCCAGTCGGCCGGGCAGGGGTCAGCAGGCGGGGGCGATCCATGCAGACAACCTAGACAACAACGGGGCCTTGGGGGTAGCCGTGGACCCGGCCGCAACCGAACCGCTACCCACAGGTACGTATACAACAGGGGGCATCTGCGTCTGGACGCACCCGGGGTCGGTGTGACAGCGTTGTCATCCGTGCGGCCGTGGCGGCCGCGTGAGGATCTTCCCCGGAGGCTGATTTCGTGCACGACGACCGTCAACTCATCGAGGAGCGGCTCAGGCGCGCCCTGCGGGAGCGGCTCCGCCCCGCGATCTACGGCGCGGCGGTCCCGCTGGACATCGAGGTGTGGCACGCACCCGGTGAGCCCGTGTCCCCCGCCGAGGCGCTGGCGCAGACCTACGAGAAGGCCGAGATCGGCCTGCCGTGGGGTCCGGCCTGGGGTACCGCGTGGTTCAAGTTCAGCGGCGAGGTTCCCGCCGAGTGGGCCGGCAGCGAGATCGAGGCGGTCATCGACCTCGGCTTCAGCGGCGGTCCCGGGTTCTCCGCGGAGGGCCTGGTGCACACCAGCTCCGGCCGGCCGCTGAAGGGCCTGCACCCGCGGCAGACCTACGCGCCGCTGTCGATCCTCGGCAAGGACGGTACGGCGGCGTCGGCCGGCGACTCGATCGAGTTCTACGTCGAGGCGGCCGCCAACCCGGAGATCCCACTGGACAACGCCTACGCCAAGGTCGACATCGGCGAGAAGCTCGGCGACCACCCGATCTACCAGCTGACCCGCGCCGACCTGGCCGTGTTCAACGCCGAGGTGTGGGACCTGATCCTCGACCTCGAGGCGCTGGACAGCCTGCAGAGGGAGCTGTCCGCCCAGGAGCCGCGCCGCCGGGAGATCCTGCGCGCGCTGAGCCGGGCACTCGACGTACTGGACTACGAGAACGTCGCCGGCACCGCGACGGACGCCCGCGCCCAGCTGACCGACGTACTGAGCCGGCCGGCGCACGCGAGCGCGCACCAGCTGTCCGCGGTCGGGCACGCGCACATCGACTCCGCCTGGCTCTGGCCGCTGCGGGAGACCCGCCGCAAGGTCGCCCGGACGGTGTCCAACGTCGCCACTCTGGCCGAGGAGTACCCGGAGCTGGTCTTCGCGTTCTCGCAGGCCCAGCAGCACGCCTGGGTGAAGGACAACTACCCGGAGGTCTGGGAGCGGCTGAAGAAGGCCGTTGCCGAGGGCCACATCGTCCCGGTCGGCGGGATGTGGGTCGAGTCCGACACCAACCTGCCCGGTGGCGAGGCGCTGGCCCGGCAGTTCGTGCACGGCAAGCGGTTCTTCCTGGACGAGTACGGTATCGACACCCAGGAGGTCTGGCTGCCGGACTCGTTCGGCTACACGGCGGCCCTGCCGCAGCTGGTGAAGCTGTCAGGCTCGAAGTGGTTCCTGACCCAGAAGATCTCCTGGAACAAGGAGAACAAGTTCCCGCACCACACCTTCTGGTGGGAGGGCCTGGACGGGACCCGGGTGTTCACCCACTTCCCGCCGATCGACACGTACAACTCCGACCTGTCCGGTCGTGAGCTCGCGCACGCGCAGCGGAACTTCGCCGAGAACGGCGCCGCGACCCGGTCGCTGGTCCCGTTCGGGTACGGCGACGGCGGTGGCGGCCCCACCCGTGAGTTCGTCGCGACCGCCCGCCGGGTGGCCGACCTGGAGTCCTCGCCGAAGGTGACGATCGAGTCCCCGACCGAGTTCTTCACCGCCGCCGAAGAGGAGTACCACGAGCACGCGCCGGTGTGGTCCGGCGAGCTCTACCTGGAGATCCACCGGGCGACGTACACCTCGCAGGCCAAGACCAAGCAGGGCAACCGGCGTACCGAGCACCTGCTGCGTGAGGCCGAGCTGTGGGCGACCGCGGCCGTGGTCGCGGGCAAGCTGGACACCTACCCGTACGAGGACCTGGACCGGCTGTGGAAGGTCGCGCTGCTGCACCAGTTCCACGACATCCTGCCGGGCTCCTCGATCTCGTGGGTGCACCGCGAGGCGGAGGCGACGTACGCCAAGGTCGCCGAGGAGCTGAACGCGATCATCGCCAAGGCCCAGCAGGCGCTGGCCGGCTCCGGTGACGCGCAGATCGTCTTCAACGCGGCACCGCACTCCCGCAGCGGCGTCGCCGGTCTGGGCGCGGGTGTCGCAGCCGGCGAGGGCCAGTCCGTCACGATCGAGGACGGCGTCCTGGACAACGGCGTCATCCGGGTGACGATCGACGACCGCGGCCTGATCACCTCGCTGTACGACGTCGAGGCCGCCCGCGAGGTGATCGCACCAGGTGCCGTGGGCAACCTTCTCCAGCTGCACGTGGACACCCCGAATCACTGGGACGCGTGGGACGTCGATTCGTTCTACAAGAACAACGTCCGCGACGTGACCGAGCTCGACAGCCTGGACTTCAGCACTGTCGACGGTGTCGCGACCGTGGTGGTGAAGCGGTCCTTCGGGCAGTCCACCGTGACCCAGACGCTGCGGCTGCGGCCGGGCGCGAAGCGGGTCGACATCGAGACCAACATGGACTGGCACGAGACGGAGAAGTTCCTCAAGGCGGCGTACCCGGTCGACGTCCACGCGGATCGGTCGGCGTCCGAGACGCAGTTCGGTCACATCTTCCGGCCGACCCACCAGAACACCTCCTGGGACGCGGCGAAGTTCGAGATCGCGGCGCACCGCTGGGTGCACGTCGGCGAGCCGGGGTACGGCGTTGCCGTCGTCAACGACTCGACGTACGGCCACGACATCAACCGGACTGCGCGGGAGGACGGCGGTACGACGACCACCATCCGGACCTCGCTGATCCGGGCGCCGCGGTTCCCCGACCCGAAGACCGACCAGGGCGTGCACATCGTCAACCACGCGCTGGTGGTCGGCGCCGGCATCCCGGAGGCGGTCGAGGAGGGCTACCGGATCAACCTGCCGGAGCGGGTCGTCACCGGTGCCGACGGCGTCGAGCCGATCGTTGCTGTCGACAACGACAACGTGATCGTCGAGGCGATCAAGCTGGCCGACGACCAGTCCGGCGACGTGGTCGTCCGGCTGTACGAGTCCACCGGCGGCCGCGGCCGGGCGACCGTCACGCCGTCGTTCGCGGCGGCGTCGGTGACCGAGGTCGACCTGCTCGAGCGCGACCTCGCGGACCGGGAGCTGAAGGACAACGGAGTCTCCTTCGAGCTCCGCCCCTTCCAGATCCTCACCCTGCGCTTCAAGCGGGCCTGAGCATAGGTTCCGGGGGCCTGGGACAGGTTATTGCCTGTCTCAGGCCCCCAGTTCTTGTCGTAAGCCCCGCCCGGCGTTCACCCGGCTGACGTAGCGTGAAGGTATGGCAGCGACACCCTTGCTCGGTTCCCGAACTCTCGACCGGCAGACGGCCCGCACACTGCCTCCCGGGCCGAAACTTCCCACGCTGGCGCAGACCGTGCTGTTCGCCAGTCACCGCAAGACGTTCTTCCCGCGGATGCAGGCGAAGTACGGCGACGTGTTCACCATCCGCCTGGTGCCGTCGAGCCGGGTCTGCGTGGTGCTGAGCCGGCCGGACCACATCCGCGAGGTGTTCGGCAGCCCGCCCGCGATCATGCACGCCGGCGAGGGGAACACCGTGCTTGAGCCGATCATGGGCTCGCACTCGCTGCTGCTGCTCGACGACGAGGACCACGTCCGGATGCGCAAGCAGCTGATGCCGGCTTTCTCCGGCGCGGCACTGCGCGGGTACGCCGGGATGGTGCTGGAGCTGGCTCAGGCCGAGGTCGCGAAGTGGCCGGCCGGGAAGCCGTTCAAGGTGCACCAGCGGATGCGGAACCTGACTCTGGAGATCATCCTGCAGGTGATCTTCGGCGTGACCGACGTCGACCGGCTGAACACGCTCCGGCCGCTGATGGACAAGATCGTCTCGGTGTCGCCGGTGATCATGCTGGGTGGGTTCTACCCGCCGCTGCTCCGGGTCCGGCCGTGGAAGACGTACCTGGACACCCAGCGCAAGGTCGACGAGATCCTGTGCGACGAGATCGCCAAGCGCCGCGAGACGTTTGCCGGGCGCAACGACGTACTCTCGCGACTGCTTGCCGCAGGCACCTGGTCGGACCAGGAGCTACGGGACCAGCTGGTCACTCTCCTGCTGGCCGGCCACGAGACGACCGCGACGGCGATGGCCTGGGCCTTCCATGAGTTGGCGCGGCGGCCGGAGGATCTGGAGTTCGGCCAGCGGGCCGCCGACGCCGGTGCGGACGACGAGCTGGAAGCGATCGTCAAGGAGGCGCTGCGGCTGCATCCGGTGGTGTATCAGGTCGGCCGTCGACTCACCGAGACCACCGATGTCGCCGGCTATCGGCTGCCCCGCGGTACGACGATCATGGCCGCGATCGGCCTGGTCCACCGGGATGCGGAGTACTTCCCGGCGCCGAAGGAGTTCCGCCCGCAGCGCTTCCTGTCCGACGACCCGCCGGCCCCCGGCACCTGGATCCCGTTCGGCGGCGGCGCCCGGCGCTGCATCGGCGCCGGCTTCTCGCTGATGGAGGGCACCGAAATCCTCCGCGCCGCCCTCACCGCCTACAACTTCCAGGCCCCCAACCCCAAGCCCGAACCAGCCCAACCCAAGAACGTCACCCTGGTCCCCCGCGGCGGCGCAGAAGTAACAGTCACCCCCCGCTAGCCGGCACGACGGCCCACGCCCCGGGACGTCTGAGGGGTCAACCCCTCGCCTGGACGGTTGCGGACCTGGATTCTCGCTCCGCAACCGTCCGTCTCAGGGGTTGACCCCTGAGACGGACGGCCGCCGCATGGTGCAGCTTGCAGTGCGTTCTTCAGTCTTCGGAGTCGCCGACGTCGCCCAGGTCGACGTTGTCGTAGCTCTCGAGGTCTTCTTCGTCGTCATCGTCGAGCTCGAAGTTGTCCTCGTCGTCGACGACGTGGACGGCTGCCTCCTCGGCACCGGCCGCGGCGCCGTCGATGCCGACGTCCTCGGCGAACAGCTCGTTGTCGTCGTCGCTGTGCGCGCCCTCGTCGGGTGCGACCAGGCGACCGGAGCGGACCACGCCGACCTCCGGCCCGCCGACCTGCTCGTTGTCCTCGGCGTACGGGTCGACGTCCGCGACCTCCTGGCTGAGCCGCTGGTCCAGCGTTTCACCCTGCAGGGCTTCGTCGGCCGTGGTGCCGAACCCTTCGCCCGCGGACCACTTCTCCGGCGGTGAGACGCCCTCGTCGAGCACATCGTCCACACCCCGGTCGTTCAGGGTGTCCTCCGCCTGCAGCTGATCCTCGTCGTCGACCGAGTAGCTGCCGTAGTCCTCACGGTTGTCATCGCTCATGGGGCAACCTTGGCGCGTCGCAAGCAGCGGAAGCAAGCGCGACGCAGAATGGGGCGCGTGGATCCGGTCAGGCTGACGTTGGACCAGTTGCGGGAGCTGCGCGACGATATCGCGCCGCGGGCCGCTCGGCGGTCGCGTGCCTCGATCCGCCGCCGGGTGGAACGCTGGCGCAGCCGCGCCTTCTTCATCGCCCAGTGCGCCCTCGCGGCCGGGATCGCGTGGGCCCTCGCCCGGTACGTCGTCGGCCACAAGCAGCCGTTCTTCGCGCCGGTCGCCGCGATGGTCTGCCTCGGCTTCAGCTTCGGCCAGCGACTCCGCCGGGTCGCCGAGGTGATGGTCGGGGTAGCGGTCGGCGTCGGTGTCGGCGACCTGTTCGTCCACGTCTTCGGCACCGGAATCCCGCAGATCATCTTCGTGATCGCGCTCGCGATGAGCGTCGCCGTACTGCTCGGTGCGGGCAACCTGATGACCACGCAGGCCGGTGTCCAGGCCGCGATCGTCACCACCCTGCTGCCGAATCCGGGCGCCGGCTTCAGCCGCTGGCTGGACGCGGCCCTCGGCGGGGTCGTCGCGCTGGCCGCCGCCACCATCGCCCCGGCCGCGGCGATCAGGCGCCCGCGACAACAAGCCTCCGAGGTCCTGAACGAGCTGGCTGAGATCCTGGTCGAGACCGCTGACGGCCTGCGCACCCGCGACGAGGACGCCATCACCGACGCTCTTCGGCGGGCACGGGCCAGTGAGTCCCGGCTCGACGACCTGCGCAGCGCTGCCGACGAGGGGGTCGCGGTCGTCCGGCTGTCCCCGTTCCGCCGCCGGCACCGCGGCCGGGTCCAGGAGATCGCGGATCTCGTCGTACCGCTGGATCGCGCGATCCGGAACATCAGGGTGCTGGTACGACGCTGTGCGGTGTCCGTCTGGCGGGACGAGAGCATGCCCGCCGAGTACCCGATGCTGCTCGAACGCCTCGCCGACGGCACCCGCCTGATCGCCGAGTCCCTGTTCGAACCGGCCGCCGAGGTCGCCGCCCATCGCGTGCTGGGCGAGCTCGGACGTCGTACGGCGGACATGCCGCTGCCGACCGGACTGTCCGCGGTCGTCGTCCTGGGGCAGCTCCGGTCCATCGTCATCGACCTGCTCGAACTGACCGGCACGTCGTACGACGACGCCCGGAAACTCGTCCCGCTGCGCCTCGACGGGCTCGACGAGAGTTAGTGGCTCAGGTCACATCCTGGATTCCCGTCATACCTGGGGACCCTGCGCGTCTCACTGGCATGACGATCCACCGACTGATGACCACGATGGCCACCGAGCAGGTCCGCCAGCTCGAGGACCTGTTGGCCGTCGACTCCCACCAGACCGCTGACGACCGGACCGACGCCGCCGCCGAGCAGTAAGGCGCAGGCCGGACGAACGGATCCCGGCGGCGCACCCGGACGGTCTCGCCCACCGAGCGAGACCGCACGGAAGTCGCACACAAACGCAGAGGCGCCCAGTGCGAGGCGCCGCCGGATCCGTTACCGGTGCACCGCCACAGAGGTGCACCCAAAACCACCCGCCGACCATCCTGACACCGTTTGCGCGAGGTTCAGGCCGGTCCGGCGGGTGGTTTTTGTTTGCGTCAGGCAACTGTGATTTTGGTGGTTACTGAGTTTGCTATGAAGCATTCCTGGTGGGACAGGTGGTGAATGCGCTCGATTGTCTCGGCGTTCGGTGCGTCGCCGGCCCAGACGATCTTCGGGTGCAGCGTCACTTCCGTGATCGCCAGCCGACCGGCCTCGTTCGGAGCCATCACGCCGACCGCGTGGTCGTCGTACGCGTCCACCACCAGGCGTTTCCGGGCCGCGATCGACAGGAAGGTGAGCATGTGGCACGACGACAACGCCGCCACGAACGCCTCCTCCGGATCGACCGGGCCCGGATTCCCCAGGTACTTCGGATTGGCCGAGCCGGGGACCGTGATCCCGCCGTCGAAGCGCCACTCGTGGTCGCGGTCGTAGGTGTCGTAGGTGAACTCGTGCTCACCGCGGCTCCAACTCACATCGACCACGTGCTCCGACATCCAGCTCACCCTTCCGAGACGGCCGCCTTCGCGGATGCGGTGACGGGATTGCATCGTACGGGAGTGTGCCCGGGCAGCTTGGCGACGAAGTCGCTGTCGTAGCGGGCGGCCATTCCGGCGACCGGGAAGTCCGTGGTCACCCACTGCGCGCCGCTGGCCAGTGCGATCCCGAGCCGGGTGTAGTCCTTGTCGCGGATCGTCGCCATCGGCTCGTCGGACCGGGTCCGGACCAGGTAGCCCTTCTTGACCAGCCGCTGGATCTCGGCCTGGCCGGTACCGCGCGGGTCGTTCACCTCGGTGACCGCGGCGTCAGGCGCACCCTCCGGACCGCGGGTGAAGACCGCGCGACCCTCCAGGTTCGGCTTGCCGGCGGTGTAGGTGTCGCGGATCTCGCCGGGTCCGCCGTTGTCGAAGTAGAACATCACCTGACCGCGGACGCTCTTCAGCTTCGGCCAGCCCTTGGTCAGCACGGACTGCTCGAGGGTCAGACCGGGCTTGCGTACGTCGTCCGGCGTGAGGATCTCGTTCTCCGGGAACACCGAGCGGATCTCGGTGTCGACCGAGTCCAGGTTGGCGGCGTCCCACGGCGGTGCGACGACACCGCCGGCCGCGACCACGGCCGGGTCGGACTGCTTCAGCTCGAGGTTGATCGCGATCGGCACGTGGTCCGGGTTCTGGTCGGACCAGGTCTTCACCTGCTGCAGGCAGACCACGAAGGTGTCGCAGTTGGTGTTGTAGTCGAAGTCGGGGATGTGCATGACCTTGATCCCGGGCTTGGCCATCGCCGGGTCGGTCAGCGGTCCCTGGCCGGTCAGCTTCCGGATCAGCGGGTACGTGTACAGGCCGCCCTGCGGGTCCGGGAACAGGTCGAGCTCGAGCGACCGGACGTTCTGGTCCTCGAGCTGCTGCGAGATCGGGGCGTGCGAGTACCAGAGGTCGACCGAGCCGGCGTTCTGCTGCTGCTGGACCTTCTGCTCGTTCGGGCTGAGCTCGCGGTGGTACGAGTTGTGCGACCCGACCACCTGCATCTGATTCAGCCGCAGGCCATCACCCGCGGAGTCATGCCGGGTGACCGCCGTACCGGCGACCCCGGACGCAGCCAGCGCGACGGACGCGGCCCCGGCAACGACAGTTCTACTGATGCGCATGCGTTGATTCCCTCCCAATGACGACGATCTGTCGGCAATCTGTCACACAGGAGTGGCAACGTCGTCCCTCGATGCGTGGACAATGAGCGCATGGTGACTTCGGGGGCGTATCCGCTTCGGCGGATGCCTACTCAGGATCGGGCTAACCGGCAGGTTGAGCGGATTCTGGACGCGGCCTGCGCCGAGGTGGTCGAGCGCGGGTACGACGCGGCGTCGACGAGCGGGATCGCGAAGCGGGCCGAGATCGCGGTCGGCAGCGTGTACCGGTACTTCCCGGACAAGCGGAGCCTGATCCAGGCGATCGAGCGCCGGAACCAGGCCCGCTACACCGAGGCGGTCAGCGAGCGGTTGGCGGCCGTGTCGAGCTGGCGGGCCGCGGTCGACGTCACGCTGGACACGTTCCGGGAGATGCACCGGACGGATCCCGGGTTCAAGGCCGTTGTACTGAGCGGGCTCGGCGATCCGGAGCTGGAATCGAAGCCGGGCGAGTTCGACGATCAGCATGCCGGTGAGTTCGCGGAGCTGCTGGCGGCGCGGTTCGGTGCACGGGACTCCCGCGACTTCCGGTTGGCGGTCACGCTCAGCATCGCGATGGGCGAGTCACTGGCCCACCTGGCCGATCGGCTGTCCGCGGACGAGGCGGAGTACGTCCTGGAGCAGGGCCGGCCGGTGCTGTACAACCTGCTCGCCCCTCATCTCCCTGCTTGAGCCGAGGTTTGGCTCAAGCAGGATGAACGGTCAGGCTGCCCGGGCGGCGGACGGCAGACCCAGGGTCGGCCAGTGGCTGACCCGGCCGGCCAGACGGGCCCGGCGTGGCGTCCGGACGTCGTACGCGACGATCACCCGGTCACCCTTGGCGTAAGTAATCCTGCTCCCGACCGGGAACTTGCGAGCGACCTCGTACGGTCCCTCACCCCGGCGGGTGTAGTACTCGACGATGACCTCGGTGTAGACCGCCGGGGCACCGCTCTGCAGTTGGCCGCGGACCGGGCCACGCACCCGGATCACTCGTCCCGCGGTCTTTTCCTCGGTGCCGGTCGGGATTTCGTCCCGCCGTACCCCGGCCAGAACTTCGGTCACGATGAAGGCCGCAACCACCAGCACCAGGCCGAATCCTCCTAGTACAACGATCGCCAACATGACACTCACCCCCGACGCGCCGCCCGCGAGCGACGCGGTCGTTTGTCGAAACTGCTCTCGCGGCGTTTGCCGCTTACCGGTGAGACGCCACCGGACTCCACTTGGTTCCAGGTAAGTACAAAACCTTTTCTACAGCATCATGGTAGAGCCCGGTGGAGCGGTGTTGCTAGAGGTAGAGTTGACCTGTAGTTGTCAGATTTCGCCCATTCCGAACTGGTACTGCGGGGGTACTGGCCGCTGTGTGCCAAGCGCCTGCTCCGCTGCGAGCCAGTAGTCGGTGAGTGGATTCGCTCCCTCACGGACCGTGGCCAGCTGGATACCCGCGGCCAGCAGCTCGTGAGCCGCCGCGGGATCGCCGGTCTCCAGGGCATACCTGACCCGGAGCAGCTGGATCCGCGGGTCATCGGGAGCGTGAGCGAGCATGCGTTCCGCCAGCGCGACGTCGGAATCCAGTGTGGCCGCGACCGCCTCCACGGCCAAAGGCACCAGGTCAGGCAGCAGTTCGACCGCGCGCTCGTAGTGCGACAGATCGCCGGTGACCAGGCCCAGGTTGCGCAGCGCCCAGGCGTTGTCGCCGGACTGCCGCCACGCCTCCACCGCACCGTCGACGTCACCGTAGTAGTGCCGCGCCACACCCCGGTGGTACCAAACGAGCCAGTTACCCTCCGCGGCCTCCAGCAACGCCGACCACGCCACCAAAGTCCCATCCGGTACGTCGTCAACCGCAGGCAACCGCCCGTCGAGCAGTGGCAGCCAAGCCTGCTCCCGCGACGTCATCGTGTCGGCGGTGAACGGCGTACCGTCCGACACCGTCCAACTGGTCCGGGCCAGTTCCAGCGCGCCCCAACCGGATCCGACCGCGAGCAGTTCTACCGGTGCCGAGTCGACCACCTCCAGCCACGCCTTCTCCTGAGCGGGCAGTCCGTCGAGCAGTGGACTCAGGGCGTTCGCACCGGCGCGACGGGCGGTCTTCCAGTCATCCGCATGTGCAGAGGCTGGATCCACGGACACTCGGCCGTACGCCTCCAGCCAGTGCCAGTCTGTCTCGGCGGGCAGCTTCAGGTGTTCCATCTGGGTCCGCGCGAGCCCGGCCTGAATCTCGGCGTACCCATCGCCGTTCAGACCAGGCGCCAGCCAGTCCTGCCACCGACGGCCGCCCTCGCCTTGACCCCAGACGAACAGCTTCCGGCCCTGCAGTCGCTCGGTCGACGCCTGCACCAGCCCGGTGCCGGTGTCGTCGACCGATGCGATCCACGAGTGCTCTTCCGGCAGCGGTTCGAAGAAGTAGTCGACAGCGCGCGGGTGTCGCATCGGATAGGTCAGGTCTGCATCTACGTCGATCAGGTCCAGCCGGCTCCCGTACCCGTAACGCCAGGCCTGGTCCGCCGGCACCAGCACCCGGGTCTCCGGCGACTGCGCGACCGCGATGTTCGACCACCAGTACGCCGGGACCTCGACATCGGACGGGTTCTGCAGGCGGACTCCGACGTACAGGAACTCGGAGTCGGCCGGCAGCCAGAAGTCGAGCTGCGTGACGAGGTTGCGGGTCCGTTCGAGCTCCCACAGTCGCAGGATCGGCGTACCGTCCGGGCCCTCGACGCGGGCGGCGTGCATCGGCGCGCAGGTGCCGGTCCAGTGGCCGGTGCTGCCGACGTTCCACTCGACGCCGCCGGCGAACCACGCGTTGCGCAGGGCCAGGTTCGCGGGCTGGAACACCGGGTTGCGGTAGAGCAGCTCTTGACCGGTGGCCTTATGGACGAGGGAGTACAGCCGACCGCCGAGGCTCGGCAGGACGGTCGCGCGGAGGTGATCGTTCTCCAGCACGAGGGCCGGGAAGGATGTCTCGACCAGAGTGCGGTCGTAGCCGTCCTGATCGAGGCACGGGAGTGGGCTGTGCAGACGCCCGTACTCGATGTTCTCGCGGAGCTCCGGCGGGAGTTCGGCGAGGTTCTCGACCTGGTGGATTTCGCGGTGGGTGCGGAGCGGCGCCAGCGGGTTCTCCGGACCGAGCGAAGCTGCGGGAAGTACGAGGTTTTGCGCAGAAAGGATCGTCACTGCTTCATCTTCGCAAGTGCGCTATACATGGTCGACATGGACGCTGATGTGATCGTCGTCGGGGCGGGGCTGGCCGGGCTGGCCGCGACCGCCGAGCTGGCCGACGCGGGCCGGAAGGTGCTGCTGCTCGACCAGGAACCCGAGGCATCGCTCGGCGGACAGGCCTTCTGGTCGTTCGGCGGGCTGCTGTTCGTCGATTCCCCGGAGCAGCGGCGGATGGGGATCAAGGACTCCCATGACCTCGCGCTGCAGGACTGGCTCGGCTCGGCCGGATTCGACCGGCTGGACGACGAGGACAAGTGGGCCCGGCAATGGGCCGAGGCGTACGTCGACTGGGCCGCCGGCGAGAAGCGTCCGTGGCTGCATGCGCAGGGCGTGCGGTTCTTCCCGGTCGTCGGGTGGGCCGAACGCGGCGGCTACAACGCGGACGGCCATGGGAACTCGGTGCCGCGCTTCCACATCACCTGGGGCACTGGACCCGGACTGGTCGCACCGTTCGAGCGGCGGGTGCGCGAGGCGGTCGCGAAGGGACTGGTCGAGTTCCGGTTCCGGCATCGGGTGGACGAGCTGACCGTGACCGGCGGAGTGGTCGACGGCGTCGCGGGCAAGGTGCTCGAGCCCAGCGACGTACCGCGTGGGGTGTCGAGCTCGCGGGAGGAGGTCGGTGACTTCCAGCTGACCGCGCAGGCGGTGATCGTCACATCCGGCGGCATCGGCGGCAACCACGACCTGGTACGGGCGCAGTGGCCGAAGCGGATGGGCGAGCCGCCGAAGCGGATGATCTCCGGCGTGCCCGCACACGTGGACGGTCGGATGCTCGCGATCACCGAGAAGGCCGGCGGCCGGTACGTGAACCAGGACCGGATGTGGCACTACACCGAGGGCATCCAGAACTGGGACCCGATCTGGCCGATGCACGGCATCCGGATCTTGCCGGGGCCGTCGTCGCTGTGGTTCGACGCGACCGGGAAGCGGCTGCCGGTGCCGTTGTTCCCCGGGTTCGACACGTTGGGGACGCTCGAGCACATCATGACGACCGGGTACGACTACACCTGGTTCGTGCTGACCCAGAAGATCATCGAGAAGGAGTTCGCCCTCTCCGGCCAGGAGCAGAACCCGGACCTGACCGGCAAGGACATCAAGGGGGTGCTCGGCCGCGCCCGCGGCGGGGCGACCGCGCCGGTCCGGGCGTTCATGGAGAACGGCGCCGATTTCGTTGTCCGTAGCAACCTTCCGGACCTGGTCCGCGGGATGAACGATCTGACCGGCGACAAGCTGATCGACCTGGACGACCTCGAGCGGCAGATCGTCGCGCGCGACCGGGAGCTGACCAACACCTTCACCAAGGACCTGCAGGTGACCGCCCTTCGCGGCGCCCGGAACTACCGCGGTGACAAGCTGATCCGGGTCGCGTCGCCGCACCGGATCCTCGATCCGAAGGCCGGCCCGCTGATCGCCGTGCGGCTGAACATCCTCACCCGCAAGTCCCTCGGCGGTCTGCAGACCGACCTCGATTCGCGGGTACTGCGGACCGACGGCACCCCGCTCCCCGGTGTGTACGCGGCCGGCGAGGTCGCGGGCTTCGGTGGTGGAGGTATCCACGGCTACCGCTCCCTCGAAGGCACCTTCGTCGGCGGCTGTCTCTTCACCGGCCGTACGGCGGGACGCGCGGCCGCGAAGGCTGTGTCGTGACCGAGGTCCGCGTTCCCGGTGCCGAACACCAGGAGCTCGCCGAGCTGGACGACCTGACCACCGCCGGTGGTCACACCGACCCCGACGACTATCTGGGCACCACCCACGCCGGGCTGCCGGCGCAGTCGGATGTGCCGGGAGTCCAGATCGACGGCTACTTCCCGTCGGACTCGCACACCAACACCCACCACGGCTGGAACCACGACGCCCAGTTCGTCATTCGGCTCCCCGAGCAGTGGAACGGCGGCCTCGTCGTCTCCGGAGCGCCCGGCGTGCGAGCGCAGTACTCGAACGACAAGGCGATCTCGGACTACGTGCTCTCGCTCGGCTACGCGTACGCCGCCACCGACAAGGGCAACACGGGTCTCGAGTTCTACGGCAACAGCCGTCGTCCCGGTGACGCGATCGTCGAGTGGAACGAGCGGATGACCGAGCTGACCCGGTCCGCCGGCGAGACAGTCACGCAGTACTACGGTCGCCCGGCCGACGAGGTGATCGCGGCCGGCGTCTCGAACGGCGGGTATCTGGTCCGCTGGCAACTCGAGAATCACCCGGAGCTCTACACCCGGGGCGTCGAGCTCGAAGGCACGCTGTGGACCGCGGACCTCAACCCGTTCTCGGCGCTGCCATCGGCGATCAGGGGCTATGAGCAACAATCTCCGGAGCTGATCACCGCGGCCGGATTCGATCCCGGGTCGGACTTCCTCTGGGAGTACCACTACACGATCTACTGGACGCTGACCCAACAGATCTACACCCGCGAACTCGACCCGTCGTACCAAGGCAGCGAGGCGGCGTACGACTACTCGCAACGGCCCGAGGCGCACGAGGCGATCCAGCGCTTCGCCCTGACCGGGAAGATCGGCAAGCCGCTGCACAGCATCCACGGGACCTACGACTGTCTGCTCCCGATCCCGCAGTCCGACCGGTACGCCGAGCTGGCCGCATCGACCGGGCTGCACACGTACCAGCGGGTCGAGGCAGGCAATCATCTCGACGGTCTCGTCGACGCCTACCCCGACCGGCTGGTCCCCCTCGTTCCCCTCCTGCAGCAGGCGATCAGAACACCATCGTGAGCAGGTCGGCGAACAGTTCCTGATCGTCGACCTCCAGCCCACGGTTGGTGAACCAGGTCGCCATGTTGTGGCAGTCGCGCATCAGGAAGTCCATACCCTTCGGGTTGCCGACGATGTCGATCACCTGCGGCAGGTCGATCATCACGATCCGCTCCCCTTGGGCGAGGACGTTGTACGGCGAGAGGTCACCGTGCGCCAGCCCGGCCCGGGCCAGTTCACGCATCGCGCCGCGGAGCTGCTCGAAGTACTCACCGAGCAGCTCCTTCGACGGCCGGACCTGGGCGAGCCGTGGCGCGGCCCCGCCTTCACCGTCGTCGATGAACTCCATCAGCAGCTCGGTGCCGTCCACCTGTACCGGGTACGGCACCGGGACGCCGGCCGTCCAGAGCCGGTTGAGGGCGTCCCACTCGGCGTACGCCCAGTGTCCGGCCGCGACGCCACGGCCGTGCGCAGTCTTCTTCTGCATGGCGCGGGTGTCACGGCTGTTGCGGGTACGGCGCCCTTCGACGTACGCCGTACTGCGGTGGAAGGACCGGTGTTCCTCGCTGCGGTACCGCTTCGCGGCCAGCAGGGAGGATTTCGCCGGGTTGTCGCCGATGGCTTCGACGGACCGTTCGACCAGGAAGACGTCGGCTTCCTTACCGGTTTTGAGGACGCCGAGCTCGGTATCGATCGCGGCCTGTTCCGTCACCACCCAGTCCGGGCGGGGATCAGGTCCGCGAGAGCCGCGCTCGACGTCCAGCCAGGTGGACCACCGCTGATCCGGACCGAGCTCCTCGTCCACGGAGTGGAACTTGAAGACGAAGGCGTCGGAGGGATCGGGTTCGGACTCGTCGCGAGTCAGATCGGCCCAGCGGGACTCTAGGTCGGGAAAGTTGTCAGAAAGGTCGTGCGAACTGCGAAAGACGTCGGAAGACATCTGGTGTGCTCCTGAACCTTGAGGTGAGACTGACGCGGACATGCCGCAGCACAGTGATGGCCATCCGTCAGCCCTCCTTAGGTCCAGGCAGCGCTCGCCGCCGCTCGGTCGCACCAGGATGCCCCGCCCGCAGCGGGGCGCGCAATCTATTTAATGCAGCTGAGAACGTGCGGTCGGCCGCAGCCGCAGTTCCTGCGCCGGCTTCGAGGTCCGGCAGACCAGTTCCGGGAGCACCCGCTGCTGCCAGGCCGCCGACGCGGACAGCCGCTGCCGGTGGTCGTCGTGCGCCGCATCGTCGTCGAAGCGCGCAAACCAGGTGAGCACCACCTCGTCCCGCAACGGCAGTGCCGGAAAGTTGTTCTCAGCAACCAAACTCTCGAACACCGCGACCGGTGCGGCGCCGGTCGCGGTCAGCACCGGTACGACGTGATCGGTGAAGAACTCGACGAACCCGTCGTCCTCGGAACCGCGGTGGTAGACGGCGCCGGCGATCATCGATCCCGGCGTACTTGAGTTGCCGATCGGCAGTCTGGGTACGTCGAGAGCCGGGTAGCCGGCGCTGAGCCGGACCGGCCTCAGCAGCAGCGCGTTGTCCGAGTCGACCATCGTCGCGTTCGCGGCCGCCGCGTGCTCACGCCAGATCGGGCCGTAGTAGAACGCCTTCAGCGCGTCCGCTCGGGCGGGCAGGTCCGGGAACCCGCGGATCCAGACGAAGCGGTCGGGATCGTCCAGATCGCGGAACTGACCGACGATATGCATCCCGGTCCCCTCCTGGCCCTCGACGAAGTACGTGTCGAAGATCTCGATCAAGGTGTCCCGCTGACCGGGGTGCAGCGTGTACTGGCGCAGGTCGACGACGGCGCAGCAATCGTTCATAGGTGCAAGGGAAGCACCGAAACCTGACAGTTACTGTCAGGCCACAGTCGTTTGAAACAGCCGTAACAGGCGGGTACTTGCATGCGTCGGCCGAGTTTGATCTGGTGGAGGTAGTGGTTCAGACCCTGCCACTAGACCAACTGCACGACGACACGACGAGGTATCTCCCGTGACGATTGCAGCCGTCAGCGCCGAAGACATCAAGCTGAACATCGCCGACGAAACCCACGAGCTGCTGCTCGAGGCCGACGCCGTACCCGATCCCCGGCACCAGGAGTGTCTGGACCAGGTCGTCCTGCTGAACGCGCCGGTGGCGAGATCGATCGCATCGCGCTTCCGCAGCAAGGGTGTCGACTCCGACGACCTGGAGCAGGTCGCGTACCTCGGCCTGATCAAGGCCGCCAACGGATACCGGCTGGACGCCTCGACGGCGTTCCTGTCGTACGCCGTACCGACGATTCGCGGTGAGCTGAAGCGGTATTTCCGCGACTGTGCCTGGACGATCCGGCCACCGCGCCGGGTGCAGGAGATGCAGGGCAGCATCGCCGCGGCAGAGCCCGAGCTGATCCAGCGACTCGGTCACGTGCCGAGCGACGAGGAGACCGCCGTCGCGCTGGGCACGGATCCGGCCGAGGTCGCCGAGGCCACCTCCGTCCGCGGCTGCTTCAACACGCTGTCGCTGGACGCGCCGGGTGCTTCGGAAGGCGCGACCAGCCTGATCGAAACGGTCGCCGACGCCGAGGGCGGCTACGACCTGGTCGAGGACGTGCACACACTCACCCCGGCGGTCGCGAACCTTGGCGACCGGGACAAACGCATCCTCCAGCTGCGGTTCTGCAACGGCTTCACCCAGGAAGAGATCGGCAACGAGCTCGGCGTCAGCCAGATGCAGGTCTCCCGGCTCCTCCGCGGAATCCTGGAAAAGCTCCGCAGCGAACTGGCCACCGGGGTACCGAAGAACGGGTAACGTCACCTTGTGGACTTCGAGGAGGCGGCCGATGCGCTGTACGCGGCGCCGGCGGCCGACTTCATTGCTCGTCGCAACGAGCTCGCCAAGCGACTGAAGGCCGACGGCGACCCGGACGGTTCGACCCGGCTGAAGGCGCTGCGCAAGCCGACGGTCGCGGCCTGGATCGCGAACCTGGTGTCCCGCAAGGTGCCGGACGAGCTCGACGACCTGCTCGCGCTCGGCGACGAGTTCCGCGAGGCGACCGCCGATCTCGACGGCGAACGGCTGCGGGACCTGACGCCGAGGCGCCACCAGCTGCTGGACAAGCTGAGCAAGGAGGCCGCTCAGCTGGCCGGCGAAGAAGGCCAGAAGCTCAGTGCCGACGTCGGCCAGAAGCTGCGCGAGACGCTGGACGCCGCCCTGGTCGACCCGGCCGCGGGCGACGCCGTCCGCGAGGGCCGGCTGAGCAGTGCGCTCCGGCATGTCGGGTTCGGCGTCGTCGACGAGAACGGCGAACCGTCCAACGTCACCCCGCTCACCGACGAACGCCGTCAGGCCGCCCGCGACCGCCGCAAGGCCAAGCAGGCTGAATCCGACAGCGCCCAGGAACAGCATGAATCCGCCCAGCGGGAGCAGGCCGAGCAAGAGGAACGCGAGGCCGCCGAGCGGGCGAAGGCCAGGCAGGCGTTCGAGGACGCGGTCGCGGCAGCACAGACAGCCGAGGCCAAGGTCGAGGATCTCGACACGCAGCTCGACCGCGCCCGCGAAGCCCTCTCCGAGGCCCAGGCCCTCGTCCATCGCGTCGGCGCCGAACTCGACGAGGCCCGCCGCGCTGCCCGCGACGCCCAGAAGGAAAGCCGCGAGGCCCGCAAGCGGTACAACCGGCTCTGACTACCTACTCTCCCGGTGTCGGGAGCAGGTAGCGGCCAGGGTTCGCTGGGGCGCCGGCGTCGAGCCAGCGGTGGAAGCCTTCGGGGTTGCGGCGTTCGAACTCGTCGAGACAGATGCGGCGGACCTCGGCGACGGCCTGGCGGTCGCGGAGTCCGGCGCCGCTGGAGAGCTGGTTGGCGGTGTCGGACCAGACGCCGCAGAGCTCTTCGGTGCTGAGCGGGCACTGCAAGGACTCGATCAGCTTCTCGTCCTCCGCAAGCTGCGCCTCGGTGAGCCGCTCGAGCCTGCGCTGCTCACGCGAGTGCCGCCGCCGACGCGGCCGCCTTTCTGGTACGACGAAGTCGATCAAAACGAACAGGCCGGCAAGGACCATCGCCGCGGCCACCCCCAGCGCACCCCAAGCCAGCAGCCGGACCAGCCCGGGCAGACACAACACCGCGGCCGCCGCCGAAGCCGCGACCATCGTGGCCGAGCCGTACGGCGCGTCGTCCGTCACATGCCGAACCACCGCAGCGAGCGGCCAGACCAGTAGGAACACCACGGTCAGCAGGATCGAAGCGGCCAGCGGACCCAGCAGGAGGACGCCGGAAAGCGCCCCGGCGGTCCCTACTCCGAGACCGGCCGCGACCCCGATCCGCCGCACCACCGGCGACGCTGCCACCTTCGAATTCACCACGACTCACTCACCATCGGCACCCGCACAGATCCCCTCCCCCGGAGAACGAACACCCCCTGCGCACCGTTCCCCGTCCAGCGTCACCCGAATCCGTCCGCTGTTCAACCCGTGGTCTGAGCTGTGACCTGGACCGTGATCGCGGATCATGTATCAGATGAGGACCTTCGCCGAACGCGTCCGCGGCCTCGCCCCGGCGCCGTGGGAGCACGACGACGAGCTGCTCCGGGGCCTGTACGACGCTCAGCTCGGCAGCCGGCACGCCGACCTCGCGGCCCGTTGGATGCAGTCCCAGGGCACCGGTTTCTACACGATCGGCTCGGCCGGCCACGAGGGCAACGCGGCCGTCGCCGCCGCGCTGCAGCCGACCGATCCGGCGCTGCTGCACTACCGATCCGGTGCCTTCTACCTGACCCGGGCGGCCCAGTGCGGCTCGAAGGAAGGGCTGCGCGACATCCTGCTCGGCGTCGCCGCGGCGACCAGTGAGCCGATCGCGGGCGGCCGGCACAAGGTGTTCGGCCGGCACGAGCTGGCGATCATCCCGCAGACCTCGACGATCGCGTCCCACCTGCCCCGGGCGATGGGCGTGGCGTTCTCGCTGAACCGGTCGGCGAAGCTCGGCGTACCGTCGCCGTGGCCGGCCGACGCGATCGTGGTGACCAGTTTCGGCGACGCGTCCGCGAACCACTCGACCGCGACCGGCGCGATCAACGCCGCCCTGCACGCGTCGTACCAGGGGCTGCCGATGCCGTTGCTGCTGGTCTGCGAGGACAACGGGATCGGGATCAGCGTGCGCACGCCGGACGGCTGGATCCGGCAGGCGTACGGGTCGCGCCCCGGTCTGCGGTACTTCGACGCCGACGGCACAGACCTGGACGCTGCCCTGTCGATGGCGACCGAGGCGGCGACGTTCGTACGGCGCAACCGGCGGCCGGCCTTCCTGCGGCTGCGTACCGTCCGCCTGCTCGGCCACGCCGGCTCCGACGTCGAGACGGCGTACCGCTCCCCTGCCGAGCTGGCCGCTGACGAGGAACTCGACCCGCTGCTCGGTACGGCGCGCTACCTGCTCGGCGCCGGCTACACGGCCGACGAGATCATCGAGCTGTACGACGACAAGCAGGCCGAAGCACTCCGGATCGCGGCCGAGATCGCGGGCCTCCCGCAGCTCGCCTCCGCCGAGACCGTGGCCGCGCCCCTGCGCTTCCCAGCAAAGGCAACTGTCGCCGAGGCGCTGCCACAACGCACGCCATCGACCGAGCCGCTCACGCTGAGCCAGTCGATCAATCGGGCCCTCAGTGACGTGCTCGCGTCGTACCCCGAGGCGATGGTCTTCGGCGAGGACGTCGGTCGCAAGGGCGGCGTGTACGGCGTGACCCGTGGGCTGCAGAAGGTCTACGGACCGCCTCGCGTGTTCGACACTCTGCTCGACGAACAGTCGATCCTGGGTCTGGCGCTCGGCGCCGGCGTCTCCGGGCTGCTGCCGTTCCCCGAGATCCAGTACCTCGCCTATCTGCACAACGCCGAGGACCAGCTCCGCGGCGAGGCGGCGTCGCTGAAGTTCTTCTCGCAGGAGCAGTACGCGAACCCAATGGTGCTGCGGATCGCCGGGTACGGGTACCAGAAGGGCTTCGGCGGGCACTTCCACAACGACGACGCGATCGGCGTACTGCGGGACATCCCGGGCATCGTGATCGCCTCGCCGTCGAGGCCTGACGACGCGGCCGCGATGCTGCACACGTGTGCGGCGGCGGCGCGATCGTCCGGCACGGTCAGCGTGTTCCTCGAGCCGATCGCGCTCTACCACCGGCGGGATCTGTACGACGACGGGGACGACAAGTGGCTGGCGTCGTACCCGGACGAAGAGGTGCCGATCGGGCGCGGCCGGACGTACGGCGACGGGACCGAGCTGACCATCGTCACGTTCGGGAACGGCGTACCGATGAGCCTGCGGGTCGCGGCCCGGGTGCCTGGGGTCCGCGTCCTCGACCTGCGGTGGCTGGCGCCGTTGCCGGTCGAGGATCTGTTGCGCGAGGCAACCACCACGGGACGCGTGCTGGTCGCCGACGAGACCCGTCGGTCCGGTGGCGTGTCCGAGGGCATCCTGGCCACGCTGATCGACCACGGCTACACCGGACGGCTGGCCCGAGTGACGAGCTACGACTCGTACGTGCCGCTCGGCGCGGCCGCGCACGAAGTACTGCTGAGCGAGCAGACCATCGAGACAGCGGCCCGCTCGATGCTCAGCTGAACAATCGCTGCCAGATCGACTTCTTCTTCGCCGGCCGCTCGTCGGCAGACCGCGGACGAGGGGTCGTCGCGGGCCGCTCCATCCGCCACTGGGCGATGATCGCGTCCTCGTTCACCGGGCCGGTCGGCACGACTGGTCCGGTGGTGTCGCGGATGCTGAGCCGGATCCGGCTGTTCAGGTCGGCCAGGTACTCGCGGACCTCGGACTCGCGCCGCATCCCGCGGACCTTCTCGTAGACCTGCTGCTTCTCCTTGCGGAGCAGCATCGCCGGCGGCAGCAACGCCTCGGTCTCGACGTCCTCGCGACGGATGAAGTCTTTGACCCACCAGTCGGGATCGTGCCCGTCGGCCAGCTTCAGTGGTTTGCCGGCACCGGGCAGGTTCTCGAACTCGCCCTGGTTCTGAGCCAGCTTGATCTGCGACTCGACCCAGTCCTGGTTGTCCATACCTGGTGGTCTGCGCTTGGTCATGGCCACACCGCCTGTCATCATCGACAGCTTCTTCGAACTATCACTGTAATGGCTTGTGAATGCAATCACAAGGCATACTCGAAACGTGCAGCTGACGGACGAAGAGATCGCGACGATGACGCCGGCCGAGCGGCGGGACCTGATCCTGCGACTCGCGCCCCACCCGGCCGGGATGCCGACCCGGCAGACGATCGACCGGCTCCGCAAGTGGAGGACCGCGCTGATGCTGGTTTGCGCGGCCGCTCTGATCCCGTGGACCGTCTACCTGGCGATCACCCTGCCCAGCCACTACGTCGCCCGGAACTGGGTCGCGACCTGGGTCGGCTTCGACATCCTGCTGCTCGCGATGCTGATCCTGACCGCACTCGCGGGCTGGAAGCGCAAGCAGTTCGTCTTCCCGACCGCGTTCGCGACCGGAGTGCTGCTGCTCTGCGACGCCTGGTTCGACGTGATGACCAGTCACCGTGGCGGCGACCTCACCCAGGCGCTGCTCAGCGCTCTGCTGGTCGAACTCCCGTTGGCGTTCGTCCTGATCGCCGGCCCGCTCCGCCTGCTCCGGTACGTCGCCATCCGGCACGGCATGATCCACCAGGACTCCCACCTGTGGCGGATGCCGATCCCGATCCCGGATCTCTATCCCGACCACAAGGTGCCCTTTAGGGTGGATCCTCACGACTGACGAGAGGGATGCCGCATGGCCGTAGAGGTGCTGTCCGTTGTCGGTGGCGAGCGGATCTCGGAGGCGGTACGGCGTACCCCGTCGACCAACCCTGCCCGGCTGAGTGAGGTCGTCGGGACGGTTGGTAGCGCCGGGCCGGAGGTGTTCGTCCAGGCGGCTTCGGTCGCACAGGCCGCGCAGGTCGCGTGGGCCGCGACGCCGGCGCCGCAGCGCGGTCAGGTGATCTCGAACGTCGGCCGGCTGATGACCTCGAACAAGGAGCGGCTCGCCAAGCTCGTCACGCAGGAGATCGGGAAGCCGCTCGCCGAGGCGCTCGGTGAGGTCCAGGAGATCATCGACACCTGCGACTTCTTCCTCGGCGAGGGACGCCGGCTCTACGGGCAGACGGTGCCGTCGGAGATGCCGGACAAGCAACTGTTCACGTTCCGCCGTCCGGTCGGCACGGTCGCGATCATTACGGCCGGCAACTTCCCGGTCGCGGTCCCGTCCTGGTACATCGTGCCGGCGCTGCTCTGCGGCAACACAGTCGTCTGGAAGCCGGCGGAGTACTCCGCAGTGGTCTCGGACGCGTTCTACGAGATCTTCGCGCATTCCGGCGTACCGGCCGGGGTTTTCAACGTGGTGTACGCCGATGGACCGGACACGTTCTCGGGTCTCGAACAGGCCTTGCAGGCGGGGCTAATCAACAAGGTCGGCTTCACCGGGTCGAGCGCCGTTGGTGAGCGGATCGGCGAGCTGTGCGGCCGCCATCTGCAGAACCCGTGCCTCGAGCTCGGCGGCAAGAACCCGATGGTGATCACCGAGGACGCGGACCTCGACCTGGCCGTCGAAGGCGCCCTCTTCTCCGGCTTCGGTACGGCGGGACAGCGGTGCACCTCACTCGGTACGGCGATCGCGCACCGGTCGGTGTACGACGAATTCCTGGACCGGTTCGGGCGGGCGACCGAGGACGCGGCGATGGGCGATCCGGCGGAGGACGTGCTGTTCGGGCCGTTGCTGGACGAGAAGTTCGCGGCCGGGTTCGAGAAGACGCTGGGGTGGATCGGGCCGCACCACCGGGTCATCGGCCGAACCGGGCGGGTCACGGCGGACAACCCGCGGGCCGGGTTCGTCGGGGATCCGGCGGACGGGTTGTTCTACCACCCGGTCATCGTGGCCGGAGTGCAGCCGGACGACGAGCTGTTCATGAACGAGACGTTCGGTCCGATCGTCGGAGTCACGCCGTACACCTCCCTGGACGAAGCGATTGCTCTAGGCAACAAGTCGGGGTACGGGCTGTCGAGTTCGATCTACACCACCGATCCGAACAAGGCGTTCCGGTTCGCGCAGGGGATCTCGGCGGGGATGGTCAGCGTGAACAACTCGACCTCCGGCGCGGAGGCGCACCTGCCGTTCGGCGGGAACGGGAAGTCGGGCAACGGGTCGCGGCAGAGCGGGATCTGGGTGCTGGACCAGTTCACCCGCTGGCAGTCGATGAACTGGGACTACTCAGGCCGGTTGCAAAAGGCCCAGATGGACACCGAGACCGTCGAAGCCGACTTCTCGTTCGAGCTGCCGTGACAGCGGCGTCCGTGACCAACCGACGCCGATGACAACGCCGGCTGCCCTCCCAGAGTCCGCCGACGTGGTGATCGTCGGCGGCGGGGTGATGGGCACGAGCATCGCCTTTCACCTGGCCGAAGCCGGGGTCGAACGCGTGCTGCTCCTGGAGAAGGATCAGCTCGGATCGGGGTCGACCTGCAAGGCTGCGGGTGGGGTGCGGGCGAACTTCTCCGATTCGGTAAACATCGCCCTCGGGGCGCGCAGCCTGGAAGCGTTCGCGGCCTTCGGGGAACGGCCCGGGCAGGAGATCGACCTGCATCAGGTCGGCTATCTCTTCCTGCTCGAGACTGCTGAGCAGGTCGATCAGTTCCGCGAGAGCACGCACCTACAGAACATGCTCGGCCAACCGACCCGGATGATCTCCGTCGACGAGGCGGTCGCGCTCGCGCCGATCGTGGCCCCAGACGGGTTGCTCGGTGCGTGCTTCTCGCCGACGGGCGGGCACTGTACGCCGGAGTCCGTCGTACTCGGATATGCGACGGCTGCTCGCCGGCTGGGTGCGACTCTGGTGACCGGTTGCGAAGTACGCGATATCGATGCTGTCAGCAACAATGTGACCGCGGTCCGGACTAGTAGCGGAATTGTTCGGACGGGCGCGGTGATCTGTGCGGCGGGTGCTTGGGCCGCGGACCTGGCGGCGATGGTTGGTGTGAATCTTCCGGTCACTCCGCTGCGGCGGCAGATTGTCGTGACCGAGGCGATCCCGGCTCTGCCGGCGGGGCTGCCGATGACGATCGACTTCGGCAGCACGTTCTACTTCCATCGCGAAGGTCCTGGGTTGCTGGTCGGGATGTCTGATCCTGATGAGCAGCCTGGCTTTCACCTGGACCGTACGGACACGTGGATCCCGCGTCTGACCTCAGTGATGGCGCGCCGCGCACCCGCGCTGCTCGACGTCGGTATGACCGGCGGCTGGGCTGGCCTGTACGAGGTGACGCCGGACCACAACGCCTTGATCGGCGAGGCATCCGGCGTCTCCCGTTTCCTCTACGCCACCGGCTTCTCCGGCCACGGCTTCCTCCAAGGACCGGCGGTTGGCGAGGTCATCCGCGACCTCTACCTAGGCCGCGAACCCTTCGTCGACATCAGCCCGCTGGACGCCCGCCGCTTCCAGTACTCCGCAACCCGCGCCGAACGAAACGTCGTCTGAGCTAGTTGACGACTGCGCCGGCTGTCAGGTTGAGGGCGGTGCCGGTGACCGAGCTGGCCAGGTCGGAGGCGGCGAAGGCGGCAACGGCACCGACGTCGGACAACGTCGCGGCGCGGTTGAGCATCGTGCTGCCGGCGGTCTGCTTCGCGATCGCGTTCGCCGCCTTCTCGGGAAAGTCGTCCGGAAGGGCCTCCGGGATTCCGTTCGTCTGCAACGTCACCACCCGAATCCCGTGCTGCCCGAGCTCCAGTGCCAGACTGCGACGCAGCGCCTCGACGGCACCGAAGCCGATCTGGAAACCGCCAAGGTTCGCGGTCGGGTCGCCGTTCCCGCCGAAGGTCAGGATCACGCCCGAACCCTGCGGGATCATCCGCCGCGCGGCCGCCCGCGAGGTCAGGTAGAAGGTGCGGACCATGGTCGTGATCGGCTGCTCGAAGTCCGCGAGCGGCATCTCGACCAGCGGCGTACCGAAGAACTGCTGGTGGCCGATCAGGTTGAACGAGACGTCGATCCGGCCGACCGCTTCGGCGTGTTCGTCCACGGACTTCTCGTCGAGGGCGTCGACGACCGCGACCTCAGCAGTCCCGCCGGCCGCGCGGATCTCGTCGGCGACCTTTTCCAGGCGTTCCGCCGTACGTCCGGCGAGGTGGACGGTCGCACCCTCGGCGGCGAACCGCTTGGCGACCGCGCTGCCGATCGGGCCGGCCGCGCCGTACACGATTGCTTGCTTGTCGGTGAGCATCATCAGTGGGCCTCCTCGGCCAGTTCGGCGACAAGGTCGTCGAGTTGCTGCATGGACGCGCGGATGCCGCGCTCCATGCCGCCGGCGACGTACAGGTCGCGGTCCTCGACCGCGAAGAACACCGTGTTCTGGGTCAGCGTGGTGACCCCGTCGGCCTCGTCGAAGGTGATCAGGTTCAGGTAGACGGTCCCGGGCGCCTGGTCGAACTCATATGTCTGCACGATCCGCTCCGGCGTCGGCTCCCCGTGGTACAGCCCGTGGAACACGTACCCCTTACCGTCCCCGTCGTACTGCGTCCATCGCCAGCGGCCGCCGTGCCGTGGATCGAGCTGGTTCACCACCAGCTGGAGGTCGGCCGGACCGAGCCAGCGCTTCATCAGGTCGGGCTCGGTGTACGCGCGGAACAGCAACTCCCGGGGCGCGTTGAACTCCCGGACGATCAGGACCTGCGGTACGCCGGGCTCCGCGACGATCTTCACGATTGCTCCTTCAGCTCGTCGAGAAGATCGTCCAGGCGGTCGAAGCTCTCCGCCCAGTACGCGCGGTAGTCCATCAGCCAGCCGACCGCCTCGCGGAGCGGCTCGGCCTCGAGGTGACTCAGCCGGGCGGTCGCCCGCTGGGACCGGCTGATCAGGCCGGCCTGCTCGAGCACCTTCAGATGTTTGGAGACGGCCGGCTGCGACATGCTGAACGGTGCCGCGAGCTCCGCGACGGTCGCGTCGCCGTGCTTGAGCTGGGTCAGGATCGCCCGACGGGTGGGGTCGGCGAGAGCGGCGAAGACGCCGGTCAACGCCACTTCATAACCAGATGGTTTCAGAACCATGTGGTTAAGGATGCGTCGCGACCGACGCAGCCGTCAAGGGTGCTGCGGCGTTTCCCATCGCTTCGGGTCGCACAAGGACGGGTCCCAGCCGCGATCGATGCAGTACTGCCGCAGGATCTCCTCGCGGGTCGACGGCTGGACCGTCGGGCGCGGCGTCGTGGGCTTAGTGCTCGTCGTCGTCCGGGTCGGCTTCGGGTCGGGCGTCTGCGTGCGCTCGGTGGTCCTGGTGCTACTCGGGGCCCGGGTCGGCTCTTGAGTCGGGCGGCGGGTGGCCTGCTTGGTCGGCACGACCGTCTTCGGCACCAGCGGCGGCGTGACCGTCGTGCGCGGTACGACGGGAGTCGCAGTCGGAGTCACAGTGGGGCTCACGCTGGGCGACGGGGACTGGTCGCCGGTGACCACGGATGCCGTGTCGTCGGACTTCCCGCCGAACAGGCCGATCGCGGACAGCGCCCAGAGGTTGACCCCGAGGAACAGGATCAGCGCGCCGGCACCGGCGTACACAACTCGTCGCGACGGTGCGGCGTACTGGCCGATCGGACCGCGGACCGGCTTGCCCTTGCCGTCGACCCAGAACCGCCAGCCGTCCGGAACCGGCGGCCAGGACGGGTCGGGACGCCAGGTCTTCGGTGGAACCCAGCTGCGACGGGGTGGGGACGGCCAGCTCGGCGGTACCACGAACCGCTTCAACAGAGCTCCTCCAAGCTTCGTCCAGATCCCACGCGCGCACTCAGGCCAACGACGCAGACCCGATGCAGGCTACTTGCGACTCGGCGTCACCTGCGTGTCGGGCTGGATTTTTCGATCAACCCCTTACTTCACGTGAGGCGAAGTCAGGTTAGGCTTACCTACATCTGCCGACGTTCGAAGGAACCATCCGCCATGGCTCTGTCCCGCATCCGGTCCGTCGCAGCCGTCGCGCTCGCCGCACTCGCGCTCGGCGCCGGCCTAGCGGCCTGCAGCAAGGACGACACCCAGAACACCGCCGCGACCACCGGCGAGAGTGCCGGCTTCCCGGTCACGATCGACCACCTGTTCGGCTCGACCACGATCAAGACCAAGCCGGAGCGGGTGGTCACGCTCGGCGGCGGCGACATGGAGGCGTCGATCGCGCTCGGTGTCGTCCCGGTCGCGGGCGCCGACTGGTTCGGGGACCCGCAGGTGCGTGGCTGGGTGAAGTCCGCGCTCGGCGTTCGGCCGGCCCCGAAGCTGATCCAGGCCTCGGAGCCGAAGTACGAGGAGATCGCCGCGCTGAAGCCGGACCTGATCGTCTACGTCAACACCCTCAACGACAAGAAGCAGTTCGAGACGCTGAACGCGATCGCGCCGACGATCGCCGCGCCGACCGGGACCAAGAACGTGTACGGCGTCGCGTGGCAGGACCAGGTCCGCGAGATCGCGAAGGCGACGGGTACGACGACCGCGGGCGAGCAGGTCGTCAAGGACACCGAGACGCTGGTGACCGACACGGCTAAGGCGAACCCGGAGTTCGCCGGCAAGGTCATCACTGCCGGCGTGTACTCGGCCAACAGCCTGAACGCGTGGCTCCCGTCCGACCCGCGGATGCGGCTGCTCACCTCGCTCGGGTTCAAGACCAACCCGCAGATCGACGCGATGGAGAACGGCGACTTCTACGTGAAGATCTCGCCGGAGCTGACCGGGACGCTGAACGCTGACCTGATCTTCATGGCCGCACTCGACAACTCGGGCCAGGTCGACCCCGCGGTCGTCAACGACAAGGTGTTCAACGCCCTGCCGACGGTGAAGGCCGGCCACGTCGCGTACTGGGGCGGTGCACCCGTCATCAACACCGCGACCCCGAGCGGCGAATTCTCCAGCGCGATGTCGATCGGCGGGCCGCTGGGGATCAAATACGCGCTGCCGAAACTGGTCCCGATGCTGAAGAAGGCGCTCAACGGAGAGAGCTGATCAGGCGGGTCAGGTCCTCGCCGAAGGGGCGGTCGCCGGCGATCGGAGGTACGACGGCGTCGACCGCCTGGAAGAGGTCGTGCAGACATGGTGGGATCGCTCTGGCCGAGAGGGCGAAGGCCTGACGGACGGCTAGGAGCTCGCAGGCCATCGTCTCGCGGGTCAGGCGGATGGCTTCGGCGAGGTTGCCGACGGCTTCCCAGGAGAAGGTTTGGACGTCCTCCTGACCGTTGGACGTCTCCGCCGTACTGATTGCCGTGGGCAACGTTAGGCGGCGGAGCTGGTGGACTGTGGCGACGGCGCGTTTGTGTACGGAGACCATGCCGGCTTGCGGTCCTGGGTCTCTGGCCAGTTGGGCGGGGAGTCCGGTGACGTTCGGGTCCAGCAGGCGGTGCAGGCGTGCGGTCGAGACCTCGGCGGCGTGTGCGAGGGCCGTGGTCAAGTGGTCGCAGTACGCCGTGAGGTCGATCCCGTGGAAACCGGCCGTCCCGACGAAGTCGCCGTCCAGGTACGCCGGGGAGTCCGTCACGCCGTTGAAGGCGCGCTCGACTGCCGCATCCAGATCAGCGATCGCCCGGTATACGTGCGCCTGAACGTGGCCCGCGACCCTGAACGAGACCGGCGCCTGCAGGCTCCGTGGCTCGGGCTCCTCGCCGACGAGCTCGCGGATACGCCGCAGCTCGCCCGCCAGCACCTCGTCGCTCCGGCCAACAGCTTCCCGGTACGGATCCCGGTTCGCTCCGATCACCACGATCGCCCCCGCTGCGACCGCAGTCAGGTGCTCCGCGAGCCGTCGGGAACGCTGCGCGTGCAGAGCCGCACGCCCTGTCGCGCCGGGAATGCCCGCAAGCAGGGCAATGCCTTCCTTCGGCCCGAGTTCGAACGCCGGCAGCACACCGGCCGCGGACAACAGCCGAGCCGAGTCACGAGCAGGGTCCAGCAGCTGGCCGATTCCGACCAGGGGGCCTGCGGCGTGGGACATCGGGATGATTTCTCCGGCCGAGCCGGCGCCTTCCGCCGGGATCGCCGGTACGTACGGGCTGTTGATCAAGGCAACCAATTGCTGGATGAGTCCCGGCGAGACAGCAGCGTCCCCGGTGAGGAAGGTTCGAAGCCGGCCGAGCAGGACTGCCCGGGCTTCAGCGGGCGGCAACCAGGGCGGACCGCCGACAGCACGGCCCAGCAGCAGATTGCGTTGGTGAGTGCGCTGCTCGGCGTCCGTCAGGCGGCGCTTGCTCATCGCGCCCATCCCGGTATTGACGCCGTACACCGGATCGCCGGACTCGAGGCGGTGCAGGGCCGAGGCCCTGATCGCGCCCAGGCGGTCCAGGAGTTCCGGCGCGAGCTCGACCGGCTCGGGGCTTGCGGGATCTACGTCCGCGGGGTCGGTAATCAGCATGTCAGTGGAAGCGCAGCATCGTGCCGATGTCGGCTGCTTCGGCTCGGCGGAGGATCAGGTGCGCGATCGCCACGTCCAGCAAGGAAAGCCCGCGATGCCAGAAGAGGTTGCGTTCGGCATCGTTCTCGCGGCCCGGTTTGCGGCCGGCGACGATCTCGCCGATCTCGGCGTACAGAGTCTCCGGCGACAGCCGTCCGGTGTCCACGTGCCGTCGGAGCGACCCGAACCGGCCGGACTGTGCCTCGCGCCAGTCGTCCACGACCACCTTGTCCATCACGTCGAGCAGATCGAGCTCGACCGCTGACACCGTTCCGTACGGTACGGCGAAGGCGCCGGGCTTGACCGCCGCCGTACGGAGCAGAGGCTCGGGCTCCATGAGTCGAGTGGCTTCGACCAGGACGTCAGCTCCGTCGAACGCTTCCTCTGCCGTCGCACAGACTCGTACCGGAGTGGACAGCTCGGCGGAGAGTTCTGCCGCGAACTTCTCCCGGGACTCGGGCCGCCTCGACGTCACCCGGATCTCGTCGAGGTCGAGCAGGTCGTCGAGCATGGTCACGTTCCACCACGCCGTACCGCGGGCTCCCACGTGCGCGAGGATCTTGCTGTCGCGTCTCGCGAGGTAGCGCGCGCCGACCGTCGTCATCGCGCCGGTCCGGGCCGCCGTGATCATGGTCGCGTCGAGCACTGCAAGCGGTACGCCGGTTGTCGGGTCGAAGAGCGTCGCCATCGCGAGCTCGCTCGGCAGGCCCTTCTGGTAGTTCGGGACGAAGTCACCGACCACCTTCACGCCGCTGATCCCGTGCTCACCGAGTCCGTCGAGGTGTCCCCGCAGTACGTTGAAGTGGCCGATGCCGCCGTTGTCCGGGGTCAGGTGAACGCGCGGCTCGAAGCTCGTCCGGCCCTCACCGTGCTCGCGGACCGCGTCCTCGACGGCATCCACGATCTCCAGCCGGGTCAGCCCCAGCTCGTCGACGTCCGGACCGCTCACGAAGCGCAACCAGATCCCGTCAGCCACGAGGCTCCTTCGGTGTCGTCGGTCGATACTTTAGTTGCGCCTCAGTCTCACTCCGTCACGCTACGTTCTGATCATGGGGTCGATGACTGGGATGCCGGAGCGGACCGTGATCGGGCACTCGACCGGCGACAAGGTCGTACTGTTCGGCGGGCTGCCGCTGGTCGGGCTGGTGCTCGGGTTCTTCCTGCCGCGCATCGCGGACTGGGCGACCCGGCAGAAGTGGGTGCCGTTCCAGGGACCGTTGAAGCTGATCGCCTCGTGGGACGGCTGGTGGGTGGTCGCGATCTGCATCGCCATCGGGGTGATCGCCGGCGTACTGCTGGCCGGGATGGCGCTCGACGACACGTTGAAGGTGACGATCACCAACCAGTCGGTCGAGTTCCTGAAGAACCAGAAGACCGTGACGGTGCCGCGGGAGAAGGTCGCGGTCGCGTTCCTGGACGGCAAGGAGATCGTCCTGCAGGACCCATCGTCGCGGGAGCTGGCTCGGGAGAAGCACGATCAGCTCAAGTCCGAGGCGAAGCAGATTCCGGTCGCGTTCCGTACGCACGGCTATCCGTGGTCGGACGCCGGTGATCCGCACGAATCCGAGTTCCGCCGCTGGATCGAGGACGAGCCCGACCTCCCGCCCGCGGTGAACGCCGTACTCAGAGTCCGCTCCAAGGCGTTCGGCCAGGGCGACAAAGGCAAAGCCGACCTTCGCGAACTCCGCGCCGAAGTCACCAACCTCGGCTACACAGTCAAGGACAGAGACAAGAAGCAGTACTGGCGCCTGACGGCCTAGGCGCCCAGTAGGTGGATTACTGCTTGGGCGTAGGCCTGTTCGGCATCCTCGGACGGGTGGATGCTGTCGGTCAGGTTGACTCGGTAGCCGCCGGGGACCGACTCCAGGGACTGGAAGTGGTCGCCCAGCAGGGCGCGGAGTTGCTCTTCGCGGGGGAGCCAGATGACTTCGCGTTGCTCGATGCTGTCCAGGGCCCACTCGGTGGTGCCGTTGAAGCCGATCACCTTGCTGCCCTGGTAGTCGTGCACCTCGACGGTCATGTCGCTCACCACGAACACGTCGTCGTCCATCTCCCGGTCCGGTACGACGAAACGATCCCCTGCCGCGGGCGCCCAGAGCACCCCGGCCTTGCGCAGTCGTGCGGCCTGCTCGATCGTGATCACCCTTCCATCCTCCCCACGGCACGCAAACCCCGCAGGTCCGGGCGAGCCGCGGGGTCAGCGAAGCAGGGCAGTCGGCAGGTGCAGGGCGTCAGCGGTCGAGGGCGGTGCGCAGCTCCTCGGCACGGTGCGCGATCCGGTCGCGGCACTCCGTCGTCAGCGGCAGATCGATCAGAGTGCTCGCCTGCAGCTGGCTGAGGGCGAATTCCGACCGCAGCCGTCGTACGGCGGTGGGCCGGTCCGCGGAAGTCCGCAGTACCTCGGCCACCTCGTCCCGGCGCTCGAACGCGGCCAGTACGCCGTCGTAGATCTCCAGCTGCGTGTACGCGGACCGGTCCGGCTCACGCACGGCGGTCACGTCTGCCTTGTCGCTGGAGCGGATCACCTGCCGCCACAGGGCCGGCACGGCTAGGCGGGCGCGGGTGTAGCGCCGGGTCAGGGGCTGGGCGTAGGTCATGGTCATAGGAGTTCCCCCTTGGGTTCAATCTGCCTTGGCCACCGCGTGCGGTTCCCGCGGCGGGCACTTCGTACCGGGCGCGGTGAGCGCCTCGAAGTGCCAGGGTTCGTTGTCGTACCGGCGGCACACGCCGTACCGCCAGCCGTTCTTGTTCAGCCAGGTCATCGCGGCCGCCGGACCGATGTCCACGGCCTTGCCCTGCACGTGGGCGGAGTACTTCGGCGGCAGCACCCACCGGGTCGCCAGCTTGTACGAGCCGTACTTCTTGATCGCCGCGTTCAGCAGCCGCTGCTGCTTGGTCGCGCTGCGCCGGGCGGAGGTGATGCTGATCCGGACGCCTTGGGACTTCGCGGCGGCGATCGCGTTGGCCAGGCGTGCCTTCAGCTTCGGCGACAGCCCGTCGATGCTCTCCTCGCTCGACACCGGAGTCGCCTTCTTCGTCGGCTTCTCAGAAGGAGTCGTCTGCTCGGACGGAGTGGTCGGCGGGGTCTTGGACGGCCGGTGGGTCGGGCGGCGGGTCGGCAGCGGGGTGGCCAAGGTGGTCGCGGGCGGCGCACCGATCGCGGGCGCATTCACCGTCGACACCACCGGCTCCTTGTCGGCGCCCAGGCCGAGGAACTCCCCTACCTGCGCGTGCCACAACAGCACCGAGCCGACGACCGCTCCGACTACGACGACGCCGATCACGGACAGCAACTGCGTCCGTACCGCAGCCGTACGACGCGGCGGCAAGTCGTCACTCATGGGGTACAGCCTCTCGGATTGGCGCGCTCAGCACATCGGTCCCAGGAACGGCACGCCGTAGGCCCTGAGTATCAGTTCGGACGCCGAGCCTCCTCCAAAAGTTGGAGAGACTGCCCCTCCGGGCAGATGAAGCTTCGGCGAACACGAACTGACTACGCTGGGCGACGTGATGGGTATCTGGCGTCGGTTGTCGCAGTGGCAGCAGGATGTGCTGCTCGCTGCGGTCATCGGGCTGGTCTGGTTCATCGCGCTGAACCTGATCAACGGCACCGGACTGCGCCCGCACAACCCGGCCGTGTCCGTGGTGACCGGCGTGTTCCTGGTCGCCACGGTCGCGTTCACCCGACGGATCCCGCGCACGATGCTCGTGATCGTATCGGTGCTCTACCCCTTCCTGTACGCCGCGGTCGGCACCGGCCTGGCCGCCCAGCTCGGAGTGACGATCTTCGGCCAGCCCGAGATCAGCGACGCCGCGCTGCAGTCCGAGATCCACCTCGTCCCGCTGCTCGTCGTCGGGTACCTGGCGGCGTCGGCCGGCGTACGGCGTTTCACCTGTCTCTTCTTCACGATGGGCAGCCTGGCCGCGCTGATGATCGGGCTGCCGACCGTGGTCGCGATCGTCCTCAGCCACGCCAACCGCGCCATCCTGTACGGCGACCGCTACCAGAAGCTCCCGCGCGACATCGGCAGCCTGTACGGCTACATCGACGTCTCGCTGTTCGTGTTCGCGGAGGCGTTGATCTGCGGGATGGTGCTGCTCGGCGCGGACGCCCGCCGTCGGCGGAAGAGCGTGGCCCTGCTGCAGCAGCGGAACGCCGAGCTGGTCCGGCTGCGCGCGGTCGCGGCCGAGCGGGCCGCGGTGGCGGAGCGGACCCGGATCGCGCGGGATCTGCACGACGTCATCTCGCACCACGTCAGCGCGGTGGTGATCCGGGCTCAGGCCGCCGACCGGGTCGCCGACGAGCGACCAGAAGTACTGCGCGAGGCGATCCGCTGGATCATTGCCAGTGGCAAGGAAGCGCTGACCGCGATGCGGGAGACGGTCCGGGTGCTGAACACGGCCTCGCCGCAGATCGCCGGCGACACCGGCTCCGGTGGCGGAACTGCGCCCGTACCGGACCTGGCGGACGTGGCCCGGATGGGCGAGCGGCTGAAGGCGGTCGGGATCGACGTGTCGATGGACCTTCCGCCGCGGCAACGGCAGCTGACGTCGGCGACCGATCTGACCGCGGTGCGGATCATCCAGGAGGCGCTGACCAACGTGATGGTGCATGCGAAGGCGACCGCGGCCCGGGTGACCTGGCAGAGTGGACCGCAGGGTGAGCTGCTCACCATCGACGACAACGGGAACGGCGGACCGCCGCCGGTGAACGTGCTGGAGACCGCGCGGCGGAACGAGAGCGGTCGCGGCAACGGGCTGATCGGGATGCGGGAACGGGCCACAGCGGTCGGCGGCACCCTCGCCGTCGCGGCCGGCCCCCTGGGTGGATGGAGAGTGCAGGCATGGCTGCCGCCGCAGAACTGAGCGAGTCGATCCGGATCCTGGTCGCCGACGACCAGGGCGTGATCCGGATGGGGCTGGCGATGATCCTCGACCACGAGCCGGACCTGACCACGGTCGCCCAGGCCGAGAACGGCGAGGAGGCGCTCCGGCTGATCGAGCAGTACGACCCGGACGTCGTCCTGATGGACATCCGGATGCCGGTGATGGACGGTCTGGTCGCGACCGAGCGGATCACGACTGCCAACCGGGAGGCGGGTCGTGCGCGTCCCGCCGTACTGGTGCTCACGACGTTCGACGACGAGGCGTACGTGCTGGCCGCGGTCCGGGCCGGGGCGTCCGGGTTCCTGCTGAAGGACACCGATCCGGATCTGCTGGTGGCTGCGGTACGCGCGGTCTACCGAGGCGACTCGTTGGTCGATCCGGCCTCGACCCGGGTGCTGCTGGAGCGCTGCATGGAGCTCGAGCGCCAGGTCGACGGCGGTACGACGAATGCCCCGGCGCAACCGGATCCGCGCTGGGCCGGGCTGCTCTCCCACTTGAGCGAGCGGGAGCGGGAGATCCTGGTCTGGATGGCCCGCGGGCTGTCGAACCGCGACCTCGCGACCAAGCTGTTCGTCAGCGAGACCACGATCAAGACCCACGTCAGCTCGGTGCTGTCGAAGCTCGGCCTGTCCAGCCGGGTCCAGGCCGTGGTCGTCGCCTACGAGGCCGGCGTGGTCCGGCCGGGCGAAGCGGACGTGCGCTGGGACTCCTGACCAGGTGGCCGACGAGTCTGAGAAGCAGCGGTGGGACGCGTATTTCATCCGCCCGCACAGCAACGTGTTGCGCAACAAGCTCGGGCTGCGCAACTACGAGAAGCTCCGCATCGCGGAGTACAAAATTCGGGCCCTCCGGCAGCTCGACATCGAACGTGGAGACGTCGAGATCCCGCGGACCTTCGACGCGGCCCATCTCCGGGCACTCCACCGGCATCTGCTGGGAGACGTCTACGAGTGGGCCGGCGAGTTCCGTGACACTGCGGTGTTCAAGGGCGAAAAGGGGTTCCTCGCCTACCAGGAGCTGGCGACCTGGCTGGACGACGTCGGCGGGCGGGTTCGCGGCCTGGACTGGTCGACCATGGCGCGACGGGAGTTCGTCGAGAACATCTCGGCGGTGTACGCCGACGTGAACGTGGCCCATCCGTTCCGGGAGGGGAACGGGGTGGCCTGCAAGCTGTTCATCAGTCAGCTGTCCGAGCTCTCGCCGTACGAGATCAGGTACGACCGGGTGAGCAAGGAGAGGTGGGACCAGGCCGCCGGGGCAACCCTGCCGCCTGGCCGGATCGCCACCGGGGCGAATCCGTGGCCGATGTACGCGGTGTTCGAGCGGATCACCTTCGAGCGGGAGGCTCCGGCGGGTCTGGCGGAGGCGGCGCGATTGCACGCCTCGGCGTACCCGGAGCAGCGGGTGGGGTCGCAGCCGACCGCGACTCGTGAACTAGGTGAGCAGCCAGAGCGCAACCGCCCCCACGGCGAGCAGAATCACAACGGTCACAGCTTGGCTTAGCACCGACGCCTTCTGGCGCCGGGGTAGGAAGTCCCCAGTCATGCTTCAAGAGTCGCTCGCGGAATCGCGCTACCCATCGGCCGTCAGGATGGTTCTGGTCTACTACCTGAGGATGAGGTGGTTGCCGACGGCCCCTGCCTTAGTCTCCGAAGTATTCCTTCCGGACCTTCTTCGGGACGCAGAGCGACCAGGCGTCCAGGATCAGCTCGCGGAGTTCGTCGTACTCGACGGCCGCCAGGTTGAGCTCGATCCACTGGAAGCGCTCGTCGGACGGGCGCGGCGGGAGGAACTTGTCCGGTTCCGCGGCCAGCGCGGCGGCGCGTTCCTCGCGCGGGAAGCCGAGGCCGATGGTCTGCTCGTCGGCCGCGACCGCGAGATACACGATCTGGCCGACGCGGAACTTGATCCGGTCCCGGACCAGTACCTCGTAGCTGCGCGGAAGGTCCGCGGTGATTTCGCGGATGTCGGTGAGATCGACCACGTTCCCACGATAGAACGTCATCACTGACATCTCCTGTCAGTATTCCCGCCGGTACCTTGGTTGGATGTCTGGTGTCGTGAGCGCGGTCGAAGGGGCCGAGGTGGTGTTCCGCCTCGGTGACGCTCCGCATGCGTTCACCGGCGTTCGGTTGTGGCAGGAGCTCGGTCTGCCGGCCGAGCTGCTCGAGTTCAAGCCGGTCGGGTACGGCTGGGAGCTGCGGCTGCCTCGGCCGTCGGTGCACCGGATGGAGTACCTGTTCGACATCGCGGACCTCGGGATGCGGACCGATCCGACGAATCCACGGACCGTCGGCGGCGCGTTCGGCGACCACTCCTGGCTGCCGCTCCCCGGGTACTTCGAACCCTCGTGGATCGCCGCCCCGATGATCGCCTCCACGCTCACCCCGCTGACCGTCGAGTCCCCGGTCGGCCCGATCGAGGTACACCTCTGGGCGCCGGAGGGCATCGCGCCGACCTTCGAGCTGCCGTTGCTGCTCGCCCACGACGGTCCGGAGTTCGCGGCGTACGCCGGTCTGACCCACTACGCGGGCGCGATGGTCGACACGGGCGGCCTGCCGCCGCTCCGGTTGGCCCTGATCCGGCCGACCCACCGCAACCTCTGGTACGCCGCGAATCCGCAGTACGCCGAGGCCCTCACGCAGTACGTGCTGCCCGCCGTCCAGGCGCAGTACACGAGCCGTAGACCGGTGATGATGGGCGCGAGTCTGGGTGCGCTGGCGGCGTTGCACGCGGAGTGGCTGCATCCGGGGACGTTCGCCGGGCTGTTCCTGCAATCGGGATCGTTCTTCACGCCGGAGACCGATCCGCAGGAGTCGCGGTTCGAGTTCTATGCCGAGGTGACCGCTTTCGTGGACCGGGTGCTGACGGCAACGACGGCACCGAGTACGCCGCTAGTCGGGATGACCGCGGGGACGACCGAGGAGAACGTGCACAACAACCGGGTGATGGCCGCGCGGCTGGCTGAACTCGGGCTGGAGGTGGCGTTCGACGAAACTCCCGACATGCATAACTTCACAGCCTGGCGGGATGTGCTCCATCCTGAGCTGACGGATCTACTGAGGCAGACCTGGGGTGGGGCTGATGGAACGGGAACAGGCCGAGTTGGAGGCGCCGGGGCTTGACCGCCCCGGGACGGTGATCCGCTACGGGCATTTCGGCCGCCCGGTGCTGGTCTTCCCAAGCGAGCAGGGTCGCGCCTGGGACTACGAGAACAACGGCATGGTCGACGCCGTCGCCTCGCTGATCGAGGCCGGCCGGGTGAAGTTGTACTGCGTCGACTCGTTCGACCACGTCAGCTGGTCGGACCGGAGCATCCAGCTCGAGGACCGGGCCCGACGGCACGAGCTGTACGAGTCCTGGATCGTGAACCAGGTCGTGCCGACGATCGGCTCGGACTCGCCCGGGGTCAGCGACATCATCACCACGGGCTGCAGTCTCGGCGCGTTCCACGCGCTGAACTTCGCGTTCAAACGGGCCGACCTGTTCCCGGTCGCGATCTGCCAGTCAGGGAACTACGACGCGGCCAGCTGGCACGCGTGGGGTGAACGCGGCGACGCGACGTACTTCAACAACCCGTCCGACTACCTGCCGAACCTGTCCGGTGAACACCTCGACTGGTTGCGCGAGCGCCTCTTCATCGTGCTCACGGTCGGCCAGGGCGACTGGGAGACGAACCCGACCGGCTCACTCCCGTCGGCCCGCGCCACCGCCGCCGCACTGGAGTCGAAAGGCATCCCGCACGACTTCGACCTCTGGGGGTACGACGTAGCCCACGACTGGCCCTGGTGGCGCAAGCAGATCGCCCACCATCTACCGCGGTTCTGCTAATCACCTGATTCCAGTGATGTCCGCTCACTGGCCCGACGGCAAGACTCGAGGGCGTGAGCATCAAACAGCAAGAGACGCTCGACGCGATCCTTCGGCAGGGAACCATCCCGGCCGACACCAGCGTCGACGAGCAGCGCCGGTTGCTCCGGGAGCTGTTGTCGGCGCAGCCGCTGCCGCCCGACCTGACCGTGACCACCTCAACGCTGGGCAACGTACCGACGGCCGAGGTCACGGTCGACGGGGTCGAGCCTCGCCATATCGTCCTGTACTTCCACGGCGGCGTGTACGTGCTCGGAGACGCGGCCCTCTCCGCTGACCTGGCCGCGCAGGTCGGCCGACGTACCAGCGCGAAGGCCATCTCCGTCGACTACCGGCTCGCGCCCGAGCACCCGTATCCGGCGGCGGTCGACGACGCGCTGGCCGCGTACGAAGCCCTCCTGCAGAGCGGCACGGATCCCGCGGACGTTATCTTCGCGGGAGAGTCTGCCGGCGGCGGGCTCGCGGTCGTCACGATGGTCAACGCGCGCGATCGCGGGCTGCCCTTGCCGGCCGCGGCGTACGCCATGTCGCCGTACGTCGATCTGACCTTGGCCGGCGAGACCATCAAGAGCAGGCGCGATGCCGACCCGCTGCTCAGCCCTGAGGCGCTCAGCGCCCGCGTCGCCGACTACACGTCGGGGCAGGATGCCGGACTCCCCTTGATCAGCCCGATCTTCGCGGACCTGTCCGGCCTGCCGCCGCTGATCATCCAGGTCGGGTCCCACGAGGTCCTGCTCGACGACGCGCTCCGGCTCGCTCGCGCGGCGGCCCTCGCGGACGTCGAGGTTACGCTCGACGTCGTACCCGGAGTACCCCACGTTTTTCAGGCATATCACCCGATCCTCGACGAAGCCGCCGCGGCGCTGGACCGGGCCGGGCAGTTCCTGTCGGCACGTCTCGACGTCGTCGCCTAACCCAAGGAGTTCCGTATGAGTGACTGGAACAGCCAGACCATCGACGAGTTCCGCGCGAACGAGGGCAAGGTCGGCGGACCGTTCGAGGGCGCTCCGGTGACCCTGCTGCACACCCGCGGCCGCAAGAGCGGCACGGAGTACGTCACCCCGATGATGTATCTCGCGGACGAGGCCGATCCGGAGACGACGGTCTACGTCTTCGCCAGCAAAAGCGGGGCACCTACCAACCCGGACTGGTACCGCAACCTGATCGCCGCCGGCGAGGGCACGATCGAGCGCGGGACCGAGACCTATAACGTGGCCGTCCGCGAGTTGACCGGCGACGAACGGGACCGCGTGTACGCCGTACAAGCCCAGCGCTACCCGGGATTCGCGGAGTACGAGGTCAAGACTGCCGGGATCCGCACCATCCCCGTGCTGGAGCTCAAGCAGGTGTAGCGAGGTCGCCAGTCGACGCGCGAGCGGATCGTCCTTAGTCTCAGAGGACGCCGACGTACGGAGGATGACTGTGGCCGACCGCTCTCGCCATCTGATCGGGTTGTTGCTCGGGGCCGAGGAGGACTGGCCGCAGGCGTTCGAGGCGTTACTGCAGCGCGTCGGCCCGGTCGCCGTGGACGGGGGCGAGCACGAGTTCGGGTCCCGGCGACTGACCATCGAGCCGTTCGACCTGAACGACCCGGTCCGGGTCGGGCTGGTGATCGACCGGCTCGCGTACTGGTACTACCACCCGCGCGAGTGGCTGAAGAAGGCCGCGCTGATGAACGGCACGTACCTGCTCAACTCGCCGTTCACGTTCCAGTCGATGGAGAAGCATTCGGCGTACTGCGCGATGCTCCGACTCGGACTGAAGATCCCGCGGACCGTGCTGGTGCCGTTCAAGAACCCGCTCGACAACGTCCGCTGGGCCTACACGTCGTCGAAGTACAACAAGCCCTTCGACCTGGACGCGATCGCGGACGATCTCGGCTACCCGATGTACATGAAGCCGTTCGACGGCGGCGGCTGGCGGGGCGTATCCCGGATCAACAACCAGGACGACCTGCACAAGGCGTACGACGAGTCCGGCGAGATGCTGATGCACCTGCAGGCCACGGTCGAGTACGACAAGTTCGCCCGGGCGCTGTCGATCGGCGCCGAGACGATGGTGATGGACTTCCGCCCGGACGAGCCGATGCACAACCGGTACGCCGTGTCACACGACTTCCTGAGTCCGTCCGCCGGGCACCAGACGGTGGCGATCAGCCGGATCGTGAACGCGTTCTTCGGCTGGGAGTTCAACTCCTGCGAGATGCTGGTCAAGGGCGACGACGTCTACCCGATCGACTACGCCAACGCCTGCCCGGACGTCGCTGTGACGTCGCTGCACTACTACTTCCCGTGGGCGATCAGCGCGCTGGTGAAGTGGTCGGTGTTCTCGCTCGCGACCGGCCGGCGCAGCAAGGTCGACCTGCACACCGAGCGGTACTTCGAGATCGCGGACGACACCTCGTTGGACTACGACGCCAAGCTGAACGCGTACCTGGCGCTGGCGGACGAGCACTTCGAAACCGCGAAGTACCACGAATGGTGCGCCGCCCATCTCGGCGACTTCGACCTCCGGGTTCGAGACTGGGTTGCCGGGCCGGACTTCGCCAGGTTGCTCCGCGAGACCGTCATCGCGACGTACCCGGCGCACGAACAGGAGAAGTTCTTCGCCCACTTCAAGGGCCTGACCGACCTGTGGGTGGCGGATCAGGCAGGCTAGAGGGCGTGCGTGATGCGGAAGTACCGGCGTGGTGGCGGCGGCTCCAGTTGGACGGGCTGGTCGATGTGCATGTGCATTTTCTGCCGGATCGGGTGATGAACGCGGTCTGGGCGTACTTCGACCAGGCCGGTGAGCATTACGGGACCGAGTGGCCGATCACGTACCGGACGTCGGTCGAGGAACGGTTGAAGACGCTGGACGCATTGGGGGTGCGGGCGTTTCCGGCGCTGGTGTACCCGCACAAGCCGGGGATGGCTTCGTCCTTGAACGAGTGGGCCAGGGATTTCGCGGCTGTCACGCCTGGGTGTGTGTCGAGCGGGACGTTCTTCCCCGAGCCTTCAGCGGCTGATTACGTCCGCGAGGCCTTGGAGTTGGGCACTCGGATCTTCAAGGTCCACGTGCAGGTGGGCGACTACGATCCGCGGTCCGACGAGCTCGACGAGGTCTGGGGTCAGTTGTCGGAGGCCGGCGTACCGGTCGTGGTGCACTGCGGGTCGGGGCCTATCCGCGGGCGACACACCGGACCCGGGCCGATGGGTGAGGTGCTGCGGCGGCACCCGCGGTTGACCGCAGTCATCGCTCACCTGGGCATGCCGGAGTACGCCGAGCATCTGGCGCTCACGTCGTACCCGAACGTCCACCTCGACACGACGATGGCGCTGACCCCCTTCACCGAAGCGATGATGCCGTTCCCTCGGGAGTTGATCCCGCGGTTGGGTGAGCTGCAGGACCGGATCGTGCTGGGGTCGGACTTCCCGAACATCCCTTATGAGTACGCCGTCCAGCTCGAGGCTCTTGAGGCGCTGGACCTGGGCGACGACTGGTTGCGATCGGTCTGCTGGGACAACGGCGCGCGCCTACTCGGCCTTGCAGGTGCCGCCGAGAGGTGAGCAGCAGCCCTCGCCGCGCCAGGCCTCGACGCCTTCGCGGACCGCTACCGCGGCGATGATGAGGCCGGCGATGGGGTCCGCCCAGGACCAGCCGAGGGTGGCGTTGAGGAGTAGGCCGACCAGGAGGACTGCGGACAGGTACGTGCAGAGCAGGGTCTGGGTTGAGTCGGCGACTACCGCGTTCGAGCCGAGGGCTCTTCCGGTACGGCGTTGCGCCCAGGAGAGGAACGGCATCACGATCAGGGACGCGATGGCGAGGCCGATACCGACCGGGGAGGTGTGCGGGTCGGCGCCGGTGATCAACGTGCGGATCGACTCGAAGCCGACGTACGCCGCGAGGGCGAAGAACGAGAACGCTAGGAGTCGTAGGGCTCGGCGTTCGCGCGACTCGGGCAGGGGATGGCGGAACTGCCAGAGGATGATCAGGCCGCTGGAGACCTCTACGACCGAGTCCAGACCGAATCCGACCAGGGCGACGGAGCCGGCTACCAGGCCGGACGTGATTGCGACGACGGCCTCGATCACGTTGTAGGCAACGGATGCGCCGGCCAGGAGCTGGGCGCGACGTCCCAGCCGGCGTCTGGCGGCGGGGTCGACTACCCAGGCGGACGCGGCGGCGCCGAGCTGCAGCGGCTCAGGCACGGCTCGGCCCGTCGGCGGGGTCGTGGTTCAGTCCGTAGTTCGGGCAGAGCGCGACGGCGTCGCCAGTCAGGCCGAGGAGGCGTTCGGCCGCGGCGAGCAGGTCCATCGTGGCTTCGGGGTGCGACAGCCGGAACATCGACGCCCGTCCCTGCGGCCTCGACTCGACAAGACCGCAGTCCCGCAGACACGCCAGATGCTTGGACACCGTCGACTGCGCCAGCCCGAGGTGCTCGGTCAGATCGACGACGCGATGCTCCCCCGCCGCCAAGTGCCGCACGATCGCCAACCGCGACGCATCACTGAACCCATGAAACAAACACCCCGCCACCGCGAGGGCCTCAGTCTCATCCACCACACTCATCGCCATCCGGCGATGTTATCGCACTTCAGCTCAGCCCGTATGCAGGGGGGCGGACCGCCACGCATGCAGAACCCCGTCCCGACCGCTCTTAGACGCCCTGTTTGAGGGGTTCTGCGTGCATGGCGGTCCGCCTCACCCTCGGCGCGGGCGGGTGAGGACGTAGGCGGTGGGGGTGGCTCCGTTGTATTTGAGGAGGCGCTCGCGGACGATCTTGAGTGCCCGCACAGGCTGGATTGCCTTGTGGAGCAGGCGTTTGTCCTCGGTCAAGAGGACGGCGCGGCCGCCTGGGGTCAGGACTCGGGTGAGCTCGGACAGCACGGCCGGGTACAGGGTGCGGTTGAGGTGATGACTACCGACCTGTTTGCCGAACGGGAGATTCGTGACGACGCGGTCCACACTCCTGTCCTTGAACGGCAGGGCGTCGGCCCTGGCTCTCGCGAGACCTCGCGCCCCGTTTCTGGTCGCGATCTCGAGTGCGTGCGGATCGTGGTCCGTTCCTGCGACCTGGGCGGCCGGTGCGCGACGGCGTACTGCGAGGAGGATGGTTCCCGTTCCGCAGAACGGGTCGATCACCTGGTGGCCAGGCCGGATCTTCGCCAGCCGGACGAGTACCTCGGCGACCACCGGGTTGGTTGACCACGGCAACCGTTCCAGCGGGCCGAACCGCCGCATCCAGGTCAGCGAACCGGCGGAGAAGTACAGGCCGCAGGCGAGGAGTTCGTCCAGTGGACCGTCGACCGTGCAGGCGACAGTCTCGGCGGACAACTCCTGGACAGAACGGACCGAGGACATAGCGCGCAACTCCTCCAAGAGGAGGTCGGCGGCGCCATCGATGGTGCGCAGGACAAGGTCGGGCACAGCAATGCTCCTGAAGGCTCGCGATCGACAGAACAGTCGGAGCGCGGCGCACGCACGACAGAGCCGGCCGACTCCGTCCGGAGCCGGCCACGGTCGTACCTACGCCTTCAGAAACACGACATCGATGGCAGGGTATTGGGTCGCGCCACCGGTCCTCATCTGATTTTGTTGGCGGATGGCAGACGTGGAGGAACGGCCGACCGACGACGCGGAGCTGGCCGTCCTGTTGAAGGCCGCGTTCGACGAGCTCGTCTCGCGGAACGGGGCCGAGGGACGGACGCAGGTCAAGGACGGTGCACGGTACTTCGTGGCGCTCGACGACGCCGGACAGGCTGTCGGGTGTGGCGCCGTACAGGTATTCGGGCCGGACACTGCTCATCCGGGCGATGCAGAGATCAAGAGGGTGTACGTGATGCCGGCCGCCCGCGGCAGAGGGTATGCACGCAGATTGCTCGCCGGACTCGAAGAGGTGGCCCGATCGGCCGGTCATCCGTTCCTGCGATTGACCACTGCGGAGCAACAGCCGGAGGCGATCGCGCTCTACGAGTCGAGCGGCTACGTGCGGATCGCTCCCTGGGGCAAGTACATCAACGAGCCCCGAACCCGCTGCTACGGAAAGGCACTCTGAGGATGGCGCGCATCTATACGGTCGATCAATTGCTCGAAGTTCTCGATCAGGTGGTGAGTGCGAGCGGTCGGGGTGATCGGTCTGAAGCCTCCGCCGCGGAGTACTGGACCGGGCTGTTGACGACGCCCGGGCATCCACTCGCAACCCAGCTCCCCGACGAACCGTTGGTCGACTGGCACGACCGTGGTCTCCTCGGTGATCTCTCCGGCGCTCGGGTCCTCGACGTCGGCTGCGGCGGAGCGCGCAACACCCGCTGGCTCGCCGAGCAGGGAGCGACGGTCCACGGCATCGACCTCGCGACCGATCTCCTCGACACGCTCCGGCCGACCATGCCGGCCGAGGTCACGCTGACGGCGCTCGACGTACTGCGCGATCCGCTGCCGGAAGGCCCGTTCGACCTGGTGTACGACTCGGGCTGCTTCCACCACATCGCGCCGCATCGCCGGATCACCTACCTGCAGCGGGTCCTCCCGCTGGTCCGCCCCGGCGGCCGGTTCGCGATCGTCACGTTCGCCGCCGAACAGATGGAGACCCCCAGCGACCTCGACGTCGTCACCACCGGCGACACGTACGGCGGCATGACGTTCTCCCTGGACGACCTCCGCACCATCTTCGGCACCCTCACCCCCGTCGAACTCCGCGCCGTGAACCCCGACCGCCCCAACACCTTCGCCCCCAACTTCCTCAACGCCGCCCTCTTCACCACGAAGTGAACTCGAGCGGTGTGAACAGACCGTTGCTGGGGTTATTCCAACGTTGTACTGTCGTGCTGTCCCCACCCAGATCAGCACTACGGGAGAGTTCATGTCGCAGCCTCGTGCGGAGTATCCGCGTCCGCAGTTCGTTCGCCCGGAGTGGGTGAATCTGAACGGTGACTGGCAGTTCGAGATCGACCGGTCGGACTCCGGGCTGGAGCGCGGGCTGCGGGAGCGCGAGCTGACGCAGCGGATCGTCGTACCGTTCGCGCCGGAGTCGGAGTTGTCCGGGATCGAGGACGTCGACTTCATGGAGGCGGTCTGGTACCGCACCACCGTCACGATCCCCGCGGACTGGGCCGGCAAGGAGGCCGTGCTGCACTTCCAGGCCGTCGACCACGACGCGACCGTCTGGGTGAACGGCGTCGAGGTCGTCCGGCACCGTGGCGGGTTCACGCCGTTCAGCGCGAACCTGCGCCACGTCGCGGCCCCGGGCGAGGAGGCGACGATCGTCGTCCGCGCGCGGGACACCCACCGCGGCCCGCAGGCGCGTGGCAAGCAGAGCCAGCTGTACTTCAACCACAGCTGCCTCTACACCCGGACGACCGGCATCTGGCAGACGGTCTGGCTGGAAGCGGTACCCACGGTGCACCTGAAGCGCCCCCGGATCACTCCGGACGTGGCCGGCTCCAGCTTCCACCTCGAAGTACCGGTGTCCGCGAACAAGGCCGGCTACAAGATCCGCGCCATCCTCAAGGACGCCGACGGCGAGGTCACCACGGCCGAGGTACGCGCCGACCTCGACCTCGCTCCGCGCCTGACCCTGCAGGTTCCGGCCGATCGCGTCCGCCTGTGGGACACGACCGACCCGCACCTGTACGACGTACACCTCGAGCTGATCGATGCCGAAGGCAACATCGCGGACGCCGCCGACTCGTACGCCGGTCTGCGGTCGGTGAGCATCAACGGCAAGGCGATCCTGATCAACGGCAAGCACGTGTTCCAGCGGCTCGTTCTTGACCAGGGGTATTGGCCGGAGAGTCTGATGACCGCGCCGTCCGAGGAGGCGCTGGTCCGCGACATCGAGCTCAGTCTGGCGGCCGGATTCAACGGTGCACGGCTGCACCAGAAGGTGTTCGAGGAGCGGTTCCTGTACCACGCGGACCGGTTGGGCTACCTGGTCTGGGGCGAGTTCGGCGACTGGGGTTCCGGGGTCGGTCACACCGGCGACGACAACCAGCAACCAACGGCGTCGTACGTCGGCCAGTGGCTGGAGGCGGTCGAGCGGGACTACAGCCACCCGAGCATCGTCGGCTGGTGCCCGCTGAACGAGACGCACCAGCTCCTGCACGACCGCATCACCCAGCTCGACGACGTCACCCGCGCGATGTTCCTTGCTACGAAGGCCGCGGACACGAGCCGTCCGGTGCTGGACGCGTCCGGCTACAGCCACCGCGTGCCGGAGACCGACGTCTGGGACTCGCACAACTACGAGCAGGACCCGGCCGAGTTCGCCAAGCAGATGGCGGACCTGGTGAACGACAAGCCGTACGGGAACACCGGCGGGCCCGAGGGCAAGCCGATCTCCCTCGCGTACGACGGTCAGCCGTACTTCTGCAGTGAGTTCGGCGGCATCTGGTGGAACGAGGAGAAGGCGGCCGCCGGAAAGAGTGGGAACTCCGCGGACTCCTGGGGTTACGGCCAGCGGGTCGCGAACGAGGAGGAGTTCTACACCCGCTTCGCCGGTCTGGTCGACGCGCTGCTCGACAACGAACTGATGTTCGGCTACTGCTACACGCAGCTGACCGACGTCTTCCAGGAAGAGAACGGCGTCTACAACTTCGACCGCAGCAACAAGCTAGACGTACCGCGGATCAAGGCGATCCAGGACCGCAAGGCCGCTTACGAGAAAGACTGAAGTACGAGCGAGCCGACCGCGACCAGGACCCAGAGGATTGCTCCGAGGAGGAGCGGCCTGGGTCCTGCGTCGCGCAGCTCGCGCGGGCGGAGCGAGAGGCCGATCGCGGCGAGCGCCGCGGTGATGAGGATGCTGCTGATCAGGCTGAGGGTCGGCAGCCAGGCTTCCGGTACGACGCCGGCGCTGCGGAGGCCCGCGGTCGCGATGAAGCCAATCAGGAACAGCGGGACGAGCTTGCGCCACGGTAACGGCCGGCGAATCGACGCCGTCGCGCCCTCGTACGAACCCTCCGACGCGGCGTCGAGTGCGCGAGCGGCGCGGTTCTCACGCCGGATCTTCAGCGCGACCAGCGTCAGCACAATCGGGATCAAGGTCAGCGAGCGGGTCAGCTTCACCACGATCGCCTGGTCGCCGGCGGCCTGGCTGTAGGCGTAGCCGGCCGCGACGACGGACGAGGTGTCATTGACCGCCGTACCCGCCCAGAGGCCGAAGGCTTCCGAGCTCATCCCGAGCAGGTGGCCGATCGGCGGGAACGTCAGTACGGCGACGATGTTGAAGGTGAAGATCGTCGCGAGCGCGTAGGCCGTCGACGAACGCTTGGCGCCGATGGCGGCCGTTGCGGCCGCGATCGCGGATCCGCCGCAGATCGCCGTACCCACGCCGATGAGGATTTGAGTATCTCCGCGTACGCCGAGAAGCCGCCCGAAGAACCAGGCTCCACCAAGGGCGAGCGCGAGGGTGCCGAGCATCACAGGCAACGACGAGATGCCGACCCGCGCGACCTGTTGGAGAGACAGGCCAGTTCCGAGTACGACGATCGACAGCTGAAGCAGCGTCTTCGAGGCGAAGTCGTAGCCGGGGCGGCACGTCTCGCTGCGGAACGCCGGGATGAGCACACCGCCGAGCACTCCCAGCACAATCCCGAAAACCGGCCCGCCGACCACGGGAACGAGGCGGCCGAGCGGGACCGCGATGGCGGTCAGCGCCAAGACGATGCCGAGGCCGGGCAGCCGTGACAGGAGGCGACCGGATGGTCCAGCGGGAGTCGGCGCGGTAGGGGCCACGGGTGGCCTAACCTCAATGTGCACCACTGGACCGGATCCTTCCTGCGGAAATGTACGCACATTTACGGTAGGAGATGACCGGACATTTGGCAACCCGGAAGGAACGGATGAGTGTGGCCAGGCTGGACCGTGCTGCTGGGGAACCGCTGTGGAAGCAGTTGCAGGGGGATCTGGTCCGGCGATTGCGGTCCGGCGAGTTCGACGACGCCTTTCCGGGTGAGCTCGCGCTGGTCGAGGAGTACTCCGTCAGCCGGCATACCGTTCGCCAGGCACTCGGGCAACTGCGGACCGACGGGCTGATCGTCGCCGAGCGCGGTCGCCAGCCACGAGTCGCGGCAGCGCCGGAGATCCGACAGCCGATGGGTGCGCTCTACAGTCTGTTCTCCTCGGTCGAGGAATCCGGTCTCCCCCAGCGCAGCGTCGTACGCGCGCTCGACGTCCGCGCCGACGGCGTGATCGCCGCCCGCCTCGAGCTCGAGGGATCGATCCCGCTCCTCTACCTCGAGCGCCTGCGGTACGCCGGTGATGAGCCGCTCGCCCTCGACCGGGTCTGGCTGCCCGCCACGCTGGCCGAACCGCTCCTCGACGCCGACTTCACCCACACCAGCCTCTACAACGAGCTGTCCGTCCGCACCGGCATCACCCTTGACCACGGCCGCGAGGACATCCGCGCAGTCAACCCGACCCCGGCCGAACGCACCCTCCTGCACTGCCCGCCCGAGGCCGCCGCGTTCTCGATCAACCGGCAGGGGATGTCCCAGAACCGGCCGGTCGAGTGGCGGCACACGCTCGTCCGCGGCGACCGCTTCGGCCTGTCCGCGGAGTTCTCGGCCAACACCGGCTACCGCCTCACCCCAGCACCCGGCGGCAGCGCACTGACTCAGGCCTGGTAACTACGGAACGGGTCGTCTGCCGGAAGCCAACAGACCCCGGGTTCCAAGTCGAGCTTCACGTCCCGAGTCAGAGCCTCGACAGCCGCGAGTACGGCGGGACGCGCCTCGCCCTGCCGTGACACCAACGCCCACGTCCACACCGGAACCGGGTCGATCACCGCCCGTCGGACGAAGCCGCGGGGCAACGGAGTCGTGTCCCGTTTCGGCGAGGTCACGACCGGCCGGCCCAACCGTCGTACGTGATCGAAGTACGCCGGTCCGGTGATGCCGTGATCCTCGATCCGCTCGACCGTGGCTCCGGTCGCGCGGGCGAACTCGACCGCGTAGATGTTCCACGAGGCCCACGCTTCGGTGTCCGCGTCAACCAGCACGACCGTGTCCCGCGCCCGCACCGCCGACTCGTCACCGCTCGACACCGCGAACAACCGATCCGCGCCCAGCAACTGTCCGGCCAGCGACTGCTCGGCCAAGTCGGTCGCGCGCACCCAACAGATGGCCAGGTCGATGCTGCCGTCGGCCACCCGCGCGGCTTGCGTGTGCGACGGCATCACCCAGGTGTCGACCAGCAACTGCGCAACCCCGGACACCCGCTCAGCCAGATCCGACGGCCGCCAGCTGACATACCCCAACCGGACCGGCTCGCTCGCCGCGAAGCCTCGCGCGGTACGCCGCAACGCGTCGGCCTGCTCGAGCAACGCCCGCGTCTGCGGCAGCAGCGTCTCCCCGTACGCCGTCAGCGCCACGGTACGACGGTCTCGCTCGAACAGCCGTACGCCGAGATCCCGCTCGAGCGACTTGATCTGCTGCGACAACGACGGCCCGGCGATCCGCAGCCGGGTCGCGGCCCGACCGAAGTTCAGTTCCTCGGCGACCGCCACGAAGTACCGCAACTGCCGCAGCTCCACGTCCGCAGCCTAGTAGGCCGAGCCTCCGAGCTGGGAGCAAGCCGGTCGTGGAAAACCTCAGGTGGTTCGACAACGATCGAAGTACATCACCTTCCAGAAAGTGAGAACCATGAACCACCGCAAAGTCGCCGTGATCACCGGGGCCTCCCAGGGCATCGGCGCCGGCCTCGTCACGGCGTACCGCAAGCTCGGCTACGCCGTCGTCGCGAACTCGCGCAGCATCACGCCCTCCGACGACCCGTCCGTGCTGGCCGTCGCCGGCGACATCGCCGAGCCGGGCGTCGGCGCCCGGGTGATCGCGCAGGGCCTCGACGCGTTCGGCCGGATCGACAGCCTGGTCAACAACGCCGGCATCTTCCTGGCCAAGCCGTTCACGGAGTACACCGACGAGGACTACGACCGGATCGCCGGCGTGAACCTGCGCGGCTTCTTCGACACCACCCGGAGCGCGGTCACGGCGATGCTGGAGAACGAGGACGGCGGCCACGTCGTCAACATCACCACCAGCTTCGCCACGCACGCCTACAGCACGGTCCCGTCGGCGCTCGCCTCGCTGACCAAGGGCGGACTGAACGCAGTCACCAGGTCACTGGCCACGGAGTACGCCGCGAGTGGGATCAGGTTCAACGCGGTCGCGCCAGGTGTCATCCGTACGCCGATGCATCCGGAGGAGACGCTCGAGTTCCTGGCGGCGCTGTATCCGATCGGCCGGATGGGCGAGATCGAGGAGATCGTCGACGCGGTCACCTACCTGGAGAGCGCGAAGTTCGTCACCGGCGAGGTCCTGCACGTCGACGGCGGACAGCAGGCAGGTCACTGATGATCTTGGACGACGTCTTGACCCAGTGGAAGTCCGCTATCGACGACCACGATTCGGAGCGCGCCGCGACTCTCTTCACCGAGGACGCGATCTTCCAAGGTCTGCATCCGTACGGCGTGGGCCGGACCGCGATCGCGGAGTACTACGACTCGCAGCCCGTGGGCATGTCCCCGAAGTACCAACTGCTCGAAACCCGCCGCCTGGCAGAGGATGCGGTCCTCGGGTACTTCACCGTCGACTTCACCTTCACCGACCGGGCGACGGTGACGGTCAACCTCAGCATCATCCTTCGGCGGACCGATGACGGTTGGCTGATCTCCCACTACCAGGTGTCTCGGCTGTAGACCTGATACTGGGCGGATGACGGTCAAAGAGCTGCGGTTGGTCGTGACGGCGGAGGACTACGACGAGGCGGTGGTGTTCTACCGCGACGTACTCGGGCTGCCCGAGCGCGCGTCGTACTCCTCGGAGAACGGGCGGGTGACGATCCTGGAGGTGGAACGCGCCACGCTCGAGATCGCCGACCCGGGGCAGGCGGAGTTCATCGACGAGGTCGAGGTCGGCCGACGGGTGGCCGGGAAGTACCGCGTCGCACTCGAGGTCGAGGACTCCGCCGCCACCACACGGCAACTGGTCGACGCCGGCGCCACGGTGATCGCGCAGCCGACCCGGACACCATGGAACTCGCTCAACGCCCGCCTCGAAACCCCCGGCGGCATCCAACTGACCCTCTTCACCGAGCTTGACCTCAAGTGATGTTGAAGTGTTGAGGTAGCGGGCATGTGGAACATCGAGAGCCTCGACCTGGACGCCTATCTCGCCCGGATCGGGCAGGAGCGGGTGGCGCCGTCGGCTGATGCGTTGCATCGTTTGCATCGGGCGCACGTGCTGGCGATTCCGTTCGAGAACATCGACGTGATCCTCGGGACGCATCCGGGGATCGCCCTCGATGCGATCCAGACGAAGCTGGTCGGGCGGCAGCGCGGGGGCTATTGCTATGAGCACGCGCTGCTGTTCGGGGCGGCGCTCGAGCAGCTCGGGTACGACGTCGTACGGCGAGTTGCCCGGGTCCAGCCGCACAAGGCCGGGCCACGTACGCACGCGCTGCTAAAGGTCGGCGTTGACGGGCAGGAGTTCCTGGCCGACGTCGGGTTCGGGGCCGGTCAGCTCTATCCGACTCCGTTGAAGGACGGGGTCGTGGTCGACCAGGCCGGCTGGGACCATCGGCTCACGCTCGAAGGCGACCTGTGGACGCTGTCGAAGCAGACGACGGACGGTTGGGTCCCGCAGCACGCGTCGAACGACGAGCCGGTCCGGCCGATCGACTACGAGGTCTACCACCACTACGTCTCAACCCACCCGAAGTCGCCGTTCACCGGTCGCCCGGTCGTGATGCGCGTTGCCGACGGCGTCGTACGACGTTTGGTCGGCGACACCCTGACCACCGAGTACGCCGACGGCCGCACAGCCGAACGTCACGTCCCGCCGACGGACCTCCCCGACGTACTCGCGTCCCTCGACGTCGTCCTCAACGACGAAGAAGTCGATCGTCTGCGGCACGTCTAGCTGACACAACGCCGCGACGCGCCGAGTCGTGGCGATCGGCTCGCCCCCGAAACCACGAGTCCTGAATCAACGTCGCCAAAACCGCGTTTCAGCAGCCGAATCCCACGACTCGCCGGGACGGCGGGAGCTGATCAGGGGTTCGGGTCAGGGGTCAACCCCGCGGATGGTCGGTTGCGGAGGCAGAATCCAGCCACGCAACCGGCAACCTGCGGGGTTGACCCCTGAGACGTCCTGCCTGCGTGCTAGCGGTGCTCCGCGAAGCGCTGGTCGGCTGAACGGATGCGGGCTCGGATGGTGATCGGGGGTTGGGGAGGGTTTCTGCCCGGATCGGGTTGGAGATCCTCCCCAACCCACTCGCCTCAGAACTCGACCGCCACCGGCTCGTCTACAACGCCGTCGACGCGCCGAGTCGTGGTGATCGGCTCGTGCCCCTATGCGCGAGTCGTGGATTGAGGTCGCCAAAACCGCCTTTCAGCAGCCGAATGCCACGACTCGGCGAACCGCGGGCCGGGCGGGAGGTGTTCAGGCCGGAGGCTAGTGGTGCTCGGCGAAGGGTTGGGCTGTTGAACGGGCCGTTTTGGGAGTTTCGGTTCGGAAGGATTCACCCAGCTCGGCGCCCAGACCGAAGTAGTGGCGGAAGTTGTAGAGCAGTGGGGACCAGTTGCCGGGATGGACGTACGACGTTCCCGGTACGACGATCTGCTCGTCGGCGTGCACTCGCAGTACCCGGGCCTGGGCGATCAGGAAGTTGCCCTCGGCATCAATCGAGCAGTGCGCGACGGCGGCCTCGAACTGGAGCGGGCACTCCTCGACCCGAGGTGGGGCGACCAGCTCGGACGCGACCGGGGTCAGGCCCGCGGCGGCGAACTTCTCGCGCTCGTAGCGGAAACGCTCCTGTTTGGACTCCGGCACCGGCCAGCGCCCGGTCAGACCGGCGATCCGCTCGACCGCCTCCCACTGTTTCGGCGACGGGTAGTTGATGACTACGTCGGATCCAGCGCGCAGGTTGGCTGCGGTCTGACCGGGCAGGCCCACTCCGAGGACCACGACATCGCCGAGGGCCCAGGCGGACGACATGGGCGCCAGGTTGACGGTGCCGTCCGGGTTGGTGGTGCTCAGGAGGGCTACCGGCGTACCGACGTACAGGATGGACGGTTCGATGGTCACGTGGGTCATGTGGTTCGACGCTAGGTGCGGGTTACTTCGGTCGGGGCCTAACTGTCCGGGCGGCATGATGGGGGTATGAGTGCCGAGGGTGAGGAACTGGCGGGCTGGGCGCGGATGCTCGCCGACGGGACCCGGGCGACAGTTTGTCTGGCGTTGCTCGACGGGCGGGCCTGGACGGCGACCGAGCTGGCCAAGTTGGCGAAGGTGTCGCGGCCGACGATCAGCGAGCACCTCAACCTGCTGGTCGCGGGCGGGCTGCTGACCGAGGTACGGCAGGGGCGGCATCGGTACATGAAGCTTGCCGGACCGGAGACGGCCGAGCTGATCGAAGGGCTTGCGGCGCTGGCACCACGGCGTACCGAGGTTGCGAACAGTTTGTCCGCGGTGAGCAAGCGGGACGCGTTCGCCCGGGCGCGGACGTGCTACGACCACCTGGCCGGGAGATTGGGCGTCGCTCTGGCGGATGCGATGACCGAGCGTGGCCTGATCGACTGGTCGGACGGGATCGCGTTGACGCCGGAAGGCCAAGCCTGGTTGGAAGATCTCGGCGTGCAGGTCGAGGTACGGCGAGGTCGACCGGCCGTACGCTCCTGTCTGGACGTGACCGAACGCCGGCCGCATATCGCCGGCGCTGTCGGTGCGGCGTTATGTTCACACGCGTTGCACCACGGATGGGTGACGCATATATCAGGCGGACGTGCGCTCAAGGTGAACGGCGCCGTACAAGCGTTTGGACTCTCGTCCGGAGTCTGAGAAGTGTGTGAGGGAACACGCTTTCAGGAGGCGCTCAGCGCCAATAGCACCTAGCCTTCGGCCATGACTGAGTTCGAGCCCGGCACCGAGCTGGTGTCCCGTCTCCCTCTGCCCAGCCATGTGGTCATCCTCGCGGACGGTCACTGGCGTCGCGGCTGGCTGATCGGCCGCGACCACGAGGAGACGGGATGGACCGCTCTGGTGCAGTACGAGGGCGACGACGGTAACGAGCGGACGGAACGCCTACCGGCGGACCGGATCGCCCTACCCGAGTCGGACGGCCCGACCAACAGAGCAGCGTCCTAGGGAGGGAACGCGTGCGAAGGCCCCCGGGTGTGTGATCACCGGGGGCCTTCGCATGTAACGCTGCCGTGGCGCCTCGAACGAGAGGAACCCGCCCCAGGCCCTTCGGGCGGACGACCTGGGACGGGATCCTCAGTGGCGTTACACAGGGTGTATCGCTGCTCACGGCCGAGTGTTACAGAATCCCCGGGAATTTCTTCCATTCAGGTCACAGCACCGGGGCATTGAACGGCCCCGGTGCACGTCCCTGAACACCGGGGCCTGGAGCGGCGGCCTCTCGAGTGACCGCCGGTCGTGACACCCAAGTGCCCCAGCGGGCGGTGATCATTCGTGTTCAGAAGTGAACCGCGAGCAGAACCCGTCCGGTTTCCGAGCTACGGATGTCCAGGGCACGGATTTCGCTGCGCTGGAGCTTCGTGGTGGCCGCCGGCTTCACCGTCGTACCGGGTGAGGACGTCCAGCTCGCGATCAGCTGGGCCTTGCCCGAGGAGTCTGTGACATACAACTCGTAGCCTCGGGCCCGTTCCTTCGCCGTCGCGAGTTCGTCGTACCGGCAGCTGATCTCGATCGTCGTACCCCAGCGCTCCGGCACCAGCCGGGCATCCGCGGACAGCTTGCTCGACACGGTCTGCGCGAGTACGACGTAATCGCCCTTCGGATCGTCGTGGGCCAGCGGGATCGCGATCACCGCGCCGACCGCGGCGGCAGCGACCGCGACACCAGTCATCAGCGCACCGAGCCGGACGCGCTGCTTGCGGCGGTCGCGCTGGACGCTGCGGACCAGACTGGGCAGCAGGTTCGGCGGTTCGGCGGTGATGGTGGCCAGCGCCCGCTCGGCAGGCAGCGCGGCCAGCGCCCCGGGCACTCCGGCCAGGGACGACACCTGCGCCGAGCACTCGGCACAGGTCTGCAGGTGCTCCTCGTACGCGCGCCGCTCTTTAGCCGACAACGCGCCGAGCAGGTACGCCGCATCCCAGTCCCGGTACGAGTCGCTCACTGACTGGTCACTCCCTTCTCCTGCAGCGCGAGTTTGAGCGCGCGTAGTCCGTAGTGCAGGCGTGACTTCACGGTGCCCGACGGGATGTCCAGCTCCTCGGCGATGTCGGTGACCGTCCGGCGTCCGTAGTACGCACGAACGATCACCTGCCGATGGTCCTCCGACAACTGTGCCAGCGATTCCGCCACCAGCCACGCGTCCAGTACGGCGTTCGCGTGGTCGGCACTCGGGTTCTCCGGGAGGTCGTCGCTGGCGACCTCCCGGCTGACCCGGGCGCTGCGCCGGTCGTCGATGACCAGGTTGCGCGCCACCGTGAACAGCCAGGCCCGGGCTCCCGCCTCGTCCTCGGACAGGATCTGCGGCCGGCGCCACGCCCGCAGCAGAGTCTCCTGTACGACGTCCTCGGCCAGCCGGTCGTCGCCGGTCAGCCGGACGACGAACCGCCACAGCGCAGGGGCGTGCACGTCGTGCAGCTCCCGCAGCAGGGCCGCCCGGTCATCGGCCATCGGCGCTCCTGCTCTGTCGGACATCGCTTACTCGGCTGCTGCGGTCGCCTGCTGTGGTGCGGTTCGCGCTGCCTGTTCTACCGACCAGGCGCCGTTGCCCAGGACAGCGATCAGCAGGAAGGCGAAGCAGAACAGCGCCGCTTTCTCGCCACCATTCTGCACGGGCAGCAAAGCACCTGACTGGTGCACGGTGAAATACGCGAACGCCATCGAGCCCGAGCACAGCAACGCGGCGTACCGGGTGCCGAGGCCGATCATCACCAGCGCGCCGCCGACCGCCTGGATCAGCGACGCCCACCAGGACGGCCAGACGAACAGGCCGGCCTGCTCGGTCCCGAGTACGCCGAACAGCGCGGCCGCGCCGTGGGTGGCGAACAGGAACCCTACGACGATCCGGAAGACGCCGATCCCTTCTCTTTGAAAACGCTCAGTTTTTTGAAAACGCTCGAACACCTGCACAGGGCCTCACTCCTTGCGGTGGGTTTGGTCATGTGCATGGTTCAAACGATTGAGAGCTCTACTTGGTTCAACGCTGCGTGATTTGAAGATCACACTCCGAATCGGTTGCCTTCCGGGTCGCGAATTGGTACCCGCGGGTCGCGGCCAGCAGACCGGCTCCCCAGACGGCGTACGCCGGGACCGCGACCCAGAAGAAGCTGTCCGGCAGGTCGATGTCATCGAAGATCGGTTCGCCCTGCGCCACCGCGACGATCATCTGAATCAGACCGACATCGAAGTACGCCGACATGCCGGCGCCGATCACGAACCCCGGAAGCAGCAGCATCCAGCGCGGGAACCGCCGCCCGATCGGGTGGACCAGCAAGAAGGGCAGGACGGTGCCGACCAGCAGGAAGCCGCCCTCGAAGAGCATCACCGACTGATTGCCGCCGAACGGCGTCTGCCCGAATCCGACCACGGCCTGAGCACCCAGCCTGGTCAGGCAGCCGACGACCGCCAGACATGCGCCCGCCGTCGAGATCCAATGCGGCCAGGGTGTGGCGCGAGATTGATGAGCTCTGGCGAGCAAGCCGATCAGTACGGCGCCGGCGATAGCACCGAGACGGCTGAGCATTCCGAGCGGATCGAACGGGATGCCGAGACCCGGAAGGATGGCGGCGACGACGTCGAGCAGGATGAAGCCCGCCGCGGCGGCCCAGCCGGCGGCGAGCACCCACAGCAACCTCGGCCGAATCGTGATCACGGCCAGGGCCGTGACGAGACAGCCGACTGCTGCGACCCAGTTCGGGATGAAGAGATCACTACCAGGCAGCTTCCAGGCAGGCGCGTGGCCCGTCGCGAGCCAGATCCGCACACCGCCGTACGCCGCCGCCCACACCAGCACCGCTCGTCTCATGCGGCCAGTCTGTTGCGGCGCGACCGAGTCCGGATCACCCGCGCGAGGGAACGGCCTCCGCCCTCAGCGTGAGGCGTGCAGCTGTTGCAGGATGCGGATGAACGTCTTGCGGTCGACCAAGGGGAGTGATTCGAGGACCTGCTGCTCCTGGGCCTGGATGCCCCTCCGGACCGCACGGCGTACCCGCCGGCCTTCGGTGGTGATCGAGAGCAGCCGCACACGCCGGTCGTCGGGGTCGGGCGTGCGCTCGATCAGGCCGGCCTGCTGAAGCTCGTCGAGCGTGCCGATGATGCGGGACTTGTCCGCCCCGATCGCCTCAGCGAGCGCAGCTTGAGTACGGACCGGGGTGTCGTCGAGGGCGGTGAGCACCGAGTAGCCCCACATCGAGACGTTGTGCGTGGCGAGCACCGGCATTTCGATCGCGATCAGCTTCCGCACCAGCGGATACAGCATCGCCGCCAGATCGGGACGCTCGGTTGCCATAACTGAAAAGGTAGCACTGGCGCAATTATATGCGAGCGCCTACGATATGCACATGCCTATCGTAGACTACGTCGTACTAGATGCCGAAGCCGTCCGGACCAGCATCGAGCTGGTTTCCACCGCCACCGACGCCGACCTGTCCAAGCCGACCCCGTGCCGGGCCTGGACCCTGTACGGTCTGCTCGCCCACATGGCCACCCAGCACTACGGCTTCGCCGCCGCCTCCCGCGGCGAGTCCGACCCCGCGATCTGGAAGCTCCTCGACCTAGGCGACAACCCGGTCAAGGCGTACACCGAATCCGCCGAGCACGTCCTGGAAGCATTCGCCGAGCCCGGTGTCACGGACCGCACTTTCGCACTCCACGAGTTCGGCCCGAACGCCGCCTTCCCCGGCGCCCAGGCCATCAGCTTCCACTTCATCGACTACATCGTCCACAGCTGGGACGTCGCAAAGTCCCTCGGCAAGCCGATTACCTTCACCCCCGCCACCCTCGAGGCCGCCCACTCAGTAGCCCAGGTAGTCCCCACCGGCGACGTCCGCCGCGCACCAGGCACCGCCTTCGCTGCGGACATCCCCTGGTCCGGCGACAACCCCCTCGACCAGATCGTCGCCTACCTAGGCCGCAACCCCACCTGGCCAAACTGACCGCAGCCCCCGGCACTCACAGTCAGTTGATGTCGAACTCGTTCCCTTCCGGGTCCTTCATCCCCACCGCGTAGTGATCCAGCCCTTCCTCGAACGGCCCGGTAATGGTGGCGCCCAACTCCGCCAGCCTCGCCGCCTCCGCGTCAACCCGCCGAACCCGATCCTCAAACGGATCCGACCACTCCCCACTGGCATGGATATCCAGATGCAGCCGGTTCTTCACCACCTTGTCCTCCGACACGACATGGAACCAGACATCCGGCCCGCGCCCCTCGGGGTCACTGATCCTGTCTACCCCGTCAACCAGGTCCTCCTCAGCCACCCCCAACCGACGATAAAAGTCGTTCCAGCTATCGAACCCAGCCGGCGCCGGCGCAACGTCATACCGCAGCGCAGCAGCCCAAAACCGCGCCAGCACATCAGAATCAGCGCAGTCAACCACCAACTGAAACGCCACACCCATCTGTCTCTCCTCACCGCCGGCAACAGGACGCCGCCAGTATGCCCACGGCCACCGACAATTCGTCCGCCGTGTCATTTGTTGCTAGCGGCAACACGCCGCACGTCACTCTCAGATTGAGGTCTTGCCGTGTCCGACCCAGGTCATCAGCTGCTCTTCGGCCTCATCGCGGGGGCCGAAGTGACCGCCATCGACGTACACCAACTCGGACCGCGGTAGATGCCGCGCAAACCACTCCCCGTGCGCGACCGGTACCGACGTATCGTCGCGCGCCACCATGATTCGGGTGGGGACCTGGACAGCCGCAAGAGAAAGCCCCCAGTCGCCGGCGAGAGACAGGAAGTCATCGACGTACCCGGCTGAACCCTGACGGGTGGACTCGCCGAAAGCTTCCGCCAACATCACCCGGTCGCCGGCCGAAACCTCCAGCCCCGGCATGCCGTCATCGAGCCAGTCCTTCATCGCCTGCCAGTCGGTCTCCAGCGACACCTCACCCTGTATCGCATGGCGCCAACCGGCGCGGCTCTCCTCATCCATACCGCCATAGAAATCGAGCCCTTCGGCGGAAACGGGCGCCGGTCCGACAACGATCGCGCAGCGGCTCACGCGATCCGGCAGCAGTGCCGCCGCGGCCAGCGTCGCGGAGGCCCCACCCGAGACACCAGCAACCCCGAACTGTTCGAGCCCGAACGCATCCGCGATCGTACGAACGTCGAACGCCACATCCACGACCCGCCGACCCCGAACCCGCGTAGACAGCCCGTACCCAGGCCGGTCATAGGTGAACACCCGGAGGTGGTTGTCCGCATAGCTGGCACCCGGCTCGCGCAGCAACCGACTCCCCGGAGTCCCATGCAACCAGAACACCGGCGCCCCACCCGGATCCCCCCAAACACAAACCCCCAGCCGCCGCCCGTCCGGCGTCGCCACAACCCTCGTCCGCCCGTCCGACGCCCCCTCCTGCATGACACGTCCCCCATCCACTCAACCCCGCCAGCAACCGACGAAACTGCAGTCAGTCCACCACGCCCCGCCCACCCGCGCCGCGGACAATGCGCTCGGCGGCCTCATCGCTTCAGCACCCGCTGTCGCGCTGACCATGAGTCATACCAGGGCCCATCCCGAAAGTCCCCGCACGCCACATCCGCTCATGATGACATCGCCGTACGGTCGCAAACGGCGGTTAGGCGGGGAAGGCCTTCCAGTGGCCTTCGGAGATGACTTCGATGGTGCCGTCGGTGACCTTGATGGCGGTTTGGTCGTCGATGGCGTACGACGGAACTCCGATGTCGGCGGCCCAGTTCTCCGCGTCGCCCAAGGTGTTCTCCGGCATGTCCTCGTGGTCCAGGTGCGGGAAGATCGAGAAGTCGACGACGCCGAGCATGCGGTCGTCCGGCGCGGAAGGCCAGTGGACGAAGTCGTCACCGGTCCGCGGTGTCATCACCATGCTGCCGGCGCTCATCCCCAACCAGACCGTCTCGGGCAGCGACGGCATGAGGTCCGCCAGCCCCGACTCGCGCATCCAGTGGTTCAGGTACGTCGCTTCGCCTCCGTCCACCAGCAGCACGTCCGCCTCGCGGACCCACGGCACCCACCGCTCCTCGCCGATACTGGGCAGCGCGGTGAGCTCCAGAACGCCGACGGACTTCCAGCCCATGCTGGACAGGTGCCACGGAGGCTCGCCGGTGATGAACTTCCGCACCGTCGCAGGCCCCAACATCGGGTGACCCCACTGCGCCGTGGGGATGCAGAGCGCCCGACACTCGGAGATCGTCTTCCCCAACATCTCAACCAGCGCCGCGCGGATACTCCCGTTCGTAACGCCCCCGGACGTAAGCAGCAGCTTCACAAACCCTCCCGACCTAAGTACGACGTATTCATCGAACGAATCATGCCTGACTCCCTATCCGCCGGCCGCCATCCACTTGCCCAACGAACGCCAACCCCCAGATCCGACACCTCCACCAGAAGATTCAGCAGCCCCTCCACATCCGCGCACCTGTCGGCAGATCCGTCCGTTCGGCATCTCACAGTTGGTCGCCGGATATCTGGCCTGTCGCAGATCAGCCGACGGACTGTGTCGATGACCTGCTCGCGGATCACAGGAACCGTCGCTTCTGTTGAGCGGGACGAACCCGCAGGTCATTAGGCGATGGGCGAAGTGCTCAGCGCCGGCCCGACGGAAAGGGCCACGCGACGAAAAGGTAGGGCAGCGTGAGCTCAATAACGGTCATCGCAGGCACGTCTGCCTTGACCTGGGGGTTTGGGGACTCGAAGCGACAACCACGGATTCTGCGGCTTGGGCTGTGAACCTCGAAACCACTGAGCTTCGCGGCGGTGGTCGGTCAAGGACTACCCCCGAGTTAGCGCGGGCCACATAGCGACGGGGCTTCGGGAATTCGAGTTCGGTGCGCCGTCGGGGCGAATCGAGCCCGTGGCGAGCGTTCCTCGCAGAGTGCTGGTGATCGCGACTCCTTCACCTGGATCTGACCGCCACTCACGCCTTGGAAACTGGAGCTAACGAACAGTGGTCAAACAGGTAACAGGCGCGTACCCTCCGTAACTCAGGGTGGGGACCTTGATGGGGGATGCATGGATGCGATGCGCAAAGCCGGGGGCGCCGATGCGGCAAACGCCACAGGATCGGTCGAGCAACGGTCGCGGAGCCTGCCGATCGAGCAATGCCTGGCAGTTCGTGGGTATGCCCGGCGACGTATCAGCAAACCGATGCGCACGGATAAGGCATACCGACTGTACGGGCTGGTGGTTCTCGAAACTCCAAAACAATTCGGGCCCCAAGCGATCCTAGGGAGCTCGAGTTGACATCTATTGACGAGGATCCGTTCTTCCATCGACGCGAGATCCGGGATCTGATCGTCGAGATTGCCCAACTGCAGCGCATATGCATTTACGGCGGCGCGGGCATCACAATCAACCGCTCAACGCTCAGCTGGGCGACTATGGTCGATACCATACTTGCGCCTAATGTCCGGGACGACAAGCTCAGATATCTAATCATTCGCAAGTTGGGCAATCTCCAAGCTGCGTCGATCGCGGCGCAACTGTTCGAGGACAGCGTCGAGTACGGGCAGACAGGAAATTATGCCCGCGACCGCATGGTGGACATGTTGCGCTACCGTATCTATTCCCGTGGCAGTTGGGTCGATGGGCGATTGGCACAGAACATCGCATACCTGGCGTACTCGATGGTGAGCTATCGCAATGATCGGTCCGTCTGTCTGGTTACACCTAACTACGACGACTATCTTTTCGAGGCGCTCGAAGAAATTCGGCAGAACGACAAAGTCATCGCCCGTCAGCCAGTGGCAAAGCGACCGGTGCCAATCCACCATCCGACGACCTCGGACCCGTTGTCCGACAAGAACTCCACGACGCCTGCAGGGTGGTTGCGGCGGGTCAACTCTAAGTTCTTCTCGCCTGGAAGCCTGAATCTTGTGCATTTGCATGGCCGGATCGCCGCCCATCCGGACGAGTTGGAGCGATATCCGGTCGTCAGTGAAGCCGACTACACCACGACAGCAGACATCACCGAACGGGCGCTGTGCGAACTCCTCAGGCGGTCGTCCGCTCTATTTGTGGGAACGTCGATGATGGATTCACCGCTGGTCAATGCCCTGCGCAGTACGAGATCCCTGGGGTTTCAGCGCTACGCCTTGGTCTGCACCCAGGACAAGCCGGAGCTCAAGGACCGCGAGTACCGCAGGCTAGCCACCAAACGGTTCGATCAACTCGATGTCGTGCCGATCTACCATGACTACTATATTCACTCCGCCCAATTCCTTGAAGAAGTCCGAACTGCAGCGCTGTTGCCCGACCCAAATGAGTACAAGGAGCACGCGGCGAGTATGCGGTACGGGTCCCGTTTGACCAAGTGGTGGTCCGGGTGGGACCTTCGGAACAAAGACGGCATGGAGGGTCACCAACGCGCGTGCCACGAGCTTCTTCGCCTTGGCCTCGACATCGTACGATTGACATTGCGAGCCCCAAGCAGCGAGGCCTTAAAAATCGAAATGTGGATCAGGTGGAAGCCGAACGAGAAGCGAACCATGCAGCTCTGGGCAACATCCACGGGCCCGTGGCTTGACCCATACTCCATGCGGGAGGCTGTGATACCAACCGACGACGAGTACATCTCTGTTATGGCGTTTCGCAATGGACACCCGACTCGATGGCCACCGCCACACTCACCGATCCAGAAAGGGCGCTGGAAATCTTTCTTGTCCATACCTATCTGGTACGACGAGCAGAAGCAGGGAGAAGTCCCAGTCGGAGTGATAACTCTTGCCTCATCGAGGTCCGGTTCCGATGGATCGCTAAGTTCAGACGCAAGTCAGACCAAGCTAAGTGCCTGCATGCCGCGGTTGCGGACCGTTGCGAAAGGTATTATCGAACCGTTGAGAGCCGCCGACGATCATTTCTCGAGGCCAATCGACGAGGCCATCGCCGAACTAAACCATCCATAGATCCAGATCGGCGCGATGAATCAACTGTGATCTGGCTTCTTTGCTTGCTCCTCACGCTCGCGCAACGCGTCTTCAAGCATTCCGCCCTTCTTGAGCACCTCGCGGCGATCCACGCCCTTTATGTACTCGGTGCTCTCGCGAAAGCGAGACGGGCTCATGAAGGTGGTTGAACGATTCCCCTTTTCCGATGTTGCAGGCTTCGTCATCGGATCCCCCTACTGTTGCCATGACGGGTCGTCGTCGGCTCGGCGCTGAGCCACCCAGCTCATCGCCGGCCGGAGCGAGCGGGCGCCCCCCTGGGGCAAATAACTCAAAGTAAGCACACCCATCACACTCCGTCTCTTTTGACGGCCAGCCTCGTGGAGCCATTGAATCGCTTGGGCGGCCTAGGTCCCTGCACCCAGGGCCCGGCGTGTCCAACTGCCGAACCTTTCCAGGCTGTCATGAACCCAGTCGGGCCGCTAGGCATTCTGCGTGTCAGCTTTCACTGAGTCTGGGCCAGGGAACTGTTCCGCGGCGGCACTCCACATCGCGTCGAACCGATCGGTCCAGTAGGTGAACCATCGGCTGGCATCTTGGCGATCGAGCACCATGTGCATCCGATCGTTGATGTTGTCGTCTTTGAACCCCTGCATCTCCAGTACGAGATACCCGTCATGTCGGCGCGGGTTGACGACCAGCAAGCTGAATCCGGGGTTCATCGGCAGAAGTGCGTAGCGGACTCGCTCGGGATACCCGGCCTGCAGACGTCGGAGGGTGCCGACGGAGATACGCAGCGAACTGAGGAAGTCCAGGTTGTCGTCAAGCTGCAACTTGCTCGCCTCAACTGCTTCCACCTGATCGGGGTCCTGCACGATGAAGCGGACCGAGCCGGCCCGTTCGAGGATGTGGCGGCGAATGTCGGCGACGTTGACCAGGATGCTGTTGGCCGTTGGCCCGTAAACCCACAGTTCGTCGACGTTGTGGAGCAAGTCGGAGAACGGAGTGAAGGAGTCGCGATCCAGCAACTCGACGCCGATGGATGCCCGGGTGTCGGTCAGAGTCGTGTGAAAGACAAGAAAGCTGATGCCAACCAGGATGCCGGCGAAGAGCCAGCGGTCATCTCCTACGTCAAGAACGCTGAGCACGATCAGAGCTACTCCGAGCACGAGGGTGGCATACGCCTCGATGTGCCGACCGGAGCGAACGTTTGCACCGATATCTCGGCCGGCCTTGCGCAGCCGTGACAGAACCCCCACCGCTACCTCCACGCCATACGTCTCGCTGTCGCGACAGCGGCGAATTCATTGTGCTGAAGGACTTGACCTCATGGCGGCTTGCGCCGGTGCCGTTGTTGCCTACAGCGTTCAGGTGAGGGTGGCAGATCGAGCCGACCAGGTCCATGCCTCAACGCCCAAGTGCCTCGGGCTAACGGCGGTGGGACGGTTTAGCGGGATTGAGCTGATCGTGAGGCTGGCGATTTGGTCGGAATGAGCTGGTTCTGGGCCATGTGATTGCTTGCAGTGCTGCCGGCTGTGGATCATCCAGCGATTGGCTTGCTCGATCCTCCGAGACCGGGTCAGTACCGGCGCGGGCTGCGAGGGTACGGCGTGGATGCGGCGGGCTGCTCGTTGCCGATCCAGTCGCCGTCGTTGAGGCGGCGGAGGCTGGTCTCGAGGTCGAGGGATAGCCAGCCGGCGAGCTGTGGATGGGTGGGGTGTTGCCACAGGCCGTACGGGCCGCGCAGCGTCTCCAAATAGTCGACCAGGTCGTGGACCCGCCGGTCCTGCAAGGAGACGCCGCAGCGGGAGGCGAGGTCGAGTAGGAAGGCGAGGTCGTGGGTGACGTAGAACGTGACCTGTCCCATCGCCCGCTCCAGCCCGACCAGCCGAGACACCTCCCAACCGAGGGTCGACGCGTCCCGGGTCTCGCGGGCAAGGAGGTGGTCGACGCCGATCCGGGCGGCGTCAGACCGTCGTCGTACGGGATGCATCGCCAAGCAGGCAACGGCGCCGGTCGTCGCCGATCGGCAACCGAGCCCGCGAGCCAACCGCCGGTACTCCTTCTCCGGCGGCGTCGGCCGGCCGGGCTGTCCGAGGTCGGCTTTAGGGCCGGACGGCCAGGACCCGTCCTGGAGACGAACGCCTAGAAGCCATTCGAAGGCACGCTCAGCACGTGGATCAGCCGCGAAGCCGGCCGCAGCGATCCCGCGCAGCGGTACGACGGTCTGCATGGTGACGAACCGAGGACCTTCGGAGCCGGCAGGCGGGATCGACCACGAGCCATCCGCCTGTTGGACATCAAAGATCTTCTCGACCGCAGCCTCCACCGCGGGCCCGCGGTATCCGAGATAGGCCAGCTGGCAAAGCAGGTAGCCCGCAGTGTAGGGCTCGGCTGCTTCCAGCCGCGCGACGAGCGCGTCGATCTCCGCACTCCGATCAATCTCGGTGCGCCACGCGATGACCTCCAAGTCCTCGTCGGTCGCGCCCTCCAATTCGCGGGCGGCCCGCCACCGCAGCGAGGGCGACGGATCTCCGAGCAACAGGGTGCCGATGTTCATCGCAGCACCTCAAGAAGATAGGGCGCGGTGGTGGTGTCGACCAGAGCGTCCGGCACACCCTCGAAGACGATCCGGCCGCCGTTCGGACCTGCGCCCGGACCGAGCTCGATGAGCCAATCACACGCCGCGAGGAACGCCGGATCGTGCTCGACGACGAGCACACTGTTGCCAGCAGCAACGAGCGTTTCGAGCGCGCGGACAAGGACCGCAACGTCGGTGGCTTGGAGGCCGACGGTCGGTTCGTCCAGCACGTACAGGGCGGCTGCCTTGGTCGGGCGAGCGAGCTCCTTGGCCAGCTTGAGCCGCTGCGCTTCGCCACCCGAGAGGCTCCACCCCGGCTGGCGTACGACGAGGTAGCCCAGCCCGAGTTCGACGGCGGCCCCGCCAACCCGGCGTACCGCGTCGAGGTCACCCCACTCGTCGACCAGCTCGGCGATGGTGAGGGTCTCGATGTCGGCGAGACTCCGGCCCCGCTGGAGCAGGGTTGCGATCTCGCGACGGTACCCGGATCCGCCGCAGGCATCGCAGGTCTGGCACACGGACGGCAGGAACGACATGTCCTGCTGCCACATGCCTTTGCCCTTGCAAGCGTCGCAGCGATAGGTCAGATCCTTGAGCGTGATGCCCTGCTCGACGGCTGCCTCACTAAGGGCAAGCTCCTTGCGTACGGCACCAATCAGCCCGAGAAACATCCCCGGTGAAGCGATCTCGGCGCGGGACTGATCAGCCACGATCGTTCGGCCGGGCGCACCGGAAAGGTCGTCGTACTCGCCGGGCCGAACGCGGACCACGCCGCTACCAGGAATGTTCGTCTTCGGCCGGGTCAGACCCAGCGCGATCGTGTCGACGACGAGCGAGGACTTGCCCGACCCGGACACCCCGCAGACGCCGACGAGTACGCCGAGTGGGACGCGGACATCGAGTCCGTCGAGGTTGTTCTCCCGTGCTCCGTTGACCTGCATCCAACCCGTCGGCTCCCGACGATGGTCCCGGTACGTCGGCGGAGTCCGTCCATCCAGAACCGCCCGCGTCACCGACTGCGGGCTGTCCAGACTGACCACGCGACCGCCCGATCGCCCGGGACCGGGGCCGATCTCGATCACGTCGTCGGCCGCGCGAATGACGATCGGGTCGTGCTCGACCGCGATGACGGTGTTGCCAGCGGCCCGCAACTCGGTCAGCGTCCGGGCCAGGGCGGTCACGTCCGACGGATGCAGACCTCGAGAGGGTTCGTCGAGCAGCACCGTCATACCGACCAGTCCATCGCCGAGCACCGACGCCAGTTTGATGCGTTGCGCCTCGCCGGCCGACAGCGTCCACGTGGTCCGGTTCAGGTCGAGGTAGCCCAGCCCGATGGCACGGAGGAAGCCGAGCCGACGCAGCACGGTGGTCCAAGCTTCCGCCGCCTGTCGATCGCCGGGCTCTTCCATCGAAGCGAGGAGATCTTCCAGGTTGGCCAGCGGGGTTGAGAAGAGCTCATCCCTCCCGAGCCCCTCGAAACGGATCGCCAGGTACGGCGTACGCAGCCGCTGGCCACCGCACTCCCGGCACGGAAACACGGTCGAGTTCTCGCCCCCGACGTCGTTGACGGCCCACGCGTTCAGCCCGCGCCAGTGCGCGTCGCCGTACAGCACGGCGTGTTGAGCCTCGTCGCTCAACGCCTTCCAGGGGGTGTGGTCCACGTCGAACCCGTGGCGCTCAGCCAGCGACCGTATCGGCGGCTCCTCGCCGCGAGTCGTGCCGAACCAGGCCAGCGGGCCGCCGAAGACGCCGTCGAAGACGGGCACATCCGGGTCCACGATCAGTTTGGCGAAGTCGAACTCGTGCTCGACTCCGAGGCCCAGGCACTGCGGACAGGTCGACACCGGCGACCCCATCAGATGTCGCGGCTCGATCGGCACCGCGCCGGTACCGCAGTCGCCGCAGACCCACGCTACTTCCGGCTTCGGCGAAGTACGGCGTACTGCATCGTTGCCGCAGGCAAGACAGGGCCGAACGCCTGCTCGGGCGAGGATCACGGCGATCAGGCGGTCGAGATCGGTGGACCGACCAACGGTCACCCGGTCGGCATCCCAGAGGTAGAATCCCGGCCCTCGTGCGCCGAACTCCCGGCCCGATGGGTCGATGCTGATCGTCGGACCTAACCCGGTCAGCGAGTCGACCGGAGCCTCCGGTCCCTCGCGGACCGACTGGCGCTCGTACACCGACAGGCACTCCAGCAGCCGCCTGGTCGCCTCGGACTCGACGACGTCGTGGACCAACGACGACTTGCCGGAACCCGATACGCCTGTGACGACGGTGAACCGGCCCTTGGCGAAGTCGACGTCGACACCCTGCAGGTTGTGCGCGCGGGCGCCGCGAACACGGACGGCATCACTGGATCGCCGGTTGGTGCGCGGCTTCGCCCGCGGCCTTGTGCGGGGCCGCTTCTCGGCAAGCGGCGGCCCGCAGTGCTGCAGACGTCCGCCATCAGGGCCACCGCCCGGGCCTAGGTCGATCTGCCAATCGGCGGCGGCGATCACGTCCGGCTGATGCTCGACGACGACCACCGTGCAGCCGTTGTCTGTCAGCCGATCGAGTACTGCGAGCAGCCGGTCGAGGTCACCTGGGTGCAAACCTGTCGTGGGCTCATCGAGCAGTACGAGATCACCGCTGCGCGCCTTGGCCACCTCGCGGGCCAGCCGAACACGTTGGGCCTCGCCACCGGAAAGGCTCGGAGATGGTTGCCCAAGGCTCAGATATCCCAATCCGACCTCCTGCAAGGATTGCAGGATGCGGATCACCGGCGGGTGATCGACGAACACAGTGCTGGCCTCGTCAACGCTCAGCGCCATTACCTCGGCGATCGACCGACCCGCCCAGGTCGCTTCGAGCACCTCGGGCCGGAACCGCTCGCCGTCGCAGGCCTCGCACGGAACCCAGATCGGCGCCAGATAACTCATGCCGATGGCAACCGATCCCATCCCCTCGCAGTCCGGGCACGCACCCTCGGTCCGGTTGAAGGTGAAGTCCGATGCGGGGCGTCCGGTCTCGCTCGCGAAGACGTCACGGATCCGGTCGAGCACCTTGGTGTACGTCGCCGGATTCGAGCGAGGGTTGTTGCCCAAGGGCGCCTGATCCACCGCCCTCGCCCGCATCACTGGTGCGTCGAACGTCGTGCATCCGACGGGCTCGCGTTCGCGCAAAGACGCCAGCAGTACTTCGTGGCTGAGAGTGGTCTTGCCTGCACCTGACGGCCCGGTGATGACCGTCAGCGATCCAAGCGGGACCTCGCAGTCGACGCTACGGAGGTTGCGCAGGCTCGCCCCGGTGACGCGGATCCGGTCGTCGGACAGCGGGCGCCGCGGTCGATCCCGACGTACGCCGGTAGAGAAGCTGATGCCCGACGCCGTGTTGGCCTTCCAGAGATCTGCCGGCGGGCCTTGAAACACCAGCCGTCCCCCGCCGTCTCCACCGCCGGGGCCGATCTCCACGACGTCGTCGGCCATCGCGACGGCCAGCGGGTCGTGTTCGACCATCAGCACGGGGCCGGGCAGCGCCACGATTGCGTCTAGCAGGCGGCTGAGATCGCTGTGGTGCAAGCCGATTGTCGGCTCGTCGAGCACGTGCAGCAGGTCTTCTAGACGCCCCGAGAGTACGACTGCGAGCCTCGTACGTTGCGCCTCACCGCGCGACAGCGTCGGCATCGATCTGTCGAGGGCGAGGTAGCCAAGGCCGAGCTCTTGCAGAGGACGCAGTCTGCGCAGCAACTCGTCTTGGATGCGTCGCGACGCGGGTGGGAGCCGCTGAACGAATTCGAGGACCTCGGTCACCGATCGACCGATCAGCTCCTGGAACGTGGTGCCGGCGATGCGGTGCGACGAGGTGTCGTTGTCACCGCGAAACGCTGACGGTGCGAGTGGCCGGACCCAGGCGCCGCATTGCGGGCAGATCGGCGCTCGCAGTACCGGCGTACCGCCGAGCAGGACCTCGGGTCTGCCCAACGCGTCAGCCCGCTCCAGAGTCGACCGAACCTCGGCAGCCGACTGGTCGGACCGAAGAGTCGCTACGCGTACGACGATGTCGTGAGGCAGCGCCGGGTCGAGGTGGAGTGCTTTCGACCACGGACGGCCGTCGACGGTGAACTGGCCTCGCATACCTGCGAGCAGACGTGCGTGACTTCCCACCAGCCCTCGCACGATCGCGACATCGACGTCGAGCGTGTCGTTGCTAGCGAGCAGGTCGAGCGCGGTGGTGAGGCGCTCCTCGGCGGGCAGCGCCCGTACCGGTACGTGGCAGCGGGGGCATTCGACCTCGGCAAACCGTGAGTACAGGATCCGTAGGAACGGGTGCAGCCCGACCGAGGTGGCCACAGTCGAGGCCGGGTTGCGGTTGAGGACGTTCTGGGCAACTGCGACCGCCGGGCCTAGACCGTCAATACGCCGTACCTGCGCAGCAGGAACCCGCTTTGCGTTTCCGCCAAGCGCCAACGACTCGACGAACCGCCGACGCGCCTCGGCATAAACCACATCAAACGCCAACGACGACTTCCCCGACCCCGAAACCCCAACAACAGCCGTCAGCCCCGGCCCGAACGCCACATCCACACCACGAAGATTGTGCTCCCCCGCACCCCACACCTCGAGAACCCGCTCACTCCCGAGCTCACCATCTCCCGCGATACGGCGATCCACCCCGCCATCCTCGCAGCCCCCCGTACCACCGGAACACGACTCTGCTCCCCTTGCTCTCCTGCCGCTGCCGAGTACTTGGGCCGATCACCCGCCCAGATGGCCCATCGAAACCGGGTCCGAATGGCCTAGCGATCGTGGGCCGCTGCTGCCTACGGTCGAGTTGAACCATCATCGACCACTGCAAAGGATCGTCATGCGTGCCATCACTGTCCGGGACCGCGAGGCCGACGACTACGGACTGTCCCTGACCGAGCTGCCCCACCCCCGCGCCGCCGAGAACGACGTCATCGTCGAGGTCCACGCCGCCGGCTTCCTCCGCACCGAGCCGGACTGGCCCAGTACCTGGACCGACCGCGCCGGCCGCGCCCGCACGCCAAGTGTCCTCGGCCACGAAGTGTCCGGCGTAGTCGTCGAACTCGGCTACGGCACCACCGGTCTCACGATCGGCCAGCGGGTCTTCGGGCTGACCGACTGGGCCCGCAACGGTTCGCTCGCCGAGTACGCCGCCGTGGAGGCACGCAACCTGGCTCCGCTCCCCGCCGACATCGACCACGTGACCGCAGCTGCCGCGGTGATGCCCGGTCTGACGGCGTGGCAAGCGCTGTTCGACCACGCTCACCTACAAGCAGGCCAAACCGTCCTCATCCACGGCGCCGGCGGCTCCGTCGGCTCAGTCGCCGTACAACTCGCCCGCGAGACCGGAGCCCACATCATCGGCACCGGCCGGGCCGCCGACCGCGACCTGGCCACCACCCTGGGCACCCACGAGTTCCTAGACCTGGAGAACGACCGCCTAGAAGACGCCGGCGAGGTCGACGTGGTCTTCGACGTAATCGGCGGCGAAATCCGCGACCGCTCCACCACCCTCCTACGCCCCGGCGGCACCCTAGTAACAGTCGCCGACCCCCCAACCAACCAACCTCCCGGCGCCACCGCAATCTTCTTCGTAGTAGAACCCAGCCGCACCCAGACGTCTCAGCTAGCCACCCGCCTACGCGAAGGCAAACTCACACCCCTCATCACAACCATCGGCGACCTGAGTGCGGTCCCAACCACTTTCGCAGAGCACACCCGAGGCAGAACCATCATCAAGCTGAAATAGCGGGCGCCATTACCCGCCTGATCGGGCTCGTGGGACTCGTAGGGATCACGCAGGTTGGTCGGACTCAGCGTGCGGCTGCCAAGATCTGATGTGCGCACGCTTCCGCGCCTTGGACGGTCGTGTCCACCCAGAGGTCATAGGTCATCCCCTCGTGCACGCGCTCCTCAGACCACCGAGCGAGCCCCGCACGGCCCTTTCGCGCACCCTCTCGACGCTCGAGTTCCTCGAGATCGCAGCGAACCCCCACCGAGACAACGTCGATCCCCGCGAGAGTCGCGAACCAGTGATCCCGCACCTCGGGTCCCAGCATCACCTCGTCGACGATGACAGGGTTCCCCGCTCGCACAAACTCACGCACAGCCCGATGAAACCCCTCGAGCATGCGCAGCCCGACCGCCCCGTACGAGATCCCAGACACAGGCCTGCCGCCCTCGTCCGGCAGGTCGACGTACCGGAACCCCTCCGCCCGATGAACCCCCATCGAACCACCAGCCCACTGAGCCGGAACCATCGCAAAGCACGTGTCCAACCCCATCAACAAATACGGCCCATCCAAAGAGTCCTGCAGCGCTCTCCCCAGAGTCGTCTTACCAGAAGACGAGGCCCCATTAAGAAAGATGACCGAAGGAACAGAGGTTCGCGTCACCACACGATTATGACGCGCAGTCCGGGCAGGCGTCTCGCCGTAGCTTCGACAATTGCCGGTTCGGGTACTGAAACGAAAGTGCCCCCACGAACGATGAGCCAGCCATGGAACGCCATGCACGAAGCGCCGGACGTCGGCGTAGTGCACCAACTCGTACCAAGCCTGCGGTTCAGAACGCACTGAGGGCGAGCGCACAACTGCGGCACATGTTTCGCCCGCAGTCCGTCCGTCGCCCGAATGTTGCACAGGACCTGGCCGGGACGCTCTGGTGACCGTTGCCAGATCCTGGTCGCGGATCGTTGACTGGCTTGCCGCCAACCACCCGACTACGGCTGCGCTCGTCAACCCGCCCGCGACGGCTGTCGACATCCGCTACCTCCAGGCCGCGATCAATCGTCCGCTCCCGGCTGACTTGGTCGAACTGCTCGAGCTCGCCAACGGCACGGAGCACCGGGCGGTCCGGGGATCGCTCATCCCGACGCTCTACAACCTTGTCCCGGTGATGGACATGCTGTCGATCAGGCAGATGCTGCAAGAGATCGAGCGTCGCATCGTCGGTTCCGGCCCCCGGCGAGGAGATAGCGAACCGGCTGGGAGCCCGACAACGGACTGGCTTGATACCTTCCTGCCGATCGCCGACGCGGCTGACGCCGGTCTCCTGTACGTCGACTTGCGCGATGGCGACCAGTTCGGGTGCGTTTGGGAGTGGTACGCCGAGGGAGGCGGAGCGTCGGCGCCGTGGTGGGCCAGCGTCGGCGAGATGATCGACGACGTCGCGAGTGCGCTCACCGAAGGACGTCCCGCCCTCCAAGCCTACGCAAACGGGGCCGTGTGGCCGGCCCAGCGGCATTCCCCACAATTGGCAGAGGTGGACGAGGGGTACCTGCGATGGTCCGCGACCTAGAGCCCGTTCCAGGCCGCTGAAGGAGGCGCCTGGTCACCGCCGACCATCGACGGCGCGGCCCGGCCGGCACCGCCTTCTGACCCGGTGGTTGTGCGGCGGTCGACTACTACCTCGCCGGACAGCTCATGCGCCAGGGGCAGACCGCCCAGGATCACACAACATCGCAAGGCTGCCTCAAGCTCGACGACAGCGAGAACGAAGGTCGGCAATGACTTCTTTCTCCCGCGCGGTGATGTCGCCGTCTACGGTGGCGACCCGGTCGGCGACGTCGAGGAGCTCGGTCAGGTCTCCGGACTCGGCGTCCAGACGTTTCCACACATCGCCGGGGTCGATGTCGATGACGTTGGCGAGCTGCTCGTCGACCACTTGATGCTGATCGCGCACGACTCTCACCAGGTGCTTCATCAGCAGCGTCTCGTCGTCGCTGATCTTGTCCGCTGTGATGACGAGCCACGCGACCCACAGCATCAGCTGCGGGTACCGGCTCGAGCTACTCAGCCTCTCGGCCAGCTCGATCACCCGGGCTTCGTTACGGAAGATGGCTTGCGCGTGCAGACCCGCGACCAGTGTCGTGTAACGGTTCAGCACGACGGAGAGTGGGATTCCGACCAGGGGAATGCCGATCTTGATGGCATTTCGTTGCAACAGGTACTTCCCGACGACAGGAAGCGCTTTCGCCGTGGCAAGGACGTTCTTGGCGTAGAACTGCTTGATCAACGGGCGAACGACGAACGGGACAGATTTGGTGACGCCCTCCCGCGCGACTTCCCCAGCCTTGATCGTGAAAGCTACGCGAATGAGCTTCCACATGTCGTCGGGGTCGTCCAGATCCAGCGGGATCCGATAGAGCACGGAGATGTCATAGGCCAGGCGCAGCTGAAGCTGGGTGATGTAGGCGAGGTCGACCATGAACGTCACAGCGGCGACAGGCAGGGTCAGCGGCGACGCCCCGCCGACGCTGCCGATGGTGGCGGCGACGGCTGCCGAATATGCCCCGGCGGAGAGCCCGCCTTCGAGCGCGGCGTACCGCGATGCCATCGTGATCCGTTGTTTGACGATGCCGTCCGCGGGCACACCCTTGTACTTCTCCTGGAAGTACTGCCAGTCGACCTTGTTGGAGTAGGAGCTCAAAGCATGGGCGACAAGCCTCGAGAACCAGTCGCCTGACTTGACGTCGTCGACGTTCAGCTCCTTGACGAACTCCCGCAGCTCGTCCCGGTCCCGCTCAACGGCCGCTCGCGCGGCATCGTCGTCGGAGTCGCCCACGCCAATCGGAGTTTCGGTCATAGCTGGTTCCCCCCAGCGATCCACCGGATAGCCAGCTCGCCGGGGTTCGGTCGACCCCCCGCTGGCGTCTCAATACGGTAGAGCAGCAATCAGAACACGAGTCGACGGATGTCGAGCCGAGCCGCCATGTTAGGCCGATTCGTACGACTTAGCTCCACCTCACCCGTATGAGGCGACTCAAGGCGCTCCATCCACCGTCGGCAGTCGATGGGAGCTAAACGCCCGGCCGAGCCGAAGATCGGCCAACCCGAGAACGATGCGAGGCGTCGCACAACGGCGAGCGATCGTCGACTCTCCGGAAGCCGTAGGCACACCACCAACCCGGTGGCCGGGCACCCCGGCGCTCTGCGGCGGACTCAGCCAATTAGCTCAGTAAAAGCTGACCTGGAGGTCCGGTCCCAGTGCACCGATACGCGCCTGACCAGCGGTTTGGTAGGCCCGTGGGACTCGAACCCACAACCCGCGGACTCTGACAAGAATGCACTCATCGTTTGTCATCAATTGGCGAAACCGCCCGTGACCTGCGGATTCACACCGCCGGACGTCGTATCCGTGACCGTACACAGTCATTGCCTTCTGTCGATTGAGCTGAGTAAAGGCGGGACCTCTACTCCGGCTCGGCGGGAGTAGCGCAGCCGCGGCAACCGGAGGTTTGCCGTGGCCGAGCGCGGTCAGGTAGGAGCCGGGCCACATCACCTAACGGCGCGCAGGAGGTGGCTCGTCAGCAAGCGGACGTCGTTGGGCGTGTTCTGGATGCCATTCCATCGCCGGGTTTGGTCCGGTCCGAAGTCCCATGTTCCGGACGTCCATGCGCAGTGCTCGCGAAGTTCCGCAACCTTCGATTCGAGCTTGAGACCCGACAGTTTGCGCGTCGGAACGCCATCCGTGAGGGCGTCCATGACATAGCCCATGGCCTGGATGCCCGCACCGTGGGTGAGTCTCGACTTCGTGGGAGGGAGCTCCCAAGCATCCGGAAAAGTCACCTGAACGATGGTCCAGAAGTAGTTCAGGTGCAGCACTATCTGGTCGATGTCGCCTGTGCCGTCCTCGGGATTCCTGTACTGGTAGAGGGCACCGTCGTAGAGGCTGTTTTCGACCATCTTGAGAACGCTGTTGTCCTTGATGTAGCCGTTCGCCATGGTCGGGGTTGCGATTCGTGCTGCGAACGGCTCGCCGGCAGCTCGATCGCCGAAGTTCAATCTCGCGAGGACCTGCGCCGGCAACTGCTTTCGGGCGTACGCCGTCGGGAGTTGGCCCTTTGTGTCAGGCAAGAGTTCATGGATCAGCCCCTTCGGGAGCGGCTTGGTGTTGTTGACCAAGATGAACTGTGATCGCTGTTCGGCTTCTCCGCGCGCAATGAAACCGACGGCAGCAACCGGAAACTCGGCCAAATCCGCATCTCTGATCGCCGCGCTTCGTTGCTGGCCGTCGACGAGCCAAGCTGGCTTGGCTTCCTCCGGAAGCGACTCGTCAACCGGGATCACGAGTTGACCAACTGCCACGTAGTCCACCGGACTCTTCGAGCGGATCGGCTCGAAGGTAACGCGGTCGTCGAAGGCGAGCACAATCGCGTTCGGCAGCATCGCCCCGTCTGCTTCAAGATAGCGCCGGATCGCGCGGATATGACTCAAGACCTCAGGGCGCTGATATCCGCGCAGGTCGATGTCATCGCGGTGGACTCTGCTGACAGTCGTGAAGTCGTGGATCCGCTTGCCATCGACCCCGAACGTGTAGATGAACTCTTCTCCCTGGCGGATCCGCAACGCGGGAAGCCGAATCTCGTACCGATCAGCCATCAGCATCTCCTCGTGTGGCCTTCAACGCACTCATCTGCTGCGCGAGCACTGACATGTTGTGAAAGCCCCGGCGCTTGTTGCGCTCGGTGCCGCGAAAGATCGCAATCTCGACTCCATGCTGCTGGCAGAGATTGCATGGACACCGAGTCCAAGGCGCTGCTTCCAACGTCTCCTCGTAGGCAGTCAGGTACGACTTCTTTGTTTGACACACTGACTCGTACGCCCCGAGCGCATCCAGGCACCCTACTCGAGTGGCCGTCGATCCGTCATATGACCGCAACGCGGTCAGAGCCTCGCGTTCTGCGCTCATGGCGTCCCTCTGGCTGACCGATCCAGCGAGTATCGCGCGTTTGAGCGTTGGGTTTCCGTCGACCTGAGGCACCCTGATGGCGACATACGCGCGGTCTTTAGTGTGGTAGTTGTTTCGATCATCCATGAATGCTTGCCGGAAGGCTGAGGTGCTGTCGAAACTGGTGACTCCCAGAGCAGCGAACTTGTCCATCGAGTCGACGCGCGTAATCCCGAGCAAGTGAAGTTCTGTCTCCGGCTTGAGTACGTCGAAAATCTGCGTGAGGCATTCCAAGATCTGGGCGGTCTTGAGCGGGACCATCCCACCCAGCGCAATCCGCTCGTATCCCATGTCCTGGAGGGCATGCACGCTGTCTGCAAAACTGGCAGGACTCCAACCCTGTGCGGCGCCGACTGGTCGCACGCTAGTGCGCCGTTCGCGAGTTGCATTGATGAATTGCTCCGCGAGGCGGAGGGTCAACCGTCGCCGCTCTGCCCACTGAGGTTCTACTTCAGACTCGCCTGCGTCGGGTTCATATCCGAAGATTATGTGATCGGTGCTGATGCCTGCATCGAACCCGCACTCGTCGTAGAAGTCGAGTGTTTGCTCAGCCGTGACCGGTGGCACTTCCTCATCTACGTAGTTGAAGGCCCCGTTGTCGCCCAGCGTTTCAACGGTGTCCGGCAGACGAAAGAAGCGCCGGACCCCCATCCTGTAGATGCGTGCACGCTGTGCTGCCGAGTACTTGCCCGCGCCCTTGATGGAACCATCGACGATGGACTTACTGACCAAGACCCCGTGATACGGCGCCGACTCGAGCACTTCATGCGCGTACCGGTCATCCCGTTGCCGGACGCGATGCGCGACGTACTCGTCTCGCATGAAGTCGTAAGTCGGGCTCACGAGGTCCTGGCTGTCGGGAAAGTAGAACTTCACCGTGGTCCCGTCCGCTCAGCTAGGTAGATCCGGACGAGATGGTTGGACAGCGCACTGATGTGGCGAGGCGTGTTCTGAAGTTCGTCCCAAGCCAAGCCCAGATCCTCCCACGTTCCGCTAGTCCACCGACACCTTGACGCAATGAGTCGGAGTTCATCGGTCGCGCGCTGCGTAGCCTGCGGATCATCGTCGCGCACGTGAGTCATCACGCGGTCCATCAGTCGTCCCATGGCGCGGATTCCGACGCCATGCATGAGTCGACTCTGCGTCGCGGGCTTGTTCCAGGCCGACGGGAACGTCTCGCGTACGGCGGTCCAGTAGGACAGTAGGAGACGTCGGATGCCCTGAGTGTCAGTAGTTCCTGTGGCGATGTTTCGATAGGGGAACAGCACTCCCGACGGCGACTCGAGCGACTCGCGAATTGCTTCGACGAGGCTGGTATCGGTCACGTAAGTGGACTTTTTGTCGTCGGAGGTGGTTGACGCACGTCGAATGATGCCTTGAAACGGCGACTCGCGATCCTGATTGAGCATGTCCACAAGGGCCGAGGGCAGTTGTCGCGTCGCCATGCGCGCGGATGGTACGCGCGCAATCTCCGGAAGAAGCTCCGTAACGAGACCTATCGGCAGCGGTTGGACCGTGTTGACCCGAAGGAACTGCTCACGCTGAAGTTCGAGGCTTGGAGTGACGAATCCAGCGACGGGTACCGGCATTCGGCGATTCTTTGTCCGAGCGAGAGCCAGGCTGCGTTGTTGGCCGTCAACGATCCACGCCGGCCTCGGCCCGTCGGCGTCCGACGCGATCGGGATCTCCAGGGTTCCGGAGATCGCGAGCCCGTCGCTGGTCGACGGACCGCGGCTGGACTTGAACTTGACCTCAGGCGGCAACGCAAGGATGAGTCCGTTCGGGAACAACGGATGCGCGGAGTCTAGATAGTCCTGGATCTGCTTGACGTGCTTCCGCTTCTCGGGCCGCTGGTAGCCGATCAACTTGCCCGCTTCGTCGCGGCCGATCCGTGCGACGTCTGCAACCAGATCCACCTCTTCAGCGGCGAGCGTGAAGAGGTACAGCGGCGTGTCGTCACTCTGCAAGACCTTGAGCGCGCGCCGTTCCAGCCATTGCGGTTCGGTCATCGCTTCACAACCTCCGAAAAGAGCGTTGCGAACCTACGTTGCTCGCAGGCCATCCCCGAGTTCCTCAGCGTCCCGAGGGCGCGCGTCTTTGAGACACCTGGTTCAAGTTTGGCCAGGTTCGCTATGAACTCACGCACAGCGTCGTCAGAAAGCGGCTTTCGATCGTATCGCTCCGCGTGTCGCTCGCGGCGGGACCACTCCTCCCACGCCAGGCGCGTTCGCTCGCCTGCGAGCGCCTGGCCCTCCGCGATTTCTAGCCAACGAGTGGCCATACGAACGTTGAGACTCATGACCGTGCCGCCAAGCGCGCGTCGCAGCCCACGATCAGCGGGGACGCGTACCTCATCGGGCACGTTAGATGAGCCACCGAAGACGACTGCAACGGCCCCAGGCTCAATCAACGTCAGCGTATGTGCGAGGACTCGCGAATACGCCTCCGACAACACCCAGATCGATGGATGGAGGGCCTCTGGCGTGGCGGTGTGGGGAAGTCCGGACCACCACGTCCGCGCCTCGTCGACTGAGGGGGCAACAGAGTCTGCATGGCCGACGCTAAAAGTAGCGGCGTACGGCGGGGAGAGTTCGTCAATGCGACGGAGTCCAACGCCAGCAGAGGCGACAAACACATCCGGGGCGTAGCCGGTGGAACGGGCAGTCGCTACGAGCCGCTTCACCTGCGTCCATGACTCTCCAGAGTAGAGGTCGGTCAGGCGCATGGTCCCTTGCTCTCGGCTCAGCCGCCTGCGCCACTCCCGGACCCTGGCCTGCACCGTCCCCTGAGGAAGGGTTCGGGCCGTGAGGGCAGGCTGCGCCGCGGTTACCTTGCGATCGGTGCAGGTGACTACGATCGTCAGTTTCTGTCGCGACATGACCCCTCAGTAAGAAAACTGTCGTCCAGTTGCAGGTACTGTAGGTTGCAGTTAATCCTAGTGTGTATCTGCCAGAACGTACACGATTGAGAGGTGGGCTGATGAGCCAGAAGGCAGTGGTCCTGCTCAGCGGGGGCCTTGACTCGACCACAGTCCTCGCCATGGCGAAAGACCAAGGTTACGAACCCTATGCCCTGAGCTTCCGATACGGTCAGCGGCACGTGGTCGAACTCGAAGCGGCTCGCCGCGTTGCTCTCGCTGCTGGGGTGCAGCGGCACGTCGTGTGCGACATCGATCTGAGAGTATTCGGCGGGTCCGCGCTGACGGCCGAGCTCGATGTGCCAAAGCACGACGCGACAGACGAGCTGGCAGACGACGAGATCCCGATCACCTACGTGCCTGCGCGCAACACAGTGTTCCTGTCGTTCGCGCTCGCGTACGCGGAAGTGGTCGGCTCGACCGACATCTTCATCGGTGTCAGCGCTCTTGACTACTCGGGCTACCCCGATTGCCGTCCTGAGTACATCGCGGCATATGAGCAGATGGCCAACCTCGCGACCCGGGCCGGCGTTGAAGGACAACGCCTCAGGATTCATACTCCCCTGATCGAGCTAACCAAGGCGCAAACCGTCGAGGTTGGCACCCGCCTGGGCGTTGACTACTCACTTACATCATCCTGCTACGACCCCGACGCCGACGGCCGCCCGTGCGGGCACTGCGACTCATGTCTGCTGCGTTTGAAGGGCTTCGCGGAGGCAGGCATGGAGGATCCGCTCAGTTACCAGGAGTCCGGCGCGTGACCTACAAGGTCAAGGAGATCTTCTACACCCTTCAAGGCGAGGGCACTCACGCTGGGCGACCAGCAGTGTTCTGCCGATTCAGTTCCTGCAACCTATGGACTGGACTCGAGAAGGACCGAGATCGTGCGATCTGCAAGTTCTGCGACACGGACTTCGTAGGCACCGACGGCGAAGGCGGCGGAAAGTTCCGGGATGCCGACAGCTTGGCCGAGGCCATCTCTTCAAAGTGGCCATCAGTCTCCGGCGGGCGGCCGATGGTCGTCTTCACCGGCGGCGAGCCACTACTGCAACTCGATGACGTCGCCGTCGATGCCCTCAAGACTCGCGGGTTCTACGTTGCCGTCGAGACCAACGGAACCATCAGCCCGCCGAATGGGATCGACTGGTTGTGCGTGAGCCCGAAGATCGGCTCTCAACTGGTGGTCCACAGGGGCCAGGAACTGAAGTTCGTCATACCTCAGGCCGGCGTCGACCCGATCTCGTTCGAGCACCTCGACTTCACCAGCTTTCGAGTCCAGCCGATGGACGGACCTGACCTCGCGGTGAACACCGAACTCGCGGTCAAGTTCTGCATGGAGAACCCCCGCTGGCAACTCAGCCTACAGACCCACAAGTACCTAGGAATCCCGTGACCTACACAGCTGAGATCTATCGCGAGTTCACCTTCGAGGCCGCACACCTGCTACCGAATGTGCCGACGGGTCACAAGTGCGGACGGCTGCACGGCCACTCCTACCGGGTCGAGGTGCACCTCGTCGGATCGGTCGGTGACGATACCGGCTGGGTGCAGGACTTCGGGGATCTCAAGGCGGCTTTCAAGCCGCTGGAAGCCCAACTCGACCATAACTTCCTCAACGAGGTCGAGGGACTGAAGAATCCGACCAGCGAAGTACTCGCCAAGTGGATCTGGGACCGCCTCGTGACCGAGTTGCCGAACCTCAGCGAGATCCGGGTCCGTGAGACCTGCACCTCTGGATGCGTGTACCGGGGAGCCTGAGCCATGCAGCTACCAGACATTCAAGACGAGCCAGATCGCCGCGGCATCGAACTCGACGAGGTCGGAGTCGCCGGAGTGCGCTATCCCGTCCACTTCGCTGACGGAAGCACGGTGCAGGACGGGATCGCATCGATTGACGTCTCGGTTCGTCTGCCCGCTGATCGCCGCGGCACGCACATGAGCCGGATGCTCGAACTCGTACATGAGTATCTCAGGCAACTCGACCCCCGAGAGTTGCCCACGGCACTTAAGGCGGCGGCCAGTCGGCTAGACGTCGATAGTGCGCAGTTCGACCTCTCCCTACCCATAGCCTTCGAGGTAGTTGCACCCGAGTCCGCCATCGCCTCATGGCAGGCCAGCGATGTCTCGTTGTCCGCCAAGTTCAATGAAGGCGATGTACTCGTGGAGACGACGGTCCGCACCGACGTAACAAGTCTCTGTCCATGCAGCAAAGCCATCAGCGACTACGGAGCCCACAATCAGCGAAGCCGAGTGGGGCTCACGGTATTGGGGTCGTCAGACGATGTGTATCCCGTCCCTGTTAGACGCCTCTTCGAGATGATCCGCGCAGTTGGATCAACTCCTGTCTTCCCGATCATCAAGAGAATCGACGAGCGCGCGGTTACTATGCGCGCTCACGACAATCCCGCGTTCGTCGAAGATATGGCGCGTGATCTCTCAGCAGCGTGCCGTGAGATCGGGGTCGCTCACCGGGTTTCCGTTAGAAACTTCGAGAGCATCCATAGTCACGATGCCAGGGCAGGCGTTACATGGCCAGTCCGAGGACTTGGCAGCGCGTTGGTGGCCCCATCTGGACCCGGCTAACCTTCGGCGAGCGCACGTAGGATCGACGAGGAGCCTCGTGAGTTGACCTGGATCAAAGGTCTGCTACCTCTATGCTCCTTGATGAAGTCCGTGGCTGCATGCTTCGCTGAGGCGGCAACCATGACGAAGACGTCTGCATTACTACTCCACGATGCAAGTTGTTGGCTGCCATCATGCTCGGAGGTCGTCCGCACGTCGATACCAGGGACCAGCCGACGCAAGAGCTGAGCGGCTCGCGTGATCGCCGATTCGGTCAGTGAGTACAACACGACCATCATGTTCTCCAGGTGCCGGTACTGCGCGGCCAAGTCGGGCTCGGATTCCTCGAGTTCGAAGTCGGCAGGGAGAGACGTCGCCAACTCGTCGGCTACGAGCCGCAGTCCTTCGAGGTCCGCGAGGTCGAGCGCAGACTTGACCGGTCGGAGTTGTTCAAGCGCCCGGAAGAAGAACTGGTGTTTGGCGTCCAAAGCGAGAGCTTGCGGACTGCTCGTCGCCGTTTGGAGGACATCGACAACCCAACTGGCGGTGACCGCGGAGACTGAGGCTTCAACGACCATGCCGGTCCACTCCAGCGCGGAGGTGAGTATTTCTACGGTGGGAGCGGCAGCGGCCAAGTACTCCAGGAGCGTCAGAGTCTGGACTCGAACACCGGCCGAACTCTTCTCGCTAAAAGCGAGGCCTGCAAGGACACGCTCACACAAATCGGCTCCGTCGGCCTGCGCGAACAACGCCCGATGTGCAGCCATGAACGCGCCGCCGTGCTCGCCGAAGCGTGCGAGCGCCTCGTCCGACATCTCGGCGAGGCGCTGAGCAACCGTGGAGCGGTCCAGCAGGTCCCAATCTGCCGTTGAGTTCAGATCGGCCTCGGTGATCTTCAACGCCTGGTCTGCCTCCACAGCCGTCAGCCAAGCTAGCCATCCAAGGGTTCGCTGTTGGCTGACGAACTCATCTAGCCAAGCCAGATCGCTGCGAACCAAGGCGCCGTCTTGAGCCAATGTGTCATGAAGGCCAGAAACCGACAGATGCTCCGCGACTCTAAGTGCGAGGTGCGGCTCTTCCAGTTCTCGTGCGCAGGCGAGCATCAAACCAGCCAGTTCGACGTCCGACTCAGCGGCGAGTGACTCCTCGATCGCAGCGGAGAATTCGCCGGCGTTGACGAGGGCGTGAACGCGTGTCGTCGCCGAGGGCAGTTCCTGCTCAGGATCTGGCAGGAATTCAGGTTGTGAGGAGGTCGGCGGAAGCAACGACCGGAGACGAGCGTCTAGCGGGGACGCGAGCAACGCGGCTTCCTGGATTAGACGGTCGAGCGTCGCCGATGTCGCTTGGGTCAACAGACCAAGGAGAAACTCAACAACAACGGTCGGCCTCGTGCGGTTAATGGCGCCTGTGGCGAGCACTCGAAGGGATGGTGGGATCGCCTCGGCGGCTTCAAGGAGATTAGCGGCGCTGCCATCTAGGTCGACTTTCTCCAGATACCGGGCGTACACCGCACGCTGAAGAATTCGGGTGATGCCGATTGGACGGCGCAGTAGCAGCACGTGCTCGAGATCCTGATCGGCGAAGATCGCGGGCCGGTCTTCCAGGCCCTCGTACACCCGAAACCTCATGAAGGCCAGGTTCGTCTGATCGAGATCTGCAGTCGCTTCCAGTTCGTGCAGGCATCGGAGCGCGATCGGACGATCCTGTGCCGCGATCGCATGTCCGAGGTCGTCGAGCACCTCGACCGTCGTACGCGGAGCGTCGAACTCCGACCTCGGCCGGTTCCAAACGAGCCGCGATAGCACCAAGAGAGCGTTACGGATCTGGTCTCTTGATTGCCTGTCTCCGCGAGGCAGCACCTCGAAGCGCAACGGGGGGACCTGCCTCGCTAGCAACAAGGCATCAAACGGATCTGCGGGATACAACCGTCCGCGACTTCGCGGAAGATCGCTGAACGTCGGCCCGACCCAGGCGTCGAGTAGGACGAGCAATTCCTTCTTCTCGCGAATCGTCGGCGCGAAGGCATACCAGTACAGGCCCTGAGGCGTCTTACGCGGCAGGAAACCGACTTGGCCGTGCTTGATCGCATCAAGCCACTTCTCGATCGAGGATTCGTGCTCAGGCGGCAGTTCAACCGGATTGATGAGGTTGCCCGCCTCGAAGAAGTCGTCGGTCACCACGTCGATCACACCTGATACTTCGCGTTGTAAGCGATCCGCGCGCTAGCGATCTCGTGGGGGTCGGAGGTCAACGTGACACCCTCGTCGTTCACGGCCTGACCGTGGAAAGTGAAGTTCATCGATCCCTGGATGTGGAAGCGATCACCAACGATTCCCTTGTCGTGCAGGTTAGGCCTGATCTTGACGACCGGCCTTGCGCTCAGCCCGCTGCGATCCTCGAGTCGCTGCCACACCGCCGTGTTGCTCTCAGCGTCACGAGTCACGACCCGTACGTCGGAACCCCGCCTGGCTAGTTCGACGAGCACCTCCGTGAACCGAATGTGCCGAGCCGGCAACCCCGGTAGAACCGTCTTGAACTGTCCGGCCGTGTTATCGATGACGTCGATGTCGGAGATCCACGGGGAAAGCACCCACAGTTGACCGGAGGGCACTAGCAGTTCGGTGATGAAGAGATTCTGTAGCAAGTCGTTAAGGACTCGAGTGTGCCCGAGGCCGGTCGTCGTGATGCGCCTCATGCTGAAACCTCGGCAAGTTCGAGAGCTACGACGACGTTGCCGTTGGCCTGGTGATCAATCTCAACCACCCGTGGATGGACGCTCAGGTATTCCGTCACCACAGGCTCGATGCTGAGGTCGACTAGCAGGTTGGCCAACGCTACAGCCTGGTCGGGGGTGGCCATTATTTGTGCGGATCCTCGTTCGGCGAGGACGGCGCGTAGGGTCACGGCGATGTCGTTGGACAATGCCATCGGCGGCTCGCCAGCGGCGGTGATGGAGCGGAGAAGATCGGGTGCTGCCGGGAGGTTTTCCGCGAACGGGTTCCAGGCGTGCAATTCCTCGGCGCGCAACTGCCAGCCGCGCGGCCAGAGCAGACTCTGGATCGCGTCCATTCGTTGGCGCTCGGTGGCGCCCGCAACAAGTACGAGTCCGGGATCGAGGTCGGCCCTCGCCCGCATCAGGTAGGCCCAGGTGCGCGGCGGGATCTCGACGCCCAGCCGCTCTTCCTCCTCGCGCCACTCCTGAATCAGCGCTCCGAGCGCGTGGTCCGTGGCGGCGCTCGACCCGGGGCGCAGCACCCTGTTTGAGAGCGAAGAGATCACGGACTGTTCCGCGCCGTAGATCCCCGCTTTGCGGAGCCCATCCCGAATCCCGTTGAGGGTCTTGACCCGGCTGGCCTGGTCGGTGGCCGAACGGAATTCGCTGACAAGTTGACCCCACGTCGAGTCGTCGTTGATCAAGCGGATCACGCGCCGCAGGTGCGTGTCGACCAACTCGTACATGCTGGGCTGGGTTGCCCGCATGACCAAGCGGAGGAACCGGCGCGGATCCGGACGCACCCGCGCTGCCAGCGCCTCGATAAAACCACCTCCGCCGGCCGAGGATTCGGTTAGCCAGATCTCTCCGGTTCGCGGGACTCCTTCTGCGTCGAATCCCGGCTCAATGTCGACGACGATGCCCTCGGGGTCGTGCTCGGGACAGATCTGCCTCGCGGCGGCCAGTGCGGCGTGGCCCATGGTGGACATGGTTCGTTCACGTAGCCACTCGTTGAAGCGCTCAGGCTCTGGCGACCAGAACTGCGATGCAAGCACGTCGAGTCGTGTGGCCACCGACGGGTCGGCAAATGCGTCCCTAAGGCGCTTGCCCATGTTCGTCACGGCTTTAGATTCGGACTCGAGAACACTGGAACTTCGGAACATCGCGTCTAGGGTCTCGTTTAGTCGAGTCGCAAACGATCCGTGTATCGAAGCATAGGCTTCAGCGACCGTGCACTTGTCCCGCACAGCCGTTGTCAACAGCATCGCCTCGAGACACTGATGCAACCAGTCGATCCGGAATGTATTCAACGTCGCGAGCAGTTCGGCATCGGTCATCAGCACGTGCTTGAACCACGCACTGCGCAGGCCAGGCAGGACCTCCGCTGGAGTTTCGATCTGGCCGGGAAGGTCCACCCGAATGCGCAGACCGTCAACGTCATAGGTCGAGCCGAGAGCGACCGGCTCGCCGTGAAGCGAGAACCGAGCGTGCACCCGTTCTTCGGTTCCGTTCTCCAATACGACCGTAGCATCGGAACCCACCGCTGCCCGGTGAACGTTGATGTGTGCGCTCTGGCCGTGCAAAAAGAAGCGCATCTCGGAGATGAAGCGGCCGATCGGATCGGCAGTCGGAACGCGAACCACCAGACCGGGACCGGTCTCGAGAAGTTGCGAGCCCCAGAGCATGGTCGCGTTAGATGAGTCTTTGACAAATGGCGGCGGGTGTTCAACCAGGATCTGGTCGGGACGGACAACGGTTGTCACCACTGGCTCGCCGTCGATCGCGATGGTGCTCGGCCCCTCGATGCCATAGATCGGCAGAATCTCACTCAACTCGATGCTCACATCGCTCTGACCCAGCGGGACCCGGATCCAATGCCGGTGCTCGGGGTTGCGCGTAGCAAACCGACGGGACACTCGTCCTGGAGCATACTCACGCAGCATCTGGCCGAGGCCCATAGCGTGCAGTTCGCGGTCGGTCTCCCATTGCAACTGCGGAGGGGCGCTCACGTAACTCTCCGGAAGTGAGAGTTCGCTGAAGAGATTCATTGGAAAGAAGTCCGGCAGTGGGTTGTCGCCGCTCAGATCACGGAACTCGTCGAGCGAACCTGCGCTTGCAACCGCCCAGTTGTGCTGAAGACGACGCTTGAGGGTGGGCACCGCAGCGAGCAGCAGAGGCCGAGGTGGGTGCCACAGGATCTCATTCACCTCAGCGTCGGAGAGCCGCAAAGCATTCTGGACCCACGTCCGTAAGCTACGTTGGCGACCCGGGTCACGGAGCACCGAATTCAGGATCGCGGCAGCCTTGAGTTGCGTCTCACGACCAGGTTTGGCGAAATTCGCCGCCGGTTGCTTGGCGAGGGCACCCCAGGTCTTGGTCGAAGGCGGGACGTCCTGCATCTGTAACTGGGCCGTGAGCCAGTCCACCATCGCGATTGTTGCCTGCATGCGCAGTACAGCGCGGTTGCGGATCGGCAACACGAGATCGGGCAGCACCGGATCGAAGAGACTATCCCACGCCTCGTAAGTCGCGCGGTCCCGCCCGTAATCGGATAGGACGACGGCGGTGTACGGCCTCATGGTTCGCTTTCGGCCGGCACGGCCTTTTCGCTGCAGGAACGGAGCCACCCCGCGAGGGGCCTTATGCTGAATCACGACGCCGACGTCAGGGTCGTCGAAGCCAACCTCCAGCGATGCGGTGGCAACGATCAACTGGCTGTCAATCTCGACTCCAGAGTCCTGCGACGTCGTCCGACTAACGTTGAGGCCGTCGCCCTTCCGGTTGAACCTGTGCCCGATTGTGACCGGCAAGTCCCAAACCTGGCCTGCTCGGCGTTGCGTAGTCGCGTCATCCCCTGGTTCCAGCGCACGCTTCGAGGCGAGCGGCGGCTTCACAGACTTGGTCCTACGCTCGACGTAGCGCTGCCCCTCGGCGTCGAGTAGGTAGTAAAACAGTCGGTTGGTGACGTCGAGGTCGTCAGTAAACACGAACGCTTTCGTACCGAAAATACCTTGGGAGATGCGCGCCCCAGGTACGTCCTGGGTCCGCGGAAGCAGCATTGAGGTCTGGATTGTCGTTGACAACACCGATGCCCCACTCGTCGGGTCACTACGAAGCGCTAGCAGGTACTCAGCGCCTTCGTACTCCAACTCCTCTGGCTCCGGGGCGATACTGGTCACGAGGTCATCGGCCACACCGGTGAGGTCAGCCATATGGCGAACTGGGTTCGAGAGCGTCGCGGACAAGCCGACGAAAGTGACCGGCGCCTGGACGCTGTGATGCCAGCGCCGGAGCACCATGGCGGCTTGCGCACCTGTTGTGCCGTCGTAGGTGTGGATCTCGTCCAGCAGCATCATGCGTGGCTTCATAGCCTGAGCGACATCGATGCCGAGTGGACGGCGGAGCTGCAGATCAGACAGTCCGCGGTTGAGCATCTCGGTGGTGACGAAGAGCAAGTCCGGCGGGTTGTTCTGCATGCGCTTCCGGGTCAGCACCACCTGACTCTGGTCGAACTCGCGGCGACAGGTGTTGCAGACGAGGCGCTCGACCTCCCTGTCGATGTCCGCGAATGGCCAGATCAACTCGCCACCGCAACGCTGGTATCCGTCACCCGGACAACGCAACTGCGGGGAGACCATTCCGTTGGATCGTTTACCCCAGCCCGTGTACGCTGCCTTGGCGTTGCCGGCATTGGCCGGTGTGCTCCCGTAAAGGGCCCCGATGGACATCGGGCGTCCGTGCAGGCTCTGCCAGAGGCCGTCGAGGCGACGGGCATGCGCAAAGGCAGTGTCGAGTTGGTCCTTCAGTAGTTCGATCCGCGGATAGACGGCGAGAGCCCTAGTCCAGGCGGAGGAGTCCTCGATCCCAGCGAGGTAGCTGAAGGCTGGGAGATAGAACGCGTTCGTCTTCCCGCTACCCGTACCGGCCCCGACGACGGTCGCGGTGGTCACCTGCGACTGTAGGCCAGTAAGGATCTGCCGGGTGGCTCGGACCTGGAAGCCACTCAGGTCATCATGTTTCCCATCGCGCAGGGTCATCACGTCGATGACACTGCGCTGGACGTCAGCAATGCCGGAGAGATCGTCGAACAAGGTGTCCCACGGCTGATCACGCTTAGGGTAGAAGCGTGGGCGCCGCGCATAGCGGAAGTCCGAGATCAGGTTGGTGCCGTCCTGCCAGGACTTGTCCAGGAAGATCTGTCGCAGCCGCGCAACAAGTCGGATCGTCTCGCCGTTGCGCGTGCGCCATCGCGGTGGTGCCGTGTTCGGGTCGTAGATTAGGAGCGCTCGTGCCTTCATCGCCTCGATGACGGCCTCCGCGTCCAGTTCCCACTCGCGGCTTTCCGTCAACTCCCGCTCGATCACTTCGCGGAGTTCGTCGTCGCTGAAGCCCCCGTCGACGACGCCCCAGCACAAGAGTGGGTCCTCGAGCGACTCAAGTCGATCGAGGACGCGGGTAAGCAGCGTAGGATTCATTGCAACCGGACCCGGAACCGGTCGACGATCCCCAATTCGGACAAAGCCTCAACTCGCCCTGGGGTGAACCAGGCCAACGGCACGCCGGCCGCATCCTGAGCACCGACAATCCCCTCAGCAATGTCCGGATCGACGACGTTGCCGATCTGATCCCCGCAGGCGCGCACTGACTCGAACGCGGCACGAAATTTCTCGACGTCACCCTTCAATGGGATGGTGCGGTTGGTGATCGCCAGGAGTTGTCCCTGCGCGTGCTCCAGAGTTGCCCGAATCGATTCGACGTCGACACCGCCTTCGGCCAATGCATCGACAAGATCTCGGTCGATCGGGGGCGGCGCTTGGGTGACATGTCGGCGCCAACTGTCGGCGACGAAGGCACGCACATCGGCTGCGAACTTTCCCGCATTACGGACCTGTGCCCTAGCGAAGTCCAGGTTCGCGTCAATCGCCATCTCGGGGAGTTCGGCAGCGATTGAGCGAAGTCTGTCAGCCACTTGGCCAGCCTCCTGTTCCAGGCTTGGCGGAATCTCAACATTCAACTGCGACACCTCGGTCAGCCCCACCATCAGCGCCGGAAACTCTTGCGCAGGGACGGCGAGTCGGTCGCTGAGCTCAGACAACTGTCCGGCTCGCACCCGCACCTGGTGTTCGTTGTTGGCAACGTCTGCAGAAGTACGCAGATCCCGGATCCTGCTGCGCAGGCTCACTCGGTCTCCTCCCTTGCAGGCACCGCTCCGAGAGAATCAGCCATGGTTGTCAGATCCTCGAACAACTTCTGCTGAGCGTGAGCGTATTCGTGCTGGGCGTCGCATGCTGCCGACTTCCCCAGGCTATTGGCCAGCAAGTCGACTGCGCGTTCGGCCAGCGCGAGCCAAACCTTGACCCGGCGGGCGCTACCGTCCCAATCTCCGGTTACCAACTTCATCCGCTGGTCCGCGGTCAGGCCGCTCCAGTTGTTGAGTTCGCTCCGGATTGTCTCTACGACTTTCTGGTCTCCTGTCTTCACAACTCTTGCTGCAGCCTGCAACTCTGCCACGTTGATGCCCTCGGGGAGCGCGGCATCGTTAGCGCGCTCAATAACCAAGGTAACCAACTCGGCGGAAACTTGAGCGATGTCGCCGCCGAGATCTGAGAGATCCGGCACCAAGGCCATGGCCTCCGTGCGGAGCACGTCAATCTCGTCCAGTCGGGTCGTAATTATCCCGACGGACTTGACGACGAGTTCCGGTATCGAAGAGGGCCATTCAACATCGGCGTGCGCATCCCGGACCGCCCGACTCAACTTGGCGAGATCCAATGCGAGTGGCTTGCCGACACCCTGGCTGTAGGACGCGCGTCGGAGCAATCGCTGCTGCAGTTGGTAACGGTTCAGGCGACTGGTGGTGTCTGAAGCGACGTACGACTGCATCGAAGCAAGGTGGGGCCGGAGTTCAGGATCCGGACGAACTGGGGGCGGTGCGAACAGCGCTCGGATTCGACTAGTCGCGTCCGGCTTATAGGCGTCACCGATGCCGAGCGACTTGGCGATTGCCAGCAGTGTGTGCGCCAGACGCACTAGTTCAGGGTCGTCCTCAGCCAGAACCGGCGGAAGAAGAACGTGAGTCACTCGTTCGGTCCAAACCTGCATCCGCGCTTCGACGAGGCGCTGCAACCTCTCGCCGTCCGGAACGTCACCCCAGGACCCGAGTCCGTTTACCCAAGCGAGCGCACGGAGCGCGCGGACGTCGTCGTCGTTCGTCCGGTCAATAGGTAGGACAGTGCCGGCATGTTTGGCTTGGCTGAACTCGACCGAATTGCCCTCGAAGGTGGGCGCGAGTTCCTTGCCTCCCCGCCACAGTGAATCACCGCCGAGACCGTCTTCGAACATCAACCGCGACTGCACGGCGTTGTGAACGATATTGCGAAGCAGGTTCCGATCGCGCTGATCAAGCTCCTCGGTCGTCCGCCATCGGTCGACAGCCTTCACCAACGGCGGATCTACTGTTGCCGCCTGCTCAGTAGGCCGGTCGTCCACCGGTTCAGGGGCTATTATGTGCTCTTGTTGTTCATCATCCGAGGGGAAGTCTTCCAACCCGTCGATCTGCGGGATTCCGAAGGCTTCGTGAATAGTTGGGTCGAGGTTCTCGGCACCGCGACCTGAGCCCCAGAAACGCACCAGACGCACCCGGCGCTCGCTGAGTTCAGTGTCGCCCGGAGTCCGCAACCTCACCTGGTCCTCGATGTTGACGAGTTGGTCGTCCGCGCCGGATTTGAATTCGGTTGCGAACCCGTCGCTCGGGAACCGGCCCGCGTCAATCTCCGCCTGGTCGCGATGTAGGACCGGACGCACCACCCGAGTCAAGACATCACGCGCAACGAACGACCCGTTGCTTGACTGGCTCTTGATTGCCCGCTCCAGAGAGGCCGTGTTGAACGGGAAGAGACCGAAGCCGTCAGCCTCCCCAAACGCCGCGTGACACCGGGAATTCACCGGGCATTGCTCGCAGGCATTGGTGAGTTCATCCTTCCGGTCGTGGGCAGCGTCAAGTGCGGTGGCGCCCATTCGAACGGCGTTGAGGTAGCGCGCGGCGAAGCCAGCAGGACTGAAGCCAGTGGCGGCACCGTCCGGGAGGTCGAGGTCAAAGACCCGGTAGGTGCGCGTGAACACCGTCTCGGGCATCTGGTTAATGAAGTAGCCTGTGGTTACTGCCATCACTACTCGCATCGGGCAGAGTTTCTGCGTAACGGTCGAGATCAGTGTTATTGCATCGATGAGCCCACCCTGGATGCCTTGGAAGATCGAGAAGTCCTCGATGAGGACGAGCAGTTCCAATCCCTGTTTGTTCAGTTCTGCACGGACGTCCGTCAGGATCTGCTTGAGGTCGTCGCCACCGACGCCGAAAACCTCGCTGACCGACGGTCCCAACTGTTCGTTGATCATCGTCGCGGCAAGTTCGCGAAACCCCAGGTCACTGGTGAGCGCACCAGTTACTTGCTGGGCAGCGGCGCCCGCCTTCTTGACGTCATCGACAGAGAGGTTCAGGTCCTCGGCACTGAAGCCAAAGGCATCTTCCTTGTCCTCCGTTCCTTTGCCGTTCAACTTCTCCCGAACGAGACGAGCGATCGGGCCTTTCTCTGTGAGCAAGCGACCACGGAACACCTCATCGCCGAACAGGGCCGGGAGGCCCTGGGCGGAGGCCAGGTACGCACGGTTCTCGATCTCTTCAGCAGAACCCTTGTTACGGGCGCTGCGGGTCTCGATGTTCACCGCGAGGGCCCCGCGCAACTTTAATTGGGCAGTCTTCTCATCCGCTGCAGCCTCAGCGGCGGTGGCCACTTTGGCACGGAGTTCGTCTGCCTTCTCGCCAGTCGCATGTTCCAGGATGAGTTCGAGAATCCCGCGCAGCGACACCCTGTGTTTCGGAACAAAGATAACGCGCGTGGAGTCCTTGGCTTCTAGGTTCGCGCGTAACCAACGGACCAGGTGGGACTTTCCAGTACCTGACTTGCCAAGAATCGGGATGATCGGCTGGTCGTCGGGCTGATCCTGGACCGCTTTGAGCAAGGCTCGTTCGTCGACGACCTTCCCACTGGTTGCGTTGCCTACCTGCGCGCGTTGCATGATCGGGATAGTGCTGTGTGTCGCGAGAAATACCCCGGCCGATGTGCTCTCTGCCTCGACCGGAATGATGTCCGTGGCCTCATTCGAGTTCCAGCACGTTGCTGGAAGGATGCCGCCGCGCCAACTCACTTCTTTCCTCCTGCCTTGATGATGACGTGAGTCTGACGAGCATTATCGAAACGCGATAGTCGGATGCCGTCAGCGTCGGGCAGGGCTTCAAAAGCCAGGCGCCCTCGGTCTTCGAGGATACGTAGCGCTTGCCCAATGGAACTATCGGCGCATTCGGCCTTGATCCCGGCATCGGGGTCGCCGCCAAGGCGCGCAACCATACTGCTGCGGATCGATCCTCCATGCAGGACCGGGATCGCTCTGCCGAGTCGGGCTAGTAAATCGTGGATGGCCAGCCGCTCGTTGGGGAAATCATCGAGGGCGTCGTCGACAGCGATAACAGGAAGTGGCACGATCCCGTTCTTGTCCTTGACAACGGACGTCGTCGCCAACCCGAGAGCGAGGATCCAGCGGACGGTCGCGAGCCAACGGGTATCGTTCGTGATTGCCCAAGCCTCGTTGTTCCTGGTCTTGAATTGATCTGCCTGCATGGCCTGCACATTGTCGGTCCATGCCAACGGCCGGCCCAGCGCATCCTGAGCGAGCACCCAGGTGAGTGCGCGATGCAAATCCCGAGCCCCACTGGTGTGTCGCTCACCCGCCTGTGTCGCCCACAGATCACCGCTTTGGTCGATGGCAAACACACGATCCTGAAGCACACGGCGGAACTGTCGCGTGGTATATGGAGTATTGAAGGTCTCCACCTTCGGCCCGATCCGAAGGGCGCCGTCGGCATCCTCTTCGAGGATATTGATCGCTCGTAGTGCCGAAATGGTGTTCCTGAGACCGGAGGCCGCGTCCGCTCCGGGATTCAGCCCCTCTGGCTTGAACGCCGCGACCAGTTCATCCTCAGTTGGCGTCCGGCGGGCATCCAAGAGATAGTTGACGATCGCTCGGCCCAGACCGGGCAGGACTCGAGGTGGGTTGAGGACGGCCATTCAGAGGCTCCTGAGGAAGTCGGGCAACGACCAGTGCGGCACACGAATGTTCTTGACGAGTTGGTCCGGGTACTGGGGATCAATAGTGCTGTTCGGAAGCGCCAGTATCCGAAGCGCTCCTGAGGAACCGGCGAGCCAACTCAAGCGCGGCTTGTCCGTTGGATCCAGGAGTATCAGACTCGGCACCGCGAAATGAACGGCTGGACCGAGAGGGAGGATCGGGTCGACTGCTACCAGGCCTTCCTCCGCGAAACGCGCCGCACCGGTTACGGCGGGGAGCGCGACCAGACTCGGGCTTGCGAGCACTCCTCTAACGCCGTGGGACACGCAGCGCTGCACGAGGTCATCGAGGTGCACACGGAGGCCGCCTTCGGGGTAGGTCACCACGAGCGTTCGCTGCCCGTGTGCTAACGCGGCGAGCGTTGGGCTGACCTGACGATGCAGGTTGGGCAACGCTGCTTCCGCCACGACCGGCTGAGCCGCGCGGTAAGACGGCTCCGGCACATGCTCGGTGGACGGACAACCCGAACACGCGGCAGAGACCACCTGGTGTGCGTGCATCGGCCCGACGTCCTGGTACTCGTACTCCTCGCTGAGGATACTGCCCCAACACTCGGTAAGGGCGAACATGCGGTCCAGACGATCCATCGAGTCCGCCTCGGAATCACGGACCTCGGTTCGGACGCGTTCGAAGGCTTTCGTGACAGCGGACTCGTCGAGGTTGTTCACACCAGGGCGGACCTGGATGGTCGCCAACCGCACGTACTTCTTCCACGCCGCCTCGTTGCGTGCCTGCCAGATGTCAGCGGGTTCGTCCGGACCTCGCACCAGCGTCGGGGGCGAGGTTTCAATTAGGTCGAGCAATCCTGCGCGCTGCATCAACACCAGCGTGTTCCGGTTCCAAAGTTGGTTCTTGTCCGATCGATAGGTGAGCCACGGGGGAATGGTGCCAGTATCCAACACCATCCAACGCCTGCCGGGATCGTCCCCGACTCGAGCATCTCTCATCGCCTCCCAGCGACCCCAGCCTTTCCCATCGCCGAGGATCGTGGCGTTCTCGATGGCGCGTCCTTCTTGCCCGTCCGTGGTGGTCGGAAGCCAGACAGACACCGCGGAGTGGCCGTCGCGCCCTCCTCTCCCGACCTCCTGATAGAACCGGTCGACTGAGGCCGGTACGCAGGCGTGCAGAACAGTTCGGACGTCAGGTTGGTCGACGCCGAGTCCGAACGCGCTATTCCCGACCACAATGTCGTAGGTGGTTGGCCCGTCATCGCCGGACCAACCTTGCAGGATGTCCAGACGTTCCCCAGACGTTACGTCGCCGTGGAAGACTGCGGTCCGCGCGAACCCGGCCTCGCGCAGTCGCGCTGCGATCTCATCGGCTGGCTCTTTTTTCGTCGTATACACGATCGCCGGTCTCGGCAGGTGGCGCATCGCGTCGACAACCCGGTTGATCCGCTCCTCGGCTGATGTCGGTGGTGCGACGAGGTAGCGTAACTCCGTTCGCAGGAATGTCGACCCGACGAAGATCGAACCCTTTGCGCCGGCGAACAGTTCATCGTTCAGCAACAATCCCTGCTTCGACAGCGTGGCCGTCAATAGTACGACGCGAGGCGGTGTGACGGCTTGCGCCCGCGCGATATCTCGAAGTTCGCCGACCAAAGAGGCGACCAATTGGAAGTCCGGCCGGAAACTCAGTCCCCAGGAACGGATCAAGTGGGCTTCGTCGATGACCAGATGGCCAAGTGCGCCGCGAGATGCCAGGTGGCGCAGCGATTGGGCCAGGCTCGTGACCAACGCCTCGGGCGATGTGAGAAGAACCTTCTGCGATCCGTTCCGCAGTCGCTCCTTAATCGCGTCCCTGTCGTGCTCGTGTCGGTCGCCGTAATACGCGAGTTCGGCGGGAAGGCTCTGACCGGGAAATCGCCTGCGAATCTGTCTCTCCTGGTCCATGGCAAGAGCGATGGTCGGCACGACGACAACGGTTACGCTCTTGTCGGCGAGGAGTCCCGGGGTGATGCCGACAAGAGACTTCCCGGTGCCGGTCGGGAGTACGACGTGCAACGTCGATTCGGGGTCCGCCAGAGCGGCTGCGCGGATGGCGCTGGCTTGGCTGCGCGATCGATACGCGTCGATGCCTGCGATCGCAGCGACAGCGGGGTCGACCGGAACCGCCATGTCCGGACGTGCGAAGGTGGAGACCGTTGCCTCCGGCCCGACGTATGGGCTCGGACTGGTGCAGGCCAGGTCTATCCAGCGGTGATCGCCCAGGAGCCAACCGGGGGCCCAGTCCGCGCCCAGTGAGACTCGGTGCTCTTGCAGTCCGAATCTTTCCGTCGCCAGGTGCGCTTGAGCGAAATGCTCAATCGGGATTCCGCGTTCGGTGAGGCGCAGGCGAAGATTGTGGTTCCCGTGGCCCGTAGAGCCGCGCCGGTGGCGCAGGATTTGTCCGATCAAAGCGGCCACATCGCCGGCGATTGCCGGGCCGGCTTCGTCGGACAGCCATGCATCAACCAACCGTCGGTACGGCCCTGTCAGCAGTGATCGGTCTCCAGCGCCGCCAGCGAGCAGAGTTGTCATCAAGTCCCACTGATCAGTCACTAGTCAGTCCTGCCCGATTGAACGGCCAGAGAGGACGACCAGGCCAGTGCTATCCAGCCGCAATGTAGGGGTCTCTATTGCCGCAGCCAAGGCGCCAGCCACGACCTCTTCGCGATAGATGTCCTGCTCGAGGGTCGCCAGTTCCGCGCCTGAACTGCGCGCCGCGCGGAGTCGCAACTGCGTCAGGCGTGTCGTCGCGTCGCTGGACGCTATGGCTGACGCACGTGCAACGGCATCGCGGATGTCCTCACGCCCCCGGACTAGGCGCTGGGCAGCGGCTTCGGCATTCCGCCAGGAACTCCGCCAGTCCGAAATGGAGATCAACTCGTAGGCACGCTCGATGCGGGTCCGGTTGAGCGCATAGTCGCCGCCTTCCACGGCAGGGTGCGGCTTCACGTACGGCGCCGAGAGCGCTTCGAGGTGGACCTTTGTGGTGAGCTCCGTCGCGTCCGCGCTCATCCAGACCGTCACGATGATCGGCGGCAACATCCCGTCGGCGCGGCGTGCAATGGACAACTGATCCATCCCCAGGCTGACCTTCGCGAGTTCGCGACGCGGATCGGACGCCTTCGGAACCTCGAGGGGCTTGGCCTCGACGGCATAATCGAACCGGTAGACAGGAGTGTCGTCACGCCGCCAGTCGGGCAACCACCGCCACATGCCGAACGCTCGGCCGCGGTCGTCGTGCCAGAGGAAGTCGCTGACTGCGTCAATGAACTGATCGCCGTACCGGTAGAGATGGACGTCGTCCTTCTCGATCGCGATCGACCGGGAGAACGTTCCCTGGTGCCCCTTGAGCGGCATGAAGTCGCGTAGCAGGCGCCAGGCAGGGATCAGCGGGATCTGCGCTTGCTTGCCCGGCAAGCGGCCAAGGATTTCGTACCCACCGAGGCCCCCCATCGGATTGCCGATTGGGTCAAAGCGCAAATTGCCTGGCACCCGCTTGGCGGATAACAGTTTGTCGGTACGGTCGGCAAACTCATCGGCGACGGATTCGACGTCCATCATCCGAGCGTAGACGGACCGCTCATCTGCAGTTGTCTCGAGGCTGTCGAGCGCGTCCTGTTCCCGCACATGCCCAATCTCTCGGCTAAGCATTTCCTGAACCCTGGTGATCGCTTCGTCGGCGCCAATTGCCCCCTGCTCCAGCAAGATCCGCCAAGCCTCGTTGGTCGCTTCGTCGACCGCCTGCTGCAGGCTCGCGACAGAGGCGTCGAAGATGCCAAAGCCGTCGGTCAAGATCCGCCGCCAGGCGCCGGCGAACGAGTTGTCGGTCTCTCCTGCGATCAAGTACGAGCGCCACGGAGAGGTGCCCTTTGCGGCCCAACGGTCACAACGTCCGATGCGCTGCTCAAGGCGGTTTGCCTCGGCAGGCAAGCCAACGTGCACCAGCAAGTTGGCGAACTGGAGGTTGCGGCCTTCCTCGGCCGACGAATCTGCGACTAATACGGCGGCGGTGCGGATCTGCTCGAATCGGCGCAACGCTCGCTCTGCCTGGTCAGGAGGGTCGCTGGCGAGGTGGCGGAAGACAGATTTGCTGCCGAGCAACTCCTCGAGTTCGTCGGCGATCTCCGCCGCCGACGCTGTAGTCGGGCCGAAGATGACGACACGTTCGTTGGCCTTGAACAGATAGCTCATCGCGTCGGCTATCGGACGGCTGACGGTGTCGCGACGCGACACGAAGGCGAGGTCCCGGATGACCCGCGCCAACGCTGCGCGTTCTTCCTCATCAACACGAGTCGACGCCCGCTCGGCTGCCCAGTCCCGCAGAGCCTCCGGGTCCAGCGTAAATGACACGGCCTGGGCCAACGCGCGACCGGTTGCGCGGAGTGCCTCGCGGTCGCCCTCCGCGGCAGCCAGGGCCTCCTCTCGCCACCGGTCAATGACCTCTGTCGCGTCCTGGTCGGCTGTGGAGTGCAAGGCGAGTACCTCCGGTGCACGTCGCCCGCCGACACGGTATGAGCCTTCCAGCGCTGCGGTCCGTCGAGTGCGGAGCATCCGCCGGTGGACCCGGTAAACCTCGGCCACATGGTTGCGCAGGGCCTGGATCTCGAGGACAACTGCATCCTTGTTTTTTGCGCGGATCGCCTCGCCGGTTCTGGCCACAATCGCAGCGAGTTCCTCGTCTCCAGGGAACTCGGCTTCGATCTCGGCGAGTCGCGCGTTCAGGAGGCTACTCGGAAGACCCGGTTGCAGGCCGAGGAAGATGCGGCCAATGCTGGCGCGGGCCTCTAGGCGCCCCCGCAGGTCCGCCGCTGTTGTCTCGGAATAGACGGCCGGGTCCAACAACTTCAACATCGCTAGGAACGCGTCTTCGTTGTGAAGCGCTGGTGTCGCAGACAGCATCAACAGGCGTGGCGTGGCGCCCGCAACCTCAGCTAGGCGCGCGAACCGCGCTGCAAGGGCGGGATCGTCGCTGCCAGCCATCCGGGCCAGGTTGTGTGCCTCATCCACGATCAGGAGATCGGCCGGCTCCCACTGCTGCGGCTCATCGTCCCGCGAAAACCGGATCTGAGCTCGGTTGAAGTCGTGGATACGGAACTTCTGGGTCAACTCGCGCTTCCACTGCTCGACAAGGAATGGCGGGAGGATGAGTTGCACGCGCAGGCTGGGCTTGTCCAGCAGTTGCTGGCGGACAACGATGCCAGACTCGATGGTCTTGCCCAAGCCGACTTCGTCCGCAAGCAAGTAGCGCTGGACAGGGTCTTGCAGGACTCGCCACGCCGTCTCGACCTGGTGTTCGTGCAACTCGATGCAACTCGAGAGCACCGCTCGCATGCCGTGGACGGCCGAGCGTTGCCGGAGGATGCCCTGCAGGAATGGCAACCGCATGTCGGCGAGGAGGGGAGACTCCAGGAGACCGACCTCGCCAAAACCGACCGGATCGGACAGCGGCCTATCCCAGCGGACGAAGAGTTTTTTCTCTGGGACGAAGCCCTCCCACTCGTGACCGCGGACATAGATGTCGTTGTGCTCGTTGGATTCAATGATCCGACCAGAACGCCAGCGGTCTTGTTGGTCGATCCAGAACACTCGAAGTTCTGGGCTGAGCGTCAGTCGGGTGAGACTGCGACGACTCACAGACTCCTGATATCGGGCGGACGGATCCTGACCGGGGGCATCGAAGTACTCGAGCACGAGGTTCTCGCCGTCACGAGCAACCAACTTGCCGGCTCCGAATGTGTTCTCGGAGGAGATCAGCAGATCGCCGCGACTCAGCGATCTCCCGCGAGCGCGTCCCGATGCGGCAGAAGTGGCCACACGATTCTTCGGCGGCTGCCGCGGCTGTGACACGTCGCCAGTGGCGTCGCGGGAGCCTCGGCAGCGTGGATACTGCGAGCAGCCCCAAAACTCCTTGCCGACATTCCGTCCCCGAGATGCGAACTGCATGACCATGGGTGAGTTGCAGACAGGGCAACGCACGCGGTCGGTCAATGGAACCCCAATCAAGACACAGCTCCGCTCAGCCTATCCATGAATCGGTGCGAAGTCAGGGAGGCTTGGCGTGTCCGGTCGGGCGCATCGCATGACTGCTCCACACAGTCACACCGACGCCTCGTTACGCCTGAATGCAAAGTTGCACCATCCCCCTGGCTGCGCATCCCCCCGACGGATCGCCCCCGGACCGCCAGCAACACCTTGGATATCGCTGCTAGCCGCTAAGCGTTACACGTCTGACGTTGGGACCAATACAGATCCGTCCGGGCCTTTAGCTGCCCAGTGACAGTTGTGCGACAGTGCCGGACGAGCGCAACGGGATCGCATCGCCGTCGATCGCCAACTACTCGACCGCGTTGCGGCAGAGCAACCCGCGCTGCACATAGACGACGGAGTCGTGCTGAATGCACGGCATAAGCTCAGCGGAGCCAACTACTCCGGTCGTTGCGAACCAGTCAACTGGTGCCGGGTCTTCTCACACGCGACATGGCTAGGCACCCGCGCCAGGCGGTCGCGAGCCGGGCCGAGCCAACCGATCCTCGTTGCATGCTGCACTGTCGCCACCTCAGCCGTCTCGATCGTGCATGCTCAGTCAGATTGTCCCGCATCACTTCCCGGCCTCCCGCCGCCACCTGCGGGGACGCGGCAGTAGACACCGCGAATATCGGCCAGAGCGCCGGCGCGATGAACGTGCTTGAGGACACCGACCCCGTGGTCCTCATGGTGCGCCTCCAACGTGACAGCCATCGGAAGTTGGCGGCGTCACGGAGAGGAACCTGCGGTTCCTTGGAGCCTCTGCACAACGAGGTCGGCCGTCACGTCATTCGGGTTGGTGAGTACCAGAACAGCCGACTCGTCGCTCATCAAGGCGGCAGATCAGGCGAGCAGACTGTTCGCGTCGTCCTTGCCGACACCCGACCGGCGCTGCCCGGCAGCGAGCACGGCAGGCTGACCCTTCCATGCCTGACCGTAGGAGGTCATGCTGATCTGCGTTTCAGGGTCCGAACTGTGCCTCGTCCGCCGCCGTCTGCTCGACGGTGGAACGCACGAGGTGGGACATACCGAGCGGACGGTTGCTCATGATCGAGGCCTCCTTCGAGAGGTCAGGCGGGCCTGCTGTCGTGCAGAGGGAGGACGTCGATGTCCTCAACGGGCCGATGCGTGTACGTCTGCGTGGTGCCGACCTTCTTCCACCCCCAGCGTTTATACATCGCATGAGCCTGTGCACCCGGGCGGGAAATGAGACTCGCGAAGGCCTCCGGCCGGCCGGCGAGAACAGCATCGACGAGTTGGCGGGAGAAGCCGCGGCCACGGAAATCCGTGTGTACGCCGAGCTCGATCACCGCGAAAAGGGGGCCTGAAGCAACCTCGGCAGGAGGAGGGTCAGTCTCGACACCGGTCCACCATCGTCCAGGAGGAAAGGTGAATCCGTACGAGAACCCCACAAGCCGCCCGTCGACCTCTCCGACGACCAAGACGAAGCCGTCGAGGCCGGCATGCGTCGTGATCCGGATCTCGAACTGCTCAATGTCCTCATCCGACATCCCGTACGGAGGCTCAGAGTACGCGTTCGCATAGAGCGGCTTGAGCCTCGACACGAGTTCGAGCGTCTCGGACCCCCGTATGGCGGGACAAGGTCAGGGTCATGCTTTCCTCCCTCGGAGCAAGCCGCTGACGCCCTCGGGTCAGGCATCAATGGCTGAACCAGAAGACACACGTGACCGCTCAACCCGAGCGATCAGCCTATCGCTGGGCAACGAGTGGCAACGGTTCGACCGTACGAAGCCTCGACCGGCGGGTGTCAGATCTCGCGTTCGATCCGTTCAAAGATGTCCGCGTCAGCCTCTCGCTGCCAGCCTGGCAGGTCGTCCCAATCGGCTACGTAGCTGGGTTTGGGATCGGGGACGTGACGGTAGATCTGCGCGATCCAGCACAGCGCCACAAACCGGCCCTTCTGCTCCCGGCTGAGCTTGCTCGTGTTTCCGCCAGAGACCTCGACGAACGCCCGCACCTGCTCGTAGACCGCCGCCGCGCTCTCCCGCTCCCAATCGGGTGTCTCTTCCCATGGTGCGACGTACCCGGGCTTTGGTTCACCGGGGTAGTGCTTCGTCACGCCCGCGATCCATGCGTCACGGAAGATGCGGCCCTGTTCGTTCGACAACAGAATTGCTCCTTTGGACGGGTGAGATTCCTACAGTGGCGAGCGCTCGACGTACACGTATGCCGAGATGTCCTCGCTCAATCGCAACAGTTGGGCATCGTGGCGGTGGTCGGCGAACGCACCAGCCACCCTGGAGCGTGCCTCCTGTTCGGCATCGCCCAGTCGTCGTAGCGCATCCAGTCGAGGCGTTGGAAGGGTCGGCCAGGCTGCGTCCGCGTCATTGCACCTCTCGCGTGGGTGGCTGCACTGACTCGGCTGCTCGCTGGGCGGCTGCACGGGCACGGGATTCCTCGGCCCTGATCCGGTAGTCCTCGTCCAAGGAATCCAATGTCACCGGATCCATCGGAAGAGGGGGCTGGGAGAGCCTGTCAGCAACGTTGCGATACGGCACGGACCCTAGGTAGAACTCGATCGAGCCGTGGCCGGCCAGATCTCGCCACCGCGTTCAAGCAACTGGATCATCGGCTCGTACGGGTCGTCGAACTCAGGAAACCGTTCCTTTGGACGATCGCCAAGAGAAGCCCAACGGAACATGTCGGCAACGACTTGCCTGGACCTCGTCCACAGCTTGTGTCCGCTGTCTGCCTCCAGGCGTTCCATCCACACCGGATTGTTCTCGACCGACGGATCGAACATCACGGCAAGATCGAAGAATGGCCACTGCCCGGGAACGCCTAGCGCATCGGCCCAGTGACGGCCGCAGGTCGATACCTCTGCCGTGGTCGAGTGCACGGCCATCCGGCAGCACGAGGAGCCGACGTCGACCAAAGACGACCGGGTAGCTATCAGCGCGACGACCATCGAACACCTACTCAAAGTATGACCAGTGCAGCGGCCGACACGTCGAGGAAGCTGACGACGTTGGCGACGGATCGAGGCCTGTCATAGGCGCTGGGCCCGCTGCAGACACTACGTGGTCCGGTTCGAGTCTGTTGATGTCCTCAGCGGATCGGCGGACAACGCGCAAACACGTCTCCGCGTGCCGACAGGCTTCAGGGAGCCGTTGCGGCGAAGAACTTCCGGATGATTGGTGACGTTGCGTCAGTCATCCGGAGGCCGCGAGGGCCATCCAGCGGCACCGGCGGATCGATCGCCCAGCCCAGTACTTCGTCGGGCACGCGATCGGGTGCGTCGGACAAGTCGCGGACGAGTCGCTCCACACCTAGTTCGTCGTATGGCGGTGGCGGAGCAACACCGGCGGACGCTAGCTGCCGGGTAACTGTTTCGACGATGCTCGGCCATCGGCCCTGACCCCACCAATGGCGCATGTAGCCGCTCGCACCGGCGATCGATAGCAGGATGAGCGTGGCGTCTGGTCCCAGCAGGTCGTCGTCGAAGCGCCGCCAGAGCCGAACCTGAGAGCGAACACTGTCCGCGACGCCGACCCACGACTCGCCGAAGAGCAGGTCGATTCGACGTCCGTCGCCCAGTTCGCGGCCGGGAGCGCACAGCGCATCCTCGAGGCCTGCCCAGTCGACGCCGTCATCTGTCACATGGCGCTGAGCGACCCGTACAGCGGCAATGTTCGTCTTCGCCATCTCCACGTCGGTGACGCGATGGTGTTCGTCCTCGACAGATGTGTTGTTCCGCCAGCAGAAGCCACCAATCGCAAGGGCCACTGCCGATGGGACATACTCCGGCAACACCCGACTGCCGCCGGTGAACATGATCCACCGCATCATTCCTGAGAACTCAGGGTGCTGATCGAGCGCCTCGGCAGCTTCCCTCATCGATGTGCCCCGATACTCGGCAGCACGCTCGAGCACCTCATCGACGAACAGCACCGCGGTGAACTCGCTCGCGCGCATTTCACACTCGGGAGCGGGTTCGACCTGGCACGGGTCAAGGAGACCCGACGCGCCCGCCAGTGCCTCGACCGACCGGTCCCCGCCACCGAGACCGATCACCAGCGGCTCGTCAAGCAGGACAACCATGGCGTCTGGATCCTCCGAGGCGAGAAGTGTCAGACGACGCTCACTCGGATCGAATTCGAAATCCATCGCCGAGCACGCACGACAGAGCGAGCCGAAGATGACGTCTGCATCTGCCCACAAGTTCTGCTCGTCCAGAAACCAACCGGCGTCAAGCAGCGGTTGGAGAACGTCGACAGCTTCCTCGAATCCCATCCATCACCTCCCATGGCAACCGACAAGGCGAATGCTGCCTGACAGACTCGCACAGGGGCAACGTCGTCCCGGTCGGTCGGGAGGACCGTCCCACTCGTGTCGATAAGATCCACCTGGCGGGTGAGATCAGGCCAGGCCCTTCAATGCCGCAGCATCGAGAAACACGACTTGCCGGTGGTCTTCCACACCCTCATCGGCGACGCCTGCCCAGTCGGCCTCATCGAGACCGTGATCCTCGTCCGTAGCCGCCAGAAAACCACCGTCTGAGGGAACGAGGGTCACGAGGTCCTGCGGCCGCCGTTGTTCCTGTCGAGCTGCCGCGCGGAGCAGGCGGAGCACCTCCTCGGGCCGGTGCCACGCGCGCACGGCGGCGAGGGAGTGCGCGGGGAGCCGGACGAGCTGGGGCCAGTCGGCTTGGCCACAACGCAGAAGTCTGTCCCAGAAATCCAGCCAGCTCGTCGCAGATGGGCGTGGCCTGCCGGATCCCCACGTCTCGGTCTGATTCGCGACGTCATACCGGACCAGGCACGTCTTCTGCCCTCGCTTGGGCGAGCCATGAGGCTGAAGCTCGGACGAGAGAACGTCAGCGACTTCGCCAGTCGTCAGGACGATCATCCAGTCAGCGAACCACCAGCCGTCACCACTGCGCCGGAAGGCCAGCTCCGTCACCGGGACACCGCTGTGCCTGGCCACAGCCGCCAGCTCCCCACCCCAGTCGGGCCGCGGGAAGACATAGAACGGCTGCAGACCGAGAGGGGCGCCGGCAGTAGTCCCACAGCTGCCCCAGATCCACCAGCACGTCCTGCTTGTGCGCGCCGACGAGCTTCGTCGTCTTGAGCTCGAGTTGCACAGCTTTGCCCGGTCTGGACGGCAACCAGGCGACGTCGACGTCCTCGCCCGCCGCCGGCCACCACAGCGCCGCTCGAGACTTGAACCGGTAGGTCACATACTGGCTGACCCAATGCTCGACTTCTCAGGTACTGAAACCGACGCCGCCACGACCGGTCATATTACGTGCGCCCTCGTACAAGCCTCACGGCCGGACAGTGGGACGGTCTGGTGACATATCGCGAGGTTTGCGGCACTCTGAACACGGACAGTTGCCTGGACGACGCTGGGTGCGTTGGGGGGTGCGGCGTTGTTGGAGGGGGGACGTGGGGTGCCGGATGACGACTTCGACGCGGTGGCGGTGCGGAGAACGACGAGCCTGATCGACTTCCTGGCGGACATCACCGACTCGGCCAACCGGAATCCGGTCCGCGACGTGATGTCGTCGAGCGCACGAGCACCTGAGCGGGTGGTGTGGCTCGACGAGCGTCCTGCGGGGATCGAGGTTAGGTCGGGCGACTCCGAGGTCCTACTGGAGGCCCGGCCAGTGGCGATCGTGCCGTTTCCAGCGGTTCCGGCTGACATCGACGAGTTCGTGGAGCGCACTGGCCGAAGCGATCCGAACGGCCCGGCGCCCCGGCTACTGGACTCGGAGAGCAGGGGCGATCCCGCCGATGACGAACGGCCGGAGGATCCGGCGGTAGCTCGTCGGCGCGCGACCTACCTCGAGTGGCTGCAAAGCTGGCGCAAGTGGGCAGCCGAGGAACGTGAACGGGCCGTCCTGCGGCAGTTCCACGAGGATCTGGAGCACGCCGCGAAAGCCATGGAGCAGCGCGACGACGAGCTCGAGCTTGTCCTGGCCCTCGGATTGGTGACATGGCAGGCTCCGGACGGCGACCTGATCCGACGGCACCTGCTGACCGTGCCCGTGGCGCCCGTGATCGAACGCTCCGGGGTTGTCCGGGTGCTGGCGCCTTCCGGTCGCAGGCGGTTCGAGGACCGAGAGCTGTTCGAGGATCTCGGGGAGTACCGTCCGGACCGCGGCGCCGCGACGAAGGAAGACATCCTCGACGCTGCCGAACCGTTTCTGGGCCCGGCCACGATGGATCGGCTCCGGGCGTGGATGGGCCTCGGACTGACCGCCGGATTCGAGGAACGGACACGGAGAAGCGACGACGATGCGACCCTCGCCACCGGTCCGTTGCTCGCCCCCGCCCCGGCCCTGGTGCTGCGGCCTCGCAGCCGGGAGCTCCTCGCCGAGGCGTACCGGAAGATCGCCGGTGAGCTGCGGCAGCCATCGGTCGAGGTCCCGGTGGGTCTCGCGCAGGCGATCGTCGATACCGAGCCGGATCAGCGACGCTCGTGGCTGGAGCGCCAGGGGTCGACGCGCGGCGACGTACTCGGCAAGGATCCGCTGTTTCCGCTGGATGCGAACGAGGAGCAGGAACGGGTACTGCACATCCTGAGCAAGGAGACCGCGGTCGTCGTTCAAGGACCACCCGGGACGGGTAAAACCCACACGATCGCCAACCTGGTCTCCGCCCTCCTCGCTCGCGGTCAGCGCGTACTCGTGACCAGTCAGAAGGATCAGGCCCTCCGTGTGCTGCGCGAACGGATCCCCGCGGAACTGAAGTCCTTGTGCGTGTTGCTCACCGGCGGCAGCAAGGACGCCGCCGCGGAGCTGGAACGCGGCCTGCAGGCGTTGTCGACCACGTTGGCGACGTCCGACCAGAAGAGCCTGAAGTCCGCTGCGGCGAAGCTGGCCGCGGAGCGGGATGCGCTCAAGGATCGCAGCGTCAGCCTGAATCGGCGGATCGCCGAGTTGCGGGAGATCGAGCAGCGGACGTTCGATCCCGTCGCGCCGTGGTTCGATCCGTCGGTCTACCGCGGCTCTCTCGCGGAGATCGTCCGGGATGTGAACCGGACCGCGGCCGAACACGACTGGGTGCCGGAACTGCCCCGAACGGCGCCGGAACGCCCACCGCTGTCGCCCGCAACGTTCAGCGAGTTGCGGCTGTTGCTGGCCGACCGTACGCCGGGACGCGAGCGGAGACCGGGTCAGCGCATCCCGTCGCCCGAGGGACTCGTCTCCACCGCGACGCTGGCCGAGCTGACGAGGGCCGAACGCGACGCCCGTGAGCGCTTGAATCAGGTCAACAGTTCGCTCGCGCGTCAGCTGTCGACGTTGCCGGCTGAAGACCTGTCGAACGTCGCCGATCTGCTGCACCAGTTGGTGCAAGGCGTGGAGGAAGCCGGCTATTCGTCGGCATCGGTGTCCAGCGGCTCCTGGATTCAGCAGGCGGTGGACGATGCCCTTGCCGGTCGGAACGCCGGTCTGTGGGAGCATCTCGCCGCAGCCGCTGACGAGCCGGGCCGTCTGCTCGCCGCTATCCGCGGAGAGAATGGCGATCATGTCGTCGAATTCGTGCAGCAAGCGATCAGCTTTGCGACCCTGGGCACGGCTCGCGGCTGGCTCGTCGCGGGCAATGCGTTCCTCGCCTATCTCGACCAAGGCGGAAGCTTCAAGAAGCTGATGCAGTCGGCGCAGCAGAAGGCTGCCAGGCCGCTGCTGGAGGCCGTCCGGGTGGACGGTACCGAGATTCGAAGCGCGGACCAGCTTCGTGCCGTCCTGCGCAGAATCGACGCCGAAGTCGGTGCCCTTCAGCTCGCACAGCGCTGGACAGAGGGCGGCGTCAAGATCGCGGACGGCCCCGTCCACGCGGTGCTGTCCGAGGTCGCCGACAACGCACGCGTACTGGCCGCGATCGTACGGCTCGGCGTACTGCGGAATTCCGTCAGGGAGCTGCTGCAGCAGAAGCGGGTCGTCGTTCAACTGTCTGACGTCCGGTCGCTTCGCGACGCCCACGAGGCAGCGGGACAAGCAACCCTCGGTGCCGTACTCCGCGACGCCTCGGCGCAGGTCGAACGGGTCCGCGCACCGCTCGAGACTCTGGTACGGCGACCGGACGCCTGCCCGGAGCTCGCGGACCTCGTCGCCGCGATCGAGGAGCGGGACGTCAAGAAGTACGAGCTCGCCGTCGCGGCGATCGACGCCGCGCGGCGGGAGCAGAAGGCGGAGGTCCGGTGCCTCGAGCTGTCCGCCGTGCTCCGTGACGCGCATCCCCGGCTGCTCGCGATTCTGGAGCGCGACGCCGTCGATCCGGACTGGGAGCATCGCGACGTCGCGGCGGCGTGGGCGTGGTCGCTGGCGAAACGATTCATGCTCGAGCACCGCAACGCGGACCAGGAGCGCCGCCTCGCTGACGAGTTCCGCGAGGTGGAGGATCAGCTTGCCCATGTCACGGCCCAACTCGCCGCCGCCGAAGCCACCAGTGCCTGCATCGCCCGGCTGACGGACGACCAGCAGCGAGCGTTGAACACGTACCGCACGCACATGTCCAAGATCGGCGCGGGACAAGGAAAGAAGGTTCGCGAGATCCGTCAGGCCGCGCGCTCCGCGATGGAGAAGGCTCAGAGCGCCGTTCCAGCCTGGGTCGTGCCACTGCCGAATCTCCTGGAGAACCTTCCTGCCGAGCGCGACCGCTTCGACGTGGTGATCGTCGACGAGGCCAGCCAGGTCGGAATGGAACATCTGTACCTGCTGTGGATGGCACCTCGGATCATCGTCGTCGGAGACGACAAGCAGTGCACGCCGGGACCCAGCACGCTCGGCCGGCTCGATGTCGTGTACGCGCGCAACGACGAGTACCTCGCCGAGGTCGACACCGATATCCGGCGCCTGTACACCTCGAAGTCGAACCTCTACGACATCTTGTCGGCACGTTCAGGGAAGGCTGGCTTGATCCGGCTCCGTGAGCACTTCCGGTGTGTGCCAGAGATCATCACCTGGTCCTCGAAGCAGTTCTACGAGACGGACGACTCCGGGGTGTCGGGCGGACTGATCCCGCTCCGGGAACGAGAGGCGAACGCGCTGCCGCCGCTGCGTGTCACCGTAGTGCCGGACGCACACATCGAAGGGACCGGCGACAGGCGTCGTAACCGCCCGGAGGCGACGGCGATCGTCGATGAGCTCGCGCGCTGCCTCGACGATCCGGCATACGCCGGCAAGAGCTTTGGGATCGTGGTATTGCAGTCGGTCAAGGGCCATCTGCAACTGCTCGAACACCTCGTCAACCAACGGATCGCACCCGAGGTACGTCAGGAGCGGCAGATCCGGATCGGTACCGCACCGGACTTCCAGGGAGACGAACGCGACATTGTGTTCCTGTCGATGGTCGTCGCCGAGACACCGCACAAGGCCACCGCGGAGCCCTACCGGCAGGCGTACAACGTCGCCGCGAGCCGCGCACGGGATCAGCTGTGGCTCTTCAGTTCGGTCGGCCTCGAAGAGCTTAAGCCCGGCGATCTCCGGACCTCCTTGATGGGATACATGCTGCAACCGCCGTCGGGGTACGGCGCCTCTCCGTCGCTGGACGAGGTCTCGGAGAACAATCGGGTGATGCCGTTCGAGAGCCTCTTCGAACAGCGCGTCTTCCGCGAGATCCGCGGGCGGGGTTATCACGTCGTACCGCAGTATCCGGTCGGCTCGCGACGCCTCGACCTCGTTGTCGCAGGCAAGGGCTCGCGGATCGCGGTCGAGTGCGACGGTCACCGCTGGCACACCAGCCCGGAGGACCAGGCCAACGACGCGCGCCGGGACCGTGAACTGCAGCGCATGAAGTGGCAGACGGTGCGGATTCGCGAGAGCGAGTTCGAGTTCGACCGGGACCACGAGCTCGCGCCGCTGTGGCAGTTGCTCGAAGCCCATGGGATCCCGCCCGAGGTGGTTGAGGACACCAGCGTCGACTGGAGTCCGGTCGAGCTGGAGGACGACGACGAGATGACGGAGGTTTGACGTGGCGGACGACGGCGCCTTCGAACTCGACGAGAACGTTCTGGAAGGTATCGCACAGCTGATCTCCGGAGACGATCTGAGTCCGCACTATCGGCGGAGTTTCGAGATCGAGAAGTTCTTCAAGGCGGCCGGCCTGCCGGTCGGCGAATTCGAGGGCTACCGCCGCGAATGGACCCTCGAGCAACTGCGCGCCTGGCGGCACGACCCGGCAGCGATGAGACGTGTGGTGTGCCGGCTCGCCGATCCACGGGAGTACATCGGCGAGAAGGACACGCTGTCCGCCGTCGTGGCAGAACTCAACAAGCTCCTCGCATTGGAGGGCTTCCAGGTCATTTACCAGGCAGGCCGACCGGTGATTGCCGCAGGCAACCAGGTTGCAGACCGGATCAGCGCTCCGAGCGTTGCCGAGCTCTCCGTGAGCATCGCCGAGATCGTGAACGACGAGGCCTTCGGACATCAGCTCCGCCACCGGCTCGACGAGGCGTACGCGTGCTGGCGGTCGGGTGCCCCAACAGCAGCCCTGATCATGCTGGGCAGCCTGCTCGAAGGGGTGCTGTACGACGTCGCGCTAGCCACCCGCGCCGACGGCCCGGCACCGAGCGACAACCTTCAGGCATTGATCGAGAAGGCGCGCAACGAGCGCTGGATCGCCAAGGACGTCGCCGAGTACGCCGACGTACTGCGCAACCACCGCAACCTCGTCCACCCCCGCAAACAATGGAAACAGGAGTACGAACCGGAGGACGACAGCGTCCGCATCGCCTGGAACGTCGTCGTCGCAGCCCTCAACGACCTCGCAGCCTTCCGACGCCCGACCTGACTCGCATGCAACGCAGGCAGCGGATCGGTCAGAAGTTGATGTTGCCCGTCACCTCACCGGCCTGGACGACCTTGCCCGACACCGGACCTGAGATCTGGTTGACGACGCGCTGGTCCTTCGGGACCTCGTCCCACACCCGGTTCAACTCCGCGGCGAAGGACGGGTCTGCCGAGCGGACGAGATCGAGACGTGCGGCCAACGCCTCGACCGCTGCGGGATCAGCAGGCGCAGTCTCAGCAGCCTCGAGTTCCTTCATCGCCTCTGGATCTCGGCCGAAGCGCCGCTTCACCAGGTCATAGACGCTGCCGGCGCCCTTGGCGGCGATCGCAGCCGCGATCGAAATCAGAATCGGCTCCACTGGGCTCCCCCTCCACACTGACCAACCGTGCTGACGATGGTACCCCCGCTTGGACGCCCAGCCTTGTCAGTTGGCCATGCCGCTGCCACAGTGAGCTCGTGGCGGCCCGGCACGACGTGTTCCTGTGCTACAAGTGGGAGGACCAGGAGAGCGCGGAGGCACTCCGCATCGCTCTGGTCGAGCGGGGACTCCGCGTCTTCCGCGACGAGATCGGCCTCGAGGACTGGGACCCCTTGACCGAATCGATCCAGGACGCTTTGCGGTCCTCACGAACCTTAGTCGCGCTCGTCACGCCTCGCTTTCCGATCAGCCCGCATTGCCGTGACGAGCTTCACCAGGCGCTGACGGCCGCCTACTCCCTCGACAGCGGGAGCACTCGTCGCGTGCTCGCAGTCACACAGGACGTCGCGGTGCGCGAGCTCCGGCCGCGCGAGCTGAAGCGGTTCCGGCTGCCGCGTGACGGCCGGCCTCCGGCCGAACTCGCGGACACGATCGCCCGCAAGGTCAGCGAAGTCGACGGTCGTTCGTTCGGTGACGCGCCCGCTCTGCCAGTGCCCGCCTGGTGGCCGGAGGAGGTAGCAAGAGACCCGTTCTTCCGCGGCCGCGGAGCCGAACTGTGGGACCTGCACGAGAGCCTCCGCGCTCGCGAGAAGAACGACGACCTCGGCCAGTCGGTGGTCGCTGTCCGGGCGTCAGGTGGTGAGGGAAAGACCGATCTCTGCCTTCAGTACGCGCGCTGGTTCGCGCGGGACCATCCCGGCGGTGTCTTCGTGATCCGCTTGGGCGGCAGCGACCCCCGCTTCGCCGGGACCGATCTCACTCTTCGGTCGAGGTACCTGACTGCAGTGCGGAGGATCGCCGAACAACTGGCGCTGTACATCCCGCCGGGTGATCAAGGACCGCTCGTCGCACTGCGCGCGATGCTCAGCACGAATGGTTCGCCGTACCTGTGGCTCGTCGACGACGTCCCCTCGACGGCCGGCGACAGCGTCGAATGGATGTCCGCTCCGACTGCACTGGGCAAGACTCTCCTCACGACCCGAGGCCGGTTCAACCTTCTGCGCCGGATCTCCGAGGAACTGGATCTCGGACGGCTCGATCCCGAAGCCGCACGCGGGATCCTGACGGCCCACACACCGGCGCGCAACGCCGACGATCGGCGAGCGGTCGCCGACCTCGTCACGCTCCTCGACGCACATCCACTGGGTCTCCGGCTGGCAGCCGGCCTCACCGTGCAACGTGACTTTGCAGGCTATCCGGACCTGCTCACCTCCTTGTCGGCTGCGGAGCCGGATGGTTTGGAGCTGGCAACACAGTTCATCGGAGATCTCGGCACCGGCCTGGCCAGATCGTTCTCGCGGGTCCTGATCCGCAGCTTCGACACACTCGATCCCGATACGCAACAGGTGCTGTCTGCTGCGAGTGTGCTGTCGCCGGCACCGATCCCGATGACCCTGATCGAGCACATCGTGACGGCGAACGACATACCCGAGGCATTGGGCCAAGCGTGCGTACGTGGGCTGATGACGCCGGTCGGCGACGACGCCTTCGTCATGCACGCGCTCACGGCGCGCGCGATCCGGATCCACACCGGTCCTGCCGGCAGGGATCGCCTTCGGGAGCGCGCGGTGGGGAGGCTCACGTCCATCGTGGAGGCGGCGGACGGTGACCGGGCTCCCGGCGACCTTCTCCGCCATCTGCCTCACGTACGCGCCGTCGTCGGCTTGCTCCCCGGTGGCGACACCACAGTCATGTCCAGCGGCGATCACCATCTGCTCCACGAAACGGGCCGGGTCCAGGTCGAGTACGACGCTCCGAGCACGGCCGTCGCATCGTTCACCGCGCTGCACGACGCCTGCCTCAGGTCGACCCACGTCGACGCGATGACGCGGTACGCCGCCCTTGTCGGTCTGTCGGTCGCGGTCGGACTCACCGGTGACCTGAGCAGAGCGCTCGAACTCAAGCAGCGGGCAATAGCCGACCTCGAGTGCGAGGTCGGTGAAAACCAGCCTGAGACCTGGACCGCGCGGAGCAATCTGGCTGTGTCGTACTTCGACGCGCGAGAGTTCCGAAAGGCGCACGAGGCCTTCCGCGATGCTTACCAATGGCGCTACCGCAGTCTGGGTCCCAGTCATCGTGAGACGCTGATCGCGCTCGGCAACCTGGCGATCGCCTATGCCTACCTGGACGGATCTCCAACGGAACTGCGTCGCCGCCGACTGACTTCTCACCGTCTCTTGCTGGTCGCTCAATCCCGGTGGCAGCTCGTTGCATCCGCGGACGACCCAGCGGTTCTCGACGTGCTCAACAGCCTAGCCCTCAGTCACCGCCGACTCGGCCGTCCACGCGACGCACTCGAACTGACAGCCCGGGTGTACGCCGGCCGCGCCAGTAGATACGGGGAAACGCAGCCGGACACTCTCGATGCGCTGGAGAATCTCATTCTCCTGCAACATGAGGTGCGCGATCCGGACAAGACCTTCCAGGACCTGTTTCTCCGCAGACTTGTCGCTCAGGGGCCGGCCCACCCAAGCACCATGACGACGATGCTGAACCTCCTTCGTACCGAACTGGCCCGTCTGGCTCCAGCACAGATCGACCCAGGCGACGCGCCGGCGTCGGCCATCGCCGAAGGCGACCTCTCTCTCGGTGAGGTTCGCCTCGACCGCGACCACGTCGATCTCGAGATAGAGCTGACGAATGCGGCCGTAGACCTGCAGGCTGCCTGCGTCGCAGCGTACGGCAGCGACGATTCGCGGACGATGGCGGCAACCGCCTACCTGGCCTACTGCCAAGCCGTGGCAGATCACCTCGACGGGAACGTCGACGTAGCTGCTGTTCTGGCGGACGACGCGTACGGCGGCCTCGCGGACTGTCGCGATGACGCCCTCGACAGCGAGGACTGCCCACCGGAGGAACTCGCTGTCCTCGAGCGCGAGGTGGAAATCGCCCAGCGAGTGCGGAACTGGATCAATCAGCTGTTGGAGGACGCCCAAGAATGATCTGGAGCTGGCGTTCGACGTCGGCCAGCTCGGGGGAAGCGAGGCCGGCCAGCAAGACACGCGCCTTCTCCAGGTACTGCACTGCGCCTGCCTCATCGATGTCCACCAGCAGCGCTGCCAGGCCACGAAGCGCGCGCGCCTCCTCATAGGTAGCGCCGCATTCGTTGGCTGCCGCGAGCGCGGACCGGTACGCCGTCTCGGCTCCCGTCCGATCGCCGGCACGGACAAGCGCCGTCCCCAAGGAGTTCTGGCTCATCGCGCCCTCCAGGTCGAGACCGTCGGCGGCACAGATGCGAGCGGACTCCCGCAGATGGGCGACCGATTGGTCGATGTCTCCACAGTCCAGCTCCGCCAACGCGAGGCTGCGCAACGTGATCGCGCTGTTCCGACGGTTGCCGGCGGCCTGGTAGAAGGTGAGGGCAGTCTCGAGCAGCTCCTTGGCTGCTCGGGGATCACCACGCGAGCGCAGGATGCGAGCCTTCCGGCCCATCATCGTATGACGCCCGTGCTCATTGCCCTGCTCGGCGAAGATCCGGTCGGCTCGTTCGAACTGCTCCAAGGCAGCTGTGCCCTGCCGCTGTTCGTCAAGTGCCAGCCCGAGATCGCCTCGCGCCATGGCCTCGCCGTCACGGTCTCCAGAACGGACCGCGGCATCGACTGCCAAGAGCTGAACCTCCAGCCAGCTGTCGAGCTGCTTCGTCAGGAAGAAGTACCCCCGGTACAACTGGGCCAATCGCCATAGCCGTCGATCCAGCGCCGGATGTTCGAGCCTGCAGGTCGCTACGACGTTCAGTCGCTCGGTGTTCAGCAACCGGAGAGCGTCCTGCGGATCATCGAGGTCCGGCACCACACACTCGTCCAGGTCGCTGTCGTCCTCGTCGATCCCGGTTTGAAATCTGCCGGGCGCGATGAGCGCGTCGGCCCGGCGGGCAAGCAGCAGGTAGTAGTCGCAAAGCCTCTTCCACCCGACCAACATCTCCACTTCACCGAGCTCGTCGCGCGACGTCTCGCTTGCGAAGAGACGGAGGATGTCATGGGCTTGATAGCGGTTCACCGACACCTCGAAGATCAGGTGCGATCCCGCCAACCGCCGCAACGCCGAACTGGCCTCGCCGGCGGACAGGCCCGTTACCGCAGCCACCACCCCAGGTGTGAACGACCGTCCTGGAATCACACCGACGCCGAGGAAGGCCCGTCTGCTCAACCCGTCGAGCAGGCCGTAGGACCAGGAGATGACCTCTCTGACATCGAGTCCTTGGTCGGTACTGCGCAACTTGGGCAGTCGGTCGCCCTCGCCGGACAGCTCCTCGACAACCGAGGTGACGGAAGCCTCCGGCCGCGTGACGAAGGTCTCCGCGGCCATGACCAACGCGAGCGGCAACCGACCGCACAGCGATGCCAGGGTCTCGAGGCGCGCCGTCTCGGCGTCCCCTCTGGAGCCCACGAAGCGACTCAGTAGCTGCACTGCTTCGGAGCTCTCCAGTTCCCCGAGACGGACTCGCACAGCGCCTTGCCGGATCACAAGCGACGACAGGTCGTGGCGACTCGTCACCAGGACGGAGCAGCTCGACGATCCAGGCATCAGCGACGCGACATCGGCGGAGGAACGCACGTTGTCCAGCAACAGCAACAGCTTTCGCCCCGCGATGCGAGTCCGGAACATCGACCTGCGGGCAGGCAGGCCGGGCGGCAAGTCCGCGGGGCGAACTCCGAGTGACATGAGCACGTCGCCGACGGCTACCTCAGCAGGAACTGGAGATTGAACTCCCCATCCCTGAAGGTCAAGGTAGATGAAGCCGTCCTCGAACGCGTCGACAGACGTGCTCGCCCACTGAAGCGCCAGCTCGGTCTTCCCGGTCCCCGGTGCTCCCGTGACGAGTGCGACGCCGGCTCCTCCTGGCAGCAACGCGCTGTCCAGCATCGCGAGCTCGTGGTCCCGTCCGACGAAGGCTCGAGAGGCCGGCGGCAACTGACTCGGCGCGACCCACACGCTGAGGCCACCCAGGTTGACGTCACCCGTGATCGACCCTGCCTGTACGACGAACTGGGCAGAGCCACTGAACTCGTTCCGCGCCGGCTCAGTCATCAGATGACGGTGTCGACCTGCACCGAGAAATCCGCATAGCCGGTCACGTCGTCGAGCGTCACCAGCGAGAACGTCTTGGTCGCATTCGGGTTCAGCTGATTGACCACGCCGCTGGCCGTCCCGATGATCACGCGGTTGGCATCGTAGTAGGTGGCTTTGAGGAATGCGCTGATCTGTCGCGTGCTCGTGTTCGTAGCCTCACCGTGGACGGTGAAGTCCCCACCAGTCGCACGCACCACCACACACCGCGTCAACTCCAGTTCGTCAGTCAGGACTTGTACTCCTGACCTCGCCGTGCCGTCCGAGACGGCGTCGGGCGAGGCAGGGCGCTCAGCCGCTGCCGACGAGAGGTCGGGACCTTTGGGTGGCGTCAGGTCCCCAGCCGACAGCCAGTCCTTTCCGCCCATGTCCACGTCGCAGCCGATGGCTTTCAGCCGCTGGGCAAGCATCAGCCGCTGCTGAGGGGAGTTGTCGAGTCGCACGACATGACGGCCGTCGAGGTCGGTGAAAGTCCGTAGATCTCCCATCCGGACCAACACAGTCTGGGTGGGAAACTTCGCCAGGGCCATGCCGGCCTCGAACATTACGTTCGGCCGAGCCTGCGCGGCCGGCCGTACAGCAGGGTCCAGTTCGTTGTCGGCGTGTTCGGGCAACAGGTACGCGACCTCGTCCGGCGTCAGGAGCACGATGATCGCCTGACCGCTGAACATGATGCTGTCGAGCACTTCACCGACGTACGGCGCTCCGTGGCCCGTCCCTGCCAGCGCTTCGGCCCATTCGATGGGATGGAGGCCCAGCGCACGCAGGAACGAGAAGACGCCTTCCCTGGCGGCCTTGTTGCGCCCGTGAACGACGAACACAGTACGAGCGCGGTCGAACCGGCCCGGCTCCGAGACCACACTCGATTCATCCGCGCCACTACTCGTCTGCCAGGTGTTGCCGTTCCACGCCATCGAGACAGGACCTGCGCTCCTGACGGCTTCGTTCAGCAGCCGGAACGCATCATCGGGATCGTCGGCGCTGACCTTGACGACCGCCCCCGTGCCGGCAATCTGGATCTCGACCCGGGTTCGGAGGCGGCGCGGAAGCAGTCGTGTGATCAGCCAGTCACGCGCAGCACGAGCAACGACGGCCCAGTCGCCAATTCCCTCCGCAACATTGAGTACCGCAGCGGTCGGGTGATCGTTGTCCTCCGTGGACCTATGGCCGACGTCAAGTCCGACGCCGGTTGCGAGGCCGGCGTCCCGCACTGCCGCGACAAGCCATTGACGATGGAGCTGATCCACCTCCGGCGCGAAGCGGAGTACCACGGCAGCGGGTGGTGGCGATTCGGTCACCTCATGATGATGACACCTGCGGGTACGCGATGCTTCGATGGCGCGATGACCGCCGACGAGTTCGATGCCCTGGCCGCTCGGTTGTGCGCGGACTCGGCTACGGCCGCCCTGAGCAACGTCTTGACAGCGCTGCTCCCCGAGGCCAGGGCGCTGTATAACGCAGGCGACCTGGTCGGCCTGGCCAACCTCTGCACGTCGTTGTCAGAACGAGCGTGGACGGGACACGCGCCGGGTCTCGCCATCCGTCTGCTCATCGCCGAACGAGCAATCGCCAGGGAACTCGGCGACCGGCATCGCGAGACCGAGGCGATCAGATTCCTGGCCGCCAGGAACCGGCTGTCAACCAGGTTCCGCATCGCAGAGGCTTGGAACCAACGCCTGCTCAGGACCGAACTGGACGAGGACACGGCGTTCGCCCACGCAACAGCCTGGCGAGAGCTTGCCGCGATCCGCGAAGTGGCCGCCGCCTACCAAGAAGGCATCCGGTACTGCGAGGCTGCGGTCGAGATCTGCGAGCGGCACATCCGGCAGCCGGGCGTCGCGAGCGCCCAGGTCAAAGCCCTGCTCCAGAAATCGGTCCTGCACCGGCTCAGCGGCAACCTCGAGACCGCCCGGACCACCTTGCTCACCGCGCGACGACTCGCCGACACCGCCGAGGTCGAGCCGCTGGTTCGAGGTCTTGTCTCACTGAGGGAAGGTGGTCTCGATCTCGTCGCCGGCGGAGCCAAGGAAGCGATGCGGTCCTATCGGCGAGCTGAGCAGGAGTTCCTCGGCATCAGCGAGAACAATCGCTTCATCGCGCGAGTGCGGCAAGTCACCTGTCTGAGCCGTCTTGATCAAGCGGGCGACGCAGTGGCACTCGCCAAGCAGTTGGCGACTGACTACGCAGCCGATGGTTATCGACTCGGTCAAGTCCTGATCGAAATGACCGAAGTCCAGCAAACCCTCGCGGACCTGACCGAGGTCAGAAGCACCCTCGAGCGAGCCAGGCCTCTGTACGAACGATCGTCCACACTCGAGGCTCTGCGCTGGCGCCTGCACCTGGCGCGCAGCATCCTTGATCTCGGTGAACCAGCCGAACAGGCCGCAGTCCAGCTCGAGCAAGTACTGACGACGGCAGCGGACCCTGCTCGCGCCGATCTCACCCGGACAATGCTGGCCCTGTTCCAGGTTCTCCGTCTGCCGGAGCCCGCCCTCGTTCGACCGACGACTCGGGTCCTCGCCCTCCGGGCAGCGCTCGCGGCGGCCGACGCCCAACGCACGTCACTACTCGACAGCGATCTCCGGTCGAACCTGCATGCTCAACGAGAGTCGATCTACGCGCACGCCGTACTGTCCTTCGCCGAGCGCGGGGACTCGGAAGCAGTCGTTCGCGCGATCGAGGTCGGTCGCGCCGATCTCCTCAACCAGCTCCTAATCGGTACCCCGGTCGCACCCGAGGTACCCCGACCCACTGCGGCGGACTCCTTGCCGGCGATCTTTGCGGCCGCGCGCAGGGTGGCTGCCGAACTTCGGGGAGACTCGCCGGACGCATCGCCGGCGGAGACCGACCTACTGCCGATACCCGGCATCACGATTGCCGCTGACGATCTCGACAGACTGGCCGATGTCCTCGTGACGATGCAGATCTGGGCCGATCCCGACGAACAGTGGCACGTGATCGGCAGTACCCGCTACAGCGGTGGCAAATGGCAGGTCGATGTCCGGCACGCCACACCTGCCATCAACCGCATCATCCGGCGGCTCCTCACCGACACGGCTGCTGGTGATTCGATCCGTGGCTCCGAATGGGAGGATCTCGGTCGGTTCCTGCTGGCAGACGACGGCATCTGGGCAGGCTCCGTCGACGATCCAAAGTCCGTTGTGATCTGTCCCGATCCCAGGCTGTGGCAGCTCCCGTACGGCGCAATTCGGCGCGGCCCGACGTTCCTGGCCGACGTCGCCAGCGTGCGCCTCACCCCTAGCCTGCGGACGCTGTTGCTGCTCCACAACCGCCAAGAGGCCCGAACTGATGATCCGCGGGGGCCTGGCGTCAGCATGCTCGACGACGGCCTGCCGGGCCACAACGACGAACTCGCGGCCCTGGACAAGTGGCCCAACGGACATCAGCGGATCACAGACCTCGGCGACCTGAGCGCGGCTTCGCTCTTATACGTGAGCGGCTTCGGCGAGGGGCCAGGGGCAGCTGGGACCTTGAGAGCCGACGTGACGCTCGGCCGACTCGCGACCGCTTCCCTTCCCCGGCTTGTGATCCTCAACGGCTGCTGGACCGGCACAGCCGTCAGCCGCTACGGCACCGAGCCGATGAGCCTGGCCATCGGCGCACTGCGCGGAGGATCGGACTGCGTCATCGCCGGCACCGGTCAGATCGGCAGCGTTGGTTCAGCCATGGTGGCCTCGCTCTGCCTTGGGCACATCGCTGCAGGTGTCCCCGTATCCAACGCCGTCAGGCAAGCCCAACGCGAGGTCCGACATCGTCATCCAGAACTCACACCATTCGAGTGGGCAGGCCTGACCACGATCGGCCCAGAGCTACAGATCCCGTCCGGATCCGTTCACTCGACACACGCTAATGCAGGCGAGCAGCGACTGACGTCGTATCTGTAACGATGTGTGCGCATGCCCGATGTACGAGCCGGGGGAAAGATGAACAACAGCGGCTGTGCGTCGGGGAACGGGACGGGGTGGAGCATCATCACGTCGGCGGCGGCCAACTCGCAACTGGCGGGTGTGCTCGCGGCAGTGATCTTCTCAGGCATCGTGATCCTCTTTGCCCGACGCGGCCTTCGCAGCAGCCAGGCACTGGGCCTGTTCGCGGCGACTTTCGTCGTCCTGGGCTTCGACAGCTATCTTTTCGGCACTGTCACGGGCTTGACGACGGACAGGTTCTGCGCACGTGTGTGGAGCGAGGGTATGACGGCCGCTGGCATGCTCGGCGCCGGCGGATTCGCGGTCATGACGGGTATCAGTTGGCTGATGGCCGAGCACGTCGACAGCACGGCGGACAGCTCACTCGCCAACCGGGACCACAAAGCGCTGGCATTGCTGTCCCGGTTCATGATTCTGGGGGTGGCCGCAGGAGTGATGCTCCTGCTTCTCATGACGAGCCGAGACTATCTCGACGTCATGTACGACGGACGGGCCCCGTCCGGACTGCTGAGGGTAACTTCGGCGTCGGCACTCGTCGTCCCGCCTGTGGCAATTCTGCTGACAGCAGGTCGGCGGTACCTGCGAAGAGTAGGACCTGATGGGTCGGCCTCGACTATCGCCTGGCCGTTCATCGTCGCCACCTTCGGACTTCTGAGCTACGGCATCACCGGGCCTGTCGCAGCCGCTTGGATGATGGCATAGCCGGACTCGACCTGGACTGCGCCGGATCGATCCTTGGTCGTCGTCGTATCCCTAGCGATCGGTCTGTGGCTTCCAGGTCTCCTGATCATCGCCGTAGTGTTGGCAACGCCAGAGATCGTCCCTCTGCAGACTCAATCGGACGTCGGGACTGCGGATCCTGAGACGACTCCTCCGTTGCGGGCGCTCGTCGTACAGGCGGTGGTGATCCTGCTCGTACTCACAGCCATTCGTGGCCGATGGCCAGGCCGCACACGACCTTCGGGCACCAGTAACCGCCAACGTGAGCAAGTGAAGAGCACGCCCGATGGCTGAGTCACCATGCGCAGCCGAGGCCCTCGCACGGTGGTTCGGTTTCCTACACCGGGCGTCCCAGGCTCAGCTCACGCCTTCAGGAGTTGACGGCCAATGGCCAAGCGTTCGAACTCGTTAGGCCTTCGCAGATCTAGCTTGATGGTTGGCGCAGCTGGCCCGGACCTGACGAGTGACCGATGTTACGCGAGCAGGATGACCGCGAGGTAGTTGACAGTCCAGACGAATGCGGCATCCTCCATCGCACCGCTAATCTCCTCAGCCAGGCCCCGTCAGCGCGACCGTCGCCTCACGCACGACGGGCGCCCGGCTCGGACGTACGCGCCTTGGTCGACAACCGGCGCAAGTTCGACCCAACCTCTAGCGACCAACGCGGGACGGTCCTGACCAGAGGTCGAGATCGGCGAACTCCTCGTCCAGGGCGGCGGCTGCGGAGGGGTTGTGGATTCGGCGGCCCAGGTAGACGTCTTGGGTTATGGAGACTTGGGCTTGCCCCAGGTGGTCGGCTATTTGGCGGGCGGATTGGCCTCGGCGGTCTAGGGCGGTGGCGGTGGTTTTGCGGAAGGTGTGGGAGCGGATCCAGGTCAGGGCGTCTGAGGGCGAGGGTTGGGTTGCTTGGTCGACTTGGGTGCTGAGCGCGGGTGATTTGTCGAGGTCAATGCGGTAGGTCTTGACGAGGGTGGCCACGAGTTCGCGGTCGAGCCTGATGCGGCCGTTCTCGACGAGTTCGAGTCTGGTCTTTGGCCAGCCGAGTTTCGTGACGACCTGTTTGCGGGTCAGGCCAGCTTGGAGTCGGGCGGATTGGAGGGTCTTGCCTAGGTCGCGGCGGGCGGTGCTGGCTACGGGGGACAGCGCTCGGCGGAGGGCGCGGCGGACGTTGGACGGGTCTCGGAACCCTCCGAGCGAGTCGGCGAAGATCGGTTCGTCGAGGTGGATTCCGGCTGCGTAGCGTCGGCGGAGCATGGTGACGGCCCAGTCCGGGAGAGGGAGGGCACGTTCGCCGGCCTTGGACTTCGGGGCCTTGCGGATCAAGCCTTGGCCTGGGACGCGAACCATGGTGTGAGTGATCTCAACGGCGCCGGACTCGAGGTTGACCTGTGACCAGCGAACGGCGAGCGACTCGCCGATTCGGACGCCTGTGCCAAGCATGAATATCACCAGGTCAGGAAGGTCGGCTCGTACGGCAGCTTCGTCGGTGGTCAAGAGTTGGCGTAGGCCGGCGATCTCCTCGTTGGTCAGAGCGCGCAGCGGGTCCTTCGGGCGGGCCTCGATCGCTTCGACCTCGCGGACCGGGTTGACGGTCAGCGCGCCGTATCGGACGGCTAGTTGCATCATGCCGGAAACGACTGCGCGGCAGGTCTTCGCTGTGGATCGACCGGCGGTGCGCTTGATGGTTCCGATCACTCTGTCGATGCGTGGTGTGGTTGCCTCGCCGATCAGGAGTTCGCCGAGGGCGGGGCGTACGTGGTTCTTGATGGCCGTGCGGTACGTCGTGAGGGTCGTCGGTGATCGACGGCCGTCTTCGATACGTTCCTCAAGCTTCTCGATCCATAGGTCGATAAGGTCGTTGATCTTGTCCGTCGGGCTCAGCTCGCCGTACTGCGTGATCTTTGCCCGGTCTCGCAGCTTCGTGAGTAGGCGATGCTCGGCTGCGCCCTTGGTCTTGGCGGACGCGGTGACCTCACGGGTATGTCCGTCGTGGTCACGGAAGTACGCGGACGCGCGCCAGGAGACCACCTTGCCGTTGCTGTCCTTCCTCTCAGCACGGGATCGGACGTTGCCCCACGTTCCGATCGGAAGGTGCGGTCTGCTCATCTCAGCCCTCCACAGTCCAACAGCACGTGGCGACTCAACGGCTGGGCGGGCTGGAGATTGGAGGAAGCGAGAGCAGTGCGACAGGATGCGATACGTCGCTCAGCAAACGCGCAGCCAGCTGGCTGCGCGGAGCCGCCGATCCCCCTCAGACGGGCGCGCATCGGCCACCCTGAGTATTGGCAGAGTTAACGCAGACCCGACGATCCCGGCCGAGGCGCCGATCTGCGCCTGACCTGCGGAAAGCAGTGGGCCTGTTTGGCTCCGGGTGATCGTTGACGTGGTGGCTTCGGTTGTTGGTTGACACGTTGGTTTGAGATTAATGCTGGTTTCTGGGGATGGATGCGTGTTTCTTCCTGATATCTCCTTGGGTGTTGCGGGGGACGGTTTTGAGGAGTTGGCGTCCGTCCCAGATGTGGAGGAGCTGGTTGGTGACGTGGACGTCGCCGTTGTGGCCGGCGGCTGCCTTGCCGAGGCAGATCTGTTGCCAGGACACGGAGATGACGCCGTTGGATCCGGCGCGGCGGGCGATCCAGTCGTCGCCGGTGCGGTCCTCGAGCGAGCTCGCCGCGGCGGGTTGCCGGATGGGTTCGGCGCGGCGCTGGAAGCGTTCGACGGGCGGGATCATGCCGATCCCTTGGTGGGGTCGGTGCTGGTTGTAGCCGCTCACCCAGGCGTCGAGTTCGGCCTGCGCGGTGGCGAGGTCGGGGAAGATCCGGTCGGTGCGGAACTCCGCGCGCAGGGTCCGGTGGAACCGTTCCACCTTGCCGGTCGTGGTGGGTGAGCGGGGCTCGGTGAGCCGGTGGATGATGCCGTTCTCGCGGCAGATCCGGTCGAACAGCACCTCCACAGGCGGGTGGTTGAACCGGCCGGTGAACACCTTCCCGTTGTCGGTCAGGATCTCCTCCGGCACGCCGTAGGCGCGCATCGCCGCCGCGAGCCCGTCACAGACCCTGGGCGCGGTCTCACGGACCATCAGATACGCGCAGACGCAGTACCGGGAGTGGTCGTCGACCCCGGTCAACGCCTTCGCGCGACGCCCGTCGGCCAGCTCGAACCCGCCGACCACGTCCATCTGCCACAGTTCCATCGGCTCAGCCCGTTCCCAGCGCCGCCAGTGCTCGTCACGACGCCTCCTCGCCGCCGGGTCGATCATCCCGGCCCGCACCAGCGCCCGATAGATCCCCGACCGCGACGGCACCAACTCCTCAGCGAGCGTCTGATCGTGCTGCAAGTCGTACAGGATCCGGCGCGGGCCCCAGCCGGGATGCACCCGGCGCAGCTCCAGGATCCTGGCCTCGACGATCCCGCCGAGCTGATGCGGACACGACGCCGGCCGGCGCGACCGCGGCGCCAACCCGGCCAGGCCCTCGTCTTCGTAGCGCCGCAGCCAGGCATGCACCGACTGGCGCGACACGCCCCACTGCTCGGCCACCTCGCTCACCGACCGTCCGTCGGACAGCACCGCGAGTACCGCCTGGTACTTCTGCTCCTGCACGCTCAACTCCTGCAACATGAGTCGAGTGTCAAGAAACAACCGAAGCCACCGTCAAGCATCTACCAGAGCCGCGTAAAGCAAGAGCCCGAGCCAACCTGTCAAGGATGACCCGGACTCATACACGGTTTTGGTGGGCCCCGTGGGACTCGAACCCACAACCCGCGGATTAAAAGTCCGCTGCTCTGCCAATTGAGCTAGAGGCCCTCATCAGGTGAGGGGAACAGTGTGTCAGGTTTGGTGGGCCAATGCTTCGTGGGGGTGCAGGGGTACTGCGGGGTAGGTCACGAAACCGGTGCGGATCGTGTCGATCGGTAGTCGAACTCTCGCGTCCCGCCTGGCCGTAGTGGTACAGATCGGTCTTCGCCCGGGGGGTCCGGGTGCTGACAATCCTGCCGCGGGGGGAACCGACGGCGGGTTGGGGGGAATCTCGTGTCGTTCATTCGTGCTGCGCTGGTATCGGTCGCTCTGGTGGCCGTCGGCGCGCTCGCCGCCGGATGTGGGTCGGACTCGGGTACGACGGTGGCCGATCAGCCGGCCGCGGTCGCCAGCGTCCAAGTCACAACCCCGGTCACACCACAGCCGACGCCGCAGTCGACGCCAACGCCGGCGTCCGCGCCAACGTCGGCGCCAACCACCCGCAAGGCCACCAAACCGGTCGCCACGACGAAGGAGGTCGTGGAGTTCCGGACGATCCCGTTCAAGAAGAAGACGGTCACAGATGACTCGCTCGCGAAGGGCGAGAAGACGGTCCGGACCGCGGGCGTGAACGGGACGCGCCGCATGACCTATCGCGTGACCATCGTGAACGGCATACAGACCGGGAAGCACCTGCTCAGCCAGGAGGTCGCCAAGCAGCCGCGGACGCAGATCACCGCCGTCGGGACGAAGGTCGACGAGCCGGAGTCGTCCGGTTGCGATCCGAACTACAGCGGTTGCGTTCCGATCGCGAGCGACGTGGACTGCTCGGGTGGCAGCGGCAACGGTCCTGAGTACGTCGACGGTCCGGTCGACGTCATCGGCTCAGATATCTACCGCCTCGACGCTGATCACGACGGCGTCGGCTGCGAGTAAGGCACCACGACGGCATCGAGCTCGAGTACGACGTTCGCGTCCACCAGCGCGGTGGTGAACGCGTTCCAGTTCACCTTCCAGGCAAGCCGATCGATCGTCAACGACGCGGTGAAGCGAATGTCGTCGGTCAGCTCGAACGGCACCGTCACGGAACGCGTCGCACCCCGGATCGTCAGGTCGCCCGTCACGTCGAAGGCCGCCGCACTGACCTGCGAGATCTTCGTCGAGACAAAGGTGATCGCCGGGTACGCCGCCGTACCGAGGAAATCCTTGCGCAGTTGGGCATCGCGCCGCCGATCCCCGGTATCAATGCTGTCCGCCCGGATGGTGATCCGCGCGCTCGAGTCGGCGCCGTCCAGGTGTACGTCGCCTTCGAACACGGCGAACCGCCCGCGCACCCTGGTAGCCATCCGGTGTCGCGCAACGAACCCGATCCGTGTCCGCCCAGCGTCGAGCACATAGTCGCCAGTAGTGGTCGTCATACCGGGTACGACGAGACAGCGACGCGAACTGTCAGCCGATGACGCCCGTGGTGATCCTCCGCGGTGTGATGTCGAACATCGAGTCCTCGGGTGGGTCGGCCAGATACGCCTCGCGAAACTCCTCCGGCAGGTACTTCTCCACCATCGCGTTCAGCAGCTCTTTGCTGAGCGGCAGCAGGCGGGCCGAGCCCTGCATGTTCAGGTACTTCGCAGTTGCCCCGTCGGCCGTCTGGACCGAGAGCGACAGCTCGCCCGTGCCGGTGCGCTGCAGCCGGGCCTTCTTCGACTTGGCCGGCGTCATCACCTGGAATCTGTTGCCGTCAGGCAGGTGATGGAACCAGACCGGCGTCACATGCGGCGACCAGCCCGGGTCGTCGATCGCCAGCACGGCCACCAGCGGCTGCGCCAAGAACTCGGCTGCTTCGTCGTCATCCATCGTCCGATAATCCATGCGTCCTCCAGCCATGTTCGGGTCACTTTGAACCCTCCCACGCGCCACCGACAGTTACCCGCGGGCGAGACCTTCCATCACCAGGTCGAGCATCCGAGACGTGCGGATCGACCAGTCGTCGTCCGGCTCGATCCGCCACAGGAAGCCCACCAGCAGGAGGACTTCCTCCGCTTCGACATCCGTGCGTACGACGCCTGCCTTCTTGCACGCGTCGAGCAGCGTGTTGATCGCGTTGATGATCGGCCCATAGCCCTCCCCCGCCAGTTGCTTGTGGGTGGCGGTGTGGAGTGCGCCGGCCAGTCCGCGCTTGATCTGGCCGTACGACGCCAACCGGTCGAGCCAGAGCCGTAGCGCCTCGCGCGGCGGGTGCTCCGCGACCAGCACCGGAGCCGCGTCGACCAGCTCGCCGACATCGTGGCGATGCACCTCGAGGACGAGCGCTTCTCTGGTGGGGAAGTGCCGGTACAGCGTGCCCTGGCCGATGCCGGCCCGCTTCGCGATCGCCTGCATCGTGGCCTCGCCCGACTCGGCCAGGCTCGCTCGGGCCGCGTCGAGGATGCGCGCACGGTTGAGCTCGGCGTCTGCGCGCCGGGCCGGTCGCTCGGAGATCGGGGTCACGGGTGCCTTCTTCCAGCTCCGGGGTTGCTAAGTGGACATGTGTCCGGTAACGTCTCGAGCGTAATCGGACATGTGTCCAGTTACCTTACCCGGTCCGCCGCTCAGATGCACGGACCACTCCAACTGGAGGAGTTCAGTCATGCCAGCCAGCCAGATGCGACTCGACGGCAAGGTCGCCCTGATCACCGGCGGCGCCCAAGGCGTCGGCCTCGGCATCGCGCAGGAATTCGTCGACTACGGCGCCACCGTGATCGTTGCCGACATCAACGAGACGACGCTGAAGGAAGCCGCCGCGACGCTCGGTCCGGACGTCACCACCGTGGTCGTCGACGTCACTAATCTCCAACAAATGCAGGCGATGTACGACGACATCGTCAAAGCGCACGGCCACCTCGACGCGGTCGTTGCCAACGTCGGCGCGGGCGACAGCAACGGTGTCCAGACCATCACCGAGAAGCAGTTCGACTTCGTCTTCGGTGTCAACGTCAAGGGAGTGCTCTTCACCGTTCAGCCGGCCATCAACCTGATGAAGAACGGCGGCACCGTCGTCATCATCGGATCGACCGCCTCGATCCAGCCGCCGACCGGAATGAGCCTGTACGGCGGAGCGAAAGCCGCACTGCGGAACATGGTCCGAGCCTGGATCCAGGAGGTCAAGGGGACCGGCATCCGCATCAACGTGCTGAGCCCCGGCGCGGTCGACACCCCGTCGCTGCGCTCGGCCCTCGCCGATGCCTCCGGTCCGGACGCGGTCGATGCCCTCGTCACCGAGATGGGCGAAGGCAACCCGCTCGGCCGGCTCGCACAACCGCGCGAACTCGGCACCGCGGCGGTCTTCCTCTCCAGCGAAGCCTCGAGCTTCATCACCGGCGTCGAGCTGTTCGCCGACGGTGGCATGGCCCAGACCGGCTGACCAATCCACCTGAAGGAGAACGAAAATGTCAACGATCAAAGACAAGGTAGTCATCGTCACCGGTGCAGGTGGCGGAATCGGCAGCGCGACCGCAGCCCTGCTGGCCGAACGAGGCGCGAAGGTAGTGCTTGCCGACCGCAACCTCACGGCAGCCACCCGAGTGGCAGAGAAGATCGAAAGCGATGGCGGTACGGCGGTCGCGATGCCGGTCGACGTCACCAATCGCAGTGAGGTGGCGAATCTCGTGGCCGCCGCGACGGACCGTTTCGGGCGCCTCGACGTACTCGTCAACAACGCCGGCGTCGGTCCGGTCTCGTACCTGCACGAGTTGAAGGTCGACGAGTGGGACCTGATGGTCGAGGTCAACCTGCGCGGAGTTCTGAACGGAATCGCCGCCGCGTTACCGGTGTTCCGTGCCCAGGAGACCGGGCAGTTCGTGAACATCGCGTCCACCGCCGCCTACACCACCAGCCCGACGATGGCGGTGTACTCCGGTGTGAAGACCGCCGTACGCGCGGTCTCCGAAGGTCTGCGTAAGGAAGCCGGACCCAATCTCCGCGTCTCGGTCGTATCGCCGGGATTCGTCGCGACCGAGTTCGTGCAGACGGTCAGCGACGAGCAGGTGCGCGAGCAACTGCTGCAGCAGCGGGACAAGTTCGCGATCTCGCCGGATGCGATCGCTCGCGCGGTCGCGTTCGCGATCGAGCAGCCGCCCGAGGTCGACGTCAACGAGATCGTCATCCGCCCGACGGCCCAATCCTGAAAGGACAAGTCATGATCACCGAAGCCGATGTCGAGCAGTACCTGACATCCCTGTCGAACTGGGGCCGCTGGGGTCCCGACGACCGCCTGGGCACGCTCAACCTGATCACCGACGAGGTCCGCGTCGCGGCCGCATCCCAGATCCGATCCGGCCGAACGCTCTCCTTGTCACGGGACATCGATCCCGAGGCACCTGACGCGCTCGGCTCGGGCATCGCCCTGGTCCAGCGCTTCACCGGCCTCCACGAGGTCGCCGACCACTTCGACGGCAAGGCGCTCCGGTTCGACGCAGTGACGGAGTACGTCGGAATCTCCGCGCACGGATCGAATACGCATGTGGACGGCCTGGCCCACTACTCGTGGGAAGGCAAGAACTACAACGGTTTTCCCGAATCGGACACCACGTCGCGCTTCGGGGCGAAGTCGCTCTCGGTGCATCACGCTGAGGCCGGGTTCGTCACCCGCGGTGTGCTGCTCGACATCGCGGCACTCCACGAAGTCCCTTGGCTTGAAAGGGGTCACGCGGTGACGCCCGAGGAGCTGGAGGCGGCCGAGGAACGACAGGGCGTGCGAGTGCGACCGGGCGATGCGCTGTTGGTGCACACGGGCAACGTCGCGGCGATCCTGACCGATGGGCCGGACGCGGTCGGACCCGGCGCCCGGCAGGCGGGTTTGCACGCCAGTTGCCTGCCATACCTGTGCGAGCGCGACGTCGCCGTACTCGGGAACGACGGCGTACAGGATGCGCAGCCGTCCGGGTTCGGGCTCGACTTCCTGCGTCCGATTCACACGGTAGGTCTGGTCGCGCTCGGGCTGTGGCTGATCGACAACATGCAGCTGACCGAGCTCGCCAAGGTCTGCCAGGAGGAGCGCCGGTGGGAGTTCCTTTTCGCCGCGCTGCCGTGGCGGATGGTGGGTGCCACTTCGAGCGCCAGCAACCCGGTCGCGGTCTTCTGAGGAGAGACGACATGAGAATCGCACCACGGCGAATCCGCGGCAAACTCGAGAGCGGAGACAAGGCTTATGGGATCGCCGTTCAGCTGCCCAGCCCTGAGATTGTCGAAGCTGTCGGGTACGCCGGCTATGACTTCGCATGGATCGACGCCGAACACGGCGCATTCGATGCGGGCGACGTACGGGACCTGATCCGGGCCGCGGACGCGGTCGGCATCGACTCGCTCGTCCGGGTCGCGAACCACGAGCCGATCGCGATCCAGCACGCCCTCGACTTGGGGGCGACCGGGATCATCGCGCCCGACGTCCGTACGGTGACGCAGGCCCGCGCGATCGCGTCGGCGGCGCACTTCGCGCCGACCGGGACCCGCGGCGCGTGCCCTTGCGGACGGGCCGTCGGGCATCTCAGCGAGGACTGGCCGAGCGATTATCGCCGGATGGACGCCGATGTACTGGTGTTCGGGATCATCGAAAACCCTGCAGGCGTTGACGAAGTCGAGGCGATCGCGCACGAGGGTGGGCTGGACGGGCTCATGTTCGGTCCGTTCGATCTCTCGATGTCCCTCGGGCTGGATGGCGATGTCGCGCATCCCGATATCCAGAAGCTGCACAACCGCGTCGTTGAGGCGACGCGTTCTGCAGGCATCGAGTACGTGACCCCGAACGCCGCCTGGGAATCAGATCTCGAGGCTAGCCGGATCATTCCGGTCGCGGGCGACCGGGCGGCGCTGGTCAGTACGTTCGTACGATTGCTTGCTGAGGTGCAATGAAAGCAGTCGTCGTCGGTGCGTCCCTGTCGGGATTGATGACCGGGCTGGCGCTCTCGCGGGCCGGGGTCGATGCGACGATTCTGGAGCGCGTGGACGAGTTCCCGCGGACCGGAGCTTCTCTCGGCTGGGTGCCCGAGGGCCGGCTCGAGAGAATCACCGGACGCAAGGGCGGTACTCGCGCCAGTGTGCAGACGTGGACGGCCGTTCATGCGCGACTGCGGGCAGCCGTTGACGCGGATCCCCACATCGAACTTCGCCACAACACGTACGTACGAGGCGTCGACCAGGACGATGACGGCGCGTGGGCGACCACCTCGAATGATGAGGTGGTCCGTGGCGACGTGGTGATCGGTGCCGACGGCCACCGAAGCGTCGTACGACGGAGTGTCGCGCCGGAGCACCCGAACGCGACCTTCGCTGGGTACGTGTTGTGGATCGGTCTGATCGACGAGTCCGCGATTCCGGCACGGCATCGGTTGCCTCGCGATATGAACATTCTGCGGGCTGAGGGCAACTATCTCTTCGGCTATCCGTTGCCTCGGCAACTTGGCTGGGGGTGGTTCGATGCCAGCCGCAACGAACTACTCCGCGAGACGGGATGCGTTGTCGGCAACGTCGTACAGCATTCTCTTGCCGCTGCTGACATACCAGAGGCGACGCTCCACCAGCTCGGCGCCGAGGCCAGTGAGCTCTGGCCGGCGTTGTGGCGTGATGTCATCCTCGACTGCATCGAACGGCGTGCCGTCATTGGTACACCGATCGCGGAGTACGTTCCTGACCGGCTCGTCCGCGGACGGCTTGCTTTGGTGGGAGACGCCGCGCATGTGCCGACGCCGATGACTGGTTCCGGCTTCAGCGCTTCGTTGGACGACGCCGAGGCCCTTGCCGACGCCGTCGCGGCTGGTGTTCTTCTCGAGTATGAACAGCGACGGCTGAGTGCTGTCCGGGACATGGTTCAGTCCGGACAGCAGTTCAGCCGATCCTTCGCGTCCTGATCAGTTGCAAATCACCTTGGCGTTGGCCCAGTCGGCGTGGTCGTGGGCGTTGGAGTCACCGGTGTCGGGTTAGGTGTTGGGCGCCGGTCACGTCGACGTCGATCGGGTAGGGGTCGGAGGAGTTGGTGAGTACGGGCGTTGTGGCCAGGGTGGCGCCGTCCGCGGTGACGGTGAAGCGGACTGTGCCGTCAGGGTCCACCTCGTCGTCCACGCCGGCGACGGCGGTGAAGCGAGTGCAGGCCGGCGGCCACCGTTCGATCGCGCTGCTCGGCAGCGAAGGGCCTGACGACGTACCGGACACTCCGCGGGACACGTTCGGGGCGGTCATTCGCGAGCTCGGTGTCGATCCCAGCCGTTGCCCGGTGCAACAGTGTGCGCAGACAGTGCAGGATCGTGATCAGGCGGCGACGGCGGTACTCACGGCATACCCGGACGTCACCGCTCTGTTCGCATACAGCGACCTGATCGCCGTCGGCGCGATCCGGGCTGCCCTCCGCCTTGGCCGGCAGGTTCCCGAGTCCTGCGCCGTCGTCGGATTCGACGGACTCCCCCTCGGCGAGCTGATCACCCCGGCTCTGACGTCGGTTCACATCGACACCTGGCAGCTCGGCGAACTCGCGGTCGACCAGGTCGCCCGCCACCTGGGCGAGGCCGCCGACACCGCCAACGTCGTCGTACCCCACCTGGTCATCCGCGACTCCGGCTGATCCGTGCCGTTTGCGGCCAGGAGTCGTAGGACCAATGTCCGATGGTCTGTGCCCGTGGTGGCGGGTGAGCATCGGAGCATGACAACTGATGAGCAGAACAGCATGAACCAGCAGAGTGTTCGGACGGGTGCAGCTCCGGCGCGGCGGAAGTCGCGGCGGTACGTCGCCTGGGCGAGTGCCGGCGTGATCGTCCTCGGAGCAACGGCCGGCATCGCCACCGCAGCCTGGTCGGTCGACGACAAGGGCGGCCAGCAGACACCGACCAATCACCAGACCACCGAGCCAGGCGACGACAACGGCGGCCTACGTACGCCTACCTCCCCGAGCACCACCGAACCCGGCGACGACAACGGCGGGCTACGCAAGCACGCGGAGCCTGGGGACGACAAGGGCGGCCTGCGCAAGCACGTAGAGCCTGGCGACGACAACGGCGGCCTGCGCAAGCACGTAGAGCCCGGCGACGACAACGGCGGCCTGCGCAAGCACGCGGAACCCGGCGACGACAAAGGCGGCCTGCGTACGGCGAGCTCATCCAAGACCGCCGAACCCGGCGACGACAACGGCGGACTGCGCAAGCACGTCGAGCCCGGGGACGACAACGGCGGCCTGCGCAAGCACGTAGAGCCTGGCGACGACAACGGAGGACTGCGCAAGCACGTAGAGCCCGGCGACGACAACGGCGGGCGGGGCTCCGGGCGGTCGGGCTCGTCGTCCGACGATGGGGCGGGGCACCACTAGTCGAGGTCGGGTCGATGGATCGAGCCTAGAGGGGGCAGGGCGGGAGACCTGTCGCGCCGGTCCGGTCGGGTCCAGCGGATGGATCGGGTAGACGGGTCGGGAGGATGGATCGGACCTGCAGGGCGGGACGGGCAAGCTGTCGCGCAGGTCCGGTCAGGGTCGTCGTCGGACGCTGGGGCAGAGCACCACTAGTCGAGGTCGGGTCGATGGATCGGGGCCTGCAGGGCGGGGCGGGGCGGGTCGAGCGGACGAATCAGGTGTCCGGTCGAGGACGACGGATCGGGCCCGCAGGGCAGGGCCGGAAACCTCTCGCACAGGTACTTGGGTCGGGAGGATGGATCAGGCCTGCAGGCCGGGACGGGAACCTGTCGCGCAGGTCCGGTCGTGGGGGCGGACGTGCCTCACTGACCAACGCCGGGTGGCAGCGTCGCGCCACGCTTAGTCGATGCCCGGAGCCGGCCTGCGCCGGGGGTTGGTCAGTGGCACGGGTCCGGTCGGGTCGATGGATCGGGCCTGCAGGGCGGGGCGGGGAAGCTGTCGCGCCGATCCGGTCGGGTCGAGCGGACGGGTCAGGTAGTCCGGTCGGGGAGGACGATCAGGCTCGCGGGGCAGGGCAAGAAACCTCTCGCACAGGTAGCTGGGTCGGGAGGATGGATCGGGCCTACCTGACGCGCGGGTCGGGTGGATCGGGGGTGCGGGGTGGGGTGGGGAACTGTCGGGCGGGTTTGGGTGGGGCGATTTAGGATCTCTCTGAATTGACGGAGGGGTTGGGGTGCTTACTTATCGGCTTAGTTCGCGGGATTTGGCGGATGTGCGGTTTGTGGTGTCGCCGGTGGCGGAGATGGTGTTGTCGTTGCGGGCTTTGCGGGATCCGGGGCGGTTTCCGTTGCAGTTGGGGTGGGTGCGGGCGGTCCAGCCCCGCGTGGCTGAGCTCAACTGGGATGTACTTCGGTGGCTGATCAACGACACGATGGGCAGCCCGGACTTTCTGACTCCGCGACCGACATCTCCTCTCACGCAGCTTGCTGACGAGTTGGATGTGATCGCGGGTGTGGATCGGCAGACGTTCGAGCGGCAGGTTGTCGCGGTCAACGGGCAGTTCCCGGACGAGTTGACGGTCGAGAAGGTCGTCGATGCGTTGACGGAGTACTGGCAGGCCGTCATGGCGCCGTACTGGAGTCGGATGCGGACACTGCTGTCGGCGGACATCAGTTATCGCGGGCACGTTCTCACCCAGCAAGGGACCGGCGCGATGCTCAACGGGCTGGGGCCGGCGATCACGTACGCGGACGGGTTGCTGAAGGTCGACCGGGTGGCCGAGCAGAGCCGGATCGAGAGTGTCGACGGGCGGGGGCTCGTGTTGCAGCCGACGCTGTTCGGGCCGCATGCGGTGATCCCGTTCGACCCGGGAGCCGAGCCGCTGCTGGGGTATCCGCCACGCGGACAGGCCCACCTGTGGTCCGTCGCCGAGCCGCCGTCGCAACAGGATCTCGCCCAGTTGATCGGTACGCCGCGCGCCCACATCCTCGGGCTGCTCACTCATCCCCGTACGACGACAGACCTGGCCGTCGAGCTGAAGGTGACGCCGTCGGCCGTGAGCCAGCACCTCCAACTGCTGCGCCGTACCGGTCTCGTCGAGCCGCAACGCACCGGCAAGCAGGTCCTCTACCGCCCCACCGAGCTAGCAGCCCTGCTGACCGGAGCCGAGGCCGACTGACCGGGGTGACCGGACCGACTGACCGGGGCCGAGGCCGTGGCCGGCTGACAGGAAGCAGTCGACTGAGCTGTTGACACCGCTGTCACCCACAGCAATAGTACAAATCGATTTGCATACGTCGTGGCAGCCGACGTCTCACCTACACCGCCCTGATTCAAGGAGTCGGCATGAGACGTAGTCTTGCCATCGTTCTCGGAGTTCTCCTCCTCTGCTTCGGCACCATCACTCCCGCGCACGCCGCGACCCTCGCCCTGACGCCCATCACCCTCGGCAACGTGTTCACCGACGGTCAGCCGGTCAAGGTCGGTCTCAGCACCGACGCCGCGTCCGTCACCTGGTCGGCCGCCGACGTCAACGGCACCGTCGTCGCGACCGGCAGCCAAGCCGCCGCGAGCACCTTGCAGGTATCGGTCACCAACCGCGGCTGGTACAAGCTGACCGTCCAGGCCGGTACGACGTCAGCCCAGACCACCTTCGCCATCCTCAGCCCAGTCAGCACGGCGCCAGTCGCCGGCCTCACCACCAACCGAGTCGGCGACTTCGAGAACACCGCGGAGGCCTGGACCTTCTACCCAGGCAGCGAATTCCCCGGTGCGACCGGCAGCTTCGCCCTCGACACCACCGCCAATCACTCCGGCACCAGCTCCGGCAAACTGTCCGGAAACTTCAGTGCCGGCGGAGCGTACGTCAGCGTCAACCGACTGCTCCCGTCCGTCAACGCGACCAGCGTCAGCTTCTGGGCGAAGACCCCGAACCTGTCGTTCCTAACGTTCCGGCTGACCGACTCCACCGGCCAGGTCCACCAGCAGCGCTTGACGTTGTCAGGGGCAACTGATTGGCAGCCAATCAGCGTCACCCGGTTCGACGGCGGCAAGCAGTACGGACACTTCGGCGGCGCGAACGACGGAGTCTGGCACGGCCCCGCGAAGCAGCTCGAGATCATCCTCGACAAGGGCGCCATCACCGGCGCGACCAGCAGCAGCGTCAACCTCGACGACTTCACTCTCAACGCCCTGTCGACCAAGCCGACGACCCCGCTCGGCGACTACGAGAGCGCGGCCGAAGGCTGGTCGTTCTACCCAGGCAGCGAGTTCGCGGGCGCGACCGGCAGCCTCACCTACGACACCACGAGCCTGCAGGCCGGCGCCCAGTCCGCCAAACTCTCCGGCGACTTCACCGGCGGCGGCAACTACGTCGCGATCCAGCGCAACTTCGTCCCGGTCAACCTGACCGCACTCAATCTCTGGGCGAAGACCAGCCAGGTATCGGCAATCGGCCTCCGGCTCACCGATGCGACCGGCCAAGTCCATCAGCAGCGGCTGAACCTGTCCGGCTCGACGGCGTGGCAGCAGCTGAACGTCACCCGCTTCGACGGCGGCACCAGCTACCTACACTTCGGCGGCGCCGACGACGGCGTCTGGCATGGCCCGGCCGAGGCGATCATGCTCACCCTGGACAAGAGCCTGATCATCGGCGGCGGCACGACGGCCGCCATCAACTTCGACGCGGTCACGGCGACCACACCGGCGACGTACCAAGGAGCAGGCACGCACTTCGGCGGATCGTGGAGCCCGGACCTGGCGCCGCTGCTCGCGCAGTCCGGAGCCCGTGCCGGCCGCGACGAGGCGTACTGGGCGAGCGCCGAGACGACTCCAGGCACGTACGCCTTCCCCGCGAAGGTCACTACCTACCTGCAGGCCTATCAGAACAACGGCATCGACCCGTTGCTGGTCGCCGACTACGGCAACTGTCTCTACGACTGTCCCGATCAGCTCTTCAACGCGCCGTACACCGACGCCGGCCGGACCGCGTTCGCCAACTACGCCAACGCTCTGGTGAATCAGTACCCGCAGATCCACAACCTGGCGGTGTGGAACGAGTGGGACAACAACGCGGCAGGCCCGGCGAACAAGGCACCCGACAGCTACCTCGCGCTGCTGCAGGCGACGTACACGAAGCTGAAGGCCACGCATCCCGATCTCACGATTGTCGCTGGTGGCGACACCGACGTGACGCAGCAGGCGTGGTTCCAGACGTTCTGCCAGTTGGGCGGGCTGAAATACCTCGACGTGGTGTCGATCCACCCGTACAACTTCCTGCACGCACCGGAGGGTCTCGGCGCCGCGATCGACCAAGTCCGCGCGACCATCCGCCAGTACAACGGCGGCGTGGACAAACCGATCTGGATCACCGAGGCCGGCTGGTACACGGGAGCAGGCAGTCCCGTCCCGGTCGACGAACCCACGCAGGCGATGTACATGGCTCGCGCGCAACTCACGATCCCCGAGCACGACGTCGACCGGTTCTACGTGTACGACTTCAAGAACGACGGCATCGACCCGGCCGCGCAGGAGAACAACTTCGGCCTGGTGCACAACGAAGCCGATGCCCTCGGCAAGTACACGCCCAAGCCGTCGTACGTCGCCTATGCAACAGCTGCCCGTCAGCTTCGCGGCGCGACGTTCGTGGGCAAGGAGTTCCCGGGGAATAGCCTTATCGACCAGGTCTACGCGGCGAACGACGGTACGCCGTTCCGCGCGATCTGGCTCGCATCCGGGGCCAACACGACGGTGACAGTCAACGCGACCGGGCCGGTCCAAGTCACCAGTCTTTACGGTCTGACCAGCACGTTCACTCCGAATGCGAGCGGTCAGATCAGCGTGACGGTCGGAGTCTGGCCGACGTACATCTCGGGCTCGACCGTGACCTCGGTGGTCTCTCCCTAAAAGCTTTAGGCAGATTCCCGCGGTACGACGGAAGGCGCGAACAGAATGCGCTGCGGCAGGCTGGCGGCCGTCCCCTCCAGCCTGCCCGTCTCCTCCAGCCTGCCCAGCAGGACCCGGCCGACCGCGCGACCCTGCTCGCGCGGATCGCCCGCGATCGTGGTCAACGCCGGCGAGATCAGCGCGGCGGCCTCGATGTCGTCGAAACCCATCACGGCAAGGTCGTCGGGAACGCGAAGGCCGCGAGCCCGAGCCACATCGAGAGCACCGATCGCGACCATGTCGTTCGTACACAACACAGCCCGCGGCGGCTTCCGCAATTCGAGCAGCTTCTGCAACCCCGCCGTACCGCCGGCGCGGGAGAACTCCTCACGGACGATCAGCTGGCTGTTGAACCGCAGCCCGGCCGAGGTCAGCGCGCGCCGGTAGCCCTTCACGCGATCGGCCGGCGGACCGTCCCCGGAGGGTCCGGTGATGAACCCGATCCGGTGATAGCCGCGGCCGATCAGGTAGCGCGTCGCGATCTCCCCTGCAGCGAGATCGTCGGAGGACAGTACGTCGATCCCCGGCGAGGCTCGCCGCCCGCCCATCAGTGCCACCGGGATCCCCGCCTCGACGGCGGCCGTCACGTCGCTCGCCTTGCTGTAGTAGCCGGCGAACACCATCGCGTCGACACTGCGAGTCACCATTCGCGCGACCAGGTCCCGCTCGGCCTGCGACGAGCCATCGGTGTTCCCGATCAGCACCTGGTATCCGGGCTCGGTCACCACGTCGAGCAGCCCGCGCGCGACCGACGGGTAGAACGGGTTGGTGATGTCCGGCACGATCAGCGCGATCGTCTGGGTCCGCTGCATCCGCAGGCTGCGCGCCAGCTGGTTCGGTTCCCAGCCCAGCTCGTCCATCACCGACCGCACCCTGGCCCGCGTCACCTCCGACACATGCCGCCGCCCGGACAGCACGTGCGAAACCGTCGTCGGACTCACCCCGGCCCGAGCAGCCACGTCCGAGATCGCAACCCGCTTCGCCAACGCGCTCCCCTCCCCGGTCACGATAACCGCCTCAGCTGATTGAGAGGCTATAGTCGAGAGGTCCGCGGGAGCTTGCAGGAGTGGGCTGAGAGGGTGACTGGGCCGTCACCGACCGTTGGAGGGTGTCTGAGGACCCTGAGCCGTAGCGAGCAGGTGCTCGGCGGAGTGCCTCGGCGTGCTGGAGGGAAGGTCTCGATGCGGAGCATCGCGGCCTTCCCTCCAGTGCGGCGAGGTGCCCGTCGAGTGCCGCGCAGTAGGCTCAGGGTCCTCAGACACCCTCCGGACCTGAATCGGGTAATTCCGGCGTAGGGAGAGAAGCGTGGAATCGGTCTGGGTGAACGGTACGGCGATCGACGTACCGCCCGGCAAGTCGGTGGCTGAGCTGATCACGGAGTACTCCGATCGCACCACCGGGATCGCGGTCGCGGTGAATCAGAACGTGCTGACCAAGGCCGAGTGGGCGCGGACAGCGTTGCAGCCGGGCGACCGGGTCGAGATCGTCAGCGCGACGCAAGGAGGCTGAGATGGACGATCCACTGGAGCTCGGCGGACGAACGTACACGTCGCGACTCATCATGGGGACCGGCGGTTCGGCCAACCTGGAAGTGATGGAGGAGGCATTGATTGCCTCCGGCACCCAATTGACCACGGTCGCGATGCGCCGGCTCGGCACCGGTCATGAGGGCTCGGTGCTCGACGTACTCAAGAAGCACGGCATCGAGGTACTGCCGAACACGGCCGGTTGTCACACCGCGGCCGAGGCCGTGCTGACCGCGAAGCTGGCCCGCGAGGCGTTGGGCACCGACCTGATCAAGGTCGAGGTTGTTGCCGACGACCACCTTTTGCTGCCGGACCCGTTCGAGCTGCTCGATGCCGTGGAAGCCTTGGTGGCCGACGGTTTCACCGTGCTGCCGTACACGAACGACGACCCGATCCTGGCCCGGCGACTCGAGCAGGCAGGCTGTGCGGCGGTGATGCCGTTGGCCGCACCAATCGGTTCCGCACTCGGCATTCGCAACCCGCACAACCTCGCGCTGATCGCCGAAGCGGCCAACGTTCCGGTGATCGTCGACGCCGGCATCGGTACGGCGAGTGACGCGGCGCTCGCGATGGAGCTGGGCTGCGACGCGGTCATGCTCGCGACCCCGGTCACCCGCGCGGAGAAGCCGGCCCTGATGGCTGCCGCGATGCGCGACGCCGTGTCCGCGGGCCGGAACGCACGGCTTGCCGGCCGGGTCCCGCGTCGTTGGCAGTCGGCGCTAGCGTCGTCGCCTACAACTGGGCTGCCAACGTTCTAGCCTCAGCGAGGTCGACCGGCCGATCCAGCAAGAGAGCGGTCAGCGACAACGCCAGTTCTTGATTGGGTTGCAGGGTCAGCGGCCTGTCCCACGCGAGTGACGGGCCTGCACCGACGAACTCCTCGACGCGGACGAACCACGGTCGGACGTCACCAAGCTGGGCCAGCAGCAAGGTCGCATCACCTTGTACGAAGGCGAGCCAAGGGCTTGTTGAGCCGAGGCCTTTACCGTCGGCACTGAACACGGTCGTCGCCGCGGACGGCAGTCGCCAGAAGATTCCGCCGTACCCGGCGCCGGGTCGGCCGGTCGTCGCCGGGCTGTCGATCTGCACGGACCCGTAGCGGGCGGTCAGCACGCTGTGCCAGTCGAGTCGCCAGCCGCCAGCTTTGAGTCCGCCGACGAGACGACGGCGCTCGACTAGCTGCGGCCGGCCCTGTTCGTCGTACCAGGTGATGTCGTCGATCAGCTCGCGTTCGTTGACGGTGACCCCGCGGCTTCGTTGCTGGCCGTGGTTCGTCAGCAGGGTCGGGCCTTGGCCGCGGACGAAGGTGCGGCCGCCCCAATGCGAGGTGTCGTTGACCTGCGCGACGGCGAGCGAGAGTCCGTAGTGATGACGGTGGTCGACCGGGCTGACCTCGGTCAGCGGGTGGCCGCCGAGGGTGCGGATCGGGTGCAGGTACGGCCGCGGTGCGTGTACTTGCGGCATCCGTCGACCGAACTCGTACCGCGCCAGCAGGCCCGCATCACTCCCGAGCACAAAGATGTCGCCCTGCTGCTGCCACTCGATGCGACCAGCCGTCGCGCCTTCCTGCAGTCGTGGCTCCTGTGGCACCGGCCCGGTGCTCGCCCGCACCGCCAGCCGCAGCTCGGGTACGGCGTCGGCGTCGCCGTTCGGCGCAGCGATCACCGCATGCAAGCGCCGCCACGCCAACTCGCCGAGATCCTTCTGCGGCACGCGAACCGTCGTCAGCGAAGGTACGGCGAACCGCGCCAGCCCGATGTCATCCATCCCGGTCACGGACAGATCAGCGGGTACGGCGACACCGACCTCGTTGAGCCTGGCCAGCAAGCCGAACGCGACCAGGTCGTTGAACGCGACCACCGCGGTCACATGCGATTCGAGTACTCGTTCAACCGCGGCGTACCCGTCCTCGATCGACCGACCGCACTCGAGCCGGACGAGCTCCAGCCCCGGGATCTCGCGCTCGGCGACCTCGAGGGCCCGTAGTCGCAGCATGTTGGACGCACTGGCCGCCGGACCGGACAGGAACGCGAGCCGCCGATGACCCAGTCCGACCAGATAATCGACGACGATCCGTACGGCGCGGCCGTAGTCGACCACCACCGACTCTCCCGGGCCTTGCCGGTTGACCAGGATGACCGGCTGCACCTGCGGCAGCAGTTCGAGCAGGCGCTCCTCGTCCATCCGCGGCGAGACCATGATCAGCGCGTCGCACCGCCGCCGCGCCTCGATCGCGATCTCCGCCTCGGCGGTCGGGTCCTCGTCCGTCTCGGCGACCAGGACTCGGTAGCCGGCCGCGGCGGAGGCGTTCGTGATGCCGCGGAGGATCTGCTGGAAGAGCGGGTTGCCGAGGTCGGGGACCACCAGCGCGACCATGTTCGTCCGGCCGAGGGACAGGCTGCGGGCGAGATCGCTGGGCCGATAGTTGAGCCGCTCCGCGGCGGCCCGCACCCGTGCGACGATCTCGGGTGCGACACTGAGTCGGCCGTTCATCACCCGGGACACGGTCGCTCGCGAGACCTCCGCCACCCGTGCGACATCGGCAATCGTGATCGAGTCCTTCGGTGTCCGGCCCACCCCGGTATCCTCCCTCGGTGGAAACCGGTTTCTCAACCCCTGTCCGGGTATATCTGGTGCATGAGCAATCTGGAGTATCCGCGTGCGGTCGGAGTTGCCCCGGGCAACGGTTACAGCCATGTCGTCACCGGTCACGGGCAGTGGGTGGCGATCTCCGGCCAGGTCGCCCTGGACCCGGACGGTCAGCTGGTCGGCGTCGGTGATCCCGGAGCCCAGGCTGAGCAGGTCTTCGCGAATCTCGAACGCTGCCTGTCGGCCGCCGGCGCAACCTTCGAGGACGTGGCGAAGATGACCATCTTCGTCACGGACATGGCGAACATGCCTGCCGTCCGCGCGGTCCGCGACAGGTACGTCCCCGGCATCAAACCAGCCGCCTCCGCCGTCCAGGTCGCCGCCCTCTTCCACCCGGACGTACTCCTCGAAATCGAGGCGTTCGCGATCGTCTAACGGAGCAGGTCGACGGCTAGGCGGGCGGCTTGGCCGATGGCGGTGTCTACTCGAGGTTGGCGGTTGTCGCCGCGGGCGGCGAGGGTGAAGACGGCGATGGCGAACGCCTCGCCGCCGGGCAAGGTGACTACACCGACTTCGTGGCGTAGGGCGCCGAAGGTTCCGGTCTTTCCGGCTACGCGTACGCCGTCGTGGGGGAAGCCGGACGCCAGCCGGTGGAGGAAGACTTGCCGGTGCATCGTCGTCTTGACGAAGTCGGTTTGTTCGGGCGACAAGAGCTCGCCTGACCACAGTCGCTGCAGCAGTAGCGTCATGTCGCGGGCGGTGCTCGCGGACGCGTTGGCGGCTTCGTAGACCCCGGCCGGATCGGTTCGGTCGTTGTCTGCGAGTACGGCGAGGGCTGCGTCCGGATCGTTGGTTCTGGTACGGCGTTGTAGATCACGCAGGTTGCCCGCGGTCCCCCGCCGTACCCAGGTCCGATGCAGACCGAACGACTCCAGCATCCCCGCCAGCCGACGCAGTCCAACAATGTCGAGCAGCGCATCCGCCGAGGCGTTGTCGGACACAGTCATCATCGACAGCGCGAGGTCCCGCAACGACACCGTGACCGGGTCGGCGAACATCGACAACCCGGTCGGCCCCTCGGTCTTGGCCGACGGGTCGAGCGTGATCCGTTCGCGCGGATCCACCTCGCCGAGATCGACCAGCCGGCAGAACCCGGCCAGCAACGGCAGCTTGTAGACCGACGCCAACGGCACGATCCCGTCCGCGTCGACCTCGACCGTCGACTCGGGCTCGTCCAGCGCGACCGCATGCAGCCAACCGCGTACGCCGGCATCATCGAAGACCGCGCGGATCCGGGCGTTCACGAGGCCACCAACGCTTCCGTCAGTTGCGCCATCACGTCGTTCGGCCGGAGGAACGGCGTACGCGTCCTGGACCAGACGAGCCGGAGCCGCAACGGCAGCGGATCGTCGGCCAGCCGATGCCGCGTCACGCCCTGCGCGGTCAAACCGGGATCCGCCGTCACCACGATCGCCTGCCCCGCCGCAGCCATCGCCAACCCGGCCCGCTCGTCAGTGACGACGACCGTCCCGCCGGTCGGACGATGCAAAGCGAGCGTGTCCAGGAAGAGGTCGCGGGCCGCCGGAGCCTCCGTCCGCGGCCGAACCGCGATCGGCAGCCCCTTCAGCTGCCGCAACCCCACAACTTCCTCGTCCACCACGCCGGCCGGCGCGAGAGCCCACGTCGGGAGCAGCGAAACCGGCCCGGCTTCCAGCCCATCCAGTACGACGGGATGCAGTACGGCGGCCAACGTCAGCCGGCCCGTGTTCACCTGGTTGATCAGCGAACTCGTCGGCCCGGTCACCACCGTCACCCGGCTGCCCGGAATCATCGAGCCCGACGCCGCGGCCACCGCGGCACCGGCCGACGGCGGGACCTCGGGCGCGAGACCGAGCCTGATCTCCGGACCCTCCGGATCGCGGGCGACTGCGGCCTGGTGCAGCTCCTCGATCGAGGTCAACGCACGGCGCGCGTACGGCAGCAACGCGACCCCGGCGGGGGTGAGCTCGACCCGGCCGGCACCGCGTTCGAAGAGCTTGGCGCCGACCAAGGCCTCGAGACGACGAAGGCCCTGGGACAGCGGCGGCTGGGTGATGCCGACGACCCGGGCCGCGTCGCCGAAGTGCTGCTCTTCGGCGAGTGCGATGAAGATCTGTAGATGCCGTTCAGTCAGCACAGTGCGCCTGACCTGGGGCGATATCTCCAGACAATCGGTTCATGCCTGAGAGCATATTCAACAGAGCCGTTCGCCCTCGCCTTGACTGAAGTTCAGTGACGACGAGAGGAGACAGGGTGAAGGTGAGTCGGAGGGGAATGCTGACCGGAGCGGCGGCGGTCGGGGCGGCCGGCGTGATCGGGCTCGAGAGCCAGGGCGAGGCGGCAACGATCCCTGCAACAGGCCCCGCAACGATCTCCGCGGCAAAGAGCCCGGCCGGGCAGGCGGTGGAGCTGACCTGGTTCGGGACGCACGCGTGGCAGATCCGGTGCGGCCAAACCGTCGTACTGACCGATCCGTGGCTGACCCGGTTCAAGACCGGGACGTTCACGCCGGAGGGTGCGGATCCGAAGACCAAGTTGGTGATCCAGCCCGAGGTGATCGACCGGCACCTGACCACGGCCGACGCCATCCTGGTCCACCACGGGCACTACGACCACATGGCCGACGTACCGTACGTCGCGAAGAAGACGCAGGCGACCGTGCTCTGCACCGAGACCCACGCCAACCTTCTCCGCGCGATGCGGACCCAGAACGACCTGCTCTCACCGGTCCGCGGCGGCGAATACCTGCCCTTCGACGGCTTCACGATCGAGGTGTTCCCGTCGCTGCACTCGTGCAGCGGCAAGCGGCACAGCTACGCGTACCCGGGCTACCGGTACGACGTACCGAAGCGCCCGCAGGTGATCGAGGACCTGGTCGAGGGCGGCACGCTCGCGTTCGTGATCACGATCGGCGGCGTGCGCATCCTCAGCCTGAGTACGGCGAACTTCGACCCGAACGCACTGCGCGGTCTTCAGGTCGACGTCGTACTCGCGGCTCCCGGTGGCGAACCCGGCATCACCGATCTCCTACTGCGGACCATCAAGCCGGTCCGCAAGGTGATCGCCACCCACTGGGACGACTTCGACAAACCCCTCGACGACCCCGGCATCCCCTGGACCGATCTGACCCCGCTTCGCACGTCAGTGCAGAAAACCGGCGCGGAGTTCATGGTCCTCGATCACCTGCAGCAGGTCACGCTCTGACGCGGTAGTGGTAGCGAGAGACGGTTTGGAAGCCTAGGCGGTCGTACAGGGCGCGGGCCGGGGCGTTGGCCTCGACGACCTGGAGCCAGACGCGGTTGACACCGAGTGTTGTTGCCTGCTGCAACAAACCGTGGATGGTCGCCTGGGCGAGGCCTTGCCGGCGGTAGCCCGGGTCCACGGCGAGGCAGTAGATGCCGGCCCAGTCGTCGACCAGGGCGAGGCGGCCGATGGCCTTGACCGGCGGGCCGGCCGGGATCACGGCGTACAGGGCGCGGGCGCGGTTGAGGATCTGCCGGGCCGCGGCCTGTGCGGCGGATCCGCCGCGGCCGTCGACGGACCACCAGAAGTCCATCCAGTTGTCATCGGGCGCGGACGAAATATTCACTGCCGTCGTCGGCTCGGGCAGGTTCGCGAGGACGTCGGCAACCTCAGCACACATCACCAGCGTCGGGTTGCGGAGCTCATAGCCGCGGGCCGCCAGGTAGTCGTCGAGGTCGCCGGGCTGCGCCGCCGGACCAACCTGGAAGGACGGCGCGATCTGGTGCGCGGAGTACAGGTTTTCCACGTAATCCAAGGCCCTGCCGAGGTCGAATGGCGCACTCGCCGGCAGGACGGAGTTGGCTCGCAGCGTGACGCCGGCGTTGCGGCGGACCAGCCAGCCGTCGAGTTCGGTGCTGTCCGCGGCGGGCCAGCCTTGGTTCATCAGGGCGTCGATGCGAGCTGCTGCGATCACTCCACCAAGAGTAGAACCGTCCGGATCAAATTGCAACGAAACGAATAGTTATTCATCAACCGCGGATCGCCGCGACCGCGTCCGCGAGCAGTTCGATGCCCTCGACAACCTCTCGCTGGCTGAGTGAGCCGTACCCGAAGACGAGCCCGGCCGGACCCGATCCGGACACCCAGTATGGCGCCAACCCGTACACCCCGAGCCCGCGCTCCAACGCCGCTACCCGCACGGCCTCCTCGCTGAGGTCAGGCGGCAACCACGTCATCACATGCAGCCCGGCCGACACCCCGACCGGCTCCAACTCCGGGATCCGCCGAGACAACTCGTCGACCAGCGTGTCCCGCAGCAACCGGTACCGCGGCCGCATCCGCCGCAGGTGCCGGTCGAACTCACCCCGCGCCACGAAGTCCGCGAACGCCAGCTGGTCGAACACCGGCGACCCGCGATCGTCCATCAGCTTCGCCCGCGCCATCGGTTCGACCAGCCGGGCCGGCAGGATCAACCAACCCAACCGCAGCCCGGGCGCCAGCGTCTTGCTCGCGGTCCCGGCGTACGCGACGCGCTCGGGAGCCAGCCCTTGCATCGCACCGACCGGCTCGCGATCGTAGCGGTACTCCGCGTCGTAGTCGTCCTCGATCACCAGCCCGTCGTGCCGAGCCGCCCAGGCGACGAGTGCGGCCCGCGTCTCCGCCGAGGCCACCGCCCCGGTCGGGAACTGATGGGCGGCCGTCACCAGCACGACATCCGCGCCGGACCGCTCGAGAGCCTCGACATCGACACCAGACTCGAGCACGGGTACGCCGACCGCCTCGAGCCCGGCCGCCACGGCGACGTCTCGCAGATCGTTGTCGGACGGGTCCTCGACCGCCAGCCGCCGGTACCCCTGCGCGGCGAGCACCTGCAGCAGCAATCGCGACCCCTGCGCGAACCCGTTGCAGATCAGCATGTTCTCCGGGCGGGCCGCCGTACCGCGGACTCGGTTCAGGTAGTCGGCGAGCGAGGTCCGCAGCTCGACCGTGCCGCGGCCGTCGAGATAGGCGAGGCTGCGGTACGGCGTCTCGTTCAGGACCCGGCGTACCGATCTGAGCCAGGCTGCTCGTGGGAACCGCGAGACGTCCGGCCGGCTGTAGCGGAAGTCGATCCGCGGCGGACCGCCCGCAGACTTCAGGGCGGCCGCCGGTTCGACCACGGCGATGTCCGCGACCTGCGTATATCCGCCGGCCTGGCTGATCAGGTACCCCTCCGCGACCAGCTGCTGGTAGGCCTCGACGACCACGCCGCGGGACAGCCCCAGGTCCTGCGCGAGCGCGCGAGTGGACGGCATCACGGTCTCCGCGCGGAGCAGTCCGGCGCGGATCCGGGTCCGGATCCCGCTCTCCAGCTGCTGGTGCAGCGGTACGCCGCTGTCCCGCTGCAGCTCGACTAGGAGCTCACCGGCCCCGGAACTGGTCCTCATTCGGCTCACACAACTGGACCTTATCGGCGTACCGCTTCGCTGTCAGGGTGGTGGACAAGATCAAAACCCACGAGGAGTGAGACCGATGACCAGGATGCTGCGCACCGGCGACGCCGGGTACGACGAGGCCCGGACCGTCTGGAACGCGATGATCGACCGCCGTCCGGCCGTGGTCGCCCGGTGCTCCACCACCGAGGACGTCACCGAGGCAGTCCGGTTCGCCCGGAACGCCGGGCTGGAGATCGCGGTCCGTTGCGGCGGGCACAACATCGCCGGCCTCGCCGTCCCGGACGGTGGGCTGATGATCGATCTGACTCCTATGAATGCGGTCCGCGTCGACCCTTCGCTGAAGCGGGCGTGGGTCCAGGGTGGCGCGTTGCTGGGTGAGCTGGACAAGGCCGCGCAGGAGTACGGGCTGGCGACGACCGCGGGCAACGTGTCGCACACCGGCGTCGGCGGGCTGACGCTCGGCGGCGGAATGGGGTGGCTGGCCCGGCAGTTCGGTCTGGCTTGCGACAACGTGGTGTCCTACCAGGTCGTGACCGCGGACGGTGAGGTCGTCCGGGCGAGCGCGGACGAGAACCCCGAGCTGTTCTGGGGGCTGCGTGGCGGTGGCGGGAACTTCGGGATCGTGACCGAGTTCGAGTTCCAGCTGCACCAGATCGGGACCCGGGCGCTGATCGTCGAGCTCACGTTCCCTGCGTCGGCAGGCTTCCAGGTACTGCGGGGTTGGCGGGACCTGAACGAGCACGCGCCGCGTGAGGCGACGCTCACCGCGAGCATCAACGCGGACACCGTGACGGTCGGGTACGTGTGGGTCGGCGAGGGCGGGTACGGTCTGCTACCGCAGTTCCGCGCGCTCGGCCCAGTGACTGATGAGGTCGTCGAAGAGACGACGTACCTGAAGCTGCAGACTCGCGACGACAACGTCCAGGGTCACCGGTACCGGCGGTACTGGAAGGGGCACTACTTCAAGGCGCTGACCGACGACGCGATCCGCGCCGTACTGCGGACGCCCGGTGTGTCGGCGAGCCTCCAGGCGTACGGCGGCGTGATCGCCGACGTACCCGATGAGGACGCGGCGTTCAGCCAGCGGGACACGCAGTTCGAGTTCGTCACCGCGACGCGGTGGGAGGACCCGGCCGAGGACCAGACCCGGATCGCTGAGCTGCGCGAGTACGCCGCGACACTGGCGCCGTACGCGAGCGGGGCGTATGTGAACACGCTGAACGACGACCCGATCAACCGCGCGTTCCCGCCGGCCAAGCTGGCCCGGCTGACCGAGCTCAAGACGGCGTACGACCCGGCGAACATCTTCCACCTCAACCAGAACATCCGCCCCCGCGAGTCGAGTGCGGAGAGCGCCGCCTGACTAGTACTTCTGGATGGTGGACTTCCTGCTCGGCCTGGAGATCCTGATCGTCGGCGACATCATCCGGACGATCATCGTCGAGACCTCGGTCCAGAGCGTGCTGGTGCTCGGGCTGATCGTGGTGATCCGGACCGTGCTCAGCTTCGCGCTCGAAGTCGAGATCTCCGGGTCCTGGCCCTGGCAGCAACGCCCGACCCAGCAAACCGACGCGGCATGATGGAGTTGTGACCACTGATCTGACGCCGGAGCTGGCTGCGACGATCGAGGAGGCGTTCACCCGGCGGGACCGGGCGAACATGGGCCCGACGATCGCCTTCTTCGAGAAGCTGCTGAGCGAGAATCCGGACAACCCGTACGTGCTCTACGAGGTCGGCGGGTCGTACGACACCGCCGGTCAGGAGGAGAAGGCGGTCGGGTACTACGAGCGCGCGCTGCCCGGGCTGACCGGGGAGACCCGCCGGAAGTGCCTGCTGCAGTATGGGAGCACCCTGCGGAATCTCGAGCGCTTCGACGACTCGCTGGACGTGTTCAAGCAGGCGTGCGCGGAGTTCCCGGAGTCGGACTCGCTGCGGGTGTTCAAGGCGCTGACGCTGCACGCGGCCGGGAACAAGGACAAGGCGCTGGCCACGCTGCTGCTGGTGATCGCGGACAAGGTGGACTCCGCGGAGATCAAGCGCTACGAAGCCGCGATCCGCGGGAACGCGGACTACCTCGCGAACCTCGGCTAGGCCTTGCGGGCTGGGCTAGTCCTTGCGGGCTGGGTTAGGCCTTGCGGGCGACTCCGCCGTAAATCGCGTCGCGGGCACCGGTCAGCGGCGGCTCGTCGATGCGGACGCCGGGAACATGCCACTCGGCCAGCCGGACGACGCCCGGTGAGAGGATCTCCAGCCCGCCGAACAGCGACGAGATCTCCTCGACCGAGCGGAACGCCAGCGTCGGGAAGGCGTGCTTGACCTTCTCGACCAACTCGGTCACAAGCTGGTCGAGCGGACCGCCGTCGCCCGGGTTGCACGCGTGCGTGATCGCCAGAAACGAGCCCGGCGGCAGCGCCTCGGCGTACTTGCGGGTGATCTCCCGCGTCTCCTCGTAGTCGGCGATGTGGTGCAGCATCAGCGCCATCACCAGCGCGACCGGCTCACCGGCGGCCAGCAGCCCTGCGACCGCCGGGTCCGCCAGCACCTCCTCGGGCTTGGTGAGGTCCGCCGCGGCGAACTGGGTCCGGTCGTTGTCGAGTAGCAGCGCCCGCCCGTGGGCGACCACGGACGGGTCGTTGTCGACATACACGACCGAGCAGGCGGCGTTCACCTTCTGGGCGATCTGATGGGTGTTCTCGGCGGTCGGCAACCCGGATCCCGCGTCGATGAACCGCCGTACGCCGGCCTCCTCGGCCAGCCAGGTGATCACGGTGCTGAGCCAGCGCCGGTTCTCCCGAGCCCACTCGGGCGTCTCCGGTGCGATTTTCATGATCTGCCGATACAGCGCACGGTCGGACTCGTAGTTGTCCTTGCCGCCGAGGGCGTAGTCGTAGACCCGAGCCACACTGGGACGCGTGGTGTCGATCCCGTACGCGACCAGCCCGCCGTCGTTCATCGGCTGATCAGTCACACCGTCTCCTCGCGTCACGGGGCTACACACGTCTACTACGAGGGTAACGCACAGAGAGTCAGCGGATCACCACGGCGAGTTCGAGCTGTGTAAAACTCAACGTTCACAGGGGTTTCAGCACGCGCAGGCGACTCCCCGCGGCGCGGTCAGCGGGTCGGACAGCCGGCGTTCGATCCCGTCCGCGGTCTCGACCGGAGCGCCTTCACGCACCCAGTACTCGAACCCGCCGATCATCTCCTTCACCGGATACCCGAGTTTCGCGAACTCGAGCGCAGCGCGGGTCGCACCGTTGCACCCCGGCCCCCAGCAGTAGGTCACGACAGCGACGCCTTCAGGTATGACGGACGCCGCGCGAGCCGCGATCTCCCGGGTCGGCAGGTGAATCGCACCCGGCACGTGGCCCTGGTCCCAGCTCTCCTGACTGCGGCTGTCGATCAGCACCCAGCCCGTCACCCCGGCACCGATGTCCGAGGCGACATCGGACACGTCCGTCTCGTATGCCAGCCGTTCCGCGAAGTGCGCGACGGCGGCCTGGTCGATCTGCTTGGTCTGTGTGGTCATGCACCTAGGGTCAGACAGCGCCGCAGTACGGCGACAGTGGCAGAAATGCCCTAGTGCATCAAGATTCAGCCACGCCGCTCGGTGATCTTCGCCCGGGCCCGAGCCACGTGGATCGCCGCCTTCAGCGTCTCCACGTCGTACGCACCGTAGTGCCGCTGACCGTTGACGAAGAACGTCGGCGTACCGGACACCCCGCTGGTGTCGGCGGACTCCACGTCCTGCGCGACCCGGGCCGCGGCCACGTGCCGCTTCACCTCGTCGTGCAGCTTGTCGGCGTCCAGTCCGAGCTGCTCGGCGTACCGGATCATGTCGGCCGGCTGGAGCTTGTCCTGGTTCGCGAGCAGCAGGTCGTGCATCTCCCAGAACGCGCCCTGCTCGGCCGCCGCCTCGGCCACCTCGGCGGCGATCTGCGCGCGAGGGTGTACGTCGGACAACGGCAGATGCCGCCAGACGAAGCGCAGATCGTCGTCGTTCATGATGTCGCGGACGATCGGCTCGGCCATCCCGCAGTACGGGCACTCGAAGTCGCCGTACTCGACCAGCGTCACCGACGCGTTCTCCGGACCGCGGATGTGGTCCCGCTCCGGATCGACCGGGTCGGTCAGGTCCTGGAGCTGCTCCGCGTTGCCGAGCAGAGCCAGCGCCTTCTTCGGCGGGGAGAGCAGCTTGGCCGCGCGGAACACCAGCCAGGTCAGCGCCGACGCCACAATCACCGCCGACAGCAGACCGACCTTTGCCTCGGCCAGCTGGGTCCCGTCGAACGCGATCGTTGCGATCAGCAACGAAACGGTGAAGCCGATACCGGCGATCGTCCCGCTGCCGACAACGGCGGCCCAGCCCACGCCCGGCCGGATCCGCCCGCCGGTGAGACGCTCGAGCAGCCAGGACACCGACGTCACCGCGATCGGCTTGCCGACGACGTACCCGACCAGGATGCCGAGCGTGATCGGCGAGGCGAACGCCTGCCCGAGGAACGTCGCGTCGATCGCCACACCGGCGTTCGCGAGGCCGAACAGCGGGACGATCAGGTAGCTGGTCCACGGGTGGTACAGGTACTGCAGCCGCTCGTTCGGCGAGATCGTCGTGGTCAGTCCGACGGTCGCGGATCGCGCCAGCTCCGGCGTCGGCTGCTCGCGGAACAGCCGGAACAGACCGGTCGCCTCCTCGAGCTCCTCGCGCCCAGGTGAGTACGCCGGTGCCGTCAGCCCGATCGCGAGTCCGGCGACGACCGGGTCGACGCCACTCTTCAGCATGGCGGCCCACATGAGTATGCCGAGAACGGCGTACACCCAGGTCTTGCGGACGCGGAACAGGGAGAGCGTCAGCACGATCGCGAACGCGACGATCGCCAGCAGCAGCGGCATCAGCTTGATGTCCTCGCTGTAGACGACGGCGATCACCACCAGCGCCAGCAAGTCGTCGACCACGAACACCGTCAGCAGGAACACCCGCACGCGATCCGGCACGCCGCGACCGACCAGCGCGAGCAGGCCCAGGGCGAGCGCGGTGTCGGTCGACATCGCGACACCCCAGCCGTGCGACCCCGGTCCGCCGGCGTTGAACCCCAGGTAGATCAGCACCGGCGCGATCATCCCGGCGATCCCGGCCAGCATGGGCAGCACGAGCCGGCTGCGGTCCCGCAGATCACCGAGATCGAACTCGCGCCGCGCCTCCAGCCCCACCACCAGGAAGAACAGCGTCATCAGACCGCTGTTGATCCACTCCCGCAGATCCAGACTCAGTACGTCGCCACCGAGCCCGACCGAGAGCTCCGTCCGCCAGAAGTCGTCGTACGTCCCCGAGCCGACGTTCGCCCAGAGCAAAGCGAGCACGATCGCGCCCGCGAGCACCCCGGAACTACCCGCCTCGGTCCGCAGAAAGGCGCGCATAGGCGCGGCAAACTCCCGCCGCCAACTAGTCCGCCCACTCAACAGACCAGAAAAGTCCGCCATGCCGCTCACTCTAACCACCCCCGAAAGCTCTCATTGACCGTTTCGGCGGATTGCTTCTTGGAGAGCGAGAGGATGACAGACTGCTCGTATGGCGGTTGATCGCGAGGCGGCGTACGCGGTGGTCCGGGCGGTCGCCGCGAGGCTCGGCCTCGACGACACTGGGATCGAACTGCTGGGACCGATCGCCGACAACGCGGTGTTCCGTCTGCCGGGACGGACGGTCGCTCGGATCGCAACATCCGCAGCGGGTGACAGGGCGCTCCGCGAGGTTCGTACCGGACGATGGCTCGCGACGCAGGGTCTGCCGGCGGTCGAGCCGCTCGACTCGATCCAGCAGCCGTTCGGCGTCGACGGCCACGTCGTCACCTTGTGGCACGAGATCCCTGAAGCATCAATGGCCAGTACGGCGGAACTCGCCGCGCTGCTGCGTCAATTGCACAGCCTGCCGGTGCCGACGAACTTCGACATCCCGGCGCTGGACCCGTTCGTGCGACTGGATGAGCACCTCGCGGCCGCCGAGCCCGAGCTGAACGCGAGCGACCGCGGCTTCCTCACCGAACGACTCGAAGAGCTCAAGGCCGGCTTCACGCGCGTGACCGAAGGATTGCCGGTCTGCGTGATCCACGGCGACGCCAACCGCAAGAACGCGGTCCGCGGCCGAGGCGGCCGAGCCGTCCTGCTCGACCTCGAACGCTTCAGCCTCGGCCCCCGCGAGTGGGACCTGGTCGTACCGGCCGTCTACCAGCGCCTGGGCTGGTACTCCGACTCCGAATACAACGCCTTCGTCGAGGCGTACGGCTGGGACATCCGCACCTGGCCCGGCTTCACCACCTACGCCGCCCTCCGCGAGTTCCGCATGACCGCCTGGCTCCTCAGCCGCCTGACCCGCGAACCCCGCCTAAGAACCGAAGCCACCACCCGCATCGCCTCCCTCCGCACCCCTGACGCTCCGCGATCCTGGACACCGGGAACCTGACACTCAGGAAGCAGCCAACAGCACCCGAGCACGCTCGCGAAACTCCGTGATCGACCGCTGATGTCCGAACTCGTTCAGCCGGCGATCGAACCCACGCACGTAGCTGCGGACCCTCGCGGACTTGATCCGTCCCGCGGCCGCGACCGCCTCGACGGCCGTATCGCACGCACGCGGGACATCACCCGCGTCGAGGTAAGAGGTGGCGAGCGAGATCCGGCAGAACGTGCGGCTCCGCGGATGCAGGTCGGAGGACTGGCTCAGCGCGAGATTCGCATGGCGCTCGGCGTCTCTCGGCGCCCGGAGCGCGGTGAAACAGTGGGCCAGCTCATCCTGGAGTTCGGCTTGGTCGAAGTACCCGATCCAATCCGGCTCCTCAGCCCCCGAAGCCCGCGCGAACCTCGTCTCGGCGTCCTTCATCATGCGTAGACAGGCGCGCTTGTCGCCGATGCTTGCCAAGCCTCGCGCCTCCATGGCGGCGTACATCGCCGCGGTCCGCGCAGTGGCCTGACCGCGTGCACCGAGCGCAGCAGCTCTCGCCAGATCAACCGCCTCTTGATACTCGCCGAGGTAGTTGGCCTGATGACTCATGAGCGCCAGCACCTTGCCACCCAATGGGCGGTCTCCGGACGCATGAGCGAGGTTCAGTGCCTGGACGAAGTAGCGACGCGCCAGTCCGTGCATGCCTACGTCGTAGGCCATCGCACCGGTTTTGTACGTGAACTGCGCCGCCACCGAGAACAACTCCCGACCGATCGCATCGGTGTAGCTCGCGTGCAGCAGCGGGGTCACCGCGTCGCTCAGATACTGGACCGCGGCCGAGCGAGCGTGTCCACCGCCGAACTGATGATCGAGACTCTCGAACATGTGCAGCGTCGCCCGTACGGCGTCGACGTCGTCGGTGCCAACTCGTCGCGAACTACCAGTGCCGTACGGCGGATCGGCCGGAGGCGAGACCAGCCACCGCGCCATCGGGGTGGTCAGCGAGCCCGCGCTGACGGCCATGCGGAGGAACTCCGAGCGTTTCAAGTCTTCTGTCCAGAGCAGGCGAGAGGTACGGATCGTCGCATCGCGCGACTCGGAGAACGACAATGCCAACGTCAACGGCTGCCCGCCGGCAAAGCCCAGATCGCCCAGCGACAACGCGCGCCCGAGTCGCCGACCGAGTGCCTCGGCGATCAGGGCAGGTTTCTCACCGCGCGGCACCATCCCGTTCAACCAACGCCCGACATCGACGTGGTCGCAACGGATGTCCTTGAGTCCCCTGGCTACGGCCAGCTCTCGTACGTCCCTGGCGAGCGCGCTTCGCGAGCAACCGGCATCATCCATCAGCGCGGCGAACAACTCGTTGGGCGAACTCATGCAGCCTCTTCGCGATCCTGGACCAGACCACTCACTGTAGCCGGAAGCTAGCACCGCGAACACACGCTCTGCCCGGCGATTTTGGCGCGCAGTGCACAGGTTCTGCACGGGTCGTTGCCTAGTGCACGGTATTCGCTCCTCCCGGCCCACGGCTGCGTCGGCTGAACTGGGTGTCGTTCTCCTCGATCGGCGAGGCCGGCGCTGTGAAGCCCCTGAGACCGGCGCCGGCCTCGTCCACCACGAAGGACCACGCCATGAAACCAGCGCTCGCGGTCGGGTATCTGCGGCATCACCGGTCGATGACCTGCCATCAGCTAGCCCGAGCAGAGGACCAGCTGGCGGCGCTCGCCGATCAGCAAGGAGCTCGCCTCTGCAAGGTCTTCGTGGAGCATCTGCGCACCGACCCGGTCGCCTTCGACGCACTCATCCGGCTGGTCAAGCGCCGCAATATTCCGGTCGTGATCGTCACAACCGAGTCGCATCTCAGCGCAGTCGGCAACGACGAGAGCAAGCTCGAACGCCTCCACCGTGAGACCGGCGCTCACGTGCTGACCGCTGACCGATCGGCCAGGTAGGCAGCACGCCGCCGTACCTGGGACTGGTCTCTCGGGAGGCCCGACGGCCGGTCGGATCGCCGTTTTTCCGGGTTCGGCTAACACTCCATGAGGCTTGGGCTGCATGATGTCCGTGCCCCTTGCATGAGCACGCCCTGGAGTCTCTGTGACCGAGCCTGACCTCGCTGCCTCGGCGGACACGTTTGCCCGCCTGGCGATCGAGTTGCACGACGCCCCCGGCGTCGAGGAGACCGTTGATGCCGTGGTGCAGTTCGCCCTGCAGGCGTTGAACTGCACGTACGCCGGTATCGCCTTGTACACCCGCGGTTCGCGGGCCGAGATCGCCGCGGTCACCGACCCGGTTGTCGCCGATGTGTACGAGCTGCAGATCGCCAGCGAGACCGGTCCGCTGGTCACCGCACTGCGCGAACGAACGGCGATCCTGATCCCGGACACCACCGCCGACGACCGCTGGCCGGAGTGGGCGGCCAAGGTTGCGGCGCTCGGGGTACGGAGTGTGCTCGACGTACCGTTGGCAACGGGTGACGCAGCGCGACAGACGGTCGGCGTACTAGGGCTGTACAGCCCGGAGCCGGACGCGTTCACCGCGGACGACGAGGCGATCGCACACATCCTCGGGCAGCACGCGTCGGTCGCGCTGGCGTCCGCGCGCCAGGAGGAGACCATGGCGCTGGCCGTCGACGCGCGGAAGCTGGTCGGGCAGGCGATGGGCATCCTGATGGAACGGTTCGACGTGGACGGGGACCGGGCGTTCGCGATCCTCAAGCGGTACTCCCAGGACACCAACACCAAGCTGCGCGACGTCGCCCAGCACCTGATCGACACCCGCAAGCTGCCGCACTAGTTCGCTGAGAGCAATCTGACAGCGTTGTCCAGGCACCGCCGGCCGGAATCCGTTGCATACTTCGAGGAGAGTTGGGTACTGCGCCGCCACGGTGTTCACTCGATTCGAGGGGTGTGGACATCTGGCTGTCTTTGGGTGAGCATGACGCCGGGATTTGTGCGGCCAGAACCGCGGACCGGGTCACGTCCCGGCGTCCTCCCCCCACCACACGCCCCAACTCCCCTCCATCTGCGCCACCCAGCTCGCATCCATGTCGCCATCGCCGTACGCCGTCGGCGTCGAGCCACCGACCATGCAGACGCCGGTGCGCCGACGCCGGTGCGCCGACGCCCGTCCGCCGACGCTGGTCCGCCGTCGCTGGTCCGCAGCCCCATGTCCGCGGTCGCCGGTCCGCCGTCGCTGATCGGCCGACGCTGATCTGCCGGTTACGCTGACGCAATGGGTGCCTGGCAGCCGTTGTCCGGTCCGTCGCGGCAGGTGGCGTTGGAGATCCTGCTCGACGGGCCGCTGTCGCGCGCCGAACTCTCCCGACGCGTCGGCCTGTCGCCCGGCAGCCTGACCCGCCTGACGAAACCGATGGTCGAGTCAGGCCTCCTGGTCGAGGTAGAAGGCGGCCCGACCGACGCCAAGGTCGGCCGCCCGTCACAACCGCTGGACCTGGACCCGAACGCACACCACTTCGTCGGCATCAAACTCACCGGCGACTCGGCAATCGGCGTACTGACGACCTTGCGAGCAGACGTGATCGCAAGCGTCGAACGCCCGCTCGTCGACCCCACCCCGTCCGCGGTCGCCGAACTCGTCCTCGAACTCACCGACGAGCTAGCAGTCCAAGTCCCCGGCGGTACGCCGATCACCGGACTCGGCGTCTCGCTCGGCGGACGGGTCGCGAATGGGTCGGAAGTCCGCTGGGCGCCGTACCTCAACTGGGTCGACGTACCGTTCGGCGAGATCCTCACCGGGCGCACGAGCGTGCCGGTCGTAGTCGCAAACGACCTGACCTCGTTGACCGAAGCCACTCATTGGTTCGGCGCCGGCCGGAACTCCGATCGGTTCGTACTGCTGACGATCGGCGCTGGGGTCGGCTACGGACTCGTGATCCACAAGCGAATCGTCGACAGCCCGGACGTCACGCTGGGCCTGATCGGACACCACCCGCTGATCCCCGACGGGCCGCGCTGTGATCGCGGTCATCGGGGATGTGCGCTCAGCCTGCTGACAGTCAGCGCGGTCACCGAGCAGGTCGGCGCGGCGGTGGGCCGGCCGGTCGGATACGAGGAGGCACTCGACCTCGCCGCCAAGGGCGATCCGGGCGCCCGCGAGGTGGTCGGCCGCGCAGGCCGAGCGCTGGGAAAGCTGATCGCCGCGGCGGCCAACTTCACCATGCCCGAGCTCGTAGTCCTGGGCGGCGAAGGCGTCCGCCTAGCCGAAGTCGCCCAGGACGAACTCCTAGCCGCGCTCCATGCCGACCGTCACCCCTCGGGCGCCGAGGTGACGATGGTCCTACAACCCGCAGACTTCAGCGAATGGGCCCGAGGAGCCGCAGTAGTAGCAATCCAAACCTTCGTCCTCGGCACGTCCTAGGACCTGCGCACGTCGTACGCCGGCACCACGACGTGGGGTGGTGAGCACGGCGTGGGCGGCGGATGCGGCGTACGCCGGTCGGCGCGGGTGCGTCGCTAGGCGATGAGTGCGGCGTGGGGGCGGATGCACGGCGTACGTCAGCGGGTGCATCGGCAGGCCCAGGTACGTCGGTGGGCGGCGGACACGGCGTACGTGAGCGGATGCGTCCGTGGGCGCAAGTACGTCAGTGGGCAGCGGATACGGAGCACGTCAGCGGGTGCATCGGCGGGCCTAGGTACGTCGGTGGGCGGCGGACGCGGCGTACCTCAGCGGGTGCGTCTGCAGCGCAGGTACGTCGGCGGGGCGGCAGGCGCGTCGTACGGCGGTGGGCCTTCGGATGGGTTGTGGTTGTCTCCGGGCTGCGTGATCGTGCTAGTCGGGGCGGCGTGAGTCAAGTGCGCCTTCGGCGTCCCTGCGGGATCTTCGACACTTGACACACACCACCACGACCAGGGAAGGACGCAGCTACGCCCGGAGCCGCTGAGAGCTGTGAACACAGCGGTGACGTAGTCCGGGAACGGGTCGTGCTCACGGACCCGGTACCGAGCGGCCGCCTAGTCGCCGGTGGGCGGATGCGTGCGGTCCGCCTGCCAGGGCGACGTCAGCTGCGGGGGGCGTGAGACATCCCCTGGTGGGCTGAGACAGGTTATTTCATGTCTCCAGTCCCCATTGGGTGTCTCCACTCCCCGTCTCATGTTCAAGGCCCCGTCGACTGACTGACGTCCTCCTCTTCTGCGTTCCGCTGGTCGGACCAACTGCCGTCTCGCGGGGCCAGCCCGCCGTACTGGCGGTGAGTCGTGGATTTGGGGTCGTTTTGGCGGCGTGTCGGGGAGTGGGATCCACGACTCGGCGGATGGGTCGTCGACCGATTCACACGACTCGGCGGGCAGGTGGACACGCCCATCTCCACGACTCGACGGCCGATAGGGCGGGGCCACGCCGGCCATCAGGCTGCGGGTGACTGGCGGGTGGGGCTGTGTCTGCGGCTCGGTCGGTGGGTGGGCGGGCTTGTGCTCAGGACCCATTGGGTGACGGGTGATAGGCGGGGGCTATTGGGTGATAGGCAGCATTGCTTTGACCGGGTGGGGTGGGCGACGGGATGTTGTATACATGGAGCGTGAGGTGATTGCGGTTGAGCCTGGTCTGAGTTCGCGGCGGGCTGGGCGGGTGCGGGAGATTGCCTTTGAGTTGCGGGGGCTTCGGGGTGCGTTGATACCGATACTGCATGCGGTGCAGGAGGAGTTGGGGTACGTCGCGCCTGATGACGCGGCTGTGATCGCGGACGTGCTGAATCTTGCGGTTGCCGAGGTGCATGGTGTCGTCACGTTCTACAAGGACTTCCGGCGTACGGCGGCCGGCCGGACAACCGTCGGAATCTGTCAGGCCGAGGCTTGTCGGTCTGTTGGAGCGGTCGAGCTTGCGGAGCATGCCAAGCGGACCGTCGGTTGTGGGTTCGGCGAGACCACGTACGACGGGCGGGTGAGTCTCGACGAGGTGTTCTGTTTCGGGAATTGTGCGCTCGGGCCGGCGGTGCAAGTCGGCGACAGACTGTACGGGCGAGTTACGCCGGCCAGACTTGACGCGTTGCTCGGGGAGGCTCGATGAAGGTTTATGTGTCGAGGGATTCGGCCGCGCGCTCGGTGGGTGCGGATGAGGTCGCCGAGCGGATCGTTGCTGGCAGCAATAATGCCGACGTAGTGCGGACCGGGTCGCGGGGGATGTTGTGGCTGGAGCCGTTGGTTGAGGTTGAGACGGCGGCGGGGCGGGTTGGGTATGGGCCGGTGGCGCCTGAGGATGTGGATGGGCTGATCGCGGCCGGGATGCTCGACGGCACCGCGACTGACAACTGGCTTGGACTGGTGGAGGAGCTGCCGTGGATGAAGCGGCAGCAGCGGTTGACGTTTGCTCGGGTCGGGGTGATCGATCCGGTCTCGGCCGTTGAGTACGTAGCGCACGGCGGGATGAGTGGGTTGCGCCAAGCGCTCGCGATGGAGCCGGCGGACGTGGTTGAGGCGGTTGTCGACTCGGGGTTGCGGGGGCGTGGTGGTGCGGGGTTTCCGACCGGGATCAAGTGGCGGACGGTCCTCGGGGCGGCGGCGGAGCTCAAGTTTGTGTGTTGTAACGCGGACGAGGGTGATTCGGGGACGTTCGCGGATCGGATGCTGATCGAGGGCGATCCGTTCACGTTGATCGAGGGGATGACGATCGCGGCGTACGCCGTTGGCGCGTCGGAAGGGTACGTCTATCTGCGGTCGGAGTACCCGGACGCGGTCGCGACCCTGAGGACGGCGATCGCGGTCGCTCAAAAAGAAGGCTGGTTAGGGCCGGACGTGCTCGGCTCAGGGTTCGGCTTCGACCTGCAGGTCCGAGTTGGCGCGGGGGCGTACATCTGCGGCGAAGAGACCTCGATGCTGGAGAGTCTCGAGGGTAAGCGTGGAATGGTTCGCGCGAAACCCCCGATCCCTGCACTAGAAGGGCTTTTCGGTCGACCGACGGTGGTCAATAACGTGTTGTCCCTAGCAACGGTCCCGGTCATCCTGGCGAACGGTCCGGCGGCCTATGCGCAGTACGGGACCGGCCGGTCGTTAGGGACCAGTGTGTTCCAGCTTGGTGGGAACGTTGCTCGCGGCGGGATCGTCGAGACCGCGTTCGGGATCACGCTTGGCGAGCTGGTGAACGACTTCGGCGGCGGTACGGCGTCCGGTCGGCCGGTGCGCGCCGTACAGGTAGGTGGACCGCTCGGCGCGTATCTGCCGGTTGAGCAGTTCGACCTGCCGATGGACTACGAGGCGTTCGCGGCGGCCGGGGCGATGGTCGGGCACGGCGGGATCGTGGTCTTCGACGAGACCGTGGATATGGCTGCGATGGCGCGGTTCGCGTTCGAGTTCTGCGCGGCCGAATCGTGTGGCAAATGTACGCCGTGCCGCGTCGGTGCGGTCCGTGGCGTCGAGACGATCGACCGGATCGTTGCCGGTGACAACCGTCGGCAGAACCTCACGCTCCTTGACGACCTGTGTGACCTGATGACCGACGGCTCGCTCTGCGCGATGGGCGGCCTCACCCCGATGCCAGTACGTAGCGCCGTCCGCCACTTCGGAGAGGACTTCAACGCATGAGCCTGCTCAAAGAGCCCGACTTCGGTACGCCGGCCCGCCCGGGCGACGCCACCACTGAGCTCACGATCGACGGGGTGGCAGTGAAAGTCCCACCCGGTACGTCGGTGATGCGGGCCGCGAAGGAGGCCGGGATCGACGTACCGAAGTTGTGCGCGACCGACAACCTGGAAGCATTCGGATCGTGCCGGCTGTGCGTGGTCGAGATCGACGGAGTGAAAGGTACTCCGGCCTCATGTACTACGCCGGTCCGCGACGGCATGAACGTCCGCACGCAGAACGAGCGGCTCGGGAAGCTACGTCGTGGCGTCATGGAGCTGTACATCTCGGACCATCCGCTCGACTGCCTGACCTGCTCGGCCAACGGCGACTGCGAGCTGCAGGACATGGCCGGCGTCACCGGACTGCGCGAGGTCCGCTACGGCTCGGGTGTCGACGCAGGTGCGAACCACATGGATGCGCCGACCGATTCCTCCAACCCGTACTTCGACTTCGAGGCGTCGAAGTGCATCGCGTGCTCGCGCTGCGTTCGCGCATGTGACGAAGTACAAGGGACTTTGGCGCTGACGATCGAGGGGCGAGGCTTCGATTCCAAGGTCGCGGCCGGCGCCGGGGTGTCGTTCTTCGAGTCGGACTGTGTGTCGTGCGGGGCGTGTGTGCAGGCGTGCCCGACCGCGACGTTGCAGGAGAAGTCGGTGGTCGAGCTCGGGATGCCGACGCGGACCGTGTTGACGACGTGCGCGTACTGCGGAGTTGGGTGCTCGTTCAAGGCCGAGCTGCGCGGTGATGAGCTGGTTCGGATGGTTCCGTACAAGAACGGCGGCGCGAACGAGGGGCACTCGTGTGTGAAGGGCCGGTTCGCGCTCGGGTACGCGAGTCACCCGGACCGCGTGCTCGAGCCGATGGTCCGGGACACGATCGCGGACGAGTGGCGGACTGTCTCCTGGGACGAGGCGATCTCGTTCACCGCGCGGCGGCTGCGCGAGATTCAGGCCGCTCACGGTCAGGGCTCGATCGGCGCGATCACGTCGTCGCGGACCACGAACGAAGAGGTGTACACGGTCCAGAAGATGGTCCGGGCGGTCTTCGGGAACAACAATGTCGACACGTGTGCGCGGGTCTGCCACTCGCCGACCGGGTACGGACTCAAGCAGACCTTCGGCGAGTCAGCCGGCACGCAGGATTTCAAGTCGGTCGAGGACGCCGACGTGATCCTGGTGATCGGCGCCAACCCGACCGACGGGCATCCGGTGTTCGCGTCCCGGATGAAGCAGCGGCTGCGGCAGGGCGCGCAACTGATCGTGGCCGACCCGCGCCGGATCGACCTGGTCCGCTCGCCGCACATCGAGGCCCGGCACCACCTGCAACTCGCCCCCGGGACCAACGTCGCGATCATCAACGCCTTCGCCCATGTCGTCGTCACCGAGGGCCTCGTCGATCGTGAGTTCGTCGAGAGCCGGTGCGAGGACTTCGACGCGTGGGAATCGTTCATCGCGCAGCCCGAGCACAGCCCGGAGGCGGTCGCCGACATCACCGGCGTACCGGCCTCAGAGATCCGGGCGGCGGCGCGCCTGTACGCGACCGGTGGGAACGCGGCCATCTACTACGGGCTCGGCGTCACCGAGCACAGCCAGGGCTCGACGATGGTGATGGGAATGGCCAACCTGGCGATGGCGACCGGCAACATCGGCCGCCGCGGCGTCGGGGTGAACCCGTTGCGCGGGCAGAACAACGTGCAGGGATCCTGCGACATGGGGTCGTTCCCGCACGAGCTGCCCGGATATCGGCACGTGTCCAACGACGACGTACGGGACATCTACGAGAAGCTTTGGGGTACGCCGATCCTGAACGAACCCGGGTTGCGGATCCCGAACATGTTCGACGCCGCGATCGACGGTTCGTTCAAGGCATTGTTCGTCCAGGGCGAGGATATTGCGCAGTCTGATCCCAATACACAGCACGTCTTTGCGGCGCTGGGTGCATTGGAATTGCTCGTCGTACAGGATCTGTTCGTCAACGAGACGGCCAAGTTCGCGCACGTTTTGTTGCCGGGGACATCGTTCCTGGAGAAGGACGGGACGTTCACGAACGCCGAGCGGCGGATCAACCGGGTCCGGCCGATCATGGCGCCGCGGACCGGCAAGCAGGAGTGGGAGATCATCTGCGAGATCGCGCAAGCGATGGGGTACCCGATGCACTACGACTCGGCCGCGCAGATCATGGACGAGATCGCGATGACCACACCGACGTTCGCCGGCGTCTCGTTCGGGAAGCTGGACGAGCTGGGGTCGATCCAGTGGCCGTGCAACGTCGAGCATCCGGAGGGTACGCCGATCATGCACTCCGACAAATTCACCCGGGGCAAGGGTCGATTCATGGAGACCGTGTACGTGCCGACGTCGGAACGGTCGACGCGGAAATTCCCGTTGATCCTGACGACTGGGCGGATCTTGTCGCAGTACAACGTGGGTGCTCAAACTCGTCGCACGGCGAACGTCGCTTGGCATCCCGAGGACATGCTGGAGATCCACCCGCACGACGCCGAAGTACGCGGCGTCTCGGACGGGGACATGGTCGCGTTGTCGAGCCGGGTCGGGCGGACCGAGCTTCGGGCGAAGATCTCCGATCGGATGCCTGTTGGGGTCTGCTACACGACCTTCCACCACCCGGTCAGCGGGGCGAACGTGGTCACTACCGACAGCTCCGACTGGGCGACCAACTGCCCGGAATACAAGGTCACCGCCGTCCAGGTCGATCTGATCGTCGCGACCTCTGTTGTTGCGGTAGGCAACCGATGAGTGGCGTGCCGTCGTACGTGCGGTTGGCCAACGAGATCGCCGCACAGTTCGCCCACCGCTCCCCCGCGGACGCCGCCGTCGCGATCGCCAACCACGTCAAGACGACCTGGGACCCGCGGATGAAGCGGGCGTTGATTGCGTACGCCGAGTCCGGTGCCACCGATCTCTCCCCGGCTGCGGCGCTGGCCGCTCGTCACCTCGCCTAGTGACACATCCTCAGTTCGACAAGCCGGATTGGGTCCGGGAGGGTGGACCCGTGGAGGACAGGCCTGAGCTTCGTGCGCGGCGGGTCCTCGTGGCGTGGGACGTGGCTCGTGGGCTGGCCCATGCGGCGGCCCGGCCCGGTACTCCGGTTTCGCGGGGGTTGGACGCGGCCGATGGGTGTGTGCTGGGTACGCCGTTGGTTTCGCCGGGTGCTGTACCGCCGGTGGATCGGGCCGCGATGGACGGGTACGCCGTACGTGGTGCTGGCCCTTGGCGAGTGATCGGGCATGTGGAGGCTGGGGCTGCGTCTCCTGTCGCGTTGTTGGACGGGCAGGCGATTGGGATCGTGACCGGGGCGACTGTGCCGGCGGGGGCGACCTCGGTGGTGCGGTCGGAAGAGAGCGCGGTGGCGGGTGATCGGCTGGATGGGCCGTCTGATGATGGGCGGCACATCCGGCGGGCCGGCGAGGAGTGCAAGCCCGGAGACCAACTGTTGCCAGCGGGAGTGGTCGTCGATCCGGCTGTCCTCGGGCTGGCCGCGACTGTCGGCCTCAATCGCTTGACTGTGATCCCGCAGCCGACAGTCGCCGCGTTGGTGACGGGTGACGAACTGGTCCATCGCGGGCCTTCGGGACCGGGCCGGGTGCGGGACGCGATTGGTCCGATGTTGCCGGGGTTGATCAGTCGCGCCGGTGCGCTGGTTGGGCCGGTGCGGCATCTCGCGGACTCGCGTGAGGATCTGATCCGGGTGCTGCGTGAGACGGACGCTGAGCTGATTTTGGTGTCGGGTTCGTCGGCCGCGGGGCCGGCGGATCATCTTCGGCCGACGCTTGAGGCGTTGGGAGCTGAGCTGATCGTCGATGGGGTCGCTTGCGGGCCGGGGCATCCGCAGGCGCTGGCTCGGCTGGCTGACGGGCGGCTTGTGCTCGGGTTGCCGGGGAATCCGTTCGCTGCACTCGTTGCATTTCTTACGCTGGGGGTTGCTGCGATTGCCCGGATGCGCGGTCTGGTTCTTCCTCGGCTCGCCCAGATCGCCGTTCCGGGCGGTGTCGCCTGTCACCCGACCAACACTCGGCTTGTCCCGGTCCGGTTGACGCCAACAGGCGCCGTACCGATCGGTCATGGGGGATCTGCGATGCTACGCGGTCCTGCGGCCGCGGATGCCTTGGCCGTGGTTGCGCCTGGTCCTGCCGAGGCGATCGCCGCGCGCCTGCTCTCACTGAGATCTTCCCATAGTTGCCTATAGCAAGATCCACAGGTGTGGATAACAGAATCCCTTGGAAATAAGGGGTTCTGGCTTTGAAAACTGTCGGTGGGGGTGCCTAGAGTTGATGTATGGACCGGGCACCTGAGTTGATGAGCGACCAGGAACTGGTGCACGCCCTCGACCAGGCCGACGCCGACCTCGCCCGCATCGATACCCGCCGCCTACGGCTCGTGGCCGCGCTGGACAGCTCCGGGTACGCCGAACAAGTCGGCGCCCGCGACACCGTCCAATACCTCGAATACCGCTACCGCCTCGACCACTACCGAGCCCGCCGCGACGTCCACCTCGCCCGAGCCCTCCCCAAATACACAGCCATCACCGCCGCCCTCCCCGACATCACCGACCTTCCCGAGGACGAGGAGGCGGCGCCTGCGGTGGTACTCCGCCCGGCCCAGGCCGAAGCGATCGTCACCGCCCTGGAAAAGGTCCCCGCGACCGTGCCGGTGGCTGATCTCGAGGTCGCCGAACGCGAACTGGTCCGCCTCGCCCGCCACCTCCCACCGGCCGAGCTCCGCAAGGCTGCCGAACAAGCCCGCGACATCCTCGACACCGACGGCCCAGAACCCGAAGAACAGAAAGCCTCCGCCCGCGAAACCCTCACCTTGATGACCGCCGACCGTGGAGTGAAGTTCAAGGGCTACCTCGCGAACGAGAACGCCGAACTGTTTCGCTCGCTGATCTTCGCCGGCGCCGGTCCCCACAAGACCGTCGACGGCGAACCCGACCCCCGCACCCGCGAAAAACGCCAAGCCGACGCCCTCACCACCACCCTCACCCTCGCCGCCACCGCCCTAGACGCCGGCACTCCGTCCCCCACCCTCCCCCGCCCCACCACCCCAAACCCGCCCACCCCGAACCCGACCGCCCCGACCACCCCGACCACACCGACCACACCGGGCACCGCTGCCCCCGGTACTACGACGCCGGCCGCGGCGGCGGATTGCGGCGCAGCGCAGACAAGGAGCAGCGCGGCCAACGGGTCGGCCAGCGGTCCGGACGGTGGCTCGACCGAGGCTCCGTCCGATGGTTCGGTGACTGGGCTGGCCGGTGGTGCAACTGACGGTCTAGCTGGCGGTTCGATGGCTGGCCGAGCGTGCGGTGGGGCCGGTGGTTCGGGAGGTGAGGTAGTGCCCGGGTTCGGGGCGAAGGCGAACATCACCGTCACCATCGACCTCCAAGACCTCAAAGCCGCAACCGCAGACGCCCTCGGCGACACCGTCTACGGCCCCGGACTCTCCGCGGCCACCATCCGCCGCCTGGCCTGCGACGCGAAAGTCATCCCGATAGTCCTCGGTTCGAACTCCGAACCACTCGACGTCGGCCGCTGCGAACGCCTCGTCACCCGCGCCATGCGCCGCGCCCTGAACACCCGCGACCGAGGCTGCGTGGTCTGCGGCGCACCCCCGATCATGTGCGACGCCCACCACCTGATCTCGTGGATCGACGGCGGCGACACCAAGCTCTCGAACCTGGCCCTGCTCTGCCGCCGCCACCACACCGACCTCCACAACGGCCACTGGACCATCACCATCACCAACGGCCAGGTCCATGTAACCCGCCCCACCTGGGCCGACCCACCACCCCACCCCCGCCAGACCACAGCCCCACCTCCCGCACCAGCCCGCTCGGCGCCCGACCGACCACCCGGCCGGTCGACAGGCGACGACCCGATACCTGACCGCCAGGCACCCGACCACCCACGACCCGACCACAAGGCAGTCGGCGACTCGACAGTCGACTCGGCAGTCGATCAGCCGGCGGCGGACGAAGTAGCCGCCGGGGATCTGCGCGCCGGTGGGGACAGAGGATCACTGCGAGCCGATGGATCCGTGCGTTCGGTGCCCGGGGATTCGGTCGCGCCCGCGGAGACGGGTCTGAGGTCTGCTCCGGGTGGCGGGCGGCTCCGGGACGAGGCGCCCTCCGCGCCTACCCAGGACGACGCGGCGGCGGTGCGCGATGCGACGTACCTGGCCATCTGGGGCGAGCGCCCACCCGCCGACCGGAGAACGAAATCGGCGCACCAACTCTCCGACAGGACACCGTTCGACCCCTGGGACGAGTCCAGCGATCTCACCCCAGCCACAACTGCCCCCGAACCGCCCTAGCAACTACCGCAGGCCAACATCACCGCCACCCGCGGCACAGCCATACCGCGCCGACCCGCACCCCCGCGATTCCTGCAACGCGGCCCGTGCACCGCGGTCCATACAGCGCCGGTCGAGCGGTCCGACTCCTCCGCCGCGGTCCGTGTGATCCGTGCGGCGCCGCACATGCGATGCGATCCGCGTGGTGCGTTGCGGCGCGGTCCGTGCGATGCGGGTCCTGCACCCGCGGCCGGTGCGGGGCGGCTTGTGCGCTGTGGTCTGTGCGGTGCGTCCCTGGGCGGCTCGTGCACTGGTGGTCCGTACGACGCGATGCGGTCTGGGCGGACGGCTGGTCCGGTGCATTCAGTGCCGTCCGTTCAGTGCTGTGCGATCCGTTCGGTGCCGCTCGTGCGGTGCGATCCGGGCCGGTCCGCGCGGCTCGGTGCGGTGCGGTGCGGGCCACGCGGTCGGTGCGGCTCGGTTGGTGCGGCGCGGCCGCGGCACGGTGAGTGCCGTCCGTGCGACGCGGCTCGTGCCCAAGGCCCGTGCATCACGGTGCGTGCGATGCGGTCTCTGCGGGGCGGTCGGTGCGAGGCGGTCGGTGCGAGGCGGGCCCGTGGCGCTCGTGGGTGGTGGTTGGTTCTGGGGGCGGCGTTGGCCTTGGAGGCGGGCTTCGGGTCAGGTTGGGGGTGGGTCCTGGATGGGGTTTGTTCGGGACGAGGGCTAGGGCTCTGTGGGTGGGTGGATTGGGAAATGTCGAGGTTGGTGAGGGGGGTCCGACGTTTGGGGCATGGATGACTACGGAGTGACTGGTGCTACGACCGGGGTTGAGGTTTTGGTTGGGTTGCCGATTGGGGCGGTGTGGGGTGGGGTTACGGCGATTGAGCGGTATGGGGAGTGGAGTCCGGAGTGTTACTACGGGGGCTGGCTGAGCGGGCGGATTGAGGAGGGGGCTCGGTTTGAGGCTCGGAATCGGTTCTCGGATGGGTTCGAGACGTACGTGACTTGCACGGTTACCGTTGCTGAGGCGCCGTACCGGTTTGGGTGGGATGTGTACGGCGGGGAGGCGGTGCCGTTTGCGCATTGGGAGTACGAGTTGGAGGATCGCGGCGGGCAGACGCTTGTGCGGCAGACGTTCTCCCATGGGCCAGGGGACAGCGGCCTGCGTCAGGGGGCGGTCGAGCAGGCGGAGCGGGCCGCGGAGGTGATTCAGGGGCGGCTCGACCAGCTGGCGGACAACATGCGAACCACTCTTCGCGCCATGGAATCCACGCTCAGTTGATCAGGAGGCTCCGCTGGCCAGCCGGTTGGGCCCCGGCGAATGCGGGGGCTGGTGCCTGACATCGACCTTGCTCAGGAGACCGGGCTTGCTCAGGAGACTGGTAGGGACTCACTTGAACAGGAGCTGGCTTGAGCAGTAGGCGTCGGTTGATCAGGAGACCGGCTTGGCTAGGTAGCCTCGGTTGATCCGGCGGCCTCGGTAGGCAAGACGACCGGGCTTGATCAAGCGGCCTCGCTTGATTAGTCGGCCGGGGCTTGATCAGGAGGCCGGCCTGGTCAGTAGGCCTCGCTGTTCAGGAGACCGGCCTTGGTCCGGAGGCCCGCCTGGTCAGCCGGCCGGGGCTTGATCAGGAGGCCGGCCTGGTCAGTAGGCCTCGCTGTTCAGGAGACCGGCCTTGGTCCGGAGGCCCGCCTGGTCAGTCGGCCTGGCTTGATCAGGAGGCCGGGCTTGATCAGGGCCGGCTTGATCAGGGGGCCCGCTTGCTCAGCACCGGGCTTGATCAGGAGCCCGGCTTGATAAAGCGGCCTCGGTTGGTCAGGCGGCCGGGGTTGATTGGTCGGCCGGGGTTGATTGGTTGGCTGGGGTTGAGCACGTGGTTGGCTTGGTTGGTGGGGCTTGGGGGTTAGGAGGCTTCGCTGGTGTTTAGGTTGGCGGGTGGGGTTACCCAGAGGCAGTCTGCGGTGCCGGCGTCCAGGTGTTGTTCGTAGATGGTGACTTTGTGGGTGATGACGCTCAGGCAGTCGGTGAGTTCCTGGATCTGGGATGTGACGTGGTCCTGGTGGCTCCGGAGCAGGGCCAGGCGGTCTTGCTCGTTGCCGGGGCCTTGGCGGACCAGGTCGGTGTACTTGCGGATGGTTTCGAGCGGCATCCCGGACGAGCGGAACTTGATGCACATGGCCAGCCACTCGACATCGTCCTCGGAGTAGACGCGTCGCCCGTTCGACTCGCGTTGTACCTGGTCCGCGAGCAGACCCTCGCGTTCGTAGAACCGCAGGGCATGCACGCTCAACCCGGTCCGCTCCGCCACCTGCCCGATACTCAATCCACGCATAGGGGGCACCCTAACCCGGACCTAGATCACCCTCTAGGGTTCGTCTTAGCTCTCACAGCAAAGGCTTCAGGGCCTCAAGAGCCTGGTGTACGTCGTCGTGGGTTGAGTAGATGTGGAACGACGCGCGGAGCTTGCCGTCTCGTACGGCGGCTCGGATCCCGGCCCCGGCGAAGGCCTCCTTGGCGCCGGGGAGGCTCGTGCTGACGATCGCGCTGTTGGACGCAGGTAGGCCGAGGCCGGCGCGGAACTCGTTCGCCAGTTCGAGGTTGTGGCGGTTGATCGTGTCGACGCCGATCTCCTCGATCAGCTCGAGCGCCGGTGCCGCGCCGACGAAACTGAACCACGCCGGCGACTGGTCGAACCGACGCGCACCGGGATCGAGGTCCATCATCGGCCCGTAGTACGAGCCGTGCACGTCCCGCGCGGCGTACCAACCGGCCGCAGACGGCCGGCACCGCTCCTGCAGTCGCGGCGACAGGTACCCGAAGGTCGCACCACGCGGCGACATCAACCACTTGTAACTGTGGGCGATCAACGCATCGACACCCGTCACGGTGAGCGGATGCCAGCCCGCGGCCTGAGACGCATCGATCACCACGAGAGCATCAATCTGCTTGCTAGCAGCAACTACCGCGGGCAGATCGAGTACGACGCCAGTCGACGACTGCACTGCACTCACCGCAACCAGGTCGATTCCCGGCTTGATCGCGGCAACCAATTCGTCACCCGGTACGGCGATCAGCTCGACGCCACGATCCGCGTGCACCTGCCACGGGAACACGTTCGACGTGAACTCGACGTCGTCGGTCAGCACCTTCGCCCCGTCCGGCAACGCCGCGGCGATCGGCACCATCGCCGCGGACACCGTGCTACCGACGAACACGTCGGCGACGTCCGCCCCGACCAGCCGTGCGAACGACGCCCGGGCGCGCGTGGTCGAGTCGTCCCACGGTTCCCAGCTCGTCGCGCCGACCCGCCAGTCGGAGAGTGCGGCCTGCAACGCTTCCCAGGCCGGCTTCGGCGGCAGTCCGTACGACGCGGTGTTCAACCAGCCCGGCTCGGGTTCCCACAGCCCAGCGATGTCCATGAGCTCACCTTAGGTCGGGCTTGACCTAGACAGCGCTCTAGCTCTTAACGTGCGAGACAGTCACCGATCGGAACACGAGGAGCTGTTGATATGCGCTACCGCACGCTGGGTGGGACCGGGATCGAGGTCAGTACACACTGTCTCGGCGCGATGATGTTCGGTTCCGTCGGGAACCCGGATCACGAGGACTGCATCCGGATCATCCACGCCGCTCTCGACCAGGGGATCAACTTCGTCGACACCGCGGACATGTACTCCGCCGGCGAGTCCGAGGAGATCGTCGGCGAGGCGCTCAAGGATCGCCGCGACGACGTCGTACTGGCGACGAAGGTGCACTTCCCGCTCACCGAGGGCCGCAACCGGAGCGGGAACTCGCGCCGCTGGATCATCCGCGAGGTCGAGGACAGTCTGCGCCGGCTCGACACGGACTGGATCGATCTGTACCAGATCCACCGGCCGGACCACACCACCGATATCGAGGAAACGCTGTGGGCGCTGACCGATCTGGTCAGTGCGGGCAAGATCCGCGCGTTCGGCTGCTCGGCGTTCCCGGCGGAGGACATCGTGGAGGCGTACCACGTGTCCGACCAGCGCGGGTACGGGCGCTTTCGGACGAACCAACCGCCGTACTCGATGATTGCCCGCGGCATCGAGCGGTCGGTGCTGCCGACCTGCCGGCGACTGGGGATGGGCGTGCTGACATACAGCCCTCTGGCGTTCGGATTCCTGTCCGGGAAGATCCGGAAGGACCAGCCGCTCGACCTGACGAAGGGCAGAGCAGCCATCGCTCCCGAGCGGTTCGATCCGACGCTGCCCGCGAACGCCGCGAAGTACGACGCTGTCGAGAAGCTGATCGAGGTCGCCGATGGCATCGGTACGACGCTGCCGGAGCTGGCGATGGCGTTCGTCACGGCGCACCCCGCGGTCACGTCGGTCATCTCCGGTCCGCGCACGATGGAGCAACTCGACGGCCTGATCAAGGCGGCCGACCTCGCGCTCGACGACAAGACCCTCGACCAGATCGACGAGATCACTCCGCCAGGCACCGACCACTACCGGGCCGACGGCGCCTGGCAGCCCCAGTCCCTGACCGACGTCGCCCAGCGCCGCCGCCTGCAGGCCGACCGCTGACCAGCCGACCGCTGACCGGGCGAACAGGCCGTATCGTGGTGGCAGCGACGACGCCAGGGAGGGTGCCATGAGCTTCGACAGGCCAGGCCTGCCACACCCCGGACACGAAAGGGATCCGGCGGTTGACGACACGCTCCGCGAGGAGGGTGTCGAGCTGACCGACGACAACGAGGTGGACGTCCCGGAGCACCCGGGCGGCCCGTCCGCCGGCCCGCAGCCCAACCCGCCACGCCGCCCCACGCACGACACCGAGGACTGAGTTCCAGCAGCGCAGGCATTACGGTGGCTGGCATGGCGGTGACCATGCGCGATGTCGCGCGCGAGGCCGGGGTGTCCCCGAAGACGGTCTCGAACGTGATGAACGGGTACCCGTACATCCGCGAAGAGACGCGGACCAAGGTGCTCGCCGCGATCGATGCCCTCGGCTACCGGATGAACATCTCCGCCCGGAACCTGAAGTCCGGGCGGACCGGCATCATCGCCCTCGCCGTGCCTGAGCTGAGCAACCCGTACTTCGCCGAGCTCGCCGACGCGGCCATCGAGGCCGCCGGCGAGCACGGTCTCACCGTGATGATCGAGACCACCGGCGCCGACCGGGATCGCGAGCTGACCGCCCTCGCTCGGCCGCGCGGTCACCTGGTCGACGGCCTGCTGTACAGCCCACTCGGCCTCGGCCCCGAGGACGTCGACCAACTACGGACGCCGACCCCGATGGTGCTGCTCGGCGAGCGGATCTTCCACGGCCCGGTCGACCACGTGATGATCGACAACGTCGACGGCACCAAGGCCGTCGTACGACACCTGCTCGACCAGGGCCGGCGCAAGATCGCGGTCATCGGCATCCGACCCGGCGAGGCGGTCGGCACCGCCGCCATCCGGTACGGCGCTTACGCCGAAACGCTGGCGGAGTACGGCGTCACCGTGCCGACGGATCTGGCTGTGTCCGGTGGGAAGTGGCATCGGTCGAGCGGGGCGGACGCGATGGAGGAGCTGCTCGCGACCGGCCAGAAGTTCGACGCGGTCCTTGCCCTGAACGACACGCTCGCACTCGGCGCGGTCCGGGCCCTCACCGCTCACGGGATCAGGATCCCGGACGACGTCGCGGTAGCCGGTTTCGACAACATCGACGAGGCCAGCTTCAGCAGCCCGACCCTGACCACGGTCGACCCGAATCGCGTCCACATCGCCCGGACCGCGGTCGACCTGCTGGTCAAGCGGATGGCCGGCGACGACTCCGAGCACCACGAGATCATCGCGCCGTACCAGCTGCACCTCCGCGAATCCACCGTCGGCGTCGACTGAGCTATTGACGCTCCCCGACCCGCCGGGCATCATCTCTACACCGATGTAGTACACCGATGTAAATCCGTCGCTCCACTCCGCCCTGGAGGACTGATGACCAACGTCCGCCCCCGGCGCCGAGCAGTACTTGGTGGCATGCTCGGCGCCCTCGCACTCACCGGCTGCGGTGCCCTCGGCGGTAAGCCCAGGGTCCGCGAATGGAACCTCTTCGGCGGCGGTGACGGTGCTCGCCTGCTGCAGATCCATCAGCAGTACGTCGCCGAACACCCCGACGTGCGGTTCTCGGCAACCACGCTCGCCTGGGGCCCGCCGTTCTACACCAAGCTCGCGATGTCGGCGACCGGTGGTCGGGCGCCCGAGGTCGCGACGATGCACATGTCCCGGCTGAAGGGATTCAGCCCGACGACGATGCTCGACCCGATCCCGGTCGACCTGCTGACCGCCGCCGGGGTGCACGAGTCCGACTTCCTGCCGGCCACCTGGAACCGCTGTGTCATCGACGGCAAGTTGTACGCCGTCCCGCTCGACCAGCACCCGTTCGTCCTCTACTACAACCTCGAGATCTGCAAGAAGGCCGGCCTGCTCGGACCCGACAACAAGATCAAGACCGTCAAGGGCGTGACTGCGTTCCTTGACATGCTCCGGGCCGTCAAGGAGACCACCGGCAAGTACGCCGTCTCGGTGGACACCACCAGCCCATGGCGGCTGTGGTACACGCTGTACGGCCAGCTCCAGGGTGAGTTCTTCAGCCCGGACGGCAAGGAGCTGGTGATCGACGACGCCAAGGCGCTCGAGGCCCTGGACCTGATCGCGAAGCTCGCCAGTGAAGGGCTCACGCCGCGGTCGGCGAACTACGCGGCCCTGGTCGCGCAGTTCACCAACGGCGAGGCGGGAATGAGCTTCAACGGCGAGTGGGAGGTCACGACGTACCAGACCGCGAAGCTGCCGTTCAGCATGGCGCCGTTCCCGGTGGTGTACGACGTCCCGAAGTTCCAGGGGGACTCGCACACCTTCGTGCTGCCGCACCAGGCCCACCGGAACGCCGACGACACGAAGGCGACGATCGAGTACATCGCGTGGATGCTGAAACACAGCGTCGGGTGGGCGGCCGGCGGCCACATCCCGGCGTACCAGCCGGTGGTGAAGAGCACGGAGTACCTGAATCTCAAGCCGCAAGCGGAGTACCGCAGCGTCGCCCCGAACGTGCTCTACGACCCGGACGCCTGGTTCAGCGGCTCGGGATCCCAACTGGAGAACGAGTCGGCGGCAGCCTTCAGCGGGATCGCGACCGGACAGGCCACCGCGAAGGGAGCGCTCGCCCAGTTCAAGGCAGCCATCCAAAAGCTGCTCGACACCCCGTCCCCGGTCTGAAAGGAGGCCATCATGGCTGTGCAGACACCACCTCGTGCCCTCAGTACCACCCGACCGGCCGCACCGAAGCCGGGCGCTGGCCGCCCGTGGATGGAGCGTTGGGGCGGGCTGTTCTTCGTCGCCCCGTTTCTATTGCTGTTCGCGGTCTTCCTGGTCTGGCCGACGATCAACGGATTCTGGAACAGCTTCTTCAACACCAGTCTCGCCGGGGTCAAGCAGGAGTTCCTCGGCCTGCAGAACTGGCGGGAGATGTTCGGCGACCCGGCTGTCTGGTCGTCGCTGAAGAACACGCTCGTCTTCACCGCGATGAGTACGCCGCCACTGGTGATCGTCGCGCTGGTGATGGCCCTGCTCGCGAACCGGAAAGGCTTGCTGGGCTGGCTGTTGCGGTTCTCGTACTTCGCTCCGTTCGTCCTGCCGGCCACCGTCGTGACACTGATTTGGGTATGGATCTACCAGCCCGGATTCGGACTGGTGAACGGGCTGCTGACGTCGGGTGGGTTCGCCGAGATCGACTGGCTGAACACCGAGAACCGGGCCATGCTCGCGGTGGTGATCACGACCGTCTGGTGGACGGTCGGGTTCAACTTCCTGCTCTATCTTGCTGCTCTGCAAGGGATTCCGGCCCAGGTCTACGAGGCGGCCGCGATCGACGGCGCGAACGGCCGGCAGCAGCTGTTCCGGATCACGCTACCGCTGCTGAGCCGGACCACCGGGCTGATCGTCGTACTGCAGTTGGTGGCATCGCTGAAGATCTTCGACCAGATCTACCTGATGACGAACGGCGGGCCGAACTACGCGACGCGGCCGATCATCCAGTACATCTACCAGTCCGGCTTCACCAGCTACCGGATCGGCTACGCGTCGGCGATCTCCTACCTGTTCTTCGCGATCATCGTGATCGTCTCGGTCGCCCAGTTCAAACTCTTCTCCGGCCGAAGGGACGCGGCATGACGACGATCACGATGCCCACCCGCTCCGCGCCGAGCGGACCGGTCGAACCGCGCTGGACCTACCCGAAAGTGGCAAGCGTCGTCGGCGCGGTGATCCTCGCCGTGCTCTGGCTGGTCCCACTCCTGTGGGCGCTCGACACCTCGCTCAAGCCCGAGCCAGAGACGACCCGGGCGCCGATCACCTGGTTGCCTCAGGCACCGACTGTCGAGGCCTACCGGAGCGTCATCGAACAGGGCGACCTGATCCGCTGGTTCCTGAACAGCACAGTAGTCTCGGTCCTGGTCACCGGGCTGACGCTGGTCGTCTCGGTGCTGGCGGCGTACGGCTTCTCCCGGACGCACTTCCCCGGCCGGCGGGTGCTGTTCGGGCTGATGATCGCCGGCATCCTGGTGCCGCCGCAGGTGCTGATCGTGCCGCTGTTCCAGGAGATGACCGGGCTCGGCCTGGTCGACACCTACTGGGGCATCGTGCTGCCGCAGGTGGTCGCGCCGGTGATGGTGTTCGTGCTGAAGAAGTTCTTCGACGGCATCTCCCGCGACTACGAGGACGCCGCCCGGGTCGACGGCGCGCCCCGGTGGCGGATCGTCTGGAGTGTGATGGTGCCGATGTCGCGGCCGATCCTCGTTGCCGTCGGAATCTTCACCTTCATCGGGGCCTGGAACAACTTTCTCTGGCCCTTCATCGTGACCACCGACCCGTCGATGATGACGATCCCGGTCGGTCTGGCCAACGTGCAGGGCTCGTACGGCCTGCGCTACGCCCAGATCATGGCGTCCGCCGTGCTGGGCGGTCTTCCATTGCTGATCGTCTACGCCCTGTTCCAGCGTCACGTCGTCCGCGGTGTCGGCGACGCCGGAATCAAGGGCTAGACCCACGACAGGAGCAACCTGGTGCCCTCTGCCAACCTGACCATCGACCCCGCGTTCACGATCGCGCCCGTGAACCGCCGTACCTTCGGAACGTTCGTCGAGCACATGGGCCGGTGCGTCTACACCGGCATCTACGAACCCGGCCATGCGACCGCCGACGAGGACGGCTTCCGCAAGGACGTGCTCGAGCTGACCCGCGAACTCGGCGTCTCGCTGGTCCGGTACCCCGGCGGCAACTTCGTCTCCGGCTACCGCTGGGAGGACGGCGTCGGCCCGCGGACCGATCGGCCCCGGCGGCTCGATCTCGCCTGGCACAGCATCGAGACGAACGAGTTCGGCCTGGACGAGTTCAGCCGGTGGTGCGCCAAGGCCGGCCTCGAGCCGATGATGGCGATCAACCTCGGGACCCGCGGTGTCCAGGAGGCGCTCGACCTGCTCGAGTATACGAACCACCCGGGCGGTACGGCGTTGTCCGATCTCCGCGAGCAGCACGGCGCAGCGCCGTACGGGATCAAACTGTGGTGCCTGGGCAACGAACTGGATGGTCCGTGGCAGGTCGGCCACAAGACACCGACGGAGTACGGGCGACTGGCCGCCGAGACCGCGCGGGCGATGCGAATGGTCGAGCCCGATCTCCAGCTGGTCGCGTGCGGTTCCTCGTCGTCCGCGATGCCGCTGTTCGGCACGTGGGAGCGTGATGTGCTCCGCGAGACGTACGACTTCGTCGACTACATCTCGTGCCACGCGTACTACAGCAACGACGACGGCGACACGGCCTCATTCCTGGCCTCCGCGGTGAACATGGACCGCTTCATCGATGCGGTGATCGCGACCGCCGACCATGTCGGCGCGGAGCTGAAGAACAGCAAGAAGGTCGGCATCTCGTTCGACGAGTGGAACGTCTGGTACAAGGATCGATCCCGGCTGACCGATGGGCCGCACGATCAGTGGGAGGTCGCACCGCGACGGATCGAGGACGAGTACAACGTTACCGATGCCGTTGTCCTAGGCAACCTCCTGATCTCGTTGCTCCGGCACAGCGACCGGGTCGCGGTCGCTTGCCTCGCGCAACTGGCCAACGTGATCGCGCCAATCATGACCGAGCCCGGCGGCCCGGCCTGGCGGCAACCGACCTTCCACCCGTTCGCGATCACCTCCCGACTCGCAACCGGCCAGGTCCTCCGGGTCGAGACCGAGTCACCGCTGACCACGACAGAGAAGTACGGCGACGTACCGGCCGTCGACGCGGTCGCGACGTACGACGAAGGACGACTGGCTCTCTTTGCCGTGAACCGGTCGACCGAGGGTCCTGTCGAGATCACTGTCGACATCAGCCGAGCCGGAGTGACCAGGATCGACGAGGCGTTGATCATGCACGACGAAGACGGGCTCGCGACGAACTCGGCCGAGCACCCCGATCGGGTCACTCCACGCCCGGCCGAAGCCCGGCTGCAGGACGGCAAACTGACCGTTACGCTCCCGGCCATCAGCTGGACAGCTGTTTCACTGTCGACTGACTGACCCCGCTGTACCAGACTGGGTGCCCTGTATGCGCCCAGTCTGGTGGGGAGATCCGATGTATGACTACGACCTCGTGGTGATCGGTTCGGGTCCGGGCGGGCAGAAGGCCGCGATCGCCGGTGCGAAGCTGGGTAAGCGGGTGGCGGTGGTCGAGCGGATCTCGATGCTCGGCGGCGTCTGCGTCAACACCGGCACGATCCCGTCCAAGACGCTGCGCGAAGCAGTGCTGTACCTGACCGGGATGGCGCTGCGCGACCTGTACGGCGCCAGCTACCGGGTGAAATCCGACATCACCATCGCCGATCTGATGGCCAGGACCCAGCATGTCGTCGGTCGCGAGGTCGAGGTGGTCCGGTCCCAACTGCTCCGCAACCACGTCGAGTTGCTTCACGGTACGGCGAGCTTCGTCGACCCGAACACGGTTCAGGTGACCGGATCCGGGCGTGGTGAGACCAGCGTGGTCACCGCTGAGAAGTTCGTGATCGCCACCGGCACCCGGCCGGCGAGACCGCCGCAGATCGAGTTCGACAACCGGCACGTGCTCGACTCCGACGCGATCCTCCAGCTCGAAAAGGTACCGAGCTCGATGGTCGTCGTCGGCGCCGGCGTGATCGGGATCGAGTACGCGTCGATGTTCGCCGCGCTCGGGACCCGGGTGACGGTGGTCGAGAAGCGCGACCGGATGCTGGAGTTCTGCGATCCCGAGGTGGTCGAGTCGCTCAAGTTCCATCTCCGTGACCAGGCGGTCACGTTCCGGTTCGGCGAGGAGGTCGAACGGGTGGAGGTCTCCGACCGCGGCACAGTCACCTCGCTGGCCAGCGGCAAGCGGATCCCGGCCGAAATGGTGATGTACTCCGCCGGCCGGCAGGGCGTGACCGACGAGCTGAATCTGCCCGCCGCCGGACTCGAGGCGGACGCACGCGGCCGGATCAAGGTGGACGAGCACTACCGGACCACGGTCGAGCACATCTACGCCGTCGGTGACGTGATCGGCTTCCCCGCACTCGCCGCGAACAGCATGGATCAGGGCCGACTGGCGGCGTACCACGCCTTCGGTGAACCGGCCCGCGAGCTGGCCGGGCTGCAGCCGATCGGCATCTACACGATCCCCGAGGTCTCGTACTGCGGTGCCACCGAGGAGGAGTTGACGCGCTCGTCGGTGCCGTACGAGGTCGGCGTCTCCCGGTACCGCGAGCTGGCCCGTGGGCAGATCCTCGGCGACACCTACGGAATGCTCAAGCTGCTCGTCTCGACCGAGGACCGCACCCTGCTCGGCGTCCATGTGTTCGGCACCAGCGCGACCGACCTGGTCCACATCGGCCAGGCGATCATGGGCTGCGGCGGCACGGTCGACTACCTGGTCGACACCGTCCTGAACTACCCGACCCTGTCCGAGGCCTACAAGGTCGCCGCCCTCGACGTGACCAACAAAATCAGAGCTCTCGATGCTTTCGGGACAGAATGATTACGCTGAAGGCGATCAGTACGATCGCCCGTTCACCGGTGTAGTAGTTCAGACTGTGTGGCCGTGAGTACCCAGACCAATCTTGCGGAGACCAACCGGCTGGAAGCGTTCAGTGACGGCGTCTTCGCGATCGCGATCACCCTGCTCGTCCTCGAACTGCACAGCCCCGAGCTCGAGGAGGGTCAGCGGCTGTGGCCTGCCCTGGTGAACGAGTGGCCCCAGTTCGCGGCGTACCTGACCAGCTTCGCGATCCTCGGCATCATGTGGGTCAACCACCACTCGATGTTCCGGCAGATCAAACGCGCCGACCGCGGGCTGATGTTCCTCAACCTGCTTCTGCTGCTGTGGGTCACGCTGCTGCCGTTCCCGACCAGCATGTTCGCCGAGCACCTGGAAGACGACTCGATCAACGCCAGCGTCGCCGCCGCCGTCTACAGCGCCAACCTGACGCTGGCCGCGATCGCCTTCAGCGCGATCTGGTGGCACGTACTGCGCAACCATCTGGTCGACCACGACATGAACAAGTCCCAGGTACGCAAGTCGTTGATCAGGTACTCGTTCGGCACCGTGATCTACGCGGCGTGCATCGGGGTGTCGTTCATTTCGGCTCAGGTGACGCTGCTGATCGTCTTCCTGCTGGCGTTGTACTACGGCTTCGAGCAGATCCGGACTCGCGGCGAAACTGGGTGATGTGGATGCCGGGGGCAACTTCGATCTGACCGAGCTCGGTGTAACCGCGGGCCTTGTAGAGACTCACTGCCGGAGTGTTGGCGCTCCCGGTCGAGACGAGGCTGATCGGTCGCGGCTCCAACTGGTCGAGGTGGTCGAGCAGCGCCCGGCCGTGGCCTCGACGAGCATGAGCCGGATCGACGATGAGCCGGCTGATCTCGACCGAGTCAGGTGCTAGTTCGTAGGCAACCGCGCCGACGAGCACTGTCCCGTCGTACCGCCCGAGCCAGTGCTCGGTGGATGACATGAGACCGGCGAGGTCCTCCTGCAGCGGTGGGATGCCGTCGAATCCGATCAGCTCGGCCTCGACGGCGTACGCCGCGTGCTGGATCGCGAGCAACCGCTCGGCGAGCGTCCGGTCGGTGAGGTCGAGCGACGTGATCACGCCGGTCAGGCTACGCGGCCTTCCAGTAACCGAGGGACTTCACCCGATGCTTCGGTACGGCGAGGTCCTTGAGGACGTACGACGTCAGGGTGCGGGTGGTCGCGGTGTCGCAGGCGATCCAGACGAACGGGTCGGGGCCGGCGAGGTCTCGCAGATCGGCCTTCACGTTCTCGACCAGGTCGGCGCGCGGCACTGTCCGTAGGTCGTGGTGATCCGGGTCGATCCGGAACGGGAGCTTGTGATCGAGGTCGTGAGTGGTCTCGAACCAGATCGTGGTCGGGACCTTCGGGGCGACCTCGAGGAGCGAGTTGATGGCGGGCAATGAAGCTGGGTCGCCGATGACCAGCATCCGCTGCGGTAACGGGTCAGGTACTTCGAAACCGGTGCCCTGCACGGTCGCCTCGATGGTGTCGCCGGGCTCGCACTTGCGGGACCAGTCGCTCGCGCACCCGTCGTGCAGCGCGAACTCCAGCCTGAACGTGCCCGCCTCGACGTCCGGATCGACCAACGTGTACGCGCGCTGATGCGGCCTGCCTGCGTTGTCGAACCAGAGCCGCACCCACATGGTCGGGTGTACGCCGATCAGCTCGAGGAGACCGCCGTCGGTGAAATGCACGCGGCGGTAGCGCTCGGTGACCTGTTCGGCACCCGTCACGGTGAAGACGAAGTCCTTCGCCCGGAACAGCTTCAGCACTACGCCTTCCCAGCCATGCCTCACGATGGACCTCCAGCGAGAATGCTCTTGCGGTGGTGGATTGCTGCTGAGTAAGTTAGCGCAGCCTAACCTAACTGAAACGAGGCGCGTTGTGAATGCGAGGGTGTTCCGGGACAGGTACGGCGTGCCGCAACTTCGGGCCGGCGACCCCCTCGCGTTGGTGTATCTGCAGGGCGTGAACGCGGCCCGGGATCGGGCTTGGCAGATCGAGTTCGAGCGGCGGCGGTACCTCGGGACGACGGCCGCGTTCCTCGGTTCGGAGGGGGCTGGGTGGGACGTGTTCGCGCGCCAGGCCCGGCTGGCGGACACGGCTCAGCGCTGTTTCGAGGCGCTCGACGACGAGACGCGGGAATGGGTCACGGCGTACGTCGAGGGCGTGAACCACGCGCTGCCCGGTGGGGCGGCGCGGGCCCCGGAGTTCGCGGAGACCGACCTGACGCTGCAGAAGTGGGAGCCGTGGACGCCGCTCGGGATCTGGCTGGCGGTGCACGTGATGTTCGCGGGGTTCCCGTCGAAACTGTGGCGGACTCATGTTGCGCGACATCTCGGCGAGGACGCGCTCGACCTGTTCTCGTCGGAGGGTCCGCATGGGGCCGGGAGCAACGGTTGGCTGATCCCTGGGTCGCACACGGCCACGGGGCAAGCGATCGTGGCGGGCGATCCGCATCGCTACATCGAGAGCCCGGGCGTCTACCAGCAGATCCGGCTCACGTGCCCGGAGTACGACGTACTAGGTCTTGCGATGCCCGGCATTCCTGGCCTCGCTCACTTCGGGCACACCGGCGGGGTCGCGTGGGCGATCACGAATGCGATGGCCGACTACCAGGACTTGTACGACGAACAGCTCCGCCGGACCGGCCCTGGCGTGGAGGCGTTGGGCCCTGATGGTTGGAAGCCGGCATCCGTCCACACTGAGGTGGTGGAGGTCGCCGGGGCCGACTCGATCGAGGTCGAGGTGATCGAGACTGAGCGCGGTCCGATCATCCAAGACGGCATCAGTCTGCGGTATCCGCCGCGTGTGACCGGTCGGCTTGGTTTCGAGGCGATGGCGAAGTTGCTGCGGGCAACGACAGTTGATGATGTCGACGCGGCGTTCGACGACTGGGTGGAGCCGGTGGACGTGGTGATGGCGGCTGACACCGCGGGCGGGCTGCTGCATCGGACGGCGGGGCTCGTACCTCGGCGGCACCCGAGCAACAGGCTACGGATCGTGCCGGCTTGGGAGGCCGCGCATCAGTGGGACGGTTGGCACGACCCGATGCCGCGCGAGGACGTGAACGGGCCCGTGGTGATGGCGAACGCGCGTGAGTTGGCGGCTCCCCTGGGCGTCGAGTTCGCGGCGCCGCACCGCTCGCACCGGATCCGTGAACTGGTGAACGCCCGCAGCGACTGGTCCGTCGACGAGATGTCGGACATCCATACCGACACGTTCCTCGGCTCGGCCGGCTCCATCCTCGATCTCCTTGATCTTGAGGACCTCTCGCCGGAAGCCGTTGCCCTCCGCACCGAACTGCTGAGCTGGGACCGCCGGATGGACGCCGCGAGTACGACGGCCTCGTCGTACGCCGCCGTCCGCAAGGCACTCGTCTCCCGGCTCACCGACCACTTCGCGATCCTCGAGAACGCCGAGGTCGCCGAGGTGTTCATGCCATGGATGGATCCGCTGACGCACGTCTCATACGCGCTCGAGAATCTCCTCGCTGCCGACCTGATCCCGGACGTCAATGTCGGTTGGCTAGCGCGGGAAGCGCTGGAAGAGGTTGCCGCTCGCAAACCGCGGCCGCCGTGGGGCGAGACTCATCAGCTCGCGCCTCTGCATGCGTTGCGTGGGCCGGTGTTCGCGCCGGATGAGGAGCCTTTCGACCTTGGGTTGTCCGGTGATCACCATTGCGTGATGTCGACGTCGAGCCTGCCTGGGCTGACCGATGTTTGCATCCGGGCTTCGGCGGCGCGGTACGCCTGGGATCTGGCGGATCGGTCGGCCAGCCGGTGGGTGGTGCCGCTCGGGGCGTCCGGCGTACTCCGCGATCCGCATCATCATGATCAGTTGCCGCTGTGGTTGCGAGGTGCGCTGGCGCCGGCTGACGGGGAGGTGGCGCGGGAGGAGCTGGGTTTCTCGGCTGCCGTCGACGGGTTCGGCACGGTGCGGATTGAGGAGGCAGATCCGTCGCGGGATCTCGATCTGATCTATGAGTGGGTGACGGCGGAGCGGGCCAATTTTTGGGGGATGGGGGCGTTGTCGCGGGAGGAGATCGCTGCGACGTACGAGTTTCTGGATTCGGTGCCTACGCATCACGTGTACGTCGTGCGGGTGGACGACGTACCGGTTGCGCTGTTGCAGACGTACGATCCGCAGGCCGATCCGGCTGGGGCGGCGTACGAGGTCCGGGCTGGGGATCTTGGGGTGCATCTGTTGATCGCGCCTGGGGAGGCGCGGGCAGGGTTCACCGGGAATCTGGTGGCGGTGCTGGGCCGGTTCGTGTTCGAGCATCTGGGGAATCCGCGGATCGTGGTCGAGCCTGACGTACGCAATACGCGGGCGATCGAGCGGTTTCAGCGCAGTGGTTTTGTGCTCGGGCCGGAGGCCAAGATCACGCAGCCGGACGGGACGACGAAGACGGCTCAGTTCGCCTTCCTCAGCGCCCCGGCTAGTTCTTGATTGCGAGGACCGCGGCGATCAGGCGCTGGTAGTCGGTCAGGTCGTCCGGCGGCTCGGGGTTGCGCCACTCGGAGGCCGGGACGATGCCGGGCTCCTGGACGGTGAAGCCGTCGCCGAAGAGGGCGAGGATCTGGTCGTCGGTGCGCCAGCGGCCGCGGCCGAGGGAGCCCTGCAGGACCTGCTCGAGCTCCTGGCTGCGCGGCTCGTCCTCGCGGCGGAAGTGGCTGATGAAGACGTGGCTGCCGGGGACGATCCGGTCCCGCCAGAAGGCGACGATCGCGGCCGGGTCCTCGTCGTCGTTCACGTGGTGCAGGGTGGCGCTGAAGATGATGGCGACCGGCTTGCCGAAGTCGATCAGCCGCACGGTGTCGGGGTGCTCGATGATCGCCTTCGGCTCCCGCAGATCGGCCTGGATCACCGTGGTGTTGTCGTTCTCGGCGAGCAACGCGCGGCCGTGCGCGAGCACGATCGGGTCGTTGTCGACGTACACCACCTTCGCGTCCGGCGAGTACCGCTGGGCGACCTGGTGCACGTTGTCGGCCGTCGGCAGCCCGCTGCCGAGGTCGATGAACTGCCGGACCGGCGTGTTCGTGACGATCTCGCGGACCGCGCGGATCAGCGCGCCGCGGTTGTCGTAGGCGATCACCCGCGACCCGGGCAGCTCGTTGATGAACCGGTCCCCGAAGGCGCGGTCCACGGCGAAGTTGTCCTTGCCACCGAGCAGGTAGTCGTAGGTCCGGGCGATACTCGGCTTCGTCGTGTCGAAGCCCGGGTACGACGTGTTCCCTTGCTCGCCTGCGTCGGCCATCGCGCCCAATCCTTCCTGAAGGCAACAGCCTTCCTGTCGAGACAGATGTCACTCTATGCGACCCGGAAACTACCTCGCTTCCGACCCCGGCCAGTCGCGACCTGGGATAGCGCGCCGTCCTCGCGTGTCATCAAAATGTCATCGGCTGCCCGGATCGTATGTTTCATGAACGGTCACGCAGCGCACTCACCAGACCGGTTGAGCTTCCGGGTGCTGGGCCCGCTCGAGGTCGACGGCCCCGACGGACACCCGCTGGACCTCTGCGGCGGCAAGCCGGCGACCGTGCTGACCCTGCTCCTGCTGCACCGCAACGCCTGGGTCAGCACCGAGCAGTTGGTCGACGCGGTCTGGGCCGGACGGGACGTGCCCGCCTCCGCGCAGAACAACCTGAAGACGTACGTCTGGCAGCTCCGTCGCTCGCTGCCCGACGAGCGGATCGAGAGCCGCCCGGGCGCTTATCGGGTCCGCGTCCTCCCCGGTGAGTTGGATGCCGACGACGCCGCCGACCTGTGCGACCAGGCCCGCGACCTACTCGGCCGGAAGAGAGCGGCGGAGGCGATCACCGCCGTCCAACACGCGCTCGAGCTCTGGCGGGGTGTGCCGTACGACGGTCTGACCGACGCGACCTCCGCGGTCGACCGGCTCATCGAGCTGCACCGAGCGCTGCGTGAGGACCTGGCGGACGCCCAACTCCTGCTTGAGCGGCCGGCCGAGGCGATTGCCGTACTGCGTGCGCTCACCGAGGAGGAACCGCTCCGCGAACTGGCGTGGGCTCGGCTGATGGCGGCGTACCGCCAGGTGGGACGACGGAACGACGCGCTGGCGGCGTACCAGCGCGCTCGGACCGCGTTGGTCCGCGATCTGGGGATCGAGCCAGGCGCCGAGCTGACCGCTCTGCACCAGCAGATCCTCAGCGAGGAGGCTCGCCCGATCAGTCCGCTTCTGGTGAGCTCGAACCTGCCGCCGCGGGTCCCCGGGTTCGTCGGCCGCGAGCCCGAGCAGCAAGCGCTGCGCGGTGTGAGCGGCGTAGTCACGATCGACGGGATGCCGGGGATCGGCAAGACCGCGTTCGCCCTCGAGGTCGCCGCCGCCTCGGGTTTCGAGACCCAGCAGTACGTCGACCTGCACCGGCCGACCTCGTTGTCCTCGGCAACGGGCCTGCTGATCCTGGACAACGTCGAGAACGCGGATCAGATCCGGCACCTGCTGCCGAACGACACCAACGCACTGGTGCTGGTGATCAGCCGCCGCCGGCTGGCCGACCTGGACCGAACGGCCGCGATCACCCTCGACGTACTGGCTCCGGCGGAGGCCGCGCGGCTGACGGACATCGAGCAGATCCTCAACTGCTGCGGTGGTCATCCGGGTGCGATCCGGCACCTGGCCGAGCGGCTACGCAACCGGCAACCGTGGACCGTCGCCCGGATGGCGGGCCGCCTCGAAGACCAGCCGGCCCGCTGTCAGGCGTTGGCGGAGGTCCTGGCTCGCTTCGACTCGGCGTACGACGCTCTGCCCGGACCGGCTCAGCGGCTCTACCGGCTGATCGGGATGACGCCACGGTTCGACCTCCGGCAGGCTGCACGGCTCACCGGCACCGATCGGCCCGACGCCGAGCTGATGGTCGATCAGCTGATGGACCTCAACCTGGTCACCGAGCCGGCGCCAGGCCGGTTCGAGATCGGCTCGGTCATCCGTGATCACACCAGCCAGCTGATGATGGTCAGCGGGCCGCAAGCGGAGCTCGTCGCATGAGGCCGACCGCGATCGGGACACCGTTGGCCCAACCAAGGGTTCATCTCGCCGCCACGCTACCCCTGGGGGTTGCTCTCTCATGACTGTGACCATGCTCAACCGGCCTTCCGGTTTTCACCAGATTCCCGTTCGTGGCGGGCTTGCCGAGCTTCTCGCCTCTGCGGAGGACGAGGTGATCGCGATGAGCAGTCTGACCCCGGCCGGTCCGACGTTCGGGCCGCGGGAGGTCAAGCACGGTGTGCGCTACCGGGCGATCTTCCCCGACGACGCGCGGACCACGCCGACCATCGGCCGGCATCTCGGCGCGCTGTCGCTGGCAGGCGTCGCGGTTCGGACGATCCCGCACGTGCCGATGAACGTGATCGTCATCGACGGCTCGGTCACGGTCCTGCCCGCTGACACAACCAACGGCAGCGTCGCGGTACTGCGGTTGACGAGCGTCGTGGCCACGGCTCTCGAACTGTTCGAGCGGATCTGGCCGGACGCCGTACCGCTGGCCGACAGCGACCTACCCGACGAGGCCGACCTGTCGCTCCGCGAGCAGGAGATGCTGCGTCTGCTGGCCCTGGGCGCAACCGACGAGGTCGCCGCCGCACACCTCGACATCTCGGTCCGGACGGTACGGCGAATGGTCGCGCAGATCATGAACCGCCTCGGTGCCCGCAGCCGCTTCCAAGCCGGCGTCAAGGCCGCCGACCGCGGCTGGCTCCTCGAGCGAGCGTCGTGATCAGTGCGGCGGGGTGATCGGGTCGAGTCCGGAGACGACGAGTTCCAGTAGCCGCACGGTCTGGTTGGGAGTTGGGCTCTGCGCGCCGGCCCAGGCGACGCCGGCGGCCAGGGCCATGAGCTCTTCGATCGTCAGGTCGGCTCGGACCGCGCCTGCCTGCTGGGCCGCTGCCAGCAGTGCACGGCCAGAGTCGCGGACGCCGAAACAGGAAGCATGCAAGGCGGAATCCTCGTCCTGCAGCGCCTCGAGAACGGACTCGGGCAGGCCGCGGTAGCGGGCCGAGCTTTCGGCGAAGTCGCGCAGCCACGTGAGCAGAGCGTCCCGGGGGTCGCCCTGGCCGGTGAGGGCAACGGCCTGCTCCCGCAACCGGTCGAAGCCGTGGCCGAGGACGGCCTCGATGAGGGCCTGCCTGGTCGGGAAGTGCCGGTAGAGCGTGCCGATGCCGACACCGGCGCGGCGGGCGACATCGCGCAGCGACGTCGCGGTGCCGTGCTCGGCGAAGGCCTCCCGCGCGACCGCGACCAACTGGTCGCGATTGTGCCGGGCATCGGTGCGCGTCACCTCGGACATCGCGGGTCGCCTCCTCGGCTCGATAGACACCGGAGCAGTGCTCCGGTACGGTGTGGTTCATCGGACCGGAGCAGTGCTCCGGAGGACTTCAGCCTAGCAAGGGAAGCGATCGTATGACGAGGATCATCTTGGTGACCGGCGCCACCGGACACCAGGGCGGCGCCGCGGTACGGCACCTGCTCGCCGACGGGTGGCACGTCCGGGCGCTGGTGCGCGATGCCGGCGCCCCGAAGGCCAAGGCGCTCGCGGAGGCGGGCGCCGAGCTGGCCGTTGGGGACATGGCTGACCGCGCTGCCCTGGATGCGGCCGCCGCCGGCGTGCATGGCGTGTTCAGCGTTCAGCCCGCCGCGACACCGCCGTACAACAACATCGACGAGGTCGCGATGGGCGTGAATGTTGCCGACGCAGCCCTGGCGGCAGGCGCGAAGCAGCTCGTGTACACGTCGGTCGGCGCGGTCGAGGGTGCGGCCGGTATTCCTAGCTGGGACACGAAATGGCGGATCGAGGAGCACATCCGGGCCATCGGCGTACCGGCGACGATCCTGCGGCCGGTGATGTTCATGGAGAACCACGCCTCAACGATGGTCGGCGCCTACAGCGACTTGGCCATGCTTCGGGTCATCCCGGACGACGCAACCGTGCAACTGATCGCGGTCACCGACATCGGCGCCCTGGCTGCGCTCGCCTTCGCGGACCCGGAGAGCTGGCTCGGCGAGGTGATCGAGATCGCTGGCGACGAGCTGCCGCGGCGGAGCATCGCGGACGCGATAGCCCGGGCCACGGGGCGTCCGGTCGATCTGTCGCCGCTGCCAGCGGAGAAGGTCGCGGCGCTGCTCGGCGGCGCCAAGAACGCGCGGATGAGCCCGAAGTTCGCCGGCTGGGACGCCGACATTCCCGCGCTCCGCAAGCGGTATCCGGACCTGATGGACTTCGCCACCTGGCTCGACCGCGAGGGCGCAGCCCTCTTCCGGGACGTTTGAGGGGTTAACCCCTCAGCTGGTCGGTTGCCCCGGCGGATTCTCAGGGCGCAACCGACCATCTCAGGGGTTGACCCCTGAGATGGTCAGGGCTGAGTGGTGCTGGACGGTGACCTGGTCTGGCGGGCCCTGCCACCGGTGGTTTCAGTTCAGCGTGCTCTTGGGTACTTCGCGGTCCCGGCCGGATGGTCGGCGCTCACGGGCCGTGTTGTGATGCGGGTGATCTGCGGTGCGCGGGGCCGGGCAGACGGGGCCGCGACGGATCGGGCCGCCGCCCAGTTTCCGGCTCTTCCACTGCTTCTCGTCGTAATCGTAGTAAGTGTCGACGCCTCCGACTGTCATGTGGTCCTCCCTGGAAACCCCCGTCCCCTGCTGGCCCATCTACAGTCCGTCACGATGCCGTCGCAGGCAAGCGATTCCGGAAATCACCACTGATCAACACGGTCGAACGCAAGGTTCTGTTGGTTTGACCCACTAATGTGCACCGTTGGAAAGTCTCAGACGGAGACGATCGCAACGCCGTGACCGGGCAACCACAGCCCGTCGACGGTCAGTTCGGCCGCACCGAACGACATCACCAGGTACGACGGGAGGTCGTCGACCGGCACCACGGCATCGGCGGCGGCCAGATTCGCGACCACGCGGAGACTACCGCGCGTCACCACCAGCCAGGCTCCGGCCGGATCGAACGAGATACGAGTCGATTCGAGCCGGTCGTCGCGCAGCTCCGGCATCCGGGCCCGGAACGTGAGCAGGTGCCGGTACCAGGTCAGTACGTCGTGATGCGGCGACTCGTCCAGCTCGGACCAGTCGAGCACCGAACTGCGCCAGGTCTCGGGGTCCTGCGGGTCCGGGATCTGATCTGCGTCCCAACCGAACTCCGCGAACTCCCGCCGCCGCCCGGTCCGGACCGCGTCGGCCAGCGCGGGCTCGTCGAAGTCGGTGAAGAACCGCCAGGGCGTCGAGGCGCCCCACTCCTCCCCCATGAACAACATCGGCGTGTACGGCGACGTCAGTACCAGCGCGGCCCCGATCGCGAGCTGGCCCGGCGTCAGGGCCGGCCGATCGCCCAGTGCCCGGTTGCCGATCTGGTCGTGGTTCGACGTGTAGGCGAGGAACTGACCGCCCCGATGCGTGCGCGGGTCGACCGGGCGCCCCCAGTTCTTGCCGCGGAACGTCGAGTACGTCCCGTCGTGCAGGAACACCCGGGTCAGCGTCTTCGCGAAGACGGCCGGGTCACCGAAGTCCACGTAGTACCCAAAGCGCTCGCCGGTCAGCAGAGCGTGCAGTGCGTGGTGGAAGTCGTCGCTCCACTGCGCGGTCATGCCCATCCCACCTGCGGACACCGGGTCGACAGTGCGCGGATCGTTGAGGTCGGACTCGGCTACCAGACCCAGCGGCCGTCCGAGTTCTCCCGAGAGCGCTGCTGTCTCAGTCGACAGTTGCTGGAGCAGATGGGTCGGGCTGTCGTCGACCAGCGCGTGTACGGCGTCCAGCCGCAAGGCGTCGAGGTGGAAGTCCCGGAACCAGCGCAGTGCGTTGTCGCAGATCCACCGCCGTACTTCGGTGCTGCCGGTGTCGTCCAGGTTGACCGCCGGACCCCACGGGGTGGAGTGCTTGTCGGTGAAGTACGGACCGAAGCTGGCGAGATAGTTCCCGCTCGGGCCGAGGTGGTTGTAGACCACGTCGAGGCAAACAGCCAGTCCGGCCTCGTGGCACCGGTTGACGAACCGCTGCAGCGCCTCCGGTCCGCCGTACGGCTCGTGGACCGCGTAGAGGTCCACACCGTCGTACCCCCAGCCCTGTACGCCGGGGAACGCGGCGACCGGCATCAGGGAGACCACTTCTACTCCCAGCACGACCAGGTAGTCCAGGTGCTCCGCAGCCGCGTCCAGCGTCCCTTCCGGCGTGAACGTGCCCAGGTGCAGCTCGTAGAAGACCGAGCCGCGCACGTCCCGGTCCGTCCAGCTGTCATCGGTCCAGTCGAACCGGTCTGCGTCGAAGACCCGGCTGGACCCATGCACCCCGTCCGGCTGCCACGGGCTGCGCGGATCGGGCAGCGGGTCGCTTCCGTCGACGGAGTACGCGTAGTCGGTGCCGTGGTGGGCCTCGACCACCTTGCGTTCCCACCAGCCGTCGGTGGTCCAGCGCATCGGCAGGACGCCGTCGTCCAGTACCAGGTCGACCTTGGTTGCCTTAGGCACCCAGACACGGAAGGTGTGCATCGGCGATCAGCTCCTGACCAGCAGGGCCACCGGCAGGTCGGTCAGCAGGTCCTCGATCCGGGCTGCGCCGCTGCCGACCTCGCGACCGGTCAACACGTTCTTCCACTGGCCGCTCGGCAGTACGACGGTGCTGTCACCCCAGCCACCCAGTCGCTGCAGTGCGGCGGGCAGTCTGGTCGCCACGGTGATCACGGCATCGCCACGTGCGAACGCGACCGCATGACCGTTGGACGTGGGGAGCGGCGTGTAGCTGCCGGCAAAGGCGTCCGGGTACTGCCGACGGACGCGGAGTGCTCGCGAGGTGATCAGCAGCTTCTCGTCAGACAGGTCGTCCGGTTTACCACCGTCATCCAGCCGCTGCAGCCGCTCGATCCGCTGCTGGTAGTCCACCGGCCGCCGGTTATCCGGGTCGACGAGAGACAGGTCGACCAGCTCGGTCCCCTGATAGACATCCGGTACGCCGGGCATCGTGAGCTGGACCAGCTTCTGGCCAAGGGTCGCCGCGCGGACGTAGGCGGTCTGCTCGTCGGCAAAGCGGCGTACCGACTTGAGGACACTCTCGTCCTGCAGGACCGCGTTCGCGAAGGCAGCGACCGTCTGCTCGTACTCCTCGTCCGGTGAGGTCCAGGAGGTGTTGCGCTTGGCCTCGCGGATCGCCTTGAGCAGATAGGCCTGCATCCGGTCCTCGGCGAGCGGTCCGTCGTCCCACGTCCCGAACAGCGTCTGCCAGAACAGGTACTCCGTACTGCCGTCCAGCAACGGATTCCGGTGATCTTCCGACAGGCGGCGCCAATCCCGGACCGCTTCGGACCAGGCTGCGGGCTGCTCTGACAGCACACCGAGCCGCGCCCGTACGTCCTCGGACCGCTTGGTGTCGTGCGTGGACAGCGTGGTCATCGACTTCGCCCAGTGCCGGTTCAGTCGGGTCGCGTACGCGTGGAACTCCTCCGGCGTGACACCGAAGTGCTCCGGATCCCCACCGACCTCGTTGAGCGACGACAGCCGGAACCACCGGTAGAACGAGGTGTCCTCGACGCCCTTGGCCATCACCGGACCACACGTCTGCTGGAACCGCACAATCAGCTCGGCCCGTGCCCGCTCGTCGATGGTGCTGGTCTCTCGACCCAGCAGGAGATGCAGTACTAGGTCCAGCGTGGCCTGCCGGTCCTCGTCCAGGTTCGCGCGTGCCTTCTCAGCCGCCCGCTCCATCGCAGCTACCGCCGTCGGCGGCGCCTCTTCACCAGGTACGACGTACGCCCGGTAGACGTCGAAGTGGACGAGTAACTCGGCGACGACCTCGTGGAACGCCCGCCTGGTGTGGTCCCGCAGTCGAACGTCGTCCTGGCAGATGCGAGCCAGCAACTCGACCAGTCGATGCACCTCGGCGTACTGGTTGTTCTGGACGACCTCGCGCTTCGCCTCCTCCACAACCGACCCGAAGTCGGCCGGTGCGCCGGTGAGCTCAGAGTGCAGCGCTGCGAGCGGTGCGGCACCGGATGGGTCGACGAACAGGCCGCCGACCCGGAGCAGTGCGTCGTACCCAGTGGTGCCGGCGCAGGGCCAGTCACGCGGGAGGTCCTCGTCGCCCTCGAGGATCTTCTCCACCACGACCCACGCGCCGCCGGTGCGCTCGGCCAGTCGACGCAGGTAGCCGCGTGGGTCCGCCAGACCGTCCGGATGATCGATGCGGAAGCCGTTGAGCTTGCCTTCGTGCAGCAGGTCGAGCAGAAGCTGGTGCGTCGCGTCGAAGACCTGCTGCACCTCCTGACGGATGGCAGCGAGGGTGTCGACGTCGAAGAACCGCCGGTAGTTCAGCTCCTCGTCAGCGACCCGCCAGTGCGCCAGGCGGTACCACTGCTCCGTCACCAGCTCCTCGATCGGCAGCTCCTCGGTGCCCGGCCGCAGCGGGTACTCGTGCTCGTAGTACCGCAGTACGTCGCCGTCGATGGACAGCTCGTTGTCCGCCAGCACCTTGCCGATCCGCTGACCCAGGACCGCCATCAGCAGCGGCTGGTTCCCCGAACCCCAGTCCACGTCGAACCACTCGGCGTACTGCGAACTCGGGCCGAGTCGCAGCACCGACCACAGCGCCTTGTTCAGACTGGCCGGTGTCGGTACGGCGACATGGTTCGGTACGACGTCCGCCACCGCACCCATCCGGCTCTCCGCCAGCCGGGCAGCCAGTCGATCGAACGCGGGCCGGCCGCCCATCGGCTCGGACAGCCGGCTGTGGTCCACCACGTCGTACCCGTGGGTGGAACCGGGTGCGGCCTGGAGGATCGGTGACAGGTAGGCGTGCGAGATCCCGAGGCTCTCCAGGTACGGGACTACCGCCGCGGCGGCGTCGAAGCCGAACTCCGCGCGGAGCTGGAACCGGTAGGTGGCCTGCGGGCCACCGGGACGGTGAGGTGCTGAGGAGGGAATCCCGCCAGTCGTCACTGAGCTCCCCGTCGCGGCCGGGTCAGGACCAGCATGCCGTGGTCCTCGATCCGGATCGTGCTGCCCGCGATGTGCTCGCCTTCCTCGGCTCGACCGGTCGGCCTGATGGTGTCCACCACCACGGACCACGCCTCGCCGAACTTCTTCTCGGGCAGCAGGAAGTCCTCCGGCTCGTAGTTGCTGTTCAGCAGGATCAGGAACGAGTCGTCCACCACCGGTTCGCCGCGCGGATCCGGCTCGGAGATGGCGTCACCGTTCAGGAAGACGGCCACCGCGCGGGCGTCGTCGTGGCTCCAGTCCCCGTCCTGCATCTCCTGACCGTCGGGAGTGAACCAGACCAGGTCGCCCAGCCCGTCGACCCCCTGGTCGCCGTGGAAGAACCGGCGGCGGCGGAACACCGGGTGCTCGTTCCGCAGCCGGACCAGCCCGCCGGTGAACTCCAGCAGGTCCTGCTGCTCCTCGCTCAGATCCCAGTTCACCCAGGCGAGCTCGTTGTCCTGGCAGTAGACGTTGTTGTTGCCCGACTGGGTGCGGCCCAGCTCGTCGCCATGGGCAAGCATCGGAACACCCTGCGAGATCAGCAACGTGGCGAGGAAGTTGCGCTGCTGCTTGGCCCGCAGCCTCACGACGTCGGGGTCGTCGGTCGGACCCTCGACGCCGCAGTTCCAGGAGCGGTTGTGGCTCTCGCCGTCCTTGCCGCCCTCGCCGTTCGCCTCGTTGTGCTTCTCGTTGTACGAGACCAGGTCGCGCAGCGTGAAGCCGTCGTGCGCGGTGATGAAGTTGATGCTCGCCAACGGGCGGCGGCTGTCGTCGCGGTACAGGTCCGACGAGCCGGTCAACCGCGAGCCGAACTCGGCCAGCGTGTACTTCTCGCCCCGCCAGAAGTCGCGGACGGTGTCGCGGTACTTGCCGTTCCACTCGGTCCACAGCGGCGGGAAGTTGCCCACCTGGTAGCCGCCGTCGCCGACGTCCCACGGCTCGGCGATCAGCTTCACCTGGCTCACCACCGGATCCTGCTGGACCAGGTCGAAGAACGCCGACAGCCGGTCCACTTCATGGAACTGGCGGGCCAGCGTCGACGCGAGGTCGAACCGGAAGCCGTCCACGTGCATCTCGGTGACCCAGTAGCGCAGCGAGTCCATGATCAGCTGCAGCACGTGCGGATGCCGCATCAGCAGGCTGTTCCCGGTGCCGGTGGTGTCGTAGTAGTGCGACTTGTCCGAGTCCACCAGCCGGTAGTACGCCGCGTTGTCGATGCCCTTGAACGACAGCGTCGGGCCGAACTCGTTGCCCTCCGCGGTGTGGTTGTAGACGACGTCGAGGATGACCTCGATGTCGGCCTCGTGCAGGGCCTGCACCATCGTCTTGAACTCGGTCACCTGCTGCCCCCGGCCGCCCAACGAGGAGTAGGCGTTGTGCGGGGCGAAGAAGCCGATCGTGTTGTAGCCCCAGTAGTTGGACAGGCCCCGCTCCTGCAGGTGCCCGTCCTGGGCGAACTGGTGCACCGGCATCAGTTCGATCGCGGTCACCCCGAGGTCCTTGAGGTGCTCGACGATCGCCGGGTGCCCGATCCCGGCGTACGTGCCGCGAATCTCCTCCGGCAGTGCCGGGTGGGTCTTGGTCAGGCCCTTGACGTGCGCTTCGTAGATCACCGTCTCGTGGTACGCGTGCCCCGGCGGGCGGTCGTTGCCCCAGTCGAAGAACGGGTTGGTGACCACGGAGAGCATCGTGTGCTCACGGTTGTCCATCGTGTTCAGTTCGTCCGGCTTGGCGAACCGGTAACTGAACAGTGACTCGTCGGCGTCGACCTGCCCGTCGATGGCCTTCGCGTACGGGTCGAGCAGCAACTTGGACGGGTTGCAGCGATGCCCCTCGGACGGGTTGTACGGTCCGTGCACCCGGAATCCGTACCGCTGCCCCGGCTGGACCGCGGGCAGGTACGCGTGGTGGACGAACCCGTCCACCTCGGTCAGCTGCACCAACTGCTCGGTCCCGTCGTCACCGATCAGGGCCAGATCTACTCGTTCAGCTACCTCCGAGAACAGCGCGAAGTTCGTCCCGGAGCCGTCGTACGTGGCTCCGAGAGGGTAAGGACGACCAGGCCATTTCTGCACCTGATGACAGTAGCCACCTCCGACGTTGGAGACCTCATCGGTCGGAGTTTTGGGTGCGAGTGTTCATTCGGCGCGGGTGATGCCGTCGAGGATGCGGTGCAGGCCCCAGAGGTACTGCTCGGTGGTGATGAAGCGGGCCATCGTCGGGACCGCCGCGGCGGAGCGCGGGAAGACCTCGGCGGGGATCTGCTCGTAGGTGGCGCGACGGCGGGCGACACGGGCAGTTTCGGACGGAAGCGGCCCTGGATCGGTCTCGTCGGAGACCTCGAGCGCGATCGAGCCGAGCACGTAGACGATCAGCAGGTACGTCGACCGCGCGGCCTCGACCGGATCGACGCCGGAGTCGATCAGGAGACCGAGCAGGCGCTCGTTGAGTGTCGTCGTACGGGGACCGTCCATCGGGCCGCTCATCAGCAACGCGCCGGCGCCGGGGTGGGCGACCAGGTTGGCTCGGACGTCGAGGGCGAGGGCCTCGATCCGGTCCCGCCAGGGCTTGCTCTCGTCCGCGAAGCCGCCGCTGTCGGCGTCGCCGAGCAGCTTCTCGATCAACGCTGCGAGCGCGCTGTATCTGACGAACCAGGCGACATCATGGCGACGGCGATCCCCGGGTTCCCGACCTGGGATGCGGCCGGACTGGTCGGGAGTACGGCGTGGGGGCTGTGGACCGTCCCGCTCAGTGTGGGACTTTACTTGCAGCGATCGTCGTCTCACGTGGAGTAGTGGATGTTGAAGCGGGCTGCAGTTCTTGTCGGGATCCTGCTGGCTGTGACGGCCGGGGCGAAGCCGGTGGTGGTCGGGGGAACGCTGGCGAGTGTGACTGAGGCGCCGTGGGCGATCGCGCTGAACAACACCCAGTCGGCAGCGTCCAGCGGGCGGTACTGCGGGGCCGTTCTGGTGGAGCCGGACAAGCTCGTGACCGCCGCGCACTGCATGGACGAGGATGTGTCGACGTACTACGCGGTGCAGGGGCGAGCCGATCTCGGCGACGACTCGGTCGGGCGGGTGTCGGCGATCAGCAAGGTGTGGATCCACCCCGGGTACAACACGAAGGACAACCGCTACGACTTCGCCGTACTCACGTTGAGCAAGCCGTTCACGGGAGTGCCGGTGCTGCCGCTGGAGACCCGGGCGCGAGCTGATCGCGCGGGCGTCGTACCGACTGTCTACGGGTGGGGCGACACGCAAGGGACCGGGCCGGACGAGACGCTGCAGAAGGCGGCGGTACCGGACCTCGGCGACAAGACGTGCCTCGCGAACCAGAGCTACGTCGCCAACGGGTACGCCGCCGTGACCAACGTCTGCGCGGGCTATCTGAAGGGCGCGATCGACGCCTGCCAGGGTGACTCAGGTGGGCCGCTGGTCCTGAACGGTCGTCTACTCGGCGTCGTCTCTTGGGGCGAAGGTTGCGCCCAGCCCGGCGAGCCCGGCGTCTACGCGCAGATCGCCCCCGCCGCCAAGGCGCTGCAAGCCCAGCTCCGCTAGAGGACCGCGCCTCGTGGGGCGATCTCGAGCGCGGCGACTCCCCGCGCGAACAGCACCATCATCCGGTCGCCGTGTCTGCACCGGAGTGCGCCGCCCTCGCCAGTGAGCGTCGAGACGGCGTGCTCGATCAGCACGTCCTCCGCCACGCCGGGCTCCTCGTAGGCGACATCCAGGTGATCACCGCTCGTCAGCCGGATCCGCAACACAATCCTTGCCATGACCGCACCCTACGCGCCGACCCGCTGGTCGCGGCAGCCTTCGAACGAAGGCAGACTGTTGCCATGGCCGAACCGGTTCGCGTGATCAAGGCAGGCGACCTGGTGGCCGCCGACCCGACCTCCGGCATGCTCCGGATGCGAGCCTTCGAGCTCCCGATCCTGTGGGCCGGCCAGGTGGTCACCGAGCCCGGCGCGATCTCCGGCTGGCACCACCACGACAAGAACGAGAGCAGCCTCTACATCGTCCGCGGCGTACTCCGCCTCGAATTCGAAGGCTCCGACGAGTACGTCGACGCCGTAGCCGGCGACTTCATCCACGTCCCCGCCTACACAATCCACCGCGAAAGCAACCCCTCCGCCGCCCCGTCCCTAGCAATAATCGCCAGAGCCGGCGGCGGCATCCCCACCGTCAACGTAGACCCACCCCACTAGGCGAAGCGGTTGTAGGCGGGGAGGGTTAGGAAGTCTACGTAGTCTTCGGCGAGGGTTACTTCGAGGAAGAGGGCTCGGGCTGATTGGTAGCGGAGGTACTGGTCGAGTTTGTGGATTTCTTCGTCGGCGATGCGTTCGACGAATTCGGTGGTGACGGTTTCGCCGGTGTCGAGGACTACGCCGTTGCGGCGCCACTGCCAGATCTGGGAGCGGGAGATCTCGGCCGTGGCGGCGTCTTCCATCAGGTTGAAGATGCCGACGGCGCCGGTGCCTTCGAGCCAGGCAGCGAGGTACTGGATCGCCACGCTGACGTTGTTGCGGAGGCCGGCCTCGGTCACGGAGCCCGGGGTGGCCGCGACGTCGAGCAACTGGTCAGCGGTGACGTGGACGTCCTCGCGGAGCTTGTCCAGCTGGTTGGGTCGGTCGCCGAGCACCGAGTCGAAGACCGTACGGCAGGTCTCGACCATGCCGGGGTGCGCGACCCACGAGCCGTCGAACCCGTCGCCGGCCTCGCGGGTCTTGTCGGCCTCGACCTTCGCGAACGCCTGCTCGTTCACCGCCGGGTCCTTGCTCGGGATGAACGCCGCCATCCCGCCGATCGCGTGCGCGCCGCGCTTGTGGCACGTCCGCACCAGCAGCTCGGTGTACGCGCGCATGAACGGCACCGTCATCGTCACGCTGTTCCGGTCCGGCAACTGGAAGTCCTTGCCGCGGGTCCGATGCGTCTTGATCACGCTGAACATGTAGTCCCAGCGGCCCGCGTTCAGCCCGGCGGAGTGGTCCCGCAGTTCGTACAGGATCTCTTCCATCTCGAACGCGGCCGGATACGTCTCGATCAGCACGGTCGCCCGGATGGTCCCGCGCGGGATCCCGATCGTGTCCTGCGCCGTCACGAACACGTCGTTCCAGAGCCGCGCTTCGAGGTGCGACTCCATCTTCGGCAGGTAGAAGTACGGTCCTTGCCCGCGAGCGAGCTGCAGCTCGGCACACGCAGCGAAGTACAACGCGAAGTCGACCAGTGAACCGCTGACCGGCGAACCGTCGACCAGAATGTGCTTCTCCGGCAGGTGCCAACCACGCGGGCGTACGACGATGGTCGCGAGCTCCTCGTCCGGCTTCAGGGCGTAGCTCTTCGCGTCGGTGCTGAAGTCGATCCGCCGGGTGATCGCGTCGAGCAGGTTCAGCGGTCCGCCGACCACGTTCTCCCAGGTCGGCGTGTTCGCGTCCTCCTGGTCGGCCAGCCAGACCTTCGCGCCCGAGTTCAGCGCGTTGATCGTCATCTTCCGGTCGGTCGGCCCGGTGATCTCCACCCGCCGGTCGACCAGGCCCGGGGCGGCGGGCGCGACCCGCCACTCCGGGTCGTCCCGGACGTCCTTCGTCTCCGCCAGGAACCCCAGCGACGCACCGGCCGCGATTTCCGCGACCCGCTCCGCGCGACGGGCGAGCAGCTCCTGCCGCCGCCCGTCGTACTCCCGGTGCAGCGTCTCGATCAGCCCGAGCGCACGCTCGGTGAGAATCTCGTCGTACCGCTCGTTGATCGGGCCGGTGACGTCGACTGGCACTTAGGGCTCCTTAGCTCAGTACTACGACTTCGTGATCGGTGATCCGGTCTACCTCGACCGTAATCCAGCCGTCCTGTTCCTTCACTTCTACCTCATCACCCGAGACGAGGAGCCGCGCCCGCCCGCCGCTCGCCCTGAGCGACACCGTGAACGGACCCGCGGGCGTGAACTCCTCCAGCCGACCGCGCCAAGCACCGCCCTGATCCAGGTTGACCAGGTGCAGGATGTGCCGGTCGCCCTGCCGGTAGAGCTGACAGTCCAGTACGCCGGCACCCTCGACACGCAGCGGGATGCCGTCGTGACGGACCAGGTTGGCCAGTAGCTGACCGTGATCCGGGTGGTGATGCTTCGCGTACTGACGGTCGAGATCGGCCGCGAGGTACGCCGTACGCTCACCGAGCACCAGCGCCGGGACATCGCTGCGCGGCTCCTCCATCCACGACTTCTCCGGCGGATAAATCGGGAACGGCGGAATCCAGGTGAGCGCCGGCTTGTCAGCCTCCACAACTTCGAGCTGTCCACCGAACGGCAGCACGTCCGTGTCCCCGTCGAAAACCGATCGGTCCTCGATCCGCAGGTAGCTGTGACTCTCGTAGTTCTCCCAGTCGGTGACCGTACCGTCGCCGAGCCTCTTGCCTGCGTGCCGGACGCCCAGCAATTGCCCCAGCGCCCACTCGTCCCGGCGATCGCCCCACTCGTCGTAGAGCCCCGATTCCCCGGTAACAACCAGACGGCCGCTGTAGGCCTGCAACTGTGCGATCTGCTCGTCGGTCAGCACCCCGACGTTCGGCACCACGATCACCTGGAAGCGCTCATCCACCTCAGTCGTAGGCAGGTACGGGATCCGCGCCCGCACAAGCGCATCCACCCATCCACGATAGGGCAGCTGGCTGACCTCCTCCGGGGAGTCCTGACCGTGGAAGTCCACACTGCGCTGACTCCACAGCAGCCCGACCGTTGCCACCGGCTCCCGATCGACGAGGTACTCCTCGTTGGCCTCATGCCAGGTGAACAAGGGCTCCGCGGTCGCGTACTGCCGCCGGTCGTCGTGCACCGAACCGATGTGGTGCCACCACGGCTGGATACCGCCGGCCCAGCCCTCGATCGCCCACATCCGCGCCTCCGGCTCGGGCTTGCTCCCGAGCCGGAACGTCGGTACGCCGGCGTCGTACATCGCGGTACTCTCCGGGATCAGCGTGTCCCAGCCGAGCAGCCCGTGCAGCCGTTTGCCGGTGTCCGCGTTCGCCTGGAACCCGGACTCCTCGTGCCGCCACTGCGAGTCCAGCATGAAGATCGACGCCCGCTTGCAGATCTCGACGTCGTCGCGCAGCCTCTTGCTCTGGGCAACGACCTCACCCCCGTTCATCCCGATCCACAAGCAGTCCGGACCGCCCGCCCGACGGGTCACCTCGTTGTTCAGGTCCCAGACCGCCAGCCGCTGGTCGTAGCTCCACCGGATCCACTGCCGGTACGCCGGATCCGCCCAGTCGGGCTTGACCGGGAGATCCTGGCCGAAGCTGTCCCGGCAGTTCGGGCAGTAGCAGATCGAGTCCCGCCCGAGCCCGGACCAGCTGTTGTCGGTCAACCCGTCCGGCGCGGTGCGTTCGATGATCTCCTCGAGGATCTCGGTCAGGAACTCCTTGTAGTACGGGCCTGTCACGCAGGCTACGTACAGCTTGCCGGCCCGATAAGGGTTGCCGTCGGCATCGATCGCGAACCAGTCCGGATGCGCGTCGTACAACGGCTGGTGGGCACGGTTCGAGTCCATCCGCGCCAGCACGCTCAGGCCGTCAGCGCGGGCAAGGTCGACGATCTCGCCGTACAGATCCCGGTCGCCAAGGAATTCGGCCCGGTGCTGCAGCTCGAACTTGCTCGGGTAGTACGCGACGATCCCGCCGGCGTTGACGATCACCCCTTGGATCTTGGTACGACGCCATTGCTGCCGCCACCAGTCGGCGTCGTACCGGGCCGGATCCTTCTCGGTGAGGTTGGTCTGCGCCCACCTCAGTGTCCGTTGATACCAAGGTTTCACTTGAGACTCCGGACCGCGTCGCCCGCACCGGATACGTTCTCCAGCAGCATCTCGGAGTACTTGCGACTCAGTACGACGCCCTCCGCGCCACCCTCGAACGCGGCCAGCGTCGCGTCCCGCACGGACTCGCGGGTGCACGCGGTGAGCTCACCCTCGTTGTCGTCCCAGTTGATCTTGGTCCCGACATCGCGAGGCTTCTCCAGCCCCCGCTGCTTCGCGACGCCGACCGGGATGTCGATGTCGATTCCTGGGTAAATGGCGCTCTGCCCGCCGACCCCGGCCACGGCCCGCTCGGTCTCCCGCCGTACGTAGTCCGCGCTGAAGCCGGTCTGCGGCAGCTTCTCGTACGAACCCTCGTCGAGCTGCAGCAGCTTCATCATCAGCGGGTAGACGTCCTCGGGCTCCGCGTCGGCGAACAGGGCACCGCAGATGCTCTTTACCCAGGTGAAGAACCGCGGGCCGGCGCAGTTGTTGTAGATGACGACCTTGATGAAGTCGGAGAACTTCGCCATCTCGGTGTAGTCCTGGTCGGCCCGATAGAACGGGCTGAACGAGATGTTGTGGTAGACGTGCCAGCCGACCTGCACCTCGGGCGAGATCGCCTTCGCGACGCCGTAGATGTCGCGGTACAGCTGCCGCTGACTCTCGGTCCACAGCGTCTGCCAGGCCAGTACTTCGGGGAAGTTGAGCAGGATCCGCCAGAACGTCACGAACGCGCCGTCCACCGGCCGCTCACCCGCACCGACCCGCTGGTTCCACTCGACCAGCTCGCGGTACCCCTGCATCGCGCGGGCGACGTCGATCCCGCGCTCGCGCGCGACCTGCTTGCAGTGCGAGCAGAAGCAGCCGATCTCGGACACGTCGACTGTGCCCTGCATCAGCATGTTCAGCGGACCGGGCCGTTCCGAGCACCAGGCGAGGCCGTCGAGCTGGTAGTTCTGCACGTAGTCCTCGACGAATCCGAGGTGCCAGTTGCGGTAGTCCGGGTTGTTGAAGCACGGCCGCCGACCCGGTCGGCCCCACGCGTCCACCTCGAGTACCTTGGCGAAGTTCGGGTACGTACGTAGTTCGCGAGCGCCCCCGCTCTCCTCCATCCAGGCGAACGACTTCATCCCGCGCTCGCGGGCCTTCGGCACGACCTCGGCCAGCAGGTCCAGCGACGGGTGCTCAGGCGCCCGGCCGACCGCGCCGAGCACGGTGTTCCCGTAGTACTGCGGGTGCGGCGTCGCGTAGTTGCCGCCGACCCAGCCGAGGTCGTACTCCGAGACCCCGTGGTCCGGGATCGGATGGCCGGGAATCTGCCGCCCGCCGGTACCCCGGGTCCAGGTCGGCGTGGCCAGGAACAGCGCGTTCACCGCGCCGCGCTCGGCCAGGATGTCTAGTGTCTGGTCGACGCCTTCGTCGACGAACGAGATGGCTCCGATCTGCATGGCAACGAGCCGGTCCGGCACGGTGCTCACCCCTTCATTCCTGTCATCGTGATGCCTTGGATGAAATAGCGCTGGGCAAAGAGGAAGACGGCGATGACCGGTACGACGGAAATCGTCGCGCCCGCCATCAGCAGACTGATCTTGGTGAAGTACTCGCCCTGGAACTGGGCGAGTGCCACCGGCAACGTCTGCAGGTTCTCGGACGTGATGTAGATCAACGGACCGAACAGGTCGTTCCACGATTCGAGGAAGGTGAAGACCCCGATCGCGGCGAGCGCCGGTTTGGTCTGCGGCAGCATGATCCGCCAGTAGATGCCGAACGTGGACGCGCCGTCGATCTTGCCGGCGTCCTCGAGCTCGTTCGGAATGGTCAGGAACGACTGCCGCATGAGGAAGGTCGCGAACACCGGTGTGAGTACTTTCGGCACCCACAGCGGGTACTGCGTGTCCACCCAGCCGATGTGCTGGAAGACGATGTACTGCGGGATCAGGTACGCGATGCCCGGGATGATCGACGTGGCGAGGAGCACCATGAACGCGATGTCCCGGCCGGCGAACTTCAGTCGCGCGAACGCGTAGCCGGCCATCGACGCGACGATCAGAATGCCGATCACGTTCAGACCGGCGAGTTTCACGCTGTTCCACAGGAACACCGGAATCAGGTCGAACACCTCGCCGTAGTTGCTCCACTGCGTGTCCGTGGGCAGGAACTTCGGCGGCGAACTGAGCACCTTCGCCTCGGGCCGCAGTGATGCGCTGATCATCCAGACCAGCGGCGCCAGGAACGCCACCGCGAACAACGACATCACGACGTACTGGGAAGTCTTTCCGACGATTCTCATGAGTAGAACACCCACCTCTTCTGCAGCTTCCACTGCAGGAAGGTGACGGCCGCGATCACCACGAACAGGATCCATGCCATCGCCGAGGCGTAGCCGACCTTCCCGTAGCTGAAGGCGTTCTGATAGATGTTGTAGATGTAGACGCTGGTGGCGTGGCCGGGCCCGCCCTTGGTCATCACGTAGATCAGGCCGAACACCTGGAACGACGAGATGAACTGCGTGATCAGCAGGAACAGGAAGTGCGGCGTCAGCAGCGGCAACGTGATGAACCGCAGCCGCTGCCACGCGCCGGCGCCGTCGATCCTCGCGGACTCGTAGAACTCGTTCGGCAGGCCCTGCAGGCCCGCGAGCAGGATGATCATCGGGTAGCCGATGCCCTGCCAGACACTGACCATGATCACAGCCGGCATCGCCCAGCTCGAGCTCGACAGCCATTGCGGGCCGTTGATCCCGAGCTGGTGGAGCAGGCCGTTGATCACGCCGTTGTCCGGCTGGAAGAACCAGAACCAGACGAACCCGATCGCGACCACGTTCGTCACGTACGGCGCGAAGTACGCCGTCCGGAAGAACGCGACGCCCTTGATCGGCCGAGCGCACAGTAGTGCCAGGATCAGCCCGATGCCGATCGTCAGCGGGATGCTGGCCAGGGTGAAGTAGACGGTGTTCTTGAACGTCTGCAGGAACAGCGGGTCGTCGGTGAACATCTCGGTGAAGTTCTTCAGCCCGACGAACTTCGGTGGAGCGATGCCGTTCCAGTCGGTCAGCGAGGCGCCGATCGAGACCAGGATCGGGAAGAACTGGAAGGCCACCACCCCGACCACGATCGGGCTGATGAACAGCCAGCCGGTCAGGTTCTGTTTCCGGCGGGCCCGGCGTACGTCGGCGGTGCTGACCGCGCTGGAGGTGTCGCGCGCCATCGTGATGGTTGCCATCGACATCAACCCTTCAAGGCGTTCTCCACCTGTGGTTTGACCTGCTGGAGAACGTCACCGACCGGCTTCTCGCAGTTGTAGGCCGTGTCCAGTGCGGGCCGGTACAACTCGCGGGCGCCGATCGTGTTCTTGGTCTGGTTGGTCGCGGTCAGGTGCTTGGCCGCCTCGGCGAAGAGCGAGATGTGCGCCGGCGCCTTCCCGTTCGGAGCCAGGTCGGCTGCCGCCTTGAGGTTGATCGGCGTGAAGGCACCGCCTTGCAGCAGAATCTTCCCGCCTTCCTCGCTGGCCAGGTACTTCAGCAGCGCCCAGGCCTGATCGGGGTTCTTCGCCTTCTTCGGGATGCAGAACACGATCACGCTGGACTCGGTCTTCTGCTCCACGTCACCAGGCGGTGGAGCGACGTCCCAGGTGAAGTCCTTGATCGCGGACCGCATGTACGGAACCGTGCCGAAGGTCGCGAACATCATCGCGATCTTGCCCTGGGCAAACATCTGGTTCTGGATGCTGTCTTGCTGCAGCGCGGACCACGGCGGTTGCACCTTGTCCTTGCAGGTCAGGTCGGTCGCCCACTGCAATGCCTCGGACTCCTTCGAGTCCGACAGCGTGAACTGCGTGCCGTCCTTGGAGAAGATGCCGGTCTGGCTGCCGTGGTTGACCGTGAACGTCTGCTCGTAGCCGGTGTCCAGGTAGACCAGCGCGCCGTACTGCTTCTTCGCCGGATCGGTGAGCTTCTTGGCCTTGGCCTCGAAGTCGGACCAGGTCCAACCGGTCGACGACCAGGTCGTCGGCGGCAGCGGTACGCCGGCCTGCTTGAAGAGATCGACGTTGTAGAAGATCAGCCGCGGCTCGTACCCGAGCACCCAGGCGGTGTGCGAACCGTCGGGCTGCTGCGGGAAGTCGAACGTCTCCTTGGCGAACTGCGACGTGTCGAGTTTGTCCTTCTCGATGTACGGCTTCAGGTCCAGCAGCGCCCCCTGGGTGGAGAAGCCGCGGACGAAGTCGTCGTTGATCCGCATCACGTCGGGCGGGCTGCCGCCTGCGATCAGCGTGCGCATCTTGGTGTCGTATTCCTGGGTGACCGCGGGCTGGATGGTGACGTGGGATCCGGACTGCTTTTCGAAGGCCTGGATCGCCTGTTCCAGCGGGTTGCCCTTGACCTGTTCCCAGTTGAGGAAAGTCAGGCCGTTCTTGCTGCCGCCACTGGCAGCGCCGTTACCACCGCAGCCGGCTAGAGCACCGGCGGCGGTGAGACCCCCTAGGCCTGCGAGAAACCTGCGGCGGCTCAGGTTGGAGAGGTTGGTCTGCACCGGAATCTCCGATCCGCGAGGGGTGAATACGTATACAATGAATACGTATACAGAGATCTCCGGGCGTGGTCAACGGCCTATGGCCACACTCTTCAGTAGGGTTCGGTTTCCGGGGACGAGGGGAGGCGGATGATGTCACGACCACCGACGAGCCGCGACTTGGCACGTCTTGCGGGGGTGTCGCAGGCGACCGTGTCGCGGGTGCTGACCAACAATCCGAAGGTCAACGCGGAGACCCGCGCGCGAGTTCTGCAGGTGCTGAAGGACGCGAACTACACGCCGAACGCGCTGGCCCGCGCGATGAAGACCGGGCGGACCGACACCATCGGCGTGTTCATGACCCGGGTGACCAGCCCGTTCCACGCCGAGCTGCTGGACGAGATCGGCCGGGTGCTGAGCTCGATGGGTCTGCACATGATCCTGTGGAACATCGAGCACGATCCCGAGGAGACGATCGCGGCGGTGGTGCAGCAGCGCCTGGTCGACGGGTTCCTGCTCACCTCGGCGACGTACGACTCGACGCTGCACACGATGGCGGTCACGTCCGGCACCCCGACCGTACTGCTGCACCGCGGGATCGACGGGCTCGACTGCGACCAGGTCGTCGGCGACAACTGGCAGGGCGCGTACGACGCCGGCCAGTACCTCGTCGACGCCGGCCACACCGACATCGGGCTGGTCACGCTGACCCACACCGGGAACACCTCGCGCGACCGCGACCTGGGCTTCCGCGCCGCTCTCGCCGACGCCGGCGTGAAGATCAAGCCGAGCAACGTGGTCTCGGTCGGCGTCCCGCACGCCGACGGTCACGCCGCCGCCGAGAAACTCCTGTCCCGCAAGAAGCCGCCGACCGCGATCTACACCGTCACCGACCTGCTGGCGTTCGGCATCCTCGACGGAGCCCGCGCGGTCGGCGCCCGGGTCCCCGACGACGTCTGGGTGATCGGCTTCGACAACACCGACATGGCCGCCTGGGAAGCCTTCGACCTGACGACCGTCGAGCAGCCCGTGCACGCGATCGTCGAGGCCGGCGTCGACCTCCTCCGCGACCGCATCACCAACCCCGACCGCCCGACCCAGGTCGTAACTCTCCCCTGCCCCCTGGTCATCCGAGGCTCAACCGCCAACCGACGTTAGGTCAGCGTCGGCAGCACCTCGGCGAGCACTTGGGCGTGTTCCTTCGGGTTCGACAGGCCCAGGTTCATCGTGTTCACGCTGATGTGGGTCGCGCCGAGGTCCCGCCAGCCGTCGACGAACGCCCGGCGCTCCTGCTCCGGTACGGCGGCGAGTGTGAGCCTCGCCTCGATTCCGATCGACTGTGGATCGCGCCCGGCCGCTTCGGCCGCCTGCCGGATCATCGCGATCTGCGCGCGAGCCTGGTCATCCGGAGCCGACTGTGGCATCCACCCGTCCCCGATCCGTCCGGTACGCCGCAGTACCGCGTCGGCGCCTCCGCCGAACCAGATCGGGATCTGCCGGCCGGGCAACGGATTCAGGCCGGCCTCCTCGACCCGGTCGAAGTCACCTTCGTACGTGATGACCGGATCGGACCACAGCTTGCGCAGCAACTCCACCTGCTGGGTCAACCGCGCTCCGCGCTTCTCGAACGGCACGCCGAGCGCGTCGTACTCGACCTTGTTCCACCCGATGCCGACGCCGAGCCGCAGCCGGCCGCCGCTCAGGATGTCGACCTCGATCGCCTGCTTCGCGACCAGCGCCGTCTGCCGCTGCGGCAGCACCAGTACGCCGGTCACCAGCTCGAGCTCGGTCGTGATCCCCGCCAGGAATCCGAACAGCACGAAAACCTCATGAAACAAGGACTTGTCGGTGTATCCGGTCCAGCCCGGCCGGTTCGCCGGATCCGCGCCGAGGACGTGGTCGTAGGCGAGCACATGGCTGTACCCGGCCTGCTCGACCGTATTCGCCCAGCCCCGCACCACGTTCGGGTCCGCGCCGATCTCGAGCTGGGGAAACACCGCACCGATCTTCACTTCGTAGCCTCCGGCAACAAGTCGATCAATCCCTGGACAGCAAGCTCGAACGGCTCGGTCGACCCGGCCGCCCGCGCCAGCACATACCCACCCTGCAACACCGCGGCGATGGTCGCGGCCGTCCGCTCCGGGTCCAGCGTCTGCGGGTACTCACCCGTCCGCTTGCCCTCCGCAACAACTTCCGCCAACCGGCCGCGCAACCACGCGAACGTCTCCGCGACCGGCGCCCGTAGGTCCGGATCCGCGATAACGTCCGGGTCCGCGGTCAGCCGCCCGACCTGGCACCCCTTGAGCACCTCCCGCTCCCGCTCGAGATACCCGGCGATCCGCTCGCCGGCCGTCCCGTCACCGCCCAACTGCACGTCGGCCGCCGCCCGCAGTTCCGCCCCCGACCGCTCGATCGCCGCTTTCGCCAGCTCCGCCTTCCCGGCGAAGTGGTGATACATGCTCCCCTGCCCCGCATCCGCAGCCCGCTGGATCGCCTTCGGCGAGGTCCCGACGTACCCCCGCTCCCACAACAACTCCTGCGTACTCCGAATCAACCGCTCAACCGTCTCCACCACACCACTGTACCCACAGGTACAGGCATCACGTTGCCCGGGCGGGCAGGGGTTGGGGGCGTTGGTGCGGTGGTGGGGGCAAAAGGTCGCGGGGTGTGAGGGGGTGCCCGCACTCTGCTGTAGGCCCCCCGGACGATCCGGGGGTTTTCGCTCCCGGGGGAGACGCATGAGGATGCAGGTACGGCGGCGCGCACATCGACGCGTCGGGTTGATGGTGATGTTGCTCGTGATCACCGGTCTGCTGGGGATCCGCCCGGCTACTGCGGCGACGCGGGCGGCGATGGTTGACGGAGACGGGTTGGCGGACGCGCTGCTCGGCAGCTACCTCGTGGTGGCTGACAAGCAAGAGCCGAAGGACCTGGTGACCAGCGCCGAGTCGCTCGACTGGCGGGCGACTCATCCCGCCGCGACCGCGGACGAGATCAGTGATCACCTGGCCGCCACCACGGCCCAGATCGATGCGAAGGTCGCCGACTATCTGTGGACGCGAAACGCCGCCGAGGCGGTCGGCGCGGCCATCGAGGCGATTCGCACGACGCCCGGCGCTGAACCGGCCGGGCCGAACCTGACGAAGCTGATCCTCTCGATTGTCGGGACGAACGACCCGTCGCAGTCCGGCAAGGCGCCGGACCGGATCAGCGGCGCGCAGCAGCAGATCAGCTGGAACGCCGAGTACTCGACGGCGCAGGCGTCTGTCTGGGCGGCCGTCGCGCAGACGGCCCGCGCCGACGCCGCCTTCAACAGCGGCTGGAACGCGACGCTGGGCGCGCCGCTGCACGTCAGCGCGGCCGCGAGCGGCCTCACCCTGGCGGGCACCGACCAGCTCAAGAACACCTTGGACTTCCCCAAGATCCTGTCCCAGCAGGGCCATCCCGACGAATACAAGCTGGCGACGACCGATCAGTTCAAGATCCTGACCGACAAGTTGTACGAGGCCCGCAAGAACGACCTCGGCACCCTGGAGCAGGCCGTCAAGGACAAGCCCGCCGGTACCTCCACTCCGGAGCCGACGCCAGAGCAACGCGCTGCGGCGAAGAAGGCCGCGGACGAGCGGGAGGCCAGGATCAACGACGCGAAGGCCGGGCTGACCGGGCTGGCCTTCCTGGCCGGGGTGGTCGACAAGGACCTCGCCCGGGAGATCAAGCTCTTCGGGGACGGTGCGATCCAGATCGCCGAGGCGGTCGACAAGGTGATCACCTCCGCCCAACTGGTGAACACCGTCTTCTCGCTCGCCGCCGTCGGGCTGACCGGCAACTTCATCGGCGCGATCAGCACGCTGGTCACGCTGTTCGCCGGCGCCGGCTCGGACGTCAACAAGCAGATCCTCGACGCGATCAAGGACCTGAAGCAGCAGATCGCCGATCTGCGCGTCCATCTGGACAAACAGTTCGACCGGATCGATCGAAAGCTGAACGGGCTGTATCTCGACATGATGAGCCAGTTCGACCGCATCAACGAGAACGTCCAGGAGGTTCAGGAGCAGGCCGGCTCCATCTCGACCAACCTCGCGAACGTCGAGAACCAGCTGCAGGTCCTCGGGGTCTCCTTGCTGCGCGCCATCCAGGCGCTCGGCGAGAGCAAGCTGTGGGACACGACGGACGCACTGATCGACTACAGCTACTACCGCCCGGGCAGTGTGCTCACCAAGGATCAGTACCTGCAGGGCGAGACCGCGTTCTACACCGCGGGCACGACGACGGCAGGGACCGACACGTACGTCGTACCGGAGGATGCGTACTCCGACGTCACCGGCAAGGTGGGTCAGGTGCTCGACCAGTACGGACCGTACGGCTCGATCTCGTTCCTCGGTGCCTACGCGAAGCGGAACCTGGACCCGAACTTCTCGGAGTCCGGACGAGTCGGCAACTCCTCGGTCTGGGAGCTGGCCGCGAACGGGTACAGCCTGCTGTCGAGCCAGAACCCGACCCTGGCCAAGAGCATCCTGCCGGCCCGCGCCGGCTTCGTCATCACTGCGGGCCGGGACATCCGCGACGCTGCCCAGTCGTTCAGCAAGCCTGCTGCCGACGGTACGACGAACCCGCTGTTCGGCCAGCTGCTCGGCAACTACACCTCGCAGACCGTGAAGCTGGCGAACGCGATCCAGGCGCGGGAGAAGAACGTCAAGGAGGGCAAGGAGTACGGGCTCTTCGACGGCCCCGAGCAGAACGTTCCGGAAGACGATCTGGTCAGTCCGCAGGACACCCCGCAATGCGGCGGCGGCGAGAATCTCCTGACGCCGGAGAACGTGAACGGCAAGGACCTGGCCGCCGCCGAGCAGTTCGCCCGGTACGCGCATCCGCAAGGTCCGAAGTACGACGTCTGCTGGAGCGCCGACTGGGTCAACCCGGGCGAGACCTCGGACATCGTCGGACCGTTCCTGATCACCGTGCGCTTCGCGGATCTGCGGGTGAAGTTCACCGAGAGTCTGACCTGGCCGGGCAGCGCGACGAAGGTCGCCCGGACCACAACGAAGGTCGTCGAGAACCACGTCACCTACCAGACCTGCAAGCAGTACTGGCAGCAAGGGCCGAACGAATGCGGTCCGGTGCTCGAGCCGTCGAAGCCGTTGATCGACAACTGGGAGAAGGGCGATCGGACGGCGTTCCAGCAGAACGCGACCATCGACGTACCGGCCGACACCGAGGCCGACGCCGTGACGCGGATGACGGAGTTCCTGAAGAACAAGCGGATCGACCACTACCGCGAGGCGGCAACAGCGCTCCGGCGCGAGCTGGACACCACGGCTGACGTCAACCTGACGGTCAAGCTGCTGCGTGCCTACACGCAGCTCGGCTTCCCGCGGGCGCTCGAGTCCGACGACAGCCTACGGGCGCTGCTGTTCGGCGACCATGCGATCTACGACAACACGTCGGACGACGGATTCACCTTCGCGGCCCTGCTCGACGCGGCGGCGGACAACCTGGCCGCCGGACAGGCACCGGAACAGCAGGATCAGCTCGAAGGCACCGACAACTGTCAGCGGCTGCCGGGGCTGGAAGGCGAGGATCCGTTCGCGGCCTGCCTGAGTTGGAGCGCAGCCGTTCGGCTGAACCGGCTGGCCGGCGTCTACGCCGACCACTTCAAGTCCCGGTGGGAAGGCGTCGACGAGACCTTGCCGCTGGTCCAGACGGCGATGCGCAATCTGCGGTTGGTCACGGATACGGTCAACCCTGGTACGGCGCCTGGTGCGCCGGCCGATGACCTGCCGGTGGACTCGCCCGCGCTGGCGACCTGGTCGGCGGCAACCCCAACCGCTGCGGCGCCGGCCCTGGACGACACGCCTGCTGTAACCAGCTTCAAGGGCGTTCAGTTCGCGCTCTGGCGCGGGAAGGACTCCGGGCTCTACCTGTCGTCGACAGCTGACGGGGTGACCTGGAGTGAAGCGTCGCAGGTGCTCGCCGGGCAGACGACGACTGCACGCCCGGCGCTCGCCGTACAGGGTGGAAACCTGGTCGCATCGTGGGCCGAGGGCAACAAGGTCCTGGTCGCAACGAGTCCGGATGGAGTGACCTGGTCGGCTCCGGTTCAGGTGACCGACCAGGCCGCTGCGAAGACCCTCGCCGCTGCCGGGACCGCGGGACCCGCTCTGAGTGTGCTGGGCGGCAAGATCTTCGTCGCCTGGAGGGGTGCGGGTGATGGTCTGTCGATTGCCGCGAGTGCGGACGGTCGAAGCTGGTCAGCTCCGGCAAATGCCGGTGATGGACGGACCACGGTCAGCCCGGCGATGGCGTCGTACAAGGGTCGGCTGGTGCTGCTGTGGCAGGAGGCCGCCGGCTCGGCTCTTCGCTCCGCGTCCAGCTCCGACGGTGCACAGTGGGTGCCTGGCGCAACAATTGGCGAGTCCAACGGCCCGGCGACCTTGACCGTGGGCGACACGCTCTACGCCGCTTGGAAGGGCGAAGACGGGTTCCGGGTTGCTGGGACCGCGGACGGCACCGGCTGGACCTCGGCGGTCGCGGCGGACAACTCTGGCGACACCGCGCCGGCCATCAACGCGTTCAACGGCCGAGTGTGGCTCAACTGGGCGGGTGGCGCTGACCAGCTGTGGTCGTCGTACGCCGGCCGTATCCAGCTGCGCAAGATCGCTACCTCGCTGGCCTTCGACGGAGCGCCGCGCGTCACCAACGGGGCGCCGGCCGAACTGCGGGCGAAGCTGGTCGAGTCGTCCGTAGGCCCGCTGGCTCGACGGACGGTCGCGCTGACACTGGGCGCCGGCGTCAACGAGCAGACCTGCTACGCCACAACCGACTTCACCGGGACGGCGCACTGCACGATCGGCGAGGTCAACCAGCCGTTGAACGATCAGGGCTCGGTGCCGTTGGCAGCGACGTACTCCGGTGATCGTGGGCACGAACGGTCAGTCGTCCGCGGTACGGCGCACCTCGAATACGTGACCGGCCGGGCCTACGGGATGTCAGCTGCGGTGAACCTGGCCGTGGTCAAGCTCGAGTTGCCGCCCGCACCGGACACCGGCGAAGTCCGCGCTACCGAGGCCAGGGTGAATGCACCGGCCTGCCAGGCAGCAGTCAACACCCTCGTGATCACCGCGAGCGCACTGTGCGCCAAGGTGGCGACCGCCGTCGAACCGAGTACGGCGACGGCGGTGAGTACTGCGGACAGCGTCCGGATCGGCATCCCCGGACTGGACGTGATCGAGGTGTCCGGCTTGACCGCCACCTCGACAAGCACCTGCACGAAGGCCAACGGTACGACGACGTTGACCCTGAAGATCGCCGGCAAACCGGTCACGGTCTCCGATGCCCCGAACTCGGGGATCGATCTCGGCGGCGCGGCTCGACTGGTGATCAATGAGCAGGTGCCGGTCGTCGGCGCTGACCACGGGCTCACGGTCAACGCCGTACACCTGACTGCTCTGGGCGGCGCGGTGGATGTGGTCGTTGGTTCGACCACCAGTGCTGCGCACAACTGCGGTTGATCGATTGGTTGCCCACCGCCTCTGGGGGCGGTGGGCAACCAATTCAGCTGACCGTGACGATCTTGTTGATCGAGTACGCCGGGGCGTGGTCGGCGTCGCCGGCGAAGTAGACGCGGTAGGCGATCTGGCCGCGGATGGCCGGCTTGATCCCGAACGCGTACTTACCGGAGCTGATCAGCTTCACCGAAGCGATCGACTTCCACACCTTGCTGCCGTACTGCTGCAGGTAGACGGCCTGCCCGGCGTGCGCAGGAGCGACGTACCCACTGAAGGCGGTCGTCTTGCCGAGCTTGATCGCCGTCGGCGCGAGGGTCGCGGAGATCGTCGGACGGACCTGCACGGTGATGTCCGCCGTACGGGTGCCCATCAGGTCGGCGTTGCCCGGGAACGTCAGCATGTACACCGACGACACGAGCGGCTTGTGCGTCACCGAGAGCGTCCCGGTGGAGGACGTCTTCAACGCCGCGAGCAGGGCGAACTTGGTCGAGTTCTTCGGCCGCACGTAGACGTTGACCGGCAGACCGGCGTACACCTTGTTGTCGATCCGCAGCGTGCTGCCCTTGATCGTGATCGCGCCGCCGTAGTTGATCAACGTCGACGTCACCGCGATCCCCGACTTCATCCCGAACAACTGCTTGATCGCGATCGGGCTGTAGTGACCGCCGCGGTCGACGACCCAGCCGGCGTAGGTGTACGTCGTGCCCTGTGCCAGCCCAGTGTTCTTCACCGATGTCCCGGTGCCCGAGTAGACGAGCGTGCCGGTGCTCGACGTCGGCGCCTTGCTGCCGACGTTGCGCCGTACGACCACCCGGTCGAGGTCCGTGGTCGGCGGGATCTCCCAGGCGAGGCTCGCGGCCAGGTACGCGCCGCTGCCGGTGAAGGTGGCCAGCTTCTGCGGTACCAGGTCCGGGGTGCTGAAGACCGTGCTGAACGGAGCCACCGCGGCACCGGAGGTCTCCACCACACCGGTCGCCGAGAGCTTGTACGGCGTTGCCTCAAGCAACGAAGCCTTCGGGGTGAGAATCGCCTGGTGCGACGACGGGTCGTAGGTCACGCCGGCCGGGACGACCGCGCCGGTCCAGCCGTTCAGGAGCTTCAGACCGCTGATAACGCTGTCCGCGGTGACCTCCGGAGCGAACGTGACCACCGGCTGGATCTCGGTGCTCTGGATGGTGGAGAGATCCGCGGGCAGGGCATCCAGGACCGGGTAGGTCGGGATCGGCGCGGTGCCGACGTTGCCGTCCGCATTGGTGACCTTCAGCGAGTACGCACGGCTGTCGCGCGACCCGTTGGCGTTGCGGACCGAGATGTAGGCGGTCTCGGCCGGGAGCGTGGCGTAGGTGCTGGCGGTCAGCGCCTGCGGGATCTCGTACCCGTCGCTGTCCACCGGCGGCACCGGCTTCTGGACGAACGCCAGCGGCTTGAGGGCGCTGTCGTACACCGAGACGACCGGTCCGAAGTTCTGCGCGTAGGTGCCCGAGTCGAACATCGCTCCGGTGACGTCGACGCGCACCTGGTGCGAGCCTGCGCCGGCCGGAACCTTGTACCAGTCGACGTCGCCCTCGACGCTGATCGTCGACGAGACCGCGACCCCGGCGATCAGCTCACCGGCGCGGGAGGGCTGGTCGTTCTTGTCGGCTGCGCCCATGGCGAAGTCCGTCGTCCGCGCGCCGCCGAGGGCGTAGTACGCGTCGAGGATGCCGGCGCCGTAGTACGGGTCGGTGCCGCGCGGGCCGGCGTCGCGGGCGGTCGCCTTCAGGCGGGCCATCACCTGCGCCGGGGTGAACGACGGCCACTTGTTCCGGACCAGGGCCGCGACACCGGCGACGATCGGAGACGAGAACGACGTACCCGCCATGCCGAGAAAGTACGGCTCGTAGCCGGCCGGGGTCCCTGCGCGGGGCGCGGTGCTGGTGATGTCGTAGCCCGGGGCGGCGATGTCGACCGTGTCGCCGTAGCTGCTGAAGCTGGTCAGCACGCCGGCGGAGTTGGTGGCGCCGACCGACAGGACCTCCGGGTACGCCCCGGGGAAGTGGTTCGACGAGTCGCCGCCGGTGTTGCCGGCCGCGGCGACCAGTACGACGCCCTTGGCGACCGCGTTCTGGATCGCGGTGTGCAGGACCGGGTCGTCGCCCTCGCCGCCGAGTGACATGTTGATCACCCGGACGCCGTTCTTGACCGCCCAGTTGATGCCGTTGATCAGGTTGCTGTCCTCGCCCGAGCCGGTGTCGTCGAGCACCTTGACCGGGCGGACCTTCGCGTTCCAGGCGACGCCGGAGACGCCGATCCCGTTCGCGGTACCGGCCGCGATGATGCCGGTCACCGCCGTACCGTGGCCGTCACCGTCGTTCGGCGCCAGGGCTGTGTTGAAGGTGTTGTAGCCGGGCAGCAGGTGGCCGGCCAGGTCCGGGTGGCCGGCGTCGACGCCGGTGTCGAGGACACCGATGTACTGGGTGCCGGCGGACTTCGAGAGGTCCCAGGCTTTGTCGACGCGGACGGTCGACAGGTACTTCTGGTAGTTCGTGTACAGCTCGTCGTTCGGGGTGGCCGACTTCTTCCGGATGTAGTTGAGCGAGGCAAGCTCCACCGACGGGTCGGCCTTGAACTTCTTCAGCAGTTCGGTCGCCGGGACGTCACCTGTGACCTTGACGACGTCGGCGGTGACGGACACATCCGGCGTGCCCTTCACCTTGGCCACCGCGGCCTTGCGGGCCGACGTGGTGGCCTTCGCCTTGAACTGGACGATCACGGACTTCGCGTCGTACGCGGGTCCGCTCGCACCGGGACTGAACTTCGCCTGGACCAGACGCGGCTCGGCAGACACCGAGGCGGTCCCGGACGACCCGGTGACAACCACCACCGACCCCGCAACCAGAGCAGCCGGCACAGCCAGCCGCAACCAACGAGCAGTACGAGACACCACAACCCCCATGAACCTCAATCGGGCGGACTGGACCACATAAGGTCCCTGCCCTAAATCGCTCACCACGCCACCGGCGTTACAACTTCTGCAACTTCCTGCAATTTCCGGACCGTGGACCGGCCGGAATGTGGGGGGATGTCACAAGGAGTTGGATGGGCGGTTGTTGGTTCGGACCGATAGTCTCGGGCGCCATGAGCACCTGCGTCGCCATTGCGGTGATTACCTTCAGGCGACCTGCTCTGTTGCGGGGGTTGTTGACGAGTTTGCAGGCTCAGGAGTTGCCTGCAGACGGGGACTACGCGATCCGGATCGTGGTGGTCGACAACGACGCCGAGGGGTCGGCGGCGCGGGTCATGGAGGAGTTCGGGGAAGGTACGCCGTACCCGATCGAATCGGTGGTGGAACCGGAGCCGGGCATTCCTTTCGCCCGGGAGCGGTCCGTCGAGCTGTGCTGGAACGACGACGCGCTGATCTTCGTCGACGACGACGAGGTGGCCCCGCCCGGCTGGCTCAAGACCCTGCTGAAGGCGTGGGAGTCGACCGGTGCCGACGTTGTCACCGGGCCGGTGAAGGGCAACCTCCCGCCCGGCGCCCCGGCCTGGAACCACTACAGCGACGTCCACGACTCGACTGGCCGGCACACCAGCGGCGAGGAGCTCCGGAAGGCGTACACGAACAACACCCTGGTCAGCCGCCGCGTCTACCACACGGTCACGCCGGGCTTCCATCCCGCGTTCCGGTACACCGGCTCCAGCGACCTGCACTTCTTCCTCCGCGTGCACCGGGCCGGGTTCCGGATCGTCTGGTCCGAGGAGGCGTGCATCCAGGAGGAGGTCCCGGTCGGCCGGACCACCCTGCGCTGGCTGGTACGGCGTGCGTTCCGCTCCGGCAGCGGGGACACGATCAGCCGGCTGCTGATCCGCCCGGGCGCGATCAGCTACGTACTCGTCCTGGCCTATGCTTCGGCCCGGGTGATCTCGGCGATCGGGTTCGCCCTCGCCGGGCTGCTGCTCGGCCGGAAGACGCACCTGCTGAAGGCAGTCCGCCGGTTCTTCTCGGGCGTCGGTAGCCTCGCCGGGATAGTAGGGATCAACCATGACGAGTACCGGGAACGGCACGGAGCCGGGTCCGACGGTGGCAAGTCTGTGCCAGGCGATCTGGCAGGTGGAGACGGACCTGGAGCTGCTCGGGTGGCAGATCAAAGGCGCTCACCCCTGGCCGATCATCCGGATGCGCGTCTTCCATGAGCTGACCCGCCGCAGCGGCATCCACGGCGCCCCTCACCCGGTACGACGTACGCCGTACGACAAGGCCGCCCTGGTCGGGAGGCACGTCACCGGGATCGTCGGCAGGTCCCCGTTCCCCGGCCGGTACGACGCTCTCGTCGTACCGCATCCGCGGAAACCGAACGGTGTCGAGATCTACACCGACGAGCTCCGCGCAGCGCTCGGCGGCAACGCCCTGATCCTCGACTCGGGCATCAACGGCACCCCGCTCCCCGGCAGCAAGAACCTCGACTTCTTCACGTCCGCCGCCGGCGCGATCCATCCCCGGACCGCCGACGACCGCGGCATCGGCCGAGCCCTCGAGGAACTGACCGGTGTCCGGATCCCGGTCGGCTCACTGATCGCCCGCGAAGTACCGAAGCACCTGCGGCTCCGATCCCTGTACCGCGCCCTGCTCAAGCGGCACCGGATCAAGACCGTGTACGTCGTGGTCGCGTACTTCCACCAGCACATCGTCGGCGCGGCCCGCGATCTCGGGATCCGCGTCGTCGAGCTGCAGCACGGCGCGATCAGCCCGTTCCACCTGGGCTACAGCTACCCGGGACGGCCCGTGGTCGCCGATCAGCCGGACGAGCTGTGGTGCTTCGGGTCGTACTGGACCGACGTCGCGGAGCTGCCGGCCGGGATGCGGACCGAGGTGATGGGCGCGACGTTCCTGCCGGCGCCTGGGCCGAAGGATCCGCGGCGGGTGGTGTTCCTCTCGCAAGGGACGGTCGGTGCGGAGCTCGTGCAGGTCGCGGATGCCGTGGCGAAGGAGCATCCGGAGCTGGAGGTCCTCTACCGGTTGCACCCGAGTGAGCGCGCGGAGGACTACGCGATCCCGGCCGGGGTGCAGTTGTCGACTGGCGGCAGCACACTCGATCTGCTCGCCACAGCGACGTACCAGGTCGGGGTGTCGACCACGGCGCTGTTCGAGGGCATGGCGCTCGGCTGCCGTACGGCGGTCGCTAATCTCCCCGGGCACGAGTACCTGGCGCCCGCGATCGCTAAGGGCCACGCGCTGCTGATGTCGCGGCCGGCCGAGCTCACTCAGGCGCCGCTCTGCGACGACCCGAGCAGCTACTACGCCCCGAGCAACCTCGCGCAGCTCATCTGACGGTTATCGTCTCGGCATGAGGTACATGCTGCTGCACAAGACCAACGACAGCCTGGAGGCCGGCAACCCGCCGGATCCGAAGATCCTCGAGCGGGCGGACGCCGTGCTGGAGGAGATGCGTCAGGCCGGGGTGCTGGTGCTCGGCGAGGGGCTGATGCCGAGCTCGCGCGGTGCGCGGGTCACGTTCCCGGCACCGGGTCAGCCGCGGGTGATGGACGGCCCGTTCGCTGAGACGAAGGAGCTCGTCGCGGGCGTCTCGATCATCCGCGTCGACAGCAAGGAGGAGGCCGTCCAGTGGGCCCTCCGCTTCGCCGAGGCCGACCCGTACACCCCGATCGACATCCTGGAGATCGCCGGCTAGAGCGTCATGTGCAGGATCGGGTAGGGCTTCCCGGTCTCATCGTGCTCACTGCGGGAGACGGTGCGGAAGCCGTGGAGTTGGTAGAAGCCGATCGCCTGCGGGTTCTGCTCGTTGACGTCGACCTTGGTGGCGGCGAAGTCCGCGAAGGCGTGCTCCAGTAGCAGGCTGCCGCCGCCCCGACCGCGGTACGCCGGGTCGAGGAAGAGCATCTCGACGTTGCCCTCAGCCACGCCGATGAACCCGATCAGCAGCCCGTCATCGGTCCGCAACCCGGCCAACTGCGGGATCTCCGCGAACGACGCCCGTACCAACGGCCGGAAGACGTCTAGATCCGACTCAGTGACGAAGTCATGCGTCGCCCGGACCGAGGCCTCCCACAACTCCGCAGCCCGCTCATACTCGTCGGGCCGGATCTCGCTGATCTTCATGCCACCCACCGTCGCACCGGCACCGGGGAGTGTCAGCCGAATTACCGCGCCCTTACGTCAGGTTGGTGGCTGCCCAGTTGGTGATGTCCTCGTGCCGGATCGCCGCGGCCATCAGGTCCGGGAACAGGTCCGGCGTACAGGCGAACGTCGGTACGCCGAGATCCGCTAGCGCGGCCGCATTCTCGGCGTCGTACGACGGTGTCCCTGAGTCGGCCAAAGCCAGCAAGGCGATCAGTTGTACGCCGGACTCCACCAAGGAACGCGCTCGTCGGAGCATCTCTTCCCGGACGCCGCCCTCGTAGAGATCGGAGATCAGCACGACCACCGTGTCGGCCGGTTTCGTCACCAGGTCCTCGCAGTACGCCAGCGCCCGGTTGATGTCGGTGCCGCCGCCCAGCTGGGTCCCGAACAGCACGTCGACCGGATCCTCCAACTGATCCGTCAGATCCACGACCGCGGTGTCGAACACAACCAGGCTCGTCCGCAACGTCCGGATCGACCCGAGCACGGCACCGAACAGCGACGCGTACACGACGGACTCCGCCATCGACCCCGACTGGTCGATCGCCAGCACGATGTCGCGCTGGACGCTGTGGTTCCGCCGCGCGTACCCCACCAGCCGGTCCGGCACGATCGTCCCGAGCGCCGGCGAGAAGTGCTTCAGATTCGCCCGGATCGTCCTGTCCCAGTCGATGTCCGAGTGCCGCGGCCGCGACGTCCGGCCGGCCCGGTCGAGTGCGCCCGTGACCGCAGCCCTCGTGCGCTCCGCCAATCGCGCCTCGAGCTGAGCGACCACCCGGCCGACCACGTCCCGCGCCGTCTGCTTGGTCTCCTCGGGCATCACCTCGTTGAGCGCGAGCAACGTGCTGACCAGGTGTACGTCGGGCTCGACCGCGCCGAGCAACTCCGGCTCCATCAGCATCCGGGTGATGCCGAGCCGCTCGACCGCGTCCCGCTGCATCACCTGTACGACGGTGCTCGGGAAGTACTGCCGGATATCACCCAGCCAGCGTGCAACCCGCGGCGCCGACGACCCCAGCCCGGAGGCTCGCTGAGTCCCGGACTCACCCTCCGCGGCGTCGTACAGCGCGGCCAATGCGGCGTCGACGGACCGGTCCTCGGCCGACAGCGTCGTACCGGTCTCCGGCTCGGCCTCGCCACCCAGCACGAGCCGCCAGCGACGCATGCGTTCGTCGTTCATGAGACCCCCAGCAGTTGCGCGACCACTGGTAATGCGGTCGCCGCCAGTTCGGCGTCGAGATCGTTGTCGTCAGCAACCACGAGAGATCCCGGATCAGCGAGCACCCGGGCCCGCGACCCGATCGACCGCCGCTCCGGCGCCGCGAACGTCCCGAACGTACGCCGCAACAACGGCAGCACCTCCACGAACGCATCGTCCGGAATCCCCGCCAACCACCCGTCGACCATCGCCAGCAACCGCTCGTCGTGCACCAGCAGCAAACCGCCGCCGGCCAGGAATCCCTCGACATATCCGGCCGCGTCCGCAGTCGGCGTACCAGGAGACAAAGAACGCCCCAACCGCAGCGCGACCTCGTGATCCGGCAGCCGCGAGGTGTCCAGCATCAACCGCGTCAGTCGCCCCCGAATCAACGGCGGCACGGAGGCCCGATCGCTCAAACCCTCCAGCGTGTTCAGCCACTCCGCTCGCACAGTCTCGGGTAGCAGCACGGTCGCGTCCTGAACCCCGTCGATCAACTCCTGTACGGCGTTCGCCGCATCCGGATCGAGCCCGTGGACAGTCCGCCCGAGACCGGCGCACACCCGCGACACCATCCGCCCCGCGACCGCAGCCAGTCCGGCCGTATCAGTGCCGCGTACGTCGCCGTACCGGGAGGCACGCGCGAGGGCTGGGAGCGCCGCCATCAGGTGACCGACGTCGGCGTCGGCGGCCGCTCGGGTGTCGATGCCTTGGACCAACGGCGGCAACGCGTCCGCGAGATCGGCGAGCAAGGACTTCTCCAGGGCAGCCGTGACGTCGGCCAACGTTGTCGAGTCGGCGGCCTTCAGCATCACGGTCGTCGCGGCGCCGAGCACCGTCGTACCGTGCGCCCCCGCGGCGACCAACTCCACCTCGAGTCCGGGATCCCAGGTCAACCGCCACATCTCGCGGAACGTGCCCTGCGCCCGTCGCTCATCCTGGGCCGGAACGCCCCAGTGCACACCGAGAATCCTCAACCTGTGCAGGATTCTGGACTTCTCCAGGTCGTTGGGCTTCCGCAGGTCGAGCTCGATCACCCGCTCGGTCGCGTCACGCTTCATCCGCAGCCGCCGCGCCTGCGCCGCCAGATCCGCCGCGACCGGAGCCTGCGGCGTCTCGGTCGGCACCGACCCGAGCAGCTCCCCGACGACCGCTTCCCGCGTGACCAGATCCAGCAGTACGTCGTTCCCGTTGCAAAGGACCGCCCGCGTCGCCTCAGTGACTTCGCTCAGCCCGACGAGCGGTCGTTCCCTGAGTGCGGCGAGGGTGTCCGCGAGCCGGACCGCCTCGATCACGTGTGCGCTGGACACCGGGAGGTCCTCGGCCCGCAGTACCTGAGCGACCTTCGACAGCCAGCGGGTCGTGATCTGGTCTGGCGCGGTGAACAGGTGGTGGTACCAACCAGGTGAGGTGATGCCGGCGCCGTACCCGCTCGTTGCCGCCAGCCGGCCGTGCGTCCACGGCACCCAGGTGCACGCGACCTTGCGCTTCGGCAGGCCCTTCAGGATTCGCTGGTCATGTGTTGCTGTGGGCAACGGGAGCTCCAGCGCCGGGACATGCCAGGCGCCGCAGATCACCGCGATCTGTTCGAAGCCCTCCTTTATCGCCTTGCGCAGAACCGTCCGCATGTAGGCCTCGCGCTGCGCTTCACGGCCGGTCGCCTCCTCGCCGTGACGTAGTTCGCGCATCGCGTCGGCGATCACGGTGAACGGCTCGGCGCCACCGCGACGCGACTCGATCACGTCATCCCACCAGCGCTCGGGATCGTCGTACCCGCCCGCCTCGGCCAACGTGCCCAGCGGATCCATCGACAGAGAACGCCCACCGCTGGAAGCGAACTGTTGCGCCGCCGGCAGATCGCAGAACCGCACCGGCACGCCGGCCGCCAGCCCGTACTTGATCGCCTGCCATTCAGGACTGAACACGGCGAAGGGCCAGAACGCGGCCCGGGTCGAGTCATCGACGGCGTACGCGAGCAGCGCGACCGGCGGCTCCATCTCCTCCGATACCGCCAGTTCGACGATCTTGTCGGCCTCCGGCGGCCCTTCGATCAGCACGACGTCAGGCCGCAGTTCGGCCAGCGCCGCAGCCACCGCGCGCGCTGACCCCGGCCCGTGGTGCCGGATCCCCAACAGGTGAACGGTCATCCGGAGATCTCTCGGCAGGCTCGGTAGAACGGCGCCCAGTCGTCGCGTTCACGGACCACGGTCTCGAGGTACTCCGACCACACCACTCGATCCGCGGCCGGATCCTTGACGACTGCCCCAAGGATGCCGCCGGCAACATCTGTCGGTCGCAGGACGCCGTCACCGAAATGCGCCGCGAGGGCGAGACCACCGGTGACCACGCTGATCGCCTCCGCGGTGGACAGCGTGCCGGACGGGGACTTGACCGCCGTACGCCCGTCCTCGGTCCGCCCCGAACGCAGCTCGCGGAAGATCGTCACCACTCGGCGGATCTCGTCGAGAGCATCGTCCGGCTGCGGCAGCTCGAGTGACGACCCGAGCTGCGCGACCCGGCGGGAGACGATCTCGACCTCGTCCTCGGCAGACTCGGGCAGCGGGAGTACGACGGTGTTGAAGCGCCGGCGCAGCGCGCTGGAGAGTTCGTTGATGCCCTTGTCACGATCGTTGGCGGTGGCAATGACGTTGAATCCCTTGCGGGCTTGGACTTCCGTGGCCAGCTCGGCGATCGGCAAAGTCTTCTCGGACAGGATCGTGATCAGCGCGTCCTGCACGTCGGACGGCATCCGGGTGAGCTCTTCGATCCGGGCGATCTTCGCGTCCGTCATCGCGCGCTGAACCGGACTCGGCACCAGCGCGGCCTCACTGGGGCCTTGGGCAATCAACTGGGCGTAGTTCCAGCCGTACCGGATCGCTTCCTCCGGGGTCCCCGCCGTACCTTGCACGAGCAACGTCGAGTCGCCGCTGATCGCGGCCGCGAGATGCTCACTCACCCAGGTCTTCGCCGTTCCCGGTACGCCGAGAAGCAGGAGGGCACGGTCCGTCGCAAGGGTCGCGACCGCAACCTCGACCAGCCGTCGCGGGCCGACGTACTTCGGTGAGATCTCGGTGTCGCCCGCCTTCCCGCCCAGCAGGTAGGTGACGACTGCAGCCGGCGACAACTGCCACGCCGGCGGCCGCGGTTTGTCGTCGGTCGCCTTGAGTGCTTGCAACTCGTGCGCGTACTCGACTTCCGCGTGCGGCCGGAGGATTTCAGTGGTCATGAGAGCTCCTCATACATTTCGCTGCGGAAGGTCAGGGTTTCCACCAGGCGGCGGCGCCAGGTGTCTTCCTCGCCGGTGGGTTCGCGGGTGATCGGATGGTTGAGTACGTCGGGCGGCGCGGCGCGGGCCGTGATGCTGGCGAGCCGGGCCCAGGCGCGGTTCGTGCCGACCTTGGCGAGCTGGTCCAGGATCATCGTCGCAAGCGATGGCGGCCAAGGAACGGGCAGACCGCCGACGAGCTCGGCAACGTCGACAGTCTGACGTAGTACGTCGACAGCCCTCGCCCACTCGTCCGCGGGCAACAACCGCAGCAGCTCCGCCGGACTGCGATCTCCGGTCGAGGACTCGGCGCGCAACAACGCACGTGCCCACTCCTCCGAACTTTCACGGATGGCTGCCTCGGTCCAGCCGGCCTGCAGTACCTCTGGTGCACACCCCTCTACAGCTGTCTTCAGCCAAGCGGTTTCCATTGCTGAAAGGGGTGTGTTGGCAACGATCTGCAGGAACCACCAGGCCCGTTTGCCAATGCCTTCTGGGTTCTGAGAGTCGAGGCCGTCGCGTTCCATCGACTGGGCGATCCGCCGCGGGAGGTCGACCGCCAGTACGCCTTGGGTCGAGGTCAGGTGGGAGTGCAGGCGCTCCGTCATACGTTCGCCGTACTGCGAACCTGGCAGACGGGCGAGCAGCCGTGCGGCACCTCGGCGTACCTCACGCGAACGGTCGTCAAGCGCGGATTCGAGGAAATCCTCGTCCAGCAAGGACAATCCGTCGGCGAGCAGGCTGAGGAAGTCGACCCTCGTGGCGGCCGACTCGGTCGGCCAGACCTCGGCCAGCGCTTCACGGGCGGCGGCGGGGTCTTGGGAGCGGATCGCACGCAGCCAGGTACGGCGCTGGATCGTGTTGCCATGCGTCCACATCTCCGGATCGTTGCTCTCTGCAACGGCTGCATGAAGGTAGCGCCACTCGGGATTGAGGTCCGCCAGCCAACGAGCACGACGACCGGCGGCGGCCATCACGAGCGGGCGGTACTCGGCGCGGTGGCGTGCATAGTCCGCGAGCGCGGGCAGGTGCTCGGGCGGCACACCCCAACCACGAGCATCGGCGGCCCGCAACCACTCACCGAGCGCTGAAGTCTGGAACCCGCCGAGCATCGCAGCCAACCGACGGATCGCAACCGGCCGCGGCAACGGCCGGTCCTCACCAGGCGCGGCCGGCAGCGGCTCGAGCTCGCGAAGCGGCTTGCGGCCGGCACGTTTGTAGACGGTGGCGAGAGCGGCGGCATCGAGGAGGTTGCCGTCGCCGAGGCGCTCCTGGATGTGCTCCGGCAGCTCCTCGAAATGCGCGGGCCGTCGATCGGTACCGAGCAGCGCAGAACTGACCAGGCCGTCCCAGCCCTTCACAGGATCACCGGCCGTTCGCCGTGCCAGCAGGTCATCGGGCGAAGGCCGGCGCGGTTCCACTCGCCGGAGACGGTGATCGGATCGCCTGCCGACACCGCGAGGAGCTTCAACACATCCCATCCCGGCAGGATCTCGAGCCCGTCGCCGTCCGCATCCACCAACGCCCAACCGTCTCCGTGACGAGCCGGTCGTACGTCCTGCAGCACTAGCGGCCAGCGTTCGTTCCACGGGTCTGCCGCGACGGATTCGACGTACGACTTGAGCGCCTGGTGGGCTGTCAGTCCGGTCGGCTGCGGCGCGGGTAGGCGGGGTGCGGTCTGGGTGAGGAGGGCCCGCATCGGGAGGGCGCCCGGGTAGAACGAGAGCGCGCCGGGAACGTACTCGCCGGGCCTCGCCGGCAGCGGATCGAGCGGACGGCCCGCGGCGGCGAAGCTGAGGAGCAGCCCGAGTCGACCGGTTGTTGCCCCGCGCAACCACACCCGGCGGACGGTGAGGCGGTCGTCGGGTTCGATCACGCGGCCGAGGACCAGCCAGTCGTCCTCGACCTTCTCCCCCTCGACGGCGACGCGGGCGGTCTCGATCGTCCAGCCGATCCTCGTCTGCACGGTGTCGGCGAGCGACGGCGGGAGCTCGGAGAGACGGTCGTGGGCGGAGACGATCAGGTGGATCAAGGACAGCTCTTCGAGGAGTTCGCCCGGCCACCCGTGGCCACGGCCGACGACGGCGGCTGCCCGTCGTACCGCTCCTGCCACTCCCGGCGCCTGCGCGTCGACCATGCGAGCGGCGAGGCGGCTGAGCTCCGTGTACGCCCGCTGGTCGAAGCCACCGAGCCCGACCCGTACCTGGTCGTCAAGCCAGCCCTTCAGCTCGGCCATCCCGCTCGACACCCGATCGGTACGCCGCGATGCGCGCTGCTGGGCTGCGATCGGGTCGGCGACCTCGCCCGGCTTCCGCTCGGGCCGGTCGGCCCTGGCGGCGCGCTGATCCAGCCAGGTCGTCACCCACTCAGGCTCGTCGGCCGAACGCACCTCGCCCGCGGTCCACAACAGCAGCAGTCCAAGCGCATGCTTGCACGGGAACTTCCGGCTCGGACAGGAGCACTTGTACGCCGGTCCGCTCAGCTCGACCGCGGTTTGGTACGGCTGCTTGCCACTGCCCTGGCACAGGCCCCAGATCGCGCGCTCGGACGCCCCGCTCTCCGTCCACTTCTCGCCCCGGGCCAGCCCCTGCCCAGCCTTCGCGGACGCAGCGTCAGGCGCCAGCCCCAGCACCCGCTCCACGTCCCACAACCCCACACCACTCCCTCACCACCGGCCCTACCCGAAGCATGCCACCCACTCCCGACACGCCCCACCCGCCGCCCCGCCTGGCCCATCCGCCGAGTCGTGGCCTTTGGCGCCTGGCCCGTACGTCGAGTCGTGGGTCCGGGCTGCTCAGAACAGCCGAAACCCACGACTGGGCGAACGGCGCCAGCGCCGTTCGCCACGACTCGGCAGCGAGGAGGGTCAGCCGAAGGGTTGGCGTTCGGGGCTGGCGGTGGCGTCGGGGTAGCCGTTGCCGGTGGCGTGCGGGAGGTACGGCGACGAGCCGTCCGACTCCGAACTCCTCATTGCGCTCGCCCCGTTCGCCGCGCTCACCCCGTTCGCCGCAGCCGGCCCGGGCGCAGGGTCCGATCCGGGATGGGCGGCCGGCGGGTACGACGGGCTCGGCGTGGGCGGGGGTGGGGTGGTGGAGAGGCTGTCGCGGACGGTGCCGAGGAGGCGATCCTCCACCAACTGGAGTTCTGCGATGCGGGCTCGGATCTCCTGCTCCTCGGACCGTGCCTCGGCGAGGACCTGGTCGGCCTCGGCGTGGGCGGTGCTACGGACGTGGTCGGCCTCGGTGCGGGCGGTTTCGCGGAGGTGGTCGGCAGTGCGTTGGCTCGCGCTGAGGACGCTCAGTTCGTACCGGCGGAGTTCGTCGACCAGTTCGCCGGCGGGGCGCTGGGAGTCGAGGATCGCGGCGGCGGGTTGTGGAATGCCGGCGCCGGGGAGGGTGTCTTCCAGGTCCGCGATCTGCTGGTCGACGCGGGTGAACAGGTCCGCTACGTCGGTACGCATCTGCCGGATCACGGTCGCGGCTGCCTGCACCCGCTCGTTGGCTTCGCGCTCACGTTCGCGGGCCGTCCGCTCGGCCGAGGTGATCACGTCGAGCGCCACAACCGCCGCACGCTCGGCCGGATCGTCGGACACGGTCTCCCGATATAAACCAACACCCGCACCCGCACCAGGAGCAGCGCCATTGCCGGTGTCCGAAGTACCGGCGGCGGAGCCCGGCGCGCCCTCCGGAGACTCGGCGCCCATTGCGACGGTCTTTCGTAGGGGGACCTCGCGGATGAATAGCACCGCGAGCAGGCTCACCAAAGCAGCACCGGCCGCGATAACGAAGATCCGTCCCGTTGCGTCGCCATACGCGTGCCGCACGATCTCCGCGACCGGCGCCGGCAACGCATTCACATCCAGCACGCTCCCCGACCCGCCCTGTGCCGCAGCCGCCGCCCCAGGACCGAGATCCCGCAAATGCTCGGTGATCGAATCGGTCACCCGAGTCGCCAACACAGCCCCGAGGACCGACACCCCAACCGCACCGCCGAGACTCCGGAAGAACGTGACCGAAGCGCTAGCCGCTCCGACCTCGCTGACGTCCACGGTGTTCTGTACGGCGAGCACCAGGTTCTGCATCATCATGCCCATGCCGATGCCCATCGAGAGCATCCCAAGCCCGATGTACCAGTACGGCGACGTGTGGTCGATCGTCCCCAGTACGCCGAGCCCCGCCGTCAGGAAGATCCCACCGATCACCAGGTACCGCTTCCACTTCCCGAACCGGGTGATCAGCTGCCCGGACCCCACCGACCCCAGGAACGACCCGAACATCATCGGGATCGTCAGCAACCCGGCCTCGGTCGCGCTGTACCCGCGAGCCACCTGGAAGTACTGTCCCAGGAATACCGCACTGCCGAACATCGCGATCCCCACCGAGAGGCTCGCGAGGATCGCCAGCGCCGTCGTGCGTTGACGCACAATGCGAACCGGTACGAGTGGCTCACGCGCATGTACCTCGACGATCACGGCCAGCAGCGCGAGCAGCGCCGTACCGCCGAGATAGGCACCGGTCTGCCAGGACCACCAGGCGAAGTGCGTACCCGCGAACGACACCCAGATCAGCGGCAGGCTCGCGGCGCCCGCGATCAGCAGCGCGCCGAGGTAGTCCATCTTGACCTTGCGCTTCACCACCGGCAGGTGCAGGAACCGCTGCAGAACGATCAACGAGATCACGGCGAGCGGCACACACACGTAGAAGCACCAGCGCCAGCCGAGCCACGAGGTGTCAACGATTACGCCGCCGACGAGTGGCCCGGACACGGTTGCCAGCGCCATCACGGCGCCCATGTAGCCGGAGTACCGGCCACGGTTGCGAGGCGGGATCGCCGCCCCGATGATCGCCTGCGCGAGCGCCATCAACCCGCCCATCGCGAGCCCCTGCAGAACGCGGGCCCCGATCAGGAACGGCACGTTCTGCGAGGCACCGGCCAACACCGAACCGGTGACGAACATGATGATCGCGAGCTGCACGAGCAGCTTCTTGCTCATCAGGTCGGACAGCTTGCCCCACACCGGCGTCGACACGGTCATCGCGAGCAGGCTGGCGGTGACCACCCAGGTGTACTGCGTCTGCGAGCCCTCGAGGTCCGCGATGATCGTCGGGAGCGCGTTGCTGACGATCGTCGAGCTCAGCACCGCGGTGAACAGCGCGGCGAGCAGCCCGGCCAGGATCTCCAGGATCTCCCGGTGCGACAGCTCAACGGCAGCCGTCGGCGGAGGTTGAGGTGGCGGCGCGGCCGGTGCGGTGTCCGGATCCCCCTCGGAGTACCGAGAGCGATAGCGGTTCGGTGAGCCGGCCTGGGGTGTGGCCGGCGAGGTCTGAGTGGCAGACATCAGTTTCCGTTCGTACGGCGGGATCGCGACGACCGGGGCAGCGACGCGCGCTGTCCCGGGGCGGAAACGGCTGAACTTGTCCTCACACAGCCCGATATTTGGTTGCAACTACCAACAATATCCCCGCAGCGTCAGCAACTGCTCACCGGGAGCCACGAACCGTTCGTCGCAGCGGATGGCCAATTATGAGACGAGCCCTCCTCGGAACTCGCTTTCCAACGTACGATCCCGTGTTTGTTGAGTAATCAACACCCCCGGCGGAGCTGTCAGGGCCCGCCGGGGGCTTCACGCGAAGGCAGCCGCCAGTACGTCGACACACTCCGGCTGACCGCCCGCGACGATCAGCTGCCCCGGCGCGCTCAGCCCAGGCGCGAGCGGCCCCATCCAGAGCGCTCCCTCGGCGGACTCACACGCCGTGCCGTACACAACGGTCCAGGCCGGCGATCCAGTCGCCATCTCGACGATCGCGGCCTCGAAATCCTCCACCGGCCGGCCGATCACCGGCTCGAAGCCCGCCGCCCGGCAGGCAGCGGCCATCCGTTCCTGCAACCACGGATCGGCCGGCAGGCGCAGCGGCAACCCAGCCAGATCGATCAGCTTGACGCCGTCATCCGCCTGGTACGACGTCGGCACGAGGACGGACAGTGGATCGCGCCAGAGCTCGATCACCTGCAGATCGGCGGCGGCCACCTCCCCGCGGACGAACGCCACATCCAACTCGCCGGCCCGCAGCGCGGCGAGATAGTCGCCGGTCGAGCCCGACGTCAGCCGCACGTCGAGATCCGGCGTCTGCGCTCGCAAAGCCGCGAGACCGCGCTCCAGCCGATCCCGCAACCCCGGCGCCATGCCGATCCGGAGAACGCCCGAGCGGCCGGACGCGAGCTCCGCAGCGACCTCGTTGGCGCGGTCGGTGGCAGCCAGCACGGCGCGCGCCTCGCGCAGCATCCGCTCGCCGTCGCCGGTCAGCCGCACATGCCGGGACGACCGGTCGAGGAGTTGCAGACCGAGCTCGCGTTCGAGCCGGGCGACCTGCTGACTGACCGCGGGCTGGACGATGTTCAGCCGCTCGGCGGCCCGGCCGAAATGCAGTTCCTCGGCGACAGTGACGAAGTACCGCAGCTGCCGTAGCTCCATCGGACACCTCCGGCGATCACGATTCCTTATCGCTGCACAGCGTAACTGCGTCTGGGTCAGCGGCGCCCGGAACCGTTGACTGGTGGACATGAGGATCGGACTGTGGATCGACGAAGAAGGCAAGACCATCGACGAGATCGGCGCCGCCGCGAAGGCCGCCGAGGACAACGGCATCGACCGGGTCTGGTTCAGCCAGCGGCTCGGCTGGGACGCGCTGACGCTGATCGCCGGCGTCGCGCCGTACACCTCGACCATCGGGTACGCCGTCGGCGTCGTGCCTGTGTACCCGCGTCACCCGCTCGCCCTCGCGGCGCAGGCGCTCAGCGTGCAGGTGCTGACCGGCAACCGGCTGACGCTCGGGGTCGGCGCCAGCCATCCGCACATGGTCGAGGGCATGCTCGGCCTGTCGATGGACCGGCCCGCCGCTTACGTACGCGAGTACGTCGAAGCGCTCGGGCCGCTGCTCGCCGGTGAGCCCACCGACTACGTGGGCGAGCGGCTGACCGCCCGCGGCCAGCTCGAGATCGCCGGAGCCGAGGCGCCCGAACTCATCCTGGCCGCCCTCGGACCGCGGATGCTGAAGACCGCCGGTGAACTGACGGCTGGTACGACGACCAGCTGGGCAGGCCCCGAGGTCATCGAGGGCTTCATCAGGCCCACGATCGACGAGGCCGCGACCGCCGCCGGGCGACCGCAACCGCAGGTGATCGCAGGCGTGTGCGTCGCGGTCACGGACGACCCGGACACGACCCGGGAGTGGATCCGGACCCAGTACGGCGCCGCCGGCGACATGCCGTCGTACCGGGCGGTGCTGGATCGCGGCGGGAAGGCCGGGCCGGCGGACACCGCCGTACTCGGTGACGAGGAGGCGGTGGCCAAGGAGCTCCAGCGGTACGCGGACGCCGGTACGACGGAGTTCCTGTTCTGCCCGGTCGGGACGGCGGCCGAGGTGGAGCGGACGGTCCGATTCGCCCTCGATTACGCGTAGGGCGGCGTCAAGAGGCCCGATTCGGCTCCGACCCATCCATAGAGCGAAAGGATGGGGTTATGGACCTTCAGGACGTGGTGCAGCGGCGGATCGACGAGCTCGCCGAGACGGAGCTCGGGCTGCAAGTGGCGGCGTACCGGCACGGAGAGCTGGTCGTCGACGCGGTGGCCGGCGACGGCGTGACGACGGAGACGTTGTACTACGCCGCCTCCACCGGGAAGGGCGCGTCCGCGACGGTCGCGAACGTGCTGGTGGATCGCGGCACGCTCGACTACGACCAGCCGATCGTCGAGGTCTGGCCCGAGTTCGGCGCCCACGGGAAGGACAAGGCGACGCTGCGGCACGTGCTGACGCACTCGATCGGTCTGCCCGCGCTGCCGCCGGACGCGACCCACGAAACCTTCGCCACGATTCCCGCTGACCTCGCCGCCGCGGAACCCTGGTGGGAGCCGGGCACGAAGATGACGTACCACGCGGAGACGTTCGGCCTACTGGTCGGTGAAATCGTCCGGCGAGCGACCGGCCGGACGATCTCCGACGTACTGCGGGAGATCCTGACGCCGCTCGGGATCGAGAACGACGTGTACTTCGCCCTCCCGGCCGACCAAGTGGACCGACTCACGCCGCTCGTCGAGCCGGACGGAGCCGAGGAGACGTTCGCGATGCTCGCCGACATGTTCGCGAAGGTCGTCCCGCCGAGCATGCAGCCGCGGGCCGCCGTACTCAACCAGCCCGAGCACCTCGCGATCGAGGACCCCTCCAGCGGGATCCTGAACGCCCGCGGCATCGCCAAGCTGTACGCCGGTCTGATCGGCGAGGTGGACGGAGTCCGGCTGGTCCGGCCGGAAGCGGTCCCGGTGATCACCGGCCCGGCACTTGTCGCGAAGGACGAATTGTTGGGCAACCCCGCAACTTTGGCGCTCGGCTACGCGGTCGGCCGGTTCGGATCGACGGCCGAGGAGAGTCCGGCGTCGTTCGGGTGGCCGGGCATGGGCGGTAGCGTCGCCTGGGCGGACACCAGCTCAGGCGTCACGTTCGCGCTGACCAGGACGCTGTTCGACCCGTCCGGCTCCGCGTCGGCGGTCGAGATCGGCAACCTGGTTGCGAAAGCTCTTTGCTGAAACCCCTTTGTGGAAAGGGCTTTCAGCTTGTCAGGACTCGCGGACCGAGCGCTGGTCGACCCAGACGAGATGGCCGTGGTGGCTGACGAGAGCCTCGTCGGCCCCGGCCGTCCCGGTCCGGCGACCCAGTTCCTGGCCTGCGATCCAGCGGCCACCGATGAGAACCTGAACGGCGATCGGCCGCGCCGGTGAGGGGGCTACGGGCATGGCACCTGCTTCGGGACAGGGGCGGATGAAAATGGGAAGGTGTGGGGGTTGGTCTCCCAACAAGACGCCAGCCTACAACCGCTTCGCGACCGACCGTTAGCTGTAACTCGAATTCGCCCAGGAGCCCGATGTCGAAGCCAATTTTCGTGGTGCAGCTGCATGACGCCAGGCGGCTGCATTACGACGTACGGCTCGAGGTGGACGGGGTGCTGAAGTCGTGGGCGGTGCCGCGTGGACCGTCGCTGGATCCGATCGTGAAGCGGCTCGCGGTGTTCACCACGGACCACGATCTGGAGTACGCGTCGTACGAGGGTGTGCACCGGGAAGCGCAGTACGGCAGCGGTGCGGTGATCGTCTGGGACGCGGGCGTCTACACGAACCTGACCCGCGACGACCACCACCAGCTCGTCGACCCGGCGGAAGCGATCGAGCGCGGGCACTTGAAGGTGCAACTGCATGGCGTGAAGCTCAACGGCGCCTGGGCGTTCACCCGCACCGGCGCGGACTGGCTACTGGTCAAGGTGAAGGACGCGGACGCCGATCCGGACCTGGATCTGACCATCACCGAGCCGCGGTCGGTGCTGAGCGGCCTCACCATCGAGGAGATGGCCGCCTCCTGATCACCAGCCGTTGACGTGCAGTACGTCGTCGAGCGGCTGACGCGGCGCCGGCTTGAAGTTGGTCCCAATCGTGTACGCCGTCGGAATCAGTACCGTCTGCCGGATGTCCTCGGGGAGACCGAGCAGCTCGGAGATCTCCTGCTCGAAGGTGAAGTGCAGCGTGGTCCACGCCGTACCGAGTCCGCGGGCCCGGGCGGCCAGCATGTAGCTCCATGCCGCCGGCAGGATCGAGCCCCAGAGACCGGCCTGGTTACCCGCGGGCAGCGAGCGGACCTGGAGGCACGGGATGACCAGCACCGGCACCTGGCCCATCCGCTCACCGAGGTAGGCCACGCTGTCCCCGACCCGGCGCTGGACCGGACCGCGCTCGGGGTCGTCGGCATGCAGCTTCCCGGCCGATCCCGAGCTGGCCAGATACTGCTCGACCGCCTGGCGGTAGTACTCACCGATCGCGGCGCGCTTCTCCGCGTCCGTGATCACCAGCCAGTGCCACGTCTGCCGGTTGCTCCCCGACGGCGCCTGCAGCGCGATCTCGATGCACTCCCGGATCAGCTCCATCGGCACCGGCCGCTCGAGATCGAGCCGCTTCCGGACCGTCCGGGTCGTCGTCAGCAGTTCGTCCGGGGTCAAATCCAGGGTCTTGGTCACCCCTCAGTTGTACCGAAGGTCCTTCATTCAAATGGAGTGGGGTCTCCGGCGCCGACCCGGACGATCTCCGGGACGTCCTCGGAGATGTCGACGACGGTGGTCGGCTCGGTGCCGGCCTCGCCCTCGATGACGGCGTCGATCTGGTTGTCGAGCTCTTCCTTGATCTCCCAGCCCTGCGTCATCGGCTCCTCGTGGCCGGGCAGCAGCAACGTGCTGGAGACCAGCGGCTCGCCGAGCTCCGCGACCAGCGCCTGGGTGACCACGTGGTCCGGAATGCGCACACCGACGGTCTTCTTCTTCGGGTGCAGCAGCCGGCGCGGCACTTCCTTGGTGGCCGGCAGGATGAACGTGTAACTGCCCGGCGTGGCCGCCTTGATCGAGCGGAAGACGGCGTTACTGATGTGCACGAACTGGCCGAGCTGCGCGAAGTTCTCACACACCAGCGTGAAGTGGTGCCGGTCGTCCAGGTGCCGGATCGTCTTGATCCGGTCGATCCCGTCCCGGTTCCCCAGCTGGCAGCCGAGCGCGTAGCAGGAGTCGGTCGGGTACGCGATCAACCCGTCCTCACGCAGCAGGTCCACCACCTGACCGATGGACCGCCGCTGAGGGTTCTCCGGATGGATGTCGAAATACCTGGCCATGACCGGGGAGCCTACCTACTTGAGTACTGCGAGCGCCGTACTGAAGGCCGAATCCCGGCCGCCCGAGAGCTCCTCGGGTGTGAAAACCGGGCGCCGGATGTCCGGTGGGATCCCGGCCCCGTCGTACGTCGTCCCGGCCGCGGTGCGGTACTCCTCGTTCGGCAGGATGAACGTCCAGCCGTTCGGCAGGGTGCGGTCCATGGTGTCGGAGAAGACGCCCTGGGTGTTCTCGCCGATCCGGATCGGCCGCGGGACCCGGTTCATCATCGCCATCGTGAAGGTCTCGCCCGCGCTGACCTGCGAACCACCGGTCAGGATCACCATCGGCCCGGTGAACCTCGGCCCCGACGACGGTACGACGTACGCCGGTTGCGGGGCGGTGAACTTCGAGGGATCGGCCGGGTCGTTCCGATTGCGCTTGGAGTAGGCGAAGTACGGGCGCGCGGTCAGCCGGGACGCCAGATCGAGGCCGAGCTGATCCGAGCCGCCGCCGTTCAGGCGCAGGTCCAGGATGAGTTTCTGCGGCTTGGTCGCGAGGATGGTGTCCAGCGTCGACTCGAGCACGGCCCGCTCGGAGGCGTAGTGCGGGACGTCGCCGTACCCGAGGAAGGCGACCACTCGGAGGTAGCCGATCCGGCCGGGCAGTTCGGCGTACCCGATCAGGTCGTTCGCGTACGACGTGTAGTGGACACCCTTGAGCGCGGTGTGCTCGATGTACGGGCGGATCACCTTCGACTCCAGGTCCATCGAAGGGAACGTCGTCCCCGGCCGGACGCCGACGAAGAGGTTGTCCGGGGTGCGGATCCCCGTGTGCGCGTCGCCCAGTGGGCGGATCATCGCGGCCAGGATGTCGAACAGTTTGTCCTCGGACGTTACCTGCGGGCGGTATTTCGCGCGGACCGCGTTCCAGTCGATGCCCTTGGCCGCGAAGAACGGATAGTTCTCCGCGAAAGCTGCCCAGAACTGGTCGAACTCCGCCAGCGGACCGGTTGCTCCCGGCATCGAACACTGCGCCGGGAGCCCGGGCATCCGCTGCAGATGCTTGGTCCCGACGTCGCCCTCGAGCCGCATGTCGGCTCGGCTCCGGTGCACCGCGAAGGTGAAGGACTGCTCGCCGTCGGCAACGAAGCTGTCCCCGTCCCGGGTGTACTCGGTGTCCGGCGTACAGCTGATGGTGCTGGTCTGGTAGAGCCTGGCCTTACCGTTGTCGACAGCAACGATCGTGCCGTAGCCGTCCATTTTCCAGACCCCGTCGGCGGACGCGGCCGCGGTGGCGGCGAGCGGGGCGGACAGCGGAGCAGCTATCAATGCGGCAGCGACTCCGACAGCCGCCAGGAGGATCTTCGGATTCATGCGACCAGCCTGCTCTGCGACGAACCGAGCCGACATGGAGCGAGCACCCCAAGTCAGGGTGGGGTTATCCCTACTTCGCCAGGCCGATCGGGGTCGCCGTGACTACCAGGTTGTCCGCGTAGCCGCCCTGCGAGGCGTTGTACGCACCCGTGCAGGTGATCAGGACCAACCGATGGTCCCCACTCTGGTCGAACGCTCCGCTCTTGGTCGCCAGGGCGTCCTTCCGCACCGACGCGATCGACACGACCCGGTACGACGCCGTGTGGCCGGAACCGTTGACCACGATCACCTCGCCGCGCCGTACGCCGATCAGCCGGGCGAAGAACCCAAGTCCTTCGGTCTTCGTGTCGACGTGACCTGCCAGCACCACCGAGCCGAACGGGTCACCGGCTTGGGCGCCGCCGTCCCACCAGCCGACCCGCTTGGCCATCGCCGGCACCTGGAGCTGCCCGTCGACAGTAGTTGCCGTCAGCACCGGTGCGGACGCGCCACCCGGTAGCACGACTTGTTGCGGGACGAAGCGGATGCGTTGGCTCGGCGCCGGTGTGCCGACGCGTCCCGGCGGCGCGGACATCGGAACAGTTGGCTCGGTGGGCCCAGCCGACGGCGTACCGCCGACGGTGAAGTGGAACGTGGTCGTCGGTGCAGGCGCCGCACTGCCCGCCGAGGCGGAACAACCCGCCAGGGCGAGACAGCACAGCGCCGTACCGAGCAAGCCCCGGTTCAGCGGCGGACCACCTTCCGGGCCGCAACCACCTTCCGTGCCGTGACGACCGCGACCGCGAGCGCGGCCAGGAACACCACGACCCAGAGTCCGGACTGGTCGGCAGGGCTCTGCGCCTGGTTGAGCCCTGCCGCCTGTCCGCCGGTCCCGGTGTTCACCACGCCCGGCTTCGCCGACCCGGTGGCCGGAATCTTGATCGTGCCGAGCGCGACCGTCATCGTCTTCTGGCTCGGTGCGCCGATCGCGAACACCCGGGTCAGATAACCGGCCTTGACCGGCAGGTCCAACGGACCGAGAACGACCGGTGACGTTGCGCCAGTGGGCACGATGTCGACCTTGTAAGTAGCCGCCGGAACGACTACGTCCAGCGATTCCCCGTTCGCTACGTTACGGAACAGGACCTTTCCGTTAACCCGGATATCGGCCGGCCCGACCGCCGCGTCGTGCGCGACCCGCAATCCGGCCTTGTCCGACGGCACCGCGGTCAGCTTGTTCGGGTACGTCGTGATCAACGGAGCGCCACTGGGCGACACCGGTTGGTGAATGACGACATCCAGGCTGGCCCCGGAACCGGCAGCCACCTCCCGCTGGATGACCAGCTTTCCGCCTTGCTTGACAGTGATCATCCGCTTGCCGGATGCGACACCGTACGGTCCGACCAGCTTCCCCCCGGCCACCCCGGCGACGACCTGGTGGCCGTCGACGCTGATGTCCAGACTGCGTCCAGGCAGGCCCTGGACGAAGTACAGGTTGGCTCCGGCAGCCGCTTCGGCCGGCACCGTGACGACCGCCGGCGCCGCCGCGACGGTCACCGCCAGCACCAACGGAAGCAACCGGCGAATTACCGGACCATGAATTCTCGAAATACTCAGGTATACCGCCCGGATTTGACCGGACACGCTCCGTCCTCGCATTTCTCTCCCCCTCCGACTTCATCGGAAAATACCGCAAGAATTACCCGACCCCACGAATTCGGGCGTATCGTATGCGCAAGTCCGACCTCACCGCCAGGGATCGTGCCGGTCCGGTATTGCGGTCAGGTCCGTTTTGGGGGGCGGTGACTTTTGTCAGGACGTGGCACGCCCCTGCGGCGTCCCGAGATCTTCCCGACCGGTTCATCGGGGGTGGAGGAGCTCAGGCACACCGGATTCCGCATTCTGGCGGCGATCGCGCTGGTGCTGGGGTACAGCGCGACCGTCGCCTGTTCGCCCGGTCCCGCCGCCCTGCCGGTCGCGCCGAGCCCCGGACTGACCGTCGCACTGCCATCTGCCACGCCACCGCCGAAGGCCACACCCGGTCCTGGTGGGACCACGCCGGGTATCCAACTCACCGTCGTACCGCAGCGGGACGGATCGTTCGACGTCACCGAGAACGTGATGTTGCCCCAGGCCACCGACATCCTGTCGTTGCAGCTGCCGACGTCCGGCATCAATCTGCCCGGGATGATGTCACCGACCACGCCGAAGGTGACGAACCTGAAGGTGCTCGCCGACAACCAGTTCGTGCCGGTCGAGAACAGCACGGTGGCCGGGTCCGGCGACCTGCCACTGACGGTCTCGGCCACCAGGGTCCAGCTGACCTACCGGCTGTCCGGGTCGACGATCCTGGCCTCACCCTCGGTGTCGACGCGAGCCAGCTCGGCCATTCGGCCACTCACCTCGGGCGCCGACGCGGCCCTGCCGACCGACATCAAGGTGACCAGCGGTCTGCTCAACGCGGTCTGCCCGCTGATGGCCGAGACCCGATGCGCGGTCGGCGATCCGCCCGACCTGACCATCCAGACCGGTCTTCCGGCCAGCAAGGCCCTCGTCGTACTGCAGCTCGATCTGCCACGCTGACCCCATGACGGAAGAACGGATCGCGCTGGGCACCGCCCGGGGCCGATGGGTGCTGGCTGCGACCGCACTGGGGTCGGGGATGGCGTTCCTGGACGGCACGGTTGTCAACGTCGCGCTGCCGGCGATGGGCCAGGACCTCGGCGCGGACATGGCCGGTCTGCAATGGATCGTGAACGGCTACATGCTGATGCTCGCCTCACTGGTGCTGCTCAGCGGTTCGCTCGGTGACCGGCTCGGACGACGGCGTATGTTCCTCGTCGGGGTGATCTGGTTCGCCGTGGCCTCGCTGATCTGCGCGATCGCACCGTCGCTCGAGGTGATGATCGCCGGCCGGGTCCTGCAGGGCATCGGTGGCGCGCTGTTGACACCGGGCAGCCTGGCGATCCTGCAGACGTCGTTCCAGCACTCCGATCGCGGCAAGGCGGTCGGCACCTGGTCTGGCCTCACCTCGGTCGCCGCCGCCGTCGGTCCGTTCGTCGGCGGCACCCTGGTCGACCGCGGTTCCTGGCAGCTGATCTTCCTTCTCAATATTCCGCTCGCGCTGGCGACCGTCCTGGTCACGGTGCGGCACGTCCCCGAGACCCGCGACGAGAGCGCCACCGGCAAACTCGACCTCAACGGCGCGGTCCTCGCGACCCTCGGTCTGGCCGGCCTGACCTATGGATTGATCAGTGCCGGCGATCACGGCTTCGGCGACCCGATGATCCTGACCAGCTTGGTGATCGGCGTGGTCGCGTTCGTGGGGTTCATCGAGGTGGAACGCCGCAGCTCACACCCGATGCTGCCGCTGAATATCTTCGCCAACAGGCGCTTCACCGGCGCGAACCTGGTCACGGTCGTCGTGTACGGCGCACTCGGCACCGCGACGTTCCTCGTCGTCGTGTACTTGCAGACCGCCCTGCACTACTCCGCACTCGAGGCCGGCGCGGCCCTGTTACCGATGACCGTGTTGATGCTCGGTCTCTCGGGGTACGCCGGTGGTCTGTCGGACCGGATCGGCGCCCGCATCCCGATGACCGTCGGACCGTTCCTGATGGCGGGCGGATTCCTGTTGATGCTGCGGATCAACCTCGACTCCAACTACTTCACCGCCGTACTGCCGGCCGTTGTAGTGCTGGGCCTCGGTCTGGTCGCGACCGTCGCACCGTTGACCGCGACCGTACTGTCCTCGGTCGAGGACCACCACGCGGGCATCGCGTCCGGGGTGAACAACGCGGTCGCCCGGTCGGCGCAACTGATGGCCGTCGCGGCGATCCCGATGGCGGCCGGTATCACCGGGGACAGCTATCGCAATCCCGTTGCCTTCCACAACGGATTCGGGAACGCGTTATGGATCTCCGCCGTACTCGCGGCCGCTGGTGGCGTGATCGCCTGGGTCACGTTGGGCGATCGGCCGGTGAAGCCGCAGTTGGTGCACCACCACACCCATTGCGCCATCGAATCGCCGCCGTACGCGCAGAGCCGCGATTGATTTGTCGACTTTTCCTTATCGCAACCCGAGGTAGTGCCGGCGGGAGGTTTCGTCGAGGCGTTCGATCGCGTAGCGGAGCATGGTGCGCGGCATCCGGGTCGTGTACTGGTCGAGGAAGGCGCGGAGCTCGTCCTCGGAGACGCGCTTGCCGGCCTCGCGCAGCATCCAGCCGGAGGCCTTGTGGATCAGGTCCTCCGGGTCGTCGAGGACCTCGGCGGCCAGCTTGTAGGTGTCGGCGGTCTGGCCCTGGCCGATCAGGAACTGCGTGCCGACCATGGCGATCCGGCGTTCCCAGAGTGATCTGGATCGGATCAGGGTGTAGAGCTCGTCGCGTAGCTTGTCGAGCAGGTAGCCGCCGACGATCTGCGGAGCACTGCAGTCGACCAAGTCCCAGTTGTTGATGTACGCCGTACTGCGCAAATAGAGCTCGTGGATCGCGGTGAGCTCGGCCGGGTGCTTGAGACTGCGGGATGCGCGATCGGCGAGCAGGCAAAGGATCGTCAGGCGGTGCTCGTGGACCGGACTGGCGAGCGCCTGCTCGAGTTCGGCCAGCGGGAGGTCGGCCCGCAGGTACGGCTTGAGGATGCCGCGGATCGTCGAGAGCTTCACGCCGATCATCTGGTCGCCGTACCCGTAGCCGCCGGGCTGGAGCTGGAAGTAGCGCGCAAGCACCTCCGCCACCGCCGGATCGGCGGCGTCGTCGACTTCAGCAAGCAGTTCCTCGGCGCTCAGACCAGCATCCCTCCAGTCGCGGTGCCGCCGGTGACCAAAGCCGCCTTGCCGTCGAGAACAGCCATGCGACCTTGTCTATCACCGTCGTGGTTCCGTCGTTTGCTTGAATGGCAGCGCTTACAGCCCGGAGGTCACGCTCCGGGGTCATCGCCGGCAGACCCGTTGTGACTGCCGAGCGTTGGGGCATACGGTGAGAGCAGGGCAGTTCCACCCGCCAGGACCCTGCGTTCGAGGCACTACCCGGGGAGAGACCCGCGTGACAAGCCATTCAGAGCCGCGGGACGGTGAGATGATCAGGACCACGTTCGACGCGGTGACCGAGGAGTTGGCGCCCGGCGTACTGCTGGTCCGGTTGTCCGGCGAGATCGACATCGCCACCACCGACTTCGCCGCCGAATCCATCCGGGCCGCGGTAGCGCCGCCGGCCCGGCTGGTGCTGATCGAACTCTCCGCCGTCACGTTCTGCAGTTCCGCCGGCCTCGGCAACCTGGTCGAGGCCCGCAACCTGGCCGGGCAGCACAACATCACCCTCGCCCTGGTCGGCGTTGGCCGCCCGGTGGACCGCCCGCTCAGCATCACCGGCCTCGGCGGCGAGTTCCGGATCTACAGCACCGTCTCTGAGGCACTGGCCGAACTCTGAGAGGGCGGCTGAGAACCCTGCGCCGTCGCGAGGAGGTGCTCGGTGCGGTGGCTCGGCGTACGGGAGCGAAGGTCTCGATGCGGAGCATCGTGGCCTTTGCTCACGTGCGGCGAGGTGCCGTGCCGAGTGCCCCGCAGTAGGCGCAGGGTTCTCAGCCGCCCTCTACGATCGTTGTGGTCGGCGGATACGGTAGCTTTCGGTGTCTCCGACGAAGGAAAGTCATGGGTGAGCTAGCCAAGATCGTGGTCGTGGTACCGACCTACAACGAGCGGGACAACCTGCCCGTGCTGGCCGGACTGCTGTCCGACCTGAACCTGCCCGGCCTCGAGCTTCTCGTCGTCGACGACAACTCCCCCGACGGTACGGGCGACGTCGCCGACGAACTGGCCAAGGAGTCGCCGGAGAAGGTCGGCGTACTGCACCGGACAGTGAAGGACGGCCTCGGCCGCGCGTACGTCGCCGGGATCACCCGCGCGCTGGACGAGGGTGCCGACATCGTCATCCAGATGGACGCGGACCTGTCCCACCCGGCCTCGGTGATCCCGATCATGGTCGAGACGCTGCGGACGACGGACGCCGGCGTCGTGATCGGGTCGCGGTACGTCCCGGGCGGCTCGGCCGCGGCCGAATGGGGCTGGCACCGGCGGGCGCTGTCCGCCTGGGCGAACTTCTACGTGAACGCGCTGCTGCGGCTACACGTGAAGGACGCCACGGCCGGCTTCAAGGCGTGGAAGGCCGACACCCTGCGCTGGATCGACGTCGCGTCGATCGAGAGCAACGGGTACTCGTTCCAGGTCGAGATGAACTACCGGACGGTCAAGCGCGGCCTGCGGATCGCCGAGGTGCCGATCCACTTCGAGGAGCGCACCGAGGGTGTCTCGAAGATGTCGTTGAAGGTGCAGCTCGAGTCGGCGCTGATGCCGTGGAAGCTGCTGTTCAACCGCGGCTGAGTTTGGGCCGCTTCCCGCCGTACGCGTTCGCCGTACGGCGGTTTCGGCATGCCCGTGGGTTGTCGCTGGGTTGATGCCTGTCAGCCGTAGCCGAGTTGGTGGAGCCGGGCGTCGTCGATGCCGAAGTGGTGCGCGATCTCGTGCACCACTGTGACGTTCACCTCGTCGAGGACGTCGCTGTAGGTATCGCAGATCGCCAGCGTCGGATTCCGGTAGATCGTGATCCGGTCCGGCAGCACGCCGCCGTACTCGTGCCCGCGCTCTGTCAGCGGGATCCCTTCGTAGACCCCGAGCAGCACCGGCCCGCCGGGCGGCGGATCGTCCTCGACGAACACGGCCACGTTCTCGATCAGCAGCGCGAGCTCTTCGGGAATCTCGTCCAGCGCGTCCGAGACCAGCGCCTCGAAGTTCGCCCGGCTCATCTCGATCACGCCTCCAGTATCTCGTTTTGGACGCACGGCTCAACTCCTCTATGCTTACGGCTGTCCCTGGAGCTTCGGCTCCCGCGGGTCCGAGTCCCCATCGTCTAGTGGCCTAGGACGCTGCCCTTTCAAGGCGGTAACGCGGGTTCGAATCCCGTTGGGGATACGGCGAAAGCCGGTGCAAGAACTGGTTCGAAGATGCTGTAGGATCATCGAGTCATTTGGCCCAGTAGCGCAGTTGGTTAGCGTGCCGCCCTGTCACGGCGGAGGTCGCGGGTTCGAGTCCCGTCTGGGTCGCCAGGAGAAGAGGCGGCGGTGCCAAAACACCGCCGCCGACCTTTCTCCCGGTCAGGTAGCTCAGCTGGTAGAGCGTCCGCCTGAAAAGCGGAAGGTCGGCGGTTCGAGACCGCCCCTGACCACCACCACCCTCTCCACTCACCGGGGAGGGATTTTCTTTCCCACGCACGCTCCGGCTTATCGCCGGCCCCCTTGCGAGCTACCGCTCGCGCCTGCGCGCTTATCGCGCTCCCTGACAACTAAGTCAGCCGCCGCACACAAGGCGACCGTAGTCACGGCAACCGCGAGCTGGCCTGATCTGGTTGCGATCATAGCGCCGACAACATCCCCATCCGGTCAGCGAGCCCGCGCAACTCCCGACCACCCGCATCGCGACGAGCCCGAAGCACCATCTCGCTCACAATCTCGCGAGCCCACACGTTGTGCCGAGTCCGCGTCGCACCCCAGCTTTTCGGCCTTAGCCAGCAGATGAGTGACCTCGTCATCTCGCCCCGGGAGGCCGTGCAACCCGCGAGCATGCTCGATCAAGAACCCAAGCCGGCAGGTCTTGCTGGGGATGTCCCCAAGTGGAACCTCGGCGGCGACCTCCGCGGCCCTCACATGGTCGCCTGCTTCGAGGGCGATAGCCAGGCGCTGCTCGCGCAGCCTCGTCTACTACACAGCGTCGCGTCTACTGTGTGCCGGTGGAACTCTTCATACCTGTGTTAGCAACACTGCTGGGCGGTCTCGCCTCCGCTGTCGCTGGCACCTTGGCGGCTCGTCGCGGACGTCATGCTGGTGACCCCTCGCAGAGTGTGACGCTCGAAGCTCGAATCAGCCGCCTGCAGAATCAGATGAGGTCGTCTGCAGAACTCATCGAGCAAATCACCGCCGAGATGGAGGTCCGGGCAGCGACGGCGGCCAGTTTGAAGGCTGAGGCTGAGCAAGCACAACAGCTCGCATCGCTCCACCAGGAGCAACAAGATGCTGTGATGCGCGCCGTCCGGGCGGAGATAGGCGCTGAGGGCAAGAATGCTGCCCGCCAGAACCTTAAGGCCAACATCCTCTTCTTCCTCGCGGGTGTTCTCGTTAGCGTCGCAATCCAGCTAGTGATCAAGCCGCTCTGAATTCTCGCTGACCAGTGCGTACTCATGTGTCTTCCGTCTGCCGCTCAGCCCACGCGTAGCGCCATCAGCGAGCCCTGACTGGGATGAGCGGCAGACGGGGAAGACGCACATCCGACCACCTCTGAGCTAGCCGGCCAAATCGGGCAGTCATCCCGGAGCCGTGAGGACCCCGCCGGAGGCAACGCTCTTGGCTCTCAGAAAGACACCGAGAGCGGGCGCGGCGTTGAACGCCGGAGGCGCATGCGGCGCGCCTTGATCCATAAGAGCAGAATGCAGCAACAGCGGAGCCGACGAGCTCGGCTAGCTGGTCTCGATGGGCGCTCGCCGGTCGTCGGACGAATCTGGCGAGTACGCGCGACTTGCCTTGGTGATGTGCCGGCACCGTTGCTGTCCATCTTGATCCGCAAGACCACAACGTCGTCCAGGCCGACGGTCCTGAACACTGTCACGAGGGTGTCGGCGGGCACGAAGTAGATGTGCTGCTTGCGCGCTCGGCCTGACGACACGTAGATCCCGTCGAAGCGGCCAGTCTCAGCGTCCGCAGAGAGCATCCACACCCAACTGCGGATGAGCTGATTACAGAACTCTGAGAGCGAGAGCGTGGCGCCCTCGTCTCGCTTCATGTCGTAGTGCTCGACGAAGTCGTCGCGATTCCAGACACGTCGACAGGCTTTCCGATCAAGATGTGCCGACGGACGTGGACTGCACAACCCCGAAGTTCATCCGACAGCGTGTGCGGTGAGGTGGATTGCCTGATCACCTGGAGGGACAACGAGTTCGCGCCACTTTGAGGGCCGGCCCGATCTGAGAGCGACATTCACCACGATTAGAACTCGGCATCAACCCGGCTAGGAATACTGTGACCGGATTATCGACTTGAAAGTCTCGGGATTTGCCAGGAAATCAAGCAGATAGAGATAGGCAATCCAGCCAAGTGCGTGAGGAACTTCTCCATTATGATGGGCAAGAAGTGCATTAGTCTTGGCGATGCTACCGTCGCGATTGCTTCCATGCCCGTGGGTTGCGTCTCTCAACACCTTAATATAGTGGGCGACAGCGGTATCCAAATTAAGAATGCGTTCTCCCCTCTTCTCATCTGCAACCTTCACCACGCCACTACTCTTACTCAGAAAGAATCCGGACTGCATCTGCTCCAGCGCCTCGACCGCTTCGACCGCTCGCGGAATGAGAATATCAGCCGCATCTCGAGGGATTTTCTCCCGCAGTTTATTGAGGGTCTTTCGCGCCACCCGAAGCGAACAATGTGTCTCAATCGGTCGCCTCGCAAGGCGCTGAAGGGTGTCGAGTGCGGAAAATAGCAGAACTCGCCTCGCATGCAGATCCCTATGCTCAACCTGCATCGATACCATGCGCCGGAATAGCTGTTCGACGGTTAGCATCGTATGCAAATGGCGCGCCGAGTCATAGAATCCATCTTTATCGATGAAGTTGGCGAAGTCGGACAGTACGGCAAAGAGATCATTCATGGCCGTTACCCACCACTCCACTGCAATAGTGGCAGATCGTGGTTTTACGGGCGACCGCGGAACCGCGCTTGTTCCACCCTGAATAGAAATGGTTTGCAGCAATTCGGCAGCGCCCGACCGAACTCCCGACAGGGGCAATCCGTATGTCGCGACGATGTTTCCGAACGTATGCCCCGTATAGAACCCCCAGACATACGGGCTCAGCGAGCCCAACAGCGGCCCCATATAGGCATCGAAAATATAAATTCCGCTATGCAGCTCCGAGGAGGATTGAAACACACGCTCCTCGCCCGACAGTTGCCGCCGAAGGAACTGCGGACCCTGCTCGCGAAGCCGCTCGTCGTTCTCCAACTGCATCCATATCGCCGCAAACTTGATTCTGTGCGTGAGCAATGAATCACGGCGAACCAGATGCATCGAAGCATCTCCGAGCGGCCTCTCCATTGGCGCATCCTTCACAGGAAGTCCTGAGATGACCGAGTACATCTCGCGCGCAGTGGCTGCCAGCTCTGTCACTGGCACCGCCATTAGGATCACCTGCATATGAGCAATCATGTCCGTGATATTTCCGGATTCTTCCGCCTGCTTGCCGAGCTGGTTGATTTTTAGAATCGCTTCATTCGACAGCGTGGTAGGTGCTGGATCTATCAATTTGTTCAGTGCATCGAAGTGTTCGCCATACACGGCCGGGCCGATCAGATGCTCCAGGGTGACCAGCCGCGATGGCCGGCGATAGTAGCTCTCCTCGGTCTGGACAGCCCAAACGTCTGTTTCACCGGAAACGCGCCTGTACTGCAGGCCCGAGAACTCAAGTAGTCCTGCCGGGTTGCCTCCATACATCCAGCTGGGCACACGAAGCTTCGCGTAGCTGGGAGGTAATACATCACTCGGCATCTGCATACGTTATCGCTTGATCGCCCCGCAGAACATTCTTGAAAGGGACGAACGGTATCCGCGCGCTGCTCCGGTTTGCTGCGGTGTCGTGAGTCGCCGGCTCGCGCGCCAACCGAGCACCAGCGCGACCATCACCGCAACATCTCCCGGACGGCCGCCCGATCTCCCGCAGAGCCCCCCACGCGCTATCGAAGATTCAGGCTCGGACCTCTGAGTTGCTTGCCCATCGGTGCAGCCCTACCGCAACGGGCAGGGACGTCGGCCGCAGTCAGCCGTCATATGCGCGTCAGGTGGAACGCAGAAGCGGCATAACAAGGCGACCGCTGCCGAGCTGAAACGCGGAAGGTCGGCGGTTCGAGAGCGCCCATGACCACCACCGCCCTCTCCCCTTGCCGGTGAGATCTTCTTTCCCACGCCCACTCTGCGGCAGCTACCTTCGTCACTCCGCTCCTCACCTCCTCCGGCTCGTCGCCGCCTCTGCGCGCTTATCCCGCTTCGACGGTCGACGCCGGCGACCTCACACGAAGCGTGTGTGATCACGGCGGCTACCGAGTAGCAAGCTGTTGAGTGAGGTAGTTGACTCTCTGGTTGGGTGAGGCTTGATGATGTCGGGGTGGTGGATGAGCTGGTGACTATCGGGACCTTTTCGATGTTGACGGGGTTGTCGGTTTCGACGCTTCGGCACTACGACGAGATTGGTTTGTTGCGGCCGGCCACGGTCGATGCGAGGACGGGGTACAGGCGCTATAGGTCTGTGCAGGTCGACATTGCGCGGCGAGTCCGCCTTCTGCGGCAGGCGGAAGTGTCGACGGAAGATATCGCCAGGATGCTCGACGGTGACGTGTCTGATGCTCGTGCGGTTCTCGCGCGGCATCGGTCTGCGCTCCGCGAACGGAGCGAGCGGGTTGAGGCGGTGTTGGATCAACTGGCACGGGACTTGGAAGGGAAGCCCATGCAAATGAAGTCGGCTACTGAGTTTGGGCTGGCTGCGGTGAACATCGGGGTCGACTCCGATGACGCGCTGGAGAGCGCATGTGGCTTCTGGGGCGAGGTTCTCGGGGTTCAGTTGGAGGATTGGGGTAGCGGGAGTCGGCAGGTGGTTCTGGGCGAGGGGGACGCGATCGGCTTCCTCAACATCAGGGTGCGGTCGGCGGATGAACCGCAGTACGGGCATAAGTCGGCGTTCGGACTTGGGGTCGTCGGACTCGACGAAGCTCATCAACGAGCCCTGGCGGCTGGAGCGACCGAGCACTACGCACCAACGGACGGCGAGAACATGCCTCGCCACTCAAGGTTTGCCGATCCAGTCGGGAACCGCGTCGTCCTCTGGGAGAGCGCCAAGTGACCAACCACCCGCAATATACGTCGGGTGATGGCGTGCACAGTATTGATCCGAGCGAGATCCTTCACCTTTTGCCGGTGAAGTGGCATGAGCAGTTTCTGGGCGAGTACCACGGTGCGCTCGACGCGGCCCACGAAGTCTGGCGTTTTCAGCAACTGGGGGACGTCTTGCACGTCTGGCGTCTGCGGGCAGTTGCCTACGCAGGTCCAGGCTTCGAAGAGGCGCTGCAAGCGACCCGTGAGGGTCGAGCGGACGAGTTCGTGGCGGGCGAGGAAGCGATACCGGGATGGTGCGGTCGGCTGTGATGCGTCCACCGTTGGTTCTTACGGGTGGGCCTGCGGTGGGGAAGAGTGTGACGGGGCTTGCTCTTGCGGAGGGGCGGGCTCGCTGCGCGTTTGTTGATGTGGATGATGTGCGGCAGTTGGTCGTTGCGGGGGCTGTCGCGCCGTGGGTGGGTGAGGAAGGGCGCGAGCAGCGAAGGCTTGGCGTGGTGAATGCATGCAGTCTGGCTCGGAATTTTGTGGCTGTGGGCATCGAGGTTGTCGTTGCTGATGTGCTGACGCCAGAGACCTGCGCCTTGTATCGACGGGAGCTGCCTGGGTGCGTGATTGTGCATATGACGGTCGAGTTTCCGGAGGCGATGCGGCGTGCGGCATCTCGCAAAGTCTGGCTGACTGACGATGAGTTCCGAATGCTTCACGAAGCCGACACAGCCAATCCCCCGGCCGCTGACCACCGGATCCAAGTGGACGGGCTCGACGTACACAACCAGGCAGAGCAGGTTGCGAGGCTCTGGGAGGACCCGGGGGAAACTTCTCAGCCAAGTGTCGGAAGGGGTACGGGTGGTTCGTAGACAGGGTGAGAGACCGGTGACGGGCTGGTTTGAGGACTTGGAGAAAATCTGATGGAAAGCGTGGCGCGGCGACTCAAGGAGCTGTTCGTACCTATTCATGAGGTCGCCTACATGGCTGATGAGCCGGATGTGGAACTGCAGGCGCTCGGGTACGAGAGTTACTGGCCGTTGTACTTCGCCTCCCGGTCGGCGCCGCTCGGGCGGGTGCCGGCGGAGGTCGTGGACGCACTGTTCTACAACTTCGCGCCAGGCGAGGTCGCCGCGCAGATCCCCAGCGTCTGGGAGGTCGCCACGCCAGAGGCTGTCCTTGCCGCCCGACAGCGCGGCTGTGTCGCCGCGCTCCGCCGGATCCTGGGCGACCTGGCCGACAGCCCCGTGATCGCGCGGTCCGCCGAGCTCTTCACGAAGGCCGCGTTCAGCGCCCCGATGGAGGGCAGGATGCTGTACGCCGGACTCCGCTCACTGCCCGTACCGGAAGAGCCGCTTGCTCGCCTCTGGCACTCGGCCACGCTGCTCCGCGAACACCGTGGTGACGGGCACACGGCCGCACTGGTGGCCGCCGGCATCAACGGGCAGGAGTCGCACGTGCTGCAGGCGCTCTACTCGGACATGAAGCCGCGAGAGTTCGGCCGGCTCGACCCGCTCACCGACGACCAACTCACCACTGTCATCGACGGTTTGCGGCGCCGCGGCCTGGTCGACGACGCCGACGCGTTCACGCCCGCGGGCCGGAAGCTCAGGACCGAGATCGAGGAGCTCACCGACACGCTGGCCGCCCCGGCGTACACCTGCCTCGAGCCGCACGAGGTCGACGAACTCGTCACCGGCCTCGCCCCGGTCGTCGCGAAGGTCAACGCCGACAACCCCTTCCTAACGACGCCCTGATAGCTCGCCCTTGCTGGTGGTTCGGTGCAGTCGCACACTCGGACTGGCGGCCGTGAGAGGGGGAGGCGGCATGAACGAGTCACAAGCTCTTCAGCGCGCAGCGTGGGCAGGCGCCGCTTCGATCGTCCTGCTCGTCGCCGCGGTCGCGCTGTGCTATCTGGTCGGCGTCGACGACGCGAGCATGTCGGACACGGACATCCTCAAGAGGCTCAACGACGACGGACGCCAGGCCGCAGCCGGCATCGGAGTACCCGTGCTCGCTGCGGGCGTCGCGCTCCTGCTCTGGTTCGCCACCGGTTTGCGACGAGTGCTGGACCGGCTGTCCGGCGGGGACCCGCTCGCGCACGCGATCGTGCCGGCCGCGGCGCTGTTGGGCGGGCTGATGATCACCGGCGTCTCGCTGGATGTGGGCAGCGCGTTCGCGGCGTGGTCGGACGAATTCACCCCCGATCCGAACACCACCCGCGCGCTCGGCATGGCGGGGCAGGTCCTCGCACTCACCGGGCTGATCGGCGGCGGCGTGATCGTCGCCGTCACGACGCGGATCGCCCAGCAGGCACGTGCCCTGCCGAGGTGGGCCGTCTGGGTGTCGTACGCCGTCGTCGTGTTGTGCCTGTCCGGCTTCTGGAGCGGAGGCATGGCGTCCATCGCCTTCGCACTGTGGCTCATCGGCGCCGTCGTCGGAGTACTCCGCGCGTCGCGCGAAGCCCTCACAACCTAAGCAGAGCTACATGCGAGCTCGCAGTACGTCGAATTCGCAGCCTGGAGAGTTGGGGTCGAAGCCGTGTTCGACGAGCCATCGGGAGGCACGAAGGCTTCGGAGCGACCACCAGCCGCGGATCACGTTGAGGTCGACGTCGGTGCCGTAGCCGGCAAGGAGGTAGGCGAGGTTCTCCTCGTGGCCGAGCGTCAGGCTGGCGAGGTCATACAGAGCATCGCCGCGGCTCGCCTCAGACCAGTCGATCACGCCGGTGACCTCGTCATCGTCGCCGACAAAGACATGGGTGATCTGCAGGTCTCCATGTGCGAACACCGGCTTCCACGGTCGGAGCGCGGCCTCGGCAACCTCGCGGTTGCGCGTGACCAGGTCGGCGGGAAGGGTCCCGCTCGTGATCAGCCAGTCGCATTCACTGTCGAGCTTCGGAGTGATCTCGTCGAGGCTCGGGCCTGGCCATGGCGGCAGCGGTGCGTCGTGCAGCATCCGGATGGCCGCACCGGCCGCGGCCCACGCTTTCGGTGAGGCGGGCGACGGCTCGCCGAGACGGCCGAGTGCGGTTCCCCGGACGGCCGCGAGCGCAAGCACCGGCGGCTTGCGCCACAGGATCTCCGGTGTCGGGATCGGCGCCAGACCCATCGCCTCAACCTCGACGTCGATATTCGTCTGATCGGCGTCGATCTTCAGGAACACGTCACCGACACGGAGCGTCGCACGTTCGCTATGGGCGACGACGACCTCGACCTCATCCACGGCGCCATCTTCGCGGGTAAGACCACTGACGTCACTGGATTATCTGGGCTAGCCGGTGAGACAGACCCGGGATCGGACCTATTTCGGGCGTATTATGCGGGTTCAGTTGGATTCAGGCAGAGTTCGGTACTACGGTAGAGCGCAGGTGTACTGCGGTTAACTGAGCACGGATCGTGATCGGGAAAACGCAGGGAGTCGACAAATCTGAGCCCGCAGGGGATCCGGAAGATCTTCGGTCCGAAGCGCAGATGTGTAGTCAAGTGGAGTCGAGTAGAGCGGGCATGGATCATCCGGATCCGTGACACCCGTAGTTGGCTGAGCAGATTTCGGGAGTGGACCGTGGCCCCCTCACCAGAGGCCGTACGACTCGCCAGGAGGCTTCGTGATCTCCGGGAGTCGCAGCGACTGACCCAGAAGGATCTGTCGCATGCGCTCAGTTCCGACGTCCGGGTCGCCGTGGCGACGATCAGCTCGTGGGAGTCACAGACCAATCCGAAGCTTCCGCCGGAAGAGCGGCTGCGATCGTACTCGCTGCTCTTCGCGAAGTCCGTCGTACCAGCAGGCACGACGCGGCTGCCACGTGAGCAGGACCTGACCGCGGCAGAGCGGGAGCGCTTCAGCACTCTCCAGCGTGAGCTGGTCGCGCTGCGGGACTCAGTTCGTCATCAAGCCGATCCGTCACCCGTCAGCGGGTCGTACACCTTCGACTTCGAGTCCGGGCCGATCACGCTGATCTGCCCGGAAGCCCCCGAGGAGGGGCGTTCTCCGCTCGCCGAAGAGGACAATCCGAACTACACGCGGTTGTACAAGTACGCCGACCTCGACGCATTGATCGAGATGTGGGGCCATGTGCGCGCCTCCAACCCGGAGCTCCGCACGCGGCACCGACTGCCATCCGAGGTGAACTCGGACCACCTGTCCGGCCACCTCCTCTTGCTCGGCGGCATCGCCTGGAACACGGTCACCAGCCGCCTGATGCGAGTACTCGACCAACTGCCGATCCGGCAGATGCCCGTCGCAGACCTGGCCGACGGCGAGATCTTCCGATCACGCGACGGCCGCGAGTACCGGCCGCTGTGGGAAGAGCTCAAGGACGCCGACCCGGATGCACCGTCGAAGGCGGAGCTCGAGGCGGTCCAGGCCCAGGATGCCTGGAAAGGCGAGACTCCGCGGGAGCTGGTCGAGGATGTCGCTCTCCTCGCCCGGCTGCGCAACCCGTTCAACCACAGCCGGACGATCACCATCTGCAATGGCGTCTACAGCCGCGGTGTCCTGGGCTCAGTGCGCACGCTCACCGACGATGCAGTTCGCGAACGCAACGAGGCCTATCTGGCCAACAGGTTCCCGGGCGGAATTTTCGGTCTGCTGCTGCGCGTGCCAGTGATCAACGGCGAGGCCATCACCCCTGACCTGGAAATCCCGGAGAACCGCCTCTACGAGTGGTCCCCCGAGGAGGAGGACGAATGAGCCGTCAGCTCACGCACGGCCAATCTCACGCGTCGCTGCTGCGCGACGTCCCCGCCGCCACGGCTCCGGCAGCGCGCAGCCGGCTGGACGCGATCGTCGTCCCTGCCGCGCGCCCGGCATCGGCCTTGCAAGACGTCATCACTCTGTCCGCCACCCTGTCCGTGCCGCTCGTCGTGCTGTGCAGCCGGCAGGCACAGGTCGGGCAGGTCGTACGCCGGGTGGAGCGGACGTTCGGAGCCAGAGCACTCGTCGTCGAGGTGCCCGACAACTACCGACTTCCGTACGAGACCCCACTGACCTCCGGCCCGGAGTTCAAGATGGCCTCTGCCTGCCGCTCGAGTGACCTCAGCGCGAAGCGGAACATCGGCCTGCTGCTCGGTCGGATGCGCGGCTGGAACAAGATCCTGTTCGTCGACGACGACATCAGCCAGTTCAAGGCCTGGGACGTCGAGCGCCTGTCCGGCACTCTCGACCGGCACCCGGTCGCCTCGATGGTGAGCCGATACTTCCCGGACAACTCGGTGGTCTGCCACGCGCGGCGGCTGGCCGGATTCAAGCAGGACGTGTTCGTCAGCGGCGCCGCTCTCGGCGTCAACCTGCAACACCCTGGATTGTCTTTCTTCGCCGATATCTACAACGAGGACTGGTTCTTCTTCGCGCGGCACGCAGCCGAGCGGTCTTTGCCAAGAATCGGTGAGGTCCGGCAAGAGAAATATGCGCCGTTCGCGGATCCAGGACGCGCGGATCGCGAGGAGTTCGGCGATCTGCTGGCCGAGGGCCTGTACGCACTCTTCGAGAGCACGCCTGACTGGACCTTCAAAGAGCAGTTGGCAGCCGCGACGCGCGAGAGTCTGTGGCGAGAGTTCACTGAGATCCGGCTGGACACGATCGAAGAGACGATCGCTGAGCTGTCCCACGCCCAACCGTCGGCGAACCCGGTCGACTACCTGAAGATGCTGGACGCGCACGAATCCTTGCTGACCGCGAAGACGCGCGCCTCGAGCATCAGGCCGGAGTTATGCGTGGACTTCATCGAGAAGTGGCAGGAGGACGAGCTGCGGTGGGAGCAGGTGCTGTGGCGCTACACGTCAGAGCTCTCTGACCGCGACGCATTGGCCGAGCTCGGCCTGCAGACGTGGGCCTCCTGTGGGTACGGCGTGTCAGCCGGATCGCGGCGGCGCGTCGAACCGCAGCCGAATCTCCAGGCGACCGGAGCCGTCGGCTAGCGGTTGCCATTCACCGGTCGGGCTGAATCCGAGGCGGTCGTACACCCGCTGTGCGACCGCGTTCGTGTCCAGCACCCAGACCCGCCACTCGGTGATCCCGGGCTCGACGACGCTCAGATGCCCGAAGATTGCCCGCAGTACTCCGGTACGGCGGTGCCGCGGATCGACCCAGACCGATTCGATGTGACGCTCGTACGGCGGCCGGCTGTCGACCCGGACCGAACTCGCCAACCCGATCACCCGGGCCTGATGGCGGGCGACGATCCACTGCATCCGGGTGAACCGCTCCCGCCACCCCTCCTCGCCGACTCCCACCTCGTCCTCGTACTCCGAGATGTACGCCGACGGGGAATCCTTGAGCGCCCGGAGGCGGACCTCCCGGGCGATGTACCAGTCGTCGGTTCCGAGCGTGGCGAGTTCCAAGGTCCCGGGTCCCCTCGGTCGGCGACAGCGTGTGCATCCATCCCAGTGTCGCCGTTTCGCCCGTCGGCCAAACCGATTGCCGGACAATCTCACATTCGCTGGCCTGAACAGGTCAGGAGCAGATCGCCTCGTCGATGAATGCGTCGACGGACTTGTCCGGGTTGGTCTGGAAGTCCGGGGTCACGGCAATCGTCACCTGGCGACGGGTGTCGGCCGTCGAGAACGAGTAGGCCTGGTAGGCGAGCGCGTCGCCGTCGTTGCCGTACACACGAACCCCGCAGGCGGTGGTGTGCCACGACAAACCCAGGCCGTAGGTGCCGTCCTTGGTGCCGGCCTCCTTCATTGCGGCGAGGAGTCGGGGCGGGAGCAGGTGCCCGCCGAGCAGGGCTGCGAAGAAGCGGTTGAGGTCGTGGGTTGTGGAGATCATGTCGCCGCCGGCGCCGAACAGGGTCGGGTTCATCTCGGTGAAGTCGATCAGCCCGCCGTCCTTGGGTACGTAACCATGCAGGTGCGGTCCGCGGATCCACGGCGACGTACCGGGCATCGTCGTACCGCTCAATTTCAGCGGACGGATCAGCCGGCGTTCGATCTCCTCGGAGTACGTCCGGCCGGTCGCCTTCTGGATGATCTCGCCGATCAGAAGGTAGTTGGTGTTCGAGTAGTCGTACTGCGAACCCGGCTTGTCGAAGACCGGTGGGTTGGCGAGCGCTTGCTTGATCTGCTCGGCCGCGGTCCAGGTCCGGTACCGGTTCGCGTAGAACTCCTCGCTCGGCGGCAGCGGCAGGGTGTCCTTGTAGTCGTACAAACCGCTGGTGTGGTTGAGCAATTCGCGCACCGTGATGTTCTCGCCGTTCGGTACGACGCCCGGCAACCAGTGCTCAACCGAGTCGTCGAGCCGGATGCGTCCTTCGGCAACTAGTTGCAGTACGACAGTGGCAACAAACGTCTTCGTGATACTCCCGGCCCGGAATCGCCCGGTGACTGGGACTTTCTGGTCGGTCCCCAGTACCGCGGTCCCGCTGGTCCCCCGCCAAACGTCCCCACCGTTCCGCACCTCGGCCACGGTCCCAATCGCCGCCACCCCATCGAGCCCGGTCTGCAATCCCCCAGGCGAACCACTCGCCACCCCCGGCACCACAGTCGCCACCGCGGCCGACATCAACGCAACCAATCCCTGACCCAACATCCCGATCTCCTCAAGTCCGTCCGAGCCCCCAACCCTCCCGGCGAACGGACACCACAGACATCGGGGATCGCCCCGGGACTCACCCGGTCAGCCGCCCCACCAACGCGTCCAGTTGATCAGTGGTAGCCCCGGCTTCCACCAGGTACGCCGCCGTTCCGCCGTACCTCTCGTCAACGTGAGCCAGCAACCGAAGAATGGTCTCCGCCGACTCTCCCGAGGCCGCGTAGTCAGAGGCAACCAACTCCCGAGGTACGCCGACCAGGTCAAGCGTCAGCGCAACCACAACCCCGGTCCGATCCTTGCCCGCGTGACAACTCACCACCACACACCCGGTGGGCGCATCCGCAATCGCCACGACGGCGGACGCAACCCGTTCGCGGTAGTCGTCGACAAGAATCCGGTACTGCTCGAACAACCCCAGCGCCGAAACGTCCGGGTCAGCCGGATCCCAGAGTGGAAGGTTCCGCAACCGCGTGTCAGCGACGTACGGCGATGGAAACGTCTCACACTCCCAGGCGCTTCGTAGATCCACGAACCGGCTGATGTGAGCGGCCTCTACAGCAGCGATGCCGGCGGGGGTGAGTTGGTCGAGATTGTCGCTGCGAATCAGGCGACCTGTCTGCAAGTAACCAGCTAGTCCTCCGAGGTCCCGCACGTTGCGGCAGTCCGGCCAGGTCAAGGGGCGCATGGCAAGCACCCTAAGCCGGCCGGACGTTGCTTGAGGCAACTTAGGCTGCGGCGGTGGCTTCGGTTAGTTGCTCCGACGTGGGCTGGAGTTGGGGGGCTGCCAGGGTGAGGAAGACGTTGGCGACGGCGAAGGCGGCGGCTGCCAGGAGGCCTCGTTCGTAGCCGGACTGGAGGGCCTGGAGTTGGGTGGCGCCGTGGGTCAGTTCGTTGGTGGTGTGGGTGATGGAGAGCGTGGTGACGATCGCCAGACCCAGTGCGCCGCCGACCTGGTACATCGCGTTGACGACGCCGGACGCTGCGCCGGCCTCGGCGGGACGAACCTCGGAGACTGCGCTGATCTGACCGGGTACGCCGACGCCGATGATGCCGAAGCCGAAGATGATCAGACCGGGCAGGAGCTGGGAGGTGTAGCTGCCGGCCGCATCGGCCTGTGACAGCAGGAGAAGTCCGATGAGACTCAGTACTGCGCCCGCCAGCTGGACCGTACGCGTACCGACCCGCTGCACCAGCTGCGACGCGAGAACCGCGCCGACGATCGCCGCGCCGCCCATCGGCAGGAAGTGGATGCCGGCATCAAGCGCACTGTCCCCACGCACCTGCTGCAAGTAGATAGCAGTTAGGAAGAACATCGACAGGAACCCTGCACCGTTCAGCGCCAGCGTCGCGCCAGACACACTCAACGCCCGCGACCGGAACAGCCGCAGCGGCACCAGCGGCGCGGCCGACCGCGACTCCACGAACACGAACGCCGCCAGCATGAGCACACCAGCAGTCAGTACGCCGACAACCTCGAACGAACCCCAACCCGCCGGCTCCGACCGCACCACGCCGTACACCACCGACAGCAACCCGCCCGTGCCGAGCACGGCCCCGAGGGTGTCGAAGGTACGGCGACCAGTCGAATGCCGCACGTCGCGGACGAACACGGGGATCAGCGCGACCAGTGCGAGCACGATCGGCACGTTGACGAAGAAGACCCATTGCCAGCTGAGCGAATCGACGAGTACGCCGCCCGCGACCACGCCGAGCGTCCCGCCGAGACCGGCGAGCCCACCCCAAACGCCCATCGCGATGTTGCGCTCCCGCCCGTGCGCGAACGTCATCGTCAGGATCGCCAGCGCGGCCGGCGAGAGCAGCGCGCCGCCGAGACCCTGGACGGCCCGCGCTGCGATCAGGAACTCAGGTGAATTGGACAACCCCGCGATCAGGGAGGTGACGCCGAACAGCAGCAGGCCCGCGGTGAACACCCGGCGCGGCCCGAGCAGGTCGGCCATCCGCCCGCCGAGCAGGAGGAAGCCGCCGAAGAGCAGCGTGTACGCGTTGATGACCCATTGCAGGGAGTCGGCGGAGAAGTGCAGATCCGCCTGGATGTGGGGCAGCGCGACGTTCACGATCGTCACGTCGAGCACCACGATGAACTGCGCCAGGGCTAGCACCGCCAGGGTGGCCCAAGGACTGCGTCGCATTGCCGTACCTCACTCGCTGAGAGTTTACGCTGTATGTATACGCCGTAAGCTTACGGAGTAGACACTAGGTCTACGGTGTAAACTTGTCAACGTGATCACCAAAGAGACCTCCCGCCGCCTCGATCCGGAGAAGGTCGTCGACAGCGCACTGGCCATCGCCGACGACGAAGGACCGGCCGCGGTCTCGTTCCGGAAGCTCGCCGGGCAGCACGCCGTCACGCCGATGGCGCTGTACCGGCACTTCAAGGACAAGGACGATCTGCTGGCCGCGCTCGGCGACCGCTTGCTGTCGGACGTCGTACTCCCGGAGCCGAGCGACGAGCCGTGGGACAAGCAACTGCAGGCGCTGCTGACCGCGTTCGTGACGGCGCTTCGAGGTCACCCGCGGCTGGCGGACCTGACACTGACCCGGATCCTGGTCGCCGAGCCCGGGCTGGCGCTCGCCGAGCGGGCGATGGAGCTCCTGGTCGAGGGCGGGTTCGACGTGGACGACGCGGCTGAGGTCGGCCGGCAGGCGATCTGCTCGCTGATCTCGCTGGTGATGACCGATCCGGTCGCCCGCGAAGTGAGCGACCCCGAGGCCCGCGAGGCCTCGCTCCGGATGAAGCGGGCGTCGCTGGGCGCACTGTCGCCCGCTCGGTACCCGCTGATCACCTCCGCCGCGGACACGCTGATCTGCCCGGCGTCGCGCGACCGGTACTACGACATCGGCATCAACCTCGTGGTCGCCGGCATCCGCGGCGTGCTCGACTGAAGCGGACCGCCACGCACGCAGAACCCCCGAATCACGACTACCTGAGCCGCATCTGAGCGGGTTGTGCATGCATGGCGGTCCGCGTGTGCGCACTGCGTCGTCGGCCCGAGAGGGCTACGCTCCGAAACGGAGCGATACCACTCTCTATGGAGGTATTTCGATGGCGGGGAAGTTCGAGCTGTACAAGGACAAGTCGGGCGAGTTCCGGTTCCGCTTGAAGGCCGGCAACGGCGAGATCATCGCGACCAGCAGCGAGAGCTACAAGACGAAGGCCGCAGCTGAGAACGGCATCGAGTCGATCAAGAAGAACGCAGCGGACGCGAAGGTCGACGACCAGACCGACTGAAACCTCAAGAAAACAAGGGGGTTTCTCCACCATCCGGCGGAGAAACCCCCTTTGAGCTGTCAGCAACCCAGACGCTCAGAGACCGTCCTCGAACGCGACCGGCCGGACCTCGACGCCGAGTCCCTCGATGCCGGCGTCCGGGATCATCGCGGCCAGCTCGTACGCGCGCTCCGGCCCGGCGACCTCGATCAGGTAGAACCCGCCGAGGAACTCCTTCGACTCGACGAACGGCCCGTCCGTCACGGCCGGCAGCCCGTTGCGGACCCGGACCACGGCGGACTTGGCCGGCTCGGCCAGCGCCACCGTGCTGTGGAACTCGCCCGACTCCTTCGTCGTCGTCAGGAACTTCTGGTGCCCGTCGAAAATGGCCTGCTGCTCCTGCTCGGTCAGCGCGGACAGCACGTCGGGGTTGATGTTCAGGACCAGTAGGTACTTCACGGTGTCTCCTTCAGCCACGGCCCCCGATCGGGTGCCTCTCGTCCATCAGTACGGAGCCGGCCAACCGATCTTGACATCGGTAATAACGTCACCTCATGGCCGAGCTAAGTCTCTCCGATGTCCAGGCCGCGGCGGATCGCCTCGCCGGGGTCGCGCACCGTACGCCGGTACTCACGTCGCGGACCCTGAATGAGCGGGTCGGCGCCGAGGTGTTCCTCAAGGCGGAGAACTTCCAGCGGATCGGCGCGTTCAAGTTCCGCGGCGCGTACAACGCGATCAGCCTGCTGACACCGGACCAGCTCCGGTCCGGCGTCGCGGCGTACTCCTCGGGCAACCATGCGCAGGCCGTCGCACTCGCGGCGCGGCTCGCCGGGACGAGCGCGGTCATCTTGATGCCGGAGGACGCGCCGCCGACCAAGCTGGCCGCGACCCGCGGGTACGGCGCCGAGGTGGTGACGTACGACCGGTACACGCAGGACCGGACCGCGCTGGCCCAGGAGTTGGCGAAAGAGCGCGGGCGGACGCTGATCCCGCCGTACGACCACTACGACGTGATGGCGGGGCAGGGGACGGTCGCGCTCGAGATGCTCGAGCAGGTCGGGCACCTCGGCGCGATGCTGGTCCCGGTCGGCGGAGGTGGGCTGATGGCCGGCTGCGCGACCGCGGCGACGCTGATGTGTCCGGGGATCCGGATGATCGGGGTCGAGCCGGCGGCCGGCGACGACCACGCCCGCTCATTGGTGGCGGGCGAGCGGGTGGAGATCGCCGTACCGCGGACGATCGCGGACGGGCAGGCGATCTCGATACCGGGCGAGCTGACGTTCGCTGTGAACCGGCGGCTGGTCGAGTCGTTCGAGCTGGTCAGCGACGAGGAGATCGTGGCCGCGATGGCGTTCGCGTTCGAGCGGCTGAAGATCGTGCTGGAGCCGAGCGGGGCGAGCGCGCTGGCCGCGTTGCTGGCCGGACGGATCCACGGGCTGCCGGAGCGCGTCGGAGTGGTGCTTTCAGGCGGGAACGTGGGCCTGGAGCGGTTCCGCGAGCTGCTCGGAAATAGCTGAATCCACAAGGACTTTAGGGCACCCTGACCACCCTCTGTGCCCGTTGTCACAGATAGCCACCACGAAATGTGATTGGGGTCACACCCGAGCCGCCATTTCCCGCCTGCGCCCCGCTCAGCCGCGCTCAGGACACCTGGTGTTCACCTGGACCTGTTGACCCGTCAGAAGCCCTCTCACAGCCATTCGGGAGGGACTTTGTCGATCTGAGGGTTTGCGTCGTGATCGTTCTGTTATACAGTCGTCGGCGGTTCGGTAAACAACACGAACTGCACACGGGTCAACGCCGAGCCCTGCCAGGGCCCATGTGCTCCCCTCGAAACACATGGCAGGGGTGGGGGACCCATGAAGTTGGGTCTCGACCGTGAGTGGCCGAGACCCTGGGGTGAAGTCCGCGGGAGCGGACCGGGCTATGAATCCCAGCCCGAACCCGACAGCTAACTTCACAGGCGTCGGGAGACAACCATGCCCGTCACTGCCCGACGGACGTCGCTTACGCGCGCCGTCAGCCACGCTGAAGCCAGTACCGACCGGCCTACCGGCCGGACCCTGGCGAAGCACCGCAGGACCAGCAAGCCAGCCGCACCCCGCGCAGCAGCCGCCGTTCTCTCGGTGGGTCTCGCTGTCGGTGGTGGAGCCGCTCTCAGCCTGAGCACCACTCCGGCGACCGCCTCCGCGGCCACCATGACCGCGGCTGCGCAGCGCGGCCACATGAGCGTTCCGAGCCGGCCGTTGCTCCGGTTCCGCGACTCCGGCCCGACCGTGAAGTACGTCCAGCGCGCCCTGCACCTGGGGCCGGACGGCTACTTCGGTAACAGCACCGTCCGGGTGCTGAAGAAGTTCCAGACGTCGTGGGGCCTGAAGTCCACCGGCTACATGGACAAGAACACCTGGGGTCGCCTGACCTGGGCCGCGAAGCACAAGGTGCTCTACGGCAAGTACGGCGCCAGCAGCGGCACGACCACGTTCCGGGCCAAGGTGCTCCGGGAGGCGGCCAAGCTCAAGGGCACGCCGTACCGCTACGGCGGCACGACCACCCGCGGCTTCGACTGCTCCGGCTACACCGGCTTCGTGTACAAGAAGGCCGGCCACAAGCTGCCCCGCACGGCGCGCCAGCAGTACAGCGCGACCAAGCACATCAGCCGCAAGGCCGCCAAGCCCGGTGACCTCGTGTTCTTCCGCAACGGTGGTGGCGGCGTGTACCACGTCGGCATCTACGCCGGTGGCAACATGCTGTGGCACGCCTCGAAGCCGGGCCGCCCGGTCGCCAAGGCGAAGATCTGGACCAGCAGCGTGGCCTTCGGCCACATCTGAGTCCTCACCGGTCGGCGCCCTTCCCCCCATTGGGTGCCGACCGGTCGTCAGCGTCCTATCCCCCCAGGCACGCTGACCACCGAAACCGGCCCGGGCCGTCGACCCACCCCTCCGACGGCGCGGGCCGGCTTCTTTTAGCCGTCGAGGAGTCCGGCTTCGTAGGCCAGGATCGCGACTTGGACGCGGTTGGTGGCATCGAGCTTCACGAGGGCGCGGGACACGTGTGCCTTCACGGTGGCTTCGCTCATGAAGAGCTTCCGGCCGATGTCGGCGTTCTGCAGGCCGCGGCCGACCTCGACCAGCACCTCGCGCTCCCGCTCGGTGAGCTTGCTGATCCGCTCCCGCGCCGCCCGCCGCCGGTCCGTGCGGGGGTCTCCGGCGAAGTGGCCGATCAACCGCCGGGTCACGGCCGGCGACAGCATCGCGTCCCCGGCCGCCACCACCTTGATCGCCTGCACCAGTTCGCGCGGCGGCGTGTCCTTGAGCAGGAACCCGCTGGCGCCCGCCTGCAGCGCGCGGAACACGTAGTCGTCCAGGTCGAACGTCGTCAGTACGACGATCTTCGGCGGATCCGGCAGGGCCTGCACCTCCCGGGTCGCAGCCAGCCCGTCCAGCCGCGGCATCCGGATGTCCATCAGTACGACGTCCGGCCGGTGCTCCTTGACCATCGTCGCGGCATCCGCGCCGTCCTCGGCCTCGGCGACCACCTCGAGCTCGTCGTCGGACTCGAGGATCATCTTCAGCCCGGCCCGCACCAGCGCCTCGTCGTCCACGATCAGCAGCCGCGTCATCGTTCCCCATCCTTGCGATCCAACACCGTATCTACGAACACTGGCTCGGCGTCCTGCCGATGGTCGTCCCACGGCAGCCAGGCTTCGACCCGCCAGCCGCCTTCTGTCGTCGGCCCGGTGGTCAGCCGGCCGCCTACCAGCTGCACTCGCTCACGGAGCCCAACCAGGCCCGCACCGGCACCAGGCAGCAGTGAATCAGCAGCCACTGGTCGTACGTTCGTCACCCTGACCGTCACGCCTTCTCCCCGAGCGCCATGGACCTGTACTTCGGTCGCAGCAGCGCGTGCGTGTTTGTGCACATTCGTCAACGACTCCTGGACCAGCCGATACACGGTCCGCCCGACCGAGTCCGGTACGTCGTTCGGAAGTTCGAGTTCATAGCCCACAGTCACGCCCGCGTCCCGGGACGCCTCGATCAGTCGCTCCAGGTCCGCAGCTTGCGGCACCGGCGCCAGATCGGCTCCGGCCACGCTGACGTCAGTCCGCAGTACGCCGAGAACTTCGCGGAGGTCCTCCATCGCCTGCCGTGCGGTCTCGCGGATCAGCCGGGCCGAACCCTCGACCTTGTCCGCGCCGACCGCCGGGTTCACCTCGAGGCCGCCGGCGTGCAGGGCGATCAGCGAGACCTTGTGCGCGAGGACGTCGTGCATCTCCTGGGCGATCCGGGCCCGCTCGCCCAAGCGGGCCTGCTCGCTGCGCAGTTCGCGCTCGGCCTCGGCCCGCTCGGCGCGGTCCCGCAGTGATGCCATCAGGTCTCGGCGGGCGCCGATGTAGGCGCCGATCGCGACCCAGGTCCCGACCAGGAACGGTGCCGTGAACAGCGTTACCCAGGCCGCGCCACCGCTACTGACGGTATGTAAGACATAGGCGCCGTACGCGGCCAGGCTGAGGAAGGCGAGGGCGAGGTCGCGGCGGCGGATCGACAGCGTCAGCAGGGCGAGTCCCATCGGGACGAAGATGCCCGCGGTCAGCATCGCGACGACGGAGATCGCGGTGACCGTGACCGGGAACCGCCGCCGCCAGATCAGAGCGACCGAGGCGACCACGCCGGCGCCGAGCACGTACCAGTCCTTGGCGGACCAGCCGCCGCCGGACGCGGCCTGCGCGACGATGGTCAGCAGGCTGAAGCCGACGTACAGGATGTCGCGCAGCCGCGGGGCATGCCTGACCCACCAGGCGTACCACCGGCGCAACCGTCGCATTCCGTCACTGTAGTTCGACGGTCGACGCGACGACGTCCCCCTTCCGGGTGGGTTCCGGGCTGTTCCGGACAACTTTCGTAGGGGGTCGTTGCAGCCGCTCGTCCGATGTGGGACAGGGGTCCCGGACGGTTGACTCGTTGTCATGATCACCGTCGAGAACCTGACCAAGCGCTACGGCAGCACCACGGCTGTCCAGGACGTGTCGTTCACCGTTCAGCCGGGCAGCATCACCGGCTTCCTCGGCCCGAACGGCGCCGGCAAGTCCACCACGCTGCGGATGCTCACCGGCCTCACGCCGCCGACCTCCGGCACCGCCACCATCGCCGGCAAGCGGTACGCCGACCTGCCGAACCCGGGCCGGGTCGTCGGGGTCATGCTGGACGCGGCCGCGCAGCATCCGGGCCGGACCGGCCGCGAGACGCTGCTGCTGAACGCCAGTCTGCTCGGTGTGCCGAAGACCCGCGCCGACGAGATGCTCGAGGCGGTCGGACTCGGCCACGCCGCGAAACGCCGCGTCGGTCAGTACTCGCTCGGTATGCGCCAGCGGCTCGGAATCGCCGCCGCGCTGCTCGGCGACCCCGCCGTACTCATCCTCGACGAGCCCGCCAACGGGATGGACCCGGAGGGCATCCGCTGGATGCGCGGACTGCTGCAGGACTTCGCCGTCCGCGGCGGAACGGTCATCCTGTCCAGCCACCTGCTCGGTGAGGTCCAGGCAACCGTCGACCGGCTGGTCGTCATCGGCGGCGGCCGGATCGTCGCCAACGGTTCGCTGGACGAGCTTCTCGCCGGGACCGGCACGCTGGTCCGCGGTCTCGACCCGATCGGCCTGAACGAGGCCCTGACCGCGGCCGGACTGAACCTCGAGCCGCAGCACGACGGCTCGCTGCGCGTCGACGCCACCGCCGAGCAGGTCGGGCGCGCCGCCGCCGCTGCCGGTCAGATCCTCATCGAACTCCGCCAGAGCGACGGCGCCGGCCTGGAGGACCTGTTCTTCCAGCTGACCACCACGCCCGTCGCCGCTGCTGCCTGATCACACCTACTTCTGGAGCATCGCTATGACCACCGTGACCGAAGATGTCCCGACCGTCGCACCGGCCAAGCACCGGGCCGAGGTAGCGACCGCGCTGCCGCCCGCTCGCGGCCAGTCATTTCTGAAACTAGTTGCAATCGAACTACGCAAATCCGTCAACACCCGGAGCGGCCGAGTCCTGATCGCCGCGATCCTGCTGATCGCACTGGCCGCGCTGACCTGGCAGATCACTCACCTGGCGCAGGGACCGGCCGGCGTCGACGGCTTCCTCGGCGCTGCGTCCACCGGAGTGATGCTCCTGCTGCCGGTGATCGGCGTGATGGCGATGACGTCGGAGTGGACGCAGCGGACCGCGCTGACCACGTTCACGCTGTCGCCGCGCCGGGTCCGGGTCCAGCTGGCCAAGTTCGTGTCGGCGGTCGTGCTGAGCGCGGTCGTGATGACCGGTGTCGTCGTACTGGCGCTGGCGAGCACGGCGCTGGCCGGGGCAGTCACCGACCACACGACGTCGTACGCCGGACTGGGCGGACAGCTCGCCGGGGCATATCTGACCGTCGCGCTGAACGTGGTGATGGGTGCCGCCTTCGGTGCGCTGATCCCGCAGACCGCGGTCGCGATCCTGGCGTACTTCATCGCGCCGACCGCCTGGTCGCTGGCCGGGCCGGCGCTGTTCAAGGACAACGCGAACTGGCTGGACGTCTTCGGCGCACTCGGCCGGATCGCGGAGCGCGACCTGCACGGGATGGGGGCGGAGACGCTCACCGCGGTCGGGGTCTGGATCGTCCTGCCGACCATCGTCGGACTGTGGGCTAGCTCACGTCGCGAAGTGAAGTAACACCGAAAGACGCGGTGGGGTGGGCCGGTTTGAGGGGATCGGCCCACCCCATCGATGCTGTCATCGGACCACTGGCCGGGGGCGGTGCGTGTGTCGATCCCGCGCTCCGGGTATCCTTGAACCACGATTACTGACGACTGATCCGTGGGCGCCACGCAGCGTACCCGGTTGACTTGTGCGAGGGGGTCGACGCTATGGGGCGCGGCCGTGCAAAGGCCAAGCAGACGAAGGTCGCACGCGACCTGAAGTACCGCACCTGGGACACCGACTTGGACCAGCTCAAGCGTGAGCTGTCCGGTGACCAGGGTGGCGACCGTTCTGCGAACGGCGAGAACGACGGCGACGGAGACGACGCCGACGACTACCACCCCCGTCGGTAAGCAACATCAGCCCGGCTGAGCTGCTCAGCGCCCTTCGGGGTGCCTGAGCAGTTCACCGTGCGTCCGACGAGTTCCATCACACCAGCACCACCTGTGGCGGATCAGCGGTCGTAGCTGCCCGAGGCGTCGGACAGCTCGTTCCAGAGCTGCTTCCAGGTGGTGCTGGGATGCACAGCCGGTCGGCTTACTTGGCGTACGCGCCTTCCAGCGTGACGGTGCCGCCGGGAGCTGCGGTGACCTCACCGCATACCCAGGCCGGGATGTCGCGGGCGGCCAGCGCCTGGATCGCCGTGTCGGCGGCTGACGGGTCGAGTACTGCGACCATGCCCGCGCCCATGTTCAGGGTCTTCTCGAGCTCCGGCAGCGCCACATCGCCGAGCAGCCCGACCAGCCCGAAGATCGGCGCCGGCGTCCACGTGGAGCGGTCGATCCGGACCGACAGCTCGTCCGGGATGACTCGGGCCAGGTTCGCGGCGAAGCCGCCGCCGGTGATGTGCGACATCGCGTGCAGCGGCCGACCGTCGCCGTCGTTCAGCTCCTGGATCAGCTCCAGGCAGTGCTTCGCGTAGACGCGGGTCGGGGTCAGCAGCACCTCACCCAGCGTGGTGCCCAACTCCGGCACCTCCCGGTCCAGCGTCCACTTGGCCCGCTCGAAGAACACGTGCCGCACCAGGCTGTAACCATTCGAGTGCAGTCCCGACGACGCCATCGCCAGTACGACGTCGCCTGCGCGCACACGGTCCGCGCCGAGCACCTCGTCCGCCTCGACGACTCCGGTCGCAGCGCCGGCCACGTCGTACTCGTCGACCTCCAGCAGGCCCGGGTGTTCCGCGGTCTCTCCGCCGACCAGCGCCGTACCGGCCTCGACACACGCCTCGGCGATGCCCTTCACGATCTGCGCGATCGTCTCCGGGACCACCTTGCCGGTGCAGATGTAGTCGGTCATGAACAGCGGCTCCGCGCCGCACACGACCAGGTCGTCGACGACCATCCCGACCAGGTCGAACCCGATCGTGTCGTGCTTGTCCAGCTTCTGCGCGATCGCGACCTTGGTCCCGATCCCGTCGGTCGAGGTCGCCAGCAGCGGCCGCCGGTACGACGTCAGGGCGGTCGCGTCGAACAGCCCGGCGAACCCGCCGAGCCCGCCGACCACCTCGGGACGGGTCGCCTTCGCCACCCATTCCTTCATCAGCTCGACGGCCCGGTCTCCGGCCTCGATGTCGACCCCGGCGGACGCGTAGCTCGCGCCTTCGCTCACGTTCTTCTCCTCGGTACGGCGTACTCCGGGATCCCGGCGTACGCCGTCCTCCCGGGGGGACTGGGTTACGGGCGGCTCAGCGCGTCGGCGGCACCGCCACCGCCGGAGACCGCGGCCAGCCCGTCGGCATCGGTGGCCACCGGCAGCTCGAGCAGGTGTTTGCCGAGGTGCTCCGGGTCGGGCAGGTCTACCGGGTAGACGCCGTCGAAGCAGGCCCGGCAGAGCCGGTCCATCGGGACCGTGGTCGCCTCGACCAGGCCGTCCAGGCTGATGTACCCGAGCGAGTCGGCGCCGAGCGAACGGCAGATCTCCTCGGTGTTCAGCCCGTTGGCGATCAGCTCGGCGCGGCTGGCGAAGTCGATGCCGTAGAAGCACGGCCACTTCACCGGCGGCGCGGTGATCCGGACGTGGATCTCCTTGGCGCCGGCCTCGCGCAGCATCCGGATGACCGCGCGCTGGGTGTTGCCGCGGACGATCGTGTCGTCGACGACGACCAGGCGCTTGCCCTCGATCACCTCGCGGAGCGGGTTCAGCTTGAGCCGGATGCCGAGCTGGCGGATCGTCTGGCTGGGCTGGATGAACGTGCGGCCGACGTACGCGTTCTTGACCAGGCCGGAGCCGTACGGGATGCCCGACGCCTCGGCGTACCCGATCGCGCCCGGCGTACCAGACTCGGGGGTGGCGATGACGAGGTCGGCCTCGGCCGGGTGCTCCTTGGCCAGCTTGCGGCCGATCTCGACGCGGGTCGAGTAGATCCGCTGACCGGAGATCTGGGTGTCCGGGCGGGCGAGGTACACGAACTCGAACAGGCAACCCTTCGGATCCGCCTCGGCGAACCGCGTCGAGCGGAGCCCTTCGGCGTCGACCGCGACCAGCTCACCCGGCTCGATCTCGCGGATGAACGAGGCGCCGACGATGTCGAGGGCGGCGGTCTCGCTGGCGATCACCCAGCCGCGCTCCAGTCGGCCGAGTACGAGCGGGCGGATGCCTTGCGGGTCGCGGGCGGCGTACAGGGTGTTCTCGTCCATGAAGATCAGACTGAACGCGCCCTTGACCTTCGGGAGGATCTTGGCGGCGGCCTGCTCGATGGTCAGGTCCGGGTACCCGGCGAGCATCGAGGTGAGGATGTCGGTGTCACTCGAGGCGCCGTGCTTCGCATTCGCTTTGGCGTGGTCGACGGCCGCGTCCAGACCGAGATCGAGGTCACCTTCGCCGTTCAGACTGGCGGCGAGCTCACTGGTGTTGGTCAGGTTGCCGTTGTGGCCGAGCGCAATCGATCCGGTCGCCGTGGAGCGGAACGTCGGCTGCGCGTTGGCCCACACACTGGAACCGGTCGTCGAGTACCGGCAGTGGCCGATCGCGATATGCCCTCTGAGCGAAGCCAGCGTGGCCTCGTCGAAGGCCTGACTGACCAGCCCCATGTCCTTGTAGACCAGAATCTGCGACCCATTACTGACCGCGATCCCGGCCGACTCCTGCCCCCGGTGCTGCAAGGCGTAGAGCCCGAAATAGGTGAGTTTGGCAACCTCTTCCCCCGGCGCCCAGACCCCGAAGACGCCACAAGCGTCCTGCGGACCCAGATCCTGCGGGTCGAGTTCATCAGTAAGCCGACCATCGCCACGAGCCACACCCGCAGTCTACGGGACGGCGGGGAGTGGCTTGGCCACGTCCGTCCAGCGCGCTCGGTTTGGGGAGAACGACGATGAAATCTGGCTTACCAGCAGACGAGGGCCTGGCAGGCCGGCTCCTGGCCGGTCGAAGCGCTAGCCGGGACCGACACTCCGATAGCAAGTACGATCCCAAGACTGACTACGGCCAGCAACTTCTTGATCACAGCTCGTCCCTTCAGAAATAATCCGAAACCGCTAATGAGTGCTCTTTGTCGACGCGCTCTGTATATGGTCGGTTCCGACAAGTTCCGGAGGAGAAGATGGTGTTCGAGCCGCTGGGGGTGGACGAAGCCACCTTTGCGGTCTATCACGCCCTTCTCAGCCACCCAGACAGTACGCCCGAGCAGATAGCGGCGCTAGTCGATCTATCGCCGGCCACTGTTCAGGAGCTGATGGACAAGCTCCGGAAACTCGATCTTCTGGTTCCGACCTGGACAAATCCCGGCGGCGAGCATGCGGTCCACCCGCGAGTCGGCCTCACCGGCCTGGCCGAGCGCCGGCGCAGCGAGTTGAACAGACAGCTCGGAGAGCTCCGTGAGGCTGAGGCAACCGCCGAGGTCGTCGCGGAGCAGTACAACGAGCTCCTCACCGCGCGCAGCAGCGGCGACGTCGAGATACTCAAAGGCAGGGGAAACGCGTCCCGTCGCATCGAGGAGCTGGCCCTGAAGGCGCGCGAGACCTTCTGGGGTCTTGTGCCGACGCATATCGACGACACGGCTCGCTCCGTCGAGGACTCACCGGACCTGCCGTTGCTCGAGCGCGGAATCAGACTGCGGACAGTCTACCTACAGAGCATGACCGCCTCGAAGCAGGCGATGGAGTACGCCGCCGCGGTCCACAAGCTCGGCTGTGAAGTACGGGTGACGCCTACGCTGCCGATGCGGCTTTTACTTGTCGACAGCGAGATCGCCATCATGCCGATGGACCCGGAGAGCCCGACCGCAGGGGCAGTCATCCATCGCAGCCCCGCAGTACTGGCCATCGCCTTGTCGCTCTTCGACGCCTACTGGTCCAAAGCCACCGAACTGTTCGACCCGGACGAACGGGACGACGCTCCGCTGACCCCGCATGAGGCCGAAGTGCTGCGACTGCTCGCCGGTGGAGCCAAGGACGAGCAGGTTGCTCGCCTGCTCGGCATCTCGCTCCGCACTGCGCGCCGCATCACCGCCACCCTCTCCGACCGCCTCGACGCCGCCAGCCGCTTCGAACTCGGCGTAGCCGCCGCAAAGCGCGGCTGGGTCTGAGCTCTGCCTTGTTCGAGTCGTACGGGCTCACTGAGCGGCGTCTGGCCGTCTACCGAGCGCTGCTTCAGGAGCCCGAACTGGCGAAAGGCTCACGGTTGCCAGATCTGGCCGGACAGCTGGGTCTCAGCCAGAAGGAGCTGACACAGGACCTGGACAAACTGCGCGAGCTCGGGTTCCTCGCGCCGAACTGGGCGAACCTCGAGGAATACCCGCTCGACCCGGCGGTCGCGTTCGAGCGTCTCACAGCCCAGCGACAGGAGGAGATCGATGGGCTCAGCCACCAACTTCGAGCCGAGCAACTCCGCGCCGGGGTGTTCATCTCAGACTACGGAAATTTTCTGACCGAGAAGTCGGCAGGCGACGTCGAGATCTTCGAAGGCTCAGAGCGCGCGAACCAGCGAATGCAGCGATTTCAGCCGACTAAATCAATTTGGGGACTACTCGTCGCCGACGCCCTGCTGCGATCTGATTTCGAGAACTCTCCCGACCGCGCACACCTGGACCGCGGAGTCGAAATTCGTTATCTCTTTCCCGAATCTTTCTTCAGGAAAGCCGGCGTGAACCACTTTATCCAGCGCATGATCGAATTCGGCGGCAAAGTCCGGATCACGCCCTCAGTTCCCTTCAGATTGATCATATTCGACAACGACGCAGCAGTGATGGGTATCGATCCCGAGGACAGTTCGATTGGTGCTGTCGTGCATCACAGCAACGCGGTGGTTCGCTTGGCCACAGAGATCTTCCAACAGTTGTGGCGTACGGCCCGCGACCCATTCGACACTCCAGTCGAGCCGCACGGCATCAGCGCGCAGGACTCGGAACTCCTCAGGCTCTTGGTGCAAGGCGCTACGGACGAGGAGGTTGCGAGGCGGCTGGGTGTGTCGATGCGTACCGTGCGGCGGATTGTCGCCAAGCTCGGGGAGCAGGTGGGGGCTTCGGGGCGGTTTGAACTGGGGGTTCGGGCGGCGCAGCGGGGGTGGGTGGATTAGCCCCAGTCCCAGGAGCGGGAAAGGGGTGGGTGGGGGTGAGGCAAAAGGGTCTCCTTCGAGTGGGGCGGGGAGGAGAGGGAAATGGGTGCGCCGCCCGGGCCTCTCGGTTGGAAAGTCAAACAGAGGGGGCGGAGCGGGGCAACGGAGGCGGGTGGCCGGGGTAGGTCGTTGACCGGGGGCGGCCATGGGGTGCTGATCTTCTTACCGGCCTGGACCGGCTGCCGCGAATTTCGGGCAGGAAGGTGCCAGACGGTTGCGGGGAAAGCCGCGGGTGTGGTTTAGTACCCGCCTTTTCGGATGACAACGTTGTTCCCCGGGAATATCCCGGGGACACTCAGACGGTCTTCAACGCCGCGAGGAGTTTGGTCAGCGAGTCGCGGGCGTCGCCGAACAGCAACGTGGTCCGCGGGTCGTAGAGGAGTTCGTTCTCGATGCCGGCGAAGCCGGGGCGCATGGAGCGTTTGAGGAAGATGACTCGCTGGGCCTCGTCGGCGTTCAGGATCGGCATGCCGTAGATCGGGGCCGACGGGCTGTTGCGGGCGGCAGGGTTGACCACGTCGTTCGCGCCGACGACCAGTACGACGTCCGTCGTCTTGAAGTCGCCGTTGATGTCGTCCATCTCGCGGAGCTGCTCATAAGGCACCTGGGCCTCGGCCAGCAGCACGTTCATGTGACCGGGCATCCGGCCGGCCACCGGGTGGATGGCGTAGTCGACCTTCACCCCGCGGGACTGGAGCTCCTCGACCAGGTCGCGGAGGGTGTGTTGCGCCTGGGCGACCGCGAGACCGTACCCGGGCACGATGATGACCTTGTTCGCGTACCCGAGCAGGATCGCGACGTCCTCCGGCCCACCGGAGATCACCGGCCGCTCGGACACCGTGCCGGCACCCAGCGTCGACCCACCGCGGACGGCACCGAAGAGGATGTTGAAGACCGACCGCCCCATCGCGTCGGCCATCAGCTTGGTCAGCAACGTACCGGCCGCACCGACCAGCGTGCCCGCCACCAGCAGCAGCGTGTTGCCGAGCACGTAACCACTCGCGGCCACCGTCAGACCCGTGAACGCGTTCAGCAGCGAGATCACGATCGGTACGTCGGCACCGCCCACCGGCAGCACCAGCATCACGCCGATCGCGAGACCGACCAGGCAGAGCAGTACGCCGACCCACACCCGCGGATCCGACACCAGCCAGACGCTCAGCGCCACGCCACCGAGGATCGACGCGATGAACAGCACCGGCAGCCCCGGGAACGTCACCGGCCGGGTCGTCATCAGCTCCTGCAGCTTGGTGAACGTCACCACCGATCCGGAGAAGCTGATCGCGCCGACCAGGATCGTGAACGCCGAGGCGATCGCCGCGACCGTCGCGTCGGACGAGACCTCGCCGAGCTCCAGCAACGCGACCAGCGCGGCCGCGCCACCGCCGACACCGTTGAACAAGGCAACGAGCTGCGGCATCTGGGTCATCTGCACCCGCCGCGACCCGACCACACCGCCGACCGTGCCGATCACCAGCGCGATCAGGATCGGCGCCAGGTGGTTCGGCTTGTACGCCGCGAACGTGATGATCACCGCGAGTACCGCACCCGCGGCGCCGATCAGGTTGCCGGTCCGCGCGCTGCGCGGCGACGACAGCGCCTTCAGCGCGACGATGAAGCAGACCGCGGCGACCAGATAGCCGATCTGGGCCCAGGTGGGGATCACTTGTGCAGCTCCTTCTTGCGAGCCCCCGGGCCTTTGAACATCTCGAGCATCCGGTCCGTGACCACGAACCCGCCGACCATGTTGACGGTCGCGAGTACGACGGCCAGCAGTCCGACGATCATCACGATCGTCGAGTCGGTCGCGCCGGTAACGATGATGGCGCCGACCAGGATGACGCCGTGGATCGCGTTCGCCCCGGACATCAGCGGGGTGTGCAGGGTCGAGGAGACCTTGCTGATCACCTCGACCCCGACGAACGCCGCGAGTACGAAGATCGTGAGTAGCGCGATGGACTCGCTCACGGGAGCTGCCCCTCCAGGAGTTTGCGGGTGGGCTCGTGCAGGACGCTGCCGTCGTGGGTGACGCAGCAGCCGCGGACGATCTCGTCGTCGAAGTCGGGGTCGAACGCGGCGTTCCGCGTCATCAACCGGATCAGGTTCGCGATGTTCTGACCGTAGAGCCGCGACGCCGGTCCGGCCATCTGGCTCGCCACGTTCGCACCGCCCCAGACCAGGGCTTCGCCGATGGTCAGCTCGGTCCCGGCGACGGATCCTTCGACGTTGCCGCCCTGTTCGGAGGCGAGGTCGACGACCACGGAGCCTGGCTTCATCTGCTCGACCATGGAGCGCGAGACCAGCATCGGTGCGGTCCGGCCTGGTACGGCGGCTGTCGTGATCAACGCGTCCGCGGCGGCGATGTACGGCGTCAGCAGCTCCCGCTGGAGCTGAGCCCGCTCGGGCGTCATCTCCCGGGCGTACCCACCAGGACCGTCCAGCGTGCCCAGTTCGAGCTCGATCGGCACGGCGCCCATCGACGCGATCTCCTCGGCCGCCGCCGTACGAACGTCGTACGCCTTCACGACGGCGCCGAGGCGTTTCGCGGTGGCGATCGCCTGCAGACCGGCCACACCAGCGCCGAGTACGACGACCTGCGCCGGCGGGACCGTACCCGCGGCGGTCATGTTCAGCGGGAAGAAGCGCGGCAGCCGCTCGGCCGCGACGATCGCGGCCCGGTATCCGGCGACGAGCGCCTGGGAGGACAGCGCGTCCATCGACTGGGCCCGGGAGATCCGCGGGATCAGCTCCATCGCGAACGCGGTCAGCTTGGCGCGGGTGGCGGTACGGACCACATCCGGCGGGTTGGTCGGCAGGAACGACATCAGCGCCGTACCTGCGTGCAACCGCTGCAGACGCTCGCGCTCGAGCGGCTGAACCGATGTCACGATCGTCGCCGCGTGGTCGGCACCCCAGGCCACGTCGGCACCCGCGTCGCGGTACAGGTCGTCGGAGAACAGCGCACGTTCACCAGCGGCCGGCTCGACCGCGACCTCGTAGCCGAGCTCGATCAGTTTCGCGACTTGTTCCGGCACCAGCGCGACCCGGCGCTCGGCCGGTCTGGTCTCCCGTACGACTGCGATCTTCACTCGCCGAAACCTATGCCAAACACTGGGTCGCCGGAAAGCCCGGTCATGCTTGGTTTGCGAGGTTCTGCAACAACAGAGCCTCTGCTAGGCAGACCTTGCGGAATTCGGCGAGGTGCAGGCCCTCGTCGATTCCGTGGGCGCGGGTGTCCGGGTCCTCGACGCCGGTGACCAGGATCGCGGCCTCCGGGAAGGCCTGCTGGAACTCGGCGATGAACGGGATCGAGCCGCCCATTCCCATGTCCACGGGCTCGACACCCCAGGCCTCCTGGAACGCCGAGCGGGCTGCTTCGTACCCGGCGCCGCGGGCGTTCACGCTGCACGGCTGGCCGTTCTGCCCCTCGGTGACGGTGACCTGCGCACCCCAGGGCGCGTGGCTCTCGAGGTGCTCCTTCAAGGCAACGCTCGCCTTCAGAGCGTCATCACCCGGCGCGACCCGCAGGCTGACCTTGGCCCGCGCGACCGGCACCAGCGTGTTGCTGGCCTCCGCCACGGACGGCGCGTCGATGCCGACCACGGCCACCGCCGGCCGGGTCCAGAGCCGGTCGACCAGCGAACCCGAGCCGGTCAGCCGAACGGAATCGAGCACCGAAGACTCCGCCCGCAGCCGGTCCTCCGGGTACACCACGTCCGCCGCCCGGGACGCGTGCAGCCCATCAACCGCGACGTCGCCCTTGTCGTCGTGCAGGGTGGCGAGCAGTCGGCACAACGCCGACAGCGCGTCCGGGATCGGTCCGCCGAACAGACCGGAGTGGACCGCGTGGTCGAGCGTCCGAACCTCGACGTACGCCTCGACCAGGCCTCGCAGCGACACTGTCAGTGCCGGCGTCCCGACCTCCCAGTTGCCGGAGTCGGCGATCACGATCGCGTCCGCGGCGAGGTCGTCGGAGTACTCGTCGAGCAACTGCAGCAGGGTCGGCGAGCCGATCTCCTCCTCACCCTCGACGAACACCGTCACGCCGACCGGCAGATCGTTGCCGAAGGCCCGTACGGCGGCCAGGTGGGCGGCGATGCCGGCCTTGTCGTCGGCCGCACCGCGTCCGTACAGCCGGTCATCGCGCTCGGTCGGCACGAACGGCTCGGACGTCCACTGCTCGACCGGTCCGGTCGGCTGTACGTCGTGGTGCGCGTAGAGCAGCACGGTCGGCTTCCCTGCCGGGGCCGGCTTCTTCGCGATCACCGCCGGCGCACCGTCGCCGGCCCGGACGATCTTCACCGTGAAGCCCTCGGCCTCGAACAACGCCGCGGTCGCCTCGGCGGACCGCTGGACGTCGGCCGCACGAGCCGGTTCGTAACTGACCGACGGGATCCGGATGAGGTCCTCGAGATCGGCACGGACACTGGGCAGAACGCGGTCGATCGCCGCAGACAGATCGGTCATGAGGCCTACGGTACGGCGTCTGTTCGGCGAACCGACGCCCGGTGAACCCTCGCACGTTACTAAATGCCGATCTACTCTGAAATTCTCGTAGGTTTCCGCCCAACCTCCAGAGGTCACCATGCGCATTCTTGCCATCTCGACCGCCCTGATCACCACCGCTACCGCACTCACCGCAGCCCTGCCCGCGCACGCCGCGATCAGCTGCGACACCGACACCACCGGCGGCTCGACGTTCTACGACGGTACGTCCGCATCGAAGAAGTACGACGCCCGCTTCAGCAACAGCGCGAGCATCCCGAACCTCAGCACCTACACCCCGCAAGGCGCCGGCACTTGGTACAACTGGGACGGCTCCGGCCAGAACCTGCTCCTCGTCGCGGCGTACCGCGCGGGCGCGGACTCCGAGATCTACGGCATCAATCCGTCCACCGGCGCCACGGTCGGTGTGGTCGCGATCGCCGAGACACACGCCGGTGGGATCACCGTGAGCAAAGGCTGGGCGTTCGTGGCCGGCCAGGGCAGCAGCATCCGGAAATACCGGCTGACCGAGCTACGTGACGCGTTGAAGGCAGCAGGTACGCCGTACCTCGCACAGGTCGGTACTGCGCGGGACGTGGCCGGCTCGTCGTTCATCGGGGGCTACGGGGACTCGCTGTTCGCCGGGACGTTCAACGACACCGGCCGCGGGACCATGTACGAGTACAAGATCGCCGACGACGGCACGCTGACCACACAGGCAGGCGCTTGGGAGATCCCGACCAAAACGCAGGGACTGACCGTCACCGCGAGCCACTTCATTTACAGCACGTCGTACGGGCGTGGGAACCGCAGCAACATCTATGTGGTGAAGCGCGGTCAGAAAGACCTGGACGCCGCAGCACTGAGCTGCTTCCGGGCACCGAGCATGACCGAAGGCATCACGGAGTACAACGGGACCGCGTACCTGGTCTACGAGTCCGGCTCGTACCTGTACGCCTCGGACCCTGCCACCCTCAACGTCATCCCCCGGATGCACAAGGCGTCGATCTCGTCCTTGACGTCGCTAGTCCCCTAGTGGGGCGTAGTTCACTGAGTTGAGGACGGTTTGGCGGAGCTTCGGGTCGGACTCGCGTACCTGGATCCGGAGCTGCTTGGTCTTGTCGAGCTGTCGGTACTGCTCGACCACGCCGGGTCCCTGGTTGCAGCTGTACTGGAAGGTGACCACCTGCTGCTGAGACGTGTCCGGAGTACCCGCAGTACAGCCCTCCGGCGCAGTGGTGCTTCTGGGCAGCGTCGACCCGGTGACCAGCCCGACGAAGACGCCCTCGATCTGTGGATTGCTCTGCCAGTTCGCCGTACTCGTGCTGACCAGCAACGAGTTCCCCTGGTCGACCGCCTTCTGCGACCAGGTACGCGGGACCTCGACGGACAGTGGCTTGTTCTCGACCTTCACCAAACGGCTCAGGACGTACTCATACCCGCCGTACCCTCCGCCTGCTGCCAAAACGACAGCCGCGAGGGCAGTGATGACAGCGGTACGCCGCCTGCGCCGGGGCCGTGTTGCGACGGTCGGCTCGTTGGAGCTGGCCAATGCGGTCGCCTGGTCGACCGGACCGGTCGCGGCAGCCGGCGTGGGCATCTCTGCGGCCGGCACCAGCCTGGCCGGGACCTTGCCCGTGGTGTGCGCCTCACGGAGCGCGTTGAGGAAGCTGTCCAGGTCAGGCCACCGCTGGTCCCGGTCCGGCTCCAGAGCACGCCGTACGACGACGTCGATCGCATCCGGCACGTCTTCGCGCAGCGTGGTCATCGACGGCGGCGGTGCGTCGATCTGCATCACCGCACCGAGGCTGGCCACGCCATGTGGTGCCTGTCCGGTGAAAGCGGCGTACGCGACCGCACCGAGCGAGTACAGGTCGGCGCGGTGGTCCAGCCGCTCGCCCATCACCTGTTCGGGAGCGACGTACGCCGGAGTGCCGCCGGGCATCGTGATCCGGGAGACCTCGGCCAGCGACTTGCCCAGACCGAGGTCGGACAGCATCGCGCGGTCGCCGGACGGATCGGTGCGGAACAGCACGTTGGCCGGCTTCACGTCCCGGTGCAGTACGCCGCGCGCGTGCAGGTGCTTCAGGCCTCGGCCGACCTGGGTGATGATCCGGACCGCCTCGGCGAACTCGAGCGGGCCGGCCTTGATCCGGTCCGCGAGCGTGCCGCCGTCGGCGTAGGTGAGGACCATGAACGGGCGGCCGTCGTCGGCCTCGCCGATGTCGTGCACACCGACGACGTACAGCGAGTCGACCTTGCGCAGGAACCGGCCCTCGGCCAGGAACCGGCGACGGACATCCTCGTCCTCGACCCAGTTCTCGGACAGGATCTTGACCGCGACCTCGGCGTCCAGTTGCTCGTCCCGGGCCAGCCAAACGGTCGCGAAACCTCCGGCACCCACCCGGCGGACCAGGGAGTACCGGCCGATCCGGGGTGGCTGGTCCATGGCGCAATTATGCTCGATCACTCCTGCGACCCGTTCGCTGGAGTGAACAAAGCAGTGTTTTCCGACGTCACATCTCCCGACAGCGGGCTCCTGGGGCCCCTCGGCCGTGGTCCGCCGCCCGGTCAATTCACGCCGTGCCAACTGACCAGGTTCGATAGGAGCTCGCCGATGCGACTGCAGAACGGCCGTCTGGTCGCCCTGGTAGCAGCTGTCGCCGTGGCCGCCATCGCCAGCGGCGGAGCCCTCGCCTACCGCAAGGGCCCACAGACCGCGGAGGCCGATGTGGCGCCGCTCTCCAGCTCCCAGTCTCCGTCCGCGAGCACAACGCCGACCGCCAAGCCGACGCCCTCGACGACGACACCGGAGGCCAAGACCTCCACTCCGATCAGCACCGGACCGGTGAAAACCAAGATCGACCTCAAGAAGCTCCAACCCGGCCGGGCGCCGCAGATCACCTACCTGAGCGGCCGAACGATCCGCGGTGGCGCCGGCAACGACGTCAAGGTCCCCGGCAGCACCGACATCCAGGCGGTCGCCCGGCTCGGCTCGTCGGCGCTCGCCGTGGTCACCAAGGGCTACGGCACGGAGATGCTCACCATCGACACCGACGGCAAGGTCACCGGCCAGACCCCGGACGTCACCCAGATCATCACCACCGCCGACGGTCTCGGCGCCGCGTACGTCGGCTCGCGTCTGAAGGCCACCGGTGAGGCGACCGGCGCAACGACCTTCTACGCCGAGCAGGACCAGGGCCGGGCCGGCGTCCAGAAGATCACCATGCCGAACATCTGGAACGCCACACTGCTGGGCTACCTCAACGACAAGGTGTACTTCGACGCGTCGACGACCCAGGACGGGACCTCCACCCTGTACGAGTGGAGTCCCGATCAGTCCAAGGTGATCACGATCGACGCAGTCCCGCAGGCGATGGCGGTGTCGAGCGTCGGTACGGCGGGGTCGCTGACCACTCTGTCCGACCAGAACAGCTGCAGCAGCCTCCTCACCATCCCGGCCGGCAAGCGACTGTGGCGCACCTGCGACTACCAGATCGTCGGCTTCACCCCTGACGGCGCGACCGCGATCGCCGGTCCGATCTACCAGGACGGTTACGGCAACGGCATCGCCGCCGTGCTGGACGCGAAGAAGGGCACTCTGCTGCACGAGTGGTCCGGCGTGTTCCGGCAGTGGATCCCTGAGGACGACCAGCACCTACTACTGCTCGCCGACACCGGTGAGGAGACTCCGGCGTCGATCATCCGCTGCACGATCTCCACCGGCGCCTGCGAGCTGGCCACGCCGCTCGCCAAGGGCACGCTCCTGATCGGGGACTGAGTTGACCCCTCCTTACATCGGCCGCCTGATCGCTGTTGTGGCGGTCGCTGCCGTGGCTGCTGTTGCCGTCGGCGGAGCGATCGCCTCCCGGCAAGGTCCGACGTCCGCGTCTTCGCTGGACGCCGCGCCGCTGGGTGGCACCACGAGCTTCACCCCAATCCCGTCGGCGGCCACCACGCCAAGCCCGACGCCAATCCTCACGCCGACCTTGACGCCGAAGCCGAAGCTGACGCCGACCCCACCGCCGACGTCCACTCCGTCCGCGCCACCAGCCGGCCCGATCGCACTCCAGCCGGCCAAGCTGACGCAGGGCCGGGATCCGCAGGTGACCTATCGGTTGGACCACACGGTGCTCGGCGCCGGCAAGGAGCTGAAGGTCCCCGGTAGCAGCAGCCTGATGGACGTCGCCCGGCTGGGCAGCAGTGTGCTCGCAACGACCGCCGGGGGTGAGTTGCTGAAGGTCGACTCCGCCGGCGCAGTGGTTCGCCGTACCCCGAACGTCATGACTCTCATCGGGACGGCGGATCAGTCGGCCGCGGTGTACGCGACCACCCCACCGGTGATCGTCGGACAGCAGACGTACGGCGCGACGCTCTTCGTGGACAACGGCGGCTCGGTGAAGTCCCTGGAGCTCCCGGACGTCCAGAGCATCTTCGTGCTCGCATATGCGAAGAACACGGTCTACTACAAGGCTTCCGGCAAGGGCGGGGTGCTGACGTCGAAGCTCTACAGCTGGACGCCGGGCGCCGCCAAGCCCGCCCTGGTGAAGACAGTCGCCGGAGATCCGACGACCGTCTCGGGCGACGGCCGGCTGGCTTCCGTAGTACCCACGAAGAGCAGCCCCGACGGCTGCTCGACCGTCGTCGAGATCGCGACCGGCAAGAAGCGGTTCAAGACCTGCGACTACCGGATCACCGGATTCACTCCTGACGGCTCCGTCGCGATCGGCACACCGGCGTACGGCGACAGCTTCTGCAGCAACATCATCACCGCGCTGGACTCGCGCAGTGGCGCCGTACGGAACCAGTGGAGTGGCTGTTTCTACCGGGCCGCGGCCGAGGACGAACAGCATGTCCTGATGGTCGCCGTCGTAACTGGCGGCGGTCAGGATCCGAACACGACGAGCACGGTCGTGCGATGTTCTCTCGAGACTGCAGCGTGCGAACGCGCGACCAAGGTCGTCGCCGCCAAACAGATCGACTTCGCCCGCTGATCTGCTCTGAGCAGATGTCCCTTTGCGGCAAGGGTTTTCGCGGCAGACTGCTGGCATGACAACCGTTGCTGTGCTGGCTGACATTCACGGCGTACTGCCTGCGCTGGAGGCGGTCCTGGCCGATGCTCACGAGGCTGACCTGATCGTGCTGGCCGGGGACATTGCGAGTGGACCGCAGCCGGTGGAGACGCTCGATGTGCTCAAGGAGCTGGGCGAGCGGGCCGTGTGGGTGCGCGGCAATGCGGACCGGGAGCTCGTGGAGATGGCTCGCAAGCAGTACGACAAGGAGCCGCCGGATGCGGTCGGTCCGTGGGCAGCGGAGCAACTGCGACCGGACCAGGTCGAGCTGCTGGCCGGACTGCCCACCACCGTGACGATCGGGAATGTGCTGTTCTGTCACGCCACTCCGCGGGACGACGAGGAGATGGTGCTGGTGGACAGTCCGATCGCTCGGTGGGCACAGGTCTTCAGTGAGCTTCCGGACGAGGTCAGGACGGTCGTCTGCGGTCACACCCACATGCCGTTCGCCCGTCAGGTCGATCGACGGCTCGTGGTGAACGCGGGCAGTGTCGGGATGCCGTACGGCGCACCTGGTCCGAGCTGGGCCTTGCTGACCGCAGACGGCGTACAACTGCGTCGTACTGCGTTGGATGCTGCTAAGGCCGCGGAGCGGATCGTGAGCGAGTCGACGTACCCGGGGCGGGAGGAGTGGGTCGCGGAGTACCTGCTGTCGAACTACTCCGACACGGAGGCGCTGGAGGCGTTCAGGCCGCGTGCCGAGGGCTGAGCGGTTACCGTCATGGAGTGTTCGCGCGGCGGCGGAAGCATTTCGGGACTCCGGCTGACAAGGCGACGTATGCGACCCTGCATACCGCCTCGCTGGCCAGCCCGCACCTGCGCGAGGGCCTGACCCCCGCAGCAGCCGGCAAAGCCAGCCGCCACCTCAGAGATCTCCTGGGTACGGCGGCCATCGCGATCTGCGACTCCTCGGGTGTACTGGCCTGGGACGGCGTCGGCGGACCGTACGAGAGCAATCACCGCCGCGACGCCAAGGACCTGGCCGCACCAACCCTCCGGTCCGGCCGTACGGCGGTACTCGGCGCACACGACGTGGCTTGCGGCGACCCGCAGTGCCCGATCCGGACGGCGGTGGTGGCACCGATCGTCACCGAGGAGCACGTGGTCGCCGTACTGGTCGCGTACAGCAACAACACCTCGGCCGCACTGGTCAGAGCGACCGAGGAGGTCGCCCGGTGGGTGTCCGGTCAAGTAGAGCTGGCCGAGCTCAACAAGGAACGCACGCGGGCCATGGAGGCGGAGCTGCGCGCGCTACGCGCCCAGATCAGCCCACACTTCATTTACAACGCTCTGGCCGCCATTGCGTCGTTCGTGCGCACTGACCCCGAGCGGGCGCGTGAACTGCTGCTGGAGTTCGCTGACTTCTCCCGCTACGCACTGCGGCGTGGCGGCGAGTTCACCACGCTCGCGGACGAGCTGCGCAACGTAGAGCGCTATCTGGTGCTGGAGCAGGCCCGCTTCGGTGATCGGCTCAAAGTGTCGCTGCAGATCGCGCCTGAGGTGCTGCCGGTGGTCATCCCGTTCCTGGTCGTCCAGCCGCTGGTGGAGAACGCCGTACGCCACGGCCTGGAGGGTACGACGGGAGTCGGCCACATCAGCATCCGCGCGCGGGACCGGATCAACGAAGCCGAGATCAGCGTCGAGGACGACGGCGCCGGCAGCGACCCCGAGGTGATCCGAGCCGCCCTGTCCGGCGAGACCGGCAGCGACTCGGTCGGCCTCGGCAACGTGGACGCCCGGCTGCGCCAGGTGTACGGCGACGCGTACGGCCTGGTCGTTGAGACCGCAGTGGACGCCGGAACGAAGGTTACTTTCCGCATCCCCAAATACTCCTCAGGGGTGCACGCGTCGCCGTAGGGCCTGTTAGGCGCGGGAACGCCGGACAGGTCCTAAGGTGAGGGCATGGCCGACACTCCGCTGCGCGCGCTGGTCGCGGACGACGAGGAGCCCGCCCGGGCCGAGCTGGTGTACCTGCTGGGCCAGGACCCCCGGATCGGCCAGATCCTGACAGCCGAGAACGGCCCGGACGCGCTGAAGATCCTGCAGGCCACCGACCTCGACGTGGTGTTTTGCGACATCAAGATGCCAGGTCTGGACGGCATTGACCTGGCCAGCGTGCTGTCCAAGTTCCGCCAGCCACGGCCCCGGATCGTCTTCGTCACCGCCTACGACGAACACGCCGTGGCCGCCTTCGATCTCGACGCGGCCGACTACGTCATGAAACCTGTCCGGGCCGAGCGGCTGTCTGAGGCGGTCCGTCGGGTGGTCACCCAGGGCGCACCGGCTGCACTGCAGTCACCTGACGACTCGGAGGACGAGACGATCGCAGTCGAGTTGGCCGGTGTCACCCGATGGGTCCAGCGCTCCACGGTCCGGTACGTCGAGGCGCAGGGCGACTACGCCCGTCTGCACACCGGCCAGAACTCGCACCTGGTCCGGATCCCGCTCAGCACCCTCGAGGAACGCTGGCGGGACGCAGGGTTCACGCGGATCCACCGCAGCACGCTGGTCGCGCTGGCGCACATCGACGAGATGCGGGTCGACAGCGGCCGGTGCGCAGTCCGGGTCGGCGGCGACTGGCTCCCGGTCAGCCGCCGGCACACTCGCGAGCTCCGCGACCTCCTGGTCCGATCCACCTCCCTGCGATGAGTACGCCCGACGCACCACGGAGGGTCCGCGTCACCAACCCCCGGGCCAGCGCGGCCAAACGACCCATTAACCCCACCGGCACCCGCGAGATCGACGAGCAGACCCGGCTCGGCGAGATCTACATGCTCTCGCTCGTGCAGACCCAACTCCGGCTCACGCTGGCCGTCATCGCCGGCGTACTGCTCGTCCTCGGTAGCATCCCGCTGCTCTTCTGGCTCGTCCCACCGACGCGCACGCTGTCCGTTCTCGGCCTGCCGCTGCCCTGGGTGATTCTCGGCATCCTCGTCTACCCAGTGGTGTACGTCGCCGCGCGCATCTACGTCCGCCACGCCGAGCGGATCGAAGCGGAGTTCACCGAGTTCGTGGGACGGCAGTAGGAATGTCGCCGGCGCTCAGTCTCAGTGCGATCGGATTGGTGGTCGCGGCAACGATCGGGATCGGCCTGTTCGGACTGCGGATCTCCCGGACCACCAGCGACTTCTACGTTGCCAGCCGGGCGATCACCCCGCGCTGGAACGCCTCGGCGATCAGCGGTGAGTACCTGTCGGCCGCGTCGTTCCTAGGCGTCGCCGGTCTGGTGCTGGTGAACGGCGCCGACATGCTGTGGTTCTCGGTCGGCTACACCGTCGGCTACCTGATGCTGCTGGTCCTGGTCGCAGCCCCGCTGCGCCGATCCGGTGCGTACACGTTGCCCGACTTCGCCGAGACCCGCTTCGAATCCGCCGCCGTACGCCGGATCTGCGCGGGACTCGTGGTCGGTATCGGCACGCTCTATCTGCTGCCGCAGTTGCACGGAGCCGGTCTCGCCGTCCAAACCGTGACCGGTGCGCCGCCGCAGGTGGGAGCGATGATCGTCGCGGTGATCGTGGTGATCAACGTCGCCGCGGGCGGGATGCGGTCGATCACCTTCGTCCAGGCCTTCCAGTACTGGCTGAAACTCACAGCGTTGGCCACACCAATCTTCGTGATCCTGCTCGCCTGGCACCAGCCGACCGGCGTACTCGACTCCTTGCACGGCGCGGCCGCCGAGTGGGCCGAGCCGTTGTCCCGCGCGGGCGGTCGCGCCCATCCGCTGTACGCGACCTATTCGTTGCTCATGGCCCTTTGTTTCGGAACGATGGGGCTGCCACACGTCCTGGTCCGCTTCTACACGAACCCGGACGGCCGCGCGGCCCGTCGTACCACCGTCGTCGTACTCGCGCTGCTCGGTCTCTTCTACCTCTTCCCACCGATGTACGCCGTCCTGGGGCGGACGTTCGCGCCTGACCTGGTGGGAGCTGGTGGCGACACCGTCGTACTCGAGCTGCCGGGGCGAGTTTTCCCTGGTACAGCAGGGGATCTGCTCGGTGCACTGGTTGCGGCCGGAGCCTTCGCGGCGTTCCTGTCGACGTCGTCGGGGTTGACTGTTGCAATCGCCGGAGTGATCGATCAGGACCTGTTGCGGAGCCGGCTGCATCGGTGGACCGGCGGGGATTACGTCGCGGTGAACAGCTTCCGGATCGCGGCCTTGCTCGCGATGGTGGTTCCGTACCTGGCGTTCACGGTGACCGGTGCGTTGAGTCTTGCGGACACGGTCGGGCTCGCGTTCGCGTTGGCCGCGTCGACGTTCTGTCCGCTGCTGGTGTTGGGGATCTGGTGGCGGCGGATGTCGACCACCGGCGCCGCGGCCGGCCTCGTCGTCGGCGGGATCGCGGCGAGTGCGGCCGCACTCGTCAACGTGACCGGCGGACCCCATGGCGGTTGGCCGCGCGCGCTCGTCGGCCAGCCGGCCGCGTGGACGATGCCGCTCGCCTTCCTCACCGTCATCGTGGTTTCCAAGCTCACCCCGGACAAGATCCCGGCCGGGACCGCACGCAGCATGGTCCGGCTACACACTCCCGAGGCGGTCGACGTGGACCGCGGACCCGGACCGGCAACCGCTCATCGCGCTCTTCCTACCGCTCGTCGCAGCTGAGTGATCCACCGGTCGACTGGTGTGCTCCGCTGAGCGCTCGATGCGCGTCGGTGCTGTCGGGCCACCGTGACCCACGCCACAGTACGAGCAACCCCGCCGGCCTCTACCGCCCGGCAAGCTCCCCGTTCTGGAGGTCCCGCGATGAGTGATACGCGTGATCCGGACCTGACGACTTATCGGGATGTCCAGCTGTCGCCGGACTTCACCGAACTTCGTCGCCGGTTCCGGCGCTTCGTGTTCCCGATGACCGCACTGTTCCTGGTCTGGTACTTCGTCTATGTCCTGCTCGCCGACTACGCACACGGCTTCATGTCCCACAAGATCGGCGGCAGCAACATCACCGTGGCCCTGATCTTCGGGCTGCTGCAGTTCGTGTCGACGTTCGCGATCACGCTGATCTACGTCCGCTGGGCCGACCGCAAGCTCGACCCCGACGCCGCGAAGCTGCGCCACCAGATCGAAGGAGCCCAGCAGTGACCGCCCCACTGATGTTGCCGCTGGCAACTGTCGGGAACCCGACCGTCAACATCCTGATCTTCGCGCTGTTCGTGCTGGCCACGCTGGCGATCGTCTTCCGGGCCTCCCGCAACAACAAGACCGCGGCCGACTTCTACGCCGGCGGACGATCTTTCACCGGCCCGCAGAACGGCATCGCGATCTCCGGCGACTACCTGTCCGCCGCGTCGTTCCTCGGCATCGCCGGTGCGATCGCCCTGAACGGGTACGACGGCTTCCTGTACTCGATCGGCTTCCTGGTCGCGTGGCTCGTCGCGCTGCTCCTGGTCGCCGAGCTGCTCCGGAACACCGGCCGCTTCACGATGGCCGACGTACTGTCGTTCCGGCTCAAGCAGCGGCCGGTCCGGATGGCGGCCGCGATCTCGACCCTCGTCGTCTGCTTCTTCTACCTGCTGGCACAGATGGCAGGTGCCGGCGGTCTGGTCGCCCTGCTGCTCGGGGTCTCCGGGCGGACCGGTCAGAGCATCGTGATCGCCGTGGTCGGCATCCTGATGATCACCTACGTGCTCGTCGGCGGCATGAAGGGCACCACCTGGGTCCAGATCGTCAAGGCGGTGCTGCTGGTCATCGGCGCCGGAATCATGACGATCTGGGTGCTGGCGAAGTACACCTTCAACCTGTCCAGCCTGCTGGGCGCGGCAGTCGACAAGAGCCCCGCCGCCGGTGAGAAGCTGCTCAGCCCGGGTCTGCAGTACGGCCTGACCGGCGTCACCAAGCTGGACTTCATCTCGCTGGCGCTCGCCCTGGTGCTCGGCACCGCGGGCCTGCCGCACGTGCTGATGCGCTTCTACACCGTGCCGGACTCCAAGGAAGCCCGGCGCAGTGTCAGCTGGGCTATCTGGATCATCGGCATCTTCTACCTGTTCACGCTGGTCCTCGGGTACGGCGCTGCCGCGATCGTCGGGCCGGACCGGATCAAGGCCGCACCGGGCAAGGCCAACTCGGCCGCGCCACTGCTGGCCTTCGAACTCGGCGGCGAGGTCCTGCTCGGCGTCATCTCGGCGGTCGCCTTCGCCACCATCCTGGCCGTGGTGGCCGGGTTGACGATCACCGCGAGTACGTCGTTCGCGCACGACATCTACGGCCAGATCATCAAGAAGGGCCAGATCAGCGGCGACGGCGAGGTCAAGGTGGCGCGGTACACCGCGGTCGTGATCGGCCTGGTCGCGATCGTCGGCGGCATCTTCGCGAACGGGCAGAACATCGCGTTCCTGGTGGCACTCGCGTTCGCGGTCGCCGCCAGCGCGAACCTGCCGACCATCCTGTACTCGCTGTTCTGGCGCCGCTTCAACACCCGCGGCGCGCTCTGGAGCATCTACGGCGGCCTGGCCTCGACGATCATCCTGATCGCGTTCAGCCCGGTCGTCTCCGGCAAGGTGGACGCCAAGACTCACCTGAGCCTGTCGATGATCACCGACACCGGCGTCGACTTCCACTGGTTCCCGCTGGACAACCCGGGCATCGTCTCGATCCCGTTGGCCTTCCTGCTCGGCTGGCTCGGCACCATCACCAGCAAGGAGCCGGTCGACGTCGACCGCTTCGCCGAGATGGAAGTCCGCTCCCTCACCGGCGCCGGCGCCGAGAAGGCAGTCCAGCACTAAGCCTGTCAGGCAGGTCCTGCTCAATTCACGCGGACCTGCCTGGCAGCCCCACCAGAAAAGCAACGGGCGGCCAGGTCGGCGAGGACCTGACCGCCCGTTTTCGGTTTCAGAAGTCGAGCGTCGGCCAGAGTTTGTAGAAGGCTGCCCGGGAGGCGTTTCCGCGGAGCTCTTCGAGGGCGTGCAGGCGACCGAAGGTGAAGGGGTTGCCGCCGTCGCCGTAGACCTCGATGGCCAACTGGTGCAGGAGCTCGCGAGAGACGACCGAGTCCTGGTGTTCGCCGAGGATCTCCTGGACCTGTTCGGCCTGGGCGGCCAGCTTGCCGGCTTCGTCACCGAGGACGGGTACTGCGGACTCCGCGGCGTACCGCAGTCGCTTGGCGGCCTTCCGGACCTCGTGGAGCTCGTGATCCTGCTCGGCGACAGTCTCCGCGGCCTCGGACCGGCGTACCGCTTTGCGCATCCGTTTGAGGTCGTGGTCGAGGAGCTCACCGATCTGCTTGCTCGCCTTGCGGTCGTCGCCCGTCACCGGCGGCTTGGCGACCAGCTCGTCGAGCCTGTCGAGCAGGCGGAAGTAGCGCTCGCTCTCGAGGGCGGCCAGTGCACCCGCGCGACCGTCCTTGTAGGTCCGGCGCAGTTCGTCGTCGATCCGGCCGGCGACGCGGCCCATCACCAGTTCGACCGGCTGCTCCGCGATCTCGGCCGCGAAATGCTCCCGCTGCACCTCGGCGTCGCGCGCGACCCCGAGCTCACCAGCAAGCCACTTCAGCTCGGCCCGGAGCTCGTCGCCGGCCTCGCGGTCGATCACCGGCCGGTACGTCGCCAGCGCCGACCGCAGCCGCCGAGTAGCGACCCGGAACTTGTGGATCGAGTCCGGGACATCACGCCGTACCTCGGGATCCCGCTCGTGGATCGCCCGCACCTGAGCGCCGGCATACGCGCGGAACAGATCGGACGTCCGCGGCTTCTCCGGTAGCGCCAAGTCGTCGTACGCCGGAACTCGGTCACCGAGCGCCCGCGCCAGCTTGCTCGGCCCGGACGCCGGACGCGCACCGGCCGACCGCAGCAGTTCGCCGGCGTCCTCCAGCAGCTCCTTGTCCCCGCCGACGAGCTCGACCTCCCACTCGCGCCAGCTCTCCGGCTCACCGCCCTCGACCGTCGCGGTCACATGATCGTCGGCGAACTCCGCGAGTACGGCGCCGTCTTCGTCGAGCAGCCGATGGACGACGCGCCGGGTCTGCAGGCTCACGACCGCGGCGAGTGTGTTGTCGCGGACATGGACGCGGACTGTACGGACGACCGCGATCGGGACGGTGCGCACCGATCGGCCGAGCGGATGTCTGACCTCGAGCCGCCCACCCGACGACCCCGGGAACTTCACGTGCCAGCCGTCGTCCTCGCCTCCGGTCCGGCGGCGGAGCGTCACCTTGTTCGCGGCCAGGTCCAGCTCGGGAGTGTCGTAGTACACCGCCTCCAGGTCGAGCTCGACCGGTTTGGAGACGCTCGCGACCCCGGGCAGCTCGTGCAGCGCCGGCACGACGACGCTTTCGTCGACGTCGTACTTCGTCTCGATCTCGAGCTGCTCAGTGGGGGGCATGCCTCTTGTTTACCAGGTGTTCATGAACTGGTCAGCTAAGTGATCGGAGCTCGGCGACCAGACGCTCGAGGTCGCGATCGGGGATCCCGTTGGCCGGCGGCCGGATCTGCTTGCGCTGGTTGCGTTTGAGGGCCCAGCAGATCAGCGCGACGAGGATGAGGAAGGCGATCATGTCCGGCCAACTCCTTTGAAGAAGGTGTAGTGGAAGGTGCCGCCGGGAGCGGCGGTCTTCTCGAGGTCGCGGATGCCGTCGTTCCATTCGGACTCGGTCCGCATCCGGGCGGCGATCGCGCGGTCGCGGACGGACTCGACCATCGCGATGAAGGTCTTGCGGGTGAAGCCGTCGACCAGGTGCGGGAGGGTCTGGTCGGCGTACACGGTGCGCGGCTCGACGTGCACGTCGTCGTACCCCGCGTCGTCGAGGAGCGGCTGGAGTCGCCGGCCGATGAGCGAGTCGCCGCCGGTCTCGGCCTGCAGGTCGACGAGGCAGTCAATGACGGCTTGGGCCTGCGTACTGCGGGGGTGGAAGAAGGCGGACTGGTGATCGCCTTCGATCACCGTGATCGTGCCGCCGGGGTTGAGGAGACCGCGGAGGCGGGTGAGGGCGCTGCGCGGGTCGCGGAGGTGTTCGAGGACGAAGCAGACGAAGACGTGGTCGAACTTCTCGTCAAGGTCGTGGAGATCCGCGTGCCGCCAATCGACGGTCGCGTTGGGGGCGTTGGCGGCGACACGGGCCTTGGCCTGGGCGAGTGAATCTTCGGAGATGTCGACCGAGACCAGCTCGATGCCTGGGCTCCGGGTCACGAGTTGGACGGTCTGGGCGCCCACTCCACAGCCCGCCTCGAGGACTCGGCTGCCGGGTGCGTAGGTCGTGCCGCCGTGCAGAAGGTCGGCCAGGGTACCGGCCTGGTCGGAGAGCCGGCGCGTCTCCGCCGGGGTGTAGCCGTGGACGTAGTCAGTTCCCATGTCTCCACGGTCGCGCCACAATGGTCCAGTGAACAGGTCCAATCAGGCCGGAAGTGGCAGGTCCAATGGCACGGACTTCCTGCAACTCAACCCGGCCGACGTGCCCGCCGGCGGACTCGCCGACTGGCTCACCGACCGCCTCCGCACCGCCATCTCCACCGGCCACCTCCCGGTCGGCACCCGCCTCCCCGCCACCCGCACCCTCGCCGCCGACCTGGGCATCTCCCGAGGCGTCGTCACCGAGTCCTACCAACGCCTCACCGAAGACGGCCACGTCATCGGCCGGGGCCGAGCCGGAACGGTCGTCGTCGGTACGACAGGACGTAGTCATCTACGTATAGGCCCCCGCCCGCCTGAAGCGTCGAGCAAAACAAGCGATCCGGGCACTACCTCCTGTCGTTCCGCCGAGAACCTCGAGATCTTCGACAACCTGAGAGCGGTCCCGGCACGGATCGACCTGACGCCCGGGGTGCCGGATCTGGCGGCGTTTCCGCGTGCGGCGTGGATCCGGGCCGAGCGGGCAGTGCTGCAGGGTCTGCAGGCGGCCGAGTTCGGGTACGGCGATCCGGCCGGGACGCCAGCGTTGCGGCGGGCGGTCGCGGTCTGGTTGGCGCAGAACCGCGGGATCGCGGCCGGCCCGGACGACCTGATCATCGTGGCCGGAGTAGCCCAAGCGATCGGTCTGGTGGCGCAGGTACTCGAGCAGCGCGGCGTACACGAGATCGCGGTCGAGGACCCCGGCTCACTCGGCTCCCGCCAGCACCTGCAGAACTGGGGCATGCGGACCCCGCCCATCCCGGTCGACGACCGCGGCCTCCAGGTCGACGTACTGCGGAACTCCAGCGCGGACGTGGTCATGGTGACGCCGGCCCACCACTTCCCGACCGGCGTCGTGCTGGATGGTGAACGGCGTCGGGAACTGATCCAGTGGGCCGCCGACGGCGGTCTGATCATCGAGGACGACTACGACGCCGAGCACCGCTACGACCGCCCGCCGGTCCCGGCTCTCCGCGCGATGCTCCCCGATCAGGTCATCTACACCGGCAGCGTTTCGAAGCTGCTCGCCCCCGCACTGCGGATCGGCTGGATGCTCGCACCCCCGCAGTACAAGGACGAGCTGATCGGCCGGAAGCGCCTGGCGGACCTCGGCAACGCCGCCCTCCCGCAACTCACGCTCGCCCACCTGATGGAGTCCGGCGAACTCGAACGCCAGCTCCGCTTCGTCCGCCGCCGGCACCGTACCCGCCGCGATGCGATGGTCGCCGCCATCCGCAACCACTTGCCCACCGCAACCATCCACGGCGCCGCCGCCGGCCTGCACCTCACCATCACCTTCGACGACACCACCAACGACGTCGCGCTGGCCGCAGCCGCCCTTGCCAGAGGAGTCAAGGTCCACCCCCTCTCCTGGCACTGCCAACTCCCCCACACCCCCGGCCTGGTCCTCGGCTACGCCGCCCGAACCCCCACCGAAATCACCGAAGCCATCGCCACCATCGCCGACTGCCGTACCGAAGAACGGGTAGTAGTCGCCTCCACCTCACCGCCTCACGCCTGAGCTCTCCGGCTGGAGGCCGAATCAGCCCACCACTACCCGTTCTTCGGTACAGGCTCAGCGGGTGTAGAGGGAGGACATGGCGAGGGCGAACTGGGTCATCACGTCCGGGTTGACGGCGCGGGCCGGGAGAGGGACCAGGTCGACCAGTTTGTCGTCGCCGACGCGGATCGTGGCTCGGCCGGTGGCGGTGTCGACGTACCCTTCGTCGCCGAGCGGGATCGACTGCGAGGTCGATGCCTTGCGGAGCGGGGCGATCAGCGCCTCGGCCTGCGGAGTACGGCGTACCGAGGTGTACAGCACGCTGGTCGTGGTGACCCAGCCGCAGACCACATCACCCAAGGGCGACTCACTGTCCCGCCTGACCATCGCGGCCGTCCCCATGACCTTCTCTGCCGCGGACGAACCGCGGTCACAGTCCGGACGCGTGATCCACCCGTTCGTGGCCGGCAGACCGGGCGCCTGCCGGACGACTTCCTGAGCGAGTACGACGTACTTCGCCAGCGTGGCCTTGGGCCCGGCGATCTTGTACAGCTTGCGGTCCAGCAGGAACACCACGAACGTGCTCGTCCCGTATCCGCCTTCGCCCACCACCGCGGGCAACGCCTTCTCGCCCTTCGTCGCGGCGTACGCCTTCTGGGTCGCCGCCAACGTCGCCTTCGTTGCCGGAAGCACCGAAGTCTCGATGTTCAGCACCGGCCCGTTCGGAGACTTGCCGAGAGTCAGCTGACAGACGTCGTACGTCGGAATGCCGAAATCGGCCGGTGGCGTCTTGGGCTGGATGTTCGCGGCCGGCACTGCGAGCGTCGACTGCACCAGAGTGGCGTCCATCCGTACGCACAACGTCTCCGCGACCTTGGCCGGTCCGCTCGGCGTCTCGGACGGGGTTGCCGACGGGGTCTCCGAGGGCGTGTCCGAAGGCGTCGGGACGGACACCAGCGGCGGCGCGCTCGGCGCATCCTCCTGCCCGGGACCACTACAGCCCGCGAGGAGCACGGCGGCCAGCCCGGCAGCGATCAGGATACGCATGATGACTGGCAGCCTAGCCCGCAGCGCGGAGGTCTCTTTCGCGGACGGCGTGTTCGTCGGTGCGGGCGTCGTACCGCCAGAACTCGCGCAGCCAGACCGAGGTCGCGACCACGCCGGCGACGCACAGTACACCGCCGCTGACGATCGCCGTCCGGACCGTGGTGAGGTCGGCGACGAGACCGGAGCGGGCCTGACCGCCGAGCGGTCCGAGTGAGTAGCCGAGCATCTCAATGCCCGCGAGCCGGCCGCGCATCTCGTCGGGGATCGTCTGGTTCCAGATCACCGACCGGAACAGCACCGACACCATGTCGGCCGCGCCCGCCACGGCGAAGAACGCGATCGCGAACCAGATATTCGGCGCCAGCCCGGCGATCCCGACAGCGGCGCCCCAGCACATCGTGGCGATCACGACCGCCCGGCCCTGGTGGTGGACGTGCTTCGCCCAGCCACTGGTCAGGCTGGCGCACATCGCCCCGATCGCCTCGGCGCTGTAGAGCAGCCCGAGCAGCTTCGGTTCCTTCAGGATCTCGGTCGCGAACGCCGGGAACAGCACGATCGGCATCGCCAGGAACATCCCGACCATGTCCACCAGGTACGTCGCCAACAGGTCCTTCCGGCGGAACGCGTAGACGATGCCACCGCCGATCGCCCGCAGACTGGGAGCGGTGGAGTGGTCGCCTGTCCGGTACGAGCCCAGTCGGGTGTAGAGCAGCGTCGCGAACACGATCCCGGTCAGCTCGACCGAAAACGCCCAGGTCACGCCCACTGTCCCGACCAGGACACCACCCAGCGCCGGACCGGCGAGCTGACCGATCTGCCCTGTCAGGGAGCTCAAGGCGACCGCCGCCGGGATCTCCTGGTGACGGACCACTCGTGGCAGAAGTGCCTCCCGCGAAGGCCTCTGCAGCGAGGAGGCGACGGCGTTGAGCGCGCCGCAGAGGTAGATCAGCCAGATCTGCGGGTGCGGCAGGAGCGTGTTGGTGACCATCAGCGCTGAGATGACGACCTGGGCAAGGCCGGTGCTGACGAGCAGCGTCCGGCGTTCCACATGATCTGCCAGCGCACCGCCGTACAGGCCGAACACGACGAGTGGTGCGATCGTCACCAGACCCATCGCGCCGACGGCGAAGTTCGATCCGGTGAGTTGGTAGAGCTGATACGGCAGAGCGACGTACCCGACCATGCCGCCGAGGAAGAAGACCGATCCCGACACCAGCAGGATGCGGAAATCGCGGGAACCACGCCACGGGGTCAGATCGACGCGCAACCGGGCCAGCTGCGCGCGGAGACTCACTGCCACCGGCCCATAGTGTCAGGTCCGACCAGCCGGGACGAACCTGATTTCGGCGCGACCTTTTCACGCACATCGAAAGGTTCCGGCGGCGACCCAGGCGGACCCTACGGTGGAGCCGATTGGTTGCCCAGGGCGTCAATCTCACCGGCCGGGAAGACCCGGCCGGTCCCCGGGAAGACGGAGATGAACCGCATGATCTCGATCAAGTCGGCCGGCACCCGGCTGCTCGCCACGCTGGCCGCGGGCGCGGCCGCCGGTGCCACCCTGCTTGTTCCCTCGGCCGCCCAGGCCGCTAGCACGGCGTCCACGAGCACCACGGCTGTGTCGTCGGTGCTCAAGCCGGGCCAGTACCTGAAGCCGGGCCAGTACCGCCGTTCGCCCAACGGGATTTACACGCTCATCATGCAGACCGACGGCAACGCCGTCCTCTACAAGGGCCGGACCGCCCTGTGGGCCAGCATGACCAACCGCAAGGCCTCCACGCTGATCATGCAGCGCGACGGCAACCTGGTCGTCGTCTCCGGCCGTACGCCGGTCTGGGCCAGCAACACCGGCGGCAGCACCGGTGCGTACCTCGCGGTGCAGAGTGACTCCAACCTGGTCATCTACAACGTCCGCAACAAGGCGGTCTGGTACCGGCACATGGTGATCGGCACGCTCGGCTCCGGCCGGATCCTGAACCCGTACGACCTGCTGGTCTCGCCGAACCGGATCTACCGGCTGCAGATGCAGACCGACGGCAACGCGGTGGTCGTCAAGAACGGCAAGACGCCGATCTGGAGCACCAAGACGGTCAGCAAGGGCGCGTACCTCGTCATGCAGCAGGACGGCAACGTGGTCGTCTACAGCGCCGCCAAGAAGGCACTGTGGTCCACCAAGACCGTCCGTAAGGGCTCGGTGCTGCAGATGCAGAACACCGGCAAGCTGGCGGTCGTCTACGGCCGCACCACGGTCTGGTCCAGCTGACCGACAAGTACTAGGTGAGCCGCGGCCCGACGGGGGACCGCGGCTCACTTATGTCCGGATCCTTGTGTTCAGATCAGGGGCAGCAGGGCGGTGAGGTCGGTGCGCTCGCCGCTGGCGCGGAGTTTGCCGGTCATCCGGGCGTCGGCCCAGGTGGTGCGGCCGCGCGCGACGTCGATCCACAGGTCCGGCGGGAGCTCGATCACGGCGCCCGGCGTACCACGGGTGTGTCGTGGACCCTCGATGCACTGCACCGCGCCGTACGGCGGGACGCGGACCTCGACGGCGTGACCCGGAGCCTTCGCGACCAGGAGCTTGAGCAACTCCTTGGTGAGCAGTTTCAGGTCTGCGCGTTCCGCCGTACCGTCGTCGTAGCGTTGTAAGGCCTGCTGGAAAGCAGGGTCGGACATCTCCACGACGTGCCAGCGTACGCGGCGGTTTGCGATGAAGCCCCTCTCGTCGGCGATAATCGGGCGGGAGAGAGGGAAGCGAGGTCGGGATGCTCACGCCCAGGCACCAGGCACTGCTGATGACGCTGGCGGGAATGACCGTCGGCGTGGCCGTGTTCGGCACCGTGCTGGCCGTCAACGGCGGCAATCCGTTCGCCGCCGACAACAACACGTCGGTGGGGATCGTGAGCTCGGCCCCACCCAGTACGCCGGCCTGTACCGCCTGCCTCCAGCCCGACTCGCTGCAGTACGTGGTGCAGAACTTCGGCACCGACGACGACCCGGTGTCCGCCGAGGTCCCGGTCGGCTGGAAGAGCGCCCAGGACGGCACCCGGCCGAAGTTCCTCGACTCGACCGGCGTCTGGCAGATCAGGTTCGACACTCGGGGCAGCAAGCAGACTCCTGACCAGCTGGTCGCGGTCCGCGAGCACAGCATCGACGAGCGCAACCTGAAGGTGATCAGCCGGAACGACGGCACGCTGGTCTACACGTACACCGACCGGGCCCGCGGTCCGCGGATGGGCCTGTCGCGCTGGGTCTCGACTGACGGCGGCAAGACCTCTGCGGTCGAGATCACCGTCGGCGGCCGCCCGCAGGACGAGGCCGGCCTACGCGCGCTCCTCCAGCACGCCACGGACACTCTCAAACTCCCGGTCGCCCCCGGCGACGACCGGCCGAACTAGCACTTGATGTCGGCTGCAGGGGTGTTGCCCTGGACCAAGTAGGACTCCACGACGTTCTTCACGCAGGCGTTGCCGGACAGGTACGCCGTGTGCCCGTCGCCGTCCCGGGTGACCAGGACACCGCTTTCCAGCTGGTGAGCCAGACCGACCGCCCATTCGTACGGCGTGGCCGGGTCGCGGGTGGTGCCGAGGACCATGATCGGTTTCGCGCCGGCCGCCTTGATCTTGTGCGGCTGGTTGACCGGCTTCACCGGCCAGTTGATGCACGACACCGACGACCAGGCGAGGAACTCGCCGAACCGCGGTGACGCCGCCTTGAACGCCGGCAGCTTCGACTCGATCTGCGCGATCGAGGTGGAGTCCGGGTGGTCCAGACAGTTGACCGCGATGTTGGCCTCGTTCGAGTTGTCGGCGTACCCGGTCTGCTGGCGGTCGGTGTACTCATCGGCGAGCGCGAGCAGGCGGGCGCCGTTGCCGGCCAGCCCGTCGGCGACGGCATCCTCGAGCCGCGGCCAGAAGTCCTTCAGGTACAGCGGGTAGATCACGCCGAGGACGACAAGAGCTTGAGTGACCTCGCGCTTCCCGTCGCCGGGCAGCGGGTGCGCGTCGCTGTCATTGATCAGCTGGTCCACCTTGGCCAGCACCTCGGCCTTGCTGCTGCCGAGCTTGCAGGAAGAACGCTGGGCGCAGTCCTCGGCGAACGCATCGAGCGCGGTGTCGAAGCCCTTCGCCTGTGCGATCCCCATCTGCTGGCTGGTGATCGACGGATCGACCGCGCCGTCCAGGACCATCCGGCCGACGTTCTTCGGGAAGAGTTCGGCGTACGTCGCGCCGAGGTAGGTGCCGTACGACATGCCCATGTAGTAGAGCTGCTGGTCCCCGACGATGCCCCGCAGTACGTCGAGGTCGCGGGCCGCGTCCTTGGTCGAGACGTGCGGCAGCAGGCGGCCGGATCGCTGCTCGCAGCCGGCGGCCAGGACCTTGGCTTCCTTGTCGAGGTCGGTCACCTCGGCGGCGTTGTCCGGGCTGCCGTCGGCGGCGATCATCGTGTCCAGCTGGGCGGTGTCCAGGCACTTGACCGGCGTGGACTCACCGACACCGCGCGGGTCCCAGCCGATGATGTCGAACTTCCGCAACAGCGACGCACCGAACAGCATCGGCGCCTGCCCGGCGAAGTCCTGGCCCGAGGCGCCCGGTCCACCGGGGTTGATGAACAGCGTGCCGATCCGTCCACCGCGGTCCCGGGCGAGCACCTTCCGGGCACGCAGCTCGATGGTCTGGCCAGTCGGGTCGGTGTAGTCCAACGGGACCAGGATCGTCGCGCACTGCTGGTTCGAGCCGCAGCGTTCCCAGTCCGGCTTCTGCTGGTAGAACTTCTCCAGCCCGGCCGGGATCGGGCCTGAGGGTCCGCTGGGCGGGTTGCTGCCGATGCCTGGCGCCGTACCCTCGTCCACGTTCTGAGCGCGACTCGCTACCCCACACCCACTCACCAGGACCGCAAGAGCTGCCACCAGCACGATCGGCCTGCGGAAATTCACTGCCCGGGTTCTCCCTCGTCGTCGTGGTGCAGGCGGCGGCGCCGGCGTGGTTTCCGGGCCCGCCGCTCCTCGCGGCTCTCGTCGCCCGGCGTTTCCTCGGATACGGCTTCGTCGGGTACGGCGGCCTCGGGTACTGCGTCCGCGAGTACGACGGTCTCTGGACCGGCGTTCTCAGGTGCGACCGTCTCTGGTACGGCGTCTTCCGGTACGGCGGCCTCGACCGGTGGGGCGTCCGGGGTCGTCGTACTGGATGCCTCGTACTGCTGCCGCGGCGAGCACACGTCCGCACGGCTGCAGGCGCAGCGCCGGCCGGAGGCGGCCAGCCGGACGACAACGGTGTCGCTCGGCACGTTGTGCCCGACCACCACTCCATCACCCGCGGGGGTCTCCACCGCGGTCCCGAGCGCCGGCGCCTTCGCGTTGTACTCCTGGTAGAGCGGGTGCTCGTACTTCAGGCAGCACATCAGCCGGCCGCAGGCGCCGGAGATCTTCAGCGGGTTCAGTGGGAGGTCCTGGTCCTTCGCCATCCGCACGCTGACCGGCTCGAAGTCCTTCAGGAACGTCGCGCAGCACAGGTCCCGGCCGCACGGCCCGATCCCGCCCTGCAACCGGGCCTCGTCCCGGGCGCCGACCTGACGCAGCTCGATCCGCGCCCGCAGCGCGCGGGCGAGGTCACGTACGAGCTCGCGGAAGTCGACCCGGTGCGGGGCGGAGAAGTACACGATGACCAGCTGGTCGACGTCTTCCCGACGGTCGACGAAGTCGATCCCGACCACCTTCATCGGCAGCCCGTGCTGGCGGATCGTCCGTTTCGCGATCACCCGCGCATCGGCCCGCCGCGTCCGGTTCTGCTCATCCCGGTCCAGATCCGCGGTGGTCGCGATGCCCTCACACAAAGGCAGCCCGCCGACCTCCTCGGTCACGTACTGCGGCGCCCACACACACTCCGCCACCTCAGGACCGTCGTCGGTGGGCACCAGCACCTTTTCCCCGACCCGGGGCCGAAACTCACCCGGATCAAGGTAATAAAGCCGCCCGTACCGCTCGAACGACACCGCCATCACCATACCCACGGCGCCAGAGTACTTGCAGTCCAACGTTCCCGCGTGCTCGCGGAGGCGTTGGGGCGACTTGCCCACCGGAATCGGCTGACAGGGAGTCCGCAGTACTAGCGGTGGCTGTTTTTTACGGTGGTGGTTAGTTTTTGGTCGTCGGGGCCTCGGGCGGCGCAGAAGACTCGGCGGTCGCCGTGGTTCCAGGTGGTTTTGTCGGGGGTCCACCAGTCCAGGTAGAGCTCGGAGTCGTCGCGGGACTTGCCGACGTACGTGCCGAAGGCGGGCGTGCAGGCGCGGTCGGCTGCCTTGTCGACGCCGCTGTCGCCGGGATAGGCGCCGGCCGGGGGCGTGACGACCGCGACGAGTTCGCCATCGTGCTCCGCGGTGCAGGCCAGCAGGATCACCTCGTCCTCGGCGCCGCCGCTGCTGTCGTTGAAGCAGTCGCCGACCTTCAGTTCGTCGATGTACTGGGTCGGCCCCGAGTTCGACGACGCCGGCTGCTCGGGTGCGCTGTAGTCGTCGTCGGCCCTCGAGCCGATCACGAACAGGAACGCGAACAGCAGCACGTACCCGATCGTCACCAGCGAACCGATCACCAGCCCGGCGATCGCCATCCCCTTGCCGCCCTGCTGGCGCCGCTTGATCTGGACCAGCGCCGCGATCCCGAGCCCGATCGCGACCGGCGCGGACAGGCCGATGAAGAAGCCGCCGATCCCGGTCGCCAGCGCAGCGGTCGCCAGCCCGTTGGTCCCCGAATCACCCTGGTAGCCGTACCCATAGGCGTACGGCGCCGGCGCCTGCCCGTAGGCCGACGGATACTGCCCCGGCCCATACCCCGCGCTATGACCCGCCGGGTACTGCGGCGGCTGCCCAGGCTGCCCGTACTGCGGTTGCCCGGGTTGCCCGGGTTGTCCGTACGCCGGTTGCCCCGGTTGCCCGTACGCCGGTTGCTGAGGCTGCCCGTACTGCGGTTGCCCGTACGACGGTTGACCCTGCGCCGGCTGCGGTTGCCCAGGAGCCGCCCACGGCGACCCACCCGCCGGCTGCGACCCGGGCTGCTGCGAGCCCGGCTGCTGCGGCCCAGCCGGTTGCGAACCGGCCTGCTGCGGGTGCTGGTCCGGCCTGGCGTACGTCGGGAACGCGCGCGTCGGATCGTGCGGCCTGTCCTGCGGCCGTTCTGACTCTGGTTCGTACGGTGGCTGGCTCACGCTACCCTCACTGCTCCCCCGCGGGCACTACCGTTGTGATCCGCGCATCGTACCGGTCAACCGGGTCCCCGGCATCCCGACCAAGCACAGGACGTTGCCATCAGCAACGGCACGATTTTCCAGCACGACGTAGTACATGTCCAGCTCGGATCGCTCGTACGGCTTCCCGACGAACTCGACGAAAGCGCCCGCGCACTGCTGCGTGGCGACCGTCCCGGTCTGCGCGGTCGACAATCCGGCCAGGGCCGCAGGCACCTTCGCGTACGCCTCGCCGGAGTGCGGTGCGGCGCAGTCCGCGATCGTCACCTGCCGCAGCGACGCGACGTCCAGGTCCGCGTCGAAGCACCGGCCGACGCTCACCTGCGAGATCGACACCGTGCGGCCGATCCCTTCCTGGCGATCGTGGATCAGGTTGAGCGTGACCGCGACCGTGGTCGCGATCACCCAGCACAGTGAGACCAGCAGCGCGCCGTACGCGAGCCGCTTCCCGTGCCCGCCGGTCTGCTTGATCCGGCGCAACGCGATCAAAGCCAGCACGACCGCGATCGGCACCAGGCCCGGCAGACTGGTCGCCAGGGCCGCGACGGCGTACCCGTTCTGGCGCCGCTGCTTCGGGGTCGGGACGCCCTCCAGCCAGGACTCAGCCGACGGCAACGGCGGCCGCGCAGGCTGGATCGGGGAGGGCACTTGGTCCATCTAGGTCCTTCGGCAAGGTCATGCCGAGCAATCACCCGGACACCCGGACATCGGACCCGCAGGTCTCGGTGTTACACCGCCTGACCAGTTATCGGACGTGACCGGACACCCGCGAGCCCGTGCAGTGACTCACGCCTCAAGGTTTGGTCTCAGCGGAGCACGCGCCGCGGGATGGTGAACCCGTCGTTCCGGCCCTCGAACAGGGACACCGTCATCGCCTCGAGCGCGACCAGCGGGGCCACGTTCGCCTCGATCGCCTCCCGGCAGGTCGCGATCGCGTCGATCCGGCGCACCGTCTGCTCAGCGGTCGTCCGGGACCCGAGTTGCTCGATGTTGCGCGCCAGCTCGGCGTTGATCAGCTCGCTGCCGGACCTGGTCTGAACGACCAGCACGTCCCGGTACAGCGCCATCAGATCCACCAGCGAGCGGTCGAGAACATCCCGTTCCCAGCGCTTGGCCCGCGCCTTCTGCTGGTCCTCGAGCTCCTTCAGCGCGGCGTTCGCCTCGCGCGGTTTGGCGCCCTTCGTCCCGACACCGAGTGCCTGCTCGAGCGCGGTCCGTTCCTTCTCGTCGACCTTCTCGGCGCTGGCCTTGGCCTCTTCCTTGGCCGCGTCGAGCAACTGCTGCGCCGACTTCAGGCAGGCTCCGAGGTCGCGCAACGCGAACGGGACCTCGAGCACCTTGTTCCGCCGCTCGCGGACGGATTCGTCCCGGGCCAGCGCCCGCGCCCGGCCGATGTGCCCCTGAGCGGCCCGCGCCGCGAACCAGGCCAGATCCTGACTGACCTCGAGCTTCTTGGTCAGCATCTCCGCGACCGCAGCCACCGGCGGAGTCCGCAGTACCAGCAGACGGCACCGCGAGCGGATCGTCGGTACGACGTCCTCGACCGTCGGCGCACACAGCACCCAGACAGTCCGTGGCGACGGCTCCTCGATGCTCTTCAGCAACGCGTCGGCGGCCTGCTCGGTCAGCCGGTCCGCGTCCTCGATCACCATCACCTGCCAGCGGCCCTGCGTCGGGCTCATCGCGGCCCGGCGTACCAGTTCACGGACCTCACTGACCCGGATCGACAGCAGCTCGGTCCGGATCAGCGACACGTCCGGGTGCGCACCGCTGAGCACCGTGCGGCAGTCGTTGCACACGCCGCAGCCCTGGTCCGCGCACTGCAGCGCAGCCGCGAACGCACGGCCCGCGTTCGACCGGCCGGATCCAGGCGGCCCGGTGATCAGCCAGGCATGGGTCATACCGGCGACCGCTCGACCTGACTCGCCCCGCACCGCGGCCGCGGCACCGTTGACCGCCTTCTGCAGTACGGCGACCGCCGGCTCCTGGCCGACCAGGTCGTCCCAGACACTCATAGGCTCACCCTCGGGAGGATCGGCTGAAGTCGGCCGCGGATCTGCTTGGCGATCTCCTCGCGGTCCTGGGTCGCGTCGAGGACCAGGTAGTACTGCGGTTCGGCGGCGGCCAGCTCGAGGAACGCGTTCCGGACTCGCTCGTGGAACTCGTCGGACTGGGCCTCGATCCGGTCCCGCTCGGTGAACCGGCCGAGACCGCGCTTCGGCGGCAGGTCGAGGAGGATCGTCAGATTCGGCCGGAGGTCGTCGGTGGCCCAGCGGTTCACCCGCTCGACGTCGGACAGGTCCAGATCACGCCCGGATCCCTGGTAGGCCAGCGCGGAGTCGACGTACCGGTCGGTGATCACGACCGCGCCTGCCTTGAGCGCCGGCTTGATCACCGAGTCCACATGCTCGGCCTTGTCGGCGGCGTACAGCAGCGCCTCGGCGCGGTGTGAGATGTCGCCGGTCGCGGGGTCGAGGACGATCTGCCGCAGCGTTTTGCCGAGCTCGGTCGCGCCGGGCTCGCGGGTCAGCAAGACCTGCTGGCCTTGCTCTTCCAGCCACTTCACCAGCAGCGCGGACTGCGTCGACTTCCCAGCGCCTTCGCCACCTTCGAGCGCGATGAACAGGCCGACCGACGGATAGTCACCACGCGTCTTCCCGAAACTGCGCCGTACGTCGCGCCAGAACGGAACCCCTGGCCGGTCGTCCATCTGCCGCCAGGCGAGCAGACCGATCACCCCGGCCAGCACCGCAGCGGCAAGCATCGTCATCGAGGCACCGTTGTACGTCGCCGAGTGACCGCTGATCGTCCATGTATGCCGGCCGATCGCGCCAGCCGCGAACGGCGCGATTGCCAACGTGACCGCCAACACCGTGCGTACTGCGGACTGCACGAACGCGAACGTCCGCCCGCGAACCGCATCCGGTACTTCGAGACCGAGCAACGTATACCCGGAGACCCAGGAGCCGCCGGCGCAGAACCCGAGCAGGATCGCGATCATCGTGGCGATCTCGATCTGCTGGATCAGCGCCAGCCCAGCCAGGCAGATACCGGACCCGACCAGCCCGGCTGCGAATAACCGCCGCCGGGACAGCCCGGAGAAGATCCGCGGCGCGAACCCCATACCGAGCGCCAGACCACCGAACACGGCACCGAACAGCACCCCGTACCCGGGGTCGCCGGCGCCGAGACCCTCGACGTATGTGCGGCCCAGACCGATCACGACCGCGCCGGCCGCGAACGCGCCGGAGATCCCAACCACGAGACCGCGCACCACCGGCGTACCGGTGACGTAGGACCAGCCCTCGACCATCGTCCGCCACAGCGTCGGGTGGTCCTCGTGATCGTGGATCGCGCGGCCGATTTCCGAGACCGAGACGATCGCGAGGGCCGAGACGACGAAGGTTGCCGCGTTCACGTAGACGGCCAGGTCGATAGCGAAATCGCCGGCCCAGCGGGAGACCAGGGTGATCGCGGTGAAGATCGCCGCGGCCGGAAGGGCGGTGCCGTACGTCGTGATCAGGCTGATCTGGTTGGCCGCCTCGAGCCGGTGCCGGGGAATCAGGTTCGGCACGCTGGCGTCCTTGGCCGGGCCCCAGATCAGGCTGACGATCTCGATCAGCACGGTCGCCACCAGCACCCAGGTCAGCGTGCCGACGATCGGGATGCTGACGAAGAACGCAGCCCGGATCAGGTCGCCGAGGATCATCGTCCAGCGCCGGTCCAGCCGGTCCGCGATCCAGCCCGCCACCGGACCCATCACCAGCGCGGGCAGCACGCGCAGGAACAGCACGCCGCCGATCGCGAAGTTCGCCGCCTGGTAGTCGTCGCCGGCGAACGCCTTCGCCATCGCGGTCAGGGCCAGCAGCCCGATCCAGTCACCGAGACTGGACAGCCCGAACGCGATCCACAACCGCCGGAACGCCCGGATCCGCAACACCGCGCGCACATCGTGCGCCGGTGCAGGATCGGTCAACGGGTCATAGGGCTCCGGCACACCCGCAAGCCTAGTGGGCGGCGTGGACAGCCTGCCGCAGCGCATCCAGGGCGGCCTTCAGCTCGCCTGCCGGCAGGAAGCCGAAGCCGAGCCGGAAGACCCGCGGCTCGTCGCCGAACCAGTCACCATCAGCGACCCGAACACCCAGGTCAGCGCTCGCCGCGCGGAACCGGTCCAGCTCAACGTGGTCCTTCAACCGGATCGTGCACAACGCTCCTGCGTCCGGGCGCACCCATTCGACGACGTCGCTGTTGGCGCGGACCCAATCCTCGGTGATCGCCAGGTTCTCCGCGAGCCACGAACGACGTACCGCAAGGATCTCGTCCTCCCGCTCGAAGACGCGGACCGCCAGCGCCTCGGTGACCGGGGATGCGGAGACGACCGTGTTGAACTTCGCCGTCGTCAGCTGATCAAGCAACTCGGCGTCCGTGCTCACGATCCAGCCGATCCGCAACCCGGCCGCACCATGGCACTTCGACAGCGACGCAACGGACACGACCTTCGGACCGAGATGAACGGCGGTATCCACGACCGGATCGTCGCCGTACGCCGCGACTCGATAGGTCTCGTCGAGCATCAGGTACGCGTCCGGGCAGACCTCGGTCATCGCGATCACGATCTCCTGCAGGGTTTCCAGCGGTACGGCGACCCCGGAGGGGTTCTGCGGAGTCGTCAAGCTGACCAGCTTCGTGTCCGTCGTCAACTGCGCCCGTACGGCGTCGGCGGTCAGCTGATAGCCGTCGTCGAACGTCACCGGGACCACGCGGACATCGGCGCCGAGCGACTCGTAGGTGTTGCGAGTCATCGGGAAGAGCGGCGCGGTCGTGACGACCTGGCCGCCGCGGTCCGCGAGCAGGTAGGAGAGCAGGAAGATCCCGTGCATCCCGCCGATCGTGACGACGACCTGCTCCGGCGGTACGCCGTGCCGGTCCGCGATCGCGGTCCGCAGCCGAAGGTCGCCGGCCGCGGTGCCGTAGCCGAGCTCGAGGTCCGCCAGCTCCGGCGTCAGCAAGTCGGCGAGCCGAAGGTCCGGCCCGTAGCTCTCGCCCAGCTCGTGCCGGGGCTGTTCGGCGGTCAGGGACATGATCTGGTTGCGCGGAAAGATGGGCATACAGCCATGGTTCTGGGCTTCCCCTGGTCACCCCAGAGCCAATCCGGCAGAATTGGTTCGCGAATGAGACCAATCGAGGTGGTTGACCGGTTGGGCCGCTGGTCGTCCGGCCGCGGCCCCCTGTACGTGCTGCTCGCGGCCCGGCTCCGGCAACTGATCGACGACGGCGAACTGCCGTCCGGAGTGCTGCTGCCACCGGACCGCGCGCTGGCCGGTGCTCTGGCGGTCGGGCGTACGACGGTGGTCGGCGCCTATGACCTGTTGCGCGCCGAGGGGCGGATCGACCGTCGACAGGGCAGTGGGACGCGGGTGGCCGGCGTACCGTCCGATGCCGCGGATGCTCCGGTCGATCCGATCTTCCTGGACTCGCTGGAGGCGCGCGACGACGACGTACTACTCGCCATCTGTGCTGCGCCTGGCGATCCGCCGCCGCAGTTGGCCGAGGCGTTCGCGCAGATCGCACCTGAGCTCAGCCGGATCAGCGACGACATCGGCTACTACCCGTACGGACACCCGGCCCTGCGGACGGCGCTGGCTGCCCGCTACACGTCTCGTGGGGTACGGACGTCTTCCGAGCAGATCCTGGTCACGAACGGTGGCCAACAGGCCCTGTCCCTGCTGGCTCATGCCCTGGTGTCCCCTGGTGACCAGGTGCTCGTCGAAGCGCCGACGTACCCGGGAGCGCTGGAGGTGTTCCGGGAGCAGGGCGCGGTGCTGCGTGGGCTTCCGGTCGGGCTGGAGGGCTTGGAGGGAGCAGTCCGGGAGCGGCGTCCGGCGGTGGCTTATGTCATCCCGACGTACCAGAACCCGACGGGCTCAGTGCTGTCTGCGCTGGCTCGGCAGCGGCTGGCCGGTGCGGGCGTGCCGGTGATCGAGGACGAGGTGCCTGCGGACCTTGGGTTTCCAGGTGTGCCGATGCCTACGCCGTTGGCGGCGTACAGCGAGTCGGTGATCTCGATCGGCTCGCTGAGCAAGAGCATCTGGGGCGGCCTGCGGATCGGGTGGATCCGCGCGTCTACGCCGCTGATCAACCGGCTGGCTCGCCTGCGCGCCGTACACGACCTGGGCGGCAACGTCCCCACCCAGCTAGCCGCCGTACACCTGCTGCCGCTTCTGGACGGACCTGACCTCCACCAAACCCTGAAGGCCCGCCACGACCACCTCCACGCCCTGCTCACCCAGGCGCTACCGACCTGGGACATCCCCACCGTCACCGGCGGCCAATGCCTCTGGGCCAGCCTGCCGTACGGCGACGGCACGTCCTTCGCCCAAACCGCCCTCCGCCACGGCCTCGCCATCCTCCCCGGCGCCGGCCTCGACATCACCGGCGCCAGCGATACCCACATCCGCCTGCACTTCCGAGCCCCCCAACCAGCGCTAACCGAAGCCGTCCACCGCCTAACCAAAGCCTGGACCGCCTACCACCCCCCAACCACCCGCCCGCACCCCCGCCCAACCATCGCCATCTGAGTGTCCTGCGAGGTGGCGCGGATCTACGCCACTCACCAACCCGCCCGCCGGGCCCACGCCGGACCGCAGCTGAGCGTGATCCGCCCAGACGGCTCCGGCTTGGTGAGTGGCCGGGGTCCGGGCGTGGACCGCCAGGCCATCACAATCGCGGGGCGACGGCCTCCGTAGGCGGGAGGGCGTGGGATTCGCCGTCGTTGTGATGGGCTAGCGGTCCGGGGCTGGGTTATGCGGTGGTGAAGCGGAGGGACAGGTGCGCCGGAGCCGTCTTCAGTTTGTCGCGGTCGGGGAGGGCTGGGCCGCAGGCGGCTGTGCCTACGCCGGTTTGGGCTAGGTCCAGGGTGACGTAGGTGGTGTCGCCGGGGACCAGGTCCGGGGTGTGTTTGGCGGTCTCGAGGTCGTGGGTGGTCCAGTCGCGGACGGTCAGGCCGAAGAGTTGGCCGACCGCCTCGATGCGTAGACCGTCCAGTTGGGCCCAGCGGGTGTCGATGCGGTGGCCGTTCTCCTGGGGGCGGACGTACGGCGTCTGCAGTTCGGCGACCGTGGCTGAGTACTTGCCGACCGCGGCAGCCGCGCGGGTGTCGACGTACGCCTCGTTCGGGCCGGTGCCGAACCATTCGACTCGCCCGACCTTCGGCAGTTCGAACGTGATGCCGAGCCGCGGCAGCACCTCCGGGAACAGACCTTCCGGTACGACGCTGAGGTCCAGAACGACCGCGCCATCCACCGCAGTCCAGCGCCACGTACTGCGCAGACCCCACTGCAGCGCAGGCGGAGCGGTCCGAGTGACAACCTCCCAGGCGCCATCCCGCTCACCCTGCGACACGATCCGGTGCTGCACCCGATGCAACCCCTGCTCCCGCCAGGCCGCCGCAACCCCAGGAATCGCATCGTTGTCGATAGGCGCCCGCCAAACCTCCAACCGAGCATTCAGCACACCAGCGACGTTGATGCCCTGCACACCAGCTGTTCCTTCGGCTGGTGAACCAGTAGGAACACCAGCAGCCGTGGCGGGCTCGTCCAGCCGGATCTGGCCCCAGGCAACGCGGCGGCCGGCCTCGGCCCATGAAGTCGCCTCGGTGAGTTCGGCTGTGACCGTGAGCCACGCCTCCGTGCGCTCGCTCTGCTTCAGGACCCCCGGCGGCAGCTCGATCGAGACGGTCTCGCCGGGCGCGATTGCCGGCACCGGCAGGTTCCCGCTGCCGACGACCTCACCCTCGGCCTCAACCACCGTCGTGAAGGTCAGATGACTCGTGTCCAGCACCTCGTACCGGTTCGTGATCGACACACGGTTGCCGTCAGCAACGATCCGCAGCGGCTCGATCACCTTCGCGTATTCGTGCATACCCGGCGACGGCGTACGGTCCGGGAACAGCAGCCCGTCACACACGAAGTTCCCGTCGTGGATCGTCTCGCCGAAGTCACCGCCGTACGCGTAGACCTCGCGCCCGTCGATCGTCGTCCGCAGACCGTGGTCGATGAACTCCCAGATGAACCCGCCCTGGCACCGCGGGTACTTCTCGAACACCTCGCGGTAGTCGAGCAATCCACCCGGCCCGTTCCCCATCGCGTGCCCGTACTCACACAGAATGAACGGCAGGTTCCGGTACTTCGATGTGTCCGCCCCGATCTCCGCACACCCCTCCGGCGAGGTGTACATCCGCGAGTAGATGTCGACGAACTCCGCCTCGGTGTCGCGCTCGTAGTGCACCGGCCGCGACGGGTCGAGCTCCTTCACCGCGTCGTACATCGCCTTGAGGTTCTCGCCCATCCCGCACTCGTTGCCGAGCGACCAGATCACGATCGACGCGTGGTTCTTGTCCCGGTGCACCGTCCGCTGCATCCGCAGTACCAGATCGTCGCGGAAGCGCGGATCCATCACCGGGTTCGGCAGCTTCGGCGGCTGCGGCTCGTACCCGAACCCGTGCGACTCCAGGTCGCACTCGTCGATCACGTACAACCCATACTCATCGCACAGCGACAAGAAGTACGGGTGCGGCGGGTAGTGGCTGGTGCGGACCGCGTTGATCCCGGCCCGCTTCATGATCAGTACGTCGTCCAGCATGTCCTGCTCGGTCAGCGTCCGACCGCGGTCCGGGTGGAACTCGTGCCGGTTGACGCCGTTGAACAGCACCCGATTGCCGTTGACGGTGAAGATCCCGTCCACGATCGCGACCGTCCGGAACCCGATCCGCAGCCGGACCTCGCCGCCCTCGGTCCGCAGTACGGCGTCGTACAGCCGCGGCACCTCGGCGCTCCACGGCTGCACGCCCTCGATCCGGGTGTGCTCGCCGGTCGGCAGCTCCAAACCTAACTCGGCGACCGTCACAATGCCCGGTACGTCGGACTCGACGAGCAAGGTTCCCTCGCCGTCGATGTGGTCCCACGCGGCCTTGACGAAGACGTCGGTCGGAGCCTCCGGTCGGATCGCGAGCAGGTTGACCTCGCGGAAGATCCCGGACAGCCACCACATGTCCTGGTCCTCGACGTAACTGCCGGCCGACCACTGGTGCACGCGGACCGCGATCTGCGCTTCCTTGCCCGGAGCAACCAACTCGGTGACGTCGAACTCCGACGCCAGTCGCGACCCCGACGACCAACCCACGGCCGAGCCGTTCACGAACACCGCGAACCGCGAGTCCACGCCCTCGAACCGGAGCACGATCCGCGCGCCGCCGAAGTCCGCCGGGACGGTGACGGTACGGACGTAGTCGCCGGTCGGGTTGTCCGTCGGCACGTACGGCGGCTCGAGCGGGAACGGATAGACCACGTTCGTGTACGCCGGGGCGCCGTACCCGCTCAACTGCCAGTGGCCCGGGACCGCGATCGTGTCCCAGCCGGAGATGTCCGGGTCCTTCAGGTCGTCCGGCGCGTCCGCCACCGTCGGCGACAACCGGAAACTCCAGTCCCCGCTGAGCGGCACCCGCCCGGAGTCGTCGTCCAGCCAGGCCCGCGGGGCCAACACGTTCTCACCGGAAGCAAAGTCCTCGACATAGGTCACAGACCCCGACCCTAGGCCAACTCTGTTCACGATTCCACACCGATGAACAAATATGGACAGCCCACGCCGATACAGCCCCGTTCCGACCACACGCGCCCTCCCCGTCCGACGCGCGTCTGAGGGGTCAACCCCCGAGTTGGTCGGTTGCCCCCGGAGAATCCGGGTCCGCAACCGGCCAGGTGAGGGGTTGACCCCTCACCTGGCCGCGGACGGCGGAGACGGGCGGCGGCGCGGACGGCGGAGGCGGGCGGCGGGTGAGAGTGGTCAGGCCTGGCAGTTCTTGCAGACTCCGACTAGGGCTACCTGTTCGGGGGCGAGGTGGAAGCCGAGTTCGCGGGAGAGCTTCTTGCGGGCGGACTCGAGGATGTCGCCGGGGGCGTCGTACACCGTGCCGCACTCGGAGCAGCGGAGATGCAGGTGCCGCGGGGCGAGGTCGCCGGCCAGGTGGTACGTCGTGCCTGCCCGACCGAGATGCACGTGCGTGACAAGTCCGAACTCGCCGAGCGCGTCGAGCGCGCGGTAGACGGTCGCGCGGTGGATGCCCGGGCGCAACTGCTCGGCTCGCTCGCCGATCTGCTCGGCGCTCAGGTGCTCCTCGGTCCCCGCGAGCACCTCGACCACCGCGAGCCGAGCAGGCGTGACCCGCTCGCCCCGCTCCCGCAACCGCTGCGCGCTGACCTCAGTCGCACTCGTCATCCGCGCTCCTTTGCCATCGCCTCAGGACTTCTTTGCCGCCGTTTTCTTGGCCGTCGCGGTCTTCTTTGTGGTGGCCTTCTTGGCCGTCGTCTTTTTGGCGGCGGTCTTCTTCGTAGTCGTCTTCTTCGCGGCCGTCTTCTTCGCGGGCGCCTTGCGGGCGGTCTTCTTCACCGGGCCGCGGGCTCGCTTGTCCGCCAGCAGCTCGGCCGCACGCAGCAGCGAGATCGTGTCCACCGAGTCGTCCTTGCGGAGCGTCGCGTTCGTTTCCCCGTCGGTGACGTACGGACCGAAGCGACCCTCCTTCACCACAACTGGCTTCTTCGACTCCGGGTCCTCGCCGAGCTCCTTCAGCGGCGGCGCGGCCGCGCGCCGACCTCGCTGCTTCGGCTCGGAGTAGATCTTGAGCGCTTCGTCGAGAGTGATGTCGAACATCTGCTCCTCGGTCGCCAGCGACCGCGAGTCCGTGCCCTTCTTCAGGTACGGCCCGTAGCGACCGTTCTGCGCGGTGATCTCCTCACCGTTCGAGGGGTCCGTCCCGACCACTCGCGGCAGCGAGAGCAGCTTCATCGCGTCGTCCAGACCGATGCTGTCCAGCGTCATCGACTTGAGCAGCGACCCGGTCCGCGGCTTAGCGCTCTTCGGCGCGTCCTCGGGCAGGACCTCGGTCACGTACGGCCCGAACCGCCCGGCCTTCGCGACCACCTTCAGGCCGGTGTCCGGCGCCGTACCGAGCTCGGTCTCGACACCCGACGGCTGCTCCAGCAGCTCGAGGGCCTTGTCGACGGTCAGCTCGTCCGGCGGCAGGTCCTCCGGCACGTTCGCACGCCGCTCGTCCTTGTCCTCGACGTACGGCCCGTACCGGCCGACGCGAACGACGATCCCGCTGTCGTCCCCGCCGACGGCGAACGTCGACATCTCCCGGGCGTCGATGTCGCCCAGGTCGTTCACCATCGAGTGCAGGCCCTCGAGGTCGGCGTCGCCGAAGTAGAACCGGTCCAGCACACCCTCGCGCTGCAGGTCACCGGCCGCGACCTCGTCGAGCACGTCCTCCATCGTCGCCGTGAACGCGTAGTCCACCAGCCGGGTGAAGTGCTCCTCGAGCAGCCGGACCACCGCGAACGCCAGCCAGGCCGGCACCAGTGCGGTGCCCTTCTTGTAGACGTACCCGCGGGCCTGGATCGTCCCGATGATCGACGCGTACGTCGACGGCCGCCCGATCTCGCGCTCTTCGAGCCCACCGACCAGCGTGGCTTCGGTGTAACGCGCCGGCGGCTTGGTCTCGTGCCCGGAGGCGATCACCTCGACGGCCGGGAGTACGTCGCCCTCGGCCACGTCCGGCAGCCGGGTCTCCTGGTCGTCACTGCCGGCCGACGGGTCGTCCTGCCCCTCGACGTACGCCTTGAGGAAGCCGTGGAAGGTGATCACCCGGCCGGACGAGGTGAACTCGCAGTTCTCGCCGGTCGAGGCCTTGGCGTCGATCTTGATCGAGACGCTGTTGCCGATCGCGTCCCGCATCTGGGACGCGATCGTCCGCATCCAGATCAGCTCGTAGAGCCGGAACTCGGTGCCGGTGAGACCGGTCTGCGCCGGGGTCTGGAAGTGCTCACCGGCCGGCCGGATCGCCTCGTGCGCCTCCTGGGCGTTCTTCACCTTGGAGGTGTAGACCCGCGGCTTGTCCGGCAGGTACGACGCGCCGTACAGCTCGCGGACCTGGGCCCGGGCCGCGGTGATCGCGGTCTCCGACAGCGTGACGCTGTCGGTACGCATATAGGTGATGTTGCCGTTCTCGTACAGCCGCTGGGCGACCTGCATCGTCTGCGACGCGGACATGCCGAGCTTGCGGCCGGCCTCCTGCTGCAGCGTGGTGGTCCGGAACGGCGCGTACGGCTTGCGCGAGTACGGCTTGGACTCGATCGACCGGACGGTGAACTGCGAGTCGCGCAGCGCACCGGCCAGCGCGGTCGCGGCCTGCTCGTCCAAGTGGACCGTGTTCGCGCCCTTGAGCTCACCGATCGAGCTGAAGTCGCGGCCCTGCGCCACCCGCTTGCTGTCCACCGAGACCAGGCGGGAAGGGAACTGCCGCGGCGTCCGGCTCTCACCGGCGTCGAGGGTTGCATCGAGATCCCAGTACGACGCACTCCGGAAAGCGATCCGCTCCCGCTCGCGGTCGACCACCATCCGGATCGCGACCGACTGCACCCGGCCCGCCGACAGCTTCGGCATGACCTTCTTCCACAGCACCGGCGAGACCTCGTAGCCGTACAGCCGGTCGAGGATCCGGCGCGCCTCCTGCGCATCGACCAGGTCCTCGTCGATGTCGCGGGCGTTGCCGACCGCGTCCTGGATCGCCTTCGGGGTGATCTCGTGGAAGACCATCCGCTTGACCGGGACGGTCGGCTTCAGCTCCTCCAGCAGGTGCCAGGCGATCGCCTCGCCCTCGCGGTCCTCATCGGTGGCGAGGAAGAGTTCGTCGGCGCCCTTGAGCAGATCCTTCAGCTTGCGGATCTGGGCCTTCTTGTCGGCCGGTACGACGTACAGCGGGTCGAAGTGGTCCTCGACGTTCACGCCGAGCCGGGCCCAGGGCAGGCCCTTGTACTTCGCCGGGATCTCGTCCGCGCCGCTCGGCAGGTCCCGGATGTGGCCGAAGCTGGACTCCACCACGTACCCGGACCCGAGGAAGCCGGCGATCATCCGCGCCTTCTTCGGCGACTCGACGATCACCAACCGGGTGCCTGTCTTCGTCCCTGCTGCCCCTGCCACTGCGCTCCCTACTCTCGTCCTGCCGACAACGTCCCAGATCGAACAACGCTGTACCGACGTCTGTTCCCCCGAGCACCCACCGACCCCGCCCGAGGACAGAGTACGGCCGACGGCAACGCATTTCTCAACGCACGGTAACCGGTCAGGCCCCGGTTACACCTCCCCGGGTTTCCGACCGCGCCGTCCTGAGTGTTCCAGACGACGGCGAACAGCCCCGTCCGTCACCGCGCGTCGCGATCTCGCCACGGTAAGCGCCGCGACTCTTTTTGAGGGTACGCCGTCTCAGCGGGCGAAACGCACCTCGGGAAATTTGGGGGAGTCGCCGCGGAGCAGAAGCGACGGCCGGCGACGCAGCGTCAGGTCGAAGAACGCGGCGAGGTACTCGCGCTGGGCCAGCACGCTCCGTGCCGGTTTGGCGCCCCCGACCAGAGCCTTGGTCACGGACGTGATGATCGGGTCCTCGCCGTAGATGTCGTGGAACAGCTGGGAGAAGATGAACTGGTAGTCGGTGAACGCCTTCTGCTTGGAGTTGGTCAGGGTCAGGTTGAGCTTGCCGCCGCGCTGCGCGGCCCAGAAGCCGGCCCACGACTTGTCGTAGTACTCCTTGGCCGGATCGGTCCGCTGCGTCTCGCCCGAACCGAACAGCAGGAACGGCCGATCCAGCCCCTGCTCCGCGACGTCGCCGAGCGGCCCCTTGATCCGGTCGTCCTGGAGCGTGCCGTCGAGGTCGATGCCGGCCGAGATCCGCTTGTCCTGCAGCATCGCGTTCGCGGTCGTGTAGCCGCCGAGCGAGAAGCCGAACATGCCGATCTTGCGCAGGTCCAGCCCGTCCGCGAGCCCGTCCGGGAGATCTTTGCCGTCGGCATCGATGTTCTGCCCGGCCGCGAGCCGCTCCAACTGGTCCAGCACGAATCGCGCGTCCGCGGTCCGGGTCTCGACCGCCGTCCGGATCTGGTCCGGACCGGGCGGCTCGGACTCCGTCGCACCCGGCAGGAACCGTCCACCCGGGAACTCCACCGGCGTCTCGTGCGAGTGGTCGATCGTCACCACGACGTACCCGCGGCTGGCGAGGTCCTCGACCTGCGCGGTGTTCACGAACCGGTTGTACTGGTAGCCGGGTGAGAACAGTACGACGGGATGCCGCAGGGGCTGCATCGGTGCGTCGACGCGCGAATGCGTCTCGGTGGCGGCGAAGTCGAACGATCCGGTCGGCAGCGCGAGGCCGTACTCACCCGTCCACGCGTCGTCGACCGCGACCGCGGTCCGCGCCGGCATGTACTTCGCGATGGGAGCGGAGCCGAACATCGAGGCCGGGTACCAGAGACTGATCATCAACTCACGCTGACCGCTGGGCATGCTCGGATCCGGGCGCGACCGGTCGCGCAGGTGGATCGCGGTCGTCCCGAGCGCCTTCCGGCCGGTCGGCGCCGGGAGCCGGAACTTCACCGGATGGAAGTTCGGGTCGCCCGCTGCCCGAATCCGGTCCGGGTCGATCGGCGCGGCGTGGGCGAGCCCCGGGGCGGCCAGCGCCAGGCCGCCGGCCAGACCGGCGGTCAGGAGGTGCCGCCTGGTGAGTCTGTGACTGCTGGGGCTGGTGGGACGCAGGTTCGCCATGCGACTCATCGTCATCGCCCTGTTTCACCCCGTGATGGCGACACCGTCTCAACTTCGTCACGGCCGACCTCGTGACAACTGGTCTCCGGTGAGCTTCAATGTCGCCATCTTGTTCATAGATGCGTGAAATGAGGCACTCGTGAGCATCTTTGTCCGCATGAAACGTTCAGTAGTCGCCTTGGCCCTCCTCGCCGGTGCACTCGTGCTCACCGCGGGTCCGGCCCGGGCCGCCGGCACCACGCTCGGTGACATCACGGCCTTCTCGGCCGACAAAGCGACGTACACCATCAGTGCGGGCGCCGCGAAGGTTCGGGTCGTCTTCCTGATGGACGACGTGTTCCGCCTCTGGCTTGCGCCGGACGGGAACTTCACCGACCCGGCCAACACACCGCCCACCGACCCGACCGCCCCCGCATCGAACATCGTCGCCAAGACCGACTACGGAACGCCGCGGACGGCGTGGCGGGATCGCGGCAGCTACTACTCGCTCACGACCGGCAAGATCGAGGTCCGGGCGCAGAAGAGCCCGCTGAAGTTCTCGCTGTACCGGTCGAACGGTCAGCTGGTCTGGTCCGAGACCGCGCCGCTGTCGTGGACCGACAGCTCCGCGACGCAGACCCTCGGCCGTGGTGCGAACGAGCAGTTCTTCGGTGGCGGCATGCAGAACGGCCGCTTCTCGCATCGCGACGAGACGATCAAGATCTCCAAGGACTTCAACTGGGAGGACGGCGGCAACCCGAACGCATCGCCGTACTACATGAGCACCGCGGGGTACGGCGTACTTCGCAACACGTTCAGCCCGGGTAGTTACAGCTTCACTAGTCCGGTTGTGACTACGCACGACGAGAAGCGGTTCGACGCGTACTACTTCGTCGGCGACCTGAAGACCTCGCTCGACCGCTACACCGAGCTCACCGGCCGCCCGTTCATGCCGCCGATCTACGGCCTCGAGTACGGCGACTCGGACTGCTACAACCGCGGTCACTACGGGACGGACCCGGACCCCAGCAACGACTGGAAGGTCAACCCGGACAAGGTGACCACGCTGGACGCGGTGAAGGTCGCGCAGCGCTTCAAGGACGAGGACATGCCCGGCGGCTGGATGCTGGTCAACGACGACTACGGCTGCGGGTACTCCGCCAACACCGACTCCGAGCAGGTCGACGGCACCTGGTGGGGCAAGCGGGACATTCCTGCTCTCAAGCAGACCGGTGACGAGTTGAACGCGCGCAACATCCAGATGGGTCTGTGGACGCAGTCCTCGCTGGACCGGCAGCCGGCCGAGATCGACGCCGGCGTACGGGTCCGGAAGCTGGATGTCGCATGGGTCGGTCCGGGGTACCGATACGCGTTGAGTGCTTGTGACACGGCGCATGACGGGATCGAGCAGTACAGCAACGCTCGTGGGTTCGCCTGGATGGTCGAGGGCTGGGCCGGCGCGCAGCGGTGCGCGGTGCAGTGGACCGGTGACCACAGCGGTTCGCTGGACGCGATCAAGTGGCAGATCCCGGCGATCACCGGCTCCGGCAACTCCGGGATCGCTTACAGCGCCGGCGATGTGGACGGGATCTTCGGTGGATCGGCCACGTCGTACGTGCGTGATCTGCAGTGGAAGGTGTTCAACCCGGCCTTCATGAGCATGTCCGGCTGGTCGACTCCGGCGTACAAGCAGCCATGGGCGTACGGCGACCCGTACACCTCGATCAACCGCAAGTACCTGAAGCTGCGGGAGCGGTTGCTGCCGTACTTCTACACGTACGCCGCCGAGGCGCACCGGACCGGAGCTCCGCTGAACCGGTCGCTGGTGCTGGAGTACCCGAACGACCCGAAGACGTGGGACGACACGACGAAGTACGAATTCCTGGCCGGCAAGGAGTTCCTGGTCGCGCCGATGTACGGCGCGGACGAGGTGAAGAACGGGATCTACCTGCCCGCCGGCAAGTGGGTCGACTACTGGACCGGGCGCGTCTACCAGGGACCGACCACGGTGAACGGGTACCACGCGGCGCTCGACACGCTGCCGTTGTTCGTCAAGGCGGGCGCGGTGGTGCCGATGTGGAAGTCCGGCATCAACAACGCCGCCGAGCAAGGGTTTGGCGACCGCGTCACGGTCGACATCTACCCGTCGGGCAAGTCGTCGTTCAGCATGTACGAGGACGACCGGGTGACCAGGTCGACCAAGTCGGCGACGCAGACGTTCACGGTCAACGCACCGACGCAGGGCCGTGGTGATGTGACGGTGAACATCGGCGCCAGCGTCGGTTCGTACGCCGGGAAGCCGGCCGCACGTCCGTACGAGCTGACTGTCCACACCGGCACCGCGCCGCACAACGTGACCATCGACGGACGACCGGCCAAGTGGACCTACTCGAACGGGGTCGTCCAGGTTCAAACCGCCTCGATCCCGACCTCGCGGAACGCTGTCGTCCGCCTGCTCGGCACGTCCTCCGTCGGTGGACCTGATGTCGCCAACACCTTCGGCACCCCTGAGCTGACCACGCCATCCCTGTGGAACGCTCCGGGTCAGGCCACCGAGGTGACTGCTTCCTTCCGCAACGACACCCGTACCACCGTGCGCAACGTCAGTCTGGATGTCGCCGTGCCCACCGGCTGGAACGTTTCCGGTCAGAACACCTTTGCCAGCGTCGCTCCTGGGAAGACGGTCACCACCAAGCTCCAGGTCACGCCCGGCGCTGATGTGAAACCGGCGAGCTTCACGCTGACCTTGAAGGCGTCGTACGTTGCTCAAGGCAAGAGTTACTCGAACACGGCCTCGGCGACGGCGGAGTTGCCGTACGCATCGTTGTCACAAGCATCGAATGTCGTTGGTGTCACCGATGCCGCGACCTATGCCCAGGGCAACTTCGACGGATCTGGCGACAGCTACAACGGCGAGGCCCTCGCCGCGGCCGGATACAAGCCCGGGGCGACGGTCACCGTCCAGGGCGCCGACTTCACCTGGCCGACCGGAGCACCCGGTACGCCGAACCTGGTGAAGAACCAATCGGCTCCGATCCTTGTCTCGGGCACCGGCTCGCATCTCGCGCTACTGGGTGCGGGCGCCAGTCTGAACGCTCGCGGGACGGTGACGATCATCTACACCGACGGCTCGACGTCCGAGGGCACCTTCCAGCTACCCAACTGGTGCTGTCAGGATCCGACAACGGGTGGAGCCTCACTCGCTGTCTCGGTCAAGGGCCGTTACACACCAGCGGGTCTGGGCAATACGACGACGGACTATCGCGTCTTCTACACCGCCGTACCGCTCGATCCTGGGAAGACGGTGAAGGCGATCAAGCTGCCCGGCGGTGGGCTCGGGTTCTTCGCGGCAACCATTGCCGACAAACCGTTGCCACCGGCACCCACCGGGGAGAATTGGGTCAGCGACCTGGAGTTCCTCGACTCGACGAACGGCTGGGGTCCGGTCGAACGCGACCACAGCAACGGCGAGGACGCCGCCGGCGACGGCGCCCCGATCACACTGGACGGCGTCGTTTATGCCAAAGGCCTCGGAGCACACGCCCCGTCGTCGGTGAGTGTCCGCCTCGGCGGCAACTGCACCAGCTTCACCAGCCAACTAGGCGTCGACGACGAGGTCGACGACCGAGGCAAGGTCACCTTCAAGGTCCTCACCGACGGCACCGCCAAATACACATCCGACCAACTAACCGGCACCAGCCCCACCGCCACCACCACAGTCGACGTAACCGGCGCCCAAACCCTGACCCTCCAGGTAACCGACGGAGGCGACGGCAACACCAGCGACCACGCCGACTGGGCCAACCCCAAACTAACCTGCAACCCCTAACCACCCCGGCCGCCTCAAACGGGACAACCCTCCAACTCGGGGGTTAACCCCGCAACTGGAGGGTTGCCCCCTGAGAATCTGAGGGGGCAACCCTCCAGCTCAGTGGGCAAGGGATGCGAGGATGTGCGCGTGACGCAGTTGACAGGGTACGACGTGGATCGGTTGCGGGAGGCGTTCGCGGCCGCGGGGTACACCGTGGATGGGGTGGCGGAGCGGCTCGGCTCGCAGGCGAACGGGGCGCTGGCTCGGAATGAGACCGCTCCGGCGGTACGGCGGACCGGATCCGGGGACGCGCTCGACACCATGATCCGGCTGTTCCTGCTGCAGCGGACCGTCCCGGAAGAGCTTGTTAGCAAGGCGTTTCCGGGGGTTGATCTGGTTGCTCTGGGCATCATCGCGACCTCAGGAGGCCAAGCGAGGGCGATCCTCGACCTGCGGCCGTTTGCGGAGGATGGGCAGGAGTGGTGGGTGGTTGCCGACCTCACCCCGGGGCTCGACGGGCGGCGGGAGCCGATGCGGGCGGACTACGTGCTCGGTATCGCGCCGGCCAGTCTCAGCCTGATTCACCTCACTGTCCCGATCAAGGCCGAGCGTGCGCTCGACATCGGGACCGGATGCGGCATCCAGTCGCTGCACCTCGCCGACCGCGTCAACCAACTCGTCGCCACCGACGTCAACCCGCGTGCCCTCCAACTCGCAAAAGCGACGGCCGCCCTCAACCGCATCGACCTAGACATCCGCGATGGCAGCCTCTACGAGCCGGTCAGCGGCGAGCGCTTCGACCTGATCGTCAGCAACCCGCCGTACGTCATCTCCCCACCAGACGGCGACCTGACCTACCGCGAGACCCACTTCACCGGCGACGCCGTAGTCGAGCAGCTCGTAAAACAAGCGCCGACCCACCTGACCGACGGCGGCTGGTGCCAACTACTCGCCAACTGGACCTGCGTCCGCGGCCAGGACTGGCAGGACCGCATCGCCACCTGGACAGGCGATCGGTCCGCCTGGGCAGTCCAGCGTGAGCAGCTCGACCCCTCTGAGTACGTCGAACTCTGGCTACGCGACGCCGGCCTCCACGGCACACCGCAGTACACAATCCGGTACGACGAGTGGATGCGCTACCTCGACGATCAGGATGTCGAGGCGATCGGCATGGGCTGGATCACCCTCCACAACGTCGCAGGCACCCTCGACGCCGAGTCCTGGCCGTACGAGATCGAGCGTCCGATCGGTCCGCACGTCCTGCACCGGTTCGAACGCCTGGAAGGCCTACCGGCCGACCTGACCGCCATGCACCTGCAGGTCGCCGACGACGTCATCCAAGAGACCACAGGTCAGCCAGGCGCCGAGGACCCGGCCACCATCGTCCTGCGAAGGCAACGCGGGATGCGCCGGGCCGAGCAGGTCGACACTGTGCTCGCCGGCTTCGTCGGCGCCTGCGACGGCGAGCTGAGCACCGGCCAGATCCTCGCGGCCCTCGCCGACCTGATGGACCGCCCGCTGGTCGACGTACTCACCGAATACCTGCCGCAGGTCAGACGCCTTGTCATAGAAGGCTTTCTCGACTACTGAGCCCGGCGTCGGCGCTTCTCGGCGTACATCTGCCGGTCCGCCTCGGTCAGCAGGTCGCTGACCGCCGTACCGTCAGTACTACTCGCCTGCCCAACACTCAGCCGCAGCATCGCGAACCAAGGCGCCTCCGCCCGCGCAGCCTCTCGATCCGCGGCAGCTCTGATCCGCTCGACCAGCTCCGGCGCACCCCGCTCGTCCGGGTTGTCCAGTACGACGACGAATTCGTCACCGCCCGCCCGTGCCACCACGTCCTCCGCGCGACACTGCTCGGTCAGCAGCTGCCCGACACGTCGCAGTACCTCATCCCCGCGCGCATGCCCGTAGCTGTCGTTGACCACCTTCAGGTTGTCCACGTCGAGCGCGATCACCGCAACCGATCGACCAGACGCGTGCGCCACCGACATGCGCTCGTCCAGAGCACGCCGATTACCCACACCGGTCAGCGGATCCTCCCGAGCCGCCCGCCACTCGGCATCGTGCCGGATCGAGAGCTCATGGTTGGCCAGCGCGCTCCGTACGGCGTACAGCCCGCGCAACCGCTCCGCCCACCAGCCTCTGCTGATCGCCCGCGCATACTGCAGCCCGGTCGCCGCACCGGCGTCCCCGGACTCAGCCACGATCTGTACGGCGGTGTGCCGGATCAGCGCCTCCACCGGCGGATCCGACGTCGGCGGCAGGTCACTCGCCGACCGGTCCGCGGCCTCCATCGCGTCGGCGATCCGCCCGAGCGAGAGGTACGCCTTTGCCAGGTACGCGCCAGCGATCGCCGCCAGCTCGAGATCACCCAGCTTCGCGAGCTGGTCCCGGCAGTCCTTCAGGATCACCGCCGCCTCGGCTGCGTCCCCGTCGTCGTTGCTCGCCGCCAGCCACATCCGCCCGGCCATCGGCCAGTACCCGAGCAGATCGGCCGCAAGAATCACCTCGACCGCCTCACCTGCCCACCGATGCGCGGACCGCCGGCGCTCCTGGATCTCTGCGTCGTACGTCGTGTCGCCGAGACGCTCGAGCTCGTGCGCCCACCGCAGATTCGACTCGGCCAGGTTCAGCCGGTTGATCGCCGGCGCCTCGAGCAGGCCGAGCGGATCGTGATCGCCTTCGGCGGCCAGCTCGAAGTGCGGGATGCACAGCTCGTACAGCCGGAGCAGGTCGTATGCGTACCCCAGTCCGGTGTGCGCCCAGCCGGCCAGCCCGAGATCGCGAGTCCGGGACAGCGCGTTCTCCGCGGCGACCAGGTCGGCGACCGAGTCACCGCCCTCGCCGGTGCGGATCAGCGTAACGATCCGGATCGCGATCGCGTTGGCTTCCCAGCCCGGCTCGTCGATCGCGCGGGCGACCCGGATACAGCCGTCGACGGCGTCCAGCGCCTCGATCGAGTCGGCGCCGTGATGCGCCGCGACGGCCCGCACAAACTCGGCCGCGGCACGCTCAGGGCTCGGCTCCGGACCCAGCTCGACCAGCAGCGCGTTGATCTCGAGCGCAGCCTCGGCCGGACTGCCCGACTGCGCTCGTGTCATCGCCGCCGCGATCCGCGCCGTCACCCCCGCCGTCTCGCGCACCACTTCTCCCCTACCTGCCTCACGCTCCGGTGGCGCCCATCAGTTTCTTGCGGCGCTTGTCCTGGTAAAGACGCCGGTCCGCCTGGGCGACCAACTGCTCGACCCCGAGCCCTTCGGCGGTCGCGGCGTACCCGAGACTCAGCCCGAGCCGGCGCAGCCACGGCTTCTCCGTCGTGGCTGCGATCGCCTCGACCGCGACCCGGATCCGCTCGGCCAGCTGGGCGCCGCCCTTGGCGTCGGGCTGGTCGAGGACCACGAAGAACTCGTCGCCACCCGATCGAACCACGGCGTCGGTGGCTCGCGCCTGTTCTACCAGGAGATTTGCCACAACCTGCAGCAATTCGTCCCCACAGGCGTGCCCGAACGTGTCGTTGACGATCTTGAGGTCGTCTACATCGATGGCGAGCAACGTGACTGCACGCCCCGAGTCGCGGGCCGCGGTCAGCCGCTCGTCCAGGGCGCGGCGATTGCCGACGCCGGTCAGCGGATCCTGACGGGCCGCATGCCATTCGGCGTCGTGCCTGGCCGGCAGATCGTGGACGGCAAGCGCATGCCGTACGGCGTTCAGCGCGCGCTGCCGCTCCTTCCACCAGCCGCGGGCGACCGAACGCGCATACGCCAAGCCTGCAACGGCTCCCGGCGTACCGTCGGCTGCCCCGATCTCCGAACGGGTCTGCAGGACCAGAACGTGAGTCGATGGGTCGGCCAACGGGATCAGGTCGTCGGCGGCCCGGTCCGCGGCGGCCTTGGCCTCGTCGGTCTTCCCCTGCGCCTGCAGGGCCCGGGCCAGGTAGGCGCCCGCGAGCGCGAGCCGCTCGGTCTCGCCGAGCTTGCTGATCTCGTCCCTGAGCTCGGTCAGATCGGCGACCGCCTTGCCCGGATTGGCAGCGGTCGCGGCGGCCGCGATCCACAGCCGGGCGCTGAGTCGCCAGAACTCCTGGCTCTCGTCGTCGACCAGCACCCGCTCGGCCTCCCGCGACCAGTACGCCGCCGACGCGAAGCGCTCCTCGATCTCCCTTGTATACAAAGGATCGCCGAGCCGCTCGAGTTCGTGCGCCCAGCGCAGGTACGTCTCGGCGAGGTTCAGCCGGTCGATCGCCTCGGACTCGGCCAGCTCGAACACATCGTTGTGGAGCGTGGAGGCGAGCTCGTAATGCGGAATGCACAGTTCGAAAAGCCGTAGGACGTCGTACGCGTAGCCGAGTCCGGTGTGTGCCCAGGCGGTCAGCCCTGGATCCCTGGTCCGGCTCAGCGCCGCCTCGGCCGCGACCAGATCGTTGACCGTGTCGCCACCGCGGCCGCTGCGGGCCAGGTTGATGATGCGGATCGGGAGCGCGTTCGCCTCCCAGCCGGGCTCGTCGATCGCGCGGGCGACCTCGATACAGGCATCGACCGCGCGCAGGGCTTCGTCGGCGTCGCTGGCATGGTGCGCCGTGACACCACGCACGTACTCCGCGGCCGCCAACCGGTAACTCGGCACGCCACCGAGCTCGACCCTGATCGCCTCGATCTCGGCCGCCGCACTCGCATGCCCACCCGATTGAGCGGCGGTCATCGCGGCGGCGATCCGGTCGGTCAGCGCGTCACCCGTCGCCATCTCGCCACTACCCATACCCGCCGGCGGCCTTCCCTGATCCGTCACCCGCACTTCGGGCCGGACCGCCCATTGTGACCACCCACCCCCACTCCTGTCACGACCCGAACCGGCCATCGACCACCTAGTGCCACAACGAGACTACTGTCGAGAACGACCAGTTCCGTTTTGCCTTGCCCCCAAGGGCAGAGTTCTAGGGTGGCGGGATGAAGTTCGCCGTGAGCTACAGCACGCCCTTTCAGGGCATGGATCCGGACAAACTGGTCAGCTACGCACAGCACGCGGAGGCCTGTGGATACGAGGGTTTCTACGTCCCCGAGCACGTGGCGCTCTACCCCGGCGCCACCTTCGGCGGCTTCGAACTGCCGCCCACGTTGCCGTACGCCGATCCGCTCGACCTGCTCGCGTTCGTCGCGGCCGCGACCGAGCGGATCCTCTTGGGTACGGCGGTGTTGCTGCTGCCGTATCACCATCCGGTCGTGCTGGCGAAGCGTCTCGCGACGATCGACGGACTCTCGAAGGGCCGGATGCGCCTGCTGACCGTGGGGCTGGGAAACCTCCCGGGTGAGGCGGAGGCGATCGGCGTCGACTTCGCAACGCGTGGCCGTCGTACCGACGAGGCGATCGACGTACTGCGGCTGCTGTGGTCGGGTGGCGCGGACGGGGTGAGCCATTCCGGCGAGTTCTTCGCCTTCAAGGACCTGTGTAGCTTCCCGCAGCCGCTCGCGCCCCTCCCGATCCACATCGGCGGCTCCAGCCGAGCCGCAGCCCGCCGGGCCGGCCTACGCGGTGACGGCTACTTTCCCGGCGGCGCGTTGACTCCGGCCGAGCGCGCGACCCAGTGGGACCTCGTCCGCAAGACCGCCGGCCGAGACGACCTCGAGTACACCCGCTGGGCCTCGACCGACCTCACTCCCCAAGCAGTAGCGGCGTACGAGGCCGAAGGCGTGACCCGCTTGGTCGTCAACCCACCAACCCTGGACGACCTCTCAGCCTTCGCAGACCGGCTCAACCTCCTAGGCTGACCGGTGCCTCGTCAGCCGGCTACCTGTTCGGCGGCGGTGGCGTGGAGGCGGACGGGGAGGGTTTCTACGCCGTACACGATGGAGAAGTCGCGGAAGCGGAGCTGGTCCTCCGGGATGGCGAGCGACAGGTCCGGGAAGCGGTGGGCGAGGGCTGTGAAGGCGGCGCGGAGCTCCATCCGGGCCAGCTCGGCGCCGACGCAGCGGTGCATGCCGTGGCCGAAGGCGAGATGCGCGGACGACACGGTACGACGGGGGTAGAAGTCCTCAGCGTCCTGGCCGAAGACCTGCTTGTCCCGGTCCGCCCCGGACAACGACACCGCGACCAGATCGCCCTTCTTCACCTGGTGACCGAACAGCTCCTGGTCGTGCCGGGCGAACCGCGGGAACGCGACCTGTACGACGGTCAGGTACCGCAGCAGCTCCTCGACGATCACGTCGACCGCGCCCGGCTCGTTCCGGATCCGTTCGAAGTTCTCCGGGTCGCGCAGCAGCACCAGCGTGCCGAGCGCGAGCATGCTCGCCGACGTCTCGTACCCGCCCAGGAACACGCCGTCCGCGAGTCCACCGAGCTCGACGTCGTCCAGGTCGTCACCCTGCTCGCGGATGATCGAGCCGATCAGCCCGTCGCCCGGGTTCGCCCGCTGCTTGCGGACGATCTCGAACAGGAAGTCCCGCGACTCCGACGCCGACCCGAACACCCCGATGCCGCCACCGGACAGGTCGAACCGAGCCGGGCCTAGCGCGCGGAACCGATCCCGGTCGGACTCTTCGACGCCGAGCAGGTCGGCGATCAGCAGGAACGGCACGTTGAAGGCGAAGTCGGCCACGATGTCCGCGACCGGTCCCTTCGCCTCCATCAGGTCCAGCTGGTCGTTGACGATCTTCTCGATCGCCGGCTCCAGCCGGGCCAGCCGGCGCTTGGTGAACTCGGGGGTGAGCAGCTTGCGCAGCCGGGTGTGGTCCGGCGGATCGGTGAACCCGAGCCCGCCGATGCCCTCGGACGGCTTGTTCGGGTCGGAGCCGACCAGCGGCCGGATGTCGTTGCTGAAGTTGGTGGTGTCGGCCAGCACGGCCTTCGCCTCGGCGTGACCGCTGACCACCCAGACGTTCAGCCCGAACAGATGAGCCAGCTTGTGCACCGGCTCGGTCTCCCGGACCTGTGCCAGCTCCGGCACCGGGTCGAGGCCCTGCCTGCGCAGCGGCATCGAAACCTGGCTGGGGAACATCCGCATCTTCGACAGGTCGAGACCACCCTTCCGGGTGGTCCTGCTGAGAATGCGGTTGCCGACCCATCTCTTCAGGTATGTCGCAACCATGACTTTCCTCGCGCCCTCTCTAGAACCCGCTGCCCCCGACGGCTTGTGACTCAAAGCTAACCTCGCCAGGGACCAGATCTGATGGTGTTGGCACTACTCAGGTAGTGGCGTTGGCACCACCATGGGAGGGGGCCATGGCCTGCCAGCAGAGACCTTGTCACGGACGGGGGCTCTACTGCCACCTGGAACCACCTGTACTCCGCCCTGGACCGCGACGTGCCGTTTCTCGGGGAGGATTCAGGGAAAGTCGAGACGAAAGTCGGATGCGCCGTACCCCGCCAGGTAGTTGCCTTGAGCCTCCGGACCGCCACCGGAACGTCAGAGATAGTACGGCGTGACGATCCGGAACACGTCGGCCAGCTTTGTCTTTACCTGCTCGCTTCGCGGAATCCGGGTGAGCAATTTCTCATCTCCCACCCGCAGACCGTGGTCTGCCAGCACGTAGAGCACCCGCAACGTCCGCAGCGTGTTCGTCACCTCGGGCGTGATCCCTTCGACCGGTGGGTTCGACAACGCCCGCAGCGCCGGGTCCAGCCAGCTGGTCGCGTCGGAGTCGGTCAGGTCGTCGCGAGTGAGTGTGGCCGCCAGCGCGTACCCGAGCCGGTCGTCCTCCATGTCCCGCAGTACGTACGACGTCGGCGTCAGCAGCCGCCCGATCCCGAGCCGGAGCATCTGGACCGGCTCCACGGCCGGGTGCAGCCCGAGTGTCCCGAGCAGGTCCGCACCATGTGCGACCGCGTGCAGCCAACCGAGCTTCTCGTCGTACCCGCGCAGGTCCTCCTCGGCGACGTACCAGCGCTCGAACGGCGGCACCCAGCTCGGCTCGAAGACGCCGGCGGTCACGATCGAGTCCAGGATCAACGGCGCGAACGTCCGCGCCTGGAGCTCTGGGTCGCCGAACCGCGGCACCATCTGGTCGCCCAGTGCCCGCAACTGCTCCGTCGACAGCACTCCACGCCCGATCCAGGTCGCGAGCACGGCGTACGCCTGCCGGTCCCGCACCACCGGATCCGGTGAGCGCAGCATGCCCACCAGCTCGGCCACCAGCTCGTCCAGCGATCGATCGGAAGGGACCGCGTAGTCCGTGTCGCGCACCTGCGCCCAGTCGGTCATGCGCGGCACCGTAGACGGTCGTCGGGCCAACTCGCCACCCTTTGTGGACAGGAGAACGGCCCGTGGTCCATCCGGTCTCCCAGATGCACCACGGGCCGTCGCGGCCAGGACCCCTCAGCCCGACCGGGCTCCCTGCCCCGGCCAGGGCCCCTCAACTCCGGCCGGGGTGGTTCTTGTCAGGCGTCGCGCTTGCTCGCACTCACCAGGGCGATCGTCATCAGCGCGGCCGCCCAGCCGGCGAAGTACAGCAGTGCCCACCAGGGGCTGAGGGCGAAGTCGGTGCCGCCCGCGCCCTGGCCGGCCAGACCGAAGTCCTGGCCCTGGTTCAGGAACGAGCTGCCGTTCGCGAACGGCGCCCACCTGGCCAGGTCGTCGCCGACCTTGGGGATCAGGTTGACCAGGTTCTCGACCAGCAGCGGCCAGAGGATCAGGATCGCGATCGCACCGGCGCTCTGCCGGATCAGGATGCCGACGGCCACCGCGAACACCGCGGAGATCGCGAACACCAGGCCCTGACCGGCCAGCAGCCGCCACTCGGCCGCCGTGTTGATCGACAGGTCCGCGTTGCTCGCGAACAGGCTGCCGACACCCCACGCGCCGAACGAGGCGATCAGGCCGATGAGGCCGGACAGGAAGGCCACCACCGCGGTCTTGCCGAGCAGCAGCGCGGCCCGCTGCGGAACGGCCTGGAAGCTGGTCCGGATGGTGCCGAACCGGTACTCCGTCGTGACGGCCAGCGCGGCCATCACCATCATCACCATCTGGCTGAGCTGTGCGCCCGGCTGGGTGATGAAGATCGTCGCGTTCTGCTCGTCGGCGCCCTTGAGGAAGCCGGTCGTCAGCGCCGCCAACCCGACGGTCAGCACGGCCGCGACGATCATGCACCACCACGGCGAGCGGGTGGAGAAGAGCTTGATCCGCTCGACTGTGATCACCGACATGTCAGTTGTCCTCCTTCGGACCCGCGGCCACCTCGGTGCCCGACGGCGCGTCGAGCTGGGTCACGGCAGCGATCTCGTCCTGTGCGTGGTACTCGACCGAGTCACCGGTCATCTGCATGAACGCCTGCTCCAGCGATCCACGCTGCAGCGTCAGCTCGTGCAGCACGATGCCGTGGGCGGCGGCCGCCTCGCCGACCTGGTCGGTGCGCACGTCGCCGTCGACGAACAGGACCTTGCCCTCGTCCTCGACGTCCTCGATCCGGGTGACCAGCTGCTGCCCGTTCAGTACGCCGGCCAGCTGGTCGAGCTGCGGGGTCCGCACCTTGACCGTCGTACCGCTGGCGCGGTCGACGAACTCCTGGGTGGTGCTCTGCATGATCAGCTTGCCGCGGCCGATGACGACCAGGTCCTCGGCCGTCAGCGCCATCTCGGACAGCAGGTGGCTGGAGACCAGCACGGTCCGGCCCTCGTCGGCCAGCCGGTGCATGAAGGTCCGGATCCAGACGATGCCCTCCGGGTCGAGACCGTTGACCGGCTCGTCGAACAGCAGCACCTCCGGGTCGCCGAGCAGCGCGCCGGCGATGCCGAGCCGCTGGGACATACCCAGCGAGAAGGCACCGGCCCGCTTGTTCGCGACCGCCGACAGGCCGACCATCTCCAGGGCCTTGTCGACCGAGTCCTTCGGCAGCTTGTTGGACGCGGCCATCCAGGCCAGGTGGGCGCGGGCGGACCGGTTCGGGTGCACCCACTTGGCGTCCAGCAGCGCGCCGACCTTGGTCAGCGGCCGCTTCAGGTCGCGGTAGCGCTGTCCGTCGATGGTGACTTCGCCGGACGTCGGGGTGTCGAGCCCGAGGATCATCCGCATGGTGGTCGACTTGCCGGCCCCGTTCGGGCCGAGGAAGCCGGTCACCTTGCCGGGTTTCACCTCGAAAGACAGGTTGTCAACGGCAACGGTTGCGCCGTATCGCTTGGTGAGGCCCTTTGCCTCGATCATCGCCGTACTCCTCGCTCGGTGGCGCACCTGGTAGTGGACTGTGTAGCAATCAGTATCGAGGTCGCCGGGGCTCAGATCATCGGACCCGGGGCGGATCCGGTGTGTCCACCCGTGGGTTGATTCTGCCGTCCGGACGGAACCACCTGCTATCGGTTAACGCCCTGACCACGACCCCGAGCCTCCCCTAGAAACGGGTCCCGGCGCATCAGCCGAAAGTCGACAGCCTGCCGTACTTCGGTCGGCAACAGGTGGAAGTGACTACCAAACGGTTCAGAACACCGGGACGCCGTACAGCACCAGGTTGTGGGTGTACTGGTGCGCCTTGTGGTCGTACGCGCCGGTGCAGGTGACCAGCACCAGTCGTGGCTTCCCCGCACCCTGGAACAGATCCGTGGGCAGCGAGGTCTGCGGGTAAATGCGGCGAGCCACGATCTTGTACCGGTGCACGTCTCCGTCCCCGCCCGTCACCGCGACCTTCGCACCGACAGGTACTTCGGACAGTCCGGAGAACACTCCGAGTCCGTACCGGGCGGAGTCCACGTGGCCGGCAAGCAGCACGGTGCCACCCTTCGAACCCGGTGCGGCTCCAGCTGCCCACCAGCCCACTGTGGTCGGCGACGCAGGCACGTCCAGTTGTCCGTTGCTGCTGGTCGCCACCGGCTGTACTGACGCGTTCTTGACCCCGGGCAGCGTCACCCGGACGGGCGGAACGGCAGCCTCACGTTCCTCCGCGGAATTGCCGGCTTGCGGGACCTTTCCCTTGTCGCCGGGGTGCCCACCGAACACCATGACAAGGCCCGCCGCGAAAGCTGCGACACCAAGGAGGCGCCGCCGCATCGTCTTCTTCTTACCAACGAAAAGCAGAAGCGCTCCGATGGCGAGCAGGACCAACGCTGCCCGCGAACGCGCCTTTTGCGCGTCGGCCACCTGACCACCGTCGCCTGTGGGGACGACCGGCTTGGTGGTACTGGTACGACAGGGGCCGGCCACCATCCGCAGATCCATCTGGACCACGGGCTTGGCTCCGTCGGCCACCGACTCGACCGCGGGCGAGGCGGCCTTCGGCAGGTCGCCGTCGATCAACGTCAGGTACTGCTGGTGCTGCGCCCGCTGGAGGGCAAGCCATGCGGCGTCGTACCCAGAGGTCCCGGACTTGGCTCCGACCGCGTCGAGCTGCTTGCGCTGCGCCGGTGAAGGCAGTGTCACCAGCTTGATGCCGAAGCGAGTGGCGAGCTGGGCCTCCTGCGCACTCAGCTTGCGATGATCACGCTCGATCTGGGCGGCGACTGTTCGCACGCACGAGCTGTGGCCCTGCGACGTCGCCGCATGGGCGGCATCGATGATCGTCAGATTGAGCTCGTGGGCCGCGTTGAGGTAGTTGGCGTCCGGCGTTGCGGCGTTCGCCGGCAGCGCCGTCGCCACCAGGCCCGCCAGGGCCAGGAGCAGCAAAGCGATCGCCCGCCGGAGAGACATCGACCGAGCCACCTCCCAACGGACGCTGCGTCGTACGTCGAGGGTAAAGGTGACGGACCGTACCGGTCCATGCGAAACGGCCCGCCGGAGAGCCGGCGGGCCGTTTCGGTGAGCAACTACTGCGTACTACGCGGCTGCGTTCACCTCGGCGGGCGTGTCGGAGATGACCGACTCGCGACGCTTGGAGACGATGACCGCCGCGGCCAGGATCACCACGGCGACCAGCGCGATGATGATCCGCAGTGCGGTGTTGGTGTCGTTGCCGATCGAGGACATCCCGACGACGGCCGGAGCGATCAGCACCGAGACCAGGTTCATCACCTTGATCAGCGGGTTGATGGCCGGACCGGCGGTGTCCTTGAACGGGTCACCGACGGTGTCACCGATGACGGTGGCCTCGTGCGCGGGCGAACCCTTGCCGCCGTGGTTACCGTCCTCGACGAGCTTCTTGGCGTTGTCCCAGGCTCCACCGGAGTTGGCCAGGAAGACCGCCATCAGCGTGCCTGCACCGATCGCACCGGCCAGGTAGCCGGCCAGCGCCGCGGCACCGAGGCCGAAGCCGACGGCGATCGGCGCGGTCAGGGCGAGCAGACCCGGCGTGGCCAGCTCCCGCAGCGAGTCGCGGGTGCAGATGTCGACGACCTTGCCGTACTCCGGCTTGCCGGTGCCCTCCATGATCCCGGGGATGTCGCGGAACTGGCGACGTACCTCGTAGACCACCGCACCGGCGGCGCGGCCGACGGCGTTGATGGCGAGACCGGAGAACATGAACACCACGGCCGCACCGAGGATGATGCCGACCAGGGTGCCCGGGTTGAACACCAGCGCGTCCGCCTCGAACTTGGCGTAGTTGTTGCCCAGCGAGGTTCGGATCGAGTCGGTGTAGGAACCGAACAGCGCCGTCGCGGCCAGTACGGCGGTCGCGATCGCGATGCCCTTGGTGATGGCCTTGGTGGTGTTGCCGACGGCGTCCAGCTCGGTCAGGATCTGGGCCGCCTCGCCGTCCACGTCACCGGACATCTCGGCGATGCCCTGCGCATTGTCGGAGACCGGACCGAAGGTGTCCATCGCCACGATCACGCCGACAGTGGTGAGCAGACCACAACCGGCCAGCGCGATCGCGAACAGCGCGACCACACCGGAACCACCGACCAGGAAGGCGCCGTACACAGCAGCGGCGATCACCACAGCGGTGTAGACGGCGGACTCGAAGCCGACCGAGATACCGGACAGGATCACGGTGGCGGCGCCGGTCAGCGAGGTCTTGCCGACGTCCTGGACCGGCTTGTCCTCGGTGCCGGTGTAGTAACCGGTCAGGGCCAGGATGATCGCGGCCAGCACGATGCCGATGATCACCGAGACAGTGGCGATCAGCCGCGGGTCGCCGTCGTACGCGGCGATCGTGTCGGTCGCGCCGGTCAGGTCCTTGAAGCTGCTCGGCAGGTAGACGAACGCCGCCACCGTGCACAGGATCGCCGAGATCAGGGCGGAGATGTAGAACGCCCGGTTGATCGTGCGGAGGCCGTTCTCGCCGGTCCGCGGGCGGGTCAGGAAGACGCCGACGACCGCGGTGAGCGCGCCGATGGCCGGCACGATCAGCGGGAAGATCAGGCCCTGCTCGCCGAACGCGGCCTTGCCCAGGATCAGCGAGGCCACCAGCATCACGGCGTACGACTCGAACAGGTCGGCCGCCATACCGGCGCAGTCACCGACGTTGTCGCCGACGTTGTCGGCGATCGTCGCGGCGTTCCGCGGGTCGTCCTCGGGGATGTTCTGCTCGACCTTGCCGACCAGGTCGGCGCCGACGTCGGCAGCCTTGGTGAAGATACCGCCGCCGACCCGCATGAACATGGCGAGCATCGCGGCACCGAAACCGAAGCCCTCGAGCACGGTCGGGGCGTCACTCTTGAACAGCAGCACGACGAGCGCGGCGCCGAACAGGCCGAAGCCGACCGTCGTCATGCCGACGGTGCCACCGGTGCGGAACGCGACCCGCATAGCCGGCTCGCGACCCCGGTCACGGGCCGCGGCAGCGACCCGGACGTTGGCCCGCGTCGCCAGCCACATGCCCAGGTAGCCGATCAGAGCGGAGAAGCCCGCACCGACCAGGAAGAACACGGAGCGGAAGATCTTCAGCGTCGTCTCGTTACCGCCGTCGGTGTGAGCCGGCAGCAGGAACAGCAACAGGAACGCGACCACGGCGAAGATCGACAATGTCCGGAACTGCCGGCTCAGAAATGCCGAAGCGCCTTCCTGGACCGCAGCGGCGATCGTCTTCATGTTCTCGGTGCCATCGTTCGCGGCAAGCACCTGGCCACGGAAGACCATCGCAATGGCGACCGCGAGGATCGCGATCACCCCGACGACGATCACCAGTGTGGTGTTGCTCGACGAAAGATCCACCGCTTGTGGCACAAGCCGTGCGGACATCCGTCCTCCTTGTAGGCAACCCATCCAGGCTTGACGGCCCCCGTCTGCCGCAACCGAAGGGTTGGGGAAATACGACACCGCGCCAACGGGCTGGCGCGGTGGGCTACTCTAACGGGTTCCCGACCAGACCTGACGACAGGGTGGTCTACGCCATACTCCGGTGTCTGAGCAAGCAGCTCACTCTTCGTAGCAGGGTGGACACCTTTTCGCTTGGGCCGGCTCCGGTCAGATCGCCGAGTCGATGTCCGGATGGATGTCGAAGACCTTGTTCAGGCCGGTGATCCGGAACAACTTCAGCAGCCGTTCCCGGGTGCAGACCAGAGACAGTGATCCGTCGTGGCTACGCACTCGTTTGAGTCCGCCGATCAGTGCCCCGAGGCCGGTGGAGTCCAGGAACTCCACGCGTTCCAGGTCGAGCACGAGGTCGTAGACACCCTCGTCGACCAACGCGGCGATCTTGTCGCCGAGCTGCGGTGCGGTCTCGACATCGATCTCCCCGGTCGCCTCGATGACGGTCCGCCCGCCCTCGGCGCGCGCGGTCAGCGACAGACTCACTTCGGCCTCCGATCCCGTGAACTGCTGCATTCAACCATGTACGGACCGTGAGTGAGACCCGCTACCGAAAACTCTTTCATCTCGTCCGACCGAAGTCGATTCCCGTCCGGAAAAAGCCGCGTGCATCAGACCGTGCACGCGACTCGTGCATTCTCAGCTCGTTCTCAGCGGGACTCACTGTCCGTGGCTCGCACTAGGCTCGGCGTATGCGTGCAGGTGGTGAGGCCGAGGCTGTCCTGAAGCGCCTCGCCGCCGGTCGCGACGAGCGGTTGACGCATGTCGAATCCGTGCCGCCGCGACTGGGACAAACGTGCGATTGGCCGCGCTGGGTCCCCGACGAAGTGCTCGGCCAATTGCACGACGCCGGGATCACCGCGCCTTGGACGCATCAGGTCGCGACGGCCGAAGCGGCGTACGGAGGGAAGCATGTCGTCGTCGCAACCGGGACAGCATCGGGCAAGTCGCTCGGCTACCTGCTGCCGGCCTTTGCCACGTTGAGCATCGCGCAGGCCGCGTCACCGCATCGACGGACCGCCTCCTTGTTGTACCTGTCGCCGACCAAGGCTCTGGCCCACGACCAGCTCCGCGCGGTCTCGTCGTACACCGTGCCTGGTCTGCGCGCGACGACGCTGGACGGGGACTCGGAGCGCAGCGAACGCGACTGGGCCCGCGATCATGCGACGTACGTGCTCAGCAACCCGGACATGCTGCACCGGTCGGTCCTGCCGAATCACCAACGCTGGGCACGCTTTCTGGGCTGCCTGCAGTACGTCGTGGTCGACGAGTGTCACCACTACCGCGGTGTGTTCGGTGCGCATGTCGCCGGCGTGCTGCGGCGGCTGCGGCGCGTCTGCGCGCAGTACGGCGCTCATCCGATCTTCATCTGTGCTTCGGCCACGGTTGCGGAGCCGGCTGTGTCCGGTGAACGCCTGACCGGTCTGCCGATGGTGGAGGTGGTCGAGGACGGCTCTCCGCGCGGTGGCATCTCCTTCGGTCTCTGGGAGCCGCCACTGACCTCTCTGCATGGTGAGAACGGCGCTCCGGTACGACGTTCTGCCACGGCCGAAGTGGCCGACTTGCTGACCGATCTGGTCGTCTCAGGTGTCCGGACTGTCGCGTTCGTCCGCTCGCGACGCGGTGCGGAGTCGGTTGCGATGACAGCCCGGGAGAACCTGGCCGAGGTCGACCCGACTCTGATCGACCAGGTGTCGGCGTACCGGGCCGGCTATCTGCCCGAGGAACGTCGACGGCTCGAGGGGATGCTGCAGAGCGGTGAGCTGACCGGCGTTGCCGCCACCAACGCCCTCGAGTTGGGCATCGACATCGCCGGACTGGACGCAGTACTGCTGTCTGGTTGGCCTGGCACGCGCGCATCGCTGTGGCAGCAGGCCGGGCGCGCAGGTCGAGCAGGTGGGGATGCGCTCGCGTTGCTGATCGCGCGCGACGATCCGCTTGACACCTATCTGGTCCGTCACCCACGCGCCATCTTCGGCCGGCCGGTCGAGGCGACGGTGTTCAACCCGGAGAACCCTTATGTGCTCGGACCGCAGCTGTGCGCGGCCGCGCAGGAGATCCCGCTGACTGCCGACGACTTCGACATCTTCGGCAGTACGACATCGTCGGTGATCGCTCAATTGGTCCGGCAAGGGCTGCTGCGGGAGCGGCCGCATGGATGGTTCTGGACGCGGCGGGAGCGGGCCGTGGATGCAATCGACATCCGGTCGGCCGGCGGGAAGACCGTTCAGATCGTCGAGGACCAGACAGGTCGGTTGCTCGGCACGGTCGACGGCGGGTCGGCGCATGCTTCAGTCCACGAGGGCGCTGTCTATGTGCACGCCGGCGAGTCCTACCTGGTGCGGACGCTGGACCTCGAGGAGCACGCTGCCGTGGTCGAGCCAGCCTCGCCGGACTACACGACGTTCGCGCGGGACGTGACGGAGATCAGCATCCTGGCGACCGAGGAGACGTGCGCCTGGGGTACGGCGGAGTTGTCGCGCGGCTGGGTCCAGGTGACCAGCCAAGTCATCTCGTACCAGCGCAAGCTGATCGCGACCGGCGACGTACTCGACGAGCAACCGCTCAACCTGCCCGAGCGCACTCTGCGGACCAAGGCGGTCTGGTGGACGATGCCCGACACCGTGGTCGCCGGACTCGGGCTGGCCGACATACCCGGAGCGGCGCATGCCGCCGAGCACGCGTCGATCGGACTACTGCCACTCTTCGCCACCTGCGACCGCTGGGACATCGGTGGAGTGTCCACAGCCCGGCACGCCGACACCGGCTGCCTCACCGTCTTCGTGTACGACGGCCATCCGGGCGGGGCTGGATTCGCCGAACACGGGTACGCCGCTGCGCGTGAGTGGTTGACCGCGACACGTGAGGCGATTGCACACTGTGAATGCACGGATGGATGCCCGTCGTGCGTACAGTCACCCAAGTGTGGGAACCAGAACAACCCACTCGACAAAAGCGGCGCAGTGGCGCTGCTCTCCGCATTACTGAGCAGTGAGGCCTGAAGGGCCGGTCCAGCGCCGGCGGAAAGGCAGCTTGCCATGGCCGTCCTCGGAATTGTCCTGATCGCTCTCGCGCTGTTGTTCGGCCTGGGTGTTTCGGTGTCGTCGACCGCGTCCACCAAGCTCGAGGTGTTCGGAGTCGACTTCGGCGTCTCGGTGCCGACTGTGTTCTTCCTGGGCGCCCTAGCGGGTGCGGCCCTCGTGGTCGGCCTGTGGCTGCTGAAGAAGGGACTCGGCCGCGGCTACCGCCGGCGCAAGGAGATGCGCGAGCTGCGCGCCCAGGCGACGACCACCACGCCGAGTAACACTGTCGGCGGGGAGATCACGGAAAGTGACACCCCTGCGGCCATCGAGACCCGCGACGACAGCCCCTCCGACGAGCGGCTGGCGACCGAGCAGGAGCTCGCGCCGGATCCCAGTGACACCAAACAGCCGCACTGACCACTCTGTTGCCTACGGCATCAACTAACCCAGCAATCGCCCGGAATATCGCTGGATTGCCGTAACATCTCGAACAGCTCACAGCGGTCGCACGGCGACCCGGCAGCCGGATTTCGATGCCTTGCGCAACGAGATTCGGCTGGCAGTTAGTTGCCATTGGCATCAAGTTTCGGGACATCGGCATAACCCCCTCGGTCGGACCTGTGCCTTACTGGTTGTGGCGTCAACGTCGCGCTGAGTCACTGCCGGCATACCGGCGCGCCACGGGGTCCCGACGACCTGACGCTGTGAGATGGCACGACCTCTGGAGGTTGTCTTGATCATCCGAAAGCTGTTCAGCCGTACCGGCGTGGTGGTGCTCGCAGTCAGCGTCGCACTCGCCACCGCCGTACCGGCCCAGGCCGCGAACCCCGTCTCCGGTGGCTCGACGGCGCCAGGCGTTTCGATCGGCGTGGCCCAACAGATCGCCACCCGTTCCGACACGCGCTACTGCCTGACGTTCGTCACGGCCGACAAGGTCCCGATGGCGGTCATGATGGCGTGCGCTCCGGGCAAGGAGGGCAAGACCCAGGAGTGGATCTACACCGAGTCCGGCCAGCTGCAGGTCGCGATGAGCAAGAGCGTCGGTGGCGCCCTTGCTACGACCGGAGCCTGCCTGGACAGCGGTGCGGACCTGGCGAAGGTACCCACCGCCGCGCCGCTGCTGGTGCTGCCCTGCCGTGACGGCAGCGGGCAGAAGTGGAGCTACGACAAGGGCGCGGGCACGTTCGTGAACGCCGCCAGCGGCCTCGCCCTGACATCGCTGCTTGGCAAGGGGAAGGCCAAGCAGGCGCAACCGACCGGCAGCATGAACGCTGCCGGCACGCCGATCCAGGCCTGGGCCGGACTCCCGGTGCCGAGCCTGGACATCCTGGGTGCGGTGCTGGCCCTCGTGAACGCGCTGCTGGCATCGCTGGGCCTGGCCCTGCCGCTGCCGATCGCGGGCGCGGCAGCCAGCCTGTTGTCGCTGCTGCAGCCACAGCTGCCGATCCCGGCCCAGATGACGACTCTGCCGAAGCAGATGATGCAGCTGGCGCAGAGCTGACCTAGGAGGTTCCAGCCAGACAGACGGCCGGCCCCGACATTGTCGGGGCCGGCCGTTTTCTCTCCTTCGGTTCGACTGGGCATTCAGTTGTGTCTGGTGAGTCGACCATCGGCCGATCGGTGCTCGGGGATGACTTCGGTCTCCCCGCTGCTTGCGCGTCAGCGGGAGGCCTGCGTCGTCGTCACCGTTCGTGCGTCTGGTCCCTAGCCGTCACCAGGCGGCCACGGTCACCACCAGCACCAGTGGTGGCAGTGACCAAGCAGGTCGTCGAGAAGGCAAGCAACTCCGTGGAGCAGTCCCATGTCATTCACCTCCGATCCAGTGAACCGGTCGGCAAGACAGTAGCCCGATGCTCACGGTCTGTATCTACTCAACTACCGGTTGCCACATAACCTTGAGCATCCTTTAACTCTTCCGCAATGCGTGCGGCGGGATCCCGGCTTGACAGTTCACGGTTGGTTGCCTACAGCACCTGACAACGTTCGCCCTCGGGTTGGAAAAAAGTCTTCACATAGTCGCCCGAGAGTGCCAATCTTTGACCGGCACGTCTCGCTGGACCACTTTCGCTAGGAGCCCTGATGCGATCTCTCTCGCGGTTGACCACCGTCGGCGTCCTCGGCGCCGCGGCCCTCGCCCTGCTCACCGGATGCCTCGGCTCGTCCGATTCCGGCGACAGCGGCGGCCAGGACGCGAACCGCAACGCCGACGCCAAGAAGGTCGAGCTGACCATCGGCTCGAACTCGGTCAAGGGCGGTAAGAGCAGCGCCGGCGCGACCTTCCTCGAAGACGTCCTGATCCCGAAGTTCGTCGCCGACCAGAAGGGCAAGGGCGTCGACGTCACGGTCAAGTTCCAGGGCGACGGCTCCGACGACGAGGTCTACAAGCAGAAGCTGTCCCTCGACCTGTCGAACAAGTCCGGACCGGACCTGTTCCAGATCGACGGCATCTGGGTCGGCGAGTTCGCCCAGGCCGGCTACATCAAGCCGCTGACCGACACCGTCGGCGACGCCGCCAAGGTGAACGACTGGGACGGCTGGAAGCAGATCCCGGAGTCGGTCCAGGCGCTCGGCAGCTACAACGGCCAGCGGTACGGCGTCCCCGGCGGCACCGACGGCCGGGTGCTGTACTTCAACAAGAAACTGTTCCAGCAGGCCGGCCTACCCGCCGACTGGCAGCCGAAGTCGTGGGACGACATCATCTCGGCCGGTCAGGCGCTGAAGAAGCTCCCCGGCGTCACCCCGATCCAGATCAACGCCGGGACGGCGATGGGCGAGGCGACCACCATGCAGGGCATTCTGCCGCTGCTGGTCGGCACCGGCGCCACCATCAACTCCGACGGCAAGTGGCTGGGCAACACCCCGCAGCTGCGGCAGGTGCTGGACTTCTACCACCAGATCTACAGCACCGGTCTCGGCGACCCTGTGCTGCAGAAGGAGGCCAAGGGCCGGGACAAGTCGTTCGCCGAGTTCGCGGCGAACAAGATCGGCGTCCTGGGCGAGAGCGACTACTTCTGGCGCAGCGTGGTGGAGCCCAAGGAGGGTGTCGCGAAGATGGCCGACCGCGACTCTGCGGTGGGCTGGGCGCTGATCCCGGCCATGAAGCCGGGCGCGGGCGTTAAGGGCCAGGACTTCGTCTCGATGTCGGGTGGCGGCGCGACCGTGATCAACCCGAACACCAAGTTCCCCCAGCAGGCGTGGGAGCTGATGCAGTTCATGAACTCGGCCGACATGGTCAAGGAGTCGCTGGACGGCGCGGCCAAGATCACCCAGCGGTCCGACGTCAACAGCGAAGTACTGTCCGGGGACCCGATGCTGAGCTTCATCGCGGACAAGGTGCTGCCGATCACGCAGTTCCGTCCGGGGCTGGCGGAGTACCCGAAGGTCTCGGCGGCGCTCCAGCAGGCGACCGCGGACGTGGTTGCTGGTAAGAGCACCGACGCCGCCGCGACGGCGTACGAGAAGGCGGTCGAGACCGCGGCCGGTAGCAAGGACAAGGTCACCACGAACTGATGGCTTCCCCCTCCGCACCTGTCGAGGGCGTCGCACCCGCGCGGGGTCGTGGCCCCGCGCGGGATGTCGCCGGGCTCGGCGTCGGCCGGGCCTTCGGCTTCGTCGCGCCCGCGTTCCTGCTGATCGGCGCGTTCCTGATCTTCCCCGCGCTCTGGACGATCTACATCGGCATCACCAACTACCGGCTGACCGGCGTCGAGGCCGTGTCGCCGTCGGTGGTCGGGCTGTCGAACTACACGAAGGCCTTGAACGACGCGCTGTTCCACAACGCGTTGTGGCTGACACTGGTGTTCGTCCTCGGCTCGGCGATCATCGGCCAGAACATCCTCGGGTTCACGCTGGCCTGGATCATGCGGCGTACGCGTCCCGCAGTACGGCGTACCGTCGAGGCCTTCGTCCTGCTCGCCTGGATCCTGCCGTCGACCGTGGTCGCGTACCTGTGGGTCGCCTTCTACGACCGCGACGGCGGCACTTTGAATAGTTTGCTGGGTACGCAGGGGACCGCCTGGCTGATCGACTACCCGATGGCTTGCCTCGTGGTGTTCAACACCTGGCGGGGTACGGCGTTCTCGATGATGCTCTACTCGTCGGCGCTGCAGGCCGTCCCGCCGTCGCAGCTCGAGTCCGCCCGCATGTTCGGCGCATCGGGCTGGCAGACGCTGCGGGATGTGGTGTTCCCGCACATCCGCGGACACGTGCTGACGAACACGCTGCTGATCTCGCTGTGGACGGCGAACGACTTCTCGCCGTTCCTGCTGACCAAGGGCGGACCGAACCACGAGTCCGAGACGGTGCCGGTCTACATCTACAACGTCGCGCTGCAGGGCGGTGAGCTCGGGTACTCGTCGGCGATCTCGTTCCTGCTGCTGATCGCGAACCTCCTGGTCTCATTGGTCTACTTGCGGCTGCTTCGGAGGCGTTCATGACGCCAGGGTTCGTTCTGCGCCGGATCGGCTTCTACGTGCTGATCTGCGCGATCACGCTGTTCTTCGCCGTACCCATGCTGTGGATCGCGTCGGCGCCATTCGACTCGTCGCCGGGTCTCGGTGTGCACTGGCCGGACTGGACGCTGGAGAACTTCCGGAAGACGCTCGAGCATCCCTATGCGATGCACTCGATGGTCAACTCGCTGCTGATCTGCGTGACGACGGCAGTGGCGGTGACCTTGTTCGCGGCGTTGGCGTCGTACGCCTTGTCGCGGGTACGGATCCCGGGCCGGGACGCCTTGCTGTACGGGCTCCTCCTGCTGTCGTCGGTGGTAACCGGGACGGCCGCGATGGTGCCGATCTTCGTGATGATGTTCCAGCTCGGCCTGATCGACTCCCGGTTCGGGGTCGCGCTGGTGATGACCGGCGGGTTGCTGCCGGCGGCAATCTTCATCCTGAAGGACTTCGTCGACGCGGTGCCGAAATCGTACGAGGAGTCGGCGCGGGTCTTCGGCGCGTCCACGGGCCAGATCCTGCGCGACGTCGTACTCCCGGTCGCACGGCCCGGGCTGGCGACCATCATGGTCTGGGCGTTCGTCAACTCCTGGGGCAACTTCCTGGTGCCCTTCCTGCTTCTCCGGTCGATCGACAAGCAACCCGGTGCGGTGCTGATGCAGACCCTCACCGACGAAGGCGGCAGCGTGAACCTGCAGGTGCTGCCGGTGTTCTCGCTGCTGTTCTCGATCCCGGTCGTCGTGCTGTATCTGTTGGTGAACTCGCGCTACGGGTTCCGCTTCCATGGAGGGATCAAGAGCTGATGGCGGGCATCGACATCGAAGGCCTGGCGACCGTCTACCCGAACGGCGTACGCGCTGTCGACGGGCTGGACCTGCACGTCGCCGACGGCGAGTTCTTCGCCCTGCTCGGCCCTTCCGGCTGCGGCAAGACCACACTCCTCCGGACGATCGCCGGCCTGGAACCCGCGACCGAGGGCACCGTCCGCATCGACGCGGCCGACGTAACCCGGACCGAGCCGGGCAAGCGCGGCGTCGCGATGGTCTTCCAGGACTACGCGCTGTTCCCCCACATGAACGTGTCCGAGAACATCACCTACCCACTGAAGGTACGCCGGGTTGCCATGGCTACTCGTACGGCGACAGCGGAGCGGACCGCGGGTGAGCTGTCTCTGCAGGGATTGCTGGAGCGCAAGCCCGCCCAGTTGTCGGGTGGTCAGCAGCAACGGGTCGCTCTGGCGCGTGCGATCGCCTCCCAGGGCAAGGTGCTCCTACTCGACGAGCCCTTGTCGAACCTCGACGCGCGACTGCGGCTGGAGGCACGCACGTTCCTCAAGAAACTCCAGCGCGACCTGGGCATCACCACCGTCTTCGTCACCCACGACCAGGCAGAGGCCCTCGCACTGGCCGACCGCATCGCGGTAATGGAGTCCGGCAAACTCCGCCAACTCGGCTCGCCCCGCGAGGTCTTCGCGCGCCCAGCCAACACCTTCGTCGCCAACTTCATCGGCTCCACCCCCATGAACCTCCTCCCCGGCACAGTCGCCGCGGCGACTGGCGAGGTCGGGGCAGTCTCGGTGGCGGGCGGTTCGTTGCCTGCTACAACCGTTTCCGTTCCCGCCGACGCCGAGGTGACGGTCGGCATCCGACCCGAGTACCTCACTGTCGCCTCGGGTGATGTCACCGGGCCTGCCCTCCGCGGCGTTGTCGTCGTCGCCGAGAACCTCGGCACCCAGTCGCTGGTCACCGTCGACTGCGACGGCACCCTCGTCGGCGTCACCGTCCCCGAAGAAACCGAGCCCTCCCCCGGCACCGCAGTCGTCCTCACCGCCCCCGCCTCCCGAGTCCTCCTCTACGACCGCGACTCCGGCGAACTCCTAGCCCGCCAACCCACCCCAGTCGCCTCATGACGCTCACCCCGACCCACCACCACTCGTCCCCGGACAGTCGGGAGGTCGGCTGATGGCTGTTACCTCTTACCGCAGGCGTTGGACGTTGGACGACCGGGCCGAGTCGGTCTGGCACTCGCTCCCGGTCGACGTCCCACCCGACTGCCCCGGCCTCCTCGTCACCCTCACCGTCCCGCCGGTCCCAGGCGCAGTCATCGACATCGGCTGCGAAGGCGCGGCCGGCTGGCGCGGCTGGTCCGGCGGCGCCCGCCAGACCTTCGCCATCACCCCCACCGCCGCCACGCCCGGCTACCTGGCCGGCGAACTCGAGCCAGGCACCTGGTGGGTCGTACTCGGCCTCCACCGAGTACCCGTGGAAGGCGTCGAGCTCCTCGTCGAGGCCGTCACTGGCCCGGTCGACAACATCCCCGGCCTCACGGAGTACGCCGACGCCTCGGCAGCCATCGCCGTACCGCCTCGTCCGCCGCGCCGTTCGCTGCCCGCATCCTCCGGACTCAAGTGGATCGCGGGCGACTTCCACGCTCATTCACTCCACTCCGACGGCTCCACCCCGATCGCCAATCTCGCCGCGCTCGGCCTCTCGGCCGGCCTCGACGTACTCGCGGTCACCGAGCACAACACCGTCGCCCACCACGCCGAACTCCCGTCGCTCGGCAACCGCTTCGGCATCGGCCTCGTCCCAGGCCAGGAGGTCACCACCGACACCGGTCACGCCAACGCGTTCGGCGAAATCGGCGTCATCGACTTCCGCCAGCCAGCCGCGACCTGGGTCACCGAGGTCGCCCGCCGCGGTGGTCTGCTCTCGATCAACCACCCTCTCGGCGGCGACTGCTCCTGGCGTCAACCGCTCCCCGAACACCCCCCGCTGGCAGAGATCTGGCACTCCTCCTGGCTGGATCACGCCTGGGGCGGGCCGATCGCCTGGTGGCAGGCCTGGGGTCTGGAAGGCACGACTCCCATCGGCGGCAGCGACTGGCACAACCCGACGTCCATCACGCCACCCGGCACTCCCACCACCTGGGTCGCCGTGGACGCCGCCGCCGAAGGACCCAACGAACTGGTGGCCGCCGTACTAGCCGGCCTGTCCGCCTGCCGGACCGCCCTCTCCTGGTCCTACACCGCTCCCGTCCTGGTCCGCGCCGACGACGAACTCATCGCCCTGGACGCCGCCAACACCCTCGTCATCTCCCCCGACGGCACCCGCCACGCCGTCCGCTCCTCCGCCGAACGCATCCCCGCCACACCCGGCCCCCACCTCCTAGTCACCCACACCGGCCAGTTCCTCTCAACCTGCGCCTAACCCGCGTTCGTGCGGACTGACGAGCAAGCGGTCTCATGTGATCGCGCCGGAGAGTTCCACTCGACCTGCGCCAGACCCGCGCTCGTACAGACTGACAAGCGACCCGGCCCCACATGACCGCGCCGGAGAGTTCCACTCGACGTACGACAGACCGCCTTCGTACAGACTGACGAGCGAGCAGCCTCAGGTGATCGCCGGAGACTTCGTCTCGGCATGCGCCTGACCCGGTGTCATGCAGACTGACCTCATGACGAGCGAGCGGGCTCAGGTGATTGTGGTGGACGCTGCGAACGTTGTCGGGTCCCGTCCCGACGGCTGGTGGCGTGACCGGTCCGGCGCGGCCCGGCGTCTCCTCACGAAGCTCGCCGTACTCCAGCAACGCCTCCAGGACACAACCGACATCGTCGTGATCCTCGAAGGCGCCGCCCGGGCTGCGGTCTCCGGCCCCGACGCTCCGGACACCGGCACCCTCCGCGTCGTACTCGCCCCAGGCTCCGGCGACGACACCATCGCCGCCGTCACGGCCGAGTCCGCAGCCCAACCCCACAGCCCCGAGGTCACCGTGGTCACCGCCGACCGCGGCCTCCGCCAGCGAACGGACCCCACCGGCGCCACCGCAGTCGGCCCCAGCTGGCTCCTAGACCAGCTCGAGTCCTGACGCCGGATTACCTCACCGGTCGCCGGGTCGAGCGACAGGTTCACCTCGCCGAGCACGCGGTCGTCGACAGCAAAGGTTTGGTACACGTGGACTCCATTGCCAAGGCGTTCGGACTCAGCCAGCCGGTCGCGCCTCTGACGCCCGTCCAGCACACCAGCTTCGAAACCTGGCGCCTCCGGACAGCCTCAGCCGACTACCTCGTCAAACGGCTGTGGGGCCTCGAGAACCCGCCATGGTGGACACGCATCGAACAAGGCATGGCACTGGAGTCAGCTGCCCTCTCACATGGCCTGCCAATCGCCCGATCAATCGAACCACTGGACCCGATCTTCGGGTACGCCGCGCGGGTCGACGACTTCGGCACCATCCGCCTGTACGACTGGATCCACCACCGCACGCTCACACCTACCGACGACGTGGCGCCGTGGCTTGGCCGCGTGACTGCGGCATTACACAGGCTCATGCCGCTGACCAGATAAGCAGAGATCTCCAGGCCATCCCGCAGCTGTCACTGATCTCCAGCAACTCGCCACAACCTGCTGTGGTTAGTCGAGGAGCCAGCCGTTTTGTTCGGCTATTTGGATTGCGTCGGAGCGGGTGCGGGCGCCGGTCTTTCCGATCGCCGACCAGAGGCGGGTACGTACGACTCGCTCGGAGACATCCAGCTTCCGCGCCATCAGCGTGACCGAACCGCCGGCTCGGGCTGCTCGCAGGGTGTCGGTTTCGTCTTCGTTGAGTGGTGTCTCCGAGTATCCGAGTGTCTCGGCCGCCAAGTTCGCGTCGACCACGCGCAGCCCGAGGTGCACCCGTCGTACCGCATCCGCCAGCTGCGGCGCCGGACTGCCCTTCAGTGCGAACCCCTTCGCACCGGCGTTGAGCCCCCGGCGCAGATGCATCGGCCGACCGTACGTCGTCAGCATCACGACCCGACACTCCGGCATCGACGTCCGCAGTTCAGTGGTGACAGTGAGGCTGTCGTGCCCGGGGCCGGCCGTGTCGAGCAGCGCGACGTTCGCGCGGTGTCGTTTTGCGGCCGCCACCACGTCGTCGGTTCTGTTGAGCTCGGCAACGATCTCCAGATCGCGCTCACGTTCCAGCCCGTTGCGGAGCAAGCCTCGGCTGAGGATCTGGTCATCGACCAGCAACAGCCGGATGCGGTCGGGCAAACGGGCCTCCGAGATAGCCGTCCGGGCGCCGGGGAAGTGCGTCCGGGAGGAACGAGCAGGGACTCGGTTCGAGATCATGCAGCGCTCTCGCACGCCCCGTCCACATCAACGCGGCATCTCTACCAGATTGCGACCAGATCGCGACCCCACCAGAACCACCCAAACCCACCAAAGCCCGACACCGGCGGTTCGTCTGAGTCAGAGTGCCGCATGACGACGACGCAGAGGGCGTTGCCAGCGGGTGGCCGGGCCAGCTCGGCATTCCGGCCGGAGGGGTCAGAGCGGGCCGGCTCGTGCAGTGGCGGTCAGGGTTGGGTGGGCGAACGGGAGGCGCAGGTCGAGAGCGACCTGGATCGTCACCGAGGTCGGCGTGGGTTGGCAGGCAACCAGGTCGACTTCGTACAGAGCTGCTACGCGCGCCGCGGTAGCGCAAGCAGCCGAGTCGGCAACGCCGCCGCCTCGGGCGGTGGCCACCGGAGCGGTAGCGCCCGGCGCCGTCACGTCCGGAGGTACGGCGCCCGGAGGTACGGCGTCTGGAGGTACGGCGTCTGGAGGTACGGCGTCTGGAGGTACGGCGCCCGGAGGTACGGCGTCTGGAGGTACGGCGCCCGGAGGTACGGCGTCTGGAGGTACGGCGCCCGGGGCGGTGGCGGCCGTGCCGGGCGCGTCCGTGGCGGCGGCGTCCGCAAGCCCGACGTCTGGAGCGGTGACGCCCGAAGCTGCGGTGTCCGGAGTAGTGGCGTCCGGGGCGGTCGCGTCCGAGGCTCTCGCGTCCGGGGCGGTGGCGTCTGTAGTTCCGATGTCTGGAGCGGTGAGGGCCGGGGTGGTGGCGTCGGAGGTGGTCGCTCCTGGGGGCGTCGTACCCGCACTTGTTGTGGCGGGTGGGGTGGTTAGGGATTGGGCGGCGCTGAGGGCTGTTAGGTCTGCTGCGGCGGCGAGTTTGTGACGTGCTGTGGAGATGGTGGACCAGAGGATGGCGGCGGATAGGGCTGTTAGGAGTAGTACGGCGGCGAAGAGGGTGTGGAGGGTGGCGCTGCCTTTTTGGTTGTGGGTCATGGGGTTTCGTCCTGGGTGGGCTCGGACTGGAGGGTGGCTTGTGCGGTGAGGTTGGCCGGGGCTAGGGCGGACAGGAGTGGGGGGTTGTGGGTCGGGGTGGCTGTGACTGTTACGTGGATGTCGGAGCCTTCGCGGGAGATGGTGATGGTGCCGGTGGGGATCGTGCGGTGACCGATGGCTTTGGCTTGGTCGGGGGTTTCGCCTCGGGCTACTGCGCGGGCTACGTCTCGGGCGGCGTCGATGCATTGGATGTTGAGGATGACCAGGCCGATCGACCAGATGCCTAGTAGGAGCAGGGAAAACAGGACTGGAAGGGTGATCGCCAGCTCGGCGGTCACAGCGCCGCGGTCCGGCCGTTTGTCTCGCGCAGCGGAGGTGGCGACGTCTGAGGCAGCGGACTGCGGGGCGGGTGCGCCGGAGGCGGTGGGCGGGCCGGGTTGGTTCGTCGAGGGCATTGATACTCCTTGGGCGGCCGGTCGAGGGGAGGGGTGGGTCGACCGGCCGCCGGATGGGGGGTTAGAGCTGGACGCCTTCTACGCCGGCTAGTTTGAGGGCGTAGTTGATGAGGGCCTTGAGGGCGTTTTGCATTACGTCGGACTTGAGGAGGGCTACGAGGATGCCGCCGAAGCCGCAGGCCGCTACGACGCTGATGGCGTACTCGGCGGTGGCGGCTCCCAGCTGGGTGCGGGTGCGAGTGCGGAGTTGGTTGCGGACGGCTACTAGTGCCTTGGACATTGGTACCTCCGGGGGTCGCGATGCGGCGGGTCCGGATCGCTTACTGACAACATGCCGTCGTCGGATGCCCTTTTTTACAAGGAGTTTCGGGGCTGTGGATGACGGCGATCAGGGCTTGATCAGGTACGGGATCAGGACGTCGGCGATGGTCGGGACGATCGAGAGCAGGATGAACGCCGGCAGGAAGCAGAGGCCGAGCGGCAACGCCGAGCGGGACTCCGCGGCGCGGGCCCGTTGGTCTGCCGCGTGGTGATACGACTGGCGAGTGTCGTCGGCGAGAAGCTCGAGAGTCTTCGACAGTGGTGCGCCCGAACGGATCGAGCGGTCGATGGCGCGGGCAACAGGGGCGCAGGCCGGTTCGGAACGCAGTAGCGCCCAGGCGTCGGCCGGCTCTGCGCCGAGCGCGAGGTGGTGGGCGACCTTGGTGAGGAGACTGCTGAGCGGCCCGCGGACGGCGGTCGCGACGAGAGTGAGGGCTTGTTGGGGTGGACGGCCGGCGCGGAGGCAGGCGCTCAGGAGATCGACCGCCAGCGGGAGATCGCGGGTGATGTGGGCTGTGCGTTGTCTTACTGCGGCGGGTTCGAGCCGCGAGAGGGCACGCGGGATCAGGACGAAGGCGACGGCAGCCGGTAGGACGCCCCACGGGATTCCGATCAGGAGTAGGACGCCGATGGCGGCGACGACCGCGGTCAGACGATGCGCCCGTGGTACTTCGGCACGCGGGCGACGCGATGGTGGGGACAGCCTGCGGAGATTGGGATGTGGCGGGGTCAGCAGGTAGGTGGTGATCGCCATGGCCGTTGCTGCGGAGAGCGTGGAGGACATGAGAAACCTCGGGAGGCTTGGTAGTCATCGGGCGACCTCGGACAGTCGGGCGGTCCAGTGGAGGCCGAGGGTGGTGAGCGACAGCCCAGCGGTGAGGCAGAGCCAGCCGGTGGGGGTCGCGGTCAGGAAGGTCAAGGGATCGGCGCCCAGGGAGTAGCCGAGGGCGATGCCGAAGATCGGGAGGGCGGCGAGGATGCGGGCGGTGGAGCGTGCGCCGGCGAGGCTGGCCTCGGTTTGCCGGTGGATGGTCTCGTCGGCTCGTAGCGAGCTCGAAAGACGTTCGGTCAGAGCGGCGAAGGCGGCGCCGGACTCCTCGGTCACGCGCCAGGCCGCGGCCAACGCGCGGAGGCCTGCGCCGCCCGGTGATTCGGCTGCCAGTTCGAGTGCGCCGGCGACGTCGCCGCCGAGCTTGGCTGCTGCGTGAGCGACCTGGAAGTCCGGGCTGATGGATGCTGCGCCCTCCAACGCGGCGATAGGCGGACGGCCCGCGGTCAGGTCGGCGGCCAGTACGTCGAGGGCCTCGATGATCTGAGCACGGCGAGCTGCGGCCGCTGTACGGCGTTGCTGTTGGGCTCGTTGTACGGCGGCGAGCGCGAGGACGACGCCGATCGCGGCGGCCGAGACCAGGACTTGTACCCCGAGGAGGAGAAGGACGGTCGCGGCGGCCGAAACGACCAGCGAGAGCCGAGCCAGAGAAGGCAGCCGCGGCAGTGATCGCCCATCAGGTTTGTCGCGGCGTGGGATCGGAGCGGTCAATCGGTGCAGCCCGCGACCTGGCTTCGGAAGGATCAGCGCGCAGGCGAGGAACGCCATCAGGCCGGCCAGGAAGGCGGAACTCATGCCGCACCGACGAGGCCTGGCTGGGGATTGGTGAAGCGGTCGGATGCGGGTAGTCGGGCGATGGTGCCGTTGGGGTGGAACTCGATGGCTGGTTGAGTGATGACGTGACCGTCGGGGTGGCGATCAATCGTGCGGATCTCGGCGATCCGGCGTACGCCGTCTGAACCTCGGGTCAGGTGGATGATGGCGTGCAGGGCGGAGGCCACCTGGCTGTGGACGGCCTCTCGGGTGAGACCTGCCAGTGCGCCGAGGGCCTCGAGTCGGGCCGGTACGTCGGCGGCGGAGTTGGCGTGGATGGTGCCGCAGCCGCCTTCGTGGCCGGTGTTGAGGGCAGTCAGGAGATCGACGACTTCGGCGCCACGGACCTCGCCGACGACCAGGCGATCGGGCCGCATGCGCAGTGCCTGGCGGACGAGATCGCGTAGGGAGATCTCGCCGCTGCCTTCGACGTTGGGCGGTCTTGCCTCGAGTCTCACGACATGCGGATGGTCGGGGCGGAGCTCGCTCGCGTCCTCGACCAGGACGAGGCGCTCCGATGGATCGGCCACGGTGAGCAGCGAGTTGAGCAGGGTTGTCTTGCCTGTGCCGGTACCTCCGCTGATGAGGAACGCGAGGCGTGATTCGAGCAGGTCGCGGAGGATCGGCGTACCTGCTGGTGGGAGGGCGCCTGCGGCGACCAGGTCGTCGAGGGTGAAGACGTGGCGGGACGGTACGCGGAGGGACAGGCAGGTGCCTGGTGCCGCGATCGGGGCGAGTACGGCGTGGAATCGGGTGCCGTCGGAGAGGCGGACGTCGACGTACGGCGTGGAGTCGTCGAGGCGACGGCCTGCTGCGGCGGCGAGACGGGTGGCGAGGCGGCGGATGGCGGGTTCGTCGCCGGTGCGGACGAAGACGCGTTCGAGACCGCGACCGCGGTCGATGTAGACCTCGTCGGGGCCGTTGACCAGGATGTCGGTGATGCCTGGCTCGGCGAGCAAGGTGTCGAGCGGGCCTGCGCCGAGGGCTTCGCGGCGGAGGGCGGTGACGACGGCCAGCACCATGGCGTCGCCGAAGACAGTGCCGTCGGCGCGGAGGGCGGCCGCGACGTGGGCGGGGGTTGGTTTGGCGCCAGTGAGCGCGAGCGTGCCGCGGACGCGTTGCAGGACTTCGGCGGACACCGGCGCGCTGTCGCGCGCGGCTGCGGCTGCCGCTGCGGCGGCGGGTGCGGCGGCCCTTGCGGGTGCGGGTGGGCGAGCGTTCATGCGGTTTCCGATCCGGGGGCTTAAGTGCGAAGGGTCATGGGGCGGAGGTGAAGAGGTTGAGGATGTCGGTGGCGGCTCGGGCCAGGCGGCCGCGGGGGCGTGGGTCGAAGCGGCCTTGGTCCATCGCCGCGGGGAGATCGCGTTCGGTTCCGAATTTTGTTGCTAAGGGCAAGGACAGGTGTGCGGCGACGTCATCCGCGGACAGTCCGTGCGGGCGGGACTCGCGGGCGACCACCCGGAGATCGCCGGCGACCGCACGCAATGGACCCACGAGGCGTTTGGCCGCAGCGACCGAGCGGACGTCGCACGGCACGACGAGGAGGGTCGCGGCGGCCCGGACGAATCCCTCCTCGACTGCCGGGTCCGCCCGTCGGGGAAGGTCGACCACGACGAGGTCGCTGCTGCGTTGGGCCGCGCTGAGCACCGAGCCCATCGTTTCGGGTGGCAGGACGGTCACGTCGGACTGATCCCAGGACAGGACCCCGAGTCCGTCGACGGATGGCAGGGCGGAACGCAGAGCCGCGGCACTCACCCGGCCGGACGCGTTGAGAAGCTTGGGCCAACGGTCACCGGGATCGCGTTCGATACCGAGCGCCAATTCGATGCCGCCGCCCAACGGATCGCCATCGATCAGCATCGTGCGGAAGCCACGCCGATTGCCGAAGACCGCCACAGCGGACGCGAGTGTGGTGGCGCCCGCTCCCCCGCAGCCGCCGACGAAGGCGAGCGTGAAGGCAGTCCGGACGGCGCCGTCCACCGCATCCGCCAGCTTCCCGGCCAGCGCGGATTCGTCCGTGGGTAAGCGAAACACCTCGTCCGCGCCGACGTCGAAGGCAGAGCGGTAGAGGTCGTCGCCGTCGAGAGCTGAGCCGACCACGACGACCCCTGGTCGGTGGGCAGGCTGAACGCGGGCCAGAGGCTCGGCCAGGTCGCGGCCGATCACGACCAGTGAGCAGGAGTGCCAGCTGCGCCGGAGGCCGAGGAGGTCCGGCTCGATCAGCGGTGTGATCGACGCGGCCGCGGACAGCCGCAGCAGATCGTCGAGCAAGGCTTCGTCAGTAGTTGCCATGAGCACCGAAGTGCTGGGTGAGTTCGTGTCCATGCTTAGAACATGCCGTTGTCGGACCTGCTGCGGACAGACGAGAGGATCCCCTGTGGACAAAGCGTTGTCGGCTTTCCGTCAGCAGCGGGAACCCGCCACGACGAGCCCGCGACCAACCCGCCGTGAAAGGTTACGGTTCCTTTCGAAGCGTCTTTAACTAAATTTCACCGGACCGCTTCCGTCCCATCGCTCCGGAGGATCTCTGATGAGTCGATTGCGCATGCTCGCCGCCACGGCCGCCGTCGCGGCCACTGCCCTGATCACCGCCGCCGGCGTCTCTCTCGCGACCCCGGACGCCACCGCGGCCAACGCAGCCACCACGGCTCCACAGGCCACCAGCGGTGGCGTCAAGACGGCGTACTTCGCCCAGTGGGGTATCTACGCCAACGGCTTCTACCCCAAGAACATGGTCACCACCGGTGTCGCCGGGAAGCTGGACTTCCTGAACTACGCGTTCGCGAACATCGACCCGACCAACCACACCTGCTTCATGGCCAACAAGGCCGCGTCGCAGGACGAGAGCAACCCGAACGCCGGAGACGGCGCCGGTGACGCGTTCGCCGACTACGGCAAGTCGTACGGCGCGGACATCAGCGTCGACGGCGTCGGTGACGTCTGGAACCAGCCGATCCAGGGGAACTTCAACCAGCTCAAGAAGCTCAAGGCGAAGGCGCCGAACCTGAAGATCCTGATCTCGATCGGCGGCTGGACCTACTCGAAGTACTTCTCCGACGCCGCATCCACCGACGCCAAGCGCAAGGCCTTCGTCAGCTCCTGCGTGAACATGTTCCTCAAGGGCGACCTGCCGGTCATCGACGGCTTCGGCGGCGCCGGTTCGGCAGCCGGGATCTTCGACGGTGTCGACATCGACTGGGAGTACCCAGGCTCGCCGAACGGTCACACCGGCAACCACTACAGCGCCGCCGACAAGCAGAACTTCACGCTGCTGCTGGCCGAGTTCCGTGCCCAGCTCGACGCGTACGGCAGCCAGACCGGCAAGCGGTACTACCTGACCGCCGCCACCCCGGCCGGACAGGACAAGATCGCCACCATCGAGACCAACAAGGTCGGTCAGTACCTCGACTACAACAACGTGATGACGTACGACATGCACGGCGGCTGGGAGGCCACCGGACCGACCAACTTCCAGGACCCGCTCTACACCGCACCGAACGACCCGAGCAGCCCCATCCCACCGGGTCAGGGCAAGTACTCGATCGACGCCGCGGTGAAGGCATGGACCACAGGTGACTCGGCGTACGGCATCCCCGGTGGATTCCCGGCGAACAAGCTGAGCATCGGATACCCCTTCTACTACAGGGGATGGAAGGGTGTGCCAGCCACCGACAACGGCAAGTACCAGACGGCGACCGGACCGGCCGACGGGCACGCGATGAGTGGCAATGTGCCAGGTGTCTCGTTCTACAAGGAACTGACCGGCTTCGTCGACAACCCGTCCATGTCGTACTTCGACGACGCAACGAAGTCCTCGTGGTTCTACAGCAATGGCACGTTCTGGTCCGGCGACAACGCGCAGTCGATCAAGGCCAAGGCCGACTACCAGCACTGCAACGGTCTGGCCGGCGCGATGATGTATTCGCTCGAGGCACTCGACCCCGCAGTCACCCTCTTCAACAACGTGGTCGACGCGGTCAACTCCGGCACCGCAGGATGCAGCGGCCCACCCACGACGCCGCCCACCACCCCGCCTACTACGCCGCCGACCACTCCGCCCACGACTCCCCCGACCACGCCCCCGACGACCCCGCCAACCACACCGCCGACGACACCGCCAGGCACGGCCACCCCGTGGGCGGCGAACACGACGTACGCGACCGGTGCGCTCGTGACCTACAACGGCGTCACCTACAAGTGCATCCAGGGACACACCTCCTTGGTCGGCTGGGAGCCACCGAACGTCCCCGCACTCTGGGGCCAGGTCTGATCACGTACCGCCCACTGATCGGAGCATCATGAAACGCATCACTGTGGCCGTAGCGGCCATCATCGCGGTGTTCATCGCCCTGCTGACCGCACAGGCAGCCAACGCGGCAGGAGTCTCTGCCACCTTCACCAAAGTGTCCGACTGGGGTTCCGGCTTCGAGGGCAAGGTGACCGTCACCAACGGCACCACCAGCTCCCTCAGCACCTGGTCGGTCGCGCTGGACTTCCCGTCCGGATACACAGTCACCAGCGCCTGGGACGCGACCAACACCAGCAGTGGACAGACGCACACGTTCACCCCGCCGAGCTGGGCCGGACCACTCGCACCCGGCGCGACCGTCAGCTTCGGCTTCAACGGCAGCCCGGGTAACTTCGCCGGCCTCGCCGCCTGCCGCTTGAACGGCGGCTCCTGCTCAGGTGGCGGCGGAGGCGGCACCGTCCCCGGCGCACCCACAGGCCTCGCCGGTACGTCGACCGCGTCGTCAGTGAGCCTCTCCTGGTCGGCGCCGTCCGGAGCAACCAGCTACAACGTCTATCGGAACGGCTCGAAGGTCGGTAGCCCGACCGGGACGTCGTACACCGATTCCGGACTGAGCGCGAACACGTCGTACAGCTACCAGGTCAGTGCGTCGAACAGCGCCGGCGAAGGAGCGAAGAGCGGCAGCATCTCCGTCAAGACCGGCACCGGTGGCGGCGGGAACACTGGGACCAAGCAGGCCGCGCCGTACCTGTTCATGGGCTGGGGCGACCCGCCGGCACCGGCGACCGTCATGAACGCCACCGGGATCAAGTGGTTCACCATGGCGTTCGTCCTCTCGTCCGGTGGCTGCAACCCGGCCTGGGACGGCAGCCGTCCGCTGCAGGGCAGCACTGACGCCAACGCCATCGCCGCGATCCGTGCGGCCGGCGGCGACGTCGTACCGTCGTTCGGCGGCTGGCAGGGCAACAAGCTGGGCCCGAACTGCAGCACTCCCGCGGCGCTGGCCGGCGCGTACCAGCAGGTGATCAGCGCCTACGGCCTGAAGGCGATCGACATCGACATCGAGAACACCGACGAGTTCGAGAACGAGGCCGTGCAGGACCGCATCCTGAACGCGCTGAAGATCGTCAAGCAGAACAACCCCGGTATCCAGACCATCGTCACGTTCGGTACGTCGACGACCGGTCCGACGTACTACGGGAACCGGCTGATCGACCAGTCCAAGGCACTCGGCGCGAATATCGACATCTTCACGCTGATGCCGTTCGACTTCGGCAGCTCGAACATCTACAACGACACGGTCGGTGCGGAGCAGGGCCTGAACAGCAAGCTGATGTCCACCTTCGGCTGGTCCAGCGCCGAGGCCTACGCCCACCAGGGCATCTCCGGCATGAACGGTCTGTCCGATCAGCAGGAGATGACCACCACCGCGACCTGGCAGAGCATCACCAACTGGGCCAAGAGCAACGGGCTCGGCCGGCTGTCGTTCTGGGGCGTGAACCGCGACCGCGGTTGCGCCGGCGGCGGCGTGGTGTCCAACTGCAGCGGTATCGCCCAGGGCGACTGGGACTTCACCCGCATCACCGCAGGGTTCTAGAACAAGTTCCGGCTGGGTGCGGCTGTCGGCCGCACTCAGCCGGCCTTGATCGCGTCGACGATCAGGCTGTTGCGGGCGTTCTGCCCGAGCGGCTTCGACGGATGCAGGCCGTCGCGGAGGTAGCGGGCCAGCCGATTCGGGCTGGAGGCCAGGTGCTCGGCCCAGTGCACGATCCGAAGGTTGTCGTAGCGGCGCTGGGCCTCGGCGAGCTGCAGGTTGATCCAGGCGCTGTTGCGCTGGTCCGACACCTTGATGTCCGCACCGAACGCGGTGCGGGCCGCCTGGACGTTGACCCAGTAGACCGTCCGCTCCTCGCCGACGATCTGCATGGTTCGGTCGACCTGGGCCGCGACTGCCGGCGGCGTGAAGATGTCGTTGGAGCCGACCGACATCAGGATCCGGTGCGGCAGGCCGTAGTCCTGCGCCCAGGTGTCCAGCGCGTCGACCGCGGGAGTCACCGGCCGGCCGGCCCAGTTGTGCACGGCGACCATGATCCCGAGCTTCGACAGCTGCCGGGCCAACGCCGGTCCGTCCTGGACGCCGATGCTGTCGCCGAACATGAAGACGCCGTCGTTCTCGCGGGTCCGGCGGATCTGCGCCTCGTTCGAGATCGCGCGGGCCTGGCGATCCCAGGCGCCGAGCACTCCGGAGCCGTAGTTGCCCAGCGTCAGCAGTCCGCCGGCAGCATCGGCCGGGCTCTGCGGGGAGACCGGAACCGCCTCGGCAGCGGCCGCCGAAGCAACCGTCGACGCAGCTGCCGCCGTCCCGGCTGCGAACAGCAGCCGGCGACTCGGCCGGAACGATCCCAGACGCTTCCCCACGCAGGAAAGAGTGCGGTGGAAAGGCCTCTCTCTGCAAGTCGACACCTGGAAAATTGGACGAACGCTACGAAAGTCGTTGTCTCGGCAGTCAGCTGGACGTCGCCGGCAGGGACCGGACAAACGTCCGGAATCGCTCGGCCGCAGGCGTCAACGGCGCACTCAGCCGCCAGGACATCCCGATCTCCCGCCGGGCCTGAACACCCGCGAGCGGGACCGACACGGCACCGCTGTCGTTCCCACGAACCGCCCCGGCCGGCAGGATCGCCACACCGAGGCCCGCACCGACCAGGCTGTCGATCGTCGCCAGGTCGGTCGCCTCGAACGCCAACCGTGGAATGAAGCCGGCAGTCCGGAACAGTTCGTCGGTCACTCGGCGGAACCCGAAGCCGGGCTGCAGCCCTATGAACGGCTCGTCCCGAGCTGCCTCAAGCTCAACCCGCTGCCGGGACGCAAGGGCATGCCCGGGCGGCACGTGCAGATACAACCGCTGCCGCTCGAGCAGATGCCAACCGAAGCGGGCAGGGTCCGGCCGGGGCGCGACGATCGCGATCTCGGCCTCTCCGGTCTCGAGGTCCTGGACGATGTCGTGCGCCGGCTCCTGCCGCAGCGCGAACCCGACGTTCGGCGCCTCCGCGCGGAAAGCCTTCAGCAGATCGGGCATCAGGCTGGTGGCGACCGAGTGCAGGAACGCGAGCCGCACGGTGCCGGAGTCCGGGTCGACGAGCGCGTCGATCCGGCGCTTCGCGGTGTCGACCGCCGCCGTCCCGGCCCGCGCGGCCTCCAGAACCAGGCGGCCGTACGGATTCAGCCGCACGCCGCGTCGCTCACGCTCGAACAACGGCACCCCGAAAGCCCGCTCCACCCGCTGCAGCGACCGGGACAGATTCGGCTGGCTGGTGCCCAGCGCCGTGGCCGCCTCGGTCAGGTGCTCGGTCTCCGCGAGTACGGCGAACCACCGCAGATCGTCGACATGCATACTGAAAGCGTATCGATTTCTGCTGAGATCGACATTTTACGTATCGCACAAGGCGTGCGACCGTCGAAGACATGCACCAGTCCGTCGCTCTCCAGACCGGGTACCTGCCCGGGGACCCGGAGTACCGCAAGCTCTCCATCGCACTGTTCGCGGCGGGGCTGGCGACGTTCGCTCTGCTCTACAGCACGCAGCCGCTGCTGCCTGAGCTCGTCGACGCGTTCCACGTCTCTCCTAGTCAGAGCGCGTTCAGCGTGTCCTTCGCCACATTCGGTCTCGGTCTGGCGCTGCTGGTCGCCGGTCCGGCATCGGAGGTCCTCGGCCGGACCAATCTGATGCGCTGGTCGGTCGCCGCGACCTCCCTCTTCGCATTGCTCAGCGCGTTCGCCCCGACGTGGCACACGCTGCTCGCACTCCGCGGCCTGCAGGGAATCGCGATGGCTGGACTGCCAGCGGTCGCGATGGCCTATCTGCGCGAAGAGGTGCACCCGGACAGCCACGCGCGGGCCAGCGGGCTCTACATCGCGGGTACGGCGGTTGGCGGCATGGCGGGACGTCTGATCGCCGGTGGGTTGTCGGACCTCGGCGGTTGGCGATTCGCGACCGGCGGGATCGCCGCGGTCGGCGTGCTGTGCGCAGCGGTGGTCTGGCTCCTCCTGCCCGCGTCCAGAAACTTCCGGCCAAGCCCGGCCCGCCCGTCGGCCCGGGTACTACGCGACCCGGCATTACTCGCGCTCTACGGCATCGCAGCGACGGCTGTGGGCGCGTTCGTCGCCGTGTACAACGGAGCGGTCTTCCGGCTGTCCGGTGCGCCGTACCACCTGAGCGCAGGCGCCGCCGGACTGGTCTTCTGCGTCTATCTGCTCGGCTCGGCGGGTTCTGCGACGGCAGGTTCGCTGGCAGACCGCTTCGGACGGCGTGCCGTCGTACCGATCGGCTGTCTGATCACACTGGCCGGTGTGGCGATCACGCTGGCCGCTCCGCTGCCATTCATCGTGCTGGGGTTGGCGGTGATGACGGCCGGCTTCTTCGCGGTGCACGGAGTGGCCAGCGGCTGGGTCCCCGCCCGGGCGCACGCGAGCGGAGTCGGCACCGCTCAGGCGTCCAGCATGTACCTGTTCTCCTTCTACCTCGGCTCCTCCGTCTTCGGAGGCCTCGCAGGTACGGCGTGGAGCCGCGGCGGGTGGACTGGTGTCGCAGTGGAGGCCGGAGCACTGTTCCTGGTCACCCTCATCCTGGCGGTCTTGCTCAAGAACGTTCCGAGCCGGGTGCAAACTAACTAGGTGACCAAGGCGACCGACGCAGCTGATCAGTTGGGCCTCACCTACGAGGTGACCAAGCACGGCCGGGTGAACTCGCTGGAAGAGGCTGCCGCGGCACGAGGTATCGAGCCGGCCAAGCTGATCAAGACGATCGTGGTCCGGCTGTCGGACGACGACTATCGGTTCGTGCTGGTACCTGGCGACCGCGAGATCGCGTGGCCCAAGCTGCGGGCGCTGCTCGGCGTGAACCGGATCTCGATGCCGGACAAGGACACGGCGTACGACGTCACCGGATACGTACGCGGGACGATCACGCCGCTCGGGAGCACGCACGCCTGGCCGGTGATCGCGGACGAGCGGATCACCGGCACTATCTCCATCGGCGGTGGGGATCACGGGGTCGGCATCACAGTCGATGCCCAGGCACTCTCCAAGGCCCTGAACGCAACGGTGGCTGACGTCACCGACTAAACGAGCAGACCGCGTTGGCCGGCGCGGAGACCCGCCTGGAAGCGGGTGGTGGCGTCGAGGGCTTTCAGAATGCGTTGCATGCGGCGTTCTACGGTTCGCTGAGCCACTCCCAGACGACGGGCGATGGCTTGGTCGGTGAGGCCTGCGGCGGCCAGTGAGAGCAGCTGCTGGTCGTCGAAGCTCAACGGCCCGTCGGAGCCAGATGGAGTCAGTGGACTCGCCTGCTGCCACAAGAGATCAAACAGGCGGACCAGGGCATCCAGGAGACTCGACGACCCCAGCTCTACGACAACATCGGGTGCGGTTGGAAGCAACGCAGTACGCCGGTCGACGACGACCAGCTTGAGCGGTACGTCGCGAAGCATCCGGCAGCAGCCCGCCGATCGGGCCGCGACGAGGTCACCTGGCTCCGACAACGACGCCATGTCGTAGATCGTTCGATAGGTCACCCCTTGCACCCGACGAGGCTCCACGGCGTACGGCAACCGATCCAGCACGAGTACTTCGCCCTGCGCGCACTGCTGAGCCTGATAGAACCGCTGCGCGATCGCCTCGGCTCCCCGGACCACCGTGAACGCATCCGGCTGCCGGAACTCGGCCGTGAGCACAGCAGCTCCGAGCCGAGCCTCGACAATCGCCGCCTGTCTCCGAAGCGCAAGCAGCTCGACCGCAGCCTCTGGTACTGCGGGTACGTAGCGGGCCGGACGTCCTGGGGTTCGGGACGCCAGACCGAGGGACAGTAGGGACCTAAGGTGTCGGCCGACCCGGTTGGCGGGCCAGTCGACGAACGCGGCCAGGTGAGTCGCCGTGGACTCTGGGCGGGCCAGAAGCGCCCGGTAGAGCTGCTCGTCCTCCGAGCAGACACCGAGCGCCTCCAGCACCGGAGCCGGTCGATAGCTGTGCATGATCAGGGCAGTGAGTGCACGTGGCTACCGACCTGGTTCGCGAACTGGTTGCCGTTCGACGCGTCCCAGTTGGTCGACCAAGTCATCGCCCCACGCAGCGAGGGCCACGGTGAGCTCGGCTTGTAGTTGCCGCAGCCGGTGCCCTTGGACAGGCAGTCCAGCGCGTTGTTGACGACAGTCGGCGAGACGTACCCGCTGCCTGCCGCCTGGGACGACGCCGGCAGGCCGAGGCCGACCTGGTCGGGACGCAGTCCGTTCTGCAGCATGATGCAGGCCTGGGCCGTGATGAAGTCGACCGAGCCCTGCGAGTACACCTGACCGTCGCAGCCGTTCATCGAGCCGGAGTTGTAGTACTGCACGTTGACGATGGTCAGGATGCTCTTGATCGCCAGCGCCAGCTTGAAGTACTCGAACGAGGTGGCCTGCATGTCGATCGTCTGCGGCGCCATCGTGATCACCAGTCCGCTACCGAACTGACTCTGCAGACTGGTCAGCGCCTGACCCATGTACTGCGCGTTGACGCCGTTCTCCAGGTCGATGTCGATCCCGTCGAACCCGTACTCACGTAGTACCGAGAGCGCACTGCTGGCGAAGTTCGATGCGGCAGTCGGGTCCGCGACCGAGATGGTGCCGTTCTGGCCGCCGACGGACAGGATGACCTTCTTGCCGGCCGCCTGCTTCGCCGCGATGTCGGCCTTGAACTGCGCGACCGTGTAGCCACCGAGCCCGGCGCTGTCCAGGTTGAACGTGATGGCACCCGGCCGCGACGTGTCCGCATCCGCGAAGGCGACTGCGATCAGGTCGTACGCCGCCGGCACATCGGAGATCTTCTGCACCGTCGCGCCGTTGTTGAAGTTCTGCCAGTACCCGGTGAGCACGTGCGCCGGCAGGTCGCTGAGCGGCGGGTTGGTCCCACCGTCGGACGTGGTGCCCGACACTGCAGCGCCGTACGCCGAGCAGTTGCCACTCGGGTCACAGGCCCGCACCTTGAAGGAGTACGTCGTTGCCGCACTGAGGCCGGTCGCGGTCCAGCTGGTCACGTTGCCGACGCTCTGCGCGGCTCCGGTCCCGCGGACGACGTCGTAGTGGTCGATGCCGTTCGCGTCGGACGCGGCGGACCAGTTCAGCTTCAGCGAGCTCGCGGTCGGACTGCCGACCGCCAGACCACCTGGCGTCGACGGCGCCGTGGTGTCCGGAGTCCCACCCGGACCATCCAGTACGACGTCATCGACCTGGTACGCCGGGAGCGCGTACCAACTGTGGACGTAGATCGACACCGACGTGGCCGAAGCACCCGTGGTGAACGGAACGGTCAGTTGGCTCCAACCGGAACTAGTCGTCCACGTGCTGGGACCACCATCCACACCAAGGTAAACATTCGATCCTTTGACCCACGCCGACAGCGTGTACGCCGTATTGGGCTGGACCGCTATCGACTGCGAGCACTGGGCGATATCGCTCCCGCTCGGTGTCGCCTGGAGCGCGAATGAGCCGGAGTGCGGGGCGGACGTCGTGACGCCGCCGGCCGGACAGGACCAGCCGGAGAGCGTGCCGGACTCGAAGCCGGCGTTCGTGACGAGATTGGTCGCCGCGGAGGCGGCGGAAGGGGCCAAAAAGCCCATGAGAACGGCGAGCAGGCTGATGACGACCGCTGCCTGGGGGCGGTGTGCAGGCGGTTTCATGTTCTACAACCTGTGACCAGGCAATTACATTGTCAAGACCCTGCATAAAGTGAGAACGCTCCCACGCGCAGAAAAGCGAGAATCTTTACCAGTACTTGGCGAAGGGTAGAAAGGCGACGGCCCCCGGCGGGGGGGTGACCGGGGGCCGTCTTCGGCCACGGGCTCGGGGGGAGGAGCCGGGGGCCGTTCAGGAGGCGACAGTCTGCCACTGTCAGGGAGTATGTACCCCCCGATTCCAGGCTTCACACATCTCAGTTCAGTTGCGACTGACTGCGTTTCGGCCAGGCGCTGAACGCACCCGATCAGGCGCTTCCAGCCAGTGTCACTGTCACACTGCCGACCAGTCTAACGGGATACCGGCCCAGGCAAAAGCCCGGGTCCCTCGGCGTTTCTCCCAGCTGCCTATGCTCGGTCCCATGGCGCACCCCGGGACCGCTCGATCGGCGGCTTTCTTCGATCTGGACAAGACCATTCTGGCGCGCTCGAGCACGCTCGCGTTCTCCCGCCCGTTCTACGCCGGCGGGCTGATCAACCGCCGGACGGTACTGCGTAGCGCGTACGCCCAGTTCGTCTACCTGCTCGGCGGCGCGGACCACGACCAGATGGAGCGGATGCGCGAGTACATCTCCGCGATGTGCGCCGGCTGGGACGTCGCGACGGTCAAGGCGATCGTCGCCGACACCCTGGACCACATCGTCCGGCCGATGATCCACACCGAGGCGGTCGAGCTGATCGCGCAGCACCACGCGGCCGGCCGGGACGTGGTGATCGTGTCGTCGTCCGGTGCCGAGGTGGTCGAGCCGATCGGCGCGATCCTCGGTGCGGACAAGGTGATCGCCACCCGGATGGTAGTTGCCGACGGCAAGTACACCGGCGAGATCGCCGAGTATGCGTACGGTCCGAACAAGGTGACCGCGATCGAGGCCTTGGCCGCGACCGAGGGCTACGACCTGTCAACCTCCTACGGTTACTCGGATTCCATCACCGACGAGCCGTTGCTGGCCGCGGTCGGGCACCCGTTCGCGGTCAACCCGGACAAGGCGTTGCGGCGGATCGCGGTCGAGCGAGGCTGGCCGGTGCTGGAGTTCGCCGAACCGCAGCAGCCCAACCGGAGCGGCGTACGACGACCTGCTGTAGCCGTCGGCGTGGTCGCGGCCGTTGCCGCGGGAGCCCTGTTGCTGGCGTCGCGCCGACGCTCCCGGACTGCTTGAAAGCTGAAGATAGCTTCATTGTTCTCAACTCCATGAAGGCTCCGCATCCCCTTCCCAGAAAGGGGTTTCAGGAGTACAAAGGAACCACAAAGGATCTTCGGATCCAGTAGAGATTGCACGGCAACCAGGCACCCACGCGGCGACCAGCCCATCCCAAACGGGCAGCGCGACCCAGGCTCCGGCCTGTGGCGGCAAACCGGTGCACGCATGGTAACCAGGAGGTTGTGCCAGCGACGGCGTTCTCATCCGAGAACGCCGTTCGCATGGTTTCAGGACACAAGTGGCGAGAGCTCGGCACCTTTTGTCACTACCTCGCAGGACCGCAGCAACCAATCACGAACGCCGGTCAGTCCTCGCGCTGTGTAGTCGGAAAGCCCGCTGGCATAGGACGCCTGCAACAGATAGTGACCGCCTTCCGGCACTGTGACCGAGACCGGATCGATGCCCCGGGCAACCAACAGGCAGCGTTCGGCGGCTCGGGCAACGAGTCCGTTGGCATGCGGGAACGGTCGCAGGACGGCCAGCTCTGCATGCACGATCGCCGCGACGACCAGACCGGGCGCCTTGGTCGGACGGGTGAGGCTGCGCGCGAGAGCGCTCAACCGCTCCCACATCTCGTCGGCGCCAGGCGCCGGCGGCAGTCCGGGAATGTCGTCCGGGACCGGCTCGGCGGCGGTCCGCAGGTGGCCCAGCTCGGCCGCCGGACCCAGGTCTACCGCGGCCAACTGGTGCAGTCTGGTCCAGACCTGCACGGGGGCCTTGTCCACCTGGGGCGCCAGCGCCATCAATTCGCCGGTCATCCGGACCGCACCGGCGGCGAGTCCGTCGGCGGCACCACGGCGTACCTCGTCCGGCGTCGCTGTACTGCCAGCCAGGGCGGCGGACGCGTGGGCGCCGCGCAGCAGGGCCTCGGCGGTCATGTCCGAACCGACCCGGCGCAGACCACGGTCGCGGAGCAGTACGTCGACCGCGTCCCGGGCCGCCCGCGCCGCCGACCCGACCCCTTCCAGACCGGCCAACGGCTCGAACACGTCAGTACTCATGACTGCACCCTAGGATGACGTCGTATGGCGCTCGGCACCGTCCCCAGGTTCAGCATCGTGGTCCCCTGCCATGCCTCGCGGGCGTGGCTGCGGCCGTGTCTGGACTCGGTGCTGAGCCAGTCGTTCGCTGACTTCGAGGTGATCGGGGTCGACGACGCCTCGCCGGACGGGTCCGGCCGGATCCTGGACGAGTACGCGGCCGCCGACCCGCGGGTACGGGCGCTGCACCTGGAGGAGAACGTCGGCCACGGACCGGCCCGGAACGCCGGGCTGAAGGAGTGCCGCGGCGAGTACGTGCTGTTCCTGGACGCCGACGACCTCTGGCTGCCCGGCTCGCTGGAGGCGATCGCCGGCCGGATCGACAACACCGCGCGGATCGATGACGTGGGGGCTGACATCGTGATGTTCGACTACGAGCGGATCTTCTGGGACGGCCGGGTGGTCGGCAGTCAGCGGCACGACGCGTTCGGCCGGGACGGTGCGGGTGTGTTCACCGCGGCCGAGCGGCCGATCTTCCTGACCTTCCTCGAGGTGGTCTGGAACAAGGCGTACCGGCGCGGGTTCCTCACCCGGCACGGGTTCGCGTTCACGTCCGGCTTCTACGAGGACGCGCCCTGGACCTACTCGACGATGCTGACCGCCGAGCGGATCGCCACCCTGGACCGGGTCGTCGTGCACTACCGGCAGCACCGGACCGGCGGCAACATCCATGCCACCGGCGGTCGCCGGCAGTGGGACATCTTCGACCAGTACGACCGGGTGCACGCGTTCATCCAGTCCGACCCGGAGCTGGCCGGCTGGCGGCGGTTCGCGTTCGACCGTTCGCTGGACCACATCATCGCCGTACTCGCCAAGCCCGAGCGGATCGATACCGACGACCGGGCCGACTTCTTCCACGCGGCGCATGCGTTCGCGAAGCGCTGGAAGCCGGAGGGCTACGGCAGCGACCGGACCGCGCGGGGGTTCAAGCGTTGGTTGCTGATCCACGACGACTACGCCACCTACTCGACACTCAAACTGAGCGCCCGGGTGCTGCGCGCACAGAACGCGCGCAAGACGGTCGGCAGGCTGATGCACCGCGCCAAGCTCGACCCGAACCTGGCGGCCTACACGGCCTACTGGTTCAAGCAGTACGCCTGCAATCCCCGGGCGATCTACGAGAAGGCGGCCGAGCTGGCGCCGCATCTGCGCGGGGTCTGGGTAGTCGACAACGATCACCTGAGCGCGATCCCGGAGGGCGTCGAGTACGTCGTCGCGGACTCCCCGGCGTACGAGAAGCTGCTCGGCAAGGCGACGTACTTCGTCAGCAACATGAACTGGCCGAAGGAGCTGGACAAGCGCGAGGGCCAGATCCACCTGCAGACCCAGCACGGTACGCCGCTGAAGACGATGGGCACCGATCTGCGGAAGTTCCCGCTGGCCGGCCAGGGTCTCGACCTCGAGGAGCTGATGCAGCAGGTCGACCGCTGGGACTACAACCTGTCCTCGAACCGGTACTCCTCGGAGATCTGGGAGCGCACCTACCCGGCGTACTTCGAGGAGCTCGAGTACGGCTACCCGCGCAACGACCGGCTGCTGACCGCGACCCTCGACGAGGTCCGGGCGATCCGGGCCGGGTTCGGGTACGACGACTCGCACCTGGTCATCCTGTACGCGCCGACCTTCCGCGACGGCGTCGACTCGGTCCGGCTGCCGACCGGTCTGAAGGACCTCGGCGGGACCGGCGTCCGGCTCGATCTGGACCAGCTGGCGAACGCGGCCGGCGACCACGGCCGGGTGCTGGTGCGGACCCACTACTCGTTGTCGAAGGCACCGGAATCCCAGTCCAGCAAGGTGGTCGACGCATCCCGGCACCCGCGGGTCGAGGACCTGATGCTGGCGGCCGACGTCCTGATCTCGGACTACTCGTCGATCACCTTCGACTACGCGAACCTCGACCGGCCGATCATGCTGCACGTCGAGGACCAGGGCTTCTACAACGACCGCCGCGGCACGTACTTCGACGTCACCGACTTCCCGCCCGGGGTGGTGGCGCGGTCGTCCGAGGAGCTGTTCGCCGCGTTGCGGAACGGCACGTTCGCCTCGCCTGAGGCGGCCAAGCACCGGCATCTGTACCGGGAGAAGTTCTGCGAGTTCGACGACGGGCAGGCGGCCGAGCGAGTGGTACGGCGGGTGTTCCTGGGCGAGACCGACGTACCGGCGATCGTGCCGCCGGCGGACCGGTCACCGGCACCGTCGGCGTACTTCGTGCATAATGGCTGACATGTCGATCAGCCGGAAGCCCACCCACGCTCTGCGCGTGAGCTTCAGCCTGCGACGACGACGCACTGTCTGAACACCTCAGCCTGTTCCAGTCGCGTCTCTTTGAAGGACCCTGTCATGTCCGCAGTTCTGCCTGTCCTTGCCACCAGACTGTCCGCTGCCGCCGAGGCGGCCTTCGGTACGCTCTACGACGCCGAGTTGCGGGCGGCGACCAAGCCCGAGTTCGGCCACTACCAGAGCAATCTCGCACTCCGGCTCGGCAACGCCCTCGGCCAACCGCCGCGGGACATCGCCGCACGCCTGGTCGACGCCTTGCAGGTAGACGACTTGTGCGAGAAGCCGTCCATCGCCGGCCCGGGATTCATCAACCTGACGTTGCTGCCGGCAACCCTGGCCAAGGCCGTCAACGAGCCGCAATCCTTTAGTAGCAACGGTCTGCGGGTCGTCGTCGACTACTCGCAGCCGAACGTGGCCAAGCAGATGCACGTCGGCCATCTCCGGTCGACCGTGATCGGCGACGCACTCTGCAACGTGCTCGAGTACGTCGGGTACGAGGTGATCCGGCAGAACCACGTCGGCGACTGGGGCACGCAGTACGGGATGATGATCGAGCAACTGCTCGAGGAGGGCATCACGGCGGAATCCCTTGATCTGGAGGGATTGCAGCACCTCTACGAGCGGAGCCGGAAGCACTTCGATGCCGATGGCACCTTTGCCGACAAGTCCAGGCTGCGGGTAGTCAAGCTGCAGTCGGGTGATCCGGAGACGCGGGCCAGCTGGCGGCACATGGTCGACGTCTCGATGGACGACTTCGAGAAGGTCTACGCACTGCTCGGATCCAAGCTCCAACGGTCGGATGTCGTGGGCGAAAGCGCATACAACGACGACCTGCCGAGAGTGGTTGCAGAGCTGGAGCAGCAGGGTCTGCTGACCGAGTCCGAGGGCGCGATGTGCGCGTTCCTGCCCGGGTACGCCGGCAGGGACGGGAGCCCGTTGCCGGTGATCGTGCGGAAGTCCGACGGCGGGTTCGGCTACAGCGCAACGGACCTGGCCGCAGTACGGCATCGGGTGAGCACGCTGCACGCCGACCGGATCGTGTACGTCGTGGACCATCGGCAGGCACTGCACTTCGACATGATCTTCACTCTGGCGCGGACCGCCGGTTGGTTGCCATCGACAACACCGGCGGAGCATGTCTCGTTCGGCACCGTACTCGGACCGACCGGAAAACCCTTCAAAACAAGGGCAGGCGGCACGGTGAAGCTGGCCGAGCTCCTCAACAGCGCGGTCGCGCGGGCTGACTCGCTACTGGAAGGCCGGGAGGGCGTCGATCGGGAGGCGACCGCGCGGGCGGTGGGGATCGGCGCCGTCAAGTACGCCGACCTGTCGAGCGACCGGGGCAACGACTACGTGTTCGACCTGGACCGGATGGTCGCGATGACCGGCAACACCGGCCCCTACCTCCAGTACGCCCACGCCCGGCTCACCCGGCTCCTCAGCAAGGCCGGCACCCCAGGTGAGGTCACCGACCTGAAGGACCCGGCCGAGCAGCAGCTCGCCCTCCTCCTCACCGACTTCGCCGACACGGTCGCCCAGGTCGCAGAGACGCTCCAGCCGCACAGACTCTGCACCTACCTGTACGACGTCGCGTCAGCCCTCTCCACCTTCTACGAGCAGTGCCCGGTGCTGAGCAGTGAAGGCGCGACCAGAGCAAGCCGGATCGCCCTCTGCACGGCAACCCGGAAGGTGTTGCAGGATGGACTCAGTCTGCTGGGGATCCAGGCCCCGGACGCCATGTGACGGAGGTTGCCCATGTTGCCGTGGTCCGCGGAGCTCGCCGGCCGGATCGACCAGACGACGTACACCAGTGAGCTGCTGCGGGGGAACCCGCTCGGCGACCCGCACGAGCGACCGGTGCTGGTCTACCTGCCGCCGGGGTACGACGACTCGGATCAGCGGTACCCATCCATCTACGTGACGATGGGCTACACCGGGCATGTCGGAATGTGGTTCAACCGGGCGCCGTTCCGGCAGCCGTACCCGGAGCTGCTGGACGCCATGTTCCAGGACGAGAGCGTGCCGCGGGCTGTCGTGGTCTTCGTCGACTCGTGGACGAAGTACGGCGGGAGCCAGTGCCTCGACTCGCCGGGGACCGGGCAGTACCAGTCGTACTTGTGCGACGAGATCGTGCCGTGGGTCGACGCGAAGTACCGGACGATCGCCGACCGCGATCATCGTGCTGTCACTGGCAAGTCGAGCGGCGGGTACACCGCGATGGTGACGCCGTTGCTGCGGCCGGACGTGTTCGGCGCACTCGCGACGCATGCCGGTGACGCCCTGTTCGACGTCTGCTACCGGTCGGGGTTCGGCGAGACCGCCCGGATCCTGCGGGACAAGTACGACGGCAGCTACGAGAAGTACTTCGAGGTGCTCGAGACCAAGCGCGGCCGGACCACCAACGAGGATCTGCACATCCTGGAGATGTACGGCTACGCGTCGGCGTACTCCGCCGAGGCCGACGGCACCGTACTGCTGCCGTTCGACGATCTCGGGGCGACCGTCCCCGAGGTCTGGGCCCGCTGGCTGTCCCGCGACCCGGTCGAGATGGTGAAGGAACCGCAGTACGCCGAGGCGCTCCGCTCGCTGCGCGCGGTCTGGATCGACGCGGGCCGGCAGGACGAGTACTTCCTGGACCTCGGCGCGACCGCGTTCCACCGGGCCGCCCAGCAGGTCGGCGTACCCGATGAGCGGATGCACTTCGAGCTGTTCGAGGGTACGCACGGCGGCATCGAGTACCGCTATCCGATGGCCGTGCGCTGGCTCGCCGAGCAACTCGGCTAATTGGCATGCAGTCGAGCAGCAGACCCCGTACTTTCGTTCCATGAGCTGGCCGGAAGGGATCGAGACGCGCCCGATGACCACGGGCGACGTCGAGGTGTGGGCGGCGCTGTTGGCCGCCACGGAGAAGGTCGACCAGGAGGGCGAGAACTACAGCGCCGAGGACCTCGCCGAGCAACTGGACCGGCCGGAGCTCGATCTGGCCAAGGACAGCATCAGCCTGTGGTCCGGCGGCCGGATGATCGGCTACGGCATCGCGCACGTGAAGACCGCTGTGGTGGACGTGGACCGGGTCAACACCGAGGGCTGCATCGACCCGGAGTGGCGCCGGCAGGGCCTCGGCACGGCGGTGATGCGCTGGATGATCCACCGCGCAGGCGAACTGCACGCGGCCACTCACCCGGAGGCCCCGGGTCAGGTCAGCGCCGGAGCGAACAGCGCCAACGCCGGCGCGAACCGGATGCTCCGCAACCTCGGCTTCGAGGAGGAGCGGTACTTCTTCGAAATGCGCCGGCCGCTGGACCAGCCGGTCCCGGACGCGCCGTTGGTCGACGGGCTTCAGCTCAGGTCGTACGACGGGTCGTACGAGGATGCGTTGCGGGAGGCTCACTTCGAGGCCTTCTCCGACCACTGGGGCTGGACGCCGCCCACCACGGAGGCGTGGAGATCCCGGAACGTCGGATCACGGGCGTTCCGCGGCGATCAGTCGTACTGCGTCCTGGATGGCGGCACCGTCGCGGCGTACGTCAACGGCTACGAGTGGGAAGCGGACACCGAGGCGACCGGGATCCGGGAGCTGTACATCGGCCAGGTCGGCAGCCGGCGTGCGTACCGCGGCCGCGGCCTGGCCCGTGCGGCCCTGGCGAAGGTGCTCACCGAGGCCGCACAGGCCGGCTACCAGCGGTCGTCACTCGGCGTCGACGCCGACAACCCCACCGGAGCACTCGGCCTGTACGAGTCCCTCGGCTTCACGGTTCACAGCAAGTACGTCAGCTACAAGCTGCCGATCACGTCAGACGTGTGAGTCGACGACGACCGGAGCCTCCACTGGCTCCGGCGCCGAGCGGAACCAGTTCCACGGGCGGACCGTGACGATGATCATCACCAGGCTCACCGCCGCGTAGATCAGCGACCCGACGAACGCGGCATGAACGCCGTCGACCAGCACCTCACGGGGCACGGTCGACGTCGAGTTCCGGCTCGCCGTACCGAAGATCGTGACCAGGATGCCCAGGCCGAGTGCGCCACCGACCTGCTGGACCACGTTCAGCATGCCGGACGCGGCACCCGAGTCCTCCGGCGCGACGCCCGAGATCGCCCGGCCGACCAGCGGGATGAAGATCATCCCGGCACCCGCACCGAACAGCAGCAGCGGACCGACCACGTCGTGCAGGTACGTGCTGTGCGAGCCGAGCCGGGTCAGCCAGATCGTGCCGAGCGTGACCAGCGTGGACCCTGCCAGCAAGAGCTTGCCGCCGTCGATCCGGGCAACCAACTTCGGAACGATGCGCGACGCGGTGAACAGCAGACCGGTCATCGGCAGGAAGGCCAGACCGGCCGCCAGCGGGTTCAGTTCGAGCACGCCCTGCAGGTACTGCGTCAGGAAGAAGAACATCCCGAACATCGTCCCGACCACCAGCAGCATGGTCAGGTACGACGCCGACCGCTGAGCGGACTTGAACAGCCGGAGCGGGACGATCGGGTGGCTGACCCGGCGCTCGATCAGCACGAACGAGACCAGCAGTACGACGCCGGCCGCGAACGCGGTCAGCACCTGCGGTGACGACCAGCCCTCCTCGGCGACCCGGATGAAGCCGAACACGAGCGAGGTGATGCCGAGCGTCGAGGTGAGCGCACCGGCCACGTCGAACCGGCCGGTCTCCGGCTCGGTCTCGGTCAGCACCCGGCGAGCCGCGAAGACCAGCGCGATACCGATCGGGACGTTGATGAACAGACCCCAGCGCCAGGACACCCAGTCGGTCAGCATGCCGCCGAGCACCAGGCCGACGCTGCCGCCGCCGGACGAGATCAGGCTGTAGTAGCCGAGCGCCTTCATCCGCTCGGGGCCTTCGCGGTACGTAAGCATGAGTAGCGTCAGCGCGGCCGGAGCGGCGATCGCACCGCCGATGCCCTGCAGGACGCGGGCAGCGAGCAGCAGTTCCGCGTTCGGCGCGAGACCGCCGAGCAGCGAGGCGAGCGTGAAGATGCTGATACCGGTGACGAACACCCGGCGGCGACCGAGCAGGTCACCGGCGCGCGCACCGAGCAGCAGCAGACCGCCGAACGCGAGCGCGTAGGCGTTCTGCACCCACGACAGGCTGGACGGGGTGAAGTGCAGGGCCTGCTGGATGTGCGGCATCGCGATGTTCACCACGGTGCCGTCGAGGATCACCATCAGTTGGGTGACCAGGATGACTGCGAGAACTACCCCCGGCCGCCGAGCGGGCGTGCCGGATCTGGCGCCGGCCGGCGCCGCGGCTGTTGCCGACATATTGCTCCTTACCCCAGAGGGGCTACAGTTGTGAGAGGAAAGCGGAGCGCTCCTCCGGATACGATACGGAGGCCTCCTCCGCTTTGCAAGCGATATTGTTGGCGAACTCGTGCGAGGAGGCCGGATGGCGCCGCAACCTCTGCCGTGCACACGGCCGACCCGTGCGGACGCGGCGCGGAACTACGACCGCCTGGTGACGGCCGCCCGCGAAACGTTCGCCCAGCACGGCACCGACACCTCACTCGAGGAGATCGCCCGCCGCGCCGGCGTCGGCATCGGCACGCTGTACCGCCGGTTCCCGAGCCGGACCGCGCTGCTCGAGGCGGTCTACGTCGACGAGATCCAGTCCGTCTGCGACCGCGCGTACGACTTCGACCGGGAGCTGGAGCCGTTCGACGCGCTGGCCGCCTGGTTGCGCAGCTTCCTCGGCTACGGGCTGTCCAAGGGCAGCCTGGCCAGCGAGCTTACGGTTGCCCTGGGCAAAGACTCGCCGTTCTTCCAGGTCTGCAAGGTCAATGTGCAGGAAGCCGGGAAACTCCTGCTGGACAAGGCGAAAGCGGCCGGTGAGGTCAGGTCGGAGCTTGAGCTGATGGACGTGATGCGGCTGGTCGGCGGCATCAACATGGGCCGTGACATCGAGCCTGAGCAGGCGAACCGCCTGCTCGACATCGTGCTCTGCGGGCTCAGGCCCGCTGCGTCCTGACCTGGTCGAGCGACGGGTTCGCCGCGTCCCGCTCGGTGTAGCTCAGCTCCGCGCGCGGAAACGGCCAGTCGATCGCCAACGCGGGATCGAAGAGGTCGACGGTGACGCGCTCCGGCGACCAGTACTCGTTCACCAGGAAGTTGTACGTCGTGTGCGGCGTCAGCGTGCAGAACGAGTTCCCGACGCCACGCGGCACGTAGAGCGCCTGCTCTGGACCGAACTCGAACGTCTCCACCCGGCCGAACGTCTCGTTGTCGCGCAGATCCACGATCGCGACGAACACTCGACCCGACGACGGAGACAAGTATTTGTCCCACGGCTCGGCGTGGATCCCGCGGACGATCCCCAGTTCGGCGAAGTACGCGACGTTGTGCTGGACGACGTCCATCCCGAGGTCGGCGAGCTTCTCGCGATGGAAGTTCTCCTTGAACCAGCCGTCGTCGTTGGGCTTCACGTCCAGCCCGATCCGCAGCAGCCCGGGGATCGCGGTCTCCTCGATCCTCACCGACGTACCTGCTGGCGGGCGTCGAGCTGGGCCTGGTCGGCGGCGGTCAGGCCCGCGTTCCACCCGGCGCCGTTGGTGATGCGGGTCCGTCTGGTCGTCGTGTTTGGGAACAGTTGGGCGAACAGAGCGTCCACCTGCTCCTCCCGTTTGGCCAGCACCGGCAGCAGGCGGCCGGCATCAGCTTCCGGTACGGCGGCCTGGGCCGCGGCCGTGGTCTGCTCCAGCCGCTCGCCGATCCGCTGCGCGTAGGCCATCAGGAACGACTGCCGGAACGACCGCGTCCGGGACTCGCCTCGATGACCGATGTGTTTGCCAGCGGCAAGCATCGCTCGATTCGCCTGCACCAGAAGAGAAGTGCTGAGGATCTCGGTGTGCTGCAGATCGACCTCCGCGCCCACGATGGTGACGACGGCCAGGTCATCGATCACGACCGTACGGCACCGATTCGCCGCGGCCACCGCTCCGACCAGCTGCGCCTTGGCCGAGACGTACGGCGTCTCGACCCACAGCCGCCGGCCCGCGGAATCGTCCGGGATCTCCACCTCCGCCTCCACCAGAGCCAGGTCCAGCGAGAACTTCGCCATCAACTCCTGCGCCTTACCCGACAGGGCTTCCGCCTCGTCCGGGAACTCGGTCGCCTCCGCCTTCGCGAGCAGAGCGCGGATCCGCGCCAGCATCTTCCCGTCAGCCGGTACGGCGGAGTGCTGCCGGCGGACCGTCGTACCGGGCAAGGGGTAGAGCCGCGCCAGGACCGGCAGAGTCTGAAGGAAACCGCCTAGAGACAGAGCGTGATGCAGGGTGAGGTAGCGACCGACGCGAGCGCCTGCTGCCCAGGCGGTCAGGCTCAGCTCGGTGAAGGGCTGCGGTACGCCGAGATCGGTCAGCTGATCGAGCCAGCGAGGGTCGATCGTGGTGGCTCGGTATCCCCGGTGCTCCGCCGAGATCGCGGCCAGCAGCAACGGCTCGACGCCCGGGTCCAAGATGCGACGGCCGTGCTGGACGACGTCGGTCGGCGCCCAGCCACGCTCCCAGGTGGCGCGGAGCAGACCGGTGAGGAACGCCTGCACGCAACGGTCCACCTGCGCCTGGTCGCGTTCGTCGTACGCACCCAGGCGGGCCAAATGCTCGTCGGCGCGATCGTCGCGCACAGCAACGACAGCTGCCGTCATCGGTAGCAATCGCAGGATTTCCTCGTCACTCACGCCGTCGAGTCTGACACCCAGCGAAGTTCCTGCCCAAACGGGAATCCGTTCCCTTGTGGATAAACCCTGCGAGTCTGCAGGCTGCCCGAAAGGACGCTGACGAAGCGGAGCCGGGCACCTAGCCTGGCGGCAACACATCGGGGAGGGGACTGGAATGACGCAGACTGTGGGGGAACTGCGCACGGCAGTGAGCGGGGCCGTGCTCGCACCAGAAGACGACGGGTACGACGCGGCACGCCGGCTGTGGAACGCAGAGCACGTCCGGGAGCCGGCTGTGATCGCCCAGGTTCATTCGGCCGAGGACGTCCAGGCGGCCGTCCGGTACGCGGTGGCCGAGGGACTCGAGATCGCTGTCCGCGGCGGGGGCCACAGCATCGCCGGCATGTCGTCGGTCGACGGCGGGCTGATGATCGACCTGAGCCGGCTGAACCGGGTGACGGTCGATCCGGAGACCCGCCGGGCTCGCGTCGGCGGTGGCGCGCTACTGCGCGATCTCGACGGTGCCGCCCAGGAGCACGGTCTCGCCGTACCAGCTGGGCTGATCGGTCACACCGGCGTCGGCGGGCTCACGCTCGGCGGCGGTATGGGCTGGCTGACCCGGATGCACGGACTCAGCATCGACAACCTGGAGTCGGTCCAGCTCGTCACCGCGGACGGCAGCATCCTGCGTGCCGCCGAGGACGAGAACGCGGACCTGTTCTGGGCCGTGCGCGGCGGTGGCGGCAACTTCGGTGTGGTCACCGAGTTCGAGTTCCGGCTGCACCCGGTCGGGCCGATCGTGAACTTCGCGCTGGCCTTCTGGGGTCAGGACCAGGGCGGCGAGCTGCTGCGCGCCGCCCTCGAGGTGATTCCGGAGCTGCCGCGCGAGGTCAACGTCGTGATCGCCGCGCTGAACGCGCCGCCGGCGCCGTTCGTCCCGGCGGAGCATCACTTCAAGCCCGGCTTCGCCTTGGTTGTGGTCGGTTTCGGCTCGCCCGAACAGCATGCCGACGCGCTGGAACGGCTCCGGGGAACGCTGCCGCCGTTGTTCGAGGTCGTCACGCCGATGCCGTACACCGCCGTACAGGGCCTGCTCGACGAGGCGAACGCCGCGGGCACGTATCACTACGAGAAGGGCGCGTACCTCGAGACTCTGTCCGACGGGGCGATCGACGTGATCACCACCCAGGTGGCGCAGAAGACGTCGCCGATGTCGGTCACGATGATCTACCGCCTGGACCAGGGCTACGTCGAGACCGCGGACGAGGCCACCGCGTTCGGCGGGCAGCGGATCCCGCAGTACTCGATGTTCATCATCGGGACCGCGCCCGTGCTGGAAGCGCTCGAGCCGGAGCGCGCCTGGGTGCGCACGTTCTGGGACGCCATCCAGCCGCACGCGGTCAACATCGGCAGCTACGTGAATGGCATGGTCGAGGCGGACGAGGCCCGACTGCGGGCGGCGTACGGCGACAAGTACGAGCGACTGGTCGAGATCAAGCGGAAGTACGACCCGGACAACGTCTTCCACCGCAACCAGAACATCAAGCCTTAGATCGAGGCTGCGCCGTCCACGACCAGGACCTGGCCGTTGATGTTCGTGTTCTCGAGTAGGAGCATGCGGACGATCGGGAGGACGTCGTCGGGCTCGGTCAGTTGACCGGTCGGGGTACGGCGGACGATCTGGTCGAGCTGGGTCGGGCCGAGGACGGCGGACATCTCCGAGGCGAAGAAGCCCGGGGCGATCGCGTTGGCGAGGATGCGGCCACCGAGTTCACGAGCCAGTGAACGGGTGGCCGCGTCCATTCCGCCCTTGGTGGCCGAGTAGGCAACCAGCCCGGGGTAGCCGCGTTGGGCGCAGATCGAGGTGATGTTGACGATCCGGCCCTTCAGTCCTTTGGCGAGCATCCGGCGCAGGACGAAGCGGGTCAGGACCAGCGGCGAGGTCAGGTTGGTCTGGATGATCTCGGCAAGGTGATCGGCGGACGTGTGGACGTGCAAGGAGTCCTGGCCGATCGCGGCATTGTTGACCAAGGCATCGATCGGGCCGAGGGTCGTCTCGACCTTCTTGACGAACGCCTGCCCGGCGGCGGCGTCGTTGATGTCGACAGAGCCGTAGTACAGCTGGTCCGGGTACTTCTCGCCGAGGGCGGTCAGCTCGGGCGTCACTGTTCTGGCAAAGGCCGCGACCTTCACCCCCGCGGCGAGCAGGTCACTGACGATCGCCAGGCCGAGGCCGCGGGAGCCGCCCGAGACCAGAACGACGGAGGCCGGGGGGACACTGACTTCAGACGTCACTCTTCAGGGTTTCCTTCTGCGGGATCTCGTCGAGGAACTTGATCCTCCGGGGTACGCCGTAGTCCGGCAGCCGGGTCGAGCACCACTGCACCAGGTCGGCGTCCGTGATCGGGCCGAGTGCCCGGTTCGGAACCACCTCGGCCGCGACCATCCGGCCGACCAGCGGCGCCTTGCGCGCGAACACCCGCGCCCAGGCGACACCCGGGTGACCCATCAGCACGTTGCGGACCAGGCCGGCCGACACCTTGGACCCGCCGACGTTGATCTCGTCGGTGTCCAGCCGACCGGTGATCAGCACGCGATCGCCGTCGTACTCAATCCGGTCGCCGGTGTGGACCGCACCGACCAGGCCGGCGCCGTGGTGCGGCGAGCGGATCACGAGCTCGTCGCCCTCGACGGTCAGCATCGGACGGTCCGGATCGGGCTGGCGGTCCAGCCAGTCCTTCGGGAACCCCGCCTTGCCGTCGTGCACCACGATCGACGCACCGACCTCGGAGGACGCGTAGATCCAGGAGATCCGGGCCTTCGGGAAGATCTCCCGGAGCTGATCGAGGATCGCCTGGTCGACGGGCTCGCCGCCGAGCGTGATCTGCTCCAGCGGTACGGCGCCGAGCGCGTCGGCGTTGCGGTAGATGGCCTGCCGCCAGAATGTCGGCGTACCCGAGGCTGCTGTCACGCCGTGCTCGGCCGCGATCGCCGGCCAGTCGTCCAACTCGTCGGGCTCGATCACGACCAGGCCCTGGTCGGGCTGGGTCAGCGAGAGCGTGACGACCTGCCACCAGGCGTAGGTCCCGGGTGAGTACGGCAGCAGCCAGGTGCGTGGCGGCTGGTCGGCGGTGACAGTGGTCAGGGTCTCCAGCGTGTGGCCGATGCGCTTCGGGCGACCGGTCGATCCGGAGGTGAGCAGCCAGGCCCGGCCGGACTCCTCGACCCGCTTCAGTTTGGCCGGAGTCACTGCCCCATCGGGCAGGACGACCGCGAAACCGGACTCGCCGAGTTCCTCGCGCATGTGTTGATCGACCCGTGAATCGGTGGCGACCAGGAGCTCAGTGCCGTGTACGGCGTGATGACGGAGAGCAGCGAGTGCGTCGGCACCGTTGTCGACCAGGACCGCCGCGGGCGAGGGCAGCTGCGGCAGCTTGTGCAGGGTCCGCCAGGTCAGGCGCTTGCCGGCAACGACCACGGTGTTGTCGTCGCCGATCAAGGCGGTGGTCTTGCGGCGGGCGTTCACGCCGACTGGAGTTGCTCGATGAAGTCGAGTACGTCGCCGACCGTTGCGATCCGGCGCAGCCCTGGGGCATCGAAGTTCAACTCGTCGCCGAGCTCGTCCTCCACCCGGAGGGCCAGCTCGGAGAAGTCCAGCGATCTGAACCCGATCTCGCGTAGGTCCACCGTGTCGTCGGCCGGCAACGACCGGCCTTGAGCGGTCATCACCTCACCCATCAACTCCCTGACCCGACCCCGCGCCACCGAACTCATAACCACGCAGCCTAGCGTCCTCTTCGAGGCTCGCATCGGGGTCTGGTGGATTGCCGCGACGGCGTACCCAGGCTTTCAGTCGTTTGATCCGGCTGCGGATCTCCAGGCCGGCCAGTGCGATCACCGGGGCTGCTGCGGCCAGTGCCGCCAGCAGGACCTCCTCGACCGGCAGCCCGGCGATGTGCTGGACAACCATCGGACCTCCCGAAGACTGCGGGGTCTGGGAGATTACAGAGTGTAAAGGCGAAGTTCACGATGGTAAACGGCTCACCGGCCCCGAACCCGACTCGTCGGACTCATACACTTGCGCGATGATCAGACCGGGGAAGCGCCGTGCTGCCGGGCGCGGTAAGCGGACTGCTGCGCTGGCGAGTCTGCCGGTGCTGCCGCTGGCCTGGTTCGTTGCGCTGCAGGATCATCCGCCGTGGATGCCTGCTGTGTACCTCGGTTATCTCCTGGTCGTGATCGTCGTACCGGGCACGATGTTCTGGCGGCGGCTGACCGGCGGGGTCGGGTGGTTCTCGGCGGATGTGGTCCTGGGGACCGCGTTCGGGCTGGCCGGCGAGGCTGTGCTCTATCCGCTCGGGATGCTCTTCGACATGCCGTTCGCGGCGTTGCTGATGCCGGCGCTGGCGTTCGGGATGTGGCGGGCGTTGCCGCGCCACAAGCCGGTCGAACGGCCGACGCCGTGGTGGTCGACGGCCGGCGTGATGGTCGCGGTCGGAGTCGCGGCCGCGTGGTTCGTGCGGGTCGGCTCGCGGCTCATTCCGCTGGACGGTCCGGAGGCGTTGCGGCCGAATTCGGACGCCCCGCACAACCTTGCGTTGGCGGGTGAGCTGACGCACCACTTCCCACCGCGGGTTCCGTACGCCGATGGTGGCTGGCTGACGAGCCACTGGGCGGCGTACGACCACATCGCGTCGGTGCACTGGATCACTAGCGTGCCGCTCGACGTACTCACGCAGCGGATGGTGCCGTTCGCCTGGATCCTGTTGACGGTGCTGGGTGCGGCCGCGGTCGGGATGGTGCTGACCGGTCGGGCGGTTGCCGCTCCGATCGCTGCTGGGCTCGTGGTCGCGGGAGGCGATCTGGTTGCTTGGCCGTGGGCGGTGTCCGATCGGGTGTTCGCGGACGGGCCGTTTTCGCTGGGGCAGCTGACCAATCCGCCGCAGGCGTTCTCGACGGTGTTGCTGTTGCCGCTGATCGCGGTCACTGCGTTGCTGCTGCGGCGACGACCGGGTACCACGCGGGCCGAGTTGCTGCGACTCTTCATCGCGGCCGGTGTGCTGGTTGCCGCGCTGGCGTTGACGAAAGCGACTGCACTACCTGTCTACGCGACCGGGCTGGCGGTTGCCTGGATCTATCTGACGGTCCGGGCTGGGCGGCTGAATCTGCGTGCGCTGGTGCTGGGTGTCGGGGTTGCGGCGGCTTATGCGCTGACGTTCTTCTTCGTACTGCGTGGGGCCGCGTCGAGTGTGCGGTTCGATCCGGGGGCGGCGTTCGACAGCCTGGCGGATCGGATGGGTGGCGGGTCCGCTGTCGCGGTGATCGCGGCGGTGGTCGTGGTCGGGTGGGTCATGCCGGTGGTCGGCGCGTTGCTGATCAAGCGACGCTTCAGGCGGGACCCGATGGTGGTCTTCCTGGTGGCCGGTTTCGTCGCGGCCGTCCTGGGTGCGTCGCTGTTGGCTGACCGCGGTGACACGCAACTGTTCTTTATCCGGACCGGGTTCGTGTTCGGGGTGCTGCTCGCGACGTGGGGGCTTGGGTCGCTGGAGCGGCGGCAGTACTGGATCGCCGCGGTCGCGCTCGCGATCGGGGTGGCGGCCATCTACTGGGGTCGTTATCGCTCGGATCGTTCGTGTACGTCGAGCAGCTGCTTCGGACAGGGACTGGTTGTTGCTCTGGCGATCGCGGCTCTCGGCATCGGTGTGTTCGGGTTGGTGTTGCGGGGCTCACGGCGTACCTGGGCTGTCATCGCGGTGGCAGTGCTGGTGGGTACGACGGTGTCGCCGACGCTGGCGTCGATCCGGAAGTTCGCCGAGCCGCCGCTGACGTCGTACGAGTCGATCGCACCGGGCGGGATCGAGGCGGCCCGGTTCATCCGGCGGAACTCCGGGCAGGACGACCGGATCGCCACCAACGTGCACTGTCACCAGGCGCGAGCGTCACATTGCCAGGCCGGCTCGTACTGGATCGCCGGGTACGCGGAGCGGCGCGTGCTGGTCGAGGGGTGGTCGTACCAGGCCCGCGTCGACGACACGTACCCGGACCAGGCCCAAGGGCCGTACTGGAACCAGGAACAGCTCCAGCTGAACGACGAGGTCTTCAGCAACCCGACCCGCCAGCTGATCGAAACGCTACGAACGAAGTACGACGTCCAGTGGCTGCTGCTCGACGAACGAGTCAGCGCACCCCCGACGAACCTGGACAAACTCACCGAACTCAGATTCCAGCTGGGCAGCGTCCGCGTCTACCAGATCTATCCGCCGCCCCCAGAGAACCCCTTCCCCACGCAGACGCCATCCCCGACGGGCACTCCGACTACGGGCCTCCCCACCCAGACGTCGAGCTTCCCGACCAGCACGCCGAGCTTCCCAACACCCACTGACTCCTCAGGCCAGACCCAACCAACCCAGCCCTTCCCAACCGGCAGCCTCCCGACCAGCAGTCTCCCCACCGGCACCTTCCCGACCCAGACCTCGAGTCTCCCGTCGCCGACCTTCCCCACGAGCCCGATCCCGACGCAGCTGACCACCACGCCGAGCCTCAGGACCCCTTGAGGTCGTGGGGTCGCGTTGAGGGCTGGCGGGTTATGTAGTTCGTGGCGGGTTACAGGACGACACCGCTGAAATATCCCGCCATGGGACCGGCTCGGAGGGGCTGGTTGGGGAGTCGGGTGGGCACATGGTCGGCAGCTGGACAGGTAGTACACCCGCGATACGCCGTACGCGCGTACGCGATCACGCTCAGGTGTACTACCCGGCCGCCCGACACCTCCTGTCCAAATGCAACCGGGGTGTGCCGACCCCGACGACTTACCGCAAGGCGACTGCCGGGATGCCGATGCTTTGGTTGGCGAGGCGGTCCAGGGCGGTGACTGTGTAGATGTAGGTCTTGCCGGGCGTTGCGGTGGGGTCGACGTACGACTGGGTGGTGCCGGTCGAGCGGAGGGTGGTGATCAGGTTGCGGGCGTCGTTGTCGGGGCAGTGGTCGCCGCCGAGGAGTTCACGACGGTAGACGGCGTACGACGTGGTGTCCTTCGAGGTCCGCGACCAGGTGAGCTGTACGCCGCCCGCAGTGCGCTTCGCACGGGTCGCGTGCACCGGAAGGGGCGGCCGGGAGTCGAGGGCCGGCATTGCGGGGATCAGCGCCGGCCTTGTGTACCAGTTGTTGTTGAGCAGCGTGGTCGCACCGAGCCGGTCCGCGCGGACGTCCTTCGCGGAGAAGTAGATGTTGCCCTTCACCTCGGGGATCGCGCTGTCGAACGCCAGGTGGTCACTCAGCTCAGCAGGGTCCGACCAGTCCGGCGACTGTGTCGACGTACCGACCTTGTACGTCGCTTCGCCGATGTAGAGGTGGACGTGCGTACCGCGGACCTGGTCCGCCCACCACGGCACGATCTTGTTGTAGTCGGCGGCCGCGAACCCACCGGCCCAGTAAACCTGCGGGACGATGTAGTCGATCCACTCCTCGCGGACCCACTTCCGGGTGTCCGCCGCCAGGTCGTCGTACGTCTGCACGCCGGCGGTGGTGTCGGTGCCCTCCGGGTCGGTCGCCTTGTTCCGCCAGACCGCGAACGGCGAGATGCCGAACTTGATCCACGGCTTGATCGCGTGCATCTTCTGGCTCAGCTCGTGGATCAGCAGGTCGATGTTGTGCCGCCGCCACGCCTGCAGGTCGGTGTAGCCGTCGGCGTACTGCGCGAACGTCGCGGCGTCGTCGAACGTCTGGCCGGCCACCGGGTACGGGTAGAAGTAGTCGTCGAAGTGCACGCCGTCGATGTCGTACCGCGAGACCGCGTCCATGATCGCGTCCTCGACCAACTGACGAGCGGCCGGGATACCGGGGTTGTAGTAGAGCTTCCCGCCGTATGTGACGACCCAGTCGGGGTGCAGGCGCGCCGGGTGCGTCGGGATGAGGGCGTTGAGGTCCGTGCCCATCGACAGGCGGTACGGGTTGAACCAGGCGTGCAGTTCGAGGTTGCGCTTGTGCGCCTCGGTGACCGCGAAGGCCAGCGGGTCGTAGCCGGGGTCGCCGCCCTGCGTGCCGGTCAGGTACTGCGACCAGGGCTCGACCTTGGACGGCCAGAAGGCATCGGCGGTCGGACGGACCTGGAGGACGACCGCGTTGTGGTGCTGCCGGACCGCGTCGTCGAGCCAGCCGATCAGCTCGGCCTGCTGCTGTGCGGCGCTCAGACCGGTCTTCGACGGCCAGTCGATGTTCACCACCGACGAGATCCAGCTCGCCCGGAACTGCCGCAGCGGAGTGGACGCGTTGGGCGCGCAGTTCTGCTGATCGGACTGCGTCTGCGCGGCAGACGCCGTACCGGAGACACCGCTCAGCAACAGACCTGCCGTCGCACCCAGGACACCCATGACTCGCCAGACTCTCATGTCACTCTCCGACCGTGGTTCAAGGTGAAGTCGAAAGATGTTTACACATTCAGGCACCCTAAGAGAAGACGCTAGGTTAGGTACATGCTGCGCGCTGCGACTGACGACGACGTCGACATCATCCGGCGGCTGCGGAACCAGCGGGCCAATCGCGACGTGAGCATCAACTCGCACGAGATCACCGCCGACGAGCACGCGGGGTGGTGGGCGAAGACCTCGGTCGACCCGACCCGGCGGGTGCTGATCTACGAACGCGGCGGTACGACGGCCGGCGTCGTCAACTTCTTCGACCTCGAAGGACCGACCGGCGCCTGGGGATTCTTCCTCGACGCCGACGGACTCGCCGAGCGTGGCGAGACACTGCCGGCGTGGATCGAGGTGATGCGCGAGGCGACGGCGTACGCGTTCGACGAGCTCGGCCTCGAGGGCCTCACCGGCGAGGTGCTGGAGCACAACACCGTCGTACGGCAGATGAACCGCCGCTTCCGGTTCGTCGAGGGTACGCCGGAGGTCCGGTACGCCGATGGCCGCGAGCTCACCGTGATTCCGATCAGCCTGCGCAAGCAGGACCGTAGAGCCCAAGGGAAGAAGTCATGAGCACGATCGAGATCGGCGGCGTGAAGGTCGGGCCGGATCACCAGCCGTTCGTCATCGCCGAGATGTCCGGGAACCACAACGGCGATCTCACGCGAGCGCTGGACATCGTCCGCGCGGTCGCGGAGACCGGCGCGCACGCGCTGAAGCTGCAGACGTACACCGCGGAAACGATGACGCTCGACCTCGACCTGCCGGCGTTCCGGCTGCCGGTGGAGCACGAGCTGTGGAGCGAGGCGCGGCTGTACGACCTCTACCAGGAGGCGCACACGCCGTGGGCGTGGCACGAGCCGATCTTCGAGCTGGCGAACTCGCTCGGGATGGTCGCGTTCTCGTCCGCGTTCGACCAGACCGCGATCGACTTCCTGGAGAAGCTCAACGTCCCGGCGTACAAGGTCGCGTCGAACGAGATCGGCGACCTGCCGCTGGTCCGCGGAATGGCCGAGACCGGCAAGCCGATCATCATCTCCACCGGCTCCGCGACGCTCACCGACATCGACGCCGCGGTTCGGGCCGCGCGTTCGACCGGGAACGAGCAGATCATCGTGCTGTCCTGCACCGCGAGCTACCCGGCGCCGCCGGAGGAGTCGAACCTGCGCGGGATCCCGGTCCTGCGTGATGCCCTCGGCGTACAGGTCGGCCTGTCCGACCACACCATGGGCATCGGCGCCGCCGTGGCCGCGGTGGCTCTCGGCGCGACGGTCATCGAGAAGCACGTGACGCTGAAGCGCGTCGACGGCGGCGTCGACTCCGCGTTCTCCCTCGAGCCATGGGAGCTGGAGATGCTCGTCGAGAGCACCCGGGTAGCCCAACTGGCCCTGGGCAAACCGGTCATCGGCCCGAAGCAGGCCGAACAAAACGTCCTCCGCTTCCGTCGCTCCCTCTTCGTCACCCAGGACGTCCGGGCCGGCGACCCCATCACCTTCGAAAACGTCCGCTCCATCCGCCCAGCCGGCGGCCTGGCGCCGGACCTCTTCACGCAGGTGGAAGGCCGCCCGTTCCGGGTGGATGCGAAGGCCGGCACGCCCCTGACCTGGGACCTGCTCTAGCCCAGCGTTTTCAGTCCGTCCCGGGTCTTCGCCGCGAAGGCCAGGAAAGACGCTTCCGGGTTGGCGAAGGCGTCCAGGCGGACGAGGACGACGTACGTCGCGGTGCGGTACTGAAGCGTCCGCTCGGTGTAGGTCTGGGTGCCGACCGGATAGGTGCGGACGATGTAACGAGAACGGGCACCGAACCCGGGGAGCGAACGCTCGACCACCGAGGCACGATCCTTGCCGTCGATCAGGATGTGCGCGCACTCGGGCGGCGTCGGTAGGCGCTGGTCGAGGAGTCTGTCGCCTAGGGCGCCGGCCAGTTCGACGACGTTGGCGCTGACGAACGGCTGCTCATTGCCGATCCCCTGCCCGAGGGAATCTTTCGCGACGGCCGACGGTGTGGTCGGTGCGATGAAGTCGCCGGGTATTCCGGGGACGCCCGAGTACCGGATGACGTCCCGGCAGATCGCCGGCTCGACCTTCCAGACGGCCAACGGGTCCGGCCGCCGGGTCGGGTCGGGCCCCGGCGGATAGATGTACAGCGACGTCTCCAGCGTGTGCGTCCCGTACACCGTCGGAAGCGCCAACAGCAGATCGCCGGCCAGGTACCGGAACTTGGCCGGCGTCGGGGTCGTCTTCACCCGCGGGACCAGGGTGTACGTCGATCCCGACGGGGTGGCTGCAGGCTTCGAGGGAGGCGTGGTGGGCGGCGCCACCTGATCCGTTGCCTTGTCCGACGTCGTACAACCGGCCAGCGCCAGCACCAGACACCCCGTCACGACCGCCCACCGACTCACCGCAGCCCCTCCCCCTGGGATCATGTTCTGTCTGATGCATGCTACGCAGGGAAGGTTCGGGACGTGGCCGAGTATTTGTTGTTTCCGGGGCGGCATCATGTCTTGACGCGGTTCCAGGGCGAGTTTCTGCGGAAGTTTGCGGACCGGACCGTGGTGTGGGCGGTGACGTCGGCCAATCATCAGACGACGAAGCGGAATCCGGTGGCGTTCGATCGGCGGGAGGCGGCGATCGAGCGGTTCAGCGTGGCGAACGGGATCCGGTCGCTGGTGGTCGGGGTGGTGGATACGCCGCCGACGGACGAGTTCGCCGAGGTAACGGTGAAGGCGATCGAGGCCGGGACCGACGATCTCGTTCGGTTGACGCCGGCAAACACCGTGGTCGCCTGCTCGACGCCGGAGGTGAGCAAACTGTACGAGCAGCTGGGGTTCGACGTGATCGGCGTCGAGCCCGAAGGTACGGCGCGGCCGTGGGACGTCCTGCTGATGATTGCTGCCGGCAACGAGCAGTGGAAGGAGCTGGCGCACCCGGCGACGGTCGATGTGTTCGAGCGGTACGCCCTGGACGCGCACGTCGCGCGGTGCGTGAACGACCCGGTGGTCGGCGACGACGGCGGGCTCACCACGACCCGCGACTACAAGACGTACGCCGATGCCTTCGAGACCGCCGCCGACCGGAAATGGCAACAAATCAAGGGGTTTGTCCGTCCCGGCCGGATTCTCGACATCGGCTGCGCGACCGGAGCGACCCTGCAACTGATCGATGCGGATCCGCGCTTTCACGAGTCGGATCTGATCGGCGTCGAGGTCGCGCGGCACTTGTACGCCGAGTGCGTCCACAAGAAGGAGCAGGGTCTCTTCACCAACCCGAACGTCTACTTCTACCAGCGCAACATGCTCGGCTCGGCCGTCTTCCCGCCGCGATCGATCGACACAACGCTGACCCTCGCGCTCACCCACGAGATCTGGTCGTACGCCGACGGCTCGCGCCCCGACACGGTCCAACGGTTCGCCGACGCGCTCTTCGCGCACACCGCACCGCATGGCGTCTGGATCAACTCCGACGTCTGCGGACCCGACGAGCCCGACCGCCCCGTCGTACTGCGGCTGGACGACAGCGACGGCGAGAACCCGTCCACCGTCGCCGAACTCGAGGCGCTCGACGACCCCGCGGCGTACGTCGGGAAGTTGTCGACGCGAGCCCGGTTCTTCCAGTTCGCCCACGACTTCCGGCGGAACGCGAAGGTCCCGTTCAAGTACGACGTACGCGGCGACGGCCTCGTACTCCGGCTGGCCGACGCGATGGACTTCCTCACCCGGAAGGACTACGTCGACAACTGGCTGAGCGAGACCCACGAACAGTTCTGCGGCCTGAACTTCGCCGGCTGGACCGCCGTCGCCGAACGCGCCGGCTTCACCATCGACCCAGCCTCAACCGCCTGGCGCAACGACTGGCTCATCACCAACCGAATCAGCCCCGTAGCCGCAATAACCACCCCCACCGGCACCCCCGTCGACTGGCCCATCACCCACCAACTCCTGGTCGCCCGCCGCTAACCCGCCCCTCTCAGGGGTCAACCCCCGGGTCGCACGCCGCTAACCCGTCCCTCCCAGGGGTCAACCCCCGGGTTGGACAGTTGGCCGCCCAGAATCTGCCTCCGCAACCGACCGCCCCAGGGGCCAACCACCCTCCTGCCGCTGCACGGGTCGCTCGAGCGCCTCACCACCCCACCCAGGCCGACTTTGTGCACCGGCGCCGTACATTTCAGCGCCGGCAATGCGGCACTGGTGCACAAAGTGACACGACGCGGCGCGGGGCAGCGCGGCGCGGCACGAGGCGGCGCGGCACGAGGCGGCGCGGCACGAGGCGGCGCGGCACGAGGCGGCGCGGCACGAGGCGGCGCGGCACGAGGCGGCGCGGCACGAGGCGGCGCGG
>NZ_SODF01000002.1:0-1738874 GCF_004365875.1 Kribbella kalugense | reverse complement strand
GCGGCGCTGGGCTGCGCCGAGATGGACGGCGCGGGCGGCCGGATCGCCCCGTGGGCGGACCTGGGTCACTCATCAAGGTCCGCGTAGCCGTGGGGGTCGCGCTCGGGCGGGCTCGGTGGGGAGCTGAGGGCGGGGTTGGTGAGTGACGCAGGTTCGCATCCGGCCGCCACGATGGCCATCCACCTGGCTCCGTCCCGCCGGCGACTCCCCCGATCCCCGCCGTTCGTCTCGGGGGTCAACCCCCGAGTTGGACGGTTGGCCGCCCAGAATCTGGTTCCGCAACCGGCCGACTCAGGGGTTGACCCCTCAAACGTCCGAACCGAGCTGCGCCAGTACGCCGTCCGGCACGTCCTTCGGGGTCTGCGCGGAGGCGGCGGGGGCGACGGACTCGCCTAGGTGACTTCGAGGTGGAGGGTGCCGGCTCGGGGGCGGATGGCGAGGGTGTGGGGGTTGCGGGTGATTGTCAGGGGTAGGCGGGTGGAGAGGAAGGGCTCGCATTGGACGGCGTGGGTGGTGCCGTCGAGCGCGGTGGCAAAGAGGATCCAGTCGGCCGGCTCCAGTGCGGCCATCTCGACCACGGCTGCCCAGCCGTCGTCTGAGACGGTACGGCGGCATGGGACGTCGACGTGGTCGTCGGAGTCGGGCAGGTACCGCCGCCAACTGAAGGAGACGTCGCCCCAGTCCGGGCCGCGCACGACCAACATGTTGCCAGCGGCAACGGCTGCGGTCGCGGTCATCCGGATCGGGGACTCGTGCAGGTTGACGTAGCCGCCCGTCGACCGGGTCAGCATCACGACCCGACCGCCCTCGGCGTGTGAGACCAACCGCTCGCCCGCAGTCCACAGCAGCACCTGCTCCTGGCCTTCCGGCCCACGCATCCGAAAGGCGCGCGTCGTGCGCTGGCTGAACGGATCGTCCGGGTTGATCTCCTCGAGGATCGGCCGGATCGGCAGCCGCGCGGTGAAGTCTCGGCCGTGCACCTCGAGCGGCAACGCGACCTCACCACCGGACAACGGCCGGCTGACGAACAACGTCGGATCGTCAAACGACGACCGCCCGTGCAGCACCAACGCGTCCGGCGTCTGCTCGACCGAGGTCAACCGGCACGGATCGGACAACCGCCGTACGGCGAACGCCCCGTCCTTACCCGGACCAGGCTGAATCCAACTGGTCCCGTCGAGCCACCTCCCCGCAGGCCATCCCGGGCTTCCCGCCTTCTGTCCACGCAGCAGGTCCCGCCGCCGGATCCCCCCGACCCGCAGCCGTACGTCGAAGTGCGACGGACCAGCCGGACACTTAGCGAGCAGTTCCTTGCTGACGCGAGCCTCGAACCCGACCAAACTCTGCGAGCCGCGGAGATCCGTCGCCGGATACCGCCGTACCGGAAGGCTGTAATGCCGGCCCGCGATCACGAGACCGATCCGGAGACTCGACGGCTTCGATTGCAGATGCCGGATCTCGGCGGTACCCCGTACCGACAGCTCACCGTCGATCCAGGCAACCTCACGCACGCTGGTCGCCAGCGTGAGGTCAGTCTTTGCGATCGGCAACTGTTCCTCAACAGCAGCGGGATCGACGGCGATCATGCGCAACAGCTCAGCGTCGCCCGCTCGGACGGCGTCGAACTGCAACTGAGCGAGACGCGGCGAGGTAGCGAGTACGGCGTCATCCAGCCGGTCGAGCAGTTCGGTGCTGAGCTCGACCAGATGCTGCTCTTCTTCCGGCGGAACCGTGCCGAAGGCCGACAGGATCGCGTGCAGGTCGATCTGGCGGAAGTGCGCGTGGACCCGGTGCCGGATCTCCGGCATCGCGTCCTCGATCTCGTCGAGTACGAGGCCGGCCGAGACGACACGGTCGCGGATGTTCGCGAGCTGGAACTTCTGCTGAGTGATCGAGTCACCCGACTCGCGCTCGCGCCAGTAGTAGACCGGCGCAGCGATCGTGTCGACGGTGACCGCGTCGAGGTGCGCCTTGAGGGTGACCGGGTAGTCCTCGTACCGGATCGCCGGGAAGCGGTAGCCGTATTCGTCCCAGAACGAGCGCCGGTACACCTTGTTCCACACCATCCGGTCCAGCACCAGCTGCGGTGTCTCCGAGATGTGCGTCGCGAGCCGATCGACCGTGAACGTCTGCCCATGCAACCACGACGGCCGTACGCCGTAACTGTTGTTGAACCGCCGCGCGTTGCCGCCGGCGAAGTCCGAGCCGGTCTGGTCGAGCGCCTTGATCAGCAGCCCGAACCCGTGCCGGGTGACCAGGTCATCGCTGTCGACGAACGTGACGTACTCCCCCGACGCCTGTTCGAGACCAGTGTTGCGCGCCGGACCGAGCCCGGCGTTGTCCTGCTCGACGATCCGGAACCGTGGATCGCGCGCGCAGAACTCCTTCGCCACCACAGCACTGTCGTCCGGCGAACCGTCGTCGACCAGGATCGCTTCGAAATCGGTCCAGGTCTGCCGCCGGATCGAGTCGAGGCAGTCCCCGATGTATGCGCCGACGTTGTAGAACGGCACCACCACACTCAGGCGCGGCGGTTTCATCGCTTCCGGATCCGGCGGGCGACCTTACGGGCAACGGTCTTCGGCTTGCGGACCTGGGCCGCGTGGAAGATGACTCGCGAGACGGCGTACGTACGGGATCCGCGGATCCGCTCGTGCGCGGTGGTCAGCCGCTGCAGCTGGCCGCGCAGCTCGCGGATCCGGTTCTCGCGCGTCTTCATCGCCTTGTTGCGGAAGCCGAGCGTGCGCTCGAGGCCGTAGACGTGCCCCTTCAGCTCGAACAGCTCCTGCTTGGCCTCTTCCGCCTCCGCCAACGCCGTGCGTACGTCGACGGTGTCCGTGCGAGTCTCGAGCAGAACACCCAGCGCGGCGGCCAACTCCTTGCCGCGGGCAACCTGTACGGCGGCGGCCGGGGCGGTGTCGGGCGAGGTGGCCTGGAGCTGCTCGGGCGGCTCGATCCCGGACATGCCGAGCCACGCGGAGACGAGGTCGTCGCCGAGCATCCACGGCGGCCACGGGTGCCGCCGGTGCTGGCCGATCAGCCGGTCCTGGAATCGGGACCAAGCCGCTGCCAGGAGATCTTCCTTATCGACCGGCTCCTCGGTCACCCACGGCGAAACGCCGTACGCGAAGGATTCACCGTCGAAGATCACGTCGTCCCAACGAAGGATCACGCGCGACGTCGTCGCCCACTCGCCGAGGTCCGCGGCCAACTTGCGGAAGGCAGGCACATCCTCAGCAGCAGCGAGGCGGAAGAGCACGGTCTCAACCGAGACACCCGACGGGACCGTGGTGGGGACGACTGCGGGATCGAAAGCAGGTGTGGCATCGCCAGTGATCGTGACATCCCAGCCGGTCAAGTTCTGGTCCGCCGTGAGCACCGCCTCGCCGGTTTGGGTATAGACGTCGCGGGTCGCACCGGCGCCGGCAATCGCAACCCAGCCAGTGGGGATCGAGCCCAAAAGCCCAGCACGGCAAGCAGAATCCACGCCTTCAGCCGCAGGCGAGAGCAGCGGTACGTCGACACTCTCCAACGCAGCCGTGGCCAGGCGGGTCGGCAGTTCACCCGGCCGCGCCGCAGCGGCAACGTCGGCCCGGACGAAGGTGCGCGATCCAAAGTCGGCGTACACCTCGGCCCGCCAAGGCAACGCAGCCTTCAACTGGTCGACAGAGACCGGACGAGTCGGGTCATCGTGCAACGGACGCCACTCGTCATCCCCGTGGCGCTCGTCCGCAGGACGGCTGTCGAGGAGGTTCAGCAAGGAGAACTCGTTCTCCAGCGCGAGAACGACAACCGCATCCGGCGCGGCCAGTCCAGCCAGCGCGCCCAAACGCTCGGTCCAGGACAGATCCGAGCTGTCGTACCCGAGCACCCGGTCGAGCCCGTCCGTCGCGATGATCACGTCGTACGGCTCGCCCTGCAGACCGTCCAGCGCACCGGCGATCACCTGCAGACACGGACCGAAGTCCTCACCAAGCTGCTGTGCGTCCGCGACCGACCGAACCAGGATCGTCACGTCGGCGGAGTGCGCCAGTACCGACTCGATCTGCTGTGGCGCGTGCGGCCCGAGGATCAGCGTCCGCCGGTTGGCCGGGACGACGTCGGTCAGCAGTGCCGCCAGGGCAGGATGTGGCGTGGCCTGATCGGACCACGGCTGCATCTCGCCGCGGACCACCTGGACCCCAGAAGCCAACTCAGACACGCTCTCTCCAATCGAACAGGCTTCGCAGTTCCGCGGCCGGCATCATCCAGGGCTTCCCGAGCTCGAGGTCCGTGGTCGCTCGCGCGGCCTCCAGGTCGATCGACGGACCGAGCATCTCCGGCCACAGCCGCTCGATCCGGCTCTGACCGCCGAACAACGGGTTCTCGCCGTCCATCTCCATTGGGTCGCCGTACACCGCCGGTTCGCAGCCGGCCGCGATGCCGTAGAAGACCGCGGTCGACAGCCGGTTGGCCGCGACCCGCTTGTGCTTGCGCATCTCGGCGAGCTGCTTGAACAGGAAGCGCCGATCGGTCCCCTCGTAGGAGAAGCCGCGTCGTCCGAACGACACCACCCGGAAGCCGGCGTCCTCGTAGAACCCGCGCACCTCGGGACGGTCGTACTCCGTGTAGTACAGGCTGAACGTGACCGGACCGGGCTCGGTCTCGCGGATCTCGTCGACCAGCCGCTGGTGGTCGCCGTGGATCTTGCCGCCCTCCCACCCGTGGAACAGGAACCAGAGCGTGCCCTCGCGCTCGACCGGCTCCTTCTCCTCCTCCAGCTCCATCAGGTAGAGGAACGGCGCGCCGATGCTGTGGTAGTTCCGCCGGCCGAGCGCGTGCCCGCGACGCCGCGGCGCATCGCTCCAGGTGAACCGCCAGGCGCCGTCGTAGAACTCGTGCACCGGGTTCCAGCCGCAGCCGATGTTCCAGCCGTGCTGCAGGTATCCCCGCAGCCGCGGCGGGTGGTCGAAGTCGAACCCGGCGTACCGCGAGAGGATGTGGGTTTGACCGTAGTAATGGTTGTGATGATGCATCAGCGCACCTCCACGTGCAGAGTGCCGGCATGTGGTCGGACGGCGAGCGCATGCGCGCCCTGGGTGATTGCTAACGGCAACCGGCTGCAGAGGAACGGCTCGCACTGTACGGCGTGCGCGACGCCGTCGACCGAGGTCGCGAACAGGATCCAGTCGGCGAGCGCGGCCAGCGGATCGACCGAGATCTTCACCGCGGTCACCGGGATCAGCGAGTCCACCTCGACCACCGCCGACCACCCGTCGGCGGACAGGGTACGACGGCAGGCCACGTCGAGGTGGTCGTCGGAATCGGCCAGGTACCGCCGCCAACTGAAGCTGACGTCTTCGCCCTCCGAACCGCACACCACCAACAAGTTGCCATCAGCAACAGACCGGGTCGCGGTGGTCCGGATCGGCGACTCGTGCAGGTTCACGTACCCACCGGTCGATCGGGTCAGCGTGACAACCCGATCGTCAACGGCCCGGGATACGGCCGCATCGCCGGCCGTCCACAGCAGCACCCGCTGCTGCTGCTCGGGACCGCGGACCCGGAACACGCGCGTCGTCCGCTGGCCGAAGGGATCGTCGTGATTCGCCGCGGCGACGATGTCCCGGATCGGCAGGCGGGCGGTGAAGTCACGCCCGTCGACCTCCAGCGGCACCTCTTCCTCACCACCGACAACCGGCCGGCTGAGGAACAACTCCGGCTCGTCGAACGACGCCCGCCCGCGCAGCACCAGCTCGTCGTCGGTCTGCTCGACGGCGGTCAACCGGCACGGATCGGTCAGCAACCGCAACGAGAACCACCCGTACTTACCCGGCCCAGGCTGGATCCACCTGTCCTCGTCGATCCACGCACCAGGCGCCCAACCGGGACTCCCCGGCCCTTGACCACCGAGCATGCCCTTGCGATCCCGCCGCCCCGACCGCATCCGTACTTCGAAATGCGCAGGAGCGCCCGTGCATTGACTGAGTAGCTCCCGGTCCAGCAGTACTTCGAATCCGACCAGCGACTTGTCTCCGTGCAGGTCCAAAGCGTCGTACCGGCGTACCTCGAGGGGATGCGACGTGTCGTCGACGACCAGCGCGATCTGCAGACCCGACGCCCGCTCTGTCTCCAGATGGCGGATCTCCGCGGTGCCCTTGACCGACAGCTTGCCGTCGACCCAGACCACCCCGCGCACACTCGTCGCGAGCGTCAGGTCCTGGTCGCGGAGCCGGTACAGCGCCCGCGATACGATGCCCTCACCCTGACCGGGGTAGTTGTTGTCGAGCTGCCGCGACCGCTTGCCGCGCGGAACGGCCCGGGCGCCGCCGCGGAGTCCACCGGAGTTGCGGAAGTCCGCAAGCCGACGGAGCAGGTCGACATCACCCGCGCGGAGGGCAGCGTGCTGGATGCGGTCGTACCGGTGGGTGGCCGCCAGTACGTCGCCGTCGAGCCGATCGAGCAGCTCGCGGGACAGGTCGACCAAGTGCTGCTCTTCCTCGACCGGGACCGTGCCGAACGCGGACATCAGCGTGAGTACGTCGATCTGGGCCAGGTGTGCGTGGGTCCGCCGGCGAACGACCGGTACGGCGTCCTCGACCAGGTCGATCACCATCCCGGCCGAGGTGACCCGGTCGCGGATGTTGCCGAGCTGGAACTTCTGCTGGGTGATCGACTCGCCGGACTCGCGCTCGCGCCAGTAGTAGACGGCCTGCGTGATCGTGTCTACGGTCACCGCGTCCAGGTGCGCCTTGAGCGCGACCGGGTAGTCCTCGTACCGGATCGGCGGGAAGGTGTAGCCGTACTCGGTCCAGAACGACCGGCGGTACACCTTGTTCCAGAGCATCCGGTCCAGCACGAGATCGGGGAACTCCGTCACGTGCGTCGCGTGCCGGACCCGGGCGAACGGCTGCTTGTGCAGCCACGACGGCCGTACGCCGAAGCTGTTGTTGAACCGCCGTGCGTTGCCGCCGGCGAAGTCTGAACCGGTTCGGTCCAGGGTCCGGACCAGGGCCGCGAACCCGTACCGCGAGACCAGGTCGTCGCCGTCGACGAACGCCAGGTACTCACCCGTCGCCTCGCGGATGCCCGCGTCCCGAGCCGGACCAGGCCCGGCGTTGTCCTGCTGGATCAACCGGAACCGTTGGTCCCGGGCACAGAACTGCTTCGCGACGACAGCACTGTCGTCCGGGGAGCCGTCGTCGACCAGGATCGCCTCGAAATCGGTCCAGGCCTGTGCGGCGATCGATTCCAGGCAGTCTCCGAGATACTCGCCGACGCCGTAGAAGGGCACCACCACGCTCAACCGCGGCGTCACTACGGTGTTCCCTCCTCGCGGTCAGCTACTAGTGGGCCCCCAGCACACTCGTACGTCTTACGTAGCGGCAACGAGGTGGACCGTCAGGAGGTTATGCACGGGTTCGAACCCGTACCGCGCCCAGATCCGCTGAATTCCGGTCTGGTGGGCCTGCGTCGAGACGACCAGCCGCCGGCTCGTGCACGCGTCCTCGACCGCGGCCAGCAGGTGGCCGTACCGTCCACGCCCCTGCTCGGCCGGTACGACGCCGGCGAGCTGGATCTCGGTCCACGAGCGCTGCTGTTCGATCGCCGCCAGCGCGAGCACCCTCCGGTCCGGACCACGCAGTACGACGGCACCCGCCTCAGCGATCCGTCGTCGCGCCCACTCCTGCCGACCGGCCAGGGCGAGGGTCCGGTCGAAGATCGGGTTGGCGCAGTAGTGGTTGCCGGAGTCGCCGAAGACGTCCGCGACCAGGTCGTCCACGAGATCGTCGTCGACCTCCGGCTCGAGCTGGGTGCTGAATCCGGCCAGTGGCGCGGGACGACGACCCTTGCCGGTCGGCAGCGACCAGTACATGACGGTGTCCGCCAGTAGCGCCTGCCGCGGGCCGCTCGCCAGCGCGGCGAACCAGGTGGTCTCGCGGGCCGGGTAGCGCAGTACGACGACGTCGGCGGTCGATCTTTCGACCGCGGTCAGCACTTCGGCCAGCGGCGTACCGGCAGAGGCGGACACGGACATCCGGTCGATGGAAACTCCGAACCGCTTCGCCGCATCCACGGACGGGCGCACGGTGAGTTCACCGGCCTCGAGCGCGTCGTACCAACTCATAGGCCGACGAGCTTAAAGCATCACTGTGGCGACGGTGTTACCAGGCGTGCGGCCGGAGATACGCTCCGGGGTCTCACTGGTAGTGACATGTTGCATTCGTGGCGCGACGGATTTCACATTAGTGTTACGACATGCGCGCGAGAGCGAGGCGGCGGGGGCCGCGTACTGCGGGGCCCACTCTTTCCGGGTTGGTCGCCGGGCTCTCGGTCGTGCTGCTGGCGGTCGTCCTGCTCGCGTTGCATGCGACGCTCTTCGAGCTGGTCCGGTTCGTGCTGTTCACCGGGGTCGTGGTCGCGCTGCCCGGGTTCGCGCTGTGGCGGCTGATCGGCGGGTACGGGCGCAATCTGGTGGAGGACCTGTCCGCTGGGTTCGCAGTCGGGACGGCGGGGCAGGTTGTGGTCTACCTGGCCGCTGCGTCGATCGGTCTGCAGGCCTGGTCGTGGGTGTGGGCGCCGGTGGTGCTGGTGGTCGCGTTCGTGGACAGTGACGCCCGGGCGCGAGTCTGGCGGCGGGTCGAGCAGCCGTTGCGACCACTGCAGGCTTGGTTGCTCGCGGCCTCGACCGCGGTCGTGCTGCTGATCGTGTACCGGCGTGGCCCGGGGCAGTTCCTGCCGGCGTACACCGATCCGCTGCGGGCTTACCCGGACCTGGCGTTCCAGCAGGCGCTGGCCGCGAGTGCGAAGTACGACGTACCGATCTCGACGTTCTGGCTCGGTGGCGAGCCGATGAAGTACCACACGTTCTTCCACCAGGCGACGGCTGCGACGCAGTGGGGTACGCGGATCGATCTGACCGATCTGATCCACTCACTGAGCTGGCTGCCGCTGTTCCTCGCGGGGTGCGGACTGGTGTTCGCGCTGGCTACCAGATTGGCGCGGACGGCGGAGTCGGGTGCTACCTGGGCCGGGCCGCTCGCTGTGTTCATCGCTGGGCTCGGTGGGGCCGTCCAGCCGTTGGCCGGCGCCGGACTGGGCGGAGTGTCCACCGCGGTGGCGGCGTACCTGAGTCCGACGCAGAACCTCGGCGTACTGATCGCGCTGGCGCTCTGCGTGGTGGCGGTGGATCTGTTGCGATCTGATGGCAGACCACGTAGCCGGTGGGTGTTGCTGGTCCTGCTCGCGCTGGTCGCGGCTGGGTCGAAGTCGACGATCCTGCCGGTTGTGGGAGTCGGGTTCGCGTTCGCGTTTCTGCAGTTGGGCTTGGCACGGCGGAGTACGCGGCCTGCGTTCTACGGCGGGCTGTTGTCGCTGGCGGTGTTCGTGGCCGCGTTGATCACGATCTTCGGCGGCAGTACGTGGGGGACGGAGATCAAGCCGTTCGAGACGTTCGTCCAGTTGGCGCCGTACCCGATGCTGGTGTCGAATCCGCACGCACAGTTGTTGTCGGGGGCAACGACCTTGCTGAGTTGGACACTGGCCGCGTCCGGGCTGTTCTTCCTCGGCCGGAGGTGGCGCGACACCGGTGCGGTGTTCCTGGCCGGCGTCGCGGTCGCGGGATTGCTGGGCACGTTGCTGACGACGCAGTCTGGGGTCAGTCAGCTCTATTTCCTGCGTACGTCGTTCCCGGTCATCGCCGTACTCGCGGCGGTCGGACTGGCCAATCTGGTCGGGCGACTCGGCGATCGGCGAGCTGTCGTGCTGGTGGGATCGGCAGGGCTGCTCGGTCTGGTGGCGATGGCGATCGCTCGATGGCAGTCAGCCGACCTACGTGGCATCAAGGGTCCCTGGCTGTGGACGGTCGGTGCCGTGGTGGCGGTTGGGCTGCTGGTGGCCGTGGTCTGGAAGCTGGCGCGGCGACCGGGCAGCTTCTTCGTGGCGCTGCTCGGTGGAGCCGTGGCGGCGTGCATGATCGGCGCGACGCTGGTGCCCTTGCAGGCGTTCATCTCCGTCAAGGCGTCGAACCTGGTCTTCGCCCATCCGTTCCGCGGCGGCGCGACGGCAGCGGAGGCAGGCGCGGCACAGTGGCTCCGGCGAAACACCGCGCCCGGCGACCTGATCGCGACCAACGCACACTGCATCATCCAGAGCGCCGGCGTCTGCGACAGTCGGCACTTCTGGCTAGCCGCCCTGTCCGAGCGACCGGTCCTGATCGAGGGCTGGTCGTACTCCAACCAGGCCAACCGGATCGCCCTCACGAGTGGTGGCAACCCGAGCCTCATCCCGTACTGGGACAGCGCGAAGCTCGCCGCCAACGACACGGCCTTCAAGGCTCCATCCCTCGCGGCAATCGAGCGCCTCCGCAAGGCCGGAGTGCGCTGGCTGTACGCCGACAACCGCGCCGGCACCGTCTCACCGGCCCTCCGCAACTTCGTCCGCCTCCGCCACGCCACGATGGACGCGACGATCTACGAGATCAGATGAGCTGGAGGAGGGCGTCGGCGACTCGCTCGCGCCCCCTGCCGTCGACCAACTCCCAGCCGGCTCGCGCCAGCGAGACGCGCTCATCCGGATCGGTGAGCAGTCGCTTGAGGGTCGGGACCGCAGACGAGGGATCGACGGTCAGCTCGCTCAGCAAGCCGAGGCCGGCCGCGGCGCCGGTGCCGACGGCGCGCTCGTAGCCCATGACCTGGTTGTCGACCACACACACGAGCCCCGTCGTCGCGCCTAGGCAGAGCAGTTCCCACGTCGACGTTCCCGACGCACTGATGGTCAGGTCGGCAGCACGGACCTCGGCGGCGAGCTTGTCGGTCGGTCCGATGACCTGCAGCTGCTGATGCGGTTGCAGTTCGACTGCCGCGATCTGTGTGGCGAGGTCGGGTCCCGGCGCGACCACAGTGGCTTCGAATGGCAGCCCGGTCGCGGCCAGAGCACGCGCGACGTGCGGACCGGCACCGAAGGCGTCCGTACCGCCGAAGAACGCGAACACCTTGGGTACGGCGGTCTGCCACGCAGCAGGCGGCTCCGTCGGACGGTGATCGAGGATCTCGTCGCGAATCATCACGTACGGCAGACCCGCCAGGCGGACCGAGTCCGGCGGCAGCTCCGGCTCGTCGAGCTCGGCAGCGAGGTTCTGGTCGACCAGCACATCCGCCTCGGCACCCCGGAAGTCGCCGTCGACGATCGCGAGCGTCTGCAGACCGGCTGCCCGGACGGCCGAGTAGACCGCTGCATCCAGGTCGTAGGAGTCGAAGACGACCGCGTCGAGGTCGAGCCGCTCGAAGACCTCGACGTGTTCAGCAGGTGTCCAGACCGCGGGATGTACGGCGATGCCGCGAGCCGCGATCTGGCCGGCCGCCCACGGCACGGCGTGCGCGTCGCAGACGAAGACCAGCTCGACGTCGCGCCGCCGTACCTCCTCGGCCAGCGCCAGGCAGCGCATCACGTGCCCGATCCCCCGGGCCGGCCCCACGTCACATCGCACCCCAACACGCTTCACGCCCCAGAGCGTACGTTTGATCACGCCGCGTTGAGACAGTGGATTGAAGAGTCCGCTCACGGGGCAGCTATTGTTTCGAGGTCCGTACCGCGTGTGTGCAGTTCGGAACTGTCCGTCAGAAGGGTTCCGCTCGAGTGTCAATCCTCACCGGCTCCGACATCCTCGTCACCGGCGGCACCGGGTCGTTCGGGCGGACGTTCGTACGGCATGCGCTGGATCAGCTGAATCCGCGCCGGCTGATCGTCTTCAGCCGCGATGAGCTGAAGCAGTGGGAGGTCCGCCAGCTGTTCGGCGACGACCCGCGGCTGCGGTTCTTCCTCGGCGACGTCCGCGACCGCTCCCGGCTGCTGCGGGCCATGCACCGGGTCGACTACGTCGTCCACGCGGCCGCGCTGAAGCAGGTCGACAGCGGTGAGTACAACCCGTGGGAGTTCGTCCAGACCAACGTGATCGGCTCGCAGAACGTCATCGAGGCAGCCATCGACTGCGGTGTGAAGCGAGTCGTCGCGCTGTCCACCGACAAGGCGTCCAGCCCGATCAACCTGTACGGCGCGACCAAGCTGACCGCGGACAAGTTGTTCATCAACGGCAACCACTACGCGGCGGCGTACGACACCCGGTTCAGCGTCGTCCGGTACGGCAACGTGATGGGCAGCCGGGGCTCGATCATCCCGAAGTTCCGCGCGCTGCACGCGGCCGGCCAGTCGCTGCCGATCACCGACCTGCGCTGCACCCGGTTCCTGATCACGTTGCCGGAGGCGGTCGAGTTCGTGGTCGACTCGTTCGACCTGATGACCGGCGGCGAGCTGTACGTGCCGCGGATCGCGTCGATGAAGGTCACCGACCTGGCCGAGGCGATCGCACCCGGCGCGACCATGCACGACGTCGGCCTGCGCCCGGGCGAGAAGCTGCACGAGGAGATGATCAGCCCGGAGGAAGGCCGCCGCGCGCTGTCCCTCGGCAACCGGTTCGTCCTGCAGCCCGACCTGGCCTCCTGGGGCTACCAGCCGCCGGCCGGCGGTCAGCCGGTCGCGGAGAACTTCCACTACGCGTCCGACACCAACGACCAGTGGTACTCGATCGAGGAGATCCGCAAGATCCTCGAGAGCGACGTCTGACCGTGCTGCCGTACGGACGCCAATCCATCTCCGAGCAGGACATCGAGGCGGTCACCGCCGTACTGCGGGGTGACTGGCTGACCACCGGGCCTGCGGTCACCGCGTTCGAGAATGCGATCTCGGAGTTGGCGGGCGGGCACCGCGCGGTCAGTTGTACGTCGGGCACCGCCGCCTTGCACATCGCGTACGCCGCGCTCGGAGTCGGCCCCGGTGACGAGATCGTCACCACGCCGATGACCTTTGTCGCAACGGCTTCCTGCGCTGCGATCCTCGGGGCGACGGTCGTGTTCGCGGACGTTGACGAGGACACCGCGCTGATCGACCCGGCCGCGGTCGAGGCGGTGATGACCGAGCGGACGAAGGTGATCGCCGCCGTCGACTACGCCGGCCAGGCAGCGGAGTACGACGTACTGCAACCGCTCGCCGACCGGGTCGGCGCCCGGACGCTGGCCGACGCGGCCCACTCGGTCGGCGGTACGGCGGACGGACGGCCGGTCGGGGATCTCGCGGACGTGACCACGATGTCGTTCTTCCCGACCAAGAATCTGACCACCGGCGAGGGCGGCGCGGTCGTCTGCAAGGACCTTGCGATCGCACAGCGCGCGCACGAGTTTCACTTCATCGGGTTGGTCCGCGATCCTTCGAGGTTCGAGCTCGCCGACGAGGGACCGTGGCACCAAGAGGTGCACGAGTACGGCGTCAACTACCGGCTGACCGATCTCGGTGCGGCGCTCGGTCTGTCCCAGCTGACTCGGATGGCGGAGTTCAAACGACGCCGGGCCGAGATCACTGCGCGCTACAACGCGGCGTTCGCCGGGGTCGACGGCCTGCGTACGCCGGTGCAGCGAGACGGCGTCGATCCGATGTGGCACCTGTACCCGATCCGCATCCTCGGCGGCCGCCGGCGCGAGGTCTTCGAAGGCCTGCGAGCCGCCGGCATCGGGGTGCAGGTCAACTACATCCCCGTCTACTGGCATCCGGTCTTCGCACGCCAGGGCTACAAACGCGGCCTCTGCCCGAACGCCGAACAGTTCTACGCCGAAGAACTGTCCCTCCCGCTCTTCCCGGACCTCACCGACAGTGACGCCGACCGGGTGATCGAGACCCTACTGAGACTGGTTGGCTAACGTAATGGACGTGACCCGATCGAATCTGATCGGCGGAGAGATGCTGAACTGGTCGGATCTGCACCCGGGCGACGCCCGCCCCGCGGCTGCCGGACCCGCCGCGATCGCACTCCTGGCCGCCACCGTCCACCCGGAGGACTCCGTCCTGATCGCCGGCCCGCACGCCGTCGATGTCGTCACCGCTGTCGCCGACCGGGTGACGTCGGTGGACCTGCTCCTGCGCTCCGCCCCGGACGCCGAAGAGCTCGCCGAACTCCTGCACGACACCAAAGGCCAGGTCATCTGCGGATCCCTCGACCGCTTCGCGGTGGACGAGACGTACGACGTGGTGGTCGCGCTGGACGGCATCGATCGACTCGTCGGGCCGGACACGGCGGACTTCACCTGGTCCGAGGCACTCGACAGTCTCTACAGCCGCCTCGCGCCAGGCGGCCGTCTCCTACTCGGCGCCGAGAACGCTTTCGGCTTCCAGCGCCTGATCCAGCCGGACATCACCGCAGCTCTTCCGCGCGACGAGGACTGGGGCCGCGCTGTCACGGACCGCGCGCCGACCGGTCTCAAGCCCCTCCACACCGCCCTCCGAAACGTCGGTCTCGGTGCCACCTATGCGGTCTTCCCCTCACTTGTGCAGGCGGATGTTGCGCTGAGCACCGTCGACGGTTTCGCGGGCGTTGTCGCCGCACGAGCTGTTGCCGCACGCAACGACGGTCCCGTGCTGATGGATCCCTACCGCTTGGTCCTGGACGCCGCCGAAGCGGGGATGGCCTTCGAGCTGGCGCCGGCTTGGTACTTCGTCATCGGCACCGACTCACCCGAGGTGCTGCCCGAGGGCAGTGTCCCGACCGGGAACGGCGTACTCCTCGAGGAGTACCTGTTGGCAGCCCTGCGCTCGGACGATCAGGCGACGCTTCGGCGGATCATCCCTGACTACGTGGCCTGGCTGGGGACCGGTGGCGCTGGTTCGCCGGACAACGTGATTCTCGACGGGTCGTCGTACCGGCTGTTCGGGGCGGAGCAGGAGCTGGATGTCGTCGAGCACCTGGCGCGGTTCGCCAAGCGGGCGCTGGAAAGTGGCTCGCGGCAACCATGGCCCGCGGCCGCCGACCCGCACGCACTGACGGCACGGCTCGCGTCGATGGCCGGGATCACCGTGCCGGAGCAGGAGTTCAGGCCGGACGAGGTGGTCCGCCCGCGCGGCAGCGCCGAGCAGCTGACCACCGTCGCCCGCCTCGCCGACGAGCTGGCCCACGCCAGCGCCCGCGCGATTCTCTTCGAGGGCACGGTCAGCGGCATCCGCCGTTCGCTCCCGTACCGCGTCGGCCACGGCGTCCTCAACCCGGCCCGCGTCATCCGCCGCCGACTCAAACGAGTCCTGCGGAAGGTACGTCGCTGATGCACCACGCCAACCACTTCTACGGGCACGCCAACATCATGGCGACGTACGCCGGACTCTCGAAACCACCGCGGATCTGGGGCTACCTCCAGCACGGGTGGAACATCCTGGACGGGTTCGCACACGGCACGAACTTCGCGCCCGGGATGCCCAAGTTCGTCTGGTCCGACAGCGTTCGCCGGCGTGGCCATGCACTCGGCCTGCGCAACTATTCGGTGATCGGGTCGGTCTGGCTGTACTTGCTCAAGGTGCACCCGGAGCTCGCGACACCGGCGAAACGGGCCAAGGGCACCATTTTCTACCCGTTCCACGGCTGGGAAGGCCAGCACGTGCTCGGCGACCACGGCCGGATCGTTGCCTCGATCAACGAGCACGAGACCGGCCCGGTGACCGTCTGCCTGTACTGGAACGAGTACCAGCAGCCGGCCATCCGCAAGGTCTACGCCGGCGCCGGCTTCCGGGTCATCACGCACGGCTACCGCGGCCTGCATTGGCGCAAGACCGACGAGAAGTTCCTGGTCAAACAGCTCCGCGAACTGCGCAAGCACGAGCGGGTCGCCTCCAACCGGCTCAGCTCCGCGGTCCTGTACGGCGCCTCGCTCGGGCTGCAGCCCGGGGTTTACGGTGATCCCATGGTGCTGGAGAACGAGCACCCGTCGTTCGGCGGCCAGGCGCGGATCAAGCGGCTGTGGCCGGAGCTGGACCAGCCGTACGTCCCGCTCGCGGTCGCCCGTGAGTTCACCGATACCGAGCTAGGCGTCGACCACGTCGCAGGTCCGGCCGAGATCCGGGAGATGTTCCGATGGAACAGCTGAAGATTGGCATCATCACCCAGGTCCGGGTGACCAGCACGAGGTTGCCGGCCAAGGTGCTGCTGAGTGTCGCCGGCCGTTCGTACCTCGAGCACCATCTCGACCGGCTGAGCCGCACCGGCCTGCCGGTGATCGTCGCGACCACGACGAACTTCCACGACGACCTCGTCGTGCAGGTCTGCAAGGAGGACGGCATCCCGGTCTTCCGCGGCAGCGAGGACGACGTACTCAGCCGGTTCGCCGGGGCTGCCCGCGAGCACGAGCTGGACGCGATCGTCCGGGTGACGTCGGACTGCCCGCTGATCGACCCGGAGATCGTTGCCGCGGGCGTCGATCGGTGGCGGGCCGAGAACGACCCCGACCTCTACATCTCGAACTGCCTGGAGCGCACCTACCCGCGCGGCATGGACTTCGAGATCTTCTCCACCGCCCGGTTGTACGACGCGGAGGCGAAGGCCACGCTCAAGGCGGACCGGGAGCACGTGACGCCGTATCTGCACCAGAACCGGTCCGGCGAGATGCGGCTGCTGAACCTCCCGTGGTCCGGCGGCCCACATTCCAAAAACGCAGCGCAGTACCGGCTCACGCTGGACACCGCGGACGACTGGAAGTTGCTCGACGCCCTGATCGAGGAGTACGACGCGACCCGGCTCGGTTGCGCCGAGCTGGTCGCGATCCTGGACGCGCATCCGGAGCTGGCCACGCTCAACGCGCACATCGAGCAGAAGAAGCTCGGCGAGTAACGGTCCGCTCACGGGGTACTAAGGCATGATTTACCGTGATGACCACCAATGATCCAGCTGCGGAGTCCGGCGACGCCCCGGTGAACGGCGCTGATGCCGCGCGGGCGAAGTCGTTCGGCGCCGTCGCGGGCGCGTACGACCTGGGCCGGCCGACGTTCCCGGTCGAGGCGCTGAGCTGGATCCTCGGACCGGGCCGCGGGCTGCAGGTCCTCGATCTGGGCGCCGGCACCGGCAAGCTCGCCGCGGTCGCGGCCGGGCTCGGCCATGACGTGATCGCGGTCGACCCGTCGCAGGAGATGCTCGAGGTCTGCCGGCGCCGTTCCGGGATCGACACGATGGTCGGCGCCGCGGAGTCGATTCCGCTGGCGCACGCCTCGGTCGACGCGGTCATCGTCGGGCAGGCGTTCCACTGGTTCGACCACGCCCGGGCCCTGCCGGAGATCGCCCGGGTACTGCGGCCTGACGGCGTACTGGGCCTGCTCTGGAACAACGCGGACACCGTGGTCCCCTGGGTGCGCCGGATCTTCCAGGTGATCCAGGGCGACGACGTCCGTGGCAGCGACCGGTTCGACCCGGTGCCGATCCTCGACCAGTCGAACCTGTTCACACCGCCCGAGTCGTCCCGGTTCCGGCACTGGCACGACCTGAATCGGGAGGGCCTACGGCAGTTGGCCCAGTCGCACTCGCGGGTCGCCGTACTCAAGGACACCCGGCGTGACCAGGTCCTGGACCAGATCGAGCTGATCTACGAGCACACCGCCCGGCCGCCGGAGGCGTTGCGGATGCCGTACTTCACCGACTGCTTCCGGGCTCACCCGAGCGAGTTCGCCAACTACCGCCGTACCCTCGACGCGCCGGTAGCACCGCATCTCTAGAAACGTTTTGGTTGCGGTAGGGCGTGTCCGACACTCCAGCGCCGTAGCGAGCAGGTGCTCGGTGCGGTGCATCGGCGTGCGGGGGCGAAGGTCTCGATGCGGAGCATCGTGGCCTTTGCACCCGTGCGGCGAGGTGCCGTGCCGAGTGCCGCGCAGTAGGCGCTGGAGTGTCGGACACGCCCTAAGGGTCACAAACAGGCGACTTCCGGCTAACGTGCACCTGGTTCTAGTCCAAAAAAGGGGAACTCATGGACCAGGAAGTGGTGCGCGAGCGAGACGCCCGCGCCTATGAGGCGGTGCACGACGCGGCCGACTTCACCGAGCTCAAACGGCGGTACAAGAACTTCGTCGTACCGTGGACGATCGCCTTCATGGCGTGGTACCTGGCGTACGTCGCCTGCAACAACTGGGCCCGCGGCTTCATGAGTCACCGATTGGGCGGCAGCCACATCAACGTGGCGCTGATCTTCGGCCTGCTGCAGTTCGTGTCCACGTTCGTGATCGCCGCCGTGTACGGCCGGTTCGCCAACCGGAGGCTCGATCCGCTGGCCCACGGCCTGAACGCGAAGTACAAGAGGGAGCGCCGCCGGTGAACACGCTTCTGATCCCGCTCGCGACTGAGCCCGGCAACCGGGCGCTGACCATCTCGCTGTTCACCGCGGTCGTTGCCGTCACGCTGTACATCACCTGGTGGGCGTCCCGGCAGAACAAGACCGCGGCCGACTACTACGCCGGCGGGCGCTCGTTCACCGGCGCGCAGAACGGCCTGGCGGTTGCCGGTGACTACATGTCCGCGGCGTCGTTCCTCGGTATCTCCGGCCAGATCGCCCTCTACGGGTACGACGGCTTCCTGTACTCGATCGGGTTCCTGGTGGCCTGGCTGGTGGCGCTGCTGCTGGTCGCCGAGCTGCTGCGGAACTCGGGCCGGTTCACGATGGCGGACCAGCTCGCGTTCCGGATGAAGCAGCGGCCGGTCCGGACCGCGGCCGCGACCTCCACGATCGTGGTCTCGATCTTCTACCTGCTGGCCCAGATGGTCGGCGCCGGATCGCTCGTCGGCCTGCTGCTCGGGGTGAAGAGCGAGGGCGTGAAGGCGGCCGTCATCATCCTGGTCGGCGCGCTGATGATCGTCTACGTGACGGTCGGCGGCATGAGAGGCACCACCTGGGTGCAGATCGTCAAGGCCGTGCTGCTGATGGCCGGCACGGTCGTGATCACCTTCCTGGTGCTGCTGAAGTTCCACTTCAACATCTCCGACCTGCTCGGCTCGGCGGCGACGAAGTCCGGCCACGGCGAGTCGTTCCTGCAGCCCGGCCTGCTGTACGGCAAGGACCTCACCGGCCAGATCGACTTCCTGTCCCTCGGCCTCGCGCTCGTCCTCGGTACGGCGGGTCTGCCGCACATCCTGATCCGCTTCTACACCGTGCCGGACTCGCGATCCGCTCGGCGATCGGTGCAGTGGGCGATCGGGCTGATCGGCGTGTTCTACCTGATGACGCTGGCGCTCGGGTTCGGTGCGGCTGCACTGCTGAACACCGGCAAGGGTTCGGCGGTGGCTGAGTCGAAGGGCAATGTGGCGTCGCCGCTGCTGGCGGAGTCCGTCGGCGGCGGGGCCGGGTCGGTCGGCGGAGCGATCCTGCTCGCGCTGATCGCGGCGGTCGCCTTCGCGACGATCCTCGCGGTGGTGGCCGGTCTGACGCTGACCTCGGCGTCGTCGTTCGCGCACGACCTGTACGCGAACGTCATCGCCAAGACCAAGCCGAGCGAGAAGAGCGAGCTGCGGGTGGCCCGGTTCGCGGCCATCGGGATCGGCGCGGTCGCGATCGCCTTGGCCATCCCGGCGCAGAAGCTGAACATCGCGTTCCTGGTCGCGCTGGCCTTCGCGGTCGCCGCCTCGGCGAACCTGCCGGCGCTGCTGTTCAACCTGTTCTGGAGGCGGTTCAACACCTCCGGCGCGGTCTGGAGCATCTACGGCGGGCTGATCTCGGCCGTCGTACTCGTGGTGTTCTCGCCGGTGGTGTCCGGCAAGCCGACGTCGATGATCACCGGCGCCGACTTCGCCTGGTTCCCGCTGTCGAACCCGGGCATCGTGTCGATCCCGCTGGGCTTCCTGTTCGGCGTCCTCGGCACGTTCCTCGGCCGGGACCGGTCGAGCGAGACCCGCTACAACGAGCTCTCGGTTCGCGCGCTCACCGGCGCGGGCGCGGAGGGTCCCGGCAAGCACTGACGCAACTCCCGAAGGGCCGGCTCGCAGACCGCGAGTCGGCCCTTTCTGCGTCATGAACCGTTGACGCTCGCGTAGTCGTGCCGTAACAATGAGCCAGCGTCGCGCAAGAAATGAGCAAAGTAGAGAAAGTTCCGGACCTTCGCGTGGCGCTTGCTACCCCTGCCTCCTCATCACCCGCCCACCAGGAGAGGCCATGCGTATCCCGAAATGGCGGCTGCCGGTCGCCTTGCTCGCTGCGAGCCTGGCGCTCGCAGCGAGCCCACTCATCCACCCGACGGGGGCCGGCACCGCGTCGGCCGCCGTACTCGCCGGAACCAACCTCGCCGCCGGCAAGACCGCCTCGGCCAGTAGCAGCACCCAGAACTACGCCGCGTCGAACGTGACCGACGGCAACCAGGGCAGCTACTGGGAGAGCGCGAACAACGCGTTCCCGCAGTGGGTCCAGGTCGACCTCGGCTCCTCGGTCGCGACCAACCAGGTCGTCCTCAAGCTGCCGACCGCCAACTGGGGCGCCCGCGACCAGACCCTCGCGGTCCAGGGCAGCACCGACGGGCAGAACTTCACCGACCTGTCTGCTTCCGCGGCACGCACATTCAGCCCGCCGAACAACACCGTGACCGTCAACTACGGCACCGCCACCATGCGGTACGTCCGGGTCCGGATCACTGCAAACACCGGCTGGCCGGCTGGGCAACTGTCCGAGCTCGAGGTCTACGGGCCGGCGACCGGTGACGGTCAGGCTCCCACCGCCCCGGGCAACCTGGCCTTCACCGAGCCCGGCGCCGGGCAGATCAAACTCACCTGGAGCGCTTCGACCGACAACGTCGGGGTCACCGGGTACGACGTCTACGCGAACGGACAGCTCCGGACCAGCGTGGCCGGCAACGTGCTCACGTACACCGACAACCAGTCGGCCAACGTGTCCGTGGCGTACTTCGTCCGCGCGAAGGATGCTGCTGGCAACCAATCGCCGAACAGCAACACGGTCACCCGGAACGGCAGCGGCGGCCCGGGCAGCAACCTCGCACTGCACAAGCCGATCACCGCGTCCGGGTACACGTTCACCTACGTGCCGGCCAACGCGAACGACGACGACGTGACGACGTACTGGGAGGGCAACGCCAACCCGGCCACGCTGACCACGCAACTCGGCGCGAACGCAGACCTCAGCTCGATCGTGATCCGGCTCAACCCGGACGCGGCCTGGGGACCGCGGACGCAGACGTTCTCGATCCTCGGCCGGGAGCAGAGCTCCTCGACCTTCACCACGATCGTTCCGTCGGCCGGCTACGACTTCAACCCGTCGAGCGGCAACAGCGTGACGATCCCGGTCAGCGCGCGGGTGGCCGACGTACGGCTGAACTTCACCGGGAACACCGGTGCACCGGCCGGACAGGTCGCCGAGCTGCAGGTGCTCGGAGTACCGGCGCCGAACCCGGACCTCACGCTCTCGAACGTGTCCTGGACCCCGACCGCACCGGTCGAGACCGACACAATCACGGTCCGCGCGACAGTCAACAACGGCGGTACGGCGGCCTCCACGGCGACCGACGTCAACTTCTACCTCGGTGCCACCAAGGTCGGTACGGCGCCTGTCGGCGCACTCGCAGCCGGCGCGTCGACGACAGTCAGCGCGTCCATCGGTGCCCGGGACGCGGGCAGCTACACGCTCAGCGCGAAGGTCGACGAGGCCAACTCGGTGATCGAGCAGAACGACGGCAACAACAGCGCGAACGCTTCCGGGCCTCTCGTGGTGACACCGGTGGCGAGCTCGGACCTGATCGCGTCGGCGGTGAACTGGACGCCGGGCAACCCGTCGGCCGGTAACTCGGTCGCCTTCTCGGTCGCGATCAAGAACCAGGGCAGTGTCGCCTCGGCGTCTGGTGCGCACGGGATCACGCTCACGGTTCTGAACGGATCGTCCGTGGTCACGACGCTAACCGGTAGCTACAACGGGTCGATCGCCGCCGGTGCGACGACTCCGGCTGTTGCTCTCGGCAACTGGACGGCTGCCAACGGCCGCTACTCCGTGAAGGTTGTCCTCGCGGACGACACGAACGAGCTGCCGGTGAAGCGGACCAACAACACCAGTGAACGGCCGTTCTTCGTGGGCCGCGGCGCGAACATGCCGTACGACCACCAGGAGGCCGAGGACGCCGCGGTCGGCGGCGGTGCATCCGTCATCGGTCCGAACCGCACCATCGGCGACCTGGCCGGTGAGGCGTCCGGACGTCGCGCGGTCACGCTCGGCTCCAACGGCTCGTACGTCGAGTTCACCACGCGGGCCAGCACGAACACGCTCGTCACCCGGTTCTCGATGCCGGACGCGTCGGGCGGCGACGGCCAGACCTCGTCGATCAGCGTGTACGTCAACGGCACCTTCGCCAAGACGTTGCCGCTGACCTCGAAGTACGCCTGGCTGTACGGCGCGGAAGCCTCGCCGAACAACTCGCCGGGGTCGGGACCCGCGCGGCACATCTACGACGAGGCCAACCTGATGCTCGACCAGACCTACCCGGCCGGGACCAAGATCCGGCTGCAGAAGGATCCGTCGAACAGCCTGACCTACACGATCGACTTCGTTGACACCGAAGCGGCGACGCCGATCGCCAACCCTGGCACGGGATTCGTCACGCCGGCCGGGTTCAGCCAGCAGGACGTGCAGAACGCGCTCGACAAGGTGCGGCAGGACAGCACGCTGCAGGGTGTCTACCTGCCGGCCGGTGACTACGACACGTCGTCGAAGTTCCAGGTGTACGGCAAGGCGATCAAGATCGTCGGCGCCGGACCTTGGTTCACCCGGTTCCACGCGCCGACCACGCAGGACAACACCGACATCGGATTCCGGTCCGAGGCGTCGGCGAACGGATCGACGTTCAGCGGGTTCGCGTACTTCGGCAACTACACCTCGCGAATCGACGGTCCTGGGAAGGTCTTCGACTTCTCGGGTACGGCGAACATGACCATCGACAACATCTGGGTCGAGCACATGGTCTGCATGTACTGGGGTTCCAACACCGACACGTCGACGATCAAGAACTCGCGGATCCGCGACACGTTTGCCGACGGCATCAACATGACCAACGGCTCGTCCGGCAACACGGTCAGCAACAACGACGCCCGGTCCACCGGCGACGACAGTTTCGCGCTCTTCAACGCCACCGACAACGGTGGTGGAGAAGTCCGGGACAACGTCTTCGAGAACCTGTCGGCCGCGCTGACCTGGCGGGCCGCCGGCTTCGCGGTGTACGGCGGGACGAACAACATCTTCCGCAACCTGTACGCCGCGGACATGCTCACCTATCCCGGGATCACCATCAGTTCCCTGGACTTCGGCATTCCGATGAACGGATTCGGGGCGACACCGCCGACGGTCTTCGAGAATGCTTCGGTGGTGCGGTCCGGTGGGCATTTCTGGGGCAACCAGGCCTTCCCCGCGGTGTGGATCTTCTCGGCCTCGAAGATCTTCCAGGGGATTCGCGTGAATGATCTCGATGTGGTCGATCCGACGTACAGCGGAATCATGTTCCAGACCAACTACGTCGGCGGCCAGCCGCAGTTCCCGGTCGCGGACACCGTCTTCACCAACACGACGATCTCCGGAGCCCGCAAATCCGGCGACGCCTTCGACGCCAAGTCCGGCTTCGGCCTCTGGGCCAACGAACTCCCCGAACCCGGCCAAGGCCCAGCCGTAGGCTCCGTAACCTTCAACAACCTAACCCTCACCAACAACGCCGAAGACATCCACAACACCACCAGCACCTTCACCATCAACCGCAACTAACAACAACGGAGCCGCCGGAGGACTCACCCCTCCGGCGGCTCCGCCATTCGCGGACCAAGCTCGTCCACCGTCCGGTGAGCTACCCAGCCAACTTCCGCAAGACTCCAGTCCCACGGCAACACCACCATAACCCCTTGTTTTACGGGCGTCTGACGCTCTTCCTGATCTGCCCCACACTGCCCCGATCTGCCCCGGCGTCACACCCGCCACCCAGTCCTCGCACGTGTGAAGCTCGACCCTTGCCACCCAACAAGGCGGGGAAATGCCAATCCACGTATTCGTCGACGAGATCAAATCCAAGGGCTTTCTGATGGCTGCCGCACGCTGCCCAGCGGGCGAGGTCGCCGTTCATCGCAAGGCACTGAGAGGACTTCTGCTACCAGGCCAGGAACGTCTGCACTTCCGCAACGAGAGCGTGCAGCGACGCAAGCGGATCCTCAAACTCTTGACCGACTTTCACCTGCTGGTCGACATCTACGTCGTCGCTCAGAACACTCACGGGGCTCGTCGACGCTGCCTCGAGGCCATCGTCCGGGACAGTGCGGACTCCGCCGAGCGGCTTGTAGTCGAGCGGGACGAGTCGACGTACGAGCACGACCGCCGCTGCCTCCGCGAGGCCGCACGGCGTTTCGGCTGTCACGAATCGTTGCGCTGGGATGTGCTCGTCGCCAAGTCGGACCCGCTGCTCTGGATCCCGGACGCCATCGCCTGGAGTTGGATCCGAGGAGGCGCTTGGAAGGCGGCGGTCGCGCCGTTCTGTCAGTTGAGGGAGCTCTGACAGCGCGAAACCCGGCTCGTCCACCGTCCGGAGGGCTGCCGGGTTCACTTCCGGGGGACTCCTGTCCCTCGGCAAGATCAACTGTAGCCGGATTCTTTGGTGGTGCGGCGTGAATTTGCGATCTGCCCCGGGATGCCCCCGGATGCCCTGGTTAGGAAGGGGTGGGCTGTGGGGGTTAGGGAGTGGAGGGCGGTGCCTTGGGTTCGGTGGGTGGTGATTAGGCCGGCGGCGCGGAGGACTCGGGTGTGGTCGGAGGTGGAGGCGAGGGAGATGCCTACGCGGCGGGCTAGTTGGGTTGTGGTGGCGGGGTGGGTGAGGGCTCGGAGTACGGCGGCTCTCGTGCGGCCGAGCAGGTCCGCCAGGGCATCCGCGGTCTCGGAGTCGGTGGTGGCGGCTGGGTCGGCGGTGGGGAGTTCGGCGGAGGGGTAGACGAGGACAGGGCGACGGTCCGGGACATCCAGGAACAGACAGCTGGAGGTCAGGGGTGACGGATAGAGCTCCAGTCCGCGACCGCCTAGCTGGATATCAACCTGAGGGAGATCGAGGGGGCCGTGGGTGGTGAGGGTTGGGGTGGCCCAGGTTATGTCGGGGTGTAGGGCGGAGAGGAGGGTGTCGAGGCCGCCGTGGAGGAGGGCGTGGGTGCGGATTCCTAGGTCTGCGCCGTAGCGGCTGTTGAGTTCGGCCGACGACGGGATCAGGACCTGCTGGTGGAAATCGCGGACCGCGACGCCCAGCGCACGCCGGGATCCGGCGCGGCCGTCGAGGAGGCCTTGCATGTAGCGGTCGATCCCGGGCGGTAGCCATGGCTCGAGTTCGGCGCGGATGACCTCGGCCGGCGTGTCCATCAGCGCCTCGATTGCCGGGTCGAGTCCGTCCCCCGACGTCTCCGGGAGCAGGAAGTCCGGGAACATCCCGGTCGGCGAGATCAATTTGAACAGTGGGCGCATCGAGCCCTGCACCCGAGGTGCCGCCGTACGCCGCCAACGCCGGGCAACCGGCGACATCGATCGGGCACCCAGCGCGCGGGCCGCGAGCACCGCCTCCCAGAGCGGCTGCGGTTCGGTGCGGAACGTGACCCGGCCGAGGTCTGCCGCGGTGAAATGGACCCGGATCATCTCTCGATTGTGACGGCTGGGAGCTCATCCCGGCAGACCTCTTCGGTCCAGGCCGAATCCCGTCGCGATAGGAAGTCGCACCCTCGCAACCTGACCCGATGAAACGTCTGGCAGTCCTCACCGCCCTGGTCCTAGCCACGACACCGGCAGTCGCAGAGGCCGGAGCCGTCCATCGACCGACGCAGTACGTCGTCTCGACCACCCCCGGCGAGACCCTCGAGGGGATCGCGGTGACGCCCAGCGGCACGATGTACGTCACGAGCGTCGGCACCGGCGCCGTCTACCGCGGCACCACCCACTCATCCCGCCTCAGCCAATTTCTTCCCGCCGGAAGCGATGGCCGCACCTCCGCGACAGGCATCCACGTCGACCGCTGGGGCCGCGTCCTCATCGCCGGCGCGAACACCTCCAAGCTCTTCCTGTACGACGCTCGCGGCCGACTACTCGCTGTCCGAAAGGCCGCGGACGGCTCGTATCTGAACGATTTCACGATCACCCGCGACGCCGTCTACGTCACCGACTCGACCCACAACCAGATCTGGCGAGCACCGCTCACCCACGACGGTCTCGGCGAGCTCGAACCCTGGATCACCCGCGCCCAGATCCAGCCCACGCCGTACTACCTCAACGGCATCGTGACCGACGGCCGCGTCCTCCTGGTCGGCGAGCAGGGCCAGGACGTCACGTACCGAATCGACCTACGTACCAAGGAAGTCCGCGTCCTGGACGTGTCCAACGGCATCCTGTCCGGCGACGGCTACCTGCTCGAAGGACACAAGCTGTACGCCGTCTACAACGCCGGCGGCGGCAAGTACGTCACCAGGCTAGCGGTCCTGAACCACGACCTCACAAAGGCGACCCTGATCGCGGACTCCAGCCCCGGTGCAGCAGGCGCGACACCGACGACGATCGCCCGCGACCACGGCCGGCTCCTGTGGGTCAACAGCCAACTCGACGTCGCCCCGGGAACACCGCCGTACACCGTGACCGTCGTACCCGGACTGAGTTAGAGGCCGTCAGTAATGCGGGACAGAGCTTCGCCGGCCTTGAGGACCAGAGCCCGGTCGGGTTCGTCGAGGCGGCTGAGGAGGATGGCGAGTTCGTCGGCGGCCTGGCGGCCAGACGCCTCGACGGTGGACGCGCCGGCCTCGGTAAGGACGACGGCAGTGGCCCGGCCATCGACCGGGTCCGGCTCCCGGCGTACCAAGCCTGCCTGCTCAAGCGTCGCGACCGTCGTGGTCGCGGTGGGCTGGGAGCACGGGACCCGCGCGGCGATCTCGCCGATCCGGATCGGTTGCTCGTCGGCGATCAGCATCAGCGCCAGGAACTGCGTCGGGTGCAGGAGCGTCGTGGTCCTGCTCCGGCGCAGATGCCTGACGATCCGGTGCATGCTGACCAGGAGTTGCAATGCCTCCTGCGCCAAGGTGATCACCTCCGTCGGGAAGCGCCATCCTGGCACAGGGCACCAAACATCGCCTACCGCGGAACTCTGATATCGGGGTGATACAGGTCCAGCCAGGTCGCCAGCGACAGGGTCTGTTCCAGCTGACGACGCGCCGTTCCGTCAGCCGCTCGACGCCCTTCCGATCGACCAGTTCGAAGACCGGATGGCGGTCGGCGAGCAGACCACGGACCTGATCTGCCAGCGCCTCGACGTACGCCGGATCCTGCGTCTGCGGGTACGGCGACTTGCGCCGATCCACCACCGACTGGGGCAGTACGTCGCGGGTCGCCGCCCGCAACAGACTCTTCTCGTACCCGTCGAACGTCTTCAGCGACCACGGCGTGTTGTAGACGTACTCGACCAGCCGGTGGTCGCAGAACGGGACCCGGACCTCCAGCCCGACCGCCATGCTCATCCGGTCCTTGCGGTCGAGCAGGATCCGCACCATCCGGGTCAGGTGGAGATAGCAGACCTTCCGCATCGCCCACTCCTCGTCGGACTCCCCCTCGAGCCGCTCGACCTCGCTCACGGCCGCGGCGTACTGCTCGCGCAGGTGACCGCCGAGATCGAGCCGCTTCAGGATCTCCTTGCGGAGCACGTGGACCTGCCCGGTCTGCCGACGCGACGCCATGTACGCGATCCACGGGAACATCGCCCGGTTCCGCACCTCGGCGTCGTGGAACCACAGGTACCCGCCGAACACTTCGTCCGCCGACTCGCCCGACAACGCGACGGTCGACTGCTCCCGGATCGCCGAGAACAGCAGGTACAGCGAGTTGAAGATGTCACCGCCGAGCGGCGCGTCGTTCGCCCGGACCACCTTCCGCCGGATCTCCGGATCGGTGAGGGTCGCGTTGTCCAGCACGATGTCCGAGTGCTGCGAGTGCACCAGGTCGGCGACGTCGTGCACGTACGGCGTGTCCGGCGTACCGCGGAGCTCGGACGGCTGGAAGTTCTCTTCCTGGCCGACGAAGTCGACCGAGAAGCTGCGGACCTTCCGGCCGTCCTCCGCCAGCTGACCGGCCGCGAGCGCGGTGATCGCGCTGGAGTCGAGCCCACCGGACAACAGAACACACCGCGGTACGTCGGCCACCAGCTGCCGGCGGGTGATGTCGTCGAGCAGCTCGCGGATGTGCGCGATCGACGTACCCCGGTCGTCGACGTGCTGCTTGGTCTCGAGCCGCCAGTACGTACTGCGGTGCACGCCGGCCCGATCGACCGTCACGACGGTGCCCGGCTCGACCTCGAACATCCCGGCCCACAACGACCTGCCGGGCGTCTTCGACATCGTGAACAGCTCCCGCAGCCCGTCCGCCTCGACAACGGCCGGTACGGCGGGATTCGCCAGGATCGCCTTCGGTTCTGAGCCGAACAGCACCCCGTCCGCGGTCGGGTAGTAGAAGAACGGCTTGATGCCCATCCGGTCGCGGACCATCACCAGGGTCTCGGTCCGCGGGTCCCAGATGGCCAGCGCGTACATCCCGTTCAGCCGTTCGGCGAACGCCGTACCCCACTCGAGATACGCGCGCAGTACGACCTCGGTGTCCGAGTCGGTCGTGAACGAATGCCCGCGGCGGCGAAGCTCATCACGCAGCTCGGTGTAGTTGTAGACCTCACCGCTGTAGACCATCCCGAGGGTGACCGTCCGCCCGTCGTGCTCGACCTCGGTCGTCATCGGCTGCTCGCCGCCCGGAAGGTCGATGACCGCGAGTCTGCGATGCCCGAGCGCGACGTGCCGCGCGTACCAGGTCCCTCTCGCATCCGGTCCGCGGCAGGACATCGTCTCGGTCATCGCATCGACGACCTCGCGCTCCTCGTCGAGGTCATGCCGGTAGGCCACCCACCCGGTGATGCCACACATACGGTCTCCTCTCCCGAGATACATTCCACTCCAATGTATTTCTCGCGGAGAGTGACACAAGCGCTCGCTTCCGTGAGCAACCTCTCAAGCTCAGAGGTGTACGGCGACAACGCCGAGCGCGAACGCCAGTCCGGCGAGACCGAGCATCGTCGTGGCGAGGATGATCAACCTGCGCTGAAGCGCCGGGAGTTCGGCCGCGGTCGCGAAGACCCGCTGCGGCCAGTGCCGCCAGGAGACGTACCAGAAGATGCCGCTCGCGATCAGCAACAGAACACCTTTGACCGCATGGATCCACCAGTGATCGCTGTCGATCGCCAGCATCGCCAAGCCGGTGACCGCGATCGCGCCGATCAGCCCGATCACCTTCCACCGGTTGCCTGAGGCAATCACTGCGGTCAGCTGCTCGCGACCATCCTGATCCGCCCCGAAGTACCGCTTCAACTTGGGCTGAACCACGAACAACGAGTAGGCCATCCCGCCAACCCACGCAGCGGCCAGCCCGGCATGAATGATCGCAAGCACAGCCGTCATGGGTACGAAGGTAAGCCCCCGCCGGGTGCACGACCTTATAACCTGCGGGCATGGCCGCCACCGAGAAAGTTCAGGTACTTCACCGCAGTGGGCAGTGGTGTCCCGGACGGCAGATCGGGGAGGTTGTCGCTTATGACGTGCGGATTCTGCCGAGGTACCAGGTGGCCGGGCGGCCGACCGTTGATCGCAGTTACCTGCTGCTCGACGAGGGTGTCCAGCTGACCAAGCCCGCGGTCTTCGAGGGTGCGATCGAAGGTTGGTGGTACGTCGACCTGGTCGAGATCGAGCACACCGACGCGGGCCTCGTCGTCCATGACGTGTACGTCGACTTCCTGATCCCGCCTGCGGTGGATCGCTATCAACTCTTGGATCTGGACGAGCTGGCCGACGCGGTCCGCGACGGACAGTTGACGCCTGCTCAGTGCGCGACCGTCCTTGATAACACCCAGCAATTCATCAACCGCTATCTCCGCAGGGCCGAGGAAGGACCGATCGGTCCGCAGTACGAGTTCCCGCCGGCCGGCGTCACGACCCTCGAGTCACTGCCGTCGTTCCTCGACTAGGCGGGTACTGATTCGGGGGTGCGGGTTTGGCGGTTCATGCCGCGGAAGCTGGGGATGAGGGCCGGGGCCATGGTTGCGGCGAAGTAGGCGAAGCCGACTACCAGGTGCGCCGGGGCCAGGCCGATGCCGCTGACCAGCACGCCACCCAGGACCGCGCCCAGTGGCATCAGTGACCAGGCCAGGGAGCTCGTCAGAGCCGTGACGCGGCCGACCATCGCGCGCGGGATGCGCTCGAACTGCACGGCGCCCAGCACGGGGTTCAGGAAGCCGGACGAGACTCCGCCGATCACGCACATCGCGAGGATCGCCCACACCGGGGCGCCCACCGCGAACAGGATGAATCTCGGCAGACCGGTGATCAGGAAGGCGACCAGGTACGTCGCGAACCGTGGCAGGCGGGTCCCGTACGCCGCAGCCACGACCGAGCCGAGCATCGACGCGCCGCCCCAGACCGCGAAGACCAAGCCGACCGCGCCAACCCCCGCGCCGGAGTCACGCGCCCAGACCGGCAGCAGAACCCCGGACCACGCCATGTCGAGCAGGTTGGTCACAGCCACCATCACGCACAAGCTCATCAGTACGGCGTCACCACGAAGGAACCGCCACCCATCCCGCAACTCCGCAACATACGACGAGCGCTCACCGTCGGGCGACCGCGGTCCGGCGGCGACCGCCTCGACCGCGTCGAACGACTCGGCGGCGACTGGCTCGACCGCCTCCGGCCGGCTGCGGACCTGGTCCGTCAGGCCGCGGACTTGGTCCGTCAGGCTGCGTGTCGTGAAGACGAGTACGACGGCGCACACTGCGAACGAGACCGCGTCGACGGCGACGGCGTTCGCGGCGCCGACGGTGGCGACCAGGCCGCCCGCGATGGCAGCGCCGATCATTGTCGCGCCGCGTTCGATAGCTGAGGAGAGGCCGGTCGCCCGCTCGTACGGTACGTCGGCCCGCTCGACGAGGGCCGGGATCAGAGCCGTGGTTGCCGCGTCACCCGGACCACGAAGTGCGCCGGCGGCCGCGACCAGGACGAGCAGGATCGGGAACGTGAGTGCACCCGTGTGATGCAGCAGCGGGATGAGCCCGACGACGAGGAACGAAAGCATGTCAGCGGTGATCGCCATCCGGCGCGGCCCGACCCGGTCGACCAACGGCCCGCCGAACGCCTTCAGCAGCACCATCGGGGTGATCTCGGCGAACGCGACGAGTCCGGTCCGCGTCGGGGATCCGGTGGTGGTCAGCACCAGCCACGGAATCGCGATCATCGAAACCCGAGTGCCGAGCAGCGAGATCGCCTGCGCAGTCAGCCAACCGTAGAGCGGGACCCGCCGCCCGGCGCCCGACTGTCCGGCGGGCTGATCGGCGAGGCGGGTGTCCGGGGTGCTCATTCGTCCTCTCCCTCGAGGACGACGGTGCCCGGGCGTGGGAACGCGTTCAGGTTGACCACGAAATAGCCACTGCCGGCTGTGTCCTCGCCGTCGTCGCCTTCCTCGTGCCAGTCTTCGATCACCTTCGCCAGCGCGTCGGTCAGCTGCTCGGCGCGCTTCGGCGTCAGCCGCAGGTGCCAGTCGCTGATCGTGCTCGCGTCCTGCCACTGCTCGGGGAGGTACCGGCGTTCCTCGACGTGCTGCATCAGCGTCTCGGTGTACAGCAGCGCGACGGTATGCAGGTAAGCCTCGGCGCTCTCCGCCTCCTCCTCGGTCGTACGGGACCTGAGATCGGCCCGAGTGCTCTCGTGCGCCGCCTTCCACCAACGGTCCCGGGCGTCGCCCCGCTCGGTGTCCTCGGCGATGAAGCCGTGCTCGGCCAACTGCCGCAGGTGGTACGACGCAGCACCGGTGTTGAGCTTGAGCTGCTGCGCCAACTGGGTCGCCGTCGCCGGCCCCTCGAGCCGGAGCAGCATCAGCATTTTCAGCCGGGTCGGGTGCGACAGCGCGCGGAGCCCACCGGCGGACGGAGTGATCGCGGACGAAGCCATAACCACAACATATCTTTGCAAAGAGCTGTTTGCAAAGACTTCTGTGCAGTTTCCGCCCGGAACAGCAGAAGGCCCCCGGAGCACACCTCCGGAGGCCTTCTGTTCAGGACGCGGGTCAGTCCTCGGACTTGCCTGCTTCCAGGTTGGTCTTGATCAGATCCATCACGGTGGAGTCGGCGAGGGTGGTGACATCACCGACCTCGCGGTTCTCGGCGACGTCCCGGAGGAGGCGGCGCATGATCTTGCCCGACCGGGTTTTCGGGAGCTCCGAGACGACCATGATCTGGCGCGGCTTCGCGATCGGGCCGATCTCCTTCGCGACGTGGTTGCGAAGCTCCTGTACGACGTCCGGTCCGCCGTCGCCGGCCTCGGACCGCAGGATCACGAACGCCGCGATCGCCTGCCCGGTGGTCGGGTCGGAGGCGCCGACGACAGCGGCCTCGGCCACCTTCGGGTGCGACACCAGCGCGGACTCGATCTCGGTCGTCGACAACCGGTGACCCGACACGTTCATCACGTCGTCGACCCGGCCGAGCAGCCAGATGTCGCCGTCCTCGTCCTTCTTGGCACCGTCGCCCGCGAAGTACACGCCCGGCCAGCGCGACCAGTACGTGTCCTTGAAGCGCTGGTCGTCACCCCACAGCGTGCGCAGCATCGCCGGCCAGGGCTTGGTGATCACCAGGTAACCGCCGGAGCCGTCCGGCACCGACTTGCCCGCGTCGTCGACGACATCCACGCTGACACCCGGGATCGCCTTCATCGCGGCACCCGGCTTGCCGGACGTCACGCCCGGCAGCGGCGAGATCATGTGCATGCCGGTCTCGGTCTGCCACCAGGTGTCGACGACCGGCGCCTTGTTCCCGCCGATGTTCTCCCGGTACCAGATGTAGGCCTCCGGGTTGATCGGCTCGCCGACCGACCCGATCACCCGGAGCGTCGACAGGTCGAACTTCTCCGGGATCTCCTTACCCCACTTCATGAACGTGCGGATCGCGGTCGGCGCGCAGTACAGGATCGACACCTTGTACTTCTGCACGATCTCCCACCAGCGACCCTGGTGCGGGGTGTCCGGAGTGCCTTCGTACAGGACCGAGGTGGTCGCGTTCGCAAGGGCGCCGTACACGATGTAGCTGTGTCCGGTGACCCAGCCGATGTCGGCGGCGGTCCAGTAGACGTCGGTGTCCGGCTTGAGGTCGAAGACGCCCCACTGCGTGTACGACGTACCGACGAGATAGCCGCCGGTGGTGTGCAGGATGCCCTTCGGCTTGCCCGTGCTGCCCGACGTGTACATCACGTACAGCGGGTGCTCGGCGTCGAACGCCTCCGGCGTGTGCTCGGTCGACTGCTTGCCGACGAAGTCCTCCCACCAGAGGTCGCGGCCGTCGGCCATCTCGGTCTCCTGGCCGGTGCGCTTCACGACGAGCACGTTGCGCACGTCGGGGCAGTCCACCAGCGCGGCGTCCACAGCCGGCTTCAGCGCGGCCGGCGCACCGCGGCGGTAACCGCCGTCGGAGGTGATCACGACGCGGGCGTCGCAGTCCAGGATCCGGTCCTTCAGCGCCTCGGCCGAGAAGCCGCCGAAGATCACCGTGTGCGGGGCACCGATCCGGGCGCAGGCGAGCATCGCGACCACGGTCTCGGGGATCATCGGCATGTAGATCGCGACGATGTCACCGGGCTTGACGTTCAGCTCGAGCAGCGCGTTGGCGGCCTTGCTGACCTCGTCCTTGAGCTGGGCGTACGTGATCTCGCGGGTGTCGCCGGGCTCACCCTCGAAGTAGTACGCGACCTTGTCGCCGAGACCGTTCTCGACGTGCCGGTCCACACAGTTGTACGCCGCGTTCAGCTTGCCGTCGGCGTACCACTTGGCGAACGGGGCATTGCTCCAGTCGAGCGTCTCGGTCGGCTCGACGGCCCAGGTCAGCCGCTTCGCCTGCTCGGCCCAGAACCCCTCGAAGTCGGCCGCGGCGCGGTCGTAGGCGTCGGCCTTGAGGTTCGCGTTCGCCGCGAGCTCGGCGGGCGGATCGAATCGGCGCTCCTCGTGCATCAGGTTCGACAGTGCCTCTGACTGGGCCCCTGACTCTGACTCTGGCTGGGCTCCGGCCTGGGGTGGCTCTGCATTCGTCACGTCGACGACTCCTCATCGCTGGCTTCGGCGCGCTGGAGCGCCCGGCTACCTTTCTACCAACGCTCACCCTGCCACGGAACCGGGGTATCGCCGAGTCGTTTCGAATCTGCGCCGAACAGGGCGGATTCCGGGTCCGGCGGACAGACAATCCGTCGTACGACGGAACCATCCGTGTGGACCGTGCATCGGACCTCATGTGAACCCGATGCAGCCGACCGCCCAGACGCCGACGCCACTGGCCGAAGAAGGCCGGAAGATCTCCCGGGCCGCCCGCCGCCGCGTCCACGCCCGCGAACTGCGCGTCCGCCGTACCCAGCGGGCCGCCCGCGCCCAGCTGCCGATCTGACCCGGCCTACTGTTCCGACCCGGCCTACAGCTCTGGCCCGGTCTACTGCTCCTGGTGGTAGGTCAGTAGCTTGCCGAGGATCGTCGCCAGGCGGGCACGGTCCGTAGCCGACAGCGGCGCGAAGATCTCCTCCTGCGCCTTGCCGACCAGGTTCGTCAGCCGCTTGTGCTGCCGCTTCCCGGCGGTCGTGATCGTGATGATGTTGCGGCGGGCATCGGCCGGGTCCGGGCTCCGTTCGACGTACCCGTCGCTCTCCAGTTCGTTGAGCGCGGCAACCACATCGCTCCGGTCGATGGAGCTGCGCCGCCCGAGTGCCGCCTGACTGGCCGGCCCGAACTCGACCAGCGTCGCCAGCAACCGGAAGTGGTACGTACGCGCACCTCCGGCGGCGAACCGCTCGGTGACGATTCGTTGCGCCTGGGCCGCGCTCTGGGTCAGCAACCAGCTCGGCAACTGAGTCAGGGCGGTCGGTGTCTGCTCGTCCACTCGCGCAGTCTAAGCGGTCACGGGTCCTCGTCGCCGGTTCTGTCGCCGACAGCAACGTTGGTGCGACCTACGATTCGCGCGCATCCAGGAGCTCGTCCCAGTGCTCCTCGGCCCAGCTGCAGAATGTCCGCAGCGGTTCGAGCAGGCTGCGGCCGAGGCCGGTCAGCTCGTACGTGACCCGCCGTACCGGCTCGGCGTACTCCGTCCGCCGGATGAACCCGTCTCGCTCCAGCGACCGCAGCGACTGGGTCAGCATCTTCGGACTGATCCGGGCCAGCGGCACCCGCAACTCGGAGTACCGGCGTGGACCGTCCTCCAGACAGCGCAGCACCATGCCCGCCCACTTGTCGCCGCCGATCCGGAACGGCAGCAGCGACGACGGGCAGATCTCCTCGAACATATCCGCTCGGAGCGCCTCCATACCCACCACGGTATCCAATCGGTAACCACGCTCCCTCCTACCGTCGCCATACCCATTCCAAGGAGGTTGCAGTGAGCAAGATCCTGATAATCGGAGCCCACGGCCGAGCCGGCCGCGCGGCGGTGTCGGAAGCACTGACTCGCGGTCACGAGGTCATCCAGGTCGCACGTACGGCGGGCGGCGAGTTGGTCGTCGGGGACGTGACTGATGCGGATCGGATCGCCGAGCTGGCGAGCGGTCAGGACGCGGTGGTCGCGGCGGTGTACGACGGCGGGACCGACCCGGCCGTGTTCTTCCCGGCGGCGGCGCGGGCGCTGGTCGACGGCTTGTCGAAGGCCGGCGTGAACCGGCTGGTGTGGGTCGGACTGGCATCGATCCTGCCGACCGCCGATGGGACCTTGCTGATGGACACCGAGGGCTATCCGTCGGAGTACCGGTCGTTCTTCCTGGCGCATCAAGCGGCGCTGGAGGTATTCGCGGCCTCGTCGCTCGACTGGGTCTCGATCGCGCCGACCGGGGACTTCGATCACGCCGATCCCGCCCGGAAAGGTACGTACCGGGTCGCGCCGGCGGATGCTCATGAGGTGATTTCGTACGCCGACCTCGCGATCGCCCTCGTCGACGAGGTAGACCACCCGGCCCACCATCGCGCGGCGATCGGAGTGGTCGCCTAGGCGCTCTTTGCGGAAACAAATTCGCACCTGCTGGCAGAAATGTTCCGCAAAGCGATCCCGTGCATGTCAGGGGTAGTGGTCTAGATGGGTGTCTCGCGGCGTACGGCGGCCGGGCGATAGGTTTCTGGCATGGCTGGGGCTGAGGAGTACTTGGGGAAGGCGTTGGCAGTCGCGCACCAGGCGGCCGAGACGCAACTGGGAGCGATCCGGGTGGCGGCGGGGTTGGTCGCGGATGCGCTCGCCGGCGGGAAGCGGTTCTGGGTGTTCGGGACCGGACACAGCCACGCGCTGGCCGAGGAGGTGTACGGGCGCGCCGGCGGACTGGCCGACGTACGCGCGATCCTCGAACCAGGACTCATGCTCCACGAGGGCTTGCAAAAGAGCTCGCTCCTCGAGCGGCTCCCCGGACTGGCCTCGGTCCTGCTGGAGATCAATCAGCTGGAGTCCGGCGATGTCGTACTGATCGCATCGAACTCCGGCCGGAACGCCGTACCCGTCGAGTTCGCCCTCGGCGCCCGCGAACGGGGCGCGCAGGTGATCGCTCTGACGTCGATGGCGCACTCTTCGTCGACCACATCCCGCGCCCCCAGCGGCCAACGCCTCTTCGAAACGGCAGACGTCGTCATCGACAACTGCGGCGTACCCGGCGACGCCATGATCACCGTCCCCAACACCCCCGAACCCACCGGCGCCACCTCCACCATGATCGGCGCCATGCTCCTCCAAGCCCTCACCGTAGAAGTCGTCACCCGCCTCTCAGACCGAGGCCAAACCCCCAACGTCCTACGCAGCCTGAACGTGTAGCCCCAGCAAACGCTCAGGTGGCGCGGTAGGCGACGGTTATGTCGTAGCGGTCTGAGCGGTAGATGGAGCGGCCGAATTCGATCACCTGGTCGGCGGCCGTTCGAGGGGCCGAGGTGATGATCAGGCAGGGGGTGGACTTGTCGATCTCGAGGAGTTCGGCGTCGCCGGGCTCGGGTGGGGCGGCGACGATGGAGGCGGAGACCATGCCCAGGGTTACGCCGTACCGGGTGGAGAGCTCGGCGTACAGCGACTTCTCGGCGAAGTCGATCTCGTCGAGGCCGGGGTAGCGCTGCAGGGAGAGGGTGGTGCGTTCGATCGCCATCGGGTCGCCGTCGGCGGTGCGGAGGCGGACCAGGTGCAGGACGGGGGTGCCGATCGGTTCCTCGAGCTCGCGGGCGAGGTCCTCGTCGGCGGCGCCGACGCGGTGCTCGAGCACCTTGGCGCCGGGGTGGATGCCGCGGTTGATCATGTCCTGGCTGAACGACGACGCCAGCATCCGGGACGGGCGCGGCTCGGCGACGAAGGTGCCGCCGCCCGGGCGCCGGTTGGCCAGGCCCTCGGCCACGACCCGGTCCACTTCCTGACGCACCGTCATCCGCGCCACGCCGAAGCGCTCGGCGAGGACGCGCTCGGACGGCAGCACGGTGCCGACGGCCAGCGAGCGGGTGAGGTTCTCCAGAATCTCGCGAATCTGGTCACCCTTCGGACGATCCGTCCGCAGCTCGGTGGGGAGCTCGGCGAGGTCGCCTGGGTTGTTCCGTGGGCGGGCCATGAGGTCAGTATCCCTGGGAATCTGCCCGGCAAACCGGTTGCCGGGGAACGCGGGCCGCGGTGTTTCTTACCGCGCAAGGCGCCCGCGACCGCATCGTCACGAACGACCTTGTCAGCCCGACTGTAACGTCCGTTGCCGCCTTACGGCCAGTGACGATCCACAGGCTCAGCCAATTGTCAGCGGAGGTAGTTTTATCGTTATGACCCCCGGACAGTTCGTGCAGGAGACGTCGACGGCCGGCGAGTGGAAGCGGCAGGGCAACCGATTCACCGGCCGGATCAGCCGGGACTCGAGTTCGGCGCCCGGCGAGGGTCCGGACGACCAGGGCCGTTGGCCGGTCGAGCCGGGGCGGTACCGGCTGGTGGTGAGCCTGGCCTGCCCGTGGGCGCACCGGTCCGTCATCGTGCGCCGGCTGCTCGGTCTGGAGGACGCGATCAGCCTGGCGATCGTCGACCCGATCCGCGACGAGCGCGGCTGGCGGTTCACCCTCGACCCGGACGGCCGCGATCCGGTGCTCGGCATCAGCTTCCTCTCCGAGGCGTACCTGCGCACCGATCCGGCGTACGACGGACGCGTGACCGTGCCCGCGATCGTCGACACGCTGACCGGCGAGGTGGTCACCAACGACTACCCGCAGATCACGCTCGACCTCTCCACCGAGTGGACCGACTTCCACAAGCCCGGCGCACCGCAGTTGATCCCGGCCGACCGCGCCGAGATGGACCAACTGATCGACGAGATCTACCGCGACGTGAACAACGGCGTCTACCGCTGCGGCTTCGCGACCAGCCAGGAGGCCTACGAGGAGGCGTACGACGCCCTGTTCGCGAGGCTCGACGTACTCGAGGAGCGCCTCGCAGACCGTGAGTACCTGCTCGGCGACACGCTTCGTGAGGTGGACATCCGGCTGTTCACGACGCTGGTCCGCTTCGACGCGGTGTACCACGGGCACTTCAAGGCCAACCGGCAGAAGCTGACCGAGTTCCCCAACCTCTGGGCGTACGCGCGCCGGCTGTACCAGCTCCCGGGATTCGGCGACACGGTCGACTTCGACCAGATCAAGCGGCACTACTACGTCACGCACGACAACATCAACCCGACCGGCATCGTCCCGAAGGGACCGGATCCGCGAGTCTGGATCAGCTAGCCAGCGCAGCCAGTGCCGCGGTGATCGCGGACCGCAACTGCGCCCGCGTCGCGCCCGACCGCGAGCGCAGGTTCACCGCGTACGCGAGCAGGGTCAGCATCTCCGCCGCACCCTCGACCTCGACCCCGGAACGCAGCTCCTCGTTGCTCTGAGCAACCTTCAGCGCGGCGGCCAATGAATCCCGCAGTACGGCGTGATGCTCGGCGAGGACCGCCCGTACGGCGTCCGGCGGGTTCTCGGCGTTCGCGTTCGACATCATGCAACCCCAGCCGGCGTACTCGCCCGACAACCGCAGCCGCAGCAACCGGTCGAAGAACGCGGCCACCGCCGCCATCCCCCGCCCGTCCGCGGCCAACTGGTCGAACATCGGCCGGGACCGGTGCTCGAGGTACCGCCGGGCCGCCGCCGCATACAGGTCGTCCTTGCCGCCGAACGCGTTGTAGAGGCTCGACCGGCTCAGCCCGGTCGCCGCGACCACGTCCTGGATCCCGGTCGCCGCACTCCCGCGGCGCCAGAACAACTGCTCGACGGTGGCGAGTGCCTCGGCCTCGTCGAAGTGTTTGACATCCGGCATACCCAGCATCATATCTTGGAACGACTGATCCAAGATATGAGGAGTCGTGATGATCGACGTACTGCTGCTCGACGTCAACGAGACGCTCACGGACATGGAGTCTCTGCGGGACGATTTCGAGGCGGTGGGACTGCCTCGGCACAGCCTCGATGCGTGGTTCGCGGCGACGCTGCGGGACGGGCTGGCGCTGACCGCGGCCGGTGCGTACGCCGATTTCCGCGAACTGGCGCGCGAACTCCTGGAGGCGCAACTCGTCGCCGCCGGGATCGAGCCGAGCGACGAGAAGATCGCGACCGTGCTGTCCGGGTTCACCCGACTGTCCCTGCATCCCGATGTCGAACCAGGGCTCCGGCGCGTCCATGAGGCCGGCGTGCGCATCGTCACGCTGACCAACGGCTCGGTAGCGATGTCCGAGAAGGTCTTCACCGACGCAGGGATCATGCCGTTCCTCGAGAACCGGCTCGATGTGTCGACGCCGCAGCGCTGGAAGCCGCACCCCGACGCCTACCGGTACGCCGCTGAGGTGTGCGGAGTGCCCGTCGATCGGATGGGGCTGGCCGCGGTCCATCCGTGGGACATCGACGGTGCCCGCCGGGCCGGACTGCAGGGGTTCTACATCGATCGGCGGAACACGCCGTATCCGAAGGCATTCCTCGCGCCGGACCTCGTCGTACCCGATTTCGAAGGCCTCGCCGCAGCGATCACCAGGTAGAATCCGCTACTGGGTGTGCCGGGAAGTCTGGTCGGCGTCCGTCCGACCGACCCCGAAACGAAGGGCCGACATGAGCCAGCACCCTCGGATTCGGCAGAAGAAGCGCGCGTTCCCCCGCATCCTCGGGCGCGAACGGGCGTTCCTCGCCGACACGCTGCGGGCGGAGACGACCGGCGGTCTGTTGTTGCTCGCGGCCACCGTCGTCGCGCTGGTCTGGGCGAACTCGCCGTGGCAGGACGCGTACCACCACCTGCGTGAGGCGTCGCTCGGCCCGCTGAGCGTCGAGGCCTGGGCCTCGGACGGCGCGCTGGCGCTGTTCTTCTACCTGGCCGGTGTCGAGCTGAAGCGGGAGCTGGTCGTCGGCACGCTGTCGAAGCTCAACGAAGCAGTCGTACCGGTGGTCGCCGCGATCGCCGGAATGGTGCTCCCGGCAATCATCTACCTGATCACCAACCTGGCGACCGACGACGGGAGGCCGCGCGGCTGGGCGGTGCCGACCGCGACGGACATCGCGTTCGCGCTCGCCGTACTCGCGATCGTCGGGTCGTCGCTGCCGAGCGCGCTGCGGGCGTTCCTGCTGACGCTCGCGGTGGTCGACGACTTCGGCGCGATCCTGGTCATCGCGGTGTTCTTCTCGCACGGGTTCAACCTGCTCTATCTGCTCGCCGCGATCGCCCTGATCGCCGCCTGGTACGTGCTGCAGCGGCTGCGTGTACGTACGCCGTTCCTCTACGTGCCGATCGCGATCGGTGCGTGGTGGTTCATGCACGAGTCGGGGATCCACGCGACGATCGCCGGTGTCGCCCTCGGGCTGGTCACCCGGGTGGTCGCGGATCCAGGTGAGGACCATGCTCCGGCCGAGCGGATCGAGCACCGGTTGCGGCCGTGGTCGGCGGGTGTCGCCGTACCCGTGTTCGCGTTGTTCGCCGCCGGGGTGACGCTGAGCGGGAGCGCTATCCGTCAGATGCTGACGGATCCGGTCGCGATCGGCATCGCGGCCGGACTACTGCTCGGCAAGTCCGTCGGCGTGTTCGGTGGATCGTGGCTGACCGCGCGCTTTACCCGGGCCGAGTTGAACTCCGATCTGGCCTGGCGGGACGTCGGCGCGGTGTCCGTGCTGGCCGGCATCGGATTCACCGTCGCACTGCTGATCGCGCAGCTCGCGTTCGGGTCGGACGAGGCCCAGGTCGAGCGCGCGAAGGCGGCGGTCCTGGTCGCCTCGGTGCTCGCCGCGTTGATCGCCGCACTCCTGCTGGCTCGCCGAAACCGCGCGTACACCGATTGACCCGCCGGTACGGACGGTAGTGTCAGAGCGGACGGAAGGAGTTGCGATGTCGATGGGGCAGAACGGGGACGAGCCCACGGTCGGCCAGCTCGTCGCGAATGCCAGCAAGGAACTGTCCAGCCTGGTCCGGAGCGAGGTCGAGCTCGCCAAGACCGAGCTGAAGAAGACCGCGATCGCGGCCGGGACCGGAGCCGGGATGTTCGCGGCGGCCGGCTTCCTGGCGCTGCTCGCGGTCATTTTGCTGTGCATCTCCGCGGCGTACGGACTGACCGCGGCCGGCCTGCACCCGGCCATCGCGTTCCTGATCGTGGCCGGCGCGTTCCTGCTGATCGGCGCGATCCTGGTGTTCATCGGGATGCGGGCGCTGAAGAGTGCGAAGGCTCCGACCCGGACGATCGAGACCTCGAAGGAGACGCTCAAGGCGCTCGGCAGGGGCGACGAGCATCACGAGGCGCTGCCTGAGCCGGGCGTACGGCGCTGAGCCCGGCGGGTGTCGTCGACCTGCTGGTCGACGGCCCCTGGTCGCACTCACTGGTGGCGGCCAACGGGGCCCGGTTCCACGTCGCGGAGTGTGGCGCGGCGGACGACCCACTCGTCCTGTTCCTGCACGGCTTTCCCGAGTTCTGGTGGGCCTGGCGGCACCAGTTGCCGGTGATCGCAGCCGCCGGGTACCGCGCGGTGGCGATGGACCTGCGCGGGTACGGCGCCAGCGACAAGACGCCGCGTGGTTATGACCCATACACGGCGGCGGCCGATGTCTCGGGCGTGATTCGGTCGCTCGGTTCGACGGACGCAGTGATCGTCGGGCACGGATGGGGTGGGTTCATCGGCTGGTCGGCCGCCGTATTGGCGCCGCGGCAGGTCCGCGGACTAGCAGCCGTGTCGGCGCCGCACCCGTTGCTGCTGACTCGGTCCGGGCAGACGAAGGCGTTGACGCGGAGCGCGTGGTTCCAGTTGCCGATCCTGCCGGAGCGCCGGCTGCTCGCTCACGACGGGATCCACATTGAGCGCTTGCTTCGCGCCTGGGCCGCGCCGGGCGGGACCTTCCCGGACGCCGAGGCGTCACGGCGCTACCGAGCCGCGCTCCAGGTCTGGCCGGCGCCGCACTGTGCCCTCGAGTACCACCGCTGGTTCGCCCGATCCCGGTTGCGCCCGGACGGCCGCAAGTACTCAGCGAGGATGCGTACGCCGGTCGCCGTACCCGTCCTGCAGGTCAACGGAGCCCAGGACGCGGCCGTGTCCCCCACCGCGACCACCCCACCCCGCCTGGTCACGGCCCCCCTCCGCCACGAACTCATCACCCCCGCCGGCCACTTCCCCCACGAGGAAGCGCCGGACCTCTTCAACAGCCTGGTGGTGGACTGGCTGCACGCCGTCAGTTCGCCCACCGACCCAACGTCGCGGTGACGACCCAATCCTGGCCCTTGGGCTCGACTCGGTATCTCGCCGTGTCCGTCTGGGTGCAGCCGTAGAAGATGGCCACGTTCACCTCCAGGTGACCGCTCTTCTCGAGCACATCGCTGACCTGGAGGACGACCGTTCGATGGTTGGGACACGTCACACTGGCCGGCGAGAACTCACCGCGGAACCCGAGCCGGATCGTCGGGTCCACAGTCGCGGCCATCAGCCGGCGCTGAGGCGGGGACATCGGCGGTCCCTTGCGCAGATGGTGCTTCCCGACGTCGGACAGATCCATCACAAGCGCCGTCGTCCAGCCGCTTTTCGGCACGTTCTTCCGGACGATCGTCTCGATGGCGGCCGCCCAGATCTCTGCGTCGCGGCCGGTGTGGTCAGGTGCGGTCGCGGTCCCGGCGGGCTCGACCGGGTCCGGTGCGCCGACGCGGTGGACGCCGTACAGGACTCCGGCGAGGACCGCGAGTACGGCGGCCGCCGCCAGCAGGACCGGGACCCGACTCCGGCGTTTGGTTGCCTCGGGCAATTTGTCGATCAGTTCTTCTTGGCCGGTAAAGGTTTCGCGGAGGAGCTCGCCGAGCTCGTCGTCGGTCAGCCTGGTCATCTCAGGGTCTCCTCGGCAGACAGGGTGTCTCGTAAGGCCGCCAGGGCGCGGGCGGCGTTCGACCGGACCGTGGCAGGTGCGACGCCGAGCAGCTCGGCGATCTCGCTGTCGGCGAGGTCCTCGTAGTACCGCAGGACCAGGACAGCGCGTTGTTTGCGCGGCAGTTGGGCGAGTAGGCGCCAGGCGGCGTCGCGTTGCGCCTGGCGGCCGCCGATGTCCTCGTCGGCCGGCTGCTCGATCGGCTCGGCGAGCGGTACTTCGCGGTTCTTCAGCAGCCGGCGCCAGCCGAGGAACTCGTTGACCACCATCGTCCGCAGATAGGCCTCGGGACTCTCGACCTCGACGATCCGCGCCCACTTGCGATGAGCCCGGGCGAGGACGGTCTGGACCAGGTCCTCCGCGGTGTGCGCGCTGCCGGACAGCATCAGCCCGAGCCTCAGCAGCCGGCGCTCGTTCGCCCGCACGAGCTCGTCGAACGAGAGCGCTTCCGTCGTCATCGTCACACTCCCTCAATGCGACGACGGCGTCGGGATGTTGCATCAGGTGCAGGACTGGGTGGAGACATCCTGGGTGGCGGTGGTGCCGTCGCGGGCGTCGTCGGAGACTTGCTGAGCGGTCAGGACGTAGCCGGTGCGGTTGTCCTCGACGGAGGCCGCGAAGACAACGCCGTACACCGTGCCCTTGGGCGAGAGCAGCGGGCCGCCGGAGTTGCCGGGGCGGACCGAGGCCCAGATCGAGAACGCGTCGCGAGTGACCGTCTTGTCGCCGTAGATGTCCGGGCCGCGGAGCCGTTCCTCGGAGCGGATCCGGGCCGGCTCGGAGTCGAACGGGCCGTTCTCCGGGTAGCCGAGCACAACCGCCGAATCGTCCGCCTTACCGGCGAAGTCGAAGGTCAGCGGGGCCAGTTTCAGCTTCGGCACGTACAGCACCGCGATGTCGGTCTCGGGGTCGAACACGACCACCTTGGCGTCGTACTTCTGCCCGTTCAGCTCGACCTGCGGCGAACTGACGCCGGCGACGACGTGCGCATTCGTCATCACGCGCTGCGGTGCGTACACGAACCCGCTGCCTTCGAGACCGCGCGAGCAATTGGCGACCCCGGTGACCTTCGCGATCCGGGTGTACGCCAAACGCACCGACTGCTGCCGGGCGATCGCGCTGTCCGGCGGCTGGACCTCGCGGATCCGCTCCGGCACGAACGGGTCGAGGAACCGCGGGAACAGGTCGGTGTTGACCACATCGTTGAACGACTGCAGCGCCCGGTCCGCGCTGTTCGGCAGGACGTCGTCGACCTTCGCGAGCACCTGCGAACCGCGGACGGCCGACGTCACGCTCGGGATCCGCGCGCCGCTCACCGCGACGCCGAGCACCCAGGCGACGATCAGCACAGAAGCGGCCGCCAGCGCAGCGCCGCCGAGCGCGTCCAGGAACCGGATCGGCTTCCAGGACAGCCGATTGCGCACCTTGGTGCCGACCATCGCCCCGAGCATTCGCCCGAGCGCGGCCAGCCCCACCACGAGCACCAGCGCGGCGAACGACACCGTCACGCTCGGTGAGAAATGATCCAGGATCCGGGGCACTCCCCAGACGCCGATCGCGGCACCACCGAGCAGGCCGACGGTGGCGCAGGCCCCGAGCACGAAGCCCTCGACGTACCCCGAGATCGCCACCAATGCCGCAGTACCCAGCACTGCCCAGTCGAGCCAGCTCATTCCGTGCCTTCCGACTTGTCACCTTGCGCCTGGCCGAGGTCGTGCTCGATGGCGGTCAGCCGCCGCACGTCCTCCGGCCGCCGCCCCTCGCTCCGCCAGGCCGCCTCGACCAGCCGGTCGGGCAACGGTACGACGACCGAGGGGTCCCAGTCGCGCTGCCATCCACCGAGCAGGAGCAATTTATCCAGCAAACCGGCGGTGAAACCCCAGATATAGAGGTCGCCGATGGTGAACGCCGGGCCGGTGAACCCGCTCGGGTGCAGGCAGCTGATCCGGTTCGCCGGGTCGGCGAGCGCGCTGATCGGCACCTCGTGCACCGACGCGACCTCGGCCGGGTCGACCACCGCGACCGGTGACGGCTCCCGCCACCAGGCCAGCACCGGCGACACACCGAAGTTGCTCACCGGCACCCAGAGCGCCGGCCAGATCGCGAACGGTACGACGCCGGCCGGGTCGAGCCCGGTCTCCTCCTCGGCCTCCCGCAATGCGGTCCGGACCAGACCGTCGTCACCGGTCCCGTCCTCCGGATCGGCGCCGCCACCGGGGAACGCCATCTGCCCGGCGTGCTTGCGCAACGTCCAGGCCCGCTCGGTCAGCAGCACCTCCGGCCCATCGTTGCCATCAGCAAGCAAGATCAGTACGGCGGACTTCCGGACCGAGGGATCGTCCGGCGGCAGGAATCGGGACAGCTGATTCGGGTCGACGTTGTCGGACGCCTTCGCCAACGGCTTCAGCCACGCCGGGATCTCCACATCCATCACGGCGTCACCCCCAGCTTGTCCTTCACCAGCTGGTTGAGCTGCTGCGGCGACGTGAGTACGCCGCGATGCACGAAAGCGACCGCGCCGTCCTTGTCGACGAACGCGGTCAGCGGCGGACCGGCGACCTTCAACGCCCGCTGGATCGCCTTGTCCTGATCGACGACATGCGGATACGCCAGACCCTCGTCGGTCGCGAACTTCACCGCCAGCTCCGGCCGCGGGTCGTCGTAGTCGATGCCGAGCATCTTGATCTTCCCCGACTTCGCCAGCGCGGCCAGGTACGGCGCCTCGTCGCGGCACGGACCGCACCACTGCGCCCAGACGTTGATCACCAGCGGACCCCGCAGGTCGGCGAGCCGGACGTCCGGACCGCTACCCAGGCAGCGCAGGCTGACGTCGGGCAGGGCACCCGTCGTCGGCGGTTTCGACGGAGTGGACGGACAGTCGGGTAGCTTTCCCGCACCTGCGGCCGAGCTCGGGCTGCCCGACGGGGCGGCGGCCGGTTTCTCGGTGCCGCAGGCAGTCAGCAGGACCGCGAGCGCCACGCCCCACACCAGTAGCCGGTGGCGGGACGTCGTACGCGATCCTGCTGGGTGGTTCACGCCGGGACCTTCACCAGCTTCGCGGCGACCTCGGGATCGGTCGGGCCGGTCCCGAACGACGGGCACCACTGGGCGATCGGACAGGCGCCGCAGGCCGGCTTCTTCGCGTGGCAGCGACGGCGGCCGTGGAAGATCAGCCGGTGCGACAGCATCGTCCAGTCCTTCTTCGGGAACAGGTCGCCGATGATGTGCTCGACCTTGACCGGATCCTCCTCCGCGGTCCAGCCGAACCGGCGGACCAGACGGCCGAAGTGCGTGTCGACGGTGATCCCGGGGACGCCGAACGCGTTACCGAGGACGACGTTCGCGGTCTTGCGGCCGGTGCCCGGGAGCTTCACCAGCTCGGTCAGCTTGCCCGGCACGACACCGTCGTACTCGTCGACGAGGGCCTGACCAAGCTTCATCACGCTGTTGGTCTTGGCCCGGAAGAAGCCGGTCGGCTTCAGGATCGCTTCCATCTCGTCGCGGTCGGCCTCGGCGTACGCGCTCGCTGACGGGTACTTCGCGAACAGGGTAGGAGTCACCTTGTTCACCGTGACGTCGGTGGTCTGGGCCGACAGGATGGTGGCCACCAGCAACTCGAGCGGGGTGGTGAAGTCCAGCTCGCAGTGGGCGTCCGGGTAGGTGTCGGTGAGCACTTTGTGCATCTTCCGGGCCCGGCGGACCAGCTGGGTGTGGGTCTCCTCGGCGAACACCGGGGCCTTGCGGGGGAGGTTCAGCGAGACCGTCGGGAGGGCTCCCAAGAGCGGTTCCGCGACACGCGGGGATGGCATGCGGACCAGCCTACGTGCGCCCGCCCACAGAATTCCGGCGGCCGAGCTCCTCGGTCAGATCCAGCCCGCGTCGGTGGCGATCCGGACAGCGTCCACCTGGGTGCGCGCGTTGAGCTTGGCGGCGATCGAACTCAGGTAGTTGCGGACAGTGGCGGTCGAGAGGAACAGGTCGACCGCGATCTGCTTCGCCTCCGCCCCGCCGGCGGCCAACCGAAGCACCTCGACCTCGCGGGGAGTCAGCGGGTTCGGCGGGAGCGTGAGCGCCGCGGCGGCAACCTTCGGATCCACCACCCGGATGCCGGCCGCGACCTGCCGGATCGCCTCCGCGAGCGCCTCGGGCGAGACGTCCTTGCTGAGGAAACCGCCGGCCTGGGAACTCAGCGCCCGGCGCAGGTTCGCGGGGCTGCCGAACGCCGTCAGGATCAGCGTCCGGCAACTGGGTAACTGCACGCGGAGCGCAGCAGCAGCGGCCAGTCCGTCCTGGCCGGGCATCTCGATGTCGATCACAGCGACGTCCGGCCGCAGTTCGAGCGCAATGGGCACGATCTGGTCGCCGCAGTACACCTCGGCGACCACTTCGAAGTCGTCGTGCTTCTCGAGCAGGTTCTTGAGCGCGGCCCGGAAGAGCTTCATGTCATCGGCCAGCAGAACGCGGATCACGAGGCCCCCTTCATGCCGTCCGTCACCCAACGGCCGCATGAGATCTTCACAGTGCAGAAGGTGATCACGTATCTGTACCCAAGTCCACTCCGACCGCAGACTTTCCGCAGGGATCGTCGAGAGCGGAGACTGCCGAGTGCGCGTACTGATCATGGGTGCCGGGGTGGCCGGCACAGTCGTCGCGCTGGCGGCTCAGAAGGCCGGACTCGACCCGGTTGTCTACGAGGCTTACCAGGAAAGCGCCGGCCTCGAGCACGGCATCTACCTCGGCGTCGCCGTCAACGGGCTGGCCGCACTCCGGGTGGTCGACGCGCACCAGGTGGTCCTGGACGCGGGCTTCCCGTCCGGCCGGATGAGCTTCTTCAGCGGTACCGGAAAGAAGCTCGGTGCGATGGCGATGGGCCCGGTCCTCGACGACGGACTGGTGACGCACACGATCAGGCGGTCCGACCTGTATCGAGGGTTGGCCGCGGAGACCGTACGGCGCGGTATCCGGATCGAGCACGGCAAGCGCCTGACCGGCGCTCGACCCGTGGCGGGCGGTGGGGTAGTCGTCGAGTTCGCCGACGGGACGACCGCCGAAGGCGACGTACTGGTGGGAGCAGACGGCGTTCATTCCGTGACCCGAAAGGTGATCGATCCGGCCAATCCGGGTCCGCGCTACACGGGACTCGGGAACACCGGCGGGTTCGCCCGGGGAGTTGAGCTGGACGCTGAGCCCGGTTCGTACGTGATGGTCTGGGGCAAGCGTTGTTTCTTCGGCTACACGGTCAGCCCGGACGGCGAGATCTGGTGGTTCGCCAATCCGCCGAGCAAGGCCGAACTGTCACCTGGGGAACTGCGGGCGCCTGGGCTCCGTGAGCGGCTGGTAGCCCTGCTGGCGGTCGATCGCACCCCCGGTGCCGCCATCGTCGAAGCGAGTGCGGAGTTCAAGCTGAGCAACCAGTACGACCTCCCGGCCGTCCCGACCTGGAGCCGAGGACCGATGGTGATCGTGGGCGACGCGGCGCACGCGGTCTCGCCCGCCTCGGGACAAGGAGTCTCCTTGGCCTGCGAGGACGCGGTCACGCTCGCCCGGTGCCTGCGAGATGCGGCGGACGTGCCGGCTGCGCTCGCGGCGTACGAACTGGAACGCAGGTCGCGGGTCGAGCGGGTCGTGAAGTGGGGTGCCGGCATGAACAACACCAAGAAGCAGGGGCCGGTGGGACGGGTGGCCCGGGACCTGGTCCTCCCACTGATCCTCAAGAAGGGCGGGAGCCCTGCGGAGCTGGCGAGGATGAACTGGCTGTTCGCCCATCAGTCGGTCTGGTGAGCCAGGTGCCCAGCCTCTGAAGCCGTTCCTGCCAACGGCCGTCCGCAGTCGCGACGGCCGTCCCTTCGTGATGCCCTGTCCGGAAGAGGTTCAGCCATGACCACGCTCGATGCTCCGACCGCTGTCCGCCGCAGGTGGGCGATCCTGGCCGTGATCCTCGCGGCCGAGATTCTCGACCTGCTGGACTCGACCATCACCAATATCGCCGCGCCGACCATCACCCGGGACCTGCGCGGTGGCGACTCGCTGGTCCAGTGGCTCGGCACGAGCTATGCCCTCGCCCTCGGCGTTCTGCTGGTCGTCGGTGGCAGGCTCGGTGATCGGTTCGGCCGCCGCCGGCTGTTCCTGATCGGCATCACCGGCTTCACACTGGCCTCGGTCGCCTGCGGTCTCGCCTTCGACCCCACCTCGATCATCGTCGCCCGGCTGATCCAGGGTGCCTTCGGAGCCGTGCTGATCCCACAGGGCTTCGGCATTCTCGGCGCGGTCTTCCCCCGCGAGGAGATCGGCAAGGCTTTCAGCGCCTTCGGTCCCGCTCTCGGCCTGTCCGCGGTCGGTGGCCCGATCCTCGCCGGATTCCTGATCGACGCCGACCTGTTCGGCCTCGGCTGGCGCGCGATGTTCCTGATCAACATCGTGCTCGGCGGCGTCGCGACCGTCGCGGCCTTCCGGCTGCTGCCCCGCGACCCGGGCGACCGCAGAGTCTCCGTCGACGGGCTCGGCTCCGGCCTGCTCGGGGTAGCGATGTTCGGTCTGCTGTACGGCCTGATCCAAGGTTCCGGCACCGGCTGGACGGCCGAACCAATCGCCTTCCTGGCCATCGGGGCGATCTTCGCCGGGCTGTTCGCACGGCGCCAGACCACGGCCGCCAATCCGCTCATCAAGCCGTCCCTGCTGAAGAACCGGGGATTCACCTCCGGCCTGCTACTCGGCGTCGTCTTCTTCGCCGCTGTCGCCGGACTGCTTTACGTCATCTCGCTCTTCCTGCAGAACGGGCTCGGCTACTCCCCGCTCCGAGCCGCCGCCGTCGGGATGGCCCCGATCGCCGCGGGCATCGTGATCGCCTCGATCTCCTGCTACCAGCTGATCGCGAAGCTCGGTCGCACTCTCGTTTTCATCGGCCTGCTGATTACTCTGCTCGGCACTGCCGGCCTGTACGCCGCGGTGCACGTCCAGGGTCCTCCCGTCGGAGCCCTTGTCCCCGCGGTCTTCGTGATCGGCCTCGGCATGGGCACCTGCTTCGGGACGATCTACGACGTCACCATGGGCGACACCGACCCGGACGAGGCCGGTAGCGGCAGCGGCTCACTCGCCGCCGTCCAGCAACTCGCCAACGCGATCGGCGCGGCCGCCGTCACCACCGTCTACTTCAAGACCCTCGGCCCGGGCCAGGCCCATGCCGTCAGCACCAGCCTCCTCGTCGTCGCAGGAGTCACGCTCCTGAGTTGCTGCGTGGTCTGGCTGCTCCCCCGAAAAGCCCCTGCCCAGAACCACTGATCCGCAAGGAGTTCAATGATTCTCATCACCGCCGGCTGCGGCCCTCAGCGGGGTTTGACCTGGGTGCGGGCCCATTCGGCCCATTCCTGTTGCATCGCGGCGAGACGCTGTCCGTACTCCAGCGCGATCCGGCCGTAGACGGAAAGGTCCGCGTCGTCCCAGTCGATCGCGTCGTCGAGCTTCTTCAACTCGGCACGCAGCCCGGCCGCCTGCGCGGCCTGGCCGTCGAGGTAGTCGAGGGCCTGCTGGGGAGTGAGGACGCCGAGGAAGAAGACCCGGAGCAGGACGTCACTCCGGGTGCGCTGCGGCTCGGTCTCGGTCAGCCAGCGGCGGAGCTCGGCCAGGCCGGGATCGGTCAGCGTGTACTCCTTGCGGCCGCGCGGACCCTGCTCGGAGACCACGATCAGGCCACTGTCGGCGAGCTTGGCCAGCTCGCCGTAGAGCTGACTCTGGGTGGCCGGCCAGACGTTGGCGAGCGAGGTGTCGAAGGTCTTCAGCAGGTCGTAGCCACTGGCCGGGTGTTCGACCAGCAGCCCGAGCAGGGCGTGTCGCAGGCTCATGCCACCTATTCTACCTTCCACTCTTGACATGTCTAGTAGGGACCTTCTACTTTTGACCTGTCGCGATCGGAACCTCCGATCGGCCGCCAACTAGGGAGCAACCCTCATGTCGTACCTGCGGACCTTCGCCCCGTGGATCGTCTACGCGATCATTCCGTCGGCACACTGGAACTGGGCCGCGTTGATCGCCCTGGTCCTCTCCCTCGGACTGATCGCTGTGCAGACCCGGTCCGGCCGCACGCTCGACGCCCAGATCATCGAGATCGGCTCCGCCGTCTTCTTCGCCGCCATCACCGTCCTCGCGTTCACCACACCGGACAGCGGGCTGCACCCCTACACGGCGGCACTGTCGTCGGCCACGCTCGCCCTCATCGCCGGCGTCTCGCTCGTTGTCCGGAAGCCGTTCACGCTGGGGATCGCCAAGCAGACCACGCCCCGCGAGTTCTGGGACCAGCCACTGTTCGTCCGCACCAACGTCATCATCACCGCCGTCTGGACCGCGAGCTTCGCGGTCGCCGCGGTCGCTCTCGCCACTCTCGCGCACTCCGGCTCGACCACTCGGACGGTCGTTCAGATCGCGGCCTTCGTCGTACCGATGGTCTTCACCCTCCGCTACGTGGCCCACATCCAGGCCAAGGCCGCCCAGCTCCGGACCCGTTGAAACCTCCTTGAGGAGCCACTCATGCAGACCGCACCCCATCTGGCCGGCAACTATGCGCCCGTCGACAAGGAACTCACCGCCTACGACCTGCCGGTGACCGGCCAGATCCCACCCGGGCTGACCGGCTGGTACCTGCGCAACGGCCCCAATCCGCACGACGCCGCCTCGGGCCACTGGTTCTTCGGCGACGGCATGATCCACGGCGTCCGGATCGAAGGCGGCCGGGCGGTCTCCTACCGCAACCGCTGGGTCCGTACGTCGACCTTCACCGACGGCGCCAAGGTCAACGACACTGAAGGAAACCTGGATCTGACCGCGGGTGTCGCGAACACCCACGTCGTCCGGCATGCCGGACGCACGCTGGCCCTGGTCGAGTCCTCCTACCCCTACGAGCTCACCCGTGAGCTGGACACCGTGGGTTCGTACGACTTCGGCGGAAAGTTGCGGACGGCAATGACCGCCCACCCGAAGACCTGCCCGACGACCGGCGAGCTGCACTTCTTCGGCTACAGCCTGACCGCGCCGTACCTGACCTATCACCAGGCGGACGCGACCGGGGAGCTGGTGATCAGCCGGCCCATCGACGTTCCGGCCGCCACGATGAACCACGACTTCAACCTCTCCGCCGGCCATGTCATCTTCATGGGCCTCCCGGTGGTCTTCGATCTGGAGATCGCCAGGTCCGGTCGCGGGATGCCGTTCAGCTGGAACGACGGGTACGGCGCTCGGCTCGGCGTACTGCGGCGCGACGACCCGTACGGCGAAGTCCGCTGGTTCCCGATCGATCCCTGCTACGTCTTCCACACCCTCAACGCCCACGACGAGACCGGGCCCGATGGCCGCCAACAGATCGTCCTGCATGTCATGCGCTATCCGGAGCTGTTCCGGAAGAACAGCACGGACTCCCAGCAGGCAACGCTGTGGCGCTGGACCCTCGACCTGACGACCGGCACCGTCCGCGAGCAACAACTCCACGACCGGGCGGCCGAGTTCCCGCGCATCGACGACCGGCTGGCCGGGCTGGATACTCGCCACGGACATGCCACTGTCACCCGGACGCCCGCTGAAGGCGCACCTCACGGTGCAGTGATCCGCTACGACCTGCGCGACGGTGGGGTCACGTCGCACGAGTTCGGTCCAGGCCGTACGCCGGGCGAGGCCGCCTTCGTCCCGGCCGACAACCGCCCGGGCGGCGACGGCTGGCTGATGACCTATGTCTACGACGCCGCCTCCGGTACCAGCGATCTGGTGATCCTCGACGCCACCGATCTGACCGCACCGCCGGTGGCGACGATTCAGCTCCCCGTCCGCGTCCCGTACGGGTTCCATGGCAACTGGCTCGCCGATCAACCCGCGGAAATCTCCCTCGCCTGACTACCGTCCCGGCGCGCCGGGAGCGGCCTACGTGGCGGTGCCGACACCCGAGGGGCTACGGTTTTGGGGCGAGCGGGTGGATACGCTCTTCTCGCCGGGTGGGGTGATCCCCCGTCCGTAGTCGTGGTCGAAGGTCCTAGGAGGCCCAAAGTGGATGCCGCAGTGCTCCGACAGGCACCGCTGTTCAGTCAGCTCGACGACGAGGCGGCCGACGCCCTGGCCGCGTCGATGTCCGAGAGCCGGCTGCGGCGCGGCCAGGTGCTGTTCCACGAGGGCGACTCCGGTGACCGGCTGTTCGTCGTGGTCGAGGGCAAGGTCAAGCTCGGCCGTACGTCGGCCGACGGCCGGGAGAACCTGATCGCGGTGCTCGGCCCGGGCCAGATGTTCGGCGAGCTGTCGCTGTTCGACCCGGGACCGCGGTCCGCGACCGTCACCGCCGTCACCGACGCCACGCTGATGTCCCTGACCCACGACGAGCTGCTCCGCTGGCTCGACGGCCGCCCGGCGGTGGCCCGCGGCCTGCTGCTGCAGCTGGCCGGCCGGCTCCGCAAGGTCTCCGACGTCGTGGCCGACCTGGTGTTCTCCGACGTACCGGGCCGCGTCGCCAAGGCCCTCCTCGACCTGGCCAGCCGCTTCGGCCGCACCGCCGACGACGGCGTCCACGTCCACCACGACCTCACCCAGGAAGAGCTGGCCCAACTCGTCGGCGCCTCCCGCGAAACCGTCAACAAAGCCCTGGCCGACTTCGCCTCCCGAGGCTGGGTCCGCCTAGAACCCCGCTCGGTCGTCCTCCTAGACGTAGACCGCCTCCAACGCCGAGCCCGCTAACCCCGGGTCTCAAGACCCGACCCACGCCGCACACCGCGAGCCCGCTACACACCGCGAGCCCGCTGCACACGGAGTCCCCGTACACCGGAGTCCCCGTACACCGGAGTCCCCGTACACCGGAGCCCCCGTACACCGCGAGCCGGGCAGCCCTCGCCGCACCTGGGCGAACCCTCCAACTCGGTGGGCATCCCCTCAGTTGGAGGGTTGCCCACTGAGAATCTGAGGGGGCAACCCTCCAGCTCAATGGGCAACCGCTCGACTGCCGGGCTCAGGCGCGGGCGAAGGCCTTGCGGATGGTCGCGATCAGGCGGGCGGGGTCCTGGAGGTCCGCCCAGGTGATGCGAACGACCTGCAGCCCGAGCGCACGCAGGCGATCTTCTCGCAGCTTCTCCTGGATCAGCGCTTCCGACGACGCGCCGGCGTACTTCCCCAAACCGTCGAACTCGACCACGGTCCGTTCGGAGGGGAAGTAGAAATCGACCCGGGCGACGAACCCGTCGGCGTCGGTGAACACCACTTGGAGCATGGGCGCGGGAAGTCCGTGTGTGTGCATCAGCACTCGTAGCCGTGACTCACCAACGGACTCCGACAACGGATCGCTGAAGTCCAGAGCAGACCTGGCTGTCGGACTCCCCGGCCAGAACTCCGTCACGTCCAGCAAACGTTGCAGCTCAGGCTCGGCGATCGGATGATGGCGACGTACAGCGTCGGCGCTGACGACCGCTGCTTCGAAGGTCGACGTACAGGCCATTTCGAACAGAGCGCGCGGCACGGTCGTCACCGGCAGGTGGCCCACGAGGGCCAGGTCCGCGGCTGTCAGCTTGCCTCGATGGTGGCGCACACCGGCGATCCGGCCGCCGCGGTGCCGATCGAGACGGCTGAGGTGAACCTCCGAGAGATCCACGCCCCACAGCGGTACGCCGTGCAGGGCGAGCGCCGACTGGTGGCTTACGGCAACGGTGCCGGGCCGCATCGAGTTCAGCACCGCGTGGACGAGCCGACGGTGCTTCAGGCCCTGTTGATCCCATGGAGCGAGATGGCTCAGGTCCACTGCCTCGGCGTACTGCCCGTAGCGGATCCGCTCCCAGCGTCCGTCCTGGATCCGGTCATGAATCTGGCCCGGCGTGTAACCGCTGTCCGCGGCCTGACCACGGCTGTAGACCCCGCCTTGCCCGTCCGCGAGCAGCTTTAACTTCGGATTCACCCACCAAGCATCAGCCGTACGCCGCCCCGCCCGCTGCGGCCAACCCCCAACCTGTGGATAACCCGCGCGAACCCTCCAACTCGGTGGGCATCCCCTCAGTTGGAGGGTTGCCCATTGAGAATCTGAGTGGGCAACCCTCCAACCGAATGGGCAACCCCCAACGCGCAGGTGGGTCAGCCGGGTGGGCGCTAGCCGTTCAGGTAGTCGAGTTGGGCTCGGACTGAGCGTTCGGCGGCGGGCCAGAGGGGTTGGGGTACGTCGGTGTAGACGTGTTGGACGATTGCTTCGGGGGTGGTGTGGCCTTCGGTGAGGGCTGAGCGGACCTGGTTGAGGCGTTCTTCGCGGTGGTTGAGGTAGTAGGTGAGTACGGCGGCGGGGTCGTCGATCACCGGGCCGTGGCCGGGGAGTAGGCGGGTTACGCCGGCCGGGGAGTTGGCGAAGGCCAGCAGGCGGTTCAGGGAGTCGAGGTAGGGGCCTAGGGCACCGTCTGGGTAGGCAACGACCGACGTACCGCGGCCGAGGACGGTGTCGCCGGTGAGCAGCGAGCCGTCCTGTGGGAGCCAGAAGCAGACCGAGTCGAGCGTGTGGCCAGGCGTCGGCAGGACCTCGATGCGGAGGCCGTCGGCGGTGATCACGTCGCCTTCGCCGAGGCCGTGGGCGTGATCGGTCGGGATCCGGAAGGCGGGGTCGACGGCGCGTACGCCGCAGCCGGCCTGGTTGGCGAACCAGACGGCACCCTCGGAGTGGTCCGGGTGTTTGTGGGTCAGCAGTACGACGGCCACCTTGCCTGCCGCCGCGAGGACCGCGGTCAGGTGGTCCTCGAGCATCGGGCCCGGGTCGACGACGACCGCTCGCTCACCGTCCGGCGCCTTCAGGATCCAGGTGTTGGTGCCGTCCAGCGTCATCGGGCCGGGGTTCGCGGCCAGCACCAGGCTCGCGTAGTCGGTGACTCTCATGTCGTCTCCAGATAGGCCTGGTCGCCGTCGACGCGCACGGTGGGCATGATCGTCCGGATCTCCCGTTCGCCGGCGGCGTCCAGCATCGCGGCTACATCGTCGTACTGCGAGAGCTCACGGCAGCTCAGGTACGTCGGGGGCAGCATGAGCACCTCGCCCGCGTCGACTGCTGCGACCGCGTCCGCCGGGCGGATCCAGGTGACCTGGTCGGACTCGCTCGTCACGTCCCGGGTGACCTGCCCGGCCGGGAGTGCGGCGACGAAGAACGCTGTGTCGTACCGCTTGGGCTCGAATTCCGGCGTGATCCAGTGCGCCCACGGTCCGAGCAGGTCCGCGCGCAGTACGAGACCACGCCGGTGCAGGAACTCGGAGAACCCGACCGCACGCGTCTCCAGCGCGACCCGGTCCGCCTCCCAGTCGGCGCCGGTGGTGTCGTCGACGACTGCGTCAGGCGAGGGTCCGGCCAGCAGTACGCCGGACTCCTCGAAGGTCTCGCGGACCGCAGCAGCGACGTACGCCGCCGCGGTCTCCACGGAGCACCCGAGCCGGGACGCGAACCAGGCCGGAGGAGGACCGGACCACGAATCCGCGACGCTCGAGTCCGTCGCGTCGACCCGCCCGCCGGGGAACACCGTCATACCCGCCGCAAACGCCATCGTCCGCTGGCGCCGCAGGAGATAGACCTCAGGCCCGCCGGCCGGAACGTCACGCAGGAGGATGACCGTTGCGGCGGGACGCGGCTCGGTCGGACCGCGGGTGCCGCGGGCGTACTCGAGCGCGACTTCCGCCATCCGGCCGGTCATCAGTTCCGAGCTGAGGTCACGCACTGTGTCTAATACCTTTCCCGCCCCACCGCCCCGGTCGTGTTAGTTGACCTCGACGATGAGTTCGACCTCGACCGGGGCGTCCAGAGGCAGGACCGGGACGCCGACCGCGCTGCGAGCGTGCTGCCCTGCCTCGCCGAAGACCTGGCCGAACAGCTCGGACGCGCCGTTCGCGACCTGCGGCTGACCGGTGAAGTCCGGCGTCGACGCGATGAACGCGACCGCCTTCACGATCCGCTTCACGTTCGCCAGGTCGCCGATCTCGGCCTTGACCGCGGCCAGCGCGTTCAGCGCGCACTGCTGCGCACACTCGCTGGCAACCTCGGGCGTGACGGCGTCGCCGACCTTGCCGGTGGCGATCAGCGTGCCCTCGCGCAGCGGCAGCTGACCGGACGTGTAGACGAGGTCACCGGTCCGGACGGCCGGGACGTAGGCGGCGACCGGCTTGGCCACGTCGGGCAGCTTCAGGCCGAGCTCGGCGAGCTTCTCCTCGGGGTGGCTCATTTGTCCTCGATCTCGCGCTTGAAGTAGGCGACCAGGTTCTCCGGGTTCATGCCCGGCACGACCTGGACGAGCTCCCAGCCGTCCTGGCCGAAGTTGTCCAGGATCTCCTTGGTCGAGTGGACCAGCAGCGGTGCGGTGAAGTACTCGAACTTCTTCATGAAGGGGACTCTAACGGTGTCCTGCGGACCACCACCTACCCTGGGACCTATGGCGCGACTGCACGTGGTCACCGGCAAGGGGGGCACCGGGAAGACAACCGTTGCGGCCGCGATGGCGCTTGCCCTGGCCGAGGAGGGGAAGCGGATCCTCCTGGTCGAGGTCGAAGGTCGCCAGGGGCTCGCTCAGCTCTTCGACGTACCTCCGCTCCCGTACGTCGAACGCCGGATCGCGCAGGGGCCTGCCGGTGGGGAGGTGTTCGCGCTCGCCGTCGACGCCGAGGCCGCCCTGCTCGAGTACCTCGACATGTACTACCACCTCGGCCGGGCCGGGAAGGCGCTGGAGAAGGTCGGCGCGATCGACTTCGTCACCACGATCGCCCCCGGGCTCCGCGACGTACTGCTCACCGGCAAGGTCTACGAGGCGACCCGCCGGAAGGCGCACGGCAAGCTCGCGTACGACGCTGTCGTGCTGGACGCACCGCCGACCGGCCGGATCGGGCGATTCCTGAACGTGAACCACGAGGTCGCCGGCCTGGCCAAGGTCGGACCGATCCGCAACCAGGCGGACGCGATCATGGGCATGCTGCGATCGGACGTGACCCAGGTCCACCTGGTCACGCTGCTCGAGGAGATGCCGGTCCAGGAGACCCTCGACGCGGTCGAGCAACTGGAGGCGCTGGACCTGCGGATCGGGTCGATCGTGGTGAACATGGTCCGCAACAGCCCGCTCGACGACGACGCGCTTGCCCTTGCGGTGAAGGAGAAACTGCCGACCGCCGAGCTGACCAAGGGGCTCCGGGCGGCCGGGATCACGATCGGCGACGACCTGGTGGCCACGCTCGCGACCGAGGCGCACGACCACGCGATCCGGATCGGGCTGGAACGCGAGAACCGCGACCGAATCGATGCCTTAGGCAAGAAAGTCGTCGAGCTGGCACTGCAGCCGGAGGGTATCGACCACGGCGCTCTCTTCGATCTGGCCGAGGAACTACGCCGATGAATCTGGATCTGGACGCGTTGATCGACGATCCCGAGACCCGGATCATCGTGACCTGCGGCGCGGGCGGAGTCGGTAAGACGACTACGGCGGCCGCGCTAGGCCTGCGGGCAGCGGAGCGGGGCCGGAAGGTCGTCGTACTCACGATCGACCCGGCGCGACGATTGGCGCAGTCGCTCGGGCTGACCGAGTTGGACAACACTCCGCGGGCCGTGGCCGAGGTGAACGCCAAGAACGGCGGCCGGCTGGACGCGATGATGCTCGACATGAAGCGGACGTTCGATGACGTCGTACTGCAGCATGCGACGCCGGAGAAGGCTGAGCAGATTCTCGCGAATCCTTTCTATCAAGCGCTTTCCTCGTCGTTCGCGGGTACGCAGGAGTACATGGCGATGGAGAAGCTCGGGCAGCTGCACAAGCAGGCCGAGCGGACCGGCGACTGGGACCTGATCGTCGTCGACACTCCGCCGTCACGGTCCGCGCTGGACTTCCTGGACGCACCGGAGCGGCTTGCGTCGTTGCTGGAGGGCCGCTTCCTGCGGTTGCTGCTGGCGCCGGCGCGTGGGCCGTTCAAGCTGATGTCGGCCGGGGTCAACATGGCGATGTCGGTGCTGAACAAGGTGCTGGGCGCTCAGGTGCTGACCGACGTACAGACGTTCGTGGCCGCGTTCGACACGCTGTTCGGTGGTTTCCGGCAGCGGGCCGAGAAGACTGTCGCGCTGCTGCGGGAGCCGCACACCGCGTTCCTCGTGGTGGCCGCGCCGCAGAACGATGCGTTGCGAGAGGCGTCGTACTTCGCCGAGCGGTTGCGGGCGGAGGGAATGCCGCTGGCCGGCGTCGTGCTGAACCGGGTGACGACAACGCAGGCACCTGAGCTTTCGGCGGAGCGGTCACTCGCTGCAGCCGAGAAGCTCGAAGAAGCGGACAAGTCGCCGCTGACAGCCGCGGTACTGCGGTTGCACGCCGACAAGATGCAGCAGGTCGTCGGCGACCACAAACGGGCCGAACGGTTCCGGCGGGGTCATCGCTCGATCCGGATCGTCGAAGTACCCGCGCTGGCCGACGACGTGCACGACCTGACCGGTCTACGCCAGATAGCCGAGCTGCTGACCGCCTGATTTCACCGTCAGCGAACTCCGAGGGCCTCGGGAATGACCTGGTCGGGCCAATGGTTGAGCCTGTCAGACTCAATCTTTGGATAAGGGTGTGACAGCGTGACCGATACGTTGAATCTTCCTGTTCTGCCGCTGGACGACGTTGTGGTCCTGCCCGGGATGGTCGTGCCGGTCCGGCTCGCTGACAGCGAGGCCCGGGCGGCCATCGACGCCGCGCAGGCAGCAGGTCAGGACCAGGTCCTCCTGGTCCCGCGGCTGGACGGAAAATATGCCAAGGCCGGAACGCTCGGTGAGATCGAGCAGATCGGCCGGCTGCCGGGCGGCGCCCAGGCGGCTGTGATCCGCGGGACCCAGCGGGTCCGCATCGGCGCCGGGACCACCGGTCCGGGTGCTGCCCTGTGGGTGGGCGCGACGGTGATGCACGAGATCACCGACGGCCGTTCTGCCGAGCTGGCCCGCGAGTACAAGACTCTGACCACCTCCGTGCTGCAGCGTCGCGGCGCGTACCAGGTGATCGACTCCATCAAGCAGGTGGATGACCCCTCCGAGCTGTCCGACCTGGCCGGCTACGCGTCGTACCTGACCAACGAGCAGAAGTCCTGGCTGGTCGAGAACGCGAACGTGTCCGAGCGGCTGGAGAAGCTGATCGGCTGGGTGAAGGACCACCTGGCCGAGCTCGAGGTCTCCGAGACGATCCAGAAGGACGTCCAGGAGGGCATGGAGAAGCAGCAGCGCGAGTTCCTGCTGCGCCAGCAGATGGCCGCCATCCGCAAGGAGCTGGCCGAGCTGGACGGCAAGGCCGAGTCCGAGGAAGAGGACTACCGGGCTCGCGTCGAGGCGGCCGATCTGCCGGAGCACGTCCGCAAGGCCGCGCTGACCGAGGTCGACAAGCTGGAGCGGACCTCCGAGCAGTCCCCCGAGGTCGGCTGGATCCGGACCTGGCTGGACACCGTTCTCGAGCTGCCGTGGAACGAGCGGAGCGAGGACAGCTACGACATCCGTGAGGCGCGGGCCGTGCTGGACGCGGACCACTCCGGACTGGATGACGTGAAGGAGCGCATCACCGAGTACCTGGCCGTACGGCGTCGCCGCGCGGACCGTGGTCTCGGCGTGGTCGGTGGGCGTCGCAGTGGCGCTGTACTGGCTCTGGTCGGTCCTCCTGGTGTGGGTAAGACCTCGCTGGGTGAGTCCGTGGCGCGTGCGATGGGACGGAAGTTCGTCCGGGTCGCGCTGGGTGGTGTTCGGGACGAGGCCGAGATCCGCGGTCACCGGCGTACGTACGTCGGTGCGCTGCCGGGCCGGATCGTCCGGGCGATCACCGAGGCGGGTTCGATGAACCCCGTCGTACTGCTGGACGAGATCGACAAGGTGGGTGCGGACTACCGGGGCGACCCGACAGCCGCTCTGCTGGAGGTCCTGGACCCGGCGCAGAACCACACCTTCCGGGACCACTACCTGGAGGTCGAGCTGGACCTGTCCGACGTGGTCTTCCTGGCCACGGCGAACGTACTGGACTCCATCCCGGCGCCGTTGCTGGACCGGATGGAACTGGTGCAGCTGGACGGGTACACCGAGGACGAGAAGGTCGTCATCGCCCGTGACCACCTGCTCCCGCGTCAGCTGGAGCGGGCCGGCCTGACGGCGGACGAGGTGGCCATCGACGACTCGGCGCTGCGGTTGCTGGCCGGCGAGTACACGCGAGAGGCCGGCGTACGGCAGCTCGAGCGGTCGATCTCCCGCGTACTGCGGAAGGTGACGTCGAAGCTCGCACTGGGCGAAGACGTTGGCAGCCTGTCGATCGACGCCGGGGACCTGAAGGGGTACCTGGGTTCGCCGAAGTTCACTCCGGAGTCGGCCGAGCGTACGGCGCTTCCGGGTGTGGCGACCGGACTGGCGGTCACCGGTGCGGGTGGTGACGTGCTCTTCATCGAGGCGTCGCTGGCCGACAAGGAGACCGGTCCGACCGGAGTCACGTTGACCGGGCAGCTGGGTGACGTGATGAAGGAGTCGGCGCAGATCGCCCTGTCGTACCTGCGGTCGCACGGTGCGGAGCTGGGTCTGCCGGTCGGCGATCTCGCCGAACGGAACACCCACATCCACGTACCGGCCGGTGCGGTCCCGAAGGATGGACCGTCGGCGGGTGTGACGATGACGACGGCACTGGCGTCGCTGCTGTCCGGACGGCCGGTCCGTTCGGAGGTCGCGATGACCGGTGAGGTGTCGCTGACCGGACGGGTCCTCCCGATCGGTGGGGTGAAGCAGAAGCTGCTCGCCGCCCACCGGGCCGGGCTGACCACGATCCTGATCCCGAAGCGGAACGAGCCTGACCTGGAAGATGTGCCGGCGTCCGTGCTCGCGGAGCTGACCGTTCACCCGGTGAGCGACGTCCGTGAGGTGCTGGAGCTGGCACTCGTGCCGGCCCAGGTGGACGCACGCCAGTACGCCGCCTGACCGTCGTAAAACCGTCGTACAACAAGAGGGCCCGAGCGATCTGCTCGGGCCCTCTCGTCCTTTCGGATGAACTTGTCCAGCAGGTGTGATGGACCTCATAGTCGAGGCGGTAACCCAAACGCCCGATCCCGTAGTCTCTATAACCATGCGCGTCAGGGAGAAGGGCGACCGGGGAGTCGTCCAATCGGTAGTTCTGTTTCTAGGGGTGAGCGTGCTGTCGGGGGCGTTGGCCGCTGGTTTGGCCATCCCGTTCGCCGGCCTCGCCGGGTTCACCACAGAGAAGACCTCCGACACTCTTCAGTCCCTGCCGCAGCAGTTCGACGAGGTGCCGCTCAAGCAGAAGAGCACCATCCTGGCCGCGGACGGTTCGGTGATCGCCACGCTGGCCGAGCAGAACCGGGTGCCGGTCAAGCTCAGCGCGGTCGCGCCGATCATGCAGAAGGCGATCGTCGCGATCGAGGACGACCGGTTCTACGAGCATGGCGCGCTGGACCTCAAGGGCACGCTGCGCGCGCTGCTGCAGAACCAGTCCGCCGGCACGGTGCAGCAGGGCGGTTCGAGCATCACCCAGCAGTACGTGAAGATCAGCCTGGTCGAGAAGGCGAAAACGCCCCAGGAGGTTGCCGATGCGACCGCCGACTCCTACCAGCGCAAGGTCGCCGAGCTGCGGTACGCGATCGCGGTCGAGAAGCAGTACTCGAAGAACGAGATCCTGGAGAAGTACCTCAACCTCGCCAACTTCGGTGACGGCGCTTGGGGCATCCAGGCCGCGGCCCAGCACTACTTCTCGGTGAACGCCTCCCAGCTCACCCTCCCGCAGGCCGCGATGCTGGCCGGCCTGGTGAAGAACCCGACCGGCTACGACCCGACGAACAACGCCAACCGCGCCAAGGAACGTCGCGACGTGGTGATCAAGCGGATGCTCGAGCTGCACGTCATCTCGGTGGCGCAGGCCAACTCGGCGCTGAAGACCCCGGTCATCGACCCCAACAAGGTTCGCTCCAACAAGCTCGGCTGCGGCAACGGCCCGTACCCGTTCTACTGCGAGTACGTCGTTTCCGAGCTCGAGAACAACGCGGCGTTCGGGAAGACGAAGACCGACCGCGCCAACTACCTGAAGACCGCCGGCCTGACGATCAGGACGTCGCTCGACCCGAAGATCCAGGCCGACGCGCAGCGCTCGATCGACACGCACGCGAAGGCTACCGACCAGGCGATCGCGGCGATCACGATCGTCGAGCCCGGGACCGGCCTGGTGAAGGCGATGGCGCAGAGCCGGAAGTACGGCAGCAAGCGCGGGCAAACGGCGTACAACTACAACGCCCCGAAGACCTACGCGGGCGGGTACGGCGGGTTCCAGAACGGCTCGACGATGAAGGCGTTCACGATCGCGGCCGCGATCCAGAAGGGCATCCCGCTCACCTACAAGATCAACTCGCCCAGCCCGCTGCACCTGACCGGCCAGACCTTCAGCACCTGTAACGGGCCCTACAAGATCATCAGCCCTTACGACCCGCAGAACTCGACCAAGAACGTCGCGGACCCGACGATGATCCAGGCGGCGCAGAAGTCGACCAACACCTACTTCCTGCAGCTCTCGCAGCGGGTAGGCCTGTGCCCGATCGCCAAGATCGCGTCCTCCCTGGGGATGTACAACGCCCAGTCGCTCCAGCCGCTTCAGCAGGTCCCGTCGATGACGCTGGGCGTGGACCTGGTCACGCCGCTGCAGCTGGCCGGCGCGTACGCCGCCTTCGCCGCACGCGGCATGTACTGCAAGCCGTGGGTGGTCACCTCGGTCAAGGACTCGGCAGGCAAGTCGGTCAGCATCCCCGGGGCGGACTGCAAGCAGGCGCTGTCGCAGGAAGTCGCCGACGGCGTCAACGCGGTTCTGCACCAGGTGATGGAGCCGGCCGGCACCGGCGGCAAGCTGAAGTTCGGCAAGAGCGACCTCGCCGGCAAGACCGGAACGATCAACGAGGCCAAGGCAGTCTGGTACGCCGGCTACTCGACCAGGCTCGCCGCGGCCGCCACGGTGGCCGACGCATCGCTGCCCTACAGGCCGCTGCAGGGTCAGACCCTGAACGGCCACGGGATCAACGACCCGACGGGTTCAGGCACCGCCGGTCCGATCTGGGAGGCCGCGATGAAGGCCGCTCTGCAGGGCTACCCGACCACGCACTTCGTCGCGCCGTCGGACAAGATCCAGCGCGGCGACGTGAAGAGTCTCCCGTTCGTCAACGGCATGAACCCCGACGACGCCGCCAACAAGCTCCGCCAGGCCGGCTTCGACGTCACGGTCGCCTCCGGCACGGTGAACTCCGAGGAGACCGCCGGTACCGTCGCCTATACCGACCCGCGGCAACGCGACGGCGCGCCTGACGGCTCACTGGTGACGATCTACGTCTCCAACGGCAGCAAGAAGGGTCAGCCGAACACGCCGAAGCCTCCGCAGAACACGACCAAACCGCCGGGCGGGGGTACGACGATCAACCCGAACTGCCCGCCCTGGAACCCGAAGTACCCCAACTGCGGCGGACGCGGCCACGGCTGACAAACGAAAGTGCCCTCGTCCAAGCGGACGAGGGCACTTGTTTTTCAGGCGCCTAGCTGGCGTTTCACTTCGGCGGAGACGATGCCGCCGTCGGCCTTGCCCTTGACCTTGGGCTGGAGGGCGCCCATCACCTTGCCGATGCCGCGGGGGCCGAGCTCGGCCGCGCCGGTGGCGGCGATGGTCTCGGTGACGAGGGCCTTGATCTCGTCCTCGGTGAGCTGCTCGGGCAGGTACTCGGCCAGGATGTCCGCCTCGGCCTGTTCCTTGTCGGCGAGCTCGGCGCGGCCGGCCTCGCGGTACGCGACGACCGACTCGCGGCGCTTCTTCGCCTCGGAGCCGAGGACGTCGATGATCTCGGTGTCGCTGAGCTCGCGGGCCTCCTTGCCGGCCACCTCCGCCTTCGTGACCGCGGTGAGCGCCATCCGCAGGGTCGACTTGCGAATCTCGTCGCGCGCCTTCAGGGCGGCGGTCATGTCGTCGTGCAGGCGCTGCTTCATTCCGGAGTTGGACATGACCATGATTGTGGCAGGCTGGTGAAATGAGTATCGCCAGGACCGCCCTGAAGACTACGGGCGTCGTGGGTGCCGTAGGTGCTGCCTGCGTCGCCTACTCGGCCGCGATCGAGGTGCGCTGGTTCACACTGCGCAGAGTCACGGTGCCGGTGCTGCCGGAGGGGACCGCGCCGCTGAAGGTGCTGCACCTGTCCGACCTGCACCTGTGGCCCACCCAGGAGAAGAAGATCCGCTGGGTCAACGATCTTGCCGCGCTCGAGCCCGACATGATCGTCAACACCGGCGACAACCTCTCCCACGAGGACTCGGTTCGCCCGCTGCTCCGTGCGTACGGCGATCTGCTGGATCTGCCGGGTGTGTTCGTGTTCGGCTCCAACGACTACTGGAAGCCGCACTTCAAGAACCCGGGCAAGTACCTGCTGCCCGCCCACAAGCAGCGTCACAAGCCGCACGGTCCCGACCTGCCGTACGAGGAGATGCGCCGCGCGTTCACCGGGGCGGGCTGGACCGACCTGAACAACGCCAAGGCCACCCTCAAGGTCAACGGCCTGCACCTCGACTTCGCCGGCACCGACGACCCGCACATCAAGCGCGACCGGTACGACGAGGTTGCGGGCGAGGTGGACCCGACGGCGGACCTGTCGATCGGCGTCACGCACGCGCCGTACCAACGGGTCCTGAACGGGTTCGTCGGCGACGGCTATCCCCTGGTCCTGGCCGGTCACACGCACGGCGGTCAGCTGGCGGTGCCGTTCTACGGCGCGCTCGTGACCAATTGCGACCTGGACACGTCGCGGGTGAAAGGCCTGTCCACCTGGGGGTACGACGGCCGTCAGGCCGCCCTGCACGTGTCGGCCGGCCTCGGCACGTCGCCGTACGCGCCGGTCCGGTTCGCCTGCCGGCCGGAGGCGACTTTGCTCACCCTCGTCCCACGGATCAATCCGATTTCGTCCGGACGCTGAGCCCATGTAAGCTACTCGCGACCTCGGGCTGTGGCGCAGCTTGGTAGCGCGCTTCGTTCGGGACGAAGAGGTCGCAGGTTCAAATCCTGTCAGCCCGACCAACACTCAGGGCCAGTCACTTCGGTGGCTGGCCCTGAGTGCGTTATGAGTCGTCGCGGAGGTGCTGGGGCGTGAGCGGTTCCAACCACTACGAGGTGCTGAACGTCGATCGGACGGCGACGACCGCCGAGATCAAGAGCGCCTACCGGAAGCTGGTCCGCCAGGTGCATCCGGACCAGGGCGGCAACGCTGCGCTGTTCCGGCTCGTGCAGGAGGCGTGGACGACGCTGGGCGATCCGGCGAAGCGCACCGCGTACGACCGGGAGCTCGCCGGGCAGACCCGGACCACGCCGCCGCGGCCGGATCCCGGGTACGGCGGGAACACGACGTACACGCCGCCGCGCCAGGACCCTCCGCCTCGCGATCCGCCGCCGCGGGACCCACCGCCCCGAGACCCTCCGCCGCGCGCCGACGCGCCTCGGACCGATCCTCCACCGACTGGTCCGGCCCCGAGTGAGCCGCAAGGACCGGTGCGCGTCGTACCGCGGTTCGGGCGGTGGCGAGTGGTCTCGCTCGTGCTGCTCGTCGCGTGGCTGATCGTGGTCATCGGCCCCGTGCTGGCGGTCGCCGTCACGAGTCCGAAGAACCTTCTCTACGGCATCCCCTTGCTCTGCCTGGGCGTCGCCGGCCTGCCGCGACCTTGGCGTGCACGCGTACCGTTCGGCCGGCTGTTGAGCCGGGTCGGGGTACTGGTCGCGATCGCGTTCGTCGCGGCGCTCGTGCTCGGCAACTCGGAGCTGAACACCGCCGCGCGGGTCGTGCTGTATGTCGCGATCGGCGGCTTCGTGCTGGTCCGGCTGACGACCTGGCGCTGGTCGGTCGCGCGCGAACTGGACCAGGCGATCGACAAGCAGGCCGCGTACGACTCCAACGTCTGGGGCCGGCCGGGTGAGCCGCTGATCAACGACGGGCGGACGCCGCCGCTCGCGCCTTCGGACGTACTGCGGACCCGCCGGACCGGACGCATCCTCGAGGGTGTGCTGTCGGTGCTGCCGGCCGCGAAACTGGTCCACAATCCGCGGATCGGCGGCGTCACCATCGATCACCTGCTGATCGCGGGCTCCCGGGTCGCCGTGGTCGCGTCGATCGTCGGCCCGCCCGGCACGTACTCGATCGACGGCTACGGCTCACTCCTACGCGACGGACAGCCCTTCGGTGGCAGTCCCGCCCTGAGCACCGCGATCACCGCCTGGCAGAACTTCCTGGAAGCCGCCACGGTCCAGGGCTTCCTCGTCGTACTACCGCCGGTCGACGGTCAAGGCGGCATCGTCACGGCCGGGTCCGCCGACGTGGCCGTCACCTGCCTGGCCGGACAATCCGCGGCCGCCGACCTCACCGCCTGGCTCCAGCCCCAGGGCAACCTCCTCGACCGTCATGTCCTGTACGACGTCCTCTACGAAGCAGCCAACAGATAGCCTTCGGGAATGAGTCAGAACGACGACGACCGGATGCCAGACGATCTGGAAGCCGTTCTGGACGCAGCCGACGAGGACGAAGACCAGGAGCGCGCGGGACGGTACGACGCCCCGCCGCTGCCGCCGTGGCTGATCCTGGCGGTCGTCGGTCTGCTCTGCGGGTTCGCGACCATCGCGCTGGTGTGGCTGAGTGAACGTAGCTGCGACCGGTTCCGCGACACCACGAACTGCGGTGCCCTCGGGCTACCGCTGCTGGTGCTGATCGTGGTCGTCACGATGGTGCTCGGCGGCCTCGCGCTCAGCCGGCTCGCGATGCCGCATCCGCGCCTGATCCCGTTCCTCGGGGTCGCCTTCATGGTCGCGCTGGTGGTCGCGTTCCTGACCGGCCACTTCGACTCGCCCTGGATCCTCGCCGTCGTACCGGCGCTGACCGCCATCACCTTCCTGCTCGCCAATCTCGTCGCCCGACTGCTGGAGCGTGCCGATGTCTGACCTGCCCGTCTACGAGTGCCCGCGGACCGCCACCACGCCGAACCTCGACGGCACCCTGACCGATCCCGCCTGGGCCGACGTGCCCTGGACCACCGACTTCGTCCCGATCCACGACGGCCCGGCGCCGCGGTTCCGGACCCGGGCCAAGCTGATGTACGACGACCAGTACCTGTACGTCGGCGGCCTGCTCGAGGAGCCGCACGTCTGGTCGACGATGACCGAGAAGAACAGCAAGCTCTTCCACGAGAACAACTTCGAGCTGTTCCTGGACCCGGACGGCGACGGGCTGAACTACTACGAGTTCGAGATCAACCCGCTCGGCACGATCTGGGAGCTCACGCTGCCGAAGCCATACGTCGACGGCGGCGTCCCGATCGACCCGACGAACCTGCCCGGTCTGCGGACCGCGCTGCACGTCGACGGTACGGTCAACGACCCGTCCGACACGGACACCGCGTGGACGGTCGAGCTCGCCGTACCGTGGGCCGACCTAGCGTCGTACAACAAGGGTCGGGCTACGCCGCCCAACGCGGGTGACGAGTGGCGGATGAACCTGATGCGCTGCGAGTGGCCGCACGAAGTGGTCGACGGCGCGTACGTGAAGGGCGAGCAGCTCGAGTTCTGGGTCTGGTCCCCGCAGGGCATCGAAGACATGCACCTCCCGGACCGCTGGGGCATCCTTCGTTTCTGACCCCGTGACGCGGCGTTAACACGGGCGCGAGACAATCAGGTACGTGAACTTGGGGGGCTCCGGCGATCCACACAGTCTGGAGGCGGACCAGGTCGTCAGCGCGATCGAACGCGCGTGTGAGAGCGACCTGCGGACCGCCCTCCGGCTCGTTGCGCGTTACTCGGCGTACTGGTGGTCGCACGGGCTTCAGGACGAGGCAGCGGCGGCGGCCGAGCGGGTGCTCAGCATGCTCGGCCGGACCGTCCCGGTCGGGCTGGACGAGGAGTACCTGCTCGCCGTCATCCACGGCGCCGCGTCGGCCGAGCAGGAGCAGGTGGAGCTGGCCCAGCAGGTCGTGCTGACGACGACAGGACCATTCCGGTACTCCGTGACTGTGCTGCTGTGGTCGTTGGTGTTCGGACCGTTCGAGCCGGCCGACGTGGTCGAGGACGTGCTGGAGCGGAACGAGAGCGGTGACGCGTGGACACGTGCCGCCGTCGAGCTGTGCCGGGGCTACCCGGCTCTGACCAGGGCTACACCGGGTGACGCGGCACAGGCCCTACGTACGGCGCTGGGCCGGTTCCGGATGCTCGAGGACCGGTGGGGCATGTTCCTGGCCCTGAACGCGCTCCGTCACGTCGTCGACGAGCCGCTGGACGTCACCACGGAGGCGCTGGAGCTCGCTGAGCACCTGTGCCTCGCGGAGGAGACCGGACTGCTGCTGTGCGAGCGCGCCGAGCTCTACCGGCGGCTGGGGAAGCTGGAGGACGCCCACGCCGACTTCAGCCGGGCGCTGTCCATCGGTGAGCACGCCGACCTCGTGGAGACCGTTGCCGCGGCACGGGTCGGACTGGCACGCACGGCTCGCGTCTCGGGCAACCTCCCAGCCGCCCGCGCCCACTTGTCCGCCGTACTGGCCATCCCGCACCTGGACATCGCCCACCAAGAGGCCCTGCACGAGTTGTCGGTGCTGAACGCCTCCGAGGCCTCCGCCTAGCTCACCGGGGGTTATCCCCCGGGTCGGTTGTGGTGGTAGCCACATCGCGGTGCGGGGCGGGGCTGGTTAGAGTCGGGAGCTAATCGGGACCGACTGCAACGGAGCAGCTGATGGACAAGACTTATGGGTCGCCGCGAGAAGCGGTGGCGGACATCGGGGACGGGGCGAGTCTCGCCGTCGGGGGTTTCGGGTTGTGCGGCAATCCGATGCAGCTGATCAGCGCTCTGCACGACAAGGGCGTGAGCGGGCTGAGCGTGGTGTCGAACAACTGCGGTGTCGATGACTGGGGACTGGGGATCCTGCTCGCGGACAAGCGGATCGCCAAGATGACTTCGTCGTACGTCGGGGAGAACAAGGAGTTCGCCCGTCAGTTCCTGTCCGGGGAGCTGGAGGTCGAGCTGACTCCGCAGGGCACGCTGGCCGAGAAGCTGCGGGCCGGTGGCTGCGGGATCGCGGCGTTCTACACGTTGGCCGGTGTCGGCACGCAGGTGGCCGATGGCGGGCTGCCGCAGAAGTACCACGCCGACGGCACGGTCGCGAAGGCCTCCGACGCCAAGGAGACCCGCGAGATCAACGGCACGAAGTACGTGCTGGAGGAGTCGATCACCACCGACTTCGGTCTGGTGCACGCACTCAAGGGCGACACCCACGGAAACCTGGTCTTCGACCGCAGCGCGCGAAACTTCAACCCGCTGGCCGCGATGGCCGGCCGGGTCACGATCGCCTCGGTGGAGGAGTTGGTCCAGCCTGGTGAGCTGGACCCGGACGAGATCCACCTGCCCGGCGTCTACGTCCAGCGTGTCGTTGCCGTCGGCAAGGACATCGAGAAGCGGATCGAGAAACTCACCGTCCAGAAAACGGAGGCCTGAGATGCCACTCACCCGTGAGCAGATGGCCGCCCGCGCGGCCTCCGAGCTCGAGGACGGCTCGTACGTGAACCTCGGCATCGGCCTGCCGACCCTGGTGCCGAACTACATCCCCGACGGCGTCACCGTCGTCCTGCAGTCCGAGAACGGCATCCTCGGCGTCGGGCCGTACCCGATCGCCGGCGAGGAGGACCCGGACCTGATCAACGCCGGCAAGGAAACCGTCACCACCCTGCCCGGAGCCTCGTTCTTCGACTCCGCGCTGTCGTTCGGGATGATCCGCGGCGGCGCGATCGACGCGGCCATCCTCGGTGCCATGCAGGTGTCGGCCAAGGGTGATCTGTCGAACTGGATGATCCCCGGCAAGATGGTCAAGGGCATGGGCGGCGCGATGGACCTGGTCCACGGCGCCAAGAAGGTGATCGTGCTGATGGAGCACGTCGCCAAGGACGGCTCCCACAAGATCCTCGAGGAGTGCGATCTGCCGTACACCGGTCGCGGCGTGGTCAACCGGATCATCACCGACCTTGCGGTTCTCGACATCACCGACGACGGCCTGCAGCTGGTCGAGCTGGCCGACGGGGTTACCTTCGACGAACTCCAGGAGAAGACCGGCGCCCCGATCAAGCAATGAACTTGGTCTCCGGTAGCGCGTGGTTCCAGTCGTGCGCGCGGTGGCGGAGGTGCTGGTCGAAGAACGCCGGGATGTAGGTGCGGAGGGCGCGGAGTACGTCGCCTGCGTCCGCCGTACCGACGGTGTTCTCGATCAGCTCCGGCGGGACGGTGATGAAGCGCTGGAACCATGGGATCAGCGCCTGGTGGTCGATGAAGCTGTAGTGGCGGCCGTTCGGGAAGTTCAGGTCGCGCTTCCAGCCTGACGAGTGGTCCCAGAAGAGGCCCCACGACGGGTCGGTGCGGTGGTCGTGCGGGCCGGGGCCGATGTTGCCGGAGCCCATCAGCAGGAACGGCCGGTCGGTGCCTTGTGCGACGGTCGGGCAGTCGGAGGGGTCGTCGTACCCGTAGCCGAGTTCGCCGTCCAGGTCGATCGCGGCGCGGATCCGGTGGTCGTCGACCAGGAGGTCGATCGAGCTGAGTCCGCCGGCCGAGTGGCCGTACGCGCCGATCCGCGTGAGGTCGAAGAGGCCTCTGAGTCCGGCTGGGAGCTGTCGCTGCTCGGCGTCGGGGTTCTCGCCGCGGGCGAGGCGGGTGATGCTGTCGAGGACGAACCGGATGTCGGCGAACCGGGCAGACCGCGCGAGGAGTGCGTACGGCGTGGTCGGCAGCGTCTGTACTTCGAGCCGGCCGCCGGGGAACTCGACGCCCGCGACCTCGTAGGTGTGGTCGACCGTCACCACGACGTACCCGCGACTCGCGAGCTCGGCGACACCGATCGAGGCGAGCCCACGCGGTACGCCGAACCCCGGCGAGAAGATCACGACCGGCCGACGACCTGGGCTGACGGGCGCCAGCAGGCCCGCGTGGCTCTTGGCGCCGGCCCAGTCGATGGTCCCGAGCGGCTGTTCGAGCGCGATTGCGGCACCCTCGGCGTACACCTGGGCGGTCAGCGGCGGCAGGTACGGCGCAGGCTCGGCGGGCCGACTCGCCGGGTACCAGACGCTGATCATCAGCTCACGCGGCCGCCCGGGAACGTACGGGTCGTCGCGATCCTGGTCGACGAGATGCAGCTCGGTTGTGCCGACCGGAAACGGTCCGGTGGGTCGCGGGAAGCGGAGCGGGATTGGAGTACTCCGCGTAGTGGCCCAGGCGGATTGTGTGAGCGGAGCGACCAGCGCCGCGCCGGTTGAGGCGAGCAGAACGCGTCGGGTGAGCATGGTTCGACTGTGCCTGCCCGCAATGGGTCTGTTCAGCTTGCGAAAGACACCTGTGATCCCTGCCGAAAGTCGGGTATGACGGGACCCGTGGAGTTGGATGTGCTGGTCATTGGCGGAGTAGGGATCGACACAATCGTGCGGGTGCCAAGCCTGCCGTTGGGGGACGTCGACTCGATCGCGGTCGACCCGATCGAGTCGTACTTGGCGCACACCGGGCACGGTGTCGCGCTCGGCTGCCACCTGCTCGGGCTGAACGCCGGTCTGGTGGACGTGATCGGCGACGACCCCGAGGGCGCTCGCATCCGCCGTACGTACCAGCAACTGGGGATCCCGCTGCGCGTCACGCTGCACCCGAGCGGCACCCGGCGGTCGGTGAACCTGGTCAGCCCGGACGGCCGCCGCCTCTCGCTGTACGACGCGCGGCACCCGGCCGGACTCCGCGTCGACCCGAACCTGTGGCGACCGGTGATCCGGCAGGCCGCCCACGTCCACGTCTCGATCATGGACTTCGCCCGCGACGCCCTCGGCGACGCGATCGCCGCCGACCGCTCGATCTCCACCGACCTGCACGACTGGGACGGCCGCAACGACCACCACAAGGACTTCGCGACCGCCTCGGACATCGTCTTCGTCTCGGCCAGCGCCCTCCCGCCGGACGGCGTCGACTGGATCCTGGCCAACGGCCGCGCCGAGGTCGTGGTCGCGATGGCCGGCGCGGACGGCAGCTACCTACACGTCCGCGGCGAACCGGTCCGGCACTTCCCGGCGATCGCGTTCCCCGACCGCCCCGTCGTCGACACCAACGGCGCCGGCGACGCCTACGTCGCCGCCTTCCTGGCCCGCTACCTGGACGGCGCCCCCTGGTCCGACGCCGCCCAAGCCGGCACCATCGCCGGCACCTGGGCCTGCGGCTCCCCCGGCACCCACACCAACCTAATAACCGCCGAAGAACTAGCTATTCGAAGCAGAACCCACGGATGAAGCAGTCGCGGGGTTGGGTGACGGCGAAGAGGACGCAGTCGACTACTGATTGAGCGGTGAGCTCTGCGCCGGATTCCCAGGCGATCGATCGGGGACGGCGTGCAGGAGAACAGGACGTATCCCTCTACGTACATTGCCCTGCACGCCTGGATCGCCGGTCGAGGCAGCCGCAATGCCCGACACCTCCTGTCGACCTGCACCATTACTCAGCCGCGGGTCATTGGGGGGTGGAGGGTTGTGGCGGTGCCGCGGTGGAAGAGTTGGGCGGGGCGGCCGCCGTCTCGGGTTGTCGTGCTGCCTACGGGCTCGACGAAGTTGGTGGTTTTGGTGACCTTGCGGTGGAAGTTGCGCGGGTCGAGCGGGGTGCCCCAGACCGCTTCGTACACGCCGCGGAGTTCGGAGATGGTGAACTCCGGCGGGCAGAAGGCCGTGGCCAGCGGTGAGTACTCGAGCTTGGCGCGAGCCCGCTCCACAGCGTCGGCAAGGATCCGCTGATGGTCGAACGCCAAGCTTCCGGCATCGACGTCGGTGGTGTTGATCCAGTGGGCTGAGGCGGCGTCGGAGCCGGCGGTGGGGGCGGGGAGGTCGGGGACCAGGGCCAGGTAGGCGACGCTGACGACTCGGCCGCGGGGGTCGCGGTCGGGGGCGCCGTACGTCGCGACCTGTTCGAGGTGGATGCGGTCCGAGGACAGGCCGGTCTCCTCCGCGAGTTCGCGGCGCGCGGTCGTCTCCAGGTCCTCGTCGGGTCGGACGAATCCGCCGGGCAGCGCCCAGCGACCCTGGTACGGCGCGATGCCGCGGCGGATCAGCAGCACCTGGAGGCGACCGTCGCGGACGGTCAGGATGACCAGGTCAGTCGCCAGCCCGAGTGGTTCGAAGTCCATGACGCCTACCTTAATCGTCACCTTGACGAAAAGTCATCTCAGGTCTTATCGTCATAGTGACGACAAGGAGAGTACGAGATGGCAGACATCACCCGGTTCCGCTTCATCAGTCACCTGCGGGCCAACCCCACCACCCACGTGCGGCACCTGCGCAACGGCAAGGTCGCGCACGACGGCGCTGGCCAGGCGTTCTGGTTCCGGGCGCTGAATTCGTCGCTGAGCGAGATCCCGATCGACGACCGCGAGCAGCCGCTGCTGTTCCATGGTCGTACGCAGGACTTCCAGGACGTCGTCGTACAGGCGACGGTGACGTACCGGGTGATCGACCCGGCGCTGGCGGCTGGTCGGCTGGACTTCGGCATCGACCCGAACACCGGGCTCTGGCGGTCGACTCCGCTCGAGCAGCTCGGCGGACTGCTGACCGAGCTGGCACAGCAGACCGCGCTCGACCTGCTCGCCAGGATGTCGCTCACCGAGGCGCTCTCGGAAGGCATGGCCGCGTTGCGTGCGGCGGTCGGCACCGGGCTGCGTGAGGACCAGCGGCTGACCGGGATCGGCATCGGGGTTGAGGACGTTCGCGTGGTGGCGGTCCGGGCCGAGCGGGATGTCGAGAAGGCGCTGCAGACGCCTACTCGGGAGATGGTGCAGCAGGCTGCGGACAAGGCGACGTACGAGCGGAGGGCGATGGCGGTCGAGCGGGAGCGGTCGATTGCCGAGAACGAACTGCAGAACCAGATCGAGCTCGCACGGCGCGAGGAGCAGCTGGTCAACCAGCGCGGTCAGAACGAACGGATGCGCGCGACCGAGGCCGCCGCGGCCGGTCAGATCGAGACGCAGGCCGCTGCTGGGCGGCAGCGGGCGCTGGCCGAGGCGGAAGCGGATGCCAAGCGGGTCATCGGTGCGGCGGAGGCGGCCGCCGAGCAGGCGATGATGGAGGCGTACGCCGAGCTGGACCAGGCAACCATCCTCGCCCTGGCCATCAAGCAGGGAGCCCTACCGGACATCGGCACCCTGAACCTCACGCCGGACCTCATCACCCCACTGCTCGCGAAGTTGGCGGAGACACGATGAGTCTGCCTCCTCGGGCGGTGGTTGTGCATCGGGCGACCGAGCTGACCGAGCTTGTCGCGAGGCATGGGACTCGGCAGCAGGCTGGGTTCTTTTTGGCTGGGCGGGGGCGGGATCTGGCTGAGTTGGATGCGCGGCACCAGGCGCAACAGGACGCGCTGGCCACGGTGTCGGCGGCTATTCCGCTGGACTGGCGTCGTGCTGTTGCTGAGCGCAACGACCTGGATCGGTTCGGGTTCGGGCCGGAGGACGTGGTGATCGCGGTCGGCCAGGACGGTCTGGTCGCGAACGTGGCGAAGTACCTCGACGGTCAGCCTGTCATCGGGATCAACCCCGAGCCGGCCCGCAACCCCGGCGTACTCGTACCGCACGAGCCCGCCGCGATCACCGACCTGCTAGTCACCCGGCAGACGACCGAGCGGACGATGGTTGCCGCGAGCACCGATGACGGACAGCAACTGATCGCCTTGAACGAGGTGTACGTCGGCCACCGCACGCACCAGTCCGCGCGCTACCGACTCAGTTCGCCCGACGGCCTACCCGAGCGGCAGTCGTCGTCCGGGATCCTGGTCGGCACCGGCACCGGATCGACCGGCTGGTGCCGATCGGCCTGGCAGGAACGACGGAGTCCGCTCGCTCTGCCGTCGCCGATCGATCCGATGCTGTGCTGGTTCGTCCGCGAGGCCTGGCCGTCGCCGGCGACCGGTACCGCCAACACCGAAGGGTTGCTCAAGGCACCGGACTCGTTGACGATCACGGCCGAGTCCGACCTGGTCGTGTTCGGCGACGGGATGGAATCCGACACCTTGAGCATCAGCTGGGGTCAGCGGATCGAGATCGGAGTCGCCGCGGTCAAGTTGCACCTCGTGGTCTGAATGGTCGTGTTCCAAGCGGCGTACAGCCGACGGGCCGAGCCCCCGATCGGGCCGACCGCCGCAGCCACATCGGCCGGCCAATCCTCGGCTCCACTCACAACCAGCAGATCAGCCTGCGGTACGTCGTTCAGCGTCGCGACCGTAACCGGGTCGTCCGGCTTGATTTGGCTCAGATCCGGGACGACCTGGACCAGCTCCCACCCACGCCGCTTCGCCTCGGCCCCGGGAAGCTGTCGGCCAGCTCGGTCCCGTCGATCAGTCGCCGTTGGCGACGTCGAAGAGCGAGATCGGCGCCCAGCGGAAGTAGACCGGGTCGTCGAACGTTCCGGGGACTACGCCCCGGGACTGGATCACCGTGGACAGACCGTTCGCGTGACCGACGGCGTACAGGTTGGCGGTCTTGGTGTCCTTGTCGATCCCCATCAGCAGCGTGCCGTTCTTGCCGCACGCCATCGCCGACAGCGTCTCGAACCCCTGCCAGGTACGCGTTCGGACCGGTGTCACGATCGGCTTCATCGGCGATGCCGAGGGAATCCGGATCGTGTACAGCGCACCGCCGCGGGTGTTGGCCAGGAAGGTGTCGTACGTCGGCGTCTTCGCGATCAGCGCCATCGACTTGACCGACGCGAAGCCCAGGTACGAGCCGCTGGCCCGCAGGCCGCGGTTCACCACATTCCAGCGGAACAGGACGCCGTCGTTGCGCAGTCCGTAGAACGCGGTGCGGCTGATTCGGCCGTCCGGGTAGCTTGCGTAGTCGGCGAGCTCGATCGCGGTGAAGTTGGTCCAGCCGCCGCCGATCCGGCCGAGTCCCGGCGGGTTCTCAGGGTCGAGGCCGCCGGTCATGGTGGTGCGGTAGCCGCTGTAGTAGAGCCCGTCGCCGATGACGACGTACGCGAAGCGGTCGTCGCCTCCAGGCCCTGGCTCAGACGTCAGCCGCGAGCTGAGCCGGACCTGCCCGGGCTGGAAGACCGCGAGGCCCTGGGCGTACGGCTCAACCGTCGGCGGGATGTTCGCGATCACCGTCCGACTCGTCTGCAGACCGGTCGCCGTCACCGATCCCAGCTGGATATTGCAGACCGCTGCTGCGGTGCTCCCGGCTGCTTGTGCGTTCGTCGGTACTACCCCGGCCGCGGCAAGCGCCGCACCCCCGGCCAAAGCTGTCACCCATCGCTTCATGGCGTCCCCCTCACCCAGCTTGATGCATCGCAGCCTCGAAAGGTTGCGGACCTGGGTTCAGAGGGTTGAGTAGGCGGCGACGAGGGTGGCGGCGTCGTGTTCCCAGTTGAGCTCGGCGGCGGCCGCGCGGACTCCGTCGGTGTAGGTGCTGTAGTTCTCGATCACCGTGCGGACCGCGGTAGTCAGCGACTGCGGGTTGCCGGGCTCATACAAGCCGCCGAGCTTGTACTGCGTGACGACGGCGCGCAGCTCGGGAAGATCGGCCGCGACGACCGGTACGCCGGCGCGGACCGCATGGAAGAGCTTGTTCGGAAGGGCCAAGCGGTGGTTCTCGCAGGTGTTGGTCAGCGTCACCAGCGAGATCCCGTACGTCCGGAGCGTGTCGTCGACCTCGTCGATCGAGCGTTCCGCGACGGTCTCCACCGGGCCCAGATCCAACCGATAGTTGGGATCCACCGACCCCATCAGCACCGTCCGGAACGGCGCCAACTGCCGAGCCGCCGCGACCACAGTCGGCAGATCCCGTCCGGCCCCGATGCGACCGGCGTACAGAAGTCCCTCCGGCCGATCCGGCGCCGGCGGTACGTCGTCCGCCCGCGGGAACGTATTCCGTACGACGCGTACGTCGGCCAGTCCACGCGACCGCAACCGCTCCGCGATCCCGTCCGACACCGTGATGACGACCCGCGCCTTAGAGGCCAGCGTGACCTCGGACCGCCGCCCGCGCGCCCGCCACAACGGCGTCGGCCGCCCCGGCAGCGCCCGGTCGAACCACAGCTCGTGGGTGTCGTACACCAGCGAAGCCGACCACTTCTCGGCGTACTCCGCAGCGAGCTCCAACGTGTTGAAGTCGTGCGCATGCACCGCATCGAACGGGCCAGCGGCAGCGACTCGAGGAGCCGCCGCGGTCCGCCAATGCTTCTCGGTCCGGTTCCGGTGCTCCGGCAACAGCAGCCATCGGCCAAAGCGCTGCACCAGCACCTTCGGCCCGTTCTGACCGTGCCCGACCGCGAGACCGCCGTTCCCGGCCCGTAGACCGGAAGAGCGGGAGACCGACTCGACTGTGACGCCCGGTCCGACTTCAAAGCCGTCCGGGACATCGCGGCCGATCACGTGCAGCGTGTGGCCGGCCGCGGCCAGCGCCGTGGCCTCCCGCAGGATCCGCGAGTCCCCGGCGATCGGAGACTGCGCGATCATCAGAATCCGCACCTATTTGCCGCCGGCCTCGGTCTCGTCGGCGCTGAGCCTGGGGCCGAGCTCGTTCTTCAGGAACGGCAGCAATACCTCGACCGACCGGTGCCCGTCGTGCAGGTCCCGGACGTAGCCGGGGCCGGCGTCGGCGATCTTCCGGGCCGAGTCGCGCTCGGCGACCAGCCGCTCGATCACCTCCGACAGGTCGTCCGGCGTCGCCTCGGCAATCGGCAGATCGGTCGGCAGCAGGTCCCGGACCGGGTCCGCGATGTGGCCGACGGTGACCCGGCCGGCCGCCATCGCCTCGCAGGCGAAGACGCCGTACGAGCCGAGCAGCATCTGGTCGACGACGATGTCGGCGTCCTTCACCATCTCGGCCAGCTCCGCGTGCGGCACGCCCTGCACCCGCTGGTACGTGATCAGGCCGCGCGCTTCCAGATCGGTCAGCACCGGGTCGACGTACGCCGAGCCCTTGAGTGCACTGGCCGACGGTGCGTGCAGCACCACCGGAACCTCGCGCTCGAGCACCGGCCGGTTCGACGCGAAGCCCTCGACGTCGACCGCCAGCGGGATCCAGATGCCGTTCTCGACGAACTCCAACAGGTCCGGCGTGGTCACGTAGACCGGGCCGTCGTAGCCCTGCAGGTGCCGGCGCATGTTGTCGTTGCCGGACTGCAGCCGCTGGGTCAGCTCGTCCTCGGGGTCGCGGAACGGGGAGTACCGGTAGCGCGCCCGGTGCAGGGCCGGGTCGCGAATCTCCGAGCCGTGGAACAGCACGCCGTGCTTGATCCCGGCCTGCTCGAGGATCGGTACGTCGGTGGTCCACATCTGCCCGCGCAGCTGACCGAACATCGGCCGCCCCGCCTCGAACAGCACGTGCGTGACCTCGCGCAACGCGTACGCGGTCAGCTCGAGCTGCCAGCGCAGGTCGGTCCGGTACTGCTTGTAGGTCCCGGTGCGGTGCACCTTGAAGTCGAACATGCCGCTGCCCGTGGTCAGCGATTCGACCTTGACGTCCGGCACCTCGCGCTCGACCGCGGTCGCCCACAGCCAGGCCTGCCCGGCACTGTTGACCGGACCGATCAGCAGATGCGGCTGCTTCTTCTCGACCGGCCCGCCCGGGCGGACGACCTCCAGCTGACGCCCGGTGAGCTCGCCGTACAGAGCGCGCAGGTTGGCCGCCTGGCCGGACCAGGACACCTCCTGCTGGTACACCGGGTCCACGACCCGCTCGCGGTAGCTGTCCAGGTCCGCGAGCACCGTGCGTACCTTGGCCGCGAGGTCCGCGGTGTCCTCGGCCGTGAAGACCTCGCCGATCCCGGTCCGGTCGACGAACTCCTTCATGCTCGGCATGTCGCTCACTACTACCGGCAGACCGGCGAAGGCGTACTCGAACAGCTTGTTCGGCAGCGCCATCTCGTGACTCGGGTAGCGCAGGATCGGGATCAGGCCGACGTCGGCGGTCCGCAGGAACGCGACCACCTCGTCCGGCTTCACCGGCTCCAGGCAGTGCAGCCGGTTGTCGACGCCTAGCTGGATCGCCTGCGTCTGCAGGGCACGGACCGCGTCGGTCGCGACACCCGGCACACAGACGACAGCCAGGTGCACATCGGGCAGGTCGACCAGCGCCTGTACTGCGGTGTGAACGCCACGCGCCCGCGTCACGCCACCGCTGTAAACCAGCAGCGGTACGTCGGGAGCCAGACCGATCTGACTGCGGATGTCGGACACCTCGACCGACACGTCAGCAGGGTTCGGCGTGTTCATCACCACGGTCGGCTTCAGCTTGAGCTTGTGCTCGGCCTGCAGCCGGGACGCGATCGCCGGGCTGACGGTGACCACCCGGTCAACGTCACCGATGTACTCGCGCTCGTGGTTGGCCCAGGCCGCGATCGAGCGCCGGGTACGCGCGCCGTACTGCGACAGGCCGGCAACGTACTCGTGCGCGTCGTAAACGACCTTCAGCGTGCGGCCGCGCAGCTTCGCGCGGCCGGCGGCGCGGGTCGCGACACCGATCACGTGCATGTCGTGGGCGTGCACGACGTCCGGCTCGAGGCGGTCGATCAGGTCGCCGAACGCGACCTCCAGGTCCAGCGCCTCGGGGTGCAGCTTGCGCCACGGCGCCGGCCACGGCAGCCGGTGCAGCACACCGTCGTACGCGCGCCAGCTGAACTTGAACGGCGCGTCGGCCTTGTTGCCGACACCCTTGCGAACCCATGCCGCCCGCTCGGCGGCCTTCCAGCGCGCCCGCCGGACCAGCCGGGTGGCGACGCCGGCCTTGAACTTGAGCGGATTTCCCTGGCCCGCCTTGGCCCGCGCGATCGCGTGCCCGGAGTCGGCCTTGAGCTCCTTCAGCTCGGCCGCGACCCGCTCGCTCCGCGCCACATAGGTCGCGCGGTACCTGTAACCCACCAGCGGCGGCCGCCAGTTCCGGCGCGCCGTGCGGCTTCGTTTCCGTTCCTCACGCAGTGCGAAGGGCACCGCCACCCGGACGATCAGCGCACCGTCGAGCATCTCCCTCGACGGCAGGCCGCTGGCCGAGACACCGAGCACAGTTACCTCTGCTCCGGTCTCGGCCAGTGCTGCGGCCTCCTTGCGGACCCTACTGTCGTTGGTGACGTCATTGGCGACCATCATCACGACCCGAAGGTCGGCAGTTGTCACTGGCTGACCGACCTTCCGATCACAATCCGACGCACGCCGGCCCAGCGAGCCGGGTCGGTGCGGTCGCGACCGTCGACGAGCACCTTCACGCCCGGCAGCTCGGCCGGGGTCAGCTGCGCGTACTCCGCGTGGTCCGCCTGCAGCACCGCCGCGTCGACCGGAGTACCCAGCGTGTACGGCGTGAAGCCGAGACCCTGGAGCTCCTCGTCGGTGTACAGCGGGTCGTGCACGGACACCTCGGCGCCGCGCGCCTTCAGCGCCTCGACGGCCGGGAAGACTCCGGAGAACGCCGTCTCCTTCACCCCACCACGGTACGCCGCGCCGAGCACGACCACCTTCGCGCCCTTCAGGTCGCCGAAGGCGCCCTCGAGCAGGCCGATGGTGTAGTCGGGCATGGCGGCGTTCGCCTCGCGGGCGGCCCGGACAACGGTTGCCTCCGGGTCGGTCCACAGGTACAGCCGCGGGTAGACCGGGATGCAGTGCCCGCCGACCGCGATACCGGGCCGGTGGATGTGGCTGTACGGCTGCGAGTTCGACGCCTCGATCACGGCGTGTACGTCGATACCGTTCTGGCCGGCGAACCGGGCGAACTGGTTCGCCAGGCCGATGTTCACGTCGCGGTACGTCGTCTCGGCCAGCTTCGCCAGCTCGGACGCCTCGGCCGAACCGAGGTCCCAGACGCCGTTCGCGCGCGGCAGGTCGGGACGCTCGTCGAAGTCCAGCACCGCCTCGTAGAAGGCGATGGCACGCTTGGCGCCCTCCTCGGACAGACCGCCGACCAGCTTCGGGTACTTGCGCAGGTCCGCGAAGACGCGGCCGGTGAGCACCCGCTCCGGCGAGAACACCAGGTGGAAGTCGGTGCCCTCGGTCAGACCGGAGATCTCCTCGATCATCGGCTTCCACCGGTTCCGGGTGGTGCCGACCGGCAGGGTGGTCTCGTAGCTGACCAGGGTGCCAGGGCTGAGGTGCTCGGACAGCGAGCGGGTCGCGCTCTCCATCCAGCCGAACTCGGGCTCGCCGGTCTTCTCGTCCACGAACAGCGGCACGACCACGACGACCGCGTCGCTGTTCGGGATCGCGTCCGCGTAGTCCGTGGTCGCCCGCAGGCGGCCGTCGGCCACGGTCTCGGCGAGCAGCTCCTGCAGGTGGGCCTCACCCGGGAACGGCTCCTGACCGGCGTTCACCAGGTCGACGAACTTCTGGTTGATGTCGACGCCGACGACCTGATGGCCCTTGGCCGCGAACTGGACCGCCAACGGCAGTCCGATCTTGCCTAAGGCAACAACACTGACACGCACAGGTTCTCCACTAGGTAGTGATTCTTCTTCATCGGGGGCCTCGGAGCTTCCGTTCCAGCGGGTGCTCGACGAACTTGTAGAGCACGCCTGCGGCGAAGATCGAGATGACCAGCACACCGGCGTACCAGGTCAGGTTGGACCAGCCGATCGGGCCGGCCACGCCATGCTGCTCCTTGATCGCGTACAGGATGGTGGCGTGCGTCAGGTAGAAGGCGTACGACCACTGGCCGAGCGCGACCATCGGCTTGCTGCGCAGGAACGACCGGCCGCCGCGGATGTCCCGGGCCGCCACCGCGAGGATCAGGAAGCCATACAGGAACGTGAGGATTTCCTTCTGGCACAGGCCCATCGTGACCGCGCCGGGGAAGTTGGCCGGGTGTGAACCGGAGTACCAGAGCACGTACAGGCCGCCGCCGGTGACCAGGAACGCGAACCACACCGGGATCCGCGGCTTCCAGCCGGACCGCAGCGCGATCGCCAGGCCGATACCGAACAGGAACGCCACCGAGTGCAGCACCGGCTGCGGCAGGATCGGTACGACGTCCTTGTAGTGGAACAACGCCAGCCGGTACGCCCCGCCGACCACGATCACCGAAACGCACAGGATCAGGCCGCCGGCCGTCTTCAGCCGCTGCGTGGCCCGCCAGACGAACGGGAAGTACGCGTAGAAGAACGCCTCGACCGACAGCGTCCAGCCGGCCGGGTTACCGCCGTACAGGATGGTCGGGTTGTTCGACCAGCCGTGCAGCAGGAACGCCGACAGCACCAGCACGCCGATCGAGATCGGCTTGATCCAGGACATCCCGGCCGGCGGGTCGACCCGGTAGAAGACGAAGAACGCCGCGATCAGGGTGAGGAAGTACAGCGGGAAGATCCGGGCGAACCGGCGCCGGTAGAACGTCCGGATCTTGGTGCCCTTCTGGGCCGACCAGGTGAGCACGAAACCGGACAGCACGAAGAAGAACGTGACGCCGGAGGTGCCGTACTTCAGGAAGTCGAAGATCGGCAGCGGCGCCAGGTTGGTCATGTGATGGCAGAACACGAAGAAGGCCGCCCACCAGCGAAGGCCGGTGAGCGACTCGACTCGTGGCAGCCGTCCCGCGGCGCGGGCCGGCGGTGCGCCGGACTCGCCCGGGAAGGCACTGACAGGCGCGCCGGGCGGTGGGGTCCCGACATCGGTCGACCCAGCTACTTCCTGGGTCGACGTCTGGTTCTCTTCGGCGGCCTTCGTCATGTAGTTACTCCGCGAGAGTGGAGACGACACGCTCCGCAGCGTGTCCGTCCCCGTAGGGCATTGGGCGGTCCCCCGAGGGAGCCGGCCGTGCGGCCAACTCCGGCAGCTTACTCACGTCGGATGTCAGAACGTTCCATCCGCCCTCCAACGTCTCGACCCATTCGGTCTCGGTGCGCAGCGTCGTGCACACCCGGCCGAGCAGGAAGGCCTCCTTCTGGAGACCGCCGGAGTCGGTCACCACGCCGGCCGAACCGAGGACGGCCGCGACCATCTCCGGGTACGCCAGCGGCTCCCGGACGTGCAGCGAACCGTCCGGACGCTCCAGCTTGATGCCGTGCTCGGCGCACTTCGCGACCAGGCGCGGGTGGGCGAGCAGCAGCACCGGAGTACCGGTCGCGCCGAGACCGTCGACGATCGCGGCCAGCCGGGCCGGGTCGTCGGTGTTCTCGGCCCGGTGAATGGTCGAGACGACGTACTCGCCGCGGTTGAACGGCAGGTCCAGCTGCTTGTCCTGGACCGCGTCGCGGACCCGGAAGCAGACATCGGTCATCACGTCGCCGACCAGCCGCGACCTGTCCTTCAGGCCCTCGTTCGCGAGGTGGCCCATCGCCACCTCGGTCGGGGCCAGCAGGAGATCCGCGGCGTGGTCCGTGAGTACCCGGTTGTGCTCTTCCGGCATCAGCCGGTTGAACGAGCGCAGCCCGGCCTCCAGGTGCGCCACCGGCAGGTGCATCTTGACTGCCGACAGCGTCCCGGCGAGCGTCGAGTTGGTGTCGCCGTAGACCAGCACCCAGTCCGGCTTGTGCTCGTCCAGTACCGCGTCCATCGCGGCCAGCATCGCGCCGGTCTGGACCCCGTGGCTGCCGGACCCGACGCCCAGGTGGACGTCCGGGGCCGGGATGCGCAGGTCGGCGAAGAACACATCGGACATGTTCTTGTCGTAGTGCTGCCCGGTGTGCACGATCACGTGCTGGTGCTCGGTGGCGGCAAAGGCCTCCGCCACCGGAGCCAGCTTCACGAATTGCGGCCGTGCGCCGACGACACTCAGAACCTTCATGACTACAGGGACTCCCCGACGATGGTGACGGTGCGTGCCTCGGCGGCCGACTGGAGCACGGCCTCGGCCACCTTGACGGTGGTCAGACCCTGCTGCAGCGTGACGATGTCGGCCTCCTTGCCGAGCACCGCGTCGCGGAACGACTCGTGCTCGGTGCGCAGCGGCTCCGGCTTGCTGATCGCGTACCGGACCATGTCGCCCTCGCTGACACCGCGGAAGTGCGCGACGTCGTCCCACGCCGTGACGACGGTGCCGTTCGCGTGGAAGGTCAGGTCGGCGGTCAGGGTGTCGGCGATGAAGGCGCCCTTCTCACCGGTGACGACGGTGAGCCGCTCCTTCATCGGGGACAGCCAGTTGACCAGATGGCTGGTGACAGTGCCGTCGGCCAGCTTGCCGGTGACGGCGATCAGGTCCTCGTACTGCCGGCCCGACTTGTGCGCGCTCTGCGCGGCCACCGTGACGAACGGCGACTGCGTCACCCACGCGGTCAGGTCGATGTCGTGCGTAGCCAGGTCGAGGACGACGCCGACGTCGGCGATCCGGGCCGGGAACGGGCCCTGACGACGGGTCGTGATCTGGTAGATGTCGCCCAGCTCGCCGGCCTCGAGGCGGACCCGCAGCGCCTGCAGGGCCGGGTTGTACCGCTCGATGTGACCGACCGCGCCGACCAGACCGGCCGCCTCGAACGCCTTCGCGATCTCGGTCGCCTCGGCCGAGGAGCCGGCCAGCGGCTTCTCGATCATCGCGTGTACGCCGGCCTCGGCCAGCGACTTCGCGATCTCGGCGTGGTACTGCGTCGGTACGGCGACCATGCAGTAGTCGAGCTTCTCGGCGATCAGCTGCTCGATCGTCTCGTGCACCGGACGACCGCTGGCCACGCCGAACTTGTCACCGCCCGGGTCCGCGACCGCGACCAGGTCGACGCCGTCGAGGGAGGCCAGCACGCGAGCGTGGTGCCGTCCCATCATGCCCAGGCCGATCAGGCCCGCACGCAGGTTCGCCATCTCACGCACCAGCCTTCGACACGGTGTTGACCGCGGCCACGATCCGGTTCAGGTCGTCCTCGGACAGCGAGGGGTGGACCGGCAGCGAGAGCACCTCGGCCGCGGCCTTCTCGGTCTCCGGCAGGTCCAGCTCACGCTTGAACGACGGGAGCCGGTGGTTCGGGATCGGGTAGTAGACGCCGCAGCCGACGCCGTACTCGGTCCGCAGCGCGTTGGCGAAGCCGTCGCGGTCCTCGGTCACCCGGATCGTGTACTGGTGGTACACGTGGCTCGCCTCGGCGGCCACGGCCGGGATGCCGACACCGGCCAGGTTCGCGTCCAGGAAGGCCGCGTTCTCCTGCCGCTGCTTGGTCCAGCCGCCGACCTTGGTCAGCTGCACGCGACCGATGGCGGCGTGCAGGTCGGTCATCCGGTTGTTCAGGCCGACGACCTCGTTCTCGTACTGCTTGAGCATGCCCTGGTTGCGGAACAGCCGCATCCGGCGCTCGAGGTCGGCGTTCGCGACCGAGTTCATGCCGCCCTCACCGGACGTCATGTTCTTGGTCGGGTACAGGCTGAACATCGCGAACTCGCCGAAGGTGCCGACCGGGGCACCGTTCCAGGTCGCGCCGTGCGCCTGCGCGGCGTCCTCGTAGATCTGGATGCCGTGCTTGTCAGCAATGGCCTGCAGGGCGGTCATGTTGGCCGGGTGACCGAACAGGTGCACCGGCATGACGGCCTTGGTCTTCTCGGTGATCGCGGCCTCGACCGCGACCGGGTCCAGGCAGAAGTACGTCGGCTCGATGTCGACGAACACCGGGGTCGCGCCGGTCAGCGCGACGCTGTTCGCGGTCGCGGCGAAGGTGAAGGACGGGACGATGACCTCGTCACCCGGTCCGACGCCCGCGGCCAGCAGGCCGAGGTGGAGACCCGACGTGCCCGAGTTCGTCGCGACGCACGCACGGCCGGAGACCAGCGCTGCGCCGAACTCCTGCTCGAACGCCGCCACCTCAGGACCCTGGGCGAGCATGCCGGACTGCATGACACGGTCGACAGCCTCGCGCTCCTCCTTCCCGATGATCGGCTTCGCGGCCGGAATCGGCTGCACCATCAGTTCTCCTCCGTTGCTTCACCGGCCGGCCGCAGCCGTCCGTCGGTTTCGATGTACATCTCGCCCGTGTTCGGGCACTTCCACTCGCCGTTCCCGACGTCGAGCAGCGGGACCCCCGCCTTGCCGACCCATTTGAGCCGACGAGCCGGAACCCCGGCGACCAGCGCGAAGTCTGGCACGTCCTTGGTGACCACCGCACCGGCGGCGACGGTCGCCCAGCGTCCGATCGTGACCGGGGCGACACAGACGCTGCGCGCACCGAGCGAGCAGCCTTCCTTCATCGTCACCCCGACCGGTTCCCAGTCGTGCCCGCTCTTCGGCGAACCGTCCGGGTTCACCGCGCGCGGGAAGTAGTCGTTGGTCAGTACTACGGCCGGGCCGATGAACACGCCGTCCTCGAGGGACGCGGGCTCGTACACCAGCGCGTAGTTCTGGATCTTGCAGTTGTCGCCCATCCGGACCCCGGTCCCGACGTAGGCGCCACGGCCGACGATGCAGTTCTTGCCGAGGACCGCTTTCTCGCGGATCTGGGCCAGGTGCCAGACCGACGAACCGTCGCCGATCTCGGCGCTGTCGTCGACGTCGGCGGACGGCGCGATGCGGGACGTCACAGGGTCTCCTTCGAAATGAGCCAGTTCTTGAGTACTTCGGCCGAGCGGCGTCCGTCGTGCAGCTCCGTGACGAAACCGGGGCCTGCGGCCGCCCGCTCGGCGGCGGCGCCACGTTCGGCGATCAGGCCGGTGACGACGTCACCCAGGGTGTCGGGATCCGCCTCCACGATCGGCACCTCTCGCCCGGCCAGACTACGCACCCGCTGGCGCACCGCGTCACCGACGTACGAAACGACGATCCGCCCGGCCGCGAGTGCTTCCGCGGCCGCCACGCCGTACAGGCCGATCCGGAGTTGGTCGACAACGATGTCTGCGTCGCCGATGACCGCCGGCATGCCGGCGTGCGGTACGCCGGTGATCCGCCGGTACTCGATCTGGCCGGTGTCGTGCAGCCGGGTGAGGACAGCGTCGATCTCCTCGGTGCCCTTGAGTTTCGCGTTCGACGGAACGTGCGCGACGACGGGCTTGTCCTGGCTGAACAGCGGCCGGGCGGCCTGCTGCCAGGGCGCCGGATCGATCGCAACCGGGAGCCACTTGGCATCCGGTACGTCGTCCAGCAGGTCAACGGTGGACACGAACACCGGCAGTCCGAGCGACTCGACCAGCTCGGCGTGCAGGCGGGCCTGCTGCTCCAGGCGCTCGGTCAGCTCGTCACCCGGGGTGAACGGCGACCAGCGCTCGCGCTTCGCGTGCCGGCTGGGCAGGCGAATGTCGGAGCCGTGGAAAACCAGTGCGACGTCGATGCCCTTGTCGACCATCGCCGCGATGTCAGCGCCCGCGTCCGGATAACCGCGGGCACCGAAGATCGGTCGCAACGACTCGACCATCACATGCGTGCAGTTGGTCAGGATGTACCGCTCCTGCGCACGCTGCCAGCGAGGCTGGCCGAACCAGGCCAGCGGTACGCCGTAGTCCTCGGCGAACTCGAACCGGCCCTTGCGGTGCATCGTGAACGAGACGGCGTCGACGCCTTCGACGGTCTTGGCGGCCCGAGCCCAGGCATGGCCCTGACCGGCGGAGTTGGTCGGACCGACCAGCATCCGCACCGGCGTCGTCGCGACCGGCGGGAACGCCGGCAGCTGCGCGAACGAGTACCGCAAGCCACGCAGGCGCCGCCGGACCGCTCCCGCGGTCCGGGCCAATGGCGCCGGCAGGTGCTCGCGAATCGAACGCGTCACCGTCATCGTTTCACCCATTACCTACAGGGGCCTTCAGCTGGTCGAACTCGCGGCGGGCGGCCGGCAGCCCGAGCACCACCGGGGTGCTCGCCTTCTGCTGGCCGAGGTTCCAGCCGGCCCAGATCGCACCCGCATCCAGCGCCACGACCACGTCGGCCTTGTCGATGGTCGCCAGTACGTCGCGGCGGCTGAGCACGCGCTCCCAGTACGTCTTCCCGAGATCGCTGGACGCCCGCTGGCCGCGCAGGAACTTCACCGGCGCCGAGGTCTTGATTGCCTTGGGCAACATCCGCCCGGCGATCTTGCGGGCCTTACGAGCCCGCCACTCGACCGCCTTGACGACGCGCTTCGCACCAGTGGGCCGAGGCTTCGGCGCAGGCTTCGGTGCGGGCGCGGCTTCAGCAACCTGCGCGGCAGCCGGGGCGACCTCCGCCTCGTCCGCAACGACGGTTTCTGGGTCGGCGACAGCCTCTGGCGCGATGACGGCGTCCGGGGCCTCATCCGACGGCTCCACCACCGGCTCGGGCTCAGGGGCCGGCTGTGCCGGCATCCGGCCGGGGCCGATCAGCGTGAACGAGTTGACCTTGTCGGCCACCCACGCGGACGGAGCTACCCAGCCGACCACGTCGATCGTGATGTTCGGGTCACCAAGATCCTCACGGACCTGGTCGAAGTACGTCGGGGGAAGCCGCCGCGTGGACAGCAGTACGACGGTGTTCATGCCGCGACCTCCTTCACAGACGCAGCCAGCGACTCGATCCGCGGATCCAGCTGCAGATCACGCCGGTACGACGCACCGAACTCGCGGGCCTTCGCCCGGATGCCCTCGTCCGCGGTCCGGGCCGCGTGCGCCGCCTCGATCAGCGCGGCCGCGATCGCCTCCGGAGTCACCTCCGACACCGGGAACCAGAGGGGATGACCCCGCAGTACGTCGGAGGCCGCGTTCTCCGGGTCGTGCACCGACACGACCGGCAACCCGGTCGCCAGGTACTCGAACACCTTGCCGCTGGTCACGTACCGGCCCTTGCCCAGCATCAGCAGCTGGGCGTCGAACTCGTCGTACGCCTTGGCGATCTCCGCCTTGCCGACCGGGCCCTCGTAGCTGACCCCGGCCTCTGCCGCGCTGTTGATCGTCGCGAGCATGTCCGCCCGCGGCTGTGCGTAGTACCCGAGGTAGCCGTGGATCTTGGCCTTCGCGCCGGCCATCTCCTCGGACTGCTCCCTGGCCAGCTTCCAGCCCTCGACGAAGTCGGCCAGCGGCACCTTCGGCGACACGGTCCCGACGTACCCGAAGACCAGCGGCCGGTCGGTGACGGCGCCGCGGTCGGCGGTGTCCGGGACCAGGTCCGGGTCGAAACCGTTCGCGACCGTGTGCATCCGCGACGCCTGGGCCGGGTAGAGCTTCTCGTGCCACTCCTTGATCGGGTCGTTCACGAACCAGACCTCGCGAGCGGACTCGACCAGCTTCTTCTCCCACTTGGCCGCGCGGCTGTTCGGCTCGTGCAGCCGGTCACCGGTGAACACGTCCAGCAGCCACGCGTCGCGGTAGTCCATCACGTACGGCACCTGGAACTTCTTGTGCAGGTGGTACGCCGCGGTGAACGCGACATGTGGGTTCGCGGTGGCGACGGTCAGGTCGACCTTGTTGGCCTTGTGGATCTGCTCCGCGGCCTTCTCGATCACCGAGCGCCAGGGCCCGTACCCGGTTTCCGGGAACGGGATCTGGTCCTGCTTGGTGCGCCACTTGCTCCACAGCTTCGGGTTCTGCGCCCGGCGCTTGGACCACTTGCGCAGGTCGGCTTCCAGGATCGGCCACTCGAACGGGACCCGGACGACCTCGACGGACGGGTCGACCCGCTCCTCGAGAGTCAGGTCCGCACCGGTGAACCGGAAGAACGTGTCGCGGTCGGCCGTCAGCACGGTCACCTTCCAGCCGAGCGCGGCGAACCGGTTGGCCGTGGCCAGTGCCCGGTAGACACCGCCGCCTCGGCAGGGCGGAAAGCCCCAGGCGACGTACAACAGATGTGGGCGGTCGGTCATGCACTTCCCTTTAGCAAATTGAGAATCGCGTCGGCCAGGTCGTCGTACGGCGTGTTAGTCGGCAGGTGCTCCGCCGCCCACTGCAGCGCGTGGTCGTGCAACTTCTCCAGCTCACCGGGGTCCGCGGACCAGCGGCGCAGGGTCTCGGCGGCCTCCGCCACCGAGTCCACCAGGACTCCGCCACCGGACTCCTCGATCACCCGGGTCTGCCGGGGCAGCCGGGTGGACAGCACGGGAAGACCGCTGGCGAGGTACTCGTAGATCTTGGACGGCATCGCCTCGATGAACGCAGGCGTCGGCTGCAGCATGGCCAGGCTCGCCCAGGCACCCTGTGCGATCCGCCAGGCGTCCGCAGGTGGCTGGCGCCCGTGCAGCCGGACCCGGCCGGCCAGATCGGGCTCGGCGATCCGGGCCTCGAGCCGGTCCCGGTCCGACGGCGCGACCGGGCCGACCAGGTCGAGAGACCACTCCGGCGCACTGGCGACGGTCTCGACCATGTCGAAGAGTCCACGGCTGACCCGGAGATCACCGACGTACACAGCACGCGGCGCACCCTCAGGCGGTGACGGGGCCAGGAAGCCGTGGTCGGGAAGGTTCTGCACCACGAGGCGGTGTTTCGCCTCGTGCGGTGCCAGGTGCGAGTCGGCGACCACGGTCAGGTCGGCGCCGGCGGCCAGCTTCGACCCGGCGCGGACGATCAGCCGGGCCGGCAGACCGGCCGGACCTTTGGCCCAGGCACGGTCGGCAAGCAACCGCTCGTAGTCCTCGTGGACGTCGACGACCAGCTTGCGGCGCCGGATGGCCGTGACGAGGCGGGCGACCGGGATCATGTCCGGGTCGACCGTCATCACCACCTTGGCCTTGGTCCGCCACGGCAGTACGACGCTGCGGGCCAGCCGCTGCACCAGGTTGCCGCGCGGCCCGGCGTGCACGACCGCGCCCGCGGGACCGCCGTCAGCATCACCGAGACCCCACAGCTCGACCCGGAGGTCGCGGTGCTGCAGGGCCGCGGTGATCTTGTGCAGGCGCGCGTCGGCGACGTCGTGACCGGTCGTGATGATCCCCACGTCCGGCGCCGTGCTGCGTGACATTGGTCAGAGGTCCTCGAGTGAGACGGATTCCGCTTCGCCGACCTGCAGGAACTTCGTGTAGGCCTGGATGACCTCGTTGGGCTCGCCACGCATCATCAGCTTGCCCTTGTGCAACCAGATGCAGTCGTTGCACATCTCGCGGACACTGCTCATCGCGTGGCTGACCAGGAACATGGTCCGGCTGTTCGTGACCAGCTCGCCCATCTTGGCCGCGGCCTTGCTCTTGAACGACGCGTCACCGGCGGACAGCGCCTCGTCGATCAGCAGGATGTCCGGGTCCATGTGCACCGCGACGGAGAACGCCAGCCGGCTGAACATGCCGGACGAGTACGTCCGCATCGGCATCTCCATGAAGTCACCGAGCTCGGCGAACTCGGAGATCTCCTCGTACCGCTCCTCGATCACCTTGCGGCTCAGGCCCGCCGCGAGTCCACCGAGGATCACGTTCTCCTTGCCGGACAGGGCGGCGTTGAAGCCGACACCCAGCGACAGCAGCGTGGAGACCCGGCCGTGCACCTCGATCCGGCCCGAGGTCGGCGGCAGGATGCCGGCCACCGCACGCATCAGCGTCGACTTGCCGGCGCCGTTCGCGCCGATGATGCCGATCGTGGTGCCGTGGTTGACGTCGAACGAGACGTTCTGGACGGCCTTGACCTCGCGGACCGCCCGCTCGCCGCGGCCGAACCGGACCAGCGCGCTCTTGAAGGTCGGCACTCGCTCGAACGTGGTCCGGTAGGTGATGGACACGTCCTGCACCTTGACGGCCGGAACGTTCGACGTGCTCTTCTGCATCGGCTTCTTCTCGGTCTCAGAGACGGACAACGAACTCACGCTCCCTCGACATGAAGAACAACGAACCGACCACGAAGGCAAGAATCGCCCAGAACCCACCGCCGGCCCACATCTGCCACTTCGGAATCGCACCCTTGACCAGCAGGTCGGCCCAGCCGCCCAGGAGCGGGTAGAGCGGGTTGTACTGGATGAAGCCCTTGAACTTCGGCGGCGCCTGCTCGGCGAACCACAGCACCGGCGACATGTAGAGCCAGATCCGGACGAAGTACGGCAGGAAGCTGGTGGTGTCGCGGAAGTACACCTGCAGCGCGGCGAAGATCATGCCCATGCCGGCGGCGAAGAAGGTCAGCATGATCAGGAACGCCGGCGCGAGCAACATCTGCCAGTGCAGCTTCTGACGCATGACCATGTGGATCCCGAGGTACACGACCAGCGTCGGCAGGAAGCGGAAGAACGCTGTCCGAACCGCGGACAGCGGCAGCAGCATCCGCGGGAACGACTGGTTCATCAGCAGCTTGCCGCCGCCGACCACGCTGGCCGCGCCGGCCGTCATCGCACCGGAGAAGTAGTAGAAGGCGAACAGGCCGGCGCACATGTGAGCGAACCGCTCCGCCGCGCCCACCTTCGCGCCCCCGCCGGCGATGATGTCGGTCAGCAGGTAGTACACCAGGGCCAGCAGCAGTGGGTTCAGCACCAGCCACACCTGGCCGAAGAAGGTGTTCGTGTTGGCCGCCCGGATGTTCGTCCGGGACATCTCGGCCGCGAACTCCCGTCGCTGCCACAGCGCCTTGAAGTACGGACGCAGTGCCGGTAAGCCGACCTTGTGCGGTTCATACACGTGCACCGACGGGTTGAACTCCTCGTCGACGCTAGTCGCGTTCATTCAGGCGACGCCTCTCTCTGCCGGAAGTCGAGTCCTCTGTGGCCGATCACCTGGGTTTCGGCGGTGCCGCCCGGTACGACGGCGGGCCACGCAGACCGGGAAGCAGAGTAGCGGATCGGCATCAGGGCCGACGACACAGTGGTCCTCCATTGTGAGCAACGACGTACAGACGGCTACCAAACGCCGTATGCGCCTGCGTCACCAACACCAGTCGTCCTTCGCCGATCGTTATCCGGAATATACATTTGACAGCCAGCGTCGGCCAAAACGCCTTCCTGCGCACAGAAATAGCGCACCGACCATGCTCGCCGCGCCCGGCAGTGAACAACAGTGAGCAAGGTCAAATCGCTGTCAATTCATGGGTACGACGCTACGCACCCACCCGAAGTTGACGTGACGCGCCACACCGAGCCCGTGACTGCTGTGGTCACGAGAGGCCGGTGTTATCGGCGGGACCCCAAGAAGTGCTTCCTGGCCGGGGCTTGCCGGGCAGCGGACGTGACACGCAACACCACGTCCGCACTCCCCATGGACAGCCTCACTATCCACGGAGCACCGCTCGGCACCTCCCGGGGTCCCACCATCGATCCGGCGGCGTGTCCGCGACGGGCGGAGACGGACGCATGCCGAGCCGGACCGGCCGGCACGATGACCAGGGCGGCGGTCATCGCACCTTCAATCCGTCCCCAGAGCGGCTGCGGACGCCGGCAGGTGCGCGCAGCTGGTGTGGGGACGGACCGGAGGCCAGGGGAGGACAGCGGCACGTGGAATCCCTGCAAAGATGCCAGCGCGCTGGGGACGGCAGCACCGACACGGGCGGCGGCACACGGCGGAACCGGTCGCATCGGGCTTCTCCTCCTGATCGGCCTCACGATTGGAGATGCCACAGTTTGTACACCCTTCAGCACAGCCGGTGATGGCACGGATGTGCGAGGGCACCGATACGCCGGGATCGAGACCCAACCGAAACAGGGCCCGCTGACGAGACAGCCAACTCGGGCCAGAATTGGAACAGCAGCCCGGCGGCGCTCAGGTGGTCCGTCGCCGGGCTGCTGGACCTCAATTCTCGCTCACAACTGCGCAGAAGTGGTGGCCAGATGGTGACACGGCACAAGAATGCTGACAGGACAACAAATATCGCTGCGTGCATACACGTCGACACGGACGGTGCCGACGGCGCTGGACCGCCCCCTCTACGCTGGATGGACGGTAGCGGACGGTGACAGCAATCGGAAGGGAGGGGAGAGTTGTGAGCACAACGGAGACGGAGCGTGCCGACCATTTGAAGGTGCTCGGGCTCAACGACGACGAGATCGCGGTCTACCAGCACCTGCTGCGGACCGGCCCGTCGTCGATCACCGAACTGGACGACGCGGTCGGTGACCGGGATCGGTCGATCGACAGCATCCTGGGAGGGCTGGTTCAGGCCGGTCTGGCCAGGCGGTCCGGTTCGGACCACTCCCGCTATCTGCCGGTGCCGCCGGACGCGGGCCTGGAGGCGATGACGCTGCGCCGCGAGTCCGAGCTGAAGCAGGCCCGGATCGAGGTCCTGAACGCGTACGACGAGTTCCGCCGGACCGTGCACAACGAGTCGACCACGCACCTGATCGAGGTCGTCACCGGCAGCGCGATCATCGAGCGGATCCACCAGATCAAGAGCGGTGCGCAACGCGAGATCCTGGCCATCGACTCCCCGCCGTACTACATCGGTGGACCGAACCAGGAGGAGATCGACCACCTCAAGCGGGGCGTCTCCTACCGGGTCGTGTACTCACCGGAGTCCGTCGAGGTGCCCGGCTACCTGACCGAGAACATCCTCCCGTGCGTGGAGGCCGGCGAGCAGGCCCGGGTGCTGCCCGACGTACCGGCGAAGCTGACCATCATCGACGGTTCGATCGCGTTCGTGTCGATGTCGGTGCGCGACACCGATGTGAACCGGTCACTGCTGATCATCCGGCCGAGCAGCCTGCTGACCGCGCTGATCGGGATGTTCGAGCTCTGCTGGCGTAACGCGCTGCCGCTGCACGCGTCGGTCGGCGCCGAGGACGACCGGCTGGAGCCGATCGAGCGGCGCCTGCTGGCACTGCTCGCGACCGGCGCCGCGGACGACACCATCGCCCGAACGCTCGGCATCAGCCGCCGGACGTTCTTCCGCTACCTGGAACGCTTGATGAACCGGACGGGCGCGAGTACTCGCTTCCAGCTCGCACTGCACGCCGCCCGGGAGAACTGGCTGTAGGCATCGGCCCGCAAACCCCTTGTAAACAATGGGTTTGCGGGTCGATCCTTTCGCTCAGGCCTTGACCGCGGCGAACTCCTTGGCCACGACCTCGGCGATCTGCGCCGTGTTCAGCGCGGCGCCCTTGCGCAGGTTGTCGCCGCAGACGAACAGCTCCAGCGCGTTGGGGTCGTCCAGCGACTTGCGGACCCGGCCGACCCAGGTCGGGTCGGTGCCGACGACATCGGCCGGCGTCGGGAACTCACCCTCGGCCGGATTGTCGAACAGCAGCACGCCCGGGGCATCCCGCAGTACCTCACGGGCGCCGTCGGCGGTGACCTCCTGGACGAACCGCGCGTGCACCGACAACGAGTGCGTGGTGACGACCGGGACCCGTACGCAGGTCGCGGAGACCTTCAGGTCCGGCAGTCCGAGGATCTTGCGGGACTCATTGCGGACCTTGAGCTCCTCGGACGACCAGCCGTCGTCCTTCAGCGAACCGGCCCACGGCACGACGTTCAGCGCGAGCGGGGCCGCGAACGGACCGAGGTCGCTGCCGACAACCCGTCGTACATCACCCGGCGAGCTGCCCAGCTCGCGGTTGCCGGACACCTTGGTGAGCTGGTCGTGCAGCGTGTCGATGCCGGCCTGACCGGCGCCGGACGCGGCCTGGTACGACGCGACGATGAGCTGCTCGAGCTCGTAGCGGTGGTGCAGCGCGCCCATCGCCACGATCATCGACAAGGTCGTGCAGTTCGGGTTGGAGATGATGCCCTTCGGCCGGTTCCGGGCCGCCTCGGCGTTGACCTCGGGAACGACCAGCGGGACGTCCGGGTCCATCCGGAACGCGCCGGAGTTGTCCACCACGACCGCACCCTTGGCGGCCGCGATCGGAGCCCAGTGCGCCGACACCTCGTCGGGTACGTCGAACATCGCTACGTCGATGCCGTCGAAGGCGTCCTCGCTGAGCGCGACGACCTCGACCTCCTCGCCGCGGACCTTCAGCCGTTTACCAGCGGAGCGCTCGGAGGCGATCAGCCGAATCTCTCCCCAGACGTTCTCCCGGGTCGAGAGCAGGGTCAGCATCACCGACCCGACGGCGCCGGTCGCACCGACCACCGCCAGCGAGGGCAGACCCGTCCGGTCCTCGATCGTGTTCTCCACAGCGCTCACAGGTGTCACCGTCCTGTTCCTCCGTAGACGACGGCCTGGGTGTGCTCGTCGTCCAGATCGAATGCGGTGTGCGCCGCGGTCACGGCAGCATTCACCAGGTTCTCGTCCACGACCACCGAGATCCGGATCTCCGAGGTGGAGATCATCTCGATGTTCACGCCGGCGTCGGCGAGCGCGGAGAAGAATTTCGCCGATACGCCCGGGTGTGAGCGCATTCCGACGCCGACGACCGAGACCTTGCCGATCTGGTCGTCGTACAGCAACTGCTCGTAGCCCACCTCGTCCTTCATCCGGGCCAGGGCGGACATCGCCCGGGCGCCGTCGGCGCGGGGCAGCGTGAAGGAGATGTCGGTGCGGTTGGTGGCGACCGCCGAGACGTTCTGCACGATCATGTCGATGTTGGTCTCGGCGCCGGCGACCGTCTCGAAGATCCGGGCGGCCTCACCGGGCTTGTCGGGCACGCCGACAACGGTGATCTTGGCCTCTTTGGTGTCCTGGGCCACGCCGGTGATGATCGCCTGTTCCATCTGATTCAGTTCCTTCGCATCGACGACCCAGGTGCCTTCCTTCTGCGAGAAGGAGGAGCGCACATGGACAGGGACGTTGTAGCGCCGCGCGTACTCGACGCAGCGTAGGTGTAGCACCTTCGCGCCGCAGGCGGCCATCTCGAGCATCTCCTCGTAGGAGATTTTCGGGATCTGCTTCGCGGCCGGCACGATCCGCGGGTCCGCGGTGTAGATGCCGTCCACGTCGGTGTAGATCTCGCAGTAGTCCGCGTTCAGCGCGGCGGCGAGCGCGACGGCGGTGGTGTCGGAGGCGCCGCGGCCCATCGTGGTGATGTCCTTGGTGTCCTGGGACACGCCCTGGAAACCGGCCACGATCGCGACATGGCCCTTGCTGAGCGCGCCCTCGATCCGGCCCGGGGTGATGTCGATGATGCGGGCGTTGCCGTGCGCGGAGGTGGTGATCACGCCGGCCTGCGAGCCGGTGAAGCTGCGCGCCTCGTAGCCGAGGTTCGCGATCGCCATCGCCAGCAGCGCGGCGGAGATCCGCTCACCCGAGGTGAGCAGCATGTCCAGCTCGCGCGGCGGGGGCAGCGGAGAGACCTGCTTGGCCAGGTCCATCAGTTCGTCGGTGGTGTCGCCCATGGCGGAGATGACCACCACCACGTCGTTCCCGGCCTTCTTTGTCGCGACGATCCGTTGGGCCACGCGCTTGATGCAATCGGCGTCGGCGACCGAAGAACCGCCGTACTTGTGTACGACGCGTCCCACAGTTGTGTCTCCTCAAACCACTGGTTGCGATACGCCGTGCGGCGTTGCACCAGGCGTAGTTTCATCGGTCATTCTAGCCGTGACCTGCCCGTTGCCTACCGGCTGACCAGCAGCCGGGCGGAGCGTCCGGCCGATAGGCGGTGCTACCGCAAGGTTCCCCGGCCGGGGTCGTCGCCAACCGGAAACCGTCCGGCGACTTGTTCATATAAGTCATCACTGAAATACTGGTGTGGTGCACGCGTTCGATATTCTCGGCGATCCGGTCCGGCGCCGGATCCTGGAGCTGCTCGCCGACGGCCAGCTGCCGGCCGGCAGTATCGCCGGCACGATCGGCGCGGAGTTCGGCATCAGCCAGCCCGCGGTGTCGCAGCATCTGCGGGTACTGCGGGACAACGGGTTCGCGACCGTGACCGTCGACGGCACCCGGCGGCTGTACGCGGTCGACCCCGGTCCGCTGCGCGAGATCGACACCTGGCTGGACCGGTACCGCAAGTTCTGGACCAACCGGCTCGACGCCCTCGAAACCGAGCTGCACCGCGCCCGGCGAAAGGACTGACAACCTTCGGTCCCCCGCCTGCATCTGGCTTGGTATGCGGAACATCGTCGCCAGGCTGTGCATGTCCGAAGATGGCATCGTCGAACGACCCGAGCAGTGGCTGTCCGATCCTCAGCCTGCACTCGGGCAGTTGGTGGGTGCGGCCGAGACGGTGCTGCTCGGCCGGCGGACGTTCGACCGGTACGCCGGTTCGCTGACCGGACTCGAGCACACCCGCAACCTTGTGGTCGGATCCCGGCCGATCGTGGCCCGTCCCGGCACCGAGATTCTGCAGGGCGACACACGCCGGGTCCTGACTGCTTTGAAGGCCATCCCGGGCGACGACCTGTATGTGATCGGCAGTCTGACTCTGGTCCGCTCATTGCTGCGCTGGCGACTGATCGACGAGGTCTCGCTGCTCATCCACCCGGTCGCCGCAGGTCGCGGCATGCTGCTGGACCGCCGGCTGCTCCGACTGATCTCGATGTGCGCCCGCAACAACGGCGTACTGGAAGCGAACTATCGCGTCCGCTATGCCGCGACGGTCGCGCCTTCGACGGCACTGGTCTCGGCCGGCCGATGGGGCGGAACGCGGAGCAGGGACAGGGTCGCGAGTACGGCGAGACCGGCCGTCAGGACCCACGCGTAGCGAACGCCGCCCGCCTCGACCACCGCACCGGCGACGGCCGCACCGATCGCCGAACCGACCATCCCGCCGCTCTGCGTCCAGCCGAAGATCTCGGTATGCGCGGAGGTCGGCGTGAGTGCACCAACACGCTCGTAGAGGGCCGCGACCGTCGGTGCGATCATGCAGCCCGTCGCGAACATCGCTACCGCCAGTGCGACCACGGACGACGTCACGAAGATGCAGACCGTGACCAGGGCGGACAACGCCAGCATCCGCCTCCACACGGCCGACGTACGACCTCCGGGGAGCGCACCGTTGATGACGCCGCCGGTGACACTGCCCACGGCGGCCACAGTCTCGAGGATGCCTGCGATCAGTCGGTTGCCGTGCTCATCGGCCACGGCGACCATGCCGAGCGACATCGACGCGAACCCCATCACCAGACAGGCCCAGGCGAGCAGGATCGGCGTGCGATGCGAATGGAAGATCAACTGCCAGGCAGTGGGACGCGGCCCGGTCGTCTCGTCGTGCGGTACGGCGGGCTGCTGGTTCAGCCCGAACCACCAGATGGCGGCGGCTGCCGTGACTGCACACGTCAGCAGACCAGCCCGCGGACTGGCGAAGCTGACCATGATCGCGCCGAGCATGGGACCGAAGACGAACAGGAGCTCCTGCGCGGTGGCGTCCATCGAGTAGACGGCGCGCAGCCTCGGGCCGCTGACGATGCGCGGCCAGTTGGCGCGCAGTGCTGACGTGACCGGCGCTACGAACACACCTGCCATCGCAGCGGCGAGTGGGAGTAGCCGGTACCAGCTGTACGGCAGCAACGCGAGCACTGCCATCCACAGCCCCCAGGCCATCCCGGTGCCGATGACAACCTTTCGCGCACCTCTGCGGTCCGCCATCCGGGACCAGACCACACTGGCGACCGCCGTACCGATCGAATAGGCGCCTGCGACCACACCGGCCCAGCCGAAGTTGCCGGCCGCGTCCTTGGCCAGGAACGACAGCGGGACCATCGTCGCCAGCACGGGCATCCGCGCGACCAGCGCCGAGGCCAGTAGGGCCACGACACCGTGGGTCTTCCAGAGCTCGCGGTACGCCGACAGGTCCATAGGCTGCATTCTGTCCTGACAAACCGGTGTGCCGCGTCGGGATTTCTCCCTATCTCTTTTGTCGGCGCTGTATGCGAACATGTGTTCGTGTCGGAACTACCGGGCTCGCGCGGGGCGACGATCCTGCATGCCGACCTGGACGCGTTCTACGCGTCGGTCGAGCAGCGGGACGACCCGCGCTTGCGCGGACGGCCGGTGATCGTCGGCGCCGGCGTGGTGCTCGCCTGCAGCTACGAGGCCAAGGCATTCGGCGTGCGGACGGCGATGAACGGCGGGCAGGCGATGCGCCGCTGCCCCGGCGCGATCGTGGTCGAGCCGCGGATGTCGGCGTACTCCGAGGCCAGCAAGGCGGTCTTCAAGGTCTTCGAGGACACGACCCCGCTGGTCGAGGGGTTGTCGATCGACGAGGCGTTCCTCGATGTGGCCGGCTTGCGGAAGATCCGCGGTACGCCGGTGCAGATCGCGCAACGCTTGCGGGCCGAGGTGCTGTCCCGGGTGGGGCTGCCTATCACGGTCGGGGTGGCGCGGACGAAGTTCCTGGCGAAGGTGGCGAGCGGGGTCGCGAAGCCCGACGGGTTGCTCGAGGTCGAGCCGGATCGGGAGCTGGAATTCCTTCATCCGTTGGATGTTTCGCGGCTGTGGGGCGTCGGCGAGGTGACGGCGGAGAAGCTGCGGAGTCGTGGGCTCACCAAGGTCGGCGATGTTGCGATGCTGCCCGAGGCCGCGCTGATCGCGATGCTCGGGCGGGCGTCCGGTCGGCACCTGCACGCTTTGGCGCACAACCGCGATCCGCGCCCGATCGAGGTCGGGCGGCGGCGACGATCGATCGGTTCGCAGCGGGCGCTGGGGCGTTCGCCGAAGTCGCCGGCGACGCTGGACGCGGTGCTGGCCGGACTGGTCGACAGGGTCACGCGCCGGATGCGTAGCGCGGAGCGTTCCGGGCGGACGGTCACGCTGCGGCTGCGCTTCGACGACTTCAGCCGCGCTACTCGTTCGCATACGTTGCCGCAGGCAACGGATCAGACTCGGGCGATTCTGGTGACGGCCCGCGCCTTGCTCCGCACTGCCCATCCGTTGATCGCTGCTCAGGGGCTGACCATGATCGGCATCTCTGTGGGCAATCTGGAGAACGAGGCGGCGCTGCAGTTGGCTCTGCCGTTCGACAAGGCTGCGAACAACGAGCTCGACAGCGCGCTCGACCAGGTCAAGGACAAGTTCGGCACCAACGCCATCACCCGAGGCGTCCTCCTCGGCAAGCGGCAGGGTCTAGAAATGCCGATGCTGCCGGACTAGTCGGTCGCCTCGCCGGGTCAGTCGGTCCGCCTCACCGGATCAGTCGGTCCGCCTCGCCGGGTTAGTCGGTCAGTCGGAGCTCGAGGACCAGTTCGTCGCGGAGCGGGATGTCGTAGGCGCCGGTGAGCGGGATCGTCGGTTTGAGCTTGCGGGACTCGTCGACGGCGCCGGGCCCAACGTCGACGATGCGCAGGCCGCGACGTTGGTAGAAGCGCAGCGCGTCGAGGTTGTCATTGGTGGTGACCAGCCAAAGGCGGCGCGCTCCTGCTTCCCGCGCGACCTCGGTCGCAGCCGCGAGAAGCGCAGTACCGACACCGCGATGCTGCGCCAGGGCGTCGATCGTGACGACCTCGAACTCCTGGTCCTGCAGGTTGTAGGTGAGCAGGCCGACGATCCGGTCGTCCTCCTCGGCAACGATGGCCGGCAGCGTCATGACGTCGTACGCGACGCCGTGAGCGACCGCGATGTGACTGCCCCACGACGCGATGAGCAGCTCGCTGATTTTCAGGCTGTCGGCGGCGGTGGCTGGCCGGATGTTCATCAGTAGGAATTGTCGTGGATCCGGCCCGCGTACCAATTGAGGGCGGCGCGGAGTTCGTTGACCTGGGTCTGGCGGCGGGTGCGGGTGGCGCCGTGGGCGATCGGGTAGATCCGCAGGCCGCCGTGGTGGCGGCGATGCGAGACGGGGAGTTGGTTCTGGTACGGCGGTTCGAGCCAGGCGATCAGCCACGGGTGTTTGGCGTCGCCGCCGACGTGGAGCCGGGTGACGCCGCGCCAGGGGATGGTGGCTTCGCGGTACGCGCGGTTGACCGTCAATCCCTGTGGAGACAGGCGAAGGACGACTTTCGGTCTGAGTACAAGGATCCAGTGGCGGATGGCGAAGTACCAGAAGGTGAGGGACACCAGCCCGTAAAGCGTCGCGAGGGCCGGGTGGGCCTGGACTCGCGGGTCGGACGGGATGAACGCGAGCGCGACGAACGTGGTGATCGCCGCGAACACCGCCGGCCGCACCCGACTCGTCGCGAAGCTCGCGCCCACCGGTTGTGCCGGAGCCGGCGGCCGCGGGGCTTTCGCTGACGGACGCGAGGCTTGCGCTGGCGGAAGCGCGGCTTGCGCGGACGGACGCGAGGCTTGCGCTGGTGGAAGCGGGGCTTGCGCTGGCGGAGGCTGGGCGGGTGCTGATGGAGGCGGTAGGACCTTTGTTGAGGGTGGGGCTTGTGGCGGCAGGATCTTTGTCGGGGGCGTGACGGGGATGGTGGGCTGGTTCAGGAATGCTGTGGGTCTAAGGGTTTGCAGTACTTCGGCGGGCGTCGGGCGCTGAGCGGGGTCGCGGGCGAGACATCGGCGTACGACGTCGTGCAGTGGACCCGGCAGCGGCGGGATGTGCGGTTGCTCGTTGACGATCCGGTGAAGCAACGACGCAGGAGTCCCGGTCGCGAACGGACCGCGTCCCGACGCAGCGAACACCAGCACGGCACCGAACGCGAACAGGTCGCTCGCCGGCCCGATCCCCGTCCCGGTGATCTGCTCCGGCGACAGGTATCCCGGCGTACCGACCACCAGACCGGTCGCCGTCAGACTCGTCTCCTCGAGCGCCCGCGCGATGCCGAAGTCGATCACCCGCGGCCCGTTGTCGGTGAGCACGATGTTCGACGGCTTGAGATCGCGATGGACGAGACCGCTCGCGTGGATCGCCATCAATGCCTCGGCCAGCCCGCCCGCGAGCGACTGCACTCCGTCCGGCGTCAACGGCCCGGACGTCTCGATCGCCTTCTGCAGCGTCGGTCCCGGCAGGTACTCCGTTGCCAGCCACGGACGGTCCGCGTTCGGATCGGCATCGACGACCGCCGCGGTGAACGCCCCGCCGACCTTCCGGGCTGCGTCGATCTCGCGTGCGAACCGAGCCCGGAAGCCCGGATCATCGGCGAGCTCCTCGCGAACCACCTTGACCGCGACCAACCGGCCGCCCGGCGAATGAGCAAGGTAGACCGCACCCATCGCCCCACGGCCGAGCCGGCCCTGGATCGCGAACGACCCGACCACGGCCGGATCCTGTGGATGCGTTGTCATCGGGCGTCACGCTAACGCGCTTCAGGACCGCGGGTAACCGATCTCGGCGATCCCTTCGGCGAGATCACTGAGTTGCCGCTGCGGATTCAGCACCGTCACGACGTACTCCGTCAGCGGCATCAGCGCGTACACATGCCGAATCGGCTCGAGGTCGAGCGCCACCTCGTAGTACTCCTCAGCGAAGGTCAGGTACGCCTCCGGCCGTCCGTCGGCCACCAACTCGAACAGCCAGTCGGCTCCGTCGGCCTCGACGTTCTCCACTGGACCACAACGCCAGGCCGTGTCTCTCGTGGTCCGCCAGAAGCACACCGTCGCCCGCGGCACACCGTCGTCGCTGAAAGCCTTCTCGTCCCGCGCGCTGTGGAACACCTCCGGCACGCCGTCGATCAGACCGGGCCACAGCTTGTGGTCGTTCGCGTACGGCGACATCGGCGACTCGTGATCGAACCCGTAGGCGAACGCGCCGTCCGGCGAGAACACCATCGAGTACTCGTTCCCGGACCCGTCCCGCATCAACGCGGCTTCCTCGGTCTCGGACCAGCGCGCGTCGAACTGGAAGTACCTGGTGCTCGGATCCTCGTTCAGCACCAGATCAAGCACCGCCAACGCCCGACTGACCCGCCGAACGGCGCCGAGGTCCGGCATCCGCTGAATCACCTCATGAACAGCCACGCGCGCCATTCAACCGACCGCCAGCTCCACGCGCCAGTCGGCCCGGGCACCAGTCAGGCCACGCGCTGATCAGGCTCGAGGTAGCGGCGGCCGCAGCCCATGATCGCCGATCGCAGCCGCTCCCGGGTTTGCAGCCGCTCCTTGCTCGGCTGCCCGTGCGCGATCGGGAACAGCTTGTACGAACCGTCGCGGCGCCGCCTCACCGGCACGGCGGCACGATCGACAGCAGGACTCAGTCGCGCGACGACCCACGGCGTCTTCGGTTTGCCCTCGATGCGGATGTCGGCCACCTCGGACCACGGGATCGTCAGCTGACGTCCGCGGTACGTCATGGTCAGGTCGGCCGGCGTCATCTGCAGTTCGCTGCGGCCACGCAGCACCCTGTACCAGCCGCGGACCGCGTGCCTCAGACAGATCGCGGCCAGGATGAGAAAGATTGTCTGGAAGACCGGGTAGTCGTCGAAGTTCAGCCGCCAGGGCTGGAACACAACGACGACCAGCAGCGTCGTGATCACTGCGACGACCACAGCACGCGTGCGCTTGGTCGTGAACGACGTACCAGAGTCCACCTGCTGCTGCATCTCCGCCTCCTGACCGGGATCGAGCCCTCACCGTATGTGATGAGGCAGTCCTCGCGCGCCCCGGCCGGAGGCGACCTGTGGATAACTTCAGCGGCGCTGGACGGCTTCCTCCGCGACCTCGACCAGCTCACGGTCGGTCGCCTCAGTCTCCGCGTCGTGGGCCGGCTCCAGCCGGTCGTGCGCGATCAGCGACTGGATGGCCCGCAGTACGGCGCTCGCCGCGGCACCCCAGGTGGAGACGTAGGAGAACTGCCACCACCACAGCGCCTCGGTGACCCGGCCGTCCTCGTAGTGCGCGAGACCGTGCACGAGGTCGGTCGCGATCGCGGTGAGGTCGTCGGACAGCCGGTTGACGGTGATCTCGGGCGGAGCGGCGTACGGGTCGAAGACCTCGGCGTACTCGTCCAGGCCCTCGAACAGCACCGCGAGCCGGTCCCGCATCGCGTCCAGATCCGGATCCGGACCGGCGTCGCTCTCGAACCGCTCCTCGGGAACGAAGTCCTCGAACGCCCCGAGCCGGCCGCCGGCGAGCAGCAGCTGGCTCACCTCGAGCAGCAGGTACGGCAGCGAGGCGAGGCCCTCGTCGACCCCGTCCTCGTCCGGCTGCGCGGCGATGTCGCGGACCGAGATCAGGAAGCTCCGGACCTGATCGGCGATCTGTTCGGCGAACTCCTCGAGGTCCTCGGAGTCCGTACTCAAAGCCAGCTCTGCAATATCGGTTGGTTCAGTCATCGATCGATCGTCGCCCTTCAAACGCCCGTCCGAGTGTGACCTCGTCGGCGTACTCGAGGTCACCGCCTACAGGAAGTCCACTAGCCAAACGGGTGACGCGCAACCCCATGGGCCGCAGCAGGCGGCTCAGGTACGTCGCCGTCGCCTCACCCTCCAGGTTCGGGTCGGTGGCCAGGATGATCTCGGTCACCTCACCGCTGGCCAGCCGCTGCATCAGTTCCTTGATCCGCAGCTCGTCCGGCCCGATCCCCTCGATCGGCGAGATCGCCCCGCCGAGCACGTGGTACCGGCCACGGAACTCGCGGGTGCGCTCGATCGCCACCACGTCCTTGGCCTCTTCGACCACACAGATCAGGGCCAGGTCCCGCCGCGGGTCACGGCAGATCCGGCACTGCGGCTCCTCCGCGACATTGCCGCAGATCTCGCAGAACTTGACCCGCTCCTTGACCTCCACGAGCACATGCGCAAGCCGCCGTACGTCGGTCTCGTCGGCCGCGAGCAGATGGAACGCGATCCGCTGCGCTGACTTCGGACCCACACCGGGCAACCGCCCAAGCTCGTCGATCAGGTCCTGAACGGCCCCCTCGTACACGTCAGCCCGGGTTCCGGCCGGACTCGCCGGCCCCTGGGTTCACGAACCCGACGCCACCGTTGCTCGTGCCACCCGCCGGTCCGACCCCGCCGCGGCTCTCATCGCCTGCTTGGCTGGTGCCGCCTGGCCGATTGTCATCGCGCCCGTCATCGCGGTTGTCATCGCGCTTGTCGTCGCCTGGCTCGCTGTCGTCGGCGGTCCCGCCGGACTCGACCGCGGGCGGCGTCGCGCTGGGCAGTCCGAATCCAGCGGGAGCGGACTGCCCGCCGGCCGGCTCTCCACCGCCGAAGCCGGGGAATCCACCGTCGCCACCGAACGCTCCGCCCAGCCCACCGGCCAGCGGACCCATCGCGGCGGCCGCAGCCTGCTTCGCGTTCTCCGAGGCGTCACGCACCGCGGCGACGACCAGGTCGGCCAGCGTCTCGGTGTCGTCCGGGTCGACGGCTTCCTTCTTGATGTTCAGGCTGAGCAGCTCGCCCGTGCCGGACACCAGTGCCGTCACCAAACCGCCACCGGCCGACCCCTCGATCTCCTGACCCTCGAGGTCTGCCTGCGCTTCCATCAGCTGGTTCTGCATCGCCTGCGCCTGCGCGAGCAGGTTGGACATGTCGAAGCCCCCAGCACCGCCACCGTCGAACACTGCGATCTCCTCGTCCGAACCGCTCTCCCGAGCCCGAGCTTCCTACCCGGCCCCCGACACGCCGCCGACAGCCGGAGCCTCAACACTAGCCGGTCCCCCCGACAACCCCACCCACCCCCAGAAACCGACCAGTCTCCCCAAACTTATCCACACCCCTGTGCACACCCTTCCCCACGCCCCTGCGAACCACGCACACCCCCCACCGCCCCACCACCGCCACACCTGTGGACAGCCCTGTGGCAGTCCCGAGCGACCCGCGCCTGTAGCTCCCCGCCGGCGCATCCAACTCAACGACCGCGACCTCGACCGACGGCCAGACCATCACGGTCGGCACCGAGTGCGCTCAACTGCACGCCTGGGCCACGGCCGGGCCTCAGAGCGCCGGCTCGATCCGGCTGAACTCAGTTGGGCTCTTCAGTGATGATCTGAGCGCCAAGCGTCTCCCGCAGCAGATCGGTATGCGACCGCGAGTCTTCCTCCAGCACCACGTCATCCTCGCCGATCGCGTCCGCTTCCTCCTCCGGAGTCAGCGCCACCTCAGGCGCAGCCGAAACCTCAGCCGCCCGCCGAGCCTGCTCAGCCGCCACGGCTGCCTCAGCAGCGCGCCGCTTACTAGCAGCCTGCTCCCGCCGATCAACAACCGGCTGCCCCGACTGCTGCCCTGCCTGCTGCCCTGCCTGCTGGCCAGTCTGCTGACTTGGCTGTCGGGTCGGCTGCTGAGCCGCCCGCCCCCCAGGCCCGTCCTCCCACGGATCCACCCCCGGCGGTACGTCGTACTCCGAATCCGGCGGCTCCTGCAAAACAACCGCAGCCCCCGCCCCTTCCCCCCACTGCCCCGACCGCCCACCACCGGTTCCCGGGCCAGCCCCACCCGCCCCAACTCCACCTACACCGGCCCCACCAGAACCCGCTCCGCCTGGACCGACTCCACCTGAGCCCGCGCCGCCCGAACCAGCTCCACGCGAACCCGACCCACCCGAGCCCAGTCCCGCCGCACCACGGCCCGGCCCACCCGGGCCACCGCCAGGCCCGCCAGCATCCGACGCACCCGGTCCACCGCCAGTCCCGCCAGCACCCGAGCCACCACCGAAGCTGCCCGCCGAATCGCCTACGCCCCCACCCGTCGCACCGACCGCAGCTCCCGCACCACCGCCGGCCACGCCAGCAGCACCGTCCCCGAGCCCCGCCCCTCCAGATCCACCGGCACCGAACCCGCCGGCACCTGCTCCAGTTCCGCCAACGCCAGCCGCCCCGGCCCCGTCAGAGCCACCTCCGGCGCCCAACCCGCCCACACCGGAATCACCAGCACCGGGACCATCCACACCAGCACCGCCCGCGCCCGCGCCGCCTACTCCCGGCCCAGCCGCGCCGAATCCGCCTGCACCAGGACCGCCGGCACCGCCCGCGCTCGGAACGCCCGCATCGGGACCACCTGCTCCCGCACCGCCTCCGCCCGGCCCGTGTCCACCACCGCTGCCACCCTGCGCACCACCACCGGTCCCGCCAGGGGCGCCTCCACCGTGACCACCCGACGTACCGCCACCGCCACCATGACCGCCTGGCGTACCACCCTGACCGCCCGGTCGGCCGGCGGATCCGCCGGCGCCTGGGTCAGTGGACGGATCGACCACGGCTTCGACCCGCCGGTCGACGCCGATGGTGTCGACCATCGCCTGCCGAAGGATCTCGTCACTCCCGGACCGCGCAAAGCTCTCGCGGGCTCCCGCGTTCACCAGCCCAAGCGTCAGCGTCTGATCGTCGATCGCGATGACCTGCGCGTTCTGGCTCAACATGATCCAAGCGAACCGCCGCTTAGTCTTCACGGCCTCCAAAACCTCAGGCCACAACCGCCGAATATCGGCCAACCCAACAGCTCCACCGGCAGTCCCGCTGATCCCAGCAGCAGCCGACGGGGCAGCCTCAGACGCTCCCGCACCACCGGCGGCAGAACCTCCCACCTCGGCGGGCGCTGCGCTGACCGGAGACGCAGCTCCATCTCCCCAAGCACCAGTCCGTCCACCACCCGCAGCTGAGCCCGCACTACCAGCCGTGGAGCTGACCGACGCAGCGGCCGGACCTGCTGCCCCAGCTCCACCACCTGCGCCTGCTGCATCCGCCGTGGAGTGATCTGCTGTCGCGGAGGCACCATCGGCGTCCGCTCCGCCCACACCAGCAGCTCCGCTTGGACCGGCGACTCCACCTGCCTCGCCTCCACCAACCGCAGCACCTGCAGATGGGGTCCCGGCAGAGCCGTCGGCCCGCTCCCCGCTCTCACCGGTTGCAGCGGCTCGCGCTGCTGACCTGCTCGTAGCAGCATCCGCTCCGCGTGCGCCTCCGCCGGTCGCACCTCCGCCAGCACCGGAAGCACCCGCGCCGGACGCTGGCTGATTGGAAGGCGCCGTATCAGCGACGCCCGGCTCGGCGAAGGCCCCTGGCTGGGCCGAGGCTGCCGGACCTGGACCCGGCTCGGCGGAGGCCGTCGTACCGCGAGCTGGTTGGGTTGACGCCGTCGTACCGGAGCCCGGCTGTGCCGTGTCCGGCGTACCTGCGGGGGTGCCGATGGTGAGGCGGCGTTCCATGCGGTCTAGGCGGGCTTGGATGCCGTTGGTGGAATCGTCGGCGCCGGGGAGGAGGACCTTTGCGCAGATGAGTTCCAGCTGGAGGCGGGGGGCGGTCGCACCGCGCATCTCCAGGAGGCCAGCCGCCACGATGTCCGCGGCCCTGGTCAGCTCCGCCGGACCGATCCCGGCGGCCTGTGTCTGCAGGCGCTCGCCCTGGTCCTCGGCGGCTTCGATCAGACCGGACGCGACAGCATTCGGTACGGCGGACAGCACCACGAGATCGCGCAGTCGCCGCAGCAAGTCCTCGGCGAACCGCTTCGGGTCCTGACCGGTCTCGATGACCTTCTCGATCGTCTCGAACACCGCCGCGCTGTCATGTGCCGCGAACCCGTCCACACACGCATCCAGCAACGAGTCCGGCGTGAACCCGAGCAGCGCAACGGCTAGCTCGTACGTCACGCCGCCCGGCCCAGCTCCACCGATCAGCTGGTCCAGCACGCTCAACGAGTCACGTACCGAACCGGCGCCGGCGCGCACGACCAGCGGCAATGCGGCCGATTCGATCGAGACGCCCTCCGCCTCACACAGCTTGGCCATGTAGTCGGCGAGGATCTTCGGCGGAACCAGGCGGAACGGGTAGTGGTGCGTACGCGACCGGATCGTCCCGATGACCTTGTCGGGCTCGGTGGTGGCGAAGATGAACTTGAGGTGCGGCGGCGGCTCCTCGACCAGCTTCAGCAGGGCATTGAAGCCCTGCGTGGTCACCATGTGCGCCTCGTCGATGATGTAGATCTTGTAGCGGCTCTCGACCGGCGCGAAGAACGCGCGCTCGCGCAGATCGCGGGCGTCGTCCACACCACCGTGCGACGCCGCGTCGATCTCGATCACGTCGATGCTGCCGGGACCACCGCGCGCCAGGTCGGTGCAGGATTTGCACACCCCGCACGGCTCGGCGATCGGGCCCTTCTCACAGTTGATCGCCCGGGCGAGGATCCGCGCACTGGTGGTCTTCCCACACCCGCGCGGTCCGGAGAACAGATAGGCGTGATTGACCCGGTTGTTACTCAACGCGTTGCGCAACGGCGCCGTGACATGGTCCTGCCCGATCACCTCCGCAAACGTCTCCGGGCGGTACCGGCGATACAAGGCAAGGGGCGCTTCCACCCGGCAACCCTAGCGCCGCCACCCGACAATTCCCGCCCAAGCCCAACCGCCCGCCCGCCGAAGCAGCCCCCGCAGACCAAGACGGAACCGGCGCGGCAGTCCCGGACCGGAACCGGGACGGCGCCAGAAGTGGGGTGCGGAGACAGGAAACGGTGTCCGGAGACCTGATATTTCCTGTCCCCAGCCACCACAAGGTGTCTCCAGACCCGGCAACTGGCTCTAGTTTCGAGCCGGACCGGGTCGGTGCGGACCGGTGCGGGGCCGACGCGGCCGGCGCGGTGCGGTGCGTGCGTGTCGAGGCCGTGCGCGGTCGGGTCCCGGGCGAGCCCGGGCGGGGCCGGATCGGTACGGGGAGCGCGGGTCAGAGATGCCCGATCGCGGCGTTGGCCGGCGGGCGCTGCGGTCTAGGGTGGTGGGGTGTCGGCTGGGGATGGGCGTCAACGACAGGTGATCGTGCGGGCTCGGGAGCTGCTGCCTGAGGATGAGCGGATTCTCGCGGTCTATCTGATCGGCAGTTACGCGACCGGCGCGGCGGACCGCTACAGCGACGTCGACGTACATCTAGTGGTGACAGACGACAGCGCGGAGTGGTTCGCGGAGCATTGGGACGACGTACTGCGGAAGCTCACCGGGCCGACCGTGCTGGCCGAAGGGCTGCCCGGGATGATCGGCGGGCTCGGGATCACCGCGGAGTGGCTGCACGTCGATCTGATCGTGCACCCGCTCGAATCGTTCGTTCGAGACCAGTACGACGGAGTCAAGGTGCTGTTCGACCGGGACGGGACTCTGTTCCCGGACGGCGACATCGCTCCGAAGGGCGGGCGGGCCGGCGAGCCGTACTGGCCCGCGGTCAACGTCAACCTCTTCTTCTACTTCCTGGGCAATCTGGTCACGGTCCTCGGCCGCGACGAGCGGATCGTCGGCAACCAGGGCATCGGCGCCGTCCGCGACCAACTGATCGCGCTGATGCTGGCCGAACGCGGCGTACGCCGGACCAGTGGAGCCAAGCGCCTCAACGCCCTACTCTCCGACGAGCAACGCGCCACCCTGGAAGCCATCCCAGCCGCGGGCACCGACCCCGCCGACATCATCGTGGCGAATCAGTACATCTGCCGCCAGTTCATCACCCGCGGCACCGCCCTCGCGAAGCTAACCGACAGCCCCTGGCCTACCGAGTTCGTCGAAGCAACCCTGAACCACCTCCGCAATCACTTCCAGGTCAACTTCACCTGACCGTCCACAGCCGATTGGTTGCCGCAGGCATTCACTTCAGGTGGTAGTTGGCGAAGCGGGTGCGGAGGTCCTTCTTGGAGAACTTGCCGACCGAAGTCTTCGGGACTTCGTCGATGAACTCGACCGCATCCGGGAGCCACCACTTCGCGACCAGCGGGCGAAGGTACTCGAGGATCTCCTCGCCGGTCACGGTCGAGCCCTCTTGGAGGACGACGCACGCGAGCGGCCGTTCATCCCACTTCGGATGCGGTACGCCGATCACGGCGGCCTCCTTCACCGCGGGGTTGGCCATCAGCAGGTTCTCGAGCTCGACCGAGCTGATCCATTCGCCCCCGGACTTCACCAGATCCTTCGTCCGGTCGACGATCCGCACCGACCCGTACTGGTCGATCGCGGCGACGTCGCCCGTCTTCATCCAGCCGTCCTCGGTGTTCAGCTGAGCACCGTCGTCGGGCCGGTAGTACTCTGCGGCGATCCACGGACCGCGGACCTGCAGCTCACCAGTCGCCTCGTCATCCCACGGCAGCGCCTCGATCGAGCCTGGCTCGACGATCCGCACCTCGACACCCGGCAGCGGCAACCCGGCCCGGGCTCGCAGGTGAGCCTGCTCCTCCTCGGGAAGGTCCTGGTTCCGCGACGGAACGTGGGACGCGGTCGCGACCGGACTCGTCTCGGTCATCCCCCACGCCTGCAGGATCGGCCGGCCGAGCTTCGCCCGGAACGCCTCCGACAGAGCCTCCGGTACGGCGGACCCGCCGCACGGGATCCGCCTGAGCTTCGGCAACTCGACGCCGTCGAGCAACGGCAACAGCCCCTGCCAGATCGTCGGCACACCGGCCGAGAGCGTGACCTCCTGCTCCTGCAGCAGCTTGAGGATCCCCTTCGGGCTCATGTCCGGCCCCGGGAACACCAGCGAGGCGCCGGCCATCGGTGCCGCGTGCGCCAGACCCCAGGCATTCGCGTGGAACATCGGCACGACCGGCATCACCGTGTCCGTCTCGGTCAGCCCGATCCCGGCGTTCGTGAGTACGCCGATCGAGTGCAGCCAGGTGGACCGGTGCGAGTACACGACTCCCTTCGGATTCCCCGTCGTACCGCTCGTGTAGCACATCGCGGCGGCCTGGTTCTCGTCTTCGACGTGGAACTCGACCGGCTTGGCCGCGGCCAGCAGCTCCTCGTAGTCGTGGAAGCGTGGGTCGTCCGGGACCTCCGCACCCGGCGCCCCAGCCGGCAGGTCGTCCATCACGACGACATGCCTCACCTCTGGAAGCCGCTCGAGCAGTGGCAGGAACAGCGCCAGCAGGGACCGATCGACGAACACGACCTCGTCCTCGGCGTGATTCGCGATGTAGACGACCTGGTCGGGGAAGAGTCTGATGTTGAGCGTGTGCAACACCCGACCGGTGCAGGGCGCGGCGAAGTACAGCTCGAGGTGACGCCCTGAGTTCCACGCGAAGGTCGCGACGCGGCCGTCCGGACTGATCCCGAGCGTGTCGAGGACGCCGCCCAGCCGTCTGGTCCGGTCGGCCCACTCGCCGTACGTCAGCTTGATCGGCGCCGGACCGCCGGTGTAGATGGTCTTGTCCGGGTAGAACTGCTCCGCCCGGCGGAAGATCGTGTCCAGGGACAGCTGGTAACTCTGCATCAGACCCTTCATGCACACACTGTGCCAGTCGCGATGTCACCTTGACCATGACCTCAGCCGGACTTTCTCCGGCACTTTCCCGGAACCCGTCGCCTCGGGCAACAGTCACCGATCAACTCGCGAAAAGACTCGCGTCCAATAGATGTCATGACACGTGTGTCGTGTAATATATCGGTCATGAAGGTTGTCGAGGAGCTTCGCTACCTGGTGCTGGCGATCCAGCGCGAGGGCAACCGGCTGCTCGCCGCCGAGCTGCGCCCGTTGGGCATAACCCCTTCCCAGGCTGAGGTTCTGCGCGTGCTGCGAGACCACGGCCCGCTCACGCTGAACGCTCTCGGCGGGCTGCTGGTCTGCGAGACCGGCAACAGCCCGAGCCGTCTCGTCGATCGCCTCGTCGCCCAAGGACTGGTGAAACGCGGCGTCGACAAGGTCGACCGGCGCTACCTCGCGCTCAGCCTGACCACGTCGGGACGGGCTCTGCACCGCCGCATCATCACCGCGGAAAACCGGCTGCACCGCACCATGCACGACCTCGTCGCCGGCCAGGCCCTCGACGAGACCATCAGCACGCTCCGCATTCTCGCCGACGCCTTTCCGGCCGGCGCGGCCCTGGCCCGCCGCCGGGATCCCGAACTCGCCACTCAGGAGAACTAGTCATGGAACAGGCCACCGAGACCATCCACGCCGGCCCCGCCGCGATCCGCCACGTCCTGCTCGACGCCCTCGCACTTCCTGAGTGGAACGAAGCGTTTCTGGACATCGACGGCCCCGCCGAGGCCGACCTCGGCACCGGCTACGCGCTGCGCGTCCGGCCAGGTTTCGCCGGCGAGCTGCAGTACACGGTGGTCGAGCCGGACCGGATCGAGATCACCTGGCAGGTGCCCGGCTTCCGCGAGGTCGGGACCTGGACGATCGCCGCGGACAGCCGAGTCACGCACACATTCGAGCAGTCCGGGCCATTGGCGACCGTCCTACGCCCGGCGTACCGGAACATCGCGACCATTCGCCTGGCCCGCCTCGCCAACCGCGTCCGCCAGCTCACCCACGCCGCCTGAGCGGAGCGCGCGCCGACCTCAGCTGAAGGCGAGCGGCAGGGCGCGTTTGTGAGCGGTACGGCGGTGTGTCGCGATGATCGTGCTCGCCGCCTTCTCGTCCACCTCGCGGCCTTCGAGGAAGTCGTCGATCTCGTCGTACGTCACGCCCAGCACGGCCTCGTCCGGGACGCCTGGGTTGTTCGTCTCGAGGTCGGCGGTCGGCACCTTGCCGGTGGTCTCCGGCGACGCGCCGAGCGCCTCGCCCACCGCGCGGACGCGCCGCTTGTTCAGACCGGACATCGGCGTCAGGTCGCACGCCCCGTCGCCGTATTTGGTGAAGAAGCCCATCACCGCCTCGGCCGCGTGGTCCGTGCCGATGACCAGGCCGCCGCGGGCGCCGGCCACGACGTACTGCGCGACCATCCGCTGGCGAGCCTTGACGTTGCCGACGTGGAAGTCCTCGCGATCGCCGAGCCCGGCGTGCCGGACCGACTCGACCATGGCGTCGGTAGCCGGCTTGATGTTCACGTCCAACGTCTCGTCGGGCTTGATGAACGCCAGCGCGCGCTGCGCGTCCGCCTCGTCGGCCTGTACGCCGTACGGCAGCCGCACGGCGACGAAGCCGGCCTGGCCGCCCTCCGACCTGATCCGCTCGACAGCAAGCTGGGCCAGCCGCCCCGCGACGGCGGAGTCGACGCCGCCGCTGATGGCGAGCACGTACCCCGTCGCGCCGGTCACCCGGAGCCGGTCCGCCAGGAACTCGACGCGCTGCTCGATCTCGGCAGCTGCGTCGAACGCCGCGGGCACGCCGAGCTCAGCGATGATCAGTTCCTGCAGGTAGCGGCTCTCGGGATTCATCGGACTCCTCACGACGCCAGGCCCTGGACATAAGGATTCCCCGCGCACCCGGAAGAGCTCACTTACCCTTGCTGCCTTCCGGCCCTGGGGGATTTGGGCGAGATACCGCCACGCGGGGAACCAGCCATGAGTGTACGGGATGCGTCTCGGCAATCAGGAATCGGCTCGAGCCGAACGCTCTGAGCGAACACCGCTGGCGGAGGGATCCGATCAGGGCTCATGCTGGATGAGTGACAGATCATCAATTCGGCCCGTTCGGGATCACGACGGGGCTCGACAGCAGTGCAGACTCGATCGCGGCGGCGCGCGCGGCAGAGGAGATCGGCTATCCGGTGATCTGGCTGTCCGGCGGCCCGCTGCCCGGGCTGCAGACCATCACCGATCTGGTCGAGGCGACGACGGAGATCAAGTTCGTCAGCGGGATTCTGGCGGTGTCGAAGTACAGCGCGGCCGATGTGGGTACGACGTACGCCGCACTGGAGGCGGCCGCGCCGGGACGGTTCACTGTCGGTCTCGGTGGGGCGCACGGGCCCAAGCCGTTCGCGACGCTCAATGGGTACCTGGACGAGCTGGACGTACCTGTGGAACGTCGACTGCTCGCTGCGCTGGGCCCGCAGATGCTGAAGCTGGCTGCGGAGCGGTCCGCCGGCGCGTACCCGTTCCTGACCAGTGCGGCGTACTCCGCCGATGCACGGAAGGTCCTGGGCCCGGACAAGCTCCTAGCCGTCAGCCACCTCGTCGTACTCGAAACGGACGCAGAACGGGCCAGGGCGATCGCCCGGGACACCATTGGCTTCTTTACTCGCATCCCTGGGTACATCGCGTCGTTCAAGCGGCAGGGGTTCAGTGAGAGCGACCAGGCTGAGCTGCCCGACCACATGGTCGACGCACTGGCCGCCTGGGGTAGTCCGGCCGACATCAAGGCCAAGCTGACCGAGCACCTGGACGCCGGCGCCGACCACGTCACCGTCAACGTGATCACTGGCGTCACCGGTCCGCAGCCGATCGACCAGTGGCGTGCGCTAGCTCCCGTGCTGCTCGGGTAGCGGCTTCTCGTAGAGGCGGGCGGTCGATTCGAGCTTGTCGTAGCGGTACGGGCGTACTTCACCGGTCGGCTCGAATCCCTGCCGCTGCCAGAACCCGGTGGCGACCTGAGCGTTGGTGTCCACGACAGCCAGGCGCAGCGTCTCGATCTCGGGCCACGTGGTCCCGACGTACCGCTCTATGAGGTTGTACGTCGTTTTGCCGTAGCCGAGACCCTGGTGCTTCGAATGGACCTCGAGCAGACCGATGAACGCAGTCCGGTCATTCGGGAACCCTCTGAGCACATCGACGACGGCAACCATCTGGTCTGCCGCGAAGGCACCCAGAACGACCTTCGACTCCTCCGGAAGACCCTCCGGCCGCATCAGCAACAGACTCTGCGCATCACTAGGCCCAGGCGGGTACCCAGTGATCCGCTCGGTGTACCCAGGATCAGACTCGATCAGCTCCTGCAACGCGTCCACGTCTCCCGGCCCGACCGGCCGCAGCACCACCTCACCCATGCGCAAGACCCTAGACGACCAGTCCGGCGTACCGCCGATTTCTGATTCCCCCGTCCCCTTCGGTATCCTCTCCGCTTGGAGGATTCGCCTAGAGGCCTAGGGCGCACGCTTGGAAAGCGTGTTGGGGGCAACCCCTCACGAGTTCGAATCTCGTATCCTCCGCCAGTCACCCGGACGGAAGAAACCGCAGGTCAAGGCGCGGTTTCGGACCCCGGAGGCACGAACGACAGAGGGGCCGGACGCTCAGCGTCCGGCCCCTCTTCATGTCCCAGGGTCTCAACGAAGGTCTCAACAGCCCTCTCAGGCACGTCCATGATGGACCCACTCCGGCTCTCCCAGCAGCCGGAACCCGTCGCGGGCGACGGCCGCGGCTCGTGGCGCGATCTCACCGCTGATTGCGGCGGACGCTTCAGCCGAAGCTGGCCGGCGCTAGAGAGTACGTCATCTGACGCCTATGCTGGGTCCACCGTGCGAGCCCAGGGGATCGATGTGCCTGAAGGCGCCTCTACATCCCATAATATTCGCCAGCTCCGATCGTCCTCGGAAACTATTGCTCAGAAACCGAGGGTGGCTCGGAACTGCTAATCGAACGTTCGCTCTCGACAACGCGGGCGACGTCGGCGTCGGTTCCAGAGCCATCTTCATTCGTACCGCGCACTCGTCGCACGATGGCTTTTACGGAACTCTTGATTGCGTCCGCGATGATATCGGAAGCTACGCCGGTTGAAACGGCAATGACGATGGTGACCACCTCGCCCAGGCCGAATCCGTATCCGCTCTCCTCGTCTTCGATTAATGAAATCGTCAGGTCCGGCTCGTCGACGAGAACGGCTGGCGATTCCGTGTCGCTGAGTAGCGGTTGCCCACTGCTGTCTAGTTCCAATCTGAGCGTAAAAGTTTGGCGATCATCTGACATTTGGTGTCATCTTTCTCCAATAGCTCTAACTCGGTCCATTTGCAGGGAAACAGAAGTTCTCGCGAAACTCATCTGCCTGTTTCTTAAGCCACAACGGACCGCGCTCATATAAGAGTCCTTTGGCTTGAAATAGCAGCAAGTCACCCAATTGCCAGACTCGTTGGAGAGACCGGGATGCAGGCAGGTCGCCAGCCCGACGGAGAAATGGGAGCTCCCGATCGCGGATCGGTATCTCTATCCAGTCAACTGGATAGTCGGCAAGGACCGCTCCAACGATCCTGTCTAGCGATAGATAAAGGAAGAGCCACCTTAACGCCATGAACGTCAGAAAGGGCGTCTCCTTCTCCACGAAGGGCTGGGCGTCGAATAGCAGGTCGTAGGCAAATCCATCTGCCTCAACTTCGAGTGCCTGATCGAACGGTTTGCCGCTATGCAGTAGCATATGAGCGAACTCGTGAGCCAGCATGAACTCGACCTGTGTGTGCGAAAGTCGCTGCGCAGCTCCGAATGTTCCATACGATGGCGCCCTGAGGATGGGCAGGCGACTGTAGTTAGTATTGTGGTAATACAGTGCAAAAATCCAGGGCAGGAGCAGGTCGAGAAGTTTTTCACCTGCACGAATTCCGTCCGGGCGTGATTCTGGATTGAGGATCGAGTCGGCAACAGTCCAAAGTAGAAGATTGATCGACCGTAAGTGCTCCCGAGAAACAGCCGAGATCTCGATAAGCCGTCGCCCAGGGTAACTGAATGCAAGAATTTGCGGTCTAATTACAGTTGCAATAGATACCTGATCAATCTGCTCGGCGTGACCAGGGTGCGCGAGGACCAATTTCTGCTTGAACTCGTCGACCCAAACGGGTCTCGGTAGTAGACCACCCATGTAGGCGAGTCGGGCGGCGTCGCCCATGCAGATTCGACTGAAGTCTTGGAAGTATTCCCAAACTTCCGCACCGGCGTCTGTCGATAGAACCATTGATGAACGGAAAAGGTAATGAAGGATTGAGACGGCTGACATGTCGCCGCCGGAGGTTTTGATCGAATCGGCATGGGTCCGATCTCCGCGTAGCGGATCGACGTAACCGTCTATATCCCAGAAGACCTTCCCTCCGGGCGGACCCGTGACTGCGGGCGTATAGATGCCGTCGTAATCGGCGTCTGCTTGCGCCGTCAAGATCGAGATAGCCTCGTGATATGTGACTCTGCGATTTTTATCCCCACCCACGCTCACTACTCTGCCCTAACCCTGACGCCCTGTCATCAGGTCACGGTCGAGATCCTCAGACGCTCGTAACGCACATGTGTTCTGATTGGCGAAGCTTGGATGAGTATGCGGAAGCGTCTGAAGTTCGCACGTTCGGAGCACGAACCGCTGGTCAAGAGCGGTTTTCGGGCTTCGGAGTCACGAAGGACAGAGGGGCCGGATGCTGAGCGTCCGGCCCCTCTTCATGTCCCAGGGTCTCAACAGCCTCTCACGCAGGCACGAGAACTCCGCCAGCCGCCTCGTCCGGGTCGTCGTTCTCCCCCGCCTCGGTGGCCGCCCAGAGCAGTCCGCCGACGCGTTCGGCAATGTCCATCCGGACAGGCGCGGTGACGTGCTGGTACCGCTTGACCATCGATGACGACGACCAGCCCATCACGTCCATGACGGCCCGCTCGGGTACGCCGAGCAGCAGCAGGACGGTCGCGGCCGTGTGCCGGGCATCGTGCAGTCTGCCGTCACGAATCCCGGCCGCCTTCAGGATCCCTTTCCACTCCCGGTAGTCCATGTTCGGGCTCAGCGCCTCTCCGGTCCGCTTGGCGAACACCCACCCTTCGTCCTTCCAGAGTTGGCGAGCTCGGGTCCTTTCGGCGGCCTGCTCCTTCCAGTGAGCCCGCAGAATCTTCGTCAGCTCCGTCGGTAGGCCGATCGTCCGGCGACCTGCCCGCGATTTCGTCGGTGCTGCGTCCGGTCGGGCCTTCTGGCGCTTCGGACAGAATCCGGGCTTCCGACCGCACGGCTCGCCGTCGCAGCCGTGCTTGTACTTGGGCCGGTTCAGGCTCCGTCGCACCCGCAGTATTCCGGCCTTCATATCGACGTCCGACCACTTCAGTCCCAGTGCCTCGCCCTGACGCAATCCGAGCGCCAAGGCGATTGCCCACCGCGCACTGTTCCGGCGCTTGTTGGCCTCGACCAAGATCGCTTTGATCTCGTCGACGGTGTACGGATCGATCTCGTCCTCTTCCTCCAGGTCGAGCCGTGGCGGATTCGCCAGCTCGGCAGGGTTGTGCGCTGTCAGCGCGCCGCGTTTCTCGGCTTCTCCCAGCGCTCTGCGAATGGTCCGGTGCGCCTGATGAGCAGTGCCGGCCGCCGACCCGTTCTCCTGCATCTTCGTGTAGAAGCGTTCTAGGTGTTCGGGCAGCAACTTGTTCAGCTTGTGCGCTCCGAGACCGGGAATGAGGTGCACCCGCACGGCGACTTCATATGCGTCGTATGCGCCGTCTCGCAGGGTCGGCCGGGCGATTGTCAGCCAGTGCGTGAGCCATTCCGCAACCGTCCACTTCTTCGGCCCGGCCCGCCGTACCTTGCCGCTGTCGCGCTGCTTTTCCAGCTCCTTGACACGCGCCACTACGTCTTCCTTGCGCCTGCGCTTTACGTGTGGCCGGTCAGGCTGCCCGTTGTCCTTTACACCCATGGTCACGCGGCCGTGCCAGTAGCCGTCCGCGCCAAGGTAGATCGAGGACCGGCCGTCAGGGTTCTTGTGACGCTTCGCTTTCTCTTCGCTCATTGGGATTCCCTCCTAGGCGGCCTGTCGGTTGTCTCGGGCAGCGGCCCGGAGACGATCGATGTACTCGGTGATGCACTCCGCTGGGATTCGCCGGAGGCGACCGAGCGGGATCGATTCGAGGTCGCCTGACTTCAGCAGGGCGAACACCGTTGTCCGGCCGATGCCGAGCTGTTGCGCGGCCTGCTCCACCGTCAGCAAGAGCGGCGCAGTGGTGGTGATCGAGTCTTCAGCGATGCTCATCGGGAAGAGATCTCCTTCAGTCAGTCGGTCGCGTTCACTCATGCGCAGTTGGGGTGTGTGCGGCTGCCGTCGTCGTGCGAAAGGGGCCGCCGACAACGGATGCAGGTGGCAGCCTGTGCGGGCTTCTCCGGGTCGTCCGTCCCATCCGTCCCAACCGTCCCTGCCCAGGTCAGAGCGGGGACGGATGGATCGTTGGGACGGTTCGATCCGTCCCACGGGACCGATCCGTCCCCGGCGTGACCTGCGATGGGACGGTTGGGACGGTTCGTGACGGTTGATTGGCTAGAGCCGTTTTCGGCGGGTTCGGGGCAGTACCTCGCCCAGGCGTCAGCGAAGTCATCGCGGGTGTAGCCCTTGGACTGGGTGCCGTCTTCCCAGCGGTGGTTCTTCGGGGTGATGTCGAACTCGCGCAGCAGCGCGGCCAGTCGCCGTACGGTGAGTCCGCCCGGTGCGGGCATCTCCTGCCAGGGCGACTCTTCGTCGGCGCGCAGCCGTTGGGCGAGCACGGTCGACGGGAGCGCGGTCGCCGCGCCGAATGCGGTCCGGCAGTCGGTCAGCAGCCGTACGGACTGCGAGACCTCGGTGGAGTCCTGTAGCTCAGCCAGCAGTGTCAACGCAGCTCCACGGGCGGCCTGGGGCCAGCGACCGCCTGCCAGGTCGGCCAGCGCAATCAGGGGTTCCCAGGTGTCGGCGGCGCGGTCTTCGAGCGGCATCGTCGGGGCCGCGTTGGTCAGCTCGTCCAGGTGCATGATGACCCACGCGTGCAGCCGATTGCGCAGGTCGGCCAGCACCGGCCCGTCGCGGCGTACCCGGTAGGGCTGCACGGTCTCACCGGCCGCGCGGCGACGCATCCGGATCACGGCAGCCCGGTCCTCGATCGTGTCGGGCATGGTGCCGATTCCCGCGAGTGCGGCCATGGCGAAGGTCTCGATCCGCTCCACGTTCTTGGATCCGGCGTCGTAGCGCAGGGTCGGGCGTCCCCGCTGGTGACCGGCGTTCAGCAGCCCGCGCAGGTCCTCGTGGTCACCCGCCTTCGGGCCAAAGATCGTGTCGGCCTCATCGATCAGCAGCGTCGGCGGATCGGACGGCATGAGCCCGATCGACCGGTAGACCGCTGACGGGGACGCGTTGGTGGTCATCAGCGGCCGGTGCACCATGCCGTCGGCCATGTCGAGCAGTCGCGACTTTCCGCACCGCTTTTCTGGCGCCCGGATCACCAGCCGCGGCGCGCAGTTCCACGCGGGTACGGCGTGCGTCGCACCGATCCACAGCACTACCGCGGTCAGCGCGGCGTCGCTGGGTAGTACGACGTAACGAGTGATGGTCTCGGCTACTTCGTCCAGCAGCTCGGCACCGTTGACCTGTTCGGGCATGGTCTGATCCGGGGTCATGCGGCAATCCCTTCGTCATGGAAGCCACCAGCGATAGCGGCTTGGATGTCGCGGGCGGTTTGTTCAACTTGCTGTCCTACGTCGGTCAGTGCGGCGATCGCGTCGGCTTGGGTGATAGCTCCGGCCGCGACCATCCGAGCGACGCCTCTAGCGGCTCCGTAGAGCGTTGTTCGGCGCTTTCCCTCGGGTGCGTTGCGTACGGCGTTGAGGGTGGACGTGAGCAGGCTCTGAGGGTTCGAGATGCCCCCCGCCTTGGCGGTCCGGATCGGCCCGGCCGGGCGGGTGGTGGAATCGGCCGGCGTAGCGGGTAGGCAGGCGTCGATCAGCGCGGGGGGCATCTCGCTCAGTTCGGCCAGTCCGTCGCCCCATCGGTAGGGCTGGTGGGTGCGGTGGTGGATCGAGGGCGGGAGAACGACGTACCCGCCGTCTGCCTTGATGTCGATTCCGGCCCGGTTCGGCATCGGCCGCGACGGGACCTCGCGGCCGGGGTGGCGGTAGTACAGGTGCACTCCAGCGGAGCCGGTACGAACCCACAGCGTGCGCGGCACCAACTGGAACGCCACCAGCTCGCCCAGGCTGTCACTACCTCCGTGTGCGGGATCGACGTCGACCACGACCAGCCCAGACACGGCACCAGTCCGTACGGCGAGCTGTCCGGCAGGTACGGCCGCCACGATCTGCGCGACCCGATCGGGGTCGGTGCTGGCGGCGTAGAACCCGTGGCAGGTCAGGTGCCCACAGTTCGCCGGGTCGTGCGGATTGTCGCGGCAGTCGTTGCAGTTGGCAACGGGTCGCTTGGAGCGACCGAGCATGAACACCGGCCAGCCATGCGAGGTAGCGTCCAGGGCGGCAGTCAGCAGGTCGTTCATCGTGGATTCCTCCTCGAGGTGGATTAGGCGGCGTCTGCGCCGATGACGTGGTCGACGTCGTACATGCACAGGTCGCACAGCGGGTCGTGAGTGGGCACGCAGTACGTGACGACCCGGCCGCACTGGCGGCAGGTCCGCCGTGCCTGCATTGCCTTGTCCAGGGCGTTGAGCTGTGCTGGTGATGGCTTACGAGATGGGCGTGCGAGGTCGAGCCGGTACAGCCACGCCCACCGCTTCCCCTTGCGCCACACCAGCAGCGCGTACGGCTCCTGCCCACCGGGACACATCCGCATCGCCCGGAGTTGGCGGCGGGTGGCGAGCCCTGCGGGTGCCCACCGAAACCGGAACACCGGCGTTCCGTAGTAGTCCCAGCCGAGAGCCTGTTTGCCGTTCCACAGCTCGACCCATCGCGACTTCGCCGGGTGCAGGCTGAGCCCGTTCAGCGCGGCCGTCACCGACGCCACCAGCGACGCTTGCGCCCTGCCTGCTCGAAGCGTTCCCGCGCAGCCAGGGCTTCGGTGGTCTCGTTGTTGGTCGAGTATTGGTTCAGCTCGTCCAGCGCGGCGCGGTACTCCTCCCGCGGCGTCAACGGACGCTCCTTCTCGTCGTCGCGTTCGGCGGCGGGCTTGGTGCGGTGGAGGTCTGCGAGCTGGTCGCGGAACTCCTCGCGCGACTCGTCATGTGGGCCGCGGTTTGAGGTCTTGCGGTGTGGCTTGCGTGCGGTGGCCATGGGTGGTGTCCTCCGGGTCAGCGGTTGCTGTGGCGGTCGATCAGGCGTCGGCCGATCCGGCGTCGGCGGCCGGTGCCTTTGCAGCGCGGGCAGTCGCGGAACTTCTTGCCGGACAGGGATCGGGACTTGCCCGAGCCTGAGCAGCGGGTGCATTTGGCGTAGGGCCAGATCCGGCAGGCCAGCAGATAGAGCCCGATGATCACGAGCCCTGTGGTGACCAGGACGGCGATCTGTACGTCTCGGGTCGGTGCCTGCGCGATCGCCGATATCGCGACGATCAGTGCGGAGGCGACGAGGACTGCGGCGTGGACGGGACCAGACATGTCTGTCACTTTCTGTAGTTGGTCGAGGGTGTGACGTGCCGGGGCGAGCACCTAGCGGTGTCCGTCCGGGGTGGATGATCGGGGTGAGTTAGCTGCCGGTGATCGGGTTAGGTCTGTAACTCACCGGCTCTTAGAGGGCTAATGTGGCTCTGACCTGCGGAAAGTTAGCGAGTGAGGCGAGTTAACCCGGGGCCGGAAACTGCTGGTCAGAGCCCGATTCGGGCGGTCTTCGACCCCGAGGGTGGAGCTAACTCGCGAGTTGGCCGGCGTCGTCGCCGTCCTCGTCAGGGCTGGTCGCGTCCTGTTCGCGCCGCACGATCGCGTCACGGATAGTGGCCGGATCGACGGGGTAGCGGTTCCCAGTCGAGGGCACCTTGATCCCGTGCTCGGCGGCCAGCAGCTCCCGCAGCGCCTTCCCGGTGAGCGCCTGGTACGGCGTCCAGGTCGGCGCGTGCCGCTTGAGCAGCGCGGGCACGTCCGCGACCGCTACCGGGTCGTCTCCGAGGACTTCGTCCAGGTCCGTCAGCAGGTCGCGGGTCTCGATCTGCACTGGACGGGAGTCCGGCGCGGCCTTGCCGAGCTTGGCGATCGCGTCGAGGGACCGCTTGATGATCGGTGTGACCTGGTCGTTGCCCTTGGAGACGTCGAGGTAGTACCACTGCACGATCTCGGACCGTTCCCCGCTGAATCCCTTCACCACAGCCGTTCCCCGGTCGGTACCGGGAATCAGCTCGGTCGCGCGATGCCCGGCCCGGTAAGCGCCCTGGCCCAGCAGACCATCGTTGGCGACGTGGTCACCGACCGCGAACGCGATCCCGTTCGAGCAGTTGCGGGTCACGTCCCGCGGCATCGATTCCTTGGTCGGAGCCTGCGTCGAAACGATCATGTGGATACCGCGCTTGCGGCCGAGTTTGACGATGTCCACCAGCAGTTTCGAGATCTCCTTGCCGTAGGTGCCGTCCTGGATCGCGACGTGCGCCTCTTCCAGCAGACACACCAGCGGATGCAGCCCGACACCCGCGGAGGCGAGTTCACGAGTGACCGCAGGAACCTCGTACTTGAGGAGCCGTTCACCGCGACGCTGAACCTCTTCATGAACGTTCACGAGCTGGTCGCGGATCTCTTTCATGGACTCGTCGTCAGCACCCATCACGTACGACGAACAGCGCGGCTTGAACACCTCGAAATCGAAGTTCGTATCCGGCACCCAGATCCGCAGCTCAGCGGTCGGGTCCAACGCGCACCCGGCCATGATCGCCCGCGCCGCCGACGACTTGCCCTGACCCGGCATGCCACCCGTGATCGTGTTGCGCTCCATCACCGGCGCGTGGATCGCGTCACCCCGCAGCGTCTTCCCAGCAGGCACACCCTTGAACACATCCACCAAACCACCGGCCAGCAACGGGTACTCGCCCGCACCCTCAGCCAATGCGCCCTTGTCCGCGATCCACAGATCCAAGATGCCGGCCTCAGAACCCGTCGTCGGCCACACCTCCTTCGCGGCCCGGTGAAGCCCGGTCGCGAGCTGGGTGCGGCGCTTCGCAATCAGCTCAGCCGTGACACCGGCAGGCAACCGCACCACCGCATGCGTTCCGCGGCCATCCACCCGGGCAGGGGTGATGAACTGAAGCTTCAGCCCGGACTTCAGGTACTGGGTGATGGAAGCGATACGCAGCGCGTCGAGTGCCCGCGCGATCGTGGTTTCATCGATGGCCGCAACCCAGTCCGCATCAGCGGTCGTGACCAGCCACTGCGGCGGTTCAGCGCGCCGTTTGCCTTCGCGCCACGCGGCCAACACCAGCAGGAACGGTCCCGCGACCGCCAGCAGGCTCCACACGAACGCACCCGCCGCGATCAGGACCCCGATCAGCGCGAAGAACCCCAGCCACACACCCGTGAACGACCCGTTCCCGGTCGCCTTGGTGAGTATGGCGACGATCAGCACCAGTAGCGGCACCCCGACCGTCATCGCGACGGCGACCTTGAGGACACCCCAGGCGAGCTTCGGCAGGTCCATCAGGCGACGGTGACGGCGTTCGGTGGCCATCTCCTTGCGGTCAGTCCACTCCTTCAACTCCTCGCGATCGCCGACCGCTTCAGCGGCCTTGATCTGGCGCCGGTAGGTGCCCATGGTCGAGGCATCCCACGCCCGCTTCGCCCACGACTCCACACCCTGCACAACCGTGAACGACTCGCGCAGCAGCACCTTCCCGGTCGTCTTCGTCCGGTCGTGCGTCGCGACCGTCTTCGACGCCCGCGCCACCACCTGCGTGGTCGTCACCGCACGGCGCACCAGCGCGCCACGGTTCGCCAGCCTCCGATCGACCTCGGCCGATTCCTCGGCAGTCAGGACCTCGGCCTCAGCCTCGGTGTCGTCGTCGCCAGAGGTGATGTCGAAGACCTCGTCGGAGTCGATCCGCTCCGCGGGCACACGAATGATGCCCTGAGCAACATCCTGCGTGGACTCGTCGGCATCGTGGTCGGTGTTGTCGTCGTGAAGCTTGTGCACGTTGTCCATGCCGTCTCGCTCCTATCGGTCAGGCCGCGACGCGGGCGGTCTCGCCCGGTGCGTCCGTGTCGTAAGTGCTCGTTTGGGAGGTCGTTTCGGGGATGGTGTTCAGCGCGTCGCGGACGGCCGCGGCGACCTTGGCGGACAGGCCGGTTGAGCAACCGGTCGTGTATCGCGCCCACGCCGGGGTGATGGCATCGGCCGCCGTACCCGGCTCGACGGCTGCTAGGGCTTCGGTCACGTAGTCGGCCAGCAGCTTGCGCCCCGGCTTGGCAGACTTCCTGCGCGTGTGTGACGGCTTCGGCCTACTCGGGGCGGCCGGTACGGTCTCGATCGCCTCAGAGGCCGTCTGCGGTGTCTCGGCAGTGGTGGGCAGCTCGGTGACGGCCGGGGCGGTGTCGAGCCGGTGAGATGCCCCCTCCGGGTCGGCCAGCGCGGCGGCCTGCTCTGCCCGTAGCACGGCCTCGGTGAGCCGGTCCCGCAATACCGGAGCGGTCTCAGCAGCGCAGAACACCAGCAGCGGCGGAACCGAGTGCAACACGATCCCAGCCACGTCGCCGTGCAGGAACGACGACCAGGTGTTCATCGCGTACGTCGCAGCGAACGCGAACCGCTTCGTGCGGCCGATCCACTTGGTGTGGTCGCTCACCTGATACCGCGCGGTGATCTGCTCAGCGCGCAGCACCGCGATCAGCACAAGCGACACCATCGGGTCTAGCAGCCAAGCCGCGAACCACGGCAGCGACCACAGCGCAGCGCCTTGGGCGGCGAACGCCTGAACGTTGACCATCGTGAACGCCAGACCGAGCACGATCCCGACCCACATGCACCGGTCAACCTGCGTCCGCACCGACTCCACACGCAGCGCGACCACGTCCGGGTGAGTGGACAGCGCCCGGACCTGCGACGCCTCGGCCGCCGCCGTCCGCAGCCGGTCGACGCTGTTCGGCTTGGCCGTTGCCGGCGCATTCTCCGGGACCTGGACGGGAGTGCTCACCGGTCGCCCTCCTTGTCCAGTTGGAAACCCTGCCAGGCGATCGCGGACTGCGCCGTACTCACCCGCTCAGCAACGACAGCGGCGTACGTCTTCGCCTCCTCCAGCGCGGCGGCCGCCATCGCGACGCTCTCAGCCGGGTCACGGGCGTCGTCGTACACATCGAAGTCCAACAGCGACCGATCAAGCCCAGTCGCGATCTGACCCGCGAACTGAGCAACCGCGTCCTGAAGCTGGCTCAGCGATCCCAGCAACGCGTACGCGACTGGTGCCGGGACAGTGGCCGTGATCGTGGCGTCGTTCAGGCTCCGGATCGCCCCATAGGCGTCATCAGCGGACTTGATCATCGCGTCCATGCGGTCGAGGTTCATCGGCCGTCGTCCTCCTCGCCCGTCATGGCCTCTTTGGCGTCGGCCAGGAACCCGGCCAACACCCATAGCTCGCCGTACGCCGTCGCGGCCTCAGCCGACACCAGCTCCCCGCGCGGGGGCATCTCATCGGTCAGTACGAACCGCGACAGGTGCTCGAAGCGCGCGGCCAGCTCGTGTCCCACGGCGTCGGGGCTGTCAATCCCGAGCCGATCCGCCCAGGTCTGCTCCAGACTCTGCGCTGTGCGGCGGTTCATGCGGCACCGTCCGCGCTAGTGATGCCGCGAAACGCGATGATGCGGTCGTGACGATCCCAGGTCGATCCGCATGACGAGCACTGTTCCCCGCCGCCGCGAAGGAAGCTCGTGACTACGCTCTCGGCGCACCCGCATGGCAGCGCTGGCGCACCGTCGAGGTAAGCCAACTTGCGCTTGACGGTCAGTACACGGTGCTCCGCGCGCCGCACTCGCCGCCGGTCCAGTTCCGACGCATTCGGAGCGGAATTGATCAACGCGATCTCGGCGTCCAACACGTCAAGCTCGGCCGCGATCAGCGGCCACTCGCACTCGATGGCGGCCAGTTCGGCAGCGATCGGGTCCTCGCCACCGACAGCCGCGAGATGGATGATGCTCATGGGTTGTGCTCCTCTTCAGACGACTAGTACGACCCAGGCGTCTCGGCGGGTACCAACGCCGAGACGCCACCTGGCTAGTCGGACTAGCCTGCCTAGCCAGATTTCGTAGACAGCAAGCTACATAGGCTGGCTAGTCAGGTCAAGTATCTGGACAGAACTGCCCTAGCCTGCCTAGTCAGCTAGTAAGCTTCTGGGCATGGAGCAGCAGCTAGATCCGTCTGACCCGCGACCGCCGTTCAAGCAGGTCGCCAACGCTCTGCGCGCGGCGATCCTCACGCACAAGGTGAAGGCGGGGGAGAAACTTCCGTCTCAGAACGAGCTAGCAACGCAGTACGGCGTTGCTAGGATGACAATTCAGCAGGCGCTAAGGATCTTGCGCGATGAGGGCTTGATCGTCTCTCGTGTCGGAAGCGGCGTATATGTGCGCGAGCAGGCCGACCAGGCAGTCGGCTTGCGTCCACACATTGAAAAGGCATTCGAACGCGACTCCGTGCATATCGACTTCGCGGGCCTCACCGGTGAAACACTCCTGGGGGCGCTTGAGGAGCCGATTGATCGCATCAGGCGCGGTCGCTTGACTCCTCAGTCGATCCATATCCGCATGCTTCTGCCGGATCTCAATCAGCCAATCGCCGTGCCGTCGCGTGCCGGCGGCACGCCAGGTGACGACCCGAGCGTCCGGGCAAGGGTGGCAGGAATCGCCCACCGATCGGCGGGCGAGATCACCCACTCCATCCGCGAACTCGGGGAGTTGGGACTCGTATCAAAGACTGAAGTTGAGGCGCGAGTAGTCGCTGGCCTCCCGATGATGTTCAAGCTCTACGCGTTGAATGATGAAGAGATTTTCTTCGGGTTCTATCCGGTCAGGGAGCGCGAGGTGGAGATCGATGGAGAAACCGTCCCGATATTCGATGCCGTAGGTAAAGACACGGTTCTTTTCCATCACTCACTCAGCGACAACGACCAGGCAACGGGTTCGCAGTACGTTGATCAGGCGCGGCGATGGTTCGACAGTCTCTGGGGCACATTGGGGCAGGTCCGCGAACTGTGACAGTTGATCCACTTCGGCAAATATTCGCCGCCGCAGAGGCAGTCCTCTTCGATTTCGACGGACCGATCTGCTCGGTATTCCACGGGTACCCTCCCCAGCAAATCATCAGCGAACTGCGCGAGCTGGCCGGAACGGTTCGTCACGACCTTGATGACGCTCTGACGAAGGCGACCAGCCCTCACGACTTGCTGCTTGCAGCCGCCGATGAGCCACAGTTGGCGGCCGAGCTCGAGAGGGCTCTGCAAGACGCAGAACTGCGAGCGGTGGACACGGCGCTCCCGACTCCAGGCGCAGCCGACTCGCTAGCAGCGTGCCAGAGCAGCGGGAAGTTGGTTGCGATCGTGAGCAACAACTATGCCGAAGCGGTCGTGCGCTACCTCGCCCGCGCCAGCCTCGTCGACCGAGTCGCGCACGTCGAGGGTCGCGATCCCTCAGACCCAACCCTGATGAAGCCCAACCCGCACTTAATTGAGAACGCTGCGAAGGCACTGGGGATCCGTACTTCCGCCTGCGTTTTCATTGGTGACCAAACCAGCGACATGGAAGCAGGCCGGGCAGCCGGAACGCTCACCATCGGCTACGCAAACAAGCCCGGCAAGGCGGATGCCCTCTCGATTGCCGGTGCCGACGCCGTTGTGCAGAGCATGACGGAGCTGGTCGCCGCAATCGGTTGATGGGCAGCTTCGGAGGTCTCTACTGACCCTGGAATGAGGAGGCAGATTGCGTTATGCCCAGCGCTGGGACCCGGACGCTCCGAAGGGGAGCGCCCCGTTCCATTACGGTGTCTGGGACGAGGACAGGAGGGAATGGGTCGCTCGCGGCTTGACTGGTCCTGACGCGGGCATACACGCGGCTGTCCTCAGCCTGCGATACGAGGGACCTGGCGAGCGTCCCGACCAGGCTGCTCGCTGGCGTGACGTTCCTGTCCATGTCGAACTGACGGTCTCACCGAGCATGACGGAGGTTGCCCTCCTGCATATGTGGGCTCGCGAAGACGACGGCTGGCATGGGTACATCACCTATCTTGAGCGGCATCCCCTGGAACCCGGTCGATGGGCGCATTCCTCAAAGATGAGACGTCTCTCAGAAGACGAGGTCCAGGCCTTCTCGAAACGGCCGGCCGTCCAGTCATGGGGCAGCTAGCCGCGCGGCTACGGGTGGTCTGCGGGCTGGGGTCCCCGTAGCCAGTGCAATCGGCGCGTGACGGGTCCTGGCCCGTGACCTTGCCCGAGGTCGCCTGATCAGCATGGCGGAACTCATGCCGGCGCGAGCTGGGTTATCCACAGACGCGGCGAAGGTACTAGTCCCCACCCTCAATGCTCGATGCCCCGGTTCCCTCGCGGGAACCGGGGCATCGGTGCGTCTCTCTCAGGAAGACATCGGCACAAGGTCAACAAGTGCGGTGACCTCAGCCTGCTTGACCTCGAAATCGACTGCTGGATCGTGCGTCGCTGGCTCGATCGATCGGCGGACCTGATCCATGAACTCGACAGCCCCACTGTGCAGGTCCCCGGGGTTCTCAACCGGCGACCAACGCTCAACCGCAAGGTCGAGTGCCAACGCGTAGACGACGTGGACCCCAGCAAACCGCTGCCGGGCCCATTCATGAAGCTCAGCGGTGGTATCGAACTCGAGTCCGTCGACCATGGCCTCATCGATCTTCGTGTAAGCCCAGACAGTGACCTCACGCTCTGGGTCCAGATCGCCCACGACCGCGAAGAGCACCAGATCCCCACCCCGGGTCCTAAAGGTGCCTACGGTCGGAATCTCATACATGTGCCACACGTCTAGATCGGTCGCCTCAGCTGAGGGCAACCACGGCTTGCATCCGCGCTTGACTAGGTTGTCAGCGTTCATCTCGTCACATCCTCCCCTAGTCATTGAAGCATTCATTGAACCTGGCGACCACGGCTGGCGGCCAGGGCACTTTGGCCTCGTTGAGCGGGTCATCAGGCGGCCAAACGATTGAAACGTGCTTCTGACTGCGCACCCTACCCAGTGTATGGACAACTGCGAACCCCGCCGCTCTGAGCGCACCAGCCGTCGTGTAACGGACAGCCGCGTTGCGCCTACTCATTGGATTGACGTAGTCGGTGGCCTCTTTGACCGACAGTTCCCCCGCCAGAAGTGACATCTCAATCTCTCTGTCCACCCTTGGCTCTTGCCTAAAGTCTCCCCTGCGCCCCCAGTGGGTGAGGATCTCCTCGTCAGGTGTGCACTCCAGCGGCCCTTCGGGGCAACTGCATAACGTGCCTAGCGTCTTCATGGTTACGCCCCCCTCGGCTCACACTCCGCCACGAGATGCGAGCCGCCTGATTACCGTTCGTCATGCATTGGCAGACGGTACGCGAGGCGACGACGCTTAGTCACTAGCTGGGCTAGGCCAAAAGCTGTCACGCTTAGGCGACGAATGCTGCGTCGGCAAAGCCCGCTCAGCGGCATAAATCGTTACTGATCCGTTACCAGACATGCCCAGCATGTGGCCAAAGCGGCGACCACATAGTGCATAATCCGCCGGCACTGGACTATCGCCCTGTCCCCGCCGACGTGGGGTTCAGCTGGTCGCCAGCAGTTCGCGGAGCGCTGACGGGGTAATCCACACGCCCCGGTGGGCCATCCGGTGACAGTTTGCGCACAGCAGCGCGAGGTCTTGAAGGCGCGTTTTGATCGTGCCGGACACATGCAGTGGCAACACATGGTGCACCTCTATGTATCCCCGCCCGCGCTCGCCATACGCCACGGCGAAATCAAAACCGCAGACCTCGCATGCGACTGCCAAGCCCTCGGCTTGCACCTGAGCGAGCTTCCGTCGCCTGAGCTCAGGACTCCGTTCGCGACGGAGATGCCGTGCAAACAGGATTCGGCCTTCCTGCGCCTCCACGTCTTCGGCCACGATCTCGCTCGTCGGCAATGTCTCAACATCACCTCGTTCGATCGCGGCGCGGATTTCGGCGGCGACGCGTCTCATGCGCTCTGGTTCGGTGCGGAACTCGTCCAGCACCGTTCGGTCTAGCCGGTTCCCGCGCGTTGGCCGGCCGCGGTAGTCCGGATGCTGGGTTGCGATGTCAGAAGTCTTGCGCCCGACACCGTTGGGGTTGCGGAACTTGTCATCGCGAACAGCGGTCGGGTGCAGCGGAGCGCGGACGAGCAGCTGTGACAGCTCGACGACTTCCGGCCGCGAGGCTCGCAGCTCCTTCCAGCCGTTGGCCATCACGAGATCGCAGGCGAGGATGATCTCGTCTCTTGTCCAGTCAACGCTCACGAACCCAAATCTAGATCCGTCTGGTGCGGCGCGTCCTATCTGTCCGGGGTCCGGCCACCCTCGCGACCGGACGTGAAGGGTAAGAATTCGCCCGGTCAGCCGGTGTAACAACTGTCCCGGCAATACCCCGGGGCCTAAGGTCCTCGCATGTCCCCTGCACGGATGTCCATCAAGTCCCGATTCGCGGAGCGCCGAACCCAGAGAAGGCGGCCGGCACGCCAGGGCTCTCGACTAACCGACGCCTGGTTGGCCGGGATTTTCGGGCTCGCAGGCACCTTGATCGGTGCAGGTTCTGCGACGGTGGTCAGCTATCAAAGTCTCCAAGCAGGCCGGGCTTCGCAAGAGCGACAGTTGGCCTTCGACCGGGATCAACGTGTGAGGGAGAAGCGACAGCCTGTCTACCAAGAGTTCCGGGACGCTGCCAACGAATACCTCACCGCTGAGGCCGAACGACTCGCCTGTGCAGAGGCGAAGAAGCCAACCTGCGGTACTACGGCCGGAGAGCTTCAACACGCCCGATATAGGACACAGGTAGCCATTAACAACATCCACGTCTTCGGCACACCCGCTGCCCGCGATGCGATGCGGGCCGTGATGCGCACCGTCCCGGCGACACTCGTCGGCCCCTCCGGGGACCCGATCCTTGCTCCTGTAGACGCTGCGGCGTTTGACGTAGCCATCGCTGCTTTCGACAACGTGACATGCAGGGACGTTTCCCCTGCCCCGGAAGACTGCTGAGGACATGCACAGCATCTGTCCGGGTCTCAAAGTGGGTCTCATCCGCCGCCGTTCGGGGCCGTTCGCCGACGATCGCGGCTCGCCGGATCCACGCTCCCGAAGGACTCCCGAACCCGGCTGAACGTCGAATTGCGGTCTTGGAAAGCGTGTTGGGGGCAACCCCTCACGAGTTCGAATCTCGTATCCTCCGCCACTTTCCTAGAGGTTCACAGAGTCACGTTTCCGCAGCTCAGGACGTGATTCCAGGTCTAGGAGTCGGAACAAGAGCCGGGGCGGCTCCCTTCTACAGGGAGCCGCCCCGGACCCGTTCCGTCTCAGTTGCTCAGGCTTCGGGCGTTGACGTCCGTTGCGCTGACTGCCATCTGACGTTCATACGCGTCCCGCTGCGCCGGTCGTCTGTGCTTCCTAGCGTCCGTCAGTGTGCGCATCACTGGCCTGTGCAAACCGCGGTCAGGTTCGAACCGCTGCTGTCCGGTTGGTGTTCGACTGCGCCCGACGACGCGAAAGGCCCCGGAATGTCCGAAGCACCCAAGCAAACTCGAATCTCTCGTCGCAACGCGCTCGGCGTCTTCGGCGCGTCAGTGTCCGGCGCCGCCGCCGGGCCACTGATCCTCGGCGCCGGAACCGCCGAGGCGGTCCCGGCGAAGTCGGAGGTCACCGGTCTCGCCACCGGCTCGGCCACCACCCCCGTCCAGGGCCTGCACCTGACCTTCGGCGCCGACCCGCGCAGCCAGATGGTCGTCTCGTGGGTCACCGACGCGGCCGTCAAGAAGCCGCGCGTCGTCTACGGCACGCTGAGTGGCGGCTTCGGCTCCACAGTGCACGCGACGACGAAGACCTACGTGGACGGCGCCTCTGGGCGGACCGTCTGGGTCCACCACGCGCTGATCAACAAGCTCAGGGCCGATACCGACTACCTGTACGCGGCCCAGCACGACGGCGCCACCCCCGACGCCGGCACCTTCCACACGGCGCCGTCCGGCAGAGCTCCGTTCACCTTCACCAGTTTCGGCGACCAGGGTGCGCCCAGTGTGACGTGGAAGACTGCAGCGAACCCGGCCGACGCCTCGGGCCGGGACTTCGAGCCCAACGCCACGCCCGCCTCTGCCGACATCGTCACCGGCATCGAGAAGGTCGGCCCGCTGTTCCACCTCCTCAACGGTGACCTGTGCTACGCCAACACCGGCCCCGACCGCATCCGCGTCTGGCACGACTTCCTCGCCAATAACAGCCGCTCGGCGCGATTCCGTCCGTGGATGCCGTGCGCGGGCAACCATGAGATCGAGTCGGGCAACGGCAAGCTCGGTCTCGACGCGTACCAGACCTACTTCGAGCTGCCCTCGACCGAGAACCAGCCCGAGCTCGACAATCTCTGGTACTCCTTCACAGTCGGCTCGGTGAAGGTGATATCCCTGCAGAACGACGACATCGCCCTGCAGGAGGGCGGCGATATCTACATCAACGGCTACTCCGGCGGTCGGCAGCTCGCCTGGCTGGAGCGGGAGCTCAAGTCGGCACGGGCTTCGAAGGACATCGACTGGATCGTGGTCTGCATGCACCAGGTGATGATCAGCTCTGCGACTGCCGCGAACGGCGCCGACGTCGCACTGCGCGCGGCGTACGGACCGCTGTTCGACAAGTACGGCGTCGACCTGGTGGTCTGTGGCCACGAGCACGACTACGAGCGCTCGTTGGCGGTGCGTGGCGTCGTCCCCGGCAGCGTCACTCTCACACCCAACCCGAGTCAGACCGCACTCGACGTGATCGACAGCGCGCACGGCACGACGCACATGGTCCTCGGCGGTGGCGGCGTGTCCGGCATCACCAACAACAGCTTCACCACCGACGACGCCGACGGTCATGGACATCACTCGGCACAGGTCCAGATGAAGCACGTCGGTAAGTTCAACTCGGTCAAAGAGCAGGAGACGGCGATCTGGATCGGCGTCCGCGACGCGGAGCATCCGTACGGCTTCGCCGAGTTCAGCGTCGACCCGGGCCGTCACCCCGGTGACATGACCCGCATCTACGTCACCTACTACAACATCATCACGCCCACCGGCGAGCTGTCGGTTTTCGAAAAGTTCACACTGCAACGCCGTCGCAGTGACGGCGGCCACGGCCGGCACTGACCCACCACGTGAGCAGTTGGAAGATGTGTTGGAGGCAAACCCCTCACGACTTCGAGGCCCGTTCGCAGCAGCGACCGGGCCGTTTCGCCGTGGTAATCTCGAAGCCGCAGGCGCGGGTTCAACCCGGTCGTAGGGCGCAGCGGCACAGCAGCCGAAAGGGCAAGGCCCACCTACTTCACGACCGAAGAGGGAGCGCCATGCCCAAGCTCGAAACGTACAAGAAGCAGGCGAAACTGCTCGTTCGCTGGCACCGCGATGGGAACTTCTCGATCGGCGGTCGCATCCGACAGCTCGCGCGCTATCGCACGTTGTCCGACCGCGAAGCGCTCGCGCTGAAGTTTCCCCTCACCGAAGCCCAAGAGATCATCGCCCTCGAAGCGGGCTGCGCCAGCTGGGCCGAACTCAAGGCGAGCACGGAAGCGGCCCCGCCCACCAGCGAGCAGCCGGAGGCTCAGGACACGGCAGTCGCGAGCGCCAAACCTGTGCTGTACGTCGCCGACGTCGATGCCTCGGCCACGTTCTATCGGGACCAGCTCGGCTTCCGGATCGACTTCCTGCACGGCAACCCGCCGTTCTACGGGTCGGTGTCGCGCGACGGCGCGACCTTGCACCTGAAGCTCGTCCACGAGCCGGTGTTCGCGGCCGGTGCCGCGGAACGAGAAGGGCTCATCATGGCGTTCATCGAGACGCCGAACGCACGCGAGCTTTACACGGAATATCTGGCCGCTGACGCCGACATCGTGCAGAAGCTGACCAAACAAGCGTGGGGCGGCACCGACTTCATCGTGCGCGACCCGGACGGCAACGCAATCGCGTTCGTCGGCTGAGGCCCGACACGGCCGAAGCACGACCTGCGGTCAATTGTGATCAGTACGACGAACTCCGCCGTACTGATCATCCTCAGACCCCGCGCACGGCCTCTTCGAACTCAGCGATCAGACCCTCCCCAGGGAAGCGCTTGCGGAGTTCCTGGTCGAGTTCTGCGGAGATCATCTGGAGGGGCGGCTTGCTTTGGCGGCCCTCTTTGAGGCCGGAGATGCCTAGCGCAACGGCCTGTTCGAGGTCGCCTTCGCGGCCCGCGATGACGCCGAGGGTAAGACGGCACTCGGCGATTCGCATCGGGCTGAGTTCGATGCCGTCCGGGGTGATGTTGTCCTTGATCACAGCGCGGGCGTACTGGGTGGCTAGCTCGTCGTCTTTGGCGATGCGGTGGACATCCATTGCGTAGTAGTCCCACTTGGCGGGGTCTACCTTGAAGTGGTTGTCTGGCCGGTCGGGGTACGGCAAGTGGTCGAGAATCTCTTTGCCGCGCTCAAGCACTGTGTGCAGGTCTGAGTCGCCGAGGCGTGCTTTGGCCTTGGCCTCCTGAGCGATGAGTTGCACGTGCACTGTGGTTTCCGGCGCCACGGTCTGCCCTTGTTCGGCGGCGTCGACGGCTTGGCGGAAGCGCCCCTGTGTCAGTGCGAACCACGCAGTCATCTCGTAGCCCCAGCCAACGATCTGCGGATGGCCGGCCTCTAACCCAAGTTGGATGGCGGCCGTCCTGGTGGACTCTGCTGCCGTTCGCATCCCGAGGTCGTACTCGACACATCCGGCTAGCAGGGCAAGCCATCCACCGGCCACCAGCAGATCGGTGTGTGCCTTCAAACCAACGGGACGACGCAGGAGACCCGCGACGTGTTGTAGCCAGCCGTGGGCCTCCTTGCGGAGCTCAAGGGCATCTCGGTGGTTGTACTGGCAACACAGCTCCTCGACGGTCGCATGGAGGCTCTCAAGAGTTCCCGCCGTTGTGTCGCTGACCTGCATGCGCTGGATCAGCTCAGCTGTCTGCCACGGCGTCTGATCGAGCTTGGAGACCGTGTCTCCGCGAGCTGCCGAGATCAGTTCCCCTTTGGCCCGTAGCGCTTCGTCGCAAGACCGCGCTAGGTCCTCGGTCGGGACCTTCCTACCGTTCTCCAGATTCGACAAGTACGACCGGCTGTAGTGCGTGGCGCCGCTGAGGTCGGCCAAAGACCAACCCCGGTGATCCCGGTACTCCCTCAGACGCTCTCCGAAGGTCACGTTGCCCAGTGTCCCCCATGCCCTTGTATCCCTGCATCCTGAGCCAGAGGGATACGCGGGAACCAGTGATCTCACACTCTGTTGTCGCCAAGCTGAGGACATGAACGGCACATACACGGGGCGCGAAATGGATGGGGTGGAGTGGTCAGGAACTGACGTCTGCGACGGTCTGCACCCGAAGTCCGGCATGCCGTGCGTCCTCGGAGATCACAAGGGCTGCCACCGCACCGCTGACGGTGCGGAATGGCTAGACGAGGACTGACCTCACAGTCTGGCGGGGTGTGCGTGTGAAGCCCTGAGAACCGCGCACATCCCGCCCTCCAATTCGCCTGACGACACCGCCCCGGCGCGAAGGTCTCCTCCACCGCAGAGTCACCCACTCGGAGGCATGGCTTTGACAACGGTCAACTGGGAACGCGAGCCGGGTGAAAGAGTGGAAGAGTTTGCTGCGGCGCTCTTGCTTCTCGAGCATCCGAAGGGAAACCTCGTAACGCCGTCACAGGGTGATCAGCGTGTTGGGGGCAACCCCTCACGAGTTCGAATCTCGTATCCTCCACCATTGTTCTCACCGGGCAATACGTCGAAGAGCCCCACCGCGATGAACTGCGGATAGTTCGTTGGCTTCTCTCCAGCCAGTCCAACAATCGGGCTCTGCCGGACCCTCCGTTTGGAGATGAGGGCCATGTTCACCGAACTGGCCATCGCCCACGGATAGACAACATTTTGTCGATCGGGATTTCGTTAGCGCCTAGCCCTGTCTCCGAGAGGGTGGGACGGGCGTCGTCTCGACGGATCCGATGGACGGGCCGGAGGCGGCGAGGTCGAGGAGCGTCATCTTGTCGTGGTCCGGGCTGCCGGGCGGCGCCATGTAGATGACGAGGCGCTGGCCTTGTGCGCGGTTCAGCGACAGCCCTTCGTGCGAGAGCGTCATCGTGCCGACCTCCGGGTGTCGGAGCGTCTTCTCGCCGTCGCCGATCGTGTGCACTTCGTACCGCTCCCAGAGCCGGTTGAAGTCGGGGCTCTTGACGATCAGCTCACCTACGAGCGCGGCGAGATCCGGGGCATCCGGATCGGTGCCGGCGATCGCCCGCAGCTGGGCGACGCACCTCTTGGCCTTCTGTTCCCAGTCCGCCCACAGCTCGCGGGCAGCTGGGTGCAGGAAGGTGTACCGGACAGTGTTCCGCTGCCGCTCCGGCCAGTCGGCGATGCCGTGGAGCAGTCGCAGCCCGCCGGGATTGGCCGCCAGCAGGTCGTTGGTGCGGCTCACTACGTACGCCGGGTTGGGCCGGAGCGTCTCCAGAAGCTGCGTGACGGTCGGACGGACCCGCCGTGACGGCAGGGGACGGGGCTCGGGCGCACGTCGCGCCGCCCGCGCCGCCAGCTCGTGCAGGAAGCCGCTCTCCTCCTGGTTGAGGCGGAGCGCGTCGGCCAATGCCTCGACCACGGAGGGGCTCGGATGGGTCTCCTTGCCGCGTTCCAGACGTATGTAGTAGTCGATGCTCACACCGGCGAGCGCCGCCAGCTCCTCCCGGCGCAGACCCGGCGTACGGCGCCTGCCGGCTCCGGCGGGCAGGCCGACGTCAACCGGGCGTACGTCGCCACGGCGAGCCCGCAGAAACTTCCCGAACTCGGTCATGTCGTCATTCTGCCAGCGTGTGATCAGGGGTCCGGCCCGGAGCCTGGCCCTGTTACACCCACCTATGGCGCACCCCGGAAGATCACGATCTGCCTCGCCCTCGCGAACCTCACCAGTCTGGACGGATGACCACTGTTGAACCAGCCCGCGCGTCACGGGATGCCCGGCAACGCACGGCCGCACCGAAGCTGATCCTGGCGACCACGTTCATGGGCATCTTTCTGCTCAACCTCAACACCATGGCGATGAACGTGGCGCTGCCCGGGATCGGGCGGACCTTCGGCGGCAGTACGGCGGGACTGCAGTGGATCGTGGACGCCTACACGCTGATGTTCGCCGCACTCCTGCTTTCTGCGGGCTCGCTCTCGGACCGCATCGGGGCGAGCCGCGCGTTCGGCGCCGGCGTCGCGGTCTTCACGATCGCCTCGGCGGCCTGCGGGCTGGCCCCGGGGCTGGGGGAGCTCATCGCCGCCCGCCTGATCCAGGGGAGCGCGGCGGCGATCATGCTGCCCTCCTCGCTGGCCCTCGTCCGGCAGGCCTTCCCGGACGCGGCCGAACGGGCACGGGCCATCGCGCTGTGGACCGTTGGCGGAGCCGTCGCGGTGGCCGCCGGCCCGGTGGCCGGCGGGGTGCTGTCCAGCACTCTGAGCTGGCGGGCGATCTTCGTCGTCAACCTGCCCGTCGGCATCGCCACCCTCGCGGTGTTGACCCGCTCGGAGCGCTCGCCGCGCCGTGCCACGCCACTCGATCCGTACGGCCAGCTCACGGCGATCGTCGCGCTCGCGGCGCTCACCTTCGCGGTGATCGACGGAGGGGAGAACGGCTTCGGCGAGCCCGTGGTCCTAGGCTGCCTGGGGCTCGCCGCAGTGGCGACGACCGCGTTCATCATGATCGAGGCACGTACCGCCGCGCCGTTGGTTCCGCTCGACCTCTTCCGTTCGCGTACCGTGACGGTTTCGGTCGCGATCGGCTTCGTCGGCAATGCCGCGTTCTACGGGCTGGTCTTCGCGCTGAGCCTGTTCTTTCAGGACGTTCTGAACCTGTCCGCCATGGCCGCGGGGCTGATGTTCCTACCGATGATGGCCGTGATCACCGGAGCCAATCTGGCCTCGGCCAGGGCTGCGGCACGCTTCGGGCCGCGGATGCCAATCGCCACGGGACAAGCGATCTTCGCGCTGGCGATGTTCGGCCTGCTCTGGATCGGCGAGGGCACCAGCAGACCAGTGATCGCGGCGATGCTCATCCCGGTCGGCCTCGGCCTAGGTTTCTTCGTACCTTCCCTGACCGCCGTCCTGTTGAACGACATCGCCGCAGATCGGGCCGGAATGGCTGCCGGGATCCTGAATTCCTTCCGGCAGACGGGCGGCGCGCTCGCCGTGGCCGTCTTCGGAGCCTTGGTCGCGGACCGGGGTGAGTTCATTGCGGGTCTGCGGGTCGCCTTGTGTGTCGCGGCTGTGATGCTGATAGCCACCACGGCCGCGGCCCTGATGCTGCCCCGCGGCCGTAATGTCGCCATTCGGTCGGCCTAGGGCCGAGGTCAACGGTCGCCCGGAGAGATCAGTCCTGTTTCGTAGGCGAGGACTACGGCTTGGGCTCGGTCTCGGAGGGTTAGTTTGGCGAAGATTCGGGCTACGTGGGTTTTTACGGTTGCTTCGCTCAACGTCAGGTTGGTGGCTATTTCGGCGTTGGAGAGGCCGTGGCCCATCAGGGTGAGGACCTCTAGTTCGCGTGGGGTCAGGGCGGCCAGATCGCGGTGGATGGCGGGCTGGGTGGCGGTGGGGGTTGCGAAGCGTTCTACAAGGCGTCGGGTGATCGATGGGGACAGGAGGGCGTCGCCGGTGGTGACCAGGCTGACGGCTGCGGCCAGGTGTTCGGGCGTCACGTCCTTCAGCAGGAATCCGCTCGCGCCGGCCGCCAGAGCGGCGTACACGTAGCTGTCGAGGTCGAAGGTCGTGAGGATGAGGACGCGGCAATCGGTCGGGGTGGCAAGGATGCGGCGCGTGGCTTCCAGCCCGTCCATGGTGGGCATGCGGATGTCCATGAGGATGACGTCCGGGTGCAGGCGTCGTACGGCGTCGATCGCCTCGGCACCGTCCGCGGCCTCACCGACCACCTCGATCCCCCGCGCCGTCAGGATCATTCGGAAGCCGGTCCGTACCAGGGCCTGGTCGTCCGCGATCACGACCCGCGTCGTCACGGGCGTTCCAGGGGGAGCTTGGCGCGGACCCGGAAGCCGCCACCGAGACGGCGGCGCGCGTCCAGGTCACCGCCGTACACGGCCACTCGCTGCTTCAGGCCGAGCAGACCGCGACCGTCGCCTTCCGGAGCAGGCGAGCGACCACCGGTGAGGACACTCGGACCGGTGTTGAGGACCTCTACTCGGACGGCGTGGGCGGCATAGCGGACTGTCACTTCGGCCTTCACGCCGTCGCCGTGCTTGAGCGCGTTGGTCAGCGCCTCCTGGATGATTCGGTACGCCGTCACGTCGACACCGGTCGGGAGTGGTCGAGGGTCTCCGGAGATCCGTACCTCGACAGGTAAGCCTGCGAAGGCGATCCGGTCGATCAGTGCACTCAGACGACTCAGACTCGGTTGTGGTGACAACGGCTCGTCATCTGACGCCTGCGGCACGAGCAGACCGAGCAGGTGACGCAGCTCGGCCATGGTGTCCCGACCTGCGGCCTCCACTGCAAGCAGAGCCGCCTCGGCCTGCTCTGGCTCGGTTGCCAGGACCTGTCGCGCCGCACCGGCCTGGATGACCATCACGCTGACGTTGTGACTCACGATGTCGTGCAGATCGTGAGCAATCCGTGCCCGCTCGGCGTCGACCGCGGTCCGGGCGGCTGTCTCCCGTTCGCGCTCCAGCAACCACCCGCGCTCTTCCAGCGCCCGGGTGTGCGCCCGACTCGCGCGCAGGAGCGCAGACGCGAGGAGAGCGGCCAGCACGGCCAGTGCCGCGACGAGCAGCCACAGGATGATCACGAGATCCACTGTCCCAGGGCCGTCGCGAATTGCGCATCATCCGCCGGTCGCACGCCGTACATCCCCAGGATGACGGCCTGTGGACATTACCCCGGCAGGCTGACGTCAGCGGCGGCTCTGCGGCCCTAGCGTGAGCAGCATGACGGAGGACGTAGGCAACGGACAGGCGGTTGTACAGCTCACCGCCGTGCGCAAGGAGTACGGCGAATCGGTGGCGCTCGATGGAGTGTCGCTGGAGATCCACGCCGGTGAGGCGGTCGCAGTGATGGGACCGTCCGGCAGCGGCAAGTCGACACTGCTCAGCATGGTGGCCGGACTGGACCGGCCGACGTCGGGATCCGTCGTAGTACACGGCGACGACCTGGGCACGCTGGACGAGAAGGGACTGGCGCTGTTCCGGCGCCGCCGGATCGGGATGATCTTTCAGTTCTTCAACCTGCTGGACGACCTGTCTGCCCTCGACAACGTCGCACTGGCCGCACAGCTCACCGGTACGTCGGCCTCGCAGGCGCGGAAGCGCGCACTCGAGCTCTTCGAGGAGCTGGGCATCGCCGGGCGGCGCAACACCTACCCGTCGCAGCTGAGCGGCGGTGAGCGGCAACGGGTCGCGGTTGCTCGCGCCCTGATGAACCGTCCGGCAATACTGCTCGCCGACGAACCGACAGGTGCGCTGGACACCAAGGCCGGCGAGCAGGTGATGGACCTACTGCTGGACCTCAACCAGATCGGTCAGACGCTGCTGCTGGTGACACATGACCAGCAGCTCGCCACGCGGTGCGCCAGCCGGGTCATCGAGTTCGTCGACGGGCAGATCGCCGGCGAACGCAGCCTGGAGCGTACGTCGTGAGCGCCGTCTGGCCGGTGTCCCGAGCAGCGGTACGCCGACGTCGTATCCAGACCCTGGTGATCGGCGTGGTCGTACTGCTGTCCACCACGATGATCGTGGTCGCACTGGGGCTGTTGGCTGCTTCGAGTGGACCGTTCGACCAGGCGTACACGAAACAACATGGCGCCCAGCTGCTCGCGTCGTACGACCGAACCAAGGTCACTGACGCACAGCTGACCGATGCGGCGCGCAGTGCGGCAGCGGTCGCCGGACCGTTCGGCCAGGCGACAGTCGACGTCAACACTGGTGGACCAGCAACGTCTCTGGTGCTGGTGGGACGCGCCGACCCTGCCGGAACGGTGGACCGGCTCAACGTGTGGAAGGGACGCTGGGCGGACAAGCCGGGTGAGATCGTGCTGAACCGCAACCCGACTGACTCGACCGGGCGCGGTACGCCGACGCTGGGATCGGCGATGACCGTGGCCGGCAACAACAAGCTGACCATCGTCGGGTTCGCGTACAGCGTCAGTCAGTCTGCCGACGCGTGGGTCACACCGGCGCAGATGACCGCTTTGAAGCCGACGTCGACGCAGATGCTCTATCGCTTCGCGCATGCTGCGACGAATGCGGAACTGACGGCTGGACAGAACGGTGTGACCGCCGGTCTGCCGTCTGGTGCACTGATTGGTACGCAGTCCTATCTGGCCTTGCGGGCAGCCGCAGCTGGCGAGCCGAACACGTTTGTGCCGTTCCTGATGGTCTTCGGCTGGCTGGGCCTCGCGGTCGCCGTACTGATCGTCGCGAATGTCGTGAGTGGTGCTGTGGTCGCCGGCTTCAAGCACATCGGCGTACTGAAGGCTCTGGGGTTCACGCCGTCACAGGTGATGGTGGTGTACCTCGGGATGGTGTCGATCCCAGCTGTGGTCGGGTGTGCCGGCGGTGTTGTTCTGGGCAACATACTCGCAACATCCTTGCTGACAAGGGCTTTCGAGAACTACGGCGCCGAAGGGATCGGCGTACCGATCTGGGTGGACGTTGCGGCGTTGCTCGGCGTACCGGCTCTGGTGGCGCTGTCTGCGCTCGTGCCTGCCTTGCGGGCCCGGAGCCTGTCAGCGGCTCAGGCGATCAGTGCCGGCAGCGCACCGCAGTCCGGGCGGGCTTTGGGAGTGCAGCGTTGGTTGGGCGGCACTCGGCTACCGCGGTCGGTCAGTCTGGGGTTGGGGCTGCCGTTTGCCCGTCCTGGGCGTACGGCGTTGACGTTGGCGGCCGTCGTACTCGGAGTCACGAGTGTGACGTTTGCTGTTGGACTGGGGAAGTCGTTGACGACGTACCAGACTGCGGCCAGTCGGGTCGGTGCGGTCGACGTGACGATGTTCGGGGGTCTCAAGGGGAACGGTCCGCCACCGCAGGGTGAGGGCGCGCCGCCAGTAGCGAAGCTGACCGACGCGCAGGACGAGGCGTTGCTGCGGTCAACCCCAGGTGCTTCGTCTGTGGCTGCGAGCGCCGAGGTGCCGATGCGGATGGTCGGCGCCAGCACGGACCTGCGGGTGTCCTTCTACCGCGGGGACTTCCAGCAGGTCGGTTTTCGGATCATCGAGGGTAAGTGGTTCGACGGCCCGGGGCAGGTCGTGGTGTCCGAGCGGTTCCTTCGCCAGCATGGGTTGGCGGTCGGGGACACCGTGGTGCTGCAGGCGCAGGACAAGAGCGTTCGCGTGCAGATCGTCGGGAAGGCGCTCTACAACTCGGGCGATGAGGTGCTGTCGAACTGGCAGACGCTGGCGCTGGTCGCGCCGAACCAGCGGGCCTCGATCTACGAGATCACCGTCAAGCCTGGCACGGATCTGGACACCTATGTCAGCGCCGTGCAGGCGAAGGATTCAGGGCTGCTGGAGACGGATGGTCAGGATGCCGGGAGCTTTGTCACGATCGTACTGGCGACGGTCGTACTCCTGACGCTGATGCTGGGGACGGTGGCCGCGCTCGGCGTTTTCAACACCGTCGTACTCAACACCCGCGAGCGCCGCCGCGACCTGGGCATGCTGAAGTCGATCGGGATGACGCCCGCGCAGGTGACCGTGATGGTGGTGACGTCGATGGTCGCACTGGGTGCGATCGGCGGCCTGCTGGGCATCCCGCTCGGGATGATCGCCCATCGAGTGGTCGTGCCGGCGATGGCGAACGGCGCCCAGGTCGAGATCCCGTCGTTCATGCTCAACGTCTATCCCGCGAGTCTGCTGGCACTGCTCATCCTCGCCGGCATCGTCATCGCCGCGGCCGGCGCCTACGTCCCGGCGCGCGCGGCCGCCCATACAACGATCGCCAAGGTCCTCCACAACGAGTGAATTGTCGGAACCCCTTGATAGGAAGGGTTTCATGAGCGACAGACCGCGAGTGGTGGTATCGGTGACAGCATCGGTGGACGGCCGGGTGACGCTCGGCCGGTCCCGCGTCCTGCTGTCCGAGGAGGCCGGGAAGATGTGGCATTCGGTCCAACCCCCGGGCGCAGACGAGGCCGGTGCCGCGCGTACTGCGCTATTGGAAGAGCTGTACGCACCGACGGCGATCCTCGAGGGCAGCGGGACGTTCGTCGCGCCGGACGTCGGCCCGCTGGACCTACCTGCGGCGGAGGCGGAGGGACTGTACGACGACTTCCTGCCGGATGAGGTGGTCAAGCACCCGGACCACCGCAAGTGGTTCACCGTGGTCGACGGGCGCGGACGGGTCGAATGGGATACGAAGGGTGGCGACGGGATCGACTTGTTGCTTCTCGTCGCGGGTACGACGCCACCGTCGTACCTCTCCTATCTGCGCCGCGAGACCATCCCGTACCTCGTCGCCGGTGACGACCGCGTCGACCTCCCGCTCGCCTTGCGACGGATGCGCGACAAGCTCGGCGTCACCTGCGTCGTGTCAGAAGCTGGCGGCACGCTGAACGGCGCGCTGCTCCGCGCGGACCTGGTCGACGAGCTCCACCTCATCCTGTTCCCCGCCGCGATTGGCGGTGCCGGCGTCCCGACAGTCTTCGACGGGCCAGAGCTGGAGCTAGGCGTGGAGCCGACTCGGCTCCACCTCCTCTCCACCGAGGCCACCGCTGACGGTGTGGTCAGCCTTCGCTATGAGGTGATTCGATGATGACTGCCGAGCGGGTGCATGGGTTGTTGGATGCGCTCGCGGGAGTGGATGTGTGGGTGGACGGCGGGTGGGGTGTGGACGCGTTGGTCGGGCGGCAGACGCGGGCGCATGGGGATTTGGATCTGGGCGTGGTTCGGCCTCAGTTGGATCGCGCGGTGGAGGTGTTGGGTGGGCTGGGCTACGAGCTGACGGATGCGCGGTACGTCGAGGTGACGGTGCAACTGACGCATGCCGAGGAAGGGCATCGGGTGGATCTGCATCCGAGTACGCCGGTGCTGGGTGGGACCGAGCAGCTCGACTTCGACGGGAAGACCTACCTCATCCCGCCGGCGGTTGAAGGGTGGATCGGCGGGCGGCAGGTGCGGTGTATGCCGGTCAGCGCGCAGCGGCGATCCCATCAGGGGTACGAGTTCAGACGGCAGGACCTGCACGATATGCGTTTGCTTGACGAGCTCGAGTCGGGCTGACTTGGGGCATGGACGAGGTGGTAGCGGGTAATCGGGCCGTGTGGGAGCAGGCTTCGACCAAGCACGTGAGGGAGTACGACGAACTCCTCGAAGAGGCTCGAGGCGACCGGCTCTTGCACGACCGCGAGCGGGAACTTCTCGCCCCCGTGCTGGCGGAGCGACCGCTGGTCGTGCATCTGCAGAGTGGGCACGGGCTGGACGACGTGGGCATGGTGAAGGCCGGCGCGCGAGCAGTCATCGGCGTGGACTACAGCTCGGTTGCTGCGGGGGCAGCCCAACGGCGCGCGGCCGAGCTCGGGCTGAGCTGTCACTACGCGGTCGCCGAGGTGCCCGGCGTACCGGTCCGGGATGCGTGCGCGGACCTCGTCTACACCGGCAAAGGCGCCTTGGTCTGGATGCGCGACATCAACGCGTGGGCACGGGATGTGGCGCGAGTGGTCCGGCCGGGCGGACACCTCTTTGTTTACGAGGGCCACCCGGCCGTCCCACTGTGGAGCTGGGACGAGGACGAACCGCGGATCCGCCCGGACCGCAGCTACTTCGCCGAGTCACACACCAACGACACGTTCCCCGGCAACGGCGCGCGGGAGTCGCAATGGACCCTCGGCCAGATCGTCACCGCAATCACCACGGCCGGCCTCCACCTCCAGGTGCTCGAGGAGTACGCCGAACCGTTCTGGCGACCCCAGGACGGCACCAACGCCGCCGCCTGGTCCGGCCGACTCCCCAACTCCTACGCCCTACTAGCCCGGCGTCCCCTATATGGCGGCCGAGTAGGCACCAGCCCTGTCGGTCGGCACCCGCGCAATTCACAAGCCAGGTTTGCGAGCCTGCCGCAGCCGTTGTCGCTTCTCTCCAGAGACGACGCTGAGGCTCCCTAAGGAGAAGGCAACGCAAATGTCGATCTGACCGCGCCTCGCACTGACCGATCTCTTGCTTGCGAAGGCGACTCGTGATCTCAATGGATGCTCGAAGGCTCAGCGTCTGGCTGGTGTACTGCAAACCTTGACCACTTCATCGGTCTGCCGGAATCGACCTCATTGCCGCCGACCAACCAAAACGCATCCGACCGGGGGGACATGCCGTCGATACCACGAGGCCGCCGAGTTGGGCGCGCGGCCGTCAACGCCCTACGAGCGTTGCTGGAAGACTTCGACCACATCGTTCAGGAGATCGATGGCCAGAACGACTTCGGCGAGGACCTGTATGTGACCTTCACCGAGGACGGCCGCACGACCGCGGACATGGTCAAAATCCAAGTCAAAGGTGGCGTCTCTTGGCGCCGGGCGAACGGCTACGGCGTACCTGTCGGCCACCATGCAGAGACGTGGTCCGACGGCAACGTTCCGGTGCTCTGCGTGGTGTACGACCCTGAGACGGAACTGCTCTACTGGGCGAACGCTACGGATCAACTCCGTCGGGCGCGCGCTTCAGGTCGAGCTCTCTCGGCGATCGGGATCAGTCCCAACGCACAACTGACGACCCAGACCATGCATGAGTTCGTTTCGGCAGTGAGGCTCTATATCGGACGTTTCCGGGGAATGCAGGCTGTTCGCACCCAACTGAGCGAGATGTCCGGAGCGGACTTCGACCCCGCCGACGACGTACTGCACTTCGTCAACGAGCACGGCGAAGACCTGATTTTCTGGCAGCGCAAAGGGGACGACTACGCGACCCTGCTGCACAGCGACCTCGATTGGGAGCCCGAGATCATCACTGCCGAGTCGCTCCGCCTCAACGGCGGACTGGCAGAACGACTCGGCAGAGACGAGAGTGATCCTGCTTTGCGCGACCTGCTCAACGTACCGATCGTCGGCGATGTGATCCTCGATCTGTCCGAAGCGATGTGGCTAGCAGCGTGCTTCTCGGCAACGCGTTGGTCTCGGACATTCGAGGTCGCTGAACCAGAGTCCGATCAGGCCGACTCGGCTCCGGTAGAACACGCATGCATCGACGCCGAGTTCGCCGACGAGTTCGTACTGGAACAGATCCTGGATCGCCTCGAGTTGGAACCGGATCTCATCGTGCGTTCCATCGCAGCTTTGCGCAGTGCCGGCGATCTCGACCTGGAGATCGTCGGCGAACTGTCCGTCCTGGAGGCCGACATCGAAGTCGTCGAGGAGGCGATGGCTCTTTCGAGAGATACCGTCGACGAGGTCGCCGACGACTCTCTCCGCTTGGTGTTCCTGTATGTCCTCGACAGAGTCATGGTCGGCCGACCGTCGTTGCCTCTCGACGAGCAACTCACAATCGTCTGGCGCGTGCCGGAGTTGGAGTGTCTCCCTAACACGTACATGTCAGGGAGACCCGCAACGTCTACGGACCCCCTAGAGATAAGGCAGTAGCTGGGCCTCCTCGTGGTCGAGGTGGGCGTTGAGCTGGGCGATCAGCTCGTCGACCTGGGGTAGGGCGTCCGCTGCCACGAGTTGCTCTAGTTCTTCTAGCAGTACGGCGATTTGGTCGTGTTCGGACTGCAGTGCGGCGACCACGTCGGCCAACTCCGGGTGCTCTTTCACCAACGCCGGAAAGAGTCCGGTCGACTCGCCGGTGTGGTGATAGTGCAGGCCTTGGCAGACGGTGAGGCAGTTGATCCGGAGCTGAGCGCGCAGCGTGCCGGACTTCGCGACCTCCGCCCGGATCAGCGAAAGCTCCCGCCGAAAGGCCGAGTGGATGGTCTTCAACGCCTCGGCGAACGATCCGCCTCCCGGTGGCGGACCAGGCCTCGGGACGAGCGCGACGACCGGAATGACCCGGGTGGTGCCGGCCTGGTACTCACCCCATCCAGGATCGGCTTCGACGAGTCGTGCGAAGACCTCGTCGCGCTCGGCACCACGCAGTACGACTGCCGTTGCCGGATAGGTGAAGATGCCGAGGTCGACGGTGACCTCGGGCTTGGCGAGCAGGTTGTGGTACCAGGCCGGGTGCGTTGGACGGCCGCCGGCCGAGCCGACTACGAGCACCCGGTTGCCGTCCGGGTAGTACCCGAGGATCGCGGTGCGCGGTTGCCCGGAGCGGGCGCCAGTGGTTGTCAGGAGCAACAACCTTGAGTTCTCGAAGGGGCCGCCGACTTGGCCGGCGTTGGCCTGGAACTCGTCAATGAGCTGTGCGGTGAAATCGTTCAGGATTCGCTTCTCTCATGTCGTGGAAACAATTGCAGACGGAGAGAAGGCCCGGCGGGGCCCGCGCGGCGCTCAGAGCGCAGCCGGGACCCCAACTCGTGAATGGCTGAAAGCAGCCGACCCGGCAGTCACGTCCGGAATCGTACCCAGGCCGGCAGGTCAACCCAAGCAGGAGACAATGTCTACGTGTCACTGCCCGATCGGCTCGTCGAGGCGGGGGTCGAACTCCTGGAGAAGGAGGGCCTCGCCAACCTCACCCTGCGCGCCATCGCCCGCCGCGCCGGCGTCTCGCACGGCGCCCCCCGGCGCTATTTCCCCACCCACAACGCACTCTTGGCCGCGATCGCGGCCACCGGTCTGGCAGATCTGGCCGCCCGCCTTGAGCCAGCCGACGGTTCCCCAGAAGACCTCCTGGTCGAAGCAGCCCGGCATTACCTCGAGTTCGCCGCCGAACGGCCCGGGATGTTCGGCCTGATCTTCCGCCATGACCTGCTGGCCGGCGCCGGCGGCAACCTTCGCGCCACCTCACTCCCGCTGTTCCAGACCTTCGTCGACCTGATCGGCCCCACCGACGACGCCGAGCTCAGGGCCACCGCACTGTGGACGAACATCCACGGCCTGGCCACTCTCCGCGCCACAAACGCCCTCGAGCTCCTCGGTACGACGGACCTCGAGCCGGTGCTCAGGTACGTCGTACGGGCTCATCTGAGCTGAACGCCTACCGACCGTTGCCGGGCGCGTGCAATACGTCGCGATTCTGGCGGAGTTCAGGAAATCATTTCGAGAACTAGCGAAAAAACCTCATGAATGCTGTAACGACCGGCACACTGTGCCGATAAACCGAACGAGCGACCCGGTGGGGGGACTACGTGGGAAGCTCCGGTGTTTCTTCGGGACCACCGCATGTGGAGGGGGCCTCGCAGGTGCTCACCCGGGGCGGGGTGAGCACCTGTTCGAGGGTTTCTAGCCCTTGATGCCGACGTTCGCCATTCCTTCGACGAACCGCTTCTGGGCGAACACGAACAGCACGATCATCGGCAGCGTCGCAAGCGCCGTACCGGCCATCAGATACGGCCACTGAATCTCGGCCGGGTTCTGCGAGAAGATCGCCAGCCCCAGTTGCAGCGGGCGCATCGTGTCCGACGTGGTGATCATCAGCGGCCAGAGGAAGCCGTTCCAGGCCGCCTCGATCTGGAACACGCAGATGGTGATCAGGGCCGGCTTGATCAGCGGGGTCATGATCCGCCAGAAGATGCCGAACTCGCCGAGCCCGTCCACCCGGGCCGCCTGCGCGAGTTCGTCCGGCAGGGAGACGTAGAACTGCCGGGCCAGGAAGGTGAACAGCGGCGCGGCGCCGAGCGGGATGATCAGGCCCCACCACGAGTTCAGCCAACCGATACCGCCGTGGCCGAGGATGTTGTTGCCGCCGAACAGCGGGATCGACTTCACGATCATGAACAGCGGCACCAGGATGATCTGGAACGGCACCAGCAACAGCAGGATGAAGTAGTTCAGCAGCATCTTCCCGCCCCGCAGCGGCATCTTCGCCAGCGCGTAGCCGGCCGTCGTACACACGGCCAGCGTGAAGGCCGTCTCGCCGACCGCGATGAACAGGCTGTTGCGGAAGTACCGCAGGAACGGCGCGGTCTGCATCGCCTCGGTGAAGTTGCGCCAGCGCAGCTCCGACGGCAACCAGGAGAACTTCATGATCTCCAGGTCGCTCTTGAACGCGGTCAGCACCATCCACAGGAACGGCGTGATCATCAGCAGCGCGCCGATGATCAGTACGACGTACAGCAGGATCCGGCCCGGCCGGATCGCGGACGGCTTCGACGACGACTGGCCGGCGCCGACAGCCGGGAGCGTTGCGCTAGTCATTGGTATCCGCCCTCTGGAGCAGGCGTCCGACGCCGATGAAGAGCGCGATCACGATCATCATGATCACGGTCTCGGCGGACGCGTAGCCGAGTTTCAGGTCCTGGAACGCGTTCTGGTAGATGTCCAGCACCAGCACGCGAGTCTCACTGCCGGGTCCGCCGCGGGTCATCACGTAGACCAGGTCGAACACCTGGAAGGTGCCGACGATCGACGTGATCAGCACGAAGAACTGCACCGGGCCCAGCGCCGGCCAGGTCACGTTGGCGAACTTCTGCCAGCGGCTGGCGCCGTCCAGATCGGCCGACTCCAGCAGATCCCTGGAGACACCCTGCAGCGCGGCCAGATAGATGATGATCTTGGTGCCGAGGCCCTGCCAGATGCCGACCACCATCAGCGACGGCAGCGCGGTCGCCGGGTCGGCCAGCCAGCGGTTCGGTGCGACGCCGAACAGGCTGAGGAAGCCGTTGGCCAGACCCGAGCCAGGGTTGTAGATCCACAGCCAGATGGTGGCGATCGCGACCGTCGCCGTCACCGTCGGGATGTAGAACGCGGTCCGGAAGAAGCCGATGCCCTTGATCTTCTGGTTCAGCCCGATCGCGACTGCGAGCGAGATCGCCATCGAGATCGGGATCACCACGATCGCGTACAGCACCGTGTGCCACAACGAGGCCAGGAAGTCGACGTCGCGGAAGAGTGTGGAGTAGTTCCCGAAACCGACCCAGGACCAAGTGTCACCGAAGCTGTAGTCGGTCAGGCTCAGCACGAGTACGGCGATAACCGGGATGACGATGAAGATGCCGGAGTGCAGTAGCGCCGGCGTCAGCAGGGTCCAGCCGGTCCGGACCTGACTGCGGAGCAACGTGCCGCGGTCCTTGGCCGGAGCGACCTTGCGCGGGGTGCCCAGTGCGGGGCGTTCGAGAGTTGTGCTCATCGGGACTGTCCTGCCAGGTTGTGCAGCACTTTGGCGGGATCCTTCTGTCCGAGGACCGCCTGGGTGAGCTGGATGTCGAAGTTGCCGCGCATCTCCAGCCAGTTGGCCGGCACCTCGTTCTCGTTGGCGGCATAGATCAGTCCGTCCGCGACGAACTGGCTCAACGGGTTCGACTTCGCCTGCGGCGAGTTGGCGGAGTCCTTGTAGGCCGGGACCTTCTTGTTCAGCTTGGCGAGCGCGTCCAGCGTGGCCGGCTTGGTCAGCGACTGGATGAACGACCAGGCGGCGTCCTTGTGCCGGCTGCGCGAACCGATCGAGGCCAGGTCGCCACCGACGTACTCGATCTCTTTGCCGCTGTTGAACCGGAAGAACTTCAGGTCGTCGCAGTTCTTCTGGCCGATGCCCTTGTCGGAGCAGTCGACCGCACCGCCGACGATGCCCATCGCGGCCTCACCAGTGAGCACGAGAGGTTGCTGTGCGGCGTTCGTCTGACCGTACGGCTGGACGTTGTTGATCATCGACTTGATCCACAGCAGCGTGTCCAGGCCGGCCTTGTTGTCGAAGTTCGGCTCGCCGCCGACGTACAGCGGCGTACCGGTCGAGGACAGGAAGGTGGTGAACGACTGCCGGAAACCGGTCGCGGAGGCGAGGTCGAACCCGCTTCGGGTGATGTTGCCGTTCTTGTCCCGCTTGGTCAGCTTCTCGGCCGCCACCTTGATCTCGGCCAGCGAGGTCGGCGGCTTGTCCGGATCCAGGCCGGCCTCGCGGAACGCGCTCTTGCGCAGCGCCACCGCGCGGGTGTCGGCGATCAGCGGGTAGCCGTACAGCTTGCCGTCGTACGTCACCGCCGGGATCAGCGCCGCGGTGCTCTTCTCCTTGATCACGTCCGGTGTCAGACCGTACTTGCCGAGGTCCTCGAAGATCCGCTTGGACGCGAACGGCTGGATCCAGCCGACCCCGGTGACCATCACGTCGTACGGAATGCCGGCCGCGATCGAGGTCGACAGCTTCTCGTTGAGGTTGTTGTACGTCGCGAAGTCCGGCTCGACCTTCATCTTCGGATAGGTCTTCTGGAAATCGTCGACAACCTTCTGGAACTCCTCCCGGCCCTTGGTGCTGGGCGGGAACGACGGGAGCAGTACCCGCAGCGTCCCGGTGGCCTCGGCCGGCGGGACCCCGTCCGTACTCTTGTCGATCACCCCGTTGCCACAACTACTGACCACGACGCTGAGCGCAGCGGCCAGCAAGGTCAGTCCCACACCACGTTTCACAGGGGTATCTCCTTCGCTGCCTGTTTCAGCTGGGGGCCCGCGACCCCTCAAGTGCAGCGAAAGTATGGGAAAGGGCTTTCCCCGTCAATACCTCAGCGCTCGAATGATCACATTCGATCAAGACCGGAACATCGCCAGGTTTTGTTCCGGCGCAGCGCCGCAGGAGGTTCGGATGTTGAGGGTGGGGAGGAGGCTGAGGTGCTGGACCGGGGTGGTGGGCGACTGGAGTTTGCGGAGGAGGAGGTCGCAGGCGGTTTCGCCGAGGGCTCGGCGGGCCGGCGAGATGGCGGTCAGGGGTACGACGGCCAGCGAGGCGGTGACGTCGTTGTAGGCGATGACCGCGAGGTCCTCGGGGACGCGCAGGCCGAGCTCCATCGCGCGTTCGACCAGGCGGGCGCCGTGTTCGTCGGAGTGGACGAGTACGGCGCGGGCGCCGAAGGACTCGCATTCGGCCAGGAACGCGTCGACCTGGGTGACGGCGCCGGGGTCGTCGCCGCGCATCGGCAGATCGACCGGCGAGAGGAAGACCTCGACGCCGAGCGCCTTCGCGGCCGTCTCGATCCCGCTGCGGAGCCAGTACGCCGTGACTGTGGCCTGCAGGTTGATCGCGATCCGCCGGTGACCGAGCGCGACGAAATGCCGCAGCGCCAGCATCGCGCCGTACGCGTGATCGGTCCGGACGTGGTCGTACTCGCGGGCCACGTGCGGGAACCCGAACGCCCGCTCGAGCAGCACCACCGGTACGTCGAGATCGTCCAGCCGGGAGTCGAGCCGGTCCGCGTCGCCGTCGCCGAGCGCAGTGCTGATCAGCAGCCCGGCGACCCCGATGCCGAGCACCTTGTCGATCCGGTCGCGCTCCATCGTCACGTCGTACCCGGAGACGCCGAGGACCAGGCGGGCGCCGTACCGGTCCGCGATCGCCTCGGCGCCGCGGATCACATCGGAGTAGTACGACGCCGCGCTCGGCACGATGATGCCGATCGTGAGCCGGCTCCCCTGCGTCGGCTGGTCGGCCGTGCCGGTGCCGATCGCGCCGCCGTGCACCCGGCGGAGCAGGCCGGCTGAGTCCAGTTCGGCCAGGTCCCGGCGTACTGTGATCGCGGAGACGCCCAGCTCGGCCACCAGATCGGCCACCCGGAGCCGGCCGTGCCGCCGCAGGCTCCGCAGGATCAGCTCGTGGCGCTCCTGTGCAAGCATGCGGTCCCCTGATCTTCGCGTGATTGTTCGTGATCATACGATCAAGGCACGCCCGGACGGAACGAGGAGGCGATCGGTGGCTGTCCCCCCTGCTGACGGAAGTACCGGCCGGACCGGCACGGTGCTGACGAAGCTGGCCGTCGTCGGTGACCTGCTGATGCTGCAACTGGTGTTCCTGGTGATCAGCCTGGGCATCCTGACCCTGTTCCCGGCCGCGTTCGCGCTGCAACGGGTGCTGCCGGACGCGATCAGCCAGGAGAAGCCGAAGCTGATGCGGCGGTTCTTCCGGGAGTTCCGCTGGGCGATGAAGCAGTTCTGGCTGTCCGGGTTCGCGTTGTACGTCGGTGGCCTGATGCTGGCCTTCGGCATCTCGTTCTGGGCGTACGCCGCTGGTCCGGCCCGGGTGTTCGCGCTGCTGGTCCTGGTCCCGCTCACCGGGTTGGTCCTTGGGCTCTACCTGAGCGGTCTGGCAGTACTACCTGCCGCGGCTGCCGACGCGACGATGAAAACGCTGTTCCGGTCGGCGAACCACTTCTTGCTGAGGAAGCCGATCCCAGTGGCCGGTGGAGTCGTCGTACTGCTCACCTGGTTCGCTCTGGCGTCGCAGGTGCCGACTCTGCTCGTCATCGGGTCCGGACTGGTCCCGGCAGTCACGGCGTACATGCTGTCTCGGACGCGTCGCGAAAAAACTTCTGACGACGTGTCAATCTGAGCTCCTTCAGTTCGACGTATGGGTGTAAGGCCCAAATACGACGAACTGCAAGGAGATCCGAGATGTACGCGACGACCGACACCCAGGCGACTTCGCCGGCCGCGCGGGGCGGCCGCTCGCGCTGGCTGGCTCTGTACACACTCTGCGCCGGCATGTTGATGATCGTGCTCGACGTGACCGTGGTGAACGTGGCCCTGCCGGCCATCCAGGACAACCTCGGCTTCACCAGCTCCTCACTCGCGTGGGTAGTGAACGCTTATCTGATCGCCTTCGGCGGCCTGCTGCTGCTGGCCGGCCGGCTGGGCGACCTCCTCGGCCGGCGGAACGTCTTCACCGCCGGACTGATCGTCTTCACCGCCGCCTCCGTACTGTGCGGGCTGGCGCAGACGCAGGAGATGCTCGTCATCGCCCGGTTCATCCAGGGCGTCGGCGGTGCGCTGACCTCCGCAGTGATCCTCGGCATGATCGTGACGCTGTTCCCCGAGCCGCGGGAGCAGGCCAAGGCGATCGGCGTCTACGCGTTCGTCGCGTCCGCCGGTGGGTCGATCGGTCTGCTGGCCGGTGGCGTCCTGACGCAGGCGATCAGCTGGCACTGGATCTTCTTCGTGAACCTGCCGCTCGGCGTGCTGACCGTAGTACTCGCACTGAAGCTGATCGAGAAGGACAAGGGTCTGGGCATCGGCAAGGGCACCGACGTACCGGGTGCGGTGCTGATCACCGGGGCGCTGATGGTCGGTGTGTTCACCATCGTCAAGCCGGCTGCCGAGCTGGGCTGGACCGCTCCCCGGACGCTGACGCTGGCTGCCGTGACGCTGGTACTACTGGCCGCCTTCGTGGCCCGTGAGGCGACCGCGGCGAACCCACTGGTGCCGCTGCGGATCTTCCGCTCCAGGACGCTGACCGGTGCGAACCTGATCCAGGCACTGTCCAGCTCCGGGATGTTCGGGATCTTCTTCCTCGGCTCGCTGTACCTGCAGCGGGTGCTCGGGTACGACGCCCTGGAGATCGGACTGGCGTTCCTGCCGACCACCGTGGTGATGGGACTGCTGTCGGTGAAGTACTCCGAGAAGCTGGTCATGCGGTTCGGTCCGCGCCGCCCGCTGATCGTCGGACTGTCGCTGATCGCAGTCGGACTGGCCCTCTTCACCCAGGCTCCGGTCGGCGGCAACTACTTCATCCACGTCCTGCCGGTGCTGGCCCTGCTCGGCCTGGGCGGCGGCATCTGCTTCCCGGCACTGATGGGCCTGTCGATGTCCGACGTGAAGCCTGAGGACGCAGGCCTCGCCTCCGGCCTGATCGGCACCATGGGCGAGGTCGGCGCCGCCCTGGGCCTGGCCATCCTGGCAACCCTCTCCGCCACCCGCACCGCCGCCAGCACCAAGCCCGCCCTGGAGGCCCTGACCTCCGGCTACCACTTCTCCTTCGCAGTAGCCGCCGCCATCGTCGCCGCCTCGGTAGTCGTCGCCATCACCGTGATGCGCCCGGCCAAGCAGCCGGCCGAGTCAACCGACCGGGAACTGTGCCTCGAAGCCGCCTGACCCGTACGCCGCACTCCCCGGGACCGCTGTGGTCCCGGGGAGTACTGCTGTCACCGGCAGTACGCGACCTCTGGGTAGTGCGTGGAGGGCTTTGCCAGCAGGGGCTGGTGTTGGCCGCGCAGGGTTTGGTTGAAAAAGGCTTCTACGTAGGTCCTGGTGACTGCCTGCGTGCGGGTGCCGCTGGTAGTGGCGCCGATGTCGAGGCCGTACTGGTCCGAGAACAGGCCGACGTCGGTGAACGACGCATGCACTGTGCCGGCCACCTCGAGCCAGCGCTTCCAGCCGGTCAGCTGCGGCCAGTCCTTGTCCCAGGACGGGACCGGCAGACAGGCGGTGCCGCCGCGCGCGTGGCTGATGAACAGGACCGGCCGGGACAGCCCGGAGACGGGGACCGGGTTCGTGGTCACGCCGTCGACATCTACACCGGCGCGGATGCGTGGATCGGCGACCATGGCCGGGATGGAGCTCGCCCCACCGGCGGAGTGGCCGGCCATACCGATCCTGGATGGGTCGATGAGGTCGGAGCCACGCCAGGCCGGGTGCCGACCGGTCAGCCGGTCGAGCACGAACGACACGTCGGTAGCCCGTGTGTCGCCCACCTTCGCCCAGAACGCATCGTCATGGGTCAGGTCGCAGGTCGCACACGTGGTGAAGTGCCCGTCGGGGAAGCTGGTGCCGGAGTCCTCGTAGGTGTCGCCGACCAGCGCCACGACGTACCCATGACTCGCCAAGTCCTCCGCCAGCGCGGTCAGCGTGCCACGGGGGTTGCTGTACCCCGGCGACAGCACCACCAGCGGCAGACTGTGCCGCCGACCCACGGGCCGCGCGTTCTGGACGGAGTTGGTCCGCGTACGGGCCAGAGTCTCGGGCGGCAGGCCGGTGCCACTGCCGTCCAGCAACGCGGCCGACTCCTCCGGCGTCATGTACTGCGCCTTTGGTCCATGACTCGAAGCCGCCGGGTAGTACAGCGACACCATCAGCTCCCGGTAGGGCACCGACGACACCCACGGGTCAGGACGGGAGGTGTCCTTCAGATACAGCGACGTACTGCCGACCGGCGCCGAGCCCGTCGGTGCGGGCAGGTAGGGCGCCGGAGTCGGGTCTGTCGCAGCGGACGCGACAGACGTGGTGGACAAGGCCATAGCCAATGCGGCGAGCACCGCGAGACCGCGCATGAGTTCTCCTCAGCTATCTATTTAACTATCTGAATAGCACTATAGCTGAACCCGAGAACCGGCGGCTTTGTCCACAGGGTGAGGGGATCGAGTTTCGGGGTGGGGGTGAGATGGGGAAGGATGTGAGTCCGACGGGGCGACAGGATGCTCGTCGGGTGTTGTCGGTAGAGGGGAATCGGACAGTGGTGCAGTCGGTCGAGCAGCGGATCGCCGAAGAGCTGGAAGTCGGGGAAAACCAGGTGCGGGCAGCGGTGGCGCTGCTGGACGAGGGGTCGACGGTCCCGTTCATCGCGCGATACCGCAAAGAGGTCACCGGGATGCTCGACGACGCGCAGTTGCGCACGCTCGAGGAACGCCTGCGGTATCTGCGTGAGCTGGAGGAGCGCCGGCAGACGGTGCTCGAGTCCATCGAGAGTCAGGGCAAGCTCGACGAGGCGCTGAAGGCGTCGATCCTGGCGGCGGACACCAAGTCGCGACTCGAGGACATCTACCTCCCGTTCAAGCCCAAGCGTCGTACCAAGGCGATGATCGCCCGCGAGAACGGCCTCGAGCCGCTCGCCGACGGGCTAATGGCCGACCCGGACGTGGAGCCGATCGCGGCGGCAGCGGTGTTCGTGAACGCCGAAGTACCGGATCCGCAGGCGGCGCTCGACGGCGCCCGGGCGATCCTGGTCGAGCGGTTCGCCGAGGACGCCGACCTGATCGGTGAGCTGCGCGAGCGGCTGTGGACGCAGGGCCGGCTCGCATCCGCGGTGCGCGAGGGCAAGGAGACCGAGGGCGCGAAGTTCTCGGACTACTTCGACTTCGACGAGCCGTTCACCAAGATGCCGTCGCACCGGATCCTCGCGCTGTTCCGCGGCGAGAAGGAGGACGTACTCACGGTCTCCGTCGAGCCGCTGCCCGCCGGCGTGGCAGCCGACGGACCGACGGAGTACGAGACGACGATCGCCCGCAAGGTCGGCGTGGAGAACCAGGGCCGTCCCGCCGACAAGTGGCTGGTCGAGACGGTTCGCTGGGCCTGGCGGACGAAGATCCTGGTGCACCTCGGCATCGACCTGCGGATGCGGTTGCGGCAGGTCGCCGAGGACGAGGCGATCCGGGTGTTCGCGGCCAACCTGCGCGACCTGCTGCTGGCCGCACCGGCCGGCACCCGAGCCACGATGGGCCTCGACCCGGGCTTCCGCACCGGCGTCAAGGTCGCCGTCGTCGACGCGACCGGCAAGGTCGTCAACACCGGCGTGATCTACCCGCACGTCCCGCAGAACCAGTGGGACAAGTCGATCGCGACCCTGGCCCAGCTGGCCGCCGCGCACAACGTCGACTTGATTGCCATCGGCAACGGTACGGCGTCCCGAGAGACGGACAAGCTGGCCGGCGAGCTGATCGCCAAGCACCCTGAGCTCAATCTGACCAAGGCGGTCGTGTCGGAGGCCGGTGCGTCCGTCTACTCGGCATCGGCGTTCGCCTCTCAGGAGCTGCCCGGGATGGACGTCTCGCTGCGCGGGGCGGTCTCGATCGCGCGCCGGCTGCAGGACCCGCTGGCCGAGCTGGTGAAGATCGACCCGAAGTCGATCGGCGTCGGGCAGTACCAGCACGACCTCCCGGAGAACTCGCTGTCCCGCTCGCTCGACGCGGTCGTCGAGGACTGCGTGAACGCGGTCGGCGTCGACCTCAACACCGCGTCCGCGCCGCTGCTCACCCGCGTCTCCGGCATCACGCCCGGCCTGGCGGACAACATCGTCCTGCACCGCGATCAGAATGGTCCGTTCAAGTCGCGGACCGCGCTGAAGGAGGTCGCGCGGCTCGGGCCGAAGGCGTTCGAGCAGGCGGCGGGATTCCTCCGGATCCCCGAGGGCGACGACCCGCTCGACGCATCCAGCGTGCACCCCGAGGCCTACCCCGTCGTACGGCGGATGCTCGACGCGACCGGGTCGGACGTGAAGTCGTTGATCGGGTCGTCGGAGTTGAAGCGGCTGAAGGCGGCGGACTTCGTCGACGAGATGTTCGGCCTGCCCACCGTGACCGACATCCTGGCCGAGCTGGAGAAGCCGGGCCGGGACCCGCGGCCGGCGTTCAAGACCGCGGTGTTCGCCGAGGGTGTGGACAAGCTCGCCGACCTGAAGCCGGGGATGAAGCTGGAAGGCCAGGTCACCAACGTGGCCGCGTTCGGCGCGTTCATCGACATCGGCGTACACCAGGACGGACTGGCGCACGTGTCCGCGCTCTCCAAGACCTTCGTCAAGGACCCCCGCGAGGTCGTCAAGCCAGGCGACATCGTCATGGTCAAGGTCCTCGAAGTCGACATCCCCCGCAAGCGAATCTCACTGACCCTCCGCCTCGACGACGAACTCGGCTCGGGCCCCCGAACCCCAGGCACCCAAGGCGGCCGCGGCCAAGGCCGAGGTCAGGGTGGCCAAGGCGGTCAGGGCGGCGGGCCGGGCCGTCCGGGCGGCGAGGGCGGCAACCGCAGCCAAGGCGGCCGAGGCGCCAACGGGTCAGGCGGTAAGGGTCGTGGTCCCGGCGGTTCAGGTGGACAGGGCGGTCAGGGTCGTGGGCCTGGCGGTTCAGGCGGCGAAGGTGGGCAGGGCGGTCGCGGTGGCCAGGGTGGTCGCGGCGGTAACCGTGGTCCGGGAGGTAAGGGCGGTCAGGGCCGCGGCAACCAGCCCGAGACCCCGATGGACGAAACCTCCCTCGCCGACGCCTTCCGCAAAGCAGGCTTCACCGTCCGCTGACCTCGGGCCGCCACGCGGAGCACGTTCCGGCTACGCTCGCGGACCCGCTGCCGGCCGAGCCACCCACCGCGCTGGCGACCACAGACCGCGCCGGCCGCACCTACTCGGGTCTGGAGACAGCTACTGGGGTCTGGAGACAGGCTATTTCCTGTCTCCAGACCCCAGCGCCTGTTCACAGGCCCGTGAAATGTTCGGCCTACCAGCGCAAAAGGCCGCCGCAGTCCACCCGAGCCGCGTCGGTCGGCTCGTCAGCGGAGGCCGGCTCGTCAGCCGCGCCGGCCTCGTCGGCGGAGGTCGGCTGGTCAGCGGAGGTCGGCTGTCAGCCGTGCCGGGCTCGTCAGGTCGGCTGGTTAGCGGAGGTCGGATAGGTGGCCTTCTGGGTCGCCTAGGTGGACTGCGGTGGCTTGGGGGGTGTAGCCGAGGCGGCGGTAGATTCGGTCGGCGCCGTCGTCGCCGGGAGTCAGCCAGGCGAGAGTTGCTCCGCCTAGCTCGAAGGCCTTCTGCGTGGCGTACGCCGTTGCGATCGCACCGAGTCCGCGGCGCCGGTGGCTGTGGATCGTGGCGACTCCGGCGATCTCCGAGACCTCGTCCGCGACTGCGGTCCACGCTGCCGTTGCTGCCGGTACGCCGTCCACGTGAACCAGGACCGCACCGCCGTCGGCGGGATCCGGCTTGTAGACGAAGGCGGCGTCCATCTCGTACGCGTCCGTGGAGACTGCGTTCGCGACAGCCTGATCCTCCGCGGACTCCACGACCTTGACCGTCACGCCGTCCGGGAGTTCGGGGACGACCAGGTCGGCTGGTTCGAGGACGAGTAGCGGGAGGTGCGACACGATCGTCATTCCGTTGGCTGCGAGCGCCTCGGCCAGGCCAGGGTTCGCCTCGTCGACCAGCTCCGCGTGGACCCATCGGCCTTCGGCTGCGAACGCCTGGCGGATCGTGTCGAGTGCCCATTCAATCTCGCTCGGATCGAACGGTTGGCCGGGCTCGGCCGCGAGTACGCCGGACAGGTACCAGGCGTCCTCGTCGTGCAACAGGCCGGCCAGCGGTCCGGCGATCACCTGCCGCTTCGAGCGCGCCGATCCGGTCAACTGGGCCGCGGCAATCCGCGTACCGATCTCCATAACCCCGGACCCTACGTGCGCCGACGCCAGCAAGCCGGACCAGGCCAGCAGGCAGGCGAGCCGACGTAGGTCGAGCAGGTGATTGAAGTCGGGTCGCGAGCCGAGGCGGGCGACGAGGTGGTCGACGTCAGGTGGCGAGTTGGAGGAGATCTAGGAGGCGGGTTAGGTCGGTGGGGGTTGGAGGGCGGCCTAGGAGGAGGGCGAGGGAGTCGAGGGTGGCGATTAGGTGGCGGCGGGTGGTGGCGCGGGATCTGGTGCCGGCCAGGGTGGCGACGAGCTCGTTGACTCGGTCGACGCCGGAGACGAGGTCGGCGCCGACTGATGGTTGCGGGGGCGGTGGTTCGTCGGCGATCCGGACCTCGAGCTGTGCGCCCAGCGCGGTCGCGAGTCGGTCGAGGGCGGAGACCGTGGGGTTGCCCCGGCCGTTCTCCAGGTTCGCGATGTACGGGACGGACAGGCCGGCATCGACGGCGACCGACGCGATGGTGCGTCCGGCCGCCTTGCGACGGTCGCGCAGTACCTCACCCAACTCCATGAACAGTATCTTCACAGAACACTCTTGCGGATGTCTATTCCTTGAGGATAGATTCCGGCGGCGTGAGGGACTTCCGGCGACTCTGGCTCAGCGGCGCGGTGTCGGGCATCGGCTCGTGGCTGCTGGTGGTGGCGATCCCGTTCTACGTGTTCACCTTGACCGGCTCGGCGGTGGCCACCGGACTCGCGTTGGCCTTGGAAGCCCTTCCCGCACTGATCGTCGGGCCATGGGCCGGCATGCTGCTGGACCGGTGGGATCTCGCGCGGGCGATGTGGATCGCGGATCTCGTCAGCGCGGCCACGGTGGCACTGATCCTGTTCGCCGACCGGGATCATGTCTGGCTGATCTACCTCGCGATCCTGCTCGAGAACAGCGCCACCACAGTGTTCCGACCCGCCGCCCGCGCCCTACTCCCAGCAGTCGTCGGGACGGGCAGCGAGCTGGCAACAGCCAACGCGGTGAACGCCGTCACCAGCAGCGCGATCCGGCTCGCCGCGCCACCGCTCGGCGCACTGCTCCTGGCCGGCCCCGGGATCAAGTTCGTCCTCGCCGTCGACATCATCAGCTATTTGTTGTCGGCGGCAATCATCACCACGGTCCGTACCCGCCGGCACGCGACCACCGGCGTACCACCGCGACCACTTGAAGGGCTCCACACCGTCGTACGCAACCGAGCGCTTCGCGGCATCCTCGTCGGCCAGACGGCGTTCCTCACCGCGAACGCAGGCCTGACCGCGCTCCTCGTGCCGTTCACCGTCGACCGCCTGCACGCCCCCGGGTACGTCGTCGGCTACCTGATCTCCGGCCTCGGCGCCGGCTACCTGGTCGGCGCGGCCCTGAGCAAGAAAGCCGCCACCTGGTTGGGAATCCGCGAGCTGCTCACGCTCACCCAGTTCGTCACGGCATTGGCGTACTTCGGACTCTTCAACGCCCCGACCATCCCGGTGGCTGTAGCCGCCGCGGTCCTGATCGGGCTGCCCGGCAGCATCCTGCTGATCACGGTGGAAACCACGATCCAGCGGACCGCGCCGTCGACCACCCTGGCGAGCGTCGGCGCCCTCTTCTTCGCCGCCGACTCACTGGCACTGTTGATCGGTGCTCTCGCTGCCCCGGCGATCACACTGGTCCTCGACCTACCCCTCACGCTCAATCTGATCGCAGTGATCGCCGTCGGCGCGGCAGCTCTCACCCTGTTCGTCGTACCGCGTCACCCGGCCAGCTTCACCCGGACTCCGACCTGAGCGCGGCTAGGTTCGCCGTATATCGGTGCGTGAGCGGGCAAGTGCAAACGGTTAGCAGGTCGTCATACATTTTATCGCTGCTCGAATAGCCTGGGCGTCGCTGAATCGTTATCTGCATATTGCTGCGAACATTCTTGACAGGTTTCCCAGGCGCCTCGACGCTCGGCTGGAGACGGCGTTGACCTGCGGATTCGTAGGGTTTCCCTACTCTGCGTTAGGCCTCTGTAAAGGTCCCTTCCAAAGTGTTCCGAAGGCACCCCGCATGCTGTGTTCTTTACTCAGGGCCGGACAAAGCCGTTCGGCTCTGAGACCGAGACTGCAGAAGGAACCGCGATGACCGAGACGCTGGAGACCCCCGCAACGCACCGTCGGGTGCGGGTCTGGTTCGGCGCTCATCCGATCGCGGACCACACCACCAGTGTGGAGCAGGCCGGGCAGTACGAGGAAGCCATGCGTCGGCGGTTCGCCTCCCTCCGGGTGACGAGCGAGCCGGTGCTGGTGGGTATGGCAGAACAATGACCACCCGGCCGACGCTGCTCGGGTATGTACGGGCCGACGCGCTGAGTTGCGCGGAGGAGCTGGCCGCGGCGACCGATTCGCTCGCCGCATTCGCCAGCGCGGAGGGGTTCACCCTCGGCACCGTCTACACCGAGCGCGACTCGGCCGAGTCCGCCGCGTTCCACGCACTGCTCGAAGAGGTCCGCCGGTCCGAGGTCCGCGCGGTCGTCGTACCAACGATGAACCACCTCGGCATCGGCGCACCGGCGGCGATGCGGCAGCACCTCGAGTTCCACCAGGCGCAGGTCTGGGCGGTCGACTCGGTAGTGACAACTCCATAAGCAAGCGGAGCTGACGTCTTGACCCCTGCATCGGCGTCGGTTCCGCTCTCCACCTCCACAGCTGCACCGGGGATGCCCGGGCGGTAGTGGACCAACAAGGCCCCACCGGCTGCTACCGGTGGGGCCTTGCCCACATCTAGGCCACGATCGTGTAGCCGTACCGCTTCATCACGGCGGCGACGGAATTGTTGAAGATCCCGGTCACCTCCAACTTGAAGTGCAGCTGCACCTTGCGGATCACCCGCTGGAAGTGCAGGTGCCACGGCACACCGACCGCCGGGACGGTCTCGGCCTTGGTGATCGCGCCGACCCTCGGGTGCGCCGCCCAGGCGATCACCCGGGCCCGGTCCGCGCCCCAGACGCCGGCCATCGCGTCATGCGTCCGTGCGTACGCCATCGCCGCCAGCGAGATCGTCGAGTCCGGCACCGGGTCCTTCGGCGGGTGTGCCTTCAGGTACAGCTCCCAGGTCATCCCGTAGTACCCGGCCGGGCCGTCGTCCTTGCCCCGGTTGGCAAGCCCGTTCCGCTTCCGGTGGTACTCCGCTACCTGGTTCGCAGCGCCTCGGGACAGGTCCTTGTCGCCGACCGCGATCCCGTGCACGTGGTACGGCCAGTTGCCTTGCGCCGGGGTACGCAGCCAGGCGGCGAACCCGACCTGCCGGAGCGCCTTCACCACCGCGACCCGCTGCGCGGCGCTCTTCGTCCGGACATCGACGTCGACCGCCCCGCCGCCGTCATGGGTGCCGGCCGAGGCCTCCACCCCGCCGGCGTTGTACGACCCCTGCAGGATCGCGAACTTCGAGTGGTACAGCTGCTCGGCGGCCTCGACCATCGCCACCGTGCGCTTGTTCATGGCGAACCCGCGCCACTTAATCCTTGCCTCAGGCATCTTTCTCACCGACCGCCGTACCGATGATCAGGTCCGCGTCCTCGGCCGCGCCGAGCGCCTCCAGCTGGTCCAGCTCGTCATCGGTCAACTCGTCGTCGAACACTTCCGGCATTGCTGTTCCTTCCCCCTGTGCGTCCGCACGCCGACCCCCGGCGTACGAAATCGCCGTCCAGCCTAGGTGGCTGCTAGGTCAGCAACCAGCGGCGAAGGTTTGAGGAACGTGAAGTTTTCCGTCCGGTCTGCGTGCCGGGGGGTGTGCGGACCCGGGTCCTGGGGTACCTCTAGGTGGTCCCGCGGTTCGGTCAGTGCCATTCGGGCATGGGTGGTGTTCACCGAGCCGCGAGTTCTCCCACTGAGGGGCGGGAGAACGACCGGGCCGGCGGGTGTGTCTCTCCCAGGATGCACCCGCCGAGTTCGGGCAATGAGGGCCTTCAGAGTGCGGACGCGACGAACAGGTACCGGTTCAGGCTGAAGAAGTAGCTCGCACCGAGACTCCGCAGATCGTCCGCCCACGAGCGCGCCTCCTCTTCCGTCACCCCGGCATGACCGGGTACGAACGCCGACACGATGTCGATCAGGCCCGCGCTGTACGAGCGGTCGTCGTACCCCGTATTGAGGATCGGCACCACCTGCTGGTGGGTCGGCGTGAAACCGGACTTGTCCAGTACGTCGGCCAGCGTCCGGGGCAGATGTGGATCGGCCAGATGATCCTCGAACGCGGTCAGTACGCGCGCCATCCGCCCGTCGTCGCTCGACCGCCACACCGCCGAACCCCAGTCGGTGTCGAGCAGTACGACGCGACCGGCCGGCCGGAGTACCCGTCGTACCTCCTCCAGCGCGCCGGCGATGTCGTCGACGTACTCGAAGACCTGGGTCGAGACCACCACGTCGAAGCTCTCCGCCGGGTGCGGGATCCGCGCGACCGAGGCCAGCTCGAGCTCGATACCGGGCCCGCCCGGTACGTCGGTCCTCGTCCCCGCGATCGCGAGCATGCTCTCGCTGACGTCGATCCCGCAGATCCGCCCGTCCGGTCCGACCTCGGCGGCCATCTCCGCCGCCAGCAGTCCTGGTCCGACACCGACGTCCAGCACGCGGTCCCCCGGCCGCAATGCGAGCGCCGCCCGTACTACCCGTCGCTGCTCGACTACATCCGGCGTCGTGTACACCGACTCGATCTGCCGGGAAACCTCCGGGTCGAACTGCAACCCGTCCACCTCAACCTCTCCGCCCATGTCCCACATCATGGTCCGCGATCCCGTTTCCGGGGAGGCCTTCTGAAAATCAAGGGGCATGCCCCGGGTTGCCCCGCTACGGTTTCCGGGTGATCGAGCTGCCCAAGACGTTCCTCGAGATGCCACGTTGGTGGACCGAAGGGCAGGCCTGGCTGGAGTCGCTGCCCCGAGCCGTCGACGAACAGTGCCGTCGCTGGAACCTCGCGATCGCGGGCCCGATCGCCCACGGGTCGAACGCGATCGTCGTTCCGGTCGTGCGCGACTGCGTGGAGCTCGCACTACGGATGTCGCTGCCTGGGGACGAGATCACGCAACACGCCCGCGCGCTGAAGTGGTGGGACGGCCGGGGCATGGTCCAGCTGTGGGACGACGACGCCGAGGCCGGAGCGATGCTGCTCGAGCGGCTCTCGACACCGTTGACGACGCGGCCGATCGACGAGGTGATCGCCATACTCGGGCAGCTGATGCGCCGGCTCGCCGTACCCGGGCCGGATGACGCGCAGTCGACCGCCGACCTCGTGACGTCCTGGTCGGCTGAGCTGGAGCCGCAGTGGGAGCGACTCGGCCGCCCGTTCGACGTCGCGATCCTGCGCGAGGCGCTCGACGTCGCCCCGACCGGGACCACGTCGACCGCGGCGGTCAACGGCGACTTTCATTCCGGCCAGGTACTCGCGGGGCACCGAGAAGAGTGGCTGACCGTCGACCCGGTGCTGTATCGCGGCGACATCGAGTTCGACCTCGGTCGCGTGTTGTGGTGGGACCTCGACAAGATGACCGACATCGTCCCGTACTTCGATATCGCGGTCCGCGAAGCCGGTCTGGACCGGGACCGGGCGCGCGACTGGGTGATCTGGCGGACCGTCGGCTACTGGCTGTGGGGACTGTCCACGGGTCTGACCGAAGACCCGGTGCGCTGCGCCCGGCTGGTCAATGCCCTGTCACGATGAAGCAGCTGCGAAGATGAAGCGGCTGCGCATCATCCGCGGGCTGTCAGCCGCGTTCGGCGCGATCGAGTGCAGGATCCACGGATGTGTCAGGTACACGTCGCCCGCCTGACCGGTGAGCTCGACCACCCGGACCGGTAGACCGTCGAGCTCGGCCGGCGCCATCGGGTCCACCGACCGCTCCTCCGAGGTCAGGTTGCGGAACCACGGATCCGATCGCAGCACCTGATCCCGGACCGCCTTGAACTCGCGCTCCTCAGTCGTGGTCAAGAACCGCGCGATCACCTTGTGTGAACCCGCGACCTGCGGCGTCCCGCCACCACCCGGCTCGAGATCGCCTAGCAACGCCCAGATCTTCACGGCCTCCGTCGGCGTCTCGAACCCGACGTCGGTGTGCCACTGACGATGCGGCACCGCCCACGGCACGCCCTCCGGCATGGTGACGAGAACCTGTCCCTGATGCCTCGGCTCGAGCCACTCACCGAGCAGCCCGTCGAGCGCCGATCGCACCGACGGTCCCAGCACCGCATTTGCTGTACGCGAAGACTTGGTGGTCTTCAAACCGGTCGGTCGCAACGGCGTCCAGGTCGAACGGTCGTCGCGATCCATCCCGTGCCGCTCCGACAGCTCGTGCCACAACACGTCCCGCATCCGCGCGGCCTCGTCGGTGGAGAACGCGGACGGGATCTTCACGATCCCGTCGCGCTCGAAGACTTCCAGCTCTTCGGCAGTGAGCATTCATCAATCCTGCGCTCGACCACGTGGAGCTTCCACCCAATTAACAGCTCCCGGTCGGCAGCTTTCCTTCCAGCAGGTACGTCGTGATCCGGTCCCGCGCGCAGTCGGAATTCAGGTATGCCGTGTGTCCATAGACGTCCGCGGTCAGCAGCCGGCTGTTGTCGATCTGCCGCGCCAGGCTGCGCGCGTTCACGACCGGAGTCGACGGGTCGTGCAGCGTCGACGTGATCAGGATCGGCGCCGTACCGTGCACCGGCGTCGCTTGCCACGGGTTGCTCGGCGGGATCGGCCAGCCGGAACACGCGGCCGTGATCGCCCAACCCTCGACGGCCGCACCAACCCGCGGTGCGACCGCCTTTGCCAGTGCGAGTCGGGCGCGCGCATCGGCGTACCCGTGCAACTCGCCGGGCAGGTCCATGCAGGACACGGCGGCGTACGCCGTCTCGGGGTCGCCGAGGTAGCTGAGGTTCGCGAAGTCGGTGCCGTCGCCCTTCGCGGCCTTGGCCAGCGCGGTCGCGAGGTCCGCCCAGTTGTCCGAGACCATTGATGTCAAGGGCAACAAACTGGGCAACGCCATCCGGATCGCGTCACCAGTCACGGGCCCGTTCGGACCGGTCAGCGGGGTCTTGTCGGCCTTGCGGACGGTCGCGGCGTACACCTTGCCGACGTTCTGGCCGTGCAGCGCGCACGACGTGTCCGTGTCGCACCAGGCGGAGAACCGGTTGAACCCGTCCTCCATTGCCTTAGCTTCTTCGATCGTCAAGCGCGTCGCACCCTGCTTGTGGTCCAGGATCCCGTCGAGCACCATCCGGCCGACCCGCTTCGGGAACTGCTGCGCGTAGATCGTGCCCAGGTACGACCCGTAGGAGATGCCGAGGTAGTTGAACTTCGACTCGCCGAGCGCCGCCCGGATGGCATCCATGTCGTGGGCGACCGTCCGCGTGTCCAGATTCCGCATCAGATCGCCGTGCTGCTTCAAGCACTGCTCCCCGATCGCCCGGCTCGAAGCCACCATCGCGTCGTACTGCGCCTTGGACTTCGGAAACACCGGTACGCCGGGTCGCAGCACCGGACCGCAGTCGAGCTGGCTGCTGCTGCCCGTCCCGCGTGGGTCGAAGCTGACCAGGTCGTACCTGTCCCGGAACTGCGGCAGGAACGCGTCCGCGAGCCCCGCGGCGAAGATCGAGGCGCCCGCGCCGCCCGGCCCGCCCGGGTTGAAGAACAAGGCGCCGAGCTTGTGCGCCTGGTCCTTCGCCGGGACCTTGGCGACGAAGACCTTCGTCGTCGGGCCGGACGGTTTCGACCAGTCCAGCGGCACGGTCAGCGTCACGCACTGCTCGACCGCGCCGGGCTTGCACGCCTTCCAGTCCAGGGTTCCCGCGGCGGCCGCCGTACTCATCGGAACGGCGGCCACCAGCACGGCCCCTGCTATTGCCCCAGCCAACGATTTCCACATGCCCGCCAACCTAGGTGGTGGGCGGGGCAGGTCGGCTGGTATGAATCAGCCGACGCGCGCCTCAGTGCTCCGGCGCGAAATCGTGGAAACCGACCAGCTTCTGGATCTTGCCGTCGCCGTCGAGCACGACGATGTCGGTGCCGCCGGCCACCGGCTCCTGTCCCTCGACCTTCAGGTGCCAGGTCCAGCGCAGGTAGCCGTGGTGCTCGTCGATGTCGCCGATCCGGACGAAGGTCAGGCCGGGGAACATGTGCTGCGCGGCGCCGACCAGCTTGTTCAGTTCGTCGTGGCCGGTGGTCTCGAAGCTCGGGTCCTGGAAGGTCGCGTCCTCGGTCCAGGTTCCGGCGATCAGTTCGGCCCGGCGGTCGGCGTCGGCTGCGTTCCAGGTCGCGAAGTACTGGTCGGCGAGAGCGGTGGCGTTCATGGTGTTTCCTCCTTGAAAGGTTTCGGTGACCAGAACCTTGCCGCCACGCCGGCAGACCGTCGATGACGTCTGAGGTAATGGAGATGTCTACGCGAACAGTTACGGTCGATGCATGGCAGCCACGATCGATGAGACCTTTCAGCGGCCGGTTGGCGAGCTTCTCCGCGGCTGGCGGGAGCGGCGACGGCTCAGTCAGCTAGAGCTGGCGAACCGGGTCGAGGTGTCCACCCGGCACGTGAGTTTCGTCGAGACCGGGCGGTCCAAGCCGAGCCGCGAGATGGTGCTGCGGTTGGCCGAGCATCTCGACGTACCGCTGCGGGACCGGAACCAACTGCTGCTGGCCGGCGGGTTCGCGCCGATCTACACCGAGTCGTCCCTGCATTCGCCGGCCATGCTGGCGATCCGGACCACCCTGCGCCGACTGCTGAAGGCGCACGAGCCGTACCCGGCGCTGGTCGTCGACCGCTGGTGGAACATCGTCGAGTGGAACGCCGGGATCCAGATCTTCACCGGCGGCGTCGACGAGAAGTTGCTGCAGGCACCGATCAACGCACTCCGGCTGACCCTGCACCCGGACGGCCTGGCCCGGCGGATCGGCAACGTCGCCGAGGTCCGCGCGACCGCGCTCGCAAGCCTGCAACGCCAGGTCACGAGCACCGCCGACCCCGAGCTCCAGGATCTGTACGACGAACTCCGCGAGTACGCCGCCGACGACAAGCCGACGCAGCTGGGGCCGGAAGGGCCTGTCGTCCCGTTCCGACTCATTCACGACGGCCATGAGCTCTCGCTGCTGACGATGATCGCGACGTTCGGTACGCCGCTCGACGTCACGGTGTCCGAGCTGATGATCGAGTCGTTCTATCCGGCCGACGACGCGACCGCCGCCTACCTGAGGACCCTCTCGTGAAGCCGGCCAGGGACGTTGCCGACACGATCGAGCTGCATCTGGAGTACCTCGATCGGTACCGCGGCATCATCGAGGAGAAGCTGACGGGGCTGAGTTACGCCGACCTGCGCGGCAGCCGCCTGCCGTCAGGCTGGTCGCCGCTGGAGCTGCTGAAGCACTTGGTCTTCATGGAGCGACGCTGGCTGCGCTGGGGCTTCACCGCCGAGCAGGTCGAGCAGCCGTGGGGTGACTCGGCCGACAACCCCGACGGCCGCTGGACGCTGACGCCGGACGACTCGCTCGAGAGTCTGCTGGCTGAATTGCACGCGGGTGGTGAGTTCACTCGCCAGGTGGTCAGCGGAGCGGACCCGGCGACCATCGCGCCGGCGGGTGGGCGGTTCGGGATCGACGACCGGCCGACGCTGAACTGGATCTTGTTCCACGTGCTGCAGGAGTACGCGCGGCACGCGGGCCACCTGGATGTGGCCCGCGAACTCGCGGATGGGGCCACCGGCGAGTAGACCTGCAGGGTTGGCCTACTCGCCGGTGGCGGGATGCCCTACCGGCCGGGGGAGGGGTGGCCGGTGGGGAACGTGGTCGGGACGGTCGGCGTCGGGAAGCTGGGCTTCGAGGACGGGATCGTCGGCAACGTCGGCTTCGTCGTCGGGATCGACGGCTTGGTCGGCAGCGTCGGCTTGCCCGGGTCGACCGTGACCTTCACGGTGACAGTCGGGATGCCCTTCGGCGCGGTCGGCTTCGTCGTCGGCAGCGACGGCTTGCCCGGAAGGCTCGGCAGCGTGGGCTTCTGAGCGGTCGGCTTCGCAGTCGGTACGCCGCGCACGCAGTCCGGCAGACTCGGCTTCGCCGTCGGCAAAGACTTGACCGGCAGCGAAGGCTTCGCGGGCAGGGTCGGCTTCGCCGGGAGAGACGGCTTGCTCGGCAGCGACGGCTTGCCGGTCGGCAGCGTCGGCAGAGTGGGCTTGGCCGTCGGCAGGCTCGGCTTCACCGGCAGCGAAGGCTTCGCGGGCAGGGTCGGCTTCGTCGTCGGGATCGACGGCTTGCCCGGCAGCGTCGGCTTGGTCGTCGGCCAGGTGGGCTTCGTGGTCGGGATCGACGGCCTACCAGGCAACGACGGCCGGGTGGTCGGCAAGCTCGGCTTGCCCGGAAGCGTGGGCTTCGCGGTCGGCAGCGACGGCTTGGCCGGAAGAGTTGGCTTCGCAGGCAGGGTCGGCTTGGCCGGCAGGGTCGGCTTCGAGGGGTTGTTCGGGTCGATGGTCTTGTTCACCGAGACCGTCACCTTGGGCAGCTCTGGCTTGGCCGGCAGGCAGGTCGGGTCGACCGACGGCGCCTGCGGAGCACCGGTCGGGACCACCACCGGCACCGGCGGCTTCCCGCCACCGGCCAGCAGGTTCTTCACCGGGGCCGGGCCGCCGACCGCGGCGGACACCGTCGCAACGGTTCCGGCCAGGGCGGTGACGCCCGCCGCGGCCAGTCCACGACGCAGCCAGGTCAGGCGCTTGCCGCGCCGCATCAGGTCGGCCGCATCCGGCTGCCACGGGTCGATCTCGTACGTGAGCGCGTCGCGTACCCGCTTCTCGTCACTCATCAGTTTCCTCCAACTACGCTGTCGATCAGGTCGGGTGCCAGACGCAACTTGGCCAGGGCCCGGGAGGCCGTGCTCTTCACGGTCCCGGCCGCCATGCCGAGCAGCTCGGCGGTCTCGGCCTCGGAGAGATCCTGCGAGTAGCGCAGCGCGACCACGGCTCTCTCCCGGACAGTCAGACCTTCGAGGGCCGAGAGCACGGCCTCCCTGGTCTGCACCTCCCCGGCGAAGTCCGCCACCGCTCGCTGGTCCCAGTCGTTCTGCACCGGGTCACTGGGTACTTCGTTGTTCCAGCGCCGGCGGGCCTGTGAGAGGAACCGATTGACCAGCACCCGTCGTACGTACCGCAACGGGTCGCCGTCCAGCCGATGCCATTTCGGATAGGACCGCATCAACGCTTGCTGCACCAGGTCCTCGGCGGTGTGCCGATCGCCGCACAACATCTCCGCGAAGCGGAGCAAAGGGGTCGACTGCGCCAACACGAATCGCTCGAAGTCGGCGTCCGCGGTCCGGGTCATCGATTCTCCTCAGCCTCTGTCACACCGGTCCAAACCCGCTGAGTGACCGATCGGGTTCTGTTTGGTCAGGAGAAATTTATTCACGGGCTATGCAGAGGCAGTGTTTGTTTGTCACATTGGGTGCACACGCCTTCACCGCCCCGGAGGTCCGCCCATGCGTATCACCCGTACTGCCCAGCTCGCCGCGTGTCTGGTGGCGACCGCCGCGATCTTTACAGCGGCTTTGCCGAGCAACGCCGAGCCCACCAATCCAGTCGCCGTCGCGGCCCAGCCGGTCGCCGGATCGAGCAACGTCAAGGTCGACGGCAGCCGCATCATCCTCGGCGACGCCCCGGCCGCGTTCGGCTCGACGAAGATCAAGCAACGCTCCGGTCTGGCTGAGCTCAGCCCGGTCCACTTCGCCGTACCGACGTCTGCGGTCGTCGTCGGCTACACGACCGGTACGCCGGACGGTTCGTCGGCGGAGGTCGACGTACGGTCCTGGTTGAACGACAGGTGGTCCGAATGGACTGCAGCCGCCGCAGGTACGCCGACTGCACTGGCTGGCGCCAGCGATCAGGTGCAGGTCCGGATCATCGTCAGCGCGCCGCCGACCGGCGCCAACCCGTGGGTCGGCGACGTCACCGTCCAACCCACCGACAAGGCGGCCGCTCCGCGGATGAGTGTTCAGGCCGCACCGCTGAAGTCGCATGTCTTCGCGACCCGAGAAGGTCTGGTCGGCGGTACGACGGCCAACGGGCACGTGATCGTCAGCCGCGATCACTTCGTCGCGCTGCCGTCGCGGCGCGGACTGTCCGGCAGCGGATCCGGGACCTACTCGGTCAAGGTCTGCACGGCCTCGCGCTGCGCGTTCGAGCCGGTGTGGGATGTCGGGCCGTGGAACACCAAGGACGACTACTGGAACCCGAGCGCGACCCGGGAGATGTGGAAGGACCTGGCGCAGGGCAAGCCTGAGGCGCAGGCCGCGTACCAGAACGGCTACAACGGCGGGAAGGACGAGTTCGGTCGGACGGTCGCCAACCCGGCGGGTATCGACCTTGCGGACGGTGTGTTCTGGGACGCGCTGAAGTTGGCTGACAACGGGTTCGTGGACGTGACGTACCTGTGGACCGGCGACGGCGGGCGCGGGACGGTGTCGATCTCGTCCGGGTACCTGAACGTCCGCAACGCACCGAACTCGACCGGCGCGGTCGTCGGGATGGCCGGCAAGTCGGCGCAGGTCACCGTCGAATGCCAGACGACCGGCGAGAGCGTCACCGGCTCGCAGGGCACCTCCAACGTCTGGCTCCGCGTCAACGCCGGCATGTACGTCGCCAAGGCATGGATCTCAGCCGCCTCCTTCGCCACCTGCTGAACCGCCAGGCCATCACAATCGCGCGCTCGGCGTGGCCCGCCCCTTCGGACCACGCCGAGCAGTCAATTGTGATGGCCTGCACGTCCGCCACTCACCAACGTCCAGCAACGCAACGGCCGCACGCTCACCGAGTTGCTCAGCAGGCGTGCGGCCGGCGTTTGATCGGTGGCGGAGGTCCGGGCTACTTGCCGGTGGGCGAGGCCGTCGGCGGCTGGGTCGGCGTCGGGCGGACTGCACGTGGCGGCTGGGTCGGCGTTGCTCGCGGTGCCCAGCTCGGTGCGACGGTCGGCACCGGCGTCGCGTACCGGGTCGGAGTCGCGCCCGGCGACCTCGTCGGCACCGGCCTCGGGTACTGGCTCGGGGTCGCGGTCGGCGGCACCGGCCTCGGCACCCTGCTCGGGCTCTCGGTCGGCGTCGCCACACTGGACGGCTGACTCGGGGATGCGGTCGGCGTCGCCACGCTTGGCGACTGGCTCGGGGTTGCGTCGGGTGCGCTCGGGGACGCGGTTGGCGTTGCGTTGACCGGCGTACCTCCGTCGCCGTCGGTCGACCCGCTGCGCGCCATCGCCGTACCCGCGACGGCGACCACCACGACCGCAGCCGCGACTCCGCCTATCACCAGCCGGGTCACGCGGCGGTTCCGTCCTAGTTCTGTCATCGTTGCTCTCCACAACCTTTTCGGCGTTCGGTCGGGCTGAAGGACGCGACCCGACCCGGAAAAGGTTCTGGTCAGCTGGGAGTGGACGTCGGCGGCACAGTCTGCGGAGTGGTGGTCGGAATCCTGGACGGCACCGGCGGCGGAGTCCGGCCGAACTTCGGAGTCGGCACCGCCGTCGGCGACTGAACCGTCGCCGGGCTCGACGGCGGACTGGACGGCGGACTCGACGGCCTCAGATTTGTCGGCCCCGGAGTAGTCGGCACCGGACGCGTCGGCGTCGAGAGCGTCGGCACAGGGCTCGTAGGCACTGGGCTCGTGGGCACGGAGTTCGAAGGCGTGGGATTCGTCGGTGCCGGGACGATCGTCGGCGCCGGCCGGGCGGGCTCGGGTCCGGACCCCTGCATCCGGCTCCAAGCAACCCCCGCGACGGCCCCGGTAACGAACGCCACCACGGTGACCGACGCCGCGACAGCAGCCAACCCCCGGCGCTGGCGGCGGCGCTGTGCTCCCGCGATCACCCGGGCCGGGTCGAGCGGCGTGTCCTGATCGCCCGGCGCCAGCAGCGTCCGGAGCTCGTCCTCGTCGAGGATCTTGTCGTTCATGTTCGCTCCCCCACCGGTACGCCGCTCAGCTCGGGAGCAACGCGCAGTTTCGCCAAGGCTCGCGCGTTGGCACTCTTCACCGTGCCGACGGCGACGCCGAGGACCTCTGCGGTCTCGCGTTCGGTCAGGTCCTCGACGTACCGCAGCGCGACGACGGCACGTTCGCGACGGCTCAGTGTCGCGAGCGCCGCCCCCAGGCCCACTCGCCGGCTGACCGCGCCGGACGGGTCGTCGACCACCGGGCCGAGGAACAGATCCAGCTCGGTGGCGCCGCCACTCGGCCGCTCCCGCCACGGCCGACGACGTACCCAGGAAAGGTGCTGGTTGACCACGGCCTGCCGGACGTACGCGAACGGGTCTGCCATCTCGATCCGGTCCCAGCGCAGGTACGCCTTCTCCAGCGCGTTCTGCACCAGGTCTTCCGCGAGGCCGGCATCGCCGCAGAGCATCCGCGCGAAGTGCACCAACCGCGCGGATCTGGCCAGCACGAACCCCGTGAAGTCGTCGTCACGACTCCCCGTTGCCGCCATCAGCGCTCCGTCCTGCCGTCCTCACCTCACAGGACGCTGGACCGGGGCCAAAGGTTCTGCTGGTTCCGAGAATTGTGTGGACGCGGTCAGCCGGGGCAGCGGGATCGTGTCGGCGGCCAGGCGGACCCGGTTGCGGCCGGCGGCCTTGGCGGCGTACATCGCGCGGTCGGCGCGGAGCAGCAGGTCGTCGACGGTCGACCCGTCGGCCGGGTAGACGGCGACGCCGATGCTGACCGTGAGCAGGAACGTGTCCGGGTCAAGATCCGGGTCGTCGAGGACGCCGGCGCACATCGCGGCCAGCGGGCTGGCGGCGACCGCGTTGCGGAGGCGGTCGGCGGTGACCGTCGCCTCGTCCAGCCCAGTGTCCGGGAGCGCGATCACGAACTCCTCGCCGCCGAACCGGCCGATCACGTCCTTCGCCCGGATCGCGCTGCGCAGGATGGTCGCGACCGCGCGCAGGGCTTCGTCGCCGACCAGGTGCCCGTGCCGGTCGTTGACCAGCTTGAAGTGGTCGATGTCGATCAGCAGGACCGCCATCGGTTCGCGCTGGTTCCGCGCCGTACGCAACATCTCTTCGGTACGGCGGCGCCACCAGTCGACCCTGGTCAGGCTGGTCTTCGGATCCGTCTGCGCTTCGGTCTCCAGCTGCCCGAGAAGCAGTGCGCGCTGCGCAGTCAGTGTGATCGGGATGGCGACGAACGCGAACCAGGGGCTGATCAGGCAGGCGGCCGCGAGCAAACAACCGAGGGTGGCGGCGGTCGCGTCGGTGCACAGGTCGTCCAGGCCGCCGACCGCCTCGCGGCGACTGCTGCCCGGGATGATGAGCGAGATCGCGAGCCCGCACAGCACGGTGTCAGTGGCGACGTACGCCGCTGCTGCGCCGATCATCGAGACGACCAGACCGAGGTCGCTGTGGCCGGTCGCGTCCTGGAGCGAGACGAAGACCGCGTGCGCGGCGCCGACGGCGAGCACGTGCACCGCCGTCGAGAAGGCCCAACGGTACGGGATGCACTTGCCGGCCCGGATCCGCCACCAGATCCGGAGCAGGACCGCGACCAGGATCGCCAGCGCCGGATGCAGGATGACGGCGGCCGCGATCATCCAGGCCGGGGCGAGGTCCTTGTGCAGCGCACCGCCACGCCGCCGGCGGCTCTCCACCCGGCGAGCGCCCTCGACCGAGATCAGCGCCGAGACGGTCAGCGCGAACACGACATCCAGGCCGCGCCAGTCGGGACGGTCGGTGAACGCCTGCACGGCGTACCCGATCGCGGCCAGGTCGACGAGCACCACGACGACGAACGCCGGGACCGTCAGGGTCCAGAGCGCCCAGGAACGTATCGCTCGCCTACTCTGCGCAACCATCACCTCACACGGTACGACGAGTCAGCGCAAGGTCCCAATCGGTGACGGCGCGGCTGTGGATGACGACTTGGAAACGATCGACAATCGACGCCGATTCAGTCGTTTGATCAACAACCACTACAGGTTTTCCCTTGCGGGGAAGGGAAAACCTGAAAACTCTTCGGACTCGGATCAGCGCCGGCGGGCGGCGCCGAACAGACCCCGGACGATCTCCCGGCCGGCCGTGCGGGCGAACTGCTTGAAGGCACTCGAACCCACCACCTGCTCGACCATCGACTTCTCCTGCTTCTGCGCCCGCGGCCGCTCCTGCTGCTGCGATCGCTCGGCCTGCTGCTGTGCCTTCTCTTGGGCCTGCTTCTCGGCCTCGGCCTGCTGCGCACCGGCCTGCACCTTCGCCGCCAGGATCTCGTACGCCGACTCGCGGTCGACCGCCTGCGAGTACTTCGCGTTGTTCGGCGACCCCTGCACCGCCGCGGTCATCTGCTCCGCGGACGCCGGCGCCATCAGTGACTGCGGCGCCCGCAGCCGGGTCCAGGCGACCGGCGTGGGCGCGCCCTTCTCGTTCATCACCGTCACGATCGCCTCGCCGATTCCGAGCTGGGTCAGCACCTCGCCCAGGTCGTACGACGAACTCGGGAACGTCGACACCGTCGCCTTCAGCGCCTTCGCGTCGTTCGGCGTGTGCGCCCGCAACTGGTGCTGCACCCGCGAACCGAGCTGCGCCAGTACGTCGTCCGGCACGTCCTTCGGCGTCTGCGTCACGAAGAACACGCCGACACCCTTCGACCGGATCAGCCGGACGGTCTGCGCGATCGCCGACAGGAACGCCTTCGAGGCGTCCGCGAACAGCAGGTGCGCCTCGTCGAAGAAGAACACCAGCTTGGGCTTGTCCACGTCGCCGACCTCGGGCAGGTCGTGGAACAGGTCGGCCAGCAGCCACATCAGGAACGTCGAGAACAGCGCCGGACGGTCCTGCAGGTTCGGCAACTCGAGCAGCGAGATCAGGCCCTTGCCGTCCCGCTGCTGCAGCAGGTCCGCGGTGTCGAACTCCGGCTCCCCGAAGAACGCCTCCGCGCCCTGGTCGGCAAACCCGATCAACGACCGCAGGATCACGCCCGCGGTCGCCGCCGACAGCCCGCCCAGCTCCTTCAGGTCGTCCTTGCCCTCGTCCGAGGTGAGGTGCGTGATGACGGACCGCAGGTCCTTGAGGTCGAGCAGCGTCAGCCCGGCCTTGTCGGCGTAGTGGAAGATCAGCCCGAGCGACGACTCCTGTACGTCGTTCAGCCCGAGCACCTTTGACAGCAGTACCGGTCCGAACGACGTGATCGTGGCCCGGATCGGGATCCCGGTGCCCTGCCCGCCGAGCGCGTAGAACTCGGTCGGGAAGCCGGTCGGAGTCCAGTCCTGACCGATCGCCTTGGTCCGGGCCAGCAGCTTGTCGCTGCTCTCGCCCGGCTGCGAGATCCCGGACAGGTCGCCCTTCACGTCGGCCGCGAACACCGCGACGCCGGCCGCCGACAGCTGCTCCGCCATCAGCTGCAGAGTCTTCGTCTTACCGGTACCGGTCGCACCCGCGACCAGGCCGTGCCGGTTCATCATCCCGAGCGGGATCCGGACCGTCGCCTCCGGTTTCGGCTCGTCGTCGACCAGCAGCGCGCCCAGTTCGAGCGCCGGCCCATCGAACGCGTACCCCTGCTTGACGGTCTCCACGACGTCGCCTGACTCGGCCATCTCAGCGTGCCTTTCCCCGGTTGACGGAACTCCCGGTCGGCATGCTAGTCCTCCGCGATCACCCGGATCGTGACCACACGCGTCGCGCCATCCCTGTAGGACGTTCCGACGGCCTCAAAAGGTTGAGTCGAACACCGGACTATTCCGGTGATATTCATGACCTCCTCCTGAGACCTGTAACCCCGCTAGACTTCGGGGGGTGATCTTCAAGCGCGTCGGGGACGACCGGCCGTACCCGGACCACGGGTTGCGGCCGAAGGACTGGTCCTCCCTGCCCCCACGGCAGGTGCGGCTTGACGAACTGGTCACGACCAAGGGCACTCTGGACCTCAACGCCCTGCTCGACGAAGACTCGACCTTCTATGGCGACCTGTTCGCGCACGTCGTGGAGTGGAAGGGCGACATGTACCTCGAGGACGGTCTGCACCGCGCCCTGCGCGCGGCGCTGCAGCAGCGTCTGGTCCTGCACGCCCGGGTCTTGGTCGTGGACTGACCCATGTCTGCTCACGGGGGGTTGAGCCGATGACAGCGATCCATCCGCAGCCGAGGCCGCATTCACGGATCCGCTGGCGTACGCCGGTGACGATGGTGATCCTGCTCGGAATCCTGGCCGGCGGCGGCTGGTGGGGGTGGAAATCCCTGATCAGCAGCAGCGCCGAGCCGACCTGCACCGAGCAGAAACTCACGAACAACCGCCTGCTCCCGAAGCAGGTCGTGCTGAACGTGTACAACGGCGGCGCCCGGGCCGGCTCCGCGAGTCGCGTTGCCGACGCGCTGAAGAAGCGCGGCTTCAACATCAACAAGGTCTCCAACGAGCCCAAGGGCGACAAGGTCGACGTGGTCTCGCTGCGCGGCGCCGCCGCGAACGCCCCGGAGATGCTGCTGATCGCCGGTCAGCTCAACCAGCGCGCCCAACTGGTCGCCGACGGCCGCACCGACCACACCGTCGACCTCGTCATCGGCGCCGGCTTCGGCTCGGTACGACTCAAAGGCATCCCCTCGGTCCAGGTCCCCGCCGGCGCCACCGTCTGCCTCCCCGTAATCCACACCACCCAACCCATCCCCTCAGGCCAAAACCCCAACTGATCAATCAGTAGCCTTGGGATGCCCGGTCCCGGCGTACGTGATCCAGAGGGTGCGCTTGTCGGCGTCGACGAGGTACCAGATCCGGCCGCCACCGGTCACTTCGTACTGCCACTGCTCGAGGCCGTGCTCGGTGGACAGCACACCTTTCAACCGGTGGTGCCTCGCGGATGCCGGAAACGGCTGCGGCTCGACCCGGATCTCCGCCCAGGCACGCTCGGTATTGCCCGGCGCCTGGCGGCAGAGTTCTTCCCATCCTTTGACGGCAGGGGTGTTGTAGTACTTGATCTCCCAGTGATCAGGGCCGGCCGGCGGAGCGACCCGATCACCGCGCTTCGCGGGGCTCACTCCGCGGTCGGCCTAGGCACCGGGCCGAGCCCGTCCTCGCGCGGCGCTCGGAGGATGCCGAGCAGCTCCGGATCGGCCCACACGTCGGCCGTGTTGCGCCATTGGGCGATCAAGGTCAGCACTGGCGCCGAGACACCGAGCTCCGAGCTGGCGTCCATCACGTCGACGAGTTCCTGAGCGAACTCGACCCGATCCTCGGGCGGCAGGAACATGCTCCACGGAAAGATCCGCGGAAGGATGTCCAGCAGGGTCTGCGAGCGCAGTACCGGATCACTCATCACCGCACGCAGGACCCGCACCGCGAGGTCGACCACTTCCTGCTCGTCCGCCGCCTGCTTGACAGTGCTCAGAACCAGGTCGTCCTCGCTGCCTCGGCGGTGGACGCGGAGGGCGTGGGTGCGGCTTGCCTTGAGTTTTTCGACTGTTTCATTGGGGCGCTGAAGCAGGTCGGAGAAATTGACTTCCGGCAGCTCACTCATAGTTCAAAGGTAGTTCAGAAGAACATGCGGCACAAACCGGATCAGTGCTGTTCGCGGCCGCGTTCGCCGAACCAGCCGGCTAGGCGGCCGGCTCGGGAGACGGCTCGGAGGCGGCGGACGGTTTGCTCGCGGACCGGGCTGGGAGCGACGACGAGCATGGCGTCGGCGGCGCGGAGGACGGTACGGCGGTCTGGGACGAAGGCACGTTCGCCGCGGATGACGAGGGAGACCGAGACACCGGGAGGCAGCCGGAGCTCGCCGATCTCGACTCCGGCGAGGCGGGACTCGCTCGGGACGTGGACCTGGAGCATGTCCGCGCCGAGCGACTCCAGCGGAGCCACGTCGATGTCCACCTCGTGCGCCGCGTTCTCGTCCAGCACACCCAGCCGCTTCGCCAGCCACGGCAGCGACGGTCCTTGCAGCAACGTGAACAGCAGAACCAGCACGAACACCACATCGAAGATCCGGTCCGCGTGCGGCACCCCCTCGGCCAACGGGATCGTCGCCAGCACGATCGGCACCGCTCCCCGCAGCCCGGCCCACGCGATGAACGTCTTCTCCGCCCACGGCAGCCGGAACGGCGCCGCCGAGATCGCCACCGACGCGAACCGCCCGACGACCGTCACCGCGATCCCGATCACCAGGGCGACCAGTACGTCGTTCAGCCGGAACCGCCCCGGTGATGCGAGCAGGCCTAGCATCACGAACAACCCGATCTGCGCCAGCCAGGCGATCCCGTCGACGAACGACCGGGTCGCCATCCGATGCGGCAACTCGGCCCGCCCGAGCACCAACGACGTCACGTACACGGCCGCGAACCCGGACACATGCAGCAGCACGGACCCACCGGCGTACGAGATGAACGCCACTGACAGCACCGCGAGCGGGTACAGCCCCGCCGACCCGAGCGCCATCCGCCGGATCAGGCCGACGCTCACCCACCCGATCAGCAGACCGAACAGCGCCCCGACGACCAGCTCATAAACCACCAGCCCGGCGAACGACAACAGCCCCTTCTCGCCAACCTCACCGGTGCTCACCAGCGTGACCAGCAGCACGGTTGGCGCGTCGTTCAGACCGGACTCCGCCTCCAGCGCTCCGCGGAGCCGTGGACGGACCGGCACGCGTCTAAGCACCGAAAACACGGCCGCCGCGTCCGTCGGCGACGTCACCGCCCCGAGCAGTACGGACAGCTGCCAGCTGAGCCCCAGCACGAAATGCGCCACACAGGCGACCACAGCAACGCTGACCGCGACCCCGACCGTCGCCAGCACCAGGCCGAGCGGCATCACAGGCCGTACTTCGTTCCACCGCGTGGTCAGACCGCCCTCGATCAGGATGATGACCAGCGCGGCGAACCCGAGCGCATGCGCGAGCTGCGCGTCCTCGAAGTGGATGTGACCGGGCCCCGCCTCGCCCAGGAGCAGCCCCATCCCGAGGTAGATCAGCAGCGACGGGAGCCCGAGCCGCGCCGACAACCGGACAGCGACCACCGCGACGAGCAGCACCGCGGCCCCTGCCAGCAGGATCCGGTCGAGCTCCTCAACATCCATTGGGGCCCTCTCGTCGAGCGTCCCGAGTCAGGTCCAGAGTGACGAAAACCCTGACGCATCACACAGCATCAGGGTTTCCGAATCTCTTCCGCCCCGGAGGGCGGTTTGGCGGTGGCGGAGGGATTTGAACCCTCGGACGGGGGTTGCCCGTCACGCGCTTTCGAGGCGCGCTCCTTCGGCCGCTCGGACACGCCACCGCCGAGGACAATATCAAGGCCGGTGACGAATGAAGAAATCGCGCAGCCGGGCACCGGCCTCGTCGGCCATCACCCCACCGACCACCTCGGGCCGATGGTTCAGCCGCCGGTCCCGGACCACGTCCCACAACGATCCGACCGCGCCCGCCTTCTCGTCGTACGCCGCGAACACCAGCCGCTCGAGCCGGGACAGCACGATCGCCCCCGCGCACATCGTGCACGGCTCGAGCGTGACGACCAGCGTGCACCCGGTCAGCCGCCACTCCCGGACGTGTCGCGCTGCCTGCCGGATGGCCAGTACTTCGGCGTGTGCGGTCGGGTCGCCCGTCGTCTCCCGCTCGTTGTGACCGCGTCCGATCACCTCACCGTCGGCGTCCACCACGATCGCCCCGATGGGTACGTCGGGCAGCGCCAACTCCGCTTCCTCGAGTGCCAGCGTCATCAACCGCGACCACTCGCGCCGCAGGATCGGGCTAGCCAACGGCTTCGATCGCGTCGTGGAACTGGTTGCCGAACCCAAGGGCATCCGCGATCTCCTCGAGCATCTCCTCCGGGTAGAGGTCGACGTCGTCGCAGAGCGCGCCGAGGTCCATCGCGCTCATCCCGAGGTCGGCGAGGATCGCCAGGTCGCCGGCCGGGACCTGTTCGTCGTCGTCATCGGCCAGCGGGATGTCGAGCTCGTCGACGATCTGCCGAGCCAGCGGCCACTCGGTCGCCGCCGTCACATCGGAGATCAGCAGCCGGGCCCGGCCACCGTCGACGCGGACCAGGACGAAGAAGTCCTCGTCGACCGAGACCATCCCCAGTACGCCGCCCTCGCCCGGGAACCGGCGGAGTGCGGAGACCAGGGTGGACAGGTCGGGTTCACCACGCATCACCAGCGGGGTGACGGTCCAGTTCCCGTCCTCGGTGTAAGCGGCGACCGCGAAGTCGAGGTCGGTGGTCAACGGCCCAGCTGTGGCATCGGACACGGGCTCATCGTCCCAGACTCCTGCGGTCCACGGGAACGCCCGGACCGCTAGGCCATCACGATTGCGTCTCGACCGGCGGCTCAGGCGGGGCGACACCGCAGCCGGCGTAGTTGTGATGGGCTGGCGGTTCGCCCTCACCCTCAGTGACCGCCCTGCGCAGAGCCTCCCCCAACTGCCAGACTCGCGCCCGCCGCGGTGCGGTCCGGTCGCGGAGGGCGCGGACCTCGTCGCGTTCGCGCAGGAAGGCCTCGCGGCGGCGGAGGCGGTCGAGCTGCTCGGGCGTAATCCCGTCGGTCATCGGGCACTCCCTGGTGGGCGAGATCAGGGGCACAGTCCACTGCACTTTAGAGTCTGACAGCCGCGGCGCTCGCGTGATGGGAATCGCCGACGGTACCGTTCCGGCTTATGCAGATCCTCGTCGTGGACCACCCGCTCGTCGCCCACAAGCTCACCGCGCTGCGTGACGAGCACACGGACTCACCTACGTTCCGTCGGCTGACCGAGGAGCTCGTCACGCTGCTCGCCTACGAGGCGACCCGGGACGTTCGTACCGGTCCGGTCACCGTCCAGACCCCCGTCGCCGAGGCGCAGGGCGTCAAGCTGACCGCGCCCAAGCCGCTCGTCGTACCGATCCTGCGGGCCGGTCTCGGCATGCTCGAGGGCATGTCCCGGCTGCTGCCGACGGCCGAGGTCGGGTTCCTCGGCATGGTGCGCAACGAGGAGACGCTGACGGCCTCGACGTACGCCGAACGACTGCCGGAAGACCTGTCCGGGCGCCAGTGCTACGTACTCGACCCGATGCTGGCCACCGGCGGCACCCTGGCCGTGGCGATCCAGTTCCTGGTGGAACGCGGCGCCGACCACATCACCGCGATCTGCCTCCTCGCCGCACCAGAAGGCGTGAAGCGCGTCGAACAAGAACTCGCCGACCTCGACGTACCTTGCAACCTGGTCATCGCCGGCATGGACTCGCACCTCAATGAGAAGGGCTACATCGTCCCCGGATTGGGCGACGCGGGCGACCGGCTGTACGGCGTGGCTCAGTAGGTCAGGGCGGTCATGGCGTCGAAGATCGGCATCGGGTTGACGTACGTCGCGCGCGCACTCCGGGCCGCGTCCGCCATTGTCCGGTTGAGTGCGGTGAAGATCGGCCCGGTGAGCTCGAAGGCGCCGAGCTTGGCGTCGTACGCTCCGATCACGACCAGGTCCGCGTCCGGGGCCGCCCGCCGGAGGGTCCGCAGGTTCCCGGCCACCCGTGCGATCGCCGCCGGGGCACCGTCGACGATGCACTGGACATTTCCGTTGCAGGAAGCAACGAATGCGTTGGCGTCGTTGCCCCACAACGACACGGTCACCAGGTCGACCCGGCCGCGGTGCGCCCGGAGGAACCGTACCGCTGCGTCGAGCTGAGGCCCGGAAAACGTGTCGTGCAAGGCGAATCCGGCCGCACTCCAGGGACAGGGGCCGGCCACGAAGCTCTCCGTCGTCTCGCCCGGACAGCCGTAGTTCACCAAGGTGGGCCATCGGTCGCCATGCCACATCCGCGCCGCGAGCAGGTCGGCGTACCCGGTGAACGCACTCGGCGGCTGACCGAGCGCGGGCACACGCATCCACCATGATCCAGCCATTGTTCCCCCTCGCCCGTGTTGCCTCCATAGTCGGGAGACCGGGCGGTCGGGACAGAGGTCGCGGCTAGAAGGCTGCACAAACCCTAAGAACTAAAAGGCATACGGGTACGGCGACCAGTCGGCCGGGCGCTTCTCCAGGAAGGAGTCGCGGCCCTCGGCGGCCTCATCGGTGCCGTAGGCAAGGCGGGTCGCTTCGCCGGCGAACAGCTGCTGGCCGACCAGCCCGTCGTCGATCATGTTGAAGGCGTACTTCAGCATCCGCTGGGCGGTCGGCGACTTCGCGCAGATCTTCTTGCCCCACTCCAGCGCGACGGCCTCGAGGTCGGCGTGCGGGACGACCTTGTTCACCATGCCCATCCGGTACGCGTCCTCGGCGGAGTACTCGTCACCGAGGAAGAAGATCTCCCGGGCGAACTTCTGCCCGACCTGCCGCGCCAGGTACGCCGACCCGAACCCGCCGTCGAACGACGCCACATCCGAGTCGGTCTGCTTGAACCGCGCATGTTCCGCGGACGCGAGCGTCAGGTCCGCGACCACGTGCAGGCTGTGCCCACCACCTGCGGCCCAGCCCGGTACGACGCAGATCACGACCTTCGACATGAAGCGGATCAGGCGTTGTACTTCGAGGATGTGCAGCCGGCCCGATTTCGCCGGGTCGATGGTGTCCGCCGTGGTGCCCTCGGCGTACTTGTAACCGTCCTTGCCGCGGATCCGCTGGTCGCCGCCGGAGCAGAACGCCCAGCCGCCGTCCTTCGGCGACGGTCCGTTGCCGGTGAGGAGCACGCAACCGACGTCGGTCGACATCCGCGCGTGGTCCATGACGCGGTACAGCTCGTCGACGGTCTGCGGCCGGAACGCGTTGCGTACCTCGGGCCGGTTGAACGCGATCCGCACCACACCGGCGTCGACCGCCCGGTGATAGGTGATGTCGGTCAGCTCGAAGCCGTCGACCTGCTTCCAGGCCGACGGGTCGAAGATCTCGGAGACGGTCACCGGATGAGCATATTTCAGCGGCGTGCGGTGCTCTCCCGCAGTACTACTTCGGCCTTGAACAACTCGGACGTCACATCGCCGCCCTGGATCGCCAGCTCGAGCGCACGCCGGCCCATCTGCTCCAGCGGCAGCCGCACGGTCGTAAGCCCCGGCCACACGTCCCGCAGCGTCGCGATGTCGTCGAATCCGGCGACCCCGAGCTTGCCCGGTACGTCGACACCGCGCGTCCGCAACGCGGACATCGCACCAACGGCCATCACGTCGTTGACCGCGAACACACAGTCCACATCTGCCTGTCGATCAAGCAGTTGCTCGGCAGCGGCGTACCCACCGTCGCGGGTGAACTCACCGGTCTGGATCGAAACCGGCTGCAACCCAGCCTCGGCCAGACCGGCCACGAAGCCGTCCCGCCGATCCCGTGCAGTGGCAAGAGTCTCCGGACCACCCAGTACGGCGAACTTCCGCCAGCCGAGCCCGACCAGCTCGCGGGCCAGGTCGGCGGCACCGGATCGGTTGTCCGGCTCGACCGTGTGGGCCGGCATCCCGGACTGACTGACGAGTGCGAGACCCGCGCCGGAGTTGAGGAAGTTCTCGACCTCGGACGCCGTCCGCGCCAAGCTGTCCGCGTCGGTGCGCCGGCTGCCGATCATCACCGCGGCCCGGGCCCGCTGCGCCCGCAACGACGACAGGTAAGCGATCTCGCGGTCCGCGTCGCGGAACGTGCTGGCCATCATCACCAGCAGGTTGCGTTCGTCGGCGGCGCGCATCACGCCGTTCGCGATCGCGGCGAAGTACGGGTCCTCGATGTCGTGCACCAGGATGCCGACCAGGTTCGTCGACGACTTGGCCAGCGCCTGCGCCTGCGCGTTCGGCGTGTAGCCGAGCTCGTCGGCGGCGGCCTTGACCCGCTCCTGCAGTTCGGGACGGGGCACCCGGTCCCCGCCGTTCAGCACGCGGGAGGCGGTCGCGACCGACACTCCGGCACGCTGTGCAACGTCCAGCAAGGTCACTGGTGCTCGCAGATTCACTGGCCTACCCTTTCGTGCGTCCCCCCGGGGGCGGTGTGGCGGTCACCCTATCGAACCCGCCCGCTCTCACGCTGAGTATCGGGCAGATCGCTGCCAATCTCGGCTGAACCTGGCGTTGCGGCGCGCGAGTGACTAGCCTTCCCAGCCATGACGACCGTCCGTGCCAGGATGACGATCCTGGCCTCGTCCGCCGTGCTCAGCCTCGCGACCGTGACCGGTCCCGCTGTGGCTGCGCCGATCCCGGACGGACCCGGTGCCACTGCCTCGGCAGCACCCAGTGTGCCGCAGCATGTCGACGTACGCACCAAGAGCACGCAGCCGGTCTACGACTACTCCGACGCGATCCGCGAGTCGGTGTACGTCGACACCACGATGGACACCGACTCCGACGGCAAGGACGACGTGATTGCCGTCGACATCGTCCGGCCGAGCGAGCCCGCCCTCACCGGCGTGAAGATCCCGGTCATCATGGACGCGTCGCCGTACTACTCCTGCTGCGGACGCGGGAACGAGAACGAGAAGAAGACGTACGACAGCGACGGCGTGATCCGGAAGATGCCGTTGTACTACGACAACTACTTCGTACCGCGTGGCTACGCGATGGTCGGCGTCGACATCGTCGGCACCGGTCGCTCCACCGGCTGCGGTGACGTCGGCGGACGCAACGAGATCCAGTCCGTGGTCGACGTGATCGACTGGCTGAACGGACGCAACACCGCGCACACTGCCGACGGGCAAGCGGTGAAGGCGTCCTGGACCACCGGCGCGGTCGGGATGATCGGCAAGTCGTACGACGGCACGCTGGCCAACGGTGTCGCGGCGACCGGGGTCAAGGGTTTGAAGACGATCGTGCCGATCTCGGCGATCTCGTCCTGGTACGACTACACCCGCTCGGGCGGCGTACCGTACTCGGACGACTACATGCCTTGGCTCGCTGGGTACGTCGGTACCGACAACCCCGCGTGTGACGAGGTCCGCGGCGAGCTCGGTGACAACGACGATGACGACACCGGGAACTACACGGCGTTCTGGTCCGAGCGCGACTACACGAAGGACGCGTCCAAGGTGAAGGCCTCGGTCTTCATGACGCACGGACTCAGCGACTACAACGTGCAGACCAACCACTTCTCGCAGTGGTGGTCGGCGCTGTCCCGCAACAACGTGCCCCGCAAGCTGTGGCTCAGCCGCGAGGACCACGTCGACCCGTTCGAGTTCCGGCGGGACGAGTGGGTGGACGAGCTGCACAAGTGGTTCGACTACTGGCTGCAGGGCCTGCAGAACGGCGTGATGAAAGAGCCGGCAGTCTCGATCGAGACCTCATCCGATGTCTGGCGCGACTACAAGACCTGGCCGGCCGTGAACCGCCCGGTGTCGGTCCCGCTGTCCGCCGGCAAACTAGGTGCCGCAGGCAAGGGTTCGGTGATGATCACCGACGATCCCGACCTGACCGAGGACGACATCGTCACCGACCCGACCGACGTGATCGCGGGACGGCAGATGTTCCTGTCCGCACCGCTGACCGCACCGATGCGAGTCAGCGGGACACCTTCGGTCACATTACGGTTGAAGTCGGACTCCACGACGACCCCGGTCACCGCCCGCCTGATCGAGTACGGCGACGCCGAGCGGTACTCCGGGGTCCGTACAACTGACGACAGCACCTGCGAAGGTTCGAGCACCGACTACGACGACAGCTGCTACTTCACCGTCGACAAGCTCACCACCCAAAGCGATCACGGCATCGTCAGCCGCGGCTGGATCGACGCCGCCCACTCCAAGTCCCTCTCGAAGCCGACCCCGCTGACCCCCGGCAAGTGGACCACCGTCAACGTCCCCCTCCGCGCCCAGGACCAGATCATCCCCAAGGGCCGCGTCGTGGGCCTCGCGATCACCCTCTCCGACACCGGGTGGACCAGCCCCAACGACACCGGCGCCACCATCACCATCGACCTGGCCGGCAGCAAACTCAACATCCCCGTCACCTCCGGCAAACTCGCCGCCCCCACCAAGATCCAACCCATAGACGTAGACATCACCACCCCCACCCAACGCCCCGACCTCCACAACCCCAAGAACTAACCCTTCGCCGAGTCGTGAGAATTGGCGCTGAAAATCCGCCCCGATCCACGACTCGCGGTCCGGGCTAGCAGCCAATCGCCACGACTCGGCGGCCTGTGGATAACGGACGTCCGTCGGTCGGGGAAGTCTGGACAATGGCTGGGTGTTGTTCACGGCAGCGGAGGCTCTAGTCGCGGGGATGTCTCGGGGTGTGCTGCGCGGAGTGCATTACCGGCGCGTGTTGGGGTCGGTGTACGTCGGCGCGCAGGTCGCCCTGACGCCGCGGGTGCAGGCCGAGGCTGCGTTGTTGCTGACGCCCGGCGCGGTCGTGAGCCACCAGACCGCATTGAGTCTGTGGACCGCCGACGATCGCGCCGGCGACGTCGTGCACGTGACTGTCAAGCGCGATCCGCGGGTGAGTCTTCCACGGGTGAGCGGCCTGCGCGTTCACGAAGTACAGCACCTCGAGCAGGTACGGCGAGCTGGGCTGCTGCTGACTCCGCCCGAGCGAACGTTCCTCGACCTGGCGCCGTACTGCGATCTCGTCGAGCTGGTCTCAGCCGGGGATGCCCTTGTCCGTCGGACGGACGTGGTGCCGGAGCACCTGGTCGAGTTGGCGGCCGCGACGATCGGTGTTCGGGGCATCCGGCTCGCGCGGGAAGCGGCTGCGCTCGTCCGGCCGGGCGTCGACTCGCCGATGGAGTCCCGGCTGCGACTCCTCATCGTTCTCAACGGTCTGCCCGAGCCGCGGATCGGTCACGTCGTCACTGATTCCGCGGGCGGCTGGCTCGCGCAGCCGGATCTGAGCTACCCGGAGCTCAAGTTCGGGATCGAGTACGACGGTCAGCACCATCTCGGGGATGCCCGTCAATGGCGGCAGGACATCCGCCGACGAGAGAACCTGGAACGCGAAGGCTGGCTGGTTCGTGTCATCACGGCGTACGACCTCCTGCAGACCCCCGGCACCGTCGTCGCCCGCATCTCTCAAGACCTCCACACCCGACGCCACCCGGGTCTCGCCGCCTGATCGGTTCGCCGAGTCGTGGCGTTTGGTTCCTGGCCCCACTGCCGAGTCGTGAAAATCGGCTGCCGATTCCAGCCAAATTCCACGACTCGGTGGGTTAGTTGCCTTCGGCTACGAAGAGCATGGGGTCGCCGAAGGCTAGGTCGGTGATGCCGGCGGTGTGGAAGGCGCCTACTAGGAGGGAGCGGCGATGGGCGGCGAAGGTTAGGACGTGGGCGACCATTCCGCCGTACGTGAAGACTCTTGGGGGCTCGCAGGTGGTGTCGACGAAGCTTTCGTCGAAGCGGCCTTCCTCGTTCAGCTGGTTGACCAGGGCAACGAAGCGTGAGCCGGCGTCGGCGTGGCGGGTGCGGAGTTCGGGGATCGGCGTGGTGACGCCGACGCCGCATTCCGGGACCTGGAACGGGCGGTCCTCGACTGAGGCCAGCCACATTTCTTCCTGCCAGACAAGGCGGTCCAGCAGGTAGCGGATCGAGATGTCGTCGTCGATGCCTTCGACCGACAGTTCGATGGGGCGATCCAGCACTGCAGCGTCCAGACGGGCACCGCGTTCGATCAGCTCGCCCGTCAACCAGACGTGATGTTCGACCATTCTGACCAGTACGTCCATACCTCTCACCTTTCTACGAGCCGGCAGCCGAAGCCCGGCCGGCGGCTGGAAATGCACTCCACTCGGCGCCGTCAGGAAGAACACCCGCGACGCTTCCCGCCGCCACTCGCGCGGCGACATCCCATAAGCCCTGGCGAACGCACGGGTGAACGCCTCGTGCGATCCGTACCCGGCCTCAACAGCAATCTCGAGTACACCGACCGGCTCGGTCAGCAAGCGGTACGCCGCCCGCTCCAGCAGCACCCGCCGCCGGAACGCGAACGGCGACTCGCCCGCCACCGCCCCGATCACCCGATCGAAGTGGAACCGCGACAGATGCACCCGCCCCGCGAGCCCGGCCCCATTGACCGACTCACACGGCCCGCCCAGTCCCGCCGCGACCACTGCCACGAATTCCTCGAACACATCCGCCATGCCCACCACTGTGCCCCCGCGCACCCGCTTCCGACTTGATCGAAATTGCGGAACCTCTCACTGGTTTGCGGAGTACTCCGCAGTGTGTAGTAGTGTTCTCGGCAGAGCACCGGGAGAACCGCCGGTGCTGGAGGAGGTCTGATGGACACGAGCCAGCTACTCAAGGGTGTGCTGGATCTCGCAGTACTCGCCGTACTGCGGGACGCCGACGGCTACGGGTACGACGTACTGCGCCGGCTGCGCGCGGCCGGGCTGGACGACGTGGCGGACGCGTCCGTGTACGGGACGCTGCGCCGGCTGTTCGCGGCCGGCGCGCTGACGTCGTACGTGCAGCCGAGCGAGGAAGGCCCACACCGCAAGTACTACGGGCTGAACAAGACCGGCCACGAGCTGCTGGCCCGATCCACCCAGACCTGGAACCACTTCGCCGACACGATGTCGGTGCTACTGCTGGAGAAGGAGGCCGCGTGAACAGCACCCTGACCGGAGCGGTCGCGCTCTACCTGGCCCAGGTGCGAGCCGAGCTCAGCGATCTGCCGCCGGGTGAGCTGGAGGACGTGCTGCAGGACGTCAGCGATCACCTCACCGAGGTGGCCGCCGAGTTCAGCGCCGAGCCCACTCTCAACGACCTGCAGCAGCGCCTGGGCACCCCGCGCGAGTACGCCGACGAGCTGCGGACCGCGGCCGGCTACCCGGTGCGGACCGCCCCAGTCGGCAAGGACCACCTGGACGCGGGCTGGAAGGCCTTGCGCTGGGGCCTGATCGCATCCATCGTCGGCCCGTTCTTCATCGTGGTCGGCATCTTCGCCTGGTCGCGAGACGGGACGGCGTTCTTCGGACTGCTCGGGCTCGGGATCCTGTTCGTCGCGGCGTTCCTCGGCGTACAGGCGCTACGCGGCAACGACCCGCGGATCGTCCTGGACACGCCCCGAGGCGCACGCGGCGCGGCGGCGATCCGTGGGTGGATCGAGCAGATCCCGCCGCACATCCGGCACGAGTTGCTGACGATCGGCCAGCCGGTCTGGTGGGTCGCTCGCGGCGTGATCGGTGGCGGCGGGTTCTTCGCGCTGTTCGGCGCCGAGTCGGTGACCGTGGTCGGCGCGATCGCAGGCGCCGCCGTGTCGATCTGGATCGGCCGGAAGACACAGCGGGACAGGCGCTGGCTGTGGTACGTCGTACCGCTCAACGTCATCGCGGCGATCGCGGTCCCGTCGTTCCTGGCGGCGGCGTACGCCGGTGCTTCGTTCGGGCTCTTCGACAACTACAACAGCTATCGCGGCAGCTCGAACTACAGTCCGCCGGAGAACGGGCTCGTCCTGAACGGGACCCAGGTCTCGAACATCTACCCGTTCGATGCCCAGGGCAAGCAGGTCCCGGTCCGGCTGTACGACCAGGACGGCAACCCGATCGGCCTGGAGGTGCAGGACTGCGCGACCAGCTACGGTCAGGAATCGCGCGACACGACCAGCAACCTGTTCCCGCAGGCGGTTGTCTCCCCCGACGAGAACGGCGACTCAGGTCCGGACAACTGCAAGGACACCACCAAGGCTCCGTTCGTCCCACCACCGGCGCCGGCCACCCCGGTCACCCCCAGCCCGGCCCCGAGCCCAACGCCTAAGCCGAGCGTCGGTGTGACGACACCTAAGCCGACTCCTGGCGCAACCCTTACTGTCCAGCCGACTCGGTAATGCCGGCCGCGGCGACTCGGCGATAGGTGTAGCCGAGTCGCCGGTAGACCGCGATCGCGGCCGCGTTGCCCCGGTCCACCATCAACGCGGCCCGCCCGTACCGCTTGACCAGCTCGGCCGTCACGAACCCGGACACCTGCCGCGACAATCCCTTGCCCCGGGCAACAGGATGCGTCGCGACCCCGGCCAGGAACCCGACCTCCGGCGCACTCCACGCATCGGCCGCGATACTCAGCAGCTCACCGCGATCCCCGGTCGCCGCAGCCCATCGCCGTACGCCGGGATGCCCGGGCCACGCGTACGACGAAGGCGACGCCTCGGTCAGCAACGCCTCGACGCCGGTGTCGCCATCCAGCCAGGCGGCGCTCGTGGTCACCTCCGGAATCTCGGCGGTGTCCATCCACCCGAACGTCGCCGAGAACTCCAGCCCCGGCACGCGCTCCGCCAAGGCACGCACCAGGTCCTCGTCCCCGAACGGACGGTACGACGGGCCTACCTCACGCAGTACGTCACGCACCAACGGCGCCGCGTCCGCCACGGGCCCGATCACCGCGAGCCGATCATGCTTGGACACATCCGGCGAGGCAACCGCCACCGCGGCCCCAGCGGTCCAGGCGCGCACGCCGACTCCGAAGCCCTGCGCGGCCCACTCGACGATCGGGTCGCCCCCGCTCAGCCTTGACAGATCGGCCGGCGTCTGAATATCCCACACATACCAAACCGTATGGCATGCCCCTGACGCAGAAGCTACGGACCGTCCGCGCGTTGGACGGCGTAGGGGACCAGGTGGCGATAGCCGCGGACCGAGACCCGGCGGAGGCGGTGGAGGCGGTAGGCGGGGTGGCCATCGAGGGCGGCGGCCAACTCGCGGTCGGCGAGGACCCGGCCGGGTTTGCACTCGGTGGTGAGCCGGGCGGCGAGGTTGACGACTTCGCCGTACACGTCACCGAGGCGGATCAGGATCGTGCCGTACGCGAGCCCGATCCGCAGCTCGGGCAGGTCGTCGTCCGCGGTCACCGCATCCTGGAGCGCCAGCGCGACCGCGGCAGCCTGCGCGGCCGTGTCGGTGACGAACAGCACCTCGTCACCGATCGACTTGATCACCCGTCCACCGTTCAGCGCGACCACGTCGGCGGCCATACCTTCGAACCGCTCGATCAGTTCGCCGAGCTCGGCCTCGGTCAGCCGTCGGGTCAACCGGGTGTAGCTGACGATGTCCGCGAACCCGACCGCCCGCACACCCCGCGCCAGCTCGTCGGAACCCGCCACTGCCCGTCCGGCGGCCGCGGCCAGGTGCCGGCGCCAGACGTACGTCTGCAACCGCTCCATTGCCGGAAGCAACAGCCCTGCGACCTCGATCGCCTCGTCGGCCGCCAGCTTGGACCCGCCGAGGAAGTCCAGGAACATGGCCGACTGCCACGACGCCAGCCGGGACTGGGTCTGCCCGAGCTTCCGGGCCAGCGAGGACTCCATCTCCGGCTCGATGAACCCGTCGTCCTCGAGCGTCGCGACCAGCCGCAGCGCCTCCACGTCGTCGTCGGTGAAGGCGATCTCGTCGTCCGGCACGGTCGCGAACCCGAGCGCGTGCCACATCCGCTCGGCCCGCTCACTCGAGATCCCGGCCCGCTCCGACACCTGCACCCGGGTAAACTTCCGGTCCCCGCCGAGCAGCGTCCGTTCGAACTCCCGCTGCAGCGCGCCCAGGTCCGGGCTCGGCTCAGGAACCACCGCGGCGCTCGGCGATGGTGGCGTCGATGGCGTCCCGGAACGCGGGCAGCCGCCGGGTCAAGTCGTCGAACTTCTCCCGGGTGAAGTGCAGCAGCTGCAGCCGCGACTTCGCCGTGACGGTTGCCGTCCGCAACGTGTTCTTCCGGACCGCGACCTCGCCGGCGATGTCGCCCGGGCCGAGCTCGGCGATCTCCTCGCCCTTCGACCGGACCGCCGCCGTACCGCTGAGGATCAGGTACGCCGCGTCCGGTGGCGTCTGCTCGAGGATCAGCGACCACCCGGCCGGCACCGAGACCTCCTCGCCGGCGCGGAAGATCTCCCTGATGTCGCGTCCGGACAGATCCGCGAACAGCGGCAGATCCCGCGGGGACGTCCTACCCAAAGCCACGTCGATCCTCCGAGCCCGCCGGGTCACCCCGGCGATCGGCCGATGTTTCCAGTCGGTAACTCTAACGGCTCAGCTGCCCCATGGTCACCCGGACGCCCGGAAACTCCGGTACTTCGGACTCCGCATCATCGGTTGCCCACCGCACATACCCGTCCGGCCGGACCAGAATCCGCGCGGCCGGCAGCTCACCGTCCACAGCCGAGTCAAGCAGCACATGCCGCCCACCGCGCAGCCGTTCCGCCACCGTCGTACCGTCCGGCAACGTCAGATCCGGCATCCGCCGGCCCACCAGCGGATGTTCCCCGGCCGCGTAGGCGAGCCCGACCCCGGAGATCACCCCGGCCAACCGCCGATTCGCCTCCGGTACGCCGAGCAGGTCGACGAACGTCTCCCGCAAGCAAGCGACATCGTCGTCCGGCACCATCAGCACGCCCTGCGCGCGGGTGTTCGCGAGCACGGCGACCCCGGCCGGATGCCGTTCGTCGTGGTAGCTGTCGAGTAGGTCCTCACCCGCCTCGCCCCGCACGACCGCGCCGAGCTTCCATCCCAGGTTGAACGCGTCCTGCAGCCCAAGGTTCATCCCCTGACCCCCGGTCGGCGAATGAACATGCGCCGCGTCACCGGCGACGAAGACCCGGCCGACGCGATACCGATCGGCCTGTCGCGCGGCGTCGGTGAACCGCGAGCCGTAGCGGAGCTCACGCAGTACGACGTCCTCGCCGTACCAAGCCTGCAGCGCGGACGCGACCTCCGCAGGCGTGACCGGCTGATCCTTCGGCAGATTTTGTTGCTCCGGGCCCGTGAACAGCGCCCGGTGGACGCCGTCCTCCAGCGGCACCATCGTCATCACCGCACCGTCCCGCGGTACCAGCGACGGTAGTGCCCAGTCCGGCTCGATGCCGGAGATCACGACGTCGGCAACAACCGCGCTGAACCGTCCGTCCCGTCCGGGGAAATCGATCCCGGCCAGCTTCCGCACCGCACTCCGCGCCCCGTCGCAGCCGACGATCCACCCCGCCGGGATCGTCGTACCGTCCGCGAACGCCGCAACGACGCCGGCCTCGTCCTGCCGGAGCCCGGTCAGCTCGAGACCTCGTCGTAGGACAACACCTTCCGCCGCCAGCTGATCCTCCAGTTCCTGCTCGATCCGCAACTGAGGAATCCCAAGCTGGTAAGGGAATCTGGTGTCCAACGCCGTGTAGTCGAGCGGCACCGGCAGCCCGGCGAAGTGCCCGGCGGGCAACCGCGGCGCGTGCTCGAGCAGCGGTCCGAGCAGCCCGCGGGAGTGCAGGATCTCCACCGACCGCGGCTGCAGCGACAACGCCTTCGACTGTCCGGACCGCTCGGCGGCCCTGTCCACGAGTACGACGTTCGCTCCGGCGAGCACCAACTCCGTGGCCAGCAACAGCCCGGTGGGTCCGGCGCCGACGACCAGTACGTCGTTCATGCGAGCAGATCGTTCTTGCGCGAGTAGATCATCATGAAGCCGTAGAGCAGCGCGAACAGCACGATCCACTGGATCGTCGTCGCTGCGGGTACGGCGTCGAGCGGTAGTGCGTACGCGATGACGACGCGGACGACCGCGTCGAAGACCAGACCGACTCCCCAGACGATCGTGATCAGGCGGATGCCGTTGCGGAAGCCGGGCTCGCGGTCCCACCGGCCGGCCCAGACCTCGCCGCCGCCCTTGCCGCGCTTGGCCTCGGCGATACCGCGGCCGATCGACAGCAGCAGAGGCTTGCCGAGGGCAACCGTTCCGAGCATCCAGAGGCCGCACAGCGCGGTGATCACGCCGTCCTTGGCCAGCAGCATCCGCGGGCTGTGCATCGCCAGGGACGCAATCGTGCCGACCGCGAGCGCGACGATCATGAACACCGCCATCCAGTCGACCTTGCGGCCGCGGACGATCGAGTACGCCGTACGCACGACCGGGATCACCGAACCGGCGAGGGTCGCGCCGACCACGCCGACGCCGGAACGGCGGAGCGCGTAGAAGATCAGCAGCGGCAGCACGAGATCCACCAGGACAGGAGCCAGCACCGCACCCCAGCGCGCCTTCGGCTTGGTCTCGGTCGTCATCGGTTCGCTCCCTGCCGTATCGATCTTCATCGCTGGATCCGGGTCGCTCGGCGGAAGGTCTCGGCGAGCTCGGTCGCGCAGTTCTCGGGGGCGGCGCCGGCGATCAGGCGGCCGGCCGCGGCGTCGATCGCGGCGCGGACGGTGTAGGCCATCAGCAACGTGTCGAACTTCCGGAAGAACCCGGTCCGCTGCCCGTCCTGGAACAGCGCGGCCAGCCGGGCGACTGCGGCGTCGGCCTCCTCTGTCGGCACCGGCGCACCGCCGAACACGATCTGCTGCACCGCCCGGACGTGATCCGGCCGGGCGGCGATGAACTCGATGTTGGACCGGATGTAGGCCGCCAACTTCTCGTCCGGCCCGGTGGCGGCCTCGATCGCCGGACGCATCACCTCGGCCGCGTCGGCGGTGACCCGGCGGAGGACCTCGGCGAGCAGCTCGTCCTTGGTGCTGAAGTGGTACGAGATCAGCCGTTTGCTGCTCAGCTCGGCGACCTCGCAGATCGCGTCGTACGACGCCGCCGCGTACCCGCGCTCGGCGAGCACGGTGATCGTCGCGGCGACGATCTGATCCCGCCGGGCCGCCGTACTCCGAGTCCGATCCATGCTCTGATTTATCCGCATGAGTAAAAGTTACCCAGCTGGATAAAACATTGTCAAGCGCGAGCGCCGACGAGCACCTGGAGGAAACCCGATGACACGGATCTAGCAGCTAAGAGCGACGGCGGCGGCGGGGCCGTGGGGTACGGCGTCGTACCGGTCGGCGCGGGCCGACCAGGCGGGGGCCGGCGAGGCGGTCTTCGAGGCGGCGGGCCTCGCGGCGGATCGGCTGGGCGAGGTACTCGCCGAGGATCAGGCCGGAGGCGAGGGCTACGCCGATGGCGACCGCGGTCGTGAGGCTGACGATGCCGATCAGGTTGCCGAGGCTCATCAACTCGTAGAGGCCCTTGTAGATCGTGAGTCCTGGCAGCAACGGGATCGAGCCGGCGACGACCACGACCAGCGGCGGCACGCCGACCCGGCGGCCGATCGAGTAGCCGCCCAGGCCGATGACGCACGCCGCGGCGGCAGTCGCCCAGGCTGGGCCGAAGGACGCACGGATCATCAGCGTGAAGATCAGCGAGCCCAGAGCGCCCATCACGGCAACCGGCAGCAGCGAGCGGAGGGGTGCGTACGACGCGAAGGCGAACGCGACCGCCATCACCGCGCCGGAGACGACCATGATCGGGAGGTTCCCGAGCTTGATCGTCTGGGCCTCGATGCCGACGTTCAAACCGAATTTGAGCCCCAGAGCCAGGCCAAGTGAGACGCCGGCGATGATCCCGCCGGTCAGCAGCATCGCCTCGAGACTTCGGGCCGCCGCGGTCACGTAGTACCCGGTGATGGCGTCCTGAACGGCACCGGTGAGCGCGATCCCGGCCAGCAACATGATGATGCCGGCGGCAACGACCAGGGACGGTTTGACCGGCGCGTGGACGGCGTACAGGACGAGTGCGACCGCGGTCGCCACGAACGCACCCGCGACCTGCTGGTAGAACGCGGGGAGCCGCTGGCGGTTGAACCAGCGGTTGCTGACGTCGATCACAATTGCGGTCAGCACCGCCACCAGCGTGATCAGCCAGCCACCACCGAGCAGCAGCGTCGCGCCGCCCGCCATCACGCCCCAGGCGAGCACGGCGCTCCAGCGCGGGTACGGCGGACCCGCGCTGGTCAGCCTGGCCAGCTCACGCGAAGCCTCCTCGCGAGTCACGTCGCCGCGGGCGAACCGTCGTACCAGCTGGTCGACGTCGGTCAGCCGGGAGAAGTCCTGCGACCGGTACCGGACCAGCCGGATGTGCGTCTCGGGCGCGACGTCCGGCGCGGCCTGGTACGAGACCGCCATCGACGTGAACGTGATGTCGACCTCGCACCCGCGCAGTCCGCCGGCCGCGGTGACTCCGAGGATCGTCGCGGTCGCGTCCGCCGTACCGGCGCCGCTGGACAGCAGCACCTCACCGACCCGCAACGCCAGGTCGATGGTCGCGTAGACCTCCCGCTGCTCCTCAGGTTCCATCTACGCTTCATAGCAGGCGCACGCCGATCTACGCAGTCAGGCCAGCCTGATCCGGAAGATCGCCACCCGAGCGTTGTGGTCGTCGACGTTCATCGGGACCACGTTCGTGTTCACCAGGTCGAGCTGGACGGTACCGTCGCCGGGCAGCCAGTTGATCCGGTCGATGCCGTCAGCGAAGACCTTGCGCTCGGCGTCCTGGCCGGTCGCCTTGTCGTACCCGGGGTTGTTGGTGTCCGCGGTCCAGATCACCAGGTGGCCCTTCTCGTTGTGCGCCATCACCCGCTCGCGGTGGATCTTCTTGTGCAGGTCGTAGTCGTCGCGCAGGGCCGGACTCTGCTGACCGTTGTACGCGCCGTGCAGGTAGTGCGTGTTGATCAGGACGAACTTCAGCCCCGGGTGCGCACCGTGCTCGACCACGACCTCGTTGACCCAGCGCGGCGGACTCACGTCCGGGATGACGCCGTGCACGAAGGTGGGCTTGGAGTTGATCACCTTCCACGGCGTCGGGACCGAGATCGGCACCCGGTAGGAGCTGGCGTCGTTCAGGAAGGCGTTGTCGTAGGCGTCGCCGAAGTTCTGCGCGATCATCGCCGGCTCGCCGGTGTCGCCCTCGCTGATCTCCTGCCAGCCGACGAACGGCCGATTACCGGGATCGCCGGAGCGGACGGCCTGGATCGCGGGACCGCGAGCGGGGAGGTGCTTGCGGCCGATGTTCGCCGTGATGATCGGGAGCCGGAACCAGTCGGTCGCCGCCGAAGCGGACCGGGCGCCGACCACCGAACCGAACGTCGCGGCGCCGGCGAGCGCACCGCCACCGAGCATCAGAGCTTGCCGTCTGCTGATCCTGTTTGCCATCACTGCCTCCACAAGAGTCTGGCCGTTGGCCAGGGGCGGGTGTCTTGTCGACGAGCTACGACGGACGCTACTGCGCGACGGTTCCACCCAAGCCCCGTTCGGGCTGTGACCGGTTGTCGATGGAGATCGCTTTCCGTTACAGGTTGACTCGGCCTGGGCGCCCACTTAAGGTTGCGATCACAGGCTGCGGAAAGCCCTTTCCCAGGCTCACCAGGGAGGCGTACATGTGTGACTTCGAGTCCGGTCCGGCCCTGGCGCTGCCGGGCGGTATCGGCATCTCGAGGCTGACCGTGTACGACGTCGAGGCCCCCGACGGCCTGGTCGGCGGTACGCCGCACGTCCACCTGGCCTGCTCCGAGGGGTACTACGTGGTCGGCGGGACCGGCTCGGTCCAGACTCTGAACACGAAGGGTTACACCGAGACCCCGCTCCAGGCCGGCACCGTGGTCTGGTTCGAACCCGGCACGATCCACCGGCTGGTCAACGACGGCGAGCTGCAGATCCTGACCCTGATGTCGAACTCCGGTCTCCCCGAGGCCGGTGACGCCGTACTGACGCTGCCGCCGGAGCACCTCGCCGACCGCGAGACCTACCTGCAGGCGACCGCGCTCAGCGGCGAGGGCGAGGCGCTGACCGCGTCCGCGATAGCCCGGCGCGACCTCGCGCTCCAGGGGTACGACGTACTGCGGGAGCGCTACGAGTCCGAGGGACCGGCGGCGCTGGAGGACTTCTTCGCGGCCGCGATCCGGATCGTTCAGCCCCAGCTGGCGGACTGGCGGAGGCGCTGGGAGCAGGGCGCCCGCCGGCTCGCCGACGAGACCGGTGCCGCGCTCGACGCCCTCGAGGCCGGGATCGCGCCGCACCTCGAGTCGGCCGAACTGCACCAGCTACCCGTACCCACTGAGTTCGGCAGGCACGGCATGTGCGGCCGGCTCGACGTCTACGACACCAACGCGTGAGAGGCACGACTGTGAACGAGCGACGCATCGGCATTGTGATGAACGGCGTCACCGGCCGGATGGGCCTGCGCCAGCACCTCGAGCGTTCGATCATGGCGATCCGCGAGCAGGGCGGCCTGCTCGGCGCCGACGGCACGATGATCATCCCCGAACCGATCCTGGTCGGCCGCAACGAGCCGAAGCTGCGCCGGATCGCCGAGCAGCTCGGCCTGGAGCGATGGACCACCGACCTGGCCGAGGCGCTGGCCGAGCCGGACGTCGAGATCTACTTCGACTCCCAGCTCACCCAACTCCGCGAGAAGGGGGTCCGCGCCGCGGTCGAGGCCGGCAAGGCGATCTACTGCGAGAAGCCGATCGCCGAGAGCCTGGAGGCCGCGGTCGACCTCGCCCGGCTGGTGGTCGACTCGGGCCTCAAGAACGGCGTGGTGATGGACAAGCTGTCGCTGCCCGGCCTGCGCAAGCTGAAGCGGCTTGTCGACGGCGGGTTCTTCGGGCGGATCATCTCCGTCCGCGGCGACTTCGGCTACTGGGTCTTCGAGGGCGACTGGCAGGAAGCGCAGCGGCCGTCGTGGAACTACAAGGCCGAAGAGGGCGGCGGCATCATCCTCGACATGTTCTGCCATTGGCGGTACGTGCTCGACCAGACCTTCGGCGCGGTCAAGTCCGTCTACTGCCAGGGCGCGACCCACATCCCGACCCGGGTCGACGAACAGGGCGACGAGTACGCCGCCACCGCGGACGACGCGGCGTACGGCGTGTTCGAGCTGGAGGGCGGGATCATCGCGCAGATGAACTCGTCGTGGGCGACCCGGGTGTTCCGGGACGAGCTGGTCGAGTTCCACGTGGACGGGACCGAGGGGTCCGCGGTTGCGGGTCTGCGGCGGTGCCGGGCGCAGCATCGGTCGGCGACGCCGAAGCCGGTCTGGAACCCGGATCTGCCCGCCACCGAGAAGTTCCGGGAGCAGTGGGCCGAGGTGCCGGACAACGAGCCCTTCGACAATGGGTTCAAGGTGCAGTGGGAGATGTTCCTGCGGCACGTGGTCGAGGACGCGCCGTTCACCTGGGACTTCGTCGAGGCCGCCCGGGGCGTGCAGCTGGCCGAGCTGGGTCTGCAGTCCTGGCGTGAGGGCCGCAAGCTCGAGGTACCAGAGCTGAGCCTGAAGGCGAACTGATGGAATTGAAGCTTCCCTCCCAGAGCGGACTGGAGACCTACCGGCTGATCGGTGAACCAGTTGCTCAGGGCACCTATGCGCCGGCGCGCTCGCGGCTGGCGTTCGCCGCCGCGCATGTTGTCGCCGATCCTTTGGGCGACAACTCGCCGGGGGCGCCCGCGGTCATCGATTGGGAGCACACGCTGGAGTTCCGGCGGCATCTGTGGTCGCTCGGGTTGTCGGTGGCTGAGGCGATGGATACCGCGCAGCGCGGGATGGGACTGGACTGGGCCTCGACGCAGGAGCTGATCCGGCGTTCGGCGGCCGAGGCGCCTGATGGACGGATCGCGGTCGGCGCCGGCACGGATCAACTTGCTGCTGGCAACCATTCGCTCTCGGCGGTGACTGCGGCCTATGAGGAGCAGCTCGCGATTGCTGAGGACGCTGGAGCGCAACCGATCCTGATGGCCAGTCGCGCGTTGTGCGCGGCTGCGTCGGGGCCGGACGATTACCGGAAGGTGTACGACCACCTGCTTGGGAAATCGAGTCGGCCGGTGATCCTGCACTGGCTGGGGTCGATGTTCGATCCGGCGCTGGACGGCTACTGGGGTAGCGATTCGCTCGACACTGCAGCCGATGTGGTGATCGAGTTGATCAACGCCAACGCGGACAAGGTCGACGGCATCAAGGTGTCCTTGCTGGACGCCTCGCGTGAAGTTGCCCTGCGCAACCGTCTGCCGGAGGGCGTGCGGCTCTACACCGGCGACGACTTCAACTACCCGGAGCTGATCCGCGGCGACGGCGATCAGCACAGCGACGCGTTGCTCGGCATCTTCGCCGCGATCGCCCCTGCTGCTGCGGCCGCTCTGAAGGCCCTTGATGACGGGGATCTCGACACCTACGAGCGAGTCTTCGCCCCGACGGTCCCGCTGGCGCGGCAGATCTTCTCGGCGCCGACGTACTACTACAAGACCGGAATCGCCTTCCTGGCTTGGCTGAACGGGTACCAGCCCGGGTTCACGATGGTCGGCGGCCTGCAGACCGGACGGTCGCTGCCACACCTGGCTGAAACGTTCCGCCTTGCCGACCAGGCCGGCGTACTGACGAATCCCGAGCTGGCCGTCGATCGGTTCCGGCAGCTGCTGCGTGTCGGCGGGATCGACGCATGAATCGATTCAGCCTCAATCAGGCGACGACGAAGTACTGGCCGCTCGAGGATGTCGTCGCGGCGAGCGCCAAGGCCGGCCTGGAATGGATCGGCCTATGGCGTGAGCCGATCCAGGAGTACGGCGTCGACAAAGCGGCCCGGCTGGTCACAGACGCGGGCCTGAAGGTCTCGTCGTTGTGCCGGAGCGGGTTCTTCACCTCGACCGATCCGACCGAACGGAAGGCGAAGATCGAGGAGAATCGACGAGCGATCGACGAGGCCGCGACCGTCGGTACGTCGGTGCTGATCCTCGTCAGCGGCGGCCTGCCGCCGGGCTCACGTGATCTCGACGGAGCACGCGCGATGGTGCGCGACGGTCTCGCCGAGCTGGCGCCGTACGCCGAGGAGCGTGGGGTCACGCTGGCCGTCGAGGCATTGCACCCGATGTTCTGCTCGGACCGCTGTGTGGTGTCGTCGCTCGGCGGTGCGCTGGATCTGGCCGAGCAGTTCCCGGCGTCGCAGGTCGGCGTGATCGTGGATGCGTACCACCTGTGGTGGGACGCGGACATCTACCGGCAGATCGAGCGGGCCGGCGACCGGATCGCGTCGTACCAAGTCAGCGACTGGGTGGTTCCGCTGCCCGAGGACACGCTGCTCGGCCGCGGCATGGTCGGCGATGGTTCGATCGAGCTGCGCCGGCTGCGGGAAGCCTGCGACGCGGCCGGGTACGACGGGCCGATCGAGGTCGAGATCTTCAACCAGCAACTGTGGGACGCGCCCGGTCAGGAGACGTTCGACCTGGCGCTGGCGCGCTATCAGGAACACGTCATCTAAGGAGCTGTCTGTATGACTATCCCCGCCAACGGGATCGGGATGCACCTCTACACCATGCGGGACGTCCTCGCCGAGGACTACCCGGGGACGCTCAAGCGTCTCGCCGACATCGGTTATCGGACGGTCGGCGTGAGTGGGCGGTTCGACCACAGCGCCGAGGAGATCCGCTCGTTCGCGGACGATGCCGGGCTGAAGATCGTGCTCGAACACGTCGGGTACGCGCGGATGAGTGACAACTGGGCCGGCGCGCTGGCCGACGTCAAGACGCTCGGCGCGCAGTGGGCCGTCGTACCGTCGATTCCTGCCGAGCTGCGTTCGGTCGAGGGCTACAAGACCGCGGCGGCCGCGTTCACCGAGGCCGGCAAGGCGGCGCGGGACGCTGGGCTGAAGCTGCTGTTCCACAACCACGGCCACGACTTCGACGAGGTCGACGGGCAGGTGCTGTACGACATCCTGCTGGGTGTTGACCCCGAGCTGCTCGGGTTCGAGCTGGATCTGTACTGGGCGGTCGACGGCGGGCACGACCCGGCGAAGCTGTTCCAGGAGAACCCCGGCCGGTTCCCGGCGTTGCACGTGAAGGACATGGCCGAGGACGGGTCGTGGGAGGACGTCGGGGCCGGGAAGCTGGACTTCGGCGCGATATTCGAGCACGCCGAAGCGGGTGGCGTGGAGCAGTGGCTGGTCGAGCACGACAAGCCCACGGACGCCTGGAAGTCGGCCGAGCGCAGCTACCGGGGCCTCGCAGAGTTCCTGTGACAACAAACGCTTAACCGGGTCAGTGTGGATACGCCTGCTCACCGGCGGTGAAATCGGCCTATTCTCGACAAGTGCAGAACGAGCCCACGGTCCGGCTGTCCGCCGTCCGTCGCCTGTACGAGGTGAGCGCCCGGATGGGCGCTGGGCGAAGCCTTGCCGAAACCCTGCAGGCCGTCGTCGACGGGGTGGTGAACGGGCTCGGATTCGGGATCGCCGTACTGAACCTCCGGCATCCGGACGGCAAGTTCGAGGTGATCGCCGTGACCGGGTCGCCGGAGGCCCGGGAGGCGCTGCTCGGCCGGGTCAGCGCGCAGGACATCTTCGACAGCGAGTTCGCGATCGCGGACGAGTGGGGCAAGCTCCGGTTCGTGCCGCACGAGCGGCTGCCCGAGGGTGAGGTCGTCGGCTGGGTGCCCGACGTACCGGTGTCCGACGACCCGGGCGCCTGGCACCCGCTCGACGCGCTGTTCGCGCCGCTGTACTCGTCCGACGGCGAGCTGGTCGGGATGCTCTCGGTCGACCTGCCCGAGGACCAGCGGCGGCCGGGACCGGTTCACCGGGAGCTGCTGGAGATCTTCGCCACCCAGGCCGGGCTGGCGATCGACAAGGCCCGGCTGGCCGACCAGCTGCTCGCCGAGAAGACCCGGCTGGAGGCCAGCGAAGAGACCTTCCGGCTGGTCTTCGAGGGCGCCGGGAACGGGATGGCGACGATCGGCTTCGACGGCCCGGACCGGGGCCTGGTCCTTCAGGTGAACGATGCCTTCTGCCGGATCACGGGGTACGACGCCAACCACCTGGTCGGATCGCGGCTGGCCCAGTTCCTCCGCGACGAGGAGCCCGACTCGACCCGGCAGGACCTCGAAGACGTTGCCGCTGGCAACGGAACGTACCGGTTCGAGCGGGTCTTCACCCAGCCGTCCGGGAACGCGATCTGGCTCGGCGGTACGGCGGCCATCGTCGAGCAGGGCGCCGACCGGCCCCGGATCCTGCTGGTCCAGATCGACGACGTGACTGCCCGCAAGGACGCCGAACGCGAACTCCGCCACCACGCCGCCCACGACCCGCTCACCGGCCTGCCGAACCGGCGACTGCTGCTGCACCGGTTCAACACGGTCCTGGAGCGGACCCGGCGAACGGGCCGGCCGGGCGCGCTGCTGTTCTGCGACCTGAACCACTTCAAACTCGTCAACGACGGCTACGGCCACGAAGCCGGCGACCGCGCCCTCCGCGAGATCGCCACCCGCCTGACCACAGCCGTCCGCCACGGCGACACCGTGGCCCGCCTCGGCGGCGACGAGTTCGCCGTACTCGCCGAAGACATCGCCGACGACGACCTCGCCACCCTGATCGCCCGCCTCGAAACCGCCGTCAGCCAGCCCCTCCCCAACATCGCCGTACGGGTAACCACCAGCGTCGGCACCGTCCCCATCACCCCCACCACCACCGACCTCGAAACCCTCCTCCACCAGGCCGACCAAGCCATGTACGCAGCCAAAAACCGCCGCCCGTAGGCCCCACGCGGTGCTACGCGCCGCTCCCACCCACCCATCGCTTAGCGCGCCACTTGGCGCTTATCGCGCGTGACCGCCTCGCGCTACCGCCGGCTCGTGGAGAGTGAGCGGGATGTGGTGAGGCCGCTCCACCAACTGTGTGAGCCCCTCGCACCAGCCGACTCCGCCGAACTGCACGAAGCTGCAGCTCATCCGCCTTGAAGCCGGCGTGCGCATGTGATTCAAATAGGTCCCATCGACTTCTGGGGGGATCGACGTGCGCACCTTGATGTCCGGACCTGCGTGGGTGGCCTATGCGCAGATCTACGTGGAGAGTGCGGACAACTCCGCCGGCCTCGGTGAATGCTTTGGTGGGCAGCGGAACGGGCTGTGCGGTGCGGCAGTGCCCGGGATGCTGTTTCTGATCACCGGGATGCACACCGGCGACGTCGGCTTCACAGTCGAGTTGCACGACGAGATGCCCTCGGTCGAGTACAGCGCCGAGGAGGTCGTCGAGGCGTCGTACCGGCCGATCGGTGACGCGGTGTTGATGACCTGGGCGGGAGACGGTGGGTCGTGGCCGCTGGATCTTGAGCCGCAGGTGGACTACCGCGTCCGGTACTCCGCCTGGGGGATGGGCGCCGGTCACCAGGCCGGGCCGCCGATGGACGGCGAGCCGTTGGTGGACCGGTACCTGCTGCAGTTCTGGCCGGCGCGACCCGCGCCCGATCGGGTGGTGAAGGAGACCAGCGGGCAAGCTGCGTACTGGCATAAGGTCGCCCGCGAGCAGCCGACGCCTGCTCAATTCGCCGAGCTGAAGCAGGAGAAGGCGCGGCAGGCCGAAGAGCAACGGGTTGCCGAGCGGGCGGCGGCTTGGGGTGGGGCGTTGCCGAGTGAGCGGATCGAAGGAGCCACGTTCGGCCGGGAACTGTCGGCGCTGGACCGGGCTTTGGTGGACGTGCTCGAGCAAACCGACGCGCAGACCTTGCGCTCGATGGCTCGGTGGGCGGCTCGACGCGCGTGCGAGCAGGCCGGGTACGGCGGCAACGAGCGGACCGCCGGCGTCCTGGATCGCATGGACCGTGGCGCCGACTGGCTCGAGACGCTCAACGGGCCGCCGCGACCGGTCGAGCCGGGGACGGAGCAGCGCACGACCGTCCACCGGTTCGTCACCCGGCAACATGGGTGGTTCGACGATCGCGACGCCTTCGACAACACCACGACCGTGGTATCCGCCACCTTCAACGAGGATGCGTTCAAGGCTGCGGTCGAAACGATCTGGCTGGCGACGGGGCCGTTCGAGGACAAGGCGCGGCTGCTCGCCGAGTTGCGCGAGCGGTTTCTTACGAGCCCAGCTTTGTGAGGGCTTTGTCGGTTAGGCGGTAGATGGTCCAGTCGTCTTGGGGTTTGGCGCCTAGGGACTCGTAGAAGTTGATGGCGGGGGTGTTCCAGTTGAGGACGGACCATTCGAGGCGTTCGTAGTTGTTGTGGACGCATTCTTGGGCGAGGGCGGTGAGGAGGGCTTTGCCTAGGCCGGTGCCGCGGGTTTCGGGGCGGACGAAGAGGTCTTCCAGGTAGATGCCGTGGACGCCGCGCCAGGTGGAGAAGTTGAGGAACCAGATCGCGCAGCCGGCGACCTCGCCCTCGTGTTCGGCCACGTGGCAGAAGACCGCGGGGTTGTCTCCGAAGAGGGCGGTCTGCAGCTGGTCCGCGGTCAGGTGGCACTCCTCGGGCGCACGTTCGTACTCCGCCAGCGCGTACACGAGCTCCACGAGTGCCGGGATGTCCTCCGGCCGGGCACGGCGAATCCGTTCGTCGGTCATACCGCCCATCCTGCACCGGCAGCCGGTTCGCCGATCAAGCACCGGCGGTCCGGGTCAGTCGTCGCGTTCGGTGTCCTGGTCGGCTTCCTGGGCGACGGCGTACGTCTCCGGTCGCTCGCCCATTCCCGCGTCGCCGTTCGGTCCGTCGACGTCCACGCCGGCGTACGTCGAGTTCTGCAGGTGCAGCGCTGCCGCCAGCTCCGAGTCGGGCCGCAGTACCGAGCCCCGCTCGACGGTGAGCTTGTCGAAGACGGCGTACATCTTGCTCGGGTCCGGATCGGTGCTCTTCTCCAGATCCTCTGGGTATGACGCGCTCGACGCCTCGTTCCACTCGTCCTTCTCCACGCGGTCGAAGTCGAGCCGGTACGGCGACATCTCGGACACGTGACTGATGAACACCTTGGCGGAAGCACCGTTGCCCTCGCGGAACGGATGGGTGAGGTTCTGGTAGCTGTAGACCTCCGCCATGCCCTCGACGAACTCCTCCCGCGACATCGTCGACCAGTCCTTGTCGTTGATCTTCGCGGCGACCTTGCCGGTCCATTTGTCCAGCAGCTCGGCCGGCACGAACGGGTTGCCCCGCTTGGAGATGTCGACGTCGCGGAACTGCCCGGCCCAGTCGTACACGTCCTGGAACATGTGCTTGTGGATCGCCTGCAGGTGCGCCTTGTCGTAGGTGCGCGGGATGTCGACCTCACCGCGATCGATCTCGCCCTGCCGGACCGCCCGCAACCGATACTCGGCGACGGGCAGCTCGAACGGGTTCTTGATGCCGAGCTTGTTCCGCAGGCAGCCGCCGGGCTCCCAGAAGTACGCGTTCCAGCGTTGCTTCTCCGGGGAGACCTCCTCGGTCACACCGGGCCGCCGCCGGTCACCTTCGCCATCGTCCGGCGGATGTACTCCGCGGTGTCGATCCGGCCGAGCTCACGGTCGACCAGGTCGGCGACGTCGTCGCGTTGTGGTTCCCAACCTTCGAGCCGGTTGTTCGACAGCGCGTCGCTGACCCGCTGTTTCTGGTCGTCGTCGAGCGGTTCGAACAGGTCCGGCCAGCGCTGGGCGTAGCGGCACGGTTCGTAGGCCATCAGTCAGCTCCCCGAGTAGCTAGCAATCGGGTCAGCGTAGCGAAACCATCGTCGTACCGTTGATTGCTGTTAATTTCCCGGTCAGACTAGTTAACCTCCTAGCCAAGTCACAACTGAACACTGACAGCGCTTTCCCCCACCTGACCGCCCTTCATCTGGAGGAACCATGTCCGTCTCCCGCCGCCGCTTCCTCGGATACGGGGGTGCGGGCTCCGCCGCCGTACTGCTCGGCACCGGGGTCTGGGATGCCTCGACCACGTACGCCGCCCCGTCCGGCACCGGCAACCCGTTCACGCTCGGGGTCGCTTCGGGCGATCCGCAGTACGACGGTGTTGTCCTGTGGACCCGGCTCGCGCCCGATCCGTACGCCGTCGACGGGAAGGGCGGGATGCCCGCCCGGCCGGTCCGGGTCGAGTACGAGGTCGCCCACGACGAGAACTTCCGGCACATCGTCCGCCGGTCCAGCGTTATCGCGACACCAGAGCTCGGCCACTCGGTCCACCCGGAGGTCCACGGCCTGCTGCCTGACCAGGTGTACTACTACCGCTTCCGCACCGGCCGCGAGGTTTCGCCGACCGGCCGGACCCGGACCACGCCGCACCCGCTGACCACGCCGCGCGACCTGCGGTTCGCCTTCGCGTCCTGCAACGCCTGGCAGGACGGGTACTTCACCGCGTACGACCACATGGCTCAGGAGGACCTGGATCTCGTCGTCCACCTCGGCGACTACATCTACGAGTCCGGCGTCAAGACGAACAAGCGTGGCGTGACGACCGACCCGCGGTTCCACACCGAGACGTTCGACCTGGCGCGGTACCGGCTGCAGTACTCGCTCTACAAGACCGAGGTGCCACTGCAGGCCGCGCACGCCGCGCACGCGTGGATCCACACCTTCGACGACCACGAGGTGGAGAACAACTGGGCCGGCGACATCTCTCAGACCGACACGGAGCCGGACCAGGACCCGGCGGTGTTCCGCGCTCGCCGGGCCGACGCGTTCCAGGCGATGTACGAGAACCTGCCGGTGCGGCACGCGCAGATGCCGTCCGGTCCGGACATCCGGTACCACCGCCGGCTCCCGTACGGCCGGCTGGCGGACTTCACCATTCTCGACACACGCCAGTACCGCAGCGACCAGCCGTGCGGCGACGGTGACTCGTCCAGCTGTGACGACCGGTTCAACCCGGACAACACGATGCTCGGCGGCAAGCAGCGCGCCTGGCTGCTGGACGGGTTCCGTCAGTCGAAGGCCCGCTGGCAGGTGATCGGCAACCAGACCCCGATGGGCCAGACCGACTGGACGCCCGGTCCGGAGACTCACGTCTGGCTGGACCCGTGGGACGGTTATGTTGCCGAGCGCAACAAGGTGCTCGCGGCCGCGCAGGACAGCGGCGTCCGCAACCTGGTCGTCATCACCGGCGACCGGCACCAGAACTACGCCCTCGAACTCAAGCGCGACTTCGCGAACCCGGACTCGGCCACGGTCGGCACCGAATTCGTCGGTACGTCGATCACCAGCGGCGGCAACGGCGCCGACATGACCGACCAGGGCCAGCAGTTCCTCGAGGCAAACCCGCACCTGAAGTTCTTCAACTCCCAGCGCGGGTACGTCCGGGTCACCGTCGACCAGAAGCAGTGGCGCTCGGACTTCCGCGTCGTACCGTTCGTCGAGACGCCCAATGCCTCGGTCAGCACGCGAGCGACGTACGTCGTCGAGGACCGCCGCCCGCACGTCCATTCCGCCTGACTAAACGCCCAGGCCGCCGTCGACGCGTAGTACAGCACCGGTCACGTACGACGCCCGGTCGCTGAGCAGCCAGGCGACGGCCTGGGCAACCTCGCTCGGATCCGCGCCGCGGCCGAGCGGGGTCCGGGCGTTCAGCGCGTCAATCACACCTGGCGTCGCGCGGTCCCAGTCCTGCAGCATCTCGGTCATCGTGGTGCCGGGCGCGATCCCGTTGACCCGGATGTTCTCGGGGCCGTACGTGATCGCGGCCGACTCCGTCAGACTGTTCACGGCCCGCTTCATCGCGCCGTACGCCGGAAGCGCGGGATTGCCGGCGAAGCTGCCGACGCTGGAGGTGTTGACGATGCTGCCGTGGCCGGCGGTGGCCCGGATCGCGCCGACCTCGGCCACGATCGCGGACCACACTCCGCGCAGGTTCACGGCGTACACCTGGTCGAAGTCCTCCTGGCTGAGCCCGTCCATCGGGCCTGGTGGCTGACCGATGGCGCCGTTGTTGAAGGCGGCGTCCAGGCGTCCATACTCCGTTACTGTCTGATCGACCGCGGCGCGGACAGAGTCGGGGTCCGCCAGGTCGCAGACTGTATAGGCCGCGTCGAGCTCCTTCGCGACAGCGGCGATCTCGGTCTCGGTCCGGGACGCGAGCATCACTTGAGCGCCCTCGGCGGCGAACAGTCGAGCAGCCGCGGCACCGATCCCGCGACCGGCCCCGGCGATGAAGATCACTTTGTTTTCGAGCAGTTTGTCCATGGCATCGAGCCTGTGCGCCGCGGGTGCGAGTAACCAGACACCAGTAGTACCTGGCTAAACCGCAGCGGCGAGGCAGACTGGATGACGTGGACAAAGGAGAGCTGGCGGCATTCCTGCGCAGCCGACGGGAGCGGGTGAACCCGTCGGACGTCGGCCTGCCCGCCGGTCGACGACGCCGTACGCCGGGACTCCGCAGGGAGGAAGTGGCTCAGCTGGCGTACATCTCCACCGAGTACTACACGCGACTCGAACAGGCGCGTGCGCCGCATCCGTCGAGCGAGGTGCTGGCCGGACTGTCCCGGGCACTCCGGATGAACGATGCCGAGCGCAACTATCTCCACCACCTGGCCGGCGTACCACCGGTGCGACCGGTCGGACCGCCACGTGAGGTCCGGCAGAGCATCCTCGATCTCCTCGACCGGTTGCCGAACGCGGCCGCGGTCGTCCTGTCGGCGTCGTACGAAGTGATCGCCTGGAACCATCTGGCCACCGCGCTGATGGAGGACTTCTCGGTCCGCTCCCGGCGCGACCGGAACCTGATCCGACGGGCGTTCCTGACCGGCGATGTCGGCCACGTGTACTCCGTCGCGGATGCCGAGCGCTTCGCCCGCAGCTCGGTCAACCACCTGCGATCGACCGTGGCGCGCTACCCGGACGATCCCGAACTCCGCGAACTGGTCTCGGACTTGCTGGCCGGCAGCCCCGAATTCACCCAACTCTGGGAAGCCCGCGAGATCGCCGCCGAACCGACCCTGTGCAAGTCCTTCCAGCACCCGCTCGTCGGCCTGGTCACGGTGAACTGCGACGCCCTCGCGATCCCGGACCGCGACCAACAGGTCATCATCTACACCGCAACCCCCGGCTCTCCGTCGGAAGAGGCGCTCCAACTCCTCGCGGTGGTCGGCACGCAGCGCCTCGACCTGCCGGGCTGATTAAGCAGTCGCAGTACTCACTGTGTGCGGATATTCCTGTTGGAATTGTCGCCACGGGCGCGGGACGTTGGATGTATGGCAACTGACACGAACAAGACCCGCCGGATCGGTGACGTCGAGGTATCCGCGATCGGACTCGGCGGGATGCCGATGTCGATCGAGGGGCGGCCCGACGAAGCCCGCTCGATCGCGACCATCCACGCCGCGCTGGACGCCGGGATCACGCTGATCGACACGGCCGACGCGTACCACCTGACCGCGACCGACGACGGCCACAACGAGAGCCTGATCGCCAAGGCGCTGGCGTCGTACGGCGGTGACACCTCGAACGTGCTCGTCGCCACCAAGGGCGGCCACCTCCGTCCGGGCGACGGAAGCTGGACGCTGGACGGTTCGCCCAAGCACATCGCGGAGGCGGCCGAGGCCTCGCTGAAGCGGCTCGGAGTGGAGGCGATCGGGCTGTACCAGTTCCACCGGCCCGACCCGAAGACGCCGTACGCGGACTCCATCGGCGCCATCCGCGACCTCCTCGACGCCGGCAAGATCCGGATGGCCGGTATCTCCAACGCGAACGTTGCCCAGATCGAGCAGGCCAACGAGATCCTCGGCGACCGGCTGGTCTCGGTGCAGAACCAGTTCTCCCCGGCCTTCCGGTCCAGCGAGGACGAGCTCGACCTCTGCGACGAGCGCGGCATCGCGTTCCTCCCGTGGTCCCCACTCGGCGGCATCTCCCGCGCCGGCGACCTCGGCGCCAAGCACCCCGCCTTCCACACCCTCGCGGCCGAGCTAGGCGTCAGCCCCCAGAAACTCACCCTCGCCTGGATGCTCGCCAAGTCCCCGGTCGTCATCCCGATCCCCGGCTCCAGCCGCCCGGAAACCATCCGCGACTCGTACTCCGCCGTGGACCTGCAACTGACCCCCGACCAGGTCGCCGTACTCGACGCAGCCTGAGCCGGACCGCAGGCACTCACCAAACTCACTGAAAGCCGCGCCGATCCTGCACGCTGAGCGTGCAACGGGATCGGCGCGGCTGTTTGATGAGTGGCTCACGTCCGCCCGGAATGACTCGCCAGGGGCGCGCGTTGTGTAGTTTAATAGTGAACTACTTAGGCGAGGAGGACGGATGCAGTTCGGTGTGTTCACCGTGGGTGACGTGACCGAGAACCCGACGACCGGGACGACGGTCAGTGAGGGTGAGCGGATCAAGTCGATGGTGGCTATTGCGCTCAAGGCCGAGGAGGTCGGGCTGGACGTGTTCGCGCAGGGCGAGCATCACAACCCGCCGTTCGTGCCGTCCTCGCCGACGACCCAGCTCGGGTTCATCGCGGCGCAGACGTCGAAGATCATCCTGTCCACCTCTACGACGCTGATCACGACCAACGACCCGGTGAAGATCGCTGAGGACTACGCGATGCTGCAGCACCTGGCCGACGGCCGGGTGGACCTGATGATGGGGCGCGGCAACACCGGTCCGGTGTATCCGTGGTTCGGGCAGGACATTCGCAACGGAATCGCGCTCGCCGTCGAGAACTACGCGTTGCTCCGTCGGCTCTGGCGTGAGGATGTCGTCGACTGGGAAGGCAAGTTCCGTACGCCGCTGCAGGGGTTCACGTCGACCCCGAGGCCGCTCGACGACGTACCGCCGTTCGTCTGGCACGGCTCGATCCGGTCACCCGAGATCGCCGAGCAGGCGGCGTACTACGGTGACGGGTTCTTCCACAACAACATCTTCTGGCCGATCTCGCACACCAAGCAGATGATCGAGCTGTACCGCCGGCGCTTCGAGCACTACGGGCACGGCGCCGCCGACCAGGCGATCGTCGGGCTCGGCGGTCAGATCTTCATGCGGAAGAACTCGCAGGACGCCGTCCGCGAGTTTCGGCCGTACTTCGACAACGCGCCGGTCTACGGGCACGGTCCGTCGCTGGAGGACTTCAGCCGCGAGACGCCGTTGACGGTCGGTAGCCCGCAGCAGGTGATCGAGCGGACCCTGTCGTTCCGGGAGCACTTCGGTGACTACCAGCGGCAGTTGTTCCTGATGGACCACGCCGGGTTGCCGTTGAAGACCGTGCTGGAGCAGCTGGACATCCTCGGCGAAGAGGTCGTTCCGGTACTGCGGAAGGAGTTCGCGGCACTGAAGCCGGCACACGTACCGGACGCGCCGACGCATGCTTCACTGAAGGCCGCGGCTGAGCGGGCGCGCGAGCTGGAGACGATCGAATGAACGACAAACTGATTGCCGTGGTGACAGCCGGGCTGACGACACCTTCGTCGTCCCGGCTGCTCGCCGACCAATTGTCGGCCGCAGCCGCGGATGAGTTGTCCGGCCGCGGGATCACCTCCCGCGTCGAGACGATCGAGGTCCGCGATTACGCCCACGACCTGACCAACAACCTGCTCACCGGATTCCCGTCGGCCGAGCTCCGCGAGGTCCTCGAGACGGTGACCGCGGCGGACGCTCTGATCGTGGTCAGCCCGACGTTCAGTGCGTCGTACTCCGGTCTGTTCAAGATGTTCTTCGACGTACTCGACGACAAGGCGCTCGCCGGCAAGCCGGTCCTGCTGGCCGCGACGGGTGGCACCGAGCGGCACTCGCTGGTCCTGGACTTCGCCCTCCGCCCGCTGTTCGCCTACCTGAAGGCGCTGCCGGTCCCGACCGGGGTGTACGCCGCCTCGACCGACTGGGGCCCGAACGCCGCGAGCCTCCGCCCCCGCATCACCCAGGCGGCCGGCGAACTCGTCGCCGCCCTCCAGCACGAGACTCCGACCCAGGCGGACCCGTTCGCCAACCCGACCCCGTTCGAGGATCTACTCAACGGCTGATCGCTCCGCGATGAGCAGGCCGACGCCGTCGAGGATCCGGGTCAGGCCGAAGCTCAGGGCGTGACCCGGGTCCATCGCGGACTGGAAGTGCTCGCCGACTGACGTGCCGACGCGGCCGGCCAGGCGGAAGCGGTCGGCCGCGCCTGCCATCACGGAGGCCAGGGTCGGGGAGATACCCGTCCACCACTCCTGATCGGACAGCCCTGACTCGCGCTGCGAGCGGAGCTGTTCGGCCGCCGCGCGTGCAGTGCCCAGGACATGCGTAAGGACCAGAGCGAGCACCGAGTCCATCTCGACATCACTCAGCCCGAGGCCGTCCAGGGGACGTAGCTCAGCTTCGTACTTGAGCGTGATGTTCGGCCCGAGCGCGTTCCGGGCGGCCGGGACCTCGTGGATCCACGGATGCGCGGTCAGCACCTCCCAGTTGCGCTGGGCAATGAATTCGAGCGCGCCCCGCCAGCCGCCGGGCTGCTTCGACGGCTCGTCCGGGTCCGCGTACAGGTCGCCGTACACGCGGTCGAACATCAGGTCGGTGAGCTCGCCCTTGCCGGGGACGTGCGTATAGAGCGACATCGTGCCGACCTTCAGGCGCTCGGCGACCATCCGCATCGAGAGCGCCTCGAGGCCGTCGGTGTCGGCGAGCTCGACCGCGGCGTCGACGATCGCGCGCACGGTCAGGCCGGAGCGGCCGGGTTTGGCGTGACTCCCCCAGAGCAGCGCCAGACTGCGCGCCGGATCGGGCGCAGCCGCCTTCCTTCCCGCCACCGGAACCTTCTTCCACCACTCGTCGTTGAAGGCATCGTACCTGAGCCGTACAATGTACGGTACACTCTACGGCTCAACGACCCGAGAGGTGGGAAGTGACTACGGAACGAGTGATCGAGGCCGTCGGCGTACGGAAGAACTACCAGGGCGGCACGGATGGGGCGGGGCTGAACGGCTTCGACCTGGAGGTCACGGCCGGCACTGTGACGGGCCTGCTCGGCCCGAACGGCGCCGGCAAGACGACGGCGGTGCGGATCCTGTCCACGCTGCTGGAGATGGATTCCGGTACGGCGACGATCGCGGGGTACGACGTCCGCCGGCAAGGAGCGGAGGTGCGGCGGCGGATCGGTCTGGTCGGGCAGTACGCCGCCGTGGACGAGCTACTCACGGGCCGGCAGAACCTGGTGATGTTCGGGCGGCTCAATCATCTGAAGAATCACAAGAGCCGGGCAGACGAACTCCTGGAACGCTTCAGCCTGACGGAGGCGGCCAATCAGGCGGTGAGCAAGTACTCCGGCGGCATGCGGCGGCGGCTCGACCTCGCGGCGAGCCTGATCGTCGCGCCACGCGTGCTCTTCGTGGACGAGCCGACGACCGGCCTCGATCCGGCCGGGCGGATCGAGGTCTGGTCCGCCGTACGGCAACTCGTCGACGGCGGTACGACGGTGTTGCTGACGACGCAGTACCTGGAGGAGGCGGACCAACTGGCGAACCGGATCTCGATGCTGAAGGCAGGCAAGGTCGTTGCCGAGGGCACCCCTGATGAGCTGAAGACACAACTGGGATCGGACTGGCTCGACCTGGTACTCGCGGATCCCGCCGACGTACCGCGGGTCGTCGAGTTGGCCGGACCGCTGGCGGACGGGGAGATCCGGGTGGAAGACGTACGGGTGAGCGTTCCGGTGAAGGATCGGACGAAGGCCCTGGTGGTGATGGCGAACTCGTTGCATGAGGCAAAGATCGAGCCGGAGGACATCACCTTGCGGCGGCCGACGCTGGACGAAGTGTTCCTGCACCTGACGGGAGCGGCCGCATGACCGGCCTCGGATGGGCGCTGGCGGACGGCTGGACGATCGCGCGGCGGACGTTGACGCATTGGCGGAACCAACCGGGGCTGGTGATCTTCACCTGGTTCTTCCCGGTGCTGATGCTGCTGATGTTCGGCGGACTGCTGGGCGGGGCGATGGAGTTCCCGGACGGTTCGTCGTACTACGAGCTGCTAGTCCCGGGGATCTTTGCGCTGGCGATGCTGTTCGGGCTCGAGGGCACGATGACTGCGGTCGCCACCGATGTGTCGAAGGGCGTGACGGACCGGTTCCGGTCGCTGCCGATGAGTTCGACGGCGGTGGTGCTCGGGCGGTGCATCGCGGACATGCTCGACTCGGTGGTGACGCTGGTCGTGCTGGTCGCGACCGGGCTCGCCCTTGGCTGGCGGTGGCACGAAGGGTTGCCGTCGGCGTTGGCCGCGTTCGGGTTGCTGTTGCTGCTGCGATTCGCGTTGTTGTGGGTCGGGATCTTCATCGGACTGACGGTGAAGAACGCGCAGAGCGTGACGATGGTGCAGGTGCTGGTCTGGCCGATCGGGTTCCTGTCCAGCACGTTCGTCGCCACCTCGACGATGCCGGACTGGCTCGGGACGATCGCCCAATGGAACCCGCTGTCGTCCACCGCGACCGCGTCCCGAGCCCTCTTCGGCAACCCCGATCCCTCAGCCACGGCCACTTGGATCGGCACGCACGCCGGGCTCGCTGCCGTCATAGCTCCCTTGCTGCTGACAGCAGTCTTCCTCCCACTCTCGGCGCATCGCTTCCGGACCCTGTCCCGCTGAGCGCGACGACGCGGTCGGCGTACTGCGCGAGCGACAGATCGTGGGTGATCAGGATCGTGGTGCGGTTGCGGGCGAGGGCTCGGAGTGGGGTGATGATCTGGTGGGCTGAGGCGGCATCGAGGCCGGCGGTCGGTTCGTCGAGGACGAGGACCGGGGTGTCGCGGAGAAGAGCACGGGCGAAGGTCAGACGTTTGAGTTGGCCGCCTGACAGCATCGACGGGTCGAGGACCGTGTCGTAGCCTTCCGGCAGCGTGGTGATGAATTCATCAGCGGCGGCTGATCGGGCCGCCTCGACGACCTCCTCATCGGTGGCGTCGGGGCGGCCGTACGCGACGTTCGCCCGGATGGTGTCACGGAGGACGAGCGTCTGCTGCGGGAGCAACGTGATGCTCTCGCGCAGACGCCGTACCGCAAATGAAGACAGCGGTACGCCGTCCAGCCGGACCTGGCCCGAGGTCGGGTCGTAGAACCGGAGCAGGAGCTTCGCGATCGTCGACTTGCCGACGCCGCTCGGACCTGTGAGTACGACGAACTCCCCGGGCTCGACGGTCAGGTCGAACCCGGTCAAAGCCGGCGTACCGGCGCCGGGGTAGTGGAATCCGACCCGGTCGAACTCGACACGGCCACGTACGTGCTCGAGTTCGACTGGGTGCTCTGGATCGGTGACGGACGGGGCCGCGGAGAGGATCTCGGCAAGGCGTTCGGTGGCCGCGGTCGCGGCGGTGGCGGTCAGGTTGAGCTCGCCGAGGCTGCGGAGTGGCGGGTACAGATAGCCGAGGAACGCGGCGAACGACAGCAGCGCGCCGAGCGTCATCCGGCCCTGCGAGATCTCCCAGACGCCGAGGCCGATCACTCCGAGTACGCACAGAGTTTCGAGGACCTCGACCACCTGCTCGTAGAGTTCGCTCCGCCGTGCGCCGCTCACCGAGGCGCGCATCCAGGCGCCAGCCTCACGATCCAGCCGGGTCTCTTCGGCCGGCTTCCGGTTGTACGCCTGCGTCAGTTCGATCGTGCCGAGCGACTCCTCCAGCACCGAGGTGATCGCGCCATCGGCGACCCGCTCGGAGCGGGCGAATCGCCTGATCGGACCGGTGAAGATCTTCGCCGCGAGCCAGAGCAGCGGCGCCAACGCGAAGGTGACGAGAGCGAGATCCCAGCACAGCCAGATCGCTGCGGCCGAGAACAGCACGATGCGGAACACCGCCGAGACCACGCCGATCGCCGAGGACACGACCAGCTGCTCGATCGCCTCGACGTCACCGCTGAGCCGCTCGACCAGGTCGCCGCGACGATGGCGCTGGAAGAAGTCCGGCGGCAGTTCCTGAACATGCCCGAATACGTGCGCGCGAAGTCGCCGTACGAACCGCTCGCCGCTCCAGAACGCGAGCGAGTTGCCGAGGTAGCCGATGATCGCGCCAAGGATCGCGACCCCCAGCCAGGCGGTCGCCGGATGCCAGAACGCCGCGAGCGAGCCCTGCTCCAGCGCGTGGTCGGTCAGGTGGCCGAAGAGCAGGATCGCGACGGTCTCGCACACCGCCGCGGCGATCACACAGACGCAGACCAGGACATACCACCGCCGATCCCCACGGGTCAGCGGCCAGAATCGCGCGAACGCCTGCCGAATGGTCATGCCGCCTCCACAAGGACGTGGGGCCCGCACGGATGCGGGCCCCACTGTCAGGACTGGATCAACGGCCGATCGGCCGGCGGCGCGGCGGGAGCTTCTTGGCAGGCTTCTTGGGGTGCTTCGGCGCCTTGGGGGCCTTCGGCTTCAGGACGGCGACCTTCTTGAGGCTCATGAGGTTCTCCTTCGTGTTGGTTGTTGCCGCGGTCAACTGCTTGCGACAACCACGAAGTTAGCCAGCCAGACTGGTTGTACCGTTGGGGATTCCTGGCAATCGGCTCCGAGCGCAGAAGGTTGCCTACGGCATCAACTGGCCGCCGTTGATCTCGATGATCTGACCGGTGACGTACGACGCCATCCGCTCGGAGGCGAGAAACAGGATGGTTCCCACGCACTCGTGCGGCGTACCGGTGCGGCCCATCGGGATGGTCGCGAGCATGGCCTGCATCTGCGCGTCGCCGGTGTGGCGGTCGTGGAACGGGGTCTTGATCACGCCTGGCGCGATCGCGTTCACCCGGATGCCGTCCGGGGCGAGCTCCTTGGCCAGACCGCGGGTGAACGTGCTGACCGCGCCCTTGCTGGTCGCGTACACCACCGATCCACCGGCGCCACCGGTCCGCCCGGCGATCGACGTGACGTTGATGATCGAGCCGCCGCCCTGCGCCCGGAACACCGGCACGATCCGCCGGGAGAGCGCGAACACCGACGTCAGGTTGACGTCCAGGATCCGGTGGAACTCCTCATCCGGTACGTCGGCGATCGCGGACCGGTGGACCAGGTCGCCGGCGTTGTTCACGAGTACGTCGATCCGCCCGTGCTCCGCGAGTACCTCGTCGACGAACGCGTCCGCCGACTTCGGGTCGGCGAGGTCCGCTTGGTGCAAAGACGCCGTACCGCCGGCCGTCTGCACCGCGCCGACGGTGTGCCGCGCTCCCTCCTCGTTGCGGTGGTAGTGCAGCGCCACCGTCGCCCCGGCCTCCGCAAACCCGACCGCGGCCGCAGCCCCGATCCCACTACTCGCCCCGGTCACGGCCACAACCTGATCCCTGAAATCCAGATATCCCATGCGCCCTATCCTCTCCCAGGACGTGTCCGACGGTTCAGACACGTCCGCAGCCGGTCAGGGAGGGCGGGAACGCGCCGAGGGGCGGATTGCGGGAGGCGGGGCGGGGGTAGATTCGATGGATGGGATACGCGCTCGGGGAGCTGGGGCTGCGGCGATGGCGGACGGCTGATGCCTTGCGGCTGGCGGCGGCGCATGCCGATCCCGAGATGGTCTATCAGGGCGGGATCGTGGACCGGGCGTCCGCCGTCGACTGGATCGGGCGGGTCGCGGACCTGGACAACGGACACGTGTACGCCGTCGCGGACGCCGACGATCACCCGATCGGGTGCGTCGCCGTGACCAACATCGACCGGCACCAGGTGGGCTGGACCTGGTACTGGACCCTCGCCGAGGTCCGCGGCCGCGGCGTCGCCCGAGACGCACTCCGCGCCCTCGCCCGCTGGGCCCACCACGAGGCCGGCCTCTACCGCCTCGAGCTCGGCCACCGCCTGAACAACCCGGCTTCCTGCGCGGTCGCCGCCGGCGCGGGCTTCCTCTCCGAGGGCCTCGAGCGCCAACGCCTCGCTTACGACGGCACCCGGTACGACGTCGAGCGGCACGCCCGGCTGGTCACCGACCCGCTGCCCCCACCGCAACGCCCTGTACAGATCACTGACTAAACGGTCAGTTTCGGGTGGCGGTTGACGTCCTTGTAGAGCAAGTAGCGGAATCGGCCCGGACCGCCGGCGTAGCAGGCCTGCGGGCAGAACGCGCGGAGCCACATGAAGTCGCCCTCCTGCACCTCGACCCAGTCCTTGTTCAGCAGGTAGACGGCCTTGCCCTCGAGCACGTACAGCCCGTGCTCCATCACATGCGTCTCCGGGAACGGGATCACGCCGCCGGGCTCGAAGCTGACGATGTTCACGTGCATGTCGTGCCGGACGTCGTCCGGATCCATGAATCGCTGCGTCTTCCACCGGCCGTCGGTGTCCGGCATCGCGATGCCCTCGACGTCCGCCTCGTTGGTGACGAGCGCCGGCGGTACGTCGATCCCGTCGATCCGCTCATACGCCTTCCGGACCAGGTGGAACGTCGCGACCGCGTCGCTCGTGTTCCGCAGCGTCCAGTCGCCACCCGGCGGCAGGTACGCGTACCCGCCCGGCGCCAGCGCGTGCTTCTCGCCTGCGACCGTCAGCACAAGGTTGCCTGCGACAACAAACAGCACGGCCTCGGCGGCCGGATCGGTCTCCGGCTTGTCGCTCCCACCACCAGGCCCGACCTCGACGATGTACTGCGAGAACGTCTCGGCGAACCCGGACAGCGGCCGCGCGATCACCCACAACCGCGTGTCGTCCCAGAACGGCAGCCGACTGGTGGTGATGTCGCGCATCGTGCCGCGCGGGAGGACGGCGTACGCCTCGGTGAAGACCGCGCGGTCGGTGGTGAGGTCGGTCTGCGCCGGCAGTCCTCCCTTCGGGGAGTAGTAGCTCATCGTTGTTCTCCTCGGGTCAGCAGGCGGCCACGGGGGCCGGCCTCGATGTCGACGGGTTCGCCACGGAGCCAGGTACTGCGGACTACGCCGGCGAGCGTGCGTCCGTCGTACGGCGTGATGGCGTTCTTGTGCTGGAGTTGGTTCGCATCGACGGTGAAGGTCTCGTCGGGGGCGAGTACGCAGAGGTCGGCGTCGTACCCGATCTCGATCTGGCCCTTGGTCCGCAGGCCGGTCTGCGCCGCGGGCGCCGTGGACATCCAGCGGACGACGTCGGTCAGCGTGAAGCCGCGGCGGCGGGCCTCGGTCCAGACGGCGGGCAGGCCGAGCTGGAGGGACGCGATGCCGCCCCACGCGGTGCCGAAGTCGCCGGTGTCGAGGTGCTTGAGGTCGATCGTCGACGGTGAATGGTCGGAGACGACCAGGTTGATGGTGCCGTCGCGCAGTCCGCCCCAGAGCAGCTCGCGGTTGGCGGCCTCGCGGATCGGCGGGCAGCACTTGTACTGCGTGGCGCCGTCGGGAATGTCCTCGGCGTTGAAGGTCAGGTAGTGCGGGCAAGTCTCCGCGGTGATCCGTACGCCGTCGTTGCGGGCCTTGGCGATCAGCGGGAGGACGTCGGCGCTCGAGACGTGCAGGATGTGGACACGACAGCCCGTCTCGCGAGCCAGGTCGATGACTCCGGCAACGGCCTCGTTCTCGGCTGCGCGGGGGCGGGAGTTGAGGAAGTCGAGGTAGCTCGCGCCGTTCGGCGGCGTGGCTTCGTCGATGCGGTGGGCGTCCTCGGCGTGCACGATCAGCAGTCCGTCGAAGGTGCTGATCTCGCGCATCGCGGCCTCGACCTGCTGCGCGTCCAGTGGCGGGAACTCGTCGACGCCGGAGTGCAGCAGGAAGCATTTGTAGCCGAACACGCCGGCGTCGTGGAGCGGGCGCAGGTCGGCAACGTTGCCCGGGATCGCGCCGCCCCAGAACCCGACATCGACGTACGCCTGGGTCTCGGCAGTCTTCCGCTTGAGGGCGAGCGCCGGCACGTCGCACGTCGGCGGGATGCTGTTGAGCGGCATGTCGATGATCGTCGTGACGCCACCGCGGGCCGCCGCCTTGGTCGCGGAGGTGAAGCCTTCCCAGTCGGTACGCCCGGGGTCGTTGACGTGCACGTGGGAGTCGACGAGGCCTGGCAGCAGTACTTCGTCGTCGCCGAGGCGCAGCTCCGTCGAGGCGTCGAGATCGGCGTCGTACGGCGAGATTGCGACGATCCGTCCGTCACGGATGCCGACCGCGCCCGGCTGCTCACCCGTGGCCCGCACGACTCGCCGGGCCCGAATCACGAGATCCAGAAGACTCATCCGCCGCCTCTCTCCCTTCGTGTCATCGTAAGGTGCTCGATCGCGATCCGTTCGCCAAGCCGCTCAAGCAACGGCTCCGGCTCCGCGATACACCGCTGCACGTCTGGCTCCAGATCGGTCAGCGCGTACGCCGCCCGCACACCGGCGTCCTGCAACTGGTGAGCCTCGAGCCGATTAACCCCACACACAGCAACCACCGGTATCCCGGTGCCCGCGGCGGCCACGCCGGCTACGGCTTTGCCGTGCAGCGTTTGTTCGTCGAGGGCGCCTTCGCCGGTGATGACGAGGTCGGCGCCGGCTAACTGCTGCTCGAAGCCGACCATCTCCAGGACCAGTTCGATACCCGGTCGCAGCTCTGCGCCGAGGAGTGCGAGGGCCGCGAACCCGACCCCACCCGCTGCCCCGGCACCCGGCACGTCCCGCAGATCCCGACCGGTGTGCTCGGCGACCTCGTCGGCCCACGCGCTCAGCCTGCCGTCGAGCTCGACGACCTGCTCAGGCGTGGCGCCCTTCTGCGGCCCGTACACCGCCGCCGCACCCCGAGGCCCGGTCAACGGATTATCCACATCACAAGCCACCACCACCTCCACCCCTTCCAGCCGCGCCGCGACAACTCCCGGGGTCGGGGAACAAGCAATAGCCTGTTCCCCGACCCCGGCGGTTGTCTCCACATGCGTGAACGGGCGGGGCGCGGCGAGGGCTTGGATTAGGCCGGTGCCGCCGTCGGTGGAGGCGCTGCCGCCGATGCCGAGGATGATGCGGGTGCAGCCGGCGTCGATTGCGGCTGCGATCAGTTCGCCGGTGCCGTAGGTGGTCGCGGTCATCGGTGCCCGGCGCCCCTCCGGGAGGCGGACGAGCCCGGAGACGTCCGCCAGCTCGACAACGGCTGTGTTGTTTCGGCGCGCGTATCCAGAGTGCACTCGCGAGCCGGTGGGGCCTGAGGCAACGATCGGGACCAGGGTGAAACCGGCGCCGACGGCGGCGGCGAGGGTTCCGTCGCCGCCGTCGGCCACCGGTACAGGGACCACGGTCGCGTCGGGGCAAACTCGTCGTACCCCGGCACCGACCGCGGCTGCCACCTCCGCGCTGGTCAAACTTCCTTTGAATTTGTCAGAGGCAACAACGACCCGAAGACCTGCCCCTCGCTCCGCTCGGGGGGGAAGTGTGAGAGCCATCAGTCCAGTAGCGCCAGTGCTGTCGGCGCGTCTTCCGGGGAGATCGCCAGGTCTTCGAATTCGATGATGTTGTCGATTTCGACGCCCATGGAGACGTTGGTGACGCGTTCGAGGATGATCTCGACGACGATCGGGACCTGGTGTTCGACCATCAGTTTCTTGGCCTGCTCGAGGGCCGGCAGGATGCCGTCCGGCTCGAAGACGCGAAGGGCCTTACAACCAAGGCCTTCCACGACCTTCACGTGGTCGACGCCGTATCCGTTGACCTCCGGGCTGTTGATGTTCTCGAAGGACAGCTGCACGCAGAAGTCCATGTCGAAGCCACGCTGCGCCTGCCGGATCAGCCCGAGGTACGAGTTGTTCACGACCACGTGGATGTACGGGATGTTGAACTGCGCGCCGACCGCCAGCTCCTCGATCAGGAACTGGAAGTCGTAGTCACCCGACAACGCCACCACAGTGCTCTCCGGATCAGCGACCGCAACCCCCAGCGTCGCCGGCACCGTCCAGCCCAGCGGCCCGGCCTGGCCGGCGTTGATCCAGTGCCGCGGCCGATATACGTGCAGCATCTGCGCGGCCTGGATCTGCGACAACCCGATCGTGCTCACGTACCGGACGTCCGGCCCGAAGGCGCGGTTCATCTCTTCGTAGACCCGCTGCGGCTTGATCGGCGTGTTCTCGAAGTGGGTCTTGCGCTGCAACGCCGTACGACGCTCTCGGCACTCCTCGGCCCACGCGGACCGGTCCGCAAGCTTGCCCGCCGCGGCCCATTCGCGCGCCACCTCGACAAACATCTGCAGAGCGGCGCGAGCATCCGACACGACTCCGTAGTCCGGCGCAAACACCCGCCCGATCTGCGTCGGCTCGATGTCCACGTGAATGAACTTCCGGTCACCCCGATAAACGTCCAGACCGCCGGTATGCCGGTTAGCCCACCTGTTGCCGATACCAAGGACCAGATCGGAAGCCAGCATCGTCGCGTTGCCGTAGCGGTGCGAGGTCTGCAGCCCGACCATCCCAGCGCTCAACGGGTGGTCGTCGCCGATCGCACCCCAGCCCATCAGCGTCGGTACGACGGGAATCCCGGTGAGCTCAGCGAACTCGACCAACAGATCGGCCGCGTCCGCGTTGACGACACCGCCGCCCGCGACGATCAGCGGCTGCGCGGCATCCGCGAGCATCTGGAGCACCTTCTCCGCCTGCCCCCGAGTAGCAGCAGGGCTGGAGACCGGAAGCGGCTCGTACGTGTCGATGTCGAAGTCGATCTGCGCGAGCTGTACGTCGAGCGGCAGGTCGACCAGCACGGGACCCGGCCGGCCTTCACGCATCAGCTGGAACGCCTTCTGGAAGGTGCCCGGAACCTGCGCGGCCTCCATCACGGTCACCGCCCACTTCGCGACCGGCTTGGCGATCGCCGAGATGTCGACGGCCTGGAAGTCCTCTTTGTGCAGCTTCGCGACCGGCGCCTGGCCGGTGATGCAGAGGATCGGGATCGAGTCGGCGGCCGCGGAGTACAGGCCGGTGATCATGTCGGTGCCGGCCGGTCCCGAGGTACCGATGCAGACGCCGATGTTGCCGGCGCGCGCCCGGGTGTACCCCTCGGCCATGTGCGAGGCAGCCTCGACGTGGCGGGCGAGAACGTGCTTGATCCCGCCATGGTCGCGCATCGCGGCATAGAACGGGTTGATCGCAGCACCGGGCAACCCGAACGCCTGCGTCGACCCTTCCTTCTCCAAGATCAGAACCGCGGCGTCAACCGCACGCATCCGAGCCATCAGTCGACCTTCTTTCCGGAAAGACGCTCAACACCGCGGAGAAGCGCCGAGTGATCGAGACCGCCGTCACCGTTCGCCCGAGCGGACGCGACCAGCTGGGCCACCAGAGCACCGAGCGGTACGACGACACCCGCCTCGCGCGCGGCCGCGGTGACGATGCCCATGTCCTTGTGGTGCAGGTCGATCCGGAACCCGGGCTGGAAGGAGCGGGACAGCATGTTCTCCTTCTTCTGATTCAGCACCGTCGAACCAGCCAAGCCGCCACCCAGAACCTCCAGAGCAGCCTTGGTGTCGACGCCGTACGCCTCGAGGAAGATCACGGCTTCGGAGACGGCCTGGATGTTCGCGGCCACGATCAGCTGGTTGGCCGCCTTGACGGTCTGCCCCGAACCGCTCGGGCCGACGTGGACCACGGTCTTGCCGACCACGTCGAACAGGGGCTTGGCCTCGGCGAAGTCGTCCGCCGAGCCGCCGACCATGATCGACAGGATGGCGTTCTTGGCGCCGGCCTCGCCACCGGAGACCGGGGCGTCGAGCAGCCGGAAGCCGAGGGCGCGGGCCTGCTCGGCGAGCTGCTGCGTGACGTCGGGCCGGATGCTGGAGAAGTCGATGATCAGCGTGCCGGTCTCAGCCAGCTGGAAGACGCCGTCCTCACCCTCGAGCACGTCCTGGACGTCGGGTGAGTCGGGCACCATCACGCAGATCACGTCGGCGCCCTTGACCGCTTCGGCCAGCGAGGCCGCGGCGCGACCGCCGGCCGCGATCAGGTCCTTGGCGCGCTCCGGCGAACGATCCAGCCCGACCACGGTGTGGCCGGCGTTGGCGAGGTGGACGGCCATCGGGTTGCCCATGATGCCGAGGCCGATGAAGGCAATGTTCGTCATGTCAGATCTCCTGAGGTCATCAGCGGCGCTCGAACGGGAGCCAGCCGAAGCTTGCGTCTGAGGTGGTGGACGGCTTGTACTCGAGCCCGACCCAGCCGGTGTAGCCGTTCGCCTCGAGGGCGGTGAGCTGCTGGTCGAGCGGGAGCGTGCCGGTGCCGGGTTCGTTGCGGCCCGGCGCGTCGGCGATCTGCACGTGGGCGACCCAGTCGGTGCTGTCGGCGATCACCTTGTTCACGTCGTCGCCGTTGACCGCGAGGTGGTACAGATCGGCGAGCAGTCCGACGTTCGGTACGTCGTGCGCCGCCTGGACGCGATCGATCACTCTGAGGGCGTCGGCCGCGGTCTTGAGCGGATAGCGATCGGCGCCGCTGACCGGCTCGACCAGGACGGTGGCGTCGATCCGCGCGGCGGCCCGGGCGGCGAGGGCGAGGTTCTCGACCGCGAGGTCGTCCTGCTCCTGCTCGCTGCTGCCATCAACCCGATTGCCGTAGAGGGCATTGAAGCCCTTGGTGCCGAGTCGCTCGCCGATGCCGACGGTGACGTCGACGTTGTCGCGGAACTCGCTGGACCGCTTCGGCCAGGACACCAGGCCGCGGTCGCCGCCGGGCATGTCGCCGGCGAAGAAGTTGAGGCCGGTCAGCTGGACACCGGCGTCGGTGATCGCGCTGACGAACGCGTCGACCTGCCGGTCCGGCGGGACGGCCTCGACGAACGGCCACCAGAACTCGACCGCGCTGAATCCGGCCCGGCGAGCGGCGGCCGGTCGCTCCAGCAGGGGCAACTCGGTGAACAACAGCGAACAGTTCACCGTGTACCGCAGTTGGTGACTCATCCGAACTCCCATGTTTCCGTATTGCGGAATTTTATTTCTGGTCTGCGAAATGACCATAGGCGCGGGATTGAGCGAACGTCAAGCGTCCGGCGAGGGCTGTCTCGCGGGGGCGCGCGCGTTGTACGTTCCTCTAAACGTCCAACAGAGGAGGTGTGACGTGCTGTTGGCCGAGCTGCTTGACGCGCCCGAGCTGGGGTTGCGGTTGCTGCATTCCGCGGGTGGAGTGCTGGACCGGCCGATCGGGCGACTCGTCACCACCGACCTGTTGGACCCGGGCCGCTACCTGAACGGCGGGGAGCTCGTCCTGACCGGGCTGGTCTGGCGCCGCCGACCGATGGACAGTGAGGTGTTCGTGGCCTCGATGGCGGGCCGCGGGGCGACCACGATCCTGGCCGGGAAGGCCCAGTTGGGCGACGTGCCGACGGACCTGCTGGAGGCTTGCCGACGCCACGAGGTCACGTTGATCGAAGTACCGATCGAGATCGCGTTCGCCGATGTGACGGAGTACGTCGCGGCGGCGGGATCGGCCGAGACCGGAGCACGGCTTTCGGCGAGCCTGGTCCGCCAGCGGCAGCTGTTGTCGTCGATCGCGGCGGGCCGCAGTCTCGACGAGTTGGCGGCGCGAATCTCCGCGGAGATCGGGCACGACTGTCGTGTACTGACTCCAACCGGGCGGCACGTCGTACCCGGGCCGGGCGAGCTCGCCGCCGATGCCGCTGACGCGGTGACTCGCCGGTTCCTGACCGCGGATCGTACGCCGGCTGTGGCGGTGGCGAACGACGCGTCGTACAGCCTGTTCCCGGTCGGATCTGGTCTGGGCAACCGGCTCACCGCGTGGGTCCTGGTGATCGAGGGCGACTACAACGAATGGTCGCGGGACCACGTGGAGGCGGTGCACGAACTCTGCGCGATCGCCGCTCTGGACCGCGCCCGCCGGGATGAGGGCCGTCGAGCATTACGCCCATTGGTTGCGGATGCGATGGCGCTGGTCGAGTCCGGCGCGCCGCAGGTCGAGGTGGCGGCGCGGCTCCGGCAGGCCGGGTCGCATTCGGACCGGCCGATGGTCGTCGCAGTCGCCGAGCTGCGTGACGACGGACCGAGTGAGGTCGCGTTGAGCCTGCTCGAGGACGTCGCCCTGACGGTCGGCCCGGCCGTCGTCGCTCCCGGACGCGACGGGCTGCTGGTCGCGTTCCTGCCGTACACCTCGCAACTGCCCGACCACCTGCGCCGAGCCTTCGGCCGACTAGGTCCTGGGCTCGGCCGGGCGCGCCTTGCCGTCGGAATCAGCGGGGAGACCTCGGTCGACGCACTCGCCGGCGCACTAGAGGAGGCCCGCTTCGCCCAGCGTGCAGCCAGCGCCGGTCGCGCACCGGTGTCGGTGGTCACCTCCGACGAGGTCGCGTCCCACGTGCTCCTGCTGGCCACGCTGCCTGACGACGTACGGCGTACCTACACCAACCGTGTCCTCGGAGCGGTCCTCGAGAACGACCGGCGTACCCATGCCGACCTGCTCGCCACGCTGCAGGCGTTCCTCGCCTGCGACTGCTCCTGGACGCGTACGGCGGAGTCGCTGCACCTGCACGTCAACACCGTTCGCTACCGGATCGAACGCGTTGAGCAACTGACCGGTCGCGATCTGTCGAGCCTAGAAGACCGGGTCGACGTGTTCCTCGCACTCAAATCGCTCTGATTGTGTGATCACACAACTCAAGGATTCATGAACGGTTCATCTTCGGAGGTTCACCGGGTGCAATCCGGGGCGCGGTGAGCCGATGCTCGGGTGCAGGTCAAAACCCCGAGGAGCGTGTCCCGATGAAGGCAGTCCTGCGACCCAGTAGCCGGCAAAGCAGCCGTCACCCCGTCGACCAGCTGCTGTCCCCCGGCAAGTTGGCGGTGTACGGCGCCCAGCACGTGCTGGCGTTCTACGCCGGAGCGGTGATCGTACCGATCCTGCTCGCCAGCTCGATCGGCCTCACCACCGAGCAGCTCATCCACCTGATCAACGCCGACCTGTTCACCTGCGGCATCGCCTCGATCATCCAGTCCGTCGGGTTCTGGAAGGTCGGCGTACGGCTGCCGCTGCTGCAGGGCGTGACGTTCACGGCGGTGTCGCCGATGATCGCGATCGGCCTGGCCGCGGGCGGCGGGACGGACGGTCTGCTGGTGATCTACGGCGCCGTACTGGTCGCCGGTCTGGCCACCTTCTTCATCGCGCCGTTCTTCAGCAAGCTGATCCGGTTCTTCCCGCCAGTCGTGACCGGCTCGGTGATCACGATCATCGGACTCGCTCTCCTTCCGGTCGCTGCCGGGGACGCGGTCGGTGGCGCCGGACCCGACGCCGCACCGACCAGCGCTAAGAACATGGCCTACGCACTCGGGACGCTGGCCTTGATCGTGCTGATCCAGCGAGTCTTCAAGGGCTTCATGGCGACCATCGCCGTACTGATCGGCCTGGTGGTCGGGACCCTGGTGGCCTGGGCGTTCGGCGACGCGCACTTCGGGGCGGTCGGGGACGCGGCCTGGGCCGGCGTGACGACACCGTTCTACTTCGGCTGGCCGAAGTTCTCGGTGGCGGCGATCATCTCGATGGTCGTGGTCATGCTGATCACCGCGGTCGAGACGACCGGTGACGTCTTCGCGACCGGCGAGATCGTCGAGAAGCGGATCGGCCGCGAGGACATCGCCCGGGCACTGCGGGCCGACGGTCTGGCCACCACGATCGGCGGCATCTTCAACTCGTTCCCGTACACCTGCTTCGCCGAGAACGTCGGCCTGGTCCGGCTGACCCGGATCCGCAGCCGCTGGGTGGTCGCGACGGCCGGCGCGATCATGATCCTGATCGGCCTGCTGCCCAAGGCCGGCGCGATCGTGGCCGGCGTACCGCACCCGGTGCTGGGCGGCGCGGCGCTGGCGATGTTCGCCACCGTGGCCGTGGTCGGCTTCCAAACCCTGACCAAGGTCGACTTCCACGACCACCGCAACGTCGTGATTGTGGCGACCAGCGTCGGCCTGGCCATGTACGTGACCGCTCAGCCGCAGGTCGCGCAAGCCGTACCGCACTGGGCCGAGATCATCTTCGGCAGCGGCATCACCCTCGGCAGCCTCACCGCGATCTTCCTGAACATCCTGTTCCACCACGTCGGCAAGAACTTCGGCCCGGCAGTGGCGGGGCAGCCTGGTGACTCTGTCCGGCTGGACCAGGTGAACAAGATGAGCCGCGAGGAGTTCGTCGAGACCTTCGGCAGTCTGTTCCAGGGGCCGCGGTGGGCGGTCGAGCAGGCCTGGGACATGCGCCCGTACGCCGATACTCACGCGCTGCGCCGGTCGTTCCAGGAGGCGCTGTTCTCCGGATCCCGCGAGGAGCAGCGCGAACTGATCCAGGCGTACCCGCAGCTCGGCTCGCAGTTCGTTGCCGACGGCCTCAGTGGTGAGGCGTCGCTGCGGGACCAGTCCGACAAGGGGCTGACCTTCCTCGGCGATCCCGAGCGCGACGAGCTTGCCTCGATCACGTCGTCGTACGAAGAGCGGTTCGGGTTCCCGCTGGTGATCTCGGTTCGCGATGCCGAGTCGTACGACCGGATCGTCGAGCAGGGTCGCGAGCGGCTGGGGAACTGCGAGAACCAGGAGTTCGCCGCCGCTCTGCTCGAGATCGCGAAGATCGCCGGCTACCGGTTCGACGACTTCGTCTCCGACGCCAACCCGATCCATAGTGCCCGCACCCGTTGGAGCAGCAACCGATGACAACTCAAGCACTCCGTGCCCCTGCCGTGACGGTGAACGGTGAGCTCGCCGCCCTTGGTGACATATCCGTCCACACCACCGTGCTGGACTGGCTGCGGGAGCGTGGTCTGACCGGCGCCAAGGAGGGCTGCGCGGAAGGCGAGTGCGGTGCCTGCTCGGTGCTGGTCGCCCGGCCTGGTACGGACGCGCCGACCGAGTGGACCGCGGTGAACGCGTGCCTGCTGCCGATCGCATCGCTGGACGGTCAGGAGCTGATCACGTCCGAAGGCCTGGGTTCACCCGCGGCGCTCCATCCGGTGCAGAAGGAGATGGCGATCCGCGGTGGATCGCAGTGCGGGTTCTGTACGCCGGGCTTCGTCTGCAGCATGGCCGCCGAGTACTACCGGTCCGGTCGCTCAACTGGTGAGGGCGATCATGAACACGGCCCGAATGGCTTCGACCTCCACTCGCTGAGCGGCAACCTGTGTCGCTGCACCGGCTACCGACCGATCCGCGATGCGGCGTACGCGCTCGAAGATCCAACGGAGAACGACGCCTTGGCGGTACGTCGACTCTCGCCGCCGCCCGCGCCCGCGACCACCGGGATCGTGTCCGGGGAGGCGGAGTTCGTCCGGCCCGCGTCCCTGGACGGTGTGCTCGATCTGCTGGCCGAGAGGTCCGACGCGCAGATCGTTGCCGGGTCGACCGATCTCGGTGTGCAGGTGAACATCTTCGGTTCGCGGCCGCCGCTCACGATCGCGATCGATCGGCTGGCCGAACTGCGCGAGTTCAGCTTCGGACCTTCGGAGGTTCGGCTCGGTGCGGCGTTGACGCTGACAGAGATCGAGCGGCGGCTGGCCGGGCGGGTGCCGTTGCTGGCTCAGCTCTTCCCGCAGTTCGCGTCGCGGTTGATCCGGAACGGCGCGACGATCGGCGGCAACCTCGGCACCGGCTCGCCGATCGGCGACACCCCGCCGGCTTTGCTCGCGTTGGACGCATCGCTCGTGCTGGCGTCGCGGCGCGGCGAGCGGGTCGTCCCGTTGGCGGAGTACTTCACCGGCTACCGGCAGACGGTGAAGGCGGCCGACGAACTGATCAAGACAATCGTGATTCCGTTGCCGTTGGCACCTATGACCGCGTTCCACAAGATCGCTAAACGTCGGTTCGACGACATCTCGAGCGTTGCGATCGGGTACGCCGTCGACGTTCGGGACGGCGTGGTCGCGGAGGCTCGGATCGGGCTCGGCGGGGTGGCCGCGACACCGCTGCGGGCGCGGGCGACCGAGGCCGCGTTGATCGGCAAACCGTGGACGGAGGAGACCGTGCGGACCGCGGCGGCGGTGATGGCGGCCGAGGGTACGCCGATGGACGATCACCGCGCGAGTTCGTCGTACCGCTCGGCGATGCTCGGGCAGTCGTTGCTGCGGTTCTACTTCCAGGGGGTGGAGGCATGAGCTCGTTGTCGGAGCGGCCGCTCCAGCCGGTTGTCGGCGTACCGATGCCGCACGAGAGTGCCGCGCTGCATGTGACCGGAACTGCCTTATATACAGACGATCTGGTACTGCGGACCAAGGACGTGCTGCATGCGTGGCCGGTGCAATCGCCGCATGCGCACGCGCGGGTGACTGCGTTGCGGGTCAAGCCGGCGTACGACGTACCTGGTGTGGTGCGGGTGTTGACGGCGGACGACGTACCGGGGGTGAACGACGCGGGTGTGAAGCACGACGAGCCGCTGTTCCCGGGTGAGGTGATGTTCAACGGGCATGCGGTGTGCTGGGTGCTCGGGGATACGTTGGAGGCAGCGCGGCTCGGGGCGTTGGCGGTCGAGGTCGAGTACGAGCCGCTGCCGTCGTTGGTGACCGTTCGCGAGGCGATCGACGCCGGGAGCTTCCAGGGGATCGGGCGTCATCTGGAGCGCGGTGATGTCGAGGGCGCGTTGGCCAGCGCGGCGCACGTGTTCAGCGGAGAGTTCGAGTTCGCCGGGCAAGAGCACTTCTATCTGGAGACTCATGCGGCGTTGGCCCATGTCGATGAGTCCGAGCAGATCTTCGTGCAGTCGAGTACGCAGCATCCGTCGGAGACGCAAGAGATCGTCGCGCACGTACTCGGGCTGGCCAGTCACGCGGTGACGGTGCAGTGCTTGCGGATGGGCGGCGGCTTCGGCGGCAAGGAGATGCAGCCGCATGGGTTCGCCGCGATCGCTGCGCTCGGCGCGACGCTGACCGGGCGGCCGGTGCGGCTGCGGTTGAACCGGACGCAGGACATGACGATGTCGGGGAAGCGGCACGGATTCCACAGCAAGTGGACAGTCGGGTTCGATTCGACCGGCCGGCTGATGGCGTTGGATGCGACGCTGACCGCGGACGGCGGGTGGAGTCTGGATCTGTCCGAGCCCGTGCTGGCCCGGGCGATGTGTCACATCGACAACGCTTATGAGATTCCGCATGTCCGGGTCGACGGACAGATCGCCAAGACGAACAAGACTTCGCAGACTGCGTTCCGCGGGTTCGGCGGGCCGCAGGGGATGCTGGTGATCGAGGACATCCTCGGCCGCTGCGCTCCGCTGCTTGGGTACGACGCCTTGGAGCTGCGTCGACTGAACTTCTACCAGCCGGGCGACGCCACGCCGTACGGGCAACCCGTGCGGCACGCGGATCGACTCGAGTCGTGTTGGAGCCAGGTCATCGACGGCGGGGACGTCGCGGCTCGCTTGGCAGCGTTGGAGGCTTTCAACGCCACGCATGAGCACGTGAAGCGTGGGTTGGCGATGACGCCGGTGAAGTTCGGGATCTCGTTCAACCTGACCGCGTTCAACCAGGCCGGGGCGCTCGTCCACGTGTACAAGGACGGGTCGGTGCTGATCAATCACGGCGGCACCGAGATGGGCCAGGGCCTGCACACGAAGATGCTGCAGGTGGCTGCGACCACGTTGGGGGTGCCGTTCGCGCGAGTGCGGCTGGCGCCGACGCGGACGGACAAGGTCCCGAACACCTCCGCCACGGCGGCGTCGTCGGGCGCTGACCTGAACGGTGCCGCTATCAAGAACGCGTGCGAGCAGATCCGGGAGCGGCTCACCCAGGTCGCCGGCGGGCGGCTCGGGATCAGCCCGTCCGACGTGCGCTTCGTCGATGGCGTCGTACGCGGACTGTCGGGTGATGGCGTGCCGTGGGAGGAGATCGTCGCGGCGGCCTACATGCAACGGGTGCAGTTGTGGGCGGCTGGGTTCTACCGGACCGAGGGGCTGCACTGGGACGCCAACGCCATGCGGGGCGAGCCGTTCAAGTACTTCGCGTACGGCGTTGCGGCGTCCGAGGTCGAGGTGGACGGGTTCACCGGGTCCTACACGTTGCGGCGGGTCGACATCGTGCATGACGTCGGCGACAGCCTGAGTCCGTTGATCGACATCGGGCAGATCGAGGGTGGGTTCGTCCAGGGGGCTGGCTGGTTGACGCTGGAGGACCTGCGGTGGGACGAATCGACCGGCGACCGGCGCGGGCGGTTGGCGACCCAGGCGGCGAGCACTTACAAGCTGCCGAGCTTCTCGGAGATGCCGGAGGTCTTCAACGTCCGGCTGCTGGAGAAGGCCCACGAGGACGGCGCGGTCTACGGCTCGAAGGCTGTGGGTGAGCCGCCGTTGATGCTGGCGTTCTCGGTTCGCGAGGCGTTGCGGCATGCGGCGGCTGCGTTCGGCCCTCCCGGTACGAGCGTCGATCTGCCGTCGCCGGCCACACCTGAGGCCGTCTATTGGGCTCTCGAAGGCGCACGGGGTGGTGTCTCATGGAGTGGCTGAAGGCGATCCAGCGCTTACGATCCGGGCGTCGGGCCGGGGTCCTCGTCACGGTGATGTCGGTTCGCGGGCATGCACCGCGGGAGGCCGGCGCCAAGATGGTCGTTGCCTCGGACAACGTCTGGGCAACGGTTGGCGGCGGCAACCTGGAGGCGTTAGCCATCGAGCGTTCGCGGGAGATGATCGCGGACGGCGTGACGGTTCCCGAGGAGCTGACGGCGGCGTTGTCGGACAAAGCGCCGTACCAGCATGGGGTTCAGTGTTGTGGTGGAGAGGTGAAGTTGTTGCTGGAACCGTTGCCTGTGGTGCCGTCGGTCGCGATCTTCGGGGTCGGGCATGTCGGACTCGAGTTGGCGCGGATCCTCGCGCGGCATGACATCGAGCTGCATCTGGTCGACTCGCGGTCGGATCAGCTGACGGCGAATCGCCTTGCGGTATTGGATGAGTCGGTGGCGCAGGTCCACGTACACAACGTGCCGGTGCTGCCGGAGCTGGTCGTGAGCGAGCTGCCGCCGGGCACGCACGCCGTGATCATGACCCACGACCACGCGGAGGACGCGGCGCTGTGTGACGTTGCCATCCGCAACGATGCGCTGGCAACCATCGGGCTGATCGGCTCCAGCGCGAAATGGACCCGCTTCCAGCGCAAGCTCGCCGAGGACGGCAACTCGGCGGAGGCGATCGCGCGCATCGTCACCCCCATCGGCATTCCCAGTGTGACCGGCAAAGAGCCGGCTGTTATCGCGGTCAGCGTTGCTGCCTGGCTGCTCGAACTGTTCACCGCCGAGCGTCGCCCCGCGTCGGCTCATCGTGAGGCGAAGGCATGACTATTTTCCGTGGCACGTTCATCGACACGCCGGAGAATCCGTTCACCGGCGGCGAGCTGCGCGTCGACACCGACGCGGGCCTGCTGGTCCAGGACGGCGTGATCGTTGCCCGTGGCCCGTTCCGGGAGATCCGGCAGGCCCATCCGGCCGAGCAGATCGTCGACCTGACCGACGGCGTCGTACTGCCGGGCTTCGTGGACACCCACGTGCACTTCCCGCAGATCCGCGCCGTCGGCGGGCTCGGTCTTCCGCTGCTCGAGTGGCTCGACCGGTACGCCCTGCCGGAGGAGGCTCGGATGGCGGACGTTGCCTATGCCACCGGTGTTGCCAACGAGTTCGTCCACGGCCTTGCCGCTGCTGGGACCACGTCGGCGCTCGTCTTCGGCGCGCACTACGTCGATGCGGTCGACGCGCTCTTCAACGCCGCGTCGGGGGTGGGTCTGCGCGTGACCAGCGGTCTCGTGCTCAGCGACCGCCTCTTGCGACCCGAGCTCCTCACCACACCAGTCCGCGCATACGCCGAATCCCTGGCCCTCGCCAACCGCTGGCACGGCGTCGGTCGCAACCGGTACGCCGTCACGCCACGCTTCTCCCTGTCCTGCACGGACGACCTGCTCGCCACCTGCCGTGAACTGATGGACGCGATCCCCGGCGCCCTGTTCACCTCCCACGTGAACGAGAACGAGGCCGAGATCGCGTCCGTGGCCGACCTGTTCGGCGGCGCCGACTACGTCACGACGTACGACCGGCACGGCTTGGTGGACCGGCGTACCGTGCTGGCGCACAACGTCCACCCGACCGACGTCGAGCTCAAGACGCTGGCCAACAGCGGCGCGACCGTCGCCCACTGCCCGACCAGCAACGCGGCGCTCGGCAGCGGCCTGTTCCCATTGAGTCGGCACCTGCAGTACGGCGTACGCGTCGCCCTCGGATCCGATGTCGGAGCGGGCACCGGCTTCTCGCTCCTCAAGGAAGGCCTGCAGGCGTACTTCTGCCAGCAACTGCTGGCCGACCACGGCCGCCCGCTCACCGCGGCGCACCTGCTCTACCTTTCCTCCGCCGCCGGCGCCGAGGCACTCGACCTTCCGCAGGTCGGCCACCTGAGCGTCGGTCAACGCTTCGACGCCCAACTCCTCCGCCCGTCGGAAGGCTCGCCCCTGGCCGTCGGCATCGCCCACGCCGCCGACACCGAAGAGGCCCTGGCTCGAATCTTCACCCTAGGCACCCCCGCCGATGTCCAGGCGGTCTGGATCGACGGCGAACTCCTCCACTAGGCACACCCGCCGGGGTCTGGGAACAAGCTATTGCCTGTTCCCAGACCCCGGCGCATATCTCGCGATCGCTTCCCAGACCCGCGCGGCCGTGGCGTGGGGTCGGTTGAGGTCGGCCCAGCCGAAGCGGAGTACGCCGTAGCCGCGTTCGCGTAGGCGGTCCTCACGCCACTTCTCCGCCAGTACGGCGTCCGCGTTGTCGCCGTACTTCATCGCGCCGTCGAACTCGATCACCAGCACGCCCAGGAGCAGGAAGTCGACCCGGCCGATCAACCGGCCCGCCTGGTCCCGGATCTCCACCTGCAGCTCCGGGGCCGGCAGCCCGTGGTTCGCCATCAGAACGCGAAGTCGCGACTCCCCGACCGACTCACTCAGGCCGTTGGCGAACTGCACCGCGGCGTGTGCGGCCGGTGAGCCGTGCCAACGCCGATGCCGTCGTACGACCGCGGCAAGACCCTCCCGGCTCGTGAGTTGCATCCGCAGCGCGGCGTCGGCCAGGACCACACCGACCTCGTACGAGGTCGTACAGGCAGTCTCCACGATCGCGCGTTCGACGCTGGTGACCTTGAGTCCGCCCAGCTCCACGACCTCGTCGGCGGCGGTCGTACCGCGATGCACCCGGACCGCGCGACCGCTGCGGGCGCGACCGGACGCCAGGCGGGTGAAGTGTGACCTGGCCAGATCGGTCCCCCAGACGGGCAAACCGTGGAGCATCGCCGCGGACTGATGACTCACGACGACGTCACCGAGCCGTGCGCTCCCCATCTGCACATTCAGCCGATGGAGGCGGATCGCCCGTTCCCAGGGCGGCTCCTCGGTTGGCCAAGCGCGCGGGTCGACGTACGAGTTGAAACTCAGCCTGAGCCACTGTCCGCTCTGCACCCGCTGCCGCAACTGACTGTCGCTGTACCCGGCGGCGAGAGCATCCGGCCGCGTGAACCATCCGCCCCGCCCGGCCGCGATCACTTCCAATCTCCTATTCATGCCCAGGAAGATGCACGTCTCACGCCCCTGCCGGACGGGCGATTGTGGATCTGTGGACAACCCTCGGTGTCGCGGCACAGGCTATTGCTTGTTCCCAGACCCCGGGGGTTGTCGCAATCAGGCGAGGAGCTTGGCCTGGGTGCGGGCGACGTCGGCGGCGAGGGCGTCGGGGTCGGCTGTTTGGAGTACGTCGTGTTGGACCACAGGGCGGCCGTTGACGAGGAGGAGGTCGAGGGGCGGAGGTGTGCTGAGGACGAGTGCGGCGATCGGGTCGGGGATGCCGGCGTGGGCGAGGGTGTTGAGGTTCCAGACGGCCAGGTCGGCGAGTTTGCCGGGCTCTAGGGAGCCGATGTCGTCCGAGCGGCCGAGGATGCGGGCGCCGTCGAGGGTGGCCATCTCGAGGGCCGCTCGGACGGTCAGGGATTGCGGGCCGCCGCGGGCTCGGGCGAAGAGGAGGGCGTGGCGGACTTCCTCGACGAGGCTTCCGGATTCGTTGCTAGCGGCACCGTCCACACCTAGGCCTACGGGGCTGCCTGCCGCGCGGAGGTCCGCGGTGCGGGCGATGCCGGCGCCGAGGCGGGCGTTGGAGCTGGGGCAGTGCGCGACGCCGGTGCCGGTACTGCCGAGGTGCTTGATCTCGGTGTCGTCGAAGTGGATGCCGTGCGCGAACCAGACATCGTTGCCGGTCCAGCCCAGTTGGTCGGCGTACTCGAGAGGCGTGCAGTTGAACGTCTCCCGGCACCAATCCGTCTCATCCGTGGTTTCGGCCAGATGCGTGTGCATGCGTACGCCGCGGCGCCGAGCCAACTCAGCCGACTCGCGCATCAGTTCGCCGCTCACGCTGAACGGCGAGCACGGTGCGACTACGAGCTGCAGCATCGAGTCCGGCGACGGATCGTGCCAGCGGTCGATCGCGGCCTCGGTCGCGGCGAGGATCTCGTCGCGGTCCTCGACAACTGAGTCCGGCGGCAGCCCGCCGTCCTTCTGACCACGGTCCATCGACCCACGCGACGGGTGGAACCGCAGTCCGATCTCGGCGGCCGCCGTGATCTCCGCGGCGAGTAGATCGCCACCATCACGCGGGAAGACGTAGTGGTGGTCCGACGCGGTGGTGCAGCCGGTCTTTGCTAGCTGGGCGAGCGCCGCCTGGGCCGCGACGTACACGGACTCCTCGGTGATCCGCGCCCAGACCGGGTACAGCGTAGTCAGCCACTCGAACAACGTGGCGTCGGCGGCAAGACCGCGCGTCACCCATTGGTACAGGTGCTGGTGTGTGTTCACAAATCCTGGTGTGACAAGGCATCCCGCCCCGTCGATCACCCGGGCATCGCCGTACGACGGCGCCGGACCGTGGCCGACCGCAACGATCTGCTTGCCCTCGACAACAACATGCCCGACGAACTCGCGCCGGGACGGATCGAGGGTAGCCACGTAGGCGCCCTCGATCACGATCGCGGCCATGCTCAGCAGAATCCGGGTATCGCGTGCCACGCGCTGCCGGCGTCGCTCGCGTCGTCACGGGTCACGGTCGCCTCGATCAGGCCGTACGGGCGGTCCGCGGCGATGAAGACCTCGCCCGGGTTCTCGACGTCGAACGGCGACAGGTCGACCAGGAAGTGGTGCTTGTTCGGCGCGGAGAACTTGATCTCGGCAACTTCCGGGTGCTGCTGCAAAACCGCCTCACCCATGCCGTACAGCGTTTGCTGCAAGGCGAAACTGTGGATCTTGGCGAACTGCTCGAGCAGCAGCCCCTTGATCTCGTCGTACGACTTGTCCCAGTCGACCTCAGTGTGGTCGTACCGCCACCGAGCTACCAGCGACGTCGCGAGGATCCGGTCGTCGGTCTCCGGCAGCGTCGTGTACTTGTCCTTGAGGAACCCGTGAAACTCCGACCCGGTCGACTTCAGTACGACGAGATCGCTGATCCCCGCCACGACGTACGTCTTCCGCTCGGCGCCACGGCCCTCCACGTTGACAACCGTCGTACGCACGCCGCCGCCGGTCCGTACGAACGAGTGGTCGTGACCCTGGCCGTCGACCTGGATCCGTTCCCAGGCGTACTCTTCGACCTCGATCCGCGCGCCCTCGGCAGCCGGCGACGCGTCCAGGAAGTGCGCGCCGAGCGTCAGCGCGTAGTCCTCGAGCGCGCCGACACCCTTCTCCTTCGCGAAGGCGAACGCGGTGTTCTTCTGCGTGTCGGTCGGCAGTACGTCGCTCTGGTCGCCGGTGGTGTGCGCGGCCTCGAAGTTGCCGCGGAGCGCGGTCGAGACGTTCAAATCGCGGATCTGGTGGCGGGGCGTGTCGCGGTAGATCCGGACCACGCGGCTCTCGGCTTTGCCGTACTGGTTGGCTCCCAGGTGAATGGCCATCGGAGTCAGCTCCCTCGGTAGGTGGAAAACGCGAACGGGCTGAGCAGCAACGGGACGTGGTAGTGCCGCTCGTCGGCGACCGTGAAGGTCACGGAGACCTCGGGAAAGAAGATGTCCTGACTCGTCGCGGCCGCGTACGACGCGACGTCGAACCAGAGCCGGTAGGTGCCGTGCTCCAGCTTCGGTGCGAGCTCCGCGATCCGCCCGTCGTCGTTCGTCGCACCGGTCGCCAGGACGACGTCACCTTGGTAGAGCCGGACCTGAACGCCTTGTGCCGGTTGGCCCAGAGCAGTGTCGAGGACGTGAGTACTGAGCGAGCTCATGCCACCACCTTCGCCAGCCGGAGCAGTGCGATCTTGCGCAGCTCCTCCTGTACGACGGTCGCCTCGGTCGCGTTGTCGTTCGCGAGACGGTCGCGGAGCTTGGTCAGCATCTCCCGGGCGGACAGCCCGGTGGCACAGATCAGGAACACCCGGCCGAACCGCTCCTCGTACTGACGGTTGCCTTCGACAAGCTCCCGTCGTACCTCCGGCTCGTCGGTGACGCCGGACTGCTCGGACCGTGACCAGGCCGCTTCGGTGCTCGCGCCCTGCGGCCGGTCGCCGATCCGCGGGTGCGCCTGGAGAGCACGATCGACCTCGTCGTCGTCGAGCTCCCGGAGCAACTGGTCGGCGACCGCGGTCAGTGCGGCGAGGTCGCCGTACGGACGCTTGGCCAGGATTCCGTCGACCCAGCGGGGCACGTCGCAGCAGGCTGCCAGCGCCGGCCGGAGCCGGTCGGCCGGAGTGGAGTTGAACTCCTCCAGGTCCACGGATCACACACCTTCTCGAATCCCGAAATCGACTTTCCGTATGACGAGAGCGTGACAGCCGCCTCGCCTGTCGTCAACAGTTTGTTGAAAATCAGCGCGCGCGGTTCAGATAGTTGTAGACGGTGAAGCGGGTGACGCCCAGCGCTTCGGCCACTATCTCGGCCGACTTCCGGAACTCGAACGCACCCCGAGCCTCGAGCATCAGCACCGCCTGCTGCTTGTCACCGCGCGACAGCTCGTTGAGCGGCCCACCCAACTCGTCGGCGACGTCCGTCAACAGCCCTTGAACGCCACCCCCGACCGTCGCGCCGGCGCCGGCGCCGCCGACCGGGCCGCTGTCGGCGGCGAGGTTGGGCAGGCGTACGGCGACCACCGTTTCCCCCTCCCACACCAGCGGGATGTCGTCGGCGCGGACGTCGCCCGGCGCGACGAGCTCCGCGTTCAGCCGCTCGACCAGCGGCGTGATCGCCTCGACGAGTGGGTGCTGTTCAGGCATCGCGGCGTACCTGCAACGTCACCTGGCTCGCGCCGCCGGCGAACGCGGCCTCGAGCACTTTCGGAAGGGCGGGCAGCAGGAGGTGCTGCTCGCCGCTCACCTGCGTGCCGAGCGGGCCGAACTCGCAGTCGAGCCCGGCCTCCTCCGCCGCACGCAGCGCTTCGGTGGCGTGGGCGGGTGGCGAACCCTCGACGTCGAAGGGTTCGGTGGTGAACTCCGCAACCAGTCGCATGTCGCGAGGCTAAGCCCGGCGGGCCAGCCTGGCGAGGTCTGCGGTGTCGAACTCGGTTGTGTCGACCGCGCCGCACTCGATGCCACGCAGTACGAAACCGGCGAGCGCGACCGCCGTTGCCGGCTCGTCGAGGTAGCCGGACTCGCCGTGGCCCAGGTACGCGCGCAGTCGGAGAGCGGCCTGGTCGAAGCCTTCTCGGTAGAAGAGGTACGTCGCCGCGAAGCGAGTCGGGAGCTGAGCGGGGTGCATGTCCCAGCCCTGATAGATGCCGCGGGCAAGCGAACGTCGTACCAGCCGGAAGTGCAGACGCCAGGCGTCAGGTACGGCATCGCCGACCGGGAGAACGTTGGTCGAACCATCGGATACGAAGACGCCGGTGCCGGCCGCAGCCAACTGCATCACGTCCTTCGCGTGGTCGGCGACCGGGTGCTCCATGCTCTGGTACGCCGCCGCGACGCCGAGCGAAGCCGAGTAGTCGTAGGTCCCGTAGTGCAGACCGGTCACGCGCTGCCCGCCGGCCTTGACCATCCTTGCGATCAACGCGGTCCCATCCGAGCCGAGGATCGCCTGGGGTGTCTCGACCTGGATCTCGAACTTGAGCTGCGGTACGCCGTACTGCTGCTCGAGGGTCTCGAGTGCGAACACCATCGCCTCGACCTGCTCGACCGAAGTGACCTTCGGGAGCGTGATGACGAAGCCGTCGTCGATCGTGGCTTCTTTGATGAAGAGGTCGAGGGTCCGGAGCGCGCGGTGGCGGGTCGGGGCCTCGAGCGACTTCATCCGGAAGCCGTGGAAGGGGGTTGCCGGGTTGGCGGAGAGGGCTTGGGCCGCGGCGATCGCGGCGGCATCCTCCTCGTCGTCCGGGCGGTTGCCGTAGCCGTCCTCGAAGTCGATGCGGAGGTCCTCGATCGGCTCGCGTTCGAGCTTGGCGCGGACGCGTTCGTACACCTCGTCCGCGAACTCCGCCGGGAGATCGAGCACCTTCGCGAACTCGGTCGCCGAGCCGGCGTGCTCGTCGAGCGCGGCGCGGGCCTGCGTACCCCAGTCGGCCACCGTGCGTACGTCGTACCGGTCGGCCGGGACGTACACGGTGTGCACCGGTTGGCGGACGCCGCGATCGCCTCGGTAGTCCGCGGTCAGCGCCGCATCCGCTGCGGCCAACCGGCGGTCGAGCTCCGCCGTCAGGTCATCCAGGCTCATGCAGCCTCCTTTTCCGTATTGTGGAGACTAATATCTACTGTGCGGAAGATACAAGGTCTGGCGTTTCCGGGATCTGGCGCTAAACTTCCGTCATCCGGAAAGGATGGCTTCCATGGCGGAGACGAACGGCAAGGGCCGCACCGGCGGTGTGCAGTCCATCGAGCGGGCCTTCGGGCTGCTCGAGACGATGGCCGACGCGGGCGGGATGATGGGCCTGTCCCAGCTGGCCACGGCCTCCGGCCTGCCGCTGCCGACGATCCACCGGTTGGTTCGAACCCTGGTCGACCTCGGCTACCTGCGTCAAGAGCCGTCCCGGCAGTACGTGCTCGGGCCGAAGCTGATCCGGCTCGGTGAGAGTTCGGGACACATGCTCAGTGTGTTCGCCCGCCCACACCTGGCCCGGCTGGTCGACGAACTGGGCGAGTCCGCGAACATGGCGATGCTCGACGGCGACCAGATCGTGTACCTCGCCCAGGTCCCGTCACGGCACTCGATGCGCATGTTCACCGAGGTAGGACGGCGCGTGCTCCCGCACTGCACGGCCGTGGGCAAGGCGATCCTGGCCGGCCTGCCGGAGTCCGAAGTACGCGATCTCCTGCACCGGACCGGCATGCCGAAGCACACCGACAACACCATCACCACGCCCGACGCCTTCACCACCCAACTCCACCAGGCCGCCGACACCGGCTACGCCATGGACGAAGGCGAACAGGAAGTCGGCGTCCGCTGCGTCGCGGTCGCCGTCCCCGACGCCCCCACCCCGCTGGCCATCTCCATCTCCGGCCCAGCCGGCCGCATGACCGAAGCCCTGGTAGACCGAGCCGTCCCCCTCCTAACCCAAGCAGCCAAGTCCCTATCCGACGACCTCCACTAAGTACTACGTCCGCCCGCGCCGGCTGGGGCTACTGGCCCGGGGCGTAGGTGCGCCAGCTTTCGGTTAGTTGGTAGCCGAGGGACTGGTTGGCTTGGAGGCTGGCCTGGTTGGCGGCGGCGCCGCCCGTTGAGAAGCGGGTGATGCCGATGTCGAGGAAGGCGAGGATCGAGGCGGCTTTGACGGCTTGGCCTACGCCGCGGCGGCGGTGGGTGGCGAGGACCGAGGTGAAGAAGGTGTCGCCGAAGCCGTCCTTCTGGCGGATGACGGTGGCGCCGACGAGGCGGTTGCTGTCGAAGGCGCCGAAGACTCGGTACGCCGGCCAGAGCGCGCGGATGTCCACGAGTTCACCGACCACGCGATGCGTCGCGGGCGTGTACGGGTAGTCGGGCTCGTTGGCCTTCTCGAGGTTGTGCAGGAGTTCGGCCGACTCGGGTCCGAGTTCGCGGATCGTGAGTCCGCCGGCGGTTGCCCGGCGTACGGCGGATTCCAGCAACTCGCGGTCCGGGTCGAACAGCCGAACGGCCCACGACTCAGCGACCACGCGGTAGCCGGCTGCTTCCAGCTCGGCGCACCGCGGGTCGCTGTCCTGCAGGATCTCGTAATCGCCCACGTCGCGATTGTGGCGGCTCAGCCCAGTTTGCGCAGCAGCGGAAGGACGTCCTCGGTGAACTGGGTCAGGAAACGCTCCTGGTCGTGTCCCGGTCCGTGTACGACGAAGTGGTTGAAGCCGGCGTCGAGGTACGGCTGGAACTGCTTCACGACCTCCTCCGGGTCGGACGCGACGATCCACCGCTTGGCGACCTGCTCGATCGGCAGCTCGTCGGCCAGCCGCTCCATCTCGGTCGCGCTCGTGACGCTGTGCTTCTGCTCCGGCGTCAGCGACAGCGGCGCCCAGAACCGGGTGTTCTCCAGGGCCTGAGCGGCGTCCCGGTCGTACGACACCTTGACCTCGAGCATCCGATCGATGTCCTCGAACTTCTTCCCGGCCTTCTCCGCGCCTTCCTTCACCGCGGGGATGAGCTTCTCGGTGTAGAGCTCCATGCCCTTGCCGGACGTCGCGATGAACCCGTCACCGACCCGGCCGGCGTACTTCGCGACCAGCGGACCGCCCGCGGCGACGTACACCTTCAGCGGGGTCTCCGGACGGTCGTAGATGAACGCGTCGACGGTCTTGTAGTACGGGCCTTCGGCGCTGACGCCGTCCTTCGTCCACAGGTCGCGGATCAGCTGCACAGCCTCCCGCAGCCGGGCGAACCGCTCCTTGAACTCGGGCCACTCCATCCCCGACACGGCGATCTCGTTGAGCGCCTCGCCGGTGCCGACGCCGAGCATGACCCGCCCGGGGTACAGCTCGCCGAGCGTGGCGAACGCCTGCGCGATCACCGCCGGGTTGTATCGAAACGTCGGCGTGAGTACCGACGTACCGATCTGCACCCGATTGGTCCGCTCGCCGACCGCCGCCATCCAGGCGAGCGCGAACGGCGCGTGGCCGCCCTCGTGCCGCCACGGCAGGAAATGGTCCGACACGGTCACACTGTCGAGCCCGAGTTCCTCGGCCCGGACGGAGTACTCCACCAGCTCCCGCGGACCGAACTGCTCCGCCGACGCCTTGTACCCGACTCGAATGCTCACCCTCTGCTCCCAACCATCGTCTTGGTGGTACTTCGATGACAACCGTGCGCGGGTCCGACTTTATGCCGCCCGTGGTCGCTACCATCCAGGGCTGTGTACGCCAACGACGCACGAGTGCTGGGTCTGATCGGTACGACGTTCCGCGCGGCCGGACTGCCGGCGATCCGGGTCACGGTGCCGGCCGCCCTGGCCGAGCGCGCCGTCGCCGCCTGGGAGCGGGACGACGCCGGCGAGGTACCGCACCGCGAGGACCCGGCCGTTCGCCTGCAACGGCACCGCGCCGGGGCGCTCGCACTGATCGGCCTGGCCATCACCGAATCCGGCAAGCTGGACGCCGACGGCAACTCGGTCGTCGACCTCAGCCCGGAGCTGGTCGGGATCGCGATGGCCGCGGCCGACGACCACCTGCACCGCTGAGGCGAGCCTGGTTGACGAGGGCTCCGCAACTCGGTCAAGATGTGGGTCCGGCGCGGCCTGCGCCTCACCTTCGTCGACCGGCCCCAGCCTGGTCACATGAGAAGGCAAAGGGACTTCTTGTCTCGGGCCGCTCGTCCTGGTCAGCCGCCTCGACGGGATCGCTGGGGGATCGCGTGCGAGTGCGTGGAAGGCCAGATGACAGCGCACAGGAACTTCAAGCAACGGGTCCGAGCCCGAGCCGCGAAAACCGGCGAGTCCTACACGACTGCCCTCCGGCACTTCCGTCCGACTCCAGCAGGAGAAGACATGCCGGAATCCTTACGAATCGCCGTCGCCCAGTCGACGGTGCACGACGACCCGACCAACCCCGAGCTGCTCCGCGAGAGCGGCGCGGAGGTGCGTCGCCTGATGCGGGAGGCCGCGGCCGCCGGGGCGCGGCTGGTGCACTTCGGCGAGGGGGCGCTCTGCTTCCCGAGCAAGCGGGTGATGTCCTCACTCGGTCCGGACGAGATCGGTCCGTCCGACTGGACGAAGGCCGACTGGCCGGTGCTCGACGCCGAGCTCGACCAGATCACCAGGCTCTCGGGTGAGCTCGGGATCTGGACGGTGATCCCATCGGTTCACCAACAGCCGGACGCGCGGCCGCACAACAGCATGTACGTCGTATCGGACAAGGGCCGACTGGTCACTCGGTACGACGAACGCGCGCTCTCGACCACCAAGGTCACCTGGATGTACTCGCCGGGCACGGAGCCGGTGACATTCGAGGTGGACGGATACCGCTTCGGGCTCGCACTCGGGCTCGACGTGATGTTCCCGGAGCTGTTCACCGAGTACGACCGGCTCGGCGTCGACGCCGTACTGGTCTCCTACGCCAGCACCGACGGGCCTAACGGGCACATCGGGGTACAGGCGCAGGGCACGGCCGCGAACAACACGTACTGGATCAGTCTGGCCGTCACCGCCAACCCGGAGACCGGTCTGGTGGCAGGCGTAACCAACATGCGCGGCGAGTGGGTCGCACAGGCACCGGAGGACGGCCGACCGGCAATCGCGGTCGCCGAACTGAAGGCGGAAGACTGGACCACGATCGGGCGGGCCTTCCGGCAGCGGACGCGGGAGCGCATCGGGTCGTAAGCCCTCACAGGTCCGGGTGCTGACGCGTTCTACCTGTATGAACAGGCATGCGAAGGTCAGCACCCGGATCGGGGAGCTCACGGTGGTGGTGTCGGACGGCGCGCTGATCGGCGTCTACTTCCCGCATCACTGGGTGAAGCCGACGGCGGAGACGTTGGGCGTGGAGGCGTCGGACCCGCTCATCGACGTCGTCGTCGAGCAGTTGGAGGAGTACTTCGCCTGCGAGCGAGTCACGTTCGACCTTCCGACTCAGCTGCACGGGGACGAGTTCCAGCGCCGGGTGTGGACGGTGCTCGAGGAGATCCCGTACGGCGAGACCACGACGTACGGCGAGATCGCGGGGCGGCTCGGGGAGCCGACCCACGCAGCGCAGGCCGTCGGCAAGGCGGTCGGGCAGAACCCGTTGTCGATCGTGATCCCGTGCCATCGGGTGATCGGGAAGAACGGGTCGCTGACCGGGTACGCCGGCGGTCTGAAGCGGAAGCAGTTCCTGCTGGACCTGGAGCAGCCGGTCGGCGCGCGGCTGTTCTAGTTCGGTTGTAACTAGTTCGATTGCGACAAGTTGCCTACTTGTTCGGCGTACCAGTCGAGTTCGGTCAGGTGCTCGGCGATCTGGCGGAGGGTCCAGTTGGGGCTGCGGTCCTTGTCCCACTCGGCCGGGTCCAGGGCGGCGTACCGCAGTACGAAGGTCCGACCGAGCCGGCTGAGCCGCTGCTCGGCCTCGCGTACGTCGTCCTCCGTGAACGGCGCGAGGTCGGCGGCAGACGTGAGCGCGCTCGCGTGCCATTCGTCGGGCTGGGTCGGTACGCCGGCCAGCAGCGCCTCGATCTCGGCCAGGTGATCGACCATGTGGTCGGCGATCCGGCGGACCGCCTTGTGCGGGGTGTACGTACGCCCGTCGTCGGACGTCCGCGGCTCGCCGTCCCAGGCCGGCCAGGTGACGACCAGCTTGAGCGATCGTTCCACTGCTTGCGCGACGAGCTCTCCAGGGTTGTCTGTCATGCAGCCGACGGTAAGCCCGTCATACTTCGGCAGCGGCCGAACCGATTCCGAGCCGGCTCGCCAGCCGTTCGGCGTCGTACGGCGAGTGCACCTTCACGTCGTTGTCGAAGTACACGTAGGTGTCGCAGTCCCAGGAGCGGATCTTCCGCGCCCACCGGTCGAGCGACTTGTCGTCGTACCCGCTGACGTAGAGCTCATCGGCTCCGTGCAGCCGGACGTAGGCGAAGTCGGCGGTGACGTCGTCGAACATCGGCCACTTGCCGGCCGTGTCCGCACACACCACCGCGATGTCGTGCTCCCGCGCCAGCTTGACGAATCCAGGCGTCTTGAAACTCTCGTGCCGTACTTCGATCGCATAGCGGAGCGGGATGTCGACGGCGGACTCCAGCAGCGCGCGGCCCTCCATCCGCTCGTCGTGGCCCTTGGCAACTTCCACCGCGGCATTCGTTGTCCGAGGCAACCGGGCGAAGAAGGCTGCACATACATCCGCGTCGTACCGGAAGTTCGGTGGTAGTTGCCACAGCACCGGACCGAGCTTGTTGCCGAGCGCAAACACTCCGGAGGCGAAGAAGTTGCCCAGCGGCGCGTCCACGTCGACCAGCCGTTTCATGTGCGTGACGAATCGCGGACCTTTGACCGAGAACACGAATCCGTCCGGCGTTTCGTCGTACCAGCGTTGGTAGGACGACGGCCGTTGGAGCGCGTAGAACGAGCCGTTCAGCTCGATCGAGTTCAGCCGGTTCGAGGCGTACTCGAGTTCGGCTCGCTGCGGGAGGCCGTCGGGGTAGTAGACCTTGCGCCACGGCGGGTAGCGCCAGCCGGAGATGCCGACCCGATAGTGGGTGTCCGGCCAGCGTGTCATCCCCCGATTATTGACCCCATGCAGATCGACCGCGGGGCGTACCCGGACGCTCGGACGCCCTGGGACGATCCGGCCTGGCGTACGGCGGCTGTCGACTGGCTCGATCGGCACCTCGCGATACTCGACCTCGACGGTGAGCGGTGGGTGCGGGTCCGGCCGTGGTCGGTGATCATCAGGGTGGACGCGGCTCGACCGGTCTGGTTCAAGGCCGCCTCACCGGGGAGTGCCTTCGAGCCCACGCTCTCCGAGGCGCTCTCGCGATGGACGCCCGAGCACGTCCTCACGCCGTACGCCGTCGACACCGCCCGCGGCTGGTCGCTGCTCCCGGACGGCGGTCCGATACTGCGGACGCTGTCCGCTGGACCGCTGCAGTGGGAGCTGGTGTTGACGCAGTACGCCGACCTGCAAAGGGCGCTCGTACCGCGGGCGGGTGAGCTTGTGCGACTCGGCGTACCCGATGCTCGGGTGTTCAGGCTGCCTGAGATCTTTGATGAGACCGTCGCTGGCAACCGGACGCTCGGCGTCGCGGATCGTCAACGATTGCTGGCGTTTCGGCCTCGTCTGGTGGATTGGTGCGCGGAGCTGGCTGGGCTCGGGATTCCGGAGACGCTCGATCATGCCGACCTACATGACGGGCAGATCCTGGTTGCGGGGCCTGGGCGGTACACCTTCTTCGATTGGGGTGATGCGAATGTCGGCCACCCGTTCTGCAGCCTGCTCGTCGCGATCGACCGCGCCGCCGAGCAGCACGGGCCGGACATCGTTCCGCGCCTTCTCGATGTCTACCTCGAGCCGTGGACGGCGGACGGTCACACGCCGACCGACCTCCGCCGCGCGGCCGAGCTCGCCCGCCGCCTCAGCCAGCTGACACGCGCCGGTTCCTGGGGCCGGCTGTTCCCGATGTCGGCGTACCTCGGCGATCCCGAACGGGCCGCGGCGCTGCTACGACTGCTTTGACCGGATCAGGTCGGGATCCAGGTTGGCCACCATGGCGGGACGTTGCCGGGGCAGCTGCCGGGGGAGCCGGCCGGGGTGCCTTGCCAGGAGAACAGTGCCAGGTCGGCGATCGCGATCGCGATGGCCGCGGCGATCAGCGAGAACAGGAACGCCTTCCCGGCGTACCGGAAGACGAGGGTGAACAGGACCAGGTTGACGATCAGCGCGAGCGGCAGACCGAGGAACAACAGCGTCAGCCCGTTCGGCACGCTGCCGGTGACGTCCACGTGGCACGCCTTCCAGGCCCGCGACGTGATCACGACCAGCCCGAACGCCGTCCCACCACCGAGCACCACCGCAAGGAACGACTCTCCCTTGCTCCCCTTCGCCGCGAACGCCATGTAGATCACCGTAAGTGATCCACGTGGCCACTTCAGCAGTCAGACTCGTGTGTATGGACATCAAGCACCGGATGATCGTCTTCGACGCGGCCGACATCGAGGCCGAGAGCACGTTCTGGGCGGCCTTCCTCGACGGCACGGTCGAGAAATGGAGCGACCGCTGGCACGCGATCTGGGTCGACGGAGGCTGGGCACTCGGCGTACAACTGGCGCCCGACCACGTACCGCCGGAGTGGCCTGACGGTACGCCGCAGCAGATGCATCTCGACTTGTACTTCGAGGGCGTCGACGCCCACACCACCGCCCACGAACGAGCCCTCGCCCTGGGCGCCCGACTCCTCAAACCGGCCGACGACCCGACCGCGGCTCGCGGCGTCCAGGTGTACGCCGACCCGGCCGGCCACCCGTTCTGCCTCTGCTGGACGCCCTAGTCGTCGAGCGGGTGCAGATCAACCGGCGTCAGCACCCACCCGAACCCGTACTTCGGACTGGCCGCCCGGTCGATCTTGTCCGGCGCGAAGTACTCCCCGATCAAACTCCGCAGCCGCTCGTGGAACTCGGCGACCCGCTCACCCGGGACGCGCCCCGCATGCTCCCCACTGTCCTGCACGAACCCGGACCCGAACATGCCGGCCGCCGCATCGGCGTACGCCTGCACATAATCCTGCGCACTCGACCCCGGCAACTCGGTCCGCCCGTCGTTAACTTCACCCGGACTCGCGGCAAGATCCGCGCCGGCCGCTGTACGCCGCCAAGCGCCGTCCTCCTCGACGACCCGCCCGGCGTCCCGAAGCTTCTCCAAGTACCAAAGCACCCGAGCGTCCGTCACCCCCAGCCGCTCAGCAATCTCCCCCAACACCCGCGGCTCCTCCAACACCCCCACAATCCCCCGCGGCAACCCAGACCCTTCCCAGTCCTCACTCATAGGACGTACTACACCACCTCCCCCAACCCCGAGCAACGCCCATCGCGCTCGAGGGCTGCGAGGACGCGATCGGCGACCTGCTCGACCGGTCCGGTCGCGTCGACCAGCACAGCGCCGTACCCCTCGTTGTCCTCATCCACTCGCGAGTGCCACGCGAGCACCCGCTCCAGCTCGGCCGCCTCCGACCCGAACGCACCCCGCCCAACAAGCCGCTGCCGCAACGTCTCCGCATCGACGCTCAAACTGACAACCGCGTCGAACAGCTCCCAGATCTCCCCGTCGTTCCCGACCGTCCCGCAGACGAACCCCACCCGATCCCCAACCTCCCCCGCGATCCGCCGCACCGTCTCCACCGGCACCCGATACGTATGCTCCGCAAACCATGCCTCACCCCGGTACGCCGGCATGCTCACCTCGACTCCGGTCGCGTCCGCAACCCACCGAGCCAGCCCGTCACCATCGACGTCGTACACCAAAAACCCCCGCCCCCGAAGCACACCCCCAACCGCCGTCTTCCCCGCCCCCGAAGACCCCGTCAGGTACACCAACCCCATCCCGATCAGCCCTTCCGGCGGGGTGGGAGCCACATGATGGTTGCGGCTCGGTCGAGGTCCTCGGGTTCGTGGGGTACGACGACCACCTGGTGCGGATCCTGGTAGATGACGCGGCCTGGGGACGTGGAGGCGTAGCGCTCGCACGGAAGGTTGTGGGCGGCAAGGATCGCCAGGTATCCGGGGATCGGCTCGAGGAGCTGCTCGGCCGTCGTCGCGAACCATGCTGCCGCAAGGGGATTGTCCTCATAAACCGTTGGATCAGTGGTCGAGGGATTCGCGTACGTCGCGTCGTACCAGGCGTTCGTCGTACGCCGGAACTGTTCTTCGTCCGCAGTCAGCATCCCCCGCTGGCCCAGCATGTTCACCAACCCGAAGATCCCGATCCGCCGGCCCCGCCGATCCGGAACGGGACTCTGATATCTGACGTACGTCGACGCATCCATCCCCAGATCCTCGTCCCTCACCGCGGGCGGAACCAGCGGAACGTGGCGTAGAGCGCAACCAACAGATGCCCGCTGATGCCGACGACGAACAACGGCATCCACCCGACAATCGTCGACACCGCAATCGGCACGAACGTCGCGAACACCGCCCCCTCGTACCAGTCTCCGACCCGCTCCTTCCGCACAGCCAGAAACCCGAACACGTTAACGAGCACAACCCCACAAGCAGCACCACAACAACCACCGCCGACGGCTCCCCCAGCGCATCCATCTGATCCCCCAGTCCCGCGGCGAGCCACCATCCTCTCCCGGACATCTTGACCCGCGTGGCTTGTCAGGCCTAGCCTGACACTCCGTCAGGGAGAGCCTGACAAGATTGGAGGGCGCTATGCCGGACAACGTGATGCGTTGCTCGTTCTGCGGGAAGGTCGCGGACGAGGTGGCTCGGCTCATCGCCGGCCCCGGGGTGTTCATCTGCAACGAGTGCGTCGGCCTGTGTGAACAGCTGCTGAGCGGGCAACCGATGCCGACGTTCCCACCGCTGGACGGCAAGAGCGACGACGAACTGCTGGCCCAGATGGTGCAGCTCGACTCGTCCCGCGGCCAGGTCGAAGCCGCCGTACAGGAGCGCGTACTGCGTCTCCGTTCCCGATCGGTCACCTGGGCCAGAATCGGCGCAGCCGTAGGCATCAGCCGCCAATCAGCCTGGGAACGCTTCTCCGGAGAGGAATAGCTCGTCATGTGTGCGCCGGAGTTGGCCGCGCTTCGGGAGCGGTGGTTGGGGGCGGTGACTGCTGCGCTTCGGGGGGATCCGGTGGTGGTTGGTGTGGCGTTGGTTGGGTCGCTGGGGGCTGGTACCGCTGACGATTGGAGCGACGTTGACCTGCTCGTCGTCGTGGCGGACGAATACCTTGACGAATACTCGACGCGCCTGCCGAGTGGGCCTGGTCGGCTTGTGTTTGAGATTGATGCTCGGCACAACGGACCGGTCGGTACGAGGGCGGTTAGTGCGCAGTACGTCGTGGATGGACTGCCGCTGTGGGTCGACTGGCACATTCATCCGGTCTCGCGGGCGACCTGGCCGGCCGACAGCACTGTCGTGTTCGACCGCCAGGGCATCAGCCAGGCATCGGCCGCCCTCTCCGAATACCGCGGCGAGTACGAGCCGGCCACGCCGAAGACCCTTGATGAGCAGGACGCGATGCGGTTGGCGCTCGTACCGATCGCCGGTAAGCAACTCGCCCGCCGTTCCCCGGAGACTCCCCGCACGATCGAGTTCCTCGGCGGCACGCCCGAGACCGATTGGCCGGATCACCTCGCTGCGTTGCGTGAGCTGCTCAACGAGTTCACGAATCTCGACAGCCTCGCCGCCGCGCGCGCCTACCTCGATCTCGTTGAGGGGACCTTGGGGTGACTAGGGTGTTGGTTGTGCGGGAGAGTCGGCTTGATGTTGGGCGGGTTCGGGCGGCTCGCGGGGTGATTGATCCGGTGTTTCTGGATACGCCGCAGTACCGGTGTGAGGCGTTGGAGCCTGAGCTTGGGTGTGAGGTGACCGTCAAGCTCGAGACGGCGAATCCGGTGCGTAGTTTCAAGGGTCGGGGTACGGAACTCGTCGCGAGCCAGCTGGTCGCCAGCGGCAACAAAGCCGTGGTGTGCGCGAGCGCGGGCAACCTCGGTCAGGCGCTTGCCTGGTCCGGCGGTCGGCGCGGGCTCGACGTCACCGTTGTCGCTTCCCGGTTCGCGACCGCGGCCAAGCTCGATCGCATCCGCGCGCTGGGCGCCAAGCTCGAACTCGTCGACGGCGACCATGAGTTGGCTCGCGAGCGAGCGGCCGAGATCGCGCGGTACGACGGCATTCGGCTGCTCGAGGACAGCCTGGACCTCGAGACCTGCGAAGGGGCAACGACCATCGGTCTGGAGCTGATGGAGGGTACGACGAAGTTCGACGCAGTACTCATTGCGCTCGGCGGCGGAGCGCTCGCGACCGGCGTCGGTCATGTGGTGAAGGAACTGGCACCCGATGTCGACGTCATCTGCGTTCAGCCGGAGGGCGCGCCGGCGATGACCCGTTCCTGGCGCGAACGGCGCGTCGTCACCACCGAGTCCACGAACACGATCGCGGACGGTGTCGCCGGCCGCTTCCCCATCCCGGAGGTCCTCGATGACCTCCTCCTGGTCGCCGACGACGCCGTACTCGTCCAAGAGGCGTCGATCATCACCGGCATGCGCATGCTCCTCAACCACGCCGGCCTGGTCGTCGAACCATCAGCCGCCCTCGGCATCGCGGCGATCCTCGAAGACCGCGACCGATTCGCCGGCCGACACGTCGTCACCATCGTCTGCGGCAGCAACGTCGACATGCCGACGTACCGCGGCTGGATCGGCCTTTAGCCGGCGAGTGTTCGGACAGCTCACCGGCTGGGGTAGTCCGAGGCCAGCGCTGCGAGCCACGCGTCGTGGTGTTCTTCGATGTACGCCGCGGCCGGACCCCAGTAGTCACCGTGCCCCTCGTCGTACATCCGCGCCCATGGTTGCTCGCCTGTGCGGTGGCCGCGAACCAGGATTTCGTACTGTCCCCGCGTGCGCGCCGCGATTTGCCCGGGCAGGGCCAGTCGCTGCTCCAGGTCGAGCCCGTAGCCGTCCACCAGGGCACGCAACCGCGGAGCGTCTGCCTGTACGTCGCCTCCCGGGACGAAGGGTACGAACGCAGTTGCGGCGTACCCGAGATCCCACAGGCGCGACGACGGTCCCGCGTTGTCCCAGTCGATGAAGACCCAGCGCTGATCGTTGCGGACCAGGTTCCAGGGAGCGAGATCGTTGTGGCAGATCAGGTCGCCGCCGTTGGGGTCGGGGACTATCACTTTCCACGGGGCATCCGCGGGTGGCTGGAAGCTCTCCATCGTGTCGTGGAGCTCGCGAATCAGCCGCCCGATCCGGCGCAACTCGTCCGGCGTCGACGGCGGCAGCGCGTGGGCCAGCTCGCCCGGGATGTACTCAAGAACATGCCGCCCCTGCTCGTCCCGCCTCAACGTGCGCGGGGCGCCGTCGAACTGCTTTTCGGCTAGATAAGAGAGCAGTGCCTCGACGTCAGCGGTTTGAGGCAGGGCGGGTTTGCGCACGGTCGAGCCGACGCGCACAACCTGCGCGGCGACGTTTCCTCCCGTCAGGACCTCTTCAGAATCCACGCCGAGATCATGCCTTAGTGGTGCTCAGGTAGCCTCTCCAACGCCAGATCGACGACCCTGGGGGATCGGATGCTGGACTACGGCCTGGACCTGTCCGGTGTGGAGCGCGAGGTTGCTCTGCCTGACTTGGTGGCTGAAGGGGATGAGCTCGACGCTCTGGTGTCAGCGGAGGCCGATTGGTCCAAGCCGACGCCTGCGGTGGGTTGGACGATCGCTCACCAGATTGCTCATCTTGCGGTGCGGCAGGAGCGGCCCAACCGCGGTCGGTGTTGCTGGAACGATGGCGGGCAGGTCGTGCCGAGGTTGCGGCGGCGCTCGGTGCGCTCGATCATGCGTTTCCTTGGTACGGGTCGCAGTTGACGGCAGCGTTGATGATTCCGCTCCGGTTGATGGAGACGTGGGCTCACGGGCAGGACGTTTTCGATGCGCTGGGCGTCGTACACCCTCCGACGAGTCGGCTTCGGCACGTGGCCTGGTTGGGAGTTGCGGGTCGAGAGCTTTCGTTTTATGCCGCTGAGTTGCCTACTCCGGCAGAGTCGTTCCGTGTCGAGTTGAGTGGTCCCGACGGCGAAATCTGGACATGGGGACCGGAGTACGCCGTACAACGTGTCGAAGGCAGTGCGCTCGACTTCTGCCTTCGTGTCACGCACCGCAGATCGCTTGCCGAGACCAACCTCACGGCGGTTGGCGAGGACGCCGGGAAGTGGCTGGAGATCGCCCGCGTCTTCCTCTGATTGGTAGGTTGCGCGCCATGAGTGAGCTCGGACCCGTCGATTGGCCGCCTGCTCCGATCAAGACCGAGCGGCTGGTACTCCGCGAGCCCGAGGCCCGGGACCGTACGGCGCTCATCGAGTTGTTCGCGTCGCCTGAGGTCGGGACCTACATCGGCGGCGCGCGATCGCGTGAGGAGCTCGAAAGCGCCGTACCTGAAGAACCCAAGCGGCGACCCGGGCTCTTTGTCGTCGACCTTGACGGAGCGATGATCGGCACGGTCATGCTCGACTCGCGCGACGCGGAGAGTTCGGTCAAGGTCCGACCGGATGCGGGCGAGGCCGAGCTCGGCTACATGTTCCTACCTGAGTCGTGGGGCCATGGGTACGCCGCTGAAGCCTGCGCAGCTGCCCTCGAATGGTTCGCCACCGCCCTCCCCGGCCAACGAGTCGTCCTCTGCACCCAAACCGCCAACACCCCCTCAATGCGCCTAGCCCAAAAACTAGGCTTCACCGAACTAGAACGCTTCCACCAATACAACGCCGACCAATGGCTAGGCGTCTGGTCCCCCACAAACCCCTGACCGTGACGCAGCAAGACGAGCCGACGGCGCAGGAGAGAGCGCGTGAGTACAGGATCATGACGGCGCCGGCTACCGCTACAGCCATTCGCGAGGCGAACGACGAGGACTGGGCCTGGCGAATGCTGCTCCAGGGCCGCGACCACCTACGCCTCCTACTACGCCGTCACGACGGCTCCGAAGCCGCCTGGGAGGCCGCGCCCAGCACGACCGGTCACACAGGCTTCGACACCTTGCTCGCCGTACTGACTGCGCACGAATTCACGGCAGCCGGCGAAACCCCACCCGAATGGACCAAGGTGAAGGCTCTCGCGGACCCATGGATCCCCGATCACCCGTTCCTGAACCGCGACGAGATCATCCACCAAACCCCGGAGTACCTGGCGCAAGCCAACATCTTCATCCCCGCCCGCGACCTGGCAACCGCATGACGTCCCGTGGCCGGTGTTAGCTGCAGCAGGTTGATTGGGTGGTGGGGGTGTCGATGATTGTCAGGAGGCCGGTGGATAGGTCGCTGTCGAGGGGTTGGGGGGTTGGGCCGCAGCAGGTGCCGGCTTCGGGGGTGTCGTAGGCGAGGTTTGAGGAGCAGACGCCTGTTTCGGGGAGGGTTAGTTGGACGTCTCGGGCGGATTGCCAGTCGCCGGCTAGTGCGGCTACGACCGAGCGGGCCTGTTCGTAGCCGGTTGCTAGGAGGAACGTCGGCGCTCGGCCGTAGGACTTTGCGCCGACTGCGTAGTAGCCCGGCTCGGGGTGGGTGAGTTCGTCGACGCCGTGTGGCGGGACCGTGCCGCAGGAGTGCTTGTTCGGGTCGATCAGTGGCGCGAGGGCTCGGGTCGATCCGAGGATCGGGTCCAGGTCGAGGCGGAGTTCACTGACCATGTCGTGGTCCGGGCGGAAGCCGGTCGAGTTCACCACCGTGTCGACAACGATGCGCTGTTCACCGGCGACAAGCTCCACGCGGCCGTCGATGGTCGGCGCGAGTTCCTCGGTCCGGAATCCGCTGACCAGCTCGACCCGGCCCGACTGAACCAGCCTCTTCAACCGCGTGCCAAGAGCCCCGCGGGCAGGCAGTTCGTCCGCGTCGCCACCGCCGTACGTGCGCGCCTGATCGTTCCCGCGGACCACCCACAGCACCTCCGTGCCAGGGACCTCTTCGGCGAGTTCGCCCAGCTCCAGCAGGGTTGTTGACGCGGAGTGGCCGGCGCCGACTACCGCCGTACGGCGTCCTGCGAAGCGGTCACGGTCGCGGCCGAGTACGTCGGGCAGTGCGTGCGCGATGTGGTCAGCGAGGCTCGATTCACCGCGAGCGGGGATGCCCGAGCCGCCGAGTACGTTCCGCCGACGCCAAGTGCCGGCCGCGTCGATCACCGCGGACGCCAGCAACTCGGCCCCATCGGCGAGCCGGACGAGGAACGGCGCGTGCTCGCGGCCGGCGGTGCGGATCCGGTCGAACCCGACGCGGGTGACCGCGACGACCTCAGCGTCGTACCGAATCCGGCCGGATAGCTCAGCGGTCTTGGTGAGCGGCTCGAGGTAGTCGTCGATCAGGTCGCCGCCGGTGGGCAGCGTGCCGAGATCGGGTTCGGTCCAACCGCCGGCGCGTTCGAGCAACCGCCGCGCGGCGGAGTCGATGTCGTAGCGCCACGGGCTGAACAGCTTCACGTGCCGCCACTCGTCGATCGCCGCCGCGACACTCGGCCCGGCCTCCAGAACCGTGAACTCGATCCCGCGCTCGGCCAGCTGCGCAGCCGCGGCCAACCCGATCGGGCCGGCGCCGATCACCACCACCGAAGCTTCGGTCATGTCCTCATCCCCACTATCTAGACGTTCATCGAATCAACGTCACCTTGCCTCTTGATTAGATAGAAGTCAAGATAGACGTATGTCGAAACAACAGCTCGCCTCGAGTGACTGCTGTACGCCGATCTCGTCCGCCGTACTCGACGTCGAGCAGGCGACCGAGGGTGCGGCGGCCTTCAAGGCGCTCGCCGACCCGGTGCGACTGCGACTGCTGTCGATCATCGCCTCGGCCGGTGACGAGGTGTGCGTCTGCGACATCACGCCCCAGTTCGATGTGTCCGGTCCGACGATCTCGCATCACCTGAAAGTGCTCCGCGAGGCCGGCCTGGTCGACTGCGAACGGCGCGGCACCTGGGTCTACTACTGGCCGATCCGCGACCGCATGCAACGGATCGCGAGCCTGCTGGCAACGGGAGCGTCAGCGTGAGTAAGCCTGCTGTTCTTTTCGTCTGCGTCCACAATGCCGGGCGGTCTCAGATGGCCGCGGGATGGCTGCGGCACCTCGCCGGTGAGCGGATCGACGTACGCTCGGCCGGGTCCGAGCCCGCCGACCAGATCAACCCGGTGGCGGTCGAGGCGATGAGTGAGGTCGGGATCGACATCACCGGCGCCGTACCGCACATCCTCGCGACCGAAGACGTCCGTGACAGCGACGTCGTGATCACGATGGGCTGCGGCGACGCCTGCCCGATCTTCCCCGGCAAACGCTACGAAGACTGGGACCTCACCGATCCGGCCGGCCAGCCCATCGAGGTCGTCCGCCAGGTCCGTGACGACATCCGCGCCCGCATCGAAAAGCTGATCACCGAACTAGACCCGACCTGACACCGCCGCGCTCGCACGTCGGCTCGATGGGCTGCGTCGAGCGCCGATTGCAGCGATCGGGGGCTACTCGCCGGTGGCTCCGTCGATGCGTTCGCGGAGGAAATCCGCGTGGCCGTTGTGGCGGGCGTACTCCTCGATCAGGTGCAGGTAGATCCACCGCAGCGTGTAGTCCTCGCCCGGGCTGACTGCGTCGAGACTGAGCCCGGCGACGGCCTCTCGCGACCGGGCGACGCTCGCCTGATAGCTCGCCAGGTCGTCGTCGGCGCGCGAAGGGTCGACCTCGACGCCGGCGGCGCCCGGCCCGTAATCCCAGAAGTACAGGTGATCCGGCTTGTCGTCGTACTCATGGAACCAGGCCTCGACTCCAGACAGGTGCCGAACAAGGCCGAGCAGCGAAAGCTTCGACGGCGGTACCGACCGCAACGCCAGTTGTTCCGGCGTCAGCCCGCCACATTTCAGCAGCAAGGTCGTGCGCTGGAAATCGAGCCGGTCTTCGAGGGCCGCGCGCTCGTCGATCGGATTATTCGGCGGCTCGACTCGCTCGGGCGTGCTCCACGTCGACATTCCGGCAACCATACGGACGCATCGCCCCCTTCACCATCGGTTTCCTCCGCGCTGGGTTGATCGATCCGCGAGTCTGCTGATTCGCTGGCGAAGCTCGGGTGAGGATGTCGAATTAGGGGTTGGGTGTTCGACGCAGGGGCGAGTGGCTGTCCGTGGGGGCGGCCGATGGGATCTAGGGGAGCATCATGACTGCGAGCTACACATTCGACGTCTTTTCCAGCCTCGACGGGTTTGCGTCGTACGACAACGCCGACTGGGGTCCCTACTGGGGGAAGCACGGCCCGGAGTTCCTGGAGCGGCGGATCGCGCAGTACGGCGAGGCGCAGCGGATGGTCTTCGGGGCCAACACGTTTCGGCTGATGGAGCAGATGGTCGGCGTGAGCAAGATCCCGGACGAGGAACTCGACCCGGTGAACGCGCGGATGCGGCCGATGCCGACCACGGTGGTGTCGTCGACGCTGGAAGGACCGTTCGACTGGCCGGATGCGACCGTCGTGAGCGGCGACGCGGTCGAGTTGATCGCACGACTCAAGGAGGAGTCCGACGTACCGCTGCGCTCACACGGCAGCCTGTCGCTGAACCGAGCGCTGATGGCCGCCGGCCTGGTCGATCGGGTCCAGGTGACCGTCTTCCCGGTGATCGCCGGTCAGACCGGAGTTGAGCCGATCTTCGAGGGTGCGGCGGACTTCGACCTCGAGCTGATCGAGAGCCGGACGTTCGACGGCCGCAGCCAGGAGCTCATCTACCGGCCCACCCTGCATGCCTGACTCCCAACGAGGGGCGGGATACCCTGCCCGCGTGACCGGAGGAGGACGGTAGTGCCGACACAGGACGAGGTGCTCCAGTACTTCGACACGCTGTCGAATTGGGGCCGGTGGGGCGACGACGACGAGCTCGGCACGCTGAACCTCATCACCGACGACGTCCGTCTCGCGGCGGCGCGGGCCGTGCGGCACGGCCGGAGTCTGTCGTGCGCGTGGGAGATCGCCGTACCGGAGGAGATGGAGCGGTCGACGACGGCGTGTCCGTGCGCCGCCGAGATGCCGGGCGCCGAGCACATGCCGGCGCATTTCCACAACGACCGGCGCTGGGGCTTTTCGAACGAGCGGCTCGGCATCTTCTTCCACGGCAACACGATCACCCACCTCGACTCGCCTTGCCACCTGTTCTGGGACGGCAAGATGTACAACGGGCGGTCGCACTCGCTGGTCCACGCCGAGACCGGATCCGCGTGGGCAGCCGTCACGGCGGCAGCGAACGGGATCGTCACGCGGGGCGTCCTGCTGGACATCGCGAAGGTCCGCGATGTGCCTTGGCTGGAACCGGGCGAGGGCGTGTTCCCCGAGGATCTCGAGGAGGCCGAGCGTCGCCAGGGTGTGCGGGTCGGGTCCGGCGACGCCGTACTCCTGCGGACCGGCTACGGCCGTGCTCGGCATGAGGCCGGTCCGGCCGGCGGCATGACGCAGGCCGGCTGGCACGCGTCCTGCCTGCCGTGGCTGCATGAACGCGGCGTCGCGCTGATCGGTGCTGACACTCCGCAGGACGTTCAGCCGTCCGGGTACGACGACGTGCTGATGCCGGTTCACGCCGTGAGTCTGGTCGCGATGGGTCTGTGGCTGCTCGACAACTGCGACCTGGAGGCGTGCGCGACGACAGCTGCCGAGCTCGGGCAGTGGGACTTCCAGCTCGCAGTCGCGCCGGTCCGCTTCGCCGGTACGTCGGGCAGCCCGGTCAACCCGATCGCCACATTCTGACTGCCTGACTCGCGGGCGTCGTACCTCGTGACACAGTGAATGGATGCTGAATGAGGTGGCTGACGGCGTCTGGGTCCGGCAGAGCGAGTGGGTCTGGAGCAACGCCGTCGTGGTGCGCGGCGACGATGGGTTGATCCTGGTCGATCCCGGCATCGACGGTTCCGATCTGGACGAACTCGCCGATGACGTGGACCGGCTCGGCATTCCGGTCATCGCCGGGTTCTCCACCCATCCCCACTGGGACCACCTGCTGTGGCATTCCCGGTACGGCGACGTACCGCGCTATGCGACTGCTGGCTGCGCCCAGGTCGCCGGCGAAGCCCGCGAGCGAGCGCAAGCGATGGCGGCGGAGAGCGCGTCGGGCATCCCTCTCGACCTGATCGGACTCCTCACCCCGCTGCCCGCGGACGGAGGACCCATCCCGGGCGAGCTCATCGAGCACGAGGCACACGCCACCGGCCACGCCGCAATCCTCCTCGCGGATCGCGGCGTACTCATCGCCGGCGACATGCTCTCCGACGTCCTGATTCCCCTCCTCGACGCCCGCCGCCACAACCAGCTGACCGCCTACGAAACGGCCCTCGACCAACTCGACGAGGCGGCCCGCCACGCCACCGTCCTGATCCCCGGCCACGGATCCATCGCCAATGGGCCCGAGGTGTCGTCCCGCTTCGCCGCCGACCGCACCTACATCAATGCCCTCCGCGAAGGACAGGACCCGCCCGACCCGCGTCTAGCTCAAGACTGGCTCTCCGGCCCCCACCAATCGAACCTGAACCAGGCCCGCCACTCACCCGAATGAGTTTCAGCCTTAGGCGCGGCTGGGGTTGAGAAGTGACCTGAGGCGGTATTCCATCTCGTCGAGGCTGTCTTGCTGGCCGTCGAAACTTGTCATGTGGTCGCGTCCGGCCTTGTCGCTGAACGCCAGTCTCCAAGTGAACGTCGTTACTCCGGCGTGTTCCTGCAGCTCCATCGTTTCGACTGCCTCAACATCCGGCCAACAGTTGAAGTGCCACGTCTCCACGGTTCGGACCGGCGGCTCGACCTCCAGGTAGATCCCATTGAACGAGAACACCGTTCCGTCTCCGGTCACGAAGGAGGAGTGGTAGCTTCCCCCGACCCGCAAGTCGATCGAGCACTCCGTCATCCGGTCCGGGGGTGTCGCACCCCACCTGCTCACGTGCTCGGGCTTCGTCAACACGTCGAAGACGAGAGCGATCGGAGCGTCGAACTCTCGGGTGATGACAACCTCGAGCTCGTTGGGGAACGCGATGACTGCAGAGCCGTGCCGATCAGGTGCCACTGCCCTCTCCTTGTCGTTGCAACTCTTCGAGGTAGTCCTCGATCCGATCCAGTCGGTCGTTGATCGCCCGCTCGTACTTGGCCACCCAGTCGTGCAGGGGTTGAAGCTGCTCTGGAGCCAAGCGGTAGAGCCGGCGGCGGCCGTCGGCCCGGCACCTGACGAGTCCCACCTCACCGAGCACCCGTAGGTGCCTCGAGACCTGGGGCTGGGACATCGAGACGTCGCGGACTATCGCCCCAACCGGTTTCTCGCCTGTGAGCAGCACATCGAGGATCGCGCGGCGGTGGACGTCACCGACCGCGTTGAAGACATCCGAAGTTGTCGAAGCGCGGGGCACCACTCGAACATATCTCTATATGGATATGTGTCAACGCCTCAGACGCCGAAGGCGACGGGCCGGGGAAGGATTAGAGTGCCGCCATGGGCAGCAGGCGCAGGCGACGCCGAATGGTTGCCGCCGGCACTGTGTACGGATGGAGTTTCGGGCACCGGCACGATCGGGTGCGGGGCTACCCCGGGTGCAGCAGCACGTTGACGCTGTGGCGTCCCGGACTCCAAGCCCGTCTGCGAATCGCGTTCCAGCCGGGCCCTGACCGCGTCATCGCCGACGGATACTTCGACGAGGGTGCGACCGTACGCCTGCCCGATCGGGCATATTTGAACCTCCACGAGCCCGGCAGCGTCAGAGTGTTGCTGGATGAGGCGCTGGCCCGCGGCCTGTTCCCGACGGCGGGAACGGCGGAGGTTGACGGCTGGCCCCTGTTCGACGCTGTGATGCCGAAAGCTCCGCCGGGTACGCCCTAGCGGTTCGATATGTTTGACCGACTTGCCCATTCTCGTACTCCGAGACGACTCCCTCTTGCCTCGAAGGGATCGACCACCCGTATGGCCGAGAGGGCTGAATTTTGAGAGCAATACTCCTGAGCGGCGCGCTGGCCGTGGTCTGCTCGCTGCTGGGGACCCGGGTCGCCATCCGATGGTTTGCCCGTCACGGCTTCGGCCAGCCGATCAGGCAGGACGGACCGACGACACATCTCGTCAAGCGGGGTACGCCGACCATGGGCGGTCTCGTGATCGTGCTGAGTGCCATCGCGGCCTACTTGGCGGCAACGATCTTGACCGGCCGGTGGCCGAGCGCCAGCGCTTGGCTGCTGATGTTGCTGTTCTTCGGCTGCGGGGTGGTTGGGTTCCTCGACGACTTCATCAAGGTCTATGAGCAGGACAATCGGGGTCTGAGCAGCCGGGCCAAGATGGCGGGTCAGACGCTCGTCGCGCTCGTCTTCGGGGTCCTGGCCACGCAACTCTTCGCCGACGGGCGCGGCGTCCGGCCGGCGTCGCAGTACATCTCCATCACTCACGACTGGGGGATCAAGCTGCCGCTGGTGGTGGTTCTGCTGGTGATCTGGTTCATCGTCGCCGCGACCTCCAACGGCGCCAACCTCACCGATGGCGCCGACGGGCTGCTCGCCGGGGCTTCGGCGTTGATCTTCGGCGCGTACACCATCGTGAATGTCTGGCAGAACAACCAGCTGTGCGATTCATCCCGGCCGACTGTGGTGCAGGCACAGTGCTACCAAGTGCGCGACCCGCTCGACCTCGCGGTCTTCTCGGCCGCCATCGCCGCAGCGTGTGTCGGCTTCCTCTGGTGGAACGCCAAGCCCGCACGCATCATCATGGGCGATGTCGGCTCCCTCGCCATCGGTGGCGCCTTGGCCGGGCTGGCCATCATGTCGCGGACCGAACTCCTGATGGCCGTGATCGGCGGACTGTTCGTGCTCGAGACCTTGTCCGTGATGCTGCAGATGAGCTGCTTCAAGCTGACCAGGAAACTCACGGGAACAGGGCGACGGATCTTCCGAATCACTCCCATTCACCATCACTTCGAACACCTGGGATGGCAGGAAGTCACCGTAGTAATCCGCTTCTGGATCGTCGCGGGGATCTTCGTCGCGGCCGGGCTCGGGATCTTCTACGCCTCCTGGCTGGCCTGACCGCCGTCGCTAAGCCTTGGGGTCGCGTAGGCCGACGGCGTCATGCCGCCAGAACGGCTCTGCGTAGACCAGCGTCCCCGTCATCCATGGTTCGTACGCCGGGAGCTCGAAGACCTGAAACGCATCGTCCGGGATCCGCAAAGATGGCTTGCGGAAGCCCCGGTCACCACCTGGCCTGAATCCGAAGCGGGAGTAGTACCCCGGATCGCCCTCCAAGAACACAAGCGGAACATCCCGCTCGGCAAGCATCCCCAGCCCGTGCCGAACCAGCGCCGAGCCAATGCCACGTTTGTGGAGCTCAGGCACCACGGCCAACGGACTCAGCACCTGCACCTCAACCAGCCGCCGAGCCGAATCCAGCAGACTGCTGGTGAACATGACATGCCCGACCACCTGCCCATCCAGCTCGGCCACCAGCGAAAGCCCGCCGCCGGCCGCGATGGTCTTCCGCAAGCTATCGACCAGCTCAGCCACAACAAACCCATGATCGCCAAACGCCCGCACATGAACGTCCCGCACACCCTGCCCGTCCCCCGCCAACTCTTCCCGCAGCTCCATGCCCGGAGAGTAGAAGCCCCACCGTCCCCCTCGCACACAGTTTTGGCCGGCGAGCCCTATTCCGGACACACAAAAGCCCAGGTCAGAGACTGTCTGCCTGGGCCTTTAGCAGCCCCGTTGGCAAGCCTGCTGTGATCGGCGTTCTTTGCCACCTTGGCATGCGACCCTCTTGGGATGATTGATGAGTTCGCCAAGGAGTACCTGCACCGCGCTCTGCGGTGGAGTCGGGCATCTCTGCTGGGCAAGCTGGACGGCCTGTCCGAATATGACGTACGTCGTCCGCTGACCAGGACCGGGACCAACCTGCTCGGCCTGGTAAAGCACCTGACCTTGTCCGAAGCTCGATACTTCGGAGTGATCTTCGATCGTCCCTATCCCGAACCGATCCCGACATTCGACGACCCGGGGTTCCAGAACCGCGACGGGCTGTGGGTCACCGAGGATGAGTCACGCGCCGACATCGTCGACGGGTACACCAGAGCATGTCAGCACGCGGACGCGACCATTGCGGAGCTGCCGATTGACACGCCAGGGCATGTGCCGTGGTGGCCTCGGCCGGACGTGAAGCTGTTCAACGTCATGGTTCACCTACTGAACGAAACGAATCGGCATCTGGGTCACGCCGACATCCTCCGCGAGCAGCTCGACGGAGCCCTCGGGTCAGATTCAAGTCCGTCCTCCGAGCACGACGACGCCGACTGGGCCGCACATCGGGCGAAGATCGAGCAAGCAGCCCAAGCATTCGCCTAGCGTGTTCGCTGCTGCTGACCACGTCGACGAGGACCAGGACGATGAAGACGACGGTCCAGACCCGTCAGCACTGGTGCCGTGTTAGCAGAGGCGTTAGCAAGAACAGCCCCGGAAGTGGCGAAACCCCAGGTCGTGTAGCTCGTGACCTGGGGTTTTGTTTGCGCGCTCGGAGGGATTCGAACCCCCAACCTTCTGATCCGTAGTCAGATGCTCTATCCGTTGAGCTACGAGCGCTGGGACAACGTCGAGTAACGATACATGGCGGCGGCGCGTCTAGGCCAATCGGCTCCTGAGCTGGGGATTCGGTCGTACGGCGAGGTGGCGGGAGGGGGACGTGGCGGGGCCCTACGATCCGGGATATGGGTATCGAGGACTTGCTGGGTGGGCGGGATCTGGGGGACGTGAAGAAGGCCGTCGGGTTCGTGATGGACAACTCGGACGACTTTCAGAAGGTGCTGAATCTGGTGCGCGGGTTGCCGGATGACGCCTTGAGCGTGATCGGGAAGCTGCCGGAGCTGCTGAAGACGATCGGGACCGGGCTGGCTGAGGCCGGCGAGCAGGCGGGTAGGGCTGCCGGTGCGTTGGTCGGGGATGACGGCGAGGGTGGTGCGCGGAAGGCGTTGACCGGGAGTGCGGGAACGATGCACGCGGCAAAGGACAAGCTGAAGGACGCGGCCGGGATGCTGTCCGGGCTGGCGGGCGAGCTGGACAAGATCCCCGGGATCGGGGACGCGGCCGCCAAGAAGCTGAACGACGGCAGCGGCCAGATCGGCGGAGTCGCGACCGAGATCGAGAGCCTCGCGGGCAACCTGCAGGACCTCTCGGACATCCTCGCCACCGTCGGCGACGCACTCAAAGGCCTCGGCACAAAACTCACCGACTCCGGCGGCTCAGTAAAAACCCTCCTCAACTGAGCCACTTGCCGGGGCCCCAGACACCCTTTGGTTGCCTTCCACAAGGTATTACTTTTTCGAAGTCACCAGGTCCTGTCCGAAGCCCCGAGTCCTGTCCGAGGTCGGCAGGCGAGCTCCTGCACCACGGCCGGCTTTCGTTTGGAACCGGGGCTGGGGGTGTCGCGTCTAAGGCGCGGTTTATAGGGAGGACCTTTGCGTGGTTAAGGTCGCGGGCATGGGTAGTCGACTGGTTCGGGGTACGGCGATCGGGTGTGGTGTGGCCTTGGTGGCGGGTGGTGGGATCGGGTGGGCGGTCGGGCAGCCGGTGACGCCGGACGACATCGCGCCGGCGCGGGTGATGGCGGCGGATCTGTGTGCGCGGATCGGTGACGTTTCCAGCATGTTGCCGAAGGCATCGAGTGGGCCGGTGACGATGATGCAGACCGGGAGTACGACGATCATCTGTCAGGCGGGCAGCTCGCGGGCGAAGATCCAGGCGTACACCGCGGCGAGCGTGAAGCTCACCATCACGCCGTACGGCGGGCGGGACGCGGGCGCGGGCAACGTGCCGTTCACGCCGGATCAGATGGCGAAGAAGACGTTCGACCGGTCGGCGATGAAGATGGTCGACGAGAAGCGGCCCTATCCGACCAAGGTCAGCCGGATCGCGAACGGGCGGGCCGGCGAGTCGTGGATCGTGCATGCGTTGGTGCAGCGCGCGGACGTCGTCGTGCAGGTGGATTACACGGCCAACCCGGTGGACGCCGACGTGGCGCAGAAGGCGGCGCTGGCGCTGGCCGACCGGGCTATCTGGGAGAGCAAGTGAGCAACAGTACGCCGGAGATCCCGGGCTACCAGCTCGATCAGCGACTGCTCGAGCACCCGTTGGCGGAGTTGTGGCACGGCCGCACGTTCACCGGGATGGAGATCATCGCGCTCGTGCTGAGCGAGGACGGCGTCCGCGATCAGACGGTCGTGGACCGGCTGGCCGAGGCGAGCCGCGCGACGGCGCTGGTGCCGGGTCAGCAGGAGGCTCCGCTCTGGGCGGCGAACTTCAACTCCAGCCGCCCGTACGCGATCACCCAGCTGATCCCCGGGCAGACCGGCGCAGAGCGGCTGATCGACCCGCTCGACGGGATCATCGGGAACGACGACGCCTCCCTGCGGGCGATCCGCGAGCAGCTCAGCGGGTACGGCGCGATGCCGCCGACCCTTCCGATCGCTGCAGACATCCCGTCGTACGTCGACCATCCACAACAACCACCGCAGGCCACGACAGAGCAGCCGCAGTCGAAGATCGACGTCGCCCGGCAGTACAGCCGCAAGATCGGCGGCTGGGTGTACGCCGTCATCGCGATCGTCGTCCTGATCGTCTTCAGCATCGCGTACTCGATCGGCTCCGCGATCGGTAGCGCCGTCAAGGACGACCCGACCGACGCCAACGGTCCGGCGGCACCCGCGGTCAGCCCGGAGCCGATCCCGTCCGCCGTCCTGATCCCGCCCGTCAACCGGGTGACGACCGCGCCGTACAAACGCCCGGACGGATCGCCCGGCATCTTCGGCGCGGCGTACCCGGCCGGTGCCGACGTGCAGGTGGTCGCGAATGCCGAGCTGCCGTTCGCGGTCGGCTGGCCGCGGCCGCCGCAGGTGGACTTCCTGGGTGAGTCGTCGCAGCTGATCCTGCGGCGGATCGTCACCGCGACCGAGTACGACCCGGGCGGCCTGAAGAACGCGTTCAAGGCGCAGTTCGCGCTGCACCCGTGCGTGAGCCTGGCGCAGTGCCTGTCCGACCGGCCGACGTTCGACCAGCAGTGGACGAAGATCTACGAGACGACCACGCCGGCGACCGCGAAGGACGCGCGGACCTGGCTGACGGTGTCGCCGAAAGCGCCGTACACGATCACGATGACGCACGCGTTCCTGAGCGGCGGGCAGTGGTGGCTGGTCGGTGCGATGGTCTACGGCCAGCCCGTCGAGGCGCCGGACATCCAGCGGGTCGTGAACGACATCTGGCGGCAGACCAGCTGATCGACCGGAAGATCTGCAGGAACGGCCCGCGCGAACAGCGCGGGCCGTTCTCATTTTCACAAGCGACGCCGGAAAGCGATTGTCGCGAAAACTTTGTGACCCGGTTCACTTTCTGGCGGTTCACAGCCCCGGGGTCGGTCGCGTACCGTAGTACCACTTGCACACTGGTATACGCCCACTGGGCGCACTGGTATGCGACAGATCACACCGCCAGCCAGCTGCATCGAACCGCCGGAGACCCCGGCGGCCGGACGCCGTACCCGCCTTTCAGCGTCGAGAGGACGAACGCGCCGGGCCCGACAGCCGAGAGGGAATGAGCCGCGAATGACGACGACCGCCAGCCCGACCCATACCGAGACCGCCACCACTGCAGCCGCCAACGACCCCCTCCCCGGCGAAGCCTCGACGCCGTACGACCTGACCAAGGCCCCGACCCAGCACGCCGGTTTGCTGAACTGGGTGGCCGAGGTCGCCGAGCTGACGCAGCCCGACCGGATCCACTGGGTCGACGGGTCGGACGCGGAGTACGCCAAGCTGACGAACGAGCTGATCGCGGCCGGCACGATGGTCCGGCTGAACGACGAGAAGAAGCCGAACTCGTTCTGGGTACGCACGGATCCGTCGGATGTCGCGCGGGTCGAGCAGCGGACGTTCATCTGCTCCGTCGACGAGAAGGACGCCGGCCCGACCAACAACTGGGTCGACCCGGTCGAGATGAAGGCGACGCTGACCGAGCTGTACCGCGGCTCGATGCGCGGCCGGACCCTGTACGTCGTCCCGTTCTGCATGGGCCCGCTGACCGCGGAGAAGCCGATGTTCGGGGTCGAGATCACCGATTCGGCGTACGTCGTCGCGTCGATGCGGATCATGTGCCGTACGGGCGCCGACGTGCTGGCCAAGCTAGGTGAGGACGCGCCGTACGTGCCCTGCCTGCACTCGGTCGGCGCACCGCTGCAGCCGGGCGAGGCAGACGTGCCGTGGCCGTGCAACGACGAGAAGTACATCGTCCAGTTCCCCGAGGAGCGGGCGATCTGGTCCTACGGCTCCGGGTACGGCGGCAACTCGCTGCTCGGCAAGAAGTGCTACTCGCTGCGGATCGCCAGCGCGATCGCCCGCGACGAGGGCTGGCTGGCCGAGCACATGCTGATCCTGAAGCTGATCTCGCCGGAGAAGAAGGTCCACTACATCGCGGCGGCGTTCCCGAGCGCGTGCGGCAAGACCAACCTGGCGATGCTCGACCCGACCCTGGAGGGCTGGGAGGTCGAGACGCTCGGCGACGACATCGCCTGGATGCGGTTCGGCGAGGACGGCCGGCTGTACGCCGTGAACCCGGAGTTCGGCCTGTTCGGTGTGGCGCCCGGTACCGGCTGGAAGACCAACCCGAACGCGATGCGCACGATCGAGAAAGGCAACTCGGTCTTCACCAACGTCGCGCTCACCGACGACGGTGACGTCTGGTGGGAGGGCTACTCGCCGACCCCGCCGGACCACCTGACCGACTGGAAGGGCCGCGAGTGGACGCCGGCCTCGGGCGAGCTGTCCAGCCACCCGAACAGCCGGTTCTGCACCCCGATCGAGCAGTGCCCGATCCTCGCCGACGAGTACGACGACCCGAACGGCGTACCGATCTCCGCGATCATCTTCGGCGGCCGGCGCGCCACCACGGTGCCGCTGGTGACCGAGTCGCGCGACTGGGCGCACGGCGTGTTCATGGGCGCGACGCTGTCGTCGGAGACCACCGCGGCCGCGGTCGGCCAGGTGGGCGTCGTACGGCGGGACCCGATGGCGATGCTGCCGTTCCTCGGGTACGACGCCGGGCAGTACTTCGACCACTGGCTGACCGTCGGCAAGCAGCACGACGCGGCGCAGCTGCCGAAGATCTTCTACGTGAACTGGTTCCGCAAGGACGAGGCGGGCAAGTTCGTCTGGCCGGGCTTCGGTGAGAACAGCCGGGTGCTGAAGTGGGTCATCGACCGGCTCGAGGGCCAGGCCGACGCGATCGAGACGCCGATCGGGCGGGTGCCGACCCCGGGTTCGCTGGACGTGTCCGGGCTGGACCTGAGCGACCGGGAGCTGGAGATCGCGCTCGACGTAGACGCCGAGGAGTGGAAGGCCGAGCTGCCGCTGATCGAGGAGTGGTTCGCCAAGCTCGGCGACACCGTCCCGACCGAGCTCAAGGTCGAGCTCGACAACCTGAAGGCCCGACTGGGCTGACCTGACGCCGGCCGCCGAACCGGAAGCCGGCGGCCGGACCAAAGCGCGGCGCCCCTGCTCACCGGCAGGGGCGCCGCGCTGCGTCCTCCTCAGACCAGTCCTCCTCAGATCGCCAGGATCGAACTACGTTGGCCGCATGCGAATCCCTGAGAACCTGAGGAGTGCCGGCGCATGAAGATCGGTGTGATGCTGCCGCTCGGCGGCGAGGACGGTCCGGGCGGGACCATGCCGGGTTGGAAGGACGTCCGGGCGGTCGCCGAGGCGGCCGACCAGAGCGGGCTGGACTCGGTCTGGATCGCTGACCACTTCCTCTACCGCGACCCGGAAGGACGGGTCTACGGCATGCACGAGAGCTGGACTCTCCTCAGCGCGGTCGCCGCGATCACGACCCGGGTCGAGCTGGGCAACATGGTGCTGTGCGCGTCGTTCCGCGATCCGGGCCTGACCGCGAAGATGGCCGCGACCCTGGACGAGGTCTCCGGCGGCCGGCTGATCCTCGGCGTCGGCGCGGGCTGGCACGATCCGGAGTACGAAGCGTTCGGTCTGCCGACCGATCACCGTGTCGGCCGGTTCGAGGAGTGGCTGGAGATCGTGGCGCGGCTGGTCCGCGGCGAGACGGTGACGTACGACGGCACCTACCACAAGGTCGTTGAGGCGAGCCTCGACCCGGCCCCGCCGCACCGCATCCCGATCCTGATCGCCGGCCACCGTCCGCGGATGATGAGCCTGATCGCTCAATGGGCCGACGCCTGGAACACGGCCTGGTACGGCGCCCCGGACGCGAAGGTCGAGGAACGCCTCGAGACTCTCCGTCAGGCGCTCGAGACCGCCAACCGCCCCGACGACGCGGTAGCGCGAACCGTCGGCATCATCGTCCGCGATCCCGACCAGCCCGCCGTACCGGATCCGGATCCGCGCGCGATCGCCGTACAGGAACTCCCCGAGGCACTCGCGGCGTACGAGAAGCTCGGCGCCGACCACCTCATCGTCTCGCCGGAGCCGATGACCGCCCGCACAGTCGAACTGATCGCCGCGGCAAAACAGTCCCCGAACAACTAACCCAGCCAGGCACCCCAGGGGTCCGGGGGCGGAGCCCCTCCGGGCGGGGTCCGGGGGTTGCACCCCCGGTGAAACGGCCGGAGCACCCTGGTCTGCGCTTTCTGCAGACAGGGTGCTCCGAGGTGCGGAGGCGGCGGGATTTGAACCCGCGAGAGGGGATTACCCTCAACCCGCTTAGCAGGCGGGCGCCATCGACCGGACTAGGCGACGCCTCCTCCGACGATCCCCGCGAGGGGGACACGACGACGGCCAAGACTATCCGTTCGACCGGGTCTGCGGCAAAGCGGGTAGGCCGCCACGCTCGGTGGTGGGGGCGGCACGTTGAGGCAGTAGCCCAAGGCCCCTGTACTGTGGCGGCATCGACGGGGGTCGCCAGCATCACGTCAACCAAACGGCTGTCGTGGGCGTCTGAAGTACCGTGGGCTGCTTCGGCGGCCGACGGAGGGGTCGCCAGGTCGTCGATCAGGGAACGGAGCTATGTCGCGGAGTACTCGCGCAGCCGGTCGGAGAGCAGCGCCCCGGGCCAGTCGGTCCCGGCACCGTTCGCACCGGGCCAGGACGGCCTCGAAGGCGATCGGTCTGACCCTGCTCAGCGCCCTGGTGCCAGGCTCCGGCCTGCTGATGGGCGGCCGGAAGAAACTCGGTGCGTTCATCCTGACGATCAGCGTCGGGCTGCTGCTGATCGGCGCGTACGTCGGTCTGACCCAGCGTGACTCGGTGCTGGCGCTGGCGGTGTCGCCGCGGCAGCTGCTGATCGCGACCGCTGTCGTGGTCGTGCTCGGGGTCTGCTGGATCTGGGTCGTGGTCGCGTCGCACAAGCTGCTCCGCCCGGTCAGCATGACCTATACGGCCCGGTTGGCCGGCTCGATGTTCGTCGGGTTGCTGTGTTTCGCGATCGCCGTACCGACGACCGTGGCCGCGCAGACCGTGATGGCGCAGCGCGACCTGGTCGGCAGCGTGTTCCAGTCGGAGAAGAACTCGAAGAGCGCGACCCGGCCGAAGGTGACCAACGTCAGCGACCCGTGGGCCAAGACCCCGCGGCTGAACCTGCTGCTGCTCGGCGCCGACGACGGCGTCGGCCGGACCGGGGTCCGGACCGACACGGTGATCGTCGCCTCGATCGACACCAAGACCGGTAACACCGCGCTGATCTCGCTGAGCCGGAACTGGATGCGGATGCCGTTCCCGGAGGACTCGCCGCTGCACAAGGTGTACCCGGACGGCTTCTGGGACCCGAGCCAGGGCAATGTCGAGCAGCCGGAGTACTACCTCGACGCGATGTACGACAACATCCCGAAGGCACACCCGGGGATCCTCGGCCAGACCGACAACGAGGGCGCGGACGTGGTCAAGCTGGCCGCGAGCGCCGCGCTCGGCCTGGACATCTCCTACTACATGCAGGTCAACCTGGCCGGCTTCAAGCAGATCATCGACGCGCTCGGCGGCATCACCGTGAACGTCAACTACCGGGTGCCGATCGGCGGCGACTACGGCGAAGGCCCGGGGTCCAACACCGAGAAGAAGCCGAGCGGCTACATCGAGCCGGGTCCGAACCAGAAGCTCGACGGGTACCACGCGCTGTGGTTCGCCCGCGGCCGTTACGGGCTGAGTGACCCGTCGCGGCAGGAGCGGCAGCGCTGCACGATCCACGCGCTGGTCAGCAGCGCGAACCCGCAGGCCCTGGTCACGTCGTACCAGCAGATCGCCGCGGCCGGGAAGCAGTTGCTGCGCACCGACATCCCGCAGGAGATCCTGGGCGCATTCACCCAGCTCGCGCTCAAGGTAAAGAACGCCAAGGTCACCAACATCGACCTGGACAAGAACAAGAACTTCCCCACCGGCAAGAACCCCGACTACACCGCGATGCAGCAGCTCATCCAAAAGGGACTCAACCCCGCGGCGGCGTCGACCCCGACGGCCAAGCCGACCAAGAAGCCGACCTCCGGCACCAGCAAGAAGACGCCGACCAAGCCGCCGGTCACGCCGGGCACCGCCGAGAACCTGAACGACGCGTGCGCGTACAACCCGAGCCAGACCGGAAACTGAGACAAATTCGCTCTGTTGAACCCTCCCAGCGGAAGTATGAGAGCACGATGGAATTGAGTCACAACTGGGAGTGACTGTGAGGCGTTCGTTCGCGGTGGTTGTCGGAGCTGTTGGTGCTGCTGTTCTGGTCTGCGCGGGTTGCAGCAGCGAACCCGAGAAGGGCGATGCCCCAGCTGCTGGCGGTACGCCGACCAAGACGAGTGCACCACCCTCGTCGGTGGCACCCAAGCCGACACCTAAGCCGAGTGCGGTCGCGCTCTCGGTGCCGATGTACCAGCGGGCGCTGACGAACGTCGAGAAGGTCCTCAAGCCGGACGTCGCCCGGGTGATGAACGCGAAGACGGTCGCAGCGTTCGATGCAGGCCGGGCCCAGCTCGCGGCCGCCGTCGTCATCGAACGCAGCGCGCTGGCGAAGATCACGCCGCCGCGCGGGCTGGTGTCGGCGCATCCCGCCGTACTGGATGCTTTCGACTCGTACTCCGGGAGCGTGGCCACGAACCTGAGCAAGGCCGGCGAGACCAAGACCAGCTGTGGGCTGCCGAAGGCGCCTGAGGTCCGGCTGTACGAGGCGAAGGACGGCGTGCGGACCGCGTTCGCGTCGCTCGCGCAGAGCGTGCAGACGTCGATCGGCAAGGGGGTCAAGTTCGGCGCGCTGTCGGTGCCCGCCAAGCCCGTCGCGCCGGCCGTGCTCGGCGGCCGCGGCGAGAACGGGGACGTGTTCCAGCGGTCCGGTCCGCGCGGCTCGGGCTCGCTCGAGATCACCAACGCCGGCGACGACGTGGTCATCGTGATCGCCGGCAGCAACCCGAGGTCGCCGCAGGCCTCGATCTACGTCCGGGCCAACAAGAAGACGACGCTGAGCGGGATCCGCAGCCAGGACTACTGGGTCTACTTCAAGTCCGGGACGAACTGGGACGCGAAGAACCACCGGTTCACCGAGAACTGCTCGTACCAGAAGTTCGACGACGTCTTCGACGGCTCGTACAACTGGACGATCAGCCTGGCCAAGACCCCGCTCGGCAACGCGTCGTCGTCGGAGACGGAATCCTTCTGACGTGGTCACCCCTGGTGGATGAGATCCTGTGCTGATGCGTACGACGTACCGGATGCGGGCGGGCCGATTCCTCGGGATCCTGGCCGCCGGGCTGATCATTCTCGGGGTTGCCGCGGTGCTCTGGGCACTGGGGCTGCCCGCCGTCGCGGTGTCGGTGTTCGTCACCCTCGGCGGGATGATCACGCTGGCCGGCCTGTGGATCCTGGCCCGGCCGCCGAAGGTGGCGCGGCTGCGGGACAACGAGATCGAGGTGCGCGGCGTACGGACGCCCTGGACGGACGTCACCGAGGTCGGCCGGGTGGACACCACGCACGGCGAGGCGATCGTGCTGCGGACCAAGCAGCCCGACCACCCGATCCTGCTGCCGATCTCGTGGATCTCGCCCAAGCGCGTGCCTTCGCTCGAGACCACGCTGCGGGAGAAGCTGAACGCGGCTCACGGGTACACGATCTGGGACGGGACTGCGCCGGACGACGCCGACAGCGCAGAATGATGCGGTGCTTTCCTTCGAGCTGTCATACGACGAGTTACTGACCTATCAGGGCACGAACCCGCGACCGGCGGACTTCGACGAGTTCTGGGACAAGGCGCTGCTTTCGCTCGACGACGTACCGGCTGAGGCCGAGTTCGTCGATGCGGTCGACTTCCCGCTGACGACGGCGACCGCGCAGCACCTGTACTTCAACGGGACCGGCGGCTACCGGGTCCACGCGAAGGTACTGCGTCCTGCCGAGCCGACCGGGCCGGCGGTGCTGCTGTTCCACGGGTACGGCGGCGAGCAGCCGAAGTGGGTCGAGCTCCTGCCGTATGCGGCTCGCGGGTTCACGGTGGCGGCTCTGGATGTGCGGGAGCAGGTCGGTTTCCGTACGTCGTCGCAGGCGGAGAACAGCTTCTCATTGCAGCATCATCTGGTGCACGGTCTGGACGATGGCCCGGACGGGTTGCTGTACAAGCACATCTTCTTGGACACGCGGCGGCTCGCTGATCTGATCGGCGGTCTGCCTGAGGTGGATGCCTCGCGGATCGCGACGACGGGGTGGAGCCAGGGCGGCGGGCTGTCGTTGGTCGCGGCTGCATTGACGCCGTCGATCAAGTACACGGCGAGCGTGTTCCCGTTCCTGTGCGACTACCAGCGGACCTGGGACCTGAACCTGGAGACCGGCCCGTACGACGAGATCGTCACGTGGTTCCGGAAGCGCGATCCCCGGCACCTGCGGCAGGACGAGGTCTTCACCACCCTCGGCTACATCGACGTACAGAACCTGGCCCCGCGGATCCAGGCCGAGGTGACCCTCTTCGTCGGCCTCGAAGACCAGGTCTGCCCACCGTCGACCCAGTTCGCGGCCTACAACAAACTCCAGTCAGTCAAGGAATTCCGCGCCTACCCCGACTTCGGCCACGACGACCTCCCCGGCGCCCACGACGACATCTACCAACTCATCGGCGCCAAACTTCAAGCTTGATCCTCGGGTCGGCGAGACGTTCGACGGCGCGGATCAGAAGGTCGGCGTCCGGGTGCTCGCCGTCGAGGAGCAGCTCCAGCCGGTTTGCGCGCTGGTCGACGCCGCCACTGAAGCCTGAGGCGCCGGCCCATTCGTTCTGGTGCTCGAAGAGCCGGGATGCGAGCTGGTTCAATTCCTGCAAGGGGTACTGAACCTGGACGAACATGACGCGCAGCCAGGTCGGGTCCGTGACCAGCAGGAGGAGTCGCGCTTCCTGGAGCGCGTCCTCGCTCGTCATCTGAATCGTCAGCGTTGCCGTCTCGGAGTCCCAGAGCATGCCCCCGTCGTATGCGTCCAACTGCCTCAGCATCGCGCGAATCCGATCGCACTCCGCCGAGTACCTGGCCTCACCCGTCACATCCAGCGGAACCCATTCCTCATTCGGGCCAAGCCTTCTGATTCGCTCCAACTCAGAAAGCTCCCGGTAGGCCCCAAGCTTCGGATAATCCTTGTCACTCATCCTGCCCCCTGGATGTTGGGCTGTACCGACGAACGGGTAGTAGTCGATCCGCGCCGGCGGAGGCGGGTGCGTTCACGCGGGAGCCCGGTGAGGTCGGTCGTTGTGGCGCCGACTACTACCCGTCCGTCGGTACGCTCGCCTGACGCGATGCTAGGCGCGGACTACAGCAAGAACCAGTAGTCGGTCATTGGGGTTGGGTCCAGGTGATTGTGTAGCGGAAGAGGAGGTGGCGGTGGTAGGTGGCGTTGGGGAGGAGTTCTGTGGCGAGGGATTGCATGTCGGGGTAGGTGACGGGCGGCGGCCACACGATTGGTGCCGAGTGCTCCCAGTAGCCCTTGACGGCGCGGTAGCCCAAGTTCGCAGCTACGCCGGCGAGCTCGCGCGGCAGGTCGCGTGGCAGGGTCGCGCGGGCGAGGCCGACGACCGCGAGCACCCCGCCCGGTCGCAGGAGCGAGCGCATTCGCAGTAACCCCGCGCGGGCGTCGACGTGATGCAGCGTGGCGACCGACGCGACCACGTCGTACGACGCCGGCTCGAGCGGATACTCCAGGAAGTCGCCGTACACATACGAGATGTCGTCCCCGTACCCCCGTGCCAACTCGAGGCTGGGCGTATCGAGGTCGATCCCGGTGACCTCTGGTACGACGGCACGCAGTTCGCGGGTGAGCATGCCTTCACCGCAGCCGATGTCCAACGCACGCTTGGCGCCGACCGGGACGGCCTGCAGGATGCGTGGGTGGTAGTGGATGTTGTGGTTCCACCGCTGGCTCATCCGCCCATCCTCGCCGACAGTGGGGCCTACGATCGGTGGGGGGAGAGTGCAGGGTGAGGATCCGGCTGCTTGGTGGTTTTGGGGTTGATCGCGCGGGGCGATCCGTTGATCCGTTGGTATGGCGGCTGCGGAAGGCGCGGACGCTGGTCAAGCTGCTCGCGCTGACGCGTGATCAGCGGCTGCACCGCGACGTACTGCTCGAGATGCTGTGGCCGGACCGGCCTCCGACATCAGCGGTCAACAATCTCCACCAGGCCCTGCATGTCGCGAGGCGAGTGCTTGCGGGTGACGAGCCGAGCAACGGATTACTGGAGTTGCGCGACGACTTCGTCGTACTGCTCGCGGACGGGCTCGTCGAGGTCGACGTACGGACGTTCGAAAGGCTGGCGGCACTGGGCCGGACCAGCGGTGACCTGGCGGACCTCCGCGCCGCAGTCGCTGTCTATACGGGCGATCTCCTCCCGGAGGACCGGTTCGAGGACTGGGCCGTCCGGCCGCGGGAGGAACTCCGGGCGACCTTCGGCAATCTGCTCGTCGACCTCGCGGACGCGGCCGCCGCAGTCGGTCAGGAAGCCGAGGCGTTCGATGCGCTGACGCGCGCACTCGCCATCGATCCGCTGCACGAGCACGGTGTCCGCAGCCTGATGCGACGGCACGCGGCGACGGGCCGTTCGTCGGAAGCGTTGGCGCAGTACGAACGTCTGCGAAACGACCTGCGTACTGCGTACGGCACCGATCCCGACCCGGAAACACAACGCGTGTACCAAGAACTGCTGACCGGAACCGTCGAAGCGCAGTCAAGGCACAACCTCGCGCCGGCGTTGACGAGCTTCGTCGGCCGCGAGCGGGAGATCGCGGACGTCCATCGCCTACTGGAGCAAGGCCGACTCGTCACGCTCACCGGAGTGGGAGGTGCAGGCAAGACCCGGCTGGCGGAAGAGGCGGCCCGCCGGCTGGTCGACTCGTACGCCGACGGCGTCTGGATCGCCGACCTCGTGCCGGTAGCAAACCCGCAACTCGTCGCGGACACGGTCGCAGCCGCGCTCGGCCTCGACCCCGCCGCCGGATCGGACTCGACGCGCACCCTGATCACCCGCCTGGCTCCACGAAACCTCCTCCTCGTACTCGACAACTGCGAACACCTCCTCGCCGCCTGTGCCCAACTTGCGAGCGCGGTACGACGAAGTTGCCCCGGAGTCAGCCTGCTCGCGACGAGCCGCGAACCCCTACACGCTCCGGGCGAAGTCACCCTGCGCGTACCCTCACTCGAGCTTCCGGAAAAAGCCGATGCGGGTGCCCTGGACCGGCTCGGCACGCTGTCGTCGGTACGGCTCTTCGTCGATCGGGCCCGCGACGTACGGCCCGGCTTCGTACTCGACCCAAGCAACGCCACCGCCGTCGTGGAGATCTGTCGTTGTCTCGACGGCATTCCGCTCGCCCTGGAGCTGGCCGCCGCGCGGGCGTCGCACCTCGAGGCTGCGGAGATCGCCGCGCGTCTCGGGGCAGCGCTTCCGTTGCTCGGCCGCGCCGGCGAGGTCACCCGGCACGCGACCCTGCGGGCGACGCTCGAGTGGAGCCACGCATTGCTGTCGGAGGACGAGCAGATGCTGCTGCGCCGGCTCGCAGTCTTCTCCGGCAGCTTCTCGCTCCGGTCCGCCGAGCAGGTGTGTGCCGACGAGCGGATTCCCGGACCGGAGGTTCTGGACGTCCTCGGTCGTCTGGTCGACAAGTCGCTGCTGCTGGTCGACCACGACGGGCCGCGCTCCCGGTACCGGCTCTTGGAGACCATTCGGCAGTTCGCGCACGAGCGTCTGGTCGCCGCCCACGAGGCCGCACCGATGGAGGCCGCGCATTGCCGGCACTTCCTGGAGCTGGCGGCCGAGGAGGATCCCGAGCGGGCCGGCATCGTCGTCGAACGCCCCCAGCTCCTCGACGCCGACCACGACAATCTCCGCGGTGCGCTCAGCTGGGCGCTCCAGCATGATCACGAGCGAGCCTTGCTGCTCGGTCTCAGCCTGTCGCAGTACTGGCTGGCGCGAGGTCATTTCTCCGAAGGTGCGGGCTGGCTCGAACGCGTTCTCGGGGTGGCGGTCGCACCGTCCCACGCGCGGGCGCGCACCCTCTTCGCGCTGGCGATCCTGCTCGCCCGGAGCGGCTTGGCCGGCCGGCTCCCCCGTCTCGGCGACGAGGCGGTCGCGGTGTCCGAGCAGTCCGGAGATCCGATCGACCTCGCGACCACCCGGGTACTGCGCGGCACACTGCTGCTCGGGAGTGGTGATCTCGACGAGGTCGAACAGACCGCCGTCGACGCACTCGCCCAGGCCGACTCCCTGAAAGCAGCACCCTTGGCCGCGGCCGCTCAAGGGCTGGCCGCGATGGCCGCACTGTTCCGCGAGGACGTCGGGCTCGCGCGGCGACGCTTCACCGAATGCCTGCGGCGGTTGGGCCAGATCGACCCGATCGTGGGCCGATTCTTCCCCGCCGTCACGATGTGCCTGCCGCTCGTGCCGGTCGACGGATGGTGGGTCCCGGTGTTCGAGGAGACCTTCCTGCTCGGTCGACGGGTCGGCGCAGTACAGGGCACCGGCTACGCCTTGTCTGCGTTGGCCGACGCGCACCGGCTGAACGGAGACCTTGCCGCCGCACAGGACGCCGTACGCCGGTCTGTCGAAACCTTCAGTGGAATCGACGACGCGGCCGGGATCGGCCATGCCCTCAACCATCTCGGCTGCATCGAACGCGATCAGCGACTGTTCGATCCGGCCGAGACGCATCTGCGGGAAGCGCTCCGGATCCGTCAGCAACTGGGAGATCGCCGCGGCGAGAGCCTGACGCTGGCGAATCTCGGCCTGCTCTCTGCGGCGGCCGGCGACCCAGCAGCGGGACGGCGACTCACCCGAGCGGCCCTCGATCGCGGCGAGGCGGTCGACGATGCGCCCGCTGCCGGTGGCGCGCTGCTGAACCTGGCCGTCGTCGAGTTGTTCGCCGGCGAGCGCCGTACCGCGCGAATGCTGGCCGAAGAGGCGGTAGAAGCCTTTCACCCGCAGGGATATCTGCGCCTCGAGGCGTGGACCCGGTTGCTCACCGCCGAGCTCGCCGCCGAGGACGGTGACACCGAGATGCTGGCCAGACACGGTCCGGTGGCGTCGACGCTCTTCACCCGCCTGGGCTGCCACATCGGTACGGCGCGTGCTGCCGCGCTCATGGCCGGCTAAGTCACGCTAAGTCATTGCGAAGGCGTCCTTCCTAATGTCGTTGTCAGTCCGGGAAGCCTCCTGGACGGGAACGAATCAGGAGTGGAAATGACAACGACGCAAGCGCGGCAGGACACGCTCGGGGAGGCCACACTCGGTGAACTTGCCGAAGGACTGCGTGGCGAGCTGATCCGTCCGGCCGACCCGTCGTACGACGAAGCGCGGTCGATCTGGAACGCCGCGCACGACAAGAGGCCGGCGCTCATCGTCCGGTGCAAGGGAGTGGCCGACGTCATCCGGGCGGTTGAGTTCGCCCGGAGCGAGGGGTTGACGGTGGCTGTCCGGGGCGGCGGTCACAGCATCCCCGGTTTCTCGACCACCGACGGCGGCCTGGTGATCGACCTGTCGCTGATGAACGCGGTCCGGATCGACCCCGATCGGCGCCGGATCGTGGCGCAGGGCGGGTGTGTGTGGGCGGACGTCGACGCCGAGGCACAGGCGTTCGGGTTGGCCGTGACTGGTGGACTGGTATCCACGACGGGGGTCGCGGGCTTCACTCTCGGCGGCGGGATCGGCTGGCTGGTCCGGCGCGCCGGACTCGCGTGCGACAACCTGGTCGGGGCCGACATCGTCACCGCGGACGGGCGCTACCTGCACACGAGTGAGGACGAGAATCCCGAACTGCTGTGGGCATTGCGCGGCGGTGGCGGCAACTTCGGTGTCGTCACGTCGTTCGAGTTCAAGGCGCACGAGGTCGGGCCGACGGTGTTCGCCGGTCTCGTCTTCTACCCGGGCGATCAGGCCGCCGAGGTCCTTCGCGGCTTCAGTACGGCGGCAGCCGGCGCACCCGACGAGTTGTCGCTGGCGATCAACCTGACGACCGCGCCACCGTTGCCGTTCCTGCCGGAAGAGGTCCACGGCAAGCCCATCGTCGCCGTACTAGGAATGTGGTCCGGGCAGCCGGAGGCCGGCGATGCGGCGACCAAGCCGTTCCGTGAGCTCGCGCCGGTGGTGGCCGACCTGTTCGGTCCGATGCCGTACAACGCGATGCAGACGCTGCTCGATCCGCTGTTCCCGCGCGGGATGCGGAACTACTTCCGGTCGGCGTTCTTCCACGACCTCGGCGGATCGACCCTCGACGCGATCGTCGACGCACACACCAAGGTGCCCAACGGATTCTCCGAGCTCCACGTCCACCACCTCGGTGGCGCGATGGGCCGGGTCCCCGCGGACGCCACCGCGTTCGGCACCCGCGACCACGAGTTCATCCTCAACGTGGTCGCCCGCACGCCGGAGGCCGAGGGGTACGACGAAGCCGTCCAGTGGGCGCGCTCCACCGGGAGTTCGCTCGGCCCGGGCGCGGCGTCGTACGTGAACTTCACCGGCGAGACGAACGAGGACATCGTCCGGGCGTCCTACCCGGCGGCGACCTACGACCGGCTCGTGGCCGTCAAGAACACCTACGACCCGACCAACCTGTTCCACCTCAACCAGAACATCCGGCCCGCGAGTGCCTAGTCGTTCCTTAGGGCAGCGTCGATGACGGCGATCAGTACGTCGTCGTCATCGGCGCGCCAGGTGTGCGACTGCGCGCAGGTCCACTGATCCGGCTCACGCGGTACGACGCAACCGAACAGCCGGACTTTGCCGGCGGCTGCCGCCTCGCGGGCAACCCGGGTCGGGAGGCCGTAGAGAATCGGCACTCCCTGCTGCCCACAAACCGGGCACTCCGGTGCGTTCGCCATGGAGCCAAGGTACGTCACGGCCCGTCGAGCAAGACCTGGTTGATCTTTGTCAGGGCCTTCAGTAGCTGGGCGCGTTCGGTTTTGGTGAGGGTTGCCGTGACGCGGTCCTCGAGGGTCTGGCGTTCGGTCTCGATCGGCTTCTGGAGGGCGCGGCCGGCGGGGGTCAACCAGAGGCGGACGAGTCGGTTGTCGCGGGGATCGGGCCGGCGTTCGAGCCAGCCGGCCTCGGCCAGCCGGGTGGCGAGTTTGGTGACGGCGGGCGTGGTGACGTTCACCGAGGCGGCGATCTCGCCGGGCGTACGCCCGTCCTCGGCCCACAGCGCGGCCAGCAGATGGTCCTGCCCGAGCCGCAGTCCGTGCCTTTGTACGGCGGCATCGGCCGCGGCCCGTAGCAACTTGGACGTCTTGCTGTGCAGCTCCAGGAACTCGGGCATTGACACTCCTTGACGATCAGATCATTTACCGGTTAACGTTCTCGACGAATCGTTAACCGGTAAAGGAGTCTGTCATGCTACTCGTCACCGGCGCCACCGGGCACATCGGCCGGAAACTCGTCGAAGAGCTCAATCGCCGAGGCGCCGAGTTCCGCGCCCTGGTTCGAAGCCCCCGCGCCGACCTGCCCGCCGAGCAACAGCTCGGCGACCTCGACGGACCGGTCGACCTGCACGGCGTCGACAAGGTGTTCCTGCTCGTCCCCGGCACCGGCCTCGCCCACACCGCCAAGCTGATCACGGCAGCCCGCGCGGCCGGAGTACAGCACGTCGTACTGCTCTCGTCGTACGCCGTGCTCGGCGACCCGATCCCCGCGATGGGCCACTGGCATCACGAACGCGAACAACTGATCCAGGACTCCGGGATCCCATGGACGTTCCTGCGGCCGACCGGCTTCCACACGAATGCGTTCGACTGGCTGCCGACGATCCGCGCCGGCGGCTACGTGATGGACCCGATCAGCCCTGGTCGGGCCGCACCGATCGACCCGGCGGATATCGCGGCCGTCGCAGCGACCGTGCTGACCGAGGACGGCCACGAGAAGAAGGAGTACACGCTGACCGGGCCCGAGTCGTTCACTCTGCCCGAGCAGGTCGCGATCCTCGGCGACGCGATCGGCCGCAGCATCGAGGTCCGCCCGATCGAGACTCCTGAGGACGCGGTCCGGTTCCGCTACCCCGACGGCGCCCCGTCGGACCTGGCCGCGGCGATCGTCGAGGGCCTGAACCTGATGCGGGCCGACACGATCGGCCTGCGGACGGACGACGTACGCCGCCTCACCGGCCGCGAACCACGAACGTTCGCGGCCTGGTGTGGCGACAACCTTTACTTGTTGAAGTAGCTCCGCAGCGCCGGCCGGACCTGGTCAGCACTGCGCAGCCGCCTAGTTGGCTTCCTTGGTCGCCCAGTAGTGCCATTGCGGGGAAGCGACTGGGGAGCGGGCCAGCCCGTCCGGCCAGGTGGCCGGCAGGTCGTGACTCCTCGCCGCGTACAGCGTCACCTCCGATGCGGTGCGGTCGCCGCGGACGGCGATGCGGGCTGCGGTCTCGGCGCGCATGTCCGAGAGGTAGTGGATCGCCGGCAGGAACTCGGCGCTCAACCGTGGACTGAGCCGGCCGACAGGTTCGTCGTCGAGCCGGATCTCGACCACGATCCGGTGCCGGTCCTGGATTCCGTCCTCCTCCTCGATCGCGTGCATGGTGGAGTACGCCCAGCACTCGCCTTCCGCCCGGAAGAACGGCGCCAGTACGTCGGGATGCACCTCGCTACCCGGTACGACGATGCCGCTGCCGGCCGGGAGCAGGTGAAAACTGCCCGGCGGGGGCAGGTTCACCGGCACGAGCATGTGCGGCTGCCCGAGGGCGACCGCGACGCTGGCGTGGAATTCGGTGCCCTGGGCGCCCTTGCCGTCCCAGTCCGCCGGCTCCCACTCACTCACCCACAAGTGACACGGCACCTGCGGTTGCAGGCCTTGCGCCACCAGCTCTGACAGCACCGGGTGGTACCGGTGCGCGTCGTCCCTCGGCAGATAGCCGACAACCTTGCCATGCACCCGGACGGCGATCGACCGCGGGTCGAAACGGTTGTGCGGTTCCGGGACGAGGTCCGCCTCGGTGTCCAGATCTGCGCCGCGCGCCGGGATGGGATCAGGGAACAGGCTACGGATCGCCTGCTCGTGCGGGGCTTCCCGCACGACTTCCTGACCGCACCACAAAGCGTCGCCCCACAGACTGAACGGAATCAGTTCCATCTGTGCCCTCCAGTCCTCACTGACCGGCTTTACCCGGCTCATCCCGATCAGGACCCTGATCGTTACACCGAGTGAGCGTATGAAAACTAGACTGCCCAGTGAAGAGCCGTTTCACGCCTGGTGCAAGAGTCTGGAACGCAAAAGGTACCCGCCGGTCCGGACTGTGGACGCGGATCATCTTGTGCAGCGAGCGAATCGGCGAGGATCGTGCACATGCACGGGAAGGAACGTCATGCACGGCAGTAGTTCAGTCGCTCGATCGACCGTTGACGCGGCAGCGATCGAGGACTCGGTCAAGCGTCTCGACGGCGTCGCTGTGCGTACACCGTTGCAGCGCAACCTCCGCCTCTCCGAGCGCACCGGAGCGCAGGTCTGGCTGAAGCGCGAGGACCTGCAGATCGGGCGCTCCTACAAGCTCCGCGGCGCGTACAACCTGATCGCCCAGCTCGACGACGCGGCCAAGGCGGCCGGCGTGGTGTGCGCGAGCGCCGGCAATCATGGCCAGGGGCTGGCGTATTCGTGCCACATCCTCGGCGTCCAGGGCAAGGTCTACGTTCCGCGTACGACGCCACGCCAGAAGCGGGACCGGATCGCGGCCCTCGGCGGCAAGCAGGTCAAGGTGATCGTCACCGGCGACACGTACGACGACGCAGCCGCGGCCGCACTCGCGGAGGTCGAGGCGACCGGCGCCACGATGGTCCCGGCGTTCGACGACCCGAGGACCGTTGCAGGCCAAGGGACCGTGGCCGTCGAGCTGGTCGAGCAGCTCGGCCAGGCTCCCGACGTACTCGTGGTTCCCGTCGGCGGCGGCGGTCTCGTTGCAGGGGTTGCAACGTGGATCAGGCATCGGCATCCCGGCGTACGCATCGTCGGGGTCGAGCCGGCCGGCGCAGCGAGCATGGCGGCAGCGTTCGAGGCCGGTGCGCCGGTGACCTTGCCGCACCTGGACAGCTTCGTCGACGGCGCAGCGGTACGACGGGTTGGAGAGGTGACCCTGCCGCTGGTCCAGGAGGCCGGCGTCGAGCTGATGTCGGTGCCGGAAGGGCTCGTCTGCTCGGAGATGCTCGAGCTCTACCAGACCGACGGACTGATCGCCGAGCCCGCGGGCGCTTTGTCGACAAGTGCCCTAGGCAACGGTCTCGACGTCCGCCCGGGTGAGACGGTCGTCTGTCTGCTGTCCGGCGGCAACAACGACGTCAGCCGGTACGGCGAGATCCTCGAACGATCGTTGGTGTACGAGGGCCTGAAGCACTACTTCCTGGTGACGTTTCCGCAGGAGCCCGGCGCCCTCCGCACGTTCCTCGATGGAGTGCTCGGGCCGGACGACGACATCGCGCTGTTCGAGTACGTGAAACGGAACAACCGCGAGACCGGCGTCGCGCTGGTCGGTATCGAGATCAGCAGCCGCGACGACCTTCCCGGCCTGCTGGCCAGGATGGACGCCGCGCCGCTCGACATCGAACGCATCAACCCGAACTCACCAGAATTCAGGTATCTGATCTGACCGTATGTCAGACCAGGCCGCGACGAGCCGCCCAAACGATCGCCTCGATGGCGGTACTGAAACCGAGGCGGTCGCAGATCAGGCGGGTACGGCGCCGGACCGTGCGCTCGGACAACTCGAGCCGGCGCGCGACCGCGTCGACCGGCAACCCGGTCGCGAGCAGGCGGAGCAGTTGCAGATCGTCATGACTGATCTCGCGCGGCGGCACCCGCCGGGCAAGGGGTCGGAGTTCCTGAGGGAGGACGGTCATATCAATCACCTGGTTCCGATCATCCGGGACTCGGCGGCGTCCCAGTCGGCCGGTTTACCCTGCGGCTCGTAGCGCCGCAGGGAGTGTGTGGACCGGACCAGTGCGCGCATCGCGCTCAGGTCCGGAAGGGGCTCGCCGAGAGCGCGAGCCTGGACAAGTACGTTGCCCAGCGCGGATGCCTCGACCGGACCGGCCAGCACTGGCAGTCCCGACGCGTCGGCGGTCAGTTGGCAGAGCAGCTCGTTCTGCGAACCACCGCCGATGACATGCAGTACGTCGACCTCGCGGTCCGCGATCGTCTGCGCCGACCGCAACGTACGTCGGTATGCCAGCGCCAGACTCTCCAGGATGCAGCGAACCACAGCACCCCGGGAACGCGGCGGCTCCTGCCCGGTCGCCCGGCAGTGCTCGTCGATCCGGGCCGGCATGTTGCCAGGGGCAAGGAACTCCGGAGCATCGGGATCGATCAGTACGGCGAACGGCGGCGCAGCAGCCGCGTCCCGCAGCAGGCCGTCCAAGTCGTCGTCGCCCCACACCCGCTGGCACTCCTGAAGAATCCACAGCCCCATCACGTTCCGCAGGAACCGGATCCGCCCGTCCACGCCACCTTCGTTGGTGAAGTTGGCGTCGCGAGCCTCATCGGTCAGCACCGGCGCATCCAACTCGAGCCCGACCAGCGACCAGGTTCCGGACGAGATGTAGGCGAAGCGATCGTGCTCAGCTGGTACGGCGACCACCGACGACGCCGTGTCATGCGACCCGACCGCGATCACCGGGATCCCCGGGACCAACCCGGTCTCGTCGGGTAACGCAGTACCGATCACGTCACCCGGCTCACGCAGCTCGGGAAAGATCCGCCGTGGAAGGCCCATCCTTGAGATCAGCTCGTCGCTCCACTCCCGGGTCCGGACGTCGAGGAGCTGTGTGGTGGAGGCGTTGGTCCGCTCGGCGCCGATCTCACCGGTGAGCCAGTAGCCGAGGAGATCCGGGATCATCAACAGACTCGTTGCCTGCTCCAACTTCTCGGCGGACAGCTGGCAGATCGTGTTGAAGGGCAGTTGCTGGAGGCCCGTAACGGCGTACAGCTCGGCAGCTGGGACCTCCTCCAGCACGCGTTCCATCACACCGTCGGTACGCGCGTCGCGGTAGTGGACGGGGTTGCCCAGCAGACGACCGTCCGAGTCGAGGAGGCCGTAGTCGACTGCCCAGGAGTCGATGCCGATCCCGTCGAGTGCACCGGCAGCCTGCAGGCCGTCCAGCGTCGAGCGGTAGAGGTGCAGGATGTCCCAATGCAGTCGGCCGTGCACGCGCACCGGTCCGTTCCAGAAGCGGTTCAGCTCGCGCAACTGCAGGAAGTCCGGTCCGACATCGCCGAGCATCACCCGCCCGCTCGACGCGCCCAGATCCACCGCCGCGACGCGCTTCATGGCGACACGACCGTGAGATCGAGATGGAGCAGGTCCGCGACCGCGGCCAGGTCGCGAGCGCGATGACCGGTACCGAGCGCCCAGTGATGTGCGACGCCGGACGCCGACCACGCGTCGGTCCACTCGCCGGGGTCGCACCCGAAGTCGACCCGCGACGTCGTGTTCCCGATCTGCAGCAACGGACCCGGTACGACGGTCCCCTCGGAGGCGATCAGATTGAACGATCCATCCCGCCGCTGCCCCAATCCGCAGACCGTGACCGGCCCATGCTGTACGTCGAACTCCACCGAGACGCCCCACCCGCGCTTGCCGTGGTACACGCCAAGCCCACGCAGCAAGGGCTTCCGGGCCGAGATGGCCAAATGCGCCGGCCCGTCGTGGCCCATCTCGACGACGTTGTCGTTGAAGTTCAGCGCCTGCAGCTCGGTGAACGACCCGCCCGCACCGAGCTTGTCCATCACCAGCATCGCCAGCGACGTCCGCAGCTCGTACTCGCCCGCGGCCGGCACACCCCTTGCCGTCAGCAACGAAGCCCCGAGGATCATCCCGGCCGCGACCCGCTCGTGCGTCTCGCCGTCCAGGCCGCGGTGGTAGTAGGCCAACGAATCAAGGGAAAAGTCCTCGACCAGCCGATCGAGCGCAACCGACACGGTCGCACCCCAGCGGAAGTCGTCCTCGTCGACCGAGTCGTCGAGGGTGAAGACCTCCCGCGCCAACTCCATCCGGGCGGACGTCTCGGCGTCGGAGACCTTCTCGACCCGCACCCGCAGGTCGTCGATCTCCAGGATCTCCACATGCCCACCGAACTGCGCCGAGACCAGCGTCGGGTCGGTGATCACGTCCATCATCCCCGGGTACAGGTGCCCCAGCAGGCCGTGCCGTCCGTGCCGCAGGGCCGCGCGAACGCCGGCCGCGCGAATCCACCGGTCGATCCGCGCCCAGGCCCGCTCGTCCTCGAGGTAGCCCGACACTGACCGGAAGTCGATCCCGCACCGCTCGAACGCGTTCGCCATCTCCGGTAGCGGGCAAGCGCCGCAGTACGCGAGCCAAGCGCCCGTATCGAAGGTGTCGTGATCCATCGCCTCGGTCGGCTGCAAGTTCAACAACAGCACCGGCGCCCCACTCCGCTGGGCAACTGGGACCAGCATCGACGCAGTCATGTACGTCGTCAGAAAGCCGACGATCAGATCACAGTCCGCCAGCCGCAGCTTCTCCGCCGCCGCGGCACCCTCCTGCGCGTCCGAGATGAACCCGACGTCCACCACCTCGCAGTCGAGCGCCGAGAACCGCTCGGCCACCCGACGAGCCGACGCCTGCAACTGCGGCAACAGGTCCGGGAACTGCGGCCAGTAGGCGCCCAGCCCACCCGCCACCAGGCCGATCCGCGTCTTGCGCGGCTCGACCCAGGGCAGGGCGCCGTGACCGTCGACCGACCGGCTCGGATCAATGCTCCACATAACGACCGCCTACCGCAGGAACGCGGCTGCCACACCGGCGTCGACAGGCACGTGCAGGCCGGTAGTGTGAGTGAGATCGCCGCCGGCCAACGCGAACACCGCTGCCGCCACGTTCTCCGGCAGGACCTCGCGCTTGAGCAGCGTGCGCTGCGCGTAGAACGCACCCAGTTCCGACTCCGGTACGCCGTACACCGCGGCCCGCTTCGCTCCCCAGCCGCCGGCGAAGATCCCGGATCCGCGGACGACGCCATCAGGGTTCACGCCGTTGACCCGGATCCCGTACTCGCCGAGCTCGGCCGCGAGTAGCCGGACCTGGTGCGCCTGGTCCGCCTTGGCCGCGCCGTACGCGACGTTGTTCGGGCCGGCGAACACCGAGTTCTTGCTGGAGATGTAGATGATGTCGCCGCCCATCCCCTGGTCGATCAGCACCTTCGCGGCCGCCCGCGACACCAGGAACGAACCCTTCGCCATCACGTCGTGCTGCAGGTCCCAGTCGCGTTCTGTTGTCTCCAGCAACGACTTCGAGATCGACAGACCGGCGTTGTTGACGATCAGATCGACACCACCGAACGCCAGTACGGCGTCCTGCAGCGCAGCCTCGACCGCATCCGCCGACGACACATCGGCGCCCACGGCAACAGCCACGTCGGACGACCCGATCTCCTTCGCGACTGCTTCGGCCGCGGCGAGATCGAGGTCCGCCACGATCACGCAGGCACCCTCGGCCGCGAGCCGCTGCGCGATCGCCTTGCCGATCCCGGATCCCCCACCGGTCACGAAGGCGACGCGGGTGGCGAGCGGCTTCGGCTTGGGCATCCGCTGCAGCTTGGCCTCTTCCAGCGCCCAGTACTCGATCCGGAACTTCTCCCGCTCGTCGATCGGCGCGTACGTCGACACCGCCTCGGCGCCGCGCATCACGTTGATCGCATTGACGTAGAACTCGCCGGCCACCCGAGCGGTCTGCTTCTCCTTGCCGAAGCTGAACATGCCGACCCCAGGCACCAGCACGATCGCCGGATCCGCACCGCGCATCGCCGGACTGTCCGCCTCGGCATGCCGGTCGTAGTATGCGGCGTAGTCCACGCGGTACTGCTCGTGCAGCTCACGGAGCCGACTGACGGCCTCATCGAGCGGGACGCTCGGCGGGAGGTCCAACACCAGCGGCCGGACCTTCGTCCGCAAGAAATGGTCGGGACACGAGGTGCCCAGCGCGGCCAGCTCGGCCAGCCGCTCCCGGGCGGTGAACTCCAGCACCACGTCGGAGTCGTTGAAATGGCCGACCTGCGGCTTGTCCGTCGACGCAAGACCGCGGATCACCGGAGCCAGCGCCGCAGCCCGGGCCTGGCGTTCCTCGACCGGGAGCGCCTCGAAGCCGTCGACCACCGCACCGAACGGTTCGGGCTTCCCGCGCTCGGCGAGGAACTGCTCGGCGGTCCTGATGATGTCGAGCGAGTTCGCCTCGCACTCCTCCGACGTGTCGCCCCAGGCGGTGATCCCGTGACCGCCGAGGATGCAGCCGATCGCCTGCGGGTTCTCCCGCTTGACCGCGGCGATGTCCAGACCGAGCTGGAACCCGGGCCGCCGCCACGGCACCCACACCACTCGGTCGCCGAAGCACTCCGCAGTCAGCTTCTCGCCGTCCGCAGCCGTCGCCAGCGCAATGCCAGAGTCCGGGTGCAGGTGGTCGACATGCGGGGAGTCGACGAGACCGTGCATCGCGGTGTCGATCGACGGTGCCGCGCCGCCTTTACCGTGCAGGCAGTAGTCGAACGCGGCCACCATTTCGTCCTCGCGGTCGACGCCAGGGTAGACGTCGACCAACGAGTTCAACCGATCCAGCCTCAGCACAGCGAGGCCGGCGGTGGTCAGGGTGCCGAGGTCGCCACCGGAGCCCTTTACCCACAGCAGGTCCACAGGTTGCTGCGTGACGGGGTCGGTCGTCGTACCCTTCGCGGAGGTATTGCCACCCGCGTAGTTGGTGTTGCGTGGATCGGCACCCAGTCGGTTGCTACGCGCAACGAGCTCGGCTGCAGTGTCGGTCATTTTGTTCATGCTCCCCATCCGGCCTGCTGGCCGTCGGCTCGGTCCTTGGTGATCTGGTCGAAGTACCCGCTGCGCTTGAACGCCGCGACCGGGTCGGCGTCGAGGCCCTGCGACTCGCGCAGCTCCGCGAGCAGCGGCCGTACGTCGGTGTTGTAGGCATCCATCAGCGCCGCGTTGGCGCCCAGCACATCACCTTCCTGCTGGGCCTTCCGCAGTACGTCGCGGTCGACCAGCAGCGCCTTCGCGGTGGCCTCCTGGACGTTCATCACCGAGCGGATGATCGCCGGGATCTTCTCCTCGATGTTGTGGCACTGGTCCAGCATGAACGCGATGCCGCGCTCCGGGTCGAGCGCGTCACCGCGGACGATCTCGTTCATGATCCGGAACAGCTGGAACGGGTCGGCCGCCCCGACCATCAGGTCGTCGTCGGCGTAGAACCGGCTGTTGAAGTCGAACGCACCGAGCTTCTTCACCCGGAGCAGGAACGCGACGATGAACTCGATGTTCGTGCCCGGCGCGTGGTGCCCGGTGTCGATACAGACCGTTGCCTTCGGCCCCAGTTCGAGACAGTGCGCGTACGACGTACCCCAGTCCGGCACGTCCGTGGTGTAGAAGGCCGGCTCGAACAGCTTGTACTCGAGCAGCATCCGCTGGTCGTCGCCGAGCCGGTCGTAGACCTCCTTCAGCGCGGTCGCGAGCCGGTCCTGCCGGTCCTGGATGTCGTCCTGACCCGGGTAGTTGGTGCCGTCGGAGAACCACAGCTTCAGGTCCCGGGACCCGGTCGCGTCCATGATGTCGACGCATTCGAGCAGGTGGTCGGTGGCCTTCCGGCGTACCGCGGGATCGGGGTTGGTGACGCTGCCCAGCTTGTAGTCGTCGTCCTGGAAGACGTTGCTGTTGATCGCGCCGAGCCGGACGCCCTGCTCCTTCGCGTACGCCGAGAGGGCCGCGTAGTCGTCCACCTTGTCCCAGGGGATGTGCAGCGCCACGCTCGGCGCGACCCCGGTGTACTTGTGGACGACGGCCGCGTCGGCGATCTTCTCCTCCGGCGAGCGGGGAACACCCGGCTGGGTGAACACCTTGAACCGGGTGCCGGAGTTGCCGAACGCCCACGAGGGCAGTTCGATCTCCTGGCGGCTGAGGGCGGCCTTCACGGCTTCGGTCGTCATCTGTCAGTCCTCTTTCAGGTGGAAGATCTCGGGCAGCAGCAGGAACGACTCGTCCGGCGGCCGGCCGTCTATGCCTTTGAAGAATTCGGTCATCTGGGCTTGCCAGCGGGTATTGACCTCGGTCGCCGCCATCGCCTTCTGCGCTGCCTCCAGGTCCTCGGATTCGACGTACCCGATCAGCAGGCCGTCGTCGCGGAGGAAGAGCGAGTAGTTGTGCCAACCGGAGTCCCGCAGCGCGGCCTGCATGTCCGGCCAGACGTTGCGGTGCCGGTCGACGTACTCCTCCAAGCGGTCCGGGCGGACCTGGAGACAGAAGCAATAGCGGTTCACGGGCAGCCCTCAGAAGTTGAACTTGTCGATGTTTGCGGCGGTGAACTCGGTCGGCGGGCCGAGGACGATCTCGCCGTCCGCGCCGATGGTGTAGTCGCCGAGCTTCCCGGCCTTGAACTTCTCGCCCTGGGCACCGGTGATCTGACCGGAGCTCAACGCGGCACCGGTGTACGCCGCCAGGTAGCCGATGTCGGCCGGGTTCCACAGGGCGAACTTCTTGACCGTGCCGTCCTTGACGAACTTGCGCATCTGGTTCGGTAGACCGAGACCGGTGATCGCCACCTTGCCCTTGTAGTTCGACGCGCTCACGTAGCGGGAGGCCGCCGCGATGCCAACCGTGGTCGGAGAGACGATCACCTTGAGGTTCGGGTACGACTGCAGCAGGCCCTGCGCCTCGGTGAACGACTTCTGGTCGTCATCGTTGCCGTAGGCAATCTTGACCAGTTTGAGTTTCGCGTTCTCCGGCTTGGCCAGCTCGGTCTTCATCACCTGGATCCAGGAGTTCTGGTTCGTGGCATTCGGGGTCGCGGAGAGGATGGCGATCTCACCAGAACCGCCGGCCAGCTCGCTCGCCATCTTGACCAGACTCTCGCCGATGCCCTGTGTGGTGGCCTGGTTGATGAACGCGTCCCGGCAGGTCTTGGCCGCGTCGGAGTCGAACGTGACGACCTTGATGCCGGCCTTGCGGGCCTGGTTCAGCGACGGGCAGACCGCGTTCGGGTCGTTGGCCGCGACAACGATCACGTTCTGCTGCTGCTGGATGAGTGTGTTGATGTAGCTGACCTGCGACGACGCGCTGGCGTCGTTCGGGCCGACCAGCTTGTACTCGCCCTTGAGCTCACCGACCGCGACCTTGCCGCCGCCGACCTCGACGTCGGTGTACGGGTTGTTCAGCTGTTTGGGCAGGTAGGCGATCTTCAGCCCTTCTTTGATCGGGGCGTTCGGATCCGCCTTGCCCGCGGTGGTCGCCGGGGCCGCCGTGTTCTGGCTCTCGGTGCTGGACTTCGTCGTACCACCGCAGGCAGTCAGCGCCAGGGCGACGACTGCCAGCACTGCCAGGTTCTTCCGTCGAGTCATTGCTTCCACCCCTTCAAGCGGTTGGCGAGGTTGGGACCGAGCACCGAGGCGATCAGCAGGACGCCGGTCACCACGTTGAGGGCCTCGTTGGACACGTCGGACAGGCGCAATGCGTTCTGCAGTGAGCCGAGGAGCACGACGCCGGCGATCACGCCGGGCAGCGCGCCCTTGCCCCCGAAGATCGAAACACCACCGAGCAGTACGGCGGCGACCACGGCCAACTCGAGTCCGGCACCGTTGTCGGCGCGGGCGCTGGAGTAGCGCAGCGTCCATAGCACTCCAGCCAGACCAGAGACGAGCCCGCTGGCGACGTACAGCCAGAACTTCAGTCGTCCCGGGCGTACGCCGGCGAACCGGGCGGCCTGCTCACTCGCGCCGACTGCGAACACGGCCCGGCCGATCGGCGTCGCGTGCAGGATCACGCCGAAGACGATCGCGAGTACGACGATGATGATCAGCACGTTCGGGATCGGCGTACTCCCGATCGTGCCGGTCACCCACGCGGTATACGACGGCGGGAAGTCGGCGACCGCGGAATCGCCGAGGACGACGAACGCCAGCCCGCGGTACAGCGCGAGTGTGCCGATCGTCACCGCGAGCGAGGGCAGGCCGAGGACGGTGACGAAGAAGCCGTTGACGGCACCGAGGACCGCGCCGAGCAGCAGGCAGAGCGGGATGATTGTCTCGATCGGCTGGTTCTGGTTCCACAGATAGCCCATCACCGCGCTGGACAGGCCGAGCGTGCTCGCGACCGAGAGGTCGATCTCGCCGGTGACGATGACCAGCGTCATCGGCAGCGCGATGATCGCGATCGGCAGGACGTCGAGGACGAGGAAGCCGAAGTTCTCCGACGTACCGAAGTTGTCGACGGTCGCGGCTGCGACGATCAGCACGACGACGGTGATCGCGATGATGGCAACGTTCCAGTTCGCGAAGCGGGACGCGCGGGTGGCGGTGAGCTCAGCTGACATGTGAGCCTCGCTTCTTCAGGCTCGCTGCGACCCGGGCCGCGACCAGGCGGTCGGCGCCGATCGCGAGCAGGATCAGCGCACCGACGATCGCCTGCTGCCAGAACTGGTTGATCTCGAGTACGGCGAGGGCGCTGCCGATCGTGGTCAGCAGCAACGCACCGAGCGCGGCGCCCCAGACGCTTCCGCTGCCGCCGAAGACCGCGACGCCGCCGACCACGACGGCCGCGACCACGTTCAGCTCGTAGCCGGTGCCGGCCGCGGCGTCGATCGTGCCGAACCGTGCGGCGAACAGCACGCCCGCGAGACCGGCCAGCCCGCCGCTGACGACGAACGCGCCGATGGTCCGGCGGGCGACCGGGATGCCGGCGAGTCGCGCGGCCTGTGGGCTGGAGCCCATCGCGTACAACTCGCGGCCCATCCGGTAGCTGCGGAGTACTACTCCGGTCACTACGAGGACGAGTACTGCGAGGAGTACGAGGTACGGGATGCCGATCAGGGTGGCGTTGCCGAAGTTGAGGAAGCCGGAGGGCAGTTCGTCGGCGTTGATCTGGCTGCCGCCGGCCCAGAAGTATGTGACACCGCGGACGACGTACAGGGTGCCGAGGGTGACGACCAGCGCGGGGACGTTGCCGTAGCGGACCAGGACTCCGTTGAGTGCACCGCAGACCACGCCGACGCCTGCACCGACGAGGAGCGCGAGGATCACCGGCAGGTTGTTGTTCTGCAGCAGGGTGCCGACGGTGAAGGCGCTCAGGCCGAGCACCGAGCCGACCGAGAGATCGATGTTGCGAGTGATCACCACCACGGCCTGACCGACCGCCAGAACGGCCAGGATCGCGGTGTTGAGCAGGATGTCGCGGATGCTCTGCCCGGACAGGAAGCGCGGGTTCGAGATCGTCGTGACCGCGACCAGCACCGCCAGCGCGAGCACGATGCCGAGCTCACGCGCCCGCAGTACGACATCCAGCGACGACCGTCTCGGCGCTGGCAGTCCGACCGCCGTCATAGCGTCGCCTCTTGGCCGGTGGCGGCGAACATCACTGACTCTTCGGTGGATTCCGCGCGGCTCAACTCCGCGACCAGGCGACCTTCGCGCATCACCAGCACGCGGTCGGCCATGCCGAGCACCTCGGGCAGCTCGGACGACACCATCAGTACGGCGACGCCGTCGGCTGCGAGCGATGACATCAGTCGGTGGACCTCGGCCTTGGTGCCGACGTCGATCCCGCGGGTGGGCTCGTCGACGATCAGGACCTTCGGGTTCGTGGCCAGCCACTTCGCCAGCACGACCTTCTGCTGGTTGCCGCCGGACAACGTGCCGACCTCGTCGGAAAGCCTTCCGTACTTCGTCTTCAGCCGATCGGTCCACTCCTTCGCCGACCGTCGTTCGCGTCCGCCGGTGAGGAAGCCCAGCTGGGACAGCGCTCGTGACCGGGGCAGCGTGACGTTGCGCTCGATCGAGAGTTCCATCAGCAGGCCTTGCTGACGACGGTCCTCCGGAACCAGCGCGACCCCGGCTGCCATCGCCTGCTTCGGCGTACCGGGTTTGAGGGTCTTGCCGCCGACCTGGACCGTGCCGGCGTCGCGCGGATCCACGCCGAAGATCGATTGCACGACCTCGGAGCGTCCGGATCCGACCAGCCCGGCCAGCGCGACGATCTCACCGGCGCGTACGTCGAACGAGATGTCAGCGAACACCGGGTCGCGGGAGATGCCTGCGACACTGAGGGCGGTCGCGCCGGGCGTGACGTCCTGCTTGGGGAACAGCGCGCCGAGGTCGCGGCCGACCATCTTGCGGACCATCTCGTCGACGGTGATGTCGGTGAGCAGGTCGGTGGAGACGAGGCGGCCGTCGCGCATGATCGTGACTCGCTCGCAGAGCGCGGTGATCTCCTCGAAGCGGTGGGAGATGAACATCAGCGCCGCGCCGTCGTCACGCAATGAGCGCGCGACCGCGAACAGCCGCTCGACCTCGACACCGGTGAGTGCGGCGGTCGGCTCGTCCATCACGACCACGCGGGCGTCGGCGGACAACGCCTTCGCGATCTCGACCAGCTGCTGGTCTGCGATCGAGAGGCCGCGGGCCGGGCGGTTCGGGTCGATCGACACGCCCAGGCGGGTGAACAGCTGGCCGGCCTGGCGAACCATCGCGGCCCGGTCGATGGTTTTGAAACGACCCAGTGGCTGCCGGCCCATCCCGATGTTCTCCGCCACCGAGAGGTCGGGGAACAGCGTCGGCTCCTGGTAGATGACCGCGATCCCGGCCGCCTTGGCGTCGGCGGGGCTGCTCAGGTCCACCGGCGTACCCGCCAGCTCGATCGTGCCGGCGTCCGGCCGGTGTACGCCGGCCAGCATCTTCACGATCGTGGACTTCCCGGCCCCGTTCTCGCCGACCAGGGCGTGTGCCTCACCGCCGTACAGGTCGAAAGAGACCTCCCGGACGGCGGCGACGGCACCGAACGACTTGGAGACGGCACGGACGCGCAGCACCGGTGAGCTGTCGGCCATCGTCACCTCCAACTCGCGGCGGGAGAGTTGCTGAAAGGTTTCAAGTGGACTGCACGAAAGTAAGCTCGGGCGGCTGCGGCCGTCAAGAGCCCGCCCAGCTTTCGCGGCCGATCCCGGACCATTACTGCCGAAAACGGCGGGTCAGCGGGTACGCTTCCTCGGCTAAGACGTTTCAACACGCCGACTGGTCGAGCAGGGAGGTCTCGTGTCAGTGGATGATGCGGAGGCCCTGCCCGAACGCAGACGACGACGTACCGACAAGCGGCACACGGCCGGCGTGAAAGCGGTCGCGGCGGCCGCCGGTGTCTCGCTGGGGACCGTCTCGAACGTCCTCAACCGGCCCGAGGTCGTCAGCCCGTTGACCCGGGCGAAGGTCGAAGCGGCGATGGCTGCGCTCGGGTTCGTCAGGAACGAGTCGGCGCGGCAACTGCGCGCCGGCAGCAGCCGGATCATCGCGTACCTGATGCTCGACGCCGGCAACCCGTTCTTCACCGATGTCGCGAAGGGCGTCGAGGAGGCGGCCCAGGCGGCCGGGCTCTCGGTGTTCCTGTGCAACAGCAACGAGGACGTCGACCGCGAGGCCGACTACCTCGACCTGCTCGAACAGCAACGGGTGCAAGGCATCCTGATCACCCCGATCGACCAGAACTCCTCCCGCCTGCGCAAACTCCCCTCCCGCGGTACGCCGGTCGTGGTGGTTGACCGCGCCCTCGACGACACCGAACACTGCTCGGTCGCGGTGAACGACGTACTCGGCGGCGAACTGGCGATCTCCCACCTGCTCGAGCTCGGCCACCGCCTGATCGCGTACGTCGGCGGCCCGAACACGATCGGCCAGGTCCTCGACCGCCGCGACGGAGCCCGCAACGCGCTGCACAAGGCCGAGCGGCCCGCGACGGACCTGATCGAACTGACCACCGGCGCCCTCACCGTCGCCGAAGGCAGGGGCGCTGGGCAACGACTCGCCGGCCTCCCGGTGGACCGCCGGCCGACGGCCGCGTTCTGCGCGAACGACCTGCTGGCGTTGGGACTGCTGCAACAGTGCGTCAGCCTCGGGCTGCGGGTTCCGGAGGATCTCGCGATCGTCGGGTACGACGACATCGAGTACGCCGAGGCCGCCGCCGTACCGCTGACCTCGGTGCGTCAGCCACGGCAACTACTCGGCCGGACCGCCGCCGAACTGTTGCTGGACGAGTCGTCGAACCCGGACCACGAGCACCAGCGAGTCATCTTCACGCCGGAGCTGGTGGTCCGCACCTCAACGCGAGGAACCGGCTGAGCCCGCGATCCCGCGCTATGGTGACGGGGCGAGTGGTTCTCTGTGCGAGGTGAGTCATGCGCGTCGCTGGCAGTGGTTTGGTACGGCGATGGGGCGGCCGCGCCGTCGGCCTGGCGATCACGGGCGTCGGCCTGTACGTCGTGGCGCCGAGCATCCTGTCGCTCTTCGGAGCCTGGCCGCGCCTCGCGGACGTGGATCCCTGGTGGTTCCCGGTCCTGGTAGTGCTGGAGGGCTGTAGTTTCGCCGCACTGTGGTGGCTCGCCAGGCTGGCCCTGGACCAGCACGTCGAGGACCAGGTCACCACGGGGTGGGGAACCATCGCGACGGCGCAACTGGCCGGGAACGCGGCCAGCAAGGTCCTTCCCGGCGGCGCGGCCACCGGCAGCGTCCTGCAAGCCAGGCTCTTGATCCAAGCCGGACAGCCGGCCGCGGTCGTCGCCTCCGCCTTGACCGCGATCGGCTTGATCACGACCGGCGTACTGCTGCTGTTGCCCGTGCTGACCGTCCCCGCCGTTCTGATCGGTCCACCGCCGGCCCGGCAACTCGAGCTCGGCCTGCTGGTCTCGCTGATCATGGCGGCCGTCATCGTCGGTCTCGGAGTGGCCGCGCTCACCTGGCCCCGGTTCGTGGTGCTGGTCGGCCGCGCGGCCGGGCACGTCATCCACCTGGTCAAGCGCAGCGTGACCGCCGAAAGTTGCGCCGCGCTGCTGGTCACGCAGCGAGACCGGGTCGCCGCCGCGTTCGAGGGCCGCTGGTGGGCCGCAGCCTTGGCGGCAGCAGCGAACCGCATGTTCGACTACGCCGCGCTCGTGGCCGCGCTGGCGGCTCTCGATGTGCGCGCTCGCCCTTCGATGGTGCTCCTGGCCTATGTCGTCGCCCAGGCCCTCGCGATGATCCCGATCACGCCGGGTGGTCTCGGCTTCGTCGACGCCGGTCTCACCGCACTTCTGGTCCTCATCGGAATCAGCCCGGACACGGCGCTCATCGGGACACTCCTGTACCGGCTCGCCTCCTTCTGGCTACCGATCCCGGTGGGTCTCCTGGCCTGGACAGGCTGGCGGATCCACCTGCATGTCACCAGTCCTCGACCAGACGACGGGTAGCTGTCAGGCGCCGTACGCAGCGAGGAAGACGTCGACCGCCTGGTCGGCGAGCTTCTCCAGCTCACCGGTCTTCGCCCGCTGCCGGGTGCCTGCGAACATCGCGCGGTTCATCGGTTTGTACATGACCAGGCCGGCGAACTGGTACGCCGCCAGCGTCGGGTCCTCAAGCTCGCGGAGCAGACCGCGGTCACTCAGCCTGGTGAACGCCTCGCCCAGCGCGTCGAGCGACTTCTCGAACCCGCTGTTGAACCACGCGCCACACACTTCCGGGAACCGATCCGCCTCCGCGATCACGAGCCGGCGCAGCTTGAGCACACTGTCGGCGGTCAGGCTCTGCAGCAGCCGGCGGGCCAACGCGCGCAGGGCTTCCCGGGCATCGACGGCTCCGTCGAGCGTGTCGGCGCACGCCTGGACCAGCTCGTCCATCACCACGTCGCTGGTGCCGAGCACGATCTCGGCGAACAGGCGTTCCTTGTTCTCGAACTGCTTGTAGACGGTCTGCTTGGAGACGCCGGCCTTGGCGGCGACCTCGTCCATGCTCGCGCCGAGGTACCCGTGCTGGAGGAACACCTCGGTCGCGGCGGCCAGGATCGCGCGGCGCTTGCGCGGCGTCCGGCCCTCGAGCTCGGTATCGGCAGGCTGCACGAGGTCCTCCTTGGGGGCGTTCGCGAAATCATACTAGACAGTCCAGTTCTGTCGTGAGTACTGTACGGTCTAGTTCCCATCGAGTGAGGATCCTTGACCATGAACACAGTGACATCGGCCGACGGCACCACGATCGCGTTCGAGACGTACGGCGAGGGGCGGCCGCTGATTCTGATCGACGGCGCCACCGCCCATCGCGCCGTCAATCCGGCCAACGCCGAGGTCGGGAAGCTGCTGAGCGACGAGTTCCGGACGTACGTGTACGACCGGCGCGGCCGTGGCCAGAGCACCGACACCGCGCCGTACGCGATCGAGCGGGAGATCGAGGACATCGCGGCGCTGATCGAAGACGCCGGGCAGCCGGCCATCCTGTTCGGCTGGTCGTCCGGCTGCCTGCTCGCGCTCGACGCCGCCGCGGCCGGCCTGCCGGTCGCCGGACTAGCCCTCTTCGAGCCGCCGGTCGTCGTCGACGACTCCCGCCCGCCGCTCCCGGCCGACTACGTCGAGCAGCTCGACGCCTTCATCGCCGAAGGCCGCCGCGACAAGGCCGCCGAACTCTTCATGACCGCCGCCATCGGCATGCCGCCGGAGGCCATCGCCGGCATGAAGCAGTCCCCGTACTGGGCCCCGGTCGAGGAAGTCGCCCACACCATCGCGTACGACGGCCGCATCATGGGCACCACCATGTCCGGCAACCCCCTCCCCACCGACCGCTGGTCCGCCATCAAGGTCCCCGTACTGGTCCTCCACGGCAACCAGACCTGGCCCGCCCTCTCCGCCGGCGCCGAAGCCGTCGCCACCCACCTCCCCACCGCCACCCTCAAACCCATCCCCGGCGAAAACCACACCACCGCCCCCACCACCCTCGCCCCAACCCTCCAAGCTTTCGCCAACGAACTCTGATCTGACGCAGAGTCAGGCCCTTCACGTTCTGTGATCGGGGGAGTAACGTGCCGAACTCGACGGGTAATCACGGTGATGCGGGCCTGTGGGGGGTCTGCCGGGACAAACCCGCGGGGGATGGCAATGACAGAGGAAAGCTGGCATCAGGCACGCCTGATACCGACCTCGGGAATCAACGGAGCCGACGAGCAGGAGCGCCGTGCGACGTCGGCACTGCTCGCAGTGATGTCGTCGGTGCGCGAGTTCGGCCGGGTACTGACGCAGCCGATGGGCGCGCCGGCCGGACAGCTGGAGACGTACATCGAGGTGCCGTTCTACCTGGGTGAACGGCGCCTCTATCCGGACGGCCTCTTGCGTGCCAAGCGCGGGCAGAAAGAGTGGACCGCGCTGGTCGAAGTGAAGACCGGCGTGAATGTGCTGGATGCCGAGCAGCTCGAGGCGTACCTCGACATCGCCCGCGAGCAGGGCTTCGATGCCGTCGTGACGATCTCGAACGAGATTCCCGCTGTCGCCGGCCTGCACCCGACCAAGGTCGACAAGCGGAAGCTCAAGCGAGTCGCGTTGCACCACTGGTCCTGGTCGATGGTCCTGGCGGAAGCCGTGCTGCAGAAGGAACATCGGGGCGTCGCCGATCCCGATCAGGCCTGGATCCTCGGCGAGTTGATCCGCTACCTGGAGCATCCGCGGTCAGGAGCACTCCAGTTCGACGACATGGGACCGTCGTGGGTGACGACTCGGGAGGCTGTCGCTTCCGGCACCCTCCGGCCCGGCGACAAGTGCGCTCCCGAGGTGGCCGCCCGGTTCGACGCACTGCTCAGATACGTCAGCCTGCAGCTCGGCCGGAAGCTCGGTGACGACGTCACGCCCGCCTTGTCGCGAAAGGAACTGGCCGATCCTGAGCAGCGCTCACAGTCGCTCGTGCAGTCGATGAGTACCCAAGGGACCTTGCACGGCGCCATCAACATCCCGAACGCGGTCGGGCCGATGGTTGTGACGGCCGACCTGCGGGCCGGCGCTGTCACTTGTCATATCGACATCGCGGCACCGCGCGACGGCCGGGCCACCACGCGCGTCAACTGGCTGCTCCGCCAACTCCGGCACGCACCGGACTCCACGAGGCTCGAGGCGTTCGTGATGCACGGTCGTGGAGCCGGTACTGCGGAGTTACTGCGTGCTGTCCGTGATCAACCGGCGTTGCTGATCGAGGACCCGAAGAAGGAACTGCGTTCGTTCCGGATCGCCCTCGGATCGCCGCTCGGCAGCAAGCGCGCGCGCGGCCGCGGATCGTTCATCGATTCGGTGGAAAACGCGATCAACACCTTCTACGGGGACATCGTGCAGGACCTGCGGGCTTGGACGGCGGTCCCGCCACGGCTGCGCGAAACCCCGGAGCCGCCGGACGAACGACCGTCGCTGACCTCGACGGCGCTGTCCTCGCAGGACGGCGCCGAGTCCGACGAGGCTGTGAGCCTCCCGCACTCGCCGACGTCGACGGACCAGGACGAGTTGGTCGGAGCGGGACCTGTGGAGCAGCCGACACCGAGTCTGGCGACGGCTGGGCCGGGAACGCCGGAGCAATCTGTCTGAAGATCACCGTCGATTAGCGCTCCCATTGGACCCGGGGTGGGTGAGATGGTTTGGGGGTGGACAAGGATGGGTTCTGGGGTCTGGTCGAGGGTGCGCGGGCCTCGGTGGATGACACTGTGGCTGATCCGGACGGGGTCGCGGACGCGCTGACCAAGGTGCTGGGTACGGCGGAGGCCGACGAGATCGCCCGGTTCGGAGTGGAGCTCGCGCGGTTGCAGGTCGAGTCGTACCGGTGGGACTTGTGGGCGGCGGCGTACCTGATCAATTCCGGCGCCTCGGAGGACGGGTTCGACTCGTTCCGGGGCTGGTTGATCGCGCAGGGGCGGGAGGTCTGGGACGCCGCGCTGACGGATCCGGACTCGCTCGCGGACGTGGTCGACGAGGACCGGCCGGAGGGCTTCGAGGGGTTCGACGGCGAAGGGATGCTGCACGTCGGCAGTCACGCCTACAAGAACGTGACCGGCGACGAAGCGGCGTACTGGAAGGCCGTCGACGCGGACGCCCCTGACACGCCGGACCTACCCGCAGGCACAGAGATCGACTTCGACGACGGGGACGAGCTGGAGACTCACCTGCCCCGATTGTGCGCGCTGTACCTCGAGGCTTAGCCCGGTTCGCCGCTCAGGCGTTCGATGGCGTTGCGGAGGCGGCGGCGCCAGTGGGGGCGGCCGGCGTCTTCGTCGGCGGCGGCGAGGCTGACCAGGTGTTGGGCCATCTCGAAGCCCTCGGTCTGCGGCTCTACCTCGGTCAACGCCGGCTGGGGCTCGTCGTGGTCGTACTCGAGCGCCCGACTCGTCCAGCCGAACCCGTCCGGCACCAGTAGCTCCGGAACGATGGTCTCGTGGCTGAGCGACGCCAGCTCCTTGTCACCGTTCCCGATGCTGAAGATCGTCGTACCGCGTCGTCGTACGTCGCTGATCCGCTCCAGCAACGTGTCGGCCGGATCGTCCTCGGCGACCACCAGGAGCGACTCACCGCGACCAGCGTCCCGCAGCCGGTCCAGACCGATCGCCAGGTGCGGCGGTGCGTCCGGAGGGGCGCCCAGCGGACCAGGGACGGGCGGAAGTCCTCGATGCCGGCCCGGTGGAGCTCGTCATCCAGGTGGGCGGTCAGGTGCCACGGCTCGTCGTCGACCGGCCCGAACAGCATGAGCCCACTACGCCTGGTCGTGAACCGCCGCAGTGAATAGGCGAACTCAGTCGTCCGGCTCCCGAGCTCAGTACCGCTCAGCATCTCCCGGAGGAGTGACGCCCTGGTGAGATCCACCCCTCCAACCTGACACATCCACCGGGGCGGCGCGACCTCAGGTCAGCCGGTCCGCCTTCGACTGCAAGTAGTTCCGCTCCGGCACACTCGTCGTACGACGGGCCGCCAGCAGGTAGCTCTTCCGCGCAGCCGTCACGTCGCCGGCCATCTCGAGCAGATGCGCGCGGACAGCCTCCAGCCGGTGGTTCATCCGGTCGTCTGCCTCGAGTGGCTCGAGTACGGCGAGCCCTTCCTTCGGACCGACCGCCATGGCGACCGCAACGGCGTGGTTGAGCTTCACCATCGGGTTGTCGACCAGCTGCTCGAGTACGTCGTACAGCGCGACGATCTGCCGCCAGTCGGTGTCATCGGCATGCTCAGCCGTGTCATGGACCGCTGCGATCGCCGCCTGCACCTGGTACGGCCCCAGCTGCGTCCGGGCCAGCGCATCGGACACCAACTCCTCACCCTCGAGGATGGTCGCCCTGTTCCACTTCGACCGGTCCTGTTCGGCCAGAGGGACCAGTGACCCCTCCGGCCCAGTCCGGGCCGGACGCCGCGCATCGGTGAGCAGCATCAGTGCCAGCAGCCCCGCCACCTCACCGTCGTCCGGCAGCAGCTTCCGCACCCCACGCACGAGCCGGATCGCCTCGGTGGTGAGCTCCGCACTGTGCAGCGACGTACCTGACGATGCGGTGTAGCCCTCATTGAAGATCAGGTAGAGCACGTGCAGTACGGCGCCCAGCCGCTCGTCCCGCTCTGCCTCCGGCGGCATCTCGAACGAACTGCCCGCCTGCTTGATGCTCCGCTTCGCCCGGCTGATCCGCTGCGCCATGGTTGCCTCCGGCACCAGGAACGCGGCCGCGATCTGTGCAGTGGTGAGACCACCGACCGCACGGAGCGTCAGGGCGATCTGCGATGCCGGCGACAAGGCCGGATGACAGCAGAGGAACAGCAGGGTCAGCGTGTCGTCCCGGCCGCCCGGATCGTCGATCTCTGGGCCTGAGGCAACGAACTCCTCCGGAGCGGCGAGCTGGGCCGCGTTCTCCTCACGCCGCTTCCGCGCCGACTCGCTACGGAGCAGATCGGTCAGCCGCCGCGACCCGACCCGGATCAGCCAACCACGCGGGTTGTCCGGCACGCCCTCGGTCGGCCACTGCTGCGCAGCCGCGAGCAGTGCCTCCTGCACCGCTTCCTCGGCCAGGTCGAAGTGACCGTAGTGCCGGACCAGCGCACTCAGCACTTGCGGCGTCTGCTCCCGCAGCAGGAGCTCGAAGTCGGTCACATTTCCAGCCCGGACATGTCCATCACGGGTCGCACCTCCACAGCGACATACTCCGCATCCGGCATCCGGGCGGCGTACCCGATCGCCTGGTCGATGTTGTCGCACTCCACCAGGTAGAACCCGGCCAGGTGCTCCTTCGCCTCGGCGTACGGTCCGTCGGTGGTGGTCGTGGTCTCGTCACGCACCTGGACGGTCCGCGTGGTGATCGGGTCGGCCAGACCGGCCGCGCTGACCAGTAGGCCCTGCTCGGTGAGCTCCCGAGCCAGCGTCTCGTGCGCCTCGGCCAGACCGTCGCGTTGCTCGGCGGACAGGCTCGCCCAGCTCTCGGGGTTGCTGTAGATCAGCAGCATGTACTTCACAGGCACCATCCTGTCCCTCGCGGAGGCCCCTGTGACCCCCTGTCACCCGGTACGTCGAAACAAGCCGACCGAACTTCGACAGATCCGGGATGTCGACTCCACCGGTCCAGCATCGACGTCCCTACCGAGTGACGCTCAGCCCGGGCGTCCCGGCGTACTGGAGATGTCTGATGGTTACGGATTCGAAGCGCTGGCTGGCGCTGGCACTGCTCTGCCTGACCGGGTTCATGATCATCCTCGACGCCTCGATCGTGCTGGTCGCCGTACCGTCGATCGAGCGGGAGCTGACGTTCTCGACCGGTGGCGTGCAATGGGTGCCCAGCGGGTACGCGCTGATGTTCGGCGGCCTCCTGCTGCTCGGCGGCCGGATCTCCGACCTGCTGGGTCGGCGGCGCGTGTTCATCACCGGACTGCTGCTGTTCGCGGGGTCCTCGCTGTTGTGCGGGTTCGCGTGGAGTGGTGACGCGCTGGTGCTCGCTCGCGGCCTGCAGGGCGCGGCCGCCGCCGTACTGGCGCCGAGTGCGTTGTCGATCGTCATGACGACCTTCCCGTCCGGTCCGGATCGCAACAAGGCACTCGGGATCTGGGGCGCGACCAGTGGGGTCGGCGGTACGGCGGGTTCGCTGATCGGAGGGCCCGTCACGGACGGACTCGGCTGGCAGTGGATCTTCTTCATCAACGTGCCCGTCTGCCTGCTGGTCGTCGTACTGGCACCCGTACTGCTGCTGGACAGCCGCGGACCGGGACGCCGCGGTTTCGACGTAGCCGGAGCGGTCACCGTCACCGCTGCACTCATCGTGCTCGTGTACGCCGTCATCGAGGCACCAGAGTCGTCCGCGGCACGCACTGTCTTGTTAGTACTACTGTCCGCCGCCCTCTTCGCACTGTTCGTCCTGGTGGAGAAGAGGTCGTCCGCACCACTCGTGCCGCTACGGATCTTCCACTCACGCGCACTCGTCGGCGGCAACCTCATCACGATCAGCTGGGGCTTGGCGGCGTTCGGACTCAACTTCGTCTACACGCAGTACGCGCAGCTGGCACTGGGTGTGTCCGCAGTCCGCTACGGCCTCATGTCCGCAGTGCTGGCAGCAGCCGCAGTCGTCGGCTCCATAATCGGCCAGCACCTCGTCACCCGGGTCGGACCGCGCCTGGTGGCCTTTGTGTCGCTGCTGATCGCCGGCGTGGGTACGACGCTGATGACTCGGCTCACTGTGGATTCCGGGTACTTCGAGCTGGCGTTCTGGGGACTGACGATCTTCGGTGCCGGACTGGGCGCCGGAACGGTTGCCGGCTCGATCGCCTCACTCAGCACCGTGGCCGGTGAAGACTCCGGCGTCGCATCCGGTCTGCAGAACGCCAGCTTCCAGATCGGCGGCGCGATCGGGGTGGCGGCGGTCTCCGCGGTGGCGACGGCGTGGACTACACCGGTCGACCTCGCTCACGGATACCGGATCGCGTTCGCAACCGTGTGGATCTTCATCGTGATCGGCCTGGCCGGCTGCGGCGTACTGCTCACGCGGAGTCGCTCACCGCGGCTCGAGCCGGTGGCGTCGTGACCTCAAACAGTTGTTGGAGGTTCGGGGTCCGAAGTGTGGGCACCTGATTCGTGCGGCCGCCAGCGAACCGCCCGGTGGCGCTTGAGAAGGAGGCTTCATGCTCATCCTCGGTTTGATCCTGCTGATTCTGGGATTCTTGCTGAGTATCCCGATCCTGTGGACCATCGGCATTGTGCTGCTGGTGGTTGGAGCGGTGCTCTTCCTGCTCGGATCGACGGGCCGTGCCATCGGAGGCAGACGGCATTGGTTCTGATTCACCCTTGACCGAGACGACAAGAACCCCGCGGACCACGTCCGCGGGGTTCTTGTCGGTTGTCGTCGCTACGGTGAAGCCATGAAGTACGTCGTGATGATCTTCCGGAGCCTCGACCGCACCTGGACCGACGAGGACCAGCAGGCCGTCGAGCGGTTGATGCGGCTCGAGCAGGAGCTTGCCGAGTCCGGTGAGCTGGTCAGCTCGGAGGGCCTGCTGCCGCCGGCCGAGGGCCGGATCGTGCAGATCCGTGACGGTGCGCAGGTGGTCACCGACGGACCGTTCGGTGAGGCCAAGGAGCAGTTGGCCGGGTTCTTCCTGATCGACGCCGACGACGATGCGCGTGCGCAGTCGATCGCGTCGCAGGTGTCGGCCGCGGTCGGTGACCGGGTCGAGCTCCGCGGCACGCTGATTTCAGCGGGGATGCCAGAGGAACTCCGGTGAACGCTTCTGCGTGAAGGCGTCGATCCCTTCCGCGAGCTCACCGGATGCGATCGTCTCGCGATACCGGCGTACCGCTGCTGGGTCTGGGTCCTGGCCGGACAGCAGTGCGTTGATTGACTCTTTGGCGGAACGGATCGTCAGCTGCGACCGCGATACCAGCGTGTCCGCGAACGCCTCGGCGGCCGCCATCGGATCGTCGGCCACTCGATCGACCAGGCCTTTGAGCTCGGCCTGGTCCGCGGTCAGCAGCTCACCACTGAAGAGCAGGTACTTCGCGGTTGCCGGACCGACGAGGTCGAGCAGGACCTTGATCGCGGCCGGCGGGTAGACGACGCCGATCCGTGCCGGCGTGACGCCGAAACTCGCGTCCGGGGCGGCGAACCGGAAGTCACAGTTGACCGCGATCTCCAGACCGCCGCCGATGCAGTGCCCGCGCACGACCGCGATCGTCGGCTTCGGGAACTCCCGCAACGCCGCCTGCGCCCGCAGGTTGAACGCCCGCAACTCAGCCATCGGATCGGCCGGATCGTCGCCGGAGATCAACTCCCGGATATCCGCACCGGCGGAGAAGCTCGGTCCCTCGCCCGTGACGAGCAGGACCTTGACCTCGTCATCAGCCGCCAGCTCGGCGAGCAGTCCAGGCAGCGCTTCCCACATCGCCCAGGTCAACGCGTTCCGCTTCGCGACCCGATCGATCACCAGCCGCGCAACCACCCCACGCTCGATCCGAAAGTCCACCCGCGCAGTCAACCAGCAGCACCGCCTGGCGGTCCTACGCGGCCCGCTTGGCTCGCGACTTTGCGCGGGCCATCCGGAACAGGTACGCCGGCGTCGGCGGCACCCAGCCGAGCTGCTGCGCCTGGCCGAGGTCGTCGCGGTTCGCCCAGTGTTCGGCGACCTTCCCGTCCTCGATCCGGAACCAGTGCGACTGCGTGACCGCGAACGTCTTGCCGGTCGGCGGGAAGGCCGTGTCCACGTCACCGCCCGGCGTGTAGACGACGAACGGCGCCACGTGCCGCCCGCTCATCGTCGAGTTCACCGCCACTAAGTTGCCATCGGCAATGACATGGTGGATGTCGTAGGCCAAACCCTCGAACGCCGTCCGCATCCAGAGCGCGGTGGCGTAGAAGCCGGCCGGTCCACCGACCCGGCACTCCGGCGGCTCGTTCTCGCCCTCCCGGTTCACCGCGCGCGGGTGGATCAGCTCGTCGAAGTCGGACCGCTCCCCATCGGCCATGATCAGGATGCTCCGGACTGCGACCTCACCGGCCGACACGCCTGCTGTTGTGCTCATCGTTGTCCCCCACATAATTCGATACAGTCTGCCTGTACTCAAAAGCATGGGATCTGGAATGACGGACGTCAAGAGGAAATACAACGCCGTGACCCGGCGTGAACGCGCCGAGCAGCGGCGGCGCGACGTCGTGGTCGCGGCGCAAGAGCTGTTCGAGGCCGACGGGTTCCAGGCGACGACGATCAGCGCGGTCGCGCGGCGGGCGGGCGTCTCGGCGGAGAGCATCTACAAGGGATTCGGCACCAAGGCGGCGTTGGCCAAGGCGGTGTTCGACTTCGTCATCGCCGGCGACGACGAGCCGTTGCCGATCGCGCAACGACCGGAAGCGCTCGCGATCCAGGCCCAACCCGACGTACGCCGGAAGATCCGGATGTACGTCGCCGGCGTGGTCGTGCGGCAACAGCGGTCGGCGCGGGTTCAGATCCTGATCCGGGACGGCCGGCACAGCGACGAGACCTTGCGGGAGACCTGGCAGACCCTGCTCGACGAGCGGCTGGCCGGGATGACCATGTTCGGCCGCCACCTGCTCGAGACCGGCGAGCTGCGGCCCGGAATCACCCTGGAGGAGGTCGCGGACGTCCTGTGGACGTACATCTCGGTCGAGCTCTACGAGCTCCTCGTCCTGCTCCGCGACTGGTCCCCCGAGCGGTACGGCGAGCACGTCGCGACCGTGATCACGACGGCGATTTGCCCACCAAGCGTTTGATCTCGGAACGGTCACATCCGGATACCGGGCAAATCACGGTCGCGGCGAGCCTGTGGATGTTCGTAATGCGTTAAGACCGGGGTCCGATTCGAACCGGCGCGGCGATGTGTGCTTGACTCCTCCGGTCGATAACGTTTTGGTCTCGGCAGATTGGGTTCAAGAAGTGGCTGAAGGACGGCATAGACAGGCGCGGCACCGCCAGGCGCGCGCGAGGGTGATCCAGCCAGGTCTCATCAAGGTTGCGATCCCCGGAGCGGCAGTAGCCCTGGTGGCGACCGGTTCCGCGGCCGCGATCCCCAGCCAGCATGTCCAGTTCGACCCGTCGATCGCCAGCTCGTCCCTGCAGCTGTCGCGCGACGCCACGATCAGCCGGGACGCTCTGCGTCCGCCGATCACCGTCACGTCTTCGACGCCGAGCGCGACTCCGAAGCCGAAGGCATCGCCGACGGCGAAGCACCTGAAGAAGCAGGCGCCGATCCCGAAGCCGACCTCGGCCAAGACTCGCGCCGCCGAGGACCTGAAGGCCACGGCGCCGAAGATCACCGGCACGAAGTACACCACCACCGATGTGAACCTCTGGTCGCTCCCGCTGACCGGCGTCCTGCTGGACGTGCTGCCGAAGGGCACCAAGGTCTCGGTCACCGGCACCGTCGACGGCATCTGGGCCCAGGTGGTCAGCGACGGCAAGGCTCGCTGGGTGAAGGCGCAGTACCTGTCCGCGACCAAGCCGGCCGCGAGCGTCGTCGGCGCGATCTCGCAGGCAGCCTGCAAGTCCGGCTCCGCGATGGAGAGCGGTCTGACCCAGGACGCGATCCGGGTGCACCGGGCGATCTGCGCGATGTTCCCGGACATCTCGACGTACGGCGGTCTGCGCTCCGGTGACAGTGGTTCGGAGCACTCGTCCGGCCGCGCGGTGGACATCATGATCAACAGCTCGTCGGAGGGCCAGGAGATCGCCGACTGGCTGAAGGCGAACTACAAGAAGCTCGGTGTCAGCCAGCTGATCTGGGAGCAGCACATCTGGACGGTGCAGCGCAGCAGCGAAGGCTGGCGCGCGATGGAGGACCGCGGCGGCGCGACCGCGAACCACATGGACCACGTCCACGTATCTGTCTACGGGAACGTCGGCACGGTCTGAATATCTGAGGCGCCCTGAGCGATCCGGTCCCTTGACCCTCCTGGGGACCGGGTCGCTTTTCTACGGCCGGATGTTCGCGTTCAGGTGGAAGAAGTTCGTCGGGTCGTAGGCGCGCTTGACCTCGCGGAGTCGGTGCAGGTCCTTGGCTGCGTACGCCGTGTCCGCGCGGCCCGGGTCGCCGAGGAAGTTCACGAAGGTCCGGCCGGAGCTCGGCAGACCGGCGACCTCGCGATCGATGATCAGCGAGTACGACGCCTCTCGGTGGCCGACCGGTCCGGCGCCGGGACCCGGGTGGGCCATCGCGCCGGCCCAGTGGCGGATCTCGACGGTGGCGTCCTCGAGTTCGGTGACGATGTCGATGACCTCGTCGGTCAGCGTGTCCAGGAAGTCGAGGTGCCGGGCGGGCGTGCCGCCCATCGCGGCATCGGCGTACTCGATGGTCCGGAGTTCACCGGCCAGAAGTTGGCCGGCTGTTGCGAAGAGCGGCTTGAGCAGGTGTTCGGCGACGTCGGCGGGACCGGCGTACATGACCTTGATCGCGACGGCGGGCTGCTCGGTGCCGGGGACGCGGGTCAGGACGACCGCCGTGCTCAGCTCGTTCGGGATGGTGGTTGTCCAGTCGCGGTACCGGCGGAGGATCGCGGCGGCGCGGTCGATGCCGTAGTACACGGTGCCGGCGTGGACCTGACGGACCGGGTACAGGCGGAACTCCAGCGACGTGACGACGCCGAAGTTGCCGGTGCCGCCGCGGATCGCCCAGAACAGGTCAGGGTGCTGCTCGGCGCTCGCGGTGACCACACGTCCGTCAGCGGTGACGACCTCGGCCCGGATCACACTGTCGGCCGCAAACCCGTACTTGCGGGCCAGCCAGCCCACACCGCCGCCGAGGGTGTATCCGGTGACGCCGACGTCTCGATGCGAACCAGACAGCGGCGCCAGCCCAAACTGCCGAGCCGCGTCGAGCACCGCACCCCAGCGAACCCCTGGTGCAACTTTGGCGATCCGCCGCTCCGGGTCGATCAGCAACGACGTCATCGCGGTCGTCTTCAGCAAGATCCCGCCGTCCGCCGGTACGCGAGTCCCGTGGCCGGTCGCCTGCACTGCAAGCGGTACGCCGTACTCGCGGGCCGTCCGTACCGCTGCCTGCACGTCGGTGCGTCCGTACGCCTCCGCAACCATCAGCGGGCGCGAGTCCACCGACGGGATCACGGACCGCCGCTGCTCGTCGTACTCCACCTCACCGGGCAGCCGGACCGCACCGTTGAACCCCGCCCCCAACAGACCCGCCACAACCTCACTGGCAACCGCCGCAACCACCTGCGTAGACATCCGACCCACTCCCTCGCCGTATCCGCTCCTGCCCATACGTCGAAGGAGAGACCCAGTTATCGACACACTCCTCCAATGACCCACAAAGTCGCCGTCACCGGCCGCACCCTCACCAAGCACTACACGTCCTGGTCCCGCAACGAACCAGCCCGCGAGTGGGCCGCACTCACCCTGCTCTCCCAGGAAACCCCCGGCCTGGTCCCGCGGCCGCTCACGTTGTCCACCGACCCGTCGCTGACGATGACTGTCGTACCCGGCCGGCCACTGAGCGGCTCGCTCACCGCATCCATGCAGACCGCACTCGGTGACGCTCTCGACACGCTCTGGTCAGTCCCACCGACAGGACTGGCTCCGATCGACCTGTCTGCGCTCGTCTCTCGCACCCGCGCCGGACTGACCGCGCTCTGCGACGGCGACGGGGTGATCGCCGAGGCGGCGCATTCCTGGCTCGACAACGAGCCGCCCGACCTGACCGTCGTACTCGACCCAGTGGTCGCCCACGGGGACCCGAACCTCAGCAACTACCTGTGGGACGGCACACGGGTTCGCATCGTCGACTTCGAGGACGCCGGGCTGGGCGACCGGACCGTCGAAATCGCCAACCTGGTGGAGCATCTGGCGGGTCGAGAGACCGACTGGACTTCTTTGGTACGGCGGTTTGCGGTGGAGCCGGAGCGGTTCCGAGCAGCGCGCTGTCTGTGGTCCGGGTTCTGGTTGACGCTGATCGGGCCCGGTGGGCCGAGTGCGGACCGCAATCCGCCGGGGACCGCCGAGGCGCAGGCCGAGCGGGTACTCAGGCTGGTAGCGGGATGACCTGGAGCCGGTCCACGTCGGCCAGGATGTCGATCTGAGTGATCTTGCCGTCGGCAACGGTCACCGCCATCACGCCCATCAAACGGTCGTTGACCACGGTCATCACCCCAGGCACGCCGTTGACCAACACCAGCTGGTTGTACGGCGCCATCCGGCTGAAGAGAAGCGCCTGCTCGACCACGGCCCGAGCACCGCGGACCAGCTTCGACACGGCCGGACCGGCGTACTCCGCGGTCGCGGCACCAGCGTCCGCGCGGAGCAGGACGTCCGGGTCGAGCAACTCGAGCAGCGCCTCGAAGTCGCCGCCACGGGACGCCGCCATAAACGCCTCCACGACCGCCCGCTGCCGGCTGACATCCCCGTCACTCGCCGGAGCACCCTGGACCCGCCGCCGCGCCCGACTCGCCAACTGACGGGTCGCGGCAGGCGACTTATCCACAATCGTCGCGATCTCGTCGAACCCGACCCCGAACATGTCATGCAGCACGAACGCCAACCGCTCAGCCGGCGACAACGTCTCCAGTACGACGAGCAGCGCCAGCCCGATCGCATCCGCCTGGAGCGCCTCGTCTTCCGGCCCCAGGTCACCGTCCACCCGGCCGATGATCGGATCCGGCACGTACGTGTCCAGCGAGTCCTCCCGCCGCGACTTCCGGCTCCGCAGCAGGTCCAGACACACCCGCGAGACCACCGTGGTCAGCCAGCCGGCCAGATTGCCGACGGCACTCACATCGGTCCGGCTCAGCCGCAGCCAAGCCTCCTGTACGGCGTCCTCTGCCTCAGCCACCGATCCGAGCATCCGGTACGCGACCGCACGCAGATGCCCCCGGCTCTGCTCGAACTGGCGAGCCAGCTGCTCGTGGTCGTCCACCGCTGCGTTCTCCTGTCCCATCACTTCCCTGACGAATCGGGACACCATGATGTGACAGGCTGCCCGGTCCACTCATCATTGGGTCATGAGCGAGTTGGTGTTCGAGGACGACTTCGACGCGTCGTCGCTGGACCTGTCCGTCTGGTCACCGCACTACTTGCCACCGTGGAGCTCTCGCGCCGCATCGGCAGCGACGTACCACCTGGCCGACTCCTGCCTGACACTCAGCATCCCGGTCGACCAAGGCCTCTGGTGCGAGGGCGACCACCAGCCAGACCTGCGGGTCTCCGGCATCCAGTCAGGCAACTTCTCCGGACCGGTCGGCAGCACAGTAGGGCAGCAGCCGTACCGCGACGGTCTGGTCGTCCGGGAGGAGCAGGAGCCGTTCTGGGGCTGGACTCCAAGCGGCGGGTACGTCGAACTCCGCGCCAAGGCCGATCTGGGTCCACAGTCGATGGTGTCGCTCTGGATGGTCGGGCTGGAGGACCAGCCGGACCGGTGTGGCGAGATCTGCGTCATGGAGGTGTTCGGCAACGCACTGGTCCCCGGTGAGTCAGCTGCCGTCGGTATGGGCCTGAAGACGATCCGCGACCCCGCCGTACCGCAGGACTTCGAGGCGGTCCGTCTCCCGATCGACCTGCGTGATTTCCACACGTATGCAGTCCAGTGGACCGGTGGCGAGGCGACGTTCTCCGTGGACGGCACCGCGATCCGCAGTTGCCAGGGCGCACCGACGTACCCGATGCAGCTGATGCTGGCCGTGTTCGACTTCCCCGGCGAGCGACTTGAGGTTCCCAGCTTCACCGTCGACTACATCCGGGGGTGGCAGGTAGGGTCATAGGCATGTTCCAGCGCGCAGGTATGTGGTGGGCCGTCGACTGACGGCCTGACTTCGCGCGTATCCACCCGGCCGTCTCCTGCGAGGCGGCCGTTGTGATGTCTCCTCGTGGGCGGCCCAGCACCCCCCGAGGACTCTCGATGGCGACAACACTCCGGACCTGGTCCGGCCTGATCTCCGCACTCCTGGCCGGCTCCGACCTCTCGGCGGCGGACACGGGCTGGGCAATGGACCAACTGGTCCTGGGTGAAGCCTCGCCGGCCCAGATCTCCGGGTTCCTGATCGCCTTGCGGGCCAAGGGCGAGACCCCCGACGAGCTCAACGGTCTGGCCGCGGTACTGCGTTCGCACGCGACGCCGGTGCGGATCCGCGGACCGTTCGTGGACATCGTCGGCACGGGTGGTGACCGGACCGGTGCGGCGAACATCTCCACCATGGCTGCGGTGGTTGCGGCCGCTGCCGGCGTCACAGTCGTCAAACACGGCGGACGGGCAGCGTCCTCGTCAGCCGCCGGCTCTGGTGATCTCGTCGAGCACCTCGGCGTACCGCTCGACCTGTCAGCTACAGAAGCAGCACAGGTCGCGGCTGAGGTCGGTCTGACTTACCTGTTCGCTCCACGCTTCAACCCGGTGCTCCGCGAGGTTGCGGTCGTACGACGTGAGCTGGCTGTCCCGACCGCGTTCAACGTCCTGGCGCCGTTGCTCAACCCGGCCGACCCGCAGCACCAGCTGGTCGGCGTCGCCAACCCACGGATGCTTCCCGTACTCGCCGGCGCGCTTGCCCAGCAGGGGAAGTTGGCACTGGTGGCGCGTGGCGACGACGGGCTCGACAAGCTGACCACTACTGGGTACTCGCGGCTGTGGATGGTCCATGGCGGGTCTGCGTCGGAGGTGGTGTTCGACCCGCGCTCGTTGGGTTTGCGACCGTCGTCACTGGCTGAGCTGCGCGGTGGTGACGCGGCGTTCAATGCCCAGTTGCTGCGCAGGCTGGTCGACGGAGAGCACGGCCCGGTGCGCGACGTCGTACTGCTGAACGCCGCTGCTGCACTAACGACTCTGTCGCTGGAGTCCGGCCTTGAGCAGTTACCAGACTGCTTCGAGCGTTGCCGAGAGGCAGTCGACACCGGCCGGGCCGCAGCGTTGCTGGATCGCTGGATCTATCCAGCCTCGTAGTCACCGGCCAGGCGGAGGATGGTGTCGGTCACCAGCTTTGGGTCGCGCAGGCTGGGGAGGTGGTCGACGCCGGACATCCAGATGAACTCGCACCCGGGGATGCGGGCCGCGGTGGCACCGGCCACGGCTGCGAGGATCGGGCGGTCCTTGTCGCCGACCATGACGACAGACGGCACCTGTATCTCCTGGAGCCGGTCATACACAGGCGGGTCCGGTTGCTGGTACTCCTCCTGACCAAACCACCCTGGGACAGCAGCGCGAAGCTGGGCGACCGCAGCGTCGTCGGCCCCGGCTGCTGCCCCGTCTCGCAGTCCCAGCTGCACGAGACCTTCAATGTCCCGTTTAGCAGCCAGTACGTCGTACTCCGCATCCAGCTCGGCCTCCTCGGGCCGGGGGAAGCCGGGGACACCTGGGCACAACAGCACCAGACCGTGGACTCGGTCCGGATGCGCCAGCGTGAAGCTGAGCGCCGTACCGCCACCCATCGAGCAGCCGACCAGCAGCACACGCTGGAGGTCCAGCTGGTCCAGAGTCGTCTCCAAATCCTTGAGCAGCGAGAACTCGGTGGTCGGCTGCGGCGACCTGCCGAACCCACGGACGTCGTACCTCAGCACCCGCCGACCGCTCAGGCCTGGCAGTACTAGGTCCCAAACACGCGAGTCACCGATCCCCGGGTGCAGCAAGACGATCGGTACGCCACCCCCGGCCAGGTGCTCGGCCCACAGCTCGTCCTGCCCGACTGAAATCCTCAGTTCCATCCTGTAAGCATGCCTGTGCGCCCGTACCAATGCCGACCACTCCGCAGGTGGGTCACGAAAGCACGCTGCAGTGTGGAGTCCTGAGGCACGCCGGCAAGGTCCTCTTCGGTCAGCGCGCCATCAGGCACCGGCAACTGCAGTCCGAGGCGCATGAGCTCCCGGTCGCCCTCGGACTGGTCCTCCGGTGTCAGCAGGGGGAGCAGGTCGAAGCGCCGCTGGAAACGGATGATGTTCGAGTCAGGACGCAAGTACTCGGCCAGCTGTGGGTCCAGCAGCCACGAGTGACACGCAAGCGCCGCTATCGGCTCTTCCGGGTACCAGCGTTTGAAGGACTCCACCGCAGTCGCCACGGACTCCTCCGACGCCTGTACGTCGAGTGGGCCGGTCGGTGGGATGTGGATCAAGAGCAGGTGTCCGGAGACTCCATCGCCCAGGCCGAGCTGAGTGCGGGTGTAATCGTGCCGACCAATCTCGTAGTCGGCGCCACGGAACCGCAGCGGCGGACCCCACAGCGGCATCAGTCCGACACCAGCACGACCGAAGACTTGCCGGTGCGTCGCCATCACCCCACCCAGCGCCGAAATCGTCGCAACGGTCACCGACTCCGGCACACCACGGTCCGCGTGTAGCTGGAGCAGCCGCGGCACGTTGGCCAGCAGCGCCCACGCACCAGCGAACAACCCCACCGCCGAGGCATCCCGTGGCACGGCGGGCCAGCCTCTGAACCCTGTCGACGGAACCGCAAGCCCCAGATCCCGCTCGACCTCACCGGCCAGCGCCGACGCGATCGCCCACCAGTCCGGATCCCGATCCGGATCCGGGCGCGCGGCCAGCATCTCCTGCCGATCAGCCGCATTCACACCGCAGTACTCCAGTAACGCCTCGGCCTCGTCCGGCACCCGCAGCTCGTTCTCGACCGGCTGGAATCGCACCCGGTCCCGCTCCGAGAAGCCCACCCGCTCCGCCGCACTCAGGACGTCCATGACCCGTTCCCTCCGTCGCGCTGTCAGTTCTCCCGACCCCATCACGGGCCGCGCGGCCCGCGCACGACTTTTGTGTCCGAGGTCACGGCTAGGCTCGCCGCACATCGACAAACGAGGGAGATGGCATGACGAAATTCGGTCCGTCCGACGACCTGGAGGCGGCGGAGTTCTTCGAGGCGAACCTGCACGGCGCACGGTTCGTCGAGTGCGATCTTTCCGGGACCGTGATGCACGGCGTCGACATCCAGGGTGGGGATATCGACTCGCCCTGGCTGGGTGAGCCCGGCGGCAGCCTGAAGGTCAACGGCATCGAGGTGGCGGGGTACGTCGACGCTGAGCTCAACCGCCGGTTCCCAGGCCGCGCGAATCGGAATGCAGAGGATCCGGCCGGTCTGCTGGCGGCCTGGGCTGAGATCGAGCGCACTTGGGCGGCCACACTCGACCGCGCCGAGGGCATGCCTGCCGGCGCGGTCGATGTGTCGGTGGGCGGCGAGTGGTCGTTCGCGCAGACGCAGCGACACCTTGTCCACGCCACGGACACCTGGCTCGGCCGCGGGATCCTGGAGCTCGAAGATCCGTACCACCCGATCGGGCTGAAGTACGGCGGCACGGACGACCCCGCTGCGAAAACCCCGTCGTACGCCGAGGTGCTCGAGGCCCGCGCCGGCCGTGTCGCCATGGTCCGCGACTTCATCGCCGCCACTACCCCGGCCGAGCTCGACGAACCGCGGAAGAACCCGCACAATCCCGAGCATCCCGAGACCGTCCGCCACTGCCTGCACGTGATCCTCGGGGAGGAGTGGGAACACCACCGCTTCGCCGTCCGGGACCTCGACACGATCGAGGCCACCTGACAACTGACTTACACCGCGCGCTCGCTAGTCGTCCTCGTCGTCTCCCCGAAAGGCGTCGACAGCGCGTTCGCGCAGCATGTCCAGTTGAATGGTGAGAACGCCGATCACTTCCTCGACGTTCATCCCTTCGGTCTCGCGGAACGCCCAGCTCGGGTGGCCTTCGGCGTCCAGGCATTTGACCAGCACGATGCCTTCCAGAGCGGTCCAGCTCGGCAGCAGCTCGGGAACCCGAAACCCATCGCCCAGGACCTGGCCGATCGGTAGTCCGTAGTCGGTAGACATGACTCGCATGCTGCCAGGTGATCGCGCCACCTGCCTATGCGTCTCAGCTCGGATTTGTGGGCAGCTGGAAGACCGACCAGCTGTCCACCGGCTGGAAGCCGAGCTGTGCGTTGACGGCCCGCATATGCGTGTTGTCCTCGGCGTTCCACGCGTCGATGACCCGCAGCGCCGGCTCGTTTGCCCGTGCGTACGCATGGTTGGCCGACTTCACGATCAGACCGAGACCCTGGCCTCGGTGGGCCGGCTCGACGATCGTGATCCGCTGCCGCCCGTGAGTGGCTTCGCTGCCCTCGAACGCGACCTTGGTACGGGCGACGATCTGACCGGTCGCGTCGTGCCGGGCCGCGGTCGAGTAGGCGCGATGACCGCGGCCCAGTTCGGTCGCCTCCTGGGCGCGTACCCGAGCAGCGTCGTACACCTCCTGCTCGACCGTCAGATCGCCGCTGGGCGCGTCGAGCAGGAGCCGGGTTTGCAGCGCGGCGACGTCCTCGATGATTTCGTCGGGTACGGCGTCACGCCACTGCACCAGCGAGTACCCGTCGGGCGCCTCGTCGCCTTCTGAACCAGCGATCTGGCATCGGGATCTGATGCTCGTCATGCCGGGCTGATAACCGCGATTGGTGAGGTAGCGGTAGCCGGCCTCGTCACGCGCAACGCCGCCGGGCAGCGCCCGAACCGTCTCGATCTCGACCAGACTCCGGTGGTGTCGCCGGGCGGCCGCGTAGACCTCCTCCAGCAACCCGGTCCCGATACCGCGACGCCGGTACTGCGGGTGCACGACCAGCTCGAGGTACGCCGTACTGAGGTTCTCCGTCTGTGGCATCAGGTACGACGCAGCTCCGACGACCCGGTCTCCGTCCCAGGCGAGCATCGCCTCTTCAGTCAAGGCCGGCCACGGGTACTCGAACCGGGCCGCGTGTTCCTGTCGGCTGGGAGCGGGAAAGTCAGGCAGATCTTGCTGGCTGGCCGCGACCCTCAGGTCGTACCACCGGCCCATCGCCACAGAGTCGGCCGGATCGAGCTGCGCGATGGTCATGCCCGCATCGTCCGGCGGCCACGGCCGATCAGCAATCCAATTACCGCTGCCGGACGGCGTAGGTCAGGTGCGTCACCTTCGGCGAATGCTCGGCGTTGATCTGCTCCAGGGCGACGCGGCTCGCGTCGATGCCCTCGAACAGGCGGACTCCGGCGCCGAACAGCACGGGCGACAGCGCGATCGTGAACTCGTCGATCAGGCCGGCGTTCAGATACTCCAGGATCGTCGAGCCGCCACCGGCAATACGGACGTCGCGGTCGCCGGCGGCCATGCGGGCCTGGTCGAGCGCGGCCTCGATGCCGTCGTTGATGAAGTGGAACGTCGTGCCACCCGGCCGCTCCCAAGGGTCACGCTTCTCGTGCGTCACGACGAAGACCGGCGTGTGGAACGGCGCCTCCTCCGGCCACATCCGCTCGCCGGCGTCGAACATCCGCTTGCCCATCACGCTCACGCCGGTGCGCTCGAACGTCTCCCGGGCGATGTCGTTGTCGCGCCCTTCCTCGCCGCCCTTGCCGAGCTTCAAGTTCTCCCGGAAGAACCGCAGTGGGAAGACCCACCCCTGTAGTTCCATCCACTGCTTCCCCATCAACTCCTCGCTGGACTTCGGCGCGATGAACCCGTCCAGCGACATCGACACACCGAAGAACACTTTCCCGGCCATCAGCGGCCCTCCTTCATCTGGGTGATGTAGGCCGCCAAATTGCTCAGCGTCTGCTGGCCGGCCTCGATCGCGTGGTACTTCTCGGCTGCCTCGTCGCGCAGTTCCTTGGTGGGGAACACCGCGCGCATCTCGACCCGGGTCGCCGAGCCGGCGGGCTCGAACGTCAGGACCGACTCGAACGCGTTCGGGTCATCGCGGCATTCGCCGTGCAGCATGGTGATCCGCTCCGGCGGGGCGATCTCGGTCCAGGAGATCCACTCCTGATAGTCCGTCCCGTCCGGTCCGTGCATCACGAAGTCCCACACTCCGCCGGCGCGGAACTCGAACGCCCGAGTGGTGGTGGTGAACCCTTCCGGTCCCCACCACTGCGACAGGTGCCGGATCTCGGTGAACGCCTCGAAGACCAACTCCTGTGGGGCGTCGATCACCCGCGAAATGACGATCTCGCGGTCGGCCGCCGTCGTACCCATCAGCTCTCCTCCGGCCTTGCCTGCTTGAGGTCCTGCACGTAGGCGTCCAACCGGTCGAAGCTCTCATTCCAGAACTGCTCGAACCCGCCGGACCACTCGTGCACCGGCCGCAGCCCGCGCGCATCCAGCCCGTACAGACGCTGCTTGCCCGCCTTCCGGTCCCGCACCAGCCCGACCTCGCGCAGTACGCGCAGGTGTTTGGACGCCCCCGGCTGAGTCATCCCCAACTCCCGAGCCAACTCAGTCACCGGCCGCTCCCCCGCCCGCAACAACACCAAAATGTCCCGCCGCTGCGGCTCCGCAATCGCATTGAACACATCCGACGTAGTCGCAGCTCGTGCCATGCCGCAATCATATGCCCATATCGGCATGCGTCAAGCCAAGACCGTCCGCAGCTCTCGACCTAGCCCCGGGGCGGGCTGCCACTCCCTCAGACAAGCAGGGAAGGGATCGCGCTCAACGCCTCGTCTCGTACCTGGCCAGGGCCACGCCGCCGGGAAACGTCCGCGTCTCCACCAGGTTCAGGTTCACCCAGCTGTCCAGTGCGGAGAAGAACGGTTTGCCGCCGCCCACCAGCACCGGATGGGTGACGATCTCGTACTCGTCGACCAGCCCGGCCCGCATCGCCGCCCCAGCGAGCGCGGCACCACCAACCCTCATCGGCTCACCGTCGTCGGCCTTGAGTCGGGTGATCTCCGCTACGGCGTCGCCGGTGACCAGGCGGGTGTTCCAGTCGACCTTGTCGATCGTCGAGGAGAACACCACCTTTGGCGTGTCCCGCCAGTTCCGCGCGAACTCGATCTGTGCCGGCGTAGCGTCGGGCTGCTGGTCGCCGGTCGGCCAGTGGGAACTCATCGCCTCCCACAGCTTGCGCCCGTACAAGAACAGCCCGATCGCCAACTCCTGATCGAGCCACCACTGAAACAGCTCGTCGCTAGCCGTACCCCAGCCGATGTCGTCCCCAGGCGCGGCGACGTAGCCGTCCAGGGTCAAGTTCATGCCGTAGACCAGTTTCCGCATGCGCGCCATACCTTTCTGCCACTTCGGCGGCCTTCCTCCGGCTGCCCGTCACTCCTACAACGAACGCCGCACTCCGGATCCGACAGCCCATTGGCAGAAATTCTCAGCACCGCCTCCGACCTGACGTTTCAGCTGGTCAGAGGCCTGCTGCGGGACTCAAAAGGCGGAGGGTGTGGGATTCGAACCCACGATGACGGTCACCCGCCATACCGGTTTTCAAGACCAGCGCACTCGGCCACTATGCGAACCCTCCAGGCGGTTGCCGCCGAGCGTCGAGGATAGCGCAGGTGGGGTGGGGCGAATCGGAGTGCGGGGGCGGGAAGCGGCCGGTATGGTCTGGCCAACGGCGGATCCGCCGCCGGGGGAGCAGCCGGCGTTCTGTTGATTCGTCAGGCCCTCAGGAGTCCTATGCGTTCCCTTGGCGCGATTGCGTTTCCGTCCGAGCTCGGCTCCGATTTCCGCAAGATCTGGCCGGCCTCGATTATCTCCAACCTCGGCGACGGCGCCATGCTCGCCGCCGGTCCGTTGCTCGTTGCCTCGATCACCACTCAACCGGCCGCGGTAGGCGCCGCCGCCTTTGTCCAGCAGCTGCCCTGGTTGCTGTTCGCGCTGTTCAGCGGCGTACTCGTCGACCGTCTCGACCGCCGCCTGATGATCGTTGCCGCTGACACCTTTCGGGCGATCGTCCTGGCCGCTCTCGGTGTCGCTGTACTGCTCGACGCCTCACCCCTCTGGGCGATCTACCTCGCGCTCTTCCTGCTCGGTACGGCGGAAACCCTTGCAGATAACGCATCCGGTGCGTTGCTGGTCAGCGCAGTACCGAAAGCTCATCTCGGCAAAGCCAACTCCCGGCTGTTCGCCAGCGGCACCGTCCTCCAGCAGCTCGGCGGACCGCCGCTGGGCGCACTGCTGTTCGCGGTGGGCGCCGGAGTCCCACTGGTCTTCGATGCGGTCACCTTCGCCGCCGCAGCAGCCCTGGTCGCTCGCGTCGCCGTACGTCCGCCACTGCCCGACCAGTCCGACCGCGCAGCTATCTGGCACGAAGTCCGCGAAGGAGTCCGCTGGCTCTGGCACCACACCGGCGTACGGACGCTCGCCCTGTCCATCCTGGTCATGAACATCACCTTCTGCGCCGCCTTCGCGACCTGGGTACTCTTCGCCCGCGAGCGGCTCGGTCTGACCGAGACACAGTTCGGTCTGCTCGTTTCGGTCGGCGCTGTCGGCGGCGTGCTCGGCATGCCGACGTACCACTTCCTCGAACCGCGCGTCGGCTCGGTGACCCTGCTCCGCGCCGGTCTGATCATCGAAACAACAGTCCATCTCGTGCTGGCGCTCACCCGGAACCCGTGGGTCGCCGGCGCGACCATGGTCGTTTTCGGCGTCCACGCCGTGGTGTGGGGCATCGTCTCGACTACTACACGTCAGCTCGCCACACCGGATGCTCTGATGGGCAGAGTGAACAGCGTGTACCTGCTGGCCTCAGTTGGCGGTGCTGCGATTGGTTCGGCGCTGGGCGGCGTACTGGCGCAACGGTTCGGACTGGCCGCGCCGTTCGCGATCGCCTTCGTGGCGATGGTGGTGATGACAGCGGTCGCCTGGCGTCCGCTCCGGCATGTCGCCGTACGACGGGTGCCCGCAGCAGACTGAAATCGAATGGAGTCGCCGGCAAACGCTTGCTAGGGTTCGCCAGCCGCAAAACGACCGATCGGAGCACTGAGTCATGCCCGCAGCCACGTCACTCGGTCTCCCGAACGTACGCGGCCGAGTACCGCTGCTGGCCGGCCTGGCGATCGACTCGTTCGGAGGCGGCTGCGCGGGACCACTCCTGCTGCTGTACTTCAACAAGGTCGCTGGTATCCCACTCGGCACGGCCGGGTTGACGCTGACCGTCGCGGCCCTCTTCTCCATCGCGGCACCGGGCGCGGTCGGATTGGTCGTCGACCGGGTCGGGCCGCGCAACATCGTGGTGGCCGCACAGTTCGCCCAGGGTCTGGCGTTCACCGGCTTCTTCTTCGGCCGGTCGATCGGGGTGCTGTTCCTGTGCGCACTGGTGATGACGACCGGGCAGCGCGTGTTCTGGTCGGCGATCTTCAGTCTGCTCGCGGACGTCGCCGACGAGGGCGAGCGGGACAAATGGTTCGGGCTGGGCGGGATGATGCAGGCCGGCGGTCTCGCGCTCGGCGCACTGGCGGCCGGAGCGCTGCTGCAAATCGGCGGCGACGCGCCGTTCCTCGTTGCCATGGCGGTCAACGCAGCGACGTTCTACTTCGCCGGTCTGCTCCTCCTGCGGCTGCACCCCTCGCACCACGAGCGGACCGAGCAGGACAACGGTCCAGCGCCACTGCTCCGTAAGGACAAGACCTTCCTGGTGCTCATTGGTGCGAACACCCTGTTGGCGCTCTGCACGATGATGCTGGGCGTCGGCGTACCGGTGTTCGTCACCGAGGCGCTGACGGTGCCGAAGTGGCTGGTCGGCGTTCTGATCGCGGCGACGTCAGTCGTCCTGGCGACGAGTCAGACGCTCGTCGTCCGGCACACCGAGCGGCTGCGGCGTACGAACGTCATGGTGGTCGCCGGTGTCGTCTATGCAGCGTGGGCGGTGCTGATGGCACTGCAGGTGCACATCGCGGCTGGGTGGGTCGTGCCGGTGCTGGTGTTGGCCACGGCCTGCTACGCGTTCGCCGACGTACTGCATGCGGCGACCAACAACGCGCTGTCGGCCGCTGTCTCGCCGGTGGTCGGGCGTGGGAAGTACCTGTCGTACTGGCAGTACTCGTTCGCCTTCTCGAGCGTGCTGGCGCCGGTGTTCTTCGCCAAGCTCTTCGTGGTTCATCACGACCTGCCGTGGCTGGCGCTCGCGGTGCTCGCGCTGGTTGCGAGCCTGACGATCTATGTCCTGGCCCGGGTCTCGCCGCGGCTGAGCGCCGAGCGGATCTGACCGCTCCGATCGATCTTCACGGGCACGCGCTCAACGCGGCAGGAGAGTGCGAGGACACGCGGTACGGCACGTCCGTGCATCGGGCCTTGCGGTGTCCTAGCAGTGCCTTCCTGCTCGGACGAGCACAGCCCCTGGCGACTACGCCAGGGGCCGTCGGGCGCTCTCGGGCCGCGTCGGGGTGAGCGTTCAGTTGGTGCCGTCGACCGCGTTGCTCACCGGGGTCCATTCGTCGAGTTCGGCGATTCGGGCGACCAGTGCAGTGCGGATGTCCTGGACGGCGGCGCTCCCGGTCGCGATGCGGTGCGGCGCGGTGGTCGCCTCAGTGGCGGCGATGATCGCGTCAACGACGCGCTCGGCGCCGTTGAACGCGGTCGGCGGCAGGCCGCCAATTGTCTTCAGTACCTCGCGCACCGTCTGGTCGTAGTCGGCGATGGTCTCGACGTGGTCCAGGTTGGCCAGGAAGGACGTGGCCGTGAGGCCCGGCTCGATCAGCGTGACCTTGATGCCCAGCGGGTCCAGCTCTCCGAACAGGGCCTCGGTCAGACCTTCGACAGCGAACTTGGTTGCCGCGATCATGCCGACCCCTGCGTGAGCCATCTGTCCGAAGTAGGACGAGCCCTGCAGGACGTGGCCCGACTTCTGTGCGCGCAGCGTCGGCAGCGTTGCCCTCAAGACGTTGAGCACTCCGTGCACGTTGGTGTCGAAGATCGCGCGGACCTGCGCGTCGGTCGCTTCCTCGACGGCGCCGAAGACGCCATAGCCGGCGTTGTTGGCAACGAAGTCGATCCGCCCAAACCGCTCGACGCCCGCGTTGACGGCGCTCTGCAGCTGGTTGATGTTGGCGACGTCGGCGCTGACGGCGAGGACCTGGTTGCCGTACTTCTCGGTCAGCTGCGTCAGGCCTTCGGCGCGGCGGGCGATGGCGATCACGTTGTCGCCTCGTTCTGCTGCTCGGACTGCGAGTGCGAGGCCGATTCCGGACGAGGCACCGGTGATGAACCAGGTGCGAGTGGACTGGGACTGGGTGTCGACTGAATTCGTCATGGTTGTGACCATAGCAGGTTCACTCCTAACGCCAAGGCGATTCTTGGAGCTTCTGTTAGGGTTGAACCGCGAGCGACCACAACCACCCTGAGGGGAGCGACGTGAGCACTGGTTCGACGTTGTCCGCGCTGGAGCTGGTCTTGGCGTTCGCGAACACTCATGCGGACGCCGGCGATCGAGTCGAGCGGTTCACCGACACGGAAGGATTGACGGGCTGGCTGGGCGAGGTGGCGTGGAGTGGAGCCGAGCCGGCGCGGACTGTGACCGACTCGGACGTCGTCGAGGCTCGAGAGTTGCGTGACGCGCTGGTGACCGTGCTGCTCTCGCACTCGAATGACCCTGCTACCTCTGACCCGGCGGTCCGGTCTGCCGAGGCGATCCTCGAGCGAGCTGGTGACAAGTGTCCGGTCGCAGTGCGGTTGAGCGGCGCGGAGGCGCGTCTTGGTCCAGGCTGCGGCGGAGTAGCGGGCGCGTTCGCGGGCGTGTTGGCAGCGGCGACCGAGCTTGCGCTCTCAGGTCAGTGGGCCCGGATCAAGGCATGCCGGAACGAGCCTTGTCACTTCGCGTTCTTCGACCGAAGCAAGAACACATCGGCCGGCTACTGCAGCACGCAGTGCTCCAGTCAGGCGTCGATGCGCGCCTACCGTGCCCGGAAGAAGGAGACGCTCGCCAAGAGCTCGCCGAGCGCCACGACCACCGAGTAGGACGCAATAAGCACGGGCCGGCTCTTAGCGCATCGCGCGGCCGAATCCAGTGCGACGCGACGAACTGAGGGCGGATCTGGAACACCTTGCGGCGCAGCGCGGCCCCAGGACTTGCGGTCGCGTACTTGGCTGCTAACGCCTCGGCCGCGTCGACCGCGGGTGTCGGCCAGAGCGGCGAACCTCGCGACCGGCGAGCGCGAGCTTGAGTTCCTGGATCTCTGCACGCTGACGTCGCTCGATCAGGCCGCCGTGGCTCAGCGCCGAGCGGATCTGACCGCTCCGATCTGGCATTGCCTGACTTGTCAGGATGCGTTGCAATCCTTCGAACATCTGTTCTAATGTTGCCTCAGTTCGCGGTTCTCCACCCGGATTGTCCGATGGACCGAGCCTCCCACCTCGACGTGGAACGGCCCGGAGGACACCGCCGCCCGGGGTTGTGAGGACCCGGGCTGTGGAGAGTCCGCAGACCAGACTGGGTACAGCTGAGAGAGGTGATCACGCGACGAAAGGACAGCGACAGATGCTGCTCGAACACCGCGGCCGGCGACCGGTCGTGCCCGAATCCGCTTACGTCGCTCCATCGGCCGTGCTCTGCGGCGCCGTCGTCCTTGGCGAAGGCAGCAGAGTCCTGCACGGTGCGGTGCTGACCGCGGAGAACGGCGAGGTCCGGCTCGGCGAGAACAGTGTGGTGATGGAGAACGCCTTGGTGCGCGGCCGGGCCGACCATCCCGCCCTGATCGGCGACGCGGTCCTGGTAGGTCCCCATGCACACGTGAACGGCGCCACGGTCGAGGACGAGGTCTTCATCGCCACGGGCGCCGCGTTGTTCCCTGGTTCCGTCGCCGGCGCAGGCGCGGAGCTCCGGATCAACAGCGTGCTGCACGTGAATTCGCGCCTGGAAGCAGGCACGATCCTCCCGATCGGATGGATCGCCGCCGGCGACCCGGCCCAGCTCTTCTCCCCGGACCGGCACGAGGAGCTGTGGCAGGTCCAACGCGAACTGGACTTCCCCGGCACGGTGTACGGCGTTCCCCGCGACACACCCCTACGCGAAATCATGGCCCGCCAATCAGCCTTCTTCGGCGCCCACTTCACCGATCGCCCGATAGACCCAGCCTGACGGACCGAGTGGCGCCGGGCGGATTCGTCGTACCGGCGGGGATCGAGTGGTGCTGCCGGATCAGGTGGTGGTCAGGGTGTGGAGTTCGAAGCGGCGGATCTGGGTGGGGGAGGAGCCTGCGCAGGTCAGCCGGGCGTTGACGGTGTCGAGGTGTGCTGACACCTCGACGGAGATCGGGCCGGTGGTGGATGCGAGGAGGATTCGCCAACGGTGGTTGGAGAGTTCCTGGACAGACCGTGGAAGGAGATTGTCGACGGCAGGCGAGTGACCAGCGGCTCGGGCGAAGTGCTGCGCCGCTTGGACAGGCGGGATGAACGCACCTGATCCACGGAGGAGATCGGGTACGACGACACCTTCGTCGTACTGCGTCGCGAGCTCGACAGCGCGGGTCGGTGGGACGTGCCCGTAGAAGAGCCCGTGCGGTAGGACGACAACGTTCGCTGCGAATCGGTCGCCGCCGATGTGACTGCATTCCCAGGTCCGCTCCGGGTATGCAAAGGCGAGCGCCGCAGCAACCGGCCGACCTCGGACGGCGCAGCACGCGTCGTGACGCCCGTGCGTACAGACGAGATAGACGGGCTCGTTGCTGACCGTCCCAGGATCCTTGCCGGCGAGCACGTCCAACAGATGCTCGTCCGTCGGCAACGGCCCCCACCGAACCTCTTCACGCCCCGGCCGACAGTCGACCAGCCCCCACTGCCGACTCCGCGCCCGATCCACCCGCCCATACCGCCGAACCAGCACAGGCCGAATCCCCAACTCCCGACACAGCCAACCAACAACATCCCCCAACTCCCCACCACCCCCTCCCCGCGGCGCCCCACCACCCGCTCCGGGGGTACTACGGCCGAGGGTCGTGAGCGCCTCCTCGCCTCCTGGTACGGAGGAGCTGTGGTGGAGGGCTGTGAGGGCCTGCCGGGGCCACGGGGTGTGGGACTCGATCAGCAGCCAGCGCTCGGCAGGTGGGGCGGTGGCGATCAGGGAGTCACCGCGGAGGTCGGCCTGAGCTGCACAGCCGGTCTCCGGTCGGTATCCACCATCCCCGCGGTCCACAGCACCTCACAATACGGTTGCCGCCTTCAACTACCCGCACCCTCGCACCACGCGGTCGGCGCCTGCTTCACCCTGCCGGACGGACCGGTGGGATGAGGCTGGGGAGGATTCTGGGCCGTTCTGGGTAGAAGATCCTCCCCACGTCTGCATGCCGCCGGCGGTTGGGTGGGGTTATTGGGTGGTTGCTACTACTACTGCTTCGGTTAGTAGGCGGCGGACCAGGACTAGCTGGTCGGCGTCGTCCAGGCCGGGGAGGTTGCCTACCTTGCAGTCGGCGCCTGAGGCGAGTTCGGTGACTGCTGTCCCGGTGATCGCTGGGAACGTGATGGTGCGGTCCGGCAGTTGGAGTACGACTGGGTCGCCGGGGACGACTCGGCAGCGGAGGCCGGGGCGGAGGCGGACTGAGGTGCCTACGGAGACGGACGCGATCGAGGCGGCGTGGGCCAGGGGTGGGAGTGGGGCCGGGCGGTTGCCGGACCAGGTACGGCGGCGGAGGCGAGCGGCCAGCGCGTCCGGGGTCGCGGATTGGATCTCCTGGGTGAGGAGCTGGACTACCTGCGGCAGGATCTCGGCGAGTTGTTCTGGGTCGCCGGGGTCGAAGCCAAGAGGCAGTGCGGTACGCAGCGACTCCTGGTGGGCGGCTAGCCCGGCCAGCTCCTGTACGAGTAGGTAGCGCGTCAGAGTGTGCAGTCCAACCGTCAGGTGCGCGCTGACTCCGCCCAAAGCCTTGGCAGAGTGCAGGAACCCGCGTGGCACGTACAGCGCGTCACCGGGCCGCAGTACCTCGTCGATCACTGGCGCCTTGTCTCGTGCCGCCGCTGCAACAGCCTTTGCGTGGTCCGTCCACGGCTGGTCTCGCAGTGGATCGACATGTACCGGCTCGTGCACAGTCCAGTGCTTCTCGCCGGCTACCTGCAGCACGAAGACGTCGTGTACGTCGTAGTGCGCGGAGAAGCCTTGTGACTCGGCCGGGGTGATGTACGCGTTGATCTGTACCGGATGACCCGCGTCGGCGGACAGTTGGGTGGAGAAGTCCACGAGTGCTGGCCAGGTCCGGTGGAGCGCCTGCAGTACGACGGTGTGGCCGCTGGCGAACAGGGCAGCGATCTTGTCGTCCCGTACCTGGTCCGCGATCTCCGCGCCAACGCCGGCCGGTCCGGTGAACTGACTGTCGCCTACGACCGAGCCGTTCCTGGCGACTCGTAGGAAAGGCGTTCGCAGGCCGCGGCGGGACAGGAGTTCGTCCACGGCTTCCAGGCTGAACAGGTCGTCGTACGGCGCGGGCAGGTCCGGGCCGTGGGACAGCAACGCTCGCGAACCCCAGTAGGAGCTGGCGAACTCGTTCAGGTCACCTGCCACACAGCGCCGGAGTGCCGGGCACTCGTCCCGCACCAAGTCGCCACCGGTTGGCTGGTGGGAGGTTGGCTCGTGTTTGGGCGGGAGCTGCCCGGACTCCGGCACGGTGGTCACCAGCTTCCGGAGTTCCCGCCGGCATCGCCGCCCGCGCCGCCACCAGCGCCACCATCTGCGCCACCGTCGGCACCGCCATCGGAGCCACCGGAGCTCGCACCGCCGTCAGCTCCGCCGTCGGAGCCACCCGGGTTCGCGCCACCGTCCGCAGTACCTTCACCACCCGAGCCGCCGTCCGAGGAGGACCCGCCGGACGAGTCGCCGCCCGAGCCTCCGCCGTACCCGCCGGCGCCGCCATCGGCACCGCCGTCCGATCCACCCTCGTTTGCGCCACCGTCCGCAGTGCCTTCGCCGTAGCCACCAGAACCACCGGAGTCACCGCCATCGGAGCCGCCCTGCGAGTCGCCACCGTCCGACTGGCCGTAGCCGCCCGCGCCACCACCAGCACCGCCATCTGCGCCACCGTCGGCACCGCCATCGGAGCCACCGGAACTCGCGCCGCCATCCGCTCCACCATCAGAGCCACCCGGGTTCGCGCCGCCATCCGCAGTACCCTCGCCGCCCGAGGACCCGTCGTCGCCGTACCCGCCGGATGTATTGCCGCTCGAGGAGCCGCCGCCCGAACCCTCGTACCCGCCGCCGGCGCCGCCGTCGGCACCACCATCGGTGGCTCCCGAGCTCGCGCCCCCGTCGGCCAGGCCTTCGCCACCCTCGGATGAGGTGTTCATGTCGTCGTCGTTGAGACCCATTGTGCTGCTCCCTTCGCGAATGGCCAGAAAGATGCCCACGACATCAGAAATGGGCACCATGGCCATCTTGTGCGCAAAGTGGACCCCGGCTAAACCCCTCGAGCGTTACAGCGCCAACTCGATTCCCCGGCCGGAACAGAATCAGAGGCGAAGCAGGTCGGCCAGCACCTTGACGAATCCGTCGGTGACGTCTTCCGGACGTACTGCGATCCGCATCCAGTCCGGTCCCAGTCCCGGGAACGTGTCCCCGCGGCGAACCGCAAACCCCTGTGTACGTAGGGATTCCCGCACCCTGGCAGCTCCCGCAACATGCACGAGAACAAACGGCGCACGGGCGACGCCGTACGTCGAAAGTCCATTCACCGTACCGAGTTTGTCAATCAAGTGGACACGCTGCTGCTCGATGTCCAGCGCGGCTTGTGCCGTTTCCGCCACGGCACGCTCGTTGCTGCAGGCAATTGCTGCTGCGAGAGCAGGAGTGGACACCGGCCAGTGCGGTTGTACGGCGGCCAATTGTTCGATCAAACTCGCGCCGGCGAGAACATATCCGACCCGCAACCCGGCAAGTCCCCAGGTTTTGGTCAGGCTGCGCACGACGACGAGTCCCGGGATGGACGCGCCGGCGAGCGACTCGGGTTCGCCCGGTACGGCGTCCATGAACGCCTCGTCGACGACCAGGATCCGGTCCGGCCGGGCGAGTTCGCGCAGGTCGTCGGCCCGGTGCAGCACCGAGGTCGGGTTGGTGGGGTTGCCGATGACAACGAGGTCGGCGTCGGCGGGTACGGCGGATGGGTCCAGCACAAACCCGTCTTCCGGCCGCAGGATCACCCGGTCGACCAGGTGACCGGCCGACCGCAGCGCTGCTTCGGGTTCGGTGAATTGTGGATGAACTACGACCGGATGCCGTGGCCGGAACGCCCGCGCGATCAGCACGAACGCCTCCGCGGCCCCAGCCGCCAGCAGCACCCGGTCCGGCGCGACACGGTGCCGTTGAGCGACCGCGGCGACCGCCGCTTCCTGCCGCGGGTACGCCGCGAGGTCGGTCAGGCTCGACGTGATCGCATCGATCAGCCAGGCAGGCGGCGTGCCGGTACGCACGTTGACGGCGAGGTCGACCAGCCCCTCACCGACCTCGAGATCACCGTGATGCTCCAGATCAAACCCATCGACCACGCCAAGGAGGTTAACGTGTCAGGGATGATTTCGGGCCAATTGGTCAGCGTGGTGAGACGGTGTAGCGGCGGTTCTGGAGAGATGGGTTGCGTTTGCGTACGTCGGCCAGCCGCTCGGCCGTGATCTCCGCGACCGCATGTCCGTCCGACTCGCCCACCGACGCCAGGGCGATGCCCTGTGGGTCCACGATCTGACTGAGTCCGCAGTACTTCTTGCCGTTCTGGGCGGCCGCTGCGACGTAGCAGGTGTTCTCGACCGCGCGGGCCGTGAGCAGAGTGGTCCAGTGGTGCTCTTTCAGCGGCCCGCGGACCCAGGCGGCCGGTACGACGAGTACGTCCGCGCCGGCGTCGATCAGTGCACGGGAGAGCTCGGGGAAGCGCAGGTCATAGCAGGTCATCAGACCGAGCGACCGGTCGCCGACCTGCACCACCACAGGCGCCACGTCCCCCGGGGTCAGCTGGTCGGACTCCTTGTAGCCAAAGGCGTCGTACAGGTGGATCTTGCGGTACGCACCGAGCAGGGCGCCGTCCGCGCCGACGGCGAGCAGCGTGTTGTACGGGCGATGCTGGTCACAGCTGCGTTCGAACATGCCGGCCACGACCGCCACGCCGTGCTCGACCGCAGCCTTCCGCAGTGTCGAGACGAACTCGCCGTCCAACGGCTCGGCGGCCTCCGCCACTGAGTCACCGAAGTCGGCCATCATCGCCTCCGGCAAGACGACGAGGTCCGGCCGGCCCTGCGCGGCGTCCGCAACCAGGCGAGTGACCAGGTCGCGGTTGGCAGCCTTGTCGTAGCTGCTGGCGGTCTGCACCACGGCGATCCTCATCTCTCCATGGTGCCGCACAAGGCGCAGCTTGAACCTCACGCGACGTCAGGACCTACGGTCGGCGTACGACGCGGCCGACGTACGGCGGCTGCACCGGATCGTGGCGTTGCGCGGGTTCGGGCCCTGGCGCCGGAAGAACGCGACCGCATGCAGCAAGCCAGGGAGGCGATGCTCCCCAAGGACTAATCTGCGTGCGTGGAGTTTGACGCGGTGGTCTTGGCTGGGGGCGGATCCACTCGGTTCGGTGGAGTCGACAAGGCGATGCTGGTGCTCGACGGGGCGACGTTGCTGGATCGAGTACTGGCCGCGACGGCCGGTGCAGCCACGACGATCGTGGTCGGGCCGACCAGGACGACGTACCGCGAAGTCGACTGGACCGTGGAGGATCCGCCCTCCGGTGGGCCGGTGGCCGGGCTGGCGGCCGGCCTCCAACGCGGCAAGGCGCCGGTGGTTGTGGTGGTGAGCTGCGATCTGCCCTGGCTGACGAAGGACGACGTCACGTTGCTCACAGAAGGGCTCGGCGAGTACGACGGGCATGGGCTGCGGGACACGTCCGGACGAGAGCAGCAGCTCGCGACGGCGTACCGGCGTACCGCTCTGGCCGAGGCGATCCGCCGCGTCGGCGATCCACGGGACAAGTCGGTACGGCGTACGCTCGCCGGCCTCGACCTCACCTGGACCCAACCGACCCGGGCCGGCGATGACGTCGACACCTGGGCCGACCTGGACGACTGAAAAGGCCTGGACGACTAACAGGCCTCGACGACTAACAGGCTGAAAATGCCTGGACACGACTCGTAGCGTCGAGCCCATGGACATCGCCCAAGTCGTGACCGACGCCTGCCCCGGGACCGAGGTCGTCGAAGTTGTCGAGCGCACCGGCGGCCAGCTCAGCACTGTCTACGAAGTACGGACGAACGCGGACCCGCTGATCGTGAAGGTCTACGCACCGGAGTGGGTCTGGAAGCAGTCCAAGGAAGTCCACGTCTACGGCCTGCTGCAGCAGGAGCTCGAAGGGTCGATCCCGCGAGTCGTGCACACCGGCGACTCATTCACGATCCTTACCAAGCTCGACGGCGTACCGCTGTCCGAGCTCGACCCGCCCGACTGGCGGGCGATGTACACGCAGCTCGGCGAGTTGCTCGCCCGCATTCACCGCATCGACCAACCGGAGTACGGCTATCTGACCGACCAGATCCTCGATCCGCTGCCGGACAACTCGCAGTACATGCAGCGGCAGTTCGCCAAGAAGCTGGGCGAGTTCGAGCAGCTCGGCGGTGATGCGACACTGCACGCGAAGATCAGCGCTCATGTCGATGAACGAAAGCAGCTGTTCGCCGACAACAAGGCCGCCGTCCTTTGCCACAACGATTTCCACGAAGGCAACGTGCTCGTCGATCCGAACACCTGGCGCGTCAGCGGATTCATCGACGTCGAGAACGCGATCGCCGCCGACCCGTTCATCGACATCGCCAAGACGATCCAGTACTCCGCCCACGACAACGCCGAGAAGCTCGCCGGTCTCACCGATGGGTACGGCGTCCTGCCGACAGACCGGGTCGATCTCTACCGGCTCTACCACTCGCTCGAACTGTGGGACTGGTTCCAGTCGATAGGCGAGACCACTTACCTCGACAGCATCGCTCAGGACATGGCGAACCTGGTCGAGCGCTGAGGGTAGGTTGGGCAACATGCGAGCTGTCGTGTGTAACGGTGCCGGCGGAATCGAGGTCCTCGGGATCGGCGAGATCCCGGACCCGCAACCGGCCGTCGACGAGGTTGTCATCGACGTCGTCGCCGCGGGGGTGAACCGGGCCGACCTGATGCAACGGCAAGGCTTCTACCCGCCGCCGCCCGGAGCCCCTGGCACGATCGGTCTCGAGGTGTCCGGCCGGATCTCCGCGGTCGGTGCCGAGGTCGAGGGCTGGTCGGTCGGCGACGAGTGCTGCGCGCTGCTGGCCGGCGGCGGGTACGCCGAGAAGGTCGTCGTACCCGCGCCGCAGGTGATGCCCATCCCCGACGGCCTCGACCTGGTCAGCGCCGCGGCGTTGCCCGAGGTGGTCGCGACCGTCTGGTCGAACGTGTTCATGACGGCGCATCTGAAGGCCGGCGAGACCCTGCTGGTGCACGGCGGCTCATCCGGGATCGGCACGATGGCGATCCAGCTCGGCGTCGCGCACGGTGCGCGGTTGCTGACCACGGTCGGCAGCAAGGAGAAGATGGAGTTCTGCACCCGGCTCGGTGCGGACGTCGCCATCAACTACAAGGAAGCCGAGTGGGCCTCGGTCGTCCAAGAGGCGACCAAGGGCGCCGGCGCCGACGTGATCCTCGACATCATGGGCGCGAAGTACCTGACCGACAACGTGAAGTCGCTCGCGTACGACGGGCGGCTCGTGACGATCGGGATGCAAGGTGGCGCGAAGGGCGAACTCGACCTCGGCCGGCTGATGAGCCGTCGCGGTTCGGTGATCGCGACCGGGCTGCGGTTCCGGTCGGTCCAGGACAAGGGCCGGATCCTGGCCGAGGTCGTCGGCCACGTCTGGCCGCTGATCGAGGCGAAGAAGGTCCGCCCGATCGTGCACTCGACCTTCCCGCTCGCCGAGGTCGCCAAGGCCCACGAGACGCTCGAGCAATCCACCCAGCTAGGCAAGGTCCTCCTGACTCTCTAGGTTCGCCGCTACCCACTCCGGGTCGGGCTCGACCAGTTGGATGACGTCGATCCAGGTGCCGGCTGGGTCGCGGACGAAGAAGTGGCGCTGCCCGAAGACCTCCGTCACCGGCTCGCTCTCGAGCTGTACGCCGCCCTCCTCCAGCGTGGCGGCGACCTTGTCCACGTCGTCGACGATGAACCCGAAGACGTTCGTGCTCTCGGTCAGCGCGGACACGGCTGCCGGGACGGTCGGATGGCCGCGCTCGCAGATCGCCAGCTCCCAGTCCGCCGTACCCCGGCGGAGCGTGACGAACCAGCCGAGGTCGATCCCGACCTGCAGGTCGAGGTACTGCGTGTAGAAGGTGGCGACCTCCGCCGGTCGGTCGGTGACCACGGTCGCGCCGAATGCCGCGGGTTGCATAGATTCTCCTGACCACTACAGCTGTCGTTGTTGTGTACGACAGTTGTAGTGGAACCCTGCTAGCCTGTCAACATGCCCCGGAATCCGGAACGCCGTACCCAACTGGCCGACGCCGGCCTCGCCGTACTCGCGGAATCCGGCGCCCGCGGCCTCACCCACCGGGCCGTCGACGCGGCAGCCGGACTCCCGGCCGGGACCGCGTCCAACTACTTCAAGACCCGCGACGCACTCCTCGGCGCCCTCGGCGAGCGGATCTTCGAGCGACTCGCCCCCGACCCGGCCACCCTCGAGCCGCTCGCCGAGCGCAAGCCGGATCTCGAGCTGATGACCGACTACGTCCACTACATCGTCGAGCGGCTGCTCGGCCGGCCCGAACTCTCGCTCGCCCTGCTCGAGCTCCGCCTCGAAGCGGCCCGCCGTCCCGGCCTGCACGAGATCCTGTCGCGCACCCTTCGGCAGGGATTCGACGCCGATGTCGCCTTCAACTCCAACGCCGGCCTGCCCGGCGGAGCCGAGGAGATCCGCCTCCTGCACTTCGCCATCGACGGCCTCGTCCTCGACCAACTGACCCCCGGCACCGGACACCCGTACGACGTCGACGCGACAACAGCCCGCCTGGTCCGTCGGCTCACCCAGGAATGATCAGCTCTACCTCGGGGTACGGCGATGTGCTCGTGATGCGCCATTGGCCGCAAGCACACCGCTGGTACACGACCAGCCCCTCGCTGACCTGGTGGGCGGAGACCGCGGTCCAGCGGTGACGGTGATCTGTCATGGATCCATCGTGATGTAATGGCATTATGCATCTCAACCCTTACGGCGCGGACGCTGTTCTGCTGGCCGTCAACCTCGTCAACCGGCCGGCGACCACGCCGGAGGAACTGATCGAGTGGTGCGAGCAGAGCGCGGTCGAGAGCCCTCTCGTGCGCGAGCGCCGGGTGACCGCGGCCGACGTGGATGCGGTCCACATCGCGCTCGAGGAGTGGCTGAGGGTTGTGGACGCCGAAGACGAGCAGACCCGCGTCGATCTGGTCAACGCGATGCTGGCGAAGTACACCGAGCATCCGCGGCTCACCAACCACGCCGGCGACGGATGGCACGTGCACTACCGGCCGGACCACGTTCCGGTCGGCCGGCTGGTCGCGACGCTGATCAGCACCGGTACTGCGCTGCACCTGGCCGGCCGTGGCATCACGCGACTCGGACGCTGCGCCACCGAAGGCTGCGGCAAGGTGTACGCCGACCTGTCCCGCACCGGCCGCCAGCGCTACTGCAGCCCCGCCTGCGCCAACCGAGATGCGGTCCGACGGCACCGCGCCCGCACTTCATGAGGCGCGCCTAGGATGGGGAGATGAGCGAGAGCAGCGAGGGCCAGGGAGTTCCGATGGCCGGGGCGAGGACCGAGGACGGCAAGGTGCTGATCGTCGGGCCCGACGGCATGGCTGTCGAGGGGCCGCCGCGCTCCGATCACGACGAACACGCGGACGAACCGCGGTCGGTGACCGAGCTGGTCGAGCAGCCGGCCAAGGTGATGCGGGTCGCCAACATGATCCGGCAGCTGCTCGAAGAGGTGAAGTCGGCTCCGCTCGACGAGGCCTCCCGGGCCCGGCTGCGCTCGATCCACGAGGCGTCGGTCAAGGAGTTGGAGAGCGGTCTGGCGCCGGAGCTGGTCGAAGAGCTGGAGCGGCTCAGCCTCGACTTCACCGACGACAGCACCCCGTCCGACGCCGAACTGCGGATCGCGCAGGCGCAGCTGGTCGGTTGGCTGGAAGGCTTGTTCCACGGCATCCAGACGGCCCTTTTCGCACAGCAGATGGCCGCGCGCCAGCAGCTGGAGCAGATGCGTCGCGCACTACCCGGCGGCCAGCAGCTGCCCGGCGAAGAACACCCCGGCTTCCCGGGCGCCCCGCAGGCCAGCACGACCGACGGCCCGGGCAGCGCCGGGATGTATCTGTAACGCCTTATTTCAAAGGCTGGAACAACTCCTCGAGGACGGCGGCGACGCCGTCCTCGTCGTTTGCCGGGGCAATTTTGTCCACCACGGCTAGTACTTCGGGATGCGCGTTCGCCACGCCGTACGACGTACCGGCCCAGGCGAGCATCGGCAGATCGTTGATCGAATCACCGAAGGCGATCGTCTCAGCAGCCGAGATTCCTTGCTCTGCGGCGAAATCGGCCAGCATCGCGGCCTTCGAGACCCCGGTCGCCGAAATCTCCACCAATCCATGACCTCCGCTGTGGCTGGCCGTGACTCGTTGGCCGACCAACGGTGTGACGCGAGCCAGCAGCTCGTCCGAGTGCAGACTCGGATGCCGGACGAGCAGCTTTGCGGCCGGCTCCGAAAGTAGCTCCTCGACCGCCGCGATCAACGTGTTGTCAGGTTTAGGCCAGCGATTGAGGTAGACCGGTTCCTGTCCGTAGCGGTCCGGTCGCTCGATCGCGAACTGCACGTCCGGGATCGCCTTGCGAATCGCCTGCGCGACGTCCAGCGCGACCGCGGGATCGATCAACCGGGTCCGAATCGCCTTACGGTGCAGGACGTCGTACAAAATAGCGCCGTTGGCAACTATCGCGACGCCGTGCTCACCGACCAGGTCGGACAGGTCGTGCAGCCAGCGAGGTGGCCGGGCGGTAACCATCACGAAAACACTGCCGGCGCGCTGCGCGGCGTGCACCGCTGTCAAGGTGCGGGCGGACACGGTTCCATCACTGTGTACTAGTGTTCCGTCCAGATCGGTGGCTATCAGGCGGGGGTACTGCGAAGCCGTCACGAGGTCACCGTATCGTCGTCCGAGCCGGTATCGCATTACTCCTTCGAGTAGCCCGGGCGCAAGCCGTTGGACAGCGGATTCAGCCGTTTTTGACTTATCTGATTGAGCTTTTGACAACGTCATCAGACCGTTACGGCAGGATGCTGCAAAGGCAGCAAGTTCCCCTGCGCCACGCGGTTGGCGCGTGATTTCATGCGTTGGTCTGGTGGGGAACCGGCGGCTGTTCGGCCGCGTCCTAAGCGTGTTCTGGATCAGCGCGACTGAAGCCGCCCACCTCCGGAAGCACATACACAAACGTCGAAGAACTGTTGTGGAATTGGCTGCAACCAAAACCTCGGCAGTGGCGTCAACAGTTATGGATCGGTGCGTCCCGCGCCCGGGACGACACGGTGGGCCGGCAACAAAGCGCGGGTCCATCAGCTAGCGGATCTGTGCGGACGAACGGCATACATCGTTCGTTCATTCGGGTCTTGATACTTGGGGAGCCTTGATGACCGTCAACAGCGCCAATCTAGCGGGGCCGGGGGGCAGCAGCTCCCGAGCGGCTGTCGACACAGCTTCCATCAGGCAGGGGGCAATGACCGGCTGCATCGCCCGTACCGACATTTTTCAGCACCGCCTGATGGAAGAGCCGCCGCCCGCGTCCGCAACCCGTCGTACACGGGAGCGGTACGAACAGCTTGTCCGTGAGGCCAAGGCGCTGTGCGCCTCGTGCCCGGTGTTCACCGAATGCCTGTACAGCGCCGTCGCCGAGCACGACGTGAGCGGCTTCGTCGCCGGAACCACTGCGGTACAACGGCGTTCGATCCGCAACCTGCTCGACGTCGAGGTGCAGGCCGACGACTTCGACCAGCTTGCCGGTGCGCGCGGGACCCGCCGTCCGGTGAGCCACGAAGAGGTGCTCCGGCTGCGGACGCAGTACCCGAACGACAGCCTGGAGTCGCTGGCCATGCGGCTGGGATGCTCGCTGTCGACGGTCAAGCGGCACCTGCGCCGTGCGCGCCGCGGTCAGAGCCCGGCGGCCAAGACGCCGCGGCCGCGTCCCGAGGTCAGCGCCGTGCTGGACGCGTTCGACACCGTGGTCGACCAGCAGTGCCAGCCCCGCCGGACCGGCAGCAGCCGGGTCGCCTGATCCGATACTCGGCCCGCCAGCGGACTATCGGTCACTGACAGCGAAGGCCCGGAAGCCCTGTGAAAGCAGGGGTTCCGGGCCTTTCGGTTGCCTACGGCAAAGTTGCCCTGTCAACCCTTTCGACGTCAACCCTTTCGGCGCTGCCCGAAAGGCGTTGCGTCAGAACCAGCGGTTGAGTATGGTCGCGGCACCGTCGTCCTGGACGGACTTGGTGACCTCGTCGGCGGCGGCCTTGACCTCGTCGGGCGCTGCGCCCATCGCGATGCCGAGGCCTGCGTAGGTCAGCATCTCGATATCGTTGCGTCCGTCACCTATTGCCAGCAGGCCGGAAGGATCGAGGTCGTACTGTGCGAGCGCGACCTTCAGCCCGGTTGACTTGTCCACGCCCTCGGGCGCAATGTCGAGCCAGGCGGTCCATCCGACGAAGTAGCTGACGCCGTGCAGGCCGAGCCGTTCCGCCAGGTGGACAAAGTCGCTCTCGGACTGGTCCGGGTCGCGGATGATCAACCGGGTCACAGGTTGCGGCGCGAGCTCGTCGTCGCCGACCACGCGGATCCTGGCGTCCCGGCCGAGGTCGCCGTCCGGGAACGGTGCGGTGACCAGGTAGGTGCCGTCGGACTCCTCGACCGCCATCCGCGCGTTCGGCGCGTACTTGCGCACCGAGGCGATCACCGTCGTCGGGTCGAACGTCCGCTCGTCGACGACCTCACCGTCCGGGAACCGCATCGTCCGTGCACCGTTGCTACAGACAACGAACCCGCCGGCCGGCAGGCCGAGCCGCTCGGCCACCGGCTTCGTGGTCGACCAGGCCCGGCCGGTCGCCAGGATCACCGGCACCTGCGCGGCAGTACGGCGGACCGCGTCGACGACCGCGGGCGACAGGCCCTCGTCGTGGTCGATCAACGTCCCATCGATGTCCAGGGCAACGGCCGTCGGCCGCGGTCGGTCCGTCATTTGTTGACCGGTTCGAGGACCTCGCGACCGCCGACGTACGGCTGGAGGGCGGTTGGCACTCGGACCGAGCCGTCTTTGAGCTGGTGGGTCTCCAGGATGGCGACGATCCAGCGGGTGGTGGCCAGTGTGCCGTTCAGCGTCGCGACCGGCTGCGTCTTGCCGTCGGCGTCGCGGTGCCGGATGTTCAGCCGGCGGGCCTGGAAGTCCGTGCAGTTCGACGTCGAGGTCAGCTCGCGGTACCGGCCCTGCGTCGGCACCCACGCCTCGCAGTCGAACTTCCGGTACGCCGAGACGCCGAGGTCACCGGTCGCGGTGTCGATCACCCGGTAGCTCAGCTCCATCTTGTCGAGCATCTCCTTCTCCCAGGCCAGCAGCCGCAGGTGCTCGGCGGCAGCGTCCTCGAGCCTGCAGTAGGAGAACATCTCGACCTTGTCGAACTGGTGGACGCGGATGATCCCGCGGGTGTCCTTCCCGTGCGACCCGGCTTCCTTGCGGTAGCAGGACGACCAGCCGGCGTACCGGATCGGGCCCGCGGTCAGGTCGAGGATCTCGTCCATGTGGTAGCCGGCCAGGGCGACCTCCGACGTACCGGTGAGGTACAGCTCGGGGTCCTCGAGCCGGTAGACGTCGTCGTGCGCGTTCAGGTACCCGGTGCCGTCCATCACCTCCGGCTTGACCAGCGTCGGCGTGATCATCGGGGTGAACCCGTTCTCGACCGCCTGCTGGACGGCCAGCTGCAGCATGCCGAGCTGGAGCAGCATCCCGGCGCCCTTGAGGAAGTAGAACCGCGAGCCGCTGATCTTCGCGCCGCGTTCCATGTCGATCGCGCCGAGCAGTTCGCCCAGCTCGAGGTGGTCGCGGGGCTCGAAGCCCTCGGCGGCGAAGTCGCGCGGCTTGCCGACCTCCTCCACCACGACGAAGTCGTCCTCGCCGCCGACCGGGGCCTCGTCGGAGACCAGGTTCGGCAGGCTGGCGGCCAGCTCGTCGTACCGGCGGCCGGCGTCGTTCGCGGCGGCCTCGTTGGTCTTCACCTCGGCGGCCAGCGCCTTGGTCCGCTCCAGCAGCGCGGTCCGCTCGTCGCCCTTGGCCTGAGCGACCGCCTTGCCGAGCGTCTTCTGCTCGGCCCGGAGCGCCTCGAAGGCGGAGATGGACGATCGACGCTCACTGTCGGCGACCAGGATCTGGTCGACCAGGTCTGTACTCTCGCCGCGCTTGGTCAGGGCCGCGCGGACGGCATCAGGGTTCTCACGGAGCAGTTTCGCGTCAATCACACCCTGAGGGTATCGGGGCGTGTCAGAAGCGGCGAAGTGTATTCGGGATGATGGGGTGGCGTCACGTGACCACAGAGGGGGATCCGAGCGGGCAATGAACCACCACCCACCCAGTCCGGTCGGCCGTGCGCTCACGGTCGTCCTGGGTGCTCTGCCCTTCATCGTGATCACTTTGCTGGTGTTCGAGCACTGGCCTCCGCTGGCGCGCTGGGACCAGTCGGTGGCGGCCCGAGCGGCGGCGTACGGCGCTATTCGCCCGAACGTGGTCGACTTCTGGCAGGTCATCGGGGCGGTGGTGCTGCCGTGGACCTCGCGGGCCGTGATCGTGGTCGTCGCCGCCTACCTCTGGCGCCGCCGGGCTCGGCTGCTGACGATGTGGCTGCTGGTGAGCGCCGGCGCGGAGCTCGGCCTGGTCGAGGCGGTCCAGTACATCTTCACGAGACCACATCCGGCCCAGGCTCTGGTCGATGCGGACGGCTGGTCGTACGTGTCCGGCCATGCGACGGCCGCCTTCGTGATGGCAGGCGCGCTCGGCGTGGTGCTGCCGTCTGTGCGCGGCTGGCGGCGGCGGTTCCGGCTGCTGGTGCTGCTGCCGGTGATCGCGGTGGTCTGGATCGCGTCCGCCGACCGGATCGCGCTGAACGTCCACTACGTGTCCGACGTGCTCGGCGGCTGGGCGCTCGGGCTGGCGATCCTGACCGCGACGTCGATCGGGTTCGGCCTCCGGCCAGGGCTGCGCCGGCGACGTCGTCGTACCCCGTCCGAGAGCGACGGTACGACGGCCCCGCCGCGGGCTGCCGTGATCGTGAACCCGATCAAGGTCGGCGACGGACTGGCGTTCCGGCGGAAGGTGACGCGGGCGCTCGAGGTCCGTGGGTACGACGAACCGCTGTGGCTGGAGACCCGGGAGGACGACGCCGGGAACGCGATGGCCAAGCAGGCGATCGAGAACGAGTCGGACCTGGTGCTGGTCGCCGGCGGGGACGGGACGGTCCGCGTGGTGTGCTCGGCGCTGGCTCACACCGGGATCCCGGTCGGGGTGATCCCGGCCGGCACGGGCAACCTGCTGGCTCGCAACCTGCACATCCCGCTCGACCTGGACGACGCATTGGAGCGGATCCTCGAGGGTCGCGATCGACGGATCGACCTGGTCCGCGTACACGGCGACGGGCTGGACACCGACCGGTTCGCGGTGATGGCCGGGCTCGGGCTGGACGCGGCGATCATCTCGGACGCCCCGCCGCACCTGAAGAAGCAGATCGGCTGGACGGCGTACCTGGTGGGCGCGGCGAAGAACATCAACCATCCGTCGGTCCGAGTCCAGCTCACGATCGACGAGGCCGAGCCGATCGACCGCCGGGTCCGAACGGTCGTGGTCGGGAACGTCGGGATGCTGCAGGCGAACATCCCGCTGCTGCCGGACGCGCGGCCGGACGATGGCTTGCTGGACGTGGTGGTCATCGCACCACGCCGGGTGACCCAGTGGCCGATCGTCCTCTGGCGCCTGATGACGAGGACAAACCGCGCCGACATGTACCTAGAACGCTTCACCGGCCGCAAAGTCGAAATCCACGCCGCCGTAGCCGTCCAACGCCAACTAGACGGCGACCCCATCGGCCCCGGCCAATACCTGTCCTGCGAAATCGAGCCCGGCGCCCTAACAGCCCGAGTCCCCAAACGCCGCTAACCAGCCTCCGTGCCCGGCGGCCTTCACCCGGCGGACATCACCCCCAGCCGGATCCCCACGCCATCACAACGGCCCTCGCAGCCGGGAGCCCCCGCGGGAGCCACCCCGACGGCCCGCATTGCGATGGCCTGCAGATCCCCACCCCAACCCGCGGGGGTGTTTACGGCTGTTCGGATTCCTTGCGGAGGGTTTCCAGCGCCTCTTCCTCTTCTGGGGAGAGTTTGGACTCGCTGGTGAAGGTTTTGATTTCTTTGGCGTAGGTGCGGGCGTCGGCGCGGCTGTTGATCGAGGTGAGGATGACGCCGTCGCCGTGGTTGTCCAGGATCGCCATCGACCACGACAGCTTGCCGCCGGTATCGCCGAAAGCGTCGTACCGGACGACCGCCAGGTGCTGAAGGGTCTCCTTCAGTTCGCCGCGAGTGGCGGCGAGGTCCTTGTTCAGTTTGCGCAGTTCGGACTTCACCGTGCCGGGTTTGGGTTCCGGCTGCTCGAGCTGCGGCTCCGGTTCGGGGGCCGCGGCTGGGGTGAGTTTGTCCGACGTGACGGTCCGGGCCCGGAGGGCCTGGATCGCGAACACCAGGGCGAGCACCGCCACGAACAGGGCGGCGACCCCGAAGGCACCGGCTAACGTCGAAGACACGCACGAGAGCCTAAAGCATCCGGTGTTATGCCTGAGTGTTCAGGCGATCGCACAGCGTGTGTGAGCCGGGACGGATGCGGCACCACGGGCCGGGGCAACGTAGATTCGCGGCGTGACACATTTGCCTGATCAGGGCCCACAACCGGGCGTTCACGACCTCGGCTACGCGCGTCTCGACACCGACCGGCTGGAGCGTACCGGCGACGCCGAAGTCGTCTACGGAGCCGGCAAGACGCCGTCTCAGGTCGTGGAACTGCTGCAGACCCTGCACGCCACCCACCCGGGCAGCGCCGTACTGGCGACCCGGCTCACGGTCGAGGCGCAGGAGGCGGTGACTGCCGCGCTGCCGGATGCTGTGGTCGATCCGGTTGGCCGTACGGCGGTCCTCGGCGAGCCTGGCGTACTGCGCGGGACGGTCGCCGTGGTGGCTGCTGGTACGTCGGATGCCCCGGTGGCTGCTGAGGCGGCGACGACTGCACGGGTGTTCGGCGCCGAGGTGGATGTGATCACGGACGTGGGTGTGGCTGGGCTGCACCGGGTGCTCGGCGTACGCGAGCGGCTCGACGCTGCGGACTGCCTGATCGTGGTCGCCGGGATGGAGGGTGCGCTGCCGAGTGTGGTCGGCGGGCTGGTCGGCGTACCGCTGGTGGCTGTGCCGACGTCGGTTGGGTACGGCGCTTCGTTCGGTGGGCTGGCCGCGCTGCTCGGGATGCTCAACTCGTGCGCGCCGGGAGTGTCCGTCGTGAACATCGACAACGGTTTCGGGGCCGGGGTGTTCGCCGCGCGCGTTGCCCGCCGGTCCGCTCCTCGCGAGAGGAAGGACGCCTGATGCGCATCGCCTGGATCGACTGCTCCGCCGGCGCCTCCGGTGACATGCTGCTCGGCGCATTCCTGTCCGCCGGCGCCGACCTCAACGTCGTGAACACCGCGGTCGCCGCGGTCGACCCATCGTTGTCGGTCACCGTCGCCCTCACCGCCCGCCACCAGATCGCCGCCACCAAAGCCACCGTCAAGGTCGACGGCACCCCCCACCCGGAGAGCATCCCCGACACCAGCCACGACGCCGCAGGTCACGGGCATGGTCACGGCCACGGGCATGCAGATGCGGCGAGCGGCGACAGTGCAGGGCATGGGCACCAGCACCCGCCGACTCGGCCGTGGGCTGAGGTTCGCCGTTTGCTCGAGCAGGCTCAGCTGGACACCGCCGTCCGAGCCCGAGCCCTAGACACCTTCGCTCGGCTCGCCCGCGCCGAGGCAGCCGCCCACGGTGTCGAGCCCGACGCAGTGCACTTCCACGAGGTCGGCGCACTCGACGCGATCGCCGACATCGTCGGAGTAGCCGCTGCCTCCGTCTCGCTCGACATCGACCGGATCGTCGTGTCCACCGTCGTTCTAGGAGGCGGCGGTCAGGTACGCGGTCAACACGGCGGGATCCCTGTCCCCGGCCCCGCGGTCCTCGCCGTACTCTCCGAGGCCCAAGCACCAGTCACTGGCGGCCAAGCGCCGTACGAGATGACCACACCAACCGGAGCGGCCCTGCTAGCGACCCTGGCGGACGACTTCGGTCCACTGCCACCGATGCGGATCGAGCAGACCGGGGTCGGGGCCGGCGGCCGTGACCCGGTCGAGGTGCCGAACATCGTCCGGGTCGTGCTCGGCGAGACGACCGACGATTCCGCCACCGAACTCGTCTACGAGACCAACGTCGACGACCTCGACCCGCGGATCTGGCCGCAGGTCCTGGCCCGGCTGATGGAGGCCGGCGCCGCCGACGCGTGGCTGACCCCGATCCTGATGAAGAAGGGCCGACCGGCGCACACCCTGTCGGTCCTCGTCGGCCGCGCGAACGCGGAAACAGTCCGGGCCGTGATCCTGTCCGAGACCTCTGCGATCGGACTGCGTGAGTTCGGCATCCGCAAGCACGCCGCCGACCGCGAGTTCGCCACCGTCGAGGTCGACGGCCAGCGCATCCACGTGAAGATCGCGCGGTACGGCGGTCAGGTGGTCAACGTCCAGCCGGAGTACGACGACGTGGCCGCCGCGGCGTCCGTCCTCAAGAAGCCGGTGAAGTCTGTTCTGGCCAAGGCGATCGCGGCGGGTCACGACCTCTGGGGCTAGAGAGCTTCGGCCTTCTGCGGCACGGCCTTCTGCTTCCGGCGAGGCCAGTCGTACGGCCACCACTGCGCGCCGTTGCGCCGCGCCCACACGATCAGCCCGATCAGCACCGCCAGCTCGACCGCCGGGCAGATCGTGTCGCGCAGCCGCGCGCTGAAGAACTCCAGCGATCCGGACAGACTGGCCGCGACCTGACGGGCGTTCGGGTCCCGGCCGGGTACGTAGGCGATGGCGAGCATCGTCGTACGGAGGACCATCCACCCGTCAACCTTCGACGCCGCGACGGCAGCCAGGGCGACCCAGGCAATCACGTCGTACCAAGGCAGTGAGTACATCGCGGTGAGGACCCAGGCGATCGCGTAGATCGCGGTGTACCGGATCGCGGCCGGGGTCGGGTCGTCGGGGTGAACCTGCGGTACGAGCGACTTCGGGAACACCTGCGTCAGCAGGATCGCGACCACGATCAGGCCGACCCAGGCGAGGATCGCGAGAACGGTCCGGACCAGACCGTTCGGCAGGAACAGGGTGAAGAAGCTCAGCAGCACCTTGTGCGGCGTGCCGGTCGAGATGAACGACGTCTGCGACCGCGCCTGCTGGAACGCCTGCAGCCCGACGATCGCGTACAGACCGCCCATCGCGATCACACCGCCGCCGCAGAAGAACGCGGCCTTCCGCCGATCGGCTCGCAGCGCCCACAGCATCGCGACACCGACCAGGCCGATCGACAGCTTGGTGCAGCCGGCCACCCCGATCAGGATGCCGGCCAGGAACACGTGCCGCCGGAACAGCACCAGCGCGATCACCGCGAACATCACCGCGATCGCGTCGTTGTGCGCACCGGCCAGCACCGACCACAGGATCAGCGGGTTCGCGAGGCCGAGCATGATCACCCGGCGTCGAGCGGGCAGGTCCTTGCCGACCAGCTTGACCAGCAGCAGCCCGGTGACCACCAGGCTGATCGCGACCGACAGCTGCAGCATCCACACCGTGAGCTGCGCCGAGTTGCCGCCGATCAGCGACGAGAGCCACTGAATCCAGGTCGCGATCGGCCCGTACACGCTGCGCGCGCCCTGCCACGGGCGCTCGGTCGCAGCGATGACCGGGTCGTACCCGAGCCGGATCGTGTCGGCCGGCGAGGCCGTGTACGGATCGCCGCCGAGCGTCATGATCCGGCCGTACGCCGCGTAGATCAGGACGTCACCGGATGCCATTGGTGGCACCAACGTGATGGCCGCCGTCGTACCGATGCCGAGGGCAATCAATCTGTCGACGCGCGGCGCCCAGCCGTGCCGGAGTGCCTTGGTGGCAAGGAAAACTCCGTACCCACCGAGGGCGATCGCGACGTAGATCATCACCGACACGAGCCAGTCGTTGGCATGGGCATCGAACCAGTACGACGGGAGCCACGGGTGCCGGCCGGTCAGGGTCAGCACGACCACGGACGGTCCGAGCAGGCCGACCGCGACGATCAGCGCCGTACACGCCAAGTAGAGAGCGACGGCCCGGCGGCCGTACTTCTGGCCAAGCTGAAGATCAGTACTCATTGCGCTGACTTCCGCGGGAAGAGACTGCGCAACGACGGTCCACCACCGTCCGCGGGGAGCGCGCTGCGTCCGGCAAGCGCCCGGCGGACGTGCAGGTACTGCTTCGCGCGATGCAGTTGACCACGCAGGTCAGTCCCGGTCGCGCGGTGCCTGACCTCGATCGGCACCTCGACAATCCGGAAGCCCTTCCGGCCCAGATCGATCGTCAGCGCCGTCTCGACCCCGAACCCAGCAGCCAGCGGTACGGCGGAGTCGAACGCAGCCCGAGTCAGGCAGCGCTGCCCGGACAACGGCTGCTCCGGAGCCCAGCCGGTCGCCTCCTGGATCCCAGCCCGCGCCAGTCGTACGACGAACCCGTGGCCGCCGGCCTTGGACCCATCGGTCCGCACCTGCGCCGGCAGGGTCCCGATGGTCATGTCCGCGCGACCGGTCTGCACCGGCTCGATCAGCGGCCCCGCGCCGGACGCGGAGTCGGTCAGGTCAGCATCGAGGAACAGCAGGTGGCGCGCCCGGGCTCCGTCTCGATCCGCGACCGCAGCCGCGCCCGTCTCCATCGCCGCGGCCTTGCCTCGGTTGCGCTCGTGGCGGACCACGACGGCACCGGCCTGCTCGGCGGCTTCCGCCGTACCGTCCGTGGAGCCGTCGTCGACGACCACGACCAGGTCGACCCCGATGATCTTGTGCACCGCGTCGACGGTCGCCGCGATCCGCTCGGCCTCGTCCTTCGCCGGGATCACGCAGGCGACGGCGCGCTCGAAGGGTTCGGGGGACACGTCGTTGTTGGGTACAGCATGACCGGACACAGCAGGTCAGCCTAGTTCCTCTCCAGCCGATCGACCTCGTCAGCGGCGGTCGGCTGTGGATATTCGTCCTTTCGTACGACGAGCAGGTCAGCCAGGCGGCTGGTGGATATCGGCCAGGTGGCAGATGTTCCGTGGCGCTGACCGCAGCAAGATTTCAGGTGTCAGACCACACCGAACAGAACGAGGTACCGAAATGAGCCGCACCGTAACCGCCAACATCTCGCTCTCACTCGACGGACGAGTGAACGGAGCGGGTGGCGAGTACGACATGAGCTGGATCGTCCCGCACGCCATCACAGAAGGCGCCCGGGACCACATGATCCGGGTGACCGAGACGGCCACCACCGCCCTGCTCGGGCGTAAGAACTACCAGGGCTTCGGCGGCTTCTGGCCGGCCGTGGCCGACGACGAGACCGCGGCGCCGCAGGACCGGGCGTTCTCACGCTGGCTGAACGAGACCGACAAGGTGGTCTTCTCCACGACGCTGACCGAGACGCCGTGGCAGAACTCCCGGATCGCCGACGGCGAGCCCGCGGACGTCGTCAAGCAGCTGCGTGACCAGGAGGGCGGCGACATCATCGTCCTGGCCAGCACGAGCGTGATCCAGGCACTACTGGCCGCCGACGAGGTCGACCGCCTGAGCATCACCCTCGACCCGGAACTGGTCGGCGGCGGCGCCCGCCTGTTCGAAGACGGCCTCCCAGCCACCTCCTGGAAGCTCACCGACTCCACCCCCACCGATTCCGGCGCCCTCTGCCTCCTCTACGACCGAGTCCGCTCTTAAGTAGGATATTGTCTGACAATCAGACAGATCAGAAGTGGACTGCCGTAGCGTGGTGGGCACTACCGGAGCGAAGGGGCGGACATGATCGAGGCGCAGCAGGGCGGTACGGCGTACGGCGTCGACAGTGAGGTCGGTCCGCTCCGAACCGTGATGCTGCACCGCCCCGGGAACGAGCTGCGCCGGCTCACCCCGCGGAACAACGACAAGCTGCTGTTCGACGGCATCCCCTGGGTCGGCCGGGCCCAGGACGAGCACGACGCGTTCGCCCAGGCGCTCCGGGACCGCGACGTCGAGGTGCTGTACCTCGGCGAGCTGCTGACCGAGTCGCTCGCCGATCCCGCAGCCCGGGCCCAGGCGATCGCCGGCGCGACCGAGGACCTGCGACTGGGCGACACCCTGCGCGACTACCTACGCGCCTCGCTGGGCAATCTGGATCCGGCGGGGCTGGCCGAGGCTTTGATGGCCGGCGTACGCAACGACGAAGTACGCGCAGGCGGGCTGGTCACGTCGCTGCTCGCCCACGAGGACTTCCTGATCGACCCGCTGCCGAACCTGCTCTTCACCCGCGACTCGAGCGTCTGGATCCGGGATTCGGTCGCGGTCACTTCGCTGGCGATGCCGGCCCGGATGCGTGAGACGCAGCTCACCGAGGTGATCTACACGTTCCACCCGCGGTTCGCGGGCGCCGACAAGGTGTACGACCACCAGTTGGAGCACGTCGAGGGCGGCGACGTACTCGCGCTCGGTCCCGGCGTACTCGCCGTCGGGGTCGGGGAGCGGACGACGCCCGCCGGCGTGGAGCGGCTGGCGCGACGGGTGTTCGCGAAGGGGCTGGCGCACACGGTGCTCGCCGTACCGATCGCTCAGCAGCGCGCCACGATGCATCTCGACACCGTGTGCACGATGGTCGACACCGACGCCGTACTGATGTATCCGAACATGGCCGAGGAGATGCGGGCGCTCGCGGTCACGACCGACGGCGAAGAGCTGCACGTCGCCGAGTCCGAACCGTTCCTGGTCGCGGCGGCGAAGGCGCTCGGCATCGACACGCTCCGGCGGATCGACACCGGCCTGGACCCGGTGACGGCCGAGCGGGAGCAGTGGGACGACGGCAACAACACCCTCGCGCTGGCTCCGCGGGTCTGCATCGCGTACGAGCGGACCGTGGAGACCAACGCGCGGCTCGAGGAGTCCGGCATCGAGGTCATCCGGATCTCCGGCTCCGAGCTCGGCTCCGGCCGCGGCGGGCCGCGATGCATGTCCTGCCCGGTACTCCGCGCTCCGGCCGCCCTCTGAGCTCGTCCCCGGTCCAGCCATGTGAGCCCTACGACACGCGGAGTGAGATCGGGGCTTGTGGCGGACCACCATCATGAGTACTCTTCATGGCTAGGCCCAGGCCCTGTTGCTCCCCCGTCAGCAGGACTTGGGCCGTCCACGTTCCTAGGCAGATTTTAACGATCATGGCCTAGACCACTCTAAGTACACGAAACGCCCGGCTGAGACCTTCCAGCCGGGCGTTCGTGCGTCTGTCAGCGGATGGTTAGTTGGCGGCTGGAGAGGCCGGCTCGGGCCGCCCGCTCCTCGGTGGTGAGGGGGGCCTCGGTGGCGAGGGCCTTCTCGAGGGCGGTGGCGAAGTCGGCGGCCGGCTTCTCGACGTCGGCGGCCTCGGTGCCGGACGGGAGCTCCCAGACCGGTGCGAGTACGCCGAGAGCGCGGAAGGAGCCGATCAGCCGGCTGCCGTTGATCAGCGCGGACGAGCCGGCCGCGTGGAGACGGGCCAGCGCGTCGAGCAGTGTGTCCTCGGTGTGCGGCATGACCCAGCGCAGGTAGATGCGGTCGCCGATCTGCGTCCAGTACGCCGCGTCGACCGACTCCAGCCGTACCGTCGGAGCGGCCGCGGCGTTCGCGCGCTCCAGGCCCGCGGCGACCTCACCGGTCGGGTCCTCGACGTTCTCACCGACCCAGTAGTCGAAGCCCTCGTGCACCTTGACCTCGACCGGCTTCGCGGTGTCGATCAGATCCTGCAGCCGCGGGCCGTCCTTCATCAGGTCGCCGAGCTCGATCGGGTTGCCCGGCTCGGTGTGCAGCGCGGCGGTGATCGCGTGCCCGAGGTCGCGGCTCGGGTCGCCGGACGACGCGTGCGTCTGCATGCCGATCCAGACCGTCTCGTCGTCGCGCACCAGGCCGGGCATCGCCATCGGCAGCAACGTGACCAGGTTGATCTTCTTGCCCGCGTTGTCGCCGGTCAGCTCCAGCTCGACGGTGCCGGACGGGACGATCTCGCGGAACGCGATCAGGTCACACTCGGCCGGCAGTCCCTCGAACGGCCGCACCACGAACGCGTCCGCGGCCTGGGCCAGGTCCTTGCCGTGGCACTGCTTGAACCGCTTGCCCGAACCGCACGGGCAGGGTTCGCGCGGCCCGACGTCCACCAGGTCGGCCGGGTCGAGCGTGACGGTCGTCGTGTTCTTCGCGCGCTGCCGCGACTTCTTTCCCATAACCCCGCAGTCTTGCAGCCAACCCCACCCCAGAGCGAACCCACTCAGGAAGGGAGCAGAAGGGAAGGAAAGAAGAAGCCGGGTGAGGACAGGCGAACCCTCTCCGGAGTAGAGCGGAGGGAAGGAAGAAGGCGGGGTGGGGCAGCGGGTTAGCTGGGGACTACTGCGTGGACGGTGCGGTGGTGGGCGGCGGTACGAACGCCCCAGCCGGTGGTGAGCATGTCGACGATCGCCAATCCGCGGCCGCCGATCGACTCGGGGTGGGTGCCGCTGATTCGCTGCGGCTCGGTGTCGCCGCGACCGTCGGTGACCTCGACGTGAATGCCGGCCCGGTCGATCCACCAGGCCGCGCGGACCTCACCGGCAGGCAGCGGCGGCGCGTACCGGATCGCGTTGGAGAGCAGCTCGGACAGGACGAGCTGTGCGTCGTCACGGGCGGTTTCGGTGATCCGGTAACGCTTGAGATAGGCGGCCAGACGGCGGCGGGCATCCGCTACCGCGGACACTTCGTGCGGCAGTACGACGTCCACGACGCTAACGTCGGCGGGCAGGGTCGCAGAGGACAAGCAGGGTCTCCTCAATGATCGGTACAGCCACCAAGACATCTGCCCACGATCCAGGCGGGAAAAACACCCGCAGGTATTCCGTTACATAGCGCGGCGAGGATCCCGCCTAAACCCGAAGAAACCGTAACGAAATCGACGGAATTGAACGTTGCAATAACCGCCCGCATTCGCGCCACTACGTATCCATACCCACGTGACACAGGCCACACACAATCGTTTCGGCGTGTCACAAACCAAGAGCTCAGCTCCGACGTCGTACCTCTTCCGGCGGTTCCGCCAAGGTCCGTACGGCGAGTTCGGGGCGGTCGCTGATGAGTACGTCGACGCCGATCTCGCGGCAGCGCCGGATGTCTTCCTCGGCATTGACTGTCCAGACGTGCACCTGGTGCCCGTGCTTGTGGGCGCGGTCGACGTACTCCGGGTGTGCGGTGACGAGCTCCAGGCTCGGCCCGGCGTACGAGACCCCGGTCGGCAGGGAACCGTCGCGGAAACGCAGCGGGATCCGGTCCATCAGCAGGACGGTCCGCAGGCCGGGCGCCGCCGTACGCATCCGGCGTAGCGACAGCCAGGAGAAGCTCATGACCCGGATCGGCGACTCCGTTCCGAGTTTCGGACGGGCCCAGCCGTAGCGGTCGAGCGCCTCGATCAGGCGGCGTTCGACCAGACCGGCGTACCGGGTCGGGTGTTTGGTCTCGATCGCCAGCTCGACCGGCCGTCCGGCGTCCCGGACGGTCGCCAGCAGCGTGTCGAGCGTGAGCACCTTCATCTCGTCGAGATCGGGCAGCTCGGCCTCGTCGTCGAGATCGGCCCACGGGCGTTTCCAGGAGCCCCAGTCGAACGACTCGAGCTCCGCGAGACTCATCGTCGACAGCACGCCCCGGCCGTTCGAGGTGCGGTCGATCCGGCGGTCGTGGACGCAGACGAGATGTCCGTCGGCGGTGAGCCGGACATCGCACTCGAGTCCGTCCGCGCCGACCTCGATCGCCCGGCGGTACGCCGCGAGAGTGTGTTCCGGATTGACGTCACTGGCGCCGCGATGGGCGACGACGCGAGGGAGTTTCCCCATGAAAGAAACTCTTTCACACGATGGGTCAGGATAGGCGACATGGACATGCGGGCAGTTGTTCTGGATGGGCCGGTGGCGCCTGAGGAGCTTCGGGTACGACGGGTTGCCGTCCCCGAACCCAGGTCCGGGTGGGTGCGGATCAAGGTGGAGGCGTTCGGCCTGAACCGGTCGGAGTACCACCTCAGGGCCGGGCTGGCGACGAACGCGCGGTTCCCGGTCATCCCCGGGATCGAGGCGGCCGGGACCGTTGACGCGGCGCCGGGTGGTGAGTTCGCGCCGGGCCAGCAGGTGGTCGCGATGATGGGCGGGATGGGGCGCGAGTTCGACGGCGGGTACGCGGAGTACACCGTCGTACCGGCGTCGTCGGTGATCCCGGTCAAGACCGACCTCGACTGGGCGACGCTGGGCGCGCTGCCGGAGATGCTGCAGACCGCCCACGGTTCGCTCTACACGGGCCTGGCCATCGAGCCGGGTCAGTCGTTGCTGGTCCGCGGAGGTACGTCGTCCGTCGGGGTGGCAGCCGCCGTACTGGCGAAGGAACGCGGGCTGACCGTGTTCTCGACGACGCGGAATCCGCAGCGGCTGGATGTCCTGCGGGAGCTGGGTGTCGACTACCCGATTGTTGATGATGGCAACGTTGCGCAAAAGGTGCGGGAGATTCTTCCGGACGGGGTGAACGCGGCGCTCGAACTGGTTGGCACGAATGTCCTTCCGGACACCCTGAAGGCGGTCGCGATCCACGGCACGGCGTGTTTCACCGGAATGCTCAGTGATGCCTGGACGATCCCGGACTTCTACCCGATGGACTATCTCCCGAACGGCGTCCGGCTGACGGCATACGGCGGCGAGAGCTCAGACCTGCCGGCCGAGGCGTTCCAGCGGTACGTCGACTTGGTCGCCGCAGGCAAACTCCCGATCCGAATCGACCGCGTCTTCACCATGGAGCAGATCGGCGAAGCCCACCGCATCATGCAGGACGGCAAGGCAGTCGGAAAGCTGGTCGTACGAGTGCTGGATCCCGCCACCTGACGGAACCCAGCACCCAGATCAGGCGGTTACCTCCTGCAACGCCGCCGTACGGCCGGTGGGGCGGGGTAGGCCGTAGTGGTCACGGAGTGTGGTGCCGGTGTACTCGGTGCGGAAGAGACCGCGGGCCTGGAGGATCGGGATTACCTCGTCCACGAAGACCGCGAGGCCGGATGGAAGAACCGGCGGCATGATGTTGAAGCCGTCGGCGGCGCCGGCGTCGAACCAGTGCTGGATCGCGTCCGCGACCTGCTCCGGGGTCCCCGTGAACGTCCGGTGCCCGCGCCCGCCCCCCAACCGGCCGATCAGTTCGCGAACGGTCAGCTTTTCGCGCCGGGCCAGCGTGACGATCAGCGTGTAGCGGCTCTTCGCGCCCTCGATCTCGTCCTCGTCGGGCAGGTCCGCCGGCAACTGCTGGTCCAGCGGCAGGTCCTCCGGCGCCACCCGCAGGGTCTTCGCCAGCTGCAGCCGCGCGTACTCGGGCCGGATCAGCTCGTCCAGCTGCCGTTCCAACCGCTGAGCCTCCTCCACCGTCGATCCGATCACCGGAACGATCCCCGGCAGGATCTTGATCGTCTCCGGGTCACGCCCGAGCGCGACCGTGCGCGCCTTCAGATCCCGGTAGAAGTCCTGCGCGTCCTCCAGCGTCTGCTGGGCCGTGAACACCGCCTCGGCGTACCGCGCCGCCAGTCCCTTGCCGTCCTCGGACGACCCGGCCTGCACGATCAGCGGATGCCCCTGCGGCGACCGCGGCAGGTTCAGCGGCCCGCGGACCTGGAAGTGCCGCCCGACGTGGTCGATTGGCTGCACTCGCTCCTGCACCGCCCAGACGCCCTCGGCCTTGTCGGCGATCGCGGCGTCGTCCTGCCACGAGTCCCACAGCTTGTAGGCGACCTCGAGGAACTCCGCCGCCCGGTCGTACCGCTCGGCGTGCGCCGGCTGGTCCGCGAGGTTGAAGTTGCGAGCCGCGTCCGGGCCGGCCGTCGTCACCACGTTCCAGCCCGCGCGCCCACCGCTCACGTGGTCCACGCTGGCGAACCGTCGCGCCAGGTTGTACGGGTCGTTGTACGTCGTCGACGCGGTCGCGATCAGCCCGATCCGAGACGTCGCGGCCGCGATCGCCGTCAGCAACACGGTCGGCTCCAAAGAACCAGCCGGCCGACGCCCGACCGTACCGATCAGAACGGGCGAATCAGCGAAGAAGATCGAGTCGAACTTCCCGCGCTCGGCCAACTGCGCCAAGCCCTGGTAATGCGCCACCGACGTGTTCGCGAACGGATCGCTTTCCGGCAACCGCCACGACGCCTCGTGATGCCCGGTACTCATCAGGAACGCGTTCAAATGCAACTGTCGACTCACAGCGAGACTCCTAAAGCGTCGAGAAGCCGCGACCGGATCGCGGCGAATCCTGGATCGGCCGAACTCCGCGGGGCGGCCAGCTCGACCACTTCTTCCGCGACGATCCGGCCCTCGTCGAGCACGATCACCCGATCGGCCAGCACGATCGCCTCGTCGACGTCGTGCGTGACCAGCAGTACGGCGGGCTGGTGGGTCGCGCACAGCTTCCGCAGCAACACGTGCATCTTCAACCGGGTCAGCGCATCCAGCGCCCCGAACGGCTCGTCCGCGAGCAGCAGCTCCGGCTCCCGGACCAGCGACCGCGCCAACGCGACGCGCTGCTGCTCACCGCCGGACAGCTCGTTCGGCCAGGCCTGCTCGCGGCCCGCGAGCCCAACTTCCTCGAGGCTCTTCCGTCCGCGATCGCCGGCGCCGCTCAGACCGAGCACGACATTGTCGAGCACTCTTGCCCACGGCAACAACCGGGAGTCCTGGAAGACGACCGAGACGTTCTGCGGTACGGCGAGCTCACCGGATCCCTCGACGTCGTAGTCCAGCCCGGCCAAGGCCCGCAGCAACGTGCTCTTTCCGGAACCGCTCTTCCCCAGCAGGGCAACGAATTCACCCGGAGCGATATCCAGGTCGAGTCCATCCAGTACGGCGCGTTCGTCGTACCGGCGTACCAGATCGCGGACCTGGACGGTTGCAGTCGTGATGACGGTCATGGGGCCTCCCGGCCTGGACTGAGGAGCGGAGGGAGCGAAGCGACCGGAGCGACGAGGGAAGGCCGGGAGTCAAAGCCCCATGACCCCGCCGGCGCCGGAGGCCCGGCCATTAAGCAGCAGCTAACGTTCGGCGCCATGTCAGGGCCCTCCTCTGGATCAGGCGGACGACGGCGTCGGAGAGCAGGCCGAGGGCGCCGTAGACGACCAGGCCGACGATGATGATGTCGGTCTGTCCGTACGTGCGGGCCAGTTCCATCATGTAGCCGATACCGCTGGTGGAGTTGATCTGCTCGACGACGACCAGCGACAGCCAGGCGCCGGTCACCGCGAACCGCAGCCCGAGCAGGAATCCGGGCAGCGCGCCCGGCAGGACCACGCGCCGGATGAACTCCCACTGGGACAGACCGACGGTTTGCGCAAGTTCGACGTACCGGCTGTCGATCGTGCGCAGGCCGTTGTGGGTGTGGATGTAGATCGGGATGAACACCCCGAGCAGGATGGTGACGACCTTCATCGACTCACCGATGCCCAGCCAGAGGATCAGCAGCGGCAGCAGCGCCAGCGACGGGATCGCCCGCTTGATCTGGATCGGTCCGTCGAGGACCGCCTCGCCGAGCCGGGACAGCCCCGAGATCAGGGCGAGTACGACGCCCAGCACGATGCCGAGTGCGAGCCCGAGCAGCGCTCGTTGGGCGGAGGTCCACAGGTTCGACTGGAGCCGGCCGTCCGCGATCAGGTCGCCGGCCGTGGTCACCACGGTCCACGGCGCGGACAGATTTCGTTGGTCGATCCAACCAGCGGCCGACCCGACGCTCCAGATCACCAGCAACAGCACGGGTCCGATCGCGGCCCCGAACTTGATCGGTTTCCCCGGTCCGAGGCGACGACGGCGTACGACGGGAGCCGCGGTCGTGCGGGACCGCAGTCCGGGAAGGGTTGTCGCGCTCATTTGGCGCCTCCCTTGATCGCGTCCGCGGCGACGGTCTGGAACCGCAGGTCGTAGAGGTCCTTCGCCTGGATGACCGGGTTGCCGGTCTCCTTGGCGAGCAGCTCGATGGTTTCCTGCTGGCGCTGGATCGCGTCACTCCAGTCGGCCGGGATGTCCGGGTGACCGGCGTTCTCGACCAGCCACTGCCCGTCCGCCTCGGTGAGGCCCTGGTCCTTCACGTAGTACCCCTGGATCCACTCCTTGGGGTGCTTGTCGATCCACACCTGGGCGATACCCCAGGCGGCGACGTACGCGCGGATCGCCGCGGCCTTCGCCGGGTCCTCGAGCGACTCGACCGGCCCGTAGAGATGCCCAGCGTCGTCGCGCAGGCCGTGGTCGATCGTGGCGCCGCCGTCCTTGCCGTACTTGGCCAGGTAGCGCTTGATCTGTACGCCGCCGATCGGGGCGACGTCGACCTGCTTGCCGGCCAAAGCCTGGACGTAGACGTCACCGGTGCTGGGCAGCTCGACCAGCTTGACGTCTTCCTTGGTCAAGCCGGCCTTCTTCAGCACCTTCAGGATCAGCGCACCCTGGGCCTGACCCGGGCTGTACGCGATCTTCTTGCCGCGCAGGTCAGCGAGTGTCTTCACCGAGGTGCCGGGGGCGATGCCGAGCTGGTAGATCGGGTGGCCGATCGGGTCCTGCCGGAACTTGGAGGCGACGATCTTCACGTGCAGACCGGTCCAGGTCGCGTTGATCGACGGGATCTCCGCGACCGAGCCGAGGTCGAGTGCGTGCGCCCGGAACGCCTCGGTGGTCTGCGGACCGCCACTCAGGTTCGCGAACTGGACGTACTTCGACACCTTGTCGTACTGACCGGAGAGCTTCAGTGCGACCTCGGTGGCCGGGTCACCGACGACGATCTTGGCGCCGGCCGGGACGGTGGTCGGCAGCGGCGCGTCCAGCGAGAGTTTGGCGGCACCGTCGGCGGCTGCGTTGCCGCTGCAACCGGTGACGACGGCGAGGAGCGCGAGTACGGCGTAGAGACGTTTTCTAGACATGGTGTGCTTTCGCGTAGTGGCCGTCGTGGTACAGCAACGACTCGTGTTCACGTCGTTCGGTATGGGTGGAGAGGCGGGCGACGACCAGGTAGTGGTCGCCGACGGCGAAACGGTGCTCGACCTGCGCGCGCAGGTAGCTCGGGGCGTCGTCGAGTACGGGCTCGCCGGATGCCAGCCGGGACCAGCGGGTCGGTTCGGCGAACCGGTCGATCCCGCTGGTGGCGAACCGGCCGGCGATCGCGTCCTGGTCGGCGGACAGGAAGTTGATCACCAGGCTGTTCGTCGTACTCACGGTCGGCCAGCTGGACGCACTGGTGGCGATCGCGAACGAAACCAGCGGTGGCAGCAGGCTGACCGAGACCAGCGAGGTGGCGGTGAACCCGACCGGGCCGTGGCCGGCGTCCGCGGTGATCACCACGACACCGGCGGCGTGGCGACGGAAGACGGACTTGTAGACGTCGGCGTCCACGATCCGTTCCTCGGAATGGTCGGGTACGACGGACAGGGCAGGACGATTCAGGGCAGGCAAAGACATGTCTCTCCCTCGGAATCGGGGCAGGGACGACCGGCAGCAACTGCCGGGCGGGCTGTGCTGAATTTCTGGGGGAGGCCGGTATCGACGGGGCCTCATGCAGGGCGAAGTGGCAGAACAGGCGTCACCGACAGGTGGCGCTCGCCGTCCGCAGCAGATCGATGACGCGACGGCGGGTGAGGAGTGTCGTCGTCATGTCAGCTATCTTCGCATCATTGTCTATCGGCTAACTAGACAATCTCGTGATCTGGACCGGCCGCCCTCACATCGGACTGACCGGGTGCGTTCTACTAACGTGATGACTCGGGAGAAGGCGCAGCTGAAGCCTGGCGTGCTGCCGCCGTTCCAGGCGCTGATCGACGCGCACTGGCGGGACGTGGCCCGGCTGGCGCGGGCGATGGCCGGGCCGGTGGACGGCGACGACGCGGCACAGCGGGCCTGGGAGAAGGCGTACGCCGCCTATCCGAAGCTGACGTCGGCGAAGAACCTGCGCAGTTGGCTCCTCACCATCACCGCCCGGTGCGCGACCGACGTGCACCGAGCGCGAAAACCGCAGCGCCCGCTGGACGAAGCGCCCCCGGTCGCGGTCGAGGGCCCGGAAGCCACGGACTTCCCGGACCCGGAACTCTGGCGAGCGGTCAACCAACTCCCGGAGCGACAACGCTTCGCGGTCACGCTCAAGTACGTCGGCGACCTGGACCACCACGGCGTGGCCGCCGCTCTGGACACCACGCCCGCCGCATCGCGCCGGCTCGTCAGCGACGCGCTCGCGACCCTGCGCAGCAAACTCGGAGTAGATGATGACTGACCTCGAGAGCCGGCTGAACCGGCTCACCACCCCCGACCTGAAACCACCCACCTTCCCGGACGCCGACGTCGCGTACACCCTGCACGACACCCCGATCGGGACGTTGCTGCTCGCGATCGCGGGCGGCCGCGTGGTCGCCAGCTCGTTCGGCGACGAGGAGACGATGACCACCCGTCTCGCTCGAGCCGTGTCGCCGCGGGTACTCCGGCAGCCCCGGCCGCTGGACGACGTCCGACGGCAACTCGACGAGTACCTCGCGGGCAGTCGTCACACCTTCGACCTGGAGGTGGATCTCGCGCTGGCGACGCCGTTCCAGCGACTCGTGCTGAACGACCTACCGGACCACACCCGCTACGGCGCGACGACGACGTACGGAACGGTCGCGAGTGACATCGACAAGCCGAAGGCGGCTCGCGCGGTCGGTACGGCGCTGGGCGCGAACCCGGTCTGCGTCGTACTGCCGTGCCACCGCGTGGTAGGCGCCAACGGCGCACTCACCGGGTACGCCGGTGGCCTCGAGGCAAAGCGTTTCTTGCTGAATCTCGAAGCAAAAGGGTGAATTTTCCGGAATCGTCCGGAATGGTTTTAGACTCGGCAAACATAAGGAGCAGGTCCCCAATGTGGAGTGGGGATCTGCTCCTCCTGACGTGTCAGGAACTTGCCGGCGCGTGGATCTCCAGGATGAGCCTGCGGCGGCCGCCCCAGTCGCGTTTGTAGACCTTGTAGTCGTCGATTCCGGCGGCCGCGCAGAGGCGCCCGTAGCTGATCTCGTCGTGGATGAAGTGCACGCTGCTGGTGTTGTCGTCATGCTCGGTGGTGACGATCCGGTGCTCCGGTCCCTGCCGCATTCCGTTCGCGATCTCGGCCGCCGTCGCCGGCCCCCAGACCGGGCCCTCGATGATCGCGATCCCGCCCGGCTTGAGCACCCGGGAAACCTCGCAGATCGTGGAGATCTGCTCGTCCTCGGAGAACAACTCGTGGAACGCCGTCCACAGGCAGATCACCGCGTCGAACGAGTCCCACTTGTACGGCAGGTCGGTCATCGAGCCGATCGCCCAGTCGATCGAGAGCTCCTGCTCAGCCGCCTGCGCCTGGCCGGCCTCGAGCAGGTTCGGCGAGATGTCCAGCCCGCGGACGACCTTTCCGGCCTTGCGCAGCGGTAGCGCGATCCGCCCGTACCCGCAGCACAGGTCGAGCACCGTCTCCCGGCCGTCCAGCAACTCCTCGACCGCCTTGACGATCAGCGCGTCCCGCTCGGGCGTCGTACGCGCGGCCAACCCATCGGCCCCAAGCTCCGCGTACTCGGCCCGACTGCGCAATGCGGAATTCAGCATGCCTGCAGTATTCCGGTTACTCCGGGTCAGTTGTCCAGCGGTCGGCGATTTACTCGTCCGAGCAGAACCGCGGCCACCATCGAAACGACGATCGAGGTGTACGTCGCGCCGAGCCAGGAGGGGACCGGGTGGTTGTTGAAAAGCCACTGCTGGAGGTTGGTCCAGAACGGGGACCATCCCTTGACGGTGCCGGGGTTGACCAGTTGGTACGCGACGAAGCCGATCAGCCAGGCGACGGTTGGTTGCCAACGGAAGCGGGCCGTGTCCGAGACGTCCCATTTCATCTTGCTCACCACGAAGAAGTCCGCGATAGCCACTGCAAACAAGGGGATGAAGACCGAGCCGATCAAGTACAGGAACTGCGTGTAGTTGCCCAGGTCAACCATTAGCGCGATGCCGGTGGCGATCACGCCGATCGCGACCGAGATCCACCGGCGGTCGATGTGGCCGATCAGGTTGTGGGCGGCCATCGTGGTCGAGTAGACGTTCGCGTACGCCTCGTCGACCTCGTCCACCAGCAGTACGAGCAGTGCGATCGCACCGGCGGGCAGTGTGACCAGTGCGGTGATCACGTCGTCGCTGTTGGTCTGCAATGTGGCTACGGCAACGACACCGAGCGCGTAGTACCCGATCGCTGCCAGACCGTAGCCGAGTGATGAGCCAGCAAAGGCAGCCTTGTTAGTGCGCGAGTGCCGCGTGTAGTCGGCAGCCAGTGGGGCGAACGACACGACACCCGCGGCGGCGAGGTCGACGGCCGGCCAGAAGCCGAACACGCCATCCTGTGGCAGCCCGTGCACCGGCTTGCTGAGCACCTGTACGAACAGGTAGACCGACGCGATCAGCACCAACCAGACCATGAACTTCCGCAGGATCTTCACGCTGCCGAGGGGACGGATCGCCATCGTGGTCGCGATGATCCCGGCCAGTACGACGAAGACCCAGCGCCACCGCTCGCTCGTCACCGCGACTGCGGCCTGCGAGATCACGATGATCTCCATCGTCGCCCAGCCGACGTTCTGCGCGATGTTGAGGATGGTCGGCGCGATCGAGCCACGCCGGCCGAACAGACCGCGCAGGCTCGCCATCGCAGGCGCACCGGTCTGCGACCCGAACACGGCCGCACCGCCCAGCACCAGCGCGCCGATGCCACAGCCGACGACCACCGCGAGTAGTCCCTGCCACAGCGAGCCGGTGTACGCCGCCACCAGCGCACCGGTCACCGGACCGAACAGCGAGATGCCGAAATTGCCCCAGAGCGTGAATTGGTCGAAGAAGCCGAGCGTCCGCGGCACATCGGTGGTGAGGACGAGCGGCGCCTCGGTGTTCTTCGCAGGACGAACAGCAGTGCTGGTCATAAGACCCCAATCCCTACGCCGGCATTACCCGGTCAGGTTCAGGCGGTCGGCGACCCTGCTGTCGCCCTCTCAGCCCGCGCATCTTTCGGTGCGAGCTCCCGCATAGGTATGTGTCGCTGAGTTTAACGCGTCAGCTAGTTTCCGGCAGCGCCGCGGCTCGTTCTATGAGAGCGGCCAGCTCCGGGCCGTTGGTGACGACCGGCATGTGGGCGCCGGTGTCCAGCGTCCGGGCCTCGCCGTGGCTGAGCTCGGCGAGCCGTTCGACCCACTCCGCCGTCGAGATCAGGTCATGCTTCCCGCGGACGATCAGCACCGGCGCCTTGACCCGGGAGATGACCTCGGCCAGGTCGTGGTGCCGGGAGGCCTCACCGGCGCGGGCGATGGTCGGCAGCGTCGTACGCGCGTACTGCGGGGTGACGACCCGGATCAGCTTCGGTGAGTCCGGTACGGCGGACCCGAGCCAGCGGACGGCCCGGTCCACCCAGCTCGACATCCTCGCGTCGCCGGCCGGTGCGACCAGGACGAGTGCGTGGACCAGGTCGGCGTACCGGATCGCCGTCTCGACGACGATCTGGCAGCTGGCCGAGTGGCCGACGAGTACGGACCGCTCGCGGATCTTGCCGGCCAGCGCTACCGCGAGAGCACGTGGGTGCAGGTCCTCGCGGGTGCCGGCAGGTTCGCCGTACCCGGGCAGGGTGACGACGTGGTACGGCGTGACGAGGTGCTCGACCGTCCGGGCGTACGACTCCGGGCCGAGGCCCAGGCCGGGCACCAGGACGACAGGTGCGCTCACTCCCAGGGTGCCTTGGCCGGAGGACCCTGGACGACCGGATTCGGTACGTCGGGCTTCAGCTCGCGGTACCCGAGGAACAGGCCGACGGCGAGGATCAGCAGACCGGCGCCGCCCCAGCCGTACGCCGTGGGCAGCCGGTGGACCGAGTCGTCGACCGCGCCGAGGCCGGTGGACAGCACCATGATCAGCCAGACCAGGATCGGTACTGCGGAGACGGCGACCAGTAGTAGGCCGCCCAGCTCCAGCGGCTCGGGCTGGCGGCCTGCCTTGCGGCGGGCGAGCACGTCACGGATCCACATCACCAGTGCACCGGCGCCGACCACCACGAGCAGCAGCTGGCCGATCGCGTCGATCACATCAGTGCGGAGCGGGTGGTTGAGCGGTGAGCCCGGCGCCTGCGAGATGTCGCGCAGCGAGACCCGCTGGACGGAAATGACGAGCAGTCCGTAGAACGCGGCGATCAGAGTCGCCAGGCCGACCACTCTGGCGGCGCGGGGGTCGCGCGGAGCCACTGGTTGCTCCCGGCCGTACGCCGGGAGGTCGTGCGGCTCGGGCGTCACCGGACCGCCGTACGGGGTGCCGGGACGATACATCGGAGGCTGGTTGTGGTGCGGGCCCTCAGGGTGGCCGTACTGGCCCGGTGGAGTGCCGTACGGCTGCGGCTGCGCGTAGTGGTGCTCCGGCGGAGCGGGCTGACCGTTGACGTAGGTGCCACCGCCGTACGGCGTGGGTGGGGCGAAGTGCTGGTCCGCGCCGGGCCGCTGTTGCTGTTCCTGCTGTGGCTGCTGCTCGGGTTCGCCGCGGCCGTACGTCGGGAAGTCCTGTGACGACATCGCTTACTCCTTCCCGTCGTACCCAGTCTCTCAGGTCGCTTTGATAGTGGGCCAGGCGTTGGGCAGGCAGCCGGCCAGGCCCTTGGTCTGCTGCATCATCACCGGTGCGGGGGTCTTCGGCTTCGTACACGTCGAGTGACCGTGCCCGAGCGCGTGCCCGACCTCATGATTGACCAGGTAGCTGCGGTAGAGGTCGACGTTCCCGTTGTACGCCGGGATCGCGTACATCCACCGCTTGGCGTTCAGTACTACCCGGTCCTCGACCCGGCAAGACACCTCACCACCGGTGTCGAGCGGCAGACAGAGCTTGTCGGTCAGCGCCGGCGTCGCGAGGATGATCCGCAGATCGGCGTCGACCTTGTCGGTCCGCTCGAAGCTCACCGGATGAACCGCCTGCCAACCACGCGGATCCGTCAACGTCTTGTGAATTGCTGCGGCGACCGCGGCGCCGTTCACCGACACGCCCTGCTCGATCTCCACCCGGTACGTCAGCTTGTCCCGCACCCCGGTCGCCTTGTCGAACCCCGGCACCACGGCAAGCTTCCCGGTCGACACCAGAACGTTCGGCTTCGCACCCTTCGGCTTCCGCGTCAGAGTGGGTGCCGGCCGCAACGGAGTAGTGAACTTCTGCGTCGGCGTCACAACCGGCGTCGGCGTCACGACAGCCGTAACAGGCGCCTCGACCGTCGGTTCGTTGGCCCCCGCAACCACCTCAGCCGCCAAAGACTGCCGATGCGCCACATCCGGATGAGCCACCACCACAGTGCCGAGGACAGCCAGCGCCGTAACAGCAAACCACTGCCCGCGATAAGACTTCCGCCGACTATGCCGCCCACGCGCACCCGACTGCTGGCCGCTCCGCCGGGTGGTCATAACACTTGACCCTATCCACTCCGACCCACCCCACGGAAGGCCAGTTTCGTTAAGCCGCGGTCGGTTCCAACGCGGCTCGGCAATCCCCACCGACGAGCACAGTCAGCTCAGCTACCGCGCACATCGAGGGTCGCCGCGACAACTCCCGGGGTCTGGGAACAAGCAATAGCCTGTTCCCAGACCCCGGCGATTGTCTCCAGGTGCATGATCGGGCGAGGCGAGGTCCTGGACGAGGCCGGTGCCGCCGTCGGTGCAGCCGGCGTCGATCGCGACTGCGGAGCACGCGGGGGACGACCACATCCCCGTACCACCACAGTTCTCAGGCTGTGCGGGTCCGGAGGAATTTGCCGAAGTGGGGGACGGTGAAGGCTACGGTGCCGCGTTCGGAGGAGAAGACGAGGCCTTTCTTGATCAGGCCGTCTCGAGCCGGGGAGAGGGACTGAGGTTTGCGGTTGAGGGTGCTGGCGACCTCCGCGGTCGGGACCGACCCGTCGTCCACGCCGATACCCAACTCAGCCATCGCACGCATGTACTCGCGTTCCGCCGGAGTAGCCCGCTCATAGCGCGATCCGAAGAACCCGACGGTCAGTTCGGCAGACGCCTCAGGCGCAGCGACAGCGACGTCCTTGATCGTGATTGGTGAGGTAGGCGCGTGGTCCCACGTCGAGTGTGCGAATGCCTGGACGAAGTACGGGTAGCCGTCGGTCTGGGCGTACAGCTCGTCCAGCGCCTCCTCGTCGTACTGCACGCCTTCGCTCTCCGCCGGCACCATCAGCGCCCGGTCGCACGCTTCACGAGCCAGACGGTCGACGCGGACATACCGGAAGAGCCGTTCGGAGTACGACTTGCTCGCTGACAGTACGGCGGGCAGATGAGGCAGACCGGCGCCCACGACAACCAGCGGCGCGCTCTGCTGCGAAATCTCGTGACAAGCGGCGCACAGCGCGGACAGGTCGTCCGCGCTGATGTCCTGCATCTCGTCGATGAACAGCCCGACCCCAACGGACAGATCGCCGGCCAGGTCGGCCGCGTCGGTGAACAGCTCGATCAGGTCCATCTCCAGGTCACCGGAGTCGGCCCGCCCCTTCGCAGCAGCCACGTCAACCGGCGGATGCCACCGGATCCCCTTGCGGTCCTCAGCTCCGGTACGCAACGCAAAAGCCTTCAGTACGGCGCTGAACTGGTCGACGCGCTCGTCGTCCCGGTGCCGATGGCCCAGCTCCCGCATCGCGGTGTGCAACGCCTGCGCGATCGGCAGCCGGATGCTCTGCTCCGGCCGCGCCTCGATCTTCCCCGTGCCCCAGGCCCGCTTGATCGCCTGCGAACGCAACGTGTTGAGCAGCACCGTCTTGCCCACGCCTCGGAGCCCGCTGAGCACCAGGCTCCGCTCCGGCCTGCCTGCCGCGACTCGTTCGAGTACCACCTCGAACTGCCGCACCTCGGTGTCGCGACCGGCCAGCTCAGGCGGCCGCTGACCGGCGCCGGGCGCATAGGGATTCCGGATCGGATCCATGCTGTCACTGTATGAGCCCGTCTAGCGTTTTCCGTAGATTGACCAATCAACGACCAGAGCGTGTCGCGAGCAGTGTCTACGACTTTCTAGCGAAATGACTAGATTCCGATAGACAGCACGAGCAAGCCGAAGAGCACTATCGTTCCCGCATGCAGGTGGAGTGGGCGCAGCAAGCGGGGACGTTGTACGAGCGGGTGCACCAGCAGTACGTCGGTGGTGCGCGGAAGCTCGAGGCGCTCATCAACGAGCTGATCGGTGAAGAAGAAGGCATCAACTACCTGACCGCGACCGCCCGGGCGAAGGAGCCCGAGTCGTTCCTCGCGAAGGCGTCGAAGCCGCACCCCGACGATCCCACCAGGCCGAAGTACGACGATCCGCTCGAGCAGATCACCGACCTGGTCGCGGCCCGGGTGATCACGTTCCTGGTCGAGGCGGTGGACCGGGTCTGTGAGGTGATCGAGGAAGAGTTCGAGATCGTCGAGCACACCGACATGGGCGCCCACACCCGCGCGCAGGGCGTGTTCGGGTACGCGAGCAAGCACTACCTGGTCCGGCTGAACGCGCACCGCCGGGAGCTGCCGGAGTACGCCGTACTGAAGAACCTGGTGATGGAGATCCAGGTGCGTACGGCGGTCCAGCACGCGTGGGCCGAGTTCGAGCACGACATCCGGTACAAGCTGGACATCCCGCCGGGCCGCAGGCCGGAGTTCGACCGGCGGTTCCTGCTGGCCGCTGCGCTGATGGAGCTGGCCGACAACGAGTTCACCGAGATCGACCGCCTGTACCGCGAGCTGGCGGCGACCGCGTCGGACAAGGCGCCGCTGGACCTCACCACCGGCACGCTGACGACGTACCTGACCCGTCGCTACCCGGACGCGCCGCATGCCAAGACAACTCACTACGCCTGGGTCCTCGGCATCCTGCACCGGCTCGGCGTCACCACCGAGGAGCAGCTCACCGCTCTGCTCAAGGAGATCGACAGCGCCGCAGTGCAGGCAGCGATGAACCACCGCGCCCCAGCCGGCACGGTACGACGCCTTGACGACGACCTGCTCGCCGCCGAGGGACCTGGCTACCTGGACCTGTTCCCGGATGAGGAGCGCCGCCAGAAGATCCTCCGCGGTCGCCTGAAGGCACTGATCCGGGCTGGCATCATCCAGCCCTGAGCAGGCCGTCTGCGGTACGCCGAGCCCACTGGGTCGTCGTGATGAATCCGAGCACCAGTACGAGTACTCCGCAGCCCGCAATGATGAACCAGCACAGCTTGGCCGCGTCGACGAAGCCTGTCTCGAGTGGGCCAACCAGGCGGGCAGTCAGCACGGTGCCGGCGATCGCAACGCCGAGTGAGGCGCCGACCTGTCGGCTGGTCGAGGCAATGGCCGCTGCGACACCGGCCTGGGCACGTGGCATCCCAGACACGGCAGCGTTGGTGATTGGCGCGTTCAGCATGCCGAAGCCGAGCCCGAAGACCAGATAGCTGACCAAGAGCGTCACGGTCGAGGTGGACAGGTCCAGACGGGACAGCAGGAGGCCGGCAACGGTCAGCATGCTGCCTGCCACCAGTAGCGGTACCCGCGGTCCACGGTGGCCCACCAGCCACCCAGAGATCGGTGCGAACACCACAGTCATCGCCGCCATCGGCAGCGTCAGCAAACCGGCGTGCAGTGCACTAAACCCGCGGACCGACTGCAGATAAAGGGAATTCAGGAACAGGAACCCCGACAATGCCGAGAACCCACACACCGCGATCAGGGTGGCCCCAGAGAACGGTGCACTCCGGAAGAACCGCGGCTCCAGCAACGGCTCCTCCCGGCGACGTTCGTAGTACACGAGAGTCACCAGAGCCGCCACGCACACGACGAAGCACCCGATGATCAGCGGTGAACCCCACCCGGCCGATCGACCCTCGATGATCCCGTAGGTCAGGCCGGCGAGCAGCAGTACGACGAGAATCTGCCCGACCGGATCGATCCGTCGCGGCACCGCCGAACGCGACTCCGGTACGAAGAGAGCAGTCAGCAGTACTGCGGCCACCGCCACCGGGACGTTGATCCAAAAGATGAACCGCCAGCCGGCCGCGTCGACCAGCGAACCGCCGACGACCGGTCCGACCGCCATGCTCAGCCCGACCACGCCGCCCCAGACCCCGATCGCCTGCGCCCGTTCGCGCGGATCGGTGAACGTGTTGGTGATGATCGACATCGCGACCGGGTTCAGCATCGAGCCACCGATCGCCTGCAGCACCCGGAACGCGATCAGCAGGTCGATGCTCGTCGCGAATCCGCACAGCAACGACCCGATCCCGAACAGCACCAGGCCGGCCTGGAACGTCCGCCGCCGCCCGACCCGGTCCGCCGTCGACCCGGACACCATCAGCAGACTGGCCAGCACCAGCGTGTACGCGTCGATCGTCCACTGCAGCTTCTCGACCGACGCCCCGAACTCGGACCGGATCGCCGGAAGCGCCAGGTTCACGATCGTCGAGTCCAACCCGACGATGAACAGACTCATGCAGCAAATGCCGAGGATCAGCAGCCGACGCCCGCGACTCAACGCCTCCACCGAACTCCCATCGACTTGTCCGACAAGTCGACGGTACCTCGCGGTCAGCGTGCCGGAGCGGGCAGGTGGCGCTGGTCCCGGGATGTGGCCGTGAAGAAGTCTCGTGAGCTTCGGGGAGCCCAGAGCAGGACCAGGGCGGCGATCTTTACGGCCACTGCGGCGAGCATGACGACCTGCTGGACCGCTCCGCCGACTGGCATCGTGCTGACGAAGCCGTCGATGCAGGTGGTGATCACCAGCAACACAGTGGCCCGGATCCGCTGCCGACCACGGCCGACGGCCACTGCGAGCCACAAGAACAGCACGGTGATGATCAGGTGGACCGCAGACACGGACACCGTCGCGTAGCGGACAGTCGCGTCGACTCCGTCATTGCGGACCTGTCCCGCGAACGCAGGTGAGCTGCTGACCCAGTCCGCGATGGCTGATCGGTCGGTCGCGTAGACCACGACGAACGCGATCAGTGCGATGAAGTCGAGTACGGCGGCGGTAACGAGCAACCGGCGTACCCAGGTGATGGTCCCTGGCCGTTCAGTCACTGGCTTCTCCTTCGACTTTGCGTGCTCGGCGCCACCGTGGTCCCGCGCTGGACTCAGGAGCAGCAGCGGGAGGTCGCTGGGCCCAGGCCTCGTTGAGGCGGGTAATCAGTGCGGTGGCCATGGCCACGTCCTCGTCGGACCAGTCGTCGATCACGCTGGTGAACGCCGTGACGCCGGCCTGGACCGTCACCTCGATCTCCTGGCGCCCCTGGTCGGTCAGCTCGACCAGGAACGTCCGGGCATCACTGGGATCCGGCTCGACCGCGACCTGGCCCGCCTGCTCCAAAGCGGTCAGATGACGGCTCGTCGCGGAGGCGGTGAGCCGGAGCTCCGCAGCGATCGCGTTCGGCCGGATCGGGCCGCGGTCCGCGACCAGGCCGAGCACTCGGACCCTGGTCAGATCCAGGCGTCGCGAGATGCCGCGGTGGCCCTGGTCGATCAGGTCCATGACCGCTCGCGCGAAGTCGGCTCTTTCATTTCGTTGCGCCACGAAACGACTATACCAAGACAGCACTGAAAAGGGTTTGACGGACTGTCGGCGGGGCCGCCTAGGCTTGATCTATTCGCCTGGTCAGGTGCCCTTTTCCACCCTTCTACGCCTCTTGTGAGACGTCATGTCTTTGCGCCTTGTCCCGTTCGCCGATCCGGGTGTGCCCGACACCCGATCCGGTCTCCGACTCATCGTCTGGCTGGAGCACCAGCAGCTGCGCGGCCAAGCCCTCGCAGTGTTCTGGGGTCTGGTCTACTTCGGCGGTATCGCCGCCGCTCCGGTCGCGGTCGGCCTCGCTGTTCAGGCGGCGATCGACCTGTCCTGGCCCAAGCTGATGCTGGCCGGTGGGCTGCTGCTGGTCTTCGGCGCGGCCAAGGCCGGCGCCGACTCGTTCTTCCACCGCGCCGTCGTCACCAACTGGATCAGTACTGCGGCGCGCCTGCAGCAGCTGCTGTTCCGCAAGGCCGCGGAGCTGGGCTCGCTGCTGACCCGCCGGATCGCCGCCGGCGAGGTCGTCGCCGTGAGCAGCGGCGACGTCGAGAAGATCGGCTGGTTCGTCGAGGTGCTGGGCCGGTTCGCCGCCGCCCTGCTGACCTGCTTCGCCGTTGTGATCGGTCTGCTGTTCTACGAGCCGCGGCTCGGTCTGGTGGTCGCGGTCGCCGTGCCGGTGCTGGCGTTCTCGATCGTGCCGCTGATGGGGCCGGCTGAGCGTCGTGCGGACGAGCAGCGCGCCAAGGGCGGCCGCGCCACCGAGCTGGCTGCCGACACCGTTGCCGGTCTGCGCGTGCTGCGCGGCATCGGTGGTGAGCAGCTGTTCCTGGACCGGTACCGCGAGGCTTCGCAGCAGTACCGGAGCAGCGCGGTCCGTAGTGCGCGGATGTGGTCGCTGATCGCAGCCCTGCAGGTCCTGCTGTTCGGTCTGTTCCTGGTGGTCGTGGTCTGGATGGGCGTTCGGATGGTGACGTCCGGCCGGATCTCGGTCGGCGAGCTGGTCACGACGTACGGCTTCGTCACGTTCATGCTGGTGCCGCTGCACACGTTCGAGGAGACCGCGAGCGCGTTCATCTTCTCGAAGGTGTCGGCTCGCCGGGCCGCGCGGGTGCTGTCGCTGCAGCGGACCGACGAGACCAAGGGCACCGCCGAGGCTCAGCTGCCGGCGGGCGACCTGTTCGACCCGGTCAGTGGTCTGCACGTGCCGGTCGGCAGCTTCACCGCGGTCGTCTCTGGCGACCCGGACGCAAGTGGTCTGCTGGCCGACCGGCTGGGTGGTCACAGCCCGACGGCCGACGGCGAAGCCTCTGTCCTGCTCGGTGGCGTCGCACTGGACGACATCCCGCTGGACTCCGCGCGCACCGTCGTACTGGTGCAGGACAAGGACCCGGTGCTGCTGTCGGGGAAGGTGCACGAGCTGTTCGACGTGCCAGCCAGTGGTGCGGTCTCTCCGGAGACTGCGCTGGACGCTGCGCAGTGTGCGGACATCCTCGACGTACTGCGGCAGACGCTGCCTGCTGGTGAGTCAGACGCGATGAATGCGGTGCTGACCGAGCGCGGTCGCTCACTGTCTGGCGGTCAGCGGCAGCGGGTGGCGTTGGCTCGCTCGCTGTACGTCGACCCGCAGGTGCTCGTGCTGGACGAGCCGACCAGTGCCGTGGACGCGCACACCGAAGCGCGGATCGCGGACGGTCTGCAGTTGCTGCGCGCCGGCCGGACCACTGTGGTGTTCACGTCCAGTCCGCTGATGCTGGACCGCGCGGAGCGGGTGGTGTTCGTGCCGGACGGTCGCGTCGACGCGGTCGGTACGCACCACGACCTCCTGCACACCAACCCGCGGTACCGCGCTGTCGTAACCCGTGAAGAAGAATCCACTCTCGAGGAGTTGGCGTGAAGCGCCCGGAGTACGACCCGGCAGCCCCACAGGAAGTAGTGCGGCTCCCGGTGGCAAGCAGCGTGACTGTGCGCAGCTACCTGAAGATCCTGTTCCGCCGTCACCGGCGCCAGTTCCTCTGGCTGACCGTGGTGAACGCGGCGGCGGCACTGAGCGGCATGGTCGGCCCGTGGCTGCTCGGTAACGTCGTACAGAAGCTGTCCGAGGGTCGCACCGAAGTGCAGCTGCCGTACGTCGTGATCGGCTTCGTCATCGCCCTTCTGGTGCAGACGGTGTTCGTCCGGCTGACCCGGCTGCGCGGTGCCGTGATGGGCGAGGAGATGCTCGCCGACCTGCGCGAGGACTTCCTGGTCCGCGCGGTCGGGCTGCCGCCAGGTGTGCTGGAGCGCGCCGGGACCGGTGACCTGCTGTCCCGGATCACCACGGACATCGACCGGCTGTCGCACGCGATGCGGGACGCCGTGCCGCAGCTGACGATCGCGGTGATCTGGGCCTCACTGCTGATCGGTGCGCTCATCGTGACCGCGCCGGCGTTGGCCATCGCCGTGGTGATCGCCGCGCCGCTCCTGATCATCGGTGGTCGCTGGTACTTCCGGCGTGCACCATCGGGGTACCGATCGGAAGCGGCTGGGTACGCCGCCGTGGCGTCGGCGCTGGCCGAGACGGTCGACGCCGGCCGGACCGTGGAGTCGCACCGGCTCGGTGACCGCCGGATCAACCTCGGTGACACCCGGATCGGTCAGTGGGTCGCCTGGGAGCGGTACACGCTGTACTTGCGGATGATCCTGTTCCCGGTGATCAACATGACCCACACCATCGCGCTGGCAGCAGTGCTGGTCATCGGTGGCGGCTTCGCCATCCAGGGCTGGCTAACGGTCGGTGCACTCACCACAGGTGCGCTGTACATCCAGCAACTGGTCGAGCCGGTCAACATGATGATCCGCTGGTACGACGAGTTGCAGGTGGCGCAGGTGTCACTGGCCCGGCTGGTCGGCGTCCGCGAGGTGGAGACTGCCACGACGGAGAGCAGCGCCGAGCCGGACGGCCGGACTGTGCTGGCTGACGACGTGCGGTTCGGCTACCTGGAGGGCCGCGACGTACTGCACGGTGTGACGCTGACGGTCGAGCCGGGCGCCCGGGTGGCGCTCGTTGGGCCTTCTGGTGCAGGGAAGTCGACACTCGGCCGGTTGCTGGCCGGCATCTACTCGCCACGCGTCGGTGACATCACCCTGGGTGGTGCGGCGCTGGACCAGATGTCTGCCGAGCAGGTCCGTAGTCACGTTGCCCTGGTCAACCAGGAGCACCACGTGTTCGTGGGCAGCGTTCGGGACAACCTGCGGCTGGCCAGGGAGGGCGCGACCGACGCCGACCTCTGGGCGGCCCTGCGGTCGGTGGACGCCGACGGCTGGGTCGCCGGGTTCGACGACGGGCTGGACACCGAGGTGGGTTCCGGCGGGGTCTCGCTGACGCCTGCCCAGGCACAGCAGGTCGCGCTGGCCCGGTTGGTGCTGGCGGATCCACACACGCTGGTCCTGGACGAGGCGACCTCGTTGATGGACCCGCGGGCGGCCCGGCATCTGGAACGGTCTCTGGCGACCGTGCTCGAGGGCCGGACCGTGGTCGCGATCGCGCACCGGTTGCACACCGCGCACGACGCCGACGTGATCGCAGTGGTCGAGGACGGGAAGATCGTCGAGCTGGGCGGCCACGACGAACTGGTCGACGCCCAGGGCCCGTACGCCGCCCTCTGGCACTCCTGGCACGGCGAGCGCTGACGCACAGGATGGGTGGGTCCACGGTTATCCACAGGATCCAATAAGGCCCCGCGGATCCACCCATCCTCGTGTGAGGATGAAGGCGTGCTGCTGACAACGCTGTTCTCCTTGCCCACCGCGATGGCCCTCGACGTGGACGACGAGGGCCGGATGCTGGTGCTGTATGACGGCACCGGCACCCGCCAGGTCAACGAGGTCGCCCCGGACGGGACCTGGCGTGCGCTCACCGACCTCGGCGACACCTGCCGCGGCGCCCGGTTCGTTCCCGGCAGCAGCCGCGTGGTCGTCGAGCACGACACCGGCGGCGACGAGCGCGGCCAGCTCTCCCTGCTCGACCTCGACGAGCCCGGTCTGCCCGCATTGACGCCGCTTGTGCACGACTCGGAGTACATCCACCACCTGGTCGCCGCCCGGGACGGACGCGTGCTCTACACGACGAACCGCCGCAACGGCATCGACTTCGACCTGGTCGCCCACGAGCTGGCCACCGGCCGCGAGACCGTCCAGTACGACGGTGGCGGCTGGGTGATGGCGGTCAACCCGTCCCCGGACGACAAGTGGGTCGTCCTCTCGAAGGCGAGCAGCCCGGCCAACTCGATGCAGCTGCTGCTGGTCGACACCTCCAGCCGGTCCGTCACCGAGCTCACCCCGGAGGACGCGCACAACGACCAGGGCCCGATCGCCTGGCTGCCGGACTCGTCGGCATTCCTGGTCTCGACCAACGCCGACCGCGACCGGATGGCCCTGCGCCGGTACGACGTGGCTGACGCGGCGTGGAGCGACGTACTCGTAGACGACGCCCGTGACCTGGCCGGGTGGCCCTCACCTGACGGAGAGCACCTGCTGGTCGCCGTACTGGAGGACGGGGAAGTCGGGCTGGCGCTGCACCGGCTGGAGGACGGGTCGGTCATCGCACCGCTTGATCTGCCCGCCGGTGGTTGCGCGGCGCTGTCGATGACCACGCCGGATCCGATCTGGTCGTCCGACGGCTCGTTCGCGGCGATTACGTACAACTCGCCGGTCATGCCGCCGACTGTGTTCCGGTTCGTGCCGGGTGGTGAGCTGACCGCGATCCGGCCTGCGGAGGCGCCGGACGTGCCGGCCGAGCTGCAGCATCCGGAGAGCCTGCGGGTGCCGTCGTTCGACGGTGAGCAGGTGCCGGTGTTCGTGTTCCGGCCGACTACCGGTGACCTGGGTTCGACGGTGGTCCACGTGCACGGCGGTCCGGAGGGCGCGGCGCTGCGGATGTGGAGCCCGATCATCTCGGCGCTGGCCGGCGAGGGGCACACAGTCGTCGTGCCGAACGTCCGTGGGTCGGCCGGCTACGGCAAGCGCTGGTACACGCTCGACGACCGCCAGCTGCGACTGGACTCGGTGAAGGACCTGGCCGCGATCAACGCCTGGCTGCCAACCATCGGCGGCGACCCGAAAAAGGCCGCGCTCTGGGGCGGTTCGTACGGCGGGTACATGGTGCTGGCCGGTGTCGCGTTCCAGCCGGACCTGTGGGCGGCCGGTGTGGACATCGTCGGAATCGCTTCGCTGGTGACGTTCCTGGAGAACACGTCGGACTACCGGCGGACCATGCGGGAGCGCGAGTACGGCTACCTGGCGACGGACCGCGAGTTCCTGGAGTCGGCCAGCCCGCTGAGCCGGGTCGATGACATCCGGGCGCCGTTGTTCGTCATCCACGGCGCCAACGATCCACGCGTGCCGTTGTCGGAGGCAGAGCAGATCACCGACGCGCTGACGAAGCGCGGCGTACCGTGCCAGCTGCTCGTGTACCCGGACGAGGGCCACGGTCTCGCCAAACTCAAGAACCGCCTCGACGCCTACCCGCAGGCGTTCAGCTTCCTGCGAGACCACCTGGGGTGAGGGTCGCAGCGGTCGCGTCCAGCCGTACCGGCAGTCCCAGCGGTACGGCGAGGTTCAACGCCTCATGCCCGATCGCTGCACCCTCCACCATCGGTACGCCGAGAGGCTCGAGCCGCTCGCGAACGACATCGAGCGGGTCCTGGACGCCAGTGAAGTCGCCGACGACCAGGCCCGTCACCTCGTCGAACCACCCAGCCCGCAACAGCTGGGTGAGCATCCGGTCCACTCGAAAGCCGGCCTCGTCAACTTCCTCGAGGACGACGATGCCCGCCGGCGGCGCGTAGGTCGGCGTACCGACGCTGGACGCCAGCAGCGCCAGGTTGCCACCACACAGCCGCCCCTCGGCAACCCCACCGACCACAGTGCGCGCGCCATGCGGTGCCAGCAGGTCAGTCAAACTCTCCGGCTCGAACAGCAGCGCCCGCAGCCGCTCGCGGCCCACCTCGTTCTCCAACTGCTCCACAGCAGCAGCCATCGGGCCGTGCAGCGTCACCAGACCACGTGCGTTCAGCGGCTCGTGCAGCGCACTGATGTCGCTGAAGCCGAGGAACCACTTCGGTACGGCGACCAGCTCGTCAAAATCGACGTACTCCAGCATCCGCTGCACGCCGTACCCACCGCGCGCGCAGAACACCGCGGCGTACTGCGGATCGAGCCAGGCGTTCCGCAGGTCCTCGGCACGTGCCTTGTCGTCCGCAGCCAGGTAACTGAGCCGCTCATGACCGGCCAGCACGGACGGCATCACCTCGACCTCGAGCCCCCACGACCTGAGGTACTCCAGCCCGATCGCGAGCCGCGAACCGTCCACCCGCCCCGACGGCGCCACCACAGCGACCCGGTCACCACTCCGCAGCCGCTGCGGCACCACCACGTCAGTCACCGGGGTGACGCTACCAATCGACCCGCAGCGTCGTGCTCTTGGAGACTCCGTTGACGGTGACGCCTAGTTGGGCAGTGCCCGGGCGGAGGGCGGTGAGCTGACCCGTGGCCGGGTCGTACGACGCGACTGCCCAGAACGGAGCCGTCTTCGCCGGGCCGATGTGGAGGAGCGTCGAGCCCCACCAGTCCGCGGAGACCGGGAAGCTGACCGGGACCCGGCGGTCGTCCTGGATGACCGTGGCGGATGCGGCCGCGGACTGGCCGCGACGCAGGGAGGCCGGCGCGGTCAGCTCGAGCGAGTCGACGTGCGGCCGCAGCTCGACCTGGAACCAGGACCGCTCAGGAGCAGACCACTTCCGCTCGCCGGCCGGAGCTGCCGTGGCCTTGGGGTCAATCCCGACCAGCGCCCAGCCAGTGAACCCACCGGCGTCCGGTGCGGCGGCCGGGCTCTTGCCCGAGTTGCCGGTCAGCGGCAGCAGTACGCCGTCGGTCCTGGTCGCGGCGAACGTTCCGGCGTGCGCCGCCATGTACGCGGCGCCCTTGCCGGTCGAGGCCCGGAAGTCGGCCAGCCACTGGACGATCATCGCGGCTTCCTTGCGGTCACCGAGTTGCGAGTTCTGCGTCGGCGACGGGTCGTCGATCGGGTGGTGCGCCATCACCACGACGTTCTTGATCGTCTTGTTGGTGGCCGCGTCGTCGAGCTGCTTGCGCAGGTCGAGGATCTGGTCGAACCCACCGGCCCGCAGCGACCCGAGCGACGAGTCGCGCAGGATGAACCGGGTGCCCTTGTGGTCGAACGTGCTGGTCGCCGCCCCGAAGACCTTCTTCCACTCCGACAGGTCGCCCGGTCCGTAGGTCTCGTGGTTGCCCGGCACGTAGTGCACCGGCACCTTGCCGGCCACCTCTTCGTCGATGATCTGCTTGGCCAGCGCAATGTCCGGCCCGAACGCCCGGTCGACGAAGTCACCGTTGATCACCAGGAAGTCGGGCTTCTGCGCGAGCGCCTCGCGGATCGTCCGCCGGGCCTGCTTCACGTAGTCCGAGTTCGGGTCGTCGGACGTGAACTGCGCGTCCGACATCACCGCGAACCGCCACCGCCCGCTCGTTTCCACCGTCCCGTCGGTGACCACCATCGGGTCGATCACCTTCGCCGGCGGGTCCATGGTCACCGGCGGCGCGCTTCGCACGGTCAGGTCGTCGACGATGATCCGGCCCGAGTACTGCCGGGTCGGCGAGGTCTCCACAACGTAGATCCGCCAGAACCGCAGCGGGTACGTCAACCCGGGCGGGATGTCGGCTTCGACGTACTTCCAGCCGGTCCAGTCGATGGTGGTCGCGAGGTTGAGCGTCTGCGCCGTACCGCCGGCCGCGTCGTACGCGTTCGCCCGCAGCCAGGCGCCCTTGCCGTCGCCGTAGATCCAGGCACCGAGCTTCTGCGGCTGACCGGGCAGCGTCTGCTGCGGAGTCTGCGAGAGGTACGCCGCCCGCGTGGCCGTACTGCCCGTCAGCGAGTAGTCGAGCGCGATCGCCTGCCCGCCGTCATGACCTTCCGCGGCGGACTCGGTCGCCGTCGCCGCTCCAACGGGTACGGCGTTCGCGGCCCACTTGGTCAGGTCGTCGAGCTTGTCGACCACGGTGCTGGTCAGGCCGGCGGTGACACTCAGTTGGGTGCTGAGGGCACCGACCTTCGCGGTGATCACGGTCGAGACCGCGTCGCTGGTCAGCGCGTTCACCTCGAAACCGTTGCGCTTGGCAACGACCTTGACGACCGCCGAGTCGTAGGTGAGTTTGACGTCCTGAGGCTCGATCCAGGTGGAGAAGCCGTCTCCGTCGTACCCGTCGACCTCGAAGAAGCCGGTGGCGGACGGGTCGGACAGCGACACCTGACGGGTCGAGGGGGCGAGGCGGGTCGGCGTACCGAGGACTGTCATCGGGAACCTTCCGTTGGCCGAACCGCGGGTCGCGGTGACGACCACGTCGCCCGCCCGGCGACCAGTGACGACACCGTGCTGGTCGACGCGGACGTTGCTGCCGGCGTACCAGGACGGCGTACCGGAAGCGGGTGCGTAGGTCTCGTCGTACCCGGTGGCGCTGAGGACTCGGCTGAGGCCGGTGAGGACGCGGGAGCTGCGGGAGACGTCGGCGTCCGGGCCGTCCTGCGACGTACCGACGGACTCGACGCGGAAGCCCTTCAGCTTGTCGGAGCCCTTGACCGGCAGCAGTCCGAGGCCGTTCGGGATCAGCCGCTCGCTGCCGTCGGACGGGTCGTTGACCACGTCCGGCGCGGCCTTGCCGGGTGTCCGGGCGAGCATCGTCGAGGAGCCGCCGCCGTCCAGGTTGAGCGCGTCGTCAGCGCCGAGGCTGATCATCAGCTGACCCATTTCCTTCAGCGACAGCCCGCGGGATCCGGTCGCCCGGCCGTCGACGGTGAGCAGGATCATCCGGCTGCCGTCCGCGTCGAACCCGACCGCGGTCCGCGGCGCGAGGTCCGCGTCCGGCACGTCGTCGGGGACCTTGCCGTCCTTCGCGAGCTGGTAGTTGCCGCTGATGCCGACCGCGACGTTCGCCGCGTCCGGGCGCAGGCCGTACTGCACGTCGACCTTGTCGCCGACCTGGAGCGCGGTGAGCGCGTCGGCGCCGGCCTCGCGGCCGATCAGCGACTGCTCGTTGGCCGCCAACGGGGTGGTGGCCGGAGTAGTGGCAGAGGAGACGACCACTCCGTCGCGAAGGATCACCTCGCGGACGGTCGGCAGGCCGTCGACGGTCCGGGTCCGGGCCGCGTCGCCCCACTCCGGGGTGTAGAGGCCGATGCCGCCCGCGTTGACCGCGGGCGAGTTCAGGTTCGTCAGTTCCAGCTTCGTCGTACCGTCGACCGCCGTCCCCTGCAGGAAGAGCTGGGCGATCTGGCCGAGGCCGTCCTTGCCGATCACCGCGGTGTCGTTGTGCCCGGCGGCCGGGGCGTTGAGCAGCTTGCCGCTCTGCTCGACCCCGACGCCGAGCGGCGCGGTGGTGTCGTTGATGTCGAAGAAGTCGCCGTTCACACCGGCGATCGCGCCCTTGCGGGCGAGCTGCTGGCTGAGCGGCTGACCGCCGGACACCTTGCCGCCGTTGTTGACCAGGTCGACGGTCACGCCGTGCTTGCTCAGGTCGGTGTCGAGGATGTCGCCGCGCTGCCAGCCCTTCGGGTCGAGGCGCTCGAACGACGTGTAGTTCACGCCCGGCGCCACCGGGCTGTCCACCCGCGACGTCAGTACGCCGTCCTGCGCGATGGCGGCGTCGGTGATCCCGTTGGTCTTGGCGAGGGCCGGATCGACGAGTACGCCGGCCAGTAGGCCGCCGACGCCTACGGCTGTAGTCAAAGCACGGACGAGCGACACAGGAGCCTCCCCAACGGACGGACAGCTGTGACAAACTAACCTCTTGCCAGCCGGATCGGAAGGTCTTTCACCTGTTGTTCAGCGGCGGTTGGCGAATCCAGTCTCGTAAGCGACCACAACCGCTTGCACCCGGTCCCGCACCCCGAGCTTGGTGAGCAGCCGGGCGACGTGCGTCTTCACCGTCGTCTCGGCGACCACGAGCTCGGCCGCGATCTCGGCGTTGGACAGTCCGCGCGCGATCAACCGCAGTACCTCCAGCTCACGCTCGGTCAGCGTCTGCAGCTCGGCCGGTAGTCCTTGCGGTACGACGGGTTCGACGAACTGCTCGACCAGCCGCCGGGTGATGGCCGGCTCGATCAGCGAGTCGCCGGTCGCCGCCGCGCGGACGGCCGCGATCAGCCGGGTCGACGGGGAGTCCTTGAGCAGGAATCCGGCCGCACCGGCACGCAGCGCGCGGTAGACGTACTCGTTCTGGTCGAACGTGGTGAGCACGATGATCGTCGGCGGGTCCGGCTGCCGGCGGATCTGCTCGGTCGCGGACAGCCCGTCCAGCTCGGGCATCCGGATGTCCATCAGGATCACGTCCGGCGCGACCAGCTGGGCCTGCCTGATCGCCTCAGTCCCGGTGTCGGCCTCGGCGACCACCTCGATATCGCCCTCGGCCTCCAGGATCACCCGGAACCCGGTACGCACGAGCCTCTGGTCGTCGGCCACCAGGACCCGGATCTTGTCGGACACACAGTGATTGTGCCCGTACTTCGTCATCCGTGCGGCCGATCGCCGTCATCCGCACGGACGACGGCCGACCCCGGCAAGTCGTCCTCGCGCCAGACGCAGGCCACGCCGGCCGAAATCTACCTTCGCGTCATGGGGGTTCAGACGGACCCGAACCGAAAGGACAGACCGATGAGCGAGATTTTCAAGGGCATCCGGCCCCTCGACTACGTACTGGCCGGTCTCATGACCGTTGCGGGTCTGCTGATGATGGCTGAGAACATCGGAGCGTCGAGCACCGACCTGCCCCACCCGCTGTCGACCACCACCTGGGCGATGGCGCCGGCGTTCCTGCTGGTGACGCTGCCGATCCTGTGGCGGCGGCGCAACATCCTCGCGGTCGTCGGCGTCACCGCCGTGACCACGGTCGCCCACGTGCTGGCCTTCGGCTGGCTGACGCGCTGCGGCGTGATGCTCCCGCTGACGTTCGCCCTGGCGTACGCCGTCGCCCGGTTCGCCGGCGCCTGGCGGAACCAGGTGATCGGCCTGGTCGGCATCGTCGTCATCCAGCTCGTGATGCTGGCCCGGGACTCGTCGATCGACACCGTCGCGGGTGCGCTGGTGATCGCGCTGCCGGGGGCTGCGCTCTTCTACGGAGTCGGCGTACTCGTGCAGAATCGAGTCACCAAGCAGCAGACCGCCGGGCTGGCACCGGCCCACGAGCGTACGGTCGCCTGAGCGGGACTGCTGGGGCGGGGGAGCCGAGTCATGGGTGAGGTCTTCAGAAGTATCAAGCTCCGCGATTGGGGGATCGCGGGCGGCCTCACCGTGCTCGGCGTTCTGCTGATGCTGGAGGACACCCAGATGTCCGACGAGCAGGTGCGCAACGCCATCGCGGAGGGATCGATGGTGCACGCACAGAGCTCTCACTCGCTCTGGATGATCCCGGTCTTCGCGGCGGCGACGATTCCGGTGCTGTGGTGGCGGCGGGGCATCCTCGCCGTCGCCGCGGCGTCCGTGCTGGTGATGGCACTGCACGACGTCCTGTTCGGCTGGGTGACCCGCTGCGGTGCGGGTCTGCCGCTGGCCTTCGTACTCGCGTTCCTCGGGGGGATTGCGAGTGACAAGGCGACGGCCTGGATCGTCTGCGGGCTCAGCGTCGTACTGACCGTGCTTGTGCTGGTGATCGACTCGACCACCGGCCCGAGCGCGATCATCCTGGCGTTGCCGATCGTCTGCATCGTGTTCGGGGTCGGCCTGGCAGCTCGTCGTCGTACGGCGCTGAACCTAGAGCTAGCCGATCGGGAAGCGGAGCTGCGGCAACTGCGGGACGATCGGGCTGCTCTCGAGGTCGCAGACGACCGGGCCCGGCTCTCGCGGCAGCTCGACGGATTGCTGCAGGAACGGCTCGCTGGTCTGACCACCGCGGCCGAATCCGCGAACGGCTTGCCGCCGGCCGAGGCGAGGGCGGTGCTGGAGTCGATCGAGTCGGGCAGTCGGCAGACGTTGGACGACATGCGCGAGATCGTTGGGCTGCTGCGCGGCGACGACATCGCCTTCGCGCCGACGCCGACGGTCGCGCATCTCGACACGTTGCTGGCTCGACTTCGTACGGCGCATTCGCAGCTGGTCGTGACGGGCGATCCGCGCGCATTGCCTGCGACTGTGGAGCTTTCGGCGTACCGGATCGTCGAGCACCTGGTGACGGCGCTGGCCGATCAGGCCGATGCGCCGATCGTGGTGACGGTGCGGTTCGAGGACGACGCGCTCGAGATCCGGGTGAACGGGCAGGTGGGCGAGGCGGCCGATCTGAAGGCGGCCGTTGTCCGGGCGAAGGAACGCGCGAAGTTGCTGGGCGGCTCGGTCGACGTGAAGGTCAGCAAGGGCCGGGCGGGTGCTGTCGCTCAGCTGCCGGTAGTCGGCTGATTGAGATGAACGCCGTACGCAGGCTCGAGTCGGCGGGGATCGTGGCGCTGGTCGCCGCGGTCATCGTCCTGCCGACTGCGATCCACGGCTGGCCGACGACGCTGGTCGGGAACCTCTTCACGGCTGCGCTGGTCGCGAGCGGGCTGACGGTGTTGTGGTGGCGGAGTCATCCGCGGGTGTCCGCCATTGTCGGTGCTGCGCTGTGGTTGGTGCCGGCTGTGTTGTCCGACTACGGCTGGTTTCCGGACACGGCGTTCGCGATCCTTGCGTTGGTGACGCTGGTCGCCGCGCTGGGGTGGTCGGGCCGGGCGGCCTGGGTCGCGGCGGGGGCGTTGGCGGCGTACCTGTTCGTGCTGTGGGAGATCCTCGGCGACAACACCGAAGTACCGCTGATCATGTTCAGCGTGCCGAGCTTCCTCGCCGGCACGGTACTGCGGTTGCACCGGGAGTCGGCCGAGGAGCTGACGCGGCGCGGTCGCGAACTCGAGGACGAGCGGGAGCTGTTCGCGGAGCTCGCCGTACGGCACGAACGGGCCCGGATCGCGTCGGAGCTGCACGACATCGTCGGGCACGCGATCAGCGTGATGGTGATCCAGGCGGCGGCCGGGCAGCGGTTGGTCGACCGGGATCCGGTCGGCACGTCGCAGGTGTTCGCTGGGCTGGCGGAGTCGGCTCGGCAGGGGCACGACGACCTGCAGCGACTGGTCGAGCTCCTGGGTGGGATGGAGATCGGCGGGCCTGATCTGTCGCTGATCGAGGAGGTGGTCACCCGGGCCGCGCGGAGTGGGCTGGACGTGTCGTGCCGGTTCGAAGGGTCGCGCGACGGCGTGTCGGCGCCGGTGGCGCATGCGGCGTTCCGCGTAGTGCAGGAGAGCCTTACGAACGCGCTCCGGTACGCACCGGGTGCCGCAGTACGAGTCGTGGTGACCGGCTCTCGCCGGGACCTGACTGTGCGCGTGCAGAACGGCGCGGCGGTGCAGGCCCGACCGCTGCTGACAGGGACCGGTCGTGGGCTGGCCGGGTTACGCGAACGCGTGCAGGACCTGGGTGGTCAGCTGGTCGCGGGACCGGCTGCTGCAGGCTGGCTGGTCGAGGCGACCCTGCCCGACAACGGCCGGTCCGTCAGTTTGTGCTGACCGGGCGGCCGGAGGTCTGCCAGGCGTGCATGCCACCGTCGAGGTTGATGGCTTCCCGGCCGAGCTGGTTCAGGAACTGGGTGGCCATCCCGGAACGCCCGCCGACCGCGCAGACGCAGAGCACCTTCTGGTCCAGCGGCACCTCGCCGACCCGCTCCTGCAACTCGCCGAGCGGGATGTGGACGGCCCCCTCGATGTGGCCGCGATCCCACTCGTCCGGCTCGCGCACGTCGAGCACGAACGCCTCCGCCAGCAGCGCGTCGTCGAGATCGGCCACGACGACCGAGGGGATCTCCTGGTTCCGCTTCATGCCCCCAGCATGTCAGACCCGGCCGGGCCTCGTGGTGGCTGGAGGTGGAAGACGGTTGCCCGGAGTGCGGGACAAGGCGTTGACAGCGGGCGGCGGATTTCGGACCGTGGCTGGGAGGAGGCCGCGGTGGCATTGATTCAGGGGATCCCTGGGGAGTTCGAACCGCAACCCTGGGGTGAGGCGATCCTGCGGAGTCGCGAGTTGCTGTTGCTCCGGATCGCGCGCCGGCCACCGGACGACGAAGTACGCCTGCCGGGCCTCGCCACCACCCCACGGCACGTCGTCGAGGACCACACCGGCCGGGCTTTGACCTGGCGTCACGACGGAGACGATCTGGTCGTCCGGCTGCCTGACTCCGGTGATGCGCCGGTGGTCCGGGTCGCGTTGCAGGGCAAGCTGCGGATCGTTCCGCAGGACTCGGTCACCGCCAACGCGGACGGCGTCTGGGATCTCACACCTTTGAGTACGACGGCTCACCTGGTCGCCCGCCGCGCCGCCGATGTCGCCGTACGGTTCGTCGGCATGGTCGAGCCGGACAGCTGGCATCACGTCCGGCTCGCCGGCCGGACGTACGGCGTGACCGGGCAGCAGCTCACCCGGTCCACAATCGGCCCGTTCCCGATGCCCGCGCTGCGGGTCGTCCCGCTTGCGGTGCCAACCGGCGTACGGCGGGTGCTCGTCGCACCGGTCGGGACGGTGCTGGCGTCGATCCACCCGGGCCGCGACGAGGTCACCGTCGTGGTGACCAACTTCGGACGAACCTCAGCGCGCGGCGAGGTCGAGCTCCCACTGCTACCGGGATGGTCCGCGACTGACCAGACCTGGACCTTCGACGGCCTCGACCCCGGCCGCTCCGTCGGCTGGGCGACCCGACTCACCGGACCACCGGGCGACCACGAGTTGCGAGTGCGCTTGGATGCCGGCCGACGCTCGGCTTCATCACCGTACGTCGTACACCTGTAACACCTTGCGTTCTGAGAGCGCTTCCCCTGTACTGGCAGTGAATCGATCTACCGCCCCGATCGAGGAGTCACGCATGCGTAAAACTGTTCGCCTGCTCGCTGCCGGGATCCTGCTCGTCTCCGGCGCCGCCGTCGCTCCGGCCGCAGCCGACGTCACCGCACCGACAACCGCCGTACAAGCTCCTGCCTTGCCGGCCAAGACACGGGCCGGCGCACTCGACGCCACCGGGTACTGGACCGTCGAGAAGCTGCGGAACGCGATCCCGGCCGATCTGCCCGCCGGAACCCCTTTGAAACAAGGGCCTTCGACCTCTAGCGGCATCGCCTCGAAGCCGGTCGCGCCACTCAAGGTCGCCAACGACGCCGTTCCGAGTACGGCGGGCAAGCTGTTCTTCGTCGACAACGGGCTGAACTACGTCTGCTCGGCGTCCACGATCAACAACGACTACAAGAACCTGATCATCACCGCCGGACACTGCGTGCACAGCGGCGCCGGCGGTGCGTGGCACTCGAACATCGTGTTCGCGCCGGCGTACTACAACGGCCAGTCGGGCTACGGCCTGTGGAACTGGAGCCAGGCGCGCGCCTTCAACTCCTGGATCGACAGCAGCGACTTCGCCCACGACCAGGCGTTCGTGACGCTGCAGCAGCGCGACGGCGCCAACCTGATCGACGCGGTCGGCGGGAACGGACTGGCGTGGGGCAACAGTCAGAGCCAGCCGGGCACCCGGATCTGGGGCTGGCCGGCCGAACCGCCGTACAACGGCGAGGTGCCGTACTACTGCGACGGCGACACCTACCCGTCGGGCTCGGACTCAGCCCTGCCCTGCACGATGAACGGCGGCGCGAGCGGCGGCCCGTGGTTGAAAGACCGCATCGACGCCAACCTCGGCTACGTCTTCGCGGTCACCTCACGCCGTACAACGAGCGGTACGCCGACTCTCCTGTCGACCCCGAACACCCCCGACGTAAAAACCATGTTCGACCAAATGACGACCTAGCTGACCTCGGCCTTTTCGGACTTCTCCTTGGCGGGCAGGCATTTGCCGAGGTTCACGAAGAAGAAGATCAGGCCGAGGGTGATGACGATGTGGCCCAGGCCGGAGATGCCGTCGAGTGCGGGGCCGGTCTGGTGGCCGGTCACGGTCATCGTGCCGCGGACGAGCATCATGCCGACGGTCAGTGCGAGGCCGGCGTTATAGACCCAGAAGAACGCGTCGAACAGTTTGCCCGCGGTCAGCGTGAAGAGTTTCTCCAGCGCGAGCACGATCAGGAAGAACAGCATGCCCAAGGCAAGGATGTGGGTGTGGACGACGCCGAGTTGCGAGTCGCCGGTGAAGTCGTTCAGTTTGGTGAGCTCGCGGTAGTACAGCCCGCTGACCACCCCGAGAATCATGTACACGTGCGCTGCCACGTAGATCTTCCGCATAGGCGGGAAACCTACTTGAGCAGCTTCGACAACCGTCGATCGGCCAGCGGTTTGCCGCCGGTTTGACAGGTCGCGCAGTACTGCAGGGAGGAGTCGGCGAAGCTGACCTCGCGGACGATGTCGCCGCAGATCGGGCACTTCTCACCCTTACGGCCGTGCACCCGCAGGCCGGACTTCTTCTCCGACTTGAGGTCTTGTACGGCGAGGCCGGCGGAGCGGTTGACCGCGTCCTGGAGGGTCTCGCGCATCGCGTCGTACAGCGTCTTGAGCTCGTCGTCGGAGAGGTTCGAGGCCGGTTTGAACGGGCTCATCTTCGCGACGTGCAGGATCTCGTCGGAGTACGCGTTGCCGATGCCGGCGATCACCGACTGGCTCCGCAGTACGCCCTTGAGCTGGACCCGGCCCGCGCTCTTGAGGATCTTGCCGAAGTCCTCGAGCGACAGCGTGAACGGATCCGGCCCGAGCCGCGCGATCCCGGGCACCTCGTTGACATCGCGAACGACGTACACCGCGAGCTTCTTCTGGGTCCCGGCCTCGGTCAGGTCGAACCCTGACCCGTCGTCCAGGACGGTCCTGAGCGCGATCGGGCCCTTCCCCGGCCGGACCAGCCCGGTGTTCTGCTCCTCTTTCCACCGCAGCCAGCCGGCCCGCGCCAGGTGAATCACCAGGTGCACGCCCTGCGCCGAGATGTCCAGGAACTTCCCGTGCCGCTGCACGTCGTCGATCAGCAACCCGACCATCGCGGACACCGGCGGGTCATACGTCTTCAACGCACTGATCGCCGTAATGTCCGCCCGCACGAACGCACGCCCCACCGCACGCTCCCGCAGAAACGTGGCAAGCGACTCCACCTCCGGCAACTCAGGCACCCCTCTAGTGTGCCTGACATCAGGGACAGTTCGGGAGGATTACCCATGGAGGGGGGTTGTGGCGGACGGTAGCGTCGGGGGCAACAGAGTTTGGGAGGCCCTGATGGGGTTTGTTAAGACGTTGGTGAAGGGCGCCGTGGTCGCCAAGCTGGTGCAGGTTGCGCAGCGTGAGCTGAGCAAGCCGGAGAACCAGCAGAAGATCAAGCAGGCATTCCAGAAGGTCCAGCAGCGCCGGGCTCACTAAATGGGTTTGTGCGCCTGCAGGGTGTAGGTGCAGGCCAGACGCTGCGGGTTCTCCGTCAAGCGCCACTCGCCGTCGGCGTCCTCGGTCATCAGGCCGGGGAGGGCGTTCCACGGTGCGCTGTCGTGCTCGGCGAGGGAGTCGAAGACCAGTCCGGCCTGTTGTAGGGCGGTGATGATCTCGGCGAGCCCGTGGTTCCACTCGTGCGTGACGGTGGTGGCGAACTCGGCGTCGGTCTCGACGTACGTCCCGCCCTCGTCCCACACGATCGGCTCCGCGGTCTCGAAGTACGGGAAGCGCACCTTGGGGACCTCGGGGCCGGCGTCCAGCGCCCACAGCATCGGGTGACCCTCGCGGGTGAACAGTCGCCCACCGGGCTTCAGCAGTCCGGCGACGACGTGCGCCCACCCTTGAATGTCAGGCAGCCAGCACAGCGCCCCGATCCCCGTGTAGACGAAGTCGTACGACGCTGCACCGAGCACCTCCACCGCGTCGTACACATCGGCCACGTGGAAGTCCACCGACAACCCGATCCGCTCCGACAGCGACCGGCCCTGCTCGATCGCCGGCGCCGAGAAGTCCAGCGCACTCATCCGCGCCCCGAGCCGGGCGAGTGACACGGTGTCGGTGCCGATGTGGCACTGCAGGTGTACGCCGCGTAGCCCCCTGATCTCACCGAGCCGCGGCCGGTCGAACCGGACCACTTCGCTCAGGTACGACGGGTTCGAGACGAACTCCTCGACGTGGTAGCCGGGCGAGGCCACGTGCGCCGGCACCCGCTCGTCCCAGTTGGCCCGATTCACATCCAGGTAGTCAGTCACACGGTCGAGGGTAGGTGAAACTCCACCCTCGAGGACGTTCCAGCGGGCGTACTGCGGGCGGTCACGAACGCGACCGCCCCCAGCTGGCGAAATCAGGCCGCGTGACGGCCGTGGTGGAGCAGGCGGGCGGTGCGAATGGTCTGCACGCTCGCGGTGGTCGAAGCAGGCTTGTTGTTGAAGGGCTTGGCCGCAGCGCCGAGGGCGAGCAGGTCGAGCTTGGTCCGGGCCACGTCACGGTCGTCGGAGTTCCGCGACACAAAGGTCCCTTCCGGACCCGAGTGGCGCTTGTTGCTGATCTCCAGAACCGCGATGACGGCCAGCACGAGTACTACGAATGCGATGTATCCGGTCATGGCAGTAATAATGCCACCCAACAGATCCTGCCACTAGTGGCACTATTGACATAGTCCGACAAATTACTGCCATACTGTCGGCATGCTGCAAAAGATCGCTGTCGTCCTGATGGAGGACGTCGCACTGTTCGAGTTCGGCGTACTGGCGGAGGTCTTCGGCATCGACCGGACCGATGACGGTGTGCCCCCGTTCGACTTCAAGGTGTGCTCGACCAGCCCGGGTGAACCCCTGCAGACGAGCAGCCACTCCCAGGTGATCGCGCCGTACGGGCTGGAAGAGCTCGAGGACGCGGACCTGATCGGCATCCCGGCGACCACGTGGCGGCATGAGTACGACGAGCGGATCCTGGATGCACTCCGGAAGGCGGAGGCCCGCGGGGCGATCCTGCTCACGGTGTGCTCGGGTGCGTTCGTGCTCGGAACCGCCGGGCTGCTCGACGGCCGGCCGTGCACGACCCACTGGCGGTACGTGAAGAAGTTCATGGAGCAGTTCCCGACCGCGAAGCTGGACGCGGACGTGCTGTTCGTCGACGACGGCAACATCATCACCAGCGCCGGTACTGCGGCCGGAATCGACGCCTGCCTGCACTTGGTCCGCCGCGAGCTCGGCAGCGCGGTCGCGACCCGGATCGCCCGCCGGATGGTCGTCCCACCGCAACGCGACGGCGGCCAGCGGCAGTACGTCGAGGTTCCGGTGCCGGAGTCGTCCGGCGAGAGCCTGCAGCCGGTGCTCGACTGGATGGTCGACAACCTCAGCACCGACCACACCGTGCCCGCACTGGCCAAACGAGCCCAGATGTCCGAGCGGACCTTCGCCCGCCGCTTCGTCGCCGAGACGGGTACGACGCCGTTGAAGTGGGTCACCACTCAGCGCGTACTGCGCGCCCGCACCCTCCTCGAACAAACCCGGATGGGCATCGAGCAGATCGCCTCCGAATCGGGATTTGGGACGGCCGCCTTACTGCGGCACCACTTCCGTAGAGTGGTGGGCGTGCCGCCACAGGATTACCGCCGTACGTTCCAGACCGCCGGATGATGGTTGCCTATCGCAACGCGGCGCCCTCGGATGCCCTTGCGGTACTGGCGTTCTGGGCCGGTGCCGCTGAGGATTCCCATCGCCCGCCGGACTCGCCCGACGCCGTACTGCGGCTGATCGACCGCGATCCGGAGGCGCTCATCCTTGCCGTAGACAACGATGTTGTCGTCGGCTCGATCATCGTCGGGTGGGACGGATGGCGTTGCCATCTGTACCGCCTCGCGGTCGCGCCGACGCACCGGCGGCAGGGCATCGGGCGTGAACTGGTCGCCCGCGCCGAGGCCCGCTTCACGTCGTACGGCGGGACGCGGGCCGACGCGATGGTGCTCGACGACAACGAGCAGGCGCACCGAGTCTGGTCGATCGCCGGCTACGCGCCCCAGCCGGAGTGGTCTCGCTGGGTGAAGCCGCTCTGAAGGTGACACCGCACACGTGTCACCGCTGACGGCTGACTGCTCGATTTGCGTCGCCACCCCCTTGGGCCCCTAGGGTCACGAGGGGGTAACGAGCGACGTAGATGGAGTGAGTGTGACGACGCCGGACCGTCCCCCGGTCAGGACTGGACGCAGGCTGAGCTGGGACGTGATCCGCGTGCTGGCGGTGCTCGCGGTGATCTTCACCCACGTGACGTACCAAGGCCCGTTCCTGCACCCCGAGCTCGGCGCACCGCTCGGCCGGTACCCGTTCCAGGTCGGCGCCAGCATCCTGCTGGTGATCAGCGCGTACTTCGTCTGCGTGACGATCCGGAAGGGGTCGACGTACCGCTGGTTGTGGCGGCGAGTCTGTCGAGTGCTCCCGCCGTACCTGGTCGCTGTGCTGTTCACCTACACGGTTGTCGTGCTCTTCGGACCCACCAACTGGATCCTGCCGACGCGGCGCGACCTGTGGGCCAACCTGACGTTGGCGGCCTCGTTCGACCCGAGCATCCAGCTCATTGACGGCTCGTACTGGACGCTGCCGCTGCAGCTGATGGCCTTCGCTGCAGCCGCTCTGCTGTGGCCGCGCGGACTCGGGACGCGGATCACCACTCTGCTCTGGATCATGATCATCGCGCCGGTGGTGCTGCAGTGGAACGACCGGATCGGCCAGAGTCCGCTCTGGGTGCAGCAGACCTGGAACGGTCTCGGTCTGCATCGCCTGCAGCTGTTCGCGATCGGCATCGCGATCTGGCTCTGGTCGCAGCGGCGGATCGGCGTACTGCACCTCGGGGCTCTGCTGGTCGCGACCGTCTTCGCCCAGCACGCACACACCTCGGACCTGCCTTCGTCGTTGGGGATCGGGTTTCTGCTGGTACTGGTCGCCCTGGCTGCACGCGGCCCGGACTGGACGGCGTTCGCGCGCTTCCGGCGGCCGATCCAGTTCCTGGCGCGAATCTCGTTCGGGCTCTACCTGCTCAACCAGGTGGTCGGCTACCTGATCGCGTACCGCCTGATGGAGCTCGGCGCGGGCCGTCTTACCCAGATCACCGGCGCCGTGATCGGCGTGATCGCGCTGGCCTGGCTGCTGACGAAGTACGTCGAGGAGCCGGCGTATCGCGCGTTGGCGGCGCTGCGGGTCCGCAGGCTGGGAGCTCGCGCGTTCGCCCGGCTGAATACTTGACATCGGATACCCGTCGCCTAATACTCGATTTCGAGTAATCGAGATCGAGGAGGGGCGATGGCCAGACGCAAGGTGGGCAATCCACTCGCGTTCGCCGTGCTCGGGAGCCTGAACGAGCGGCCGATGCACCCCTACGAGATCTCCACGATGCTCCGGGCCCGCGGCAAGGACCAGAGCATCAAGATGAACTACGGCTCGCTCTACTCGGTCGTCGCATCGCTGGAGAAGCACGGCTTCGTCGAGGCGCTGGAGACGGTCCGGGAGGGCAATCGGCCGGAGCGGACGGTGTACCAGATCACCGACGCCGGGCAGGCCGAGTTCAGCGACTGGCTGTCCGAGCTGGTCGGTACGCCGTCGCGCGAGTTCCACCCGCTGGAGGCAGGCCTCGCGTATCTGCCCGGTCTGCCGCCTGATCGTGCCGTCGAGTTGCTGGAGCAGCGGCTCGCGGTGGTCGACGCGGAGATCGAGGAGACCACCGCGCTGCACGAGCACATGGCGTCGATGGAGTTCCCGCGGATCTTCTGGGTCGAGTCGGAGTTCCGGCTGGCGCTGCTGGCGGCCGAGTCGGCGTACGTTCACCAGCTCGTGGAGGAGATCCGCACCGACGAACTCGGCGGCTCGGAGTTCTGGCGGAAGGCCTGGAAGGTCTTCCTGGAAGAGGGAATCAGTCCTACCGAGCAGCTGAAGGATCCGGTCAAGTACTTCGGCCAGGAGTTCGCCTGGATGAAGGCGATGCCGCCGGAAGCACAGTAAAGATGCGGCCCTCGACCCAACGGTGCGGCAACACCAGGGTCAAGGGCCGCGGTTCCTCGAGTCGGTCCGAAGACCTGGCACCCAAGGCGCACCCATCAGGATAGCCAGCCCGGGCCGGCTCCCCGCACACAAGGGAGTCACCTGATGATCACGCATGCCCTCGAAGCGGTCGACCTGGTAAAGACGTACCCGGCCGGCCGCAAGAAACCACCGCTACGAGCGCTCGACGGTCTCACCGTCAGCGTTCCGGAAGGCGTCGTCCTCGGGCTGCTCGGGCCGAACGGCGCCGGCAAGTCCACCACCGTCAAGATCCTCACCACGCTGTCCCGGGCCGACTCCGGTACGGCGCGTGTCGCTGGGTACGACGTGGTCGCTCAGCAGGACCAGGTCCGGCGCTCGATCGGCTACGTCCCGCAGAAGACCAGCTCGGATCCGATGGCGACCGGTCTCGAGAACCTGGTGCTGAGCGGCCGGATCTTCGGTCTGTCCCGACAGGACGCCGTACGCCGGGCTGGCGAGCTGCTGGAGCGGTTCGGCCTGGCCGACCACGGCAGCCGAGCGGTCAAGACGTACTCCGGCGGCATGCAGCGCAAGCTGGACGTCGCACTCGGTCTGGTCCACCGGCCTCGCGTGCTGTTCCTCGATGAGCCCACGACCGGTCTCGACCCGGAGGCACGCGCCGACCTGTGGAACGAGGTCATCCGGCTGTCCGGCCAGGAAGGCCTGACCGTTCTGCTCACCACGCACTACCTGGAGGAGGCCGACCGGCTGGCCGGTCAGCTGGCGATCGTCGACCACGGCAAGATCGTTGCCGAGGGCACCCCGGAGGCGCTGAAGTCCGCGTTGCGCGGCGACTCCGTGCAGGTCGAGCTGGTCGACGCCGACCTCGACGGGTCGGTCCGCACCTTGCTGCAGCAGTTGCCCGGTATCGGCGAGATCGTTGTCGAGGGCAACACTCTGCGGGCACGCGTCGATCGCGGTGCGACCGCAGTTCCCGCCGTACTGGGAGCCCTTGAGGACAAGGCGATTCCGGTCGTCGCGGTGACGGTGTCGCGGCCGTCGCTGGACGATGTCTATCTGCAGCACACCGGTCGTTCGTTCAAGGTCGCTGAGGAGGCCGCGTGATGTCCACTCATACAGCTCTCGTCTTCGGTCGGTGGACGCGTGCGTCGTACCGGCAGCCGGCGCTGATCGCGTTCACGTTGATCCAGCCGGCGATCTGGCTGCTGCTGTTCGGCCAGCTGTTCCAAGGGGTCGTACGCATCCCGGGCTTCGGCGACTCGTCGTACATCGCGTTCCTGACGCCGGGGATCGTGATGATGACCGCGTTGATGACCAGCGGCTGGAGCGGTACGTCGTTCATCCAGGACATGGAGCGCGGCGTGATGGACCGGCTGCTCGCGTCACCGGTCAGCCGCGGCGGGCTGATGGCCGGGCAACTGTTGAGCAACGCGACCACGACGTTGATCCAGACGATCCTGGTGTTCGCGATCGGCTTCGCGGCGGGTGCGCGGTACGACGGCGGTGTCGGCGGTTATCTGGTCACGATCGTCGCGTCGATGCTGGTCGGGACCGCTTTCGGGTCGCTCTCGAACGCGGTCGCGCTGCTCACTCGGCAACAGGAGGCTCTGATCGGCATCTCGCAGTTCGTTTCGCTGCCGCTGACCTTCATGTCGTCGATCATGATCGACCCGTCGGTGGCGCCGCACTGGGTGAACGTCGCCGCCCGCTACAACCCGGTCGACTGGGCCACGATCGCAGCCCGCCAGTCCCTGGCCGCTGACCCCGACTGGTCCTCGGTATGGCGGCATGGCGCCTATCTACTGGCATTCACGTTGATCGTCGGATGGTTGTCGACGCGAGCTTTCAGGACTTACCAGCGTTCAGTTTGAGGCGTACCAAGGCTTGATGACGTTGTCGATCAGCGCGAGTCGTTCGTCGAAGGGGAGGAAGGCGGACTTCATCGCGTTGATCGCGAACCAGCGGAGGTCGGCGAGGTCGTACCCGAAGGCCTCGGCGAGCAGGGCCAGCTCGCGGCTCATCGACGTACCGCTCATCAGGCGGTTGTCGGTGTTGACCGTGACCCGGAAGCGGAGTTTGGCGAGCAGCCCGATCGGGTGCTCGGCGATCGACGCGGCCGCACCGGTCTGCAGGTTGGAGCTCGGGCACATCTCCAACGGGATCCGCCGGTCCCGGACGTACGCCGCGAGCCGCCCGAGCTCAGCCTTCTCGCCGGCCTCGTCGTACGTGATGTCGTCGATGATCCGTACGCCGTGCCCGAGCCGGTCGGCGCCGCACCACTGGATCGCCTGCCAGATCGACGGCAGCCCGAACGCCTCGCCGGCGTGGATGGTGAAGTGCGCGTTCTCCCGCTGCAGGTACTCGAACGCGTCCAGGTGACGGGTGGGCGGGTACCCGGCCTCCGCGCCGGCGATGTCGAACCCGACCACACCCGCATCGCGGTACCTGACCGACAACTCGGCGATCTCCATCGAGCGAGCCTGGTGCCGCATCGCGGTCAGCAACTGCCGTACGACGATCGGCCGCTCCGCAGTCGCCATCCCGTGCTCAAACCCCTCACGCACCGCATCCACAACCTGCTCGAGCGTCAGCCCCTTGTTCAGGTGCTGCTCGGGCGCGTACCGAATCTCGGCGTACACCACCCCGTCCGCCGCCAGATCCTGAACGCACTCGCTAGCCACCCGCTTGATCGCCTCAGCGGTCTGCATCACCGCAACCGTGTGATCAAACGTCTCCAAATACCGCTCCAACGACCCCGAATCCGCCGACTCGACAAACCACGCCCCAAGCTCGGCAGCATCCGCCCGCGGCAACGCATGCCCGATCTCCCGCCCCAACTCCAACACCGTCTCAGGCCGAAGACCCCCATCCAGGTGGTCATGCAAAAGCACCTTGGGTGCCGCGTTCAACTCCTCGGGCGTAATCATCCAGCCATCTTCGCAGGCACCCCAACCAATCTGCCCCGATCTGCCCCGAGAAGCCCCACGAAGGCCGTCGTGTCGCACACGTCGAGCCAGCCAGCCTGAGCACATGAACAACAAGACCCCGCGCTTCGAGAGCGCCCCGGCCCGATCCTCCCTCCCCGCCTGGTACCCCGAGCTGCTCGACAGCGTCTCCAACCACGTCGCCACCGGTCACCGACGCGCCGTCACCGCCGCCAATCAAGAAATGCTGACGAGCTACTGGTCGATCGGGCGCGACATCCTCGACCGCCAGAACGAGGAAGGCTGGGGCGCCAAGGTCATCGACCGCCTCTCAACTGACCTCAAGTCCCGCTTTCCCGGGGTGACCGGCTACTCGCCTCGCAACCTCAAGTACATGCGAGCCTTCGCGGCCGCCTGGCCGGATCCCTCATTTGTGCAACGCGGCATTGCACAATTGCCGTGGCGTCACCACGTCGCCCTGCTGGAGAAGCTCGGCAGCCCAGAGTTGCGATCCTGGTACGCCGCCGCGGCGGTCGAGCGCGGTTGGAGTCGGGATGTACTTGCGTTGCACATCGAGAGCCGGTTCCACCAGCGGGCCGGCAAGGCGGTGACCAACTTCGCGACAGCGATGCCGCCCGACGAGTCCGACCTCGCTCAGCAGGCGACCCGCGACCCGTACCTGTTCGACTTCCTCGGCGCGACCGACGGCTGGCGCGAGCGTGAGGTGGAGAAGAAGCTGGTGGAGCACGTCGGCAAGTTCCTCCTCGAACTCGGACAAGGATTCGCGTTCATCGGGCAGCAGGTTCGGCTCGAGCTGGAGGGCGAGGAGTTCTTCTGCGACCTGCTCTTCTACCACCTCGAACTCAGGTGCTACGTGGTTGTCGAGCTCAAAGCCGTCAAGTTCGACGCGTCGTTCCTCGGGCAGCTCGGCCTCTATATGGCTGTGGTCGACGACGTACTCGCGAAGGACGGCGACAAGCCGACGATCGGTCTGCTGCTCTGCCGGAACAAGAAGCAGGTCGTCGCCGAGTACGCCCTGAAGGGCTTCAAGGCGCCGATCGGAGTGGCGGAGTGGACGAGCGCGATCAACAACTCGCTCCCCGAGGAGTTTCAGTCCGCGCTGCCGAGTGTTGCCGAGTTGGAGGCCGAGCTGACCTCCGCCGCAGACGAGGACTAACCGGCGGCAGGGCCTGATTCCTGGGCGGGAATTGAGGGTGGGTGGGGGGTGGGCGCACGGTTGGGGGGTGGAGACGATGAAGAGTTATCACATTCAGTACGGCGGTGGGCTTGAGAGTCTGCGGTTGCGGGAACATCCGGTGCCGGCGCCCGGTCCGACCGAGGTGTTGGTGCGGATCTGGGCGAACTCGCTCAGTTCGCGGGAGCTGAACATTCTGCGCGGGCGCTATCCGCTGCCGGTCGCCGACGACATCATCGCTGCGTCCGACGGGGCCGGTGAGGTCGTCGCGGTGGGCGCGGAGGTGGATCGGGTCCAGGTCGGCGATCGGGTGATGGGGGTCGTGTTCCAGCGGTGGTTCGACGGCCGCTTCGATCTGGCGCACGCCGACCAGCTCGGCGGCTCACTGGACGGTCTGCTGACGGAGTACGCCGTACTCGATCAGGACGGCGTCGTACCGATCCCGGGTCAGCTTACGTATGAAGAGGCGGCGACCCTGCCGTGTGTGGCTGTGACCGCGTGGAACGCTCTTGTCGGCGGGCAAGGTCTGGCGCCTGGCGAACACGTACTGACCCTCGGGTCGGGCGGAGTGTCGCTGTTTGCGCTGCAGTTCGCCAAGCTGCTCGGCGCTCGCGTGATCGCGACCGCCGGCAGTGACGAGAAGGCGGCGCGGCTGACCGAGCTCGGCGCCGATGCGGTCATCAACCACAACCTGACGCCCGACTGGGCGAAGCAGGTACGTGAACTGACCGACGGCCGCGGTGTCGACCACGTCGTGGATGTGGCCGGGTCGCTGAACGAGTCATTGCGGGCCACCGCGACTGGCGGCGAGGTCGCGTTCGTCGGCTCGCTCGGTGGCGCTGACCCGATCGACGCGCGTCTGCTGTTCACTTCCTCGGTCACGCTGCGCCCGATCGCCTTGGGACACAAGGCGCACTTCCAGTCGATGAACGAGGCCATCGCCGCCGCCGATCTGCGCCCGGTGATCGATCGAGTCTTTCCGTTCGACGAGACTCCTGCCGCTTTCCGCTACTACCTCGACGGCGGCGGATTCGGCAAGATCGTGATCTCGCACGCGGCCTAATCCCTTGGTTCTGGTGCGATCCGGCAAACGTTCAAGATTTTCGTCGGTGGCGCGTGCCATGGTGAGCAGATGGTGAATCGGCTGCATCGTCGCCCCGAGTGGCAGTTCTTTGCCGTGCTGCCGCGCGCGGATTCGAAGCTGGCCACTACCTGGTGGGTGCTTCTGCTGGCGCGCGGCGTATTGCCCGCGGTTTTCGCGATCGCGATGGGCTGGCTGATCGGCGCGGTTCAGCACAGTACTGCGCTGGCCGCGCCGCTGACCTTGATGGGTACGACGTTCATCCTGCTGCAGGTGCTCACGCCGATGCACCAGGCCGTCAGCGCCAACCTCGGCAGCCGAGTGTCGGCGTACCTGAACGACAAGCTCGCGGAAGCATGCGTCGGACCGCCAGGGATCGGTCACCTCGAAGACCCGAGTCTGAGCGAGGATCTGACCGTTGCCCGGGAGTTCGATCACGGGCAGACCGGTCCGCCGATGTATCTGAACGTCGACTTCGTCGCGGGCAGCCTGGTCGAACTGGTCGGCGGTCTCGCGTCGGCGATCGTGCTGTTCGGTTACACCTGGTGGGCGCCGTTGCTACTCGTCGCCGCCTGGACGGCGACGCACTGGTTGCTGCGGGAGAGCGGCGTCTGGAAGGACCGGAACACCGCCGAGGTCCGGTCGGCGCAACGGCACGCGAATTACGCCTACGAGTTGGCGGTCGGCCCGGATCCGGCGAAGGAGCTGCGGCTGTTCGGCCTCGCCGACTGGACTGTGCAGCGCTTCACCGAGCGGCGTCGCCGGCTGTTCGAGTTGCAGTACGCCGCGACCCGGCTGCGGGAGCGCCCGATGATCTGGAGCCTGCTGATCATCGCCGTCGCAAACGGTGTCGTGTTCTGGTCGCTGGGTGCCGCGGCGATCGACGGTCGGCTGGAGCTCGACCGGCTCGTGGTGTTCGCCCAGGTCGCGATCGGTGTCGGCATGATCGCGTTCGGCGGGCTGAACTGGGCGCTCGACGGTGCGGCCGCGCCGGTTGCCGCCGTACAACGATTGGAGCCGGCCATGGCGCCGGCCGGTGCGTTGTCTCCTGGGACCCTGAGAGTTCCAGGAGGCGCTGTCGAGCTCGACATCCGGGGACTGAGTTTCCGTTATCCACATGCTGATCGGCCGGTTTTCGACGGGCTGGATCTGAAGATTCCGGCCGGTTCGTCGCTGGCCGTCGTCGGGCAGAACGGTGCGGGCAAGACCACGCTGGCCAAGCTGCTTTGCCGGTTGTACGACCCCGACTCGGGGACCATCCGCGTGGACGGCAGCGACCTCCGACAACTCGACGTCGACGCCTGGCGCGGGCGAGTGGCCGCCGTCTTCCAGGACTTCCTCAAGCTCGAGCTTCCGTTGCGGGACAACGTCGCACCCGCAGGTGCTCCGGAGGCGGACATCCGGGCCGCGCTCGCGGACGCGGGCGCCGCGGATCTGGCTGACCTCGACACCCGCCTCGCAACGGGGTACGGCGACGGCACCGATCTGTCCGGCGGTCAGTGGCAGCGCGTCGCGTTGGCGCGGGCGCTGTGCGCGGTCCGGCAGGGCGCGGGTCTCGTGCTGCTCGACGAACCGACGGCCCAACTGGACGTCCGCGGCGAGGCGGCGATCTTCGACCGGATCCTGACCGCGACCCGCGACGTCACCACGATCCTCATCTCGCACCGGTTCTCGACCGTCAGGCACGCCGACCGGATCTGCGTGTTGGAGGACGGTCATGTCGTCGAGCTCGGCAGCCACGACGAGCTGATGGCGCTCGGTGGGCGGTACCGGACGATGTTCGACCTGCAGGCGCAGCGATTCACGGCCGAGGTCGACGAGGAAGGGCTCAGCTATGACACGCTCTGACGATCTCCCCCGGGCACTTCCCGCGATGTGGCGACTCTGCAAGCTCGGCTACCAACATGAGCCGTGGCTGCTCGTCGCCGCGTTCGTGATGACCCTGCTGGCCGCAGTACCGGATGCCCTGCTCGCGTTGTGGCTCAAGATCCTCGCCGACGGAGTGCTGCACCACGACCGGCGTGCGGCGTTGCTGGCCGCGGGCGGACTCGCGCTGTCCGTGACCGCGACCTGGCTCCTGCGGACGTTGTCGACCCGGATCTCCCGGCGGTTCCGGGATCGCGTCACGATCATGCTCGAGGCCCATGTCGCCCGACTGCAGGCGTCCGTCGCCACGGTCGAGCACCATGAACGCCGCGACTACCTGGATCGCCTTTCGGTACTGCGCAAACAGGTGTTCGTGCTCGATCACATGTACATGTCGCTCTTCTCGACCTGCGGCTGGATCCTGCGGCTCGGTGTGACAGTTGCCCTGCTGATGTCGATCAATCCGTTGCTCGCGTTCCTGCTGGTGTTCGCGCTGCCCACGGTCCTCAGCTCCAGTTGGCGGCCGGGCGTCGAGCGTCGGATCGAGGAGCAGTACGCCGCTCACAGCCGACTGGCCGACCATCTGTTCAAGACGGCCACCACGCCCGCTCCCGGCAAAGAGGTTCGCGTCATCGGCATCGGGCGTGACCTCGTGGTGAACCGTCGCAGCGAATGGGAGCAGTGGTACAAGCCGATCGCGGCCGCCCGATGGACCAGTGCCGCGTGGCACTCGGCCGCCTGGGCAGTGTTCGGAGCGGCGTACGTCGGTGCGGTGTTGTACGTCGCGACCGGGCTACACGGCTCGGTCGGCAACGTGCTGTTGATCCTGGCGGCCGGTGCGCGATTGTCGTCGTACATCGGCGCAACTGTCGGCGAGATCGGCTTCCTGCGAGGGATCTGGCTGGACGGGTCGCGACGGCTGGTCTGGCTGGAGAACTACGCAGCCTCGTTCGACACCACGGCCGATCTGCCCGCACCCGATCGACTCACGGACGGCATCCGGTTGGAGCACGTGTCTTTCGCGTACGCCGGGTCCGATCGGCTGGCGTTGGACGACGTCGACCTGCATCTGCCGGCCGGCAAGGTGATCGCGGTCGTCGGTGAGAACGGGGCGGGCAAGTCCACTCTGGTGAAGCTGATCTGCAAGCTGTACGAGCCGACCGGCGGACGCATCCTGCTGGACGACACGCCTCTGGACCGCATACCGGCGGAGGCGTGGCGGCTCAAGATCGCGGGTGCGTTCCAGGACTTCTTCCGGTTCGAGTTCCGGGCCGGGCACAGTGTCGGACTCGGTGATCTTCCGCGGCTGGACGACGTACCGGCTGTCACGACCGCTGTTGGACGGGCTGGAGCGGAGGACGTTCTGGAGCGGCTCGAGTCTGGGCTGGACACGCAACTCGGATCGACTTGGCCGGATGGTGCGGAGGTCAGCTTCGGGCAGTGGCAGAAGCTGGCGTTGGCGCGTGGCTTCATGCGGGACCGGCCGCTCCTGCTGGTGCTCGACGAGCCGACCGCCGCGCTGGACGCCGAGACCGAGCATGCCTTGTTCGAGCGGTACGCGGCGGCGGCCAAGGAGAGTACGGACGGCCGGATCACGATCCTGGTCTCACACCGGTTCTCGACCGTGCGGATGGCCGATCGGATCGTCGTACTCGACGGTGCGCACGTGGTCGAGACCGGGACGCATGAGGAGCTCATGGCCCTCGACGGGCACTACGCCGACCTGTACCGGATCCAGGCGGCCGCCTATCACTAGTCGATCCTTCAGGCGTTGATCTTGAAGACCGGGACTCCGGGGGCGATGTGGTGGAGGACCTCGTCGGGGGAGGTCTTCGAGACGTCGCCGCCGAAGAATGCGCCGACCTCCCAGGCCCACTTCTTCAGGTACAGCCGCAGCGCCGGCAGCTTGTCCGCGTCGGCGAGCTCCTCGGCGTGGAACGTCTCGACCTTGCCGCCGAGCTGCAGCCGGCCCGTGCCGCTGGCCCGCAGGTTCTTCACCCACTGGGTGTGGCCGCGCGGGGCGACCAGGTAGCGCTGACCGTCGATCACCAGCAGGTTGACCGGCGTACTGCGCCATTCGCCGGACTTGCGGCCCTGGACCGAGAGCACCCGGCTGCCCATCAGGCTCAGACCGAGCTTCGTCATCCGGGCGACGATCTTGTTGAAGACCCGCATGCTGCCCTCGTTCGCGGTGATGACGCGCTTGCTGTCGTAGGTCTGCTTGTACTCGGTCATGGCGGCGATTCCTTCGGCTTTGCGAGAGCGGTGCTCTCTGTTGAGATCAGTGAATATCAGATCGCTGCTCACTGTCAAGAGCAGTGCTCTCGTTTCTGTGGCACACTGGCTCTATGAACGCCGGACGTACTGCCCGTGACCGAGCCCGGGCCGAGCTGACCGAGGAGATCAAGAGCGCCGCGCGCCGGCAGCTCGCGACTGTCGGAGCCGAGGCGCTCTCGTTGCGCGCGGTCTCCCGGGAGCTCGGGATGGTCTCGTCGGCGCTGTACCGGTACTTCCCGAGTCGCGACGAGCTGCTGACCGCGCTGATCATCGACGCGTACGACGCGCTCGGTTCGGCGGCCGAGGCGGCTGCCGGCGGCGACGATCTGGTCGATGAGTGGCTGGCGATCTATGCGGCGGTCCGGGATTGGGCGCGCGCTCATCCGCACGAGTACGCGCTGATCTACGGGTCGCCGATCAGTGGGTACAAGGCGCCGCAGACGACCGTTGAGCCGGCGATCCGTGTTCCGGTGCTGCTGCTTGGGCTGTTGCAGCGGGCTCAGCTTTCGGGGCGGCTGGTCGTCCCGGCCGACGCGCCGGAGCCGTCGGGTCTGGTGGCGCAGCAGGCAGAGGTGCTGGTCGCGTTGGCGCCGGACGTTCCGCTGGCGGTGTTGGTGCGGACGGTGATCGTGTGGACGCAGCTGTTCGGGATGATCAGCTTCGAGCTGTTCGGTCAGCTGGTCGGGTCGATGGATCCGGCGGACGAGTTCTTCGCCTCGGCCTCACGGCAGATGGCGGCCTTCGTCGGGCTCAGCTGAAAGCTTTCTTCGTTGGAGCTCAGCTGAAAGCTTTCGGGAGTGGGAGATCGACGGCGCGCGAGGTTCGGCGTACATAGGTTTCCCGAGGGATCGAGACCGCGCCGAGGGTTGCCAGGTGGTCGGTGACCCACTGGATGTCGAACACCCGGTCGGCGGCGTACTCATCGTTCAGCAACTCGATCGTCCCGGCAACGGCCGCCTTCGAGCCGTCGGTCTTGTGATGGAACATCGACTCACCGGCGAACAGTCCGCCGATCGCAACGCCGTACAGCCCGCCTGCCAACTCATCGCCGTCCCAGGCCTCGACCGAATGCACCCAACCGAGCCGATGCAGCTCGGTGTACGACGCGATGACGTCCCGGTCGATCCATGACCCTGGGCGGCGCGGGTCCGCACAGGCGCGAATCACCTGGTCGAACGCGGTGTTGACCCGAATCTCGAACTTCGCCCGCGCCCGCCGCAACGACCGCGACGGGTTGTAGCCGGCGACGTCGATCACGCCCCGATCGACCGGCGACCACCACAGGATCGAGCCGCGATGGTCCGGCATCGGGAACAGACCGCGCCGGTACGCCGCCAGCACGGTGCCGGGCTCCAGGTCCGCCCCACCCGCAACCACATCACTCGCCCCCGCCACCCCAACCGGCGGAAACTCCCACATAGATGGAGCAGGCTCGACAGGCACACCCCCATCTTCACCCATCCCCACCCCCACGGACCGCCACGCCATCACAATGCGCTCAGCGGCGGCTCGGTCACGCGTGGACGCTTGGAACGGACGCAGTTGTGATGGGCCGGAGGTCCGGGGACACCAAGGGTTTGCCCCGAGTGGCGGGGGCCGGGAAGCCACGTACAGTTGAAGCACGTCCGGGTTCTACGCGTGGGGTCGGGCGGGAAGGAGCACCGTGGCCGGAGTAGCCAGGTTCGTTGCCAATAGTCTCGCGCCCGCCGCCCAGCGACTTGCGCCGACGGCTGCGGGCGGTGTGTTGCGCCAGATCCTCGAGATCGCCATCGACGGGTACCAGCGGTTCCCGGGCGCGGAACGGATCGCCGACAACAAGCTGGCCCGGTGCGGCGGCGACCCACAGCTCGCGATCGAGGCCGTGATCGACCAGCACATCCGGCTGGCCGGCGTGCAAGGATTCGCCACCGGCCTCGGCGGCCTCGTCACCCTCCCGGTCGCCCTGCCCGCGAACCTGACCGGCATCGCGATCGTCCAGGCCCGGATGGTGGCCGCGATCGCGCACCTTCGCGGATACGACCTGGGCGATCCACGCGTTCGTACCGCCGTCATCACCTGCCTGCTCGGCGAGGACGGCGTCGCCGACCGGCTGAAGAAGTCGAGCCTGCCGACGTCTCCGATCGCCATCGCGACCGCTCCGGTGTTCGACCCTGAGCTCGACCGTCAGGTCTCCGGTGAAGTCGTCGCCGAGCTGATCGCGCGGATCAGCGGCAAGAAGATGGCCCTCACGATCACCCGCCGCATTCCGCTGCTCGGTGGTGCGGTCGGCGCCGGCGTCGACGGTTGGTCGACGTACCGCGTCGGTCAGTACGCCGACAAGAGCCTGCTGCGCCGGATCCGTCCTTCCATCGAGCAGTGACCCCCGCGGTCACGCTGACTGGTCGGCCGGCTGCCTGCGGGTGAGCGGGAGCTTGGTGCGAGTGTCCTCGTTCGCCGGGGTCTCGACGAACAGGACCAGGTCCGGGTGCGCCGGGACCGCGAGCTCGGTGACGGTGAAGTCCAGCTCGCCCGCGACCGGGTTGAGGATCCGGCGCAGTCGCGGCGTACACGCGGCAACCTCATGCCGCGACCACAGCTGGGCGAACTCGGGACTGATCGCCCGCAGCCGCTCAAGGTCGGTCTCCCAGTCCGGGTCGCCGATGTGTTCGCCGTACGCCGAGCGGAGCCGACCGACCAGGTACGGGACCTCGGTCTCGTAGTTCAGCAACTGGGCGCGGGCAGACGGCTCGGTGATGACGCACCAGAGCAGGTTCTTGTGGATGCACGGCAGCTGGTGCCAGTCGTGGAACAGGTCGTTGTACGCACGGTTGGCGCGGATGATGTCGAACCGGGTATTGGTGATCACCGCCGGCAGCGGATCGAGAGCGTTGACGATCTCGATGAACACCGCCTCACTCGCGCAGTCCGACGTCGACGGAAGCCGGACCGGGGTCGCCTCGGCCAGGCGGTACAGGTGTTCCCGCTCGACCGGGGTGAGCCCGAGCGTCGTCGCAACCGCGTCCAGCACCTGCCCACTCGCGTTGATCGGCCGCCCTTGCTCGAGCCACGTGTACCAAGTCACGCCAACCCCCGCGAGCTGCGCCAACTCCTCCCGCCGCAACCCAGGCGTCCGCCGGCGCCCACCCGCCGGCAGCCCCACGTCCCCAGGAGCCACCCGCGCGCGCCGCGCCTTCAAAAACTCCCCAAGCTCAACCCGCTGCGCACTCACCCCACCATCGTGACCCACCCCACCGACAGTTTCCCCTGCCGCCAGCGAACACTGCCCCTCCCACCCGGCCGCCCGCCTCGCGCACCCCGTCACGCTCTCGCCTCGCGCACCCACCTGGCTCCGCCGGCGGCCGGCTCCGGCCCACTTTGTGCACCAGATCCGCACCCCAACCACCCAACGGTGCGCCTCCGGTGCACAACGTGGCACCTCCCTCAACTGGCGCCGCCAGGCATGTTCGCCGCGCGAGGTGCGTGTGGATACCTGCGTCTCGGGTGAGGCGAAGCCGAATAAACTTGAAGCGGAAAGGACAGGGGCGAGGGGTAGCGTCAGCCGGCGAGGGCTTGGACTACTCGGCTCGGTGATGGCTTGCCTAGTTGTTCGGCCATCCAGGCGCTTGTCGTGACCAGCGCCTCCAGGTCGACGCCGGTCTCGATGCCGAGGCCGTCGAGCTGCCAGAGGAGATCCTCGGTGGCGAGGTTGCCTGTCGCGCTCTCGGCGTACGGGCATCCGCCCAGACCGCCGGCCGAGCTGTCGACTGTCGTGATCCCGTCACGCAGCGCGGTGAGTGTGTTGGCGAGCGCCTGGCCATACGTGTCGTGGAAGTGCACGGCCAGCTTGTCGACGCCCACCCCAGCAGCATCGAACCCGGCGATCAGCGTGCTCACCTGACCCGGCGTCGCCACACCGATCGTGTCGCCCAGCGACAGCTCGTGGCACCCGAGGTCGACCAGTCTCGCCCCGACCTTGACCACTTGGTCGATCGGTACGTCGCCCTCCCAAGGGTCGCCGTAACACATCGACACGTACCCGCGGACTGTCAGTCCTTCGGCGAGCGCCCGTTGGATCGTCGGCGTGAACATCGCGAACTGGTCATCGAGGGTGGAGTTGAGGTTCTTCGCCGCGAAGGTTTCGGTCGCGCTTGCGAAGATCGCGATCTCGCGTACGCCCGCCGCGAGGGCACGGTCGAGGCCGCGCTCGTTCGGGACCAGGACCGGGGCGCGGACCTCGTCGGGGAGCTCCAGCTGGTCGAGCAACTCAGCGGCGTCGGCGAGCTGCGGGACCCACTTCGGGTGGACGAAGCTCGTCGTCTCGATCGTGGTCAGGCCGGCGTCGACCAGCCGCCGGATGAACTCGGCCTTGACCGCGACGTCGACGATCGCCGACTCGTTCTGTAGCCCGTCACGCGGGCCGACCTCGTAGATCGTCACCCGGTCGGGCAAACCCTTGGCCTTCACCAGCTGCGGTTTCCGCATCGTGCTGCCTCCTCAGGCGCGTCTCCACCCGCGGACCCGCTGGGGAAGATCGCGGTGGCGTCGACCCGTTGGGCACCGTGGCGTCTGAGCGTGACGCGGGATCTCCGCGACAATGCTCGTGATGAGAACTCTTGCTGACATTCTGCGCGGCGTCGAACGCGGCCTCTTCCCGGCCCCGGACCTCGGCATCAGCGTCGTACCAGCACCGTCGGAGCGTGAGGCCGCGGTGGTCGCGTTCACCGGCCACATCGTGATCGCCGCGGACGTCAGCCCCGAATGGGTCGCCGAACGCGTACCGGCCGGCGACCTGGCCGCGCCGACCAACCCGCCGTTCCTTACCGCGCTCGCCGAGCTGACCGGCCGCCGCGTCAGCTCGATCGACGCGATGATGCTTGGCCCGTCCATCACCGACCCCGCCAAACGCGCGGCCGCGATCAAGGGCCTCACCGTCCTCAGCGACCACGAGCACCCGCGGGTCGAGCGGGCGCTGGAGTACCGGACCGACGTCCGCGTGTACGGCGACATCCACGGCTCCCTCGTCATCACCGGCCACGGCCTGGCCAACCGCCTGGAATGCGCCATCGAGCTCCCCGACGACATCCGCGGCCAGGGCCACGGTCGCAGACTCGCCCGCGCCGCGCGCGCCTTGATCCCGCCCGACGCCTCGATCTGGGCCCAGATCACCCCTGGCAACGCCGCCTCACTACGAGCCTTCCTGGCCGCCGGCTACCACCCCGTGGGATCCGAAGCCCTCCTCGTCAAGTGACGATCAGCTGAACAACCACCACATGGTTGCTGATGGCATCTAGTCCACAGGTGTGGACAAACCTGGGGACGGAGGGGTTCGGTGGTAGCCGTACTGGGTGTTCTTGTAGAGGTCGGTGCGGTAGACGCCGTGGAGGATCTCGGCCTCGTAGCCGTCGAGTTCGGGCATCCCGAGCTCGCGGGCGACGGCCAGTTCGGCATGGGCGTCGTACGGCACGCGGACGAACTGGATCGAGAATGGTGCGGGCTCAGGTGAGTCGAGGACACCTTCGAGGATCACGTAGACCGGCGTCGGGTCGCCGAGGCTGTTGCCGACCGAGCCCGTGTTGAACAGGGTCCGCCCCAGGGACTCCTCGAAGTACGGGTCGTGGATGTCGGCGTACCCGACAACCGATGGCGCCGGGCCGTCCCCGGTGGCCGGTGTGTTCTCGAAGAAGCTGAGGTACTCCGTCTCGTCGTGATCGAACGAGATCCGCCGGTGAACGCTCGTCGATGAGGCATGGAACAAGCGGACCTGCCGCCCGCTCATCACGAAGTCATGCGAGAACGGAAGCCCCCGCAGCCAGCCCCACTGCTCCTCGCGCAACTCGCTCTTCCACCACCGCAGCCCCTCGCGATCCTCCTGGCGATCCGGGTCGGGCAGGTAGTCGTCCCAGTTCCCGAGCAGGTTCACCTCACAGACCTCGCGGCACCGATCCACCACCGCGCTGCCCCGCGGACCCTTCCCGACGTAGTCCCCAAGGTTGAAGATCCGCCGAATCCCCCGACTCGAGATATCCGCCAGCACCGCCTCCAGCGCCGTCAGATTCCCGTGCACATCAGAGACAAGCGCGATCCGATCCAGCTGCATGCTCCTCATGCTTTCATCTGAGGAGGCTGGAGCTGTTACCAGTTGCCGGAGGGGCCGCCGGTACCTCCTCCGACTCCAGCGCCAGCCGGTGTTTTGCCTCCGGAGCCGGAGCTCGATGAGCCGGCCGACTTCGGGCGGCCGCCCCCGGAGCCTCCACCAGTCGATCGTCCGCCACCCCCGCCACCGCTTGGTCGCGGCGCGAATGAGCCGGAGCCGCCTCCGCCACCCGACTCACCGGCCGAGTGTGACGCCGCCCCCGCGAACGCTCCGGCCGCCTTCCGAGCGGCAGTCGCGGCAATGCCTACCGGGCCTAACGCCGCGCCACCTGCCATCTTCGCGCCAGTGGCTGCCCCACCGCCCGCACCCGAAGGACCACCGCCGGACGTCGCCGCAGCCCCGCCACCGCCCCCACTCCCGCCACCGACGCCCCGGCCGCCGCCGGATGAGCCGACGTTGAGCGCCCCGGTCGCCATGCCGCCGACATCGGGACCCACCGCACCCATCCCGGCCGAGCCGCCGCCGACCGCCGCGGTGACCGGCACCGCGAAGCGCAGCAGCGCCGGCATGGCGAGAATCGCGAGCATCATCATCATCAAGGCGGTCAGGGACTGCGTCAGACCGCTCCCTGAACCGAGCATGTCCTCGTCCTTCAGCTTGATCGCCGCCGCGTAGATGAGAGCAGCCGCGGGCTTGTAGGCGATGAAGCCCAGGGTCCAGGCGCAGTACTTCTTGAACCAGGCCTTGCCGACCTCGGTGTTGGTCGCCGCGGCCGCCAGCGGCAGCGTTGCGCCCAGAATGACCAGCATGGCCGATCGAATGAGCATCAGCACGATCTGGATCAGCGAGGCGAAGGTCGCCATCTGCGCGAGCAGAATCAGCATGACGTACGAGGTGATGCCGGCGGTCGAGCCGCGGTCGTTCTGAGCGCTCATCAGGTTCATGACCGCTGTCGAAAAGGAGTCACCGCCGAGCGCGGAAGTGACGACGTCCACGGAGAATGCGTCCGACCACTCGACCATGACCTGCACTGCCGCCGTGCCGCAACCACAGACAACGACGAAGGTCAGCATTGCCTTGAGCAGCTCCTGGAGTGGCCTTGCCCGTCGCTCCCAGGCCATCCGCAGGCCGGCGATGACGATCGCGAGCGAGAAGATGGTCAGCGTCAGCGCAAGGGTCTTGTCATGGACGAACTGAACGGTGCCGCTGTTCGTCCACGTGCCGTCATCGTTCGGGGTGGCGAGCGCGACCGGTGTCTTCGGCTTGACCCAGAAGGTCGCCAGCGAGTTCAGAGCGGTCGAGAAGAAGTCCGCTGACATCTTGTTGGCATTCTGGAACCACCCGTTGGTGAGCGACTGGACGGCGTCCACCACGTGGCACTTCATGTCCATTGGTCCGCACATCAGACACCACTCCAGTTCACGAAATCGGCCAGATCACGGTGCTGAGCGAAGGGCGCTCCGACAGCTTGCCCGGGTGCCGGCGGCTGGATCCGCCAGTCGCCCTGGTACCAAACGAGGGTCAGCGTGGCGCTCATGTACACGGACTCGACCGGGAAGGCGAGCATGACGGTCACCCGCTCCGGCCCGGCGTCGACGACCCGGTAGCCGACCGGTTGGATCGAGGACGATTCCGTCGAGGTCTGCTGAATGGTGAGCTCCTGGATCAGGCTGTCGGTCGCCGCCCCGGGGATCATCAGTTTTCGGGCGGTGGGGACGACCTTGCTCTGGTCGGCAATCGCCGCTATCGCGCTGTACGCGGCGTACAGCGCGCCGGTCGGCGAGTGGGCGAAGCAATGCCGGAAACCGTCGGTGTCGGTTGTCCGTGGGCCGTACGCCGACGATCGCGGTACGACGATCCGTCGACTGACCTCCCAGCTGTCCACCGAAGGGGCCCTGTCGGGAACCGCCTGGTCACCGGCCGGGAGGCCGCAACCACCAGCCTGCGCCCGATCGACGGTACTGACAGGAGTGGCCGGATCGTTCTCCGCCCGGGCTACCGGAGCAGGATCGGGCGGCTGCTGGGCGCTTGCCGTTGCGCTCCCGGAGGAGCCCGAGCCGGTGACGAGGATCAGGAGGCCGCACAGCAGGACGGCGCCGACGACGATGCAGGCCGCGATAAAACCAGCGCCGTACGGCGACTTCTCTTCCGTGTCGTTGCTCATCTGACTCCCCGATCCGTTGGTCGACAACCTCACGGGTCAAGGGTGGCAAAAATCGCGGTAGGCCCGCGGAAGTTATCCACAGGGAGGAATGTCTGGCGCAGGTGGAAGAACTCCGCGCTAGACCAGATGGTTCGTTACGCTCAAGGTTCTTGCGTTTGCCGGTCGATCTGTAGCCGAAAGGTCACCCCGTGTAGCGAAGTGACCTAGTCAGCTAATAGAGTCCGCGCATGACCATCGCGCCTTCGCTTTGCTCGCCCCTAGCGCTCGCCGATGCAGAACCCACTCGCGCCGCCGAACCCTGGGAAAGCGACGTGCTGACGGCCTACGGCCTGCTGCGAGAAGCAGCAGCCGAACTGGATCACCTGATGCGCCATTCCTTGAAGCGCAGTGGACTGCAAATGGCAATGTTCGAACTGTTGCTGCGGCTTGCCCGCAGCCACGGCGAGAAACAGCGTCTCACCTCGCTCGCCCGGGAGTTGACCGTCACCACTGGCGGCATCACCCGGCTGGTCGACCGTGCCGAGAACCTCGGACTGGTCCGCCGGGAGCCCTGTCCCGACGATGCCCGCGGCTCGTTCGCCGTCCTGACCGAGGAGGGAAGGCGCCGGTTGCGCGAAGCACTGCCGGACCACCTGCTCGAGATCGACAGCCTCTGGATGTCCCAGCTGGCAGACGACCGAGACATCGTCCTCGGCAAGCTTCGACGGGTCCGGGACAACGCCCGCCGCTGGCCGAACGGCCGGCCCGGGCTCGGCCCGATCACACCCGACCGGATCTGAACACCCTGCCAAGCATTACCCGCGACTAACGAATGGGGCGTCCGGCTGGTGTCGGGCGCCCCGCCGCGCAATTGTTGAGAAGTGAAGCAACAAGCTGACCCAAAGGCTCCTGGCGGATTTCGATGGCGAGGAGCGGTGGGCGGCGTACTCGCGGCCCTCGCCGGTCTCGCGGTCGGCAGTGTGGCGGCCGGATTCCTCGGCACTCCGCAGACGCCCGTGGTGGCGATCGGGTCGGCGTTCATCGACCGGGTGCCGCCGTGGCTGAAGGATCTCGCGATCTCCTGGTTCGGCACCCACGACAAGACCGCGCTCCGGACCGGCATCGTGATCGTCGTGGTCGCCCTGGCCGCGGTCGGCGGGGTTCTCGCCGTACGGCGGTATTGGGCCGGTGCTCTGATCACAGTCGCGCTCACCGGCGCCGCGGTCGCAGCAGCACTCACCCGCGCCGACTCTGGGCAGACCGGGTTCCTCCCGTCCGCGATGGCCGGGATCACCGCGCTGATCATCCTGCGGCTGTTCAGCCGACGACTCGAACCGCTTCTGAACTTTCCGGACGACGCAGTCAGCCGCCGCGGGTTTCTGCAGCTCTCGGGCGGGGTTGCGCTCGGCTCGGCAGCGGCTGCCCTGCTCGGCAGGGTCGTCGGCGGGAACCGCGCCGCGGTCGCCGACGCCCGCAACAAGCTCCAGCTTCCGAAGCCTCCGAGCCTCAACCCGCCGGCCGGCGTCCAGGCGAACGGCGCCGTACCGTGGGCCACGCCGAACGACGACTTCTACCGGATCGACACTGCGCTCTCGGTGCCGCAGATCGCGCCCGCGGACTGGAAGCTGCGCATCCACGGCATGGTCGACCACGAGATCGAACTGACGTTCGACGACTTGCTGAAGCGGCCGGTCGTGCATAAGTGGGTCACGCTGACCTGTGTGAGCAACGAGGTCGGCGGCGACCTGATCGGGAACGCGCTCTGGTCCGGCGTCGTTCTGAAGGACCTGCTCGAGGAGGCTGGCCCGTCCAAGGACGCGGACGCGATCCAGTCGATGTCGAAGGACGGGTTCACCGCAGGTACGCCGCTCCCGACGCTGCTCGACGGTCGGCAGGCGATGCTCGCGTTCGCGATGAACGGACAGCCGTTGCCGGTGGAGCACGGGTTCCCGGTGCGCATCGTCGTACCCGGGCTGTATGGCTATGTGTCGGCGACGAAGTGGCTGGTGGATATCGAGGTGACTCGGTTCGACCAGTTCGAGGGCTACTGGACGCCGCGCGGCTGGTCGGCGCTCGGGCCGATCAAGTTGTCGTCGCGGATCGACGTACCAGGCGGCAAGAAGGTGGAGCCTGGGCCGGTGACTGTGGCCGGGGTGGCGTGGGACCAGCATGTCGGCGTGTCCAAGGTCGAGGTCCGCGTCGATGGTGGCCAATGGCAACAGGCGACACTGGCGACGGACGCGTCGATCGACACCTGGCGGCAGTGGCACTGGACCTGGGACGCGCCACGCGGCACACATGTCTTGCAGGTACGGGCGACTGACGACAAGGGAAACCCACAGGTCGAGTCGTCCGCACCACCGGCCCCGAACGGCTCGACCGGCCTCCACACCGTCAACGTGAAGGTCGGCTAGCGCGCAGTCCGGCGATCGCGATCTCGAGGCCGAGGCCTCGGCGCTTTGGTGGCAGGCGGCTTTCGGTGGCGAGTACGCCGGCGAGGATTGCGTGGATCTCGGCGGCGGTGACGTCCTGCCGGACAACGCCGGAGCTCTGCGCCTTGGCGAGCAACGACGCAAAGGCGCTGGACAGCCGCTCGGCGAAGGCGGCGCCATCAGCCCCCAAGGTGCCGCCGAGGGCGGCGGAGAGCGCCAGGTTGTCGCGGCCGGACTCGACCAGCTCACCCAGGAACGCGAAGAAGTCCTCGGGTTGCTCGCCGAGGAGCGTCGCGCGGTCGGCCAGCTGCTCGAGCCGATCGGCGATCACCGCACCGACCAGCGCCTCCTTGGTCGGAAAGTGCCGGTGCACCGTCCCCGCACCGACCCCGGCCCGCTCGGCGACCGTATCGAGCGGGACGTCCAGGCCGTCCCGGGCGAACGCGTCGCGGGCCGCGGCGAGGATGCGGGCACGGTTGCGGAGCGCGTCGGCGCGCGGTGCCCGTGGGCTCACTGCTGTCCTCCTTGCTAACCGGGGCGTGCGCCCCGTATATTTACCGGGGCGATGACCCCGCTTAGTCTAGGAGCCCGGAATGGTGTTCGCGATCACCGGCGGCCACGGCGAGTTCGGCTCGGCCGTCGTCTCCCACCTGAAAACACTGACCGATCAGCCCGTCGTCGCGACGGTGCGCGAGCCCTCGAAGGCCCAGCCGGTGCCCGGGGTCGACTATCGGCCGGGCGACTTCGACGACCCGGCGACTCTCCGGGCATCTCTGGCCGGAGTCGAGACGATCCTGGTGAACGCGACGTTCTTCGGCACCGACCCGTCGGCGCGTCGTCGGCGCGTGACCGCCGCGATCGGTGCCGCAGCCGAGGCCGGAGTACGCCGGATCGTTCTGACCAGCTGGCCCGATCTGGAGCGAGCAACGATGCCGACCGTCCAGGATTACCGCGAGCTCGAAGCCGCCGTACGGGCCGCCGGACCGAGCTGGACGATCGTGCGACTGGCCGCGGGACTGCCCGACGCGCTCGCGCGGGACGTCGCCTGGGGCCGGAAGACCGGCGAGCTGGTGGCGCCCGCGAACGGCGCCTCGGTCACCCCGGCTGCACTCACGGATCTTGCCGAGGCGTCCGCCGCGGTCGTGCTGAGCACAGACCTGGACAGCGCAGTCGTGGAGCTGACTGGTCCGGACGCGATCGGATGGGACAAGCTGGCCGACCTGGCCGGCGTGCCGTTCCGCGCGGTCACCGACGACGAGTTCGTCGTCTACCTCACCGGAACGTTCGGACTGCCCGAGGCCGCCGCGCAGCAGTTGACTGCGCTCTACGTGGACTTTCGCAGCCGCTGGTCCGCCACACCTACGACGACGCTCGCCGACCTGCTCAGCCACCCGGCCACTCCGGGCGCGGACGCCGTACTGCGCCGAGTGGCGCGCTTCCCCTCCTAATTACCGGGGGAGGACGTCACAGCCTCCAGCACCATTGGCAGGAAGGTGTGCTCCAGAGAGCCGGCTGGGACCTTGCGCGGTTCGAGGAGGCTCTGTGATCTGGCGCCCTCGTGTACGGCCATCACCAGTCGGACGAACTGCTCTGCGGGCACGGTGAGCGTTAGCTGGCTGGTCGTGGTGATCTGCTCGACCAGCTTGGTCAGGCTGTCGCGGAACATCGCGCGCTGCTTGTTCAGCGCCTTCGCGGCGTCCGGGTCGCGCAGTGCGTGCAGCGTGAACTCGGTAGAGATCAGGTGCCACTGGCGCTGGTCCGGCGCGGTCTCGTCGAGCAGCCCGAGTACGGCGTCCAGGAGGGAGCCGGGCTGGTTCGCCAGCTCGGGTAGCAGCGCCTCGATCTGCTCCAGGAGGCGGTCCGTCGTGGCCTGGAAGAGCGCGAGGACCAACTCGTCCTTGGACGCGAAGTTCGAGTAGAAGGCGCCGCGGGTGAACCCGGCCCGCTCACAGATGTCCTCCACCGACGCACCGTGGAAACCGCGCTCGGCGAACACCTCCAGGGCTCCTTCGAGCAGACGGGCCCGGGTGTTGGAGCGGCGGCGCTTGGGCGTTTCCATAAGAGTAGGATACAGTCTTGTATTGAATACACAACCGTATTGAACGGGGATGCAGGATGGAGCTCGAGGCCACCAGGATCAGTGTGCGGGGTCCGCACGCGCCGATGCTGCATGCCACGTCGGTGTCGGTCGCGGACCACCAGGTGGTGCTGCTGACTGGGTACCCGGGCGCTGGGCACGTGGCGGCGGCACTGGGTCTGTCCGGGCGACTCAAGCCGGACACCGGGACCGTCAAGCTCGACGGGAAGGCAGATCCGGCTCTGCTCCGCCGACGGGTCGCAGTGGTCGACGCACCGGGCATTACCGAGCCGGACGACGCGCTGCCGGTCCAGACGGTTGTGGGCGAGGAGCTGGCGATCGCTGGCCGCAAGGCAGGTCGAAAGGCCGTTCTGGAGTGGCTGGACGAGCAAGACGCGGCTGAGCACGCCGGCAAGCGATTCGAGCACCTACCGGTCGTCGTACGCACCAGACTGCTCGCGGAGCTGACCGTGGCGCGTCCCGACGTACAGGTGGTCATTCTGACCATGCCGGACCGACATGGTGGTGATCCGCATAGTTGGTACGAGCTGGGGCGCGATCTGGCCGCGCAGGGGTACGGCGTCATCATCACGTGTGCTGACGCTTCAGCGCGACTGCTGGACGTCAAGGCGGCCCGGATGGGCGAGACGGACCAGCCTGACCCAGTACAGGTCGCTCCGGTCGCTCCAGTGGAGCCCGTGACACCGATCGACGAAGAATCAGACGTAGAGGAGACAGAGGCGTGACCGCGCTGCGGATGGCCCTGAGTGAGTTGCGGCGTCTCACCGCCGGACGCCTGCCCAAACTGGCCGTGGTCGCGCTACTGCTGGTGCCGGTGCTGTACGGCGGCTTGTACCTCTACGCGAACCACGATCCGTACGGCCGGCTGGACAAGATCCCGACCGCGGTCGTCGTCGAGGACGCGGGTACGACGCTGGCCACCGGCGAGAAACTGAACGTCGGACCGCAGGTCGCGGACGAGCTCGTGAAGTCGAAGAGCTTTGACTGGCACGAGGTCGACCGTGCGGACGCGACGTCGGGGGTGTCGGACGGGAAGTACGAGTTCGCCCTCGTGCTGCCGAAGTCGTTCTCCTCCGACCTGGCGTCGGCCGCGGACTTCACGCCGCGTCAGGCGCAGCTGGAGCTGCTGACCAACGACGCGAACAACTACATCGCCCACACGATCGCCAACCAGGTCGTCGCGCAGGTGACGAAGACGGTGGCGTCGGAGGTGAGTGAGACGGCGGCTTCGCAGCTGCTGGCCGGGTACAACACCATTCATACGCAGGTGAGTTCCGCGGCCGCCGGGGCTGCACAGCTGCAGACCGGGCTGACGTCGGCGGCGACCGGGGTCGGGAAGCTGCAGACCGGCGCGACGCAACTCAACACTGCGCAGAAGCAGCTGTCCGCCGGCGCAACCCAGCTGGCGACCGGCGCTACACAGGCGTCGCAGGGTGCGACGTCGCTGGCCAGTGGGGCCTCGCAGCTCGACAGCGGTCTGGGCACGTTGAAGCAGAAGACCGCGACACTGCCGAAGCAGACGAAGACGTTGGCTGCCGGCGCGGATCAAGTTGCTGATGGCAACGAGAAGATCGCCGGTGTCGGGAAGCAGGTCGCGACTGCGTCCGGCACGCTGGTGAAGGACCTGAAGACATTTGACACGGACCTGGCAGCGAAACTGAAGGCTCAGGGCTTCAGTCGGCACCAGATCCGCGAGGTTTTGCTGGAAACGGCGAAGCTGCGGACTCCCGTCGTACGCGCGAACACGAAGATCCAGTCGACCTCCAAGCAGCTCAACCAGCTCGCTGTCGGGGCACGGAAGGTGTCCAACGGCGCCAGTGCACTGGCGGGTGCGACGCCGGCGTTGACCAACGGGATCAGCTCAGCCGCCGATGGTGCGCACCAGCTCAACGCTGGCGCGTCCAAACTCAAGACTGGGCTCGGCAGCTTGCAGACCGGTGCGCAGCAGCTCGCGGCTGGTGAGAAGCAGGCTGTGGTTGGTCAGGGTCAGTTGCTGACCGGCGTGAACAGCCTTGCTACTGGTGTGGGTCAGCTGAAAGCTGGTGCGACGCAACTGAACACCGGACTCGCGAATGGCGTGAAGCAGATCCCGAACCCGTCCGCCGACCAGCGCAAGGCTGTCGCCGAGACGCTCGGCGCGCCCGTCACTCTGCAGAACGTCTCGCAGGCGACAGCCGACAGCTACGGCGCTGGTCTGGCTCCGTTCTTCCTCAGCCTGGCGTGCTGGATCGGCGCGTACGTGCTGTTCCTGCTCGTCCGGCCGCTGTCACCGCGGGCGCTCGCCGCGTTGCAGTCGCCGTTCCGCGTCGCTCTCGGTGGTTGGTTGCCTCCGGCTCTTTTCGGCGCGATCCAGGCCACGCTGGTGTTCGTCGCCGTGACACTCGGGCTTGGCATTCACGCCGCGCATCCGTGGCTGACGGTCGGGTTCCTGATCCTGACGTCGTTCACCTTCGTCGCGATCTTGCACGCGCTGTCGGCGTGGTTCGGTGCTGTCGGCAAGTTCCTCGGGCTGGTGCTGATGGTGGTCCAGCTGGTCAGCGCGGGCGGCACGTTCCCCTGGCAAACCATCCCGGCGCCGTTGTACTTCTTCCACCACGCCCTCCCGATGAGCTACGCCATCGACGGCGTCCGCCACCTCATGTACGGCGGCCCCAGCACGTCGCTCCTCCCAGACCTCCTAGCCCTAGCCGCCTGGTTCGCCGCAGCCCTGGCCGCTTCAACCCTGGCCGCCCGCAAACAACGAGTCTGGCCAGCAAAGAAACTCCAACCAGAACTGGTTCTGTAGAGCTGGCAGATCTGGTCACGCATCGGGGCTTCGGACAGGGTGTGGTGGCGTGCGACAGGTTATTGCCTGTCGCACGCCCCCAAACGGTGTCCGGGGCCCCGATCCATGGGCATCACCGACGAGAAGACACGCGGAGTTCTCGTCAACGCGGGCCTTTGAGGACGGGCCGGCAGTCGCACGCGGCGGCAGCCGCCAGTCCCGGCGGTAGCCGGAAAGGATGCACCGGCGCTGAGCCGGGGGGCGGGTGGGGGCGCGCGTAGCGGGTGCATCGAGGAGCGGAGCGACGAGAGGGCGGCTGCGTAGCACGCGGGGTTGCCAGCAGTCCCTTTAGGTGTTGGCGAAGGTGGCGGTTTCGGTGAGGAGTGTGTTGGTGGTGGGTTGGTCGAAGAAGGTTATGAGGGCTTCGTAGGTGCCGGCTTCGGCGGCGGATGGGTCTACTACGTAGCCGTAGTAACCGTCGGTGTAGCCGATGACTCGGGTGATGGGGTGGGTGCTGTCGTGCTCGAGGCAGGCGCCGTGGACGGCGAAGAGTTCGACCGGCAGGTTGATCCAGCATACGTCGCCCATGGTGACGGCGCTGACGGGGAGGTCGAGGGTCGGCGGTAGGGCGGCGGCGGCCATCAGGGCTTGGCCGCGGGCGCCTTCGAGGCGGGTCTGGGAGATGCGGCCGGTGGCGTCGTCGGCCCTGTTCACACCGCGTTCCGCTGCGGTGACCAACTCTTCCGACTCGTCGACGGTCGGGATTGAGCGGACCGGCAGAGTCAGAGTGGTACGGCGGATTGCCGGTGCTGACTGCGGTAGCTCGAGGCCCGGGTCGGCTAGCGCTTCGCGGACGCGGGCAGCCAGGAGATTGCCCAGGCGGGCGACCTCGGCGGCACCGCGGCCCTGGCGGGTGAAGCGGGGGCTGACGTCGCCGGCGGCGCCTTGGAGGAAGCCGACGACGGCGGGGGCCAGCGCGTCACGGGCGGCGCCTGGCCAGTCGGCGGAGTACTGCAGGTTCTCGGGGCCGTACGTCGTCGGGTGGCAGGCGAAGTCGAGCAGCACCGCCTCGAGCGAGCCCGACAGCGAGTGCAGAGCGAGGATGCCGGCCGTGTTGTCGTGCGGACCGTTGCGGCGGTGCCGGTTGGTGCCAACGCCGGTCACCTCGATCGAACGCCACGATGCGGTCACCGGCTGTCGGTCGAGCTGAGCACCCCTCACCGCGGCGAGCAGCGGGTCAACCAACGAGCGCTCTTGCGCAGCTGGGATGACGGGGTGGATCTCGCCGGTCCATCCGGACGGCCCCGAGTGCGTGTGCGAGGCGGACACGACGACCTGCGACGCGGGGATGCCGGCTGCGGCACCAGCGGTCTCCGCGAGCTCAGCAACAAGGGCAGCGCCCACCGCGATCGCGTCCAGCGTGAGCCACAGCACACCAGGATCGTGCGCGGTCGACAACCAGATCAGAGTCGCGCGGAGCGAGTCCGCAGTACCGGTGGCGACGCCCGCGCGAGCGGCGTACCCATCCAGCCGGTGGCCGGGCGGCGGGGTGACGTCGAGGGACGTTGCGGCCAGGAGGAGTTCGGTCATTTCAAGGCTCCAGCTGTCATACCGGCACTGATCTGACGATGGAAGCCGAGATAAACGGCCAACACCGGAATTATGGAGATGGTCAGTCCAGCAAACAAGCCTGAGAAGTCAGAGTGGTACCCCTGGGTCACCGCGATGTTAGCCAAGCCTTGGGTAACCAGGTAACGCTTCTCGTCGGTGTTGAGCACCAACGGCAACAGGTACTCGTTCCACATTCCGAGGAACTGGAAGATCCCGATGCTGACGAGTCCAGGCCGAGCCAGCGGGAGCATGATGCGGAACAGCACACCCCAATGAGTACACCCATCCACAAGCGCGGCCTCGGCCAGCTCCTTCGACTGCGTCCTGAAAAAAGCCGTCAGGAAGAACACCGAGAACGACATCCCGTGCGCGGCGTACACCAGGATCAGCCCAAGGTACGAGTTCATCAACCCGAGGTTCTGTACGACGCCACCGCACACGACGATCACGCTGTTGAAGAAGTACGTGCCGATGTGTGACTCGTTCCACGCCCGGGAGAGGCCGACGTTCTCGATCAGGTCCGGCGGGTTGCACTGGATGAACCGGGGCTGCGGGTTGCTGCTGGAGTTGCTGTCCGCTGGTGAGTCATGGATACGCCTGGGCGACACCCGCGCGGAAGATGATTCGAGCTCGGTCGACAAGATCGACTGGACCACTACTCTCGGGCTATCCGACCGGGATCGCGCCGACCAGCCGGGCAGTGAGGTCCATCGGATTCGTGATCGCGTGCCCGACCACGACGGCGTACGCGCCCGCATCGCACATGGCACGGACGTCTTCGGGAGTACGAATCCTGCCTTCGGCAACGACCGGGCAGTCCAGCTTGGCCGCGAGCTGCCGGACCAGTTCGACGTCAGGTCCGGTCGGCGTACGGCCATTGGTATAGCCCGACAGGGTCGTCGCGACCAGGTCGGCACCCGCGTCCCGGGCGGCCAGACCGGCTTCCAGGCTGTCCACATCGGCCATCACGGGTACGCCGAGTTCGCGGTGGATCCGGGCGATTAGACGGTCCACGCGTTGCCCGTCGGGCCGCGGTCGGAGCGTCGCGTCGAGCGCGACCAGGTCGGCGCCGGCTGCGACGATACCGGCTGCGGACTCGTACGTCGGGGTGATGAACACGCCGGCCGGATCGCCGAGTTTGTGCAGCCCGATGATCGGCAGGTCGGTCACCGCTCGGATCGCCGCGATGTCCTCGGGCCCGTTGGCCCGGATCGCCCCGGCACCGCCGGCCTCGGCGGCCTGAGCCATCAACGCCATCGAGGACGGCCCGTACAAAGGGTTCTCCGGCCCCGCTTGGCAGGACACCACAAGGGTGCCGGAGGCAAGAGTTCTCATCGCCGGTGCATCACAATCAGGTCGGCGTACGTTCCTGCAGGTCCGGTGGCGAGGCGTTCCGCACCGTCGAGTGAGTTGCCCGCGGCGGGCGTTAGTCGGGCGCGCGATGGCACGGCTTCGCGGACGGGGGTCAGGAGTTGCTCGCCGGCGCCTTTGAAGAGGCCGCCGACGCAGGCGACCGGGACGGGTCCTTCACCAGCCAACTGGGCAACCGCGGCGGCGATCGTCTCGGCGATATCACCGGCCGCGCGTACGACGAGCTCGTACGCGACCGGATCACCTTCGGCCGCACAACGCAGTACTTCGGGAGCGAAGCGGGCCACGTCGTCGACCAGGGTCGAGGAGCGGTAGAGCGTGACCGGGTCGAGGGCGGTGTCCGCGAGTTTGGTCACCGGGCCGCGGCCGTCGCGGGCTCGCTGTACGGCGACGAGTCCGGCGCGGCCGATCGCGAACGCGCTGCCCGCATCCCCGAACAGGTACCCGTGTCCGTCGAGCTTGCGCCACGTGCCGTCCCGGTCGACCGCGAGACAGACGAGACCGGTGCCAGCGGCAACGACAACGCCGTACCCTTCCGGCAGTGCACCCGCATGAGCCGTGACCATGTCCTGCGTCAGCCGGACCTCGTCGGCATCCAGCAGCTCGCCGACGTCTGCCGCGAACTTCTCCGCGGCACCAGGAGCCTGTGGGTAACCAGTGAGGCCAAGGGCAACGATTTCGACCGGACCGGTCAGCTCGGCTCCGGCCGCGGCGGTACCGATCGCGTCGAGCATCTTGCGGAGCGCGTCCGGTCCGTGCGTGTAGCCAGGTCCCTCACCGGTCCGGCCGGACGGAAGAACACGAAGCCGAAGGGCGGACTGACCGCCGTCGATAGCAATGCGAGTCATGCGGTGATCCAGTGTGAATAGTCTTGCCAGGGAAGGTGCCAGCGGTTCACTTTGCGGGTACGGCGGTCTTGGCCGGCGGTGTCGTTCGCTACCAGGCGGACGGTGCCGAGCTTCTCGTCGTACATCACGGCGGGTGAGCCGGTGAAGTGCAGCGTACCTACAGGTTCCCACGGAGTGTGACCGCCGCGTACGTCGATCATCGAGCAGTGGTGTACGACGAGAGATCTGCAGGCAGGTCGTCGTACCGGATAGCCTTGCCCAGGGCGGCGAGGCGGCCGCCGGTCCGGGTGGGCCGATCAGCGCGACAGACGAAGCAGGCACCGGTTCACTGTCGCCGACGAATCGCGCCCGGTAAAGCACCTTGAGTAGACCACTCGGGGAGACCTTCCGGCGCGGGCCGGATCGTGTGACAGGCTGGCCGGTATGCGCTTCGGACTCAAGGTCAATCCAGCCACTTGGCACGACGCGTCGTCCTGGGCGGGCGTCGCGGAGCAGGCCGGATTCGACGGGCTGTGGACCGGCGACAACCTGCGCAACCCGCGCGACGCCGCCATCCCCGTGCACGACGGGCCGACCGTCATCGCCGGTTGGGCGGCCACCACCCAGCGGATCCGGGTCGGGCTGCTGATCGCGAACATGGTGTTCCGGCAGCCGACCGTGCTGGCCAAGCAGGCGACCACTCTCGATCACATCTCCGGCGGCCGGTTCGAGCTGGGCATCGGCTCCGGCGTCTGGCCGACCGACCACGGCATGGCGGGTACGCCGGTCTGGACCGCGCGCGAGCGGACCGACCGGCTGGCCGAGTTCGTCGCGATCGTGGACCGGCTGCTGTCGGGCGACGTCGCCGACCACGACGGGCCGTACTACCCGTACTCGCTGGCCGCGATGTCACCCGGAACTGTCCAAGAACGACTGCCGCTCATCATCGCGGCGAACGCACCGCGGGCACTCGCGGTCGTCGCGGCACATGGCGACGGCTGGGTCACATTCCCCGGCGCGGCCGCCGAGGAGGAGTTCTACGCCAAGTCGATCGAGCGAGTGCAGGCCCTGGACGCGGCCCTCGACGGGCGGAAGATCCGGCGGCTGCTGCTCGCCTACGGGCCGATCGATCCGTGGGGATCCGTGGACGGATTCGCTCGGCTGGTCGAGCGCTACCGGGACATCGGCTTCGACGAACTGGTCGTTTACACGCCGAAGGAGCACGAGCGCGCGGTCTTCGACCAGGTCATCAACCGGCTGGACGACTACCGGTAGACACCTGGTCTACCTGACTGACGGGCGGTCGGCGTCGACTGACCATAGGGTCGTTGTCCATGACTGACTTCAACGGTCTCGACGTACACCTCGGTAATGTCGCGCGGTTGTCGTCCGCGCGGTCCTACTCGATCAGCGCGGAGAACCCGGACGGCGCGAAGGCGGGCGGAGCGCGGGCGACCGAGGGGATCCTGTCCCAGCAGGCGCGCGACCTCGGTCCGGGCTGGAAGATCCAGCCGTGCATTAACCTCGCTCCCGAGTCGACCAGGACGCTCGCGGAGATCGAGGGCTCCGGCGCGATCACGCACATCTGGATCACGGTCGACTCGAAGACGTGGCGGTCGCTGGTACTCCGTGCGTACTGGGACGACGAGGACACGCCGTCGGTCGAAGTACCGCTGGGCGACTTCTTCTGCAACGGGTGGGGTCAGCATTGCCAGGTCAGCTCGGTGCCGATCGCGGTGAATCCGAAGGGCGGGTTCAACAGCTACTGGCAGATGCCGTTCCGCGGCGGGGCCCGGATCACGATCGAGAACCTGCTCGAGACAGAGGTCTCGGACTTCTTCTACCAGGTCGATTTCGTGCGTACCGACGTACCGGAGGACATGGCGTACTTCCATGCGCAGTTCCGGCGCAGCAATCCGGTCCCGTACGGCGAGGTGCACACGCTGCTCGACGGGGTGCGGGGACAAGGGCAGTACGTCGGGACGTATCTGGCCTGGGGCAGCAACAACAGCGGGTGGTGGGGCGAGGGCGAGTTCAAGTTCTACCTCGACGGCGACGACGAGTACCCAACCATCTGCGGCACCGGGACCGAGGACTACTTCAGCGGCGCGTGGGGGTTCGAGCATCCGCAGGGTCAGTACGCCACCTTCACCACGCCGTACCTCGGTATGCCGCAGGTCATCGAACCGGACGGTTTCTTCGACAACCAGCAACGCTTCGGTCTCTACCGCTGGCACATCCAGGACGCGATCCGCTTCACCGAGGATCTCCAAGTCACCGTCCAGGCCTTGGGTTGGCGCCGCGACGGGCGGTTCCTCCAACTGCAGGACGACCTGGCCTCAACGTCGTACTGGTACCAGACGGAGCCGCATGCCCCGTTCCCCGAGCTACCGGGGAAGGACTACCTCGAGGTGATCTAGCGCGCGGCTCGCGGCCAACGGGACGCCGGTGAGCTGGATGCTTGGCTGGATCCAGTCGTTGAGGATCGGGTCTTCGGTGGCGAGGTGGTTGGCGAGTTCGGTCTGGCTGAGCTCGAAGATGTGGGCCGGGTTGCCGGTGAGGTCGACGACGGTTTGCATCAGGCGGGTCACCTGGTCTTCCCAGAGCACATCTTCAAACTCGTGCTGGTCGGGCCGGATCAGGAGCAGGTCCACGTCGCTGTCCAGATCACCGTCGCCGCGGGCAACAGCGCCATACACGCTGGCGTGGACAGGCGGGATCCGCCAACGGCTGATCTCGTCGGCGAGGCGGCTGACCAAGGTACTGCGGAGGTCGGCGAGCAGCTCGACGATCGGTGCGACCAGGTGCTTGCGATTGAGGCGATAGAGCAACGAGTTGCCCAGGTCGTCGACGTGCACCAGGCCGGTCGCAGCGAGCCGTTGCAACACGAGCCGGACGCCGGCGACACTCCCCGAACCCGCGAGCTTGTGGATCTGGCGACCGGACAATCCCTCGTCGGCCTGCGCCAGCACCTGCAACACCGGACCGTCCAACGACGGCACTACAACGCTGATCGGCGAACCCAAATCCACCTCAGCACCCTATTGATCGCCTGCCCGCACACCCAATCACCGTGACGCGTCAGAGACCCTTGGCGTTCGCGCGGGGGCTGGGGGTGGTGGTGCGGAGCTCGGTGGTGAAGGCGTAGCGGTCGCCGCGGTAGACGGCCGACGTGTACTCGAAGACGCGGTCGCGACTGTCGAAGCTGATGCCGTGCAGGGCGAGACAGGGTTGCGTGGTCGCGATGTCCAGCCAGCCGGCCGTCTTCGCGTCGGGCATGACGGGTTCGAGTCGCGACGTACCGCTGACGACGTCGATGTCGTATCGGCTGGTGAGGAGGTCGTAGAGGGAACCGTTGAGGTCCTCGGCCTGCAGACCGGGTACGTACGCCGCCGGCAGTGTGGTGCGCTCGACGACCATCGGGTGGTTGTCGGCCAGCCGTAGCCGGGTGAACGCGATGATCGGATCGCCGACCGGGATCCGCAGCCGGCGCGCCGCGGCCCGCTCGGCCTTCTGGTGCCGGAACTCGAGCATGGTGCTGCCCGGCCGCATCCCTCGCCGGCGGATGTCCTCGGAGAACCCGATCATCCCGAGCCAACGCGCTACCTTCGGCCGGGTCGTATACGTACCGCTTCCATGCCGCCGGACCAGCAGCTCCTCGATCACCAGCTCGTCCACCGCCCGCCGCAGCGTCATCCGCGCCACGTTCCATCGGGCCGCCAACTCGCGCTCGGGTGGCAGCGCGGCGCCCTCCGGCAACGTGTCGATCAGACTGAGCAACAACGCCCGGATCTCGGCGGCCTTCCCCGGCAGCGAACCATGCATTGGTCTTGCGTAACACCGACCACACCCCCCAGAGAAGCCTTTCCACCACCGCCGAAACGAACCCGCCTAGACCACTCGTACCGCGCCGGGGCGGACCGCCACGCACGCAGAAGTCCCGGAAACGGCTGGTTTGCGGGGTCAAATGGGCAGTTCTGCCTGCGTGGCGGTCCGCCTTGGTGAAAACAAGCACGCTTGATTCTTTTTGTGGGGCGTGGGACGCTCGGCTGCACGATCCCCTGGTGAGGGAGTGCAGCGTGCAACTGGACGAAGTGCTGGCCGATCTGTGGGCCGAGAGTGCCGAGCTGGATCGGTTGGTCGGCGGGCTGGCCGCCGGGGAATGGTCCACGCCGACGCCGGCCGAGGGCTGGACGATCGCGCATCAGATCGCGCACCTGGCCTGGACGGACGAGGCGACTCAGCTGGCCGCGACCGACCCCGAGGGTTTCAAGGCCTCGCTGCGGACGGCGGCCGAGAGCCCCACGACGTACGTCGACGACGGTGCCGCCGAGACGGCCGCGCTGCCGCCGGAGGAACTACTGCCGTACTGGCGGGAGACCCGGACCGAGGTCGCCGAGGCGCTGAAGAAGGTGCCGGCCGGCGAGAAGGTGCTCTGGTACGGCCCGCCGATGAGCCCGACCTCGATGGCGACCGCGCGGTTGATGGAGACCTGGGCCCACGGGCAGGACGTCTTCGACGCACTCGGCGTACGGCGTCAGCCGAGCAACCGCCTCCGTCACGTCGCGCATCTCGCCGTCCGCACGCGCGACTTCGCGTATCTGCTCAACGACCGCACCCCGCCGGCCGATCCGTTCCGCGTCGAGCTGACCGGACCGGACGGGGACGCGTGGAGCTGGGGCCCCGAGGACGCGAGCGATCGGGTGGCCGGTCCAGCGCTCGACTTCTGCCTGCTGGCCACCCAGCGGCGACATCGCGATGACCTGGCGGTGTCGGCGGAGGGTGCCGCAGCGGAGGCGTGGCTGGGGATCATCCAGGCCTTCGCCGGGTTGCCGGGGAAGGGTCGCCGAGCGGGGCAGTTCGGATGACCGAGCCGATCCGGATCGGGAACGCCTCCGGGTTCTACGGCGACCGGTTCAGTGCCGTGCACGAGATGCTCACCGGTGGTCCGCTCGACGTACTGACCGGCGACTACTTGGCCGAGCTGACGATGCTCATCCTCGGTCGCGACCGACTGAAGGATCCGTCGCTCGGTTACGCGCGGACGTTCCTCAGGCAGCTCGAGTCTGGCCTGGGTGAGGCGCTCGACCGCGGCGTGAAGATCGTCAGCAACGCGGGCGGTCTGAACCCGTCCGGTCTTGCGCAAGCGATCACCGACCTGGCCGACAAGCTCGGCCTCCACCCCAAGGTCGCGTACGTCGAAGGCGACGATCTACTGGCTCGCGCTGAGGAGCTCGACCTCGGCACACCGCTGACCGCCAATGCCTATCTCGGCGCCTGGGGCATCGCCGAGGCGCTGCAGGCGGGCGCCGACGTGGTGGTGACCGGTCGCGTCACCGACGCGTCGGTGATCGTCGGTCCCGCCGCCGCACATCACGGCTGGAAGCGGACGCAGTACGACGAACTTGCCGGTGCCGTGGTCGCGGGGCACGTGATCGAATGCGGATGCCAGGCGACCGGCGGGAACTACGCGTTCTTCAGCGAGATCCGCGACTTCGGTCGACCCGGGTTCCCGATCGCGGAGATCCACGCGGACGGCAGCAGCGTGATCACCAAGCACGACAACACCGGCGGCGCGGTCACGATCGACACGGTCAAGGCCCAGCTTCTCTACGAGATCACCGGCGCTCGGTACGCCGGTCCGGACGTGACGACCCGCCTCGACACGATCGAGCTTTCCGCCGACGGCCCGGATCGGGTCCGGATCTCCGGGGTCCAGGGTGAGCCGCCGCCACCGACGTACAAGGTCTCGCTGAACAGCGTCGGCGGCTTCCGGAACGAGGTCGACTTCGTGCTCACTGGGCTGCAGCTGGAGCAGAAGGCCGAGCTGGTGCAGCGGCAGCTCGAGCAGGCGCTGCCGCAGCGACCGGCCGAGCTGAAGTGGACGCTGGCCTGGACCGAGAAGCCGAACGCCGAGTCGGAGCAGGAGGCAAGCGTCTTCCTGAAGTGCGCGGTCAAGGACCCGGACTCGAAGGTCGTCGGCCGCGCGTTCAGCAGCGCCGCCGTCGAACTGGCGCTGTCCAGCTACCCCGGCTTCCACATCACCGCGCCGCCCGGTGACAGTTCGCCGTACGGCGTCTTCCGCGCTGGGTACGTCGACATTCACGAGGTGGAGCATGTCGCCGTACTCCCGGACGGCACCCGCAAGGTGATCGAGCCGTCCGCCGAGACCCAACCGCTGGCGCCTGTGGACGACATCGAGGAGCCGATGCCGTTGCTGCAGCTTTCGAGCGGACCGCCGCGGACGCGGGAGGTACCGCTCGGGCGGGTCGCCGGTGCGCGATCGGGTGACAAGGGCGGCGACGCGAACGTCGGCGTGTGGGTGCGCGACGAGAAGGCCTGGCGCTGGCTCGCGCACACCTTGACGGTCAACCTCTTCAAGCAGCTGCTGCCCGAGACCCAACCGCTGACGGTGACCCGCTACCTGCTTCCCAACCTGTGGGCGGTCAACTTCGTCGTCGAAGGGTTGCTCGGCGAGGGGGTCGCGGCGCAGGCGCGGTTCGATCCGCAGGCGAAGGCGGTCGGCGAGTGGCTGCGGTCCCGGTATGTCGACGTACCGGAGGTGCTGTTGTGAACGACTTCCGGGAGTCCGTCCGGCGATTTGTGACCGCTGAGGTGCTGCCGCATTTGGATCAGTGGGAGCGGGACGGGGAGTTGCCGCGTGAGCTGCACAAGAAGGCCGGCGCGATTGGTCTGCTCGGCGTCGGCTTTCCGGAGGCGGTCGGTGGAGGCGGAGGGTCGTTGCTCGATGCGCTCGCGGTGGTCGAGGAGCTCCACTACGCGGGCGGTTCGGGCGGGTTGGTCGCGTCGTTGCTGACGTGCGGGATCGCCGTACCGCACATCGTTGCTGCGGGCAACCAGGAGCAGATCGATCGGTGGGTCCGGCCAACGCTGGACGGCGAACTGATCGGCTCGCTGGCGATCACCGAGCCTGACGGTGGATCGGATGTGGCGTCGATTCGTACGGCGGCTCGGCGCGACGGTGACGTGTTCGTCGTCAACGGGGCGAAGACCTACATCACCTCGGGTTGCCGCGCGGACTTCGTGACGACCGCGGTCCGCACGGACGGGCCTGGGTCGCACGGGATCAGCCTGCTGGTGATCGAGCGCGGTACGCCGGGCTTCGAGGTGTCTCGCAAGCTCGAGAAGATGGGCTGGCTCTGCTCGGACACGGCCGAATTGTCGTTCACCGACGTACGCGTGCCGGTCGGGAACCTGGTCGGAGCGCAGGGTTCCGGGTTTGTGCAGCTCGCGGTGAACTTCGTGGCCGAGCGGCTGACACTCGCCGCCCAGGCGTACGCCGGCGCGCAGCGGGCGCTCGATCTCACCGTCGAGTGGTGCCGCAGCCGAGAGACGTTCGGGCGGCCGTTGATCTCACGGCAGACCGTGCAGCAGACACTGACCGAGATGGCACGGCGGATCGACGTGGCGCGGGTTTATGTGCGGGAGGTTGCCCGGCGAGCTGACGCCGGTGAGGACGTGATCGCCGAGACCTGCTTCGCCAAGAACACCGCGGTCGAGGCCGGGCAGTGGGTCTGCGACCAGGCGCTCCAGTTGCACGGCGGGCTCGGCTACATGCGAGAAGCCGAGGTGGAACGCCAGTACCGCGATCAGAAGATCCTCGCCATCGGCGGCGGCACCACCGAAATCCTGACCGGCCTGGCCGCGAAACGACTGGGGTTCATTGCATGAGTAACCGCGAGGCGATGCTGGAGAAACTCAGCGCGCTGGAGGTAGAGCACGCGAAGGCGTTGGCGGGTGGTGGGGAGAAGTACGTCGAGCGGCATCACAAGCGCGGGAAGTTGCTGGCGCGGGAGCGGATCGAGTTGCTGCTCGATCCCGACACACCGTTCCTTGAGTTGTCGCCGCTGGCCGGCTGGGGTTCTGACTTCACGGTGGGCGCGAGCCTGGTGACCGGGATCGGGGTGGTCGAAGGTGTCGAGTGTCTGATTACCGCGAACGACCCGACGGTCAAGGGTGGCGCGAGCAATCCGTGGACGCTGAAGAAGGCGTTGCGATCGGACGAGATCGCGCGGGCGAATCGGTTGCCGGTGATCAGTCTGGTCGAGTCCGGCGGCGCGGATCTGCCAACGCAGAAGGAGATCTTCATTCCCGGCGGCGCGATGTTCCGGAATCTGACCCGGCTATCGGCCGAAGGGATTCCGACGATCGCGTTGGTGTTCGGCAACTCGACCGCGGGCGGCGCGTACATCCCCGGCATGAGCGACTACGTGGTGATGGTCGACGGCGGCGCGAAGGTGTTCCTGGCCGGGCCGCCGCTGGTGAAGATGGCGACTGGTGAGGATGCCGACGACGAGTCGCTCGGCGGTGCGTCGATGCACGCGCGCAAGTCCGGCCTGGCGGACTACTTCGCTGTCGATGAGCAGGACGCGATCCGGCTCGGGCGGCAGATCGTGTCCCGGTTGAACTGGCGCAAGCAGGGTCCGGCGCCCAAACCGTCGTACGACGAACCTGTCCTCGACTCCGAGGACCTGCTGGACATCGTGCCGGGGGATCTGAAGATCCCGTTCGATCCGCGGGACGTGATCGCTCGGGTGGTGGACGGGTCGGTGTTCGACGAGTTCAAGCCGCTGTACGGGTCGTCGCTGGCGACCGGGTGGGCGTCGGTGCACGGGTATCCGGTGGGGATCCTGGCGAACGCGCGGGGCGTGCTGTTCAGCGAGGAGTCGCAGAAGGCATCGCAGTTTATCCAGCTGGCTAATCGCTCCGATACGCCGCTGATCTTCCTGCACAACACGACCGGCTACATGGTTGGGCAGGAGTACGAGCAGGGCGGGATCATCAAGCACGGCGCGCAGATGATCAACGCGGTCTCGAACTCGAAGGTCCCGCACATCTCCGTCCTGATGGGGGCGTCGTACGGCGCCGGGCACTACGGGATGTGTGGGCGGGCGTTCGATCCGCGGTTCCTGTTCGCGTGGCCGTCGGCGAAGTCGGCGGTGATGGGACCGCAGCAGCTCGCCGGGGTGCTGTCGATCGTCGCGCGGGCGGCCGCCGAGGCGAAGGGACAGCCGTACGACGAGCACGGTGATGGCCAGATGCGCGCGTACGTCGAGGGCCAGATCGAGGCCGAGTCACTGCCGATGTTCCTGTCCGGCCGGCTGTACGACGACGGCGTGATCGACCCGCGCGACACCAGAACGATCCTCGGCATCTGCCTGTCCGCGATCCATTCAGCCCCCGTCGAAGGCACCTCCACCTTCGGCGTCTTCAGGATGTGACGCGCATGGCTGTGCTTTTGGCCGGGCCTTCGGCGCCGGCAGGGTCATGGGGCTTTAACTCCCGGCCTTCCCTCGTCGCTCCGGTCGCTTCGCTCCCTCCGCTCCTCAGTCCAGGCCGGGAGGCCCCATGACCGTGTCTGATCGGGAGCCGCGCGTGATCACCTCCGTGCTCGTCGCCAACCGGGGTGAGATCGCGCGTCGGATCTTCCGGACTGCCCGGGCTCTCGGGCTGTCCACGGTCGCCGTCCACTCGACCGCCGACGCGCGGATGCCGTTCGTGGACGAGGCGGACGCGGCGGTGCATCTGCCAGGAAACACTCCGGGTGAGACGTACCTGTGTGGCGAGCTGATCGTCGAGGCGGCGTTGCGTGCCGGTGCGGACGCCGTACATCCCGGCTATGGGTTCTTGTCGGAGAACGCCGGGTTTGCGCAGGCCGTGATCGATGCGGGGCTGACCTGGATCGGGCCGCCGGTGGACGCGATCTCCTCGATGGGGTCGAAGATCGAGGCGAAGAAGTTGATGGCAGCGGCCGGGGTGCCGGTGCTTGCCGAGCTCACGCCGGCCGAGGTGTCCGCGGCTGAGCTGCCGGTGCTGGTGAAGGCGTCGGCCGGCGGTGGTGGGCGCGGGATGCGGGTGGTGTCGCGGCTCGAGGACCTGGCCGTGGAGATCGACGCGGCGTCGGCGGAGGCGTTGTCGGCATTCGGGGACGGGACCGTGTTCTGCGAGCGGTACCTCGCGACCGGACGGCACATCGAAGTACAGATCATGGCCGATCAGCACGGGACGATCTGGGCGGTCGGTGAGCGCGAGTGCTCGATCCAGCGCCGTCACCAGAAGGTCGTCGAGGAGGCACCGTCACCGCTGGTCGAGCGGATCCCGTCGATGCGCGCGGAGTTGTTCGACGCCGCGCGGAAGGCGGCAGCCGCGATCGGTTACGTGGGTGCGGGGACGGTCGAGTTCCTCGCGGACGAGGCGGGCAACTTCTACTTCCTGGAGATGAACACTCGCCTCCAAGTCGAACACCCTGTTACCGAGGAGACCACGGGGCTGGACCTCGTGGAGCTGCAGTTCGCGGTCGCGTCCGGGGCGCGGCTACCGGCGGATCCACCGGCAACAGTAGGCCACGCGATCGAGGTGCGGCTGTACGCCGAGGATCCGGCCAACGACTGGCAGCCCCGAACGGGTCGTCTCCACGCCTTCGGAGTCGGCGCCCGGCGGCTTTCCGGAGCAAAGTCGGCACGTGGCGACGAAAATGTTCCGGAGAGCCGGTCGACACCCCGGCTGCGGGTGGATTCGGGGGTCGAGGACGGCTCGGAGGTCTCGCCGTACTACGACGCGATGCTGGCGAAGGTGATCGCGTTCGGGCCTGACCGGACCGCGGTCGCACGGCGCCTCGCCGGGGAACTGGAGCGAGCGACGATCCACGGCGTCGGGACCAACCGGGACCTGGTGGTCTGGATTCTGCGGCATCCCGCGTTTCTCGTCGGCGACACCGATACCTCCTTCTTCGAGAAGCATGGCGTTGGGAAGCCTGTTGACGACGCGGTGGTGCGGACGTCGGCGTTGGCCGCCGCGCTGGCTGATGCGGCCGGCCGAGTCGGGCCTGTGCGAGTGCCGAGCGGCTGGCGGAATCTACCTTCACAACCGCAGTGCAAGAGCTACCGCACCGGCGATGCCGTACACGAGATCGCGTACCGCCTGACCCGCGACGGTCTGGTTGCCGACGGCAACATCCAACTCGTCGACAGCACACCGGACCGCGTGGTGCTCGAAGTTGACGGCGTACGGCGATCCTTCGAGGTTGCGGCGTACGACGGATTGGTTTGTGTGGACTCGTCCCTGGGAAGCGTGAGCCTCACTCCGGTTGAGCGGTTCACGGATCCGGCGCGGCAGGTGGCGGCCGGGTCGTTGGTGGCGCCAATGCCGGGGACGGTGATCCGGGTCGGTGTACAGGTCGGTGACACAGTGAAAGAAGGACAGCCCTTGCTGTGGCTGGAGGCGATGAAGATGGAGCACACGATCGCCGCTCCGGCCGACGGGGTCGTCGGTGAGCTGAACGTGCAGGCAGGACAACAGGTTGAGGTCGGCGCTGTACTGGCCGTGGTTGGGGAGAACGCATGAGTTTCGTCGAGTCTGAAGAGCGCAGCGAGCTGCGGAAGGTTGTCAGCGAGCTGGGCAAGAAGTACGGCTACGAGTGGTTCAACCGGCAGGCGCGATCCGGCGGGCACACGACCGAACTGTGGCTTGAGGCCGGCAAGCTCGGCTTCCTCGGCGTCAACCTGCCCGAGCAGTACGGCGGAGGTGGCGGCGGCATGGCCGACCTGTCGATCGTGCTGGAGGAGCTCGGCGCGGCCGGCTGCCCGCTGCTGATGATGGTGGTGTCCCCGTCGATCTGCGGCACCGTGATCTCCCGCTTCGGCACCGACGAGCAGAAGCAACACTGGCTGCCCGGCCTGGCCGACGGTACGACGGTGATGGCGTTCGCGATCACCGAGCCCGACGCCGGCTCCAACTCGCACCAGATCACCACGACCGCCCGCCGTACCGACGACGGCTGGTCGCTGACCGGGCGCAAGGTCTTCATCTCCGGACTCGATGTGGCGAAGGCTGTGCTGGTCGTCGGCCGGACCGAGGACGCCCGAACCGGCAATCTCAAGCCGGCCTTGTTCATCGTCCCGACCGACGCCCCCGGTGTGGAGTTCAAGCAGATCGAGATGGATCTGATCAGCCCGGACAAGCAGTTCGCGCTGTTCCTGGACGACGTACAACTCCCGCGGGAGGCCCTGGTCGGTGCCGAGGACGCAGCGCTGATGCAGCTGTTCGCCGGGCTGAATCCGGAGCGGATCATGGCGTCGGCGTTCGCGATCGGGATCGCCCGGCACGCGCTCGGCAAGGCGACCGCGTACGTCAAGGAGCGCCAGGTCTGGAAGACCCCGATCGGCGCGCATCAGGGTCTGGCCCATCCGCTCGCGCAGATCAAGATCGAGCTCGAGCTGGCCCGGCTGATGATGCAGAAGGCGGCGGCGCTGTACGACGCCGGCGACGACATGGGAGCCGGTGAGGCCGCGAACATGGCCAAGTTCGCCGCCGCGGAAGTCGCCGTACGGGCAACCGATCAGGCGGTCCAGTCGCTCGGCGGCAACGGCATGACGATGGAGTACGGCGTTGCCTCGCTGGTCGCGGCCGCGCGGGCGACCCGGATCGCGCCGGTCAGCCGGGAGATGATCCTCAATTTCGTAGCGCAGCACAGCCTTGGACTGCCCAAGTCGTACTAAAGGAGTGGGGCAATGATCATCACCAGTGAGTTCCCGCCCGTCGAGATCCTCGACGTACCGATCCATGAAGCAGTCCTCGGCAGAGCCCAGGAGTACGGCGACCGGCCCGCGATGGTCGACGGGGTCACCGGCAAGGAGATCAGCTACGCCCAGCTGGACCACATGACGCGGCGGGTCGCGGCCGGCCTGGCCGAGCTCGGGATCCGGCACGGTGACGTGATCGCGCTCTACAGCCCGAACACGATCCTGTACCCGGTGGTGTTCTACGGCGCCACCCGGGCCGGCGCGACCGTGACCACGGTGAACGCGCTCTACACCGCGGACGAGTTGCACAAGCAGTTGGTCGACTCGAGGGCGAAGTTGCTGGTGACAATTTCGCTCTTCCTGCCGGTCGCGACCGCTGCGATCGAGGGCACCGGCGTCGAGCAGATCTTCGTCTGCGACCAGGCCGAGGGGTACCGGTCGATCCAGGAGCTGCTCGCGTCCACCGGCCCGGAGCCGTCGGTGACGATCGATCCGGCCGAGGACGTGGCGGTGCTGCCGTACTCGAGCGGCACGACCGGCGCGGCGAAGGGCGTGATGCTGACGCACCGGAACATCGCCACCAACATCTCGCAGGCCGAGGCGATGATCACGGTCGCGGAGGACGAGCGGGTGATCGCGATCCTGCCGTTCTTCCACATCTACGGGCTGTCCGTGCTGATGAACCTGCCGCTGCGGCTCGGCGCGACCGTCGTCGTCCTGCCGAAGTTCGAGCTGCAGCAGTTCCTGACCACGCTGGATCAGCAGCGGATCACCCGGGCGTTCGTCGCGCCGCCGGTCGTGCTGGCGCTGGCCAAGCACCCGGCCGTGGACGGGGTCGATCTGTCCAAGCTGAAGTACGTGACCTCGGCCGCGGCGCCGTTGGACGGTGAGCTGGCCGAGGCGTGCGCGAAGCGGCTCGGGCTGCATGCCGTCCTGCAGGCCTATGGCATGACGGAGTTGTCGCCGGGGACGCACGCCGTACCGCAGGACGACCCGGAGCCGCCGCCGGGTGCCGTCGGCAAGCTGTTCCCGTCGACGGAGATGCGACTGGTCGGTGCTGATGGCAACGATACGGACGAGGGTGAGATCTGGATCCGCGGACCGCAGGTGATGAAGGGGTACCTGGGCCGACCGGCCGAGACCGACGCGACCATCGACCGCGACGGCTGGCTGCACACCGGCGACATCGGACGCGTCGACGCGCGCGGCTATCTGTACGTCGTTGATCGGGTGAAGGAGCTGATCAAGTACCACGGGTATCAGGTGCCGCCGGCCGAGCTGGAGGCGGTGCTGCTCACCGACGACCGGATCGCGGACGCGGCGGTGATCGGAGTCGATGCTGACGGTAACGAAGTACCGAAGGCGTTCGTGGTGCGGATGCCAGGTGTCGAGCTGACCGAGGCTGAGGTGATCGAGTACGTCGCCGCGCGGGTGGCGCCGTACAAGAAGGTCCGTCAGGTGGAGTTCATCGAGGCGGTGCCGAAGGCGGCGTCGGGGAAGATCCTGCGGCGGGAGCTCCGGGCCCGCGAGGCTGCGCGTGAGTGAGGTTCTGAAGGCGCCTCAGCAGGACCGTTCGCGGGCAACGCGGCAGCGGTTGCTCGCTGCGGCGGTCGAGTCGCTGGCTGAGGTCGGGTACGCCGCGACGACGGTGAGCGTGGTGGCGACGCGGGCCGGGGTGTCGCGGGGCGCTGCGCAGCATCACTTTCCGACCCGGGCGGATCTGTTTGCGGCGGCGGTCGAGTACATGACCGAGGTGCGGCTGGCGGAGATTCGCGCGCAGGCTGGTCGGCTGCCGAGCGGGCTGGGGCGGACCGAGGCGATCGTCGGGATGCTGGCGGATGTGTACACCGGGCCGTTGTTCCGGGCCGCACTGCATCTGTGGGTGGCGGCGTCGACCGAGGACGCGCTGCGGCAGCAGATCGTCCGGCTGGAGGCACATGTGGGGCGGCAGGCGCACCGGGCGTTGCTCGAGGTGCTTGAGGTCAGTGAGCGGACGCCTGGGGTGCGGGAGACCGTGCAGGGCGTGCTGGACATGGCGCGTGGTCTCGGACTGGCTGACCTGCTGACCGACGACAGCGCGCGCCGGCGGGGAATCGTGCGGCAGTGGAGCCGGATCCTGGATCAGGCTCTGCGCGAGCCGGGTGTGTGACCGAACGCGCGCCGGAAGGTGTCGATGAACGCACTGGCCGAGGCCCAACCGGTCTGATGCGCCACGCGCGTCACCGACTCTCCTTCGGCGAGAAGCCGGAGCGCCTCATGCAGCCGTAGCTGAGTCCGCCATTGCGGGAAGCTCATCCCCAGGTCCGTTTTACACAGTCGGCTAAGAGTCCGCTCACTGGCACCCACTTCGTTACCCAGTTGTGTAAGCGTCCTGCTGTCCGCGGGGTCGTCCTGCAGGAGCGTGCACATCGCCGCGAGCCGCGCGTCGCGAGGCGTGGGCAGATAGGTAGGCAGCTGCGGCGACCGCCGCAGCTGATCAAGCAGCACACCCCGCAGCCGCTCCCGCTCCGCGGCACCACTCTCGTCGCGTCGCTCTAGCGCCCCATGTCGACCGGTGGGCTCGGCTTGGTCCTTCTCACCAGACGTGTAGGTGAGGAGGAGCTCGCGGAGGAGTGGGCTGACAACCAGGGCTGACGGGGCGTCGAGACCGAGGGGGTTCTCGTCCAGGCGGACGGTGTGCAGCGTCGTTTCGCCGTACGCGCGGTGCTGGTGGACGGTGCCGGCTGGGACCCAGATGGCTCGGGTGGCGGGTGCCACCCAGCTGCCGGCGTCGGTGGTGACAGACAGGACGCCGCGGCCGGCGTACACGATCTGATGGCGGTCGTGCCAGTGCGCCTCGATGCCGCCGCCGGCCTCGATCGGTCGGTGGCCGGTGGTCGCGGGACGTTGGCGGGTTTCCGGCATAGGTTGGCATTTTATCGGAAGCCGGACAAGGCACCAGGCCGCGACGATCGATGAGTGCGGAGAATTCGACCGATCGGACTGATGGCCACCGGCCACGCCTGCGTGGACATCTACCAGGGCAGCGTGCCGGCGCTGGTCCCCTTCCTGGTCGCCGAGCGCGGCCTCGGGTACGTCGCGGTGTCGGGCATCACTTTGGCCGCGACACTGCTGTCCTCGGTCGTCCAGCCGGTCTTCGGCGTACTGACCGACCGGCGGCCGCTGACCTGGCTGATCCCGGTCGCGATGACCACCGCCGGGCTCGGCATCGCCCTGATCGGAGTCGGTCACACCTACCTGCTGAGCTGGCTCGCGGCCGCGTTGTCCGGCCTCGGCGTAGCGGCGTACCACCCGGAGGCCGCCCGGATGGCGCGCGTGGTGAGTGGCGGCAGCCATGTCGGGATGAGCTGGTTCTCGGTCGGCGGGAACGTCGGGTTTGCGCTGGCGCCGGTCCTGGTCACGCCGATCATCGCCGCCGGCGGACTGTCGCTGACGCCGGTGCTCGTCGTACCCGCGCTCTTCGGCGCCGCCATCACCTCGTGGGCGGTCCGATCACGGGCTACGGACACGGTTGCCCGCGGCCGAGCGGAAGGGACCGACGACTGGCCGTCGTTCCTGCGGTTGTCGGTGATCATGGTCTGCCGGTCGATCGTGTTCGTCGGCCTCGGCACCTTCATCGCGCTGTACGCCGGGCAGCGGGTCGGCGGCGGCACGACGACCGGCGGGACCGCGCTGTTCGTACTCTTCGCCTCGGGCGCGCTCGGCACGTTGCTCGGCGGCCGCCTCGCCACCCGCTACGGGCGCGTCCGCACGATGCGCACGTCGTACGCCGTCGCTGTGCCGGCGATCGCCTGTCTGGTCTTCGTACCCGGACCTGCGTTCTTCGGGTTCCTAGCCTTGACCGCGGTCGCGATGTCGATCCCGTTCTCGCTGCACGTGACCCTCGGCCAGGACTTCCTCCCGGGACGCGTCGGTACGGCGGGCGGCATGACTCTTGGCCTCGCAGTCAGCATCGGCGGCGTCGCCACTCCGGTGCTCGGCACCATCGCCGAGCACTCGTCCCTGCGCGTCGCTCTGAGCACGCTGATCGCCCTGACGTTGTGCAGCAGCCTGATCGGCTACGCACTGAAGGAGCCTGCCTAGCGACGAGCGGCGCGTTCGGCGATGCGGTGGTCGACCTTGGCTGCGAGCTGGTCGGGTGAGCAGTCCGCCAGATGGTCGCGGACCAGGAGGTGGATGAACGCGTACTGACCACGTCCGGTGCGCGCGAGGACGTAGCGGTCGGCGGCGTACTGCAGGAAGGCGCTGCGGTGCCACGGCAGGTACCCGGTCCAGCGCAACAGCGAGTCATGCAACAGCCGGGACAGCGGTCCGGCGAGAACAGGTGGCCGCCTACGCCAGGGCTTCGCAGCGACGGCGCCGACCAGGATGCCTGCGACCGCCGACAGCTGTGGCGTGGACAGGTCCGCGCCGAGCACGAGCGCGACCAGGAACGCCACGACCGCACCGCCGACGACCCACGGGTCCATTCGCCAGCCCTTGTCGGCGGTGGCGGCGAGGTGGTCGGTGGGCAGCGCCTTGACCATCCGGATGCCCTGGGCGACGAGTAGCGCGATCGCAACCCCGGAAGCGAAGCCAGTGGCGTCGCCGAGGATCAGCGTGATCCAGCTGGTCGCCACAACCACGACTAGCCGCACACCGAGCAGCAACCGGCGCCGGTTGGCGTGGAACACGATCAGCTCGACGCAGTACGCCCCGGCGATCAGCGCGGCCTCAATGCCGAGAGTCAGCTTGGCCGTGAGCAGTTCGACGATTCCCAGCGCAGCAACGGTCACCAGGACGGTGATCGCCGTACCCGTGACGAACAGGACGGCTAGTACTGGCAAGCGGTCCGGTGCGCTGCCTGGGAGCTTCTGCCACGGGTGCGGGATCAGGTGGACAAGCAGCAGGGTGGCTGCGGCCACAGCCAGTCCGACAAGTGCGCCGTACTGCGCGATCATCACCAGCGTCGCGCCCGCACTCAGCGCAGCGAACAGAGCCGGCAGACAGACCGCGTGCGTCAGATAGTCCACCTCAGGAAGCGATAACCCGAACCAGCCATTGGGTGTCATCCACCGCGGTACGGCGGTCCGGTCGCCCGCCCGGCTGCGAGTCCACCACGCCAAGCACCACAGACGGCGTACTGCGGTCTTGGAGTCGTACTGTCGTCCGGCCTTGCGGTTCCGGGCGAGCACCTCGCAGATATAGGTGTCGAAGAGCTCCCTGCGTAGGTCGGCGACCCCACCGGCGATCACGTCCTCGGGCTCTCGGCCCTGGTACGCAAGGATCATCACGTTGAGCATCAGCGGCGAGTTGACCAGGTCCCAGAGCTCGTCGTCCTGCTCGATCGCTGCCCGGGCACCGTCCAGGGCTGGTCCGACAGCGGCGAAGTAGTCGAGGACCTGTTGTCTGGTGAGCGGTCTGATGTGCACGGCGCCGTAAAGGCTGAGCTGGTGCGGGAGGCGCTCGTAGTCGTGCGTTCGGCAGGTGACTGCGATCTGGCCGATCAGGTAGTTCCGGCTGAGCTCTCCTAAGACCGGTGCGAGCTTGGAGCGGTCCGGTTCGGCGATCTCGTCGAGACCGTCGAGCAGGAGGGCCAGGCGGCCGGTGCGGAGCCAGGTGCGTCCGACCGGGGCCGGGATGCCGTAGCGGTCGTTCAGCTCGTACAGCAGCCAACGGACGAAGCCGGCGAGCAGAGCGCTGTCGGCTGGGTCGTCGTCGCTTTGGCGAGTCGGCTGTGCACCCCAGCCGGCCAGATCGACCAGGACCGGGATCGGCTTGGTCTCGTCGGCATGTGCTTGCTCAGAGAGGTTGCGGGCGAGCTCCAGGAGCAGAGTGGTCTTGCCCGCGCCGGGTGCGCCGAGGATGAGCATGGAGTCCTGGAGCTCGTCGAAGACGGTTGCGATGTCCGCCTCGTCCGGGACCCGTCTGGGCGCGCTGTCGAGCGGCTGGACGAGCAGGTCGTACGGGCGGACCACCGCGTCCGGGTGCTCGTCGAGAGCCAGTGCGATGCGGGTCCGCGAGGCGAGTGAGCCGGCCCGCCGGTCGGAAATGTAGCGGTCGATGCGAGCCAGGGCGTTCGGGCGGTTGCGCGGCTGGTCGGCGCTGCGACTCGAGACGACGGGCAGCCGGCGATTGCGGACCTCGAGCAGTGCAGTGACGATCGCCACCACCCAGAGGACCCCGATCAGCGGCCAGGCCCAACCGACGTACGGCTCGAGGAAGGCCGGGGCGGTGCCGCCGGTCCCAACGTTGATCGCGATCGGCAGCAGCACCAGGGTGAGCGAGACGGTCACCACGAGCACGACGGCTCGCACCAGCCCATCGCGCATCCTCACCCACCGGAGCGTAACGGTCCGTGAGCCCACCGTCCTCGGCACGCGCGTCGCCGTCCAGTAGGCGATCACGGCGTGGGGGAATTGTTGCCGGTTCACATACATTGACAACCGATATGACTACTGAGCGGATCGACCGGGCGAGTGTGGGGCTTCGGTCGGAGCGGGGGCCGATCCTGCTGGCGGTGATGCTGAGTGTCGGGCTGGTCGCGATCGACGCGACGATCCTGGCCACCGCCGTACCGTCCGTGGTCGACGACCTCGGTGGCTTCACGCAGTTCCCCTGGCTGTTCTCGATCTACCTGCTGGCGCAGGCGGTGTCGGTGCCGATCTACGGCAAGCTCGCCGACCAGCGTGGGCGGAAGCCGATGATGCTGCTCGGCGTCGGGCTGTTCATCCTCGGGTCGGTGCTCTGCGGGTTCGCCTGGAGCATGCCGGCGTTGATCGCGTTCCGGCTGGTCCAGGGACTCGGCGCGGGTGCGATCCAGCCGATCGGGATGACGATCGTCGGCGACATCTACACGGTCGCCGAGCGGGCCAAGGTGCAGGGCTACATCGCCAGCGTCTGGGGCATCGCGTCGTTCGTCGGCCCGACGCTCGGTGGCGTGTTCTCGGACTACATCTCCTGGCGGTGGATCTTCTTCGTGAACATCCCGCTCGGGATGGCGGCCGCCTGGGTGCTGGTACGCCGGTTCCAGGAGAAGGTCGCGGTCAAGACCAGCCACCAGATCGACTACGCCGGCGCGATCCTGCTCGCGGTCGGCGGTTCGCTGCTGCTGCTCGGACTGCTCGAGGGCGGCGTGATGTGGGGCTGGTCCTCGACGACGAGCGTCGTGATCCTGGCCGCCGCGGTGGTGCTGCTGGTCACGTTCGTGCTGGTCGAACGTCGGGCCGCGGAGCCGATCCTGCCGTTGTGGGTGCTCAGTCAGCGGGTGCTGAACTCGGCCAACTCGGCGGCGTTGCTGATCGGGTTGCTGATGATCGGCCTGTCGACGTACGTGCCGTTGTTCGCCCAGAGCGTCCTCGGTACATCGGCGTTGGTCGCCGGATTCGCGTTGGCGGCGATGACGCTGGGCTGGCCGATCGCGGCATCGCTTGCCGGGCGCATCTACCTGCGCGTCGGCTTCCGTACGACGATGTTGATGGGCTCGATCATCGTCGTACTCGGGTCCGGGCTGTTGCTCACGGTCGGGGCCGGTAGCTCGGTCCTGCACCTGGCCACGGCGTGCTTCGTGATCGGGATCGGGCTCGGCTTCTCCGCGTCGCCGTCGGTTGTCGCGGCACAGTCCTCGGTGGACTGGCAGACGCGCGGCGTGGTGACGGGCGCGAACATGTTCTCCCGCTCGGTCGGCAGTGCGGTCGGGGTCGCGGTCTTCGGTGCGGTCGCGAACGGTGTGGTGGCGGCCCGGCTCGGCGGCGACCACGAGGACCTGGAGAAGCTGCCGAAGGACATCCTCGCCCCCGCGATCCACGATGTTTACTACGGCGCTGCGATCGCCGCCGTACTCCTCGTAGCCGCCGTAGTTTTCATGCCGAATCGCATCGTCGAACGCCCACTGTCAAACGCCTGATCCCTCTTCGTCTGGAAGGGCATACGTTGGTGGCATGCGTGCGGTCGACTGTGTGGGTGCACTGATCCGGGACGAGCAACATCGCGTCTATCTGCAGCGGCGTACGCCGGACCGTCGGTTGCTGCCGGGGATCTGGGACATCGTCGGCGGGCACCTGGAGCCGGGCGAAACGCCGGAGCAGGCGCTGGCGCGGGAGGTCGAGGAGGAGACGGGCTGGAAGGTCCGCGACATCCTCTGGACCGTCGCGGACTGGGAGTGGGAGTGGCAGGGCCGGGTACGACGTGAGATCGACTACCTCATCACCGTCGACGGAGACCTCAGTCGGCCCCGCCTCGAAGCCGGGAAGCACGACGCCAACGCCTGGGCCGGACCGGACGACCTGGACCTGTTGATGGTCAACCGGACCGACGGGGACCGGCGGCTGCGGGACCTGGTTGCACATACGGTCCGGACCAGGTTCACGGACCGCCTCCGCCTCGAGCCGATCACCGGACCTAACGGGGTCCTGACCGGACATGCGGCGGACCTGACGGACCTGTTCGCCGATCCGTGGGTGGCCCGCTGGTACGACGCCGCGTGGTCACCGGAGGAGGTGGCGGCTCGGGTCGCGGACAGTCAGGCGGGCTGGGAGCGGGACTCGGTCGGCAAGTGGATCGCGTACGAGCGGTCGAGCGGGGCCCTGGCCGGGCGAGGTGGGCTGTCGCGGATCCCCGCCGAGTCGCCGACTGCCGCAGCGATCGCCGAACTGGTCGGTCCGGAATGGGCGGCCGATCGGCTCGAACTCGGCTGGGCCTTGAAGGAATCGGCCCGCGGCCGAGGCCTGGCAACCGAGATCGGCCGCGCCGGCCTCGACTTCGCCTTCAACACGCTCGGCGCCCAGGCCGTTATCTCCTTCACCGAACGCGTCAACACAGCCTCCCAGGCAGTCATGAAGAGACTCGGGATGCGCTACGCCGGCGAGATCCGCGCGGAGGGCTGGACCGACGGCTCGCCCGAAGTCCAGCCCGACGCCCCGTTCGCCGCCTACGTCGCCACCCGCTGAGCCCTTGCGATCTGCATCTGGACAGGAGGTATCAGGCGGTCGGGTAGTGCACCTGAGCGTGATCGCGTCCGCGCGTACGGTGTCTCGCGGTGCACTACCTGTCGAGCCCGCCGACAATCCGCCCGACCGGCGCGGTAAGCCACCGCACCAGCCCGACCGGACATCGTGAACCTGTACTGGTGGCTGTGGACCCTCTGCGGTGGCTTTGAACAGGCAATTTCCTGTCTCCGGCGCCCACATCCTGGTCAAGGCCCCGACGCCGGGCCGGCCTGAGAACGGCTAAAGGCTCCGAGTGTGACCGCCCAGGCGCGGCGCTCACACTCGGAGCCGGCCACCTCAGGGGGAGGCCCCCGGTGAGGTGACGGGGGCCTCCGGTGTCCTACCGCCCAGGACACTCGTCCCTACCTGGCCCGAGGTGTCGGCCAGGAGGTGGTTGGAACGGCTGGGCGGCGGCGATACAGGGAACTCAACCGCCAAGCCCAGCCGGGTTCGGGAGGGCGGTGCGGTCCGGAGCTGAGGAGTGCTCCGGACCGCACCTCGGGTTTCGTCCGGTGCTGAGGAATGCTCCGGACTTTCCAGCACTGCCCCTGAGCGTGAGGAGACCCCAGGGCGCAGCGGACCGGGTCTGAGGAGGACCCGGACACCTCAGGTAAAACAGGTGTTTCAGTCAGTGGAGTCGAGCGGGCCGAGCAGGTCGTTGGTGACCTTGAGACCGGCGAAACGGCGCCGCATCGCCTGTTCGTAGCGAGCCGCCAGCGGCGCCTCTGCGACGTACTGCGCGATGACATGCTCGCCGAACCAGACCCGAACCCTGCGCCGGTGCTGCCGCGACGTCATTTCCGCGATGGTCACTGCACTCTCACCCCGTAACTCTGAGCCCTTGCAACCAGTTGGACTTACTGGTTGTCATGGCAGTAATGGTGCACGAGCCCACCGTGACCGCTCTAGGACCTGGACCGGACCTTTGCCGGACCTCTTCCGGTCCTCTGGCGGACATCTGGGGGACAGCACCTTGTCGTGGGGCACAAGTCGAGACAACGTCTGAACTGACGTGAACGGGAGGAACGATGGCGAGTAGGTATGCGCCAAAGACGGTCCTGGCGCACATGATCCAGCGCCGGAACCAGACCTACTCCGAGATCGTCGCCGAGTTCGTCGAGCTGGGTGGAACCATCACCGAGCGGCACCTGCGTCGGCTCGCATCGGGCGAGCGGGCGGGGACCACTCCTCAGACCCGGCGCACCCTGCAACGCATGTTCGGCAAACAGGTCGAGGAGCTCCTCGCACCGTACGTGCCCGAACAGGCCGCCCAGGTGGTGCCGGCACCTGCCGCGAGTGGACGGATCACGACAGGTAATGAGATGGAGGTTCTCGACATGGCTGCCAGCCGCGCGAGGGCATTTGCCCTCGCGGCCCAGTCCGGTCTCGGAAGCGAGGCCATGGAACAGGTGTACGACGACGTGCGCCACGCCGCGACCGCCTATCCGCAGCGCCCGCTGCCGGAGATCCTCGGCCAGTTGGTCGAGACGCAGGATCTGGTCTTTGCCCTGCTGGAGAGCCGGCAACGCCCGGAGAACCATCGCCAGCTGTACTTCCTGGCCGGTGTCACCGGCGGGCTGCTCGCCAAGGCTTCCCACGACCTCGGCAACCCGCACGCCGCGCTGACCCAGGCCCGGACCGCGTTCCTGTGCGCCGACAACGCCGACCATCACGGCCTACGCGCCTGGGTACGCGGCCTGCAGTCCCTGGTCTCGTACTGGGCCGGCAACCCGCACGACTCGGTCCGGTACGCCCAGCTCGGCGCCGGGTACGCCGAGCAGGCCAACAGCACCACCAGCGTCTGGCTCCCGGTCAGCGAGGCCCGTGCCTGGGCCGCGCTCGGCAACCCGGAGGCCACCCGGGCCGCGCTCGAGCGGGCCGAAGAGGCGTGGAACTCGGTGCGCAACGACGACCTCGACGACATGGGCGGCCTCTGCACGTTCGGCCGCAACCGCCAGCTGTACTACGCCGCCGACGCGCTCGCGTGGCTGCCCGGCGAAGTCGACCAGGCGCAGCGGTACTCGAGCCAGGCGGTCGACGCCTACACCGACCAGAACCACCCGGAATGGGCTTTCGGCGACGCCGCCGGCAGCCACGCCGCGATGGCGATCACCCGGATCGCCAGCGGTGAGCTGGACGGCGCGGCGGACGCACTCGCACCGGTGCTGACGCTGCCGACCGAGCGCCGGATCAACGGCGTGGTGCACTCGGCCCGCCGGGTCCACCAGGCGCTGCGGCAGTCCGGTCGCGCCGACGACGCCCGGGAGCTTCAGGAGGAGATCGAGACGTTCACCCGGACTCCTATGCAGACTTTCAACCGGTAGCCTTCGCGGATGGACCCGCTCAGCGGCGAACGGACCGTACTGCGCGAATTCAAGCCCACCGACCTCGACGACTACCTGGCGATCGCCGGTGACGACCGGGTCACCGACTGGATGGCCTTCGACAGCTACGACCGGGCCAAGGCCGAGCAGGTCCTGGCCGGGATCGTTGAGCGGTCCGCCCGCGAGGACCGCCCCGATTACATGGTCGCCGTCACCCGTCCGGACGACGACCACGTGATCGGGTTCGCCCGGATCGCGCCGAGCGGCCCCTGGGGCGCGAAGCTCGGCTATGCGATCGGCGCCGACCACTGGGGCCGCGGCTTCGCGACCGACGCCGCTCGGGTGCTGCTGCGGTTCGCGTTCACCACCCTCGAGCGGCACCGGGTGACCGCCGCGATCGGCCCCGAGAACGAGGCCTCGATCGCGGTGGTCAAGCGCCTCGGTTTCACCTACGAGGGCCACCTCCGCGACCACGTTTTCACCAACGGCGCCTGGCGGGACTCCCTGCTGTACTCACTGCTGGCAGACGAATATTCACCTGGGAGCCATTCGCAGCCTTGATCTGGTTTGTCAGGACCAGCAAGGTTGCGCGTCATGGCGACGCAACAACTCCCGGAGTGGGCCGATCCCCAGGTTCCGGACGAGGCACTGGACCCGCAGGGGGTGTCGCGGCGCACCCTGATCCGCGGCGCCGGCCTGCTCGGCGCGGGGTTCACCGTGGCGGCCGGGACGACGTCGGAGGCGGCAGCCAGTACGACGACCGATCCTGAGCTCGTGTACCTGGTCGGGGACCATCACGTCCACAGCCGGTACAGCCACGACGCGAAGTACGACTTCAGCCAGCTTGCTCAGCGGGGAGCGCAGTACGGGCTGGACTGGATGGCGTTCACCGAGCACAGCAACTTCGGGCATGCCGACAAGGGCGCCGCGGCTGAGAACGCGGAGGTCCTGAAGGCCCGTGCGGAGAACCCGCGGATGCTGATCTTCCAGGGCCTGGAGTGGTACATCCCGGCCGCCGAGCACGGCACTGTCCTCGTGGCGCCCGGACCGAACAACGTCTCGCTGTTGCAGCAGTTCGAGCGGGTGTACGACGGCAAGCTGACCAACCGGTCCGCCGACACCGCGGAGAACGAGCAGCACGCAGTCAAGGCCCTCCAGTGGCTGGCCGCGCAGAAGCAGTCCAGGTACGTCGACGACGTACTCGTGCTCGCCAACCACCCACTACGTCTCGGCATCGACGCACCGCACGAGCTGCGCGCATGGCGCGACACCGGTGTCTGCATCGGCATGGAAGGCGCACCCGGTGCCCAAGGCGACGCCGACCCGGCGTGGGTCGCGTACCGCGGGTCGACGCACGCGCAGCGCGGTGAGTACGTGAACGCACCAGGTGCCGGAAGCTACACCGGCTACCCAGCTGACGCCTACCGGACGTACGGCGGGTTCGATTGGGCGACTGCGACCGTCGGCGGGCTCTGGGACAGCATGCTGGCCGAGGGCCGACTGTTCTCGATCACGTCCAACAGCGACAACCACCGGACCATCTGGGACACCTGGACCGACGGGACCTTCCCACCGGGGCAGGACTTCGACAGTCTCGGCTGGAAGCCGTCGCCGACCGACTCCGGCGTACCGCAGCCTGGTAGTGACTACTGGCCCGGTCAGTTCAGTCGGACTCACGTTGGTGTGACTGGATACGGCTACCTCGAGGTGATGGCCGCTCTGCGGGCCGGACGGGTTTGGGTGGACCACGGTCAGCTTGTGGACGGTATCGACGTACGGCTCGCGCCAGTGGGTTCGCGGCAGCGCGGTGTGACGCTCGGCGGGCGGCTGCGCGTCCACCGGTCGCAGCGGCTCGAACTGCGGGTCACCGTGACCAGTGCGACCCGGCCGAACTACCACGGCCTCCTGCCTCAGTTGGCGCAGGTGGACGTGATCCGTGGGGTTGTCACCGGGCCGGTCGTGTCGAAGGACAGCTGGAAGGCACCGGACACCAGAGTGGTCGAGCAGGTCGACGTACGGCATCGCAAGGGCACGTACGAGCTGCGCATCCCACTTGGCCGCGCGGACCGGTCCCACTACGTCAGAGTGCGTGGCAGCGACGGCCGGCGGAACGGACGCGGGTACCTGGGCAGCCGGACCGACCCGGCGGGCCCGATCCAGCACCCGGACAACGACGGTGACCCGTGGCTCGACACCTGGCTCTACACCAACCCGATCTTCGTGGACGTGGTCCAGTGATCGAAGGCTTGGAGTGGCGGGGAGACTGGTCCTATGACTGCGTTGAACCCGCTGCGGGATGGTCTGGCGCGGATGATTCTGACGAAGGTCGCCGGGCCGGATCCGCACGCTGAGCGCGACCGGGTGCACAACACTCCCGGACCGCGCTGGTTCGCACCGGACCGCCCGATCCGCCGGGTGCACGGTGACGCCTCGATGTTCGCGGGCGGACTGCGGGCGCTGTTGCTGCAGTCCCTGCACCCGCTGGCGATGGCCGCCGTGGCGGCGCACTCCGGCTACCGCGGCGACCCGTGGGGCCGGCTGCGCCGGACCAGCTACTTCCTCGCCATCACGACGTACGGCGCGATCCCGGCCGCCGAGGAGGCGATCGAGCACGTCCGGTCGGTGCACGAGCGGGTCCGCGGGACCAGCCCGGACGGGGTGAAGTACCGGGCGTCCGATCCGCACCTGCTCAAGTGGGTGCATGTGGCCGAGGTGGACAGCTTCCTCGCCGCCCACCAGCGGTACGGGCTGCATCCGCTCAACGCGGAGGAGCAGGACCTGTACGTCGAGGACGCGGCCCTCGTGGCCCGCAAGCTCGGCGTGATCGACCCGCCGACCACCGTCGCCGAGCTCCGTCAGGTGCTGACGGAGTACCAGCCAGAACTCCGCGGTACAACGGCGGCTCGGCAAGCGGCCCGGTTCATGCTGGTGCACCCACCCGTCCCGTGGACAGTCCGGCCCGCGTACGGCGTACTCACGGCCGCTGCGGTCGGACTGCTCCCGTGGTGGACCAGACTGCCGCTCCGACTGCCCTACGTCCCACTTGCCGAGCACACCGTCGTCCGAGCAGCCGGTGACGGCCTCACCAGAACCATTCGCTGGGCACTCGCGTCGCCAACACTGGCAGAAACCGGCGCGGAGGCATGACACGCCGGTAAGTTGTTCTCGTGCCGCTGCGTCCTCATCGTCCGCTTCCCCTGGCCACGCCGGCGGGTGTCGAGGTGCTGACCAAAATCCTGACTCAGGGCCCGATCCCGCGGGTGGAGATCGCTCGCCGTACCGGGCTGTCCCAGGCGGCCGTGACGAAGGCGGTCGCGCCGCTGATCGAGACCGGGTTCGTCACCGACCAGGCGGCCGCGCCGATCGACGCGAACAGTCAGCTCGGCATCGGGCGGCCGGTCAGCCCGCTGACCGTCGTACCAAGCAGCGTCTCGGTGATCGGGGTCAAGATCACGCCGACGAGCCTGATCGGGGTCACCACTGACTTCACCGCGGGCATCCTGAACATCCGGCACGAGGAGCTCGACACCACCGATCCGGAGGCAGTGATCGACCGGCTCGCCGATCACGTGAAGGCGCTGATCGGTTCGCTGAAGGCCGGCACGGCGGTGGCCGGTCCGCTCGCTGGGATCGGGATCGCGGTGTCGGGTGATGTCGACGCGGCGCACGGTGTGGTGCGGGATTCACCGCTGATGGGTTGGCATGGCGTTCCGGTCGCGGAGCTGCTGGGCGAGCGGGTCCGGGTGCCGATCGTGGTGTCGAACGACGTACGCGCGCTGACCGTGGCCGAGCACTGGTTCGGCGTCGGGGTGAACGCGGACTCGTTCGCAGTCGTGACCATCGGCTCCGGCATCGGGTGCGGGCTCTACATCAACGGCGAGGTCGTCTCCGGCGCGTACGGCGTCTCGGGCGAGCTCGGCCATCTCCCGCTGGCGCCGGGCGACCTGGTCTGTACCTGCGGACGGAGGGGTTGCGTCGAGACCGTTGCGTCGTCGGACGCGATCCTGGCCCGGACCCGGGAGACGACCGGGCGGGCGGACCTGGACCTGGCCGGCGCGATCAAGCTCGCGCATGAGGGCAACCAGCAGGCCCGTGAGGCGTTCGACCGGGCCGGCGAGGTGATCGGCGCAGCGCTGGCCGCAATGGTGAACCTGGTCGGTCCCGAGCTGGTGATGATCGCGGGCGAGGGCGTCGCGGAGTACGACCTCTACGAGGAGCGGATGCGGCGGACGTTCGCCGAGCACGCGTTCGGCGCGGCCGGCGACTGCCGCCTGATGCTCCGCTCGCACACCTTCGACGACTGGGCCCGAGGCGCAGCAGCCACGGTGATCCGCTCGTACGTCCGCGGCGAACCACCCCTCCAACGCTGACCGTTTGAGGGGTCAACCCCTGAGTTGGTCGGTTGCGCACCCAGATTCTCGGGGGGCAACCGTCCACCTCAGGGGTTGACCCCTGAGACGTCCGTCCGTCAGCTGCGGGCGGCGGCGAGGATTTTGCGCCAGACCTTCTTGTAGGACTCGAGGCCGTCGGCGGCCAGCGGGCCGGTCGGGCCGGCGGTGATGGAGACGCGTTCGGGGATGGTGCCCCAGACCGGGATGCCCTCCTGCGCGTACAGCTGCATCGCCTCTTGGTACGAGCGGGTGTAGGTGCGCGCCGAGCAGATCACCAGGCCGGCCGGCACATCGTCCGGGACCAGCTCCATCACGGCCTTGACCCGTGGCGTCTCGACGCCGCCGACGCGGGTCGGGATGATCACGATCCGGGCCCGTTCGAGCGCCTTGTTCAGCAGCCGCTCGTGCGACGGCGGCATGTCGACGATGCCGATGCCTTCCGGCGGCACCTTGTCCAGCGCCTTGTTCAGCAGTCGTTCGGTCGGCGCCTCCGCGATCTCGATCCGATTCAGTTGTTCGTCGTCCGACTCCGCGATCCAGTCAGCGGCGCTGCCCTGCGGATCGGCGTCGATCAGAGTGGATGTACGACGGTTGGAGGATGCCAGCGCGGCCAAGTACACCGACGTGGTTGTCTTCCCGACCCCGCCCTTCAGTGCAGCTGTCACGATGATCATGAATCCGAACTTACCCGGTTTTGTCCGAATTCCGGCGTGTCGTCGGCGTTGCTCCTCAACATCGTGATAGTTGCCCCTGGCCCGTGTGAACAAGCTCAAGGGCACTTCAGGCTATTTGCCGAGCCAGGTGTTGACCGTCGACTGGTTGTCCTTGACCCATTTCTCGGCGGCCGCGTCCGGGGTGAGCTTGTCGACCGCGATCATCCGGGCGACCGCGTTCTGGTCCTCGTTGGTCCACTTGAAGTTCTTCACCAGGTCGTACGCCGGGCTGCCGGAGTCGGCGAACTTTTTCGAGACGATCTTGTCCAGGTCGTACGGCGGGTAGTCGCAGGCGACCTTGGCCGGAACCGCGTCGCAGCCCGTCTTGTACGCCGGGAGGTTGATCTTGACCAGCTTGACCTCGTTGAAGAACCACTGCGGCTCGTAGAAGTACGCGAGCAGCGGCTTCTTGTTCTTCTCCGCGTCCCGGAAAGCCTGGATCAGCGCGGTCTCGCTGCCGCTCTGCACGACCTTGTAGTTCAGCGACAGGTTCTTCACCAGCGCCTCGTCGTTGGTCACGTACGACGGGTCGCCGTCGAGCAACTGCCCCTTGCCGCCGGACTCCGACGTCTTGAACAACCCGGCGTACTTGTTCAGGCTCTTCCAGTCGGTGATGTCCGGGTACTGCTTCGCCATCCACGGCGGCACGTACCAGCCGATCACGCCTTTGACCCCGGTGGAGCCGGCCTCGACCGCGACCTTGTCGTCGGTGATGTACTTCTGCTTCAGGTCCTCGTGGCCCCAGTTCTCCAGGTTCACGTCGACCTCGCCGGTGGAGAAGCCCTGCCAGGCGATCTCCTCCTTCAGGTTCTTCTCCACCACCTTGCAGCCGAGATCCTTGGTCGCCACGTAGGAGACCACCGCGGCGTTCGCCTCGTACCCGACCCACGGGCTCACCGTCAGGTTGAACGTGCCGCAGTCCTTCCCCGCGGCGGCCGGCTTGTCAGCCCCGACCTTCTCTCCACCGCACCCGGTCAGCGCAAGCGCCACCGCTGTCAGCACACCGGCGTACCGGAGCTTCTTCACTGCTTGTCTCCTCTACTAGGGAAATTCTGGGTACGGCGGGCTGCCGCCTGCGTGATGCGGTCCAGCATGACGCCCAGCAGGACGATCGCCAGTCCGGCGGCCAACCCCTTGCCGTACAACTCGCTCTGCGCAAAGCCGGCGGCCACGTCGTACCCAAGCGCACCAGCGCCGACCAGGCCGCCGACGACCACCATCGAGAGCACGTAGATCAGGCCCTGGTTCACGGCGAGCGTGATCGCCCGCCGCGCCACCGGCAGCTGCACCTTGCTGATCACCTGCCAGCTGCTCGACCCGACCGAGTTCGCCGCCTCCACCGTCGCGACCGGCACCGCCTTGATGCCGTCAGCAACGATCTTGGTGGTCACCGGTACGGCGAACACCACCGCGGCCGCGATCGCGGTGAACCGGCTGGTCCCGAACAGGGCCAGGAACGGCACCAGGTACACGAACGGCGGCATCGTCTGGCCCGCGTCCAGCACCGGCCGGATCCAGACGTCAACCCGCCGGTTCCGCCCGGCCCACACGCCGAGCGCGAGCCCGACAGCGACGACTACGACGGTCGCGAGCAGCGTCGACGCCAGCGTGACCATGCTGTCCTGCCACACGCCAGTCGCGACCAGCAGCCCCAAGCAGACCGCCGCCGGCACCGCACCTCGCCAGCCTCCGAGTACGGCGGCCAGCGCGACCACGACCACGGTCACGAGCCACCACGGCGACCCCGTCAGCAGCGCCTCGAGCGGGTTGAGCAGACCGTTCGTGACCGCGTCACGCACGCCGTACGTGAAGCCGCCGAACACGTCCTGGACCCAGTTCGTCACGTCGGAGGCGACCTTCGCGATCTGCGAACCGATGCCGATCTGCGAGGGAAACTCCGCGGCCCACACGTAGGTCCGGGAGAACCAGACCGCGACCAGGACCCCGACGCCGCCGGCCGCAAGCAGGATCCGTCGGCGACGGTTCGCCGTACGCCAGGGACGGTCACCGGCCGCCGTGGTCACCCGGTCGAGGACGATCGCGAGCACGACGATCGCCAGGCCCGCGTTGAACGCGACACCGACGTCCAGCGTCTGCAGCGCCTTCAGCACGGTCTGTCCGAGACCGGGCGCGTCGATCAGCGCGGCCACGGTCACCATCGACAGCGCGGCCATGATCGTCTGGTTGATGCCGACGACCACGGTCGACCGCGACATCGGCAGCAGCACCTTGGTCAGCGTCTGCCCACGGGTCGACCCGAGCGACCGGGCCGCCTCGACGCTCTCCGGCGGGACCGAGCGGATCGCGTGAGCGGTCAGCCGGACGGCGGGCGGCGCGGCGTAGATCAGGGTGGCGATGGTCGCGGCAGCCGGTCCGATCGCAAAGAACAGTGTCAGCGGCGCGAGGTACACGAACGTCGGCAGCGTCTGCATCAGGTCGAGCACCAGCGTCGCGACCTTGAACGCCCGGTCGGACAACCCGGCCCAGATCCCGAGCGGGATCGCGACCAGCAGCGACAACAGCACGGCCGCGACGGTCAGCGCGAGCGTGTCCATGCTCTCCTGCCACAACCCCTGCACCCCGACGAAGCCGAGGCCGGCAGCGGTCAGTACGGCGACCTTCCAGTTGCCGAACGCCCAGGCGCAGTACGCCGAGATCGCGACCACGCCGAGCCACCCGATCGCCGGGACCGGGCGGTCGAACGACGGCTGCGAGACGAGGTTCTGCAGGAGTACGACGAAGTGGTCGACGGCGATCCGGATCGCGTCGAAGAAGACGTTGCCCTGGCCGACGTCGTCGCGATGGTCGTTCAGCCAGCGGTGCAGCGCGGTCGTCTCCTGACCGCCGAGGACGAGCGTGTCGATGCCGCGGAGGACGAAGTACGCCGCGACCCAGACGACCAGGACGACGCCGACGACCACGCTGCGGCGGGGTCGGCGTACCTCGATCTCGACGGAACCGGTGATCGACGCCATCAGTTCGTGTCCGCGACGACGGCAAGGATCTCCTCGTCGCCGATCACACCCAGCAGCGCGCCGTGGTCGACGACCTTCACCGGGCGATCCGACTCGAGCACCAGCCGGGTCGCCTCGCGGACCAGCAGATCCGGGCCGAGCTCCGGCCCGTCGAGCGGCTCGTCCGGCCGCGGGTCGCGGACGATCCAGCGCAGCGTGAGTACGTCGGCCCGCGGTACGTCGCGGACGAACTGGCGCACGTAGTCGTCGGCCGGCGCCCCGACCAACTCGTCGCCGGTGCCCAACTGGACCGCGGCGCCGTCGCGCATCAACAGGATCCGGTCGCCGACCTTCAACGCCTCGGACAGGTCGTGGGTGACGAACACCATCGTCTTGCCGACCTCGCGATGCAGCCGCACCACCTCGGTCTGCATCTCACGCCGGATCAGCGGGTCGAGCGCGGAGAACGGCTCGTCGAACAGCAGTACGTCGGGATCGCCGGCGAGCGCACGGGCCAGACCGACCCGCTGCTGCATGCCGCCCGAGAGCTGCTCCGGGTACAGCTGCTCGTTACCGGCCAGGCCGACCAGATCGATCACTTCCTGGGCGCGACGACGCCGGTCCGGCTTGCTCTCGCCGCGGATCTCCAGTCCGTACGAGACGTTGTCGATCACCTTGCGGTGCGGCAGCAGCCCGAAGTGCTGGAAGACCATCGAGAACTTGCTCCGCCGGAGTGCACGCAGCCGCTTCTCGTCGGCCGCACGCAGGTCCTCGCCCTCGAAGATCAGCCGCCCGGCGGTCGGCTCGATCAGCCGCGTCAGGCAGCGAACCAGGGTCGACTTGCCCGACCCGGACAGGCCCATCACGACGAACACCTCGCCCGGTGCGACACCGAAGCTGAGGTCGCGGACGGCCGCCGTACAGCCGGTCTTCTTGTAGAGCGCCGCCCGGTCCAGCGCGGCCAGGTCGGGGCGATGCGGGACGCGCTGCGCCTTGGGGCCGAACACTTTCCACAGCCCCTGGACGGACAGCAACGCGTCGGTGTCCTGGATGTCGGGGTACTCGAGCTGAGCGGTCACAGGTAAACCCTCGCATCCCCGCCGACGGACACAACGTGAACCGCGACTGTATCCAACCCACAGTCCCTCGGCGCCTGCACGGGTGTCTGCCAGCTCAACAACCCGCGCGGCGCCCGGGAGGTTAGGGCTGGTACGGCGGGGCCTCGCCCCACCCCCAGTGGGGAACGGGAGCCTTCGGGGGCGGGGTTGCGCCGGGCTGGGAGTTGGCCAGGGCGATGCGGGTGCCCCACTCGATGTAGGCGACGAAGGCCGAGCGGAACTCGGGGTCGGCGGGGAGGCCGGCCGGGTCCGCGCTGGCGGCGATCAGGGCCGCCCAGCGGGATCGCTGCTCCTCGGTGAGGCCGAGGTTGAGGTGGTGCGACAGCATCCCCGGGTAGCCACCGAACTCGTCGGTGTACCGGCTGGGGCCGCGGAACACCTCGCCGAGCCAGATCGCCACGTGCTCGCGATGGTTCTCGCCCATGTGCGCGAAGACCGGTGCCAGGATCGGGTCCTCGAGCACCTTGTCGTAGAACACCTCGGTCAGCCGGCGCAGCGCCTCGTGCCCGCCGGCCCACTCGTACAGCGTCGGAGTAGTCACGTAATCATGTAATCACGCGAAGAGGGCATCAGCGACCGCCTTCAACTCGGCCTCGATCCGAGTGTCGCCGCCGGCGGTGAACCAGAGGACGTTCTGCAGGATCCGGCCCGCCGTCCAGCCCAGCGCCCGGTCCCGGTCGATACCGGTCACCTCGAGCATCAGGTCGAACCGATCCCGGATCGCCTGCGCCACATCACCCGTCGCAACCAGGTCGTCCCACCGGTTCCACAGCACCGGGAACACCTCGAACGCCGGGTCGCCGGCCAGCGGCTTCGGGTCGATCACCAGCCACGGCTGCCGCCTCGACGCCATCACGTTGAAGTACTGCAGATCCCAGTGCAGCAAACGGTCGCCTGACTCGGGCAGCAACTCGGTCACCTGCGCGACAAAACGCCGTACCAGCTGTTGCTCGGCCGGGTCGGTCAGCCGCGGGATCAGAGCAGGAGCGTCCTCGATCATCTGCGCTGCGACGTCCGCGAGCCGCCGGATGCCGGGCGGTGCGGGTACGGCGCTGAGCCGGGTGAGGAGCCCGGCGAGGATCCGGGTCGCCTCGACGGGGTCGGGCAGGTCGTTCAGCATCCGCGGTTCGAGCCGCTCGAGCAGCAGGGTCGACATCTCGGGATCGTCCTCGAACACCTCGACCACGTCGTCGTGGTTCCACGTCCGCAGCGCGAGCGCCTCGCTCTCACTCTCGTCGTTGACCGGCTGCAGCTTGAGCATCGCCTCGGTCCCGTCCCGCCGTACGACGGGCAGGATCAAGGAGGCCTCGCCGTTCAGCGGGTCGCCGGTGACGGTCAGCTGCCACTGGTCGACGTACCGATCGACGGCTCCGGGCAACCCGGCCAGCCAGTCGGGTGCCGACCCGCTGTGGTTCCGGATGAGCTTCGCGGGGATCTCGATCACCCTCGGCACAGTAGGTGGTTCGGCCCGGATGTGCTTGGGTTTTCCCGTGGAGCTTAGGCACCGACGTGTGCAGCGGGTTGTGGCATCGATCTATTTGGGCATCCCGGTGCTCCTGCTGGTGGTCGTCGCGGTGATCGCGTCGACCGGGCCGGTGGCGGCATGGATCGGGTGCGTCGTACCGGTGGCGATGCTGGTCGTCGGGCTCGTGCTGCGGCGACGGCAGCGGTACCAGCCGCGCTGGTGGACAGGCGTCGCCGGGCTGTACGGCGGTTTGGCCGGTCTGATGATCACGCTGTTCCCGCTGGCGGTCGGGGTCTGGTGGCCGGCGATCCTCGCGCTGCCCGGTCTGATCGTCGGGATCGTTGTCGGCCTGTTGCTGGCCCGCTTCGCGGATCGCGTGCTGCTGGTGCCGTTCATCCCCGAGCTCGCCGGGACGCCGTACGAGCTGGTCTTCCGGCTCCGCGGCATCCCGCTCGCCGCCGTCCTGGTCGGCGCGGACTCGGTCACCATCCAGTCCCACCCGGTCCCGCGGTCGGAACACCAGTTCCGCACCTATCCGCTGACCGGGATCACCGGCACCTACGAGTTCTCCCTCTCGGGTTCGGAGCGCCTCAAGTTCCCGATCGCCGTCACGCACGCGGTCCCGAGCCAAGGCCCAGCCGTCATCCTCCAGGCCAACGGCGAAGACTGGGTCCTCCCGACCAACCAGTCCACCACCCTGATCGAAGTACTCGCCGAACGCCGCGGGCTCTAGGAGCGTTCGGCCCTGGCGGTTTCGGCCTTCTCGGCCTGCCAGCCGTCTTCGTTCTTGCCGAGGCGCCAGTAGCCAGACAGCGAGACGCGGTCGCGCGGGAGGCCACGCTGCTGGAACAGGTTCTTCCGGATCCGGAAGACGAAGCCGGCCTCGCCGTGCACGAACACGTGCGGCGTCCCGTCCGGGAAGTCGAGCGCCTCGACGGCCGCGACCAGGCTGTCGCCCCGCTCGCCGGCGGCGGTCGCCCGGTGGAACCACTGCACGTCGGCATCACCCGAGCCGCCGAACTTCTGCTCCTCGGTCTCGTCCGCCACCTCGAGCAGAACGGTCGCCCGCGCACCCGCCGGCAACTGCTCGACCGCAGCGCCGATCGCAGGCAGCGCGCTCTCGTCGCCGACCAGCAGATGCCAGTCGGCCGCCTCGTCGGGCGTGTACGCGCCACCTGGACCGTTGAACCACAGCACGTCACCCGGCTGCGCGGCGGCCGCCCAGGGACCCGCGATCCCCTCGTCGCCGTGGTAGACGAAGTCGATGGTGAGCTCGCGGGCGGCCTCGTCCCAGTTGCGGACGGTGTAGGTCCGCATGGTCGGCCACTGCTCGGCCGGGTACGTCTCCCGGACCACGCCCATGTCCATCGGCTCGGGGTACTCGACACCGGCCTTGCCGAACAGCAGCTTCACGTAGTGGTCGGTGCAGCCGTTGTCGACGAAGTCGTCGGAGGTCAGCACCACCCGGATCATGTGCGGAGTGATCCGCTCGGTCCGGCTGACGACGCCGCGCTTGCAGACGCGGTTACGACGGGGTGCTGGGCTGGTCACGCGACCACGGTCCTCTCGGGCGGATAAGTTAGGGCTACCTAAGTAGGCTAACCCATCCGCCCTAGACGCCCTCTTAGAGTCCGCGGATGTAGAAGACCTTGCTGACGCCGGCCTGGTAGTTGTAGCAAGCGGGGAACCAGACGCGGTACGGGATCAGACCCTTGTACGCCGGTTGCGCGTTGAGCACGAACTTTCCGCTGTAGGACCGGATGGCGCCCGCCGGGCTGACGGTCTTCCACTGCGTAGCGCCGTACAGCCGCTGCAGGTACACCTTGCAGCTTGACGGCGCGCCCTGGACGACGCCGTTCACCGGAACGATCGCGCCGACCTTGGCGCTGGTCTTCGACGGCGTGGCCGTGACGACGCCGGGCCTGGCCACGACGAGGCCCAGTCCGCCGTTCGACGACGGGTTGCCGGGCAGCAGCAGGCAGTTGACGGCCTCGGCGTCCGCGGCCCCATGAGCGGCGGTCACCACGCCGTTGACGTCGGTGAGATTCGTGGAGCCCGGACCGAAGTACTCGGCACAGATGTTGTCCACCCCGAGCACGACGCGGAGCCGGCTGCCGTACGGCTTGCCGGTCTGGCCGTCGGTGACCGCCCACTTGATCGAGTACGGCTTGCCGAACGGCACCACCTTCGGGATCACCGACGCGCTGATCCTCGGCATGTGCGTGCCGGTGACCGCGAGCGAAGGACCGGCGTACGGCGTCGGCTCGGTCATGCTGCCGCTGCCCGGGAAGAACGGGCCGGTGATCACGCCCGTCACCTTGAACGTGCCGTTGGCCGTCGAGGGCACCTGCAGCGGCCCGCTCCAGGTCCCGTTACTCGCGACCCGCGGCAGGTTGGTGGAGAACAGCGTCCTCTCCGAGCCGGAGCCGCCGGTCCGCTCGAGGATCACATTGACGGGAGTGTTGCTGTCCGACGGCGTACCGGTGTCGTACGAACCCTTGACCGTCACGGTGACCACCGCGGTGTTCAGTCCGCTGACGGCCACGGCTGTCTTGTTCAGCGTCACGGAGGTGATGTGGAGATCCGGATCGGCGGCGGCCTGCGCAGACACCCCGGACGCGGCAAACCCCAGCGCCAGCATCGGCACCGCGAGCAGCCCGGTCAGCACTCGTCTCATGATCATTCCCTCGGGTAATGAAGCCTTTCACTGAGCGTGACAGCGGTACAGGCCACTTCCAAGCCTTTCGGCGCAGTACTGCGCGATCGGGCCGCCGCTTGTAGACCAGTTGAGCGCGCGGTCCGATTCAACTGCCGGGGGCCCACTGTTAACCGATCGGCCATGTACAACCCGTGTCGGCGACCGCTACGGTCCGCACCCTGTAGCAATGAGCAAGATCTTCGGCGACTCCGAGCAGCCGAAGCACTCGATCCTGCGCACGGACGGTGAGGGCCGGCCGATCTCGATCGGCGACAAACTGCCGGTGAGCAACGCGGTCCTGTATGCCGGGCCGCCGGGGATGGGCAAGACCTGGGAGCTCAACCACGCCGAGGTAGTGGCCAAGCGCAACGACTATCTGACCGTCCGGCTGGCGGCGTCGGAGAACGTCCCGCTCGAGCACCACATCAGCAACGCGATCCTCGCCGAGTCGAAGAATCTGAAGCAGAGATTCCGCTGGTGGGCAGTCCGGAAACTCCGGAGGACCGTCGGTGACCTGACCAAGAGCGGCCGGAGGTCACGGTGGGGCTATGAGCTCCGCGTCCCGCTCGGCGTCGGGCCGATCAACGTCGGCCAGGCGATCTACAAGGAAGAACGCGACACCACGCCGTACGACCAACTGGGCACCACCCTGACCGACCTGGCCGGCGACCTCGGCAAGCTCGCGGGCGGGAAACCGGTCCTGCTGCTGATCGACGACGTCGACCAAGGTTCCGACCGCGACCGCGCCGGTCTGAACGAGCTGGCCATCCATCTGGAAGAGAGCGGTCTGCCGGTCTGGCTGGTCGCGGCCGGCGGCGCGAAGTCGACGACCATGATGATGGCGGCGTCCAAACGGATGTCCGGGATCGCCAGCACGTTCACGAACCAGTTCAGCGTCCGGGAGATCGGCCCGCTGTCCGACGCCGAACTGCGGCCGGCCCTGACCGAACCGCTGCGGCGGGCCGAGATGCCGTACGAGCAGGAGGCTGTCGACCGCCTGGTCCGGGCGGCGAACGGCAGTCCGTACCGGCTCCGCGGCTTCGCGGAGGCAGCCGAAGCACTGGCGGACCCCCGGACCGGGTTCACCGCGGACGTGGCAGCCGCGGCGATCGTCCAGTTCGAGACCAAGGAAGAGCAGCAGTACGAGTCCCGCCTGGACGAGTGCGGGTACGCCGAGCGGGAGCTGCTGGCCACGGTGGCCGAGCAGGACCGCAACGGCCTGTTCATGCCCGACGTGCTGCAGGCGGCCGGGGAGGACAAATGGCAGGACATCGATGCCGCCCGCCAGGAACTGGTCGCTCGCGGACTGCTCCGTGAAAACGGTGAGTACGTCACGATCCCCGAGCCGCGCCTGCGGGAGCACATCAGAGCGCCGTACCCGGAAGTTGATCCGGCCGCTCCGGAGGACTACTTCCTGCAGCTCACCAAGCCGGCTGCCCGGATCGCGCCGATCCATCCGACGGCCGACCCGACCCGGATCAATCAGATCCTCGGTACCGCCGGCGATCCTGCCGTCCGGCTCGACCGGGTCGGCGAGGACGACGGCCTGCCGCTGTCTCTCGACCAGCGCAAGCCCGACGGGAACACGATCCTGTTCGCGGGCCCGCCCGGCGTGGGCACGAGCCAGGAACTGAGCCGGACGAAGGCGATGGCCGACGAGCAGGGGTGGACGACGATCAGGCTCGACGCCACCCCGCGTGAACCACTGGAGTTCCGGGTCGTCCGCGCGGTCAACGAGCAACTCGACTCGATCCGGAAGAACTTCGGTGACGCCGAGGCGAAGCACGTGCAGAAACTCCTCAGCCAGCTGTCCCTGCGGACCCAGAACAAGATGAAGACCAAGCAGCTCCGGCTCGGCCCGTCCAGCGGTCCCCAGATCGGTGTGCACAAGTCCGTCGAGGGCGTGCAGTCCGACAACGTCGGCGTCGGCCTGCCCGAGCTCGCGGACTATCTCGGCACGCTGGGCTCGGCCAAGCGTGAACCGGTGCTGTTCATGATCGACAATCTCGACGCGGCGACCGACGACGACATGGTCTCGCTGTCCACCTTGTCGAAGCACATGTACGAGTCGAGGAAGTCGGTGTTCCTGATCGCGGCCGGCGGCGAGCAGTCGGTCACCCGGCTGCGCACGGCCTCCGGAGGAAAGTCCAAGGTCGCCACGACCACGCCGCTGAAGATGGATCTCCGCAAGGTTCCGCTCTGGGGCGAGCAGGAGCTCGGTCCGGCCGTGGCCGAGCCGCTCAGCAAGGCGAAGATCTCGCACGAGCCGGCGGCGATCGACAAGCTGGTCAAGGAGGCGAACGGCAATCCGGCTCGGCTGCGGGCGCTCGCCAGCTCGGCGCTCGAGTTGGTCGGACCGGGCGCCGGCATCACCGAGACCGTGGCCAACGCCGCAGCGGCGCGACTGAACGGGCGGTCGGAACTGCTGTACGGCGCGGCCTGGTACAACTGCACCGCGATTCAGAAGAATCTGCTGGTCAAGACCGCGGCCGGTGGCCCGCAAGGAATTCTGCGGCCGAGCAAGGAGCCCGTGCGTGACGGGTCGACCTGGCAACGCGACAAGGCCGCGCAGGATCTGCTGTCCGACGGTCTGCTCGCCAGGTCCGGCAAGCACCACATCATGGTCGCCGACCCCGGTTTCCGGGATTGGGTTCAGATCCGGCTCGGCCTCGACGCCGCCCGGTCCGGCCTCGCCCACCCGGTCGGCCTCCAGGCGCAGGTCGCGAGCAGCAGCGAGCGTTCAGGGCACAGCCGCCCGGCTCAGGGTCCGGGCGGCTCCACTCGGGATGTGCAGGCGAAGAGCCAGTAAGCCCTAGTTCGGCCAGATGGAGCTGATCCACTCCGGGTGGTCGATGAACGGGTTCCGGTTGTGCTGGAACTGGCTGTAGATGACCTCGTTGCGGTTCTTCTCGAACGCGTCCGGCGGGTCGGCGGCGGCCCAGGCCTTCAGCACCGACAGCTTGCCGATGTACGGCGCGGTGCCGTTGCCGACCGAGTTGTTCACCTCGAGGTTCGGGAACCCGTCGTCGCCCTCGTAGCGGACGGCCATGTAGAAGATCATCCGGGCGACGTCACCACGAACGGCCGGCCGAGGGGCGAACGAGTCGGAGTCCGCAGTACAGCCGGAGCACTGGGCGACCGCGCTGCCGCCGTTGTCGAAGTCGAGGTTGCCGCGGGCCGAGTTCACCGAGACGTCCTCGGGACGCAGGTGGTGGATGTCGGTACCCGGGCCGGTCGCCGTACCGAAGTCGCCGTGGGACTTGGCCCAGACGTGCTCACGGTTCCAGTCGTCGACGCCGCCGCCTTCGCTGCTCTTCGCGATCGAGCGGCCGGAGTAGACCTCGATGACGTTGCTGCTGTTGTTCGGGTCCTGGTCGGTGACCTCGAGCGCGTCCCAGACCTGGTCGTAGGTGAGCTTGGTCTGGCTGGAGATGATCGTGTGCAGCGCGGCCTTCAATGCGGCGCCGGTCTTGCCTTCCGCGTTTGCGTAGTAGTCGCCCGGATCGCCGGGATCACCCGGGTCCGAGCCGCCACCGCCGGTGAACGCGGTCGCGTTCTTCAGGCCGGGGTGCGAGAAGTACGCCGCCAGCGTGCCGGTGACTGTGATCTGCTTGCCGAGCAGACTCGGGTTGCTCTGCAGTCCGTACGACGCGCGGAACGCAGTCGGGATCTGGACGTAGAGCATCGACGAGGTGCTGGTCTGGCTGGCCGAGTCGGCGAGCGCCAGCGCGAAGTCGTTCGGGAAGTTGCTGCGGACAACAGTGCTGGTAGCGGTCGGCTGACCGACCACGTACCCGGTGACGGACGCCGTGGAGTTGTCCTGGCGGCCGATCGCTGTCGCGACGGTGATCGTGGTGGCGGCGTTGGACGGCGTAACGCTCGTAACGCCACCGAGCAACGCGAGGACGGCGGTGACGAGCAGCGCCGGACGGAACAATCGGGACACGGCTACTCCCAGGGGCGGTTGGGGACCGAACGCGGTCAGTCTGCCCAGATTGTCCGGCTACCGAACATCCGGCCTGCGAACACGCGATGAAGAGTTGAACCGGTGGGGCGGTGAACGAGTGAGTGTCGTTCAGCGCCCCACCTGAGTGAATGGGCCCCCATCAGGCCGTGACTGTCCGCCGCAGCCTGCTCTGCCCATCCACCAGCGAGGTACTACTGGCGGGCAGCACCTCACCGACAAAGGGTGGCGTGTGGCGGACGCCGTTACGGACCGTACTCAGTCCGGCACCCAATGTCCATGGCTCGGCGCCGCTATCTCAGCAACTGATCGTGTCCTCGTGGGTCGTCCCGGCCGAGCGGCACGGGTCGAGCGTCAGGACTCGGCTGAGCGTCTAAACGGTCACTGGGACGTCGGAGCGCTGGGCCCGGCGCAGGCCGTAGAGCAGCAGACCGATCGAGATCGCGCCGACCACTGCGTACGTGATGCGGCCGCCGATGCCGTCCCAGGCGCTGTGCAGTGCGACGGCCAGCGCGTACATCCCGATGAAGCCGGCGAAATGCCTGCCGGTCGGCTTCATCACGAACCGCCAGAGACCCCAGCACGCCAGCCCGGTCCAGGCCGCGTGTCCAGCCGGCGACAGCAGGCCGCGGATGAACAGCGTCTGCTCGGCGGCGCCGACGTCCCCGTTCGACTCGAGCAGTGCGACGAACGCGTAGCCCATCGTCTCCAGTACGGCGAACCCGGTGCCGACCGCGACCCCGATGACGATGCCGCCGCCGATCGACGTCCGGTACCGGTGGCCGAAGAAGATCACCAGAATCGCCGGCACGACCAGTTTGGCCGCCTCCTCGATCAGCCCGACGCCGACCATCGGCAGCGTGCCGAGCCGCCGCATCGCGTCGTACTCGAGCAGTCCTGCGACCACCACCCCGACCACTCCGCCGAACAGCAGACAGCCGCCGAGCGTCGGCCCGTCGATCAGCCACCGCCCGGACCGCCCGGCCGCGAACGTCACGAACGTCAGCGGTACGACGAGCGCACCGAGCAGGATCAGCGTCGGGAACAGGTTCGGGTTCCCGGTGTCGGTGAGCACGGCCAGGACGGCGAGGTACAGCCCGGCGCCGATCACGAACGTGCCCAGCCATCCCCACCTACGTACCACCTGTGCGGTCATGGTCCTGATGGTGCCGGTGCTGGCGTGGTTGCGCCATGTCGCAGCTACGGCAGTGATGGACAGGCGCGATTGCTGTGACTGGATTGCAAACTCTCTCGAAAGAAGAGGTGTGCCTGCCCCAAACCTCTCGAAGGAGAATTGCCCATGTCCTCCTCGCGCATCACCGCTGTCACCCTCGCAGCGGTGCTGACCCTGGGCGTGGTGGCGGCGAACCCAGCCACCGCCGCGCCCCCGTCCCCGGCCGGAAACCTCGGCCCCAAGACGAGCGCTGTCACTCTGATCACCGGCGACGTCGTCGAAGTGACCGACGCCGGCAACGGCAAGAAGGCGGCCACGGTCCGGCCCGCACCCGGCCGCGAAGGCGTCTCGTTCCACACGATCGAAGCCGACGGCGGACTCCGGGTCCTGCCGAGCGACGCCGTACCGTACGTCTCCACCGGTGTCCTCGACGTGGATCTGTTCGACGTCGACGAGCTGATCGCCGACGGGTACGGCGCCGCCGCCAACCTCCCGCTCATCGTCAAGGACACGCCTGGCGTCCGGGCCGCGCAGAGTCTGGCCGGTACGACGACCACGCGGCAGCTCCCGTCGATCGGCGGCCGGGCTGTGGACGCGGCCAAGGACCAGTTGCCTGCCCTGTGGAAATCGCTGAAGCCGGCCGCCGGTGCGCGCTCGCTGAACAGCGGCATCACCAAGATCTGGCTGGACGGCAAGGTTCGTCCGGTGCTCGACAAGAGCGTCCCGCAGATCGGCGCGCCCGATGCGTGGAAGGCTGGCTACGAGGGCTCCGGCGTCGAGGTCGCCGTACTGGACACCGGCGTTGACGCGACGCACCCGGACCTGGCCGGCAAGGTGAAGGAGAGCTTCGACTTCTCCGGCAGCCCGACCGGCACCGAAGACCATTTCGGCCACGGCACGCACGTCGCCGCGACCATCGCCGGCACCGGTGCGGGCGCGGGCGGGACCCGCAAGGGCGTCGCGCCGAAGGCCGACCTGCTGGTCGGCAAGGTGCTCGGCGACGACGGGTACGGGTACGACTCCTGGATCATCGCCGGGATGGAGTGGGCCGCGGCCGAGGGCGCGAAGGTCGTCAACATGAGCCTCGGCGGTGAAGCCACCGACGGCACCGACCCACTCAGCCAGGCGGTCAACGACATCACCGCGCAGACCGGCACCCTGTTCGTCGTTGCTGCTGGCAACGAAGGCCAGGACGAGACCGTCGGTACGCCGGGTGCCGCCGCCTCCGCGCTGACCGTCGGAGCCGTGGACCGCAACGACCAGCTCGCGGACTTCTCCAGCCGTGGACCGCGGCTCGGCGACGCCGGCCTCAAGCCGGAGATCACCGCGCCCGGCGTCGGCATCATCGCGGCCCGAGCCGCCGGGACGATCATGGGCGACCCGGTCGACGAGCTCTACACAGCAGCATCCGGTACGTCGATGGCGACGCCGCACGTGGCCGGTGCAGCTGCTCTGCTCGCCCAGCAGCACCCGGACTGGAAGGCCGACCAACTCAAGAACGCCCTCGTCAGCACCGCGAAGACGCAGCCTGAGCAGACCGTCTATCAGCAGGGCGCCGGCCGGGTCGACCTGACTCGCGCCGTGGCACAGAAGGTCACCGCGAGCGGTGTCGCCGACTTCGGTGTACAGACCGCCGACGCGGGCACCCGGACCATCACCTACCGGAACGACTCCGACGCGCCGATCGCCCTGACGCTGTCCATTCAGGTGACGAACCTGGACGACAAGCAGCCGGAGACCGACGGGTTCAGCATCCCTGCGACCGTTACAGTCCCAGCGCAGGGCAGCACCGACGTACCGCTGGCCTTGGATCCGGTCAAGCTCGGACGCGGTCAGTACAGCGGCTGGATCGTTGCCACTGGCCCCGACGGCGTCGTCACCCACACCGCGGTCGGCGCACTCAGGTCCGGTCCGAAGCACAAGGTGACGCTGCGCGCGGTCGGCCTGGACGGACAGCCCACCGGCGTCCCGGTCATCTCGCTGTACGGCGACAACTCGCGATCCGACGTACTCGCGTGGATCCCGAACGGCGGGACCTACACCGCCGAGGTCGAGGAGGGCACGTACCTGCTGCACTCGCTGGTGGAGAACTCTGACCCGCAGGACGAGCAGGCGAGTCTGTTCACCGATCCGAACGTCGTGGTCAGCAAGGACACCGAGATCGTCATCGACGCGCGGAAGGCGGTCCCGATCACGATCGAGACGCCGAAGCCGTCGGAGCAGCAGGCGGTGCTCAGCTACTACGTGCATCGCGTGTACGGCAACGGGCGCTCGATCAGCCATGGCGTCATGCACTTCAGCACGGTCAAGCAGGTGAACGTGACGCCGACCAAGCCGGTCAAGGACGGCAGCTTCGAGTTCTCGTCCCGCTGGCAGCTGGTCGCGCCCATGGTGCAGGCGACGGTCCCCGGCGTGCCCGGTCCGCTCGACATCAACCTGCTGCACCAGTCGCCGTCGTACGAAGGCAAGAAGCGGTTCCCGATCGTCACTTCGCTGGACAAGGCGAAGGGCGCGCTGGTCGTGCTTGACTCCGAGGACGAGGAGGAGCAGATCAAGGCTGCCGCGGCAGCCGGCGCCGCAGCTGTCATCCTGGTGCGGCCGGCCGACTGGTCGGCGTGGACGGTCTGGCGACCGACAGGCGACCGGGAGCCGATCCCGGCGATGGTCACCACGTTCAAGGACGGGCAGAAGCTTCGCGGCAAGGCTTCGATTGACCTCACGCTGACCACGTCCAGCCCGTACCTGTACGACGTACAGCAGGTCTCGACCGGGGCCATCCCGGCCAAGATCGACTACAAGGTGACCGCGGCGAACAGTGCGCGGATCACCACGCGGTACGCCGACAACGGTGGGTTCAATTGGGCCAAAGAGCAGCGGTTCGGCTGGCGTCCGTGGCAGGAGTACTCGTGGAACGACGCCCAGCGGTTCGTCGAGACGCCGAAGGTCCGGGAGGAGTGGGTCACGTCCGGTGATTCGCTCTGGCAGCACCGGGTCCACCACCTCTACACGTGGGACGACATGAACCCGCTGGCCGGCGGGATGACGTCAGTACCGAGCAGCTACCGGAGTGGTACGTCGGACGAGACGTGGTTCGGTCCGGTGGTCCGTCCGGCCGCGGCGCCCGGTGTGCAGTCGACGCGCACCGGAGACCGGCTGTCGCTCCGCATTCCTTCGTTTGTGGACGCGGCCGGGCACTACACCGTCGGCGAGACCACCTCGTCCTCGGCGACCCTGTCTCGCAACGGACAGGTCGTGGCCGAGCTGCCGGACGCGTGGGAGGACGTGATCACGTCCAGCGACAACGCGGCGTACAAGCTGGACCTGTCCACCGAACGCAATGACACCGAAGGTGAGTGGAACTGGGGTACGCGTACCCAGACCGCTTGGGAGTTCCGCTCGGCGAAGCAGCCGGATGACAAGGCGGTGCCGCTACCGCTGCAGCAGGTCGGCTACAAGGTTCCGGTCGACCTGACTGGTCGCGTGGCAGCCCGGACGCACATCATCGGCTTCGAGTCATCCAAGGCGACCGGTCTGCAGGCCTGGGCGTCGTTCGACGAAGGCAAGACGTGGAAGCGGCTTGTCGTAGTAGGTGCCCTCGGCCACTACCTGGCCGTCGTACCCAATGCGCACGACACAGTCTCGCTGAAGGTGAAGGCGAGCAGCGCGAGCGGGAGCATCACCCAGACGGTGATCCGCGCGTACGGCGTCCGCTAGACCCCAGCGGGCCGGCGGCGGTTCCCCGTCCGCCGCCGGTCCGACTGGCTAGAGCCAGTCGCGTTTCGCCGCCTGGAAGGCCAGACCGGTCCTGGTGTCCACACCTGCCAGCGTCATCAGTCGATCCAGACGACGCTGCACGGTACGGCGGCTGATGCCGAGCTGGTTCGCAATCGACTTGTCCGGTACGCCGGCCACCAGCAGGGAGAGCAGTAGTCGCTCGGAGTCGTCCAAGCCCTCGACCGGCTGCTTCTCGTCGGGCTGGAGCCGCACAGGTGTCGCCAACTCCCAGTGGCTCTCGAACAGGGCCAGCAGCGCGTCGAGGAGCTGACCGCGGTTGATGATCGCGGCGGACGGTTCACCGATGCTCTGCTCGTCGTCACGGACCAGCGGGCAGATCGCGGTCGACCGGTCCACGATCGCGATCCGGACCGGCAGCGTGGGCAATACGCGGGCTTCCTCGCCCCAGCTGACCCCTTCGGCGATCGAGTCCAGCTCACCGGGCGTCTCGATCAGCGCGCGCTCGTAGATCGCCCGGTACCGGACGCCGCGGGACAGAGCGCCGTACTCCTCGGTGTTGTCGGCCCCCTGCATCGCCAGTGGGTTCGCGCGGCAGAACCAGAGGATCTCCTCGCGGGCCGAGTTCTGCAGGTCTCGCAGCCGTTCGCGCAGGGTGGTGGCGCCGATGATCACCTCGACCAGGTGGTGCGCGTCCCGACGGCCGGCGCTGGCCCGGAACTCCTCGCTGAGCGCGGACACCGTCTTCCGGGCCGCCTCGAGTGACTCCTGCCGGCGCAGCAGCGTCGTACCGAAGGCCACGTCCGGCGGCAGCGGGCTGAAGACCGGCTCGTCGGCCTCCTGGACCGTAACCAGCCCCTTTGCCTGCAACCGCTGCAGCACTTCGTCCGTCTCGTGCTGCGGCAGGTCGGCGACCTCGGCGAGCTCAGCGGCCCGCGCGGCGGACAGGCCGACCAGCAACCGGTAGGCCTGCTCCTCGCGCGCGTCGAGCAACGAGCCGTCCTGCATCCACCCCACCTCCGGGCACCACCCTTTCAGGAATTCGGCGCTTTCCTATTGGCACCATTCAGCCACGACACTGCCGTGCCATCACGGAAGGGGTGAGCGCCCGTCACTTTCCGGTCAGACGCCCAGCGGAACTCGCCGCCGCCGAGCCCACCGCCCGGAGAGAGAACTGTGATGAGCATGACCGACTACGCCGGCATCGCCGGTCTGATCGCCGCGGCCGCCGTCGCGATCTGGATGCTGCGCAACCACCGCACCATCACCCCGACCCAGACGGCCCGGCACCGCGGCGCGCCTAGCTTGCGACTGCCGCGACAGACCCACCCGGAGCGCGCTTCTTCGCGCGGTAGTAGGTAAGCCCGCCGAAGGCGTACATCGACAACCCCAACGCGGCCATCAGCACGATGACCACCCACTGCCACGGTCCGGTCTGGTAGAGCGCCAGGAACCAGGACTTGGTGTCGTGGTTGCCGGTCAGCTTGAAGATCGCCGGTACGACGGCCTGCGGGAACAACGGGATCGCCCCGAACCCCAGGCAGAAGCCGGCGAGCGTCCGCCGCCACTTGGGCAGCGCATCGAACCCCGCGGTCTTCTTGGCCTGCTCCGCGGGCGATCGGCCGTGCCTGAGCAGCGTGAGGAGCTCAGGACCCCGCTTGTCGAGACGCCGGGCCGCCACGCGTCCGAAGTACCACCAGCAGAGGACGCCGGACAGGAGGCCGACCGGCACGCCCCACCAGCCGGCGTTGAGCGCCACGAGCAGCGCCGGTGCACAGGTCGTCGCGACGAGCACGAGCATCACGTAGACGAGGCCCATCGTCTCGCCCTCGTTCTCACCCGAGTTGAGCGGGTTGCCGGACCGCTTGTGCGCATCGGTCGTTGGTACGGCGGAATACACCGAGCACGCCACGATCAGACCGGCCGCGCCACCAAGGAGCGCAGGCAGCGCACTCAGCACCAGCGGCCAAGCACTGTGGTACCCGGACCACCAGGTGAGCAGCAGAGTGATCATCAGGGTCGACGGACCGAAGACCAGCAGGAACGCCCGCTGACGGGCGCGCACGTCCGGCCGGGCCGAACCAGGTGTCATCAGCGTGGTCCAGAACGCCGTACCGTCCGCGCCGTAGAGGTTGGACGACATCGAGCCGGCCATCACGACAGCAGCCGGACCGGCCCACGGCAGCATCGACTTCAGTCCGATCGCCAACGGCATCATGCAGAAGAACAGTCCGTACGCGATCGCGAAGATGGCCTTGTGGCCGTAGAGCAGGTCCCTGGTCCACGAGCGGATCTCTTTGGCCGCAGCGGCTCCTCCCGGAGTCTTCGCGGTCAGTAGACGTCGCGGCTTGCTGTTGGCGTGGCTGGCCGTCGTACGGCGTACCAGAAGAGCGGACCAGGCGAACAGCATCGCTCCCGCGAGTACGGCGAGTGCCAGGAGCAGACCGATCACCTGCAGCCAGTCACCGCGACCTGCGGCCTGCACAGCGTCGAAACCCCAACCAGACGGTGCGATCCGGGCCGCCTTCGCCATCGTGCCCTGTACGTCGGTGGACACGAATGCGACGATCAACGCCCACCCCTGCGCCGTGAAGGCCAGGATGAACGCGTTGACCAGCGCGGCGATCACTGCACCGGCCCGCACCTGCAGCAGTACGCCGTACACCGCGACAGCGAGCCGCGACGCCAGGATGAAGCAGAAGAGCTGGAGCAGCAGTGCGGGTACTGCGACAAGAGCCGCAGCGACAGTCCCACCGGAGATCACCAGACTGAGCAGGGCGATCAGGCTGATGATCGGTGCGACACCGGCCAGTGCAGCGACCAGCAGACCGGTGGAGAGCGTGCGCGGCGGCAGCGGGAGCATCGTGAAGTACTCCGGCTTGAGCGTCTCGTCACCACCACCGGCGAACAACGGCCCGACGACCCAGCCGAGCATCCACACCCCGAGTACGACGACCAGTACGTCGTGATCGCCCTTCGCCGCGACCCAGATCGTGCCGCCCGCGAGAACCAGGCCGACGAGACCACCGGTGACGATCCAGGTCAGCCGGAAGCTGTCCTTGAGTGCGTGCCGCAACGAGGCCAGCCGCATCCGGACCAGCGTGTGCGAGGTCCCGTACGTCAGTGCGAGAGCCACGTCAGCCCCTCCGCACCACGGGTCGACGCGCCGACCAGGCTGACGAACGCGTCCTCCAGGCTGCCGCCGGCCTGCACCTCCGAAACGGTGCCTGCGGCAACGACCTTGCCGTCCGCGACCACCGCGACGCGATCACACAACTGCTCGACCAGCGCCATCACGTGACTCGACATCACCACCGAACCACCGCCCGCGATGAACCGGTGCAGGATGGTCCGGATCGTCGCCGCCGACACCGGGTCGACTGCCTCGAACGGCTCGTCCAGCACCAGCAGTCGCGGCGCGTGCAGCAGCGCGATCGCGAGGCCGAGCTTCTTCCGCATCCCGGTCGAGTACCCGATCACCTGCTTGTCGTCCTCGTGATCGAGCTCGAGCACCTCCAGCAGCTCCGTCGTACGCCGCTTGACCTCGTCCTCGGGCAGCCCGCGCAGCAGGCCCAGGTAGGTCAGGACTTCCTGCCCGGTCAGCCGCTCCGGCATCCCCAGCCCGTCCGGCAGTACGCCGACCAGCGCCTTGGCCTTGGTCGGCTCCCGCCAGACATCGGCCCCGAAGATCCGCGCCGTACCGCCGTCCGGCCGCAACAGCCCGACCGCCATCGACAGCGAAGTCGTCTTGCCGGCGCCGTTCGGCCCCAGCACCCCGAAGAACGAGCCGGCCGGCACGCTCAGGCTGAGATCGTCGACCGCCCGTTGATCCCCGAAGACCTTGGTCAGACCCTCGAGCTCGAGTGCTTGCTGCACCTCAGTTCCCTTCCTTACGGGTGGCTCGTTCGAACAGGTCGGCGAGCTGCTCGCCGTACGCCGTGAGGTCCAGGTCCGACGTGATCATCGGCGGGACGGCATCGATCGCCGCCCGGATCGAGGTTGCCATCACCAGGGTGTCGAAGTCCCCGAACTCACCGGTGCGCTGACCCCACCGCAGCACCCGCTGGACGTCCTCGACTGCCTTCCCGCCCTGTGCGGCGTACACGCCCTCGTCGGCCCGGATGATGTCCAGCAACGCCTTGATCTCGTCGGGATGCAGCCGCATGAACTCGAGGTTGCTCGTGATCAGCGCCCGCAAACCGCCCGTCGCGGTCGACTGCCCGACGATCAGCGGCTCCATCAGCTCCACCGCACTCCGCGCGACCTCACCGACGACGGCGTCGATCAGCCCGGCCCTGTTGCCGAAGTGGTACGAGATCACGCCCACACTCACCCGGGCCCGCTCCGCGATCCGCGCCATCGACGCCTTCGCCACTCCGGCCTCGGCGATCACCTCGACCGCACACCGGGCCAACTGCTCCCGCCGCGCCGCCTCAATAAACGTCTGATTTCCTGAACGCACGTTCAAAACATAACACACCGCTTCAGACAGCGGCGGCTCTCAGCTGTTTCACAGCGGCGTACCGCGAGGATGGGGGTATGAGGACCGGAACGGCCCGGAAACGCATGAAGTCCCGGTCGGATCGACCGGGACTTTCTGTGCGACTATCTGTGCGCGAGGGGGGAGTTGAACCCCCACGCCCTTTCGGGCACACGGACCTGAACCGTGCGCGTCTGCCTATTCCGCCACCCGCGCGCTGCCGTCGGAGATGCACGAGTTGGTGCTCCCGGCGACGAGAAGGAACATTAGCACGGGTTCCGAGGGTGCTTCACATTGCGGGTTCGGTCGAACCTCCCGATACGATCGATCGTCGTACCCGGTGTGTCCGCCTCGACCGGTGGATGATCTTTGGCGTACCGACCGTGGAGGAGGAGGCGTGCGACCGCTACAGCGCTTCGAGCGACGCCTGGAAGGCATTGTGAGCGGTGTCTTCGCGCGCGCTTTCAAGGGTGATGTCGAGCCGATCGAACTGGCGGCGGCACTCAAGCGTGAGATCGACAACACCGCACGGATCCTGTCCAGGGACCGGCGGCTGGTGCCGAACCACTTCACCGTCGAGCTGGGTCCGGACGACTTCGAGCGGCTGAACGCCTACGGCCGGACCCTGAACCACGAGCTCGCCAACGAGCTGCGGGATCACGCCGACATCCAGCGGTACACGTTCTCCGGGCCGATCGACATCGAGCTGGTTCTGCAGGACGACCTCCCGACCGGTAAGTTCCGGGTGGTCAGCGAGACGGTCGGGACGCCACAGCGACGCCCGGCCACCTATCAGCAGCCCGAGCCCCAGCCCTACCAGCAGGAGCCCTACGTGCCGCCGAACGAGCCGGTCGTGCAGAGCCCGCCTCAGCCCCAGTACCAGCCCCAGCCGTCTCCTCGGCGCGGTCACCCGCAGGTGATGCTCGAGGTGAACGGCCGGCGTCGCCCGGTCAACCCGCCCGGCGTCGTCCTCGGTCGCGGCACCGACGCGGACATCCAGATCAACGACCCAGGTGTGTCTCGGCGGCATGCCGAGATCCGGCTGATGCCGGAAGGCCCGGGTGGGATCCGGGTGGTGCTGGTCGACCTCGGCTCCACCAACGGCACGCTGGTGAACGGCCGCCGCAGCACGGAGTCCGAGCTGGTGGACGGCTCGACGGTCCGGATCGGCAACACGACCATGACGCTGCGCCTCGCGGACGAGCCGATGGCCCAGCCGCCGAGCAGCGGGTGGTGACAGACAGTCCATGTCGGAACTGACCCTGACCCTGATCAAACTGGGGTTCCTGGCCCTGTTGTGGATGTTCGTCCTCGCGGTGCTGTCCGTGATCAGGTCCGACCTGTTCGGCGCGAAGGTGGACAGCCGCGCCGCGGCCGCCGTCGCACCGCAGACCTCCCGTACGCCGAAGACCGCGAAGCCGGCCAAGAAGCGCAAGGGCCTGCCCGCCTCGGTGACGATCGCGGACGGGCCGCAGGCCGGCGTCGGCGCGTCGCTGACCGACGAGCCGGTGATCATCGGCCGCGGCACGGACTGCCAGATCCGGCTGGACGACGACTACTCCTCTACCCGGCACGCCCGGTTGTTCCTGTCCGAGGGCCAGTGGTGGGTCGAGGATCTCGGCTCCACCAACGGCACGTACCTTGATGGCCAGCGGGTGACCCGCCCGGTCCCGGCCGAGATCGGCGGCTCGATCCGGATCGGCCGGACGACGCTGAACATCGCGAAGTAGGCCTGCCTCGATGACCCTGTCGCTCGACTACGCCACACTGTCCGACGTCGGACGGGTGCGCCGTAACAACGAGGATTCGGCGTACGCCGGTCCGCACCTGCTGCTGCTCGCCGACGGGATGGGCGGTGCCGCGGCCGGCGAGGTGGCCAGCTCGGCGGCGGTCCAGGTGATCCGGCGGCTGGACACCGCCGAGATCGGCGGCGAGGACATGATCGAGGCGCTGGCCGGCGCCGTCCACCGCGCGAACGAGCGGCTCTCGGAGCTGGTCGAGGAGGACCCCGAGCGCGAGGGCATGGGCTCCACCGTCACCGCGCTGATGTTCGACGGCAAGCAGCTCGGCATGGCGCATCTCGGCGACTCCCGTGCGTACCGGATGCGGGACGGGCAGCTGTACCAGCTGAGCCACGACCACACCTTCGTGCAGTCGCTGGTCGACGAGGGCCGGATCTCCCAGGAGGAGGCCTTCACCCACCCGCACCGCAACCTGATCCTGCGGGTGCTCGACGGCCGCCCGGACTCCGATCCGGACCTGGAGATCCTCGACGTCCAGGCCGGCGACCGGCTGATGCTGTGCAGCGACGGCCTGCCCGACTACGTCAGCGACGAGGTGATCGCCGCCTCGATGGCCTCCGGTACGCCGGACTCGGTCGTCGTCGAGCTGATCACGCACGCGCTGGAGGCGGGCTCGAACGACAACGTCACCTGTGTGGTCGCGGACGTGGTCGAAACCCAGCCGGCCAGCGGGGTCGCACCACAACTGGTCGGCGCGGCCGCCGAGCTGGCCCAGGGCAGCACCGGCCGCGGCGAGCCGACGGTCACGCTCCACACCGGCGGTGAAGGCGCTGGTGGTGGCGGTGGACGTGGCAGCGGTCTCGACCCTGAAGAGCTGCGCTACGCGCCGCGCCCGCCGAAGCGGTTCCTCTGGCTGCGGCGGATCGCCTTACTGGTGGTCGTTCTGGCCGTGATCGCGGGCGGTTGCTGGTTCGCGTACAGCTGGACCCAGAAGCAGTACTACGTCGGCAGTGACGGCGACTACGTCGCGATCTTCAAGGGCGTCGAGGCGGACCTTCCGGGGCTGGACCTGTCGAAGGTGTACGAGCGGCAGTCGTTGCAGGTCGACAAGCTCCCGACGTACAGCCGGGAGCAGGTGGAGGGCAACATCCAGGCGGACAACCTGGCCGGCGCCCGGTCGATCGTCGCCGAGCTGAAGCAGACCGCGGCCCAGTGCGCCGCGAAGATCAAGCCGACGCCGACTCCCACACCGAAGCCGAGCACGCCGAAGCCGAGCACGCCGGTCTCCAAGCCGCCCGTCTCCAAGCCTCCGGTCACGACTCCGACCGTGCACCCGTCGACGACGCCGACCAGCCCGGGCGGTACGACGACGCCCGGCAGCCCGGACGACTGCGACGGGGTCCGATGAGCATCGCCTCGACGTCGGTCATCCAGATCATCCCGCGTACTCGGCGTGGGGTGGAGTTGCTGCTGCTGATCATCGCGGTCGGCGTCTCGGTCGCGGCGTACGTCAACATCGGCGTCACCGTCCAGAACGAGGTCCCCGCCAGCACTGGGTACTACGCCGCCGGCATCGCCCTGCTCGCAGTGATCGCGCACCTGGCGCTGCGGTTCCGAGCGCCCTACGCGGACCCGGTCATCCTCCCGTGCGCCGTCCTGCTGAACGGGCTGGGCGTCGCGATGATCCACCGCGTCGACCTCGGCCTGACGGCGATCGGCCGGACCAAGGGTGTCCCGTTCGCGCCGCAGCAGATCACCTGGACCGCGGTCGGCGTCGTGGGGTTCCTCGCGGTGATCATCGTGATCCGCGACCACCGCCGGCTGCAGGCATTCACCTACAGCCTCGGCCTGGCCGGTCTCATCCTGCTCGTGCTGCCGCTGGTCCCCGGCCTCGGCGCCAACGTCAACGGCGCACCGATCTGGATCCGCGTCGCCGGGATGTCGTTCCAGCCCGGTGAGTTCGCCAAGGTCTGCCTGGTGATCTTCTTCGCCGGCTACCTGGTGGTGAAGCGCGACGTACTGACGCTGGCCGGACGCCGGTTCCTCGGCCTCGACCTGCCGCGGGCCCGGGACCTCGGGCCGATCCTGATCGCCTGGCTGGCCAGTCTCGGCGTACTGGTCTTCGAGAGTGACCTGGGCTCGTCGCTGTTGTTCTTCGGCCTCTTCCTGTTCCTGCTCTACGTGTCCACCGAGCGGGCAGGGTGGCTGATCATCGGTGGCCTGCTGTTCGCGGGCGGGGCCTACTTCGCCTACATGGCGTTCGGCCACGTGCATCGCCGCGTCACCGACTGGCTCGACCCGTGGGCGATCGACGGCGGCCAGGTGAAGCTCGGGCTGATGGGCCAGGCCTGGGGCGGCATCCTCGGCCGCGGCCTCGGCCAGGGCCACCCGGAGGCGACCCTCTACGCCAACAGCGACATGATCATCTCCTCGATGGCCGAGGAGCTCGGCCTGACCGGGCTGATCGCGATCATCCTGATCTACACCCTCATCATCGAACGCGGCCTGCGGACCGCACTCGGCTGCCGGGACATCTTCGGCAAGCTGATCGCGACCGGCCTGGCGATGTCGTTCGCGCTGCAGGTGTTCGTGATCGTCGGCGGCGTCACCGGCCTGATCCCGCTGACCGGTCTGGCCACCCCGTTCATGGCTCTCGGTGGTACGTCGCTGGTCGCGAACTGGGCGATCATCGCGCTGCTGCTGCGGATCAGCGACCAGGCGAGGCGACCGCAGACCCCGGCCGCTCCCGTGTCCGACGAAACGATCGCGTTGGCGGTGCAGAAAGCATGAATTCGGCGATCCGACGACTGGCCGTTGCGGCGATGATCCTGATGCTCGCGCTGATGGCGAACTCGACGTACCTGCAGGCCTTCCGGGCGAACGAGATCAACGGCCGCAACGACAACAACCGGGTCCGCGACTCGCAGTTCTCGGTGAACCGCGGCCCGATCCTGATCGGCAGTACGCCGGTCGCGCAGAGCAAACCGTCGGACGACCGGTTCAAGTTCCAGCGCACCTATGCGAACGGGCCGGTGTACGCACCGCTGACCGGCTTCTACTCCTACCGGTACGGCCGCGGCGGGATCGAGCTGACGATGAACTCCGAGCTGAACGGCTCGGACCCGTCGATGGCGTTCCGCCGGATCATCGACGTGATCAGCAACCGGCCGCAGCAGGGCGGCAGCGTCACCCTGACGCTGAACGCCGCGGCCCAGCAGGCGGCGTACTCCGGGCTTGGTAAGAAGACCGGCGCGGTCGTGGCGCTCGAGCCGAAGACCGGGCGGGTGCTGGCGATGGCCACCACGCCGTCGTACGACCCGAACCGGCTCGCCTCGCACGACAACGCGAAGGTCGACGCCGCCTGGAAGGACCTGACCGAGGACAAGACCCGGCCGCTGTCGAACCGCGCGGCCCAGGAGCTCTACCCGCCGGGCTCGACGTTCAAGCTGGTCACCGCGGCGGCCGCGCTGTCCAGCGGCAAGTACACGCCGGACACCAAGGTGAACTCGCCGGCCGAACTGCCGCTGCCGCAGACCACCGTCCCGCTGGTGAACGAGGACGGCAAGAACTGCGGCGGCAGCAACAACGCGACGCTGACCATCGCGCTGCGCTACTCCTGCAACACGGCGTACGGCAGCGTCGGCCTGGCGCTCGGCCCGGACGCGCTGCGGGAGCAGGCGGCGAAGTTCGGCTTCGGCTCCCGGCCGCTGGCCGAGCTGCCGAGCGTGGCCACCAGCCAGTTCCCGGGCGACCCGAACGAGCCGCAGACCGCACAGTCCGCGATCGGCCAGTTCGACGTCCGCGCCACCCCGCTGCAGATGGCGATGGTCGCGGCCGGAATCGCGAACAAGGGCGAGGTGATGAAGCCGTACCTGGTCCAGAGCGTGAAGACCCCGGACCTGAAGACGGTCTCCGAGACCAAGCCGGAGTCGCTGCACCAGGCCGTCACCCCGCAGGTCGCCGCCCAGCTGACCACGATGATGATCGACGTGGTCAACAACGGCACCGGCAAGCCGGGCCGGATCAGCGGCGTCCAGGTGGCCGGCAAGACCGGTACGGCGCAGACGTCGAAGGAGCGCCCGCCGTTCGCCTGGTTCGTCGCGTTCGCGCCGGCCGAGGACCCGAAGGTCGCGGTCGCGGTGATGATCGAGGACGCGAACGTCGCCCGCAACGACATCGCCGGCGGCACGCTGGCGGCGCCGATCGCCAAGAAGGTGATGGAGGCGGTGCTGGGCCAATGAGCGCGATACGGAATGATGCCCGTGAGCTTTTCCGACGGGGTTCCCACGGTAGCGGCCGCTACCGTGGGCAAATTGAGTGTGTTTTTTGTGTGGGTTCACAGACAGGTTGGAAGGCTGAGTCATGACATCGCAGGCACGTCTCGTCGGCGGCCGGTACGAAGAAGGCGAACCGCTCGGCCGCGGCGGCATGGCCGAGGTCCGCAGAGGCCTCGACAACCGGCTCGGCCGGAGCGTCGCGATCAAACGACTGCGGGTCGACCTGGCCAGTGACGCCACCTTCCAGGCCCGGTTCCGCCGCGAGGCCCAGTCGGCCGCGTCGCTGAACCACCCGACGATCGTCTCGGTCTACGACACCGGCGAGGAGCCGGACCCGAACGGATCCGGCGTCACCATCCCGTACATCGTGATGGAGCTGGTCACCGGCAAGACGCTGCGGGACCTGATCCGCGAGGGCCGCAAGATCATGCCGGAGCGTGCCCTGGAGATCACCTCGGGTGTGCTCGAGGCGCTCGACTACAGCCACCGGGCCGGCATCGTGCACCGCGACATCAAGCCCGGAAACGTGATGCTGACCCCGCAGGGCCAGGTCAAGGTGATGGACTTCGGTATCGCCCGCGCGGTCGCCGACACGTCCTCGACGATGACCCAGACCGCGGCCGTGATCGGCACCGCGCAGTACCTGTCGCCCGAGCAGGCCCGCGGCGAGACCGTGGACGCCCGTTCCGACCTGTACTCGACCGGTTGCCTGCTGTACGAACTGCTCACCGGCCGGCCGCCGTTCGTCGGTGAGTCGCCGGTGTCGGTGGCCTACCAGCACGTCCGCGAACAGCCGCTGCCGCCGTCGTCGTTCGACCCGGACATCCCGCCGGAGGTCGACGCAGTCGTCCTGAAGGCGCTGGCGAAGAACCGTGAGGAGCGCTACCAGAGCGCGTCCGAGATGCGCGCCGACATCCACCGGGTGCTGGCCGGCCAGCAAGTGACCGCGCCGATGGCGCCGGTCGCGGCGATGTCCGAGACCCGGGCGATGGCGCCGACCGCGGTCGCGCCGGCCGCCACCCAGGCCTACCGCCAGGGTGGAGACGACATCCTGCCCCCGGGCGGCGACGACCTGGAAGAGGATGAGGACGGACGATCGCGGCGCAACCGTGGCCTGGCCTACTTCCTGCTCGGGCTCGCGATCGTGGCGATCGCGGTCGGCGCCTACGCACTGTTCACCAACCTGAACAACGACAACAAGGCCGGCGGCGGCGCGACCAACACCCCGGCCGCGAAGGTCGCCGTACCGGACGTCAGCGGCAAGTCGGTGGCGGACGCGACAGCGTTGCTGACCGACAAGGGCCTGAAGTTCGCGCAGGGACCGTCGGAGACCAGCGACACCGTCGGCCGCGGCTCTGCGATCCGGCAGACGCCGGCAGCGGGGACCGAGGCCGAGCAGAATTCGACCGTCACCGTGGTGTTCTCGTCCGGGCGGAGTGCGTTCCCGGTGCCGGATGTGATCGGCAAGTCGGAGTCGGCGGCCCGTAAGGCGCTGGAAGGCACGGCCGGGAACTTCAAGGTCAAGGACAAGTCGACCGAGCAGGACAGCGACGAGAAGAAGGGCACCGTGCTGTCGGTCAGCCCGGACCCGAACGGGCAGTACCCGTCGGGTCAGGAGTTCACCCTGACGATCTCGAGCGGCAAGACCAACGTCGACGTACCCAATGTCGTCACGCAGACGTACGACGACGCGAAGCTCACCCTGGAGCAGGCCGGCTTCCGGGTCGGACTGGTCTTCGGCAACGACCAGAACTCGGCCGACGGAGTCGTGCTCAATCAGTCCGTCAAGGCCAACACCAAGGCGCCGAAGGGCTCGCTGATCACCCTGACGGTGAACAAGCTGCAGGAGCCGAGCAGCCCGCCGCCGACCCAAACGGACACGCCGCCACCGAGCACGCCCACCACGCCGGGCATCACAATCGGCGGCTAGAACATGAATCCCCGGGGCGATTGCCCCGGGGATTTGTTTTCAGCTGACGATCGGGGCCAGGCCGACGGACCGGGCGACCGCGTCCGGGTCGCCGCAGATGGCCAGCCAGTTCGCGAGCATCCGGTGACCGCCCTCGGTCAGCACGGACTCCGGGTGGAACTGCACGCCTTCGACCGGGAGGTCGCGGTGCCGGGCCGCCATGATGACGCCGGCCTCGGTCCGCGCGGTCACCTGCAGCTCGTCCGGCACGGTGTCCTGCGCGATCGCGAGCGAGTGGTACCGGGTCGCGGTGAACGGCGACGGGAGTCCGGAGAGTACGCCGGCGCCCTCGTGGAACACCTGGCTGGTCTTCCCGTGCAGCAGCTCGTCAGCGCGGCCGACGACACCGCCGTACGCGACACCGATCGCCTGAAGACCTAGGCAGACCCCGAAGATCGGGACCTTGCCGCCCGTCTCCTTCACGATGTCCACGCAGGCGCCGGCCTCTTCCGGCGTACCGGGACCGGGGGAGAGCAGCACACCGTCGTACTCACCGGCCTGGTCGGGGGTGACCTCGTCGTTGCGCAGTACCGTGGTGTCGGCCTGCAGCTGCTGCAGGTACTGGACCAGGTTGTAGACGAAGGAGTCGTAGTTGTCGACGACAAGGATCCGCGGCATGCGGACCATTATCGCCCGCTGACGGTCGGGCTCGCCGACGGAGTCCGTTCGAACCCGGGAACGGTCGCGCTCTGCAGGTCCAGGGTGCCTTCGTAGGCCGGCATCGAGATCGACGACTCGCTCTTCACGTCGTACCCGAGCTGGAACTTCACCACGTAGTCCTGCAGGTTCTCGATGTACTGCGAGTCGTCGAGCGCCTGCTGCAGCTTCCGCCGGTCGCCGATCGCGGTGATCTTGTACGGCGGCAGGTACGGGACGCCGTGCAGTACGACGGAGTTGCCGACGCACTTGATCCCGGTGGTGGAGATGACCCGGTGGTCCTGGATCGAGATCGCGTCCGCGCCGCCGGCCCAGAGCGCGTTCACCACGGCCTGGATGTCCTGCTGGTGGATCACCAGCCAGTCGGCGTCGACGTCCGGATTCTCCTTGACGACCTCGGACGGCGCGTCCTTCAGCGTCACGGTCAGGCCCGGTCCGGTGACCGGCGTCGTACCGACCTCGTCGGACAGGTCCTTGAGCTGCTTGGCCAGCGCCGGATCGATCGATCCCTGCTGCGCCTGGAGCTTCTCGATGTCCTGGGTGAGTGCGGCGTGCTGGCGGACCAGGCTGGCGCTGCGGCGGCTCTGTTCCTCCACCAGGCCCGCGAGCGTAGTGTTGCGACTGGGCCGTAGGTCGGTGCCGCGGGCGTTGGTGGCGCTGGTTGCGAACAGCAGTCCGGCGCACAGCAGAGCCAGTGGCGCACCCACGCGCCACAGCGAAATCCGCCTGAACCTACGCACCCGTGATCTCCATGTTGCTCTCTGCACTACGCTAACCCGGACCGGACCCCTACAGGTCCTCGCGGTCAGCTTATGCGTCCGTCCTTACAAGGAGTTCAGTCGTGCCCGAGTCGAGCAGTCGCAACAAGAAGAAGACCGAGAAGGTCAAGGTCGAGAAGACCCCGAAGCGGCCGCGCACCACCAGCCGCGTGTGGGTCGCGCCGGTGATGCTGTTCTGCTGGCTGGTCGGACTCGCCTGGCTGGTCGTCTTCTACATCGCCGGCGACAAGATCCCGTTCATGAACGACCTGAACAACTGGAACCTGCTGATCGGCATGGGCCTGATCGCGGTCGGCTTCGTCGTCTCCACTCAGTGGGTCTGACCGCGCTCAACCAGCACTTCGCCCGGGGCTGAGCAGTAGCCCGAGCACCATTCCGAGCAGCGCGGGCATGCCGTGGTTGTCATGGACCACCGTGTCGAGCACAGCCAGCGGCCCGATCAGTACGGCGGCCACGAACAAGCCCCGGGGCGGCTGTGCGGCACGGGTCCGCAGTACGACGACCGCGAGCGCGCCGAGCAGCCCGGCGACGCACATCGAGTTCCCGGCCCCGACCGGATTCAGCCAGACGTAGCTGAGAAACTGCCCGAAGAGCCCGCAACCGAAGTACAGGACGAGCCACCGCACCCGGCCGAAGCACCATTCCGCCAACGTGCCCACGACCGCGAGCGCGACCAGGTTGAAGATCCCGCCGCGCAGCCCGCCGTCCTGGAAGAACATGCCGGTGATCAACCGCCACCACTGCCCGGCATCGATCGCGGTGGCGTCGCGCTGGACGTGTCCCAGCAGTGACTCGTCTGCCAACTGGGCGACGAGAGCGGCCGCGGTGACGACGAATACCGCGCCGGTCAGCCACGGCCGGCGAGGAGCGCCGACGCGGGCGAAGAACGCCCCGATCGGGTTGGCGGGCATCGTCGGAGTGCTCATGCCCTGACAGTAGGGCGAGCGGCGGCCAGGTACTCCGTACAAATGTCATCAGTGGAGTTATCCACACCGGTATCCCCAGTTGTGCACACCGATTCGGCCAAGTTGTCCCCAGCCTGAGCCCGACTTCTCCACCGAAACAGCCCGAAATTGCCCCAAATCTGTGGATAACTCAGGTTTGAGTGGATGAGTTTCCACACCGTTCACGTTGGCAGCAGGCAGGCGTACTGTCGAAGCAGTCTTAGCGGCCCGGGGAGAGCGGGGAGGGTCGCATCATGTTTGTTCAGGTCATTCAGGGGCGGATTAGCGACGCCGAGCAGGCGCGGGGCGCTGGCTCGGTTCGAGTCCGCTGACGCCGCGCGGAGCAACAGCGAGTAGCCGGCGCAGGACAAGTGGTGGCACGAGTTCTCGTCGGTGTTCAGCGGCGACGCCACCTTCCTCGACACCGAGGACGTGACGCCCGGCCTGACCGGCGATCCCGAGGCGGCCGGGTTCGTCCAGAGGCGCGGGACGGCGAGCGCAAGGAACCGCCGGCGGACCTCAAGGCGACGGTCGACGAACTGGACGCACTGGACGCCGAGCCGCCGGAGTTCTTCGACCTGACCAGCCCTTGGCTGTACTCGCCTGCATCTACGTAGAGATATATGTAGACATCTACGGAGCCTTCTGCGTATAGTTCTGCGTAGAAGGAGACTGCGATGCCAAACAAGACGATCTACGTGTCCGACGACGACCTGCCGCTGTACAAGAAGGCAGGCGAGCTCGCCGGGAACCTGTCCTCGGCGATCTCGATCGCGCTGCGGAAGTACGTCGAGCTGGAAGAGGGCCGGTTCGAGGGGTACGACGAGATCACCGTGCGGGTGGGCCGGGGGACGGGCCGCAAGCAACGGTTCTCCGGCGTACTGCTGGCCGAGGGCGGGCGCTCGAGCAGCACCGGGTACGAAGCCTTCAAGGTGTACCGGAGCCGGACCGGCAAGTTCGTCCTGCACGCCGACCGTCGCAGCCAGTTCATCGTGAACGGTGACGACGAGCGGTTCCTGACCGGCTGGCGCTCCTGGATCGGCAACTGGAGCAGCGACCAGTCCTGGAGCATGGCGCAGGGCGAGGCCAGCCTGCAGATCGTCGAAACGGTCGAGGAACTCCGCGACCTGATCCCCGAAGACCTGTACGAACTAGTCGAGGAAGCCGCCGGCCAGCCGGCAGTCGAGGACCTCGACATCTAACAGCCACCACAACAGCACCGGCGACCTGGTCTAGGTCGGTCGGTTGGGTAAGCACGCCCGGAACAACCCCCTTAGCCACCTGGGGCAGGTTCGGCCTGCCTGAAAACAAGCGAGGAACAGTCATGTCAGCTGCGATCGACGTCATCGGACTGCGCAAGTCCTACGGCGAGAAACTCGTGCTCGACGGCATCGACCTGAACGTTGCCGAAGGCACCATCTTTTCCCTGCTCGGCCCGAACGGCGCCGGCAAGACCACCGTGGTGCAGATCCTGTCCACCCTGATCACCGCCGACGCCGGCGAGATCCGGGTAGCCGGTCACGACCTGCACAAGAACCCCGAAGCGGTCCGCGCCGCGATCGGCGTCACCGGCCAGTTCTCCGCGGTCGACGGCCTGATGACCGGCCGGGAGAACCTGATCCTGATGGCCGACCTCTACCACCTCGGCAAGACGGAGGCCCGGCGCCGGGCAGACGAACTGCTGGAGCAGTTCGACCTGGTCGAGGCCGGCAAGAAGCTCGCGATGACGTACTCCGGCGGCATGAAGCGCCGCCTGGATCTGGCCATGACGCTCGTCGGCAGCCCACGAATCATCTTCCTGGACGAGCCGACCACCGGTCTCGACCCGCGCAGCCGGCACAGCATGTGGACGATGATCCGGGACCTGGTCGCCGGCGGCGTCACAGTCCTACTCACCACGCAGTACCTGGACGAGGCCGATGAGCTCGCCGACCGGATCGCCGTTCTCGACCACGGGCGACTGGTCGCCCAAGGTACGCCGGAGGAGCTGAAGCGGCTCGCACCCGGCGGGCACATCCGGCTGCGGTTCACCTCGCCGGACGCGTTCTCGCTCGCGGCCCAGGTGCTGCCGACCGCCGCACCGAACCACGAGTCGCTGGTCCTGCAGGTGCCGAACGACGGCAGCGTGCACTCGCTGCGCGACCTGCTGGCGCGGATCGACGACGCGTCGCTCGAAGTCGACGAACTGACCGTCCACACCCCCGACCTGGACGACGTGTTCTTCGCCGTCACCGGTCAACCCACCCAGTCCACCGAGTCCACCCAGCCCGTTGAGCACGAGAAGGTGACGACCAAATGAGCACCACCATGAACCCGGCAGGCGCCACGATCCGCCCGCTGGCCGACATCGGCACCATGCTCCGCCGCAACCTGCGGCACGCCCAGCGGTACCCGGGCCTGTCCCTCGGCGCCCTCGGGATGCCGGTGATCATGATCCTGCTGTTCGGCCTGATCTTCGGCGACACCTTCTCGGCCGGCCTCGGCGGCGGAGGCGGGCGGGGCGACTACATCAACTTCCTGACCCCGGGGATCCTGCTGATGTCGATCGCGTCCGGGACGATGTCGCCCGCGGTCGCCGTCTGCATGGACATGACCGAAGGGATCGTGGCCCGGTTCCGGACGATGGCGATCTTCCGGCCGGCGGTTCTGACCGGGCACGTGCTGGGCAACGTGATCCTGACGATCGTCAGCCTGGGCCTGGTCGTCGGCTTCGCCGTCCTGATCGGGTTCCGGCCGAACGCATCGTTCGGAGAATGGCTGCTGGCCGCCGCCCTGCTGATCGCGGTGACGGTCGCCCTGACCTGGTTCGCGATCGCGCTCGGGCTGACCAGCAAGACGCCGGAAAGCGCGAGCAACATCGTGCTGCCGATCAGCCTGCTGCTGCCCTTCCTGAGCAACACCTTCATCCCGCTGGACGCGATGCCGAGCGGCATCCGGTGGTTCGCCGAGTACCAGCCGTTCACTCCGATCATCGACACCCTGCGCCACCTGCTGCTGGGTACGCCGATGGACAGCGGCGACGGCTGGCTCGCGCTGGCCTGGTGCCTGGCGATCGCGGTCGTCGGCTACTTCTGGGCGCAGAAGAGCTACAACAAGGGGACGGTTGCTTAAGACGGTGCGCCCAGCAGGTTCGCGCGAGTGCGAACGTGGGCCGGCACCAGCAGGTCGCAGTCAGGGTTGTTCTCCGGTTCGCCGGCGATGACGTGGAGCGGGATCACGCCTGTCCAGTACGGCAGGTTGAGGTCCTGCTCCTCGTCGTTGGCCGGCCCGGAGCGAGTCTTCACCGACGCCTCGGTGAGTGAGAGCGCGAGCACCGAGGTCTTGGCCAGCTCCTTGCGGTCCGGCGGCCGAACCGCGTTCGACCGACCAGGGACCAGGTGGTCGACGATCCGGTTGAGCCCGTGAAGCTTCTCGTCCGGGTCAGTCACCAGACGCGGTACGCCGAAGATGACAGCGGACCGGTAGTTCACCGAGTGGTGGAACGCGGACCGAGCCAGCACGAGACCGTCGGTGTGCGTGACCGTGACACAGATCGTCTGCCGCGGCGCCGCGACCACGCTGCGAGCGGCGACCGAGCCGTGCAGGTACAGCGTCCCGTCCGGCCCAAGGTCCAGATCCACGCCGTACGCCGTCGGCAGTACGAGCGGATCGGAGTCCACCACCACACCCAGGTGGCAGAACATGCCGTCGAGCAGGACGTCGTACAGCTCCTGCCGGTCAGTGGCAGCACGCTCCTTCGAACGACGCAGCGAGGTCCGGGCAGTCGGCTGGAGTGGAGTGGTCATACAACTAGATTCGAGTACGAGTGGCATGCTGGCACGGTCCATTCCCGTTCGAATCAGGTAGTCCATTCGTGGAGAGTTCGCTCCCGCTGACCATCGACCGCGCCGCCGGGATCCCGCTGCACCTGCAGTTGGCCGAGCAGTTCCGGGCCGCAGTGCTCGACGGCCGACTCCAGGCCGGTCACCGACTCCCGTCCACCCGGGACCTGGCCCGCGACCTGGCCGTCTCCCGGTCCGTCACGCAGGCGGCGTACGACCAGCTCCACGCTGAGGGCTGGATCGAGGGCCGCACCGGCGCCGGCACCTTCGTCACGGACGTCGTACCCCTGCAACCCGCCGTACGACGCCGCACGACGCATCCAGCGGATTCCGGCGAGAAGCTCCTGACCCTCCGTCCCGGCATCCCGTACATCGCCCCGACCCCGGATCCCGGCTGGCGCCGAGCCTGGCGTGAGGTGTCGACCCAGTCACCACCCGGCGGGTACGACGACGCTGCCGGACTGCCCGCGCTCCGCGCCGCCCTCGCCGATCACGTCGGCCGGGTCCGCGGGATCGCCTGCGGACCGGAGAACGTGCTCGTCACCAACGGCACTGTGCACGGGCTCCGCCTGCTGCTCTCCGTCACGAGGAAGCCCGGCGACCGGATCGCGATCGAGGATCCCGGCTACCTCAACGCGGTCGCCGCCGCCCGCGACCACCACCTCGAGATCGTCGACGTCGGAGTCGACGAGGACGGCCTGCAGGTCAGCGCCTTAAAGGACGATGTCGCCGCCGTCTACGTCACGCCGTCCCACCAGTACCCGCTCGGCGGCCGGCTACCCGTTGCCCGACGCAACGAACTGGTCCGCTGGGCGCGCCGGACCGGCAGCATGCTGATCGAGGACGACTACGACAGCGAGTTCCGGTACGACGTCGCGCCGCTGCCCGCGCTGGCCCAGCTGGACCTGGAGCGCGTAGTCCACCTCGGGACGTTGTCGAAGACGATCAGCCCGGCCCTCCGCCTCGGTTGGCTGGTGGCAGCAGAGCCGGTCGTCGACCGCCTCGCCGCGTACCGCGCCAACTCAGGCGACTGGCCCGGCTGGCCGATGCAGGCCGCCATGCTCGCCATGCTCCACGACGGCTACCTCGACCATGCCGTCCGCCGCGGCCGCCGCCTGTACGCAGACCGCCGTACCCACACGGTCGCGGTCCTCTCGCCGTATGGCCAGGTCATCGGCCAGGACGCCGGCCTGCACATCACCCTGCTGCTGCCGGACGACGCCGACGATCTCCGGATCGCCGCCGAAGCCCGCGCAGCAGGTGTCGTGATCGCCCCGCTCTCGGAGTACCGGCGTACCGTGCCGGGACCGCCAGGGCTGGTGATCGGCTACGCGACTCCGTCGACGTCCGACCTGCACCGCGCCCTGACGATCCTGACGGAGGTCCTTACTCGCCGTTGAGCGGGTCGATGTCAGGAGTGCCGCCCCAGCGGTAGTACACCGGGGCCTTGTAGCTGCCCGCGGACGAGCTGAGGTGGTTGATCACCGTGGCAGTACCGTTGGCGCGACCAACGGCGTACCAGTGAGCGGTCTTTGTGTCCTTGTCGATGCCGACCAGCAGCGTGCCGTTCTGACCGCACTTGCTCGCGAGGAGCTTCTCGAAGCCTTGCCAGGTCTTGGTGCGGACCGGCTTCACGATCGGCTTCATCGGCGCCGCGGTCGGAATGTGGATGGTGTACAGCGCGCCGCCCCGGGTGTTCGCGAGGAACGTGTCGTACGTCGCCGTCTTGCTGATCAGCGCCATCGACTTCACCGCCGCGAACCCGGTCGCCGAGCCGGTCGCCTTCCACCCGCCACCAACGGACCAGCGGAACAACGTGCCGTCGTTGCGCAGTCCGTACGCCGTTGTGCGAGCGGTGGTCTGGGACACCTCCACTGCGGTGAACTTGGACCAGCCGCCGCCGACCCGCTGCGTGACGTTCGGCAGGCCCGGGACGAACTCGTTCATGGTGTCGATCGAGTACACGCGGTAGTACAGGGAATCGCCCTGCACCACCCAGCCCGCGTTCGTGGCGCCGAGGTTGGACGCGTCGCTCGTGAACGTCGTACTGAGCCGGACCGCTCCCGGCGCGAAGACGCCGAAGATGGGCCCGGGCAGCCCGACGTTGCGAGCTGGGTAGCCCACCGTAATTCCGCCGTTGTCCTGTGCTCCGCTGTCGAGCACTGATCCCGGTGCGAGCGAACAGGCCGCGGTGGCGAGGATGGCCGTCAGCAACATGTCAGTCTCCGTTCAGCGGGTCGAGGTAGAAGACCGGGCCCCAGCGGAAGTAGACCGGGTCCGGGAAGGTGCCGCTGACCTTGCCCAGGCTGTTGATCACCGTGGACGCACCGTTCGCGTGCCCGACGGCGTACAGGTAGCCGGATCCGGTGTCCTTGTCGATCCCGAGCAGGAGCGTCCCGTAGTTGCCGCACTTCTGCGCGATCATCGTCTCGAAGCCCTGCCAGGTGCCGGGACGGACCTTGGTGACGATCGGCTTCATCGGCGCCGAGACCGGGATGCGGATCGTGTAGAGCGCACCGCTGCGGGTGTTCGCGAGGAAGGTGTCGTACGTCGCCGTCTTGCTGATCAGCGCCATCGACTTGACCGACGCGAACCCGGTGGCCGACCCGTTGCTCCGCCAGCCGGTGCCGACCGTCCAGCGGAACAGCGTCCCGTCGTTGCGCAGTCCGTACGCCAGCGAGTGGAACGCCTTGCCCTGCTCGAAGTGCGCGACCTCGAGCGCGGTGAAGTTCGTCCAGCCACCGCCGATCCGGGTGGTGATGTCGGTGCCCTCGTTGAAGTTGTAGGACCGACTGAACAGGGTGTCGCCCTCCACCACGTAGCCGGAGTGGTCCGCGCCGGCCACGCTCGGCTCGACCTCGAACGAAGAGCTCAGCCGGACCTTCCCCGCCGGGAACACGGGTGGGCTGTCGGTGCCGGGAGTGGTCATCGTCGGCGGTGTGCCGGCGGTGATGTTGAAGCCGGTCTGCAAACCCTTGGCGGTGACCGAGCCGGGGTTCATCCAACAAGCCTCGGTGGTGGCGGTGCTTGCGGCGTGCGCCGATGGCACGAACGCTGCCGCGGTCAGCGCGACCGCCCCCGCCAGGCTGGAGACAACAGTGCGTCGCATAACGATCCCTCCCCAGAGCTGCTTCTTCCACAGAGCCTGATGCGGGCGGGACCGAAAAGGTTATGGACGCAGGGGATTGTCGGCGAGCGGCGGCTGGACGATCGGGGTGTCGCCGTCCCAGGTCAGCCGCGAGAGCCACATCGTGCGGCCCTTCGGGTCCGTGCCGACCTGCGCCGGATCCCAGGCGTGGTAGACGAACCAGTCACCCAGGACCATGTTGTGTCCCGGCCCGGCAGCATCAGGCGAGCTGGACAGGATCGGATCGCCGGACTTCACACATGGACCGATCGGCGACTCGCAGACTGCATGCCCGACGGCGTACGTCGCCTTGTCGAAGGCGTTGCCGGAGTAGAACAGGTGGAACTTCCCGTTCCGTTCGACCATGTACGGCGCCTCGACCAGATTGCCCTCCCAGGCCAGGTCCTGCTTGATCATCCGTCGTACCGGACCGATCAGCGAGAGTCCGTCGTCGGACAGCTCGGACACGTAGATCCACGTGTCCACGCCGATCGCGTTGCCGTCGTTCTTCCAGTACAGCCAGCGCCGGCCGGTCGAGTCCTGGAACGGCGACGCGTCGATCGACCCGCCCTCGTCGGCCTGGCTGATGAGAGGGCTTGGAGATTTGTCGACATATGGACCTGAGGGTGTGGACGCCACCGCGACACCGACAGCCTGCCGATCGACTGCGGTGTCGCGGGACGTGTAGTACATGACGTAGCGGTCCGCCGCATGTACGGCGACCTCGGGCGCCCACACCGTCCGCGGCCTGGTCCAATCCGGTAACGACGGCAACGCGTCGCCGACCGGCTCCCACGACACCAGATCGCGGGACGTCAACGTCTGCACGTTACCCAGCGGCCCGTTGGTCGCGAACGCGTAGTACTCGTTGCCCACCGCAATGATCTGCGGATCGGCGAAGTTCCCGTCGTACACCGGATTGGAGAAAGGCATCTATTTGCTCTCGTAGAACTTCAGGTAGTCGAAGGTTGCGATGGGCGGTGGGTTCGCGCCGGTGAACTCACCGTGTGCGAAGAGGCCGATGCGAGCGGCGGCCGGTAGGACCCAGGATGCGCCCCAGGTCCAGTTCTTGCCGTCCACCGAGGTGCCGGCGCGGTAGACGTGTTCACCGGCGGCGTTCTGGTGGTACGCGATCCGCATCCACATCGTCGGTGCGGTCCGCCCGATCGCGGCCGCGCCGTACGACGTGGCACCGTCGGACGGCCGCGCCACCAGCTCGCGCCCGTACTCCGTCTGCCGGGTCTTCCAGATCGCGACATCGCCGAGCCGGGCGAAGTCGTCGTCGTTCAGGTAGACGATCATGCCCGCCTGCTGATAGTTGCGAACGTCGCCGGTGCCAGTGTCGAGGTGCAGCTTGGTCTCCGCGATCCAGCTCTTCCCGGCCGGCGTCGCATGCAGCAGGAGACCGGCGTTGTTCCCGGCCCCGACCATGTCGGCGTTCTCCAGCGGCCAGCTCAGGTTGCCATTGGCAACAGTCGCCTTGTCGTCCTGCCGGACCCACGACCAGTCCGCACCGAGCGCACCGTTGAAGTCGTCCCCGGCCAGCAGCTTCCCGGTCCGCGGTACGTCGGCCATCCGCGTCACCGGAGGCGCAACCGGACGCACCGTCAGGTTGTCCACCTCCGCCGACCCAAGCCACCGCACCGGCGACGACCGCAACTTCAGACCCGGTACGGCGACCTGCGCCTCGGCGTACAAGTCGCCGAGACCGGAGTCGTTCAACCGCGCGGTCACGGTCGAACCGGACATCTGGACGCTGAGCTTGTTCCACTGCGAGCGATCGAAGTCCGCCGGCAACGCGACCGTCTTCGTCCGCCGGCCGACGCTCACCGTCAGCTTGCCGTTCGCCACCGTCGCGACCACCTGGTTGCCAACCACTGTGGTGAACGACGACCCGAGCTTGACGTCCGCCTCGACCCGCAGCGAACCGCCAGGAGCCGCCTTACGAGTCTGTGCAGCGCCGGAGATGGACGCGGCCGGTCCGCCGAGCGAATCGCCCGGCTGCCTCACAGCGCCGACCAGTCCGGCGGCCGGATCGGTCGAGTCGATGCCGAGCCCTGAACCGGTTGTTGGCGCGGGCACCGGTCCCTCGGACGGTCCGAGGCCTGCCCGGGTCCGCGGCCAGCCGTTGATCCAGTCGATGTTGTCGATCAGCATCGGCCGCCGGTTGATCCCGAACGGGTCCGTCAACCACGGCGTACCGCGGTCGATCGCGTGGTAGACGATGTGGTCCTGACCGGCCGCGTCGGTGATGAACGCATGGTGGCCCGGCCCGATCCACTTGTTGCCGTTCTGCGTGATGACCGTCGTACCGCCGACCCTCGAGTCGGTCAGCGCGGCGCCGTCCGCGTCGACGAACGGGCCGCGCGGGGAGCGGGACCGGCCGGCGAAGACGGAGTACCCGGTGGTCGGGCCGGCGCAGCAGTTCATCGACGAGCCCATGAAGTAGTACCAGCCGTCGCGATAGACGACGTACGAGCCTTCGTAGCGGTCGCCGATCGTGACCTGGGTGGGAGTGCCGACCGCGTGCATGCCGTCGGCGCTCAGCTCCGTCACGGAGATGCCGCCGTTGAAGCCGCCGTAGTACAGGTATCGCTTGCCGTCGGCTGCTGTCAGCTCGGCCGGGTCGATGGTGCCGAGGTAGCCGCCGTTGCCGTCGGACCGCGGTGCCACGACCGGGCCGTCGCTCGCGGTCCACGGTCCGGCCGGGGTCGGTGCGGTGGCCACACCGATCGCGGGATCACCGCCCGCGTTGGCAGTGGTGTCGGTGACGGTGAAGTACATGATGTAGCGGCCGCCGAAGTACCGGATGTCCGGAGCCCAGAAGAACGAGCCCGGCGCGGCCCAGGCCGGCTTGGTCTGGTCGTTGAAGACCGTGCCGAGATACTCCCAGGAGCTGAAGTCCTTGGTCCGGGCCATGTGCATCAGGCCGAACGGGCCGTTCGCGACGAGCGGGTCGGAGGTGGCGTACGCGTACCAGTAGCCGTCGCGGCCCTGGATGATCGACGGGTCCGCGAACGAGTCGGCGAAGCTGGAGGTGATCGGGTTGGTGGTGGTCACGACCGGCGCTGCGGTAGCAGGCGACATACCTGCCGCTACCGCGACGACAGCGAGTGCTGCGGCGAGCAATCTCTGAGAAGGCACAGGGCGGGTCCCTTCAACTCAAACGGATCAAATGCCACGAAGCCGGAGGCAGCGTGGCAGTGCAGACACCGTCCACGATCTCGGTGCCGTCGACGGTCCGGGGTTGCACCCGGTCCGGATCGTCCGCCGTGTTGACGGCAGACCGGTCCTCGTCGTACAGGGCAAGGTGCTCGATCACCCGGCGTCCGGTCACCGGGATCTCCAGGTCGACCTTGTCGTTCTCACTCCGGTTCACCACGAAGATCGCGGTCTCCCCGGTGCTTTCGTCGTACGTCGCCGTGCTGAGCAGGGCCGGGATCCGGCCGAAGGCGGCGGTGTCGATCTCCGGTCCGCCGCTCACCGCGGTCTGCAGGACGGTCGGACCGGCGTACCGCGCGGTCAGAGCGAACGGATGGAAGATGGTCTGCCGCCAGGCGCGGCCGCCGGGCTCGGTGCGGATCGGGGCGATCACGTTGACCAGTTGCGCAAGGCAAGCAATCTTCAACCGGTCGGCATGCCGGAGCAACGTGATCAGCAGGCTGCCGACGACGACCGCGGCGTCGACGGTGTAGCTGTCCTCGATCAGCGGGCCGACCTCACGGATGCCGAGGCCGAGCTCGCCGGGGAAGTGCTGCTGGTACCAGACGTTCCACTCGTCGAACGACAAGGTGATCTCCTTGTCGCTGCGCTTCAACGCCTTCACATGATCGGCGGTCGCGATGACGGAGGAGATCATCCGGTCCATCTCTTCCGACGCGGCCAGGAAGCTCGCTTGGTCGCCGTCGTGCGGTTCGTAGTACGCGTGCAGGCTGATGTGATCGACCAGGTCGTACGTGCGTTCCAGTACGACGCGCTCCCACTCGCCGAACGTCGGCATGCCGGCGTTGCTCGAGCCACAGGCGACGAGTTCGAGATCGGGCTCGACCCGGCGCATCGCGTTCGCGGTCTCCTCGGCGAGGCGCGCGTACTCCTCGGCGGTCTTGTGGCCGATCTGCCACGGGCCGTCCATCTCGTTGCCGAGGCACCAGATCTTGAGGTCGTGCGGCTCGGGGCTGCCGTTCGCGACCCGGCGGTCTGACAGCTCGGTGCCGGGCGGGAGATTGCAGTACTCGAGCAGCTCGACGGCTTCCTTGATCCCCCGGCTGCCGAGGTTGACCGCCCAGATCGGCTGTACGCCGGCCTTGCGGGACCAGGCGACGAACTCATCGGTGCCGAACTGGTTCGGCTCGATCGCCCGCCAGGCCAGGTCGAGCCGCCGCGGCCGCTGGTCCTTCGGGCCGACGCCGTCCTCCCAGTCGTAGTTCGAGACGAAGTTCCCGCCCGGGTAGCGGACCGCGGTGACGCCGAGCTCGCGGACCAGCTCGAGCACGTCCTGCCGGAACCCGTCCGCGTCGGCGGTCGGATGCTCGGGCTCGTAGATGCCGGTGTAGACACAGCGCCCCATGTGCTCGACGAACGAGCCGAACAACCGCCGGTCCAGGTCACCGACCACGAACGCCGGGTCAACCACAAGCCGAGCCACAGGATCTCCCCAGAGTCGTTTACAACGTTTAACGTGGTTGTCTACAACGATTGACAATCTCTGTAAAGAGCTCGGCGATGGCACACTCGGGCGACAGCACGGTGAGTGGAGGCTTCCGATGGCGACCAGGCTGAGTGATGTGGCCGCGCAGGCCGGTGTGTCGGTGAAGACCGTCTCGAACGTGATCAACGACTACCCGCACATCACCGCGCAGACCCGGGCCAAGGTCGAGGCCGCGATCGCCGCGCTGGACTACCGGCCGAACGTCAGCGCCCGCTCACTGCGCAAGGGCCGCTCGGACTTCATCGCACTGGCCATCCCGGAGATGGCCTCGCCGTACTTCGCCGAGCTCGGGGCCGCGATCAGCCGGGCCGCGAAGCGCCGCGGGATCACCGTGCTGATCGACCAGACCGAGGGCGAGGCCGCGGCCGAGAGGGTAGTCATGGACGGGATGCGCGGGCAATTGATCGACGGCATCATCTTCTCCCCGATCACCACCGTCCCGAGCAAACTGACCGCGGCCGACACCGGCAAGCCGTTGGTGCTGCTCGGCGAGCGACCGGCCGGCGGTCAGTTCGACCGGGTCGCGGTCGATTCGGTGCAGGCGTCGTACGACGCGACCTCGCATCTGATCTCGATCGGGCGACGCCGGATCGCGGCGATCGGCGTCGGCGGGACCAGCACGGGAGCGGTCCGGCGGAAGGGCTACCGCAAGGCGCTGAAGGCGGCCGGTCTGCCGCACGATCCGGCGCTCGAGCTGGCCGGGACCGGGTACCACCGGGAGGACGGCGCCGCGTCGATGCGCGAGCTGCTCGCGCTACCGGAGCCGCCCGACGCGGTCTTCTGCTTCAACGATCTGCTCGCCCTGGGCGCGTTGCGGACACTGGCCGACGCCGGGCTGCGAGTGCCGAACGACGTCGCCGTGGTCGGGTTCGACGACATCGAGGACGGCCGGTACCACTCGCCGACGCTGACCTCGATCTCGCCCGACAAGGAGTGGCTGGCCGACAACGCCGTCGCCCTCCTGCTCGAACGGATCGCCGGCCACGGCGACACCACCCACCGCGACCTCACCGTCCCGTACATCCTTCAGATCCGCGAATCCACCGCCGGCTAACGCTCGGGGAAACCGGCGAGTTGTTTGGCTAGGCCGGTCTGGGCCTTGCCGACTCGGCCGACGATGCTGAGTACGGCGTTGCGCACCGGACGGATCGCCGGCGGGACGTTGGCCAGCCGGGTCAGGCGGTGCGCGAGTCCGATCACCCGAACTGCTTCCGCGCGACTGTTCGTGGCGTACGTGTCCAGGTCGGAGTCGTCGCCCTTGAGCGCCTGGGAAAGTGCGTCTGCCAGAGCGACCGCATCACGCAGACCCAAGTTCATGCCTTGACCACCGGCCGGGCTGTGGGTGTGGGCTGCGTCGCCGGCGAGCAGGACGCGACCGGAGCGGTACTCGTCCGCGACCCGTTCGTGGATCCGGAACCGCGAACCCCAGACCACCTCGGTCACCTTCGGGTGCGCCTTCCGCGGACCGCGGTCGTCGACCAGCTGCTGCGCGAAGGCAATGTCCGGGTGCTCGGGTGCGTCGTGCACCTCACCAACCAAGCGGAAGCTTCCGTCCGGCAACGGCGCAACCACGAGCAGCCCGGACGCCGCGAAGTACAACCCGACCTCGTCGGTCGGCAGTCCGCTTTCGACGCGGATGTCGACCAGGCTCAGAGACAGCTCCAGCGTGTTGCCGGGCATCCGCAGACCGGCCAGCTCGCGGGTCGTGCTGTTCATGCCATCGGCAGCCACGACGTACTGCGCTTGGATCACGTCGCCGTTGTCGAGCGTGACCTTGGCGCCGTCGGCGTTCTGCGTCAGCCCGGTTGCGGCGTACGGACGGAGGACGGTGCCGCCAAGCTCCTGTAGCCGCTCGAGCAGGACCTGCTCGGTGACCGGCTGCGGGATCATCGTCACGAACGGGTAGTCGGTCGGCAGGTCCTCGAATCCGACCGGGATCAGCTTGCGGCTGCCGGCCCGGATCGTGAAGTCCTCCAGCTCGAGTCCGCGCTCGACGAGCTCCTTGGTCACACCGAGCGGCTCCAGCACCTCCAGCGTCCGCGGGTGGATCACGCACGCCCGGGACGTATTCGTACCCTCGGCCAGTTTGTCGATCAGCACCACGTCGTGCCCGTGCAGCCGAAGCCCGACCGCCACCGCAAGCCCAACCGGACCTGCACCCACCACTACGACCTCTGTACTTCGCGGAGTCATCGTCTCTCCTTTATCAACACTTGTTGACTTTCACGCTAGGTCCACATCTTGCGAAAGTCAACAGGCGTTGGCATATGCTGTGGGCATGGCGGAGAAGAAGTCCGATCGGACCCGGGCGGCGATCCTGGCAGCGGCCCGCGAGCGGTTCGGCGCGGACGGCTACGAGCGCGCCACGATCCGGGCGATCGCGGCCGACGCGGCGATCGATCCGGCGATGGTGATGCGGTACTACGGCAGCAAGGAGAAGCTGTTCGCGGCGGCAGCCGAGTTCGACGTACGGCTGCCGGACCTGAGCGACGTACCGCGCGACCAGCTCGGTCAGGTGCTCGTCCGCCATCTCATCGAGCGTTGGGAGGAGGACGACACGCTACAAGTGCTGCTGCGCACCGCGGTCACCAACGAAGCCGCGGCCGAGCGAATGCGGCAGGTGTTCATCGGGCAGCTCACGCCCGCGTTCGAGCGGGCTGCTGTGGACCAGCCGGCGGTACGGGCGGGGTTGATCGCCACCCAGGCGCTCGGCTTCGCGTTCTGCCGCTACATCCTGGAGCTCGAGCCGATCGTGGCGCTGTCCACCGACGAAGCGGTGGCGTGGCTCGGCCCGACCATCGCGCGCTACTTGACTGCGCCCTCGCCCAGCCAGGCGTGAACGGCCGGCAGTGTCTCCGCCAACGACGGCAGGTGCGGGTGCCACTTGAGCTCCCACTCGAGTGAGAGCGGGTAGTCGGTCCCGTCCAGCACCTTCATCAGGTCGTGGATCGGGAAGTCGCCGGCGTCGATCGCGACCGGGCGGTAGTCCTGCTGCGAGTCGGCCTGCTTGAACTGGACGATCTCGAGCCAGGGCCGCAGCAGGGTGAAGGACTCGTCCAAGGTCTCGCCGTGCGACCAGGTATGCGAGCTGTCCCAGATCGCCTTCACGTTGTGGCCGGGGACGTCGGTGTCGAGCAGCGCGCAGAACGCGGCGACCTGCCGGGCGGTCGAGTGCGAGTCGTGCGTCTCCAGCAGGATCGGGACGTCTCGGGGCGCGGACGTCACCCGGTCGAGGGCGCGGATCTCGCCGGCGCTCGGGGAGTCCGTCGTACCGGTGTCGGCGGCCGGGTCGTCGCCGGGGAAGACGCGGACGCCGCGAGCGCCCAGGTCCGCGGCGAGCTCGAGGTGGGCCTCGAGCGGCTGCTCCTCGACCGCGCAGATCTTGACGTAGCTGCTGACCGCGAAGATCTCCAGCCCGGCGTCCTCGATCCGGGTCCGCAGCTCACGCCGCTGCTCCGCGGTCAGGCCGGTGTGAGTGAACTCGTCCGGCGCGGCCCGCAGTTCGAGACCGGTGAAGTTGTTGCCCTGGGCAAGCGCCAGGACGTCGTCGAGCGGAGCTCCGGGACAACCGAGGGTGGCGAAACCTAAACGCATACAGCTATCAGATCAGATCCAGCGGCCACGGCGCGGTTGGGTCCGCGGCGCGGTCGGCTGCTCCGGGTCCTCGGGCTGCTCCTCGTAGGCGTACGGCGACTGCTGCTGGTACTCGGTCTGCTCAGGCTCCGGCGAGTACTGCGTACCGTACGACTCGGTCGCGTAGTTCGGGCTGTAGGTCTCGTACGACTCGGTGCTGTTGGTGTACTCCGAGCCGCCGCCGTTGTTGTTGCTGTAGGCGTCGTACTCGTAGCTGCCGTTCGAACTCGAGTAGTCCGAGTTGTAGCCGCTGTACTCCGAGCTGTACGACGACGAGGAGTAGTCCGACTCGTAGCTGGTGCTGCTGTAGTCCGAGTTGCTGTCGTTGCTGGAGTACGACGACGGCTCCGGACCGTACGACGGGACCGGCGGCAGCGGCTTCGACGGCGTCAGGAAGTCGTCCGGCTCCTGGTAGGTCGGGGCCGGCGTCGGCTCGTAGTACCCGGAGGACGCGGACACGTGCGACGACGGCTGGTTGTGCTCGGACTGCCCGTAGACGCTGTGATCGGTGTAGCTCGAGTAGTCCGGCTCCGGCTGCGTGGCGTGGCTCGGCACGGCCGGCTGAATCGCCGATGGGCTGTCGACCGCGACCCGAGCGGCCCGACGTCCGGCGCGCGCAACTGGCGCGGGCTCAGGCTCGGGTGCGGTCCGGACCTCCGCGGGGGAGGACGTGTACTCCGACTCGTACGTGTACGGCTCGGAGTAGCGAGTGGCCCACGAGTCCTCGGCGGGCTGCTGCGGCTCCGGCTGGTACGCGTACGGGTCGGGCTGGGCGACGGTCATCGGCGCGGCCTCGTCGAGCCAGCTGCTGGTGGTCGTCGTACCCAGCACGTCGTCGGTGTTGTTGTAGTCGCTCCAGGAGGTCTGCGACTCGTACGTCGTCTCGGCGGCCGGCTTCTCGTCCCGCCACGATTCGATCGGGCTGAACTGCTCGGTGGCCGGACCGGCTTCGTCGTCACGCCAGTTGTCCACGACCGGAGCGAACGGGCTCCACTTCGGCGAGTCCTCGACGCCGGGGTCGCCGGCGAAGGCAGCCGGTGCGGCAGCGCCGTCGCCCGGGAAACCCTGCGGTGCAGCGGGAGCCGGCGCGAACGGGCTCGGTGCGGGCGCTTGCGGTGCGTAGGCCGCCGGGGCTTGCGGTGCGGCCGGAGCGTACGCCGGGGGAGCCTGCTGTGCTGCCGGCGCGAACGGGCTGTCGATCGGGGCCTGCGGACCGCCGGCCATCTGCAACTGCGGCTGCGGCTCGCGGACCAGACCCAACGCCGGCGCGGTGGCGATCGGCTCGGAGATCGCGGGCTGCTCGTCGGTGTCGTCATTCGCGTACGACGGAACCTGCGTCACCTCGTACGACGGTACGGCGCTGAGCTTCGGGCCCTGGTCCCACCACGGCACCCACTTGCGGGTGGTCTGCATGTGGGTGATCTTGCGGATCACCATCGTCGCGGCGACTGCGGAGACCGCGGTCAACACGAGGGACGCCGTACCTGCCAGGGCGATCCCGCGGAGCGACCCGACGGTCGCCTCCATCCACATCAGGAACCGGCGGACCACGACGTCGAACGCGAGAGCGCCGATCCAGGCGACCCACCAGACAGACGTCAGCGGCGGAGTCCTGAACCGGCGCAGGTCGTCTGTGTAGACAGGGGTCTTGGGGTCGCTGGCGAGCCAGACGTCGTCGACGATCTGCTTCGGGTACCAGAGGTTGGGGCCGGGGCAGAACCAGCTCGCCAGCACCCAGCCGTGGCTGCGGCGGTGGTCGGCCTGGCAGAACACCTCGGAGTTGACCCGGGCCCGCCAGAGCCAGATGACGAAGACGACCGCGGCGGCGACGGAGATGATCACGTTCGGGATCGCGGTGACCTTGGCGATCGCGTCGGCGCGGTTCAGATCCGCGTCGTCGACGTTCGGCATACCGCCGAGGTAGCGGTGGACAACGGAGTACGTGTTCCAGTCCGACCAAGTGGACAGCAGGTGCGTGACCGTCGATGCGCCCAGCAGTCCGATCGCGATCTTGCCGACCGTCCCGACTTGCTGGAACTCTTCAGCCGCGTGCGGCTGCCAATCTTCCTGGTCCTCGACATCGGTCATTAATGCCTGCGGGTGGCTCACGTCTCGCGTCCCTCGCGTTGCTGGAACTCCGTCGTCTCTTCGGCGCTTCGGCCAGGTCCTGCCCCCGCATGACCGAGCCACATTGATACCACGAAGTAGGTACGCCAAGGGAGTCGGCCCCAGCACGGAGGGTGTCGACTTAACGTGTTCTTTTCGTACGCCCATCACCAGTGGTAACGAGGCATTCGACGGGGCGTGACGGTTTGGTTTACACCGCAGGAGGTTGGTAGCCACTGTGCGGTGTCCCGACCGCCCACCACGGCACCCATGGACGCGTGCTCTGCAGTTCGTCGATCCGCTGAATCAGGATCACCGCGAGCACGGCCGCGCCGGTGGTGAACAGCGCCGAGACGGTGGACAGTATGACGTTGGTCCGCAGATCTCCTAGCTGCGACGCGCCGGCAAGAACGCCTCTTTGTACGATGTTTCCGCTGACCAGCCCGATCACCCAGGTGATCCACCAGGCCCAGACCAGCTGTGTGCCCGGGATGTTCTTGAGTTCCGGGGTGTGCGGATCGGTCCGCGGATCGCTGGCCGCGACGATGTCGTCGACGACCTGCTTCGGGTACCAGAGGTTGACCACCGGGACCAGCCAGCAGCCGAGCACCCAGCCGCGGGTGAACCGGTGCTCGCCGCGGCAGAACATCTCCGCGTTCCACCGGACCCGCCAGAGCCAGACGATGAACACCGCCGCGGCCGCGAACAGCGCGATGGCGGAGATGATGCCGAGCGACCCGGAGATCAGGCTGGCCTCGTCCAGCTTCTGCGGATCCGCGCCGTACGTCTTGAGGGTGCGGTAGGAGAACCAGTCCGACCATGCGGTCGCCCAGGTGGTGACCGTGACCAGTCCGATCAGGATCGATGCGCCGACACCCATCGCCCGCTCGGAACTGAACCACCGGTCCAGCGGTACGCGTGACGCCTGGCTCGGCATGGATCACACATAGCACAACACCGCGTGACCGGGCGAGGACAACACGTTGCGTCACGTCCGTGACGCATTTCCGCCGGAAACTGTCGGTGGCAGCGGTCAGGATGGTCGTATGCGCTGGTCTGTCATCGATTCGCCGATCGGCGAGCTGACCCTTGCGGTCGACGACACCGGGCTGTGCCGGCTGCACTTCGGTGCCGCCGACCGTCCGGTCACGGCCGATCCGCTGCTGACCGAGGCCGCCGAGCAACTGAAGGCGTACTTCGCCGGCGAGCTCCAGGAGTTCTCGCTGCCGTTGTCGGTCCGCAACGGCTCCGACTTCGAGCGCGCGGTCTGGACCCAACTGTCCCGGATCCCGTACGGCGAGATGCAGACGTACGGCGAGGTCGCGAAGATCGTCGGCGACGCGGGCGCCGCCCGGGCCGTCGGGACGGCCTGCAACCGGAATCCGATCGCGATCGTGCTGCCCTGCCATCGAGTGGTCGGAGCGGGCGGGAAGATGGTCGGCTTCGGCGGCGGCATCCCGACCAAGCGCCACCTGCTCGAGCTCGAGGCCCGGGTCACCCTCGAGACGCTGTGGACCTGAGCCGGACGTCAGACCTTGGGCAAGACCTGACGAAGATCTGACACTCGGTCGGGGCTGATCCGGGGCGCAGTGGTGCCGTTGGGGCACTAACGTTTGAAGCGAGCGATTCAGGCGCCCTCCCACCTGCCTTGGAAGACATACAAATGAACAGAGACCGCACCCCTGACCACCCCCACCCCGACCTCAGTGCCCTGATGGACAAGAGCGCCGAGGAATGGTCGGCCCCCGAGATCCAGGACGCCGCGCGCGCGGCACTCCGGATGCACGCACCCGACCAGGAACCGCTGACCTGGACCCGGCGGCTCAAGGTCATCCCCTGGCTGCACCGCAACGACGCGGTCTGCCTGAGCTGCGGCGGCACGTATCCCTGCATCACGCACCGGTACGCCACCCAACTGCTGTCCGCCGGCCGCTACACGATGACGCGAGCGGACGACCCGGAACCGCAGGTCAACTGACCAGAGCGTCGTTCGCGCAAGGCGACGTACAAACGAAGGTCCCGAACCCAACCTGGGTTCGGGACCTTCGCCGTTGCGGTGAATCAGGAATCGGTGGGCTTCGACTCGCTCGAACCCGTCGGCTTCCTGGTGGTGGTCTTCTTCGTCGCGCCGTTCGACGCGGCCTTCACTTCGTCCTTGGCCTCGTCCTTAACGCCGTCCTTGGCGCTGTCCTTGACCTCGTCCGGCTTGGCCTCCGCCTTCGGAGCCTCCGCCTTCGGGGTGTCGGTCTTGCCGTTGGTCGACGTGCTGGTCGACGTGCTCGACGACGTGGTGTCCGTCGGGCGTGGCGTCGTACCGGCCGGGGCGGAGCTGTAGTCGCGACCACTGGTCGGGGTCGACTGCCAGGCCGGCTCCGGCGGAGTCAGCAACTTCTTGACCGCAGCTGCGGCGAGTGCACCGAGGCCGAGGAACAGCACCACGTTGCGGAGCTTGTGGCTCTTCTTCGGTACCTCGAGCTCGCCCTTGAGCGCGGCCTTGGTGGCCTTGCCACGACGGGCCGTCTCCTCGACGACCGGCTCGGCGGCGGCCGCGAGGGTCGCCAGCGCGGCGGTCACCTTCGGCAGTACGTCGTCGTTCAGCCGCTCGCGAGCCCTCTCGGCCGCGTGCTCGGTGGCCGGGCCGACCTTGGCGAGCGCGTCGTCGAGGACCGGACCTGCCTTCTCCACCGCCTGGTGGGCGAGATGTGCGCCCCGCTCGACGGCCTTCTCGGCGTACGGCGACACCTTCTCCCGTGCGGTGCCCACGGCCGGCCCGAAGTGCTCACGGACCTGACCGACGGCCGGTCCGAGCTTCTCCGACGCCGACTCTGCGAATGGCCGGACCCGGTCCTTCGCGACCTCGACCCGGCCCTTGGACTTCCTCAAACCCACGGTTCCCTCCTCGGTGCCGCCCGCCCCAGCGGACAGCTCTCCCGCCCATCGGCGACATGGGCTCGTTCTGGTTACGGCTCTGGACAAATCCGGCTGCATCTGCATCGTACGACCTCACGAGCCAATCTCCCGGTGCCCACTCCTGCTATACCCCAACCACCCCCGTCCATCTCAGGGGTCAACCCCTCGGATTGCCGGTTGCGGAGCCAGAATCCACCTCCGCAACCGACCACCTCCGGGGTTGACCCCCGAGACGTCCTCTCGGCACTTCCCTGGTCTGAGCGGAGCGAGGGGCGGGTTGTTGGTCTTGTTTTTTGAGTGGCATGACAGGATCGACGGTGTAATCCGCATTTTCCGACTAGGAGTGACTCCCGTGGCCGAAGAGCTGTACGCAACCCTGCAGACGAACAAGGGCGACGTCGTCATCAGGTTGTTTCCGAATCAAGCGCCGAAGACGGTGAGCAACTTCGTCGGCCTGGCCGAGGGCACCAAGGAGTGGACCGACCCCGAGACGGGTCAGCCCGTCACCAAGCCGTTCTACGACGGTCTGGGCTTCCACCGGGTGATCGACGGATTCATGATCCAGGGCGGCTGCCCGCTCGGCACCGGCACCGGTTCGCCCGGGTACGCGTTCGACGACGAGATCCACCCGGAGCTCCAGTTCGACCGTCCGTACCTGCTCGCGATGGCCAACGCCGGCATCCAGTACGGCCACGGCACCAACGGCTCGCAGTTCTTCGTCACGGTCGTGCCGACCCCGCACCTGAACCGCAAGCACACGATCTTCGGCGAGGTTGCCGACGACGACTCGCGGAAGGTCGTCGACGCGATCGCCACCGCGAAGACCGCACCCGGCGACCGGCCGCTCGAGCCGATCGTGATCAACAAGGTCGTCGTCGAGCGCAAGAACGCCTGACTTTCCCGCGGGGCCGGCGCGAACCGGCCCCGCAGCTTCCAGGGGAGGACCCGCCCGCGTGACCGAGACCGTCTGCTACCGGCACCCGGATCGGCCCGCCGGCGTGCGCTGCCAGCGCTGCGACCGGCCGATCTGCCCGGCCTGCATGAACAGTGCAGCCGTCGGCTTCCAATGCCCGAGCTGCTTCAACGAGGGCGTCCGATCGGTCCCACGGACCCGGACCTCGCTCGGCGGCATCCAGCGCGGCAACCAGCCGATCGTCACCTACACGATGCTGGCGCTCAACGTGCTGGTCTTCATCCTCGTGCACGTCGGCCCCCCGCGGATCCTCCAGGACCTGGTGATGGTGCCGATGCTGACGGAGAGCGAGCCGTGGCGGCTGCTCACGTCGGCCTTCACCCACGTGCAAATCTTCCACATCTTCTCGAACCTGTTCATGCTCTGGCAGCTCGGCCCGCCCCTCGAGCACATGCTCGGCCGGCTGCGCTTCACGGCTCTCTATTTGCTGTCAGCGCTAGGCGGCAGCGTCGCGGTCTGGATCCTGTCCGCACCCGGTGGTGCGACCCTCGGCGCGTCCGGCGCGGTCCTCGGCCTGGTCGGCGCCCTGCTGGTGATCAGCCGCGCCCGGAACCAGGACATCACCTGGATCATCATGTACGTCGGAGTTACCGCCGTACTGTCATTCGTGATCCCGAACGTCTCCTGGGAAGGCCACCTGGGCGGCTTCATCGTCGGCGCCGCCCTCGCCTGGGTCTTCCTCCAACTCTCCAAACGCAAACCCCGCAACAAACAAACGGCCTAGGCCGTATCCGGCGACTCCGCGCCGTAGCGAGCAGGTGCTCGGTGTGGTGCATCGGCGTGCGGGGGCGAAGGTCTCGATGCGGAGCATCGTGGCCTTTGCACCCGTGCGGCGAGGTGCCGTGCCGGGTGCCGCGCAGTAGGCGCGGGGTCGCCGGATACGGCCTATGCCACAACTTTTGCTCAGTTGAATCAAAGGTGGTGACAACTGGGTCGAAGTACTCGTCTAATCAGGTGACGTCCCGACGGGGGACCAACTTGGTAAGGACATCCAGATGAGCCCACGCGCGGTGGACAAACGAGCTCGGCCCGGCAACGAGGCGCATCGGACGGCCTGTGCCTCGCCGACCGACGCGATCGCGGCGCTCAAGGACGCAGGCCACCTCGACGTACGGATCGCCGACAAACCAGTCAAGGTCCCCGCCGACCACTGACAGTCAGCTTGGGGTCGGTTAGGCGAGGAGGCGGCGGCCGCCGGGGGCTAGTTCTTCGAAGCCGTGGCGGATCAGGTCGGCGCGATCGCCTCCGACACGGAGCCACTCCTGTGCGGCCGCATCCAGTACGGCGCCGGCCGCGCAGGTGAGCAGGTCCGCGGTGAACTCGTCCAAGTCCGACCCGGCTCGCTTCCGCAGCGCTTCACTCACCTTCCGCCGCAGCTCGTCGCGCTTGTCCACCATCCGCGCCCGCAGACTCGGCGACGACTCGACCAGCTCGAGCGTCTGACCCGAGGCGAACACCTGCTCCTGCCAGCGCGTCATCACCTCGCGCAGCACGTCCCAGTCGTCGCCCTCCGCGGTCCCGATCTCAGCGGCCATCTGATCCGCGAGCTCGTCCACACCGTGGAAGACCACGTCGTCCTTGGCCGGGAAGTACCGGAAGAAGCTCCGCTTCGACACCCCGGCCGCCGCAGCGATGTCGTCCACCGTCGTCGCGTCGTACCCATGCTCGGCAAACAACTCGATCGCCACCGCAGCCAGCTGCGCCCGTACGACGTCACGCGTCCGCGCCCGAAGTCCCGTCACGCCCCCGAGTGTACCGACGGCTATTCGCTGCCCGTTCTGTCATCAAGTGCCACAGCTGACACGCGGACCGACGTGGGTCTGCGGAGTAACCTCGGTAGTCCGACGGTGAATGAAGGAGCCGCGCGGTGACCGACGAAGGCACCGGTATCTCGAGCTCTCCGGCGTTGTCGGCCAACGGGCTGGGCAAGCGCTTCGGCAGCCGTGTGGCCTTTGATGACGTCTCGTTCGAGATCGGGTACGGCGAAGTGTTCGGGTTCCTCGGGCCGAACGGTGCCGGCAAGACGACGACCGTACGGACGCTCGGCACGCTGCTCACCCCGACCGCAGGTTCAGCCACCGTCGCCGGTCTGCCTCTGATTCCGGACAACGGCGTGGAGATCCGCCGGCGGATCTCGATCATGCCCGAGTCGCCAGGCCTGTACCTGCGACTGACCGTGCTCGAGAACCTGCAATGCTTCGCCGATCTGTACGAGGTCTCCGCCGCACGTGATCGGATCGACCAGGCGTTGCAGGCAGTCCATCTGACGGAGAGAGCGCACGACACCTGCGGCTCGTTGTCGAAGGGCCTGAAGCAACGGGTGGCGCTCGCCCGGGCGCTGCTCAACGATCCGCAGGTGTTGTTCCTCGACGAGCCGACCTCCGGACTCGATCCGGTCGCCGCCCGCGAGGTGCACGAGCTGATCGACGGACTCCGTCAGCGCGGTGTCACGATCTTCCTCACCACCCACCGCCTGGACGAAGCGGAACGGCTCTGCGACCGCGTCGCCATCCTGAACACCACACTCCGCACCGTAGGCCGGCCCGACCAACTACGCGACGAACTCTTCGCCCGGACCCTCAACGTGCGCACGGTCAGTCCGCTCTCCAACCCAGCCGACGTGTTCCTTGGCGTTGAGAGCGTCTCGGGCTGGCGCGAGGACGGTCCCTCGACCTACGTGCTGACTGTGACGGATCCGGCGCTTGCGGCACCAGGTGTCACTCGTGCCCTGGTGAAGGCCGACGCGGACGTGCTGTCGATCAGCGTGTCGCATCACAGCCTCGAGGACGTCTACCTCGAGCTCATCGACGTACCGGCAGGCCTGTCATGAGCGTGAACAGGAGACTGGTCCGCGCGATCGTGTCCAAGGAGCTGCGCGAGTTCCGGCGGAACCGGACCCTCGCGGCCGGGATGGCCATCATTCCGCTCGTCTTCTCCGTCCAGCCGCTGATCAGCGTGTTCGCCCTGACGTCATCGGCGTCGGGGCCGTTGCGGCACGAACACGTGCTGCTGTACATGCTCGGCATCCCGGCGCTCGTACCGTCGCTGGTCGCCTCCTACTCGATCGTCGGCGAGCGTGAGCAGGGCACCCTCGAGCCACTTCTCACCACCCCGATCCGCCGCGAGGAACTCCTGCTCGGCAAGGCTCTCGCGACGTTCCTCCCCGCAATCGCCGTCGCGTACGGCGTCTTTGCTCTCTTCCTGGTCTGTGTCGGGGTCTTCGCGAAGCCTGGTGTGGCCTCGGCTCTCATCCGCCCGTCCGACCTGCTCGCCCAAGTGGTGTTCACACCACTGCTGGCCGGATGTTCGATCTGGATCGCGATCGTGATCTCGACGCGCTTCAACGATGTCCGGGTGGCCCAGCAACTCTCCACCGTCGCCAGCCTGCCGGCCGTGGCCCTGGCGGTCCTGGTCGCTCTGAACGTGATCCAGCCGTCCCTGCGGACAGCGATCCTCGCCGCCGTCATTCTCCTCGTGCTGAACCGCATCGGCTGGCGCGTCGCGTCGCTGATGTTCGACCGCGAGCGCCTGATCACCGGCACGAAGTCATGAATCCCTCAGCAGCAGACAACTGTCGCCGAACTCGTGCCACAGATACTGCTCGCTCAGCGCAGCGTCGTACGCCCTCTGGACTGTGTCATCACCCACCACCGATTCCAGCAACAGAAGGTGCGAGGCCTCGGGTGCATGCATGCCGGTGACGAGACCGTCGACAACGCGGACCGGATGACACGGGCTGAGGACCAGATCGGTCCAGCCATGAGCCGGACTGACCGACCCGTCGTCCCCGGCGGCTGATTCGATGGCTCGGACAGCAGTGGTGCCCACTGCGATGACCCGGCCGCCGTTGGCCTTGACCCAGTTCACCAAACGGGCAGTGTGCGCAGGTACGTCGTACCGCTCGGGCTGAGGCGGTTCGTGGCTCTCCAGCGAGGAAACGCCGCAGTGCAGCAGAATCGGCGCGATCAGTACGCCCTGCGACGCCAGGTGACTCACCAGCTCGAAACTGAACGGCCTTGCGGCGCTTGGCATCTCAGCGCTACCAGGCTCCCGCGCAAAGACGGTCTGGTACGCCGCTAGCGGCCAACGCTTGCCCACGTAGTTGTAGGTGATCGGACGACCGTGCCGCTGCAGATAGCCGAGCACATCGGGCACTGGAGGCCTGGCGATCCACAGGCGGTTGTTCTCCGGGTGGTACGGCGCCAGCAGGGTCAGCACGCCCTCCGGGAGCTCCACCTGATCACCCGCCGTACCGTTGAGCTTCGGCGCACCGCCGTCGCGCAACTCGACCACCCAGGTGCCGTCGTCGAGTGCTGTGGAGAAGTGCACGGTGATCGACGCGCTGTCGACCGCGGCAGGCAATGTGCCGGACGTGTTCACCAGCAGCAGGTCTCCGGGCCGCAGGTACTCACCGATCCGGTCGAAGCGGGTGTGCGCGACGGTCGACCCCTCCGCGACCAGCAGCTTCACGTGGTCCCGCGACAGGCCTCGAGCCTCCGGCGGTTCGCCGGCGTTCAGCGCGTCCGGCAGCTCGAATCTGGTGTGTGGGTGCACTGTCACGACGACACCGCCGCCGCGAACTCGGCAGCCCGGTACCGACCACTCGCCGGCCGACTGTCCAGCAACTGCAGGAACGCCGGTATGACGGTCGCCGGCTCAGGCCGGTCCGAGATGTCCTCACCGGGGAACGCGGCCTGGTGCATCGCAGTCCGCAGATCGCCCGGATCGACGGCGTACACAGACAGCGTGGGGTGCTCGGCCGCCAGAACGCGGGTCGCGTGGTCCAGTGCGGCCTTGGCGGAGCCGTAGCCACCCCAGGTCTCGTAGGCCTCCACCGCGGCATCGGAGCTGATGTTGATCAGCACACCGGTCGCCGTAGTGAGTGCGGGCAGCAGTGCCTGAGTGAGCGCGATCGGTGCGAGTACGTCGACCTCGTAGACATGACGGAGTTCGTCGAGGTCCGCTGAGGCGAGCGCCTGCAGAGGGCTCGGACCGAGGTAGCTGGCGTTGTTGACGAGCAGGTCGAGCCGACCGAGCTGGTTCACGGCTTCGACCAGGTCGGCCCGGTGCTCGGAATCGGTCACGTCACCGGCGAGCGGGACCACGTCGGTGCGGTCGGCCAGCGCATCAGCCGCGTCCTTCAGCGGACCGGCGCCCCGGGCGTCGATCACCAGCGTCCAGCCACGGTCGGCCAGCCCGTGAGCCAGTGCGAGACCGAGTCCGGCGGACGCACCGGTGATCAGGGCGACAGGACGGTTCGAGGAATCAGGAGTCATGCCGACACCGTCGTACCTCAAGCAAACTTGAAGTCAAGGCTCAGATCAGGATGCCCGGATTCATCACGCCGTCCGGGTCGAGGGTGTGCTTGACGGCCTGCAGGGCTTCTACGGCGAGCGGGCCGATCTCGGCGTGGTACGCCTCTCGGTGGTCGGTGCCGACGCCGTGGTGGTGGGAGATGGTGCCGCCGGTGTCCGCGATCGCCTTGTTGGCGGCTTGTTTCGCCGTTCGCCACTGGGCCACCGGGTCGTCGGACTGAGCGCAGATGACGGTGAAGTAGAGCGAGGCGCCGGTCTCGTACACATGGGAGATATGGCAGAGGACCAACGGCGGAGTCTCGCTCAAAGCAGCCACGAGAGCCTCGGTGACAGCTGCTTTCAGAGCCGGGATGCGCGACCAGAACGCCGCGGTCTCGAGGGTTTCGACCAGGGCGCCTTCGTCGAGTAGTGGATCACGCAGGTACGGCGCTCGGTAGCGGCCCACCCGCCACGTCTCACCGGGACCCTCACCCGCGTTCTCGCCGCCGGCTGCCGTCAGGACGTCCGCGGTCGCCTGGTTGTACGGGCCGTCGAAGCCGATGATCGCGAGTACGCCGCCTGATCCGCCACCGAGCACGTCCGGGTCGGCCAGGTTCACGGCGGTCTCGACCTCGTCCGACAACCGGAGGACCGTCGGCAACGGTCCGTCCTGGGCAAGTCGTCGTACGGCGGCCAGCCCGACGTCGAAGTTCTCGAACCGCCAGCCCTCGAAATGCCGCTCGGTCGGTCGCGGCCGGATCCGGACCACGACCGACGTGATGATCCCGAACGCCCCCTCCGACCCGAGCACGAGCTGGCGGAGATCCGGCCCGGCCGCGGACATCGGCGCCCGCCCGACCTCGATCGTCCCGCGCGGCGTGGCCAGCGTCAGCCCGACCACCATCTGGTCGAAGCGCCCGTACCCGGCCGACGACTGCCCGCTGGACCGCGCGGCCGCGTAACCGCCGATCGACGCGCCTTCATAAGACTGTGGAAAGTGCCCGAGGGTGTACCCGTGCTCGGCGAGCAACGCCTCCGCGGCCGGACCACGCACGCCTGCCTGCAACGTCGCCGTACGCGACACCTCGTCGAGCTCGACCAGCTGATCGAGCCGGCGCAGGTCCACGGTGACGAAACGCCGCGACGGCGCGAGCCCACCGACAACCGAGGTGCCACCGGAGTACGGCACGACGGCCAGGCCGACGGAAGCAGACCCGGCGAGCAGCGCGGCCACCTCGTCGTGCGTCGCCGGATAGACGACAGCGTCCGGCAGATCCGAGGTGTCGCCGGCCCGATGCCGCAGGAGGTCGGTCGTCGAGTAGCCGCGGGTATGAGCCCAGCGGGAGTCGAGGTCGGTCGACACGTGCTCAGCGCCGACGATCCCGGTGAGGAACGCCAACTGGTCAGCCGCGAGCCCCGGCCGATCCACCGGATCGACGGTCCCTCCAGCAGGTCGCCGTACGCCGAGATGCTTGAGGGCATCGACGGCTGCGGCCGGGAGGTCGACCGGGTGGGCGGGATCGCCCCAGCGGCCGGGCGTGAGTTGCACCACCGGAAGGTCGGATTCGGTCATCGGTGGCTGCCTTTCCGCGGTCGTGCGAGGTAGCGTCCATGGGAGGTGGAACCCCCTGGCTCCCACCTTCCATGGACGGTTCCGGGATGACAGAGTCGCTGATACACTCTGACATGTGATGTCTCAGCGTAGCAGCACCTCTCAGCCCGAGAACACCGGGGAGCAAGAAGCCACTCCCCGTCCCGCGCCGGCGAACGCGATCGGCGAGGAGCGGATCCTGGACGCGGCCTACGAGCTGCTGCTGGCGATCGGAATGCGCCGGATGACGATGGCCGACATCGCCCGGCACGCCGAGGTCTCCCGCGCCACGCTCTACCGGCGCTGGCCGAACGTGCAGGCCGTGGTCGCCGCCCTGATGACGCGCGAGTGGACGATCGCGCTGGTGTCCGCGTTCCAGCCGGACGCCGCCGACGGCCGGGCCCGCCTGGTCGAGGGCGTGGTCGAGGTGGTCGCGAAGACCCGGGTCCACCCGCTGATGCGGAAGATCATCGAGCTCGACCCCGAGTTCCTCACGCCGTACCTGCTGGAGCGTCGCGGCAGCAGCACGGTCGCGCACCTGGCGCTGGTCGAGGAAGGTATTCGCCAGGGGCAGGCCGACGAGTCGATCCGCGACGGCGATCCGGTGTGGCTGGCCCGGCAGATCATCCTGGTCTCGCTGGCATCCGCGGTGTCCGGTCCGGTGATGGCCTCGCACGATGAGTATCCGAAGCTCGACGAGGAGCTGCGCGTGATGCTGACCAGGTATCTAATGCCATGATCACCGTGGGCAACTCGAGTCTCAATGCGGCACGGCGTATTCGTGAGCTTGCCTCACTGAAGAGCGTGGATGTACTGGTCGTCGGCGGTGGCGTCACCGGTGCCGGCGTCGCTCTCGACGCGGCCGCCCGCGGACTCACAGTTGCCCTGGTGGAGAAGCACGACCTGGCCTTCGGGACCAGCCGGTGGAGCTCGAAGCTGGTGCACGGCGGCCTGCGGTACCTCGCGTCCGGGCATGTCGGGATCGCGTACGAGAGCGCGGTCGAGCGCGGCATCCTGATGAAGACGACCGCGCCGCATCTGGTCCACCCGATCCCGCAGATCGCGCCTTGGTTGCCGCAGGCAAAGTTCGTCCAGGCGGCGTTACTGCGGTCGGCGTTCCTCGGCGGCGACGTCCTGCGCACGTTCGCGCGGACCAGCGACGACTACCTGCCGCACTCCCGCCGGGTCAGCTCGGCCGAGATCCTCCGCTACGCGCCGACACTCAAACCCGAGGGCATGCGCGGCGGCTTCCTGACCTGGGACGGCCAGTTGTACGACGACGCCCGGCTGGTCGTCGCGATCGCCCGGACCGCGGCGCAGTACGGCGCTCGCATCCTGACTCGCGTCGCCGCCACCGAGGTCACCGGCCGCGGCGCGGTCCTGGTCGATCAGCTGACCGATCAGCGGCTGCAGGTGGACGCGAAGATCGTCATCAACGCCGCCGGGATCTGGGCCGATCAAGTTGCCTCCGGCATCAAACTGCGGCCGAGCCGGGGCACCCACCTGGTGCTGCCGCAGTCGGTCTTCGGCGGCCTCTCCGCCGTACTCACCGTGCCGGTGCCGGGGGAGCTCCGCCGCGTGGTGATGGCGATCCCCGCGCCCGACGACCGGGTGTACGTCGGCCTGACCGACGAGGAGGCGCCCGGCCCGGTGAGCGACGTACCGCACGCGACCGACGCGGAGATCGACTTCCTGCTGAACACGATCAGTGCCGCCGTCCAGCAGCCAGTGACCCGAGCCGACCTGCTCGGCACGTACGCCGGACTGCGTCCACTCCTCGACACCGGCCACCACAAAGGTGAAGACAAGACCGCGGACATCTCCCGGCGGCACGCGGTGATCACCAGCCCGGACGGTGTGCTGACGATCGTCGGCGGGAAGCTGACGACGTACCGCCGGATGGCGCAGGACGTCCTCGACAAGGCGCTCGAGCAGTCCTCACTCGACGTACGACGACCCTGTCAGACGCACCGGATCCCGTTGGTGGGCGCGGCCGATCGGGTCCGGTTGGCCGCGGTGAAGGCGCCGGCGCGGTTCGTCCAGCGGTACGGCGTGGAGGCGCCGCAGGTGATCGCCGGTCCGCCGGAGTTGCGGGAGCCGATCGCGCCCGGACTGCGGACGACGTACGCCGAGCTGTGGTTCGCCGTACGGCACGAGGGAGCGCTGACCGAGGACGACGTACTGGATCGGCGGACCCGGATCGGGCTGTCGGCGGCGGATCGTGAGTTGGCGCTGCCCGCGGTGCGTGAGGCGTTCGCGGCGGTCTGATCTCGGCTGTGGACGACGGGGTTGCACGCTCCTGGTCTTGGGTTAACTTGGCTGCGGGGAGGTGGAAGGGGTGACACAGCCGAATCCAGGGCCGTACAAGGGACCGTGGCCGTACCCGGTCCCGTTCCAGCAGCTGCCGTACCAGCCGCCGCCGATCCCGCCGCGGTATCGCTCGTTGCGGAAGGTCGCGATCGCCAGCATCGTGCTGATGGGGCTGACCGCGTTGGCCGCGGTGATCCAGTGCGTGCTGCTCTGGCGGTCGTACGACGAGGTCAAGCGGTTCGTGTACGGGCTGCTCTCCGAGGAGGAGATCAACCGCGGCGTCCAGTCGATCGCGGGCACCGGCCCGTTCCTCAACCTGGTCAGCTACCTGCTGATGGGGACCGGGATCGCCTTCCTGATCTGGCTGTGGCAGGCCCGCGAGAACACCGACTTCCTGTACTCACCGTTCGCGCCGCGGCCGGCGTTCCCGGCCGACCCGATGCGCGGTCCGCACCGGCGGGCCTCCGGCTGGGTGGTCGGGGCCTGGTTCTGCCCGATCGTGCAGTTCTGGTACCCGTTCCAGATCGTCGATGACATTGCCAAGGCGAGTGAGCCGCCCGGCGCGACCCGGTCCAGTCGACTGCGGGCGCTGCTGTACGGCTGGTGGGCGACCTGGACCGCGTTCTGGGTGATCCTCGTTGGCGGCGGCACTGTTGCGCTGATCGGGTTCATCGTCTGGTTCATCCGCCTGATCGAGGTGGCGGACAGCAGCGACGCGAGCAGTCCGTACGTCGACATCTACGACATGCAGGACTTCATGGTCCGGGTCGCGCTCGGGGTCGACATCGGCTTCACGGTCGCGACGGTCCTGCTGATCGTGGCCGGTATCGCGGCGTCGCTCCTGATGCTCCAGATCACCGACTGGCAGCAGACCCGCGTCACCCCGCCACCGGTCCGGGATGTGGTGCGGCCGTTGGAGCCTCCGCAGTACGCCCCGCGCTACAACCACCCCGGCCCGGGCTTCCCGACCTACGGACCCTGAAGCAGTACGACGCTCGCATCGTCGTACCGCTTGCCGCTGGTTGTGGACGTCGAGTCATGCCGTCGTACCCGCTCGATCAATTGGCGGAGGCCTTCGGTGGTGAGGACGTCGAGGAGTTCGTCCCAGGAGTGTCCGTAGCGCTCGGTGTAGCGGGACGCTCCGTCGGTGAGGAGTGCGATCGCGTCGACGTCGGCGCGGTCCGTGGTGCCGGTGACCGACTCGTACGCCGCTTTGGGTTCGGTGCTCGCGACCCAGAAGCCGCCGGGCTGGTTGCGCAGGCGGCGTACGGTCTCGAGAGATCGGTCGGGGAGAAGGTCGACGCGGTCGTCGCTGTGGACGGTGATCTGTCCGTCGGGTGACCGAATGACGATGGGCGAGTCCGCCAGGACCAGGTGTTCGATGTGGTCCGGGTGGAGGCGGACCATCGTGACCGTTGAGGACGGGCTGTCCGGGTTGGTGACGTCGCAGGTGCCGGCGTGGGACGCGCGGACCGCGGTGATCGCGTCGGCGAGGAGGTCGGTGAGTGGGGCGGACGAGCGGGTGAGTAGCGGGGTCGCGAGCTGGGTTGCGAGTTGCATGACCACCCAAGCGACCGTGTGCCGGCAACCGGAGTCCACGTGGACCCGCGGAGCGCTGGCCCCGTCGAGCACGACAGCGAAGTCGGGTCCGGTCAGGACCAGATCCTCGTTGACGGCAGGCGGTCGCCGATCCGGCGCGGGCTGACTGATCGAACGGATTTCCACAAACCTAGTGTCGGACCTGCACGCATGCAGAACCCCCTCGGGCGGCGCTAGTTGACCCGAAAACGTGGGTTCTGCATGCGTGGCGGTCCGCTTTAGGCGGGCTCGGCCCAGCTGTCGGCGAGGGATTGGTCGAGGGCGGTCTTGGGTGACCAGCCGAGCTGCTCGCCGATCAGCGTCGTGTCGGCCTGCTGCCACGGCGCGCCGAGTACGGCCTCCTGGTCGGCCTCGTCCACGATCGTGGCCGGCTGACCGCTCAGCTCGAACAGCTGCCCGGCGACGTCCCGGGCCAGGGTCGCCCGCCCGGTCCCAACGTTCAGCACTGGAGGCAGGGTGGCGTCGGCCAGCGCAACCGCGAGCACGGCGTCGGCCACGTCCCGAACGTCGATGAAGTCGCGCCACACATCCAGCGACCCGACCTCGATCAGCTGCCGCGACCGCAGGTCCCGGATCACCCGGCCGGTCAGCGTGTTCTCCGGCGCTCCCGGCCCGATCACGTCGAAGATCCGCAGTACGACGGCATCCGCGCCGCCGCGCTGCGCCCGCAGCACCAGCTCGGACCCGGCCAACTTGGTGATCCCGTACGGTCCGAGCGGCCGGGGCGAGGTCTGCTCGTCGAGGCTGGTCCCGTGCGGCCCACCGCCGTACTCCGCCGCCGTGCCGAGCTGGACGAACCGGGCGTGGCCCGCGTTGTCCCGGACCGAGGCGAGCAGGGCCTCGACGGCGATCACGTTCGCCCGGACCAGCTCGGCCGGCTCGCCGAAGGTGGCGCCGACCGCGTTGATGATCACGGTCGGCTTGTACATCCCGATCTGGGTGTCGAGCGCGTACGGGTGCATCGCGGTCAGGTCGCACCGCCGGTACGGTTCACCCCGGCTCCGGCTCAGCCCGCGGTACTCGACCCCGCGGTCGGAGAGCAGCGCGCAGATCCTGGCACCGAGGAAACCCCCCGCACCGAACACCATCACCCGCTCAGTTCCGGTCACACCTCCATCGTGCGGTCCGTAGTTGTCGGTGGCCCTACCGTTCTCCGTCGTGCGCATCACAGTGTCGGTACGGCGTGACAGGCTGGGGGCCCAGCGAGCGAGGGAGAGCCATGGCTGACCGAGGGCGGCAGGGTGTGCCGACCGAGTCGACGATCCGGGACTGGGACGATGCGGACCCGTCCGGGAAGACCTATCAGCGGGTGCTGTTCATCGACTCGGACCTGACCGAGGTGGACAACCGCGGCGGCGTGTTCGAGGAGTGCACGTTCCGCGGGGTCCGGTTCAACGCCTCGACGCACACCGACGCCGCGTTCGTGAACTGCACGTTCGCCCGGTGCTCGCTGTTCGACACGACGTTCACCCGATGCAAGATGGTCGGCAGCTTCTTCGACGATTGCACCTACAACCTGATGAAGGTGGCCGGCGGGGACTGGTCGTTCACCGCGCTGCCGAGCGCGGACCTGAAGGGGGCCGAGTTCACCGGAGTGAAGCTGCGAGAGGCGGAGCTGAGCGGGATCCGGGCCGCGAAGGCGACGCTGCGGGACCTCGACCTGTCCGGCGCGAGCCTCCAGCGGGCCGACTTCACCGGGGCCGACCTGCGCGGATCGGACCTGTCCACGCTCGACCCGCTGACCGTCACGCTCCGGGACGCCCGAATCGACCTCACCCAGGCGATGGTCATCGCGACCTCGCTCGGACTGGACGTCCGGCCGTGAACAATCGGCCCTGATCTGTGGATATCCCCAGGTCGGCACGCGGTCATCCCCCGTTCCATCCACAACCTGTGGATAACTATCCGGATAACTGTGTATTCGTTCTGTGATATCTCACCGCGGCAGCCGGCCGCCGGGGCGGGACGAGGGTTCCGCGCCGATGCCGGGCCGGTCGCCGGGACCGTCGTACGACGAGCAGCGCGGCGTGCTCGACGACGTACGGCGGGGTGACCAGGAGGCGGCTCCGGGTGAGGAGCTGCAGCCCGGCCGCGAGGCCGACTCCGCAGAAGGCGCCGATCGAATTCGCGACCAGGTCGTGCAGCTGGCAGGAGCGGCCGAGCTGTGGAAGCAGCGCCTGCACCGCCTCGACCGCGGCCGACATCCCGATCCCGGCGGCGATGCCGTCGCCCGGACGACCGCTGGCCAGGGTGAGCATGCCCGCGGCCGGGACGAACAGCAGGATGTTGAGCAGGCCCTGGAGCGACGTCAGTCCGCCGGTGGTGGTCAGGTGCGTGCCGCACTCGCCGACCCGGGCGAGACGATGCGCGGTCGGGCTGAGTGTCGCCGCGATGACCAGCGCGAACGCGGCCGGCATGCAGAACGCGGCCAGCCGGGGGATCAGGTCGCCCGGTCGGCGCAGTGCGGATATGGCGATCGGTAGCGTCATGCCGGTCAGCACGAGCCAGGTGTCCAACAAGTGCGGGATACCGCGATAAGTCTCGAGCACGCGTCCGGACCCTCCCGTGGTCGACCGGCTGCCTCGAACTCTCCTCGTCGATTTCGTTTGCCTGCTTCGACAATCAGCCGACGGCTCCCGCTGCCGCCAGGGCTGTCCGGACATCTGCACGCAGCCGCAAACAGTCCGTGACAGTTTGTGACAGTCCGAACACAAACTGACACGGAAGAAAGGTGCGCAAGGCAACGATCATGTGCCTGCCGACCTGTGTTGGACTTACGGGTTGGTCTTGGACGAGCGGCGGCGGGCGAGAGCGAGGCTGGTCAGCGTCGTGATCGCCATGGCGCCGATGCCGACCAGCGCCGCGGTGGTGTAGGCGCTGTCGTCGGGGAAGAGGTGGCCGAGGCCGGTGCCCGCGGCGAGGATCAGGCCGCCGATGGCGCTGCCCAGGGAGTACCCGACGCTGCGGACGACGTAGTTGAAGCTCATGGCGCTCGACGTCTCGCTCTTGGGCGTGACGGCCAGGATGACGCCAGGCATCGCGGCCGAGAAGCCGCCGACGCCGAAGCCGAGCACGCCCATCGCCACGAACAGTTCGGCCAGGTCCGACCGGGCCGCCGCGAACAGGGCGAACCCGCCGCCGACCACGACGGCGCTGCCGGCCAGGACCAGGGGGCCGGCGATCCGCGTCAGGACCCGTGGCGTGAGCTTGCCGGCGACGAACCCCAGCACCGAGAACGGGATGAGGACCAGCCCGGCGACGAAGGTCGTCAGCCCGAAGCCGTAGCCGGCGCCGTGCGGCGTCTGCGCGTACCGGGTGATGAGCGTGAGCAGGAGGTACATGCCGATCCCGCCGACGAACATGGCGAGGTTCGCCCCGGCGACCGCCGGGTGCCGCGCCGCCCGCACATCGATCAACGGCGTCTTGGTTCGCAGCTCGATGACGGCCCAGACGCAGAGCAGCACCACCGCGACGACGGCGAGGCCCGCCGCCACGGCGAGGTGCCGACTCCACAGATTCCGTTCGCCGGCGAGGAACAGCACCAGGACCAGCGCCGCGGCCAGGACGACCGCGCCTGCCACGTCCACGTGGGCGGAGCGGCCTTCGGGGGCTTCGGGCATGGAGCGCCACGCGGTCAGAAGGGCGGCGGCGGTGACGAGCAGGCCGAGGCCGTAGGCGGCCCGCAGTCCGCCGAACTCGGCGAGCAGCGCGGCCAGCGGGTAGCCGACGCCGGCTCCGATGATGGAGACCACTGAGATCAGGGCGATCGTGGCCGCGCTGCGCTCCTCGGGAAGATGGTCCCGGGCCACGCCCATCATCAGCGCCGTGAGACCGAGTCCGACGCCTTGGGCTGCCCTGCCCACGAGCAGCCAGGCGAACGGCAGCGGCAGCACGGTGAGCGCGCTGCCGGCGACGACGATCGCCAGCGTGGCGAGGATCGTGGCCCGCCGGTGCGGACCGGCTCCGAGCCGGCCGAGGACGGGTGTGGCGACGGCGCCGCTGAGCAGCGCGATGGTCAGCGTCCACTGCGCGCTGCCGAGCGAGACGTGGAACGAGGTCGCCACGCTGGTGATGAGCGGCGTACCCAGGCTGGCGACCGCCGCCACGACCAGAGCGATGAACATCAGGGCGGGGACCAGCAGCCGCGCCTCGGAACGCGCCACCGGGACCGCCTTCCCCGCGACCCCGCCGACCGGCTGCCCGGTCACTGCTTCGGCCCTTCGCGGTCCTGGCTTTCGAGCTCTGCCAGATGCTTCAGCGCCGGAAGGGCCGCCATCAGCGCCTCGACCTCGTCGCCGGGGAGCTCGCCGATCAACCGCTCGAACGCGTCGACGCCCGCCTGGCGCCGCGTCCGGACATAGGCGGCGCCGGCCTCGGTCAGGCACACCAGCGTGACCCGCTTGTCGGACGCGTCGCCCCACCGCTCGACCAGGCCGGACTCCTCCATCACCCGGACCAGGGCGGTCATCGCTGGCTGGGTGACGCCCTCGACCGCGGTCAGATCGGTGATGCGCCGCGGGCCGGTCCGGTCCAGGGTGGCCAGGGTGGCGGCGGACGTCAGGCTCATGTCCCGGGGCAGGCGTCTCGCGGCCCTGGTGGCCAGGTCATAGAGGGTTGCCCCGATGGCGGCGGACGCGTCTTGACGACTCATGCCGGAAGCATAACACTTTTATATTCACAGTTTATGGAAATGCGCTGACCGGGAGATCAACCGATCGGTGGAGTCGTTTGGAGCTGGCTGGGCGATGTGCGGACCGGGGCCGGATTGGGACAGTCGAAGTACCGAGAACAACCCCGAAAGGAAACCGCCATGACCACCCCGGTGAACGTCGAACACCCGCGGAGCACGGCCGCGTTGCGGAGTGTGCAACTGCTGGTGGCCGGCTACCTCGCGCTCAGCGTGCTGACGCTGATCGCCATCATTGCCCTACGCAACAACGCGACGGCGGTGAACGACGCGGTCTGGACCCGCGGCACGATCGTGGTCGCCAGCGCCGCACTGACCTTCGCGTTCGCCCGCCGGGCCTCGAAGGGATCCCGGAAGGGCTACCTCCGGCTCCGGATCGTGTCGGCGGTGATGCTGGTCGCGATCGTGGTGATCATCTCGCTGCCGGGGACCTTCCCGCTGTGGATGAAGGGCGAGCAGGCCGTCTGCGGACTGCTGCTGCTCGGCGTCGCGCTGCTGGTCAACGGCAAGCACCTCCGCTCGGTCTTCGGGGAAACTAAGTGACATGAGCGAACAGGCCTGGCCGATGCGGCTGACGGTGGTGCCGTACGTGCTTCTCGCGTGCCTCGCCGCCGTCACCATCGCGATCAAGCACGACCAGCCCGGGTCGCTGACCGTCGACCTGGTGCTGTGCGCGCTGATCGCGCTGTGGACGCTCGGGATATTCACGCTCCGCCCGCCCTGGCGGACCCAGGACCGCCCGATGGCGATCTTCATCGCCGGGTTCGTGCTGCTGCTGGCCGTGCTCGTGGTGCGGGATCCGTGGTTCGGCTTCCTCACCCCGGCCGGGTACTTCTACACCTTCATCCTGCTGCCGTGGCCCGTCGAGCTGATCGGGATCGGGGCCGTCGCCGTCATCGCGGGGTGGGCGCAGTCGTACGACATCCCGAAGACGAACGTGCTCGGACTGCTCGGCTGCGCCGCCGTGATCGCGGTCAACGTGATCGGGATGTGCTTCGCCTCGTGGCTCGGCCGGCGTGGCGAAGTACTCAGTCAGCAGCGTCAGGACGCTGTCGACGCGCTGACCGAGACCAACCAGCGGCTCGAGTCCACGCTCGCCGAGAACGCGGTCCTGCACGAGCAGCTCCTGACCCAGGCCCGTGAGGCCGGCATCATCGACGAGCGGCAGCGGATGGCCCGCGAGATCCACGACACCCTCGCGCAGGGTCTCACCGGGATCGTCACCCAGCTCCAGGCCGCTGAGCACGCCGACGACTGGCGGCGGTACGTGTCGACCGCGGTTGGGCTGGCCCGCGAGAGCCTGACCGAGGCGCGGCGCTCGGTGCACGCGCTCCGTCCACAGCCGCTGCAGTCGGCCACGTTGAGCGAGGCGATCGCCGATGTCGTACGGCGGTGGTCGGCGCTGCACGGGATCGACGTACAACTCACCACCACCGGCACACCGCGGGTGATGACACCGGAGGCTGAGTCGACTCTGCTCCGCGCTGCCCAGGAGGCACTTGTGAACGTGGCGAAGTACGCACAGGCGACCCGGGTCGGTGTGACGCTGTCGTACATGGACAAGAAGGTCGCCCTGGACGTCCGCGACGACGGCGTCGGGTTCGACCCATCGCGGAGTACCTCGTCCGAGGCCGGCGGGTTCGGCCTGGTCGCGATGCGCCAGCGGGTCGAGGCGCTGAACGGGACGCTCGAGGTCGAGTCCGAGCCGGGCTTCGGTACGGCGATCTCCGCGACCGTGCCGATGTCGGGAGCGTCGGCATGATCCGGCTGCTGATCGCCGACGATCATCCGGTCGTGCGGGACGGGCTGAGCGGGATGTTCGCGGCCGAGCCCGGGTTCGAGGTCGTCGGCCAGGCGGGCGACGGCGCGGAGGCGATCCGGCTGGCCGAGGAGCTGCGGCCGGACGTGATCCTGATGGACCTGCAGATGCCCGGCGTGAACGGTCTGACCGCGATCAGCGAGCTCACCGAGCGCGGGGTGGCGGCCAGGGTGCTCGTGCTGACGACGTACGACACCGACGGGTACGTCGTACCCGCGATCGAGGCGGGAGCGACCGGGTACCTCCTCAAGGACGCGCCGCGGGACGAGCTGCTGCGGGCCGTACGCTCGGCTGCCGATGGGACGTCCGTGCTCGCTCCGTCGGTAGCGAACACGTTGATGAATCACGTCCGTACGCCGCCCAAGGCCGAGATCCTCAGCCCGCGCGAACTCGAGGTCATCGAGTTGGTTGCCGCCGGCAACACCAACCGCGAGATCGCGGCCCACCTGTTCATCAGCGAGGCGACGGTCAAGACGCACCTGCTGAACATCTACGCCAAACTCGCCGTACCGGACCGCGCGTCGGCTGTCGCAGAAGCCTTCAGACGCGGACTGCTGTCAGCCGCCTAGGCCGGTTCCTGTCTGGCGAGTTGGGGTCTGGTTCTGGCGGACGGTGGTGTCACGAGCGCCGTCCGAGGCGCGCTGGCTCTGACCGCCGGCTTCGGAGCCGAACCCGCGGGACTCCGGGGGCACCTCGCTGCGGCCGCTGATGCTGTCAGCGTCCACGCGCATGGTGCCTGCGACCTCCGGGCTGCTCGCGGTGACCTTGACGTCGCCCTCGACGGATCCGGCCCGGACGTCGCAGGCACGGTCCGCATGCACGGTGACCGGGCCTTTGACGGAGTGGAGCTCGGCGCTTCTGGCGCTACCGGGCATGCCGGTCCCGTCGGTGCGGTCGGCGCTGCCAGAGCTGACGGCGCCTTCCTTCGATCGGGCGCTGACATAGTCGAGCTTCCCGTGGGTCTCGATGTTCGCCTTGTCGGTGCGGGCGACAACCGTGCTTCCTTCGGGCACCACCGCCTCGACCTCGATCGGCGAGGATCCGCCCGAGATCACGAAGGTGCTGCCGCGGACGTCACCCATCGTGATCGATCCGCCGCCGATGTTCAGCTCGCCGATGCTGCCGGTCACCATGATGCTGCCGCTGCCGGATGCGTTGAAGTTCTGGACGACCCCGTTGCTGGTGGTGCGGGTCATGACCGTCGGCGCCGATTCGCTCTTCGCTGCCGACGTGGTCATGCGGCCGTCGGCGGTGGCCTCCAGGCGGGCTGACCGGATGGCGTCTGCCGCGGGTCCGTTCGCGTCGGCGGTCCTGATCGTCAGGGTGGCCCGCGTGCAGTTCGGCTTCGCGGTCACCGTGATCTTTCCGGCACTCTCCACGATCCGCGCATCCAACAGCACCGGGTCTGACGTCTCGAGCGCCACCGTCCGCTGCGTCCCCACCTGCTGCTCTCCAGCCTGCGCGGGCTGCAACTGGGCGGACTGCGGTTGGGTCTGCTGAGGCTGGGGTGGCTGGGACTGCGTCGGCTGGGCTCCGCCTGGAGCCTGCCTCGGTTGTGGTTGTGGTTGTGCGCCTGGCGGCGGAGGCGTCGCCCGCCCTGCAGCCGAGCGCGGCGCCGGGCCGGTGGGTTGGATCGGGCGCTGCTGCCCTGGGGCGGTGGCGCGGGCGGCCTCTCGCCCCAGTTGCTGGTACAACGCCGCGGCTCCGGGCGCGCCGAGGTCTCGCATCTCCGCCGTGAGCGCCGTCAAGCGCTCCTGCATCCGTGGCTGCATGGCGATGTACTCGTTGCTCGTGGCACGCACCGCCGGATCCGCGAACACCGGATCCTGCCTCGGCAGCTCGGCGAAGGCCTTCGTCGCCCGCTGTTCCCAACCCGGCCGCTGGAAGTCGTTGACCCGTGCCGTGATCTCGGGGATCGTGCCGCCCTGATCGATCATCGCCGGCATCCCCGGTACAGCCCGCTCCATCAGCCGCCGGAACCGCTGGCTCTGGCCAGGCGACTGACGGTCCATGTATCGCATCATCAGCTGGACGATCTCGACCATCTTCTGGCGAGCCTGCTCGAGGACATCGTCTGGCTCCACCTAGGACCTCACTCGGCTCGGACTCGGCATACCGACACGGAGGGTACACGCGACGGCAACCGCTCTCAGCCCGGTTCAAACAACAGTTTGATCTCGACTACGGCCGGTGCCGGGCGACCGCGTCGGCGGTGGGTTCTTCGCCGTCCGCACGGAGTCCGTCGACCACGCCGTCGATGTCGGCAGCCGGGCGGTTCTGGCTGAGCTTGAACTTGGCCTCGATCCGGTGGATCGCGAGTTCGACTCCGACGATCGCCCGCAACTGACCGCGGACGTACTTCTCCGGTGCATCGTCCACCGACCACGGTTCGGCCCGGCCCAGTTCGTGCTGATCCGACAAGCGGCGTACGACGTCCTCGACCCACGTGACGTCGTCGTGGACGGTCAGTTCGCCGTACACGTGTGCGGTGACGTAGTTCCAGGTCGGTACGACGCGACCGTGCTCCTGCTTGGAGGCGTACCAGGCCGGCGAGACGTAGGCGTTCGGTCCGCGCATGATCACCAGCGCCTCGCCGAGCACCTCGCGCTGCCAGTGATCGTTGTTGCGGGCAAGGTGTCCGAGCAGCACGTTGCGCGAACGGTCGTAGCTGAACGGAAGCATCGTCGCCACCATTCCGTCCGGCGTCATCGTGATCAGATCAGCGGCGCCGTGACTGGCCAGCAACTCCTGAACCGCGTCGTCATCGGGGGCAAAGTGGTTGGGAACATACACAACCCGAGTCTCGCGAACCCGGGCGCCGAACGACAGGGCCATTCGGACCGAGCTTCACCAGGCCAAGTCAGATGACGATCTCGTGGATCCATTCAGCCGGCGCCTGGGTGTGGAGGCGCCAGTAGTGGTTGGCGATCTCGTCGGGATCCCAGCCGGTGCCCGGGCCGACGCCACCGCTGACCGTGACACTCGCGGCGTGGATGCCAGCAGCGCCGTACTGCTGGTGCAGGAGCGTGACGAGGGCGCGAATGCCGGCCTTGCCCAGCGAAAGGCTCGCGTAGTCCGGCTTCGGCAGCGGCATGCCGCCGGTGATGAGAAACGATCCGTTGCCACGCTCGGCCATCGCGGGCGCGAGGTGCGCGGCGGTCGTCATCGCGCCGACCACGTTCACGGCCCAGGCGTCGAGGTGCTGCTTCGCGGTGAGGTCGCCCACTCGGTCAGCCTGGATGAGCGCGGCGTTGTAGACGACGGCGTCCGGTACGCCGTACGCCTGAACCACCCGATCGAGCGCGGCCCGCAGGGCGGCCTCGTCAGTCACATCGGCGGTCACCGGCAGTACGTCGGCACTCCCGAGCTCGGCCGCGGCAGCCTTCACCGTCGACTCGGACCGGGCGACCAGCCCGGCACTCATTCCCCCCCAACCGAACCGCCGCGCCACCGCGAGACCGATCCCGGGTCCAACCCCCACCACCACGACTCCAGCCATGCTCCCGAGCATAAACGTGACACGTCACCGTCTTGGCAGGAGGGTCCCGGCTCGTTTGACGGTGGTGGTCAGCGGGACGGTCTCGATATGGGTGATGCCGGGGAGCGTGCCGATCCGGTCGGCGAGGTAGTCGTACAGCGCGTCGGGGTCCGGGCAGACGACGAATCCGAACAGGTTGGTCGCCCCGGTCACGGCCGCGGCGTACGCGATCTCCGGATGCCGCGTCAGCGCGTCCGCGACCGTGCTCAGCGCCGAGGGTGCGACTGACATCCACAGGATCGCCTCGGTGGCGTAGCCGAACATCATCGGATCGGCCTCGACGTCGAAGTACATCGCCCCGGAGCGGAGCAGCTCACCGAGCCGGCGGCGTACGGTCGACTCCGGCATCCCGGTCGCCGCAGCAAGGGCGGGGTACGCCGTCCGCCCGTCCTTGGCGAGCTCCGCCAGCAACCGTTCGTCCTGCGCAGTCAGCTCGAGCGGTACGTCGTACTCCGGGGACGCCGGCCTCAGCTCGTTGACCTGCTCGTCCGTGAGCGCCGCCGTACGTCCGGCCCAGCCCGCCGTCCCTGCGACTGCGCGGAGCATGCACTGCGCGGTGACCGACGTGATCCGTGGACCGTGCGGAAGCTGCTGCAGCAGGGGAGTGCGCGGGCCTTCGGCGTGGGTGATGCAGGTGACCTCGAGGCCGCCGGAGGTCAGGCAGACCCACGACGTGTCGTCCCGGCGGGCCATCGTCGCGGCCACGGCAACCGCGGTGTCGGGCGCGCACTGGATCCGGATCAGCCAGTCGACCCGACCGAGCCGCGCGCTCGACGGTACGCCGACCACGCGCACCGCGCCGGTCTCGCGCAGGCGGTGGTAGCGGCGAGCGGTCGTCCGATCGGAGATGCCCAGAACGGCCGCGATCCGGCTGAACGAGGCCCGCCCGTCCACCTGCAAGGCGTGTACGAGCTGCTCGTCCAACCGGTCGAAATCCACCATGATCGCCTCCATCATGTCGGAATCAGCAAGATCTGGCCATGCTCGCGACGCGCCAGGACCGGTCTTGCGACGGTCGAGGAATGAACCAGCCAGAGACAACAGTCAGCCAAGGTCGCCTCCGCGGCCGCCGCGTCGGAGAAGTCGACGCGTACCTCGGGGTGCCGTACGCCGAGTCGACCCGCTTCCAGCCACCGCGTCCGGCCGCCGCCTGGGACGGAGTACGTGACGCCACCCAGGTCGGTCCGGCAGCGCCGCAGCCTCCGTCCCGACTCGCGCAGATCATCGGCGACCGATCATTGGAGCAGTCCGAGGACTGCCTCAACCTGAATGTCTGGACTCCGAGCTCGACCGGCACGCCGCGTCCGGTCCTCGTCTTCATCCACGGCGGCGGATTCAGCACCGGCTCCGGCGGCCTCGACTGGTACGACGGCGCGCGGCTGGCGGAGCGCGGTGACCTCGTTGTCGTCACGATCAACTACCGCCTCGGCGCCCTCGGGTACCTGCGGCTGGAGCACAGCAACCTCGGCCTGCTCGATCAGGTCCAGGCGCTGCGGTGGGTCCAGGAGAACATCGCGGCGTTCGGCGGCGACCCGGAGGCGGTCACCGTCTCCGGCCAGTCCGGCGGCGCGCTCTCGATCGCCGCCATGAACGCGACCGGTCTGTTCCGCCGCGCGATCCTGGAGAGCCCACCGCTCGGGCTGCCTCCGCAGACTCTGGACGTGGCCGACACGATGGCGGCAGAGTTTCTCGACGTCCTCGGAACCGACCCGCACACTGCGACCGTCGACGAGATTCTCGCCGCCCAACTCGAGTTGGTCCGCCGGCACCCGGGGCCGATCCCGCCGTTCCACCTGGTGGCCGACGATCCGCACACCGCCGAGGTGGAAGTCTTGGTCGGTTGGTGTCGCGACGAGGCCAACGCGTACGGCGCCGGCCCGGAGGTGACCGAGTCGTTGTTCAGCACCCCGATCAGGGCGTACGCCGAGGAGCTGAAGTCGGCGTGGGTCTATCGCTTCGACTGGAGTGCGCCGGGCAACCCGCTCGGGGCGTGCCACTGCATCGAGCTGCCGTTCGTGTTCGGCAATCTCGCCGCCTGCCGGGACGCGGCGATGCTGGCCGGCGCAGCTGGCGACGAGCTCGCCCGGATGGTCGACGTGGTCCAGACGGCGTGGATCGCCTTCATCCGGAACGGAAACCCGGGCTGGCCGAATTCCGACGTACAGGAGCTGTCATGACCGTTTATCTGAACGGGAACGTCGTCACCGTCGACGGCGACTTCTCGATCGCGGAGGCCTTCGCGGTCTCCGACGGACGGTTCGTTGCCGTCGGCACCAACGAGGAGATCGCCGGACTCGACGGGCCGGTGGTCGATCTCGGCGGGCGGACCGTGCTGCCCGGGTTCATCGACGCGCATGCACATACGGTGCACATCGCTGTGGACAAGTTGGCCGATCCGCAGCTGGCCGGGCTGACCTCGATCGCCGCAATCACCGAACGGATCCGCACCGCGGCGACCAAGGCGGAGCCCGGCGAATGGATCGTGACGTCGTCGATCGGCGAACCGCCGGACTACTTCGACCTGCCGGACGGGCTCGCCGAGGGGCGCTGGCCGACCCGGGCCGACCTCGACGCGGTCGCGCCGGACAACCCGGTACACATCCCGACCCCGCCGTTCTGGCCGCACCCCGCGATCCTGAACAGCAAGGCACTCGAGTTGCTCGGCATCACCCGCGACACCCCCGACCAGCCAGGGATCCGGATCGAGCGTGACGCAGCCGGCGAACCGACCGGTGTGATCCATGGGCTGATCTTCTACAACGCTCGCAATCCACTCGTCGGCCGACTCCTGTCGTTGCTTCCAGCCACTAGTCCGGAGTCCCGGCAGGACGCGATCGCGACCGCCATGCAGCAGAACCTTGCTCACGGTCTGACCACCATCTACGAGGGTCATGGCAACAGTCCGTTCGTCCCCGATCTGCGCGTGATGCGGGAAACAGACCGACTGGCCTGCCGGGTCGTCGGCACCTACGAGGTGCCGGTCGGTCGTGTGAACCTTGCGGATTGGCTGACGTCCGTTGCGGATGCGGCCGGCGACGGTACGGGCGACGATCATCTGCGGATCCGGGGGATCACGGTCTCTCTCGATGCTCCGATGCACTTCGGCGGCGCTCTGATGAGTACGGCGTACCTCGATCCGCACGGCGAACTCGGCAACGGTTCCTCGGTGTTGTCCACAGCCGAGTTGGCCGAGCTCGCGCGTCTCGCAGTACAGAACGACCTTCGGCTGAACGTCCTTGCCACGGGTGACGCGGCCTGCGAGATCGCGGTCAGTGCGCTGGAGACCGTGCATCACGAGACGCCTCTGACCTCGCGCGCTTGGGTTGTGCAGCACTTCCATCATGTGACCCGGGAGCAGATCGCCCGACTCGCGGCGATGGGGATCGTCGCGCAGGTCTGCGCCGGAGTGGACTACGGCCGTGGAGAGGCGGCGTACGTCGAGCGGCTACCTGGCGATCAGTGGGAGCACGTGACGCCGGTGCGGTGGTGGATCGATGCCGGAGTACCAACCGCACTGGCCAGTGACGGCGCCCATCCGCCGCTGTTTCACGTGTGGGCCGCGCTGACCCGCACCGATGGTCGCAGCGGGCGCAGTCTGCTGACGCCGTCGAAGACGATCTCTCGTGCTGAAGCGATCCGTGGCTGGACAGCGGACGCGGCGACAGTGCTCGGTGTGGGCGACCGGCTCGGATCGATCGAGCCGGGGAAGCTTGCGGACTTCATCGTTCTCGACCGCGACATCCTGACCTGCCCGGTCGACGAGATCCGAGACATCGCGGTCCTGACGACTCAGCGTTCCTGATAGCGGCTGCGGAGATCGGCGGCCTGGTCGTAGTCGTCGTGCCAATCGCCTGTGGGTGGGATGATGACGCGCTCGGTTCCAGCGGCCTCGTAGGCGGCCAGTTGCTCGACTTGGTCTCCTTCGAGCTGTGGGGCGATCACGGTCGCCTTCAACTGCTTGCCATCGGCAAGTTCGTTGATCTGCTCCAGGCTCTTGCGTACTTCCTCCGGCGACATCCCGATCGTTGCCCAGCCATCGCCGTACCGCGCCGCCCGGCGATGCGCGCGCGGACCGTTGCCGGCGACAAAGATCGGTGGGACCGCGGATCCGGGGGAGAGCGTCACCTCGAGATCCGGTCGCACCGTCGCGGCCTTGCCGGCCACGAGATCCCGCAGTACGGCGAGAGCCTCGTCGGTCAGCCGCCCGCGCTGGGTGAAGTCGACGCCGGCCGCCCGCCAGCCGATGTCACCGTGCGCCGGGTTGCCCGTGCCGACACCTAGAACGAGCCGGTTGTTCGACACCAGCTGCAGCGTGCTGATCTGCTTCGCCGCCCACGCCACCGGTCGCAACGCCAGCAGCATCACGTTGTATCCGACGGTGATCCGCTCCGTTACCGCGGCAGCGGTCGCGAGTACGACGGAACTGTCCAGCATCGGCGCGCTCGCGATCAGATGGTCCGTCGACCACACCGAGTCCAGCCCGACTTCCTCGGCGTACCGAGCGCTGTCCCGCACGTCGCCCAGGATCGGCTTGGTGGGATCCGGGGTGGACGTCGGCAGGATCACTCCGATCTCAACACTCATACCGTCGCCAACCTCCGCTTCGAGGGCCCTATTCCGCCCGGGTGAGGGATTCGACCGCGGGGCGGAGGAGTTCGATGATCTTGTCCGGGTCGGCATCGGCGAGATGGTCGAGTTTGAGCAGGTGCCGACCGAGTACAACGCCGATGAGCACGGCGCTGACCACATCGACCCGGAGCTCGCCGTCGTCGCCCGGGATGACCTTGCTGAACGTACTGCCGCGGAGCTGTGCGTTCTCGCGGACCTCGTCGGCGGCGTCGGGATGGGTGAGCATCGAGCGCAGTACGGCGAGTGAGGCGACCGGCTCCTCGATCAGCGACTGCCGCAGCCGGTCGAGCAGTTGCTCGGCGATCTCGTCCGCGGTTCCGTCGAGGACGGCCTGGCTCTTCGTCTCCGCTGCGCGTGCGAACAGCTGCTGCTTATTGCCGTAGTAGTGCATCACCAGACCGGGATCCACCTGCGCGGCCGCGGCGATCGCGCGGATCGTCGTGCGGTCGTACCCGGCCTCGGCGAACAGCCGACGTGCCTCGGCGAGGATCCGCTCCTGCGTCTCGATCCGCCGCCGGTCTCTGGTGGTCTCGTTCACCGAATTCATTCTACAGATGTTGAATATCTGGGGTTTTCGTTCTACGGTCGTTGAACCAAACATCGCTGGAGGGGTCATGACACCACTGGAAGTACTCGAGCTCCGTCGCCGCCACATCGTCGATCGCGACTTCGAGTCGTTCGCGAATCTGTTCGCCGAGGACGGCGTGATCGAGATGCCGTTCGCCGTTGCCGGCCTACCTGATCGCCTCGACGGACGCGAGGCGATCCGCGAGTTCTCGTTGAAGGCTGCCGATCATCCCGTCGAGATCGTCGACCTGCGCGTCGTCCAGCTGCACGAGACGGTCGACCCCGAGGTGGTGATCCTCGAACTCGTCACCGACGGCCGGAACACGACGACCGGCGAACCGTTCCAGGCCACCTGCGTCCAGGTGTTCCGGATCCAGAACGGTGAGATCAAGCTGTTCCGCGACTACGTCAGCGCTGCAACCGTCCCGGATCTCAGCTGAGTGCGGGGTGCCGGCCGACTGGTTGCCGGCCGGCACGCCGTCGTACCTGTCAGGGGATGTAGACCCCGTTGAACCATTGGCCTCTGGCGTCGTCGGAGTACACGTCAACGTTGAAGTTGTAGTTGCCGTGCTTGCCTTCCCAGAGGTATCCCGGGAGCCCGGACGACGCGTCGATGTTGCAGATGATGTCGTCGGTGCAGAGCGTCAGCGTCGGAATGTCGCCGAAGAAGTTGTCCGCGCCGGCCAGCGGTGCGCCGACAACCGGGGCGACGAGCGGGTGCGCCGCGGCTCCCGCGTTGCCCGGACCCGCGGCCCGCTTGGGATCGGCGATCAGGACCGCGTTGACGTTATCGATCGTCTGCCAGTTCTCGGTGACCCACGTGTGCACCACCGCTGAGCCTAGCGAGAACCCGATCGCCTTGACGTGCTGATCCGGGCAGGCGTTGCGGTGATCGCGGATCAGCCGGTTCAGCTCGTTGACGCCTTGGCGGGCGTTGTAACCGATCGGCTGGGCCGGATACCCGACCCGCTGGCTGATGTTCCCTTGCCAGTACGGCGCATTGGAGTCGTTGTCGCCGGTGCCACCGACCACAATCGTGTAGGTCCCTCCACAATCAGCCGCCTGCGCCGCAGGCGCCGCCACGAGATACGTACCACCCGCCGCCAACAGAAGACCGGCCAACATGGCCGCAGTTTTTCTCATCAACTCTCCCCAGTAGTCATTTCACACGATCGTTTGAACTCACGTCAGACGCTAACAGCCCGCAAGCTCTCGACTACAAACCGCACACAATCGCCCACCGCTCGACAACCGCCGTGCGGTCGGGTGAGGTGAAGGGGTGAGCCTGACGATCCAGAACATCGTCTTCGCGTGCCCGGGGAGCACGCTCCTGGACCGACCGCTCGACGCACCCTCTCGAGTAGTCCTCGCCGGCACCCCGGCACTCGCCTTCCAGCAGAGCACGTCACCCGCTCCACGCTGGCCCGACCCTGCCTACCCCCAGCAAGTTCACCTGGACCTGTCCACCCCCGACGTACCCGCAGCCCGCGCTCACGCCCTGACCGTCGGCGCCCAACCCCTCCAAACCAGCGGGCCCCACCACCACGTCTACGCCGACCCGGCCGGGCACCCCTTCTGCATCTAGGGTTCGGGGAATGAGTCGACGGCTGGCGGCGTACGGGGTGTGTGTCGAGGACGGACGGGTGCTGCTGGCGAGATACGTCTCGCCGTACGGCGATGGCACCTGGTGGACGCTGCCCGGTGGTGGCGTTGAACCGGGTGAGGACCCGTTCGACACCGTCGTCCGCGAGATCGCGGAAGAGACGGGCTGCACGGCTGTCGTCGAGAGCCTGCTCGGCGTCGACTCCCGAGTGATCCCCGGAGTCGAGAGTCGCCGGCCAGGCACCGAGGACCATCAGAACATCGGCATCTTCTACGCCGCCCGCATCACCGCCGGCACCCTCCGCCCCGAACCCAACGGCGAAACGGCCGAATCCGTCTGGACCCCTCTAGCCGACGTCCCCGCCCTCCGCCGCGCCGCGCTGGTCGACATCGGCCTCGCCCTGTTCCAGTCACGCCCGCCAACCGGCCACGTCCCACCAGTCCTAGCCGGCGGTCTGCTCGAACACTGACCAACGGTCGCCGTAACGACAGGACGTAGTCGTCTACGTATACCGCCTCGCCCGCCTGAGCGGTTCGCGATTCAGGCCAGATCGCCCGATACCTCCTGTCGTTAGCGCACCAGTCTGTCGATCCACGGCCACCCCGGGCATCGAACAGGTACACGCATGCGAACCATGGAGGGCTGCCGCGTGAGCGACATCGTGATTATCGAGAAGGTGGTCAGGCCCGAGCGGGTGTTGACTGGTTCGTGGCTGGAGGTGATCGCGTCGAACCTCGACTACCACCGGGCGACGTTCCTCTGGAAGTGCGAGGGACTCACGGACGCTCAGCTGCGCCAACGGTCCGTACCGTCGTCGGACCTGACATTGCTCGGACTCATGCGCCACCTACAGGGAGTCGAGCGCTACTGGCTACAACTCAAACTCGCGGACACCACCCCGCAGTTCTTCCCGTACCAGTCCTACATCACCGCAGACGGCGGCGAGTGGTTCGACGAGACGGACCCCACGCCCGCCCACGAGGTGTACGCCGACTACCTGGCAGCCTGCGAGGACTCACGCGCCCTCTTCACGAACGGCACCCGAAACGTACCGCGCACAGTCCCCAACCCGGAGTTCGGCGACACCGACGTCCGCTTCATCCTCGCCCACGTGATCGAGGAATACGCCCGCCACCTAGGCCACGCCGACCTCCTCCGCCAATCCCTAGACGGCACCACCGGCGAATAGCGGGCACACCGGCGGCTGCGGGTCGTCGTTCCGGCCGGGGAGGACCATGGATTTATGGCGGGCCAGGGACTTGGTGTTCGGGGCAGGGGACAGGGTCCGGACGTGGGGTCGGCTGGTGACCGGTCCGGACGGTGATTGGCTGGACGTGGCGCGCGTACATGACCTGATCATCAGACCGCCCGGCTGGAAGTCAGATCGGTCGATCCGGCTGATCGGCGCGGAGGCAGTGCCCACCGATGTTGCACCGAACGGGATCCGCGGCCATCTCTCGGTGGTCGGGATATGGCGCGACGAGAGCATCGAGGTCGAGGCACAGAGACAGGAGAGGCTTCCTCGGGAGTCACATCCGGAGTGGAGGGATCCACTGTGCCCGCCGCCCCACGGTGGCTGGCGACACCACGTACGGGACCTGGACGTCGACATCGACTTCGGCGACCTGGAATCGTCCGGGGCAATCGTCCACCGGGTGATCTTCCGTCCCTCCCCAGACCACGAAGTCCTCGTCGTTGCCGCCACCGACGTCGACGCGATGAAGCGGCAGTTGTCCAAGCACTTTCCGGATCAGCTGTGTGTGGTGCCCAGCCCCTTCACCTGTGCGCAACTCGATGAGCTCCGCGACGTCCTGCGGGCCAATTGGCGGGACTGGCGCCTGGAGTCCTTCGGCACCGGCTCAGACGCGCAAGCCCAGCCATTCATCATGGCCCAACCAATCCAGGTCACCGCCGAGATGGCCGCCTGGGCCGACACCCTCCCAGACGGACTGCTCCGCCTCCGCCCCGCGATCAGCCCTGTCTGACTCCTCGGTCCAGCACATGTCGCTTGGCGAAGCTGGGGCCAATAGACTCCCGGCATGCTGGAGGTCCGTGGAGCCACGGCGCAGGATCGGACTGCCGTCAGCAAGGTCTTGGCCACTGCGTTCGTCGCCGATCCCGTGGTCCGCTGGCTGATGCCGAAGGCAGGCGGCGACCTTCAGATGTTTCGAGCCTTTGCCCTTCACCTGCATGCCGCTCCCAGTTGCGCCGATCTTGCGTTGGACGACGGTCGACCGGTGGGGGCGGCCTTGTGGGATCCACCGGGCCACAGCGTGTCACCTCGGCAAGCGCTGATGGGGTTGTCGAGGTTGCTTCTCGGCATGCGGTCGGGTTTCCGCCGTGGAGTTGTGCTGGAGCGCGCCTTCACGCGAGCAAGGCCGGCCGGACAGTTCTGGTACCTCGCACAGCTCGGCGCCTCGACTCCGGGAAGAGGCGTCGGTTCGGCTTTGCTGGAACGCCGCCTGGCAGGCATCGACGGGCCTGCCTATACGGAGAGCAGCAATCTGAGGAACGTTCCGCTCTACGAGCGATTCGGCTTCGCCGTGATCCAGGAGATCTCACTCCCCGAAAACGGCCCGACCCTCTGGACAATGCTCCGCAGGTAGCCGGGTACGCCGAGAGCGCGGCCCGACAGCTCGCTCGTCAGCAGACGCCGGCCAAGCGATCAGGCGCTCAGGCGGGTCGTGTGCGTGATCGCCGTACATTCGCGATGCTGAGGGTGTGCTTGCCTCTCCGCGAGTTGTCTTCGTCTTCGCCGGTGTCGACGTGAATGTGTTCCCGTCGATAGCCGACGCACAGGACTGGATGGAAGCGATCGACGTCGATGACGGCGAGTACGACGCTGCTCTGACGGAGACAGGTCGCGTGATCACGATGAGGACGGAGAAGGAGCTGGTCGTACTCGAGCTGACCGACGAACTGGACCCGAAGCTGCTCCAGAGGCTCCTACGTGAACACGGTCAAGCCATCGGAATGCCCGGGATCGAGCTGGACCCTGTCGGGTTCGCCAATGAGACCTGGCAGTGGGACTGGGAGCATCGCTGGCCCCGATGGCCCCGATGGCTGGACGAGCGCCTGCATCCGGATGGGCCGGTACAGGCATAGTTCCGCACTGCCGGTTGCTCTGGCTCAGGGTCGTCGGGGTTCTGTGGGGTCTCAGTGATCGCGCCGAAGCGCATCCTTCGCCTGTCGAGTTATGCCGAACGGCACGATCGCGATGACCACGATGAGGCCGGCGACTGCCCACAGCCACTGAGGGTTGTGGGGCCAGGCCAGGAGTAGGGCCGGAATGGTGAGGGCGACGGCGAGGCCAGCGGCGGCCAGGATGTCGACAACGCGCCGCCTGGTCGGGCTTTCCTGGGTCTCCGGGTACGAACTCTCGGGGGCCTCGCCTTGATTGCTCGATGGCGGGGTCTGCGCCCAGTTGGTAATCAGGCTGGCCGCGCGCTCCTGGGCGATCCTGGGCTTCCACAAGCCCACGGCGGTGCAGCGGCGACCATCGCGCCGAATGATGGCAACTCCTCGGGAACGGGCCCTAGCCGAAACGACGTTGTCTCGGGCGATTCGGTGAGTCCGCAGCGGATTGCGCACAACCAGCTCGCCGGGTGAGAGCCAGACCGCGGGCCGTACGATGCCAAGCCACCAGAGCGCCGCATATATCGCGAGCGCCGTTAGCGGGTCGCTGATCGGGTGGTCGTCTTGCATCGCGGTGGAGATCAGGGCGATCGCGCCGGTAGCGACGACTGCCGCTCCCGTGCCGAGCCGGATGGGCAGCGCCACCCGCCAACAGTGGCCGGCCGCACCGTCAGCCAATCGCGGCTCCACGCGACGGTCTGTGTTCACTCACGAATCATGCCAGGCACGCGCCTGCAATAGAACGCGGAGCGCTCCTGACGTATGACGTGGTGGCCCGACAATCGAGCGACCAAGGGGACGGTGCTGACCGGCAGTCGACGTCACCCGCCGTAGGCCGGCCGTCGCCGCGAACTGTCGGGGGCTTGAACACCTACTGGTGGGCTGGGACAGGTAATAACAGGTGCTAGGCCACCAGAGGGTGTTCACGGCCCCCATCGACGGCAGCCTCACTCGCGGGCGCCGGCCGAGTAGTCGCACGCACGCGGGGTTGACCGTAGTACGCAAGAAGCCGGTTGCTCAGAAGCAACCGGCGGCGGTGGAGACGAGGGGACTTGAACCCCTAACCCCTGCCTTGCAAAGGCAGTGCTCTGCCAGTTGAGCTACGCCCCCGTGGGGTGGTCAGCGGCCCGGGGTTACCGGGTCGACGGCCTCGGCCCAGAGGTCCTTGTCGGCGCGGGACTGCTGGGTCTTCTTGTAAGCGAAGTATCCACCGATGCCGGCTACCAGCACCAGCAGGAGCTTCTTCAGCACTGGAACTCCTCGGATCAAGGGCTTCACATACGTGAGGGTGGGCCTAACTGGACTTGAACCAGTGACCTCTGCCTTATCAGGGCAGCGCTCTAACCGTCTGAGCTATAGGCCCGCGTACTGCGGTATCGAACCCGGGAGAGATTACCGCACCAGACGCCCTACTCCCAAACCGGTTCCGGCCGGGCCGCACCGGACCCGGCCGCGGCCGATCAGTCCTCCGAGGCGAGGGTGACTTCGAGGCCGCCGAGCAGCGTGGCGGCGATGTTGTAGAGGAAGGATCCGAGGGTGGCGAGCGCGGTGATGATCAGCACATCGGCGCACGCCAGCAGGGTGGTGAACCCCATCACCTTGCCGGTGTTGATGTAGTTCTCGACCCGGAACGGCTCGGCGGTCGGCGTGCCCAGTACCTCTTGGACGGTGCTGTTGATGTTGTCGAACACCCCGGCCGCACCGATCGCGGACCAGATGATGAACACCGCGATCCAGGTGACGATCCCGAAGGCGATCGACAGCAGGAACGCCGTCTTCATCACCGACCACGGGTCGATCCGGGACATCCGCAGCCGCGCCTTCCGCGTCTGCGGCCGACCCGACGCCTTGGCGTCCTTCTCGGCCAGCCGGGCCTGCTTGGCATCGACCCGCTCGGACCGGTCCGGCTTGGCTGCCTTCACCGCGGCGGCCTTGTCGAGCACTGCCTGACGAGCAGCGCTCACCCGGTCACCGAACGAGTCGGGCTTCGCCTCGGGTTCGGCGAACGGCGAGCCTGGGGTCGGCGTGATCGACGGCGTACCGACGACTCCCGGGGACCACGGCTCCGGCCGGCCCGGCGTACTCGGGGCGGGGCGCTGCTGCACCGGGGCGCCGGCGTTGCCCGGTCGCGGCTGCGGTCGGTACTCCGACGGCCGCTGACCGTTCGGAGGCTGGCCGTTGGAGCGACCGTTGGAGGCCGGGTTGGCCGGAGCGGCAGACGGCGTCCCACCCGGCGCGGTGCGCTGGGATTTGGAGCTGTCGGCCGCGCCTTCAGGCCACGTTGGCCTCGCGCGGTTGGTCATCAGTCACCCTCCTGGCCGGCTTCGTCGTCTTCGACGGTAGCCGCGCCGTCCACGTCCGTCGAACGTTCGTCATCATTCTGGACGCTCTCAGAGGTGGTTTCGGTTGTCGATCCGTCCACATTCTGGGCACCTTCAGCGACAGTACCCTCCTCGGCCGCCTCTGATTCCTCCTCGGCGATGGCCAGATCGGTGTTCCGGGCGATGGCGACGACCGCGTCGGACTCGCCGACGCCGGCGAACCGGACGCCCATCGTGTCGCGGCCCTTGACCGGCACGCTGTCGACCCGGCTGCGGACGACCTGGCCGCTGGCCTTGATCGCCAGCACCTGGTCGTCGTCGACGACGATGATCGCGCCGACCAGCGAACCACGCTCGTCGTTCAGCTTCACCGCCTTGATACCGAGACCGCCACGACCCTGCTGGCGGTACTCCGAGACTCGCGACCGCTTCGCGTACCCGGCATCGGTCACGGTGAAGACGAACTGCGCCTCTTCGTCCGCGCCGGCTCGGATCACCGACATCGACAGCAGCTCGTCACCGGAGCGGAACTTCATCCCGGTCACGCCGGACGTGGCCCGGCCCATCGGCCGCAGCTGCTCGTCGTTCGCGGTGAAGCGGATCGACTGGCCCTTGCGGGACACCAGCAGCAGGTCGTCCTCGGCGGTGGCCAGGTCGGCGCCGATCAGCTCGTCGTCGTCCTCGCGGAAGTTGACCGCGATGATGCCGCTCTGCCGGGCCGAGTCGTAGTCGGTCAGCGCCGTCTTCTTGACCAGGCCGCGCTTGGTCGCGAGGACGAGGTACTCGGACTGCTCGTAGTCACGCAGCGTCAGCACCTGCGCGATCTGCTCGTCCGGCTGGAACGAGAGCAAGCCGGCGACGTGCGAGCCCTTCGCGTCCCGGGCGGACTCGGGCAGCTGCCACACCTTGGCCCGGTAGACCCGGCCCTTGGTGGTGAAGAACAGCATCCAGTGGTGGTTCGTGGTGGCGAAGAAGTGGCTGATCTCGTCCTCGGCCCGCAACTGCGCGCCGCGGACGCCCTTGCCGCCCCGGTTCTGCGTCCGGTACAGGTCGGTCTTGGTCCGCTTCGCGTACCCGCCGCGGGTGATCGTGACGACCACGTCCTCGTCCGGCACCAGGTCCTGCACCGACAGGTCGCCGTCGGCCGCGATGATCTCGGTACGACGCTCGTCGCCGTACTTCGCCACGATCTCGCCGAGCTCGTCCTTGACGATCGAGCGCTGCCGCTCCGGGCTGGCCAGGATGTCCTCGAGGTCGGCGATGATCGTCTCGAGCTCCTGCAACCGCTCGATGATCTTCTGCCGCTCCAGGGCGGCCAGCCGGCGCAGCTGCATGTCCAGGATCGCCTGCGCCTGGATCTCGTCGATGTCGAGCAGCTGGATCAGGCCGGTGCGCGCCTCGTCCACGTCCGGGCTGCGCCGGATCAGCGCGATCACCTCGTCGAGGGCGTCCAGCGCCTTCGCGTACCCGCGGTAGATGTGCGCGTTCTTCTCGGCCTCGCGCAGGCGGAAGCGAGTCCGCCGCTGGATGACCTCGATCTGGTGGTCGATCCAGTGGCTGATGAACAGGTCAACGCTCAGGGTGCGCGGTACGCCGTCGACCAGCGCGAGCATGTTGCAGCCGAAGGTGTCCTGCAGCGGGGTGTGCTTGTAGAGGTTGTTCAGTACGACGCGGGGCTGAGCGTCACGCTTCAGCACGATGACGAGCCGCTGCCCGGTCCGGGACGAGCTGTCGTCGCGGATGTCGGCGATGCCGGTCATCTTGCCGGTGTTCACCAGCTCGGCGATCTTCAGCGCCAGGTTGTCCGGGTTGACCATGTACGGCAGCTGGGTGACGACCAGGCTGGTCCGGCCCTTGGCGTCTTCCTCGATGTCGACGACCGCGCGCATCGTGACCGAACCACGGCCGGTGCGGTACGCGTCGTCGATGCCCTTGTAGCCGACGATCAGCGCGCCGTTCGGGAAGTCCGGGCCCTTGATGTTCTGCAGGCAGGCGTTGAGCAGTTCTTCCCGGGTCGCGTCCGGGTGCTCCAGCGCCCAGTCGACCGCGGCCGCGACCTCACGGAGGTTGTGCGGCGGGATGTTCGTCGCCATGCCGACCGCGATCCCGGACGAGCCGTTGACCAGCAGGTTCGGGAAGCGGGCCGGCAGGATCACCGGCTCCTGCGACTTGCCGTCGTAGTTCGGCCGGAAGTCGACCGTGTCCTGGTCGATATCGCGGACGATCTCCATCGCCAGCGGCGCCATCCGGCACTCGGTGTACCGCATCGCGGCGGCCGGGTCGTTACCGGGCGAACCGAAGTTGCCCTGGCCCTGGATCAGCGGCGCGCGCATCACCCACGGCTGCGCCAGCCGGACCAGGGTGTCGTAGATCGCCGAGTCGCCGTGCGGGTGGTACTGACCCATCACGTCACCGACGATGCGGGAGCACTTGTTGAAACCACGATCCGGCCGGTAGCCACCGTCGTACATCGCGTAGAGGATGCGGCGGTGCACCGGCTTGAGGCCGTCGCGGACCTCGGGCAGCGCGCGGCCGACGATGACCGCCATCGCGTAGTCGAGGTACGACTGCTGCATCTCGGTCTGCAGGTCGAGGGGTTCGACGCGGTCGTGGCCAGTAGGGGTCTCGGTCATGAAAAAGTCCCGTTCAAATCAGTACGTCGGTGAGCAGCGAGATCAGATGTCGAGGAAGCGGACGTCCTTGGCGTTGCGCTGGATGAAACTGCGCCTCGCCTCGATGTCGTCGCCCATCAGCGTCTGGAACGTCTCGTCGGCGCGGATCGCGTCGTCCAGCGTGATCTGCAGCAGGACCCGGTTGGCCGGATCCATCGTGGTGTCCCACAGCTCGTTCGCGTTCATCTCGCCCAGACCCTTGTAGCGCTGGATCGGGTTCTCCTTGGGCAGCTTCTTGCCGGCCTCGGCGCCGGCCTCGAGCAGACCGTCCCGCTCGCGGTCGGTGTAGGCCAGCTCGTCCGGCTGGTTGCTCCAGCGGATCTTGTACAGCGGCGGCTGGGCGGCGTACACGTGACCGCGCTCGATCAGCGGCCGCATGAACCGGAACAGCAGCGTTAGCAGCAGGGTCCGGATGTGCTGGCCGTCGACGTCGGCGTCGGCCATGATCACGATCTTGTGGTACCGGAGCTTGTCCTCGTCGAAGTCCTCGTGGATACCGGTGCCGAGCGCGGAGATGATCGCCAGTACTTCGTTGTTCTGCAGGACCCGGTCGATCCGTGCCTTCTCGACGTTCAGGATCTTGCCCCGGATCGGCAGGATGGCCTGGAACTTCGGGTCCCGGCCGCCCTTCGCGGAGCCACCGGCCGAGTCACCCTCGACGATGTAGACCTCGCACTCCTCGGGGTTGGTCGACTGGCAGTCGGCCAGCTTGCCCGGCAGACCGCCGCCGCCGAGCAGACCCTTGCGGTTGCGGGCCAGGTCGCGGGCCTTGCGGGCCGCGATCCGGGCGCTCGCCGCCGCGGTCGCCTTGCGGATGATCTCGCGGCCCTCGGCCGGGTTCTGCTCGAACCAGGCACCGAGCCGGTCGTTCACGACCCGCTGGACGAAGCCCTTGACCTCGGTGTTGCCGAGCTTGGTCTTGGTCTGGCCCTCGAACTGCGGCTCGGCCAGCTTCACCGAGATGATCGCGGTCAGGCCCTCCCGGATGTCGTCACCGGTGAGCCTGTCCTCCTTTTTCTTGATCATCCCCTGGTTCTCGCCGAACGAGTTGACCAGCGAGGTGAGCGCCGCCCGGAAGCCCTCTTCGTGAGTGCCGCCCTCGTGGGTGTTGATCGCGTTCGCGAAGGTGTGCACCGACTCCTGGAAGGAGCCGCTCCACTGCAGCGCGACCTCGAGGCTCATGCTGTTCTTCTCCTGCGCCGCGGCCTCGAACGAGATCACGTCGCGGTGCACGGTCTCGCGGATGCCGGTCAGGTACTTCACGTAGTCGACCAGGCCGTTGTCGTACTTGAACGACTGCTCGACCGGGTGGCCGTCCTCGGTGTGGTCCGGCCGCTCGTCACGGATGACGATCTCCAGGCCCTTGTTCAGGAAGGCCATCTCACGGAACCGGGTGGCCAGCGTCTCGAACGAGTACGTCGTGGTCTCGAAGACGTCGTGGCTGGCCCAGAACGTGACGGTGGTTCCGTTCGAGGTCGACGTACCGATCTCGGCGAGGTCCGCGTTCGGGACACCGTTCGTGAAGGTCTGGGTGTAGAGCTTGCCGTTCAGCTTCACGTCGACGCGGAGGGTGGTGGACAACGCGTTCACGACGGACACACCCACGCCGTGCAGACCGCCGGACACCTTGTACCCGCCGCCGCCGAACTTGCCGCCGGCGTGCAGCACGGTCAGTACGACGGTGACGGCCGGCAAGCCCTCGGACTCGACGATGTCGACCGGGATACCGCGGCCGTTGTCCTCGACCCGGACGCCGCCGTCGGCGAGCAGCGTGACGACGATGCGGTCGCCGTACCCGGCCATTGCCTCGTCGACCGCGTTGTCCACGACCTCGGTGACGAGGTGGTGCAGACCGCGCTCACCGGTGGACCCGATGTACATGCCGGGACGCTTCCGGACCGCGTCCAGACCCTCCAGGACCTGGATCGCACTCGCGTCGTACTCCCGCTCGACGATCGTCGACGGGATCTCGTCGAGATCGGGTGCGACCGGGTCGGGCACGGCTGTGTCGGGTACGGCGGAGCCGACGGGGTCAGCGGACTGGTTGGCGTCGATCTCGATCGGCTCGTCGGTCACCGGTGAATGTCCTCCTCGGACCCCGCCTTCGCGAGGCATCGCGGCACAGTAGAGCCGCCCTCTACGGTGATGGTAGAGGCGCGGCTCGCCCTACACCCTCCATCTTACCCGTCGACCGAAGCAGAACCTGCCACCAGCCGCCCGAAACTCACCTCAGGGCGTCTTTTCTCCCGCCTCGCCATGTCCCCTCTCGCGGGTGGGGGGCCGGAAAGCGCTCACGGCCACTCAGTGGCCTTCGGGCGTTTCACGACTGACCATTCCGGCACCGACCGGTCCAGACCGCTTCCCGGGCTCCGGAGCGATGGTGAGCCGATGGTGGGCCGATGCTGGGTAAGCGGTGCCCGGCGCGCACCCACCGCCCCTTAGGATCGCTGCCGTGGAAAGTCTCGACGAGGTCATCGATGCGATGATCGCCGACCGGGTGATTCACCGGCACCGGCGGATCTGGCTGCTGGTGATCGCCCTCGTCGTGGTGGCATCGCTCGTCGTGCTGGCCACCGGCGGCTGGAAGAAGAAGGTGGGCCGCACGGTCCCGACCCTGACCGCCCCGGCAACCGTGACCGCGGGCCGGTTCGAGTACAGCCTGACCAAGGCGGAGATCGTCCGGAAGCCAAAGACGGAGTACGACGCGGCCGAGGCGAACCTGGTGGTGTACTTCGACGCGAAGAACATCGACTCCGAGGAACACACGAGCAGCCGCGTCGACGGTGAGATGTTCCTGTTCGTGCCGGGCCACGGTGAGGACAACGTGGAGTCCGAGGGCGCGTCCTGTCATGGCGACAAGATCGGCTGGCAGCTCGTCTACGGGTTGCCGCCGGAGAGTTGCAGCGTGAAGTTCAAGGTCGGGCCGAACTTCACCGCCGACGTCGTCGAGATCGGCGTCCTCGAGGAGCACTACGAATCCGACAACTCCAGCCTCGGTGCGAGCGACAAACCCTACTGGCATAACGAAAGCGCGGCCGCGGTCGTCCGGCTCGCGCCGAAGGTCGTCGTCGACGGGGGCAGCAAGTGAAGCTCTACCGCCCCGCGACGATCCTGGTCGGCATCCTGTTCGTGCTGCTCGGCGGCCTGACCCGGCTGGCGACCCCTGAGCACGTGTACGACCAGCAGAACATCAAGGTCGAGCACGGCACGATCGGCCAGGCGCTCGACTTCACCGGCAGCGGCTCGACCGTGAAGGTGACCCGGATCAAGTTCGCCCGGACGGTGCTCGACAGCTCCGCCGGCGATGACGACAAGCCGATCGACACCAACGGGATCTATGTCGCGATCGAGTGGGACACGGTCCGCGGCGACCGCAAGCCGGACAGCATCGAGCCGACGCTGACGGCCGACGGAGGCAGTGTGTACGAGCCGGCCGAAGGCCTGAACAACAGCAACCTGGACTTCCCGAACGCCGGCTACGCGCGCGCCGGCACGATCGTGTTCGAGGTCAATCCGACCGACATGAAGAACCTGACCCTGAGACTGCGCTCGATGATGCTTTTCAACGTCTACAACTCCGAGATCCAGGTCGACCTCGGGATCCCGACCGAGGCCATCGCCCAGCAGATGGCCGACACCGCGGCTCCGCAGTACATCGTCGAGTCCTCGGTCACCCGGGTGGCGTCGTGAAGATCGGCGGCCGGGTGTCCCGGCTGGTGGTTCAGTCCGGGCTGCTGCTGGCGTTGCTGTCCACCGGTACTTTCGTGATGCTGCGGCCGTACCTCAACGACGACGAGCGGATCTACAACGAGGGCCGGATCGACAACGTCGTCAGCCAGGGACCGGTGACGGTTCAGCACGTCGAGTGGAAGCTTGATTCGCTGAAGGCCACCACCACGCTGCTCGACAAGGACGGCGAGACGATCAGCATGGACGAGCCCGCCGGCTCGGTGATCGTCGTGGCCACCCTGACCGTCACCCCGCGCACCGGTGTGTTTCTCAAGGACCGCGGGTTTACCTGCGACGCGAACCTCCGCGACGACCGCGGGAACACGTGGGACACCGAGCAGCCGTTCGACTACCCGCTACCGACGTACTGCGGGGATGACGACCATCCGTTCACCATGGACAAGCCGGCCCAGGTCGCGAAGGTCTACATCGTGCCGAAGTCCGCGGTCGAGCACCTGACCGGCCTGGTCGTCGAGGACTACATCGAGCACCACCGGGTCCTGATCACTCCCTGATCAGGATCCCTACCGTCAGACGGTCACAGTCTGCTTGGTCTCCGGTGCCTCGGCCTGCGCCGCCGCCGCGGCTTCGGCACGCCGCTCGTTGCCGACCGAGATGCACAGGTCGAAGGCGGCCGCCAGCAAGGCGATCCGCAGCGGCTCGAAGATGATGCTCCGGCCAAGGTCGGCGATCTCGTACGTCATCAGGCCCCAGTACTGCCCGTGGATGCCGAGCAGCCGCTGGATCCAGACAAAAGCCCAGTCGTCACCGAGCAGCCAGAGGGTGTAGACCATGCAGACCACGCCGAGGAACACCGGTCCGACCCGAACCAGCAGCCGGAACGCGTTGATGGCCGGGTAGAACTTCTCCCGCAGACCACCGAGGAGCAGGTCCGGCGCCTTGTAGGTCAGCCCGACCAGCCGGCCACGCTGCTGCGCCTCCTGCTGCTCGGCCTGGCCGCCGAGGCGGCTCTCGAGCCGCGTGCCACGGAAGACGCCGCCGCTGGACAGCACCCGGTGGCCGAAGACGACCGTGGTGATCGCCAGCCAGGTCAGCGGCTCGCCGACGCCCAGCTTGAACAGCGGCCAGAGCGTCTCCCAGGTGAAGCCCCAGAGGAACTCGATACCGGCGGGCAGCGGGATGTGGATGCCTTCGAAGAAGTGCTTGACGCCGTCCCACCAGTCCAGCGACCAGTACCAGAAACTCCGCGTCTGGAACCAGACCTTGCCCTCGGCAATCGCGTACGGCGTGATGACGAAGGTCAGCAGGACGAAGAAGGCCTCGGCCCAGACCTGCGCGAACTTCACCGGGCGGTTCGGCCAGCGGTCGTCGACCGCCTGCAGCACCCGGCGCAGTACCAGCAGGATCACCAGCGCCGGCAGGTACCCATGCCAGCTGTGATTGCCGAGGTGGAAGAACGCAGAGCCGGGCTGCGCCCCGTTCTGCACCAGGTACGTCGCACTGAGCGAGCTGACCTGGTCGTCGAAGAAACCCCAGGCCGACCAGACCGCGACCAGCGGCAGCAACGTGATGGCCAGCAACTCCAGCAGACCACGCTGCGTCGGGTCGGACGTCTCCTCGGACTCGCTGCTCGCCGCGTCCCGCCAGCGGTACAGCGACATCGCGCAGGTCCGGATCATGCCGACGGCCGCGGTGATCTGCAGCAGCACGCCGACGGCGAACACGCCGGTGCCGAGACTGGAATGCGCATGCTTTGCCAGCCAGATCGCGCCCTGCACACAGACCGTGAAGCCGACGAAACCGGCGATCCACCAGGTGGTCATGGGCAGCAAGTTCTTCCACCAGAGCCGGAACGTGTCTCCGATCAGGTGGACCATCTCGCGAAAGCCGTCAACGAGCGTGCGCATCGCGCCCGATCCTAGGGCTTGGATGGGTCGCGGGCACAACCCAGTCCGGTCAGCCGTAGGTGTCTCGGGGGCCGCGGCCGCCGCGGACGGTGCGGGGGCCTTTTCGCCACGAGGGGGTGTGCGGGCCCTGGACGTTGACGCGGGTGACGGTGCCTTCGCCGAGCTCGGCGTTCAGGCGGCGGACCAGGTCGGGCGCGAGCAGCTTGAGCTGGGTCGCCCAGGCAGTGGACGACGTACGGACGGTCAGCACGGTGTCGTCGTACGACTCGGGCTTGCAGTGCTCGGCCATCTCGCGGCCGACGATGGACGGCCAGCGGGCCATCACGCCGTGAACGGCGACGTCGACCTCCCAGCCCTGGTCGCGCATCAGCCGGCCGAGCGTGTTGGTCAGTTTCTGCGGATCGCGGTCGTCGGGTCGGGCGCTGCTGATCTGGGAGCCGTCGATCCGCGGCCGGCGGCGCCGCTTGACCGGCTTGATGCCGCCCTTCGCGGCCTGCTGCTTCAGCCGGCCCGCCAGCGACTTCGCCAGATCCAGGCCCTGCTTGTCATGCTCCGGTTCGCTCTCAGGCCCGCTCTCAGAGGAATCCGGGGGTTCAGGCACGCTGAACGACCCCTTCGCCGACGTCGAACCGCGCCCCGCTGAGCTCTGGGGGCACGTCAGCGCCGACCGCCGCGGTCACCAGCACCTGCTCGGCCGGCGCGACCAGCTCCGCCAGCCGGTTCCGGCGCTGGGTGTCGAGCTCGGCGAACACGTCGTCGAGAATCAGCACCGGTTCACCCCCGTCCGCACGAAGGAGTTCGTACGACGCCAGTCGCAGCGCGAGTGCGAACGACCAGGACTCACCGTGACTCGCGTACCCCTTCGCCGGCAAGTCCCCGAGCCCGAGTACGACGTCGTCGCGGTGCGGACCGACCAGCGAGACACCGCGATCGAGCTCGTCCTGGCGCTTCTCCCGGACTCCCTCGAGCAGGACCTCGGCCAGTTGTTCGCGCGACGTCACGCCCGGTTCGAGCAGCACCGACGATTTGTACTCCAACCGGGCATCACCCTTGCCCCGGGCAACAGCGTCGTACGCGCCGGAGACCAACGGGCGCAGGGATTCCAGCAACTCCAGCCGGGTCGCGAGCAGCTCCGACCCGGCGCGGGCGAGGTTGGAGTCCCAGACCTCGAGGGTGCGCAACTGCCCTTCGGCCGCACTCGAACGGTTCTGCCGACGTGCCTGCGAGGCGCTGCGAAGCAACGAGTTCCGCTGCTTGAGCACCCGGTCGTAGTCCTGCCGTACGCCGGCCATCCGCGGCGCCCGCAGAGTCAGCAGCTCGTCCAGGAACCGGCGCCGCTCGGACGGATCGCCCTTGACCAGCGCCAGGTCCTCCGGCGCGAACAGCACCGTCCGCAGCAGACCGAGCACTTCCCGGGGCCGCGGAACCGGTGATCGGTTGATCCGGGCCCGATTTGCCTTCCCAGGATTGATTTCCAGCTCGACGACCACGTCCCGGTCGTACTGGCTGCGGATCTCGGTCCGCACGATCGCCCGGGTGGCGCCCGCTCGCACCAGCGGTGCGTCATTGGCCACCCGGTGCGATCCGAGCGTCGCGGTGTAGTGGATCGCCTCGACCAGGTTGGTCTTGCCCTGGCCGTTCGGCCCGACGAAGGACGTCACGCCCGGGGTGAGCTGGACCTCCGCCTGCTGGTAGGACCGGAAGTCGAGCAGACCCAGGGCGGTGACGTACACCTCAGTGCTTGATCGGGGGTGTCGCGTACGACGGGTCGGCCGCGTCGGCACCCTTCACGGCATGACCGCCGAACTGATTGCGCATCGCGGCGATCGCCTTCATCGCCGGCGAGTCGTCCTGCCGGGACGCGAACCGGGCGAACAGCGCGGCGGCGATGGCAGGCACCGGTACGGCGTTGTCGATCGCAGCCTCGACGGTCCAACGGCCCTCACCGGAGTCCTCGGCGTACCCGCGGATCTTGTCCAGGTGGGTGTCTTCCTTGAGCGCGATCACCATCAGGTCCAGCAGCCAGGACCGGATCACGGTGCCTTCACGCCAGGAGTCGAACGCGGCCGGCACGTTGTCGACGATCTCCGCGGCCTCGAGCAGCTCGAAACCCTCGGCGTACGCCTGCATGATGCCGTACTCGATGCCGTTGTGGACCATCTTGGTGAAGTGCCCGGCGCCGACCTTGCCGGCGTGCACGAAGCCGAACTCGCCCTCGGGCTTGAGCGCTTCGAAGATCGGCATCACGGTCGCGACGGTGTCGGTGTCGCCGCCGCACATCAGGGCGTAGCCGTTCTCCAGACCCCAGACGCCGCCGGACACACCGCAGTCGACGAAGCGGATGTCCTTCTCGGCGAGCTGGGCGGCGCGGCGGGTGTCGTCGGTCCAGCGGCTGTTGCCGCCGTCGATGACGATGTCGCCGGGGGAGAGCAGCTCGGCCAGTTCGGTGACGACCGGGTCGATGGCCTGCACCGGCACCATCACCCAGACGACCTTGGGCTGATCGGTTGCGGTGAGCTTGCCGACCATGTCGGCCAAGTCCGTGGAGTCGGAGATGTCCTGGTTGTGATCAAAGCCGACCACCGTGTGGCCGGCGTTGCGGATCCGCTGGCGCATGTTGCCGCCCATCTTGCCGAGACCGACAAGGCCGAGCTCCATCGTGAATCCCCTTGTTCTGTTGGCGTTCAGCTGTTCAGGCGGACCGGCATCAGCACGTACCGGAACTCACTGATCGGTTCGCCGTCGAAGTCCCTGACACCGGTCAGTTCGGCCGGCTTCGTCGCCTGCGTGAAGGCCAGGTGCGCGACCGGCGTACCGATCGCGTTCAGACCGTCGAGCAGGTACGTCGGGTTGAAGCCTACGGTCACCGGGTCACCGGAGACACGGGCCTCGATCGACTCGGATGCCTGCGCCTCGTCGCCGCTGCCGGCATCCAGGGTCACGGTGTCGTCGTCGAAGGTCAACCGAACCGGAGCGTTCCGCTCGGCGACCAGCGCGACCCGCTTGACCGCTTCGACCAGGGTCGCGGTGTCGATCCGGACCCGGGTCGCGATCGCGGAGTCGGTCGGGATGATGCCGCGGACCTTCGGGAACTCGCCGTCCAGCAGCCGGGTGGTGGCGCGCCGGTTGCCGCCGGACACCTCGCCCTCGAAGCCGACGATGCCGTCACCGGTGCCGGGTGCGGCCAGCGACACGATCACGTCGGAGCCGGTCATCGCCTTCGCGGTCTCGGACAGCACCCGGGCCGGCACGAGAGCGGCCGCCGATGCGTCGGGGGACTGCGGGTTCCACTCGAGCTCACGAATGGCCAGCCGGTAGCGGTCGGTAGCGAGCAGGGAGATCGTCGATCCCTCGATCTCGACCCGGACACCGGTCAGCACCGGGAGGGTGTCCTCACGGCCTGCTGCGGTGACCACCTGGGAGACGGCCTGAGCGAAGACGTCGGCCTTGACCGTCCCGCTGGCAGCCGGAAGCTCCGGCAAAGCCGGATATTCCTCTGTGGGAAGCGTTTGGAGCGTGAAGCGCGAACTGCCGCAAGTGACTTGGGCCTTCGCGCCGTCCACGGCGATGTCCACCGGCTGGTTCGGAAGGCTCTTGGAGATATCGGCCATCAGCCGGCCGGAGATCAGGCACTTGCCGGCGTCCGCGACCTGCGCGGGCACAGTGACCCGGACCGAGGTCTCGTAATCGAAGCCGGACAAGGTGATCTGTCCGTCGGATGCCTCGACCAGAAGGCCGGCAAGGATCGGAACGCTGGGACGACTGGGCAAGCTGCGCGCGGCCCAGGCCACCGACTCGGCCAGTACGTCGCGCTCGACGCGAAACTTCACCGCTGGGTGCCTCCTGATTCGGCTGTGTGCCAGGCAGATCCTGCCACGGACAAGTGTGTTGTGCGCCAATCGGGCCTGACGTGGCGCTTCGGGCGGGTCGCGTCGCCGTCGTTGCTGGGGTTCTTCAGGTGCCTACGGAGACAGCCTGACAGGTTCGTCCAACCGGCGCGAGAGTGGGGTTTTCCCCAGATCGGGCCGGCCGTTCGTTTTGTGGACTGGGACCTCTCTACAGATTCCATAGTGTTCTTCGCACCGGTGGATACTGTGGAAAAGCGGCGACTTCCCAGGTCACGTGCCCTTTTGGGTTGGGGACGCCGTGTGGATGAATCTCGGTCGTGTTGGGGACGGCTGCGGATGACGGATTCTGTCCCCACAGGGCGTCCACACGTTCGACCGACGTGTCCCCAGCAATACCCACAGTTTTCCACAGCTGTGTCCCCAGGCTGTGTGGTTCGGTGACCGCGTCGTAGCGCTCGGCGTACAGGAAACTGATCGCGGTCACCGGACCTCATTGCTGCTTCGCTTGGTGCTTGATCCGGTTGGTCAGTTCGGTCACCTGGTTGAAGACGCTGCGCCGCTCCGACATCAGCTGACGGATCTTCCGTTCCGCGTGCATGACGGTGGTGTGGTCGCGTCCGCCGAACTGCTGGCCGATCTTCGGCAGCGAGAGATCGGTGAGCTCGCGGCACAGGTACATGGCGATCTGACGAGCGGTCACGAGCACGCGGCTCCGGCTCGAGCCGCACAGGTCGTCGATCGACAGACCGAAGTACGACGCGGTCTGGCCCATGATCATGGAGGCGGTCACCTCGGGCTTGCTGCCTTCGGGGATCAGGTCCTTCAGCACGATCTCGGCCAGGCTCAGATCGACCGGTTGCCGGTTCAGGCTGGCGAACGCGGTGACGCGGATCAGGGCGCCTTCGAGCTCACGGATGTTCGTCTGCACCTTCGACGCGATGAACTCCAGCACCTCCGGCGGCGCGGTCAGTCGCTCGGTCGCGGCCTTCTTCCGGAGGATCGCGATCCGGGTCTCGAGGTCGGGCGGCTGGATGTCGGTGATCAGGCCCCACTCGAACCGGTTCCGCAGCCGGTCCTCCAACGCCTCCAGGCGTTTTGGCGCGCGGTCGGAGCTGATCACGATCTGCTTGTTCGCGTTGTGGAGCGTGTTGAAGGTGTGGAAGAACTCTTCCTGGGTCTGGATCTTGCCTTCCAGGAACTGGATGTCGTCGATCAGCAGTACGTCGACATCGCGGTACCGGCGCTGGAACTGGGACGCCTTGTCGTCGCGGATCGCGTTGATGAAGTCGTTGGTGAACTCTTCGCTGGAGACGTATCGAACGCGGGCCCCGGTGTAGAGACTGCGGACGTAGTGCCCGATCGCGTGCAGCAGGTGGGTCTTGCCCAGACCGGAGTCGCCGTAGATCAGCTGCGGGTTGTACGCCTTGCCCGGGGCCTCGGCGACCGCCACCGCGGCCGCGTGCGCGAACCGGTTCGAGCTGCCGATGACGAAGGTCTCGAAGGTGTACTTCGGGTTGAGCCGGGCTTCACCTTGTCCCTCGGTGGCCGTCGGCGCACCGTTCGGCAGCGGGGCGACCGAACCGATTGGCTGACCGAACGGCGACTGCTGCTGCGGCGCCGGCTGCTGGAATTGCTGTGGTGCCGCGTTGGCCGGATCGGTGAGAGCCGACTGGATCGTCGGCTGGTAGGCGCCGTCGGTGTTCAGCGGCTGGCGTACCGCGGGCTGTTGCGGCGGCTGCTGTTGTGGGTGGTGTTGCGGTTGCTGCTGGGCGTACGGCTGGGGCGGTTGCTGGGCGGCCTGCTGCTGCTCGCGGAGCTCGGGGTCGAGGGACGGGTCGACGGTGACGGCGATCCGGATGTCCCGGCCGAAGCTCTCGGTCAGGATCCGCTCGAGGTCCGGACGGAGCCGGGTCTCCAGCTGGCCGCGGGTGAAGTCGTCGGGCACCGCGACGATCGCGGTGCTTTCGTGCAGCGTCACCGGACGTGAGTTGGTCAGCCAGGCACGCTGGTTCGGCGGCAGACCCGCGAGCACCCGGGCCCAGGCTTCGCCTAGATCCGTCACCGGTGCTGCCACCTCCTGGACCGTCTGCTGTGGGACCACCTGCTGCTGTGGGACCACCTGCTGTTGGGGCTGCTGCTGGGGGACCTGCTGAGCTGGCTGCTGTTGAGGCTGAGCTGGCTGCTGTTGAGGCACGTGGTGTTGCGGTGCGAGTTGCTGCGGTGCCGGCTGCTGAGGTGCGTGCTGGTGTGGGACCTGTTGCTGCTGCGGTTGGACCGGCTGCTGGACTGGCTGCTGTTGCTGGACTGGCCGCTCGGGTGCGTGCGGCTCCGGGGCCGGTGCGTCTGCCGGGCGGTGCTCGACGGGCGGCCGGTCAGCGGCGTTCTGCTGAGCAGGCCGTTGGTCTGGTGACCATTGGTTGGTGGTGTCCACACGTGCATCACCCTCGTTCGGTAGCGAGCCCGCGATGTCACCGCTGCCTGTACCCCATTCGGTCGCGGCACCCCACGCGCCGGGCTGACCGGAGTAGCGGACATTGCCGACGGCAGGCGCCGTACCGAAGTACGTCGTACCCGCCGTGGGCTGTGGTGGTCCTGCTGGAAGATCGGTGGCCGCGCGCTCGAGCTCCGAGCGGTAGCCGTAGGGACCTGGAGGCGGCGCCGGCCGGTAGCCGGGGGCCGGCGAGGCGGGCATCGGGATCGGGAGCGACGGACTCAAGTAGTCGCCCGGATCCATCCGCGGCTTTTCGGGCCTGGGCGCCGGCGCGGTGTCTATGCGGGGCAGCGGCTCGGGCGTGGGTAGGACCTCGGTACGGAAATTCGCCTCGGGTTCGGGGCGGAGGCCGGCGTCGGGTTCGGGGCGCAGGTCCTGTCTGCCGTCGCCGTTGTAGTCGGTCCGGTACTCGGCTGTCGTGTATTCCACCGGTGTGACTTCCGCACTGGCGGAATCGTCCTCGACCACGCGTTGCTCCCCGATTCATCGCTGCGGCGGCCGACTCGTTACCGGGGGGACCCGGGCGGTGCGGCCGTTCGACCCGGACGCCCGTGCGGCCGGTGAGTCGTGGTGCTATTCGGCTCAGCGCGGCAGCTGACTCCGCTCTCGGCGGCCGCACTGTCCACACGGTTGTCCACAGTTGTGAACGAACGCGGGAGCAGGTTGGTTACCGATCGCGGGGTGCGGGACCTCTGGTGTGAGGGAGTGACGCTAACAAGTTCGACCAGGCAGCTTCAAGCCGTCATCCACAGGCTATGAACAGGAAATTGGGGGCAACTTGCGGCGTGTCGGGTAGACGTCGGAGCGTAGTCATGGTTGGTGATCGCTCTCAGTGGCGGTCCAGTTCGGACCGTGACGAACATCGGCGCGACCGGCTGCCCACTATTCTGTCCACAAGGCTGTGGAAAAGTCTGGGGATACCTGGTTTGACCTGTCCACAGCCAGCCACGTACCGTGGATCAGTCGGTGTTGAGCCGGCCGTTTCGTGCTGCGCTCCCTGCGAGACCTTCTCTCTGGTTCTCCGATGGTTCGCAGGACTGCACCACCGGGCAGATCCAATCAGTGGATTTGTCGACAAATTCTGTGATCTCGAGTAACCGGAGTCATTCCAGTGAGCAAGCGGACGTTCCAGCCGAACAACCGTCGCCGGCACAAGAAGCACGGCTTCCGTCTTCGGATGCGTACCCGTGCGGGTCGCGCCATCATCGCCGCCCGCCGTGGCAAGGGTCGCCAGCGCCTCGCGGCCTGAGCGACTCATCGACGGTGACCACCTCGTGTTGCCTGCGTCGAACCGGTTGCGCCGGTCCGACGACTTCCGACGCGCCGTCCGGTCCGGACGGCGCGCGGCGCGGCGCGCGGTGGTTCTCCACCTCCTGGCGGAGGACGGCTACGCCGAACCCCCGCTGGTCGGATTCGTTGTGAACAAGGCGGTGGGCAACGCGGTTCTGCGGAACCGGGTCCACCGCCGTCTGCGTGCTGTCCTGGCAACGCGACTCCCGGATCTGCCGGCCGGTAGCCTGACAGTCGTCCGGGCCCTGCCGTCGTCCGCTTCAGCGTCGTACGACGAACTGGCCAAGGACGTCGACGGCGCCCTGACCCGGTTGCTGGGCTCATGATGCGGTTCAATCCCGTGCGAAGCGGGATCATTGGTTTTCTGAAGCTGTACCGCCTGCTGATCAGCCCGATGTACGGGCAGGTGTGCAGGTTCTACCCGAGTTGTTCGGCGTACGCCTTGGAGGCGGTCGAGCGCCACGGTGCGGTGCGCGGTAGCTGGCTGGCGATGAGGAGACTCATCCGCTGCCACCCGTGGAACCCCGGAGGCTACGACCCCGTTCCACCCACAGATGTCGACCAGCGCGGAGACCGTGAGGACCCCTGTGTTCACGGATCCGCCAACCAGCCCGGATCGTCAGCCGACGCCGGGCCTGTGCAGCGAGGTGCATGAGTGACTCTTCTGGCCATCCCCGGGCTCGCGGTGTGGGACGGGATCGTAGATCTGTTCAACACCGTCATGACGCCGCTGTACTGGGCCGTTTCGGCGCTGCTGGTCGGCTGGCACTGGCTGCTCGGCCAGGTGCTCGATCCGAACGGCGGCTGGGCCTGGGCGTTGTCGATCGCCGGCCTGACCATCGTCATCCGGACCCTGCTGATCCCGCTGTTCGTCCGGCAGATCCGCTCCAGCCGGAACATGCAGCTGCTGCAGCCGAAGATGAAGGAGCTGCAGAAGAAGTACGGCCATGACCGGGAGAAGCTCGGTCAGGAAATGATGAAGCTGTACAAGGAGACGGGCACCAACCCGTTCTCCTCGTGCCTGCCGCTGCTGCTCCAGTCGCCGATCTTCCTGGCCCTGTTCCGGGTGCTCGACTACGCCGCGAAGGGCCAGTGGCACAGCGAGATCATGAAGCCGTACGTCGGCTCGCTGCAGCACGCGAAGATCTTCGGTGCGGAGATCTCGCAGACCTTCCTGAAGGCGAACGGCTCCGGCGCCGGCAACGTCAAGGTCGTCGCGATCGTGCTGATCATCCTGATGACGGCGACGATGTTCACCACGCAGCTGCAGCTGATGCGCAAGAACATGCCGAAGGAAGCCCTCACCGGCCAGGCCGCGCAGATGCAGAAGATCATGCTGTACGTCTTCCCGGTCTTCTTCCTGATCGGTGGCTTCAACTTCCCGATCGGTGTGCTGATCTACTGGTTCGTCTCGAACCTGTGGACGATGGGCCAGCAGTTCTACGTGATTCGCCGCAACCCGGCTCCGGGCACCCACGCGTACGACGCGATGCAGGCCCGCAAGCGGGAGCACAACCTGCGCCACGGCCGCCCGGCCGACGAGAACGTCCCGGGCACCGAGGGTGCGGCGACCGCCACCGAGACCGGCTCGGACCGGCGCCCGGCCCAGCGGCAGCAGCCGAAGCGGCAGTCGCGCAGCGATCGTCGTGGCGGCCCGGCCGGTACGTCTGAGACGCCGGCAGCGAGCAACGGGCAGACGTCGTCGAGCGATCCGCAGGACGCACCGCGGCCGCAGGACACGCCCAAGAAGACTCAGGCCGGTGCTGCCAAGAAGCAGCCGGCCGGCAAGAAGGGAACGCCCAAGCGCCAGCCCGCGGCGAAGTCGGCCGCGCAGAAGAAGGCGGCGCAGAAGCGCTCCGGCGGCTCGCGCTGACCAGCGCCGCGCCGGATTCCCTTGTTGCTTTGTGTACCACCCGGGTCCCCGTGGGGCGGATCCCGAATTGTGAAGGAGTGGCCGTGACTGACGGCATGCAGAACACCGAGGCGGCGGAGCAGTCCGCCGGCACGAGCGATTCGGCCGAGGATCGCCTCAAGGCCCTCGAGGCCGAGAGCGACATCGCGGCCGACTACCTCGAGGAGTTGCTCGACATCGCCGACCTCGACGGCGACATCGACATGGACATCGACGGCGATCGGGCTGCGGTCTCGATCGTCGGCGCGGAGCTGAACAACCTCGTCGGCGAGAACGGCAAGGTCCTGGAGGCGCTCCAGGAGCTGACGCGGCTCGCCGTGTACCGGGAGACCGGTGAGCGGTCGCGGCTGATGCTGGACGTCTCGAACTACCGGGCGAACCGGAAGTCCGAGCTCGAAGAGGTCGGCCGCAAGGCGGTCGAGGAAGCGAAGGCGACCGGGACCCCGGTCCGGCTCGACCCGATGACGCCGTTCGAGCGCAAGGTCGTCCACGATGTCGTCGCGGCCGCCGGCCTGACGTCCGAGTCGGAGGGCGAAGAGCCCCGCCGCCGCGTAGTGATCCAGCCATGATCGTGCGCCAGTGACCGAATCCGTTTCACGTGAAACACCGCCGCTCGTGGAGAAGCTGTTTCCACGGGCGGCGGTCCGGCTTTCGGCGTACGCCGAACTGCTCGCGACCGAAGGCACACTGCGAGGGCTGATCGGGCCTCGCGAGGTGCCGCGGCTCTGGGACCGGCACCTGTTGAATTGTGCCGTCGTAGAGCGCCTGATCCCGGAGGAGTCCTCGGTGGCCGACATCGGCACCGGCGCCGGCCTTCCGGGGATCGTGCTCGCCATCGTTCGCCCGGATCTCGAGGTCGCGCTCGTCGAGCCACTGCTTCGACGGACGACCTTCCTAGAAGAAGCGGTCGACGCCCTCGAGCTCGACAACGCGACCGTACTGCGGTCGCGGGCCGAGGATCTGCCGCCGGCGTCGTACGACGTGGTGACCTCTCGCGCCGTGGCTCCGTTAGCCAAGCTGGCGCGGTGGTGTCTGCCGCTGTGCGTCGAGGGTGGACTGATGCTGGCGATGAAGGGGTCGTCCGCAGAGGAGGAACTGGACGCCTCGGAACGCGAGTTGGCGAAGCTTGGTGCAGAGCTTTGGCATATTCATCAACTCGGCGGCGATGAACTGGCCCTCCCCACCACTGTGGTGAGTATTGTGGCCGGACGTGCTGCAGGGGGATCCCGGCGCGGACAATACGGGAGGTGAGCGGGTTGGTGAGTCGTGCCCTCGGATGGCCCGAGAAGAGCACAGGTGAGCCGAGGTCTTCGCAGGGCATCGGCTGGCCGACCGATCCGGATTCCGGCGTACGCGTCGTGACCCAGGAGCCGGCTCCCGATTCGACCCCCGCCCCTGCACCACCGGTCCAGACTTCCTCTCTTCGCGAGCCGTCGGAGCCCGTGGTGGTGTCCGCACCGATCGACACTTCGGGCCTCCGGGCGGTCGCCGCGGCCGGTCTCGACGTACCCGCCGTTGTCGACTCCGGCGCCGTTTCACGTGAAACGCCGGACATGCGAGATGATGGTTCCGAGCCCGAATCGGTGTCACTGGTGGACGCCGAACCGGTGTTCCCGGAATCTCCACCGCCTGTGGATGACCACCGCACGAAACTGCCCTCGCACACGGGAATTCGTCCACAGCAGCCTGTGGACGGAGCTGGGGGTAGACCCGCCCCAACCCCTACAGACATCCTCTTCGGGCCAAGTCCCGCACCTATTGGAATGGGCGCTATGACTGCCGCACAGATCGCCGCGCGGGCCACGTCGGACGAGCTTCAGCGACGACTTCTCGAGACTCCGATCGCCGCCGCGACCGAACGGACCCTGCTGGTGAATGAAGGACGCACGATGGGCCGCGAGTTCCCGCTGCCCGACCAGACCCGAGTCTTCGTGGTCGCCAACCAGAAGGGCGGCGTCGGCAAGACCACGACGACGGTGAACGTCGCCGCCGGCCTCGCGTTGTACGGCGCCAGGATCCTGGTCATCGACCTCGACCCCCAGGGCAACGCGTCGACGGCCCTCGGCATCGACCACGCCGAGGGAACACCGGGTGTGTACGAGGCCGTCATCGAAGGTGAGGCGCTGGACAACCTGACCCAGCCCTGTGCCGAGCACCCGGGCATCCAGGTGATCCCGGCGACCATCGACCTGGCCGGCGCCGAGATCGAGCTCGTCAGCGTCGTCGCTCGCGAGAGCCGGCTGAAGAACGTGCTCGATGCCTACCTGGCCAAGACCGAGGCCGCGGGCGAGAAGTTCGACTACGTCTTCATCGACTGCCCGCCGTCACTCGGCCTGCTGACCGTCAACGCGCTGACCGCCGCGCGTGAGGTCCTGGTGCCGATCCAGAGCGAGTACTACGCACTCGAGGGACTGTCGCAGCTCCTCCGCCACATCGACATGGTGAAGTCGCACCTGAACCCCGGTCTCGACGTGTCGACCATCCTGCTGACGATGTACGACGCCCGCACGAAGCTGGCCGGCGAGGTTGCTGCCGAGGTACGTGGTCACTTCAAGGACGCCGTACTGCGGACCGCCGTACCGCGCTCGGTGCGCATCTCGGAGGCGCCGAGCCACGGGCAGACCGTGCTCGCGTACGACCCTGCTTCGGCCGGCGCGCTGTCGTACCTGGAGGCATCCCGCGAGATCGCGATGCGGAACAACGCCTAGGCCTTCCGTCGATCCTCGGATCGGTGTGGCACCGTTTCACGTGAAACGCGATGCCTGATCGGTGTTGTAGCCGGTGGTGTAGCCGGTGGTGTAGCCGGTGGTGTAGCAAGCCAGCAGTAGCTCAGCAGGTCGAACTCGAGGGAGCGCGATGAACACCCGACTCGGACGCGGACTTGGCGCGCTGATCCCCAGCTCGCCGGCTCCCGGAACCACGACCCTCGGCAGCAAGTCGAACTCGATCCCGGGAGCGCCGCCGAGGCCGGCCGAGCCGCAGGGGCCAGAGTTGGCCGCGGTGCCAGGAGCATCGTTCGCCGAGATCGACGTCGAGAAGATCACGCCGAACCCGAAGCAGCCCCGCAGCGTCTTCGACGAGGACGCGATGGAGGAGCTCGTCCACTCGGTGAAGGAGATCGGGCTGCTCCAGCCGATCGTCGTACGCAAGCTCGAGGGCGACAAGTACGAACTCGTCATGGGCGAGCGCCGCTGGCGCGCAACGCAGCAGGCCGGCCTCACGACGATCCCGGCAATCGTCCGCGAGACGTCGGACGACGCGATGCTCCGCGACGCCCTCCTGGAGAACCTGCACCGCAGCCAGTTGAACCCGCTCGAAGAAGCGGCCGCCTACCAGCAGATGCTCGACGACTTCGGCTGCACCCAGGAAGTCCTCGCCACCCGGATCGGTCGATCCCGCCCACAGATCTCCAACACCCTGCGCCTACTGAAGCTGCCAGCTTCCGTCCAGCGCCGGGTCGCCGCCGGCGTCCTGTCTGCCGGCCACGCCCGCGCACTCCTAGGCCTCCCGAGCGGCGACGCCATCGAGCGCCTCGCCCAACGCATCGTCGCCGAAGGCCTGTCGGTCCGCACCGTCGAAGAGATCGTCGCCTTGGGCGACATGAACGCCGAAGACACCCCAACCACCCGCCGCCGCAACAAGCCGGTCGCCCCCCGCCTGGTCGACCTAGCCGACCGCCTCTCCGACCGCTTCGAAACCCGCGTCAAGGTAGACCTAGGCAAAACCAAGGGCAAAATAACCGTCGAGTTCGCCTCCCTGGACGACCTAGAACGCATAGTCACCCTCATGGACCCCAACAAACAAAACCCCTAACACCCGCTCTCCGGGGCTCCCGGGGCCCGCACGACGCGAACCACCTGGCGGCGTACCAGGGATGGCTGCACCGGCGGGTGCGCAAGACCGCGCTGACGATGCCGATCGTCCGGAGGCGCTTGGCTACGCACACCGACCTGCTCCTTCGCGTCAGCCGAGTGCAGGCTCGCGGCGGTGGCCCCGCGCCGCGCCGCCTAGAGCTCGCGCCGCGCGACCCGGAGCCCGCGCCGCGCGACCCGGAGCCCGCGCCGCGCGACCCGGAGCCCGCGCCGCGCGACCCAGAACGGGCGCTGCCCCACAGCCGCCGTGGCGCGCGGTGCGGTCCGGTCCTGTGACCTGGTCCGTCGAGGTCGTCGGGCCTGCTCACGGCGATGTCTGCGGCGGCCGCTCTGCGGGAAGCCGGACGGCCGATGATGGGCGCTGCCTGATGCCGCTCGGCTGTTGGCCGGTCGAGTGCGCCAACCGGCGTGAGCTAGCGGATGAGCGGCCGGAACTGGCGCGCCCGCCGAGTCCCGTCGCGCGCAATCGGGTCACGGCGCGGGCTGCGGGCCGCCGCACGTTGGCCGGTGTGCGCCGGTTAGCGACCTGACCAGTGGGTGCGGCCGCCGGGTCGGCAAGCGGGCAGCATCCTGGCGAGAGGGCCGTGTCAGACCCATCGGGAATGCGGGGACGGCGCGCAGACCTGCGGCGCGGGAGGTGCGTGACCGAAGAGGTACGGGCGGGCGCCGCAGGACCGGCACCGCTGGGGTACGGCGCTGCCGAGGCGCCGGAGCGTGGTGGAGTTCGGAACCTGACGGTTGGGCTGCCTCCGCCACCGTTGCCGGTTCAGGAGCAGCCGGTACGGGTGCCCCTGCTGCGTCCCGTCGCGCGCAATCGAGTCGCGGCGCGGCCGAGTGGGCGGCGTGCGCTTGCCGGCGTGCGGTGGTTGGTGACGCGGCCAGGGGGCGGTGGTGCGGGGTGCGGTGGTGCGGGGTGCGTTGCGGACGTTCGTCTGTGGTGGCCTGGGACAGGTTGTCGGGGGCGGAGACATGCAATTTCAGGTCTCTGGCCACGACTTCTTGTCTCAGGTCACCGGCATTGGCTTCAGCAGCTGCGAGCGGGCTGGCTGTCCAGCACAGCGTGCGGGTCTGTGCAGCGAGCGCCCGTCCCCGGGGGAGGGTTCGCGGTGGCTCGTCAGGCGGTGGTTCTGGGAGGCCTTTTGGCTGTGGAGGCGTGTCTCCTCCAGGCTTGGCAGCGGTGGACGCGGCCCTTCCGCTTCTCCGCTCAGATCCTCTTCTACCGCGGTGCTTGGGTGGGGTGAGTGGGCGGAGGATCCGGCTCTCAGAGGAATTCTGGGGTTCTCGGGGCAGTCCGGGGCGGGTGGGATTTGTCGACTTAGTTATTTGGGGACTTGCTGTGATGTTTCATGTGAAACATTGCGGGTGGCTTTGATGAGGTAGGTGGCGGGGAGGTGGGCTGCGGCGGGGCCTAGGCCGGCGTACATCTCGGGGGCGGGGGACTCGTGGAAGGCGGTCAGGGTGAGGCCGGCGGAGAGGAGGGCGGTGATGATGTCGCTCGGGGTCCAGATGTACGCGGTGAACGAAGGGGCGTCGGGGTTGTCGCGTGCGCCGGTCGGGAGCTTGGCGTTGTCGGCTCGGGCGCACGGGGTCGAGCGGGCGAAGTAGTCCTCGGTGACGGTCAGGTGGTTCGGGCCCTGGACGGTGAGGACTTCCCAGACCGGGTGGTGTTCGGAGATCAGGACCGAGCCGCCGGGAGTCAGACGGTCGGCGATCACGGTGGCGAAGACGGTGAGGTCCGGCACCCAGCAGATAGCGCCCCAGCTGAGGTAGATCAGGTCGAAGCCGGTCAGCGAGGCCGGCAGATCCATCATGTCGGCGCGACGGAAGTCGACCGGGATGCCGGCTGCCAAAGACTTCGAGCGGGCCATCGCGATTGCGACTTCGGAGATGTCGACGCCGGTGACCTCGACGCCGACTTGAGCCCAGGAGAGTGCCTCGTCGCCACACGAGCAGGCTAGGTGGAGGACGCGGCGACCCTGGACCGAGCCGGCGGCCGCGATTTCGTCAGGCTCCAGGGTCGAGCCACCGTTGGCGAAGTACGACGCAGGTTCGCCGGGGCGGGCGTTGTGGATCTGGTTCCAGCTGGCGCGGTTGGATTCCGTGATGTCGTGGAGCACAACCCTGAAGCTAGGGCCGGGAACACCAACAGCACAAAGGGATTAGCGACCCAGCAGCTCGTGCGACGTCTTGCGCTCGGCGTAGAACGACAGGAACGGGATCGTGCCCGCCAGCGCCATCATCACCAGTCGCGGGAACGACCAGCGAACCCGGCGGAACAGGTCGAAGGTCAGCAGCAGGTAGACCATGTACAGGAACCCGTGCGTCGGACCGATCACGTCCATCGCGCCCGGGCTGTTCGCGAAGTACTTCAGCGGCATCGCAAGGAACACCAGCAGCAGGAGCATCACGCCGACCACGTACGCGATCACGCGGTAGCGCATCAGCGCCCCGCGGACGGCCGGGGTCAACGCGGCGGAGGTGGCGGGGTCGGCAGAGGAAGTCACGCTGAAACGGTACCGCTTGGCTCCACGCGCTCACCGGCCTGGTCTGGATCGTCAGACTCCGGATCAGGGGAGTCCGGGTCGGACCGGCGCGCGTCCTGCACCATCCGGGCCCACATCCACAGCGTGAAGGCCGCGAAGATCCACCACTGGAAGGCATACGCGACGTTCCGCAGCCCGGCGTGATCGGTCGGAGGTGCAGGCGGTTGTACGACGGCCGGCGCAGGAGACGGTACGACGCCGGAGACGACGGACTCCTGTACGACAAAGGCGTCGTACACCCGGTAGTCGACAAGGTGAACGATCGTAGGGATCCGCAGCGAAGACAGCACCCGACCCTTGGCGGCATCGTCGGAAGAGTCCTCGGACTCGGACGAGATCACCGTCCCCGTCAGCTGCACCGGTCCGGTCGGGGCAGCAGCCGTTGCCGTCGGCACCCATCCGCGGACGACCATGACCGCGTCGGAGTCGGAGAGCTTCACCGGAGAGACCACCCAGAAGCCCTCACGCGAGTCCTGCAAGCGATTGGCGATGAAGACCTGGTCCGCGGCCGGACCCCAGGTGCCGTCGACCGTCACCCGTCGGCTGACCGCCTTGGACGGCAAGCCTTCGTCGATCGAGAACAGCGACTGCAACGGCACAGGTGCGGCGTCAGCTCGGTGAGCAGTCGCGTCCGCAGTCTTCGAGTGATACACGTCCAGCTGCCACACACCCAGCACGGACATCACTGCGGCGATGGCCAGCGCCAGTACCAGGAGCCCCAACCACCGCGGCGTCAGAACCGTCCGCCAGAGAGGCCGGTCGTCAGGGTCGGGCATCGGGGGCCTTCAGCGGGCTGCTGCTGCGGCGAGCAGGTCGCGGCAGAGTACGCCGAGCTCGATCCCAGCTGCCTCGGCGGCCAAGGGGACCAGCGACGTCTCCGTCATACCCGGCGCCACGTTTACCTCGAGGAACCACGGCACCCCAGCTGCGTCCACCACCAGGTCCGACCGCGACAGATCGCGCAGCCCCAGCGCCTGGTGCGCCTGAACCGCGGCCGCAGCACACGCGCCCGCAACCTCAGGCTCGAGCCGAGCAGGTACGACGAACTGCGTCGCACCGGCCGTGTACCGCGCCTCGTAGTCGTAGAACCCGGAGTCGGGGCGAATCTCCACCGCCGGCAACGCCCGCGGCCCGTCGCCGGTGTCGACCACCGTCACGGCGACCTCGGTGCCGTCGATGTACTGCTCGATCAACGCCACCGGACCGTACGCGTAGCAGTTCACCATCGCCGACGGCAGCTCCTCGGCGGACCGCACGATCGACGCACCCAGCGCCGAACCGCCGCGCGCCGGCTTCACGACCAGCGGCAGGCCGATCTTGTGGATGACCGACTCCATCAGCGACGCGGCACCCAGCTCGCGGAACGTCTCATGTCCAAGCACGACCGAGGCCGGCGTGTACAGGCCAGCTGATCCGACCATCGTCGCCGCGACGGGCTTGTCGAAGGCTGTCCGACAGGCGGCCGCATCAGCTCCGACGTACGGAACGCCGTACAGGTCGAGGACCTGGCGGAGAGCGCCGTCCTCACCGGTGACGCCGTGCAGGACCGGAAAGACCGCGTCCGGGGGATCGTTGCGCAACCGATCGACCAGGGAGGCGTCGACATCGCGCTGCTCCACCTCCACGCCAACGCTGCGCAGGGCGTCCGCTACCCGCCGACCGGACCGGAGCGACACGTCCCGCTCGTGCGACAAACCACCTGCCAGTACCAGCACTCGACCCAGATCACTCATCACTAATATCCCGATCACTCGTGGGCGACTCCGGCACGGTCGCCGGTCCCGAGGCCCACTGGAACGGTACCGCTAGCGTGTCAGCGACCCACGGGTACCCGCAGATCCATTGCGCAACCTTTGCCTACTGGTCTAGCTCAGCTCAGGCCCGGGAGCGTCGTAGTCACGGCCGGCGCCGGGTGGCAGCGGGCCGAAGGTCTGGCGGAGCTCGAGCTCCTCGTTGATCACCGCGGCGAGCCTGCCGACGCCTTCGGTGATCCGCTCCGGCGTCGGATGACAGTACGACAGCCGCATGCACTGGGAGCCGAAACCGTCGGCGAAGAAGGCCGTCCCGGGTACGTACGCCACTCGCGCGGTCACCGCCCGCGGCAGCATCGCCTTCGCGTCAAGGCCTTCGGGCAACGTCAGCCAGACATAGAACCCACCGCGCGGCCGCGTCCAGGTCGTTGCCGCTGGCATCTTTTCCGTGAGCGCCGCGAGCATCGCGTCCCGGCGTTCCCGGTACATCTCCCGGAACTGCTTCACCTGCCCCATCCAGTCGTGCCTGACCAGGTACGACGAGATGGCGAGCTGACTGAACGTCGGCGGGCACAGCGTCGCGGACTCCTGTGCCAGCACGAGTTTCTCCCGCACCGCATGCGGTGCGACCGCCCATCCCACCCGGAACCCGGGCGCGAACGTCTTCGAGAACGACCCGAGGTAGATCACGCCTTCCCGGTCCGCGGCGCGCAACGCCCGCTGCGGCTCACCTTCGAAGCCGAGCAAGCCGTAAGGGTTGTCTTCCAGCACCAGCAAGCTGGCCCGCTGGCAGATCTCCAGCACCCGAGCACGCCGCTCGTCCGACAGCGAAACCCCCGCCGGGTTGTGGAAGTTCGGGATCGTGTAGAAGAACTTGATCCGCTTACCGGCCGCGCGCACCGAGGCGATCGCCTGCTCCAGCGCCTCCGGCACAACGCCGTCGTCGTCCATCGCGACATGGACGACCTCACACTGGTACGCACGGAACACTCCGAGCGCGCCGACGTACGACGGCGCCTCGCAGAGCACCACGTCGCCCGGGTCGCAGAACACTCGCGTCACCAGGTCGACCGCCTGCTGACTGCCGACCGTGACCACGACGTCGTCCGGATGCGCCTCGATGCCCTCGAGCCGCATGATGTCGCAGATCTGGTCCCGCAGCGTCGGATCGCCCTGGCCGGAGCCGTACTGCATCGCGATGGTGCCGTTGTCGATCACCAGGTCGCGGACCGCTCCGCCGACCACGTCCAGCGGTAGGCCGGCGATGTTCGGCATGCCACCGGCGAGCGAGACCACTTCGGGCCGGCTGGCGACCGAGAACAGCGCTCGGATCTCCGATGCGGTCATACCCTTGGTCCGGGCTGCATACGCTTCGACGTAGTTGTCGAGGCGGGTCTGCCGGACATCGGGCACGTCAGCACTCACGGGGGCCACTCCAACGGTGATCGAGGGGGAAGTCACCAGGTTACGTCGAGGAACCCGAGTCCGGGCTGTGGATCGGCGTGACCTCTCACTACCATGCCTTATAGGGGCAGGTTCGACCATGCCGCAATCTGGCTGTTGAGACAGCCGATCGGCGGGTGCGGCCTGAGAGGTGGACTGGAAGGCGGATCGGATGAGCGTGCGCAAGACAGCCGGATGGGCGCTCGGCGGACTGATGCTGGGTGTGCTGGCCGGGTTCGCGGGTGAGCTGTTCAGGCAGCAGCCCGCAGCGAAAGTGCAGCAGCGGTACGTCGCCCCGGAGGCGACCCGGACCCCGGACGCGCGGACGCCGTCCCCGGTCCCCGAGCCGGCGGCCGCTCCCGCTACGCGGTGACACGTACGGTGACGAAGCTAACAGGCTCCGAGCCACCAGAACGGCCGCGATCCAGCGCTGATCGGATCCGCTGATGGCTCGACGGCTCGAACCGCTGACGCTCGCCAATCTCGGCGAGCTGCCCGCTCCGTGCCGTGACTGCGTGTTCTGGGAGCTCGACCCGGTCGCCGCGCGCCAGGCCGACCGCAACGGCGACACCGCACTCGAGAAAGAAGCCTGGCTCTCCCAGCTCCTGCTCGACTGGGGGCCGGCGGGAGTCGTGCTGTACGTCGACGAGCACCCAGCCGGGTTCGCGGTCTACGGACCCGCGACGTACCTGCCCCGGATCCAGGCGTTCCCGACCGCTCCGGTCAGTCCCGATGCCGTCGTACTCGCGACCGGCCGGATCCAGCCGCGGTACCTCGGGCTCGGGCTGGGCAAGATCCTCGTCCAGGCGGTCGCCAAGGACGTGCTGAAGCGTGGATTCCGGGCCGTTGAGGCGTTCGGAGACTCGCGCTGGGACGGGCCGGGGTGTGTTTGGCCAACTGAGTTCCTCCGGGCGGTCGGGTTCGGGGTGGTCCGGGAGCATCCGCGTAATCCACGGCTGCGGCTCGATCTGCGCTCGACGATCACCTGGCGCAGCGAGATGGAGGCCGCGGTCGAACGCTTGATGGGCGTGATCCGCCCCGAGAACTCGCCGTCGAAGCCGGTCACAGTCCGGGATGCCTTGAGATCGGGTCCGGAGGCCCCATGATCTGGCGGGTGCTGGCCGATGTCGTCATGGTCGTGCACGGCGCCCTGCTGCTCTTCTTCGTAGTCGGTGGGTTCCTCGCCTGGCGCTGGCCCAAGCTGATCTGGCTCCACCTCGCCATCGTGGTGTGGAACCTCGTCATCGTCCTGGTCGACTTCGGCTGTCCGGTCACGGCCACCGAGAAGTTCTTCCGCCGGCAGGGCGGCGAGAGCGTCTACGCGGGCGGGTACATCCATCACTACCTCGAGGGACACCTGTGGCCCGAGGGCGCGACGCCGTGGGCGGAGCGGATCGGGTTCGCCCTGGTGCTGATCGGGTACGCCGGGTTCTTCGTCGTACTGCGGCGTCGTCGGCAGGCCAAGGTCAGGGGAGAGTCAGTGGGACCCCGGACGTGATCCGGGCGAAAGGTCCCCATACTGGAGCCGTGCCCATCGACGAGTACCTGACCGCTCTGAGCAAGGAGCTCAGAGGGCCACGGCGTCGGAAGGCGGACCTGCTGACCGAGGCCCGCGACCACCTGACCGACGCGACCGAAGCCTTCGAGGCCGACGGTCTGGAGCGGTACGACGCGGAGAAGCACGCGGTGGCCGACTTCGGGTCGATCGAGGATGTGGCGCCCGGCTACCGGGAGGAGCTGGCGATCAGTCAGAGCCGCCGGACGGCGATGATGCTGCTGCTGGCGCTGCTGATCCAGCCGATCGTCTGGCAGAGCGGCGCATGGGTCTGGACCAGCGACGAGACCGGGACGAGCGCCCTGAACGACCTGCTGCAGGTCGTGGTCCGCGACATCGGCGGGGTCGTGATGGCCGGCGCTGTGCTGGCTGTGCTCAGCACCGGCATCGGCCTGCGATACCCGTTGGTCCGGGAGCATCTGAGTCGGATCACCGCACTCTTCACACTCGCAGGCTCCGCGCTGATCGCCGCGATCGGCGTCACGATGACCGCGACCAGCACGCATGCTCCGGGCCTGCCGGCGTACGGAATCGTCGGGACCTTCGTCGTCCTGCCGCTCGCACTGGTGAGTGTCCAGGCAGGCCGCTGCCTACGCCTGGCCCGGGCGTAGCACTCCTTCGACCACGGCTCGGAAGGTCACCCACTCCTGCTTGCCTGAGGCAAGCATCTTGGTGCCGGCGCTGGTGAGCTGGTAGGTCCGGCGCTTGCGTCCGCCGACCGTGCTCCACTCGCTGGCCAGGTAACCGGCCCGCTCCAGCCGCCGCAGCGCGGGGTAGAGCGTGCCGGTCGGCAGGTCGAGCTCGCCGCCGCTGCGCTCCAGCAGCGCCTCCATGATCGCGTAACCGTGCAGCGGCTCGGTCTCGACCACCGCCAGGATCATCGGGTCGAGGTGTCCACGCAGCGCATCCGCCTTCATGTAGCCAGTCTACTCATATCCCTGCTACTGTCGAGAGGCAACATGTAGTCGACCTACTTATCAGGAGAGCGCGATGGTCATCGACACCCCGGTCCGACGTACGACGCGACCTGGTCTGCTGCACCGGGTCTCCGGCTGGGCCATGCGGCACGCCGGCCTGGCCCTTCTGCTGTGGGTACTCGTTTTGGCCGCGGTCACCGCCGCGGCCACCGTTGTCGGTGCGACCTACAAGAACGACAACTCGCTCCCGGGGACCGACTCGCAGCGGGTGACGGACATCTTCCAGGCGCACCAGCCGAAGGGCGACACGGCCTCGGTCCAGATCGTCGTACGGGCGGATGGTGGGCTGGCGGCGGACAAGACCCGGGTGGCGTCGATGCTGGCGGTCGTCCGGGGCCTTCCGCATGTCGGCGCGGTCGCCGACCCGTTCACCGCTCCGGGCAGCATGTCGACAGATCGACGTACGGCGTACTCGACTGTCAGCCTGGATGTCGCGGAGACGGACATGCCGGTGGCGGACGTGCGGACGATCATCGACCGGGCTCAGGACTTCGCGCGGCCGGGATTCCAGGTCGAGGTCGGTGGGGACCTGGCGCGGAACGCGTCGGACAGTGCCGGCGGCGCGTCCGAGGGCGCGGGTGTCATCGCCGCCCTGGTGATCCTGGTGTTCCTTTTCGGATCGTTGCTTGCGGCAACACTTCCGCTGTTGACTGCCGTGTTCGCGGTCGGCAGCACCGTTGGTCTGCTGATGCTCGCGTCGCATCTGTTCAAGGTGCCGGAGTACACGACGCCGGTGATGCTGCTGGTCGGGCTGGGCGTCGGTATCGACTATGCGTTGCTGATCTTCTCGCGCTACCGCCATGAACTCCTGAAAGGTGAGACGGATCGGGCGGCGGCGGCGACCGTTGCCTTGGACACCGCGGGTCGTTCGGTGATGTTCGCCGGCTGCACTGTCGTGATCGCTCTGCTCGGCCTGCTGGCGTTGGGACTTGGTTCGCTGCAAGGCGTTGCGCTCGGCGTCACGTTGACCGTGCTGATGACGATGCTGGCTGCGGTGACGTTGCTGCCGGCTCTGCTGGCGTTGTTCGGCAAGCGGATCGAGCGGAGTGTCCGGAAGCATGCCGCGAAGCAACGCCGTACGCCGGGCGACGGCTGGCGGAAGCTGGCGGGTGCGGTGCAGCGCGGACCGTGGGTTCCGTTGCTGCTCGGAGTCGTTGCCTTGGGCGCCTTGTCGCTGCCGGCGTTGAACATGCGGCTCGGGTTCGCGGATGCGGGGACGGACGATCCGGCGAAGACGAGCCGGAAGGCGTACGACTTGCTGGCCGACGGCTTCGGGCCCGGGTTCAACGGTCCGCTCGTGGTCGTGTCGGAGGGGGACCAGGCCGCGGCCCAGGTGCTCGGTCAGACACTGGTGGCGGATCCCGGGATCGCGGCGGTCACGCCGCCGCAGCTGACTCCGGACGGCAAGATCGCGACGGTACTGGCGTTTCCGAAGTCGGCTCCGCAGGACGCGGCGACGAGCGACCTCGTGCAACGACTGCGGGACGACACGTTGCCGAAGCTCGAGTCGCAGACCAACGCGACGTACCTGGTCGGTGGAGCGACGGCAGCGGCCGACGACTTCGCCGGGGCGGTGAGCAAGCGGCTGCCGATCTTCGTGCTGGTGGTGGTTGGGCTGTCGGCGCTGCTGCTGATGGCGGTGTTCCGGTCGGTGCTGATTCCGTTAAAGGCCGCCGTACTCAACCTGCTCAGCATCGGCGCCTCGCTCGGGGTCATCACGCTGGTGTTCCAGCAGGGCTGGTTCGGTGCGCAGGCCGGGCCGATCGAGGCGTTCGTACCGGTGATGATCTTCGCGATCGTGTTCGGGCTGTCGATGGACTACGAGGTGTTCCTGGTCTCGCGGATCCACGAGGAGTGGCGGCGTACCAAGGACGCCCGGGCGGCGGTCCGGGAAGGGCTGGCGACGACGGGCAGCGTGATCACCGCGGCGGCCGCGATCATGATCGTGGTATTCGGCGCCTTCCTGCTGAGCCCGGACCGGATGTTGAAGCAGTTCGGCCTCGGCCTCGCGACCGCGGTCCTGCTCGACGCCCTCCTGATCCGCTGCGTCATCGTCCCCGCAGTACTGCGGTTGTTCGGTGACCGAGCCTGGTGGCTCCCGCGCCGCCTCGAACGCGTCCTCCCACGGATCGCGCTGGAAAAGGACTGAGCCTCGTGGGCCGCGCTGGGCTGGGCGCGGTCCACGCTGGGGGATCAGCCGTTGGCGGCGACGCCGACCTTGTGGCCCTGGGCGTCGGCGAAGACGCCGAAGCTGGTGCCCGGTACCTGTTGGGCCGGCTGGACGATGCTTCCGCCGAGTTGCTCGGCGCGGGCGAGGGTGGCCGCGACGTCCTCGACGGCGACGAAGAACAGCACCTCGTCCTCAGCGCTCTGCCGAGGGCTGATGGCGACGTACGGCCCGCCCTCAGCTCCCGTGTCGATGAAGGTGTACCCCGGAAACGCGCCCTCGGACGCGACCTTCCACCCGAACAGCTCCGCGAAGAACTCGCGCGTCTTGTCCGGGTCCGCCGACCTGATCTCGGCGTGAACGACTGGATGTGCCATGGTTCCTCCCCAAATGTGCCCGGTGTGGTCACCGAACTCATTCAGATGACGAACAGCCCATCCCGAAATCGACGACCTAGACGGTGAGTTGGCCGAAGCGGAGCATGCCGGTGGCGGCGTCCTGGTCCGGCGGGAGGTAGACGCGCTGGATGGCGACCACGATCGCCTCGGCGATGACATCGCGGAAGGCGGGGTCGGCCAGGCGGGCCGAGTCGTGCGGGTTAGTGACGTAGCCGATCTCGAGCCGGACCGCGGGCATCTTGGTCCGGCGAAGCAGGTCCCAGGTCTTGGCGTGGGTGCGGCAGTCCAGCAGGTCGGTGCGGGCGACGATCTCGCGCTGCACCAGGCCGGCGAACTGCTCGCCGACGCTCGAGGAAGCGCCGTGCAGGTCGTTGCCGTAGTAGTACGTCGCGACGCCCTGCGCCTCTGGGTTCATCGAACCGTCGGTGTGCAGCGAGACACACAGGTTCGCGTCGGTCTCGTTCGCGAACGCGGCCCGGGCGAGCTCGTCCGGCCCCTGATCCCGGCCCCGGGACAAATACGCCCGTACGCCGGTGGCGCCGAGGCGGCCCTCGATCCGGGCGGCCAGGTCGTACGCGATGTCGGACTCGCGCAGGCCGTAGCCCTCCCAGCCGTAGTCGAAGCCGCCGTGGCCCGCGTCGATCACCACAGTCTTGCCGGACAGTCGTGGTCCGGCGGCACGAACGGCCTCGCGGGCACGCAGGGCGTCCGGCCGGCCACCGGTGGCCATCGGCCGGATCCGCTGCAGCGCCTTGAACGTCGACGGACCGCAGGTGCCGTCGCCGGGGAGGCCCATGTTGCGTTGGAACTCGGTCACCGCGCGCTGGGTGTCCGCGGCGAAGATCCCGTCGATCCGGGCCACGGCGAAGCCGAGCTCCTGGAGCTTCGCCTGCAGCGCCTGGACGTCGTCACCGCTCAGCGGATGCGACGGCACGTACGTCAGCAGCCGGTCGCCCAGCCGCCAGCGTGCGTCGTCGATCGCCCGGTAGGTCTCCGGGCCGACGATGCCGTCGATCATCAGCCCGCGTTGCTGCTGGAACCCTCGGACGGCGTGTGCGGTCGCTTCGTCATAGACGTCGTGACCGCCGGTCAGGAGCCCGAGCCGCTCCAGCTTGCCGACGATCTCGGCGACCGCCTCACCGCTGTCGCCGATCCGGTACACGCCGTGCGGGGATTCCATCAGTTCTGTACTCCTTGCCGTGGCGGCGGGGTAGTGCTCAGGCGGTGAAGTCCGAGAGCTCCTTCAGCAGCGCAGCCTTGGGCTTCGCGCCGACGATGGACTTGGCCAGTTCACCGTTCACATAGACGTTGATGGTAGGGATACCCGTAACGCGGTAGTTGCTCGGGGTGACCGGGTTCTCGTCCACGTTCATCTTCAGGAACGTGATCTTGTCGCTGTGGTCCTGCGCCAGCTCCTCCAGGATCGGGGAGACCTGGCGGCACGGGCCACACCACTCGGCCCAGAAGTCGACCAGGACCGGCTTGTCGCTCTTCAGCACTGTCTGGTCGAACTCGGCATCGGTGACAGCGTTCATCTTCTCGCCCATGGGCGTTTCTCCTTCAGGTGATGGTCAGGTCAGACAGAGACAGGCTCGGTGGCGGCCGCGGCGTGCTCCGCGTCCTCCAGGGTGGCCAGGTAGCGCTCGGCGTCCAGGGCGGCCGCACAGCCCGTGCCGGCGGCGGTGATCGCCTGCCGGTAGGTGTGGTCCACCAGGTCGCCGGCCGCGAACACGCCGGGCAGGTTGGTCTCGGTGCTGTCCGGCTTGACCAGCACGTAGCCCTCCTCGTCCAGGTCGACCTGACCCTTCACCAGCTCCGAGCGCGGGTCGTGCCCGATCGCGATGAACAGGCCGGTGGCCGGCAGTTCGCAGGTCTCGCCGGTGACGGTGTCCTTCAGCGTCAGGTGGCTCAGCTTGTCCTCACCGTGGATCTTGTCGACGGCCGAGTTCCAGTGGAACTCGATCTTGTCGTTCGCGGACGCACGGTCGGCCATGATCTTCGAGGCACGCAGCTCGCCGCGGCGGTGCACCAGGTGCACCTTCTTCGCGAACTTGGTCAGGAAGGTGGCCTCCTCGACGGCGGAGTCGCCACCGCCGACGACCGCGATCTCGTGGTCGCGGAAGAAGAAGCCGTCACAGGTCGCACACCAGGACACGCCGTGCCCGGACATCCGCTCCTCGTCGGCCAGACCGAGCTTGCGGTAGCCCGACCCCATCGCCAGGACGACCGTCTTGGCCCGGTGCTCGACGCCGGCCGAGTCGGTGACCACCTTGATGTCACCGGTCAGGTCGACCTTGACGACGTCGTCCGGCACCAGCTCGGCGCCGAAGCGCTCGGCCTGGGTGCGCATCTCGTCCATCAGCGCCGGGCCCATGATGCCCTGCGAGAAACCGGGGAAGTTCTCCACCTCGGTGGTGTTCATCAGCGCGCCACCGGCGGTCACGGAGCCTTCGAAGACCAACGGCTGCAGCGCCGCGCGAGCGGCGTACACGGCGGCCGTGTAACCGGCGGGACCGGAGCCGATGATGATGACGTTGCGAACAGTGGAGTCGCTCATTCAGGCGTTCCTCGGGGAGTCGAGATTGGTACGTCGTACTCAACGGATCCTAGAGGCCGTCCATTCCCCCTGACCGGGGCGGAGGGGTGGGGCCGTGTTCAATACGGTACCCACCTACCAACGGTGGGTCTTCAGCGACTGCGCAATGTCACGGTGGTGTCGTAGAACGAGCTGGCGACTCCGCCCGGTTCGTTACATCCGGTGACCGCGAAGACCTGAATGTCACCCGCCGCGCCGCCCTGCAGCCCGATGATCGTGGCCCGCTTGCCGTCGATCTTGGCGGGCTGGACCAGCCGGACGTTCGGGTTCGGCTGGGTGGAGGCGAACGACCGGGCGCAGGCCTGCTCGTCCGCGGACCCGTGGACGATCGGATTCGGAGTGTGCTCCAGCCATTGCTTGACCTGCGAACCGATGTCGTCGGTGGTCAACGTCACGGCGTCGGCCGGCGGGCTGTTCTGGTCGGTGCTGGCCGCGCCTTCGTTCGCCTGGTCCTTGGTGGCGATGACGACGCCGACACCGATCGCGGCGATGAGTACGACGCCGGCCGCCGCGCCGAGCAGCTTCGGCAGGTGCCGGCGGGGCTCCTCGCGGATCTGTGCCAGCGAGTGCACTCCGACCGTCGAGGCTCGCAGCACCGACTCGGACACGATCACCGCGTCCAGGTGCTCGGCGACGTCGGTGGGCATCGGGATGTCGGCGCGACCCTCGTCGGCGAGGTCCTCGGAGAGCCGGACCAGAGCGTCGTACGTCTGCTGGCACTCGGGGCACGCCTTCACATGCTCACGAGCGCGGTGCGCCTCATTGGCGGGCAGCAGGTTCTCGATCAGGTCGGCAATCGTGTCCGTATCCAGGTGCTCGAGGTGCTCACTGGTCGGAAGGCCGGATTCGGTCATCGGGGGCTCGCCTCCTCACAGGAGGTATGCGGCGGCGTGATCATAAAAAGCTCCGGGTCAAAGGCATCAGCAGTCCGGTCGCACGAGGACAGGCAAGTCCTAGGCGACTTCGCTTCGACGGGGTACCCGATCATTCGGTTCCCACCGCTTCCGCGGCCGATTTCTCCGGTACGTCGGACTCCCGGGAGGTCTGCCAGTGCCGCAGCAGCGGGAGGAGCTTGGCCCGGCCGCGGGCGCAACGGGACTTGACCGTGCCGGGGGCGCAGTCGAGGATCGCCGCCGCCTCCTCGATCGAGTAGCCCTCCATGTCGACCAGGACCAGCGCGGCCCGCTGGTCCTCGTTGATCTGCTTGAGCGCGTTGAGCACGTCCAGCCGGCGTTCCCGGACCTCGGCCGGGTCCTCCTGCATCGGTCCGGCCAGCTCGGCGGCGCGGTCCTCGTCCTCGGGCAGCGGGTCGGCGGCCCGCACCTGGCGGCGGCGGATCCGGTCCAGACAGGCGTTGACGACGATCCGGTGCAGCCAGGTGGTCACCTTCGCGTCTCCGCGGAACGAGTCGGCCCGCCGGAACGCCGAGATGAACGCCTCCTGCAGCGCGTCGGCCGCCTCCTCGGGCTCGCCGAGAGTACGGATCGCGACCGCCCACATCCGGTCCCGGTGCCGCTTGACCAGGAACCCGAACGAGTCCGGGTTGCCGGCCACATGGAGCCGGAGCAGTTCGTGGTCGTCCAGCTGGTCGTAGCTCACCGGCGCACCCGCATGCGCAACCACCGGTTCGTCGGCGCCGATGCGCGGGACGTCCGGGCTGGGCGGCTGGTTGCCCGGGTCCAGGTGAGCCGTCATTTCTGGATTGAGACCTCCGAGATCGTGCCCTGGTAACCGTCTGCGACCTTCGGCAGCTTGGTCAGCCACACGAGCACGTACCGGGTCTCGGTCGGCGCCGAGGGATTGAGCGTCACCGTACCCTCGGCCTGGTCCGCCTTGGTGGCCACCGCCTTCCAGCCGCTGATCGTGGTCGGCGACGTGGCGGTGTCGCCCGACGGGATCATGATCTGGAGGCTGGTGTCGTTGCCCTGCAGCGCGACCGCGACGGCCGACACGGTGGTCTTCGCGCCGAGGTCGTAGATGATTCCGACACCGGACTTGATGCCGCCGAGGTTCGGCTTGTTCCGGTACGACTGCGTCTTCCAGGTCGTGCTGGGATCGCCGTCGTAGGTGTTCGGCACGTCCTTGTGGTGCTCTTCGCGGTTACCCGGTGGTGGATCGAAGTCCGCGGCGCCGGCGATGGTCGCCTTTCCACCGGTCGACGACGGGGTGGTGCTGGTCTGCGGCGCGTTGCTGCTGCTGGTGCCGCCGCCTTTGTTGCCGTTGTCCTGGTCGTTGTTCATCGCGCCCTTGAGCAGGAACTGCGCCATCGCGACCACCGACAGCAGCGCGAGGATCGCGAGCAGGATCAGGATCCGCCCGCCCCACGACCCCTTCGGCTTCGGCTCGTCGTGCCGGCGCCGGCCGTTCCCGTTCGACGGCGGCGGCGTCTGCCGCCGGACCGGCCGGGTCTCGGCGGCGGTGTTGTACGCCGGTTGCGGCTGGCGGTACCCATTCGGCTCTGAGTCGTACGTCGGCCGGGGCGTCGGGTCGAGCGCGGGTGGTCCGGCCTGCGGGACGACCTGGGTCGCGTCGTCGATGCTGCCGTTCTGCCGGGCGACCTGGACGGTCTCGTCCATCTGGTTCGGCGGCTCGTGCGAGCTGCCGACGACTCCGGACAGCGCCGCGGAGAGGCCGGCCGCGCTGGTGATCGGCGGGGCGTGGTGCCGCGGCGGGTCTCCGAGCAGCCGGTCGCTGATGTCGTCGAGCGAGCGCGGCACGCCGGCCCGCACCTGACGGGGGCTCAGCAGTCGGCCGTGCTCGACCGGCGCGGGCTGCAGTCCCCAAGCCGGCACCGGGCCAGGCCAGCGACCGGTCAGCGACGCGAACAGCAGCTCGCCGAGTGAATGGACGTCCTCCTCGGGCGAACCCGCCCCGGACGACCGCAGCGCAGCCTCGGTCGCGACACCGACGATCTTGATCGCGCCGGCATCCGTGACAACCACGCTCGCCGGGTTGATCGCGCCGTGCGCGTAGCCGGTCCGGTGCAGGTTCTCGAGGGCCTCGGACACCTCGCGCGCCAGCCAACCAGCCTGCTGGCCGGTCAGCGGTCCGCTGCTGAGCATCCGCTCCAGCGGCCGGCCTCCGGCCCACTCGCGCACGCAGTACGTGACGCCGTCGTGTATGTCGCAGTCGAGCACCCGGAGGAACCGCGGGTCGTTCGCGGCGGCGGCTCGGCGCGCGGCGTCGAACAGCAGGTTCGTCCGCGGATCACCGACCGGCAGTACGTCGACGACCACCGCTCGGCTGAGGACCTCGTCCACCGCCCGCCAGACCCGGGCACCGTCGATTTCCGCCAGCAGCTCGGCAATCCGGTACCGCCCGGCCAGCAGGGCACCAGGACTCACGGTCTGGTTCGACACGGTGTCTCTCGCCCTCCTTGATGCCCCAGCGCCTTTGCAGCCCCCATGCTAGTGCCCCGTCGACCCCGCACGTGGTGCACGAATGCACAAGCGGTTCGGTTCAGCGTCGGATCGGCAACTTCGATGTGACCATGGACACCACGTCGTTGACTTCGTGGATCCGGAGTACCCGCGACACGGCGGCGTACACCGGCAGCATCACGGCTGCCGCGATCAGCAACTCGATGATCGCGCCGATGGGTCCGGACCAGTCGATCGCCAGACTCAGCACCCAGAGCACGATGCGGCCCGCGCCTGCGCCGGCGACCGCGGCGATCACCATCGCCAGCAGCGGCAGCCCGATCCCGGCGCCCGGAACTCGTGGCACCCGACGACGCAGCACCGGCCGGGAGATCAGGACGGCGACCAGGTAGGCCAGCGCGTACGCCGCTCCGAGGATCACACCGCTGAATCGCAGGTGCTCGCGGTCCAGCAGCACGCGGACCCCGATCACGGCGGCGGCGATGTTCGTTGCCGCGATCACGCATTGCAGGAAGAACGGCGTACGCGTGTCCTCGAAGGCGTAGAACGTCCGCAGCTGGAAGTACTGGATGGTGAACGGCACGATGCCGAGGGCAAGCGTCACCAGCGTGTACGACATCAGCGTCAGGTTGTTCTTACCCGAGCCGTACCCGGCGATGATCGTGACGATCGGATAGGCGAACGCGATCATCGCCGCGGCCGCCGGTACGACGATCGCGAGTGACTGCCGGATCGACCGGGCGGACATTCGCTCCACCTCGGCCGTATTACCCTCGGCCGCCAGCGCCGACATCTGCGGCAAAGCGGCGGTCGCGAGCGAGACCGTGACGATCCCGTGCGGCACCAGGATGATCAGCATCGCCGTGCTGTACGCGAACAGACCGGCCTTCGCGCCGGGGTCGTCCGAGGCGCTACCGGCGATGGCGAGCTGGGTGACCACGACGAGCGTCACCTGGTTCACCGCCACGAAGAAGACCGTCCACATGCCCAATCGGGCAGTGTGCCCCAGACCGGTACCGCGGAGACCGAACTTCACCCGATACGTGTGGCCGCTCGCCTTCAGGTACGGCAGCAGCACCAGCAGCTGTACGGCGATGCCGAGCGTGTGCCCGAGTCCGAGCAGGAGCTCCTCGCCGTGGCTGTACGTCGGCGGGGTGTCGCCGACCCGGTAGATGAACAGGAAGATCACGATCGACGCGCAGGCGACGATGTTGTTCGCGATCGGCGCCCACATCATCGGACCGAACCGGCGTCGCGCGTTCAGCACCTGACCGACCAGCACGAACGCGCCGTAGAAGAAGATCTGCGGCAGGCAGAGCCGGACGAACATCACCATCGAAGCCCGCTCGGCCGCCCGGGAAGGGTCGTGCAACTCCTTCGGCAGATACAGCTGGGCGATCGCCGGCGCCAGCAGCACGCACCCCACCGTCACGACAGCCAGTACGACGAAGCCGAAGGTGAGCACCCGGTTGGTGAAGTCCTGGCCGCCGTCGTCGTGGTTCTTGATTGCGCGGACCAGTTGCGGGACCAGCACGGTGTTGAACACCCCGCCGGCCAGCAGGATGTAGAGGCTGTTCGGGATCGTGTTCGCGGCGGTGAAGATGTCCCCGCGCAACGCGGTACCGATGGCGGCCGCCAGCAGGGCGATCCGGACGAATCCGAGCAGGCGGGACAGCACCGTTCCGGCTGCCATCACCCCCGCGGATCGCAGGGTGCGGTCAGCCATCCTTCGAACCGACTCCTTCTTTCAAGGACGCATCCGGAGCCGCAGCTTCGGGTACGCCGTTCGCCTCGGGGCGATCGTAGGCGGGATCAGCGGTGTCAGTGCTCTCGGTGCTCTCAGTGGGCTCGCCCGCGACCGCGGTCGGGTTACGGCGCTCGGTGCGGATCCGGCGGAAGATGCGGACGAACGACGTACCGAACAGCAGGGCGCAGGCGGCGCCGACCAGGATCCAGCCGACGCTGCCGTACTGACTGGCCTGGATCAGCAGCTCCTGGGACTTGCCCACCGGCTGGCCGGCCGCGGTGATCACCTGGGCGTTGGCCCGGATCAGACCGTTCTGCTCGGCGCTCGCGGTGATCCGCGGCGTCCACTTCTGGCCCGGGCCGAGGACGACGCTCTGCGGCCGCTTGATCTTCAGGTCGGACCGGTTCGCGGTGGTGACGTCGATGCCGACCCGGATCGACCACTCGGTCTCGTTGGTGATCGTCAGCGGGAAGGTGCCCTTGCTGCCGGCCAGGTTGACCTTGATCTCCTTGCGCAGCCCGCGGTCCACGCTGGCATTGACCAGGTGCACCTTGCCGAGCTGCTGGTTGGCCGATCCGAGCTCGATCGCGGTGAAGTGCCGGGCCTCCTCCGGATAGCCGTTCCAGCCGGACGAGGTGGAACGCAGCAGCGCGTGCGACATCACCTCGGGCAGCGCGTTCTCGTCGACCAGGAGGCCCTGCATCGTGCTGGTCGCATTGTCGAGTTGCTTGATGCTGTCCAGCTGCGACGGGGTGAGCACGCCGTTGAACTGCGGTGCGCTGGGCGCCTTCGTGCTCAGCGGCCTCGGGTTGCTCGCCACGACCGCGGCGACGTCGGTGGCCTTGATCCACGGCATGGCGGTCAGGTCGTTGGCCAGCTCCGCGGTGGCGACGCCGTCGCTGTCCCAGCCGCGAGGCGGGAGGACGACCACCGAGGCGTTGCCCGTGCCGCTCGCGGCGATCAGTGCGGTCTCGGACGCGAACCGCTGCCGGACCTGAAGGGGAGTGGCAGCGGTCTCCGGGTCCGGGCCGCCGTTGGTGAGCGACGAGTCGGCGATGACGGTCCGGACCGGGTTGTCGGGGCCGGTGGGCGTGATGACGTCGTACACCGGGGTCGAGGTGAGCACGGGCCGGGTCGCGGTGGACCACGAGGAGCTGCTGACCAGGTTCAGGTCGCTGTCGCTCGCGCCGGCGAAGCCGCCGGACGCCGCGCCCAGGTAGCGGCTCGCCGCGGCGCCGCCCTCAAGCCACAGGCCGTTGGTGAAGGCCGCCGGCACGGTGGTCGACGTCGTCGGCATGACGTAGCCCTGGGTGGTCTTGCGGGCCTCGCCGACGAGCTTCTTCAGCGGTTCGCCGGAGTCCAGGAGCCCGGCGACGTCCGGGTCGGCGTACGGCAGCAGGACGACCTGGTTGCCCCGGGCCCAGCTGGTGCCGAACTCCTTGAGCCAGTTGGCTGCGATCGTCTGCCCCATGCCCGGCGTGGTGTCGCCGTTGTCGGCGAGTACGACGTACCCCTTGGCCATCTGCCGGACCTCGTCGAGCATCGCGGGGTCGAGCAGCCAGGTGACCTTGCGCTGCTTGCCGAGCGCAAGCAGGCGGCCGAGCGAGCCGGACGGCGCGAGTGACTGGGCCAGTGACTCGTTGGCGAAGTTCATGCCACCGAGCTGGGTCGGACGGTGCCGCAGCGGGACGACGAGCGCGGTGTTGACCTTGCGGGTCAGCGGCTGGGTGCCGAGCACCGGCATCAGCGTGCGGGCGCGGCCGGCGGTGGCCCGCTCGCTGTTCGACGGCTTCCCGCGGAAGACCACGCCGACGACGTACACGCCGGTCTGGTCGTTGATCCGCCACTCTTTCCACGGCACCGTGAGTGTGAACTCGACCGACTGCTTGGGGGCGAGCGGCTGCTCGAACGGCTGGAAGGTCTGGCTGTCGGGGTTGACCAGGTTCTTGCAGCTGTCCCGCTGGCTCATCGGGAGGTTCTGCTCGGCGGAGATGGCGTCGACCGCGGCGGTGCTGGCCAGCCTGGTCCGGTCGATACAGGCGAGCGCCTGTGGGTCGTCGAAGGTCACCGAGCTGGTGTTGGTCACCCGGCCCTTGATCACGACCTGCTGACCGGGCTTCGGCGCGATCGGGCCGAACGAGTCGATGCTCACCTGGACGACCGGCTCGTCCGACGGCGCAGCCGAGGCTGGAGTGCCCAGAGTTGCTGCCGTGGCAGCAACCAACAAGCAGGCACCCAGCACTGCCGGGAGCCTCAGTCGCCGTCTGAACACGCCGTCACCGTAACCTAGTTCCCCGTGTCACCCTTTGCCGACCAGTCAGCCTCCGCCGGATCGTTGCCCGCTGTGCAACGGAGAGGAGTCCAGGCCTTGCTGGAACTCGCTCCGGTGGTCGACGAGCTTGGTTCGGTGTTCGCCGACGCCGGCCATGAGATCGCCCTGGTCGGCGGTCCTGTCCGGGACATTCTGCTCGGCCGGGGGAGCAAGGATCTGGACTTCACCACGTCAGCGCACCCCGACGTGATCGAGCGGTTGCTGGCCGGCTGGGCCGACCACGTCTGGGACATCGGCAAGGCGTTCGGCACGATCGGCTGTCGCAAGGGTGATTGGATCCTCGAGGTCACGACGTACAGGTCGGAAACCTACGATCCCACCTCGCGCAAGCCCGACGTCGCGTACGGCGACAGCCTGGAGGCCGATCTGGCCCGCCGGGACTTCGCGATGAACGCGATGGCGGTCCGGCTGCCGTCGCACGAGTTCGTCGACCCGTACGGCGGGATCGAGGACGTCGCGCACCAGCGGATCCGGACCCCCGGCACCCCGGAGGACTCGTTCTCCGACGACCCGCTGCGGATGATGCGGGCGGCCCGGTTCGCCGCGCAGCTCGGGTTCACACCCGACCCGGCGGTGGTCACGGCGATGACCGCGATGGCCGACAGGATCACGATCGTGTCGGCCGAGCGGGTCCGCGACGAGCTGGAGAAGCTGATCTGCTCCGACCAGCCGCGGATCGGCCTCGACCTGCTCGTGACGACCGGGCTGGCCGAGCACGTGCTGCCGGAGCTGCCGGCGCTGCGGCTGTACGTGGACGAGCACCATCGGCACAAGGATGTGTACCAGCACTCGCTCACCGTCCTCGACCAGGCCATCGACCTGGAATCGCGTCTGTCTGTTCCGACGCCCGATTTCGTCATTCGGTTCGCTGCGCTGATCCACGACATCGGGAAACCGAAGACGCGGAAGTTCGAGGACGACGGGAAGGTGACGTTCCACCACCACGACGTGGTCGGCGCGAAACTGGCCCGGAAGCGGATGAAGGCGCTGCGGTTCAGCAACGAGCAGATCGATCAGGTCAGCAAGCTGATCGAGCTGCACCTGCGCTTCCACGGGTACGGCGACGGCGAGTGGACGGATTCCGCCGTACGGCGCTATGTCCGCGACGCCGGCGACCAGCTCGAGCGGCTGCACGTACTCACCCGGGCCGATTGCACGACCCGGAACCGCCGGAAGGCCGAGTCGCTCCGGGCCGCGTACGACGATCTCGAGGCGCGGATCGAGCGGCTGCAGGAGCAGGAGGAGCTCGACTCGCTCCGGCCCGACCTGGACGGCAACCAGATCATGGAGATCCTCGGCATCCCGCCCGGTCGCGAGGTCGGCGAGGCGTACAAGTTCCTGATGGAGCTCCGCCTGGACGAAGGCCCGCTCGGCGAGGACCGCGCCCGCGAGGCGCTCCTCCAATGGTGGTCAGACCGCAGCTAGACCGCCTGCGCCGGCTGCCCTGACCGGGGCGGCGATCCGCCGGTCCGTTTGAGGGGTTGACCGCCGAGATGGCCGGTTGACACCTCGCATTCAGGCAGGGCAACCGACCATCTCGGGGTCAACCGGCTCTTGTGACTGATGTGTGGGTGGGTTGAGTTGGCCTGTTAGGCGGCGGGTCTTCGGTGGTTGGTGTGTCTGGCTGGTACGGGGTTGTTGACGAGACCGTGGTGGCCGCGAGCTGTGAGCTGTGCTGCGGGTGGCCCGGCTCCCGGGTTGGGGTGGGGCTTCGTCGGGGCCGGGCGAGCGGTGCGCCGGTCGTGCGCCGGCGATCTGCAGCTCGACAGTTAGTACACCTGCGATACGCCGTACGCGCGGACGTGTCCACGCTCAGGTGTACTACCGGCCGCCGGACACTACCTGTCGAGATGACCGACACCCCCGGTGCGGGCGCCTCACGATGCGACCGCACCACCCACACAGAGGACAGCAGAGCCGGTCAGCCACTGAGATTGTCGAGCACACTCGACCGGTCGGGGTTGTGTCTGACGACCTGAACGCCTCTTGATGCAGCGCTAGATCGGCTGTAGCGGTTGGGTCGCGTAGGCCTTCGCGATCAGCTCGGCCGACTCCGGGTGGGGTTTGTACGTCGTGGTGTTGATCGACGCGACCGGCAACGCCGGGTCGATGGAGTTGGTCAGGTAGGCGGCGTCGTACGTCGGCAGGTCGGTCAAGGGGACCGGCGCGGTGCGGTAGGTGTCGAGACCGCGCTGCAGCACCTGCTGCCGGATGCCGGGGAGGACGGGCGCGGACGGGAAGACCAGCTCTGAGCCGCGGGCGAAGCAGATGTTCCAGATCGACGCCTCGGAGATCTCGCCGGACGTGGTGTAGAAGAGCGCGTCGTCGTACCCGGACTGCTTGGCCTTGTGGGCGTAGTAGGTGAGGTCGAAGGTGCCGGTGTGCTTGAGGTGCGGGACCGACCGTTCGTGCTCGAAGGCCAGTAGGCGGACCAGGTCGGCGCCGGGCTGTACCGGCGGGCCGGTGCGGATGAGCAGGTTGACGTCCGTGGTCGCGAAGACGTTCACGCGGAGCGAGAAGTCGCCGGAGCCGGCGAGGTCCAGGGCGGCGCGGAGGTCGGCGTGGACGCGGTCGGCGGGGAGTGGCTGGCCGAACACCTCGCGGGTACTGCGATCCAGACGGTCGAAGTGCAGATCGAGGCCGGCGACCTGCCCGCCCCGGACCTGCATCGAGGTGAAGTGGCCGAAGCTGGTTGCGCGGAGCAACATCGCGTCGACGGTCGGTAAGGGTGCGCCGTTGAGCAGCAACTGTTCGCTCATCCGCATAGTCTCCCGCTGTGGACGTGTGGAGCATCATCGGGTGGGGCGGATCCGCGCTGGTCGTGCTGTCGTTGCTGCAGACCCGGATCTTGCGGCTGCGGCTGCTGAATCTGGTCGGCTGCGTGATCCTGGTCGGGTTCAACACCGCTCTCGGGGTGTGGCCGATGGTCGGCATGAACGCGGTGCTGGCAGTCATCAACGTCGTACACCTGTGGCGGCTGCTCCGGCACCGGCACGACGAGACGGCGTACCAGGTGCTGCAGGTCGCCGAGTCCGACGCGTACCTGAGCTATGTCTTGGAGCGGCACCAGAAGGACATCAGCCGGTTCAATCCCGGGTTTGTACTTGGCGCGAGCCCGTACGCGTTCCTGGTGCAGCACGGCGACCGCACTGTCGGTGTCGTCCTCGCACATGACGCCGGCACCGGTCGTGCGCAGATCGATCTCGACTATGTGGTGCCGAAGTACCGCGACTTCACTCCCGGCGAGTTCGTCTACCGACGGAGCGATGTCTTCACCGATCACGGCTTCCGGCAGGTCCTCGCCCCGCCGCGGATGCTCGACTCCACGCCGTACCTCAAGAACCTCGGCTTCCATCGGGAAGGCGAGGACGTGGTGCTGAATCTCTAGAGATCCTTCGCGAAGCAGAGCGAGACGGCTTCGGCTTCGAACGGCGGGTACGCCGGGATCGGCCGGTAGCCGTGGTTCGTGTAGAGCGCGATCGCCTCGATCTGCTTGATGCCGGTCTCGAGCCGGAGCCGGGTCATCCCGCGGGTCCGCGCTTCCGCTTCGACGGCTTCGAGCAGGGTCCGCGACAGACCCCATCCGCGGGCGGACGGGGCGACGTACATCCGCTTGATCTCGCCGAGTGCGGGTCCGACCGGTTGTAGTCCGATGCATCCGACCAGCGCTCCCTCCAGCATGAGCGCGGTGAACGCGATGTCGGAGTGCAGTGCGACCTGCGGCTGGTCCTCGCCGTACATCGCGGCGAGCTCGGCCTGTTGCGCGGTGATCAAGCCCAGGAGTTCAGGATCCGTGCTGGGCTTCGCGTGCAGTTCCACTCCCTCGATCACCATGCCCACGGACGGTAGCAAGATGACATGACGCTGCTGTTTCCGTTTCCTCTCTCACCGCCCGGACCGGCGTGATCTGATAGCCGGGTGAGGTCACTGGTCGAGATCGCTACCGGCGTACGGGACGGGTCGTTGGACCCGGTGGACTTGGTCGAGGATGCGCTGGCGCGTGCAGCCGACGCTGCTGACCTGAACGCGATTGTGCACCTGGATGTCAGCGGTGCGCGCGAGGCGGCCTTGGCACACGACCGGACCGGGGCGCTCGCCGGCGTACCGGTGCTGGTGAAGGAGATCGTCGAGGTCGAGGGGCTGCCGTACCGCTGTGGGTCCGCGTCGATGGACGAGGTGGGGCGGCAGGACGCGGAGGTCGTACGGCGACTGCGCGCGGCCGGTGCGATCGTGATTGGGCTCAGTCACTCGCACGAGTTCGCCTACGGCTGCTTCGGTACGTCGAACCGGGTCGGGCCGTGCCGGAACCCGCATGACCTGTCGCGGATGACCGGTGGGTCCAGCTCCGGCTCGGCTGCTGCGGTGGCGGCCGGCGTGGTGCCGTTGGCGATCGGGACGGATACAGCGGGCTCGGTGCGGATCCCGGCGGCGCTGTGCGGGGTCGTCGGGTTCAAGCCGTCGTACGGCACCTTGCCGACGGATCGTGTCTTCCCGTTGTCGCAGAGCCTCGATCACGTCGGTGTGCTGACGAGAACCGCAGCGGATGCTGCGTACGCACTTAAGGTGCTGGGTGGTGTTGGTGAGCTGCCACAGCGCAAGCCCCGCCTTGGTGTGGCAACCAACCCGGAGTATCTGCAGATGACTCCAGAGGTCCGGACTGCTTGGTCTGCTGCGCTGGACTTGCTCGATCCGGTCGAGGTTGAGTTGCCGGACTGGTCAACCAGCTTCTTCACGGCAGCGAACCTGCAAGGACCCGAGGCAGTTGCGAACCACCGCGGTCGCTCGCAGGACCAGTACCAACCTGATGTCCGCCAACGACTGCTCGAGGCGTCACAGGTGCAGCCTGCGGAGTACGAACGGGCCAGGGAAGAGGCGGTGCGCATCACTGCCGCTGTGGATGCTGTGCTTCAGCAGGTCGATGCCGTGCTCACACCTACTGTCCTGACGACGGCGCCGGCCATCACCGCGGCCGACACCAATGGCCTGGAGGTGCGCGGCCAACTGCTGAACAACACCCGCCTGGCGAACCTCACCAGGCACGCGGCCGTCAGCCTGCCGATTCCGGCTGACGGCCTTCCGGTGGGCCTGCAGATCATTGCTACGAGCAACGAGCAGGCCGCAGCGGTCGCGTGCTGGCTCTCAGCGGTAGAGCCGGAGATCGGCCAGGCTCCACCAGTTCGCGGCCGTCCCGGTTGACGTAACACGTACGTACCGTGCATGCGTCGGCCGTAGCTTCACCGTGGTGAGTTGAGCTGTGGAGGCGCCCGACGCGACGGTCTTCCAGCTGACACCATCGTTGCTGACGGCAACCTCATAGCCGCGCGCGTAGTCGCCGAGGTTGCCACCGCTGTCGAGTGCGACCTCGCGGACCGTCTGCGCCTTGCCCAGATCCGCCTGCACCCATTGACCCGGTGCCTGTGCCGCCTTGCTCTGCCACACAGTCGATCCGTCCTGGTCAGTCAGCAGACCAGCGTCGGCGGCGTTCACGCTTGCCGTCGCACTGGCAACAGTCAGCTGCTGCGGTACGTCGGTCTGCATCCGTCCCCAGGTGTACGTCGCGATCGAGCCACCGGGCAGCTCGTACTCGAACGACTTGCCGCCCACCGCGACCGCGAAGCTCCGCGGGTCGTCGTTCTCGTTGTGGACGACGAGCGCCGTCGTACCGTCCGGGTTGCGGAACGCGGCCGACATCAGCTGCCCGTTCCACCCGGTCGTCCCGTACGACGTACTCCCGACCCGGACCGCGCCCGGCTTCACGAACTTCGACAGATGGCCGATCGTGTAGTACTCCGCGTCCGTCGTGACCGTCCCATCCGGCTGCAGCGTGACCAGGCCGGTGCAGCTGTCACAGCCGCCGAGGTGCGGGCCGCCGGTGGAGTCGAGTGCGATGTTCCAGTTGACGACTGATTTGGCCCAGTTGCGCGTCGTACCGAGCATTAACGTGCGGGCGTGCCAGGTGAGCGTGCCGCGGAAGATCTGCGGCGGCGTGTCGGTCGGCCCGTGCGAGCCGGAGCACTCGGTGAACCAGATCCCCTTGGACGGGAACGCGTTGTGCAGATCGGTTTGCTTCGACGGGTCGCCGGAGTAGCAGTGGTACGCCGTACCTGCGATCCACTTGGCCGCCGGGGTCTGGAGCAGCTTGTACGGGTAGTCGGTCTCCGGGTCCTCACCAGGCGGGGTGGAGGCGACGTCACCGGGGTGCGTGGTCCAGTTGTGGTCGTAGCCGAGGATCTTGGTCCGCGGGCTGGCCTTCTGCAGCAGTGGACCCAGGGCGGTGATCACTGCTGCTTCCTGCCGGACGGGCATGTCGGTGCCCGGGTACGCGCTCGGCTTGCGGTTCTGCGGCTCGTTCTGGATGGAGAGGAAGTCGATCGGTACGCCGGCCCTGGCGTACGCCTGGACGAACTTGACCAGGTAGCGCGCATACGCGTCGTACACCTTGGGGTCGTCCTTGAGCCGGCCGCCGACGAGTGAGTCGGCGGTCTTCATCCAGGCGGGCGGGCTCCACGGCGTCGCCATTACCTTGAGCGCCGGGTTGAGCTGCTTGGCGCGACGGAGCAGCGGCAGGACCTGCTGCTGGTCGTGGGCGATGGTGAACTGCTTCAGACCGAAGTCGGTCTGGCCGGCGGGCACGTCGTCGTACGTGTAGTGCTCCGCAGCGGCGGTGAAGTCGGACGAGCCGACGGGTTGCCGGAGGAAGCTGACGCCGATGCCCTGCTTCGGATCGAACAGGCTCCGCAGCGTTCTCTCGCGATCGGCCGGGCTGAGCTTGTACAGCACGGCCGCGGACGAGTCGGTGATCGAGGCGCCGAAGCCGTCCATCGTCTGGTACGACGTACGCGGGTCGACCGTGATCGTCGTCAGGTCACTCGCGCCGTCGTGGAACGCGACCGGCGTGCGCTGATGCAGCAGCTCGGCGCGGTCGGGAGTGGTGACCCAGACGTTGACCTGGGTCGTCGGGGGATGGGCCTGGGCCGGACCGGTGAGTGACGCCACCGTGAGAGCCAGGGCGACACCGGATGCTGATGTTCTCATCGCACTCCTCAGGATGTAACAAACGGCCACAGGAAACGCTCGCAATCAACCACTGTCAAGATCTGGGAGCGTTGGCTAGAGTGCTGAGCGTGAAACAACGGGATGTAACAAATGCCGCGAGCTAGAGCAACGATGCGGGACGTCGCGAACGCGGCCGGGGTGTCGCTCGCGACGGTGTCCCGGGTGCTGAACCAGGTCGGCAGCGTGACACCGGAGACCCGCGAGCTGGTCGAGCGGACGATCAAGGAGCTCGGACTGCCTGGCCCCGTTCCCCGTGGCGGTACGCCGAAGCCCGTCGACGGCGCCGTCTTCGTGCGCTGCCCCTACGTGCTCACCGACTACTTCGGTCTGATCGTGTCGTCCATCGCCGAGACGCTCGACCGCCACGGCCGGCAGCTCGTCCTGAACGCCGGCGAGGCCGCGCAACATGACCCCGTGGTGTCGAGCCTGGCATCCCAGCGCGACATCGGCGGCGCCATCCTGATCCTGCCGCCGGAGCCGAGTGAGGACCTGGTCCGGCTGAGCTCCCGCCGGTTCCCGTTCGTGGTCGTCGACCCGCGTACTGCGCTGGCCCGCGACATCCCGTCGGTTTCAGCCGCCCACCACTCCGGCGCCCGCCAACTCACCGCGCACCTGACCGAACTCGGTCACACTCGCATCGGCGTGATCGCTGGTCCGCGCGAATGGCTCGCAGCCGACGCCCGCCTCAGCGGCCACGCCGCCGCCCTGGCCGACGCCGGCATCCTGCCCGACCCGTCGCTGGTCCGCCACGACCACCCCACGACGGAGCACGGCTATCGGGCCGCGGCTTTGCTGCTCGACCTCGATCCACGCCCGACCGCGCTGGTCGCCTTCAACGACAAAGCTGCCATCGGCGCACTTCAAGCCGCGAGCGACCGCGGTCTCAACGTCCCGGGCGACCTCTCCATCGCCGGCTTCGACGACCTGGACCTCAGCCGCGCCACCACCCCCCAACTAACCACCGTCCGCCAGCCCCTCCAGGAAATGGGCCGAATGGCCGTAAGCCTCCTCATCCGCCTCCTGGACCGCCACGCCCTGGAAGCCCTCCACGTAGAACTCGCGACCGAACTGATCATCCGCACCTCGACGGCCCCGCCCCTGCGCTGAGGTGGTGTCCGGATACGGAGTTGGGCAGTGCGCGAAACGGCTCGGTTGTGGCAGGTTTTAGACATGAACCTTCGGATCGGGATTGCCGGGATCGCCATCGAGTCCAGTACGTTCTCGCCGCACCGGGCCGGGCTGGCGGACTTCGACGTACGGCGTGGGGACCATCTGCTCGAGCGGTACGAGTTCCTCGGCAAGGACTGGGCGCAGGGGATCGAGTGGGTCCCACTGCTGCACGCGCGGTCGCTGCCGGGCGGCGCCGTCCTTCCTGAGGTGTACGACGACCTGTCGGCGGAGATCATCACGCGGCTCGAAGGGGCCGGTGAGCTGGACGGGTTCTTCTTCGACATCCACGGCGCGATGAGCGTGGTCGGCCGGCAGGACGCGGAGGCGGATCTGGCCACCCGGATCCGGGCCGTGCTCGGTCCCGACGTACTGATGTCGGCCTCGATGGACCTGCACGGAAACGTGTCCCGCGAGCTGGGTACGGCGGTCGATCTGATCACCTGTTACCGGATGGCGCCGCACGAGGACGCGATGGAGAGCCGAGAGCGGGCGCTGCGGAATCTCGTCGAGCGGCTGCGTTCCGGGCTGGGGAAGCCGGGGAAGGCGTGGGTCCAGGTGCCGGTGCTGCTGCCCGGTGAGAAGACGTCGACCCGACTCGAGCCGGCGAAGTCGATCTATCGGCGGGTGGGCGAGATCGCGGACGAGCCGGGGGTGCTGGATGCGGCCGTGTGGGTCGGGTACGCGTGGGCCGACGAGCCGCGATGCCGGGCCGCTGTTGTCGTCACTGGTGATGATTCTTCGTTGATCACTACGCGCGCCGCTGAGCTGGCTGCTGCTTACTGGGATGCGCGAGACGGGTTCGAATTCGTTGCGCCGACCGGGACCTTGCAGGAGTGCGTGACCGCGGGTCTTGCCAGCACGGCCCGCCCGTTCCTGATCAGCGACTCCGGCGACAACCCGACCGCCGGCGGCGCGGGCGACACTTCCTGGACGCTCGGGCAGTTGCTGGGGGTGGAGGAGTTGACGTCCGGCAAGGCGACCGCGATCCACGCCAGCATCACCGACCCTGAAGCCGTAGCGGCCTGCGTCGCTGCCGGGGTCGGCAACTCCGTTGAGGTCACCGCCGGTGGCAAGGTCGACAACATCCCAGCCGGCCCGGTCCCGCTGTCCGGCACGGTCTTCTCGATCTCCGAAGACCCGGTCGGCGGCACGGTCGCGGTGATCAAGGCCGGCGGCCTCCACTCCATCCTCACCAGCCGCCGCAAGCCGTACCACCACATCGCCGACTTCACTCTGTTAGGCCTGGACCCCGCCGCCACAGACCTGGTCATCGTCAAGATCGGCTACCTGGAACCAGAGCTCTACAACCTGGCCGCGGACTGGCTCCTGGCCCTAACCCCCGGCGGCGTAGACCAAGACCTCCTCCGCCTAGGCCACCACGGCGTACTCCGCCCCCTCTTCCCCTTCGACCCCGACATGCCCACGCCCGACCTCACCCCCGAACTACTGCCGTAGGTTCTCGCCCCCGGGCACTCTCAGGGGTCAACCCCGCTGCTTGTCGGTTGCGGACCCAGAATCTGCTTGCGCAACCGACCATCGCAGGGGTTGACCCCTGAGATGGTCGTGCGCGGGGGGTCGGGGGTGGTGGTGTTAGAGCTTGCGGAGTACGTGGAGGGCTTCGATGGCGTGGGTTACCAGGTGGTCTGCGGCATACGGGCGGTCGGCTTCGAGGAGGCCGGACCACTCGATTGCGAGGTCCTCGGTGTACGACAGCCACGCGTGGATCCGAAGGTAGTCGGCTGACGTAGGTTCGTCGGCCAAGTCCGGCGTGCCCAGGTACGTGAGGATCCTTTTGGTCAGGCCCGCGCGGGTTTCGTCGTACACCTCGACGGCGAAGTCGTCACCGCCGGCGGCGCCGCGGACGAAGGAGATATACGCGGTACGGCGGCGTTCGATGAAGGCCACGAACTGGGTCAGCATCTCCTGGAGCTGCTCTTCCGGCTTGAGCGACGCGTCCGGTTTCGTGACCCGGAGCAGGCGGCGACCGGCGGCGGAGATGACGGCGACGTAGTAGTCGCGCTTGCTCGGGAAGTAGTGGAACAGCAGGCCGCGGGAGATCCCGGCCTGGGCGGCGATGGAATCGATCGACAGCTCGTGGATCGGCGTCGTGCGCAGCATCATCAGGCCGATTTTGACCAGCTGCTTCTTCCGGTCCTCGGCCGAGAGTCGGTGATCCATGCTATTGAGCATTGCTTAGACGCTGAGCTACGGTCAAGGCGAAGAGAGGAGTCTTGATGGGGTTCGAACCTTCCGCCCGGGCCCAGGAGCTGATCGCGAAGACGACCGAGTTCCTGCGGACCGAGATCGAGCCGGTCGAGGCAGAGTTGCACACCGCGATCCGCGCCGCTAGCGATCCGTGGCAGCCGCAACCGGTGTTCAAGGACCTGCAGGCGAAGGCGCGCGACGCCGGCCTGTGGAACCTGTTCCTCCCGATCGCCGAGCCGGGTAACGAGCGGTACGGCGAGGGCCTGTCGAACCTGGACTACGCCCCGATCGCCGAACTCACCGGCCGGTCGTTCATCGCGCCGTACATCTTCAACTGCAACGCGCCGGACACCGGCAACATGGAGGTCCTGCTCCGCTACGGCAGCGACGAGCAGAAGAAGCAGTGGCTGGAGCCGTTGCTGGACGGCACGATCCGGTCCGCGTTCTGCATGACCGAGCCGGACGTCGCGTCCTCCGACGCCACCAACATGGAGGCGACCGCCGTCCTCGACGGCGACGAGGTCGTGATCAACGGCCGCAAGTGGTGGAGCACGGGCGTCGGTCACCCGGACTGCCAGTTGCTGATCTTCATGGGCCTGACCGATCCCGACGCCCACCGGTACGCGCGCCACACGATGGTCCTCGTCCCGCGCGACACCCCGGGCGTCAAGGTCGAGCGCCTGCTGCCCGCGATGCACAGGTACGACGAACCGCACGGGCACGGCGAGGTCTCGTTCACCGAGGTCCGCGTTCCCGCGTCGAACATCCTGGTCGGACCGGGCCGGGCGTTCGAGATCGCCCAGGGCCGGCTCGGACCGGGGCGCGTTCACCACTGCATGCGGCTGGTCGGCCTGGCGGAGAAGGCACTCGAGCTCGCGCTGCAGCGCGGAACCAGCCGGACCGCGTTCGGCAAGCCACTGGTCAACCTCGGCGGCAACCGGGAGCGGATCGCCGACGCGCGGATCGCGATCAACCAGGCGCGGTTGCTCGTGCTGCAAACGGCGTACCTGCTGGACACCGAAGGACTCGCGGGTGCGTTGAGCGAAGTGAGCCAGATCAAGGTCGCCGTACCGCGGATGGCGCAGGACGTGATCGACATGGCGATCCAGTTGCACGGCGGCGGCGGACTGTCCGACGACTTCCCACTTGCGGTGGCGTGGACGAGTGCGCGGGCGTTGCGACTGGCCGACGGACCCGACGAGGTGCATCGTGGGGTGGTCGCCAGAATCGAGCTGGCGTCGTACCTGGCAGCAGCTCAGGAGGGCAAGTGAGCCGAGTCCTCGTCACCGGCGCGTCGAGTGGGTTGGGTGCCGCGCTGGTCGCCAAGTTCGTTGCCGAAGGCCACCAAGTCCTCAGCACAGACATCGCCGAGGACGGCGGTACGACGTACCTCAAGCTGGACGTACGCCGGCCCGAGGACTGGGAGGCCGCGGTCAGTTGGTGTGAGCAGAACTGGGGCGGCCTGGACATCCTGGTGAACAACGCCGGGATCGCGACCGGCGGCCGGATCGACGTCGAGACGCTGGACGAGTGGGACCGCGTCGTCGACATCAATCTGATGGGTGTGGTCCGTGGTTGCCGCGCGTTCACCCCACTGTTCAAGCGGCAGCGGTCAGGTCACATCGTCAACACCGCGTCCGCGGCCGGACTGGTCCACCCGCCGATGATGAGCTCGTACAACACGGTCAAGGCCGGCGTGGTCGCGCTCTCGGAGACGCTGTCGCACGAGCTCTATCCGTACGGCGTGACTGTGTCGGTGGTCTGCCCGTCGTTCTTCCGGACCAACCTGGCCGACTCGATCCGCGGCGCGGACAGTGCGATGGGCGCGACGGCTCGACAGTTGATCGAGAAGTCGCCGCGGTCCGCGGACGACATCGCGACCGCCGTACTCGCGGGAATCAAGAAGAAGCGGTTCCTGATCATCCCGGACCGGCCGGCTGCGATGGCCTGGCGGACGAAGCGGTTCGCGCGACCGCTGTACGACCGGCAGATGCGGAAGATCGCCGAGCGAGCCCGGCAGCGGGCCGAGACGTCGAATGGGTGATGGCGCGCGGGCGGTCCGGGACGAGGACGCCTTCGACGTGCCGGCGGTCGACGCCTGGTTGCGGCAGCAGACGGACCTGCCGGGCGGCCTGCCTGAGGTGAAGCAGTTCACCAGCGGCGCCTCCAACCTGACCTACCTATTGAGGTATCAAGGCCACGATCTGATCCTGCGTCGTCCGCCGGCCGGGACGAAGGCGAAGAGTGCACACGACATGGGTCGCGAGTACAGGATCCAGGCCGGCCTCAAGCCGGTCTTCCGGTACGTCCCGGAGATGGTTGCTCACTGCAACGACGACGGCGTGATCGGCTCCGAGTTCTACGTGATGGAGCGCGTCGCCGGGACGATCCCCGGGCACCACGAGTTAGGCGTCGACCTGACTCCGGATCAGACCAGGCAGCTGGGCTTCACGTTGATCGACACTCTCGCCGAGTTGCACGCGGTCGATCCTGCAGCGGCCGGGCTGTCCGACCTCGGCCGAGGCGCTGGGTACGTCGAACGCCAGGTCACCGGCTGGTCCGATCGCTACCGCAAGGCGAAGACCTGGAACGTCCCCAGCTACGAGCGGGTCATGTCGTGGCTCGCGGCGAACAAGCCGGCCGATGTCCGGACCTGCGTTATCCACAACGACTTCCGCCTCGACAACGTCGTACTCGCGCCAGACGATCCGCTGCGGGTGGTCGGCGTACTCGATTGGGAACTGGCCACGCTCGGCGATCCGTTGATGGATCTCGGCAGCGCGCTCGCGTACTGGGTGCAGGCCGACGACGATTGGGCGTTCCGCCGGTTCAAGCTGCAGCCGTCGGACGTGCCCGGGATGCTGACCCGCGACGAGATCGTGGAGTACTACGCCAAGCGATCAGGGCTCACGGCCGACAACTGGGCGTTTTACGAGGTGTTCGGGCTGTTCCGGCTGGCGGTGATCGCGCAGCAGATCTACTACCGCTATCACCACAAGCAGACCCGCAACCCGCGGTTCAAGAACTTCTGGCTCCCGGTCAACCTGCTCGAGCGCCGCTGCCGTCGCATCATCCGGCAGTCGTAGATGGCAGTCATCTACCTGATCCGGCACGCCCAGGCGTCGTTCGGCGCCCGCGACTACGACAAGCTCTCCCCGCTCGGCGAGCAACAGTCCCGACGGCTCGGTGAGACGTTGTCGGAGGTGAAGCCGGAGCTCGTGATGTCCGGCTCGATGCGCAGGCATGAGCAGACGGCGACGCTCGCCGGATTCACTCCAGAGGTCGACAACGGGTACGACGAGTTCGACCACGAGCAGGTGATCATCGCCCACAAACCGGCGTACCGCCTGCGTCCGGTGATGCTCGCCGATCTGGCCCGGACCGGGAATCCACAGCGGGCGTTCCAGGACATGTTCACCGCGGCGACGCAGCGGTGGATCGATGGTGGCGCCGGGTACACCGAGTCCTTCGAGGCGTTCTGCGAGCGGTCCGAGGCAGCGGTACGGCGTACTGCCGAGCGGCTCGGGAAGGGTGGAACGGCCCTGGTCTTCACGTCGGGCGGGCCGATCGCGGCCGTGGTGAGCCGGCTGCTGTCCGGTGGCGACGGGCTGTGGGCGAAGCTGAACCCGGTGACGATCAACACCGCGATCACCAAGGTCGTGTCCGGGCGAGGTGGACTGACCGTGGTGAGCTACAACGAGCATGTCCATGTCGGTGCTGACCTGCTGACTTACAGATAGGGCTGCGATGCGACGCAACATCCTGATCACCGGCGCCAGCGCCGGCCTGGGCGCGGAGATGGCCCGGCAGTTCGCCGCGAAGGGTCACAACCTGGCGCTGACCGCGCGCCGGACCGAGCGGCTTGAGTCCCTGCAGACCGAGCTCACCGAGCGTTATCCACAGATCACAGTGGTTATCCACAGCTTGGATGTGACTGATCACGACCAGGTGTTCAAGGTCTTCCGGGAGATCGACGCGGAGTTGCCGCTGGACCGGATCGTGGTGAACGCCGGTCTCGGTAAGGGTGCGCCGCTCGGCACCGGCCGGTTCGACGCGAACCGCGACACCGCGCTGACCAACTTCGTCGGCGCGCTGGCCCAGGCCGAGGCGGCGATGGAGCTGTTCCGGGCCCGGAACGCCGGCCACCTCGTCTTCATCTCGTCGATCTCCGGACTCCGCGGCCTGCCGAAGACAGTGACGACGTACGCCGCGACGAAGGCCGGACTGGCTTCGCTCGCCGAGGGACTGCGGCTGGAGTTGCTCGGTAAGCCGATCAAGGTCAGCACGATCTACCCCGGCTACATTCGGTCCGAGATGAACGAGCACGTCGCGCACACGCCGCTGATCGTCGACACGGTGCCGGGAGTCCGGGCGATGGTCGACGCGATCGAGGCCGAGAAGGCGAAGGCGTACGTACCGTCATGGCCGTGGCGGCCGCTGGCCCAGGCGATGCGCTTCGCGCCGTTGCCCTTGCTGAAGAGGATGCTGTGATGCGCTGGGGATTGACCGTTCCGCTGACCGGAGTACCGCTGCGGGACCACCGCTCGCTGATCTCGGAGCTCTTTGACCTGGGCTACACCGATCTGTGGTCGGCGGAGGTGGCCGGCTCGGATGCGTTCACGCCGCTGGTGCTGGCGTCGGAGTGGGACCAGCGGCTGCGGCTCGGGACGGCCGTCGTACCCGTGCACACCCGCGGGCCGGCGGCGCTCGCGATGAGTGCGGCGGCGTTGGCCGACCTCGCGCCGGGGCGGTTCGTGCTCGGGATCGGGGCGTCGTCGGAGACGATCGTGACCGGGTGGAACGGGATCTCTTACGACCCGCCGTTCGCGCGGACGCGCGACGTACTGCGCTTCCTGCGGCAGGCGTTCGCTGGGGAGAAGGTGGACGGGACCTTCGACAGCTTCACGATCAATCGCTTCCGGTTGGAGAAGGCGCCGGACGTGCCGCCGGCGATCATGCTGGCTGCGTTGCGTCCCCAGATGCTGCGGTTGGCGGCGCGGGAGGCGGACGGCGCGATCACGAACTGGCTCTCGGCGGACGACGTACGCCAGGTCCGCGCCGAGCTCGGCCCGGACAAGGAGCTGGCCGCGCGGATCTTCGTCTGCGTCACCGAGGACGCCGAGATGGCCCGCAACATCGGCCGCTTCCTGATCGCGACGTACCTGACCGTGCCGGGGTACGCCGCCTTCCACGACTGGCTCGGCCGCGGGGCCGCGATGAAACAGATGCGTGAAGCCTGGTCCGCCGGCGACCGCAACGCCGCGATGGCCGCCGTACCCCTGGAAGTCATCGACGACCTCATCGTCCACGGCACCGCGGCCCAATGCCGAACCCACATCAACCGCTACCTCGAAAACGGCCTCGACACCCCCATCATCGCCACCCTCCCCACCGGCACCAGCCTGATCGACACCGCCCGCGCTCTCGCTCCGAGCTGACCGACAGCGCGACCGTGTACGCTGTGTACACAGTAGAGGGATGGAGAAGGTCATGGGTGCCCCGATCGAGTACCGCAGCGCGCGCGAGGCGCGTGAGCATTTCAAGGACATCCTTGACGCCGCCGATGACGGTCGCCCGGCAACGGTTACTCGAGACGCTCGTCGGGTTGCTGCCGTCGACGCAGACCGGCTGGTTCACTTCCTGACGCGTATCCGCCCGTCCGGCGCCGAGGCAGTTGCCGAGAACGACGGCTGGTCGATCTTCATCCCCGGGCTTCCTGTTGCCGCTGACGGCACCACCCTCGACGAGGCGGTGGCGGAGATGATCGACGCACTCCGCGACTACGCCGAGGAGTGGGCCGACCACCTGCGGCTGGCGCCCAACCACGCCGACAACTGGGGATTGGTCCAAATCGTCGCCCTCTCATCGGACGATCAGCTGCGCGACTGGCTGCTCGGCTGACGAACACCATGAACGAACAACGCCGTCCGGCCAGCCGGACGGATCACCAGGATTTCTGCATCACCGAAGGCTGGGCCGAACGCAAACGCGCCACGGGTAAGCGCGGAACCCACCACGTCAACTACGAGTTCGCCCTGCCGGACGGACGCATCCTGTACACGAGAATCAGTCACCCCGTCGATCGCACCGGCTACGGCCCGTCCATCTGGTCGCACATTCTTCGCGACCAGCTCGCTGTGACCGCTGCAGAGTTCTGGGCGTGCGTCGAACACAAGGTCCTCCCTGATCGACAGGGACCACGGGTCCCGACCGAGTCGATCCCGGTAGGAGTCGTCAGAGTACTGATCGCCGAGGCGCACATTCCCGAGGCCGAGGTGAAGGCCATGACGAAGGCAGAGGCGATCCAGCGCCTCGCCGAGTTCTACACGACGGGTCGATGACCCCCGCGATCAGTGCGGCAGTTCGATCTCGGTGGACCCTTCAGGAGTGATGCGGATAGTCCATTCCGTGATCGGCGGCCGCCCTGACGCTTGCCACTCTCGGTGCGCGTCCTCCACCTCGGCCCAGAGATCACGTTCACCGATGTGGCTGACCGCGGTGTTGCGCACCTGGGTCCAGGTGCCGTCTGCGGTGCTCAGGCTGATCTCTCCGGCGTGGTACCACGACCAGACATCCGGGCGGCGGCGCCAGAAGTACAGGCCGAACCCTGTGTCATTGAAGATCTCGGGAGAAAGATCGGTTGTCCGAGTGACCACCAGTTGTGCTCTGCGTTGGTGCTCTTCAAGGGTCAGCACGGGCAGGTTCTGGCCGTCGTCGGCGAACTCCGGTACTTTGCGCGCGCTCATGAAGTAGCCGCGAGGGGCCATCAGACGGCCGGTCGCGCCGCGACCATCTTCGTCGATCGTGAGTTTTGCCCAGGCACCGATCTGGGTGTTCGAGGGTGGCCGAAGATCAGTCAGGATGACGGCTCCCGGCTTACCTAGCTCGGTCCACTTGACCGGAATGTTGTCGACCGCGTGGGTTGACAGGATCCGATCGTAGTTCCGGGGCTGTGGGCTGGTGGATGGGCGGTATCCGAGATCGGCCAGGCGTACGAGTGCTGTGTGAAGCAGGTCGGGATCGATCTCCACCGTCGTTACCGCAGCATCGCCGAGCAGTTGACAAAGGATCGCTGCGTTGTAGCCGGTACCCGTGCCGCTCTCCAGTACGGTCATACCTCGACTAATCTGGAGTTCCTCGATCATGTCGGCCATGACGGATGGCATCGACGAGGATGAACTCCATACGAAGCTGTCAGGCTGCCCTTGGACAGGCTTCGTCTGCGTCATCAACGCCTGATCGGAGTAGATGGTCTGCAGGTACTCCGGGTCTGATCGGTCGACGACGCCGTCAACGCGAGCGGCACCCGCCGGATCGACGTCCAGGCGCAGGTACTCGGGCACGAAATGGTGTCGTGGAATCTCCGCGAACGCTGCCCGCAGACCTGGATCATTCAGGTGCCCCTTTTGTTTGAGCGAGGCAACCAGCTCGCCGGCTAAGGCTTGCCATGTCTGCTGATCGATCGGATCGGTCATCGGGTGATCTCCAGAAGGTCAGCGAGAGCAGCTGTCATTGGTAGTCCTGTCTCGAGTTCGAGCCAATGCCACTGTCCGCCGGTGTTGCATTCGTACCAGACCCACGAGCCATCGCCTGTGAGCCCGAAGTCGAAGGCACCGAACAGCAGTCCGAACTTGTCGAGGTAGCGGCGGCACTGCGCTGCGATGTCAACGGGTGTGTCGACCACGCTGTAGCGGACCTGGTCGTAGTCACGACGCCAGTCGATGTGTGGCGATTCGAGCCGGACGCTGAAGATTTCGTTGCCGATCACAGTCACCCGTAAGTCGGCAACCTTGTCCACCCGACGCTGGAACAAATGCAAGGTCAACCCCAGACCGGCATCCAGCTTGGAGGCCTCGACCTCATCCACCCAGATCGCAGCCGCTGTGCCATCCGATCCAGCAAGGTCCGTATTCTGCAAAGGCTTGTACACGATCGACCCCTGCTCCTTGGTGAAGTCGCGTACGTCATCGACCCTGTTGGTGATGATCGTCGGCGGCACCACAAAACCTGCCTCGCGTGCCGCGATCAGCTGAGTCGGCTTGAACTCGGCTTCCACTGCCCGCCAGATGTGATTGACCCACCGGCCCCGCACACTGGCCACGATGCCCGCCATGCCGTGTTTTGCCTGCTCCTTTGCGAATCGTCCGTCGCGTTCGGACATTGTCGTTGGAGCCAGGTACGACGACGGGCGGCGGTAGTACACCGATCGGACAGAGCTGAGATCCACGGTCCTCGCGTCTGTGCGCAGATAGCTGCGCGCGCCGCTGGTCCCGAAATGCGCCGAGACCTCCAACCTGCCTGTGAGCACATCAGCGGGATCACACCGGAACACGGGTACGCCGCGATTGTTGAGCTCAGCCAGGACCACATCCGACGTCGGGTCGTCCGCACACGTCAGGACGAGGACAGGTCCGTCAACACTCATCAGTCAGGAACGTACTCGACGATTTTGGTGTCATCTCCGCTGCCGGGCTTCGAGCCATCGCCGCCCCCCGTCGGGAGACTCTTGAACTGCGCTCGCTGCGTGCCATGCTTCGGAGGCCCGGCCTGCACGACCTGACCGGTCGGATCGCGGTAGATCCCGAGTTGCGTCACCGGGTCAATGTCCTCGGCGGTCAGCGCCAGAACGTCGCTGTCATCCAGCGGACTACATTCGGTGGCACGGCTCACGCCCCACGGGCGAAGAGATATAGCAGTCATAGCGCATGTCCTTCCACAGGTTGATTCAGTCAGCACGGAGTTGCTTGCAGGTCTTCGGCTCGCCGTCGATCAGGTCGCCATCGAGTTGCCGTTCGCCGCTTAGCCAGGAGTTGGCTGGTCTCGGCGGACGGGCGCAGACGCAGGGGTCAGTACGCCCGCCCACCGGGCTGGTGTGGATACTCGTCGGCTCATGGATGTGACCTGTTGGCGGCCAACACATGGGCGCCGGTCTCACGGCGAAGTCGCTCTTCCTTCGTCTCATCGCCGCCAACGGCGCTTAGATGCACTTGTGTGAGCACGAGCACCACCGGGATCCTGTGCCGCTTCACCCTCTTGATTAGCGCGTCGAAGGCGGCTGGATCAGTGCCCAGGTGCTCCACGAACACCTTGCGCAGGTCGAGGCGATGCTGCGCGGCGAGTCCAGCGATATGCGCTTCCGCCTGAACGAGTTGGGAGTGGGTCATTGACGGGTACTGCCGCAAGTACCCCACCGCGAGAGTTCGATGGTCGATCTCGTCGTCGGACCTGCCTGCGGTCAGTGATTCCACCTGCATGCCCTCTCACCTCCACGAGCCTGTCGCGCTGTGTGATCAATTGTTGTCAGTGCGCAAGTCGTCGAGTTGCACACTTGGTGCAACACTCAGCACACTCAGCAAGTAGCGATTCGAGGGCGCGGGTATCGTTCCACCCAGATACGCAACTGCCGGAACCGGAGACACGCAATGTCAGATCGCAGGCTGAGCACCGGTGCCCGAATAGCCGCGTATCGCCGACTGAATCGGCTGACCCAGCGAGGACTTGCTGCACGCGCGAACGTGTCCCACAGCCTCCTGACCAAAGTCGAGAGCGGCTCTAGGCCGGCGTCCCAGTCATTTCTTGCCGCGTGTGCGAGGGCGATGTCGATACCAGTCACCCACTTGACCGGTCAGCCGTTCATCGAGGAACAGACTGAGGACCGGCTGTCTGGCCCGCTCAATGACTTGCGGGCGTCGCTGGAGAACTTCGATCTCACTCTCGACGACTTACCCATGCGAACGCTTGCGGAAATCCGCCCTGACGTGCGTGACATGGTGCTCGCCCGACGCGATGCGCAGTACGCCCGGATTCTCGGCCGAGCTCCTGCCTTGATCGATGAACTGGTCCAGTTGTCACAGACACTCACTGGTCGCGATGCCGAACACGCCCACCATCTTCTCGTTCAGCTCTACCGATCGGCCGCCGACGTGGCGTACGCCCTCGGCTTGGTCGATCTCGTGTCGCTACTGCTTGCCCGCATGGACTTCTCAGCATCCCGCTGCGGTGATCCGTACCAGGTCGCGACCTATCGCTACATGCGCGCTTACTCCACATTCACAACCGGCCGCCACGAGCTCGGGCGGAGGATCATCCACACCGCGCTCGCCGACATCGATGCCGAGGTTCGGGCGGCCGATCCGATTGCGGTATGTGCGGCTGGCAACCTGCGGTTGCGCGCCTCGATTCTGGCAACGCGCCAGGGTGATGCGGATACTGCCCGTGGCGAACTCGCGGAAGCTCGGCATCTCGCGGATGTGCTTGGCCGGGAGGTGACTGGCATGGATCTGGCAACTGGCTATGCAGGCGCGATGTCGTTCGGTGCCACGAACGTGGCGATCCATGCTGCCGCCATCGAAATGGAGCTCGGCAACCATGGCAGCGCAGTCGAACTCGCCAGCCAAGTCCACACACCCAGCGGCTATCCGCCCGACAGGATTGGTCACCATCACATCGACACAGCCCGTGCGCAGTTGCTGATCGGTGATAACGAAGGTTCCATGAGTTCGCTGCTGGTTGCACGGCAGGTCGCACCCCAGAAGACCAGATATCACCCAAGCGTTCGAGAAACCATCGCCAGCCTTGTCCACGCAAGCCGTCATGCGCCCGACAACCTCATCGGCTATGCCAACTGGGTCGGCGTACAACTGTGAGCTGGGCAGGTGATTTGGCGTGAGCAATCGCGCCCTTCTGCTGGTCGCTTGCGGCGCGCCGCTAGCTGCCCGGCTTGGTGACGGTGTACAGGCTGCGTACGAGCGGGGTTGGGACCCCTACGTCGTACCGACCGATGCCGCACTTCCTTGGTTGGCGGAGCAGAACTTGGGCGGCGTTCCTGTGATCGTCGGCAACCGCAAACCCACGGAGCCCAGGCGAACTCCGGCAGCGGATGCCGTTGCCGTGGTGCCGACGACCTTCCACACCCTGAATGCTTGGGCAACTGGAAACGCCTACTCGTATCCGTTGACCACGCTGTGCGCTGCCCTCGGCTCCCGAACACCTACCGTCGCCGTGCCGTACGCCAGTCAAGAGCTGACTGGGCATCCCGCCTGGCCAGCCTCTCTCACGGTACTTCGTCAGGCGGGTATCCGAATCCTCGATGCACACGATGGCTCGCCCACCTCGCTGGAGCCGATGGTGCCCGGAACTGGCTCGCAGGTGGTCGACGGATTCCGGTGGGACTGGGTGTTCGAGCAGATCGACGTTGCGACCAGGATCCGCGAATCTGGCTAGTGGGTGGTGGTGATTTGGAAGGCTTGGACGCAGAGGGGGGCGGGGGCGAGCTTGGTGAGGACTAGGACTCCGGTGACTTTGGCGCCTTTGGAGGTGCCGGACAGGGGGATGACGAGGGTAGTTGTCTGACCGGTGGGGGTGCCGGTGGTGAGGTTGGTTGGGGGGCCGACCAGGGCGCGCATCAGGAGGGGGATCAGTTGTTCCGAGCTCTTGCAGGCCAGGGCGGCGGCGCCTTTGGAGTTGTTGGCGTTGAGTTGGGCAACGAATTGCTGACCTAAGGCTGCTGCTGACGTCGCCGGGGTAGCAGGTGTGGTCTTTGCCGGGGTGGACGGCTTGGGAGTGGTCGGTTTGGGTGCCGTGGGGCGCGTCGTTTTCGTCGCGGGTGGGGGTGCGACCGAGGTGCCGGGGCCGGGGTTGGCTGTGGAGTTCTGGTGGGTGGAGACCAGGCGTTGGACGAGTACGCCGACGGCGCCGAGGGCTACGACGATGAAGATCACGATCAGGGCGATGATCAGGCCCGCACGGCTCTTCTTCGGCGGCTGGCCGTAGGTGGGTGCGGACTTGTAGTCGCGGTTCTCCGGCTGCCAGCTGTAGTTCGGCCCGGGCGGCGGTGAGCTCACAGGATCAGTGTGGCAGCGCGATCAGTTCAACCGGTGCTCTTCGAGCCAGGTGGTTGCGCGGCGGTTCGAGGCTCGGGACAGCCAGGCGTCCTGGATGATCTCGGTCAGCTCCTGCCGGGACAGTTCGCCGAGGCGGGTGGCGCGGATCAGTACGGACGGATGGCCGTCGAAGTGGGGCGTGGTGAAGAACGGGTTCGCCTCGTCCGAGATCAGTGCGAGCTTGTCGTCCTCGGACTCGACCCAGATCATGATCACGTCGTCGTACTTCTCGCCGGTCAGAGGGTCGACCGCGTCCGGCCGCGGCGTACGGAAGAACACGAACGACTTGCCGCCGACCTGGTAGACGGGCCGATCGGTCCCGTCGTCGCGCTCCCACTTGGTGACGTGCGGCATTCCCTGCGCGATCTCGTGGACATCGGCCACGCGGGCCTTCTTCGGCGCCATCCGTAGAGGGATCAGGGCGCGAGCGACGTCAGGCGCACGCAGAGCGGCTGGGAGGGCATGTCCATGATGTCGACGGTACCGCTCAGCGGCGCGCCGCCCTTCGTCGTGCCGGAGAACGGGACCGAGATCCGGGGGTAGTAGCTGGTCACCGAGGCGGCGGGTCCGCTGACCGTCAGCCTGGTCGGCGGGTCGATCGTGACCAGGAGCTGGCCGGTCAGCAGCTTGATGCTGTCCGCGCAACCGAGTGCCAGCGCGTGCTTCTGGTCGTTCGCGTTGAGGAAGGCGAGGAACTTGGTGGCGAGCGCCGTCGCTTCGGTGAGACGCGGTCCGCCGGGAGTCGACGGTTGGGCGGTCGGCTGCGGCGAGGTCACTTGGCGCCCTACGGGGGACGGCGCGGTCGGTCCGCTCTGGTCGTCGTCACCGCCCATGAGCCCTGGGACGATCAGCGCGACGACGCCGACCAGCACGAGTACGCCGGCGATCGCCACCACGAGGTACAGCGGTATCCGCGGACGCCGCGGCCCGCCTGGTCCGAAACCGGTGTACGGCGGTTGCGTCGATCCAGGACCGTACCCGGACTGCATCGGCGTGTAGCCGGGACCGGGCTGCCCAGGTTGTTGCTGCCAGCCACTGGTCGGCCCTTGGTTCGGAGGCTGAGTCACGCCGTCAGTGTGGCACTCCTGGGATCCACAACGTGAAGGTGGACCCGGAGCCCAGGCGGCTCGTCACGCTGATGCGGCCGTGGTGGGCTTCGACCAGGTGCTTCGTGATCGCGAGCCCGAGTCCACTACCGCCGGTGATCCGGCTGCGGGAATGCTCGGCCCGGTAGAAGCGGTCGAACAGATGCGGCAGGTGCTCCTCGGCGATCCCGCTGCCGTTGTCCGTGACGGTCAGGTTGTAGCCGTCGTCCACCCGCCGTACGCCGACCAGCACGTCGCCACCGGGTGGGGTGTAGCGGATCGCGTTCGAGACCAGGTTGCCGAGGGCTTGCCGGATGCGCGCGCTGTCGACCGTCGCGATCGCGGGCTCCGGGGCGTGCGCGGTCAGCGTGACGCCGGCGGTTTCGGCCGCGGGCCGCTGGGCGGAGACGACCTGCTGGGCGAGCTCGGACAGATCGCGGGGAGCGGGGTGCAGCCGGAGCATGCCGGCGTCCGCGAGGGCCAGGTCCTGGAGATCGGCGACCAGGTGTTCGAGCAGTCCGGTCTCCTCGAGCAGTGACGTGACGAGCTCGTGGTCGAGCGGCACCACGCCGTCCTCGGACGCGACCAGGTAGCCTTTGATGTTGGCCAGCGGCGTACGCAGCTCGTGCGCGACGTCGCTGACCATCGCCTTCCGCTGGAAGTCGTGCCGCTGGATGGCTTCGGCCATCTGGTTGAACGCGTGCCCGAGCCGGGACACCTCGTCCTTCCCGCTGACCGGCACCCGCGCCGCGTGATCGCCGTTCCGCATCCGCTGCGCCGCCCCGGTCAGCGCCACGATCGGGCGGACCAGCCGGCGGCCGGTAAAGATCATCACCAACGCCGCGATCAGCAGTACGCCGAGCGCGGTCGCCGCCGTCCGCAGCAGTCCTTCACCGGAGAACACGTTGAACGTGCTCTTCGCCCCCAGGTACAGGTTCGCCTGCGGAGCGACGTACGGCGTCAACGCCTGGACGCGGGCCTGGGTGGTGCAGTCGACGAACTTGTCGGTGAACTCACCCTTGGTCTTGGGCTCGACCGACTTCAGGCCCTCGAAGTCGTTGATCGTGTAGTTGATCTTCGCCGCATCCAGGCAGGCGGTCGCCCGGCGGATCTCGTCGTCGTTCACGATCTTGGCCTTGGCGCTCGGGGCGTTCATCCCCGGTGGCGTGCAGGTGTCGTCCTTCGCGGCCGTGCCTGGCTTCTGCATCACGCGGACGCCGGCCAGCGACTGCGTCGACTCGACCATCACCTGCGGGACGTTGCCGCCCGCCACTGCGAGGGTCGCGGACATGCCCTTGGCGTTGTAGCAGTCCACCGCCTGCCGGCCCAGCCGCTGGCGTTGCTGCTTCTCCTCGTCGGTCATCCCCCAGTCGGGGGAGGAGACGAAGGGTGGGACCGCCGCGGTCGCGACAAAGCCACTCGCCTGACCGCCGGTCAGCGTCTTACGGGCGGCGTACACGGACATCTTCGCGACGCCTTCGTTCCGGGCGTCGATGGTTGCCGCTGGCACCGATGGGAGCTCGGGCGCGGCGCCGAGCATCCGCGCCGAGTCCGCGATCACCGAGCCGTCCTCGGAGGTGACGGCGATCCGGCGGCCGAGCTTCCCGGCCAGGTCGTGCACCAGTTTGTCCACGCCGGACCAGGTCGGATGGTCCGAGGCGTACTGCGACAACTCGCCGTAGATCTCGCCGTCGACCTGGAGCTGCCCGGTGTTCGCGTCGATCTCGCCCTGCAGCTTCTCCGACGTGCTGTACGTCGCGATCAGCGCGGTCGCGATCACCGCGCCGAGCGCGACCGCGAGCGACAGTCCGAGGAACCGGACGAGCACGCTACGACGCATGGCTGACCACCTTGTCCGCGAGCTTGTAACCCACGCCGTACACGGTCTTCAGGTACGTCGGTACGCCGGGCGCCGGCTCGATCTTCTTCCGCAGGTTCATCATGTGAACGTCGACGGTCCGGTCGAACACGTAGTGGTCGAAGCCGAACGCGTGCTCGAGCAACTGCTGCCGGGAGAACGCCCGCCCGGGCGACGCGGCCAGGCAGGCGAGGATCTTGAACTCGGCCGGTGTCAGGTCGATCAGCTTCCCGGCCAGCCGGACCTCGTGCCGGCTCGGGTCGATCTCCAGCTCGCCGACGCGGTACACCTCACCCTCGGCGCGGCTCCGGGTCCGGCGCAGTACCGTCCGGACCCGGGCGACCAGCTCGCGCGGGTTGTACGGCTTGGTCAGGTAGTCGTCCGCGCCCAGGTCGAGCCCGAGCAGCAGGTCGTCCTCGGTGGCCCGGGCCGTCAGCATGATGATCGGCACCTCCAGACCGTTCGAGGCGTCGGCCCGCAGGATCCGGCAGACGTCGAGGCCGTCGACCTTCGGCATCATCACGTCGAGCACCAGCAGGTCCGGGCTGCGCCGGCGGGCCTCGTCGATCGCGGCCCGGCCGTCGTGGACGACGACGGTCAGGTGCCCCTCCCGCTCGAGATACCGCCGGATCAGCTCGGCCTGCTTCAGGTCGTCTTCGGCGACCAAGATCCGCGCTGGCATAGCCCTCAATGTCCCCGAAGTTGATGAGAATCCGATGAAGATCGGCTGAGAGCATCGGGTGCAAACCGGTCCTTCACAGCTTCTTCACCGCCGCGACGGCACGCTCACTGGCCATGAAGACCTCGCGAAAAGCACTCACCCTGGTGGCGATCCTGGCGCTCGCCGGATGTGGAAACAATCAGAGCCCGGCCGCGTCCGAGGACCAGAACAGCGACAAGAGCCCGCTCGCGGAGTACATGGGCGAGGGCTTCGTCAGTGGGTCCGGTGGCGGTGGGTTCCGGGTCGCGGTCCGGGCCGGCGGCGCGCAGCAGCCGAGCGAGGAGGAGTTGGCCAAGCAGCGCAAGGTCGAGGACGCCACCGCGACCTGCATGAAGGCGGCCGGTTTCGACTATGTCGCCGTGCCGCCGGAGCAGAACGCGAAGAGCAAGTTCGCCGACGCGTTCAACCTGCCGCCGGACAAGTTCGCCGAGCAGTACGGGTACGGCATCAGCACGATCGACTGGTCCAAGGCCGGAGACGACGAGACCTCGAACCCGAACACGAAGATCCGCAACGCGCTCTCCCCGACCGCGCAGAAGGCGTACGACAAGACGCTGAACGGACCGAACGCGACCAGCAACGGCACCGTCGTGATCCAGGGCGGCGGCAAGGGCGGCCCGAGCACGAGCGGTTCGACGGACCTGGGCTGCCGCGGCAAAGCAGTCGAGCAGGTCTACGGCAAGGGCGAGGACCGGACCGCCAGCTTCAAGAAGTTCGACAGCCTGTTCAAGGACATCGAGGCACTGCAGAAGCGGATCGACTCCGACCAGCGGGTTGTGGACGCGACCACTGCCTGGTCCGACTGCCTGGCCGACGCGGGCCATGCCGGCTTCAAGAAGACCGACGACCCGCGCAACCAGGTCCAGCAGAAGCTCGACGCGCTGACCGGGAACAAGCCGCCGGCCAAGGGCGGACCGGCCAAGACGATCACTGGTCCGCCGTCGTTCGACAAGGTCGACGCGACGAAGCTGGCCGACCTGCGCAAGTTCGAGATCGACCTCGCCAAGGCGGACCAGCAGTGCAAGGCCAAGGTGTACGACGACGCCTACAAGAAGGTGCAGTACGAGGCGGAGAAGGAGTTCGTCGACCAGCACAAGACCGAGCTCGAGTCGTACCGCGACGAAATGGCGAACCGGTGAACGCTCGACCCAAGTCCCGGCGCCGCGTGCTCGTCAGCGTGGCAGGCGTGGCCGTGGTCTCGCTCGGGGTCGGCGTGGCCGCGGGCAGCCGGATCAGCTCGCCGGAGGACGCGGCCGCGAAGACCGCGCCACCGAAGGCGTCCCAGATCACGGTGCCGGTGGCGAAGAAGGCTCTGTCCAGCAAGGCGGTCGGGCGCGGTGACGCCTCGTTCGACGGCGCGGTGAACATCCGGGTCGAGACCAGCGGGCTCCAGACGCCACCGGTCGTGACCGGGAAGGTGCCGGCCGTGGGTTCGACAATCACCGAGGGCAAGGCGCTGCTCGAGATCACCGGCCGGCCCGTGATCGGGCTGGCCGGCGTACTGCCGATGTACCGGTCCCTGTCGCCGGGGAGCAAGGGACCGGACGTGCTGCAGCTGGAGCAGACGCTGGACCGGCTCGGGCTCGACCCGGGGACGGTCGACGACGAGTACGACCTCGACACCTCGGCCGCCGTGGAGCGGTTGTACGACAACGCCGGGTACGACGCGCCGGAGGCCGACAAGCAGCTCACGCAGGAGGTCGACGCCGCGAAGAAGCAGGTGGACGCGGCGAAGAAGGCGCTCCGCCAGGCACAGGCGCAACTCAAGGCGGCGAAGGATGCGAAGGCGAAGGACACGTCGGTGCAGCAGGGAGCCGTCGACGACGCCGAGGCGAACCTCGCCGACGCCCAGGACGCGCGGAGCGAGGCCGAGTTCAAGGCCGGTACGCCGCTGCCGGTGTCCGAGGTGGTCTACGTGAAGACCCTGCCGCGCCGGGTTGACGACGTGAAGGTCGAGCGAGGCGGCACGGTGAACGGCGTGGTGATGTCGGCCAGTGGCGCATCGCTGGTCGTGACGTTGAAGGTCGACGCGGAGACGGCGCAGCGGCTGAAGGCCGGTATGGCGGCGTCCCTCGACCTCGACGGTACGGCGATCCCGGCCAAGGTCCGCCGGGTCACGAAGAACGGCAGCCAGTACGACGTCGTGGTCGGGCCGAACTCGCTCACCGCGAGTCAGCTCGCCCTGCTGCGGGACGCGAACGTCCGGGTGACGATCCCTGTGAAGAGCACGGCCGGCAAGGTTCTCGCCGTACCCCTGGCCGCATTGTCGTCCGGGTCGGACGGCAGCTCGCGGGTCGAGGTACTGCGGAACGGTCAGGTGGACCTGGTCCCGGTCACGGTCGGGCTGTCCGCGGACGGGTTCGCGCAGGTCACGCCGAAGGGCGACGCGAAGTTGTCCGAGGGCGACCAGGTGGTGGTCGGGAAGTGAGTGCCACTGCTGTTGCCTTGCCGGCACCGGTCGTCGAGATGATCGGCGTACGGCGGTTCTTCCCGGGGCCGCCCGAAGTACAGGCCATCAGAGAGGTCGACCTGACCATCGGGCCGGGGGAGTACCTGTCGATCGTCGGCCCGTCCGGGTCGGGCAAGTCCACGCTGCTGCATCTGCTCGGGCTGTTGGACAACCCGACCGACGGGGTCTACCGGCTCGACGGCGTGGACACGATGAGCCTGCGGGAGCGGCGTCGCGCCGTACTGCGGGGGGAGCGGATCGGGTTCGTGTTCCAGTCGTTCCATCTGCTCGACCATCGGACCGTACTGGAGAACGTCGCGCTGTCGATGGTGTACGTCGGGGTGCCGCGGAAGGAGCGGATGGCGCGGGCCCGGGTCGCGTTGGAGCGGGTCGGGCTGGCGCACCGGATGGAGTTCGCGCCGACCACGCTCTCCGGCGGTGAGCGGCAGCGGGTCGCGATCGCGCGGGCCCTGGTCGCGGAGCCGAGCCTGCTGCTCGCGGACGAACCCACCGGCAACCTCGACAGCGCCAACGCGGAGGCGATCCTCGAAGTGTTCGACGAACTGCATTCCGAAGGCATGACGCTGGCGGTCATCACTCACGACGACCATGTCAGTCGCCGCGCCCAGCGTCAGGTCCGCATCGTCGACGGAACCCTCCAGTGGTAACCCAAGCAGGCCCCCCGGATCCCGCCGGCGGGCCGTCCACCTCCCGGCGACGCCGTCGTACCAGATCTCGTCCCGCGGTACGAGATCTGCTCGACGAGGCGTTGGCTGGTGTCGCTGCCCGTCCTACCCGGCTGATCCTGACGACTCTGGGCACTGTGCTCGGAGTCGCTGCCCTAGTAGGAACTGTGGGGCTGGGTCAGACAGCGGCCGGGCAGATCACTCAGCGGTTCGACCTGGCGGTGGCGACTCGAGTGGTCGTGCAGCCCGATGACAAGGGTGGGCAGGAAGGCGAAGCGGCCACTCAACTGCCATGGGATGCACCCGACCGGATCAAGCGGCTGAACGGTGTGGACGCGGCCGGCACCGTCAGCAATCTGCAGATCGGCGACGACCTGGTCCAGAACGTGACCGGCCTCGACACCGGTGCTGGGAAGGCTCTGCAGGTGATGGCCGGCTCGGCCGGGCTGTGGGACGCCGTACGCGCGGTGTTGCAGACGGGACGGTTCTTCGACGCCGGCCACGACCAGCGCGCCGACAAGGTAGTTGTCCTGGGCAAGCATGCTGCCGAGCGGCTCGGTATCAACCGGGTCGACTCGCAGCCGGCTGTGTTCATCGGCGACGAGCCGTACACGGTGATCGGCATCCTCGATTCGGTCAGCGGTCGCGCCGAGCTCAACGACGCCGTGATCATGCCGAACGGTGCGGCCCGAGAGGCCTACAACCTGCAGTCCCCGGACGCGGTCGAGATCCGTACTGCGGTCGGCGCGGCACAGTTGATCGCAGAGCAGGCGCCGATCGCGATCGAGCCGAACAACCCGAGCACCCTCGTCGTCGACGCTCCGCCGAAGCAGGGCGCCGTACGCAAGGGGGTCGAGGGCGATCTGAACGCGTTGTTCCTGCTGCTCGGCGCCGTCGCCCTCCTGGTCGGCGGGCTCGGCATCGCGAACGTCACGCTGCTGTCAGTGCTGGAACGGATCTCCGAGATCGGGCTGCGAAGAGCGCTGGGCGCGGCACGAAGACATATCGCCGTTCAGTTCCTGGTGGAGAGCGTGATCGTCGGTTTCCTCGGCGGATTGCTCGGTACGGCGGTCGGTGTCATCCTCACCGTTGCCGTCTCATGGATCCGGGACTGGACCCCGATCCTCGACAACCGGCTGGCGTTCGGGTCGCCCCTGCTGGGTGCGTTCATCGGGCTGGTCGCCGGTACGTACCCCGCCTGGAAGGCCTCCGCCATCCAACCCATCACTGCGCTTCGAGGCACGTGAGTAGAGCAGAGCAGTGACGGCGAAACCGACCACGATCAGGGCGAGCACCGGGTAGGACTTCCCGTTGTCGGGCAGGATCGCCGCGCCGAGTGCGGCCGCGGAGACCTGCCCGACATTGAAGATCATGTCGTAGAGCGAGAACACCCGGCCGCGGTACACGTCGTCGACACGTGTCTGCACGAGGGTGTCGACGCTGATCTTCACGCCCTGCGCGCAGAACCCGGTCAGGAAGCCGCCGACCACCATCGCCGGCTTGGTGTAGAACCCGATCGGTACGGCGCTCACCACCGCGGCGGCCAGGAACAGCACCGTGATCCATTGCCGCAGCGTCATCCGGCGAGTGGCCCACGGGGTGACCAGGGCGGCGAGGAACAGGCCGGCGCCGACCGCGCCGGTCGCGATGGCCAGCGCGCCGAACGCCTGGTTGAGCTGACCGGGACCGTAGAAGTAGTTGCGGTAGAGCAGGATCATCGCGACCGTCATCAGCCCGAAGAAGAACCGCAGTGAACCGATCGCGGCCAGCCCGAGGGCCGCCTGCCTGCGCTCCTTTAGGTGCCGGCCGCCGTCGATCAGTCCGGCTGTGATGCTGCCGACCGCTTCGAGGATGCCCGGCTCGTCGCCGTTCAGGTCCGGACCGAGCTGGTCTCGCCGCAGCCGGAGCGCGAGGAACGCGGCGCTGGTGTAGATCACGACCGTGAGCCCGAGTACGGCCAGATCCGAGTCGGCGATGAGCTTCACGCCCGCCCCGACGCCGCCCCCGATCAGGAACAGCGCCGTACCGCAGGTCGGGGTGACCGCGTTGGCCATCACCAGCTCGTCGCGCTCGACGACGTGCGGGAGGCCTGCGGAGAGTCCGGACAGCAGGAAGCGGTTCACACCCAAGGTGAGCAGTACGGCGAGATAGAACAGTGGGCCCGCGCTGTCGGCCGCGACGATCGCGCCGACTCCGATGACGAGCACAGCCCGGGTCAGGTTCGCGGCGAACAGGATCTGCCGGCGCGACCACCGGTCCAGGAGTACTCCGGTGAACGGGCCGAGGACGGAGTACGGCAGCAGGGCGACCGCGAACAGCCCGGCGATCGCGGCCGCGTCCGGCGCCCGCTCCGGCGAGAACAGCACGTACGACGCCAGCGCGACCTGGAACACGCCATCGCCGAACTGCGACGTCAACCGCACCGCGAACAGCCGCCGGAAATCGCGGCGCTGCAGCAGCGTCCACAAATCCCGGATGAACCGCACGCCTGCACTGTAACCGGCGGATATGTCTAGTGGCCCAAGCGCTCAGCCGCCGAGTCTCCGCGCTTGCCGACCGGCTCGACGCCCTCGACCCGGCCCAGGCCGAGCAGCGGCATGTTGCCGTAGATGGTTTCGGTATGGCCGGCCGGGACGACGTACGTCTCGTGCCAGATGCCGACCGCGCCGCCCTTGAACGAGTTGCGGAAGAAGTCGACCCACGCCGGCCGGTGCGTCCGCCCGGTGTCGCTCGCGAACGCCTGGAGCTTCTCCACCGATTCCCAGTACTGGATCAACGTGATCCCGCGCCACGTCGGCAGCGTGCGGAACCCGAGCAGCCCGCTCGCCTTGTCCTTCGACAGCTCTCGCAGCATCGGACCCATCGCCCGCGCCACCGGCAGCCACTCGCGCAGCTTGAGCACGGAGTTGACCCGCATCCCGATCAGGAACACGACCACCTGACCGTCGTACGCCGCTGTCTGCCGTCCTTGAATCACATCACCCATGTCGCCCCCTCATGTGTAGGAGACAGTCCACCACGGTGAAATACCGGACGGGAATTCAATCCTGTGTAAAGGCCACCGGGACCTGATCGCGGTGAAGCCCTCGGACGATAGTGTCGTTCTGCCGGTGTCACAGTCCGTTGTGCACCCGTTACGATGGATCTTCGGTTCTGAGCCGCGACGCGGATGGGATTTTCATGGCTGACTCGCAGGATGCTGACGTCGACGCGCGGATGTACGAGCAGCTGAAGCTCGACCGGCCGCACGGCGCCCGGGTGTACGACTACTTCCTGGGTGGGAAGGACAACTTCGCGATCGACCGGCAGGCTGCCGAGCACCTGCTGCAGGCGTTCCCGGGCTTCCGCACCGCCGCCCTGTCGAACCGGATGTGGATGCACCGGGCCGCGAAGTACGCCGCCGAGCAGGGCATCACCCAGTTCCTCGACGTCGGCACCGGCATCCCCACCAGCCCGAACCTGCACGAGGTGGTCCAGGAGATCACCCCGGCCGCGCACGTCGTGTACGCCGACAACGACCCGATCGTGCTCGCGCACTCCCGCGCGCTGCTGGTGAGCAAGCCCGAGGGCAAGACGGCGTACCTCGAGGCCGACGTCACCGACCCGCAGGCGATCCTGAACTCCGACGAGGTCAAGGAGCTCATCGACTTCAGCAAGCCGGTCGCGCTCAGTATCGTCGGCGTCTTCCACTACCTGCCCGACGCCCTGAAGCCGTACGACCTGGTCCGCCAGCTGGTCGAGCCGCTGGCGCCGGGATCGCTGCTGATCTTCTCGCACTGCACCCCGGACTTCGCGCCGGAGCTGTGGGAGCGGGCGATGGTGGTCTACAAGGCCGACGGCGGTGACGCGCAGGTCCGCTCGAAGGAAGAGGTCACCCGCTTCTTCGAGGGCACCGAGCTGATCGAGCCCGGCGTCGTCTCGCCGTTCCGCTGGTTCCCCGACGCGGAGACCAACCGCCTGGTCGACAAGGGCGAGTTCACCGACATCATGTGCAGCCTCTGGGTGGGTGTCGGCCGGAAGCCGTGAGCCGCAGCTCGTATCCGCACCACCTGGCGATCACGCTGCGGTGGAAGGACAACGACGTCTACGGGCACGTCAACAACGTCGAGTACTACAGCTTCTTCGACACCGTGATCAACGACTTCCTGATCCGCTCGGGCGGTCTCGACATCCACGGCGGCGACGTGATCGGGTTGTGCGTGGACTCGCAGTGCACGTTCAAGCAGCCGCTCGAGTTTCCTGGCGTGGTCGACGCGGGGTTGCGCTGCGGTCAGCTGGGTAACTCCAGCGTGCGGTACGAGATCGGCCTGTTCCGCGAGGGATCGGACGAGCCGGCCGCGACCGGGCGGTTCGTGCACGTCTTCGTCGCGCGGGAGGATCGCCGCCCGGTGCCGGTTCCGGACCGGATCCGCGAGGCACTCGAAGGGATCACGGGATGATCGTGCGTGGCGCCGTACTGCGGGAGATGGGTCTGCCGGCGCCGTACGCCGAGTCGCGACCGCTGCGGATCGAAGAGGTTGAGCTGGCGCCGCCCGATCCTGGGGAGTTGCTGGTCCGGATCCGGGCTGCCGGGCTGTGTCATTCGGATCTGTCGGTGATCGACGGGTCGCGGCCGCGGGTGATGCCGATGCTGCTCGGTCATGAGGCCACGGGCGAGGTTGTGGCGTCGGAGGCTCCCGGCTTCGCGCCGGGCGACACGGTGGTCTGCGCCTTCGTACCGTCCTGCGGCAACTGCGCTCCCTGTGCCGAGGGCCGCGCCGCGCTGTGTGAGCCGGGCGCTGCCGCGAACGTCGCCGGCACGCTGCTGAGCGGCACTCGCCGCCTGACCGACGTGCACCACCATCTGGGTGTGTCTGGGTTTGCGGATCATGCAGTGATCTCCGCGCATTCGGCGGTGAAGATCGATCCGTCGCTGCCGCCTGAGATCGCCGCGCTCTTCGGGTGTGCGGTCATGACCGGCGTGGGTGCGGTAGTAAATACAGCGCAGGTCCGGGCCGGCCGTAGTGCGGTCGTCTTCGGGTTGGGCGGCGTCGGACTGTCGGCGTTGCTCGGCGCCGTCCTGGTCGGAGCACATCCGATCGTCGCGGTGGACGTCGTACCGTCGAAGCTGTCGTTGGCGCGGGAGCTCGGGGCAACGGCTGTTGTGGATGCCCGGGACGCGGACGCCGTCGAGCAGGTGCGGGAGGCGACGGCGGGCGGGGCCGACTACGCGTTCGAGACGGTCGGGAGCGCGAAGGTGCTCGAGCAGGCGTACGCCGCCACGCGCCGCGGCGGGACCACGGTCACGGTCGGCTTGCCGCACCCATCGCAGTCCTTCAGCGTTCCCGCGGTCAGCCTGGTCGCCGAGGAACGCACGGTGAAGGGCTCGTACCTCGGCTCGTCGGTGCCGACGCGCGACATCCCGCGGTACGTCGCCTTGTACCAAGCCGGCCGGCTCCCGGTCGACCGGCTACTGACCGCGACGGTCGGGCTCGACGACCTCAACCAGGCCTTCGACGACCTCGCCGCGGGGACGTCGATCCGTCAGGTGTTGCTCTTCTGAAGGTTCTCGGCGGCCTTCAGGAACGTCGCACCCTCGCGGGCCTGCGCCTCCGGGGTGAAGTTGTCGCCGAAGTCCTCGGGGCTCGCGACCTTCCGGATCTCCAGCTGGCCGTCGGTGCGGCCGTCCGCCGCCACGCAGCGCCAGCCCCACTCGATCGCTTCCTCCCGGGACGCGACCTCGATCAGGCAGAACCCGGCGATCAGCTCCTTGGTCTCGGCGAACGGGCCGTCGAGCACCCGGCGCTGCTTGTCGTCGTCGAACGCGAGCCGGAAACCCTTCGAGCTCGGCAGCAGGCCGTCACCCGCGAGCAGGACACCCTTGTCCGCCATCTCGGCCATCACCAGGCCCATGGCGGTCAGGCTCTCCTCGCCCGGCAGCTCTCCCGCTTCGGACTCCTCGCTGGCCTTGAAAATCATCATGTAGCGCATCGGAGGCCCCTCCCAAGTCGGCGTTAAATACCGAGACGAATCTATACAGAGGTGGGGACCTTCGGGCAGGCTACGCACAGTGCGTGCCCACGCACGAGATGTGAGGCCGCCCCAGGAGTCCTTGAGGAGGACCCCAAAGATGCACACCCGCCCCCGCCGGATCGGTGCTCTCGCCGTCGCCGGTGCTGTTGTCTTCGGAGCCTTGGCCGTCGTCGTCAGCAACCAGGCCGATGCCAACCAACCCGCCCCGCTCCCCATCGACCAACTGCTCAGCCAGGAGCTGCAGGGCAAGGCCGCACTCGGCCGGGTCCAGTCCCGGCTCGGCGAAGTCGCCGCACGCAGCGGTCTTCCCGCCGCGCAGCTCGAGCAGATTCTCGCCACCGACAAGACCGCCTGGCTGGATCGCGGCGGCAAGCTCTTCTACCGCGAGCCGGTCGCCACCGCCGCCGAGCGCAAGTCCGCCGCCGCGCCGTCCCCGCGTTGGGCCACTCACGCGGTCGCCGCTGCGACCGGTCCGGCCTTCGAGCTGCACAGTAAGCCCGGTTCGAACCGGGTGATCTACCTCGACTTCGACGGCCAGACGATCACGGGTACGGCGTGGAACATCGGCGGGAAGCCTGCCAGCGTGAACGTCACGCCGTACGACACCGATGGGAATCCGGCGAGCTACAGCACCGCTGAGCAGGACGTCGTACGGGATGTGTGGGCCAGGGTTGCCGAGGACTACGCGCCGTTTGACGTGGACGTGACCACGCAGCAGCCGACTGCTGCGGCGATCGACCGGTCCGGTGCGTCTGACCAGCAGTACGGGACGCGGGTGCTGATCGATCCGACTACGTGGTACCAGTCCGGCTGCGGGTGCGGCGGGGTCGCGTACGTCGGGGTGTACGACAGCACGAGCCAGCACGCGTACTACCAACCGGCGCTCGTGTTCACGAAGGGCGTCGGTACCGGTGCGAAGAACATCGCCGAAGCCGCAGCTCACGAGGCCGGTCACAACGTCGGTCTGTCGCATGACGGTACGGCGTCTGTCGGGTACTACGCGGGTCATGGTGCGTGGGCGCCGATCATGGGCGTCGGCTACTCCAAGGCGATCAGCCAGTGGAGCAAGGGCGAGTACTCCGGCGCCAACAACAAGGAAGACGACTTCGCGGTGATCGGCCAGAACGGGCTGGCGCTGCGGGCCGACGACCACGGCAACGGCACAGGTGACGCAACGGCCCTCACACTCGGCACCAGCGTCAAGGGCATCTACGCGAACGACTCCGACGTCGACACCTTCCGGATCGACGTCTCGGCCGGCACGTTCACCTTCGCTGCTTCGGCGGCCGCCTCCGGTGCGGACCTGGACATCAAGCTCCAGCTGCTGAACTCGTCCGGCGCGGTCGTCGCGACCGCCGACCCGGCGTCCGGGCAGTCGAGCGCGGCCACGCCGACCGGTCTGGGCGCGAGCATCAGCCGTCAGGTCGCCGCGGGCCGCTACTACCTGCGAGTCGAGAACGTCGGCTACGGCAACCCGTTGAACACCGGCTACTCGACGTACGGCAGCCGCGGCGCCTACTCGGTCCGCGTCACGGCCGGCTGACACCTGAGCTGCCCGGGGCCGTCGTTCCCACCGAGATCGACGGCCTCGGGTTCTTGTGGGGGGAACCGCCCAAACGCCCGGGGGGAATCCTGTGAGGAGGATTCCGAGTGACAAACTTCCGCCGTGCCGGCGCGCTCGCATGCGCCGGTGCTGTTGTCTTTGGAGGGCTGGCCGTCGCGCTCGGCAACCAGGCCGACGCCCAGCAAACACCGATCGACCAACTGCTCTCGCAGCCGCTGGCGGGTGGCGCTGCTCTCGGCAAGGTCCAGTCGCGGCTCGCTGAAGTTGCCGACCACAACCGGATGCCCGTGGACCAGCTGCGGCAGATCCTTGCCACCGACAAGACCGCGTGGCTCGATGCCGACAGCAAACTGTTCTTCCGCGAGCCCGGCCTGACCGCTACGCAGAAGGCTCCCGAGGCATCGCCTCGCTGGGCGCGCACAGCCGCCGCGGGTGCGACCGGTCCGGCGTTCGAGCTGCACAGCAAGCCGGGTTCGAACCGCGTCATCTACCTGGACTTCGACGGCCACACCATCACCGGTACGGCGTGGAACGCGTCGAAGGGCATCGACCCGGTGAACGTCTCGGCGTACGACACCGACGGTGACCCGGCGAACTACAGCACCGCCGAGCAGGACGTCGTACACGAGGTATGGGCTCGGGTGGCCGAGGACTACGCGACCTTCGACGTCGACGTGACGACGCAGGAGCCGCCGCAGTCCGCGATCGACCGGTCGGGTGCATCGGACGAGCAGTACGGCACGCGGGTGCTGATCGATCCGGACACCTGGTACCAGTCCGGCTGCGGTTGTGGCGGGGTCGCGTACGTCGGTGTCTACGACAGCACGAGCCAGCACGACTACTACCAGCCGGCGCTCGTGTTCACGAAGGGCGTCGGTACCGGGGCTAAGAATCTAGCCGAGGCAGCGGCGCACGAGGCCGGCCACAACGTCGGCCTCTCGCACGACGGGACCTCGACCGTCGGGTACTACGAGGGTCATGGCGCGTGGGCGCCGATCATGGGCGTCGGGTACTACCGCGGCATCAGCCAGTGGAGCAAAGGCGAGTACGCCGACGCGAACAACAAGGAAGACGACTACGCGGTCGTCGGTACTCACGGCCTGGCCCTGCGCGCTGACGAAGCCGGCGACACGACCGCCGACGCTGCAGCGCTCACGGTTGGTGCGCCGGCATCTGGGATCATCGCTGCCGAGGACGACACCGACGTGTACCGCGTCGACGTCAGTGCCGCCGGCAACTACACCGCGACGGTCAGCCCTGCTCCGACCGGCGGAGACCTGGACATGAAGCTTGACCTGCTGGACGGCTCGGGCGCGGTCGTCGCGTCGAACGACCCGGCCTCCGGCCAGAGCGACGCCGGTACGCCGACGGGTCTCGGTGCGAGTGTTAGCGGCAGCCTCCAGCCGGGTACGTACTACCTGCGGATCGACAACGTGGGTTACGGCGACCCTCTGAACACCGGATACTCGACGTACGGCAGCCGCGGCGCTTACACCCTCGGCATCTCGCCCTCCTGAACCCTGTGGCTGGTCGGCCTCTGGCGGACTGACCAGCCACAGGCTTTGCCTACGCCGGAACCAGATGCTGTACGGCGAGCTCCGCCAGCGCGGCCGCCTGGTCGCCGAGGACGGCGTCGTCGAACCGCACGATGCTCGAATGGTTCGACGGCGCCTCCTCCGCGGAGACGTCGTCCGGTCGCGCACCGAACATCGCGAACGTCCCGGGTACCTCCTTGAGCACCATCGAGAAGTCCTCGGCCCCCATCAACGGGTTCGGCAGCGCCTCGACCCGGTCCGCGCCGAACAGCGCACTGAGGACCGCCGTCGTCTCCGCCGTACGCCCGGCGTCGTTCGTCGTCACCGGGTACTGCGGGTTGAGCCGCGCGTCGACCGTGCACCCGTGTGCGGCCGCGATCCGCTCCGCCAGGGCCGGCAGCTCGCGGGTCAGTTGGTCGAGCGTTGCATCCGACAACGTCCGCACTGTCGCACCGAGGCGAGCCGTGTTCGGGATGACGTTGATCGCGACCCCCGCCTCGAGCTGCGTCACGGTGATCACTACTGGATCGAATACGTTCACCCGTCGCGTCGCGTAGGTCTGCAACGCAAGCACCAGCTCCGCCACCACCGGCACCGGGTCGACCGTCGTATCCGGCATCGACCCGTGCCCACCCCGCCCGCGCACCGTGATGTGCAACTGGTTCGAGCTCGCCATCATCGTGCCCGGCCGCATCTGGAACAGCCCCTTCACCGCCTGCGCCCAGACGTGCAGGGCGTACGCGGCGATCGGCTTGTCGCCCGTCGCCTGCAGCAGTCCTTCCCGCAGCATGTATCCCGCTCCGCCGCGGCCTTCCTCACCGGGCTGGAACATGAAGATCACGTTCCCCCGCAGCTCCTCGCGATGAGCGCTCAGCAACTGGGCCGCCCCGACCAGGCCGGCGGTGTGCAGGTCGTGGCCGCAGGCATGCATGTTCCCGTTCTCCGCCGCGTACTCCAGGCCCGTCTCCTCGACGACCGGCAACGCATCCATGTCACCCCGGAGCAACACGGTCGGCCCCGGCGCGCCACCCCGCAGTACCGCCACCACGGACGTCACCTCACGACCGGTGCTGATCTCCAGCGGTAGCCCTGCCAGCGCATCCATCACCACTTGCTGCGTCTGTGGCAACTCCAGCCCAACTTCAGGCTCTCGATGCAACACCCGCCTGAGCTCCACCAACCCCGAAGCGATCCCAGCACCCTCACCCAAGAACTCCACAACCAACCTCCGGTCCCGTCCACGCCAACGCCCGCCACCGTACCCACCTCAACCCGTCTGCGCCGATGACTTTCGCTCTGCGATCGCCTCCGTATGAGTAGGAGGCATTCGAGCTGACCCGGGCGCGGACTTCACGCGCCCGCGTGAGCAACGAGAAAGAGAAGGAAATGTTGCTGGAAAACAAGAACGTCGTCGTCTACGGCGGCGGTGGAGCAGTCGGCGGTGCGGTCGCCCGCGGGTTCGCCCGCGAAGGCGCCCGGGTCTTCCTGACCGGGCGAAATCTCGACAGTGTCACCACCGTCGCCAAGGAAATCTCCGCCGCGGGCGGAGCCGTCGAGACCGCTGTGGTCGACGCCACGGACGAGAAATCCGTCACCGAACACCTCGACGCCGTCGTCGCCGGCGCAGGCAGCATCGACGTGTCGTTCAACGCGATCGGAATCTCACCGCAGGGATTGCAGGGGATCCCGTTCACCGACCTGCCGGTCGACAACTTCCTCCGACCGATCACGACGTACGCCCAGGCTCACTTCGTGACCGGGAGGTCCGCCGCGCGGCACATGATCCCGCGCGGATCGGGCGTCATCATGATGCACACACCAGAACCCGCGCGCGTGGCCCTGCCGCTGGTCGGCGGCATGAGCGTCGGCTGGGCGGCAATGGAGGCCCTCAACCGCGCGGCGTCCGCGGAGTGGGCGCAGTACGGCGTCCGCTCGATCTGCCTGCGCACCACAGGCATGGTCGAGACACCGGTCATCGACGTCGTGTACGGGCTGCACGCCGACGCGATGGGCATCCCGAAAGACCAATTCACCGCCGCTGTCACCGCGATGACCCACCGCAAACGCCCCACGACACTGGCCGAACTCACGGCGGTCGCGGTCTTCCTCGCCTCCGACCAGGCCTCCGCGATGACCGGAACCGTCGCCAACCTGACCGGCGGACTCATCGTCGACTGACCACGGCGCCCCGGCCGCCAGGCCGGGGCGCCCCTATGAGAGGAGCATCGCAATGAAAGATCTACTCGCGAGTGCGGTCACCGCACACGGCGGTATGGACCGATGGAATCGGATCCGGGCGATCAGCGTGGACGCCACCATCACCGGAGCCTTCTGGCAGCTCAAGGGAAAGGCCGACGCGCTGAAGGACGTCCACTTCGAGGTAGACACCACCCGGGAACGGCTGACCATGGACTTCGTCGGTCAAGACAGACGGTCGCTCTTCCAGCCCGATCGGGTCGTCCTCGAGCAGCCCGCCGGCACGGTGATCGACGTACGTGACGACCCGGAACGCTCGTTCGACGGCCACCAGTTCCAAACGCCGTGGGACGACCTGCACCTGGCGTACTTCACCGGGGAAGCACTGTGGACGTACTTGAACACGCCGTTCCTGTTCACCTGGCCGGGGTTCGTTTGCGAAGAGCTCACGCCCATCGAGTCCGACGGTGAGACCTGGCGACGGCTGCAGGTCACCTTCCCCGACCACGTCAAGACCCACACCCGCGAGCAGGTGTTCTGCTTCGGGCCGGACGGGCTGCTGCGCCGCCACGACTTCGCCATCGACATCGTCGACCCGGCCACCGAGTCACACCTGCACGCCACCGACTACCGCGACGTCGACGGCATCATCATCCCGGCCACTCGACGGGCCTACACCGCCATGGGCGACGACCAGCTCGTGCTGGTCGACATCGACATGGTCGACATCACTACCACTCGAGCGTAATTTCCCTCCGCACAGGAGAATCATGCACACCATGGCCGAAGCCGGCAGCGATTTCGGAACGCTGAGCGAACCGTTCAGGCGAGAGTTGCTCGCCTACTGCTACCGCATGCTCGGTTCCGTCCACGAAGCCGAAGAAGTGGTGCAGGACGTCTTTCTGGACGCATGGCGTGCCTACGACCGGTTCGAGGGAAGATCTTCGCTGCGTACCTGGCTGTACCGGATCACGGCACGGGCGTGTTTCAAGGCCCTGGAAAGGGGCCGGCGCCGGCCGCTGCCCGCCGATCTCGGCGCCCCCGAGTCGGACCCGCAGGCCAGGCTGGTCGAGCGAACCCCGGAGATACCGTGGCTCCAGCCGATACCCGACTTCCTGTTCGCCGCCGCACCGATCGATCCGGCCACCGTCGTGGTGGAACGGCAGACCATGCGGCTCGCCCTGGTGGGAGCGCTCCAGCAGCTCCCCCCGCGACAGCGAGCCGTTCTGATCCTGCGCGACGTACTGCAATGGCGGACCGCAGAGGTCGCGGAACTGCTGGAGATGACGACTGCTGCCGTCAACAGCGCACTGCAGCGAGCCCGAGCCCAGGTCCCGCTCAGCGAAGACAACCTCACCGAACCTGTCGAGCCACAGCAGCGGGCACTCCTCGACCGGTACGCCAAGGCCTTCGAAACCGCGGATGTCGATCAGCTCGTCGCGGTACTGACCGAGGACGCACGATGGGAAATGCCGCCGATCGCCACCTGGTTCGAAGGCCGCGACACGATCGTCGCCTTCCTGGCCAGACAGACCCGAACAATCGGCCCGGCCAAACTGGTCGCCATCTCCGCCAACGGCCAGCCGGCCTTCGCGGTGTACGCGCGCGACCAGGACGGCACCTACCAGCCACACGCCCTACACGTACTGACCATCACCCCCAACGGCATCACCAGAATCGTCGCCTTCCACGGCGCCACCCTGTTCCCCCTCTTCGGCCTCTGACTCACAGCCCGTGAGCCGGATCATCGAGGTGGGCGCAGTACGGCGAACGGGTCGGTCACCGTCAACTCGCGGGCCACGAACTTGTAGACCGCGGCGGGGCGCCCGCCGGACTGTCCGGGCCGGGCGGTCCGCTCGGTCGGGCCGATGACCTGTCGCCGGGTCAGAACTCGGGTCAGATTGGTCGCGCCGAGCTCATAGCCCAAGGCGGCACTGAACAGGTCGCGTAGCTCGGCAATGGTGAACTCAGCCGGAGCCAGAGCGAACCCGATGTTCGTGTACGAGAGCTTCGCCCGGAGCCGCCCCACGGCCGCGTCGATGAAGTAGTGGTGGTCGAACGCCGTAGGCGGCAACTCGTCCACCCGGTGCCAGGCCGTGTCGGCCGGCAGATTCGGTTGTACGTCGGACGGAACGAGCCCGAGGTACGCGGTCGCGAGGACCCGCGCCCGCGGATCTCGATCGATCGCACTGTGGGTGGCCAACTGCTCCAGATGGGCGACATCACGCACATCGACCTTCGCCGCGAGATGACCGGTGATCGCCTCCCTGAGCCGTTCCGTGGGCTGCACGCCACCCCCGGGCAGCGCCCAGCGATACCTGAACGGGCTCTGCCCGCGCCGCCACAGCAGGACGCACAGATTGCCGTCACGGACGGAAAGCACCACGGCCAGCACCTCGTGCGGATAGCTGGGGATGTTCACCGGGTCACTTTTCTTGGCGACGGGCATGTCGCCGATGGTAACGTCACCCTAGTTATCGCCTAACAGGCGAAAACCACCGAGGGAAGAGAACAGACAATGTCCGTTACCCAGAGCACTGCGACGACCTGGTCGGGAGAGGTGCGACGCCTGGCCCGCGAGCGGGACGCGGTCGTCCTCGCCCACAACTATCAGGACCCCGCGATCCAGGACGTGGCCGATCACGTCGGCGACTCGCTCGAACTGTCGCGGCTTGCCGCCAGTACCGACGCATCGACCATCGTCTTCTGCGGCGTGCACTTCATGGCCGAGACCGCGAAGCTCCTCAGTCCGGACAAGACCGTGCTGATCCCCACGGCCCAGGCGGGGTGTTCGCTGGCCGACACGATCGACGCCGATCAGCTGCGGAGCTGGAAGGCCGAGCATCCCGGGGCTGCGGTGGTTGCCTATGTCAACACCAGCGCCGCGGTCAAGGCGGAAGCCGACGTGTGCTGCACGTCGTCGAATGCTGTGGACGTGGTGGAGTCGATCCCGGCGGACCAGCCGATCCTGTTCCTGCCCGACCAGTTCCTCGGCAACCACGTCCGACGGCAGACGGGGCGCGACAACATCCACGTGTGGATGGGTGAATGCCACGTCCACGCCGGGATCAGTGCCGCCGATCTGCGGGCTCAGGTGGCGGCCGATCCGACGGCGGAGGTTCTGGTGCATCCGGAGTGCGGCTGCGCGTCCTCGGCGATCTGGCTCGCCGGCGTCGGTGATCTGCCCGCGGACCGGACCCGGATTCTCTCCACCTCCGGGATGCTCGGCGCCGCTCGCGACATGACGGCGAAGACGGCGCTGGTCGCGACGGAGATCGGCATGCTCCATCAGTTGCGCAAGGTCAACCAGCGGACGACTTTCCGGCCGGTGAACCCGAAGGCCTCGTGCCGCTTCATGAAGATGATCACGCCCGAACTGCTGCTGCGGTGCCTCCGCGAGGGCCGCGACGAGGTCCAAGTGCCACCCGACGTGGCCGAGCGTGCCCGGCAGTCGGTTGAGCGGATGGTTGCCATCGGCAAACCCGGTGGTGTTCGGTGAGACGATCCGCCGATGTCGTCGTCATCGGCAGCGGTGCGGCCGGTCTGTCGGCCGCGCTGGGCCTGGCGGCGACCCGGAACGTACTCGTTGTCAGTGCCGGTTCCGGGAGTACGCCGTGGGCACAGGGCGGGATCGCCGCTGCGTACGGCGACGACGACCCGCTCGACCACGCCCACGACACCGAGATCGCCGGCGCAGGATTCTGCGACCCGCGCACTGTCCGCGCACTCGTCGAGGAAGGTCCACAGCGCCTGGCCGAACTGATCGCCCTGGGCGCTCGTTTCGACCGCGACAGCGACGGTTCGCTGTCGAGAACCCTCGAAGGTGGCCACGATCGCCACCGGGTTGTCCATGCCGGCGGCGATGCCAGCGGCGCCGAAGTTCATCGCGCGCTCCACCAGGCAGTGCAGCTCGCCGGCGTCCGGACCGTGACAGGACGGGCCGTCGGCCTGATCAAGTCGGGCTTCGGACAGATCGCCGGCGTACTCGTCGAGGAGGACGCGGACGTCAGCCAGATCGACGCTCGCGCCGTCGTGCTGGCCACCGGCGGGATCGGCAACGCCTACCTGGCCAGCACGAATCCGTCGACCGTCCGCGGCGACGGCATCGCCTTGGCGCTGCAGGCCGGGGCGTCGCTGGTCGACATGGAGTTCGTACAGTTCCATCCGACCGCACTCTTCACCGGCGACAGCACCGGGCAGCTCCCCTTGGTCACCGAGGCCGTCCGCGGTGAAGGCGCCGTACTCCGTGACGTGGCCGGCCGCAGGATCATGACCGACGTGCACCCGCGTGCCGACCTCGCTCCGCGGGACATCGTTGCCCGGGCCATCGAGTCGACGATGCGCCGCGACGGGTGCGAGCACGTGTGGCTGGACGCCCGGTCGATCCCGGAGGACACCATCCGCCGGCGGTTCCCGACCGTCCTGGCGTCCTGCCGGCGAATCGGCGTCGACATGCTGAGCGAGCCGATCCCGGTAGCCCCGGCCGAACACTTCCTGTGCGGCGGAATCCGGACGAACCGCGACGGCGCAACCGATGTGCCGGGTCTCTACGCCGTCGGCGAGGCCGCGGGCGGTGGCGTCCACGGAGCCAACAGACTGGCATCCAACAGCCTGCTCGAAGGCCTGGTCTTCGGGCGGCGCGTCGCCACGGCTCTGACCCTCGACCTGCCCGCGGCGTCGTACGGGCAGCCCAGTTGGCTGACCTTGGGGGAGGACCGCGAACCGGACAGGATCCGGGCGATCCTGACTGAGCACGCCGGTATCCGCCGCGACGGCGCCGGATTGCAGACCGCCCTCGACGAGCTCGAGTCGGCGGGAGACGGCCCACTGGCGACGGTGGCGCGAACGGTCGTCGCAGCAGCGATCACCCGGGAGGACAGCCGCGGGTGTCACTGGCGCTCCGACCACCCCCGTACCGACGAGCGGTGGAACCGACATCTTGTCATCCGTCTCGACGAGGAGGGTCGCCCAGCTGTGCGTCAGCTCCTCCAATCAGCCGCAACCTGAGCTCCCAACCCGTAAGTCAGATGTACTCATCCCAACACTGGAGGTTCCATGCCCAAGGGCTACTGGGTCAGCGTCTACCGCACCATTTCAGACCCCGAGAAGTTGGCTGCTTACAACCAGTTGGCCGCCCCAGCCGTCCAGGCCGGCGGCGGTCGGACCATCGTCCGTGGCGGTCGGGTCGTGGCGTATGACGCCGGAATCGCCGAGCGCACGGTCTTGGTCGAGTTCGACAGCTTCGAGCAGGCGGTCGCGGCGCACGAGAGTGCGGCCTACCAGGAGGCGCTGGCCGCCCTTGCTGACGGCGTCGAGCGCGACTTCCGCATCGTCGAAGGCATCGACTGACCGAGATCCAGATGGTGGATCTTGGGCTCAGGCGGTGCGGGTCAGGGCCTGTCTTGAGCCGGATGAATGGTTGCTACGCGCGGGCGATGGGTGGGTGGCAGCGGGTGGGGCGGTCGTTGTCGGTGGCATGAGGCCTGAGAGGGCTGTTTGGTGGGGTGAGGGGACGTCGCGAGTGGGGACCGGTGGCGGGAGGGTGCGGGCGTCGGCATGGGGTGGGGCGATCGCACGGGGTGGGGTGGAGGGGTAGGCAGCTTCGGCGGATTGGATCTCTTGGGTGAGGTGGTTGAGGATCTGGTCGGCGGTGGACAGGGAGTTGGTGGTGGCGAAGTCGGGTGGGGCGAGTTCGTAGTTGTCGAGGTGTTCGAGGCCGGAGCGGAGGATGGACTCGAGGCGGGATCGGGTGTTGTCGCCGGCCGGCTCTAGGTCCGGGAGCCGGGTCGAGTTGTAGACGAGTGTGACCAGCAAGGGCATTTGACTGGCCGCGGTCTGGCGGTTGAGCAGGTCGAGGACCTCGCCCTGGCGTAGGTCGTTGCGGGACTCCAGATCGGATGTGAGTTCGCGGACGGCGGGGACGAAGGCGGCGTAGTACCCGCTCGCCTGGACGGAGTCGATGCCGGGGGCAACTTTGTCGATGCCTAGGCGGTGGATGTACTCGTCCAGATGGTCCTGCGCCCAGGCTTCGGTGACACCTTCTTCCAGTTGCCGACTGCCGGGTTTCGTGAAGGCTTCGCGGGCTGCCTCCTGCGAGGAGCCGAACGGGCCGAGGAAGTGGGCGTGTTCGTGCAGGAGCGTCGCGAGAGACTCGCGGTAGATCACGAGGGTGGAGGTCGGACGTTCCTCGCCGGCGTGCTCGTACATGTGCTGCAGGGGGTCGAGGATGGATTCGCGATCGAGGTAGAGCGTCCCGTCCCAGTGCGCGAGGCCGAGAATCGGGGCGGCGGACTCGGCGATCCGCCCGTTCCACGCTGACTGATCGGCCTCGGCGAGAACGCGAGCAGCCTCCCCACTCATAGCCAGAAGCTCGTCGGCTGAGGTGGGATAGGTGGTAGGCGGCGCGATCACGCTACTCACGAGCGGAACGCAATCGCCAGCCGGACAAGCGAGTCGGCCGTGCGGCGGAAGCGGGCCTGCTCGCGGGGGTCTTCAGCGTCGGCCGCAAGGCGCCCGAGCTCGGTGATCAGCCAGTCAGCCCGCGCCTGCCGCTCGGCGCTGCGAACGGTGCCAGCCGTCGTACCAATGGGGTGCTCCATGAGATGTCCTCCCGAGTGATGAAGTCGGCGGAGAACATACGAAGATCAACCCCCTTTCCCACGACCAATCCAAAACCTGTGGATAACCACCCGCGCGCACCGGCGTGGGGCTAGAAGAGGGTTGGGGGTTCGGTTTCGGGAGGTTCTGGGAGTGGGGGGAGGGTCGGGACGGCGGCTGCGACAGTGGCGTGGAAGCGGCGGGCCAAGTTCAAAGCCTCGGCGTTGTCGGGGGTGTGGAGGAAGATCGTGGGCGAGCGGCCTTCGGACAACCAGGTCACGACGAGATCGACGAGGTACGTCCAGCCGGCGACCGTTTCGTCGACGGAGTCGCGGCCGATGTAGCGAACGATCGGGTGGGCGGTCAGGGCACGGGTTCGGCGGGCGACGTGGGGCTTCTTCATCCAGGCGTCGCGCTCGGCGAAGCTGGTCGGGCGGCGGGAAAAGAGCGTTCCGGTGTCGAAGGGGATCCACTCCGCATCGGCGCGCGCCAGCACCCGCTCGAGGTTCCCGGCGGCCTCACCTTCCTCGAAGAAGGCGCGGTGGCGGACCTCAACGGCGTACCTGTAGTCGCGCGGCGCCTGGTGCAGGAACGCGGCGAGGGCACCGAGGTCGGTGGGCGAGAACGCGGCCGGGAGCTGGATCCAGACGGCGTGGTCGCGCGGGCCGAGAGGCTCGATCGCGGTGAGGAAGGCCCGCAGTTCGGCGTCGACGTTCGTGAGCCGGCGTTCGTGGGTGATCACCTGCGGCAGCTTCACCACGAACCGGAAGTCGGGCGGGGTCTGCGCGGCCCACGAAGCAACCGTCGACCGCGACGGCGTTGCGTAGAAGGTGGTGTTGCTCTCGACGGCGTTGCACCACGAGGCGTACGAACGCAGTTTGTCCCGCGAAGGTTGCGGCCAAGCGGGATGCGTCCACTGGGCACAACCGACGTGAAGCTGCAGGTTCATAGCGGCAAAACGTACTGACGGCAGACGTGCACGCGCGAGAACCGCTCACGCATCGCAGCCTCAAGAGCAATCGGCGCATGCATGAAAGCAGTCACCGGCTGACCCAACCCGTCCGGCGTCGAGAAGCCGGAAGCATCGTCCTGCGGCGACTTGTAGACATGGAGATAGCGGAAGTTCTCCGTGAAGCCCGATCGCTGGTACCAGTCGTTCGCCGACGCATCTCCCCGCGTCCACGCATCGAGTACGTCGACCTGCAGCCGCGGCCGGACCGCCTCCAGCAACTGCGTCGCCACCCCGCGTCGCTGGTGATCGGGATGTACGGCGAGCACGTCGATCGTCGCGCGGTCCGTGAAGATCTCCACGTCCATCAAGCCGACCACTGTGTCGTCGTCGACCGCCACGAGTCGGTACGCCGGGTTCTCGAAGACGGGGCGCTTCACGACGACATCGTCGTAGTACTCCGTGCCGAAGAAGCTCAGCAACCGGCAGCGTAGCCAGCTGTCGGCATCGGTGTCGCGGTACGCGCGGATCTCGGTCATCCGGCGTCATGATGGCACGACGCCCCGCCACCCGGGGAGGGGTGACGGGGCGTCGTTCAGGACGGGGAGGTCAGCGCTCGACCTCGCCGCGGATGAACTTCTCGACCAGGTCGCGGCAGACGTCGTCGGCGTACTGCTCCGGCGGCGACTTCATGAAGTACGACGAGGCCGACAGGATCGGGCCGCCGATGCCGCGGTCCTTGGCGATCTTCACCGCGCGGATCGCGTCGATGATGATGCCGGCCGAGTTCGGCGAGTCCCAGACCTCGAGCTTGTACTCCAGCGACAGCGGGACGTCGCCGAAGTTGCGGCCCTCGAGCCGGATGAACGCCCACTTGCGGTCGTCCAGCCAGGCCACGTAGTCGGACGGGCCGATGTGCACGTTGCGCGGGTCGATCTCGTCCCGCATCTGCGACGTGACGGACTGGGTCTTGCTGATCTTCTTGGACTCCAGCCGGTCCCGCTCGAGCATGTTCTTGAAGTCCATGTTGCCGCCGACGTTCAGCTGGTACGTCCGGTCCACGGTGACACCGCGGTCCTCGAACAGCTTGGTCAGCACCCGGTGGGTGATGGTCGCGCCGAGCTGCGACTTGATGTCGTCGCCGACGATCGGCACACCGGCCGCGGTGAACTTGTCGGCCCACTCCTTGGTGCCGGCGATGAACACCGGCAGCGCGTTCACGAACGCCACTCCGGCGTCGATCGCGCACTGGGCGTAGAACTTCGCCGCCTGCTCCGAGCCGACCGGCAGGTAGCACACGAGTACGTCGACCTGCGCCTCACGCAGGGCGGCGACGACGTCGACGGGCGACGCGTCGGACTCGGTGATGGTCTCGCGGTAGTACTTGCCGAGGCCGTCGAGGGTGTGACCGCGCTGCACGGTGATACCCGTCGGCGGTACGTCGGCGATCTTGATCGTGTTGTTCTCGCTGGCGCCGATGGCGTCGGCGAGGTCCAGGCCGACCTTCTTGCCGTCGACGTCGAAGGCGGCGACGAACTGCACGTCGCGGACGTGGTAGTCGCCGAACTGGACGTGCATCAGACCGGGAACGCGCTCGTCGGGCTTGGCGTCACGGTAGTAGTGCACGCCCTGGACGAGCGAGCTTGCGCAGTTGCCGACGCCGACGATCGCTACGCGGATCGAGGTCATCTGGAATCTCCTTGGGTAGGCGGTTGGTGCAGGTCAGGGGGCCGCTGCTGGCGTCGCTCGCCGTCGATCAGCTCGTTCAGCCAGCGGACCTCGCGCTCGGCCGACTCCAGGCCGTGCCGTTGCAGCTCGAGGGTGTAGGTGTCGACCCGCTCCGCCGTCCGGCTCATCGCCGCCCGGAAGTTGGCCAGCCGCTCCTCCATCCGGGCCCTGCGGCCCTCGAGGATGCGCAACCGGGTAGCCGGATCGGTCCGGCCGAAGAACGAGAAGCGGACACCGAACGTGTCGTCCTCCCAGGCCGACGGACCGGCTTCGTGCATCGCGTGCGCGAAGTAGTCCTTGCCGTCGGCGGTGATGGTGTAGACGATCTTCGGCCGGCGACCCGACTCCGGCGTCCCGGGGTCGGCCGTGATCAGGCCGTTGCGGAGCATCGCCTTCAGACACGGGTAGAGCGAACCGAACGACAGCACGCGTCCCCAGCCGAACTGGGCGTTGACGCGCTTGCGGAGCTCGTAACCGTGCATCGGCGCTTCGTGCAGCAGACCGAGTACGGCGAGCTCCAGGACCCCACTGCGGTTTCCCATGAGCCACCTCCCTCGGTCCAGTTTGTCATGACCTGATGTATCGGTTCGATACATCGCACCGCCACTGTAAGCAGACCCGAGCCCTGTGGACAACTCTTGACAAACCCGACCTTTGTCACCTAGGTCGTCCGGCACGCCCAGGAATCCTGTTACGTCAGGCGCCAATCTGCGTTAATCGAATGACACCCAGAGTCGTGCCTCAAGAGCGGAGAGTCATGGCCGACAGTCATGGCAAGCACACCAAGTCCGAGGTCGTAGCCGACGGTGGGCTTGCGCGGCTGGCGCTGCGGTTCACCGCGTTCACCGAGAAGTGGCTGCCGGACGCGTTCGGGTTCGTCCTGGTCGGCACGTTCGTGGTGCTGCTGTTCGGGCTCGTCACCGGTGAGCCGTTGCTGAAGCGCCCGGACGATCCGGCCGCGACCAAGGGCTTCGGGTTGGTCGATGCCTGGGGCCTCGGGTTCTGGTCGCTGATCACGTTCACCCTGCAGATGGCGATGATCATCATCGGTGGGTACGCCGTCGCGACCAGCGGACCGATCGCCCGGTTGATCACCCGCCTGGCTCGGATCCCGAAGAGCCCGCGGACCGCGGTCGTCTTCGTGGCCGCGGTCGCGATGCTGGCGTCGTACCTGAACTGGGCGTTCAGTCTGATCTTCGCGGCGATCCTGGCGCGTGAGGTGGCGCGCAATGTGCCGAAGGCGGACTACCGCGCACTGGGTGCGATGGCGTTCCTCGGACTGGGGACCGTTTGGGCGCAGGGGTTGTCCGGCTCGGCTGCGCTGCAGGTGGCGAGTGCGAGCAGCAGTCCGCCGCCGGTGCAGGAAGTGATCAAGGCGAGCGGTCACGCCAGTGGACTGATCCCGCTCACGGACACCATCTTCACCTGGCAGGCGATCGTGGCGACGCTGATCGTCTACGTCGTCGGCGTCGGGATGGCGTGGTTCATCGCACCGGGCGAGGGCAACTCCCGGACCGCGGAGCACCTCGGGATCGAGCTCAAACCGTTGATCGGCCGTGGATCGCCATACAACGGACAGCAGGGCAACGGTCAGCGGGAAGAGGTGCGTCGACCCGGTGACTGGCTGGAGCATTCACCGCTGTTCAGCCTGCTGATTGTGCTGCTCGGTGCGGTCTACCTGGTCCGCTACTTCAGTGGGAAGAGCTTCTTCAACGCGCTGGACCTCAACACGGTCAACCTGATCCTCTTCCTGCTCGCACTGCTCCTCCACTGGAGGCCGTGGCGGATGGCCCGTGCTGTCCGTGACGGCGCTCCCGCTGCTGCCGGCGTACTGCTCCAGTTCCCCTTGTACGGCGGGATTTTCGGCATGATCGCGTACACCGGGATCTCCGCGCGGCTGGCCGGTTGGCTGGTGCACGCGAGCAACCAGTTCTTGTTCCCGCCGCTGGTCGCGATCTACTCGTTCGTCCTCGGAGTCTTCGTGCCCAGCGGTGGCAGCAAGTGGGTGATCGAGGCGCCGTACGTGCTGCAGGCCGCCAACGAGCTCAAGGTCGACGCGGGCTGGATGGTCGTCGTCTACGACCTCGGCGAGGCGAGCGCCAACCTGCTGCAACCGTTCTGGATGCTGCCGACGCTCGCCATCCTCGGCTTGAAGGCGCGGGACATCATGGGCTACACGTTCACGATGTTCCTGGCCTGCTTCCCGGCCGCCCTCATCGCGGTGACGCTACTGGCTCCGCACGTCACCCCATGAGAGTCGCATCACAGCGCTGACCCGGAGGCGAACCTTCCAACGTTGTAAGGCGTCAGCGGAAGAGTCCCGGTGGACCGTTTTCACTTGGACGGTCCGTGGTTGCTAGCATCCGGAGCGGATTCGGGCCTGTTACCACACCCACCGTAGTCTGTGGGGCAATGACTCCAGCTAGATCGTCGAGGATTGCAGAGTGAGTGAAGCTCGTAGAAAGGCCGCCCCGACCCGCCGCCGGCACAAGAGACATTGGGCGCTCAGGGTTCTCGGGTGGCTGGCTGCGCTCTTGTTCCTCGGCATCATCGGCGCGGTCGCAAGCTTCTTCATCGTGTACCAGACGACCAAGATCCCGGACCCGAACAAGGAGTTCGCGACCAACACCACCACGGTGACGTTCGCCGACCAGCGCAACAGCCTCGGCTCCTTCTACGAGCAGAACCGGCACACGGTGCCGCTGACGCAGATCCCCAAGAGCGTGCAGGACTCGGTGATCGCGGCCGAGGACCGGACGTTCTGGACCAACCCCGGCATCTCTCCCTCCGGCATGGTCCGAGCCGGTGTGAACATCGCCCGTGGTCAGCAACTGCAGGGTGGTTCGACCATCACGCAGCAGTACGTGAAGATCATGTACCTGACCCAGGAGCGGACGGTCAGCCGCAAGCTCAAGGAACTGTTCATCGCCACCAAGCTCGGTCGGCAGCAGGACAAGAGCAAGACGCTCGAGGGCTACCTGAACACGATCTACTTCGGTCAGGGCGCGTACGGCATCTCCGCCGCCGGCGACGCCTACTTCAGCCGACCTGACCCGAAGACGCTGACCATCCAGCAGTCGGCCCTCCTCGCCACCGTGCTGAACAACCCGACTCTCTTCGACGTCACCGATCCAGACCCGCGGACCAAGAAGCGGATCATCGACCGCTACCACTACGTCCTCAACGGCATGCAGCTCATGGGCACGATCACGCCGGCCCAGGAAAAGCAGTACGGCAACTCGCTGCCGAGCCTGGCGAAAATGAAGAAGAAGAGCAGCCGGTACGCCGGTCCGAACGGCTTCCTGCTCGACATGGCTCGCAAGGAACTGGCGCAGCGCGGCTTCGACGAGGACGCGATCACCGGCGGCGGCCTGAAGGTGACCACCACCTTCAACTACCAGCAGCAGAAGAAGATCCTGATCGCCGCCAAGAACGAAATACCGAAGAAGAACGCCGGTCTGCACGTGGGGATGGCCGCAGTACAACCCGGCACCGGTCAGCTGCTCGCGCTGTACGGCGGGCCGGACTACCTGAAGAGTCAGCTGAACTGGGCGACGACCAAGGCCCGGCCGGGATCGTCCTTCAAGCCGTTCGCGCTGGCCGCGGCACTGCAGGACGGGAAGTCGATCTACGACATCTTCCAGGGCGACAGCCCGATCACGATCCAGGGCCAGAAGTTCGGCAACGAGCTCAGCACCGACTACGGGGACGTCACGCTGCTGAAGGCGACCGAGGAGTCGGTCAACACCGCCTTCTACGACCTGGTCGACAACAAGATGGACAACGGGCCGGAGAAGGTCACAGCCGCGGCCGAGGCGGCCGGTATCCCGGCCTCGAAGACCCTCGAGGACGACAAGGCCAACCCGTCCACGGTGCTCGGCCCGGATGCGTACGCCTCGCCGGTCGACATGGCGAACGCGTACGCGACGTTCGCTGCCGGCGGCATCTACTCGCCGCTGCACGTGATCAAGGAAGTGCGCGGCCCGGACGGCAAGGTGCTGTGGTCGGACGCCAGCCTGCAGAAGCAGCAGAAGAAGGCGTTCGAGCCCGAGGTCGCCAACATGGTGAACTACGTCCTCCAGCAGGTGGTCAAGGACGGTACCGGCACGGGCGCCAAGGATCTCGACCGCCCGGTCGCCGGGAAGACCGGCACCGCCGGTGGTGTCGCTGTGGAGGACCGGGCCGAGAACAAGAAGTGCGGCGGCTGTAAGGACGGCTCGGCGACGCTGACCTCGTGGTGGAGCGCCTACACCCCACAGCTGTCGACCTCGGTCCTGTACCGGGCCGGCAAAGACGGCGAGTCGGACCTCGACCCCTACAGCGACGACCCGGCTTTCTTCGGTGGCAACTGGCCGCTGAAGACCTGGCTGGCGTTCATGAAGTCGGCGCTGGACGGTGTTCCGTCGGCCGACTTCGTCGCGCCCGACGCGGACCAGGTCAAGGACACCACGACCCCGACGTTCACGCCGCCGCCGAGCACTCCGGCGAGCACTCCGCCGCCGAGTACGCCACCTCCGAGTACTCCGCCGCCGAACACGCCGCCGCCCAGCACTCCGCCCCCGAGCCGGCCGACCAAGACCAAGCCGACCGAACCGCCGACGACGCCGATCATCCCGACGTTGCCGACCGGAGGCCCGACCAAACCCACGAACACGCCGAAGACCCCCGGCGGCGGCGGGCAGTAGCGTCGGCCGCCGGTTCCACCCCAGGGTCCGGCGGCTGGTACTCGGATGGGAGACGATAGGGGCGTGACTCGGGCGGATTGTGGTGTGCGGTGGTGTGCGCGTGTTTGAGCGCACGGCTGCCGGCGACCGCAAGCCGGGGCGGGCTCGGCGGGCCCGGGCTGACGGCGTCTGGTGGCAGCGATGGTCGCCGACGGCGCAGGGACGCGAGGTGCTCGGGTGGTGGCTGGTCTCCCGGGTGGCGCTGTTTGTGCTGTCGGTCTCCGCGCCGTTGTTGTTCAACCGAGGCAGTGATTATCCGAACGTCTGGCACGCCTGGCTGCAGTGGGACGTCTGGCACCTGAAGGCGGTCGCCGAGTTCGGGTACAACCACGGTGAGCCATCCGGTGCGCCGCTGGCCGCGTTCTTCCCAGGCTTCCCGTTGCTTGTCCGGCTGGTCAGCTACACCGGCATCGGTTACGTTGCCGCGGGCATCGTGGTGTCGGCGGTCGCCAGTGCCGTCGCGGGCATCTACCTCGCACGACTAGCGCAGTACGAGTTCCCGGAGCTGAAAGGCATCGGGCCGAACGCCGCGATGATCTGGTACGGCGCTCCGGTCGGAGTCTTCCTGGCCGCCGGCTACACGGAGGCGCTGTTCTGCGCGTTCGCGTTCCCGGCCTGGCTGGCGGCGCGGCAGGGGCGCTGGGCCCGGGCGGCCGTCTTCGTCGCGCTCGCCTCGACCGTGCGGGTGTCCGGGATCTTCCTGATCTTCGCGCTGCTCGTAGAGTTCGTCACCTCGAAGAAGCGTGACTGGCTGTCGCTGCCTTGGCTGGCGTTGCCGGCCGTGCCGGTGCTCGCCTTCATGGCGTACCTGAAGCAGATCCACGGCTCCTGGTTCGCCTGGCAGCAAGCACAGGAGAAGGGCTGGGCCCGCGAGTTCACCTGGCCGTGGATCTCTCTCCAGCACACTTTCGAGGCCGCGAGCAAGGGCCACTTCCCGGCCGACCGCAGCGACTGGACCTGGATGTTCCGCGCCGAACTGGTCGCGCTGTTCGTCTGCCTGGTCCTGCTCGTCTGGCTGTTCTGGCGGCGGTCTTGGGGCGAGGCCGCCTGGATCGTCGCCACCGTCGGCGCCTTCTGTACGTCGTTCTGGATCTACTCACTCACCCGAGCGACCCTGCTGATGTGGCCGCTGTGGATCGGCCTGGCCGTCCTGGCCCGGCGAAAACCGTGGGTCGGACGGCTCTATCTGGCCGTCGCGATACCCCTGGCTGCCATCTGGGCGGCCGGCTTCTTCACCGGCCGCTGGTCGGGCTGAACCCGGCCATTGTCCGGCATGTGGACAGTTTCGGGTCGAGGCAACCCTCGGATGGGTTCGAGCGTCGTTAGGGATGAAGGGGTGGCAGTCCGGGCGGGGACCGCCACCCCTCATCAACTCTTCACACCCGAATCTCCGGCGGAACCTCTCAGGGGCAGGCTCCGCCGGGTAATTCCGGCACCGAGGGCGACGGCACCGGCCGCCGCCCTCGCGTCATGATCAGCCCCAGTTGCGGTCGATGGGCTGCGACGGGGTCGGGCTCGGCTTTGTCTCCGCGACCCGCTGGTCGCTCGGATGCGTTCCGGGCTCGACGCCCTTCAGGGTGCCGAGGAGCTCGATCTCGGCGAGCGTGACGCCGTCAGCGCCCGCCGCCGGGGTCAGCACCAGGCGGTACTGTGTGTAGGCCTTCGGCGACGCGATGCTGAAGGACCTGGTGTACGACGCCCACGCGAACGTCTCGCCGCTGCGGCGATCCACCGTGGACCACGTCGTACCGTCGTTCGAACCTTCGAGCGTCCACGCGGACGGCGCCGTACCGGTCGTGCCGCTGGTCAGCGTGTACATGCCGACCGGACGGCCCTGTGGCAGGGCGACCGTGACGGTGGGCTGGGCGCCGGTCAGCGTGACCTGCGTCTTCGAGTCGTTGTCGATCAACGCGGAGACATCAGCGCCACCCGCTCCGATCACCGCACCGGTGTCGGAGGTCGAGTCCCGCCAGGTGGTCGGGTCTTCGCCCGGCTTCGTGATCGACGGCGGGGCGTCGTTCCGGCCGGTGCCCCACTTGGTCGGCTGGTCGGTCATCTCGAACTCGATCTTGCCGCCATTGGCGATCAGGTCGTGCGGCAACGAAGTCGACGTCCACGCCTTCCCGTTCACGCGAACGCTCTTGACGTAGATATTCTTCGACGAGTTGTGAGGAGCGCTGATCACCAGCTTCTTGCCGCCGGCCAACCGGACCGTCGCCTTGGTGAACAGCGGCGAACCGATCGCGTACGTCGGCGAGCCGACCTGCAACGGGTAGAACCCGAGCATGCTGAACAGGTACCACGACGACATCTCGCCGTTGTCCTCGTCACCCGGATACCCCTGCCCGATCTCCGAGCCCAGGTACAACCGGGACAGCACCTCGCGCACCTTCTCCTGCGTCTTCCACGGCTGACCCGCCACGTCGTACATGTAGGTGATGTGGTGCGACGGCTGGTTGCTGTGCCCGTACTGACCCATCCGTACGTCGCGGGCCTCGAGCATCTCGTGGATCGTGCCGCCGTACCCGCCGGTGTGCAGCGCGTCCTCGGGGATGCTGAAGAACTCGTCGAGCTTCTTCGCCAGCCCGTCCCGTCCGCCGTAGATCGCGGCCAGGCCGGCCCCGTCCTGCGGTGTCGAGAACGCCATGTTCCACGCGTTCGTCTCGGTGTAGTCGTCGCCCCAGTCCTGTGGGTCGAAGGTGCTGGTCGAGTGACCCCAGACGCCGTCCGGTCCCTTGCCCTGGAAGAAGCCGACGGCTGGGTCGAACAGCGTGACGTAGTTGCGGGCCCGGTTCAGGAAGTACTTGTAGTTGTCCAGGTACTCCTGTTTGCGCGGGTCGTTCTTCTTCGCCTTGTCGTACAGCGCCTTCGACAGGTTCGCGATGCCGAAGTCGTTGATGTAGCCGTCCATCGACCAGCTGAAGCCCTCACCGGTGGTGTTGGCTGTGTAGCCGTGGAAGGTGGACAGGTCCATCCCCTTGCGGCCGACGTTCTGCGACGGCGGTACGACGGACGCGTTCTTGACGGCCGCGTCGTACATGGCCTGTACGTCGATCCCCTTGATCCCCTTGAGGTACGCGTCCGCGAAGGCGACGTCGGAGGATGTGCCGACCATCAGGTTCGCGTAGCCGGGGGACGACCAGCGGGAGATCCAGCCGCCGTCCTTGTACTGCTGCACGAACCCGTTCACCAGCGAGGCCGCGTCGTCCTGGGAGAACAGCGAGTACGCCGGCCAGACGGTGCGATACGTGTCCCAGAAGCCGTTGTTCACGTAGGTCTGACCGGACACGATCTTCGAACCGGTCGTGGTCGGGGTGTCCGCGCCCACCGGCGGTGAGGTCGGTGAGGCGTAGGTGATTACCGGCTTGGTCGCCGTGCCGGTGTTCTCGGAGCCGTTGTTCGGGTAGAGGAACAGCCGGTACATGTTCGAGTACATCGTGGTCAGCTGGTCGGCGGTCGCCCCCTCGACCTCGATCGTGGTCAGCTTCTTGTCCCACAGTGCCTGGGCGGCGTCCTTGACCTTGCTGAACTTCGATCCCGCGGGCAGCTCGAGTTCGAGGTTCTTCTTGGCCTGCGCGGTGCCGATCAGCGAGGTCGCGATCCGCAGTTGCACCTGGGTGGTCTTGGCGTCGAACTTGAAGTAGCCGCCGACGTTCGCACCGCCGCCGTCGGACAGCTTGCCCGAGGCAAGCACCTTCTGGTCCACGACGCCGTACACGAACAGCCGGCCGGCGCCGGTGGACAGGCCGCTCTTGATGTCGGTGTACCCCGTGACCACGCCGGTCGCCGGGTCGAGGGTCAGCCCGCCGAGGTTGCTGACGTTGTCGAAGATCAGCGACGCCTTGCCGGCCGGGAAGCTGAACCGCAGCATCGCCGCGTGGTCGGTCGGCGCGATCTCGGCCGCGTTGCCGTTGTCGAATGTGACGCCGTAGTAGTACGGCCGGGCGACCTCGTTGTCGTGGCTGAACGACCAGGCGCGGGCCGTCCGGTCCGCCGTGGGCGTGTCCGCGGTGGACGGCATCACCTGGAAGGTCTGCCGGTCACCCATCCACGGGCTGGGCTCGTGGCTGATCGACAACGCCTGCATGGTCGGCTTGTTGTCCTCGTTGTTGCCCTTGGCATAGTCGTACAGCCAGGACGTGGAGCCGGCGTTCGTCACCGGCGTCCAGAAGTTGAAGCCGTGCGGTACGGCGGTTGCCGGGAAGTTGTTGCCCCGGGAGAAACCGCCGGTCGCGTTGGTACCGCGGGTGGTCAGCGCGAGGTCCGACGGGTGCTTGGCCGCGGTCTTCTGGGCCGCCCGATCGGGGTTGATCGCGGCGGCGATCCGGATGTCGTCGACCCAGCCGCGGAAGTCGGCCGGCCCGGTCGGCTTGTCGTACCCGATCAGGATCCGCTTGATCGTCTTGCCGGCGGCAACCTTGCCGAGGTCGGCCTCGACGTTGTTCCACTGGTTGGTCGACAGCGCCTTGGAGTCGCCCTGACCGCGTGGGCTCAGCGTGAAGCCGTGGCTGTCCTTGGCCTTCAGGTCGCTGAGGTAGGTGCCGTCGGAGAACGCCAGGTCCAGAGCGGCGTACGTGCTCGGATAGCTCAGGTCGCCCTCGACGTGCTCCGGGAAGAGCTTGTACGACAGGCGGGTGTCCTTGCCGACGGTCAGGTCGACGTCGGAGATCTTGTTCCAGGTGTAGCCACGGCCGGTGGCGTCCTGGTGGCCGGCGTACCGGAACGACTTGACGCCGGTGAAGCCGACCCGGGCGCGAGCGTTGTAGGCACTGGTTGGGCCGGAGTCCAGCTGCGACTCGGCGACCGGACCGGGTGGCGGCAGCGGAGCGCCGTTCGAGAGGTACCAGTCGGCGAGCTGGACGATGTCCTCGCCGTGGTTCAGCGTGACGTCCAGCTTGAAGAACTTGTACGCCGTCTCGTTGGAGAAGCTGTACTCCTTGGTCTGGAACCGGTTCTCGAAGCTCTGCCCGGTCTGGGTGTCCAGCGTGGTCCAGGTGGTCCCGTCGTTCGAACCGGAGACGGTCCAGTTCTGCGGGTCGCGACCGTCGGCGTCGTTGGCCGAGGTCAGCGCGTACTTGCGGATCACCACCGGGGCCGAGGTCTCGTAACCCAGCCAGCCGGTCGGCTCGAACACCAGCCACTTGGTGAACTTGTCCCCGTCGGCGGCGTTGGTGGCGATCTCGCCGCCACCGGTGTTCTCGCCGCTCGCGGTCACCTTGGTGACCTTGTCCATCTCACTGCCGCCGATCCCGGTCGGCGTCGGGCCGCGCACCCCGTCGGTGCGCGGTTTCCCGTCCGGGCCGGTCTCGACGGCATCGGTGTAGCCCGGCTGTGGCTGGCCCGGCTCGAAGGAGGTGAAGAACGAGGACCCCGAAACGACCGGCTGATCCTCGGACGTGGTTGAGACAGCACGTGCTGGCGTCATGGCAGCTGACATTGTCACAACTAACCCGAGCGACGCGACGAGCCCCAGTGGGCGGCGGAGATCCATCCACGCTCCTTGCACATCCGGCCGGCAGCACGGGACCCCCCGCCCACCGGTATGAGTACGCGGCCCCGATGACAAGGTTGTCAGCCCGCGCCCGGGGTGATCCTGCCCAGCTTCGTAACCCCCGGTCAATAGTTCGTAGCGCACTGTCGACGCATGGTGGTGGATCGACACCCCGGAGGTAGGTTGATGGCCATGGACGAACGTGTGCTGGTCACCGGGGCGGCCGGGTTTATCGGGCGGGCTGTGGTGGCTGCTCTGCGGGAGCGGGGCGTGCCGGTGACGGCTGTGGACCGGGAGCCGCCGGACGCGTCGTGGGACGACGGTGTGCACGTGGTGACCGGCGATCTGGCCGAGCAGGAGACTTGTGTCGCAGCGTTCGAGACGCGGCCAACCGCAGTGGTGCACCTGGCTGCTTTGACGTCGGTGTTGCGGTCAGTGGATGCACCGATGCAGACCTTCGCGCAGAACGTGACGATCACCCAGGTGCTGCTGGAGCTGTCGCGCGGCAGCGGCGTGGACCGGTTCGTGCTCGCGTCGACCAACGCCGTGGTCGGTGACGTCGGTACGTCGACCATCACCGCGGACCTCCCGCTCCGGCCGCTGACGCCGTACGGCGCGACGAAGGCTGCGGGCGAGATGTTGCTGTCGGCGTACTCCGGCAGTTATGGGATGACGACTACCGCACTGCGATTCACCAACGTCTACGGGCCGGGCATGTCGCACAAGGACAGCTTCGTGCCGCGGATGATGCGGGCGGCGCTGAGCGGCACCGGTATCAAGGTGTACGGCGACGGTGAGCAGCGGCGCGATCTGGTCTTCATCGACGACGTGGTGAGCGGCATCCTGCTCGCGCTCGACAGCAAGTACGACGGACGCGCGATCATCGGATCGGGGCGGTCGGTGTCGGTGCTGGAGATGATCGAGATCGTCCGCGAGGTCACCGGGCGTCCGGTGCCGGCGGAGCACATCGAGGCGCCGGCAGGCGAGATGCCCGCAGTAGTCGTGGATATCGCAAACGACCTCGGCTACAAGCCGACGGTCACGCTCGAAGAGGGTCTGGCGCGGACGTGGGAATACTTCAAAAGCCAGTGAAAGAAAAAAGAACCCGCTCCCTCGCTTCGCTCGGGAGCGGGGGATTGGTTATTCGGAAGCACTGGCTGCTCGCCGTCTTTCTGGTTGTTGGTGTTGTACTGCGGGTGCTAGCGGTCATCGCTTATCGGCCGGCGATCGTTTACACGGACTCGGTGCAGTACCTGACCAACATGGGGAAGCTGAGCCCTGACCAGCTGAACCCGATCGGCTACGACTTCGTGCTCGGCCCGCTGGTGTCGATCGGCGGGCTGACCTTCGTCGTGATCGTGCAGCACCTCGTCGGGCTGCTCCTGGGCGTCGCGATCTACGCGCTGGCCCGCAAGCTCACCGTCTACCGCTGGCTGGCCGCCGTGGCCGCCGCACCCATCCTGCTCGACGCCTACCAGGTGCAGATCGAGCAGAACATCATGGCCGAGACCACGTTCGATGTGATCCTGGTAGCGATCCTCTGGCTGCTCCTCGGCCGGGTGCCGGGCTGGAAGCGTGCAGCGGTCGTCGGCGTACTCATCGGCGCCGCGTTCTCGGTCCGCGCGATCGGCATGGTGCTGCTCATCGCCGTGGTCCTTTACCTGATCGTCGTCGGCAACGGCTGGCGCAAGCGCCGGATGGACGTCGTACGGCGTACTGCGGCCGCTGTAGCCGGATTCGGTCTCGTCTTCGCGGCGTACGTCGGGTACTACCACGGCGAGACCGGTCGGTGGGGTTTCACCGGCGCCGAGAACCAGATCCTGTACGGCCGGACCGCCACGGTCGCCAATTGCGCCAAACTGCCGCTCAACGAGGGCACCCAGCTGTTCTGTCCCAAGGAGCCGCTCGGCCAGCGCCTGGGCGTGGACAAGTACGCCCACAACCACTACGGCGACCCGAACTGGCCCGGTCCGCTGCCACCGGGTACGACGAAGCGGCAACTGGCCACCGAGTTCGCACACCTCGTCATCACGCACCAGCCGCTCGACGTGACCTGGGCCGCGCTGAAGGACTTCGGGAAGGGTTTCGCGCCGACCCGGACCAGCTCACCCGACGACGTACCACTGGACCGCTGGCAGTTCCAGCTCACCTATCCGAACCTCAACGACCCCAACACCGCCAAGGCAGCAGAGAAGTGGGGTGGGTCGGCGCCACACGTCTCACACGTACCTGCGGTCATTCTGCGCGGCTACCAACTCCACGGCGGCTACACGTCCGGGACGCTGCTCGGTCTGTACGCCCTGATCGCACTGGCCGCAGTAGCCGGGCTGGGGCGAGCAAAGAAGTCAGGTCTCCGCTCGGCCGCGCTGCTGCCGGTTGCGGCTGGTCTGATCCTCTTGCTCGGGTCAGCAGCGTTTGAGTTCTCCTGGCGCTATCAGCTGCCCGGACTGGTGTTTTTCCCACTCGCAGGTGCGATTGGACTGCGTGCAATCCTCGGCAAGGACCAGGCCCGCCCGCCAATGGCGGACTACCCGGACGCCGTGGATTCCCTTGCAGTAAAGGACTTCGGTACGCCGGACTTCGCACCCGTCGCCGTGGTCATTGCCGCGTACAACGAGGCCGGCGGGATCGGTCCGGTGCTCACCAACATGCCGCGGACCTGCGCCGGCCTGCCTGTCGACGTACTCGTGGTGGTGGACGGCTCCACCGACGACACCGCCGAGATTGCCCGCGAGCACGGGGCCTACGTGTGTGTTGCCCCGAGCAACCGCGGTCAGGGTGCGGCGCTCCGGCTCGGCTACAACCTCGCGGCCGAGGGCGGAGCGCAGTACGTCGTCACGACCGACGCGGACGGGCAGTACGACAACAGCGAGCTCGAAGTACTGCTGGAGCCGATCCTGCTCGACCAGGCCGACTTCGTCACCGGGTCGCGGCGGCTCGGGGCCGAGGACGCGGACAGTCGGCTGCGCTGGGTCGGCGTGCGCGTTTTCGCAGTACTGGCGTCGATCCTGACCCGGCGGAAGCTGACCGACACGTCGTTCGGGTTCCGGGCGATGCGGGCCGAGTTGGCGACCGCGGTGACGTTGCGCGAACCGCAGTACCAGTCGTCGGAGCTGTTGCTCGGGGCACTCGCTCTCGGGGCCCGCGTGGTCGAGCTGCCGATGACGATGCGCCGCCGTGGTGACGGGAGCAGCAAGAAGGGCCCGGGCGTCGTGTACGGCGCGAACTACGGGCGGGTGATGACGACTACGTGGTTACGGGAGTACGTGCTTCGACGGGGTCGATTCCGTCAGGGCCGGACGCCGGCTTGGCGAACACCAGCCGGTCGAACAGCACGAACTTCACGATGAACAGGATCGCGTAGGTCGCCAGGTACGAGCCGCTGACCAGGACTGTCTTCAGGGCGTGCGAATCGATCGGCTGGACCAGGTGGCTGGTGACCGAGGTGACCACTGCAGCGGTGACCGCCGAACCGATCACGATGATCGTGTAGGGCAACTTCTGCCCGCTGCGGCCCCAGGTGTAGCGGCGGTTCAGCACGTAGTTCGGAACGGCGCCGGCGAACCAGGCGACCAGGGTCGCGACAATCGCCGCAGTACCGAACCAGTAACACAGAGCGAACGCCAGTTGGCTGACCACGGTCGCGACCACGGAGGAGGCCGAGTACCTCGCCCACAGCAACAATCTGCCCCGGGGAGGCCGCACCTTGGTAAAAGCACTCATCGCGGCCTATTCTGCACCCCCGCACGATCCGACGGCAGCCCAGTGCAGATTCTCAGCCGATTGCCAGCGAATAGGTGGGACTGGTCACGTTACTGGAGCGTGTACTCGGGATAGTAAGGACTGTGACGACGTTTCTCTATGGAAGGCGGCCGAGCCGTGCGCGTACTCGTTCTGGGCGGTGACGGCTACCTAGGGTGGCCCACAGCACTGCACCTCTCCGATCGCGGCCACGACACGGCCGTTCTCGACAACCTGGCCCGCCGCGGGTACGACCGCGAGCTGGGCGTCCAGAGTCTGGTCCCGATCCAGGATCTCGAGGCCCGGACGGCGGCCTGGGAGGAAGTCTCCGGCCAGAAGATCCCGGCGTACGTCGGCGATCTGCTCGACGCCGACTTCGTCTACCGGGTACTGCGGGAGTTCGAGCCGGACGCGATCGTGCACTTCGCCGAGCAGCGGGCGGCGCCGTACTCGATGATCGACCGCGAACACGCTGTGTACACGCAGCACAACAACGTGGTCGGCACGCTGAACCTGATGTACGCCGTCGCCGAGACCAACCCGGACATCCACCTGGTCAAGCTCGGCACGATGGGCGAGTACGGCACGCCGAACATCGACATCGAGGAAGGCTGGCTGGAGGTCGAGCACAACGGCCGCAAGGACCGGATGCTCTACCCGAAGAAGCCCGGCTCGTTCTACCACCTCAGCAAGGTGCACGACTCGCACAACCTCGAGTTCGGCTGCCGGATCTGGGGGATGCGCGTCACCGACCTCAACCAGGGCGTGGTGTACGGGCAGCAGACCGATCAGACCGTGCAGGACTCGCGGCTGGCGACCCGGTTCGACTACGACGCGGTGTTCGGCACCGTGCTCAACCGGTTCGTCATCCAGGCCGTGCTCGGTGAGCCGCTGACCGTCTACGGCACCGGCGGTCAGACGCGCGGCTTCCTGGACATCCGGGACACCGTCGAGTGCATCCGGCTCGCAGTGGAGAACCCGGCCGACGCCGGCGAGTTCCGGGTCTTCAACCAGATGACCGAGAGCTACTCGGTGTCCCAGCTCGCCGAGCTGGTCGCGGAGTGCTTCCCCGGCCCGGTCCAGGTCGAGCACCTGGAGAACCCGCGGGTCGAGCAGGCCGAGCACTACTACAACGTCAAGCACACCGGCCTGGTCGGCCTCGGCCTCCAGCCGCACCTGCTCTCGGAGACCCTGATCGAGTCGATGTTCGACCTCGTCTCCGCCAACAAGGACCGCGTCGACCCAGCAGCCCTGCTACCGACGGTCCGCTGGCAGGGCCCGCTCAAGCAGCGGTAGCCGCCACCAGCAGCGTCGGGACCGCGGCGAGGAAGCGGTCCCGGCGGGCTCGGGCGGCTTGTTCGGCGAGCCAGCCGTCGGCGTCTTCCTTGGTGATGAGCGCCTTCTCGACGGCGGCATTCGCTGCTGCCTTCAGTTGCGTGGTCATTTGTTTGTGGTCGGTGACGACCTCGGTGTGTACGACGACCTCCACGTCGTGGAACTTGGCGTCGAGGAGGACGTCGCGGAGGTCGCGGACCGCTCGTGGGGACACGGTGTGCGACTCGAGTCCGAGGCGGATCACGTCGGTCAGGTCCTGGTCGGAGCTGGTGATCATCACGAAGCCGTAGTCCCGCCCGCCGACCACGATCCGCCCGCCAGGACGCAGTACACGGCGCGCCTCGGCAATCGTCGGGACCGAGTCCTCGAGTAGATGGAACAGCCGCATCGCGCGGTACCCGTCCATCGACTCGTCCTCGAGCGGCAGGTCGTCGGAATGTGCCACGTGAAACATTGCCCCGGGCGCCCGCTCCCGAGCGGCCTCGACTGCCTCCGGATCGGCGTCGATCCCGGTCACCTTCAGGCCCTTGCGGGCCAGCTCGGCGACGGCGTACCCCGCTCCACAACCGACATCGACGCAGGTCGCGCCGCGTTTCAGCCTCAGCAACCGGTACGACGCAGCCCGCAGCTCCGCCGCACCGGACCGTTCCTCGACCGGCTCCAGAAAGCTCATGACCCTACGCTGCAACTTCAGGTCCACCTGAAGTCAACAGGGCTAGTCCATAGAGACCTTGTCGAACGTCGTGGTGGTGTAGCGGACGTCGAGGCTGACCTCGTCGCCGACTGCCGGCGGGGCGATCGACGACGGCAGGAACAGCATGCTGGCCTGCATGTGCGGCGGCTCGGCGAACCAGCGCTGCTTGCCCTCGATGGTGAACGGCGACAACGCCATCCCGGCCGCGTCCAGGCTGCCCTTGGCCATCGCGATCGCACGTTGACGGACACTCGCCGCGGCGGTCGGTGCCTCCAGGCCGACGCCGTGCGCCGTACCGCCGGAGACGATCAGGATGTGACCGTCGCCGCTGACCCGGCGCTGCCGGTAGCCGACGCGCTCGCCGCGGCGGACCGAGTGCACGTCGAGGACGGTCGCCCGGACCGACAGCGCACCGCGGTCACCGAGCCACAGCCCGGTGCCCATCCGGAGCTTCACGTCGGGACCGATGTCGGCCAGCTTCTGAGCTGGTACGTGCGACACCCACAGCGTGCCCTTGCGGACGTCGAGCGCCGCCTTCGCCAGCTGCTGGGCCTCGCGCAGGTTGGCCGACGTACCGCCGGCGCCCATCGGGAAGTGCAGCGACCAGCCCTCGAACCGGATCCGGTCGAGCGCGTTCAGCAGCATCGTGTGCCGCAGCTCGCGGGCGCCGATGCCGTGCCGGCGCATCGAGGTCATCACCTCGATCAGCACCCGGCTGCCGGCCGGGATCGAGACCAGGTCGGCCAGCCGGCTGACCGTGTGGACCACGTTCTTGCTCTGCGGGATCTCGAGGAACGGCCGCCACGGCGACAGTACGACGATGTCCTCACGCGGGTCCGGCGGCACCTCGAAGTACGTGCCGACGGCGACCGTCCGGGCGCCGAGGGCGCGCGCCTCGGCCAGCAGCCGGTGGTTGCCGAACCCGTACCCGTTGCCCTTGGCGACCGGAACGATGTCGGGGTTCCAGGTGGAACGCAGGTGGTCACGCCATCGATCGGAATCGACGTGAAGGACTAGGGGCATGGTGTCAACGCCGTCTCATGTAGAGGTCGAATGCGGTGTAGAGCGCCTTGTTCAACGGCAGATCCCACTCACCGACGTACTCGACGGCCTCGCCGCCGGTCCCGGTCTTGAACTGGATCAACCCGACATGCGGGTCGTTCGGGTCCAAGGTGTCGGTGATGCCCCGTAGGTCGTACACGGACGCGCCCGCCGCGAGTGCGTCCGTCATCATGCGCCACTGGATCGCGTTCGATCCGCGCACGTCTCGTTTGGCGGTCGAACTGGCACCGTAGGAGTACCACGAATGACCGCCGACCCGGACCCAGATCGTCGACGCGACCAGGTCGCCCTCGTGATGGGCGTTGTAGATCCGGAAGTCACAGCAGCCGGACGGCTGGTTCGCCATCGCGGCGTACATCTTCTCGAAGTACGGCAGCGGCCGCGGCGTGAAGTGGTCCCGCTCCGCGGTCTCGACGTACAACTGGTGGAAGGCCTTGATATCCTCGGTGCCGCCCTGGGTGACCTCGACGCCGAGCTTCTCCGCCTTCTTGATGTTGCGTCGCCAGAGCTGGTTCATGCCCTTCAGCAGGTCGTCCTGGCTGCGGCCGGCCAGCGGCACCTGGAACACGTACTGCGGTTGCCCGGCGGCGAACCCCTCTGCGACCCGCGGCGGTTTCCAGCCCAGGGTGCGCAGCTGGTTCGTCACGGTCGCGCCGGACGGCTCGATCACGTCCGGGCGTACGTCGCCGAGCTTCGGCTGCTGACCGCCGGCGATGGCGTCCTTGATCGTCTTCGCCGTCCAGCGGCGGGCCGCGACCGGCGGACCCATCCGGATGCCGAACGCGCCGCGCTCCTGCAGGTGCGCGGCCAGCGGGCGCAGGTACGCGCCGAGGTCGATCGCGTCCCAGTCGATCACCGGGCCTTCGGGCAGATAAGCGAGGTACCGCTTCACCTTCGGCATCTGCCGGTACAGCACCAGACCGGCGCCGACCAGCTCGGCCGGATTCGCCGGGTCGTACCAGCCGAGTGACTCCGCCTTCCACTCGCTCTTCACCGCCGCCCACCCCGGGGTCTGCAGGAAGCTGGCCGCCGGCTGCGCCGCGATGTACGCGGCGTGCTCGTCGGCCGAGATGGTCCGGATGCTCAAGTCACTCACGGTCGGTCAGGTTACCGGCCCGGCCCCTGGAACCCCAGCGGACCTGTGCCCTGATCAAACCTGCCAATCGCGATAGGTTCGAGGCAACGGAGGAGGGGGAGATGTGTGCACGTCCGCTGCGAGCTGACGCCCAGCGCAATCGCGAGCAGATTCTGGCCGCGGCGGCGCGGTCGTTCTCGAAGTGCGGCCTGGAGGCGACGCTGGAGGGGATCGCGAAGGACGCCTGCGTCGGCATCGGCACTCTCTACCGGCACTTCCCGACCCGCGAGCTGTTGATCGAGGCCGCGTACCGGAACGAGCTCGCTGCGGTCTGTGACGCGGCGACCGAGCTGCTCGACAAGCTGCCGCCGACTGAGGCGCTGCGCACCTGGATGGACCGCTACATCGATTACATGACCCGCAAGCTCGGCATGGCCGACGCGCTGCGCAGTGTCATCGCCGCCGGTGCGAACCCGTACGCGGAGAGCTTCGAACTGCTGACCGGCGCGATCAAACCGCTACTGGATGCCGCCGTGCTGGCTGGTGAGATCCGCCCCGATGCCTCGGCGGACGACGTACTGGCGGGACTGTGCGGAGTCGCGCTCGCAACCGGAGCCAGGCGGGACCAGGCCGACCGGCTCCTCGACCTGCTCCTCGACGGCCTCCGGTACGGCGCATGAAGGTGGCCTTGGTCACCGGATCCACTTCCGGCATCGGAGCGGCGACGGTACGACGGTTGGCCGCGGACGGGATGACCGTCGCGGTGCACTCGCGATCCAGCCGGTCCGCCGGGGAGGCCTTGGCCGCGGAGCTGGGCGGGTCGTACCACCAGGCCGACCTCTCCGATGACGCGGCGGCGACTGCGCTGGTGCCGGCGGTCGTGGCCGAGCACGGGCATCTCGACGTACTCGTGAACAACGCCGGCATCAGCTGGCCAGTCCCGCACGCTGAGCTCGACGGCCTGACCGCGGACGATTGGCGGCGGCTGCTCGACGTCAACCTGATCGCGCCGTGGCTGTTGTGTACGGCGGCACTCCCGGCGCTGCGTGAATCAGGCGGGTGCATCGTCAACGTGACCAGCCATGCGGGCGTCCGTCCGAAGGGCAGCTCGGTCGCGTACGCCGCATCGAAGGCCGCACTGAACCACGTAACCAAGTTGCTCGCCGCAGCGCTCGGACCGGACGTCCGGGTCAACGCAGTCGCACCCGGTCTCGTCGACACGCCTCTCACCGCATCGTGGACAGAGGCTCAAGACCTGTGGAAAACCACGAGTCCGATGGGTCGCGCGGCTCAACCGTCCGACGTCGCCGACCTCATCTCCGCAGTTGTCCACAACAGCTATCTCACCGGCGAAGTCATCATGTTGGACGGCGGCCTGAACCTGCGCTGATTCTGTCGGTGCCTGCTTCTACGATCGCGGGATGTCTTTGGGTCGAGACTTCCGCCGGTTGTGGGTCGCGTTCACGGTCAGTGCGTTCGGATCGGCGGTAGGGCTCGGCGCGTTGCCTTTGGTCGCCGTACTGGCGCTGGATTCGAGCACGCTGCAGGTCTCGATGCTGGCCGCGTTGTCGGCGCTGGCCGGTGCGGCGCTCGGGTTGCCGATGGGGGACTTCATCGAGCAGCGGCGGAAGCGGCCGGTGATGATCGCGGCGGACCTGGTCCGGTTCGCCGCGTTGGTGTCGGTGCCGATCGCGGCAGCCTTCGGTGCACTGACTTATGCACACCTGTGTGTGGCAGGTGTCCTGCAAGTGGCCGGCCAGATCGCGTTTCAGGCGGCGAGTGGTGCGCATCTGAAGGCGCTGATCCCGGCCGCGGGGCGTGCCGAGGCGAACAGCCGGTTCGAGCAGACCAACTGGGTCTCGCTGAGCATCGGCCCGGTGATCGGCGGCGGGCTGGTCAGTCTGGTCGGCGCGACCATCACGCTGGCGGTCGACGCGGTGTCGTTCCTCGGGTCGGCGATCGGGATCCGGCGGATCCAGCAGCCTGAGCCGGCGCCGGTGAAACGAGAGGGCAAAGCGGACATCACCGCCGGCTGGCGGTACATCCTGCGGCATCGCGGGTTGCGGGCCCTGTTCTGGAACTCGCTGTTGTTCGGTGGGCCGGTGATGCTGACAGCGCCGCTGCTGGCGGTCTTCATGCTGCGCGACCTCGGACTGGCCGCGTGGAGCTACGGGGTCTTTCTCGGCATCTCCTGCATCGGCGGGGTGCTCGGTGCTCGAATGGCGCCGCGGCTCACCCGTCGGTACGGGCTGCACTGGATGCTGCTGGTGTTCGGCGTACTGCGGGCGCCGTGGCTGCTGCTGTTCCCGTTGGCGCCGCACGGCATGGGTGGCTTCGTGCTGCTCACCGTGGCGGAGACTGGCTTGCTGGTTGGCGCGGGTGCGTTCAACCCGTCGTTTTCGACCTACCGGATGGAGGAGACCGAGGACGGCTACATGTCGCGCGTGGTCGGGTCGTGGTCGATCAGCTCGCGATGCGTGCACCCCGCGTTCATTGCGCTCGGCGGGGTGCTCGCGACCGTGATCGGGATGCGCGGCGCGTTGTGGGCGGCGGGGATCTGCTGCACGCTGAGCGCCGTACTGCTGCCGTGGCGCGCTGCTAAACCAGCTGTAGTGCCTGAGCCAGCCTGACGATCGGGCCCATGACTCCGTCGGGCTGACCGTCGAGGTAGTCGGCCGCCTCTTCCGGCGGCAGCACCAGCACCTCGGTGACCTGCTCGCCGTCCTCGGGGTTGGTCGGAGGTTGCTCGATGACGACATCGGCGACGACGTTCGCCCAGTAGGAGACCGGGTGCGGCAGGTGCGGACGGTACGGCGCCGGGCGGCGGTGGTCGGCACGGTGGGCACCGAGCCAGGTCAGCGGACCGGTCAGACGGGCGCCGGCCTCTTCGAGCAGTTCACGACGTACCAGCTGCTCGATCGTCTCGCCGGGCTCGCGGGTCCCGCCGGGCAGAAACCGCCAGCCGATATCGTTGCTACAGACAACGATCCCGCCGGTGGTCCGGCAGACCACGTGGACATTGCTGATCAGTTCGTCCGGCGGTTCGTCGACGGTGAACCGGACATCGAGGTCGCCCCACTCCCAGTAACCGGGTGCGAACAGCTCGGGGAACCGCTCCGCCCAGGTCTGCATAACCTCATTCTGCGCTACGGTCGCGCCATGGAGCAGTCAGACCCCGGGCAGAAGCCCGCCCCGGACGCGGACCCCGGGACCACGCCGGAAGCCGGCGCGGAGACCGAGTCCCAGACCGAGGCTGACGCTCAAGAGGCGAAGCCTGAGCCGAAGACCGAGGCCGAGCTCAAGGCGGAGGCCGAGGTCAAGCAGCAACTGATGGTGATCCGCTTCCTGTGGACCTGCGCCTGGCTGACGGCGCTGGCCGGTGTGTTCCTGCTGACCGGCATGTTCCGTGCCGATGGCGGCTACAGCGTGCTCTCCTGGCTCGGTGCGGTGGTGGCCGTCCTCTGCCTGCTCGCGCTGATCGCCGGGTACGCCGCCTGTGGGCGGGGCAAACTCACCCTGCGGACCCGCCTCCTCGGCCCCTTCGACGTGTTCCAGCTGAGCACCGTGGTCGTGGTGATCGGCGTGATCTGCGGCCTGCTCGTACCGAACAGCAACAACTCCGCCCTCGCCCTGCTTCTCCCGTGGGCGCTGACGTACTGGATGTACGGCCTCGAACGGGCGAAGACGCCTGAGAGCTGAGCCGTCCTACTTGAGGTGCGCCCGCAGGTAGTCGAGGTCGGCCTTCTGTCCGTTGTTCGCGTTCGGGGTCTCGACGACGACCGGGGCGCCGGCGGCCTGCACGACCGCGACGATGTCGGCCGGGTCGATATGACCCTCCTCGAAGTTGCTGTGCCGGTCCGCGCCCGAGCCGAACTCGTCACGTGAGCCGTTCGCGTGCACCAGGTCGATCCGCCCGGTGATCGCCCGCACCCGCTCGACGATCGAGGGCAGCTCCTCGCCGGCCGCGTGGAAGTGGCAGGTGTCCAGGCAGAACCCGACGTTCTCCAGCCGGTCGTTGCCGGACGCCTGCACTGCCTCCCAGAGCCGCGCGATCCGGTCCAGCTGCCGGGCCATCGCGTTCTCGCCGCCGGCGGTGTTCTCGATCAGCAGCGGGACCGGGAGCTCGGCCCGCTCGATGCACTTGCGCCAGTTGTCGAACCCGGCCTCCGGGTCGTCCTCGTCACCGACGTGCCCGCCGTGCACGATGACGCCCTTGACGTCGATCTCGGCCGCCTTGTCCAGCGTCTGCTGCAACAACTTCCGGCTTGGGATCCGGATCCGGTTGTTCGTGTTCGCCACGTTCAACCGGTACGGCGCGTGCACGTAGAGGTCCACGCCCGCGGCGGCGGCCCGGGTCTTGAGCGCCTCCTCGCCGTCGGCGTACGCGAGCTTCGGCGCCTTGTAGTCCTGCGGGTTCCCGAGGAAGAACTGGACCAGGTCGGCACCCCGGTCGGCCGCCTCCGCCAGCGGGTCTTCCTGGTCCACATGCGCACCGAGCTTCACAGTCATGCCACCACCCTAGGACTCCCCGTGGACAGTTCAGGAACCCCATCCGGCGGATCGAGTCACCCTGCGCTCGTCGTCGCTCGGCGGCTGCACCGGCCGGCCCTCGAACTCGGTGGACAGCACGATGTGCGTGTTCATCTCGCCGTGCTCACCGAGCCGTTCGAACAACCCTTCCAGGTGCCGCATCGACGTCACCCGCACCCGCAGCATCGAGCACGAGTTGCCGCTGAGCTTGTGGATCTCGAGCACCTCGGGGAAGTCTTCGGCGCGGGTCGTCTTCAGCAGGCACCTGCCGGTGGTGCAGCGCATCTGGACGAACGCCGACAGCGGCTGCCCGGCCCTGCCCGGGTCCACCTCGGCACGGTAGCCCTTGATCACGCCGGCCTCTTCAAGGCGTCGTACCCGATCGGCGACGGCCGGAGGGGACAGGCTGACGCGCTTGCCGAGCTGGTTGAACGACAGCCGCCCGTCGGACTGCAGTGCAGCCAGGATCTGCCAGTCGGTGGCGTCCAGTTCGCGCTCCTGAAAGGTCATGTCCCCAGAACACCTTTGATATCGGCCCTCCACAAGGCCGGACGCCTTCTTTCGGGCATTCATCGTGACAGTCGGCCTTCCTAGCGTTGTAGGCATGCTGATCCCCGTCGTTCTCGCCGCCGCCCTGATGAACGCCGCGATGGTCGCCGCCAGTGCGGTCAGCGCCATCCTGATCGCCGACGACCTCGGCCCGGCGCTAGCTGGTCTACCGAATACCGCAGGTGTGCTGGGCACAGCTGCCGGCGCCATGGCCGTCGGTCGGTGGACCACGCGGCTCGGCCGGGCTCAGGCGCTCCGCACCGGGTACGGCGTGGGTGTCGCCGGGGGAGCGTCGACCGTGCTGGCCGCCGTGGGCGCGCCGCTCGCACTGCTGTTCGTCGGCATGTTCCTGCTCGGTGTGGGCAACGCATCGAGCTTGCTGTCGCGGTACGCCGCAGCAGACGGCGTACCGCATGATCGCCGGGCACGGGCGATGAGCACGGTGGTCTGGGCGAGCACGATCGGTGCAGCGGCCGGACCGTTCCTGATGGCGCCGTCGCAGACCTTTGCCTCGCGATTTGGTCTGCCTGCGATCGCAGGGCCCTTTCTGCTCGCTCTCGCCGCAGTCTTCTCCGCACTAGTCGCGTCGACGTACATCCGGCGTACTCGCTCGACTGCCACACCACAGGTGCGTCAGGAGTCCTCTGGTCGACCTGTGCTGCTGGCTGCCGGTGTGATGATCGTGGGGCAGTTGGTGATGGTGTCTGTGATGACAGCTGTCCCTGTCCACACGCATCTGCACCACGACGGTCTCGGGCTGCTGGGGGTGATGCTGTCTGTCCACACCCTGGGGATGTTCGCGTTGTCCCCACTGACTGGCTGGGGCATCGACCGGTTCGGGGCGCGGGCGGTGACGCTCGCCGGACTCGTTGGTCTGCTGGCTGCCGCAGTACTGGTTACCCGGACCGGCCTGGTCTTCACGCCGGCGCTGTTCGTGCTCGGCTACGCGTGGAACCTCTGCTATCTCGGTGGGAGCGCCCAGTTGGGATCGGCGCAGCTGGAGAGCCGGGTGGAGTCGTCGATCTGGACCGTTTCGGCGCTGGCCACCGCCTCGTCGCCGTGGCTTTTCACGCTCGGAGGGTTCCCGATCCTGGCGGCGATCTCGCTCGTTCTCGCCGTACCGTTGCTCGTGCTGGTTGTCCGTCGCGGTGAGCGCGCCGTCGTACCACAGTGACGCAGAGTCATCGGAATAGGCCTGTGGATATGGTCTAGAGGCTGTCCGGACGCTGGTATTCTCTTGGTTGTGGCCCGGTCCATCGACCGGGCTCATTGCTTGGCATCGGCGGCAAGTGCCGGTGTCGAGCGTCCGCATCGCCCTCCTGCCACGGAGAGACCGTGGCCGCCAAGTCCGAAGGAGGTGGAGTTCGCGCATGCGTCGTTATGAAGTCATGGTGATCCTCGACCCTGAGCTCGATGAGCGCACCGTAGAGCCGTCCATCGACCAGTACCTGAACATCGTCCGCAAGGAAGGTGGCACGGTCGAGAAGCTCGACATCTGGGGTCGTCGCAAGCTTGCCTATGACGTGAAGAAGAAGTCCGAGGGCATCTACGCCGTCGTCGACCTGACCGCCGAGCCGGCGGTGGTGAAGGAGCTCGACCGTCAGCTCACGCTGAACGAGTCGATCCTGCGCACCAAGGTCATCCGTCCGGACCAGCACTGAGCCTGGGGTCGTCAGCAGCCATCGGTACTGTCGGCACCAGCCGGTACCAATAGCTGTAGACACAGCCACACCCGATAGCAGGAGGAACGGCAATGGCAGGCGAACCACCCATCACCCTGATCGGAAACCTGACGGGTGATCCGGAACTGCGATTCACGCCCTCGGGCGCCGCGGTGGCGAATTTCACCATCGCGTCCACCCCGCGGACCTTGGATCGGCAGAGCAACGAGTGGAAGGACGGGGAAACCCTCTTCATCTCGTGTGCGGTGTGGCGTCAAGTGGCCGAGAACGTGGCCGAGTCCCTGACCCGAGGTTCTCGTGTTGTCGTGCACGGTCGGCTGAAGGCACGAAGCTACGACGACCGTGATGGGAACAAGCGCACCGTTTTCGAGTGCGACGTCGAGGAGATCGGCGCGAGCATGCGCTACGCGACGCTGAAGATCTCCAAGACCTCGCGCTCCGACGGCGGCGGTTTCGGTGGTGGCGGCAATCAAGGTGGTGGCAACCAGGGCGGGGGCAACTCCGGTGGTGGCTTCGGCGGCGGCCAGGGTGGCGCCCCGCAGAACGACCCCTGGGCGACCCCGCAAGGTGGCGGCAACCAAGGCGGTGGCGGCCAGGCCGCTCCACAGAACGACCCCTGGGCCAGCCAGGGCGGCGGCTCGATGGAGGAGCCCCCGTTCTGATCGGCCCGCAATTCCGTTAGTGACCATTCCGGCATCCGTGCCGGGCTCTGAAGTAGGGAGAGCACCACAATGGCCAAGATCATTCGGAAGCCCAAGAAGAAGGTTTGCGGCTTCTGCAAGGACAAGGCAACGTACGTCGATTACAAGGACACCGCGCTGCTGCGCAAGTTCATCTCGGACCGCGGCAAGATCCGCGCCCGCCGGGTGACCGGGAACTGCGTGCAGCACCAGCGCGACGTCGCAACCGCTATCAAGAACGCTCGTGAGGTGGCCCTGCTGCCCTACACGAGCACTGCTCGCTGAGGGAGGCGCGGACCATGAAGCTCATCCTGTCTCAGGAGGTCGAGGGCCTCGGGGCTCCCGGCGACATCGTCGAGGTGAAGGACGGCTACGGCCGGAACTACCTCGTCCCGCGCGGCCTGGCCATCGGCTGGACCCGCGGTGCCGAGAAGCAGATCCAGACGATCAAGCGGGCGCGTGACGCCCGGGCGATCCAGGGCAAGGAGCACGCGAGCGAGGTCAGGAACCAGCTCGAGCAGCTCACCGTGACCCTGGCCGTCAAGGCCGGTGACACCGGCCGGCTGTTCGGCTCGGTCACCCCGGCCGACATCGCCACGGCGATCAAGTCCGCCGGCGGTCCGCTGGTCGAGAAGCGCGCGATCGCGATCGCGTCGCCGATCAAGACCACCGGCAAGCACCAGGTCGCAGTACAGCTGCACCCCGAGGTGGCCGCCACGGTCCGCCTCGAGGTCGCTGCCGTCTGACACCCGCCGTACACGCACAAGGCCCGCGTTCCCCTTCCGGGGACGCGGGCCTTGTCGGTCGTTGCCGCGGGCATCCTTACTGCGGCTCCTTGACGGTCGGCCAGGCGACCGGCTGGGGTTCGGAGTTGCCGGCCCCGGTGTCGTCCGGCTCCTCCGCCGCAGGCCACTTCACCGGCGCCGGCTCGGCCGCCTCGCCGCTGCTGTCCGGCGGGGCCACCGTCGGCCAGGCGGGCGGCGAGGGCTCGTTGTCCTCCGCGAACGCCGACACCGACGGCGCCAGCAGTACGCCGACCGCCATCAGCGCACCCGCCACCCGGGCCAACCTCCGTGCTGGTCGGCTCATTTCTTCGCCGGGTCCAACGCGTAGAGGACGGAGCCGAAGACGACGATCGCGTGGTTGCCGGCCAGCCCCCACGGCCGGGTCGGCGCGGGGTTGAGCGCGTGCCGCGGCCGGCCCGGCGTCATCACGTACTCGGTGCTGTTGATGCGGCCGTAGATCAGCGAACCGGTGATCGACTCCGGCTGGAAGTCGGGGACCATGGTGACCCCGTGGGTCGAGAAGTTGATCAGGCACTCACCCCAGGCGGCGATCCTGCGGTTCGGGTCGGGCACCCAGTCCCAACCCTCGACGTCGCCGCCCTTCGACCGCGGGCAGACCGCGGCGAGCTTGCCGCTCGCGGTCGACTGCACCGCCGGGATCACCTCGTCGGGGTTGCTGGTCGACCACATCACCAGGGCGTAGTCCGGGCTGGCTGCCAGCACCCGCTGGATCGCGGTCGCGCCGCCCGGCTTCTGTGGCTGCACCGTCTGCAGGGGCTTGTCCGGCTGGCTCCAGAAGAGCGGGCCCTTGTACAGCGACATCAACGCGCGATCGCCCTCGGCGAGCAGAATGGTCGACCATCTCGGCTGATTGGGGACGGCCTTGAGCTCGCCGCCGGACACCACCATCGCCCCGCCGGTGCTGCTCAGCGTGACCAACGGCGACTTGCCGAAGAACTGCACCTGGGCCCCGTCGGGCAGCGCGATCTGCTTCGACTCCGCGCCACCGCCCGGCCAGTAGATCAAGGAGTCCTGGGTCGTGAGCGCGAGCACGAGCTTGGAGTCGATCGTCGTGTAGACCGGGTTCTCCGCATCCTTCGGCACGTTGTCCTGCCACAGCACCTTGCCGTTGCTGTCGAACACCGCGACCTTCTGGTCCGTCGTCAGGATGGCGACCTCGGTGCCGTCCGGCTTGATCGCGGGGTTGGTGCCGTCGGCGAGGTCGACCGTCCAGCTCGCGTGCGTCGAGTAGCCGGGCGGCACCGTCGCGGGCGAGTACTCGCCCGGGGCGACCGAGGGCCCGGGCAGCGACGGCAGCGTCGGCGACGTCGTCGCAACCGGCTTCTTGTGCAGGTTGGGCTTGATCACGGCGACGAACACGATGGTGCCGATGAGCAGGACGCAGGCCACGACCATCGCCACGACGATCGGCCAGATCGGCTTCTTGCCGCCGCTGCCGCGGCCCCGGGCGGCGTCGGCGTCGACCGCCTCGACCTGGCCGTCCGGGTGGATGACCAGCGGCCAGGAGGCGCCGTCGGACTCGACCGCCGTCGCCTTCACCGAGCGGCCGAGCTGGGCGGCCCGCTCGGCCACCAGCTGGATCGCCGCCTGTCGCGGATCGTGGTGGTTGATCGGGTGACTGCGGCCGGCGATCTTCACTTCGGCGTTGTGGTCGTCGTACAGCCGAATCGTTACCTTCGGCCAGGAGGGAATCTTCTCAGCCACGATGACCTCTCATTCCCGCCACAGATCTCCCTCGCTCATCCGACTCCGACGTCCTCGTTCTAGCATGTCCCCCGCACGAGGCATGCCAGGGAATCCGGGCACGCAGAAACCACACGGGCCCGGCGGCTCGACTGACCCCGACAAGGGGGTAGAAACATCCTCGCCTGTGGATGGGTCACGAAAGTACACCCGGGAAGCGAGAGAATACTGTGGGCGACAGCCTGTGACGCACCGCGAGAGGAGGGGCCATGACGCAGAACCCGTGGACACGAGAGCAGGATCCGGGTCCGCAGGCACCGTCGGCAGCCCCTACTCAGCCGGACATCACCCCGCGGGGGCCGTCCGCCCCGCAGCACGGGGTGCCGGCGCCCGCGGAGGATCAGCGCCTGCCCAAATTCGCGATCCCGGTCGCGGACACACTGTGGTGGGTCGGTGTGCACGGCGGCGCCGGCGAGTCCACGATGTCGCTGCTGCTTCCGGGCACCCGGGCGGCCAGCCACCGTTGGCCGATTCCGCCGCCACCCGTTCCGACCCCGGTGATCCTGGTCGCCCGGACGCACGGGTCGGGTCTGCGTGCCGCGCAACGAGCCGCGATCGAGTGGGCCTCGGGCGTCGTCCAGGGAGTCGCCGTGCTCGGCCTGGTGCTGATCGCGGACGCTCCGGGCCGGCTGCCCCGCGTGCTCGACGACTTCGCCGACATCGTCGGTGGAGGTGTTCCGAGAGTCTGGGACATCCCGTGGATCGAGGAGTGGCGCCGAGGGGAGGCTCCCACGCCTGACAACACCCCGGACGAAGTTTTCGAAGTACTTGAATCCATCTACGCTCTTCGCGCGTCAAACCCAGCGGACTACCCCGCCCCGTACTGAAAGGTACTTACGACAATGATGTTGCTACACCACCTGGTTACCGAGCTGCCCAACGTGCTGCCGAACGCGGCGGAGCCGCCGCCGGAGGTCCGGGACAAGCTCCAGACAGTCGTCGACTGGGTCAAGTGGATCGCGTACCTGATCTGTGGCCTCGGCATCCTGATCGCCGGCGGCATGATGGCCGTCGGTCAGCGCCGTGGTGAAGGTGGCGAGCACGCCGCCCGGCTCGGCTGGGTTCTGGCGGCCTGCATCGTGATCGGTGCGTCGACGGCCCTCGTCGACGCCCTGAGGTGATCCTGGCCCGCGTCGACCTGCTGGGAGGCTGATCGCAGGTGGGACTGTTCAGCAGGAACCCGGACTCCGGCGACGACGCCGACGCCGACGGCGAGAAGACCAGCTTCCTCGAGGAGCGCGGTTTCATCGCGTCGGCGATCGTCGTCGGAGCCGTGCTGATCTGTCTGGTGGTCTGGTTCATGACGAGTCGCGGCTCCGGCTCGCCGGCGGCCAACCCGAGCCAGTCACCGAGCACGATCGTTCCTACCGGACAGCCCACTGACGAAGAGCCGACCGATCCGCCCGCCACGGCGACGGAGCAGCCGACCTCCACGCGGACTCCACCGCCACCGCCGAACAGCCACACCGGCGGCTGCCACGACCCCAACCCGGCTCAGGCGATCCCGCGGGTCGCCGCGCCACCCGCGGTCACGTGGCAGTTCGAGGGCGAGATGCTGATCCCGATCCAGGCGGCGAGTGGGCCTGCGGCCACCAGCGCTGGCGGCATCCGCTCCTGCTTCGCGCACTCCCCGACGGGTGCGGTGCTCGCGGCGATGGTCCTGCTCGGCCAGATCCAGAACCGGTCCGTCGGCCTCGCCGTACTGCGCAGCCGGGTAATGGCCGGTTCGGGGCGGGACGCGGCGATCGCTGCGGCCAAGAACGGGGCCGAGACGCCCGAGACCGAAGCCGGCGTGGTCCAGTTCGCCGGCTTCAAGGTGCTCTCCTACCCGCCGAACGCGACCACCGCGATCATCCAGGTCGTTGCCAGCCTGGACAACAAGGCGTACGGCGCGATGCCGATCACCATGCAGTGGTCGCACGGCGACTGGTACGCCGTACTGCAGGACGACGGCACCTTCAACGGTTCGGTCGAACCGGACATCCTGTCCAGTCTCAGTGGCTACGTTAGGTTCAGTGGTGCGTCATGATCGCCCTCGGATGCTCGCGCTGGATCTGGGACTGGGACGACTGCTTCCGGGAAGGCCTGCAGACCGCGATCGAGTGGGCCTTCGGCAAGTTCTTCGACTTCATCTTCCAGGCGATCGCCAACATCGTCGTGAGCGCGGTCGAGGCGGTGCTGAAGGCCGTCGGCCTGCTCTGGGTCTACATCAAGATCCCGAACGCGGAGCAGACCCCGATCTCCTGGGTGCAGGACCACACCAACTTCATCATGGCGTTCATCGCCACCCTCTCGGTCATCTTCGCCGCGATCCAGATGGCGTTCTCGCACCGCGGCGAGCCGGTCCGGGAGATCCTCAAGTCGCTGCTGACCCTGGCCGTCGTGACGGCCGGCGCGACGGCCTTCGCGTGGACGCTGATCTCGGCCGCGGACGACTTCTCGGCCTGGATCATCGACCAGGCGCTGAAGGCGAACGGACACAGCTTCGCCAAGAACCTGGCCGACATGATGACCGACCCGCTGAAGAGTCCGACCGAGGAGTTCGGCTGGCTGCTGGTGATCTTCGTCGGCATCCTGATGGTGTTCACCTCCATCGTCCAGCTGGCGCTGATGATCGTCCGCTACGGAATGCTCGTGCTGCTGGTCGGTGTGCTCCCGCTGACCGCGGCCGCGACCAACACCGAGATGGGGATGATGTGGTTCAAGCGATCTCTCGGCTGGCTGGCCGGATTCATCATCTACAAACCGGTCGCGGCGCTCATCTACGCGACCGCGCTCTACCTGATGTCGACCCCGACGTCGAAGGACGCGACGCCCGGTACGTCGCAGACCCTGAAGATCATCATGGGCGTGACGATGATGATCGTGGCAGTCGTCGCGCTGCCGGCCATTCTTCGCTTCGTCTCGCCGAGGACGTCCTGACATGATCCCGCTCAGCGTCCTCGACTGGGCGATCGATCTGATGAAGAAGGCCCTCGAGGTCGTCCTCGCCCCTGTTATGGAAGCGGTGATGAAGTTCGTGTTCCAGCCAATCCTCGATGCCATCGCTTCGGCTGTCGGGACCCTCATGAGCACGATCGCGACGTTCTGGATCTACGTACCGACGCCCGACGTCGCGGGCGCCGACGGGAAGCCGGCCAACGGCACGGTCAGCTGGATCTGGCAGCACACATCGTTCATCGCCATCTTCATCGCCGTCATCGGGCTGATCGTCGGTGCCATCCAGATGGCCTGGACCCAGCGCGGTGAGTCGGCTCGCGAGCTGCTCCGTTCGCTGCTCACCCTCGCCGTCGCAGCGGCGTTCGCGGTCGCCGTCGCGCAGGTGCTGATCAGCGCGAGCGACATCTTCTCCAGCTGCATCGTCAGCACCGCACTGGATTCGCACAATGCCCCGTGGGTCGAGGGCTGTCAGCACATTGCCTCGGGCGACTCGAAACACTTCGGCGACGTGATGGCGACGGTGCTGGGCTTCGGTGCGGTCGCAGCCCTCGCCGGGTCGCCGCTGCTGATCGGGATCATGATCGCGGTCGGCATTCTCACCGTGGTCGCCAGCATCATCCAGGTTGTGCTGATGGTCGTCCGCAGCGCCATGCTGATCCTGCTGCTCGGCGTCCTGCCGATCGCGGCCGCCGCGACGCACACCGAGATGGGCCGGAACTGGTTCAAACGAATAATCTCCTGGCTGCTCGCCTTTATTCTGTACAAGCCGGTGGCGGCGATCGTCTACGCGACCGCCATCCGCCTCGTCACGAACAACGGCTCTCCGCTGAAGTTCGACATCTCGCACCCGGAGGACATCGGCAGCCTGGTGATGAACGTGGTCACCGGCCTGACGATGCTGGTGCTCGCGCTGTTCGCCCTGCCGGCCCTGATGCGGTTCATCGTGCCGATGGTCTCGGCAACCGCCGGCGCGGCCGGCGCCGGTGCGATCGCGGCCAAGATAATGCCGGGGATGGACAAGCTCGGCGACATGGCGAACAAGTCCGCCCAGGAGGGTGGAGACGAAGGCGGCGGTGGCGGCGACGGCCCGAGCGGCGCGCAGAACGTCGGAAGAGCTCCGCAACAGGCGCCGAGCAGTGGCCCCAGCGGCGGTGAAGGGGCCGAGGCCGGTGAAGCTGCCGGTGGTGGTGAAGGTGCTGCTGCGGCCGCCGGTGGCGAAGGTACTGCGGCAGCCGGCACCGCCGGTGCGGCCGGCGGGACGGCAGCCTTGGGACCGGCAGCGGCTGTGGCTGCTCCGATCGTCATCGGGGTCGGCGCCACCAAGGCCGCCGGCACCACAGCTGCGCAGGAGACGCTCGACGGCGGCGATGCCGCCTCCGCGAACAGCGGTGGTGGAGGCGGCGGTGGCGGTGGCAGCCCGAGTGGCAGTGGCGCCCCGAGTGGCGGCCAGGGACAGCAGAGCGGCGGAGGTAACCCGCCTCCGCCTCCACCTTCGTCCGGCCCCAGCGGCAGTGGCGGAGGCGACCAACCACCAGTGGACGGACCAAGTGGCAGCGGCTGACAACGTACGACGCGCACCTCGCACCTACGGCAACTGGCGGCAGCCCACCTCCGCGGGCATCGCCGGCCTGGGCATGCTCGGTACGGCGATCATGATGGGCGGCCTGCTGCTCGTCGTCATCGCCACCATGTCCGGCGGTCTGCCCGCGGCGATGGTGACGCTGGTGATCGTCGGTGGCGTGCTGCTGCTCCTGATGACGAAGGACAAGCACGGGCAGTCAACGCTGCAACGGATCTCGACCCGCATTGGATGGCAACGAGCAAAGATGGCGAAGCACAACATCTACCGTTCCGGTCCGCTCGGTCGGACCGCCTGGGGCAAGTTCCAGATCCCCGGCCTGGCCGCTCCCTCCCAGCTGAGCGAGTACCAGGACTCCTACGGGCGCCCGTTCGCCCTGCTCTACTACCCGACCACCCGGCACTTCACGGTCGTCATCAACGCGGAGCCGGACGGCGCCTCGCTGGTGGACGAGGACCAGGTGGACGTGTGGGTGGCGCACTGGGGCCAGTGGCTGGCCTCACTCGGTCACGAGCCGGGCATCGTCGCGGCCTCGGTGACTGTGGAGAGTGCGCCGGACACCGGTATCCGGCTGCGCCGTGAGGTCGGCAACAACATGATGGACGGCACGCCGGCGATCGCCCGCGCGATGCTCACCGAGGTCGTGCAGACCTACCCGGAGGGATCCGCACTGGTCTCGGCCCGGGTCGCGCTGACCTTCAAGGGAACCGACCGGAGCGGCAAGCGGCGCAAGGAAGACGACATGGGCCGCGAGCTCGCGGCCCGGCTGCCCGCGCTGACCCAGAGCCTGAACGCCACCGGCGCGGGTGCGGCCCGGCCGGTCAACGCGCAGGAGCTGTGTGAGGCGGTCCGGATCGCGTACGACCCGGCGTCCGCCTCGCTCATCGACGAGGCCCGCGGCCAGGGCATGCCGCCCGAGCTGCAGTGGACCGATGTCGGCCCGGCTGCCGCCCAGGCGTTCTGGGACAAGTACCGCCACGACTCCGCCTGGTCGGTGACCTGGCAGATGTCGCAGGCGCCACGTGGTGAGGTGTTCTCGTCGGTGCTCTCGCAGCTGGTGGCGCCGCACGCCGACATCGACCGCAAGCGCGTCACGCTGCTCTACCGCCCGCTGGACGCGGGCACCTCGGCCCGGATGGTGGAGGCCGACAAGCGCAACGCGTCGTTCCGCGCCACCACGTCGGCCCGGCCGTCCGCGCGCAGCCTCGCCGAGGCACGCGCCGCCGACCGGTCCGCGCAGGAGGAAGCCCGCGGTGCGGGTCTGGTCAACTTCGGCATGATCGTGACCGGCACCGTGATGACCGCGGAGCAGATCCCGGACATGATCGCCGCCGTCGACAACCTGGGCGCGACCGCGCGCGTCCTGCTCCGGACGGCGTACGGCTCGCAGGACTCCGCGTTCGTGGCCGGCTTGCCGCTGGGCGTCGTACTGCAGAGCCACCTGGCAGTTCCGGCCGGGCTGCGAGAATCCCTATGATCGAAGCAGGCACAGTGACAGCTGGGGAGTCACAGTGAGCGACAAGAAAAAGAAGCCGGTCGACCCGAGCAAGCGGGGCAAACGGCCGATGCCGCGGGGCTGGCCCGGCCCGGGCGGCGGCTACTCGACGTACCTGCAGGCGCCGCAGGAGTGGCGCGGTACGACGGTGCAGGTCTGCGGACTGTGGCCGTTCGGGGCCGGCACCGGCAGCCCGATGGTCGGCGTACCGATCGGGCGGAACATCCTCTCCGGCGCGACCATGTGCTGCGACCCGATCAGCTGGTTCATGCGGGCCAAGCTGATCTCGAACCCGTCGATGTTCGTGCTCGGCAAGCCGGGTCTTGGCAAGTCGACGATCACCCGGCGGATGGCGCTCGGCCTCGCCGGGTACGGCGTCATGCCGCTGGTCCTCGGCGACCTGAAGCCCGACTACAAGGACCTGATCGAGGCCCTCGGCGGCCAGGTCATCCAGCTCGGTCGTGGCCGCGGCCACCTGAACGTGCTCGACCCGGGCGAGTCCCGCCAGGCCGCGCTCCGGCTGACCGGCAAGGCCCGCGAGGCGATCCAGGCCGACGCGCACGGTCGCCGGCAGACGATGGTGTCGGCGCTGATCTCGATCATGCGCTCGCAGCCGCCGAACGACCGCGAGGAAACCATCCTCGACGAGGCGCTCAAGGTCCTCGACGAGCGATTCCAAGGTACGCCGGTGCTCCGCGACCTGCTCCAGGTCGTTCAGGACGCCCCGGACCGGGTCCGCAACGTGGCCCTGGACCGCGGCAGCCTGGACCGGTACCGGCAGATCACCGAAGGACTCGAGGCGTCGCTGATCGGTCTGGTCGGCGGCGGCCGGCTCGGTGAGATCTTCTCCGAGCAGACCGACAACCCGATGCAGCTGGACCGGCCGGTCGTGTTCGACGTGTCCAACATCGACGACTCCGAGACCAGCCTGCAGGCCGCCGTACTGCTGGCCTGCTGGTCGTACGGGTTCGGCGCGGTCGCGGTGTCGCAGGCGCTCGCCGATGCCGGCCTCGAGCCGCGGCGGCACTACTTCGTCATCCTCGACGAGCTGTGGCGAGTCCTGCGGGCCGGCGGCGGCATGGTCGACCGGGTCGACGCTCTGACCCGTCTGAACCGGCAGCGTGGTGTCGGGATGGCGATGATCTCGCACACGATGTCCGACCTGCTCGCGCTCGAGCACCCCGAGGACCGGATGAAGGCGAAGGGATTCGTCGAGCGGTCCGGCATGGTGATCTGCGGCGGTCTGCCCCGGGCCGAGATGGAGAACCTGACCGAGGTCGTGCCGATGTCGCAGGAGGAGCAGAACATGCTCATCGGCTGGCAGGACCCGCCCGCGTGGGACCCGGCCACCGGTCAGGAGGCCGCGCCACCCGGCCGAGGCAACTTCCTGGTCAAGGTCGGCGGCCGCCCGGGCATCCCGGTGCACGTCGGCCTGACCTCGGTCGAGCGCGAGATCAACGACACCAACAAGCTGTGGAGGACCGGCGAGGACGGCAAGCCGCTGAAGGTGGAGGTCGCACCGGACGGCACCGAAGCGGTCGTCGGTGAGTACAGCCTGGACGATCCGGCGATGCTGCCGCCGCCGGACCCGACTACCCGTGTGGTCGCCCCCCTGGGAGTTGACGAGTAATGGCTCAAGGCAAGAAGAGCACCGGACCGGGTGGACTGTCACCCGAGACGATCATGATCTTCGCCGGCGTCGGCCTGCTGGCGCTGGTCGTGTTCTCGATGTGGGGCGCGCTGAAGCTCGCCTCGCTGATGAACGGCTCCCGCGTGGTGGGGAACCCGTTCGACGCGATCGTCGACCTGATGAAGGGGAACCTGGACTGGTCCGGCGCGGCGACCGGCGTCCTGATCCTCGAGCTCGTGGTGCTGTTCGGCGCCGCCGGCGGCGTGTGGTGGACGCTACGGAACCGGCAGGCCTCGGTCGGCCGGGTCGACCGGCAGGCGCAGCTGATGTCGAAGCGGTCCGAGATCTACAAGCTCACCCGCGAAGGCGCGCAGGAGAAGGCGAACCAGCTCGGCGCCGGGCACGCGGGCCCGGGCATCCTGATCGGCCGGACCGTTCGGGACAACCTCGAGGTGTTCGGCAACTGGGAAGACATGCACGTCGACATCTGGGGTCCCCGAACCGGTAAGACCACCTCGCGGGCGGTGCCGGCGATCCTGGACGCGCCCGGCTGCGTCGTCGCCACCTCCAACAAGCGGGACATCGTCGACGCCACCCGTGGTCCGCGCACGGAGAAGGGCCCGGTCTGGGTGTTCGACCCGCAGGAGGTCTGCGAGGAGCCGAACACCTGGTGGTGGAACCCGCTGAGCTACATCACCGACGAGACCAAGGCGCGTGAACTGGCCGAGCACTTCGTCGCGTCACAGCGCCAGGTCGGCGCCCAGACCGACGCGTTCTTCGACGCCGCCGGTACGGACCTGCTGGCCGGCCTGTTGCTCGCCGCAGCGGTCGCGAAGCGTCCGATCACCCAGGTCTACTCCTGGCTGGCGGACCAGCGGAACGACGAGCCGGAGCGGATCCTGCGCAACACTCCGGGTCTGGGGCTGTCCGCGGACGCGCTGTCCGGTGTCATCAACGCGCCGGACAAGCAGCGCGCCGGTGTCTACGGTACGGCGCAGCAGAGCGCGCAGTTCCTGGTCAACCGCAAGGTCACCCGCTGGGTCATCCCGAGCGGGCCGAACGACGACCGCCCGCAGTTCAACCCGCACGAGTTCGTCCGCAAGGGCGGCACGTTGTACAGCCTCTCCAAGGAAGGCGCCGGTACGGCGGGACCGCTGGTCACCGCGCTGACGGTCGCCGTCGTCGAGGCCGCCGAGCAGTACGCACGCGGTTGCCCGATGGGCCGGATGCCCAGCCCTCTGGTCGGCGTACTCGACGAGGCCGCCAACGTGTGCCGGTGGAAGAACCTGCCCGACCTGTATTCGCACTTCGGTTCCCGCGGCATCGTGCTGATGACGATCCTGCAGTCGTGGGCGCAGGGCCAGGAGTGCTGGGGCGACCACGGCATGCAGAAGCTCTGGGGTTCGGCCAACATCCGGGTGTACGGCGGTGGCGCGGCGGACGCGTCTTTCCTGGAGAACCTGAGCAAGATGATCGGCGACTACGACATCAGCTCCAACTCGGTGTCGTACAACGAGGGCAAGCGCGGTACGAGCCAGCAGGTCCAGCGGCACAACATCATGGAGGTCTCGGACCTCGCCTCGATGCCGCCCGGGCGCGCGGTCGTGTTCCCGTCCGGTATCCCGGCCACGCTGGTGAAGACGGTCCCGTGGTTCACCCGGCCGGACGCCGGTGCGGTCAAGGCGTCGCTGGCGAAGTACGATCCGGGAGCGGGAGCGGGCGCCGTACCGGTGAGCAACAACCCGTGGGTGGCGGCAGCCAACGGCGGGCAGGCGGCTGCGCCGCAGCGCGGTCCGGACCGGCCGGTCTGGGAGCAGAACGAAGGGGACAACCGAGGTGGATGGTGAACAGGAGCTCTTCTACCCGCACGTTGCGGCGTTCGTAGAAGACCGGCTGATCTACCTCTACACCCGGCGGCTCGGGCAGCAGTTCATCTGGTGCCCGGAGTGGTACCGGCACGCGGAGGCGCTCAGCCGGCTCGACTCGATCTGGCGTGCGTGGGAGCACCTGCGGCTCGACCCGGCGACCGGTATGTCGGTCTGGTGGCGTGACCACGCGGACCCGCACATGATGGCGCTGCTCGACCCGGACGGCGCGTTCGCCGCCTGCCGGAACAACCAGCACACCGACTACCCGATCCCGCCGCTGCCGGTCCAGGAGCCGCCGTCCGGCCTGTTCTTCGACCAGCGCCAGCCCAACATCCGCGGCATCTGAAGTGTGGCGATGGGGCAACCTGCTGCTGGCGTTCCTCGTCGAGCTGGTTGCCTTAGGCATCTTTGCCTGGTGGGGCTGGGAAGTTGACGGTACGACGTGGGCCCGATGGCTGCTCGCCATCGGGCTGCCGTTGGTGACCGCGGTCGTCTGGGGGCTCTTCGCGGCGCCGACCGCGACCCGCGGTACGCCGGCCGTGCGCTGGATCGTGAAGGTGCTGGTCTTCGGCCTCGCGGGTGCCGCCCTCTGGAGCCTGGGGCACCCGCTGCTCGCCGTCGTCTTCGTCGTGGTGGTCGCAGCAAACCTGCTGATCATCCACACCCAGAAGCTGCAGCCTTAGCGCTACATGTCCAGGTCGATGCCGGTGTCCCGGCGTTGCTCCTGCTGCTTCTTCTTCTGCCTACTCCGCGGACCCCGGGCAAGGAGGCGGGCCCGGGGGAGCTGAGCCTCGGGGGCTTCCAGGGGTGGGTTCTGGACCGCTCCGTTGGCGTCCGCTTCCGGCTGGCGGGCGTCGCGGCGGTGATCCTCCGCCGACTCCTCGTACCCGTCGGCTCGGCGATCGTAGGACTCGGCGCGCCGGGCCTCGATACCGCTGGCGCGTTCGTCGCGCCGGCCGCTCGCGGCCAAGCCGGCTGCGCCGCGCTCATCGGGGTGCGCCTCCGCCTCGTCCAGCTTGTGCCTGCCGCGGGCGAGGTCGCCGACGGAATGCTGCACCTCGGTAGTGGCGCGTTCGCGGTAGCGGCGGCTGGCCTCCTCGTCGACGTGCGCGAGCTCGAGCGCGCGGATCGTCTCCGCAGTGGCGTCGAGGCCGTTGCGATCGCGGAGCTCCAGCCGCTCCAGTTCGTCCTTGGCGGCGAGCTCGACCCGTTCGGCACGAGCGGCGTCGTCCGCTTCGTCGAAGCGAGCCTGCTCGTCCTCCTCGTCGCGGAGCTTCGCCGCCTCCTCCGCCAGGTCGTGGGTCGGAAGCTTGTCGGCCTCCGCTCGAGCCTGGGCGGCTCGCCGCTCACTCTCGGCCTCGGTGTCGTCGTCGCGCTGTTCGGGCACGAGCTCGACCAACGGGTCGTCGGGGGTGTCGGGCATGCCGCTCCTTTCCTTCCGCTCCACGATGCCGCACCGTGGGGTCAGCGGGTAGCCCCAGTGACCAGCCAGGCGTCCCGGCGTTCGCGGGTGGTCAGCGTGAGCAACCGCAGCAGCATGTACCCACCGAACGCCCACCAGAGCGCGACGATCCCGCCGCCCAGCCAGAGCACCGCCAGAGCGAGCGGCACGTACAGCACGAGCGCGACGACCCCGGCCAGAGCGAGGTACCGCCCGTCGCCCGCGCCGATCAGTACGCCGTCCAGTACGAAGACGACCCCGTTCACCGGCTGCCAGAGTGCGGAGACGATCAGGATGGCCGCGAGCGTACGCCGTACCTCCGGATCGCTGGTGAACCACGGGACGTAGATGTCGCGCAGCCCCCACAGCGCCAGGCCGCCGATCAGGCCGGAGAACAGTCCCCACCACATCATCCGGCGGGTGATCGCGCGGGTGCCCGCCACGTCACCGGCGCCGAGCGAGCGGCCGGTGAGTGCCTGCGCGGCGATCGCGATCGCGTCCAGGGCGAGGGCCAGGAACGACCACAGTGTGAACGCGACCTGGTGCGCGGCGACCGACGTCGTACCCAGTGCGGTCGCGACGAAGGTCAGCAGGATGATTGCTGCCCGCAACGTCAGCGTCCGGACGATCAGCGGCACGCCCATCTGCGCGGACGCCAGGATGCCGGGGCGGTCCGGTCGCAGCTTGGCGCCGTCGCGGCGGGCGCCGCGGACGACGACCACCACCAGCGCGATCCCGGCGCCGGTCTGGGCGAGCGCCGTACCCAGCGCGGAGCCGGCGATGTTGAGGTGGAGGCCGTAGACGAGCAGGACGTTCAGTCCGATGTTCGCGAGGTTGGCGGTGATCGCGACGACCATCGGGGTCTTGGTGTCCTGGAGCCCACGCAGTACGCCGGTGGCCGCGAGCAGGAGCAGCATCGACGGGATGCCGAAACAGGAGATCCGGAGATAGGTCACCGCGTAGTCGGCCACCTCGGCCGACGGGTCGAACGCCGCGATGGCCTGCGGGGCGAGGGCCAGTCCGAGCAGCGCGAGTACGACGCCCAGTAGCAACGCCAGCCAGAGTCCGTCGATGCCTTGGGCGAGCGCGCCCTTGTGATCGCCGGCGCCGATCCGCCGGGCGACCGAGGACGTGGTGCCGTAGGCGAGGAACACGCAGACCCCGACCAGGGTCTGCAGGATCGTGCCGGCGACGCCGAGCGCGGCGAGTTGCGGCGTACCCAGGTGGCCGACGATCGCGGAGTCCGCGAGCAGCATCAGCGGCTCGGACACCAGGGCGAAGAACGCAGGGACGGCCAGCCGGAGGATCTCCCGATCCTGTTCGCCCACCCATCGTCTGCGTCTCACCGGAGCGAGGTTACCCAGGCCGGCTCGGGCGCGCCGAAATTCGTCTCAGACTTTTTCTTCTCCACAGTTGTGCACTGGAGAAAGCGCAGGTCAGGGGGCTGTTGTGAGTTCTTCTCGGCAGATATCCACAGGGTTGTGCCCAACCTGTGCACACCCCATCCGGGGGTTATCCACGACTCGTCCACAGGGGGTGTGGACGACCGAGTGGCCTTCGGTGACCGCACCGGCGTACGGTCGCGAGGCCTGACGCCGGAAACTGTCGGCGGCAAGGAATACGGTTCGAGCAGGTGTTCGAACTCGGCCACATCGGCCGGGTCGCGCCGGCCGGACGGCGGCGGACGAGGAGGTCGGGCAAAGTGAGCGTGGCGGAGTTCCGCGGGGGCCAGGACGACGGCCACGAAGAGCGCAGTCCGGCGATGGGCTTCGACCGCACCCCACCGCAGGACCTGGCGGCCGAGCAGTGCGTGCTCGGCGCGATGATGCTGAGCAAGGACGCGATCGCCGACGTCATCGAGACCCTGCGCGGGACGGACTTCTACCGCCCGGCCCACGAGTCTGTCTTCGACGCGATCACCGACCTGTATGCGCGAGGTGAGCCGGCCGACGCGATCACCGTCGCCGCCGAGCTGACCAAGCGCGGCGACATGGCCCGGATCGGCGGCGCGCCGTATGTGCACACCCTGGTCGCGTCCGTCCCGCTCGCGGCCAATGCCAGCTACTACTCGCACATCGTCCGCGAGAAGGCGATCCTCCGCCGGCTGGTCGAGGCCGGGACCAAGATCGTCCAGCTCGGGTACGCCGGTGAGGGCGAGGTCGACGACGTCGTCGACGAGGCGCAGGCGGAGATCTACTCGGTCACCGAGAAGCGGACCGCCGAGGACTACGCCCCGCTGAAGGACATCATGGAGGGCACCCTCGACGAGATCGAGGCGATCGACTCCCGTGGTGACGCGATGGTCGGCGTACCGACCGGGTTCACCGACCTGGACGAGCTGACCAACGGGCTGCACCCCGGCCAGATGATCATCGTCGCCGCCCGTCCCGCGATGGGGAAGGCGCTCGCCCTCGACACCCCACTGCCGACGCCGGCCGGCTGGACCACGATGGCCGAGGTCGCGATCGGCGACCAGCTGCTGGATGCCAACGGGTTGCCGACCACGGTGGTCGCGGCGACCGAGGTGATGGTCGACCGGCCCTGTTTCCGGCTGTCGTTCTCCGACGGCAGCACGATCGTCGCCGACGCCGAGCACCAGTGGCGGGTCGAGGACGGCGGTCGCCCGGTGGTCTGCACGACCGCCGACCTGTACACGGCGATGTCGGCGAGTCCCGGACTGACACCGCCGATCCCCGGGTCGGCGCCGCGGCAGATCACCGGGCACGGCTTCCCGGCCGCGCTGCACGGTGAGGGCGACCGTCGGCTCGAGTGGGTCGACCCGGTGGACAGCGTGCCGGTGCGCTGCGTCGAGGTCGACAACCCCGACCACCTGTACCTGGCCGGCAAGACGATGATCCCGACCCACAACTCCACGCTCGGCCTGGACTTCGCCCGCTCCTGCTCGATCAAGCACGGCCTGACCTCGTGCATCTTCTCGCTGGAGATGAGCCGCAACGAGATCACCATGCGTCTGCTCTCCGCCGAGGCCAAGGTCCCGCTGCACCACATGCGCAACGGCAAGATGACCGACGAGGACTGGGCCCGGCTGGCCCGCAAGATGGGTGAGGTCTCCGAGGCCCCACTCTTCATCGACGACTCGCCGAACCTCACCATGATGGAGATCCGCGCGAAGGCCCGCCGCCTCAAACAGCGTCACGACCTCAAGCTGATCATCATCGACTACCTGCAGCTGATGACATCGGGCAAGAAGGTCGAGTCCCGCCAACTCGAAGTCTCCGAGTTCTCCCGCTCCATCAAGCTCCTCGCCAAAGAACTTGAGCTCCCCGTCGTAGCCATCTGTCAGCTCAACCGAGGCTCCGAACAACGCTCCGACAAACGCCCCATGGCCTCCGACCTCCGCGAATCCGGCTGCGTCACCGCAGACACCCGGCTGATGAGGGCCGACACCGGTGCGGAGATCTCGATCGGTGAACTGCTCGCGAGAGGTGCACGGGATATCCCGGTCTGGTCGCTCGACGATCGCCTGAAGCTGGTGCCACGCACGCTGACCCACGCCTTCCCGAGTGGGGTGAAGGAGGTCTTCCGGCTGAAGCTGGCCTCCGGCCGGGAGATCAAGGCCACCGCGAACCACCCCTTCCTCACGTACGACGGATGGAAGCCGCTGGGCGAACTGTCGCCCGGCGCCCGGGTGGGATCACTCCGGCACGTCCCAGCACCGCTCGACGTGAAGCCGTGGGACGAGGACGAGCTCACGCTGCTCGGTCACCTGCTCGGCGACGGATCCTTCGTCAAGCGTCAGCCGATCCGCTACGCGAGCATCGACGAGGCCAACCTGACCGCGGTCGGCGAGGCTGCCCAGCGACGCTTCGGCATCACCGCGATCCGCGACGAGTACGCCGCTGCACGCGTCACCACGCTCCGACTGCCGGCGCCGTACCGGCTCGCCCGCGGCAAGCGGAACCCGATCGCCGCCTGGCTCGACGGCCTTGGCCTCTTCGGACTCCGCAGCCACGAGAAGTTCATCCCCGACGGTGTCTTTGCCCTCCCCAAGGAGCAGGTCGCCCACTTCATCCGCCACCTCTGGGCCACCGACGGCTCGGTCCGCTGGGACGCGAAAGCCGGCCAGGGTCGCATCTACTACGCCTCCACCAGCCGCCGCCTCGTCGATGACCTGGCCCGCCTCCTCCTCCGCCACAACATCTTCAGCCGGATCAAGACCGTGAAGAAGACCGGCTACCGGGACGCTTACCACCTGTACATCTACGGCGCCGAGAACCAGCTGCGGTTCTGCGACGGCATCGGCGTACACGGCCTGCGCGGGTTGAAGGTGCTCGAGGTGGCGACGGCCCTGCGGGACATCAAGCCCAACACCAACCTGGACACCGTGCCCAAGGAGGTGTGGTCCAAGGTGCGTGAGGTTCTCGCCGCACGCCAGGTCTCGCACCGCGAGTTCGCGACCGCGATGAGCACCCAGTTCTCCGGTTCGACGATGTGGAAGCACGCCCCCAGCCGGCAGCGCCTGGCCAGGGTCGCCGACATCCTCGACGACGCCGACCTCGAAGTCCTGGCCACCAACGACATCTTCTGGGACACCATCACCTCGGTCGAAAGCCTCGGCGAGCAGGAGGTGTACGACGCCACCGTCCTCGGCACCCACAACTTCGTTGCCGAAGGCATCGCTCTTCATAACAGCCTGGAGCAAGATGCCGACGTCGTCCTCCTCCTGCACCGAGAGGATGCCTACGAGCGGGAGTCGACTCGGCCTGGGGAAGCGGACTTCATCGTTGCCAAGCACCGTAATGGGCCTACGGCCGACGTGGTTGTGGCCTTCCAAGGGCATTACTCGCGGTTTGTGGATATGGCGCACGACGGTTAGTCGAGGTGGGGGCCGTCCCAGGTGGAGAGGCAGAAGGGGTGCCCGACCGGGTCGGCGTACACGAAGCAGTGGTCGGAGTTCGGCTGGTGGTCGAACTTGGTGGCGCCGGCGGCCATGACGCGGGCCTCGGTCGCCGCCAGGTCGTCCACGAAGAATTCGAGATGCATCTGCATGGGTACGTCGCCGTCCGGCCACTGCGGTGCGCGGAAGTCGGCGACCTGCTGGAATCCGATGCTGCCGTCGGGGCCGGTCGTTGTCGCCCAGTGCTCGCTCCCCTTCGCCACGCCTCGGGTGATCTCGGCATAGAAGTTCGCCAACGCGAGAGCGTCCGGAGCGTTCACGGTGACGCCGCTGAACCTGATCCGGTCTGACATCAGCTGACCCCATCCCGGTACGCCGACGTGAGTTCCGTCCAGCGCTGGTGCCAGGCACCGGCCGGTTTCTGTTCCGACCAGCCGTCTTCGTGTACGGCGCCAGCGCTCGTCAGCGAACGCCCGAGGTCCTCCAGGTGCGCCTGCCAACCAGCTCCGTAGAAGTGGAGCTTGTCGGCCGGCAGGCCGCGTTCCTCGACCACCAACCTCGTCCGCGATCCCTCCGCGGTGAGCCACGCCTCGAGCTGTCCCTCATCGGCGTTGCCCGGCTCGGTCGTGAGCAGCAGATGCCGCGGGCTGTCGCAGACCTCGATCCTCGCCGGGCCGGACCAGGTGCTGGTGAAGACGGCGTGAACCGTTCCGCCCACATGCAGCTCGCCGGACACCTCGGCGATCCAGCGCGCCAGCCGGTCCGGCGTCGTGCATGCTGCCCACAGGTCGTCGATATCCGTGTCGTACACGTCCTCGACCCGCACCGCTCCACTGGTTTCGTCCAGCGACCGCATGGTCCCGATCAGCTTCACTTCCGCGCCTTCTTTCCGTCGGCATCCAGGCGCCTAATGTACCCAGTTGGTTACGTACCTGCAAGGGTACATAAACAAGTCAGCTGGTTGCCTTGGCGGCGTCTTGGATCAGGTTGGCCACGGCCTGGGGGTGGCTGATCATCGCGACGTGGGACGAGGTCGGCAACTCGACGATCTCGCGGCAGTTCGCGCGGTTGTACATGAAGCGCTCGGCCGCCGGCGGGATCGTCTTGTCGCGGCCGGCGACCAGTCCCCACGACGGAATCGTCCGCCACGCGGCGGCCGTGGTCGTGTAGGTGAAGGAGTCCACATCGAAGGGCCGCTGAGTGGCTTGCAGGAGGCGGAACGTGGCTGCGGACACGTCGGCGGCGAAGGCCGCCTGGCCGTCCTTGCTCAGGTACAGATCGGTCCCGGTGGTGCCGTCGGGCTTCGTGTAGGGGACCGGCACGCTCACGGCCTGGATCTCGCTACCTGGGAACATGGCGATGAGCCCGCCCTGGCTCTCGCCCACATCGGGCACGAACGCGGAGATGTAGACCAGCGCCTTGACGTTGCTCTTCCCGGCCGCGGCATTCGTGATGACGGTTCCACCCATGGAGTGGGCGACCAGGACGACCGGCCCGCTGATGGAGTCCAGCAGGCTCCCGATGTACGGCGCGTCGGTCGGGATACCCCGCAGCGGGTTCGACCCCGCGATCGTGGGGTAGCCCTTGCTCTGCAGTTCCTTGATGACTGCGTTCCAGCATGACGAATCGGCGTACCCGCCGTGGACCAGCACGATGGTCGGCTTGACCTTCGGCGCTGCCTTGTCGTCCTGGGCAGCGGTTGCCGCGCTCGCCTCGAACGGAGTAGCCATCAGCGCTGCTGATCCGGCCAAGGCCGCACCGGCCCCCAGTACCTTCCGGCGCGAGACGTTCGTACCCATGGTGTTCTCCTTGGTCTGGAGTTGACGTGCTTGAACGTCAGTGAAGGTACGGAGGGAGCAACCGTCAAGACATCGGGGGAACCCCTCGCCACAACCCTCGAACGAGGGTGCCCGCTAGCGGTTCTTCCAGCGTTCGGCGGAGATCGACTCCTGGGCGAGCAGCCGGAGTGACGCGATCAGGGTCTCGCCGAGGATGGTGCCGATCACCACGGATTCGGCCAGTTGGTCGCGGGTCGGGTTGGCGGTGACCGCGTCGATCTCCAGGTTGGTGAAGCGTTCGACCGATTCGGCGTACGTGTCGAGATGGGTGACGAGGTTGTCCTGGCCGAGGCTGCGCAGGGCGGCGATGGTGTCGATCAGGGTGGCCAGGGCGGGGGCCTCGGGGTGGACCGACCAGCCGCGGTTGGCGATCAGCTCGGTGACCTGCGCGGTGGCGGCGGTACGGGCGTCGTCGGAGGCGGCGAGGCGGCGAGTAGGAGTGAGGGCGCGGTGCGCGCGGCCGATCTGTTCGTGCAGCGGTTCGGTATCCGAGTCGAGTGACTCGAGGATCTCCTTGACCTTCGCGACCGGGACCTGGGCCAGCTCGATCAGGGCGCGGATCAGCCGGAGCCGGCGGACGTGGGTCTCGCCGTACGACGCCTGGTTCGGGCTGCTGAGTTCGCCGGCGGGCAGCAGGCCCTCGCGCAGGTAGTACTTGATCGTCGGCACCGGGACGTCGGTGGCCTTGCTGAGTTCCCCGATTCGCATTTTCGCTTGCCTTCCCATCGGCTGTGATGGATAGTATCAGTATCCATAAGCGGATACCATGACTATCCGTTTGAAGAGAAAGTGTGTGCTCATGACCGACACGTCCCGGATCATCGCCGGCGTCATCCTGCTCACCATCGTGACGATCCAGTTCGGCGGCTACTTCATGACCAAGATCGTCCGCGGTCAGGTGCCGATGACCGGCTTCCAGAAGTCGTTCGCCCGGGCCGGTCACGCCCACGCCGGCGTACTGGTCATCCTCAGCCTGGTCGCACTCCTGTACGTCGACCAGACCAGCCTGACCGGGTTCTGGCTGTGGGTCGGCCGACTCGCGATCCCGGTCGCGGCCGTCCTGATGTCCGGCGGCTTCTTCGCGTCGTCGGCCGGCAAGGACCGGACCCAGCCCAACCAGTTCCTGTGGATCCTCTGGCTCGGCGCCGCGTCCCTGGCGGCCGGTGTGCTGACGCTCGGGATCGGGCTGATCGTTGCCTGAGGCATCATGTCGCGCCGGAGAAGGCCTGCTTCAGCCGATCGCCGACCCGGGCGATCAGAGCAGCCGTCTCCGGCGTCGCCTCGTCGACCACGAAGCCCCCGAGTGAGGCGATCGCGGCCACCTGGGTCAGCAGCATCGCCGGCGTGTCCGCACTGAACCGGACCACACACGAGGACGGCCCGGTCGGCTCGACGATCCCGCGTACGACGCCCTCGAAGGCCGAGGTAACCACCGACGCAGGCGCCTCGACCGTCAACCGCACCGTGTGCCGGTACTGCGCTGAGACGAACGACTCCACCAGATAAGACGCCGCGTCCGCCGCCGGCAACACCCGCGGAGTGAAACGATGCAACACCGGTGTCACCGCAGCGATCCGGTCGACCCGGAAGATCCGCCAGTCGTCCCGATCCGGATCGAACGCGAGCAGATACCACCGCCACGCCAACGTGAGCAGCTGATGCGGCTCTACTCGACGCCGCGACGCCGCGCGCTGCCGCCCTTGGTAGTCGAAGGCAACGATCTCGTGGTTCCGGCAGCAACGCGCGAGTACTGCGAGTGCCCCCGGATCGACCTGCGGTACGCCGGGCCGCGGGATCGCCTCCGCCGACGAACTCACCGCGGCGAGCTGCGGCCGAAGTCTTGCGGGCAGGACCTGCTCCAGCTTGGCCAGGGCACTCATCGAGCTCTCCGCGATCCCGCTCACGCCACCGCCGGCCGCGCCGACGAGACCGAGTGCAACCGCGATCGCCTCGGCGTCGTCCAGTTGGAGCGGCGGCAGATGCGTCCCGGATCCGAGTCGGTACCCGCCCGCGGTCCCGGTCGTCCCGGTCACGGGGTAGTCGAGGGACCGGAGCCGGTCGACGTCGCGTCGTACCGTTCGCTCGGTGACGCCGAGGCGGTCGGCGAGCTCACGACCGGACCACTCGCGCCGGCTCTGCAGCAACGACAACAGCCGGAGCATCCGACCAGGCATCGTGTTCACCACCACAGGATGCCTTGAGGACAGATGCTGTCCGCAAGGGCCCATAGCGTGAGTTTTATGATGCTGACGACGACAAGCACGGAGTACGACGAGAAGCGGCTCGGTTTCCAGCGGCGAGACCCACATCGGCCCGAGGTGATCTTCCCGGTCACCAACGCGACCGAGGTTGAAGAGGCCGTGCGCTACGCCATCGATCACAACAGCAAGATCGCCGTACAGGCAGCCGGTCACGGTCTGACCGAGGGCATCGACGGCGGCGTGCTCATCGCGACCGCCGGGTTCAACAGCGTGACGGTCGATCCGGACAAGAAGACGGCCTGGATCGAAGCGGGTGCGACGTGGCGAGACGTGCTGGAAGCGACCGCGCCGTACGGTCTGGCGCCGCTGTCCGGGAGCTTCCCAGGCGTCGGGGCGATCTCCTACACGCTCGGCGGCGGTCTCGGGCTGATGGCGCGACGGTTCGGGTACGCCGCGGACCACGTCCGCCGGATCGAGCTCGTGACCATGGACGGGGTACGGCGGGACGCCGACGGGGACCTGTTCTGGGCGACAAGGGGTGGTGGCGGCAACTTCGGTGTCGTGACCGGGATCGAGATCGAGCTCTTCGACGTGCCGACGCTGTACGGAGGCAGCCTGTACTTCGACTTCGCGGAGCACCCCGACGTCCTTGAGGTATGGCGGCAATGGACCAAGACCGTTCCTGACGAGGTGACGTCGGCGGTGGCACTCGTTCCGCTGCCGGACATCCCGCAGATCCCGACCGAGCTGCGCGGGAAGTACATCGCGCAGGTGCAGCTCGCGATTCTCGCTGACAACGCCGAGGAGCTGATCAGGCCGCTGCGGGCGATCGGGGAGCCAGTGATGGATACGGTCGGCGAGCTGCCGTACGTCGAGTCGGGAAAGATCTTCGCCGAGCCCGATCGGCCGGACAGCTTCAGCTCGCGCAACGTTCTGGTCAGCGACCTCGACCCGACGGCGCTGGCGACCGTGCCGAAGCTCGCCGGCCCAGAGGCGTCGACGATGTGCGTGGTCGCCATCCGCCATCTCGGCGGCGCGCTGACCAGGGAGCCGGCGGCCGCGAACGCAGTCAGCCATCGGGATGCGGCGTACTCGCTGACCCTGATCTCACCTGGCGCCGACGACGCCAGCGAACTCCACAGCGCCGTCCTGGAGCCTTGGCGTGACCTGACGGTCGGCCGACTGCTCAACTTCAACGGGGCCGGGATCGACCTCCGGGATGTCTACGACGCGGAGACGTTCAGCCGGCTGACGGAGCTCCGTCACCACTACGACCCGGACCGTCGCCTCCAAGCAAACCACCAGCTCTAACAATCAACTCTTCGACCAGACTCCGGCCGGAACGATCACAGGGCCGCGGTCACGTCGATCTCGACCAGCTGGCCCGGGAATCCGAGCTGGGCTACGCCGAGCAGGGTGCTGGCGGTGGTGAAGGCCGGACCTAGCGGTGACGCGTTGAGTTGCGTCCAGACGGCGGACAGGTCCTCGCGGTCCGGGCTGGCCACGTAGATGACGGTCCTGACGACCTGCTCCGGACGAGCGCCGGCGGACTCGAGTGCAGTGAGGATATTGCTGATGACCTGAGCGGTCTGGCCTTCCAGACCACCCGAGGCCAGCTCACCGGACGGCTGCAACGGACACTGCCCGGCCAGGTAGACGAGCGTCTCCGCCTGGACCTTCGTGACGTGGTGGTAGCCGGGGGTCGGGTGGAGTTCGCTGGGGTTCGTCCGGATGATGCTCACGTTCGGAACCCAACGCGAGAGTTCATCCTCGGGTCAACAGATTTAGCACGTAGCGCTTCTGCCAAGGCGTCTCCACGGCCCGCTTGTCGTAGTGGCGCCGTACATAGTCGACGGCCTGGTCAGCGCGCAGACCATCAAGTACGGCGAGACACGCGAGTGCGGTGCCCGTCCGGCCGCGGCCGCCGTCGCAGGCGAACTCGACGCGCCCGGTCCCGGTCGCCTCCAACGCCTCCCGAAAGGTGGTCAACGCGGCAGGGCGGTCCGTGGGAAGCCGGAAGTCCGGCCACTTGATCCAGTGCGTCTCCCACGGCACGTCCGGCGGTTCCGTGCTGGTCAGATACACGCCGTACGTCGGAAATGGCGCTGCCGCCGGGGATCGGCGCAGACTGCGTCCGCGCACGAGCCGACCCGACGGCAGCTCCATCACACCTGGTGCGTCCTTCTCCCAATGGCCCACGGGATCAAGCTACTAGGCGCTCCTCCGTGGAGGTGGAGAAGAGGTGCAGCTTGTCGGGGTCCGGTGCGAGGTAGACCTCAGTGCCCTTGTCGTTGTGCAGGCGGGTCCCGATCCGGGCGATGATCTGCTGGTTCTCGGCGTGATCCGCGGTCCCGTACAGGAACGCGTCCGAGCCGAGCTCCTCGATCACCGCGACCTTCACCGGCAGACCCTTGTCGGCAATGTGCAACGCCTCCGGCCGGATGCCGAGCGTCAGCGTCTTGTCGTCGCCGGCCTTGGCCAGCAGTTCACGCTTGACCGGTACGACGTAGTCGCCGATCTTCGCGCCGCCGTCGACGATCTCGGCGGTGATCAGGTTCATCGCCGGCGAACCGATGAAGCCGGCCACGAACTTGTTCTTCGGGCCGTCGTACAGGTTCAGCGGGGTGTCGACCTGCTGCAGTACGCCGTCCTTCAGCACGGCGACGCGGTCGCCCATCGTCATGGCCTCGACCTGGTCGTGCGTGACGTAGACGGTGGTGACGCCGAGGCGGTGCTGCAGCTCGGCGATCTGGGTGCGGGTCTGGACCCGCAGCTTGGCGTCGAGGTTCGACAGCGGCTCGTCCATCAGGAACACCTTCGGGCTGCGCACGATCGCGCGGCCCATCGCGACCCGCTGACGCTGACCACCGGACAGTGCCTTCGGCTTGCGGTCGAGGTACTCCTCCAGACCGAGCAGCTTGGCGGCATCCTGGACGCGCTGAGCGCGCTCGTCCTTGTGGATGCCCTGCATCTTCAGGGCGAAGCCCATGTTGTCGGCTACCGACATGTGCGGGTAGAGCGCGTAGTTCTGGAACACCATCGCGATGTCGCGTTCCTTCGGCGGGGCGTTCGTGACGTCCTTGTCGCCGATGAAGATCGCGCCTTCGTTCACCTCTTCGAGCCCGGCCAGCATCCGCAGTGCGGTCGACTTGCCGGAACCCGACGGTCCGACCAGGACCATGAACTCGCCGTCCTCGATGTCCAGATCGAGTTTGTCCACCGCGGGGAGGTCGGTGCCCGGGTAGACCCGGGTGGCTCCTTTGAACGAGACAGTTGCCATGTCGCGCTTCCTTTCCTTCGCCGGCAGGAACGTGCCGGACGATCCGTAGCAAAGGCCCCCAGGTCTTTGGGTGTCTGCTTGGTGACGCATCACCGAAGCACAAAGTACAACGACCGACCCGGCACTTACATTCCCGGGTGATGTAAGCCGCTCGATTGACAAACAGATTTTTTACGTACAAAGTTCTTTTTGTGATGAGAGACGTGATGCACCTGGAGCAGCTCGAACAGGCCGAGGCGCTGTTCAAGCCGCAGCGGATCGAGGTGCTGCGGCGGCTGGCGGAGCCGGCCACCTGTGGCGAGGTGGCCGAGCAGCTCGGTCAGACTCCGCAGCGCGTCTACTACCACGTCAAGCGCCTCGTCGAGGCGGGACTGGTGACCCAGGTGGACGAGCGCAAGGTGCGCGGCATCCGCGAGGGCATCTACCAGGCGACGGCCCGTTCGTACTGGCTGTCCCCGACGCTCGTCGGCCGGATCGGTGGACTCCGCCGTACCCGCGACGAGCTGAGCCTCGGCTACGTGCTGGACCTGATGGAAGAGGTCCAGACCGACATCGCCGCGCTGGATCGGTCGGCTCCGGAGCTGCCGTCCATCGGGGTTTCCGGTGAGATCCGGGTCCCACCGGACCGACGGCGGGAGTTCTTCGAGGACCTGCGCGGCACGCTGCAGGACCTTTTCGAGCGCTACGGCGGCAGTGAAGGCGATGCCTTCAAGCTCGCCGTGGCCTGCTACCCCAAGGGAGACCAAGACCATGACTGAACTGCTGACTCTGAAAGCACGCGCCAAGGCCGGTATCGACGAGGTCCGGCAGGCGCTCACCGATCCGAAGGCCCTCAACCTCTGGCTCGGCGAACACTCGACCGTCGACCTGCCCGGCACCTTCGAGTTCTGGGGCCGCTACATCCCGGAAGGCGACGCGCCGCACCAGCGGGTCCTCGGGTACGACGGAAGCACGCTGACGCTGGCGTGGACACTCGGCGGCGAGGAGACCACGTCCGAGATCACGCTCACGTCCGACGGCGACGACGCGACCGTGATCAAGGTGACGCAGACCCACTTCGACTTCGCCGACGCGATCAGCGGCGCGAACATCCGCGGCGTACTCCAGACCTTCTGGTCGCTTGCGCTGGCGAACCTCGTCGACCACGTCGAGGGGCGCGAGCTGACCACCCGGCCGGATTTCACCTCGACGACGTTCGAGGGTGACGCGCTGATCGACGCGCCGATCGACCAGGTGTACTCGGCGCTGACCGAGTCGGCGAAGGCGTCGGAGTGGTTCGGGTACCCGGTCGACATCGACCCGCGGAAGGGCGGCCGGTTCGCGATGGGCGGGTTCGACGCCGGCCCGGGCGTGGAGATCGTCGACCTGGTCGAGGGCCGGAAGATGTCGATGGACTGGGGTCCGGGCGGCATCAGCACCTGGGAGCTGGCCGAGTCCGACGGCAAGACCCGGCTCACCTTCGTGATGAGCGGGTTCGACGAGACCAACCCGCCGTACGGCGCCTGGACCGGCTGGCTGTACGGAGTCGCAGCACTCCGTCGCTTCAGCGAGCTCTCGGACTGGAAGATCTGGATCGACTAGAAGTACGGACCCTCGGGGCTTGTCGAGTCGCCGATCAGATCGAGCAGGGCGGTCACCGCTCTGCTCGGTCGCCGTCCGGCCAGCGTCACGACGGACAACGTCCAGATCAGGTCGGTGCCGTTGATCGGCAGCTTCGCGACCCCACGCTCCTCGGGCAGTTCGAGATCGGGTACGACGGCCACGCCGAGCCCGACCCGGACGTAGTCGGGGATCGTGGTCAGCTCCGGGACCTCGACCTGGATCCGCCGCGGCGTCCCGATCGTGTCGAAGGCGCGATCGACCATCTTCCGGTTGCCGAAGCCGGTCGGCATGTCCACGAACCGCTCGCCGGCCAGCTCCTCCAACCGGACTCCAGCCGTATGGCCGGCCAGCGGATGCGACGCAGGCACTAGTGCGACGAACGGGACGGTCGCGATGTCCCGCACGTCGAGCCCACTCAGCTCGGGTTTCGGCAGCCCGAGCAGGGCGACGTCCAACCGGCCGTGGCGTACGTCGTCCGCGAGACCGGTTGAGCCGGTCGGTGAGGTGGCGACCTGCATCTCGACCAGCGGATACGTCCGATGGAACGCACCGAGCAGCTCGGCCATATTGACCAGGCTGAGCCGGGCGAGCGTTCCGATCCGAATGCTGCCGCGCAACCCCGACGAGGCCTCCTCGACCGCGGCCCGGGCTCGGTCCAGGGCCTCAAGTGCGGCCTTCGCCTCGGGTAACAACGCCTGGCCGGCGGCCGACAGCACCACTCGCCGGGTCGAGCGGTCGAACAGTGTCGTCTTCAGATCGGACTCGAGAGCCCGGATCGCGGCCGACACCGTGGACTGCACGGTGAACACGCGCTGCGCCGCCCGGGTGAAACTCAGTTCCTCGGCGACGGCGACGAAGTACTCGAGCTGCCGACTGTCCATAGCCCGAATTATCGGGTTTGGCGATAAGAGCGTGCAAGAACTTTCGTTGGACTCGATAGATGTCGCGCGGCACGCTGGAAACATGTCCACCATGACGTCTTCGCGGACCGCTGTGCGGATCCGTTTCGCTCACGCGCCCGGGTTCTGGGTGATCGCGGCGGCCTTCCTCACCACGATGGCCTTCTCGACGATTCCGACTCCGCTCTACGCGATCTACCAGCAGCGGGACGGGTTCCCGACGTACGTCATCACGGTGATCTTCGCCAGTTACGCGGTCGGCGTGATGGCGTCGCTCTACCTGGCCGGACATGTCAGCGACTGGCTCGGCCGTCGCCGGGTCGCGCTGCTCGCCGTACTTGCGGAAGCGCTGTCGGCAGTGATCTTCCTGGTCTGGCCGGCTGTGCCTGGTCTGCTGGTTGCGCGGTTCATCTGTGGCGTCGGGGTCGGCGTACTGACTGCGACCGCGACCGCGCATCTGTCCGAGCTGCGGCAGATCGCGCGGCCGGGGGAGGACCCGAGCCGATCCGCGCTGATCTCGAGCATGGTGAACCTCGGTGGGCTCGCGTTCGGTCCGCTGGTGGGCGGACTGCTGGCGCAGTACGTGTCGTCGCCGTTGCAGCGTCCGTACGAGATCTTCCTGGTACTGCTGTTGCTCAGCGCGATCGGGATCGCGCTGGTGCCGGAGACGGTGGAGCGGTTGGAGGAGCGACCGGCGTACCGGCCGCAGCGGGTGGCCTTGCCGTCGTCGGCTCGTCCGCTCTTCTTCGCGTCGGCGATGGGCGCGTTCGCGGCGTTCGCGATCTTCGGGCTGTTCACCTCATTGGCGCCGACGTTCCTGGCCGGCGTCCTGCATCACACCTCGCGCCTGCTCGCCGGCGTCGTGACGTTTGCCGTGTTCATCGCGGGGGCGGCGAGTCAGGCTGTGTTCGTGCGCTTGTCGCGTCCGCAGCAGTTGCGGCTCGGGCTGGTCGCGATGTCGGTCGGTCTGGTGGGCGTGGCCATCGGTGGGCTCATCCCCAACCTGTGGCTCTTCGTCATCGGTGGTGTCGTCGCCGGGGCCGGTGTGGGTCTGGTCTTCCGCGGCGCTGTTGCTACCGCAGCCTCGCTGGCTGACCCGAGTTCGCGCGGTGAGGTCCTCGCCGCGCTCTTCCTGATCGCGTACGCCGGGCTGGCGATCCCCGTACTCGCGATCGGCCTGGGCATCGCCTTCCTCCCCGCCGAGGTCGCGCTCGTCCTCTTCTCCGCACTCATCCTGATCCTGGTCAACGCCGCCGTAATCCGCATGCTCGCCGCCCAGCGGTGATGTGATGATGCGCGGGTGGACCTGGAACGCGACTACGGACTGACCGTCTCGGCACTCGAGCCGCACCCCGGTGGGTTCGCAACTGACGGCTGGGTGGCCGACGGGCAATGGTTCGTGAAGGTGTGGAAGGCCGGCGAGCAGCCGGTGGGGTTGGACCTCTTGGCGGAGTTGCACGCGCTCGGGTTGCCAGTGGTCGAGCCGCGGCGGACCCTGCGAGGCGAATTGTCCGCGACGACCGGCACCCGGGCGTACGCCGTTTTTCCTTATATAGAAGGGCGTACGGCGAAGTGGGACGACTGGCGAGTCGTCGCCCAGGCGATGCGGCAGGTGCATGAGACGCCGGCACGGTTGACCCTTCCGCGACCGGACCTCAGCGAGCCGCACATCCGTACCCTGGGCCGGCACCTGCAGCACCCGTGGATCGCAGATCGCGCCGACGAGGTTGCCGCGGCGATCACGCGGTTGGACGGCGTCCGTGCGCGACTCGAGGACAAGCCGGTGCGGGACGTCGTGTGTCACACGGACTTCCACGGGCTCAACGTGCTGATCGACGACAAAGGTGAAGTGGCGGCGATCCTCGACTGGGAGAACGCCGTGATCGGGCCCCGCGAGTACGACGTGTGGGTCGCGGCCGACGGGAACGAGCTCGTCGGGTTCCTCGACGCGTACGGCGCCGACGACCTCGACTCCGATCACCTCGAGTTCGCCCTGCTCGCCCGTGGGCTTCGGGACATGTCGGCCCGGGTGATGCACAACCTGGATCAACCCGGCGTGGACATCTGGGGCTTCGACCGGATCGCCCGCCTGGACAGCGATCTCGACGTGTTCCGCCACTACTGCCCCTAGGCAGCCGCCCCTGGGCCGGGCAGTACGTCGATATCGTTGGAGTGCATGGGTTTGCCGCAGTGCGAGCAGCTGAGCTCGACATGGCTGATCTCGCCGCAGGCGTGGTGCCGGTAGAGGACCGGCGGTCCCGCCTTGCCGGCCAGCCATTTGTCGCCCCAGGCAACCATCACCATGAGTACGTCGATCAGCTCCAGGCCCTTGCCGGTCAGCACGTACTCGTAGCGCGGGCGCTTGTCGTACGGCCGGCGCTCCAGCACGCCCCGATCGACCAGATGGTTCAGCCGCTCGGTAAGCACCTTGCGGGAGATCCCGAGGTCCGCCTGGAGCTGCTCGAACCGCGACATCCCGACGAAGATGTCCCGCAGGATCAGCGGCGACCACGGCTCACCCATCACGTCGAGCGTCCGCGCGATCGAACACGCCATCTCACTGAAGTCTGTGCGCTGCATGGAATCAGTCTAGCAATTGGGGTTCCCTAAGGAAACCCCGACGTGTTAGCGTTCCTTCAAGGAACTCCAAATGGAAGGTGGGAACGATGAGCAAGGTCTTCTGCGCCCTGGCTGTCTCGGTCGACGGCTACATCACCGGTCGCGACTCCGGTCCGGACCACGGACTCGGCGACGCACCGATGCTGTTCGACTGGTACTTCGACGGCGACACCCCGAGCCAGGTCTTCGACGGGTTCCATCTCAGCGCCCCGAGCGCCCTGATGTTCGACGCACTCGCCGGGCGGGTCGGCGCGGTTATCGCCGGGCACAAGACGTACGACGACTCCGGTCACTTCGGTGGCGGCAGCCCGCACGCCAAGGCGCCGCTGGTCGTGCTGAGCCATGGTCCGGTGGCGGAGATCAGCGAGCAGCAGACGCTCGCCAACACCATCGAGGACGCGATCGAGGCGGCTCGCAAGCTCGCGGACGGCAAGGACGTCGGGCTGATGGGCGGCGGTGTCGTGACCGCGGCGCTGACCGCCGGACTGGTCGACGAACTCGTTCTCCACCAGGTGCCGGTGCTGCTCGGCGGCGGCCGGCCGTTCTTCCAGGAGCTGCCCGAACACGTGCGCCTCAACCTCGTCGAGGCCGTGCCCGCGCCGGGCGTGACTCACCTCCACTACTCCGTCGTACGTTGACTCGAAGGGACACGATCATGCTGAAGCCCGCCGTACGTAACGCCGTCGAAAGCACCTCGATCGCCCACCTGGCCACCGTTCTGCCGGACGGCTCGCCGCATTCGATCCCGCTCTGGGTCACCACGCTCGACGAGCGCATCCTCTTCCTTACCGGGCCCGACTCGCAGAAGGCCCGCAACCTCCGCCGCGACCCTCGCGTCGCGCTCTCGATCGCGCCGGTCGACAACCCGTACGAGCCGGTCATCATCCGCGGCCGCGTGGTCGAGTGGATCGACGGCGACGCCGGCTGGGAACTCGTCGACCAGATCGCGATGAAGTACATCGGCCAGCCGTACGACCGCAACCTGCAACGCGTCATCGGCGTCATCGAGCCGGAGCACCAGACCGTCGGCGTCTAGGATGCGCGCATGGGTGTGACTGTGACAGTCGGGGAGCAGGACGCATATCTCGCTCGGGTCGGCCGGGCCGGCATGTTGATGCTGCCGATGATCACCGGGATCGGTGAGCAGGTCCGGGCCTGGGCCGACGAGCTGGCAGGGGAGGGGATCACCGCGCTGGCGTGGGATCCGTTCAAAGGGCGGAGTACCGACAACACCAGTCGGCAAGAGCTGAGTGGGTTGCTGCGGGAGATGGACGACGACACCGCCCTCGCCGAACAGAGTGCGTTGCTGGACTATCTCATCGACGAGCTCGGATGCAGCAAGGTCGGTGTGATCGGGTGGTGCCTCGGCGGGCGGTTCGCGTTCCTGCTCGGGGCGCGTGACCAGCGGGTGGCGAACGTCGTTGCCTTCCACCCGACCGTCCCGTCGGATCGGCCGCCGCACCACACGTACGACGCGATTGCCGAGTCGGCCGCGATCACGGCGCCGGTGCTGGTCAGCTACCCGAGCGCGGACACCGCCGTACCCAATGCCGACTTCGAGACCCTGCAGACCGTGCTGCAGGCGCGGACGGCCGGCGCGACGTTCACGCAGTACTTCCCGGGCGCGGACCACGGATTCTCTGACAAATCCCGCCACGACAAGGACGTCAACGCAGACGCTTTCCGACTCGCCTGGCCCCAGGCCCTCGCCTTCATGAAGGCAACGATCGCCTGAGCTCGGTCTCCAGCCGGCGGTGCAGCTCGCCGAGCCGGCTGCGGCCGGGGGAGCCATTCGGGTAACGCCGCAGTACATCCCGGACCATAGGCGGCACGCGTTCGATCGCCCAGTCGACGATGGCCTCAGGATCGCGCCCAGCCAGCTCGTGCGCGTACGCCGCGTACTGCGCCGCTCCCACGATATGCTTCACCTGAGTGGCCGCCGCCAACGGATGCAGGTACGCCGACCCCGCCGCCGCAACCGCCGCCCGGGCAGCTGCTTCGGCGGCTGGATCGTCAACCTCACCCGCTGCCTTGAGTGCCGCCCAGGCAGCCGTCCGGATCGCCTTCGTTCGGTTGCCTCCGGCACCGAATTCGCGGACTACCTCGATCGCCTCCCGCGGCCGCCGATCGTCCGGAGCCACCGCCTCATAGAGAGGCAACGCCCGCTCCGCGCAGTCCGCGCTCCAGAGGCTGAACTGCCGCAGTTCGTCGAGGCTCAACGCGATCTCCATGGGTCTCAACCGTATCGTTGAACCCCGGTGTTTAAGCTTTCACGCTGCCCGGCGATGGTCGGTCGGCGTGATGCCGCGGACTCGTTTGAAGGCGACGCTCAAGGCGAAGGCGTTGGCGTAGCCGACTCGGCGGGCGATCGACTCGACCGTGTCGCGGGTCGAGCGCAGCTGGTCGGCGGCGAGGGTGATCCGCCAGCCGGTCAGGTAGCTCATCGGGGCCTCGCCCACGACGGCCGTGAATCGTCGGGCCAACGAGGCCCGGGACACCCCGACGCGATCCGCGAGATCGGTGACGTTCCACGGGTGCGCCGGATCCTCGTGCAGCAACCGCAACGCGGTCCCGGCGACCGGATCGGTCTGCGCCTGATACCAACCCGGCGCATGCGACTCCGGCCGGGCGAACCACGCCCGTAGCGTGGTGATCAGCGCCAGGTCGAGCCACCGGTCCAGCACGCTCTGCTGCCCCGCCGCATCCCGCTGGATCTCGCTCGTGATCATGTCCATCACCGACCCGGCCACCTCGGCAGCCGGTACGACGAGCACCGGTGGCAGCGCGGTCACCAGTCGGCGGCTGACGTCGCCCGCCACCTGATAGGTGCCACTGGCAACCATTACCTCGCCGGACTTGCGACTGCCGTAGGTCCGGACGCCGAGCCGGGCCGAGTAGTCGGCCGGTGCCCCGGGCAACGGTTCGCAGATGCCGCCGGGGTGGATCCGCAACTGGGGTGCGGTCTGCACGCTGTCACCGACGACGTACGGCTCCGGCCCGGTGATGATCGCGACATCGCCCTGCTCCATCCGCTCCGGCGCGATTCCGTCCCGGGTGATCCAGCCCGAGCCGCGGACCAGGATCGCGAGCGCCAGCGGCGCCTCGTCCCGGATCTCCAGCGCCCAGGGCAGATCCAGGATCGTCAGGTTGAACACCCCGTCCTGCGCGCGGGTCCCAGTCAGCAGTTCGTCGAGCACGTCCATGCGAAGAGGGTACGCCATGCTGAGTGTCTCGAACATCGAATTGCGCCGGATAGCCATGGTTTGTCTCACTCAAGCCCGCTGAACTAGAGCCATGACACCGATTCTGATCCTCAGTGGCAAAGGCAAGACCGGCCGTCGCGTCGCGGCACAGCTCGACGCGCGGAAGGTCCCGTACAGGCTCGCCTCGCGATCCAGCGAGCAGCCCTTCGACTGGTACGACGAGAGCACCTGGGCGGCAACGATCGCCGGCGCGGACACGGCGTACCTCGCACCTCCGGTCGGACCGACCGGACTCGCGCAGGCCGGCAAGTTCATCCAGCAAGCCGACGGGCTCCGCCGCCTGGTCCTGCTCTCAGGTCGTGGCGTCGGCAGCCCGGGGCGCGACTTCGCCGTGTACGACGGTCAGCTGGACCTGGAGAACGTGGTCAAGGCGAGCAGTCTGGACTGGACGATCGTCCAGCCGGCCTGGTTCGCGCAGGGATTCAGCGAGGACTTCCTCCGGTACCACGTGCTGGCGAGCGAGATCCGGCTGTCCGCCGGTACCGGCGCCGAGGCCTGGATCGACACCGATGACGTCGGCGACGTGATGACCACGGCCCTTCTCGACGAGACGTATACCGGCCGGACCATCCCGATCTCCGGTCCGCGTCCGCTCACCATGACCGAGATCGCCGACGTCCTCTCCGCCGCGACAGGCCGCCCGATCTCGTACGTCGACTTGGACCCGGAGGCGCACGTCGCCGAGCTGGTCGAGCAAGGACTGACGCCCGAGGACGCCGACGCGGTCCGCGACCTGTTCGCCGTCATCCGCAATCACCGCTCCGAGTACGTCTCGGACGGCGTCGAGCAGGTCCTCGGCCGCCCGCCCCGCGACTTCGCCGACTGGGCCTACGAAACGGCCAAGTCTGGAGTGTGGGCCGAGTAACGCGGACCCCAGTCACTCATCAATTGCGGTTTCGGCAGTGGCCGCACGCTCAGGCGGCCCGCCGAGCGGCAATTGATGAGTGCTGGAGGTCCGGGTCAGCGGTGCATCGACTCCCACTCGGCGTGGGTGAGTTCCGTCAGCTCCGACGCCGGGGTCTTGGTGCGGGGCGTCGTACCCCCACCGACGGCGCCGCCGCCGAAGACGATGTTGGCCCAGTTGTTCTGCGCGATCAGGATCGACGTGGTCTTGTCGCCGTTGATGTCTGCCGCGGTTGTGGTGTCGGTGGTGTCGCCGTCGCAGTTCCAGTCGATCGGGGCGTTCGCCGGACCTGCCGTCGTCCGGGTCGAGCCGTTCGGGCACTTCCAGCTGGTCTTGTAGCCGGCGCCCAGGCTGCCCAGGCCGACCGTCTCGTCCGGCCGGGCCTCGTTGATCGACGTCGGCTGGACGTTCGAGTAGCCCCAGTACTTCGTGCCGTCGGCCTTGAGCACGCCGCCGAGCTGGAAGGAGTAGTTCATCACGCTCAGGTAGTTCGGCTTGTAGTTCAGGTTGTCGGTGCCGCCGTGCTTCAGGCCGAGGTTGTGGCCGAGCTCGTGGATGAACGTGCCGGCGTTCGTGTCGTCGGTCGCGTTCCAACCACACTTCGGGCCGACCGTGACGATGAACGTGTCGTTCGGGATGTTGAACGCCTGGCCGCTGCTGCAGCCGCCGTCGTAGCTGTCTCCCCAGATCATGTAGTGGAAGACCGCCTTGCGGACCGACGCGAAGTTGGCCGCCTTGATGGCGTTGGTATCGGTGGCCGACGGGTTGAGGTCGGCGTCGTACGTGACCTCGTTGCCTCCGCCCAGGTTGTACGCCGTACCGCGGGCGGAGCCGGCGTCGAGGTGGATCTCGATCCCGGTGCTGCCGTCCGGGTTGCTGACCGGGGCCGACGCGAAGACCTGGACGATCCGGTCCAGCGCTGCCGTACTCGCGAGCAGGCCGGACATGTAGTCCATCTCGACGAACAGGTCCTTCTTGTTCGGGTTCGCGCCCATCGCGGGCAGGTCCACGTCGACGACGCCGTCACCGTTGGCGTCGTACCCGTTGGTCTCCCAACTGTCCGGCAGCGAGTCGCCGTCGGTGTCGGTCGCAGCCGGCGCCACGACGGTACCGGCGCTGTCGAGCGAGGGAGCTGGAGCCGCCGCCGCGCTCGTGGTGGCGAGTGCGGCGGCGGCCAGAGAAGTCAGTACGGCGAACAAGGCGGGGCGGGGCCTCATCAGATCTCCTTCGGGGGCGGTGGGTGATCTGAGCGCTACCGTAGGTGATTCCTCTCGATGGAGATGGCCCGGTCGGGTCACTGACCCAATTGGGTCAGCCGGCTGACCGGAGCATTGACCGGATACCGACGGTCAGTCCGAGGGTCACGGTCACGAGTGCTGCGACCCAGCCCCAGAGCACCGCGCTCGACCAAACATCACCCGAAAAGAGCGTCCGCTCGGCGTCGACGAGGTACGACAGCGGATTGAACTTCGACGCGACCCGCATCCAGCCCGGACCGGTCTCGAGCGGCAGCAGCATCCCGGACAGGATCATCAACGGGAACAGGAATGTCTGCTGCACGACCCAGAACATCCAGTCCTGCTTGCGAACCGCGATCGCCAGCGCGTAGCTGAACGAACCGAGCCCGACCCCGAACACGGCGAGCAGCGCCAGCCCGACCAACGCGCCACCGACGTACAGGTCGAACGCGAACGGCGTCATCACCGCGATCACGATCACCGCCTGCCCGAACAGCGGCACCATCTCCTTCAGGGCCCGGCCGATCAGTAGCGACGAACGCGACAACGGGGTGACCAGCATCCGTTCATGCGCACCGGTCTGGAACTCGAACAGCAGATTCGCCCCGGTCGTCGACGTACCGAACAGCATGGTCATGACCAGGATCGACGGCACGAACCATTGCCAGACCCTGTCGCCGAACGTCCCGCCCATCGAGCCGGACAGCAGCGGTCCGAACAAGGCCAGGAAGACCAGCGGCTGGATCATCCCGAACAGCAGGGTGAACGGATCCCGCAGTACCGGCTTCAACTCGCGCGTCATCACGATCCGGACGTCTCGCAACAGACTGCGAGATGGTTGCGCGTGGGTCATGATCGATTTGTCGGACGTGACGATGGTGGTCATTGGGCCTCCCGGCCTGGACTGAGGAGCGGAGGGAGCGAAGCGACTGGAGCGACGAGGGAAGGCCGGGAGTCAAGGCCCAATGACCCTGCCGGCGCCGAAGGCCCGGCCAAAAGCACTGTCATCAGGCTGCCTCTCGCAAGTTTCGGCCGGTGAGGTTGAGGAACACGTCATCGAGAGTCGGCCGATGTACCTGTGCCGACGCGATTGGTACGCCGTCGTGCTGAGCGGCCGCGATCAGTTCCGGGAGCGCCGCCGGACCGTCCGCGACCCGGACGCTGAGCTCGTCGCCAACGGCAACGACTTCACGGGCTCCGGGCAACTTCTCGGCAAGGATCGTCAGTTGCGAAAGGTTGTCGGGAGCAACAGTCAGTGCGAGCCGGTCACCGGCGAGCTTGGCCTTCAAGGAACTGGCGGTGTCGTCCGCGATCACCTCGCCGTGATCCACCACGACCACCCGCTCGGCCATCGAGTCGGCCTCGTCCAGGTAGTGCGTGGTCAGCACGATCGTCATCGCGTGCTGCTCGCGCATCCGCAGGATGTGGTCCCACAGGTTCGCCCGGTTCTGCGGGTCGAGGCCGGTCGACGGCTCGTCCAGGAACAGCAACGACGGCGCGTGCACGAGTCCCATCGCGACGTCGAGCCGCCGACGTTGTCCGCCGGACAGGTCCGCAACTTTGCGCTGCGCCAGCTCTCGCAGCTCCAACGCATCGAGCAGCTCGTCCGCGCGCAGCCCGGCCGCGCGGCGGTCGAGGCCGTAGATCACGCCTTGCCCGACGAGTTCGTCGCCGACCCGTTGCGAGTGGCCGGCGCCGTTGCCCTGACCGACGTACCCGATCCGTCGGCGGACCTGGCTGGGTTGCCTGGTCACGTCGTACCCCGCGACCGTCGCCGTACCGGAGGTCGGGGTGATCAAGGTGGTGAGCATGCGCAGGGTGGTGGTCTTGCCGGCGCCGTTGGGGCCGAGGACGGCGACCAGCTCGCCGGGTTCGACGTCCAGGCTGATGCCGCGGACGGCGTGGACGGTCTCGGTACGGCTCACCACGAAATCCCGGGTGAGCGATCGGATGCTGATCACAAGGTCTCCTTCGTCAGGTCGATGGCCCTGACATTTCCAGTGGAAGAGGACAGGTTCTGACCGCTACTCGTGTCAATCTGAAGTCATGTCCGAAACCTCAGCCCGACTCCTCGCGCTGCTCTCGCTGCTGCAGGCGCGGCGCGACTGGCCGGGCGCCTTGCTCGCCGAACGGCTCGAGGTCAGCCCGCGTACGGTTCGCCGCGATGTGGATCGGCTCCGCGATCTCGGCTACCCGGTGCGCGCGAGCAAGGGGCCCGACGGCGGCTACCGCCTGGACGCGGGGGCCGATCTGCCGCCGCTGCTCTTCGACGACGACCAGGCGATCGCGGTCGCGGTCGCCTTGCAGACCGCGACGACCACGGTGACCGGGATCGAGGAGGGCGCGTTGCGGGCGCTGGCCACGGTTCGTCAGGTGATGCCGGCGCGATTGCGGCAGCGGGTCGACGCGCTGCAGGTGACCACGGTCGATCGGTACGCCAACCGCCGTACGACGGTGGACTCCGACCAACTGATCGCGATCGGGATGGCGGTCCGTGCCCAGGAGGTACTGCGGTTCGACTACGCGTCACCTGGTGCGACGGAGGACGAGTGGGCGCCGCCGCGGAAGGTGGAGCCGCATCACCTGGTGACGTGGGGCGGACGGTGGTATCTGGTCGGGTGGGATCTGGATCGGAAGGACTGGCGAACGTTCCGGGTCGACCGGATGACGCCGAAGACGCCGACCGGACCACGGTTCAGTACGCGCGAATTGCCGGCGCCCGACGTGGCGACGTACATCTCCACCCGGTTCAAGGGGCAGGACCAGTACCCGTGCATCGGTGAGGCGATCCTGCAGGCGAAGGCGTCGGTCATCGCGCAGTACGCCGACCGCCGGGCGATCGTCGAGGAGGTCACGCCGACCAGTTGCCGGCTGGTGATGAGTGCGTGGTCGTGGACCGGGTTGGCCGCGACGTTCGGGATGTTCGAGTGCGACCTGGAGTTCGTCGGGCCGCAGGAATTGAAGGATGCCGCCACCCAGCTGGCGGCCCGCTACCAGGAGGCTGTGTCATGAGTACGGAACTAACCGTTGTGGATGCCGCCGCCTGGCAGGTCTGGCTCGGCGAGAATCATCAGGAGTCGGACGGCGTCTGGCTCGTGCTGGCGAAGAAGAACGTGACGACCCCGACGAGCCTGACGTACGCCGAGGCGCTCGAAGAGGCCTTGTGTCACGGGTGGATCGACGGGCAGCGCCGGAGTCGCGACGAGCAGACGTTCATCCAGCGGTACACCCCGCGACGCACTAGGAGCATGTGGTCTAAGCGGAACGTCGACCTGGTCGCGAGGCTCGAGCAGGACGGACGGATGCGTCCGGCCGGGCGCGCGGAGATCGAGCGGGCCAAGTCGGACGGGCGATGGGACAAGGCGTACGGCGGTTCGAGTTCGCTGGAGATCCCGGCGGACCTGGCGGCGGCGCTGGCCGCGGATCCTCGAGCCCAGGCGATGTTCGAGATCCTGACCAGCGCCAATCGGTTCGCGATCGTCCACCGCGTGAACGAGGCGAAACGCCCCGAGACCCGGACGAAACGGATCACGCTGTACGTCGACCAGTTGAGCCGAGGCGAAACGATCTACCCGCAGAAGCGGACGCTGTAGGCGGACCGCCACGCATGCAGAACCCCTGAAAACAGGGCGACGCACCATGCTGGGGGCGGTTCTGCATGCGTGCAGGTCCGCCTAGACCAGATCCAGTGTCGCGTCTTGATCCGCGGTCAGTGGGAAGTAGGCGAGGAACGTGACGCCCTCGTCCTCGGTGTCGAAGCGGGAGATCCGCTCGACCGCGGGCTCGTAGAACACGTCGCCCGGGTGCAGGACCTGGGCCGGGGCGTCGGCGGCCTGCTGGTAGATCGCTGATCCCGAGACGATGTTGCCGAACACGGGTCCGTTGTGGACGTGAGCGCCGAGCGCGGTGTGCGGGTCGATCGTGATCCGGCGGACCTCGACGCGCTGCACCGGGAGCGCCTCCGGCAGGTGCTGGTCGAGTACGACGACTCGGCTGATCGGTGACTCTGCTGGGTTCATGGCAGCATCGTACATACCAATAGGTACAGAGCGCATCAAAGGCCCGGCTCGGGGCCTGCGGGAGCTGTTAGTAGAGGACCGGGTTGAGCGGGGAGGAGATGGTCTCGCCGGGCTGGTTGCCGGGCATCCAGCTGGCCAGATCGGCCTCCTGGTTCTTGTTCACCGGCGGGGAGATCTCCATCGCGGCGTCGACGTAGATCACCGTCATCACCCGGCGCGGGATGTCGGTCGTGTTCGGCGGCGCGTGGTGGAAGGTCCAGCCGAGGTGGTAGCTCACCTCGCCCAGCTCGAACGGCTCGGAGATCTCCGGGAACTCCTGCTCGGCCAGCGTCTCCTGCAGCACCCGCCCCGACTCGTCGCTGATCGCCAGGTCGCGACCGTGCTCGAAGGTATGGCTGCCGGCCGCGAACGACAGCGGCCCCATCTCCATCGGGGTCTCCTGCAGCGGGATCCAGATCGTCACGCAACGGTCGGTCGAGAACGGCCAGTAGTACTGGTCCGCGTGCCACGGCGTCACGCCGCCGCCGGACTCCTTGTACAGCGCCTGGTCGTGGTACAGCCGCACCGACTGCACGCCGAGCAACTGCGCCGCGATCCGCGCCAGCCGCGGTGACGACACGAACTCGAGCACCCGCTCGCTGTCCTGCCAGAGATTCGTCACCTGCAGGAACGCCTTGCCGTAGGTGTCGCGCTCGTCCAGCGGCAGGTGCTGGGTGTTCAGCTCGATCACCTTGCCGGTGATCTCCGGCTCGTACTCCGCGATCGTCTCCGGACTGAGTACGTGCTTCAGTTTCACGAAGCCGTGCTCGGCGAAGTGCGCGATGTCGGACCGGCTGAGGGTGTAGTCGGTCTCGAGCTCCGGGCGGGTCAGAGTCATGGGAGTAAAGCGTCCATGAACGTTTCATCGCTGTAAAGATCAGTGATCAAATCTTGTCCCTACGTGCACATGCATCCGCACACCCGAGCAAAGCGGTCAGGGCCGTAATGCGAAACGGTCCAACGCCTCCAGGATCAGCTCTTTAGTGTCGGCACCTCCGGCGCCGTGCCCCTCCTGCTCAACCAGGTGCAGCTCCGCGCCCGGCCAGGCCTGCGCCATCCGCCAGGCGACATCCGCCGGACTGCTGATGTCGAGCCGCCCATGAATCAGCACGCCAGGAATCTCGGCCAGCTTGCCCGCCTCGCGCACGAGAACGTCTTCTTCCAGCCAAGCCGCATGACCCCAGTAGTGCGTCACGAGCCGCGCCAACCGCAGCCGGAAGACGGGATCGTCATACCGGGAATCCGGCCGCCAGCCTGGGTGTGTGCGGACGTGCGTGTCCTCCCAATCACACCAATTACGGGCGGCCCGGTCGCGCACCTCGGGGTCCGGGTCGTGCAGCAGGCCGCTGTAGGCGAGCGGGAGGTTCCCATCCCGCTGGCCCTCCGGTACGCCGTCCCGAAAGCGCGCCCACTCCTCGGGAAAGATCCGGCCCATCTCGCGGGTGATCCAGTCGACCTCACGCCGGGTGGTGTTGGTGACACTGAACAGCACGACCTCGGAGATCGCCTCCGGGTGCTGCTCGGCGTACGCAAGACCGAGCGTCGCTCCCCACGAAGCGCCCAGGATGAGCCATCGCGAGATACCGAGCTGCCTGCGCAGTTGCTCGAAGTCCGCGATCAGGTGGGCGGTCGTGTTGGTGCTCAGGTCGACATCGGGCTCGGCGGCGTCCGGCGTACTGCGGCCGCAGTTGCGCTGATCAACGAGAACCACCTTGTACTTCGACGGATCGAAGTACCGCCGCCACCAGGCGCCGGCGCCGGAACCCGGGCCGCCGTGGACGACGAGTGCGGGCTTGCCGTCGGGGTTGCCGCAGACCTCCCAGTACACGCGGTTCCCGTCACCGACGTCGAGCAGGCCGTGGTCGTAGGGCTCGAGGTCTGGATACATGGCTCAGAGGACTCCGGTGTAGGTGAGGGCAAAGGTGCCGCAGGGGAGCAAGAAGAGCGCGGCGAGGACAATGATGCCCTTGAAGGACTGCTCGGGTCCGATCAGTTTCCGGTACGCCGCGATCAGCACCGGGACCATCACCAACTCCAGCGGGAGCATGCTGCGTGGGATGATCGTCGCGGTTGCGGCGAGTACGACGGACAACGCCGCGGCGCCGATCCAGGCGACGTACCCGATCAGGTACGTCGTCCGTGCGCCGAAGCGGACCGCAATCGTCTGGTAGCCGGCGGCCCGGTCGGCCTCGAGGTCCGCGAGCGTGGTCGGGAGGTACAGGCCGATGGCTGCAAGCGTTCCCTGCAGGCCCATCAGCCAAGGGAAGTCGCTCAGGTCCGGGTTGATGGCGGCCCAGCCGGCCAGCGGTCCGAAGGCGCCGAGGGCGAGTGCGTTGACCGCGACGTCGAAGCCGGCGCGGGTCTTGAGGCGGACCGGCGGGACGGAGTACGCGTAGCCGAGCACGACCGCGAGCAGGACGCCGAGCGCGAACACGATCCCGACATTCAGACTCAACCCGACCGCCGCGACAGCTGCCGCGAATGCGAGCCGCTTGGCTGCCCGCAGGGTGATGCGTCCGTCGAGCAGCGGCGACTTCGCCTTCCGCGGATTGAGCCGATCACTCGGCAGGTCGTACGCGTCGTTCACCGCCAGCACGGCCAGCCACACCAACGGCCCCATCACCACGGCGCCCACGATCAGCCGCAGCCACTCCTCGACCGGCGGAATCAGCTGGTGCGTGGCGAGCAGGATCCCTGTGTAATAAGGGACGATCGAGACCACCCAGAACGCCGGCCGCCCCACCGCGATGATGTCGCGAACCCGCGTCGATCCCCGAACCTGCACCACCGTGCTCACACCACCACTGTCCACCCGCGGGACGGCTCCCGTCCTCCCTCCGTGGAGTGAAGCTGCTCACCCTTCGAGGTGGACCAACGAGCCCTTCTCCAACGCGACCCAGACCGAGCCGTGGTCAAGGGCGAGACCGTGTGGCTCGGACCCTTCACCGAGCGCGACCTGCTCCGTGATGTTGCCCTCGGCATCCAATCGGGCGAGCGATCCGGCCGCCCACAAGGTGATCCAGCAACCACCGTCCGCGGTCGCCGCGACCGCATGTGGCTTGGAGCCGGCCGGAAGTGCGAACTCCTCGACCTTCCCGTCCGCGGTGATCCGGCCGGCCCGATCCGCGAGGATCTCGACGAACCAGACCGCGTCCGGACCTGCGCTGATGCCGACCGGGCCGGTGGATTCGGTGGACAGGGGATAGGTGGTGACCGTGCCGCTGGTATCCATCCGGCCGATCGCGTTGCCCTGGTTGAGCGTGAACCACAACTCGCCGCCGAAGTTGGTGATCATCGCCGGAAACGCCCCGGTGGTCCCGATCGGGTACGTCGACACCTCGCCGTCAACGCTCACCCGGCCGATCGCGTCCGCGCTCATCAGCGTGCACCACAAGGCGCCGTCCGGTCCGACGCACAGCCCGTACGGCGCTCCGGCGATCTCGATCGCGGTCACCACCCCGTCGTACCCGATCCGCCCGACCCGGTCGTCGCCGTTCCGCGTGAACCAGACGGCGTCGTCGGGACCGTCGACGATCACGCTCGGCCGCGACTGCGCGGCACCGAGGTCGAACTCCCGCCCGGACACAGTCGCCACGCGACCGGTGTGGACGAGCGTCGCCCACACCTCACCACCTGCGGCAGCAACGCCGTACGGACCGTCGAGCGGAAACTCGGTGACTGACAAGACGTTCTCCCTAATGCGACGAATGTTGCGTTAGGATGGTGCCATGACCGGGACCGATCGTGCAAGCAGGCCGGGTGGGCGGACCGCTCGGGTGCGGGCGGACGTGCTCGCCGCGGTTGAGGCCGAGCTGGCGGAGCATGGGTACGACGGGTTGACGATCGATGCGGTCGCGGCGCGCTCGGGTGTTCATCGCACGACGGTGTATCGCCGGTGGAAGACCGTAGCTGGGCTGCTCGTCGATCTGTTGCAGGCGGGAGCCGATGACGCCTGGGAGCCGGCCGACACCGGTTCTCTCGAAGGCGACCTGATTGCCGTCAACCGCGAAGTACACGCGGCGCTCACCGCTCGCCCGTCCGTCACCCAGGCAGTGATCGCGGCCTCCTTCCGTACGCCGGAAGCCGCCGAGGCACTCACTCAGTTCTGGGTCGATCGGTACGAACGTACGGCGGTCGTCGTACGCCGGGCTGTCGAGCGTGGTGAGATCCCGGCCGGGACGGATGCGCACCAGCTGCTCCTCACCGCTACGGGTCCGCTGTATCACCAACTGGTCCTGCTTCGCCGGCCGATGTCTCGTTCGATTGCGGACCAGCACGCCAGAGTTGCGGCGAAATCTCTTTGCGGCGCTTGATCAAACCGCCTTACGGTGGCAGCTCCGGCAGATGGGAGTTCCCGATGAGCGTCGAGCTTTACGCACTGTCCTTTGATGCAAAGGATCCGGGAGGTCTGGCGCGGTTCTGGGCCGGCGTGCTCGGTCGCGAAGCCGGCGCGGACGGGGCCTCGCTGCTGCCCGACGACAGCGCCCGGTTCCTGCTGCGGTTCCTGCAGAGTGATGTGCCGAAGGATCGCGCCAACCAGATGCACTTCGATCTGACCAGTCAGTCGCTGGAGGAACAAGAGGCAACGGTCGCGCGGGCGCTGGAGCTCGGCGGGCAGCACATCGACATCGGGCAGTCGCCGGAGGAAGAGCACGTCGTACTGGCTGATCCCGAGGGCAACGAGTTCTGTGTGATCGAGCCGGGGAACAACTTCCTCGCCAACACCGGGGTCATCGGCGCGCTGTCGTCCGACGGTACGCAGGCGGTCGGCTACTTCTGGAGCAAGGCACTCGACTGGCCGCTGGTCTGGGACCAGGACGAGGAGACGGCGATCCAGTCGCCGAACGGTGGATCGAAGATCTCCTGGGGCGGCCCGCCGGTGAACCCGAAGGCGCCGAAGAACCGGCTGCATTTCGACCTCGTGCCGTCGGCCGGCTCCGACGTACAGGCCGAGGTCGAGCGGCTGATCTCGCTCGGCGCGACGCGGCTCGAGAGCGGTCAGGAGGACGGCGACGCGATCGCGATGGCCGACCCCGACGGCAACGAGTTCTGCATTCTGACCACGCACTGAGCCACCCCGGCCGCTCCGACTAGGGTCATGACAACGCCTAGTTTGAGGAGACGTTGGTGACCGGACGGTTGGCGAACGAGGTTGTGCTGGTGACGGGGGCCGCGCGCGGGATCGGCCGGGCCGTTGCGGTCAAGGCGGCGGAGGAGGGTGCCGCGGTCGGCCTGGTCGACATCCTGGTGGACGAGCTGAACGCGACCACCGCGGAGCTCGCCGAGGGCGGCGCCAAGGTGGCATCGGCCGTCGGTGACATCACCGACGAGGTGTCGGTCCGGCAGGCGGTCGGCAAACTGACCGACGAGCTCGGCAAGTCCGTCACCGTGCTGGTCAACAACGCCGGCAAGAACTCGTACGCCGACCCGACCAAGATGTCTGTGGCCGAGTGGGACGACGTGTTCGACGTCGACCTGAAGGGCGCGTTCCTGATGTCCCGCCAGGTCCTGCAGCCGATGATCGACAACCGGCACGGCTCGATCGTCAACATCGCCTCGATCCATTCGAAGCTGACCACGGCCGGCATGTTCCCGTACGCCGCGGCGAAGTCCGGCCTGGTCGGGATGACCCGCTCACTCGCGCTGGACGTTGCCCCGCACAACGTTCGGGTCAACGCGGTCAGCCCCGGCTACATCTCCACCGACCTGCTCGAGGAGTTCTTCGACACCATCCCCGGCGAACGCGAGAACGCCCTCCGCGTCCACCCGCTCGGCCGGATCGGCACCCCGGAGAACGTCGCCGAGGTCGTCTGCTTCCTCGCCTCCGAAGCCGCCGCCTTCGTCACCGGCGCCAACTGGGCCGTCGACGGCGGCCTCGGCGTCCGCTACGCCTAACTCGGCGGACCTGGGTTGTACGCGCACGCCGAAGTAAGGTCGTCGTCGTCGGCGGGCTTGGGCGTCGTGCGGGGCTGAGCCGCGGTCGACGGCGTTCTCGTCGTGGTCCTGCGCGGCACCGGCGTCGTCACCGGGTTGAGTGCTTTCGCGACGATCTCGCGCATCCCGGCGTAGTTCGGGTCGCGACCGTTCGGGAAGTTCTTCTCCTTGTCCAGGTCGATGTTGGTGATCTTCGCGGTCTTGACCCGCTGGCCGAGCGTGACGAAGGAGCCCGTCAGGTTCGGTGGGATGTCGGTCCGGATCAGCTGCTCGCCGGCGTGCGCGATCGCCTGATAGTTGGCGAGCACGTTCTGCGGGGTCGCGCGTTCGACGATCGCCTGGATCGTGCAGTGCTGCCGCTGCTGCCGGGCGAGGTCCGCTGTGGCCACGCCGTACCGGCCGCGGGCGAACCACAGTGCGTCCGTGCCGTTCAGCTTCCGGTTCGGCCCGGGCTGGAGGTACCGGCTGGGCGGGATCTTCTTGTCGTCGTTCCCGCCGACCGGGACCGGGTAGTTGATGTTCACCGTGATCCCGCCGAGCGCCTCGACCAGCTGCGCGAACCCGGCCAGGTTGACCTGCACGTAGTAGTGGATCTTCAGCCCGAGCGCCTCACCGACCGAGAGCTTGAGGATGTCCGCGCCCTCGTTGTCCGACGGGCCGATGACGCCCGGGTGCTGGCTCGGGATGTTGCGGTACATCGCATCCAGGTAGAACTCGGGCTGCTCCTTGCTCGGATCGATGCTGGGATCCCAGTACCCGGTTGGGTAGAGCCTGTGCAGCGGTGAGTCGGCCGGGAACGGCATCCGCATGAAGTTCCGGGTCAGCGAGATCAGCGAGGTGTTGCCGGTCTTGGTGTCGATGCTCGCGACCATCACCGTGTCGGTCCGCGTTCCCTGCCGGCCCTCGCCGTCGTCCGCGCCGAGCAGCAGCACGTTCACCCGCGGCAGCTGTTGCCAGACGTCCTTCTTCGTGGAGATCGTCGGCCGGGTCTGGCTCTTGGTCTTGTCGTCGCCGAACACCTTCTTGACCAGGCTCCGCTGGGCCATCAGGGTCTGCGCGGCGGTCGCCGTACTCACCGTCATCGCGAAGCAGACCGCGCCGACCACCAGCGAACCGAGCAGTCGCGATCCCGGGCGCACCGTCAGCGGCCGCAGCATCTTGTACGACGTGACCAGGACGACGATCCACAACAGTCCGACCGCACTCAGGCCGGCGATCATCCACAGCAGCAGCCCGGGATCCAGCGCCCACGAGATGATCGCGTCCCGTTTCCGCAGAGCGATGTACGCCGCCGCGCCGTACAACGCGAGGCTCACGAAGGTGACCACCGAGCCGAGCCTGGTCCGGCGCGCGACCAGGTACGCCGTACCGGGCAGGAGCACACCGAACACGGCGATCGCCAGCGCGGCGAACGCGGACCGTTGCCGTGGTCTGGCCCTCCGTGCTCGGCTGCTGTGCGACGCTCGCTGCGCTCTGCTCGGGGCCATGCCCTCTTCGATTCATTGACTCGGCAAAAAGTTGGCAAAATGAGACCCGTGAGTGACATTGAGGTACGACGGGCCGGCCCGGAAGATGCGGAGTCGTTGGTCCGGTTACGCGGGCTGATGCTCGCTGCCATGGGCAACGATGTCGACGGACCCTGGCGGACGACCGCCGTCGAGTGGTTCGCCGGGCAACTGGCGTCGCCGGACACGTTCGCGGCGTACGTCGTCGACGACCCGGACGCCGGCGTGGTCGCAGGGGCCGCGGGCAACGTCTATGTGCATCCACCGGGGCCGAGAGATCTGACCACGGTCCGCGGCCACCTGTACAACGTCAGCACCGAGCCGGCCTTCCGTCGGCGCGGGCTGGCCCGGGCCTGCGTGGTCGCGCTGATGGACTGGTTCCAGGACGAGACCGCCGTCGGCCAGGTCGAACTGCACGCGACCGACTACGGCATCGGGTTGTACCGCGACCTCGGGTTCATCGAGTCGAGGTACCCGTCGCTGAGGTTCCGGACTGCCAAGGCGTAGCTGGGTCGGAGAAGGGTTTGTGGGCACAGTGGCAAGAAGACAGTGAGGACGCGCCCGACCGGGCGCGGTGGGAGGAGCTCACCGGATGCGCCGCTGGAGTGTGGTCAGGACGATCGGGCTGGCGATCACGGCTGTGGTCGCTATTGGGGTGGTTTACCAACTGCCCGCGAGCCCGTTGGCCCGGCATGAGTCAGCCGTACCGTCGTCGATGCAGTCGTCGTCACAACCGTCCGTACAGTCGTCGACGCGGACCGTCGTACCGCAGCGAGCCACGATCCCACCGGCGGCTCCGGTGATCTCCTATCCGGTCGCGGGGACGCAGTCGTACGCCGTACTGCCCGGAGATCCTGCGGTGATCGGGCGGGCCGGGAAGCTGATGCGATTCCAGGTCGCGATCGAGGGTGGGATCACCGGGATCGATCGGGTTGCGTTCGCGCGGTTCGTCCGGACGACGTACGGCGGGGCGGAAGGGTGGGCGTCGCGCGGGCAGTGGCGGTTCCAGCAGGTCGGGCCGGGGACGAATCCGGACTTCACCTTGATGCTGGTCACGCCGCAGACGCGGGACGTGATCTGTGGTGCGGCGCCGGACCGGTACACGAGCTGCCGGATCGGGAATCGAGTCGTGCTGAACGTGGCGCGATGGGCGCACGGCGTACCGAATTTCGGGGCATCGCTGACGACGTACCGGCAGTACATGGTCAACCACGAGACCGGCCACCGGCTCGGCCACGGCCACGAGCTGTGCCCGGGACCGGGCCAACCGGCGCCGGTGATGCAGCAACAAACCCTCGGCCTGCACGGCTGCACGGCGTACGCCTGGCCGTATCTGAACGGCCAGCGTTACTCCGGCCGCCTAGGCCAGTACGACGACCCGGTGCCTCATCCCTGAATGATGGAGAGCACGTTGCCGGCCGGGTCCTTGAACCAGGCAATCAACGGGCCCTGCCCGCGGTAGATGCCGAGCTTGTCCTGGTCGTCGTTGTACTGCTCGAACGTGACGCCGCGCTCGGTCAACTCACGCGCGGTCGCCTCGATGTCGGTCACCGGGAAGTTGAGCACGGTGTACTCCGCCGGGACATGGTTCGGCTTCGGGTACACCAGGATCACGGGACCACCCGCGATCTGCAGGTGCAGCATCCCGTGCTCCTCGCCGACGTCGAGCCCGAGCGTCTTCGTGTAGAACTCCTTCGCGGTCACGATGTCGTCAACCGAGAACCCGCTGTACGCCTTGCTGTCGTGCAACATCTGATGCCCTCCTTGATCGCTTGACACCAGCTACGTCGAGACCACGGCCGGCATTTCGACACTAGTTGTGCAGGACGGTCCTGGGGAGAGCGTCGTTCACGGCGGCCGCGACGGACGCTGACTCGAGGCCGTCGGCGACGGTGTGGAGCAGGCGGACCAGGTGAGCGGCGTCGGTCGGGCCGAGGATGCCGGTGATGACGTCGAGGACGCGGACGGTGAGACCGTCGAGCTGGGAGAGCCGGGCCTGACCCATCGCCGTGGCCGCGAGGGCCGGCGTGGTCCGGACCATGCCGAGCGCTTCGAGGTCGGCGATCGCCAGCTGAGCCTCGCCGGTCGTGATGCCGACCTGCTCGGAGACCTCGGCTGCCGTGGTGCGGCCGTTGGCGATCGCGTTCAGCACCAGGGCGGCCGGCATCTTCATCCCGACCATTTCCTGCAGACCAATGATCAGCGGGTGAGCGTGGCCGCGCACGCGCTCCACCGCGTCGAGCAGCCGGAGCGCGTCGCCGATGTCACCGATCAGGTGCTCACTCTGGACGGCCGCGATCCCGGTTGGCCCCGACCTGACGGGCGACGGCACGACGCCGCCGATAACCCGCTCGGGCACCACAAGGGCCTTCGCCACAACCCGCTCGGCGGGTCCCTGTGGCCTGATTCCAGCGTCTTCGATGGTCACGTCTCCAGAGTAGGGAGCCGTTCCGACAGCTTCGGCGTGTCCTTCCTGAAGAAACACTGTGAATATCCCGACGTTGCTGATCTACGCTCCGGCCATGCGGTTGAACGGGAAACGAGTGCTGGTGATCGGCGGCGGTGGTGGCGGGATCGGTCGTGCGACGACTGAGGCCTGCGGCAACGAAGGTGCGGCGGTGGTGGTAGCCGATGTCGACCCGGAGCGTGCCGAGGAGGCTGCGGAGGCAGTACGGTCGCGCGGCGGTACGGCGTACCCGGTGTCCGGCGACGTCCGTTCGGCGACCGACATCGAGGCGATGGTCGCGACCGCGGTCGAGAAGCTCGGCGGGCTCGATGTGCTGGTCACGGTCGTCGGCGGGCAGGTCGCGTTCGTGCCGGCCGTGAAGCTGCACGAGATGGCTGACGAGGACTGGGACACGATCTACGAGCTCAACCTCCGGTACGTCGCCCGCGCGGTCCGGGCCGTACTCCGCGTCTTCCTGGACCAGGGCACCGGCGGCACGATCGTCAGCGTCGGCTCGGTCACCGGCTTCATGGCCGCTCCGGAACAAGCGGCGTACGGCGTGATGAAGGCCGGCATCCTCAGCCTGGCCCGGACGGTCGCCGCCGAGTACGCCCGCGACGGCATCCGGATGAACGTGGCCGCGGCCGGCGCCATCGCGACCGCGGTGGCCAACGCGAACGTCGACGCCGAGGTCGTCGACGAGATCCCGACCGGTCGTTTCGGCCGTTCCGAGGAGGTCGCGCAGGCGGTGGTCTACCTGGCTTCCGACGCCGCGTCCTACATCACCGGGCAGCAGATCGTCCTCGACGGCGGCGTCTCCGTCCGCGGTCCATTTGGGTAATCGAACATACCTGCGAAGAATTCGGGCCCGGCGGGTCCGAAAAAGGCTGGGAATTTCTGAATTCGGGCGTGACCTCGGCTCTGCATCCTCCGTTGGATCTGACGTGACGGTGAACACAACACGGCGCACCGGCACCGCGCTCGCCCGCGTTTTCCAGGCCGTAAACCCCTCGAAGTAGCAGCCAGGAGGACCAGTGACAACCGCCACCGCCACCCAGACAATTGAGCGCCGACGCGTCCGTGTCTGGTTCGGTGAGCACGTCATCGCCGACTACAACGCCGAGCCGGCGTTGGCCGAGCGGTACGCAGACGCCATGAGCCGTCGATTCGCCGGACTGCGGGTCACGAACGACCCGATGCCCACCGTCGACAAGCTCCCCGACCCCCTGCCCGGCGAGCGCATGTGGGACGTAGCACCCCGCTGAGAAACCCTGAGAAACCCTGAGAAACAAGGCATCCGGCACCTTGCGCGTTCCGTATCTCACCAGACAACCCACGCGGAACGTGGCCCAGGTCGAGAACCTCACCTCGATCACAGCAAAGGCACCGGTGATTGGGCGGCAAGCGGGCGTCGGGCGTTCTGCCCCTCGCTTGCCGCCATTTCTCTCCTGCAATGCGCCTGAAGAAAACTGAACAAACCTCATCGTCCGCACCGGATCCCCCAGGTCCGGTGCGGACTTTTGTTTCAGAGGTTGGCGAAGTACTCCGGCTTCATCTGGATCAGCTGGACGTAGTTGCCGTCCGGGTCGATCAGGGTGGCGAACCAGCCGACCCCGCGGTCCTCCGGGTGCACCAGCCAGTCGACGTCGAGGGTGCGCAGGTGCGCGGCCGCCGCCTCGATGTCCTCGACCTCGAAGTTCACGATATGCCGCCCCGGCTCGACCGTCTTCGTGGTGACGTCGTCGCGCTGCTCGATCACCAGGCCGAACCCACCGAGGTTCAGGTTCCCGTACCCGTCGACCTCGGCGTGGAAGCCGTCGCGGTACCACGCCTTCAACCGCTCGGCGTCCGTACTACCGAGCAACATGCTGTTCAGAACGAACTTGGCCACGATCTCTCCTCTGTCCTCCGGATATCACCCGGTACGTCGGAGTCGCAGCCACCAGATCGACATCAGTCCCCGAAGACGAACGCCTCGATGATCGGACCCAGCACCTCGGGCTCGACGTCATGCGGATGACCATCCATCGTCAACCGCCGTCCCCGCGGCAGCAGCTCAGCCACGGTCCGCGCGGTGTTCCGCCGCCACTCCCGGCTCTGCCCGCCGTCGATCACCAACGTCGGCACGGTGATCGCACTCGCCCAGTGGTCCGGAAGACTGAAGTCACCCATCAGCTGCATGTCATAGCCGAGCGTCGGCGCCAACGCCTCCAGATCGTTCCAGAACGGCGACGTACGCATCGGCGCGACCACCTCGGCCGGCATCTCCACCGCGGTGATCAGGAACAGCTCGGTCGCATCGCCGTACCGATCCTGCTCGACCAGCTCCTCCAGCCGCCCCGCCAGCTCGAGCGGCACAGTCCGGGTGTCGTCGGTGATGAACGGCGGCTCGATCAACAGCAGCCCGCTGATCGGCACACCCCGTGCAGCGGCTTCTCCCGCGAACACAGCGCCCGTCGAAACCCCGAGCGCGTACGCCGATCCGCCCACCAGCTCGACCACCGCCGCAAGGTCCTCCAGCTCCCGCTCGACCGCCCATGGCTGTACGTCGCCGCTGTCCCCACGCCCGCGCCGGTCGTACGTCGCCACCGTGAAGCGACTCGCCAGCCGCTTCGCCAGCGGGATGAACGTACGCCGGTCGTTCAGCGCTCCACCGACGAGCACGATCGCCGGCCCGCTGTCGCCGTACACCTCGACGACGATCGGCGTACTGTCCGCCGACACGACGGTCTCGATCCGCGGACGTGTTGCCGGAGGCAACGACCGTGGCGCGGCGCTTTCGCCGTACAGACCACCGAGATAGGTGAACAGCTCGCTGTGTCCGTAGAGCCGTGGCTCGGTGCGCCGCGCCAGGCTCTCGAAATAGCGCTCGTACCGTCGCCGCGTGACCTCGCCCTCACCAGCCGCGTCCAGCTGTCGCAGGCAGAACGCGCGGACCGTCTCCAACAACCGATAGCGCGACCCAGACGTCCCGTCGATGCGTACGACGAGGGACCGGTCGACCAGCCGGCTCAGGAGCTCCGCCACCTCGGCAACCGGTACGTCGTCACCTGCGCAGACCGCCTCGGCCGCAGCCAGGGTGCAACCGCCGGGATGTGGAGCGAGGCGACGCAGCACCGCCCGCTCCTGGTCGCCGAGCAGGTCCCAGCTCCACTCCACCATCGCCGAAACGGTCTGCTGGCGATCCGGCAGACCACGCTGCCGGTACCGATCGTCGAAGCGGTCGGCCAGATCGCGCACATCCATCGCACCGACCCGGCTCGCAGCCAGCTCCACCGCCAGCGGCAACCCGTCCAGCCGCCGGCACAAGGTATGCACCGCCTCGGAAGTGTCGGCCGTCAGCTCGAACCGAGGATCCGCCGCCCGAGCCCGCGCTACGAACAGCTCGACGGCAGTGGACTCCTCCAACGGCGGCACCGGCAGACGGTGTTCGCCCGCGACCGCGAGCGGCTCCCGGCTGGTCGCGAGGATGCGCAGATCCGGTGACTGCCGGAGCAGGTTCGCAACGACCTCCGCCGCCGCGCCGATCACATGTTCACAGTTGTCCAGAACGAGCAGTCCCACGCCGGTCGTATCGATGGCGGCCACCACCTGATGGACCTCCAGCGCTGCGAGCTCGACCAGTGCGGCGTCCGGAATCAGTCGAGCGGCCGCGAGCGCAAGGCTTGTCTTGCCGACTCCACCAGGCCCAGTCAGCGTCACCAATCGCGCCGAGTCGAGCAGCGCCACGATCTCGTCCACAGCGGAATCGCGACCGATCAGCTCGGTCACGGCGGCCGGCAGCTTGGTCTTCGGCCGCGGCTCAGCCGGTGGTCCCGCCAGGATCGCCTGCTGGAGCTCGACCAGCTCGGCACTCGGATCCAGCCCAAGCTCGTCCCGCAGCCGGTCGCGCAGCTCCGCGTAGCCGGCCAACGCCTCCGCCTGCCGCCCAGCCTGATGCAAGGCCTTCAGTTGTACGGCGCGCAGCCGCTGGCGCAACGGATTGCGGGCAACCAGTTCGGCCAGCTCGGCGACCAGCTCCTCGTGTTCACCGAGCACGAACCGCGCTTCGGCGTACGCCTCCTGGACCGCCAGCCGCTCCTCGTCGAGCCGGTCGATGGCAGCCCGGGCGAACGCATCCGCCGCGACATCGGCGTACGCCGGACCACGCCAGACGGTCAGCGCGTCAGCCAGGGTCGCGGCCCGCATCCGCGCGCTACCGGTCTGCCGAGCCCGCGCCGCGAGTGCGCGGAAGCGACCCGAATCGACCGCCTCGGGTGCCGTCGAGATCAGGTAGCCGGCCGGGCTGGTCTGCACGAGCGAGCGCGCTCCCGGCTCGGCCTCGTCCAGCGCGCGGCGCAGCTGGGACACCCGGGTCTGCAGAGTGGCCGTCGGATTCACCGGCAGCTCGTCACCCCACAGGTCGTCGATCAGGATCGCGGCGGAGACCGGACGCCCGGCGTGCAGCAACAGATCGGCAAGCAGCGCCCGCACCTTCCGATCCGGCAGCCGCACCGCCTGCCCGTCATCGGTCCACGCGGTGACCGGTCCCAGCACCCCAAAGCGCATGCCCGCCACAGTAGATCCAAAGCGTTTCTAAAGTGCTCCGCCGCAGCCTGGCCGCATGACAACCACAACGCAGCAATCCGCACCCACGGCACTACTCACCACGGCCGCGCTCGCCGGTCCGCTGTACGTCGGGATCGGGACCATCGAGGCGATCGTCCGAGACGGCTTCGACATCCGCCGGCACTCGCTGAGCCTCCTGGCCAACGGCGCTGGCGGCTGGATCCACTCCGCGATGATGGTCCTCACCGGCCTGCTCACCGTGATCGGCGCGTTCGCCCTGCGCCGCGCCGGTCTCCGCTCCCGCTGGGCCTTCGGCGGTCTCGCGGTGTACGGCGCGGGGGTCGCAGCCGCCGGCCTGATGCGGGCGGATCCGATGGACGGCTTCCCGATCGGTACGCCGCCCGGCCTCCCGGAGACCGTCTCCTGGCACAGCTTCGGGCACATCATCGCCGGGATGATCGGCTTCATCGGCCTGATCATCGCCTGCCTCGTCCTCGCCCGCAGATTCAGCCGGGAAGGCAACACCGGCTGGTCCCGCTTCTCGCTGATCACCGGCATCGTGTACTTCCTCGGCCTGGTCGGGCTCGGCGCCGGCAGCGGTACGACGTTCGTGAACCTAGGCTTCTCGGTGGCGGTGATTCTCGGCTGGGCCTGGCTGACCCTCCTGCTGCTGCACGCTCGAACGGAGGAGGTCCGATGAAATTCACCGCAGAGCTGTTGTCGACCGGCAGGAACACCGCCGGCTTCGAAGTCCCCGAGGACGTCGTCAAGTCCCTCGGCGGCGGTGGTCACCCGAAGGTCTCCGTCACGGTCAACGGCTACACATTCCGTACGTCGATCGCCCGGATGGGTGGCCGCTATCTGCTCGGCTTCAGCGCGGAACGCCGTACCGAGGCCGGGGTCTCACCCGGCTCCATGATGGAGGTGGAGGTCGAACTCGACACGGCCGAGCGAGTGCTCGACGTACCTAAGGAGTTTGCGACTGCGCTGGCCGCGGATGCGAAGGCCAAGGAGTTCTGGGCGACGCTGAGCTACAGCAAGCAGCAGTGGCACGTCCTGCAGGTCACGTCGGCGAAGACGGATGCGACCCGGGAACGCCGGATCGAGAAGTCCATCGGAATGCTCCGCGAAGGCAAGGCCCGCTGATGCGGTTCATCGCCGTACTGCGGACTGCCGAGGCACACGGGTTCCCGCCGCCGGAGCTGGCTGAGGGGATCGCCGCGCTGGGAGCGGAGGCCGCTCGCTCAGGTGTCCTCGTCGACACCGCCGGCTTGTTGCCCGTCGCAACGGCCACGAGAGTCGGGGTCACGGCCGGCGAGTTGACCGTCACCGAAGGCCCGTTCGACGACCCGGCGCCCCTCGGCGCCTATGCCGTCTACGACGTGACCACCCGCGACGAGGTCATCGACTGGACCAAGCGCTTCATGGACCTGCACCGCCGCACCTGGCCGACCTGGGAAGGCGAATCCGAGATCCGCCAGATCTTCGGCCCGGAGTCCTGAGGCCGTGGGCGCACTGAAGCGGCTCGGTATCCCTGGGCCACGTGGTGTGGACCGGGTGATCGACCTCGCCGTCGTGGTCGCGGTGGCGATCGCGTCGTCGGTGCCGTTCATCGGCCGCGCTCCAGGCGAGATCACCTGGCTCGGCGTGCTCTTCAACCTCGGGACCGTGGTCCCGCTGCTCTGGCGGCGGCGGTGGCCGTTCGGGGTCATGGTGGTCGTGGCCACGGCCGCCGCGCTGGTGTCGCTCCACCACCGGCCCGGGCAGTACCTGCAGTACGGCGGTCTGGTGGCGATCTACTCGGTCGCGAGCCTCGGCCGGAAGCGGTGGCAGCGGATCGGCGTACTCGTGCTGATCCTGATCACGTTCCCGCCGGCGTCGTTGTTGCTGAAGCACAACGACCCGGCCGAGTTCATGTTCACCTTCCTGCTGCCGGTGGCCGCGTTCCTGGCCGGATCGCTGGAACGCAGCCACCGCGAGAAGGCCGTGGCGCTGCGTGAACGGGCTGACCAGTTGGAGCGGGAACGCGCCGCCGAGACCGCCCGCGCCGCCGCGGAGGAGCGGGCCCGGGTCGCCCGCGACATGCATGACATCCTCGCGCACGCGGTCAGCCTGATGGTCGTCCAGGCCGAGGCCGGACCGGTCGTCGTCCGCACGGATCCGGACCGGGCCGAGCAGGCTTTCGACGCGATCGCCGACGCGGGCCGGGACGCGATGGTGCAGCTCCGACGACTGCTCGGCGTACTCAAGGCAGGTGAGGATCGTGCTCCGCAACCAACCTTGGCGTCGCTGCCGGAGCTCGTGGAGGACGCGCAGTTCGAGGAGACCGGCGTACGGCGTCCTGTTACGCCCGACACCGAGGTCGCGATCTATCGGATGGTCCAGGAGGCGCTGACGAACACGGTCAAACACGCCCGCGCTCAGCAGGTCGCCGTACGGCTGAACTGGTCGGCGGACGAGCTGGACCTGTCGATCACGGACGACGGTATCGGCGGAGACGTCGCCTCGGGCGGGCACGGCCTGGTCGGGATCCGGGAGCGTGCCGCAGCCTGCGGAGGTACGGCGGAAGCCGGACCACGGGCCGGTGGTGGCTTCGAGGTGCGGGCCAGATTGCCTTATCTAGAAGGAGTTTCATGATCCGGGTGGTGCTGGCGGACGACCAGGAGCTCGTCCGCAGTGGGTTCGCGATGATCCTCGACGCTCAGCCGGATATCGAGGTCGTCGGCGAGGCCGCGGACGGCGCCGAGGCGGTCTCGCTGGTCCGCTCGCTGACCCCGGACGTGGCTCTGCTCGACGTCCGGATGCCCCGCGTCGACGGCCTCGCCGCAGCACGCGCGATCTGTGCGAGCACCAGGACGAAGGTCGTCATGCTCACCACCTTCGACTCCGACGACTACGTGTACGACGCGCTGTACGCCGGAGCGAGCGGGTTCTTGCTGAAGGACGTACGGCGTGACGACCTGGTTCACGCCGTCCGTGTCGTCGTCGCCGGGGAGTCACTGCTCGCGCCCAGCATCACCCGCCGGCTGATCGCCGACCTGACCCGGAATCGGCCGCGCACGACGCCGGCCGCGGCTCTCGACGTCCTGACCGGCCGCGAGCGGGAGACTCTCGTCCTGCTCGGCCGCGGCCTGTCCAACGCCGAGATCGCGACCGCCCTGGGCGTCAGCGAACACACGGTGAAGACCCATGTCAGCAACACGCTGACCAAGCTCGGGCTGCGTGACCGCGTCCAGGCCGTCATCGCGGCGTACGAGACCGGGCTCATCATTCCCACGAACCAGTAACCGCCGCCATCTCCCTCTCATCGGCGATGTGTGGGCCGCCGGGTTCGGCGACGCTCGGCCCATGAAGAAACTCGGCATCCTCGCCGGCGCCCTTTTCGTTGCTTACGGCATCATCCGGCTGATCGACGGAGCGAACGGCGACCGCGGCCCAGGACTCGCCTGGACCAGCGGTCACCTCCTGTTCCTGCTCGGCCTCCTGCTGTTCGGCGCCGTTCTGGTGGTCGGGCGGAACACCCTCACCAGCCGGCGGCCGCTCGGTACCGCGGCCATGGTCGTGGGCCTTGTCGGGGTGGCTGCCTTCGTCCGGGTCATTCTGACCGACCTGATCGTCGGCTTCCGGGCGTCGGATCATGCACAGATGTCGGCGATCGGCGGCAACTACGACCGCTGGCCGGGCAACCTCGGGATCTACGAACCGCTGCAGACCCTTGGGCCGATCCTGTTCCTGGTCGGCTTGCTGACGCTCGCCGTACTGCTGACCGTCGAACGCCGGCTGCCGGTCTGGGCGGCACCGGTCCTGGTCGCCGGGTTCGTGCTGATCAGTGCGAACCTCGACCTGATGCCGATCGGTGGCGCCCTTCTCGGCCTGGCGTTCAGTACACCTCGATTTCGTCCAGGAACACTCCGTCGGCAGCCTTCGTGAAGGTGCGGGTGAAGGCCACCTTCACGTGGTGAGCCCGGACCGGCGCGAAGCGGACCTCGAAACGGTTGCCTGGGTGGTTCCTCATTCTTCGAGCCCGACCCGCTGGTGCCAATCAACCTGGCTAGACCACTTGTGTCAGCAGTACGAGCGGCACCCGCGATCGACGCCGTACGTACGCCGTGTCTTGGCGACGAGCCCTACTGGCGACAGCTGCCCGCCGTGATGCCAGCTGTTGAGGAACTCCTGCGGCGGCACGGCGCCGCGCCGGATCCACCAGGTGTTTGGTTTCGTCGGCCAACTGATCCCGAAATGCAGATGCGGCGGAGTGACCCTCGCGCTTCCTGTCTTGCCCGTCCGCGCCAAGGTCTGGCCTGCTCGCACGATCACGCCAGGTCGAATCCCTGCGGCAATCGCGGACAGGTGTGAGCCGTAGTACCGGACTCCGTCGACGCCCACCACGGAAACGGAAAGGCCTCCGCGATCGGGACCGCGGTTGGTCTTCGGATCCCAGGTGTCGACGCGCGTCACCTCGTCGACTCGCCCATCCACAGGCGACACAAACAGACAACCCACGTCGGCAAAGATGTCCGACGCGGGGTAGTCATGATGACTCTGCGAAGCATCCGCCCGACAACCCCCAACAGGAAACACATACCGCCGTGCAGCTGGGGACGGCGGCCGCGTTGGGCTGACCGCTCGAGTCGGCGCGCTGGACCGTGCTGGCGTGCTCGGCGCAGGCTTCGTCGTACTCGATTGTGCGGGAGTCGGCCTCGACTGTGCGGGACTCGGCGTGCTCGCCCGTGGCGCAGTCGATACCTCTGGTGCCGGTGTTGGCGCGGTGCCAGGTTGCGTGCGGTCGAAGACCCCGGCCGCGGACAGGCCAAACAACCCGGCGCCGGCGACACCGACCACCGCTACCAGAAAGACTGCCCAGACCTGTCGCGTCACGGATACCAGAATGCGTTGACGTTTGCGGACGAGTACACCGTCTCACACGGTATGCCGTTCTTGTCCGCATCCATCCGATCCGGCATGCCGTAGTACCACCAGTACCGGACGGCCTCCGCGTAGGACGCACCCCGCGCGGCGAGGTCCCGGCAGAACAACCCGGACGACCAGAACACGACACCGCTCACCTCGCGTCCGTTCCAGTAGGCAGCGACGTCACTGCGCGAGTACACCGTCTCGCACGGGATTCCGTTGCGGTCGGCATCCATCTGGTTCGGCTGACCGTGCAGCCGCCAGTAGTCGATCGCCGCGACATAGCTGTATCCCTTGGCATTCAGATCCCGGCAGAACAACCCGCCCGGCAATGACCGCACGTCCCCGACCGCCGGCGCCGAGTTCGACGTCCCCTTGACCGCCGGCTTCGGTGCGACGGTCCGCGTCGTCACCGACACCGGCACCGAGGCCACCGCGGCCGGCGCGGACTGCGGCGCAGGCGCCGGATCGTCCTTCGTCATCAACACCACCAGCCAGGTGAGCAGCACCAGGATGACGCCGACCGCAACTCCCCCCAGAGCTGCCAAGGTCGCGTTGCCGTGCTGGTTCAGGCGGTGACAGTGCGTGCGTGAATACGGTTCTCCATTCATGATTCCCCCCGTCGGCCATTGAAGCCCGGTTACTCTCCGTTGTCTATGGCTCGGGGTCGGTAGGTGTGTTCACCGACGGAACATCTGGTGGTCATGGAGAACCGCGATGATCGCGCCGAGGTCGAACGGTGGGACACCTCGGGCAGGCGAGGTACGTTCGAACCTGTCTACCCGTTGGGTCGCGCGGCGGTCGACCCGGCCGGGCCTAAGCTCGACGTTGTCGGAGACGCCGACCCGTGGGTCGACCTGTGGTTCTACACCAACCCGATCTGGGTGCTGCCCAAGTAAGGAACCAAGCTGTGATCATCGCGATCGATGCCGACAGCAAGGACACGGCCGCGGCCGACCACCTGCTGTACGACCTGATCGATCAGATCGGCATCAGGGCTCAGCCGGTCGTCGCCCTCACCCACACGGTGTCGGGCGGTGACCGGCCCCATGTCGCGGTGTCGCTCACCAGCGCCGCCGACCTCGCGGACTCGATCCGCGAGGTCGTTGCCGACCGCAACGTTGGCCTGGCGATCACCCGGCCCGGCGCATCCGAACCGGAGCTGGCCGGACCGAGCCGCCTGGTCCGTGGCGCGTACGTCGCCGCGGTCGAAGCGGCCCTGGGTACGACGGGACGCGTGGTCCGCTGGCCCGGTCACGAGCAGGCGCACGGCGTACTGCCCGCCGCCGAGCTGCGCACCCGGTGCGGCATCGATGACCTCGAAGGCATCGGCGGCGTACCGGTCGAGGACGACACGCTGGTCGACACCCTCGACTTCCTCCGCCCGGTCCGCCGCGACGGCCGCCTCGTCCTCCAGGTCCAGCCCGCCGCCGGCGACCTCCTCATCCCGTTCGAACTCCAGCACCAACAGAAGTGCTGCGCCGATCACTGACTCCAGGCGGCTGAATTGCGCAGTACGTCGGGAAGTTCGCCGATGACACCCAGGCGTTGGGTGCAGCGGGAGAGAGCGACATACAGGTCGCGTAGGCCGCGCGGGGACTCGATCACGATGCCGTCGGGGTCGACGACGAGGACCGAGTCGAACTCGAGGCCCTTGGCTTCGCGGGCGGTCAGGACGGTGACGCCGCTCAGGCCGTCGACCGCCTCCTGGAGCAGCTCGAGCCGGCTCCGGGACGTGATCACCCCGACCTCGCCGTACGCCGTCTCCTCCGCGGCCATCTTGTAGACGTACATCGCCTGCTCGGCCGCGGGCACGTCCACGTGCCACGGCTTCACACCGGTCGACCGGACCGACTGAGGCGCCCGCGCGGACGGGTCGACTTCCCGCAGTACGTCGTTCGCCAGCTCCATCACCTCGGCCGGTGTCCGGTAGTTGAGCGTCAGCTCGGCCAGCCGCCATCGATCGCCGAACGTCTCGCCGAGCGCACTCGCCCACGACGTCCCGCCACCGATCGAGCTCGTCTGCGCGACATCGCCGACCACGGTCATCGACCGCAACGGGCAGCGTCGCGCGATCGCCCGCCACGCCATCGGCGACAGCTCCTGCGCCTCGTCGACGATCACGTGACCGTACGTCCACCGCCGGTCCGCTCCGGCTCGGTCGGCGAGCGTCCGGTCGTCGTCCGCCTCGTACCGCTCAGCCAGCGCCTCGGCGTCCAGGAGGTCCTTCGCGGTCAGGATCTCCGCATCGTCATCCTCGTCGAAGTCCGTCGACCCCGAACCGCTCAGCAAGTCCAAAGCCCCTTGTGCATAAGCGACTGCGCGCGCCCGAGCGGCCCGCTCTCGCGCTGCCTCGGTGCCGTCGTCGCCGAGCAGCTCCGCCGCCTCGTCGAGCAGCGGAACGTCGGCCGGACTCCAGTCGGCGCCGTACCTCAGCAGATGTTCGCGATCGAGCTCCGACAGCTGCGGCGCGGCGGACGCCAGCCGGTCCTCGTCGCCGTACAACTCCTCGAGCAGTTTCTGCGGACTGAGCAACGGCCACAGCTGCTCGAGCAGAGCCTGTACGGCGGGCTCCGCGAGCACCTCCTTGCGCAGCTCGGCCAGGTCGTACTCGTCGAGCAATTGCTCGCCGTCGAGCGGGTCGGTGCCGATCAGTTCGGCGTACTGGTTGGTGAGGTAGTCGGTGAGCTCGTTCAGGATGAACGGTCGCGCTTGGTTGTGGGTGAGACCACGGTTGCGCACCCGAGCGTGCGTTGCGGCGCAGACGGACGGGTCAAGCGTCAGCACCGTCCGGTCGACGGTGACCTGCACGGGCTCCGAAGGGAGCCACTGACGGTCCGCGACCGCCTTCGCGATCACGTCAGCCATGATCGTCCGGCCCTTCACCTCGGCGCTCTCCGACGGCTCCGGCCGGGTGGCGCTGAGACCCGGGTACAGCTCGGCGATCGTGACCAGGCGAACGCCGTCCTCACCCAGCGACGGCAGCACCTGGCCGATGAACCGCAGGAACGCCGCATTCGGCCCGACGACAAGAATTCCGCGCTTTTCCAGTTGCTCACGATGTGTGTACAACAGAAATGCGGCGCGGTGCAGCGCGATCGCGGTCTTACCCGTTCCCGGACCGCCTTGGACAACGAGGATTCCGGGCAGATCGGAACGGATGATCCGGTCCTGATCGGCCTGGATGGTCTGGACGATCGACTCCATCTGGCCGGTCCGCCGCGCCTCGAGCGCCTTCATCAGGACGGCCTCGCCGATCACGCCCGTACCCGGCTTGGACGGGTCGGCCGCCTCCCGTTGCAGGTCCAGCTGCTCGTCCTGGACATCGACCACGCGGCGCAACCGGGTCTGGACGTGCCGTCGGCGGACGATGCCGTGGTTCGCCACCGCGGTCGCGATGTAGAACGGCCGCGCTGCCGGGGCGCGCCAGTCGACCAGCAGGGGTTCGTAGTCGTCGTCGTGCAGACCGATCCGGCCGACGTGCAGGATCTCGCCGTCCTCGGTGTCGAGGCGGCCGAAGTACAGGCCCTCCTCGGCGGCGGTCAGCCGGGCCTGCCGGAGCTTGAGGTCACGGATGCGCCCGTCGCGCTGGTGCAGAGCCTGCGCGTTGCGGGTATGGACCAGTTGCTCATCGTCGGTGCGTGCGTCCGTGCGGTCGCGCTCCCGGTCGAGCGCGGCGTAGAACGTGGTCAGGTGAGCCTGTTCGGCGTCGACCGGATTCGGCAATTCAAACCCCTTGTGTTAAAATACGTCCCGTTGGTTTTCAGGCCGCATTCCAGTTCTTGAGAAATGACACTGCGCGCGGCAGCCACAAATCCTTGAGTTTATCCGGTGCCCGGGTTTTCCTGTAGTGGTGTTCCACTCGATCATCCCGCCGTACCTGCTCGAGCAGCTTGAGCGGACGACCGACGACCCCAACCTCCGGGCCCGCATCCGGCAGTCCCTGCAGCACGATGCCGTCCTGCGCACCCGGCCCGCGGCCGGCCTTGCGTCGCCGACGGCGGCAGGCGGCCGGCAACGCAAGGTGTACGACGCCGAGAACGGGACCGACCTCCCCGGGACGCTGGTCCGCTCCGAGGGCGACGACCCGGCCCAGGACAAGGCTGTCAACCAGGCGTACGACGGCACCGGCGCGACCTGGACCCTCTACAAGGAGTGCTTTGGGCGCGACTCGATCGACGCCGCCGGGCTCGTCCTGACCTCGACGGTGCACTACGACCGCGGGTACGCGAACGCGTTCTGGGACGGCGCACAGATGGTGTTTGGCGACGGTGACGGGCAGATCTTCGGGAACTTCACCGGCTCGATCGATGTCACCGGCCACGAGTTGACCCACGGCGTCACGCAGTACACCGCGAACCTCTCGTACGACGGCCAGTCCGGTGCGCTGAACGAGAGCATCTCGGACGTCTTCGGCTCGCTCGCCAAGCAGTACGCACTCGGTCAGAGCGCCGCGGACGCCGACTGGCTGATCGGAGCCGGGCTGTTCCTGCCAGGTGTCCAAGGTGTCGCGCTGCGATCGATGAAGGCCCCCGGGACGGCGTACGACGATCCGCGGCTGGGGAAGGATCCGCAGCCGGACAACATGTCCGGGTACGTCGAGACCGAGGACGACAACGGCGGCGTACATCTCAACTCCGGCATCCCGAACCACGCGTTCTACCTGGTCGCGACCGCTCTCGGCGGGAACGCGTACGGCGACGCCGGCAAGATCTGGTACGCCACCTTGACCTCGGGCGGCCTCGCCGAAACCGCCACCTTCAAGGTCTTCGCCGAAGCCACCCAGGCCGTCGCCGGCAACCTCTTCGGCGCGGACTCGGCCCAGCTCACCGCCGTCACCAAGTCCTGGCAATCGGTCGGCGTCCTCGAGGACCAGACCACTCTCATGGACGCGGCCCAAACCGAACTCCAACCCTCCACACCGCCGTCCTCACCGCCTCCTGAGAAGGTTTGACCTCAAGTCTTGTTGAGGTACTAGCGTCCGTTGGCGTGACTGTTCATCCGCTCCGGCTCGTCGTGCTGACGCGCAATCTCGACGACGGGCGGTTCGGCACGGCGGTGACGCGGTGGTTCGCCCGGGAGGTCGAGCGGGCGGACGAGTTCAAGCTCGATCTCATCGACCTGAGCGTCGTGCCGCTGGCGGAGTTGCCGCGGCGGATCGAGGACGCGGATGCGGTGATGATCGTCACGGCGGAGTACAACCACGCGTATCCGGGCGACGTGAAGACCGCGATCGACGCCGTACGACGGCCTTGGTACGCGAAGCCGGTCGGGTTCGTCGTGTACGGCGGCCGATCGGGCGGACTGCGGGCCGCCGAACAACTGAGACTCGTGTTCGGAGAGCTGCACGCGGTCACGATCCGGGACAGTCTCGGGTTTCGCGAAGAGGACTTCACCGCGGGTGAGCCGACGGATCCGACCACGTCTGCGGCCGCCGCGACCCTGCTCCGGCAGCTCGCCTGGTGGGCCCGAGCGCTACGCGATGCTCGCGCGCAGACGCCGTACCCCGGATAGCGGATCTCCAGCCCATCACAATGCTGGTTCTTCCGGTCGATCCAGGCTCAGCCGGTGCCGGCCGCCGGGATTGTGATGGGCTGCAGGTCCGGAGGAATAGGTTGCACGCCGCGGCGGTTGCCATGGAGCGTGAGCGCCGAACCGATGCCCCTGTCCGTGCTCGACCTCTCGCCGGTGCCGACAGGCACGCGGCCGTCGGAGGCGCTGCACGAGACGCTGGAACTGGCCCGCACCGCGGAAGCGGCCGGCTACCACCGCTTCTGGCTGGCGGAGCATCACAACATCCCCAGCGTGGTGAGCACGACTCCCGAGGTGATGATCACGGCGGTCGCTGCCGCCACGTCGACCATCCGGGTCGGGTCCGGCGGGATCATGCTGCCGAACCACTCTCCGTTGAAGGTCGCCGAGACGTTCCGTGTGCTCGGCGGGCTGTACCCGGACCGTATCGACCTCGGCATCGGACGAGCGCCAGGCACCGACCAACGCACCGCGCTCGCACTGCGCCGGAGCCGCGAGGCCCTCGGCGCCGACGACTTCACCGAGCAGTACGCCGAACTGCGGGCATACGCCGAAGGGTTCCCGGCCGGGCACCCGTTCGAGCCGATCAAGGCGCAACCTGACGACGTACCGCTGCCGCCGGTGTGGATCCTCGGGTCCAGCACGTACGGCGGACAGGCGGCGGCCGCGCTCGGGACGGGATTTGCGTACGCCGGGCACTTCGGGACGCTCGATCCGGCCGGCGTGATCGCGTCGTACCGGGAGAACTTCAAGCGCTTCGAGAACGAGGGCGCGCCGCACGCGATCCTGGCCTTGGCCGCGATCGTCGCCGAGACCGAGGAGCGCGCGCAGCAACTCGCCCGCGCGAACGCACTCTCGATGCTCCGCCTGCGCTCCGGCCGTCCTGGCCCGCTTCCGTCTCCGGAGGAAGCCGAGGCCTACCCGTGGTCCGAGGCAGAAGAGGCCGCTGTCGAAGAGTGGGCCGGTCTGGTCTCCGTCGGCACCCCGGACCAGGTAGCCGCTGACCTCCTCCGCCGAGCCAACTCCGCCGGCGCTGACGAACTGATCATCACCACCAACATCCACAACCCAGCAGAACGCCGCCGCTCGTTCGAGCTGCTCGCGCAAGCTTGGGGCATCAAGCCCCGCTGATCAGTTGCGCGCGTCCGGAGTCGCCCGGATGTGTTCGAAGATCAGGCTGGTCTCGGCGTGGACTACTGCTGGGTCCGCGGTCAGGTGGTCGAGGACGAACTCCCGGAGAGCGTCGGGAGTGGCCGCGCTGACGTGCAGCAGGTAGTCGTTGGCGCCGCTGACATGAAACAGCGAGAGCACGCCGGGCAGCCCCGGCACCTTCGACCGGAAGCGGTCGATCTCGTCACGCGAATGCGCTCCGATCCGGATCGCGATCAGCGCCTGCAACGGCTGACCCAGCGCGCCCAGATCCACGTCGGCATGGAAGCCGCGGATCACCCCACGCTCACGCAGTGAACGCACCCGCGCGAGACACGTCGACGGCGCGATCCCGGTCGCCTCGGCGAGCGCGTTGTTCGCCATCCGCCCGTCGGCGGTCAGCAGTCGCACCAACTCCCGATCGACCTCGTCGAGCCCGTCAGGAGCCGGCCGCGGAGCCGGTCCAGGGCTCCGACGATCCTTCGGCATGCCATCACTGTAGAGCCCGTCCACAGAATCCACAGCATGTGGATGACCCTGTGGACGAATTTTCTTCGGAACTATTGCATCAATCTCGCAGAAGATTCCATCCTCACTGCATCTCAGGTGAGGAGGCCACGATGACCCAGCTCGACACCCGTTCCGTCCACGCCGGCCGCGACGACCTGGCCGCTCTCGGCGTCCACGTCCCTCCGATCGACCTGTCCACCACCTACCCGCTCCCCGACGTGAACACCGGCGGAGCGTCGTACGACGCGCTCGCGCAGGGCCGTGGCCCGGACGGCGGGAGCCTCGTCTACCAGCGCCTGTGGAACCCGACCGTCGCCCGCTTCGAGAGCGCGCTCGCCGAGCTCGAGCAGACCGACGGCGCCGTCGCGTTCGGCTCCGGCATGGCCGCGCTCACCGCCTGCCTGCTCGCCACCGTTGCCGCAGGCCGTCCGCACGTGGTCGCCGTACGTCCGCTGTACGGCGGCACCGATCACCTGTTATCCACAGGCCTCCTGGGGACAACTGTCAGTTACACACAGCCGAACGAGGTCGCCGGAACGATCCGCCCCGACACCGGCCTGGTCATCGTCGAGACACCGGCCAACCCGACCGTCGAGCTGGTCGACATCGCGGCGGTCGCCCGCGCGGCAGGCGACGTACCGGTGCTTGTGGACAACACCTTCGCGACGCCGATCCTGCAGCAGCCGGCTCGGCACGGGGCGAGCCTGGTCTTGCACTCGGCAACCAAGTACCTCGGCGGTCATGGCGACGTGATGGGTGGCGTCGTCGCGGCCGGCGTGGAGTGGGTCGGCCGGCTTCGGCAGATCCGCGCAGTGACAGGTGGCCTGCTGCACCCGTTGGCGGCGTACGAACTGCACAGGGGACTGCAGACGCTGCCAGTGCGCGTACGGGCGCAGCAGGCGACCGCCATCAAGGTGGCGGACTGGCTGTCCGCGCAGCCGTCCGTCGAGCAGGTCTACTACCCGGGCCTGACCGATCCCGCCGGGCTGATCGGACGCCAGCAGTCGGGTCCCGGCGCGATCCTCGCCTTCACCCTGACCGGCGGCTTCGAGGCCGCGTCCCGGGTGGCCAGCGGGTTGAAGCTCATCACGCACGCGGTGTCCCTCGGCGGCGTGGACACGCTGATCCAGCACCCCGCCGCGCTCACCCACCGCCTGGTCACCGCCGAGGCCAAGCCGTCCGACGGACTGCTCCGCCTCAGCCTCGGCCTGGAAGACCCCGAGGACCTGACCGCCGACCTCCAATCCGCGCTGGAAGGCTGATTCTGCGCAGGGCAGAACGCCGTACGGAGTCTGCTCAGCGCAGATCTTGCCCGGCGGACCCGCGCGGGATGGCACACTCGGTACAGGACATCCGGAGGCGAGGAGGGCCAGACGTGTTGCTACGCCAGGTGATCGGGAACGTCTTTCGCCGGCTCCGGCGCGAGCGGGGCATCACCCTGCGCGAGCTCGCCGAGCTGGCCCAGGTGTCGGTGCCGTACCTCTCCGAGATCGAGCGCGGTCGCAAAGAGCCCTCCTCGGAGATCCTCGCCGCGATCTGCCGCGCACTCGAGCTCGAGCTGTCCGACCTGCTGGCCGAGGTGCAGTTCGACCTGACCACCGCGGCCCGGTCCACGCTGCCGGTCCACCTCCAGACCGCTGCGATCCGGGTCGAGGACCGCGCGGCGTACCGGATCCCTTCCGGCCCACGCGCGTACTCCGCCTCGGCACAGGCGTTCACGCTGGTCGCTTAGTTGGTGCGCTGGTACGCCAACCCGGCCGCGAGGTCCTGGCGTACGTCGCCTGCTCCGGCTGAGGTACTGGCGTTCCACCAGAGCCTGCCGGCGTACCGCCCTACTCCACTGACCCCTGTCCCGGCGCTTGCTGCCGAGCTGGGGGTCGGTCAGGTGCTCGTGAAGGACGAGTCGCATCGGCTTGGGCTGCCCGCGTTCAAGGCGCTGGGTGCGTGGTGGGCGATCCACCGCGCTCTGCAGGAGCACGCCGGCGCTTCCGAGTTGGTGACTGCGACCGACGGCAATCACGGTCGTGCCGTCGCGCGCCGGGCTGCGATGCTCGGTCTGCCCGCACACGTGTTCGTCCCGGACGTGGTGAGTGATGGTGCTGTGGATGCGATCCGGTCGGAGGGTGCGACGGTGACCGTCGTACCGGATTCGTACGACGCCGCGGTCGGCGAGGCTGCGGCGTACGCCTCGGGGGATCGGTTGCTGATCCAGGACTCCGCGTGGCCCGGGTACGAGGTGATCCCGCAGCACATCGTCGACGGCTACTCGACGCTGTTCCGGGAGATCGACGTACAGCCTGATCTGGTGGTTGTGCCGATGGGAGTGGGTTCGGTGGCCCAGGCAGCCGTCACCCACTACCGGAGCGGACCGGTCACGCCGGCGTTGCTCGGGGTCGAGCCGGCCAGCGCGTCGTGCGTGACCACCAGCCTGCTCGCAGGTGAGTTGCTGACCGTCCCGACCGGCAAGACTGTGATGGCGGGCCTGAACTGCGGTACGCCGTCCAGCCTCGCCTGGCCCGTACTCCGCTCAGGTCTGGACTACTCGGTCACGGTCGAGGACGACGCAGCACTCAAGGCGGTCGACGACCTGCAAGCGGCCGGCATCTCCTCCGGACCGAGCGGTGCGGCGACCCTCGCCGGGCTCCGCGCTGCGCGTGACCAGCTAAATCTAATGGAGAACAGCACGGTCGTCCTGATAAGCACTGAGGCATGCGTACCCACATAAAGCGGCGGGAGCCCGCGGCGCCTGGCTCGATTCCAGATGTGCTGCAGATGTTCGAGTCCGAGGTGCGGTTCTACCGGGAGATCGCACCGGTGGTCGGGGTTCGCGTTCCGGAGTGCTACCAGGCGGAGTCTGGACCTGACGGGACCCTGCTGGTGCTGGAGGACCTGTCGGACTGGGCGCCAGGGGCGGACCCTGGCGCTGCTGCGCAGGTGTTGCGCGAGTTGCATGGCCGGTGGACAGGCCGGGCGAACTGGGCGTGGCTGCGACCGCCCGGTGCGGGGGAGGATCTGGTTGCGGAGCTCTACGACCGCACCTGGCCGGTGCTGGCGGAGCGGTCCGACCTGTCTGCTCCGGTGCGTGCCTTTGGTGAGCGTCTGGTCGGTCGGGTGCTCGAGGGCGAGCAAGCTGTGGGGCAGGCGGGTGAGCTGACTTTGGCTCACGGTGACGCCTCGGCGCAGAACATGCGGACCGGGCCCGACGGTGTGGTCGCCTTGCTGGACTGGGAGGACGTGTCGTTGGCGCCGGGCGTGCTGGACCTCGCGTGGTTCTTGGTGTCATCGGTGGAGCCCGCCCGCTGGCCGGAGGCGTTGAGTGCTTACGGGGGCAGCGAGGGGCTGAGCGCGGTCATGCCGTCTGTGATGGTGCAGGGGTACCTGAGCGTGTCGGACCTGCCCGATGGTGAGGCTGTGGGATGGAACGCTCGCCTCGAAGCCGCATTGGAGTTGCTGTGAAGTACGTCGTGCGGTTCCCGGTGGACGATCGGGAATTGTCCACGCTGCATGCGGCTGCGTTCGAGAGCGAGCCGGAGGTGCAGGCCTGGGCGGAGCGGTTGGAGCGGTGGGCGCTGACCTGGGTGGGTGCCTTCAGCAACGATCAGCTGGTCGGGTTCGTGCAGGTGTGCTGGGACGGCGGTGGGCACGCGTTCGTGCTGGACACCGCCGTACATCCGGATCATGGCCGGCGGGGTATCGGTAAGCAGCTCGTGCTGACCGCGGCCGAGGAGGCGCGCAAGGCCGGGTGTGAATGGCTGCACGTCGACTTCGAGCCGCACCTGACCGCGTTCTACCTCGACGCCTGCGGGTTCCGGCCGACCGACGCGGGGTTGCTCAAACTCCGATAGTCGTCAGGCGTTCGGTGGAGATGCAGGAGGTCAGGCAGCGTTCCTTCGCATCGCCGAGCAGGTCAGCGGTCCAGGTGGTGAAGCCGCCGTCGCCCAGCCCTTCGCTGCCCCGACCGATGTCGAGTGCGGTGCCGGCGTAGTAGTTCTCGCTCTTCGTCCGCTCGGTGTCCTCGGTGAACGCGACTTCGAGCGCCGGCCGGACCGTGTCCTCGATCCGGTCCCGCAGCGCGGACTCCTTGAAGGCGGTGAAGGACAGGACTGCCTTGTCGCCGAGTACGTCCTGCCAGAAACGCAGGTGCTCGATCAGCAGCTCGGTCCTGCACGAGCCGGTGTCGCGAGCACTCGACACCAGCGTGAACAGCTCGAAATGAGCGAACATGCCCGGCCCGTCGAACGGCTGCGCCCGGATCACCCGCTGGCACGCGGCCAGGTGGACCCGGTCCTGCCCGGCACGTCGGCGTACGGCGGCCTCGATCGCCAGCTCGTTGGTCGGGTCGCTGGCGACCTCGGTGCCGCGGATCGTGCTGACCACCTGGTTCTGGTTGATCGTCGCGATCGCCGAACAGGTGCCCAGCGGGGTCACCGGGGACAGTTGCACGCCGTCGAACGTTTCCGGCAGCCGCTCCCACAGGAGCTGCTGGGTCTTCACCAGCTCGCGCGGATCGATCGACGACGGTCGCACGAACCGGTCCTGCTGCCAGCGCTGCAGCAGCCGCGCCGGCGTCACCTTGGCGGCGCGCTCCCGCGTCACGTCCAGCAGGACGGACTGCAGCTCGGACTGACTCAACCCGTCGACGAGGGCGTCCCGGCTGCCGTCCGGCAGCTTCGCCCAGAACCGTTCGCTGACCTGTCCCATCGCCCTACTCTGACGGAAATTCCACCGGATCCGCGCCTCATTTTCGCGTATCGTCAATGACATGAGATTTCCGAGCCCGCACCTTTGACGTACTGACCGAAGTCTGTTCGCCCGCGTCATCGCCTTCGAGGCGCTGCACGACTTCATCCCGCTCTATCCGCTGTACCAGCTGCTGTTCACCGATCACGGACTGTCGGCTGCCCAGATCTCGACGCTGTTCGTCATCTGGTCGGCGACCGGGTTCGTCCTCGAGGTGCCGTCCGGCGCCTGGGCCGACACGTACTCCCGGCGCAAGCTGCTGATCCTCGGTGCCCTGCTCAGCGGCCTCGGGTACGCCGCATGGATCACGTGGCCGTCGTTCGCCGGATTCGCGCTGGGTTTCGTCTTGTGGGGTACTTCGTCCGCGCTGATCTCCGGCACGTACGAAGCGTTCGTGTACGACGAGCTTGCCGCCCGGGATCGAACTGCGCATTACCCGACCCTGCTCGGTCGGGCGCGATCCGCCGCGCTCGTGATGAACCTGGCAGCGACGGCTTTGGCGACACCGCTGCTCAACCTCGGTGGTTACGTCCTGGCTGGGGTAGTGAGTGTGCTCAGCTGTTTGGCCCAGGCCTTGGTGGCGTGGTCGTTGCCTGAGGCGCGGCCGGTGGAGGCTGCCCGGGAGTCGGACGAAACGGGTACGCGGGCGGCGTTCGGCAACTACGTTCACATGCTGAGGTCTGGCGTGACGGAGGTGCTGACGAGTCGGCTGGTGCGGCGAGCCGTTGCGCTGGTCGCGTTGCTCGGCGGCTTCCTGGCGTTCGACGAGTACTTCCCGTTGCTTGCCCGGGAGACGGGTGCGCTGACCAGCGTGATCCCTTTGCTGATCGCGGGAACCGTTGCAGCACAGGCGATCGGCGGTGCGCTCGCAGGGCCGGCGTACAAGTTGCCAGCAGCAACTTTTGCTTTGATGCTCGCGGCAACTGCCGTGTTGATCGCGACCGGGGCGCTGAGTGGGTCGGCGTGGGGGTTCTTGCCGATTGCACTCGGGTACGGGCTGATGCAGTTGGTGATCGTGGTGTCGGAGTCGCGGTTGCAGGATGCGATCACCGGTCCGGCCCGGGCGACCGTGACGTCGGTGTCGGGGTTGTTTGCCGAGGTCTTCGCGATTGCGGTGTACGGCGGGTTCGCGCTCGGGTCGATGTGGTTCACGATGTCGGTGCTGATCGCGGGGTTGACGATCCCGGTCCTGCTGACGGCTTTCGTCGTACCGTTCGCGTTGCCGGCTCCCCGTAGTTCGGCGGCGACCGAAGCGTCCGAGACCTAACCTCACATCATGAGCCGACGCGACGTTGTAACAGCATGAGGAAACAGGGTGCGCTGGCCGCAGCTGCGGTGACGGTGGTGTTGTGGGCGTCCGCCTTCGTGGCGATCCGCCATGTCGGACAGGACCTGTCGGCCGGCGCCCTGTCGCTCGGGCGACTGCTGGTCGGCAGCGTGCTGCTCGGGATCTTCGTGTTCACCCGGCCGCGGCGCTGGCCGGCGAAGGGCGACTGGAAATTCCTGCTGGCCTGCGGTCTGCTCTGGTTCGGCGTCTACAACCTCGCGCTGAACGAGGCCGAGCGCCACCTCGACGCCGGTACGACGGCGATGCTGGTGAATGTCGGTCCGCTGCTGATCGCACTCCTGGCGGGTGTCCTTCTCCACGAGGGCTTCCCGCGTCAGCTGGTGATCGGGAGTGTCGTCGCGTTCGGCGGGGTGGTCGTGATCGGACTGTCGTCGTCCAACGGCAGCGCCGAGACGTGGGGTGTCGTGCTCTGCCTGGCAGCCGCGGCGGCGTACGCGATCGGTGTCGTCTCGCAGAAGCCGCTGCTCGCGCGACTGCCCGCGCTGGAGGTGACCTGGTTGTCGTGCGTGATCGGCGCGGTTGCCTGTCTGCCGTTCGGGCCGACGCTGGTCCGTGAGACGGCACATGCGCGACCGGCGACGATCTGGTGGGTCGTGTTCCTTGGGGCCTTCCCGACTGCGATCGCCTTCACGACCTGGGCATACGCGCTGGCTCGGACGACGGCCGGTCGGATGGGTGCCACGACGTACCTGGTCCCGCCGCTCACGATCTTCCTCGGCTGGCTGCTGCTCGGCGAGAGTCCCGCGCGACTCGCGTACGTCGGTGGTCTGCTCTGTCTGATCGGGGTCGCGATCTCGCGCTACCGTCGGCGAGCCGTTGCCGCGATGCCCGCGGTCAACGTGGACAGCCCGGACTCGAATCCGCTGTCGAAGTCATAGGCGAGGCCCTCGGCGCCGAGTCCGCCGACGATCCTGGTCAGGGTCGGTGCCTTGTCGGCCGGCAGTGCGCGTACGCGGGCGAGCAGGTCGGGGGCGAGCTCGAAGGTCTCGGACCGGACGGATGCTTCGCCGAGGCTGAACCCGTGGATGAAGTCGATCAGGGTGTTCGCCGCCTCGAAGATCTGCCGCGGCTTGAGACCGGCTCGGTCGAGCGCCCGGTAGAACGGCTCCATCGTCACCACCACGACGTCTGAGACGGCGGACGTGTCGGACAGCACCTGCAGCGCCAGGTTGGGGTGCTGGCGGAGGCCGTTGCGATAGGCGCGCGCGGCTTCCTTGAGCTGCTCATCCCACGGCACGGTGTCGCCCGGATCGGGTAGTTCCAGGCCGGCGAACACCAGCTCCGCGAGCCCCGCGAGTACGGCGGCTTTGTTCGGCAGGTGGTGGTAGAGCGACATCGGGTTGACCTTCAGCGTCGCCGCGAGCCGCCGCATGGTCAGCGCGTCGATGCCCTCGTCGTCGACGATCTGCAGCGCCGCGGTCAGGATCGCCTCCCGGCTCAGCCGCTCCTCCCCGGCGCGGGGCCGCCCGGAGCGCTTGCCGACGTTAACCATACGTCGTATGGTACATAATCGTACAACGTATGGATTAGGAGGAGCCATGAAACCCTTGGCGGGAAAGGTGGCGCTGGTCGCCGGTGCGACCCGAGCAGCCGGGCGGGGGATCGCGGTCGAACTCGGCGCTGCCGGCGCGACCGTGTATGTGACCGGACGAACCACTCGGGCCCGGCAGTCAGAGATGAGCCGGCCGGAGACGATCGAGGACACCGCTGAGCTCGTCGACAAGGCCGGCGGTCACGGCATCGCCGTACCTGTGGATCATCTCGACCCCGATCAGGTGCGCGAGCTGGTCGCCCGGATCGAGAGTGAGCAGGGCGCGCTGCACATCCTGGTGAACGACATCTGGGGGCAGTACGGCGAGCCCGACTGGGACAAGACCGTGTGGGAGAGCTCGCTCGAGAGCGGTCTGCGGTTGCTGGAGCTGGGGGTGAACACGCATGCGATCACCAGTCACTTCGCGCTGCCGTTGCTGATCAAGACGCCAGGTGGGCTGGTCGTCGAGATGACGGACGGCACCAACGACTACAACGCGTCGAACTATCGCGTCTCGTTCTTCTACGACGTCGCGAAGGGTGCGGTCAGCCGGATGGCGTTCGCGCTGGCTCACGAGCTGAAGCAGTACGACGCTGCTGCCGTGCTGCTGACGCCGGGGTGGCTGCGGTCGGAGGCGATGCTCGACGGGTTCGGCGTACGCGAGGAGAACTGGCGGGACGCGACCGAGCAGATCCCGCACTTCGCGATCTCCGAGAGCCCGTCGTACGTCGGTCGCGCAGTGGCGGCGCTCGCGGCGGATCCCGACGTACGACGCTGGAACGGCAAGTCCACGTCGAGTGGCGAACTCGCGCAGCTCTACGGCTTCACCGACCTCGACGGCAGCCGGCCGGACGCGTGGCGCTACATCGTCGACATCCAGGACCCCGGCAAACCGGCCGACACCACCGGCTACCGCTAAAGCTTGTGCGGCGGGCAGGCCTGGTCGCCGTTGCCTGCCGCCTTCGTTGGTACGGCGTCCGCCGACAGAGCAGCATGTGGATGCGCGGCCGCGATCGGGACGCCCATCGCCGCCGCCGTCGCCAGCACTTCCCGCCGCGAGGTCACCGCCCGCGCCGGATCGCGCTCATACACATAGGTGAGCTCCGGCCACCGAGCCTGCGCCGGATGCACCAGCACATCACCACCCAGCACCGCCCGATCCGTCACCACCGACTGATGCCCAGGCGTATGCCCCGGCGTCGGCACCAACCGCATCCCGCGCAGCATCGTCTCCCCGTCCACAACCCGCAACTGCCCGGCCTCCTCGATCGGCCGAATCCTCTTCAGGTACGTCGATCCGCCGCGCACATGCTCCAACTCATCCCGCTGTACGACGTACTCCGCCCGCGGAAACGCCGGCCGCACCCCGTCCGACGCCCACCCCACGTGATCCAGATGTACATGCGTCAACACCACCGCATCCACATCCCCGGCCTCCACCCCAACCTGCCCCAACAACCGAGGCAACCGCCCAGCCACCCCCAACCACTCCGCCGCCTCCCCACCCGCCGGCCCAACCCCCGCATCCACCAGCACCACCCCCGAGTCACCCACCACCAAATAACTATGAAAGTGCAGCAACCACCCCTCCCCCCGAACGTTCCCCGGCATAACTTCGCTCGTCCAAGCCAGCTGCTCCGAACCCCACCCAGGCAACGCCCCCGAAACCCCCTCCGGAAACACCCCCACCGCATCACACAAAACCGTCACATCCATCAAGAACCTCCACGTCCGACGCCCAACGGCCACTCGCCGGCCCATCCGGCCGGGAATCCCAACTCGCGAAGCTCGCGCCCGCAGGCCGGGATCTCCGTACTGATCAAGTCCCGAATCTGCTCAGGCCAGTGGGACTCGTGCCCGAGGCGAGACAGCAAGAACGCGACGACGCACAACGTCGAATAGATCCGGGCATGGGATACCTCGGGCTGGGTCAGATGACGCAGATCCGGGATCGACCGCAGGTGGCTCGGAGCGAGCTGATCGGCGAGGTTCCTGTTCCACAGACGAGAGTGGTGGGCGCAGACGTTGCGGACGTAGTTGAGCACCCGCAGCCAGTTGGCCAACGCAGTGCCGTTGCCGTCACCTCGCCGGTCGAGGACGCCCAACCGGGCCGCGATCTCGTTGCGATCCGCCGATTGCAGCCCCTGGAACAAGTAGCTCATAGCGCCGAAGTCGAGGATCTCTGTGATCACCCACACCGGCAGGCGGCCGTCGTACTTGTGCTGGAAATGCAGGACGAAGTCCTCGGAGGATCTGGCCTGTGCGGTTAGCACCTTGCGCAGCCACCGGTCGTACGTGCTGGGCTGCCTGCCATCGGATCGCGTGAACCGGCCGTCCAGATTCCGGCTGTCGAGATGCGCGTACGCGCCGCGTCGTCCGAGGGTGAATCCGATCATGACCCGAACCGCGATCTCGATGCGTTCGAGCGCATCGAGCAGTTGCAGCTTCAGCCTGCGATCGGCGTCGTACAGGCGAACGACCTGGCGGAAGGTGGTGCCTTCGACGAAGTGGTCGTCGCGGCCGACGCCGTCCGACCGCCGGCGAAAGGAGTACCAGTAGCCGCTGAGGCGGTAGTACCCGATGACGCCGAGGAGGCGCTCTGCTTCGGTCTCGTCGTCGATGATCAGGCCTCTGCTTTTCAGCAGTCCGACCTGGTCGGCGAAGGCGAGGTGCGGCTTGGTGTAGGCAGTCACGGATGTCCCCCAGGAAAAGAAAACCAGCCCGTGCCCTGAGGGGCAGAGGGGCTGGCCGTGTTACCGAGAGTGTACACCCGAGGCTGCCCCGCTTACCGGGCGAATTCGCAGCTGTGGATATCAAGGGAGGAGCATCCAGGTTGCCAGGGTGGCCATGATGAGGGCGATGCCGGAGTCCAGGAATTGCCAGGCTCTTGGTCGCGAGAAGACCTTTGCGAGTCTGCCGGAGAAGAAGCCTAGGGCGAAGAACCAGGTGAAGCTGGCGGTGATGGCTCCTAGGCCGTAGAGCCAGCGGCCGTCGGTGCCGCGTTGGTTGGCGAGGGAGCCGAGGAGTACGACGGTGTCCAGGTAGACGTGCGGGTTGAGGTAGGTGAAGCCCAAGCAGGTCAGTACGACGCTGCGGAGGGCGGCCGGTCCGCGGTCGGTGGCGGTGATCGCGCCGGGTTTGAAGGCTCGCTTGGCGGCCAACGCGGCGTACGTGTAGAGGAAGGCGGCGCCGCCGAACTTGGCGATGTCGAGGGCGAGTTGGCTGCGGGTGAGCAGGGCGCCGAGGCCGAGGATGCCGCTGGAGATCAGGAGTGCGTCGGAGAGTGCGCAGGTCAGGACCACCGGCAGGACGTGTTCGCGGCGGAGGCCCTGGCGGAGGACGAAGGCGTTCTGGGCGCCGATCGCCACGATCAGGGACAGCGACGTGGCGAAACCGGCGAGGACAGGCATGGGTTCGACGGTAGGCAGTCGAGCGCATTCAAACCAGCTAAAGATTCTCACATGCCATTAGGATTGCTTCATTATGCAGTTCGACTCCGCGCAGCTCGAGACGTTCGTGGCCGTCGTCGACGAAGGCAGTTTCGACGCGGCCGCCCGGCGTTTGCAGGTCACGCCGTCGGCCATCAGTCAACGAATCAAGGCGTTGGAGAGCCGTCTCGGACAGGTCGTGGTGATGCGCGGCAGGCCGGCGCGCGCGACCGCCGCGGGTGAGGCGCTCCTGAGGTTGGCCCGGCAGGTCTCGCTGCTCGAGTTCGAGGCGATTGCCGCCGTCCGCGGCACGATCGACGCCCAGCGGATCCCGCTCGCGGTGAACGCGGACTCGCTCAACAACTGGTTCCTGCCGGCGATGCTCGACCTGTCCCGGACCCACGAGGCCCGGTTCCTGGTCCACCAGGAGGACGAGGAACATTCGGCGGAGTACCTGCGCAACGGGACCGTCCTGGCCGCGGTGACCGCCGATCCACGGCCCGTCCAGGGCTGTCGCGTCGTACCGCTCGGGAAGATGCGGTACCTGCCGCTCGCCACCCCGGAGTACGCCGAGCGCTGGCTGACCGGGAAGTCGTTGCCGGAGGCCCTTGCCGAGGCGCCGATGGTGGTGTTCAACGAGAAGGACGTCCTGCAGCACCGGCTGATCCGCAAGGTGACCCGGCGGAAGCTGGATCCGCCGTCGCACGCGATCCCGGCGTCCGCGCCGTTCCACGAGGCGGTCCGGATCGGTCTCGGCTGGGGGATGATCGAGGACCAGGTGGCCGGACCCGAGCTGGCCGCGGGGCGGTTGGTAGAAGTTGCCCCAGGCAAGTACATCGACGTGCCCTTGTACTGGCAGCACTGGAAGCTCGAGTCCGGCATACTGGACGCGCTCACGGACGCGGTACGGCGGGCCGCGGAAGCTGGTCTTCGTACGTCCTGAGCTCGATCGCGTTGCCGGCCTTCAACGGCGCCTGCTCGATCACCTTCCGCCACGGCAGGTACGGCATCATCCGCAAGGTCAGGTTGCGCAGCTTCATGAACCCTTTGCTGCCCGGGATGAACCACATCGCCCCCTCGAGCGCCAGCTTCTGGCAGGCAGCGACGAAGTCCTTCATGCGTACGTCGTACTCCGCGAAAGCCCGCACGTGGTCACCGCCGGCGGCGTGCAACTCACCGGCCAGGACATAGGCGCCGACGATCGCGAGACTCGTGCCCATCCCGGACAGCGACGAGGCGCAGTACCCGGCGTCGCCGACCAGCGCCACCCGTCCACGGGAGTAGCTGTCGAGCTTGATCTGGGTGATCGAGTCGAAGTAGAAGTCCGGCGCCTGCCGCATTCCGGCCAGCAGCGTCGGCACCTCCCAGCCGATCCCGGCGAACTGCTCGTCGATGATCGCCTTCTGGGACTCCGGGTCGCGCCGGTCGTAGTCCAGCTTGTCCTTGGCGGTGAAGTAGAACAGCGCCTTCGCCTCGGCGTTGTGGCGTGCGCTGTAGGTGCCGACGGTCTTGCCCGGCACGTTCAGGATCTGCCCGGTGTGGTCCAGGCCCAGGTGGTTGGCGACCGTGCTCACCGAGACGTAGTAGCCGAGGTCGTGTGCGTACGACGATTCCGGCCCGAAGGCGAGCCGGCGCACGTTCGAGTGCTGCCCGTCCGCACCGATGACCAGGTCGAACCGTCGGGTCAGACCACTCTCGAAGACCACGTCGACGCCCGAACCGTCGTCGGTCAGGGATGCGATCGAGTCGCCGAACAGATACTCGGTGGTGTCGGCGGTCCGCGAGTACAGGATCTCGACCAGGTCGCCGCGGAGGATCTCCAGTTCGCCGCTGAGTGCACTCGGCGGGGTGCTGGCGACGCGCTTGCCCTGCTCGTTCACGTAGGTGATGTCGCCCATGTTCGTGGCCTTGGCCCGGACCGCGTCCAGGATGCCCATCCGCTCGAGCACCGTCATCGACGCGCCGCGGAAGTCGACCGCGTAGCCGCCGGGCCGCGGCGCCGGAGCGCGCTCGACCACGGTCGGGCTGTACCCGTACCGCTGCAGCCAGTACGCCAGGGCCGGACCCGCCACGCTCGCGCCGGAAATCAGAACCGTAGTCATCGGAACCCCTCCAAGAAGTTTGTTGGTGTGCCCTGACTGTACGACGGTCTTAGACAAATGTGCAAGACATTCGTATGAGACGAATGTGTTAGAGTTCTGGACATGGGAAACCGGGAGGCGCTGATCGACGGCGCGAAGGCCTGCTTGCTCGAGAAGGGCTACAGCCGGACGACGGCGCGCGACATCGCGACCGCGGCCGGGGTCAGCCTGGCCGCGATCGGCTACCACTTCGGTTCCAAGGAGGCGCTGCTCACCGAGGCGATGCGCACGCTGCTGATCGACGAGTGGGCGACCGAGGTCGCCCGCGATGACGGTACGGCGACCGACCGGGCTGCTGTGCGCGGTCCGCATGACCAGTTCGTCGCGACCTGGCGTCAGATCATCGACAGTCTGTCGAATCCGCGCCTGCGTGCGTTGTGGGCGGTGCAGTTCGAGGTTCTCAGCCTCTGCGCGACCATGCCCGAGCTGGTGTCCGACCTGTCGAAGCTGCAGGGCGAGGCGCGCGAAGGCCTCGCGCAAATGTTCGGCGGCGTCGGCCCGGACGCGGATCCCGAGGAGCTTCAGGCCGTCGGGTCATTGATGCAGGCGCTTCTGCTCGGCGTGGTCGCGCAGGCGATGTTCGACCCCGAGTCCGCGCCGACCGGTGAGCAGTTGGCTCAATCGCTCCGCTCGGTGGCGGACCGGATCAGTCCCAGCGCATAGCCATCGGGTTGTCCGCCGGGATCAGCCCGGCCGACATCAGCTCAGCGCTGAACGGGCGTACGACGTCGTGCAGCTCGCGACTCAGGTCGTCGCCGAGCGCACGCCAACCCTGATCGGCGAGCGCATCCGTGGTGTCCTCCACCTGTTGCCGCTGTGCGCGGCCGGTGTCGGTGAGCGCGCCGTCGGCGTCGAGTAGTCCGCGACTCCGCAGATCGTCCGAGGCGGCCGCCCACTCTTCGTCGCTCCACCGGCGATTGAGCTGGAAGACCTCCTTCGACGGCCCGCCCGCGGCGGAGATCGTGACCAGCGCTTGGCATGGACTGAGTCCGGCGGCGACGAGCGCCGCGACATGTCCGTCGCCGCGCGATTCACGCAGGATCGTGGTCGCCTGCCAGAGCACGAGATGCGGCTCGGTCGGCCACTCCAACGCGGCGTTGGCCGCCGCAATCGGCCGCCCGGCAACCGGTGCCAACTCCGCCGCGTGCCGCCCGATCTCGGCGGCGCGTTCAAACACGGTGTCGGCGAACAACCGGCGTACGGCGTGGTCGACGGCGGTCAGGCGGGCGTCGAGGAGTTGGGCCGGGGCGGCGTAGGTCCAGGCGTCCGGCAGTGAGCGGGCGACCACCGCCGGGTGGAAGTTGTAGAACACCGCGGCGACGATCTCCGGACCGACCGGGCCAAGAGGCGCCGCGCGGCAGCCGAAGTAGCTCATCCAGCCGCCCTTCAGGCCGAGCGCATCCGTCGCCTTCCGGGTCTCAGGAGAGAAGTAGGTGATCGCGTGGAACGGCTCGAGGACCTTCCACATCTCGCGCGCGCGATTCATGGCAGCGGGCGGTACATCACGTGGAGGCCGACGTACCCGAGTTTGGGGTGGTTGAAGGTCTCCGGGACGGTGCCGGCGATGCGGAAGCCGAGGTCCTGCCAGAGGTGTACGGCGGGTTCGTTGGTCTCGACGACTGCGTTGAACTGGATGGACCGGAAGCCGGATCGGCCGGCCCACGCGATCATGTCCTCGCAGAGCAGCCGGCCGACACCCTTGCCGCGGGCCTTGCCGTCGACCATGAAGCTGGCGCTGGCGACGTGGGCGCCGGGACCGGGACGGTTCGGGTACATGTTCGCGCTGCCGAGAACGGTGCCGTCGGCATCGACCGCGACCGTGGTCCGGGCCAGCGGCGAGCTGGACGGCGACATCCACAGTCCGCGGGCCTGCTCCTCGGTCAACTCCGGGTCGTAGGTGTAGGTCTCGCGCGCGGTGACGATCTCGTGGAAGAACGGCCAGATCGCCGCCCAGTCGCCGTCAGTCGCGTCTCTGATCTCGACAGTCATGATGGGAGAAGCATCACCTGAGGTTGCCGGGATGCCAAGGGGATTCCCGATAGGCTGTGTGAGGATGACAAACTCCGTGATCCAAGGGCTGCCGCGCTGGACGTTGGCCGTGCCGCCGCTCGCCTTCGTCGTGCTGCTCGTGACCTGGGGTCGTGACCTCAACACGGTCCTGCTGATCCTGGTTTGCCTCGGTCTCGGCGCCGCCGTGATCGCCGCCGTCCACCACGCCGAGGTCGTCGCGCACCGCGTCGGTGAGCCATTCGGCACGCTGATTCTCGCGCTCGCGGTGACGATCATCGAGGTCGCGCTGATCGTCACGCTGATGGCGTCCGGCGGGGAGAAGGCCGCGTCGCTGGCCCGGGACACTGTGTTCGCCGCAGTGATGATCACCTGCAACGGGATCCTCGGATTGGCCCTGGTCGTCGGCTCGTTGCGGCACCGGGTACAGGAGTTCCGCGTGCAGGCGTCGTACTCCGCGCTGACCGTGATGACCGCGCTGGTCACGCTGAGTCTGGTGCTGCCGACGTTCACGACGAGTGCGTCGGGGCCGCGGTTCAGCTCGGCGCAGCTCGCGTTCGCCGGCGTGACGTCGCTGGTGATGTACGGCGTTTTCGTGTTCATCCAGACGATCCGGCACCGGGATTACTTCCTGCCGGTTCGGTCCGATGGCGATGTCGACGAGGACGAGGACCATCACGCGGCGGCGCCGAGTGGGAAGACCGCGCTGCTCAGCCTGGGGTTGCTGTTCGTCTGTCTGGTCGCGGTCGTTGGTCTGGCCAAGACCGTGTCGCCGAAGCTCGAGTCCGCAGTGGAGTCGGCCGGCGCGCCGCTGGCCGTGGTCGGTGTTGTCATCGCGCTACTGGTGCTGCTGCCGGAGACGGTTGCCGCCGTACGCGCGGCACTGCGGAACCGTCTCCAGACCAGCGTCAACCTGGCGCTCGGCTCAGCGCTCGCCAGTATCGGACTGACCATCCCTGCGATCGCGATCGCGTCCATCTGGCTCGACGGACCGCTCATCCTCGGGCTCGACGGCAAGGAGATGGTGCTGTTCGCGCTGACCGTCGTGACCAGCGTCGTCACCCTCGCCACCGGTCGCGCGACCCTGCTCCAGGGGGCCGTTCATCTCGCGGTCTTCAGCGCGTTCCTGTTCCTTGCTGTAAGCCCTTGAGGTAGTCGGCCACCGCTTCCTGGTGGTTGTGCTCCGCCCAACCGAGCGCGTTCCCGTTGTAGTTGGGATCGCGCAGCTCCGGGTCGGCGCCGAGCTCGATGAGCTTCTTGACCGTCTCCAGATGACCGTTGAGTGCGGCCCGGTGGATCGGCGCCGCTCCGCCCGAGATCCGCGTCAGGTCGAACCCGAGCCGCTGCAAGGGTTCCATCGCCTCGGTGCGGCCGATCTCGGCGGCTCGAACAGGCAGGTGACGTTGGCGAGCGACCGCTCGGGCGGCGAGATCGGCGTCGATGTCGGGCGTCTCACCGCGCATCGCCGCGGCGTACACCTCGTGGATCTCGTCCAACGGCGCCGCACCCCGGGCACGCAACATCTCCGCGATCTCGGTGTGCCCTTGGACCGCCGCCAGTTCGTACGGGCGATTGCCGCCGAAACCAGGGTGCCTGGTGCCGACGCCTTCGGGATCGGTGCCTTGGGCAAGCACTAGTTCGGCTCGATGCAGCAGACCGGCCATCGACGCGAACACCAGCTCGTCCTCCAGCAACTGTTGCGGCGTCGGATGTGCGGTGGTCATCCGTTCGTGCCACGGGCCGCCGTCGCCGCGGCCGAGTCCGTACTCGAGCAGGAGCTCCAGGTGTACGTCGTCGTACGGCGGGGGACAGCCGGGTCCGCAGTTGTACATGGTCTGGCTGTCGTTCGGGTCTGCGCCGGCGTCGAGCAGCAGCCTGGCGAGCTCGACCCGCTGGCGGTGTGGAGGTTGGTCGCCCTCGCCGCGACCGAAGACGCCGGTGATCGCGGTGAACGGTGACGGCATGCCCTGCCAGAGGTAGCCGGCGTTCGGCTCCGCGCCGTTCTCGAGGAGGAGACGTGCGATCTCGACCTGGTTGGGTGCGTCGAGGCGGCTGTAGGTGAGGTAGAGCAACGGTTCCCAGCGGTACGGTCCGCCTTCTGTCGTTGCCTCGGACAACTCCGCCCGTACGGCGTCCAGGTCGCCGGCGACCACCTTGGTGTAGATGTTGCTCTGGGCAATGTCCGGGAAGCGGTCCAGGAGCTCGCGCGCGGATCGTTGGCGGGCCGGATCGTCTTGCCCGTAGTGCAAAGTCGCCAGGCGGAGGAACTCGTCGGCGCGCTGTTCGGGAGTGTCGAGCGGACCACCGACCGACTGCCGATGAGGCGAGCGACTGTAGTGGTCGACCAGTTCCAAGTGCCGGACGATCCGTGACCAGCTGGCGAATCCGTAGCTACGGGCAACCACCAGCTGCGCGTCCGCCAGCGTCTCGACGGGATGGAACTCGTCCGCGAGCGCGATCGCCTCGCGGTCCCCGGCTCGGACGCCCTTGAGCAGCGTCTTGGCCTGCTTGCGGAGGTGCTCCAGGTGCGGGTCGTCCGGAAGATTTCGGGTCGGCATGCCGACCTCCTCTCTACGAGCCTGCTGTCCGCATCGTCAGGCGAGAAAGGAGGTGAACAAGTGCCACAACCGTGTTCGTCCAGGTGGGCTAAGCCCTTCCCGCGGACCGGTGGCACCCTGAAGCACCTACCAGCGAGAGTAGCTCACAGCGGCTTTTCCATCCACCACTCGGTGAACTCGTGGGCCCGATCCCGGTCCAGCCGGATCACCCACAGGTTACTGAACTCGCCCGGCGGATTCGTCAGGTACGTCGTCCAGCCGCGGACGAACCCGACGCCGTCGCCGAACCCGAGCACCTGGTACTCGAACGCTGTCTCGCCCGGCCCGTCCGCGATCTCGAGCCAGGCCGAAACGATCGCGTCCCGGCCGAGAACGGGCTGCTCGTCCGGACGCCGGTACCAGGCGGCGTCCTCGGTCCACAGTGCGGCGATGTGCGCGGGATCGTTGCTCTCCCACGCCTTCCGGTAGCGCTCGACCCAGCGGTCGAGGTCCTTCTCCTTCACGAGATCCGGCGGTGGTTGAGCACCACCGCGGCCGGGGTCGCGAGGACCTCCGGGTGTTCGCGCGGGTCGGCGTCGTACGTCACGAGGTTGCCGGAGCCGGTCAGGCCGAGGAAGTCCTGGGCGCCGGTCGAGGCCGCGGTCAGGGCCTGTTCGACGGAGAGTCCGTGCTTGACGAGCAGGTCGATCTCGCCGGCGACGGAGCCGACCACGTCGGATCCGGTCAGTACGCGGACGCCGTACCGGTCGGTGAGCGGGAGGAGGGACGCGACGTGTTCGGACCGAGCCTTGCGGCGAGCCGCACCCTCGGGAGTCTCGTTCGGGCTTGGGGTGAGACCGGCGCTGAGGGTCGGAGTCCACGCTCCGCCGCGGGCGCCGAGGGTCTCCAGGTCCTGCTCGGTGAGCGACGTACCGTGCTCGACCGAGTCGATCCCGAGCCGGATCAGGTCGGTGACACGGTCACTCGTGACGTGCGCGGCGACTCGCGCGCCGCGATCGTGTGCGACGTCGATCATCGCCTCGATCACGTCCAGGTCGTACGTCGGGCCGACCTGGCTGCCGCGGACCGGGCCGTCCGCGTCGACCTCGGGAAAGTCGCCGACCAACTTCAGCCAGCTCGCGCCTTCGGCGATCTCGGTCTCGACGGCAGCGAGCAGGTCCTCGGGAGCGACCGGCTCGTACATCTGCGGGAAGTAGCGGCCGCGCGGTGCCAGGAACCGGCCGGCCGCGAGCACGAACGGGCGGCTGTCGTCCTCGGTCCGGGCGAGCTTCAGGGTGACGTCGCGGTTGCCGCCGACGTCGCGGACCGCGCTGACGCCGGACTCGGCGAGCTCGCGGAGGCGCTGGTGCGCGAAGTCGTCGCCTCGCATGGCCGGGCCGTCGTCGGTGTACGCCATCGTCAGGTGACAGTGCGAGTCGACCAGACCGGGTACGCCGTACCTGCCAGGTAGAGCTTCACCGATGTCGCCCGGCCCGAACGTGACGCGGGCGGAGTCGCCGGACGGGAGCACTGTTCCTTCGAAGACCCAAGTCGGCACAGTCGTCATGGTCTTCATCCTGCCTCAGGGGAGATCCACCTCACGTCGGGCTCGACTTGAACATGTTCAAATGAGCGGCGTACTGTCTGGATCGACAGGAGTTGAACGTGTTCAAGAGTGGGGACAAGGATGAACATGACGGTGACGACGTACCTGGTCTACCTGGCGATCGCGGTGCCGCTGACGATCTGGGTGGCGCGGACGCTGAGCCGGAACGGGCGGATCTTCCTGGTCGACGTGTTCCACGGCAACGAGGACTTCGCCGACGCGGTGAACCGGCTGCTGGTGGTCGGGTTCTACCTGATCAACCTCGGGTTCGTGACGCTGTTCCTGCGCGGCGGGGACGCGGTCGTGGACGCGCGTGAGCTGTTCGAGCAACTCAGCGTGAAGCTGGGAACGGTGATGCTGGTGCTCGGCGGGCTGCACCTGGGGAACGTGTGGGTCTTCAACGCGATGCGCCGCCGCAGCCGGCTCGAGCAGCAGACCACCCCGCCGGTCCCGCCGAACGCGGTGGTCGCGCCGGGGGGCTTGGGTGGTGGGCAGCCGCCGGTCTGGCCGGTCGAGCATGCGTGAGTTGACCGTTCTGTACGACGCCCAGTGCGAACTGTGCCGCCGGTTCAAGCAGTGGCTGGCGGCGCAGCACCCGGGGCCGAACGGGGAGGGCGGGTTGGTGCGTCTGCGGTTCGTCGCGGCGGGGTCGACGAACGCGCGGACGCTCTACCCCGGCCTGGATCACTCGGCGACGTTGCGCGAGGTGACAGTGGTCGCCGACGACGGGTCCGTGTACATCGGCGATCGCGCGTGGATTGTGTGCCTGTGGGCCACGGGGGAGCACAGGCACACCGCCGTACGGCTGGCGAGTCCAGCGATGCGGCCGGTCGCGCGAGCAATGGTGCAGGCAGCCGCAGGACTGCGGCGGTTGAGTGGAGGTGACTACGCTGACGGATGTGACGGACGGTGCGACCACGAAGGGTGAGCAGACCCGCGAGCTGATCCTGTCGACCGCGCTGCGGCTGTTCCGGGAGCAGGGGTACGGCAAGACGACCATGCGCGCGATCGCGACCGAGGCCGGCGTTTCGGTCGGGAACGCGTACTACTACTACGGCTCCAAGGACCACCTGATGCAGGCGTACTACGACCTGCTCCAGGACCAGCATCGTGTCGCGGTCGAGCCGATTCTTGCTTCGGAGAAGCGGTTCGTGCCACGGCTGGCCGGGGTACTGCGGATTTGGCTCGAAGTGGCCGCGCCGTACCACGAGTTCGCCGGCACGTTCTTCAAGACGGCAGCGGATCCGAAGAGCCCGCTGTCACCCTTCAGCGACGAGTCCCGCCCGGCCCGGGACGCGAGTGTGGAGATCTTCCGCCAAGTGGTCGAGGGGTCCGACCTGAAGCTTCCCGCCGACCTGCGGACGGAGTTGCCTGAGCTCCTTTGGCTCGTGCAGATGGGCGTTGTTTTGTTCTGGGTCCACGACCAAAGCGACGACGTCCGCCGCACAAAGGCTTTGATCGATCGCGTAGTACCGCTCGTCGACCGCCTCCTCCGCCTCACCCGCATCCCAGGCGTACGAGGCGTAGTGAACGATCTAGTCGGCCTGATCCGCTCAATCAAGTAGTTCCTCCGCCGCATGCTCCGCAGCCGCCCCTCGCCGCTCCGCCCCTCGGCCCGCCCGCCACGCGCGCACCCGCTCGCCCTCGGGGGCTAGCGCCCGCGCATACCTTCCGGCTGACGCCGGGCCTTGTCGGCTAGCGCCGACGACTTGCGGGCTGCCGCCCGCCTTCTGCTCGCTCCGCTCGCGAGTGACTGCGGGCCGGCGTCTGCTCACGGTCGATCGTGGTCGGGAGGAGCTGTGGTCGGTGCCCGCGCGCGTGCGCGAACTGGGCCTGCGCGCTACGGCTGGGCGGACCGCCATGCATGCAGAACCCTGGGTCGCGACGGGTGCGCACGCTCAGGTCGGCGCGCCCGCGCGACTTCTGCATGCGTGGCGGTCCGCAAATCCGGGTCGACTCCCGACCACAGGTCCTCCCCACCACAGCTCGCTTCGCATCACACCCGGCCGCACGTCTTCGCACACCAGCGCGAACTGGGCGTGCGTGCTGCGGCGAGGCGGACCGCCATGCATGCAGAACCCCACATCACGGCGAGTGCGCACGCTCAGGTCCGCGCCCCCGCGCGACTTCTGCATGCGTGGCGGTCCGCAAATCACGGTCGACTCCCGACCACAGCTCCTCCCACCACGCCAGCTCGGTGAGCAGACGCCCGCCTCGCAGTCACTCACGAGCCGAGCGAGCAACCGCGGGCGCCAGCCCGCAACACCCGGCGATAGCTCGCCGGGGCGGGCGGGTGCGCACGCGTGGGGCGGACTACTCGCCCGTCTGGCCGTCGAGGCGTTCGCGGAGGAGGTCGGCGTGGCCGTTGTGGCGGGCGTATTCCTCGATCATGTGGATGTAGAGGTAGCGGACCGAGTACGCGCCTTCGTAGCCGGGGCGGGTGAACGTGTCGTCCAGCGAGTAGCCCGCGGCCAGCGTGTCGGAGGTCTTCACCAGCTGGCGGAAGTCTTCGACGTCCTGCTCGGCCAGCTCAGGATCGGCGAGGTCGAAGTCGCCGTCCGGGTGTTCGCCCGTCCAGAACTTAGGCGGCGAGTCGTGGCCGGCGAGAGCCCGGTGGAACCAGTACTTCTCGACCTCGCTCAGGTGCCGGACCAGTCCGATCAGCGACATGCTGGACGGGTCGACGGCGCGTTGGACCAGTTGCGAGCCGGTCAGGCCGGAGACCTTCCAGAGCAGGGTGCCGCGGTGGAAGTCGAGGAATCCCTGCAGGAGCGTCCGCTCGTCGGCGGCGGTGGGCGGGTCCACCCGGAACTCTGTCGTCACGAGCAGAACCTAGCGTGTGTGACCAGTGTCCTGTGTATATCCAACCGGTGCTGGGCTCCGGTGACGTACACTATGGGTGACGGCCCGCCCAGTTCTGCCTCGGGCCGGTGAGCGCAACTACTGTGCGCCAGCAGTCGACCACCACGCGCCGCGGCCCACTCGGCCGCGCCGGGCAGGACGACCCCCGACTTTTGGAGTACCTATATGGCGGCCCGCCGCCCCACGTCTACACCCACGTCCAACCAGTCCACCTCCCCGTCCCGCAAGCCCAACGGCGATGCGCGCGGCGGATCGGCACGCCCACGGCGTCGCCGCGGCTCCGGTGCCGGCCGCACCAAGCCGGCCGTCGTCGAGCAGTCGACAGTTGCCACCAGCAACTTTGACGAGCAGACCGAAACAGTTGCCCCCGACAACCGCACCTTCGCGGAGCTCGGCGTACCGGCACCGCTGGTGACCGCGCTCGACGCGGCCGGTGTGACGAACCCGTTCCCGATCCAGTCGGCCACGTTGCCGGATTCCCTGGCTGGTAAGGATGTTCTCGGCCGCGGCCGGACCGGTTCGGGCAAGACCTACGCCTTCGTCCTGCCGGTGCTGGCGAGGCTTGCCGCGAGCAGCACGAAGCGCAAGCCGAACCAGCCGCGTGCGCTGATCCTCGCGCCGACCCGCGAGCTCGCCACCCAGATCCAGGCTTCGATCACGCCGCTCGCCGACACGCTCGGCCTGCGGTCGATGACGATCTTCGGCGGCGTCGGGCACGGCCCGCAGATCAACGGCCTGCGCAAGGGCGCCGACATCGTCGTCGCCTGCCCGGGCCGGCTCGAGGACCACATCCAGGCCGGTCACGCCAAGCTCGGCGCGGTGGAGATCACCGTGCTCGACGAGGCTGACCACATGGCCGACCTCGGCTTCCTTCCCGCCGTGCGCCGGATTCTCGAGGCGACCCCGGCCACGGCCCAGCGGCTGCTGTTCTCGGCCACCCTGGATGCCGGCGTCGACGTCCTGGTCCGGCGCTTCATGACCGACCCGGTCACGCACAGCGTCGACTCGGCCCGCTCGCCGGTCGCCAAGATGACGCACCACGTTCTGCATGTGCAGCCGGACACGCGGCTCCCGGTGCTGGTCGACCTGACCGCTGCTCCCGGGCGTTCGCTGGTGTTCACCAGGACGAAGTACGGCGCCAAGTCGCTGACCAAGAAGCTGATCGCCCAGGGCGTCCCAGCGGTCGAGCTGCACGGGAACCTGTCGCAAGGCGCCCGCACGCGGAACCTCGAGGCCTTCTCGGACGGGTCGGCGAAGACCCTGGTCGCCACCGACATCGCGGCCCGTGGCATCCACGTCGACAACGTGACGCTGGTGATCCACGCCGACCCGCCGATCGAGCACAAGGCGTACCTGCACCGCTCCGGCCGTACGGCGCGAGCCGGCGCCGAGGGGACCGTGGTCACGCTGATGACCGACGACCAGGTCCGCGATGTCCGCGACCTGACCCGCAAGGCCGGCATCGCCGCGACGGTCACCAAGCTCACCACCGGCGACCCGCTGCTGACCGAGCTGGCCCCCGGCGAACGGACGTACGTCGAGCCGTCGGCGAGGCCGGTCCAGCCGGAACGCGTCGCGAGCTCGGGCGGCAACGGATCGGGCCGCGGCAACCGCCGTCGGCGCGCTTCGGGCCCCGCTCAGCCGGCCACCGGCAAGCGGTCGAGCCAGTCCGGCTCCGGCCAGTCGGCTCGGGCAGCAGGTGGCTCAAGGGGCTCCGGTCGCTCGAAGGCCCGCGCCGGTTCGGGCGGCCCGAAGAGCTACAGCACGAGCACTCCGGGATCGGCAGCTCGCCCCGCCGGAGCCGCAGCGTTCTCCGCAGGCTCGCGCGCAGGCAGCTCCCGCCGCGGTCGCTGACCCGCAGAAAGGCCCAGTCACTCCGACTGGGTCTTTTGTGCGTTATGACTGGACCATCGAACGAGGAGGATCGGTGATCAGGACTGTTCTGGGGGACCTGCGTCCCGACGCGCTCGGCGTGTGTGACTCGCACGATCACCTGTTCTTCCGGTCGGCCGCGCTGCCCGGCCAGGAGCTGGACGACGAGGCCGCCGCGCTGGCCGAAGTACGTGCGTTCGCGGACTCAGGTGGTCAGGCGATCGTCCAGTGGACACCGCACGGGCTGAATCGCCGCGCCGAGCTGCTGCCCGGAATCTCAAGCAGCACAGGGGTTTCGATCGTCGCCGCGACCGGACTGCATCGACGGGAGCACTACCCGGACGGGTTCGTCGACAAGGTGCAGGACCAACTGGCCGAGATCTTCGTCCGTGAGTTGACCGCGGGTATCGGGGACAGCCAGGTCCGGGCTGGACTCATCAAGGTGGCGGGCGGATTCCACGTCCTCGACGCGCACGCCGAGCTGGTGATGCATGCCGCGGCCGAGGCCCATCACGCGACGAACGCGCCCATCGCAGTCCACCACGAGCTGGGTTCCGCGGCCGACGCCGTACTAGACCTGCTGGTCGACAAGCTCGACGTACATCCGGGCGCTGTCATCCTCGGTCATCTCAACCGCTTCCCCGATCATCGGGTGCAGCTCGAGTTGGCGCGGCGGGGTGCGTGGCTGGCGTTCGACGGGCCGTCGCGGGCGAACAACGCCACCGATCCGCGGATGATGGACTGTCTGGCGGCGCTGATCGACGCCGGGTACACGGACCGCCTGTTGCTCGGCGGCGACACCACGACCGCCCGCGCTCGTGCGGCGACCGGCGAAGGCCCGGGTATGCCGTACCTGTTGACCCACCTGAAGCCGCGGATCACGCAGTACTTCGGTGCCGACGTGGCGGACGCCGTGTTCCGGAACAACCCAGCGCGCGCCTTCACCACGGATTGGCGAGGGTAGCGGTACCTTCCCGGCATGAGCGTCATTGCGCAGATCTTCGTTGGGCTGGCCGGGGCGTTCCATCTGGTGGTGTTCGCGATGGAGAGCCTGCTGTTCCGCAAGCCGAGCACCTACCGGCGGTTCCTGGTCAAGGACGAGACCGAGATGGCGGCCGCGCGGCCGTGGGCGTTCAATCAGGGCTTCTACAACCTGTTCCTCGCGATCGGCGCACTCGGCGGCCTGATCTGGGGCGGCGACAAGGGCCACGCCATCGCCCTGTTCGCCTGCGCGTGCATGGCCGGCGCCGGCGTCGTACTCGTTGCCTCCGACCGCCGGATGGTCCGCGCCGCGGCCACCCAAGCCGTCCCGCCGATCATCGCTCTCGTTCTCGCCGCCTTGACTTAAAGCACACTTGAGCAACCAGTCTTCTCGGCATGACAACCGTTGCCGAGCCCACCACTGAGACAGGCGGCGTCCTCTCTCCGCAGTACCGCGCGTTGACCATCGGGATGACCGCGCTGATCACCCTGGTCGCGTTCGAGTCCCTGGCGGTTGCGACCGCGATGCCGACCGTCGCGCAGGCGCTGAACGGGCTCAGCCTGTACGCGCTCGCGTTCGGCGGACCGCTCGCCTCCGGCGTGGTCGCGATGGTTGTCTCCGGCACCTGGAGTGACCTGAAGGGCCCGACTCGCCCGCTCTGGCACGGTACGGCGTGGTTCCTGTTCGGCCTGGTGATCGCAGGGTTCGCGCCGACGATGGAGATCCTGGTCCTCGGCCGGATCATCCAAGGATTCGGCTCAGGTCTGCTCACGGTCGCGCTGTACGTCGTCGTCGGCCAGCTGTACCCGGCCAGGCTGCGCCCGAAGATCTTCGCCGCGTTCGCGACGGCGTGGGTGGTGCCATCGTTGGTCGGCCCCGCGATCGCCGGACTGATCGTCGAGCATGCGAGCTGGCGGATCGTGTTCCTGGCCGTGCCGGTGATCGGGATCCCGGCCGCGCTGGTGATGCGGCCCGGGCTGGCGCGCGGCATCGAGCATGAGCCGCGGCCCGGGAAGCTGTGGGACAAGCGAGCGATGTGGGCGATCGCGGCCGCGGTGGGGGTCGGACTGCTGCACTACGGAGGGCAGCAGCGCGGCGCACTCCAGATCGTCTTGCTCGTGATTGGCCTGGCCGGCGTGATCGCTTTCGGGCCTCGGCTGCTGCCGTCCGGGACGTTCGTGTTCGGGCGCGGCCTGCCGTCGGTGATCGCGCTGCGTGGATTGGTTGCGGCGTCCGGGTTCGGCGCCGAGGTGTTCCTGCCGCTGATGCTGACCCGGCAGCGCGGCCTGTCGCCGGCTCTGGCCGGTTTAGTACTGACCGTGAGCGCGCTGAGCTGGTCGGCGGCCTCCTGGTACCGCGGCCGGCCGAACCAGCCCTTCTCGAACGCGGTGTTCCTGCAGGCCGGGATGCTGTCGATCGTGCTCGGAATCGTGACGGCCGCCCTGACTCTGAACCCGCAGGTGCCGGTCCTGGTCGGCATCCTCGGCTGGAGCCTCACCGGGCTCGGCATGGGGACCGTCTTCCCGACGCTGTCGGTGCTGGTGCTGGAGTACTCCGAACGCGACGAACAGGGCGCCAACAGCTCGGCAGCACAACTCAGCGACTCGTTGTCGACAGCAACGATCCTCGCGATCGGCGGTTCGTTGTTCGCGGCAATGGAGCCACACTCCGCGGTCACGGCGTACCTGGTCGCCTTCGGATTCCCGGCCCTGCTCGCCTTGATCGGTGTACAGGCAGGTCGGCGTACTACTCCTTAGAACCAGTTATGGCGATGCTGGCGCCGAGGCCGATGATCATCAGGCCGCCGGTGCCGCCGACCAGCTCGAGCCGGCGCGGGGAGCGGGCGAACCACTCGCGCGCCGTGCCGGCCACGACCGCCCAGACGCTGTCCGAGCAGAGCGCGATCAGGATGAAGATCAGGCCGAGCATCAGGATCTGCGTCCAGGCCGGGCTGCTCGCGCTCTTGTCCACGAACTGCGGCAGCACGGCCGCGAAGAACACCGCGGTCTTGGCGTTGGTGACACCGACCAGGAAGCCCTGCCGCATCGTCTTCCGGCTGCTGCCCGGCTTCACGCCACTGGTCATGGCCTCGACCAGCGACTTCCGCGACCGGAACGCGTGTACGCCGAGATAGATCAGGTACGCCGCCCCGCCGAGCTTCACGACGGTCAGCGCGATCGCACTGGCCGCGATCAGCGTGCCGAGCCCGAGCGCGATCAGGGCCAGCATGACGGCGGCGCCGATCGTGTTGCCGAGCATCGTCAGCACTGCCTCGCGACGCCCGACCGCGAGCGCGCGACCGACGATGAACAGCACACTCGGCCCCGGAACGACGATGATGATGAACGCGGTGATCGCGAAGGCGATCAGGTGATGAGCGGACGGCATCTGCTCAGAGTAGATGCGACGGCGTCGCGGCGCAGCAGGGTATCCGGCGGGTGGGATAGATCACCGCCGCGCCGTGCCGCGTTGACCGGGTTCCGGCCCGGCCTCTACGGTTCGGGAGACAACCTGCGGTGCCATGAGGGAAGCCGGTGAGAGTCCGGCACGGCCGCGCCACTGTGAGCGAGCTTCGGCTCGTAAGTCAGGACGCTCGGGCACCAGCAGCCTTTCGAAGGGGAACGCGCACTTCCCCAGGAGGTCACGTCTGATGGCAGCTCCTGCCTCGTCGGTCGCCGTACCGGCTCTCTCACCCAAGGTCCTCGCCGCCGCGCTGCTCAGCGTCGGCGTGATGCTCCTGCTCGCGTACCTGGTCGGTTTCGACCAGGGTGCGGTGTCGCGGTCCGGCATGTATCTGCACGAGCTGATGCACGACGGTCGCCATCTTCTCGGCGTGCCCTGCCACTAGACGATGCGCACCTTCGGATCGCTCCTGGTGCGCGGACTGATCGTCGGACTCTTCGCCGGCCTGCTGGCCGGAACGTTCGCCTACGTGATGGGCGAGCCGCGTGTCGACGCGGCGATTGCGATCGAAGAGGCCGGCGCCGCGCACTCACATGACCACAACAATGACCATGCCGACAGTGCTGAGCCTGCCGCCCAAGAGGATGAGCCACTCGTCAGCCGGGACGGCCAGAGGGCCGGCTTGTTCCTCGCCACCAGCCTGTACGGCGTTGCGCTCGGCGGCATGTTCGCCGTCGCGTTCACGCTGCTCCGTCGCAAGCTCCGGACCGGGAACGACGCGTACGCCGCGCTCGGGCTCGCCGCCGCGGGCTTCATCGGCATCGTGCTGGTCCCGTTCTTCAAGTACCCACCGAATCCACCGGCCGTCGGCGATCCGGACACAATCACCAGGCGGACTGTCACGTATCTGCTGACGCTGGTGATCGGGCTGCTCGCGGTCTGGGCCGGGGTCGCGCTGTCCCGCTGGGCCGCGCGGTACGGCGACGTTGCCCGGCTCGCGGGTGGTGTGGCCGGACTGGTTGCCACCGTCGTGGCGGCGTACCTGATCCTGCCGCGAATCAACGAGGTTCCGGAGACGTTCCCCGCTACGCTGCTGTGGCAGTTCCGGTTCGCCTCGCTCGGTACGCAGGCGACGCTGTGGCTCTTGCTCGGATTCGGGTACGCGGCCGCGGTGGACCGCCGGTTGGTCCGAACGAAGGTGGCTGCCGCTTGACGGCTCTGACAGTGATCGCGCACGCCTTGACTCCCGCGTTGCGCGGGCTCGTGCTCGGCGGCGACGCCGAACCGGATCCGGCGAGTGTCGAGGTGGCGCGCGATCTCAAGGTCTCCGCCGATGCGGTGTACGCCGGCCCCGAGCAGGCCGCCGTACAGACCGCGTCCGCACTGGGATTCACTCCGGTCGTGGAGTCGACTCTGCGGGACCGCGAGTACGGCGAATGGGCCGGCCGCGAGCTGGAGGAACTGCTCGCGGCCGAGCCGTCGCGGGTGTCGGCATGGCTCGAGCGGCCGCACACCGCCACGCCGGGCGGCGAGACCGAGAACGACGTACTCGTCCGGGTCGCCGATTGGCTCGGTGACCTGGCCGAGCGGCACGACGAGCGCAGTGCGGTGGTCGCGGTGGTTCATCCCGCGGTGGTCCGGGCGATCGTCCTGTACGTCGTCGACGCCCCGGCCGAGTCGCTCCGGCACGTCGACGTACGGCCGCTGGCTGCCGTCAACCTCTCCCACCACAGCGGAAACTGGTCACTGGCCTTCGTGCCGTCGGCCTGACACACTGCGGACAGGCCGATCTCACGCCCAGGTGGTTGGCTGTCACGGGGAGTCATGCATGACCGAGCCAGATCAGCTTGCCGAGAAGTACCGCGCTAACCACGAACTGCTGGTCGCTGCCCGCGACCGCCTGCAGGCTGCGGCCGATGCCGGCACCGCGACCGACGAGGAGCGGGAGCGGCTGGCCACCGTCACCGAACTGCTCGCCCCGGTCACGGCCACCGAGGTGGATGCCGACGGCAACGTCGTCGAGGTCCAGCGGTCGCGCCAGTTTCTGAAGGTGGATCTGGAGGGTCGCGGACGCGCGGTGGAGGTGCTCGGCGATCTCGACCGGGCGCGGAATGTCGGCGTACTGGTTCCGGGGATGGGGAACAGTCTGGAGACGTTCCGCGGGCAGTCGGATCGCGGCGACCTGATCCGGCAGGAGGCGGGGCCGGATAGCGCGGTTGTGGTGTGGCTGGATTACGACTCGCCGCAGGGGCTAGTGCAGGCTGCCAGCAAGGACGCGGCGATTGAGGCTGGGCCTCGGTTGGCGGACTTCCTGACCGAGCTTGACGATCTGAAGGCGCCTGGCGCGGAGACTACGTTGATTGCGCATTCCTACGGCACCGATGTTGCGGGACAGGCTTTGTTGGCCGGCGGGCGGGCGGATCGCGTGGTGATGACTGGGTCGCCGGGGATTACGAAGTACATCGATGAGGCCGCTGATTTCGTGCCGCCGCCGACTCGGCTGTACGTCGAGCGGGCGCCGGGGGATTACGTGGCGTATTCCGAGTGGCATGGGCCGGATCCGGCGACGTTTCCCGACGCGATTCGGATGGCGACTAACGATCCGCTGGTGAACGACGAGGCGGTTTCGGTGCATTGGCATAACGAGTATTACCGGACTAACAGCGAGGCGCTGCGCAATATTGGTCGGGTGGTTCGTGGAGATCTTGGCGCTATCACGGTGACGGACACGAGCCGGGCCGCTGAGTCCAAGCTGATCCTGGGGAGTTCGTGGGGTGGGCCGCTGAACGCTGCGTCGCGGGCTGCTTCGAAGGTGTACGACGGGGTTGTGGCACTTACCAAACCGTCCCGGGCTTCCGCTCGCGCTGCGGCAGGGCGAGGCGGGCATGAGTCGCCTGGTGCTGGGCCTGGTGCTGGTGCTGGGCCTGGTGCTGGGTCTGGTGCTGGGGCGGCCGGTGCTGCGGCCGGTTCTGGTGCGCGGGAGGGTGCTGGTGGGCGGGGTGGTGGGGCGTTTCGAGCGGTAGGTAAGGCGCGGTCGCGGCCGTTCGAAGGGCCGCGGCGATGACGGGCGGGCGGGAGTTTCTCCGGAGCGAACTGCTGGCCGTTGCGGCGGTCGTCGTACCTGACCAGCGGGCAGTCGTCACACACGACCCGGGGCCGGTGAATCCCGGCGTACTGTTCGACGGCCGCGGACCCGCCACCGTCTGCCGGATCACCGTCGAGACCGGCAACCCGAAGTCCCCGGACCCGGCCGCCGCCGTCCAGGCCGCGGCCGAAGCGCTCCGCGCCAGAGGATGGACGGTCGAGGTCGCGCCCCCGGAGAACGGCCACTACCGGGTCGCCGCCACCCGCGACGGTTTCGATGTCGCGGTCCACGCGTGGGCGACGGATTGGCGGATAACCTTCACCGGCGAGACACCCCTCGTCTCCTGACCGACGACTCGCTGCGGTCCCTCGCAAGACTTGATGGCAAGGTGTATGACGGGGTTGTGACGCTGACCGAAGCCCGCAACTACCTGCGTTCGGAACTCCTCATGGTGGCGGCAATCGTCGTACCGGACCAGACCCCAACGGTGACGCAGGACCTCGGCCCAGTGGACCAGAGCGCCCTCTCCGACGACCGCGGCCACGAGTCCGTCTGCACGATCACCGTCGAAACCGGCGACCCGACCACCACTCCCGACCCCGAAGCTCAGATCAGCTTCGCGGCCGAAACCCTCGAGTCCCGCGGCTGGAAAGTCACCCTCGCCGACGTCACCGAAGGCCACCACCAACTAACCGCCCGCCGCGAGGGCTACGACCTCACCGCCTCCGCGAAATCCACCGACTGGCACCTAACCTTCACCGGCCAAACCCCCTACGCCGACGACCTGTAGCAGCCGTGGTCGCGGGGGATGTGGTCGACCCACGCGCCTACGCAGCCGCTCTCTCGTCGCTGCGCTCCTCGACGCGGCAACACGCCGGCTCCACCCGCCCCGGCTCAGCGCCGGTGCATCCCTTCCGGCTACCGCCGGGTGCTGCGGGCACGGCCGCCCGGTTCCGGCCGCCCCGTTCCGGCTGCGCCGGGCGTTGCGGGCTGCCGCCCGCGGGTGGCTCGGTTTCCGGAGCTTTTTAGGCGGTATCGGGCAATTTTCTTCCGGAAAGGGGGTGTTGTCCGGCGGAGGCGTTCAGGCCCAGCGCGTCCAGGATCACCCAAGACCGCAGTCAGCTTCCGACGGGCGCCGGCCAAGCCTCCGCCCGCGCGGCAGCGCAAACCGCGGCGGCAGCCCGCAACAACCCGGCGTTAGCCGGAAAGGATGCGCCGGCGGCCGCCGGAGGGTGGGTGGGGCGCGCGTTGCAACCGCGACGAGGGGAGCGGGTGCCTAGCACGCGGGGCCGTCCGCTGTACTCCTCGATCAGCTGGTGGCGGCTCGTTCGGCGGCGCTTCGGAGGACGCAGAATTCGTTGGCTTCGGGGTCGTGCATGACGACGAAGCCGGTGCCGTCGGGGTTGCGGTGGTCGTGGGCGATGGTGGCGCCGAGGGTGAGGAGCCAGGCGACCTCTTCGTCCCGGGTACCGTCCGGTTCGAGGTCGAGGTGGACGCGGTTCTTGGCGGCCTTCTCGTCGTTGTTCTGCTCGAACAGCAGCGTGACGGAGTCCGTCACCACGGCGGCGTACGGGTCGCCGGGCTTGTCGTCGTCGGGACGCTCGGCCTTCAGGACCTGCAGCCAGAAACCGGCCAGCTCGTAAGGGTCGTGGGTATCGAACGTCACGGTTCGCACGCGGGAAGTCATGCGCCGAGACTACTTCCGGAACAGCAGGCAGTGGTCGGGAATTTCAACCTCGGGGTACGGCGTGAAGCCGGCCGCGACCGCGAGTTCGGTGAGCGCGGCAGCTGTCCATCGATGGACGTAGATGTTCATCGGATGACCGCCGTACCCGGAGGTCTTGTGAGTGGACTCCTCGCCGACGTGGAAGCCCATCAGCAGGACTCCGCCAGGAGCGAGAACGCGGTGAAACTCGGCGAACGCCTGCGGGACCACATCGCGGGGCAGATGGATGATCGACCACCAGGACACGACCCCGCCGACTGAGTCGTCCGGCAACTCCAACGCGGTCATCGAACCGACCCGGAAGTCCAGGTCCGGATGATCGCGGCGAGCGACCTCGATCATCCCCGGCGACAGATCGATCCCAATCACCCGCAGACCTCGCTCCGCCAGCAGCCCAGTCGTCCGCCCCGGCCCACAACCGACGTCCAGTACGGAGCCGACCTCCAACGGCGAGCCGACGTCCGACACCGAGCCGACCTCCAGCGCGGTCCGGCCGGAGACGAGCTCAGCGAGCAGGTCGAAGCCGGCCTCTTCCCACTCGGGTCCGTCCACCACGCGTTCGGCGTACGAGACGGCGACGTTGTCGTAGGAGCTGCTGATGTCGGCCAGGAAGTCAGTCACCCGGCCGACCCTAAAGCCGGCCGGGGACAGTTTTCAGGCCTTGCCGAGTGCCTGCTTCTGGTGACCGAGTCCCTCGATCTCCATCTCCATCACGTCGCCCGGAGACAGGAACGGGAACCGGCCGGACAGCGCCACGCCCTCCGGCGTTCCGGTGTTCACGATGTCGCCGGGGCTGAGCACCATGTACTGCGAGAGGTCGCGGATCAGCGCCGCCACCGAGAACACCATGTCGCGCGTGTTCGAGTCCTGACGGACCTCGCCGTTCACCCATGACTTCAGCCGAAGGTCCTGGACATCCGAGACCTCATCAGCCGGCACAAGCGCCGGCCCGAGCGGGTTGAAGGTCTCGCAGCACTTGCCCTTCGACCACTGGCCGCCCGAGACCTCGATCTGGAACGCGCGCTCGGACACGTCGTTCGAGACGGCGTACCCGGCGACGCAGGCGAGTGCTTCCTCGTCGGTCTCGACGTACCGGGCCTGCTTGCCGATGACGACGGCGAGCTCGACCTCCCAGTCGGTCTTGGCCGAGCCGCGCGGGACGAGCACCTCGTCGTCCGGGCCGACGACGGTGTTCGGGTGCTTGAAGAACACGATCGGCTGCTTCGGCGGCTCGGAGCCGGACTCGGCCGCGTGGGCGGCGTAGTTCATTCCGATGCAGACCACGGCGCCCGGCCGGGCGATCGGGGCGCCGATCCGCAGGCCGTCGACGTCGGCGGCCGGAAGTTCGCCGGCCTCCAGCGCGGCGCGCGTACGGGCGATGCCGTCGGCGGCGAGGAAGGCGCCGTCGATGTCGGCGGTGAGGGGCGTCAGGTCGTGGACGGTGCCGTCGGTGGCGCGCACGTACGGGCGCTCGTCACCGACCGCGCCGAGGCGGAGCAGTTCCACAGATGTCTCCCTGAGTCAGAAGAAATTCAGTCCTGGTCGAAGATGGGACGCAGCCGCGCGCGCGAGGCCTCGATGTGCGACCGCATTGCCGCGGCCGCATCCTCAGGGTCGCCCTTGCGGACGGCGGTCACCACTACCTTGTGCTCTCGCAACGCCTTCGTCGCGATGCCGCCACCGTAGTACAGCCGGAACAGGTGCAGGTGGCAGTGTGTCCGCTGGAAGGACAGCCGGGCGGTCTCGTTACCGGCCAGCTCGAGGACCAGGTCGTGGAACCGCTGGTCGTGCGCCGCCATCGCCCGATAGCTCTCGTACGACGGACGGTCCGGTACGTCGGTGTAGCTGAGCATCTCCGCCTTCAGCCTGGCCAGGTCGTCGGCCGCGGCTCGCTCGGCGGCGCGCCCGGCCGCCCACGGCTCGATGTGCAGCCGGTACTCGAACAGGTCCTCGAACTCCTCGCGGGTCAGCCGGGACGACACCCGGTAGCCGCGCAGCGGTTCCTTGATCACCAGACCGTCGGACTCCAGCCGGGCCAGCGACTCCCGGATCGGGGTCTGCGAGATGCCCAGCTCGCGCGTCAGCGCGTCGATGTTCAGCCGCGTGCCGGGCTCGACCACGCTGTCCATGATCAGGCCCTTGACCGTCTCGTAGACGTCGTCGCTCAGCACCTGTCGCTGCGGCAGGCGGGCGAGCTGCCCCGCCAGACCCACATGCGCATCTGTCACCGTCGCTCCTCCCGGGAAGCTCCCATTCTGCCCAACCCTCATCGTTACCTGCACGACTCTTGACGGGTCCAGTGTGAAGCGGCAGCATCGGATTCGCAATATCCTATAGGATCTGGAGCCGCCCCATGAACGTCACGTTCCGTAGGACAGCGGTGTGTCTGGCCACCGTGGCCCTCGTCGCCGGATGCACCACGAAGAACACAGGAGACTCCGGCGGCACCAGCACCGGAGACGACGCGTCCACCAGCACCTCGTCCGGACCGGTCACGCTGAAGGACGGCTCGAAGGTCAAGCTAGCCCTGATTCCCGGCGGGGCGCACCCGTATTTCCAGCCGTGGAAGAGCACCGGTCAGCAGGACAAGACCGAGTTCAAGCTGGGTGACGTGACGTTCAACGAAACCAGCGAGTGGGACCAGGGCAAGCAGAACAACGTGATCAACTCGCTGGCCGCGCAGGGGTACAACGCGTTCGGCATCTTCGGCGTGTCGCCGACCGACATCAACTCCACCTTCGAGGACCTCAAGGCGAAGGGGTTCGCGGTCGGCTCGCTGGCGTCCTGCCCGGCCGGCAACGCCAACTCGGCCGACTTCTGCCTGTCCACCGACGTCGAGACGGCGGCTTACAAGGCGGCCAAGGCGACCATCGCGGCGATCGGCGGTCAGGGCACGATCGTGCACCTGACCGGCAACAACGTCGACTCCAACACCCAGCGCCGGATCGCCGGCGTGAAGAAGGCGGTCGCCGAGACCGGCGGCAAGGTCACCGAACTGCCGGTGATCACCGATATCGACACGGACCTGTCCACCGCGCAGAAGGCGGTCGCCGACCTGCTCGCCTCCAAGGGCAAGGACATCAAGGGCATCGTCACCACCGCCTACAACCCGGCCGTGGCCGCGGCCGACGGTGTTGCCGGCAGCAAGCTTCCGATCAAGGTGGTGGCGATCGACGACGACGCGAAGATCCTGGCCGGGATCAAGTCCGGCGGGGTCGCCGCGACCGTCACGCAGAACCCGGTCGGCCAGGCGTACGTCGGTGCCTGGCTGCTCGCCCTGCTGCAGTCCAAGCAGTGCACGATGAAGGACCCCGGTGTGATCGTCGACTCCGGGTCGTTCGTCGTCACCAAGGCCAACGTCGACACCTACGACCAGGAGCGGCAGGCGAAGACCAAGGAGCTCCAGACCGAATTCGCAAGCCACCTGAGCTGCCAGTGAGCACGATCACCACGGCAGAGGCGTACCTGGTCGACCTGGCGGTCGAGACGGTCCGCACCGACGCCGTACAAGCGTTTCTGAAGCAGGAGACGATCTTCGTCTCTTTGTCGACATCGGACGGGCTGAGCGGGCTGGGGTACTCGTACACCATCGGTACGGGCGGTACCGCGGTACTGGCGTTGTTGCGAGACCACCTGTTGCCCCGGCTCGTCGGTACGGACGCACGCAACGTGGAGGCGCTCTGGTCCGACCTGTTCTGGTCAACGCACGCTACGACGGTCGGTGCGATCACCTCGCTGGCTCTGGCCGCTGTGGACACCGCTCTGTGGGATCTGCGTTGTTTGCGGGCCAACGAGCCGTTGTGGCGACTGGCAGGTGGTTTTCGTCAGCAGGTGCCGCTGTACGACACCGAGGGCGGTTGGTTGCACCTGACAACGGATGAGCTGGTCGCGGGCGCTCTGGCCTCACAGAAGGCCGGCTGGCCCGGTGTGAAGCTCAAGGTCGGCAAACCGCGAGTACACGAGGATGTGGAGCGGCTGCGGGCGGTGCGGGACGCTGTGGGCCCGTCGATGGACATCATGGTCGACGCGAACCAGTCCATGACGTACGCCGAGGCAAAGCGCCGGGCCGCTGCCTTTGAGGAGGTGGACCTCTCGTGGCTCGAGGAACCGTTGCCGGCTGACGACGTCACCGGTCACGTGCGACTAGCCGCGTCCACGTCCATCCCGATCGCGGTAGGGGAGTCGCTGTACTCCGTTTCGCAGTTCCGGGAGTACGTCGCTGCTGGTGGCGCCGGGATCGTCCAGGTGGACGTGGCACGGATCGGTGGGATCACACCGTGGCTCAAGGTCGCGCATCTGGCGGAGACGTTCAACCTGGAGGTGTGTCCGCACTTCTTGATGGAGCTGCACGTCAGTCTGACCGCTGCGGTGCCGAATGGGCGCTATGTGGAGCACATCCCGCAACTGCGGGCGATCACGCAGTCAGAGATGACGGTGGTCGACGGGCACGCTGTGGCTCCCGACGTACCCGGTCTGGGCATCGACTGGGATCAGGACGCGATTGACGATCGGCGTGTCGGATGAGCGTCTCCTCGACCGCCACTGAGGCGTTGCAGGAAGACGCTCCGGTTGCGGCACTCCGGCGTACACCGTGGTGGGCCAACCAGCGGATCGGACTGCTCATCCTGGTGGTGCTGCTGTCCGCGCTGTTCGGCGTACTACGGCCTGCGTTCTTCAACCAGCAGCTCGTGGTGTTCCCGTTGCTGCGGGACATCGCGATGTTCACTGTGGTCGGGTTGGCGCAGCTGAGTGTGCTGTCGATCGGTCACATGAACCTGGCTGTCGGCCGGATGGCCGCGTTCTCGATGATGATCACCGGCATCTCGTACGACCTCTGGCACTTCACGCTGTACTCCGGCCTGCTGGTCGGACTCATTGCCGGTACGGCGATCGGCGCGCTGGCGGGCTGGGTGATCGCGCGGACCGGAGTGAACTCGTTCGTGGTCACGCTGGCGCTGGACTTCCTGCTGTTGGGGTTGATCCCGTTGGTGTACACGGCGTTGACCGACAACGCGGCGTTCGTTACCAAGCCTCCCGGGATGCGGGAGTTGCGCAACTACTCGCTGGCCGACATCTGTGTCGGGAACGTGTGTGGTTCGCCGGCCGTGCCGCAGTTGGCGATCTTCGCGGTCGTCGCAATGGCCGTCGTCGGGTGGATCTTCACGCGGACGCGGCTCGGCCGCGAGCTGTTGATGACCGGCTCGTCGGTGCGCGCTGCCGAGCTGTCCGGCATCCCGACCGCGCGCCGAGTCATCGTCGCGCACGCCATGTCCGGTTGCCTCGCCGCACTGGCCGGCTTCATGCTCGCGATCTCGACTGGGTCCATCAAGGCAACGATCGGCGCGGAGTTCATGCTCCCGTCCTTCCTTGGCCCGATCCTCGGCGGGACGTTGCTGGCCGGCGGTTTCGTGTCTATCTGGGGAACGTTGCTGGGCACGGCCCTCACCACGGTGATCCGGAAAGGCCTTGATTTGCTGGGGGTTGGGCTGGAGAGCCTCAACATCTACCTCGGCCTCATCCTGCTCGTTGCCTTGTCGACCGATCGGATCCGGACAGTGCTGTCCGAGCGGCAGGGGGTGCGACGGCGATGAGGCGTTTCGCGCGGTCCACCGAGATGACCTTGCTGGCGATCTGCGTGGTGTTCTTCGTGTTCCTGGTGATCGCTTCGAAGGGTGATCTGGTCTCAGCGAATTCCTTAAGAGTGCTGCTTCAGTTCCTTGCGGTGCCGGTTTTGATCGGGTTGGCTCAAATGGTGGTTCTGGCTGTGGGTCAACTCAACCTGGCCGTCGGTGCGATCGGTGGATTCGCCTCGGCGGCAATGGGTGTGCTCATGGCCGACCACGGCGTCCCTGTTCCACTCGCGCTGCTGATCGGATTCCTGTTGGCCGCTGCGGCCGGGCTGGTCAACGGGGTGCTTGTTGTCTTGACCCGGATCAACGGGTTCATCGTCACGTTGGCGACGATGACCGTGCTGCTTGGCGTGCAGTACCGTCTGGTCGGCACGAGGACTGTTGATGCGTATCCCCAAGGATTGAAGGACTTTGGGTCGTTCGCGCTCTTCGGCGTACTTCCGTTGATCTTCATCGTCGCGCTGATCGTCGCGGGCGCGCTGTCGGTGCTGCTCCGTCGTACCGTGCCTGGACGGCAGTTGCTCGCGTCTGGGGGCAACCCGATCGCGGCACGGCTGTCCGGGATCTCGAACGACCGCTCGGTGATCATCGCGCACACCTTGTCCGGAGCGGTCTTGGGTGTGGCCGCGATCCTGACCGTCGCGTCCTCGCCGGGTGTGAACAAGAGCATCGGGGGCGACTGGCTGCTGCCTTCGTTCGCGGCTCCGATCATCGGTGGGGCCTTGCTCACGGGTGGGTCCGTTGTGGTGCTCGGGACGGTGCTGGCCGCGTTCATCGTGCGGTTCGTGGACACGGCGCGGGCCGAGTTCTCGCTCGAGCCGTCCTGGGTGAACTTCGTGGTCGGCGCGGTGGTCCTCGGTTCGGTCGTCCTCGGCCAGGTGCGAACCCGCCGGCAACAACGCCGTACCGTCGTGAAGGCACCAGACGCCACAGTCGCCGGAGGTGTGTCATGACGCTGTTCCAGGCTGAGAAGGTGGAGAAGGTATTTCCCGGCGTACGGGCGCTTGACCGCGTGGATCTCGCGCTCGAAGCGGGATCGGTGCACGCGCTGCTCGGCGAGAACGGCGCGGGCAAGTCGACGCTGATCAAGGTCATCACGGGCCTCTATCGGCCCGATGGCGGGCGGTTGTTGCTCGACGGGCGCGAGGTCTCATTCGGCTCACCGCATGAGTCGGCCTCGGCGGGCATCGGCGTCGTACACCAGGAGCGGAACCTGATCCCGGGCTTCACGGTCGGGGAGAACATCCTGCTGCAGAAGCTGCCGACGTCCCGCGGGCTGGTCGACCGGGCGGCGATCCGCTCGGAGGCGTCGCGGTGGCTGGCCGAGCTGGAGCTCGACATCGACCCGGATCAGCCGGTGACCGAGCTGTCTGTCGCGCAAGCGCAGCTCGTCGAGATCGCCAAGGCGCTGTCGATCGAGAGTCGGGTGCTGTTGCTGGACGAGCCCACCGCCTCCATCACGCCGAACGAGTCGGCACTGCTGTTCCGGGTCGTCGACAAGCTGAAGAACGATGGACGTGCCGTGCTGTTCGTGAGTCACAAGCTGGAGGAGGTCTTCCAGATCTGTGACACGGTCACGGTCCTTCGCGACGGCGCGTCCGTACTCTCCGGCGGTGCGCTCTCCGACCTGACCCGCGACCAGGTCGTCGACCTGATGGTTGGTCGCACCCACGAAGCGCTCTCGTTGCCTCCTCGCGCGGTCGATCGCGACGTGGCGCCGATCCTGGAGCTGGCCGGCGTGAGTACGGCGACCGGGCATGTCGACGTGGACCTCGCCGTACGGCCGGGGGAGATCGTCGGGCTGTACGGTCTGGTCGGTGCCGGGCGGAGCGAGCTGGCGAAGGCGCTGCTCGGTCTGGATCGGATCACGGCCGGCGAGGTGCGGGTGCGTGGCTCGGCGGTGCGGATCCGGAATGTGCGGGACGCGTTGCGGAACTACAAGATCGGGTACGTCACCGAGAACCGGAAAGAGGAAGGCGTCTTCCTCGAGCAGTCCGTCAGCCGGAACATCGCGGTGACGATCTGGGACCGGCTGCGGAAGGCGCTCGGCTACGTCCCCGCGAAGGAGGAGACCTCGACGGTTGCGACGTACGTCGAGCAGCTCGGCATCCGGATCGCTTCCCCGGCGCAGCATGCCGGGACGCTGTCCGGCGGCAATCAGCAGAAGGTCTCGCTGGCGAAGTGGCTGGCCGCGCAGACCGAGATCCTGATCATCGACGAGCCGACGGTCGGTATCGACGTACGCACCAAGGACGCCTTTCACACGCTGATCTGGGACCTTGCCGCCAACGGGCTGGCGATCCTGCTGATCACCTCCGACCTCCCGGAGATGATCACCCTCGCCGACCGGGTCGTCGTCATGCGCGACCACGCCGTACAGGGTGAGCTTCCGAACGACCACGACTACGACCGCATGAGCCAGCAAGTCATCCGCCTCATCCACGCCGAGGGGACCACCGCCGCATGAGTAGAGTCGACGCGCATCACCATGTCTGGGACTTGAGCGTCCGGGAGCAGACCTGGATGGTCGGTCCGGAGCTGGACCCGATCCGGCGGAACTTCTCGCTCGAAGACCTCGCGCCACTCGCCGCTGCGGCCGACGTCACGTCGACCGTGCTGGTCCAAACAGTCGGGTTGGTCGACGAGACCGTCGAGTTCCTAGAGATTGCTGCAAGCAACGATCTCGTGGCAGGGGTTGTCGGCTGGGTGGATCTGACCGCCCCGGACATTGCCGAGGTCCTCGACAGCCTACTGTCCCGCCCGGACGGCTCGTATCTGAAGGCGATCCGGCACCAGGTCCACGACGAACCCGACGTCGACTGGCTCCTCCGGCCCGACGTACAACGCGGCCTGACCGCCGTCGCCGACGCCGGCCTGGCCTACGACCTCCTCACCAAGACCCCGCACCTTCCCGCCGCGATCCAGACCGTCCGCAACCTCCCCCAACTCACCTTCGTCGTCGACCACATCTCCAAGCCCGTCATCGGCGAACCCTTGGAGCCGTGGGCGGGTCACCTCCGCGAACTGGCCGCCCTTCCCAACGTCACCTGCAAACTCTCCGGCATGGTCACCGAGGCCCCCTGGACCACCTGGAAACCCACCGACCTCCAGCCGTACGCCGACGTAGTCCTCGAGTCCTTCGGCCCAAACCGAGTCATGTTCGGCTCCGACTGGCCCGTCTGCCTACTAGCCGCCACCTATGACCAGGTCGTAGAAACCGCCAAAACCCTCACCACCAACCTCACCCCCACAGACCACGAAGCAATCTTCACCACCACCGCCACCCGCACCTACAACCTCTAGTGGGCGCGTTGACCCCCGCCGAGATCGAGGCGGTTTGCCAGCGGGCGTTCGGTACAGGCGTGGTGCCGGTGACGGCGGTCGAGCTGGGATATGCGGGGTACAACAGCGTGTACCGGGTGGACCTGGCCGGGCGGGACGAGCCGGTGGTGCTGCGGGTGGCGCCTGAGGAGAGTGCGCAGTTCGGGTCCGAACGGCATCTGATGCGGAACGAGTACGCCGCGGTGCCCTGGCTGGCGGTGGTTGCGGAACTGATGCCTCGGGTGCTCGCCGTGGACTGGTCGCACGCCGTCGTCGACCGCGACTGGATGATCCAGACCTGCCTGCCCGGCGTCCCGGCACCGGATGGTTTGGGGCGATACCCACGGTCCGGGCGTACGACGTTCTTTCGGCAACTCGGCGCGATCACCCACTCCGTGCACGCCGTACGTGGCCCGTACTTCGGCCGAGTGGACGGGCCGGCGTACTCGTCCTGGAGCGAGGTCGTGATCGCATCGTTCACCCAGATCGCAGCCGACCTGGAACACGTAGGCCTCGACGCCGAGGACGTACGAACGGCCGCCACGCTGGCTGCCCGCGGCCGAGCGAAGCTGGACGAGATACAGGAGCCGCGCCTGCTGACCGGCGACCTCTGGACCGTCAACTGCCTACTGGACCCCAAGGCGCCCGAACCGGTGATCTCCGGAGTGCTCGACTTCGACCGAGCCGAGTTCGGAGACCCCGCCGCGGACTGGACAATCCGAATGGCCCAAGCAAAACCCGACGAACGAGAAGCCTTCTGGCAAACGTACGGCGCCTTGGACCGCACCCCAACCGCCCTCTGGCGAGCCACCCTCTACGAAGCCCGCCACCTAGCCGCAACCCGCCTAGAACGCCACCGCCTCAACAACCCCGAAGCCGTCCGGGAGAGCTACGAAGCACTAGCAAAGGCACTGACCGAGCTCGGCTGAGCTGCTCCTTCCCGAACCGGAAAGCAGGTAGTCCCAACCACCTGGGGTCAACCGCGGCGGCCGGAGCGGGTTGCGAAGTTGTCGAGCGCAGTGATCACCTCACGTGCGATCCACACGCGATCGCGCTTTCCAGTTGAGATCTGCTTCAGGATTCCGGCTTCGACAAGTTGGTCGACGGCCCGTTGTGCGGCCGGCTGTGAGACCTCCAGATGCTGCTGGATGTGCTTGACCGCGACTGCGGGCTGACTGAGCAGGTGCGGCAGCAGTCGACGGGCGGCCGAGCCCTGTCGAGACGGGAGATCCTGCTGCCAGTCGGCGTAGATCTCGGTGAGGTCAGTGACCAAGTGCCGCCCGTTGCCGACCGCGGCGAAGGAGGCACGGCTGAACTGGGTGATGATCGGTGCGGGATCGCCGTCTCGATACGATCCAAGCGCGGCGAAGTACGCCTCGGTGTCCGTGAGTAGACCGGCCGAGACCGGGACCGTCAGACGTCGCGTCACGCCAGACCGGCGCAGCATCGCGTGGACCAGGGTCCGGCCGGTACGTCCGTTCCCGTCGTTGAACGGATGGATCGTCTCGAACTGAGCGTGCGCGATCGAGACCTGGGTCAGAACCGGGATATCCGTCCGATTGCAGAACGCCACCAGATCTTCCATCAAGGCCGGGACCCGCTCGTACCGGGGCGGAACGAATGTCGCGGTGTGGGGAGTTGGGCCGCCTCCGATCCAAACCTGGCCGTCCCGCAGTCGTCCGGGACCTGCGTAGGCCTGACCATCCATCAGGGCACGGTGGGCGGCGAGGATCGAGTCCGTGCTGAGGTCGTCGGCCAGGTCGATCGCCCTTTGCATGGCCTCGACGTTGGCGGCGACCATTCGGGCGTTCTGGCCTGACGACTCGTGCAGGGTCGCGATGGCCAACGCCTTCGCTCCGGCGGTGACGCCTTCGATCTGCGAGGAGGACGCCGACTCGGTGCGCAGCAGGACGACGGCAAGTGGAGCGAGCTCTCCATCAGCTCGCGGAAGGCTGTTGGCCAACTCGGCGTCGAAATGAGAGATCTCGACCAGCGCATCCTCGGCCTCGGTGGCAATCGCGGACGTGATGTCGAAGTCCATGCCCGAGATCGCAGGCGGGACCGCTGCCAGGTACGGGCCTTGCGCTACTGCCCGTTCACGACGGGACATGGGGGTGTCGGCCCCGTCCCAGGTGCAGCGTTCCCAGCCGACCGCGAGCTGAGCGTCTGCGGATTGGTTCACGTCTGCCACTATACAACGTTATCGGGTTAAAGTTATATATGACGTCTCTGCTGGAGCTATCGCGCGGGCTCGGGAGGGACGAACTCGACGCGGACGCCGATCAGGCGGATGGGGCGGCGGATCTCGAACTTCTTCAACAATTCAAGGGCTGTGGTGGAGATGACCTCTGGATCTTGGGTTGGGGTTTTTAGTTTTCGGCTTTTGATGGGGGTGTAGAAGCTGGTGAAGCGGAGTTTTACCCAGACGCGTTGGATGGTGCGGCCGTCGGCGACTACTTCGCGGGTGACCTCTTCGGCGATGCGGCGGAGTTCGCGTTCGATGTCGGGGAGTTCGACCAGGTCGGTGGGGAAGGTTTCTTCGTGGCTGCGGGAGACGGGTTCGCGGGGGACGTCGGTGACCTGGGTGTCGCCGAGGCCGCGGCCGAGGGCGGCGTACCAGGCGCCCATGTTGGGGCCGAAGCGTTTCTTCAGGGCGTCGACGTCGGCGGCGGTGAGGTCGGCGACGGTGGTGATGCCGAGTTCGTTGAGGTTCTTCTCCATCCGGCTGCCGATGCCCCAGAGATCGCGGATCGGGCGGTGGTTCATCACCTCGCGCCAGTTGGCGGCCGTGAGTCGGTAGACGCCGGCGGATGAGCCTTCACCGGCGCCGGTGAAAGGTTCGGCATGGGAGCGGGTGTGTTTGGCGAAGTTGGTGGCCAGCTTGGCCCGGGTTTTGTTGTCGCCGATGCCGACCGCGCAGGTCAGCTTGGTCTGAGACGCGACGGCGGCGCGGAGCGAGGCGGCGAGTGCCTCCGGGTCGTCTGTCTCGGCTCCGACGAAGCACTCGTCCCAGCCCCACACCTCGACCACGACCGGAAACCCGCGCAACACGTCCATGACCTCGACAGACGCCGCGTCGTACGCCGTCGGGTCCGTGGGCAGGAACACCGCCTGCGGGCACTTCTTGTACGCCGCCCGCACTGGCATCCCGGAATGTACGCCGTACTCCCGGGCCTCGTACGACGCCGTGGCGACCACCTGCCGTGGTTGGGTCGGATCCCCGGATCCGCCCACCACGACAGGCAGCCCACGCAGCTCAGGCCGCCGCCGGATCTCCACGGCCGCGATGAACTGATCCATGTCCACGTGCAGGACCCACCAGCTCATACCTCACAGATAACCACATCAGCTAGACGCGCTCGCGTACGTGAGCAATCCACGCCGCCACAACAAACGAACTAGGGTCATTGCCACCACCGCAAGCCCAGCGCCGAGCGCGACCCAGCCCCAGCCCAGATCGCCCGCCAGCGCCCGCACCGGGTACGTCGTCGCGAACGCCACCGGAAACGCGAACGTCAGGAACGCCCGTACCGCGACCGGAAAGAACACCAACGGGTACCGGCCGGCCTCGACCGCGCTCAGGTACACGACCCCGATCGGGCCCACCGACTGCAGCCAGAACGCCAGGAACGACATCGCCGACCACACCGCCGTCAGCAACACCAACCCGCAGCCGGCCAGTACGACGGCCTGCACCACCTGCCCGAAACCCGGCCGCAGATCCGACTGCACCAACCCGATCACGAGCACAACGATGCCGCTGGCAACGTTCGTCAGCTCTGCGATGTTGATCCACCGCAAGGTCAGGTAGAACTGGCTCGACACCGGCCGCAGCAGGACGACGTCCAGCTCACCCTCGGTGAGGTACGACGTCATCCGGTTCATGTTCGGCGCGACGAACGTCGCCATCAGCCCGGTGACGATCTGGTACACGCCGACCAGCGCGATCACCTCGGCCCGCGACCATCCGTGCACCTCCGACGTGAACCCGAACAGCAGCAGCGTCGGCACGATCCCCAACCCCAGCTGGACCAGACCGACGAGCAGCGTGGTCAGGAAATGCGCGCGGTAGTGCGTCTCCCGAACGACCGCCTGTGCAAAGAACCGCCGCCACAGCCGGAGATGCCGCCACTGCTTGTGCATCCAGTTCCGATCAAGCGGTGTGCTCATGCGCCCACCGCCGAGTACGCGCGGATCCCCGCCGACCACACGAGCCGGGCGATCACTCCGAGCACGACGACGTACCCGAGCTGGATCCCAAAGCCCGCCAGCAACTCGCGCCCGGTCAGCTGTCCCGCCACGATCTCGACCGGGAACGACACCGTGAACCGAAACGGCTGGTGATCAACGAAACCCCGCGACCACGTAGGCATCAACGCCAGCGGTACGACGGCTCCCGACAGCACACTCGAGATGATCACCCGCGCCTGCACCAACGCGCCGACGTCATCCATCCAGAACGCCAGCGCCGCGATCAGGATGTCGATCGTGAACACCAGCACCGCTCCAAGCACGATGCTGACCGCGAACAGCGCCCACCGGCCCGGCCCGGCCGGGATGTTCATCGAGTCGCGGAAGATCCACCAGACGATGCCGATCATCGGCACCAGCGCGAACAGCTTCAGGAACTTCTCCGACAGGTTGTTCGCCACGAAGCCGACCAGCAACGACGCCGGCCGCACCATCCAGCTCGACAACTTCCCCAGCCGGATGTCGTTGGCCAGGAACGCCGCCATCCAGGACGACGTCGCCATCGTGACGAACCCGAGCAGCACGAAGTACGTCGTGATGTAGCGCTCGTCGACTGGGAGCTGAGCGCCGTTCGAGAGCGCGGTCCGCCAGATCAGCAGCGAGATGATCGGCATGCAGATGTTGGCCAGCATGAAGATGATCCAGGCGCCGCGGTACACGGACTGCTGGGCGATCTCGGCCGCCGTCATCCGCCGTACGACGCGAAGGTTCCGGGCGACTGTGCTCATGAGGCGTCCCCCAGCGTGCTGCGGCGGAGGAACAGGTCGCGCATGATGTCCTCGACGTCCGCGTCCGCAACATCCAGGTCGACCAGCGGACCGAGCCGGGTGAGCTGCTCCATCACGAAACCGGCCCGCTCCCGATCGGCTTGGAGCTTGACCGTCTGGCCGGAGACCTCGACCGCGGTCACACCTTCCAGCCCTTCGAGCCGGGCGCCGTCGACCGGTGTCGCGTACGTCGCCCGCACCAGCTTGCGCGGTTGCGCCGTACGAACCAGATCATCCAGACCGCCGTCGAACTGCAGCCGGCCGTGGTCGATGATCATCACCCGCGAGCAGAGCGCCTCGATGTCGTCCATGTCGTGGCTGGTGATCAGGATCGTCGTACCGCGGCGCCGGTTCACGTCGGCGAGGAACGTCCGGACCCGGGCCTTCGCGACCACGTCGAGGCCGATCGTCGGCTCGTCGAGGAACAGGATCTCCGGGCCGTGGACGAGCGCCGCCATCAGCTCGAGCTTCATCCGTTCACCGAGTGAGGTCTTGCGGACCTGGACGTTCAGCAGGTGCTCGACCTCGAGCAACTCGGCCAGCTCGGCCACGTTGCGGTCGAACTCCGCTGTGGACAAGCCGTACATGTCCTTGTGCAGCAGGAGGCTCTCCATCGCCGGGACGTCCCACCAGAGCATGGTCTTCTGACCCATGACGAGCGCGATCCGGCGCAGGTAATCGTGCTTGCGATCCGAGGGCGTGTGGCCGAGAACCTCCAGGTCGCCGGAGGTCTTGTAGAGCAAGCCGGAGAGCATCTTCAGCGTGGTCGTCTTGCCGGCGCCGTTCGGGCCGAGCAGGCCGACTACTTCGCCGCGCTCAATGTCGAAGGTGACGCGGTCGACCGCGAGCCGGGTTTCGTACTTGCGTTTCACCAGGCTCTTCAGCGCCCCGCCGAGTCCGGCGCGCTGCTGGTGGAACGTGTAGGTCTTGGTCAGATCGTGTGCCGCGATGACAGGCGGCAAGGCGTGAGCAGATGTCACGGGCGATGCACCGCTTTCGAGAGAGTCGGTTGACTACGGACCGGGCAGCGTCACCGCGCACAACGCGCAGAGCACAGGCCGGTCACTCCGCCGTACGAGAACTACCGGGCGGCCCTCGAGGTCCGTCTCGGCTGCGCGATCCAGGACGATCGCGCCGGTTGACGCAAAATCAACCCTTATCTCGGCGAGGTGTAGGCATCGCTCCCTGTGGGTCCTTCCGACGTGCGGCTGCCACCGCTAACGGTATGCCGTCCCGGAAAGCGTCGTCCACCACGTTTCCTCGGCGTGTATGAGGTTCATATAATATGATTCCCGTATGAATGAGATCGAGCTCTCGGCCGGGACCTTGCAGTACGTCGACAGCGGTACCGACGGACCCGTGGTCGTGCTGCTGCACGGGCTGCTGATGGATGCCTCGCTCTGGGACGACGTGATCGCCGACCTGAGCACTGACCACCGCTGCATCGCGCCCACCCTGCCGCTCGGAGCACACCGGCGGCCGATGAGTCCGGATGCCGACTTGTCTCTGCCGGGGATCGCCGGCCTGGTCGCCGAGTTCCTCGACCGGCTCGATCTGCACGACGTCGTACTGGTCGGGAACGACACCGGCGGGGCCGTCGTACAGCTCGTACTGCGCGATGGTGCGAAGCGGGTGGGACGGGCTGTGCTGGCGTCGTGCGAGGCGTTCGACAACCTGCCGCCTGGACTGACGGGAAAGACGCTCGCGTTGTCCGGCAAGCTGTCGCCGGGGTTGTTCGGCGCGTTCATGCAGCAGTTGCGGGTCCGGGCTGTCCGTCGTACGCCGCTCGCTTTCGGGACACTGACGAAGCGCGGCGACGCGGTGACCGCCCGATGGATCAGGCCGGTGCTCGAGCAGCCCGAGATCCGTGCGGAGACGGTACGGATGCTCCGGGCTGTCTTCGCGGACCGCAATCTCTTGGTCGAGACCGCGCCGGAGCTCGCGCACTTCGACAAGCCTGCGCTGGTGGTCTGGGCGTCCGAGGACCGCGTGATGCCCCTCGACCACGGCCGTCGGCTCGCCGAACTGTTGCCCCAGGCCCAGTTCGCTGAGGTTGCGGACAGCTACACGCTTATGCCGCTGGACCAGCCGGCGGAGTTCGCCGGCTTGATCAGGGAGTTCGTCAGAGGTCGAGGCGCATCTGCTGAGAAATGACGGCGTACCCGAGCGAGTCGTACAACCCGACCGCGGTGGTGTTGTCCGCGAAGACGTTCAGGTCGATCTGGGTGTGGCCGAGGCGGCGGCACTCATCCTGGCCGGCGAGCATGATCGCCCGGCCGTACCCCTTGCCGCGCTGAGTGCTGTCCACCTCGATGCCGAAGATGAACGGGATCTTCGAGCGCAGGCTGATCCACAGGCTGCCGACCGGTTCGTCACCGGCCTCGGCGATCCAGATCAGGTGGTGTTCGGTGGCCGGCCCGTCCGGAAGCAGCCGCTCGGTCTCTTCGTATGCGAACTTCACCGCCTCGTCGGCATTCAGTCCTCGGACCGGACCGATGCCGGCCGCGAACGATGTCGCGGTCAGGTCCTTCCAGTCCGGGTACTCGGCGTCGGTAATGGGGCGGAGGACCACCGCAGGCGGGGTTGGCGTCGTCACATGCTGACGATAGCCGCCCGTTAGCCTAGCGGCATGGAGTTGACGCTCGAGGTGGCTCAGAAGCTGTTGGCCGCGCAGCCGTTCAGCGTGCTGGTCGGGGCCCGGGTGACCGCATTCGGTGACGGCGGCGCGACGCTGGAGGTCGACATCCGCGAGGATCTCCAGCAGCAGAACGGTTTCCTGCACGGCGGCGTACTCGCCTATGCAGCCGACAACGCCATCACGTTCGCCGGCGGTACGACGCTGGGCGCCGACGTACTCACCGGCGGGTTCACGATCAGCTACCTCCGCCCGGCCCGAGGCGCGACCCTCCGCGCCGAAGCGAAAGTCGCCCACTCGGGCAAACGCCAGGCCACCTGCACCTGCGAACTCACCACCACCGACGAAGCCGGCACAACCACCCTCTGCGCCATCGCCCAGGGCACCGTCATCGCCCTGACCCGATGACCACACACGTCCTCGTCAGTTAGTCGAAGAGGTCTTCGAGGAAGGACTTCTTCTTCTTTTTGTGCTGGTACTGGTTGTCGTAGCGGCGGTCGTCGTATTTCTTCTTCTCTTCGTACCGAGGCTGCTGCTGCGGGGCGTTGAAGCGAGCCTCGGCGTCCACCAAGCGCTCCAGCTCGCCCCGGTCGAGGAAGATCCCACGGCACTCGCCGCACTGGTCGACGGTGATCCCACTGCGTTCGTACGTACGCATTCCGCCGCGGCACTTAGGGCAAACCAAGCTCTCCATCCAGCAACCCTAAGTGACGATTTCGCCGTCACAGCGAGCTTTCAGCGAACTCTCAGCAAGTCCTCATTTGAAGCTGGCGAGGAAGGTCTTCAGGATCGGGCCGGCCGTGTGCGAGCCGGACGTGCCGCCCTCGACGATGACCGCGAACGCCACGTCGCCGCGGTAGCCGGCCATCCACGCGTTGGTGATGACCTTGCCGCCCGACACGACCTCGGCGGTACCGGTCTTGGCCGCGACCGCACCGCTGCCGGCCAGCACGCTTCCCGTACCGCTGGTGACCGTCGTCCGCATGAAGGTCCGCAGGTTCGCGACCGTTGCTGCGGGCAACGGTGAGGCGGCCGCACCGGCAGCGTCCTTGCCCGGTACGAGTACCGGCTTCATCGCCGTACCGTGGTCGACCGCGGCCGCGACCAGCGAGATCGCCAGCGGGCTCGCGGTGACCGTACCCTGGCCGATCATCGACGCGGCCTCGGCCACGTCGTCCTTCGGCGCCGGCACCTGACCGCCGTACGCCGAGATCGACAGGTTCAGGTCCCGGCCGATGCCGAACATCGCCGCGGTCTTGGTCATCGCGTCCTTCGGCAGCCGCGCGTGCTGCGAGATGAACGCCGTGTTGCAAGACTCGTTGAACGCCTTCTGCATCGTCCCCGCGCCGTACGCCGCCAGACCGTCGTAGTTCTTGAACGTCTTGCCGAACACGTTGATCGTGTTCGTGCACGGCAGCGGGGTCGCGGCGGTCTCACCACTGGCCAGCAGCGCCGCCGAGGTGACGATCTTGAACGTCGAGCCCGGTGCGTATTGGCCCTGGAAGGCGCGGTTGTACGCCGCGACCGTCGGACCGTTCGCCGCAGCCAGGATCTGGCCGGTCGACGCCTGTACCGCGACCAGCGACGCCTGCAGTTTGCTGGTCGCCAGCGCGGCCTCGGCGGCCTTCTGCATGTTCGTGTCCAGGGTGGTCTTCACCGGCTTGCCGGCGGTGCCCTTCTGGCTGAAGACGGTCTTGATCGTCAGCTTGGTCTTGCCGTCCCGCAGCGTGACCGTGCCGCCCGGCGTACCGGCGAGCTGCTGCTGGAACGCGTACTGCAGGCCCGTCGTACCGACCTGGTCCTGCGCGGACGCCTGTGTGCCCGCGTTCTTCAGGGTGTCCGCGGTCGCGGTCTTCATCGTGCCGATGATCGACCGGGCGAACGTCGCGTTCGGCGGCAGCGACTGGGTGCCACCCATGGTCAGCACGCCGGGGAGCTTGCTCATCGTCGGCCGGAGCGCTTCCCACTGCTCGGCCCGGATCGTGATCGCGTCCACGAACTGCCCGGCCGGCGCCGCCTTCGCCCGCGCGGCGAGCTTGGCACCGTCGACCTGCAGGTTCTTCGTGAATGCGGCGTACGTCGCCGGTGTCGCGGTGATGCCGGACGCGACTCCGACGATGACGACCGGCCGGTTCGCGGTGAGGGCGACGCCGTTGCGGTCGAGGATCGAGGCCCGGGCCGGAAGGGCGCGGACCCGCTTCAGATAGTTGGCGTCACCCAGGCCCGGGTAGATGGTGTCGCCGGAGGCCTTGATCTTCCAGGCGTCGCCGGTCTTCACGGCGGTCGCCGTACTGGTCCACTTCATCGCGCCGATGCCGCGGAGCTGCGCCTCGACGGCCAGCTCCTGCGTGCAGTTGTTGGCGTCGCTGCACTTCGGGTCGCCCTGTGGGCTCACTGTCACGGTGCTGGCGACCAGCGCGGTGTCGGTGTCGTCGAGCCGCTTGGCGAACACCGTCGGGTTGTCGGTGAGCGCTCCTGCGGCGTCAGGCTTCCCGTCCGGCGCCCACGCCTTCACCCAGGCGTCGGCGAACTGCTTGATGACGGCACCGGACGCCTTCTGCTCGTCGTTCCCGGATTTCCCGCTGCCGGACTTGCTGTCCGAACAACCCGCGGTGATCAGCAGACTACTCAGGCAGACGATCGCAGTGGTTCGCTTCACAATCCCAACTCTCGCACGACGACGGATGGACACCGGGCACAGTCTTCGGCGTGTGGCTACCTCACCACGAGGGCGAAACTACTCAACCCACCCAAGTACGACGCTCAGTCCCGCTCAGGAGTTGGCGCCAGAGGGAGCGTGAATCAGGGGCAAGAGTCTGCGCGAATCGGTCTGCACGGATGGTGGAACCGCGTTCCAGCCTCGTCGTACCCGGCGTATTCTGCACCCTTGTGACCCGCCTTGCTCTGCACAGCCGCCTGATTCCCGGCACCGAAGAGGCCTACGAGATCGAGCACGCTCGTGTCTGGCCGGAACTGATCACCGCGATGCACACCGCCGGCATCAGCGACTGGTCGATCTGGCGCAGCGGCCGCGACCTGTTCCACCTGGTCGTGTCCGACGACTTCGAGGCCGCGGTCGCCTACCTGCGCGACGACCCGACCGACCAGCGCTGGCAGCAACACATGAGCCAGTTCGTCGAAGGCTTCGCCCAAAACCCCGAAGGCGTAGCCGGCCAGTCCCTACGCCACGTCTGGACCATGAGCGAGCAGGCCGACTAGTACATCTCCCAGACGAGCACCTCGGCGCCACCCGGCCCGGCGGTGAGACGCCCGCCTGAGTCGCTCATTCGCACAGCGTCCGCGGTGCCCAGCTCACCGGCGCCCTCGAGCTCGGCCGTACCGCTCGCCACGAACAGATGCAGGTACGGCGCTGCCGGCAGCTCGACCGCCTGCGCCGGCATGAGTCGCGCGACCGACATCCCGGCCTGGGGCTGGTTGAGGTGGATCGCCGTACTCGAGGCGTGCTTGGCCAGCCCCGACACGACGGGGATCAGCTCACCCGTGGTCAGGTCCAACTCCGCCTGCTCGTAGGACGGCGGCAGATCGAACGCCTCCGGCCGCACCCACATCTGGACGTAGTGCACCGGTTCGCCGCCGTCGTTCCACTCCGAGTGCTGGATCCCGGAGCCGGCACTCATCCGCTGGGCCAGGCCCGGGTAGACCAGGCCGCTGTTCCCTTCCGAATCACGGTGCGCCAGCGCACCCCGCAGTACCCAGGTGACGATCTCCAGGTCCTGATGTGGATGCGTCTCAAACCCGGTGCCAGGAGCAACCGTCTCGTCGTTGTGCGCCACCAACAACCCGAACCCGACATTCGCCGGGTCGTAGTCCGCCCCGAACGAAAACGAATGCCACGACTCCAGCCACCCACTCGCAGTCCGGAACCGCTCACCTGCCCGCCGGATCTCCATGAGATCTAGTAATACCCGGTCTCACCGTCGAGCAGCTCGCGCATGGTGTCGAGCTGCCCGACGTGCCGCGCGGTTTCCTCGACCATGTGGATCAGAATCCATCGCAACGTCGGCTGGAACTCGGGGTCCTCTCCGACGTCGTCCAGCGCGTGGGCGGCGGTGATCTCGTTCGAGTCCGCCCACTGCGCGTCGAACTCGTCCAGCAGCCGTGCCAGCGGTACGCCGTCCACCCGCCAGTCGGCGCTGCTCGGCTCCTTCTGGAAGACCGGGTTGTCCGCCGGCTCGTCGAGGAAGACGGCGTGGAACCAGAGATGCTCGTTCCACCGCAGGTGCGACACCAGCCCAGCCGGGGTCATCAGCGGCGACGTGGGGAATACGGACCGATGCTCGTCGGCGGACGCCAGCCCTTCGAGTTTCCGGCGTACCAGCATCCGTTGCAGGTCGAGCCAGCCGATCAACTGCGTCCGCTCGTCCGCCGCGATGGGCGGCCGCGCCGCGTAGAGATCCATGCCCGGAACCTAGCCCAGCCGTCGGGCCACAGACAAAGGGGACTGCGCCGCTCGGTGGGCGGCGCAGTCCCGGTTTGGGGTAGACGCTTGGTCAGCCGGTGGGGTTCCCGTTGTCGGAGCCCAGGGTGGCGTCGATGGTCTGGGACTTGCCGCTGCGGGTGACGGTGAGTTTCACCTGGTCGCCCGGGCGGTGCGAACGGACTGCGGCGACCAACGCGTCCCCTGACGCGATCGCCTTGCCGTCCACAGCGGTGACCACATCACCTGACTGCAGACCGGCTTTGTCCGCCGCACCGCCGGACGTGACCTCGCCTAGGCGTGCTCCGTTGGTGAGCCCGTCGGAGGACTGCGCGTCGCCGACCGTCACACCGAGCCGCGCATGCGTGGCCTTGCCCTTGGCCACCAGCTCGTCGATGATCGGCTTGGCCTGGTCGATCGGGATAGCGAAGCCCAGGCCGATGTTGCCGCCCTCGGATTGTCCCGATCCGCCGGCGGTTTTGATCGCGCTGTTGATACCGACCACCTGGCCGGCGAGGTCGATCAGGGCGCCGCCGGAGTTCCCCGGATTGATCGCGGCGTCCGTCTGGATTGCTGGGAAGACCGTCGTACTGTCCTGCTGCTCGTCGCCGGACGTCACCGGGCGGTTCAGCGCCGAGACGATTCCGCTGGTCACGGTCGCCTCCAGGCCGAACGGCGAGCCGATCGCGACCACGCCCTGCCCGACCGCGAGCTTCCCACTCTGGCCGAGTGAGGCCGGGGTCAGGTCGGTCGCGTTGGCGTGGATCACGGCGAGGTCGGTGAGTGGGTCGGTGCCCTTGACCGTGGCTGTTACGGTCCGGCCGTCGTTCAGCATCACGCTGATCGACGCGCCCTGCCCGGCGCCGGTGACCACGTGGTTGTTGGTGACGATCAGGCCGTCCTTGCTGATCACGATGCCGGACCCGGTCGCCGCGCCCTGCGACGTCGCGACCGCGATCTTGACGACGCTCGGCAGCACCTTCGCCGCGGCGGCCTGCACCGAGCCGTCCGGCGCCGAGGCGGGAGCCGCCTGGTTGCCGTTCAGCGGTGCGGTCACCGACGGGGTGTTCGTGCTGTGGTCGTTGGTGGCCGAGTAGACCGCCGCGCCGCCGACGCCACCCGCGGTGCCGACCAGCAGCGCCACCAGCGCCACCACTGCCAGCCCTGCACGCCGCTTCGGCTTCTCCTTGGTCGCTGTAGCCCCAGTGGGCGGCTGCGGGCCGAAGGGCCAGTTCGGGCCCGGAGACGTCCCCTGATGCGTCCCCGGCCCGAACTGCGGGTAAGTACCACCACCTGAGGGGTACTGCCCTTGCCGCCCCGAGTCCTGCCCGTGCTGCCCACCCGGCTGACCACCCTGCGGCGCGAACTGCTGCTGCTGATGCTGCCCATACATCGGCAACTGCTGCGTCCGCTCCGGCCCCTGTGAACCCAGCGGGTTCTGCGGACCCTGGGGGTTCTGGCCGGGCTGGTTCTGCGGCTGCTGCGGCGGCTGGTTCTCGGTCATGGCAGGTACTTTGTCCGCCGGACCTGAGAGGGCCCTGAAGATCCGCTCGGAGTGACCGAAGAACTCCGTGAAGATCCCCTGAAGGACCTGTCAGGTCGCTGTCAACGGGTCTGCGTGGCGGCGTGGGGGAGCCAGAGGGTGAACTGGGCTCCTGCGCCGGGGACGTTGCGGGCGTAGATCATGCCGCCGTGCTGCTCGGCCGCGTGCTTGACGATGGCCAGCCCCAGGCCCGATCCAGGACGGCTGCGGGCCTCGCTGGAGCGGTAGAAGCGCTCGAAGACATGTGGCAGGTCGGCCTCAGCTATGCCGGGGCCGGAGTCTGTGACCGTGAGTACGCCGTCCAGCAGACGTACTGTCACGTGCCCTACCGGCTGTCCGTCGCTGCGCTGCTCCGCGCCCTCAGGGACGCTGTACTTCGCCGCGTTGTCGAGCAGGTTGGTGACGGCACGCCCGAGGAGGCGCTCGTCACCCCAGACCGGGAACGGCGTGATCTGGACGTCCCACTCCAGTCCGGGTGCGCGGCGGCGTACCTTCATCACCGCGTCCTCAACGAGGTTGGAGACCTCGATGAGCTCGGCGTTGCGCACCTGCGGGGTGTCGCGGGCCAGCTCTGTCAGGTCACCGATCAGCGTGGTCAGCTCGTCCATCTGCGCGCGTACGTCGTCCAGTAGCTGCTGACGGTCCTCAGGCCGCAGTCCGCCGCGTTTGTCCGCCTGGGCGAGCAAATCGAGGTTGGTACGGACGCTGGTGAGCGGAGTCCGCAGCTCGTGCCCGGCGTCACCTACGAGCCGGCGCTGCCGGTCGCGGGACTGTGCGAGGGCTCCAAGCATCGCGTTGAATGCCACGGCCAGGCGGGAGATCTCGTCCGTGCCGCCTACCGGGATCGGTTTCAGGTCCTCGGTCCGCGCGACGTGCTCAGCTGCACCGGTCAGCCGCGCCAACGGGCGCAGACCGGATCGCGCAACCGCGTTGCCGGCCAACGCGGCACCGATGACACCGATCAGCCCGAACGCCCACAGCACTACGCCCAGGTTGTGAAGCGTCTCGTCGATCGGTCCCAGCGACTGAGCCACGACCAAAGCCCCGGGCTGCAGGTAGTTCTCCGGTTCTGCCTGACAGGCCCGGCTCAGTGTCGCCGGACAGTAGCTCGCGGGGACAGCGACCACGCGGAAGTGCGAGCCGCCGTTGCGTACGCCGACAGTCCGCAGGTTTGCCTCGTTGCCCTGCTCTCGCGCTACCTGGAGCTCGTCCTGGCCCATCGGCGGCAGCAGGCTGTTCGGCGGCCCGAACTGCTGCCCGTCCGCACTGATCACGCCCACGCGGATGTCACTCAGACCGAGAGCGTCGGAGGGAACACCCTGCAGGATCGTGAGGTCGGTCAGCACGCCCTTCTTCGCCGCCGAGGCAGCGCGCTCGGTGAGGCTGTTGTCGAGGTTCTGGTACATCTGCTGCCGCACAGTCATGTACGCCGCGATGCTCACGATCGCCACTGCCAGACCGACCGCGACCGCGGCGAGCAGCGTCACGCGGGCATGCAGGCTGAGCTTGTGGAGGGATTCGTTCCACCAGCTCTGGGTGCGGGCAGCAGTCGCCGCCACCCGGTTTCCGTTGCTCTTGACAACAGGTTCTGCGGGTTGTTGCGGTTGCGGTCGTCCGGCGTACGACGGGAAGCCGTCGGGGTGTTGCTCGCTCACGGTGGGGTGTCTCTCAGCACGTACCCGATGCCGCGGACGGTGTGGATCAGGCGCGGCAGACCGTTGACCTCGGTCTTGCGGCGCAGGTAGCCGATGTAGACCTCGAGCGAGTTCGCCGTCGTCGGGAAGTCGTAGCCCCAGACCGCGTCCAGGATGACCGCGCGCTCGAGCACGCGGCGCGGGTTGCGGATGAGCAGCTCGAGCAGCGAGAACTCGGTCCGGGTGAGTTGCATCGCGACGTCTCCCCGGTGCACCTCGTGCGCGTCCACGTCAACCACGAGGTCGGCGTACTGCAGCACCTCGCCGCGCTGGCCGCCCTCGCCAGGCGTCGTACTGCGGCGCAGGAGCGCGCGGAGCCGGGCCAGCAGCTCCTCCAGCGCGAACGGCTTGGTCAGGTAGTCGTCGCCGCCGGCGTCGAGGCCGTCCACCCGGTCCGCGACCGCGTCCCGCGCGGTCAGCACCAGGATCGGCACATTGTTGCCCGCAGCCCGCAAGGCCTTGGTGGTCTCGAGCCCGTCCAGCCGCGGCATCATCACGTCCATCACCACGACGTCCGGCTCGACGTTGCCGATCACCGCGAGCGCCTCGGCGCCGTCGGACGCGGTCACCACCTCGAAGTCGTTGAACTCCAGCGAACGGCGCAGCGAGTCCCGGACCGCCCGGTCGTCGTCCACCACCAGTACCCGCATCGTCTGCCCCGCTCCGCTCGAAGTTCCGCAACCGAGAGTAAGTCGCTTCTGTGAGAATCGCCTGAGAACCCGCTGATCGCTCGCACAACACCTCCTGCACACCTTAAGTTGCAGTTCGTGGACGTCCTCGAATTCACCCCGGAACCCGCCGATCTCGCCTGGACCTTCGGTGGTGTCCCACCGGTACGCCGGGTCAAGCCAGGGACCCTGCTGCGGCTGTGGACCGAGGACGCGTTCGTCGGCAGCCTCCGCAGTACGACGGACCTGGCGAGCGCCTCGCTGACGATGCCGTTCGTCAACCCGCAGACCGGGCCGTTCTACGTGGAGGGCGCCGAGCCGGGGGACACCCTGGTGCTGCACTTCGTCGAGCTGACGCCTGCCCGGAGCTGGGGCGCCTCGGCGACCATCCCGTTCTTCGGTGGACTCACCAGCACCGACCGGACCGCCACGCTGCAGGACCCGCTGCCGGAGCGGACCTGGATCTACGAGGTGGACACCGCTCGGCAGACCGTCGGATTCCAGGCACAGGGCAGCGACCTGGAGGTCGCCCTGCCGCTGGAGCCGATGCTGGGCACGGTCGGGGTCGCGCCGGCCGCAGGTGAGGTCCGGTCAGCGCTGGTGCCGGATGTGTTCGGCGGCAACATGGACACGCCAGAGATGCGCGCTGGTACGACGTGCTACCTCAGGGTCAACGTCGAGGGCGCATTGTTCTCGGTCGGCGACGGTCACTACCGCCAGGGCGAAGGTGAGTCCTGCGGGACCGCGGTCGAGGGCGCGATGAACGTAGTACTGATCGTCGACCTGCTCAAGACGCCCGGACCGGTTTGGCCGCGGCTGGAGAACGACGACTACCTGGCTGTCGTCGGGTCCAGCCGACCGCTCGAAGACGCGTGGCGAGCCGGCCAGGTCGACATGGTCAACTGGCTCGGCTCGCTCTACGGCCTGGACAAGCTGGACGCGTACCAGCTGCTCAGCCAGATCAGCGAGGTCCCACTGGCCAACGTGGTCGACGCCAACTACAGCGTGGTCACCAAGATCCCGAAGCGGCTACTCCCACCGGTCACGGCGTACGACGGGATCCACCAGCACCTGCGATCAATCAGCTGAACTGCCGTACGACGTCCTCCGCGAACCGCTGCATCGGCTCGTGGTCGTACGCGACCCCGGGGATGTAAGAGATCACGTAGTCGACCCCGGCCTCGGCCAGCTGCTCCACGTGCTCGCTGAGCTCCTTCGTCGTGATGACGTCCGCCTGCACGTGGGACGTCCCGCCGGAGCCGATGTCCCTGAACTCATCCAGGCTGTACCGCCCGCGTGCCTTGGCAGTCGCAGTCTCCGGATCAGCACCGGCCTCGATCGGGAACACGTTCAGGCTGGTCGATTTGGTGATCTCGTCGTAGTCGCGGCCGACCTCCTCGCAATGCTGACGGAGGATGTCGAGCTTCCGTTTGATCACGTCGACACGCCCGGTGCCGAAGTTGCAGGCGTCGCCGTACTTTGCAACTAGTCGCAATGTGACGCGTTCACCGCCGCCACCGATCCAGAGCTTCGGCTTGCGACGCGGCTCGACGAACGGCTTGTCGACCGAGTGGTACTTCCCGTTGAACACCACGTCGTCCTCGGTCCACAACCGGTGGAGCAGCTCGACAGACTCGGCGAACGAACCCATCCGCTCCCGCTGACTCGCCCAGGGGTAGCCGTAGGCCTTCCACTCGGTCTCCGACCAGCCGGCTCCAATCCCGGCGTACACGCGCCCGTGGCTGGCCACGTCCACCGTGGCGGCCATCTTGGCGAGCAGTGCCGGGTTGCGGTACCCGTTGCAGCCGACCAGCTGGCCGAGCTTGACCCGCGACGTGTCACGAGCCAGAGCGGCCGTCGTCGTCCACACCTCGAAGACAGTCGACCGGACCTCCTCAGGCACCGTGTGGAAGTGGTCGAACAGCCAGATCGAATCCCACGGCCCTGCGTCGGCTGCCTTGGCCACGGCGGTCATGGCCTCCCACTGCTCGACAGGGTCGGCGAGCTCGACCAGATCCATCCGCCAGCCCTGCGGTACGAACACTCCGAATTTCATGCGGTCCTCCGAGAGATTGCTACTCCGATCAAGCACAGCGCCCCGCCGGCCAACGCAAGGACGGCAGGGGTCTCACCTAGGAACAGCCAGCCGAGCGCGATCGCGATAACCGGCACGGCGTACACCGTCACGCCCATCCGGCCCGCGCTGGTACGCCGGAGTGCAAAGGCCCACGTGGTGAAGCCAAGAGCGGTGGGGAACGCGGCCAGGTACACGACCCACCAGATGGTCGCCGCGTCCGCAGTACGGAGCTCCTCGACCAGCGTGGGCGCGAAGGGGAGGCAAACGACCGCACCGATCGTGCAGGCGAGCCAGGTGACCTCAGCGGCAGGCAGCCGGCTCAGCAGTGGCTTCTGCGTGACCACGCCGACGGCGTACGAGATCGCGGCGATGATGCAGAGGACGACGCCCCAGGTCTCGGCGCGTCCGCTGGAGGTCGACGTACCGATCACGACGATGCCGGCGAACGCGACCAGGCTGCCGATCACCAGTTGCCGCGGGAAGCCCTCGCCGAGGCCGAGGCCCGCGAGTACGGCGATAAGGAGCGGGGCGATGTGGACGAGCATGGCCGACGTACCGGCGTCGAGACGACGCTCGGCCTCGTTGAGGGTCAGGTTGTAGACGCCGAACCAGAGCACGCCGCACGCGATCAGCGGAAGCCAGTCCCGCCGGGCGGGCCATCGGCGTACGGTCGCTGCCGGCCGCGGACGGGTGAAGAGGAGGGCGCCGAGGAAGATGCTGCCCAGCCCGAGCCGGGCCAGCGACAGGGCGCCTGCGGAGATCTCGGTGCCGACGTGGCGGATTGCGACGAACGACGAGGCCCACAGGACGACCGTGATCGCGGCGGCGCCGGTGGCGAGGCCGGTTCGGGGCGGAGCTTCTGCGAGGGTTGTCACGGTCACTACAGTAGGAACGGAGTCTGCGAGTTTCCATGGCAGATCGGAGCCTAGGAGGCATTTTGCTTACCGAAACGAAAAGCCAAGTGCTGGATGATCTCAATAATCGGATCCTGGATGAGCTGACTGCGGATCCTCGGCTGCGGACCACCGAGCTCGCCCGCCGGCTCGGGGTGTCCACGCCGACGGTTCGGGAGCGGGTTACGCGGCTGGAGGAGTCGGGCGTGATCCGTGGGTACCGCCTCGACGTCGACCCGGCTGCGCTCGGCCTGCCGGTTGCGGCCTGGGTGCGGCTGCGTCCCGGACCGAACCAGATCCCGAAGATCATCGAGCTGGCCGGCCGTACGCCGGAGGTCGTCGAGTGCCACCGGATCTCCGGTGAGGACTGCTTCCTGATGCGCGTCCAGGTCGCCGAGATCGCTGCCCTCGAGGACGTCCTGGACAAGTTCTTGGTGCACGGGCAGACGACGAGTTCGTTCATCGTCTCCACACCGGTGCCGCCGCGATCAGTCCCGCTCAGGTAGCCCCGACCACTCCCCATGGTGGTCTCCATCACTAGTCTGGGGGCGACTTCAGCGACGCTCCCGGAAGGACCTGGACCATGGCTGCCGACTCGTCTGTCCGCAGAGTTGCCCTGCTCACCGCCGGCGGGCTCGCGCCCTGCCTGTCATCCGCCGTCGGCGGGCTGATCGAGCGCTACACGGAGGTGGCGCCCGACGTCGAGATCATCGCCTACCTGAACGGGTACCACGGTCTGCTCAGCGGCCGGTTCCTCGAGGTGACGCCGGAGGTGCGGGAGAAGGCGTCCCTGCTGCACAAGTTCGGCGGCAGCCCGATCGGCAACAGCCGGGTGAAGCTGACCAACACCGCGGACCTGGTCAAGCGCGGCCTGATCCAGGACGGGCAGAACGCCCTCCAGGTCGCCGCCGAGCGGCTGGTCGCGGACGGTGTCGACGTACTGCACACCATCGGCGGTGACGACACGAATACGACCGCTGCGGACCTGGCGGCGTACCTGCACGAGCACGACTACGACCTGACCGTGGTCGGCCTGCCGAAGACCATCGACAACGACGTGATCCCGATCCGGCAGAGCCTGGGCGCGTGGACCGCGGCCGAGCAGGGCGCGCTGTTCGCCCGCAACATCATCGGCGAGCACAGCTCGAATCCGCGGATGCTGATCGTCCACGAGGTGATGGGCCGGAACTGCGGATGGTTGACCGCGGCAACGGCCCAGGCGTACCAGCAGTGGGTCGACGAGCAGGAGTGGAACCCGGGCATCGGCCTGGACAAGGGCGGCTGGTCGGTGCACGCGGTGTACGTGCCGGAGGCAACGATCGATCTGGACGCGGAGGCGGAGCGGCTGCGGAAGGTGATGGACGAGGAGGACTGCGTCAACATCTTCCTGTCCGAGGGCGCCGGCGTGCCGTCGATCGTGGCCGAGCTGGAGGCTCGCGGTGAGGACGTCCCGCGCGACCCGTTCGGGCACGTCAAGCTGGACACGATCAACCCGGGCGCCTGGTTCGCGAAGCAGTTCGCGGAGCGGATCGGCGCCGAGAAGACGATGGTGCAGAAGAGCGGGTACTTCAGCCGCTCGGCCGCGTCCAACGACCGCGACCTCGCCCTGATCAAGGAGTGCACCGACTACGCCGTCGACGCGGCGCTGCGCGGTGAGAGCGGTGTCGTCGGCCACGACGAGGAGCGCGGCGACGAGCTGCGCGCGATCGAGTTCCCGCGGATCGCCGGCGGCAAGGAGTTCGACCCGACCGTCGACTGGTTCACCGGCCTGAAGTCGGAGATCGGTCAGGCCTGAGAACTGAGGCGGCCGACCCACTGGTCGGCCGCCTTCTCTATCTGCGCAAGGACTTCGTCGAAGCCGTCGTCCCCGCCGTAGTACGGATCCGGTACGTCGTCTGCCGCGAACAGCCGCGCCTCGCCGCCGAGCGTCGCAAGGTGACCCGAGTCCATCGCCAGGACCAGGTCCCGGTCCCAGTTCCGCCGGAACTGACGGGCCCGGTGCGTGCTGCCGTCGTACCCGCGTCGGGGCGCCAGATGTTCCCGGTGCAGACGATCTCGACGTGCTGCACTAGTGGACTTCGGCCTTCTCCGGGAGGACGGCGTTGATGATCATGCCGACGACGGTGATGATCAGCGCGCCGAACAGCGCGGCCCAGAAGCCGGCGACGTGGAACTGGACGTCGAGCTTGCCGGTGATCCAGGACGTCAGCCACAGCATCAGGGCGTTGATCACGAAGGTCAGCAGACCGAGGGTGAGGATCAGCAGCGGGAAGGACAGCACCTTCACGACTGGCTTCACGATCGCGTTCACGATCCCGAAGATCGCGGCCACGATCAGCAGCGTGAGCACCCGTCGGCTGGTGGTCGCGCCCTGCAGGGTGATGCCGGAGACGAGCCAGCTCGCCGCCGCCAGCGCGACCGCGTTGGCCAGCAACCTGATGATCAAGTTCTTCATGCCCCGATCCTCCCACTCACCCGGTAGCACCAAGCTCGGTACACACCCTGATCCAACCCTGGCACTTGACAGGGAAAATGACCAAGTGATCTGATCATTTTCATGTCACGCCCACTGGTTGCGGTTGTCGCGTTGTCTCTCACGGCAGCAGGTCTTGGTGTTCCTGCCGCCTCCGCCACCCCTTCGAGCTGCAGCGCCGTGCGGACCAATTGGACCGCTCAGACGACGCCGCACGTCGCGCCCGAGGGGCTCCTGAACGCGTACAGCAACACCGGGAAGGGGTGGACGGGAGCGGACAGCACCTACTCCGTCTCGCTCAGCGGTGGGCGTACGGCGTGGATCTTCTCCGACACGTTCCTCGGCCCGGTGAACCCGGACGGCAGTCGCCCGACGACAGCGCCGTTCGTCAACAACTCGATCGTGGTCCAGCACGGCAGTCAGCTGAAGACGGTCACCGGCGGTACGGCGACCAGCCCGACGGCACTCATCCCGCCGCCGTCCGACGGCTGGTACTGGATCGGAGCCGCCCAGACCAGCCACGGCGGCCGCGACCTCGACGTGACGGCGCTCCGCTTCGTGAAGACCGGGACAGGTCAGTGGGACTGGCACTGGGCCAGCAACTACCTCGCCCGGTTCGACAGCAAGACCTTCAAGCTCAAGAGCCTCACGCCGATCCCGTCCGCGGCGAACGTGCAGTGGTCCGGCTGGCTGCTGCGGGACCACGGGTACACCTACATCTACGGCGTCGAGGACCTGGGCTCCTCGAAGTACCAGCACGTCGCCAGGGTTCGTGGTGACGACCTGACCGCGAAGCCGTGGGAGTACTGGACCGGCTCCAGTTGGTCGTCCGACGAGGCCGCGTCGGCCCGGGTGCTCGAGGGCGTGGCCAACGAGCACAGCGTTACCAACTTCAAGGACGGCTATCTGCTGGTCACGCACGACACCACAGAGCTGTTCAGCAAGCGCGTCGTCGGGTACTTCTCCTGCTCGCCGACAGGTCCGTGGGTGAAGCCGGTCGAGATGTACCAGACGCCGGAGACCAGCGGGAACATCATCACCTACAACTCCCACGAGCACCCGGAGCTGCGTCGCGGCAACGAGCTCCTGGTCAGCTACAACGTCAACAGCCTCGTCAGCGACGATCTGTACGGCGACGTGAGCATCTACCGGCCGCGGTTCCTGTCGGTCACTCTGGCGGCTGCCAAGTGAGTACGTCGGGTGGCGTCGTACGCCGGAGTCTGCTGGACGATCTGGCGACATCGATGCTCGCGTTGATCGCCGACCGGAAGCTGTCGGTCGGCGACCAGTTCGAGTCCGTACGGTCGCTGGCCGAGCGGTTCAAGGTCGCCGTACCCACCGTCCGGGAGGCGCTCCGTCGACTGGAGGCAACCGGTGCTGTGGAGCTCCGGCACGGCTCTGGGGTGTACGTCGGTCCTAACGTCGGCCGGCTCGTCCTGGCGAACCCCCTGGCGCTGGCACCGAGTGCGGACCGTTTGGTCGAGCTACTGCAGGCACGCGCACTGATCGAGCCACCTGTTGCAGCACTGGCCGCCAACACGCGCGATGCGGCCGCACTCGAGCAGATGGCGCGGGACCTTGCCACTGCGGCCGAGCTGATCGCTTCCGGCGACCATGCCCGGCTGGCCGAGGTGAACATGGACTTCCACCGCTCACTGGCACAGGCGTCCGGCAACGCCACCCTGGCCGAGGTGGTCGAGTCGGTGACCGTCGTGAACGCACGGGAGCAGCTGGAGATCCTGCACATCCACGGCGACCGGCAGGCCGACCTGGACGAGCACCGCGCGATCTACGACGCAGTCCAGTCCGGCGACTCAGACCTCGCCGAACTGCTCACCCGCGAGCACCTCGACGGCGTACTGGCCGTCATCAACCAACGACTTCAGCATCCCTGAGCTGGAAGGACGCACCAATGCAACGCAATATCAACCGCAAGGCGCTGGCTGCCCTGGTGATCGCCGGCACGCTTGCACTGTCCGCCTGTGGAGGCGGCGGCGCAGCGGGTGCCGCCAAGAGCGGCGCTGACAAGCCGGTCGACTCGCTGAAGTTCTACAACGACAAGGGTGGTTGGAAGGACGCGTTCACCCAGGTCGGTGCGGCGAGTAAGAAGGACATCGGCGTCGGGATGGAGCCGGTCGGGTACTCCGACTCGAACACCTACACCGCGTTCATCCGGTCCTCGTTCCGGACCAAGGAGAAGGCGGACCTGTTCAGCTGGCACACCGGCAAGGAGCTTCAGGATCTGGTGGACCAGAAGCTCGTCGCCGAGACCACCGACCAGTGGACCAAGGCGATTGCCGACGGCAACGTCCCGGCCCAGCTGAAGCAGTACTTCACCTACGACGACAAGCAGTACTGCGTCCCGCTGAACGCCGGCTACTGGGTGATGTACTACAACAAGGCCGTCTTCAAGAAGGCCGGCATCACCGAGAAGCCGAAGACGTGGGCCGAGCTGACCCAGGCCGCCGACAAGGTCAAGGCGATCGGCGTGAAGCCGTTCTACCAGACCAACATCCTGTTCTCGTTCGTCTGGTTCGAGACGCTGCTGGCCGGCAAGGACCCGGACCTCTACGACCGGCTCGCGGCCGGCAAGGCGAAGTACACCGATCCTGGCGTGGTCGACGTGATGAACGAGTGGAAGAAGATGATCGACGCCGGGTACTTCAGTGACCCGGGGTCGAAGACCGAGCCGCAGGCGCAGCTGAAGAACGGCGACGTCGCGATGATCAACTTCGGCACCTGGTTCAGCGGCAACCTGAACACGCTGAAGATGAAGGCCGGCACCGACTACGACTTCTTCGTGATCCCGAACGTGAACCCGGCCCTGCCGAAGACGTCGATGATCTTCGAGACCGGCCCGGTCTGCTCGGCTGCGGCGAGTGACCACGCCTCGACGGTGAAGAAGTGGACCGACTGGTGGGTCACGCCGCAGGCGCAGACCGCCTGGGCGAACTCCCGCGGCGACCTGTCGTTCAACCCGAAGGCCGAGGTCAAGGACCCGGGCCTGGCGACGCTGAACAAGGACGTCGGCGGCGACGGGTACCGGCTGATCAACAGGTGGTTCGAAGCGACGCCCGTACCCGTTGCGAACAAGGCACTCGAGGTGTTCGGCGCGTTCGTGACCAAGCCGGGTGACCCGATGCCGGGCCTGCAGAAGATCCAGGCCGAGGCGGACGCGTACTGGGCCAAGCAGAAGTGACTTCCACGATCGAGCGGCCGCCGGTCAAGGTCCGGGCGAGCAGTCAGCGCCCGGATCGGACCGGCGCCCGGATGGCGCCGCTGTTCGGGCTGCCTGCCGCCGCGGTGGTCGCACTGCTGCTGTACCTGCCGTTCCTGTGGACGACGTACGTCAGCTTCACGCAGTACGACGGGTTGGCGTCGCCGGCGTGGTCCGGGCTGGCCAACTACAAGGCGATGTTCAGCGACCCCGATCTGGTCGGGGCACTGGTCAACACGCTGCTGTGGGTCGTCGGAATGGTCACGCTGCCGGTAGCGCTCGGCCTACTGGTCGCCGTACTGACGTATGGACACAAGTGGGGCACGTGGTTGCGGCTGCCGTTCCTGCTGCCGTATGCGATCTCCGGTGTGGCCGTCGGCGTCATCTGGGGCTTTGTCCTGCAGCCGGACGGCGCACTGGGTCAGGCGCTCGGGTTCTTCGGGCTGCCGGGTGCGCACACCGGATGGCTGCAGGCTGGTCCGGGCAACACGCTGATGATGATCGTGGCGGTCACCTGGCAGGCGGCCGGCGTGAACGCGCTGCTGTTCGTCGTCGGGCTGCAGTCGATCCCGGCTGAGCCGCTCGAGGCGGCCAAGCTGGATGGAGCGGAAGGGTTCAGTCTCTTCCGGCATCACCTGTGGCCGCAGCTCCGGCCGATCACCACAGTGGTCATCGGACTGTCGATCGTGGGCAGCCTGAAGACGTTCGACGTGGTGTGGGTGATGACGCAGGGCGGCCCGGGTACGTCGTCCGAGACGTTGGCGCTGTCGATGTACAAGGAGACGTTCGTGCTGAACGACTACGGCCAGGGTGCGGCGATCGCGCTGTTCCTGAGCCTGGTCACCTTCGCGGCCTCGATCCTCTATCTGCGCTACCAGTTGGGGGAATCGCGTGAGCAGGGTTAAGACCGCGGTTCTCGTCGTACTGGGACTGATCTGGCTCGCGCCGGTCTACCTGCTGGTGGTGAACGCGTCCAAGCCGATCGACTCGTACGACGCCAAGACGGTGTGGAAGCCAGCAGGATTCTCGCTGTTCACGAACTTCGGGGACGCGTGGAGCAAGGCCTCGCTCGGCGACACGCTGGTCGCGACCACGATGTACAGCGTGATCGCGCCGGTGCTCGCGGTGCTGATCGGTGCGGCGGCCGGGTACGCGATCGTCGTACTGCGGTTGAAGCGAGGCTTCCTGTGGTTCGTGTTCATCTTCGGCGGGACGATCTTTCCGTTGCAGATGATCCTGATGCCGTTGTTCTCGGGGTATGCGAACTCGGGGCTTTACGACACGCGGGCCGGGATGATCATCGTGTACACCGCGATCAGCGTGCCGTTCTCGGCGTTCGTGATGCGGAACTTCTTCACCGGGATCGCGCGCAGCGTCTTTGAGGCGGCCGTGGTGGACGGCGGCGGGTTGTTCCGGATCTTCCGCAGCATCTACCTGCCGATGGCGGGCGCGGCGCTGGCCGCGATCTTCATCCTGCAGGCGACCTTCGTGTGGAACGACCTGCTGCTGGGGCTGACGCTGAGTCAGTCGGATTCGGTCCGGCCGATCATGCCTGCGCTGACGGGTTTGCAGAGCACGTACGGCGGCGCCGCTCTGCCGACTGTGCTGGCCGGCGGTCTGCTGGTGTCGCTTCCCACCGTGATCTTGTTCCTTGCCGCCCAACGCTTCTTCTCCCGAGGCCTAGCCCTCGGTCAGTTCTGAAAGGGACGTATATGAGTAGCCGCACAGTCGTGATCACCGGTGGTGCTGCCGGGATCGGGCGTGGTGCTGTCGAACGATTTGTCGCCGCGGGGGATCGGGTGTTTGCGCTCGATCGTGATGCTGCAGACCTTGGTGATGGGGTGACCAGCGTTCAGGTAGATGTTTCGGATCGGGCTGCGCTGGCATCTGCAGCGGCCGAGATCGGCGCGGTGGATGCGCTGGTTTGTGCTGCGGGAGTCCAGCGGTACGGGACTGTTGTCGACACCTCACCGGAGATCTTCGACGAGGTGATGGCGATCAACGTCGGCGGCGTGTTCTTCGCCTGCCAGGCGTTCATCCCGAAGCTCCCGCGCGGTGGCAGTGTCGTAGTGGTCTCGTCCGTCCAGGCGTACGCCGCGCAGACGAGCGTCGCGGCGTACTCGATGGGAAAGGGCGCCTTGCTGAGCCTCGTCCGGGCGATGGCCGTCGATCACGCCGCGGACGGGATCCGGGTGAACGCGGTCTGCCCGGGCTCCGTCGACACGCCAATGCTGCGAACGTCCGCCGCGCAGTTCGGTGGCGGGCGGTCGACCGACGAGGTGGTCGCCGAATGGGGCCGGTCGCATCCGCTCGGCCGGGTGGCGACGCCCGGAGAAGTTGCCGAGGTCATCTACTTCCTGTCCTCGCCGGCCGCGTCGTTCGTGACCGGTGCGGATGTGAAGGTCGACGGCGGGCTGACCGCCGGGCTGGCCGTCGTACTGCCGGAGGACGCGAAGTGAAGATCGTCGATATCCGCGCCACCACGGTCACTGTCCCACTCGAGGCGCCGCTACGGCACAGCAACGGAGCGCACTGGGGACGCTTCGTACGGACTGTCGTAGAGGTCGAGGCGGACAACGGGCTGATCGGCCTCGGCGAAATGGGTGGCGGCGGCCAGAGCGCCGAGGCCGCCGTCACCGGGCTGAAGCCGTACCTGCTCGGTCACGACCCGGCGCGCACCGAGGCGTTGCGCTGGATGCTCGCCAACCCGACCGCGAGCCTGTACAACAACCGCACTCAGTTGCTGGCGGCAATCGAGTTCGCCTGCCTCGACCTGCAGGGGCGCGAACTCGGCGTACCGGTGCACGAGCTGCTCGGCGGCAGGGTTCGCGATCGGGTGCCGTTCGCGAGCTACTTGTTCTTCCGGCATCCGAACGACGACGGGACCGGTGAGATCCGGACCGCGGAGCAGTTGGTCGCGCATGCTCGGGAGTTGGTCGACGAGCACGGGTTCAGCGTGCACAAGCTGAAGGGCGGCGTGTTCCCGCCGGACTACGAGCGCGAGGTCTTTCGTGCCTTGGCCGAGGCGTTCCCCGGGCACCGCGTCCGGTTCGACCCGAACGGCGCGTTCAGTGTCGAGGAGGCGATCCGGTTCGCCCGCGGTATCGACGACCTCGACAACGACTACCTCGAGGATCCGACCTGGGGTCTGAACGGGATGCGCCGGGTCCGCGAGAACACTCCGATCCCGCTCGCCACCAACACCGTCGTGGTGAACTTCGAGCAGCTCGCCGCCAACGTTCGTGATCCGGCCGTCGACGTGATCCTGCTCGACACCACCTTCTGGGGTGGCATCCGGCCGTGTATCAAGGCGGCCGGCGTCTGCGAGACGTTCCAGCTCGGCGTCGCCGTGCACTCGTCCGGCGAGCTGGGGATCCAGCTCGCGACGATGCTGCAGCTCGGCGCCGTCGTACCGAACCTGTCGTTCGCGGCGGACGCGCACTACCACCACCTGCGTGACGACATCATTGCCGGCGGCAAGCTTCCGTACGTCGACGGCGCGATCGCCGTACCGGACGCACCCGGGCTGGGTGTCGAGCTGGACCGCGACAAGCTGGCCGAGTACGCCGAACTGTTCCGCGAGCTCGGCCCCTATCCCTACGACCGCGATCCGGCTCGCCCGGACTGGTATCCCCTGCTCCCGAACACCGATTGGGCCGACCCCTCATGACAGTGCTCATGCCGCGCCTCCGGCGCGGCGGGTCATGGGGCTGTAACTCCCGGCCTTCCCTCGTCGTTCCAGTCGCTTCGCTCCTCCACTCCTCAGTCCAGGCCGGGAGGCCCCATGACCATCCCTCGCAGCGCCGACCTGGCCAGCGACGTCCTCACTCATACCTACGACGACATGTTCAACCCGCCCGGGCTGACCAACTTCCTGGGTACGGCGCAGGTCGACCACGACGTCCTCGCGATCCGCAGTGTGAACTTCCCGCCGTACTCACACGGCGACACCATCACCGGCCAGCTGTACGTCGACGGCCGGCTGGCCCGCTCGTACGGCGGGACTGTGGAAGTGGTGTGGCGCCCGGACTGCGTCGTCCGGTCGACCACGGTGGACGGCCTGCACCTGCGGACGACCACTGCGTGCGCACCGGGCCGCCCGGCGGTCGTCGTACAGCTGGAGGTCTCTGGCACTCCCGGACGCACTGTTCGGCTCGGGCTTGCTCTCGAGAGCACGGCGACCCGGTCGGACAAGGGCTGGCTCCGGCCGGAGCCGCCGTCGGAGCCGAACACGTTGCGTGCCGTCGACGGCCGTGTCGTCGGAACGGGGGAGTCCGGGTCCGCAGTGAGTGTGCAGGGCCTGGACGTGCCGGCCGTCGTCGACCGGGCGATGCTGGAGGCAACTGTCGAGCTGGACGACTCCGGGCACGCGCGACTGAACTACGTGCATGTGCTCGCCGGGTCGCTGGAGGAGGCGACCGAGCACTTCGACGTCTGCGTGGCCGACGTACCCGCGGTGCTCGCAGTGGCGGAGGGCGTGTGGGACATGGCGCTGGCCGACGCCTTCGACCCTTCTAGTGAAGGGTTTAGTGGGTCTCTGCCTGTTCTGGAGACGTCTAACGAGGCGCTGCAGAAGCTGTATTGGTGGGGTGTGCTCGGGGTCATCTGGTTCCGGCGGGACAACCCGGCCAGCGTGCTCGGGCGGACGTACGACACGTTGATGCCGCGGTACTGGCAGACCACGACGTTCATCTGGGACTACAGCCTGTCGTCGCTGACCCATGCCCTGCTGGACCCGGAGCCGATGCGGAAGCACATCGAGCACTGGATCGACCTGGACATCCACGAGCACTTCGGTACCGAGTGGCTGACCGGCGGACCGGTCGGGCAGTGGTACTCGGTGAACGACTTCGCGATGACCCGGCTGGTGCGGGACTACGTGCGCTTCACCGGCGACGCTGGGTTCCTGGACGCTCCGGTGGGACCGAAGCAGGTCGGGGAGCACGTGTACGACTGGGCGACCGCGTGGCGCGGCCTGCGCGGCGAGCACGCGCTGGCCGACTACGGCGGCATCGACAACCTGCTGGAGTGCGTCAGCAGCTACGTGCACGAGGTTGCCAGCTTCAACGCCGCCAACGTGTGGTGCATGCGAGTCGCCGCCGAGATCGCAGACCGCTCCGGTGACTCCGACCGTGCCGCCCTGCTGCGCAAGGAGGCGTCCGCGCAAGCCGGCCATGTCAACGAGCTGTACGCCGAGGGCAAGGGCTTCTGGCACGCGCGGCAACCAGACGGGTCACTAGTCCCGGTCCGGCACTGCTACGACTTCAACATCATTGGTACGACGATGCCCGACGACCTGTCGGAGTCGCAGTGTGCCGAGATGGTGTCGTTCTTCCAGCGGGAGCTGCAGACGCCCACCTGGATGCGCGCATTGTCGCCGTACGACGCTGATGCAGCCTTCAGCGTCCGTCCGGACCACCAGTGGAACGGTGCGTACCCGGCCTGGCCGGCGGACGCTGGTCGTGCCCTCTTCGCACTTGGCCGGGGCGACGTACTACTGGACTGGCTGCCCGGTCTGGCGCGTACTGCTAACCAGGGTCCGTGCGGGCAGGCGCACTTCGTCGAGGAGGCGCAGCCGGCGATGGCCGGGGGAGCACGCAAGTCTCCGCCGCAGTTCCCCTACCTGATCGACTGGTCCTGCTCGTCGTCCGGCGCATGGGTCAGCCTGGTCCTGGAGGGCATCTTCGGCATCGAGGTAGCCCTCGACGGCACCGTCACCGCAAACCCCCAGGTCGCAGCCCTAGACCCAGACGCCCGACTGACCGGTCTCCGAGTCGGCACAACGACGTACGACGTCACCGCCGACGGACTGGTCTGAGTCAGCTCGGGGGCATCGCGATGGCTTCGAGGAGGGACTCCTCGGCGCCGGCCAGGTGACGGCGGAGCTCCTCGACGCATTCGTCGAGCTCGCCGCGCTCGAGGAGGCGGATGAGCTTGCGGTGGGACGCGACCTGTTGGCGCGCGTCCTGCCGCAGCGCGTCCACCCGCGCCAGGGCGAGCCGCGCCTCGCCGGTGATCGAGTCGGCGGTGGCGATCAGCCGCTCGCTGCCGGTCAACGCGACCAGGCTGCGGTGGATGGTGAGGTGCGTCTCGGTCAAGGCCTCCGGGTCGGCGCCGTCCTTGGCGGTGGCGGCGAACACCCGCATCGCCTCCCGGACCCGCTCTCGGGCCGCCTCGTCGGCATCGAACCAGGCCCGGATACCGGCCGACTCCAGGACGAACCTGGCCCTGCAGATGTCCGCCACCGCGTCGGGGTGCAGGATCGCGACGCTGACACCCTTGTTCGGCTCGCGGACCGCGAGGCCCTCGGTGACCAGCATGGTCATCGCCTCACGGATCGTGCTCCGGGCGACCCCCAGTGCCTCGGCCAGCGGCTGCTCCCGGAGCGGCGTACCCGGCTCCAGGTCACCCGCGAACAGGGCGGCACGAAGCGCGTCGACCACCCGGTCCACCGTGGTCGAGCGGTCCACCCGCAGCCGTTCGTACATGGGCTGATTCTCGTCCAGTCCCGCCCCGTTGTCGCGCCCGCCCCGCCCTGGCTGCCCGGCCTGTGGATAACTTCCGACATGATGACCCGGTTTTCGGGCAACATTTGCTCAGTGGCCGCCCCTCTCCGCGGACCGGCGCGGGAGTCCACTCGAATGAGCGAGGAGCACGATTGTGGGAGCCAGCAAAGTGCTGCCGATCGTCGGCGGATTCCTGTTGTTGCTGTTCCTCCCGCTGCTGATCGTCCTGGTGCTCCTGCTCGGCGTGCTGTCCGGCACCTCCGAGGCCGCGGCGCAGTGCACGACCAGCGCTCCGGACCAGGCGATGTTCGGCTGGCCGACCGACCAGCACAAGATCGACCAGGACTGGGCCGAGGCAGACCCGGATGCGGGCACCGAGGCGCACCACGCGTGGGACTTCAAGGTGCCCGAGGAGAGCAAGGTCTACGCGTCCATCGACGGCAAGATCTCGTACGCCAAGGGCGATGACATCCGGATCCGGAACGAGAACGTCGAGGTCCGGTACAAGTTCATCCATTTCTTCCGCGGGCTCGGCGACACGGTCAAGCGCGGCGACCAGATCGGCACCTCGGGCTCCGGCGACGAGAGTCTGCCTGGTCTGAGCGGCGCCCACGTGCACTTCGAGATGTGGGTCGACAAGGAGAGCAACGGCGACTGGTCCACCCAGAAGCCCGAGAGCAACCCGTTCGAAGCCGACACCTCCGACTCCGGGGGCGGCGGCTGCAGTTGCGCTACCACCGACCTCGACGGCGCCAACGCCCAGCAGCAGGCCTTCAACTACTTCGTCCAGAACGGATGGAGCAAGGAACAGGCCGCCGGCATCGTCGGCAACATGATCAGCGAGTCGGGCGTCGATCCGCTGAAGCTGAACGACGGCACACCCACCGGAACCAAGACCCAACCGGCCGATGCGATCAGCAAGCCGGGGGCCTGGGGTCTCGTCCAGTGGTATCCGGGCAAGAAGATGATCCAGCCGTCCCGCGACGCCGGCGTCGACGACAAGACCATCGGTTCCCTGGCGTATCAGCTCGACTTCGTCAACAAGCAGATCAACGGCAAGGGTCCGCTGCCGGAGCCGGCCGTCGGGCCCGCTCTGCGCGCGACGAAGACGCCCGAGGACGCCGCCTTCACGTTCGCCTCGAAGTTCGAGCGGTTCACCCTCAATCCGAACGACCCCGAGTACGACCGGCGGAGGGCGAACGCGAGGCACGTGTTCGACACGTTCGCGGCTTCGGCCCCGGCGCAGGGCAAGCCGGGTGACACGAGCGGCTGCGGTGCCGGTAGCGGCAACATCGCCATGGTCGCCAAGAACCTCGCGTGGCCGCAGGGGCCGCATGCGCACTGGAGCGTCGATGCGAGCGCGGCCAAGCCCGAGTACGTGGAAGCGATGGCGAAGTACAACGACGGCCCCAACGGTCAGACTCCGTACAGTGACTGCGGGCGCTTCGTCGCGACCGTGCTGCACATGAGCGGCGCCGACCCGAAGTTCCCGAACGTGTACACGCCCACCCAGCGGCAGTACATGCTGGACCACCCGGAGATCTACGACCATTGGGAGTCGACGCCACCGGGCGGGATGAAGCCAGGTGACATCCTGAACGGACCGGGCCACACGTACCTGTATGTCGGTCCGTGGGGCGACGGCAACGGGTGGAACTCGGCGGCCGGGTCGCTCGGCCAGCACGTCCCGACCGCGGACAATCTGTACGGCGTGGGACCCAGTGGTTTCTGGGTGTTCCGGGTCAAGGGCGGGACCACACCGACGACGACGGCGAACTGAGTAAGGACGGTTGCAGGCATGCTTGAGGAGAACCGGCGATCGTTCCTGATCGGCGCAGTCGCGCTCGCGGTGATCGTCGTACTGATCGGCGGCATCCTGCTCCTCCGCGGCGCGGGCGGCGACCAGACGAAGCTCGTCGTGCAGTCGATCCCGGGCGACCTGACGCTGACCCTGGACGGACACGAGATCCCGGCGAACGGCGAGGTCAACGTCAAGCCCGGCGAGCACACCCTGGCGGGCTCGCGCCGGGGTTTCCAGAGCTACTCCACGACGATCACTGCGGCCGGCGACGCGGTCAGCTACAACATGTACCTCTACGCCAACAGCGCGGAGGGCCGGCAGTGGGCCAAGACGAACCCCGAGCAGGAGCTGCAACTGGAGCAGGAGGCCGGTAAACGCTTCGACGAGATGAACGACCGGCTGCGGGCCAAGTACCCGGTCATCAGCCAGCTTCCGTACATCGGCGACGGCTTCGAGGCGACCCAGGCCGCATCCAAGACCGACCCGAAGAACCCCGAAGCCATCTCGGTCGCCGTGGAGGTCTACGCCGCCACGGGTAAAGAGAAAGCCCTGCAATGGATCCAGAGCAACGGCTGGGACCCTGACACCCTCGACCTGATCTGGACCACTGGCAAGTAGTCGTCAGGCGGGGAGGACCAGCTCTCCGCCTGGGACGGTGATCGGAGCCAGTGGGAAGTCCAGTGGGTTCGTGAGGCAGCGGGCCGAGCCGCCGCCCTTGTGGAACTCGGTCAGGTCCAGGACGACGACCCGCAGGCCGAGACCGGTGAAGATGTCCCGCAGCCGCGGTGAGCAGGCCGGCATGATGATCGTCTCGCCGACCACGATCGAGTTCGCGCTGAACGCGAACGCCTCCTCGTCGGTCAGCACGATCGGCTCCGGGACGATCCCGGACAGCTCCGCCTGGCTGGCGGCGTCGAACGCCGGCGGGTAGACCATCGCGTGCGTGCTGTCCACCGGGCAGAACGGCAGGTCGAGGTGGTACATCCCCTCGTGCGCGATCCGCAGCCCACGGACCCGGATGTCCCACCCGGTCGCCAGGTGCTTGAGCGCGTCAGCCTCCGTCCGCGGTCCGTACCCGACGACCAGGCTGTCGCCGTACACGAACGCGTCGCCGGACTCGAAGTGCGGACCGACGCCCTCGCCGCCGGTCCGGTCGAGCCGGAACCCGTTCCCGGTGAACCACTCCGCCGCGCTCACCGACTCCTTGCGGCGAGGTTCGAAGCGCATGTGCGAGAGCATCGCGCGACCGTCCGCGGCGGCCAGCCCGAGGTTCATCGCGTAGACCATGTCGGGTGAGTCCGGGCGCTGCGCCAGTACGTCGACCATGCCGCCGGCGTCGATGATCGCCTGCCGCAGTGAGTCCCACTGCTTCAGCGCCAGCGCCGGGTCGGGCTGGTCCTGCGTCGACATGTACGGGTTGATCACGTAGTCGATCCGGAAGTGGTCCGGCCGGACCATCAGATAGCGACGACCCCACTCCAGCGGCTGTCCCATGACACCCTCCCTGACCCGTTGAGACCCAGTGTAGATCTCCTGATTGTCCGACAATCAGTCAGTTTGAGGCTCGACGTACTCGGAGTCAAACGATGTGCGCGAGGTCGCTCCGGCGAGGGTGGTTCTGGGGTTGGGGTAAGGACTAACCTGCGGACATGACCCCTGACAACGAGGTTCGATTTCGCGCCTGCCTGGACGACGTCGCGGCTTACAAGCCGGGCCGTCCGCCGGCGCGCACCGACGGCCGACCGACGTACAAGTTGTCCAGCAACGAGAACCCGTACCCGCCGCTCCCGGGTGTGCTCGCCGCCGCGACCGCGGCCGCGGCCGAGATGAACCGGTACCCGGACATGGGTGCCGTCGACCTGCTCGAGGCGCTGTCGGACCGGTTCGGCGTACCGGTGAGCGATCTCGCGGTCGGGACCGGATCGGTCGCGCTGCTCTACCACCTGCTGCAGGCGACGGTTACGGCCGGTGACGAGGTGATCTACGCCTGGCGATCGTTCGAGGCGTACCCGATCGCGGTGCAGCTGACCGGCGCCACGTCCGTCCAGGTGCCGCTGACCGCCGACGCCCGCCACGACCTCAAGGCGATGGAGGCCGCGATCATCGACCGCACCAAGGTCGTGGTGGTCTGTACGCCGAACAACCCGACCGGACCGGTCGTCCGCCGGGACGAGTTGATCGCCTTCCTGGACGCCGTACCGCGCAATGTCCTGGTCGTGATCGACGAGGCGTACCGCGAGTTCGTCCGGGAGACCGACGTCGTCGACGGTGTCGACCTGTACCGCGACCGGCCGAACGTGCTGGTACTGCGGACGTTCTCGAAGGCCTACGGTCTGGCCGGGTTCCGGGTCGGGTACGCGATCGGGCACCCGGACGTGGTCGCCGCGATCCGGAAGTGCGCGCTGCCGTTCGGGGTCAGCTACGTCGCGCAGGCGGCCGCGATCGCGTCCCTGGCCGTCGAGGACGAGCTCCTCGAGCGGGTCGACGCGCTGATCGTCGAGCGGACCCGCGTGGTCGGCGAACTGCGTGCGGCCGGCTGGGACGTACCCGAGTCGGAGACCAACTTCGTCTGGCTCGACCTGGGCGAGGACACCGTGAAGTTCGCCGAGGCCGTCCAGGCCGAGGGCGTCTCCGTCCGCGCGTTCCCCGGCGAAGGCGTCCGCGTCACCATCGGCGAACCCGAAGCCAACAACCTCTTCCTCAAGGTCGCCCGCACCTGGTCCCGCTGAGTGAGTGCACTCGTCTGGATCTCTGGAGCCTCGGCTGGGATCGGCGCCGCCCTCGCTGCGGCAGTGCCGTTCCCGGACGCCAGAGTCATCGACATCTCCCGCCGAGGTGGTACGCCGAACCACCTCAAGGCGGACCTCTCGGACCCCGCCGATTGGATCCGTGTCGAGGACCACTTCACCCAGGAGTTGGCGGCGTACGACGGAGAGCGGGTCGTCTTCATCCACAATGCGGGCACCATCACCCCCATCGGGCCCGCTGGCGGCACCGACCCGGACGCCTATGCGAGAGCAGTCCTGCTGAACTCGGCCGCCCCGCAGGTCCTGGGTGCGGCGTTCCTGCGTGCCTCCGCCCACCTCGCCTGCGAGCGTCACCTCGTGATGCTCTCCTCCGGCGCGGCCAAGACCGCGTACGCCGGCTGGTCGTCGTACAACGCCGGCAAAGCAGCCGTAGAGCAGTGGGTCCGCACCGTAGGTCAGGAACAGCCCGTCGATGGTTGCCGCGTCATCGCGGTGGCCCCAGGCGTAGTAGACACCGGCATGCAGGCGGAAATCCGCGCCACCGACGAGGAGTCGTTCCCCGCCGTAGCCCGCTTCCACGCTCTTGAAGAGTCCGGTGCCCTGACGACGCCAGAGGACGCAGCCGCCGGCATCTGGTCGCTGCTGTCTCGCGACCTTCCCAACGGCTCCTGCGTCGACCTCCGCGACCTCTGAACGGCGCCAGATAGACGGCGGCAGACGTGAAGCGGCGCCGGGAGGAGTGAGGCTTGCTCCCGGCGCCGCGGTTGTTGCGTGTTGCTCCGAAGTCAGTCACCCCACCGAGGTGGCTCTTTCGGGTCCTGCATCACTGACCAGGGAGGGTCAGTTGTTCTGCTCGGAGTCCTGCTCGCAGGTCTTCAGCGTGTCAACGGAGTTGCCGTCGTTGAACGCGCCCAGAACGCCGGCCAGGCTGGTCAGCGGGACGTTGCCGCCGATGCCGGTGGCCGACAGCTCGTTGTGGCAGGCCTGGAACGGGCCGACGTTGTTGCGGCTCATGGAGACGACGCCGTCGTCACCCATCTTGTAGAACTTGCGGTTGGTCTGCGCGTTGCCCTGCTCGCAGGTCTTGACCGCGGTGACCGAGTTGCCGTTGTTGAAGAAGCCCACGACGCCGGTGATGTCATCGGCCGGCACGTTGCCGCCGATGCCGGTGCCCGAGCCGAACAGGTGGCAGGCCTGGAACGGGCCGATGTTGTTGTCGTCGAGGGCGACGAGCTTGCCGTCGCGCTTCACGCCGTACCAGCCGTGGTTGCCGCCGTAAGCGCCGCTGGCCGCAGACGCCGCGTCAGCCAGGCCCGCGTCCTGAGCCTTCTTCTGGGTGTCGTCGAGAACGTTGGCGCTCACGACAGTCGCCAGACCGAGGGTGGCGATGGTCGCCACCGCCGCGGCGGCGACGATCTTGCGAGTTACCTGCATTATGCCAGGTTTCCTTTCGGGTTTGACGGATTCGTCTTAGTGCTAACGACACCTGGCACGGCCGGTTACAAACTTTTTCGTCAACTTTTTTCGCTCATGTTGGCTCGCATAGTTTCCTGGTGATGAGTTTCCTGACAGAGCAACGAAAACCGTGCTGACCAGGCAACTTACCGGCAACGGCACGGTGCGGAGAGCGAGCGGAAATTGAGACAGAAGCACCCGTAACCGAGCTCCGGGTACGTCGTTGAGTCAGCGCGGGTGACGGATGCCCGGTGAATCGGAACATTGTTGTCGGTGGGCTCGGTGGTCGCCGAATTGGCAATACCACGATACATCGGAATATCGTTGGAACCATTGCCGGAGATTCGCGCCATGTTTTTTCGGGGCAAGGCGCGACCGGCGCCGGACCCGCTGCCGCGCGCATCGGCAGCGGTGGGAGACCCGGGTCCCTCGTGGGCTCGGGTCTTTCCTTTTGCCCGACGTGCCGACGGCCCTGACGGCCCCGATGGTCAGGTGCGGCGGCGTTCCGACGTGACCACGAGCGCGACCCCGACGATGATCACCGCGCCGCCGAGCAGGATCTGCCAGGTCAGGCTCTCGTTCAGGATCAGCCAGCCGAGGAAGACGGCGACCGCCGGGTTCACGTACGCGTACGTCCCGACCAGTGAGATCGGCGCGTTGGCCAGCAGATACGAGTACGCCGTGTAGGCCAGCAGCGACCCGAACACCACCAGGTACGCCAGCCCGATCCACCCCGAGCCGTCGATTCGGTCCAGATGCAGACGCGCCGGCTCACCCCGCAGTACGCCGAGCAGCACCATCGCCGTACCGCCGAAGACCATTTCGTAGAGCGCGGTCACCAGTGGGTCCCGTGGCAGACCGAGCTGGGGAGCGAACCGGGAGCCGGTTGCCCAGCAGATCGTGCCGACCACCAGGACCGCGACCGACAGCGGCTTCGCGCTCGTGTTGCCCCCTGACAACGCGAGCAATGCCGCCCCGCCGAAGCCGATCAGCACGCCGACCCAGGTCATCCCGCGCGGCCGTTCACCGCCTCCGACGCGCAGCAGCATCAGCCACAGCGGGATCGCGGCCACTAATAGAGCAGCCAAGCCGGACGGGACGGTCTGCTCCGCGATCGCCACCGCGCCGTTGCCAAAGGCAAGAAGCAGTACGCCGACCGTGGCCGCGCCGACCGCCTCCCGCCGGGTGATCCGCAGCCGCCGCCAGCCCGACTTGATGGTCAGGCCAATGGCCATCAGCACCGCGGCGGTCAGGAAGCGGGTCGCCATCCCGAGCATCGGCGGGATCTTGGCGTCCACGACCACCCGGATCGCCAGGTACGTCGAACCCCAGACGACGTACACGACCACCAGCGCGGTCCAGATCATCGCGCCCGAGGCCGTCCGGGACTCCGGTACTCGCGCCGGAGCAGAGGCGACCATGGTGGCTCCTTGAGGGATGTCAGGGGTGTCATGCAAGAACGATCCTTACGCTAGGCTTCGGCGATCCGCCGCGCAAGCCGGTTTCCGGCCAGCCGCCCACCGTTTCCCGCCAGGCGGGTGGTCGCGGTGATCGAGATGAATTTGTGACAGATGCCGTCGGTACGCTTGATCTCTGTAATATGAGCGCGAAGATGGGACCAGTGGATGGACTGGTGTCTCACCCCAGGACCCTTTTCGGTACCGCCGTACCCGCCAGCGTCCAGACAGTTAGCGGATCAGGCACCTGCTAGGTACGGTGTCCGGCAAGATGGGAGTGAGACCGGTGAGGTGGTCCACTGCCAGCAGTGCATCAACCCCTGGAATCACGCGGACCAGCCTGCGAAAGCCTCATCCGGCGCAACGGGCCGGCCCCGTGCAACGTTGCGGTCGCGGCGATCCCGCGCTCGAACCCGAGGAGTGCATGTGAGTGAGTCGGTACCGGGCCTTGCCCCGGAAGTGTTCGCGTCCGTCGAGGCGCCGGTCAGTCCGCCCCAGGCCTTGGAAGAGGTCGAGTTCGTCCAGCTGCTGACGCCTGAAGGTGAGCGCGTCGAGCACCCGGACTACTCGTTCGCCCTCGACGACGACGTCGTCAAGAGCTTCTACCGGGACATGACCCTGGTCCGCCGGATCGACACCGAGGCGACCGCCCTGCAGCGTCAGGGTGAGCTCGGCCTGTGGGCGTCCCTGCTCGGTCAGGAGGCCGCGCAGATCGGCTCCGCCCGTGCGCTGAACAAGAAGGACATGGTCTTCCCGACGTACCGCGAGCACGGCGTCGCGTGGTGCCAGGGCGTCGACCCGCTGCGGCTGCTCGGCCTGTTCCGCGGCGTCGACCAGGGCGGCTGGGACCCGAAGGACAACAACTTCCACCTGTACACGATCGTGATCGGCGCCCAGACGCTGCACGCGACCGGGTATGCGATGGGTCAGCAGCGCGACCACGCGATCGGCGACGCCGAGGACGGCGAGGCGACGATCGCGTACTTCGGTGACGGCGCCAGCAGCCAGGGCGACGTGAACGAGGCGTTCATCTGGGCCTCCGTCTTCAACGCGCCGGTCGTGTTCTTCTGCCAGAACAACCAGTGGGCCATCTCGGAGCCGATCGACCGGCAGACCCGGATCCCGCTCTACCAGCGCGCGGCCGGCTTCGGATTCCCCGGCGTCCGCGTCGACGGTAACGACGTACTCGCGACGTACGCCGTCACGCAGCAGGCGCTGAAGCGGGCCCGCGAGGGCAGCGGCCCGACCCTGATCGAGGCCTACACGTACCGGATGGGTGCCCACACCACGTCCGACGACCCGACGAAGTACCGGTTGAACGAGGACCTCGAGCACTGGAAGCTCAAGGACCCGATCGAGCGGGTGCACGCCTACCTGTCCCGGCACGCCGGGGTCGAGCACGACTTCTTCGACCAGGTCGACGCCGAGGCCGACAAGATCGCCGCGGAGCTGCGGGCCGGCTGCCTGGCGCTGCCGGATCCGGAGCTGACCGACTTCTTCCAGCACGTGTACGTCGAGGAGACGCCGCAGCTGGCCGAGCAACGGGACCAGTTCACCGCGTACGCCGCTTCGTTCGAAGGCGAGGGCTGAGCGATGACGAAGATCACTCTCGGCAAGGGCATCAACGCCGGCCTGCGGGCCGCGATGGAGGCCGACCCCAAGGTCATCATCATGGGTGAGGACATCGGCAAGCTCGGCGGTGTTTTCCGAGTTACTGAAGGACTGCAGAAGGACTTCGGCGAGGACCGGGTGATCGACACCCCGCTGGCCGAGTCCGGCATCATCGGGACCGCGGTCGGCCTGGCGCTGCGCGGGTACCGGCCGGTCTGCGAGATCCAGTTCGACGGTTTCGTGTTCCCGGCGTACGACCAGATCATCAACCAGGTCGCGAAGATGCACTACCGGTCGGCTGGGCGGATCAAGATGCCGGTCGTCATCCGGATCCCGTTCGGCGGCGGCATCGGCGCGGTCGAGCACCACTCGGAGTCGCCGGAGACGCTGTTCGCGCACGTCCCGGGTCTCAAGGTGGTTGCCTGCGGCGACCCGGTCGACGCGTACTGGATGATCCAGCAGGCGATCGCCTCGGACGACCCGGTCGTCTTCTTCGAGCCGAAGCGCCGGTACCACGAGAAGGCCGAGCTGGACGAGTCCGTCCAGCCGACGCTGCCGCTGCACCAGGCGAAGGTGGTCCGCGAGGGCACCGACGCCACACTGTTCTGTTACGGCCCGATGGTGAAGACGTGCCTGCAGGCCGCCGAGGCTGCGGTCGAGGACGGCCGGCAGCTCGAGGTCATCGACCTGCGGACGATCGCGCCGCTGGACCTGGCGACGATCTTCGCGTCCGTCAAGAAGACTCGGCGGGCGGTCGTGGTGCACGAGGCGCCGCTGTCGCTCGGCCCGGGTTCGGAGATCGCGGCGCGGGTGACCGAGGAGTGCTTCTACCACCTCGAGGCGCCGGTACTGCGCGTTACCGGATACGACATGCCCTACCCCGCGTCGCGGACCGAGGAAGACTACCTCCCCGACCTGGACCGGGTGCTGGACGGCGTCGACCGGGTGATGGGGTACTGATGGGCATCCAGCAGTTCCGCCTCCCGGACGTGGGAGAGGGCCTGGTCGAGGCCGAGATCGTCAGCTGGAAGGTCAAGCCGGGCGACACCGTCAAGCTCAACGACACCGTGGTCGAGATCGAGACGGCTAAGTCGCTCGTTGAGCTGCCGGTTCCGTTCGCTGGGACGATTACTGAGTTGTTGGTGCCTGAGGGTGAGACGGTGCCGGTCGGTACGCCGATCATCTCGGTGGAGACTGAGTCGTCGGCGGAGGGTTCGCCGGAGGATCTGGTCCCGGTCGTCCCCGAGGAAGACAAGACCGGCGGTCGGACTGCTGTGCTTGTTGGCTACGGCCCGAAAACCACAGAAGCCAAGCGGCGGGCTCGTAAGGCTCCCGCAGGTGCGGCTCCTGCCTCGGCGCCGCCGGCTCCTGCTCCGGTGGCGGCAGTCGTCGCGCCCGCTCCTTCCGCGCCCATGGCTGCGGTGCAGCATGCTCCTATTGCTGGGGAAGTTGCTGGGGGCAACGGTGTGCATGTGTTGGCCAAGCCGCCGGTGCGGAAGTTGGCCAAGGATCTGGGGATCGATCTGGCGACCGTGACGGCGACCGGGCCGGGTGGGATCATCACCCGGGCTGACGTCGAAGGGCATTCGACTGCTGCTCCGGTGGCGGAGGTTGCCTACGAGCCTGCGCCGGTAGTGAGCGGTCGCGGCGACACCCGCGTGCCGGTCAAGGGTGTGCAGAAGGTGATGGCGCAGGCGATGGTTGCCAGTGCGTTCACCGCACCGCATGTCACCGAGTGGATCACCGTCGACGTCAGCGCCACGATGGACCTGGTCGAGCGGTTGAAGGCAGACAAGGCGTTCCGCGACCTCCGAGTCTCCCCGCTACTGATCGTCGCAAAAGCGGTCACCCTGGCAGCCCGTCGTACGCCGATCATCAACGCGGCCTGGGACGAGCAGGCGCAGGAGATCGTCTACAAGGGCGCGGTCAACCTCGGCATCGCCGCGGCCACCCCGCGCGGGCTGATCGTCCCGAACATCAAGGGCGCCGACACCCTCACCCTGCCCGACCTGTGCAGGGCGCTGAACGACCTGGTCGCCGTCGCCCGCGAGGGCAAGACCCAACCGGCGGACCAGGCCGGCGGTTCGTTCACGATCACCAACGTCGGCGTCTTCGGCGTCGACGCCGGTACGCCGATCATCAACCCGGGCGAGGCCGCGATCCTCGCGTTCGGCGCGGTCCGCAAGCAGCCGTGGGTGGTGGACGACGAGATCGTCCCACGCTGGATCACCACGCTCGCCCTGTCCTTCGACCACCGCCTGATCGACGGCGAAAAGGGCTCCACCTTCCTCGCCGACGTAGCAAGCATCCTCGAGGACCCAGCTCGCGCCCTGATGTTCTAGTCGCGGATGTGGGGAGGATTTCGGCCCGATCCGGGTACGAAATCCTCCCCACATCGTTTGACCTCAAGCGCTTGAGGTATGTGACCGTGGGTGACATGACAAGCTTCACCATCCAGCAGGTCGCGCGCCGCAGCGGCCTGAGCGAACCCACGCTGCGGTACTACGAGGACGTCGGCCTCGTCGGCCCGATCGGCCGGGACACGAGCAGCGGGCATCGACGGTACGGCGACGCGGATGTCGACGCACTCGAAGCCCTGGCGTGCCTGCGGGCAGCCGGTGTCGGTATCGATGACATGCGGACTTATCTGGCCAATCGCAGCCGCGGGCGGGAGGCGGCGGGCGAGCAGCGGGACCTGCTGTTGCGGCACGCGGAGCGGATCGAGGCCGAGATCGTGGCGCAGCGCGTGCGGCTCGCGTACCTGCGCGCGAAGGCCGCGCTGTGGGACGCCCGCGATCGCGGTGACGCCGCCGCCGAGGCCGAGGCGACCGAACGAGTCGTCGGCGTGATCGGGGACCTGCGATGATCCTGGTCACTGGAGGCTCGGGCTATCTAGCTACCCACCTGATCGCCACTCTGCTCCGCGATAGACAAGACGTGCGTACGACGGTGCGCTCAACGGCGAGGTCCGCCGAACTGCGGGCAGCCGTTCGCCGCGGTGGTGCGGACGACGCCGGCCTGGAGATCGTCACCGCAGACCTGATGTCCGACGACGGCTGGTCCGCCGCGGTCGCAGGCTGCTCGGAGATTCATCACGTCGCTTCGCCGATCCCGGTCGCACAGCCGGAGGATCCCGATGAACTGATCGTCCCGGCTCGCGAGGGCACGCTGCGAGTACTGCGGGCAGCAAGCTCGGCCGGTGTGCGGCGCGTCGTACTGACGTCGTCGTTCGCCGCCGTCGGGTACACACCGAAGCCGGGTGCCGAGTTCACCGAGGACGACTGGACGGATCCCGATACGCCCGGACTCGCGCCGTACCCGCGCTCGAAGGCGATCGCCGAGCGGGCCGCGTGGGAGCTGATGAAGGACTCTGACACGGAGTTGGTCGTGGTCAACCCGACCGGCATTTTCGGGCCGACGCTCACCGCCGAGCTGCGGTCCTCGACCCAGCTGATCATGATGATGCTCGACGGGACGATGAGCGTTGTGCCGCGGGCGCGGTTCGGGGTGGTCGACGTTCGCGACGTCGCCGACCTGCACCGTCGCGCGATGGCCGCACCCGATGCCGCTGGCAAGCGTTATCTGGCCGTGGCGGACGGACCGACCCTGAGCTTCCTGAAGATCGCGGAGATCCTTCGCAGCCGACTAGGCGCCGACGTGCCCACCGAGGAGGCGCCCGGTCCGGAGCTGCCACAGCCGATCATCCACAACGACCGCGCCCGGAACGAACTCGGCTGGCGGCCGCGCGACGTGGAGACCACGATCGTCGAAACCGCCGAAAGCCTCCGCGACCTCGGTCTGCTCGTCAGTCCTGCCACCTGAACCATCGCCTCACACCGTCACCTGCGCATAATCCACCTGCGGTGGCCAGTGCGCCGGTGAGAGGGTGTGCTGGTGCTGGTGATCTTGGTGGTGCTCGGGGCCGCGGTACTGCATGCGACGTGGAACGCGATGGCGCACGGCGCACCGGACCGGGTCGCCAGCCTGGCCCTGTTCGAGCTCGCGGCCGGAGTGATCGGACTCGTCGCCGTACTGGTGATGGGGCTACCGCCGGCGGGCACGTGGGGCTACATCATCGCGTCGGCGCTGCTGCACCTGGCGTACCTGGGTGGACTGCTGGCGTCGTACCAGCTGGGTCAGTTCAGCCAGATGTACCCACTGGCCCGCGGTACGTCGCCGTGGGTCGTGGCCGTGGTGTCGATCGTCGTACTGCACCAGCACCTGGCCGTTCTCGAGTTGACCGGCGTACTGCTGATCTCGGCCGGCCTGATCGGTCTCGTCTTCATCGGGCGCCCCGGACGCGGTCAGGCTCCGGCACTGTTCGCCGCGATCGGCACGGGCTTGATGATCGCGTCGTACACAGTGGTTGACGGGGTCGCCGTACACAAGATGCCGGTGGCAACTTATATGGGCTGGGTCTTCATGCTCCAGGGCTTCGCGGTCCCGCTGGCGGTGCTGTTCTGGCGTGGGCCGCGAACGTTCGACATGCCTCGTCCCGCCATCCTCTCCGGCCTGGCGGGCGGCGTGGTCTCGATGGCGGCGTACGGCCTGGTCCTGTGGGCCCAAACCCGAGGCACCCTGGCCGCGATCGCCGCCCTCCGCGAAACCAGCATCATCTTCGGCGCGATCATCGGCGCCCTCTTCTTCCACGAACGCTTCGGCCCCAAACGCGCCGCCGCCGCAGCCGTCGTAGTCGCCGGCATAATCCTCATCACCACGGGCTAAGTAGTCAGCCCGCGCGGTGCTACGCCACTCCCACCACCCCCGGCTACCGCCGGCGTATCCTTCCCGGCTACCGCCGGACCCTGCGCGCTACCGCGCGCGCCCCCGACCGCCCCGCGCCACTGGGCAACCGTGGTCAGCGAGCAGGACACGTCCTCGCCGTGGTGCCTAGCTGACCTGAGCACGGCACCAACTCCGTCGGCCAGCGGACCGCACCTAGACTCGGCGGAATGTCTGGCTACTTACAAGTCTCGACAGCGACGGCGACACGTGAAGAGGCGGTGCAGCTCGCAGCCTCGGCAGTCGGTGCGGGCCTCGCGGCAGGAGCGCAGGTTGTGGGCCCGGTCGTCTCGGTCTTCTGGCATGAAGGCCAATACGGCGAAGGCGAAGAGTGGCAGGTCCTGTTGAAGACCACAGAGCGCCGCTACACCGAGCTTGAGGCCCACCTGTTGGCGAACCACTCCTGGAGCAACCCTGAAGTAAGCGCCGTGCTGATCACGTCGGGTTCCGCCGGCTACCTGGACTGGCTCGATCAGACGACGAAGGGCTAGCCGCAGGCCCACACGGCTGCGACCTCAGGCCCGCCGTCGCGGGACAAGCGGCTGAGGACGGCCCGTAGTCGTTCGCCGGGACGAACGGAGCCCGCCGCCCCCTTCCCCGGGTCGCTCGATTGTCCGGTCACGACGCCACGCGTCATGCAGATCGGCAAGCCGACTCTTGACCCGCGCCGCGCTGCCCTGAGTTTGCAGCGATCAGGAGGACGGAGCAGGTGTGGCGGTCGGTGGCGGGGCTGCTGGCTTCCCTGCAGCCTCGGGTGCCTTCGGTTCCTCGGGGAGATGGGTTACCGAGATGTAGTCGATCTTGTCTCGCGACACGATGAACCGATCCAAGCCCAGCCATTCCGGAATAGAGAAGCCTCCGGCCGAGACGCGGATCGGCCGGCGCAAGGCGATATCCCGATCGCTGCCAAGATCCTCGATGGTGTACGAGTGAAGCACACCCTCTACCAGCTGACCGTTCTGTAGTTGTACGGCAACCCATGGGTACATGCCCTTGGGGCGGGTCCCGAGCGAATAGACCCAGACATTCCCGTCGGGACGAAACTCCGAACCTTTCCACAGCCGCTGGACGGCGTACAAAAGGGTGGCGATCACGAGCGCGAGGAGTAGGACCGTCACGACTGACCAGCCCGCGTTGCGCGGATGGGCGCGAAGGTAGGTTGCTCCGCCGCTCGTCCACCGATCAACGTCCAGTGTCCACGGGTGCCACCGATGCGGAAGTAGTACGACGATCAGAACGGCCGTCCCGGTCGTCAACGCGCCGACGGAGACGAACTCCAGCAGTTCCTGTAGGCCGGTTGTCTTCGTGCGAGCGCGAAGACGGCTAGTCAGGCGTATGTAGTACCAGCCCGGAACGAGTGCCAGCACGACGAGAAGCGCTGCGAGTCCGGACGGGACCATCGGACTACTTCGATTCCCCGGAGCCGGAGCCGGAGCCGCCAGCCTGAGAAGTCGGAGGCGGAGGGGTCAGCGAGGACGCGGGAGGGGGCGTCAACGATCCCGAGGGAGGCACGACGCCGTCCGGCACGCCAGTGGTGGTGACGACTCCGGCACTCCCACGGATCGAGGTGGGATCGGAGACGATGTTGAGTTCGACGCGGTTGCGATCTTCCATACGAGCAGTATGGCCGTCTACGTCGACAGTTCTGCGCCGGCGACCGGGGACTCAGGCGATTCTGTACCTAGTCGTACCTCAGTCGTACCTCAACGGCTCCGTACGAACGGATCCCCGGCGCTACCTCTGGCACGGAGGCCCGGCGGGCGGCAGGTCTGCGGGCTGATGGCGCAGGCTCCTACGGATCAGAAGGTCGGCGGTGGCCTAGTGGTCGCATGCGAGCGGTAGCGAGCAGAAGGCGGGCGGCAGCCCGCCAGGCGCCGGCGGTAGCCGGCAGGGTCCGGCGGTAGCCGGAAAGGATGTACGGCGATAAGCCGGGGGTGGGTGGGAGCGGCGCGTAGTGCGGCGACGGAGGAGCCGTGCGTAGTGTCGCGCGGGCTGACCACAGTTCCCCGGAACACAGTTGGTGAATGAGTGGGGGTCCCGGGCGGTGGACCCCCACTCGGCTTAGCGGTGGACGGCGTCGAGGGCGTCGGCGATGCCTTCGCCGTAGAAGGAGTTGTTGGCCGTCGTGCCGGTGCAGCGGGCGTCCGGAGTGGTCGGGCAGGCGGTGTCGTCGGCTTCCTTTTGGAGGGCGCGTTCGAGTTCGCGCGGTCCCCAGGACGGGTGCGTGGACTTGAGCAGGGCCGCGATGCCGGTGACGTGCGGCGATGCCATCGACGTACCGCTCATCGTGCCGTAGCCGCCGCCGGGAAGTGTGGACAGGATCGTGCTGCCGGGTGCGGCGACGTCGATCTTGTTCAGGCCGAAGTTCGAGAAGCTGCTCTTCACGCGCGCCTGGGTGGTACTGGCGACGGTGATCACGCCGGGGAGTTCGGTCGGCATGTCGAGGCAGTTGTTGTCGATCGTCCGGCTGACCGGGGTCGAGTCGTTCGGGCTGGTGGTGTCCGTGGTCTTGTTGGACAGGTCGTAGTTCGAGTTGCCGGCTGCGGCGACCGATAGCGTCCCGTGGTCAGCGGCCCACGCGTAGGCGCGTCGTACTGCTTCCTGCACCGCGCCCTGGTCGCCGTTGTCCTTGCACCAGAACTGGAACGGGTCGATGAAGTAGCTGTGGTTCGTCACGTCCATGTGGTGCTCGGCGGCCCAGACGATCCCGCAGATCGAGTACTCCGGGTAGATGAATCCGTCGTCATTCACGACCTTGACCGACGCGATCCGCACACCGGGCGCGACACCGACGATGCCCACGCCGTTCCGAGCTGCGGCAACGGTGCCCGCGACGTGCGTCCCGTGCGGGCTGGTGGTCGGCCGCCAGATGCCGGGCGTCTGATCCGGTACGCCGTTCTTGATGCAGCTCACCGAGTCGCGCGCATCGAAGTTCGGCGCGAGATCGGGGTGAGTGTCGTCGACACCGCTGTCGTTGATGCCGACCAGCACGCGGCGCGAGCCGTCGGTCACGTTGTGTGCCTGGTCCGCCTTGATCTGGACCATGTCCCACTGCTCGCTCTCGCGCGGATCGAGCACGGGCGTCGCCGCGGTGTCGTCGACCGAGCTCAGCCCGCTCGCTCCCTCGCTGACCACTGCGGTCCGGGTGGCGCCGACGGACTGCACCTCGCGGCCGTTGCGTCCGGCGCGCACGTCGACCTTGAAGTTCGCGTTCGTCGATTGGGCGACGACGACCCCGAACTGCCGGTACGACGAGAGCACTGTCCCGCCGGCGTGCTTCACCGCGTCCTCGACCTTCCGGACATGTCCCGGCGAGGCCTTCGTGTTGATCACGTAGTTCATCAAGGGCCCGGGCGTGGGGTCGTCGAGCGGTGCGGCGTACGCCGTCGCGGCGCTGAGGGACGTCAGCGCCAGCGCGGCCGCGGCCAGGCTGGCGGACAGCCGACGCGGACGGGAACTTCGGGACACGATGCCTCCTCGGGCTAGGCCCGGGCGGACGGGCCCGGACCGGTATCCCGAGACTCTAGAGCGGATTGCGGAACGACGGAGTTGCTCATCCACAACGCAGGGGAAACCCTGCGCTTGTCACTACCTAGCGTCCGGCAGATCACGCTCAGTTGCCCACATCTGTGGATTCGCCTGTGGATAACTCGTGGAAAAGCTGGGGATCCGTCGCGGTTCGCGGTGGATTTGCTGTGCGTGTAGCATAGATACAACAGAGATACCGGACGTATGGGTGGGGAGTTCAGTGGTGAGCGGGGAGCCGGAGCAGGTGCCGGCGAGTGACGCGTTGGTGTTGGGTGACGAGACCGCGGAGATCGCGCGGGTGGTGGTCGAGGCGGCGCCGGGGGTGGAGAAGATCCCCGCGGCCGAGCGTGTGTACGCGTATGTGAAGGCCGCGATTCTCGACCGGGCGTACCCCGGCGGTGACCTGCTCACCGAGGGCGAGTTGGCCACGGCCGTCGGCGTCTCCCGTACGCCGGTGCGCGAGGCACTGCTCCGCCTGGAGGCATCCGGCCTCGTCAAGCTGTACCCGAAGCGCGGCGCCCTCGTCCTGCCGGTGCTGCCTCAGGAGATCGACGACGTACTCGAGGCTCGCGAGCTGATCGAGACGCACGCCGCCGCCAAGGTCTGGCCGCGGCGCAAGCAGCTGATCGAAATCCTGACGCAGCGCGTCGACGAGATGCGCGCGCACCGCAAGGCAGGCGATGCGAAGACCTTCCTGGAGGCCGACCGCGCCTTCCACGAGGCGATCGTCGATGCCGCTGGCAACCAAATCCTGGCCAGGCTCTACAACAGCCTCCGCGACCGGCAGGTCCGGATGGGCGTGCCCGGCATCCAGGTGCAGCCGGCCCGGATGGACAAGTCGATCACCGCGCACCAGGAGATGATCGACGCCCTCGGCGCCAACAGCGTCAAGCGCTTCCGTGAACTCGTCGTCGCCCACATTGCCGAAGCTGCAAGCGATCTGCGAGGCACTCGGTGACCGAACTCCTTTTCCCCCTGGGCGGTCGGCGAGCCTGGGCGGTGTGGGCCACTGCTGTCCTGACGTACCTCGTGACCGTGCTGCACCGCGGTTCGATGAGCGTGGCCGGCCTCCAGGCCGCAGACCGCTTCCACATCTCCGCATCCGCGCTGGCCAGCTTCACCGTCGTACAGCTCACTGTGTACGCCGCTATGCAGGTGCCGGTCGGTGTCCTGCTGGATCGGTACGGCTCGAAGCGTCTGCTGATCGCTGCGTCCGGACTGCTGTTCGTAGCGCAGTCCGCGTTCAGCCTGGTCGATTCGTACCCCGCTGCGCTCGCTGCACGCGCAGTACTAGGTGTCGGTGACGCACTGGTGTTCATCAGCGTGCTGCGTGTCGTCATGTCCTGGTTCCCCGCGCTGCGGCAGCCGGTGATGTCACAGGCAACCGGAATGCTCGGTGGTCTCGGCGCGATCATGTCGACCGTGCCGATGGCTGCGGCCTTCCATGCTTTCGGTTGGACGCCGACGTTCGCCGGTGCGAGCGTGCTGAGCCTGGTGGCCGGCGTGGCGGTGTTGTTCCTCATCAAGGACACGCCGTACGACGAACCGCTCCGCCGGGCCAAGCAGCCGTTCCACGAGGTCAAAAAGAACCTGCGCCGTGCCTGGAAGGAGCCGGGCACCCGGCTGGGTCTGTGGACGCACTTCACCACCAGCTTCTCCGGCAGTACGTTCGGTCTGCTCTGGGGCTACCCGTTCCTCGTGCAGGGCCAGGGCGTCGCGCCGACGACCGCTGCGGCGATGCTGATCGTCCCTGTGCTCGCTGGGCTCTGCTACGGGCCACTGGTCGGGCGGTACGCCGCCAAGTTCCCGTTCTACCGCTCGTGGATCGTGCTGGCGGTGATCGCGAGCTCGGTGGTGATGTGGACCGTCGTACTGCTCTGGCCGGGTCGTGCGCCGATGACGGTGCTCCTGCTGCTGATCGTCGTACAGGCTGCTGGTGGTCCGGGTTCGATGCTCGGACTGGACTATGCGCGGACGTTCAACCCCACTACCCGGTTCGGTGCGGCCAACGGGATGGTCAACACCGGTGGGTTCATTGCGACGCTGCTGTGCATCGGCATGGTCGGCATCCTGCTCGATGCCTCGTCCGGTGGGGCGCCGCAGACGATCCAGGACTTCAAGATCGCACTGGCGTTCCAGTACGTGCTGTGGGCGATCGGCACGCGGCAGATCCTGAAGTACCGCCGGAAGGCCCGTGGTCATCTGGCCCGCTACAACCCCGAGGCGTACCAGGCTCTGCTGGCCAACGAGATCGTCCCGCTGAAAGGCTGATGCCAGCGGGCTGTCACGGCCTGTCAGCCGAGTGACAGAGCGGTGCCAGGGCAGCCAGGCACGGTAGTCCCAGTTGAGAAGTCCACTGGGAGGAACCATGACCACAACGAACCAGGTCGCCATCGAGGCGGTCGGTCTGGTCAAGAAATATGGCAACACGACCGCGCTTGCCGGCGTCGACCTGAGCGTGCCCACCGGCACGGTCCTGGGGGTCCTCGGCCCGAACGGCGCCGGCAAGACGACCGCGGTCCGCATTCTCGGCACCCTGCTCCGGCCGGACGCCGGCCACGCCACCGTCGGCGGGTACGACGTCGTACGGGAGGCCGGCAAGGTCCGGAGCATCATCGGGCTGACCGGGCAGTACGCCTCGGTCGACGAGGACATGTCCGGCCGCCGGAACCTGATCATGATCGGCCGGCTGCTCGGGTTCTCCCGGGAGCAGTCCCGGGCCCGGGCGGACGAACTGCTGGAGCGGTTCGAGCTGACCGACGCCGGTGAGCGGATCGCGAAGACGTACTCCGGCGGTATGCGCCGCCGGCTCGACCTGGCCTCGAGCCTGGTCGGCAACCCGAGCATCCTGTACCTGGACGAGCCCACCACTGGTCTGGACCCGCACGCCCGTAACGGCGTCTGGGAGACGATCCGCAACCTGGTCCTCGACGGGACCACGGTGCTGCTCACCACGCAGTACCTGGAAGAGGCCGACGCGCTGGCCGACTCGATCGTGGTGTTCGACAAGGGCGCGGTGGTCGCCTCCGGGCGTCCGGCCGAGCTGAAGGCGCAGGCCGGCAAGCAGTCGCTGGCCGTTCGCCCGGCCGAGCCGGCGCACCTCGAGCGGGTCGCCGCGATCGTCGCCGAGTCGGTCGGTACCCGTCCGTCGGTCGACGTGGTGAACACGCTCGTGAGTGTCCCGGTGAGCGACGGTACGTCGATGCCGGTCGTCGTACGGCGGCTGGACGAGGCCGGGATCGCGGTCACCGAGCTGTCGCTGCGACTGCCCAGCCTGGACGAGGTCTTCCTCGCCCTGACCGGTCACACCGCCGAAGAGAAGAAGCCCGAAGCTGTCCTGGAAGGAGTGGGCCGATGACCACCGCAACTCTTGAACCGCCTGCGCATCAGGCCTACCGGTCTCGGCCGTTCGCCTGGGTGCCGCAGAGCCTGACGCTGGCCTGGCGCAACATCGTCCGGATCCGGCAGAACCCGGAAGCCCTGGCGGACGTGACGTTCCAGCCGATCATCTTCCTGGCGCTGTTCCTGTTCGTCTTCGGAGGTGCGATCTCGCAGGGCGGCGGCTGGCGGGGCTACCTGCCGGTGCTGCTGCCCGGCCTGCTGGTGCAGACCGTGGTGTTCGCGACGATGGGCACCGGGGTCGGCCTGAACGACGACTTCGCCAAGGGCGTCTTCGACCGGTTCCGCAGTCTGCCGATCGCCCGGATCTCACCGCTGATCGGCGCGGTCCTCGGCGACGCGGTCCGGTACTCGCTGTCGATCGTGATCCTGATGGCGAGCGGGTTCGCGCTCGGGTTCCGCTTCCACAACGGGGTCGGGAACGGCGTGCTGGGCATGTTCATCGTGCTCTTGTTCGCGCTGTCGATGTGCTGGATCTGGGTCTGGCTCGGCCTGACGATGAAGACCGCGCAAGGTGTCCAGGGTGTCGCCTTCCTGGTGATGTTCCCTCTCACCTTCGGCAGCAACATCTTCGTCCCGGCCAGCACGCTGCCGGGCTTCCTGCAGGCCTTCACCAAGGTCAGCCCGATCACGTATCTGGTCGACACCGAGCGCGCCCTGATGGGCGGCGGCGCGCTCCAGAAACCGCTGTTGATCACGATCGCCTGGATGGTCGGCCTGGTCGCGGTCTTCGCCCCACTGGCGATCCGCGCCTACCGCCGCCGTACCTGAACCGCCACGCATGCAGAACCCGTCGAATCGGTCGGATCACGACCGATTCGGCGGGTTCTGCATGCGTGGAGATTCACTTTTGTCGGTGCCGCCTTCCAGACTGGCCGGCATGACGACGAAGTGGACCATCACGATCGACTGCGCCGACCCGGCTCTGGTCGCGCGCTTCTGGTGTACGGCGCTGGGCTACACGGAGTCCGATCCGCCGGAAGGCTGGGACACCTGGGGCGACTGGCTCACCGCGCTGAACGTTCCCGAGGCCGAGTGGAACGACGGCGCCTCGATCTCCGACCCGAACGGCGTACTCCCGTCCATCTCCTTCCTCAAGGTCCCCGAGCCGCGGACGTCGAAGAACCGCCTCCACCTGGACCTCCAGGTAGCCGGCGGCCGAGCTGAACCCCAGCACCTTCGCGAACAACGCATCCGCACCTTCGCCCAAACCCTGACCGAAGCCGGCGCCACCGTGGTCCGCGAGGTCCCGATGGACAACACCACCACCCTCGACCACCTCTGGCTAAAAGACCCCGAAGGCAACGACTTCTGCGTCGTCTGAATCCGAACGGGGCATCGCGGGGCATCCCGGGGCAGATTCGAATCCGTTGTCCACAAGGTCATTCGGGGCGCCGAAATCTGTTCCGGCGACGACTAGCCTGACGGAGTGCGGATCAATGTGTACGTCGACGGGTTCAACCTCTACTACGGCTCCCTCAAGGGCCGGCCGTACAAGTGGCTGAACCTGGAGAAGATGTGCGAACTGTTGCTCGGGCGGTTCGACGTCCAGCGGATCCGGTATTTCACGGCGTTGGTCAAGGAGCGGCCGGACAACCTGCACGCTCCGGTTCGGCAGCAGGCGTACCTGAGAGCGCTCGGTACGCTGCCGAGCGTCGAGGTGCATTACGGCAGCTTTCTCACGAAACCGACCCGGATGATGCTCGCCAACCCACCGAGCTCCGGGCCGCGGACGGTCGAGGTGGTCAAGACTGAGGAGAAGGGCTCCGACGTCAACCTCGCGACGTACCTCTTGGTGGACGCGTTCCGCGACGACGCCGAGGCGTTCGCGGTGGTGAGCAACGACTCGGACCTGACCGAGCCGATCCGGATCGTCCGGCACGAGCTCGGGAAGGTGGTCGGGTTGCTGAATCCGCAGCCGGTGCAGAGTCAGCGCTTGCTGACCTGTCGGCCGACCTTTTCGCGGCAGATCCGAGCTGGGGTGCTGGGGGCCAGCCAGTTTCCGCCGCGGGTGGTCGACGGCACGGGAGCGGTCATCAGGAAGCCTGGGGAGTGGTAAAAGCAGAAGCCCCACCGAAGTGGGGCTTCGCGCCCAGCCACCTAAGCAACTGGGGGGATATTCAGAGACTAGCCGACGGACCTCTCCGCGGCAAACGCCCGAATCAGGCCTTACCGAGCTCGGCGAAGGCGAAGGGTTGGCGGGTGCAGAGGTAGGTTGCCCAGTGCAACTTTGTGGGGGTGCCGGCGGGGTCTCGGGTGATCTGGAGGAGTTCGCCGGTTTCGCGGCCGGACACGGTTCGGTAGGTGTCGTCGGCGATGCGTTCGAAGACGGCAGGCGACTGGTACTCCGCGGCGGCGGGAGACTTCGCCTGCAGTACGCCGTTCTTGACCGAGAACACGAACGGCGATCCCTCGGTGAACCAGGTCCCGAGTACGCCGACGAACTCGGCCGGGACCTCCGTGCCCGGGACCCACGGCTCGGGCGGCAGCGGGTCGTCCTCGAGGACCTTGATGATCAGGTCGGTGGCCAACGCACTCGGCGCCGGAGCCGACGTCGAGCCGAACAGCGCGATACCTGCCGTGCCCGACTCCCGGTGGACGAAGGTCGACGTGATGTGCCCCGGCATACCGCCGTCGTGGCCGACGAACAGCCGGTCACCGCGCCGCAGCAGCATGAACCCGAGCCCGAACGCGAGCTGCCACCGATCCACGTCGGCCATGATCTGCACCTGGCACATCTCGTCGAGGGTGTCCTTCGATAGCACCTCGTCGATCGGGTTCGCGACGAACATCGCCCACTTGGCCAGGTCCTCAGCCGTCGACGCCAGCCCGCCGCAGGCGTCCATCGCGCCGATGTCGAGCAGCGGCTCCTGCACGGGTACGTCGGTCCACGGCGGCACGTAGTACCCGGTCTGCGCCGGTCCGCCGTCCATGCCGACGGTCGTACGGCGCATCTCCAGCGGGTCCAGGATCCGCGCCTTGATCGCGTCGTACCAGGGCCGTCCGTCCAGCCGGGCGACGATCTCGCCGAGCATCGAGAACACCAGGTTGGAGTAGTGGAACCGGTTGTGCGGCTTGCCGACCCGCTCGGCGTCGTCCCACCCGGCGACCAGCTCGTCGCGGGACGGGAACTTCATCAGGTCCCATACGTCGCCGACCGGCTCGCGTTGCATCCCGGTGGCGTGGCTGAGCATCTGCCGGACGGTGATGCCTTCGTGCTTGCTGCCCGGGATCAGCTTGTCGACGGTGTCGTCGAGGCTGAGCTTGCCCTCGTCGCGCAGCGCCATGATCGTCACCGCGGTCAGCGTCTTGCTCTGCGAGGCGATCAGGAACTGCGAGTCCGCGGTCGGCGGTACGCCGGGATTCCCCAGGTCGGCCGATCCGGCACCGGTCGACCAGGCCAGCGACCCGGCGCGGGCGACGGCGCCCACCACCCCGGGAACCCGCCCCTTCGACTGCCGTTCGGCGACGATGTTTGTGAGTGCGTTCTGCGTCTGCGCGGCGATATCTGTCACGAGTGGCGAGCTTAAGGGAGGGAAGTGACAAAAGGCAGGGTGATTGGTCGGTGGGATGTGCGAGGCTGGTGGAGTGCGCATAGCGGTGCTTGGGCCTCTCGCGATGTGGGCGGCTGACGGGACTCCGCTCGACATCCGGGGCGTTCGCCTGCGCGGACTTCTGGCGCGTCTCGCGCTCAGCGCCGGACGGCCGGTCAGCGTCGAGACTCTGGTCGGCGGCCTGTGGGGCACTGAACCACCGAGTGCCAACGCACTGCAATCGCTCGTGTCCCGCTTGCGAGCCAGCCTCCCCTCGACCGAGTCGAGCATCTCGGTCCAATCAGGCCCCGCCGGCTACACGCTGACCATCGGCCCGGACTGTGTGGACGCTCTCCAGTTCGAGGACCTGGTACGGCGCGGCCGTGCATTGCTGACGTCCGACCCCGGGCAGGCGCACGCGCTGCTCACCCAGGCCGACAAGCTGTGGCGCGGCGAAGCCCTGACCGATCTGCGTGACCTCCCGTTCGCCGGCGTCGAGGCTGACCGTCTGGCCGAGCTCAAGCTGGCCGCCGCGGAGGACCTCGCCGAGGCCGCCGTCAGCTGCGGTCAGGCCCGCGACCGCATCTCCGACCTTGAGCACCTCGCTGTCACCCACCCGCTCCGCGAGCGCGTCCACGAGCTCCTCATCCGCGCCCTGTACGCCGACGGACGTCAAGCCGAGGCCCTGGCGGCGTACGAACGTGTCCGGACCACTCTGGCCGATGAGCTCGGTGCCGACCCCGGCATCCGGCTCCGCGACCTGCACGTCGCAGTACTGCGTGGCGACACTGTCGACCCAGCTGCGAAGACCTCGGCCGCACCTCCTGCACCGACGGCTCCCCGCAGCAACCTGCGTGCGCCGCTGACCAGCTTCGTCGGCCGGCGGGAGGACGTGGCCGAGCTGACCCGCCTGCTGAGCAACGGCACCCGACTGGTGACGATGGTCGGCCCCGGCGGCGCTGGCAAGACCAGACTGGCCACCGAGACCGGCAGGACCCTCGTTGACCAGAGTGGCGACGGCATCTGGTTCGTCGAGCTCGCACCACTCGGTGACGCGGCCGACGTGGCGCCCGCAGTCCTGTCCGCCCTCGGCGCCAGCGAGTACGTCGACTTACCGCCGACCGGCTTCGCCCCGAAGCACCTCCCCACCAGCCGGGCCGCGACCCTCCGGCTCGTCGAGGTGATCGGCGACCGCCGGATCCTGCTTGTCCTCGACAACTGCGAGCACCTGGTCCAGGAGGTCGCCGGACTGGTCGACTCCCTGCTCGCCTCCTGCCCAAGACTCCGCGTGCTGACGACGAGCCGCGAACCGCTGAGCATCCCCGGTGAGCACCTGCACCCGGTCGGCCCACTCGGCCTGCCGCCCGAGGTCACGAACCTCAGCACCGACGACTACCCGGCGGTGCAGCTGTTCGTCGACCGCGCTCGCGCCGTACGACCGGACTTCATGCTGATCGACGCCAACCGGGACGCGGTCGCCGAGATCTGCCGACGGCTGGACGGGATGCCGCTGGCGATCGAGCTGGCCGCGGCCCGGTTGCGTGCACTCAACCCACCACAGATCGTGGACCGGCTCGCAGACCGGTTCCGGCTGCTCACCAGCGGCTCCCGGACCGCACTGCCCAGACACCAGACCCTGCGGGCCGTGGTCGAGTGGAGCTGGGACCTGCTCGACCCGGACGAGCAGGCGGTCGCTAGACGGCTCTCACTGTTCTCCGGTGGCGCCACGCTGGACGCCGCCGAGCAGGTCTGCAGCGACGACAGCATCCCGCCGGAGTCCGTGCTGGGTGTCCTCGCGTCCCTGGTCGACAAGTCGCTCGTCGAAGCGGCGTCCGACCAGCGGTCCGTGCGCTACCGGATGCTGGAGACAGTCCGTGCGTACGGCGCTGAGCAGCTGAAGGCCTCGGGTGAGTACGACCAGTTCCGGCAGGCGCACACGGCGTACTTCAGCCGCATGCTCCGTCAGGCCCGGCCGAAGCTGCGGACCGGTGAGCAGATCCAATGGATCGCCCGCCTGACCGCCGACAACGAGAACCTGCTCGACGCGCTGCGTACGGCGATCGACACCGGGTCGGCCCGGGTCGCCGTCCAGATGGTCGCCGTACTGGGTGAGTACTGGAACATGAGCGGTCGCCCGGCCGAGGCGGTCAGCTGGATGCAGTCGGCCCTCGCCGTACCCGGGAAGACCGCGCCGGTGGACCGGGCCACCGCCCTGTACCTGCTGGCACTCGGCACGATGTCCAGTGGCGAAGACACGGTCAAGTCGTTCCAGCAGGCGATCCGCGGGCTCGCCACTGTCCGCTGGATGACCCGGAAGCACCACCAGCTCATCGAGTCCGGTGTCGGCCTGTTCACCAACGCGATGTGGGCGGCGATCCGGCGGGACAAGGCGACCACCTTCCGCGAGCTCGAGGCCGCCCGCGAGCACCAGGACCCGTGGATCCGGAACATGGGCGTGATGATGTCCGCGATGTTCCGCGAGAACGAAGGCGAGGTCGACCAGATGGCGGCCGATCTCACCGTCGCGCTGGACGGCTTCCGAGCGCTCGGCGAACGCTGGGGTACGTCAATGGCGCTGCGCGGACTGTCGAGCTACCAGGCCAACTCGGGCGATCACGAAGGGGCGCTGGCGTCGTTGACCGAGGCGCTCCGGCTCATCGATGAGCTCGGCACGACCGAAGGCGTCGCGCAGTTGCTCGGCGCGTCCGCGATGAGCCGGATCGAGCTGGGCGACCTCGACGGCGCCCGGGCCGACCTGGACCACGCACTGCAGCTGGCCGAGGAGACCGGGTCGCGAACCAGTCAGGCGATGTCGTACCTGGGCATGGCACGCCTCTCGTACCGGAACGGCCAGTTGGAAGAGGCCAAGGACTACGGCGAGTTGGCGTACTCGCTGCTCGATCCCGAGGCGGAGCGGATGGCTCCGCACGGGCAGGCGATGATGCTGGCGTACCTGAGCCGGATGTACGCCGCCCTGGGCGAGCTGGAGCCCGCCAGACGGCACAGCCAGGAGGCGGTGCGGCTGGGGCTGACCACCGAGGACATGCCGCTCGCGGCGGCGGTCGTCGAGACGGCCGTGGATGTGTACCTGGCCGCCGGCGAGACCGAGCTCGGCGCCCGGACGCTCGGGCTGGCGGCCGCGATGAAGGGCATGCAGTCCATCTCCGACGCCGACGTACGCCAATCGGTCGAGCGCCTGCGTGATGCCTTGGGCAACGAAAAGTACGACGCCACCTACGCAGCCGGCGCCGCTCTCACCAAGGACGAGGCGGTCGCCGAACTACGCAAGCGCTACAGCACGAACTAAGCAGTCATCAGCTGTACTGCGAGATCCCGCAACGACTTCTGCACCTTCTGTTCCGGCGGCCGTGGTTCGGCCAGCATCCAGTCGTAGACGACGGTGTTCACCGCGCCGAAGAACGCCAGCGCGAGGAACCGGAAGTCCTTGCGCTTGATCTCGCCGCGCTCGACCGCGGTGTCGCCGAGGTCGCGGATGTTGCCGATCAGCAGCTCCCGGAACGCGATCCGCTGCTCCTCGACCGCCGGGCTGGTGCCGACCACCTCGACGAACGAGATCCGCGCCCGGCGGAGGTCGGCCATGATGGTCCGCAGGTACGAGTCGACGGCCGCGGTCAGCCGCTCCCGGACCGGGCGGTCGGCGGTCCGGCGGAGCGCGTCGCCAGTGCTCCGGATCGCCAGTTCGATCACCTGCGCGTGCACCGCGAGTAGCACGGCCTCCTTGTTCTGGAACTCGTGGTAGAAGTGCCGGGTGGACACTTTCGCCTGTGTACACAGGCGTTCCACGGATGTCGCCGGATATCCCTCGGTCCCGAAGAGTTCGAGTGCGGCGGCCAGCAACCGCTCCCGGCGTGCTGCCTTCCACTCCTCGACGGACTTCCCGGAATAACGGCGTACGGAGGGTTCCCTCATCACACCTCTTGTCGCTACCCCGTGCCAGATGCCGGACATCCTATCCACCACTCGGCCCAGCCGTAACCGGGTTCCGGTGTGGGACGGTCTTCACGGAGCTCAGCACCGCGAAGACCGTCCCGGCGCCGACTCAGTTCATCCCCTCGTAGCCGGTCGCGCCGTCCAGAAGCTCCCGGATGATGTCGAGGTGACCCAGGTGCCGGGCGGTCTCCTCGATCAGGTGGCACAGGACGTACCGCGTCGACGCCGCACCGTTGTCACGAAGACCGGCGGCCCGCTCGACCTCGTCGAGTTCGAAGCCGGCCACGATGTCACGGGACCGCTTGCACTCGGCGTCGTACTCGTCGAGCAGCTGCGCCAGCGGTACGTCGTCCACGAACATCTCCGCATCGGGATGAGCACCCTCCTTCCACGGAGTCTGGCCCTCGTCCGGCGTACCGAGAAGGTTCATGCTGAACCAGGAGTACTCGACCCAGCGCAGGTGAGCCACCAGCCCAGCCACCGTCATCAGCGGCGAGGCCGGCAGAACCTTGCGGTGGGCATCGGTCTCGGACAGACCTTCGCACTTCGTCCGGACGATTGACCGGAGGTGGTCGAGCCAGCCGGTGAGCTGGGTCCGCTCGTCGGCGGTCAGCGGCGGCCTCATGCTTCGCTCAACTTCGTGTAGCCGGTCTTACCGTCGACAAGCTCTCTGATGATGTCCATGTGTCCCACGTGGCGTGCAGTCTCCTCGATCATGTGGCAAAGGATGTAGCGAAGTGATGCGGCCTCGCCCTTGGCGGCGTACTGGCCTTGTTCCACGACGTCGAGATCGAGCGGTGCGATCGTCTCGTTGGACCGCTCGCACTCGGCGTCGTACTCGTCCAGGAGCTGGGCGAGTGGGATGTCGTCGACGAACATCTCGGCGTCGGGGTGACCGCCTTCGGTCCACGGGGACTGGCCGGTGTCCGGGACGCCCATCAGGTTGAGCTGGAACCAGGACCACTCGTTCCAGCGCAGGTGCGCCACGAGCGACGCGATCGACATCAGCGGCGAACTCGGGAGAACCTTGCGGTGGGCATCTTCCTCGGTCAGGCCCTGGCACTTCATTCGGACGAAGGAACGTTGCAGGTCGAGCCATCCGGTCAGCTGTTCGCGCTCTCCGGCGGTCAGCGGCGGACGGTGTACTTCGGTCATTCGAAAGCTCCTGTGGTGATGAGGAGCCACCCGTCTCAGCCGCGGGTACGGCGGACGGGCAGCACGAGGATCATTGCCGACATCGCGCTCACCTCCTCTCCGCCGCCGACGGTGTCGTCCGTCGGCACGAGCACCGTACACCTCCAGTTTGGGCCCGCACCAACTACTTTTCCGGGGCGGAGGTGCCCGGAGTGGGAGCTGGGACGTGGCATGCTCAGAGTGTTCGGCGACCGCCTTTCGCTGAGGGGTTAGACGTGGATCCACGGTTCGATCTGGCGCTGTACACGCGTGGTGAGGTTGCGCTGCAGCTCGGCCTGCCGGCCACCACGCTCGGGGACTGGCTGCGGTCCGGGGCGCTCGAGGCGGGTACTGGCGGGCGCGGCGAGCCGACGATCACGTTCGCCGGCCTGGTCGAGACGCACATGCTTCGCTATCTGCGCCGTACCGGACTGTCGCTGCAAGCGATCGGTGAGGCCGCCGTCGCGCTCCGCTCCCGGGCCGGCCGGCACTACCCGCTGGCGTGGTCCGGTCTCGCTCACGACGGCCGCGACCTGCTGGTCGAGATCGCCGCCGAGGGGCGCGAGCCGGGCTGGGAACGGATCCGGGACAGCCAGGGCGGCTTCCCCGGCGTACTGCGCCGTGGCTCGGCCGCGATCGGCTGGTCCGACGACGGGTACGCCGGAACTCTCCGGCTGGTGATCTACCAGGACATCGACGTCATCGTGGACCCCGAGCGCTCGTACGGCCGCCCGATGGTCGGCGACGTCCAGGTCGAGGACGTCATCGACCACGTCCGGACCGGCGCGTCGTACCGGGAGATCGCGGCCAAGTTCAACCTCGAGGACTTCGAGGTGGAGGCGATGGTCCGCCCGCACATCCGCCCACCCGCCTTCCGCAAAGCCCGCCACCTGGAAACCCAAGCCGAGTCCCTGCTCTGACGTCCTACTTGCGGTTGTCTTTGATGCGTTTGGCTTTGCCTAGGGAGCGTTCTAGGGCGTGGGGGTCGAGGATTTCGACGGCGGCGGTGACGCCTACTCGGTCCTTGATTCGGCGGGAGAGGGCGGTCGCGGCGGCAGTGCGGTCGGTGAGGTCGGGGGCGGCTTCGACCTGGACGGTGAGTTCGTCCAGGTGGCGCGGGCGGGTGAGCACGCACAGGTAGTGCGGGGTGAGGCCCTCGACCAGCAGGATCTGTTCCTCGATCTGGGTGGGGAAGACGTTCACGCCACGGACGATCATCATGTCGTCGGTACGGCCGGTGATCTTCTCCATCCGGCGCAGACCCGGCCGCGCGGTGCCGGGCAGCAGACGAGTGAGGTCCCGCGTGCGGTAACGCAGTACCGGGAACGCCTCCTTGGTGAGTGTCGTGAACACGAGCTCACCTTCGGAACCGTCCGGCAGGACCTCACCGGTGATCGGGTCGATGATCTCCGGGTAGAAATGGTCCTCCCAGATGTGCAGACCGTCCTTGGTCTCGACGCACTCCTGGGCGACCCCCGGCCCCATCACCTCGGACAGCCCGTAGATGTCGACCGCGTGGATCCCGGTCCGCTCCTCGACCTCGGTCCGCATCTGCTCGGTCCACGGCTCGGCGCCGAAGATCCCGATCCGCAGCTCGGTGTCGCGCGGATCGAGTCCACGCCGCTCCATCTCGTCGACGATCGAGAGGAAGTACGACGGCGTGACCATGATGATCCGGGCCCCGAAGTCGCGGATCAGATCCACCTGCCGCTCGGTCATCCCACCAGAGATCGGTACGACGGTGCACCCGAGCCGCTCGGCTCCGTAGTGCGCGCCCAGCCCGCCGGTGAACAGACCGTAGCCGTAGGCAACATGACAGACATCCCCGGCCCGGCCACCAGCCGCCCGGATCGACCTGGCCATCAGATCCGCCCAGGTGTCCAGGTCCCGCTTGGTGTACCCGACCACCGTCGGGCGTCCCGTCGTACCGGACGAGGCGTGCACCCGCGACACCTCGGACCGCGGGACGGCGAACATGCCGAACGGGTAGTTGTCGCGTAGATCCTTCTTGGCCGTGAACGGCAACCGGCTCAGGTCCTTGAGCGACTGCAGGTCGCCGGGTTTGAAGCCGACCGAGTCCAGCGCGGCCCGATAGTGCGGCACGTTCTCATAGGCGCGCGTCACCGTTGCCTGGAGCAACGACAGTTGACGGGCGCGGAGCTCGTCGACCGACAGCCGTTCGCCGGGGTCGCGCAGTTCCTCGGGCAGTGCCTCACCGAGCATGGAAATCTCCTCAGCCGAGCTAGGGACGAGCCAGCAGGGTCGCGATGCCCTGTCCGACGCCGATGCACATGGTGGCCAGCGCGTACCGGGCGTCGCGGTGGCGAAGCTCCAGGGCCGCGGTGAGAGCGAGGCGGGCACCGGACATCCCCAGTGGGTGACCGAGGGCGATGGCGCCGCCGTTCGGGTTGACGTGCTCGGCGTCGTCGGGGAGGCCGAGCTGCCGCAGTACGGCGAGAGACTGTGACGCGAACGCCTCGTTGAGTTCGATCACCTCGATGTCGGACAGCGCGACGCCGGTCCGATCCAGGACCTTGCGGGTCGCCGGAGCAGGCCCGATCCCCATGATCCGCGGTGGTACGCCGGCAGCCGCCGTACCCACGACTCGGGCCAGCGGAGTGGCGCCATGGCGCTCGACCGCCTCACCGCTCATCACCAGCAGCGCGGCCGCGCCGTCGTTCACCCCGGACGCGTTGCCCGCGGTCACGGTCCCCGGCGAGCGGAACGGAGTCTTCAACCCCGCCAGCGCTTCCAGCGACGTCTCCCGCGGATGCTCGTCGGTGTCGACCACGGTCACCGCACCGCGCTTGCCCGGTACGTCGACCGCCACGATCTCCTCGGCCAACCGCCCGTTGGCCTGTGCCTTCGCCGCCCGCTGCTGCGAACGCAACGCGAACAGGTCCTGGTCCTCGCGGGAGATGTTGAAGTCGGCGGCCACGTTCTCCGCCGTCTCCGGCATCGAGTCGATCCCGTACTGCGCCTGCAGTGCGGGATTGACGAACCGCCATCCGATCGTGGTGTCGTAGATCTCCGCCTGCCGGGAGAACGCGGTCGTTGCCTTGGGCATCACGAACGGCGCCCGCGACATCGACTCGACGCCACCGGCAACCACGATATCGTTGTCCCCGGCAATGATCGACCGGGCTGCGGAGGCGACCGCGTCCAGACCGGATCCGCACAGCCGGTTGATCGTCGTACCGGGCACCGAGTCGGGCAGGCCGGAGAGCAGCACGGCCATCCGGGCGACGTTCCGGTTGTCCTCGCCGGCCTGGTTCGCGCAGCCGAGGATCACGTCGTCGATCTGCGCCGGGTCGAGCGCGGTCCGGTTCAGCAGGGAGGAGATCACGTGCGCGGCGAGATCGTCGGGCCGCACGGCTGCGAGCGCACCGCCGTACCGCCCGATCGGCGTACGGACTCCGTCGACCAGAAACGCCTCACGACTCATAGGTCCTCCAGGGGAATGATTGTGCCGGAGAGCCGGCGACTGCGGCCGCGGAACTCGGCGATCACCTCGTCGCCGCGGGTGACCGTGACGTCGTAGATCGCGTTCCGGCCGAACGTGGTCCGCTCCCGGGCCTCGGCGACCAGCACGTCACCGCGGTACGCCGGAGCGACGAAGACGATGTCGCAGGCCTGCGCGACCGTCACCTGGTTGCGCGAGTTGCAGGCGAACGCGAACGCCGAGTCGGCCAGACTGAACACGAATCCACCATGCGCGATCGCGTGCCCGTTGACCATGTCGTCGCGCACGGTCAGTTCGACCCGCGCCGTGCCCTCGCCGACGTCCACCAGCCGCATCCCCAGCCCGGCGCTGGCGGTGTCCTCCGCCCACATCGCCGCGGCCACTCGAGCCGCCAGTTCATCGCCCACAGGTCTGCCCCATCGAGAAGAGGTTTGTGACACTCTATCGCCGGTTGCGCCATCGACTGTAACATCACAGTCATGACCGATCTGCTCGCCGCTCATCGTGACCGTCTCAACGCTGCCCTGACCGCGATCCACAGTCGTGGTTACTACTCTGCCTTCCCGGAGTCGCCCAGTCCGCGCGTCTACGGCGAGACGGCGGCAGCCGACGGCAAGGCGGCCTTCGAGGCCCACCTGGGTACGACGTACGGCCTGGAGATCCCCGGGTCCCGCGGCACGGTCGTCACCGAGGAGTCGCCGTTCGGGATCACCATGGACGTCTCGTACCCGCGGGTCGTCGAGGAGGGTCTGGACGAGCTGCTGGCCTCCGCGCAGCACGGTCTCGCGGACTGGCGCCGGGCCGGGATCGACGGACGGACCGGCGTGACGCTGGAGATCCTCGACCGGCTGCACAATCGGGTGTTCGAGCTGGCCAACGCGGTCCAGCACACCAGCGGTCAGGCGTTCGTGATGGCGTTCCAGGCCGGCGGCGCGCACGCGCTGGACCGGGCGCTCGAGTCGGTCGCGTACGCGTACGAGGAGATGAACCGCTACCCGGCCACCGCGACCTGGGAGAAGCCCGCCAAGGGCGACCCGATCCGGATGGAGAAGACGTTCACCGTCACCGGTCGCGGCGTCGCGCTGGTGATCGGCTGCAACACGTTCCCGACCTGGAACTCCTGGCCCGGCCTATTCGCCTCACTGGTCACCGGCAACGCGGTCGTCGTGAAGCCGCACCCGCTGGCTGTGCTGCCGCTGGCGATCACGGTCGACGTGTGCCGTGAGGTGCTCGCCGAGGCCGGCTTCGATCCGAACCTCGTCACCCTCGCCACTGAGCGGGCCGGTGACGGCCTGGCCAAGCCGCTGGCGCAGCGGCCCGAGGTGAAACTGATCGACTTCACCGGCGGCAGCGAGTTCGGCGAGTGGCTCGAGCAGAACGCGACCCAGGCGACCGTCTTCACCGAGAAGGCCGGCGTCAACGCGGTCATCATCGACTCCACCGACTCGTTCAAGGCACTCACCGGGAACCTCGCCTTCACTCTGTCCCTGTACTCCGGCCAGATGTGCACGACCACCCAGAACATCTTCGTCCCGGCCGGCGGGATCGAGACCGACGAGGGCCACAAGTCCTTCGAGGAGGTCGGCCAGGGGCTGGCGACCGCGATCAGCAAGCTGCTCGGTGACGACGCCCGCGCGGTCGAGATCCTCGGCGGCATCGTGAACCAGGCCGTGATCAGTCGCCTCGAGCTCGCACCGGAGTACGGCGAGGTGGTGCTGGAGTCGCGTGCGATCCAGCACCCGGCGTTCCCGGACGCGGTCGTGCGGACGCCGCTGCTGGTCGCCATCGATGCCAAGGACGCCGAGGTCTACGGGCGGGAGTGCTTCGGGCCGGTGTCGTTCCTGATCAGGACCGCGGACACCGCCGAGTCGATCGACCTGTTCCGGAAGACCGTCACCGAGGACGGCGCGATGACGGCGGGGATCTACTCGACCGACGCCAAGATCCTGGACGGAGCCCGGGACGCGGCTCTCGACGCGGGCGTCGCCCTGTCGGAGAACCTGACCGGCCAGGTGTTCGTGAACCAGTCGGCCGCGTTCAGCGATTTCCACGGCACGGGCGCGAACCCAGCGGCCAACGCGACGTACACCGACGGCGCCTACGTTGCGAGTCGCTTCCGCGTCATTCAATCTAGGCGTCATGTCTAATGCGCCGGATTCCACAAACCTGACCGAAGCACTCGCCTACTACGACAGCTGGCTGGCCTTCAACCAGCGGTACCAGCGGGTGCCGGGCGTCCAGGTCGCGGTGTACGCCGAGAACGCGATCGCGTTCTCGGCGGCCTACGGTCTCGCCGACGTGGAGAACGGCGTACCGCTGACCGAGCAGCACCTGTTCCGGATCGCGTCGCACTCGAAGACCTTCACCGGTACCGCGGTCTTCCAGCTGGTCGAGCAGGGCAGGCTGCGGCTGGACGATAAGGCGGAGCAGCACGTCACCGAGATCGTCGGTACGCCGCTGGGCGCGCGCACCGTACGGGAGCTGCTGTCGCACGCCGGCGGGGTCACCCGGGACAGCCTCGACGCGGACTGGTGGCAGCTCTCCAAGAGCTTCCCGGACCGCGATCAGCTGCTCGAGATCCTGCGGCTGGACTCGTCGGCCGTGATCGATGAGAACGAACATTTCAAGTACTCGAATATCGCCTACGGCCTGCTCGGACTCATCATCGAGGCGGTGTCCGGTACGTCGTACAACTCCTACGTGCAGACCGCGATCGTAGACAAGCTCGGGCTGGCCGGCCTCGGTCCGGAGCTGGATCCGGCCCGGCTGACGGAGTACGCCGGCGGTTACAGCGCGCTGGCGTACGCCGATGCGCGCGTGCCGATCGAGCACGTGAACACGGGGGCGCTGGCCGCGGCGACCGGGTTCTTCGGCAACGCCCGCGACCTCGTGACGTACTTCTCCGCGCACCTGCCCGGCGACGACCGGCTGCTGTCGGACAAGTCGAAGCGGGAGATGCAGCATCCGCTCTGGACGACCACCACCGACGGCAAGGGCCGGTACGGCCTGGGTATGTCGATCGGCAAGGTCGGCGAACGGGACCTGTTCGGCCACGGCGGCGGGTACCCGGGCCACATCACCCGGAGCCTGGTCGACCCCGAGCGCCGTCTGGCCGTGTCGGTGCTGACCAACGCGATCGACGGCCCCGCGGGACAGTTGGCCGAAGCCCTGTCGAAGCTGATCGATCTCGCCGAGTCGAAGGAGCGCGGCGACGCCGCCGGCCTCGACCGGTTCACCGGCCGCTTCGCGAACCTCTGGGGAGTCGCCGACATCGTCCTGCTCGGCGGCCGCCTGTACGCGACCGATCCCACCGGGCCGAACCCGGCCGACGAGCCGCAGCCGCTCGAGGCGGACGGCGACAACCTGCGCGTCACCGGCGGTTACGACGGTGCGTACGGCGAGTCGTACCGCTACACCTTCGACACCAACGGCGCAGTCGAGACCATCCTCGGCCCCCAAGGCGTCCGCTACTTCCCGATCGACCACTTCACCCTCCCCGACCGGGTGACGGTGGCCTAAGTACCGTGCAGGTATGACCATCCACGGTGAGCACCCGTTCCTCCCGCCGGAGTCCGAGCGGAGTCCGGTACGGCGGTTCCGTGGGCGGCTGCCGTCGCCGGTCAGTTTGTGGACGACGGCGTACGACGGGAAGCGGGCCGGGCTCACGGTGTCGTCGATGCTGGTCGCGGACGGTGAGCCCGGGTACGTGATCGGGTCGATCGACCCGGACTCGGACCTGTGGGAAACGTTGCGCGAGGCAAGGACCGCGGTGGTGTCGCTGCTCGGCGAGCCGCATCGGCAGCTGGCCGACGCGTTCGGGTACGTCGCGCCCGCCCCGGGCGGACCGTTCCGGTTGATCGACTGGACGGACACCGCCTGGGGCCCGGCTCCCGTCGGCGTCACCACCTGGGCCGGCTGCACGCTGGTCAGCCCGGACCCGGTCGAGGTGGGCTGGGGTCTACAGGTGCAGCTGGAGATCGTCCACGTGGAGCTCGCCGACGACGCCGTACCCGCCCTGGTCCATCGCCGCGGCCGCTACTCGACGATCTGAATCCTTCCGCGGTGATATCCGTTGACGCCCATAGGCTAATGCCATTAGCCTATGAGCTATGGTCGTTAAAAAGTCGCTGACGCCGGCCGCTGTCGTCGAGGTGGCGCTCGGTGTCGTGGACGAGCACGGACCGGAGGGCCTCACGCTCGCCGCCGTGGCGCAACGCTGCGGAGTCGTCACACCGTCGCTGTACAAGCACGTCGCGAGCCTCGGCGAACTGAAGACGCTGGTCGGCGTGCGAGTCCTTGAGGACATGACCGAGCAGTTCACGGCCACCGCACTCGGCCGTAGTGGTGATGACGCGGTGACGACGCTGATGCACGCCTACCGCGCGTACGTCGCTGCCCACCCGAAGCGGTACGCCGCACTGCCGATGGATCCGATGCACGACCCGATCCAGGCGGCGGCGGGTCAGAAGCTGATCGGCGTCATGTTGGCCACCCTGCGCAGCTACGGCCTGGAAGGCCCGGCGGCGATCCAAGCGACCCGGCGCCTGCGGGTGCTCGTGCACGGCTTCGCCTCCATCGAGTCCGCGGGCGGCTTCGGCCTGCCGGAGGACCTCGACGAGACCTACGACCAACTCATCCAGATGTACCTGACCAGCCTGAGGAACGAGTCATGAGAATCCCCCTGTCCGTCGCCGGCCTGCTGTTCCTGCTCTACCCCGCCCTTCGTCCCTGGGAGGACGAGTCGACCACGGCCGGTGCCTCCGCCGCGATGGGTTCCACCGCCTGGATCATCGCCCACCTGTGCGCGATGATCGGCTTCATCCTGGTGGCGGTCGCACTGCTGCAGATCAACCGGACGGCCGCGATCGTGTTCTGGATCGGTGCGGGGCTGACCCTGCCGTACTACGGCGCCGAGGACTTCGGCCTGCACGCGATCGCCGGCCAGTCGAACCTCCTGGACCTGGCCGAGTCGGTGCGCTACAACCCGTTCGCCATGACCCTGTTCGGTGCCGGGCTGCTGACCATAGCCGCGGCGGGCGTCCTGGTCGCGGTCCGGCTGCGTACGGTGCCCGCGATCCTGTTCGGGGCCGGGTTCGTCCTGTTCCTGCCGCAGTTCTTCGGCCCGCCGGTGGCGCGGATCGCCCACGGTGTGCTCCTCGCCGTCGGCTGCGTATGGCTGGCCTGGACTGCGAAGCGTACGGAGGCGGTCCACACCCCGGAGCAGCACGCGACGATCTAGTGTTGGCTCCATGCGAGCCACAGTGATCCACGCACCGTTCGACGTTCGGCTGGAGGAATTGCCGGATCCGAAGATCGACGGGCCGGGGGACGCGGTCGTCAAGGTCGTTGCCTCGTGCATCTGTGGGTCCGACCTCTGGCCGTACCGCGGTGAGCCGCCGGTGACGTCGCCGCGGCCGATCGGGCACGAGTTCGTCGGCATCGTCGAGGAGGTCGGCGCCGAGGTCCGCACGGTCAAGCCGGGCGACTTCGTGGTCGCGCCGTTCCTGGTCAGCGACGGCACCTGCCCGAACTGCCTGGCCGGCTACCAGAGCGCCTGCCAGAACGTGGTCGGCTACGGCAGAGGTCAGGCGGACGGCGGTCAGGGCGAGTACGTGAAGCTCCCGTACGCCGATGGCACGCTGGTCGCGACGCCAGAGGTGCCGGACGACTCGCTCGTACCCTCGCTGCTCACGCTGTCCGACGTGATGGGAACCGGCTGGCACGCGGCCCGATCGGCGCGGGTCAAGGCCGGCGACACGGTCGTTGTCGTGGGCGACGGTGCGGTCGGGCTCTGCGGCGTACTCGCGGCGTCGCGGATGGGAGCCGAGCGGGTCGTTGCCTTGTCGCGGCATGCGCCACGGCAGCAGCTCGCGCGCGAATTCGGTGCCACAGACATCATTTCCGAACGCGGCGACGCTGCGCGGGACGCCGTACTCGAACTGACCAAGGGGGTTGGGGCCGACGCCGTACTCGAATGTGTCGGCACCGCACAGTCGATGACGACGGCCTTCGACGTCGCCCGGGCCGGGGCAACGGTCGGGTTCGTGGGCGTGCCGCACGGAGTCGAGGTGCCGATCGGGACTATGTTCAGTCGCAACGTCGGACTCGCCGGCGGCGCGGCACCGTGCCGGGCCTATCTTCCGGACCTGATGGCCGACGTACTGGCCGGGGAGATCAACCCTGGCAAGGTGTTCGACTCGGAGATCCCGTTGGCCGACGTCGCGGCGGGGTACGCCGCGATGCACGAACGGCGCGCGATCAAGGTGCTGCTTCGGCCCTGATTTCGCGCAAGCGGAGTGTTCGGAGTACCCGTTCGGGCGAGAATGTGCGCGCTCTCACACTGTCAAGGTGCGCGGGGTCACGGCTGCGCAACGCGCCTGCGCGGAACGTTGACACCCGCTGCCGACCGTCCCAGAGTTGCACCGTCACTTCAGGTGATAACAGAAAAGAAGAAGACTGATTATGGGGCGGCTCCATCTACTGATCGGAGAGTGAATCATGCGTGGTGGTCTGAGTAAGACCCTGGCGCTGGTGGGTGCGGCGGGTCTTCTCGCGGTGAGCGCCTGCGGCAACAGCGACAACAACAGCGGCGGTAGCGGGAGCTCCGCGAACAAGGACGTCACTGTCTTCACCTGGTGGGCCGACGGTGGTGAGAAGGCCGGCCTGGACGGTCTCGTGTCGACGTTCGCCACCGACTGCAAGGACTACAAGTTCGTCAACTCGGCCGTCGCCGGTGGTGCCGGCTCGAACGCGAAGCAGGTGCTGGCCAACGACCTGCAGGCCGGCAAGCCGCCGTCCACGTTCCAGGCCCACGCCGGTGCGGAGCTGAAGGACTACATCAACGCCGGCCAGGTCGACGACATCAGCCAGCTGTACAAGGACTTCGGGCTGGACAAGGCCTTCCCGCAGAACCTGATCGACAACCTGACCGTCGACGGCAAGATCTACTCGATCCCGGCGAACGTGCACCGGGCGAACATGGTCTGGGCCAACCCGACGGTGCTGAAGAAGGCGAACATCGACGGCACCAAGGCCCCGGCCAGCGTCGACGCCTGGATCGCCGACCTGACCAAGCTGAAGGCAGCCGGTGTGGCCGCTCCGCTGGCGATCTCGAAGGGCTTCGCCCAGGAGATGCTGGTCGAGGCGGTACTGCTGGCCGAGCTCGGCCCGGACAAGTTCAAGGGTCTGTGGGACGGCAAGACCGACTGGGCCGGTGGCGATGTCACCGCGGCGCTGAACAAGTACAAGACGCTGCTCACTTTCACCAACAGCGACCGCGAGGCGATCGACTGGCCGGACGCGCTGGGCTACGTGAACACCGGCAAGGCCGGCTACACGCTGATGGGTGACTGGGTCGCCGCGCAGCAGGTGTCGGACAAGATCGCGGACACGGCGTACACCTACTGGCCGTCCCCGGGGACCGAGGGCGACTTCCAGTTCCTGTCGGACTCGTTCACGCTGCCGACCAACGGTGCGGACCCCGACGGCGCCAAGTGCTGGCTGAAGACGGTCGGTTCGGCCGAGGGCCAGAAGGCGTTCAACACCAAGAAGGGCTCGATCCCGGCCCGTTCGGACGCCAACCCGGCGGACTACCCGAAGTACCAGCAGTCGGCGATGGCGGACTGGAAGAGCAAGACGATCGTCCCGTCCTGTGCCCACGGTGCCGCGTGCACGCTGGGTCAGAACAACGACATCCTGTCCGCGATGAGTCAGTTCAGCGGTAGCCCGGACGTTGCCAAACTGCAGGCGGCCTTCGGCACCGCGATGAAGACGAGCTGATGTACGGCGAGTTGGGGACCGATCTCGAGTTGGAGGACTGAGCGTTGCACGGAAGAATCCGCACCTGGGGCCCTGGAGCCTTGGTGCTGCTGCCGACCGTGCTCCTGCTCGGGTACTTCGTCTACGGGCTGATCGCGTGGTCCTTCAACACCTCTCTCACTGACCGGCACACCGCTCGCAAGGGCCCGGCGTCGTACGTCGGGTTCGCGAACTACGGGCACCTGTTCGGTGAGGATCGGTTCCTCAACTCGCTGAAGAACCTCGGCGTGCTCACGGTGGCGTTCATCGTGGGCACGCTGATCTTCGGCCTGATCTGGGCACTGCTGCTGGAGAAGGGCGTGCCCGGCGAGTCGATCTTCCGGTCGATCTACCTGTTCCCGATGGCGATCTCGATGATCGCCTCGGGCGTCGTCTGGGGCTGGTTGCTGAACCCGTCCCAGGGCGAGGACGCACGGGGTTTGAACCGGTTGTTCGAGATCCTCCATCTGCATTTCCTGGAGAATCCGTGGTGGACCGCCGGTAGTAGATGGACGACGATGGCGTCGATCGCGCTACCCGCGGTCTGGCAGCTGTCCGGCTACATCATGGCGCTGTTCCTGGCCGGATTCAGAGGCATCCCGCCGGAGTTGCGCGAGGCGGCCCGGGTCGACGGTGCGTCGGAGTTCAAGCTCTACCGGCACGTGCTGTTCCCGCAGTTGTCGCCGATCGCGCTGTCCGCGCTGATCATCCTCGGCCACATGTCGCTGAAGCTGTTCGACCTGATCTACGCGATCACGGGGCCGAACCAGTTCCGTACCGAAGTACCAGCGGTCTACATGTGGAACACCTTGCTGCGCAGCGACATGGCCAAGTCGGCCGCGATCGCGATCGTCCTACTGGCCGTCGTCGCCGTCCTCGTCATCCCGTACATCGCGTACACCGTCCGGCAGGAGAATGAGGAATGAGCGCCGACACCGCAGCCGCCGCCACTGGCCAGGCTGCCGCCGCGATCCGCCGGAAGCCGCAGAAGCGCGGCGTGATCGCGGACGGATCGACCCGGCGCAGCCGGACCGTCCGCTACGCGTTGCTGCTGCTGTTCCTGCTGTTCGTCCTGATCCCGGTGTACGTCGTACTGATCACCAGCTTCAAGACCTCCGCGGACACCACGGCCGCCAGCCAGTGGAACCTGCCGAAGACCTGGACGCTGGACCCGTGGCGCAAGGCATGGGACGTCCTACAGCCGTACATGGTCCGGTCGCTGTCGCTGGCGATCCCGGCCGCGATCATCTCGTCCCTGATCGGGTCCATGAACGGGTTCGTGTTGGCGCGGTGGCGGTTCCCGGGCGCGAACATCGTGTTCGCGTTCATCCTGTTCGGGATGTTCATCCCGTACCAGGCGATCATGCTGCCGCTGCGAACGACGTTCACGAACCTGGACGTGACCCGGGGCGTGCCGACGCTGATCCTCGCGCACTGCATCTACGGCATCCCGATCTGCACGCTGATCTTCCGGAACTACTACGCCACTATCGTCCCGAACGAGATCATCGAGTCGGCCCGGGTCGACGGCGCCGGGCTGGTCCAGACGTACCTGCGGATCATCCTGCCGATCTCGATCTCCGGCTTCGTGGTCACGCTGATCTGGCAGTTCACCTCGGTCTGGAACGACTTCCTGTTCGCCCTGTTCCTGACCCAGCAGAACAACGGCCCGGTCACCCTGGGCCTGGCCGCACTGGCCGGCGGCCAAAAGGTCGACTACGCCGCCAGCATGGCCGGCGCCCTGATCACGTCGTTCCCGACCCTGATCGTCTACATCCTCCTGGGCCGCTGGTTCATCGGCGGCCTGATGGCCGGCGCGCTCAAGGGCTGACGGGGTCTCATAGTTGTCCACAGGGCGCGCTGGTTGGACTGCGGGGGAGTGGGGGCGGACGGTAATCTCACGGATGTGACCAAGTCTCCTCGTGGGCGGGACGGGCGGCGGAGCCATTTGCGGCTCGTCGGCTCGGAGCCCGGCGAGTTCCACGGACCGACGGCGGGTGTCGATGTCGACACCACGCCGAGTGTCGCCGTGCTGGAGACCCTGCTCGAGACACTCACCCTCGACCTGGCCGCTGTACCGGCCGCGCTGCACCCGGTGATCGCGGAGGCGTCGGTGGCCCGCTCGGCCTCGATGCTCGCGGACCAGCTGTGGCCGGCCGGGCGTCCGGACGAGATCGGTGAGGTCGAGCGGTTCTTCTGGGCCGACGCCGCGCGGGTGCTCGGCGAGCGGCGTGACCTCGAGTCCTTCATCCTGCTGACGAGTCTGGCGCGGACGGTCGGTCCGGCTGGACGGTTGCCGTTGCAGCGGGCTCATGTTTCCCGCTTACGGACGCAGGAATCCGTGCCGGAGTGGGTGACCCGGATCGCCGGGTTCCGGCTGACCAGCGCGATCGTTTCTGAGGACATCACCGGTGACGGGCTGAGCGTCGTACTGGATTACGACGACGAGCAGCATCCGCACACCGTGGTGGTGTTCATCGACAACAATCTCGGTGCGATCGTGAAGGACGTGTTCGTCGGCCCACCGGTGGACCGCGTGCTCGAGGCGTACCAGCGCGGCGGCCGGGTGACGATCCGGACCGTGCGGCCCGCGACCGCGGCCGGGATCATCCTGCAGGCGCTGGGGGAGACCCGCGACTACGACGATCCGCCGGTCAGCGAGGACTTCGAGTTCTTCACCGGATTGTTGGTGAACCGCCTGACCCAGCTGCCGGAGCGCCCGATCCGCCCACCGATCCGGCCGTTGCTGTCGCCACGACAGCGCGATCAACTGGTCGACGAGTTCCTCGAATCGCAGTACGCCGCAGCGCTGCCGGACGATGCTTCGGACATCGTCCGGTTGTGGATCGACCACGCCGTGGACCACACGGTCGGCGGTCCGTTGCGTGTCAGCGCCGTGCTCGTCGAGCTCTTCCTGGCGCATTGGTTGCCTCGCAAAGTGCTTGCCGACAGCACGTACTTCGGCGCTGTGCCGACCGTGGTGAAGGCCTGGCTCGAGTTCGCCGGCGACCGGACCCAGCTGCCACTGGACGCCGTCGACGAGGCCGTCGACGCGGTGGACATCTGGCAGCCCGCCCTGGACGCCGCCGCGATGCTCGATCCGGTCGGTTCGAAGCCAGGCGAGCGAGTCTTCCTCGACGACACCACCAACGACCTGGAAGACGCTTACCGCGCGCTGGCCGGTCTTGGCTCACCGCCGCAGCCTGACCTCACCGGCCTGGACAACTCCCAAGCCGCCACCTTGTCCGTCCTGGCCCCGCACGCCTGGCTGATGGCCGGCGAAACCCTCGGTACGGCGTACGCCCCCGACGCCTTCGACATCGCCGAACGCCTCGTCCGCGACGCCCCGGACCTGCTCGCCAAGGCCCGCCTCTCCACCTGGCCCCGAGCCATCGTCTGGCTCCTCGCCCACCGCCACCGCCTCGTCGGCCCCGGCGAAACCCTCACCCCCTACGCCCTCGCCACCGACCTCTCGTCATCCCCCGCCACCCTCCGCAAAACCGCCAAACTCCTCACCGACACCCTCGTCCTGCCGCGCTGATCTCAGCCGCCGGGCCTGTGACGGATCCGGTTGAGTGGCGGCGGAGAATGGGGGTATGCATGTGCGTGCGCCGGAGCTCAAGGGTCGGGGATGGTTGAACACCGGGGGGCGGGAGTTGACGCTCTCGGACTTTCGGGGACGCTTTCTGTTGTTGGATTTTTGGGCATTCTGCTGCATCAACTGCCTGCACGTGCTGGACGAGTTGCGGCCGTTGGAGGAGAAGTACGGCGACGCGCTGGTGATCGTGGGCGTGCATTCGCCGAAGTTCGCGCACGAAGGCGAAGAGGCCGCGGTTCGGGCCGCCGTCGAGCGGTACGAGGTGGGGCATCCGGTGCTGGACGACCCGGAGTTGATCACCTGGCAGAACTACACGGCCCGCGCCTGGCCGACGCTGGTCCTGGTCGACCCGAACGGCTACATCGTCGCGCAGTACTCCGGTGAAGGGCACGCGCACGCACTCGATGCCCTACTGGCCGAGCTGACCGTTCAGCACGAACAGGCCGGCACTCTCACCCGCGGCAAGTCGCCGTACGTCGCCCCGAAGCCTGAGCCCACGGACCTTCGTTTCCCCGCCAAGGTGATTGCTCTGGACAACGGCTTCCTGGTCGCGGACGCCGGCAACCACAGCATCGTCGAGCTCGCGGAGGACGCGACCACCGTCGTACGCCGGATCGGCACGGGCGACCGTGGTTTCGCGGACGGGCCAGCTGATCAAGCCAGCTTCTCCGAGCCGAACGGGCTCACCCGCCTACCGGCCGACGTCGCAGCCAGCCTCGGGTACGACGTCGTCGTCGCGGACACCGTCAACCACGCGCTCCGTGGGATCAACCTGGCTGACGGCCGGGTCACCACACTCGTTGGCACCGGCAAGCAGTGGATGGACGGCGACGGCACGGACGTGTTGAGCTCGCCGTGGGACGTCGCGTGGTGGCAGGACAAGATCTGGATCGCGATGGCCGGCGTACATCAGCTGTGGACGTTTGACCCGTTTACACAGGTGACTGAGGTTTCTGCGGGTACGACCAACGAAGGTCTGAAGGACGGCCCGCTCGCCGAAGCGTGGTTTGCGCAGACCAGCGGGCTCGCGGCGGACGGCGATCGGTTGTGGCTGGCCGACTCCGAGATCTCCGCGCTGCGGTGGATCGACGACGAGGTCCACACCGCTGTCGGGACCGGGCTGTTCGACTTCGGGCTGCGTGACGGGAAGGCGAGCGAGGCGTTGCTCCAACACCCACTCGGCGTGACCGCGCTGCCCGATGGTTCGATCGCGATCGCCGACACCTACAACGGCGCCGTACGCCGCTATGACCCGCGTACCGAGCTGGTCGAGACGATGGCGACCGGTCTGGCCGAGCCCAGCGGTGCTGTTGTCGTAGGCAACGAGCTCGTCGTGGTCGAATCGGCTGCCCACCGCCTGACTCGCGTCCCATTGGGAGCCTCGGCCACCGCTGACGAGTTCAGCACCCGCACGCAGCGCCCGCCGATGGACCTGGCCGCGGGCGAGGTCACCCTGGAGGTCGTCTTCACTCCGCCGCCCGGCCAGAAGCTCGACAACCGCTACGGTCCGTCGACCCGTCTCCTGGTCTCAGCCACCCCGGACACCCTCCTCCGCGAAGGCGCCGGCGACTCCACCGACCTGGTACGCCGCCTGGTCCTCGACCCACACGCCGGCAGCGGCGTCCTGCACGTCGCCGTACAGGCCGCATCGTGCGACGACGCCGCCGAGGTCGAGTTCCCCGCCTGCCACATGCACCGCCAGGACTGGGGCGTCCCGATTCAGATCACCTCGGACGGCTCCAACCGCGTCGAACTGGTGCTCTCTGGTAGCAAATAGTTTCGCCAGCGGGTACAGAGAGGTAGCTTCGACTATAAGACGACTCACAGGGAGACTCGGATGAGCATCGGTGTGGGGATCTTTTTGATGGTGGTGGGGGCCGTGCTGGCGTTTGCGGTCCGGGACAGCTGGGACGCGGTCAACCTCCAAGTCATCGGCTACATCCTGCTGCTCGCCGGACTCGCCGGGATCCTGCTGTCCTTCTACATCACCAACCGGCGCCGTCGCGTCGAGACCGACGCCATCGACCCAGCCGTCGAGGAGGAGTACCGCGTCGTCGAGGAACACCACCGCGACATCAAGGAGTGAGCTAGCCGCCGGCGTGGAGTTCGATGTCGCCGGAGGTGGTAGTCGCGCTGACGGTGTGCGAACCGGTCGGCGAGTTGCCGAGGTCGTTCTCGACGTCACCGTGACGGGTATCGGTGGAGACCTTGTAGTCGCCGCTCGGGGCGGTGATCTCGATGTCGCCGCTGGTGCCCTTGACCTGGATGTCGTTGGCTTCGGCGAGCTGCAGCTCCATGTCGCCGGACGTGGTCTCGACGTCCACCGGGCCGCCCTTCAGGTCCTTGGCCTCGATGTCGCCTGAGTTGGCCTTGACCCTGAGTTTGCCGGTCAGGTCGCTGACGGTCACGTCGCCTGACGTGACGTCGAGGTTGACGTCGCCCTCGACCTCGCGGAGCTTGACCTCGCCGGAGCGGGACTTCGCGTCCACGCCGCCGACCCCGGTGAGCTCGAGGTCGCCGCTGCCGTTCTCACCGGTCACCTTGGTGCCACGCGGGACGGTCACCTCGAAGTCCGCGCTGCACTGCCAGCCGCAGTCGCCGTTCAGCTTGAGTACGCCGTCGTTCACGGAGTATGCGTCGCCGTGCTTCCAGAACCAGTACTTGCGCTTCTCCTGCACGGTGGTCTTGTCGTCGTCGGACACCTTGATGGTGATGTCGGCGTGGTCGGCGGCGAGCTGGACGGTGGTGATCTTGTCGTCGATCTTGTGCGCGTCGTCGGAGTCCTTGTCCCCGAACTGCCAGAACGCCAGCCCGGCCGCCGCTACCAGCAGGATCACACCGAGCTGCTTGTTCTCCGCCATCGTCCGCCTCTTCTCGAGCCCACCCATGCTGTCGCCTCGACAGTAGGTGGCAAGGTGCGGCCGCAGGATCAGGCAGATCCCCCGTGGTGCCCCTGAGCTGCTCTCAGGGACGACCGGGTCATCTGTGCAGCTCGCCCCGAGAGACAGCCCCGGCCAGGTCGTCGCCGGTCGTGCCGTAGAACGTCCGCGCCCAGAGCGTGTCCTCGTACCAGTACGGCCCGTCGTCGCCGGGCAGCGACGCCGGGGCATTGCCACGCTTCAGCGCACGGCGGCACTCGACGCACAGCGGAAGCGTCAGAGTCGTGCCGTCCGCCTCAACCTGGGTCGGCTTGCCAGACGACCGTCCGTGCAGCGGGTTGAACGCACACAACTCCGGTACGGCGTCCGCCGTACGACCGCCCGCGATCGCCGCCGCAACGCCGTACTCACGCCGCGCCTTGTCCAGCAGCACCATCGCACCCACGAGATCCACCAGCTTGGTGGAGGAGTCGAGAACCTTGCCGGCCGCCGCGTGGTCGTCGAGCGCGGCCTGTTGATGCTGCAGCCCCGGACCGTCAGTCGTGGGCAACGCCGCCAGCTGCGAGCCGAGTGTCGTCAGCTCCGCGGCCGTGTCACGAGCCAAGCGCCGGCGCCGCTCAGCCGCGACCGTCGCCGCGACGTGCGGCGGAATCCGGAACGCCTTCTCCCGCCGCGGCGCCGAGCCCCGCCGTCGCAGACCGATCACCAGACCCAACAGGATCAGTACGACCAAGCCGCCGGCGATCGACAGCCCGACGACCCAACCGTGCCCACCCTCGTCCTCGTTGGAAGAGTCCGACGGGGAGCCCGAGCTGGACGTCGGTCGAGGTGTCGTCGAAGGAATCCCCGGCGCGGCCAGCAGCTCATACATCCGGGCGAGTACGTCGGTCGGCCCCGCGTCGTACCCGGCGTCGTCCAGCGCACGCTCCCGGGCCGCGTCCAGCTTGGTCTCACTGACCTGCGGCAGGTTCTGCGTCTCGTACCACGGGAACCGGTCGCCGCCGTCGACCACGACGTACAGCCCCGGCTTGCGCATCGCGTCCATCACCAGGGTGAGCACTGTGCTCTCCTCACCCTGGAACTCGTCGCTCGGCGTCAGCGGCAGGATGATCGAGTAGACCGGATACCCGAGCGCCTTCGCCTTGGTCCGTACGTCGGCCCGCAGCTTCTCCGGCAGCGCCGTCTTGTACGCCGGGTCGACGTACAGCGGATCCTTGGTCAGAGCGGTCGCGATCTCCCGCGCCCGCTCCGCCGGTGTGCTCGCTTCAGCGGGGACCGTGATCAGCAGCAACAGGGCCGCCACCAGGCCGCTCAGGAGAATCCGGATCCTCACGCTTGTCCTTTCCGTCGGTGGGCGACGATCGCGGCCACCGCCAGCACGATTCCGGCGAGGATGCTGCCGCCGATCAGCCCGAGGATGCCGCCGCCGAAACCGTTCCCGAGCGCCTTGCCGACGGTGAACCGGTCCTCCGGGTACGACGGCTCCGGGTACGGCGGCTTCGGCTCGGTCCGGGCCGCCTCGGCCGGGTAGCGCGAGTCCACCTTCACCTCGTCGAGGTAGCCCGCGAGCTCCTTGCTCAGGGCTTCCTCCTTGTCCGCCCAGGTGCTGTCCGGCGCATACGCCGCGAGCTCGTTCGCTACGCCATGAGACTCGTATTCGTCCATCACGACGTACACGCCCGGCTTCCCGTTGGCGGCGGCCAGCCGCCCAGCGAGCAGCGTGGTGTCGTCCTTCTCGGGGAACCACTCTCCGGTCGGTACGACGGCAACGTAGACCGGCACCTTCGCCGCCGAGATCACCCGCAGCATCTCGTTGCCATCGGCAATGGAGACGAAGTCGGGGTCGACGTACAGCGGCTGCTTCGCCCAGGCCGCAACCGCGGCGGCGATCCGGGGATCCGTCGGCGTGGCCGCCCAGGCGGTGCTGGTCAACGCGAAGGCAGTTGCCATCAGCAACAGGATGAGTCGCCTCATCGGACCTCGTCCTTCCACGCTGCGATCCGCTCCGGCAGGTCGTCGGACAACGCGCCGAAACCGGTCGCGACCATCGGGTTGTCCTCCGGGTCGAGCGTCCAGTACGGCACCTGCTTGCGATCGTGACCCAGCAGCCCGGACTTGGTCCACACCCGCAAACCGATCGGCGTCCGCCCACGGCGGATGACGCTCACGCAGCTTTGGCACGCGGGTACTTCGACCTCGTCCTCCCAGTCGACCGTCGTCGTCCCGGGATTGTGCGTGGGGTTGAAGAAGCACGGCGGCTGCAAGGCCGCGCCAGATGCGACGCGCTCGGCCTGCCGGGCGAGAACGAGCGCACCGGCCGCCGCGAGCAGATCCTCGGGCTGGTCTGCCCGCAGTGTGCGCGCTGCGTCCAGCCGGCGGTAGGCGTCATCGCGCCGGTCCAGCTGCTGCGTCGACTTGCCGCCGCGCTTGTCGAGTCGCGCGAGGGCCCGCTCGGCCTGCTTGATCTTGTCGTCCGCCTTGAGCTGGACGTCCCACGCCTCGATCGGCGGCCCGTCGGTGGACTGACGCTTGGTCCGCTTCGACGGACGGTTCCGGCGCCGCCGCAGCCCGATGACCAGCGTCAGCGCGAACCCGAGCAGCGCACCGACCCCGAGCCCGATGTACGCGGACCGGTCCTCCTTGTCGGTCACCGACATACCGCTGTCGCTGTGCGGCGGATCCAGGTCGACGGCCGCGACCTGCGGAAGCGGACGGCCGTCGTACGCCGTCGAGGCCTGCTGGATCGTACGGACGATCCGCGGCGCCGGACGGTCGCTGACCACGTCCGAGTCTTGCTTGTCATCCGCCTCGACGCTGGAGAGCTCGCGGCCACGGAGCCCCGCCGGCCGGAACAGCTCGGCATTGTTCGACCAGGAGGTGTCGTACACGACCGCGACGACGTACACCCCGGGCTGGCCGATCCGCGCGTGCAGCAGCGTCGGCAGGTCGTACCCGCTCTTCCGGATGTACGGCGACTGTGGCACCAAAGCCACGTACACCGGGAGACCGGCGGTGCGCATCGCGGTGCGGATCCGGTCCAGCTCGGCGGCCGGGATCGTTGCCTTGAGCCGGTCATCGACGGAGAGGTGATCGGTCCGCCAGGCCGCGGCGATGCGATCGGGCAGCTCAGGGGTGTCGGCCTGCGCCGGGAGCGTCGGCAGGAAGGCCAGCGTTGCGGCGAGGGCTGCGAGGAGTCGGGCGGACATCGCGGACAGCCTACGACGACCGGACTTGGGCACATTCACACGGACGCGGGATCCCGTTGGTTGGTTCCGGAATTGGCGCGACCCTGGCTAGGACAGGGGAGACCAAGCCAGGGTCACGGTGTTGCAGGGCAGAAACGTTGCCTCATTACCCCGCGTTACAACAGGGCAGATCGCGGGGCATCCCGGGGCAGATCAATCTGCCCCGAACTGATCTGCTCTGGGTTGGAGCCCCCGGCTCGGGCCGCGCAAGCGCCCGAGCCGGAGGTGCTCAGAAGGCCGACTCGGGCAGGTCCATCACGTCGAGATCGGTGAGCTCAGCCTTGACCCGCTCGGCCCGGACCGACGGCATCGTGCTGCGGACGAACCACTGGGCCGCCGCCACCTTGCCGGTGTAAAAGTCCTGGTCAGCAGGGGAAAGCTCGCCGCCCAGCCGGTCCAGCGCGACCTCGGCCTGGCGGAGCATCAGCCACGAGCAGACCACGTCGCCGAGGACGAACAGCAGCCGCGAGGTGTTCAGGCCGACCTTGTAGACGTTGCGCGGGTCGCCGTTCTCCGCCTGCGGGTTGCTGGCCATCAGGGCCTGCCCCATGATGCCCAGGATCTTCTGGGTGTCCTCGAGGCCCTTGGCGAGCAGTCCGCGCTCCTCCTTCAGCCGGCCGTTGCCTGCCTCGGAAGCGACGAACGCCTGGACCTGCTCGGCCAGATGGCCCAGCGCCTTGCCCTGGTCCTTGATGATCTTCCGGAAGAACAGGTCCTGCCCCTGGATGGCCGTCGTGCCCTCGTAGAGCGTGTCGATCTTGGCATCCCGCACGTACTGCTCGATCGGGTAGTCCTGCAGGAAGCCGGATCCGCCGAACGTCTGCAGCGACTCGGTGCCGAGCAGCGTCCACGACTTCTCCGAGCCGTAGCCCTTGACCAGCGGCAGCAGCAGATCGTTGACGCCTTCGGCAAGCGTGTCGTGCTCACCGGCGTACCGCGCCTGCTCGGCCCGGTCCTGGTACGTCGCCGTGAAGAGGACGAGCGCCCGCAGCGCCTCGGCGTACGCCTTCTGCGTCAAGAGCGACCGGCGTACGTCGGGGTGGTGGGTGATCGTGACCCGCGGCGCGTCCTTGGCCGGCTGGGTCATGTCGGCGCCCTGGACCCGCTCCTTCGCGTACTCGAGCGCGTTCAGGTAGCCGGTGGACAGGGTGGCGATCGCCTTGGTGCCGACCATCATCCGCGCGTACTCGATCACCTGGAACATCTGCGCGATGCCGTCGTGCACCTCGCCGAGCAGCCAGCCCTTCGCGGGTACGCCGTCGCCGAAGGTGATCTCGCAGGTGGTCGAGACCTTGATGCCCATCTTCTTCTCGACGTTCGTGACGAAGGCGCCGTTGCGCTCGCCGGTCAGCTCACCGGTCTCGAGGTCGAAGTCGTACTTCGGGACCACGAACAGGCTCAGGCCCTTCGTACCCGGACCACCGACACCGTCGATGCCCTGCGGCCGAGCCAGCACCAGGTGGATGATGTTCTCGGTCATGTCGTGCTCGCCCGAGGTGATGAACCGCTTGACGCCCTCGATGTGCCAGCTGCCGTCTTCCTGCAGCGTGGCCTTCGTGCGACCGGCGCCGACGTCGGAGCCGGCGTCCGGCTCGGTCAGCACCATGGTGGCGCCCCAGCCGCGCTCGATGATGTGGTGCGCGATCTTCTGGTCCCGCTCGATGCCGTTGCGCCAGAGGACGTGCGCGAAGTTCGGGCCGGCGGCGTACATGTGCACCGGCGGGTTGGCGCCCAGGACCAGCTCGGCGGCGGCCCAGCGCAGCGACGGCGGGGTCGGCTGACCGCCCAACTCGGCGGGCAGCTCGAGCTTGAACCACTCGGCGTCCATGTAGGCGTGGTAGCTCTTCTTGAACGCCTCGGGCATCCGGACCTCGTGCGCCTCCGGGTCGAAGACCGGCGGGTTCCGGTCGGCCTCCGCGAAGGACTCGGCCAGCTCGTGCTTGGCCAGCCGGTCGATCTCCGCGAGCACCTCGCGGGCGGTATCGACGTCCATGTCGGCGTACGGGCCCTGACCGAGCACCTCGCCCCGGCCCAGTACCTCGAGCAGGTTGAACTCGATGTCCCGCAGATTCGACTTGTAGTGACTCACAGGGTTCCCCTAAGCGTCGTACTCACGAGTAACTTGAGTATATACCCGCCGGTAACGAAGGCAAAGTGAGATTGAGTGTGAGGTATGAAGCTGATTTACGAGACGCACTCGATCACGGTCGACAACGAACGCGGCATCGCGACCGGCTGGCTGCCGGGTGACCTGTCCGAAGAGGGTCGCCGGCTGGCGGCCGAGATCGGGCCGAGACGGCAGGACGTCGACGTCGTCTTCAGCTCGGACCTCCGCCGAGCGGTCCAGACCGTCGAGCTGTCCGGCCTGACCGTCCCGCATCTCCAGGACTGGCGCCTCCGCGAATGCAACTACGGCACCCTGAACGGCGCCCCCGTGGACGCGCTCGACCCACGGGTCGAACGCGTCCGCAAACCTTTCCCCGGAGGCCAAAGCTACTTCGACGTCGTCGAACTGACCCGCTCATTCCTAGAAGACCTCAAACGCTGGTACGACGGCCAGGTGGTGCTCGTAGTCGCGCACTCGGCGAACCGATGGGCCTTCGAGCACCTCCTGGGCAGTCGCGCTCCGCTGGAGGACCTGATCGTCTCGCCGTTCAACTGGCAGCCAGGCTGGGAGTACGAGCTCTAGGGCGTGTAGACGGTGGCGCTGCCGTAGAGCTTTTGGGTGAAGGCGGTCATGTAGGACGAGGTGTCGGATTCGGTGAGGTTGTAGGTGAGGAAGACGCCGTAGCCTTCGTCGACGGTGCGTTGGGCGAGGCTGGCCGCCGTACTGGAGCTGGTGTCGGTGTAGGAGATGGCGGCCGGTGAGAGGCGGGACTTCTCGCTTGGGCCGCTGGGGACGCCCCAGGTGCCGTAGTACGGGTTCCAGGCGTAGTTGAAGGTCTCGGCGATGCTCTGGCCGTTGTAGGTCAGGCGGTCCGCGGCCGGGCCGATGTCGTAGAGCGTGATCAGCTTGTTCGGAAGCTTGGCGCGGAGCGCCTGGACCAGGTAGACAAACGAGAAGTCGTTCGGCTGGCCGGTGCCGTTGTTGCCGTACTCCGCGTATTCGTCGTCGAAGTCGATGCCGTCCAGGCCGTACTGGTTGACCGCGTCGGCGAGCTCCTGAGCGAACGCGTCGGCGGCGGCCTGGGTCGGGAAGTTCGCGAAGCCGGCGCCCTGGTGGTTGCCGAGGATCGACAGCACCACCTTGATGCCCTTCTGCTGCAGCGGGCGGACCTGGGTGGCGACGTTGTCGAGCACGCTCTGCACCTGCTGGTTGAAGGACAGGTACGCCTTCGTGCCGTCGTAGTTGATGTTCGCGGCGAAGATCGCCGCCACGTCGATCACCTGTGCGCCGCCGTTCGCCAGGGTGTACTTGCCGGCGCTCAGCATGCTGTGGTCGTTGACTTCGACGTACGCGACGGTGACCGGGCCGGTCTTCTGCGCCCGGCGGCACTTCACGGCGGCCTCGGCGGGCAGCGTGGCGCCAGTGGCGACCGCGGCGGTTCCGGCGGCCAGGGCTGACAACAGGGTCCTTCGCTTCATGAGCTGTGAACTCATCCGATCGACTCCTCGTCAAAGATGGGGCGGTGTCGCTATATCGGTTAAGTACCCGTCGCCGCCTGCACAAGAGCCCAGGCGGCGACAAGAGATAAACCGGTATAGCGACACCGATCATCGATCGATGAAAACCCGGTGTCAAGGGTTCACTGCAACGGTACGACGTCCGTCTTGCCGCCGCTCTCGACCCGCACCTCGGCCTTCGCGCCGGCCGGCACCAGGAGCGCGTTCGACCGCGCTGCGCTCCACGCGCCACCGTCGTACCGGTAGGACAGCTGCGCGTCCTTGCGGGCGACCGCCCAGCCCTGGCTGTCGGGCAGCTTGATCGAGACGGGCAGTACGGCGGCCTTGTCCGGTACGCCGCCGTTGACGATCCGCGCCTTTCCGGACTTCGGCTTGAGTACGGCGTAGACGTGGGTCGGGTCGGCGTCGAGCGACTGCTCCCCGAGGTAGACCGAGGTCCCGCTCGCGGTCACGCCGTACCCGGTCCAGATCGACATCGCGACCCCGTTCGCGTTCGGGTCGCTGACCTTCCCGACCGTGTCGTTGAACACGTCGTTCGCCGCCTTCCGCAGCCGGTCGCCGGCGTTGGTCATCGGCCAGAGGGTGTCGGCGTCCGGCGCGAAATCTCCCCACAGCCGTTGGTCGCCGGTCGATTCGGGCGGCGCGGCGTTGATGTCGCCGTTGACGATCGACAGGTACGAGAAGGCCGTGCCCGGCATCCGGTTGAGCCGCAGGTCGCCGAGCTTCTGGCCGGACGGAAGTTGTACGACGCTGACCCGGTCGCGGAACGTCAGCGGGGTGAACGTCTGCTTGACCGAACCGTCGGCTCCGTACGTGCGCCCCTTCGACCAGCCGATCGGCTGGTCGGGCAGTTGCACGACGACGAGTGCCTTGGTGTCGTTCTTCTCGACGACGAAACCGATCTGCTGCTGCGCGCCCGGGACCGGGTAGTCGTCGCCGATGACGACGGGCTTCCCGTCCTTGTCGTCGCCGACGTACCCGACCAAGGCCGCGATGCCTTCGTGGTACAGCTGCACGTCCGAGTGGTTGCGGAGATCGGAGTTCTCGACCACGATCGCGGCCCGGCCGCCCGGCGTGTTGCCGGCCCAGGCGACCATCGCGTCGTTCTGCAGGTGGTTGAAGATGCCGCGGCTGTGGTTGATCGACGTGGCGTGCGAACTCCGCCAGGCCGCCAGCACCTGATCGAGGTACGCCTTGTCGCCGGCCAGGTCGCCACGGGTCGGACCGTTCATCAGGAACGCGTACGGGTCACCCTGGCCGGGCGTCGACGCGGCCGGTGGTTCGGACAGGTGGTTCAGGAGGGTCGGTGCGGTGATCGCGACCCCGCCAACGGCGACCGTGGTCAGTGCGATCGCGCCAGCAGCGATGAACCGGCGGCGCCGGAGCCGACGCGCGCCGCCGGCCCGCGCCCGGTCGAGCATGTCGGGAGGCGCCTGTACGCCGTCCACATCGGCGCTCAGCCGCTGCTTGAGTTCGGTCTCGGTCATCGCAGTCCTTCCAGGATGGCGGGTTCGGTGATGAGGCGGAGCCGGTCCAGGGCACGGGACGCCTGGCTCTTCACGGTGCCGAGCGAGCATCCGAGCGCTTCGGCGGTCTGGGCTTCGCTCAGGTCCTCGTAGTACCGAAGGACGATCACGGCGCGCTGCCGCGGCGGGAGCTCCTGCAGGGCGGTGATCAGCTGGTCGCGGACCGCGTGGTCCTCCGACCCGTCCGGGGTCGGCCGGTCGTGGTCGGCGAGCGCGACCTCGGGCTTGCGGCCCTTACTGCGCCATCGGTTGGCGGCCAGGTTGGCGAGGGTCTTGCGGGCGTACGCGTCCGGCGCGCTGTGGATCCGCCGCCAGTGGACATAGATCCGCTCGTACATCTCCTGGACCAGGTCCTCGGCCGCGGCCGGGTCGCCGACGAGCAGTACGGCGGTCCGCATCAACCGTGTCGAACTCCCGCGGACGAAATCGTCGAAGTCATCACCCCGCGTGACCATCCACCCCTCCTCGGTGATCGTTCTCGTAGTCAGATAGACACCGGTGCTGTGTCGAAGGTTGCATCGGCCGGGGTCGCGGGTGGCCGCGTCATGGATGAAGATGGACGCTGCGACGCCATCGACGGGAGTTGATATGCGAGTGATCGGGCTGATGTCCGGGACGTCGTACGACGCGATCGACGCCGCCGCCGCGGACCTGCGGCTGGACGGCGACGAGCTGGTACTGACGCCGCTGGGCATGCTGAGCCAGCCGTACCCGGAGGAGTTGCGGGCCGCGATCGCGGCCTCGTTGCCGCCGGCATCGACGACGATGGAGGAGGTGTGCCGGCTCGACACCGGGATCGGGCAGGCGTTCGCCGCGGTGGCCCGGCAAGCGGTGGAGCAGTTGTGCGGCGGGTACGCCGACCTGATCGTGTCGCACGGGCAGACGCTGTTCCATTGGGTCGACGACGGGTCGGTGCGCGGGACGCTCCAGCTCGGGCAGCCGGCCTGGATCGCGGAGGCGACCGGCGTTTCGGTGGTGTCGGATCTGCGGGCGCGGGACGTCGCGGCGGGTGGGCAGGGTGCGCCGCTGGTCAGCATCCTCGACGTGCTGTGGTTGCGGGGGCGTCCCGGCGTACCCGTGGCTCTGAATCTTGGTGGGATCGCGAACATCACGGTCGTCCACGGCGAACCGGTTGCCTTCGACACCGGTCCGGCGAATGCGCTGATCGACGCGGTGGTTGCTGAGCTGACCGGGCGGCCGTTCGACGCCGAGGGTGTGATGGCGGCGCGGGGCCAGGTGCATGAGGAGTTGCTCGAGCGATTGCTGGCGGAGCCGTACTACGCGCGGCCGGCGCCGAAGTCGACCGGGAAGGAGCTCTTCCACCTGGCGTACCTGGCCAAGGCGATGGAGGGGCTGCCGGAGATCCCTGCGGAGGACCTGGTCGCGACGGTGACCACGCTGACCGCCCGGACGGTCGCCGACGCGGTACGGCGGTACGGCGGGACCGAGGTGGTCGCATCGGGCGGCGGGATCCGGAACCCGGTGCTGATGCACCTGCTCGCGGACGAGCTGGAGATTCCGGTCCGGACCACAGATGAGCTGGGGATGCCGTCAGCGGCGAAGGAGGCGTACACGTTCGCCGTACTCGGATTCCTCACGGTGCACGGCCTCGGCGGCACAGTGCCGAGCTGCACCGGCGCAGGGCACTCCAGCGTGCTCGGCTCGGTCACACCAGGGCTGAGCGGACTACCGATGATTTCGGGCGAGCCAAGACCACCAGTGCGCCTACTGGTGCAATGACCGCACTGAGTGTCGCGCGAGTGGTGACGCTTGGCGCTGGTGACGCCCAGGCACGCACCTCGCGGCACTTGAGGAGCGCCCACGATGCTCCGCATCGAGGACGCCCCTCAAGCACCCCGATGCACGCACCTGGACGCCACCATCGCTCAAGCGACACCACTCGCGCGACACTAGTCCTGTGACGAGGTTGTTCGTGGTGACGGGGGCGCCCGGGTCGGGGAAGTCGACCGTCGTGCCTGAGTTGGTGCGGCTGAGTCCGTGGAACCTGGTTGTGATGGACATGGACGAGCTGCTGGACGACAACGGCCGGCTGCTCGAGATCGACATCGCCAGTCCGACAGCTGCACCGATCTGGCCGGCGTACAACGCGCTGTGGTTGCGGATCACGGAGCTGATCAGACGGTCCGGGATCCCGGTGCTGCTGTTGTCTCCGCTGCTGCCGACGGAGCTGCCGGAGGGACGCTGGCTGCATCTGGACTGTCCGGACGCGGTACGGCGGAAACGGCTGGCCGGACGGGGTTGGCCGGAGGCGGACATCGAGGAGGCGCTCGCGGACGCGGCGGAGATCCGCAAGCACGTACCGCGGTCGGTCCGTGGGGACGTCGCGCCGGAGCGGTCCGCGAAGAGCATCCTGGACTGGATCCGGGGCGAGCGCTTCGGCAAGACCCTCAGCCTGTGGGGCCGGCTCCGCAGTTGACCTTTCCGGAACCTTTTCGCCGCCTGGCGGCTGTTTCCTTCCGGAAAGGTGAGTTGACCTTCGAGTTGGTGGAGGGATCAGGGTCGGGCGTATGAGGTTGACGATCAGTGAGTTCGCCCGGCTTGTTGGGCTGGCGCCGAGTGCCCTGCGGTTCTACGACGATTGTGGTCTGCTGCCGCCGGCCGAGGTCGACGCGACCAACGGCTATCGGTACTACGACAGGTCGCAGCAGACCCGGGCCCGCCTGCTCCGCGATCTCCGCGAGATCGACCTCCCGCTCCCAGAGGTCCGCCTGGCTCTGGACGCCGAGCCGGCCGAGGTGGCGGACCTGGTCCGCGCGCACCTCCGCACGCTGGAAGCCAAGTCGACCGCGACCCGGTCCGCTGCCACCCGCCTGCTGACCCAACTCCTCTCCCACCAGACCACCGCCGTACTTGGCGGGCCCGAGCTGGCCAGCGCGATCCGCCAGGTCGCACCTGCGGCAGCCTCCGACCCCTCAGAGTTGGGGTGTGTGCTGATCGAGTTGGCGGCTGACGAGCTCACGTTCGTGGCGACGGACAGGTATCGGTTGGCGGTGCGTTCGGTTCGGCCGGTGGAGTTTGGCGGGGCCGGCGGGCAGGTGCTGGTTCGGGCGGACGAGCTCGCGGGGATTACCAGGTGGGCTGCGGCCGGCGACGTCGTACGGGTGGAACTAGGTGGGTCGCTCACGTTCGTGCGGGGAGACGAGTCGCGTGAGCTGGCGGTGGTTGCTGCGGAGTATCCGGCGTACCAGCAGATCCTCGACGGGTTGACGCCGCCGGTGTGCCGGGTGGTCGTCGATCGGGTCGGGCTGCTCGAGGTGCTGGTCGGACGGGATGTTGTTGCCTTTGACATCGATCCGGACGGGCTGCGGATCGGGGACGAGGTGAAGCTCGACGCGATCGGGTCCGGTTCGGTGCGGATCGGGTTCACCGCGAGTCTGCTCGCCGGCGTGCTGGAGGCGAGTGTCGGGCCGGACGTACTGCTCGAGATCTGCGAGCCGAGCCGGCCGGTCGTCGTACGGTCGGCCGATCAGGGCACGTTCACCACGCTCGTCATGCCTGTCCGGCTGGACGGGTGAATCGGGCGTACTACGGCTGGCTGGCAGGCTCCACACTCTCGGTCCTCGGCGACACCGCGCTGTTCTTCGCGCTCGGTTGGGCGGCGACGGGCATCGGCCCGCACGTCGCGGCGCTGGTGCTGACCGGGTTCACCCTGCCGCGCGCCGTACTCCTCCTGCTCGGCGGTGTCCTCGGCGATCGCATCGGCCCGCGCCGACTGCTGCTCGTCTGCAGCGCGATCGTCGGCACGTGCTGCTTCCTCCTGGCGGCCGCGGTTGGGATCCGTGGAGTCTCGGCCGGTCTGCTGCTGACTACGGCAGTCGCGGTCGGGACGGTCGATGCGTTCGCGCTTCCGGCTGCGGGCGTGCTGCCGCGACTGTTCGTTCCCGACGATCAGTTGCCCAGGGCAATGGCGTTGCGTACGTCGGCCACCCAGCTCATCACCCTCGCCGGCGGTCCACTCAGCGGGCTGCTGGTCGCGGTCGTCGGGCTGGTCGGGGCGCTCGTGCTCGACGGGCTGACGTTCGCCGTCCAGTTCGTCGTACTGCTGATGCTCAGACCGCCGTACGACGTGACTCCGCAACGTGATCGGCGATCCGTGGTGCGTGAGGCTCTGGACGGTCTGCGGGTCGCGGTCGGGGATCCGGTACTGCGGATGGTGCTGAGCGTGGTCGCGTTGGTCGCAGCCTTTGTCCTGCCGGTCACGTCGTTGTGCGTGCCGTTGCTCGCGCGTTCCCACGGCTGGGCGGCGAATCAGGCGGGCTTCGTCGTGGGTGGGAGTGTGGCTGGTGGGCTGCTCGTGACGATCCTGGTCGCCCGTTTCGGCACGTTCGATCGCGCGGGGTTGACCGGTGGACTGGGCTGCCTTCTGGCCGCTTGCGGAATCTCGGGGCTTGCTTTCTCGGTGTCCGTCCCGATGGCGGTCGGTGCCACTCTTGTGCAGGGCGTCGGCGTTGGGCTCTTTACATCGCACCTGGCTCCGGTGTTTGTCCGCAGTACGCCGCGATCGCACCTGACTCGGTTGCAGTCGCTGCTATCGCTGGTCCAGACCGTGCCGTTAATCGCGTCGACGAATCTGCTCGCCGCGATCGACGTCCGCCATGCGCTCGTGCTTGCGGCCGCGGCGACGGCGGTCGCTGGGCTCACGTTGCTTCGGCTCGAACCAGTGGTCGCGGCGGAGCGTCGTACTGCAACGTGACGGTGATCTGGATCAACGGAACCTTCGGCGCAGGCAAGACCACGACGGCCGGCAACCTCGTCAACCTGCTCGAAGGCGCGCGCCTCTTCGACCCCGAGCACGTCGGCTACCTGCTGCGCGCGAACCTCCAAGACCAGCAGTTCACCGACTTCCAGCAACTCCTGCCGTGGCGAACGCTGGTCCCGATCGTCATGGACGAGATCATCCGCTTCACCGGGCACGACGTGATCGCGGTTCAGACGGTTCTGGTCGAGTCGTACTGGCAGGAGCTCGAGTCCGGCCTGCGTTCTCGTGGTCACGACCTCATTCACGTCGTACTCGACGCCGACGCGGACTCCCTGCACACCCGCATCGACGGCGACCCGGACGGCGTCGATATCCGCCCCTGGCGCCACGAACACGTCGACCGCTACCTGACCGCGCGCCCGTGGCTAACTGCCGCCGCCAACCTGGTCGTCAACACCACGACCAACCCGGCCGACGCCGTCGCCGCCCAGATCCGCGACTACTTGGCGAACTCGATCTCGAAGGTCGGGTAGTCCGGCTGCGGACACGGCTCGCCGCGATACCCCAGCCGCTCGTAGAACGGCGCGGCCCGCTCGTGATGCGCCTGCCACTCGAGATACCGCACCCGAGTAGACGCCCACTCAGCCACCGCCACCATCAAGTCCCGCCCGACCCCACCACGCCGCCGATCCGGCAGCACGTACAGATCATGCAGCCGCGCGTGGTGCTTCCGCCCGGCCCGAAGATGCGTCCCGTAGTTCTGCACCGCGGCGTACCCGATCAGCTCACCACCGTCGTCGTACCCAAAGGCCACCCACCGCGGATCCCCCACCAACTCCTCGAAGAACCCCCGCGACTCCACCTCCGAAAACTCAGTCCCAAACCCCTCAACCAACGGCCACAACCCAACCCAGTCATCCAGCCCCAGCTCTCGCACACCCATCCCCCCACCCTCCCAGCCCGCGATCCCCTCAGCACGTGGTTTTGCTGTTGCGTAAGGACAGGTAGTACACCCGCGATACGCCGTACGCACGGACCCGACGACGCTCAGGTGTACTAGTCGGCAGCCGACACCTCCTGTCCTTACGCAAGCGGCGGCTTCTTGACAGCATGTTGTCGTTATGACAGGATGTTGTCTATGAGGACAGCTTATGTGGGGATGTACGAGACGTTGGCGGACTGGGAGATCGGGCACCTGGTCGTGGAGTTGCGGACCGGGCGGTTTACCGGGGTGCCGTGGACTGTGGTGACGGTGGGGGAGTCGTTGGAGCCGGTGGTGACCATGGGCGGGCTGCGGGTCGTGCCGGATGTGACGATCGCGGACGTTGAGCCGGATGCGGGGGATCTGCTGGTGCTGGCAGGGTCGGCGCATTGGGATACGGGTGGTGGGGATGCGTTCGCGAAGTTGGCGGCGCGGTTCCTCGAGGCGTCGGTGCCGGTGGCGGCGATCTGTGGCGCGACGGCGGGGCTGGCTCGGGCTGGGTTGCTGGACGAGCGGAAGCACACGAGTGCGGCGAAGGAGTACCTGCAGGCGACGGGGTACGACGGCGTTGGCAACTACGTCGATGAGCGAGCGGTTGTTGGTGGGGATGTGGTGACGGCGGGGCCGGATTCGCCGGTGCAGTTCGCGGCGGCGGTGTTGCGGCGACTCGAGCTCGCGGACGAGCGGAAGCTGGATGCGTACGAGGGCGTCTTCCACCGCGCCGACCCAGCGGCCTACGCCCAGCTGGTCGGCTGACGATCGCGCGGCCTCGGTCCGCTATCCGATGACGACAACGCGGCGTACCCGATGACGGTCATGCGGCGGCCGTCCGGCGTACCGGATGATGGTCGGATGACGGTTCCACCGCGGGAGAAGTGGCCGAAGGCTGACAAGCAGTCGGAGGGTGGTGCGGTGTTGACGGATGTCGTCCTCGCCACCTTCCGGCTGAACGCGCGTCTGATGGAGGCCGCTCAGGGCCTCGCCGCGCACGGCGGTCTGACGGCAGCGTGGTGGCAGGTGCTCGGCGGCGTACTGGACGAGCCTAGGTCGGTCGCCGACGTCGGGCGGATCATGGGCGTCAGCCGGCAAGGCGTGCAGCGGATCGCGGACCTGCTGGTCGAACGCGGCCTCGCGGAGTACCGCCCGAACCCGGCCCACCGCCGCGCCAAACTGCTCGCCTGTACCGAGGCCGGCCACTGGGCGATCCGTCAGATCGCGGTCGCCCAGCACCCGTGGACCACCGAGCTCAGCAAGGCCGTCGACCTCGACGACCTTCGTACGACGCTCGCCACCATGCAGACCCTGATCACCAAGCTGGAAGAAGCTTGACCGCCAGACTCTTCCCGTAAAGCTGCCGCGTCGTGAACGTCAGCCGCGTCCCGGTGATCGTGCGCGTCACCTGAACCCCGGGCACCGGAGTCGCTGCCCGCAGGTACTGCGCCCACAGGTTGACGGTGATCGTGTCCCGCCGTGTCGTCGGATCCGACACGGCGACCGTGACACCACTCGACTTCCGCTGGACGATAACCGAAGCAGGCCCGTCGATCGTCAGCCCGGGCAGATTGTGTGCGCCGGATGTGAAGGTGTTCGCGGCCGTCAGTCGTAGGCCGAGATGCTGGATTGCCTGCAGCTTGGATGTGTTGGACAGCAGGGCGATCCGGCCGTGCTGGTACGACCGCAGTGTGGATTCCGTTGCGTTAGGCACCAATGCGTACGCCAGTGACCGTGTCGCGCCGGCGGCCTGGCTGACGGTCAGGCCGAAGACCTGTTTGGTCACGGCGGTGTCCGGGTTCGACGTTCGTACCACCCGACGGCTTCGGATGACTGTCTGCAGGTCGACGGACAGCGTGGTCGGCTGGAGGAAGTGGTAGCCGACCGACACGTGACCGTCGGCGTAGCGCAGCCAGCGCGGATCGACCGCTCCGGCGCCGCTCCAGTCGCGCCCATCTCGTCGTACGCCGGTCACGGCCACCGCGTCACCAGCGCCGGCGATGCGAGTGTCGAGGGTCGTCGTCACGGCGCGGGTCGCGTCGCCGACGCCGGCCGCGAGTACGACGATCTCGTCGTCAAGGAGGAACCACGACTTGGTCGCCGACGCGTTCCGATAGACCACGAAGTCGTCGGGGAGGCTCGCGCGCGACGCGTACGCGAAGTCGTCCGACTGCACCCACCCGACCGCGCCGTACGCGTCGAGGGTCGCGCCACCGGAGTGCACGTTGGCCCCGGTCGGGAAGTAGACATAGGTGTTCTGGTCTTCCGACGACGCGGTGAACCTCGGCGGATTGTCGTAGTACTGCGTCCCGTAGAGCTCCGGGACCGTCTTCCGGGTCTCGACCGGCGCCGTCACACCTGCCAGCGCGTACGGCGACACCGCGGTGAAGTAGTCGATGCCGAACGACTGCGTCTGGTCCTGGCCGGCCAGGTAGAGGTAGTGCGCGCCGTCGCCCTGGAACCACGGCATCAGGTTCTCGCCGCTCATGTACTCGTACTTGCTGATCCGCTCCGAGTTCCGCGCCAGCGCGAACGCGTACCCGGGCCGTCGATGCACGGTGCGGTCCATCGCGTTGAACGCCGTCGTACTCGCCGCCGGGTTCAGATCCGCCGGGACGATCGACGCGTCCGCCTTGAGGTCCGCGAACCGGCCGATGCTCACCGGCGAGACGAAGCTGTTCACGTTGATCGTCGGCCGTGCCGTGAACTTCGCAAAGGCCTTCAAACGCGTCGCATCCGCCGCGACTGCGTAGTCGGCCAGGTCGACGATCGCCTCGACGACGACTGCCACGTCGTCGTACCCGGTCGCCGTCCGGGACACCGCGCGACCCTTGACGGTCTCCATCATCCAGCCCTCGAAGATCAACGGCGCGAACCCGTGCTCGACCCAGCCCTGCACCACCCCGACCAGGTCGTCGCTCTGCGCGTACTCCGTCCCGGCGAGCACCTTGATCGTCTGAAGGACCCTGCTGAGCAGGGCCTTTCCGTACGAACCCGTGTACGCGACCGACGCGTGCTGGATGAACGAACCGTCCGCGTAGTACCCGTCCGTGACACCGTGCTGCAGGTTGTACGGGTCGACCGTCGCGAAGACCGTGAACTGGTCGGTCAGCGCCTTCCGGATCCGCGCGTCGTCGTTGAGCAGCGCACCCTGAAGGACCCGGTTCGACGTGATGTCGACCAGGTTCGCGCCGGTGTGGAACCGCGAGTCGAGATCGACGTCGCCGTCCTTCCCGTTGCGGAGGTAGGCGTCCATCGAAGCGACGTACTGCGTGATCAGGACAGCGTCGGCGTCGATCAGCATGAGCGTCTTCGACACGAACGTCGAGATGCCGATCTCCCAGGTGAACCAGTTGCCGTAGTACCCCTTCGACTGGTCGCCGTAGTAGTTCTCGTGCAGCCAGACGAGCTTCTCCGCGATCCGGGCGCGCACCTGCTCGTTGCCCTGCAGGTCCGACGCCGGCCCGGGCCGGCGGAACGCGAGGGCGATCTCGTAGAGGTGCTGGTACGACGAACTGAGATTCGGATCGCTGGTCCCGAGGGGGAGGCCGGCGAACAGCTCGCCGGCGCCGGCCCGGTCGAGCGCGGCCAGCCAGGTACGCGCGGTGCTGTCGATCGAGGCAACCTTGGCCGCGACCTCGGGCCGCACGTTGGACTCCGCCGTACCGGCGTAAATCGCAATCGCATTGGCCAGCAGCTGACTAGGGTCGGCGTCCACTGCTGCCATTGCGGCTGGCGCAGGTCTGACCGCGGTCAGCAGGGCGGTCGCGGGGACAAAAGACAGCAGGCGGCGGCGCGTGAGATCCACTGGTACTCCCGGGCGGATGGGAAAACCTAACCCCGGAAGTAGATCAGCAGAAACTATCCTTCAGCAACCGCTTACCGCTGACTTCTCAACGAAGTTGTCAGAGGCCGCCGGCGCCGATTAGTTGGGGGTCGATGGAGAGGACGCGGATCGCGTCGCCGCTGGTCTTGGTGGGGATGACGAGGGCTACCTGGTGGAGGTAGTCCTGGTGCAGGCTCTGGGTGTACTTGACCATGCTGCTGAAGGCGGTCGCCTCGCCGCTGGTCCAGTACGCGTTCGAGCCCGGCTCGACCCGCTGCAGGTACTGCTCGGTGATCGACAGGAACACCAGGGCGTCGCCCGACGACGTGATGAAGGTGAGCGGGTCGCCGGACGGGAGGTACGCGTCGGTCACGCTCGCGATGTACGGCTCGGCGGTGTCGGTGGCCTTCGAGGTCGCCCGCAGCTTGAGGAAATTCGACAGGCTGGTCGACGGCGTGAACAGCTTCGACTGCGGCGCGTTCTCGCCGCCGGTCAGGTACGCCGCGAGATCCTTGGCAACCGCCGCGGGCTGACTCTGGAGCTTGTTCAGGTCGCTCGTGGCCGCGGTGCGCAGCCCGTCGATCGGCGGCAGCTCCGTCGCTTTCGGCGGGTAGACCGAGTGCGTCAACAGCCACGGGCTGCCGGCGTTCTCCCGCTGCCAGACGCCGAGCTGGCGGTTGCCCGGGGCGTTGGAGACGCCGGAGCTGACCACGAACCGCATCGGGTACGACGCGAACTGCGGAGCGCCGATCTCTGGGTCGGTATAGGTGAACGGCTTCGACTTGGCCTTGCCGGTCGCGTCGAGCTTCCGCCCGATCACGAAGCCCGCTTGGGTCTGCGCGAGCGTCGGATTGCCCTCGACCGTGCCGGACAACTTGGCGTCACGAGTCTGGTTCGCGTGGTTGTTGACCTGGTTGTAGTGCTGGACGACGGCCTGCGCGTCGGCGAGCGTGACGGCCGGGCGGCTGTCCGGCGCGGTCAGGCTGTTCTTCGGCGGCATCAGGCCGCAGCTCGTTGTCGTGAGCAACAAGGCGCCGCTGGCGAGCAGCGCCGCGGTCCGCCGGACCGCTTCGTCACTCTTCTCGAACTCAGGCGAAGCAGCCAGCGGAACAGTCGCCGACTCAACAGCCTCGACAGCTTCGACAGGCTCAGTGCTCTCAACGGGTTCGTCGTACCGCTGGGGCGATCCGGCTCCGATCAGCGCCGGCGACTTGGCCCGAGCGACCGCAGCGGCCGACATGAACATCGGCGCCGCCGGAACGGTCGTGGCCGGCCGCGTCGGTGCGAACGGGCTGACCCGCTCCGGTGCGAACGGCGAGACGCGGTACGCCGGAGCAGGCTCAGGCGCAGCGTCGTCTGCTTCGACCGCGCGAGGAGCCGTCGGGACCAGGACCGGGATACGCGACTCAGGCTGGACCGGGATCTCGGTCGTCGTCGCCGCGTCGGCCACCACCGCGGTCCGGCGGCGACGGAACAGCAGCGCCAACCCGAGCGCCAGCAGCGCGACGCCCGCACCCAGCACCAGCAAGCAGATGCCGAAGAGGCGGTGCACCTGCACCCCGAAGCTGACCTGCGCACCAACTGCGGGCGTGCCGTCAGCGTTCATCACCACGACGTCGTACCGACCGTCCTGCATCGGCCAACTGACGGACTGCGAGCCGGGCGCGGACCGCGCGACCCACCAGTCGAGGTTGCCGGGCGGCGTCACCTTGCCGGTCTTGCCGCGCAGGTCCTGCGTGCCGAACGTGCTCGGCGGATCGAAGCGGATCAGCCGGGTGTGCGCGGCCCCCGCGAGGTAGTCGCGGACGTCGAGGTCCTGCCCGACGCCGACGAACAGCGGCTTGTCGCCGGACGCGGTGACATGCAGCGTCGGGCCGTGCCGGTCGAGCAGCGTGGGCGCGGTCACCACCGCGAGGCCGTGGCTGGCGAGCTCACGGCTGGGGGTCGAGATCGTGTTGTCCGGACCGACCAGCCAGAAGGCGGAGGCTGCTCCGGCGACGGCGGCCAGCAGGCCTGCCGGCGTCAGCAGCAGGCCCAGAGTGATGCGGGCGAAACGCATGAAGAGGCTCCCGTTGTACGACGAGCCCGGCGACGGACGGGTGCACCGGACGGCGGGGCTCGCTGGTCCGGACCCCTCTCCAGGTATCCGGAAGCTCACCCGTTGTCACTGAATAACTGAGCCAACAAGGATCTGTTACGATTTCGTCAGTTAACGAATGGCCATTCACAAACTAGGAGGCGGCAATGGCGCGGCCGAGGCTGGTGAGCGACGACGTGATCCTGGACGCCACCCGCCAGGTCCTGGCCGAGCTCGGACCGGTCAAACTGACCCTCGCCGCGGTCGGTGCGCGGGTCGGGCTGGCGCCGCCGACGCTGATGCAGCGGTTCGGGTCCAAGCGCGGGCTGCTGCTCGCGTCCGCCGCCCGGTCGCCGCTGATGGTGCTGCGTGAAGCCGAGGCGGCCGCCGCCCGGAACACTTCGCCGCTGGCGACCCTCCGGGACTTCGGACTGTCGGCCGTTGCCCACATCAAGCATCGCGAGGAGCTCGGCAACGGTCTCGGATTCGTCCAGCTCGACGTCGCGGACCCGGAGTTCCGCCGGCACGCGCTGGCGCACTCGGCCGCGATCGTGGACAGCTGCGACCGGTTCTACCGGGCCGCGGTGGAAGCCGGCGAGCTCCGCGCGGACACCGACGTACCGGCGCTCGCGCGCCACACCCTTGTCTGTTTCAACGGTGCGCTCCAGGTCTGGGCGGTGAACGGCTGGGGCTCGCTGACCGAGTTCCTGGCCGAGCAGCTCGATCTGGTGATCGCCCCCTACCTCGCTCAGGAGTAACGGTGTTTCTACGCGTATCGGTCTTCTATCTGGTCACGATGGTCTTCAGCGGATTGTTGAACGTGTTGCAGTCGGCTGTCGGGCTGAGTCCGGACCTGATCCAGATCGTCCAGTTCGCGCCGGCTCTCGCGGTCGGCGTGATGTTCCTGCTGTTCCGTCGTACGACGCGGGTCGACGCGCGGTTCACGCCGGTGTCGGTTGCCGCGGGCCGGAGTGCGCTCGTGGTGGGGATCGTGATCGCGGCGATGCTGGCGTCGGTGCTCGTCCACGTGATCGCCGGCCGGCCGTGGCGGGCCGAGAGCCTGCCGTTCCCGTTCTGGGCGCTGGTGATCACGATGATCGTCGGTGCCGCGGGCGAGGAGCTCGGCTGGCGCGCGTACCTGCAGCCCTACCTGCAGACGCGCTTCTCGGTACTGCGTTCGTCGCTCATCGTCGGCCTGCTCTGGGGCTTCTGGCACATCGGCGGGTTCTCGCACGGGCTGGTGTACATGGGGCTCTTCGTCGTGATGGCGACCGGGCTGGCGGTGGTGATGGGTGCGGTGGTCAACGGCTCCCGCCGTACCAACCTCGTCATCGCCACCGCTGCCCATGCCGCGGTCAACCTCGGCCTGATCCTGCTCTTCACCGAGGAGAACGGTGACCTGTTCCCGATGGCGGTGCTCGCCGGGGTCTGGGCGATCGCCGCCGTCATCGTCACCTCAGTGCAGGTACGACGCCCCGTTGAAGTCGAGGACCGCGCCGCTAGCCCAGTTCGCCTGGGGTGAGGCCAGCCAGTAGATCGCGTCGCCCACCTCTTCGGCGGTGGCGACGCGGTCGAACGGGCTCTGCGCCCGGATCGCGTCGCCGCCAGGACCCGCCAGGAACGACTCGGTCATGTCGGTGGCGATGAATCCGGGCGCGATCGACGTCACGGTGATGTCATGTGGGGCCAGTGATGCCGCCAGTGACTGCCCGAGCGAGTGCAGTCCGGCCTTGGAGGCGCCGTACGCGGGCACATCCGGCTCGCCTCGATAGGCGCCGCGCGATCCGACGTTCACGACAGCACCTCGCCGTACGCCGTCCGCGGGGTCCGTGTCGAGCATCTGCCGGGCCACGCACCAGGTCACATGCGCCGCGCCCTCGAGGTTGACGGCCAGGGTACGGCGCCAGGTCGCGACCCATTCGTCGTACGACGTCTCGCTCAGCGGGTGACCGATCCGACGCGAGCCCGCGACCGGCTCGTCGACGAACATCGCGGCGTTGTTGACGAGTACGTCGATCCGGCCGAGCGCGGACGCCGCTTCGTCAACCAGGGCAGGGATTGCGGCCGGATCACCGAGATCCGCGGCGACCACCGCATGACCGTCGCCGGGCAGTCCGGCGCGGATCTCCTCAGCGCGGTCGACCGCGCCGCGGCAGTGCAGGACGACACGGTCGCCGGCCCGCGCGAACGCACGGGCGGCCGCCGCGCCGACGCCCCTGGATGCGCCGGTGATGAGCACTCCTCTGGACAACTCGTCCTCCTTGGTTGACTGCACGCCATTCTGCCCTTGCCGCCACTCTGACGACGACGTGACATCAGAAGGGGTTGACAGTGACGTCACGATGACGCCATGATTGCTGCCATGGAACTTGACCACTACCTCGAGTCGGTCCGGCGGAGCGTTGAGAACGCCACCGCCCTGGCCGACGAGCAGACTCGCTCCGTGGCTCAGCGCCTCGGGGCAACGCTGGATGACGCGGGCCGGCTGGCCCTCATCTCAGCCCTGTCCGACGCCGCCGGGGAGATCAGCCGCGAGCTGTCCCCGGGTTCGGTCGAGCTCCGGATGGCCGGCGGCCGTCCGCAGTTCGTGGTCACGCCGGCGCCCAGCCAGCTGACCGGTCCGGACGAGACCGACGACGACATCGACGAGGAGGCGTACGCCGAGGCTGCCGAGCAGCTCGTGCTGGACGCCGACGAGCCGACCGCACGGATCACGCTGCGGCTGCCGATGTCGATCAAGAACAAGGTGGACGAGGCCGCGAATGCCGAGGGCATCTCCTCGAACGCGTGGCTGATGCGCACCGTGATGACCGAGCTCAGCGACCGTGGCCGCCGTGGTGGCCCGCGTCCGCCCCGGCCGCCGCGCCCGCCGCGGGGTCCGGTGTTCGGTCCCGAAGGCCCGCTAGGCCCGAACGGACCGCTCGGCCCCGACGGAGTCTTCGGCCCGAACGGCGTGTTCGGCCCGAACGGACCCTTCGGTGACGAGGGTGTCTTCGGCTCGGACCGCGGCGGCAAGCGGGACCGTGACCGGCGGCGGGACGACCGCGACCGGCGGCGCGAGGACAAGGAACGGCGCAAGGGCGGACACGGACCGGGACAGCGAATGACGGGATGGGCAGAATGAGCGACCACAGCGCGACCCAGTTCATTGACGACGAGAACGACCGGATCGACCGGATCCGGATCGAGATCGGCTCCGGCCTGGTCGAGCTCGGATCCAACCCCGACGGCGAGGGCACCGTGGTCTCGATGGAGATCGACGGTGACGACACCGGCGTGATCTTCGAGGTCACCGACGGCGAGCTCGTCATCGAGAGCCCGCAGAACGTCCGCCGGGGCCCGGAGATCCAGGTCCGGATCGCGACCTCCGCGGTGCTCGACGCCCGGGTCAAGACCGGCTCGGGTGACATCGTGGCGGACGTGCCGCTCGGCTCGGCGCGGCTCGCGACCGGCTCCGGCGACGTCCGGCTGACCCGGGTCGAGCACGAGCTCGGCGTCAACACCGGCAGCGGTGACGTCAAGGTCGAGTCGGTGGCCGGCGCGGTCCGGGCCAGCACCGGCTCGGGCTCGATCGACATCGAGGAGGCCGGCGACGCGCTCGGCCTGAGCACCGGCTCCGGTGACGTCACGGTCGGCGACGTGGCCGGTCCCACCTCGGTCAAGGTCGGCTCGGGCGACATCACCATCGAGCGGATCCGCGACCACTCGGTCGCCACCTCCGGCTCCGGCGACGTCAAGGTCGAGATCGCCGACGCACCGAGCGTCCAGGCCGAGACGGCCCGCGGCGACGTACAGATCGGGGTCCCCGACGGACTCCCGACGTTCCTCGACCTGAAGACGGTCACCGGGCAGATCCGGTGCGACCTCGAGCCCAGCGAGAAGCCGGCCGAGGGGGAGCGGGCGCTGACACTGCGGGCCCGCACCGTCTCCGGCGACATCACCGTCGTCAAGGTCTGACCCCAGCAACACCGCACGCGTCGAAATCACGCGGTCGGGTTCGTTGGGTTGATGTAAGCGATCCACAGGTCCGCCGGCAGGGCGGGACCTAGGCGAAGCATTGCCGAAAACCACCAGCACACGGGGATTATCCGAGGGGAGCACGACCATGATCACCGAACACACCGAGGTTGCCAGGTACCAGGTCGCCGAGCAGTTGCGCGCCGCCGAGGCCCGCGCCCAGCGGCACGACCGCAAGGAGGAGACCCGCACCAGCCCGCGGGAAGGACTGGCCAGCGCGCTGCGCCGGCTGGCCGACCGGCTGGAGCCCGCCTCCCGGCGGCTGGCCGAGCCCGCGTCCCGGGTTCTCACCGAGCCGCAGGGGCGGCACCGCGGGACCGGGCTCTCGATCGTCCGATGAACGGCGTACCGATGAACGGCGCGACTGCCGCGCTCTGCAGCCTGTTGGAGCGTCTGGGCCTGATCAGCCGGGGGAGCTGAGGCCCAGATGCTTGCAGGTTGATGCAGTGTCTGTGGATAACTGCCGGGCGGACCCGTGCACACTGCTAGCGTTCAGTCGATCATTCTCGGTCGACCCTGGGGAGAAACCAACGATGTTGCGTCCGATGGTGGCAACCACAGCCGTCACCGCGGCCCTGATTCTGATCGCCGGTTGCGGCGGCAACGACAAGAAGTCCGAATCGGGCTCTGACAACAACGGCGGCGATTCCACCAGCTCGCCCACCCCGTCCGCCCCTAGCATCCCGTCCTTCGACCCGCCCAAGGCCTTCACCGCCGCCGCGGCGTTCCCAGTGACCAAGGTTCAGACGCGGAGCACCTACGACGAGGCCCAGCTGGGAATGGTCGGCCAGGTGGCCCTGATCGGCCACTACGACGGGCTGGTCGGCAACAACGTCGCCGACCCGAGCAAGTCCTGGGTGGTCAAGTCGACCGCGGCCGAGACCACGACGGTCAGCGACGTGACCGTGCCGACGGCGGTCAAGGTCGACGGCAAGGACGTCGCAGTGGTCGCGTATGCGGAGGCCGACAAGGGCAACGGCACCCAGAAGCCGCAGGGCCTGGTGCTGATCCAGTGGATCGACGTTGCGACCGGGCAGAAGGTCGCCGAGGTGTCCACGCCGGTGAGCACGGTGGAAGGGACCAGTACGCCGAACCTGACGAACGCGCAGGTCGACCCGGAGACCGGTCAGGTCGCGATCGGCGTCAGCGGCAACCTGACCGTCAAGACGGAGACGGCGACGGTGTACGCGGATCCCGCGACGAAGAAGTCCACGGTCGTGCCAGGCATCGAGCCGTCCGCCGTACACGACGGCGTGATCGCCGGCGCGAAGCCCGCGAGCCAGCAGAACGCCAATGACGCCAGTGTCGAGATCGTCGACGGTGCGAGCGGGAAGGTCACGAAGCAGATCCCGCTGAAGCAGGGCGAGCTCTCGCCTCTCGCCGGCGGTGCCAAGCACGGCTTCTTCTACGGCACGGTGTACTCGCCGACCGCCAACGGGGGCATGGGAACCGACATCGTTTCGCTCTACTCGGTCGATCTGTCGACCGGGGCCGTGGTGAAGTCGGCGCCCGGGCTGTCGGCGGACGACTCGGGTGGCTACGAATGCAGCTGGGACCAGGCGAGCTCGGTCGTCTGCGCCAGCACCCAGCCCAGTGGTCCGAAGGAGATCCTCGGGCTCGACGACACCACCGGCAAGAAGGCCTGGGGCTGGAACACCAATTCCGGGGGTCGCATCGTGCCCAACGTGACCGCGGCGTTCCACGGAGTCGTGTATGTGCAGACCGAGAAGCAGCCGGTGCTGCTGGATGCGAAGACCGGCCAGGACCTGCCGACCCCGACCCCGTCCGGTGGCCCGAGCTCGGGCAGCACCCCGTCGACCGGCGACACACCCTCGGACAGTGACTCCCCGACGTCCGGCGGCACTCCGTCGGACGGCGACTCCCCGTCTGACGGTCCCGGCGGCAGTTACCTGAGCGACTACAACGGCACGCAGGAGTCGCCCGCCGCGGTCTCGCCGTACGGCGGTGTCTACCGGCAGCTGCCGACGGGCGGCTACGGCAGCTCGATGGACATCGAGACGATCTGCGTCTACCTGCAGCCGGCCGCCTGACCCAGCTGAAACGACAAGGCCCCGGGATTCCCGGGGCCTTTCGTTTGTCAGATGTCGGTGCGGTGGAAGTTCATGTAGGAGCGCGACGGCGTCGGGCCGCGCTGGTCCTGGTACCGGGAGCCGTACTTCGCCGAGCCGTACGGGTTCTCGGCCGGGGAGGACAGCCGGAAGAAGCACAGCTGGCCGATCTTCATCCCGGGCCAGAGCTTGATCGGCAGCGTCGCGACGTTCGACAGCTCGAGCGTCACGTGGCCGGAGAAGCCGGGGTCGATGAAGCCGGCCGTCGAGTGGGTGAGCAGACCGAGCCGTCCCAGCGACGACTTGCCCTCGAGGCGGGCGGCGACGTCGTCGGGCAGGGTGACCAGCTCGTACGTCGATCCCAGGACGAACTCACCGGGATGCAGGATGAACGGTTCCTCGCCGTCCGGCTCGACCAGCCGGGTCAGATCCGGCTGTTCCTCGGCCGGGTCGATATGCGGGTACCGGTGGTTCTCGAAAACCCGGAAGAACCGGTCCAGCCGTACGTCGACACTCGACGGCTGCACCATCGCAGCATCGAACGGATCCAGCTGGACCCGTTTCGCGTCGAGCTCGGCCAAGATGTCACGGTCGGAGAGCAGCACGGTCGCACGTTAGCAGCGTGCTGCTCATCCGCACAGTTCCAGTGCGCTCGAGGCCCTGTTCCCAGCGGCTGGTGGCGAATCGTCCGGAGCCCTCAGCTCTCCGGCGGGACTGCACCACCAGGCCGTGGCGGGTGGTCTCGGCGGACCGAAACCCGGGCCTGAGGCAACTAACCTCAGTCGGACAGCTTGTTGAACTTCGACACCTGGGTGGCGAAGGTCTTGACCTGGGCCGGAGACCAGTCCTTGAGCAGGTCCTCGATCACCTTGTGCCGCTTCTTCCGGGCCGCCGTCAGCTTGCGCTTGCCGGCCGCGGTCAGAGTCAGCAGGGTCGCGCGCGCGTCCGACTTGTCGGCCGCCCGCTTCAGCAGGCCCTCCTCCTCCAGTCGCGCGCAGGCCCGGCTGACCGGACCCTTGTCCACCTCGAGCGCTGCCACCAGGTCGGCCATCCGCACCGGTGCCAGCTCTTCGACGTGGTTCAGCAACGCGTACTGCGCCGGCTCCAAGTCCGGGTGCGCCTCGTCGGACAGCGTCCGCTGCAGACCACGCAGCCGCCGTGCCAACGTGACGAGTTCCTTCTCGAGGTTGTCCACCGCGTCACTTGTGTCTGTTGCCACTGTTCACCCCTTCATCCAGTTGCCCCGCAACCATCTTGTCCGGTCCCTGCGAGGACCGCATCCTCACGTTGCGTCGAATGTTGCCCCCGGCAACGCGTTCTAATCTGCCAGAAGATGACGAACCTGCCCAGTCCTGAACGCGCCCTTTGTGGAAAACTGCCCAAGAACCCCCCGCGCAAACCGTCCACGCCCCTCTTTTCGATGCATCCGGCACCCAAACCCCTGACCCGGCAACAAGTCCCACACGCCGACGGACCCGTGCAGACCGGAACGGCGCGCCGGGCCCGTAGTGCGGGCGACCTGACCGATCAGATATGCTCTACTCCGCTGCCGGGAGACCGGCTCCGCGGGTGTAGTTCAATGGCAGAACATCAGCTTCCCAAGCTGACAGTGCGAGTTCGATTCTCGTCACCCGCTCCACGCCGAGGCCCCAGGTCATTTGTGATGACCTGGGGCCTCGTTGTGTTCCGTACGACGTGATCTTCATCAAACGGTTGATCGAGGCCGAATTGTTGCCTTGGTCAACCGTGCGGAGCTCAGGGGAGTGCCAGGGTCGCGAACTGGATTTCGAGGGACTTGGCTACTCCGTTGTGCCAGCCGTCGGCGATGGAGTCGGAGGTTGGGTCGGGGAAGATGTCTTCGTCGCCCTTTTCGACGGCGGTGAGGATGGCTTCGGCGACGTACTGCGGGGTGGCTTTCGGGATGTCGACCGGGGGTCCCATCGCGGTGTCGACGGGGCCGGGGAGTGCGGCGTACACGCTCACGCCTTTGCTCGCGAAGGCCGCGCGCAGTGATTGGGTGAGGGAGAACGCGGCGGCTTTGGAGATCGCGTAGGTCGGATCGAGTGGTACGGCAGCCAGGGCGGCCAGCGACCCGACGTTGATGATGGCTCCGCGGGCGCGGATCAGGGCCGGCAAGAACGCGTGCGTCACGTCGTAGGTGCCGAACAGGTTGACGGCGAGGTGCTGTTCGAGGGCGGCGCGATCGCTGAGGTCGGCGTACAGGCCGATGCCGGCGTTGTTGATCAGGATGTCGAGGGACTCGATGCTCTCGGCGGCCGCTCGAATCTGCTCGGCGTCTGTCACGTCGAGAGCGACCGAGATGACGCGGCTGTCCGGGTGCGCCATCGGCCGGCGCGTACCGGCGTACACCCGGGTGGCGCCCCGGCTCAAGACTTCCTCGACCAGCGCTTGCCCGATGCCACGGTTGGCTCCGGTGATCAGTACTGACTTTCCTTCGATGCTCGTCACGGAGACGGCGTCCTCTCTGCTGAGTTGACCAGTTGCCTGTAATGACCCCGACGGGTCCAGGAAGTGATCGGTCAGCAGCGAGATTCAGCTGCCGTAGACCTCTAGTTCGACGATGCGGGAGTAGGTGTGGTCGTTGCCGTCGAGGCAGAGGATGCGTACGGCGTCGGCCTGGACGGGGTCGAATGTCGACGTGACGTGGCCCGCGCTGTTGCCGCGGACCTGGGCGACGGTCTGCCAAGTCCCGCCGACCTTGGCCTGGACATCCCAGTCGCGGAGGCCGTTCGTCTTGGCGGGGTACTTCGCCGAGTCCAGGGTGTAGAGCTCGACCCGGTTGACGGTCGCGGGAGTAGAGAGAGCGACGTCGTACGTGTCGGGGAACACTGCCCGGGTGCCGTCGTTCCAGCCGGTCAGCGTGTCCCAGTGCTCGGAGTCCTTGTCGCCGTCGAGGGCGCCGCAGAGGGTGAAGTTGCCGTGGGTGGACGATGCCGTCGCCTGCTCGCCGAGTGCCAGGTTGTCGCCGGGGCCCTTCGGTGGCAGCGGGTTGACGGTCACCGGCACGGTCAGGCGCTTCCGGTCGACCTCGACGCCGATCTTGTAGGAGCCGGGCTTGGCGTCGCGCGGGACGCGGACCTCGACAGGTGCGGACACCGGCTGATCGGGATCGACGGCCGGCAGCCACGAGGAGAACAGGGTGCGCGACAGTTGCAGCGGACCGGTCGGGTCGAGCGTCAGGTCGGCGTACCGATCCTTGCTGCTGGTGTTGGTCATCGTCAGGTTCAGGGTGGCCGGGAAGCAGGGGAGGCCGACCACGCTGAGCTGCTCCGGCGCGACGCTGACCGCCACGTCGGAGGTTGCCTTAGGCACCGAACTCGAGCCGAGCAGCGCGGCCGCCAGCACCGTGCCGGCTGCGATGACGGTCTGCCTGGGGATCTTCATTCCTGGACCTCCGAGATGCCGGGGCGGCCGTCCTCGACGAGGAGCTTGGCGCGGGTACTCACGGTGCCGTTCTTGACCGACACCTTGTCGACGACGCGGTAGTCCGAGACCCACCGCTGCGGCGTGATCGTGCAGCTGACGTAGCCGCGCTGGAAGTTGCCGAACTTGATGTGCGGGTTCTCGTTCAGCAGCGTCTGGCCGCCGGGATCGAGGTCCATGCCGTCGATCCCGGACGAGATCGACGTACCGACGAACTCGGCGCCGACCGTCGCGGACGCCGGGTCGGTGAAGTCGAGCTTCAGGTCCGACGCGACGCTGCGGTGCAGGTCGCCGGCGATCGCCACCAGGTTGCGGACCTTCCGCTGGGCCGCGCCACCGAGGATCCGGTTCCGCGACGCCTCGTACCCGTCCCAGGTGTCCATCGGGACCAGCACTTCCGGCCCGTCCTTCGTGTCCAGCCGGGCGATCGCGGTCTGGTTGGCCAGCACGTTCCACCGCGTCTGCGACGCCGCGAAGCCGTCGAGCAGCCACTTCTCCTGCGCGTCCCCGGTAATCGTGCGCGTCGGGTCCGCGGTCTCCGGCCCGGGTGCCTTCGTCCCGTCGCCGTACGCCTGGTCCGAGCGGTACTGACGCGTGTCGAGCACGTTGAACTCCGCAAGCCGTCCGTACCGGATCCGCCGGTAGAGCTGCATGTCCGGCCCCTTGGGCAACTGCGCGAACCGCAGCGGCATGTGTTCCCAGTACGCGCGGAACGCGTTGGCGCGACGTACCAGGAACTGCGCCGGCGGCGCGCTCGGGTGGGCCTCGTCGGCCCAGTTGTCGACCACCTCGTGGTCGTCGAGCGTCACGATCCACGGCGCGACCGCATGGGCGTGCTGCAGGTCCGGGTCCAGCTTGTACTGCGAGTACCGCAGCCGGTACTCGTCCAGCGTGACGGTCTGCTGGGTGTTGATGATCTCCTTCGAATCCGGCCGGATCCCGCGGTCGATGCCGAACTCGTAGATGTAGTCACCGAGGAAGAAGACGACATCGTGGTCCCGCTTCGCCATGTCGGCGTACGCGGTATACCAGCCTTCCCAGATCGCCTGGCAGGACGCGAACGCCAGCGAAAGCTCGCTCAACTGTGTGTCGGCCGTCGGTGCCGTCTTCGTCCGCCCGACGGGGCTGAGGTGACCGTTCACGCGGAAGCGGTACCAGTAGTGCCGCCAAGGACGCAGCCCGCGTACGTCGACGTGCACGGAGTGGCTCGCCTCCGGCCCGGCCTTCACCGACCCGTGGCGAACGACCCGGCGGAACTGCTCGTCCTCCGCGACCTGCCACTCGACCTCGACCGGCCGGCGATCCATCCCGCCGAACGGCGCCAGCGGATCCGGCGCGAGCCTGGTCCAGATCACGACCGCGTCCGGCAGCGGGTCGCCGGACGCGACCCCGAGGGTGAACGGGTCGCGCCGATCCGGCCGGCCGGTCCAGCCCGCCGCCGCGGTCTCGATCTCGGGGAGACTGCCGGTCAGCGCGAGCGCCGCCGCCGCTCCGGTCACTGTGAGAAAGCTTCGTCGACTGCTCAACATCGGCACCAGCCCACCCGATCATCCAGAGGTGATCACATCCGTAACGGGAGATTACGAGAAGTTCACACGATCGGGTGAGATGTGACCGATTCCGGCCTACTTCACGATCTTGCTCGCCGGCGGCGCGGTGATGTGCACCGGCTTGTTGTAGTCGGTCATCGTCATCAGCATCGAGACGCCGACCAGGTCGAAGGACATCCGCCGGACCAGGTGCGACTTGTCCATCCACAAGCTGTAGGTCAGCGTCTTGGGTGCACCGGCCGGGAGTTTCTTGTGCTGCAGGGCCAGGGCCTTGGCAGTGTCGACGGTGACGTCGTAGCGGTCCAGCGCCTGACCGCCGACGGTTTCCGCGCCGACGAACTTCACCGTGCCGAGGTTCGAGCCGAACGACTTGAAGATCGTGGTCGGGTCACTGCTGTCGATGAGCTGGCCGAGGTCACCGTCGGATGCCTTGATCCGCACGAACTTGCCGCCCGGCGTCGTCCCCGGGATCGACACGTAGGCGACGTTCTTGATCTGGATCATCTTCGCGGTCTTGCCACCGAAGGCCGCCCCGGCCATCACCATCGACATCGCGTTCGGCTTGGCGGTCTGGAAGCCATCCATGGTCATCAGCGTGCTGCCGTTGGCCGTCACCTTGCCGACGATGTGCCACGACTTCTGCTTGGTCAGCGCCGCGTTCATCGCCGGCACGAACGTGACCCGGTTCAGCCGGGCGACCTTCTCGAGCGGTACGGCGGTCTTGCTGACGACCGCCGTCGGCGTCTCGGCCGGGACCGACGGGCGGTACCCGGTCGCTTCGGGCTGGCCGCCGCAGGCCGTCAGGCCGAGAGCTAGTGGTACGGCGGCAAGCGTGGCCACCGCAGCGCGGTACTTCATGGACTTTGTCCTCCCCAGGTGATGCGCAGCCGTCGGATCTTATGGTCTGGACCACCCGGGGAGGAAGAGTCCTTGCAGCTTCTTGCAGAATCCTGTGACTTGAGCTCAGCTGCGCTTGACGGAGGCAAGCAGCAGTTGGGCGACGTCCTGGACCTCGACCGATTCACGAGCCGAGCCGTCGGCCTGCTTCGCGGTCAGGCCGTCGGACAGCATGACGCGGCAGAACGGGCAGCCGGTGGCGATCTTGTCGGCTCCGGTCTCGACCGCCTCGGTGGTGCGGTTCAGGTTGATCCGGGTGCCGAGCTTCTCCTCCATCCACATCCGCGCACCGCCGGCGCCGCAGCAGAACGACTTCGTCTGGTTCCGCGGCATCTCGGCGTACTCCGCGCCCGGGATGATGTCGAGCAGTTCGCGCGGGGCGTCGTACACCTGGTTGTGGCGGCCGAGGTAGCACGGGTCGTGGTACGTGATCTTCTGGCCGTTGAGTGAGCTGTCGGCCGGCGCGACCGGGGTCAGCTTGCCCTCGCGGACCAGGCGGTTCAGCAGCTGGGTGTGGTGGATGACGTCGAGCTCGACGCCGAGCTGGGAGTACTCGTTCTTCAAGGTGTTGAAGCAGTGCGCGCAGGTGGAGACGACCTTCTTCGCGCCGGTCTCCTTGAAGACCTCGGCGTTCTGCATCGCGAGCTGCTGGAAGACGAACTCGTTGCCGGCCCGCCGGGCTGGATCACCCGTGCAGGTCTCGCCATCACCCAGTACGGCGAAGCTGACGCCGGCGATGTTTAGCAGTTCGGCGACAGCCTGCGTGGTCTTCTTCGCCCGGTCCTCGTAGGCACCGGCGCAACCGACCCAGAACAGGTATTCGACCTCGGCCAGCGTCTCGACGTCCGTGCCGACCTGCTTGACCTCGAACGGCAGGTCCTTGGCCCAGTCCATCCGGCCGGACGGATTCATGTTCCACGGATTGCCCTTGTTTTCCAGGCCTTTGAACAGTCCGTTGAGCTCCGACGGGAACGACGACTCGATCAGCACCTGGTACCGGCGCATGTCCATGATCGCGTCGACGTGCTCGATGTCGACCGGGCACTGCTGCACACACGCACCACACGACGTGCAGGCCCACAACGCCTCCTCGTCGATCACCGCGACATCCGCGGGACCGACCAACGGCTTGTCCTGCTCGTCGAGCACCAGCTGGGACAACGACTTGCGGTCGTCCTCAGCAGCCAGCAGGTACGGCGCCTTCGCATAAGCGTGCTCGCGCAGCCCCATCATGATCAGCTTCGGCGACAACGGCTTGTCCGTGTTCCAGGCCGGGCACTGCGACTGGCAACGACCGCACTCGGTGCAGGTGGTGAAGTCGAGCAGACCCTTCCAGGTGAAGTCCTCGACCTTGCCGACGCCGAGCGCCGCGTCCTCGTCGAGCTCCTCGATGTTCTCGAAATCGATCGGCTCGCCCTTGACCATGATCGGCTGCAACGCGCCAAGCGCCGTACCGCCGTCGGCCTTGCGCTTGAACCAGATGTTCGGCCACGCGGTGAACCGGTGCCAGGCCACGCCCATCGTGGCGTTCAGCGAGATCGTGATCATCCACGCGAACGAGATCAGGATCTTGATCATCGCGACCAGGTAGACCGCGTTCTCCAGCCCGTGCTCGCTCAGGCCGCCGAAAAGTCCGGTGCCGATGAAGAACGTCATCGGGAAGTGGAACTTGTCACCGTCGCCGAGCTGATACTCGAGTCCGCGCAGCAACAGGATGCAGATCAGTACGCCGAGAATCGTGTACTCGACGTAGTACGCCTGCCAGGAGGTCGAACCGTAGAAGCGGCTGTACCGGCCCTCCGGACCCTTGGGCAGATTGCGCAACCGGATCGCCATCAGCCCGAGGATCGACACCAGGCCGGTCCAGCTGAGCGCCTCGCTCACCCACTCGAACACGAACCAGTGCCCGATCACCGGCAGCGCCCAGTGCGGGTCGAACAGCTGGCCGAACGCCGTCACCAGCGTCAGGAACAAGCCGATGAACCCGAATGCGACGAACCAGTGCATCACCCCGATGTGGCTCCACTGCAGCATCCGGGTGTGGCCGAGAGTCTCCTTGGCCAGGGTGGCGGTCCGCTTGCCCGGGTTGTCGGTCCGGGCCGTCGGCTGACCGAGCTTGATGACGGACACGATGTGCCCGATCGTCTTGCCGAACAGCGCGACGGCGACCAGTGTCACCGCGAGCGAGACGACGATGGCGAGGATCTGCATACCAGCGATGTTATTGGTTGGTTACTCGTCAGTCATGTCCTTGCGGTCATCATCACGCCTGCGTGTTGCGTGTCACCGTCCTCAGCACTCGATCGCTGCGCGGCGTTCGCCGGCGCGAGTTGCCGCCGCCCCGGCGGCAGCACTCCCGCCGGCGGCCCCACCACCGGCGGCTTGGCCGGCCCCGAGACCGGACGCGGCGGCACTCGGCGGTCGGTGCTGGTTCACCTCGAGGAAGCCTTCCGACAGCGTCGGTCGCACCGGGCCGCGGATGTCGCTGGCCTGGATCTTGACGTCGGGCGGAGCTGTGTATTCGACCGTGATGTCGACGACCCCGGTCGGAGAACTGAACTGATGGTTCTTCCCGCCGGTGACCGTCGCCGTGATCCGCCCACTCTGGCTGCGCACGTCGGTGCCGTCGCTGCTGGTGGAGTCGATCTCGACGTCGCCGTCCTTGGTCTTGACGGCGAGAGAAATGATGGCGTGTTCGACCCGGACCTTGCCGCCGGTGGTCTGTACGTCCAGCGCGCCGACCTCGCCGATCGTCACATGATCGCGATCCGGCGCGACGTCGCCTTCGGTGCGTACGACGGCCTCGTCCGCGAAGCCGACGTGGACCGGGCCTGAGACTGTCTTCACGTAGGCCTTGACGGCATCCTCGACCCGCACCTCGCCGGTCGTCGTTTCGATCATCGCATCAGCGAGTGGCGCCTCGCCTGAGGTCTCTACGTCGGCTTCGTCGGTATGGGCGTCCAGTGTCGAGCCTGGTGGGAGCTCGGCCCAGACGTCCACCCGCCATCCGTCTCTCGAGTTCACGCCCGGCGCTTCGATGTCCACGGTCAGCCGACGGTCCTCCTCGTCCCAGGTCAGCTTCCCGTCGGCGATCGCCTGCGCCGCCACGCCTTCGCTGTCCGTGGTCATCACCCGGACGGACGCCACCTTGCAGTCGGGGTTGACGTTGACGTACACCGCGCCGTACCGATCGTGCAGGAGCGCCTCGAGCAGGACAGCGCCTTCGGTTTCGGCGGATATGTTCCGTTCGACCATTCCTCGAGAGTAGGAAGCGTGGAGGTCATTCCTCAGCGTTCGATGGTGCCGTTCGGACGCCATTTAGAAGGTGACACTGCCGCCGGGCCCGCTGCAACTCCGGCGCCAGTGCTTTGGGTCGCGGCGGCTCCGGCTGCGGCGCCACCGGTCGAGGCGGGGTACGGGCGATTGTCTTCGACCTGGGCCTGGCCGCGGGGGTCGATGGCCTGGACCCGCACTCCGTCGAGTGGTGCCGACCGCTCGATGGTGACGCGGACGGGCGCCGTCGCCGACGTGATCCTGTGGTCGCCGGGGCCGGTCACGGTGGCGGTGATCTGCCCGCCCTGGCTCTGCAGTTTGCTGTCGCCGCCAAGGTTGTCGGCCTTGATGGAGCCCTCGCCTGTGGTCACTTCCAGCCGGCTAGCGGCGTAGCCGACGTGGACGTCGCCTGCCCCGGTCTGGACCTTGGCCGCGTCGGCTCGGTCGATTCGCACCCGGACCTCGTCCGGAATCCCCTCGGCGCCCAGGGAGGTCGCGTCGACCGTGGCGGCCGAACCGACGTAGATGGATCCCGTCTCGGTCACGGCGGTGGCCGAGCCGGCGGCGAGGATCCGGACCTGGCCGGATTTGGTGTCAGCGTGGGCGTCGTCGAGGCTCCCGGCTCCCAGCATGGTGATATCGGCACTGTCGGTCTGGACCACCGCCGAGCTGCCCGGTGGGACCGTCGCCCGGACCTCCACGAGGCCGCCCGACTTCCGGTCGGTGTACGGCGACTTGATCCGGAGCCCGAGTCCGTCGGGGGTCGAGCTGACGTCGGCATTGTCGACCGCATCAGCCGTCGGGCCTTCTGCGTCGAGTGTCGTCGCGCGGATCGTGGCCTGCCTGCAGATCGGGTCGGCGTCGACGTACACGATGCCGGGACAGTCCAGTTGCACGCTCAGAATGATGCGTCCGCCGGCCGCCGCCTTGAAGTTCTGCTCGGTCATGGCTCTCCTCGCTCGGCGTCAGGTCCTGACAGAGCGTAGGGAGATCGAAGGTCACGCGGACCTAGTCCACCAGGCGGTCGAGGCGGGCGGCGACGGCGGCGCGGCGTGGATCGTGGGCCGGCAGGTCCGCGTCCAGGGACTCGAAGATCTCCAGGTCTTCGGCGCCGGTCGCGGTCTGGGCGAATCGCCACAGCAGTTCGGGATCGGCGGAGTCGATCGCCGCGCGGCGCAGCGTCGCGTCGAGCTCATCGCGCTCGGCTCGCAGGGCCGGGGCGTCGGACCTGGCCAGCAAAGGACCGTTGTAGAGGTCGAGGGCCGCGAGCAGTTGTCCGTTGCCGAGTGCCGTCTGGACGTCGGTGACGTCGCCGGTGACGTCGGCGATGATTCGGTACGGCTTGGTGTCGAGCACCCCGCCACCGAGCAGGTTCCGCAGGCGATGCATCTCCGAGCGGACCGTGGTCGGATTGCCCTCGTCGCCGTACAGCTGCAGCATCAACTGCTCGGCGGTGAGCCCGGACGGATGTAGAAGAAGGAGTGCGAGTACTTCGGCCCGCCGTAACGTCAGCGCGATCTCGCGGCCGCCGACGACCGCGATCGGTTGACCGGCGCCGAGCAGCTTGAGGCGCAGTGACGGTCGCGACCGGCGGACCGCCGTACCGGGGATGCGGAGCAGGTAGCCCTCGTCGAGTGGCTCGAGCAGACCTTCGCGGCCGTCGCCGAGGTCGATGCGGTCGGCGCCGTCCGGGACTATCAGGCGGTCGGGCAGCCACTCGAGCGGTTGTACGGCGAGCACGCGGCCGCTCGGGGTCAGCAACGCACCGGGTGCGTCGCCGAGCGCCATCAGGTGCCGCATGTTGCGGGCACGCAGCATCTCGTCGGCCGCGGCCATCCGGACTCTCAGCTGGCCCTCAGCCAACTGGGCAGCCGCGGTCACCAACGCGACCATCGCGGGGTGGACCGTGCGGAGCGGACCGGAGACGTCGACCGCGCCGATCAGCTTGCCGGTGTCGGGATCGTGCACCGGCGCGGCGGCACAGGTCCATTCGTGAATCCGGCGTACCAGGTGCTCGGCCGAGTAGATCTGCACCGGCTTCCCGACCGCGAGCGACGTACCCATGCCGTTGGTGCCGATCTGGTCCTCGGACCACACCGCGCCTTCGGACAAAGCGATCCGGTCGGCCTGCCGCTTCACGTCGGCGGCGCCTTCACGCCACAGGATCATCCCCTGGGCGTCGGTGATGATCATGATGTGCGACGCCTCGTCGGCGATCGTGGTCAGCGTCTGCCGCAGCACCGGCAGGACGGCCTGCAGCGGGTGGTTCGCCCGGATCGCCTCGAGTACTTCGGCGTCGACGACCACCGGCGGCGCGTCCAGCTCGGGATCGACCGCGGCCGCGAGGGAGCGCTCCCAGGAGGCGGTGATCAGCGGGCGCGGCACACCCGGCACCCGGCCTCCGCCGAGCACCTCGTCGTACAACTCGCTCAACCGGCGGGCCTGATCCTGTGCGTCCATGCCGCCTCACTCCACGTTGCAACGTCCGTGCAACGTCCATCCTCCTACGTTCGGTCCAACGTCAGGTTTCCGATCTGAAGGAGGACCTATGACGATCTTCGCAGCTCCCGGGCAGGATGGCAGCCCGGTCGCGTTCAAATCACGCTACGACCACTACATCGGCGGCGAATGGGTTCCGCCGGTCAAAGGCGGGTACTTCGAGAATCCCACTCCCGTCACTGGTGAGAACTTCACCGAGATCGCTCGCGGTACGGCGGAAGATGTCGAAGCCGCCCTGGATGCCGCGCATGGTGCGGCGCCGGGCTGGGGACGTACGTCGCCGGCCGAGCGCGCCAACATCCTGAACAAGATCGCCGACCGGATCGAGGCCAACCTCGAGCTGCTCGCGGTCGCCGAAGCCTGGGACAACGGCAAGGCCGTCCGCGAGACGCTCGCTGCCGACATGCCGCTGGCGATCGACCACTTCCGCTACTTCGCCGGTGCGCTGCGGGCCCAGGAGGGCTCGGTATCGGTGATCGACGACGACACGATCGCCTACCACTTCCACGAGCCGCTCGGCGTGGTCGGGCAGATCATCCCGTGGAACTTCCCGATCCTGATGGCGGTCTGGAAGCTGGCGCCCGCGCTGGCGGCCGGCAATGCCGTCGTACTGAAGCCGGCCGAGCAGACTCCGGCGTCGATCCACGTGCTGATGGAGCTGATCCAGGACCTGCTCCCGCCCGGCGTACTGAACATCGTCAACGGGTTCGGCGTCGAGGCCGGCAAACCGCTTGCCTCAAGCAACAGAGTTGCCAAGATCGCGTTCACTGGTGAGACCACGACCGGGCGACTGATCATGCAGTACGCGTCGGAGAACATCATCCCGGTCACGCTGGAGCTCGGCGGCAAGAGCCCGAACGTGTTCTTCGCCGACGTCGCGTCGTCGAAGGACGACTTCTACGACAAGGCGCTCGAGGGCTTCACGATGTTCGCGCTGAACCAGGGCGAGGTCTGCACGTGTCCGTCGCGGGCGCTGATCCAGTCGTCCATCTACGACAGCTTCCTGTCCGACGCGACCGCGCGGACGCAGGCGATCAAGATGGGCAACCCGCTCGACACCGACACGATGATGGGCGCCCAGGCCAGCAACGACCAGTACGAGAAGATCCTCGCCTACATCGACATCGGTCAGGCCGAGGGCGCGAAGGTGATCACCGGCGGCGCGAAGGCGGAGCTCGACGGCGACCTCGCGGGTGGCTACTACATCCAGCCGACGATCTTCGAGGGCGACAACAAGATGCGGATCTTCCAGGAGGAGATCTTCGGGCCGGTCGTCTCCGTGACGAAGTTCGACGACTACGCCGACGCGATGAAGATCGCCAACGACACCCTCTACGGCCTCGGGGCCGGGGTCTGGTCGCGGGACATCAACACGGCGTACCGGGCCGGGCGGGAGATCCAGGCCGGCCGGGTCTGGACGAACAACTACCACTCCTACCCCGCGCACGCGGCGTTCGGTGGCTACAAGAACTCCGGCATCGGCCGGGAGAACCACAAGATGATGCTGGACCACTACCAGCAGACCAAGAACCTGCTGGTCAGCTACAGCCCGTCGAAGCTGGGGTTCTTCTGACGGTGGCCGCCAAGGTAATGCTCACCGACGAGGCGGCGGACCTGCTCCGCCGTCTCACCGGCATGCACGGTCCGCTGATGTTCCACCAGTCCGGTGGCTGCTGCGACGGTAGTTCGCCGATGTGCTTCCCGGACGGGGAATTCAAAACGGGGTCGGCGGACGTGCATCTCGGTGATCTCGCGGTGGATGGAGTGGACAAGCCGATCGGTTTCTGGATGTCCGCGAACCAGTACGAGTACTGGAAGCACACCCAGCTGACGGTCGACGTGGTGAAGGGCCGTGGCAGCGGCTTCTCGGTGGAGGCCCCCGAGGGCGTCCGCTTCCTGATCAGGTCGAGATTGTTCACCGACCAGGAGTCCGCCGACCTGGGACTCCTCTGAGCGAGCGCCGACCGTCCGGCGGCGTTGCCGGACGGCCGGCGCTCTTCCCTGCCCGAACGACAAAACGGCCCCCCGAAGAGGTCCAGGGCATGCAGTTGACGTAAGGCTCACGCAGTTGGGATGACCAACGGGGTTCCGGGGTGGATGGGGGTGTTGATGGTGTGGGTGGTGCCGTCGACTTGGATGGTTTGGAGGTCTAGGTGGCCGGACTTGCAGGTGAGGGTTAGGGAGTCGGCGGTTTGGGTGGCTATGGCCCAGCCGGTGTTGGTGGTGAAGGGGAATTGCCAGGTCGGGCCTGAGCGGGCAAGGGGGAGTGGGGCGAAGGTGGCTGATTTGGTTAGGGCGTTGTGGGTGTAGCCGGTTAGGGCTTCTAGGGTTGACCAGCCGGCGGCGTTGCGGATGTAGTGGTCGCCGCATTCGATGGGGTTGAAGGGGTTGCGGCGGGTGCCGTCGTAGCGGGTCCAGAGTCCTTGGAGGATGGACATACCTTCGTCGGTGAGGCCTTCGTAGAGGCAGTGGGCGGCTACCTGGTACTCCGAGCCGGTCCAGACCTCGTCGCAGTACCGGGTGGGTACGTCGGGGCGTCCGCCGTGCGGCCAGGTACACATAAGGAGGCCCGTGTCGTCTCCGTCGGCGAAGACGCGGTACGGGTGCTCGAAGTCGTGGAAGCCGGTCCGCAGGTTGTGCCGTACGACGTTCTGCAGCGCCGTACGCACGTGGTCCGCCGGAAGGATGTAGCCGAGGTCGAGCTGATGCGCCCACCACTGCCCGATCAGCTGGTCGGCGAGGCAGCCATCACCCCACTGGAAGTCCCTGGTTTCGTCAGGCGACAGGATCTGCCGGTAGTACTCGCCGGTGAACAGCAACTCGTCGTACGCCTTGCTACCAGCCTCAAACAGCTTCCGGTACGCCGTCCCGTCCTCACCGAGCAGCTGCGCCATCTCCTCGGCGGCACGCAACGCGGCCAACCACAGCGTGCCCATGAATGAGTTGACCCCACACAGGTCGATGTCGTGCGTACTGGGCTGGATGCCACGCAGTACGCCGTCCTGCAGCCACTTGCCGTGGATGTGGTCGAGCAACCGGACCACCTGAGGCCAGCGTCGCTCCAGCCACTCCTGTCCGGCACCCTGCCGTACCTCTCTATATGTCTTCAGCACCGTCCCGAGCATCCCGTCCAGCGCCGGCTCTTCCGGACCGCCGATCACCACGTCCCACAGCTGCTTCATATACAGCGGTGCGCGCACCCGGTGCGGGATGTACCCCTCCGGTGCCTGCATTACGTCGTACTCCGTGTCCCGCATGTTCCGCTCCAGCGACGGGAACAGCCGGGACAGCGTCTGCTCGTAGTTCCACACGTGAGTGCAGTTGAGCGGACACGACCCGCCGTACCGCCCGCCCCACATCACCGTCGACGCGCCGAGCACACCCTCGAACCCCAGTACGTCGTCATCCGCCGTCTGGAAGACAGTCGGACTACGTACGTCGGCCACGAGCGCAGCGAGCCGTGATCCGGCCTCCCCGGGCAGACTGCTCGACTCGAACGCCTCAGCCCAGGACAACGTCAACTCCTGCAGCGAGGACCAGCGGGCGATGAACGACTCGGCCGCGGCGACAGCGTCCGGCGTACGACGGGTGTACGCATTACCCAGCCAGAAGCGACTATGGCCGTACTCCGGATGTGGGCCGAACTGATTGAAGTCGACATATCGGTTCGGGAAATGCCACGCGATCAGGAACCGCACCTGCGCCGACTCACCAGGACCCAAGCTGAACGGGACAGCCAGCCCACCGTTCCAGGTCGACCCAGGTGCACTCGCGCCACTCACTGCAGTCACCGGACCGTTGAGGAAGGCAACAAACTCGTCGGGCCGAGACCACTGGGCGTGTGTCAACGCGCCGACGCCATCAGTGGTGAGCACGAGCTGACCCGCGCCAGGGTGGTCCTCGGACAATCCCGCGTTCTCACACACCACTGCAGTCCACCCGTCCGACCGACGGACGCGATTCGTGTTGCCGCCGTACTGACTACACCTGACGCCGTCGATCGGGGTGACGCCGTCCCAGCCAACCGAGTTCTGCAACGCAGCCGCGAGCTTGCCGTGCAGGGCGATCTCACCGGGGTTGTGCAGCGTGAAGGTGAAGGCCACAACGGGCTGCGAGCTCGCAGCGGCGTCGGACGGCACCAACGGATTGAAGACATCGAGGCTGACAGCCAGCGGCAGATCCGTCGCGTAGTCGACGTGCGCGCCCGGGTACGTCGCCGTGATGGTCGGCTCGCCGATCGGTGCGAGCAGTGAGTGCAACTCTGATTCGCCAGGTGGAACCAAGTCGTCGGTGACGAGCGGAGTGCGGGACGGCTCCTGCGGAGGTCCTTGTAGTAAACGGATCTCGTCCAGCGGCGGCTCGACGCGCGACAGCCGGAGCGCGAAGAAGCTGTCCGGCACGTGACCGTCGTGATTGCCGACGTTGTGCAGTTGCCACTGGCGCAGCGCCCCGTTGCCGGCCAGCGCGACCGTGCCGGTCCCAACTCCGCCGAGCGGCAACGCGAAGTGTCGAAGTTTGTCACCGGTGTAACGCATATTTCTCCGTCCATGTACCAGCGGAAGCGAACAACGCGACCGGACCCGGGGCGAGTAGAAGCAAGGAAGCCGTCACGGAAGTGCCGAGGAGTAGTGACACAACAACTAGTGCCAATACGCCGAGGGGAACGAGTGGTGCACGTGCAACTAGTTGCAATGCGGCTAGCCAGAGCGTCTTGCCGCGAAGCCCGGCGGTCACGCGGAGGCTGAATGCGAAGCAGGAGGCAAGCAAGACAAGCACGCTCGCGCAACCACTGACGGCCAATGGGATCGCGAAGACAGGCCCGGCGTACAGCTGCCAGTTGAGCAGTGCCAGCGCGGTGATTACGGCCGGCAGGCAGGCGACCTCGAGCCCCGGCAGAGCGTGGCGCTTGAGGTTCCGCAGCAGGAGCAGGACGCCGCCGCGATCATCCCGCACGATCGAGTCGGTTGTGGCGACCACGGCTGCCCACGCTGGTCCCACCAGCGCGGCGCCGAGAAGGACGCTGACCGGCGACAGGCCAGGGGAGAAGAGGACGACCATAAAAGAGGCCACGCAGACCAAGACACCTGCGGCGACGAGGAAGGGCAATTCGTGCCACAAAGCCTTGAAAGCAGCAGGTAAGTAGGTCATGCGCGCAGACCCGTCGATGCGATCGAGGCGATAAACGAGCGCTGGAAGATCAGGAACAGCACCAGGATCGGCAGCACAACCAGCGTGATCGCCGCGAACAGTACGACGGCCGGACCGCCGCCCATCGCGCCCTGCAGCGACACCAGGCCGACCGGCAGCGTCATCTTCTCCGGCGACGACAGGAAGATGTACGGCCAGAAGAAGTTGTTCCACGACGCCTCGAACACGAAGATCCCCAACGCGGTCAGCCCCGGCCGGGCCAGCGGCAGGATCACCCGGAACAGGATCCAGAAGTGCCCGGCGCCGTCCATGATCGCCGCCTCGTCCAGCTCCCGCGGGATCGACGAGATGTACTGCCGCAGAAAGAAGATCCCGAACACGTTGACCAGCGCCGGCAGCCAGATCGCCACCGTCGAGTCCACTAGATGCAGCCAGCGCATCATGATGAAGATCGGCACCACCGTCAGCTGCACCGGTACGACGAGCGCCGCGAGCAGCACCGAGAAGATCTGATCGCGTCCCGGGAACCGCAGCCGGTTGAACGCGTATGCCGCCAGCGCACTGGTGAACAGCGCGCCGGCCGTCGTGAGGACCGCGATCTGCAGACTGTTCCAGGCCATCCGCGCGAACGGGATCAGGTCCGGCACCTGCTGGAAGTTCTGCAACGTCGGCGGTCGGGGGATCCACTGCGGTGGCAGCTGGAACGCGTTGATCGGCTCGGACAACGCGGTCACGATCAGCCAGACCAACGGCGCGATCATCAGCAGCCCGCTGAGCACCAGCACGAGGTCGAGCAGCTTGCCCTTCATTGGTGCACCCACCGTCGACCAAGCCGGAACTGCAGACCGGTGACGATCATGATCACGACGAACAGGACCAGTGACAGCGCGGCGGCGTACCCGACCTCGAAGGACTGGAAGCCCTTCTCATACGTGTACTGCACGATGCTGCGGGTCGCGCCGTCCGGACCGCCCTGGGTCATGATCACCATCGGATCGAAGATCTGGAACGCGCCGATGAACGTGATCACGGTCGCGAAGAAGATCGTCGGCGACATCACCGGCAGCGTCACGCTCCAGAACCGCCACCACGCGTTAGCGCCGTCCACTCGGGCGGCCTCGTGCAGTTGCGCCGGCACGGTCTGCAGCCCGGCCAGCAAGATGATGAACGTGTACCCGATCGTGTGCCACCAGTCGACCACGATCAGCGTCGGCAGCGCCCACGTCGGCGACGCCAGCCAGTTCGTCGTCGACGAGAGGTAGTAGTTCGCCAACCCGAAAGCTGGATCGAGAACGTACTTCCAGATCAGCGCGACCGCCGCCCACGAGACCAAGAAGGGAAAGAAGAACGCCGTCCTGACGAAGTACTTCGTTCCGCGAGTCATCGTCCGGTGGACGCCGAGGGCGAGCAGCATGCCAAGCCCGATGTGTGTGACCACCGACGCGAGCGCGAAGACGAAGGTGTTGACGACCGCGCGGATCGTCGCGCGGTCGCTCACCAGCTGCTTGAAGTTGTCCAGGCCGGCGAACTCCGGCGTACTCAGCAGATCCCAGTGGAACAAGCTGAGTCCGAAGGCCGCGACCAGCGGGCCGGCGACGAAGATGACGAAGAGCAGGACGGCAGGACTGATGAAGACGTAGCCCGGTAGCCAGTCCCTCCGCTGCGGTTTCAGACCAACCCCTCCAAAGCGGTCTGGGCCTTGCCGAGCGCGTCGGCCGGCGCGGCGTTGCCGGTCAGCACCTGCTTCCAGCCGTCCTCGATCGCCTTCTGGATCGCGGCGCCCTTGTCCGGCGACGGGATCGGGGTCGCGTAGCTGAGCGCCTGGTACAGGTACTCCGTCCCCTTCGGCGCGTCCTCGAGGAAGGACTGGCTGTTCGCGACCGACTTACGCGCCGGGACGATGGTGCCGCCGAGCTGGGCGAAGAACGACGAGCCTTCCTTGGAGATCAGGAACTTGATGAACGTCCAGGCGTCGTCCTTCTTCTTCGACGCCTTCAGGATCGGGTACCCGTTCCAGCCGACCGGTGAGCCCTGCTGCACCTTGACCGGCCACGGCACGATCCCCATCTTCGCGGTGGCCTTCAGGTTCCGGATGCTGATGATCGGCCAGCGACCGCCGCCGAACATCGCCAGCTTGCCCTGCGCGGCCGCGGTCGTCGCGTCGAACGTGCCACCGGGCGGCGGCGACAGCTTGTCCGCGACCAGCTTCCGGTTGAAGTCGGCGGCCTCGATCACGCGAGGGTCGTCGTACGTCGGCTTCGACCAGTCGTCGCTGAAGCTGCTGGTCCCGTTCGTCAACAGCCACGGCATGATCGCCGCGAAGTACTCCGGGCCGGCGGCGTACCCGAAGGCCCCGGTCTTGGCCTTGATCTGCTCGCACGCGTGCCGGAAGTCGTCCCAGGTCCACTTCGGCGTCGGCTCGGGTACGCCGGCCTTCGCGAACAGGTCCTTCGAGTACCACATGCACATGGTGTTGAACTCGCCCGGCAGGTAGTACGTCTTGCCGTCGGTGGAGGCGTACTTCTTGTCCCACTCGACCAGGTTCGGGTCCATGTCGGCGTAGTACTCGTCGATCGTCGACTTGTCCTTGGTGATGTAGTCGTCGAGCGGCGCGAGCAGGCCCTTGGACGCGAACAGCCGCTGGCCCTCGGTCGCGATCTGGATGACGTCCGGCACCTGGCCGCCGGCGATCCGGGTGGAGAGCTTGTTGAAGAAGTCGCCCCAGTTCGACAGCGGGATGCCCTCGGCCTTGAGCTTGATCTCCGGGTGCTGCTCGGTGAACTTGGCGAACAGCTTGTTCCAGGTCGCCTGCTGCTCGGCCGTCCCCATGTAGACGAACGACAGCTCCTTCGACGACGACCCGCCGCCACTTCCGCCGCCTCCGCCACACGCGGCCAGCGCGGCGGCGAGCGCCGTACCGCCGGTCGCCTGGAGCAGGTGGCGCCGACTGAGCAGGGGCTGATCCATGGTCGGACCTCCAGGCAGGGAAATCGATTTCTCGCAGGTTCCGGCAGCATAGTCCCGGCTGGCCAAACGGTGTCAAGGGCGGAGCCCCGGGAAAGTTCAGGGGGAAACCTTCACCGGTTCGGGCACCCTCCGTGAGCCCGTGATTACGCGGAAATTCGGCCCCGATCGGGGCGGCTGTCATGGGTCCACCTATGACATTTGTCAGGGGGGCGATCGCTGGCATCGGCCTGCTCGGCCGACGGACGATGCGAACACCCCCCAATTAATGCTGGCCTCCGCCCCGGCCATCAGGGTTTTGTGAGCGGAGGCCTGCCCAACTCGAGGAGTCCAGTTGAGGCAACGGATTCTCGTGTCCGCCCTGGGTGTCGGCGCACTAGCCGTCGCAGGACTGACCGTCCAAACACTGACCGCAACCGGGGCCGACGCGGCCCAAAGCCCTTCCTACACAGCCGGTAAGCACGCCGCCCGCGTCTGCTCGACCGCGAAGGCCAAGCACACGGCGAGTTGCGACGCAGTGAAACTCGTGAACGCAGACGGGCTCGCACCGAAGGCCAGCGCGCCGCCGTCGACCGGCCTGACCCCCACCGGTCTGCGGGACGCCTACAAGCTCAACGGCCTCAGCGCCGGCGGCCGCACGGTCGCCATCGTCGACGCCAACGGCTACCCGAACCTGGAGCGCGACCTCGGCGTCTACCGCTCCCAGTTCGGCCTGTCCGCGTGCACGAAGGCCAACGGCTGCCTGAAGGTCATCAACCAGACCGGCGGTACGACGCTGCCGACGTTCGACGTCGGCTGGGCCGGTGAGCAGGCGCTCGACGTCGACGCGGTCTCGGCCGCGGCGCCGGACGCGAAGATCGTGGTCGTGCAGGCCAACTCGGCCAGCTTCGCCGACCTCGGTACCGCGGTCCAGACGGCGGCCAAGCAGGCCGGCGTGGTCGCGATCTCGAACAGCTACGGCGGCGGCGACGCCGACGACGCGACCTACGGCGCGTACTACAACCACCCGGGTATCGCGGTCACCGCATCCACCGGTGACGACGGTTACCAGGGCGGCAGCTACCCGGCCTCGTCGTCGTACACGACGGCCGTCGGCGGTACGTCGTTGGTTGCCGCCAGCAACTCTCGGGGCTGGAGCGAGACCGTGTGGAGCGGAGCCGGTTCGGGCTGCTCGTCGTACAACACGGCGCTGCCGGGTGCCGCGTCGTTCAGCACCGGCTGCTCGAAGCGGGCGATGGCGGACGTGTCCGCGGCCGCCGACCCGGGCAAGGGCGGGATGGCGATCTACTACCCGACCAGCAAGACCGCGTCGACCTGGGCGCAGTTCGGCGGGACGAGTGAGGCCGCGCCGATCATCGCGTCGGTCTACGCGCTGTCGGGCAACACCAGCGGGTACGCGAACTCGTTCCCGTACGCCCACCCGGGCTCGCTGTTCGACGTGACCAGCGGCAGCAACGGCTCCTGCCCCACGACCCAGTGGTGCAACGCCCGGACCGGCTGGGACGGCCCGACCGGCCTCGGTACTCCGAACGGCGCCGGCGCCTTCTGATTCGGCACCAGGAGCGACCGGGTAGTGGCTACGTGCAACCACCCGGTCGCTCCTAGTACTGTTCCGGACACGAAGGACAACCCTCAACTCCACGCCATTCCGGCGATTTCTCTTCCCCGGACGCATCCGCAGGCTTAGGGTCAGCCCCCGGGACGGGTCGTGGAGGGCGATCCGCTAATACGAACTCCATGGAGATTTGCAGTGACCACATCACGCAGAGGGCGGGGGCTCCTCGCAGTCTCAGCCGTCTCCGCGGCCGCCGTCGTGCTGGCCATGACCGCCGGTGGCGCGGACGCCGCGCAGCAGAAGACCGGTCCTGAGGCCAAGAAGCCGGCGCAGGCCGACAAGCAGCAGGCTTCTGGCAAGGAGCGTAAGGGCAACTACGACGCCCGGACGCCGAACGCGAAGACCACCTACGCCCGCTCCGCCAAGGTCGAGGGCAAGGAGACGGCGGCGGCGAAGAAGTTCAGCGACTCGCTCGGCCCGCAAGGCGTCGTCTCGGTCGACCCGAACACCGGCACCCCGGCGCAGGTCACCAAGCTGAACGGCTTCCTGACCGGCAAGAGCGGCAAGAAGGCCGCCGACGTCGCGCTCGGCTACGTCAAGGCCCACCCGGAGGTCTTCAAGCTCTCCGCCGCGGACCTCGGCACGCTGAAGCTGCGCAAGGACTACGTCGACGACCTCGGTACCCACCACATCTTCTGGGCTCAGGTTGTCGACGGCGTCGAGGTCTTCGGCAACGGCCTGAAGGCCAACGTCACCAAGCACGGCGAGCTGATCTCCGTGATGGGCTCCCCGGTCTCCGGCCTCGCTTCGGCCGCCCAGACCCGGTCCGCCGCGGCCGCGCCGAAGGTGTCCGCCGCGAGCGCCCGTAGTGCGGCCATCGAGGACGTCGGCGGTACGGCGAAGTCCGCGACCGCCAAGACCTCCGGTGTGAACACCAAGTGGAGCAACGGCGACACCGCCCAGCAGGTGTGGTTCCACACCGCCGACGGGCTGCAGAAGGGCTGGCTGACCTACACCAACTCCGGTGGCCAGAACATCTACAGCCACGTGGTCGACGCCCAGACCGGTGCCACGCTGTACCGCAAGGACCTGGTCAGCGAGGGCAACGGCGACGCGCTGGTGCAGGACTACTACCCGGGTGCCGCCAAGGGCGGCACGCAGCGGGTGGAGAACCTGATCTTCAACAAGTGGCTGCCGAAGAACGCCAAGACCCTCCTCGACGGTACGTCGGTGCAGGCCTGGGCGGACGTCAACGACGACAACCAGCCGAACGCGGGCGAGACGGTCAAGGTGCCCGGCACCCCGACCGGCGGTCAGTACAAGATCGTCCCCTTCCAGAGCGCGTCGTCGTTCTGCTCGACCTCGTTCATCTGCACCTGGGACCCGGCGAAGCCGGACTCCTGGAAGACCAACATGAACCAGGACGTCACCAACGCGTTCTATCTGGCCAGCAACTACCACGACTGGCTGGCCAAGCCGCCGATCAGCTTCACCCCGGCGGCCGGCTCGTTCGACACCGCGGGCGGCGACCCGGTCCAGCTGAACGCGCTGGACGGTGCGGCCACCGCAGCGAACGGCGGCCCGGACGCCAACCACATCGACAACGCGAACATGTCGACCCCGCCGGACGGCACCCCGCCGACCATGCAGATGTACCTGTGGCACCAGCCCGGTGCGACCGACGCGCAGGACGGCTTCGTACCGTCCAGCGGCGCGAACGACGCGAGCGTGCTGTACCACGAGTACACCCACGGTCTGTCCAACCGCCTGGTCGTCGACGCCACCGGCAACTCGACGCTGAACAGCATCCAGGCCGGTTCGATGGGTGAGGCGTGGAGCGACTTCTACGCGATGGACTACCTGGTCTCGCACGGCCTGGAGAAGGACACCACTGCTCCGGGTGAGGTCCTCGAGGGCCGCTACGTGGCCCACGGCGACCTGTTCCGTACCCAGGCCATCGACTGCAGGGTGCACGCGGTCAGCCCGAACTGCATCCAGCCCGACGGTTCGAAGGGCGGCTACACCTACGCCGACTTCCCGACCATCGGCGGAACGCCCGAGGTGCACGCCTCCGGTGAGGTCTGGGCGCAGACCCTGTGGGACCTGCGCGAGCGTTTCGGCCGTAGCTACGCGATGAGCATCATCACCCGCGCGATGGAGCTGTCGCCGGCAGACCCGACGATGCTCGACATGCGCAACGCGATCGTCCAGGCCGACCTGGTCGCCAGCGGCGGCAAGAACGCCGACACGATCTGGACCGTCTTCGCCAACCGCGGCATGGGCTGGTACGCCGGTGTCATCGACGGCGGCGACGCGTTCCCGGCCGAGGACTTCCACAAGCCGCCGACAGGCGCCACCACGACGCTCAGCGGCACCGTCAAGGACAAGGACACCGGTGCTCCGATCGCCGGCGCCCTGGTCTACGTCGGCGGTCACTCCTCCGGGTACGCCGGTGACTACGCCGGCGCGACCGATGCCAATGGCAACTACACCATCACGGGTGTCGCTCCGGGTACCTACCCGAAGCTCGTGATGTCCGCACCGGGCTACGAGCTGCTGGTCCAGCCGGCCACGGTCAAGGCCGGCGCCAAGGCGAACTTCACGCCACGTCGCAACTGGGCGGCCGCGTCCGGCGGTGGCACGGTGGCCGACTTCAACGGTCCGGACTTCAGCCCGCAGTGTGGGCCCGGGTTCGCGATCGACAACGCCCAGGGCACCGGCTGGGGCAGCACGACCGGCGACGACAACGGCACGCCGACCAACAAGATGATCGAGAAGCACATCGACATCAAGCTGCCGGCGAAGGTGAACGTCAGCGACTTCAACATCGACCCGTCCAACACCTGTGGTGACCCGGGCAGCGCTTCGACCGGTGGTTACCGGGTGGAGACCTCGGCCGACGGCACCACCTGGGCGGTCGCGGCGTCGGGCACCTTCGACGCCACGAACCGGGGCAAGTACAACTTGGTCGCCCCGACCGCCAACGCGACCGGCGTCCAGTACGTCCGGTTCGTGATGACCAGCCCGCAGGTTCCGGACTTCGAGACGAACTGCCCGCTCGGCGCGTTCGGTGGCTGCCAGTTCACCGACATGACCGAGATCCAGGTCTTCGGCAAGAAGTAACGAAGTACCGCAGTACCCCTCCCGCGAAGGCCGGCCGAGCACCCGCTCGGCCGGCCTTCCGGTATGTCAGGAGGGCTTGGCAGGCTTTGCCGGAGGGACGGTTTGGGCCCATTCGGCCCAGTCGGCGAGGGCGGAGTACAGGCGGATGCCGGCTTCGATCGTGACCCGCATCGACTGGGTCTGCTCGCTGTAGCCGAACTCGCCGCGGTCCTTGCGGGCCGCGTAGTCGCGGTAGTTCTGTTCGAGCTCGCGGTAGTACCGGGCCTCGGCCTCGAGGTGGCGTTGCAGTTCGTCGGTGTCCATCAGCCAGAAGAACAGCGAGCGCAACAGCGGCTGCAGCCGCATGGTGTGGTCGACTTCGACGTCGGTCAGCCAGCGCTTGACCTCCGCGATCCCCGCGTCGGTGATCCGGTACGCCTTCCGCCGCCGAGGTCCCTCGCTCTCGACCTCGACCAGGCCCTCGGCCGCGAGCTTGTTCAGCTCGGCGTAGATCTTCGGATGCTGCGCCGGCCAGACCGAGCTGAGCAGTTCGGTGAACCGCCCGGCCAGGTCGTATCCGCTGGCCGGTCCCTCGGCGAGCAGCCCGAGCAGCCCGTGCCGCAGTGACATGTCCGTCTCCTTCGCTGGACCGCCATCTTGACATGTCCCCCGGGACACCTGCATGCTCTCATATGTCCCTAGGGACATGTCCCAGAGAACATCTGTGAGGAGTGCATATGACTGAGGCACGAGCGGTTCTCGTCACCGGATCGACCGGCGGCATCGGTACGGCGACGGTCCGGCTGCTGCAGCGCCGGGGTTTCACTGTGTACGCCGGGGCGCGCGGACGGGCCGAGTTCGATCCGGAAGTGCGTGTGTTGCCGTTGGATGTGGCGGATCCGGAGAGCGTCGCGGCGGCGGCCAAGCGGGTCGCGAGTGAGGTCGACGGGCTGTGGGCGGTGATCAACAACGCCGGCGTGATCGTGCAGGGTCCGCTGGAGCTGGTGCCGGCGGACGAGTGGCGACGGCAGCTCGAGGTGAACACGCTCGGGCCGGCCGCCGTTGTGCGAGAGTTCCTGCCGCTGGTGCGTGCCGGGGCTGGGCGGATCGTGAACGTGAGTGCGGCGACCGGGCGGGTCGCGATGCCGTTGCTGGGCGCGCTGTCCGCTAGCAAGGCTGGGCTGGAGGCTCTGTCGAATGCGCTGCGGCTGGAGTTGGCGGCGTGGAAGATCCCGGTCGTGGTGATCGAGCCGGGGACGACCGAGACGGAGATCTTCGCTCGTGCTGGTGTGGCCGCGGATGCTTCTCTTCAGCGCGCCGACCGCGAGCGGGTCGAGCTGTACCAAGCGCATCTGGCGGCGTACGAGAAGGCGATGAGCCGCTTCAAGCCAGGACCGGTGGAGAAGGTTGCCGAGGTCATCGTTCGGGCGGTGGAGGCGCGTCGGCCGCGTCGTCGGTACGCGATCGCCGAGGCTCGCACACTCGGCGCAATCCTGCCGAAACTCCCAGCCGGACTGCGGGATCGAGTGCTCAGCAGCGCCCTCGGCCTGAATGGGGTCAAGGCATGAGAAGGGTCGCGTTGTGAGCACGGTCGTGTTGATCGGCGCGACCTCTGGCCTCGGGCGACGGGCGGCCGAACAGCTGGCTGCTGGCGGGCACCGGCTGTTCCTGGTCGGGCGGGATCCGGACCGTGCCGTGGCCTTGGCCAAACAGTTGCCGGATGCAACGGTCATTGCGGCGGACGTGTCGGTGCGTTCAGGGATCGAGTACGTCGCCGCCGAGATCGCGGGCCGGGTCGAGCGGATCGACGTACTCGTCAACAACGCGGGCGTGATGACGCCGACGCGTCAGGTCAGTGCTGAAGGGGTTGAGCTCAATCTCGCCGTACATCAGCTGGCGCCGTGGTCCGCAGTCGCGTTGCTCGGGCACCTGATCCCCGCCGGCGGACGGATCGTGAACGTGAACTCGGAGGGCCATCGCTCACCGATGCGGGGCGGTGTGGTGCGGATCGACCCGGCGCGATTGGCGGACGGACCGGAGTCATTCGACCCGTTCCTGACCTACAGCCGAAGCAAGCTGACCAACCTGCTGTTCACGTACGAACTCCAGCGCCGACGGCCGGACTGGAACGTCGTCGCCGTACATCCAGGAGTGGTACGGACGGACCTCGGCCGCCAGTTCCCGCGCTGGCAGGTCGCGGCGCTCTCCGCATTCTCACTCCCGCCCCGCCGCGGCGCCGAACCAGTAGTCCGCCTCGCGGTCGGCCCCGAGCCCCCAACCGGCTACTACGACCGCTTCACCCAGGTCCGCTCGTCAACCATCTCGTACGACGACCAGCTCGCCCGCCAGGTCTGGGCAGCAACCGAGGAGCTCCGCCCGCATGATGCGACGTCGGTCCGGATTGTGGACAACGGGGAGTAAGTGCAGTGACTTAGTCTAGTTTCGGTCGGGTGGAACCTGTCGCGCCTCGGTGGCCGTCTCGCTCAGGAGGGCGGGGCGGCGACCGTGCCGCGCTCGATCAGGGTCGGCGTCAGGGTGGTGCGTCGGACGCGGCGGTTGGTGTCGACGGCGGACGTGACGCGGGAGACCACGTGTCCGACCAGCTCGTCCAGCGGCCAGTGGAACGTCGACAGCGGCGGGGTAAGCAGCTGGGACATCGGCTGGTCGTCGTACCCGAGCAGGGACAGGTCCTCCGGGATCCGCAGGCCGAGCTCGCGGCTGGCGGCGTACACCCCGAAGGCCATCGAGTCGGCGAGCGCGAGGATGCCGGTCGGGCGCGGGGTGCTGGTGAGCAGCGTCCGGGCGACCTCGGTCGCGCCGGCCAGATCGTGCGGGCATTGCAGCAGGCGGAGCTCGAGTCCGAGGTCGGCCGCTACCCGCTGGGCGATCTCTTCGGCCGGGCGCTCGATCTCGAAGCGCCGGGTCGGGCTGAGTACGGCGATGGTGCGGTGACCGGCCTCGGCCAGCCGGCGAAGCGCCGTACTCACGCCGGTTTCGTTGTCGAGGATCACCTCGGACTTCGCCTTCGCGCCGGGCAGGGCGTCGCCGATCGCGATCACCGGCGCCTGCTTGGTGATCTCGGCCCAGGCCTTGGCGGCCGGGTCGATCGGGATCACCACGATCGCGTCGGCGCGGTGGTCGACCAGGTGCTGGGCGAGCTCGAGCTGACGGTCGGCGTCGCCGGCCGAGTCGATGATCCAGGCGTTCCGGTCCGGGGCCAGCAGCTCCCGGCCGAGCGCGGCCGCGACTCGCTGCTGCCACAGGTCCTCGAGCGAGGCGCAGAGCACGCCGATCGAACCGCTGCGACCCGAGGCGAGCGCGCGGGCGACCGGATCGGCCTGGTAACCGAGCCGGTCGGCGGCGTCCTGGACCCGCTGCCGGGTCTCCGGCGTGCCGTGCAGGCCACGCAGCGCATACGACACCGCGGCCATCGAGAGCCCGGTTTCGGCGGCGATGTCCTTGAGGGTTGGCCTCCGGCTGGTTCCGGACATGTCCACGACCCTAGGGCAAGCCATGGACAAAACCAGCCGCCACCGCCGACCGCCTCCGGGGTTGACCCCTCGGATGGTCGGTTGGCGCCCGGTATGCGGGCGGAGCAACCGGCAAGCTCCGGGGTTGACCCCTCAAACGTCCGGGGGTCGAGCTCAGGTGTCCGGGAGGCGAGCTCAGGTGTCCGGGAGGCGAGCTCGGGCGTCCGGAGGGCGGGGTCAGGCGTCCGGGGAGCGAGGGGGTTACTTGACAAGAGTGGCTTTGAAGCGCTTCACTCTAGTCATCCTGAAGCGCTTCAATCTGATCAAACCGCCGGGAGGAGGGGCCGATGATCGACGTCCACCAGCACTTGTGGCCGGAGGCCTTCGTCGACCGGCTCCGAGCCCGGAGCGAGCCGCCGTACCTCGACGGCTGGACGCTGCACACCGCGACCGAGGCGCCGTACGACGTGGATCCCGCGGCGCACGAGATCGACAAGCGGGTCGCGATTGAGCAGGACGAGGGTACGACGCTCGCCGTCGTGTCGCTGTCGAGTCCGCTGGGTGTCGAGTACCTCGGTGACGCCGAGTTGCTGGCCGCGTGGCACGACGGGGCGGCGGAGTTCCCGGAGCCGTTCAAGGCCTGGGCCTCGGTCAACCTGCTCGAGCCTGATCTCCCCGCGCTGGAATCCCTTCTGGACAAGGGCTTTCTGGGGTTGCAGTTGCCGGCTCACGCGCTCGGCGAGCCAGCAGCGTGGGAGGCGCAGGGGGAGTTGCTGCGGACCGCCGAGCGACTTGGCAAACCGATCCTCGTGCACCCCGGCTCGGCTCGATCGACCGATGGGCCGTGCTGGTGGGCGCCGGTCGTCGACTACACGTCCCAGTTGCAAGCGGCCTGGTGGGCGTGGCATGCGTTCGGTGGACGACGTTCGTACCCGAAGCTGCGCTTGTGCTTCGCCGCCGCGGCCGGTCTCGCGCCGGTGCACCACGAGCGGCTGTCCGCCCGCGGTGGGCGGCTCGGCACCATCGACACCAATCTGTACGTCGACACCTCGAGTTACGGCCCGCAGGGAATCGACGCGGTCGCGCGGATCCTCGGCATCGACCAGGTCGTGCACGGCACCGACCGGCCGTACGCCGGGTCCACCGACCTCCGCCAGGGCGACGCCGCGACCGCGGTGATCCGCCACGACAATCCACACCGGCTGCTGTTCGGCACCGGCGTACCTACTCCTGAGAGGGGAGTGCAGTGACTGCTCAGCCGATCGACGTACCTAACGTTCCGGCGCGCCAGGCCAGCCGGCTCGTGGAGCTCAACGACTGTCTGTCGCTCGACAACCTTCCAGGACGTGATCTCACCCCTGACGAGTTGGCCGAGCTGGCCGGCGGTCTCGCGGCCCAGCCGCACCTGTGGGAGGACAAGGTCGCCTACAGCGACGACGAGCGCGTGTTCGCCTCGCTGCACCGCGACGCAAACGTCGACGTCTGGCTGATCTGCTGGACCCCGGTCAACGACACCGGCTGGCACGACCACGACGTGTCCTCAGGCGCCGTCGCGGTCGCCCGCGGCAAGCTGGTCGAGCACAACCTGGCGATCGGCGTCGAATCGGTCGAGACCGAGATCGAGGCAGGCGATGTGTACGGCTTCGGTCCGGACCACATCCACCGCGTCGTCGGCCTCGACAAGGGCAGCGTCACCGTCCACGCCTACAGCCCCCCGCTGTGGCGGATGGGCCAGTACTCCGTCAAGGACGGCGTACTCCGCCGGGTCTCCGTCTCCTACGCCGACGAACTCCGTCCGCTGGACTGAGTGGGCAAGCCGGCCTCAAGCCGAGGTCGGAGGAACGTTGAGCAGTCAAGCAGACCTGTACGAGAACGCCTGCTCGGCTTGCTCGACGATCCGCAGCCGCACCAGCCGCCTCCGGAGCAGAGGTCGCACCCAGACGAGCCGCCGCCATCCGACCCGATAGTGGATCAGCGTCGAGAACAGTTGCACGATCAGCCACTCGGCCGGCACGATCCCGTCAGCCCGGATCGCAATCTCGTTGGCTTGGCGCGGGCCGCCGATGTTCATCGCAGCTGAGGTAGATGCCGGTGCACTGCTCCAGGCCTGCCGCGCATGAACGGTGACCTCGGCGCGAAGCAGTTCAATGAAGCTGTTGTAGACCTGACCGAGTTCGGCGCTCTCTCCGCTGACCCAGCCAGTAGCGAATGCGAGGGCGGCCTTGAGTTCAGCGCCGAGCGACTCAAGTCTCGCGAGTGTCTCCTTGGTGTCGTCGACGCGGCGGTAGATCCGCTCCGGGTACTGCCCCCAGGCGTTCATCGCCTTCACCGCGTCGGCGTATCCAGCGCGCACCGTTTCGGTGCGTGCACCGCTTCTATCGAGCATCTTGCCGGCCAGCGTTCCGAGCACCGAAGACCCGAACGCGATCGACACGATCACGGACCAAGAGGACGAAGCCGCAAGATCTGGCATCTGCTCCCCTCGTCGCTCGACCGCAGACCCACTAGTCATTCTGTGCGTTTGGCGCGTCTTTCGTTTGACAGCGCGTGCCGCTGACCGATTCTCTGACTAAAGTCAGAGGGTGGAGGTCGAGGCGGTACGGCGGTTCAATCGGGTCGTGACGCAGCGGGTTGGGGCGTTGGACGAGGCGTATCTCGGGCGGGATCGGCCGTTGGGGCAGGACCGGGTGTTGTGGGAGATCGGGCCGGAGGGTTGTGATGTGCGGGCTCTCCGGGCCCGGCTCGAGCTGGATTCGGGGTACTTGAGCCGGCTGCTGCGGTCGCTGGAAGGTGCCGGGCTGGTCCGGGTCGAGCCGAGTGTGGGGGACCGACGGGTGCGAATCGCCCGGTTGACTGCCGACGGTGTCGCCGAGCGGGAGCTGCTCGACGCGCGGTCGGACCAGCTCGCCACCTCGATGCTGGATCCGCTGAGTGCGCGGCAGCGGGATCGGCTGGTCGCGGCGATGGACGAGGTGTCGCGGCTGCTGACCGCGTCGCTGGTGCAGGTCGAGGTGATGGATCCGCGGCGGGCGGAGGCGCAGTACTGCCTGGAGGCGTACTTCGCCGAGCTCGGGCGGCGGTTCGATACCGGGTTCGACCACACCCGCAGCATCTCGGCCGGCAATGCCGAGCTGACGTTGCCCGCGGGGTTGTTGCTAGTGGCAACACTTCACGCCGAGCCGGTCGGCTGTGGTGCGCTCAAACTGCATGATGGAGAGCCGGCGGAGCTCAAGCGGATGTGGGTCTCGCCCGACATACGAGGGCTCGGGGTGGGACGGCGGCTACTCCAGGAGCTCGAGCGAGAAGCGGTCGCTCACGGTGCTCTCGCCGTACGACTGGAGACGAATCGGACGCTGACCGAGGCGATCGCCCTCTATCGCGCGCAGGGCTATCAGGAGGCTCCCGCCTTCAACGCCGAGCCTTACGCGCATCACTGGTTCGAGAAGTCTTTGAAGGCCTGAAAGGTCCGCGGGGGTTGGCGGGCTTCGTCCCAGCGGTGTCGCATCGCGTCGGCCAAGGTCTCGAACCACGCACTGAGGGTCGGATAAGTGGGGCTGGATGCGGCCGCCGAGGTGATGGTTTGGACTATCTGGGTGCGGCGGCGAAGGGCATCGGCCGGGGTCTGGGTGGAGGCGATCAGCGGGAGGCGGGCGAGGCGAATGATGGCCCAGGTGGCGCAGCCGGTGGCAATGAGACGGGTGTAGTCGCAGCCGGAGAGTGTCTCCCGGTAGGCGTCGTCCATCTCATCGATGACGGCTGGGGGAAGGACTGCCCAGTGGCCGTACTGCGGGAACGGTAGACGTAAGCACGCGGCGTCGAGTCCGGGATGTCGCCGGCCGGCGCCCTCGAAGTCGACCAGGCGAGCTTCGCCGTCGACCAGCACGACGTTGTTCGGGGTGAAATCGCCGTGGGTGAAGGCAGTCAGCTCACGCAGGTCGCGGGCGAGCTCGGTCAACTCGACATCATCCGGTGGCGGGCAGCCGAAGTCAGCCGCGGCCGTGACGATACCGGGCCAGTTGTCGAGCGCGCGATCGAGGAACGTTCCCTGATGGGCTGCGGCGAACGACGGGTTTGTTGCTCCGTGCAACTTGCCGGCCAGTTTCGCCATTGCCAGCAGGCCGTTCGTCGCGGCCTGGGGATCGTTGCCGAATAGGAGGTCCTGGACAGTTGGGCCGGCGCCCAGGTCCGTCATGACGACCAGCTGGTCGGGGACACCGGTCAGGAAGCGTGGTGCGAGACCTGATGCGCGGAGGTGCTCGAGTGCGAGCTGTTCGTTGGCCAGCGCGCCCCACTCGCCCCCGATCGGCCGGCGGCTCTTGGCGATCACGGTCCGGCCGATGCCGTCGTACTCGCGGTCGAGGGTCAACCGTGCGACCGGAGCCAACTCGCTGTTGCCGAGCTCCGTCCGCCCGATGATGCGGACGTCCTGCTCGAGGAGTTCTCCGAGCAGGCGCTCGACTGTGCGTTCCACCCGCCGACCATAGTCGCCGGCGGGTGGACGCGGGTTTTGCTACGGGTGACGCAGTACGCCCACGAGGCCGTGGGTTTCCTTGTTCGGGCCGGCGGAGAACCACAGGGAGTCGGTTCCACCGGTTGTGGCGGTGCCTTGGAGCAAGGCCCACAGGCCGTCGATCACCAGGGTCTTGCCGTGGGTGTTGCGGACCTGACCGGTGACGTCGTACCGGCCGTGGGACTTCGGTCGCAGGATGTTGATGTGGCCGTCGCCGAAGTTGCCGACCAGGAGTGTGCCGGCGGGCTCACCCCAGGACGTCGGCGCGAGAGCCAGACCCCACGGTGCGTTCAGGCTGCCGTGCGAGGCGACGCGGGTGAGCAGTTTGCCGTCGAGGGAGTACTCGTCGACGAGCCCGAGTCCCCGGCCGGCCTGGCTGCGGCCGGTCTTCGGGTCCGGCTTGGCGTACGACACGAAGATCCGCCCGTTCAGGGTCTGCACGTTGAACGGCGCGTATCCACGCGGGAGCGAGAAGTCGCGGAACGCCCACCGCGGCAGCTTCACCGGCATGAACGCGTTGTCGAACACGTCGACCCGCCCCTGCGCGAAGTTGGCCGCGAACAGCTTGTCATTCGTCGGCGAGATCGCCAGACCGGTGTACGCCGCACCCGGTGTCATCGCCTTGATCTGGGCGTCACCGATTGCCGGCGTGACCGGCGGACCCCAAGCAGCGATCTGGCCGGTCAAGGTGGCGAAGATGAACCGGGCCGGCCCACTGACGGTCCCGTTGCTGAGCACGAATCCGGTGCCGGCGTTGTTGACCTGCCCGGTCGGCAACGGCACGTTCACCCGGACGGTCGGCACCTTGGTGGCCGTGGTCGCGCCCGGCGCGGACGAGTAGAGCGTGGAGGTCGACGTACCGGTGTTGGACACCCAGAGCGGGGTGGCCGCGCCCATGGAGAGACCCCAGGCGTTGACCAGATCGGGATCCTGCAGGGCGGCCTTGCCGGCCTGGTCCGAGACCAGATTGACCTGCTGTACGGCGAGTGGCGAGTGATGCGACTGGTGAGCGCTGGCGGATGCCGGTGCGATCAGGGCGAGACCGCTGACGACTGCGGCCGCCGCAGCGAGGGGACGGCCTTTCGAGCGGAGCGACATGTCACTTTCCTGTCGGTCGGGATGCGGACACCATCGACACGGCTGAATTGCACGGGCGGTTCAAAGGCCACTAGGTCGGAAAGTGGCTATAGAAGGTGACTGCGCAGTCCCATAGCGTCAAGCAGTATGAGGATTCGGGTGATTGACGCGTTTGCCGAGCGGCCGTTCACGGGCAATCCGGCCGGAGTGTGTCTGCTCGACGCCGGGGAGTGGCCGGACGAGGCCTGGATGCTGGCCGTCGCGGCCGAGATGAACCACGCCGAGACCGCGTTCGCGCGGCCGTCGGAGCGGGCCGACGCGGACTGGGATCTGCGCTGGTTCACGCCGACGCTGGAAGAGCGGCTCTGTGGTCATGCCACGCTCGCGACCACGCATGCGCTGGCGTCGGACGGCAAGGTGTCCGGGAAGGTGTCTTTCGCGACGCGGAGCGGCATCTTGATCGCGGAGGTCGCCGACGACGGGATCACGCTGGACTTCCCGGTCAACCGGCCGATCGAGACGCCAGTGCCTGACAGGCTCGCGGCGGCGGTGGCGGCCGAGCCGATCGAGGTCTACATCGCGGGCGAGCTGCGCGATCTCCTGGTCGTCGTCCGTGACGAGGCGACGGTGCGCGCGGTGGTCCCGGACTACGACGTGATGACCGGGATCATTCAGCGCGAGAAGCTGCGCGGGGTGATCGTGACCGCGGAAGGTTCGGAGTACGACTTCGTGTCGCGGTTCTTCGCGCCGGGGAGCGGGATCCCGGAGGACCCTGTGACCGGGAGCGCTCACACGAGTCTGGCGCCGTACTGGGGTGAACGCCTCGGGCGGAACGAGCTGGTCGGCTACCAGGCGTCCGCCCGAGGCGGTGTCGTTCGGGTCAGCTCATCCGGCGACCGCGTCTACCTGAAGGGCCAGGCGATCACGGTCCTGGACGGGGAGCTGTTGGTCTAGGCCCAGGTCTCGGCGTGGGTGGCGACGCCGTTCGGGGCGATGAGTTCGGTGACGACGTCCTCGGCATCGGCGTCCAGCGCCTCGAACGGCAGCTCGGGTACGACGTACGCCCGGGCGCCGGCGACCATCTCGACGCCGGGCAGCTCGAACCACGCCTCGCCGACCTCGCGGCTGATCTCGTAGATGGCCTGCTCGGCCGAGTCGACCGGGTCGAGTTCGCCGGACTCGTCCAGCTCGGCGGGGTGCCGTTCCTGCGCGGCCCGGCCGGCGTCCAGGAGTGCGTCCAGGTCGACCACGCGGAGGTCGAACCGCGACACCACGCTGATCACGTGGTCCTCCTCGACGTCGTCCTCGTCCTCGTCGTCGACGGAGTCGTCCAGCAGCAGTGGCGCCGTACCCGTGTGCTCGAAGACGGCCTCGTTCCAGTCCTCGACGAGCTCCTCGAGGGCGGCGTTCTGCTCGTAGAGGCCGGCCTGCTCCTCCTCCCCGGTCATCGCGAGCAGGGCGTCGGTGTGCGCCTGGAGCCGCTCGGCGAGCTTGCGGCTGGCCTCGGCGAGAGCGGTCCGGGTCTCCGCGGAGAAGAACGGCTCGGCGGGGGCGGTGTCGTCCAGATCGGTCACGTGGGTGATCTTCCCTTGCTGTCGGTGGGAGTTGCCAGCGTAAGTATGTGAGAAGCCTGTGAGAGCTCTGTCAGCGGGTGTGAGAGGCGTGCGAGAACCCTCCTGACCACGCAGCTAGCGGTGTGCAGTGAGTGCATGAGCCATGAACGAGCGAAGCGAGCTCATCATCAATCGCTGTGTGCTGTGAGGTGGCGCCGTCATGCATGACGTGATCTATCTCGCCGTCACCGTCGTCGTCTTCGCGGTCATCTGGGCCGCGCTGCGTGGAGTGGAGAAGCTGTGAGCGCCGAGAACATCGCCGGCCTGGTGGTGGCCGTGGCTCTGGTCCTCTACCTGGTCGCCGCCCTGATCTTTCCCGAGAGGTTCTGATGTCCGACACAGCAGCCGGCCTGTTGCAGGTCGGCGCCCTCATCGTGCTCCTGGCGGTCTGCTACCGGCCGCTCGGCGGGTACATGGCCCGCGTCTACACGGGTGAGAAGCACTCGCGCGTCGAGCGCGGCGCCTACAAACTGTTCGGCGTCGACGCGAAGGCCGAGCAGACCTGGGCGGTCTACGCCCGGTCCGTGGTCGCCTTCTCCGCCGTCAGCGTGATCCTGCTCTACCTGCTCCAGCGGCTGCAGCACGCGCTGCCGCTGTCCAACGGGTTGCCCGGGGTCGAGTCCGGCCTGGCGTTCAACACCGCCGCGTCGTTCGTCTCGAACACCAACTGGCAGTCCTACGTCCCCGAGGTCACGATGGGCCACCTGGTCCAGTTCGCCGGCCTCGCGGTGCAGAACTTCCTGTCCGCGGCCGTCGGCGTCGTCGTCGCGATCGCGGTCATCCGCGGGTTCGCCCGGTCCAAGACCGACCGGCTCGGCAACTTCTGGGTCGACCTGACCCGGACCGTGATCCGGGTCCTGCTGCCGATCTGCATCCTCGGCGGCCTGCTGCTGGTCGCGATGGGCGTCGTACAGAACTTCTCCAGTGGCCACGAGGTCACCTCGGTGGTCGGCCAGGCGCAGACCCTCCCGGGTGGTCCGGTGGCGAGCCAGGAAGTGATCAAGGAGCTCGGCACCAACGGCGGTGGCTACTACAACGCGAACTCCGCGCACCCGTTCGAGAACCCGAACCCGCTGTCCGACCTGTTCGAGATCTTCCTGCTGCTGCTGATCCCGGTCTGCCTGACCCGCACCTTCGGCGTGATGGTCAAGGACAAGCGGCAGGGCTACGCGATCCTCGGCGTGATGGGCACGATCTGGGGCGCCTTCGTCTTCCTCGCGACCCTCTTCGAGACCCAGGGCGCTGGTACTGCGACCCGGGCGGCCGGAGCCGCGATGGAGGGCAAGGAGACCCGGTTCGGTGAATGGGCGTCCTCGCTGTTCGCGGTGTCCACAACCGGTACGTCGACTGGCGCGGTCAACGCGATGCACGACTCGTTCACTCCACTCGGTGGCGGCGTACCGCTGTTCCACATGATGCTGGGAGAAGTGACGCCCGGCGGTACGGGGACCGGTCTGTACGGCATCCTCGTGCTCGCCGTACTCACGGTGTTCGTGGCCGGACTGATGGTCGGCCGAACCCCGGAGTACCTGAAGAAGAAGATCACCGGGCGCGAGATGAAGCTGGTCTCGCTGTACATCCTGGCCACGCCGACCGTCGTACTGGTCGGGGCGTCGCTGGCGATGGGCCTGGCCACGGCGCGGGCGTCGATCCTCAACACCGACAGCCCGCACGGCTTCTCCGAAGTGCTGTACGCGTTCACGTCGGCCGGTAACAACAACGGCAGTGCGTTCGCCGGTATCAGCGCGAACATCCCCTTCTACAACACGGCTCTCGGGCTGGTGATGCTGCTCGGCCGGTTCGTGCCGATCGTGATCGTGCTGGCGCTGGCCGGCTCGTTCGCCCAGCAGCAGCCGGTCCCGGTGACCCAGGGCACGCTGCCCACCCACAAGGCGCTGTTCGTGACGATGCTGGTCGGAGTGGTCATCATCGTCACCGGCCTGACCTACTTCCCCGCCCTCACCCTCGGACCCCTCGCGGAGGGACTGTGACCACGCTAGTGAAGACCCCTCCTCCGGCCCCGAAGAACACGGCCGAGAGGGTGGCGAAGAAAGCACCGTCGGGGGCGTTCGACCCTCGCATGCTGCTGACGGCCCTGCCCGATGCGGTGAAGAAGCTCGACCCGCGGGTGATGGTGAAGAACCCGGTGATGTTCGTGGTCGAGGTGGGCGCGGTCGCGTCCACGATCAAGGCCGTCACCGACTCCAGCGTGTTCGTCTGGTGGATCGTGGTCTGGCTGTGGCTGACCGTGGTGTTCGCGAACCTGGCCGAGGCGGTGGCCGAAGGCCGCGGCAAGGCCCAGGCCGAGACGCTGCGGCGGGCGAAGACTGAGACCACGGCGCGACGCCTCACCGACAGCGGTGAGGAGGAGATCCCGGCCACGCAGCTGCAACTGGGCGACCGGGTGGTCGTCGAGGCCGGGCAGATCATCCCCGGTGACGGCGACGTCATCGAGGGCGTGGCAAGTGTCGACGAGTCGGCCATCACCGGCGAGTCGGCGCCGGTGATCCGCGAGTCCGGTGGCGACCGCAGTGCGGTCACCGGCGGCACCAAGGTGCTGTCGGACCGGATCGTCGTACAGATCACCACCAAGCCGGGCGAGAGCTTCATCGACCGGATGATCGCCCTGGTCGAGGGCGCCTCGCGGCAGAAGACGCCGAACGAGATCGCACTGAACATCCTGCTCGCCAGTCTGACGATCGTCTTCCTGATCGCGGTCGCGACGCTGCCGACGTTCGCCAACTACGCGCACACGAACCTGAGCATCGTGATCCTGGTGGCCCTGCTGGTCGCCCTGATCCCGACCACGATCGGTGCGCTGCTGTCCGCGATCGGTATCGCCGGCATGGACCGGCTGGTCCAGCGCAACGTGCTGGCGATGTCGGGCCGTGCGGTCGAGGCCGCGGGTGACGTGAACACCCTGCTGCTGGACAAGACCGGCACCATCACGCTGGGCAACCGGCAGGCGTCGGAGTTCATCCCGGTCAAGGGTGTGAGCGACACCGAGCTGGCCGACGCGGCCCAGCTGTCCAGCCTGGCGGACGAGACGCCCGAGGGCCGGTCGATCGTCGTACTGGCGAAGACCGGGTACGGGTTGCGCGAGCGGCACACCGGAGAGTTGCCGCACGCAACCTTCGTGGAGTTCACCGCACAGACCCGGATGAGTGGTGTGGACGTCGACGGACGGCAGGTCCGCAAGGGCGCGGCCGGTGCGGTCAACGCCTGGATCAGTCAGCACGGCGGCACCACCGACCCGCAGCTCGGCGAGATCGTCGACGGCATCTCGGCTTCCGGCGGTACGCCGCTGGTCGTCGCCGAGACGGTGAACGGGAAGGCTCGTCCGCTGGGTGTCATCCACCTGAAGGACGTGGTCAAGGAAGGCATGCGGGAGCGGTTCGACCAGATGCGCGCGATGGGCATCCGGACCGTGATGATCACCGGTGACAACCAGCTGACCGCGAAGGCGATCGCCGAGGAGGCCGGGGTCGACGACTTCCTGGCCGAGGCGACGCCCGAGGACAAGATGGCGCTGATCAAGAAGGAGCAGGAGGGCGGTCGCCTGGTCGCGATGACCGGTGACGGCACCAACGACGCTCCGGCGCTGGCCCAGGCCGATGTCGGGGTGGCGATGAACTCCGGTACGTCGGCCGCCAAGGAGGCCGGCAACATGGTCGACCTCGACTCCAACCCGACCAAGCTGATCGAGATCGTCGAGATCGGCAAGCAGTTGCTGATCACCCGCGGATCGCTGACCACGTTCTCGATCGCGAACGACGTCGCGAAGTACTTCGCGATCCTGCCGGCGTTGTTCGCGGCGGCGTACCCGGGGCTGGACAAGCTGAACATCATGGGTCTGCACTCGCCGCAGTCGGCGATCGTATCCGCCATCGTGTTCAACGCACTCGTCATCGTCGCGCTGGTACCGCTGGCGCTGCGGGGTGTCCGGTACAAGCCGTCGTCGGCGTCCGCGATGCTGCGGCGCAACCTGCTGATCTACGGCATCGGCGGTCTGATCAGCCCGTTCATCGGTATCAAGCTCCTCGACCTGGTGATCTCCTTGATCCCCGGTCTTCGCTGAAAGGCATTTGTTCATGGCAAGCAATCTCCCCGGCTCGGTTCGCCAGTTCGGGGTCGCAATCCGGGCCCTGCTGGTCTTCACCGTTGCCCTCGGCATCCTCTACCCGCTGGCGATGACCGGGGTGGCACAGGGGCTGTTCCACGGGAACGCGAACGGCTCGATCGTCCAGGTGAACGGCAAGGACGTGGCGTCGGACCTGATCGGTCAGGCCTACACGATGGACAGCGGCAAGAAGGACGACAAGGGCGACCCGATCATGGTTGCCGACCCCAAGTGGTTCCAGACCCGGCCGTCCGCGATCGACTACGACGCGATGGGCAGCTCGGGCTCGAACCTGGGGCCGAACAACCCCGACCTGCTCGCGGCGGTCCAGGAGCGGAAGAAGGCCGTCGCGGCACTCGAGGGTGTCAGCGAGTCCCAGGTCCCGCCGGACGCCGTCACGGCCAGTGGTAGCGGTCTCGACCCGGACATCAGCCCGGCGTACGCCGCGCTGCAGGTCAACCGGATCGCCCGTGAGCGCAACCTGAGCGTGCAGCAGGTCCAGCAGTTGGTGAAGGAGAGCACGGAGGGTCGCACGCTGGGCTTCCTCGGTGAACCCCGGGTCAACGTGGTCAAGCTCAACAACGCTCTCGCCGCGCTCTGAGATCATTTAAATATGAGTAAGAGCGGCCGTGGGCATCTGCGGATCTACCTCGGTGCCGCGCCCGGTGTGGGGAAGACCTACAAGATGCTGGGCGAGGGTCAGCGAAGGCTGGCCCGCGGCACCGACGTGGTGGTCGGATTCGTCGAGACCCACGGCCGCGAACACACCGCGGAGATGCTCAAGGGCCTGGAGCTCGTCCCGCGGCGCATCATCGACTACCGCGGCGCGAGCTTCACCGAGATGGACATCGACGCGGTGCTGGCTCGCCGGCCCGAGGTCGCGCTGGTGGACGAGCTCGCGCACACCAACGTTCCGGGCAGCCGGAACGAGAAGCGCTGGCAGGACATCGAGGAGCTGCTGACCGCCGGGATCGACGTGATCTCGGCGGTCAACATCCAGCACCTCGAGTCGATCAACGACGTGGTCGAGAAGATCACCGGCGTACCGCAGCAGGAGACCGTGCCGGACCGGGTGGTCCGGGCCGCGGACCAGATCGAGCTGGTGGACATGACGCCGGAGGCGCTGCGCCGCCGGATGGCCCACGGCAACGTCTACACGGCGGACAAGGTCGACGCTGCCCTGGGCAACTACTTCCGGGTCGGCAACCTGTCCGCCCTCCGCGAACTCGCGCTGCTCTGGCTCGCCGACCGGGTCGACGTCGGCCTGCAGCAGTACCGTGCTCAGCATGACATCGACTCGACCTGGGAAGCCCGGGAACGGGTGGTCGTTGCCCTCACCGGCGGTCCTGAAGGCGAGACCCTGATCCGGCGTGCCGCCCGCATCGCCACCCGCTCCTCCGGCGGGGACCTGCTCGCCGTCCACGTCGCCCGCTCCGACGGTCTGACCGGCGCCGACCCGAAACGTCTGGCCGAGCAACGCAATCTGGTCGAGAGCCTCGGTGGGACCTACCACCAGGTGGTCGGTGACGACATCTCTGACGCGCTGCTGACCTTCGCGCGCGCGGAAAACGCTACCCAGCTGGTCCTCGGGGGGTCGCGCAGGTCTCGGCTGTCATCGCTGCTCACCGGGCCTGGTATTGGGTCGACCACGATCCGAGACTCTGGTGATATCGACGTCCACATCGTCACCCATTCGTTGATGGGCCGTGGCCGGTTGCCACGGTTGCGGGGCAGCCTGTCCACGCGTCGCAAAGTCGAGGGCTTCGTCCTGGCGGTCATGCTCCCGCCGCTGCTCGCGCTGCTGCTGGATCTCGGCAGCGACCACCTGAATCTGACCAGCAATGTGCTGGCCTTCCTCCTCGCCGTGGTCGTCGTGGCCCTGGTCGGTGGGTTGTGGCCGGCGATGCTGACCGCGGTCGCCGGGACGCTCGTCCTGAACTACTTCTTCACGCCGCCGGAGCGGACCTTCACGATCGCCGACCTGAACAACGCGCTCGCGCTGGCGATCTTCATCCTGGTGGCGGCGCTGGTGAGTTCGGTCGTCGACCGGGCGGCCCGACGGACCAGACAGGCAGCCCGGGCGGCGGCCGAGTCCGAGACGCTGGCGACCTTGGCCGGTTCGGTACTGCGTGGTGAGACCGCGCTGCCCGCCTTGCTCGAAAGGGTTCGCGAGGCCTTCGGGATGACCGGCGCCTGCCTGATGGAGCGGGTGGACGACGACGAGCTGACCGAGGTCTGGCGGCCGCTGGCTTCGGCCGGCACTCTGACTTGCACCCGGCCGGAGGAAGCGGACGCCGAGATTCCGGCGCGCGACGACCTCGTCCTTGTACTGCAGGGGCATCAGCTCGCCGCCGACGAACGCCGGTTGGTCGGCGCATTCGCCGCGCACGCGGCTGCGCTCGTGGATCGGGCCCGGCTGAGCGAGGCCGCCGCCGAGGCGAAGCCGCTGGCCGAAGCCGACAAACTGCGTACGGCGCTTCTTCGCGCAGTCGGCCATGATCTCCGATCCCCATTGGCCTCGGCCAAGGCATCCGTGACCAGCTTGCGCAGCGACGACGTCGAGTGGACCGATTCCGAGCGCGAGGAGTTGCTCGAGACGGCGGACGAGTCGCTGGACCGGTTGTCGCGACTCGTGGACAACCTGCTCGACCTCAGTCGGCTGCAGGCCGGCGTACTGCCTGTTTTCACTCGGCCGATGGCGCTGGACGAGATCATGCCCGGCGTACTGGCCGAGCTCGGTGACGATGGTGACAAGGTCACTGTGGACATCCCGCACACGCTGCCGCTGGTCGAGGCGGACCCGGCGTTGCTGGAGCGGGTGATGGCGAACCTGCTGGCCAACGCGGTCCGCTACTCACCGCCCGGGCGGCCGGCGCTGATCACCGGGAGCGCGTTGGGCGACACCGTCGAGCTCCGGGTGATCGATCGCGGACCGGGGATACCGCGCGAGGACCGGGATCGCGTGTTCGCGCCGTTCCAGCGGCTCGGCGACACCGACAACACGGTCGGAGTCGGCCTCGGGCTGGCGCTCGCTCGCGGCCTGGCCGAGGCGATGCACGGCACGCTGCAGCCCGAGGACACCCCAGGCGGCGGACTGACCATGGTGGTAGCGATCCCGACCGCGACCATGCCGCCGGCCAGCGCCCCGGTTCCGGGAACTCGGGAGCGTTCGGAAGGACAACAGTGACCAGGGTTCTAGTGGTCGACGATGAGCCGCAGATCGTGCGGGCGCTGCAGATCAACCTGAAGGCGCGCGGGTACGAGGTCCATCTGGCCGGCACTGGTACGTCGGCGTTGAAGGTGGCAGCCCAGCATCCGCCGGAGCTGGTGATCCTCGACCTCGGGCTGCCGGACTTCGACGGCGTGGACGTGATCCGCGGGCTGCGCGGGTGGACCGAGGCGCCGATCCTGGTGTTGTCCGGACGGACCGATCAGACCGACAAGGTCGAGGCGCTGGACGCCGGCGCGGACGACTACCTGACCAAGCCGTTCGGGATCGACGAGCTGCTGGCCCGGATGCGCGCCGTACTGCGTCGCAGCAACCCGGCCCAGGACCAGCCTGTGGTGACCGTCGGCGGTGCCACGGTCGACCTCGCGGCCAAGCGAGTCACCCTCGAAACCGGCGAAGACATCCGTCTCACCCCGACCGAGTGGCACCTTCTGGAGGTCCTGGTCCGCCACCCCGGCAAGCTGATGTCCCAGCGCCAGCTCCTCACCGAGGTCTGGGGTCCCGGCTACGAGACCGCCAGCGGAAACCTTCGCTTCTACATGGGCCAGCTCCGCCGCAAACTCGAGCCCGACCCCGCCCGCCCCCAGCACCTCCTCACCGAACCGGGGATGGGCTACCGCTTCGAGCCCTAGTCACTCACGCGTTGTGGCTGATGGTGACCAGGGTCGGGGTGGGGTCGGTGGACGGCTCGGTGTCGTGGATGCGGAAGCGGAGCCGGCAGACGATCGCGTCGGTGTCGCGGCGGAGGGCGTGGGCGAGCATGGCGCCGCGCTGGTTCTGCAGTAGGCGTTGCCAGACGTGATCCGGCTCGACTTCGGGAATCAGTACGAACACAGTCTCCAGCTCACAGTGGCGCACGTACTTGATGATCGGGTCGGTCAGCCGGCGGCGGTCGTCGGCGAGGGCGATCAGCGGTACGCCGGGAGTCCAGCGCTCCCAGTCCGCGATCAGCCGGTTGAAGTCGCGCACGTCATCGGGATCGCTCGCATTCACCGCGTGGACGGCGACGACGTCGTGCCCGAGGCCGGAGGCCACCGAGATCGCGTGCCGGGTCAACTTGCTGACGCCGTTCACCGGGACCACGACCCGGGATCGCAAGTGGGTCGGGCGATCCGGGATGCGACCGAGCTCCAGCCGCTCGCCGATCCGCCGGTAGTTGCGGTGGACAACCTCCATCAGCAGCACCAGCAACGGCAACGCGATCACGATCAGCCACGCGCCTTCGGTGAACTTCGTTGCCGTCAGCACTATCGCGGCCACGCCGGTCAGGATCGCGCCGAAACCGTTCAGCGCGAGCTTCGCGCGCCAGCCGGCCGGGCGGCTGTGCCACCAGTGCCGGACCATGCCGGCCTGCGACAACGTGAACCCGACGAAGACTCCGATCGCGAACAACGGGACCAGGGTGTTCATGTCTCCGCGAGCCACGATCAGCAGCGCCGCGGCCACCAGCGTGAGGAACCAGATCCCATAGCGGTACACCTGCCGCTGGCCGCGCAGCTTGAACACGTGCGGCACGAAGTGGTCCTTCGCCAGCAACTGCGCCAGCACCGGGAGTCCGCCGTACGACGTGTTCGCGGCCAGCGCCAGCAGGACCACGGTCGAGAACTGCACGACGTAGTACCCGAAACCGTGGCCGAGCGAGGCGTCGGTGAGCTGGGAGAGTACGGTCACGCCCTCGACCGGCTTGATCTCGAACTTCTTGATCAGGACAGCGAGTCCGAGCAGCATCGTCGCCAGCAGTACGCCGAGTACGACCTCGGCCCGCTGGGCCCGGACGACGCGCGGTTTGCGGAAGCTCGGTACGGCGTTCGCGATCGCCTCGACGCCGGTCAATGCGGCGCAGCCGTTCGAGAACGCCTTCAAAAGCAGGAGAATCCCGATGGCGTGAACCTGACCGGCCTGCTCCGCGCTCGCGGTGGTGACCGCGGGTTCGCCGCGGAGCAGACCGGCCAGAATCACTGTCAGGATGGCCGCGACGAACACGGCGGTCGGCAGGATGAACATCCGCGCGCTGTGCGCGACGCCCTTCAGGTTCACCGCGGTGACCAGGGCGAGTACGGCGAGCGCGATCCACACCCGGTAGGCGAACAGCCCGGGTACGGCGGAGGTCAGCGCGGCGACTCCGGCTGCGACGGACACGGCCACGTTCAGGACGTAGTCGATCACCAGCGATGCGCCGGCGACCAGGCTCGCCCGGCGACCGAGGTACTTCTTCGCGACGCCGTACGAACCGCCGCCGTCCGGGAAGGCGGCGATCACCTGCCGGTAGGACAGCACCAGCACGATCAGCAGCAGCGCGATGGCACCCGTGACCGGCAAGGTCAGCCCGATCGCGTTCGCACCGCCCAGGGCGAGAACCAGGACGATTGCCTCTGGCCCGTAGGCCACCGAAGCCATCGCGTCCAGCGACAACGCCGCCAGACCTCCGATCACACCGAGCCGATGGCGTTCGTTCGTCGCGACAGTCACCTGTCCACTCTCACGCCGTACACCCGTTCCGACACCCGGTCCTGACAGCATCCTCACGGCCCGGACGGCAACCTCAAACGCGCGTCTCACAACCCGATGTCCGTTTCGTTCAAGACGCCGCGGGCTGATGTGCGGGAGGCTCGGGGGTATGGACATCTTTACCGCAGGTCGGGACTTTGTACGGCGGGACGCTCGGGTGCTCGAGCGTCGCCTCTTCACGGCGATTTTCGAGGGCGCTGATCCGCAGGGCGTGGTCGACGCCTTGCGTGGATTCCAGAACGCCGACGGGGGCTTCGGGCAGGGGCTGGAGCCGGACAAGCGGTGTCCGGACAGCCTGCCGCTCGACGTCGAGGTCGCGTTCGACACGCTGATCGCAGCCGGCGCCCGGGACGAGGAGATGGTTCGTCGGGCGACCGACTGGCTCGCCCAGGTCGCGAACGCCGACGGCGCGGTCCCGTTGTGCGGGCCGGCGGTGGAGGGCTACCCGCGCGCCGACCACATGACCGAGTGGACGTACAAGCCCGACCTCAACCCGACGGCGGGTCTGGTCGCGCGGCTGTACCAGCTCGAGGTCGAGCACCCGTGGCGCGACAAGGCCGGCGCCTGGGCCGCGGCCGAGCTGGCGAAGAGCTTGCCGGAGGACGCCCACGCGATGCACGAGGCCTTGGAATTCCTGGAGCACAGCGGGGACGTCGACCTCGATCGGATCCGCGACTGGTTGCCCAAGCTCACGAACTACCGCGCCGACGCCGCCGATCCGACGTACGGCGTCACGCCGCTGCAGTTCGCGCCGACGCCGGACAGCGTCTGGAAGCAGCTGTTCACCGACGCCCAGCTCGAGGCTCACCTCGACCGCCTGATCGCCGACCAGCAGGACGACGGCGGCTGGGCCCTCACCTGGCAACCCCCCGGCCCGGCCGCCACCCTCGAGTACCGCGGCATCGTCACCGTAGGCGCCCTCCGAACCCTAAAGGCCTACAACCGGCTCTAAAATTGCGTGGCGCGAATATTTGCGTGGCGCGCAGTTTTTGGTCTACCGTAGTTGCATGACCGGTCTTCGGGAGCGCAAGAAGTTCGCCACCCGGCAGGCGCTCGGGATCGCGGCGATGCGGCTCGCGATCGAGCGCGGCCTGGAGAACGTCCTGGTCGAGGACATCGCCGCCGCAGCAGGCGTTTCCCCGCGGACCTACAACAACTACTTCGCCAACAAGTACGAGGCGATCTGTGCCCTCGCCACCGACCGCGCCGTTCGAGCCGGATTGGCGCTTCGTGAACGCCCGCCCGACGAGCCGCTGTGGGAGAGCATCCGCCACAGCGTGCTCGTCGAGTACGAAGGCGGCGACCCCGATCCTGAATGGGTGGCCGGAGTGCGCCTCGTCACCGCCGCCCCGGAGTTGCACGGGGAGTACCTCAAGGCCAGGCGCGCGATGGAGCACGAACTTGCGGACGCCATTGCGGTCCGCACCGGCGCGTCCGCCGGCGATCTCGAGCCGGTCGTGCTGGCGGCCGCCGTCAACGCGGCGACCGAACATGCCGTCGGGCAATGGCTCGAAGCAGGAGGGTCCGTACCGGTTCATGCGTACGTCCAGAACGCGCTGTGCGAGCTGGAGTCCCTGCTCCCTGTCGAAAGGCCGATCCGATGACCACTCTTGCTGTGCCCGGTGCCGAGCTTCACTACGAAACTGCCGGCACTGGGCCGGTCCTGCTGCTCATACCCGGTGGCAACGGCGACGCGACGCCGTACGCCGGACTCACGCGCCTGCTGTCCGACGCCTACACGGTCGTTGCCTACAACCGGCGCGGCTTCTCCCTGAGTCCCGTCGACGGTCCGGTGGATGCGGACACCCGGCTCGACGCCGATGCCGACGATGCCGCGGCGCTGATCGACCACTTCGGATCCGGTCCTGCACAGGTCTTCGGCAGCAGTTCCGGCGCGATCGTCGGTCTGCACCTGCTGACCCGCTCGCCGGAACGGGTCTCGAACCTCATCTGCCACGAGCCACCGCTTGCGAACCTCCTTCCGGACGGCGCCGAGTGGCTCGCCTTTCTGGACGGTGTGTATGACGTCTGGCGCAAGCAGGGCGCACAGGAGGCGATGCGCAGATTCGCCGAGCGAATCCTCGGTGTGACCGCGGACGGTACTGCCGACCACCGGTCCGACCGCCTCGCCGCCGTACCGGAGGAACAGCGCGCCGAGCTGATCCGGCGGATCGGCGCCAACCTGGACTTCTGGTTCGAGTACGAGCTCAAGACCTACCCGCGGTACGACGTGGATCTCCCGGCTCTCACCAAGGTCGCGGACCGGCTCGTGCTCGCCGGCGGCGCCGACTCCCGCGAGTTGTTCCCGTACCGGCCGAACGTCGTCCTCGCCGAGCAGCTCGGCCTGTCGGTCGTCGACTTCCCGGGAGACCACATCGGCTACGGGGCACGGGCACCCGAGTTCGCGGTGCAGCTCCGCGAGCTGCTCGCGAACAGAAGTTAGGGTCACTCGGCTCTGCGCACGTACCGCTCACAGATGACCGCTTGCAAGCGTGACGCGACTCTGGGTGAGATGGAAGGGAACCTCTCCGTATCCGCCCAGACGAAGGTGGTCTCATGCGTCGTATCAAACAGCTGGTCGTCGCGCTCGCACTTCTCGCCATTCCGTTGACCCCGACAGCCTCGGCCGCCTCGCCGGCGGGGTGGGTCGGGAGTTGGTCGGTCGCAGTCACCCCACCAGGTACTTCGGGAATCTCGGCGACCGGAGTCACGGACACGACCCTGCGTCAGGTCGCTCACCTGTCGATCGGCGGACCTCAGCTCCGGCTGCGGTTGTCGAACGTCTACGGCACGGCCGCCCTTGTCGTCGGCAAAGTGACTGTTACTCCACGGGCCGATGCTCAGGCTGGTACGCCGACGGTCGATCCGGCCAAGCTGGTCTCGGTGCTGTTCAACGGCCGCGCGTCGGTGACGATCCCAGTCGGGGCTGAGTGGGTGTCGGACCCGGTGCGCGTCGCCGTACCGGACGACACCGACCTGGTGATCAGCGCCTACTTCCCCGGGCCGACCGGTCCGCTCACGCAGCACCCGGCCGGGTACGCGACCGGCTTCTCGTCCGCCGGTGATCAGACCGGTGGCGACGGGTCGTCGTACCAGGCGATCCCGGGCACAGCGCGGTACGTCATCGAGGGTGTCGACGTGCAGAGCCGGGCGCGTGGGTCTGTCGTTCTGTTCGGCGACTCGATCACCGACGGCGTGGTCTCGCCGGTCGACAAGAACCTGCGGTACCCGGACCAGTTGGCCGACCGGATCCTCGCCGGCCCGCCGAACCGCGACCTTGGTGTGCTCAACGCGGGCATCAGCGGCAACCGTCTGCTCAGCAACGCGGGTACGGCGGGAGACTCGACGCTGGCGCGGTTCGACCGGGACGTGATCGGACAGGCCGGCGTACGGACCGTGGTTCTGCTGGAAGGGATCAACGACATCGGCGGAAGCCTCGGCGCGACTGATCCGGCGGATCTGATCGCGGTGCATCGGCAGTTCATCCAGCGTGCGCATCAGGCCGGGCTGAAGGTAATCGGTGCGACGCTGACGCCGTTCGAGGGTGCGGGTTACTACTCCGCGGCCGGCGAGGCTGACCGGCAGGCGCTGAACACGTGGATCCGGACCTCCGGTGAGTACGACGGGGTCGTGGACTTCGACAAGGCCACGAGGGACCCCGCGGCGCCGTCGAAGTACCTCCCGGCGTACGACGCAGGCGACCACCTGCACCCGAACGCCAACGGCTTCAAGGCCATGGCTGCGGCCTTCAACCTCAACCAGCTCTAGCCAGCCTCTGCGGGATGTTCGACCTGGCGGTCGCCCCATTGGGTCATCAGGCCGCGGGCGATCTCCAGGTCCTCCCGAAGTGAGCGGTCGGCGAGATCACCCGGCAGGGCGGCCAACGCGTCCGCAAGCCACGGTGCGATGGCGGCCGGCTCGAGATCCTCAGGTGTCAGGCCGGCCAGCCGGATCGCCCGCACCGCGGTGACCAGCTCACACGCCAGGACTTCACGCAGGTCGTCGAGAAGCTTGGCCGTGAGTACGGCGGCTTGTGGCGCGAAGCTGGCGTGGTGCTCGGCTCCGCGGGACAAAGTCGCCGTACCGAGAGTGGCCGGCTGTGCGGACGAACGGACCGAGGCCAGCGCGTCGTGGGCGACGTACTCGATCATCATCACGCCGGAGCTCGCCTCGGCCCCACTGGCCAGGAACCGGCTCAGCCCGGTGAACTCGGAGTCGACCAGGTTCGCGACCCGGGAGGTCGACAGGGTTGCGACGCTGTGCAGGCTGAGCCGGAGCGAGTCGAGGGCGAGCGCGATCGGCATCGCGTGCCAGTTGCCGTTGTGCAGCACGGTGTCGCCGGCAACCAACGGGTTCTCCGCGGAGGCGTTGATGTCGATCCGCAGACTGTTGCCCAGGGTGTCTACATGGTCGACGGCCGGACCGAGTACTTGCGCGAAAGCCCTTAGTCCAAAGGGATCCTGGACACGCGCAGGCGGGATCGGTAGCCCTTCCAGGAGCCCGCGCATCCGGCGGGCGACCCGGACCTGCCCGGGCTGGGGACGGGCCTCGTGGACGCGGACGTCGTACACCTCGGCGTTGCCGCGGAGCGCGACATGCGAGAGCGCGCCGACGATCGGTACGACGTTGATCAGCGTCGCGGCCTCGACGTACGCGAGACAGCAGGCGGCGAGGGTGAGTGCGTTGCTGGAGAGCAGGGGGAGGGCGCTGGTCCCGTCGATGACGTCGCCGAGGGCGAGCCCGAGTTCGGCCAGCGGGCCGAGGTCGCCGGTCCCGATCGCGCCGCCGCGGTGCAGGTCGGGCAGGTCGTCATCGTTGAGCAGGGCAACGATCGCGTCGGCGACGGCCGGCTCGAGTCCGGAGCCGCCAGAGGCCAGTTGGTTCACCCGGATCAGCAGCCCGAGCCGGACCACGTCCTTCGGGTACGACGTCGTACCGGTGGTCGAATGCGATCCGAGCAACCGGGCGCCGTGCTCGGGATCGGACGTGAGGACATCACGGTTGGCGCCGACCCCGGTGGTCCGCCCGTACACGGGCCGATGCCGAGCCACCTCGGCCACGGCCACGGCCGATTCGTGCATCCGCTTCCGGGCGTCGTCGCTCAACCGGACCGCGGTCCGACGCTGTCCGAGCGCCACCGCGTCCAGCGGGGTCAGCCCGGCACCCGAGATCTCCACCGGCTCCATGCGCACAGTGTGATCCCCGCCACCGGCGCCACCTAGCACCCCCGCCCATCCACCATCTCGAATCCGAGACACCTGTCGCGGGCATGACAAAGCCCGCCGACCTGGTGGTCAGCGGGCTTCTGGGGCGCAGAGTTACTTCTGGCCGTAGCGCTTCTTGAACTTCTCCACGCGGCCCTGGGTGTCCATCACGCGCTGCTGGCCCGTGTAGAACGGGTGACTCGCGGACGAGATCTCGACGTCGACGACCGGGTAGGTGTTCCCGTCGTGCCACTCGATGGTCTCGTTGCTCTCGCGGGTCGAACCGGTGAGGAAGCTGAAGTTGCCGGACTTGTCCCTGAAGACGACCCGGCGGTAGTCGGGGTGAATGTCATTCTTCATGCGGCTGTACTTCCTTCCAAGTAGACGGCGAACGGGTCGGTCAGGGGATGGACCGCTTCGTCCGCACGGAGGACACAACCGTCGAGGCGGTCCCTTAATTCCCGAAGATCCAGCGCCGGCCCGGTGAATGAGAGGTACGTCGCACGGTCGCCGTACTCCGGGTGCCACTCGAGGGCGGACCGGGCCTGGTGCTGCTGCCCGACCGAGGACCAGCGATCGGCTGGGAGGTCTGCCAGCCACGGACCGAGGACGCCGATCGCGATGTTCGTACCGAAACTGTCCCAGCTGAGCCGGCTGCGGTGCTGAGTTGCGATCCAGATCGTGCCGCGACCACGGGCCGTCCCGGCGACCAGGTCCTCGAGGGCGTCGTACAGGCGCTCGGGGTGGAAAGGCCTGGTGGACTGCCAGACGAGAGTCTGCACCTCGCCTTGGCGTGCTGCTGCGATCGAACCGGGCTCGACGGCTTCAGAAACGTGTAGCTGTACGCCGAGCAGGCCGGCTGGCGTGGTCTGGACCAGGAGTGCGGGGTTGATCGCCTGCGTCAGTGCGCGAACTGTGGTGTCTTCGCTGCTCAGGACGACCGCGTCGGCGGACTCGAGTTGCCGCACGATCATCTCCGCGATCGCCCGGCCGTCCTCGGCCGCGGTCGGGATACCGCGATCGTGCACCAGTTCGTCGCCGGTCAGGTCGGCGACCACGGTGGGGGAGTCGACGGTCGTGATGACGGCGTCGAGGCGGAGCTCCTCGGCTGCTGAGATCTCCTTGGCGATCGCGTTCGTGTCACCGGCGGCGGGCACGTTCACGATCGCGACGTCGTACCGCTCGACGGTCGCGATGCTGGTCAGCAGCTGGACGAGAGAGCCGCGGATCGCGCACGAGACGCACGGGTGGTCCATGGTGATCACCTCGCGGTCGATGACGCCGGCGGCGGTCCGGGCGATCCGGACGACGGCGCCCGCGCTCAGGCTGCTCACGTCGTACTCCACCAGGACGCCGGCCGCGGCCAGCAGGTCCTCTGCGACGGCGCCGCGGAACCCCTCGTCGAGGCCTGTCAGCAAGGTCACCGGCAGCATCAAGTCTCCCGTCTTATTGAAAACGACAACCAATACAAAGTACCCTCTGAACCGGAATACCCGCCACCCCACCGGCGTTCCGGCTAGCGAGGGTCACCCGCCAGGTGATCCGGGAAAGGACAGCATGGCCAAGCACAACGAACTCCGCCCCATCATCAAGCTCCGCAGCACCGCAGGCACCGGCTTCACCTATGTAACGCGCAAGAACCGCCGGAACAATCCCGACCGGCTGATCATTCGCAAGTACGACCCTGCGGTCCGCCAGCACGTCGACTTCCGCGAAGAGCGGTAAGGCTTCGTGGCCAAGACCAGCAAGATCGCGAAGAACGAGCAGCGCCGCCGGACGGTCGCCCTGTACGCCGACCGCCGGGCGGAGCTGAAGCGGATCATCGCGGACCCCGGCTCCAGCTTCGACGCCCGCGCCGAGGCCCAGGACAAACTGCAGCGGCTGCCCCGCGACGCGAGCCCGATCCGGATCCGCAACCGCGACGCAGTCGACGATCGCCCCCGCGGCTACCTCCGCAAGGCAGGTATCTCCCGCGTCCGCTTCCGCACCATGGCCCACCGCGGCGAACTCCCCGGCATCACCAAATCTTCCTGGTAGCCCAGAACAGCCCTCCGAAGCGGGAGGGCTGTTGCATGTCCTAGCCGTGGAGGCGGCGGGTTAGGGCTGTGGCGGCTTGGCGGATTCGGTGGGCTAGCTGGGGGCGGTCGGCTGGGGGTACGGCGTCGGTGCGGAAGGTGACGCTGATGGCGGCCGCCGGGTGGCCGGCGTGGTCGACGGCGGCGCTGGCTACGGAGGCGACGCCGGGGGTGATGAAGGAGTCCTCGACGGCGAAGCCTTGGCGTTTCTCGTCGGCCAGGAGGCGGCGGAGTTGGGTGAGGGTCTGGGGGCCGTGGTCAGTGCGGCGGACGAAGGACTCCGGCGTCGGGAAGAGCGCCCGTACCTGGGCCGGCGGCAGCTCGGCCAGCAGCGCCCGCCCGGAGGCGGTCAGGGTCGCAGGCAGGCGTACGCCGACATCGGTCACCAATGTCACCGGCCGCGGCGGCTGTTCTTTCAGCAGATAGACCAGCTCGCGACCATGCAGTACGCCGAGATGCGCGGTCTGCCCCACCTCGTGCACCAACTGCACCAGCAACGGCCGCGCCAACCGTTCCAGCGGATCGTGCCGGAGATAGGCCGACCCGATCTCGAACGCGGCCACCCCGAGCCCGTACCGCTTCTCCTCGGGCAGGTGGACGACGAAGCCCTCGTCGATCATTGCCCGCAGCAAGTGGTACGTCGACGAGCGCGGCAACGCGACCGCGGAGGCGATGCGCTCCATCGGTACCGGACCGGGCTGCGTGGCCAGGAACGTCAGTACCCGCAGGGTGCGGGTCGAGGCGGGAACGTTGCCGCTCACAACGGCAGGGTAACCCGGCCGATCTCAGATTCCGGACGATTCGCGTTTCTTCGCGCGGCTTCGCTTCAACCAGAACCGGAAACTCTCGCCGGCGACCGCGAGCACGAACAGCCCGCCGGCGACACCCCAGTCGAGGAACTCCGGTCCCGAGACCAGGAACCCCACGGCCACCGAGACGACCAGGAAGAACAGCAACGAGATGACGAGTCGTTTCACAGATCCTTCTCCGCGGTCCAGGCGGCCGACGTCTCCTGATAGCCGAGCCAACGGTTGACGGCGAGCATCGGTACGTTCTTCGCGTCGTTACCGGTCGACGCGGTCACGAAGCCGGCGTCGCGGGCCGCCGCCAAAGCCACCGACTTCACCACCTTCGCCAGCCCACGCCCCCGCGCCGACGGGATCGTCCCGGTCAGGTTCGACCAGATCAGCTTCCGGTCCGGATCCGCGGTCGTGGTGGCAAAAGACAGCACCTGGTCCCCATCCAGTACTGCGAAGCTCAGATCGCTACGCCCGTCGGGGTTGCGCCACGAGACGTCCACCCACTCGTCGTACGCCGGGCCGCCCGACAGACCACTCGGATCGTCCTCCCGGACCTCGACCTCCGCGTCGAACAGCTGCCGAGAAGTCAACTGGTTGTAGTCGACCACGCGCAGCCCGTCCAGCGGAGCAACCGCCTCCCGGGCCGCGGTCAGGTCCGCTGTCGAGTTCGTCATCCGCCTCTTCAACTCGAATCCACGCTTCGCGGCGAAGTCCTTCGACTCGTCGTCGTCGCGGACAACCACCAGCAACCCGCCGCCTCCGACCTGCACGGCTCGCTCCGTGATCGCGGTCAGCAGCGCGGTCCCGATCCCGCGCCTGCGGTCCTCGCCCGGCACCTGGAGCGTGATCCGCACCCGCGGCGCCTCGGCGTCGGCCGGCGGCAAGTAGATGTTCGCGTACCCGACCACCTCCGGCCCGTCGACGGCGATCAGCACCGCCTGGCTGCGACCGTGCTTCAGTTGCAGCTCGATCGCCCGCGCCGTCTTCACCAGTTGCGGCATCGTCGCCGCCCAGACCCGGGCTATCCCCACCGCGTCCTCCGGCCCCGCCGTCCGGATCTCGAACACCATGCCGAAACTCTAGGGCTACGGAGGGTCGCCACCGTTGTCTCAGACCCGAGACAGAAAGTGGTACGGCGCTCCTGTCGGGGAGCAACCCGGCGCGGTCCAATGAGCAGGTGGAACACACGGTGATAGTTGGTATCGGCCCGCTGACCCCGGCCGACGTGGTCGCGGTCGCGCGGTACGGCGCCCAGGTACGGATCGACGACCAGGCTCTGGAGGAGATCGCGAAGTCGCGCGCCGCGATCGAGGCGCTGGCCCACGCGGACACCCCGCACTACGGCGTCTCGACCGGCTTCGGCGCGCTCGCCACCCGGCACATCGCACCGGAACTACGGGCCCAACTGCAGCGCAGCCTGATCCGCTCGCACGCCGCCGGCTCCGGCCCCGAGGTCGAGACCGAGGTGGTCCGGGGGCTCGCCCTGCTGCGGCTCTCGACGCTCGCAACGGGCCGCACCGGCGTCAAGGTCGAGACGGCCCAGGCGTACGCCGGCCTGCTGAACGCACACCTGACCCCGGTGGTGCACGAGTACGGCAGCCTCGGTTGTTCCGGCGATCTCGCACCGCTGTCCCACGTCGCCCTGGCGATCCTGGGTGAAGGTCAGGTCCGCGATGCCGACGGCAACCTTCTCGATGCCGGCGAAGCCCTTCGAGCCCACGGACTGACCCCGGTCGTGCTGGCGGAGAAGGAAGGTCTGGCGCTGATCAACGGCACCGACGGCATGCTCGGCATGCTGGTCCTCGCACTCGCCGACCTCGACCGCCTCTTCAAGACAGCCGACCTCGCCGCCGCGATGAGCGTCGAAGCGCAACTCGCCACCGACCGAGTCTTCGCCGAGGACCTGCAGGCCCTCCGACCGCATCCCGGTCAGGCCGCATCTGCCGCCAACCTCCGCGCGATCCTCAAGGACAGCGCGATCGTCGCGAGCCACCGCGGCCCGGACTGCAACCGCGTCCAGGACGCCTATTCCCTGCGCTGCTCCCCGCAGGTCCACGGCGCCGCCCGCGACACCGCTGCCCACGCGGCAACTGTCGCGGGTCATGAGCTCGCCGCCGCGATCGACAACCCGGTGGTCCTTCCGGACGGCCGGGTCGAGTCCAACGGCAACTTTCATGGCGCCCCGGTCGGCTACGTGCTCGACTTCCTCGCGATCGCCGTGGCGGACCTGGCCAGCATCAGCGAACGTCGTACCGATCGATTCCTCGACGTTGCCCGCAACCACGGGCTGAACGCCTTCCTGGCCGACGATCCCGGGGTCGACAGCGGTCACATGATCGCGCAGTACACCCAGGCAGCGATCGTGTCCGAGCTCAAGCGTCTCGCCGTACCCGCAAGCGTCGACTCGATCCCGAGCAGTGCGATGCAGGAGGACCACGTCTCGATGGGCTGGTCGGCCGGACGCAAACTGCGCAAGTCGATCGACGGCCTGCAGCGGGTGCTGGCGATCGAGATCCTCACCGCCGCGCGGGCGCTCGACCTGCGCGCACCACTCACCCCGGCACCGGCCACTGCCGCGGTCGTGGCCGCACTCCGCGAGTACGTCGAGGGCCCGGGGACGGACCGTCATCTCGCCCCCGAGCTCGAGCACTCCGTCCAACTCGTTGCTAATGGCACTTACATCGATGCTGCCCAGACCGTCACCGGTCTGCTGAATTAGAAAGGCTGGATCACCCATGTCCGGACCCCGTCCTGTGCGCGCACCCCGCGGTACCACTCTGACCGCCCGCGGCTGGCAGCAGGAAGCCGCGCTGCGGATGCTGCAGAACAACCTCGACCCCGAGGTCGCCGAACACCCCGACGAACTGGTTGTGTACGGCGGTTCGGGCAAGGCTGCCCGTGACTGGAACTCGTTCGACGCGATGGTTCGCACTCTGACCACGCTGAAGGACGACGAGACCATGCTGGTCCAGTCGGGCCGTCCCGTCGGTGTGATGCAGACCCACGAGTGGGCGCCGCGGGTGCTGATCGCGAACTCCAACCTGGTTCCCGACTGGGCGAACTGGGAGGAGTTCCGCAAGCTCGAGGCGATGGGGCTCACGATGTACGGCCAGATGACGGCCGGGTCGTGGATCTACATCGGCACCCAGGGCATCCTGCAAGGCACCTACGAGACGTTCGGCGCGGTCGGCGAGAAGAAGTTCGGCGGAACGCTGGCCGGCACCATCACCCTGACCGCGGGCCTCGGCGGAATGGGTGGCGCGCAGCCGCTGGCCGTCACGATGAACGACGGCGTCGCGATCTGCATCGACGTCGACTCCTCCCGGATCGACCGTCGGATCGAGCACCGCTACCTCGACGTACGGGCGTCGTCCGTGGACGAAGCGTTGCGGCTGGCCGAGGAGGCCAAGGCGGCCCGGCGGCCGTTGTCGATCGGTGTTCTCGGCAACGCGGCGACGATCGTGCCCGACCTGCTCAAGCGGGGTGCGCCGATCGATGTGGTGACCGACCAGACGTCGGCGCACGACCCGTTGATGTATCTGCCGATCGGCGTCGAGTTCGAGGACTGGGTGACTGCGCGGGAGAAGGACCCGGCCGGGTTCACTCAGCGGGCGCAGGAGTCTATGGCCAAGCATGTCGAGGCGATGGTCGGTTTCCAGGACGCGGGCGCCGAGGTGTTCGACTACGGGAACTCGATCCGGGACGAGGCGCGGAAGGCGGGCTACTCACGGGCTTTCGAGTTCCCCGGGTTCGTGCCGGCGTACATCCGGCCGTTGTTCTGTGAGGGAAAGGGCCCGTTCCGGTGGGCCGCGCTGTCCGGCAACCCGGCCGACATCGCGAAGACGGACCGGGCGATCCTGGACCTCTTCCCGGAGAACGAGCACCTGCGCCGCTGGATCACGCTGGCCGGCGAGCGGGTCGCGTTCCAGGGGCTGCCGGCAAGGATCTGCTGGCTCGGCCAAGGTGAGCGGGACAAGGCGGGCGTGCGGTTCAACGACATGGTCGCGTCCGGTGAGCTGGAGGCGCCGATCGTGATCGGCCGGGATCACCTGGACACGGGCAGCGTCGCGTCGCCGTACCGGGAGACCGAAGGGATGCTGGACGGGTCGGACGCGATCGCGGACTGGCCGCTGCTGAACGCGATGGTGAACGTGGCCAGCGGCGCGTCCTGGGTGTCGATCCACCACGGCGGCGGCGTCGGCATCGGCCGGTCCATCCACGCCGGCCAGGTGTCCGTTGCCGACGGCACCGATCTGGCCCGGCGGAAGCTGGAACGTGTGCTCAGCAACGACCCGGCGATGGGCGTGATCCGGCACGTCGACGCCGGCTACGAGAAGGCTGTCGAGGTGGCCGACGAGCGGAGCGTCCGGATCCCGATGCGGGAGGGCTAACTGTGTGCGACCGTGGCAATCTGTACTGCTACGGTGCACATTTCCAAGGGGCGAGAAACCTTGCGACCGCGTGGTTTCGGTCTCTCGTTCCGCTAGGGTCTCATCCGCGACCGACGACCAGCGCGAAAGGGCGCCATGATCGAGTTCGAGGACGTCACAAAACAATATCCGGACGGCACTGTCGCCGTCGACAAACTGTCCCTGCGGATTCCTAGCAACCAGATCACCGTGTTCGTCGGTCCGTCCGGCTGTGGCAAGACCACGTCGCTGCGGATGATCAATCGCACGATCGAGCGCACCAGCGGGACGATCTCGATCGACGGCGAGGACATCAACGGTAAGGACCCGGTCACGCTGCGCCGCGGTATCGGGTACGTGATCCAGAACGCCGGTCTGTTCCCGCACAAGACGGTCGTGGAGAACGTCGCCACCGTGCCGAAGCTGCTCGGCTGGGACAAGGGCAAGGCGCACGGTACTGCGATGGAGCTGCTCGAACGCGTCGGCCTGGACGTCAAGCTGGCCGAGCGGTACCCGGCCCAGCTGTCCGGTGGCCAGCAGCAACGAGTCGGCGTCGCCCGTGCGCTGGCGGCCGATCCGAAGATCATGCTGATGGACGAGCCGTTCAGCGCGGTCGACCCGATCGTCCGCCACCAGTTGCAGGAGGAGCTGCTCCGGCTGCAGCGCGACATCGGCAAGACGATCGTGTTCGTCACGCACGACATCGACGAGGCGATCAAGCTCGGCGACAACGTCGCAGTACTGCGGGTCGGCGGCAAGCTGGCCCAGTTCGCGCCGCCGGCCGAGCTGCTCGCCGATCCGGCCGACGACTTCGTTCGCGGCTTCGTCGGCCAGGATCGCGGTTACCGGGCGTTGACGTTCGTGCATCCCGAAGAGCTGCCCCTGAAGCCGGTGCCGGACGAGCTCGCGTTGAAGGACGGCGTACCCGTCGGCTGGAAGAACGGGTCCGCGGACCTGCTGCCATTGGGTGCGCTGTTCAAGCGCGGCGATTCGTTGCGCGCAGCCCTGGATGCAGTACTGACGTCCCCGACCGGCTCCGGCGTCTGCGTGGACGATGACGGGAAGGCCATCGGCGTCATCGACCAGTCAACCGTCGCAGAGGCATTGCGGTCATGAACTGGATCGGAGACAACCTCGGACTGATCTGGGAGGCGCTGCGCGAGCACCTGTACCTGGCGATCGTCCCGGTGATCCTCGGGCTGATCATCTCGGTGCCGCTGGGGTACGTCGCGACTCGCTACTCGTGGTTGGCGAACCCGCTGATCGCGTTCGGCGGGGTGCTGTACTCGCTGCCGTCGATCGCGTTGTTCATCGTGATCCCGGCGATCCTCGGCACCAAGGTGCTGGCGACGATCAACATCATCGTCGCGCTGACCATCTATACGGTGTCGCTGCTGATCCGCAACGTGATCGATGGACTCCGCTCCGTGCCACCCGACGTACGCCAGTCGGCGATCGCGGTCGGGTACAGCCCGCTGCATCGGGTGATCACGGTCGACCTGCCGATCGCCGTACCGGTGATCTTCACCGGGCTCCGGGTCGTGACGGTGGCGAACATCTCGATGGTGAGCGTCGGCGCGGTGATCGGCATCGGCGGGCTGGGTGAGCTCTTCACGCTCGGCTTCCAGAAGGACTTCCTCACCCCTGTCGTGGTCGGGGTGGTTCTGTCGCTGCTGCTGGCGCTGTGCGCCGACCTGATCTTGGTCACGTTGCAGCGACTGCTGACGCCGTGGGCGCGGGTCGCGACTCCGGTGGGAGAGGTGGCCTGACATGTGGCAGTACTTGACCGACTCGTACAACTGGTCCGGCAACGAGGGGATCTGGGCGCGGATCGTCCAGCACCTCTGGTACACGTTTGCCGCGCTCGGCCTGTCCGTCGTGATCGCGTTGCCGATCGGCCTGCGGATCGGGCACACCCGGCGCGGAGCGTTCCTGGCGATCAACCTCGGCAACGCCGCCCGGGCGCTGCCGAGCCTCGGCCTGCTGATGATCGCGGTCCTACTGACCAACCAGATCGGGTTCCTGCCGGTGCTGATCGCGCTGGTCGCCCTCGGCATCCCGCCGATCCTGGCCTCGACGTACGCCGGTCTGTCCGGTGTCGATCCGGCCACGATCGACGCGGCCCGGGGGATGGGGATGACCGGCCGGGAGATCCTGACCAAGGTGGAGATCCCGATCGCGCTGCCGCTGATCATCTCCGGCGTCCGCAGCGCCACCCTGCAGATCGTCTCGACCGCCACGATCGCGGCCCTCGTGTCGCTCGGCGGTCTCGGGCGTTATGTGGTCGACGGACTGAAGCTCCGCGACTTCCCGCAGATGTTCAGCGGCGCCCTGCTGGTGGCACTGCTGGCCATCGTGCTCGACGCGATTTTCGCGCTGATCGGCCGGATCACCGTCTCACCGGGGCTGAACGCCCGCTGAATGTCCGTCGTACCTGCTGAACTTGAGACACATCCATCGGCACCGGCCGATGGCTGAACGAGAACACTGGAGGCTCTCGTGTTGAGATCCACACTCATCCGTACTGCGATCGCCGGGGTGGCGGTGCTCGGCCTGGCTGGTTGTGGGGGTGGGGGCGACCAGCTCGGCAGTGACAACGCCGGCAGCTCGCCGGCGCCCTCGAAGGTGACCAGCATCACCGTCGGGTCCGCCGACTTCTCCGAGAGCCAGCTGCTGGCCGAGATCTACGGTCAAGCGCTTTCCGCCAAGGGCATCGAGGTGAAGAAGAAGCCGAACATCGGCAACCGCGAGACCTACATGGCCGCGATCAAGGACGGGTCCGTCGACCTCGTCCCGGAGTACACCGGCGCCGCGCTGGCGTACTTCGACAAGAACTCCACCGAGACCGACCCGCAGAAGGCGTACGACGCGCTGAAGAAGGCGCTGACGCCCGGGCTGGAGATCCTGGAGATGTCGCCGGCCACCGACGAGGACACCATCGTGGTGACCAAGGCGACCGCGGACAAGTACAGCCTGAAGTCGATCGGCGACCTGAAGGGCAAGAACCTGGTCGCGGGCGGTAGCTCCGAGTTCAAGGTCCGGACCGCCGGGCTGAAGGGCATGAAGGAGAAGTACGACGTCGACTTCAAGGAGTACAAGACGCTCGACGCCGGTGGTCCGCTGAGCATCAAGGCGCTGGAGACGAACCAGATCCAGGTGACGGACCTGTTCACCACCCAGGCAGTGATCAAGGACAAGGGCTGGGTCCAGCTGGACGACCCGGAGAACATCCTGCCGCCGAACAACATCGTTCCGTTGATCCGGACCGACCACAAGTCCGACGACGTCACCGCCACCCTGAACGCGGTCGACGCCAAGCTGACCACGGACGCGCTGACCGACCTGGTCAAGCGGATCGACGTCGGCAAGGAGAGCGCGGACGCGGTCGCCAAGGACTGGCTGTCGAAGAACCCGCTGTCTTGAGTTTCGAATCCCTCTGGGCCGACCAGTCCGCCATCGGCCGCCACCCCGAAACCGGCGGCTACACCCGAGGCGGCTGGACCCCCACCGAACGCGAGGCGACGCACTGGTTCCTAAACCAGTGCGCCGCCCGCGGCTTGCCCGTCGAGTCAGACTCCATAGGCAACCTCATCGCCTGGTGGGACCCAGAGGACGGGCGTGGCGCACCAAGCACCCGCTCCGACGCGTCGTCCGGCTCTTCTGCAACCCCGGGCATTGTGACTGGGAGCCATCTGGACTCCGTCATTGACGGTGGGGCTTTTGATGGACCGTTGGGGGTTGTCAGCGCCCTGGCGGCTGTGGATCGGTTGCGGGCGGAGGGGTTCACGCCGTCGGTGCCGATCGGGATCGGAGCTTTTGTAGAAGAAGAAGGCTCGCGCTTCGGGATGCCGTGTTTGGGCTCCCGGATCGCGACCGGCGTGCTCTCAGCCGAGAAGGCGCTGGCACTGAAGGACCGCGCCGGGATCGGTCTCGGCGAGGCGCTCGAGAAGGCGGGCATCGACCCGGAGAGAGTCGGCCCATCGCCGCTCCTGCAGAAAATGGGAACCTTCGTAGAGCTACACGTCGAGCAAGGTCGCGGATTGACAGCGCCCGTCGGCGTCGCGAGCTCCATCTGGCCCCACGGCCGGTTCCGGTTCACCTTCACAGGCGAGGCCAACCACGCAGGCACGACCCTGATGGAAGACCGCCACGACCCGATGCTCACCTACGCCATGACCGCCCTGGCCGCCAACAAACAGGCCCGCCTAGCCGGCGCCCGCGCAACCTTCGGCCGCCTCTCCGTCGAACCCAACGGCACCAACGCCGTACCGTCCCAGGTGACCGCCTGGCTCGACGCCCGAGCCGCCACCGACGACGTCCTGCAACTGTTGCTCGCGGCAATCACCAAGCAAGCCACCGAACGCGCCGAACGCGACGGCACAACGCTCGAGGTAACCCCAGAGTCCGTCTCCCCGATCGTGGACTTCCCCGCCGGCCTCCGCAACCGCCTGGTCAACGTCCTCGACGGCGCCCCGGTCCTCCCGACCGGCGCGGGTCACGACGCCGGCGTGTTCTCGGCCGCCGGCATCCCGACCGCGATGCTCTTCGTCCGCAACCCGACCGGCATCTCCCATTCACCCGCTGAGTACGCCGAAATGGACGACTGCCTCGCCGGCGTCGACGCGCTGACCGCCGTACTCCAGGATCTCGCGCAGTGACGTCGTACTGGTGCGCGACCGCCCTCCTCCCCACCGGCATCGCTCACGGCGTCCTGGTGTCGACGGCTGACGGCCGCTTCACCTCCGTCGCGCCCGATGCCGAGCCAGGCGACGCCCAGATCCTCAACGGCCTCGTCATCCCCGGCCTCGCGAACTGCCACAGTCACGCCTTCCACCGCGCGCTCCGCGGCCGCACGCAGACCGAGCGCGGCACCTTCTGGACCTGGCGCGACCAGATGTACGCCGTCGCCGCCGCGCTCACTCCCGACACGTACTACGACCTCGCCAAAGCCGTGTACGGCGAGATGCTGCTCGCCGGCATCACCGCCGTCGGGGAATTCCACTACCTCCACCACGCGCCAGGCGGCCACCGCTACGACGACCCCAACGCAATGGGCTTGGCCCTGATCGCAGCCGCCCGCGACGTCGGCATCCGGATCACTCTGCTCGACACTTGCTACCTCGCCGGCGGGATCGACCAGCCGCTCAACGAGGTTCAGCAACGCTTCAGCGACGGCGACGCCACCGCCTGGGCATCCCGCGTGAGCCAGCTGACCGGCGGCGATGACGTCGTGATCGGCGCCGCCGCCCACTCGGTCCGGGGCGTTCCGCAGGATCAACTCGGTGCGGTCGCCTCGGCGTTTCCCGACGTACCGCTGCATATCCACCTGTCCGAGCAGGTTGCCGAGAACGCGGCCTGCCTCGAGGCGTACGGCCGGACCCCGGCCCAGGTACTCGACGAGGCCGGCTTCCTCAGCGGCCGAACGAGCGCTGTCCACGCCACGCACCTGACCGCGGTCGACGTGCGGCTGCTCGGCAGCTCGGCGACGTACTCGTGCTTCTGCCCGACCACCGAACGCGATCTCGCCGACGGTATCGGCCCGTCCGTCCAGCTGCGCGACGCGGGCTCGGCGCTGACGCTCGGCTCTGACAGTCACGCGGTGATTGATCTGTTCGAGGAGATGCGAGCCGTCGAGTTGGACGAGCGTCTTGCGTCCCAGGAACGCGGCCACTGGTCGGCGGCCGAGCTGCTCAAGGCGGCGACCGCCGACGGTCATCGGTCGATCGGTTTCGAGGATGCGGGGGTGATCGAGGTGGGTGCTCGCGCGGACCTGGTCGCGCTCCGGCTCGACAGCGTGCGTACGGCGGGGACCGGAGGGACTGTGGAGACGGCCGTATTCGCTGTCTCCGCTGCGGATGTGGCCGATGTGGTTGTCTCAGGCAAACAGGTAGTTGTCGACGGCAATCATTTGACGATGGACGTCTCGACCGGACTGGCTTCCTCGATTGCGGCGGTGACCCCATGAGCTCGCTGTTGCTGACCGGCATCGGTTCGCTGGTGACCAACGATCCCGCCCGCGGCGATCTGCTCGGTGAGCTTCACGACGCGGCGCTGGTGATCGACGGCAGCACAATCGGTTGGGTCGGCCAACGACGTGACGCTCCGGTCGCCGACGCGGCGCTCGATCTCGGCGGGCGAGCAGTCATCCCCGGCTTCGTCGACTCGCACTCCCACCTGGTGTTCGCGGGCGACCGGGCCGAGGAGTTCGCAGCCCGAATGACAGGTACGCCGTACTCCGCCGGCGGTATCCGGACCACAGTCGCGGCAACCCGGGCCGCCACCGACGAACAGTTGACCGCGAACGTCTCCCGGCTGGTGACGGAGATGCGGCGGCAGGGGACCACGACGGTGGAGATCAAGTCCGGGTACGGGCTGACGGTCGGGGACGAGGCCCGGGCCCTCGAGATCGCGAGCCACTTCACCGACGAGACGACGTACCTCGGGGCGCATGTGGTGCCGACGGAGTATGCCGACGACCCGGCCGGCTACGTGTCGCTGGTGACCGGCCCGATGCTCGACGTGGCTGCGGGGCACGCGAAGTGGATCGACGTCTTCGTGGAACGCGGCGCCTTCGACGAAGACCAGGCCCGCATGATCCTCGAGGCCGGCCTAGCCCGCGGGCTCCAGGCCCGGGTCCATGCCAACCAGCTCGGCGAAGGCCCCGGCGTCCAGCTCGCCTGCTCGATAGGCGCCGCTGCGGCCGACCACTGCACGTATCTCACCGACGCCGACATCGACGCCCTCGCGTCGAGCGGAGTCGTCGCCGGACTCCTCCCCGCGATCGAGTTCTCCACAAGGTCGCCGTACCCCGACGCCCGCCGCCTCCTCGATGCCGGCGTCACCGTAGCCCTCGCCACCGACTGCAACCCCGGCTCCGGCTACTCCTCCTCCATGCCCTTCTGCATAGCCCTCGCCGTCCGCGAAATGCACATGACCCCCGCCGAAGCCCTCTGGTCAGCCACCGCCGGCGGCGCCGCCTCCCTCCGCCGCCCCGACATCGGCCACCTAACCCCCGGCGCCCAAGCCGACCTAACCATCCTCAACGCCCCCACCCACCTACACCTCTCCTACCGCCCCGCCGTCCCCCTGATCTCCCAAACCTTCATCAGTGGGCGGCCTGTGTAGGACCCCCAGGCCATCACAATCGTCACCCAGCGAACGCGTCCCCGCGGTGACCGTGGATTTCCAGCACATTGTGATGGCCCGGCGATCCGGCTATCGCCGCCCGGATCGCGGTCACGACCCATTGCCGGTCGAACATCACGTCCTCCCAGGAGAAGCGGAGCAGTCGCCAGCCGCGAAGGGTCAGGTTGACGTGACGGTGACAGTCACGTGTCAACGCGGTCCGTGTGCTGTGATACGCGAAGCCGTCCGCCTCGAGTGCGATGAGCAGGCCGGGATGTCCGAGGTCGATCCGCGCCGAGAAGGTGCCGTCCCGGACCACGACCTGTGGTTCGAAGCCATCGATGCCCGCCTCGATCAGGACCGATCGGAGGACGAACTCCAGCGGCGACTCCGCGCGAGCGTCCGCGGCGGCTGCGACTCGGCGGGCTCGGCGGGAACCAGGGCCGGTCAGCTCCGCGGCCGCGATCAACAGTTGTGAGCGATCTACTGCGCCGAGTCGGAGCGCCGAGTCCGCGACCGTCAGGGCGGCCTCGAACGGAAGGGTGCGAGCGCAGTCCAGCACCGTCCGCAGCTTGCCGGTACACAGGCCGTCGGACGAGACCTCGTCGGCCCAGTGCAGGTCGCACGGGATCGGGCTCAACCTGCGGTGCTGTCCGCGGGGCACGGTGATCTGTGGCTTGTCCGGCAGGTCGAGCACCGAGAAGCCGTGCGCTACGGCGGCACTCAGGTGCGATACCAGACCACCCTGGGCTCGGGCGGCGGCGAGCGGGTCAGGCACCGGCGGCAGCGCGTAGACCCCCTTCGCGATCCGGCGGATCGCCCCGTCGGCCAGCGCCGTACGGATCGCCCGCGCGGAGACGAGCGCTCGAAGCTCGGCGAACCTCGCAGTACCCGCGCGCCGGTAGAGAACGTCAACGACCTCGGACATCTCACGAGGATGGCGGAAACCGGCGCGCGCCGTCGGCGGTTGTCCACAGCCGGATCCCCAGGCCATCACAATCGGCCGACTTGACCGTCCGCCCCACGTGGCGCCGCCAGCCGGGGCCGATTGTGATGGCCTGGCGGTCCGGCAATTCGGGTGCGGGTGGTGGGCGAGTGGCTCACTCTGGGGGCATGGGTACAGAACTGCAGGCGCGGCTTCGCAACGCGTTTCGGTGGCGGGCGGATCGGGGGGTTTGAAGGAGTTCGGCGGACGTCACTGGGTGGTGGCGTGATGCTGGGATTCTGCGGGAGCTTGGGCCGGCGTTGGGGAGGTTGTACGACGTGGTGCCCACCGTCGTGGTCGGGCCGGTGTCGCGTGGGTCACTTGTCGGTGCGTTGACCGCGGCCGCGCTCGGGGTCGGGTTCGTGGAGATCCGGAAGAACGCCTGGCCGGCGACTGACAGCGACCGGTGGGTCTTGCATACGGCGGGGCCGGACTACCGGGATCGCCAGGACGTGTTCGGGTTCCGCCGGGACCTGGTCCGGGCCGGCGACCGGGTGCTTCTGGTCGACGACTGGGCGGAGACGGGCGCCACTGCTCTGACCGGTCGCGCCTTGGTGGACGACTGTGGGGCGCGCTGGATCGGCGCTGCCTGCGTCGTCGACGGGCTCACCGACGCGCGCCTTCGCCATGACCTGCCGCTACGGGCGCTGCTCGATGTGCGGCAGTTATAGGTCTTTGGCGAGGAGGGCTGTGGTGGTGCCGTTGGCTAGGCGTTGTTTGGCTACTTCGGTGTAGCCGCGGTTGGTGTGGAAGGTGAGGCCGGCGGAGTCGAGGGAGTCGGAGCGGACTCGGGCGACGGCGCGGCCGAAGGGTTTGGCGGCTCGTTCGATGGCGCCGTACACCTGGGTGGCCAGGCCCTCGCGGCGGTGCTCGGTGGCGATCACGATCCGTTCGATGTAGAGGAACTGGTCGGCGTAGGTCTGGCTGAACCAGCCGAACTCGAGCCCGTCGTACGCCGAGCCCGGGGTGAAGGTAAGCACGAAGCCGGCCGGGCGGCCGTCGAGGTCGACGACGGCGGCGTGGGCGGCGATCAGGCGGAGCCAGTCGAGGCGGTCCGGGCCGAGTGGTGGGACCAGACCCTCCGCGGTGGTGTTGAGCGCAAGTACCGCGGCGAGGTCAGCGGCGGTCATAGGGCGGAGTCTCACCGGCACACCATCCCACGGAAAACCCTTGCTGAGGCAGGGGGCAAATCGGGGACTCCCTGGCCGGACCCTGGCTGGAACCCGGAAAATCGGGGCCGCCCTTGGGAATGACCTGGGCGATGTGTCATGTTGAGTCTAGTGAACTCAAGTTTGCGGCGTCACGGATTTGAACCGAGGCGGTCGAACAGGCAACATTGAGTCCGTATCACTCAACTTCGTGGAGGTAAAGCATGGCCCGCGCGGTCGGTATCGATCTGGGTACGACGAACTCCGTCATCGCCGTACTCGAGGGTGGCGAGCCCACCGTCATCCCCAACGCCGAGGGAGCGCGTACGACGCCCTCGGTGGTGGCCTTCGCCAAGAACGGCGAGGTCCTGGTCGGCGAGGTGGCGAAGCGCCAGGCCACCACCAACGTCGACCGCACCATCCGCTCCGTCAAGCGTCACATGGGCGAGGCGTGGAGCGTGGACATCGACGGGAAGAAGTTCACCCCGCAGCAGATCAGCGCGTTCGTGCTGCAGAAGCTGAAGCGGGACGCCGAGGCGTACCTCGGAGAGCAGGTCACCGACGCGGTCATCACCGTGCCGGCGTACTTCTCCGACGCGCAGCGCCAGGCGACCAAGGAGGCCGGCGAGATCGCGGGCCTGAAGGTGCACCGGATCGTCAACGAGCCGACTGCGGCCGCGCTCGCCTACGGCCTGGACAAGGGCACCGAGCAGACCATCCTGGTCTTCGACCTCGGTGGTGGCACGTTCGACGTGTCGCTGCTGGAGATCGGCGACGGCGTCTTCGAGGTGAAGGCGACCAGCGGTGACAACCACCTCGGTGGTGACGACTGGGACGCGCGGATCGTGCAGTGGCTGGTGACCCAGTTCAAGAACAAGAACGGCACCGACCTGTCTGGCGACAAGATGGCCATGCAGCGCCTCACCGAGGCCGCCGAGAAGGCCAAGATCGAGCTGTCCGCCGCGGCCGAGACGACGATCCACCTGCCGTACCTGAGCCTGACCGAGTCGGGCCCGCTGCACCTGGAGGAGAAGCTCTCCCGGGCCGAGTTCCAGAAGCTGACCAACGACCTGCTGGAGCGCGCCCGCGCCCCGTTCAAGGCCGTCATCAAGGACGCCGGCATCGACGTGTCGAAGATCGACCACGTGATCCTGGTCGGCGGTTCGACCCGGATGCCCGCGGTGGCCGAGCTCGTCAAGGAGCTGACCGGTGGCAAGGACCCGAACAAGGGTGTCAACCCGGACGAGGTCGTCGCGGTCGGCGCCTCCCTGCAGGCCGGTGTGCTGAAGGGTGAGGTCAAGGACGTCCTGCTGCTCGACGTGACCCCGCTGAGCCTGGGTATCGAGACCAAGGGCGGCGTGTTCACCAAGATCATCGAGCGCAACACCACGATCCCGACCAAGGGTTCGGAGATCTTCACCACGGCCGAGGACAACCAGCCGTCGGTGATGATCCAGGTCTACCAGGGCGAGCGCGAGATGGCCCGCGACAACAAGTCGCTCGGCAACTTCGAGCTGACCGGCCTGCCGCCGGCGCCGCGCAACGTGCCGCAGATCGAGGTCACCTTCGACATCGACGCGAACGGCATCGTGCACGTCAACGCCAAGGACCTGGCCACCGGCAAGGAGCAGCGGATGACGGTCACGGGTGGCTCCGCGCTGCCGAAGACCGACATCGACAAGATGGTCCGCGACGCCGAGCAGTACGCCGAGGAGGACCGGCAGCGCCGCGAGGCCGTCGAGAACCGGAACCAGGCCGAGAGCCTCGTCTACCAGACCGAGAAGTTCCTGCAGGAGAACGAGGACAAGGTCCCGGACGACGTCAAGACCGAGGTCAAGGACGGCGTGGCCGAGCTGAAGAAGGCCCTCGAGGGTGAGGACGCCGACGCGGTCAAGGCCGCCTCGGAGAAGCTCGCCCAGTCCAGCCAGAAGATGGGCGCCGCGATGTACGCGAACGCTCAGGCCGCCGGCGGATCCACGGACGAGAGCACCGAGTCGGACAGCTCCACCAGCGCTGACGACGACGTGGTCGACGCCGAGATCGTGGACGAGGACCGGCCGCAGGACAAGACGGAGGACAAGTGACGGATCGACCCACTGGCAGCGAGTTCGGCGACGGCGAGCCCGTCGTCCGGGACAAGCGCCGGATCGACCCGGACACCGGTGCCGCGCGGGAGTCGACCGAAACGTCGGCGACTCCCGCGCCCGGCCCCCAGCCGGGCATGCCGGGTACCCCGGGCGGGCAGCCGCCGCGGGACCCGTCGGACCTGATCGGCGGCCCGTCCGCCCAGGAAGCCCTGCTGACCGAGGCGTTGAGCGAGCGTACGGCGGACCTGCAGCGACTGCAGGCCGAGTACGTGAACTACAAGCGCCGGGTCGACCGGGACCGGGAGGCGAGCCGGGAGCTCGTGATCGGCTCGGTGCTGACCGAACTGCTCGGGATCCTGGACGACGTCGGCCGGGCCCGCGAGGCGGGTGAACTGGAGGGCGCGTTCAAGGCGGTCGCCGAATCGCTGGAGCGCGTCACCGAGAAGCTCGGCCTGACGAAGTACGGCGAGAAGGGTGATGCGTTCGACCCGCGCATCCACGAGGCCCTGCTGCATAACTACTCCGACGAGGTCGACGGACCGACCGCCACGATGGTGATGCAGCCGGGGTACCGCCTCGGCGAGCGGATCCTGCGGCCGGCCCGGGTGGCCGTCTCGGAGCCGACCGAGCAACTACCGGCCGACGCCGCCAAGGCCGACGTACCGGTGGAGAGCACAGATGAAGACGCGGACAGGTCCGCGGAGTAGTACCGACCACGACGGGAGGGGAGGCGTCGAGTGAGCACCAAGGACTGGCTCGAGAAGGACTTCTACAAGGTGCTCGGCGTCGCCAAGACCGCCGAGGCCGACGAGATCAAGAAGTCCTACCGCAAGCTGGCGCGCAAGTACCACCCCGACTCGAACGCCGGTGACGCGTCCGCGGAGGCCAAGTTCAAGGAGGTCTCCGAGGCGTACGACGTCGTCGGCGACCCGAAGAAGCGCAAGGAGTACGACGAGGCCCGCCGGCTGTTCGGCAGCGGTGGGTTCCGGATGCCGACCGGCAGCGGTCAGGGCGGCGGCGGCTTCAACTTCGACGTCGGCGACCTGTTCAACCGCGGCGGCTCCACCAACAACACCGGTGGTGGGCTCGGGGACATCCTGGGCGGCATGTTCGGCGGTGGTGGCCGGACCACGACCACCACGACGGCCCGTCCGCGGCGCGGCCAGGACATCGAGACCGAGGCGACGATCGAGTTCGCCGAGGCCGTGAACGGTGTCACGGTCGGGCTCCGGATGACCAGCGACGAGCCCTGCCCGACCTGTCGCGGCACCGGCGCGAAGTACGGCACGGTGCCGAAGGTCTGCCTGAAGTGCGAAGGCACGGGTATGCAGACCTCGGTCCAGGGCGGCGTGTTCGCCATGACCGAGCCGTGCACCGAGTGCAAGGGCCGCGGTCTGGTCGTCGACCAGCCGTGCGAGACCTGCCACGGCTCCGGCCGCGGCCAGTCGAGCAAGACCATGCAGGTCCGCATCCCCGCGGGCGTGCAGGACGGTCAGCGGATCCGGTTGAAGGGCAAGGGCGCGGCCGGCGAGCGGGGCGGACCCGCGGGCGACCTCTACGTCACCGTGCACGTCAAGCCGCACCGGATCTTCGGCCGGCAGGGTGAGCACCTGACGCTGAACGTCCCGGTGAGCTTCACCGAGGCGGCGCTGGGTGCCGAGATCAAGGTCCCGACCCTGGACGGCCTGCCGGTCACGGTCCGGATCCCGGCCGGTACGGCGAACGGCAGCAAGCTGCGCGTCCGTGGCAAGGGTTCGGTCCGCCGGGACGGGACCAAGGGCGACCTGATGCTGACCCTCGAGGTGCAGGTCCCGCACGACCTCACCGACGAGCAGAAGGAAAAGCTGCAGGAGTTCAACTCCGCATCGGATCACCCTGATCTGCGGGCCGGGTTGTTCGGGAGTTCGTGATGGGCATCCCGTTCAGCCAGGTGCCGACCTGGGACGACCGCACCCCGATCTACGTGATCTCGGTGGCGGCCCAGCTGGCCGGCATGCATCCGCAGACACTGCGGCAGTACGACCGGCTCGGCCTTGTGGTGCCGAGCCGGGCGTCCGGCCGCGGCCGGCGGTACTCGGCGTACGACGTGGCGAGGCTGCGCTACGTGCAGCATCTGTCTCAGGACGAGGGCGTGAACCTCGCGGGAATTCGCCACATCCTCGCGCTACAGTCGGAAGTGGAGGATCTGCGGATGCGGGTCAACCAGCTTCTGGCCGAGGTCCAACGCGGCGTCGGCGCCTCCCGACGCTCCGCCACCAGCCGGGTCTTCTCGGCCGGCCCAGCCGGCGACGTGATCGCCATGGGCCGGCAGCAGACCACGACGCGCTGGATCCGCACCCAGCCTCTGGAACTCGGCTCGCGCTGATCCAACCTCCAGACCACCGGAGGCGCTCGAATCCCCCCTCGGAGCCTCCGGTCCGGTGGAGGCCGTCGTTCCCCCAACGACGCCTCCACAGTCGAAGGTGCGCCGTCCCCCCGGCGCCCTTCGACCCCCGCAGGGTGGTCCGTTCCAGGACCGCCCTGCGGCCTCTTGTCGCAGAGCCTCCGCCCGATCGGGCGGAGGCTCTCTGCGTTCATCCCCGAACCTATTGTGTCCGGGCGCAGACCGCATACCCTGGCGAGGTGACGCTGAAGCTGGAGACAGACCGGCTGCTGATCCGGGACTGGGAGGAAGACGACGCCGACGCGGCGCTGGAGATCTATGGCTCCGCCGACGTGGCGCCCTGGCTGTCACCGGCCATCGAGAAGGTCCCGGACGCCGCGACCATGCGGCTGGTCCTGCAGGCCTGGACCGAGGCCCAGCCGAACTTCGTCGTACCGGCCGGCCGTTGGGCGGTCGCGCGCCGCGACAACGGTGAGGTCGTCGGCGCATTGCTGATTCGCCTGCTCCCGCCGTACGAGGAGGATCTCGAGATCGGCTGGCAGCTGCGGCCGAGCGCCTGGGGCAACGGCTACGCGACCGAGGCGAGTAGCGCGCTGATGAGCTGGGCGTTCAAGAACGGCCAGGTCGATGAGCTGTTCGCGGTCGCCCGCCCGAACAACAAACGCGCGATCGCCACCGCCAAGCGGCTCGGCATGCAGTGGGTCGGCGAGACCGACAAGTACTACGACCTGAACCTGCAGGTCTACCGGATCCGGGCCTCCGAGTTCAGCACGTAAAGCAGCAGCAGGGCACCGAGCGGGTAGGCATCGCCTGCCACCGACTGGACAACGGTCCAGCTGTACTCACGGTCGCCCGCGAACGGCATCCACCACGGCAACCCGAGTACGAAGACCGCGCACCAAACCGTGGCAAAGACGGTACGCCGTCGCGCCCAAAGGACCGCGGCGGCGGGAACCACCCAAACCCAGTGGTTCGTCCACGAGATCGGCGAGACCAGCAACCCGATGAACGCCGTCACGATCACCGCCTCGAAGCCAAGCCCGCGATCGTACAATCGCCGCGCCGTCAGCAGACCCGCGATCCCGACGACCGTTGCTGCTAGCAACCACAGTGGCATGGTGGCCGCCGAGTTGTGGGTGATCCGGGCGATCACACCGCGCATCGACTGATTGCCGACGTACTGCGCTGGTCCGGGCCGGCCTGGGTCGAAGATGTAGCGGGTCCAGAAGTCGGTCGCCGGGCCGGGCATCACCAGCCAGCCGATCACGATGGTGGCGAGCGTCGTACCCGCCGCCACCGCCGCTTCCCGGAATCGCCTGGTGACCAGGAGGAAGACGATGAAGATGCTCGGGGTCAGTTTGATGCCGGTGGCAACACCGACGAGGATGCCGCGGTACCGTCGCGGTAGGTGGCCGAGCAGGTCGAGCATCAGCAGGGCCAGCAGGACCAGGTTGAGCTGACCGAGGCCGAAGGTCGACCACACCGGCTCGAACGCCAAGGCAGCGAAGGCGATCACCAGTCCGGCCGTGCGTCCCCAGCCGACCGCCTTGGCGGTGGTCCAGCCGATCACCAGCAGCGACACGCCGGACAGCAGCGTCATCAGCAACCGGCCGAACTCCTGACCGAGGGCCAGCGGCGCCAGCACGATCGCCGCGAACGGGGGATAGGTGAACCCGAGCCCCATCCCCGGATACTGGTGATGGACGGTGTAGATGTCGTCGCCGTGCAGCAGTCCGCGGGCCGCCGCGTAGTACACCCGCAGGTCGGACATCGGGTACGACGGCCGCCACAGCAGCACACAGATCAACGGCAGGATCGTTGCCGCCAGCACCAACACCGGGACCGGAGCACCCCGCCGGACCCGCGGTGGAACAAGGTCGATGGTCATGCCCTCGACCCTTCCGGCGGACCCCGGTCCGGCACATCGCCAGCAGGAGCCAACCGTGATCCCTGCCAGGAGGGACGCCGTACCCACGACCGGAGCACTTTCGAATGACGGCCGTGTCACTCCTTAGAGTGACGGCTCGTGGCCCGTCGGCAAGCAGAATGGTGGCCGTGAGTACAACGACGGGGGTCAGTACGCGGGCGCACGCGCTCGCCTGGTTGTCCGTCGGCAGGCGAGCGATCTGGCTGGACGCCGCGCTCGCCGTGGCTGGGCTGGTCAGCCTGCAGGTCGGGGCGGCCAACAGTCATACGGACGGTTGGCCGTATGCATGGCTCTGGCTGCGGATGGTCGTTGTCCTGTTCCCGCTGCTGATCGCGATCCGCCGGTTCGAGCCGGCGCTGGCCCTGCCGGGTCTGGTGCTCGGCGCCTACCTGGCCGGTCTGGTCGGTCAGCTCGACTGGTTCCTCCTGGGCGGCTGTGTGCTCGCCCTGTGGTCGCTGGCCGGCCGATGCCGGGTGCCGACCGTGCTGGCGGTCGCCGGCTTCTCCGCTGCTCTACCGCTGTTGCTGGGCTTGATCCGGCCGAAACTGATCAGCCTTCTCTACCCCGACATCGCCGACGGGTCAGCAGACCAGGGCGGCATCACGGTGCACGACTTCAAGAAGATCGCCTGGAACGGGTGGCCGCGGTGGCAAGCGCTCCTCATCGTCGTTCTGGCTCTGGTGTTCCTGGCGATCCGGCATCGGAGCTGGGCGGACGCGGCCACGGCGCGGGCGCGGCTGACCGACCTTCGCGGGTTCCTGCGCGATCCGGCCTATGAGCGAGTGCGGGACGTCCTGCTGGCGGTCGCGGCCTCTGGTCTGATCTTGACCGAGATCGGCCAGGACCTGTTCGAGGGCAACTGGTGGAGTGCGCCGCGCTGGATGCCGTACGTCGTCGCCTATGCCGCCCTGATTCTGATGTTCCGGCGGTTGTCGATCGTCGCTGTGCTGATCCTGGCCGCGGCGTCGCTGATCGCCAACTGGCAGGCGTCGACCGACATCGTCACGCTGTACTGCGCGTTCGGGCTCGCGCTCTACCGGCTGATCGTGACGCCGAAGCGCAGTCGGAGCCTGCGCTGGACGTTGCCCACGGCAATCGCCGTACTGGCCGTCCTCCCGATCATCACCATCTGGATGCCCTACTCGGCGATGGCGGTGCTCTTCCCGGCCATCCGCCGGGTCGGGTTCCATTTCGACTTCGACGGAGTACTCCGCAACCCGTGGTACTCGGCGATCATGACGCACCGGTGGCCGGTCAGCCTGTCGCTCGTTCTGCTGCTGCCGGTCTGCGCAGGGATCGCGGTCCGGTTGTACTGGCGCAATCGCGAGGCGGCTCGCCGTGAGGTCGAGCTGGAGCAGGAGGCGGTCGAGCGCGAGGCCGAGCAGGTGGTGCTGACCGAGCGGTCGAATATCGCCCGGGACCTGCATGACGTGGTCGCGCACGCGGTCAACCTGATGGTGATCCAGGCCGAGACCGGGCCGGACCTGGTACGTCGCGGGGAGACCGACGTACTGGCTGGGTTTCAACGGATCGGGGATGCCGGGCGGCGGGCGCTCGGCGAGCTGGACCGATTGCTGTCGGCTTTGCGGGACGCGGACGGCGTACCCGATCCGCAACTGGCTCCGCAGCCTGGTCTGAAGGACGTGCGGCAGTTGGTGACCGATGTGTCGTCGGAGCAGCTGCCGATCGAGTTGGAGCTGACGGGCGATCCGGCTCTGCCGCCGGCCGGGCACCAGCTCACGGCGTACCGGCTGGTCCAGGAGGGGCTGACCAACGCGGTGCGGCACTCGAAGGCGACCAAGGTGAACGTGACGGTCGCGATCGGCGCCGCGGGGATCGAGGTCAAGGTCGTGGACGACGGCGCCGGATTCGATCAGGTGGCCGCGCGTCGTGGCGGTCGGCACGGGCTGGCCGGGATGCGGGAGCGGGTCCGGGTTCATCACGGGACGCTCGACATCGGTACTGCGCCTGGCAACGGCACCACGATCAAGGCGTGGATCCCGGTCGGGGTGGCCGAGTGATCAAGGTGATGGTGGTCGACGACCAGGATCTCGTCCGGGACGGGATCGCGATGATCCTCGACGGGCAGCCGGATATCGAGGTGGTCGCGCAGGCGGTCGACGGCGCGGATGCGATCCGGCAAGCGGCCGCGATCCTGGACCTGGCCGTCGTACTCATGGATGTGCGGATGCCGGTGATGGACGGGATCGAGGCGACCCGGCGGCTGGCGGGCGGACCGCGGGTGCTGATCCTGACCACGTTCGACCTGGATGAGTACGTGTACGACGCACTGCGGGCCGGCGCGAGCGGGTTCCTGCTGAAGCGGTCGTCGCGGGACGAGCTGATCAACGCGGTCCGGGTGATCGCGGCCGGCGACGCGTTGCTGGCGCCGCCGGTGACGCGGCGATTGATCGACCGGTTCGCCGACACCGGGCTCGACCCGGCGGTGGTCGCGCGGCTCGACGTCCTCACCGCCCGGGAGCGGGAGGTGCTCGTTTTGGTTGCCAAGGGCAACTCGAATGCGGAGATCGCGGCCGGGCTGCACCTGACCGAGCACACGGTCAAGACGCACGTCAGCCGGATGCTGGCCAAAACCGGACTCCGCGACCGGGTCCAGGCGGTGATCCTGGCGTACGACGCAGGGCTGGTGTCAGCGGGTCAGCGGTAGTTGTTGACTACCGAGGGTGTCAGGCTGAAAGATAATGTCCCCGGTTGAGACGAGGACTCTGTGCGCAAGCTAGCCGCAGTACTGACCGCCGCCACTTGGTTGATCGCCACCGCCGGTGTGGCCCATGCCGAAAGGGATCCGGGCACCTTCTACGTCGACGCGGCTGCGGGCAACGACTCCGCAGCGGGCACCGCTGCCGCGACCGCCTGGAACACTCTGGCCAAGGTGAACGGGTTCGGGTTCGTGCCTGGTGACCAGATCATGTTCAAGCGCGGCGGTTCGTGGACCGGCACGCTCGAGCTGTCCGACTCCGGCAACTCCGATCACCCGATCACGGTCGGGGCCTACGGCTCCGGCGCGCTGCCGAAGATCGGCGGCCCGGTGCTGAACTGTGTGTTCGTCACCGGATCGAACATCTTCATCGGCGACCTGCGCGCGAGCGGCTGCAAGTGGGCCGGATTCGAACTGGCCGGTGACGGCATCGTGCTGGACACCGTCCAGGCCGACAACAACGTCGCCGGCGTCTCGATCCGCGGCGGCTCGGACGGGAACGAGATCCGCTGGAGCACGCTCGTCGACAACAACAAGATGAGTGTCAACGACTCGAAGCCGGACAACGACTCCGGCGCGTTCGGCGTGCTGGTGAACGGTGACGACAACAAGATCCGCCACAACACGATCAGTGGCAGCTTCGCCAGCAGCATCGACTACACCTACGACGGCGCCGCGGTGGAGATCTTCAACGGCGACCGTAACTACATCGAGTACAACAAGACGTCCGACAACGACACGTTCACCGAGCTCGGCCACGACAGTGGCGAGACCTCCGACGACAACGTGTTCGCGTACAACAGCATCACGTCGACCAAGCCGTCCGGCACGTTCCTGATCACCCGGGGTGCGCAGAGCAACATCGGCCCGGTGATGCGCACGCTGGCGATCAACAACTCCGTCAACCTGCCGAACGGCGACGGCTGGAGCTGCGACCAGGGCTGCGGTCCGGACATCCTCAAGCTGCGCAACAACATCGTGAAGGTCGGCAAGAAGGTCGGGTACGACGACTCGTTCGACACCGGCAACCCGGCCGACGCCGCCGACGAGGACCGCGGGGTCTACCAGGGCAGCGTCTACCAGTTCACCCTGGGCGCGCACTCGGTCAAGGCCGACCCGCTCTACACCAGCGCCACCGACCTCCGGTTGAAGGCGGGCAGCCCGGCGATCGGCCGCGCCGAGAATTCCAACTATCAGTACGACCTGGCCGACAAGGACCTGACCGGCCTGACCAGAGACTCAGGCGCCTACCAGCGCTAGGTCCTCGGCGCCTACCAGCTCTAGGTCCTCAGAGGCCGCCGGCGATGAACGCCAGCGTCCGCTGCTCGAACTGCTTGCGCGTCGCCTCGGGTGCGTCGCGCAACGGTCCTTGCCCGGAGAGTACGGCGAGGCCGTGCACGGTGGACCAGATCGGGTACTCGATTCCGGGTCGGCGTTCACTCGCGAGCACACCCGCCTCGACCAGCTCATCGAGTACGGCGCGCAGCTGTCCGAGAGGCGACTGATCGCGTCCGTCTCCGTCGACCGTGGCGGCGTACTCGTGCTGCTGCGGTAACGCGAACGCCGCCGCGAACAGCCCTGGCTCCTGGTGGGCGAACTCCAGGTACGCCGAGCCGATCGCGCCCAGCCGGCGACCGGCCGCCGCGGCATCGCCGTACTTCCCGCGCACCCGGCCGACACCGGCTGCCATTCGATCGGCCAGCTCGCCCATGGCCGCCGTACACACCGCCGCAAGTAACTCGTCGCGGCCGGCGAAGTGCCGGTATGCCGCGTTCGGTACGACGCCGACCAGGCGGGTCGCTTCCCGCAGCAGCACTGCTTCCGGACCACCGGTGCGGGCCAGCTCGACCCCGGCCGCGACGAGGCCGTCGCGGACAGCGCCTCGCACCCGTCGTCGCGTCACCTCTGCTGCCATAGGCAACAGCCTAACAAGTGGACACTGTCCACATAGCGCGTTAATGTGGACAGTGTCCACTACCATCTTTGAAGGAGCCGAAATGACCATGCTGTCTCCCCTGCTCGAGCGGAACGAGGAGTTCGCCCGTACCTACTCGCCGGTGGCGCTCGGCTTGCCCGCCGTACCGGTGGTCGTCGTCGCCTGTCTTGATCACCGGGTCGATCCGGCGATCATCTTCGGCCTCCGGATCTCGGATGCGCCCGTGATCCGCAACGCCGGTGGTCGCGTCACGCCCGCCGTCATCGAGGACATTGCCTACCTCTCCTTCCTGGCCGAGCAGATGCGCGGCGGCCCGGATGCGGTCGACAAGCTCTTCGAAGTCGCTGTGATCCACCACACCCAGTGCGGGACCGGGTTGCTCGCCGACCCGGAGTTCCGGGCACGGGCCGTCGCGGCGACCGGCCTCGACGACGCCGTACTGGAGGCTTCCGTGGTCACCGATCCGCAGCTCACGGTCAAGGCCGACGTCGAGCGGTTGCTCGGCTCGTCGTTGCTATCACCCAAGGTGAGCGTTTCGGGGCACGTGTACGACCTCGCCACCGGGCGCGTGACGGTGACGGTCGACCCGCGTTATCCACAGCCGGCGAATTGACCTCAACCAGCAGCAGTCAAACGGATACAACTTGTAGTGACGGCGGGTGGAGACCCTGAGTTTCCCCCGAGATTTCTCAGAGTTGAGTGGAATGGACTCAAGTTTGGCTAAGTTGTATCTAGTGACTGTTGTTGCTTGAGCTTGAAAGGCTGGAACTAGATGGACGTTCAGCGGTTGACGACGCTGGCCCGGGAAACCCTGTCGGTCGCGATCCGTCAGACCTCCGCGGCGGGCAACCCGACCGTGGAACCGATTCACCTACTCTCCGCGCTGCTCGCGCAGCCCGAGGGGACGACGATCGGTCTGCTCGAGGCAGCCGGCGGCGACCTGGACGCCGTACGCCGGAAGACCGCCGAGCAGCTGAGCCGGTTGCCGAAGGCGAGCGGGGGCAGTGTGCAGGCGCCGAGCCTGTCGCCGAAGACCGGCGACGTGCTGAGCCAGGCGGAACAGCGGGCGCTCGGGCTCGGGGACGAGTACGTCTCCACCGAGCACCTGCTGGTCTCGCTAGCGACTGTGGACAGCCCGGCGAAGTCGGCGCTCGGCGTCACGGCGGACGCGCTGCTGCAGGCGTTCGACCAGATGCGTGGCAACCGGCGGATCACCTCACCCGAGGCCGAGGGGACCACGAAGACCCTGGAGAAGTACGGCGTCGACCTGACCGAGCGGGCCAGGGAAGGCAAGCTCGACCCGGTGATCGGCCGTGACTCGGAGATCCGGCGCGTGGTCCAGGTGCTGTCCCGGCGTACCAAGAACAACCCTGTCCTGATCGGTGAGCCCGGCGTCGGCAAGACCGCCGTCGTCGAGGGGCTGGCCCAGCGGATCGTGGCCGGAGACGTGCCCGAGTCGCTGCGTGGCCGCCGGCTGATCAGCCTGGACCTGGGTGCGATGGTCGCGGGTGCGAAGTACCGCGGTGAGTTCGAAGAGCGGTTGAAGGCGGTGCTGACCGAGATCAAGGAGTCGGACGGCCAGATCATCACGTTCATCGACGAGCTGCACACCGTCGTCGGCGCCGGTGCGAGCGGCGAGGGCGCGATGGACGCCGGCAACATGCTGAAGCCGATGCTGGCCCGTGGTGAGCTCCGGATGATCGGCGCCACCACCCTGGACGAGTACCGGACCCGGATCGAGAAGGACCCGGCGCTGGAGCGTCGTTTCCAGCAGGTCTTCGTCGGCGAGCCGTCGGTCGAGGACTCGATCGCCATTCTGCGCGGTCTGAAGGAGCGGTACGAGGCGCACCACAAGGTCGCGATCTCCGACTCCGCCCTGGTTGCCGCGGCCACGCTGTCGCACCGCTACATCAGCGGCCGTCAGCTGCCCGACAAGGCGATCGACCTGGTCGACGAGGCCGCGTCCCGGCTGCGGATGGAGATCGACTCGTCCCCGGTCGAGATCGACTCGCTCCGGCGTACCGTCGACCGGCTGAAGATGGAGGAGCTCGCGCTGTCCCGCGAGGAGGACCCGTCGTCGCAGGAGCGGCTGGAGCGGCTGCGTGCCGACCTCGCTGACCGCGAGGAGGAGTTGCGCGCGCTCGAGGCCCGCTGGGAGCGGGAGAAGTCCGGCCTGAACCGGATCGGTGAGATCAAGGAGCGGATCGACGAGCTCCGCGGTCAGGCCGAGCGGGCCCAGCGCGACGGTGACTTCGAGACCGCGTCCCGGATCCTGTACGGCGAGATTCCCGAGCTGACCAAGGAGCTGGACCAGGCGTCCGAAGAGGACGAGGTCGTCGAAGGCCCCGAGGCGATGGTGAACGAGGAGGTCGGGCCTACCGAGATCGCCGAGGTGATCGCGATGTGGACCGGCATCCCGACCGGGCGGCTGCTCGAGGGTGAGACCGGCAAGTTGCTCCGGATGGAGGACGAGCTGGGTCACCGGTTGATCGGTCAGCGCGAGGCGGTCAAGGCCGTGAGCGACGCCGTACGGCGGGCTCGGGCCGGCATCTCCGACCCGGACCGGCCGACTGGTTCGTTCCTGTTCCTCGGTCCGACCGGTGTCGGCAAGACCGAGCTGGCGAAGGCGCTTGCCGACTTCCTGTTCGACGACGAGCGGGCGATGGTCCGGATCGACATGTCGGAGTACGGCGAGAAGCACAGCGTCTCGCGGTTGGTCGGTGCCCCGCCCGGCTACGTCGGGTACGAGGAGGGTGGCCAGCTGACCGAGGCTGTCCGTCGCCGTCCGTACTCGGTGATCCTGCTGGACGAGGTTGAGAAGGCCCACCCCGAGGTCTTCGACATCCTGCTGCAGGTGCTGGACGACGGTCGGCTGACCGACGGCCAGGGCCGTACGGTCGACTTCCGCAACGTGATCCTGATCCTGACCAGCAACCTGGGTTCGGCGTACCTGGCCGACATGTCGCTGGACGACAAGGCCAAGCGCGACCAGGTGATGGCCGTGGTGCGGCAGTCGTTCAAGCCGGAGTTCATCAACCGGCTGGACGAGATCGTGCTGTTCGACGCGCTCGGCAGTGAGGAACTGACCAAGATCGTCGCTCTGCAGATCGCCGCGTTGCAGCGGCGGCTGGTCGACCGGCGGATCACGCTGGACGTGGACGAGGGCGCGATGGAGTGGCTGGCGATGACCGGCTACGACCCGGTGTACGGCGCCCGCCCGCTCCGCCGGCTGGTCCAGTCCGCGATCGGCGACGAGCTCGCCCGTGGGTTGCTCGACGGCTCGATCCGCGACGGCGAGACCGTCAAGGTGACCCTCAGCGAGGCCAAGGACGCCCTCGAGGTGTCCGGCATCTGACAGTTCCGGGGCCCGGTTGAGACAACCGGGCCCCGACTGCTGTCTCGGCCCTGTTTGGGCGATCTGGGAGGATCGGGGCAGGGGCAGTTGGAAGGAACTTATGAGTGAGCAGCGCGGCGATCTGCCGGGCGAGGGACGACCTGGACCGTACAGCGGTCTGTTCGGTGCGACTCCGGACACGTACGCCTACCAGCAGACCCCACCCAAACAGGTCACGATCGCCTCGGTGATCGCCATCGGCCTGGGCGCGATGTGCCTCCTGCTGGCAATCCTCACCCTCACCTCAGCCGGCGCCCAGATCTCCGAAGTACTCACCGGCTCACGCGACAACACACCCGTCGCGGTGGCGGCGGCCCTGGTCTGCGCGGTCATCTACCTCGTCCCAGCCCTCTACCTCCGCAAACGCCACCGCTGGTCCCGCTACATGCTGATCGCCGTAGCCGCCCTAGGCATAGCCGGCGGCATCATGGCCCTCCCCGCCAGCCTCCTAGGCCTAGCCATCCACGCCACCCTCCTACTCCTAATGCTCCAACGCCCCACCAAATCCTGGTTCCAAACCCGCTGACCCCGATCTGCCCCGCAATGCCCCAGGTTGCCCCGCCGACCCTGTGGATAGCGCCCAGCACACGGCCGCCAACTCCTGCACAATCCGGTGGTGTCCAATTCATCCGCCTCAGATCTGGCCGTGAGTGCGTGGATCGACGAGTCCGTTCTGGTCGGCGACGATCGGCAGCCGGGCGCGTATACGCTCGCGGCGGTCATCGCCGACCATGCTGCAATTGAGGGCCTCAGGGACGAACTTCGGGCGCTCACGGAGCGGAAGGTTGTGCGGCTTCACTGGGTCGCTGAATCGGCCAAGCGGAGGTATGCGATCGCAGGAACCGTTGCTGGTCTCGACATCGTGGCGATTGTTGTGGTTGGTAGCCCGGTTCAACGGCAGAAGCAGGAACGTGCTCGGCGGTGTTGCCTTGAGCACCTGTTCTACGCGATTGCCGGCGCGGTGACGGCGGCCAATCTGGGAGAGCCGCGATGGTTGCTGGCCCTGTCCGATGTGGTTGCCGTCCATCAGTTGACGGTCCGCTAGAAACGCGAAAGCTGGGCCCCATCATCCGGTGGGAATCCCAGCTTCACTTCTCTCCAAGCAGCACCTGGCGAGCTGTCGCCAGTATGTCACACTTCGGGGCTGCCTGTTGGGTGTCTGGCTGCGGTCAGCGGAAGAGTTTCGTTAGGCGGGCGAGGGCTTCTTCGAGTACTTCGGGTTGTTTGCAGAAGGCCCAGCGGACTAGGGGGCGGCCGGGGTCGGGGTGGTCGTAGAAGACTTGGTGGGGGATGGCTACTACGCCGGCTCGTTCGGGGAGCATTCGGCAGAAGGCGATGCCGTCGGTGTGGCCGAGGGGGCGGATGTCGGTGGTGACGAAGTAGGTGCCGGCCGGGCGGTGGACCTCGAAGCCGAGGTCGGCCAGGCCGTTGGACAGCAGGTCGCGGCGGGACTGGAGATCGGCGCGCAGGGCGTCGAAGTAGTCGTTGCCTAGGGCAAGCGCATTCGCGACCGCGGGTTGGAAGGGCGCACCCGAGGTGAAGGTCAGGAACTGCTTGGCGGTGGTTACCGCCGTGACGACCTCCGCCGAGCCGGTGACCCAGCCGATCTTCCAGCCGGTGACCGCGAACGTCTTCCCCGCACTGCTGATCGATACGGTCCGCTCCGCCATCCCGTCGTACGACGCCAACGGCCGGTGCTCAAGTCCGTCGTACACCAGGTGTTCGTAGACCTCGTCGGTGATGACGACCAGGTCGTGCTCGATCGCGACCGCGCAGATGCCCCGGAGCTCGTCGTCGGTGAGGACGGTGCCGGTCGGGTTGTGCGGCGAGTTGATCAGCAGCACCTTGGTCCGCGGGGTGACCGCGGCCCGCAGCTCGTCGAGGTCCAGACGGTACGACGGTGCGCGCAACGTCACCGGGACCCGGCGGCCGCCCGCGAACGCGATCCCGGCGGCGTACGAGTCGTAGTACGGCTCGAGCGCGATCACCTCGTCACCCGGCTCGACGAATGCGAGCAGTGCGGCCGCGATCGCCTCGGTGGCGCCGGTGGTGACCAGGACCTCCGTGTCCGGGTCGTACGTGAGGTCGTAGAACCGCTTCTGGTGATCGGCGATCGCCTGCCGGAGCGCGGGTACGCCGCGAGCCGGTGGGTACTGGTTCGCGCCCGCCCGGATCGCCGCGATCGCGTCCGCCAGCAACGAGTCCGGTCCGTCGCGGTCCGGGAAGCCCTGGCCGAGGTTGACCGACCCGGTCGCCACCGCGAGCGCGGACATCTCGGCGAAGATCGTCGTACCCAGACCGTCCAACCGCTCAGCGTGTGCGCGCATCCCTCAACCTTCGATCGCCGTGACCATGTGCGCAAGCCAGGCTCGCGCGGTGGCCCGGTCGGTTTTGCTGAACGACGCCTCGAGTTCGTCCTCGACCTTGCGGATCGCCGGCGTCGCCTCGGCCAGCTTGCCCGCGCCGGCCTTGGTCAGGTGGATCTGCTGGGTACGGCGGTCCTTCGGGTTCGGCCGCCGTTCGACCAGGCCGGCCCGCTCCATCCCGGTGAGCAGCTCGTTCGCGGACTGCCGCGTCGTACCGACCACCCGCCCGACGTCGGCGACCGTCAGGCCGGGCTCCTCCCGCACGCACAGCAGCGTGCCGTACTGCTGCACCGACAGCCCGTGCTCATCGAGCGCCTCGGCGAGCACGGAACGCATGCTCAGCCAGGCGTGCCGGACAAGGAACGTCACACAGCCGTCGTCCTGGTAGGGGTCCATGCTGCCCATTCTGCCCGGCCTGCGAAGAGACACGAAAAAGGAGATTGACAGGTTCCTGTCAATCGAGGACGATGTAAACCTCGTCAGGGTCCTGTCAATCATAGGAGACTTCGTGTCTGCGATCGACCCCCAAGTAAGCCCAACCCGGCAACGCCGCATTCTGCTGATCCTGGTCGTCTCGGCCGTCCTGATCTGGATCGACTCAACCGTCCTCGGTATCGCTCTCGAACGCCTCGCCGACCCGGTCAACGGGCTCGGCGCCACGCCCGGCCAGCTGCAGTGGGCCGTCGGCATCTATTCGCTGCTGTTCGCCACCGCGCTGTTCCTGGCCGGTGCGCTCGGTGACCGCTACGGCCACCGGACCATACTCATGCTCGGCCTGCTGATCTTCGGCGCCTCGTCGGCGTGGGCTGCCTGGGCGACCGGACCGTCCGCGCTCATCCTGGCCCGCGCGACCATGGGCCTCGGTGGCGCGCTGATCATGCCGCCGTCGATGGCGATCATCGGCTGGACCTTCCCGCCGGAGCGGCGGGCCGCCGCGATCGCGGTCTGGGGTTCGTCGGCGGGAGTCGGTGTCGCCGTCGGCCCCGTGCTCGGCGGCCTGCTGATCGACCACTTCTGGTGGGGCTCGGTCTTCACCATCAACCTGCCGCTGGTCGCGTTCGGCCTGATCGGCGCCGCCCTCGTCCTCCCGAATCCGCGTAGCCCGCAGCGCCGCCGTCTCGACCCACTCGGCCTCAGCCTGTCCACCCTCGGTCTGCTCGGTCTGTCGTACGGGCTGATCGAAGGCGGCCACCAAGGTGGCTGGAACCGCTGGCAGGTCTGGGGCAGCATCATCGCCGGTCTCGTCCTGCTGGCCGGGTTCGTCTACTCCGAGTGGCGCGAACACCAGCCGAGCTTCGACCCGCGCCTGTTCAAGAACCGCCGTTTCGCGGCCGGCAACTTCACCTTGGCGGTCGTCTTCCTCACGCTGACTGGCCAGAGCTTCTACCTCGCCTTCTACCTGCAGGGCGCTCGCGGGATGAGCGCCCTGCACGCCGGCCTGATGTCGTTGCCTGCCGCAACCGGTGTCATCATCGGCTCACAGTTGGGCGCCCGACTGGCAGCCCGGTTCGGCGTCGCCAGGGTCTCGGGTACGGCGGTCTTCACGCTCGCCGCGTGCTTCGGGCTCAATCTGTTGTACGACGTAGACACCCCGCTGTTCTGGATCGGCGTAGTCGGTGAGTTCGTTGGTCTGGCCATCGGTATGACCACCGCACCCACCACGGCGGCCGTGATGGCAGCCCTTCCGCTGGATCGGATGGGTGCCGGCTCGGCGGTCAACAACGCCTTACGCCAGGTCGGCAGCGTTCTCGGTGTCGCCATCCTCGGTACGGTCGTCTCGTCGACGTACCAGCACCGGATCGCGTCCTCGCTGACCGGTCTACCGGCTGGCGCCGGCGAATCCGCCGAGGCGACCCGACACGTGGCGAGCACCCTCGGCCGCCCCGACCTGGTGAAGACCGCGAACGACGCCTTCGTTCACGCGATGCACATCGCCGCGTTGGTCGCCGGGGGCATCGTGCTGGTCGGGGCGATCGTGCTGGTGTGGGCGTTCCGGACCGCCACGCCATCACAATCGCCGAATCTGCAGGCCGCCAAGCAGGAACCGGCCGAGATCGGGTGATTGTGATGGGCTGGCGGTTCGCCTAGTTCCAGGGCGACGGCGCCTAGTTCCAGGGTGACGGCGGCGGGGGCGGTACGACGGCGGGGCGGTCCTCGCACCACGTCGCGCCGGTCCAGCCGCCGTCGTTGCCGCCCAGGTCCCGGAACTCGAACTCCGGTGTCCCGGTGAAGTGGAACGTGCCGCAGTTGTTGACGAACGGCGCACCGACGTTCCGAGCGTCGACGTTCTCGAACGTCGCCCCGCCACCGACCCGGGCGTTCACCACGTTCGTCCCGGTGCCGTCGACCTTGATGTTGCGGACGGCAACGTTGGTGATCCCGTAGTCGTCCTTCACCGGCCAGTCGACGACGAACATCATCGCGTTGTACGTCGAGTCCAGGAACGAACTGTCGGTGATCTCGATCTTCCCCGACATCGTGGACTGTAAGGCGTACAGCCAGATCGCGCCCAGGCCGATATCCCAGTTGAGATCACGTGGACCGCCGCGGACCGTGGTGTTCCGGGCGAACGTCAGCGTCCCTTCGAACGGCGTCGCGTTGAACCGCGAGCCCGCGTGCAGCGTGCTGCCCTCGCGGATCGGGTCCGCGACCAGGTTGTCGGTGACCGCGTTGTCGCGTCCGCCGTAGATCGCGATGTCGTTCGCGAGCACGGGGGTCTGGACAGTGTTGTGGTCGTAAACGTTGTCGTGATTGACCAGACCGGAAGTGTTCGACTCCGACCACATCGCCAGGCCGTCGTCGCCGCTGTTGCGGACGAAATTGTTGGTCGCACGAACGTTGGACACACCAAGGTGCAGGTTGATGCCGTCGGCAACCGCGTCGGTGATGACGTTGTTGCGGATCAGTAGACCGTTCATCGGGCCGTCGAGCCAGATGCCGACCTTGGTGTGATGCAGGTACAGGTTCTCGATCGTCGAGCCGCCGCCGATCGCACCGCCGATACCGTTCACCTGGTCGGTGTCGATCCGCTCCCGGACATCACTCTCGATCGCGAAGTCTGACAGGTGTACGCCGGTACTCCCACCATCGGCGGCGTACTTGCCGTAGAACCCGGGCGCGCTGTGCACCGACTGGTCCGGCGCGGGCTGGGCGAGCGGGAGGACCTTGCCTTTGATGATCGTCCACCAGTTGCCGGCGCCGCGGATCGTGACCTTGTCGACGACGATGTGCCGGTTGACCTGGAAGGTGCCGGCCGGGATGAACACCGACCAACCGATCCGTTGAGCTGCAGCGATCGTGCGCTCGATCGCGGGCGCAGCGTCACGCCGTCCGGTCGGGTCCGCACCGAACAGCCGGACATCGAGCGACCTCGACGGCTGCTTCAACGGCGCCTTCACGAGCTCGAAGTCCGCGACGTCGAGCACAGTCCACGCCGCCGCAGTTGTCCGCGGTACGGCGAACCGGACGCGATCGCCGGCCTGGTACGTCCGGTCCAGCATCACGCGCTGCTCGTCGTAGAAGTGGTTCGGCCGGAACGGCTTGGCGACCGGGTCCGGTTCGGGCTTCCACCAGCCCGGGATCGGGTCGACGTTCGGGTCGTTGGAGAACGGATACATCCCGTACAGCCAGGCGTACTGCGACGTCAGCGTCATCGTCCGCTTGTGCTTCCCGTTGACCGAAACGTCCAGCGGCGCGGTGATTCCGCCGCCGCCCGGCGCGTCCGGGATGCTGTACCGCAACGTCAGCGCGTTGGCCGGTCGGGTGAGCGTGAACTCGACGTACTGCTTGGGCTGCAGGCGTACGGCGGTCCGCCCGGAGGCCTCTGCCGGCAACGTGTAGGCGTCACGCCCCGGGCCGATCTTCTCGCCGGTGAAGGCGGCGTTCTCCGCCTCCTGTTCGACGAACGGTACGTCGGCGCCGCGGCCGGTCACGAGCGCGGGGTTGAGCCCGGCCCGGGTGATCTGCGGCGCTGGATGTGCGGAGGCTGGTTGAGAAGTGAGCAGAGCACCGACGAGTGCTGTCGTCAGGCCGACCGCAAGCAAGTGCGTACGAGACATCGGCGGATCCCCTCCCGGACGAATTGTCTGGAGGTTATGCACACGACGATCGTCGCGCAAGATCTCGACAGCTCAGAGAAATTTCCGGACCATGAAGACGTCGATCGGGTCCTCGCTGTCCACGACGAAGCCGTGGCGTTCGTACAGCTTGCGCGCTGGGCTGCCCTGGAGGACGTTCAGCCAGACGGGCGCGTCGGCCTGGTCCAGGACGGAGCGCAGTACTGCGGAGCCGAGGCCCTGGCCCTGGTGATGCGGGGCGAGGTAGAAGTGCTCCAGCCATCGCTTGTCGTCGGCCGGCCGGACGGTGATCGAACCGGCGAGCTCGCCGCCGACCTCGATGATCCGGGTGTGCTCGGGGACGAACGAGTCCCGCAGACGTTGCCGGACCCGATGTGCGTCGTACCGGCCGAGACGTTCGAGGTCTGGGCGCATGACGACAGCGCGGAGCTCGACGAGGTCCTCTAGGTCGGTTGGTGTGGCGGGGCGCAGGTTCCAGGTCATGGCAGGGCGGGTTGGGGGACCGGGCGGAGGGCTCGGAGCCAGAGTTCGGTTTGGGCGATGTGGGCGGAGGCTGCGGTGGCTGCGGCCGCGGGGTCGCGGCTGGTGATCGCGGAGAGGATCGCGCGGTGGCCACGGTCGCTGGTCTGCTTGATCGCGTCGAAGTCGGCGCCGGGCTCGAAGATCCGGTAGTGGCCGCCGCGGCCGCGAATCACGTCGGTGAGCGCGGTGACCGTCGAGTTGCCGCCGGCCGTGCAGATCGCGCCGTGGAACTCGGCATCGAGCTGCTGGATCTCGGTCGCGTCGGTGGTCGACTCGAGCCGGTCGAGGATCGCGCTCAGCTGGGCCGCGAGCTCCGGGTCCTGACGAGCGGCCGCGGCGGCGGTCGCGTGCGACTCGAGCACCCGGCGTACCTCGAGTAGTTCCAGCAGCCCTTCGAGCGGGATCAGCTCGACCGACAGCGAGAACCGGCTGATGATCGCGGCCGGTTCAAGCGCCGAGACGTACGTACCGGACCCGTGCCGGGACTCGATCACGCCGAGCGCGGCCAGCGACCGGACCGCCTCGCGCAACGAGCTGCGCGACACCCCCAGGTGCTCGCACAGCTCGGGCTCCGGCGGGAACTTCGCCCTCGGTCCGAGCTCGCCGGACGCGATCATCTGACGCAGACCGGCCAGCGCCTTGTCCGTAGCAGCCATTCGTCACCTCCTCCCCGAAGAGTAAGTCCTCAGACCACTCCAGGTCACGTCCGACACCGTCCCGCCTACAGTGCCAGCGCTGCTGCGCGATTCATCAGACGTCAAGGGTCGCCAGGAAGGTCCGGACGTCAGCCGTCCGCCATCGCCGTTCGGCTACCTGTTCGTACGGCGTCCCGTCGGTCACCCAGACCGTGGTCATCCCGCGTTCGTGCGGCAGCGCGAGGTTGACCTCGAGGTCGTCGAACATCGCGGCCCGGGCGGGATCGACGTCGTACAACTGGAGGAACGCGTCGAGGCTCTCGGCGTACGGCTTCGGGATCAGCTCGCCGGCCAGAATGTCGAAGACGCCGTCGATGCAGTCGGTCAGTCCGAGCCGGCTGAGTGCCTGGTCGGCGTGGTACGCCGAGCCGTTCGTGTAGACGTACCGGCGGCCGGGGAGTGCGTCGAGTGCGGTCGCGAGGAGCGGATCCGGGCCGATCACCGAGTAGTCGATGCGGCGCTCGAAGTCGAGGAATTCGTGCGGGTCGATGGTCCCGGTCACCATCGCGCCGCGCAGCGAGGTGCCGTACTCGGCCACCAGCTCGGACTGGATTCGACGGGCGCCGGCGAGGTCGGTCTCGTAGTACTGCGCGATCGTCGACAGGATGCCGTGCGTGAGCTGCTCGGCCAGCGCGGAGCGGGCGGGGTAGAGGGTGTTGTCCAGATCGAGAACCCAGGTGTCGATGTCCGCCAGCACTCGACCAGGGTAGGTGACAGACTGAGGACGGTAGTACCTACGGGAGGACGGAGAACATGCCGACTGCGCTCGTCACCGGACCGGCGACCGGGATCGGCCGCGCGTTCGCGGACAAGCTGGCGCTGGAGGGGTACGACCTCGTGCTGGTGTCGCGGGACGAGGCGCGCCTCAAGGAGGTCGCCGCCGAGATCACCCGGCTGCACGGTGTCGAGTGCGAGGTACTCGCCGCCGACCTGACCGACTCCGATGATCTGGCCCGGGTCGAGGAGCGGTTCCGGACCGGCCCGATCGAGGTGCTGGTGAACAACGCCGGCTTCGGTCAGAAGAAGCCGTTCTGGGCGAACCCGATCGAGGTCGAGGAGAAGCAGCTCGACCTGCTCGTCCGAGTGGTACTGCGGCTTACGCATGCCGCCGTACTTCCGATGATCGAGCGGGGGTCGGGCGCGGTGATCAACGTGTCGTCGGTGGCCGGGTTCCTGCAGCGGGGAAGCTACAGCGCGCACAAGGCCTGGGTGACGAGCTTCTCCGCCGGGCTTGCGGTCGAGCTGCACTCCAAGGGCGTTGCGGTGATGGCGTTCTGCCCGGGGTTCGTGCACACCGAGTTCCACGAGCGGATGGGGATGGACAAGACGATCATCCCGTCGTTCATGTGGCTGGACGCGACCGACGTGGTCGACGCGGCCTGGAAGGACCTGATGCGCGGCAAGGCGATCTCGATCCCCAGTCGCCGCTACAAGCTGATCGTTGCCGGGACGCGCTTCATCCCGCGAGCGCTCATCGCGCGGGTTTCGACCGTGGGCCTGGACGGCCGACGCCGCGCTTGAGCGGGATCGGGCGGAGGGACTCGTAGAGGGTCCTGCTGAGCGCGCCGGCGTAGGCGTTGAGCTCCTCGTTGGACGGCGTGAGGCCGGCGAAGTTCACCTCGAAGCCGCGCTGGAAGCAGGCGCCGAAGAGCAGCGCCGCAGCGGCTTCGACATCGACGGCACGACGGACGCGGCCGAGCTTCTGCTCTTCCTGCAGGTAGCGGACCAGGCCTTCCTGCGCCTTGTGCGGTCCTGCGTTCAATTCCTGCATCCGCCGGCGATGTGCGGTCAGTAGGTCCTGCGACGAGAACAGCGAGACCAGGATCGGGAATCCCTCGATGTAGAAGTCGACGGCGATCCGGGTCAGCCTGGTCAGGTTGGTACCGACCGTCCCCGATCCGGGGCTGCCGATCAGCTCTTTGAGTGAGCCGGGGAGCGTGGGCATCCGCTCGTGCAGGACCGCGAGCAGGATCGCAGCCTTGTCCGCGAAGTGCTTGTACAGCGCGGCTTCGGAGTATCCGGCGACCTGGGCGATCGACTTGGTCGTCGCCCGCGCGAACCCCTGTGTCCGCAGAACTTCTGCGGCCGCGTCCAGGATCTCGTCTCTGGTCCCCATGTTCGGGAGCCTACCTTGACAGGTTGGTGAGTGTTCACTAACCATGGTGAGTGAGTGTTTACTAACCTTGAGGGGCAACGATGAAGCTGGTGGTGTTCGGGGCGTCCGGCCGGATCGGGACCGAGCTGGTGCGCCAGGGTGTGGCGGCCGGGCATGCGGTGACGGCGGTCGTGCGCGAGGGATCGAGTCTGCAGGTGGCGTTGCCGGAGCTCCGACTGGTCGCAGCGCGGGCCGGGGTCGCCGGTGGGCTGGCCGAGGTGGTGACGGCTGATGCGATGGATCCGCAGGCGATCGCGCCGGTCCTCGAGGGACAGGACGCCGTACTGTCCGCGCTCGGGCCGCGGCCGTCAGGGGCGAGCGATGTGCTGACGGGCGGTGCTCAGAGCATCTTGCGGGCCATGGGTGAGAGCGGCGTACGACGGTTCCTGGTGGTGAGTGTGGCCGGGATTCACAGCACGGGGGATGGGCCGGTGACGAAGTACGTGGTGAAGCCGATCCTGCAACGGATCCTGCGGGAGTCGTTTGCGGATGCTCGCCGGATGGAGGAGCTGGTCGGGGCGAGCTCGCTGGATTGGACCATTGCCTGTCCGCCTCGGCTGACGAATGGTGCTGCGAAAGGGACGTTTCGTAGCAACACCGAGGGGACGGTGCGGGGTGGGTTCTCGATGACGCGGGCGGATGTTGCGGCGTACCTGCTCGGGGCGGTCGACGACGCCGAGTTGATCCGGAAGACGGTGGTGATCTCCAACTGATCTTGATGGTTGGCGCTCGCTCAGAGCTTCTCGGCTGATCGGTGCCGGGTCTCGTTCAGAGCTTCTCGGCGACCTCGGTCAGGACGGCGAGGGTTGCGGTGATCAGCGGGTGATCGGCTCGGCTTGCGCGCACGGCGGCGTACACCCGGCGGGTCGGGGCCGGCGCGGACAACGGGCGGATCAGTGCGAGCGTCGGCTCGGGTACGGCGAGTCGTGGGACGAGCGAGACCCCGCCACCGGCCGCGACCAGGGCCGCAACTGCGCGGAAGTCGTCGGACTGGTGGACGATCCGCGGCTGGAAGCCGGCCTGTTCACAGGCGAGTACGACGACGTCGCGGATCGGATTGCCGGGCGCGGTCATCACCCAGTCGTCGTCGGTGAGCATCGCCAGGTCGATCGTGTCCTGGTCCGCGGCCGGGTGCGTCGGTGGGAGGACGGCGACGAAAGGCTCGGCGTACAAGGGGATCCGGACCAGGCGGCGGTCGCCGGGACGGGGTGAGCCGCGGTGCTCGACCGCGATCGCGAGGTCTGCGTCGCCGTCGAGCAGATGGGTGATGCCCTGGTGACCTTCGGCGTCGCGGACGACGAGGTCGAGGCCAGGAGTGGTTTCGCGGAGCCGGGTCAGAGCCGGCGCGACCAGCAGGGTGATCGCGGTGGCGAACGCGACCACGCGGACCTCGCCATTGGCACCGTTCGCGTGTAGACGCATCGCGTCCTCGGCGCGTTCGACCTCGGCGAGGATCGTGTCGGTGTGTTCGAGCAGCAGGCGGCCGGCGGAGGTGATCGCGACCCGCCGACCGCGGCGTTCGAGCAGCTCCTGGCCGACCTCGGACTCCAGCGCGGCCAGTTGCTGCGAGACCGCCGAGGGGGTCAGGTGCAGTACCTCGGCGGCCGCGGTCACGGTCCCGTGGTCAGCAAGCGCGCGCAACACCCGCAGGCGTCGTACCTCGATCACGAACGTCAGCTTCGCACAGCTCGCTCCCGCCTTCTGCCACAGCGGGGACCAGCGTCAGCTCGACGGTGCGTTCTGCCGCAGAGCCGAGCAGGGTCAGCTCACCGCCACGTTCGGCCGCGGAGCCGATCGGGTTCACCTCGAGGGTGCGCGGGGCGGGCGTCGCAACCGGAGTGGCCGGCGCGGCCGGGACGGATGGGGTTGCCGGGGCGGGCGTGCGGCGCTGCTGCCAGCGGCGTACGGCGTCGCGGATCGGGTGGCGCTTCGGGACATAGGGCCGGACGGGGGCGTTCGGTGTGGCGGAGTGGGTCTGTGCGTGGATCGACTTGATCACGGAGAACGGTACGTATTGCACAGTGGTTCCTTTCGACCCTTCGACAGTAGGAATCGGGACGTTGATACGTCCAATGAAAGTTCTGCGCGGAGTTGATGTGTCTGGTGCATGATTGAGGGATGGAACTGCGGCAGCTGAGGTCGTTCGTGGTGGTGGCCGACGAGATGAACGTGGGGCGTGCGGCGACGCGGCTGCATCTGACCCAGCCGTCGCTCAGTCGGCAGATCGCTGCGCTGGAACGCGATCTCGGGGTGGAGTTGTTCGCTCGGGTGAAGCGGCGGTTCGTGCTGACGGCCGCGGGGGAGACGTTCCTGGCCGAGGCGCAGGACTTGCTGAGACGGTCGGACGAAGCGGTACGCGCGGCGCAGCGGACGCAACGCGGTGAGCTGGGGACGTTGCGGCTGCGATTCGTGCAGTCGGCAACCTTCGAGATCCTGCCACGACTCCTCAGCGCCTTCCGGCAGGCGTACCCCGAGGTAGTCCTCGACCTCGAGTCCTCAACCACCCTTCGCCAAACGGAGGCCCTCCGCGATGGGCGCATCGACGTGGGCCTACTACGCCCGAGTACGGCGGTTGGCGGGACTGCCGCCGTACAGCTTGGGCCGGGGTTGGCTTCGCGGGTGGTTGCGGAGGACTCGTTGGTGGTGGTGTTGCCGGCTCGGCATCGGTTGGCTCGGCGGAAGCGGCTTCGGTTGGCGGAGTTGGCGGACGAGCCGTTCGTGTTCTACTCGCGGCCGAGCGGTCCCGCCGTACACGACACGATCGTCGGCTTCTGCCGGGCGGCCGGTTTCACACCGCGAATCGAGCAGGAGGCGGCCGACGTACAGACCATCGTCTCGCTGGTCGCGGCCGGACTCGGGATCTCCCTGCTGATCAGCCCGACACCCCCGTCGAACCCGGACACCGTCGTCTACCGCGAGTTGTCCGACGACCTACCACCCTGGCAACTCTCCGTAGCCTGGTCCCCCGACAACCGCTCCCCAGTCCTGTCCCGCTTCCTCGACCTGCTGTGAGGCTTGCCCACTGAGTTGGAGGGTTGCCCCCTCAGATTCTCAGTGGGCAACCCTCCAGCTGAGGGGATGCCCACTGAGTTGGAGGGTTCGCCGCCGGAGGGTGGGCTGGGTGTGGTGCGTGATGCTTCAGCCGAAGATGTCGGGGTGGCCGCCGGTTCGGTTGCCGGATTCCAGGTCGGCGATGGTGGCCATGTCGTCGTTGTCGAGGCGGAAGTCGAAGACTTCGAAGTTCTCCTTGATCCGGCTCGGGGTGACGGACTTCGGAATGACCACGTTGCCGAGCTGCAGGTGCCAGCGGATCATCACCTGCGCGGGCGACTTGGAGTACTTCTCGCCGATCGACTGCAGCGCAGGGTTCCCCAGGAGCTCGCCGGACGCCAGCGGGCTCCACGCCTCGGTGACGATGTCGTTCTCGGCGTTGAACGCGCGCAGTTCGTCCTGCGGCAGCGCCGGGTGCAGCTCGATCTGGTTCACCGCGGGCCGGATCGTGGTCTCCTCGAAGATCCGCCGCAGCGCGGGCTCGTGGAAGTTCGAAACGCCGATCGCGCGCACCCGCTTGTCGGCGTACAGCTGCTCGAACGCCTTCCAGGTGTCGATGTACAGGTCCCGCTGCAACGACTGCCAGTGGATCAGGTACAGGTCGACGTACTCGAGGCCGAGCTTCTCCAGGCTCTGGTCGAACGCGGCCAGCGTGCTGTCGTAGCCCTGGTCGTTGTTCCACAGCTTGGTGGTGATGAACAGCTCGTCACGCGGGATACCGGATGACGCGATCGCCCGCCCGACGCCGCGCTCGTTGCCGTAGATCGCGGCCGTGTCGATGTGCCGGTAGCCGGTCTCGAACGCCGAGGTCACCACGTCGGTGGTGATCGCGTCCTCGACCTGCCAGACCCCCAGGCCCAGCTGCGGGATCTCGACGCCGTTGTCCAGAGTGATGGAGGGGACTGTGCTCATCTACCCATTCCACCCGGCAAAGGGTTTCTGGCCCAGTCATCCGACGTGTGACAACAACCTCATTAACCTGCAGTAACCAATTCGTAGGACTTGGCATCCGGCTCGAGGAACCGGAGCAACGCGCTGCCCTCCCGCTCAAGCTCGGCCTGCGTCTTCTTCAACATCTTGCCGAACGGAGTGAGCGTGAGAGTCGCCACACCACGCTTCTTCTCGGTTGTCCACAGCCCGGCGACCAGACCATCGACGGTGTACGTCGCTTTGACCCGGAGGTTCTTCGTGAACACGGCAGGCTTGTGCTCGTCCGCGATGATCCGCTCCCGTTTCGCGTGCGACAGCAGCACGTTGTCGAACTCCGGCAGGAACCGCACCGGCGCCGGCGTTTCCGGATCAGGGCGCGGTCCATCCGGTACGTCGTACATCGTCTTGCCGGCCTCGTCGGAAAAGGTCTCCAGCTCGAGCCCGTCGAACAACGGCTTCGCCTTCTGCAGGCCGGACCAGGTCTGGAAGTCCGCCGGCGTGGCCGGCCCGAACGCGGCCAGGTATCGCGTCACCAACTCGGCGGCCTCGGCGCGCTTGTGCAGCTTCTTCCCGATCCACTCCTCGGCCGGCGTGAACCGCGAGTTCGCCGTCCAGGACCACCGCACGTCCGCCGGATACATCACCAGCGGAACCAGCATCCGTGTGCAGAACCCGAGCGCCCGCTCGTTCACGTCAGAGAACTGCTGCTGCAAGGCATCCCGCACTTCGGTGAAGGTGAGCGGCTCTTTGAGCAGCAACTTCCCGGCCGCCGCAACCACCTTGTCCGGCTCCAGCCCCGCACCGCGATCGGCCAAGACCTTCAACCCTGCCTCGAGCACAGGCGCAACCGTCGCCCGGAACCGCAGGTAATCCGCGGCGGTCACCAGATGCAAGGTCCCCCGGAACATCGTCGCCCGCACAACGTCCCGCTCCGCGACGGCGCCATCCAGCTCCGCCTCGGTGAACCCGTCGATCCGCGACCACAACCCGACGTACGGATGCTTGGGCTCCTGTCCCTGCATCCCCGCCAGCCGCCCCACCACGTCAACCGCGGAGGTGTCCTCCCGCGCCAGCAACAACTGTCGAGCCAGCGTCGCCCGATTGACCGCCTTCGCACTCAGAACCACCATGCAGGCATCCTTGCGCACGACACCGACAAGTTCAGCTGTAGTCCTTCTCGTCGTACTTCGGGAGGCTGAGGAGCTGGCGAATCTTGGCCGAAGGCGCCTTGTCGCCCGCGGTCGTGGCGAGGTCTACCTGCCGAGACATCTCGGACTTGCTGCCGGCGGCGGCGACCAGGAGCCAATGGGGTCGGGCGGTGGCGTCCGCCTTCGCCAGGGCGCGGATCTGAACCGAGACCCTGCTGGGCCAGGTCACGGACGCCAGCGCCTTGGACTCGGCCAGGTTCGCCGCGGCGACCGCCTTGGCCCTCGCCTGCAGAGTCGTCAGCGACATGTTGCCGTTCGCCGCCTTCTCGAACCGCTCCAGCGCCACGTTGTACGGCCGGGTGAGCTGCAGGTACTTCGCCCCTGCGGCCGCAATGCTCAGTGCTGTCGGCGCCGCCGGCAGCACTGGAGCGCTCGGCGTCGGACGCGGATACTCCCCACCCGACGCAGGCGGGACCACCGACGCCAGACTCGACGACGCGGGCGAAGGCGCCGTCACGGCCGGCCCGTTGTCCGCTCCGCACCCGGCGACGCAGATCAAACCCACTACTCCGACAACGACCAGCATCTGGCGCATAAAGCTCCTCACCCAGGGCGGACCCGGGCAACCCTAACGGCGCCTCCCACCCCACCCACCCACGACCCCAACCGAATGAACTACTCCGCCAGTGCGGTGCGGGCTTCCGTGAAGGCGGTGATGGCGTTTTCGACGTCTTCGGTGGAGTGGGCGGCGGAGAGTTGGACTCGGATTCGGGCCTTGCCCTGGGGTACGACGGGGTAGGAGAAGCCGATGACGTAGATGCCGAGGTCGAGGAGTTTGTCGGCCAGGCGGCCGGCTTCGGCGGCGTCGCCGATCATGACGGGGGAGATGGGGTGGTCGCCGGGCAGGACGTTGAAGCCGGCCTCGGTCATCTTGGTGCGGAAAAGCTTGGTGTTGGCGGCCAGCTTGTCGCGGAGGTCGCTGGAGCTGCCAATGAGTTCCAGGGCCTTCAACGACGCGGCCGTGACCGACGGGGCGAGCGAGTTCGAGAAGAGGTACGGGCGGGAGCGCTGGCGGAGGAGCTCGACGATTTCGCGGCGGGAGGAGACATAGCCGCCCGAAGCGCCGCCGAGTGCTTTGCCAAGGGTTCCGGTGACGATGTCGACGCGGTCCTTCACGCCGAACAGTGACGGAGTACCGGCGCCGTCCGGGCCGACGAAACCGACCGCGTGCGAGTCGTCGACCATCACGAGGGCGTCGTATCGCTCGGCCAGGTCGCAGATCTCGTCGAGCGGAGCGACGTACCCGTCCATCGAGAAGACACCGTCGGTGGCGATCAGCCGGTACCGCGCGTCGGCGGCGTCCTTCAGCTGGGTCTCGAGGTCGGCCATGTCGCGGTTCTTGTAGCGGTAGCGCTTGGCCTTCGAGAGCCGTACGCCGTCGATGATGCTGGCGTGGTTGAGCTCGTCGGAGATGATCGCGTCCTCAGCGCCCAGCAGGGTCTCGAAGAGTCCGCCGTTCGCGTCGAAGCACGAGCTGTAGAGGATCGTGTCCTCGGTCCCGAGGAAGTTGCTCAGGGCACCTTCCAGGTCTTTGTGGATCTGCTGGGTGCCGCAGATGAAGCGGACCGAAGACAGACCGAAGCCCCACCGGTCAAGGGCTTCCTTCGCCGCGGCGACGACCTCCGGGTGGTCGGACAGGCCGAGGTAGTTGTTCGCACAGAAGTTCAGTACTTCGTTGCCTGATGCAACCGAAATCAGCGCCTGCTGGGGTGAGGTGATCACCCGCTCGGACTTGTACAGCCCGGCGTCCCGGATCTCGCCGATGGTCGCCGTCAGGTCGTCGCGCATCCGTCCGAACATCAGTGCTTCTCCTCCAGAGACTCAGCTGTCCAGTCCATGATCACCTTGCCGCACTGCCCCTGTCGCGCAACGTCGAACGCCTGCTCGAAGTCGCCGTACCCGAACCGGTGGGTGATCACCGGGGTCAGGTCCAGCCCGCGTTCCAGCATCACCGACATCGAGTACCAGGTCTCGAACATCTCGCGCCCGTAGATGCCCTTGATCGTCAGCATGTTGAGCACCACCGTGCCCCAGTCGATCGCGATCTCGTCCGACGGCAGGCCGAGCATCGCGATCTTCCCGCCGTGCGTCATGTTCGCCAGCATGTCCCGCAGCGCGCTCGGCTGCCCGGACATCTCCATCCCGACGTCGAACCCTTCGCGCATGCCGAGGCTCCGCTGCGCGTCCGCGATCGACTCCTCCGCCACGTTCACCGCGCGGGTGACGCCGATCTTCCGGGCCAGGTCGAGCCGGTACTCCGAGAGGTCCGTGATCACCACGTTCCGCGCACCGGCATGCAGCGCGACCGCCGCCGCCATCACCCCGATCGGACCGGCCCCGGTGATCAGCACGTCCTCGCCGACCAGCGGGAACGACAGAGCCGTGTGTACGGCGTTGCCGAACGGATCGAAGATCGCGGCGACATCCAGGTCGACCGGGTCCTTGTGGACCCACGCGTTGCTCGCCGGCAGAGCGACGTACTCCGCGAACGCGCCCGGCACGTGGACGCCCAGGCCGCGCGTCTTGATGCACAGGTGCCGTCGGCCGGCCCGGCAGTTGCGGCAGCGGCCGCAGACCAGGTGGCCCTCGCCGCTGACCAGGTCACCGACCGCGACGTCGCGTACGCCGACACCGGCCTCGACCACCTCGCCGCAGAACTCGTGCCCGGTCACCATCGGCACCGGCACGTTCTTCTGCGCCCACGGGTCCCAGTTCTGGATGTGCAGATCGGTCCCGCACAGTCCCGTCCGGAGCACCTTGATCAGGACCTCGTCGGCCTCGATCTTCGGCTCGGGGACGTCCTGCAACCACAGACCCGGCTTCGCCTCGGCCTTGACCAGTGCCTTCATGACCACATCGTCGTCCCGGGCAACCATCCCCGTCCATCGACACGACGTGCACAGCCTTTACAGCCCAACTGCATACTTGGTCGCATGCGGGGAGTAGTCAGATGGCTCGGGATTGTGCTGTTGGTGGCCGGGCTCGGGCTGCTTGGCTGGGTTGGTTGGCAGTACCTCGGGACCGGCATCAGCGCGAATCATGAGATGGGCAAGGCCGAGAACTCGCTGCGTAATCAGTGGAAGACCCCCGGAGCCGTGAAGCCGTCGACCGGGAAGCCGTTCGTACTGCTCCGGATCCCGAAGTTCGGCGCCGACTGGGAGAAGCCGGTCGTGGAGGGTGTCGACGCGGACGATCTGGCCCGCGGGATCGGGCACTACCCGCAGACCCAGCTACCCGGTCAGCCGGGTAACTTCGCGATCGCCGGACACCGGGTCACGCACGGTTCGCCGTTCCGCAAGCTGCTCGACCTCCGCAAGGGCGACCAGGTCATCGTCGAGACCGCCGACGCCGTCTACACCTACGAACTGGACGGCTCACCCCACGACCTCACCGTCAAACCAACCGACACCTGGGTCCTCGACCCGGTCCCCGGCAAGCCCCAACAGCCCGCGACCAAGTCGATCATCACCCTCACCACCTGCCAAGACCTCTTCCACTCCCCAGACCGCTCGGTGGCCTTCGGTCAGCTCGTGAAGGTCAGCAAGAAGTCGTGAGCTGACCTGTGTTCTAAGCTCAACGCTCATGAGCTACGACCGGGACGGACTGCTGGAGCAGGTCAAGGGGAAGGCGATTGTGCATGGGCGGGTGACGTTGGCTTCGGGGAAGGAAGCTGACTACTACGTCGATCTGCGCCGGATCACGCTGGACGCTGCGGCCGCGCCGCTGATCGGTCCGGCGATGCTCGAGCTGACCAAGGATCTGGAGTACGACGCTGTCGGCGGGCTGACGCTCGGCGCGGACCCGGTCGCGATGTCGATGCTGCATGCGGCCGCGCAGGACGGGCGGTCGCTCGATGCGTTCGTCGTACGCAAGGCTGAGAAGACGCACGGTCTGCAGCGCCGGATCGAGGGCCCGGACGTGAAGGGCCGGCGGGTGCTCGCGGTCGAGGACACCTCGACGACCGGGGGATCGGTGCTGACCGCGGTCGAGGCACTGCGCGAGGCCGGCGCCGAGGTGGTCGCGGTCGCGGTGATCGTGGACCGGGCGACCGGTGCGCGCGAGAAGGTGGAGTCGGAGGGCCTGGAGTACCGGGCCGTGTTCGGTCTCGACGACCTGGGTCTCGGCTGATGCAGGGCAGCACCCTTCTGATCGTCCTGCTGGCCGTCCTGGTCGGCGGCGGTCTCTTCTACTTCAACTACTACCGGGCCAAGAAGCGGCGGGAGCTGTTCGCCGGATTCGCTGCCCAGCAAGGCTGGTCGTACGTACCGACCAACGACTCGCTCGCCGGTCAATGGGGCGGTACGCCGTTCCAGACCGGCGACAACTGGCGGGTCAAGAACGTCCTGTCCGGTCCGTTCAACGGGCGGCCGATGGTTGCCTTCGACTACAGCTACGACACCCACACGACCGATGGGAAGGGCCGCCGGCAGACGACGACGCACCGGTACGGCGTGGTGGTGATGCAGCTGCCGGGCGCGTTGCCGCACCTCGAGGTGACGCACGAGGGAATCTTCGGCGGCGCGGTGGCGAACGCGTTCGGTTTCCGCGACATCCAGTTCGAGAGCGAGCAGTTCAACCGCGCGTTCCGGGTCAAGGCCGACGACGAGCGGTTCGGGCACGCGGTGGTGACGCCGCGGATGATGGAGCTGCTGCTGGCCCGCGGCGAGATCGGCTGGCGGGTGGAGGGGAACTCGCTGGTCGGCTGGGACAAGGGCAACCAGGACCCGGCCGAGGTGATGAACCGTCTCGCCCTGCTCCAGCAGGTCCTCGAGAACGTCCCGCCGTACGTCTGGCGCGACTACGCCGGCGTCGACCCCCGCGCGCAGCAACCTCCCAGCGGACCCAGGTACCCGTAGAGTCGCTGGCAGCACTGCCAACACTCGGGAGCTCGGAATGGTTTGGGTCATCATCGCGATCGTTGTGGTCGTCGTGATTCTGGCGATCATGCTGATCACGTCGTACAACCGGTTCGTCAAGCAACGGAACCTGATCCAGGAGTCGTGGCGGCAGATCGATGTCGAGCTGCACCGCCGGTACGACCTGATCCCGAACCTGGTCGAGACCGTCCGCGCGTACGCCGCGCACGAGCGGCACGTGTTCGAGGAGGTCGCCCGGCTCCGCACCCAGGCGGTCAACGTGCAGGGCGCGAACCCGGAGCAGCGGGCCGCGGCGGAGGGTGAGCTGTCCGGCGCGCTGCGTCAGATGATGATCTCGGTCGAGGCGTACCCGCAGCTGCAGTCGAACCAGAACTTCCTCGGTCTGCAGCGCGAGCTGACCGACACCGAGGACCGGATCGCGGCCGGCCGCCGGTTCTACAACGCGAACGTCGGCGACTACAACACCCGGATCGAGGCGTTCCCGTCGAACGTCATCGCGAACAGCTTCAAGTTCGAGAAGGCCGGGTACTTCGAGGTCAAGGACGAGCAGGTCCGCGCGGTCCCGCAGGTCTCGTTCGGCACGATCGGGTCGGTCGCCGGTGAGCAGGCGCCGCCGCAGATGCAGCCGGGTGCGCCGTCGTCGGGCCAGATCCACCCGCAGATGCCGGGGGACCAGGGCAACTACCAGGCCCCGCCGCAGCAGATCCCGGGTGGCTACCAGCAGCCGCCGTACCAGGGCCAGCCTGGTCAGTACCCGCCGCCGGGGCAGTACCAGGGGCAGGGAGAGCCACCGGTGGGCGGCCCGCCTGCGGGTTCCCCCGCGCCACAGGACGGACAGCCGCCATTCACCGGTGGCCAGTAGGCACCGGTTCCCCGTAGTCCAGGACCCCCGATCCTGGACTCTCTCCCAGTGCCAGACCCGGAGTGACGGCGGTCAAGTCGCCACGCCCGGGTCTGCCCTCCCCCCGGTACCTGAAGTCAACAGTGCCGCAGTGAGATACATCCGGCGTACATCGGCCTTCCCGCCGGGTGCGGCCGGATGACACGATAGGCCGGTTCCAGAGTGGAGAGGTCGGACGAGTGGACAGTCTGAGGTACGCGATCCTCGGACCTCTGCGGCTTGTCCACGTCCAGGGCCAGCCGCTCAAGGCCGCCAAACCGCGCCAACTGCTGGCCACTCTGCTGCTGCACCCGAACCGGTTCGTCTCGACCGATCTGATCGCTGACGCGCTCTGGGAGAGCAGTCCGCCGCGGTCGGCCACCGCGAACATCCGGACGTACGTCCGCGCCCTGCGTGGCGTGCTGCAAGACGCCGGGCTGCCAGCGCCGATCGACACGTCCGCCGCGGGCTACAGCATCGAGGTGGGCGTCGACGAGCTCGACGCCAGCCTGTTCGAGTCGCTGCTGGCCGAGGGCGGTCACCTGCGGGACGCCGGTGACGGCCGCCAGGCAATGCAGGTCCTGTCCCGCGCGCACTCGCTCTGGCGCGGTCGCCCACTGGAGGACCTGCCGATGCCGGCGCGTGGGAGGGCTCGATCGCCCGCCTGGAAGCGCAGCACCGCGGCCTGGTCGACAGCCTGCTGGACCTGCGGCTCGAGTACGGCGACGCGAGTGGTGCGGCTGTACTACTGAGCGCCCGCCTCACCGACGATCCGTACGACGAACAGCTGTGGCGCCGTCTGGTCGACGCGCTGCTCGCGGCCGGTCGGGTCGGTGACGCGCGAGCGGCGTACCAGAAGGCAGTGCTGACGCTCGCCGACGAGCTGGACATCAAGCCTGGTCCGGAGCTGGAGGCGGCCGGTGCCCGGGCCGAGAACGGCCGCTCCGCCAACTGGCCGAATCCAGGTATCCCGTCAGCTCGGATCACGGAACGCCCGGAGCCGGAGACCCAGTCCGGTCTGTATGCGGCACCGGAGCTCACCGATCCGCTGCGACCGCCCAGCCAGCTTCCGCTCGACCTGGCCGACTTCAGTGGGCGGCAGGAGCACCTGGAGCAGCTGCGCGACTTGGTCTGCGGCCGTGACCCGGTGCGGCCTCCGGTAGCTGTCGTCTCCGGTGCACCGGGGACCGGGAAGACGTCGCTGGCCGTACGGCTGGGCCATTTGGTCCGGGAGTACTTCCCGGACGGGCAGATCTACCTGGACATGCACGGCGCGACGCACCCGCGCGATCCGGCCACCGCACTGACCGATCTGCTGGTCAGCCTCAACCTGCCCAACCACGCGATCCCTACCGACCCGGAGCGGCGGTCCGCGATGCTGCGGTCCGAGCTGGCCAGCCGTCGGGTGCTGATCATCCTCGACGACGTGGCGACCGCCGGTCAGGTGACGCCGCTGATGCCCGGTACTGGCGCGTCGGCAGTAGTAGTGACCAGTCGGAACCGGCTGATGGACCTGGCCGGGGCGGACAGCCTGCCGCTCGACACGTTCGACGACCGCGAGGCCGCCGTACTGCTGTCGTCGGTTGCTGGGTCCGGGCGGATCGACGGGTCGTCGCCGGAGGCCGAGGAGATCCTGTCCGCGTGCGGGAACCTGCCGCTCGCGATCCGGATCGTCGGCAGCCGGCTGGCGCAGCGGCCTGATCTGAGTGCGCGGGAGCTGGCGCGGCGGTTGCGGGACGAGACGTCGCGGCTGGACGAGTTGAGCATCGGTGAGCTCGCCGTACGGACCAGTGCGGACCTGAGCTACGACGCGCTCAGCCCGGAGGAGGCCAGGCTGTACCGGCTGATTGGCCACTTCGCGGTCGGCGTCTTCTCGGCGCGTGCCCTGGAAGCGGTCGCATCACCGGCCGCGGTACGGCGGAGCTTGGACCGGCTGATCGAGGTCAACCTGGTCCGGATCAGCTCGGTCGACCACCGCGGTACGGCGCGCTACCGCGTCCACGACCTACTGCGGCTGCACGCGCTCGGGGTTGGCGACGACGAGCAGAAGGCGCAGGCGGTCCGGGACGTCGAGACCGTGGTCGACGCGATCCTGAACAAGATCCGGCGGGCCAACAACGCCATGTCCTTCGAGTACTTCGGCGTTCTCGAGCACACCGGACCGCTGACGGCGCCAGATCCGTCGCCGTTCACCGAGACCGATGCGGTCGCCTGGTTCGACAGCGAACGCAGTACGTTCGTGCCGGCGATCCGGGCCGCGGCGCAGAACGGGCTGCACGACTACGCCTGGCGGATCGCGGCGGCGTGGGGGCCGTACCTGGACATGCGAGCCGGGTTCGACGACTGGAACGGCTCGCACCAGCAGGGTTTGGTGAGCGCGATCGAGTGCGGGGACCGCCACGGCGAGGCGATCATGCACCGGAACCTTGGCCAGCTGGCCGTGTACCAGGACGACTGGGAGACCGCGCGGCGGCACTTCGACGCGGCCGCTCAGCTGTTCGCCGAGGTCGGCGACCGGCTCGGTGAAGGCATCGCTGCAGTCGGACTCGGCACCTGGTTGCGGGAACGTGGGCAGCGCGACGAAGGGCTCGCGCAGTACGAGAAGGCGATCGAGGCATTCGTCGAGGACGGCAACGCGAATGCGGAGGCGCTTGCCCGGACGGCGGCCGCCAATGTCTGGCTGGCTCGCGGCGACCTGGTCACCGCCCGGCGCTACCTGGCCCAGGCGTTCCTAATCGCCGTCCGGCGGGTGGACGCGCACCGCGAGGCAAAGGTACGGCGACGGATCGCGGATCTCCGGGTCCATCAAGGGCGGCACGACGACGCGGTACGGCAGTTGCGGAAGGCGCTGGCGATCTTCGACGGGATGGGTGACGACCACTGCGCGGCGTACACCCGGGCGCTGCTCGGGCAGGCGCTGATGGAGCGCGGTGAGGTGGCCGCGGCCCGGAAGATGCTGCTGGACGCGATCGACATCGGTCACCGGCTCGGCGATCGCAGCGTCGAGGGCGCCGCGGCGCAGCACCTCGGCGAGCTTTACCTGTCCACGGGCAGCCTCGACCACGCCCGCCGTACCCTCGAACGCGCCGCGCGCGTGTGGCAGCAGGCGGGCAACGAGGCCGCGGCGGCGGACTGCCGCCGGATGCTGGCCGGAACCGAAGCGGGCGCCGCAGCCGGTTAATGTACGGCGGCTGTATTCGCCTCAGCCAAGATCTCCTCATGCCACGGCACACCGGCCGAGGACGGGGATCGGGGGAAACCTATGGCCTGGGGGGAGGTTGCCGTGGAGCGCCGGATCGTTCCGCGGGTGGCGAACCCGCGGGATTCCGAGGCGGCGCTGAACTGGCAGCTGGAACGCGTCGGTTCGGCGGCCTGGCAGGACTGGCCGCTGAAGTTCCAGCGGATGGCATTCGGTTATGCGCACGACAGCGGCTGGCACGACGCGGCCGATGCGGTTGGCTGGCTCGACCACCACGACCTGCTCCGTGAAGGGGCGGCGCCACGGGGGGCGCTGGTCTGGTACCAGGCGGCAGACCGGATCCGGGTGGCGTGCTCACTCGGATCCGGTCAGGTCGTCGGCCCGCTGCTGACCGGCCCGGTCGAGATCGCCGAGCTGTCCTTGCTCAGCACCGACTGCGTGTGGTCAGACCCGCACTTCCCGTTCGGCCACTGACCTTCAGTCGTTGGGTACGGCGTGCTTCGGCGCAGCGTGCTTCGCGGCGGCTGATCCGCCTGAGCTGCCTGTGTTGTTGCGGTTGCGGCGCTTGGCGAGGAAGTACTCGACGACCATGGGGATCAGCGAGATCAGCACCAGCAGGACCAGCGCGGCCTCGAGGTTCTTGTGGATGAACTCGACGTTGCCGAGCGCGTGCCCGAGCAGCGTGATGCCCGGGGCCCAGATCACCGCGCCGACTCCGGTCCACAGGAAGAACTTCCGCGGGTCCATCCGGCCGGCGCCGGCGACGATCGTGATGAACGTCCGGACGATCGGCACGAACCGGGCCATCACCAGCGCCCGCGGGCCGTACCGCTCGAAGAAGTCGTGCGTCTGCTCGATGTACTTCGGTTTGAGGATCCGGGCGTTCGGATTCTTGAACAGCGACGTACCGAGGAATCGGCCGATGTAGTAGCCGGACACGTTGCCGAGGAACGCGGCGATGGTCAGCAGGACGCAGGCCAGCCACAGCGGGACGTGAATAGTGCCCTGCGCGATGAACAGGCCGACGGCGAACAGCAGTGAGTCACCGGGCAGGATCGGGAACAACACCCCGCACTCGATGAACACCACAATCAGCGTTCCCCAGAGAGCCCAGTCACCCAGCCAGTTCAGCAGGTACTCCGGGTTCATCCAGTTCGGCATCAGCATCGCGACAATAGGAAGCACGGCCACAGGGTAGCGTCCCAACCTGTGCACGAGCTGAGCAGCGAGGATCGCCCCGGTCAGGACCTCCGGGGAGCGGACATGGTCGGGCCGAGCGAGGTCGGGGTCGGACCGTGGATCGGCGACCCGCCGGACGACCCGCGGCTGGATCCGGAACTGCTCGCGGACGGCGATCGGCGCAACGTCGTGGACAAGTACCGGTACTGGAAGCTCGAGGCGATCGTCGAGGACCTGGACCGGCAGCGGAACCCGTTCCACGTCGCGATCGAGAACTGGCAGCACGACCTCAACATCGGCTCGGTCGTCCGGACTGCGAACGCGTTCCTGGCCGAGGAGGTCCACATCGTCGGCAACCGGAAGTGGAACCGGCGGGGCGCGATGGTCACCGACCGGTACCAGCACGTCCGCCACCAGCCCGAGCTTGCCGACCTGGCGTCGTACGCCGCCTCGCATGGGCTGCCCGTCATCGGGATCGACAACCTGCCGGGGTCGGTGCCGTTGGAGACGTTCGATCTGCCGCGTGGCTGCGTGCTGCTGTTCGGGCAGGAGGGGCCTGGGCTGACGGCTGGGGCTCATGAGATCTGCAGTGCGGTGTTGTCGATCGCGCAGTTCGGCTCGACTCGATCCATCAACGCGAGCGCGGCCGCCGCGATCGCGATGCACGCGTGGATCCGTCGGCATACCTTCGGTCAGCCGTCGAGCAGCTGATCGAGGATCCCTGCTGCTAGTTGCAGTACGGCGCGTTCGGTCGGATTGAGGCGTTGTTCGATCGCCTCGGCCAGCCAGTCATCGGACGTCCTCATGTGCTCCTTGAGCAACTGCCGTCCGCGGTCGGTCAGCTCGATCGTGTGCCGGCGCCGGTCCTGCGTGTCCTGCTCCCGCGCGATCAGCCCCTGCTCCTCGAGACTCGCCAGTACTCGCGTCAACGACTGCGGCTGCATCCGCTCGGCCGACGCGATCTCACTCGCGGTCAAAGCCCCTCGCCGATGCAGCTGCCCCAGCACGGCGACGCCCGTACTGCCGAGGCCGTCAGCCGCCCGCTCGGCTCGCAACCGCAACGCCAGCCGCGTACTGGCCCGCCGCAGTTGGACTGCTGTCTCATAAGCTTCCATGTACTATCCCTTCGGTGTTGAGGCTTGAGAATGCTAAGCTCAGCTTACTATGACGGTGTTAGAGCCGCGCCACCTCATCCACTGGTCCCGCGACACCCCGGTCCTCCCGCCCCAGCTGATCACGGCGGCGCTGGCCATGGCCGCGCCCGTCGCCTATGGCGTCGCCACCAACCACCTCGCTCACGCCTCCTTCGCCGCCCTGGGCGCGTTGGCCACCTCCACCTTTGGGCATGCATCAACCACTCGCGGGTCGCTTTCGTGGTTGGTGCGCGCTCAAAGCCGTGCGGGGGTTGGGGCCGTCGTGACGGGGGCGGCGATGGCGGGGGCTTGGTTGGGCGGCCGTGGCTGGGTCGGCGCGGCTGGGGTTCTTTTGCTGGCTGCGGTTGCGGCGGTTGTTGGTGGGTTCAACCGGTGGATGGCGGATGCGACGACGCGGTTCATCACGTTCTTGGTGATGGCAACCGGGCTCGGTGCAGCGGACCCTTGGGAAGTAGGCCGGTGGTTCGCGCTCGGGGTTGCGTGGGCGATCTTGCTGACCATGCCGTTTTCGTCAACGGAGGCTGGCGTTTCACGGCCGTCGTACCGGCGACTGGTACGGCGATGGTGGGGGAATCTGCATCGGTTCGACGGTTGGCGGTATGTGGTCCAGTTGGTGCCGGCGCTCGCGCTGGCCGAGGCGATCGGAGTGCTGTGGAACCAGGAGAAGGCTTACTGGATTGCGCTCGCGGTTGTCATCGTCGTACGGCGACGTGGCGGATCGTTGCTGCGGGCAACACAACGTGGCCTCGGTACCTGCGCTGGTGTGGTGATCGGTGGCGCCTTGATCCTCTGGGTGCCGCCGTCCTGGGTGATCGTGGTCGTCGTCAGCGTGCTGGCCGGATTGCGGCCGTTGCTGAAGGAACGCAACTACGCTGCTTACGCGATGGTGATGACGCCGTTGGTCGTCCTGCTGATGGATCTCGGCCGTACTCCGGAGTTGTCGACGATCGGGTACCGGCTGATCGACACCGTGATCGGCTGCACGATCGCGGTCATTCCTACCCTGGTTCTGAGGAGACGACATGTGGGCTGACCACGCGATCTGGTGGCAGGTCTATCCCCTCGGCTTTACCGCCGAATCTCACACCCTGCGGCACCTGGAGAACTGGCTCGACTACGCGATCGAGTTGGGGTGCAACGGTCTGCTGCTCGGACCCGTGTTCGCCTCCGAGACGCACGGCTACGACACGATCGACCACTTCCGGATCGACCCGCGCCTCGGCGACGAGGCCGACTTCGACCGCCTGGTCGCGAAGGCGCACGACCGCGGTCTGCGGATCGCCCTCGACGGCGTCTTCAACCACGTGGCTCGCTCGTTCGTCCACCCCGAGTGGTTCCGCGGCGACGGCGCTACCTTCGAGGGTCATGAGCACCTGGTTGCCCTTGACCACAGCAACCCGGCAGTCGCGCAGTACGTCGGTGATGTCCTCCGGCACTGGCTGGATCGTGGCGTCGACGCCTGGCGCCTCGATGCGGCGTACGCCGTCCCGCCCGAGTTCTGGCGAGAGGTGCTGCCGCGAGACCGGGACGCCTGGTACTTCGGTGAGGTGATCCACGGGGACTACGCCGGGTACGTCGCGAAGAGCGGCCTCGACTCGGTCACGCAGTACGAGCTGTGGAAGGCGATCTGGAGCTCCCTCAACGATGGCAACTTCTTCGAGCTCTCGTACGCGCTCGGTCGCCACAACGCGCTCCTCGACACGTTTGTCCCGCAGACGTTCGTCGGCAATCACGACGTGACGCGCCTCGCGACCCGGCTCGACGACGAGCGGCACCTCGGTCACGCGCTCGCGATCCTGTTCATGGTCGCCGGCGTACCGAGCGTGTACTACGGCGACGAGCAGGCGTTCCGTGGTCTGAAGGAGGACCGTGCCGGCGGTGACGACGCGATCCGGCCGGCGTTCCCGGAGACGCCCGACGGGCTCGCGCCGTACGGTTTGCCGACGTTCCGCTTGCACCAGGAGTTGATCGGCGTACGGCGACGTCATGCGTGGCTCACCCGCGCGCAGACGAAGGTCGAGCACGTGACGAATCAGTCGATGGCACTCCGGGCTGTCCACGGCGACGAGTCGGTTCTGCTCCTGCTCAACGTGTCCGACCAGGACGCGGAGTTCCCGGTCGAGGACGCGGTCGTCCTGCCGCCGCACAGCTGGAGATTCCTGACACGTCCGTAACTTCGGTCCTGGGTACCGCGTTGAAGTTGTGTCAGAAGTGAGGCTTCTCGATCAAAGTCAGCCCCAACTCGGGGGGCTCGGCGTGCTTCAAGTACGTCGTACTGGGTTTGTGACGGGAAACATGGGGGTTTGTCGATGAACGCTCTGTGGGACGAACTGATACACGAGCTGGGCACCGTGCGCGCATTGAGCGCGGCAGCTCTCGAGGCGCGCTCGGAGACGTCGCGGGTCGCGCTGATCACCCTGCTGGACGCCGAGACCGCGGAGATCTCGTCGATCCTCGACCAGATCCTCCGCGAGGCCGCGTCGTCAGCGGCTTAGGGGGTGTCTGATGATTCCACGCCTACTGCGCGGCACTCGGCACGGCACCTCGCCGCACGGGAGCAAAGGCCACGATGCTCCGCATCGAGACCTTCGCTCCCGCACGCCGATGCACCGCACCGAGCACCTGCTCGCGACGGCGCGGAACCATCAGACACCCCCTAGCAACGTGGTGAGGGCCTGACGCAGGGCTTCGGCCGGATCGGCGGGCTGTTCGGACGCGCGGTAGGCGATGTGTGCGTCGGGCCGGACGAGCAGGCAGCCTTCGTCCGGGATCTCCCGCGCCCGTGACCAGTCGCCGTACAGGTCGTCCAGCTCGCGACCGGGCCCGATCACGAACGGTTCGATCGGTACGCCGAGTTGCTCCGACACGGACTGCGCCGCCTTCACCCACGCGTCGCCACCGATCCCGGTCAGCAGCGTGAAACGGCCTTTGCCGACCACGTCCAACGTGCTGATGGTCTCCGTTCCCCGCGTCAGCCAGCAGTGCGGGATGCGGGCGCCCGGCCAGGTCGTCGGGTGGTAGTACAGCTCCTGATCCCGCTCGTACGGCGGTTCCGGCGTACCGTCCGGGATCACGGCGGCCGAGCGGTAGCGCTGGCCGAGTTCGACTCCGTGGGCGTTGAACTCGTAGTCCTTCAGCTCGATCGCCTGCCGCAGCTCCTCGCGCTGCGCGACGCCTTCCGGGGTGTCGTCCTTGCGGGAGTCGATCGTCCGACCGGCCGGCGCGTCCGGTGTCATCCCGAGTGCACGGAAGATCTGGCCGAACTGATTGCGGCTCTTGTTCGCCCGGTCGACGATCTGCTTGGCGATCGGCGTGCGCTCGTCGTCGTATGTTTGGAGCAGCTCGGGCGCGGCCTGCCCTTTCAGGACCAGGGAGAGCTTCCAGGCCAGGTTGTACGCGTCCTGGATCGAGGTGTTCGAGCCGAGGCCGTTGCTCGGCGGGTGCCGGTGGATCGCGTCACCCATACAGAACACGCGGCCTTTGGAAGCCTTCTCGGCGTACATGTGGTTGACGCTCCAGACAGACGTACCCTTCAGCTTCACGTCGATCGTGTCGTCACCCACCAGGTTGTGCACGATCTCGGTCGCCATCGCCTCGTCGACCACCGGCGCCGGCTGGGAGATGTCGTACCCCCAGACGATCAGCCACTCGTTCCACGGGCGGACCATCCGGACCAGGCCGGCGCCGATGCCGCCGATCTGGGCGCCCGGCTGAAGCACCCAGTACAGAACGCTCGGGCGATGTGCGACGTACCGGCTCAGGTCGGCCTCGAAGACGATGTTCATCGAACCCTCGATGTCCATCGCGCCGGCCATCGGCAGCTCGATGTCCTGGGCAACCTTGCTGCGACCGCCGTCGGCGCCGATCAGGTACTTCGCCCGGATCTGGTACGTCGTGTCGCTGAGCCGATCGCGGACCGTCGCAGTGACGCCGTCCTCGTCCTGCTCGAGGCTCTCGTACACCGTGTTGAAGCGGAGCCGCGCGCCACGACTGGCCGCCGTGCTGACGAGGATCGGCTCGAACAGGGTCTGCGGTAGGTCTACTGGGAGGCAGGGGCTGGCTTCCGTGTAGTCCGCCAGCCGGCGTGGATGTGTGCCCCAGGTGCGGATCCGGCCGATTTCTTCGCCGGCCAGGCTGGTGCAGAACGCGGTCTGACCCATCAGGTGATGGGCGGTGCCGTTGGCGTCGACCTGGTCCTCGATACCCATGTCACGCATCAGCTCGATCGTGCGCTGGTTGGTGATGTGCGCGCGGGGCGTGTTGGCGGTCCAGCCGTAGCGGGACAGGACGATGTTGTCGACGCCGTACGTGGACAGGAAGAGCGAGGCTGCACCGCCGGCCGGGCCGCTACCGACGATGAGGACGTCTGTGGTGATCACTGCTGCGTCTCCTCGGTGGTGGCGAGCACCAGGTCGTAGTTCACGGCGTAGTAGGTCTTGCCGTCGTCATGATGTTCGGTGAAATCGGCGATCAGGGACTGCTTGACGCCAAAGACCGCGTCCGTGTCCAGGTATTCGTCGCCGGCCGCGAAGACGTGGGTGATCAGGCGCGAGTACCCGGGGGCGGTGACCATGAAGTGGATATGCGCCGGTCGCATCGGGCCGCGGCCGCCGGCGCGGAGTAGCTCGCCGACCGGGCCGTCGTCGGGGATCGGGTACGCGACCGGCTTCACCGCCCAGAACCGGTAGTTGCCTTCGGCATCGGTTGTCAGGTGGGCTCGGTTCTGCGGACCGTCGAGGTCCTTCTGGACGTCGTAGAAGCCGTCCTCGTCGGCCTGCCAGGTCTCGACGAGGGCTCCGGCGATCGGTTCACCCTTGGTGTTCAGGACCTTGCCGCTTACCAGGCACGGCTGTCCGGGGGCGCCGTTCGCGATGTCGTCGCCGAGCTTCGCCTCGGGTGATCCCTCGACGAAGAACGGGCCGAACACAGTGGACTGCGTGGCCTCCGGCGGCTTCCGGTTGCCCAGACCGACGGTCAGCATCGACAGCCCGAGTACGTCGGCCAGCAGCACGAACTCCTGCCGCGTGCCGGTCGAGATCTGGCCGGTCCGGGTCAGGAAGTCGATCGCGGTGAAGTACTCGTCCTCGGTCAGGTCGACCTCCCGCGCGAACGCATGCAGGTGGCGGACGAGCGCGCCCGTCACTTCCTTGTAGCGGTCGCTCGCGCTGCCGTCGAAGCTGGCCACGACCGCCTCGGTCAGGTCATCGCCTTGAAGGTCCATCCGGTCTCCTCGTTCGTCACGGTCGCGTACCGGCCCAGGCGCGGGTGAGAATCTCCCGCACCAGGTCCTCAGTCACCGGGACCGGGTTATCGGTCGGCCGGAACGCCTTGGCCGCTTCGTTCACCTGCTCCTCGGTCAACCCGAGCTCCCGCAAACTCGTAGGCACTCCAGCTCCCACAAACAGGTCAAAGAGCCCGCCCGCCAGGTCGGGTCTGCCGGCCTGGTCGGGTCCGCCGGGTCCGCCGGCGCTGGCTGGGCTGGCTGTGGCCAGTGCGGCTTCTAGCCGTGCCTTCGCTTGTGGGACCGCTGGTGCGTTGATGCGTGCGACCTGCGGCAGCACGGCCGCGTGTGTCTCGGCGTGCGGGAGGTTGTAGGTGCCGCCGAGCAGGTGACACAGCTTGTGATGCAGTCCCGTCCCGGCCGTCGCCAACGCCGAGCCGGCCAGGCATGCGCCGTACAAGAGGTCGCTGCGGGTATCTAAATCGGTGGGCGCGTCCAGCACGTCCCGCAATCCGTTGGCCAGCGCTCGCAGCCCTTCCACGGCAGTCGTTTCCGTGATCGGATCCGCCTTTGGCGTCCAGACGGCCTCGACGCAGTGCGCGATCGCATTCGCGACACTCGCCGCGGTGACCTTCTTCGGCAGGCGCTGACTCAACACCGGGTCGTACACCACAACCCGCGGCAGCACCCTCAGATCCGTCCCCGTCGTCTTACTCCCGCCAGCCGTCTCGCCCCACACCGGCGTCATCTCAGAACCGGCATACGTCGTCGGCACCGCCACAATCACCACCCCACCACCGGTGCTTGTGAGTGCGACTGCTTTGGCGAGGCCGATGGCTGATCCGCCGCCGATCGCGACGATCCCGTCGGCGCCGACCTCGCGGGCCTTGGCTCGAGCGGATTCCGCGACTTCGGTCGGCACGTGCTGCGCTACGCCGTCGATCCGCCCCGCGAACCGGTCGCCCAGTTGTACCTCGACCACATCAGCCGCATCCCGTGCGGACTTCGTCGCCACGAGCAGCACCCGCCGTACCCCGAGGTTCTCGACCTCGCCGGCCACCTGGTCGAGCGACCCGGCCCCGAGCACCACCCGCCCCGGCAGGAACGTGTGTACGAACCCGGCCCGAGGCTGCACCGGTTGGGGTTCCACTGGACGCGGCATCGGCAGCTCCGATATGATTTCGCTGAGCGAATAGTTCTTCTTTCAACGAAAAGTAGGCTAGCCGATGCCGAGTGACGCGTCTACAGGCACGTTTCTGCAAGGCCTGGAGCGAGGGCTCGCGGTGATCCGCGCGTTCTCAGCCGACGCGCCCGCCCTGACGCTGAGCGAGGTGGCGCGAGCCGTCCAGATCACGCCCGCGACCGCCCGCCGAATCCTGCTCACGCTGGAAGAGCTGGGCTACGTACGCAGCGACAGCCGCCGCTTCTCACTCACCCCACGCGTGCTCGCCCTCGGCTGGGCGTACCTGTCCTCACTGGACCTCGGCGAACTCGCCGGCCCGTTCATGGAAGAGCTGAGCGCCAAGACCCGCGAGTCCTGCTCGATCGCAACCCTCGACCTCCCCGACATCGTGTACGTCGCCCGCGTGCCGACCAGCCGGATCATGACCGTCGCCCTCGGGGTCGGTGCCCGTCTTCCGGCGTACCCGACGTCCATGGGCCGAGTCCTCCTCGCCGGGCTGCCGGACGACGAGCTCACGTCGTACCTCGACACCCTGCAGGCCGAACCGCTCACCGACCGCGCAATCACCTCCGTCGACGGCCTCCGCGTCACCATCACCCGAGCCCGCGCCGACGGGTACGCCCTCGTCGACCAGGAACTCGAACTCGGCCTCCGCTCGATCGCCGCCCCTATCCACAATTCCCGCGGCCGCGTCATCGCTGCGCTGAACGTCTCCGCCCACGCCTCCCGCTCGACGCCAACCTCCCTCCGCACCGACGTCCTGCCCCACCTCCGAGCCGCCGCCGCCCAGATCACCACCGCCCTCACCCACCGCGGCCACCTCTGACGCGCTGGTGCCCGGACTGGACTGACGGCGAATCCGGAAGGGGGGTGTCCGGAATGGGCTCTAGCATCTGGTTATGGACCAGGAGTTCATCGGCGAAATCATCGAGTGGCGCGGTCCGGCGCCGTACTACTTCGTGCCTGTGCCCGAGCAGGAAAGCGACGCGCTGCGGGCCGCAGCCTCGGCCGCCAACTACGGGTGGGGGTTGGTGCCGATCCACGCTCGGATGGGCAGTGTCGAGTGGAAGACGTCGCTGTGGCCGAAGGACGGCGAGTACCTGCTGCCGTTGAAGGACGCAGTACGGAAGCCGGCAGGACTGGATGCGGGTGACACGGTCGAGGTCCGGCTCACCTTTGAGGCGGCGCGTCGCAAGCAGAAGCAGCCTGCAACCCAACGGGTGCGTGCTCCTCGTCCGTTGGGCTCGCGGGAGCCGGTGACCGCGGAGCAGTTGGTGATCGTTCCGGCTAACGAGGCGGCTTGGGAGGACCTGCGGGCGGTCTTCGGCGCGTCCAGCGATCCCTCACGCTGCTCGTGTCAGCGGTTCCGGATGCTGCCCAAGGAGTCGTGGGATTCTGAAGGTCCCGAGGAGCTCGCCGCCCGGCTTCGCGACCAGACCTCCTGCGGAAATCCGAAGGCGCCGACTACGAGCGGCCTGGTCGCGTACCTCGATGGCGAGCCCGTCGGCTGGTGCGCCGTCGCGCCACGGGCGGACCATCCGAGGTTGCTCCGCGACTTCCGCGTCCCGTGGCTGGGCCGCGACGAGGACAGGACCGACGCCACCGTCTGGGCCGTGACCTGCTTCGTCACCCGCGCCGGCTACCGCCGCCGAGGAATCGGCCGCGCACTCGCCTCTGCCACCGTAGCTTTCGCCCGAGACCGCGGCGCCCGCGCCGTCGAGGGCTACCCCGACCTGGTCGACGGCGGCTCCGTCGGCACCCTCGCCATGTTCACCGAAGCCGGCTACACCGAGGTAAACCGCCCCGGTAAACGTCGAGCAGTCATGCGCATCGACTTCTAAGCCTGCCGATCCACCGCAAGCGAATCTCGCGATCAGGTGTTCAGTTGGTTGAGGATTTGTAGGTAGTGGGGGTTGGTCATGATGCCGATGAGGTTGCCGAAGGGGTCTACGACGGACGCTGTGCGGAAGCCGGTGTTGTTGCCTCGTTCAACGATTTCCTCGTTGACTGTTGCTCCGAGCTCGATCAGGCGGGCGAGTGTTGTCTCTAGGTCGTCGACGTGCCAGTAGACGATCGCTCCCGCTGGGGTCGGCCCGACCTGGTGGTCGGCGAACCTGGCGTCGATGATCCCCAGCTCGCACTGGAAGTCCCCGAACCTGAACTCGACGTACGCCGGCTCATCCGCACTCGGCATGGCGTAGTACGCCTCGACTCCCAGGAACTCCTCGTACCAACTCCGCGCCGCCTTCACATCCGCGGCGTAGAAGCTGACGGTGGCGATTCCTCGCATCATCTCGGTGGTCCTTCCGTGGGTGCTTGGCGGTTCGATGACGGGGATGCATGCCGCCGCGCGGCTCCCAGCCCATCGGTACGTAGGCGGCCGTGGAGGTGCCAGTCATGCCAGCCGTCGGCGTGCTTGATCGCCTGCCGCAGTGTGCCCTCGGGCCTGTAGCCGGTGCTTGAGGCGACCCGGCAGGACGCGGTGTTGGCGGTGGAGTGCTGGATGTTCAGGCGGTTGAACCCGATCACCTCGAAAGCCCAAGCAGACAAGGCCTCCACCGACTTCGTGGCGATGGCGCGTCCCCGGGCTGCAGGAATCACCCAATAGGACAGGCTGGCTGACGCCTCGGCGAGGGAGATGTTGCGCAGCCCGACCTGACCTATGGGCTGATCGTCGCTATCGACAACCGCCCAACTGGCGGCTGTCTCGGCGTCCCAGCGGTTGGCCCACTGCCCGACCCACTCACCTGCCTCCTGGTGAGAGTCAAGCCGTCGGACGTGCCAACGCTGGATGTCGGGACAGCCGAATGCGGCAAGCACCGTCCCAGCATCGCCCTGCTGCCATGGCCGCAGTACCAATCCGCCGCTCGTCGTCAGACGCGGCTGCCCAGCGCCGCGCAGTGTTCCCTCGGGCAGGGCCGGATCAACGAGCAGAGGCACGTCGCAATGCTATTGCGACCAACCGGGCCTGGGGTCAGTCGGTTTGGGTTACTTTGCGGAGGCCTCGGGGTGCGTCGGGGTCCAGGCCGAGTTTGCGGGCGAGGAGTTCGATGGCTCGTTGGGCGGGGATGACGAGGGCCAGGGGGGCCAGGGTCTCGGGGAGGTCCGGGCCGGCCAGGTTCACGTCGCAGCGGGAGGCGAACGTCGGGTCGCCGCCGATGCCGAGGATCTTGCTGCCCTTGTCGCGGACGATGCCGGCCAGCTCCGTCATGCCAGGCAGGGCCGGGCCGTCGGCCGCCGCGACCAGGATCGTCACCAGGTCGGCGTCGACGACCGCGATCGGGCCGTGCTTCAGGTCGGCGTACGAGAGTCCGCGGACCGGCTGGAGGCAGGTCTCCTCGAGCTTCAGCGCGACCTCGAGGGTCGTGCCGAACGTCAGCCCGCGACCGCTCGCGAGGACGTCGTGCGCGCCGACCAGCAGGTCGGCAGCGGCCTCGACCGATCCGGACAGCATCTTCGCCGCCGCGTCCGACACCCGCGCGATGTCTGCGTCGAGCGTCCCCGGCCGCTGTGCAAGTGCGTCCACGGCGACCGTGATCGCGGCCAGCTGGGTCGTGTAGGTCTTGGTGGCCGGTACGGCGAGCTCCTTGCCGGCCTGGGTGATCAGGGCGACGTCGGCGGTCGACGCCAGCGGGCTGTCGCCGTCGTTCGTGATGCCGACGACCGCGGCGCCGTTCCGCTTCGCCCACTCGGCCGTTTCGATGATCTCCTGGGTCGCACCCGACTGGCTGACCGCGACGACCAGCGAGTTCGACAGGTCGAGGTTGGCGCCGTACAGCGTGGCCACCGAGGGAGCGGCCAGCGAGGCCTGCCGGCCGGCGTGGATCTCGGTCAGGTAGCGGCCGTAGACCCCGGCGTTGTCGGACGATCCGCGGGCCACGAAGATCACGTTCCGCCGCCCGGCCGCGAGCCGGGTGATGTCGTGCCGCAGCGGCAGCACGTGCTCGAACGTCGCCGCGAGTGCGGCTGGCTGCTCGGCAATCTCGCGCGCCATCTGGGTTTCCGAGGCGGGGACAGACACCACTGGGATCACTGGTCCTATCTGGTCTTAACAGGTATGCTGCGCACGATAGCAGTGAGCGGCGTCCCGGGGCACCCCCGAGACTCGCCGAGGTCTGGAGGATCGAGATTCCATGGTGGCGACCAAGCGGGCCCAGGTCCGATCGGTGCTGGAACGGCTGATCGATGTCGAGCTGCATCCCGGCGACCCGATCCCTTCCGAACGCGCCCTGGTGGACAAGCTGAACGTCTCCCGGGTGACCGTCCGGCAGGCGATCAGCGACCTGGTCGAATCCGGCGCTCTGGAGCGGGTGCACGGCAAGGGGACGTTCGTCACCGGTCCCCAGGTCGACTCGCAACTGCACCTCACCTCGTTCTCCCGGGAGATGCGGGCCCGCGGGCTCGAGCCCGGGACCGTGGTCCTGTCGGCCAGCGAGATCGAGGCCTCCGACGAGACCGCCAAGGGCCTGCGCGTTGCCAAGGGCACCAAGGTGATCCGGGTGGAGCGGCTCCGCACCGCCGACGCGTCGCCGATGGCCTACGAGGTCGGCTACTACCCGTCCGCGCTCTTCCCCGGCCTGCTCGGCCGCGAGCTCGGCACTCTGTACGACGTCTTTGCCAGTGAGTACGACGTCGTCGTCACCTCCGGTGAGCAGACCGTCCGGGCGGACAACGCCGACGGTCATGTCGCCCGGGTGCTCGGCGTGGCCAGGCGGGCACCCCTGCTGGTCCTCGAGCGCACCACCTTCGCCGGCCGCAAGGTCGTCGAGCTGTCCTGGTCGGCCTACCGCGCCGACCGCTACCGGCTGCACATGGCCCTGACTCCCCGCGGCCCGCGAACCGGGTCCGCCTGACCGTCCCCGGCCCTGCCTCCGACCCTGGAGGACATCCGGACGCAACGAACTGGATCGGTCCTGTTCATCAACTGGTCTGCATCCCTGCCGATCGCTCCCCGGCCACCGGGCCGGCTCGGTAGGCGGGCCGCCGGATACGACGAAGTACCGAGCGGCAATACTGGAGCCGAACCCACAAGAACTGTGTTGTGAGGAGTATCGCGAGACATGCCTATTGCAACCCCTGAGGTCTACGCCCAGATGCTGGACAAGGCCAAGCAGAACCGCTTCGCCTACCCGGCCATCAATGTCAGCTCCTCGCAGACGCTGAACGCGGCGATCCGCGGTTTCGCCGAGGCGGGCTCGGACGGCATCGTCCAGGTCTCCACCGGCGGAGCGGAGTACCTGTCCGGCCCGACCGTGAAGAACATGGTGTCCGGCGCGGTGGCGCTGGCGGCGTACGCGCACGAGGTCGCCAAGAACTACCCGGTGAACATCGCGCTGCACACCGACCACTGCCCGAAGGACAAGCTCGAGGGCTTCGTCCGGCCGCTGCTGCAGATCTCCGCCGAGCGCGTCGCGCGCGGCGAGAACCCGCTGTTCCAGTCGCACATGTGGGACGGCTCCGCGGTGCCGCTGACCGAGAACCTGGAGATCGCCAAGGAGCTGCTGGCCAAGACGGCCGCGGCGAAGATCGTCCTGGAGATCGAGGTCGGCGTCGTCGGTGGCGAGGAGGACGGCGTCGCCAACGAGATCAACGAGAAGCTCTACACGACCGTCGAGGACGGCCTGGCCACGGTCGAGGCGCTCGGCACCGGCGAGAACGGCCGCTACCTGACCGCGCTGACCTTCGGCAACGTGCACGGCGTCTACAAGCCGGGTGCGGTCAAGCTGCGGCCGGAGATCCTGGCCGAGATCCAGGAGCAGGTCGGCGCCAAGCTCGGCAAGGAGCGCCCGTTCGACCTGGTGTTCCACGGCGGCTCCGGCTCGACGCTGGAAGAGATCCGGGCCGCGGTCGACCACGGCGTGATCAAGATGAACGTCGACACCGACACGCAGTACGCGTTCACGCGGCCGGTGGCCGGCCACATGTTCGCCAACTACGACGGTGTGCTGAAGGTGGACGGCGAGGTCGGCAACAAGAAGGCCTACGACCCGCGCGCCTGGGGCAAGGCGGGCGAGGAAGGTATGGCGAAGCGCGTCGGCGAGGCCTGCGAGAACCTTCGCTCGACGGGTACGTCGCTGAACGCCTGAGATCATCTGGGTCCTCCTCGAAGAGAGTCTGCGAAGGGCTCACCGCCATCTGGCGGTGAGCCCTTCTCTCACATCCGGGCTCTGGCTAGGTCGAAGTGGCGGATGCCGGTACGGCGGGCTGCTCGGGTGAACGTGGTTCGGATGCGGTCGGCCACGGTCGGTGGATCGTCGAGGTCCGCCCAGGAGATCCAGCAGTGCTCGACGGGTTGCGGTCCGTCGGGATCGGCGGCCGTCAGTTCGGGGAACGGTTCTTCGACGGAGGGCTCGAATTCCTCGCACCAGAAGGGAAAACGCGGCTCGAACTCGACAACGGTGCGTTCGTCGGGGAACCACAGTCCTTCGGCGGGGACGTCGGGGTCCTCGGTTTCCAGCGGTGGTGATGGGGTCGGAGTCGGCAGTCCTGCTCGGGCGAGGATGAAGCGGAGGCGGGACTCGCCGACCGAGGCCGCGCCGGTGAGGTGGTCCAGGACCGTGAGTGCCCGCTTGTTGCCGTTGTCGAGCAGGGTGACTGCGCGTTTCAACGTGCGTCTGTTGACGAGTCCGGCGTACAGCGCGGCGTCGGCGAGCACGACCGCGGGCACGGTCGGCGCTGTGGCTGCCACCTCGGCGATCGCGCGGGCGGGCGAGGCCATCGGGAGCTTGTTCCACAGCTGCAGCCCGGGGCCGACTGGATCGCGGATGTGGCGATGGACGCCGCGTAGTCGTCCGGATCGTCCGTTGGAAGCCGTCACGTGGACTCGGCTCAGGTCGAGACCCCAGACAGGTAAGGCATGTAGAGCCGCGGCGGACTGATGACTGGCGTAGACATCAGGGCCGCTGTCGTGGAGGACGCGGTAGACCCTCCGCAGGTGCACGACCTCGTCGGTGACGAGCATCAGCGAGCGGTGGGCGGCATACGTCCCGCGCCGGATCCGGCGCCAGGAGCCGGTGTCCAGCAGGGTGTCGATGTCGGCGTCGGAGTAACCACAGGCACGCGCGTCGGCCCGGGTGAACACGCCACCCCGGATCGACGCCATCACAGCAAGTTGAGGATTCATGCCCTAGAACTTGCCGCGATCAGGCCCGTCTCAGAACAACTTTCTCAAACCTGTGGAGAACCGCCAACCTAAGCCGACCTCACATCCGATGACGAACCCAGATGTTCGCTTCGACGTAGGTCGCCCGGTCCTCGTCCAAGGAGCAGTCCACCAGCGACAGTGCGCCCGGCACCTCGACCGGGCCGGTGCGATCGAACGGGAGACCGGTCCACTCACGCCACTCGGCCAGGGAGCCGGCGACCACCCAGGAGGCCGGGGCGATACCGGCAACCAGTCCGCCGGCGCGAACGTGCGTCCGCAGCCAGGGATCGGCCGGGAGCCCGTCTGAGCGGGTCCGGCTCGCGTACTCACGCATCGGTGTGCCCGGCTCCAGGTGCTTGGCGGTCGGCCGGACAGGTGCGTACAGGTCGGCCAGGCCGAGCCGAGCAGTTGCGTCCCGGAGGGCGGTGAGGAGGAGGGCGGCTACGCCTTGGCCCTGCCAGGTCTGCGCGACGCTGATGTTCAGCGCGCAGGCGGCGGTTGCCGGAAGGCGTACGTCGCTGAAGGCCTGGACGACAGCCTGTTCCCAGCCGCCGGCGGGCAGCTCTGATCCGAAAGCGAGTTGAACGGCTTGGGCGTCGCCGACGATTGAGTCGCCCGCGGTGGCGATCAGGCAGGTTGCCGGGAAGGTCTCGGGGACCTGGGCGAAGTACGCCGCGGAGACGTGGTTGTGGCGCATGAACTCGGGCCAGTAGCCGACGTCGATGTCCGCGTGGGCGAGCTCAGGCCGATCAGCGACAGTTGTGATCTCGAGCCTGGAAACGGGCATAAAAAATGCTCGTCATCTTTCTATGACGAGCTCGGCGCGGGTTGGTACCCAGGGTTGCCAGAGGAGGGGCATGTTGGCCTCGCCGGGGGTGCGGTTGCCTTTCCGCTCATTGCAGGAGGCATGGGCGGCCACGGCATTGAGCCACTCGGTGCGGCCGCCCCTGGATCTGGGTTGGACGTGGTCCATCGTGTCCGCGTTGTCCAGGCCGCAGTACGCACACCGGAACTTGTCCCTACGCAGTACGCCGTGCTTGCTGTACTTCATCCGGCCGGCGGCGTAGCGCCAGTGGGTCACGACATACCGGACCAGGCGCAGAACGCGTGGAACCGGAAAAGGGCCGATGGTCCGCTCTCCGTGCGCCTCTTCGACCACTGCGACCTCGCGGACCAGCATCCGGATGGCGTGCTGGATCGACACGGTGTGCAGCGGCTCGTACGACGCGTTCAGGACTATGACGCTCATCCGGTGCCTCCTTCCGGCCGTAGCTGGGAACCACGGCGGTTGACGCAGGGTCTCAAGCATCCGTGGCCGCTGGGTGAACGGTCAACGGATTTCGCCAGACGGTCACGTGCCGGTACGGCTGCGTGATCGGCGAAGATGTGCTTATGGAATTGAACAATCTGCTCTCAGGTCCACCCGAGACACTACTACCGGTCGACCCGGCCGCGGCGGAACTCGCCGACGGGGTCCCCCCGGCCGAGGTCGCGGCCAAGCATCCGACGTCGTCGCTCGCCTGGGCCGTGCTGGCCGAGGGCGCGCTGGCGGACGCCCGGACGATCGAAGCGTACGCGTTCGCGCGGACCGGCTATCACCGTGCGCTCGACCTGCTCCGGCGGAACGGCTGGAAGGGCCACGGCCCGGTGCCGTGGGAGCACGAGCCGAACCGCGGGTTCCTTCGTGCGCTCGCGGCACTCGGCAAGGCCGCGGCGCTCATCGACGAGAAGGACGAGGCAGAGCGCTGTACGACGTTCCTTCGGGACTCGTCGCCGGCCGCCGCTGACGCCTTGAGCTGAAACCTGGTTGTCGGGTTGGTTGCTCGGCGGGATGATCCGTCGGGTGACCAGCCCTTATGCCCAGGACGGGTTCAGCGTCGGATTCGAGTGGGGGCCGGTCGGGGCCGGAGTCGTTGCCGGGGACATCGTGGCTGTGGTCGACGTGTTGTCGTTCACGACCGCGGTGACGGTCGCGGCCGACCTCGGCATCGAGGTCTATCCCTATCGATGGCGGGACGAGACAGCGGTCGCGTACGCCGACCGTCGGAATGCCAAGCTAGCCGTCGGGCGATCCGAGGCCGGGCCGGGTGACGTGAGCTTGTCGCCGGTGACGATCCGTCGGGCGCAGGGTGTCGCCAGACTCGTGCTGCCGTCGCCGAACGGGTCGACGATCGCCAAGGAACTCAGCGATGGCGGGGCGACGGTGATCGCGGTGTCGTTGCGTAATCGCCAGGCCGCCGCGGACTGGGTGAAGGCGCAGGGCGCCGGCCGCAGGGTCGTCGCGATCGCGGCAGGGGAGCGGTGGCACGACGGCTCGCTCCGGCCGGCCGTCGAGGACCTCTGGGGAGCCGGCGGGTTCCTGAGTGCGCTCGACCAGAACGATCTGTCCCCGGAGGCACGAGCAGCGGTGGCGGCGTACGACGCTGTGGCCGACGAGCTGCCCAACCTTCTGCACGAGTGCGCCAGCGGTCGCGAGCTCACGCAGTACGGCTATCCGGAGGATGTCGCGATCGCCGCGGAGGTGGACCAGAGCCGGAGCGTGCCGGTGCTCCGGGACGGTATGATGTTCGGGTCAACCTGAAGCAACGAAGGTTTCTGCCCGTTGACAGTGCCGGCAGGCGGCGAGCGTCCCCCCTTCCTATCGAAGGGAAACTTCCTGCCGAACATGGACGGTTCTAGGCGGACGGACAGACCGGCGAAGCAGGACGCCCACGGTCGAGTCCCCGCCCCTCCGGGCAGCGGAAGGTCTCACCGTGCCGGCACTCACCGGACGGATAGGCGCGCCCACTTACGCAGCAGTACTGCGGACTCCCGGCGCATGGAAGTTCTACCTGGCAGCGGTCCCGGCGAAGATCGGGATCGCGATGACCGGCCTCGGAATCGTCTGGCTGGTCCACGGAGCGACCGGCTCGTACGGCGCGGCCGGCAGCGTGACCGGTGGCTTCGCCGTCGCCGAAGCGGTCGCCGGACCACAGGTCGCCCGGCTCATCGACCGTTTCGGTCAGACCCGCATGTTGCCGGTCACCCTGCTCGCCCACGCCGTCGCCGTAGCCCTGCTGATCGGCCTGACCGTCAACAACGCACCACTCTGGTCGCTCGTCGTGGCTGGTGTCCTGGCTGGTGGATCACTCCCGCAGCTAGGCGCCCAGACAGCAGCGCGCTGGTCGCACGCACTCAACGGAACCCCACTGCTTTCCTCGGCTTTCGCACTCGAGTCGTTGAGCGTGGGCATCGCATTCATGGTCGGCCCGGGACTCGTGGGAACAGTCAGCTCCCTGGCCAACCCGGTAGCCGGATCGATACTCGCCACGAGTCTCCTGCTGACAGGCGGCTTCCTGGTCGCGATGCAACGCAGTACGGCGCCTCCGCAGGGAGCACCTGGTCAGCATGTGAGTCCCAAGAGCCTGCTGCACAAGCGGTTCGCCGGACTGGTCGGCACGAACGTCGGCATCGGACTGTTCTTCGGCAGCATGCAGGTGTCGGTCACCGCGTTCGCCGTCTCGAGAGGTACGCCGGGACTGGCCGGTCCGCTCTACAGCATCACCAGTCTGGTCAGTTTGTTCGCCGGAATCGCGTACGGCGCAAGGCGTTGGCGGACCGCCCCGCCAACCCAGTTCGTGGTCGTGCTGACGGGCCTCGCGTTGACCTGCGTGCCGTTGATCGCAATACAAACTCCGCTCGCCGCCGCCATCGCGTTGGCCCTACCTGGCTTGGCGATCGCACCCTTCCAGACGCTCTCGTCCGTGTTGGCCGAGTCGTCGGTGCAGCCCGCCGTACTGACGCAGGCCTTCACCTGGCTGAACTCGGGGAGCGCCGCCGGGATCGCCCTGGGCGCTGCGTTCGCAGGACGGGTCGTCGATGCGCACAGCGCGCAGTACGGCTTTGTTGTCGCGCTCATGGCTGCGACGGCAGCAGCTGCGATGGGTGTCGTGGTGAAGCTCAGCGGTAGGTGATCTGGCGTTCGGCCGAGGCTCTGGTCGCGTACTCGGCCGGGGTCAGCCCGATCTGTTGCTTGAACTCCTTCGAGAAATGCGCCTGGTCGAAGTAGCCGAGGGACGCGGACAGCTCCGCCAACTCGGCCACTTCGCCCTGGGCCAGCAGCTCAGCGCCGTCGTGCAGCCGGTAACGCCGCAGCACCCACTTCGGCCCGACACCGACGTACCGCCGGAACAGCCGCTGCAGAGTCCGGATCGGTACGCCGAAACGCTCGGTGATCTCGTCCACCCGCGCAATCGACCGATCGGCTGCCATCGTCGAGACGATCTCCCGCACCAGCTCGTACGACGGATCCGGCGGCGCGAGGTGGTCATGCAGGAACGCCTCGAACACAGCACGACGCCGTACGTCGGATTCGGCCGTGAACATCAGGTCCGCCAGCCGATCGCCGTCCGGGAAGACGTCGGTCAGCGGCAGCACCTCGTCGCAGAGCGAGCCGACGTCGATTCCGGTGATCGCGCCGAACCCGCCGGCCCAGAACTTCACCCCGAACGCCCGCCCGCGTCCGATCAGCTCACGCTCGAACTTCCGCGTGCAGACCCCGTTCACGAACGCGCCACCCGGCTGCTCGAACGTCACGTTGACCGAAGGGAACGGCAGCACCTCGGCCGTGTACGGCGCGTCCAGGTCCCACTCGACGATCCAGTACCACTCCACGAACCGCCCGGCCTCGGGTCCGGCCGCGAGCCGGCTCAACGAACGATGCCGGGCCTGCTCCCGCGGGTGCAGGATGCCCTTCTCGCTGTCGGCCGGCTGGGTCAAGGCGTGTCGCTTTCTTACAAGACCAGGAAGCCCCGAGCGAATTGACTAGGGGCATGACGACGAACACGGTAAACCCCATCCCCGACAGTTATCACTCGCTGACGCCGTACCTCGCCGTCTCGGACGGGCCGAAGGCGATCGAGTTCTACCAAGCGGTGTTCGGGGCGGAGGTGATCAGCCGGCAGGACATGCCCGACGGGCGGGTCGGTCAGGCGGAGCTGAAGATCGGGAACTCGATGCTGCAGCTGAGTGACGAGATGCCGCAGATCGGTCTGCGCGCGCCCAACGGCGAGTGGGTGCACTCCTCGCTGGTGCACTACGTGCCGGACGTGGACGCGACGTACGCGAAGGCGATCGAGGCCGGCGCACGGTCGGTGGAGGCGGTGCAGACCTTCATGACCGGCGACCGGTTCGGAACGGTCATCGACCCGTTCGGGCACCGCTGGGCGATCCTGACGAAGGTCGAGGACGTGTCCCCGGAGGAGGCGGACCGGCGGGTGAAGGAGTGGCTCGCGTCCAACCCGGAGGGGCTGGAGTAGCCCGGACAGAGGTCAGCGGCCCGCCGGAACCGTCCCCTGCGGCAGTTTCGGCGGGCCGCTGACTAAGAGTGTGCACGCGATCACGCTAAATGGCAACCCATCACTTGATGCAACAGAGACTTGAAACGGTCGCTTGAGGATTGTGGACAGGCCCGAAACGCTGACGCCCGGGTCCGGTAGGATCTGGTCGTAAGGGCCTGGATGCGTTACCGGATGAACGTCCGGTGAACGTCTCCGGGCTTCACCGTTTCCAGCGTCGGCAGCCACGCGGTGTGAGGTTGTCAGTCCGGCGCGTGAAGAGGAGGGCTGAGATGCCCGCAATCGTGCTCGTCGGCGCCCAGTGGGGCGATGAGGGCAAAGGCAAGGCGACCGATCTGCTCGGCAACACGGGCGAGGTCATCGACTACGTGGTCAAGTTCAACGGCGGCAACAACGCCGGCCACACGGTCGTGATCGGATCCGAGAAGTACGCGCTGCACCTGCTCCCGAGCGGCATCCTCACGCCGGGTGTGACCCCGGTGATCGGCAACGGCGTCGTGGTGGACCTCAACGTGCTGTTCGAGGAGCTCGACGCGCTGCAGGCCCGCGGGGTCGACACCTCGCGCCTCCTGATCAGCGCGAGCGCCCACGTCATCCCGCCGTACAACCGGACGCTGGACAAGGTCACCGAGCGGTTCCTCGGCAGCCGGAAGATCGGGACCACGGGCCGTGGCATCGGTCCGACGTACGCCGACAAGATGAACCGGATCGGCATCCGGATCCAGGACCTGTACGACGAGAAGATCCTCGAGCAGAAGGTGACCGGCGCGCTGGAGCAGAAGAACCAGCTGCTGGTGAAGGTGTACAACCGGCGTGCGGTCGAGATCCGCGAGGTCCTCGACGAGCTGCTCGGGTACGCCGACCGCCTCAAGCCGATGGTGGCCGACACGAGCCTCCTGCTGAACAAGGCACTCGACGAAGGCAAGACGGTCCTGATGGAGGCCGGCCAGGCGACGCTGCTGGACGTCGACCACGGGACGTATCCGTTCGTCACCTCCTCGAACGCGATCTCCGCGGGCGCCTGCACCGGCACCGGCATCCCGCCGACCCGGATCGACCGCGTGATGGCCGTGGTGAAGGCCTACACGACCCGCGTCGGTGAGGGTCCGTTCCCGACCGAGCTGCTGGACGCCGACGGCGAGTGGCTGCGTCAGCAGGGCTTCGAGTTCGGTACGACGACCGGCCGGCCGCGCCGGTGTGGTTGGTACGACTCGGTCATCGCCCGGTACGCCGCCCGCGTCAACGGCGTCTCCGACTTCGTCCTCACCAAGCTGGACACGTTGACCGGCCGCGAGAAGATCCCGGTCTGCGTCGCGTACGAGGTGAACGGCGTCCGGTACGAAGAGATGCCGATGACCCAGACCGACTTCCACCACGCGAGCCCGGTCTACGAGGAGTTCGACGGCTGGTCCAACGACATCACCGAGTGCCGGACGTTCGAGGACCTGCCGAAGGAGGCCCAGTCGTACGTCCGTGCAGTCGAGTCTCTTAGTGGCGCGCGGATCTCTGCCATCGGTGTAGGCCCCGAGCGCAGCCAGATCGTCCAGCTCTGAGGGCGCGTCCGGCCTCCCTGTCAGTCAGTTGCCGATGATGGGGAGGTCCCGGATGAACGGCGCGTTGCGAAGGTCGCCGAGGGTCGGGCGGTGGATGTTGGGCGTCTCGATCGGATTGCGTGCCCAGTCGGCGCCAGCGCCCTGCGTGGCCTTGTAGAACGTGACAGCGCCGATCGCCAGCAGAGCCACGGCGACGAGCGCGGATAGCCACTGTGCGCGGAAGGTGTTGCGAGCAGTGATGTGGGCACCTCGGCGCAGCGAGCTGCCGCCGGGGCCCCACCAGGCCGTGAAGAGTGCAGTCAGGGCGGCGCTGCCGAAGCCAACGGCTGACAGTGGCTGCCAAGTGAGGTCGTACGCCGTGGCGGCAACACCGGTGACGATGCCGCCGATAACAACCGCCATGATCAGCGGAAGGATCAGGCACGGCAGCGTGACCAGGAAAGCGGTCACGAGCTGCAGCGGGCTGGCAGCTGCCGCGACAACGCCGTCCGACTTCCCGGATCGACCGCGGACCTGACGGCGACGCATCAGCGCTGTGCTCGAACGGTCGACTGTTCGAGCCAGCACGAGCAGTACTACCGCGCTCGCTGTGCCGATGACCGGAGTCAGCGCGATCAGTCCGATCAGCGCGACCATGAAGCCGATGATCACCGCAGTACGCCGACCGGTCGGCGGAGCCTTGGCCGGCTGAGCAGGTTGCACCGGTGCGGGCTGGCTCGGCTGGCTCGGCTGCTGGTAGGGCACCGGCTGGTTCGAGTACGGCGATTGGTTCGGGTACGGCGCCTGGCCCGGGTAGGGACCCTGGTTCGGGTACGGCGCCGGTGGGCCGCTCTGGTACGGCAACGGCATCCCGGCCGGCGCAGCCGCGTTCGGAGCCGGACTGTAGGTCGCTGGGTGCACAGGTGCGACCGGCTTCTTCGCCGCCGCATCCCGGAGCCTGTCCCGGATCGGTGCGAACGCCGAGAGCGGCGGGATCACCGGCGGCACCAGCTGCGCTACTTCAGTTGGTGTCGGCCCCTCGGCCTCCGTCGGCATCAGCTTCGTGACCACCCGGGTCGGCGGTACAGCGGCCACGGTCGGCGTCTCGCGTGGCGGCAGTGCGTCGCGGCCCTCGGAGTACCGGCTGAGGCCGGCCATGATCTCTTCCTGCGTCGGACGATCGGCCTTGCCCGGCGACAACGCCGCAGCGAGCAGGGGCTTCAGCCGCGGGTCCAGTCCCTCCAGGTCGGCGTGACCGGAGTGCACCCGGGCCAGCACTGCCTCGAACGGTCCCTTGCCGAACGGCCGGCGTCCGGTCGCGGCGAACGCCACAGTGGCAGCCCAGCCCCACCAGTCCGCGGACTCCGACACCATCTCGCCCTCGATGAGCTCAGGAGCCAGGTAACCCGGCGTACCGATCACCAGACCGGTCTGGGTGAGTCGGAGGTCGTCGGCGGCCTGGGCGATGCCGAAGTCGATCATCACCGGCTTGCCGTTGAACATCATCACGTTGCCGGGCTTCAGGTCGCGGTGGATCACTCCGACCGCGTGGATCGCCTGCAGCGACTCAGCCAGGCACCCCGCCACCGGCAGCCACTTGCGCGGGGTCAGCGGGCCGCGCTCGTCCACGTGCTCGTCCAGCGGTCGGCCTGGGACGAACCGGGTCACCAGGTAAGGCCGGTCAGCCTCCAGGTCGTGGTCCAGGATGCCGGCCACACCGGGGTGGTCCACCTTCTGCAGTGTGGTCGCTTCGCGCTGCAACCGGGCCCGTGCGATCGGGTCGTCTGCCACGTGCGGCCGCAGTACCTTGAGCGCGACTTCCTGGCCTTCGGTCCCCTCGGCCAGGTAGACGACACCCATGCCGCCCTGCCCGAGCCGCCGGATCAACCGGTACGGCCCGACCCGCTCTTCTTCCACCTCCTCCGCATGGGTGGATGGCGGTCCCCCTGTTACTGACATGGCATCTACGGTACGTCGGCATCAGACCAAGCTGTCCCGATGACGTCAGAGGTAATCGTGCGAACTCTCCGCGTGGTCGAGGCTGAAGCCATGGAACAGAGAATGAAGGCCTACGCGATCGCCTACCTGCGCAACGTCCGGATGGGCGCCGGCATCGTCGAGTACCTCGAGCGGATCGACGAGACGCTGGCGCCGTACGACGGTCACTTCATCGTGCACGGCGCGAAGCCTGCGCAGATCGAGGGTGAGTGGGAGGGGGCGCCGATCGTGATCGAGTTCCCGGACTACGACCACCTGCGGGACTGGTACGAGTCGCCGGACTACCGCGAGATCCTGCCGCTGCGGACCGAGAACTCCGACGGTGTGGTGATCTTTGTCGAGGGCGTCGACCGCACGCACAAGGCCACCGACGTACTGGTCTAAAAGTGTTGGCCAGATCCTTGCGAATGGCGGCTTCGTGGCCACTGGTCCGTACCTGAGCGAGGCCGGTTGGGTGGGGGTATGCGAATCGAGATCCTGGTGTTCGACGGTGTGGACGAGATGGACGTGATGGGGCCGTTCGAGGTCTGGAGTCACGCGGCGCGACAGCCCGAGTTCGAGCTGGCCGTGGTGGGGCTGGACGGGCCGGCGGAGGTGACCGGTCTGCACGGGCTGCAGTTCAAGGCACCCGAGGGACTGGGGCAGCCGGATGCGTTGTTCGTCCCGGGCGGCGGGTGGATGAACCGCGCGGAGAAGGGTGCCTGGGCCGAAGCCCGTCGTGGGGTGATGACGGCCAGGATCGCCGAGCTGGCGCCCTCACTGCAGTGGATCGGCTCGGTGTGCACCGGCTCGATGCTGCTCGCTGAGGCCGGCCTGGTGAAAGGCCGGCCGGCGACGACGAACCGTGGTGCGTGGGCCGAGCTGGAGGCGTTCGGTGCCGAGCTGAAGACCAACCGGGTCGTCGATGACGGCACGCTGATCACCGCCGGCGGGATCACCAGCGGGATTGATCTCGCGCTGCATGTCGTCGAGCGCGAGCTCGGAGCGGACGTCGCCGACGGGATCGCGGGTGCGATGGAGTACACCCGCGATCGCGATGTCTACAGGTCAGCCGACTAGCTCGGGGTAGACGGCGCTCAGGTCACCCGAGACGCCGGCCTTGGCGCCGCGGGCGGTGTCGTCGGCCAGTACTTCGTACGCGCCGGACTCGATGCCGTCGAGGGCGTGCTTGGCGATGTCCTCGGGGCGCGACTTCGGTGCCGTGACCGCGGTCGTCATGTCGGTGTCGACGTACCCCATGTGCAGGCCGGTGACGCCGATGCCGCGGTTGACCAGTTCGACGCGGATCGCGTTGGTCTGCAGCCAGAACGCGGCCTTGGTCGCGGAGTACGCGCCGTGCCGGGCGACCCAGGACAGGGCCGAGTGGGCGTTCAGAATGTGGCCGCCGCCGTTGCGCTCGATGATCGGTACGAACGCCTTGGTGAGCTGGAGCGGGCCGAAGAAGTTCGCGTCGAAGACGGCGCGGACGTCCTCGAGCGAGCTGTCCAGGTAAGTGTCCGGCGAGCTGGAGCCGGCGTTGTTGATCAGGATCGTCACGTCCGGAGCGGCCGCCGCCAGGGCGTCGATCGAGGCCTGGTCGGTGATCTCCAGGGGCAGCGGGACGACGCGCGGGTCTGTACTCGGTCGAGGGCTGCGGGCGGTCGCATAGATCTTCGCCGCGCCACGGCTGAGCAGGTCGTCGACGATCGCCTTGCCGATCCCGCGCTGCCCGCCGGTGACCAGGACGACGGCGCCTTCGAGTGAGGTCATCTGAGAACTCCGATGCTAGAAACCGATCTGTTTCCATGACTGTAAACCGATCGGTTTCCGAATTCAAATCCAGCCGGTACCCTCGTTCCATGACCACCTCGGCGACACCCCGCGAGCGGCTGCTCGATGCCGCGGGCGAACTCTTCTACCGCGACGGCGTCAACATAGGAGTGGACGCGCTCTGCAAGGCGGCCGGGGTGTCGAAGAAGTCGATGTACCAGCTGTTCCGGTCCAAGGACGAGCTGATCGCGGAGAGCCTGGCCAGCCGCGGCCCGATGTACCAGGTGTTGCTGCACCCGGGCGCCGACGACGACCGGTCGCCGCGGGAGCGGATCCTCACCGTGTTCGAGCGCCAGGACGAGCTGGTTGCGTCGGGCAACTACCTCGGCTGCCCCTACGTGAGTACGGCGGTGGAGCTGAAGAACCCGGAGCATCCGGGGTCGGTGGTGGCGCGGCACTTCAAGCAGCAGCTCACCGACTTCTTCCACCGCGAGCTGGTGACGGCCGGCGCCGACGACCCGTCCACCCTGGCCATCCAGCTCACGATGATCTTCGACGGTGCCAGCGCGCGGTCGGTCGTCCGCGCCCAGCCCCTCGGCGGCATCGGCGCCGCCACCGCGTCAGTCCTCCTCGACGCGGCCGGCGTTCACACCGGCGAACTGGCGACCCAGGCGCGCTGAGCCCAGCGTTGGGCCCACCGGGAACTATGGTCGGCCAATGATCCCAGCGGAGTTTCATGACCTGCTGTCGTCGACGGCGGTCGCGATGGTGGGCACGATCGGCAAACGCGGCGAGCCGCAGGTGACGCCGCTGTGGTTCCTCTGGGACGGCGAGCGGGTGCGGATCAGCCTGGTCGACGGGCGGCAGAAGCTGCGGAACCTGCAGCGGAACCCGTTGATCTCGGTGGTGATCGTCGACCCGGCCCGGCCGACGTACTACGTCGAACTCCGGGGCCGGATCGACGACCTGGTGCCCGATCCGGAGCTGGCGCTGGAGCAGGCGGTGGCGCGGAAGTACACCGGCGACTGGAACGATGTCGAGCCGCCGGGTACGACGCGCTACACGACGAGCATCGTGGTCGAGCGCATCACCAGTCAGCTCGGTCACTAACTCGCGAGACCTGCCAGTTGTCGGCGTGCCGGGTGGTGACGCCGCCGGGGATGCCGTACGCGTGCTGCTCGGCCCACCCGCGGGTGTAGTTCAGGTACCGGACCACGCTGCGGGGGACGGCGGGGTGGTGACGGAGGGTAGTGCCGGGCCGGCCATGACTGCGGTTCCGACGGTCAGGAACTGGCGTCGTTTCATGGGACAGATCCTCACTTTGTTCCACTGAGCTGGGAAATTCTCCTGTTTTGTTCCGAAGTGAATTTTGTTCCTGCTGAGATGTTGACGCCCTCACCGTCCGTCGTCAAACTTTCGCAAAGACCCTGCGCTTGTGCCCTGTGCCGGCTGGCACTCGGCGCTTGCGGCGCCCAGGCACGCACCTCGCGGCACCGGAGCAAAGGCCACGATGAACCAACATCGAGGCCTTCGCTCCGGCACCGCGATGCACGCACCTGAACACCGCAATCACTCGAGTGACAGCCGGCACAGGGCACGTGGGGGAAGCGCAAGTGTCCACCGCCCCGAAGACAGGACACCGCCCATGAAGAAGAAACCTCTGGTGCTGGCTGCAGCTTGTGCTGCGCTGGTTGCCGGGACACTCAGCAGTCCAGCGATTGCCTCCACGAACGCACCGGCCGCCGTAGACGCGCCGGCCACGTTTACCCATCCCGGTGTTGGTGTGAGCCGGGCTCAGCTCGACTTCGTCAAGGCCAAGGTGCAGGCCGGCGCGCAGCCGTGGACCAACGCGTTCAACCAGGCGAAGAGCAGCTCGTACGCCTCGCTCTCCCGTACGCCGAAACCGCGAGCCGTGGTCGAATGCGGCCCGTACTCCGATCCGAACCTCGGCTGCACCGACGAGCGCGAGGACGCCATCGCGGCGTACACCGATGCCCTGCTCTGGTATCTGACCGGCAACACCGCCTACGCGCAGAAGTCGATCCAGCTGATGGATGCGTGGTCGGCGACGATCACGGACCACACCAACAGCAACGCGCCGCTGCAGACCGCGTGGTCCGCGTCCTCGTGGCCGAAGGCCGCCGAGATCATCAAGTACCTCTACGGGAACTGGCCGAATTCAGGCCGGTTCGCGACCATGCTGCGCAACGTGTACGTGCCGAAGATGATCAACGGCTCGAACTCCAACGGGAACTGGGAACTGAGCATGACCGAGGCCCTTCAGGGCATCGGTGTGTTCCTGGAGGACAAGACGATCTACGACAAGTCGATCGCGCTCTACCGGCTGCGGGTCCCGGCGTACGTGTACCTGGAGTCCGACGGCGCGCTGCCGAAGACGGTGCCGAGCCAGAACCTCAACACCCGCGACAAGATCGTCAGCTACTGGCAGGGCCAGGGGACGTTCGTGACAGGCTTGACTCAGGAGACCTGCCGCGACTTCACCCACACCGGCTACGGCATCTCGTCGATCTCACATGTGCTGGAAACGGCCCGGATCCAGGGCATCGACATGTACCCGGAGTTCGGTGAGCGACTTCGTCAGGCCCTCGGGTTCCAGTCCCGCTGGGAGCGCAATCTCGAGCCGGTCCCGTCGTGGCTCTGCGGCGGCTCGGTGAACCGCGGCCTCGGCCCGATCACCGAGGTCGGCTACAACGCGCTGCACACCCGCTTGGGGATCGCGATGGCGAACACCCAGGCCCTGACCGAGTCCAAGCGTCCGGCGGGTTCGAACAACCTGTTCGTCGCGTGGGAGACGCTGACCCACGCCGAGAACCCGTCCTAACTGACTTCCGGGAGGGCTGAAACCTCTGCCCTTCAGCTCTCCCGGATCTCGGGCGATACCCGCAATGCGCTCAGCGCGGCGACGAGTTCGGCCACGTGCTGTGGATCGCGCAATGACCGCTCGGTCAGAGCTTCGATCCTGCGGAGCCGGTAGCGGATCGTGTTGGCGTGACAGTGCAACTGCTCGGCGGTCCGGCCGGTTGAGCCGGCCTCGGCACACCAGGTGCGCAAGGTGCGGATCAACACGCTGCGCTCGTGTACGCCGAGCGCCAGCAGCCCGCCGAGTACTTCGGTGCTGATGCGCGAGGCCTCCGCCGGTGCGGCGCTGACCAGACTGGCCAGCGGACTGTCGTCGTACTGGACGGCGAACCCGGACCGATGGGTGAGGGTGGTCAAGGCGATCCGCGCCTGATGTACGGCTCGCGGAGTGTCGCGGAGGTGCTGGAAGAGCCCGCTCACGCCGATGTCGGTGGTGGCGCCACGCTCAAGATCGGCCAGTACTGCGGACTCTGTGAGGCCGGGCGTGAGTGACAGGAGGCCGGTCAGCGCATCCGGTTGCCATCTCCAGGCGGAGTGGACACCGTGCGTACGCAAGCGAGTCTCCAGGTCCTGCGCGGAAGGCGTCAGTACCACCAGGAACCGCCCACTGAGCGGCACCCCGATTGCTTCGCCGATCTCCCACAGGCTGGTCGTGTCGGTCACGGCTCCGTGGAACAGAGCGTCGAGGAGGGCAAGCCTGCGGTGCTCGAGTTGTACGGCGAGCTCCGTCGAGGACGCCCGGTAGGCGATCGCCAGCGCATCGGTGCACTCACCGGCCAGGCGCCACACCGTCGTCGCCGCGTCGACCAGGCTCTGATCGCTCGCGATGCCGGTGCTTCGGGCAGTTTCGACCAGGTCCTGCCACAGCAGTTCGAAGCCGATCCGGAAGGCGCGGAGTACTTCCGGGAGCGGTGCGTCTTGCTCGGCTCGTTCTCTTCCGGTGGCTCGTGCCGGCCCGAGGTCCAGTGGAACGGAGGCGCTGAGGCTGCGCAGTACGGGCACGAGGTTGTCGTGGATCGAGCGGCGTAGGTCGACCGCGCTGACGTCGCCCTCGGAGTAGAACGCGAGCTCGGAGTAGACCCGGCGGGACATCGCGTCGACGACGGCGTCCAACCGCTCGAGGACCTGGTACCCGAGCGCCGACAGCTCATCGCGGGCTTGCATGCTCCGGAGCCTATCTTCCCAGGTCAGACACGAGGAGTTGGTGCCGGAAACAATTCCGGGTCGTTGATTCCGCTGAGTCGCCACATTGTTTGTACGCCGGACCAGTTCGACGCTGCCACCAGGACTCTTCGGGAGGTGTGCCGATGCTGCTCAGATCGTTGGCGGCGATCATGCTCGCCGTACTGCCGCCGGGTGCGGCAGCCGGTGCGCCTCAGTTGACGTGCTCGGACGTCAGTACGCCGATCTCCGTCGCCGGTGTGCCGGACGGTGTCATTTACGGGCGCTACTGCCGGACCGCGGCGGGGACCGGCAAACCGCTGCAGATCCTTGTGCCTGGCGTCACCTACACCCACGCGTACTTCGACCTGCCGGGCTTCGACGGGCGCTATTCGTACGTGAAGTTCATGAACGACCGTGGCTACGACACCCTGGCGATCGATCGGCTCGGCATCGGCCGATCCACTCGGCCGGCGCTGGGGGTCGCGGTGAACGCGTACTCCAACGCCGACGCGTTGCACCAGGTCGTCGGCGCCGTCCGCGGTGGGAGTCTCGGCCGTGACTACAACCGGATCGTGCTGACCGGTCACTCCTACGGGACGTTCGTCTCCGATCTCACCTCGGCGACGTACCACGATGTCGACGGCGTGATCGGCACCGGCTGGTTCCAGCAACCCAGCGCGCTCGGGGTCGCTGGGCTGGTGTCGACCTTGTGGCCGGCCGCGGTCGATCCACGATTCCTCGGCCGAATCGTCGACCCGACCTATGTCACCACCCGGCCGGGAACGCGCGGATTCTTCTACCAGAGCAGCAATGCGGACCCGGCTGTGATCGCGGCGGACGATGCGCTCAAGGACACGGCCTCGCTGTCCGAGACGACGTACCTGGTGGAGGTCAACACCGGCCTCAGTACCCGGATCGGCGTACCGACGCTGCGGATCGTCGGTGCGAACGATCGCGTGATCTGCAATCCGTTGGCCTGTACCCAGGCCGGTCTGGAGCGGGCCGCGCCGGCGCTCTTCCCGGCCGGGGCCGAGGTCTACGTGCAACCGGGAGCCGGGCACGACGTCGCGCTCGAGTTGAACAACCAGTTGGGTTTCCAGCGTTCGCTCGCCTGGTTGGAGGAGCGGTTTTGAAGCGGGACCACAGCGGTGAGCTGGCTGGGCGGGTTGCGGTTGTGACCGGCAGCAGCCGTGGGATCGGGCGTGCGCTGGTGCTCGCGCTGGCAGCGGCCGGCGCGGACGTGGTGGTGAGTGGCAAGAGTGAGACCGAGGATCCACGGCTGCCCGGCACGATCCACTCGGTCGCCGAGGAGGTGCAGTCGCTCGGTGCGCGGGCGATCGCGGTCCGGACCGACGTACGCAGTGAGAGTCAGGTCGAGGCGTTGATCCAGCGCACCGTGGACGAGTTCGGCCGCGTCGACATCGTGGTCAGCAACGCGGGCGCGCTGTGGTGGGAACGCGTGATCGACACCCCACCGAAGCGGTACGACCTGATCTGGCAGGTGAACGTCCGCGCCGCCTACCTCGCGGCGTACTACGCGCTTCCGCACATGGTCCGGCAGGGCTGGGGCCACCTGCTCACGAACAGCCCCGCGATCACGACCGCGGCCTCGCCCGGAAAGGCGGCGTACATGACGACCAAGATGGGCATGAGCCGGCTCGCGCTCGGGATCGCGGCCGAGCATCTGGACGACAACGTGGCCGCCAACGCACTCTGGCCGGCCGCGCCGATCGACACCGCGGCCACCCGGAACTGGGGGAGCGCCAAGATGGGCGAGCCGACGCAGTGGCGGCGCCCGGAGATCTACGTCGACGCCGCGCTGGAGATCCTGACCAGCGAACCCCGGACGTGTACCGGGCGGATGGTCACCGACGAAGAGATCCTGACCGAGCGCGGCTGGTCGGCGGAGGATCTCGACGACTACTGGCTGACGGGCGATGCTCCGGCGGAGCCGCTCTGGATCGACGGGCGGACGTCATGATCCGGGAAGAGACAGTGGGATCGATGCTCCGGTCGGCCGCCGAGCGCGCGCCTTCGACGGTCGCGCTGGTCGAAGGTCTGCCCGATCCGGCCGACCGCCGGCGATGGCGGTACGACGAGTTGCTGGCCGAATCCGAAGCCGTCGCCCGGGCCCTGCTCGGCCGGTTCGAGCCCGGCGAACGGATCGCGGTCTGGGCCGACAACATCCCGGAGTGGGTGGTGCTCGAGTTCGCGGCGGCGCTGGCAGGCCTCACCCTGGTCACGGTCAACCCGGCGCTGCGGGACCGGGAGTTGGTCCACGTGCTCGCGCAGTCCCGTTCCGCGGGGGTCTTCCTGGTCCGGCAGTACCGAGACAATCCGCTGCTGGACACGGTGCTGGCGGTCCGGTCCGAACTGCCTGAACTGCGGGAGATCGTGCTGTTCGACGACTGGAAGGAATTCAAGGAATCCGGATCCCCGACCGAGATCCTGCCGGTCGTTCAGCCCGGCGATCCCGCGCAGATCCAGTACACCTCGGGAACCACCGGTAAGCCGAAAGGCGCCGTACTGCGGCATCGCGGCATCACCAACAACGCCCGGTTGTCGTACGTCGAGACCTTCGCGATGGAGCCCGGTGAGGTGTTCGTGAACCCGATGCCGTTGTTCCACACCGCGGGCTGCGTCCAGGGAACGCTTGCACCACTGGCGAGCCTGGGTACTCACGTGCTTGTGCCCCGCTTCGACCCGGCCCTCCAACTGCGGTTGACCGAGTCCGAGCGCTCTGCGCAGTTGTGCGGCGTGCCGACGATGTTGCTCGCGATCCTCGCGCATCCGTCCTTCGCCGGAACTGATCTGTCGTCGGTGCGTTATGCGATCTCCGGTGGTGCCACCGTCGCGCCCGAGCTGGTCCGGCAGATCGAAACAGGTCTCGGGGTTCCGATGTCGATCGTGTACGCGCAGACGGAAGCTTCTCCGGCCATCACCATGACCCGGTTGGACGACACGCCGGAGAACCGGGCCGAGACGATCGGCCGCCCGCTCCCCGGCGCGGAGGTGCGGATCGTTCGTCCTGGGACGACGGAGCCGGTCGCCCACGGAACGGTGGGCGAGCTGTGCACCCGCGGGTACCACGTGATGGCTGGGTACTTCGATGATCCGGTGCAGACCGCGGCCGCCATCGACCCGGACGGCTGGCTGCACACCGGCGATCTCGCGAGCATGGACGAACGCGGCTACTGCCGGATCGAGGGCCGGCTCAAGGAGCTGATCATCCGCGGTGGCGAGAACATCTACCCCCGCGAGATCGAGCAGCTGCTGATCACTCATCCCGCGGTGGCCGACGTCGCCGTGGTCGGCGTACCCGACGACTTCTGGGGCGAACAGGTCGCCGCTTTCGTCAGACCCGCGGCCGAGTCGACGGATCTCGACGTACTGCGAGCGCATCTGCAGGGGCGCTTGGCGCCGCACAAGGTGCCGCGGATCTGGCGGTTCGTCGACAGCTTCCCGACGACCGCGTCGGGCAAGATCCAGAAGTACGTGCTCCGCGATCAGCTGGTGGACTGAGCGATCAGCAGTGCGCTTCGCCGCGTTTCCAGTAGCCCTGGAAGGAGATCGTGGACTTCGGCATCCCGACTGCGTTGACCAGATGGCGGCGTACTGCCTTGATCATCGACGACTCGCCGGCGACCCAGGCATAGTCCGGATCGAACGGCAGGGTCGCGGATTTGAGTGCCTCTAGCAACGAACCGTCCGTGACCCAGGTGATGTCCGCGTTCCCGGCCAGCGGTCGCACGTCAGCAGCATCCGGTACGGCGACGAACACAGTGGCATGTACGTCGGCCGGGAGCTCCTCGAGGATGCCCGCCAGCGCCGGGAGCGCGGTCTCGTCCGCGACCAGGATCCGGCGCACGCTGGTCGCCGGCGGCACGTAGTCGACGCCGGAGTGCAGCAGGCCCTTGGCGCTGGACGTGTCGACCGCGAACGGAAGCAGCAGCCCGACCTCGTCGCCCAACTGAGCCTCGCTGACCCAGGCCGACGCCGGTCCGTTGACTCCGTGCAGGACGAACTCGACGTCCAGCTCGGCGACGTCCGGGCGGAGTGCGCGCACGGTGTACGTCCGCATGATGAAACGCTCGTCGACGGGCTGCGCGCACCAATCGGCGTACCACTCGGGGCCGGTGGGAAGGCTGATCGCGCTGCCGTTGGGTGGGGTGAGGAGGACCTTGATCCGCTGGTCCGGCCCGGCCGTGACCGCGTCCGCGATCCGCGGGGCGACGAACGTCACTCGGCGCAGGTGCGGGCTGAGGTCGTCAACGGCCGCCACGGTGGCAAGGAGCGAGTCGAACACGATCGGTCGCTCGAGCACAGTCGTCATGCTGTGGTTTCTCCATAAACTTGGCAGGGGAGGCGCAGGTGCGAACCCGTGGGCGGCCGGGTTAAGCTGAGGCAGCTAGAGGTTAGCCTTACCTAAGAGGATCCCTAAAGTCCAATGCCCCCGCCCAGTGCTGTCGCTTCCGCCGACCCTGAGCTGACGTCCGCCCCCGTGCGGCCGCGGCGCCGGGCCCGGCGGACCACTCTTGTCCTCGGGCTGATCGGCTGTCTGGCCCTGCTGGTCCTGGTGTCGTTGCTCAGCATCGCGATCGGGTCCAAGCAGATCCCGTTGTCCACGGTGCTCGATGCCCTGCGCCACTACAACGAGGCGGACACCGACCAGGTGATCGTCCGGTCACTGCGCGTACCGCGGACGCTGATCGGCCTGATGGTTGGGGCGGCCCTCGGTCTGGCGGGTGCGTTGATGCAGGGCGTCACGCGCAACCCGCTGGCCGATCCGGGCATCCTCGGGGTCAACGGCGGCGCGGCGTTGTTCGTTGTCGGGGGCATCTATTGGTTCGGGTTGTCGACGTTGACGGCGTACGTCTGGCTGGCGTTCGCCGGTGCGGCCGCGGCGTCGGTCGCGGTCTATCTGCTCGGGTCGCTCGGGCGGGAGGGCGCGACGCCGGTGAAGCTCGCGCTGGCCGGTGCGGCGCTGACCGCGATGCTCGGATCGTTGACGACGGCCTTGCTGATCGGTGATGTCGACACCTTCGACCAGTTCCGGTTCTGGTCGGTCGGGTCGTTCGCCGGCCGGGGTTCGGACGTTGCGGCGCAGGTCGCGCCGTTCATCCTGGTCGGGATCGTGCTGTCGTTGTTCTGCGGGCGGGTGCTGAACGCGTTGTCGCTGGGGGATGACGTGGCGAAGTCGCTCGGTCAACGGGTCGGACTGGCCCGGTTGTTCGTCGCGGTCGTCGTCGTACTGCTGTGTGGAGCGGCGACCGCGGCGGCGGGACCGATCGGCTTCATCGGGCTGACGATCCCGCACGTGGCGCGACTGGTGACCGGCCCGGACTACCGCTGGATCCTGCCGTACTCGATGCTGCTGGCACCTATCTTGCTGCTCGGCTCCGACGTGATCGGCCGCGTCGTCGCGCTGCCCGGTGAGTTGCAGGTCGGCGTCGTGACCGCGGTTCTCGGTGCGCCCTTCTTCATCTTCCTGGTACGCCGACGGAAGTTGGCCGATCTCTGATGGCGACAGCGGAGGCAGTCCAGGTCATCTCGCGCGCTCGGGCGGCGCGGCAGACCCGCACGCTCGTGGTGATCGTCGTACTCGCGATCGTGGTGTTCGCGACCTTCTGTGTCTCGTTGTCGCTGGGTGACTTCAAGATCCCGGTGATCGACGTGGTGAAGACGCTGTTCGGCGGCGGCGACCGCGCGACCGAGTTCATCGTGAACCAGCTGCGGTTGCCGAGGGCATTGACCGGTCTGCTCGTCGGTACGGCGCTTGGTCTGTCGGGTGCGATCTTCCAGAGCATCGCCCGCAATCCGCTGGCGAGTCCGGACATCATTGGGGTGACCTACGGCGCGAGTGCGTTCGCGGTGTTCGCGATTGTCACGCTGGGGTTTACCGGGGTCGCGGTGTCGGCGTTCGCGATCGCGGGTGCGGTGCTGACGGCGTTCCTGATGTACGTGCTCGCCTGGCGGCATGGGGTTTCGAGTTACCGGCTGATCCTGATCGGCATCGGGATCGGTGCGATCGCGACCAGCATCACGTCGTACCTGTTGACGAAGGCGCGGGTGGAGATCGCCCAGCAGGCGTTGATCTGGCTGACCGGGAGTCTGAACGGGCGGGACTGGTCGAACGTACGGTCGTTGGCGATCACGTTCGTCGTACTGCTGCCGTTCCTGGTGTTCCTCGTGCACCAGTTGCGGATCCTGCAGCTCGGTGACGAGACGGCGTACGGGTTGGGGTTGCGGGTGGAGGTGTCGCGGCTCGGGTTGATCGTGATCGCCGTACTGCTGGCTGCGGTGGCGACGGCTGCGGCGGGACCGATCGGCTTTGTGGCATTCGTTGCCCCGCCGATCGCGCGGCGGCTGACCAGGTCGCCGGGGCCGGCGATGATCACCTCCGGGCTGATCGGGGCGCTGGTGGTGGGCCTGTCGGATCTGGTCGCGCAGCATGCGTTCGGGGAAACACAGCTGCCCGTTGGAGTGGTCACCGGCGTGGTCGGTGCGCCGTACCTGATGTTCCTGCTGGCACGGGCCAACCGAGTCGGGAGTGGTGGCTGAGAGATGGAGAACTCTGTGGAACACAGCCTCGCAGCTGATGGTCTCGCGGTCGGGTACGACCAGCGGGAGATCATCCACGACCTGTCGGTGCGGATCCCGACCGGCAAGATCACGGTCATCGTCGGCGCCAACGCGTGCGGCAAATCGACGCTGTTGAAGACTCTCGCGCGGTTGCTGAAGCCGTCGCGTGGAACGGTGCTGCTGGACGGGAAGAGTATTCAGCAGATTCCGACTCGGGAGGTGGCGACCAAGCTCGGTCTGCTGCCGCAGTCGCCGACCGCCCCGGAGGGGATCACTGTCGCCGACCTGGTCGGCCGTGGACGGTATCCGCGGACGCGGTGGATCCGGCAGTGGTCGAAGGCGGACGACGAGGCGGTCGCGGCTGCGATGACGTCGACCGACGTACTCTCGATCGCCGACCGGCCGATCGATGAGCTGTCCGGTGGTCAGCGGCAGCGGGTGTGGATCGCGATGGCGCTCGCCCAGGAGACCGACATCCTGCTGCTGGACGAGCCGACCACGTTCCTCGACCTGACCCACCAGTTCGACGTACTCGATCTGCTGGTGGATCTGAACAAGGCCGAAGAACGCACGATCGTGCTGGTGCTGCACGACCTGAACCAGGCCTGCCGGTTCGGCGATCACCTGATCGCGATGAAGGACGGCGCGATCGTTGCCGAGGGCAACCCTGATCAGGTGATCACCGAGGAGGTCGTGCAGGACGTGTTCGGCCTGGCTGTCAAGGTCGTCCCGGATCCGGTTGCCGGTACGCCGATGGTCGTGCCGATCGGCCGCCATACAACGCGCACTCCAGTCGACTCGGGCTCCAGTCCCGCAGCCGCCGCCCTGGCAGCCAGCGCTGCCGCCAACGGCATCTGCCGGCCAACGAGCCGCTGAGGCGTCAGGCCAGGCTGCGGGGTTTGCGGGCTTGATAGGTGATCAGGCCGGCTAGGAGAGCGCCGAGGGTGCCGAGGGCCAGGTCGCCGAGGGTGTCGGTGTAGGCCGTTTGGAGTTCGGGGGAGGTGCGGACGAAGGCGACATACTCACCGAGCTCCCAGACGACCGCGGCGGTGGCGCCGAAGCCGAGGGCCGTGAAGACGGTGAGGGCTCGGGAGAGATCGCGCGGTGCGAACGCGAGCAGGACGCCGGCGGTGAGGAAGGCCCAGAGGACGAAGTGCATGGCGTCGTCCCACCACGTGACGGTGTCGAACAGGTTGAAGCGGTTGCCGACCAGGTCGATCAGCCACGGCAGCGTCATCAGCAGATCCGCGTGCCACGGGAACGTGCGGTGGAGCTTGCTGCGCGTGCGGCCGTAGGCCACCCACCACAGCGGAAGGACCATCGCGCCGATCGGGTACACGATCAGGCGCGCGGTCGACGCCTTGCCCTTGATCCCGCTCAGGTCCGGCCAGATCAGGGCCGAGAGCAACAATCCGAAGAGCAGGACCTTCGCGGCCAGAGCGGCGTACCGCAGCCAGTTCGGCCGGGTGCTGGGGACTGCGGTCGCAACCATCGTCGTCATGCCTGCCAGTCAATCGAATCGCCGGGCGGGACGGATGAGTACAACTACGTGAAGAACCCCCGCGATCTTCGTCAGTGTGACGGAGATGCGGGGGTCCCGGACGGCGGTCGGATCAGCTGACGCTGACGAGGTCGACCACGAAGATGAGGGTTTCGCCCGGCTTGATGGCGTTGCCTGCACCGCGGTCGCCGTACCCCAGGTGCGGCGGGATGACCAGCTTGCGCCGGCCGCCGACCTTCATCCCCTGGACGCCGGTGTCCCAGCCCTGGATCACCTGGCCGACGCCGAGCTGGAAGGCCAGCGGGGCGCCGCGGTTGTACGACGCGTCGAATTCCTCGCCGGTCGAGTGGGCCACGCCCACGTAGTGCACGTTGACGCGCGAACCGGCCTTGGCCTCGTCACCGTCGCCCACGCTGATGTCGGTGATCTCGAGATCCGCAGGCGGCGGACCGTCCGGAAAGTCGATCTCTGGCTTCTCAGTCATAGCTCCAGCTAACCAGACCCGTCGGTGGCGTCGAGTCCTGGACCCTCGAAGTCGGCTCTGTTCCGCTGTTAGCGGAACGTCGGACACAACCGGTGTGTGGTCAGCCGCGACCCGTGAGGACCTCGCGCAAGGTGCCGGCGAACTCCTCCGGTTTGCCGGGTTGGCCGTACTCGTTGCCGAGGAAGCCACCGTGGTTACTGGGGAACGTGACCGGCGTCAGACCGAGCCGAGCCGCAGCGGCCTGACCACCACGACCGGCGAGCGCGTTCGACGACTCTTCGCCGACTCCGATGACGATGCGGTCCGTCGCCTTGGCGAGGGCGTCGAAGTCGGGCTGGTACGACGTACAGCCGCGGAGGTTCTGGCCGAGGAGGGCGTCGTCGCGGGAACCGTCGTCCTCGGTCGGGAGGCCGAACATGGCCGGGTCCGGCGCGGGTTGCTGGGTGTAGTCGGCGGGAACCTCGCCGTCGTAACTGACCAGCGCGATGAACTTCGCCATGCCGGCGCCCATGCCGTCGCGCTGGTACGTCGCGTACATGTCCTCGACCACGGCCAGGGCGGCCTCGCTGTCAGGGATGATCGCGGCGAGAGGCGGCTCGTGGGCGACGAGGGTGTTGATGAGGTCGGGGCGCTTGGCTGTCAGGGCCAGCGCGTTCACCGCGCCACCACTACTCGCGAAGATGTCGACCGGGCCGGCGTCGAGGTGCTCGATCAGCGCGGCGAGGTCGGCTGCGTGGTCGTCCGGGGACAGCTCGGTGATGTCGCCGCTACGGACGCTCCGCTCGACACCGCGCGGGTCGTACGTCACCACGGTGCGGTCTTCGAAGTGTGAGGCCAGGGTCGGGAATCCGCTCGCGCCCATCGGTGAGCCGATGAGTAGCAGCAACGGACGGTCGGCCACGTCGCCGCGAACGTCGTACGTCAGCGTGGCTCCGGGCACGTCGAGCGTCTGGGTCACAGGCTCCGGCATGAAAGCTCCTCTGGGTCGGACTCGTGAACGTGAGCCTAGACCGCTCCGCCTGCACGGAACAGGAACTCAAGGTGCACTATTGTCGCACTCTGTGATCCCTAGGCTCGCTGTGTTGACCGGCCTGGCCGCGGTCCTGACGTCGGCTGTTGCCGTGGTGGTTCCGCGCACGTCGGAAGCATCGACCGAGACCTATGCGCAGTACTCGCTGATGTTCGAGAAGTCGGCCGGGCAGTACTTCGCCGGCGGTACGGCGGCCGGCCAGTGGGCCTGGACTCCGCTGAGCGCGACTGAGTCCGACATCTCCTGGGGCGATCCGAAGTCCTGGCCGCCGAAGTCCGCCGAGCACTTCATCCACGACGGCGACTGGGTCCTTCTCGACGGCTACAACGACGGCGCCGGCCGCCCGCTCACGCAGATCCAGCGCGTCACGTCGGAGAAGATCGGCGACGTCAACTGCAACAACCTGCAGCCCATCCCGTCGTCCAACGACCGCCAGCACTACGTGAAGTGGAACATCCCCACCACCGGCTACTGCCTCGACGCCAGCGGCACCATCAAGCCGCCCAACGGATCCACGACGGTCAACTTCCGCCACCTCCAGAAGTGGCTCCCGCCGCACGCCTGCTCCAACCCGTACTACTCAGGCCAGACCTGCATCACGCAGTACGAACAATGGTGGGACGACAACCAGCACCCGTACTCCCTCCAACTAACCCGCACAGTGGAAATCGCCAAGGGCTTAGGCATGGCCTTCACCAACCGCACCACAGTCCCAGTCACCTGGAACGCCGACGCCCGCTACTACTGGCACTACTGAGCGTGCCTATGCAGCGGGACGCCGATCACCGCGACGCGGAACAAGCCCTCCGAAAGGCCGGATGGACTGCCTGCGGGGCGGGCGACTGGGCAATCGCGCTCCGATCGCCCGACGGTACGGCGGTGGCGCGGATCAGCCCGTTCGATCCGGCCGGACCGTATACAGCCGCGCTGTACCGAGAGGCCGCGCACACCCGGCAGGTGCCGGAACTGTTCGCGCACCGTCGCCTCACCGGTGGCGGCGACCTCCAGATCATGGAATGGCTCCAACCCGTGCCCGAGCGCGAGGCCGTCGCGTTCCTCGCGGCGATCGCCAGACGCGACCCGGAGGTGGCCGAGCTCGTTGATGCCGTACGCCGCGTGCACGAACGGGCCCAGAGCGAGCTGCCCTGGCTCGGACTCAAGTTCGATGACAATCCGGAGAACGTCATGCGTGCCGCGGACGGGCGACTCGTCGCCGCCGACCTGCTCGGCCCGGACGGTCCGAAGCTTTATGCGGCCGACCCGGATCTCATCGTCGCGTGGATCCCCGAGGACGAGCGGCGGTTCATGACCGAGATTCCGTTGACCGCCACTGGGCCCTGGACGCCCGAAGTACGCGAGGCGATGCGCGCTGGGCTTGCGGCGGCGGATGCCCGCAAGCCCAGCGCTTAGCCCGCTACTTCTTGACTGTTTTGTTGTACTGGTCGATCTGGGGCTTGATGGAGTCGGCGGCGGCCTTCATGGCCGTGGCCGGGTCGGTGCCCAGGACTGCCTTTTCCAGGCCGTCTTCGGAGGCCTTGCGGGCTTGGGGCATGACGCCGAGGATGCAGCCCGAGGAGGCGTTGGTGGGCTTGGTGGCGTGCAACTGGGTGATCGCGGTGGTGAACTGCGGGTACTGCGCGACCCAGGCCTTGTCCGCTGGTACGTCGAGGGCCTTGGAGTTGATCGGGAAGTAGCCGGTGCCGGTGTGCCAGGCGGCCTGCTGCTCAGGTGACGAGGCGAACTTCACGAACTCCCAGGACGCGCGCTTCTCCGCGTCCGAGTGACCCGGTCCGTCGATCCACAGCGACGCCCCACCGATGATCGGGCCACCGGAGTCGGCCGAGGTCAGGTGCGGGAACGGCGCCGTGACGACGGTGAACTTGCCCTTCGCCGCGTCCAGGTAGCCCTTCAACGCACCGGTCGACTCCAGGTGCATCGCCGACGTACCGGACTTGAAGACGGCTTGCGCGTCGTCGGTCTTCTTGCCGGTGTTCGGCATCAGACCCTGCTTGAACATCTGCTGGTACCAGGTGGCGACCTTGACGCCCTGCTCGTCGGCGAAGTTCACCTTGGTGGCGAGGTCCTTGCGACCGTTGTCGTTGTCGCAGTACGTCGTACCGGACTGGGCGATCAGCTGCTCGATGAACCAGCCGTAGATGGCCGCGTTGAAGCCGTACTGGACCGTCTTCCCGCCCTGCTTGACGGTCAGCTTCTTCGCGTCCGCCATGATCTCGTCCAGCGTCGTCGGCGGCTTCGCGGGATCGAGACCGGCCTTCACGAAGGCCTCTTTGTTGATGTACAGCAACGGCATCGACGTGTTGAACGGCATCGAGTTCAGCGCGCCGTCGATCGAGTAGTAGTTCGCGATGTTCGGCTCGATCGAATCGAGCGAGTAGCCGTCCTTGTCGGCGAACTTCTGCACCGGCACGGTCTGCTTGGAGTCGATCATGAACCGCGACCCGATGTCGTAGATCTGTACGACCGAAGGCGTGTTGCCCTGCTGTACGGACGTCTTGTACTTCGTGATCGTGTCGTCGTAGTCACCCTGGAAGACCGCGGTGACCTCGATCTTGCCGGCGTTCGCCGCGTTGAACGCCTTCACCAGCTTGTCGACGGCCGCGCCGTTCGCGCCCTTCATGCCGTGCCAGAAGGTGATCTTGGTGACCCCGCTCGCCTTGTCGAGAGCGGTCGCGTCGGGCGCGTCCTGAGCGCCGCTGCCGGAGCCCTTGTCGGAGGAGGAGTTGCCACTGCAACCGGCGGCGACCAGAGCCAGCACCGCCAGCAGCGAAGCGGCAGCCGCGGTACGTCGTGGGAGGACGGATCTCATCAGGACCAACCTTTCCTAGCGAATTGCACCCGCGGTCAGCCCGCGGACGATGAAGCGCTGGCCGAAGATCACGATGGCCAGCGTGGGCAGGATGGACAGCGTGACGCCGGCCAGGATGAGTCCCGGATCGGCGGCTTCCGCGTCGTTGAGCTGGCTGATGCCGATCTGCAAGGTACGGCGGGATGCGGAGTCGCCGATCAGCAACGGCCAGAAGAACTGGTTCCAGGCGGACAGGAAGACGTACAACCCGACCGCCATCAACGCCGGCTTGTTCAACGGGATCAGGATCCGGCTGAGGAACCGCCAGTGCCCGGCGCCGTCGATCGTCGCCGCGTCCCGCAGTTCCACCGGGAACTGCAGGAACGACTGCCGGAGCAGGAACACCCCGAACGCGTTCGCCAGGAACGGAAGCACCAGCGCGATCATCGTCCCGGCGTACGACGCGGTCAGCCGCTCACCGCCGATCGACCAACCGGTGATGGTCAGGTAGTTCGGCAGCACGATCGATTCCCACGGCACCATCAGCGTGGCCAGGAACAGACCGAACAGGACGGTCCGGCCCCACATCTTCATGAAGACGAACGCGTACGCCGCCAGCACGCTGGTGATCAATTGCGACAACGTGATGATCGAGGTCTGCAGGATCGAGTTCACGTACTGCTGCCCGATCGGCGTACCCGACGACGCGGTGCCTTTGTAGTTGCCGGTGAAGATCCCGTGCGGGAAGAGATCCGGCGGGTACGACGAGATCTGCCCGGGCGACATGATCGATCCGGCGACGACGTAGTACACCGGGAAGATCACCGCGACCGCGGCCAGGATCAGGACGACGTACGTGATGATGCGGCCCGGTCTCACTTGTAGTGCACCCGCCTCTCCAGGACGCCGAACTGGATCGCCGTGCAGATCAGCAGGATCACCAGCAGCACGATCGCCTGGGCCGACGCGGCGCCGAAATCGCTGGCGTTGTTCGCGAAGGCGGTGTGGTAGATCGAGTAGACGAGCGTCTTGGTCGACTGCTCCGGTCCGCCCTCCGGTGTGAGGATCTTGATCTGCCCGAAGCCCTGCAGGGACTGGATCGTGGAGATCACGATCAGGAAGAACAACTGTGGTCCGAGCAGCGGGATCGTGATGTACCGCGACGCCCGGAAACCGCCGGCGCCGTCCAGCGTGGCCGCCTCGTTGAGCTCGGTCGGGATCGCGCCGATGCCCGCCGACAGGACCAGCACGTTGTACCCGATGCTCATCCACACCGTGGTGATCGCGACGCTGATCAGGGCCCAGGACGGGTCGGTCAGCCAGCCGATCCGATCCACCCCGAAGTGACCGAGCAGACCATTGGCGAGGCCGATCGCCGGGTTGTAGATGGTCGCGAAGATGACCGAAGCGCTGGCCACCGAGAACGCGAACGGCAGCGCGAACGCGGTCCGGAAGATCCGGATCCCCTTGATGTGCTGCTCGAGCAGCAGCACGATCACCAGCGCACCCAGTACGCCGGGGATCACGGTGAGCAGCACGAATCCGAACGTCACGCCCAGGATGTGCCGGAAATCGGGCGAGCCGAGCATGTCCCGGTAATGCTGCAGACCGACGTACGCGTCCGGCCGGCCGAACAGGTCGGAGCCGTGCAGCGACAGCGAGACGGACTTGCCCAGCGGCCAGATGATGAAGAGTGCGAACACCACCACGCAGGGCACAAGCATCAGCCAGGACAGCAGGGACACCGGGGACGGGCGGCGGCCGGCGCGCGCCGATACGGTTGATGTAGTCAATCGCTTACCTCCAGTAAGGGCGCAGTCTTACACCGCCCGGGGTCCCCGGGCCAGGGCACGCTAGGCTGAGCGCCCGTGAAGGTTTTGGTGGTTGGCTCGGGTGGCCGCGAGCATGCTCTGGCCTGGGCGCTGTCCCAGGACCCGGAGGTTGAAGAGGTGGTGGCGGCCCCGGGCAACCCTGGCATCGCCACGTTGCGTCCGGCGTACGACGGGCAAACGATCGTTTGCCGTTCGGTGGACATCTCGGACCACGACGCGGTCGTCGCGCTGGCGCAGGAGGTCGAGGCCGACCTGGTCGTCGTCGGCCCCGAGGCGCCGCTGGTCGCCGGGCTGGCCGATCCGCTGCGGGACGCCGGGATCCCGGTCTTCGGTCCGTCCCGAGAAGCCGCGCAGATCGAGGGCTCGAAGGCGTTCGCCAAGGACGTGATGGCCGCCGCCGGCGTGCCGACCGGCCGGGCGTACGTGTGTACGACGCCCGAGCAGGCCGCGACCGCGATCGACGCTTTCGGCCCGCCGTACGTCGTGAAGGACGACGGACTCGCTGCAGGCAAGGGCGTTGTCGTCACGTCGGACCGCGAAGAGGCGCTCGCCCACGCGGCCGAGTGCGACCAGGTGCTGATCGAGGAATTCCTCGACGGTCCCGAGGTCTCGCTGTTCGCGATCACCGACGGCACCACGGTCCTGCCGATGCAGCCGGCCCAGGACTTCAAGCGCCTCGCCGACAACGACGAAGGCCCGAACACCGGTGGCATGGGCGCCTACACACCGTTGCCGTGGGCACCGGACGACTTGGTTGCCGAGATCACCGAAAAGGTCCTCCAGCCGACCATCGACGAGCTCCGCCACCGCGGTACGCCGTTCAGCGGCCTGCTGTACGCCGGTCTGGCGCTGACGTCACGCGGTGTCCGGGTGATCGAGTTCAACTGCCGCTTCGGCGACCCGGAGACGCAGGCCCTGCTGCCGATGCTGAAGACGCCGCTCGGCGGACTGCTGCTCGCCGCCGCCACCGGGAAGCTCGCCGACCAGGGCGACCTGAGCTGGCGGAGCGCCACCTCGGTCGCGGTGGTGGTCGCCGCGAAGAAGTACCCGTCCAGCCCGCGCAAGGGCGACCCGATCGCAGGCGTCGACCAGGCCGAGAGCGCCGACGTCCGCGTCTTCCACGCCGGTACGGCGCTCGACGGCGAGGAGCTCGTGACATCGGGCGGCCGGGTCCTCGCGGTCAGCGCCGTCGGCAAGGACCTCGCCGAGGCCCGGCAGCGCGCGTACGCCGCGGTCGGTCAGATCCGGATCAAGGGCTCGCAGCACCGCACCGACATCGCCCTCAAGGCCGAGCGCGGCGAGATCACCGTCTGAACCGGCTCAAAACTGCCCGGCCCGAAATTGTTCTAGGCTCGATGGAACCGGATTGATGGGTCGGGGGTGTAGGTGGGTATGGAGACGGAGGGGCTGCGGGAGTTCTACCGCGCGCATCAGCCACGGCTGGTGGGTGTGATCTCGCTGCTGACCGGGTCACGTGCCGAGGCGGAAGACCTCGTTCAAGAGGCGTTCGTCCGGCTGGTGCCCCGCTGGCAGAAGGTTTCGCGGTACGACTCTCCGGAGGCCTGGGTGCGGCTGGTCGCGGTGCGACTGGCTGCCAACCGGCACCGCGACGGCAACCGGCTGACGCATTTGTTCCACCGGCTGCCGGCCGACCACGTCGCGGACCCCGCCGATGGGTACGCCGGTGACCTCGAGCAGGCTCTCGCCGGCCTGCCGATGCCGACCCGGCAGGTCGTCGTCCTCCATTACGTCTGTGACCTGAGCGTGGCTCAGGTGGCGGACACGCTCGGAATCGCGGAAGGCACGGTCAAGTCGCGCCTCTCCCGGGCCCGGGACACCCTGTCCGATTCATTGCTGTTGAGGAGTGACGACCATGCCTGATCTGCAGGAAGATCTGCAGGCCCTGGCGGACCGCAAGGCCGCCGAGTCCGCTGGTGACTTCGACACCGTCCTGACCACGGCCCGCACCCGCAAGCGCCGCCTGACCGCCGGTCTGACCGTGCTCGGTGCGGCCGTCGTGGTCGCCGCCGTCGCGGTTGTCCCCACGCTTCGGCCGGCGCACAACGCGCCCGTCGCCGGCAGCCCGGTCCCGACGAACGCGGTCGCCCCGCCGGAGCTGGAGCAGCAGCCGAATCCGGCGCCGGTCCAGAAGGCAGGCCCGCTGACCCTGACGTCGGCGAAGGCCCTGAAGGCCGGCGGCCAGGTCGTCGCGTCGTTCCCGGACAAAAAGGTCCGCAACGTGACCTTCACGCTCTCGTCGGCGGCCAAGCCGGACGTGCCGCTCTACACCCTGGTGGCCAAGGTGCCGGGCGACGCCACCACGCCGTACTCGATGAAGGTGAACCCGGGTGAGTCCGGGATCGCGATCCCGCAGTACACCAGCGCCGGTCCGTACACGCTGGCCCTGCCGAAGGGTCTCGCCGCCGGGTCGTACAAGGTGTGCACCCTGTCGGGCGCCCTGCTCTGTGGTCTGGTGACCGTCGGCTAGTAGCCGTCTGGGAGAATGGGGCTCGTGACCAAGCCCCGGATCCCCAACGTTCTCGCCGCGCGCTACGCCAGTCAGTCGATGGCGGAGCTGTGGTCACCGGAGCACAAGATCGTGCTCGAGCGGAAGCTCTGGGTCGCCGTGCTGGCGGCCCAGAAGGAGCTCGGCGTCGCGGTTCCGGACGGGGTCGTCGAGGACTACGAGCGAGTGATCGACCAGGTCGACCTGGCGTCGATCGCGGCCCGGGAGCGGGTCACGCGGCACGACGTGAAGGCGCGGATCGAGGAGTTCAGCGCGCTCGCCGGGCACGAACACATCCACAAGGGGATGACGAGTCGTGACCTGACCGAGAACGTCGAGCAACTCCAGATCCGCGCCGGGCTCGAGCTGGTCCGGGACCGTGCGGTGGCGACCGCCGTACAGCTCGGCCAGAAGGCCGCCGACCACGCGGCGCTGGTGATGACCGGGCGCTCCCACAACGTCGCCGCGCAGGCGACCACGCTGGGCAAGCGGTTCGCGTCGGCGGCGGACGAGCTGCTGGTCGCGATCGCGCGGATCGAGGAGCTGCTCGAGCGGTACCCGCTGCGCGGCATCAAGGGCCCGGTGGGTACGTCGCAGGACATGCTCGACCTGTTCGGCGGTGACCCGGCGAAGCTCGAGAAGCTTGAGGAAGACATCGCCCAGCACCTGGGCTTCAGCCACACGCTGACGAGCGTCGGCCAGGTCTACCCGCGCTCGCTTGACTACGAAGTCGTCTCCGCGCTGGTGCAGCTGGCCGCCGGCCCGTCCAGTCTGGCGACCACGATCCGGCTGATGGCCGGGCACGAGCTGGTCACCGAAGGGTTCAAGGAGGGCCAGGTCGGGTCCTCGGCGATGCCGCACAAGATGAACACCCGGTCCTGCGAGCGGGTCAACGGGCTCGCGGTCATCCTGCGCGGGTACGCCTCGATGGCGGGCGAGCTGGCCGGCAACCAGTGGAACGAAGGCGACGTCTTCTGTTCCGTCGTACGGCGGGTTGCCTTGCCGGACGCGTTCTTCGCGCTGGACGGGCTGTTCGAGACGTTCCTGACCGTGCTGGACGAGTTCGGGGTGTATCCGGCTGTGGTGTCGCGAGAGCTCGAGCGGTACCTGCCGTTCCTGACCACGACCAAGGTGCTGATGGCCGCGGTGAAGAACGGCGTCGGCCGGGAGACCGCGCACGAGGTCATCAAGGAGCACGCGGTCGCGACCGCGCTCGACCTGCGCAAGGGTCTGGCCGGCAACGACCTGTTCCACCGCCTCGGCGAAGACGGCCGGCTCGGCCTGACCGAGGAGCAGATCGTCGGCATCGTCGGCGAGCCTCTCTCCTTCACCGGCGCGGCCGTCGCCCAGGTCGGCGCGGTCGTCGCGAAGATCGACGACCTCGCCAAGCGCTACCCGGAGGCCGCCGCCTACACGCCGGGTGACATCCTCTAACCCGTGTTCGCACCGCTCACCTGGTTCCTTGTCGCGTTGTCGCTGGCTGCGATGGTGTACGCCGTCGTGCTGGCCGCGCGGAACAAGCGGATCGACTGGACCGTGCTGGGCGCGCTCGGTGTCATCGAGGTCGCCCTCGTCGCCCAGCTGGTCGTCGGCATCGTGCAGTTCGCCGGCACCGACCGGGACGTGTCCGGGCCGTTCTTCATCGGCTATCTGATCGGGTCCCTGATCATCTTGCCGATCGGTGCGTTCTGGGCGCTGGCGGAGAGCAGCCGCTGGGGTGCGGGCGTGCTGGCTGTCGCCTGCCTGGTGATCCCGATCCTCGAGCTCCGGCTGCACGACCTGTGGGCGGTCTGAGATGACAGATCCGGCAGCCACCAAGCACGGGCCGGGGCGGATCCTGATCGCGGTGTACGGCGTGTTCGCGCTGGCCGCGACCGCCCGGGCCGGTGTGCAGATCGCGACCAAGTTCAGCGATGCGCCAATCGCCTACTTGTTGTCGGCCGTTGCCGCGGTCATCTATTGCGCGGCGACCTTCGCGTTGGCCAAGGCAACCAACGTGTCGCGCAAGGTGGCCACGACCGCGATCGCGATCGAGCTGGTCGGCGTACTCGCGATCGGCGCCTTCAGTTACGCCGTACCGGACGACTTCCCGGACGCGACTGTGTGGTCGCACTTCGGGCAGGGCTACGGGTTCGTCCCGGTGGTGCTGCCGGTGCTCGGACTGCTCTGGTTGCGCCGCACGCGCTAACTGCCAGCTAACTGCCAGCGACGCACAGGGACTGCCTAAGGTTCACCGGACAGCATCGGTGTCATGCAGATTCCAGGTCATCCTCGGGTCGAGATCGTCGTACCCGTCAAGAACGAGGAAAACGACCTCGGACCGAATATCAGACGGCTGCGGGAGTTCCTCGACACCGCCTTCCCGTTTCCGGCCGAGGTCTGCATCGCGGACAACGGAAGTACGGACGCGACCTATGAGATCGGCATGCTGCTCGCGAGCGAGCTGCCCGGGGTCCGGATCGTCCGGCTCGAGCAGTCCGGCCGCGGCCGTGCGCTGAAGCAGGTCTGGTCCGCGAGCACCGCGGAGGTGCTCGCGTACATGGACGTCGACCTGTCCACCAATCTGAACGCCCTGCTCCCGCTGGTCGCGCCGCTGCTGGCCGGGCACAGTGATGTTGCCATCGGCACCCGGTTGGCGAAGGGCTCCCGGGTGGTCCGGCGGCCGAAGCGGGAGTTCATCTCGCGCTCGTACAATCTGTTGCTGCGGGCAACGTTGAGCGCGCACTTCTCGGACGCGCAGTGCGGGTTCAAGGCGATCCGCGCCGACGTGGCGCGGGAGCTGCTGCCGCTGGTGCAGGACACCAGCTGGTTCTTCGATACCGAGCTGCTGGTGCTGGCGGAGAAGGCCGGCCTGCGGATCCACGAAGTACCCGTGGACTGGGTCGACGACCTCGACTCCCGGGTCGCGATCGCCAAGACGGTCGGCGAGGACCTGCGTGGGATCGTCCGGCTGACCCGCGATCTCGGTCGCGGGCGGATCGACCTCGAGCCGATCCGGCAGGTGTACGGGCGTCCGCGCATCCTCGATCCGCGGACCGCGATGGCTGCGCGGGTACTGCGGTTCGGCGCGATCGGTGTGCTCAGCACGGCGGCGTACGCGCTGCTGTATCTGGTCCTGCGCCAAGGCATGCCGGCCCAGGTGGCGAACCTGCTGGCCCTGCTGATCACCGCGGTCGGCAACACCACGCTCAACCGGCGGATCACGTTCGGCGTGCGTGGCGTGGAGGGCCGGTGGCGGCATCAGCTGCGCGGGCTGGTCACCTTCGGCATCGGCTGGAGTCTGACCGCGGCCTCGCTCTGGCTGCTGCACACCGCGGTCGCCGCGCCACACCAAGCGGTGGAGATCACCGTGCTGACCGTCGCCAACCTGGCCGCGACCGTGGTCCGGTTCAGCCTCTTCCAGGCCTGGGTCTTCGACGACGACGCACCCACCATCCCGGCCTTCGAACCCCCCACCGTTCTCGAGAACACCCGGAGCAATTGAAATGACGACAGTTACGGATCCCGTCGAGGCGACCCCACGCCGGGCCGGGCCGCGTTCGATCAGCACGCAGTACACCTTCGGCCGGGACAAGGTCCTGTACGGCGGTCTGCTGGTGCTGACCGCGATCGCGTACCTGTGGGGCTTGTCCAAGAACGCCTACGCCAACGAGTACTACGCGGCCGCGGTCCAGGCCGGGTCGACGAGCTGGAAGGCCTGGTTCTTCGGGTCGTTCGACTCCTCGAGCTTCATCACCGTCGACAAGACCCCGGGCTCGCTGTGGATCATGGGGCTGTCGGCAAGGATCTTCGGGTTCAACACCTGGAGCATGCTGGTGCCCCAGGCCCTGATGGGCGTGGCCAGCGTCGGCTTCGTGTACGTGTCGGTACGGCGGTGGTTCTCGGCGAACGCCGGTCTGCTGGCCGGTGCGATCCTCGCGCTGACGCCGGTCGCGGTGCTGATGTTCCGGTTCAACAACCCGGACGCGCTGCTGATCCTGCTGCTGTGCGCCGGTGCGTGGGCCGTGACCCGGGCGATCGACTCGGTGAAGCACTCGGCCCGGTGGATGATCCTGGCCGGTGCGCTGGTCGGGTTCGGGTTCCTGACGAAGATGCTGCAGGCGTTCCTGATCCTGCCGGCGTTCGGGCTGGCGTACCTGGTGGCCGGGAAGCCGGCGATCGGGAAGCGTCTCCTGCACCTCGGACTGGCGCTGGTCTCGATGATCGTGAGCGCCGGTTGGTGGGTTGCGATCGTGGAGCTGCTGCCGGCGTCCGCGCGACCGTACGTCGGTGGGTCGTCGAACAACAGCATTCTCGAGCTGACGCTCGGGTACAACGGACTCGGCCGGTTGAGCGGCAACGAGACCGGGTCGGTCGGAGGCGGCGTCGGCAACCCCGGCTGGGGTGGTGCGACGGGTCTGCAGCGGCTGTTCGGTGGTGAGTTCGGAACACAGATCTCCTGGCTGCTGCCAGCCGCGTTGCTCTCGACGGCCGTACTGGTGGTTGCTGCAGGCAAGGCTCCGCGGACGGACAAGACCCGCGCGTTCGCCCTGCTGTGGGGTGGATGGCTGGTCGTCACCGGGCTGGTGTTCAGCTACATGCAGGGCATCATCCACCCGTACTACATGATCGCGCTGGCGCCCGCGTTCGGTGCGGTGATCGGTGGCGCGATGTCGATCCTGTGGCGGCGCCGGAACGAGTGGTTGCCGCGGGCAACGCTTGCTGGCGGTGCCCTGCTGACGGCCGGTTGGAGCTTCGCGTTGCTGAACTCCACTCCGTCCTGGCAGCCGTGGCTGCGGTGGGTCGTGCTGATCACCGGTGTGGCCGCGGCCGGACTGATCATGCTGCTGCCTGAGCTCAAGCTGCACCGGACGGCGGCTCGGCGGGCCGGGGTTGGTGCTGCCGCGGTGCTTGTCTTCAGCGCGCTGGCCGGGCCTACTGCGTACTCGATCGACACGATCAGCACGGCGCACGCCGGGGCGATCCCGACCGCCGGTCCTGGCGGGATGGGCGGCATGGGCGGTGGACGTGGCGGTGGCTTCGGCGGCCGGACGGGTACTCCGCCTGGTCAGACGGGCACTGGAACAGGCACTGGCACTACCGGGCAGCCGGGGACGGGCGCGGGTACTGGAACTGGTACTGGCACTGGCACTGGTACGACGGGCCAGCCTGGGGCCGGCGGTATGGGTGGCGGCGGTATGGGCGGGTTCCTCGGTGGCGGCGGGATCAGTGGGGTCTCCAGTGAGCTCGTGACGCTGCTGCAGCAGGGCTCGAAGGGCTACACCTGGGCGGCAGCCGCGGTGACCGCCAACGGAGCCGCGCCGCTGCAGATCGCGTCCGGCGAACCGATCATGGCGCTCGGCGGGTTCAACGGGACCGACCCGGCGCCGTCGCTGGCCGAGTTCAAAGAACTGGTTGCTCAGGGCAAGGTTCACTACTTCGTCGGGAGCGGTGGCGGTGGCGGCGGCTTCGGCGGCGGTCGCGACGGAACCACCAGCGAGATCTCCACCTGGGTGTCGGAGAACTTCACGGCCCAGACCGTTGGCAGCACCACCATCTACGACCTCTCCACCGGAACAGGAGCATGAAGATGACGCAGTCCACCGAAGCCCAGTGGCAAGCCGCGCAGGCCGCGCAGGCCGCGCAGGCTGCGCAAGCCGGCTCGCAGCCGGCCGCGCAGCAGGCAGGGCCGCCGGCTCAGACCGAGCAGGCCAAGGGGAGTGGGCGACCGAGCACCCTGGTGCTCGCCGGAGCAGGCTCGCTGCTCGCAGTACTCGCATTCCTTGGCGGGATGGCGGTCGGACACTCCTGGGACGGGTCCAGCACCCAGCAGAACCAGTTCGGCGGACCTGGTGGCGGCGGGCTCCGCGGCGGCTTCCCGCAAGGAAACGGGCAGGGGCAAGGCACGGTCCCCAACCAGGGCCAGGGACAAGGGCAGGGCCAAAGTCAGGGCCAGGGGCAAGGTCAGACGATCCCCAACCAGCAGGGGCAGACGCAGAACGGCTGAACCTCACCTGAAGTAGACAGCCCGGCGGGTCACGAGCGGACACTCGGCCCGCCGGGCGCCATTTCTGGACGATCGTCAAGCAGTACGACGACACGCGGAATGGTTCACGGGCCCACGGGGTGGGGTAGGGATGGGGTCGTGGAATGGTCGAACGTCACCTGGTTCCTGACCGCGCTCGGTGCGGTCGTCGTGCTGATCACGCGCGTCCGGCTCGGCAACACTGTTGTCGACGGCACCGGTCACGGCGCCGGCCGGCACGGGTTCTCCGCTGCCCTGCTGCGGTTGCACACCGTTGTCGGCGTGATCACGTTGATCGGCTGGGTCATCGCCCTGATCGCCGGTCGACGCGAGATCGCGCTGGTGATGCTGGCCGGGTGGTGGCTGCTGACAGTGATCGGATTGTTGCTTCTGGCCCGTTGGTTGCCGAGTGGCGGCAAGCATTCCGAGGACACGCAGGGTGACTCCTGGGGATCCGGCGCCGGCTTGTCGGTCCTCGGTCACGTCGGCATGCTGATCGGCGTCTGCTACTTCACCTTCGTCACGGTCACGGAGCGCCTTTGAGGCCGGCGATCAGTCCCGTGACAGAGCGTCGTACGGCGGCCTCGAACGCTTCTGGTGAGAGCGTTGCCCCCGTCCCCGCGACCCGGTCGTACATCAGCCCGTCCAGCATCGCCGCCACCGGCCACGCGGCCGCTTCCGGATCGGGTACGCCAAGTCCGCCCAGCAACTGTGCGAGCATCGCCCGCAGTTGCCGTCCGCCTTCGTCGATCGCGGTCCGTAGGTCTGGCTGACGGCTCGCCTCCAGCGACAACTCGTACCGCGCGACCAGATCGTCCGGCCGGTCGTGCGCGAGCCCGACGGTCATCCCGATCATCAGTTCGACCGGATCGCCACCGGCCGGCGGCATCCCGCCCACGTCCCGGGTGAGCATCCGGCTCACGCACGCGGTGAGCAACGCGTTCCGGGTGCGTAGGTAGTACGACGTGGAGCCCGGCGGCAGGCCCGCCTCGGTGTCGACCGCGCGGTGGGTCAGCCCGCGCAGGCCGCGGGTCGCGACCAGGTGGATCGCGGCGTCGGCGATGGCGTCCCGGCGATCCGCGCCCAGCGGCACCTGCTTCGTCACGCCGGTCAGTCTCGCACTTCCCACTGAGACTCTACAGATGTAGAGTCGATGGCATGAGTACGGCGATAGTGGTTGGAGCGGGTATCGGAGGGGTCACCGCTGCTGTCGCGCTGCAACGGTGCGGCTGGCAGGTCACAGTGCTGGAGCGTGCTCCGGAGCTGGGCGAGGTGGGGGCCGGCATCTCGGTCTGGCCGTCGGCGGTCGCCGTGCTCGAGGAGCTCGGGGTCAAGGGCGTCGAGAAGGCGTCCGTACCGTCCAAGCCGGCCGGGATGCGGAAGCCGGACGGCCGGTGGGTGGTCGGGGCAGCCGACCTCGGCCTGGAGTTACCGGTGATGATCCACCGGACCCAGCTGCACGAGCTGATCACGGCCGAATTCGGGCCGGCCGTGATCGTGCGGACCGGGTACGAGGTGCGGACGGTCTCCCAAGACGCGGACGGTGTGACGGTCAACGGTGAGCTCCAGGCCGAGTTGCTCGTGGCCGCCGACGGGATTCGGAGTGCGGTCCGGGGAGGGTTGTATCCGCAGTACGACGGACCGCGGTACTCCGGATTCACGGCGTACCGGGGGATTGCGGAGGTCGAGCTCGACGACGGCGGTGGGGAGACTTGGGGCCGGGGGCAACTGTTCGGGTTCGCGCGGCTGATCGACGGGCGGTTCTACTGGTACGGGACGGCGAACCAGGCCGCCGGTACGACGAGTGAGCCGACCGTCTTCGAGAGTTGGCACGACCCGATCCCGAGGCTGATCGCCGGCAGCGAGAAGATCCTGCAGAACGACATCTACGACCTGACGCTGCCGCTCGTCCCGTTCACGCAGGGGCGGGTCGTCCTGGTCGGCGACGCGGCCCACGCGATGACGCCGAACCTCGGTCGCGGGGCGTGCTCGGCGATCGAGGACGCCGGCGCGCTGGCCCGCCACCTCGGTGCGACCAGCGATCTCCCGGCCGCGCTGACGGCGTACGACGCTGAACGGCGGCCCGCGACGACCAAGCTGGTCAAGCGGTCCCGGAGCCTCGGCCGGGTCGCACAGGTCGAGAATCCGGTGATCACCACGCTCCGCGACGGCCTGTTCTCGATCGGCGGCAAGCTGGTGGCCCTGCGCGGGCGCAAGTAGGCGGATGGAACAATCGCGGTTGTGACCACACCGCCGCAGGCGCCTGAGATCCCCGGCGCGAAGCACATCCACTCGGGCAAGGTCCGGGACTTGTACGAGCTGGAGTCCGGCGACCTGCTGATGGTCGCGAGCGACCGGATGAGCGCGTTCGACTGGATCCTGGAGTCGACGATCCCCGACAAGGGGAAGGTGCTCACCGCGATGAGCCTGTGGTGGTTCGAGCAGTTGGACATGCCGAACCACATCATCTCCACCGAGGTGCCGGCCGAGGTCGCGGGCCGTGCGGTGGTGTGCGAGAAGCTGGCGATCTACCCGGTCGAATGCGTGGCCCGCGGGTACCTGAGCGGCACCGGCCTGCTCGACTACAACGCGACCGGCGCCGTCTGCGGCATCCCGTTGCCGGACGGCCTGGTCGAGGGGTCGCGGCTGGAAACGCCGATCTTCACCCCGGCCACGAAGGCCGACCTGGGCGAACACGACGAGAACGTGTCGTACGACGCTGTCGTCGCGACCGTCGGCGCGGACACGGCGTCGACGTTGCGGGACACCACCCTGAAGATCTACACGTGGGCGCGGGCGATCGCCGAGGACCGCGGGATCATCCTGGCGGACACGAAGTTCGAGTTCGGCGCCCGCGCGGACGGGACGCTGGTGCTCGCCGACGAGGTGCTGACCCCCGACTCGAGCCGGTTCTGGCCGGCCGACCAATGGGCTCCGGGTAAGCAGCAACCGTCGTACGACAAGCAGATCGTCCGCGACTGGCTGCAGTTCGACTCGGGCTGGGATCGCTCGTCAGGTGAGGCGCCGCCGCCGTTGTCCGACGAGGTGATCGAGCGCACCAGGTCCGCGTACATCGGCGCCTACGAGCAGCTGACCGGTCGCAAGTTCAGCTAGAACAGGCTCACGCCGACCACGAGCAGGATGAAGCGGGCGCCGCGGCCGAGGAGGACCGACAGGGTGAAGACGACCGTCTTCATCCGGGATGCGCCGCCGATGATGGCCACGCCGTACAGCGGTGGGATGCCGACGAAGGCGCTCAGCAGCGTGACCGGGATGCCCCAGCGGCTGTCGCTCATCGCGTCCAGCAGGCGTTTGCTGAGGTCGCGGTTCCACTGGACGAAGCGGCCCCAGCGGGTGTCCAGGTTGACCGGCTTGGGTTCCTTGGTCTTCCTGGCCGCGTAGTTGGGGCGGTACCGGACGGCGAGGAACATCGCGACCTTGCCGATGGTCTGCCCGACGGTCACTCCGATCGCGGCGACCACCGGGTTCAGAGTGTGGGTCGCGCCAACGGCGAGGACGTACGCCTCGGCGTTCATCACCGGTACGACGGCGGACCCGATCCCGAAGCCAACCGCGAGTACCAGTTGCCATACCCACATGACTCCGAGGCTAGATGTCATTACGGCCATTGCCACGGAACTCAGCACCACTTCCGGGCGGGATCAGGGTTACACCCGACTCGGGTGCAGGGGTCCTTGACAATCATCGCGCTTCTCCGGGAGCAGCCTGCCGGGTGCCGCAGAGGATCGTGATCAGCCGGTACGACGAGACGACCTTGACGACGAGGGCCGCGATCGCGACGGTGTACGGCAGCCACTCGGCGCCGGTCTGACCGGCCACGACCAGCGAGATCACCACCGCCGCGGTGTTCAGCGCCTTCGCGGGCTTGGACCAGTTCCACATGTAGATCGGCCGGTCGACCTTGTAGAAGTAGTTCGGGCTGAGCAGCCACGGCCAGAGCAGGAACGAGAACGTCAGCATGGTGTCCAGTACGCCGAACTGCACCAGGTAGATCGCCAGTGGGCCGATCGTCCAGGGGAACGTGGCCATGAAGGCCGCCGCCAGCAGGAACGAGCAGGCTCGGTCGCAGACGATGTCGAACACCGCGCCGGACAGCGACTCCTCGTTGCGGCGGCGAGCGACCCAGCCGTCGAGACTGTCGCCGAACCAGTACGAGAAGTACCCGAGCACCAGCCACGCCATGTCGCCGGTGCGGAACGCGATCGTGGCGACCGTCATCGCGAGCACGGTCCGGACCAGGGTGATGCGGTTCGGCACGCCCAGCAACAGCGCCGGCCGGACCGCCAGGGGTGTCGACGTCATGCGGCCCTCAGATTCTCGGGATCGAGTGCGTCCCGGAGTTGGTTGCGAAGCAGGAAACCGGCGGCCGCGCCGCCGAGATGACCGAGCAGCCAGCCCCCGGCCGTCAGAGCAGCTGCGATCGGCAGGTTGCCCAGGTCGAACGGATTGACTGCACCACCAGCGATCTGACCAACGCCGATCAGTGTGCCGAGCAGGAGGCCCACTGCGAGCGCCGGGGCGGCGACCGCGGTCAACTGGCGGCGGATGACCCGGCGGAGGAACGGCAGGTCAACTCCCAGTGCGGTCAGACTGGCGAACTGGCGACGCTGATCGACCAACTGGTCTGCCACACCGACGATCAGTGCGCCGAGTGCGGTCAGAGCAACTACTGCCAGCCCGGCGATCGTCAGCCCGAATCCAGTCGTGTAGAACGCGGTGGAGCCACCCAGTGTGTCGTCGGCTCGGACAGCGGCAATCCCGTCGGCCAGGGTGCCGACCAGGAAGCCGCAGCAACCCAGCAGCATGGCAATCCGGGATGCGGGCCGCGAATCGGTCACCAGCCGGACGCCGGTCAGCAGGTTGGCCGGGTCGCCGGACCGCAGCAGTCGTCGCCCGATCACCCGGATCCACACCGCGGAGATGCTGACGAAGAACAGGGCAAACCCGGCGATCGCGACCGTCACCGCCACGTATCCGAGGTGGCCAGAGGTCAGTACCCCCAGCACCATCAGCACCGGCCCCACGATGACGCCGGTACGACGCGGTGTCGCGGACTGCGGTCCCGCAGGAACCGGTCCGTCACGGTGCAGCAGGCTGCCGATCATCGCTCCGGCTGCCGTCATCGCTATCACCACAGGGATCCACAGGATCACGTCCAGCACTTCCGCACCGGGCAGGATCCGGGCCATTCGGGGGAGTGCTCCGAAAAGCAGGCTGAGCAGCAGGTAGGCAGGTCCGGCGAACAGTCCGCCGGCGAAGCCGGCTATAGCTGCATCAGTGACGGTCAGCTGTCGCAGCTGCTTGCTGGACGCACCTGCCATTCGTAGCGCGACCATTCGCCGTTCGCGGGCCGCCGTACCCAGTCGCAACGCCTGAACCGCAAGGCCCGCGGTGAGCAGGGCAAGGATGATCAGGATCGCGATCAGGCCGGACCGGAGACCGCTCTCGGCGACGTAGTTGCTGTAGATGCCCTCGTCCAGCTCGGCCTTTCCCAGCCGTGCAATGCGTAGCGCACCGAGCAGGAGCGCTCCGCTGATGGCGAGCGCGGTAGTGGCCAGCTGAACCCGGCTGCGGTCCGCCGGTGTCCGTGAGCGAGCCAGCTGCACCAGTGTCTCGAGTGTCATCAGAGGGACACCTCGTGCTGGATGAGGCCGTCGCGCAGCCTGATCTCGCGGTCTGCCGAGGACGCGACGAGGTTGTCGTGCGTCACCATCAGCAGAGCGGCGCCGCGGTAACGAGCAGCCTGCAGGAGGACGTCGAGCAGCTCCTGGCCGCCTTGGCTGTCTAGGCTGCCGGTCGGCTCGTCCGCGAGTACTACAGACGGTCCGGTGACCAAAGCACGCGCTACCGCAGCACGCTGGGTCTGGCCGCCGGACAGCTCGGTCGGAACCGCATCCGCGTCGTCGGCGATCCCGACCTGCTCCAGCCAGTTCATAGCGCTCAGGTGTGCCTCACCACGCTCATGGCCGTCCAGCAGCAGCGGCAGCGCCACGTTGTCGATCAACGGCAGGTCCGGCACCAGCTGACCGAACTGCAGCACGATGCCGACCTTCGTACGCCGGAGTCTCGCGCGCTCCTCTTCCCGCAGCGCGGCCACGTCCTGACCGTCCACCTGGATCGTGCCGGCGTCCGGCGTGAGGATGCCGGCCGCGCAGTGCAGCAGCGTCGACTTGCCGCAGCCGCTCGCACCGGTCACAGCGACTACCTCGCCAGGCTTGAGCTGCAGACTCACTCCGCGCAGCGCAGTGTTCCGCCGGTACGAGTACTCGACCCGGTCCAGCTCGAGCACCGCCTGCGATCCACTCATGAGCGAGTCCCCCTCTGCTCGGAAATGCGGTCGAGAGCAGTGTCGAGCCAGCGCAGGTCAGCATCGAGGTGGGCCACGATGTACTCGCGGACCAGCGGTGACGTCGGATCGTCGTCAGCCGGAGTCTCGCGCAGTTCCCGGATCCGGCGCAGGTGGTTTGCGCGCTGACGGGCGAGGAACCCGGCCGCATCCCCACCGGTGCGGACGGCTGCCACCAGCTTCCGCAGTACCTCGTCGGCACTGCCCCAGGCCGGGGGGACCGGGTCGTTGAGCCAGTCGGTGAGGTGGTCGCGGCCTTTGCTCGTGAGCGCGTAGACGGTCCGGTCCGGGCCGCCGCCGGACGTCTTGTCGACCACCTCGACCAGTCCGTCGCGCTCCAGTCGCCCCAGCGTCGTGTACACCTGTCCGAAGGCGAGCGGCCGGCTGTCCGGGAACCAGGCGTCGTGTCCGCGCTTCACGTCGTACCCGTGCGCCGGGCCGCCGGAAAGCAGTCCGAGGACGAGTTCCGCAGTGGCCACGACCGGAACTATACACGGCGTGTATGTACTGAATGAATAGTGCTTGATGCGGGGATCTTGGCCGCCGGTCGGTAGGATTCAGCCGTCAGCCCGATCGAACCTGGAGTAGTCAGTGGCTCGCGTTGTCGTCGACGTCATGCTCAAGCCCGAGATTCTCGACCCGCAGGGCAAGGCGGTGCACGGCGCGTTCGGCCGGCTCGGCTTCGACGGCGTGGCCGACGTACGGCAGGGAAAGCGCTTCGAGATCACCCTGGATGGTGACGCGACCGAGGAACGGGTCGCGGAGATCCGGAAGGCCGCCGACACGCTGCTGGCCAACCCGGTGATCGAGGACTACACGCTGCACGTCGAGGGCGACCAGTGAAGATCGGGGTCGTCACCTTCCCGGGTTCGCTGGACGATGCCGACGCCCGCCGCGCGGCCGCGGTGGCCGGTGCCGAGGCGGTCGCGCTCTGGCACGGCGACGCGGATCTGCACGGTGTGGACGCGGTCGTCCTGCCCGGCGGGTTCTCGTACGGCGACTACCTGCGGGCCGGCGCGATCTCCCGGTTCGCCCCGGTGATGGAGACCATCATCGCGAAGGCGGGTCAGGGGATGCCGGTGCTCGGTATCTGCAACGGCTTCCAGGTGCTGTGTGAGTCGCACCTGCTGCCCGGCGCGCTGATCAAGAACGATCGCCGCAAGTTCATCTGCAAGGACCAGCCGCTGCGGATCGAGAACAACCGCACCGCCTGGACCAGCGACTACGACGCCAACCACGAGATCACCATCGTGCTGAAGAACCAGGACGGTTCGTTCGTCGCCGACGAGGCGACGCTGGACCGGCTGGAGGGCGAGGGCCGGGTGGTCGCCCGCTACCTGGACGAGAACCCGAACGGCTCGTACCGCGACATCGCCGGGATCACCAACGAACGCGGCAACGTGGTCGGCCTGATGCCGCACCCGGAGCACTGCGTCGAGACCCTCACCGGCCCGAGCACCGACGGCCTGGGCTTCTTCACCTCGGTCCTGAAGGCCGTCGTCGCCTCCTGATGAACCTGTCCGGGCTTCGCCGTTGGGTCGCCCGTGCCCTCATCGCGGGTGTGACCACTGTGCTCACGGTCACAGGTACGGCGGCAGCCCAGCCGGTCGGCCCGGACGCCAAGGCCGTGGTGATCGGCGTGGCCGGCCTGACCTGGGCTGACGTGAAGGGCTCGCCGGAGCTGACCGCTCTGGTGAACCAGTCGAACGTCGCCTCGATGTCGGTGAAGACGGCCGGCCCGAATACCTGCCCGATCGACGGCTGGCTGACGATCAGTGCCGGTTCCCGGGCCTGGGGCAACGTTCCGGACCAGCCCTGCGGCGACCTCCCGGCTGTTGCCGAGGGCAAGATCCAGGGCTGGCAGACGTACGTCGACCGCCAGGCGGAGCACCACACCGGCGCACCGCTAGGCCGGCTTGGCGCCAGCCGCGACGGGGTCTGCGGCTTCGGGCCGGGCGCTGCCATCGCGGTCGCGAAGCCGGACGGCTCAGTGGCCAACTGGTCACCCGAATTCAACGCCACCCGGCTCGCGGATTGCCGGGATGCTTTCATCGACGCCGGAGTGCTGCCGCCGCGCGAAGGTCGCAGCGAGGCGCTGCTCCAGCTCGCCGACCTGGTCAGCAAGGCCAGGGCCGCCGGCGGCTGGGTGCTGCTGACCGGCGTCAGCCAGGAGACTGTGGACTCCCACAAGCAGACTCTCGCCGCCCTGCAGCTTCCGCCGGACAACGGCGCCCGCTGGCTGACCAGCGACTCGACGCATCGCCCAGGCCTCATCCAGCTGGCCGACATCACCGCGACCGTACTGCGCGGCCAAGCGGCGGACGTCGATCCGGCAGGGGAAGCGAAGGCCGGTCCGCTCGGCGGAAGCGAGATCGACTCCACTGGCGACGTACACACTGATGCAGCGGCCGTCATCGCGGACCGTCTGGGCGCGAACCAGCGGTTCGAGCAACCGCGGTTGGTACTCAAGTGGGTGGCGGCAACTCTGGCTGTCGCGCTGGCGTTGGCACTCGGCTGGTTCCTGATCAGGCGCAGCAGCGTGTGGGCCCGGCGTACGGCGATCTTTGTGCTGCTGACCCAGGGTGGCTTCTTCATCGCCGTCTTCCTTGCCACTGCGACTGTCTGGTGGCGGTGGCCGTCACCGGGCATTGCCCTGTACGCCGTGACCATTGCCATCAGCGTGGCCGCGGCCGCGCTCTCCATGCTGTTCTTGAAGCGCTACGCGTACATCGGACTGGCTGCGGCGGCGTATCTGCTGCTGCTGATCGACGGTCTGCTCGGTACGCCGATGCAGCTGGGCAGCATGTTCGTCGACGGTCCTGTCTTCGGTGGGCGGTTCTACGGCTTCGGGAACTCCACCTTCGCCACGCTGGCGGTTGGTGCGCTGATTGTGGCCGGATGGGTCGCGCAGAAGCTGATCGACCGGAGCCGGGTCCAGGCCGCGCTCGCAGTCCTCGTTGTCGGCGGCGTGGCGATCGTCGTGGACGGTACGCCGGGCTGGGGCACGGACTTCGGTGGCATCCTCGGACTCACTCCCGCAGTACTGCTGATGGCCTGGCTTACCTGGCGTGGCAGTAGCTCCTGGCGCGCACTGCTTGGCGTGGCCGTTGGCGCCGTGGTGGCTGTGTCCGGGGTCGCGTACCTCGACTACCTGCGCCCACCGGAGAAGCGGAGTCACTTCGGGGCGTTCGTGGCCCGGGTGTTCGAGGGCGACGTGACCGACGTTCTGGTCCGCAAACTGCAGGCGGCGCTGGCGGTCTTCCACAGTCCGGCCGGGTGGGTGCTGCTCGTCGCGGTGATCCTGTTGATGCTTGCCACCGTGCTGCCGGATCGCGTGCCGAGTGCGTCGTACCGGCGCTTCTACCACAGCGAACCGATGGTCCGGCCGACCCTGATCGCGATGACCGTCTGCGGTCTGGCCGGCAGCCTGTTGAACGACGTCGGCGTGATCGTGGCCGGAATCATGGCCGGTTTCGCCGTACCGATGCTGATCGCGCATCTGATGGATGTGCGCCAGCCCGCTACCGTTTTACCTGAGTCCCACCTAGTGCAGGAGTCCTGAAGTGTCGACCGACACCGTTAGCAACGCCACCAGCACCCCCGATGTCGAGCAGCCGTGGGCCGAGCTCGGGCTGAAGCCGGACGAGTACCAGCGGATCCGCGACATCCTGGACCGGCGGCCGACCAGCTGTGAGCTGGCGATGTACTCGGTGATGTGGAGCGAGCACTGCTCGTACAAGTCGTCGAAGGTGCACCTGAAGCGGTTCGGTGAGATCCCGCAGGAGACGCCGGCCGGGAAGATGCTGGCCGGTATCGGCGAGAACGCGGGCGTGATCGACATCGGCGAGGGGTACGCCGTCACGTTCAAGGTGGAGTCGCACAACCACCCGTCGTACGTCGAGCCGTACCAGGGCGCCGCGACCGGGGTCGGCGGAATCGTCCGCGACATCATCGCGATGGGCGCCCGCCCGGTTGCGGTGATGGATCCGCTCCGCTTCGGTCCGCTGGACGCTCCGGACACCAAGCGCGTGCTGCCGGGCATCGTGTCGGGCGTTGGTGGTTATGGGAACAGCCTCGGGTTGCCGAACATCGGCGGTGAGGTCGTCTTCGACCCGACGTACCTGGGCAACCCGCTGGTCAACGCCCTCTGCATCGGTGTGATGCGGCACGAGGACCTGCACCTCGCGAACGCGACCGGCGTCGGCAACCAGATGATCCTGTACGGCGCCAAGACGGGCGGCGACGGGATCGGCGGAGTGTCGGTGCTGGCGTCGGAGACCTTCGCGGAGGGTGGTCCGACCAAGCGGCCGGCGGTCCAGGTCGGCGACCCGTTCATGGAGAAGCTGCTGATCGAGTGCACCCTCGAGCTCTTCGCCGCGAACGTCGTCGAGGGCATCCAGGACCTCGGCGGCGGCGGACTGTCCTGTGCGACCTCGGAGCTCGCCAGTGCCGGCGACGGCGGCATGCGGGTGTCGCTGGACAAGGTGCCGCTGCGGGATGCCTCGCTGTCGCCCGAAGAGATCCTGATGAGCGAGTCGCAGGAGCGGATGATGGCCTGCGTCACCCCGGACAACGTCGAGGCGTTCCTGAAGATCTGCGCGAAGTGGGATGTCCAGGCCGACGTGATCGGTGAGGTGACCGACACCGGGCGGCTGGAGATCGACTGGCACGGCGAGCGGGTCGTCGATGTTCTGCCGAAGACCGTCGCGCACGACGGGCCGGTCTACAACCGCCCGTACGCGCGGCCGAACTGGCAGGACGAGCTGCAGGCCGACGGCGCCGAGAAGTTGCCACGGGCAACCACTGGCGCGGAGCTGCGGGACACGCTGCTGCAGCTGGTCGCGTCGCCGAACCTGTGCGACAAGTCCTGGGTGACCGACCAGTACGACCGGTACGTGCTGGGCAACTCGGTGCTCTCCCAGCCCGAGGACAGCGGCATGATCCGGGTCGACGAGACCAGCGGCCTCGGTGTCGCGGTTTCGACCGACTGCAATGGCCGGTTCGCCAAGCTCGACCCGTACATCGGTGCGAAGCTGGCCCTCGCCGAGTCCTACCGGAACGTGGCCACCACGGGTGCCCGCCCGGCAGCGGTGACGGACTGCCTGAACTTCGGTTCGCCGGAGGACTCGGGCGTGATGTGGCAGTTCACCGAGGCGATCCGGGGTCTGGTCGACGGGTGCATCGAGCTGGGCATCCCGGTCACCGGCGGGAACGTGTCGTTCTACAACCAGACCGGCGAGACCCCGATCCTGCCGACCCCGGTGGTCGGTGTGCTCGGGGTGATCGACGATGTCACCCGCCGTACGCCGATCGGGTTCACGCCCGAGATGGAGGGTCACCAGCTGTACCTGCTCGGTGAGACCGAGGAGGAGCTGTCCGGGTCGGAGTGGGCGAACGTCGTCCACGGTCACCTCGGCGGGCGGCCGCCGGCGGTGGACCTGGCGGCCGAGCAGCAGCTGGCCGACATCCTGATCAACGCTTCGCGGGACGGGCTGATCGACGCGGCGCACGATGTCAGCGACGGCGGTGCCGCGCAGGCGCTGGTCGAGTCCGCGCTGCGCGGTGGCGTGGGAGCGCGAGTGTGGGCGCCGGACGGGCTCGACCCGTTCCTGTTCCTGTTCGCCGAGTCGGCCGGACGCGCGATCGTCGCCGTACCGCGGACCGAGGAGGTGCGGTTCACCGACATGTGCACCGCCCGCCGCTTCCCGCACGCGAAGATCGGCGTCATCACCGGTGACACCCTCGACGTCCAGGACCAGTTCGAGATCCCGCTGGCCGAGCTCCGTACGGCGTGGACCGCGACACTGCCGTCCGTCCTGAACTAGACACCTGTCTGGCACACTCGATGGGGACGAGTGAGGTGACGGATGGCGGAACGGCGTCCTGGTAAGGCGGGGGAGCTGATGGGGCTGGCGGCTGCCGCCGGTCAGGAGGCTCGGGTTGCTGCCGCTCGGCGGCGGGTGGCCCAGATCCGGCTGACCGACGAGGAGCGGCGGGTCGCCACCGATGAGTTGGCGGAGCAGTTCGCGATCGGCCGGCTGGACGAGCTGGAGTTGCACCGGCGGGTCGACCTGCTGAACGACGCGGTGACGCACGGGGATCTGCAGCCGATCTTCGCCGGGCTGCCGGTGCCCTCGCTGTACAAGCCAGCGGCGCGGAAGCCGGGCAGGTGGCGGTGGGCCGCCTTCGCTGCGGCCGCGTGGATGGCTGTGCCGTTCGTGCTGACCGGCCTGGTGTTCCTGGTCTTCGGGCGCGAGATTGCGGCGGCGATCTTCGGGCTGCCGGCGCTCGCCTGGGTGTTCTTCACCTACCGCTGGGCGTCCCAGCCGCGCCGCGACGAGCGCCGGCAGTCAGGCTCCTAGAGTCGACTCGCGCGTGACCAGCTGGGCTGGGAGTTCGAGTACGCCGTGGTGCGGGGTGCCGGCGATGGATTCCAGGAGCAGGGTGGCTGCGCGGCGGCCGAGGTCTTCGAGGCGGAGGTCCACGGTGGTGAGCGGCGGACGGCTGGCGAGGGCCATCACCGGCCAGTTGTCGTAGCCGGTGACGGCGATGTCGTCGGGTACTGAGCGGCCGAGTTCGCGGAGGCGGTCGCAGACGCCGCGGGCGATCTGGTCGCTGCCGCAGGTGATTGCGTCCGGGTGCTGACGCAGTACTAGATCGGTGGCTTGGCGGCCCCAGCGTTCGGTCCACTCGCCGAAGAGCGGCTCGGTGCAGAGGGCGGCGGCGACGGCTTCGGCGCGTTCCGCGGCGGAGCGGTGGTTGGCCGGGCCGGTGATGTGGGCGATCCGGGTCCGGCCGAGGCCTTGTAGGTGGGTGATCGTGGCGGCGGCGCCGGCCGCGTCGTCGACGATGACCGAGGCGTCCGCCGGGTTGGTGGAGGCAGCGAGTGCGTAGACGACGGGCAGCGGTACGTCGATCGGCGGTCGCGGCTCGGTCCGTCGGCCGGTGACGACGATGCCGTCGACTCCGCGGGCCACCAACGAACGTAGGTAGCTCTGCTCGCGCAGCGGGTCGTCGCGGGTGTCGCAGAGGATGGTCGCCAGCTCGCCTGCGCTGAGAACGTCCTCGACGCCGCGCATGATCGGGATGCTGAAGCGGCCCGAGCTGTCGGTGGTCAGCAGGGCGACGGTGTACGTGCGGCCGGACGAGAGCGCGCGACCGCGGGCATCCGGGGTGAACCCGAGTTGCGCGGCGGCCCGGCGTACCCGAGCTCGCGTCTCTTGGCTCAGTTGGCCGGTGTTGTTCAGCGCCTTCGACGCGGTCCCGGCGGACACTCCGGCGAGCGCGGCGACGTCCGTGATCCGCACTCCTGGCCTCTTCATGGCGTTTCCTCTCGCTCTTCCTTGAGACCCTATCAACAGGGCTGCTGCAACCTCGCTGACCTGCGCTTTGGTCTTGACCGAGGCGGTTCGCAGTCCTACGTTGTCAGTCACGGAAAACGTGTGCGGTCTTTCCGTTGGTGTGATGTCCGCCCCCGTCACCCGAAAGGCGCCTCGCCATGCCCGAACCCAGCCCCGAAGGAATGCCCCGTCGTGACTTCCTCGCTGTCTCCCTTGCCGCGGCGGCCGTTGTGACCGCCATCGACCCTTCTGAAGCCGAGGCTGTGCAGCCCGCCGGTCGTGGTGGTCACTACGTCCCGCAGCGCGCGCCACTTCGCCCTGTCCCGTTCCAGAAGCTTCCGCCCGGTGCGATCCAGCCGCGCGGCTGGCTCGCGCAGCAGCTCGAGCTGCAGGTCAACGGACTCTGCGGCCGGTACGACGAGATCTCGGACTTCCTGGTCTACGACACGAACGGATGGGTCGACCCGGCGCAAGGAGCTTGGGAGGAGCTGCCGTACTGGCTCCGCGGATTCGGCGACCTCGGGTACGTCACGGGCAACACCGGCGTACTGACCAGGACCGAGCAGTGGATGAACGGGATCATCAAGACCCAGGCCGCGGACGGGTGGTTCGGTCCGGAGCGGCTGCGGACCTCACTGGAGGGCGGACCGGACTTCTGGCCGGGGATGCCTTTGCTGGCGGCTTTCCGGTCCTGGTACGAGTACTCCGGTGACGAGCGGGTCATTTCGTTCATGACCAAGTACCTGGGGTTCCAGAACACGCAGCCGCCGGAGGTGTTCAACCGGTCGTGGGGTGCGTTCCGCTGGGGCGACAACATCGACAGTGCCTATTGGCTCTACAACCGCACCGGAGACCAGTGGCTGCTCGACCTGGTCAGCAAGATGCATAGCGGGTCGGCGGACTACGTCAACGGCATTCCGACGTGGCACAACGTCAACCTGGCGCAGGGGTTCCGGGAGCCGCTGCAGTACTGGCTGCTGTCCGGCGACGAGCAGCACCGCGCAGCGACGTACCGGAACTACGCGACCGTCATGGGCCGGTATGGGCAGTTTCCTGGTGGTGGGTTCGCTGGTGACGAGAACTCGCGGCCTGGGTTCGGTGACCCGCGGCAGGGGTTCGAGACGTGCGGGATCGTCGAGCTGATGCACAGCTGTGAGCTGCTCACTCGCTTCACCGGTGACACGGCCTGGACGGACAGGTGTGAGGAGCTGGCGTTCAACTCGCTGCCGGCGTCGTACGACCCGCAGCAGCAGGTCATGCACTACATCACCTGTGCCAACAGCGTGCAGCTCGACGACCAGCCGAAGCACGGGCAGTTCCAGAACCCGTTCCCGATGCAGGCCTACAAGTACGGCGTACATCAGTACCGGTGCTGTCCGCACAACTACGGCATGGGCTGGCCGTACTACGCCCAGGAGCTCTGGCTGGCTACCACCGACAACGGTCTCGCTGCGTCGATGTACTCCGCCAGCAAGGTGACCGCTCGCGTGGGAGCTGCTGGTGAGACGGTGAGCATCGTGCAGGACACGGAGTACCCGTTCTCCGACACGATCACGTTTACCGTGCAGGGATCGGCGCGATTCCCCTTGTATTTAAGGCGTCCAGGCTGGGCGCATGACGTGTCGGTGAAGGTCAACGGGCAGCCGGTCCGGGTCAGTGGTGACTGGCTCAAGCTGGACCGCACCTGGCGTCCTGGCGACCGCGTCGAGCTAGTGCTGCCGATGCGGACCACCACCCGCGTCTGGGACGACAATCAGGACTCCGTCTCTGTGGACCGTGGTCCGCTGACCTACTCGCTGCAGATCGACGAGCGGTACGAGCGCATCGGTGGGACAGACGAGTGGCCCGAGCTCTCCGTCTATCCGGAGTCCCCCTGGAACTACGGACTGGTCGCCGGCGCGCGCTTTGACGTCGTACGACGGGACGCCGGCGCGGACCCCTTTACTGCTGAGGGTGTGCCAGTCGCACTGACCGCGCAGGCTCGGCGGCTTCCGCAGTGGGAGACGGACACGGAGGACGTGGTCGGTCTGCTGCAGCCTGGGCCGGCGCGGTCAGAGGAACCTGTGGAGACGGTGACGCTCATTCCGATGGGTGCGGCCCGGCTGCGGGTCACGTCGTTCCCGCAAGTCTCCCCGCAGGGCAAGGAGTGGAGCTACCGGACCCGGATCACGGCGTCGCATGTCAACGACGGTGACTCACTAGAAGCGCCGGACTCCGGTCGTACCCCGGAGTCCTCTGCGGACGCGTCGATTCCGCGGTTTACCTGGTGGGATCGTCGCGGGACGACGGAGTGGATCGAGTACGACCTCCGTCAACCCGTGGAGCTCTCGCAGGTCTCGGCGTACTGGTACGACGACACCGGCTCCGGCCAGTGCCGCGTACCGCAGTCCTGGCGCGTGCTGTGGCTGGACGGGGACACCTGGCGCCCAGTCGACAACACCACGCCGTACGACGTGACAGTCGACCAACTCAACACCACCACGTTCACCCCGGTGCAGGCGCAGTACGTCCGAGTAGAGGTCACCCTGCGCCCGACGTACTCAGGCGGATTGCTGCTTTTGACATTCGACTGACCGCCTGGACCTGCGAAAATGAACGCGTGGGGGACAAGCCGGCACAGGCGTGGTGGAAGTGAAGGACCCTCGGGTAGAGCGGCTGGTGCTCAGGTACCTGGAGGGACGCGCGCTGAGCCGGGCCGAGCTGGTCAGGTTTACCGGCACCACAGACCTCCAGGTCCAGGCTGTGCTGGACGAGCTGATCGGCACTGCACACGTCGTCCGCCGCCCACAGGACATCGGTCCGGCGGACTACGAGCTGACACCGGCCGGGGTGGAGCGCCTGGCTCAGGTCGGGCGGCTCACCGCCTCACCCGCCCCGGCCACCAAGCGACCGGCCACCGCCAAACGTCCGCCCGTCGTCAAGAGGCGCCCGCCGCTGCGCCGCCCGACGGCGGCGGTGCTGACCGAGCACGAGTGGGAACTGTGTTCGGAAGCGCTGACGCAGTACTACGCTCTCGGGCGAATCGACAAAGCAGATCTGGCTCGTCGCACGCACCTTCTCTACGTCGCCCGCACTCGGGACGACCTGGATGCGATCTTCGTGGGTCAGCCCATGCCTGATCTGCCCAAGCCGGTTCGCTCCGCGCCTGCGCCGCCGACACCGATCCTGACCAGCCAGGCCAGCTCGGCCGCCCCGGCCAGGACGGCGAAGTTCGCGGCCGAGCCGGAACCGTTGGACCGACAGTTGATCGTGAACCTGGCGAAGAGCCTCGCCGTCGGGCTGCTGTTCACGGGCATCGTCATCGCGACAGGCCCCAGCCTGGTGATCTTGCTGGCCATCCTCGTGGTGACGGGAGGGAACATGTTCCGGACGTACCGAACCTGGGCCAAGAAGCGGCGTTCGGGGTGAACTAGCCTGTCCGCGTGGACCCTGTACTGCGACTAGCTGTGCCGGCGGACGGGGCAGCCATTGCTGAGCTGGCCCAAGCCTCGGTGCTCGACGTGTTCCCGGCGTACTACGACTCGGTGGAGACGGCCAGTGCGGCGGAGCACATCACCACGCTGGACACCGCGCTGATCGACGACGGCACATACTACGTGCACGAGGCCGCTGGGGAGATCGTTGCGGCCGGTGGGTGGAGTCGGCGGAACAAGCTGTTCAACGCGAGTACTGCGGGAGCTGACGAGCGGCTCCTGGATCCGGCGACCGAGCCGGCCCGGATTCGGGCGATGTTCGTCCGGGCGGACTGGACGCGGCGCGGACTCGGCCGGGCGATCCTGACTGCGTGTACCGAGGCGGCCCGGGCAGAGGGGTTCACCAAACTGGCGTTGATGTCCACGCTGCCCGGAGTACCGCTCTACAAGGCTTTTGGCTTCACAGAGGTGGAGTCTGCTCAGCTACCGATGCCGGACGGCATTGTGTTGGCAGGTGTTGCGATGGAGCTACCAATTGAGGAGACCGCATGACCGCAGGTACCACCGTGACCGCTCCCGATGGCACCGAGGTTGTGCTGGGGGAGATCGGGACCAGTGTGCTGCTGAAGAACTCGCGCGTCCGGGTCTGGGAGGTGTCGCTGGCACCTAGTGAGGCGCAGGCCTGGCACCTGCACCACAACCCGTACGTCGTGTTGTGCCTGTCGACGTCGCCGTGCCACATGGACTGGCTGGACGGCAGCCCGGCCAGGCACCTGAGCGAGACCGTCGGCGGCTCGGTGCACCGCCCGGTGTCCCCGGTGCACATGCTCACCAACGACGGCGACGCGCCGTACCTCAACCGGCTGATCGAGCTCCTCGACCTCGGCGAGGAGGCCTCCGGTGACCCGTACTTCGCGGTCGCGGGTGTGCCCGCCGAGGCCGGTTTCGAGCAGGCCGGTGAGATCCCGGCCAAGGTCGTCGTCGACGAGGACGACGTACGCGTGCAGCACCTGACCCCGGAGGCCGGTGAGTCGTACACCTGGCACACCGGCGCCAACCCGGCCCTGGTGGTCGACCTGGACCTCGAGCACCCGGACGTGACCTACCTGGAGCCCGGCGAGTCCTACGCCCTCCCCGCCAAGCCAGACCGCACGTCCGGCTTCAACCTGGTCGAGCTGCGCTACTACAGCAGGCCGCGTACCTGATCCGCGTCCCGAGCAGCTAGTACTGCGACAGTGTCGACCTGACTGAGGTCGGCCTGTCGCAGTCGTGCTTTGACGAGCGGCACCTGCGGTCCGACCGCGCTGAGCTCAGTGACGCCGAGAGCCGCCAGTAGTACTGCGGCCTGTGGGTCGCTGGCGAGGTCACCGCAGACCGCGACGCGTACGCCGGCGTTGCGGACGACGTGGTCGATGAGCTGGAGGACCGCTGGGTCCAGACCGTCGGCGAGTGAGGCGACAGCAGTGTTGGTGCGGTCGGCAGCCGTTGTGTATTGCGTGAGGTCGTTGGTGCCGATGCTGACGAAGTCGAGATCCTTGGCGAGAGTCCGGACGCGCAACGCGGCCGCCGGTATCTCGACCATGATGCCGACCTCGAGACCGTCCCTCGGACCGAGTTCGCCCAACGCCCAGGCGACCTCGTCGGCGGTCGTCACCATCGGGAACATCACGTGCACCGGGGTCTCGGCCGCCGTACGCCGGATGGCCTCGAGCTGATCGCGGAGCAGTTCCGGCCGACGGCGGAAGACCCGCAGGCCGCGCTCGCCGAGGAACGGGTTCGCCTCCTTGGCCTGGGGCAGGAACGGCAACGGCTTGTCGCCGCCGATGTCCCAGGTCCGGATCGTGATCGGCTTGCCCTGCAGCGCTCGCGCGATCGCGCGGAACGTCTCGACCTGCTCATCGACGGTGGGAGGCGTACGGCGGTCACCGAAGAGCACCTCGGTCCGCACCAGACCGGACCCGTCCGCCCCGCGCACGTCGACCGCGTCCTGAACGACTCCGACATTCACCACTACGTCGATCGTCCGCCCGTCGCGCGTGGTGGCCGGCTCGTCCGCTCGTACGACGGCCTGCTCCCGCTCGTCCCGGCGCTCCGTGATCGTCGCCCGTACCCGGTCCTCGTCGGGCTCGACCTCGAACGATCCCGTGCGTACGTCGAAGGCGACCGTCGCGCCGGCCGGTACCTCGACGTCACCGATCCCGGTAATCAACGGAATCCCGCGCGAGCGAGCCACGATCACCCCATGCCCGGTCGTCCCTGCCGCCCGCACCGCGATCCCGGCGATCCGGGTCGCGTCAAGCGTGGCCGCAGTAGCCGCATCCAACTCAGGTACGACGAGAATCCCCGACTCGACCGGCGCGGCGGAGGTTGCCCCGACCAGTGCTCGCAGTACTCGATCCCGCACCGCTCGGACGTCCTGAGCTCGCTCGCGCTGGTAGCCGTCTTCGAGCCCTTCGAACGTCTCCGCCAGACCGTCATACGCCTCGCTCCACGCCGCGGGCGCCGATGCCCCGCCGGAGATCGCCGTACGCACGTCGTCCAGCACCTTGCGGTCGTTCAGCAACGCAAGGTGCGCCTCGAAGATCTCCCCGTGCTCAGCGGTGCCGTCCCGCAGCTCACGAAGTTCGTCAGCCACCGCCCCGAGCGCATCGTCCAGCCGGCCAAGTTCGTTGTCCCCGGCAACATAACCGCTCAGATCGACACCCGCACCCACCAGCACCGCCGGCCCGATCGCGACATCCAGCCCAGACCCACTCGCCGCAGGTGCAGCCTTCTGGGCGGGCTCGTCGCCGAAGTTCTCCGCCGCCAGCTTCTCGATCGCCGCCAGCGCTTCGTCGGCTTGCGGACCGCTCGCACCAACTCGCACCCGGTGCCCCTGCTGGGCGTTCAACGTCGCGACCATGCTCAAACTGCCCGCATCCACCGGACCCTTCCCGGTGTCCAAGTCAGTGAGCGTGACCGTCGCGTCGAACCCGTTCACCACCCCGACCAACCGAGCAGCCGGTCGAGCGTGCAGCCCATGTTCGTTGCCGACCACAACCTCCACGCTCCGGTCCGCCTCCACGACCGGAGCCACAGCAGCCGCCGGACTGTCGCCGAGATGGTCCTGCTTGCCGACCAGCCCGCGCTCGGCCTCGGCAACCACAGCGTCGAGGGAGGCGCCGGTGGAGGCAGTCACCACCGCGGCAACCAATCCCTCAACGAGCGGAGCACTGGTGAGCCGGACATGCCCGGCGACGTCAGGCTCCAGGAACTCCAGCGCCATTTCGGCACTAAGGATCGCCGAGCCAAGATCGAGCAGCACCAGTACGCCGTCCGCGCTGTCTGCCGAGGTGATCGCCTCCGAGACCGCCATCGCGTCTGTGCCGAACGTCGTCGCGTCCAGCCCGGCCGCCACTGCGATCACCGGTCGCTTGTCCTCGGCAACCATCTCCGCGGCGAGCCCGACCGCCGCCTCAGCCAGCGGCCGGCTGTGCGACACCACCACGATCCCGATCATGAGAGAGTGCGGGCCGCGGACTCCAAGATCAGCGTCGTACTCGTCGCCCCAGGATCCTGATGACCGGCACTGCGCTCGCCGAGATAGCTCGCCCGGCCCTTGCGCGCTACCAGCGGCACCGTCGCGTCCCGGCCCTTCGCGGCCGCCTCCGCAGCCGCGGTCAGCGCCGCGCCGAGATCGGATCCGCCCGCGACAGCAGCGTCGTACGCCTCGAGTGCAGGCGCCCAGGCGTCGTACATCGTCTTGTCGCCGAGTTCCGCCTTGCCGCGGGCAAGCACTCCCTCGACCCCGGCGTGTAGCCCGCGCCCGATCGTCTCCGGCGTCAGCTCGACGCCGGACATCGCAGTCCCGAATCGCAGGAAGAACGTCCCGTACAGCGGCCCGCTCGCCCCGCCGACCTTGCTGACCAGCGTCATCCCGGCCTTCTTCAACAGCTCGTCGACACTGTCGAACGACGTCTCGTCCAGCACCGCGACGACCGCCTGGAACCCGCGATCCATGTTCGCGCCGTGGTCGGCGTCCCCGATCGCCGAGTCCAGCTCGGTCAGGTACGCCGCATTCTCATGCAACGTACCCGCAACGTCGCGCAGCCAGTTGACGAAGGAATCGACTCCCATGCTCACGCGCCCCAGCGTAGGCCGGGGGTGTTCACCGGTGCGTCCCAGAGGCGTACCAGTTCGTCGTCCACTTTCAGGAGGGTGATCGAGCAGCCGGCCATCTCGAGCGAGGTGATGTAGTTGCCGACCAGTGAGCGGGCCACGGTGATACCGGCCCGGTCGAGCAGCTTGGCCACCTCGTTGTACATGATGTAGAGCTCGATCAGCGGCGTACCGCCCATGCCGTTGACGAAGGCAATCACCGAATCGCCTTGCTGGTAAGGGAGATCGGAGACGACCGGGTCAAGGAGCATCGAGGCGATCTCGCGGGCCGGTGCCAGCGGCAACCGTTGCCGGCCGGGCTCGCCGTGGATGCCGATACCGACCTCCATCTCGTTCTCGGCGAGTTCGAACGTCGGCTTGCCCGCGGCCGGGACTGTGCACGACGTGAGTGCCATTCCCATGCTGCGACCGTTGTCGTTCACCCGCTTCGCGAGGTCCGCGACCTCTTGCAGTGGGCGGCCCTCCTCGGCGGCCGCGCCGACGATCTTCTCCAGCAGTACGGTCACGCCGACCCCGCGGCGGCCGGCCGTGTAGAGGCTGTCCTGTACGGCGACGTCGTCGTTCGTCACCACCGACAGCACCTCGGTGCCTGCGTCGGCGGCGGCCAGCTCGGCGGCCATCTCGAAGTTCATCACGTCGCCGGTGTAGTTCTTCACGATGTGGAGTACGCCGGCACCCGCGTCGACCGCCTTGGTCGCGGCCATCATCTGGTCCGGCACCGGAGACGTAAACACCTCACCCGCACACGCGGCGTCCAGCATCCCGAGCCCGACGAACCCACCGTGCATCGGCTCGTGCCCCGACCCTCCGCCGGAGATCAGCCCCACCTTCCCCTGTCTCGGCGCGTCCTTGCGGTAGACGATCCGGTTCTCCAGATCGACCCGCAACCGATCCGGGTGCGCTGCCGCCACCCCCTGCAGCGCCTCACTCACAACATCACCAGGTTCGTTGATGAGCTTCTTCATGGACCCATCTGAGCACACGCCCGCCCAGAACGGGAGCCCTCTCAGGTGGCCGTTGTAGCTGACACCTCCGACAGCAACGGGATCGAGCGGATGGGACGACTGAGGGTGAGCAGTACGGCGGCGATGACGAGCAACCCGCCGAAGACCATCAGCGCCGACCGCGAGCCGAACCCTTCGAGCAGCAGGCCGCCGAGGAACGGTGCGAGCGGATTGGTGCTGCTGGCCAGGAACATGACCGCGCTCTGCGCACGTCCTTGCAGGTTGTCCGGGGTGATCAGCATCTGATAGCCGAACAGGCCGGAGTTCAGCGCGGGCAGCAGGAAGATCGCGAGCGCCGGCAGCACGATCAGCACGGCCGCGTGGGTGGTGAACGCGGTCGCGCCGAAGGTGATAGTGGTGATCCAGCCGGAGGCGATCGTGATCTTGCCGGTGCTGAACTTCGACAGCAGCTTTGGTGCGGCGATCGCGCCCAGCAGGCCACCCACACCCAGCCCTGTCTCCAGCAACCCGATCACGGGCGTCGGTACGCCGCGCTGCTGCATGCTCAGGATCAGGACGATGAATGTGCCGTTCGCGGCGAAGTTGAGGATGGTCGCGACGACGGCGATCGTCCGCAGCGCGGGCTGCCGGAACATCCAGGTCAGCCCGGAGCGGATCGCCTTCAGCATCGGCTCGTGCTTGTCGCCGTCGGGCTTGGCGGCAGGCAGCGGGTGCCGGATCGTCGTCAGCATGATCGTCATCACCAGGTACGAGATCGTGTCGATGGCGACCGGGATGACGCGGCCGATCGAGTAGAGCAGACCGCCGAGTGGAGCCCCGATCAGAGCGGCCAGGTTCTGCCGGCCGTGGCTGGCGGCGAGGGCGGTCGAGATGTCGTCGGGGTCGACGATCTGCCGCAGCGCACCGGCCTCGGCCGGGACGAACAGGACGTAGCCCGCGCCGCTCAGCAGACTGACGGCGATCAGATGCGGCAGCGTCAGTACGTCGAGCCAGCCGGCCACCGCGACCGAGCCGTACAGCAGGGTCCCGAACAGGCTGTAGCCGATCATGATCCGGCGCCGGTTCCACCGATCGGCCAGCGCGCCGCCGGGCAGCGACATCAGGGTCTGCCCGAGAGCTCCCGCCGTACCGATCAGGCCGGCCTGCACCGGGGAGCCGGTGATGGCCAGGCCGAGCAGCACGAAGACGAACGAGCTCATGGCCGAGCCGATGCTGCTGATCGTTTGGCCGGTCAGCAGCTTGAGATAGTCACCGTTGTGCAATAACCCCCGGGCGGACATAACCCGGAGGGTATGCCCGTGCGAGGTCAGTGATCAGTCGTCAGTCTTTGGGGCGGAGGAGGGGGCGGACTACCTCGCGGGCGTCGTGGATGCGGGATTTCACCGTGCCGAGGGGAGCGCCGACGACGGCGGCGATCTCCTCGTACGAGAGGCCGTAGACATCGCGCAGTACCAGCGGGGTGACCATCTGGGGACGGTCGCGCTCCAGGGTCTCCAGGGCTTCGAGCAGGTCCAGGCGGGTGCCGGCGATCACGCTGGTGGTCCGGGGGTCCGGCTTCTCCATCGTCTCCGGGTTGTGCGCGGCCTGGGCGGTGCGCTTCAGCTTGCGGTACGTCGACCTGGCCGAGTTGGCCGCGACCGAGTGGACCCAGGTGGAGAAGCTGCTGCGGCCGGAGTACGAGCCGATCTTGGTGGCGACGTTCAGTAGTGCTTCCTGGGCCGCGTCCTCGGCGTCTGCGGAGTACGGGAGCACGCTGCGGCAGATCCGCAGGACACGCGGATAAACCTGCCGCAGCAGGTCGTCCATCGCGTGTTTGTCGCCCGCCTGGGCGCGCTCGGCCAAGACTCCGAGGTCGTCGGTCGGGCTGGTGCTCTCGCTCATCTGCGCCTTTGCTGTCGATCGGCCCCGGCACGGGACACTCCGGTACTCCATAATGCCTTGTATGGGGGTCCCAACCAGACTCGGACGTTACGTCGTGCGCCGACGCCTGGGCTCGGGCGGTTTCGCTACGGTATGGCTTGCTCACGATGAGCAACTGGATGCCGAGGTCGCGATCAAGGTGCTCGCCGACAACTGGGGGCACGACGACTCGGTCCGGCACCGGTTTCTCGAGGAGGGCCGGTTCCTGCGCCGCGTCGAGTCCGAGCACGTCGTCCAGGTGCACGACGTCGGCGAACTCGAGGACGGCCGGCCGTTCCTGGTGCTCACCTACGCCGACCGCGGCACGCTGGCCGACCGGCTGAAGCAGAAGCCACTGGCCCTGGCCGAGGCCGTCGACGTGGTGGTCCAGGTCGGTCGCGGCCTGCAGGCCCTGCACCGGCGCGGCCTGCTGCACCGGGACGTGAAACCGGCCAACGTTCTGTTCCGCAGTACGGACGACGGTGAGCGGGCCGTCCTGTCCGACCTCGGTCTGGGCAAGTCGCTCGACGAGGTGTCCCGGATCACGATGCCCGGCGGCACCCCGTCGTACGTCGCTCCCGAGCAGGCGCTGGGTGAGCGGCTGGACCAGCGTGCCGACCAGTACTCACTCGGCGCGGTCGCGTACGCCGCTTTGACCGGGCGCTCACCGCATCAGGTCGACGGATTGGGCGCGGCCAGCCGAGTCAAGGTGGCGCCGCCGCCGAGCTCGCTCGGGTTCGAGCTGCCGGAGCAGGTCGACGCCGCGATCGTCCGGGCGCTGGAGCCGGACCGGGAGAATCGCTGGCCGGACGTCCAGTCGTTCACCCGGGCACTCGTGGGTGGGCTCGACGAGACGACACACGACTTCCCGCTGTCGATCCGGGAGACGATTCAGGTCGCCGGCGATCTCGACGGCAAGACCGCGCTCAGCGACGAGAACCAACCGACGATCGTGAAGCTTGCCGAGCCGTCGGTGACCGAGGACGCGGCGGCGGAGACCGTCGCCGTCGACGCGCCCGCCGTACCAGAAGAGACCACCGAGAAGGTCGAGCCACAGCCTGTCCCAACACCCAAGCGGAAGCGGAAGCGCGGGCGGTGGGTCGTCGCCGCCCTGTTGGCGCTGCTGGTCGGCGGCGGCGCCGGGTACGCCGGGCAGTGGTACCAGTCCAGAGGCAAGGCGATAGAGGTCTCGCAGGGGCAGTTCAAGGTGACGGTTCCGCGCGAGTGGGCGAAGTCGGTGGCCCAGACGGACTGGCTGGCACCAGGGAGCACGTCACGAACGCCCGCGTTCCGGGTCAGCCGGGATACCGACTTGTCCGCGACCGCGCCGGGCGTGTTCCTCGGCCTCGCCGGGTCGAAGCTGGCCCTTCCCGACAACACCGCGCTCGGGTGCAAGCCAGAGACGGTCAGCCAGGGCACGTTCAACGACCGGCCGACCACGGACCGGCTTTCGAGCGGGTGCGCCGGTGGCGATATGGTCCTGTACGAACGAGTCGTCGATCGGGGGACCGGCGGCTCGCTGCTCGTCCAGGTGATCGCGCCAGATGCCGCCCGGGCTGCCGAGATCGCCGATTCGGTGAAGTACTAGCGCTGAGGAAGTCCCCCATGCGTTTTCCGACGGAACGGCTCCGGCCGTCGCCGGCGCTGATGCAGTCCGCTCGTCGCAGGTTCTACCGGTGGCGCTCGACGATCTTCCGCACCATCTGGCCGACTGACTGACTAATCCACTGTCAGCCAGGTGATGCCGAGGCCTAGCACCCACAGTGCACCGCCTGTCCAGGCGAGGGTATGGAGGCCCGTCGTGAAGGTCGCGGAGTGGCTTAGAACCGCACTGTAGAGTGCTACGCCCGCAGCGCCGACAGCCTGCCGGGCGGTGTTGTTGACTCCACTGGCCAGGCCGGCGCGGTCCGGTGGCAGGGCTGCGATCGCCGCGTGGACCACGGCGGCGGTCAGCAACCCCATGCCGATACCCAGGCAGAGCTCCACCGGGATGACCGCGGCGTACCGGCTGTCGGGGCGGACGGCTAGCAGGCAGAACGAGCCGATAGCCCCGAGAGCAAGGCCGAACGACATGGGGAGCCGGGAGCCGTACCGAGCCGTGATGCGGCCCGAGACAGGGCCGAGCACGGCTAGCGGCAGCAGAACAGGCAGCAGCTCCAGGCCGGCGCGCAGCGCGGATTGGTCCAGATGCTCTTGTAAATAAAGGGTCAGGGCGAGCAGCGTGCCTAGACCAACCAGATTCATCAGGCCGGAGACCACGTTGGCGCCGACGAACGCTGCGCCGATGCGCAGCCGGATGTGGGTCTCGCGGCGAGCGGTCCGGTGCTGTGGCACCATCCGCCACGCCATCGGCAGGACTAACGCGATGATCGGCAGGTTGATCAGGAACACCGCACGCCAGCCGAATCCGCTGACCAGTACGCCGCCGAGGATTGGCCCGGCAACCAATGCCAGTGCACCCGCACCGGCCCAGATCCCAACAGCGCGGGCTCTTTCGGCCTTGTCGACGTACTGATCGGTGATGACAGCCAAGGTGCCTGGCAAAAGCAGTGCGGCGCCGACGCCCTGGAGTACTCGCGCTGCGATCAGGAGCTCGATATTCGGCGCAATGCCGCACACCAGGGACGCGCAGCCGAAAACGGTCAGCCCGGTGAGCACGACCCGTCGGTGGCCGATCCGGTCGCCCAGCACCCCACAGACGAGCAGGAGCCCGGCCAGCGCGATCATGTACCCGCTCACGACCCACTGCTGCCCGGATGCGCTGGTCTCAAGACCGGTCCGGATCGTCGGCAGCGCCACGTTGACCACGGTGACGTCCAGCTGGACCAGGAAGATTCCGACGCACAGCAAGGCGAGCAACATGCTGTCCAAGCTGCCACCGAAACGCTTCGGGTTGTGCCGAAGTATGGCGGTGTGAAGATGGATGGCATGGGTGGAGATGCCGATGTGGCTCGCGCCGCCGGCCTGATGGCCGAGCCCGCGCGGGCGAAGGTCCTGATGGCGCTGGCCGATGGCCGCGCGCTGCCCGCCTCCTTGCTGGCTTCGGAGGCCGCTGTGTCACCACAGACGATCAGTGGCCACCTGCACAAGCTGCTGGACGGCGGTCTGGTTGCAGTCGAGCGCTCCGGTCGTCAGAGGTATTACAAACTGTCCGGTCCGGACGTGGCCGCCGCAGTAGAGGCGTTGGCCCGCATCGCGAAACCGCAGCCGATCAAGTCGCTCCGCCAAAGCACCCGCGCCGCAGCACTCCGCGAGGCTCGCACCTGCTACGACCACCTGGCCGGCCGCCTCGGCGTGGCCCTGCTGGACGGTCTGGTACGCCGGGATGCCCTGAGGCGCACCGACGGCGGTGTCGGCGCGGACCGCCGTCCGGACGACCCACTGGCCAAGCAGCTCCCGGATGGCCCGTATGCCCTTGGTTCCAAGGCATCTGAGGTCTTCGCCGAGCTGGGCGTCGACCTGGCCGACCAGCCGTCCCGCCGCCAGCTCCTGAGGTTTTGCGTCGACTGGAGCGAGCAACGCCACCACCTGTCGGGCCAACTAGGCGCATCCGTCGTCGACAGCCTGCTGGTCAATAACTGGCTCCACCGCCGCCCCAACCAACGAGCTGTCGACCTAACTCCTGCAGGCCACGAAGCCCTCGCCGGACTGCTAGGAGCCGATTTGCGAGTCGGTGCGGAGGGCTGACTGCGCCGCGTGGTCCAGGATGGCCTCCAGGGCGTCCTGGTCCTGGGGGAGTCCGGTGACCGCGATCTCGAACGTGCACAGGCCGGCGCCGTTGGCCACCCACCGGACGATCACGTAGCGCAGCGAGTTCTCCGGCACGTAGGTGTAGACGAGCGTCGCTTCCTTGGAGTCCGGATCCACCGTTTGCGACTTGATCGAGAGCATCTGGCTGGCGGGCACCGATGCGAGCTGCTTGAGTCGCTCGGCCATCGAGACGGCCGGCGCCCGCTGGATGGTGAACCCGGCTTCCAGCCGGATCCAGCGCTTCGAGGTGGGATCGGTGTACCGACCGGTCTTCGGCGGATCCGGCTGGGTGAAACTCCAGGTGCTCGGCACCCGGACCCGGACCGACGAGCGTACGACGGCGGTCGCGGTGAACTCGCGGATCTTGTACTCGATGTCGTCCGCCTGCAGCGCCTCGGTGTCGTCCGGTACGACGTACTTCGGCGACGGGTCCGGTGTGGTCGGCGTCGCGGACGGATCCGGACTGGTCTCCATCGGAAGGGGTGCCGCAGTACCCGCGAGGCTGGGCTCGTCGGTGAGGAACAGGCCGACTCCGTAGCCGGCTGCGCCGCCGGCTCCGGCGAGCGTGAGCAGGCCGGCGCCGAGCAGCGCCCGCCGCGACACGTTCCTCTTCACGCCCCCACCTTCCCCAGTTCCCTACTGACAGAAGACACCTGAGTCCACTCCCGGGTTGCATCCCTCCAGGTAACGATTCCGTGAAACCAGGTCAGCCGACCTCGTGCACCGTCGTCGTGGCCTTCTGGAGCACCTCGTTCAGCCCATTCGCGTCCTGGGGAAGGCCGGTGATGCTCATCGTGACATCGTTGAGTTGGCCTTGTGTCGCGACCCAGCGGACGATCACGTAGCGGAGAGTGTCGCCGGGGATGTAGGTGTAGATCAGGGTCGCGACCGGCCGGGATTGGCCGTCGTCGCCGGCAACCTTGCCGGTCGTCTTGCTGCGGATCTGGAGATCGTTCTGCGGGGCCTGGCTCGACTTGAGGTTCAGGATGAGCAGCGCCATCGCGTCGGCGGGGGTCTGCACGACCGGCTCGACGGCCTGCACACGGACACCCCGCACCTTCTGGTCGTCCAGGTACTTCACCTCGGCGGGGTACTTGTCGTCCCTGGTCAGGCGCCAGCCCTGTGGCGTTTCGATCGAGAGGTCGACGGAGGGCTCATCCTTCGGGGTGACGGTGAAGGTGTGGCGGGTGTAGTGGAGGCCGGTCTCGAGGGGGTCGAGGTTGTTCGGGACGGGCGTCTTCACCGGTAGTGAAGGCTCCGTCGGGGTCGGGGACGGAGAGGTCGACAGCACGCCGAGGGGGCCGGCGGTGCCGATTGCGCTGGGTTCGGGGGTGTCGTAGCGGTCGCCGGCGTAGTAGCCACCGCCGACGCCGAGCGCCAGGGCCAGCAGCAGAAGGCCGGCCAGGAGGACTCGTCTCACTCGTGCACCGGTCCATACGCGGACATGACTCGGCCGCCCGGCAGCAGTACGGCGTACGGCGTACCGGCCGGAGGTGGGGAGGCGGTCACGAGCACAGCGCCATCTTCTCAGGAGAGGTGGGCAGCAGCCCAAACCCCGGACGGAGTGCCTTCCCGACTGAATCCTTTCAACGAGGGCTTGACACCCTCCCGGCCCGTACGTACGGTCCCGGTGACGAAAGTAACACGATCCTGCGGTTACTTCACATGCTTCGCCGGTATCTCGGCGCTCAGGAGGATCCATGGCACTCGATCAGTCCGTCAGCCGGCGGCGGCTCCTGCAGCTGATCGGCGGGGCTACGGTCGCCGCCACGGCGGCCGGCACGCTGACGGCCTGCGGCGGCGGCAGCGGCTCGTCGTCATCCGGTGGCACCCTCAAGGTGATCGGCGCGGGCAGCCAGGAGGCCGGTCTGCGCAAGGCGCTGGACGACTACAAGAAGGCCAACGGCGGCTTCGACTTCAACCTGTCGTTCTCACCGGCCGACCAGCTGCAGACCGCGCTCCGGGCCCAGCTCGCGGCCGGCAACGCACCCGACCTGCACGCCGTCTACCCGGGCAACGGCAGCGCGATGTCGATGGTCCAGCTGAGCAAGGCGAACCTGCTCGCCGACCTCAGCGACCAGTCCTGGACGCAGAAGATCCCGACCGGCTTCAAGGGTGCGTTCCAGCAGGACGGCAAGACGTTCATCTTCTCGCCCGGCACCAGCGTGCTGGGCGCGATTTACAACAAGAAGGCGTTCGCGACCGCCGGTGTCGAGGTGCCGACCACCTGGTCGGAGCTGCTCGCGGTCTGCGACAAGCTGAAGAAGAAGGGCATCGTCCCGATCGCCCTCGGCGCCCAGACACCGTGGGTCACCCAGCTCATCGACTACGCGCTGGTCCCCGGCACGGTCTACGCCAAGACGCCCGACTTCGACGACAAGATGACCGCCGGCAACGCGTCGTTCGCCGACTCCGGCTGGGCCGACGCGATGGACAAGTACCTGGAGTTGCAGAAGAAGGGCTTCTTCAACGACAACCCGAACGGTACGACGTACGAGCAGGCCACCTCGATGGTCGGCACCGGCAAGGCGGCGATGGCGGTCCAGGTGTCCGCGGTCCTGCAGGCGTTCCGCGAGGCGTCGCCGACGCCGGACGACCTCGGCATGTTCCCGTTCCCGGCCACGGATGTCGCCGCCGACAACTGGATCCCCGGCGGGGTGGTGGTCGGCATCGCGATCAGCGCGAAGAGCAAGAAGGCCGAGCAGGCGAAGAAGTTCATCGAGTACTGCGGACAGCCGGAGACCGTCAACGCCTGGGCCGAGGCGGTCGCGTGCGTCCCGCTGTACTCCGACGGCGACGCCAAGGTGGACCCGGTGCTGAAGCCGTTCCTCCCGTACCTGAAGGACAACAAGGCCGTCCCGTTCATGGACCAGCGCTGGCCGAACGCCGAGGTCCAGCCCACCCACTTCGCCGTCGTCCAGGAGCTCCTCGGCGGCAAGAGCACGGTTCCGGCCGCGCTGAAGAAGATGGACGAGGCCTACCGGAAGAGCGCATGACGATCACTGCACAGGCGGTACGACGGGATGCGGTGAAGGCGCCGCGGCGGCGCGGAGCGATGGTGGCGCCGCCGTGGTTGTTCGCGGTGCCGGCGTTGCTGGTCTACGCGTTCGTGGTGCTGTATCCGGCGCTGTCCGGCGCGGGATCCGCGTTCACCGACTGGTCCGGAGTCGGTGAACAACGGTCCTTCGTCGGGGTGGACAACTTCAAGCAGCTGTTCCACGACGACCAGGCTCTGGGCGCGCTGCGCAACACGTTGATGCTGACGGTCGCGATCGTCGTCGTACAGAACGGACTCGGGCTGCTGCTCGCGCTCGGCGTACACACCCGGATCAAGACCCGGATGGCGTTGCGGGTGATCTTCTTCGCCCCGGTCGTGGTCAGCCCGGTGATGGTGTCGTTCCTGTGGAAGTACGTCTACAACCCCTCGCCGGATGCGGGCCTGAACGCCGTGCTGGGTGCGGTCGGGCTCGGCGGCCTGCGGCAGGACTGGCTCGGCAACCCGTCGCTGGCGATCTGGTCGGTCGCGTTCACGGTGATCTGGCAGTGCGCCGGGTACTCGATGGTGATCTTCCTGGCCGGGCTCGAAGGTGTGCCGGCCGAGCTGCTCGAGTCCGCGATGGTCGACGGCGCCGGGACGATGGCCCGGTTCCGGCACATCACCTGGCCGCTGCTGGCGCCGGCCGTGACGATCAACGTGATGCTGTCGACGGTCGGCGGGCTGACGTTGTTCACCCAGATCATCGCGATGACGAACGGCGGTCCCGGGTACGCGACCGACACGTTGTCGACGGTGCTCTACAAGCAGGCCTTCGTGTTCGGGAAGTTCGGGTACAGCACGGCGGTCGCGCTGGTACTGGCGATCTTCGTCGCGGCGGTGTCCTTCATCCAGATCGGGTACCTGCGTTCGAGGGAGACGGCCGCATGAGGACCGGATACCGTCCCCGCACGTTCGTGCTCGAGGTCGTCATGGTGGCGGCCGCGATCGCGTTCCTGTTCCCCGTCTACGCGCTCGTGACGCTGGCGTTCAAGGATCCGACGCAGATCGCCAACAAGCCGTTGTCGCTGCCGGACCCGCCGTCCGTCGGAAGCTTCGGCGAAGCCTGGCGATCGGCGTCACTCGGCTCCGCTCTGCTGAACAGCACTCTGATCACGGCGAGCAGCGTGCTGGTCCTGATCGTGCTGGGTTCGTTGGCGGCGTACTTCCTGGCCCGTACGGCGACGCGGTTGAGCTACTCGCTCTACATCCTGTTCCTGGTCGGCATCATCCTGCCCTTCCAGCTCGGGATGATCCCGCTCTACCAACTGGTCAACAACCTCGGCCTGCTCGGCACCTATCAAGGGATGATCCTGTTCTACACCGGCATCCAGTTGCCGTTCACGGTCTTCCTCTACACCGGCTTCATCCGCTCGCTGCCGGCCGACTACACCAACGCCGCGCTGATCGACGGCGCCTCGCACCTGCAGGCGTTCGCGCACGTGATCTTCCCGCTGCTGCGTCCGATCACCGGCACGGTGCTGATCCTCAACGCCGTACACATCTGGAACGACTTCTTCACCCCGCTGCTCTACCTCGGCGGCTCCGGCCGGGAGACCGTGCCGGTCCGGGTGTTTGCCTTTGTCAACGAGTACACCTCCGACTACGGACTCGTCGCGGCCGGTCTGGTGCTCGCGGCACTGCCGATCCTGCTGGTGTTCCTGTTCCTGCAGCGGTACGTCATCCGTGGCTTCTCCAGTGGCCTGAAGGGATAACAGTGGCTCTCCCCGAGCGCCTGGCGGCGGTGCTGACCGATCCGCCCAGGTCCTTCTCACCTGCCCCGATCTGGTGGTGGAGCGGTGAGCCGCTCGATCCCGCGCGGCTGCGCTGGCAGCTCGAGCGGTTCGCCGCGGGTGGCGTGTACCAGCTCGTCGTCCTCAACCTCGCACCCGCGGGTACGGACCACGGCTGCGACGCCGACGATCCGCCGTTCTTCTCCGAGCGCTGGTGGGAGATCTTCCTCGGCGTGTGCGACGACGCGGCCGAGCTCGGGATGACGCTGTGGTTCTACGACCAGCTCGGGTTCTCGGGCGCCGACATCCAGGCGCGGCTGGTGGCCCGGCAACCGGCGTACGCCGGCCGTCGGTTGCACCGGCTCACAGTGACCGGGACCGGTCACCTGGAACTGGAGTGCCCGGCGGGCGGTCGCGTGGTCTCGGCGACGTCGGAGCCGTCGGTCGCGGTCACTCTTGATGCAGCCGGCGCCACCTGCGAAGCCGCGGTCGAATCGCGGTTGTCACTGTTCTACGAGACCGACCACGGGTTCGACTACCTCAGTCCGGCGGCGTGCGCGGCGTTACTCGATCGGGTCCACGGTCAGTTCGAGCGTCGCCTCGGAGATCGGCTCGGCACCGTGGTCGTCGGATCGTTCCAGGACGAACTGCCGTCGGTGCCGACCTGGTCCGCAGACTTCGCCGACCGCTTCCAGGCCCGGTACGGCTACGACCTGCGGGACCGGCTCGAGGCGCTGTGGGATCTCGGCGTACCAGGTGGGGATCAGGTGCGGCGGGACTATCACGCGCTGCGGTCCGCCTTGGCCGAGGACGCGTTCTTCCGGCCGTTGCACGAGTGGCACGACAAGCACGGGTTGATCGTCGGCTGCGACCAGCAAGACCCGGCCCGGGCGGGGCGTCCGGTAGAAGGCGTCCAGTTGTACGCCGATTACCCGCGAACGCACCGCTGGTTCAGTGCGCCGGGCTCGGATCACCACGGTGACGCACGGATCCACTCCTCGCTGGCACACCTGTACGAACGGCCGCGGACCTGGATCGAGGCGTTCCATTCCACTGGTTGGGGCGGCACGCTGGAGGAGACGTTCGACTGGTTGCTGCCGTGGTTGCGGACCGGGGCGACGCTCTACAACCCGCACGCGGTCTACTACACGACCCGCGCTGGGTGGTGGGAGTGGGCGCCGCCGTCGACGGACTGGCGGCAGCCGTACTGGCGGCATCACAAGGTGTTCGCGGACGCGGTGTCGCGGTTGTGCGCCGCCCTGTCGCTCGGACGTCACCTGTGCGATGTCGCCGTACTGTTCCCGAACGCGACGGCGCAGGCGGACCTGGGTCTCGACGGTCCGGGGCCGTCCGCCGTGCGAGCCCAGCAGGTGTACCGCGAACTGGTCGGTGACGCGACCTGGTTCGCGCCGGTGCTCGGCGTGCTCGATCGTGCCCGCATCGACGCGGACGTCATCGACGACGACTCACTGGCCGGTGCAGAGCCGAACGGTGCGAGGCTGTCCGTCGCCGCCGAGTCCTACGCGGCCGTCGTGTTGCCTGCGGCAACCGTGCTCGAGGACGCCGTGACCGAGCGGCTGCAGGAGTTCGTCGCCGCGGGCGGCCTGCTGGTCGCGGTGGAGGTCGTTCCGCCGGGACTGGAGGGTCAGGCCGTTCTGGTGAGTACGGCCGCGGAGGTGCCCGCCGCGCTGGCACGACTGTCGCGGCGGGTCGAGTCGGAGCTGCCGGTCCTCACTCGCCAGGTCGATGACGCGCTGGTCGTTTTCGTCGCAGCCTCCGAATGGTCCGCCACCCAGATCGACGGCGAGCCGGTCGGTCGTGGCATCAGCCACGAGTGGGCCGACGTCGGCTATTCGTTCGACCCTGGGCGCTACCTGCGGGAGACGACGCTGCGCGTCCGGGACGTGCCCGGCCCACCGGTACTCGTGGACCCGTTCGACGGATCGTCGCGGCCGCTCACGCATCGGTCGGTCGCGCCGGGTGTCACGGAGGTCGTCGTACCGTTCACCCAGGGACCGGCCGGCCTGGTGGTATTTGCCTCCGGCAACCAAGAGGCCGAGGTGGGTGAGCCGGTGGAGTGGTCCGCCGAGCCGCTCGCAGGGGATTGGGACACACAGCTGGTCCCGACGCTCGACAACACCTGGGGAGACTTCGCCTGGCCGGCGTCCGGCCCGTCCGCCGAGACGGTCGAGGTGTGGGCCCTCGCGCATCGCCTCGAGGGCGAGACGGAGTGGAGACCGGCGCACGCGACGTTCGGACCGCACGGCCTGATCGACGGTACGCCGATCGAGTACTCCGAGAGGCTCGGGATCCGCAAGGACCACATCCATCGCCACGCGCTCGGTCCCAAAGGCCATGTGCCCGAGGAGTTCCTCGACTTCGGAGTGGTCGGTCCGGGCCGCACAGTGGTGTTCACAGCGGAGTTCGAGCTGCCCGCGGATCTCGCGGCGACGGCTGTGGTCGCTGCTCCCGCCGCAAAGGAACTCGTGATCGACGGGCAGGTGCTGCCGGTCACGGACGACGGCGGCCAGTTCGGGTCGGCGCCGGCCGTACTCACGGCTGGGCGGCACCAGCTCGAGCTGCGGCTGACTCCGGCGACGGAGCTTCCACTCCGCGCGAGTCTCGCGTTCGTCCACGACCTGGCGGCGTACCGCCGGCCGGAGTGGATCGCGGCCGCCGAGCTTCCGGTTCCCGGGACCGCGATCCAGTTCAGCACGACCGTCGTACCGGCGGAGCAGACGGAGCTCACGCTGACCGCGTGGGGTTTGGCGCGGGTGCTGGTGAACGGCCAGGAGGTCGGGCGCCAGGGCGGCTTCCTGCCGTACGAACGGACAACACCGCGGGTACGGCGGTACGACGCAGCTGCCGCGCTCCGGCCGGGTGTGGAGAACACGGTCACGATCGAGGTCGCCGGGGCCGAGCCGATCCTGGTCGACGGGGTGGTCATCTCCGACCACGACTGGCAGGCCTCGGTGGGCGGACGAACGGTGGCCACGGTTCGGGAGCGGCGGCAACATCGCTCGCACGCCGACCTGTACCTGACCCGTCGGCCGCACCCGCTGCCACCGGCCGCGTGGCTGGACGCCACGTCCTTCGACGGTTTCGTCGAGCCGATCACCTTCGCCGTACCGCGAGCAGAGCAGGAGCGGACCGAGCACCTGCGCTTCGACCTGCCGCCTGGGACTGTCCAGCTCGACCTGGAGCTGAAGTGCGAGGGCGCTCTCGTCGTCGACGGGACCCGCGTGGCGAGCGGAGCCGGCCGGCTGGTGGCTGATGTCCCGGCCGGTGCTCGCGAAGCCTGCCTCATCGTGCAGAGCTCAGCGGGACACGAAGCCGGTGCGGTACTCGGTGGCCCCATCCGCGCGACCGTCGGTCCGGGCCGACTCGAGCCGGGAAACTGGGAGGACCAGGGCCTGGGTGCCTACAGCGGCGGGGTGCGCTACTCCCGCACGATCGTCGTCCCGGAAGCGGAGGCAGTCCGCCTGGATCTGGGCCGGGTCCGCGGTACCGCCGAGGTCTTCGTCGACGGCAGGTCGATCGGCGTGCGCGTCTGCTCGCCGTACAGCTACGAGCTGACCGGGGTCTCGCCGGGGCGACATGACCTCACGATCGAGGTCTTCAACACGGCTGCGCCGTACCTCGACGCTGTCAGCCCGACCCACTTCGTCTTCCCGGGCCAGAAGGTCTCTGGGCTCCTCGGCCCGGTGCAGCTGCTGATTGCGAGTAGTGGACTCGACCGACGGTAGATTCTCGCTGTCCTATCAGGAACAGAGGGGGAGATCTGCGTGATCACAAGACGTTGGGCTGCTGTCGCCGGGGCTTTGGCCGTTGCCGGGGCCGCGATCCTGGGGAGTTCGCCGGCCGGGGCCGCCACCACATCCACGGCGTCGGTCACCAAGGCTGCGGCGGTGAAGGACACGCTGCTGCCCGGGCAGAAGTTGCTGGCGTTGCAGTCGATCAAGTCGGCGAGTGGCGTGTTCACGCTGACGATGCAGCGGAACGGAAACGTGACGCTGCTGCAGCGTGGCGTGGTGGAGCCGCTGTGGATCTCCCACACGTTCCGGCCGGGATCTGTGCTCGTCATGGGCACGGACGGCGTGATGCGGATCATCTACGGCCGGACGGCGATCTGGTCGATGGGCGTGGCCAGTGCGCAGGCGAAGCTGGTGCTGCCGAACACCGGACTGCTCGGAATCTACAACACCCGCGGCAAAGCGGTCTGGAACCGGCACATGGTGATCGGGACGCTGATGCCCAACGCGCTGCTGCGTGCCCCGGAGGGCACCACCGGACGCGACGTCACCATGTACTCCGTCAACCGGGTCTACACGCTGCAGTTGCTGACGAACGGCAACCTGGTCTTCCTGAAGAACGGCAAGACCGTGCTGTGGAGCACCGGCAAGACGCAGTACCCCGGGTCCACGGCCTGGATCGACAGCAGTGGCCGGTTCGGCACCCTCAACCAGGGCGGCGACGAGACGTGGGGTTACGACAGCCGCCGCGCCGGCACCGTCGTACAAATCCGCGACGACGGCCACTTCCTCCTGATCAACGGCAAGACCATCGTCAAGACGTTCGTCTAGTAGACCTCGATGCGGTCGAGGCTGATGACCGTGCCGCCTGAGGCTGGGTTCTTGTCGCCGGTGACTCGCACCTTCAGGGTGTGGGCGCCGGCGGCGAGGGTGGGGCTGATGTACATCAGCTGCTCGCCGACGCGGATCGAGCTGTAGTAGTCGATCCGCTGCTCGGGACCGCCGTCGACGGAGATGGCGGCGATCCCGTTGCCGGTGTCGGCCACGCTGAGCAGGGCGGCGCGGGTGCCGGTGAACTGGATCGTGGCGGTGGCGTTGGTCTCGCCGCTCCAGTGGTCGTTGCCCCAGAAGCACTGGTTGCCGCAACCGGATCCCGAGCTCCAGTTCCCGGCGTACTCGACTGTGGTGTCGGTGTCGTTGATCCAGTAGTTCGAGGAGCCCGGGTCGCCGGACGGCAGGTCTTGGGTCGCGCCGGCCGCGAGTGGACGGCCCAGGTTCGGCGTGCCGTCGGCGTTCCAGGTGATCTTCTGGACTCGCGTCGTACGGAAGTCGTACGTGTAGGTGCTGGTGTTCTTGCCGTGGTACGCGATCCAGTCCTCGGTGCCGTCGGGGGACTTGAAGAACGAGTGGTGCCCGGGACCCCAGACGCCGGTCTCGTCGTTGCGGGAGAAGATCGGGCCGGCGGTCTGCACCCAGTTCGACGCGACCATCGGATCGGCGCCGTTCGCGATGCTCGTCATCCACAGTTGGTAGTCCGGCTTGCCGGTGTCGCAGGTCGAGTAGGTGAGGAAGGTACGCGTTGCGCCGTACAGCGGCGTCGGCCCCTCGCGGACCTCCGAGCAGCCGCCGTCGGCCGGGATCGCGACGCGGTCGCCAGTGGCGGTCCACGGGTTGCTCATCCGGACGATGTACAGCTGCGCCGGACCGCCTTGACCGCGGCCGGGGCCGGTCCAGACGAAGTACTGCTGGCCGTTGACGGTGATCGGCTCGCCGTCGATCGCGTACTCACCGAAGTCCGCGATCTTCGCCTTGAAGCTGTACGGCCCGAGCGGGTCGTCGCCGGCCGACTCGAGGACATACATCCGGTGATTGGCGTCGACGCCGTCCGACGCCGTGTAGTAGATGTACCAACGGCCCCCGACGTGCCGGAACGCCGGCGCCCACATCTGCGTGTTGCGGCTCGGATCCGAGTCCCGCCACACCACCTGCTCGGGCTGCACCAACAACGTCGCCAGACTCGGTGACGACCAGATCCCGATCCGATCGCCCCGAGTCGTCGCGACGTAGTACTTCCCGCCGTAGAACATCAACGACGGATCCGCCGACGGGTTCACCGGATTCCGGAAGGTCTGCGACGTCACCGCGTTCTCCTGACGTTCGGCAGCTCGAGCGGGCGGTGTCAGTACGCCGGCGAGCAGGACTGTGCTCAGGACAAGGCGGAGGAATCTCATGACACACCTCTCGAAACCTGGGGGCGGACCGGTCTCATACAACGTTGTACCGGCCCTTTGCCATCGTTGTAAACCCTCCGGCCAGGAACCGGAGCAGTCCAGCGGGCGTCGTACCGCGCATGAAGCTCAAGGTTCGGGTTGTGCATTACCGGCACGACTGCTGGTACGCCGACATCGACGACGCGGATGATCGTCAGCCGGACGATCCCTACTGGTACGCCGACGGCTGCCGTACGCAGGCCGAGGCGATCGCCCTCGCCTGCAGCCAGCTCGCCGCGTTCGACCAGCGGATCGCCGCCGGCGCCGACCCGGGCCGGATCAGCGAGACCCGCACGAAAGCAGCCTGACGGCTCCCTCACCAACCATCACCGAGCCCACGCGCGCCTGTACGGCGAGTAATCGCTTGTGGATAACGGGATCGGGCTGTGGGTATCTCGGTGGTTGCTGTGGACAACTGCGGTCTGGTTGTGGACGAGGCAACTAATGCGGGTGCGGATGCACATGCAGTCCGGTTGGTGAGAGAACGGTTGCCGGGACGCTGTTCTGGTGGTGAGATAGCCGTGCGCAGGATGAAACTTTACGAAGATTTATCCGTAACGCCCGGCGCGCCAGATCGTTGTTCAGTCAGGCAGTTCGCGCTCAGCGGATCGCTGGGGAATCCGGAGGTACCGCTCGTGCACCTGTTCAACCCGCCACCCGACTGGCCCGAGCCGCCCAGTGCAACCTGGCGCCCGCCGGTCGGCTGGGAGCCTGACCCGACCTGGCCCGACGCACCGGCCGGCTGGGGCTTCTGGACCAACCGCAGCGGCCGCCGCAGCATCGGCCCGATCGGGGCGTACGGCGCGGTCGACGCCGGCCGGCTCGAGCTGGCCACCGCCGACCCGGCCCTGCTGCTGATGCACTCCTGATCGTCCACTCCGGCTCCCGCACGCCCATCGGCTGCGGGAGCCGTGTTGTGTCCGCGTTCGGCCACAACGCTGGCGCTGTCTTACCGTCTTCTGGTGTTATGTTATCAACCTAGATAACAGTCACTCGGGAGGCGTTTCGTGGGCTGGATCGGTGTCGATCTCGGCACGCAAAGTGTGCGCGCCGTGCTGGCCGATGCCAAGGGGAGCGTGCTGGCACGGGCAACGCGCCCACTGACCAGCCATCGCAACGGCGTCCGGCACGAGCAGGATCCGCAGACCTGGCTCGCCGCCGTCGACGAGGTCCTGGCCGAGGTCGCCGCCACCGAGCTCGACGGCATCGCGATCTGCTCCACCTCCGGCACCTTCCTCCTGACCGACCGCGCCGGCCGGCCCGTCACTCCCGCCCTGATGTACGACGACGCCCGCGCAGCCGCCCGTCGCGACCACATCGTGGACGCGGACCCGGATCGCTGGGCCACGAGCATGCAACCCACCTGGGCGCTGCCCAAGATCCTCGATCTCGTCGCGGACGGTCACGACCTGACCGATCGCCGCGTCGTCCACAGCGCCGACTTCGTCGCGGCCCACCTCGTCGGCCACCCGGTCGCCACCGACACCAGCCACGCCCTCAAGACCGGCTACGACCTGATCGCCGACGCCTGGCCGACCGCTGCCTTCGACAAACTCGGCCTGCCGCTGTCCGCGTTCCCCGAGGTCGTCCGCCCCGGCACCGAGCTCGGCCGCACCCCCGCCGGCGTACCCGTCCACGCAGGCATGACCGACGGCTGCGCCGCCCAGATCGCCGCCGGCGCCCTCACTCCCGGCGCCTGGAACTCGGTCCTCGGTACGACGCTCGTCCTCAAAGGCGTCAGCAACGACCTCCTCACCGACCCGACTGGCGCCGTCTACAGCCACCGCCACCCGGACGGCGGCTGGCTCCCCGGCGGCGCGTCCAGCACCGGCGCCGGCGTACTCACCGAACTCCTCCCCGGAGCCGACCTCGACGCCCTCGACCGCGCCGCCGGCCCGATCGACGCGGTCACTTACCCACTGACGAAGACCGGCGAACGATTCCCCTTCGTTGCACCCCAAGCCGAACGCTTCACCCTCGGCAGCACCCCCGACGACCTGCACGTGTACGCCGCTGTCCTGCAAGGCGTCGCCTTCATCGAGCGACTTGCCTTCGACCACCTGCAAACTCTCGGCGCGGACCCGGTCCGCTCGGTCTCGCTGACCGGCGGCGCCACCCGGAGCGGCTATTGGAACCAGATCCGCGCGGACGTCCTCGGCGTACCCGTAGAGCTTCCCGCCGTACCGGATCCGGCGTACGGCATGGCGATCCTGGCTGCGTCTGGCGGGACGGACCTCACCGGCACCGCGCGACGGATGGTCCGCGTGGACCGCGTCCTCGAGCCGCGCGGATCTCGACTCGACGAGTTGTACGGCGAGTTTGTCGCGGAGCTCGACCGTCGGGGGTACAGAGGATGAGAACGACGATCGTGCTGGCCCGCCACGGCCGGACCGAATGGCATCACGGCAACCGGTACACCGGTTCGACGGACCTCCCGATCGACGAGGTCGGCGTACGGCAGGCTGAGCAATTGAAGGAATGGGCCACGGACTACGCGCCGGACGCGCTCTGGGCGTCGCCGATGTTGCGCGCCCGCCAGACCGTCACGCCGACCGCGGAGGCGCTCGGTCTGACACCGACCCTCGACGCTCGGCTGCGTGAGGTCGATTTCGGCTCGGCCGAGGGGAAGATGCTCAGCGAACTGCCGCCCGCGGTGGCGAAGGCGTTCCAGCTCGACCCGGTGCGGGACCACTTCCCGGGTGGCGAGGATCCGGTCGCGGCGGCCGATCGGGTGTACGAGGTGTTCCAGGAGATCGGGCGGCGGCACGAGGGCGAGAAGGTCCTCGCCGTCGCGCACAACACGCTCATCCGGTTGCTCGTGTGCAGGGTGCTCGGTCTGCGACTGAACGACTACCGCAGACTGCTACCTGCGCTCGGTCCCGCGGCGCTGGTGCGTTTCCGGTGGCAGGACGGCACAGTGGGTCTCGAGGCGTACAACGTTCCCGCACTACGTTTGGAGACCCAGGCATGACATCGGATGTCGACGACACCGCCGAGCTGAGCCGTCCCGCGCGCCGGCAGGCCGAGATCGCGGCGTACGTCGTGAAGAACGGCTCGGTCTCGGCCAACGACCTGGTCGAGGCGTTCGGGGTGAGCGTGATGACGGTGCACCGCGACCTGGACGAGCTCGAGCGGCAGGGCGTGGTCCGCAAGTACCGCGGTGGCGTGAGCGCACAGCCGACCAGCGTGTTCGAGAGCAACGTGGCGTACCGGCTGAACACCGCCCACGCGGAGAAGGCCGCGATCGCCCGGCATGCGCGGGCGATGATCGAGCCCGGGATGTCGGTGATGCTCGACGACTCGACCAGCGCGCTGTCCCTGGTCGACCTGTTCGAAGACATCACTCCGTTGACCGTGGCAACGAACTTCCTGCCCGCGATCACCCGGCTGGCCCAGCTCCGCGACATCACGCTGCTGGCACTCGGCGGGATCTACTCGGCGACCCACGACTCGTTCGGCGGGATGCCGTGCGCGGAGGCCGTCGAGGCGCTGCACACCGACCTGCTGTTCTGCTCGGTCTCGGCGGTGTCGCCGACGCACGCCTTCCACCAGGAAGAGGAGATCGTCCTGGTCAAGCGGGCCATGCTGCGGTCGGCGAAGACCAAGGTGCTGCTGGTCGACCACGCCAAGCTGCAGCGCACCGCCCTGCACCGACTCGCCCCGCTCACCGACTTCGACGTGGTGATCGTGGACGAGAAGACCCCTGACGACCTGATCCGACCGCTGCGCGAGCACGGCGCAACGGTGGAGGTCGCCAAACTCTAGGAGGGGTATATGGACGTCGGAGTCGACGTCGGCACCACCGTGACCAAGGCCGTCGCGTTCGACGACGCCGGTCGTCCGGTGGCCGAGGCATCCCGGCCGACCCGGCTGGTCCGGTCCGGGATCGGGCGGTTCGAGCACGAGACCGCCGAGATCGTTGCCTCGGTCAACGAAGTGGTCAAGGAGCTGTCAGCCACGGTGGGGGACCGGCCCGGCGTCCTGGCTATCACTGCCCAAGGTGACGGCCTCTGGCTCGTCGATGCCGACGGTACGCCGGTACGCCCGGCGATCTCCTGGTTGGATGCGCGAAGCAGTGCGATCCTCGAGCGCTGGACCGCGGACGGCGTTGCGGAAAAGGTGTTCCGGCGATCCGGCAACCGGATGTTCCCGGGTGCTTCGGGTCCGCTGCTGGCCGCCGTACTCGCGGAAGAGCCCGACGTGATCGCGCGCGCCGGCACAGCGGCGTACTGCAAGGACGTCGTGATGCAGGCGCTGACCGGGGTGCGGGCAACGGATGTCTCCGATGCGTCGGCGCCGTTCCTCGATCCCAGGACTGGTGGGTACGACGACGAGGCGCTGCAGGCGACCGGTCTGACTGAGCTGCGGCATCTCCTCGCGCCGGTTGCCCCTGCCGGTCCGGTCGGCGAACTGCGGGACGACTCGACCGGCATGGCTCGCGGCACCAGGGTGTCGTCCGGACCGTACGACCTCCCCGCCGCAGCCGCCGGCGCCGGTGTGACCGAGCCCGGAGACGCTTTGTTGACTGTCGGTACAACGTTGGCCTGCCAGGTCATCACCCGGGACTTACCTGTCGACGGCGAGCCCGCCGGTCTGTTCCTCGGTACGTGGACGCCTGGCGTCTGGCTGCGCGCGATGCCCGCGATGGTTGGTACGGCGGCTCTCGACCGCGTGCTCGCACTCGTCGGTGCCGATACCGATCGCCTCCCGTCGCTGCTCGCGGATAGTCCACCCGGCGCTTCCGGCGTGACAGTCCTGCCGTATCTGTCGGAGGCCGGTGAACGTGCTCCGTTCGTCGACACCCGCGCCCGCGGCACGATCGATGGCATCTCGCTGTCCACGACCACGGCCGACCTGGTCCGCGCGACCTGCGAAGGGATCGCATACGCCGCTCGCCACTGCCTCGACGCAGCCGGGTGGACCGGTCGAGTGACGGTCTGCGGCGGCGGCGCCCGGAGTAGCGAGTGGACTCAGATCCTGGCCGACGTACTGAACGCGCCATTGCACACGGCCGAGGCCGAACAGGTCGCCGCGCGCGGTGCGGTGATCTGCGCGCGGCGTGCCGTCGACCCGGACAGCGCCGGCCCGCAGTGGATCGCCGAGACCCGCCAGGTCGACCCGGACCCGGAGCGCGCCGCGTTCTACGCCGAGGGATACGCCCACTACCTGCGCCGGATCGAGGCAGCCCGCCCACGCTGGGCCGACCCAGCACCTACCTTCCCGGGAGATCGATGAGAACCGTCAAGACCCTGCTTGCTGGCGACCATTTCGTTCGCAACCAGCTGCTCGCCGCTGCCCTCACGGCGATCCCGGATGTGGACTTCGACTTTCGTGAGGTGACGCTGCCCTGGCCGTTGACGCCGTACGGACGCGTTGCCGAGGTGGACGAGGCCAGCGACGTGGAGGACCAGCTGATCGAGGCGTTGGCCGGGGTCGAGCTCGCGGTCACGCAGATGGGTCCGTTCACCGAGCGGGTGCTGAAGACCGCGCCCGACCTGCGCTACCTGGTCGTGTGCCGAGGCGGTCCGGTGAACGTGAATGTGCCTGCGGCAACCAAACGTGGGATCCAGGTCGCCTCGACACCTGGACGGAACGCGGTCGCTGCTGCGGAGCACGCGGTCGCGTTGATGATGGGTGCCTTGCGCAACATTCCGCGATTGCAACGGACGCTGGAGCAGGGCGAGTGGCGATCCGACCTCTATGCGTACGACGAATGCGGGGTCGAGCTCGACGGATCCACAGTCGGACTGATTGGGTACGGCGCGATCGGGCAACGGGTCGCACGAGTGATGCTGGCCTTCGGTGCGCACGTCCTGGTCGCCGATCCGTTTGTCGATCAGGCTCCTTCAGGCATTGAGCTCGTCGAGCTGGACGAGTTGCTGCGACGGTCCGACGTGGTGACTCTGCATGCCCGGCTGACCGACGAGACCCGCGGGATGATCGGTGCGGAGCAGATCGCGTCGATGCCGCGAGGCGCCGTACTCGTGAACACCGCGCGTGGTGGATTGCTCGACTACGATGCGACGGTTGACGCGTTGGAGTCGGGTCAGCTGGGCGCGGCGGCGTTCGACGTGTTCCCGTCCGAGCCGCTGCCGGCGGGGTCGCGGTTGCTGACGGCACCGAACATCGTGATGACCCCGCACCTGGCCGGCGCGACCCGCCAAACCGCACATCGCGCCGCATCGATCGCGGCGGAGGCGGTGGCGGCGTTCCTGGCCGGGAAGGACCCGGTGGGAGTGGTGTCCGCGTAGTCGGGCACAGGATTGGGATTATGAAGCTGGCAACATCGAGTACCTGGACCGAGCTTCTGCTGCTGCTGATCGCGTTCGTGCTGTCGATGGTCATCGGCATCGAGCGGCAGGTGCGGCAGAAGAGCGCCGGGATGCGGACGCATACCCTTGTCGGCACGGGTGCCGCCTTGTTCACGTTGGTCTCGGGATTCGGCTTCAGCTCCGTCCTCGGGACCGACGTCAACCTCGACCCGTCCCGGATCGCGGCCCAGATCGTCTCCGGAGTGGGCTTCCTCGGCGCCGGGGTGATCTTCATGCGCCGGGACGCGGTCCGCGGGCTGACGACCGCCGCGACCATCTGGATGACCGCCGCGATCGGGATGGCGTGCGGAGCCGGGATGCCGGTGTTGGCGGTCGCCGCGACGGTGCTGCATCTGGTCGCGGTCGGCCCGTTCGCCCGGCTCGGCCGATTCCTGCCGTCGCCGGACCGCCGCCGCATCGTCACGGTGCGGTACGACGACGGGAACGGCGTACTGCGGTCGATCCTGTCGACCGCGACGTCGATGGGGTTCGAGGCGTCGGTGCTCGGCACCGAGGTGCATCGTGACGGTGATCGGCCGCAGGTCCGCGCCGCGATGCGGTTCAGCGGCCGGCTGCCGCTGCAGAACCTGGTGATCGCGCTCGGCGAGCTCGACGGCGTCACCGGGGTCCGGCTGCGCAACGACGACGACGATTGACCGGGCTTGCGCTTGGCGATGTGATTTTGGTGAGAAAATCACATTGTTCATCTGTACGACACCAAAAAACGGTGATAATTTCACCGACGTGCTGATCGCCCCGTCATCCGATGACCTCCGTGCGCTGGCCCTTCAGCTGGCGCTGGCAGCCGGCGGCGAGCTGCTCGCCCGCCGGCACGGACTGTCGATCGATGCCATTGGCATCGAAACCAAGACCTCCGCCAGCGACCCGGTCAGCGCCGCCGACCGCGCCTCCGAGAAGGTGATCGCGGACGGTCTGATCGCGGCCCGGCCCGGCGACGGCCTGCTCGGTGAAGAGGGTGCCGCCCGGCCGTCGGAGACCGGCCTCACCTGGGTGATCGACCCGCTGGACGGGACAGTGAACTACCTCTACGGCCGACTCGACTGGTGTGTCTCCATCGCGGTCCAGGACGAAGCCGGAGCCCTGGCCGGCGTGGTTCACCAGCCTCGGACCGGCATCACCTGGTCCGCGATCCGTGCAGGCGGTGCCCGGCGCGACGACGTTGTACTCGGCCCACCGCGAGACGTCGAGCTGGCCGGCGCCCTCGTGAGCACCGGCTTCTCGTACCTCGCCGACCGTCGTGCGGAGCAAGGTGACCACCTTCGCCGCGTGCTGCCCGCCGTACGGGATGTGCGCCGCGGTGGGTCGGCCGCGCTCGACCTGTGCTCTGTCGCCGACGGTACGGCGGATGCGTACTACGAGCACGTGATCCAGCCCTGGGACATCGCCGCCGGAGCCCTGATCGCCGCCGAGGCCGGCGCCGAGATCATCAGCGGACCCGGGACCGCCTTCCCGAACGGCGTCTTGGCGGCGGCGCCTGCACTGGCCGCCGGCCTTCTCGATCTGCTCACGACCCCTAGGAGGTCGGTGTGACGGTAGTAGACCTGCCGGCGCGGACGCATCCGGATGAACGAACAGTTGCCACGGGCGACGATCAGCTGAAACGCCGGCGCCGGCGCGAGTACGGGCTGTTCGCGCTGCTGGTTGCGCCGAACCTGCTGGTGATCGCGGTCTTCGCGTACTGGCCGATCATCTACAACGCGTTCCTCAGCCTGACCGACTGGAACATGATCGCCGCCCGGCCGAAGTTCATCGGGCTGGCGAACTACGGCCGTACCCTGACCGACCCGGCGTTCCACAAGACGCTGTGGATCACGGTCGTCTTCACCGGCCTGATCGTGGTCGGCAGCCTGATCATCGGCCTGGCGCTGGCGTTCCTGTTCAACCTGCCGCTGAAGGGCCGCGGCGCGGTCCGGACGATCGCGTTCGCGCCGCACATCCTGTCCGGCGCCGCGGTTGCGACCATCTGGGCGTTCATCTTCGACCCGGGATACGGCCTGATGCGGGCGCTGATCGAGCCGTTCGGCGCGGAGCCGCCGGACTGGATGAACAACTCCGACTGGGCCTTGCCCGGACTCGTCATCGTCTACCTGTGGAAGAACGTAGGCTTCGCCGCGCTGATCTACCTGGCCGGCCTGCAGGGCCTGCCGAAGGAGCTCGACGAGGCGGCCGCGATCGACGGGGCTTCGACCTGGACCCGGTTCCGGGCGATCAAGCTCCCGTTGCTCGCCCCGATCACCTTCTTCCTGCTGATCACCACGGTGATCGGCACGTTCCAGGCCTTCGACGTGATCGCGGTGATGACCGGTGGTGGCCCTGGTGATGCCACCACCACGCTGAGCTGGTCGATCTACAACGAGGGTTTCCAGGCGTTCAACGCGGGCCGCGCGGCGACGCTGTCGATCATCATGTTCGTCATCCTGCTGGTCGTCACCACGGTGCAGGCCAAGGTGATGGAGAGGCGGGTGCACTACCGATGAAGACGCGCGCGATTCAGTACGTCGTACTGGTCGGTGTGGCGGCCGTGTTCCTCGGACCGCTGTACTGGTTGGTGTCCACGGCGTTCAAGGAACCGAGTCAGATCTACCAGTGGCCGCCGGCCTGGTGGCCGCACCTGACCTGGGAGAACTTCAGCCTGGCCTGGAAGGCCGCGCCGTTCGACCGGTTCTTCCTCAACTCCACGATCATCACGGTGGTGGGTACGGCGCTGAAAGTGATCAACGCCGTGCTGACGGCGTACGCCTTCGCCTACTTGCGGTTCCCGTTCAAGAAGGTGCTGTTCTTCTTGGTGCTCGGGGCAATGATGGTGCCGGGTCACGTGACGCTGCTGCCGAACTACTTGACGGTGGCAACACTCGGCTGGATCAACACCTACGCCGGGCTCATCATCCCCGGCATCGGATCCGCGTTCGCGACGTTCCTGATGCGGCAGCACTTCCTGACGTTGCCGACCGAGGTGACGGACGCGGCCGCGGTCGACGGGGCGGGACACCTGCGCACGTTGTGGCGCGTCGTACTGCCGATGTCGCAGCCGATGCTGGTCACGGTAGTGGTGATCACCGCGGTCGAGGAGTGGAACAACTTCGTCTGGCCGCTGATCGTCACCAACACCGCCTCGATGCGGACGCTGCCGGTCGGGCTGCTGATCCTCAAGGACGAGGAGGGGCTCGCGGCCTGGGGCACGATCATGGCCGGCACGCTGCTGGTGCTCGCACCGATGCTGCTGATCTTCCTGATCGCCCAGCGTTACATCGTCGGCGGTATCACCCAGGGAGCTCTGAAGGGATGAGCATGCGTCGCAGGACTTTCCTCGGAGTGACAGCGGGCCTGACGCTGGCCGGCTGTGGCTACCGGTCGGTGGACGCGATCTACTCGCAACCGGCCGGTTCCGTTCCGAAGCAGTACGCCAACCGAACCCGGGTCGTGTTCTGGTCGCCGTACGGTGGGGCGAACGGCAAGGCGGTCGACACACTCGTTGCCAAGTTCAACGATTCGCAGGACGACGTGTACGTCGAGACGCAGTTCCAGGGCAGCTACGACGACGTGGCGCAGAAGGTCGCGGCCGCGCTGGTCGCGAAGCAGGCGCCGGATCTCGCCGTACTCTCCGACGTCACCTGGGAACGGTTCTTCCTGAACGACGCGCTCGAGCCGCTGAACAAGTACTTCAACGACGGTTTCGGTCCCGGGGTCTTCCAGGAGAAGCTGTTCGGCGAGTATGTGGTGAAGGGGCAGAGCTGGGCGGTCCCGTTCGCCCGCAGTACGCCGATCTTGTACTACAACCGGGATGCGTTCGAGAAGGCCGGGCTGCCGGATCGGGCGCCGCGGACCTGGAGCGAACTGCGGTCGTGGGTGCCGTCGCTGGCGAAGGTGCAGTCCGGTGGGCGGTCGTTGCGAACGATCGCGTTCGCGAAGATCGACGGGGACTGGCAGTTCCAGGGGAACGTGTGGCAGTTCGGCGGGGCGTACTCACGCGGTCTCGACGTGACGATCGACGAGGCCGGCGCGGTCGCGGCCGGCGAGTGGCAGCGGTCGATGGCGCACGATCTCGGGGCGGCGTACATGGCGAGCAGTCCGAGTACGGACTTCGCGAACGGGCTGGTCGCGGTGATCCAGGAATCGACCGGTGGCATGAAGACCATTAGCAGCAAGGCGAAGTTCAAGGTCGGGGCCGGGTTCATCCCGTCCGAGGTCGCGGCCGGGCTCGCCACCGGTGGCGGCGGGATCGGGATGCTGCGGAACATCTCGGACGAACGCAAGCAGGCCGCGGCAGCGTTCCTGCAGTTCCTGGCGCATCCGGACAACTCGGCCTGGTGGACAACTCAGACCGGCTACCTGCCCGTGGTGAACAAAGCCCGGGAAGACGCCGAGCTGAAGAAGCTCATCGCCGAGCAGCCCAACTACGGGGTGGCGATCGCGCAGCTGGAGAATGCGCGGCAGCAGGACGCGATCCGGTTGTACGGGCGGAACGCGAACGTGCAGATCTACACCGGGCTGCAGCAGATCTACGCGGACAACGCCAAACCGAAGCAGGTGTTCGGCTCGGTCGCGCGGCGGCTCGAGGCGATCGGCGAAGAGGTCAAACGTCTCTACGAGGAGAAGGTGCTGTGATCATCACCGGCCATCGGGGCGCGCTGGGGAGCGAGCCGGAGAACACGCTGCGATCGTTCCGCCGGGCGGTCGCGGACGGGTGCGACGAGATCGAGCTCGACCTGCGGGTGAGCGCCGACGGGGAGCTCGTGATCATGCACGACGCCACCGTCGACCGGACCACCTCCGGGTCGGGCGAGGTCGACGGTCTTACGTTGGCGGAGCTGCGGGCGTTGGATGCCGGGTTGGGGGAGCAGGTGCCGACCTGGGCCGAGGCGGTCGCGGGGATCGACGTTCGGTTTCAGGCGGAGGTGAAGGCGGAGGCCGCCGTACCGCTGCTGGCTCAGTCGCTGAAGTCGGACCCGGACCTGGCTGCGCGGACCCTGGTCACGTCGTTCCATCCGGAGATCCTGCTCGCGATGCGGCAGGCGTTCCCGGACGTGACGACCGGTCACATCTTCGGCCGTACGCCGGAGATCGCCGACGTCATCGCCCGCACCCGAGCGGCCGAGGCGAGCTGGGCCCTCTGCGGCATCGCCGGCCTGACCGCGAACGGCGTCGCCGAGCTGCACGCCGCCGACCTGAACGTCACCGCCTGGCCCGTCCCCGACCCCGAGACCCTGGCCCACGCCGTCACGCTAGGTGTCGACGGCATCACCACAGACAACCCCCACCTGCTCCCCTAGCGGACCGCCACGCACGCAGAAACCCCCGACACGCCGTGTGCCCGGCCCCTTCCGGCCACTTCTGCCTGCGTGGCGGTGCGCACGCCCCCACCCCGACCCCCGCCGCCGGAGGCGGCGCCTCGCGCCCTACGCGTTCCAACGCCCCTAACCTCCCCGCCGCCGGAGGCGGCGTCTTGCGCCGCACACGTTCCAACGTCTGAATTTGTTCTTCCATAGAACATAAATGTGTGATTGGCTCTCTCGCATGGGAATCAGCATCGGCGTGGTTGGCGCCGGACAGTTTGCTCCTTCGTTCCTGCGGCTGTGGTCCGCGCACCCGGATGTGTCCGAGGTGCGGCTGACCGACGTGATCCCGGAGCGGACCGCCGAGATGGCCGCCCAGCAGGGCATCGCGGTCACGCACGCGTCGTTCGAGGAGATGCTCGAGTCGGACCTGGACGCGGTCGCGATCTTTACCCAGCGCTGGCTGCACGGGGAGATGGCGATCAAGGCGCTCGAGGCCGGCAAGCATGTGTACTCGACGGTCCCGATGGCGATCGAGGCCGACCAGATCGCCCGCATCATCGAGCTGGTCAAGGAGACCGGCCTGACCTACATGATGGGCGAGACCAGCTTCTACTACCCGTCCTCGGTCTACTGCCGGCAGAAGCTCGCCGAGGGTGCGTTCGGGCGGGTGTTCTACTCCGAGGGCGACTACGTCCACGACATGGATCTCGGGTTCTACGCGGCGTACCAGTACTCCGGTGGTGACGACTGGAAGAAGACCGCGTCGTTCCCGCCGCTGCTCTACCCGACGCATGCCGTCGGCAACGTTCTCTCGGTGACCGGTCAGCACGCCACCCACGTGTCGGCGATCGGCGTCAAGGACGACCGTGGTGACGGCGTCTTCGACAAGGACGTCAGCCAGTTCAACAACGACTTCTCGAACGCGACCGCACTGTTCAAGCTCGCCGACGGCGGGATCATGCGGACGAACGAGATGCGCCGCGTCGGGTACCCGTCACACATCCGCGAGTCGCGGCTGCGCGTGTTCGGCACGGAGGGCAGCTTCGAGCAGCTCGCCACCACGACGCTCTGGCAGAACAAGGAAGGTGTCGAGGACGTCTCCCAGTTGATGGAGACCAAGCCCAGCAGCTCGCTGGACGACTCCGACCTGGCGAACGTCGACCCGGCGCTGCGTGACGCGTTCCGCTCCGGTCTCTCCCCGGTGCACGACCGCAGCCGCCTGCCGAAGGAGTTCGACGGCATGCACAACGGCCACGAGGGCTCGCACCACTTCCTCGCCGACGACTTCGTCCGCGCGGTCGCCGACAAGACCCTCCCACCCATCAACGCCTGGGTCTCGGCCCGCTACACCCTCCCCGGCATCTACGCCCACCAGTCCGCCCTCCAAGGCGGCGTACAACTAGAAATCCCCGACCACGGAGACGCCCCCGTCTAACGCTAACGACAGGAGGTAGTGCGTTCGAGCCCGTGTCGCCACGCCTGCGCGCGCCGCGACCGGCACGATTCGAGGGACTACCTCCTGTCCTTAGGTACTATCCGGCATGGGTCTGGACCTCTTCGCCGGAATCTCCGTTGCTGACTACGACGCCGCCGTCGCCTGGTACGAGAAGTTGCTGGGTGGACCGCCGAGCTTTCTGCCCAATGACGTCGAGGCGGTCTGGGAGGTCGGGGAACACCAGTTCCTCTACATCGAGGTCGTGCCTGAGCACGCGGGGCATGCGCAGCACACCTTGTTCGTCGAGGACTTCGAGGGTGTGCTGGGCGCGATTGCCGAACGAGGGCTCGAGCCGGCGGTGCGGGAGACATACGAGAACGGCGTACGTCATGCGACGTTCTTCGATCCGGACGGCAACGAGGTTTCGTACGGCGGGGCGCCGTTGGAGTGACGTTTGTTGTTCAAGAACGCGACGCTCCGCTCAGGTTGCGACAGCAAAGGGTGCCCCGTAGGAACGTTGTATGACCCTGCGACGTCTGGGCCTGTCCGCCCTTTGTCTCTCCCTGACCCTTGGTGGCACGACTGCCATCGCCACTCCGCCGGCGCAGCACCTCCCGCTCGGCCCGGACAATCTCACCGAAACCCGTGATACCCGCACCCTGCAGCCGGGCGTCACGCTGACCACGATCGTCCGCGGCCAGACCGACACCAACGCCGGCTGGACGGTCGAGGTCTCCATCCCGTCGTCCTCGCCGGATCCGGACGCCCCCGCGGCCGCGATCTCCGACCAGGCCGGCGCGAACAAGGCCGCCGACAAGCTCCGGGCCGCCGGCCTCGACCCGCGCGTCGAGGACGTGCCGACGCCGAAACTCGCGGACGGCGGTGGCGGCAGCCTCGGGTATCGAGTCCGTCTCGGACTGTTCCCGACCAAGGCTGAGGCCGACGCGCTGCGGACCAAGGTGATCGCGGCCGGCCTGAGCGGATCGAGCCTCTACACCGGATGGGACGGCGAACCCGACGACATCGCCGGCTCGACCGGTCCCTGGCACGTGCAGGTCCTGACCATCGACCCGAAGACGTTCCGCGGCACGCTCGATGCGACGTACGGCCTGGACATCGAGCAGCGCGAGACGACCAGCACTCTCGCGACCCTGACCGGCGCGACCGCCGCGATCAACGCGGGCTTCTTCGTCCTCGACCCGAAGTCCGGCGCACCTGGCGACCCGGCCGGCATCGGCGTGTACGACGGACGCCTGGTGAGCGAACCCACCAACGGCCGCCCGGCTCTCGTACTCGGGCCACGCGGCACCTCCGTCGACCGCTTCACCTGGCGCGGTGAGCTCCGCGGCCTCGGCAAGCCCCTCCCGCTCGACGGACTGAACCGCGTCCCCGGCCTGATCCGCAACTGCGGCGGTACGGCGGACGACCTGCCGACCTCCAAACCGCTGCACGACACCACGTGCACCGACCCCGACGAGCTGATCGCGTTCGACGCGTCGTACGGCGTCGCCACCCCGAGCGGCCCCGGCGCCGAGGTGATCCTCGACCGGCGCGGGATCGTCACCGCGATCCGTACGACGACTCGCGGCGGAGCCATCCCCGAAGGCGGTCGGACCGTCCAGGCGATCGGCAACCTGGTCGCCCCGCTCCTCGCCGCCGCCAAGATCGGCAAGCCGCTCTCGATCCGCTCGACCTTGCTCGACGACCACGGGCGCCCGGTCGCGCTGTCCCGCCGTACGACGATCGTCAACGGCGGACCAGAGTTGGTCCGCGACGGCCGGATCCACGCGACTGCGGCGGCGGACGGCATGGTCCAGGACACGCCGAGCTTCTACTACGGCTGGGTACACAAGCGGAACCCGCGCACGATCGCCGGCGTCGACGACCACGGCCGCACCGTCCTGATCACCGCCGACGGGCGCAACGTCGACAGCCTCGGCCTGTCCATCTCCGAGGAAGCCGCGGTCGCCAAGTCCTTCCACCTCACCGAAGCCATCAACCTCGACGGCGGCGGCTCCACCACAATGGTTGCCAACGGCAAAGTCCTCAACACGCCCTCGGACGCCACCGGCGAACGCCCGGTCGGCGACGCCCTAGTCGTCACGAAGTAGCTGACAAGCCTGGGTCGATGCCTAGTGCGGTGAATCGCTCGGCGAGGTCGTCGACCCAGGCTTGCGGTGTGCGGTGATCCGGTAGTGGGACGCCGGCTTCGCTGCGCCAGAGTGCATCGCCGAGGGCGGTGCGGAGGTGCCAGGCCATTACGCGGTCGGTCGCCAGTTCGCGGCCGGTGAGGTGGGTGTAGTGGCGCATGGTTGCGGTGAGCAACTCGACGCCGGGACCCGTGCCGGGGAAGGCGCGCAGGTCGTACTCCGGCTCGGCAAGGCCGGCGGTCTCGAAGTCGACGACCACGCGAAGCTGCCCGCCCTCCCAGACCTGGTTGCCGCCGTGTAGATCGGCGTGCACCAGCACAGTCGCGCGTGGCGTCGCCAGTACTTCGTCTGCCCAGTCGCACCACCGCACGACAGCTGCGCGCTGATCGGGACGAGCCCATTTGATGAACTCGTTGCGCAAGACATCGGTCGTGGCTGGTTGCAGTGCCGCGGGAGGAAGTGGACCGATGTCAGCACCGTGCAACTCACCAAGAAACTGCGCGAGCTGCCGACCCGCATCGTCCCGGTCGACCGAGTCCACGACATCGAACAGCGCCTGACCAGGCACCAGCCTGGTCACCAAGAGCACCGGATCGGTGCTGCTGGCAACCACTTCCGGCAGGTACGGAATCGCCAGCGCTTCCAGGACGGCGATCTCATGCGCCAGCCGGAGCGCCGCAGGACGCGACCACGCATACTTCACCACGAACCGCTCCCCAACGACCGCAGTCGCCGACCGCCACAAGGGATCGTCATCGCCCACCGGCTCCCGAACCACAATCGGGTAGTCGCCAAGCTCAGGCGCAACATCCTTCAACGCCGCCACAACCTCCGCAGGCGAACCCCCATCCAGCCATCGCACGCCCCGAGACTCTCACCCCACCGCGATCTCGTCCAACCTGTTCCAGGGCAGGATCCGGACGTCTACGGTCGTGCGGCCTTCGAGTTCTGCGTGCAGCAGACGGTGCACGCCATCCAGGACCGTCAGGCGGTCGTCGGAGCGCCGCAGTACATCCAGAGGGTGGCGGAGATCGGCGGCCAGGGTGCGCTCGTACTGCGCCTGGTAGGCGACCGGATCGGCGGCAACCTGGTGCGGGGTGAGTTGGAACGGCTCGCCGTCGTGCGCCCAGAACGGCAGGTCGAGGTGGTGGGCGAGCTCGGCGAGCGGCAAACCAACTGTGGGTAGGTCGAGGGCGTGCAGCTGCTCGCCGGACCAGTGGAAGTCGAGGATGTACGGCGTGAGCTCCGGCGGGACCAGCTCGGCCAGGGGGAAGGGGCGGCGGGTTATTCGTAGATTTTGCGGAGGCGGAGGGTCATGGAGTTTTCGATGTGGCGGGTCATGGCTGCCTCGGCGGCAGTGGGGTCGCCGGCGGCGATGGTTTCGACGAGAGAGCGGTGTTCGGTCAGTACTTCGGGGCCGATGTCGCGGTCGTAGTGGAGTCGGAAGATGTGCAGGTGGCAGTGAGTGCGCTCGAAGGCGAGCCGGACCTGCTCGCTGCCGGACAGCGACGCGATCAGCGAGTGGAACCGGTTGTCGTGCGCGGTGAGTGACTTGTAGCCGGCGTAGTCGACCGACGTCGGCTCGACCGCGTTCTTGAGCTCGGCCCGCAACCGATCCCGGCCGTCGGCGGAGATCAGCTCGGCCGCCCGGCGAGCCGCCCAAGGCTCCAGCAGCAGCCGGAACCGGTACAGGTCGTCGAACTCGGAAAGCGTCAGCAGCGGCGTCGCCCGATACCCCTTCAGCGGCTCCTTGACCGCCAGCCCCTCCGACTCCAGCCGCGCCAGCGCCTCGCGGACCGGCGTCGACGACACCTGGAACTCGCGAGCCAGCCCGTCGATCGAGATCCGCGCGCCCGGCACGATGACGTGGTCCATCAGCATCGTCTTGATGGCCTCGTACACGTCGTCGGCCAGCATCTGCCGCCGCAGCAGCCGCCGGTCCACCGGCGCCATCGGCTCGGTCATGCGGTCTCCGGAATCTGGTCGCGGCCTTGACCCCACCCTTTGGTTTCGGCAGGGTAACACTGGTAATCATGCATCATGCACGATTTCGCCCAAAGGCAGCTATGGGAAGGCACGAACGATGGTGAGGTTCGAACAGATCGGCGTTCTGCCCGAGCCCGGGGACAACGTCGCGATCGCCTCCCGCCGGCTCGACGCCGGCACCGAGGTCGAGCTCGACGGTACGACGATCACGCTGCCACACACCGTGCTCGAAGGGCATCGCTTCGTGGTCACCCCGGTCCCCACCGGCGCGGCCCTGACCTCGTGGAACACCGCCTTCGCCCGCGCGTCCCGCGACCTGGTCCCAGGTGACTACGTGTGTACGCCGACCAGCCTGGCCGCAGTCACCGCCCGCGGAGTGGACGGCCTGCCGGACGAGTCGTCGGCGACAAATGAGCCGCTCGACCCGTACGAGCTGGACGAGTCCGCGCTGAACTTCGGTGCCCAGGTAACCAGCGTCGAGCAACCCGGCACGTTCCTCGGCTACCGCCGCGAGCAGGGTCCGGCCGGCACTCGCAATCACGTCGTACTGATGGCGACCAGTTCGCGCAGCAGCGGGTTCGTCACCGAGTTGGCCCGGCGCTTCGACGGCGCGTCCGCCGGCGATGGCGTCGTACCGGTGGCGCACACGGAGGGCGGCGAGGACGAGGTCCCGAACAACCTGCACTTCCTGCTTGCGACGCTGGCCGGCTTCACGCTGAACCCGAACGTCGGCGCTGTCCTGATCGTCGACACCGAGGGTGATGTCGTGTCCGGCCGGGCGATCAAGGAATTCATGGCCGAGCACGGCTACCCGTCGCTCAAGGTTCCGCATGCGTACTTCACCCGGAAGGCCGGCTTCGAGCACGACCTGACGATCGCCGGCGCGCTGATCGAGCCCTGGCTGCCGGTCGTGGACGCGCAGCAGCGCGAGGAGGTCCCGTTGGCGGATCTCAAGATCGCCTTGCAGTGTGGCGGTTCCGACGCGTTCTCCGGGATCTCGGCGAATCCGCTGGCCGGTCAGGTCAGCGCCGAGCTGATCCGACACGGCGGTACGGCGGTGCTCGCGGAGACCGACGAGCTGATCGGTGCCGAGCCGTACGTACTGAACAACGTCCGCGACCTCGCGACCGCGAAACGATTCCTGAGCACGATCAAGTCGTTCAAGGAACGCGTCGGCTGGCATGGGCACACCGCCGAGGGCAATCCGTCCGGCGGCAACGTGTACCGCGGTCTCTACAACATCGTGCTCAAGTCGATCGGCGCCGCCCGCAAGCTGCCGCGCGAGGTGCGGCTGGACCACGTGATCGACTACGGCGAGCCGCTGCCCGGCACCGGCTACATCTTCATGGACAGCCCGGGCAACGACCTCGAATCGGTGGCCGGCCAGATCGGCGGCGGCTGCAACCTGATCTTCTTCACCACCGGCAACGGCTCGATCACCAACTTCCCGTTCGTCCCGACGCTGAAGTTCGTCACGACGAGTGCCAGGTACGAGCGGTTGCACGCCGAGATGGACGTGAACGCGGGGAAGTATCTGACCGGCACGTCGATGGCGGACCTGACCGCGGAGACCTTCGACCTCACCATCAGGGTCGCGTCCGGTGAGAAGAGCGCGGGCGAGCGGGCCGGCCACAGCCAGGTGTCGATCTGGCGGAACTGGAAGCAGGTCGGCCCGGTCGACGGAATCTCGATCACCACCGACGGCCGGATGAGCCGCAAGCTCGCCGACCTGCCGGTCGAGGACCGCGACGCTCCGCTCGACGGATTGCCGCACCAGGGCCTGACCTCCGAGAGCCGGACACCGGTTGAGCTGCTGCGCGTCGATGACCGGCTCGTCCCTGAGGCAGTCGGTCTGATCCTGCCGACCAGCCTCTGCTCCGGCCAGATCGCCTTGCGCCTCGCGGGCCAGGCGGAGCTGGAGAAATGGGCCGGCGACTCGGTCACCCGGATGGTCGCTCTTCCGCATACCGAGGGCTGCGGCAGCAGTGGAGGCGCGTCCGAGGAGACGTTCGCGCGGATCATGCTCGGCTACCTGCTGCATCCGAACACCCGGATGGCGCTGCTGCTGGAGCACGGCTGCGAGAAGACTCACAACGACTACTTCCGCTCGCGACTGGTCGAGGCCGGCGCCGATCCGGCCCGCTTCGGTTGGGCGAGCATCCAGGCGGACGGCGGTCTCGATGCCGTCGGCAACAAGGTCAAGGACTGGTTCAGCAGCTTCCAGTTGGCGGCGCCGGTCGATCAGCGTGGAGACCTGGGTTCGCTCACCGTCGGGTTGGAGGCGCGCGGTCGGTTCTCGGCTGCGACCGCTGAGGCGTTCGCGCTGATCGGCCGCGAGATCGTGGGCTCCGGCGGTTCCGTCGTACTGTCGTCGCGCGGTGCGCTGCTTGCGGATGATGCCTTCCGTACTGCGGCGTTCGGGTCAGCGGATCCGGTCGGGCCGACGGTTGCGCACGGGCAGCGGTTCGCGGAGCCGGGCTGGCACGTGATGCGGATGCCGGGGACGGACTGGATGGAGACCGCGACCGGGTTCGGTGCGACCGGCGTACAGCAGATCCTCGCGCATGTTGCCGGCGGCACCTTGTCGGCGCAGCGGTTCGTTCCGGTGGTTGAGTTCAGCAACGATCCGGAGACGGTCGCGATGTACGGCGACGACCTGGACGCGGTGGCCACTGGTGATGCGGCCGAGCAGGCCCGGATCGGGCTCGACACGATCGCCGCCGTTGCCAGTCGCCGGCTCGTCCCCAAAGCAGTTGCCTCCGGCAATGTTGGTTTCCAGATCACCCGTGGTCTGCTCGGTACGTCGATGTGAAAGGCCTGTCCATGCACCTTGTCCGCTATCTGTCCCCGGTCGACGGGCGTCCTGCTGTTGGTGTGCGCACCGGCGACAGCCTGTCCCAACTGGTGGGCGTCAACACCTTCGCCGAACTGCTCCAGTTGCCGCTCGACGAGCTGCAGTCGGTGGTGAGCAAGCTCGGCGTGGAGGAGCCGGCCGCGGGTGTGAAGTTCCTGCCGCCGCTCGACGGCCGCGGCGAGGTCTGGTGTGCGGGCGTGACGTACGAGCGGTCGCGCGGTGCCCGGATGGAGGAGAGCACCGAGCAGTCGGTCTACGACAAGGTTTACAGCGCCGATCGGCCGGAGCTGTTCCAGAAGGCGCCTGCTTGGCGAGTGGTCGTGGACGGCGAGCCGGTAGGGATTCGGTCCGACTCCGGTCACGACGTACCGGAGCCGGAGCTCGCGGTCGTTGCCAACAGCCACGGTGAGATCGTCGGGTTCACGGTCTGCAACGACATGAGCTCGCGGTCGATCGAGGGCGTCAACCCGCTGTACGTGCCGCAGGCGAAGCTGTTCGCCGGCGGCTGCTCACTGGCGTCCGGGATCCGCCCGGTGTGGGAGGTCGCCGACCCGAAGAACCTCGGCATCCGGCTGGTGATCGAGCGGGACGGCGCGGAGGTGTTCGCGGACACCACCTCGACCGCCAAGCTGGTGCGGGAGTTGCAGGACCTGATCGACGTACTTTTCCTGCCGAACGACTTCCCCGACGGCGTGATCCTCGCGACCGGCACCGGGATCGTGCCGGAGCTGGACTTCGCGCTGGCCGAGGGCGACGTCATCACGATCACCATCGACGAGGTCGGCACCCTCACGAATACCGTGGCCGTAGGCCGGGAACCGTTCGCGTTCCTCGCCACCGACAACCTGGAGGGAACCCGATGACCTCGGACACCACCCCCGCCCAGCTCGAGCAGGCGCTTGCTACGGCTGACGCTGCGGCCCCCGCCTTCGCTGCTTCTGAGCCCGCGGTGCGGGCCGGGTGGATTCGCGCCGCCGCGGACGCGCTCGACGCCGCCGCTGATGAGCTGGTGCCGATCGCGATGCGCGAGAGCTCGCTTCCCCAGGCGCGGCTGACCGGCGAGGTCGCGCGCAGTACCGGCCAGCTGCGGATGTTCGCCGACGCCCTCGAAGAAGGCTCGTTGCTGGAGGTCATCATCGACACGGCCGACGCACAGGCCAAGCCGGTCCCGCGCCCCGACCTCCGCCGCGTGCTGGTGCCAGTCGGACCGGTCCTGGTGTTTGCTGCCAGCAACTTCCCGTTCGCATTCAGCGTCTGCGGTGGAGACACCGCGTCCGCGCTCGCGGCCGGCTGTCCGGTGATCGTGAAAGCACACCCCGGACACCCGGAGCTGTCCGCACGGACCGCCGAGGTGATGATCGAGGCACTGAAGGCGGCCGGAGCACCCGACGGAACGTTCGGCCTGATCGCAGGCTTCGACGTTGGCGTGACTGCACTGAAGGACCCGCGGATCACCGCGGCCGGCTTCACCGGCTCGGTCCCGGCCGGCAAGGCGCTGCACGAGATCGCCGTCACCCGCCCGGAGCCGATCCCGTTCTACGGCGAGCTCGGCAGCCTGAACCCGGTCTTCGTCACCCAAGCCGCGATCGATGCCCGCGGCAAGGACATCGCGACCGGGTACGTCGGTTCGTTCACCCTCGGCGTCGGCCAGTTCTGCACCAAGCCAGGACTGCTCTTCCTGCCCGCCGGCCACGGTCTGCAGGATCAGCTCGTCGAGGCAGTCGGTGGGGTCGCTGAGGCGCCGATGCTCAACGACCGGATCAAGGATGGTTTCAGCTCCGGCCTCGACCGGCTGGAGAAGATCGATGGCGTTCGGGTCTGGTCGTCCGGTCCGGCAACGTTGCTACAGACAACGGTCGCCGAGCTGCTCGCTCGCCGCGACGAGATCCTCGAGGAGTGCTTCGGCCCGGTCTCGATCGTCGTCGAATACTCGTCGCTTGACGAACTGCGCGCCGCGGTCGAGGCCTTCGAAGGCAATCTGACGGCGACACTGCACGCCGAAGACGCGGATGCCGACCTGGCGCGGCAGTTGCTGCCGTTGCTGACGGCAAGGGCTGGTCGAGTGCTCTGGAACGGCTGGCCGACCGGAGTAGCGGTGTCGTGGGCCCAGCACCACGGCGGCCCGTTCCCGTCGACAGTCGGGTCGATCCACACCAGCGTCGGGGTGACCGCGGCCCGACGGTTCCAGCGGCCGGTGGCTTACCAGGACGCTCCCGATGCAGTGCTGCCCGACGTACTCAAGGACTCCAACCCGGCCGGCATCAGCCGCCGCGTGAACGGAACCGTGACCACAGGTGAGGTGTCGCGATGACTGATCAGCCCCCGAACGAACCGACGGTCGACGAGCCTGATCAGCCCATCGGGCGGCGGAGTTTCGACCACTGGTTCGGCGAGAAGGGCCGGAACGGGTTCATCCACCGGTCCTGGATGAAGTCGCAGGGCTTCTCGGAGGAGGCCTTCGACGGCCGTCCGGTGATCGGGATCGCCAACACCTGGTCCGAGCTCACCCCGTGCAACGCGCACCTGCGCCGGCTGGCCGACTCGGTCAAGCGGGGCGTCTGGCAGGCCGGCGGGTTCCCGCTGGAGTTCCCGGTGATGTCGCTCGGCGAGACGTTGCTGCGGCCGACCGCGATGCTGTTCCGCAACCTGCTCAGCATGGACGTCGAGGAATCCCTGCGTGGCAACCCGATCGACGGCGTCGTGCTGCTGACCGGCTGCGACAAGACGACGCCCGGTTCGATCATGGGCGCGGCGAGCGTCGACCTGCCGACGGTCGTCGTGACCGGCGGACCGATGCTGAACGGCAAGTTCCGCGGCTGCGACATCGGTTCCGGTACGGCGGTCTGGCGCTTCACCCAGGACCTCAACGCCGGCCGGATGTCGGCCGAGGACTTCGCCGCGGCCGAAGCGGGTCAATCGCGCAGCAACGGCCACTGCATGACCATGGGCACGGCATCGACGATGGCCTGCATGGCGGAGGCACTCGGTCTGCAGTTGACCGGGTCCGCGGCGATCCCGGCGGTCGACTCGCGGCGATACGTGATCGCCCAGAAGTCCGGGCAGCGCATCGTCGAGATGGTGAAGGAGGACCTCAAGCCGAGCGACATCCTCACCCGGGACGCCTTCGCGAATGCGGTCCGCGCGAACGCTGCGATCGGCGGCTCGACGAACTTCGTCATCCACCTGCTGGCGATCGCCGGCCGCGTCGGCGTCGAGCTGACCCTCGACGACATCGACGAGTGGGCGCGCGGCGTACCGTGGCTGGTCGACCTGCAGCCGTCGGGCAAGTACCTGATGGAGGACTTCTACTACGCCGGCGGTCTGCCCGCGGTGATGAAGGAGATCCTGCCGCTGCTCAAGACCGAGGCGATCACGGTCACCGGCAAGACGATCGGCGAGAACGTCGCGAATGCCGAGCGGATCGAGGCGACCTACCCGGGCGCTGCTCCGGGCAGCCAGACGTATGCGGTGATCCGGCCGGTCGAGGACCCGCTGGGCAGTGGCGCGGGGACCGCCGTACTGAAGGGGAATCTGGCTCCCGACGGCGCCGTCATCAAGCAGTCGGCTGCATCCGAGCGGCTCTCCCGGCACCGGGGTAAGGCGTTGGTGTTCAGCAGCATCGAGGACTACGACAAGGCGGTCGAGGACCCGGAGCTCGACGTCGACGAGGACACTGTGCTCGTCCTGCAGAACTCCGGACCGCGCGGCTACCCGGGCATGCCCGAGGTCGGGAACATGACGATCCCGCGGAAGCTCGCCGAGATCGGTGTCGACGACATGGTGCGGATCTCGGACGCGCGGATGAGCGGTACGGCGTACGGCACCGTCGTACTGCATGTCACGCCGGAGGCGGCGGTCGGTGGACCGTTGGCGCTGGTGCGGACCGGGGACTGGATCGAGCTCGACGTACCGGCTCGGCGGTTGCATCTGGATGTATCCGACGAGGAGCTGGAGAAGCGGCGGGCGGATTGGCAGCCGCCGGCGCCGCAGACCGACCGCGGATGGGCTCGCCTGTACGTTGACCATGTCACGCAGGCGAACCAGGGCTGCGACCTGGACTTCCTGGTCGGCCGGACCGGCTCGGCCGTGGGACGGCAGAGTCACTGATGGCCACGTCCTGGGGACCTTTCGAGGCCGTCCGTGGGCTGCGGCCGTCAGGGACGCTGCCGCAGGTCACGCCGATCCGGCGGATCCTCACGGATCTGCAGGTCTCGGCCGACCCGTACGCCGACGCGCAGGCGGCCCTCGAACCGCTTCGGGAAAGGATCCTCCCGGACGCCCGTATCGCCGTGACTGCGGGCAGCCGGGGGATCCATGACCTGGTGCCCGTGGTCAAGGCCGCCGTCGACTGGTTGAAGTCGGTCGGCGCCGCGCCGTTCGTCATCCCTGCCATGGGCTCGCACGGCGGTGCGACCGCCGATGGTCAGCGGGAGATGCTCGAGGGTCTCGGCATCACGCCGGAGTCCGTCGGTTGCCCGATCGAGGCGACGATGGAGACGGTGGTCGTCGGCTCGTTGCCCGACGGGACCGAGATCCACCACGACGCGATCGCGGCCAAGGTGGACGGCGTACTGCTGGTGAATCGGGTCAAACCGCACACCGACTTCCGTGGACCGATCGAGAGCGGGATCGCGAAGGTCCTCGCGATCGGGCTGGGCAACCATCGCGGGGCCGCCTCGCTGCACGCCGGCGGCATCCCCGCGCTCGGCGGCAACATCGAGGCCGCTGCCAGGATGGTCGTTGCGCAGGGCAAGATTCTCGGTGGGCTCGCGATCCTGGAGAACGCGCTGGATCAGACCGCGTCCGTCGAGTTCCTCGAGGCCGACGGGATCGCCGGCGCGGCCGAGAACGCGTTGCTGCAAAGGGCTTCCAGCATGCTCGGCCGGTTGCCGTTCGACGAGCTCGATGTACTGGTGATCGATGAACTCGGCAAGGACAAGTCCGGCGCCGGGATGGATACGAACGTGATCGGCCGGTGCTGGGTGCACGGGATCCCGGAGTTCGAGTCGCCGTCGATCGCCGCGATCAGTGTGCATTCGTTGTCGCCCGCATCGCATGGGAACGCGTCCGGGCTCGGACTGGCCGACGTCATTCCGGCGCGGCTGCTGGAGCAGATCGATCTGCACGCGAGCTATGTGAACGCGCTGACCTCGGGCGCCGGCGGTGCGCGCCGCTCCCGGTTGCCGATGGTGATGGAGGACGACGAGGCCGCCGTACTCGCGGCTGTGACGATGTGCGGGCGGCGGGATTGGTCCGAGCTGCGGCTGGCCCGGATCAAGGACACGCTGTCCCCGGACGTGTTGATGGTGACGCCGGCCCTGCTGACCGAGGCGGCCGAGCGTTTCGACCTGGAGATCACCGGTACGGCGCGGGACCTGGCGCCGGCCGGGACACTCGGACCTTGGAGCGAGAGATGAATCTTCGCGAGGCACATGCCCTGCTCGCCGACCGTGGTTTCCGGCCGGGGGAGACCTCGACCCGGACCTTCCCAGACGGGTCGCCGTACAAGGTCGAGATCCCTTCCTGTGAAGGGCCGCGGGTGATGACCGCGGTCCTCGAGGAGGCGAAGTCTCGCGGGATCACGATCGATCGGGTGTCGCAGGGCAGCGGCGTGATGATGCTGACCGACGGCGAGATCGAGGAGATGCTCTCGCTCGGCGCGTCCGCCGGCGTGGAGGTCTGTCTGTTCCTTGGACCGCGCGGAGCTTGGGATATCGGTGGTCAGGCCAAGGTTTCGGCCGCGGTTGGTGGTGTTGCGCGAGGCAATGAGCAGGTCGCGGCGTCGTTGTGTGACGCGTTCCGTGCGGTGGAGCTCGGCGTACGGAGCTTGCTGGTCGGAGACATCGGCGTACTGGAGATCTTGGGTCAGTTGAAGATCGAGGGCGAGCTGCCTGCGGATCTGGTGCTCAAGACGTCGGTCCTGATGCCGTTGCCGAACGCACCGACTGCGCGGCTGTACGAGCGACTTGGCGCGACCAGCCTGAACGTGTCGACGGACCTGCCGGTGCCGGTACTCGCGGAGATCCGCTCGGTCACAACTGTGCCGATCGACATGTACATCGAGGTCCCCGACGACCAGGGCGGCCACGTCCGGTTCTACGACGTACCGGAAGTCGTCCGCGTCGCGGCGCCGGTGTATCTGAAGATGGGGCTGCGGAACGCGCCGAACATCTATCCGGTCGGCGCGCATCTCACGGGTACGGCGGAAGCTCTCGGCCGGGAGCGGGTCCGGCGAGCGGAACTGATTCTCCGACTCCTTGCGGAACAAGAAGAAGGATGAGCGATCCGCTGGTAGCCCGGCTCCGGTCCGCCCTCGGTGACGGGGCGGTCGTCGACGATGCCGACGTACTGGACACTCATCGCAACGATCACGCGACGTTCTGCACGGCCGGCGTACCGCGGGTGCTGGTTCGGCCGTCGTCGACCGATGAAGTGGTTGAGGTACTGCGGACGGCCGGGTCGTTCGGCGTACCGGTTGTCACGCAGGGCGCCCGGACCGGGTTGTCGGGTGCCGCAAACGCGATCGACGGATGCTTGTTGCTGTCGACCTCGCGGATGAACCAGATCCTGGAGATTTCGGTCGAGGATCATGTCGCGGTGGTCCAGCCGGGTGTGGTGAACGCGGAACTGTCGCGGGCCGTGCTGGCGAAGGAGCTGTTCTACCCGCCGGATCCTTCGTCGTGGGAGATGTCCACGATCGGTGGGAACATCGCGACCAACGCGGGTGGGTTGTGTTGTGTGAAGTACGGCGTGACGGCGGACTTCGTGCGCGGTCTGGAAGTCGTACTGGCGTCGGGTGAGGTCGTTCGCACTGGTCGCCGGGCTGCGAAGGGCGTCGCGGGATATGACCTGACTCGGTTGATTGTCGGATCCGAAGGCACGCTCGGTGTGGTGACGGAGGCGACGCTGGCGTTGCGTCCGGCGCCGGAGGCTGCGCTGACCGCGGCGGCGACGTTCCGGTCGATCGAGGACGGGATCGCGGCAGCGGCGGCGGTGATGGCGTCAGGGTTGCGGCCTTCGCTGCTGGAGTTCCTGGATCGGCCGACTGTGCAGGCCATTCAGAGCTACCGGGATATGGGACTGCCGGCGGATGCCGGGTCGATGCTGATCGCTCAGTCCGACCGAGGCCCACGGGCGGCCGCCGACGTGGCACAGATCGCAGCGATCTGCTTGTCGTATGGCGCGATTGACGTCGCTGAGGCCTCGGACGCCGAGGAGTCCCGGATGCTGCTCGAGGCGCGACGCCTGGTGAACTCCGCACTCGAGCCGCTCGGGACCACGTTGATCGACGACGTCTCGGTAGCACGGTCGCAACTGGTCCCGTTGCTGCGGGGGATCGCGGAGATCGGCGAGAAGTACCAGGTGCTGATTTGTTGCCCTGGGCATGTAGGTGACGGGAACATGCATCCGACGGTGGTCTTCGATCGCAACGACGCGGCGGCCGAAGAACGAGCGTTGGAGGCGTTCGGCGCGGTGATGGAGCTGGGCCTTCGGCTCGGCGGCACCATCACCGGCGAGCACGGCATCGGCACGCTGAAGGCCAGCTGGTTGGAAACCGAGCTCGGCCCGGTCAGCCTCGAACTGCATCGACGAATCAAGCATGCCTTCGACCCGGACAACCTCCTCAACCCCGGCAAGGTGCTGCGGTGATCGATCCGTCGGACGTGCGTCCATCGCCCCGGCAGATCGCGTGGCAGCGGCAGGAGTTGACCGCGTTCGTGCATTTCGGGCCGAACACGTTCACGGATCTGGAGTGGGGGACCGGTCTGGACGATCCGACGGTGTTCGACCCGTCGGAGCTGGACTGCGGGCAGTGGGTGCGGACGTTGGTGGCCGCTGGGTTCAAGAGTGTGATCCTGACGGCCAAGCATCACGACGGCTTCTGCTTGTGGCCGAGCAAGTACCTGCCGCATACCGTTGCCGCGAGCCCGTATTCCGGTGATGTGGTGGCCGAGCTGTCGTCGGCCTGCCAATCGGCCGGGCTTGGCTTCGGGATCTATCTGTCGCCGGCGGACCTGTATCAGGAGAAGGCGCCGGGCGGGTACTACGGCAACGGGAGCCCGGCGGTCGAGGCACCCATCGGCGAGTTCACCTACACGGTCGACGACTACAACCGGTTCTACCTGCTGCAGCTGTACGAACTGCTGACGTCGTACGGGCCGATCGCCGAGGTCTGGCTGGACGGTGCGAATCCGACGAGTAGTGCACAGACCTATGACTACGAGGCCTGGTTCGACCTGATCCGGCGGTTGGCACCCGACGCCACGATCGCGATCGGCGGGCCGGATGTGCGGTGGGTGGGGAACGAGGACGGGTTCGCGCGCGAGACCGAGTGGAGCGTCGTACCGTTCGCCCGTGGGCAGATGGTGGCTGCGCAGAACGCGCCGGATGTTGCCGGGCCTGAACTGATGGCGCGGGCCGACGAGCTGCGGTGGTATCCGGCCGAGGTCGACGTGTCGATCCGGCCGGGGTGGTTCTACCACGCGTCCGAGGACGCTGCGGTGAAGTCGGTGCGGGAGCTACTGGACATCTATCGCAAGTCGGTCGGGCGCAACGCCGTACTGCTGTTGAACATCCCGCCGGACCGCCGCGGGCTGTTCGCGTCGCCAGATGTTGCTGCGCTCCTGGAGTTCGGTACTGCGGTGCGTGAGTACTACGGGACCGATCTGGTGCTGCCGGCAACGATCAACCTTCTCGATCTTCGTGAGGACATCGAGTCGGGACAACAGGTCTCGGCGTTCGCAGTCGACGCGCTGGCCGACGGTTCATGGACCGAGATCGCGCACGGCACCACCATCGGACATCGCCGGCTGATCGCGCTGCCTGCGCCGATCGAGGCCGCCGACGTCCGCGTCCGCGTTCTGTCCGCCCGGGCCGAAGCGACGGTCTCACTGACCGTCCACTTCGATCCGTTGCTGGTCCCCCTGCCTGGAGTCGAACCAGGATCCGAGCCTTCGGAGGGCCGGGTGTGATTCCGTCACCAGGGGGGATTCGATCAGCTCAGGCGGACGAGTGAGCCGCCTGCGGAGATGCCGATCGACGTTTTTACGCCCGCAACGCTGAGGTCGACGACGTACGTCGTACCGGACCAGCGGGTCGTGTACGTGACGGCGCCAGAGGCCTTGACCGGAGCGACGAACGACAGGATCGAGGCCGTGGTTCCGGACCTCGCGAACATCAGGGTCGGCGCCGGCAGCCGGGTGTTGATGTTCGGGTAGGTCCAGCCCTGGATCGGCTTCGTCTGTGCCTGCTTGAGCAGGATCGCGCCGGGTGGCAGCGCCTGCCGGTACGGCACCTGGAACAGGATCGTCCGGGTGTCCTCACCCGGCTTCGCCGCGAGGGCAGTGGTCCGCGAGTACACCGTCGCCTTCTGGTCCGCGGGCAGATGCCACAACGTCTGGAACTGCTGCGCGGTCTTGGACGAGGCACGATCGAGGGTGACGACCAGGTCCGGGTTGTTGAGCACGAGGACGGCACGGACACGGCTGATGCCGGTCCCGGGTACGTCGGAGAACTCGAAGAAGTCCGCGTTCGGTTTGAGCTGGGACCGGGTCAGCTTGGTCGCCGGCAAAGTGTCGGCCGACAGCGGAGTTGTCATCGCGCTACTGGCGAATGGGCTCTTCGCCCAGGCCCGCCAGACGTCGTTCTGATAGCCGGCGTGCCCGCCGTCGATCAGGATGTCCCGGCCGCGAGCGGTGTACGTGAGCGACGTGTGGTCGCTGTGGCCGTGCAACTGCCGCGCCGGCCCGTACCTGATGCTGTACGACGCCTGGTTCGCGAACGTGCCCCATCCGGATCGGCCGAAGACATAGCCCGCGGAGAACATGCCGACCCGGTCAGTCGGCGCGATCCCGGTCGCGCCTTGCGTTCCGGCGTACTCGAGTGGGGTGCCGGCGACTGGCGCCGTACGCACGACCTCGGAGTCGCCGATCTGATGCAGGTTGCCTAGTGAGTTCGTTGCCAGCGCGAGCCAGTTCGCCAGCAGGGCGCGGCGTGCGGGAATCGTCGTACCGGGGTCGGCGCCGCAGGCTCGCAGTACGTCGACGGCTCGGCCCCAGAGGGAATAGTTGAACTGCGCGTAGGCGGTCGACTGCTCGTTGGTCGACCCCTGCGCGTCGATCGACGTCGTGATGCCCGCGTTCAGACGCTGCTGCGCGAGGGTCGTGTAGTCCGTGCGGTTCAGCGTGCAGCCGACGCCGAACAGCGCGATGCTCTCGTCGGTGCCGTGGTTCCAGGCGCCGCTCCAGTTATTGACCAGGAACTTGGCGTGATCGAGCAGAGCCGTGTCGAGCCAGCTGTACTGCGCCGGGAGCGTGGTCACGTTGAGGCCGGCGAGAACTGCTTGCCGGGTGCAAATGATGACGTTGGTGCGGTGCATGGTCGACTCCCAGGCGCCGACATCTGCCTTCCAGGAGTACGGATTGTCGCGGACCCAGTCGTGGACGATCGTCGTGACGTGAGCGATGGCCGCCGTGTCACCTTGGCTGGCCGCGGTGATTCCTTGGCCCAACCAACGAAGTGAGTGGAACCACATGTACCAACTGGGATTGCCGTACGGGTTGAGCTTCCAGTTGATGTTTCCGTTGCCGTCGCCAACCTTGTACGGCTTGAACCCACCCCAGGAGTAGGTGTCCTGCAACACGGACGACAGCGGCGTCGCGTCGTCGACAGTGCTGAAACCGGGGCACGTGTAGGTGCCACCTGTTGCCGTGGCTGTCGCCTGGGCGCTCTTCGCCGAAACCCCGGTCGCCGGGATCACGTTTGTTGCCCCCGGCGTGAACTGTGCTGCCTCCGGCTCCGGCAGATCCGCGGCGATCGCGATCCCCGGACCGGTCTTGGCCACCGCGACTCCGCCGGTACTCGCCAGCCCCCCGACGACAAGCCCGAACACCAACAACCATCTGATCATGCGATTTCCCCACCCCAACTCGCCCGCGGCCCCCCAGCCGGCGGTGACAACCTGTACACCCGCCACGATGGTCAATTGGCGGAGAAAGTTGCGGTGGGCTTCTTTTTGCTGGGGGGCGTGATCGAGTGACTACTCTTCGACGGAGAGAACGCGGATCCAGTCGGAGCAGTCGGCTTCACACCAGACGTGATCGCCGGCGTGGGCGATCCGGTCCCGCTGCACATGCCCGCAGGCAAGCCGTACCCGGCGCAGCGCATGACCCTGCTTCACTGGAGCACCGGTCCTACCGCCGGGCACTCGCTTTCTGTTCCTGAGGTCGGCCATGGCCGGTCCTCCTCTCATTCTTGTTGCCCGGGGCCCATAGCCCCGGTTCGTACAGGAGGCAGGATTCGAACCTGCTCAGCCCGAAGGCAACGGGTTTACAGCCCGTCCCGCCTCTCCCACGACGGCGCTCCTGCCTGGCTGGGCGACCGGTCCGTCCCGGCCGCCCAGCGGTGAGAGCGAGATTCGAACTCGCGAGCCGGCCAAAACCGACCAACGGTTTAGCAAACCGCAGCCCTTACCAACAGGCGGACCTCACCTTGTTGCGTACCTAAGAACGGGTAGTAGTCCCCGATCCCAGCCAACGAGTCACCCCGCCACGCCTGGCAACCGACTCGTCGACCCACCACTACCCGTTCGTCGGTACACCCACCGCCCGCCGCCTCCCCTGACGACGACGGGCGGCTGTGGATAACTTCGTCGCCGACCTCCCTCGAACTTGTACGCTTAGTTCAAAGGAAGAGGGCGCACGGCGGGCGGGCGTACCACGCACCCGCTCCGATTCAGCCCTTGACGCAGATGACCTGCTTCAGGTGGGCGACGACCTCGACCAGGTCGGACTGGGCGGCGATGACGGAGTCGATGTCCTTGTACGCCGCCGGGATCTCGTCGATGACGCCCGCGTCCTTACGAGACTCGACACCCGTCGTCTGGGCGACCAGGTCCTCGACCGTGAACCGGCGCTTCGCCTCGTTGCGGCTCATCCGCCGGCCCGCCCCGTGTGAGGCCGAGTAGAACGAGCGCTCCGAACCGAGACCGCGGACGACGTACGAACCGGTGCCCATCGACCCCGGGATCAGCCCGAGATCTCCAAGCCCCGCCCGGATCGCGCCCTTGCGGGTGACGAGCAGGTCGAGCCCGTCGAAGTGCTCCTCGGCCACGTAGTTGTGATGGCACGAGATCGGCTGCTCGAACCGCACCTCGACCGGGAACGACTCGCGCACAGCCTGCATCACCAGCGCGAGCATGACCGCGCGGTTCCGGGCCGCGTACTCCTGGGCCCACGTGAGGTCCCGACGGTACGAGTCCATCTCCGGCGTACCCGAAAGGAACACCGCCAGATCGCGATCCGGGAGATCCGCGTTGTGCGGCAGGTCCCGGGCGATCCGCATGTGCCGCTCCGCGAGTTCCTTGCCGATGTTGCGGCTCCCGGAGTGCAGCATCAGCCAGACGCGGTCCTCGTCGTCGAGGCAGACCTCGATGAAGTGGTTGCCTCCGCCCAGCGATCCCATCTGCTGCTTGGCCTTGCGCTCGCGGTCCTGTACGCCGTCGTGCAGACTCGTGAACGCGCCCCAGAGTCGATCCCACGGCCGCGGGTCGAGTCCAAGCCGACGTACCCCAACGGCGTTCTCGTGCGCCCGGAAGCCGACCGGTACGGCGGCCTCGATCCGCGAGCGGATTCCCGACAGGTCGTCCGGGAGGTCCGCGGCCGTCAGCGAGGTCAGGACACCTTCCATCCCGCACCCGATGTCGACCCCGACCGCGGCCGGCGACACGGCCTGGTACATCGCGATCACGGACCCGACGGTCGCGCCCTTGCCGAGGTGCACATCCGGCATCACCCGGACCCCGTGGACCCACGGCAGCGCCGCAATGTTCCGCAGCTGCTGCAGCGCCTTCGCATCCACGTCGTACTCCTGAGCCCACATGAGCGTGGAGCTCTTAGCCCCACTCAACTCAACCGGAAGCCCCACGTTCATCTCCTCACCCTCCTTGATCGTGTGCATGCGGTGAGACTGGGACTCGAACCCAGACGCCCGTTGAAGGACCTGCCGTTTTCGAGACGGCTGCCGCTAGGCCTGACACTCGGCTTATCTCACCAGGTTGGTACAGCTGCCAGGGCAGGGGTCGAACCTGCGGGGCCTCGGGTCAGAACCGAGGGTGGGTCGCCGTCGCCCACCTGGCATCGCGCTCCGCCGCGACACCGGGTGGGTGTCGCGTTAGAGCGCCAACTCGGCACGGGAAGGGATCCACGGCTGCCACAGCAGTGGCATGCCGGCCTCTTCCGGTGTTCGCGAGCCCTTCTTCTCGTTGCACCCGGAGTGCGCGGCGACGGCGTTCAGCCACTCGCCCCGACCACCACGTGATCGTGGAATCACGTGGTCCATCGTGCTTGCGCCCGGCTTACCGCAGTACGCGCAGGTGTACTTGTCACGTTTCAGTACGCCGGCCCGGGTGTACTGCAGTCGCCCGGACGCGTACCGCCACTTCATCACGACGTACCGGACCAGACGCAGTACGCGGGGGAGCGGGAACGGACCGATGCTGGCGCCGTCGTGCGCTTCCTCGACGACGGCGACCTCCCGGACGAGCATCCGGATGGCGTGCGGGATCGATACGACATGAAGCTGTTCGTATGAGGCGTTCAGGACGATCACACCGCTCATCTGGTTCCTCCTCCCATCCAGTGTGCCCGACCAGCGGCTGGCAGGTCGGCGATCTCGGTGTCGGCGGGTACGACGTTGCTTTGCGTGAGCACGCCGTACGTCGGGGTGTCCGGCGGGACTCGAACCCGCTTCCTCCGGGGTCACGTCCCGGTGCATCGACCGCTTCTGCCTCGAACACAGCACGCCCGGCAGGACTCGAACCTGCACTCTCCTGCTTCGTAGGCAGGTGCTCTCTCCAGTTGAACCACGGGCGTTCGAGTGCCCTGCGCCGGATGTGGTGCGGATTTCCGTCGCAGGGCACGTTTGCGGCGCCCGCTCGGCCGGTAGCAGAGCATCCTGCGGGCGCCTGGTCCAGCTGGGAGGACTCGAACCTCCGATCTCCTCAACCCAAATGAGGTGGCCTGGCCGCTGGCCTACAGCTGGTCCTCCCCGGGGCCTGTCGTGGCCCCGGGGAAATTGCGATGAATGTCCAGTTGTCATTGTTCGTGCCGGTATTCGTGAATACCGGAAATAGCATCGGTGGAAGGAGTCGAACCCTCGTGACGCGGGTTTGGAATCCGGTCCGCAACCATTGCGCACCGACGTGGCCCGTAACCGGGCAAAAGAAAAGAGCCGCCTGCTGCCGGTACCCGGCTCAGACGGCTCCTGGAGGTCTCTCCACGCGGAGATCACCCAGGCGGACCGCCTGCACACAGGCTCGGCTCGATGCGGAGCTGGTGGTGATAGATGGCGCTGTCGCACACGGATCGCAGGCATGCCGACAAAGCCATGCGGCCGGGCCGCCAGGCTTTTCTCGGGTTCTGCGCGCCGTACACGATGTCTCCTCAGGGTCTTGGTCCTTGCGGGAATTAGTGTCACCCATCCCCACAGATCAAGTCAACGCATTTCCTGGAACAATTGTTCCGCGAGCTATTTCCTCGCCCGTCCGACGTACGCCGCCACTCACAGGTTCCCCGCTCCCCGTCCCCTCGGTGATCCGGGCCACACACCGCACCCCGCCGTACCCCACTCCCCAGATCCGATTCGGAATCACCCCCTCCGGCCCGCTACACTCTTCCCCGGCACCCGCCGCCTTAGCTCAGTCGGCAGAGCGTCTCACTCGTAATGAGAAGGTCATCGGTTCGATTCCGATAGGCGGCTCCACGCGAACCCCCAGGTCAGAGGGCAGTTTCCTCGCCCGGGGGTTCTGTCGTTCCAGCCCCAAGCGCCCGCCGTGCCCCCGTGGTGCCCCCGATCTTCCGGGCGGCATCCCTGAGGTTCTGGTCGATCAGGTGCCCGTAGAGGTCCATCGTCATGGCCGCCGAGGCGTGCCCCAAGATCCTCTGAACGACCTTCGGGTCAGCTTCCGATCCCAGCCAGACCGACGAGGCAGTGTGGCGCAGGTCGTGGACCCGCAGGGTCGGGACTCCGATTGCCTTGATCGCGGCCGACCAGCGAACAGACCGCTTCCAGTTGCCTTCACTGAGCGGTCCACCATGGGGCGTGGAACAGCCAGGCCCCGTTCACCTTCTCGCCTGCCCACCGGTCAACCATAGGGATCAGCTCGTCGACCAGGGGCACCGTGCGGGCGCGCTTGTTCTTCAAGGTGTCAACGAACAGCTCGCCGAATCCACCACTCGCCAGCATGGCCCGTTGGAGCCGGAGACCTCTGCCTGGCACCCACACTCGGTCGCCAGCTTGCAGGCCTGCCATCTCACCCCATCGGAGACCAGCCAATCCGAGGACGAGCACTAGCTCCGCGTAGCGGCCCTGGCAGGCGGCGGCGAGTTCGTAGAGCTGAGCCTCCGTCGCCTGACGCGGTTTGTCCGCACGGGCTTCCTCCATCGGAAGGCGCGACGCTCGTCCGCCAGGTGATCTGCGACAGCCGAATGCACGGGTCGCGGCACAGCGGGCAACGAAGGCGCGCGCCTGTGCGTCTAATAGAAGGGGCCTGGAAGGGGGAGAGACATGTCGCGCACTACAGGGGATGCGGTTCGACGGGTTGGACTGAGGCTGGGGTGTGTCGTGATCACGCTGGCACTGGCCAGCGGTTGCCAAGCACACAGCACACATAGCAGCACAGCTAGCATCACAGCGCACGTCGCTCTCTTCGGAGGTCCGGTGACGCCAGCCGGCGGGATGGCTCTGAACGGCGCACCGGCGGTCGGCGTCAACGTGACCGCGACGGCGGCCAGTGGAGCTACTTGGACGGCCACCACCGACACTCGAGGCGAAGCGACGCTAGTCGTGCCACCCGGCTCATACGAAGTCTTCTCGAACGCCTGCGGCGCCAAGCACGTCGTAGCCCACGCCGAGACTGCCACGGCTCTGTCGATCGAGTGCCAGGTCGCGTGAGTGACACCAGCCTCAGCGCGCGGCCTGGCGCGCCTTGCCCGACATCCGCTCATCGGCTACTTGCCTCGGTTCGTCCCGTGGGCGCGGCAGACTTCTAACCTGTCGTACATCCGTTGACGAATCACAGTCTGTCCGCACGGGCTCTTGCTGAATTTGGCTCTTATGGATCAAGGCGCGCCTTCGGTGCGCGGCGCGGCGTGCGCATGCGGCCACCCCCAGTTCAGAGACCACTCTCTGAGGCTGGGGGTTCGTCGTTCCCGGGAGACGGGGTCGACGCCCGGCTGAAAACCGGTGGCACGGGGGCCTGCGCAGGGTCACGCTGGAGGCATGCATCTCACCTTCCTCCATGACCCGCGCGGTGAGTGTGTCACGGTGATCCGGCGAGCGGACGGCGCGGAGTTCACTCTCTCCTCCTATTCGCGCAAGCACCGTGTGCCCCACGACCTCGCGCACGCCGTGACCGAACGCGAACTGGGAATGCCCGACGGCATCTTCGGCTGCATCGCAGCAGGTGTGGTGTTCGAGAGCATGCAACAGACAGCGGGCAAGAAGCGCCACGACGCCAAGGTTCGCAGCGCCCGCGTCCTGAAGGCGCCGAACAGCATCGGCATCAGCGAGGCGATCACGAGCGTCATTCACGAAGCAGTCGAGAAGGATCGGGTGACGCCGTACGCCCGGATCCGCGAAATGTGGGGCGTCACCCAACCAGATCCTTGTCCTTACCCGGACGCAGACCTCGACCGCGCCACCGAAACACTGCGCGAACTGAGCCACCGATGGCAGGCGAACTCCGATCCGCTGGTTTTCCCTTGGCCGAAGAGGCTCCAAGCCGCCGGAGCTGGGCGATAGGTCGGATTCCGACAAGCGGCTCCACGAACCCCGCGAGTGCGGGGGCCAGCACCGCCTGAAGGTTGCGAGGCGGAAGGAGATGCGCCAAGGGACCGGTTGTCACCCGCCAGATGCACAGTCGATGCAGGTGCGGACCATCGGACGCGCCTGAAGCCGCTCTGCCGAGATCGGGCGGCCGCAGCGCTCGCACGTTGTGTAGGTTCCAGCCGCGACGCGTGCCAGCGCGGCATCGATCTCCGCCAGGGCCTTCCGGGCCTGCTCGGCCAACGCGCCGAGCTGGGACCGCTCGAACGCAATCGTTGAGCCCTCGGGATCGTGCTCGTCGTCGGCGTTGCTGTCGCGCGACGCAGCCACGACCTTGTCGAAGTCCTCGGTCAGACTCGCCAGGCGGTCGATCGTCTTTTGCCGCTCACGGTCGAGTTGAGCACGCGGATCGTCCATCCACAGAGTCTGTCTCGCGGATCCGTCTCACGCCAACGCACTCCAGTCGGCTTCACTGCAGACAGCCATCGGCGTGGCACTCGATCAAGCGGTGGGCGGGCTGGTGATCCGGCGGGTCGAGACCCCGCCGCGCTGACGACGCGGATGGGACACTGCTGTCATGCCCGACGCTGTGCAAGTGAGCCTGACCACCGAGGAGCGAATGTTCCTTCTGAAAGGGCTAGGTGAGTGGGGAGGTCCCGCTCGATGCACCGACCAGCTCGCGATCGGGATGGGTTTCGAGGGCCGGGACCACTTCCATGAAGCCGTGGCCCGTCTTCGGGAGGCGCTGCAGGCCGGAGAGCCGTTGTCGCATGAGGACTGGCGACGCGTCCTGCTGGAGACCGAGGTCGTGTTCGTCAGCGATGTAGTCGGTTCCGGGTTGGACTGGTCGACTACGTCAGGGATCACGGACTCTGACAGCATCGGCCTGCTTCGGAGCATTCAGCGCAAGATGCCGCGCTGGCGCCCAACGTTTCAGTTCACCCTTGACCGACAGGGCGACGTGGTTATCAGCGAGCCTGAACGCCCGCGCGGCTAGCCTGAATCTGGTGACGCAAGGCCGCTGAGAGATCTCCGGAGAGCCGCCTGGTGCCCGAGTTGTGATCACGTCGGCCGATTCGAGGAGTGGTGTGATGGGGCCGGAAGGCTCGCCGAGTGTGGAGGTTATCGACCTTGCGCCGGGGCTTTGGGTCTGGCGGGTTGAGCATCCCAACTGGAGTGAGGGGCACGACTGGCCGGAAGTGGTGACGAGTGTCTGCGTGGACGCCGGCGCCGAGAGGTGGGTGCTCGACCCGCTGCTCCCGCCGGCGCAGGCGAGCCAGGTGTGGGATCGCTTCGCCGACCGACCGCCCACTGCGGTCGCGGTCCTGATCGGCGATCATCTGCGCGAGACCTGGGACGACCGGACGACCTGGAGTGTCGATGCGCTGGTACGCCGCTATGGGTGCCGCGCCTTCGGCCCGAACGCGTTCGATCCGGAGATGATCGAGAAGGGCGGGCCGCTCGAGACCGACGTACAGACGATCGAGCCTGGTCAGGAGTTGCCGGGAGACCTGGTGCCCTTCCGGGATCCGCGCGGGTGGTACGAGACGCCGCTCTACCTTCCCGACCACAAGACTCTGGTGTTCGGCGACAGCATGACGGAGCGAGCTGGATCGTTGCGGGTGTGGATGTCACCCACCCACGAGGAGCGTGCCCTGCCTGACCTGCGGGCGATGCTGGATCTTCCGTTCGAGCGGGTGATCATCTCCCACGGCGAACCCGTCCACACTCGCGAGGCGTTCGAACAGGCCCTGGAGCTTCCCCCGTGGCCGGCTACGTCTCTGCACATTTCTGCCTGGCGCGGAGACCTCGAACAGGTCCGCAAGCTGGTGGAGAGCGGCGCCGATCTGACGGCGCGGTCCGACACTTCCGGCGAGACTCCGCTGGACTGGGCCGTCAAAGCCTCCCGTGCGGAGGGCGCGAGCAAGTCCACGTACGACGACGTCATCGCCTACCTCAAGTCAGCGATGAAGACGGGGGATGGCGGCGCTACCGGAAAGAAACCGTAAACGTCTTCCGGCAGAGTCTGAGGCAGACGGAAGGTACCGACTCTGAGAGGAAACAGCCTTGAGCGAGCTGATCGCGGAACGTGCCCGGCAGGCGATCGTCGAGTACACCGGGCGGCTGGCGGATTCAGCCGCCACGGCCGGACCTGACGCGCCCGTGCCGACCACCCCGAAGTGGACCGTGACCGACCTGGTCGAGCACGTCGGGCAGACCCAGCACTGGGTCGCGGAGATCATCGAGCGGCGCATCGTCGACCCCACCCAACTCCCCACCGAGTTGGCCGTACTCCCAACCGATCCCAGCAAATGGCAGGCGTGGCTGTCGGAATCCGCACAGCGGGTCGCGGACGCGTGCTCCGACGAGGCGCTCGAGGCGCCGGTGTTCAACGCCGCGGGCGACGAGCGGTCCGGCGCGCAGTTCTGGATGACCAGCATGCTCAACGAGTCGGTCGTCCACGGCTTCGACGCAGCCAACGCGGTCAACTCAGCCAACGCAGCCGACATCGACGCCGACATCGCAGCCGAGCTCATCAGCAACCACCTCAACATGCTCACCTCACCCACCTGGGAGATGCGGCGATCCGAGTCCGCCCACGCCATCCGTGGTACCGGCCAGACCCTGCAATGGCTGGCCACCGACACAGACACCGACGCGGGCGCTTGGCACGTCGTACGGCGACCAGACGGGGCAACCTGGCAGCCCGGAGTACACGAGGCGGATGTGACGATGACCGGCCCGGCCGGATCGCTGCTGCTGACCATGACCCGGCGGCTCCCGCTCACCGATCGCGAAGACACCGGCATCAGCATCGACGGCGACACCGACCTCGCCCAGCACTGGCTGGACAACACGGCCCACGTCACCGATTGACCGGTGTTAGCGGAGCGCCTTGGCCAGCCGGGTGAGGCCGTCGGCGATCTCGACGGGGGTGTGGGTGGCGAATGACAGGCGCAGCGTCGTCGGATCCGGCTGGCCGGCGAAGAACGGAGCACCCGGGACATAGGCCACGTTGTGGGCGATCGCTTGCTGGAGCAGGGCGGTGGCGTCGTGGCCGGAGGGCAGGTGAGCCCAGACGAACATGCCGCCGTCCGGGCGGTTCCAGCAGCTGCCGGCGGGCAACGCGTCCGCCAGTCCGGCGAGCAGGGCGTCGCGGCGCTCGCGGTAGGCGTTGCGGACGGTGGCGAGGTGCGCGTCCAGGTCCGAGTCGGCGAGGTACCGCGCCGCGGCAGCCTGGTCGACCGTCGATGTGTGCAGATCCGCGGCCTGCTTGGCGATCTCGCAGGCACGCCGCAGCGCGGCCGGGCCGCGCAACCAGCCGAGTCTCAGCCCCGGGGCCATCACCTTGGAGAAGCTGCTCAGCAGCACCGTGCGGTCCTCTGCCCCGGCACAGCCCGCGACCCACTGCACCGGTTCGCCGCTGAACCGCAGTTCGCCGTACGGATCGTCCTCCACAATCCATAGCCCGCGCCGCGCCGCGACCTGTGCGACTGCGCGCCGGCGTGCGAGCGGCAGCGTGCGGCCGGTCGGGTTCTGGAAGTTGGGCACCAGATAGAGCAGTTTGGGCTGCTCCGTCGCGACGAGCGCGTCCAACGCATCCGGCAGTACGCCGTCCGCGTCGGAGGGGACCGGGACGATCCGCGCGCCCGCTAACCCAAAGCACTGCAGTGCTGCGAGATAGGTCGGGTCCTCGACCAGAACCGTGTCGCCAGGCTCCAGCAGAGCCGAGGCCAGCAGCGACAAACCCTGCTGCGAGCCCCCGGTGATCAGCAGGTCCTCGGGGTCAGTCGGCAGGCCGCGCGTACTGAGCCGGGCAGCCACGGCAGCGCGCAGCGAGGGGTCGCCCTCGGTGGTCGAGTACTGCAACACCTGCCGAGGCGATTCACGCAGTACTGCGTCGTACGCCGCGCGAATGCCCGCCGCGTCGAAGAGCTCGGGCGCAGGCAGGCCGCCCGCGAACGAGATGACCTCTGGCCGTGCGGTCAGCGCCAGAATCTCCCGGACGGGGGACCCACCCACCTCGGCTGTGCGGGCTGCGAGAGCGGGGACCGCGGCGGCTCGGATCGTCATCTACCCACCCTACGAAGCCCCTCTTCCTCCGCCAGGGAGTTTTCACGATGCGGTTCCTTGGATCTCGCGAGCCACAGCCCGGTGAAGACGGCGGTGGCCAAAGTGACGCCGCCGGCAGCGAGGAAGGCGCTGTTGAGGCCGGCCTCGAAGGAGGCACCGCCGGATTGCCGGGTGCGGACGATGGCGCCGAGTACGGCGACGCCGAGCACCGCGCCGATCTGCCGGGTGGTGCTGCTGATGCCTGATGCGAGGCCGCCTTCCTGCGGGTTGACTGCCTGGATGGCGGCTCCCGTCAGTGGGGACATGGTCAGGGCGAACCCGATGCCGACGACTCCCAGTCGCCACCACACGTTCCCGTAGCCGGTGTCGGCGTACACCATGCCGAGCGCCAGCAGTCCCAGGCCGGCCAGGGCCAGGCCGATCGTCACCACGATTCGGAAGCCGTACCGGGCGGCGAGCCGGCCAGCGAACGGGCTGACGATCACCATGGCGAGGGTTGCCGGCAGGGTCTGCAGACCGGCGCGCAGGATCGAGCTGCCTTGGACGTACACGAAGAACTGGGAGAAGAAGAACGACGAACCCATCAGCGCGAACCCCACCACGACCATTGCGGTGTTGGACACGGTGAACAGCCGCTCCCGGAACAGTCGAAGCGGCAGCATCGGAGCGGTACGACGTGCTTCGACGGCCACGAAGGCGGCGACCAGGATCACCGCGGCGGTGAAGCTGCCCAGAATCACCGGCGATGTCCAGCCGCGGGCACCGCCCTCGATCAGCCCATAGGTCAGGGTTCCCACGCCCAGAACGGATAGCGCCGTACCCGGGACGTCGATCGCGGGGGCGTTCGGATTGCGGGCCTCTTCCAGGCTGCGCAGACCGACCAGCAGGAGAACCACGCCGACGGGCAGATTGACCAGGAAGATGGCGGGCCAGCCGAAGGCCTCTGTTAGTACGCCGCCGGCCACGGGGCCTGCGGCCAGACCGATTCCGCTGAATCCGGCCCACAGTCCGATCGCCTTGATTCGTTCTTGCGGCACGGGATAGGCGGCGGCGAGCAGAGCCAGCGAGGCGGGGCTTAGCGCCGCGGCCCCGATGCCCTGCAGCACTCGGCCGGTGACCAGCCAGCCGATCGAGGGCGCGAGGCTGCACATGACCGATGCGGCGGTGAACACTGCCACGCCGGTCAGGTACACCCGCTTGCGGCCGAACCGGTCCGCGAAGACGCCGCCGGACAGCAGGAGCATGGCGACCAGTAGTACGTACGCGTCGACGATCCACTGCAGACCGGTCAGCTGAGTGTGCAGCCGGTGCTGCATGTCAGGCAGCGCCGCTCCAACAATCGTGTTGTCGAGCAGGACCATGAATTGGCCGAGGCAGGTCACCGTGAGCAGTACGGCGCGATTCGGTGCCGGCGATGTGGCCATAGGGATTCCTCTCATCGACGCTCTAAAGCAGCTCGGGGCTGCGTTAGGAGAGTGTAGAGAGGGTCGCCTCGCAAACGCAAGTCGTGCCTGCGTTAAGGTGGGAGGATGAACGAGCCACAGCGAGCCCGGCGGCCCGGCGGGCGCAGTGCCCGCGTCGCCGCGGACGTGCACCAGGCCGTCACCGACCTGATCAACGAGCGCGGCTACGGGAACTTCACCGTCGGCGACGTCGCAGTCCGCGCGGGCGTGGCCGACAGCAGCATCTACCGCCGCTGGGGGAACCTGGCGACTCTGCTCACGGACGTGGCGCTCACCCGCCTCAACGCGCAGTCGCCGATGCCCGACACCGGGAGCCTGGCCGGCGACCTGCGCACGTACGCGGCCCAGGTAGCCCGCGAGATCACCGGCCCCGACGGTCTGGCATTGCTACGACTGGCAGTCGCCCTGTCCAGCCACGGCAACCAGGGCCAGCAGGCAGGCGACGACCTCCTCGTCGAACGCACCCGCCAACTACAGTCCATGCTCGACCGCTCCCTCGAACGCGGCGAGCCCGCCCCCGACGCCCTCGGCGTCCTGGACCACATCCTGGCCCCGATGTACGTCCGCGTCCTACTCGGCGTAGACCCCCTAACCCCGGAGTACGTCGAGGCCCTGGTCGACCGCCTGCTCAGAAGTCTTCATGAGCGCCTGCCGTGAAGCTGATCGACAAGTCGCGATGGTCAGTAACAACGCGGGTACGTCGGTGCGCGCCTACCAGCATCGGCGTGTAGAACCGGGGCCTTTATGGTGGTGCGATGGCGTCGGTGAAGCAGTTCCAGGTCACGTTTGATTGTGCGGATCCTGAGCGGGTTGCTCGGTTCTGGTGCGAGGTGCTGGGGTACGTCGTACCGCCGCCACCCGAGGGCTTCGCCACCTGGGACGACTTCAACCGCTCGCTTCCGCCGGAGGCGCAGGGATCGGCGTTCGCGTGCGTTGATCCCACCGGCGTCGGCCCGCGACTGTTCTTCCAGCGCGTTCCCGAAGGCAAGGTCGTCAAGAATCGGGTACACCTCGACGTACGGGTCGGCACCGGCCTCGTCGGCGAAGAACGCCTGGCCGCACTCGAGGCCGAATGCGCCCGCCTGATCCCACTCGGCGCCGTACGCGGACAACTACTCCTCGCCGACGAGGAAAACGAGTCCTGCCAAAACATGCAAGACATCGAAGGCAACGAATTCTGCCTCGACTGAGCGAAGGTTCAGAGCGGTGACTGGGCTCGTGGCTCGGGTTGTGGATCAGGGGCGGTGGGGGGACCTGGTTGAGTTGTTTGGGCCTAGTGGGGGGACTCGGGGGTGTTGGTGCATGGCTCGGCGGTTGCCTTCGCGGGTGGTCGCTGCGAATGGGGGTGCGGAGAATCGGGCTGCGTTGGAAGGGTTCGTGCGCGCAGGGATGCCGGTGGGGTTGATTGGGTACGTCGATGAGCGGCCGGCTGTTTGGTGTGCGGTTGCGCCGCGGACGGAGTACTACGCGATCGTGCATTCGCGGGTGTTGCCGATCGACGAGCCTGAGAATGAGTTGGTCTGGGCGATCAACTGCCTGTTCGTGAAGAGCGGGTATCGCGGGTGTGGGCTCACGTTGCCGATGGTCGAGGCGGCGGTTGAGTACGCGCGGAGTTCGGGTGCGCGGGTGGTCGAGGCCTACCCGGTCAAGACGATGCCCGGCGATCCGGGGCGCGGTGTGCTGAGCACGTTCCTCGACGCCGGCTTCACGACGTACGCCGAAGAACGCACCACCGCCAAACACAACGTCGTCGTACGTCGCAATCTATGAACGGCTCGGACGAGCGCGCGGCCCGGGCCGAGGCCCGACTGCAGGTTGCGCAGGAGCTGATCAGTGAGCTGGATCTGATCGGGCGTTGGAGCAGGTACGGCGACGTGACGGTCGTCGGTTCGGTCGGGATCGGGCTGGTGGTCGAGCCGGATATCGATCTGGAGATCCGCTCCGACGAGCCGCGAGTCGCGGATGGGTTCGCGGTAATGGGGCCGCTGGCGGAGCTGCCGAAGGTACGGCGGATCACGTACCTCGACGCGCGCGATCGGCACGAGCAGGGGCAGTACTGGAAGCTCGAGTACGAGCTCTCCGATGAGGTCACCTGGACCGTGGACATGTGGGTGTTCGGGTCTGATGTGCTAGGTGGCGGGCCGCTGACGGCGGCGCTGCGGGAGGTGCTGACGCCGGCGAGCCGGGACGCGATTCTCGCGGTCAAGGAGGAGGCGGCTTCGTTAGGGGAGCGGGCGCCTGGGTATTGGCTGTATCAGGCGGTGCTCGATGGTGGCGTGCGGTCGTACGACGAGTTTCGTCACTGGCTTGGGGATCGGAATGTCTACGAGCGCACTGGCTGGTTTCCTGGGGGGTGATGGTTCCGGAAGGGGAGTGTCCGGAATGGGGGTTACGGTGCTGGCATGAGTGAGAATGAGTGGGTTTCGCCGTGGTGGGAGCCGCCGCTTGCGGGGAGTGATGCGGAGCACCTGGTCGGGGCGTTGGATCGGTTGCGTACGACGTTCCGGTTCAAGGTGGACGGGTTGGACGCGGACGGGCTGAACGCGCGGATCGGGGCGTCGTCGATCACGCTCGGCGGGTTGATGAAGCATCTCGCGGCGAACGAGGACTACATGTTCGACGTAAAGTTCCGTGGACTGCCGATGGGCGGGCCGTGGGTCGAGAACGGCTGGCGGGACGACAACGACTGGGAGTTCAACTCCGCGGTCGAGAACACGCCGGACGAGCTGTATGCCCTGTGGGACGGCGCGGTTGCGCGTTCCAGGGAGACTCTCGCCAAGGCGATCGATGACGGCGGGCTCGACCAGCCGGCGGACATCAGCTGGCCGAACGGGCAGCACGCGAGCCTTCGACGCCTGGTCTGCGATCTGATCGAGGAGTACGGGCGCCACACCGGCCACGCCGATCTCATCCGCGAGTCCGTCGACGGCCGAGTCGGCGAGGACCCGCCGAGCGACTGGAAGCCCGTCGGCGCGAAGGCGACCTGACCGGCGGGCCCAGAGGTGCGCGACGTGACCGGCGGGCACTAGAGGCGGACTGCCAGGCCATCACAACTGGCGCCGACCGAGTCGGCGCACGCTCAGCGTGGGTCGACTGCGGCAATTGTGATGGCGTGCGGGTCCGGCATTACTTGATCCGTTGCAGGGTTCCGTCCGGCGAGACGCCGACGACGGTTGTGACGCCGTCGACCTTCAGGTTCACCAGCATGCGGGAGCCCTGCCAGGAGGTCGTGTACGAGACGGCCGCGTTGGTCCGGGTCGGCACGATCACGGACAGGATGTTCGCCGTACGCCCGGAGCGGTTGAACTTCACCACCGGCGCCGGCAGCCGTTTGTCGATGGTCAGGTAGTGCCACCCCTGAATCGGATCCTGCGAACCGCTCGTCACCTCGATCGGCGTCGTCTGCTGCTGGAACGGGATCTGCAACAGCGTCGTCTTCACCCGATCACCCGGCCGGGCGGCCACCGCGCGATCGTTGCCGCCGACAACCACCTTCTGGTCCGACGGCAGGTGCCACAGCGTCGAGTAGTCCTGGTCGGCCGCCGACGTGCCGCGGTCCAGCACGACCATCAGATCCGGGTCCTTCAGCACCAGCACGTCCCTGGTCCTGTCGACGCCGGCGCCAGGAGCATCGCGAAGCTCGTAGTACTCCGACGTTGCCTGGAGCGACGACCGTGTCAGCGCAGTATCCGGATGCCCGGTCGCCGACTTCACCGTCAGCTCGTTGTGCGCGAACTGGCTCTTCGCCCAGAACCGCCAGTCGTCCATCTTGTACCCGGCATGCCCGCCGTCGATCAGGATGTCGCGCCCGTGAGAGGTGTACGTGACCGACGTGTGGTCGTTGTGCCCGTGCAGCTTCTGCGTCGGCCCGAACCGGATGCTGTACGTCGACTCCTGGGTGAACGGCCGCGTCTCGCCCCACCCGGTCCGCCCGAAGATGTACCCGGCGTCGAAGATCCCGATCCGCTGCGTCGGCCGGATCCCGCTCTTCCCGAGCGTCCCGGCGTACTCGAGGACCGTCCCGGTGACCGGCGTCGTACGGACGACCTCGGAGTCGCCGAGCTGCGGCAGGTTCCCGAGCGAGTTGGTCGCGAGCGCGAGCCATTTCGCCAGCTCCCGGCGCCGCGCGTTGATCGTCGTACCCGGATCGACACCGCACTTCTGCAGCGCGTCGATCGCCCGCCCCCAGAGCAGGTAGTTGAACTGCGCGTACGCCGTCGACTGCTCGTTCGTCGAACCCTGGGTGTCGATCGAGGTCCTGATCGCACCCGTCAACCGGCCGACCGCGACCTGCTTCAGATCGTTCCGCTTCAACGTGCATCCGATCCCGAACAGCGCGAGGCTTTCGTCGGTGCCGTGGTTCCAGTCGCCGCTCCAGTTCTTCTGCAGGAACCATGCGTGATCCAGCAAAGCCTTGTCCAGCCAGGCGTACGTCAGCGGCAGTCGGGCGACGTGCAGCCCGGACAGGACCGCTTGCCGCAGGCAGATCAGCACGTTGGCGCGGTGCATGGTCGACTCGTACGCACCGATGTCGGACTTCCACGAGTACGGGTTGTCGTTGACCCAGTCGTGCGCGATCGCGCTGACCCGTTGCAGCGCTCGCTTGTCACCCTTGGCTCCGGCGGTGATTCCTTGCCCTAGCCAACGAAGTGAGTGCAGCCACATGTACCAGCTCGGGTTGTTGTCCGGGTTCAGCCGCCAGTTGATGTTGCCCTTGCCGTCGCCGATCTTGGTCGGCGGCGTCGTACCCCAGGTGTAGGTGTCGCGGTAGAGGTTGGCGACCGGGTTCGCTTGGTCGATACCGCTGTACGGCGTGCAGGTGTAGGTGTTCTGCTTCGCCGGCGTCGGCGGGGCGGTCGGTGGTTCGGCTGTGTGGCTCACGGTCGGGTCCGGCGCGGCCTCCGGCTTGGAGCCGCCCCACGGGACCACCAGGACGGCGGCGAGTACGGCGGCGCTCAAGAGTAGCGCGATCGTGAGTCGCAGCGTCGTACTGGTCGTTCGCAGATGTCTCGCGGGCATCGTTCGTCCTCACCGCACGCCCCAGGACGTGCTTATTCTGGCCTAGACCTGAATTCGGGCAGGGCGATCCCCGGGACATGTGGTCTGGTGGTTTGTGTCGCTGCTTCAGACTCGGTCCCCCCGAGGTCTGATTTGTTCCCCTGCCTTATAGATGTCCGGAGGGGTCAGAAAAGTTGCGTCGGATTCGGGGCTTGAGGCAAGGATCGTTGAGCTAGCGCTTGGCGGCGCTGTCCTGGAGGGCGTCGACGATCAGCTGGTTGCGGGCGTTGCCGCCGAGGGGGTTGGTGGTGTGGACGCCGTCGCGCAGGTACGGCGCCGGTCCGCTCGGTCGGGAGGCGAGGAAGTCGGACCATCCGATGATCCGCAGGTTCGGGTGGTTCAGCGCGGCCTCGTCGAGCTGCTGGTTGATCCAGGCGCTGTTGGCAAGGTCCGCGTCCCGTACGGCGGCCGGCTGCTTGGTGCGGCCGGCGTACACGTTCACCCAGTACACCGTCCGGTTCGGGCCGGCGATCTTCATCGCCCGCTCGACCTGCGCCGCGAACGCGGGCGGGTCGAAGATGTCGTTCGTACCGACCGCCATCACGATCCGCCGGGGCAGACCGTAGTCACGCGACCACTCCGCGAGTGCGTCGACCGCTGCGGACGTCGGCTGACCGGACCAGTCGTGAAACGCGATCGAGTCACCAGTACGGTCCGCCAGCAGTCGCTCCAGTCCCGAGCTGTCCTGTACGGCGATGCTGTCCCCGAACAGGAAGATCCCGTCGAACGCCAGTACGTCGCGGATCTGGTCCTCGCTGGAGATCCGGCGGATCAGGTTCTGCCAGGGGCCGAGCGTGCCCGATCCGTAGAGCCCCGGCCCGACCGTGGGTACGGCGTACGAGCCGGTGCCGTCGGCCGTGGTGTCGGCGTCGGTCGTCCGCGGCTCGAGTGCGACGAGCAGTCCGCCGAGCAGCGCCAGTACAACCAGCGTCACGATGATCGCGGCAAGGGATCCGAAGAACGCCCGTACCGCCGACACCGGTTCTCGCCCAGGTGGTTTCTGGACATGTTGCAGCATCTGGACGCCCCCCAGCCGGAATCGCCTTTTCCTTACACCTACATGACGCGGTGACCCCCGAATCCGCTGCATGCATCCCCCAACCCCCACGCATTAGATGCCAACCTGGACCGATTGGTTGTCATCCGGCGTTCAGTGCTTGAGCGTGTACCCCTCAGACGTCAGCCGGGCCCGAAGGTCCTTGACCTCGTCCCGGTACACCCCTCGCCGCCGCGGTTCCCCGTCCTCGGCAGCCCGCTTCCTCTTCCGCCACCACCGCTTCATTTCTCCAGCATCCCCGAAGACTCAAGCCACGGATAGATTTTCGGCCATGCCGGAATCAGACACGTGCAGTACGACGCTCGTTCGCGAGCTACGGCACGTGGTCGCTCGACCACATCGGGTAGGCCGCTGAGATTCAGCCGGCGCGTTCGGCGTCGCTGCGTTCTACACAGAACTCGTTGCCTTCGATGTCCTTCATCGTCACCCAGCCGCGGCCGTCGGGGACCCGGTGGTCCTCGTAGATGGTGCCGCCGAGGGACAGGATCCGCTCGACCTCTTCGTTGCGGGTGCGCTCGGTCGGGCCCCAGTCGAGGTGCACCCGGTTCTTCACGGTCTTGCCTTCGGGGATCGCGATGAACAGCAGCGCGGGAACCGGCGCCGGCGCCTCGATCAGTACTTCGTCGTCACCTGGCGCGTCGCCGTCGGCCACCGGCCAGCCGGTCACTTTGCTCCAGAACTGCGCGAGTTCATAGGGGTTTCCGGCATCGATGGTGATGTGTCGCAGGATCATGCGGAGACCTTAACCGGATGGCCGGTTGCAGGGCCTCGCGGACTGTCGGTGGGCAGGTTTACTGTGCGGACATAGCGCCGTACCAGAGGGTCCGGCCAGTTGGGGGAAGGAACGATTCGATGGCATCCCGGCTCAATCCGTACATTCAGTACAACGGGGACGCGCGCGCGGCGATGGAGTTCTACCAGGGGGTCTTCGGCGGTGAGCTGTCCACGAACACCTTCAAGGAGTTCGGCGCGGGCCACGGCCCGGAGGACGACGACCTGCTGATGCACGCCCAGCTCGAGACGCCGAGCGGGTTCACCCTGATGGCGTCCGACACGCCGCAGGGCATGCCGTACAACCCGGGTGAGAACATCTCGATCAGCCTGAGCGGCGACGGAGACGAGCTCCGCGGGTACTACGAGAAACTGTCCGCCGACGGCGGCAAGGTGACGATGCCGCTCGAGAAGCAGATGTGGGGCGACGAGTTCGGCATGGTGGCCGACAAGTTCGGCATCAACTGGATGGTCAACGTCGCGGCCGGCTGACCCGCACCGTCGCCTCGCCCGGGGTCAAATCCAGTACCTCGGGCGGGGTCGGCGCGGCTAGCTTGGCTCCATGGGACTCAACGACCTGCTGTACGACCCCATCCGGCACAACAACTGGGCGACCGGAAGCCTGATCGAGTTCTGCCGTGCCCAGAACCTCACGGCCGAGCAGCTGGAGATCACCGGCGTCGGGACGTTCGGCGGCATTCTCGCGACCCTCGATCACATCGTCCGGTGCGACGGCAGCTACCTCCGCCGGATCATCGACCGTCCGCTCGACTTCGTGGACGCCGAGCCGGCGGCCGACCTGGAGTCCCTCGGACACTGGAACAGCGAAGCCGGCGCGCTCTGGGAGGTGTTCCTCACCCAGCCGATCGACGTCGAACGCGTCATCATCGTCGACAACAACACTCGCGGCACCCGGGTCGGCATCTTCATCGCTCAGGCGATCAACCACGCCAACCACCACCGCGAACAGGTCTGCGCCATCCTCACCGGCCTCGGCATCGAACCGCCGGACATCCAGGCCTGGGAGTACGCCTGGGAGTCCGAGCGGATCTGGGACCTGCCGGCTACTGGCGTTACTGGTTGACGACGGCCGCCATCAGACCGGGCTGGTAAGAGCCGCCGAGCTGGTTGAGGGTGACGGCCATCCGGTTGGTCGCGTTGATCATCGCGATCAGTGTCACCAGCGCGATGAGCTGGTCCTCGTCGTAGTACTTCGCCGCTCGGGACCAGGTCTCGTCGGAGACGCCCTCGGACGCGTCCGCCAGGCGGGTGGCCTCCTCGGTCAGCGCCAGGGCGGCCTGCTCCTCCTCGGTGAACACCGTCGAGTGCCTCCACCCGGCGACCAGGTTGATGCGAGTAGTGGTCTCGCCCGCGGCTGCGGCCTCTTTCGAGTGGATGTCGATGCAGTGGCCACAGCCGTTGATCTGGCTGGCCCGAAGCATCACCAGGTCCTGCGTCGCGTGCGGCAGCGACGTCTGCTGCAGCAGGCCGTGTACCGCGAAGAGCCGCTTTGCGACCTTGGCGCCGAACTCGCTCTGCATCATGTCGATACGGGGTTCCATCGTCTTCGTCCTCTTCGTGAGATCTACTGGATGACCACGAGATGCCGCCGGCGCCACTGCCGTGACGGTCCCAGAACGTGACGAGCGCCATACTGAACGAGGTGTCACAGATGTCCGGTGACCGGCATCTGGTGGTGAGACCCGCGCGTACAAGGAGCCCAGCCATGACCGGTACCGACAAAGCCACCGAGTCTTTCGTTGCCCATCGCAACCTCCTCTTCACCGTCGCCTACGAACTCCTCGGCTCGGCCGCGGACGCCGAGGACGTGCTCCAGGAGACCTGGCTGCGCTGGGTCGGCGTCGACCTCGACACGGTGCTGGACCACCGCGCGTACCTGGTCCGGATCGCCAGCCGGCAGGCCCTGCAACGCCTTCGCACCCTCGGCCGCCGCAGGGAGTCGTACGTCGGACCGTGGCTGCCCGAACCGCTGCTGACCGCCCCGGACGTCGCCGACGACGTCGAACTCGCGGACAGCGTCTCGATGGCGATGATGCTGGTCCTCGAGACCCTCAAACCGACCGAACGCGCCGTCTTCGTCCTCCGCGAGGTCTTCGGCCTCGAGTACGACGAGATTGCCGAAGCCGTCGACAAGAAGCCGGACGCGGTCCGCCAGATCGCCCACCGGGCCCGCTCCCACGTGGCAGCCCGCCGCCCCCGCGGCGTCGTCTCCTCCGACCAGACCCGCAACGCGCTGGCCGCGTTTCAGCGCGCGGTGAACACCGGCGACCTACAAGGCTTGGTGGACATCCTCGCCCCCGACGTGGTCTTCCTGGGCGACGGCGGCGGCGTTGTCCAAGCCCTCCCACGCCCGGTCGTAGGCGCCGAGAAGGTAGGCCGTCTCCTGGCCATGGCCATCACCCGCCTGGCGGACGCTTCCCTCGAGGTGACCCAGATCAACGGCCAACCCGCCCTCATCCTCCGCTTCGGAGCCGAGATCGACACCGTCACCGTCCTGCACGTGGACAACGGCCTGATCGCCGGCATGTACTCCGTCCGCAACCCGGCCAAACTGTCCCACCTGGGCGAGGAGATCTTCCTGACCCGCTGAGTTTTACGCCGTAACGACGATCTCCAGCGGCGCCGACCGCATCGGCCCGCTGTCGGTCATCGGCGCGACGACCAACGACCATCGCCCCGGCGGTACGGCGTACCGGCCGGCTCTGGTCAGGCTCGATCCAGAACTCGACCCGCTTCGCGTCCTGCAGGCCGACGTACCGCCAGGCCATCACAACTGGGGTCCAGGCGACGACGGCTTCGCCTGGCGGGCTCCCAAACACTGCAGTGTGATGGCGTGGACGTCCGCAGCCCCTTGGATTCAGGGGTTGCGGTGGGCGGTGAGTCGGGTGAGGCCGAGGGTTTGGCCGGCGTCGGCTTGGAGCATCTGGGCTTCTTCGCGTCCCGGCGTACCGCTGTCCTGGTCGCATGCTTCGTTCCACTGCAGCCAGTCTCGCCACCCGTCGGGCAGCCGGTCCGCGACCTCGACGGTAACCAGGCCGGTCTTCTCCCAGTGCCGCCGCCACCAGTCAGGGCTGTGCCAGGCGCAGAAGTCCCACTTCCAGTACGGCGCGAGATGCGGTGGCGGAAGCGCCTCGTACTCCTCGGCAAGACCGGGCTGACTGATGCCAAGCTGACCGCCGCGCTTCACGAACCGCGAGTAGTAGCCGAGATAGAGGTCGTCGGTGCCGAAGTAGTGGTACGCGCCGATGCTGATCAACGCGTCGAAGAACTCCTCCGCGAACGGCAGGGTATGGGCTTCCGCGTGGATCGGGTGAATCAGGTCTTCAACCTGCGCCTCGACCACGCGGCGCAGGTTCTCGTCGGGCTTGACCCACAGGTCGGTCGCCCACACCTCAACCCCGAACTCCTTGGCCAGGAAGATCGAGCTCAGCGCGGTGCCACACCCCATGTCGAGCACCCGCATACCAGGCTCGAGCCGCATGCACTCGGCCAACGCCTCCGCCTGCCAGACAGGATTAGGCCCCATCCCACCGTCAACCATCCACCGCCCCGAGTACCCACCAGACCGCGGGTACCGCTCGTTCCTCAGCAGCAGGTCCAGCTCGGCATCATCCACGCACCTGGACTTTGCTGCACCACCCGCGACCACGCAAACGGATATCCGGGCTGGTTCGGGTCAGGCTGGGGTGAGGAGGCAGAACTCGTTGCCTTCCGGGTCCGCGAGGACCGTCCACGGGACATCGACGTCGATAGCGGTGGCGCCGAGGGTCCGCAGTCTGGCCGCCTCTGTCTGTACGTCGTCACCTGGGTACGGGCGGAGGTCGAGATGGACTCGGTTCCAGACGGTCTTCACGTCGGGTGTGCGGACGAACTTCAGGCATGGGCCGACGCCCTTGGCGGAGCGCAGTACGGCGTTGTCGTCGGTCACCGTGTCCAGAGTCCAGTCCGTGGCCTCGCCCCAAAAGCGGGCCATGGCTCGCGGATCCGCGCAGTCGACCACCACCGCGGCGATCGGTCCGGTGTCTTGGTCGAGCGGGTCCAGCACGCAGAACTCGTTGCCCTCCGGGTCGGCCATGACCGTCCAGGGGACGTCGCCCTGGCCTACGTCGGCGGGTGTTGCGCCGAGATCCTTGAGGCGCGTGACCAGTTCCGCCTGATGGGCCGCCGAGGTGGTGGCGAGGTCGACGTGGACGCGGTTCTTCACCGTCTTGGGCTCCGGAGAGACGACGAGGTCGAGGCAAACGGCGACGGGGTCGGGGTAGACGAAGCCCTCGGGCTCGAGGTTGGTCACGCCGGGTCCCTCGCTGGAGACATTCCAGCCGAGCGCCTCCGCCCAGAACCCGCCCAGCACGGAGTCGTCCCGAGCCTTCATATTGATCTGAACAAGCCGCGTCGCCATGCCGCAGATGCTAACGGCGGCCCGACACACCAAGCTCAGCCGCACACATCCCGGCCGCCACAGTCTCGCGATCGCGGTCCTCGCCACCACAGTCGCCTCATCGGCCTGCGCCGGCCCGGCTGTCGTCGCGCGATAAGCGTGCACCGCTCGCCTGGGGGCTACACCAGGTCGGCGGATTCGGGGACTGGGGTGAGGGCGGTGCCGTCCGTCAGCCAGTGGCGGATGTTGTTGACTACCAGGTTGGCCATGGCGGTGCGGGTGGGGATGGTGGCGGAGCCGACGTGGGGGAGGAGGACGGCGTTGGGGAGGGTGAGGAGGTCGGGGTGGACCTTGGGTTCGTGTTCGAAGACGTCGAGGCCGGCGGACAGGATCGTGTTGGTGCGCAAGGCGTCGACCAGGGCCTGCTCGTCGACGACCGTGCCGCGGGCCACGTTGATGAGGATGCCGTCGGGGCCGAGCGCCTTAAGGACTGAAGCGTCGACCAGATGCCGCGTGCTGTCGCCGCCGGGTATCACGATCATTAGGACGTCTACGTCCGCGGCCATTTCGGTCAGCGACGAGTAGTACTGGTAGTCGACGTCCTTCGGGTGGCGGTTGTGGTAGGCAACGGAGACGCCGAAGGGCTGGGCCCGGTCGGCGATCGCCTGGCCGATGCGGCCGAGGCCGAGGATGCCCATCCGGCGGCCGTGCAACGTTGCGGGAGTCAACGGGTACGGGCGACCGCCGGCCCACTTGCCTTCGCGGAGGTACTGCTCGGCCCGCCCCAGTTCGCGAACCGTCATCAGCAGCAGACCGAGTGCGGTGTCGGCGACCTCGTCGTCCAGGACGCCAGGTGTGTTCGTGACCACGACGCCACGCGCGGCGGCAGCGGTCGCGTCGATGCGGTCGTAGCCGACACCGAAGCTGGCGACCAGACGTACGGCGGGGAGGTCGTCGAGGAACGGCCCGTCGATCGTCGTACCACCGGTGGCGACGGCAACGATCTCGTCCCGGCGCTCCGTGAGTACGGCGTCGGGGTCGCTCTCTTCCCAGAGCCGGATCAGTTCACAGTGGTCCGCCAGGCCATCGGCGACCGCCGGGTGCATCGGTCCGGGCATCAGTACGACTGGCAGTCCCACGGGATCTCCTCACGGATGTTCACCACCGCTTTCCCGCCTAACCCTATTTCCTATCGCCTTCCGGTACGACGATCGGGGGAGGAGGCCACCATGATCGTTGACTGCGCGTACTACCGGGACGGACGCCGCCAGCACGTCGAGGCGATGTCGGTCGAGGATGCTGCCACCCACTGCCAGCAGGGTGGGTTCGTCTGGCTGGGCATGTACGACCCCACCGTCGAGGAACTCGCCCAGGCGAGAGAGAGTTTCGGCCTGCACGAGCTGGCCGTCGAGGACGCGCAGACCTTCCACCTCCGGCCCAAGGTCGAGCCGTACGCCGGGGACGTCGAACTGGTCATCCTCCGCACCGCCCGGTACGACGACGAGCGCAAGGAAGTGGACTTCGGCGAGGTGAGTGTCTTCGTCGGGCCATCGTTCGTCATCACGGTCCGTCAAGGTGTGGCCAGCGACCTGCACGGAGCGCGGATCCGACTCGAGCAGCGGCCCGAGTTGCTGGAGTGCGGCACCAGCTCGGTGCTCTGGGCGATTCTCGACCAGGTCGTGGACAGCTACGGTCCCGTCGTCGCCGAGCTCGAACGCGACATCGAGCGGGTCGAGCAGACGGTGTTCGCCGGTTCGGTCGCGCCGACCGAGCAGATCTACTTCCTCCGCCGGGAGGTCACCGACTTCTACCGGGCCGTGCACCCGCTGCTCGCCGTACTCGCGACGATCGAGCGTGGCGCCCGCGACACCGCCCTCCTGCCGTACTTCCGCGACGTACACGACCACCTGGTCCTGGTGAACGAGGAAGTCGCCGCCCAGCGTGACCTGCTCGCGACCGTCCTGGAGGCGAACATGGCGGTGATCGGCGTCGAGCAGACCAAGATCAGCGTCCGGCAGAACGCGTCGATGGAACAGCTCACCAAGCTGGCCACTGTCTTCCTGCCACTGACCTTCCTGACCGGGTTCTTCGGGCAGAACTTCGGCTGGTTGGTCGACCACATCAACGCCGAGTGGGACTTCCTCGTGCTGGGCATCGGCGGCCTGGTGGTGCCCTGTATCGCGCTCGCCATCTGGTTCCGCCGGCAACGCGACGCCAAACGGCAAGCGGCCTGAGTCAACTGGTACTAATAGCTGCGTGGATCCGCGACTCATCGTCATCAGAGGGAACTCCGGATCGGGCAAGAGCTCCATCGTGCAAGGGATCCGGGCCGCGTACGGCCGTGGGGTCGCCTGGATCGAGCAGGACTACGTCCGGCGGATCATCTTCAAGGAGCTGGACCAGCCCGACGGCGCGAACATCGCGATGATCGGCCAGATCGCGCGGCACGCCCTCGACCGCGGGTACCACGCCGTGGTGGAGGGGATCATGCCGACGATCCGGTACGGCGAGATGCTCGCGGAGCTGGCCGACTCCTACGAAGGTCCGGCGTACTTCTACTACTTGGACATCCCGTTCGAGGAGACTGTCCGCCGGCACGCGACCCGCGACAAGGCGTCAGAGTTCACGGCGGCCGACATGGCGGACTGGTATCACCCGCGCGACCTCCTGGGCCACCCCCGCGAAACGGTCATTGACCAAACCAGCACCCTCGAGACGACCATCCACCGAATCCTCGCCGACACCGGCCTAACACCGATGTCGGCGAGGAGGGACTAGGACCAGGCGCCTAGCTCGAGGTCGGTGATCGTGATGGGGTTGCCGGTGGACAGCGATTGGTTGGCGGCGATGCCTACGGCTACGGCTCGGACTCCGTCGTGGACGTTGGCGGCGCGGGCCAGGGGATCGTTCCCGGGACCGACGAAGAGGTCGGTGTAGAGGAGGCGGTCGCCGCCACCGTGGCCGCCTTCGCCGCGCGGGATATCGACCTCGACGGCGGTGGCCCAGTGTTTCTGCAGGACCAGTCGCTCTCCGTTGGTACGAACGTCTCCGGCGATCACCCGGGCGGACGGGTAGCTCGGGTCGATCTGGTCGTCGACGACCGCAGCCCGTTCGACCACTTCCAGCTCAGCGCGGCCGAGGGTGCCGTTGACCGAGACGCGGTACCCCTCCCACGGCGAGTGCGCGTTGAGCGAGTAGCTCATCCGAGCCCCGTTCGCGTACTCCGCGATGACGGACATGTTGTCCTCGATCGTGATGCCCGGACCGAACACGTCCTGGTCCCGCAGATATCCATCGTACTTCTCGTTCTCGTAGTACAACTGCCGGTTGGTCTCGTCCGTCCGCAGGTCGAGCAGCCACGGATCGTTGGCCGAACCATCGATCGTGCCGCGGGCCGGACGTGCGCCGAGCCCGCGGGCCGCCGCGTTGTCGGAGCCGTAGAACGACAGTCCGCCGGATGCGAAGACCCGCGTCGGCGAGGAGGCGATCCACCAGTTCACCAGGTCGAAGTGGTGGGACGCCTTGTGCACCAGCAGACCACCCGAGTTCTTCTTCTCGCGGTGCCAGCGGCGGAAGTAGTCCGCGCCGTGCCGGGTGTCGAGCACCCACTGGAACTCGACGCTGGTCACCTGCCCGATCTCGCCGTCCGCGATCAACTGCCGGAGCGCGCTGTTCCGCGGCGAGTAGCGGTAGTTGAACGTGACGACGACGGACTTGCCGGACTCATTCATCGCGTCGACGATCTGCCGGGTCCCCTCGGCGTTGATCGTGAGCGGCTTCTCGACGATCACGTCCGCACCGGCCCGCAGCAGCCGCGACACCACCGACGCGTGCGTGTAGTCGGGGCTGGTCACGACCACCCGGTCGACGGACTGCTCCTTGACCATTCGCTCCAGGTCGTCGGCGCCGTACTGCGGAAGCTCCGGACCACCGAGCTCCGTCACCAGCCGCTGGTGGAACGCGAGCCGGCCCGGGTTCGGGTCGAGCAGGGCGACGAGCTGGGCTTCCTCGGGGTGTCCCTGAAACATGGCGCGGATGTACGACTGCGCCCGCGATCCGGTTCCGGCGACTGCATAGCGTCTAGCCACGACGGACTCCTTCTACTCGTGTAGATCGACCACGCTAGCAATCGCTTTCCGCAGCGGTCAACCGTCGTACCATCACTGCATGCCGAAGGAACCGGTCACGCGCAACGACGTGGCGGAGTACGCCGGGGTGAGCACGGCCGTGGTCAGCTACGTGGTCAACGAAGGCCCGCGGAAGGTCGCGCCGGAGACCCGCAACCGGGTGCTCGAGGCGATCCGCGTGCTCGGATACCGGCCGAACGCGACCGCGCGGGCGCTGCGGATGGGGACGACGCGGACGTTCGGGCTGATCACGCCCGACGGCGGGAACCCGTTGTTCGCCGAACTCGCGAAGGCGATCGACAAGGCGGCCGCGTCGCGTGGGTACGTCGTACTGCAGACGAGCGCGGACGGGGATCCGGCGACCGAGCGGGCCAAGATCGCCGAACTGCTCGCCCGTCAGGTGAGTGGACTGCTCCTGGTCGCGCCGACCGAGGATCCGGACCTGACCGACGCCGAGGTGCCGGCGATCGCGCTCAACCGGGTGCTGCCGACGATCAGCTCGGTCCGGCCGGCGTACCGGGAGGGGGCGCGGCAGGGCGTCGAGCACCTGATCGGTCATGGTCATCGCACTATCGACCTGGTGGTTGGCGGCGACGGTCATTCGGAGCGCGAGCTCGGCTGGCGTGACGCGCTCGAGGCCGCTGGTCTGCCCGAGGGGCCGATCGCCCGCACTACCTTCTCCCGCGAAGGTGGGTATCTGGCCGCGCAGAGTCTGCTGCCGGCCCGCCCCACCGCGATCTTCGCGAGCTCCGATCTTCAGGCGATCGGCGTATTGCGAGCCCTCCACGAGTCCGGCCTACGAGTCCCCGAAGACGTCGCCATCGCAGCCTTCGACGGCACCCCCGAAACCGAGTACGCCTGGCCGCCCCTAACCGTCATCCGCCAACCCCTCGAAGCCCTTGCCCGAGAAGCAGTCCGCCGCCTGATCGAAGGCGAAGAATCAGTAGAAGCCCTGACCTTCCCAACAGACCTGATCCTGCGCCGCTCCTGCGGCTGTTAGAGGGTTCCTACGTCTTCGAAGATGAGGGCTGTGCGGGTGGCTAGGACTTCGGGGATGGCTTGGAGTTTTTCCAGGACGAGGCGGCGGAGGCCTTCGTTGTCGGCGGCTCGGACCAGGAGGATGGCGTCGAAGTCGCCGCCGACCAGGGCCATGTGCTTGATCTCGGGGATCGCCTGAAGTTGCTTGCGGAGGGTCCGCCACGAGCTTTGCCGGAGACTGAGCGTGACGTACGCCGAGGTTGCGAGGCCGAGCTTCAGTGGGTCGACGGTGACTGTGAATCCGGTGATCACCCCGGTGTTCGTGAGGCGTTCGACCCGGGCGTAGGCGTTGGCGCGGGAGATGTGCACTTCGTCGGCGAGGGCCCGGATCGACAGCCGTCCGTCGCGTCCGAGCGCCTCGATGATCTTCTGATCGATGTCGTCCAGCGCAGGAGCGACGACAATCTGTCCAGGACCGGCCCGGTGGACGATCACCTCGTCGGACATAGTGCGACCTCCTCAGCCTCAGCTGCACGCCAAACGTCTCTCAATTCTTCCAGCTATAGAACAACTTGGCCAGGAGGGACGACGATGTGGCTACCGTCCGTCTCCTGCGCTGGAGGGTCCATGACTACCGTCGAGGAGCGACTGCTCCCGTCTGCGGAACCCGTCTGTCTGATCGATCAGAACGGCGTACCGCGTGACCATTCGTCGTACCGGCTGCCCACTAAGGCTGCCCTACTCGACGGCTACGCACAGTTGGTCCGGGGGCGCCGGTTCAACGACCAGGCGAGTGCTCTGGTCCGCCAGGGCCGGCTCGCGGTCTATCCGTCGTCCTTCGGTCAGGAGGCCTGCCAGGTCGCCGCGTCGATGGTGCTGCGCGAGGGCGACTGGCTGTTCCCGACGTACCGCGACTCGGTCTCGATCGTCAGCCGCGGCGTCGACCCGATCGAGACGCTGACGCTGCTTCGCGGCGACTGGCATTCGGGCTACGACCCGTACGAGCACAAGGTCGCGCCGCAATCCACTCCCCTCGCGACCCAACTGCCGCACGCGGTCGGCGTCGCGCACGCGGCCCGGCTGAAGGGCGAGGACACGGTGGTGATGGCGCTCGTCGGCGACGGCGGGACGAGCGAGGGTGACTTCCACGAGGCGCTGAACTTCGCGGCGGTGTTCCACGCGCCGGTCGTGTTCTTCGTGCAGAACAACGAGTACGCGATCTCGGTTCCGCTCGCCAAGCAGAGCGCCGCGCCGTCGCTGGCGCACAAGGGCATCGGGTACGGCGTTCCCGGCGAACGGGCCGATGGCAACGATCTCGCCGGTCTCCTCGCCGTACTCGGACAGGCTGTGGAGAAGGCTCGCGCAGGCGAAGGCCCACAGCTGATCGAGGCGCACACCTACCGCGTTCAGGCGCACACCAACGCCGACGACGCGACCCGTTACCGCGAGGACGACGAGGTCACGCCGTGGCTTGACCGCGATCCGATTCAGCGGCTCACGACGTACCTCGAGCATGAGGGCTGGCTGTCCAGCGAGGTGAAGGAGAACGCGGAGGCTCAGGCTGTGCAGGTCTCCGCTCAACTTCGCGAGGGTCTGATGCCGGAGCCCGAGGTGGATCCGGCGGACCTGTTCGCCTATCTGTACGCGGAGCAGACCCAGCAGACGCGCGAGCAGGCAGCGTTCCTGCGCGACGAGCTGGCGCGAGAGGAAGCCTGACGCCATGACGCACATGAAGATCTCGATGGCCCAGGCGCTCAACCAGGCGTTGCGGGACGCGATGCAGGCGGACGACAGTGTGGTGATGTTCGGCGAGGACGTCGGCGCGCTGGGCGGTGTCTTCCGGATCACCGACGGGCTGACCGCGGAGTTCGGCGAGAATCGTTGCTTCGACACCCCATTGGCCGAGGCCGGCATCGTCGGCGTGGCGGTCGGGATGGCGATGAACGGGATGCGCCCGGTCGTCGAGATGCAGTTCGACGCGTTCGGGTACCCGGCGTTCGAGCAGGTCGTCTCGCACGTCGCGAAGATGCGCAACCGGACCCGTGGCCGGGTCGCGCTGCCGATGGTCATCCGCATTCCGTACGGCGGCGGCATCGGTGGCGTCGAGCACCACAGCGACTCGTCGGAGAGCTACTACGCGCACACGCCAGGCCTGACCGTGGTCACGCCGGCGACGGTCGCGGACGCGTACGGGTTGTTGCGCAAGGCAATCGAGTTCCCGGACCCGGTCGTGTTCATGGAGCCGAAGAAGCTCTACTGGGCCAAGGAAGAGGTCGATCTCACCGAGGAGCAGCCCGGCATCGGGACTGCCGTCGTACGGCGGGAAGGCGCGGACGCGACTCTGATCGCGTACGGGCCGGCCGTTCCGGTCGCGCTGGAGGCGGCCGAGGTCGCGGCGGCCGAGGGACGGCAGCTGACTGTGGTGGATCTGCGGTCGGTGGTTCCGTTCGACGACGAGACGGTGTGCGCTGCGGTACGGCGTACCGGCAGGGCTGTCGTGGTCGCGGAGGCGACCGGGTTCGCGAGCGTGTCTTCGGAGATCGTTGCCCGGGTCACCGAAAAGTGCTTCCATTCGTTGGCCGCACCCGTTCGGCGGGTGACGGCGTTCGACATTCCGTTCCCGCCGCCGAAGCTGGAGAAGTACCAGCTGCCGAGCGTCGACCGGATCCTCGACGCGGTCGACGACCTGCAGTGGGAGGACTCGTGAATACGTTCCTTCTCCCCGACCTCGGTGAGGGACTGACCGAGGCCGAGGTTGTCCGCTGGCTGGTGAAGGTCGGTGATGTGGTTGCCGTCGACACCCCGGTCGCGGAGGTCGAGACGGCGAAGTCGATCGTCGAGCTGCCCTCGCCGTACGCCGGTGTCATCGAGGAGCTCCATGGCGAGCCCGGGACGACGATCCCGGTCGGCAAGCCGCTGATCACGGTCGCCGATCCGGCTGGGGAGGCGTACCGCGAGGAGGAGCGCGCCGGGTCGGGCAACGTTCTGGTTGGCTACGGGACGACCGAGGTCTCGTCGACCGTGCGTCGTCGGAAGCCGCGGTCGGTTTCCGGAACATTGCTGCCGGATACTGCTGAAAAAGCTCCGCAAAGGCGGGTGCCGTTGGTGATCTCGCCGCTGGTACGGCGGTTGGCGCGGGACGCCGAGGTCGATCTGCGGGAGCTGGCCGGATCGGGCCCGGACGGACTGATCGTCCGCCGGGACGTCGAACTGGCGATCGCCCGCCGGCTGCAGCCCGAGCCCACGACCCAGACCGAGCGGGAGCCGGCCCGAGTACAGCCGGCCGCGGTTCAGACTTCCTCGCGGACTGGACTTCCGGAGTTGCGGCGTACGCCGATGAGCGGGTTCCGCAAGGCCGTGGTCGCGACGTTGACCCGCAGCCGGGCCGAGATCCCGGAGGCGACCACCTGGGTGGACGTCGACGCGACCGCGCTGCTCGACCTCCGCGAATCGTTGCGAACGGCAACGGATCCCGGACCGGGGCTGCTCGCCCTGATGGCGCGCTTCGTAGTCGCCGGACTGCTCAAGTACCCAGAGCTCAACGGGTACGTCGACACCGAGCGCGAGGAACTCGTCCAGTACGACGGCGTCAACCTCGGCCTCGCGGCGCAGACGGACCGCGGTCTCGTCGTACCGGCCGTCGCCGGAGCACACGCACTCACCACCCGCGGACTGGACGCCGAGATCCGCCGACTGACCGGATCGGCACGCGACGGGCGACTGACTCAGCAGGAGCTGACGTCCGGGACGTTCACGCTGAACAACTACGGCAGCTTCGGTGTCGACGGCAGCGCGGCGATCATCAACCACCCACAGGTCGCGATCCTCGGCGTCGGCCGGATCATCGACCGCCCGTGGGTGGTCGACGGCGAGATCGCAGTCCGCAAGCTCACCCAACTGTCCCTCGTCTTCGACCATCGCGTCTGCGACGGCGGCACCGCAGCCGCCTTCCTCCGCTTCGTCGCCGACGCCTTCGAAAACCCGGCCTCAGCCTTCGCGGATCTTTAGGACAGTTGGCGCGGGCGTAGGCCGATCAGGATGACTCGGAGCCCGGAGGCGAATCGTGCCTCCGGGCCTGCCTGACTCTGACGGTTGAGGTAGGCGGCCAGGTGGGTGGCGCCGACGCCCATGCGGTCAGCCGACTCGGTTGCCCAGCGGGAGTCGTTCAGTCCACTGCGGCGTACCACCGACAGCCAGGCAGAGTCGGTCACTGCGGCGCCGATCAGGTAGTGGAAGATCGCGGACACCGCCGAGTCCAGGTGGGTGCCCTTGAAGCCGGCCGAGTCGAGGATGCCCTGCACCCGGTTGGTGAGTGCGTCGTAGTTCGGACCGAGACCGGCGTGCGAGGCGAGCAGCCGCGCGGCCCACGGGTGTTCCCACAACGCGTGGTACGCCGCCTGGACGACGACCGTGACCTGGTCCCGCCAATCACCACCTTCAGGGGCCGGCGAGAGAGCGAAGATCTCGTCGACCACGAGCTCGAGCAGATCGTCCTTGTTCGCGATCCGCCAGTACAGCGCGGACGTCGCGGCGGCGCCCAGCTCGGCCGCCATCCTCCGCATCGAGAACGTGTCCAGGCCTTCCCGGTCCAGGACCTGGATCGCCGTCCTGACGATGTCCTCCCGGCTCAGCCGCGCCCGCGTCGGCTCCGGCTCGTCCCGCAACCACACCGATCCCAGCGCCGTCCGTCGATCCGCTTCTCGCACTAAAACAGTGTGTCAGATCCGAAGACACTGTTTCACCATCCAAAGTCGGGCACCCAGAGACCTCGGTACGACGACCGAGGCGCCCTACCCGCGAACACTCGAGACCATGAGCGCAATCAACCGGGCCCAGTTCCTCCGCCGCGCCGCCGCCTTCGGGCTGATCACCACGGCCGGCATCGGCAGTACGGCGTACGCGAGTCCACGGAGGCTCGCGTTGAAGGGCGTCGCGTACGACACCGGCGGCGGTCCCGCCGACGAGGACAGCCGGGCGCGCTGGCGGAACAGCACCATGCGCGGCGAGCTCCACGCCATCCGGCACCGGTTGCATGCGAACTGGGTCAGCATCTACGGCAGCGACGTACGGCGTCTGGTCGACACCGCGACCGCTGCGCTCGAGGACGGTCTGATGGTGTCGATCCAGCCGCGGTCGTTCGACGAGCCGCAGGCGGCGGAGCTGGAGAAGCTGCGCAAGGTCGCGGTCGAGGCGGAGCGGCTGCGACGGCGGTTCGGTCAGGAGGTGATCCTGGTCGTGGGGTGTGAGTTCATGCTGTTCACGCCGGGGATCGTGCCGGGGGCGACCTTCTACGAGCGGGTCGAGTACCTGACCAAGGGCGACTTCGACATGGCGGAGCTGCAGCGGAAGTTCCGCGCGTTCACCGCGAAGATGGCGAAGGTTGCCCGCAGCAACTTCCATGGCCGGATCACGTACGGCGCTGCATCCGATCTGGAGCAGGTGGACTGGTCGATCTTCGACATCGTCGGGCTGGACTACTACTCGTACCACGCCAACCGTGCGGACCACACCATGGAGCTGGCGCCGTTCCGCCGGTGGGGCAAGCCGATCCTGATCCTGGAGTTCGGTTGCTGCACGTTCACCGGTGCGGCCGAGCTGGGCGGGATGGGGTGGGACATCGTCGACTACAGCGGTGACGTCCCGGTCATCCCACCGCAGTACGTGCGCAACGAGCAGGAGCAGGCTGACCACTTGGCGAACATGCTGGACGTGTTCACGGACGAGGGCTTCCTCGGTGCGTCGCCGTACACGTTCATCTCACCGGACGCACCACACCGTCCGCACGACCGCCCGCACGACGAGGACATGGCCGCGTTCAGTCTGTGCAAGGTCCTCCGGTACGACGACACCGATCCAGCGTCGCCGTACCGCTGGCTACCGAAGAAGTCGTTCCAGTCCGTCGCTCGGTTCTACCTGACGCACTGACTTGGGCCGGCTGTCCAGGAGCCCGGAGAGGAGGGCGACGGCCAGGCCGGAGACGGCGAGGGCAGCGCCGACCCAGTTGGGTGCGGTGTAGCCGAGACCGTGCTCGATGGTCAGCCCACCGAGGTACGCACCGGCTGCGTTGCCCAGGTTGAAGGCGGCGATGTTAGCCGCGGACGCCAGCGCCGGTGCGCCCTTCGCCTTGTCCATCACGCGCTTCTGCAGCGGAGCCACAGTCGCGAACCCGGCCGCACCGAACGCCGCGATGGTCACCGCGGACAGGACCTTGCCGTGTGCAGTGAAGACGAAGACGACCAGTACGGCGGCCAGCAGCGTCAAAATGAGGTACAGACTCGGCATCAGCGACCGGTCCGCCGCCTTACCGCCCAGCAGGTTGCCGACGACCAGGCCGCCGCCGAACAGCACCAGCAGCCAGGTCACCGCGCCGGCGGAGAAGCCTGCGACCTCGGTCATCATCGGTGCGATGTAGGTGAACGACGCGAACACTCCAGCGAAGCCGAGCGCAGTCATCGCGAGCGCCAGCCACACCTGCACGTTCTTGAACACAGCCAGCTCACTGCGCAGCCCCGGCCCTTCCGCAACGCCCTGCCGCGGCACCAGGAACACGATGCCGAGCAACCCGACCACACCGAGCGCCGTCACGGCCCAGAACGTCGACCGCCAGCCGAAGTGCTGTCCGAGCGCGGTCCCGCCCGGTACGCCGAGCACGTTGGCCACCGTCAGTCCGGTGAACATCATCGCGATCGCACTCGCCTGCTTCGCCTTCGGCACCAGCGACGCCGCGACAACCGAGCCGACTCCGAAGAACGCCCCGTGGGACAGCGCGGCCACGATCCGTCCGGTCATCAGAACGCCGTACGTCGGAGCGAGCGCGGACAGCACGTTGCCGACGATGAAGACGCCCATCAGTGCGATCAGCACGGTCTTACGCGAGACCTTGGAGCCGATCGCGGTCAGCAGCGGCGCGCCGACCACGACGCCGAGCGCGTAGCCCGAGATGAGCAGGCCGGCGGACGGGATGCTGACGCCGAAGTCGGTGGCGACCTCGGGCAACAGGCCCATGATGACGAACTCGGTGGTACCGATCCCGAACGCACCGATGGCGAGCGCGAGCAGAGCCGCTGGCATGAAGCTCCTCCGAATGTAGTCTTATGACTGTTACCGGCGTGCGCGATAGTTGCAGACGCGGGCTATTGCACAAGCGCTATGATTGCGCATGCAAGGGTGAAGTTCAAGTGGAGGTGTCGTGGGACTACCGGATGACGCCGCGGAGGCGCGGGCGCAGGGGTGGCGCACTCTGGCGGCACTGCACGCCCGGATCGAGGACGAGCTGGAGCGCGCGCTGCAGAAGCAGCACGGCCTGTCCGTGAGTGAGTACAGCGTGCTGGACGTGCTGGCGCGGCAGGACGACTACCACCTGCGGATGAACCAGCTGTCCAACGCTGTGGTGCTCAGCCAGTCAGCTACTACCCGCCTGGTGAACCGGCTGGAGGACCGCAAGCTGCTGGAGCGGTATCTGTGCCCGACCGACCGGCGTGGCATCTACACCGAGGTCACCGAGGCCGGCCGCGACCTACTGGACCAGGCCCAGCCGACCCACGACGCCGTACTGACGTCTGCACTGCAGAAGGCTGCCGATCTACCCGAGCTCTCCCCACTGGTGAACGCGCTGGGGAAGCTCCCGTTGACGGTCTGACATGGCCCGCGGGTGGGACAACCGGAAGGCCTACTACTGGCTGATGGGCAGCTGCCTGACGCTGATCGGCCTGGCGTGGTTCGTCGTACGACTGTTCTCGATACCGGCTGCGATCGGGATGAGCGCGGTCGCCGCCGTACTGCCACCGATCGCCGTCATCGTGGCGAACTGGGGTCACGACCAGCGTTGACGCGCCCCTCCGCGGGAGTCGGGTCGAGATAGAGGTGCCGGACCATCGGGAACGCCTCACGCACTCGTACGTCGATCTTCTCGGCGAGCTGTTCGACAGCAGCGCCAGTGGTCTCGGAGTCGTCCAGGTCGACGGTCGCGACAACCAGGACCTGGTCCGGCGCCAGCTGAAGGGTGAGCAGCTCGAGTACTGCGTCGATGCCTGGGGCGCTTGCGATCAGCTCACGCAGTTCGCGCTGGGTGTCGGCCGGTAGGGCGCGGCCTATCAGCATGGTCTTGTTGTCCCGGCCGAGGGTGAACGCGACGATGATCAGGAGCAGGCCGATCACGATCGACGCGGCGCCGTCCCAGAAGTGCTTGCCGGTAATGACCGACAGCGTCACGCCGGCGGCCGCGATCAGCAGTCCGATCAGCGCGGCCGAGTCCTCGAAGGCCACGGTCTTCACCGCCGGCTCGGCGCCACGCAGCTGGGTGAGCAGCGGTACGCCGGCTTCGCGGGCCTCCCGGCGGATCTGCAGCATCGCGCGAAGCAAGGAACTCCCCTCGAAGACGAACGAGAGCCCGAGCACCGAGTAGATCACCGCGAGCGCCGCGATCGGCTCTGGAGCGAAGATCGAGCGCAGTCCCTCGGTGATCGAGAACCCGGCGCCGAGGACCAGGATGCTGACCGCGGCCAGCAGCGACCAGAAGTACCGCTCCATCCCGTACCCGAACGGGTGCCGGCTGTCGGCTGGTTTCCGGCTGCGGTGCAGGGCGGCCAGCAGGAAGACCTGGTTGAGCGTGTCGGCGACGGAGTGCGCGGCCTCGGCGAGCAGCGCGGTGGATCCGGACAGCAGGCCGGCGACGATCTTGGCGATCGCTATCGCCAGGTTCGCCGTACCGGCAAGGAGGACAGTGCCGTCCGATTCTTCGTCAGCCATCACCTCCGCGTGCCCGCGGGATGATCACCCCAAACGAGGAGGTCGATGAACGCTGCTGCCAGCGGGTCGGGTTCGCCGCGGGTGTACGCCGTGAGCGTGCGGCAGACGGGTGGATCCGGGCGGAGGATGTGGCCGCCTCGCGGCAGGACGTTGTCGAGAATGTTGTCGGGGACCAGAGCGGGTCCGAGACCAGCGGCGGCAAGAGCCGGCGCGGCAGCGGTCTGTTCGGTGCGTACGGCGATCCGCGGCTCGAAGCCCGCTTGCGCGCACGCGCGGTCGAGCACGTCGGCGAGTCCGTGGCCCGGTGCGTAGTGGACCCAGGCGCGGTCGGCGAGGTCTTGCAGCTTCACGGTGTCGCCGGTAGCGGCGGGATCGTCCGAGGCGACCACGACGACTAGCTCCTCGGTGCCGATCGTGCGGCTGACTCCGGTCCAGTTCGCCGGCTCCGGGCCGACGGCCAGGTCGGCTTCTCCGGCGTACATCGCCTCGATCAGCTCGTCGGTGTGGCGGTGCTCGAAGAGTCGGATGCCGACGTCGGGGTGGGTCTGCCGCCAGCGGCGAAGAGCCTTGGGCAGCACGCCGAGGGTGATCGAGTAGAGCGTGGCGATCTGCAACTCGCCGACCTCGAGTCCGGCGGCTTGTCTCGCTGCACAGCGTGCACGCTCGGCGTCGGCGAGGGCAGCGCGGGCGTGCGGGAGCATGGCGCGTCCGGTCGGGGTGAGCCGGATGGTGCGGGGCAGTCGCTCCAGGAGCGGGCCGCCGGCGGAGCGTTCGAGGGATCGGATCTGGTGGGAGAGGGCCGGCTGCGTGACGTGCATGATCTCGGCGGCCTTGGTGAACGAGGCCTGGTCCACCACCGTGACGAAGTACTCGAGCTGCCGAAGGGTTGCCATGAGCTGAGTTTATGGCGTCGGTGAAAACTGTGCCTTGGATTTATCTCCGCAGGTCGGCAAGGCTGTCTGCATGGACAAAGTCGCGCTGGTCGTGGGTGCTCGCGGAGTGATCGGGACGAATCTGGTCGAGCATCTGGCGTCACTGCCGGATTGGCGGGTGATCGGGCTGTCCCGTCGCGGCGGGGTCGATGTACCTGGCCGGGTTCGCCACGTCGCTGTGGATCTGCTCGATCCGGACGACACTCGGAGGCAGTTGTCCGGGCTGACTGAGGTGACGCACGTGTTCTACGTCGCGTACCAGGACCGGCCGACCTGGGCCGAGCTGGTCGCGCCGAATCTGGCCATGCTGGTGAACGTGGTCGACGCGATCGAACCGGTCGCGGGTGGGCTGCAGCACGTCAGTCTGATGCAGGGCTACAAGGTTTACGGCGCACATCTTGGGCCGTTCAAGACGCCGGCGCGGGAGGATGATCCGCCGCACCTGCCGCCTGAGTTCAACGTCGACCAGCAACGGTTCCTGGAGGATCGTCAGCAGGGCAAGGCGTGGACGTGGTCGGCCTTGCGGCCGTCCGTGGTTGGTGGCGCCGCGTTGGGGAACCCGATGAATCTGGCGGTGGCGATTGCTGTGTACGCGTCGATTTCGAAGGAACTCGGCGTACCGCTGAGGTTTCCTGGCAAGCCTGGTGCGTACGACGCGCTGCTCGAGCTGACCGATGCGGGATTGTTGGCGAAGGCAACGGTATGGGCGGCGACCGCGCCGGCGGCGGCGAACCAGGCGTTCAACATCACGAACGGCGACCTGTTCCGCTGGAACGAGTTGTGGCCGCGGCTGGCCGCTTGGTTCGGGCTGGAGGCGGCGCCGCCGTTGCAGATGTCGTTGCAGGACGTGATGGCGGACAAGGAGCCGCTGTGGAAGGAGATGCAGGCCACCCACGGGCTGGCCGCGACATCGTTCGAGGAGATGTCGTCATGGCCGTTCGCGGACTTCGTGTTCGGCTGGGACTACGACTTCTTCGCCGACGCATCGAAGTCCCGGCGAGCCGGCTTCCACGAGTACGTCGAGACCGAGCAGATGTTCTACGAGATCTTCGCCGACCTGCGCAGACGCGGCATCATCCCGTGATTGGTCACGGGGCCTCCCGTCCTGGACTGAGGAGCGCAGGGAGCGACGCGACCGGAGCGACGAGGGAAGGACGGGAGCCAAGGCCCCGGGACCCGCCGTGCCGGAGGCGCGGCCATTGAATATGGCATGCTCCGGGCTGTGACGATGGGTGCGGGAAAGCTGCTTGGGACGAACCTGCGGGCGCGGCGGGACGAGCAGGGCATCTCGCTGTCCGAGCTGGCTCGCCGGTCCGGGATCGCGAAGGGGACGCTGTCGCAGCTCGAGTCCGGTGCGGGCAACCCCACGATCGAGACAGTGTTCAGTTTGTCGAACGCTCTCGGTGTACCGGTGTCGGCTCTGCTGGCCGAGACGCGGGCCGCCGACGTGGTGCTCGTGCGGTCCGCGGACGTCGACGTACTGTCCGGTGACGCGATCGACCTGCGGATGCTCCGGCGGCTGGAGCACCCGGGTGGGCTGTTCGAGATCTACAACCAGGAGATCCGGCCGGACGCCGTACAGCACTCCGACGGTCATCCCGGGACCGAGCACCACATCGTCCTGGCTGGTCGCCTGCGCATCAATACACACGGGCAGACGGAGGAACTGGGGCCGGGCGACTACCTGGCCTTCCGGGCGGCCGGGGCACACGGCTATGAGGCGGTGGACGGGCCGGTGCGGTCGGTGCTGCTGCTCGAGTATCCGCCGGATGTGTACCCGACGGCCGCTGGTGGACCGCATCTGCCGGGATAGTTCCGGAAGAGTTCCGGGAGAGGGCCGGTTGAGTGCATTGACCGGTCGCCGGAATCGCGCGTACTCTCGATATCGTTCATTTTAGCGAACGACCATCGAGGAGCGCCGTCATGCACCGGTCCGTGACACCCGACGTCGTGGTGGTCGGCGCGGGCATGGTCGGGGCAGCGTGCGCGGACGCGTTGTCGGCGGCCGGGGTGCGGGTGCTGGTGATCGACCGCGACGGTCCGGCCGCGGGTACGACGGCGTCCGGCGAGGGCAATGTGCTCGTCTCGGACAAGGAGCCGGGGCCGGAGCTCGACCTGGCGATCGCCTCGCGTGCGGAGTGGGACGTCGTCCGCGGGCGGTTGTCGGAGCGGGTGGCCGACGTGGAGTGGGAGGCCAAGGGCGGCGTCGTGGTGGCGACCGGGGATCCGGAGCCGTTGACCGCGTTCGCGGTGAAGCAGCGTGAGGCTGGGGTCGTGGCGCGGGTGATCACGCCGGCTGAGGTGTTCGACCTCGAGCCGCTGATCACGCCACGGGTGACGGTCGGGGTGCACTATCCGGATGACGCGCAGGTCCAACCTGTGTTGGCGGCGACGGCTTTGCTGGCGATGGTTCGCGAGCGTGGTGGTGAGGTGCGGTCCGGCGTCAACGCGATCGGCGTGCGGCAGTCCCGTGGGCGGGTGGTCGGCGTGGATACGTCGGACGGTGACATCGCGTGTGGTGCGGTGCTGAATGCGTGCGGGCCGTGGGCCGGTGCGTTCGGTGCAGCGGCGGGTGCGCCGATCGAGGTGCTGCCGCGGCGGGGGATGGTTTTGGTGACTGCGCCGCTGCCGGAGTGCGTGCGCCACAAGGTGTATGACGCGGACTACGTCGGCGCGGTCGGGAGTGGCGACGCGGAACTGCAGACGTCCACGGTGGTCGAGTCGACTCGGGCTGGGACGGTGTTGATCGGGTCCAGTCGGGAGCGAGTCGGGTTCGACGACGCGGTCCGCGTGCGGGTGCTGCGGGAGCTCGCGCGGAAGGCAGTCGGCTTGTTCCCGTTCCTGGGCGATGTGCCGGTGATGCGTGCGTACGGCGGATTCCGTCCGTACGCACCGGATCATTTGCCGGTCATCGGTGCGGATCCACGGGTGCTCGGGTTGTGGCACGCCACCGGTCACGAAGGCGCCGGCATCGGGCTCGCGCCTGCGACGGGCCGTCTGATCACGGAGCTGTTCCTCGGCCTCGCCCCGCATTTGGACCCATCACCCTTCCGAGTCGACCGCCCGGCGGTGATCGCGCGATGACTGCTTATTTACGCCCGCGCTCGGGCGATCCGGCTGGGGTTGGTACGCCGCCTGCTGTGGACGTCAGCGTCGACGGGCACCCGGTCACGGCTCATACCGGTCAGACGGTGGCCGCCGTACTGCTTGCCAACGGTCGCGACACCTGGCGGACCACTCGCGTCCACAACCGTCCCCGGGGGACCTTCTGCGGCATCGGCGCCTGCCAGGACTGTCTGGTCACGATCAACGGTCTCGCCGACGTACGCGCCTGCCAACGCACAATCACCAACGGCGACGCCATCACAACCCAAACCGGCGCCGTCCTACCTGCTACCTCACCTCCTGAAGCCACAGCGGTGCAGTCTCCGAACGCCGGCCGGGACCAGCGGGTCGGCTCGGCGGGCCGGGCGCGTGCTTCCGAGGTGGTCGTTGTGGGTGCGGGTCCGGCGGGGGTCGCGGCTGCGCTGGCTGCGGCGGATGCTGGAGCTGAGGTGCTGCTCGTCGACAACGGGCGGTCTGTTGGCGGTCAGTACAACCGGCAGCTTCCGGCGGAGTTCGCCGCTCGTCGTCCGGAGCGCATTCAGCACGAATGGCGGACGTTCGCGGACCAGCGGGATCGCCTGACCAGTCACCCGCGGATCACGTACCTCCCGGAGACATCGATCTGGGCGATCGAGGACCTTCGCCTGTGGGCGCAGCAGGGTCCGGCGGACGCGGCCGGTCGGCAGCCGTTCCCGATCGATGCCGGGGCTGTGGTGCTGGCGACCGGTGCGTACGACCGCGTTCTTCCCTTCCCTGGTTGGGATCTGCCCGGTGTCTACACGGCCGGTGCGGCCCAAGCTCTCGCCAAAGGACAACGCATCGCGATCGGGCGACGCGTCCTGGTCGCGGGCACCGGACCGTTCCTGCTTCCTGTCGCTGAGTCCCTGATCGGAGTCGGCGCACACGTCGTCGAGCTGCTCGAGGCCAACTCGCTGACAACAGTTCGCAAGGGTTGGGCGACCGATCCGTTGGTTGCCCCCGGCAAGCTTCGTGAAGCCGTCGGGTACGGCGCTCTGCTCGCGCGACACCGCGTTCCGCTCCGCCACGGCTCGACTGTGATCGCCGCGCACGGCATGTGTCACGTCGAAGCCGTCACCGTCGCTCGCCTCGACTCTGCGTGGCGGCCCATCCCCGGCAGTGAACGCCGCGTCGACGCAGATGCCGTCTGCGTAGGCTTCGGATTCACCGCCAACCTCGAGCTTGCCGTCTCCGCCCGTGCCGCAATCACCACCGGCCCCGACGGCGGCCCAGCGGTAGCCGTGGACGCCAACCAACAGACCACCACCCCCGGCATCTACGCCGCCGGCGAACTAACCGGCATCGGCGGCGCCGCCCTCTCCACCGCCGAAGGCACCCTCGCAGGCCTCGCCGCAGCCCACCACGCCCTCGGCACACACTCAGCTTCTCTGGAGGATGGTGTTCGGGCGGCTGTTGTTCGGGGGCGGCGGTTTGCGGGGGCTCTGGGGCGTGCGTATCCCGTGCGGGATGGCTGGAAGAGCTGGAGTGATGCGGAGACGGTTGTCTGTCGGTGTGAGGAAGTCACCCGGGGAGAGATTGAGGCGGCTGCCGGGGATCGTGGGCTGGGGGACGGGCGGGCGTTGAAGTTGAGCAGTCGGGCGGGGCTGGGGATGTGTCAGGGGCGAGTTTGCTCGCGCAACGTCGCCGCGTTGCTGGCCGGGCCGGGCGACGTACCGAAACCAAGCATGAAACGACCGATCGCCGTACCAGTGAGGCTGCGGGATCTAGCTCAAGCTGAGGAGAATTTATGAGCGAGAAGTTGGACGGCGTGATCGTCGCGACCGCACTGCCGTACGCCGAGGATGCGTCGGCGCCGGCGGGGTTGCGTCCAGACCTGGACAAGTACGCCGAGCACTGCCGCTGGCTGGTCGACAACGGCTGCCGCGGTGTCGGGCCGAACGGTTCGCTGGGCGAGTACTCGTCGCTCACCGACGACGAGCGCCGCGCGGTGGCGAGGACCGCGATCGAGGCGGTCGGTGACGACGGTGTCGTGGTCGTCGGTGTCCACGGGGTCGGTTCGCATCAGGCGCGAGCCTGGGCGGAGAAGGCTGCCGAGGACGGCGCGGACGGCGTGCTCTGCCTGCCGCCGACGATGTACCGGGCGAACCGTGGCGAGGTGATCAACCACTTCACCGAGGTCGCGAAGGCCGGACTGCCGGTGATGGTCTACAACAACCCGATCGACACGAAGGTCGACCTGACCCCGGACCTGCTCGCCGAGATCGCCGAGATCGAGAACATTGTTGCGGTGAAGGAGTTCTCTGGTGATGTCCGCCGGATCCTGGAGATCCGCGAGCTCGCGCCGGACCTGGCGGTGATCGCGGGCGCGGACGACCTGACGCTCGAGGCGCTGCTGATGGGTGCGACCGGCTGGTTCGCCGGCTTCCCGAACGTGTTCCCGAAGGAATCGGTCCGTTTGTACGACCTCGCCGTGCAGGGCAAGCTGGAAGAGGCCCGGGCGTTGTACGAGCCGCTGGTCGCGGCGTTCCGGTGGGACTCGCGGACCGAGTTCGTCCAGGCGATCAAGTACGGCATGGACTACGTCGGACGGTTCGGCGGACCGTGCCGACCGCCGCGGGGGCCACTCGTCCCCGAGCACGTCGCGCAACTGGAGCAGGACATGAAGAAAGCAGTGGAGTCCCTGGCATGAGGTCCGTCCGGACGATCACCGCGATCGACTCGCACACCGAGGGCATGCCGACCCGCGTCGTCACCGGCGGGGTCGGCGTCGTCCCGGGCGCGACAATGGCGGAGCGGCGCGAGTACTTCGAGAAGCACCTGGACGACCTGCGGTTGTTCCTGATGAACGAGCCGCGTGGTCACGCCGCGATGAGTGGCGCGATCCTGCAGCCGCCGACCCGGTCCGACGCGGACTGGGGTGTGCTGTACATCGAGGTCTCCGGGTTGCTGCCGATGTGCGGCCACGGCACGATCGGCGTCGCGACCGTGCTGGTCGAGTCTGGCATGGTCGAGGTGACCGAGCCGGTGACCCAGGTCCGCCTGGACACCCCGGCCGGCCTGGTCGTCGTCGATGTTGCTGTGAGCAACGGTCGCGCGGAGCACGTGACGTTGCGCAACGTGCCGTCGTACAGCCATGTACTGGACGCCTCGGTGCAGGTCCCGGGGTTGGGAACGGTGACCTACGACCTGGCGTACGGCGGGAACTTCTACGCGATCCTGCCGTTGGAGCAGCTCGGCATCCCGTTCGACCGCGCCGAGAAGGACCGGATCCTGCAAGCCGGCCTGGACATCATGGACGCGATCAACGCCGCGGATCGTCCGGTGCATCCACTCGACCCGGGCATCAATGGATGTAAGCACGTCCAGTTCACCGCACCTGGCGAGAACGGCGCCGACTCCCGCAACGCGATGGCGATCCACCCCGGTTGGTTCGATCGGTCGCCGTGTGGCACCGGCACCTCGGCCCGGATGGCCCAGCTGCACGCCCGCGGCAATCTCGCCCTCGACACCGACTTCGTCAACGAATCGTTCATCGGCACCCGCTTCACCGGCCGCCTGATCGAAGAAACCACCGTCGGCCCGTACCCCGCCGTAATCCCCACAGTCACCGGCCGAGCCTGGATCACCGGTACCGCCAACTACCTACTGGACCCCGACGACCCGTTCCCGACCGGCTTCGTGCTCTAGACGGACGGCCAGATCGAATCGAGTTCGACGACTTCGAGATCGCCGACTGTGCAGTCGGCGACTGAAGCGGTGAGTGTCAGGTCGTAGTGACCCGGCTGGACACAGGCCGTCAACGAGGCCTCGCCGTCGTTCGCGATGACCTCGACGGAGGTCGTGTCGACGACGACGTCGAGCTTGGTGAGCGCGGTGATCGTCGGCTGTTCGCCATCTAGTACGGCGATGCGGTCCGACGTCACCGTGACGCGCGTACCGCAGATGTCGAGCGCCAGTTCGCCCTCCGGCGCGAGGGTGACGGCACAGGTGATCCGGAGCAACGGCCACGCCGTACCGATCCGCCACGGACTGCCTGCAACCAGCACGCGGGTGGACCAGCTGTGACGACTTCGGGCCAGGCTCTCCAGTTCGGGCACCGGCGTGCGGTACATCCGCAGACCGTCATCGGTGCGGTGCAAGGAGAGTTCGCAGGGAAGGCTCACCTGCTGGTTGAACGGCATGTTCGGGTACCGGCCGCCGCGCATCCACGCGACCTGGATCCGCCGGGGCTCCGCCGTGCTGCCGGCCGCCCAGCTCTGGGTCGCGTAGAAGTGCGGCCCGCCGTCGACCTGCAACTGCCCGGTCTCCTCGACGAAGGTCCGGCCGTCGAAACTGCCGATCGAGTACCGCCCGTCGCCGCGGACCAGCACCCAACGAGACTGGTCCGAGCCGGCCACCCCGAGCTCGAAGAAGTCCGGACACTCGAAGCTGTTCGAGATCGAGCTGTCCAGCGACTCCCAGTGCAACAGGTCGTCTGAGCGCAGCAGGTGGTAGCGGTCGTCGCCGTACAGCACCATCACCCACTGGGACCGCCGGTGATCGCGGAACACCATCGGATCGCGCTCCGGCAGGTCCATGATCGGGTTGCCGGCGTAGTGCGCCCAGGTCCGTCCGCGGTCCAGGCTGTACGAGACGCACTGCGAGCGGTTGTCGTTGCGCGACCAGAAGGCGACCATCGGCGGTTCGGCGCCGGGCTCGCCGAGGCCCGAGGTGTTGTCGTGGTCGACCACGCAGCTGCCCGACTGTACGCCGGTGTCGAGGGACTCCTCGAAGAACGCCGGCTCCAATTCGGTCCAGTGCAGAAGGTCGTTGCTGACGGCATGGATCCAGCACTTGTTCCAGCGCTGGGCGAACAGGTGGTACTCGCCGTCGTGGAAGACCAGCCCGTTCAGGTCGTTGAGCCAGCCCTCCTCACGCTCGACCGGGTTCAGCCGGTGCATCGCCCACTGCCGGGCGGTGAAGTGGAGCTGCGGACGCAGCGCTTCCTGGTACAACGGGGACCGAGCCGTGACGACGCTCGGTGTCGAGCTGAGCACGACGTCGCTCACGCGGATATAACCGGCCTCCTCGACGATCTCCAGGTACGCCTCCTGGCCGAGCCACTCCGTCAGATCGAAGGACGCTGCGTGCGGCAGTTCGGTCGCACGGCCCGTCTCGGTGCGGACGATCCGTCCGTTCACAACGACGTTCAAGCAGGTCTTGTATTCGTAGTCGCCGCCGCTGATCCGGAAGTTCAGGTACGGCCGCGAGACGACGAAAGGCGCGGTGGAGTCACCGACGACGATATCGCCGGACACGTCGGCCACTGGCCCGGCTCAGCGGTGGAGCTTGGTCTGCCAGTCTGCTGGGACGTTCCCGCCGGGGACCGGTTGGGTTTCGGGGCGGGAGGTTGGTGGGGCGAGCTCGGGGCCGTTGTAGTACTCCGACTCGCCGTAGTGCCAGAACCAGTCCTCGCCCGGCTCGAAGCTGCGGACGATCGGGTGCCCGGACTCGGCCGCGTGGGCGGAAGCGTGCTGGGCGGGGGAGGAGTCACAGCAGCCGATGTGACCGCACTCGGCGCACCGGCGGAGGTGGAACCACCAACCGTCGACTGCCAGGCACTCGACGCAGCCGGTGCCGCTCGGGGGGACAGCGCTGTCGATACCTGGAGCTCCGGAACTCTCCGTCATACCGCACATCCTTACCCGTCCACCGTCCCCGGACAAGCAAGGTCCTACTCGGGCCAGGGCGAGTTCTTGATGACGTCGACGAAGTCGGTGTGGTGGAAACCGGGGACGAAGTGTTCGAGTACGTCGGACTTCACGTTGCCGAACGTTGTCGACGGGCGCTGCTCGATGCCCTCGGTGAAGGCCGCGAGGATCCGGTTCTTGAAGTCGGGGCGGGGATGGGCGTCGGTGACGGCGGTGCGCTGGTCTTCGGAGATGGCGTCGTACCCGAGGCCGAGGACGTCGAGCTCGACGCCCCGGGTGACGAGCGCGATCTCGGCGGGCAGGTGGAGCGGGATCTCCGGCGTGGTGTGCAAGGCGATCGCGGTCCAGACCCGGTCGGCGGCGTCGCCCGTGATGCCGTGCCCGACGAGGAACCGCCGAGCCTCGTCCGCGCCGTCGATCTCGAAACGCTGATCGGTACGGCGGTAGCGCTCGGTCAGACCGAGGTCGTGGAACATCGCCCCGACGTACAGCAGTTCGGCGTCGAAGGTGAGCCCGAGGCCCGAGCCGCGGAGGGCGCCGAACAGGTAGACGCGGCGCGAGTGGTCGAAGAGAAGTGGCGACGCGGCCGCCCGCACTAGTTCGGTTGCTTCCTGAGCGAGCTTGCTGTCCGGGATGCTCACCCCGGCGATGGTTTCGGTCATGGCTCCAGGCTCGCGGCGAGAGCTACGCTGGCGCCATGTCCCTATCGCCAGATGAACCACAGATTCGGACACACCGGGTCGCCTTCGTCGTGTACGACGGCGTGACGCTGCTCGACGTGAGCGGGCCGCTCGAGGTCCTGCACCAGGCGAATCAGATCCGGAAAGGGTGCTACGAAACGCTCCTGGTCTCGGCCTCTAAAGGCCAGGTGACGACGTCGTCGGGTCTGGTGCTGGCCGGGGTGATCGCCGCGGCAGAGGTCGGCCCGGTCGACACGGTTGTGGTGGCCGGAGCTGATCAGCTCGTCGATGGCATGCCGGATGAGCTCCTGCGTGTGACAGCAACCGCCGCGGAGCGGGCGAGCCGGGTTGCGTCGGTGTGCAGCGGGGCGTTTGTCCTCGCAGAGCTCGGGTTCCTCGACGGACGGCGGGCGACGACGCACTGGCGGCATGCGGCCGCGATGGCACGGCAGTACCCCAAGGTGATCGTCGAGTCCGACGCGCTGCACATCACCGACGGGCGCTACGTGACGTCGGCCGGCATCAGCGCGGGCATCGACCTCGCGCTCGCACTCGTCGAGGCCGACTACGGCGCCGCTCTGGCCCGGGCAACCGCCCGCGAGCTGGTGGTCTTCCTGCAACGGCCCGGCGGACAGTCGCAGTTCTCGGTCGCGCTGGAGACGCCGCCGGCCCGCAGCGATCCGCTGCGGATGGTGACCGAAACCGTCGTAGCGGATCCCGCGGGCGACCACACCCTGCCGAAGCTCGCGGCATCCGCAGCGGTCAGTCCGCGGCACCTGACCCGCTTGTTCCGGACTGAGTTCCGCACCACGCCGGGCCGCTGGGTCGAGCGAGTGCGACTCGACCGGGCGCAGCAGCTGTTGCTCGACGGCCACAGCATCACCAAAGCAGCCCGACTCAGCGGCCTGGGCAGCGACGAAACCCTACGCCGCGCCTTCGCCCGACATCTCAGCATCACGCCGACCGAGTACCTCCGCCGCTTCCAGGCGACCGGTCAGTCGCTACAGACCGAGTAGACGGACCGGCTGGCCGGGCCGCACCTGCGCGCAGGCGTCCAGGTCGGCGTCGGCGACGTACGCGATGACTGGGTAGCCGCCGGTGACGGGGTGGTCGGCCAGGAAGATGACGGGGGTGCCGGAGGGTGGGATCTGGATGGCGCCGCGGGCCATGCCCTCGCTGGCCAGCTCGCCGGACCGCGCGCGTTCCAAGGGCGTGCCGTCGAGGCGTACGCCGACGCGGTTGCTATTGCTGCTGACCTGGTAGGTCTGCGAGACGAGGGCCTGCCATCCGGCATCGGTGAACCAGTCCCGCCGTGGTCCCGGCGTCACCCGCAGTACGACCTGGCCGCCGGCTGGATGTGCGACCGGAGCGAGATCGACCCCAGGCATCGGCTCAACCGGCCGACCGATCGGAACCGTCTGGCTCGCGACGAGCGGCGAAGGACCGAGACCGGACAGCAGGTCGGTGGAGCGCGAGCCGAGGACCGGCGGTACGTCGACGCCGCCGCGGATGGCGACGTACGTCCGCAGACCCGTGAGCGGTGCACCGAGGTGCAGCAGTTGTCCCGCCCGCAGCGTGGCGGGAGCATTCAAAGGCACGCCGGTGCACGGGGCGCCGGTGATCGCGACGACGAGGTCGACGTCGGCGTGCACGACCAGTCCGCCGAACGTCACCTCGATCGCCGCAGCCCCGGCGGCATTGCCGACCAACCGATTCGCCAGCTCGTACGCCGCCCTGTCGCAAGCCCCCGAGGTCGGTACGCCGAGCGCTGCCTGGCCGGCTCGTCCGCGGTCCTGGATCGTTGCCAACGGCCCCGGTTCGAGAACGGTCAGGCTGCTCATCCACGACCCGCGTCGACGAATCGGACCCTACGGCCGGGATGGAACAGTGCGGCCGGATCGCGTTCCTGGTCGAAGATCTTCGCCGTGGTGCGGCCGATCAACTGCCATCCACCGGGGGACTCGCGCGGGTAGACGCCGCTGAACTCGCCGGCCAACGCGACCGCGCCGGTGGGGACCTTCGTCCGGGGTGATGACCGGCGAGGGATGTTCCAGTCGCCGGCCGACGTCAGGTAGCCGAATCCCGGGGCGAAGCCGCAGAAGGCGACGGTCCACTCGTCGGCGGTGTGGCGGCCGATCACGTCGTCCTTGCTACAGCCGAGGAGGTCGGCGACGTCACCCAGGTCGGCACCGTCGTAGATCACCGGGATGTGGATGAGATCGCCGGTTGTCCGGCTGTCGGCGGAGGGAGTCAGATCGTGCAGGGTTCGCGACAAGGTGGCGAGGTCGCCGGTTGTGGTGACCAGCACGGTGCGCGCGGCCGGGACGATGTCGATCACATCCGCCGGCGGATCCGCGGCGAGCGCGGTGTAGTACCCGATCACCTCGTCGAGATCGTCGAGCTCGACCAGCAGCGCCCGATCACCCGCCGGGAGGATCCGCATCAGCCGGTGAACGGGCTCAACATGACGCCCGCTCCCTCCAACGCACCACGCACCCGCCGAGCGATGTCGACCGCGCCCGGGGTGTCGCCGTGCACGCAGATCGACGCCGGCTCGACCACCAACGAGCCACCCGCGTTGTCCTGAATCGGCTGCCCGGTCGCCATCGCCGTACACCGGGCCGCGATCTCGTCCGCATCGTGCAGCACGGAACCGGCCTCGCGCCGCGACACCAAAGTCCCAGAGGGTGTGTACGCACGGTCCGCAAAGGCCTCATGTACTGCGGACAAACCGGCCTCGGCCGCGAGCTCGAGCCAGGCAGAGCCAGGCAGCCCCAGCACCGGAAGCGACTTGTCGTACTCCGCAACCGCCGCGACAACCGCGGCGGCCTGCTCGCGATGGTGGCCGATCGTGTTGTACAGCGCGCCGTGCGGCTTCACGTACCGCACCCGATCACCAGCGATCCGGGCGAACGCGTCCAGCGCACCGATCTGGTAGACCACCTCGTCCCGCAGCGCGGCTGGCTCGATGTCCACGAATCGCCGTCCGAAGCCCGCCTTGTCGGCGTACCCGACATGCGCCCCGATCGCGACCCCGCGCTCGACCGCCTCGGCCGTCACCCGCCGCATGATCGACGGATCGCCGGCGTGGAACCCGCAGGCCACGTTCGCGCTCGTCACGACGTCGAGCAGCGCCGAGTCGTCACCCACCGACCAGGAACCGAATCCTTCACCCAGATCCGCGTTGAGATCCATGCACTTGAGCGTAAGGATTGTTCAACAATCCTGCAAGAGGCTTGTTCTACTTTTCCTCGTCCCTCCGGTGCGGGATGATGCGGAGATGAGTACGGGTGGGGGCGAGACCGAACGGCAGGCCTGGCTGCGGACCGTCGCGGCCGACGTCGCGCGACTGGACCGCAGCAGCTCGGCCGAGCGGGCCGCGGACATCCTGCGCCGCAGTATTACCGAAGGTGCGCTGCCGCCCGGCGCCCAGCTCTCCGAAGTCGAGCTGACCGAGGTCCTGGAGGTCAGCCGGAACACGTTGCGCGAGGCCTTCCGGCTGCTGACTCACGAAGGGCTGCTGGTCTACAAGCTGCACCGTGGAGTGTTCGTACCGGAGCTGGACGAGCATGACGTGGTCGACCTGTACCGGCTCCGCCGGGTCCTCGAGGTGGACGTTGTCCGCGGTCTTGCCGACCGCGACCCGGAACTGCCGGCGAGCCGCCTGGAGCCGCTGCAGGACGACGTCGAGGCCGCCGAGGCAGCCGCTCGCGCGGACCGATGGCCGGCGGTCGGTACGGCGAACATGCGCTTCCATCAGCACCTGATCGGTCTGGCCGACAGCTCGCGAATGGACGCGATGACGGGTCGACTGCTCGCGGAGCTACGACTCCTTTTCCACGTGATCGCGACGCCACGCGAACTACATGAGCCCTACATCGAGCGGAACCGCGCGCTGTTCGAGCTCCTCGAGGCTCGCAAGTACGACGAGGCCGCGACCGACCTCTACGAGTACCTGCTCCACTCCGAGCAAGCCATCCTCGCGGCCTTCCGCGCGCGATAGCCGGATAAGGGCTTGCGAACCCCGACAGAAACCTGAGTTGATGAGTGAAACCGTCAGTTGCAAAGGGGAGCACAGCTCATGACCGATGACGCCCGGGCCGACCAGACGCCGAAGTCGTACCGCCCCATCGACGCCAAGGGGTTCCGGGACTTCATCTCGCGTGGCTGGGGGCAGGTGGACCGCTCCGTCTCGGTGCCGGAGGGGCTCGCCGAAGCGGCCGCGGCGCATCGGCGGAAGCTCGCCGCGGCGCTGCCAGGACGGCGGATCGCGCTCGCGGCCGGCCGGGCGCCGGTCCGGTCGAACGACACCGACTACCAGTTCCGCGCCGACAGCGACTTCGTCTGGCTGACCGGTTGCCAGGCCGAGGGCGCCGTACTGGTGATCTCTGGAGACGGCGACGCGACGCTGTATCTGCGTGAGACCGCCGGGCCGGACGAGGCGGACTTCTTCGCGAACGCGCGCGACGGCGAGTTGTGGATCGGTCCGGTGCCGGGGCTGAAGGACTGGTCGGACGCGCTGCAGATCGCCTGCCGCCCGATCGAGGAACTGCCGGCGGCGGTCCGTGGCGCGGTCCCGTTCATGCTGTCGGTCCCCGGTGTGGAGCCGATGCTGGACGCCTTGGTACGGACGTCGCCCACCGACGGCAACGCACTCCGGCAGACGCTCGCCGAGCTCCGCCGGATCAAGGACGACTGGGAGCTCGACCAGCTGCGCGAGGCGGTCGCGGCCAGCGTGCTCGCGTTCGGCGACGTGGCCCGCGAGCTGCCGGAGGCGATCCGTGGTGGCGGTGAGCGCTGGCTGCAGGGCACCTTCGACCGGCGGGCGCGGACCGCGGGCAACGGCGTCGGGTACGCCTCGATCGTTGCTGCTGGCAACCACGCGCCGGTGCTGCACTGGGTCCGCAACGACGGCGCGGTGAACGAGGGCGACGTGATCCTGCTCGACGCCGGCGTCGAGACCCGCACCTTGTACACCGCCGACGTGACCCGGACGTTCCCGGCGAGCGGTGAGTACACCGCGGCGCAGCGGCAGGTGCATGACCTGGTGCACAAGGCGCAGCTCGCGTCACTCGAGGCCGTCAAGGTCGGAGCGCCGTACCGCGCCTTCCAGTACGAGGCGCTGCGGGTGTTGGCCGAAGGGCTGCGGGACTGGGGTGTGCTCGAGGCGTCGCTCGACGAGCTGCTGGGCCCGGACGGTCAGCAGCACCGCCGGTACATCGTCTGCGGGACCGGTCACTACATCGGCCTCGACGTACACGACTGTGACGCGTCCCGGCCGGAGGCGTACTTCGCCGGCACCATCGAGGCCGGTATGGCGCTCGCGGTCGAGCCCGGGCTGTACTTCCACCCGAACGACGAGACCGTGCCGCCGGAGCTGCGCGGCATCGGCATCCGGATCGAGGACAACGTCGTCGTACACCCGGACCGGCTGGAGATTCTGACCGAGGATCTGCCGATCACTACCGACGGGCTGGAGCAGTGGACCCGCTCACACCTTGGTGACTCCCGCTAGCGCAAAGTTACCCCGTCACAAGCAGTAACATTCCCGCCTGCCGCACGATGTACAGAGCGGGGGAGGGTCGCACTCGGCCCGGCGCGTGGCTGTGGGGGGCCGCGAACCACGCGCCAGGCCGAGGCGGCCCCGGCTGGGGCCAGGGGGGACCCAGGATCCCCGGGTACGGGGAGTAGTCAGCATGAATCTCAAGGTGCGTGTAGTTCACTGCGGAAACCGGCGCTGGTACGCCGACATCGACGACGCCGACGATCCGCAGCCCGACGACCCGTTCTGGTACGTCGACAACTGCCGGACGCAGACGCAGGCGCTACAGACTGCCTGCGCCGAGCTCCGGCTGATGTCCGGCCGGCTGGTCCGTGGCGACCACCTCGACCGCGTTCTCGACATCACCGGCGTACCGGTCTGAGTCAGCCGACTGGTGGTACTGCGGCACAGCTGCTGCCACGCTCCGGCACGTTGCGCGCGATCAGGTAGTTGTCGATCGTGCTCTGCATGCACGGGCTGCTGTTGTAGCTGCCGTGTCCCCAGCCTTCGTACGTCAGCAGTACGCCGGACCGGCCGAGCTGACGCTGGACACTCTGTGCCCAGTTGTAGCCGGTCGCCGGGTCGTGGATCGCGTTGGCGAGCAGCACCGGCGTCTTCAGCCCGCGGACCTTCAGCACGTGCTGCGGGTTGTTCGCCTTCGGTGCACCGAGACACATCGAGACCGCCATCAGCTGACCGGGGTAGCGCATGTCCGGGTTGTTGCGCGCGAGCCGCTGCAGGTGGGCGGCGTACTCGCGGTAGTCCTTGACCGGAAGGTTCCAGTCCTGGCAGAACACAGCCAGCGGATTCGGCGCCAGTCCGGTCGGCGTCGCCTCAGTTGACGCAGTGGCCTGCTCTTCCAGCATGTCGGCGAGCGCGGACCACTTCGGGTCGTAGAGCATCCTGAACACCGTGAAGCTCAGCTTGAACGGATCCGCCGAACGCGCGAGCAGATCGGCCCACAGGGCGTGGATATCGCGACCGTGCAGCGAACAGCTCGCCGTCGCGTCGCACCACTTCACGAACTCGTCGAACGAGTCCTGCGACGCGGACGCCTGGTCGTCGAGGAAGGCCCGGGTCGACGGCGAACTGTGGTCGCTCACACTCTCCAGCACCATCGCGCGAACCCGCTGCGGGTACGTCTCGGCGTACTGCGCCCCGAGCACCGTGCCGTACGAGCTGCCGTGGAACGAGATCGTGGACTCACCGAGCGCCCGGCGTACCGCGTCGACGTCGCGCACCGTCTGCCAGGTGTCGATGTGGTCGTACAGCGGGCCGGTGTTCTCGCGGCAGTCCGCGGCGAGCTGCCGGTTGTAGCTGATCGTCGCGCGGAAGTCGGCGTTGCTGGTGATGATCGGCGACGGCTGCTTGGCGAGCAGAGCGGCCGAGCACTGCACCGGGTTGCTGCGCGCGATGCCACGCGGGTCGAAGCTGACGATGTCGAAGCGGTCCTGCAGGTTCGCGCTGAACCGGCTCATCCCGGTCTTGATCCGGTCGACGCCGGAGTCGCCGGGACCACCCGGGCCGAAGACCAGAACGCCCACGCGTTCGCTCGGGACCTTCGCCGTACGCCGGGCGATCGCGAGGTCGAACGTGGGTCCACCGGGGTCGCGCCAGTCGACCGGCAGGCGGAGCGTCGCGCACTGCGAGCCCTTCACCTTGGCGGGGTCGTCCTTGCCCTCCGGTTTGCAGTCGGTCCAGTGCACTCGCGGAGTGGTCGCCGATGCGGGGATGGTGGTGATTCCGGCGGAGGCGACGCCGAGAACTACAGCGCCGGTGAGGGCGCGTTGGATGAACGTCATGTCCTCGATCCTTCGGCAATCGCTTGCTGAGGGCATCAGGGACGAGCCCCGCGTGAACCCCGATCGAAGCGTGGGGGACGTTCGGGGTGGCCGGATTGACGGCGTACCGAAGACCGCCGTACCGTCCAGACCGTCACTCAATTCAACAGCCGCATGAACCCGTGCGGGAGAGCCCCAGGCGTGACCTGGGCGCCGTAGGAGCAACTCTCCCCAAGAATCTCTCAGGCACCTTCACCGCGCGGGTGAGGCATCTCTGGAGGACGTCGGGTCCAACAGAGCGGGGAGGACACCAATCGGTCAACGGCGACCGGAAGGAACCTCCACACGATGGCGATCAGCGTCTTCGACCTGTTCAGTATCGGGATCGGCCCGTCGAGCTCACACACCGTGGGACCGATGCGCGCCGCCCGCACCTTCGCACTCGGCCTCGCCGCTGACGGTCTGCTGGCCGCGACGGCGACCGTCCAGTCCCAGCTCTTCGGTTCGCTCGGGGCGACCGGACACGGCCACGGCAGCAACAAGGCGGTCCTGCTCGGCCTCGAGGGCGCCGACCCGGAGACCGTTGCCACCCACTCGGTCGACGCCCGGGTCGAGACGATCCGCGAGCGCGGCCGGCTCGTGCTGGCGGGCGAGCACGAGATCGCGTTCGACGAGAACACCGACCTGGTGATGCATCGCCGCAAGGCGCTCCCGTACCACCCGAACGGGATGATGTTCGTCGCGCTCGACGCAGCCGGCGCAGTACTGCGGGAGCGCACGTACTACTCGGTCGGCGGAGGATTCGTCGTCGACGAGAACGCGGCCGCCGGGGACCGGATCGTGCTGGACACGACCCCGCTGAAGTACCCGTTCACCACCGGCGCCGAGCTGCTCGAGCGGTGTCGCGAGTCGCAGCTGTCGATCAGCGAGGTGATGCTCGCGAACGAGCTCGCCTGGCGGACCGAGGACGAGATCCGCGACGGGCTGCTGCGGATCTGGCAGGTCATGCAGGACTGCGTCCGCGAAGGCTGCGAGACCGAGGGCATCCTGCCGGGCGGGCTGAAGGTGCCGCGCCGGGCGCACGCGTTGCACCGTCGGCTGAGCGACGATCCGTGGTCGGTGGACCCGCTGAAGGTGATGGACTGGGTCAACCTGTTCGCGCTCGCGGTCAACGAGCAGAACGCCTCCGGCGGCCGGATCGTCACCGCGCCGACGAATGGTGCCGCCGGCATCATTCCCGCCGTACTGCACTACTACCGGCGCTTCGTACCGGGTGCGACCGACGACGGAGCGGTCCGGTTCCTGTTGACGGCCGGGGCGATCGGCGTGCTCTACAAGGAGAACGCGTCGATCTCCGGCGCCGAGGTCGGCTGCCAGGGCGAGGTCGGGTCCGCCTGTTCGATGGCCGCGGCCGGTCTGTGCGAGGTCCTCGGCGGTACGCCGCAACAGGTCGAGAACGCGGCCGAGATCGCGATGGAGCACAACCTCGGCCTGACCTGCGACCCGGTCGGCGGCCTGGTGCAGATCCCGTGCATCGAGCGGAACGCGATGGCCTCGGTGAAGGCGATCAACGCGACCCGGATGGCCATGCACGGCGACGGCGTCCACGTCGTCACCCTCGACAAGGTCATCAAGACCATGCGCGAAACCGGCGCCGACATGAAGATCAAGTACAAGGAGACCTCCCGCGGCGGGCTCGCCGTCAACGTCATCGAGTGCTAGCTGGCCTAAAATAATTGGTCAGCTGGACATTTCCGGTGACCGGAAGGCGGGCGGATGACGACACCTCCTGTGCGTGGGCGGGGTCGTCCGCGCGCCGGCCAAGAACTCGACGTGGCGAGGCTGTTGTCGGGGGCGCTCGAGGCTTTTGCCGAGAACGGGTACGACGGCACGTCGGTGCGGGAGCTCAGCCGGCGGTTGGGAGTGAGCCATGCGTTGCTGACCGCGCGCTTCGGGTCGAAGGAAGGGCTGTGGTTCGCGGCCATTGAGCATGCCCTGACCGAGGTCGAGCGGTCGTGGGAGCAGGTCGCTCATACTCCGGCCGTCGATGACCTCGAAGCGCTGCGCGAGGGGATCATCCGGCAGGTGCTGTTCACCGCCGCGCACCCGCAGGTGCAGCGGATCATGGAGCATGAGGGCGCGATCGACAGCCCGCGGGTGCGGTTCGTGTTCGAGCGTTTCGTCAGCCCGCTGCGTCCGGGCGTCGAGCAGTTGCTGGCGCGCCTGGTCGAGACCGGACGGATCCGTCCGATTCCGTACGCGACCTTGCACTTCCTGCTGGTGGCCGGCGGCGGAGCGCCGTACTCCCGGCCGGTCGAGGCGATGCTGCTCGGGGCGCCGGTCCGGCCGAACCAGGCCCAGATCCAGGCCCACGCCGAGGCGGTCGCGGACGTACTCATCAACGGCATCGTTGCCCCGGGCGGTCGACAGGGGCACGCTGGAGATTAGTAGCCAGTTGGATTTCCTCGGTCCTTACCAGGGGACGGTGCCGTGCAGGCTTAGGTATTCGGCGGTTGGGCCGTCGGGGGTGATGGTGGCGAGGCGGACGATGATCTCTGCGCCTTCCTCGACGGTCTGGTAGCCGGTTCGGCCGTTGAAGTCGGTTGCGGTGTAGCCGGGGTCGACGGTGTTGATCCGCAGGTCCGGCAGTTGGCGCGCGTACTGCACGGTCAGCATGTTGAGCGCTGCCTTGGAGGCGCCGTACGCCGGAGCTGGCACCCAGACGGGTACGACGTCCGAGTGCGCCGCCGGGTCGACGGAGGTCGCGATCGAGCCGAGCCCGCTGGACACGTTCACGACGACAGGATTGTCGCTGCGCTCGAGCAGCGGCAGGAATCGGCGGATCATCCGCACCGGGCCGTACACGTTCAGGTCGAACACCTGGTGGAAGTCGTCCGCGGTCAAGTCCCGGACGTCCTTACGCGGTCCCGGGATGCCCGCGTTGTTGATCAGTACGTCGAGCTGGCCGGCCTCAGCCGCGAACTGCTCGGCGGCCGCGTCGACGGACTCGTCGCTCGTGACGTCCAAGGTCAGGTAGTGCGCGCCGAGGTCGGCGGCGGCCTGCTTGCCTCGCTCCGGGTCGCGGGCACCGATGTAGACGGTGTGTCCGGCCTCGATCAGCCGGCGGGCGGTCTCGTAACCGAGGCCTCTGTTCGCTCCAGTGATGAGTGTCGTGGTCATGCCTTCACTCTCCAGTCATGACTGGTGAGCAGGTAGTACCCGCGATGTCCTAGGGATTGGCAGTACCAGGCTGATACGGACCGGGCGCGGAATACTGGGGATATGGGTGAGCTCGGCAGGACGCTGCACGCGTGGCGGGATCGCGTGCGGCCCGAGGAGGTCGGGCTGCCCGCGGGCGGTCAGCGGCGCGCGCCGGGGCTGCGGCGTGAGGAGTTGGCCCACCTCGCCGGGTTGTCGGTCGACTACATCGTCCGGCTCGAGCAGGGCCGGTCGGACTCGCCGTCCGCTCAGGTACTGACCGCGCTGGCCCGGGCGCTCCGGCTGTCCGATGCCGAGCGCAACCATTTGTTCGTACTCGCGGGCGAGGTCGAGCCCTCGCCCGGACGGATCTCGGCGTACATCCCGCCCGGTGTGCAGCGGATCGTGGACCAGTTGGACGGCGCACCGTTGTGCGTGTGCGACGCCGCCTGGACGATGATCACCTGGAATCCGCTGTTCGCTGCCATGATCGGCGATTCGTCGCAGTGGCGCGGGTGGTGGCGCAACATCATCTACCGGCACTTCGTGGCGCCCGGCGATCGCGTGGTCCAGACACCGGAGCAGCAGCGGGACTTCCGGATCGCGATGGTGACGGATCTGCGCGCGTCGCTCGCGCGCTACCCGCACGACGCGGATCTCAGCGGGTTGATCGACGAGCTGCGCACCCGGTACGACGACTTCGCGCAACTGTGGGATCAGCCGGTCGTCGGTTTCCACCAGACCGAGCGCAAGCTCATCCGGCATCCCGAGGTCGGCGATTTCACCATCGACTGCGACGTGCTCGCGGTCCCGGGCAGCGATCTGCGCATCGTCGTGTACACGGCCGCGCCCAACACCGAGGCCGCCGAGAAGCTCCGCCTGCTCTCCGTCATCGGTCTCCAGGCGTTGACCTGAGCGGTCAGCTAACACACCGCATTCCTACGGTCGCGTAAATGTTCTGAATTACTAGAATGTGAAGTACTTTCGTGGAATTTCTTCCAAGGGCTGTTTGAATCGACTCTTGGGCCGATAATCTGCGGGCACTGTGAAACCGATCTCTGCCGCGGCTTCCCGCCGCTCGCCCTGGCAGAACCCGAGGCGTCGCCGCCAGGCCGCCGCCGGCGCAGGAATCCTGCTGCTCGGCTGCCTGGTGCTGATCGGCCTCGCCATCGAGGGCCGTGGTCCGCGGCCGGCCAACCCGGTCGCAGGCCTGGAGCCCGGCCGACCGACGCAGAACGTCCCGGCGGCCCCGCGCACCACGACGCCGTCAGTGGGTACGACGCCGACCACCGCCGTACCGGCTCAGTTGCCGACAGCAACCAAGCCCGGCGAGACCCAGCCGCCGGTCGGTGTCACCACCACCTCGTCGTACCCGATGCTCACCCAGGGCACGCCGACCCCAGAGATCGTCGAGACGAGCGCGCCCAGGACGCCCGGTGTGACCGAGAAGCCCCGGACGATCCCGACCGCACCGCCGACCGAGCGGACCACGGTCCCCACCACCGCCCCGACCAAGCCGCCGACCACGGTCCCGCCGGCAACCCCGCCCCCAACCAGCGCAACCCCCACCGCGCCACCCACGACTCCCAGCGACCCAGACCACCCGGGCCTCCTAGGTGGTCTCCTTGGTGGTCTCCTGGACACGCTCGGGCTCTAGTAGGCCTCTACCTCGGTGGTGGTGGCGTTGCCGGTGGCCATGGGTTTGAGGTTCACCTGCCAGCCCTGGTTGCGTCCGAAGGTTTGGGCGAACTTCTTGAACGTGCAGCCCGAGCGGAACTTGCGCCGGTCAGGGTCCCACTCGGAGCCGCTCTTGAAGTAGAGGTGGTACGCGCCGCCGATCTGCTTCACGGTAGTCGCCTTGGTCGCCTGGATGTACACCATCACCTGTGGGCTGCTCGGTGGCTGACCGTCGGTGACGATCGAGACGGCGACGTCCTTCGCCGTGCCGTTGGTGATCTTGACCTGTCCGGTTCCGTTCGGACCTCGCCGTACCAGGATGTCGCCGTTGTCCGGAGGTTTTTGCGCAGGCGCCGGACCGGGGTTGGGCAGCGTCTTGCCGAAGGTCAGCTTCAGCTGTTGGAGGAGCACGAGTGCGGAGCTGAGGTTGGTGCGCAGCTGACGCTGCACGTTCTGTGAGGTGTAGGCGACCCCGCCGCACCGCGCGTCGTCCTCGGTCTCGTCGGCCAGTCCGGTCAGCTGGGTGGCAGCCACACCGATCCGCACCTGCAGCAACGAATGCCCGGCATCCAGTCGCGACGTCACCTTGAGTGCGGCCAGCCGCACCGCGACCGTGTTGAGTGCTTCCGCCAGCGTGTTCATGGCATCACTCAGACCTTCGGCCGTGCGTACCCGCGTCAGCCGCGACGCCGGTCCGGCCAGCGCCTGGTCGATCCGGGTCAGTTCGGCCTGGTACGCCGCCGTACCCAAGGGTCCCGCTGCCGGAACCGAGGACGCCGGCGCCGGCGCAGCACTACTGGGCGACGGTGCCACGGGGCCCGACGAAGAGTCCGCCTTTGCACCACAGCCCGTCACCAAACACACCCCTACGCAGAGCGCAGCCCAGCGCCTCATTCCCCTACCCCCCAGGTCCTCACCCCTGAAGCAGCAAGAGTACCTGTCAGTCCCTAGCAGCGGGACGAACGAACGGGAACGCCAACGTGCTGCGGATGTTCTGGCCGGTCAGCATCATCATCACCCGGTCCACGCCGATGCCCAGACCGCCGCTCGGCGGCATCGCGTACTCGAGCGCGGAGAGGAAATCCTCGTCCAGCGACATCGCCTCCGGGTCGCCGGCCGCGGCCTTCAGCGACTGCTCGGTGAGCCGGCGGCGCTGCTCGACCGGGTCGACCAGCTCGGAGTACGCCGTACCGATCTCGGCGCCGAAGGCAACCAGATCCCAGCGCTCGGCGAGCCGCGGCTCGGAGCGGTGGGTCCGGGTCAGCGGCGAGGTCTCCAGCGGGAAGTCGGTGTAGAACGTCGGGAACGAGGTGTTCGGCTCGACCAGCTCGTCGTACAGCTCCAGCACCAGCTCGCCGGCGGACATCTCGAACGTCGTGTGTACGCCGTGCTCCGCGCAGAGCTCCCGCAGTCGCTCGACGGGCGTGTCCACATCGAGCGTCGCCCCGGCGGCGTAACCGACCGCGTCGTGGACCGTGACCACCGGCCACTCGCCGGAGATGTCGATCTCCTCGTCGCCCCGGCAGACCACCGGCTTGCCGAAGACCGCTGTCGCGGCCTCGATCAGCAGCTCGCGGGTGAGCTCCCGCATCACGTGATAGTCGGCGTATGGCTGGTAGGCCTCGACCGAGGTGAACTCCGGGTTGTGGGTCGCGTCGGCGCCCTCGTTGCGGAAGTTCCGGTTCAGCTCGAAGATCTTGCCCATCCCGCCGACGCTGAGCCGCTTCAGGAACAGCTCCGGCGCGATTCGCAGAAACAGCTCGGTGTCGTAGGCGTTGATGTGCGTGATGAACGGCCGCGCGTTCGCCCCGCCGTGCACCGCCTGCAGCATCGGCGTCTCCACCTCGATGAACCCACGCGACTCGAAACCGTTGCGCAGGGCCCGTACGGCGGCACTGCGGTGCTGCATCATCCGCAGCGAGTCCGGGTTCATCACCAGGTCGATATGCCGCTGCCGGACCCGGGCCTCGGGGTCGGTGAACCCCTTCCGCTTGTCCGGCAACGGATGCAGGCACTTGGCCGCCATCACCCACGACGTCGCCGCGATCGACAGCTCACCTCGGCGGCTCGTTACGACCTCGCCGGTCACGCTGACATGGTCGCCGATGTCGACCAAGCGCCGCCACTGCTCCAGCGGTACGTCGCCACACGCCTCGGCCGTGAACATCACCTGCAACTGGGTCAGCCCGTCCTGCAGTTGCGCGAACGAGAGCCCGCCATGGTTCCGCATCCGGGTCACCCGGCCGGTCACGGACACCAGGTGATCGGTGTGGTGATCGGGCGGAAGGTTCGGGTACAGCTCCCGCACCCGCTCCAGCGTCTCCGTCCGCGGCACACTCACCGGGTAGGGATCGATGCCGGCAGCAACGAGCTCGGTCAGCTTGGCCCGCCGGATCTGCTCCTGTTCGGTCAGCTTCCGCTCCGGCAAGGCCGGCCGCAGCAGCTCCTGTTCCTGCTCGCGTACGGCCGCCGCGAACGCCCGTCCGTCCGCCGCCCTGATCGCGTGCCGCTCGGCCGCCTCGACGCTGTCGACCCGGGTCCACGGCCGCGGCGCCGGCAGGAAGCCTTCGGCAGTACCGGCCGCCAGCACCACCTGCGCGAGCGACGCACCCCGCGAGTAACACATCAACCGCGGCGACCAGCGTGGCAGATACTTCTCGTTCGACTGATACAGACTCTCCAGTTGCCAGAAGCGGGAGGCCCCTGTGAGCAACGCGTTCGTCAGGCGCAGTACCGGACCGGCGCCGACCCGCTCGGCGTCGCTGAAGATCTCCCGGAACATCGCGAAGTTCAGCGAGATCCGGTGTACGCCGAGATCGCCGGACGCCTCGATCAACGAGGTCACCATGAACTCCATCAAGCCGTTCGCGGACTCCGGATCGCGCCGCATCACGTCGAGCGAGACGCCCCGCACACCCCACGGCACGAACGACAGCAGTCCGCGTACGACGCCGTCCGAGTCCCGCGCGATCACCATCACGCACCGCGCGTCGGCCGGATCACCGAGCCGCCCGAGCGCCATCGAGAACCCACGCTCGGTCCGCGCACCGCGCCACTTCTCGGCCAGGTGCACGTAGTTCGCCAACGCGTCCGGCGACAGGTCCCCGTGCCGCACGACCTCCGCGTGGTACCCGGCCCGCTGTACGCGGGTCACCGCCTGCCGGACCGGTCGCATCGTCCGGCCCTCAAGGGTGAAGTCCGCAACGTCGATGATCGCCTCGTCACCCATCGACAACGCGCGCAGGCCGGCGTCGACGTACGCCTGCGCAGCCTCCTCGCTCGCCGACAGGACCGCCGGGGACCAGCCGTATGTTCGGGCTTCGGCGAGCCAGCGCTGGATCGCGGCTGGCCAGGCGACCGGGTCGCCGAGTGGATCGCCGCTGGCCAGGCTGACGCCGTTCACCACGCGGTACGCGATCGCGGCGTCGTTGCCCGGGGCGAACACGACCGCCTTGTCCCGGCGGGTGGCGAAGTACCCGAGCGAGTCCCGCTCGCCGTGCAGCAACAGGAGCCGTCGTACCTCGAGCTCCTCCGGCTGGGTCAGGTACCGGACCCGCTGGACCGAGCGGAGGAAGATCCAGAACGCGATCACCAGCGAGGCCGCCGAGATCGCGCCGACCGACAGGCCGATCCAGCCGTGCCCTTCGTGGCCGCCCATCTTGCTGCGGGACTGACCGAGGGCGGCGATGATCGCCCAGCCGACCTTCTGCCGCTGACCGCTCAGCGTCCGCGGGAAGATCTGCGTCAGCGTGACACTGACCGCGATCGAGATCAGCATGCCGAATACCAGCGCGCCGACCGCGAGCCGGCGGGTGCCGACCGCGAGCCGGGCCGGGAACGCGCCGCGGATCTTCCACAGCAGCACGATCAGTGCGGCGACCACGAACCACTGGACGATGGCCCACTCGAGGTCCTGCACTGTGGTGCGGTCGAGGTCGGACAGCAGGTCGGCGCTCCCGGGGCTGCTCAACCGGACGGTGCTGAACGCGATGTACCCGGTCAGGCCGAACAGCCACAGCGCCTCGAAGACCCACAGCACCCAGAGCAGCGCGGCTCTCTTACCGCGCAGCAAGGCGCTGCCGACGACCGCGAGGTAGACGGCGGAGAAGATCGTGTGCCCGGCCGGGATGCCGACGAAGTCGAACGCCATGTCCACGTGCTTGACGAAGATCGGCGCACCGACGTGCAGCGGAATGGCGAGGAACGACCAGACCGAGGCGAGCACGACGACGCGGCCCACCCAGACCGCCGCACGGTGCTGCCACACCGGTATCACTGCTGTTTGTTCCGACCGCACCAGCCGATCATCCCATTAGTTCGCTGAGACTTCGGTCGACCTAGCACTACCCCAAACACTACAGCTGACGCTACAGCCAATACTTTGGTTGACATGCCACGCTGACGAGCATGGTCGCCGTACCGTATCGCCTGGCCCGCAACCTGATGATTGCCGCCGGCGTGCTCTACTGCAGCCTGTTGCTGGAGGCAGCGGCCGGCTTCCCGCTGGACGTCCGGACCTCGTTCCTCAGCGAGCTCGGCGCGCGGGACCAGGCGACCAGTCTGTACGCGCGAGCGATGGACCTCTCCAGCAGCGTGCTGACCCTGGTCGCGGTCCTGCTGGTCCGTCAGGCGGCTCGCGGACGCCGTCTGGTGGCGGGGTTGCTGATCAGTACGGCGACCTTCGCCGTCGGGACCGTCTTCGACTCGTTCTCACCGATGGACTGCGCGCCGTCGGCGAGCGTGGCGTGCCAGAACTCGGAGGGGAGCGGCCAGGCAGGTGCAGCACTCGTCCTGCACGAGGCGACCTCGACGATCGCGGGCGCCGGAACCATCGCCATGGGTGTCTTCGCGGTCTTGGCACTGTGGCGCGGTCCGTGGTTCAGCAAGGTGGTCGCCTCGCTGTCCGCTGGGGTCGTGGTCACGCAGGTCTGGCTCGGGTCAGTGGTCGCCTACGAGACGCTGAGCGGTGCCGAGGTGGTTGCACCGGGCATCCTGCAGCGGGTCTCGACGGTCCTTTTCTGCGTAATGTTGGGGACTTTGTTACCAGGTCTGAGGCAAGCTTTGTCTCGATGACCGTGATCTGGATCGTGGTGCCCGGCCTGGCCGAGACTCCGGAGGAGTTCGCCCGGGTGGTCGAGCTGTTGCCGGAAGAGGACGTCCGCGTCATCGATCCGTGGCGTACGCCGATCACGTCCGAAGTGGACGCGCTGCGGGCGGCGGCCGACGTACCGCCCGATGCGGAGATCGGACTGATCGGTCACTCGATCGGTGGGCTGGCCGTGCTGCGGTGGGCGTTGACCCGGCCGCTCGAGGTGACCCGGCTGGTGCTGGTCGACACGAGTCTGACCTCGGAGACCGGCTGGCGGGCGTTCTACCCAGGGGCACGGGGTGATCGGGCCATTCGGGCGGTGGTGCGGTTCCTCGGGCGGATCGGCGTACCGCAGCTCTATGGTCCGGCGGTGCGGTGGCTGAGTGTCCGGATCGGCAGCATCACGAAGCGAGACCCGTTGTCGAAGGCAACCGCCAGGACCCGGTACGGCGGGCAGTCGTCCTGGCTGCTGTTCTGGGACGAGTTGGCGAGCAGCTGGGAGCTGGCCGCGGAGGTGGGCAAGCTGACCGCGGTACCGGTCGGTGAGATCGCGCCGACCGTGTTGCTGGTGGCGACCGGCGGCAGCTCACGCTTCACCGCGAACCGCTGGCTGGCGGGTCAGCGCCGATTGGCCGATGTACTCGACGGGACTGTCGAGGTGCTGCCGGACTCCGCACACCTCGTCCACCTCGACCGACCAGACGCGATCGCGGCCGCTACTAACTAGGTAGTGCTGGTCATCGCCGGGGTGGGGAGCTTGCGCTGCCACACCTCGTCCAACGCCATCCGCATCGCACCAGTCACCACAGCGTCCTCAGCCAGCGCGGACAGCTCCAGCTTGGGGTGGTTGAGCGTCAGCAGCCGCAGCTGGTCGGAGATGGCATCCAGCAGGACGGCGCCAGCACGGGCGACACCGCCACCGATCACCACTGCTGTCGGGTCCAGAACCAGTATTGAGGGAGCCAGCGCGCGGGCGAACGCACGAGCGACCTGCTGTACGACGGCCTGCGCCACGGGATCACGTTCGGCCGCGGCGGCGAATACGTCCGCGGTGTCCAGCTGGTCTCCGCCCAGCTCGGCGAGGCGCGACTCCGGGTGATCCAGGGCAGCCTGACGACCCAGTGCGGCGATCGCTTCCGAGCCGACCGCTCGCTCCAGCGGTCCGCGGCTGTCCTCGGGGTTGATCACGTCATCCGGACCAGTGGCGATGAAGCCGATCTCACCGGCCGCTCCGGTGCCACGGTGCAGCCGGCCGTCGATGACGATGCCGGCACCGAGCCGCTCGCCCCACTGGACCGCCAGCAGCGTGCCGGTGCCACCCCGGGCGGCGGCGATCGCCAGCGCGGCCAGGTTGGCGTCGTTGTCCAGCATGACCGGGCAGTCGAGCAGGCCGCGGACGTGCTTGATCAGGTCGATCGCTGACCAGCCCGGCACGGACGGGACCAGCTGGACCCGTCCGGTGTGCTCGTCGACGATGCCGGGGCTCGCGGCGACCACGGCCGCAACGTCCTCGGCCGGCACCTCGGCCTCGGCCAGCGCCTCGGTGATCACCTCACCGATGACGCCGAGCAGCTCTTGTGCGGTCCAGCCGGGGCCAGAGCGCCGTACCAGCGACAGCTTGCGACCGGCCAGGTCGGAGACACCGACGGTCACCCGGTGCGGGCCGACGTCCAGACCGAGGACCGGTGCGGCCCGGCCACGCAGTGAGACTCGGATCGCCGGGCGGCCGAGTGAACGGTCCGCGGAGTCCGGGCCGTGCTGCTGCAGCCAGCCGGCGTCGAGCAGCTCGTCGACGGCCTGGGCGACGGTCGGCCTGGCCAGACCGGTCCGCTCGACCAGCTCGGCGACCCGCAGCGGTGCCGGCGCGGATCGGCGGACCGCGTCCAGGACCGAGGCGACATTGATCCGCCGCAGCATCGTCGTACCGCCGCCGCCGACCGTTCCCTTGCTCATGTCCGACCCCTTGCTTGCCACTCGCACAGTATAGATAGCGAGCGTTCGTAAATACTGATCAATTGCGCGTCGGCTGGCGGATTCCGGTGCGTGAGTCGACAACTATCACCGAACCGGTGTCAGATGCCCCAGCACACGCATCGCTGCCCGGAATCGGAGCTGTTCAGTCCGGAAAAACCGTTCGGGCGAAACTGCTCAGTGCCTCCCGGTCCGGTTGCTGGGTCTTGGTCATCAGACTGGCCACGTGTTTCTCGACCGTCCTCGGCGAGATGTGCAGCCGGGACGCGATCGACTTGTTCCCGATCCGGTCCACCAAGAGCCGGCAGACCTCGTACTCCCGGGTGGTGATCCCCAGCTGCCGCAGGTACGCCGGAACCAGCTCAGATCCGTTCCGGCGCTGAGAGACGGTCGCACCGAGCTGACGCATCAGACCGCGGCAAGCACTCGCCACGGCCGGGATGCCCGCGGTGTGGAAGTAGTCCTCGGCCAGCCGCAACCACGCGACCGGATCACCCCAGCCGTCGGCGTAGGCAGGCTCGGCAATCAAGCGCAGACCGAGGTGCCGCGCCAGCGGGAACAGCACTGCGGTCTCCGTAGCCTCCCGCACCTTGGCGTTGGCTGCCTCGACCTGACCGTCCCGGCCGAGCAGCACGGCCTCTGCGAACTGCACGAACTGCTTGTTCCACCGCATCCCACTCGCAGCGGTCGCGGTGACCGCCTCGAAATGGGCCCAACCGTTGCGTCCGGACAGTACGCCGAGCAGCAACGCCAGACCGTTCTTCCCGGAGAGGTGGAACGTGGTCGGGTTCTGTGCGTCGTACGCGAGCGCCTGCGCCAGCTCGGAGTCGGCCAGCTCGCGGTTCTCCTCCAGCAGCGCGCAGATGGTCCGGGCCAGGCCGTAGGAGTACGGCAGCTCGTACGACGCCCGCTCGCCGCCCCAGTTCGCGGCCTCGGCCAGTGTCGCCTCCATCGCGGACCTGCGGCCCTGGTGCGCCTCCAGGATCGCCTTGGTGGCCAGGAAGAACGTCGCCGACCGGCCCAGCCGCAGCCGCCGGGTGACCCCGACGCATTCGTCGATGATCTCGGCGGCCCGCGCGTACTCCGACCGCAGGATCAGCTGCTGGCCGAGCATGCCGTCCACGTCGTACACCAGCGTGATGGCGCCGATCCGAACGGCCTGCTGCCGGGACCGCTCCAGCTCGACGATGCTGCCGTCGGCGAGGTAGACGCTGACCGCCTGGAGGATGTGCGAGACGACCCGCTGGAGCGTCATCCCGTGGTCCTCGGCGATCTGCCGGGCCCGATGGAAGTAGTCGATCGAGGAGTCGAGATCGTGCTCGCGGGCCAGAATGCCCAGCAGCTGCAGGGCTTCGCAGGCCACCTCGGGCAGCTCGGCGCGTTCGGCCGCCGCGGCGGCGCGGGTGGCCAGCTCGGTAGCGGCCTTCAGCCGGCCCGGACTCGTCCGGGCGAACTCGAGGTTGGCGGCGACCACGTCGATCGGCGCGAGGTCGGCGTCGCCGGCGTCGCTGCCGAGCAGCGACCGGGCGGTCGCGACATGCTGGAGCGCGGCCGACCAGCGGCCGGCCACCATCTCCGCGTTCGCGAGCTGGACGTGCAGCGCGGCGACCTTGCGGCTGTCGAGATTGCGGTCGGCCAGTTCGTCGACGGTCGCGGCGTGGACGGCCAGATGCTCGAAGCCTCCGGTCGCGCTGAGTGCGAGCAGCAGGGCACCGAGCACGTCGGCCCGGTGGCCGATGTCGGGATCGGCTGCCAGCAAGGTGTTCGCGCGGTCCAGTAGGTTCGCCGCCGACCCGGTCGAGCCGTCGTCGAACGATCGTCGTCCGGCCAGCGCGAACAGCCGGCCGGCGCGGACGGTGTCACCGCCGGCCTCGGCGAGCTCTGCGACCATCGGGCACCACTCGCCGGGCAGTCCGGGATGCAGCACCTCGACGGCGTCCGCGCAGCGCCGGGCCAAGGTGGCGCGTTCGGTCGGCGTCAGGCCGGCGAGCAACGACTCGGCGGTCAGCGGATGCCGGAACGCGTACCAGTCCGGCGCCGGCTCGTCCGGACCGACCAGCTGGGCGGCGAGGCCGGCCCGGAGCGTTGCCAATAGCGTCCGTTCGTCCGTTCCGGTGGCTTCGCGGACGACGCTCAGTGGGAACCGGTGGCCGATCACGGCCGCCAGCACAAGGATGTCCCGCGACTCCTGCCCGAGCTGTGCGGTACGGCTGCCGATACTGCGCACCACCGCGGGCGGGACGGTCGTCTGCAGGTCGTCGACCACCTGCACGCTGCCGTCCGGACCGGACACCAGCTGTCCGCTGCGGTTCGCCTCCTGCAGCAGTTCCTCAACGATGAAAGGGACTCCCGCGCTGCCGCGCCACAGCTGGTCGGCCAACTGCTCCGGCACGCTGTCGACCGGAACCTCCAGGCAACCCGCGGCGAGCTCGGCGACCTCACTCCGCCCCAGCGATTGCAGCTCGTCCAGTTCGGCAGAACCGCGCTGCGCCGACAGCCGTGCCAGGTCGTACGCCGCGCACGTCTCGGATCGCAGTGTCGCCACCAGAGCGATCGGCTGGTCCTCCAGGTTGTCGAGCAGGTACTCGATCACGGCCAGCGTCTCCGGGTCGGAGCCGTGCAGGTCCTCGAGCACCAGCAGACAGCCGCGGTCCCGGCCCACCAGCGCGAGGAGCCGCAGCACTGCCTCTCCGAGTACGACTGGTGACGCAGCGGTGTCGTGTGCGGTGCCGTCGTCCCAGTCCGGGATCAGCCGGCCGAGCACGTGCCGGTACGGCCCGAGCCCTTCTGTCGTGGGCATCTCGCCGCGCCGGATCAACGAGAGCAGTGCCTCGGTGAACGGGCGGAAGGCGACCATCGTGCCGATCGCCCCGACCCTTCCGCGCAGCATCGCCAGGCCGGTGTCGAGAGCCTGGGTGGTGGCCGTCGCGGCCAGCCGGCTCTTGCCGATCCCGGGCTCGCCGACCAGAAAGATCGCACCACCGTGACCGCTGCGGGCTCCGGCCAGCAGGCGGTGAAGGCTGTCGATCTCACGGTCTCTGCCGACCACCGTAGGCGAACGGGTCTGCATGGTTGCCAACTGTAACGACTGATGGTTGCCGGCGCAGGCACTCGACTCGTGGCCGGCCGCTCCAGGCGAACGGCCGGCCACTTCGTCAAACGTTCGCTGGTGTCCGCGGGTGGCTCATCCGCCGACAACCCACGGGAGGCCGCTGGGAGCCATCACGGCTGCGGCCATGGTGCTGATGCCGACAACCCCGGCGAGGGCCATCGCGCGGGCGGCGACCTTGTGCCACTTCGGCAACGCGATCGGGCCGAGCTGGTCGGTGCGGTCCGGCGCCGCGTACTGCTCGTCTGCCGGAGTTCCGTGCTGAACATCGTGGTGCTGGGCGGTCATGCTGTAACCCCTTGTCACACAGTGGGCTCCGGTGCTGTGCCACACCTCGACCCGGCGGTTGGTTGGAGCAGCAGCACGGAAGGAATCCGTTGGGGAAACGCAAGGCGGAGTAGTCCGTAGCCGATCCCTGCCAGACCGGTCAGCAGGCCTGGAGACGGAACGGCTCGGGGTGTGCCGCATTGCGGCCCGTACTGCTGTACTGCGGCGAGCACCAGCCCGGTACGGCGTCGCCGTACCACCTCTGTGGTCGGGTGCTCGCGTCCGGCGAGCCACAGGAGTGACTCCACCGCGCCGAGCTCGCCGTGACACAGACTCAGATCGGCGAGCACCGGACGTTCTGCTGCGTCCCTCAGGTAGCTGTCGAGGTCCGCGGGTACACCGGCCGACGCCCGGGCCAGTGCGGTCCCGGCATCACCGGAGCACCAGCCGTGGCCGGCCGGAGCGTTGCGCCGATCGAGATCGGCCGCGGCTCGGGCCGCGTCGGTGTACCGGTCACCAGGTACGCCGTACTGTCCGAGCGACCACGCGATTCCCTGGAAGCCGTGAGCGAAGCCGTGGTCCGCTGCTACTCGGCCACGGAGGCCGCTCTCGACCGTGTCGACCAGGTGATCGGCGTACCGCTCGGCCAGCCGGTCGGCGGCCGGAATGCCTGCTATTGCTTGCATTGCGGCCAGCCCGCCCGCCGCGCCTTCGACGTACGACGGGAACTTGGTGAGGTCTGGCACCAGCTGCTCGGTGAGCTGCAGCGACGATGCCAGCCAGTTGGTGAGGTCGGAGTCATCAAGGAGCGTGGACAGCCGGCTGAGGCCGTAGCTGATCCCGCCGAGCCCGTGGAAACCAGGCCCGACCAGTTGGGTGGACTCCAGGTCTCCGGCCAGGACTTCGAGCAGCTGCGGGATCGGACGGATCGCGTCGCGGGCCAGCTCGCAGTACCTGTCCGCACCGGTGAGTACGCCGACCTGTGCGAGGAAGAGCGCCGTACCGATGTAGCCGCTGGAGAGTCCGGCGCCCATGGGTCGCACAGCCCAGTGCTGGTCGTCGAGCAACTCCAGACCGAGCCAGTTGGCCGCACCGCTGGGTTCACTGATCACCTGTGCGACGAGCTCGTCGGCGATGTCAGCAGCCGCGGCCAGCAGTTGATCGGGGTCCGCGTCGGTCGTGCCGAGGTGGCGCCGCGCGGCAGTGCTGACGTGCTTGATCGGCTCCGGCCTGGTAGCGAGGGACGCGGAGATCAGCCAGGCCTGTCGATGCTCGTCCACATCACTGAGGCCCGCGATCTTCGCCTCCACCGCGCCAAGCCCGTCGGTGGCCAGCACGTCGGCGATCTGGGTCCCGTCGGATGCCCACACGTCCCGGCTGTCCGGCCTGGCGGTGAACAGCGGTACGTCGCCCGCCCACAGATCGGCCAGCTCGTACGGCACGATCGCGTGCAGCGATTCGTCCGCATCCCACAACAGGTCAAGGAGTTGACTCCGGCCGGCCGCGTCACGCAGTGCGTCCGGATGAGTCGACTCGTCCAGCAGACCCTTGTAGAGACTCGTGCTGCGGGGCACGAAGCGGAGTTGGTCCGACGCACACTGCGCCAGCAGGCCCTCCGGTCCGAGGAACTCGTCACGGTGCCGGGCAATCGCCTCATACGCGGCCCGGAACCCTGTGAGTACAGCGATCTCGTGTTCCCGCGGCTCGATCATCACTCCGTCGAGCGTCGGCCGGTTGGCCGCACTGTCCGACCGCCCCGGTCGCCTGACCAGGTGCATCGAGTCCAGTCCTGCATCCGCCCAGTCGGCCACGCTCATCGGCGCCGTCGAGCCGGCGTCACCACCGAGCCCGGACACGTCCGCAACCCCGTACTCACTCGACACCAGGAGCGGAAGCAGAGCAGTGCGGTACACCGAACCGAGGAGCGCGCGGTACGCCGGATCCTGGCCGGACGCGGTCACCGGCAGGTGACTGGGGTGGAACAGCGTCTCGACGTCCACCAGCACCGGCTGGTCACCGGCGGCGATCAGGTTCTCGAAGTGCATGTCGGTGCCGTCGAGGACGTACAGCAGCGCCAGCAGAGCGCCCTGCCGCTGGTAGAACCGGCGTACTCCGGCCAGGTCCGCGCAGGGCTCGTGGACGACGTACCCGAGCCAGCCGTAGCCGTCCCGGGTGAGCAGGCGGACGGTGCGGATGTCGAGCGCGGTCTTGGCGTTCAGCCAGTCCACGAAGGCGTTGAAGTGCTGGTGGAGCTCGAGCGAACGGGGCTTGTAGACCAGGCGCTGTCCGTTCGCGAAGGTGAGGATCGCGGCGCACCGCCCGCCCCGGTGGGGATCGCCACCGGGGTCGATCGCGGTCAGCGCACCAGGGTCCCGGCCGTCCAGCAGCTCGGCGACGAGTGACTCACGGTCCTCAGCGAGTCGCGCCAACAGCTCGAGGTGACCCTCGACGCCCTGTCGGCACGACTCGCCCAGGACCCGGGCCAGCACTGGGTACGCGGCCAGGAACTCCGCCAGTTCGCTCCCTCCGACGAGCCGGTGGGTGAAGTCGAGAAAACGCTCCGACGGGGTATCGCCGGCCAGCTCGCCGCGGTCCCGCGACCGGGCCAGCTCGAGGACCAGCGTCCGCGCGGCCAGCTTCACCAGGCGGAGTCCGAGCCGCTGCAGGAACTGCTCGGCGAGTACGCCGCTGTGCCCGGCCGCGGCCAGGTCCCGGCGGGCCGAGTCCAGCAGCGGTTCCAGGCAACGGATAAGCGCCTGCCGCCAGTCCGTGCCGGACCCATCCGCCGTCCCGGCCGCCCCACCTGACGTGTAGCCGCCGGTGACACCGGTCCCTGCAGGGCCTCGACCGGCGGCAGGCGCGCTCGGTGGGAGGGAGGTACTGCGCTCGACGTACTCGGCCCAGGCGGGCGCGGAGTGGGTCAGCTCGTGCGGACGCACGCCGGCGGACCACCAGTTGTCGCACTGGCTGGTTCGGGCCGCTGAGTTGAGCACGGGCTCAGGCTGCCATCGGGGACAGTGCCCGGGCATGGGTACTCAGCCCCCATATTCTTGGCTCGGAGCTAGGAGCGACCGGTGTCTGCCGCAGGGTGACGATCAAGGGTTTGATCACCCCGCGGCAGCGGACCGGGCCGAGTGACCTTTGGTGGAAGGCCTGGCGGCACGACCGGAACGATGCCTGGGCGGAACCAAGCCCGGCAAGGGCTCCGAACCCCCATTTTCGGTCGCCGGTAGCGGCGGTTCAGATGGGGGCACGGCGGTGGGAACTTGGGTGGCGAATCCCCATGTGTGAACCGAACAGCCGCTGTCACGGTGGGTGAGTGCACACCCCTCTGGCTCCTGGATTGCCCGTCTCGGCTCACTCAGTCCTGGACGTAGTACCGCAGCTGCCCGGTCAGTCGGCTGCGGCCGCTCTCCGGGAGACAGCGGAGGTGGCACTGACCGCCGACGACCTTGGGTACCGCCGGTTCTGGCTGGCCGAACAGCACGGTGTCCGAGGCGTCGGCGGTGCGGCGCCGGCCGTACTCACAGCGATCCTGGCTTCCCGGACGGATCGGATCCGCTTGGGAGCCGGCGGGCTTCTACTGACCAACCACCAGCCGCTCGTCGTGGCTGAACAGTTCGCTGCGCTTGCAGCGGCGTACCCGAGTCGTATCGACCTGGGCGTGGGAGAGCAGCGCACTGTCGCACCTAGTACTGCAGCTGCACTCGCTGGTGGTGCGCGCGGCTCGTTCCCGCAGCGGCTGGACGAGCTGTGCGGATTCCTTCGCGACGGTACGCCGGGCCGGGCGCAGGTGGGCGACGTACGACTGTCACTGGCCGGACTGCCGCCACCAGTCTTCGTACTGGCCGACCACCCGGGCGCTGCGGTGACTGCCGCCGTACGTGGACTGCCTGTCTTCCTGTCGCACCACTGTGCGGCTTCGGTCACGCCGGCTGCGGTCGCGGCGTACCGGGATCACTTCGAGCCCACCGGGCCCAAGGTGCAGCCGTACGTCGCTGTGACGGTCGGCGTGGTCGCGGCGGACTCCGAGGAGGAGGCAGTCGTTCGATTCGCGGAGTACGTGCGGGTGAAGACCCGGCTGGCCGCGGCGGGACCACGAATGACCTCGGCCGAGCTGATGGCGCTACTGGAACAACCGATCACAGGACGGGAGCGTGGACGCGCCGAACGGCTGCTGGACGACCCAGGTCACGTCGTCGGCTCCCGTGCGACCGTGGCGGCCGAGCTGGGTGCACTGGTCGCGAGTACGACGGCAGACGAGGTCATGCTCGTCCCACTCGCCTTCGACGGAATCATCCGCTCAGCGATCCTCCGAACCGTCGCAGCCGGCCTCACCCGCGTCGTCCGTACCGTCCCCAGACACACGTCCCCTCTGATAGCCACGGCCTAATCTGGGTACTGCGAACCAGACGAGAGGGCGGGTCCATGTCACGAGAGCGGGAAGTCGTCGAAGCTTGTCCGACCGAGCTGTTCATCGGAGGCAAGTGGGTGGCGTCCGAGGGCGGCAAGACCCTCGCTGTCGAGGACCCTTCCACCGGTACGACGCTCTGCGACGTGGCGGACGCCAGCCCGGCCGACGGCAAGGCGGCACTGGACGCTGCGGTCGCCGCGCAGGCGGACTGGGCCGCTACGCCACCACGTGAACGTGGCGAGATTCTGCGCCGTACCTATGAGCTGATGACCGAGCGGGCCGACGACCTCGCGCTGCTGATGACGCTCGAGATGGGCAAGCCGGTGGCCGAGTCGAAGGGCGAGATCGCCTACGCGGCCGAGTTCTTCCGCTGGTTCGCGGAGGAAGCGGTCCGGATCGACGGCGGGTACCAGATCGCGCCGAACGGCTCGGGCCGGTTCCTGGTGATGCGCCAGCCGGTCGGGCCGTGCCTGCTGATCACGCCGTGGAACTTCCCGGCGGCGATGGGCGCCCGCAAGATCGGTCCCGCGGTCGCGGCCGGCTGCACGATGGTGATCAAGCCGGCCGCGCAGACTCCGCTGTCGATGCTCAAGCTGGCCGAACTGATGACCGAGGCCGGCCTCCCGGCCGGCGTGCTCAACGTGGTCACCACCCATGACGCGGGCGGCGTGATGGAACCGCTGATCCGCGACGGCCGTGCGCGCAAACTGTCCTTCACCGGATCGACCCCGGTCGGCCGGAAGCTGATCGAGCAGGCCGCCGAGCAGGTACTGCGGACCAGCATGGAGCTCGGCGGGAACGCACCGCTGCTGGTGTTCGAGGACGCCGACCTGGACAAGGCGGTCGAGGGCGCGATGCTGGCCAAGATGCGCAACGGCGGCGAGGCCTGTACGGCGGCCAACCGGATCTACGTGCAGTCGTCGGTGATGGACGAGTTCGCATCCCGGCTGACCGAGCAGATGGCCGGGCTCAAGGTCGGCCGGGGTACCGAGGACGGCGTCAACGTGGGTCCGTTGATCGACGCGACCCAGCGGGACAAGGTGCGGGACCTGGTCGCCGACGCGATCGCGCAGGGCGCGCGGACCCTGACCGGCGGATCTGTTGCTGAGGGCAACGGGTACTTCTTCCAGCCGACCGTGCTGGCCGACGTACCGGCGAGTGCGCGGCTGCAGAAGGAGGAGATCTTCGGGCCGGTCGCGCCGCTGACCGCGTTCGAGACCGAGGACGAGGCCGTGCGGATGGCGAACGACACCGAGTTCGGTCTGGTCTCCTACCTGTTCACCGAGAACCTCAGCCGCGCGCTAAGGGTGTCCGAGCGGCTCGAGGCCGGGATGATCGGGCTCAACCAGGGCATCGTCTCCAACCCGGCCGCGCCGTTCGGCGGCGTGAAGCAGTCCGGCCTCGGCCGCGAGGGCGGCACCGTCGGCATCGACGAGTACCTCGAGATCAAGTACGTCGCCGTGAACCTTTAGTGTCCTGAGTCGGAAGTTCACTAGGGCCAGCTGTACTGCTTCCAGGCGGTGGCGATGGTGATGTCGTAGCCGTCGAAGAACTCGGTGCGGCCGCGCTCCTGGGTCTCGACGTGTTCGGCCTGCACGCGCCACGCCTCGACGGCCTCGCGGGACTCGAACCGGGCGACCGCCAGCTCGCTGCCGTCCTCGCCGGCGAAGCCCTCGATCCCGGCGAATCCCGGCATCGCCGAGACCAGCTCGAGCATCCGCTCGAAGGCCTTCTGGTAGGCGTCCTGGTCGATGCCGGGCTTGGTTCGGATGTGGAACAGTACGATCTCCATCGCGTTCACCTCGTCGGAGGCTGGACTGCCTCGCCGTTGAATGTTGCCTGCGGCATCGATTGTGCGGTCGGCAGCCAGCTCTCCTGCCCGAAGAAGTCCGCCGGCCGATCGTGACCGGTGGTGCGGAACAGCTGCGCCGACTCCTCGGAGAGCAGGATCTGCCCGGCGCCCGCCACCGCCCCGGCCAGCGAGATCGTGGCACCTGTCCCGGTGGCGTCCCGAAGATCCAACCGACCGGAGTTGAACCGGGTGGTGTCCAGGGACAGCGTCGCGTCCTGCCAATCGACCTTGCGCAGATCGATGACGCGATCGACGATCGCGTTGTCGAACCTGATCCGTCCGTGGAACTTCGCCTGCTCGAAGGTCACGTTGCCGGCGCCACTCCGGTTCTCGGCGAAGTCGGTCGACACGAACGACAGCCCGGGGCCTGTGATGTCGGCGTTCGTGAAGACCAGCTCGGCCTGGTCGCGGATCGTCGCATGCTTGAAGGTGACCGCGCAGCCGGGCTCGAACCTCGCCTGGTGGAACGAGACCTCTCCGGCCTCGAACTGTGCGTGGTCGAAGCAGACCCGCCCGTCCGCGAACACCGCATCGTCGAACTTCACATGACACTCCGACCCGAAGGTCGCGGCGCGGAACGTGACGTCGGTGCCGTCGAACGTCGTACCGGCGAACGAGACGGTCTCCTTCCGCCACGGCGTGCGGTCCTGACTCGTGACCGCGAACTTCGCGTAGTCGAAGCTGAGAGAGCCGCCGCTGAGAACGAGCCCGCTGAAGTCGGCGTCCACGACCACGATGTTCGACAGGTCGAAGTCGCTGCCGGACCAGCTGACTCTCGCATCGGCCTGGAGATGGTCGATGATCACCCGGAGCGCCGCCGCCCGGGACGTCTCCGAGCTTTCCTGCGACGAGCTGAGCCGCGCATGCGCACAGATGACGTCGATACAGGCCTGGCGCTGATGACTGGACTCGTCCGCGAGTTGCGCCATCGCCAGCAGACCGGACAACCGGATCGTCTCGTTCGCGTTGCCCAGCTGTTTGGCCGCGTTCTCGAACCGCTGGATCAGACGGTCGGCGATACCGAGTCTGAACGTGGCGATCGTGTAGGTCAGGCCACCGGCCCCGGCGAGTGCGGTGAGGGTGGCGATGACACCGGATCGGGTGTCGGCCACCGCCTTCAGACGGTCGGCCTCGGTCAGCCGTTCACCGTGGATCAGCAGGCTCGGGAACGGCCAGATCGCGATGATCACCAGCACGGTGAGCAGCAGGATCCAGACCAGCGGGTACCGCGAGATCGCGTTCGTGACCTTCCGCCAGGCCGACGGGATCGACCTCCTCATGTCCACGGCTCACTGCGGAGGTCGGTGAGGATCTTGGTATGCCGGGCAGCCTCGACGTACCGTCCGCACTCGACGCTGAAGTCGGACTCGAGCAGGTGCAGCTCCTCGACCTGAGGGCCACGTGGGAACAGTTCGTGCGCGAGCAGCAGCGGTTGCTGGCTGTCGAGCAGTTGGCTGATCGTGTCCGCCGATGCCGCCGTCAGTACGTCGTTCTTCTCGAGCTCCGATCGCAGGACCTGAGCCGCGGACGGGTTGTTGCTGACCACGACGGGCATTGCCTTGGCCATCGTCGCGGCGTACTCCAGCGCCTTCGCCCGCTGATCAGGATCCAGTCCGAACAGTCGGCTCAGCGCCCGCGCGCGGACGTCCACGTAGAACTGCAGCGTGTACTCGTCCGGCGCTGGGCCGGCGAGATGGAAGAGATAGGCGTGCAGCACGGCCTTGCCGTACGACGCCGCGGCCGCCGGATAGTCTCCGCCGGTCCAGCAATAGTCGGCCCGCACTCGGTGCAGGTTGCTGACCAGTTCGTCGTCCGGTTCGGACTCGGGAGGTGCCACAGGTTGTGCGAAGTCGACTGCGTCCTGCCATTGTTTCTGGACCGTGCTCCGCTCGCCACGCTCCAGATGCAGATCCGAGCGCTCGTACTCGACCCAGGCGACGTCCCATGGATCGGTGAGAAGCTCGGCGGCCTGGACGTAGTACTGATCTGCCTGCGGTCCCTCGTTCGAGGAGTAACGCCAGGTGTGCGCGGTGAACAGGGCCAGCAGACCGGCCAGCCGCTTTTGTCCGTCGGTGAGTGAGGCGGCCGTCCGTTTGGTGAGACCGCAGACCTTCCCGACCATCGTCAGCGCGTCCCGGATACCTTGCCAATCGGCGTCGGCCGGCTTCATCGAGCGCGGCGGGTACTCCCGCAGTACCAGGCGCAAGGAACGGTAGAGAACGCCGAGCTCCGGCCAATAGGTCTTCTTGTTTCGTTGATCGCCGCGGTGTGCGGCGAGCTGGGCGAGATCGGTGAGGAATTCGTCGCAGAAGTCGAAATGGATGTAGTTCGCCCACCACCAATGCGCCTCCGCGAACACGGTGGCGAACTCGACCAGAGCCTCTTCTTTGTCGGCGCTGGTGACGGCAAGTCCGTTGTGATAAAGCCATTCCCGCTTGTAGCCCTGCCAGATGGTGTCCTCGTAGACCGACGCATCGGAGTACCCGGCCGTCAATGACGTGTACTGCAGGACCTGCTCTCGGTAATACTCCGCGGCGCTGCGATTCAGGTCGGCGAAGAGGTCGCTGTGAAGCCTGGTCATCCGGTCCAGCAGTGCGTTTCGGATATAGGACCGGAGCCGCAGCGTGTGTCGCGAGTCTCCGTCCGGCTCGTCCTCCGAAACGTCTTCGACGAGCAGATACAGCTTTCCGAGGTCGTCGAACACCTGGGCATGTTCGTGGGCGGTCAGCGACTCGTCCCGGAGCAGGTGCCGCATCAGCTCGGCGTCGAAGGTCCGCGGTACGGCGGCGGCCCACAGCGCCGTACGCAGAATCGGCCGGCCGGACTGTTCGACCAGGCGGTCCACGAGTACGGCGATCCGTTCGTTCTGCGGCTCCGGCAGATCGAGCAGCAGGGACTCGGGATTGTCCGGGCGGGCGGCGCGCTCACCCCAGAGCAACTCGTAGACGAGCGACAAGGTTGCCGGATGGCCCGCGCTGAGGTCGTAGACCCGCTGCGCGAGCTGCCCCCGGACACCCTTGCGGGCCAGTTCGTCGATGACGGTGGTCCGCTCGAAGTTGTTCAGCGCGCTGATCCGGAGATCCGGAGCGGCGGCCTGCTTGATCCGTTCGGCCAGGACGTCGTCGGAGGAGTCACCGATGATGCTGGTCGTCGGCTGCTGCGTGGCCACGACGATCGTCTTCTCGAGCTGCGGCAGCAGCGTCCCGAACCAGTCGCCGATGTCCTGATCCGCGATCGCGTCCGCATTGTCGAGCAGCAGCAACCGGACGGTGCCGGTGGCGCTGGCGTTCCAGTGCCGCAGGAAGCATTCTCCGATCACCGCGGCCGCTGCTCGCCAGGCGTCGGCCAGATCGTTCGGCCGGAGTGGACTGTAGAGCTCTTTCATGCTGTCTTCGAGCGTCGAGATCCTGGCATTCGTGACTTCGCTGTTCCGGGCGCTCATCGCCTCGGTCAGAAAGTCGTCGACCGTATCCGGCGCGAAGTGGACCAGTAGTTTCTCCAGCAATGCGCGGTACTGCTGGAAACTGCCCTGGACCGCGCCGACGGATGCCCGCGGGCCCCGCTCGCCGTGATGTCCGGGATCGTAGTTCTCCAGCGACACCCGCAGCGGCTGGTGATTCTCCCGCGGATTGGCCAGCAGATGCGCCAGAACCGTTGTCTTTCCGGCGCCTGGTACCCCCGCCAGGATGCCGATCCGTCGGGCGTTGTCGATTTTCAGAATTTCGGCCTCGATCGCCGATCGTGGCACCACAAACACAGTTCCCCTACCCCCCTGTCCACGAGGCAGCACCCTTCTGCCATGCGTGAACCCCTGATCAAGAATGCGCCCAGAGTCACCGACCGTCCAGTGGCACGCCCTAGTCAGAAACGCGAAGGTGGCGCAGGATCGACCTATGTCACCGCCCGGCCTGACCACGCTGGCGCTGCGAGACGTCGACGACGCGACGCTGGCGCGATTCCACGCGGAGCTGATGGTTCCGATGTTCCCGCCCGCCGAGCTGATGACGTACGACGAATTGCGGGCGGAGCGCGACAGCGAGGGGGCCGACGGGACCCTGCTGCTCGACGACGGTATCGCGGTCGGGGGCATCATCACCGAGCCGTATCTCGACGGCCGGGTGCTGCTGGTCGCCTACATCGTCGTCGCCGACTCCATGCGCAGCCATGGCCTCGGCTCGGAGCTGCTCGCGACGGTCGCGCCGTCCAGTCCGGCCGCGGAGGGCCGGCTGGTCCTGGCGGAGATCGACGATCCACGCCAGCACTTCCCCGGACCGTTCGGCGATCCGGCCCGTCGGGTTCGCTTCTACCAGCGCGAAGGATGGCGGCTCCTGCCGCTGCCGTACCTGCAGCCGTCACTGCGACCGGCTACGCCCCGAGTCGACGGGCTGCTGTTGATCACGAACTCGGCCAAGGCGGAAGGATCGCTGGTGGCCGACTTCCTCGAGGAGTACTTCACCAGCTGCGAAGGCGCTGAGGGCCTGGCCACCGATCTCGACTACCAGTCGCTGCATCACGCGGCGAAAGGACCCCTGGACCTCTATTCGCTCACTGAGCTCGACGCCGCGCGGCGGCTACTTTGAGACCAGCTGAGTCACGGTGACCAGCTTGTAGCCGCGAGCGCGAAGCTCCCGCACGATCGGACCGACGGCCTGCGCGGTGTACGGCGCATTGTCGCCACCGTGCATGTGCAGGACGACGATCGACCCGTTCTGCACGTGGTCGAGCACCTGCTTGATGACCGGCTGCGGCGACTTGGCGAACCCATCCGCGCCCGGCACGTCCAGTCCGACCGCGGTCACACCGGCCGGCGCCAGCTCGTGGAGTGCAGTCGCGTCGTAGCAACCACCGGGGAACCGGAACCACCTCGTCGCATGCGGATCGAACTGATCCAGCTCGACGATTGCCCGGCGTACATCTGCCAGCATGTCCTGCTTGGGAACTGTGCCCAACGTGTAGCAGTGCTTGGTGAAACCGCGGTGATCGTGGGTGTGCGTGCCGAGCTCGAACAGCGGATCCTTGGCCAACTGCCGGGTGACGTCCGGATACTGCTCCATCCACATGCCCGTCAGGAACATGGTCGCCGGGACATGCATCGCTTGCAGCTCGTCGATCAAGGGTTTGTTGTAGTACGACCTGACCTTCCCGGACACCAGCCGCCTGCGCATCAACGCGGTCAGATCCGCGTCGAACGTCAACGCGACCTGCTTCCTGTCCCGCGGCCCGTGATCCAGCACCGGCATCAGCTTCACGTTGGCAGACGCACCCGGCCTGGCCCGCACCGGCGCCAAGGTCGGCCGAACCGTCCGAATCGGACCACCAGGCGCACGAGTCTGCGGCGTACCACTGACCACACCCGCCGTCGGCTTGGTATCACCACACCCAACAACCGTCACCAGCACCAACAACCCGACCGCAACGCGCTTCCCCCAGTAAGCCACCACAATCCGCCAGTATGCCTACCCCCAGGGTCGCCTCTCCCAGTCAGCCCGAGTCATCGCCCACACCTGCACGTCGTGCACCCCGTGATGAACGAACGCCTGCCGCAACGTCCCCTCAAGCACCATCCCAAGCCGCCCAGCCGTCGCACCACTCCGCCCGTTGTCCGCAGCACACCGCCACTCCACCCGGTTCGGCGCGAGCGCGTCGCGGGCCTTGTCCACGTGGGCGAGGAACTCGGGTGCCTGCCACGGTTCGAGCGGTCGTAACTCGGCCGACTCGGTCAGCGGTACGGCGAAGCGCATCCGGTCACTCCACGGTCAGGGTCAGCCTTTGGATGCCCCAGTTGTCGGCGTCTGGGCCGGGCGGGAACCAGACGTCGACGATGTCGTCTTTGATCCAGCTGCCGATGTCGGCGGCGTAGCAGTGGCCGTAGCCGGGGACGTAGAGGCGGGTGCCCCACGGGATGATGCGGGCGTCCACGGCGCAGATGCCGGTGCCGGCGTTGTAGCCCAGCGCGGTCTGGGCGACGTCGTTGTACGCCGAGACGCGGTAGTTCAGCGTGGTCCCGATCGGCATCGTGTACGCCGCCAACCGGTTGGACGAGTTCAAGCGGTACGACGTACTGATCTGGCCGATCGACGACGCCGAAGTGTCCTCAGTCGACATCGCGTAGACCTGATAGTGCGCGCCGTCGCAGGGGCTGGCGTCCGTGACCTGCAACGTCGGCTGACCCCAGTCACTGATCCATTGCAACGCCTGACCGTTCCGGAACGCCCGGTACGCCGCCGCACCAGGCACCCGGTTGAACGTGAACGTCACCTTCCCGTCCGCACCGAGACCACCGTCGATCCCGCCTGGCGCGGGCAGCCGGCCGCTGACGTCGTACGGCGGTGCGGTCGTCCCGTTGCCGTGACCGCCGGAGACCGGCCGGTCGGGGATCGGACCGGTGTAGAAGTGCTGACAGACCGGCAAGGCGGCCGACGCGGTGGTTGGTGCCACCAACAAAGCAGTCAGACTGAGCAGGGCAACGGCAAGAGCTCGGCGCATGGCGGCAAGACCTCCAAGGTGGGGCGGGACCAAGGGGTTTCACCCTTAAGTAGTGGTCCCGCCCCGCCTTTAGTCAAGGTCTCGACGTAAATCAGTTCAGCAGATCGTTCGCCGAACGCAGCACCGGTACGCCGACCTGCTCCGGAGCTCCCGCGCCCGTGACGTGGAAGGTGTGGCTCTCGCCCGCGGACAGCGTGACCAGGCACGAGTCCACCCGCGCCGCCGCGTCCAACCGGTCCGGGAAGAGAGCCAGGTCCTTGGCGAGCGCGGTCGCCGTGACGATCACGTCATATCCGTCCGCAGTCGCGGCGACCTCGGTGCTGAAGGCGTCCCCGTCCAGCTGCAATGACGTGTCCTCGACGAAGTACCAGAAGGCGGAAACCCCGTCGGCGCCCCGTACCTCGACGTACTCCGAGGCCGGCTTCGACGCGACGGCGACCGACTCGGGCAGACCGCTGGTCACCGCCGACCGCGCCGGCACCTCGAGTGTGAACGTCTCCCGGGCGAGGACCTCACCATCGCGGCCGGTCGACCGTCGGGTCACCGTCACCTCGGTCGTCCAGGTCTCGTCCGTGTCGTTGTGCGCGGCAACGACCAGGTCGTCCTCCCGCGGCTGCACGGTCAGCAGACGTTCGGCGTACACCCGCTTGAGGGCGAACCACAGTGGTTTCCGGATCCCGTGCCCGTCGACCGCGGCCCACGACACCACCGGCCAGTTGTCGTTCAGCTGCCAGACCACAGCACCTGTGTTCAAAGGGAAGAGCGAACGGAAGTGCTCGATGCCGTAGGCAACGGCACGCGCCTGGTTCAGCTGCGTCGTCCAGTGCCAGTCATCGATGTTCTTCCAGACCGGCAAGTGCTCGCCAAGACCACGCTCGAGTTTGAGGTTGCCTTCGTGCGCCTTCTGGTGCACGAGCATCTGCTCGCCGTATGGGTCGAGCGGCGAGTCATGCACGACCGACGTGAGCGTCGACCAGGCCGGCGGTCCCTGGAACCCGAACTCGGACACGAACCGAGGCTTGTACTTCCGGTACGTCGAGTAGTCCACCTGGTTCCAGACGTCCCAGATGTGCATGGTCCCGTGCCGCTCGTCGTTCGGGTGGATGAACTGGTCGAACGAGTACGGGCTACCGGCGGAGTACGGCGTCCGCGGGTCGAGCTCGGCGACGATCTTCGGCAGCAGGTCGAGGTAGTAGCCCGCGCCCCACGGCCGGCCGGCCAGCGGGACCCGCCAGCTCCACTCGACGTACCCCCAGATGTTCTCGTTGTTGCCGTTCCACACTGCGAGGCTGGCGTGTTTACTCAGCCGTGTAACGGCCTCTCGCGCCTCGGCCTCGACCTCACTCCACAGCGGCTCGTCCTCCGAGTACGCCGCGCAGGCGAACAGGAAGTCCTGCCAGACAAGGATTCCGAGCTCGTCGCAGACGTTGTAGAAGTCGTCGCTCTCGTAGATCCCGCCGCCCCAGACCCGGAGCAGATTCATGCCGGCGTCGACCGCGTCCTGGATGCTGGTCCGGTACGTCTCGGCATTCAGTCGGGTCACGAACGCGTCGTCAGGGATCCAGTTCGCGCCACGTACGTAGATCGGCTTGCCATTCACGGACAGCAGGAACGGCGTACCGTCGTTGTCCGGGGCAACGTTCACACTGATGTCCCGGAAGCCGACCCGCCCGGTCCACGTCTCGTCGGTCAGCGTCACAACCACGTCGTACAAGGGCTGCTCGCCGTGCCCGCGCGGCCACCAGAGGTCCACCTCCGGGACTGTGTTGCTAATGGCAACGGTGTCCCACCCGGGCTTCACACTCGCGGACTGCGTCGTACCGCCGACCTCCACAGTGACGGTGGCGTACTCCGAGGCGGTGTCGGACCAGACCAGCGAGACGAAGGTGTTCAGCACGCCGTCGGCGCTCGCCAGCGGGCGGACCGAGTCGATGCGGACGCCGGACCACGACTCGATCCGTATCGGCTGCCAGATGCCGGCCGTCGCGACGTCCGGTCCCCAGTCCCAGCCGAAGTTCGACGCCATCTTCCGTAGCTCGTTGTACGGGTGCAGGTTGGTGTGCGGCCAGCTACCGACCTTCGCCCGCACCGCCTCGGCCGCCGCCACCGGCCCCTCGAACTCGACCACCAGCTCGTTGTCCCCAGCAACTAGTACGCCGGTGACGTCGAACCGGTACGAGCGATGCTGGTTCGCCGTCCGCCCGATCTCCCGCCCGTTCAGCGTCACCGTCGCGACCGTGTCGAGACCCTCGGCCACCAGCTCCTGCCGGTCATTGCCGTCCGCAACCCAGCTGAACGTGGTCTGGTAGCTCCAGCGAGTCCGGCCGATCCAGTGCAGCTTCGACTCGTTGTCGCCGTCGAACGGATCCGGGATCTCGCCCGCCGCGAGCAGGTCCGTGTGCACCTCGCCCGGCACGGTCGCGGCCACCGGCCGGCCGATCAGCCCGTCGGGTGCCGGCCCATCGACGGCGCGGACGGTCCAGACGGCGCCGCCGTCGGTGGTGAGGTCAGTCGTCTTCACAGTCAAGCTCCCAGGAGGTGAACCGGTTTAGTAGAACAGCACCGCTCCCCAGCAGCATGAGGAGCGGTGGAAGTCAGTCGTCCAGGACGTAGCGTCGCCACAGATCGGCGAGAGCACGATGTCCAGCAGCGCTCGGATGTACGCCGTCGCCCGCAAGAGTCGCCGCACCGACGGACGCGGCCTGCTTGGTCAGCTCGACATCGGTGGGGACCAGAATCGCGCCGTACTCGACGGCCAGCTTCCGGACCACCTCGAGCTTCGGGTCGAGGTCCTCGCGCCATTCGTCCTGCCCGTCCTTCACCGGCAGCAGGAACGGCTCCATCAGGACTACCGGGCAGTTCAGTGCATCGAGCATCGAGCGGTACGACGCCTCGAAGGACTCCGCAGTCGTCGGGTCGTTCTCGTCGTACCGCCGCCAGGTGTCGTTGATCCCGATCAGGATCGACACCAGCGACGGGTCGTGGGCCAGCACATCGGCGGACCACCGGGCGGCCAGATCGGCCGCCCGGTGACCACTGATGCCGGCGTTGACGATCGTCGGCCTGCGTTCACCGAGGTCGTCGTACACCTTGCGCACATAGCCGTCGCCCAACCCGTCCGGGTCGGTACGGCGGCCGCAGTCGGTGACCGAGTCCCCGGCGAACACGACGGTCCGCCGGGGATCGAGAAGGATGCTGGTCATAGCGTGGCTGCGGTCACGTCCCAGTCGTCCGGCAGGATCGGCGCGACCTCGACCGTGCTCTTCACGTCGACGAACGCGCCGGCGTCGATCGAGTCGGTGATGGACGCCATCACATCGACGATGTGGAACGCCAGCGCCCCGGTGGCCCGGTGCGGCCGGTCGGCCCGGATCGCCCGCGCCATCTCCAGTACGCCGGTACCGCGCTGGGCGACCGCCTTGGTGTCGGCGATGGTCTCCCAGTCGTCGGCGCCGCGACGACGGATCTTGATCTCCCCGTCGAACCCGTTCGGGTCCGGTACGGCGAGGGTCGCGTCGCTACCGGTGATCTCGACGAACCCGGCCCGCGACAACGGCGAGTCGAAGCTGAAGATGCTCTGCGACGACTGCCCCGACTCGAACTTCGCGATCGCGCTGACATGCGTCGGCACGGTCACGTCGAAGTCGGTCCCCGCCAGCGGACCGGAGCCGATCGTGCGCTTCTCCTTCGACTTCGACCCGATTCCCGCGACCGCGGCGACCGGACCGAAGAGCTGGACCAGCGTGGTCAGGTAGTACGGGCCGATGTCCCACAGTGGACCGGCGCCTTCCTGGAACAGGAACGCCGGGTTCGGGTGCCACGACTCGGGGCCGGGCGACTGCATCAGGGTCAGCGCGGTCAACGGCGTACCGATGTCACCACGCTCGATGATGCGACGGGACTCCTGCAGACCCGGGCCTAGGATGGTGTCGGGCGCGCAACCCAGCCGCACCCCGGCGTCCTGTGCCGTGGCCAGCAGCTTGAGGCCGCTGTCCTGGTCCAGCGAGAACGGCTTCTCGCTCCAGACATGCTTGCCTGCGGCAACCGCTGCGAGAGCGACCTCGACGTGCGCGATCGGGATGGTCAGGTTGACCACGATCTCTACGTCGGGGTGGTTGAGCACGACCTCGGGGCCGCCGTGGGCCTCGATCCCGTACTGCTTGGCCTTCTCCTCGGCGGCTTCCGGCCGGAGGTCGCCGATCGCGACCACCTTCAGGTCCGGGAAGCTCTGCATACTCTTGATGTAGGCGTCGGAGATGACTCCGGCGCCGATCACACCTACTCCTACAGAGCTCATGCAGGCGCACCCTCTCCGGTCAGGAACTTGTAGCTGCCCGCGACCGCGTCGAGGATCTCACCGGTGAAGTCGTCCAGCTCGACGACCCGCAGCGCGGCCGGGGCCGCCGCCAGGATGTCCGCGACCGCGATGACGCCGTCGCCGACCGCGACCTGGGCCTTGTTGTTCAGCGTGCCGTCGCCGTCCTTGACGTGGATCGCCTTGACCCGGTCACCGAACTTCTTCAGCAGCGCCGGTACGTCGGCACCGCCGACCGCGGCCCAGTAGGTGTCGACCTCGAGGATCACGTCGTCGGACAGGTTGTCGGCCAGGATCTCCAGGCCGTGCGCGCCGCCGATCTTCGACTCCAGCTCGAACTGGTGGTTGTGGTAGCCGACCGTGATGCCGTGATCGGCGGCCTCGACCGCTGCCTTGTTCAGCCCGTCCGCGATCACCTTGATCTCGTCGGCCGACTGCCAGCGCGCCGGGTCGGTGTGCGGGTCGATCACCGTGGTGATGCCGAGCCGCTTGGCGGCGGCGTAGATCGGGGCGCTGTCCTCACGGAGCAGGCCGGCGTGGGTAGTAGGGGCCGAGAGTCCGTGCTTGGGCAGCGCCTCGGCCAGACGGTCCGCGAAAGCGGTCACCCCGAAGGGCTCGACCAGCGTGTAGCCGATCTCCGCGATGCGGGCCAGAGTGCCGTCGAAGTCTTCCTCGAGCTTGCCCCGGACCGTGTACAACTGGAGGGACAGGTGGTCCTTTGCGACCATGGTTTCTCCTTGTTGGCGGCGCTTCACCCGCTGCCCTGGGGCTGCACGCCGACTGGTAAGCCGAACCGGTTAAGTAACGACGGCAACCGTATCCCACCGGCCCCCGCCCACACCACCCTCCGCCCAACGACTGGTCGGTCACCTGAGAGAACATCCCCCGATTGTGGGTTTGATCAAACGGTCACTTTATGTGCTCAGGTGATGACAGAGGGTTGAGATCGGGCGCACACTGGGGGATTCCGGACCGACCGTCAGCGGTCCGGCCGCCCGTGAGGAGTGAGTTGTTGTGTCCCGTGTGACCATCAAAGAGATCGCCCGTCGCTGTGGCGTCTCCCAAGGTGCGGTCTCGTACGCCCTGAACAACCAGCCCGGAGTGTCTGAGGCGACCCGGGCCAGGGTGCTGAAAGTCGCCGCCGAGCTGGAGTGGGTGCCGAACCGGGCCGCTCGTCAGCTGTCCGCGGCGCGCAGCGAGACGTTCGGGCTGGTACTCGCCAGGACCGCGCAGACGCTGATCGAGGAGCCGTACTTCATGGGCTTCGTCGGCGGGATCGAGTCGGTTCTCGGGGAGAAGTCGTACGCGTTGGCGCTCCAGGTCGTCGCCGATCTCGACGAGGAGCTGGCGACGTACCGGAAGTGGGCCGCGGAGCGCCGGGTCGACGGTGTCATCGTCGTCGACCTCCGGGTCGCCGATCCACGCATCCCGGTACTGCGGAAGCTCGGTCTGCCGGCCGTTCTGGTCGGGGACCCGGCGCTGGCCGATGGCATGCCGTGCGCCTGGACCGACGGCGCCGCGGCGATGAACGCGGCCCTCGATCACGTGGCCTCCCTCGGCCACCGGGTGGTCGCGCGGGTGGCTGGTCCGCCCGAGTTCGGCGATGTCTGGATCCGCGACCAGGCCTACGAGCTCGCCACCCGCCGGCTCGCCCTCAGCGCTAGCACCCACCACACCGATTACTCCGCCACCCAAGGCGCCACCGCGACCCGCGACGTACTCACCAGCAACCCGCGCGCCACCGCGATCATCTACGACAACGACCTGATGGCGGTCGCCGGACTGTCCGTCGTCCAAGGCCTCGGCCTGCGCACTCCCGACGACATCACCCTGGTCGCCTGGGACGACTCGGCCCTCTGCCGAATCACCCACCCGACCCTCACCGCCCTCAGCCACAACATCGTCGGCTACGGCGCCGAGGTGACCCACCGCCTCCTCGACCTCCTCGCCGGCGCAACCCCGCAGTCCCACCTCTACTCCACCCCCCTCCTCATCATCCGCGACAGCTCCGGCCCTCCACCCACTGTCCGTTTGAGGGGTTAACCCCTGAGTTGGTCGGTTGCACCACCGGATTTCGGGTCCGCAACCGACCAGGTGCGGGGTTGACCCCTGAGACGTCCGGGGCCGGGGATCAGCGTCCGGGGGGCGGGGATCGGCGTCCGGGTGCGGGGGTCAGGAGGCTGTGACTGTGACCGGGACGCCGTTGACTGCGGCGGTGCCGGCTACGGCGTCGGTCAGGCCGGCGTCGGTGATGTCGTTGGCGCTCTGGCCGGCGACCTGGTTGGCGATGGTCAGGCGGGCGCCGGCGCGGTTGTGACCGAAGCCGTGCGGGAGGCTGACCACGCCGGGCATGATGTCGTTGCTGGAGGCAACTTCTACGGAGATAGCGCCGGCGGCTGACGTGACCGTGACCAGCTGACCGTCGATGAGCGCACGCTCGGCCAGGTCGTGCGGATGCATCAGCAGCTGATGGCGAGGCTTGCCCTTCACCAGTCGCGCGGAGTTGTGCATCCAGGAGTTGTTGCTCCGCAGATGCCGGCGTCCGATCAACAGAAGCTCGTCAGCCGAAACGGCGGCCAATGAATCGAGTCGAGGCAGATCGTCCAGGATCATCCGCTGCGCCAGGTCGATCCGCTTCGACTTGTGCAGCAGCGCGCCAGGCAAGGCGGGCTGCAGTGGTCCGAGATCGATTCCGCCCGGCGACTTCCGGAGCTTGGCTACCGACAACCGATACGGCCCGATCCGCAGTCCGGCGTCCACGATTCGTCGCGGCGACAATCGCAGTCGCGCCATCACTTCGACCCGGCGCCGGCTCCACGGAGTACGCCGTACCAGCGCCAACCCCAGATCGCGGAAGATCTCCCAGTCGTGCCGAGCGTCCGCCGGCTTGGGCAGTACTGCGTCGTTCCACCGTGCCGTGTTCCGTACGGCGAGCTGGTGGAAGACCACGTCATAGTGATCGCGCTCGAGCGGCGGCGCCGGCGGCAGGATCACGTCGGCGTGCCGAGTGGTCTCGTTGATGTACGGATCGATCGCGACCATGAACTCCAGCGACCCGAGCGCCTCGTCCACCTTCCGCCCGTTCGGCGTCGACAGCACCGGGTTGCCGGCCACCGTCACCATCGCCCGGATCTGACCGTCGCCCGGCGTCAGGATCTCCTCCGCCAGCGTCGACACCGGCAGCTCACCGCCGAACTCCGGCAACCCGCGCACCCGGCTCTTCCACACCCCGACATGCCCGCGACCCATCCCGAGCAACGTGTTCACCGCCGGCCGCGGGAACATCGTGCCGCCGGGCCGATCGAGGTTGCCGGTGATGATGTTCAGCACCTGGATCGCCCACTGGCAGATCGCCCCGAACTGCTGCGTCGACACCCCGACCCGCCCGTAACAAGCCGCCCGGTCGGCTGTCGCAAACTCGCCAGCCACCCGCCGAATCACGTCCGCAGGGATCCCGGTGATCGCCGCCGCCCGCTCCGGCGTCCACGCCTCCACTGCTTCTTCGACCGCCGCAAACCCATCGATGTACTCGGCCGGCCGCGCAGCGCCTAGCGAGATCACCTCATGGATCAACGCGAGCAGGAACGCCGCATCCGTCCCCGGCCGGACGAAGTGATGCTCATCGGCCACCGCCGCCGTCTCGGTCCGCCGCGGGTCGATGACGACGACCTTCCCGCCCCGCTTCCGCACGTCCTTCAACCGCCGCCCGAATCCGGGCGCGGTCATCATGCTCCCGTTCGACGCCAGCGGGTTCGCCCCGAGGATCAGCAGGTACGACGTCCTGTCGATATCCGGCACCGCCACCATCAACTGATGCCCGTACAGCAGGTACGACGACAGCATCTGCGGCAACTGGTCGATCGACGTCGCGCTGAACTTGTTCCGGGTCCGCAACTGCCTGACCATCGTCGGCATGTGCGTGAGTGCACCAAGACTGTGCACGTTCGGGTTGCCGAGGTAGACCCCGATCGAGTTCCGCCCGTGCTCCTTCTGGATGCCGGTCAGCTTGTCGACGACCAGTTTGTACGCCGCGTCCCAGTCGATCTCCTCCCAGCCGTCGGAAGTCCGTCGTACCGGCGTGGTCAGCCGGTCGGGGTCCTCCTGGAGATCACGCAGCGCGACCGCTTTCGGGCAGATGTGACCGCGGGAGAGCGGATCGGATTCGTCGCCGCGGATGTCGGTGACGCGGCCGTTCTCGACGGTCACGAGCACGCCGCAGATTGCTTCACACAGGTTGCACGAGGTCCGCCGTACGGTCATCCACTCAAACTACCTTCGGGTAGTAAGACCCGCCATCAGTCGAAGCTGGCCTCGTCGAGCCGGCCGAGAATCGCGTCGACCGTCTCGCCGACCGACAGGTCCGAGTTGTCCAGCCACAGCCCCCGCCGCGGACTGAACGCGTGCAGCTCATAGTCGAGCTCGTCGACCAGATGATGCGCCCCGCCGAGCCGGCCGCTGATCACCTCGGGTCGCGGCGTCAGTACGACGAGATACCGCGGTCTGGTCTGGATGCCGTCGATGAACTCGCGCAGCAACTCACCGATCACCACGTCCTGCAGAACCACGGTGAAACCGGCGTTCGCGTACTGGTCGGCGGCCATGCAGGCGAGCCGATAGCGCAGCTGAAGTTGACGTTGTGCCTCGAGCACGTCGTCGGCCATCGAGGCTTGTCCGCTGACGATCATCCGGCGGAAAACGTCCCCGCGCAGATGCACGCCGTACTGGAATCTTTCGGCCAGCATCTGGGACACCGACGACTTCCCCGCCGCCATGATTCCACTGACGACGATCACCCCCTCGGACTCCATGCGGTGATCGTGCCACGTGGCGCAAGGGTTTGAACCGGTCGCGGCGATTCTTCTTCGAAAACCCCCAGTTTGTCAGGGGTTTTCGGCCATCAGCGTGCCCAGATGGTGCCGCATCAGCTGCCGGACCCGAGTCGGCGTCGTGCGTTCCGGCTGGATCGCCGCGTGTAGTGCGAGGCCGTCGAGCAACGCGTGCAAGCGTTCGACCTCGCTGCGCAGATCGAGACCGTCCTTCAGTGCGCCCGCGTCGGCGAGCGAACGCAGCAGCGACTCGCAGAGGTGGCGCAGGCTGTTGTGCACCGTATCGAGGTGCTCCTGCAACGTGCCGGCCCCGGACTCGGCCCGGGCCTGTGCCATGAACGCCAGCCAGACGTCGAACTCCGCGCGGCGCTCGGCGTCCAGCGGGAGCACCTCGTCGAGGTAGCGCAGCACGATGGCCGGCACGGTGCCCTTGGGCTCGATCGCGCTGACTCGTTCGGTCACCCGGCGGGAGACCAGGTCCATCGCGAACTTGAGCAGACCGTCCTGGTCCGGGAAGTAGTAGCGGACCGCGCCCGCCGACCAGCCCGCCTCGGCGGCGATGGTTCGAACCGAGGCCGCCCGGATCCCGTCCCGGCGGACCACTCGCCACAGCGCCTCGGCGATCTCTTCGCGACGAGTGGTGTGGTCGACGATCTTCGGCATGTGGTCCTTTTTAGCACGGTTGTGTTAGCGTTGGTTTTACAACACAGTCGTACTGAAAAACCTCGGAGGGGTGAACAACTGTGCTGCTCGCTGTGATCGCCGGATGTGAGATCGGCTTCTGGGTTCTGCTCGCCGGCGGCATGGTGACCCGCTATCTGCTCCGGCTGCCGAAGGCCGGTCTGGTCCTGCTGGCCGCCGTACCGCTGGTCGATGTGGTGATGCTGGTCGCGAGCGTGCTGGACATCCACCGCGGTGCGGAGCCGGCGTTCAAGCACTCGTTGGCCGCGATCTTCATCGGGGTCAGCGTCGGCTTCGGTCACCAGACGCTGAAGTGGGCGGACAAGTGGGCCGCGCATTACCTGGGCGGTGCGCCGCGTCCGGCGAAGCTGCCGAAGAAGGGTCCGGAGCGGGCTCGTCACGAGCGCGCCGGCTGGTACCGCCACTTGCTCTCGTACGTCGTCGGTGTCGGCATCATGATCGGCCTCGGCCTGCTGTCGGGCCGTGGGTACGACGCGGTGCTCGCGCCGGCCGGGACCTGGACCCTCGTGCTCGTGATCGACGCGATCGTCTCGTTCAGCTACTCGTTGGGCGGCGACAGCAAGAGTGCGCCGCGAGAGAAGCAGTCCGTCTGACCTCCCGGGCTTGCGCGGTTACTCGTCGTACATTTCCGGCATGACGATGGTTGGGCGGATCTGGGCTGCGATGACCGGGCTGGTGGTGTTGTGCGGGATTGTCATCCAGCTCTTCGTGACGGCCAACGGGCATGAGGGGTTCTACCCGGACAACCCAGAGCGGGTGTTCAACGTGTTCGCGTACTTCACGATCCAGTCGAACCTGCTGCTCGGCGGGACCGCGCTGATGCTGGCGCTGCAGCCGGACCGATCCGGCGGCGCGCTGTTCAAGACGCTGCGGCTGAACGGCGTGCTCTGTATCGCGGTGACAGGAATCGTGTACCACGCGGTGCTCGCGCAGGACGCTGACTTCCACGGCTGGGGGTGGGTGGCGAACTTCCTGCTGCACACCGTCGCTCCGGTGGTCGGCGTGCTGGGCTGGCTGCTGTTCGGACCGCGCGATCTGACCGGTTGGAGGATCGTCGGCTGGTCGATCGTGTACCCGCTGTTGTGGCTCGCGTTCACGCTGATCCGGGGCGAGTTCGTCGGGTTCTACCCGTACCCGTTCGTGGACGTCGGCCTGCACGGTTACGGACGGGTGCTACTGAACTGTCTCCTGGTGGCGGTACTCTTCCTGGCTCTGGCGGCTGGGGCGACCAGTCTCGACCGTCGGTTGCAGCGGAAGCGAACCGTCGAAAGGTAGAACCGTGCTGGTGACCTCGCGCTCGTACGCCGAGTACGAAGCGATGTTCGACCTGAAGGAACTCCCGGATTCCGTCCTCGACTGCTGTGCGGGCGGCGCGAGCTTCACCGCCGAGGCAGCCGAACGCGGCGTCGATGCGATCGCCGTCGATCCGGCGTACGAGCTGGAGACGCCCGAGCTCGTGGACAGCGTCCGGCAGAGCCTGCCGGCGACGTCGGGGATCGTCGACGAGCACCAGGGGAGCTTCGTCTGGACCTGGTACGGATCACCGGACCGGAAGGACCAGTATCGGATCGAGGCGGCCGACCGGTTTCTGCAAGACATCACGACCGCACCGCAGCGGTACGTCGCTGCCGGTCTGCCGGATTTGCCGTTCGGTGACAGGCGGTTCGAGCTGGTGCTCTGCTCGCATCTGCTGTTCACCTGGTCCGACAAGTACGACCGGGACTGGCACGCGGCCGCACTGCGGGAACTGATCCGGGTCAGCAATGCCGAAGTACGGATCTTCCCGCTGGTGACGCAGGGTGCCGGCGATCCGATCCCGTGGCTGCCGGAGTTGCTGGACTCGCTCGAGGGTGTGACCAGCGAGATCCGCAAGGTCCCCTACGAGTTCCAGGTCGGCGCCGACGAGATGCTCGTCATCACCCGAACCTGATCCTCTGGTGCTTCCCGCTCATCGCGATTACGGATGAGTTTGCGCCTACCCGCCAACGACGAGCAGGAAGCGTCCAGGGGTGGTGCCGGGTCAGCGGAGGAATCGGCCGCAGACGGGCCACGGGGAGGCGCCGCGCTGCGCGTAGAGCTTCTTCGCGCGCATCAGCTGCTCGGCCGCGGAGGCCTGGGTCGGGTTGCCGGAGCCACCGACGCTGCGCCAGGTCTGCAGGTCGAACTGGAACAGGCCGTAGTAGCCGGCGCCGTTCACCGCGCGCGGGTTGCCGCTGGACTCGCAGTTCGCGACCTTGGCCCAGGCGCCGCTCAGGGTCGCCTTGCCGCTGCTCGCCTTCGGGCGGTCCTCGGACCGGCTGGACCGGACGTCGCGGTTGGCCTTCTTCGGCTCGGACTTCTTGGTGTCCGACTTCCGGGTCTCGGCCTTCTTCGTGACGTTGCGAGCCGGAGCCGCCTTCTTCGCACCGTCGAGCGTCAGCGTCTGCCCGATCAGGATCAGGTTCGGATCCTTCAGGTGGTTGATCCGGGCCAGCTCGTGCCAGTCGGCACCGTTGGCCTGCGCGATCTCGGAGAGGGTGTCACCGGCCTTGACGTTGTAGTCGGTCGCGAACGCCGCTCCGGCGCCGGCTGCGGTGATACCGGCTCCCAGACCGGCGATGGAGAGGGTTCGGGCTACCCGGCGAGTACTTCGCGAGGCGCGCGCATGTCGAGCCTTGGACATCTGAAAGGTGCTCCTTGTGAGCTTGGGCATGGTGGGACACACCAGGCCCCCCGTGCAGGGGAGGGGAGGGGCAATCGGACACATCCCCACAGCAGGTCACAGGACAGCGTCCGAATGGTCACGCCCCGGTAACGGCGCGACCTGAGTCATCCTGTGCGAGGTTCGCTGGAAACGCAAGTCCAGATCCCGATCTGCCCCGAACTTTTTCCAGGGTCTGACGTTCCGAAACCCCAACAACAGAACGGTTTCCGGCTCGACACGCCGATCGGGCCGAGGTCGGAACCGATCGGTTTATCACCGCTCGAAACAGCGTTCCGGAACCAGTTCCACGGTGAGTTTCCGGATCAGCTCACGATCCTCGTCCGGCCACGATTCCCACACCTCGCGGGCCCACTTGAGCAGGGCTGACTCAACGTCGTCCACGGTCCCTGCGGTCAGTACGTCGTACGCCGTGAGCTCGCCGACCTCAGCCGGTGGGACCAGCCGCGGCCAGTCGTCGTACGAGTTCGCCATGATGCCGTGGGCGGTGCGTACGTCGAGGTTGCCGGAGCCGCGTTCGAAGAACATGTAGAGACCGTTCAGTGCGAACACCGGGCCGATTCGCGGAGCGTCTGGGTTAACGTGCTGTCCGCCGTACGCGTCGATCCGGAGCTGGTGCAGGTACCCGAGCCGGGCCAGGTTCTCGACCTCGAAGCCGAGCAGCTCACCGGCGACCTCCGCACACTCCGGCGTCGCGTTGTACTTCGGTGTCTCCGGCCAGTCTGACCGTGGAAGTACGGCGCGGCAGCCTGGACAAACCGTTGATTCGTGCGTGTCATCCGGCGCGTTCACTCGTTGATCGAAGCACGGGCCACCGCTGTCGGGCAGCTGGTTTATCGCGGCTTTGTCGCGGCGGCCCGCAGATGAGGCGACAGATGTGATGGGGGCAGAAGCGGTGATCCGAGTGGCTCTCGGCCATGGCGGGACGTTGGTGCGTGGTGCACTGGCTGCGGTGCTCGCCAGGGAGAACGATCTCGACCTGGTGGCCGAGCTGGACCGCTCGGAGGACGTGCTGCAGGTGGCGGGACGGCGCCCGGACGTGTTCCTGCTCGATCCACAGCTGCCTGGCCGGATCCGGATCGAGGAGCTCTGCCGAAAGCTCGTCGGCCGCGGCGTGCTGGTGCTGATCGATCACGAGACGATCGGGGCGACCAGTCTGGCGCTGGTGAAGCAGGCGCCGCGGATCGGTCTGATCGCGACCGACGCGACGACCGACCAGCTCGTGCAGGCAGTGCGCGACGTAGCGAAGGGCTTGCCGGTGGTCGACGTACGGCTCGCCGTCGCTGCGCTGAAAGCGGGTGACAATCCGCTCACCGATCGCGAGTGCGAAGTGCTGCGCCAGGTCACCACCGGGGCGACGGCGCAGGAGGTCGCGCGAACGCTCAGTCTGAGCGCGGGGACGGTCCGCAACTACCTGTCCCGGATCCTCGCGAAAACCGGCTCCCGTAGCCGGATCGAGGCGATCCGGAAGGCTCAGGACGCAGGCTGGATCTGAGCGCTGGGCGTCCAGCTGCCGTGCAGGTCGCGGTAGAGGCGCGACGTGCGCATCAGACTGGCGTGGGTGCCGAGTGTCGCCTGGTTGCCGTCCAGGACGAGGATGCGGCGCGCACGCAGAGCTGAGCTGATCCGGTGCGCGATCACGATGAGCGTCCCGTCACGTTTCGCGAACGCTTCCTCGGCTTGCCGCTCGGCCTCGGGGTCGAGGAAGCAGGTCGCCTCGTCGAGTACGACGAGCGGCGCGGGGGACAGGTACGCACGCACCAACGCGATCAACTGCTTCTCGCCGGCGGACAGCTCACCCGGCTTCACCTCGGCGTACAGGCCGCCGATCTGGTCGATCAGCTTCGCGGCGCCGACCGTGTGCACAGCCTGCTCGAGCTGGTCGTCTGTTGCGTCGGGCAACAAATAGTTGAGGTTGTCGCGCACGGTCCCGGTGAAGACGTATGCCTCCTGTGGAATCAGCACCCGGGTCCGGGCCAGCCGATCAACCGTCACCTCGGTCGGTGGTGATCCACCGAGCAGCAGCCGACCGCCGGTCGGCCTCAGCATCCCGCACATCAGACCGGCCAACGTCGACTTCCCGATGCCGCTCGGACCGACGACGGCGAGGTGTTCACCTTCGGGGATCGTCAGCTCGAGCTTGTCGAGCACGGGATCGGCCTTCGGGCCATAGGCGAACGTCAGCCCGCGCAGCCGGACCTGGTAGCCCTTCAGCTCATCGATCCGCCGCGGCCGCTCAACTCGTGTCGATGCATCGAGGATCCGCCCGAGTGTGATCACGTATCGCAGGCCGCTGTCGCCCAGGGCGTTCATTACTGTGTTCAGCGCGGGCTGCAAGCCGATCAGCACGTACGTCAGCCCGCCGAGCAACGTGCCTGTGCTCACCCCACGCCCGACCAACCACGGCCCAGCCGCGAGCAGGATCAACAGCGGCAGCCATCCGCCGACCGCGAAGCACAACGTCCGCAGCGCCGCCACCTTTGCCAATGCACGCTCTGCCGACGCGTGCGCCTCGATCGGCTGACCGACCAGCCACTCGGCGTACTCCTCGGTCCCGGCCGCGGTGACGTCGCGCACCCCGCCGAACACCATGCCCGCCGACGCCGCCAGGTCCTCGTCGGCAGTCAACGACGCGCGCACCCGATCTGCTGCCATCCCCAACACTGCCAGCGACAACGCGAATCCCACCAGGAACGGCGGTACGACGAACGCCGCGACGATCGGAGCCAGCGATAACAACCCGGTCAGTACGCCGAACAGCGTGACCGCGAAACTCCGCAGCACCAGGACCAGCCCCGCGAACGTGTCCCGGACGATCTCCACCTGCCGGTTCAACCGCGCGACCGCACCGTCGTCCCCGGATCGCAGTGCGCCACCGACAACCCGGCGTACCAGATCGTCTCGGACCGGCTCGACCAGTTCGCCGAGCCGGCCGTACACCTGCCGCGCTCCGGCGGAGCCCAGACAGGCCGTCGCGACCAGGCCGCCCAGCCACGCGATCCCTTGCCACGCGTGCCCGCCGAGAAAGCTGTCCGTCGCTCGCGCCACCGCGATCCCGTACACCGCAGTCGGCAGGATCTCCGGAACGGACCACGCGATCAACTTGACCGTGGCCCGCTTCTTCAGCGCGGTGGCGCCGTACGACAGCTCTCGCCTCATCCGAAGATGTCTCGGTACGACGGGTTGTGCCAGAGGTCGGCGTGCGGGGCGATGGCGCGGATCTGGCCGTGGTCGAGCCAGATGACCAGGTCGGCGCGGGCTGCGGTCGCGGGGCGATGGGTGACAATGAGGCGGGTGCGGTGGTGACGGTCCTCGGTCAGGGTGCGGGTGATCTGGCGTTCGGTGGCCGTGTCGAGGCTCGACGTGGCGTCGTCGAGGACCAGGAGACGGCGGGCGGACCAGGCCCGGGCGAGGCCGAGGCGCTGACGTTCGCCGCCGGACATTGGTGCCTTGCGTAACGAAGTGAAGTAGCCGTCGGGCAGTCGGCTGACGAAGTCGTGGGCATGCGTGGCGCGGGCTGCGGCCAGCGTGCGGACCGGGCTGACCGCGTGCGGATCGATCGCCTCGCCGACGGTCCGGCCGACCAGTTGCGGGCGCTCGAACGCACAGCCGACCGCACTCCGCAACGTATGCCGGCTCACAGCCTGCAGCGGTACGCCGTCCAGCGAGACCTGGCCGGTCGAGGGGTCGCGCAGTCGGGCCGCGACCGCCGCGAGTACGGACTTGCCGGCGCCGCTCGGGCCGACGACCGCAACGGTGACGCCGCCGGGAAGGTCGAGATTCACGTTGTCCAGCAGGACATTCCCGTCGGCGATGACGCTGACCCCGTCGAAGCTGAGCTGCCCGGGGCCGGCCGGGATCGTCAACGTGCCGTGAGGGATGGACTCGATCGCGATCACCTCGGCGGACCGGTGGACGCCCGCCTTCGCGCGCGCGAGCTCGCCGAGGACGCCGGTCAGGTTGCCGAGTCCGGCGCCGAGGACGGCGTACTGCGAGGCGGCGAACAGCTCGCCGGCGGTGATCCGGCCGGAGACGAGCTGCAGTCCGCCGACGGCGAGGACTGCGACGAGTACGAGCGGGCCGACGACTGCGGCCTGGGCGCCGGAGCGAGCCAGGATCCGCCAGGTGACGACGCCGTGCCGGTGCAGCTCGGGGAGCAGGCCGAGTATGCGGCCCTCTTCGCGTTCCGTCGTACCGGCGGCGGTGATCGTGCGGATGCCGGTGAGTGACTCGGACAGGAGGGCGGCGATGCGACCCTGGGTCTCTTGGTAGTTGAGGCTGATGTCGGCGGTCCGCTTGGCGAACGTCCAGAGGACTAGGACGACGAGCAGCACGCCACCGAAGAACGCGGCGGCGAGCCACGGGTCGATGATCGCCAGAAGGACGAGGCTGCCGACCGGGGGCGCGATCGCGGCGATGGCTGTCACCGCGGCCGGTCCGGCCTGGGCGGCGTCGGTGGCGTTGGCCGAGACCCGGGTGACCAGGTCGCCGGTCTCGAAGTCGCGCGTACCTTCGGGGCCGCCGCGGACCACGTGCCGGACCAGGCGGTGGCGCAACCAGGCGGTTGTCTCCGCAACACAGGCTGCACCGGCGAACGCGTCGACGATGCTCGCCGCGATCCCGAGCCCGATCAGCGCGGCCGCGACAATCAGCCAGCGGGTGTAGCCGCTACCGGCCACGATGGCGTCGACCGAGCGACCCAGAATGGTCGGCAGCGCGAGCGTCACCCCACTACCGATCAACGCGTTGAACCCAATCAGCGGCAACCAACCACGGCCCCGTTTCGCCACCTCGCCAAAGGTGATCATCGGTCCAGGCCTGTCTGGTCGGCGAGGAACGCGAGCATGTCCGCGGCGAGATTGATGCCGCCGGTCGTGTGACCTGCGTCTGCCTCGAATCTCAGCAGCACGGGCCGTTGGCTCGCGGTCGCGTGCTGGAGCGCGGCGCACATCTTCCTTGCGTGCAGGGGATCCACGCGGGTGTCGTTCCCGAAGGCGGTCAGCAGGACGGCCGGGTACTTCACGCCTTCGGTGACGCGGTGGTACGGCGAGTAGGACAGCAGAGTGTGGAAGTCGTCGGGGTCCTTCACGGACCCGTACTCGGTCGTCCAGCGCTCGCCGAGACCCGACAGCTCGTAGCGGACCATGTCCGTCAGCGGCGCCGAGCAGACCGCGGCGGCGAACAGCTCGGGTCGTTGCGTGAGGGCAGCTGCGACGAGGAGGCCGCCGTTGGACTCACCGCAGATGGCGAGTTGGTCGGCGGTGGTCCAGCCTTCCGCGATCAGGTGCTCGGCCGCGGTGATGAAGTCGTCGAAGACGTTCTGCTTGTTGTGCCTTCGTCCGTCACCACGCGTGGCGTCGCCGCGGACGGTCGCGGTGACGAACGTGCCGCCGGCCTCGACCCAGGCGAGCGCGAACGCGGAGTACGTCGGCGTGAGCGACTGCCCGAACCCGCCGTACCCGTAGAGAATCGTGGGACGCGGCCCGGGTTTGCCGATCACTCGCAGCTCGACGTCCGGGCTGCAAGTCAGTGTGTGAGTCTCGACCTCCGCCTTGGTGCCGGGCTGCTGGTGCCATGGTGCTGTCTGGCGCGTAGTCGGGTCGTAGCAGTAGACCGTCGGTGGGGTCACGCTGTCGGCGTACGTGAACCAGGCTCGATTTTGATCTGCGCTCAAGGATCCGACCGACCCGGCGGCGGGCAACTGGACTGTGCCTTGCAGGCGGCCCGTCTCGCGGTCGTGCACGGTGATCTCGGTCGCGGTGCTGACCAGGACGACGTCGTCGAGGATGGCGAGACCGGTCAGCGGCGCGTCCGGCCGGATGTAGTCCTGCCAGACGGTCGGCTCGGCAGGGTCGCCGATGCAGATCCGCCCGGTGGGGGCGTCCTGTGTGGTGACGACGTACAAACGCTCGTCAGGGCCGACCGACATGATCGTGGTGGCGTCTTGCGGGAGGTGAGTTGGCGGCTCGCCCGTTGTCAGGTCCGTGAACCACAGGTCGTTTGTCGTGCAGATCGTCAGCCAGCGGCCGTCGGCGCTGATCTCCAGACCGTACGACGCTTCGCTGGCTAGGATCGTGGTGTCGTCGGGGTTGCCCAGCTCGTGGCGTCGTACCTGACGGAAACGCACGTAGTAGAACGCGTTCCCATCCGGGAGCCAGGCGACGGGGGAGTAGCGGCAGCCGTCGAGTGGGCCGTCGATCAGCTCGCCCGTCGTCACGTCGAGGACGCTGAGGGTCGAGCGCTCGTCGCCGCCGCGGGAGAGCTGGAACGCGAGTTTGGTGCCGTCGGGCGAGGGCTGCCAGGCGTCGAGCGTGGTCAGACCGGTCTGGTCGAGCTGGTCGAGTCGCTTCGGGTCGAGGAGTGGAGTCTCGTCGACGAAGAGAACTGGGTGTTGGCCGGCGTCGCGGCGGAGCGTGAAGCAGCGGCCGCCTCGCCAGACTGGGGTGGAGATGCTGCTGACGTCGGACAGTTGCCGCACACGGTTCTTCCAGCGGAACCGGGTCGTCAGCGAACTGGCGTACGTCAGCCAAAGCTCGTCTTGGGTCTGTTGCCATCGCTGCGTCTCGGCGGCCGAGGGGTCCTCGAGCCGGCGGTACGGGTCAGCGACGGTACGACCGTGCACCTGCTCCACGAGCGACAGGCGCTCGGCGCATGGATAAGACTGCACGGAGTAGATCACCTCACTTCTCCTTGTGTCCCACCAAGACAACGAGCGCACCGCCGCCGAGCTACCACCCGGCGACCGAGGCGAGTCGGTCACCGGGAGGAAACAGGTCGGCCCTGGGTGAGCACACCGCCCACCCAGGGCCTCACTACCTGGCAATACAGGTGCCGTATCAGTGGCAGAGCAGCAGGCTCAGGTTGCTCGGGGTCTGCGATGCGCAGCCCAGCACGGTCAGCGTGGAGCCGCCGTGGTGGTGGCCGCCGTGGCCGTAACCCGGGGTCTCGAGACCCTGAAGGTCGAGAAGTGCCATGTGTTTACACCTCCTTCGGTGCAGATCGTCGGGATGGAGACTCGGACCACTGGGGAGGTCCGAGGAACGGGAGGGCAACCGGCGCGTCGTGCAGCGCCGTGCCCAGAGCCAGCAGGACGCCGGCCGATCCGGTAGCCAGGTCCATCGAAAGACGGAGCAGCTGGTTGCCCGGGTACGCGAGGCCGCCCTCGAACGGCATCGCGTGCCAGCCGAGGCCGTGCACCAGGTCGTCGACCGTCGCCTGGTCCTCGCCGAGTGCCGCGGCGGTGAGGACGAGGCCGGCGCGACCCATGAACAGGCCGGGCTGGACGTAGTAATCGCAGTGCGTGACTCGCTTCAGCTCCTGCAGCGTCGCGGCGAGCTCTTCGGACGGGCGGTGCCGCAGGTAGCGCTCCAGGACCAGTGCGACGCCGGCCGAACCTTCTTCGAGGTACGGCAGGGTCCGCCAGCCCTGGTTGACCTGACGCATCCCGTCCTCGGTGAGCACGGTCCGCTTCAGGTCCTGCCGGATCGCGATCTCGGCCAGATCCAGCAGCCCGGTGTCGCCGAGCTGCTCGAACGCGTTGAGGAACAGCAGCGCTGGCCCGGAGGATCCGTACATCAGCCCGGCTCGTGCATGTTGCCCGCCGCTGATCTCCGGTACGTCGGTCTGCAGGCGATCGGCGACCAGGTCGAGTACGTGGACCGCCTGTGCCCGGAGCGCCGGCTCGGTGTCGAAGCGCAGGAGGTTCAGACCGATGCCGGCCAGACCGGAGTGCAGCCCGAGCTCGCGGGAGCTCCAGTCGTCTGCGAGCGTACGGTCCACCAGATCGAGTGCGTCCTGCTGGTAACCGAGCTCGTCTAGGACATGCGCGACCCCGTGCAGACCGTCGTACAGGCCCGGTCCGGTCTCGGTGTCCACGGCCCGCTTGCGCAGCCATTCGTCGTACTGCGGGAATCGGGACCCGGTCTTGCTCAGCGCGTAGAGCACACCGGCAGCACCGGTCGCGAGGTCAATGCCGCCGCCGTCGCGGAACTGGGCGATGTCGCCGGGGAACAGCCGGTCGGTGCGTTCGGGTGTCGCGCTGGCGACGATGGCCTTGGTGAGCGCGTCGCGGACCTCGGTCCACTCCGCCTTGCCCGGCAGCGCCAGGTCGACCATGTCCGGGTCGTGGGTCTTGCCGGGACCGACGATCGTCTTGACAGCGTCGTCGAGCGTGGTGCGCGGCACCGGGAAGGTGTCGGCGATCATGTCCGCGAGCTGGAACGCCTTGCCGGGATGGAGATTCAGCAAGATCGTTGCCTGCGGCGCATAAACGCCGAGCGCGATGCAGGCCAGCGCGTACCGGTCGACGTCCACGCCCTGCCGGTCCTGCGGCGCTGCGTACCCGGGATGGGCGAGCGTCGAGCGGGCCTGGTCCTCGGCCTTGGTCGCGACCTCGAAGTCGATCAGGGTCAGCTCGCCGTCCACGCCGAGCAGCAAGTTGTCCGGGTGCAGGTCGCAGAACACGACACCACGCTCGTGCAGCTGCCCGACTGCCTCGCCGACCTTGGCAATCATCGCGCTCGCCCATTCGGCGTACGCCGCCTTGTCCGCCTCGGTCGCATCGGGGTGCGTCAGCGGATATCGGCGTACCAGCTCGCGCTGCAGCGACACCGAGTCGATGTGCTCCTGCACGAGGAAGTGGTGCTCGCCCAGTTGCAGATAGTCGTGCAGCTTCGGCACGGCGTCGAGGCCGTCGAGCTGCTCGAGGATGTCGCGCTCGTGGGCGATCCGCGTGACCGCGTCCCGGCCGGCCATGTCGAGACCGGCGTACGGGCGACCTTCTTTGAGGACGACGCGGTCACCGGTCTCGTTGTGGTGGCCGACGTACACACCGCCGCCGTTGGAGAACTGGATGACGCCGTCGATCGTGTACGCGAGGTCATTGGTGGTGACCGCGTTGCGCGCGTCCAGATGCGGCTGTAGGAAGTCCGGCAGCGGCACCCACGGCGGCGTGACGAACGTCGGGCCGCGGTGGTCCGGCACCAGGTTGCCGTGGGCATCCTCGATCGCGAGGACCCGCTCGCCGGCCGGGGACAGGCAGTGCCTGCTGACAAAGGCGCCGTACCGCACGAAGAGCGGACCCTCGGCGTACCGCAGATCGCTCAGGATATAAGGGCCTTCGACGCCGGCGAGGACCTCGTTGAGCTCCTTGAGGATCAGCTCGCACTGCGCGTCGTCGGTCGGGTAGATCGTCACCAGCTTGCCGCTCGACCCACGGGGAGCGGCCTTCGAGTTGACCATCACCAGGACGGCCTCGTTGCGCAGGAACTTGAACGCGATGCCGCGCGGAACGCAGTACTCCCACACCGCCTCGAGCGTCCGCTGGACATCCTGGAGTCGCGCCGAGACGTGAATCTTCCAGCCCTGCTGCGGCAGCCGGAGATCGTCCGGCGCGTAGTGCATCCACTGCTCACCGGGGACATGCCGCCACCCGGTCAGCACCGGCCGCTGAGTGATCGCGAAGTCCGGGTGCTGGGCACCACGATTGGCCGGCGTCTCGTAGAACCGCCGATCCGCAAGGCAGTAGAACTCGTAACTCTCGTACATGACTGTCCGACCCCCTTTCGTGGCGCCCCGCCACATCTTGGGCGCCCCACCAGGGCCAGGCGTAGTGCACGATGTCATCACTCTCGTATGAAGAACCCACACACTACGAGTGAGTAACTAAACACTCTTCGTTACCAGACCGCGCAACCTGAGCGTGAATCCCCCCGTAACAACATGTCAATCCACGACAACAACGTCACGGCCCGTAACTCAGTCGTGGATGTGTCGTGGGCAGCGGGCTCACACCGGGTAGGTGTGGACCTCGGTGGCTTTGAGGGTGGTGTGGAGGGGTTGGCCGGGGGTTAGGTGGAGGTCGGCTACGGCGGCGGGGGTTATGTCGGCCAGGAGGGTCGAGGGGCCGGTGGGGGAGGCATCGAGGCGGACTCTGACTGTGTGGGCGTGCTGTTCGATGCCGGTTACGACCGCCGGCCACGTGTTGCGGGGGCTGCCGGATGGCGGTGTGGGGTAGAGGCTGACGGCGGTTGGTGGGAAGGCCACGTGGACCGGCCCGGTTGTGGGCTCGGCGAGGGTGATGGTGCCGCCTTCGGTCAGTGTGACCGTGGTGCCTGAAGCTGTGCCCTGGTAGAGGTTCAGGCCTACCAGCTGGGCTACGTAGTCGGTGCGGGGGCGGTGGGCTACCTCTGTGGGCTTGCCTTCTTGGACGATCTGGCCGTCTTCGACGATGACGATGCGGTCGGCGAGGACCATGGCGTCTAGTGGGTCGTGGGTGACCAGGAGGGTGCGGCCTTCGAAGCGCTGGAGGTGTTGGCCGAGTTCGGCCCGTACGTGCAGGGTGGTGCTGGCGTCGAGTGCGGCGAGCGGCTCGTCGAGCAGGAGGAGCGAGGGGTCGGTGGCGAGGGCGCGGGCCAGGGCGACGCGTTGGGCTTGGCCGCCGGACAGGGCGCGAGGGCGAGTACGGGCGTACTCCGACAACCCGACCGTTTCGAGCCAGCGGGCGGCCTCCGATCGGGCAATCTGTTTGTCGACGCCGCGGGCTCGGAGTCCGAAGGCTACGTTCTCCAAACAGCTGAGGTGGTTGAAGAGCAGGTAGTCCTGGAAGACCACGCCGATCGGCCGGCGGTCCGGCGTACGAAAGGTCCGTGGGGGTTCGTCCCAGACAGATCCGTCCAGTGCGATGCGTCCGCCGTTCAGGGCGAGCAGTCCGGCGATCGCACGGAGCGCAGTGGTCTTGCCGGCTCCATTAGGGCCGAGGAGGGCGACGACCTCACCTGGCTCGACAGTCAGGTCCAAGGACAGGTTGAACGAACCACGGCTCACCTGCAGGTCGGCGTACAGAGTCATCGCAGCCCACTGATCCAGCGCTCGCGCAGAGACGCCAGTACGACGACAGACACCAGCAGGAGCACCAGACTCAGTACGACGGCCACATCGGGATCGGTCTCCAACGCCAGATAGACAGCCAGCGGCATAGTCGTCGTGCGGCCGGGAAAGTTGCCCGCGAACGTGATCGTCGCGCCGAACTCACCCAATGCACGCGCCCAGCACAGTACTGTCCCCGCAACGACCCCTGGCGCGATCGACGGCAGCGTCACCCGCCGGAACGTCAGCCAGCGTCCCGCACCGAGTGTTGCTGCCGCCTCCTCGTACCGCGGGTCAGCCGCACGCAGTGCACCCTCCACAGAGATCACCAGGAACGGCATAGCCACAAAGGCCTCCGCCACGATCACACCGGCAGTTGTGAACGGCAAGGAGATGCCGAACCACGCATCGAGGTGCTCACCGACCAGACCGCGTCGCCCGAGCACCAGCAGGAGCGCAACCCCACCAACTACGGGCGGCAGCACCAGAGGCACCGTCACGAACGCGCGGATGAGGCTCCGCCCCGGCAACCCGCCTCGTGCGAGCAACCACGCCAGCGGGACACCCAGCAGCAAGCACAACACAGTGGCAGACGTAGCGCACACCAGCGACAGCCGCAGTGCTTGCCAGACATCCGCACTGAACAGGCGACCCGGCAGTGTCGACCACGGCGCCTTAGCGAGCAGGCCGATCAGTGGGACGAGCAGGAACGCCAGTCCGAGCAGAGCAGGCAGCAGGAGTACGAGAGGCAGTCGCCCGCTCGTACTCCTGCCACGACGACTCACGGTGCGTCGAAGCCCGCGGCGCTCAGGACCGCCTTGCCCTTGTCGGACAGGACGTAGTCGACGAATGCCTTGGCCAGATCAGGATTCTTCGACTTGGTCAGCGTGGCGATCGGGTACTCGTTGACCGCCTTGCTCGCCTCAGGGAACTGGATCCCCTCGACCTTGTCCTTCGCGGACAGTACGTCGGTCTTGTAGACGAGCGCCGCGTCCGCCTCGCCCAGGCTGACCTTGGTGAGCGCGGCCTTCACGTCCTGCTCGAGGCTGTCCGGCTGCGCGGTGATGCCGGTTGCCTTGAACACCTTGTCGGCCGCCGCTCCGCACGGCACCTGGACGGCGCACAACACGATCTTCTTGTTCTTGTCCGCGAAGTCCTTCAGGCCGGTGATCTTGGCCGGGTTGCCCTTCGGTACGGCGATCTCCAACGTGTTCTTGACGAAGTTCGTCGGAGTGCCCTTGTCCGTCACCTGGTCCATGTTCTTCGGCGCCGCCGAGGCGAACACGTCCGCGGGCGCACCCTGGTTGATCTGCTGCGCGAGCGCCGAGCTGCCGGCGAAGTTGAAGGTCACCTTCGTGCCCGGGTTCGCGGCCTCGAAGCCCTTGCCCAGCTGGGTAAACGTCCCGGTCAGCGACGCCGCCGCGAACACGCTGATGTTGCCGCTCAATGCCGGAGTGCTGCTGCTGGAGCTGCTGCTCGACGGCGAGGACGACGCGGCCGGGGTGTCGTCACCACATCCGGCGAGGGTCAGCGCGGCGACAGCGGCGAGGGCGGCGAGCGCGGTACGGCGGAACATCAGGCCTCCGGTATTTCGACGACGACATGGGTGGACTTGATCGACGCGACGGCCACCACACCGGGCTCCAGACCGAGCTCGTCGGCGGCCTCACGACTCATCAGCGACACGACGCGGAACGGCCCGGCCTGCATCTCGACCTGAGCCATCACACCGTCCTTCAGCACGCGGGTGACGATCCCCCGCATCCGGTTGCGCGCGGACGCGGCAGTGGTGTGGCCCAGCTCCGGCGTGTCCGCCAGCTCCTGGGCGAAGGTGGCGAGCGCTTGCCCGTCAACGGCCATCCGGCCGTTCTCCTGCTTCGACGGCAGCCGGCCCTGATCGATCCAGCGCCGAACCGTGTCGTCGCTGACCCCCAGGAGCGCGGCCGCCTCACTCACCCGCAAGTTCGGCACGGTAGACAGCATACTGCCGCACCTGCGGATTGATGCCAGGTTTTCCACAGTTACGGATTGCTGACGGATCGGGATGGGCAATCCGCATAAGTTAAAGACATGAGCACATCGGGGATGCGGGACTACTTGGACGGGCCGCACAAGGCGGCGCGGGATGTCGTGCGGGCCGCGTTGGCGGCGCACGGGGAGATGGCCGACCTGGCAGTGCGCCTGCCGCGGGACGAGTACCGCGACAAGGTGCTCGAGCTGCTGCTGGAGTCGGCCGCGGACGGGCTGCCCGCGCGCGGGTATCCGAAGGAGTACGGCGGTGAGGGTGATCTCGGCGGGTTCATCGCCGGGTTCGAGACGCTGGCGTTCGGCGACCTCTCGTTGATGGTCAAGGCGGGGGTGCAGTTCGGCCTGTTCGCCGGCGCGATCCAGCATCTCGGGACGGAGCGGCACCACGAGCGGTATCTGGCGGATGCGGTCAGTGGACGGCTGCTCGGCTGCTTCGCGATGACCGAGACCGGTCACGGGTCCAACGTCCAGGCGCTCGGCACGACGGCGACGTACGACGAGTCAACGGGAGAGTTCGTCGTACACACGCCGACGCCGGCCGCGCGCAAGGACTACATCGGCAACGCGGCGCGGCATGGGCGGATGGCAGCGGTGTTCGCGCAACTTGTGGTCGGTGGGGAGAGTCATGGGGTGCACTGCCTGCTGGTGCCGATCCGGGCCGAGGACGGTACGGCGCTGCCTGGCGTGACGCTGACCGATTGCGGACCCAAGCTCGGCCTCAATGGGGTCGACAACGGGCGGATCGTGTTCGACCAGGTCCGGGTGCCGCGCGAGGCGCTGCTTGACAGGTATGCCCAGGTCGATGCTGACGGCAACTACACCAGCGCGATCGAGAGCCCGGACCGCCGGTTCTTCACCATGCTCGGGACGCTGGTGCAGGGTCGGGTGTCGGTGGGTGGCGCGGCGATCAACGCGAGCAAGGTGGCGTTGACCATCGCGATCAGGTATGGCGCTCAGCGGCGACAGTTCGGTGCGCCGGGGAGCTCCGAGGAGACGCTGCTGCTCGACTATCGGATGCACCAGCGACGGTTGCTGCCGTTGCTCGCCCGGACGTATGCGTTGCACTTCGCGCAGGCCGAGCTGGTCGAGGAGTTCGCACGGGTCTTCAACGACGATCGTGACGAGCACGACCGGCGGGCGTTGGAGGCCCAGGCGGCCGGGACGAAGGCGCTCGGGACGTGGCATGCGACCGAGACGATCCAGGTGTGCCGTGAGGCGTGCGGTGGCGCCGGCTATCTGGCAGAGAACCGGCTGGCCACGTTGAAGGCGGACACCGACGTCTTCACCACGTTCGAGGGTGACAACACGGTCCTGCTGCAGCTGGTGGCGAAGGGTCTGCTGACGGACTACCGGGAGTCGTTCGGGAAGCTCGACCCACTCGGTACGGCGCGATTCGTCGCGGCGCAGGCGGTCGAGATCGCGGTCGAGAAGACCGCGCTGCGACCGATGATCGAGCGGCTGCGGGACGTCGTACCGAATCGGAGTGATGCCGCGGATCCGGATGCGGGACTGCGGGACGACGCGTATCACTCGGGGCTGGTGCGGTTCCGGGAGGAGCACATGCTTTCCGGAGTCGCGCGGCGGTTGAAGGCCGGGATCGATGCGGGCGATGAGCCGTTCGAGGTGTTCAACCGGTGCCAGGACCACGTGATCGCCGCCGGTCGGGCGCATGTGGACCGTGTCGTCCTCGAGGCGTTCCAGGCGGCGGTGCGGGATGCTCCGGAGGAGATCCGGGCCAGGCTGCACGACCTGTACGACCTGCATGCGCTGGCGACGATCGAGGCCGAGCGCGCCTGGTACCTCGAGCACGGGCGGTTGTCGCCGGGTCGGTCGAAGGCGATCACGGCGCTGGTCAACGAGTTGTGCGCGGCTGTCCGGCCCGCGGCGGTGGAGCTCGTCGACGCGTTCGGAGTACCGGGCTCGGCAGTGGAGGTGCCGATGGTTGTACCGTCACAGCATGAGTGAGCCGATCGAACCCGCGTCGGCTGCCGACGCCGCCCGAGAACTCGCCCGGGTGCTGCTGGAGCAGGCTGACGCTCTGGACCTGCACGACCTGCGGGCCACCAGCGCGATCGAGAACGTCCGGGTCCAGGCCCGGGCGCTCGCGGACGCCGTCCACGAACGTGGCTGGGGCGACATCTTCCTAGGGATCGACTCCTACGACCCCGACGAGCTGGACGACCTGCCCCTCGGGCCGGACGACTTCGACGACCCGGCGGACTACCGGGAGATCGTCGAGGGCGGTGGTCTCGACGACCTCGAGGAGCTCGGGGAGCCGTTGATGCCGGAGGACGGAGTCAGGCTCAGCTACCAGGCGCGGTACGACTATGTGGTGACCGACCCCGAGGCCTTCGTGGAGTACGTGCGGAGCCGTGCGGCCGAGGCCCCGGATGAAGCACTGCACGACGAGGTGATAAACGACGTCGAGGACGCGCAGTCCGCGTTCGAGCTGCTCTGCTACCTGGACGGGCTGGGATCGAAGGAGTACGAGTCGTTCGGCCTGGTCCCGGGCGGCGGCGAGGAGTCCCACAAGATCGTCGAGTTCTCGCTCTGGGACCTCGACCCGACCCGCCGCGACGACACCTACCCGTACTGACCGCAGACGTACTAAGGCTCTAGACGTAGAACTTCCCCGGTGTACTGGTCCCCAGCAGCACCAGTACATCGGGGAAGTCTCCACAAAGAAACGCCGACCGCACCGGACGTTGGTCGCCACCTCACTGGCGACCAACGCCCGACCGGCACGGCCGGCGTCCTGCTGTTGCCCCGAGAGGGCAGTGGCCCGAAGGAGGGTGGGCCCGAAGCTCATTCCGTGGCCGGCAGGGGAGGAACATTTCCGGTCGCGGACGGGAGCACGTCGGGTTCACCTGGACCCTGTTGCCGGCGACCCGTCCGTCGCCGACAAGAGAACGTTGTCATGTGGGTGGCACTACCGGGAATCGTCCGGTTCAAACATTTGCATTGCCTTTGAAGTAAGCAACGCTTAGTAGACCTTCGCTCACTTTCCGTACAGATGTTGCCTTCTGCAACAACTAACCACTCGTCAAGACTCTTACCGGCCGTCGATCTCGGCTGCGGGGAGTGATCAGGCGAGTTCCAGCGACGGGCGGGCCGGAACGTCGCCGTACGTCGTGGTGCGCTGTCTGGCCGGCCGTCCGGCGGCGGTCGCCATCGCGGTGAGTTCGGCGATCGACTTGCGGCTGCCGTGCTTGGAGCCGGCCATCCGGCTGATCGTCTCCTCCATCAGCGTGCCGCCGATGTCGTTGACGCCGCCGTTGAGGACGGCCACACACCCGTCGACGCCGAGCTTCACCCAGGAGCACTGGATGTTGTCGATCCGCCCGTGCAGCATGATCCGCGACATCGCGTGCACCGCACGGTTCTCGTCGTACGTCGGCCCCGGCCGGGCGACTCCCGCCAGGTAGATCGGCGAGTTCTGGTGGATGAACGGCAGCAGCACGAACTCGGTGAACCCACCGGTCTGGTCCTGTACGGCGGCGATCGTCCGCAGGTGCTGTACCCAGTGGTGCGGCGCGTCCACGTGGCCGTACATCATCGTCGAGCTGGACGGCAGGCCGACCTTGTGCGCGGTGCTGATCACCTCGATCCAACTTGCCGTGGGCAACTTTCCCTTGGTGAGGATCCAGCGGACGTCGTCGTCGAGGATCTCGGCCGCGGTGCCCGGGATGCTGTCCAGCCCGGCTTCCTTTACCGAGATCAGGAACTCCTCGATCGACAGGCCGGTGCGGACCGAGCCGTTCACGATCTCCATCGGCGAGTACGCGTGGACGTGCATCTCCGGGACCCGGTCCTTGACCGCGCGGACGAGATCGGCGTACGCCGTACCCGGGAGGTCGGGGTGGATACCGCCCTGCATGCAGACCTCGGTCGCGCCGATCACCCAAGCTTCCTCGGCGCGCTGGCCGACCTCGTCCATCGACAGCGAGTACGCGTCGGCGTCGGTCCGGCGCTGGGCGAACGCGCAGAACCGGCAGCCGGTGTAGCAGACGTTGGTGAAGTTGATGTTCCGGTTCACCACGTAGGTGACGTCGTCCCCGACCGTTGCCTTGCGCAAGTTGTCGGCGATCCGCGCCAGCTGGTCGAGGGCCGGACCGGTGACCGTCATCAAGGTCAGCGCCTGCGCGTCGGAGAGCCCGGCGGGGTCGCGTTCGGCAGCGGCGAGCGCCGCCTTCACCTCAGCCGAAATCCGTTCGGGCGAGGTGGCGCCGGGAGGAGTCAGGGCGTCGCCTGCAGCTGCTGCACCTTCGGCGGCTGCCGCTTCAGCGGCCCGGCGTGCCGCGACGTCTTCGCGCAGCACGTCCCAGTCGCCGTACGCCGCGTCGAAGTCCGACCGCGTCTCGGTACGTCGCCCCTCGGTGTCGATCGCGGTATGCAGATCGGTCCGACCCACGCTGTCCCAGCCGCCATCCGGCTCCTGCCACGGCAGCCCGGCCGGCATCGCACTCTCATCAGCCAACCCGGTCGCAGGATCGAGCAAAGCCTCGACGTGCGAGATCAGCCGCGGGTCCAGCCAGGGCTCACGCAGGTACTCCGGATGCGCGGTCAGCCGCTCGCGCAGTACGAACCCGGCATCCGCCGTCACCTTGGCCAGATCGTCGATCTGCGGCCACGGCCGTTCGGGGTTCACGTGGTCGGGAGTCAGCGGCGACACCCCGCCGAAGTCGTCAACACCGGCGTCCAGCAACGCACGACACTCGGCCAGGTCAACCAGGTTCGGCGGCGCCTGAACCCGTACCCGGGGCCCGAGCACGATCCGGGTGACAGCGATCGCGGCGAGCCATTCGTCCAGCGGTACGTCGGCGTCGTTGCGCATCGCCGTATCCGGCTTCACCCGGAACCCCTGGATGATGACTTCCTGGATCCCGTTGTACTGCCGAGCAACGCGACGCAACGCGAAGATCGAGTCCGCCCGCTCGACCAAGTTCTCGCCGATCCCGATCAGCAACCCGGTCGTGAACGGCACGTTCGACCGCCCGGCATCCTCCAGCACCCGCAGCCGAATCGCCGGGTCCTTGTCCGGCGACCCGAAGTGCGGCTGACCCTTCTCCTCGAACAGCCGTCGCGACGTGGTCTCGAGCATCATCCCCATGCTCGGTGCGACCGGCTTCAGCCGCTGCAGGTCCTGCCACGACATCACGCCCGGGTTCAGGTGCGGCAGCAGACCCGTCTCCTCGAGAACCCGAATCGCCATCGCCCGCACGTAGTCGAGCGTGCTGTCGTACCCGGCCTCCTCAAGCCACTGCCGCGCCGCGTCCCACCGGTCCTCCGGCGCATCGCCCAGCGTGAAGAGCGCCTCCTTGCAACCCAGCGCCGCCCCCTGCCGCGCGATCTCCAGCACCTCGTCCGGCGAGAGGTACGGCGCGTGCACCCGGCCCGGCGTGGTCGCGAACGTGCAGTAGTGGCACCGATCCCGGCACAGCCGGGTCAGCGGGATGAAGACCTTCTTCGAGTACGTGATGATGCCGGACCGGCCGGCGTCCGCCAGACCCTGGTCGCGGACGCGCGCGGCGGTCGCCATCAAGGCGGTCAGAGCATCGCCGCTCGCACCGAGCAGGATCTCCGCCTCGACCGGGTCGAGTGTCTTGCCGTCGTCCGCGCGCTTGAGGGCGCGGCGCATCGCCGTACTGAATTCTGCTGTGTTGGATTCTGAGGGGGCCACGAAATCCGAGCCTAAGTCGGGAAATCCGGCCGATCCCGCGATTCCGGCAGGAAAAATCAATCCGTACAGACGTCCTGATAGTTTGCTGTTCATGCAGGTCAGACGGGGTGTCGACGGCCGTCGAGTCCGCGGTGAGCAGCGCCGGAGCGAACTGCTGGCCGCGACGCTGGTCGTGATCGAACGCGACGGAGTCGCAGGTGTGAGCCATCGTGCGGTGGCCACGGCCGCGGATGTCTCGGTCGCCTCGATCACCTATCACTTCCCGACCCTCGACGATCTCCTCGTCGCCGCCCTCCGGTCCGCCGCGGAGGATCTCGCCGTCGAGCTCCATGGCCGGGGAAGCGAACTCGGCGCCCGCCCAGCCGACGAGCTGGCCCGGTTGATCGAGCACAGCGTCGTACGGCGGCGTGGCCGGACGCTGGCGCTCTACGAGCTCTACTTGTACGCCGCTCGCCGGCCGGAGCTCCGCGAGTCGGCCGGGGCCTGGCTTGAGCCGCTGACGGAGATCGCCCGGACGTTCACCGCGGATCCACAGCGGGCGCGGCTGCTGGTCGCGGCCCTCGACGGTTTGCTGATGCAGGCGCTGGCCGGTGTGCGCGAGCTGGACCAGGCGGACGTTGCCGCGTTAATAGAGGTGCTGAGGTAGACGGCGCCGGGTATGGTCGCGGAGCTACTCGCCATCAGGGAGGTTCCCGGTGTCTGAGCCCGCAGTGCAGCCCTTGTTCGCGTCCGCCATCCGCGGGGTGCGAAAACTGCAAGATCTCGGCGATCCGCTGCCCGCCGATGTTGTCTCTCAATTGTCCAAGCTCGAGAACAGCTCGCTGAGCCAGGCCGAGCGGCGTGACCAGCTCGAGTCTCTGTTGAGCCCATTCGTTCTGGTGGATGTGTCGATCGACGAGCAGGGCAGAGCTCTGTCTGCACCGGGCGCGGCGCCGCCGCGACTGGTGCAGCATGGCTGGCGCAGCTTCCTCGTACGGGTGGCCAACCCGCACCGGATCGAGGCCAGGCTGTTCGCGTCGCCCAGTGGTGTGTTCGGCTTGATCGACTCCCACAGTCACTCCGCCCGGATCGCGTTGCCCGACACGCTCACTATCGTTCCGCGGATCAAGGACGCCTGGCTGGAAACGAAGATCGCCGCAGCCGGCGACCTGTCCGGTCTCGAGGTCGAGTACAGGGTCATCAGTCTGTACAGCCGCGAGGGTGGCGTCCGGCCGGGCGGGCTGACGATCTTCGCCGCGGACGAGCACAACCATCAGAGTCTGAGTCGGTCGCCGCTGGGACTCGCCGGCTTCCGGACGAACTTCGAGCTGCGCGAGTACGGCGCTTCGTTCGACTTCGACTGTGCACCGGCAGGCGAGATCCAGCTCGACATCCGGGAGCCGGACGGACGCAGCTGCATGGCCGCGATCACGGTCCAGGATGGCCAGGGACGCTCGTACCCCTCGAAGGCGATGCGACTCGCTCCGGACATGTTCTTCCACGAGCACGTCTACCGGGCGACCGGCGAGATGATCCGGCTGCCCGAAGGGCGCTACCAGGTCTCCGCGATCCGCGGGCCGGAGTACCGGCCGGTGCTGTTGGAGACCGATGTCGACGCGGGAACGGAACGGATTCCGATCACCCTCGACCGGTGGGTCGATCCGGCCGCCCACGGCTACTACTCGGGCGACCCGCACATCCATGCCGGCGGTTGCTCGCACTACAACGTCCCGAGCGAAGGCGTCACGCCGGAAACGATGATCCGGCACGTCCGCGGCGAAGGCCTGTGGCTCGGCAGCGTGCTCACCTGGGCGCCTTGCTACTACCACCAGAAGCAGTTCTTCAGTGGGGAGTCGATCAGCCCGCCGGCCGACCTGGAGTACCCAGCGATGCAGGCCGCACAGGGCATGACTTGGAGTCCGCGTCCAACGGATCGCGATGCCGAGAGCGCGTTGCGGTACGACGTCGAGGTGTCCGGATTCCCGTCGAGTCACTCCGGTCACCTGATCCTGCTCGGGCTCACCGACCAGGACTATCCCGACACCAAGCTGATCGAGGACTGGCCGTCGTGGAACCTGCCGGTACTGCGCTGGGCCAAGGAACAGAACGCACTGGTCGGGTACGCGCACTGTGGAATCGGTCTGGCTGTCGGCACCGAGGAACTGCCCAACTACATCGTGCCGTCGTTCCAGGGCATCGGCTCCAACGAGATCATCGTCGACGTACCGCTCGGTGCCGCTGACTTCCAGTGCGGCGCCCAACTCGCGCCCGCGGCCGAGCTGAACATCTGGTACCACCTGCTCAGCGTCGGCTACCGCACCCTCATGCTCGGCGAGACCGACTACCCCTGCATGTACGACGAGGGCCCTGGAGTCGGCCGTACGTACGTCCGACTGGCCGAACCGCCGACCGGTCCGCAGGCGATCGAAGCCTGGATCGGCGGTCTGCGAGAGAGTGCGTCGTACTTCGGTGACGGCCGGAGTCACGTGTTCGATCTGGCGGTCGACGGTGACGTCAGCCGGGAGCAGTCTCTGGACGCGCCCGGCTCGGTGCGGGTCAGCGCGACCGTCGCCGCCTGGCTGCCTGAGGAGCCACCGGCGCCGCAGGCGGGCCGTCCGGCGTACAGCGCGCCGGTGGGCTGGCACCTCGAGCGGTCGCGGATCGGTACGTCGCGAGCCGTTGAGGTGGAGGTCGTGCTGAACGGTGTCGTGGTGGCGACGCAGGAAGTGGTTGCCGATGGCACCGAACAGGAGCTCGCATTCGACGTGACGGTCGAGCGCTCGTCCTGGCTCGCGCTACGGATCCTGCGCAGCGTGCACACCCAGCCGATCTTCCTCGAGGTCGGCGGCCGGCCGATCCGGGCTTCTCGCCGCAGCGGCCAGTGGCTGCATGACTCCGTCGACCAACTGTGGAAGGCGAAGTCAGGCTTCATGCGGGAGACCGAGCGGGATGCCGCGCGGCAGGCGTACGACGAGGCGCAGGCCATCTACCTGTCGAGGCTCGACGAATGTGAGGTCGACTGATGGTTCACCACGCACCTGCTGTCGGCTGTTGCGGACCGGTCGAGACCGACGCGCCGCTCGCGGTGACCATCAACCCGGAGGCGCGGGTGAACGTTGCCCGCAGCGGCGCCCCGATCGGCACCTTGAAGCCGGGCGAATGGCACACGCTCGCCGTAACGGTCGTCAACGACGGCTTCGTCACCGGACCGCTGGCTATCGAGGCCGAACCGGTCCGCGGGCTCGAAGTCGAGCCGCCGGCTCACGAGCTGACCGGTGAGCATCGCCAGGAGACTGCGTTCCGGGTCCGCCTGGACGCGCCTACCGTCGTCGACGTGACTCTGACCTTCCGCGCTCTCGGTGCGCTCGGTGGTCTCGCCACCCACAGCACCGTCAACCTGCTGCTGTCGGCCCGCTCGCAGCAGTGAGGTAGCGCGCGAGCTACCTGTGGCAGGGTGCTGAGGCCAGAGCCCGTTGGAGTCCCAGCGGGTTGGCTTGACGCATGCTGAGGTTGTCTGTCGGAGCGCTGCGGACCAGGTGGCAGTTGTTCGCCGGCGCGGTGGTCGCTGTCGCGCTGGGCGTCGGCCTGGTGCAGTCCGGTCTGCAGCTGGTCGCCGCGACGGACCGACCCACGCTGCCTGCCGGCATGTCGGCGTACCAGCGGGCACAGGTGCGGGAAGGGTACGTCGGTGCTGCGACGCTGCTCGGGATGTCGGTGATGCTGGCCGTCTTCTTGAGCGTGTTCATCGTCATTACGACGTTCGGCTTCATGACTGTGCAGCGGCGTCGGGAGTTCGGGCTGCTGCGGTTGGTGGGGGCGCAGCGGGGCTACTTGTGCATGATGGTGGTGACGGAGGCCGGACTGCTCGGGCTGGTGGGCAGCGTGGTCGGCGTACCGCTCGGGGTGCTGGCGACCTGGGCTCAGTCATGGCTGCTGATCAAACTGGGGATGTTGCCGAGCTGGTTCGCGGCGCCGTGGGACCAGGGTGCGGTGTGGGCCGCGATGATCGTCGGGGTGAGTACTGCGTTGGCCGGGGTGCTCGCGGCGGCCTGGCGGGCGTCGCGGGTCAACGCGCTCGAAGCAGTCGTCGAGGGTCAGGCTGCGCGACAGGTGATGACTGGGTGGCGGTGGTTCTGGGGGCTGTCGGCCGCGTTTGGCACGGTGGTGCTGGTGATCGCGGCGCAGGCGGCGCGGGATCTCGTTGCTGGGTTGACGATCGGGCTGGTCGTGATGATCAGCGGGTCCGTGGCGCTGAGCCAGCTGAGTCCGGTCGTCGTACCGCTCGTCGGTCGCGTTCCCACGTTGGTTGTCCGGGGCAACTTGATTGCGGACCTCGCCCGGGCCGGCGTCTTGCATGCGGTACGGCGAAGTGCGGCGACCGCGGCGCCGTTGATCGTGCTGGTCGGACTGGTCGTCGGTTTGTGGGGAACGTTCGGTTCGCTGGCGAAGGCAGTCGGTGTCGAGCAGGAACAATTGATCACGGCTGATGTCGTCGTCGATCACGCGGTCGGCCCGGGGCCTGGGATCGTTGCCGCGTCGACGCAGACCGTCGTACCGATCGCCGTCACGCGGGGGAAGAACACGGTGTATTCGGAGGCGATCGGGATCGATCCGGCGGCGTACGAACAGACGCACAAGTTGCGGCCGCGGAAGGGTTCGCTGGACCGGTTGACCGGGCGGACCATCGCGATCGCGCCCGGGATGGCAGTGGAGGGCTACAAGCTCGGGTCTGTGTTGAAAGTTGCGCTTGGCAACAGAAGGATCGCGGTCAAGGTTGTGGCGATCATGCCTGAAACGCTCGACGTGAGTGAGAACTTCTTCATCCCACGCAGCCTGCTACCCGCCGGTGGGCGGACCGAGACGCTGGTCAAGCTGGCGCCCGGTACGACGATGGACGGTCAGACGGTCGAGGAGTGGGCAAAGGGCCGCGGCGAGGTGCAGCAGCGGAGCAACTCGGGGCTCTTCGCCGCGCTGATGGGCCTGGCCGGCATCTTCACTGCCGTTGCCGTCGTGAACGCGGTGGTCATGTCGACTGCCGATCGGCGTCGCGAGTTCACTCTCGCGCGAATGGCCGGGTTGACTCGCGGGCAGGTCGTGACCGTCGCCCTGGTGGAGTCCGCGACCGTTGTTGTTGTCGGCGTACTGCTGGGGTCTCTCGTCGCTGCGGCCGCGCTGGCCGGCATCGCTGCGGGTCCCTATGGCCTTGCTGCGTTGGCGATCCCGTGGCGATTGCTCGGGCTGATCTTCGCGTCGGCGCTGGTGGTCGTCGGGGCGGCGGCAGCGCTTACCGCTTGTCGCGCGACGCCTCGCCGGCTCGGCACATGCTGAGCAGGACGAGGTGATGGAACGGGCGGATCAGGTTGTAGTAGAACCGGCCCGCCGGCCGCAGGTACTGCACGAGGGTGACCACCTTGAACGTGGCCGGGTGCTCGTTGTCGGTGAAGAACGCGAGGTACCCGATCAGGTGGTTGTCGGAGACCTTCAGCAGCAGATAGTGGTCCTCTTCGCCGCGCACGACCGTGAAGAACGCGTCCTTCTCGCCCGGCGTGAAGCTGACCGTCTCCGGCCGCAGCCGGCGGGTATCGGGTATGCCGGTGGTCTCAAGCCGCAGCACCGCCGCGACAGCGATCCGTACGGCGAACAATCCCTTGACCCACAACGGACTGTGGCCCAGCGCGCCGGCGATGAACTCCCGCAGCGTCACCTCGCCGCGCGCCGTCTTCACATCGATCTCGTCCACGACGGGCACCAGATCGTCGAGTTCGTGCAATGTGGTCGGCATCTGCCGCTCCCTAGTCGATGAGGCGGAGCGTGAGGTCGTAGATCTCCCGCAGCTCCGCCCGGTCGATCGAGGGGAGCACCTGCTCGGCCCCGATCAGAATCAGATACAGCAACTGCGCGAACCGATCCGGATCGACGTCCGCACCGATCCCACGGCACAGCTCCTTCAGGTACGCCGTACGTGCCTCGTCCACCCGCTCCTGCGCAGCCCGTACGTCGGGATCCTGCAAAGCCCACGCCCGCACCGCGATCTCCAACGCGGCAACATCCGGGTCGGCCAGCACGAGCCGCAGCAGGTGCTGGAGCTTCTCTTCCGGCTTGGCGGTCTCGCCTTCGATGGTGTCGATCAGACGCGTCGTGTACTGCGCCTCGAAGTGCTCCAAGAGCGCGGTCTTGAAACCACCCGCACTCCCGAAGTGGTGGTAATACGACCCTTTGGTCACGCCGAGCTGATCGGTCAACCGCTCGATCGTGATCGCCGGCGCCCCCTCGGTCGCCAGCAACTCGAGCCCAGCCTCCAACCACTCCACCCGAGTCACCATGCGGCTGACCATACCATACCGTTTGGTATGGTCAGAGCGGGATCTGGGTGCCGTTGAGGGTGAGTTTGGTGAGGTGGAGTTGGCCTTCTCGGACTTGTAGTTCGTTGGTGGCGGTGTTGAAGGTGCCGTAGGCGTTGCCGGTGGACCAGAAGATCTGTCGCGTGTCGGGGAGGGTTGGGGTGAAGCTCATTTCCCCGGTGTGAGCGTTGTAGTCGAAGCCGGTCAGCGCTATGACCGCGCCCCAGCTCGCCATGGCTCGGGCGTAGTGGTGACCGCATTCGGCTTCGTCGTACGGGTTGCGGCGTTCGCCGTCGTACCGCTGGCGGATGTTGGTGATGACCTGCAGGCCCTCGTCGACCAGGCGTTCGGTGATGAGGCCGACCGCGAGGATGTGTTCGAAGCCGGTCATCACCTCGGTGAAGTACGGGAACGGGCGCTCGGGCCGGTTGCCGCGCGGGTAGCTGCACATCAGTACTGCGGACTCGTCGTCACCGAGTACGTAGCTGCGCATGTGGTTGAAGTGCCCGGCGAATCCCGACAGCCCGTTGTAGGCCAGGATGCTGCGCAGTGTGGTGGCCACCCGATCCTCGTCGAGCAGCGTGCCCAGCTGTGTCAGGCGAGCGAGGTGCTGGCCGACCAGCTGGTCGACAAGGCAGCCGTCGCCCAACTGCAGCACCGGATGCGTCGGATCGGCGGCGCCCATTGTCTCGCGCAGTCCGGCGGCCACGTCATCCGCGGACGCCGGCGGCCGGATCTCGTGCCGGTAGTACTCGCCGTTGAACAGCTGCTCGTCCATCCACGCGCTGCCGTACTCGAACAGCTTCCGGCACTCAACCGCCAGATCATCACCGAGGTACGTCGCCATCTCCTCGCACGCTCGCAATGCGGCGAGGTACCACGACTGCATCTGCGGATTGGGGCCGTAGTACTCGACGTCCATCGTGTTGTGCTGGCAACCCTCCATCACGCCGTCGCGGTCCGCATCCCATCCACCGGGGATCCAGCAGAACTCCAGCGCCCGCCGAGCCGCCGGCCACAACGAACGCAGCAACTCGTCGTCCCCACTGAGTCGCCAATCGCGGTATAGCTTCACCAGGCAACCAAGCTGACCGTCCGCCGCAGCGACCCGCCAATCGCGGGCACTCGTCTCCAGCGGTAGGCCGACCCGGAAGCTCATCAGACCTTGATCATCGGTCGCGTGGGCGAACTCCACCTCACGCAACGACCGCGCGATCTCGCCGAACAGGAACGGTGTCGCCTGCTCGTAGTTCCACACATGCGTGCAACTCCCGAAGCAGCTGCCCACGTGATCGGAACAGCCTTCCCAGCCGAAGAATCGTCCGTCCGGCGTACGGAAGACGGTCTGCGTCCGCAGCGTGCTGAGGTTGAAGAGTGCTGCCTCCTTGACGACGTCCGGTAGGTCGGCGCCGAGGAAGTCGGTGACGAAGGCGATGGTACGGCGTTCCAGGTCGTCGAGCTGCGGCGCGAACCGGCAGAGCGCGGTCCAGGCATCGTCGGTGAGCGTCGTGTAGTGGTTGCCGACGACATCGGATTTCTCCCAGGCGCGCCGGTTCGGGAAGTGCCAGGCGAGCAGGAACGTGAAGGACTCGGTCGCTCCCGCGGCCACGGTACGGCGGTCGGCGACCGAGGCGACCGGCGTCTCGGACTTGCTGCTGCGTTCGTCGAGGCGCCCGTCCGCGGTGAAGTCGTCCCAGAAGTCGAGCAGGCTGTCACCCCAGGTCCGATCGGCCCAGCCGGTACGGCGGGTCACGTCCTGCCCATCGAGTACGGCGAGCGCGATCGAGCCGTACTGCTCCGCGCCGGGGTCGACACCGCGACTGCGCAGCAGTACGCCGCCGTCCATCGTCGTGTTGTAGTTGCCCGCAGCAACATCAATGGTTCCGTCCCGGCCGATGAAGTTCTCCAACGCCCCGGCCAGCGAAACAGTCAAAGCCTGGTCACTGCGGTTAGTGACCACGAAGCGCAGTACCGCGACCGGCCACGAGCTCGCCTCGACGTCCGTGGGGACGAAGGGATTGAAGGCTTCCAGCGCAACATCGACCGGTACGTCGTCATCGCGGAGCTCAAGCCGTGCAAAGGGATAGGTGGTGGCGAAGGTCGCCTCGCGGAACCGAGGCAGACCGTGGTTCTGGGCGCCACTCCCGTGAGCACCTTCGTACTCACTCAGATCCAGGGGACCTTCGACGGCGCGAGTCGTCACGGCGCCGTCCGGAGATTCGGTGCGGATCGCGAAGAACGCCGTACCAGGGTGGAAGCCTTTGGCCGGGCGGTTCACGATCTCCCAGTCGCGGAGGTTGCCACGGCCGCCGAGGCTGACCGTTCCGGTGCCGATGCCGCCGAGCGGCAGAGCGATCCGGCGGAGGTTGCGTCCGGTGTAAGTGCGCAGAATGGGCCACATACTTACTGACCCTAAACGCGAGGACCCGCCGGAGAAATCGATCTCCGGCGGGTCGGGTAGACCAATCAGGCCTCGGCGACGGTGAGCGCCTCGGCCTCGACCTCGGTGTGGTTCGCGGGGACCCGCAGGTGCGACAGCGGCTTCCAGCCGGTGGCCAGCACGCCGACCGCGAGCAGCACCGCGAAGGCGCCGACGTAGAACGGCAGCTGGATGTTGAACTCCTCACCGAGCTTCCCGGCCAGCCACGGAGCGACCGCGCCACCCGAGAACCGCACGAAGGAGTACGCCGCGGACGCCGTACCGCGCTCGACCGGAGCGGCTGCCATGACAGCCTCGGTGATCAGCGTGTTGTTGATGCCGAGGAACAGGCCGGCCACGACCACGCCGGTCGCGAGGACCGCCTTGTTGTGCGCGAACAGGCCCATCATCGCGAGGTCCGCACTGAACAGCAGCAGCACCGTCATCGCAACCGGCAGCGTGCCGAACCGGCGCTGCAGCCGCGGCGCCACGAACACCGAGCTGAATGCGAGACACAGACCCCAGCCGAAGAAGATCAGCCCGATCTGCCGCGCCGACATCGCCAGCGGGAACGGGGTGAACGCGAGCAGCGTGAAGAAGCCGAAGTTGTACAGCAGCGCGGTGACCGCGACAGTTGCTAGCGACCGGTGACGGAGTGCCTTCAGCGGTTCGATGATCGACGTACGACGAGCTTCCGGCGGCGAAGCCGGCAGCAGGAACGCGGTCGCGGCGAGCGCGATCGTCATCAGTACGGCGACACCGAAGAACGGGCCGCGCCAGGAGATCGTGCCGAGCTCACCGCCGACCAGGGGGCCGGCCGCGATGCCGACACCGAGAGCGGCCTCGTACAGGATGATCGCCTGGGCGACCGAGCCGGAGGCCGAGTTCACGATGGTGGCGAGCGCGGTCGCGATGAAGAGTGCGTTGCCGAGACCCCAGCCGGCCCGGAAGGCGACGATCATGCCGATGCTGTTGGACAGGCCGGCCAATGCGCTGAACACGACGATGATGGCCAGGCCGATCAGCAGGGTGCGCTTGGCGCCGATCCGGCTCGAGACCGCGCCGGTGATCAGCATCGCGACGCCGATGACCGCCATGTAGCTGGTGAACAGCAGCGAGACCTGGGACGGGCTCGCGTGCAACTGCTCGGCGATCGGCTTGAGGATGGGGTCCACCAGGCCGATGCCCATGAACGCGATCACGCAGGCGAACGCGACCGCCCAGACGGACTTGGGTTGCTTGAGAAATGACGAGTTGCTCACCGGGGCGTGTCCTCCAAAGGCTCGAGGGTGAGGAGTTTGTGGATGATGGCGGCGGCGGCCTCCAAGGTGGTGAGGTCGGACGCGGGGAGCTGACCGAGGTGGGCCGCGAGCGCGGTCCCGGCCTGCCGGCGCGCATCGCGCAACTCGGCGAGACCCTTGTCGGTGAGGGCGATCAGGCTGGCGCGGGAGTCGGCCGGGTCGGTGCTTCGGCGTACCGAGCCCTGCTCCTCCAGCCGCTGCACCAGGTTGGACATGGTCGGCTGGGAACACCGGTCGGCCTTGGCCAGCTCACTGATCCGGGCCTGGCCCAGCTCGTCGAGCCGGCCGAGCACGCGCATCGCGGCGTGCGGCAACGTACTCGCGTTCCGAGTGGCCAGTCGCGACAACCGCGTCGACGCAACCACCAACTCTTCACCGAGCTGAGTCAGATCCCTGGCAATCACACTCACAAATATACATAGGAATGCTATGTATCTCCACTCAAGTGAACCAGATCACGGCGCGAGGGCGGTGTCAGGCCTGTTTGGTGAGGTGGAAGGACTGAGTGGGGGTGCTGTCGCAGGTGAGGACCTGGAGTTGGGTGCCGTTGCTCGTCGAGGAGTTCGGGACGCCGAGGCAGAGGCCGCTGTTGCGGGCTACCAAGGTGTAGTTACCGGCGGTCTGGGCGACCGCCTGCCACTGCTGATTGGTCGCGCTGGCGTAGGCCCAGGTCTGGAGTGGGGTGCCGGGTGAGGTGGCGGAGGTGCCGCCGGTGACGTCCCAGGCTTGCCTCTGGGTGGCGCCGTTGCGGCCCAGCACCTCGTAGTACCCGTTGCCGACCGAGACGAACTGCCACTGCTGGTTGAGGGATCCGCTGCAGGTGTACTGCTGGACGACGGTGGCGTTGGCGGTGCTGGAGTTGGCGGCGTCCGCGCACTTTCCGCTGTTCTGGTTGATCACCTCGTACCAGGCCGACGAGTCGATGGGGCTCGTGCCGCCGCTGGTCGTGGCGAAGTCCAGGGAGTTGAGGTTCCAGCCGCCGGTGTCCTGGTTCAGAGTCAGGACCTGCTGGCCGGCCGGGAGTGTGACGGTGGCGGTGACTGTGGTCCAGGTCTGCCAGCCGCCGGTCGCCGGGAGGTTGATCGCACCGCTGAGGTTCGCACCCGATGCGTTGGACAGGTGCAGTGCGCCGGTCACCGCGGAGGGGGCCGCGATTCGCAGGTTGAGTGTGTACGTGCCGGCCGAGGCAGCGTTCACGGTGTAGCGGAACCATTGCCCGCCACTCGTCCAGCCGAGGTTGTAGCCGCCGCCGGTATCTGAGGTCGACTCGAGGTCGACGCCGTCGGAGCGATAGGCGGTGCCGTTGCCGTTGACGGAGGTGACGTTGTAGGCGACGCCTTGACCGCCGGTGTCGTAGTTCTCCGCCTGGACGGTCCCGGGCACCGCCGCGGGCGTCCCGCCGTACGGCGCCTCCGGGGTGGTCGTGCCATCCCAGCTGTTGTTGCTCTCCGAGGCCGTGAAACCGCTGGAGTTGTTGGCGTACGGCGTCATGCCCGGCTTCAGACCGGTCAAGCTGTTGCCGGTGATCGTCGCGGACCCGGTCGGCGCCGGGTAGAACGGCGGCGAGATCACGACCCCGTTGCGGCCGGGCGACGTGATCGTGTTGTTCTGCAGTTGCGTGTTCGTCGACGTGGAGAAGCCGATCGCGTCGTACAGGGAGTTGGACACGGTGTTGCCTGTCACGGTGACGTTGTTGACGATGCCGGTGTTCTGGCCGTCGCCGCCATTGCCGACGTGCAGTGCGGGCTGACCCTGGCTGTACGCGTTGCCGCCTGACCGTACGACGACGTTGTTCGACACCGTCGCCGACGTGAGGTCGCTGCCGTTGACGCCGAACCGCCCGGCGCCCAGACCGATGTAGCGGGCCGTGTCGCTGATGTAGTTGCTGTCCACGAGGTGACCGCTGCCGCCGTAGATCCCGATGCCCTTGCCGCCCCACGGAGTGATGGACGTGTTGTGGGTGACCTTGATGTTCGACATCGGCGTGTAGGTAGTCGTGGAGCCGTCGCCGTTGGTGTTGTACGCGACCGAGTTGATCGCGATCGCGTCGTCGCCGGTGCCGCGGACGAAGTTGTTGGTCACCGTCAGGTTGTCCCCGTGTGACGCGTTGAGCGAGACGTTGTTGACGTTGATCCCGTCGGCCCAGATCGAGGTCAGCCGGCTGTTCTGCACGGTGCCGCCGGTGCCGGACGCCCAGAAGCCGGACATCGTGTGCTGCGTCCAGATGCCGTTGGCCATCCAGTTCGTACCGGTGGTGTCCATTGCCCCGCCGTCGCCGCCGATGGTGCTGCGGCTGATGGCGTTGGCGTCGATGTGGAAGTTCTGCACGGTGGTCGAGGTCAGGTCGAACACGGCCCCGAGCGGAGTGCTGTTGGGGACTGGCACGTCGCGGTAGATGGTGCTGTACCAAAGCCCGGCGCCGGCGATCGTGATCCCGGTCGCGTGCAGGTTGGCGGTGCCCTTCAGATAAAAGATTCCCTGCGGGATCCACAGGACCTTGTTCTGCGACTGGGCCTGATCGATGCAGCTCTGGATCGCGGCCCGGCTGTCCACCGACTGGCTGTCGGCCGCGCCGTTGGTCGGAGTGGGGTCCGATACCGCGCCGCAGCTGGTGATGGAGATCGAGTTGGCCGGCTGGGCGATCGGCGCCGGCGGGTTCTCGACATCGATCACGTCAATGTCGTAGTACGACGCTGTGTTGGTCGAACCCTTTCTCAGCTGAAGCGTGCTCCCGGCCGCGATCGGGGTGCCGGTGATGAACGCGTGCGACTCGTCGAAGAAGACGCGGGCGCCGCCGTCCGCCGGGTTCTGGTCGTCGCTGGTGTTGTAGCTGGTGCCCTCGTAGACCCAGGTCTGCTTGGAGTTGAGGTTCAGCGCCTGCCGGAACGTGCCGTCGACGTACAGGTCCAGCGTCGCGGTGATCCCACCGCCGGACGGGGAGTCCGGGATGCTGGCGCGCAGGTTGACGTAGCTGATCGGCTGGCCGGTGTTGTTCGTCCATTGCACGGACTGATTGGTCGCGCTCAGGTGCGCGTAGCCGTGGCTGGACGCTTCCAGGGTCGCGCTCGAGTACTGCGTCGTTGGCGCGGCGGTCAGCGACACGGCGGTCGCGCCGCCGCCGAGCGTGCCGGCCTCGCCCTCGTAACTGGTGAACGGCGTCGTCGCCCCGGCATCGGTGGTGGCGGTGGGAGCGGCTTGTGCAGACGGCATACATACTGCGCCGGTCAGCGCGATCGCCGCGGCCGCGGACGCTGCGATCACGCGGCCTAGCTGGTTGATCCCGTGCATGGGTACTCCTGCCAAGTTGGGGGCGGTCTCGGCTCCCCGGCTCGTACTCAGATGGCATGCAGGTACGGCGACCGGGTGGCCCGACCGTACAAGCGCCGACATTCACGCGCAAGGTTTCGACTAAAGTCTGCAAATCACCGGCTGCGTGCCTTGGTGTGAGGTCGTTCACAACACGTCACAGGCGAGCAGGTCCGGGTCCTCTTATGGGCATGACTAACTCGGAGCAGACGTCAGTACTGATCACCGGAGCGAACAAGGGGCTCGGGTACGAAGCGGCCCGGCGGCTTGGCGAACTGGGCTGGACGGTCTTCCTCGGCTCACGCGATGAAGGCCGAGGACAAGCAGCCGCCGACAAGCTCGCAGCCGACGGCGCGAACGTCGTCCTGGTCCCGCTGGACGTGACCTCGGACGAGTCGGTGGCGGCGGCCGTGCGACTCGTCCGCGAGCACACCGACCGGCTGGACGTGTTGATCAACAACGCCGGCGCACCAGGACACGCCGTCGCGCCCGCGGACGCGACGGTTGAGGAGATTCATCCTGTGTACGACGCCAACGTGTACGGACCGATCCGGGTCACGCACGCGTTCCTGCCGCTGCTGCAGGCGGCGGATCATCCGCGGGTGGTGATGGTGTCTAGCGCGGGAGGTTCGTTCGCAGTCGTGACCGATCCGGATCAGCCGGTCTCGAAGATGCACGAGCTCGCCTACAGCTCCTCGAAGGCGGCCCTGAACATGATCACCGTCCGGTACGCCCAGGCGCTCCCCGGCATCAAGTTCAACGCCGTCACTCCCGGAGAGGTCGCCAACCGCACCTTCGCCGCCACCGACATGAACAACCACACCGGCCAACTAACAGTCACCGAAGGCACCGACTCCATCATCAAACTAGCGACGATGGACCCCGACGGCCCAACTGGAACCTTCATCGACCGCCTCGGCCTCATTGCCTGGTAACCACCGCGTCCAGCTCAACCCCCGCGCCGCAAACGATCTCACCGCTGTTCGCGGCGACCACGCGAAACAGTGACGCAGCGGTCGAGACACTCGGGACCGAGAGGCGTTCGGGACCGAGAGACGTTCGGGACCGAGAGACACTCGCGCCCCAGAGACACTGCGCCCCAGAGACGGAGAGACGGTCGCGACCGAGAGACGCTCGCGACGTAACGGTGCGACGAGTCACCGGCGTTCGACCGCCGGCAGGCGAAACCGCCAGGACGCCGCCGGTCCCAGGCACCGAGCTACGGGGTTGGGGTCCTGGTCGTCGTACCGCTCACCCGGGGTTCCTGCGGCGAGCTCGCGGCGAGTTCGCCGCCGACCGACGCCACCGGGCCGCGGTCGACGGGCGTAGGTCGCCTCGCCCCTCACGCCTCACCCGGGGCCAACGCGGACGCTCGCAGATACCACCGGGTCCTGGGGCGTTGTCGAGGGTGGATTGGTCGAGGGATCGCCGACGGGAGTACTGCGAAGGTCGGCGGACTCACCCCAGACGGCGAAGCGGGCGGCTTCCTGCATCGCCGGTTCGTCGGCCGACCATCGACTGGAAGGCCGACCAGAATCCGGACAGGAGCGCGGGCTGGGACGTGGGCTGGAACGTGGGCTCTGTGGGTCGGGGTCTGTGGTGGCGCGGGTGTTCGGCCTCGGGGCAGGGGTTGCCTGGAGGTGAGTTGATGGGGTTGGTCTGGGTTGGGGTGGTGGGTCGGCCCAGGTGGGGCGGGTGACGTGGACCTGGCCGTTGGTGGTGGTGATGGTCCAGTGGCCGTTGTGGAGGTCGGTGTGGTGGCGACGGCAGACCAGGGCCAGGTTCGAGATGGCTGTTGGGCCGCCGTCGATCCAGGAGGTCAGGTGGTGGGCGTCGCACATGACGGGTGGGGCTCCGCAGACGACGCAGCCTCGGTCGCGGGCGTTCAGGGCGCGGCGCATCGCTCGGGTGACGAGGCGTTCGGCGCGGCCGACGTCGAGCGGTTGCGAGTTCGACCCCAGGACCAGCGGGATGATCTTGGCGTCGCAGGCGAGTCGGCGGATCGCGGCTGCTGACAGTTGGTCGCCGTACACGAGATTGCCGGTGGCGTCGGCGGTGGCGGCTTTCAGGTCGTTCAGATCGATGGTGACGGTGATGTTCGCCTTCGCCCCAAACCCAGGCACCCAACCCGCCCTGTTCTCGCCTACCGGAGCAGTCATGTCGACACCGGCAGCCGTACCAGCGGTGTCTGCGGGATCCACCGCGCGCGGAGGGCGCGCGGTGGGTGGTGTGAAGGCTGCGTCGGTGGCTGCGGCGGCGATGGTGAGGGCTGTGGTGAGGGCGTCGGCTTGGCGTTTGTCGCGGGGGCGGGGGTCGAGGTCGCCGGTGGGGGTTTTGTGGGGGCGGGCGCCGGAGAAGGTGAGGGAGCGGAGGAGTTCGGCGTTCTCGTTGGCTAGGTAGCCGCGGAACTTCACGCCGTTCTCGGCGTTCGACAGTGTGAGGCTCTCGCGTTCGTAGGCCTTGTTTTCGTCGGGTTCTGGGCCGTCGGAGTCGAGGAGGTCGCAGATCTGTTTGGCGGCGGTGCGCAACTCGGCCGGTGACAGGCGACCGGCCAACGTCACGAGTTGCTGCTCGGCGACGTCGAGGTCTTCGACCGGGACCCGTGAGCGGACTCGTTCGAGCGCGGACACGATCACACCGGCCTGCGCCGTACGCATCACCCGAACCCCACCGACGTCATCCGTGGAGTCTTCGGCCGCGACTGGGATGCCGTGGGTTAGGCCGTCGGCGACAGTTGTGTACTTCGGGAGGGCTCGGGCCAGGCGTACGTCGCGCCAGGCTTCGGCGCGGTCGCGGCGGTAGCGGAACGACAGCAGCTCGACGGCGTCGCGGGCACCGAGCTCTTCGGCGTACCCGCTCTCCTCGATCCGCGCGACCACCTGCAGTCGGCGAGACTCTCGCTGGGCGAGCTCGGCGTCCAGTGCGTCGAGCTCGGACAGCAGTTCGCCGCCGCTCAACGACCACACCGGTCGCTCTCCCAGGAGTTCCATACCCACAACAGTAGACACCCCACCGACAGTTCTCAAACCCAGAACCCCTTAATTTTAAGGCGATTCAGGACAGCTGGTTGTGGATAACTGGCGAAACTCCCGACGGCCGAGGCGGAGGGCTCGGCTCGTGTCTCTTTGTGCACCAATGCCGTACCGGCGGGCGCTGACCATGCGGCTCCGGTGCACAAAGTCGAACAGGTCTGGTTAGCGGGGGGCTTGGGGTTGGTTGCCTTGGGCTTCGAGGGAGAGGTCTTGCCAGTCGGACCAGGTTTTTAGGCGGTCGGCGTATACCTGCTGGAGGACCTGGTAGAAGCCGAGGCCGAAGAGGACTCGGAGCGGTGGGTTGTCGGAGTCGACGATCTTGAGTAGGGCCTGGGCCGCTGCGGCCGGGTCGCCGGCGGGCTGGTTGCCCATCATCGTGGCCAGGCGCGCGCGGAGACCGTTGTACGCCGGGTTGGGCTCGGCCAGGTGGCCGTTGGCGAGCGGGTCCGGGTTCTTGCCGGACCTGGTGGCGAAGCCGGCGGGCTCGACGATTGTCACCTTGATGCCGAAGTCGGCGACCTCCTGGGCAAGGGAGTCGTTCAGGGCTTCGAGCGCCCACTTGGAGACGTGGTACCCAGCGCCGAGCGGCATGGCGACCACACCAGCGGCGGACGACAGCTGAATGATGTGTCCTCCGCCTTGCTCGCGCAGGTGCGGCAGCGCGGCCTGGATCACCCATACCGCGCCGAACAGGTTGGTTTCCAGCTGATCGCGCAGTTGCTGCTCGGACAGCTCTTCGACCGCGCCGATCAGGGCGTAGCCGGCGTTGTTCACGATGACGTCGAGACGACCGAAGTACTCCTGCGCCCGGTTGACGGTCTCGAAGACGGCGGCCTTGTCGGCCACGTCCAGCTCGAGCGGGAGTACTGCGTTGCCGTAGGCAACGACCAGGTCCTCGAGGCTTTCGGTACTGCGGGCGGTCGCGGCCACCTTGTCGCCGCGTGCCAGCGCCGCTTCGACGAAGCTGCGACCGAGGCCGCGCGACGAACCCGTGACGAACCAGACCTTACTCATGATGACGTTCCGTCCTCTGTGCGAAGTGGTCGACCACAAGACGCCGGGTCACCGATCCCTGTGACACCGTGTGTGACAGGTCACCCGGTGAGTTGTCGGGCGATGGTGGTGGCGGCTTGGGTGGGGCCGTCTGCGGCTGCGTAGAGTTTTTGGATTCGTTCGGCGGCTTCGCGGTGGGCGGGGTCGTCGAGCATGCGGGTGGCCAGGGCGGCGAGGGTGCCGGGGCGGGCTCGGCGGGCGGCGCCGAGGCGTTCGACCAGGGCGACGTTGAGGTCCTGTTCGATGTGCAGGGGGATGCCGAGGAGCGGCGTACCGCTTGCCATTGCGGTTTGGACGCTGCCCTGCCCGCCGGTGGTGACAGCGAGGTCGACCTGCGGCATGACCAGATGGCTGGGTAGGACGCCCTCGATCAGGATCCGGTCGGAGGCCAGGTCGCCGAGGTCGTGGATGGTGCCGGCGACCAGGATGCGTACGTCGAGGCGGCTCAGGTCCGCGATCGCCGAACGGACTCGGTCGGGTGGTGTCGACGTCATCGCGAGGTAGATCGTCGGGCCGGGCCGGTCGAGGAACCTCTGCACCTCAACCGGCATCGGCAGATCCAGCTGCGCGAACAACGGACCGACGGCACTGAGTCGCGAGTCGGCCCGATAGCCCTTGCCGGGCTGCCAAGCAGCCAACTCTGAAGAAGAGATGCCCAGTACTTCGGGGACTTCCGGGACCAACGAGAGGTCGCCGAGCAGGAGTGCCGCCAGGCTCGGGATCCCTTCCACGCCGAGCTCGGCGGCCACGCGATTGAAGCCACCGCAGTACGCCGTGATGCGGTTGGGAGTCCTGTTGACGAGGAACCGGGCGAGCCAGTCCGGTGCGTGCTTCAACCGTGGATCCACCGGCCGGCTCGGCGCCGGGAGGAGGCGATGCTCGAAGACCGGCGGCACGAAACTGCCTGCGTGTTCCGTGATCACCTGTACGCCGGCCAATCGCGAGGACAGCAACGTGGTCAGGGTAAATCCGGTGACCGCGACGGTGATCCCGTTGGCCCGGAAGTACTCCGCCTCGGCCGCGACGTACGTGCGGATCTCGGCGTCGTCGTACATGCTCTGCCGGGGATCGCCGAGGCCGACCGCCGAACCGACGAAGGCGGCCGCGCGGGCCGGCGACAGTCCCGGGCCGAGGACGTCGTACCCGATGCCTGCCTCGGCCAGTAGGCGTTCGTGCGGGCCGCCGTGGGTGGCGACGCGGACCTCGAGGCCGAGCTCGGTGAGGGCGCGGTGCAGCTCGAGCATCCGGGAGGTCTCGGACAGGTAGGCGCAGTGCGGCAGTAAGCAGATCATGGTTGCCTCCTTCGACAATGATAGGTAATATATTGCCTATGTCGCCACGGAACAAGAGCGAGAAGCTGTTCGGGATCGGCGCGGGTTCGGAGCTGGCGCCGTCGATCCGGGCGTTCCGGACGACGCTGATGCTCGCGCAGAAGCTGCGCAACGAGATGGACGAGCGGCTGCGCACCGACGGGCTCACCACCCAGCAGGCCGCGTTGATCACCGTCGTCAAGGCGATGGGGAAGCCGTCCCTGGCCGAGGCTGCGGCCGCGCTGGGCAGCACGCATCAGAACGTCGCGCAGATCGTCGCGGCCCTGCAGCGCAAGGAGTTGCTGCAGGTCGAGCCGGATCCCACTGACCGCCGCCGAAAGTTGCTATCAGCAACGAATCACAGCGCGGCGTACTGGCGTGAGCGTGACGCGGGTGATTACGCCGCGGTGGCCGACTGGTTCGCAGACCTGAGCCCGGCCGAGCTCGAGACCTTCTGTGACCTGTCCGACCGCGTGATCGCGAGACTCGACCGTGCTTAAGGCAGTGCTGGGGAGTACGGCGTTCTTCTTCGCGGCGCCGTGTGTGGTCGGTGGGGTGCTCCCGTGGTGGGTGAGCGGGTGGGCGGCGCCGCGGTTCTGGCCGGGGTTCGTGCTCGTGGCGGCCGGGGCATTCGTCGTACTGCGGGCCTTTGTGCGCTTCGTGCGGGAAGGACGGGGGACGCCGGCGCCGATCGCGCCGACCGAGGAGCTGGTCGTGGGCGGCGACTACCGCTTCGTCCGCAACCCGATGTACGTCGGTGTGGTGACCGCGATCCTCGGCCAGGCGCTGGTCTTTCTCGACGCAGCAGTGCTGGCGTACGGCGTACTCGCATGGGCTGTGATGGCGTCGTTCGTGCGCTTCTACGAGGAGCCCGTACTGCGGGAGCGGTACGGCCGGCAGTACGAGGAGTACTGCCGAGCCGTCCCCGCGTGGGTGCCTAGAGCGCGCGGCCGTCGGAGTCGCGGAAAAGCGTGAGGGGAATCGGGCCGCGGTGGAGGATGTGCGGGATGTCGGCCCAGGGGAGCAGGCGCTCGGTGGCGTTCAGATTGCGGAGCCGATGCAGCGCCTGCGCCGACGGTGTGGACAGCGCGGCCGCGGCCTCCGGGCTGAACGCGATGAAGTCCTCGGCCGGCTGCGGGCGGAACTGCGGGTCGTAGCGCTTGAGCAGGATGCAGGTACGGCGTGGATCGAGCAGGTCGGCGTCGACGGTCCAGTAGTCGAGCGCCCCCGGCCCGATCCGGCCGGACTCGCGGATGGCGTCGAAGATCGGGGCCGGGTGGACCGGTGACAGGAAGACGACATCGGTCCAGGTGCAGTCGAGCGGGTACACCGGATTGGTCATCGCCTGCGGGCGACCGACGTACTTGGCGGCCTCACGTTCGTAGAGATCGGGATGCTGTTCGCGGAGCAGGTTGAGTGGGAGAACGGCGGCGCCGCGGAGGTTCTTGATGGCGGCCCGGTAAAGAAGTGTCGGCATACAAGAAAGCCTCCGAGCGCGTAAATCCGCTTCGGAGGCTCCTTATATTTTATCGGATGAATGGGCCACCCGTGCCGTGTACTTTGACGCCATGGACAAGCGCTTTCTCGGTCGGACCGGGCTGGAAGTCAGCGAACTGTGCCTCGGCACGATGACCTTCGGCAGTGAGACCGACGAGTCGACCGGTCACCGGATCCTGGACGAGTTCGTCGCCGCCGGCGGGACCATGATCGACACCGCCGACACGTACTCCGCCGGCGTCTCCGAGGAGATCATCGGCAGCTGGCTGAAGACCCAGAATCGCGACGACCTGGTGATCGCCACCAAGGTGTACGGCGAAGCCGGGCCCGGACTGCCGGTCCGCGGAGCCGGGCGCAAGCACATCATGGCCGGCGTCGAGGACAGCCTGCGACGGCTGCAGACCGACTTCATCGACCTGTACCAGATTCACGTCTACGACGACGCGACGCCGCTGGAAGAGACGCTGACCACCCTCGACACCTTGGTGACCAGCGGAAAGGTCCGCTTCATCGGCGCGAGCAACCTGACCGGCTGGCAACTGCAGAAGGCGATCGACCTCTCCCGCCACCGCGGCCTCGAGCCGTACGTCTGCCTGCAGCCGCTCTACAACCTGCTCGACCGCGACGCCGAGCTCGACCTGATCCCGGTCAGCCGGAACGAGGGTGTCGGCGTGATCGCCTGGAGCCCGCTGGCCGGTGGATGGCTGTCCGGCAAGTACCGCAAAGACCAGGGCGGTCCGCCGGCCGGATCGCGTTCGAACCAGGCGGACTGGGATGCCCACGACAACGACCGGACCTGGCGAGTGCTCGACGCGCTCCAGACGGTCGCGGGCGAGGTCGGTAAGACGCCGGCCCAGGTCGCGCTCCGCTGGGTGATGCAGCGCCCGGGCCTGACCGCGCCGATCATCGGTGCACGGACCCCGGAGCAGCTCGCCGACAACCTGGGCGCGTCCGGCTGGAGCCTCGACGACGACCAGGTACGCCGGTTGACCGAGGCCGGCGACGCGCCGCTGCCGTACCCCCACAACATCCTGCGACTCCCGCAGTTCGTCCGTCGCGCTCAGTGACCGCACCGATGGAATTCTGCAGTCCTGCAAGATTTCATCGTTAATAGTTTGCAGTGAGTGCAAGAAGCTGCCTAGCCTGGTCTGGTGGGGGCAGAGGGTGGGTTGCGAGAGCGCAAGAAGCTGCAGACGCGGGCGGCGTTGGCCGACGCCGCGCTGCGGCTGGCGTTGGAGAAGGGTCCGGACCACGTCACGGTCGAGGAGATCGCCGAGGCGGCGGACGTCTCGGTGCGGACCTTCTTCAACTACTACTCGCACAAGGAGCACGCGATCCTCGGGCGCAATCCCGAGCACCTCGAGCGGGCGCTGGAGCGGATGCGGAGCGCGCCGGCCGAGGAGTCGCCGCTGACCACGATGTGGTTCGTCGTCCACGACGTACTGCGGGATCTGGAAAGCGAAGGCGAGCTGTCCCGGCGGGGTGAGCTGATCATGAGCTCCCCGGCCCTGCTGTACCAGCTGATGCTGTCGAGCATCGACGACGAGCGGCAGCTCACCGCTGCCCTCGCGGAGCGGCTCGGCGAACCCGTCGGCTCCACCCGGCCGGCGCTGATCGTGAGCGCGGCCGGCGCGGCCTGCCGGGTGGCGATGGAGCTGCACAAGACCGCTCCCGACCGGCCGATCCGCGAGCTCGTCGACGAAGGCTTCCAACTACTTGCCCAAGGCATCGATCCCGCCTTCGGGCCGAACAACTAAGAAAGGTCACACATGACGACGACCTCTTCGTCCACGCCCGAGTCGGCGCCGGGTGAGGTCACCGATACCTCGGTAGCAACACTGACGCCGAGGCAGACCATCCAGGCCATGTCCGGCCTGATGATGGGGCTGTTCGTGGCGATCCTGGCCGGCACCGTGGTGTCGACCGCGCTGCCCCGGATCATTCACGACCTGGGTGCGAGCCAGTCGTCGTACACCTGGGTCGTCACGCTCGAGCTGCTGACGATGACGGCCACCGTGCCGTTGTGGGGCAAGCTCGCCGACCTCTACAACAACAAGCTGCTGATCCAGCTGTCGCTGAGCTTCTTCGTGGTCGGCTCGCTGGTCGCCGGCTTCGCGCCGAACATCGAGGTGCTGCTCGGCAGCCGAGTCCTCCAGGGTCTCGGCGGCGGTGGTCTGACCGCGCTCGTCCAGATCGTGATGGCGGCGATCATCCCGCCGCGTGAGCTCGGCCGGTACTCCGGAATTTTCGGAGCGATCTTCGCGTCGGCGACCGTCGGCGGACCGCTGCTCGGTGGCTTCCTGGTCGACTCGCCGCTCGGCTGGCGGGCCTGCTTCCTGGTCGGCGTGCCGTTCGTGCTCGCGGCGATCGTGCTGCTGCAGCGGACGCTGAAGCTGCCGACTGTACGGCGACAAGTGAAGATCGACTGGTGGGGCGCGGTCCTGATCCTGGGCGGGGTCAGCACGTTGCTGGTCTGGTCCTCGTTCGCGGGCAACAAGTTCGACTGGGTCTCCGGCTGGAGCTTCGGCCTGATCGCGGTCGCACTGGTCGCGCTGCTCGCCGCGGTGCTGGTCGAGCGCCGGCACCCGGAGCCGATCATCCCGATGGACCTGTTCCGCAACCGCACGGTGACGCTGGCCATCATCGCCAGCGCGCTGGTCGGTGTGGCGATGTTCGGTGGCTCGGTGTTCCTGGCGCAGTACTTCCAGATCGCGCAGGGCTACTCGCCGACCAAGGCCGGCCTGATGAGTCTGCCGATGATCCTCGGCATGATGGTGGCGTCCACGATCGCCGGTGGCCTGATCACGAAGTACGGCAAGTGGAAGATCTACCTGGTCGTGGGCAGCATCCTGCTGCCGATCGGGCTGGCGCTGTTCGGCACGATCGACGCGCACACCTCGAAGTACATGCTGTGGGCGTTCATGGTCGTCCTCGGTGTCGGCATCGGCCTGGTGATGCAGAACCTGGTCCTCGCCGCGCAGAACGACGTACCGGCACGGGAGCTGGGCGCGGCCACCTCGGCGGTCAGCTTCTTCCGGAGCATGGGCGGCACGATCGGCGTCAGCGTGCTCGGCGCGATCCTGGCGAACAAGGTCACCGAGACGCTGAACCCGGGCGGAGCCTCGTCCGGCGGAAGCAGCACGGTGCCGAACATCGCGGACCTGCCGGAGGAGGCGCGGACGGTGGTGGAGAACGCGTACGGCGCGGCGACCGCTGACCTGTTCATGATGTCGGTGCCGTTCGCGGTACTCGCGCTGATCGCGGTCGTCTTCATCAAGGAGAAGGCCCTGCTGACGACCTCGGGCGCCGAGCGTCGCGCCAACGAGGCCGCCGTACAGGACGAGGTCTGACAGTAGTCCTGACAAGAGTGCTGGCAAGCTGGCCGCATGATCGTTGCAATCAGCATCAGCCCGGCCGGCAGTGACGAGACCGGAGGGGTGAGTGAGGCGGTGGCCGAGGCCGTCCGCGTCATTCGCGCCTCCGGTCTTCCCAACGAGACCAACGCGATGTTCACCAACATCGAGGGCGAGTGGGACGAGGTGATGGCCGTGGTCAAGCAGGCCGTCGACGTGGTCGCCGCCGTCTCGCCCCGGGTCAGCCTCGTCCTCAAGGCCGACATCCGCCCCGGCTACACCGGCCAGCTCACCGCCAAGGTCGAACGCATCGAGCAGGCGCTAGCCGACTGAGTTGAGCAGGCCGATCACCTGGTCGTAGCGGTTCTCGCGTTCGGCGTCGCGGAGGATGCGGACGCGGTCGACCAGGATCTCGTCGGCGTCGGGCTGCTGCTGGAGCAGGGTCATCGTCTCGTCGAGGTACTCGTCCAGCGGCATCGAGCGCTCGTCGTTCTCCTGGTTCATCAGCGTGGTCCGGACCGCGGGCGGGACCACTTCGATGACCTGGATCCCGGTGTCCGCGAGCTGGATCCGCAGGCTCTGCGTGTAGCTGTGGATCGCGGCCTTCGTGGCGCTGTACGTCGGTGTGATCGACAGCGGCACCGAGGCGAGACCGGACGAGACGGTCAGGATGACCGGATCGCTCTGCTTCAGCAGGTACGGCGTGAACGTCGCGACGGCCCGGATCGTCCCGAGCAGGTTGATCTCGATCGTCTGCTCGGCGGTCGGGAGATGACCGGGGTCGCGGAGGTCCTCGGGCTGCATGATGCCGGCCATCGTGACCAGCACATTGACGTCGTGCTTGCTGGTCACCTGGGCGAAAGCGGCCGCGATCGAATCCGGGTCGGCGACGTCGAGCGCGATGCCCTCGATACCGTCCTCGGCGGCGATCTTGTCGAGCAGGTCCTGGCGCCGGCCGCTGATGATCACGGTGTTGCCGAGGTCGCGGAACCGGCGGGCGAGCTCGAGGCCGATTCCCGACGTACCGCCGGTCATGAAGATCGTGTTGCCTGTTGTTCTCATGGCTCCAGCCTGCGGTCGGATGTCGTTGGCAACCAGGCCGCGTTCAGCCTGTGCCCGGCAAGCAGTGGTTAACCGCTGAAGTGCGTGGACACTGGAGTCATGGAGTACGCCGACCTGTCCGACTTCCTGCGCAAACGCCGGGAGGCCCTGCAGCCCGAGGACGTCGGGATGCCGCGCGGCCGACGACGCCGTACGCCGGGACTCCGCCGCGAGGAGGTCGCCGCGCTGGCGTCGATGTCGGCCGACTACTACAGCCGGCTCGAAGGCGGCCGGGGTCCGCAACCGTCGGTCGAGATGCTCGGCGCGATCGCCCGCGCGCTCCGGATGACGCTGGAGGAGCGCGACCACCTGTTCCTGCTGGCCGGTCACGGTACGCCGCCGCGCACCACGCGGGCGTGCCACGTCGACCCGGGCATGCTGCGGATCCTGGACCGGTTGCACGACACCCCGGCGATGCTGCTCAACCGGTTCGGTGAGGTGCTCGCGCAGACGCCGGCGCACGTCGCGTTCGCCGGTGAGCTGACCAATTTCGAAGGTATGGAGCGCAGCGAGATCTACCGCTGGTTCGCGCACCCGGAGTCCCGCGCGCTCTACGCGGAGCCCGAGCTCAGCAGGCACAGCCGGCTGCAGGTCTCGATCCTGCGCACGGTCGCCACCATCGACGGGCGCAAGTCGTACGCCGCCTCGATCGTGCGGGCGTTGCAGAAGCTGAGCCCGGAGTTCAGCGCGATCTGGGACGCGCACGAGGTCGTGCCGGCGCACAGCCGGACCAAGCGGTTCCGGCATCCGGTGGTCGGCGACCTCGAGCTGTACTGCGAACTGATCGACAACCGGGACGGGCAGCAGACGCTGATCGTGTTCACCGCCGAACCGGGCAGCGAGAGCGCGGAGAAGTTGCGGTTGCTCAGCGTTCTGGGCAGTCAGGCGATGAACTCTGGACAGGGCTTTGATCGGGAGTTAATTTAAGTCCTGAAATTTCAGAAGGTCCTGACGGAAAGGTCCGCCCCCATGCTTTCCGATCGATTTCGCCTGCCCGCACTTCTGCTCGCCATCGTCCTGCTGATCAGCGGGCTCACCTCCACCGCGGTCGCGAAGGTTCAAGCGACCTTCAACGTGCTTGCGTTCTACAGCGGCACCTACGACGCCGCGCACATCGACTTCGAGAAGGAAGCGAACCAGCGCTTCCCGCAGTTCGGTGCGCAGAACGGGTTCTCCTACACCGCGACCAACAACTGGGATCAGTTGAACAACCTGACGGCCTCGCAGTACCAGGTCGTGATGTTCCTCGACGACTCGCCGCACAGCGATGCCCAGCGCAACGGGTTCCAGAACTACATGAACAACGGCGGAGCCTTCTTCGGCTTCCATGTCTCGGCGTACAACGACGAGAGCGGCGGCTGGCCGTGGTTCAACAACACGCTGCTCGGCACCGGCCGGTTCGTCTCGAACACCTGGGGACCGAGCGCGGTCACGTTGAAGACCGAGAACCGTTCGCATCCGGCACTGGTCAACACCGCCGCGACGTTCCAGTCGTCGGTGAGTGAGTGGTACAGCTGGCAGAACGACCTGCGGCAGAACCCGAACATCCAGGTGCTGGCCTCGATCGACCCGTCGAGCTTCCCGGTCGGCAATCAGCAGGGCAACATCTGGACCTCCGGCTACTACCCGATCATCTGGACCAACAAGAACTACAAGGTGATCTACGCCAACTTCGGCCACAACGCGATGAACTACGAGACCAACACCCGGCTCTCGTCCACGTTCGACAGCCCGGCGCAGAACCAGTTCATGATGGACGCGTTGAAATGGCTGGGAGGCGCCGGTACGACGCCGCCGGTCGACCAGCCGTCGCCGACTTCGTGGTACACGGTCGCGAACAAGGCCAACGGAAAATGCGTCGACGCGCGCGCGGCCGGGGTCGCCAACGGGACCGTGATCCAGCAGTACAGCTGCAACGCCACACAGGCGCAGCAGTTCCAGTTCCAGCCGACGTCCGGCGGATTCACCCGGGTCAACAACCACAACGACGCCACCAAGGTGATCGACGTGACCGGGGTGTCCGCGGCCGACAACGCCGGCCTGCAGCTGTGGACGTACAGCAACGGCAACAACCAGCAATGGCAGGCGGTCTCCGAAGGCAGCGGCTACTTCCACCTCGTCAGCCGCTTCAGCAACAAGTGCCTGGCAGTCCCCGGAGGCTCGACCGCCGACAGCACGCAACTCGTCCAACTCACCTGCGACGGCAGCGGCTCCCAGTCGTTCCGGCTGACGGCGGTGTGAACTTGGGCTAGGTTGCCGCGCATGAGAATCCTGCGTGTGGCCGCTTGTGCGGCAGGAGGTCTGCTGTTGATGTCTCAGGTCATTCCAGCCCAGGCTCACGGCGGGTCGTCGTACCGCTGGGAGCTGACGCCGACCGGGAGTACGGCGCAGTTCCGCGGACTTGCGGCGGTCAGCAAGGACGTGGCCTGGGTTGGTGGGACCGCCGGGACTGTACTGAGGACGGTCGACGGTGGGAAGCACTGGCAGAACGTGAGCCCGGCCGGTGCGGAGGCGCTGCAGTTCCGAGACGTCGAGGCGTTCGACGCGAAGCGGGCGGTCGCGCTGTCGATCGGGAACGGCGAGGACTCCCGGGTCTACCGCACCGCCGACGGCGGCAAAAGCTGGACCGAGACGTTCCGGAACACCGACGCGAACGCGTTCTACGACTGCTTTGCGTTCAACGACGACAAGCATGGGCTGGCGATGAGCGACCCTGTCGACGGGAAGTTCCGGATCGCGGCGACGTCGGACGGCGGCAAGTCGTGGAAGGTGCAGCCGACCGACGGGATGCCGGCCGCGCTGACCGGTGAGTTCGGGTTCGCGGCGAGCGGGACCTGCCTGGTCGCCGGACCAGGGCGTACGGCGTGGTTCGCGACCGGCGGTGGCGATCGGCCGCGGGTGTTCCGGACGATCGACGGTGGCCGGCACTGGAAGGTCAGCGACTCGCCGATGGCCAGTGGTGAGGCCGCCGGAATCTTCAGCCTCGCCTTCCGGAACCCGCTGTTCGGCGTGGCGGTCGGTGGCGACTTCGAGAAGCCGACCGAGGCGGTGCAGGCAGCTTCGATCACGTACGACGGTGGTCGCACCTGGAAGCTGGTCCCGGCCGATAAGGCGCCGAAGGGCTATCGGAGTGGGTCGCACTTCGTGCCGTGGTCACCGTCGACCGTTCTCGCGGTCGGTCCGTCCGGGAGTGACGTGAGCGTCGACGGTGGTCGCAGCTGGAAGCAGTTCTACGACGGCAGCTTCGACAGCGTCGAGTGCGCCGGGCACGGCTTCCAGGCGGGCTGCTGGGCCTCCGGCGCGAATGGTGCAGTCGGGCGCTTGATGCACTGACGTTCAGACCGGCGACACTCGCTCGTTGTGCGCGTGTCGCCGGTTTCCCGGAAAGATGGGTGCATGCGTAAATTGCTAACCGCCCTGGTCGGAGTCCTGATGGTGGTGCCGACCGTTGCTGCGGCCCAGCCCGATGGCGGCCGGCCGGCGCGACCGCTGACCGTGATGACGTACAACATCCACCACGGCGCGGGGATCGACGGAGTCCTCGATCTCGAGCGAATCGCCGTACTGATCGAGCAGTCCAAGGCCGACGTGATCGGGCTGCAGGAAGTCGATCGGCACTGGGACGTGCGGAGCAACTGGGTCGACCAGCCGGCCTGGTTCGCGCAGCGGCTCAAGATGCACTACGCGTACGCCGCCAACCTCGACCTCCCGCCCGTCAACCCGGGGGAGCCGCGGCGCCAGTACGGGACCGCGATCCTGTCGAAGTACCCGATCAAGGACTTCAAGAACACCCTCCTGCCGCTCTACCCGACCGGTGAGCAGCGGGGTCTGGCGGTCGCGAAGATCAAGGTCCGTGGGGCCGACCTACGGTTCGCGAACACGCACCTGACCAGCAACAACAACGCCGAGCGGCTTGAGCAGGCGCAGAAGGTGGTCGAGCTGCTCGGCAAGTCGAAGACGCCCACTCTGCTCGTCGGCGACCTGAACGCGACGCCGGAAGCGCCGGAGATCAAGACGCTGACCGCGGTGTACGACGACACCTGGACCGAGGTCGGGGTTGGTCCCGGCTACACGATCGAGGCGGGCAACCCGACCAAGCGGATCGACTTCCAGCTGCACAGCGACGGGCTTCAGCCGACCAAGGCCGCCGTACCTGTGACACCGGCGTCTGACCATCTTCCGGTGGTTGCGTCGTTCTTGCTGCGCTGACCTAGTTCGTCCACAGCACCCCTCCGGCTTCGGTCGGAGGGGTGTTTTTGTGCGCCGACCTGCGGCTTCGCGGAATTACAAGCTTGTAGTTTGTCAAGTCGACACACGGGTGAAACAAAGTTACTTGTGTGAAGAGTGTTCCCAATGGGGCTGTAGGCAACTAGTGTCACGTATGTGGTCCAGGAGGACCAAAAGCTCACGAACCCTGGGGAAGGGGTTCGTGACCGGCGGAAGGAACGATCCCGATGCGGACCCCCTCGAGGGCTACGTCCGGCGGGCGGGTCGGGAGCACTGGGAAGACCGGTCGGGCAGGCAAAGCACTGCTCTCCGGGGTGCTCGCGATCTGTCTGGCCGGCTCGATGGCCATCCAGCCCCTTGCGGCCGACGCGGCCAAGCCGAAGCCGCCGGTGATTCCGTCCAAGGCCGCCGTCGAGCGGGCCAAGCAGGCGGCCGCCTCGAAGGCCGGCCAGGTCGCCGCGATCGAGCGCCAGCTGGCCGCGGCGAACGCGCGGCTCGAGCAGCTCGGCATCCAGTCCGGCATTGCCGACGAGGCCTACAACGGCGCCATCTACCGGCTGCAGCAGGCCAAGGCCGAGGCGGCCGCAGCTGCCGCCCGGGCAGCTGAGGCGCAGAAGACGCTGGCCACGCAGCGGCAGCAGATCGGCCGCTTCGCCGCCGCGTCGTACCAGGGTGGTGGCGACGTGGCGAAGATCGCGCCGCTGTTCACCGCTGACGGTCCGCAGGACCTGCTCGACTCGGCCGGGGCCGCGCACTCGGTGTCGGCCGCGATGCAGGGTTCGTACCTGCGGTTCTCGGCGACCCAGGTGATGACGAACCTGTTCAAGGTGCAGGCTGACCAGGCGGTTGTGAAGGTGAAGAAGGCGACCGATGAGGCCGCCGCGGCGAAGAAGGCCGCCGAGGATGCGGAGGCCGCGCAGGCGGCAGCCGTGACCGCGATCGGCGTCCAGCGGAAGCAGTCGATCGCACAGCTCGCCGTACTGCAGAGCGTGTCTGTGCAGGTCGCCGCCCAGCGGCAGCGAGGGCTCGAGGAGCTTGCGCGACAACGAGCCGCCGCGATCGCCGCGAAGAAAGCCGCCGAGCTGAAGCGCAAGATCGCCGCCCGGGAGGCCGCCGAGCGGCGCGCCGAGGCGGCCGAGCGGGCCCGCGAGGCGAAGGAAGCGCGGGAGGAAGCGAAGAAGAACCACGGCAAGAAGCCGGCGAAGCACAAGCCTTCCTCGCCGGGGCGCAACGACGACAACGGTGACAACGGTGGCGGTCACAGCTCGGGCGGCGGTGACGCGCGGGACGCGATCAACTTCGCGCTGCGGCAGCTCGGCGATATGTACCTGTGGGGTGCCACCGGGCCGTCGCGGTGGGACTGCTCCGGCCTGGTGATGGGTGCCTGGGAGCGGGCCGGGGTCCAACTGCCGCACTACAGCGCGGCGCAGTACGAGCAGATCCAGCACATCAACGAGGACGACCTGCGGCCCGGCGACCTGATCTTCTGGGCCACCAACCCGAACGACCCGGCCACCATCCACCACGTCGCCATGTACATCGGCAACGGGCAGATGGTGCACGCGCCCCGAACCGGCAAGCCGGTGCAGATCTCCAGCGTCTACTACTGGATCGCGCCGAACTTCTTCGGCCGTCCGTAGCTGTCCCTTCTAGACCAGCCGGTGTCCGCCGTCGGCATGTAGAACGGTGCCGGTGATGAAACCATTACGCAGCAAGGCGATGATCGCGGCGGCGATGTCCTGGGTCCGTCCGATCCGGCCGGCCGGGAGACGGGCCGCCATCGCGGCCAGGGTCGCGGCCGCGGCATCGCCGGCCACGTCCTGCCAGATCGTGGTGTCGACCCAGCCGGGTGACACCACGTTGACCCGGATCGGCGCGAGCTCGACCGCGAGCGCCGCGGCGAGCGAGGCCAGCGCGCCGTTGAGTGCCGCGAGCAACGACGCGCGCGGTCCCGGGCGGTACGCCGCGATGCCCGAGGTGAACACAATCGAGCCGCCGGGTTCGAGCATGGACGCGCCGTGTTTGGCGAGCAGCAACGGGCCGAACAACTTGGAGTCGACCGCCGAGCGCGCCGCGTTCACGTCGTACTCGCTGATCGGCTGGTAGGCACCGCCGACGTCGGCAGCCGTGGTGACGATGTGGTTCACCTTGCCGGTGGTCGCGAAGAGCCGCTCGATGTCTTCCTCGACTCCGATGTCCATGGCAACGGTCTGTACGCCGAGTTCCCGCCGTACTGCGTCGAGCTTGTCAGGCGACCGGCCGGCGACCGTCACTTCGCTGCCCTGGGCAACAAGCTCCTCTGCGAGCGCTCGCCCCATCCCGGAACTTCCGCCCACGATCACTACATGTTCCTGCACCGAATCTCCTTCTGTGGTTGACATTCCGAGCCAACCACCGGGAGCTTCAGTACTCCACGACTTGTTGCCTAACCACCGTTAGGCCAGGACTAACGGTCATTGCCTGGAGCACCGGGTTGTTCGAGTCGGTGGGCCAGACGGCGGCGTAGCGGGCGATCAGTGGGCGGCCTTGAAGGGGACGCCAGATGACGTCTGGGGTGGCGGCTCGGCGGGAGCCTAGGCTGAACGCGGAGCGGCGGACGAGGAGGGCCGAGCGGAGTTGCGAGTGGCTCATGCTGATGTCGCTCAGCCGTACGCCGGGGCCGATCCGGCGGAGGGTGTCGTCGTGGAACTCCGGCGCCGCGGCGCGTGGGATCCAGATCAGCTCGAGGCCGGTCAGGTCGTCGAGGGTGAGCTCGGGGTTCGCGGCGAGCGGGTGGGTAGCGGTCAGCAGGACGCCGAGTTCCTCGTCGGCGAGGTGTTCGGAAGTGATTGCTGGAGGCAACGTCAGGGGCGTGCGGACCAGGCCGAGGTCGATCTCGCCGGCGGTGAGCATTCGGAGTTGATCGGTGGTGGTTCCCGCCTCGAGGGTGACCGTGCTGTTCGGGAAGCGTTCGGTGGCGAGCTGTTCGAGGGCGGCGGGGAGCCAGCCGGGGATGCCGTTCAGCAGGCCGAGCCGGAGTACCGGTTCGTCCAGGCCGGCGGCCCGGCGCGTGTCCTTCAGCGCCAGGCCGGCCGCCTGGATGGTTTCCCGGGCGCGGGCCAGGAACACCCGGCCGGCCGGGGTCAGCTCGACGCCGCGGCTGTGCCGGATCAACAGGGTGGTCCCGACCTCGCGTTCGAGCTGCTTGATCTGCTGACTCAGGGTCGGGGTGGAGATGTAGAGGCGCTCCGCGGCCTTACCGAAATGGAGCTGCTCGGCGACACCCACGAAGTACCGCATCTGCCGAAGCTCCACCCGACGATTTTATTCACGGTATGGCGATCAGGCGGCCGAGGTTGCTGCGGGCGTCGAGGGTTTCGTGGATGCGGGCAACTTCGGTGAGCGGATAGGTGGTGTCGACGACCGGGCGGAGTTCGCCGGACTGCCAGCGGCGGGTGACCTCGGCGATGTCGGCGCGGGCCTCGTCCGGGCGAGCCTGCTGCCAGCCGTAGAGGGAGACGCCGGTGAGGTTCCGGAGTTGGAGGCCGAGCACCGGCACGGTCGGGACCTCGGTGGTGATGGCGCCGTACGAAACCATGGTGCCGAGTGGTTTGACCAGGTCGAGGCCCTGGGCGAAGACCGTGCCGCCGACCGCGTCCAGGACCGTGTCGACGCCGTCCGGGGCCAGGGCGCGGACCGCCGCCGGCCAGTCCGGGTCGGTGAGGTCGACGGGTTCGGCGCCGAGCTCCCGGATGAAGTCGAGTTTCTTCGGGCTGGACGCCGTACCGATGATCGTCTTGGCGTCGTAGAAGCGGGCCAGTTGGGTGGCGAGGTGGCCGATGGTGCCGGCCGCGGACTGGATCAGGACGGTGCCGCCGGCCGGGATGCGGCCGGACTCGAGCACCCGGAGGGCGAGCGGGGCGGTCAGCGACATCATCGTCGCTTCGCCCGCATCGGCGTCGTCGGGAATCGGGGCCAGGAAGCCGGCGTCCGCGACCGCGTAGTCGGCGAAGGCGTCGACGGTGAGCGCGGAGACGCGCTGGCCGACGGCGACGCCGGGCGGGGTGTCCGGGCCGAGCTTGACGATGCGGCCGACGACGTCACCGGTGAGCGTGCCGGGGAGCGGGCGGTCCCAGGGGGAGCCGCCGCGACGGAGGACCGCGTCGATCGCGTTCGCGCCGATCGCCTCGGCCTGGATCAGGACCTGGCCGGGGCCGGGTTCGGGTACGGCGACCTCTTCGAGCTGCAGGACATCGGGGCCGCCGTGACGGTGGAAGCGCACTGCGCGCATTGTGGGTGCTCCATATCGTGGGAGTTAGAAATAATGGGAGATGCCCACGATATAGGTACGGGTCGGCGTTGCCAATAGAGTGGCGGGGTGAAGAAGTCGGCGACGCATCGGCTGTCCGACCGGGTGCTGTGGGCGCTCGGGCGGGCGAACATGCAGTCCCAGCGGCTGGTTCGCCAGCACATGACGCAGGCCGGCATCCGGACCCAGCACTACCACGTGCTGGCCAGCCTCGCCGACGACGGCGCGGGCGCTCAGGCGACGCTGGCCGACCGCATCGGCCTCGACCGCAGCGACCTGGTGACGCTTCTGGACGAGCTGGAGGAGCTGAAATTCCTCGCCCGTCAGGTGGACCCCGCCGACCGCCGCCGGAAGATCGTCACCATCACCCCGGCCGGCGAGAAGCAGCTGGACTCGATGGACCAGCTCATCTACGCCGCCGAAGCAGACCTGCTGCAGCCACTGACGGCGACGGAGCGCAAGACCCTGCTAACTCTCCTCACCCGCCTCACCGGCGACTGAGCGTCCCCGCCATCTCAAGGGATGCCCGGATCTCCTGCTCGATCCGTGGGTGCTGGAGCATCGCGGCGTACCGCCAGGCCATCACAACCGCGTCCAGCCAGCGACGGCCCCGCCTGGCCGGCTCCCGCGCACGGCATTGTGATGGCGTGGACGTCCGCAGCCAGCCAACCCGCGAGGCGAGCCGGCCCGATCGCCGGCCGGTTCCGTGCGGATGGCGGGTTGTTTCACCGCTGGCGAGATACAACCCGCCAGCGGTCACATAACCCGCCAGCCGCCAGCCGCCGCCCGCCGGGGTTAGTGGCCTTCGGCCTTGAGGCGCTCGAAGGAGGCGCGGACCTCGGCCTCGGCGTCGGCGCGGCCGACCCAGCTGGCGCCTTCGACCGACTTGCCGGGCTCGAGGTCCTTGTAGACCTCGAAGAAGTGCTGGATCTCGAGCCGGTCGAACTCCGGCACGTGGTGGATGTCGCGCAGGTGCTCCTGCCGCGGGTCGCCGGCCGGGACGCAGAGGACCTTGTCGTCCGGCCCCTTCTCGTCGGTCATCCGGAACATGCCGATCGCCCGGGCCTTGATCAGGCAGCCGGGGAAGGTCGGCTCGGTCAGCAGCACGAGCGCGTCCAGCGGGTCGCCGTCCTGGCCGAGGGTGTCCTCGATGAATCCGTAGTCGGACGGGTACTGAGTGGCCGTGAACAGGGTGCGGTCCAGGCGCAGCCGGTTCGTCTTGTGGTCCAGCTCGTACTTGTTGCGGGTGCCCTTGGGGATCTCGATGAAGACGTCGAACTCCATACGGCAGATACTGTCACGGTTCCGACCGACCGAATGACAGGAGCAGCCCGGTGGCTCGACCTGCCCGTGCGGCATTCGTCACGCTGCTGACCACGGCTCTGTGTACCAGCCTGGTGAGCAGTGCGCGCGCCGTACCCGGATCAGTCCAGGCCACCGCCCAGCAGGCGCCCGCTGTCCTGGCTCCGGCAACGACCGAGGGTGCTGCCCCGACAGCGGCCGGTGTCGGCGCGGCGCTCGCCGCGATCCTCAAGGACCCGTCACTCGGTCCGCACCACGGTGTCTATGTGTACGACGCCTCGCGCGGCAAGCCGGTCTTCTCGGTCGGTGCCGCGACGCCGTACACCCCTGCCTCGACCATGAAGCTCCTGACCACGGTCTCGGCGCTGTCGACCCTGGGCGCGGAGCACACGTTCTCCACCAAGGTCGTGAGCGCCGGCAAGGGCTCGATCGTCCTGGTTGGTGGCGGCGACCCGCTGCTCGCGGTGAAGCAGGCTGCCGACTACCCGGCCCGCGCAACACTCCAGACGCTCGCGGCGAGTACTGCGAAGGCTCTGAAGGCGCAGGGCCTCAGCCGGGTCACCCTCGGGTACGACGCTTCTCTGTTCACCGGACCGGCAGTCAACACGCACTGGGAAGCCAACTACATACCGGAAGGCATCGCGGCGCCTACTTCGGCGCTGTGGGTGAACGAGGGCCGACTGTCACCAGGCATGGCCAAGCGAGCGACCTCTCCGGCGCAGGCCGCGGCCACGTCGTTCGGGAAGCTGCTGGGCACGTACGGGATCACGGTCGCTCCGACCGTCAAGCCTGCGGTCGCTTCGACTGCGGCCACTCCGCTGGCTCAGGTCAAGTCGCCGACTGTCGGCCAGATCATCGAGTACGTGAACCTGCACAGCGACAACGACGGTGCTGAGGTCCTCCTGCGACAGGTGGGTATCGCGACGGGCAACGGCGGTTCGTACGTGGGTGGGGTGAAGGGCGTCCGCGCCACGCTCACCAAGCTCGGTCTGGATGTCAGCAAGGCCACCATTTACGACGGGAGCGGTCTGACCCGGGCCAACAAGGTCCCGCTCGCGCTCCTCGCCGGTGCGGTCAAGGTGGCGTCCTCGAAGGACCATCCTGAGCTGCGGCGCCTGCTGACCAGCCTCCCGGTCGCCGGCTTCGACGGAAGCCTCAGGGAGCGTTTCACCACCGCAGGCACCGGCACGGGGACCGGACTGGTCCGTGCGAAGACCGGGACCCTCACGAGCGTGCACAGCCTTGCGGGGATGGCTCGGGACCGTACTGGAACGTTGCTGGTCTTTGCGATCGCCAGTGACAGCGTGCCTGTCCCGAAGACCCTGGATGCGCGCGCATCGCTGGACCGGGCTGCGGCCGCGCTGGCCAACTGCGGCTGCTGAAGTCCCCCGCTTGTTGGGACATAGCACTAGGGTCGTTGTATGAGTACGGCGGAAGGCGGGACCACGACCGAGATGGTCGACTGGCAGCTGGCGACCGGCGTGGCGCGGAAGCTGGTGCGCCCCGGCCCTGCGGTCAGCCGTGCGGAGGCGGACCAGGTGGTCGCCGAGCTGCGTCAGTTCGCAGCCGAGTCCGAGGGACACGTGCGCGAGTTCACCGGACTGCAGGCCACGTCGGCGACGGCACCGGTAGTGATCGTCGACCGGCCCGGCTGGGTCCAGGCGAACGCGGACGGCTTCCGGACCGTTCTGCAGCCGCTGGCGGACAAGCTGCGGGAGAAGGCGGACCGGACTGCCGGTCTGTCCTCGGCGGTCGGTTCCCGGGTGACCGGGATCGAGGCCGGCGCGCTGCTGGCGTTCCTGTCGTCGCGGGTGCTCGGTCAGTTCGACCCGTTCTACCCCGCGCAGCCGGACCCGGACCGCCCCGGTCTGACCGGTCGCCTGCTGCTGGTGGCTCCCAACGTGATGCAGGTGGAGTCCGAGCTGGGCGTCGTACCGCGGGACTTCCGGTTGTGGGTGTGTCTGCACGAGGAGACGCACCGGGTGCAGTTCACTGCGGTTCCTTGGCTGCGGGACCACCTGCGGTCGGAGATCGCGCTGTTCCTCGACCAGGCCGAGTTGGATGCATCGGCGTACGCCGCGATGTTCCGGGAGGCTGTGCAGCGGCTGGGGCAGTCGGTGCGTGGTGAGGCCGAGTTCAGCCTGGTGGACCTGATGCAGTCGCCGGAGCAGCGGGCGGTGCTGGACCGGCTGACCGCGGTCATGTCACTGCTGGAAGGTCATGCGGACTTTGTGATGGACGGGGTCGGGCCGTCGGTCATTCCGACCGTTGACGCCATCCGGTCCAAGTTCACGTCGCGACGGCAGAGCGGCAACCCGGTCGACCAGCTGCTGAAGCGGCTGCTCGGGCTGGACGCGAAGATGCGGCAGTACAAGGACGGTGCGGCGTTCGTACGTCGCGTGGTCGACCAGGTCGGCATGGAGGGCTTCAACCGGGTCTGGACCGGTCCGAACACGCTGCCGACCAAGAACGAGATCGCGAACCCGGATGCCTGGGTCTCCCGACTCCACGGCTGACCAGGCTGTGGAGGAGCTGGTCGAGCAGAGGCGCGGAAAGCTGCACCCGGCTGTCGCCCGGACCCGGGAGGCGGTGCGCACCACACTGTCCGAGCTGCCACACGGAACGACCGTCCTGGTCGCCTGTTCCGGTGGCACGGACTCGCTAGCTCTGGCCGCCGCTACCGCGTTCGAGGCGCCCAAGCTCGGCCTCCGCGCCGGCGCGGTCATCGTCGACCACGATCTGCAGCCTGACTCCGCTCACGTCGCCGAGACGGCCGCCAAGCAGTGCCGGACGCTAGGACTCGACCCTGTCCGGGTGTGGACCGTCACAGTCGGCACCGAGGGCGGTCCGGAGGGCGCTGCGCGCACAGCGAGGTACGACGCACTCCGGGACGCGGCCGATGAGCTCGGAGCGGACGTCGTACTGCTGGCCCACACCCGGGACGATCAGGCCGAGACTGTCCTACTCGGGCTTGGCAGGGGATCTGGGGCCCGATCACTCGCTGGGATGGCCTCGGCGGTCGGTCGGGTCCGGCGGCCCTTCCTGGAGGTACGCCGGGCTACTACAGCGGCGGCGTGTATCGCTTCGGGGCTCCGGCCGTGGCACGACCCGCACAACGACGATCCGCAGTACACGCGGGTCCGGGTGCGGCATGAGGTGCTGCCGGTGCTGGAAGAGGCGCTGGGGCCTGGCGTGGTCGAAGCACTGGCCCGTACGGCGGGATTGCTCAGAGCGGACGCGGATGCGCTCGACCAGCTCGCGGCGGACGTCGCGGAGACCGCACTGAGTCGGGCTGAGAGCGAGGTCCGCGGCGAAGTCGGCGTACTCACGGACGAGCCAACCGCGATCCGGACCCGGGTACTGCGTCAGGCCGCGCTGGAAGCCGGTTGCCGGGCCACCGACCTCACCGCAGGGCACGTGGCGGCCGTCGACGCGCTGGTGACCGACTGGCGCGGTCAGCGATGGATCGACCTTCCCCAGGGCGTCCGCGCGATCCGCCAGGGCGGATTCATCATCCTCGGGCCGAATGTGACAGGCTGACCGCGTGGATGCGGCGGACATCGAGAAGGACCTGGCGAAGATCCATTACACCGAGGATCAGATCCTCGCGAAGCTGCGAGAGCTGGCGGCGCGGATCGAGGCCGACTACGAGGGCAAGGACCTGTTGCTGGTCGGCGTCCTGCGCGGCGCGGTGATGGTGATGGCCGACCTGGCCCGGTCGTTCAGCCGGCACGTGGAGATGGACTGGATGGCCATCTCGTCGTACGGCTCGGGCACCAAGTCGTCCGGGGTGGTGCGGATCCAGAAGGACCTGGACACCGATATCACCAACCGGCACGTGCTGATCGTCGAGGACATCATCGACACCGGGCTCACGCTCAGCTGGCTGGTCAGCAACCTGGAGTCACGCAAGCCGGCCTCGCTCGAGCTGTGCACCGCGTTCGTGAAGCCCGACGCCGCCAAGATGCGGGTCCCGGTCAAGTACGTCGGCCTGGAGCTGCCGGACGAGTTCGTCGTCGGCTACGGTCTGGACTACGCGGAGAAGTACCGGAACCTGCGCTGCGTAGCCACCCTGGCGCCGCACGTCTACTCCTGAGACAGCCTTCAAGGCAGACTTTGGTGACGGCCTGTACAACAGGTCGTACTGCCCATTGGTGACCCTCGTGCTGTGTTGTCTTGTGCGACACGAGACACTTGGACTGGTATTACCGTCACAAGCCCGCCACACCCGGGCCTGCCGAGCTAGGAGGGACGGGGCCTAGGCCCCGATCATGGACGTGAAGCGCATCTTCCGCGGACCCCTGTTCTGGATCGTCGTCGCCTTCCTCGGCGTGCTGGTGATCGGGCAGCTCCTGACCGGCTCGACCGGGTACAAGACCGAGGCGACCGGCCAGGTCGTGCAGCTGATCCAGCAGGCCAAGTCGTCGAGCGACAAGACGATCAAGTCGGTGACGCTGATCGACCCGGACCAGGAGATCCGGGTCGAGAAGACCGACGGCACCAAGATCAAGGCCAACTGGGTCGACGGCCAGGCCGAGACGCTGGGCACCGACCTGCAGTCCCTGTTCCAGGACGGCAAGATCGAGCGGTACGACGTCGAGAACCCGAAGCCGAGCTTCATCGGCCAGGTGTTCTCCACGCTGATCCCGTTCCTGCTGATCGCGGTGGTGTTCATCTTCTTGATGAACTCCATGCAGGGTGGTGGCTCCCGGGTGATGAGCTTCGCCAAGTCGAAGGCCAAGCTGATCACCAAGGACACTCCGAAGACCACGTTCGCCGACGTGGCCGGCTGTGACGAGGCGGTCGAGGAGCTCGGCGAGATCAAGGAGTTCCTGCAGGAACCAGGCAAGTTCCAGGCGGTCGGAGCGAAGATCCCGAAGGGCGTCCTGCTCTACGGCCAGCCCGGTACCGGTAAGACGCTGCTGGCCCGCGCGGTCGCCGGCGAGGCCGGCGTGCCGTTCTACTCGATCTCCGGTTCGGACTTCGTCGAGATGTTCGTCGGTGTCGGCGCCTCCCGGGTCCGCGACCTGTTCGAGCAGGCCAAGACGAACGCTCCGGCGATCGTCTTCATCGACGAGATCGACGCCGTCGGCCGGCACCGTGGTGCGGGCCTCGGCGGTGGTCACGACGAGCGCGAGCAGACCCTGAACCAGCTGCTGGTCGAGATGGACGGCTTCGACGTCCGCGGCGGTGTGATCCTGATCGCGGCCACCAACCGGCCGGACGTGCTCGACCCGGCGCTGCTGCGGCCGGGCCGGTTCGACCGGCAGATCGCCGTCGACGCGCCGGACCTGCCGGGCCGCACCCAGATCCTCAAGGTGCACTCGCGCGGCAAGCCGATGGCGCCGGACGTTGATCTGACCGCGGTGGCCCGCCGGACGCCGGGTATGACCGGCGCCGACCTGGCCAACGTGCTGAACGAGGCGGCCCTGCTGACCGCCCGGTCGAACCTGCAGACGATCGACAACCACATGCTGGACGAGGCGATCGACCGCGTCATCGCCGGTCCGCAGCGTCGTACCCGGCTGATGTCGGACAAGGAGAAGGTGCTCACCGCGTACCACGAAGGTGGACACGCGCTGGTCGCCGCGGCGCTGCCGCACTCCGACCCGGTGCAGAAGGTGACGATCCTGCCGCGTGGCCGTGCGCTCGGCTACACGATGGTGATGCCGGACGAGGACAAGTACTCCACTACCCGGTCGGAGATGCTGGACAAGTTGGCCTACATGCTCGGCGGCCGCGCCGCCGAGGAGATGGTCTTCCACGACCCGACCACGGGCGCGAGCAACGACATCGAGAAGGCGTCGGCGCTGGCCCGGGCGATGGTCACGCAGTACGGCATGACCGAGCGGCTCGGCGCGATCAAGTTCGGCTCGGACGGCAGCGAGCCGTTCCTGGGCCGCGACTTCGGCAGCCAGCGGAACTACTCCGAGGAGATCGCGGCCGCGGTCGACGAGGAGGTCGGCAAGCTGATCCTGAACGCGCATCAGGAGGCCTTCGACATCCTGGTCGAGAACCGGGTCGTCCTGGACCACCTGGTCGAGGAGCTGCTCGAGAAGGAGACCCTGGACAAGAACCAGATCGCCAGGATCTTCGTGCCGGTGATCATGCGGGAGCGGCGGCCGGCCTGGACCGGCTCGTCCACCCGGGTCCCGTCGGACCAGCCGCCGGTGATGCCGACCAACGGTTCCACCCGCGCCGAGCAGAACGGCTCGCTGCACGACGTGCTGCCGGGCGGTTCCGTCGGTCCGGACGAGGCCATCCGGCCGCCGGACTACGGCAGCGGCCCGACGCCGCCGACCCAGCAGTGACCCCAGCAGTGCACTGAGCGACGCCGCCACCCCATCGGGTGGCGGCGTCGCTGTTTTCCGCCGGCCGAACTTACAGTGGCCGGATGACCTCACCGAATTTCGACCACGCGCGGGCGGAGCGGGCCGTGCGGGAGCTGCTGTTCGCGATCGGGGAGGACCCGGATCGCGAAGGGCTGCGGGACACACCGGCCCGGGTGGCACGCTCGTACGCCGAGATCACCGCCGGGCTGGGCCAGACGGCCGAGGACGTCCTGAGTACGACGTTCGCCCTCGAGCACGACGAGCTCGTGCTGGTGAAGGACATCGAGGTCTGGAGCGTGTGTGAGCACCACCTGGTCCCGTTCACCGGGGTCGCGCACGTCGGCTACATCCCGAGCCGGGACGGCCGGGTCACCGGGCTGTCGAAGCTCGCCCGGCTGGTCGACGTGTACGCGAAACGGCCGCAGATCCAGGAACGGCTGACCACTCAGGTCGCCGAGTCCCTGGTCGAGATCCTCCAGCCGCGCGGCGTGATCGTGGTGATCGAGTGCGAACACCTCTGCATGACCATGCGCGGTGTCCGGAAACCGGGCGCGAAGACGATCACCTCGGCGGTCCGGGGTCAGCTGCGCAATCCGGTCACCCGCGCGGAGGCGATGAGCCTGATCGTGGGCTGACCGTAGCTCCACTGCACCGACCCTCGTTGAAGTTTTAGAGTCCAGCACTATGGACATTCTGTCGCCGAGCGTTTACTTTCCGTAGTGGCACTTGGCCAACGGGGATCAAGTGCTGGTGTGAGGAGGACAGGATGTCGGGGCGTTTCCGGGTCGGCGCCGCACTTACCGGGGTCGTCGCCCTGACGGCCGGCGGGCTGGTCGCGGCGAACTGGGCCACCGCGGATACGCGGACCAAGGCCGGACAGCAGACAGCGCCCGCCAAGAAGAAGACGACCGGCAGTCCTCTGGTCGCGAAGACGCTGGAATCCGAGCTCGGATCCGACTCAGGCGTGGTCGGCAGCTACTACGACGAGACCGGCAAGCTGGTCGTCGCGGTATCGGACCTGTCGACGGCCGAGCTGGTCCGCCAGATCGGTGCGATCCCGCGCCTGGTCAAGTACACCTTCCAGCAGCTGAACGCCGTACAGAACCAGCTGAACGAGCTCTCCGCGACGTCGAGCGCCGGCAAAGTCCGGTCCTGGTACGTCGATCCGCTGTCGGGGACCGTGGTCGTCTCCGTGCCGAAGGGCGCGCACGACTCGATCACTGACCGGTTCATGTCTCGGGCCGAGGCCAACGGCGACCGCGTGACGGTCCGCCACGTGACCGGGACGGTCCGGCCGACCGCGGACGACTTCAGCCTGCGCGGCGGCGTGCAGGTGGACAAGAACACCGGGTACGTGTGCTCGCTGGGCTTCAACGCCCGTACCCGCAAGGGGAACCGGATCTTCTTGACCGCAGGACACTGCACGGCGGGCAAGCCGTCGTTCTCGCGGAACGGCTACGTCCTCGGCAACACGTACACCTCGAGCTTCCCCGGCAACGACTTCGGGTCGGTCGGCGTGATCGAGGGCTGGGACCAGCAGGGGTACGTCGAGGGCTGGGGAGCCGGCAACGTCGCGGTCAAGGGGCTCGCGGACGCGACCGTCGGATCGACGCTGTGCAAGTCGGGGAAGACCACCGGCTGGACCTGCGGGCGGATCGTCGCTCGCAACGTCACCGTCAACTACGGAAACAACCGCGTGGTTCGCGGACTGTTCCAGCACACCGCGTGTGTGGAGGCAGGCGACTCCGGCGGCGCGAACATGACTGGGAACTACGCCCAGGGCATCACCAGCGGAGCGGCCCTGATCGACGGGCAGTGCCTGGAGAAGTCCGGTCAGACCAACGAGTCGTACGCCCAGCCGATCGCCGAGGTCCTCCAGTCCACCAAGTCGCGCCTGATCCTGGCCAACTGACTCCCTAGCCCAATCCCAGCCAAATGTCCGGCTGGGTGTTGGGGTGGGGGAGGCGCCTACTACGGTGTCTGGGTGGGAAACGCGTCGTGGGGTCACGTTGACGGGCTGCCGGTGGTGGACCGGTGTCTCGTCATGGGCGTTGTGAACGTGACGCCGGACTCGTTCTCGGACGGCGGTGAGTGGTTCGAGCCGAGTGCCGCGATCAAGCACGGGCAGGAGTTGCTGGCCGAAGGAGCCGACCTGCTCGACGTCGGTGGCGAGTCGACCCGGCCGGGCGCCGTCCGCCCGTCGCCCGACGAAGAGATCCGCCGGGTGCTCCCGGTGATCGAGACGCTCGCGGCCGAGGGTGCGATCATCTCCGTCGACACGATGCGGGCCCACGTCGCCGAGCTGATGCTCGATGCCGGCGCCACGATGATCAACGACGTGTCCGGCGGCCAGGCCGACCCGGACATGCTCGCGCTGGTCGCCGACCGCAAGACGCCGTACCTGTGTATGCATTGGCGCGGGCACTCCATCGACATGCAGAACCGCGCGGAGTACGGCGACGTGGTCGCCGAGGTGATCGCCGAGCTGGCCGAGCGGCTCGAGGTGCTGAGCAACGCCGGCATCGACCTGAACCGGGTCGCGCTCGACCCCGGGCTCGGCTTCGCCAAGAACGCGGACCACAACTGGGAGATTCTTCGCCGGTTACGGGAATTCGCCGTACTGGAAAGACCGTTGCTGATCGGTGCGTCCCGGAAGGCGTTCCTCGGTAGGCTGCTCGCCGACGAGCAGACCGGCGAACCCAGACCGGCCGTACGACGAGACGACGCGAGCGTGGCCGTAACCGCCCTGGCCGCCGCAGCAGGAGCCTGGTGTGTCCGGGCGCATGCGGTGGCACCGAACGTGGACGCGGTCCGAGTGGCCAAGAGATGGGGAACGGTATGACGGACGGACCGCGGCAGGGCACCGGTGGCGATGGTGCACGCGGTGCGACCGTCGAGGACGTCGTCCTGAACGCCAACACCGCGTTCTACAACGCGTTCGAGGCCGGCGACCTGGACCTGATGGCGGCCGTCTGGCTGCCGGATCCGGATCCGGTCTGCATCCATCCGGGCAACGCGGCGATCTCCGGGTACGCCGAGATGATGCGGGCGTGGGCGATGATCTTCGCCAACACGCCGTACATCCAGTTCTTCCTGACCGATGTGCAGGTACGGGTTGATGAAGACGTGGCATACGTCACGTGTACGGAGAATGTCCTGTCCTCGGGGGAGGGTGCACCCGAAGAGGGGTTCGCGGGTGGCAAGGCACTGGCCACGAACGTTTTCCGTCGAACTTCCAGCGGCTGGCGGTTGTGGATCCACCATGCCTCACCGGTACTGTCGTCTGGGGGCCGACAGGAGGAGGCGGAATGAGCGGTCCCGGGACGCTTCCTGACGTGATCGAGATTCGTGGCATCCGTGGATTCGGGCGGCACGGAGTGTTCGATCACGAGCGGGCCGACGGGCAGGAGTTCGTCGTGGACGTCCGGCTGGAGCTGGACACCCGGACCGCGGCGGCCTCCGACGACCTGGCCGACACCGTGAACTACGGGGTGGTGGCCGAGCAGGTGCACCAGGCGATCGAGACCGAGCCGGTGGACCTGATCGAGACCCTCGCCCAGCGCATCGCCGATCTCTGTCTCGCCGACAAACGCGTGACGGCGACGGCCGTGACCATCCACAAACCCTCGGCGCCGATCTCGGTGCCGTTCGACGACGTTGTCCTGACCGTGCAGCGCAGAGCCGGAGAATCCTCGTGACTGAGACCCCTAGCCCCCACGTCATCGACGCGGACACTCTGAGCGGAGGCCTGAAGCCGATCCGCCAGGTGATCCTGTCGCTCGGCAGCAATCTCGGCGACCGTGAGGCGAACCTGCAGGGCGCGGTCGACGCGTTGCGGGACACTCCGGACCTCGTGGTGGTCGACGTCTCGCCCGTGTACGAGACCGAACCCATCGACGGCCCGGAGGAGTCCGGTCCGTACTTGAACGTCGTCCTGCTGGCCGACTCGACGCTGGCCGTCGACCTGCTGCTGGAGCGCGCGCAGGCGATCGAGCAGGCGTTCGGCCGGGAGCGCAGCGTGCCGGGTGCGCCGCGGACGCTGGACGTCGACCTGATCACCTACGGGCAGAAGACGGTGGAGTCCGACGAGCTGACCCTGCCGCACCCGCGGGCCCACGAGCGCGCGTTCGTCCTGGCGCCCTGGCTCGACATCGAGCGGGACGCCGTACTGCCGGGCCGTGGTCCGGTCGCGGACCTGCTCGCCAAGGTCGGGACCGACGGCGTGACCAAGCTCGACATCGAGCTGCAGTAGTGGTGTCGGGCGATACCGAGCCCGGCCGGGCCCCTAAGGACAAGAACGAACCGCCCCGCCCGGGCTCGGTGCGGCCGACGTCGCGCCGGTTGCTGGTAGCGATCGCCGTTCTCGGCATCGCGATCGGCGTCACGATCGTGAAGGCGATCGAGTCCGGCGGCGGGGTCGCGCCGACGGTGTCGTGGCTGACGCTGATCGCGTGGGCGTTCCTGGCCGCGTTGCTGTTCGCCGCCGCCCGCAACACCAACCAGCGCATCCAGGTACGGCGGGAGCGGATCGAATCGTCCCGGGCCGTGTTCCTGTTGATGATCGGAAAGGCCAGCGCGTACGTCGGCGCGTTGTGCGCCGGTGTTTACGCAGGGTTCGCGTTAAGCTTCCTGCGGGCGATGGGATCCTCCGGACCCCGTAACCGGGTGATTATGGCCGCTCTCGCGGCGGTGATCTCAGTGCTGGTCGTCACGGCCGGATTGTTGCTCGAACGCGCGTGTCGTATTCCCGAGGACCCGGACGAAACCCCCTAACATGTCGGTCCATGGGGTCAAGGGGTAACCGCCGCCGAACCAGGACCACAGTTCTCACCGTTGCCAACGCATCTCTGATCGTTGTCTGCCTGGGCGTGAGTGTCGCGCTCTTCTCGCAGAATGCCTGGATTCTCCGGGCTGCCGCCGTCGGTGCCGCTCTGGTCGCGATCGCCGGCGCCGTCCTCTTCCGCCACCAGTTGCTGGTCGAGCGGTTGGCTCATTCGGACGAACGCGCGCAGGTCGCGCAGGAGTACTCGCGGATCACCAGTGCCCGCGTGGTCGAGAACGCGGAGTTCGTCGACCTGATGCAGCGCCGGCTGGACAAGATCGACCAGCGCCTCGACAAGATCGACGAGGAAGTCGCCACGGTCGTTGCCGCCGGCGACAAACACTCGCAGGCCGATGCCCCGACCGTGGTCGACCTCAAACTCCGGGGCCTTGCTGCCTCCTAGTAGGTTCTGGGTGTGGATCTCGCCGAGCTGCTGAAGGTTGCCGAAGCCGCTGTCGATCGCGGACGCGTCATCACCGACTCGCGCGCGCCGGGCGTGCTGACGTCCAAGGGCGATCGGGACATGGCGTCCGAGGTGGACTTCGCCGTCGAGCGAGAGGTACGGGCGTTCCTCGAGCGGGAGACACCGGACATCGGCGTACTCGGTGAAGAAGAGGGCGGCGCGACCGACGGCACGCGCTGGGTCCTCGACCCGATCGACGGCACGGTCAACTTCATCCACGGCGTACCGCTGTGGGCTATTTCGCTCGGTCTGATCCATGAGGGGCGCGCGGTCGCTGGTGTGATCGACCATCCGGCGCTCGGGACCAGGTACGCCGCCGCGGAAGGACTCGGTGCCACCTGCAACGGCAAGGCGATCCGGGGCAGCGAGTGCAGCAACCTCACCGACGCATTGGTTGCCGTGGGCGACTATGCCGTCGGCCCGGACGCGGCCGCCCAGAACGCCCAGCGGTTCGCGCTCACCCAACTGCTCTACCCGCGGGCCCAGCGCCTCCGGATGATCGGTACGGCGGCGACCGCGCTGACCTGGACCGCGAACGGCTTCTTCGACGCGATGATCATGTTCTCCAACAAGCCCTGGGACACCATGGCCGGCGTCAGCATCTGCCGCGAGGCCGGCCTCCGCGTCCTCGATCTCGACGGCACCGAGCACGCCCCGGAGTCCCGCGGTACCTTCGCCGTCTCAGCCGGCCTCGCCGACCCGCTCCTGGAAATCCTTGGCCAGGCGATGCCTACCACCTGACGAGGAGTTGTCCACAGCCCCTCCGACGTCAGCTGCGCAAATCCGTCACGCTGGATCGGTGGACTGGTGGTGGCGGCAACAGTTGCAGGACGAAGGCATCGAGGTGCTGATCCACGAGCAGCAGCGGATCGTGTCCCGCGACCAGGCGCTGGCTGCGGGGTGGACCGAGATCGACGTTCGCAGATCGCTGCGTGCCCGGCGATGGCAGACCGTCCACCCAGGCGTCTATGCAACCCACACCGGTCCGATCGGGTACGACGAACGGCGCCTGGCTGCCCTGCTCTACGCCGGACCGGACGCGGCGTGGAGTCACTACACGGCCGCTGAGCAGCTCGGCCTGATCAGATCCGATGCCCGGCGGCCGGCGTATGTGACCATCCCGTGGCGCCGGCGGGTTCGGGCGCGGCCCGGTCTGGTGATCACCCGGGTCAGGCTCTGGGAGGACCGACTGGCCGCAGGTATTCCACCGCGAAGCCGGCCCGCGGACGCGGTGCTCGAGATCGTTGGCATCTGCCGCCGCCTGGACGACGCCGCAGCGGTGCTGGCGGAGGCGTGTCAGAGCGGCCGCGTCACTCCTACCCAGATTCTGCAGGCGCTCGCGAGCAGGCCGCAGCTTCGTCATCGGGCCGTCTTGCGGCCGATCCTGGCGGATGTCGCCGGGGGATCGCATTCGCTGCTCGAACTCCACTACCTGCGCAGAGTCGAACGTGCCCACGGTCTGCCCCCGGGGCGGCGACAGCGTGCCGTGGACAACGAGTTCACCGATGTCGCCTACCTGGGGTTCGAGCTGGTGGTCGAGCTCGACGGCCGCTTCCATTTCGCCCCACGGCAGCGGTGGCGGGATCTCGCGCGCGACAACCGGGCGGCCCTGCGGTCGGAGGTCACTCTGCGCTATGGCTGGCTCGACACCACGAGCCGTCCGTGCGATGCCGCCGTACAGGTTCTACAGGTGATGCGCCGAAAGCAGCCGGATCTCCCCGCACGCCCCTGCAGCCCGACCTGCCCCGTTCGCTGAGCCGTGCCGTTGGCTCTGGCGGGGAAAGAATCTGTCACCAGATGCGAACTTCTTTCCCCACCGGCCGCTACTTGTCGATGTCGCCGACGACGAAGAACATGCTGCCGAGGATGGCGATCATGTCGGGGATCATCGTGCCGGGCAGCAGGGCCGGCAGGACGGAGATGTTGTTGAAGCTGGCGGACCGGAGTTTCAGCCGCCAGGGCGTCTTGTCGCCACGGGAGACGAGGTAGTAGCCGTTGATGCCGAGCGGGCTCTCGGTCCAGGCGTAGGTCTGGCCCTCGGGGACCTTGAGGATCTTCGGCAGGCGGACGTTCACCGGGCCGGCCGGTAGCGAGGACAGCTTGTCCAGGCAGGCGTCGACCAGGTCGAGCGAGACCTTCACCTGCTCGAGCAGCACGGAGAAGCGGGCGAAGCAGTCGCCTTCGGGGCGGGTCACGACGCGGAGTACGTCCTGCAGTTCGCCGTACGCCAGGTAGGGCTCGTCGCGGCGCAGGTCCGCGTCCACCCCGGAGGCGCGGGCGATCGGGCCGGAGATGCCGTACTGCGCGATCAGCTCGGGGGCGAGCTTGCCGACGCCGACTGTGCGGGCCCGGAAGATCTCGTTGCCGAGAATGATGTCCTCGATGTCGGGCAGGCGTTTGCGGACCGCGGCCGAGGCGGCTGCCGTGCGGCCGAGCCAGCCGTACGGCAGGTCTTCCTTCAGTCCGCCGACCCGGTTGAACATGTAGTGCATCCGGCCGCCGGACAGCTCCTCCATCACCGCCTGGATCGTCTCCCGCTCGCGGAACGCGTAGAACACCGGCGTGATCGCGCCGAGCTCGAGCGGGTACGAGCCGAGGAACATCAGGTGGTTCAGCACCCGGTTCAGCTCGGCCAGCAGGGTCCGCAACCAGACTGCCCGGACCGGTACTTCGAGACCCATCATCCGCTCGACCGCGTGCACGACGCCGAGCTCGTTGGCGAAGGCGGAGAGCCAGTCGTGCCGATTAGCCAGCACGATGATCTGCCGGTAGTCGCGGACCTCGAACAGCTTCTCCGCGCCGCGGTGCATGTAGCCGATGATCGGCTCGCAGCCGACGATCCGTTCGCCGTCCAGGGTCAGCCGCAGCCGGAGTACGCCGTGGGTCGCCGGGTGCTGCGGTCCGATGTTGAGCACCATGTCGGTGGTCGGCAGGTCCGAGCCGGCTCCGCCGCGCTCAAAGGCCGGGTCGAATCCAGCCGCTCCCGCGCCGACTCCGACCACTCTTTCGGTGCTCATGCCCCCTATCGTGACAGGCTTGGTGCGTGGACGACCTTTTCGCACCCTCGGATGTCAGTTGGACGCCGGTTTCGCCCAAGCTGGCTACGCTGCGGCGGCTGAACGCGGCGATCATGGCCGGGCTGGCCGCGATCGTGGCGCTGCTCGCGCTCGGGCTGTCGCTGGGCTGGCTGTACGGCGTACTCGCGGTGGTCGTGATCGCCCTGCTCTTCGGCTGGGCGTGGATCCTGATCGGCCGCAACCAGCGGTCCTGGCGGTACGCCGAACGTGAGGACGAACTGCTGGTCAGCCACGGGATCATGTTCCGCGAGCTGGTCGTCGTACCGTACGGGCGGATGCAGTTCGTCGATGTGAAGGCCGGGCCGCTGGAGCGCGCGTACGGGATGGCCACCGTCGAGTTGCACACGGCCACGCCGTCGACCGACGCGAAGATCCCGGGGCTGCACCCGGACGAGGCCGGCCGGCTGCGTGACCGGCTGTCCGCCCTCGGTCAGGCGCAGGCGTGGGGCCTGTGACCGAGCAGGCTGTCGAGACCGTCGGGCAGCGGCTCCATCCACTCACCCCCTTCGTCAAAGGCTGGGGGTACTTCGTCGTCGCGGCCGTCGCACTGGTCAACAACGAGGGCCTGCGGAGCAATCTGACCTTCGCCGGGATCGGTCTGGGCGCCGTACTCGTCGGCGGCATCCTGCTCGGCGCGCTGTCCTGGTGGTACACCAAATGGCAGCTGACCGGCGATGCGATCCGGGTGGACAGCGGGTTCCTGTTCCGTCGCACCCGGATCATCCGGTTCGACCGGATCCAGGCGATCGACGTCGCGCAGCCGTTCGTCGCGCGACTGTTCGGCATGGCCGAGCTGCGGATGGACGTGGCCGGTGGTGGCAAGAGCGACGGCAAGCTGAGCTACTTCACGTACGCCGAGGCACAGGAGCTCCGCACGACCCTGCTGGTCCGGGCGAAGGGCGAGCAGGCCGCCGAGCAGCAGGAGCACGAGCAGCAGGCCGAGGCCGAAGCTCCGCCGCTGTTGACCGTCCCGACCGCCCGACTCCTTGGTGCGACCCTGCTGTCGTCCACTGTCATCGGTAGTGCCGGTGCACTGATCTGGTTGATCGTCGCGACCACGGTGCTGAACTTCCACGTCGGTCTGTTCGCCGGTCTGCCGCTGCTGCTCGGTGTGGTGCAGCCGATCTGGAAGCAGGTCGTCGGCAACCACGGATTCACGCTCTCCGACACCAGCCACGGCCTGCGGACCAAGCGCGGGCTGTTCGACGTCCAGCGGCAGACGATCCCGGCGGGCCGGGTGCAGGGGCTGCTGATCACCGAGCCGTTGATCTGGCGGCTGATCGGCTGGTCCAGGGTCGAGCTGGACATCGCCGGTGTGGCCGGTCAGAAGGAGGACGGCGACGACGAGCACGAGGGCGCACAGCTGCTGCCGGTCGGCGAACGTACCGAGGTGGCCTACGTGCTCTCCCGCGTCCTACCAGGCTTCAACCTGGCCAACATCCAGATGCACGTGGCGCCGGAGCGGGCCAAGTGGCTCCGTCCGATCGGCTGGCGCTACCTGACGTACGGCGTCGACGACCAGGTCATGGTGACCACGCGGGGCTGGGTGAGTCGCCGTACGTCGATTGTGCTGCACCACAAGACGCAGTCGGTCCGGATGGAGCAGGGACCGCTGCAGCGCCGGCTGGGATTGGCCGACGTACATGTGGACACGCCAATGGGGCCGACCGATGCCGTGGCATTGCACCGCGACCAGGTTGAGGCCGCGGCCCTGGTGCAGGCTCAGGCCGAGAGGGCGCGCGAAGCACGGCGTACCGTCTCCGCGCCGGTCGCGGTCCAGACCCAGCCGAACGCACCCAGCCCGGACGGGTCCAGCAGCTCGGCAGCCTCGCCGGCGGATGACAGCTCGGACAGGTAGCGCATCGGGTCCGTTTGAGCGAGCTCGAGCGGGGGTCTGGTCGCGCTGAGCCCTAGAGCTCGCAGAGCGTCGCGCTGGCTCACGATGGTCCCGCCCAGCGAATCGAGGGCTACGTGCGCTGTGATGTCACAAGTGCCGTCTGGTTCGGGTGCGCACTCCTGGCCGGAGCGGAAGCCAGTCAGGGTCCCGTACGGCGGCCTGGTTGAGTTCACGTGGCCGTAGTCGATGGCTATCGCTACGGCGCCGTCGGTCAGCCGCCGGACCACGTCCTGCCAGGCCGCGTCACGGGTCGTGCCGACCTCGGCCCGGTCGCCGGGCTCGCCGGGCCACCACATCTGCAGCCAGTCGAGGTCGTTGCCCTCAACAACGTCACCTGGTGTCAGGTCGGCGGACAGGTAATGCGGTACTCCGTCCTCGTCCCACTCGACCACCTCGCACGGGACGTTGTCGAGCCACTCGTTGGCGATCACCAGTCCGGTCAGACGCTCCGGCAGCTCGTCGTCCAGCTCGATGTCCAGGACCTGCAGGCCCTCGGTGCGCAGTACCTTGCCCAGCTCGCCGGAGCCGGCCCCGATGTCGACCACCTGATCCAGACCGACCAGGCCGGCCAGGCGGGCGATTGCGTGCCCGAAGTCGGCCGATGCGTGCACCGACGTACGGAAATGTGCGGACGGACGCTCCCGCCGGTAGAAGCCGTCGGGGCCGTAGAGCGCCCGCTGCCAGGCCGCCCTGAAGGTCTCGCTCATTGCCTGCCGTTCGAAAGAGGTTGAGGGTGTTGCTCCCGATCCCACGCCTACTGCGCGGCACTCGGCACGGCACCTCGCCGCACGGGTGCAAAGGCCACGATGCTCCGCATCGAGACCTTCGCCCCCGCACGCCGATGCACCGCACCGAGCACCTGCTCGCAACGGCGTGGGATCGGGAGCAACACCCTGGACCGCAACGATCTTAGGATCAGGCATCGTGGCCAACCTTCCCGAGCAGCTCGCGGTCCTCTTCGGCGACGATCCGGTCTTCGACGTGGTCGGCGCCGAGCCGCCGTTCGTGGTCACGCCCGAGTGGCTCGACCTGACCAAGGCGAAGATCGCGCAGCTGGCCGATCGCCCGGCACTGGGCGACGTCTCGGAGGGCAACAAGAACTTCAAACAGGGCACGCCGCTGCTGATCGACACCTTCTACCAGCTGTTCCGGAGCCTCTGGCCGCCGATGGGCATCCTCGTCGGCGGAGCGCGGAACCTGCACTTCCTGCTGTTCAACGAGTACCGGGAGGAGCAGGCGGAGATCGATACCGACATCACCGCCTGGCGCGAGACCAACGCAGCCTTCGCGATCCCGTTCCCGTTGCGTCGCGACCGTGCCGTCCAGGAGGAGATCATCCGGGCCAGCCGGGAGATGCTGGACCTGTTGACAGGGATCCCGGGCCTGGAGGCGCGGCGTACGGCGATGGCCACGATGCACGACCGCATCCTGGCCAGTCCGGAGCTGCTCGAGCTGCACACGACCATAGAGCGGCCCACGGTGACCAAGCGCTGGATCGAGGAGTTCAGCGACGACGACCTCCGGCAGGCGTTCCCGGACATGGCCGGGAACCCGCTCGACCTGCTGGTGTTCGGGATGAACCGGCTGGAGGCGGCGTACACGGCGGTGACAGAGGTGACCGCGGAGGCCGAGCGGCCGTTCACCGACGAGGTCGCCCGACTGCTTCGGCAGATCGGGCGGCCCGACCTGCCGGCCGGGCTGTCGTTCTCGTCGCTGGGCCCGTCCGGCACGGCCGCGGTCCAGAAGGAGCTCGAAAAGAAGACGACCCGGGTGGACCCGGCCGAGTGGCGGCGCCGTCGGCAGGCGTGGCTGATCCGGGCGGTCGAGGCCGGGGCGGCGTTCCCGGCCCGCGAGTGGCTGGCCGCGACGTACCAGCTCGGCGCCAGCCTCAACGGGATGCCCGACAAGCCGAAGGCCTCGAAGGAGCTGTACCTCGTCTCCGGCTTCCGCCGTGGACTGCGCGACCTGTACTCGTTCCGGCCGCCGAAGGTCGATGCCGATGCGGTCGGCCCGGACAAGCAGCGGGCCGACTCGCCGGCGGCCGGCGACCCGATCGCCGAGCTGAACGCGATGACCGGTCTGGGCCCGGTGAAGGCCCGCGTCCACGAGTTGGTCGCCGAGGCGAAGCTGGCCAAGCTACGGATCGAGGCCGGAGTGCGGCTGCCGAAGCCGATGGGCCACCTGGTCTTCAGCGGCAACCCCGGCACCGGCAAGACCACGGTCGCTCGGGTGCTGGCCGAGGTGTACCGCGATCTGGGCATGCTCTCGTCCGGTCACCTGGTCGAGGTCGGCCGGGCCGACCTGGTCGCGTCGTACATCGGTCAGACCGCGCCGAAGGTGACCGAGGTGGTCGAGCGCTCGCTCGGCGGAGTGCTCTTCGTCGACGAGGCGTACTCGCTGTTCAACGGCTCCGAGCGGGACTTCGGCCGGGAGGCCGTGGCCACGCTGATCCAGTTGATGGAGACGCATCGGGACAACCTGATCGTGGTGATGGCCGGCTACCCCAACGAGATGTACGACCTGGTCGACAGCAACCCGGGGGTCAAGTCGCGGATCCGGAGGTTCGTCAACTTCCCGGACTACACCGACGCCGAGTTGCACGAGATCTTCCTCCAGGCCGTCGAGCGGGCCGGGTTCGTGCTCGGTGAAGGGGTGTCCGAGCGGGTGCTGGCCGATCTGCACAAGGTGCCGCGGGCGCCTGGCTTCGGCAACGCGCGGGCGGTACGGACGCTGCTCGAGCGGATCGCGACGCTGCAGGCGGTCCGGCTGGCCACGCTGGAGTCGCCGACCATGGATCAGGTCCGGACGCTCGAGCGGGCCGACGTCGCAGACCTGGCCGACGACAACATCGGAGACCGGCACGGAGACCCGCGGGCCGAGCTCGCAGCCATGACCGGGCTGGCCGACGTCAAGGCCACCGTCGAGCGGCTGGCCGCGGAGGCGAAGGCCGACGTACTGCGGGCCACGGCGGGGATGCCGCCGACCGAGCGGTCGCGGCACATGGTCTTCACCGGCAATCCAGGGACCGGGAAGACCACGGTGGCGCGGCTGATCGCGGAGATCTACCGGGACCTCGGTCTGCTCGGCGTCGGTCACCTGGTGGAGACGAGCGGCAATGAGCTGATGGGCGAGTACGTCGGTCAGACCGCACCCAAGGTGCAGCGTTTGGTGGACCAGGCCCTGGGTGGGGTGCTGTTCGTCGACGAGGCGTACACGCTGGGCGATGCGAGAGGCTTCGGGACCGATGCGCTCGCCACGCTGATCAAGCTGATGGAGGAGCACCGCGAAGACCTGGTCGTCGTCCTGGCCGGATACACCGAGCCGATGGAGGGGCTGTTCCTGCAGAACCCCGGTCTGAAGTCCCGGGTGCCGACGACGGTGGAGTTCCCGGACTACTCGCGCACGGAGCTCCAGGAGATCTTCCAGTACCTGAGCGGCAAGGCCGGCTACCTGCTGGCCGACGGCGTGCTGGACCGGGTCGGCTGGTTGCTGGAACGGGTCAGGAACGCAGCGGACTTCGGCAACGGGCGAGACGTCCGCAACCTGTTCGAGGCCACTGTCTCCCAGCAGTCCGTCCGGATCAGCACTCTCACCGACCCAGGTGTCGATCAGGTGCGTGAGCTGACGCAGGCCGACGTACCGGAGGACTGGCGAGGTAAGGACGCGGCCGGGGTGGTTGGGTTCCAGGTCAGGCGGTAGTCGACCCGAGCGGTACGGCGCCGAACTGGTGCCACTGCCCGTCGGCGTCCTCGCGCCACAACCCCAGCTCGGTCAGCCGGACGGTCGGGGCCGGGGTCGTTGCGAGAGCGGCGTTCGCCTCGTCGACCACGGCTGTACCGCCGTCCCTGGACGACGAGATGGTTAGGTGCGGCTGGGCGTCCGGGAATTCACCGCCGTACGGCGGGCACTCCGGAAAGGCCTCGAACACTCTCAGCAGCATGGACCGGACCGTCTCGAAGGGCTCCGGCTTCAACCAGGCCGTGCCGTTCGGGAACTGACCGGCGGTCGGGAAGCTGAGATCAAACGGCTCGATGGACGAGACCGCGGACTTCAACCGAGCGACGTCGGCATCTGTCGGCTCGGCGACCCACGGGACCAGCACAGTCACATGCGGCGGGATGAGTTCCGTCAACGGGACTTGGGGTCTCGCCGACGATCGCGACACCGAACGCCATCGGTCCGTGTACTCCGCCAACTCGGGGACTGTGATCAGAATCGCGGTCAGTTCCGTCCGGGCTGCCCATGCATCGCTCACTGCCCCATGGTCTCATCGCCTACTCTGACAGGGAGATCGTCTGGTACCCCGCTGTGGGACTGGAACGAGAAGAGAGTGAGTGATGGAACGGATCGGCTTGATCGGAGCCGGCCGGGCCGGGACCGCCGTGGGAGCAGCCTTGGCGGCAGCCGGACATCGGTTGGTCGGTGTCACCGCGCGATCGGACGCGTCCCGGGACCGCGCTGCCCGCTTCCTACCCGGTGTGCCTGTGCTGACCGCAGACGAGGTCACCGCCAGCGCCGACGTCGTACTGGTCGCCGTACCGGATGACCTGATCAGCGACGTGGCTCACACGCTTCCGTTGACCAGTGCGCAGTACGTCGTACACCTGTCCGGAGCACACGGGCTGAGCCCGTTCGAAGGGCTGGCCGCGACACCGGTCGCGCTGCATCCCTCGATGACCTTTCCGGGTGGCCTGGTGCAGCTGGACGACGTCATGTTCACCGCGACCGCTCCTGACGCTGCACGGTCGGTTGTGGAGCGGTTGGTGAAGTCGTTGGGTGCACAGGTGCAGTGGGTCGCCGATGAGCAGCGTGCGCGGTACCACGCGGGTCTCGTGCACGGTGCGAACCACCTGACCACGTTGCTCTCCCAGGCGGTCGCCGTACTGCGGGAGGCCGGGGTGGCGGATCCGGTGGCGACACTGCGGCCGTTGCTGGCCGCAACCCTCGACAACACGCTGCGATCCGGTCATCATGCGCTCACCGGGCCGATCGCCCGCGGCGATGTCGACACGGTGGCAGCACATCTGGCAGCACTACAAGTACTGCGGGACCGGACGGCGACGACGTACGCCGAACTGGCCCGCGCGACGGTGGAGATGGCAGCGGCGGACGGGCGGCTGGACGCGGAGACGGCCAGCCGGTTCACCGAGGTGCTGGACGGGCACCGAACGGTGGGGCCAGGGCAGGATCGGACAGGGGAGACACCGCGATGAGACTCACCCAGACCAAGGCCGAACTGCGAGCCGCGGCCGCGATCCGGCCACGAGCGGTCGTGATGACGATGGGCGCCCTGCACGAAGGGCATGCGGCGTTGCTGGCCGAGGCCCGGGAACGGGTCGGCCCCGACGGCAGCGTCGTCCTGACGATCTTCGTGAACCCGTTGCAGTTCGGGCCGGCGGAGGACTTTGACCGCTACCCGCGAACGCTCGCCAGCGACCTGGCGATCGCGAAGAACGAGGGCGTCGACCTGGTCTTCAACCCTTCCCGGGACGAGCTGTACCCGAACGAGCCGTCGGTCACGGTGCATCCCGGCCCGCTGGCCGACGAACTCGAAGGAGTCTTCCGGCCCGGCCACTTCTCCGGCGTACTGACTGTGGTGTCGAAGCTGCTGCACCTGACCGCGCCCGACCTCGCCCTGTACGGCGAGAAGGACTACCAGCAGCTGACGTTGATCCGCGAGATGGTCGGCGACCTCGACATGGACGTCGACATCGTGCCGGTGCCGACCGTCCGCGAGCCGGACGGTCTCGCCATGTCCTCACGCAACCGGTATCTGAGCGAGACCGAGCGTGACGAGGCGCTGGTGCTGTACCGGGCATTGAGTGCCGGCGCGAAGGCAGGCATGAACGGACCGGACGCGGTGATGACCGCGGCTCACGCCGAGCTGGAGGCCGTTCCATCGGTGAAGATCGACTATCTGGCGCTCCGGGCGCCTGATCTCGGGCCGGTGATCGGCCCCGGTGAAGCCCGGATGCTGATCGCGGCCCGGGTCGGTCTGACTCGTCTCATTGACAACATTTCCATCACCCTTCGATGAATTCGGTTGATACGGTCGCGGGATGACTCTGTTGAATGCCGCGCCTCCGGCGCGGGGGTCACGGGGCTGCAACTCCCGGCCTTCCCTCGTCGCTCCGGTCGCTTCGCTCCCTGCGCTCCTCAGTCCAGGCCGGGAGGCCCCGTGACCGGACCCGCAGTCCCGCAACGGCTGACGGCTCCGGAGGCCGGCTGGACCGACGATGTTGACGTGGTGGTGATCGGTTCCGGCGTTGCCGGGCTGACCGCCGCGCTCAAGGCTCGTGAACTCGGCTCCGTCCTCGTGGTGACGAAGGACGTCGTCGCCTCCGGCTCCACCCAGTGGGCGCAGGGCGGCGTCGCCGCCGCCCTCGACCCGGAGGACTCGCCCGAGGAACACCTTCAGGACACCCTGGTCGCGGGCGCCGGGCTGAGCGACCCGGAGGCCGTCCGGGTACTCGTCACCGAAGGGCCGGACGCGGTTCGCGACCTGATGGACCTGGGCGCGCGATTCGACACGATGGCCGACGGCGAGATCTCGCTGGGCCGAGAAGGTGGGCACCATCGCAACCGCATCGCACACGCCGGCGGCGACGCGACCGGCGCGGAGATCGAGCGCGCCCTGGTCGCCGCGGTCAAGCGGGCCAAGGACATCCGGCTGATCGAGCACGCCCTTGTCCTCGACCTGCTCACCGCCGAGGACGGCGGGGTCGCCGGCGTCACGTTGCACGTGATGGGCGAAGGCCAGCTCGACGGCGTCGGCGCGATCCGTGCACGGGCAGTCATCCTGGCCTCCGGCGGTATCGGTCAGTTGTACGCGGCAACGACCAACCCGAGCGTGTCGACTGGTGACGGCATGGCGATCGCACTGCGGGCCGGGGCGAAGGTCCGCGACCTGGAGTTCGTCCAGTTCCACCCGACCGTGCTCTGGCTGGGCAAGAGCGCGAAAGGCCAGCAGCCGCTGGTCTCCGAGGCTGTCCGCGGCGAGGGCGCCTTCCTGGTCGACCACACCGGCAAGCGGTTCATGCAGGGCCAGCACGAGCTCGCCGACCTCGCACCACGGGACATTGTCGCGAAGGCGATCATGCGGCAGATGCTTGCCACCGGCAAGGATCACGTCTACCTGGACGCCCGGCACTTCGGCGACGAGAAGTGGCGGGTCCGGTTCCCGACCATCCTCGCATCCTGCCGTTCGCACGGTATCGATCCGGTGCGCGAGCTGATCCCGGTCGCGCCGGCCTGCCACTATTCCTCCGGCGGCGTCTGGACCGATCTCAACGGTCAGACCTCGATGCCGGGCCTCTACGCGTGCGGCGAGGTCGCGTGCACCGGCGTACACGGCGCCAACCGGCTGGCCTCGAACTCGTTGCTCGAAGGCCTCGTCTTCGCTCGCCGGATCGCCAGGCACCTCGCGGACGGCCTGCCCGAGCAGCGTGAGCCTGCCGTCGACGTCCGTACGCCGGGCCTGGTCGACGCGGACGTCGTACCCGAGCTGCAGCGCGCGATGACCGTCGGCGCCGGCGTGATCCGTAGCGCCTCCGGTCTGTCGGAGGCGGGTGCGACCATCGGCAAGCTGATCGAGCAACCGGTCGACGAGCCCGGTACGCCGGGATGGGAAGCGACGAACCTGGTCACGGTGGCGTCCGCGCTGCTCGAGGCGGCGACCGTCCGCGAGGAAAGCCGTGGCGCGCACTGGCGCGAGGACTACCCGGATCGCGACGACCTGCACTGGTCGGGCAGTCTGGACCTGACGCTGCCGGCGCTGGGCGAGCAGGCTGTGCCGCAGGCCACGTTTGTTTCCCACATTTCCGAGGAGAATCAGCGGCATGGATGAGACAGTCGACCGGCAATGGGTCGGTGACCTCGTGCGGGCAACCATCGAGGAAGATCTGGCCGGTGGCGTCGACGTGACCACCACGGCCACCGTCGACCCGGAACAGATCTCGGTCGCCGAGCTGGTCGCGCGCGCCGATGGCGTCGTGGCCGGGCTGGAGATCGCCGAGCTGGTACTGCGACTTGTCGCCGCGCCGGACGAGGTCGAGGTCGAGTACTCCGTTCGCGACGGCGCGTTCGTGCACACCGGCGACGTACTGATGACGATCCGCGGAAAGACCCGGCAGTTACTCACCGCCGAGCGCACGTCACTGAATCTGCTCTGTCATCTGAGTGGTGTCGCCACGCTCACCCGGCGCTGGGTGGACGCGGTCGCCGGCACCGGCGCGGTCATCCGCGACACCCGCAAGACGATGCCACTGCTCCGATCCCTGGAGAAGTACGCCGTACGCTGCGGTGGCGGGAAGAACCACCGGATGGGGCTGTCCGACGCCGCGCTGATCAAGGACAACCACGTGATCGCGGCGGGCGGAGTCGCCGAGGCGTACCGGCTGGTGCGCAAGGCGTACCCGGACATCTCGATCGAGGTCGAGGTGGACTCGGTCGACGACGCGCTGATCGCGGTCGAGTCCGGGGCCGAGCTGATCCTGCTGGACAACATGGACATCCCGCTGCTGCGGGAAGCGGTCGAGAAGGTCAGTGGCCGGGCGCGGCTCGAGGCCTCTGGCGGTCTGACGCTGGACCAGGCCCGTGAGGTCGCCGAGACCGGGGTCGACTACCTGGCGGTCGGCGCGCTGACCCACTCCGCGCCGGTGCTCGACATCGCCTTGGATTTAAGGGCTGAGTTGAATTTCAAGGACGCCTGATGCTGCTAGCCGTTGCCGTCGAGAACACCAGGACGCTGGTAGGCCTGGTGTTCGAGGGCACGGTCAAACGGCATTGGTGGGTCGGCACCGATCCACGCCGTACGGCGGACGAGTGGGCGGTCCTGTTGCAGGGCCTGCTGGCTGGTGAGTCGCCGGTGTCCGGGATCGCGGTGTGTTCCGCCGTACCGCATGTGTTGCATGAGTTGCGGGACGTCGTGTCTCGGTATTACCAGGACGTGCCGAGCGTCGTGGTCGAGCCGGGAGTGAAGACCGGGCTGCCTGTGCTGGTGGACAATCCGCGGGAAGTCGGCACGGACCGGATCGCGAACGCGCTCGCCGCGGTCAGCAAGTACGGCGCACCCTGCCTGGTGGTCGATGTCGGTACGGCGATCACGATCGACGTGGTCAGTCCAGCCGGTGCGTTCATCGGTGGAGTGATTGCCCCAGGCATCGAAACCGCGACCGACGCGCTCGGGTACGCCGCCGCACAGCTGCGCCGGGTCGAGCTGATCCGGCCGCGATCGGTGGTCGCGAAGAACACCGTCGAGGCTCTGCAGTCCGGAGCGATCCACGGCTTCGCAGCACTGGTCGACGGTCTGGTAGCCCGGATCCGGACCGAGCAGTCTTTGAACGACGACACGCCTGTCGTCCTCACCGGCGCCCTCGCGCCGCTGCTGACCGCGGACCTGGTCACCCCGATCCGCGACGAACCGTTGCTGCCCCTGCACGGTCTGTATCAAGCCTTCGCCCGCAACCACAGCTGAAGGTCTCTTGACCTCTTGTGCCCTTGAGGTGATCGGCTCACCATGAAGGCAGCTACTTTGGGGGGAGACCATGAGAGCTGCTTATCGGATCCTTGCCGGTCTCGTTGCGATCGGTGTCGTACTGCAGGCAATGTTCATCGCGCTGGCCTGGTTCCTGGCGATCAAGGACATGGACGACGGCCTGGTCATCGACAAGAACTACGACGGCAACATCGGGCACACACTGCACGGTCAGGTCGGGGTGCTGGCCATTCCGATCATCGCGCTGCTGTTGCTGATCGTGTCGTTCTTCGCGAAGGTCGACGGCGGCATCAAGTGGGCGCTGTACGTCTTCGGCCTGGTCGTTCTGCAGATCGTGTTGGCCTTCGCCTCGTTCGCGGCGCCGGTGGTCGGGTTGTTGCACGGCCTGAATGCCTTCGCGTTGCTCAGCGTCGCGAGTATGGCGGCCCGTCGGGTCGCGCGCAGCGGGCAGCCGGCTGCCGAGACCGCCACTGCGTAGATGCCGTTGGCAACCAAACTGGCCGGTCGGCGCCGGCTGGTGATCGCCGTCGCGGCGACCCTCGTCGTGCTGGCGCCGATCGCGTTCTTCTGGCAACGGAGCCTGGTCCCGAACGACCTGTCGCCGATGACAATGGGGTACGCCGACTACGGCGGCGGACCGGTGTCCGAACACGTCCACCACGGCGTGGATGTCAGTGAGCTGACCGGCCCGCCCGACCAGAAGCCGGATGTGGCCGTCGATCTCGTTGCCCGCAAGGAGCGGTTCGACATTCCCGGTCGCGGCCCGATGGACGGCTTCACGCTGAACCACACTTCGCCGGGTCCGCGGATCGTCGCAAAACAAGGCGATCTGATCCAGGTCACGCTGCACAACGACAATGTGACCGACGGGATCACGCTGCATTGGCACGGTGTCGACGTACCGAATGCCGAGGACGGTGTCGCCGGCGTCACCCAGGACGCGGTCAGGCCGGGGCAGTCGTACGTGTACCGCTTCATCGCGAAGGACGCCGGCACGTACTGGTATCACTCGCACCAGGTCTCCCACGAGCAGGTGCAGAAGGGGCTGTACGGCGTACTGATCGTCCAGCCCACGTCCGCTGATGTGATCGCGGCTGTGCATACGTACGACAAGGTCCGCACGGTCAACGGCGAGTACGGCGAACGTCGGGTGAAGGCGCCCGGTCCGACGGCACAGGTGCGGTTGATCAACACCGACAACGGACCGATGGCGGCCTGGGTCGACGGGGCGCCGTACAAGGTGGTCGCTGTTGACGGGACCGAGGTGAACGCACCGACCGAGGTGAGCGGGAAGGCGGTCCTCGTCACTGCGGGAGGGCGGGTCGACCTCCAGGTCGCTACGGACAAGCCGGTCCGGATCGGGCTCGGCGGTGGACCGACGACGCTGGTGATCGGGGACGGCGATGCGCCGACCGGGACCCAGCCGACGGATCGAGTCGATCTGCTGACCTATGGGTCACCGAAGGCGATCGGGTTCGACCCGGCGAAGGCGACGCGGGTGTTCAGGTACGACATCGGCCGGCGGGTCGGGTTCTTCGACGGGAAGCCCGGGCTGCGGTGGTGGACGATCAACGGGCATCAGTACCCGGACGTGCCGATGTTCGTGGTCAGCGAAGGCGACATCGTCCGGATGACGATCAAGAACACCTCGGGCCAGGTCCATCCGATGCACCTGCACGGCCACCACCTCGTCGTACTCAGCCGGAACGGCGTGACGGCGACCGGGAGTCCGTGGTGGACGGACTCCCTCAACGTCGAGGACAAGGAGACCTACGAGGTCGCCTTCGTGGCGAACAACCCCGGCATCTGGATGGACCACTGCCACAACCTGCCGCACGCAGCCCAGGGCCTCGTCGCCCACCTGATGTACACCGGTGTCACCACCAAGTTCCACCTCGGCGGCGCCCCGGACAATCAGCCCGAGTAGATCGGGCGGCCTACGGTCAAGGCACTTCTCAGCGTCTCGGGGAGGCCGTTGAAGGCGGAGTCGGGTTGGGTGCCGGTGGCGTCGAGGGTCTTGGAGAAGAACGCCCGGGCGGCCGCGGCCAGCGCGACGTCGAGTACGTCGGCATCGGTCAGGCCGATCGCCTTCAGTTCGTCGACGTCCGCCTGCGTGACGGTGTCGGCAGCGAGCGCTACCTTACGTGCGAACGCCATCACGGCCCGGTCGGTCGGATCGTTCGCCGGTTCGCCGACGAGAGCCGCGACCTCCTCGGCCGTGTAGAACTTGTCGGCCAGCACCTGCCCGTGCGCGAGACTGCAGTAGCTGGACTTCAGTGCGGTCGCGGCCGCTAGCGTGGCGAGCTCGTACCGGCGCAGGTCCATGGACTCCTTGATCGCACCGTTCAGCTGCTTCCAGGCGTCGTACACGGCAGGTCGTGCGGCGAAGGTCTGGACGAAGTTGGGTATGTGCCCGGCCGGTGCCCGGTTCGCGTCGAAGAACTCCGGTTCCTTGGGCGTGTCGATGAATGCCATCGTTGATTTCCCCCTTGTGGCTTCTTTCACCGTAGGAGCGTGATACCGATCCGGCAACGGCCCTGGGGGTCCGGTACTGCGGACTGGGTATGGTTCACCGGTCGGTCGTGACACCGGCACAGTGAGGCAGCTGAGACGAGGTGATGGAAGTGCGGCGCGTGCTTTCCGTGGCGCTGGCGGTGGTCGTGGGAGCGACCGCGCTGACCGCGTGTGCCTCGGATCCGGCGCCGACCGATGTCGCGGTGGCCTGGGCGCCGAAGGGCCGGGCGGCGGTGCTGGTGACCTGGAAGGACACCGCCCAGCCGAACCGGATCACGATCGAGGGTGTGCTCAGCGAGAGTCCGTCGTACCTGAAGTACATCCAGGCCGGTGAGCCGAACCAGTGGGAGATCCCGACGTCGGCGTTCCCGGCGGACGGGAACTACAAGGTCGCGGTCGCGACCGGGACGTCGCAGGGTGGTGTGACCAGCAAGCTCGCCAAGTCGCCGGTGTTCGACACCGACGGGCCAGTCCGGCCGAGCGCGGCCGCGGTGGCTCCGCAAGGGCGCGGGGTGCTGATCAGGTGGTCTGTACCGGTCGCGCCGCAGGACTTCACCCCGAACGACCCGCTGGACGTGAAGGGCAAGAAGACGCAGCGGTACGTGCCGATGATCGGACGGCCCGGACAGATGCTGAAGGCGATCGGCCCGGCGACCACGTCGAACCGGCAGCTGATCAAGAGCATCAAGCCGCCGTACGTCTTCGAGCTCCGTACGCAGAACGAGTGGAGCACGCAGATCGGCGGGCAGGTACTCGGGCTGACCAGCTCGATCAATGCCGCAGTACCCCCGCTGGCGCAGTTCAGCGTGCCGATCCGGGTCCGCGGGCGGGTCATCCTGCACCAGGTGGGATGCGAGCTTGAGACACCGTGCACGAGTCAGCGAGCAACACCGGCAGGGGTTCCGGTCGAGGTGCTGACGCAGGTCACGCCCGGTGCGCGGTGGACCCCGGCGGCCCGCGGTGCGACGACGGCCGGTGGGTACTACGACATCGGCGTACCGACCGGTGGGAGCAGGCCGTACAAGATCACCGTGCCGGTCTACAGCAAGGGCGGCCTGATCGCGGGTACGTCGAGCAGTAGGCCGGCGTACACGAAGAGTGTGGTCCGGGTCGCGTCGGCCGGGTTCGCGGGTGGGGACACGGCGAAGAAGGCCGGGTCGATGGTGAGCATCTCGGCGACGGTCAAGCCGGCCCTGAACACGACCGTGATGCTGCAGGCCTGGAACCGGCAGACCCGCAAATGGGCGAACCTCAAGGCGATGGCGATGCGGCAGGGGCAGACCGCGCTGGCGTTCAAGGCCGGGCAGCCGGGTGACTTCGTCTACCGGTTCGTGATCCCGGGCGCGATGATGTTCGGCCGTCCGATGGACGGGATCACCACGGGTGGGCTGCAGCTACACATCCGCTGATTCGGCCGGCGCGGGCTCCTCGGCCTGGGTACGCCGGCGCTTGCGGATCTTGTGGACGGCGTACAGCGCGACCGCGACGGCCGCGATCGCGACCAGGGCCCAGAGCGAGACCCGGCCGAAGATCTTGTCGGCGTTGTCGCCGACCTTGTACGCGACGATGCCGATGGTCGCCGACCAGGCGATACCGCCGGCGGCGTTGGCGGCCAGGAAGCGCGGGTAGTGCATCCGCAGCATGCCGGCCATCGGGCCGGCGAAGATCCGCAGCAGTGCGACGAACCGGCCGAAGAACACCGTCCAGACGCCGTACTTGTGGAAGTACTTCTCGGCCCGGACGATCCGGTCCGGTGAGAAGTGGTGGAACCGGCGGCCGAGCCGGTCGAACAACTGACGGCCGGCCTTGCGGCCGATGAAGTACCCGATCGAGTCGCCGACGATCGCACCGGCGGCCGCCGCCAGGATGACGAACTCGATCTTCAAGTGGTGCTGCGAGGCGAGCAGCGCGGCCGCGACCAGGGTGGTCTCACCTGGCAGCGGTACGCCCATGCTCTCGACGCCGATGACGAGTCCGACGACCAGGTAGGCCACGACGGCCACCCCGGTCGGGATGGCGATCGCCTGGGCCAGCAGCAAAGGTTCCCCCATGCACCCATAGTGACATCGGCAAGCAACCGATTAGGTGCCGGGGCAACTATTTCGGGGTCTACTTCCGGGGAATCTCAGGGGTGTGCCCGTTCTCCGACGGAACTGCCGGGTTCTCCGACGGAATCGCCGGCGTCTCGGTGGTGAACGCCTTGGTGACGCTCTGCAGCGCCTGGGTCACCTCGGACGGGATCACCCAGAAGGTGTTGCCGGGGCCTTTGGCCAGCTCGGGGAGCATCTGCAGGTACTGGTACGCCAGCAGCTTCGGGTCCGGGTCGTTGCGGTGGATCGCCTCGAACACCGTGTCGATCGCCTTCGCCTGACCTTCGGCCCGCAGGATCGCGGCCTGCCGGTCGCCCTCGGCGGTCAGGATCTGGGACTGCCGCGCGCCCTCGGCGTTCAGGATCGCGGCCCGCTTCTCCCGCTCGGCCCGCATCTGCTTCTCCATCGACTCCTTGATCGACACCGGCGGCTCGATCGCCTTCAGCTCGACCCGGTTGACCCGGATACCCCACTTGCCGGAGGCCTCGTCGAGTACGCCGCGCAGGATCGAGTTGATGTGCTCGCGCGAGGTCAGCGTCTTCTCCAGGTCCAGGCTGCCGATCACGTTGCGCAGCGTGGTCACGGTCAGCTGCTCGATCGCCTGGATGTAGTTGAAGATCTCGTACGCCGCCGCGCGCGGATCCGTGACCTGGAAGTACAGCACCGTGTCGATGTGCACGACCAGGTTGTCCTCGGTGATCACCGAGTTCGGCTGGAACGAGACCACCTGCTCGCGCAGGTCGATCAGCTGCCGGGGCCGGTCGATGAACGGGATGACGATGTTCAGCCCGGGCTCCAGGGTGCGCAGGTACCGGCCGAGTCGCTCGACGTTGCTCGCCCGCGCCTGCGGGACGATCCGGACCGTCCGCAGTACCAGCACAACGGCGAGTACGGCGACGACCAGTCCGATAATCAGTTCGGCCATGGTTCCTCCTGTGGATGCACGAGGGCGGTAGCCCCCTCGATGGCGAACACGTCGACCCGGGTACCTGCAGGGATGCGCAGGTCGGGGTCGTAGGAGCGAGCGCTCCACTCTTCGCCGCCGATCCGGACCCGGCCGTCGTCCCGGTCGCAGGTGGCCAGTACGACGGCCTCCCGCCCGATCAGCGCGGCGACTCCGGTGCGTATGCCCGGATGCCCGGTCAGATGCCGTCGCGCGACCGGCCGGACCAGCGTGACCATGGCCGCGGCCGTCACGGCGAACGCCAGCACCTGGAACGCGATGCCCAGTCCGATCCCGCCGACCGCGGCCGCGGCGAGCGCCGCGACGGCCAGCAGGAGCAGGTCGAAGGTCGCTGTCATCAACTCGGCCGTGCCGAGGACGGCGGCGACGATCAACCACAGGACCCAGGACTGCATGGCGACCACCCGACGGCGGAAAGTACCGCTACTTCGAAGGTACTCCGACATACGCCGATCGGAAGCTAACGGTTCAGCTGCCTTCCGGCGGCTTGCCGATCGGTACGACGGCGAACAGCGAGCTGATCTGGCGGGCGCCGGCCGGGTGGTCGCTCTGCGTCCGCTTCTTCTTGAAGCGGTCGACCAGGTCGCTCATCTCCTTGCTGAACCGCACTGCCTCTTCGTGGGTGAGCCACAAGCGGGACCGGCTCAGCGTGCTCACGTCGTCCCACGTGTCGTCCTCGGGCAGCTGCTCGAACTGCTCGAGCACCCCGTTCATCGCGGTCCGCATGATCGCCTGGCCTGCCAGCCGTCCGGCTCCGGCGGTCGTGGAGTCGATCCGCAGGCTCGCGGCCCGCGCCCGCCACGGCCGCTCCCGGCCGTCCGGGGACTCCTCGGCGCGCTCGATGATGCCCCACTTCTCCAGTGCCCGGAGGTGGTAGCTCATCGCGGACGGCGTGAGGCCGGCCAGCTCCGCACACTCGGTCGCGGTCAGCACTTTGCCGTTGTAGAGCTCGTCGATGACCCGTTGCCTGGCGGGGTGGGCCAGGGCGCGGATCGCCTGCGGATCGGTGATCACCACCACGGGCTTCTGCTTCGGCACGAGGTCAGCGTAGCGAACCCCTTGACGAAGTGGAATATGAAGCATTAACTTCACATCTATGAAGCAAACACTTCAGACTTCGATCTGGTCGCACCGCGACATCCGCCTCGTGCTGCCCGCCCGCGCCCTGTCCTACGCGGGCGACTCGATCGCCCTGATCGCGCTGATGCTGCGGGTCTCCGACGGCCACGGCCCGGCCGCGATCACGGCCCTGCTGCTGGCGTTCGCCGTACCGACCGTCGCGATGATCCCGTTCGCCGGGCGGATCGTGGACGGCTTCGACTCCCGGACGGTGTTGATCTGGTCGGGTTTGCTGCAAGCCGCCGCCGGTGTCGGGCTCGCGTTCGTACACGACCTGGTCCACACGCTGGCCCTGGTCTGCGTCCTGCAGCTCGGCCAGGCGGTCGCCGGTCCTGCCTGGGGAGCGCTGATCCCGCGGATCGTCGGTGAAGAACTCGTCGGCCGGACCACCGGGACCAGTCAGGCCCTGATCGGAGTCGCGACGCTGGGCGGTTCAGCCGCCGGCGGCGTCCTGGTCGACTGGGCCGGAAGTCGAGGCGCCCTCCTCGTCGACGCCGGCACCTTCCTTTCCCTTGTCGTCGTCGCCCGCCTGGTCCAGACCCGCCGGCGGCCCGAGCCGGGCACCGCTCGCGAGCGAGGTGGGGTGTCGGCCGGACTGCGGGCCATCTTCGGCGACGACGTACTGCGGATCCTCGTGCCGGCGCTGTGGTTGTTCGTGGTCGTCGGCGAGGCGGTCAACGTGGTCGAGGTCTTCCTGATCACCGGCGAGCTCGGCCTCGGCCCCGGTCTGTACGGCGCGGCCGGGGCGGCGACCGGAGCTGGTGCGATCTTCGGTGCTTGGTACAGCGGCCGCTTGGTCGGCGACCGCAGGCGATCCTTCGCAGTCGTCGTCGGGATGGCGGCGATCGGCGGATCCTGCGTCCTGATGGGCGTGGCCGGGAACTTCGTGACGCTGATGATCGGGGCTACCACGATCGGCTTCGGTAGCGGCCTGCTGAACGCGGCAACGAGCGCGCTGGTCGTGACCAGGTCGGCCGAGCACGTCCGCGGCCGAGTGCTGGCGGCGCTCAACGGGACGGTCCGGTCGTTCAGCATCCTCGCCCTGCTGCTCGGTGGTGCGGCGGGTGCGCTGCTCGGTCCGCGCGGGACGTTCGTGACCTGTGGACTGGCGTGCGTGGTGGCCGCGGCGGTGGCCGGCGTCCTCGTCGTACGAACAAAGGATTCGGAGCTGGAGGCAGTCAGTCACTAGCCTTTAGGGCATGACTGATGACCACGTGAACCCGGTGAACCCCGACAACGGGCAGGACGACCTGCCTGAGCAGATGCGGGTTCGCCGGGAGAAGCGTGACCGCCTGCTGGCGGAAGGCGTACCGGCGTACCCGATCTCGGTGCCCCGGACGCACCTGCTGAAGGACCTGCGGGCGAAGTACGACGGGCAGGACCTGGAGCCCGACACCCGGACCGGCGAGCAGGTCTCGGTGACCGGCCGGGTGATCTTCCTGCGCAACACCGGCAAGCTGTGCTTCGTCCGGCTCCGGGAGGGCGACGGGACCGAGCTGCAGGTGATGGCGTCGGTGGCCGACCTCGGCGAGGAGGGCCTGGCCCGGTTCAAGCAACTCGTCGACATCGGCGACCTGCTGTCCGTCCAGGGTGAGGTGATCACCAGCCGGCGCGGTGAGCTGTCGGTGCAGGCGACCGGGTGGGAGATGGCCGCCAAGACGCTGCGCCCGCTCCCGAACGAGCACAATCCGCTCAGCGAAGAGGCCCGCGTGCGGATGCGGTACGTCGACCTGATCGTCCGGCCGGAGGCCCGCGAGCAGGTCCGCGCGAAGGCAGCCGTGCTGAAGGCGCTGCGCGCGACGTACGACGAGCACGGCTTCATCGAGGTCGAGACGCCGGTGCTGCAGCTGACCAACGGCGGCGCCGCGGCCCGGCCGTTCAGTACGCACCTGAACGCGTTCGACCAGGAGATGAAGCTGCGGATCGCGCTCGAGCTCGACCTGAAGCGAGCGATGATCGGCGGCGTCGACCGGGTCTACGAGATCGGCCGGACGTTCCGTAACGAGGGGCTGGACTCCACCCACTCGGCGGAATTCTCGATGATCGAGGCCTATCAGGCGTACGGCGATTACGACTCGATGGCCGAACTCATCCAGGAGCTGATCCGGAACGCGGGCCGTGCGATCGGTCGTACCACCGTCACTGCGCGCGACGGTTCGGCGATCGATCTGGAGCAGCCGTTCCGGCATGCGTCGCTATTCGGGCTGCTCTCCGAAGCGGTCGGCGAGACCGTCGACGTGACGACGGACCTTGCGAGTCTGACCAAGCTGGCCGAGCAGCACGGCGTCGAGCTGCAGCCGGGCCGGAATGCGGGTGAGATCGCTGTCGACTTGTTCGAGAAGCTGGCCGAGCACACGCTGATCCAGCCCACGTTTGTGCGCGACTATCCGGAGTCGGCGCGGCCGTTGGCGAAGCCGCACCGGCAAATTCCGGGACTGGTCGAGGCCTGGGACCTGTTCGTCAACGGGGTCGAGCTCGGGGTCGCGTACTCGGAGCTGAACGACCCGGTGATCCAGCGCGATCGCCTGGTGGAGCAGTCGTTGCTGGCCGCCGCCGGCGATCCGGAAGCGATGGACCTGGACGAGGACTTCCTCCGCGCGATGGAATTCGGGATGCCGCCGGCCGGCGGGATGGGTATGGGCCTGGACCGGTTGGTGATGTTACTCACCGGGGTCGGTATCCGGGAGACGATTCTCTTCCCGTTGCTCAGGCCGGAGTGATTCCCGAATCCCCTCGCAGGTCGTTGCATAGCACAACGGACTGGTTCCGCAAATCCGGGGTCGAATGCATTCCGGTCCAGCCGGTTGCGAGTGGGATGAATACTCAAAGTTACGATGGCAGTGCGGCGTCGATGAATGACACGAACCCGGTTTGTGCGGTACAAATCAGGTGTTAACAATTCAGCAGGGATTGTGCCCGATGGCGGGCGCGGAAAGGTTGTCATCGATGGCGCAAAGGGTTCAGGTGGTTCTCGAGGACGATCTCGACGGCGGTAAGGCCGACGAGACCGTGACCTTCGGGCTGGACGGAACGACGTACGAGATCGACCTGTCCAAGAAGAATGCCGCCAAACTGCGTGACGCCCTGGCCGCCTATGTCGGCTCCGGGCGCCGGGTCTCCGGCCGCCGCGGCAGTGCGGGCCGGGCGCGGGGCCGGGGCCGTTCGGCATCGGACTCCGCGGACATCCGGGCCTGGGCCAAGGAGAACGGCTACGAGGTCAGCGAGCGCGGCCGGATCTCCGCCGAGGTGCGCGCGGCGTACACCGAAGCCAAGTAATTTTTCCGGACCGCCGGTCCCGGCTCCCCGTCATTGGGGTGCCGGGACCGTCCGCATTCCGGTTGTTTCACGGAGTGGGACAGGATGGATCCCGGGCGTGTCGGGTCTGATCACTGACCTGGCAGGTAGATCGGGGGAATTCGCTGGTGGCGAACACGCTGTCGTAACCGGGTCACGCGGGAACACTGTGGAGATCAGTGCGGTTGTTCCCTTGTGATGCCGCCCGAGTGACCGATGGAACCGTGATGGCTTGTTCGCCCAGAGCGAGGCTGTCGGTGCCGGGGACTAGCATGCATGTACGGGGGTCGGCCAACACGGCACGTCCGACTCCTCTGAGGCAAGGAGCGCTTTGGCGATGTTTGAACGATTTACGGACCGCGCCCGTCGGGTAGTCGTCCTGGCTCAGGAAGAGGCCAGGATGCTCAGCCACAACTACATCGGGACCGAGCACATCCTGCTCGGCCTGATCCACGAGGGTGAAGGGGTCGCCGCCAAGGCTCTCGAGAGCCTGGGTATCTCGCTCGAAGCCGTTCGTTCCCAGGTCGAGGAGATCATCGGCCAGGGGCAGCAGGCACCGAGCGGGCACATCCCGTTCACCCCCCGCGCCAAGAAGGTGCTGGAGCTCTCCCTGCGCGAGGCCCTGCAACTGGGCCACAACTACATCGGCACCGAGCACATCCTGCTCGGGCTCATCCGCGAGGGTGAGGGTGTCGCCGCGCAGGTCCTGGTCAAGCTCGGTGCGGACCTGAACAAGGTCCGGCAGCAGGTGATCCAGCTGCTGAGCGGTTACCAGGGCAAGGAGACGACGGCAGCCGGCACCCCCGCCGAGGGGGCGCCGAGCAGCTCCCTGGTGCTCGACCAGTTCGGCCGGAACTACACGCAGTCCGCTCGTGAGGCCAAGCTCGACCCGGTGATCGGGCGCGAGAAGGAGATCGAGCGGGTCATGCAGGTGTTGTCCCGCCGTACCAAGAACAACCCTGTCCTGATCGGTGAACCGGGCGTCGGCAAGACCGCGATCGTGGAAGGTCTGGCCCAGCAGATCGTCCGCGGTGACGTCCCGGAGACGTTGAAGGACAAGCAGATCTACTCCCTCGACCTGGGTGCCCTGGTGGCCGGTTCGCGCTACCGCGGTGATTTCGAGGAACGCCTGAAGAAGGTGCTCAAGGAGATCCGCACCCGCGGCGACATCGTGCTGTTCATCGACGAGATCCACACCCTCGTCGGGGCCGGCGCGGCCGAGGGCGCGATCGACGCGGCGAGCATCCTGAAGCCGATGCTGGCCCGTGGTGAGCTGCAGACCATCGGCGCCACCACCCTCGACGAGTACCGCAAGTACGTCGAGAAGGACGCCGCGCTGGAGCGCCGGTTCCAGCCGATCCAGGTGGCCGAGCCCTCGATCGCACACACGATCGAGATCCTCAAGGGCCTCCGCGACCGGTACGAGGCGCACCACCGGGTGACCATCACCGACGCCGCACTCGTGAACGCGGCGCAGATGGCCGACCGGTACATCTCCGACCGGTTCCTGCCGGACAAGGCGATCGACCTGATCGACGAGGCCGGGGCCCGGTTGCGGATCCGCCGGATGACGGCTCCGCCGGACCTGCGCGAGTTCGACGAGAAGATCGCGACGGTTCGCCGGGAGAAGGAGTCGGCGATCGACGCGCAGGACTTCGAGCGCGCCGCGCGACTGCGCGACGACGAGAAGAAGCTGATCAACGCGAAGAACGAGCGGGAGAAGCAGTGGAAGGCCGGCGACATGGACGTCGTCGCCGAGGTGGACGAGGAGCTGATCGCCGAGGTGCTGAGCACCGCGACCGGTATCCCCGTCTTCAAGCTGACCGAGGAGGAGTCCTCCCGGCTGCTCGACATGGAGAAGGAGCTGGCCAAGCGCTACATCGGCCAGACCGACGCGGTCAAGGCGCTGTCCCGCTCGATCCGGCGTACTCGCGCCGGCCTGAAGGACCCGCGTCGCCCGAGCGGCTCGTTCATCTTCGCCGGCCCGTCCGGCGTCGGTAAGACCGAGCTGTCGAAGGCGCTGACCGAGTTCCTGTTCGGCGACGAGAACGCGCTGATCAGCCTCGACATGTCGGAGTACTCCGAGAAGCACACCGCCTCCCGGCTGTTCGGTTCGCCTCCTGGGTACGTCGGCTACGAAGAGGGTGGCCAGCTGACCGAGAAGGTGCGCCGCAAGCCGTTCAGCGTGGTGCTGTTCGACGAGGTGGAGAAGGCCCACCCGGACATCTTCAACTCGCTGCTGCAGATCCTGGACGAGGGTCGTCTGACCGATGCCCAGGGCCGCGTGGTCGACTTCAAGAACACCGTCATCATCATGACCACGAACCTGGGCACCAAGGACATCGCCCGGGGCAGCCTCGGCTTCTCGCAGTCCAGCGACACCGTCGGCTCCTACGAGAAGATGAAGTCGAAGGTCACCGAGGAGCTGAAGCAGCACTTCCGGCCGGAGTTCCTCAACCGTGTCGACGAGATCGTGGTGTTCCACCAGCACGGCATGGAAGACATCGTCAAGATCGTCGACCTGATGGTGGCCCAGATCGAGCAGCGGCTGAAGGACAAGGACATGGGCATCGAGCTCACGCCGGCGGCGAAGGAACTCGTCGCGAAGCGTGGTTTCGACCCGGTCCTGGGTGCCCGCCCGTTGCGCCGCGCACTGCAGCGCGACGTGGAGGACATCCTGGCCGAGAAGATCCTGTTCGGGGAGCTGCGTCCCGGCCAGATCGTCGTGGTCGACGCCGCACCGGAAGGCACGGTGAACGAGGACGGCCTGGCCGAGTACTTCACCTTCACCGGTGCGGAGAAGTCCTCGACCTCCGACCTGGAGCTGACCGACCTCACGGCCGGCGGCGGCACCACCGGCGGCGGGACGGCCTCCGGCCTGCAGGACACGTAAGACTGCAGGATTGATCAGCACGGCAACTCAGAAGGCCCCGCTTCGGCGGGGCCTTCTGCACGTTCGCCGGCGCACAGTGGTCCAGGCCGGAGTACTGCGATGCGGCCCGGCGTACCGATCGGACACGCCTGATTTGCGCGGAGGCTACTGATTGGTCGTATCGTCCTGCGGAGCGTGATCAGTTCGATACAGGAGCGACTCGCGGCAGCCTTCGGTTCGATGGGAAGATCGCGCAACTGCTGATGAAGCAGTTACCTGGGCCTGTCTGCCGCGTTGTAACCCTGTGACCACACTGTTCGGACCCGGACTGTCGGAAAGGGGGCCGGTGATGGAATCATCTCGTCGCATGGACGCTCCGCGTCTTCCGCTGACCCAGGAACCGGTCGCCGACACCGGTTCCTTTGGCGTGCGGCAGGCGGGCGGTGTGCTCGAGCGGGCGCAGCGGATTGCCGACACCCTGCGCGAGCAGGCCGAGCACGAGAACGACGTGGCCCGCGACCAGGCCGGCCGGATCCGCGCCGAGAACGAGCGCCTGCAGGCCGAGGCCGAGGCTGCCGCCCGCAAGCTCCGGACGGACGCGATGACGGCCGCCCAGCGGGTGCTGAGCGACGCCGAGCGGGCCGCCGAGCAACTCCGCACCGAATCCACCGCCGACGCCGAGCGGGTCCGCTCCGAAGCCGAGGAAGCCGCCGACCGGCTGCGCGCCGAGTCCACCGCCGAAGCCGAGCGGGTACGACGAGATGCCGCCGCCGCGGCCGACAAGCTGACGGCCGACTCGACCGCCGCTGCCGAGCGAGTGCGGACCGAGGCCGCCGCGATCGCGGAGCGGTTGAAGTCCGAGTCCGAGTCCGCCGCCGAGCAGCTCCGGGCCACTGTGGCCGACGAGGTCGCGAAGCGTCGGGCTGACTCGGAAGCGGCGGCCGAGCAGTTGCAGATCGAGAGCCAGGCAGCGGCCGACCAGTTGCGGGCCGAGTCTCAGGCCGCGGCCCAGCGCCGGATCGTGGTCGCCGAGAGCGAAGCCGCCCGGGTCAAGGAAGAAGCCGACGAGCTGCTCGCCGACGCCCGGTTGGCCCGCGAGTCTGCGCAGGCCAACGTCGACCGGGCCGGCAGGGAAGCGCAGCAGCTGGTCGCCGACGCCGGTGAGCAGGCCGCGCTGGTGTCACAGGCCGCCGTACGCAACGAAGCCGATCTGATTGCGCGGGCCGAGTCCGAGGCCAGTGAGCTGCGGGCCTCGGTCGAGCGCGAGGTCGAGCTGGCCCGGGAGAAGTCCCGGCGTGAGATCGGCGAAGCGCATGCCGAGATCGAGCGGCTGCGTGGCGAGAACCGGACCGAGCTGGAGCGCCGTACCGCGGAGCTCGAGGAAACCGAGCGGGCCAAGCTGGCCGCGATCTCGTTGGAGATCGACAAGCTGCGCGCGGAGGCGGTCGCCGAGATCGCCGAGCGGAAGGCCGAGGCCGAGGCCGGCAACGAGCGACTGATGGCGGACGCGCGAGCGCAGGCCAAGCTGGTCGTGGACTCGATCGAGGCAGACCGCCGTACTGCGAGCGGCGAGGCGCAGCGAATTGTCGAGGACGCCAACAAGGTTGCCGAAGCGGCGATGGCCGAGGCCGAGAAGCAGACGCTGTGGAGCAAGAAGACCGTCGACGACCTGATCGGCGCCGCGGAATCCGAGGCGCAGTCGATCCGCGAGACAGCCGCCGCCGAAGCGACCGAGTTGCTCCGGCAGAAGCGCGCGCACCTGCGCCGCGTGGTCGGCCGGTCGACCAGCCGGCTCAAGCAGACCCAGGACGCGATCGCCAAGGAGAACGCCGAGCTGACGGCACTCGCCGAGACCACTCTGTACTCGGCCGGCGAGCAGGCCGAGGCGACGCTGGCGTCGGCCAAGCAGGAGGCCGAGCGGGTCACCGCCCAGGCACAGGCCCGGGCCGACCGGCTGAAGGGCTCGGCCGCGGAGGACGCGCGCGAGATCATCGAGCGGGCCAACCGCCGCGAGGCCGAGGCCGAGGCGAGCACGCAGGTACTGCGGGAGCGCGCCGCCAACGATCTGTCCGAGGCGCAGCGTCAGGCGCACGACGTGATCCGCAAGTCCCGCGCCGAGGCTCAGCAGCTCGAAGCGCAGGCCCGTGAGCACGCAGACGACCTGCGAGCCCAGGCCCGGAAACTTCTCGCCGACGCCGAGGCGAGGGTCGCAGCGTTGAACCAGCGCCGTGATGAGATCACCAAGGAGCTCACCCAGCTTTCGGGTGTGATCGAGGCACTCGCTGTACCGGGGTTCCGCCCAGGTGGTGGAATGTCTTCCAGTGAGGGTTCCACGGGGGAATCAGGATGAGGACGTGACAGTCAGATCCTTGTCAGTGACAATGTGTGATCCACCCACCCATCGAAGTGAGCATCGGAAAACATGAGCAGTGAAAGCCCAACCCCGTTCCGTACCGTTCTGCGTGGCTATGAGCCTGCCCAGGTGGACCAGCACATCCGTGAGCTGACCACCTCTCTGACTGCGCTGCAGCAGCAGTCAGAGCAGCTGCAGCGTCATGTGCAGGAGCTGCAGTCCCGCACGGACGCGGCGGAAGCGGCCGTCATCTCCGCCCAGGAGGACTCCAAGGACCGCGCGCCCACCTTCACCGAGTTCGGTGAGCGGGTGGCGAAGATCCTGTCGCTGGCCGACGACGAGGCCCGTGACCTGGTGACCCGCGCCCGCACCGATGCGGAGGCGATCGTCGCCGACGGTGAGGCGCACGCGAAGAAGGTCCGCAAGGAGGCCGAGCAGTACTCCCTGGACTGGAAGAGCGAGGTCGACGCCGAGGCCGCCCGGATCCTCGAAGAGGCCCGGACCCAGGCCGACGACATGCGTGACGAGGCCGAGCGCGACGCCACCGCGCGGCGCAGCGAGGCCCAGGCGCTGTACGAGCAGGAGCGGGCCAAGTCCGCTCAGGCCGCGGCCGCCTTCGAGACCACCCTGGCCGAGCGCCGGGGCAAGGTCGAGCAGGAGTTCGCCGCCCGTACGGCGCTTGCCGAGCAGCAGCTGGCCGCCGTCACCGACCGCGCCGCGCAGGTGCAGCGGGAGGCCGACCGGTCGCGTTCCGAGGCCGAGCGGTTGTCCCAGCAGCAGCTGGCCGACGCGAACCGGCAGGCCCAGGAGATCGTCGCCGCCGCGAAGGACAAGTCCGAGCGGATCCGTGCCGAGTCCGAGCGCGAGCTCGCGGCCGCGACGCAGCGCCGGGACAGCATCAACGCGCAGCTGACCAACGTCCGCCAGATGCTGGCGACGTTGTCCGGCCAGCCGGCGATGCCGCTCGACCTGCTCGCCGACGACGAAGAACAAGCCGCCGGCAAGAAGAACTGACGCACGACCTAAGAGGCCGGCTCGAGTCGTCGAGCCGGCCTCTTGCTATTCGGGTAGCCGATAACGCCCGCGGCTGAGTGGTTCGACCAGGCCGTCGGCCACCAGTCCGTCCAGGGCGCGTTCGCGTTGGACGGCGTCGGGCCAGCAGGCGTCCAGTTGGGCTTTGCTGACGGGAGCCGAGGCGTCGCGGAGTACGGCGAGGAGGCGGCCGCGGGTCTGGCGGTCGGTGCCTTCGTAGGTTTGGCCTCGGCGCGGCGGGCCGTCGTACGGCGGGCTGCCGGCCAGGACCCAGGCGCATTGGGTGCGGATCGGGCAGTCGGCGCATCGCGGCGTACGGGCGGTGCAGATGAGGGCGCCTAGTTCCATGGAGGCCACTGCCCAGCGAGCGGCTGTGGATTCGTCGGCGGGTAGTGCGGTCGCGGCCAGGCGTTGGTCGGCGGCGGTGGGGGAGATGCTCGGCTGGGCTACGCCGGTCAGGGCTCGGGCGAGTACGCGGCGCACGTTGGTGTCGACGACCGCGTGACGTTGGCCGAAGGCAAACGACGCGATCGCGGCGGCTGTGTACGTCCCGACGCCGGGTAGTGCGAGCAGTGCCGCGTGGTCGTCCGGCACCTCGCCGCCATGACGCTCCACAATCGCCTGAGCGGCCGCGTGCAGCCGGAGGGCGCGCCGTGGGTACCCGAGCCGGTCCCAGGCCCTCACAGCCTCACCAGGCGCCTCTGCGGCGAGGTCCACCGGCTTCGGCCAACGCTCCAGCCAGCTCCGGTACGCCGGTAGCACCCGATTGACCGGTGTCTGCTGCAACATGAACTCGCTGACCATCACCGCCCACGCCCCAGCACCCGCCTCCCGCCACGGCAGCACTCGCGCGTTGGCGTCGTACCAACGCAGTACCGGGTCGTGGAGAGCGGCGGCTAGCGGCGAGCCTGAGTGGTCCAGCACGGGGCCGATACTAGAGTGCGCTTCATGAGCAGCCTGCTCCGTCCGGTCGGGCACCTGCCCGCCAGCGTGTACTGGTTCCGCCGGGGACTGGTGCTCGCGGTTGTAGTGCTGCTGGTCTTCCTGCTCTCCCGGCTCTTCTCCGGCGGTGGCGACGACGCCCGGAACACAGCCGCGACGGACCCCCAGCCGAACCCGTCCGGCGCCCCGCCGGCCACCGGACCGAGCACAGCTCCCAATACAGGCGCCAGTACGACGCCGTCTCGAACGCCGTCCAAGACTCCGACGCCGACGAAGACCACGCCACCCGCGGACCTGACCTGCAAGGGCTCGGACCTCCGGATCGACGCGCTGCCGGGGAACCGGAAGATCGTCTCCGGCTCCGTGCTGAACTTCGTCGTCCAGCTGGCCCCGCTCGGTGACGGGTGCAAGGCAACGATCGGCACCGACACCCTGACCGTCACGGTGATGTCGGGCAAGGACCTGATCTGGAGCACGACCCAGTGTGCGAAGGCGATCCAGCCCGCCACCCTGGTTGTTGCTAAGGGCAAGCAGTCGGCGATCACCGTGCCCTGGAACGGACATCGGTCCGGGCCTGGCTGTCTACCGGGTCAACCGGTCGCCAAGCCCGGAACCTATGTCGTCAAGGCCGAGTACGACGGCCATCTGTCGAGCGCACAGGCTTTTCAGGTCGTCTGATCAGCCGGCTGCGCCGCAGTGGCGGGCTGCTTCTGCAGGTGGGACGGCGCCACGAACAGCAGCGCTGCGACCAACCCGATCACCAGCACCAAAGCAGGTAGCACGAGCGCCTGCGCCATCGCGTCGCTGAATCCCTGCCGCACCGCCTCCGGCAACTTGCCGCCCGAGAAACCTTCAGCCGCCGCACCGCCGGGCATCCCCGGCAGGTTGTGCGCCAGCCGCGACTCCATCAGTACGGCGATGCTCGCACTGCCGAGCACCGCGCCGACCTGCCGGGTCGTGTTGTAAACGCCCGCGCCGGCCCCGGCCTGGTGCATCGGCAGGTTCCGGGTTGCGGTCGTGCCGATCGGCGCCCACATGAAGCCGTTGGCGACACCCAGCAGCGCGATCGGCAGCAGCAGCTTCCAGATCGCCACGTCGGGCTCGATCACCTGGCTCATCCAGAACATCGACACCGCGCAGCACAGCAGCCCGAACCCGGCGATGAATCGCGGCGGCGTCCGGTCGACCAGCCGGCCGACGAACGGCGCCAGCGCACCGGAGATGACGGCCATTGGCACCAGCAGCAGCGCCGACCTGGTCGGCGACAGCCCGCGGACCGCCTGCGCGTACAGCATCAGCGGGAACGCCATCGCGGTGATCGCGAACCCGACGGTGGTGATCGCGACGTTCGCCAGCGAGAAGTTGCGGTCCTTGAACAACCCCAGTGGCAGCAGCGGCTCGCCCTTGTTCTGGGACTGCCAGATCACGAAGGCCACGAGTACGACGATGCCGGCGATGATCAGGCCCCACACCGAGATCGGGCCCTTGATCTGTCCCCAGTCGTACTTCTGCCCTTCCTGGATCCCGAACACCAGCAGGAACAATCCGACCGCGCTCAGTACGACGCCGATCAGGTCGAACTTGTGCTCGTGCGTCGGCAGGTCCGGCACCAGCCGCATCGCCAGCACGAACCCGATCACGCCGATCGGCGCGTTGATGAAGAAGATCCACTGCCAGCCGAGCCCGTCGACCAGCACACCGCCGAGGATCGGGCCGACCAGCGTCGCCACGCCGGCCGTCGCGCCCCACAGGCTCATCGCCCGGCCGCGCTGGTTCGGCGGGAAGATCCGGGTGATCACCGCCATCGTCTGCGGCGTCATCATCGAGGCGCCGAGACCCTGGAACACCCGGGCCACGATCAGCATCTCGATCGAGTTCGTCAGCCCGCACCAGACCGACGCGAGTGTGAATAGCGCGAGCCCGGTCAGGTAGAGCTTCTTGGGTCCGATCCGGTCGCCGAGGCGTCCGGTGATGAGCAGCGGTACGGCGTACGCGAGCAGGTAGGCGCTGGTCACCCAGACCACCGTGCCGACGTCGGACCCGAGATCCTCGAGGATCGCGGGGGTCGCGACCGAGACGATGGTCGAGTCGACCAGGATCATGAAGAAGCCGAGCACCAGCGCCCACAACGCCGGCCACGGCCGCACCTCGGGCCTCACTGTGTCTTGTCCGGTTGCCATTCCAGGTCCTTGCTCTCGATACGTTCGATGGTGGTGGTGAGCCAGTCGCGTTCCGCCATGACCTGCATGCGGACATAGCTGCCGGCAATCCAGTACGGCTCGGGCACGTCCCGGGCCTGGGCTCCGCTGAGGGCCTTCTCCAGATCGGCCAGCCAGCAGTCCAGGTCCTCGATCCGGCGGCGGAACCGCAGTACGGCGTCCTCGGCGTCGAGGTTGTGCGCCTCGGCCAGGAACACCGGGAAGATCGGGTACTCGTAGGCGAAGGTCTCGATACCGCTCTCGACCCGCCGGACCAGCGCCTCGCTGCCGGCCGGGGTGATCTCGTACGTCGTCCGCTCGGGGCGGTTCCCGGCCCGCTCGGTGCCGGTCGCACGCACGAATTCCTGCCCGGCCAGCCGCTCGACCGTGTGGTACAGCGAGCCGGGCCGGACCTTGACGATCCGGTGGTTGTGCCGGCTGACGAGCAGTTGGTACATCTCGTAGGCGTGCATCGGCTTCTCCTCGAGCAACGCCAGCACCGAGATCGCCAGCGGGGTGAGGTCGGCCATGATCCTCCAGACGGATTGTTCCGCGCCAAATGTTCCATGTGGAGTATTAGACGATCCGCGCCGAAATGCAAGACGCCCCCGGTTCTTTCACGAACCGAAGGCGTCTGGTTACCGCAGGTGGTCAGACGTAGCGTTCCAGGATGCTGGACTCGGCCAGCCGGGACAGGCCCTCGCGGACCGTGCGGGCGCGGTTCTCGCCGACGCCCTCGACTGTCTGCAGGTCGTCGATGCTTGCTGCGAGCAACTTCTGTAGGTGGCCGAAGTGCTCGATCAACCGATCGATCACGGCGCCCGGCAGTCGCGGCACCTTGGCCAGCAGCCGGTAGCCGCGCGGAGTGACGGCAGCGTCGAGCTGCTCGGCCCCACCGAGCTGCAGGGCGCGGGCGACCTGGCCGATGTCGAGCAGGTCCGTCGGGCTGACCGCGTCCAGCTCGAGCAGTACGTCGTCTGCCGTCTTGGCTCGGCGACCGGTGGCCGGCGGGAGATAGTCGCGGACGACGAGCTCGCGTTCGCCGGCGACTCCGGCGACGAGTTCGTTCAGCTGCAGAGTGAGCAGCCGGCCGTCGGTGCCGAGCTCGACGACGTACCCGTCGATCTCAGTGGCGATCCGGCGGACCATCTCCAGCCGCTGCGCGACCGCGGCCACGTCGCGAACCGTGACCAGGTCCTCGATCTCGAGGGCGGACAGCGTGCCGGACACCTCGTCGAGGCGCAGCTTGTACCGCTCGAGGGTTGCCAGAGCCTGGTTGGCGCGGGACAGGATCGCGCCGGAGTCCTCGAGTACGTAGCGCTGGTCGTCGACGTACAGCGCGATGATGTGCATCGACTGCGACACCGAGATCACCGGGAACCCGGTCTGCCGCGCGACCCGGTCGGCGGTCCGGTGCCGGGTGCCGGTCTCCTGCGTGACGATCGCCGGGTCCGGCATCAGGTGTACGGCGGCCTGGATCAGCCGGGTCGCGTCGCGGTCGAGGACGATCGCGCCGTCCATCTTGCTGAGCTCACGCAACCCCGTCGCGGTGAACTCGATATCGATCTCGAAGCCGCCGGTGGCGATCGCGTCCACGGCCTTGTCATGACCGAGCACGATCAGTGCGCCGGTCCGGCCGCGCAGGATTCGTTCCAGGCCTTCGCGCAGTTCGGTGCCGGGCGCTACCGCCGCGAGTGTCGCGCGCAAGCGGGCGCCGGTGCTGTTCTTGTCCGTGTTCGGTGCCACGGAACCTGAGTCTATGCGGTTACGCGGATGCAGTTGTGCGGATAACTGCCGCTGCGTCGGCCGGGCCCGGTGTGGTCCGAGCCGAACTTGCGGTTGCGCGTGCACCGGATCGTGCATCCGGACCGTGCAGTACTGGTTCTCCGCGTGAATCCGTGGCACCCAGGTACGACGCCTGTCGCGTCAGGGGCAGCGGATGACCTGACCGGCGTACGAGAGGCCGCCGCCGAATCCGAACAGCAGCACCGGCGCGCCGGACGGAATCTCCCGCTTCTCGACCAGCTTCGACAACGCGATCGGAATGCTCGCGGCCGAGGTGTTGCCGGACTCCACGACGTCCTTGGCGACCACCGCGTTGACCGCGCCGAGCCGCTTCGCGAGCGGCTCGATGATGCGCAGGTTCGCCTGGTGCAGGACGACGCCGCCGAGCTCCTCCGGCTTCAGGCCGGCCTTCTCGCAGACCTGCTTCGCGATCTCCGGCAGCTGCGTGGTGGCCCAGCGGAAGACGCTCAGGCCTTCCTGCGCGAACGGGCCGTCGCGTCCCTCGATCCGGACCGCGTCCGACATCTCCGGCACCGAACCCCACACCACCGGACCGACCTCGGGCTCGTCACTCGCGACCAGCACGGCCGCGCCGGCGCCGTCGCCGATCAGCACGCAGGTGGTGCGGTCGGTCCAGTCCGTCCAGTCGCTGAGCTTCTCGACGCCGATGACCAGAGCCTTGGTGGCGGCGCCGGCCCGGATGGCCTGGTCGGCGGTCGCCAGCGCGTAGGCGAAGCCCGAGCACGCGGTGTTCAGGTCGATCGCGGCCGGGTTGCCGAGGCCGAGGCGCGCAGCGACCCGGGCGGCCATGTTCGGCGACCGGTCGATCGCGGTACAGGTCGCGACGACGACGTAGTCGATCTCGGAGGAGTCGATGCCCGCGTTCGCGACGGCCTTGTCGGCGGCCCGCCAGGCCATCTCGTCGACCTGCTCGTCGGGGGCCGCGATCCGGCGCTCCCGGATGCCGACGCGGCTCTGGATCCACTCGTCGTTGGTCTCGACCATGGTGGCGAGCTCTGCGTTGGTGAGCACCCGCTCCGGCTGGTAGTGGCCGAGCGCGACAACTCTTGATCCGGTCATCAGGTGCTCCTGCGGTCATCCGGCGTACATCCCGGGTTCGACGTTGAACCCGGTGGGGGCGCCCCCAGAGTACGTTCCTGACCCGTCCGCTGTGGATCCCCCGTCTCAGCTGTGGTCCGGAACACAGCGGTCAAGCGAGACCGGCGGCCAGCAGGGCCGAGGGGAGGTCGGGGGCGGCGAAGGTGCGGAGGCCGTACTTCTTCTGGATGTCCATCGGCTTGAGGTCTTTGCTCCGGTTCGGGATGTCGGCCGGGACGATCGCCTTGGTGAACCCGAGCCGGGCCGCTTCCGCGAGCCGTTTCTCCAGACCGCCGACCCGGCGGACCTCGCCGGCCAGGCCGACCTCGCCGATCGCGACAAGTCCGGGGTGGATCGGTTTGTCCATCACCGAGGACGCGACCGCGATCGCAACCGCGAGGTCGGCGACCGGCTCGGTGATCTTCACGCCGCCGACAGTCGCGACGTACACCTCCCGGTCGGTCAGCTTCAGCCCGACGCGGTTGCCCAGCACGGCGAGGACCATCGCGACCCGGGATGACTCCAGCCCGGATGTGGTCCGGCGCGGCTGTGGCGCGGCGGACGGGCCGACCAGCGCCTGAACCTCGGCCAGCAGCGGGCGGCGACCTTCCATCATCACCGTCACACAGGTGCCGGCGACCGGCTCGGCGTGCTCGGACACGAACAGGCCGGTCGGGTCGGTCACCTCGACGATCCCGGTGTCGACCATGTCGAAGCAGCCGACCTCGTCCGACGGGCCGAACCGGTTCTTCGTCGCGCGCACCATCCGGAACCCGGAGTGCCGGTCGCCGTCGAACGCGAGCACGACGTCGACCAGGTGCTCCAGCATCCGCGGACCCGCGATCGCGCCGTCCTTGGTCACGTGACCGACCAGCACGACCGCGATGTGCCGCTCCTTCGCGAGCCGGACCAGGGCACCGGTCACCTCGCGGACCTGGGTCACCCCGCCAGGCGCGCCGTCGACCTCCGGGTGCGCCATCGTCTGCACCGAGTCGATCACCAGGAACGTCGGCTCGACCGCGTCGACCTGGCCGACGACGGCGCCGAGATCGGTCTCGGCAGCGAGGTACAGCTCGTCGACGAGCGCGTCGGTCCGGCCGGCCCTCAACCGCACTTGGGCGGCCGACTCCTCGCCGGACACATACAAGGTCCGCTGGCCGCCGCGCGCCGATTGCGCCGCGACTTCCAGCAGCAGCGTGGACTTCCCGACGCCGGGCTCACCTGCGAGCAGGATCACGGCGCCAGGTACGACGCCGCCGCCGAGCACGCGGTCGAGCTCGCCGATGCCGGTCGGGCGGGACTCGGCCTCGATCGCGGACACCTTGCCGATCGGCATCGCCGGCGACGACACCGGACCCGCGGTGATCCGGGCAGCCTTCGGCGCACCGACCTCGGCGACCGTGCCCCAGGCCTGGCACTCGCCGCACCGCCCGATCCACCGCGCCGAGGTCCATCCACACTCCGAGCACGCATACGCCGATTTGCTCTTCGCCTGTATCGCCGCCTTCGCCATGGAATCAACCTAGACGGCGCGTCCGACAAATCCGTTCAGCGACGGAAGAGGCGTTTCAGCCAGTGGGCCGCGGTACGGCGTGGTGGGTCGTCGGCGACGATCGGGGGGTCGGTGGTTTGGCGGGCCGCCTCGAGGTACTTGGTGAGGATCTCGCTCTCCGACGTACGCAGCAGCGCGCTCTGTTCGAGGAGTTCGAGGGCAGAGTCCAGACGGCCCTCGTTGACGGCGGCGGAGCCGAGGTGCTGGAGGCAGCGGCCGTGGCCTTCGCGTTCGTCGATCTCGGCGTACAGGTGGGCGGCCTGCTCCCATCGGCTGGTGGCTTCGTGCGGGTTGCGTTGCATCCACGCGGCCATGCCCATGAGTTCGAGTGCGTGTGCCTGGCCGCTGAGGTCGCCTGCTGATGCTGCTCGGGCAACGGCCGGTCGCAGCTGGTCCAGCGCGGCCTCTGCGTCCAGTTGGTACAGGTGCACGACAGCGAGGTTGATCGAGATCGCAATCTCCGCCGCAAGGTCCGGACCGGGTCGTTTGAGCCTGGCGTCGTCCAGTCGGTCGCGTGCGTTCAGGACGGCCTCGTCGCGGTCGTTGCCGGCCGGTGCGCGTTCTGCGCGGGCCAGGTGCAGCAGGGCTCGTTCGACCTGTCGCCGCATCGTCATCGCGGACGCGGTACGGCTGTGGGTAGCGATGTTGTCCGAGATGCCGAGCCGCGTGCTCGCCGTGTCCAGGTCACCCAGCATCCGGTACGCCGTTGCCGCGCGAGCCGCAGCCAGCTCGGCAAGGTCACGGCGTCCGCAGACCTCCGCAGCAGCACTCAGTAGGTCACTCAGTTGAAGCAGCGCGTCCGGATTGGCACGTCGTACGTACCAGGCCTCGAGAGAGTCGCAGATGCGGGCGAAGTCATCGATGGTGTCGACGTGCGGCTTCTCGGTCATCAGCCGCTCACGGAGCCACTCCTCGTTGAGGGCGTACCACTCGGCGGCTGCCATCCCGCCGGCGTGGGAGCCGAGCGCGATCATCCACTGCTCGGCCTCCTCAGCGGTCGCCCGCAGTTCAGGAGCGCTGTCGCCGCCCTGCTGCCGTGAACGCCAGAGCGTCGGGCCGTACTCGATCAGCGTGACCACGCCGAGCAGCGCCGTGATGCCGAGACCGATCCACTGCACCAACCCGCCGCTGTCGAGGCTCTGGTTCAGCAACTCCGATGCAAGGCCAGTGAGCAGTCCAAAAGCCACCGTGCCGATGAAGAAGCGGAAACCCCGCGTCCCGGCCGGCTCCGGCGGTTTCTCCGGCGGTTTCGCCTCTTCTTCGCTCATGGGCGACTCCCCGTCGTGAGTCCGCGCACCACAGTCCGCCAGAACGACAGCATCAGAACCGCCGGCACGACCGACGCGACCACGGCCGCAGCGGCGACCGGTCCGCTGGACGCGGAGAACTGTCGCGCCTCACCCCACAACACCAGCGACAGCGGCGTTGTACCCGGACCACTGATCAGGAACCCGACGATGAAGTCGTTCCACACCAGTGCGAACTCCAGCACCGCAACAGCGATCAGCGCAGGACGGTACGTCCGCTGCACAGTCGCTAGTACGGCGCTCTGCCGCACCGGACCCTGCAGCGCCTCGGACACCAACGCAGGTGGGGCGGACGCGAACGCGGACCGCAGCAACAGCACAGCAAACGGAAGACCAGCAGCCGCATGCACCAACGCCAGTGCGATCCGCGACCCGGCCAGTCCTGCCGCGTCGATCGCATCCCGCAGCGGAGCGGCGTACATCTGCACCGGTGTCACAGCCAGCACCACGAACACAGCCATCACAACCCGACCGAGCCGCGTCGGCAGGCCACCCCAGGCGACCAGATAGGCCGTTGGTACGGCGATGACCAGTAGTACTGCCGTGGCTGCGGCCGCAATGATCAGCGTGGACAGCAAGGCGCGGAACAACCCGACGTTGGCGGCAGCAGCGAACGACGAGAACCCGAGTCCCGACACCGACCACCAACCGCGCACACCGGCGACGTCCGGTGAGTGGAACGCAGTAGCCACAAGCACCACGGCAGGGAAGATCCACACCAGCGCCACCGCTAACCCGGTCAGCCAGCCATACCGCCGTACCACTCTGCCCGGCTTAGGCCGCTCCAGCGTCGGATCCGGCCGTACGACGGTCACCGGCATCGCCCACCGACGCCGGCGCAACCCACGGACACCGATCAGCCCGACCGCCGCGACGATCGCGAACAGTACGACGCCAAGAGCCGCCGTACGCCCGGTGTCGTCACCAGTGGTCGTCGCCCGCCACCAGTTCAGCCCTAGTACGTCGGCGGACCGCTGCATCGACCCTGGTACGACGATCAGCACCAGGTCGAACACCCGCACTGCCGCGATCACCACTGTCAGCGTGACCACTCCGGTGATCGGTCGCAGCAACGGGATCTCCAACGCCCGCAGCCGTCTCCAGCCCCGCACACCCTCGGCAGTGATGGTCCTGGTCACGTCGTCCGGTATCGCATCCAGACCGGCCCGGAAGAGCGACACGACGTACCCGAGCCACGTCCAGCCGAACGCGGACACCAGGACCAGCCAGAACAGACCAGGTCCGAGCCACACCGGACTCGTCCCGAACAACCGCGTCCAGACCGCCGTAACCGTCCCACGCTCCGGCGTCGGGTCGAAGAGCAGCCGGAACGTCGCACCGGACACGAGCACCGACACCGCGAACGGGATCACGAGCGCGGGTTGCAGGTAAGTCGTCACCGCAGGCAGCCGATAACTCAACAGGGCAAGGAGAAACCCGACCACGACGATCCCGAACGCGACCAGCACCCACAACAAACTGTTGCCCACAGCACGCAATGCGCCCGGGTCGCCCATCACCGCGAAGTTGCCGAACCCGAACCCGCCCGGCGTCCGGAACGCCGCCACCACCGTCACCCCGATCGGCACCAGCAGCAGGCAGCTCAGCAGCAACGCCGGCAACCCTAGTAGGTACGGACCGGCCGGCCGGCGTGGTTTGCCAGGCACCGGGCGCCCGGTGATCTCCCGGCCGACGACCTCGAGGGACAGGCCGTTGGTCTGCAACCCCATCAGCCCTCCTCCACCTTGCGCATCTCGGCCACAGCGTCGTCCACAGCCCCTGGTACGACGGCAGCCCCGCGACCACCCACCTCGATCAGGAAGTCGGTGAGCACTCGCCACAGCCCGTTGATGTCACCGAGCCGGCCGAGCCGGTCGGACAGGTCGAAGTGCAGTTGTTCTCCCGGTTTGGTCAGCTGCTCCGCGAGTCGGGTGAGCTCGGGGGAGTACCCGGTGACCCGTCCGTCGACCAGGAACCCGCCCTCCTTGATCCATGGATCGGCAGCGGTCGGCGCGGACAACCGGCGTACCAGGTCTCGCGCGTCGTCCGTGGTCGGCTCCTGCAGCACCATCACGTCACCACCGACAACGACCGGTGCCGCGGCTCCCGGCCCCATCGGTGGGAACGTGAACAGCCCGATGTCATTGGGATCCGCAGCGAACGAACGGACCACCGGCTCGGCAAAGTCGGACGCCAGCACCATGGCAGCCCGGCGATGACCGAACACCTCGATCAGCGCATCCGGGAACTGCTGAACGAGTGACTCCTTCACGCCACCCGCCAACACGTCAGGTGCCGACCACATCGTCCCCAGCAACCGCAGGGCAGCAGCGAACTGCGGTTGCTGAGACGGACGCGGATCGGTCGCTGTAGCAAGACCTTCGTACACACTGGGCGCGATACCGAGCAGGATGTTCTCCAGGAAGTCGGTCAGCACCCAGCCGTCACCTGCTGCCAGCGACAACGGTGTGACACCGGCCTGCGTCAGCGTCCGGTTCAGCGTTAGCCAGTCCGACCACAGCCGAGGCGGTTGTACGCCGACCTGCTGGAACAGCGACGGCCGGTACCAGACCGCGGACTTGTGAGCAGTCTTGAAAGGCACGCCGTACGTCGTCCCGTCGTGGACCAGGAGGTCTTTCCACAGACGGGCCCGGCCGAGTGGAGCCAGGTCGTCGGGGATGGGCTCCAGGTCGTCGAGGTGACGTGGGACCAGACCTGGTTGCGGCAGCATGACGACGTCCGGCCGGCGAGTGGAGCGGGTAGCGAAAGCGGTCGAGATGTCGTCGCCGAGCGGTACGACCTCGACCGGATAGTCCAGCGTGCCCAGACCGTCCAGGACCTTGTGGAACGCGCGCAGCTCCTGCCCGCTCCAGCTGACGGCCACCCGCACCGCACGCCGCAGTCCCAGCACGTCACTTGAGCATCCAGCGAGCAGGAGCGTGCCCGTGGTCGCCAGGAACGCTCTACGACTACTCAACATCGACAAAGCCGGTAGTACGCGACGCATTGGTCGTGATGAGCAGGAGAGCGGCCGAAGCGAGGTCGGGGTTGGGCCGGATCGACAGGAGCGATCCCCAGGTGGGCAGACCGACCGCATCCTCCAGCACGATCGCCCGCGGGTACGCGCCGAGTGCTCGGGCCACTCCGGCCAGCCGACGACGCCCGGGGGTGATCTCGTGCGGATAGCGGTCCTGGACGTCCTCGAGCCCACAGCTGATGACCTTGACCAGGCTCTCCTCGCGGGCCGCTTGTTTGGTGACCGAGTGCATGGTCCGGTGGCCGTGGATCACGTTGCCAAGCACGGTCAGATGGGGGAGCAGTCCGCCTTCGGCCGGTACCAGTCGGACCGATCCGCCGGCCAGTACGAGCGCTCCGCGGGGTGGGTCGTCCAGTCCGGTCACGATGTCGGCCAGCCGGCGACGGTCGGCGGCCTGCGGTACGACGACCGCACGCTGCTCACCTACGTCGACCCGGAGCCGCTCCGGCAACCCCGGCACGCGTTCGAGCAGCAGTCCGTCCATCCGTGGCTGGTGCCTCCCCAGAAAAGCCCGTCGAGTGGTTCGTCAACCCTATGAGCACGGAGGTCACTCTGTAGACCACGGAGTGTCGCTAGAAGCTCCTACTCCACATGTTGATCGCGTAGTCCACCTCGGACCCTTGGTGCGAGGCGATGATCCGCTGGGCGTCCTTCGGCGTGAACTCGATCTTCACCACCGCCTCGAAGTCCGCCCGGTTCTCGAACCGCCAGCCCATGTCCAGCGGCGTCCGGCGCCAGCCGCGGTCGGTCCAGAACCGCTCGACCACCTCGGGCTTGATCATCGGGTACGACGTACTGAACCAGCGGCCGAACGTCGACCGGCCGCCGTCGTTGTCGATCACGAACGCGGTCCCGCCGTGCCGCATCACCCGGTCCAGCTCGGCCAGCCCGGGTTCGCAGCCCGGTCCGAAGAAGTACGCCCACCGCGCATGCATCACGTCGACCGACGAGTCCGCCACCGGCAGCCGTTGCGCCGTACCTTGCCGTACGTCGACATTCGGCAACGCGCGCGTACGCCGCCGAGCAGCCTCCGCCAACGCACCGTGCGGCTCGACTCCGATCACCTGCCCAGCCGTCGCAGCGAACTTCGGCAGGTGGAACCCGGTCCCGCACCCGATGTCGAGCACCGTCGCCCCGGCCCAGTCCCGGATCGCCCGGATCGCCGGCTCGATCACCCCGTCCGGATCCACCGCCCGGTTCTCGATCTCGTACACTTTCGGGTGCTGCCAGATGTTGGGACTAGGAATCCCACCCTCCGCAATGCTCACGACGCTCGAGCCTAATGCAGTTGAGGTGACCTGCCGGGCCTGCGAGGCTGCCCTCCGTGCAGATGACCGAGTACGCCGGCCGTGATGGCCTCAGTGACATGCAGGAGCTCGTCCAGCGGACCTGGAGCCCAGCGTCCCGGTTGCACCTCGGGGACGTCGCCTGGGAGCGCAGCGTGAACGCCCGCCGGTCGGAGGACAGGTGGCGTACGGCGGTCTGGCGGGACGGCGGCGACGTCGTGGCGTGGGGGTGGCTCCACCAGCCGAGCCATCTGCTGATGACCGTCGACCCGGAGCGGCCGGACCTCGCCGCCGGCGTCGTCGAGTGGTTCCAGGCGACCGCGGACGGGCCGAACCTGGCTGCCGGCGTACTGGAGACCGAGAAGCACCTGCTGGCTGCACTGGAGTCGGCCGGTTTCCGGCGTGACGACGATGCGCCGTACTACACCCACCACTGGATTTCGGTGGACGCACTGCCGGAACCCGTCGTGCCCGAAGGGCTGACGCTGCGGCACGCGCGCCCGGACGAGGTCGCGAAGCGGGGCGCTGCGCACCGCGCCGCCTGGTCCGACTTGGGGCCGTCGAACGTGACCGACGAAGACCTGGCCGAGGTGATGTCGACCTGGCCCTATCGGCCCGAGCTGGACTGGGTGGTTGAGAACGAGGCCGGAGAGTTCGTCGCCTCGGCGCTGATCTGGCTGGACGAGCAGCACCAGGTCGGGCTGGTCGAGCCCGTCGGGTGCGCCCCGGCGTACCGGCGGCGGGGACTTGGAGCGGCGGTCAACCTGGCCGCACTGCACGCGTTGCGGGAGGCAGGTGGGACCAGGGCCGTCGTCTGTCCGCGAGGCGATGACGGGTACCCGCAGGCGCGGGCGCTCTACCAGAGCATCGGTTTTCGGCCAGGCTCACGCACGCTGCATCTGCTGCGTGGTTAGTGCCGCGAGCAGGGCGACCGGGATCAGCAGGAGGCCGCAGAAGATGGCTAACCAGTGGAAGCCGAGGTAGGCGAGGACCGGGCCGGCGGCTGTGCCCGAAAGGGAAGCCAGGACGCCCATGGTGAGGTCGGACAGACCCTGAGCTGAGGTGCGGATCTCGTCCGGAACGGACCGGGACAGCAGAGTGGAGCCGGCGACCAGACAGGCGGACCAACCGAGGCCCAGCGTGAACAGGGCGAGTCCGGTGAGGACGTGGGCGTCGTCCGGTGCGACAGCGGCCAGCGCCATCGCGACCGCGAGGATGCCGAGGCCGATGCCGATTGTCGGGATGCGGCCGAGCCGGTCGGCCAGCAAGCCGGTCAGTGGCGACAGCGCGTACATGCCGGCCACATGTCCGCTGATGACGAAGCCGACGATGGTCAGGGACGCGCCGTGGTGCCGTAGGTGTACTGAGGTCATCGACATCACGCCGACCATCACCGCATGTGCTGTAGCAATGGCCAGCAACCCCAGCCGGGCGTGCGGGATGGCCATCACCTGCCGGAAGGTCTCGGCCAACGGCTGGCGCTGCACCTTCGTCGGCCGCACCTGACTACGCATGCCGACCCAGACGGTGGCCGCGCTGAGGCCGAATGCGACGACCGAGAAGAGATAGGGACCGGCCAGCGCCAGGACGCCGAGTGACGCGCCGATCGAGCCGCCGACACCGGTCAGGTTCGGTCCGACGATCACGCCGATCGTGGTGGCCCAGACGACCAGCCCGAGCGAACGGGCGATCCGGCTGGGCTCGGCGGCGTCCGTAGCGGCGTACCTGGATTGCAGGTTGGACGCGGAGCCGCTGCCGAACAGACAGCCGGCAGCCAGCAGCAAGGCCAGGGACCCGATCTGTGCGGCGAAGATCGTCAGCCCGGCGCCCACGAAGGCGATGAGGTACCCGGTCGACAGTGACACCCTGCGGCCGTGGGACCGCGCCAGCTTGGCCAGCGGTACGGCGAGGATCGCGGCGCCCAGCGTGGTCGACGTGGCGACCAGTCCGGCCAGCGAGGTGGAGCCGGAGACCTTCTCCGCGAGCAGGCCGGCGACCGCGAACCCACTGGCCGTCGCGACGCCGCCGAGCGCGTTGCTCGCCACCAGAACCCGCAGCGTCGTCCGCTGCCGCTCGCTTGTCACGCGCAAACCCTCTCATGAACCTGACGGCGAAGGCAGGGCGATTGTTAATGCTCGGCAGGATGGGTTCTGCGCAGTTCCGGGCGGATATAGGATCGTCCTGACATAAATCGACCCACGCTCCCCTGGAGTCCGGATGTCCGACATCGCGATCGTCCCTGCCCCGCGCGAACTCACCGTCACCGAAGGGCAGTGGATCGCCGCCGACCCGGTCGGCGAGGCCGTCCGGGACGTGGTCGAGAACCTCGGCGCGAACGAGTACCGCATCGACGTCAGCACCGACGGCGCCCGGTTGACAGCCGGTTCCGAGGACGCGCTCCGGCACGCCGAGACGACGTACGCGCAGCTGGTCGAGGCCGCCGAGCGGACCGACGAAACCGGCAAGGTCGCGGTGCCGCTGGTCCGGATCGACGACGAGCCGCGGTTCGCCTGGCGCGGGATGATGCTCGACGTCGCCCGGCACTTCATGCCGAAGGAGTTCGTCCTCAAGATCATCGACGTACTCGCGCTGCACCGGCTGAACGTGCTGCACTTCCACCTCACCGACGACCAGGGCTGGCGGGTCGAGATCGAGGCGTACCCGAAGCTCACCGAGGTCGGTGCGTGGCGGGACGAGACCATGGTCGGCAAGATGTCGCGCGGCCAGAAGGACTTCGAGTACGACGGCAAGCGGCACGGCGGGTTCTACACCAAGGACGACCTGCGCGAGATCGTCCGGTACGCCGCCGACCGCGGGATCACGGTCGTCCCGGAGATCGATCTGCCCGGTCACATGCAGGCCGCCATCACGGCGTACCCGGAGCTTGGCAATCACCCGGACCAGCAGCTGACCGTCCGGCAGTACTGGGGCATCAGCGAAGACGTGCTGAACGTGAACGACGCGACCGTCGAGTTCGTGAAGACCGTGCTGCGTGAGGTCCTCGACATCTTTCCCTCGCCCTACGTGCACCTCGGCGGAGACGAGTGCCCGTCGGTGCAGTGGGCCGAGTCGGAGGCGGCGCAGAAGCGGCAGGCCGAGCTCGGGCTGGACGAGGCTGGTCAGCTGCAGGGCTGGTTCACCGCGCAGGTCGCGGAGGTGCTGGCCGAGGAGGGTCGCCGCCTGGTCGGCTGGGACGAGATGGTCGAGACCGACTGCCCGAAGGACGCGGTCATCATGGCCTGGCGGAGCGCCGAGCGCGGAGAGGTCGCGGCGAAGGCGGGCCACGAGGTCGTGATGGCGCCGTGCGAGTCGGTGTACTTCGACTACTACCAGGGCGACCCGAAGACCGAACCGCTTGCCATCGGCAACTTCATCCCGCTGGAGAAGGTCTACGACTTCGAGGTGATCCCGGAGTCGCTGACCGACGAGGAGAAGGCGCTGATCGTCGGCACCCAGTGCCAGATCTGGACCGAGTACATGGAGGGCCCCGACCAGGTCGGCTACATGCTCCTGCCGCGGCTGTCCGCCTTCGCCGAGCGCGCCTGGGGCTCCCCGAAGGTCTCGTACGACGAGTTCCTCACCCGCCTCCGCCCGCACCTGACCCGGATCGAGAAGATCGGCGTCAACTACCGCCCCCTCGACTGAAGTTCACTGCCTCTTCAGTAACTGAGGGGATAACAAAATCTCCGTTATCCCTGTTAGCAGGGGTAGACGACCCGGCCCGACCTGGCGAACGATGAACCGTCAGGGGTCGGGTCGGGAAGCCGGAGGAGCCATGACCGTGGTGGGGCCGCTGGATGCGATGTTCCTGGGTGGCGAAACTCGGGAGCAGCCCATGCATGTCGGTGGGCTGATGTTGTTCGAGCTGCCGGAGGGGGCCGGCCGGGACCATGTGTTCCCGGAGAGCTCACGGGACTTCGTCTCGCGGCTGTACCACGAGATGATCGCGGGCGCGGAGGTGAATCCGGTGTTCGCGCGCCGGATCCGCAATCGATCGCTTGACCTCGGGTACTGGTCCTGGGAGCAGGACGACGAGATCGACCTCGAGTACCACGTCCGGTTGTCCGCGCTGCCCCGTCCGGGCCGGTACCGCGAGCTGTTCGAGCTGACCAGCCGCCTGCACGGGACGTTGCTGGACCGCCACCGTCCGCTCTGGGAGATGCACCTGATCGAGGGTGTCGAGGGCCGCCGGTTCGCGATCTACAGCAAGATCCACCACTCGATGATCGACGGCGTCACCGCGCTCCGCTGGATGCAGGACACCCTCACCGCCGACCCCACCCGGACCGGCATGCCGGCGACGTACGCGCTGCCGCCGAAGGCCACCGGTCCTGTTCCCGCGACCGGGTGGCTTCCGTCGATCACCCGGATGCCGGCCGACGCGGTCAAGACGCTGGCAGGTCTGGCCGGGCTTCCGCTGGCCGGGGTGAAGAGCCTGCTGCACTCGACGATGCCGTTCCAGGCGCCGAAGACGATCTTCAACCAGCCGGTGACCGGCGCCCGCCGGTTCGCGGCACAGTCCTGGCCGATCGAGCGGCTGGAGAAGGTCCGGGCGATCACCGGTGCGACGCTGAACGACGTTCTGCTGGCGATGTGTTCAGGGGCCTTGCGCAACTATCTGCTCGAGCTGAACGCCCTGCCGGACAAGCCGTTGACGGCCATGGTCCCGGTCTCGTTGCGCGACCGCGACGGTGCGCCCGGCGGAGGCAACTCGCTCGCCACGTTGATCGCGGACCTTGCCACCGACCAGGCGGACCCGGAGCGCCGGATCCGCCGGATCATGGCCTCGACCGCCTACGGCAAGGCCACGCTGTCCGACCTCAGTCCGCTGCAGAACCTGATCGTCGGCGCTCTCGGCTTCGGCGTCGCCGGCCCGGCCGCGGTCCTACCGGGCGTGGCCGGCCGTACGACGCCGCCGTACAACGTGGTCATCTCGAATGTGCCGGGCCCGGCCGAGAGTCCGCTGTACTGGAACCGTTCGCGGCTGCTCGGGATGTACCCGGCCAGCATCGTGCTCAATGGCCAGGCGCTCAACATCAGCGTGACCAGCTACGACCACCACCTGCACTTCGGCCTGATCGGCGACCGCCGAACCGTCCCGCACCTGCAACGCATGCTCGGCCACCTCGAGACCTCACTGGCCGACCTCGAGAACATCCACTAGCGAACGCGAACGGCGTAGGTGGCGGAGTAGCGCGATCGAGGCTGTGAGGGCGATGAGGCTGGGGATGGTGAACCAGCCGTAGCGGAGATAGGCATGGACGCCCAACCACGAGCCGACTGTGCCGCCCAGGAAGGCCGCGGTCATGTAGGCGGTGTTCAGCCGGCTGCGTACGGCGGGATCGAGGGCGAAGATCCTGGTCTGGTTGGCGACCTGGCCGGTTTGTACGGCGACATCGAGCAGGAGCATGCCGAGGATGACGGCCACGAGTCCCGCGACGCCACCCAGCGTGGCGGCGGTAAGGATCGCGGCCGCACCGATCGCGCCGAGGAAGCTGAGCAGGTTCACGGCATCCGGGCCGCGTCGGTCGGCTTGGCGGCCGGCCCAGGCGGTGGCGAACGCGCTGGCGGCTCCGACCAGCGCGACCAGGCCGACGACACTCGCACTCAGTCGGAAGGTCGGTCCGGTGATCAGCAGGGTCAGGCTGGTCCACGCCGCCGTGAACCCACCGAACATGAGCGCCTGATAGAGGCAGGACCGGCGTAGCTCCGGTTCGCGGCGGAGCAAACGGAGCGGCATGGCAACCAGAGCCGGGTAGCTCTCCCGGGAAGCCGGCGTCGTCGCGGGGAGGACCCGAACGAGCACCACAGCCAGGGTTGCCGTGAGTACGGCCGCGACGAGGTACGGCGTACGCCATCCGAGCCAGTCGCCGAGCAGGCCGCCGAATGCGCGCGCCAGCAGGATCCCGGCGAGCAGGCCCGATAGCAGCAGACCGGTCACCGCGCCACGCCGCTCCGGCTCCACCAGAGACGCCGCCAGCGGGAGAAGCACCTGCGGTACGACGGTCGCGATGCCGATCAGGATCGCCGCGCCGAGCAGAACAGGCAGAGTCGGAGCGAGGCCGGCCACCACCGATCCGACTGTGGTGACGGCGAGCAGTCCGGCCACGAACGGGCGGTGGGCGAGCCTGTCTCCGAGCGGGACGAGCAGCGCGATGCCCGCGGCGTACCCGAGCTGAGTTGCCGTCGGCACCAAAGCCGCCGTACCCGTCGAGACGTCCAGTCCGCGGGCGATCAGCGGAGTCATCGCCTGCGGGAAGTACACGTTCGCCACTGCCACACCGCAGGCGATCGCCATCGTCAGGAGCAGGGACCGGCGCATGCCATCCTCCAAGGAACCGGTTTGACTGGTTCCCGAACGGTACCAGTTAAACCGGTTCCGTGGGGTACGGTGGCAGGTGTGGAGACTCAGTTCCGGCAGGGCGCGGGACGGCTCTGCCTCGACTTCGTCCGGACGCTGCGCCTGCGCGGTACGCCGGAAGCCGCCGAAGAACTGCCGGACGCCGAGGCGCTCGCCGCCTGGATCGCCGACTTCGGCCCGGTCACGCCCAAGGACTCGACCCCGGGGCATGCGCAGGTCGTCCAGGCTCAGGCGCTACGCGAGGGGATCTACGACCTGCTCGCTGCAGCGCGATCCGGTGACACAGTTGTGCAGTCGGCGCGGAGCCGGGTCAACCGTGCGGCCGCAGAGCCGGTCCCGCAGCCTCGGCTGGACTCCGCCGGGCAGTTGCAGTGGACGGCCGACGAGCCAGTCACTGCGGTACTCGCGCTGGTCGCGCGTGATGCGCTCGACCTGGTCACGTCACCGATGCTCGAGCGAGTCCGAGACTGCGCGAATCCCGACTGCGGCGCGATCTTCCTGGACGCCTCGCGCCCCGGCACCCGCCGCTGGTGCTCGATGGGCACCTGCGGCAACCAGTCGAAGAAGGCCGCCTTCCGCACCCGCCACCAGTAGCGAGCTACAGCCGAACGATTCCGTTCGGCGTGGTGAAGACCGCGGCGACCAAGCCGGGTTGGCCGTTGGGGCCGATCCAGCCGACGTCGAGGTCGTCGAGGAGATGGTCGGCCGGGTGGCCGATCCACTCGGTGACGCGGGCCGGGTCGCCGGCGATCTCGAGGGCGGTGAGCTTGACGTCCTTGCCGCCGATCGACGGGTGCTCGCCGAGGTCGTCCCAGTGGATGAAGAACGGCAGCTGCGGATCCGCGATCAGACCCTTCACGCCGATCTGCCGCCAGGTCAGGTTCACCCCGTCGGGCCGGTGCCGGTTACCCGGGACCGCCTGCCGGCCGAGGCGCTGCTCCATCGCCCCCATGTCGGGGACCGCGACCACCCAGCCGAGCCAGCCGCCGCCCAGCTCCTTCCGGGCGCGGACCGCCTGACCGAACGGCGCCTTGTCGGACGCCGGGTGGTCGAGCACGTCGACGACTTCGATGTAGCGGTCGTTCTCCAGCGGCAGGATGTGGTTCACCGTGCCGAAGCGCGGGTGCACACCGCCGTCGACGAACTCCGCTCCGAGCAGCGCCGACAACCGCTCGACGGTCGCGCGGCAACCATCCGGCCCGCACGCGTACGACAGATGATCCAGACGCATGCCAGTCATTGTGTCCTCACCCACCGACAGTTGCGGCTTCGGGTGTGTCGTTAGGCTCAGGACCATGCGTACCGTCGTCATCGGAGGCACCGGTCATATCGGCACCTACCTGGTCCCGGAGCTGGTCCGCCTCGGTCATCAGGTCACGGTGCTTAGTCGCGGCGAACGTACGCCGTACCACTCGGACGGAGCCTGGCAGCGGGTCGAGCTGATCCAGGTCGACCGAGCGGCGGAGGACGCTGCCGGGACCTTCGGGCAGCGGGTCGCCGAGCTGAGCCCGGACGTGGTGATCGACCTGATCTGCTTCACCGAGGACAGCGCCCGGCAGCTGGCCGAGGCCGTGCAGGGAAAGATCCAGCACCTCCTGCACTGCGGCACGATCTGGGTGCACGGCCCGAGCGTGGTCGTCCCGACCCGCGAGGACACGCCGCGCAGACCGTTCGGCGACTACGGCGTACAGAAGGCGGCGATCGAGGCTTATCTGCTCGGCATGGCACGCCGTGACGGACTGCCGGTCACGATCGTCCACCCCGGTCACATCTGCGGGCCCGGCTGGACGCCGGTCAACCCGGCCGGCAACTTCGATCTCGGTGTCTTCGACAAGCTTGCCCAGGGCTCCGGCGTACTGCTGCCGAACTTCGGCCTGGAGACACTCAACCCGGTCCACGCCGCCGACGTGGCAGGCGTCTTCCTGGCCGCGATCGCGAGCCGTTCGACAGCGGTCGGCGAGAGCTTCCACGCGGTCGCCGGCGACGCGGTGACGCTGCGCGGGTACGCCGAGGGCGTGGCCGGCTGGTTCGGTCAGGAAGCCCAACTGACGTTCGGAGCCTGGGACGAGTGGCGCCGGACCGTTTCCGATCAGGACGCGGGCGCCACCAGGGACCACATCGAGCACAGTCCGAACTGCTCGATGGACAAGGCGGCCCGCCTGCTCGGCTTCCGGCCGCGCTACTCCGCCCTCGAGGCCACCCTGGACGCGATCGGGTGGCTCGTCGAGAACGGCAAGATCACTACATAGACGCTGGGTGCGGCAGCAACGGCCGCGCCGCCTCCAGGCGCTGGCGGCACAGGTCCGCGAGTACGTCGTACGCCTTGAGGCCCATCAGCGTCTGCAGCTCGACCTTGCTGGACTCGAAGACCGGCTCGACGCCGATGTGCGCCTCGGTGTTGCCGGTGCAGTACCAGTCCAGGTCGTGACCGCCCGGGCCCCAGCCACGCCGGTCGTACTCGGCGATGCCGACCTCGGTGTACGTCGTACCGTCCGGGCGCTCGACCTCGCGGAAGGTGCGCCGGATCGGCAGCTGCCAGCAGACGTCCGGCTTGGTCTCGACGAAGTGCACGCCGCGCTTCAGCGCCAGCCCGTGCAGCGCGCAGCCCGCGCCGCCTTCGAAGCCCGGCCGGTTCAGGAAGATGCAGGCGCCGTCCCAGACCCGGGTCTTGCGCTCACCCTCGTCGTCGGTCTCGACCCAGCCGTTGCTCCGGCCTTCCTTGCGGAACTGCCACTCGTCCTTGCCGAGCTCCTTGGCGTACTTCTTCACCCGCTTCTCGTCGTCGGCGTCGGAGAAGTGCGCGCCCAGGGTGCAACAGCCGTCGTTCGGACGGCCCTTGTAGATCCCCTGGCAGCCACCGCCGAAGATGCAGGTCCAGTTGGACGTCAGCCAGGTCAGGTCGCAGCGGAAGACCTGGTCGGAGTCGTCGGGGTCGACGAACTCGACCCAGGCGCGGGGGAAATCGAGAGAAACCTCAGGCACCCAGAAAGCCTACGCGCCTTCCCGCCACAACCGTGAACTCTGCCTACGACCCGCCGTCCAGTAGCGTGGAGGGTATGCGGCTCGGCGTACTCGACGTGGGATCAAACACTGTTCACCTGCTCGTGGTGGACGCGCACCGTGGTGCCGCGCCTCTCCCGGCGTACTCGCACAAGACCGAGCTCCGGCTGGCCGAGCACCTCGACAAGGACGGGAAGATCGACCAGTCCGGCGCTGACGGGCTGATCGCGTTCACCAAGGAAGCGGTCACGCTGGCCGAGGACAAGGGCTGTGAGTCGTTGCTCGCGTTCGCCACGTCCGCGCTGCGCGAGGCGCCGAACGGCGAGAAGGTGCTGGACCGGGTCCGCTCCGAGACGGGCGTTGACCTCGAGGTGCTGAGCGGCGACGAGGAGGCCCGGCTGACGTTCCTTGCGGTACGTCGATGGTTCGGTTGGTCCTCTGGTCGCCTGGCCGTGTTCGACATCGGTGGCGGGTCGCTGGAGATCGCGGCCGGATCCGACGAGCAGCCGACCATTGCAGTGTCGGTACAGCTCGGCGCCGGCCGGCTGACCCGCGAGGCCCTGACCGCGGACCCGCCGGACAAGGACCAGGTGCGGGCCCTGCGACGGCGGATCCGGCTCGAGTTGGCCGCGGTCGCCGGTCCGGTGCTGCGGGCCGGCAAGCCGCAGCGTTCGGTCGCGACCAGCAAGACCTTCCGCTCGCTGGCCCGGATCTCCGGTGCGGCGCCGTCGGCCGACGGACCGTACGTGCCGCGCACGCTGAACCGCGACGACCTGAACGACTGGATCCCGAAGCTGACCAAGATGACGGCTGCCGAGCGGGCCGCGCTGCCCGGGGTCTCGGCCGGCCGGTCGTCGCAGTTGGTCGCCGGCGCGCTGGTCGCGGACGCCGTGATGGACCTGTTCGACCTGCCCGCGCTCGAGGTCTGCCCGTGGGCGCTCCGCGAGGGCGTCATCCTCTCCCGGCTCGACCAGCTGCAACCCCGGTGACCCAATGAACTCCCGTACGACCGCCGCCAAGATCGGCTTGTCCACCGCGTCCGTCTACCCCGAGTCGACCGCCAGCGGCTTCGAGCTCGCTGCCCGGCTCGGGTACGACGGTGTCGAGGTGATGATCGGTATCGATCCGCTGAGCACCCAGATCGACGCGATCCAGCGGCTGGTCGACTATCACCAGCTGCCGGTGCTCGCGCTGCACGCGCCGACCCTGCTGATCATGCAGCGGGTCTGGGGGACCGACCCGTGGAGCAAGCTCGAACGCAGCGCCGAGGCGGCGAAGGAGCTCGGTGCGGACGTGGTCGTCGTACACCCGCCGTTTCGCTGGCAGCGGGACTACGCGCGTGGGTTCGTCGAGGGGATCGCCCGGCTGGAGGCCGAAACCGGCGTGACGCTCGCGGTCGAGAACATGTACCCGTGGCGCGCGCCGGGCAAGGGCCTGCAGGCGTACGCGCCGAGCTGGGACCCGACCGAGCAGTCCTACGCCCACACCACCCTTGACCTGTCGCACGCATCGACCGCCGAACAGGACTGCGTCGAGCTGGCCGCGACGATGGGCGACAGCCTCACCCACGTCCACCTGACCGACGGGACCGGCTCCGCGAAGGACGAGCACCTGGTGCCGGGCCGCGGGACGCAGCGCGCCGCGGACCTGTTGGGCGTGCTGGCGAACCAGGACTTCCGTGGGCACATCATCATCGAGATCAACACCCGCCGCGCGACCAGCCGGTCCGAGCGCGAGGTCGACCTGGTCGAGTCGCTGGAGTTCACCCGCAAACACTTCGTCCGGACCGCGTCCCGGCGTACGTCGTTCGCCGTGTCGTCGGACGGTGAGATCTCGGAGCTGATTCCGTGACAGCTCCCCGACGTACGCCGGGACGCCGCCCGGGCGGACCGGACACCCGGGGAGAGATCGTCCAGGCGGCCCGGGAATCCTTTGCGGACAAGGGGTTCTCGGCCACCTCGATCCGCGCGGTCGCGCGGCAGGCCGGCGTCGACGCGGCGCTGGTGCACCACTACTTCGACAGCAAGGACGAGCTGTTCATCGAGGCGATGGCGATCCCGGTCGACCCGCGCCAGATCGCAGCGCAGATCCTGGACGGGCCGCGGGAGGAGATCGGCCGCCGGGTCGCGACCGTCTTCCTCGGCATCTGGGAGTCGCCGGAGGGGGCGCAGCGGATGAAGGCGTTGTTCCGCAGCATCCTCACCAGCGACGAGGTGGCCCGGATGATGCGTGAAGGCATCGGCCAGATGATCATCCAGCCGATCTCGCAGGTGCTCGACGTACCCGACGCGCAGCTCCGGGTCGGCCTGGTCGCCTCCCAGCTGGTCGGGGCCGCGATCGTCCGCTACCTGGTCGGGCTCGAGCCGGTCGCGTCTGTTGATATCGAGACGCTGATCGACCGATTGGCGCCTGTCCTCCAACAGCATTTGACCGGCTGATGCAGGTCCCGACCGACAGCGAGATCCTGGATTTGCACCGGGATCATGCGCCGACTCGGGCAGCGTTCGACAGCGTGTTTGAGCACTGCCAGTTGGTGTGTTCGGTCGCTGAGCAGTTCTTCGACGGGCTGGACATCGACACCGATCTGGTCCGCGCGGGCGCCCTGCTGCACGACATCGGCGTCTACCGGCTCGATTCTTCCGCGTATGTCCGGCACGGCGTACTCGGGCACGAACTCCTTGCCTCGCTGGGATTCCCGGTCGAGATCTGCCGATTCGCGTCCTGTCACACCGGGGTTGGCATCACCCGGGAGGACGTCGTACGTCAGGTGTTGCCGATCCCTGTCGACGACTACCTGCCGCGGACGCCGGAGGAGGAACTGGTCATGTACGCCGACAAGTTCCACAGCAAACGCACCCCGCCGGTCTTCCTCTCCGGCGACACGTACGCCGCGGAGATCGCGCGCTTCGGCGAGGACAAGGTGCAGCGGTTCGGTGAACTCCGCAAGCAGTACGGCGACCCGTCGCTGAGTGCGCTGAGTGCCGCCACCGGGTACGCCGTCGTCTGACCAACGAGCTGTTGCGGCAGGTCGACGTACCCGCTAAATTCATCACATGATGAAAAACGCGGTGAGTTGCCGGGACGTCGTGGTGGTGCGCGGCGACCGGGAGGTCCTGCACGGGGTCGGGTTCGACCTCCGGGCCGGGTCGGTGACGGGGCTGCTCGGGCCGTCCGGCTGCGGCAAGACGACGCTGATCCGCGCGATGGTCGGGCTGCAGGCTCACGTGACCGGCGACGTGTCCGTCCTCGGGTTGCCCGCGGGTGCGCCCAAACTGCGCGGCCGGATCGGGTACGTGACCCAGGAGCCCAGTGTGTACGGCGATCTGACCGTCACAGAGAACATGCGCTTCTTCGCCGCGGTCCTCGGCGTACCGTCGTCCGACGTCGAGCGGGTGATCGAGGCCGTCGACCTGACCAGCCACGCCAACGCCCGCGTCGACCGGCTATCCGGCGGTCAACGCTCCCGCGCATCATTGGCTGCTGCGCTCCTCGGCAGCCCAGAACTCCTGGTGCTGGACGAGCCAACGGTCGGGCTGGACCCGGTCCTGCGTCGCGATCTGTGGGAGCTCTTCCACCGGCTGGCCGATGCCGGTGCGACGCTCCTCGTCTCGAGTCACGTGATGGACGAGGCCTCGCGCTGCGATCGGCTCCTGCTGTTGCGCGACGGCGATCTGCTGGCCGACGACACTCCTCAAGGTTTGCTCGCCTCGGCTGGTACTGCGGAGATCGAGCAGGCGTTCCTCACCCTGATCGACCGGAAGGCTGGTGCGCGATGACTCCGCGCGTGACGTTCGCGGTTGCGGCCCGGGTGCTTGCCCAGTTGCGGCGGGACCACCGGACAGTGGCGATGCTGATCGTGCTGCCGGCGTTGCTGGTCAGCCTGATGTGGTGGATGTTCCACGACTCGCCGGGGACGTTCGATCGGGTCGGGGGACCGTTGCTGGCGGTGTTCCCGTCGATCATCATGTTCGTCGTCACGTCCGTCGCGACCCTGCGCGAGCGGTCGAGCGGCACACTGTCCCGGCTGTTCACGATGCCGATGGGCAAGCTCGACTTCCTGCTCGGGTACGCGCTCGCCTTCGCGCTGATCGCCGTCGTCCAAGCGGTCGTCGTGGTCTCGATCGCCTTGTATCTCTTGGATCTGAACATCCAGGGCGACGCCTGGCAGCTCGGCGTGGTCGCGGTCCTCGACGGCGTTCTCGGTACGGCGCTAGGCCTGTTCGCCAGCGCGTTCGCCGCGACCGAGTTCCAGGCCGTCCAGATGATGCCGGCCGTGATGATCCCGCAGATCCTGCTCTGCGGACTGCTCGTCCCGCGCGACCAGCTGCCCACAGTCCTGCACGGCATCAGCGACGTACTGCCATTGTCTTATGCCGTCGACGCAGTACTAGGAGTTGCCAAGGGCAACGGGTTCACCACTGGCACGGGTGGCGACGCCCTGGTCGTGCTCGGCTTCATTCTCGCCGCGCTCGGACTGGGCGCCGCCACCCTCAAACGTCGTACCGCTTAGAACTTCTTGACCAGCTTGCCGGCCTTGTCGTAGGCCCCGACCTTCGGCTGGTCCTTGATGTTGTACTTCGCCTTCGTGGACCAGGTGAACGCGAACCAGCCGCCCTGGCCGACCGGGACCTTGTACACCGGGCTGGATCCGATCCGGATCCGGATCGTGGTGGCCGCCTTCGACTTGACCCGGCCCCAGCCGGTCATCCCGTAGGTCGTGCAGATCCCGTTGGTGCAGCCCCCGCCGCCACCGCCGGCGACGTACATGTCCGTACGGACGGACCTGTCGGACGGGTCGAGCACCGGGTCGCTTCCGTTGAGATTCGTCAGTGTCGCGAAGGACGTGCTGCTCTCAGCGACCCCCGGGAATTCCTCGTCGGCCGACAATCCGCAGTCGACGACCTTGTGCCCGGAAGGAGAGATTGCTACCAGCTCCGCCCGCCCGAGGGTCTTCGATTGGTCGGATGCCACCACCTGCCAGTCGGTGAGGTCGATCCAGGCGATCACCGAGCAGTTCCGCAGTTTGTCCGCGCTGCTGACCGGCAGCGGGTCCTTCGCCGCCGCCGCGGCCAACGCTGCCGTGGGCTTGTCGCCACCGGGGACGATGCACTGCGCGAACTTCTGACCGTTTTTGACGTCGTACATCATCAGGTGTCCGGACCGAACCCCCGGGTCGCCGCCCTGGAGCGGGCGCTTCTCCTCCGGGTACCGCAAGGAGCAGCGGCGGGTGGCCTCGGCCTTCGTGATCCGCTGATCGGCGCCCGCCTCACCGAAGGGGACACCCGGAACCGGCAGGAACAGCGGGTTCTGCGGCTTGTGCTCCGCGACCCCCGGCTCCGGCTTCGCCGACGACAGGTTGGGCAGCAGGCTCGCGGTGATCGCGATCGCGGCCACACCGGCGACCGCTCCGCCTACGCCGAACAGCTTGCGCCGGCGCCGTCCACGGCGGCCGCGTTCGACCACCCGGTTCGTGTCGAAGGGGTCCAGCGGCTCCGAGTCGGCAAGCCGGTGGAGCTCGGCGCTGACCACCTCTACGTCTTCCATCTCGTTCTCCTTCACAGCGCCCGGCTCGTTCGCCGTTGGTCAATGGCTCGTCGGAGAGTGTCGAGACCACGTGATGCCTGACTTTTCACGGTGCCCTGCGAGCAGCCGAGGACCTCCGCGGTCTGCTCGACCGACAGGTCCTCGTAGTACCGCAGTACGACGCAGGCACGCTGCCGCGGCCCGAGCGATCGCAACGCCTCGAGCACCTCGTCCCGATCGGCATGCCCGGCCGCGAAGTCGTCGTGATCGACCCGATCCGGTACGTCGGCGATCGCAACCTCCCGCCGCCACGGCCGCCGCCCACCGTCGTGGGCCGCGTTGATCACCATCCGGCGGGCGTACGCCAGCGTGTTCCCGACCCGACGTACCTTCGGCCAGGCGAGGTACAGCTTGTACAGCGCGTCCTGGACGATGTCGTCGGCCCGATGCCGATCACCCGACACCAGAAACGCAGTTCGCCGCAACGAGGCACTGGCCCCTTCGACGAACTCGACAAACTCCCGGTCCCGCTCCGCCATCGGCCCCTCCACTCTCCATCTCTCCCCCAAGACGAAAAGCCCACCACCCCAGGTTGCACCCACCTGAGGTCCATTCGAGAGGGGTAATGACAGGGCCTGGCACGCGCCGTACGACGACGTAGCGTGAAGTCATGGCCGTTGCCGGGTCCGACGACAAGGAAGACTAAAACATGGAGTTCCGACCGCTGGGACGCACCGGCGTCCAGGTCAGCCCGCTGTGTCTCGGCGCGATGATGTTCGGCCCCTGGGGCAACGACGACCGCGCCGACTCGACCCGCATCATCCACCGCGCGCTCGACGCCGGCATCAACTTCGTCGACACCGCCGACGTCTACTCGGCCGGTGGCTCCGAGGAGATCGTCGGCAAGGCACTCGACGGCCGGCGTGACGAGGTGTTCCTCGCCACCAAGTTCTTCATGCCGATGAGCCAGGACGACCCCAACATGCGCGGTGGCTCGCGCCGCTGGATCATCCAGGCGATCGAGAACTCGCTGCGGCGGCTCGGCACCGACTATGTCGACCTCTACCAGGTCCACCGCCCGAGCCCCGGCACCGACGTCGAAGAGACCCTCGGCGCCCTCTCCGACCTGGTTCACCAAGGCAAGGTCCGCTACATCGGCTCGTCCTCGTACTCCGGCTCCCAGATCGTCGAAGCCCAGTGGGCTGCCCGGGAGCGGAACCTGCAGCGGTTCGTCACCGAGCAGCCGCCGTACTCGCTGCTCGTGCGCGGCATCGAGGAAGACGTCCTCCCTACCGTGCTCCGGCACGGCATGGGCACCCTCACCTACAGCCCTCTCGCGGGTGGCTGGCTCTCAGGCCGCTGGCGCAAGGGCGCTGCCGCGGCTCCGAACTCGTCCGCACGCCCGCCGGCCCGCTTCGATATGTCCTCGCCGGCCAACCAGCGCAAGCTCGAGATCGTCGAGGAGCTGGCGCTGCTCGCCGAGCAGCCGGGCCTGACCCTGATCGAGCTGGCGGTCGCGTTCGTGATCAACCACCCCGGCGTTACCTCGGCCATCATCGGCCCCCGCACGATGGAACAGCTCGAATCATTCCTGCCGGCTGCGGACGTCGTACTGACCCAGGACGTGCTCGACCGTATCGACGAGATCGTCGCGCCCGGCGTGACCGTCAACCCCGCCGACAACAGCTACGGCGACCACGAACTCCGCCCCGAACGACGCCGTCGCTGATCCGCACCCCTGGCCTTAAGGACTGATGATGCAAACCCTGACGCTGAACAACGGCGTTCACCTGCCCGCCCTCGGTCTCGGCGTCTTCCAGACACCCCCGGACGAGACGCGCGCCGCGGTCGCCGCGGCTCTGGACGTCGGCTACCGCCACGTGGACACCGCCGCCGCGTACGGCAACGAGCGTGAAGTCGGCGAGGCCATCCGCAACTCCGGTGTCCCGCGAGGCGAGCTGTTCATCGAGACCAAGGTCTGGATCAGCGACTACGGGTATGACGAGACGCTGCACGCCTTCGACAAGAGCTCCGGCAAACTCGGCGTCGACCAGCTCGACCTGTTCATCCTGCACCAGCCGCTGCCGAGCGACTTCGGCAAGACCCTCGACGCCTACCGCGCCCTCGAAGCCCTGCTTGCCGACGGCAAGGTTCGCGCTATCGGCGTCAGCAACTTCATGGTGGATCACCTCCGCGCCCTCCTTGACGTCGCAACCGTGGTTCCGGCGGTCAATCAACTCGAGATCCACCTGTACTTCCAGCAGCGCGAGGTCCAGGCGTTCGACAGCGAACACGGCATTCTCAACCAGGCCTGGTCGCCGATCGGCGGCATCACCTTCTACCGCGACAGCGGTCATACCAGCGCCCTCGAAGATCCCGTCATCGGCGAGATCTCCCGAGCTCACGGCAAGTCGCCGGCGCAGGTGCTGCTTCGCTGGGGCCTCCAGCAGGGGCGCTCCGTCATCCCCAAGTCGACCAAGCCCGAGCGGATCGCCCAGAACCTCGACGTGTTCGACTTCGAACTCACCGCCGACGAGCTCGTAGCCATCGACAAGCTCGAGACCGGCAAGCGCGGCGGACCAGAACCCGAAAGCATCACCCTGGCAAAGTTCGGAACCCCAATCCCCGAAGCCTGACACCACCGGCGCGTCTGTCCGGTCGAAGGAGCAGGAACTGATGAGCACTTGGACTGCGGAAGAGCTGCGGACCCTGGACCGGATCAGTGAGATCCGCGTAGCCGGGCGACGCCAGGACGGATCGCTGCGGACACTCACCATCGTGTGGCACGTCGTCGTGGACGGCAGCCTCTACGTACGATCGGTCCGCGGCGCCGAAGGCGCTTGGTACAAGGGCGTCACCCGTCACCACGAAGGCGCGATCTCCTGGGACGGCAAGCCCCGCGAAGTCACCTACATCCCCGACACCACAGCCGACGACCAGCTCGACGCGGCCTACAACAAGAAGTACGGCAACGGATCAGCCACCCGCGCAATCGTCAGCCCTGCGGCAAGAGCGACCACCCTCCGCGTCGAACCCAGATAGCTCAGCCCGCGAGGTGGGCGACGTTGTGCCAAGCCGGGTCGGGGGTGACGGTGAGGGTTACTTTGCCGTGGGGCCAGCCGGTGGTGGCTGCTTGGAGTTGGGCGTCGGCCGGCGTGGTGCCGTCGGTGTAGTAGTGCAGGACCCGGGTGCCGGCGGAGGTTTCGTGGGCGAGGAGGTTGCCCGAGCCGCCCAGCCGGTCGGTGAGGTGGTCTTCGAAGGCGCGGAGTTCGTCGAGCATCTCGGACTCGGGCAGCCCGTCGTCGCGGACGACCGGGTAGTGGATCGAGACCGCGACGTGGGTATCCAAATGCGGCCGGCGGATCGAGCGCAAGGGGTACTCCGCCGTGGCGATCACCCGCTGCCCGTCGCGCGTACCCTCCAGCATCTTCCACGCCGGACTGCCATCCTCCAGCGTGTGCTCCGCGGCGAACCCAGCCACCGCAGGCAGCAGCGACTCGATCGGCACCGCGTCGTCGGGCGGGGCAGGCAACGTGTCGATCGCGCCAACCCACGTCTCCACCATCTCCTCACCAAGCACCAGATCGAGGATCAGGAACGTCACCCGCCGCTGCGCATCCACCGACAGCGACGCGAACACAGGGTGATGTACGCCGACGTGCACCGACGCCGAGTCGGGTTCGATCGACACCACCGACTCGTCGGTCGCGACCGGCGGAAGCCCGTCGAACTGGATCGTCACGGCGGGCCCGGGCCGGCGCAGGTCGGCGTACTCCCAGACCTGGTCGGACGGCGGGGCCGCGCGCAGCCAGCGCCGGGCGACTGCCCGCTGCACCGGGTTGCCGGCGGCTGTGATGATCAGCACGTGCTCGGAGGACAGGCCCGGACCGAGCTCCCATTCGAGGTCGGGGTGGATCCGGGCGACCCGCTCGTTCAGCTCCCCGTTCGCGTCGGCCGGCTGCCGGCGGGCGACCGCGTCGGCGAGGGTCGCGGCGCCGGTGGCGGACCACCAGGACCAGAACGCGCCGATCGGGTCCGCATCCGCGGCGTTCCGGCGGCGACGTTTGAAGATGGGCATGAGCGCATCCTCTAACAACCTGGGGTGCGACCATCGAACCAGTCGGCCCCCTGGTGTGGTCCCCGCCACAGGATTAGGGAGCGTTAGGTTCACGCGCGTAACCTGCTGACACCACTGGCAGATGTGGGTTGACGAGGAGGAGAACGTAGTGCTTCGGCGAGTCCTGCTGGGCATGTCCCGCAGCCCCCAGATCAAGAAGGCCGTGTCGTCGCTGCCGGTGTCCAGCGGCATCGTGGCGCGGTTCGTCGCCGGTGAGACCAACCCGGAGGCCGTGCTGGCCACCGAGAAGCTGGTCAGCAACGGGCTGAACGTCACCCTCGACCACCTCGGCGAGGACGTCACCGACCTGGCCGCGGCGACCGCGACCGTGGACGCGTACCTCGACGTACTGACGAAGCTCTCCGCCGCCGGCCTGACCGCGAACACCGAGGTCTCGGTGAAGCTGTCCGCGGTCGGCCAGGCGCTGCCCGGCGACGGCGAGAAGGTTGCCCTGGAGAACGCCCGGACCATCTGCCACGCGGCCCGCAACGCCGGTACGACGGTGACCCTCGACATGGAGGACCACACCACCACCGACTCCACGCTGGGCATCCTGCGCGAGCTGCGCCAGGACTTCCCCGAGACCGGTGCGGTCCTGCAGGCCTACCTCCGTCGTACCGAGGCCGACTGCCGCGACCTCGCCCACGCCGGCTCCCGCGTCCGGCTCTGCAAGGGCGCGTACAAGGAGCCGGAGTCGGTCGCGTTCCAGGAGAAGCGCCAGGTCGACAAGGCGTACGTCCGCGCGATGAAGATCCTGATGAACGGCGCCGGCTACCCGATGATCGCCTCCCACGACCCGCGGCTGATCTCGATCGCCGGCGCGCTCGCGGACCGCGCCAACCGGCAGCCGGGCAGCTACGAGTACCAGATGCTGTTCGGGATCCGCCCCGAGGAGCAGCTCCGCCTGGCCGGCGAGGGTCACACCGTCCGCATCTACGTCCCGTACGGCGAGGACTGGTACGGCTACCTGGTACGACGGCTCGCCGAGCGCCCCGCCAACCTGCAGTTCTTCGCCCGCTCCTTGATCAGCAAGAAATAGGGCATGCTCGCAGCAGTAACCTGTGCACCATGAGTGCAAAGGTGGCCGTTCTCGGGGCCGGAGTGATGGGGGAGACGTTGTTGTCCGGGCTGATTCGGGCCGGGCGGCGACCGGAGGACCTCCTGATCACCGAGCGCCGGGAGGAGCGCGCCGCCGAGCTGCGTGAGCGGTACGGCGTCGATGTCGTGTCCAATCTGGACGCGGCCAAGCAGGCGGACACGCTCGTCCTGGTGGTGAAGCCGCAGGACATGCCGGATCTGCTCGCCGAGATCGCCCCCGCAGTCCAGCCGACCCAGACCGTGATCTCCCTGGCCGCCGGTATCACCACCGGGTTCGTCGAGTCCCGACTGCCCGAGGGCGTCGCCGTCGTCCGGGTCATGCCGAACACACCGGCCCTGGTCGACGAAGGCATGGCCGCGATCTCCCGCGGTTCACACTGCGACGAGAGCCACCTCGAGCTGGCCGAGAGTCTGCTCGCCGCGACCGGCCGGGTCATCCGGGTCCCGGAGAAGCAGCAGGACGCGGTGACCGCGATCTCCGGGTCCGGTCCGGCGTACATCTTCTTCGTGGTCGAGTCGATGATCGAGGCAGGCGTGCACATGGGGCTCCCGCGCAGTACGGCGACCGACCTCGTCGTACAGACCGTCGTCGGGTCGGCGAAGCTGCTGCGTGAGACCGGCGAGCACCCGACAGTACTGCGGGAGCGCGTGACGTCCCCGGGTGGTACGACGGCCGCCGCCGTACGCGAACTCGAGGACCACAAGGTGCGCGCAGCGTTCCTGTCGGCGATCGAGGCCGCCCGCAACCGTTCCCGGGACCTCGCCGCCGAATAGCCGCCGAATAACACCTCTCGCACTGCTGGCGTTATGGTTGGTCGCCGCAGTTCCTTCCGTGTTCGAGGGATGAGTCGCTATGGTCCCGCCCATGGGTAATGGTTCGGTCAAGCCCGATACCGCCCCTGCGCAGCAGCAACCCGAGGTCGCGCAGGAATCCGGCGTGCCTCAATTACCCTGGCGCGTGCCGCTGGATCCCGCGCCGTGGTGGGCCTGGGCGCTGTTCGTCCTGCCGTTCATCGTCGTGCCCGGACTGAACTCGTGGCTGTGGATGGGCGCCCGCGACATGCTCGCGGTCGGCCTGCTCACGATCATCGGCGCATCGGTCGTCCGCGTCGCCGGCGGCGTCGTGCTCTACCGGGTCGAGCTGACCGAGACGGCGCTGAAGGCCCGCACCAGCATGCTGATCCGCAGCCTGGCCTGGCAGGACGTCGACTCGATCGAGATCGGCGACGACAACGTCGTACTCACCCGCGGCCGGGACGAGAGCGAGATCAACGGCATCCCGAAGGACCGCACCGCCGAGGTCGGCGCCGTGATGGAGGCGATCCGCCAACAGGCCGACGGCACCCCGGTACGCCGCCACCGCCCACGCCCCGGCATCGGCGCCCTGCTCGTCCTGCTCTACCTCGTCCTCTCCATCGGCGCCTTCCTGCTCCGCTGGCACATCGTCATCTGAGTCAGCTGAGTCATTTGATCCACGGCCCTTCGCCGCTGATCCGGTCGACGGTGATGCGGGCGATCACGCCGGTGTCCCAGATCCCTTCGCCGAAAGGGAATTCGGGCAGGCCGAGGTAGCGCTGCGTCTCGCGATCCATCAGCGCCTTGTACTCGGCCGGGATCCCGGGCCCCTCCAGCTTCGCCGTACCGCGGACGAGCAGGTACTGCGTGATGCCGCGGGCGCTGACCTGGTCGTCCTGGATCAGCAGCGTCACCCGCGGATCGCGGAACAGGTTGCGGGTCTTGCGGTGCGGCGCCTGCAGACCGATCAGGAGCTCGTCGCCGTCGCGCTCGACCCACACGAGCGAGGCCTGCGGCGACCCGTCCGGATCGACGGTGACGATCGTGACGTCCTTCGGCTCCTCGAAGAGCCGATAGCTGGATTCGGGAATCATGACGTCGACGCTAGCCACCGCCGTGGGAACCTCTGGGTACCCTGAGCGCTGTGTACGGAGTCGAACCCGGCGACATCTTCCTGGCCGATTGCCCCGCCCGCCTCGCGGTCGAGGTGATCGCGGACAAGTGGGCGGTCGTCGTCCTCTGGGGACTCAACGATCACGCCCGCCGGCACTCGGAGCTGGTCGACCTGATCGGCGGCATCTCGAAGAAGGTACTCACCCAGACCCTGCGCCGGTTGCAGGCGAACGGCCTGGTCACGCGCACTGATCACGGCGGCGTGCCGCCACGCGTCGAGTACGAGCTGACCGCCCTCGGCCGCACGCTGATGGGCCCGATCCGCCTGCTCACAGAGTGGGCAGAAGAGAACGGAGAGGCTGTCCTCGCCGCGCAAGAGAGAGGATGACCGCATGGACTTCTCTTTGTGGCCTGCGGCCTCCCGGACCTGGCAGGACGTGCTCGAAGGAGCGGAGTACGCCGAGCGGACCGGATGGCACGGGGTTTGGATAGCTGACCATTTCATGCAGAACGGGGACGACCTGAGTGTCCCGGTCAACGAGTGTCTGGCGCTGATCGCCGGCATCGTCGCCCGGACCGAGCGGGTGCGGGTCGGGTCGATGGTGCTCGGCAACACCTACCGGCACCCGGCCGTGGTCGCGAACGCGGCCGCGACGATCGACCAGATGGCGAACGGCCGGTTCGTGCTCGGGATCGGCGCCGGCTGGCAGGTCAACGAGCACGAGGTGTACGGGATCGAGCTGCCGCCGATCGGTCCGCGCCTCAAGCGGTTCGAGGAGGCCTGCCAGGTGATCAAGGGCCTGCTCACCCAGGACCGCACGACCTTCGACGGCACCTACTACCAACTCACCGACGCACCGTGCGAACCCAAGCCGGCCAACCTTCCGATCCTGATCGGCGCCGCCGGCGAGAAGGTTGCCCTCGGCATCGTCGCGAAGTATGCCGACGAGTGGAACCACTGGGGTCGCCCGGACCTGGCCGCGCAGAAGGGTGAGGTCTTCGCCAAGCACTGCGAGCGAATCGGCCGCGACCCGAAGACGGTACGGCGTTCCGCGCAGACGTTCCTGGAGATCGTCGTACCGGGTGACACCGAGGCGATCGAGCGCAAGCAGCGGCTCGAGGACCGTGGTGCGCACGTGATCATGGGCTCGGCGCAGGAGGTGCTCGACGTGGTCGCGCAGTACCCGGCGGCCGGGATCGACGAACTGCTGGTGCCGGATTCCTTCCTCGGTGACGGCAACCGGCGCTTCGACGCGCTGGAGCGGCTCCGCGAGGAAGTACTAGCGAAGTTCTAAGGTCGCAACCACGGGCCAGTGGTCGCTGGGCACCCGCCCGTCCGGACAGTAGTGCGAAACGGCCGCATCGGTCACAGTCCAGGCCGAACTCACCAGAATGTGATCGATGCGGTCGTCGTCGACGGCGCCGGTGAAGTTGTGCCAGCTGCCGCCCGCCTCGGCCGGTACGGCGAGCGACAAGCCGGAGTTGACCAGGGACTTGACCGGCGGGGAGTCGGGGGTGGCGTTGAGGTCGCCCATCACGATCCAGGGCAGCGATCCGTTGATCCAGCGGGCGATCAGCCGCGACGACTGCAGTTGCGCGACCTCGCCGGCATGGTCGTAGTGCGTGTTCACGACGCCGACCGTCGTACCGGTGCGGTTGCGGAGCCAGACCAGCGTGGCGATCCGGGTCAGGTCCGCGTCCCAGCCGACCGATCCCGGCGTACCCGGGTCGTCGGACAGCCAGCGGGTCTCGTGCCGTTCGATCCGCCAGTCGCCGGGCCGGACCAGGACGGGGGAGTGCTCACCCGCACTCATCCCGTCGTCCCGGCCGGCGCCGACGATCTCGGACTTCGGGAACCGCCAGCGCAGGTACTCGAGCTGGTCGGGCAGCACCTCCTGCAACCCGACCACGTCCGCGTCCAGCTGTTCGATCGCCGCCACTGCCGCTTTCCGCCGTACCGGCCAGGCGTTGTCGCCGTCCGGTGCGGAGGAGTTGCGGAGGTTGAACGTGGCCACGCGAACAACTGGGCGGATCTTCATGGAGCCGATCCTGCCAAACCCATCGCCCGGCTCGCAGCCTGCAGTCGGGGAGTGCTCGCTTCGAGGGCCCGATCGCGGCCCTGCACGAGCAGGTGGTCGATCGCGCCGGGATCGGTCGTCAGCCGTGCGTACTCCTTCTGCAGCGGCTCGATCACGGCCAGGACCGCGTCGGCGACGTCCTGCTTCAGAGCGCCGTACGACGCATACGACTTGGCCAGCTCGACCGGGTCGCCGTCGGTGCAGGCGGCCAGGATCTCCAGCAGGTTGGTCACTCCGGGCTTGTTCGCCTCGTCGTGCCGGACCTCGTTGTCGGAGTCGGTCACCGCGCGCATTACCTGCCGGCGGATCACGTCCGGCGGGTCCAGCAGCCGGATCGTGCCGACCGCGTCGTCTGCATCGGATTTGCTCATCTTCGCGGTCGGGTTGGCCAGGTCCTTCACCCGCGTCGCCAGTGCGGCCTTGTTCAGCTGCGGTACGACGAACGTCTCGCCGTACTCGCGGTTGAACCGGATCGCGATGTCGCGCGCAAGCTCGACGTGTTGATCCTGGTCGCCGCCGACCGGGACCCGCTCCGCGCCGTACAGCAGGATGTCCGCGGCCATCAGGCACGGGTACGTGAAGAGCGAGGCCCGCGTCATCGGCCGGCCGTTGCCCTTCTCCTTGTACTGGATCATCCGCGACAGCTCCCCGACGTACGACGTGCACTCCAGCAGATAGGCGAGTTGTGCATGCGTGGGTACGTCGGACTGGACGAAGACCGTGCCTTCGGGGACGCCGGCCGCGAGCATCAGCGTCGCGAACTCGCGGGTCAGCGTGGCGAGTCTTCGAGGGTCGTGTCTGGTCGTCATCGCGTGCAGGTTCGCGACGAAGTAGAACCCGTCGGGGTCGGTGAACCGGCGCAGTGCGCCGAGGTGGTTGCCCAGCGTCAGACGGCCGGACGGGGTGATGCCGGACAGCGAGGTCATGATGCTTCCCTTTCGGTGATTGGTGGCCCACCTCACCGGGGCATCAAAAAAGGCCGCCTCGGCGAGACGGCCTTTGGATGCGTGCGAACACGCTGGGATGGACCGTCCTAGACGGCCCACCACAGCTGCAAGTTTGTGTTCACGGCATCAGCGTATCACTGGGTGAGCGACTGAACGATGAGCTCGTTACGGGCATCCTGACCGAGCGGCACCGACGGGTGTACGCCGTCGCGCAGGTAGTTGGCCAGTCGGTACGGCTTGACCCAGAGCCACTCGGCCCAGCGGATGATCCGCAGGTTCGAGTACTTCTCCTGGGCGTCGTACATCTGCATGTTGAGCCACGCGCTGTTGCGCTGGTCGGCGAGCTGCACCGGCGCGGTCAGACCCTTGCGGACGACCTGGATGTTGACCCAGAACAGCGTCCGGTTCCGGCCGACGATGCTGACCGCCCGGGCGACCTGGTCGGCGAACTTCGGTGGGTCGAAGATGTCGTTGGACCCGCTCGCCATCAGGATCCGCCGCGGCAGGCCGTACGCCGACGCCCACTGCTGCAGCACATCGACCGCGCCGGAGGTCGGCCGGCTGGACCAGTTGTTCACGGCCATCTGGCTGCCGTCGCGACCCAGCAGCCGGGTCGCGAGCGACTTGCCGTCCTGGACGGAGATGCTGTCGCCGAACATGTACACGCCGTCGGTGTCCAGGACGCGACGGATCTGCGTCGTGGTCGAGATGGCGTGGGTGCCGGTGGCCCAGGAGCCGAGCACGCCCGATCCGTACGGACCGGTCGACGTGGCAGTAGTGGACATCGTCATGTCTGTCGTGGCTGATGCGGTCTGGGTGGCTGCCACCGTGGCGACGGCTGCAGCCGCACCCACCGTGAAGATTTGCCGCCGGTTGGGTTTCGTTTGCCTCACGGCAAGAACTGTGCGGCCTGGGCGCGGGAACCCGCAAGTCCGGATCTCACTGTCCGCAGTCGGATCACCCCGGAATCGACCCGAAATCTGCGCTGAATCTGGACCAACCTGGGAATCCTGTAACGCTTTGCAGTCCAGCACCGATTAATCGGGCGTTGGACCACTAACGGGCCGGCGCGACCGGGGAGGGGTGTCGCGCCGCCCGTTTGTTGTTACCAGCTCCTCGATGAGCGGGCCGGCTACGGCCATCAGTTCCTCTGGCGACGCGTCCAATCCGTCCAGCCGGACCAGATGCCGGCCGATCACCAGCCCGAGCGTCAGCGCGCCGATCACCCCGGATCGCAGCAGCGCGTCGTCCCCCGGCAACTGCGCGGCGATCTGTCGCTGCTGGCCGGTCATCGCCGCACGCACCTCGTCGGCAGCCTCGGGATAGCTGAACATCGCTCGCAGCGCAGCCAGTGCCGCACCCGGCTCGTCCGCCAGCTTCTCGGTCAACGCGACGGTGAGCAGCTCGGCGATCTGTTCCGGCGAGCCCTCGATCGGGCCGTCTGCCGGCGTCGCGGCTGCCTGCGCGAACAGCTTCTCCTTGGACCCGAAGTACCGCATCACCAACCCGGCATCGCTGCCGGCCTCGAAAGCGATCGCGCGGATCGTGGTCCGGTCGTACCCGTGCTCGCCGAACAACCGCCGCGCCGCCGTCAGGATCCGGGTCTCGGTCCGCTGCCGCTGTTCCACTCTCGTCGCCACATCCCTCAGTCTACGTCTGTTGACCGAGGGGCCTCGTCCGGTCTACCGTTCAGTCAACATACGTAGACCGAATTGAGGACCTTCGATGATCCAGGCGATTGTGCTGACCTTCCTGGCCGGCCTGATGGGTACCAACGGCATCCCGCATTTCGTCCAGGGCATCACCGCCCGCGAGTACCCGAACGTGACCGGCAACTCGGCCACCAACAACGCGATCGCCGGCCTGGCTGCCTTCGCGATTGCCGGCGCGCTGATCGCGGCCGCCCATGCCGGCGACCACCTTGCCTCGGCCCTGATCGCCGGTGCTGTCGGCGCCGTCCTGATGACCGTCTTCCACGCCCGGCGGGGCGCCTACTGGATGAGCCGCCGCTTCGGCAAACCACTTCCGCAAGCCTGACCGTTATCGTCGGGGGCATGAGTGGTGAGGCGATGCTGGTCTTCGACGACGGGTTGACGGCGTACGACTTCGGTCGAGGGCACCCGATGAGTCCGATTCGGGTGGAACTCACGATCAAGCTCGCGCGGGCGCTCGGTGTGCTCGACGAGCTCAAGGTCGTGCCCGCGCCGACAGCCGACGATGCGCTGCTCGAGACCGTGCACACCCCCGAGTACGTCGCTGCGGTGAAGCGCGCGGGGGACCACCCTGACGAGGCCGATCCCATCCACGGTTTGGGCACCTCCGACACGTACTGCTTCCCGCAGATGCACGAAGCCTCGGCGCACATCGTCGGCGCCTCGGTCGAGGCCGCCCGCGCGGTCTGGGAGGGCGACGTCCTGCATGCCGCGAACATTTCCGGCGGCCTGCATCACGCAATGCCCAACCAGGCCAGCGGTTTCTGCGTCTACAACGACCCCGCGATCGCCATCCAGTGGCTGCTCGACCACGGCGCCGAGCGGGTCGCGTACGTCGACGTGGACGTGCACCACGGGGACGGCGTACAGGCTGTCTTCTACAACGATCCGCGGGTGCTCACGGTCAGCCTGCACGAGTCGCCGACCACCCTCTTCCCTGGTACCGGCAGCCCCGGCGAGACCGGCGGACCGGACGCCGAGGGTACGGCGGTCAACGTCGCACTGCCCCCGGGGACGGGCGACGCGGGCTGGTTGCGAGCGTTCCACGCGATCGTCCCGGATGTGGTGAAGGCGTTCCGGCCGAGCGTTCTGGTGACGCAGCACGGGTGCGACTCGCATGTCGAGGATCCCTTGGCCCACTTGACGAAGACGATCGACGGTCAGCGCGCGGCGTACCTCGCCTTGCACGATCTGGCGCACGAGGTGGCCGGCGGGAAGTGGGTCGCCACCGGCGGCGGTGGGTACGCGATCATCGACGTCGTACCGCGGGCCTGGACTCATCTGCTCGCGATCGTCGCGGGCAACCCGATCGATCCGCTGACGCCGGTGCCGGACTCGTGGCGCGAGGAGGTCCAGATCCGGTTCGGGCGGGTCGCGCCGGTGCGGATGACGGATGGCCGGGACGCGACCTATGTCGACTGGTCGACCGGTTACAACCCGGACACCTGGTTGGACCGGGCGATCAAGGCCACCCGCGACGCCAGCTTCCCTTTGTTAGGCCTTGATCCCACGTATTGAGTCAGCAACGGGTCCCGGTTGAGTCACAGAAGTCCCCCTCTTTCCCATTCGCACCAACAGCCACTACGCTCGTTGCATGCACGGACGGAGGTGCCGGAGGGGAAGCCGGCGCACGATCCGTGCTGGAAGTGCGGTGCGCAATGGCATCAAAGAAGTCCGGTGGTGAGCAGCCGCTCGCCGAGGTGAAGTTCCTGACCGTGGCGGAGGTCGCCACGGCCATGCGCGTGTCCAAGATGACGGTGTACCGGCTGGTGCACTCCGGTGAGCTGCCCGCGGTGCGGGTGGGTCGTTCGTTCCGGGTGTCGGAGGACGCCGTGCACGACTACCTCAAAGGCGCCTTCTTCCAGGCCGGATAACAACGAGAAGCCGAAGGGACCGATCCGCCGAGGATCGGTCCCTTCGTCACGTCTTGGTCTTGGTCTTGGTCTTGAAGAGCCTTACGCCTTGGTCTTGAACAGCGGTCGTAGCGCCTTGGCTGCCTGCTCGACGGTGCCTTCCGGTAGGCCGGCCCAGAGCTCGTGATGTGCGGCCGAGCTCGCCTTCACCGCCTGCTCGGCAAGCCTGATCCCCTCCGGCGTCAACTGGATCTGCGTCCCGCGGCCGTCGACCGGGTCCGGCTCGCGTACGACGAGTCCGCGGCGTACCAACTGGTTAGTGACGTTGCTGGTGCCGCCGGACGACAGCAGCAGATTCCGGCTCAGCTCCGAAGGCTTCTGCCGGTACGGCGACCCGCCGCGCCGCAACGAGACGATCACGTCGAACTCCGCCGTCGTCAGCCCCAGCTCGCGCAGCACCTGCCGAGTCGACTCATTCAGCTGCCCAGCCAGCACCATGATCCGCTTCGCCAGCTCGCTGCTCGGATACAGCACCTCGGGCAACTCCTGCCACCAGGAATCGATCAACCGGTCTACCGGATCGTCATTCACGGTTGACACCCCATCACACCCCGCCTCCGCTCGCACTCCGTCCTTCTCTTGCCTGTGGACAGACTAGGATGCTTTGGTGATAGCTTTCTCTAAAGCTTTCTAGTGAGGGAGATGTGTGTGAGGCGTTTGCTCAAGGGTGGGACAGTCATCGATACCTTTCCGGAGGTGGTCGTGCGGCCGGAGACCGACGTACTGATCGAGGACGGGCGGATCGCGGCCGTAGGACCTGGGCTGGACGTGGATGCCGAGGTGATCGACGCGACCGGGCGGATCGTGCTGCCGGGGTTCGTCGACACGCATCGGCATCTGTGGCAGACCGCGTTGCGCGGGATCACGGTCGACGCGGACCTCGGCGTGTACTTCGAGCGAGTGCTGGGCGGGTACGGCGCCAGGTTCCGCGCCGAAGATGTCGCAGCAGGCAACCTCGTCGGCGCGCTGGAGTGCCTCGACGCCGGGATCACCACAGTGCAGGACTATTCACACGTTCAGCGGTCGCCCGAACACGCCGACGCGGCCCTGGATTCCCTGGAACGCAGCGGGATCCGGGCCGTCTTCGGCTACGGTCCTTCACCGCTGAGCGGCGGTGTTGTCGATGCAGGGGAGATGCGGCGGATCATGGGCCGCCGGTCCGAGCGCCTCGGTCTCGCGGTGGCGGCGATCGGGCCGTCGTTCGCTCCGTTCGAGACGGTACGCGCGGACTGGGAGTTGGCCGACTCGCTCGGGGTGCCGGTCGTGGTGCACATCAGCAGCAGTTCGCAGACGCCGGATCCGATCACGCAACTACGGGACGCCGGCCTGACTCGGCCGAACACCCTGTACGTGCACGGAAACAACCTTCCAGACTCCGAACTGAAGGTGATCGCCGACACCGGCGCGGCCGTCTCGGTCACCCCAACGGTCGAAGCGCGGATGGAGATGGGCCAGCCACTCGCCGGCCGACTCCGTGCGGCCGGGGTCGACTTCAGCCTCGGGATCGATGTCGTGACCACCTCCGGCGGTGACATGTTCCGTGCGATGCACGAGCTGCTTTCCCTTGGCTACAAGACGTTCTCGGCCGCGTACGTGTTGCAGCTCGCGACGGTTTGCGGTGCTCGCGCTCTCGGGCTGACCGACGTCGGTTCGCTCGCAGTAGGCAACAAGGCCGACGTCCTGCTGATCCGCAGTACGGACATCAACCTGGTCGGCGGTCTGCACGATCCGGTCGCGACGGTGGTCACCGCCGCCCATCCAGGCAACGTGGACACCGTCCTGGTCGGAGGTACGCCGGTCAAGCGCGACGGACAGCTGATCAGTACGTCCCTGACCGCTGCCGTCGACGCCCTGACCGAGTCAACGGCGTACCTCACGGCCTGAGTCGTCGGCGTACCTCACGGCGTGAGTCGACGTACCTCAGCGCTTGAGGAGTGCCCGGATTGCGGTGGTGATCTCGTCGGGTGCTTCCTCGGCCATGAAGTGGCCGGCGTTTGTGGTCTGGTGGTGGAGGTCGGTCGACCAGGCCTTCCAGCGGGCGGCGGCGTCGAAGCCGAGTGCGGCGCCCCAGTCCTGCTGGACCACCGTCATCGGCATCCGCAGTTTGTTGCCCTGAGCAAGATCGTCCGAATCGTGCGTGACGTCGATCGTCGCCGAGGCCCGGTAGTCAGCGACGATCGACGGCACCGCACGGCGCGAAGCCTCCAGGTAGACGGAGCGAACCTCGGGCGGGATCGCCGCGGGATCGTTCGCCCAGAGATCCAGGAAGTACCCGAAGAACTCGTCGGACGCCGCGGCGATCATCCGCTCCGGCAACCCGGCCGGCTGCGCCATCAGATACAGATGGAACCCGACCGCGGCGCTGGTGCCGTGCATCACCTCCCACATGTCGAGCGTCGGCAGCACGTCCAGACACATCAGGCGCGTGACCACCTCCGGATGATCCAGCCCAGCCCGAAACGCCACCAGCGCACCCCGGTCATGCCCAACCAACGCAAACCGCGAATGCCCGAGCTCCCGAGCCACCGCGACAACATCCGCCGCCATCGTCCGCTTCGAATAGCCCTCGATCGGCTTCCCGCTGTCGCCGTACCCACGGAGATCCGGACAGATGACGGTGTGCTCGGCAGCCAGGTCACGCGCAACATGGCGCCACATCAGGTGCGTCTGCGGAAACCCATGCAACAACACAACCGGCGTACCTGAACCACCGCGGGCAACGCCCAGCTCGACCTCATCCGCGCCGCGCACACGCAGGTAGTCGAATCCTTCGATCTCCATACCCCCGAGCATCCCGGCTCCGAATGAGCAACCGATGAGCGTTTCGGTGGTGGTTGCAGCAGCTGGACAGGTAGTACACCTGCGATACGCCGTACGCGCGGAGGCTTTCACGCTCAGGTGTACTACTGGCTGCCTGACACCACCTGTCGACCCGTCCGCCAAACCGCCGGCCCGCTACGGTGGCTGGGTGGAGTTCGGGGTGCTCGGGCCGGTGGTGGCTTGGGACGGGGAGCCGGTTGATCTGAAGGGTCCTCGGCATCGGGCCGTTCTGGCCCGGCTCATCGTGGCTCGGGGTCGCGTCGTACCGGCGGCTGTTCTGGTGGATGACCTGTGGGTGGATCCGCCGGCGGGTGCGTTGGGTGCGGTGCGGACCTTCGTGGCCGCGCTGCGACGAGTTATCGAGCCGGATCGGGCCCCGCGGGCACCCGCGAGGTTGCTGGTGACGTCAGGTCCTGGCTATGCGTTGCGGACCGAAGCTGTGGACGCGTTGCGGTTCGAGGCGGCCGTGCAGGCGTCGTTGTCGCCGGGGGAGCTGTTGCCGGAACTCCTGGCGGGGATGGCGTTGTGGCGCGGTCCGGCGTACGCCGAGTTTGCTGATGAGGGATGGGCGCTGGCCGAACGCTCGCGACTGACCGAGCTCCGGTTGCGGGCGGTGGAGCAGATCGCGGAGGCGCGGCTGGCGTTGGGGCTCGCGGCGCAGGCTGTGCCGGACCTCGATGCGCACGTGACCGAGCATCCATGGCGTGAAGACGCGTGGCGGTTGCTGGCGTTGGCGCTGTACCGCAGCGAGCGGCAGGGCGACGCTCTCGCAGTACTGCGTCGTGCCCGGGAGACGCTCGTTGGTCAGCTCGGCGTCGATCCTGGTCCGGCGCTGAGCCGCCTGGAGAGCGACATCCTCAACCACGCCGAACAGCTCTCGCCGGCCGGCAGCGTGTGGGCCGAGACGACCGCGGCGTACGACCGCGTGGTCGGCGGAACGAGAGCCCGGATCGAGTCCACCGTCGGCCTGCTCCGCAACCTCGCGGTCACCGGCGGCGGTGGGCTGGAGGCTGCCCGTCGGCATCGTCTCGCTGCCGTCACCGCCGCCGAGGAGCTCGGCGATCCCGACCTGACCGCGCGAGTCATCGGCGCGTACGACGTACCGGCGATCTGGACGCGGTCCGACGACGAGGCGCAGGCGGCCGCGATCGTGGCTGCCGCCGAACGGGTGCTGCCGACGCAGGACCATCCGAGCATCCGCGCTCGGCTGCTCGCCACGATCGCGCTCGAGTCCCGTGGTTCGCGATCACCGCGTCCTCGGGACGCGGCGCTCGAGGCCGAGCAGTTGGCGCGCGGACTCGACGACCCTGCACTGCTGGCGTTCACGCTGAACGGCGTTTTCATGCAGACCTGCTACCGCGCCGGTCTCGCTCCGCAACGCGACGTCATCGGCGCAGAGCTTGTTACTCTCTCGCAGCGCCACAACCTCTTCACCTACGAGGTTCTCGGCCACCTCGTCCAGCTCCAGTCCGCCTGCGCTCGAGCCGACCACACCGCTGCCGACGAACACGCCGCGGCCGCCGACGCACTGGCTGCCCGCCATGAACTGCCGCTCGTGTCCGTCTTCACCCGCTGGTACGCCGCCCTCCGCGACGACACCCCCGAGTCCTACCGCGCCGCAGCCGCCTTGCTCGATGACTCCGGCATGCCCGGCCTGACTGCCGGTCTTCTCCCGCTGGCGCTCGCCGCACACGCCGTACGCCACAACGAGCCGATCCCCGCGGCCGACTACGGCCCGCACGCCCTGTGGTTGAAGGGTTCGCCGAACCTCGCCGGCCGCGGTCAGACCGACGTCGCGGCCGATCCGCCGCCGGGCCTGCTACTCGAGGCCTACTGGGCCCTGACCGTCCACAGTGCAAGGCAGTCGGGCAACGCCCAACTACTGGAGAAGGCGCAGATCGCACTCGCGCCTGCGGCCAACGAACACGCGGCCGGCAGCGGCCTAATCACCCTCGGCCCGATCTCCGACTACCTGAGTTAGAGATCGTCCGGGGATCCGCTCTCGGACCTCCGATCCCCCTGCTGCCGGAGCTCGTAGTGCGATTGATGCGCGGTGGTCCGGTACGCCTCGTCGTACGCCGCGATCGCGCCGGCGACCCCGGACCCGCGGCCGCGCCGCTTCGCCCACGAGGCGAACCAAGTCAGCCCCGCGAGCACCACCACAAGTCCACCGAGAAACACCAGGTAGGCCATGCCACAACCGTACTGCGCCATTCCCAGCCGGCTGCCAGGTTCCTTCCAGCACCGTCGCAGTCCGCACAACCAGGATGGAGTCACCAACCTGAAGGAGGCTTCCGATGCCGATCCGAATCGTCAAAACAGTTGCCGTAGGCACCATTGCGACCCTCGGCCTGGCCGCCGTCGCCTTCACCCCCGCCGCCTACGCAAGCACCACCAACCGCACAGCCACCCCACACCTCGCTGTCCTGACAAAGCCCGTCACGCAGATAGCAGTCCGCAAAGCCGCCTAGCTCTTGCGGGCGCGGAAGGCCAGGGCGTGGGGGATGTCGGGGCCGGTGGGTTCCTCGAAGTGTTCGGCGGTCAGGCCGGATTTGATGATGGCGTTCAGGTACTCGGCCAGGGGCAGGTGGCGCATGCCGATCCGGCGGCGGATCCCGTCGTCGCTCCACCACGGTGAATCGTGGTGCCAACCGGCCTGGCGATACGTCGGATAGGCGGTCCGGCGGCCGTCCTCCTCGTAAACGACATGCGGTCCGTTGAAGCACGGGTGTACGCCGTAGGCGACCAGGATCCCGCCGGGACGCAGTACTCGCGCCGCCTCGCGCAGGACGGCGCCGAAGTCGTCCACATCCGTTGAGATCCACATCGTGATCGCGGTGTCGAAGGACTCGTCGGCGAAGGGGAGTACTGCGGCGTCCCCGTGCAGCAGAGGTCCGTCGGTGCGGGTCCGAGCGAGGCCGAGCTGGTCCTTGGAGAAGTCCAGCCCGACGATGGTGCGCCCGCTGGCCCGGATGGACTCGAAGTTCCGCCCGGTGCCGCACCCGATGTCGAGACAAGGCCCCGAACCAGGGCCGAGCAGCTCCAGCATCCCAGGCTGATGCGGCTCCGAGCCCTCGACGAATCGCTCCTCGTACCAGTCCGCCAAACCGTCGTACCGAGCCCTCAAAACAGCCTCCCCAGGTCATCCCCAGTCTAGTGGTCGAGGCTGCTTTAGGTGGGGGGAGTGACCTACGGGTAAGCTTTGCCGACGTTCTCTTTGAGTTTGGATGGTCAGACGTGGGTTCCGTAATCAAGAAGCGCCGCAAGCGTATGGCGAAGAAGAAGCACCGCAAGCTGCTGAAGAAGACGCGGGTGCAGCGCCGCAAGCTCGGCAAGTAAGTCGTTCTGCCGCGCCCGGTCCGGCTGGGGGTAGCTCGTGGCACAGGTAGTGATGGTTACCGGCGTCTCGCGGGACGCCGGTGCTCGTTGTGCCCGCAGACTGGCCGACGACCCGGCGATCGGCACCGTGCTCGGCGTCGACGTGGTTCCGCCACGTGCCGAGCTCGGGCGGGTGCGGTTCGTCCGGGCCGACATTCGCAATCCGGTGATCGCCAAGGTGATCGCCGCTGAGGGTGTCGACACGGTCGTCCACACCGGCGTGGTTGCCACCCCTGGCAGCGCCGGCGGCCGGTCGTCGATGAAGGAGATCAACGTCATCGGCACCATGCAGCTGCTCGCCGCCTGCCAGAAGGCGTCCGGCGTGGCCAAGCTGGTGGTGAAGTCGTCGACCACGGTGTACGGCGCGGGTCCGCGGGACCCGGCCATGTTCACCGAGGAGATGGCGCCGCGGGCGATTCATCATCACGGGCTGAGCAAGGACGCGGTCGAGGTCGAGGGGTACGTGCGCGGGTTCGCCCGGCGCCGCCCCGATGTCTGCGTGACCACGCTCCGGATGGCGAACTGGATCGGCCCCAAGACCGATTCCCCGATGACGCGGTACTTCGCGTTGCCCGTCGTACCCACGGTCTTCGGGTACGACGCCCGTCTGCAGTTCCTGCACGAGGACGACGGGGTCGAGGCGATTCTGCGCGCGACCGTGAACGACATCCCCGGGACCTTCAACCTGGCCGGTGACGGCGTGCTCTCGCTGTCCCAGGCGATCCGCCGGCTCGGCCGGCCGACGCTGCGGTTGCCTTCGTTCACCGCGTCCAGCACGGCTGCCGCTGTCCGGCGCGCCCGGCTGGCGGACTTCTCGCCGGACCAGATCACCTTCCTGACGTACGGGCGGGGTGTGGACACGACCCGGATGCGGACCGAGTTCGGCTTCGAGCCGGCGTACACCACGGCCGAGGCGTTCGACGCCTTCCGGGCCTCGCTCGGGACCGGCGCGATGACGCGGGTCTCGGGGCTGCTCACCGCAGGACTGGGAGCGTTGCGTGGCTGACGCGGACGTGATCCCGATCGGCTCCGGCGGGCGACCGGGCCGGGGGAGTGGCCGCCGTACGACGCCCTCCGCCGCGGCTCGCGCGCTCGCGGGACCGGGTGGTCGCGCCAAGAAGACAGTCAAGGACAAGCCGGTCACCTCGCAGCCGACCGAGACGCCGGTCGAGCCGATCGAGGCTGTGCCGGGCATCGACGTACCTGAAGGTGGCGACTTCGACTTTGCCGGGCTCGAGCGAGTGGTGCGGTCGCTGTTCGGGGAGGACGGGGAGCGCCGGGTCGCCGAGTGGCTGGCGTTCCTGCGGCGGCGGTTGAGCGGGGACTACGAGCTCGACGAGTTCGGGTACGACTCCGACCTGACCGACCAGGTCCTGCTGCCGATGCTGCGTCCGATGGTGGAGAAGTGGTTCCGCGTCGAAGTACGCGGGATCGAGAACATCCCGGCCGACGGCAGCGCGCTGATCGTCGCGAACCACTCCGGCACCATGCCGCTCGACGGGCTGGTCACCCAGGTGGTCGTCGCGGATCACACCAACCGGCCGCTGCGCACGCTGGCGGCGGACCTGGTGTTCCAGACGCCGTTCGTCGGTGAGCTCTCCCGGAAGGGTGGGGCGACGCTGGCGAACAACGACGACGCCGAGCGGCTGCTCCGGCAGGGCAACCTGGTCGGTGTCTGGCCGGAGGGTTTCAAGGGGCTCGGGAAGCCGTTCGCCGAGCGGTACAAGCTGCAGCGCTTCGGACGCGGCGGATTCGTGAGTGCCGCGATGCGGACCGGCGTACCGATCATCCCGTGCTCGATCGTCGGGGCCGAGGAGATCTATCCGCTGGTCGGCAACATCGCCTCGCTGGCGCGGCTGGTGGGTGTCCCGTACATCCCGGTCACGCCGTTCTTCCCGCTGCTCGGACCGCTCGGCCTGATCCCGCTGCCGTCCAAGTGGCTGATCGAATTCGGCGAGCCGATCCGCACCGACGACTTCGCCGACGGCGCCGCCGACGACCCGATGCTGGTCTTCAACGTCACCGACCAGGTCCGCGAAACCATCCAGCAGACCCTCTACACCCTGCTCATGCAACGCCGCAGCGTCTTCTTCTAGAGGACACGCAGAAGGCCCCGGCACACGAACCGTGTGCCGGGGCCTTCTGTCGTCAGCTCACTTCCAGGGTGGCAACAGCGTGTTGATCAGGCCTGGAAGGTCGATGAGCGGTGTGGTCGGGAACGGCCACGGCCAGGATGGCGTGGTCGGGGTCAGCGAAGGCAGCACAGTGGGCGTCGCAATCGGCGAGTTTGACGACGACGGCCGTGGTGGTGTCTTCAGGACCGTCGACGGCGGAGCACTGGACTCCTGGACGATCGTGGTGTTCGGAATCTTGGTCGGTGACGTGCTCGGCTGCACCGTGGTCGACACGCCGGGCGTCGGGATGGTCGCCGACGCATTGGTGCTCGTCGATGACTTCGCCGGGTCGCTCGGCTCGGTGCCGCTGCCTGGGCTGGTCCGATTCGGCTGGTTGCTGGTGCCGCCGCCGGTGGTGGCCGGCTTCGGCGCCGCACACTTCGGACAGGCTGCCGAGGTGTGCTGAGCCAGCTGCTCGATCGTCGCCAGCGCTTCCACACCGGACTTGAGTGACTCGGGTGGGAGCTTCGGCGCGAGTTCAACAAGAGCCTGGCGGGCACTGGTGATGAACGTCGTGATCGCGGTGATCGAACTCTGGTCGCCGTCCTGCTGGTACGACGCGACCAGTCGGGACACGCCCTTGCGGGACTGTGCCGAGAAGTCGTCCAGGGTTGCGTTGATCGTGTCCACCGAACCGCCGTTGCCGGCCAGCTGACGGACTTCGGACAGTCGGGTCATGGCATGCTCGAGATCGCGCCGGCCGCGGGAGTCGTCGCCGACCCCCACATTGGTCGCCACGTTCTCGATGCTGCGCTTCATTCCGTACAAGGTGTCGCCGGGCATGGCCTGCTGAGCGGCGGCGGCAGAACCGATGCCACCTCCGAGCAGCACCAGTGCCGCGGTACTGGCCACCAGCCGGATCCTCCGGCCCTGGCGACGGCGGATATCTGTCACGGACGCGCCAACGTCCTCGCTACCCGGCGGGTCGTCCGAATTGTCCGGTGTGCTGCGCACCATCACCGGAGTCGCAGTGGTCGCCGCGCGCGCCGCCGCCTGCTCCAACAGGCGGTGCCGCAACTCGGCACTGAACTCCGGACGCGGTGCAACTGCGCCGGCGGTCCTCAGCCGTCCGACCAGCTCCACAGCTTCCATCAACTCGGGGTCATCGCTCAGTCGCGCGGAGTGACGGGGCCCGTGATCGACGGCGTGCGCGAATGACTCCGCGCGCGCTCGAGCCCTGTGTAGGTCACTCATGAGTTCTCGTTCTCCTCAATGGCCAGCCGGGGTCACCGACAGGTCCTCATCAGGCAAACGAGGAAACTCCCTGACGGGTTACGAAAGACATTCGTTGTCATCCGCCTCATCTCAAGTCCTTGGGGATAACCTTCGCCAAGTGCCGGACGGCCCTCAGTTGCAGTTGCTTGACGGCGCCTTCTGACTTCTCCAGCGCCTTGGCCGTTTCCGCGATCGACAGGCCGGCGAAGAACCGCATCGTCAGGCAGTCGCGCTGCTCGTCGGGCAGACCTGCCACGGCGTCCCGAAGTACCTCCGCGGTGGCCGCGGCCAGTACGTCGATCTCCGGGCCCTCGGTCTGCCGGTCGTGGGTCTCGATCTCATCGGTGACCACCTCGAGCCGGACCCGGCCCGACTTGTAGTGGTCGGTGATCAGGTTCCGGGCGATCGTCACCAGCCAGGCTCCGAAGTCCCGGCCCTGCCAGCGGAACGAGTCCAGCGCCCGGAGGGCCCGGACGAAGGTCTCGCTGGTCAGGTCCTCGGCGAGTGCCGACGAGGACACTCGGGCGTAGATGTAGCGATAGACGGTGAGCGAGTACTCGTCGTACAGCTCACCAAAGGCACCGACGTCCCCGGCCTGGGCGCGATCGACGAGCTCTGCACGTCTCATCCCGTCCGGGCTTGGCTCCGGCGTGGTCAAGTTTTCTCCCCGTTCAACTGACACGTCTTCTGACACATCCGCGAATGGCCACAGTGGCTGAGACAACACTGAGCGTTACTGCTGCATCACGTGCTGTCAACAGCGTTGGGCGTGCCGCCTTCCGTCCGGTCCATGTCTTCGAATGCGCCAGCGGACTGCCTCCAAAAACGGAGCAGCCTGCTGTCGGGGAGGGTCCATCGCGCATGAGGTTCCCCGGCGCGGACGGGTTTCTGCAGTGTGAGGTTCGACAGAAGCCGCGTTCGCGAAGTCACCTGTATATCGGCCGTCACGCTCTGCTGCAACCGTTCCGAGCGAGCCGGTTGGTCCGGAGCTGAATCGGGACCGTGACAGACTCGCCTGGTGAACGTGAATTTCGCGGACATTCTTCGTGACACAGCGCAACGACACGGCGAGCGTCCGGCGCTGGTCGACGGGGACCGGCGGCTGACCTGGAGTGAGCTCGACCGGGCCGTCGACCGGACCGCCCAGGGGTACGCCGCGGCCGGCCTGGTGCCGGGGTACCGGGTGCTGCTCCTGGTCGCCAACAGCATCGAGTTCGTCACGTCCTACCTGGGGATTCTCCGCGCCGGGCTGGTCGCCGTGCCGCTGAACACCGGGCTCACCAAGCCCGAGGTAGCGACCGTCGCGGCGCACTCCGGCGCCCGGCTGGCGGTGGCCGGACCGGGCCTCGCGGACCGGATCGAAGGGGTCCGGACGGTGGCGCCGGGCGAGCTCGAAGGTGACGTTCCGTTACCGCCGCCGATCGACCCCGAGGCCCTCGCGGTGCTGCTGTACACGTCCGGAACCAGTGGAGATCCGCGTGCCGCGATGCTCACCCATCGGGCACTCGCAGCGAATGTTCGCAACCTCACCGAGCTCGGCGAGGACCGGATGGGGCCCGAGGACGTGGTTCTCGGGGTGCTCCCGATGTTCCACGCGTTCGGTCTGAACGCGGTCCTCGGCTGGGCCGTCGCGACCGGTGCGGCGCTGATCGTCGAGCAGCGGTTCGATCCAGAACAGACCCTCGGCCTGGTCGCCAAGTACGGCGTGACCCGGCTGCCGCTGGCTCCGCCGGCGCTGAACGCGCTGCTGTCCCGATCGGATCTGATCGACGCGCTCCGGTCGGTCAAGGTCGTGCTGACCGGCGCCTCCACGCTGGACCCCGCGCTCGCGGACCGCTTCGAGCGGGCCAGCGGCCTGTTCGTGCACCAGGGGTACGGCCTGACCGAGGCGTCCCCTGGCGTGACCACAACTCTGGGCGAGGACGAGCCGAAGCCCGGCTCGGTCGGCCGCCCGCTGCCGAACGTCGAGCTCCGGATCGCCGACGAGCAGGGTGAAGAGGTCGAGGGCGACGACCCCGGCGAGATCCTGATCCGCGGCGGCAACCTCTTCTCCGGCTACTGGCCGGACGGCGTGGACGGTCCGGACGCGGAAGGCTGGTACCGGACCGGTGACGTCGGCTTCCTCGACCCGGACGGCGATCTGTTCCTGGTCGACCGGTTGCGTGAGCTGATCATCGTGTCCGGGTTCAACGTGTTCCCGAGCGAGGTGGAGGACGTGCTGGTCGGTGCTCCCGGCGTACGGGAGGCCGCGGTCATCGGCGTACCGTCCGAGGAGACCGGCGAGGCGGTGAAGGCATTCGTCGTACCGCTCGCGGACACCGCGCTGGATGTCGAGGCGGTGCGTGCGTACGCCGATGGTCGGTTGGCGCGATTCAAGTCGCCGGTGGAGATCGAGGTGGTCGACCACCTGCCGCACTCGGTCACCGGGAAGGTCGCCAAGGGCCGGCTGCGCGAGGCGGGCCGATGAGCCGGGTGACGATGTACGGCAAGCCGGGCTGTCACCTCTGTGACGAGGCCCGCGAGGTGATCCGGGCGGTCTGCGCCGAGGCTGGTGTGGACTGGACCGAAGTCGACATCACTCAGGACGACCAGTTGTTCACTCAGTACGGCGAACAGATCCCGGTCACCTTCGTCGACGGCAAGCAGCACGACTTCTGGCGAGTCGACCCCGCCCGCCTCCGGAAAGCCCTGATGAGGTAGAGCGTGCCCGGCGTCACTTTCGCCGATTTTGTTCTCACGTTCACAAGCTCCTAGAGTAAGAACCGCCGCCGGCCGTCAGACCGCGGTGAACCAACCGCTCCCAGGAGAATTGTGACGCGTGCCAGCAGCCGTCGCCCCGGCCCGCCGACGAGAACCGAACGCGGCATCCCCGAGGCGACTGTCGCGCGCTTGCCGGTCTATCTGCGGGCCCTGACCGCGCTCTCGGACGGCGGTATCGCGACCGCGTCGAGCGAGGATCTGGCCACCGCGGCCGGCGTCAACTCCGCCAAGCTCCGCAAGGACCTGTCCTACCTGGGGTCGTACGGCACCCGCGGCGTCGGGTACGACGTCGAGTACCTGCGCTACCAGATCGCCCGCGAGATCGGCGTCACCCAGGACTGGGCCGTGGTCATCGTCGGGATCGGAAATCTGGGCCACGCGCTGGCCAACTACTCCGGCTTCGGGACCCGCGGATTCCGGATCGTCGCCCTGCTCGACGCCGACCCCAACCTGGTCGGCGAGCGGATCGGCGACATGGAGGTCCGCGACTTCGCCGAGCTCGAGGCCATCGTCGAGGCCGACCGGGTCTCGATCGGGGTCATCACCACCCCCGCCGGTCCGGCCCAGGAGGTCTGCGACCGGCTGGTCGCGGCCGGCGTGACCAGCATCCTGAACTTCGCCCCGGTAGTGCTGTCCGTGCCCGACGGCGTCGACATCCGCAAGGTGGACCTCTCGATCGAGTTGCAGATCCTGGCGTACCACGAACAACGAAAGTCCGGAGAGGCGGCGCTTCCCCAGGTGCCCGAACTACCAGCGATGAACGGCCTGACGGATCTTCCCAGTGTTGGAGGAGGTGTCGGCGCGTGAGTTACCTGGTCGTCGGCATCAGTCACCGTTCCGCTGACATCAACGTCCTCGAGCGGGTCGCGCTCGACGCGGACGCGGCGATCAAGCTGGCCCTGGCCGTGAAGCACACGCCGGCCGTTGCGGAGTCCGCAGTACTCGCGACCTGCAACCGGACCGAGGTCTACGCGACCGTCGACCGGTTCCACGCCGGCATGGACGAGGTCACCGCGATCCTCTCCGACGTCACCGGCGTACCGCTGCTGGATCTGGCCGAGCACCTCTACGTGCACTTCGAGGAAGGTGCCGTCGCGCACCTGTTCCAGGTCGCGGTCGGGCTCGACTCGATGATCGTCGGCGAGAGTCAGATTCTCGGCCAGGTGAAAGAGACGTTGCGCGTCGGCCAGGACCTGGAGACCATCGGCACGGACCTGAATGCCCTGTTCCAGCAGGCGTTGCGGGTCGGCAAGCGGGCTCGGACCGAGACCGGTATCGACTCCGCCGGGCGCTCTGTCGTCTCGGCCGGTCTCGACGCGGTCGGTGGATTCGAGGGCCGCCGCGCGCTGGTCGTCGGCGCCGGTTCGATGGCCTCGCTGGCCGCTCAGACTCTGCTCAACGGTGGCGCGAAGAGCGTGACCATTGCCAACCGCAACTACGACCGTGCGGTGACTCTGACCGACCGGATCGGCGGTGCGGCGATCCGCCTGGCCGACGTACCGGACGCGTTGCGCGACGCCGACCTGATCGTGTCGTGCACCGGCGCGCGTGGCGTCGTACTGACCGAAGAGATGATCCGCAACGCCTCCGACGGCCGGCCACTCGGCGTACTCGACGTCGCCCTGCCGCGGGACGTCGCGCCTGAGGTCGTCCGGATCCCGGGCGTCACGCTGGTCACGCTCGCCGACCTCGCTGGTACGGCGGGCGGCAGCGAGGCCGACATCGATGAGGTACGCCGGATTGTCGGCGAGGAGACCGGGGCGTTCGAGGCGACCCGGCGGGCCGCGTCAGTAGCGCCGACTGTGGTCGCGCTGCGGGCGATGGCAACCGAACTGGTCGACGCCGAGCTGGCCCGGCTGGAGCGCCGGCTGCCCAGCCTCGACGAGCACGAACAGCACGAGGTCGAGCGGACCATCCGTCGCGTGGTCGACAAGGTGCTGCACAACCCGACGGTCCGGGTGAAGGAGCTCGCAGCCGACCCGGGCGGACCGACGTACGCCGATGCGCTGCGGCAACTGTTCGCCCTCGACCAGGCTGCCGTGGATGCTGTCACGGCCGCGAAGACTCCGGCCGAGACGAGCAATACCCGCGCCGACTCGAAGGCTGGTGAGAACGCATGATCCGGCTGGGTACCCGGCGGTCCGTACTGGCGACCGTGCAGGCCAACCTCGTCGCCGACGCGCTCCGCGCCGGCGGGCACGAGGTCGAACTGGTCCCGATCCAGACCACCGGCGACGCCAACAAGGTCGCCCCGGTCGAGCAGATCGGCGGCACCGGCATCTACGTCAGCGCGCTGCGCGACGCCTTGCTGGCCGGCGAGATCGACATCGCCGTGCACTCGCTCAAGGACCTGCCGACCGCGCCGCTCGACGGCCTCACCATCGGCGCCATTCCGGTCCGCGAGGACCCGCGCGATGTCCTGGTCGCCCGCGACGGCCTGACGCTCGGCGAGTTGCCGCGCGGCGCACTGATCGGCACCGGCGCACCACGCCGGGCGGCCCAGATCGACGCGCTCGGCCTGGGCGTGGAGTGCACCGGAGTCCGTGGCAACGTGGACACCCGGATCAATCTGGTTGCCGAAGGCAAAGTGGACGCGGTCGTTCTCGCGAGGGCAGGTTTGGCCCGGTTGGGTCGGCTGGCCGAGGTGACCGAGACGCTGGACCCGATCCAGGTTCTGCCGTCACCGGGACAAGGTGCACTGGCGGTCGAGTGCCGGTCGGACGACACCGACGTACTGGCTGCTCTGGCTCCGCTGGAGGACCCGTCCACCCGGGCTGCGGTGACAGCGGAGCGGCAGTTGCTGGCCACCCTCGAGGCAGGGTGCACGGCTCCGGTCGGCGCGCTGGCCGAGGTGGTCGAGGGTGAGGACGGTCCGGAGCTGTGGCTGCGTGGTGCGCTCGGTCAGGACGACGGCGTACGGCGGCTCTCCGCGAACGGGCCGGTTGACGATCCAGTTGCCCTAGGCAAGCGGCTGGCGAACGAGCTGCTGGAGTGACTATGACACCGGCACAAGGCACGACGGCCCAGAACACGGCACAGAAGACGGCCCAGAAGACGAGCAGGAAAACGACGAGGGCGAAGGCAGACGTGAGCGCGAAGACAGCGGCCACCGCGGCATCGAGGACACCTCAGACGGCTGCGACCAGCACCGTCAAGCAGACCAGACCACTCGGCCATGTCACGTTCGTCGGTGTGGGTCCTGGTGACCCGGCGCTGCTGACGCTGGCCGGCCGCGACGTGCTCGCCAGCGCCGACGCGGTCGTTGTCGAGGGCCCCGAACACGACGCGTTCCTGACCTACTGCAGGCCGGGCGTCGAGGTCGTGGACGGCTCCGGCACCGAGGGCAGCCGGGCGCTGAAGGTCGCCGCCCGGGCCCGGCTGGTGGTGAAGACGGCCAAGTCCGCGGCGAACGTGGTCCGCCTGCTGACCGGCGACCCGTTCACCTTCTCCAGCGGCGCCGAAGAGGCGGTCGCGTGCAAGAAGGCGGGCATCGGGTTCAACGTCGTTCCCGGCGTGAGCGAGGTGAGCGCGGTTCCGACGTACGCCGGGATCCCGCTGACGATGAAGGGCGACCGTGAGGTCACCGTCGTCGACCTGGCCGAGAACAAGCTCGACCTGACCCGGCTGCAGCCGAAGCAGACGCTCGTGCTGCTGAACGCTGTCGAGGCTTTGAAGGACACCGTCGCCGCGCTCGTCGAGGGCGGCTTCGAGGCGTCCACGCCGGTCGCCGTGACGGTCGGTGGTACGACGACCGCGCAGACCAGCGTCGTCGGCACGCTCGAGACGATCGTGATGGACCTGCGCGCGTCGAAGGTGATCGGCGAGGCCGTGATCGTCGTCGGCGCGGTGGTCGAGCAGCGTGAGTCCCTGTCCTGGTTCGAGACCAAGCCGCTGTTCGGCTGGCGGATCCTGGTCCCCCGCACCAAGGACCAGGCCGGGCCGCTGATGGACCGGCTTCGTCGGTACGGCGCGATGCCGGAAGAGGTCCCGACCATCTCGGTCGAGCCGCCGCGCAACCCGCAGCAGATGGACAAGGCGATCCGCGGCCTGGTCGAGGGTCGCTACGAATGGGTGGCGTTCACCTCGGTGAACGCGGTCAAGGCGGTCCGGGAGAAGTTCGACGAGTACGGGCTGGACGCGCGGGCGTTCTCCGGGCTGAAGATCGCGGCGGTCGGCGACAAGACCGCCGAGGCGATCGCTGCCTGGGGCATTCGTCCGGACCTGGTCCCGTCCGGTGAGCAGTCGGCCGCCGGTCTGGTCGAGGACTGGCCGCCGTTCGACGAGGTGCTCGACCCGATCAACCGGGTCTTCCTGCCGCGTGCGGACATCGCCACCGAGACCCTGGTCGCGGGTCTGACCGATCTCGGCTGGGAGGTCGACGACGTCACGGCGTACCGGACCGTGCGGGCCGCCCCGCCGCCAGCGCCGACGCGTGAGGCGATCAAGTCGGGCAAGTTCGACGCGGTCGTCTTCACCTCGTCGTCCACCGTGCGGAACCTGGTCGGCATCGCCGGCAAGCCGCACGCGTCGACCGTGATCGCGGTCATCGGCCCAGCCACCCTGAAGACCGCCGAGGAACACGGCCTGCGGGTCGACGCGATGGCCGAGACGCCGTCCGTCGAGGAGCTGGCCGACGCCCTCGCCCGGTTCGGTGCGGACCGGCGTGACACCATGGTGGAGGCCGGGGAACCGGTCACCCGTCCGTCCGAGCGTCGCTCGGGATCTCGTCGGAAGAGCTGATCTAGGTGCCTGGATTCCCGGAGGTCAGGCCGCGGCGGCTTCGGTCGTCGGTGGCGATGCGCAGGCTGGTCGCGGAGACCACGCTCGAACCACGGCAGCTGATCCTGCCGATGTTCATCCGGGAAGACGCCAGCGAACCGATCCCGATCAAGTCGATGCCCGGCGTCGTACAGCACACCCGGGACACGGCTAGGAAGGCGATCGCCGAGGCGGCGTCCCTTGGTCTCGGCGGGGTGATGCTGTTCGGCGTACCGTCGGAGAAGGATCCGCAGGGATCTGGTGCTCTGGACCCTGAGGGCATCCTGAACGTCGCGATCCGGGACGCAGTATCCGAGGTCGGCGACTCGCTGCTGGTGATGTCGGACCTGTGCCTGGACGAGTTCACCTCGCACGGGCATTGCGGCGTACTGGACTCCGCCGGCCGCGTGGACAACGACGCGACCCTCGAGATCTACGCCGAGATGGGCGTCGCACAGGCCACCGCCGGCGCGCACGTCGTCGGCCCGTCCGGGATGATGGACGGCCAGGTCGGCGTCGTCCGCTCCGCTCTCGACGCGGCCGGCTTTGTGGACACGGTGATCCTGGCGTACGCCGTCAAGTACGCGTCGGCATTCTTCGGCCCGTTCCGCGAGGCGGTCGGCTCGTCGCTGACCGGCGACCGGAAGACGTACCAGCAGGACAACGCCAACGCCCGCGACGCCATCCGCGAGGTCGACCTCGACGTGGCCGAAGGCGCCGACATCGTGATGGTCAAGCCGGCTCTCGCGTACCTCGACATCATCCGCCAGGTCCGCGACCACGTGAACATCCCCGTCGCCGCCTACAACATCTCCGGCGAGTACGCCATGGTCGAAGCCGCCGCCGCCAACGGCTGGATAAACCGCGACGCCGCCATCCTCGAAACCCTGACGTCCATCCGCCGAGCCGGCGCCGACACAATCCTCACCTACTGGGCCACCGAAGCAGTCCAACTCCTCCGGTGAACTAGCGTCGACCCCGCGTGCTACGAGTTGCCCCTCGTCGCTCCGCTCCCCGGCACACCTGCTACGCGCGCTCCCACCCACCCACCCACCCTCCGGCTACCGCCGGCGCATCCCTTCCGGCTACCGCCGGACCTTGCCGGCTACCGCCGGCGACCTGCGGGCTGCCGCCCGCGAACTCGCGCCTGTCGCGCGTTCGACTGCTTGGCTCGCGCCCGTCGGTGGGCGGATGGTAGTGCCGGCGACAGTGGATGAAACCGCCCGTAGCCTGGTGGGCTCATGGTCCGAGCCGGTGTGAACATCGCCCGCGCTCTGCGGTTGAGCCAAGCGCGGTCTCCGCAGCCCTGGTGGCTGATCGGCCGGACAGGTGACGATGAACCCATCGTCGGCGTCGACAGAGGTCGATGTCTGTAACCGGCTGGCTGAGCGGCGTGCGGAGGCTGTCGCACGACCTGCACGACCTGCACGACCTGCACGACCCGCATGACCAAGGCCGCTGGTGAACCGACGAGCGCCTCAGTGTTCGAAGACATCCCGAGCCCCCGCAGGTTCGCCGCCTCTACGGCTTCGACGTACCGGAGGTAGCCCCAACCCGCGGGACGAAGGTTCCGGCTGCTGGCAGTGGGCCTACCAGTGCGCGAGGTCCAGCCGGTCACGCACGCCGTCGTACACGACCTCCCCGACAACACTCGCGCTACCGCTACCGCTACAGCCACCGTCGCCGGCTTAATGGGGAGTGGCGCCAACGTCCGTCGTGCGAGCCAGACGAGAGACGCCACGGCGCAGCGCCGGAGACTCTCGCACGCTTCGAGGGACGATCGCCACCGGCATCCCGGCATCCCGGGAGTTGTCAGCTGGCGCTTGCGTTATCGGCCCATGAATCGAACGGCATGCAGCCCGACCATCTGGCGGGTGTGGGCGGCCCGGCTGTAGACGCGTGCGCTGCCTCCCCGTCGCCCCACGGGTCGAACGCGACACGCTTCGCTCGGTGGGAGGGTGTAGGCGGACCTGCTGTAGCCGGCTCTGGGGCGTCGTCATCGCTCCATGGGTTGAAGGGCGCGGTTTCCTGCGAGCCGTTGAGCGTGGGTTGCTCGGCTGTAGCCGCGTGGGCTGCATCTCCGTCGGCCCATGGGTCGAATGCGACGTGCGTCGCCTGGTCGGAGGGCGTAGGCGGCCTCGATTTGTCCGTGTCTGAGCCCTCGTCACCCCAGGGGTTGAAGAGCGAGGGTTTCACCGGGCGTGCACGTGTTCGCGGCGGCACCTCGTCCTTATCTGGGAGGTGTTCGTCGTCGGTCCAGGGGTTGGGGGGTGGGGGTTTGGGGTGGTGGATTATGTCGGCGGTGGGTGGGTGGTATTTGTTGCGGGGGATCTGGTCGGGGGTGGTCCAGGTGGGGTGGGTGACGTGGACGATGCCGTTGAGGATTCGGATTTGCCAGTGGCCGGAGTGGAGGTCGCGGTGGTCGCGTTTGCAGAGGAGTGCGAGGTTGGAGACGGCGGTGATGCCGCCGTCCAGCCAGGGGACTACGTGGTGGGCATCGCAGTGGATGGGTGGGGCGTTGCAGATGACGCAGCCTTTGTCGCGGGCGTTGAGGGCGCGGCGCATCGGGCGGGTGACGAGGCGTTGGGTGGTGCCGACGTCCAGGGGTTGTGATTTGGACCCGAGGACGATCGGGAGGACCTCGGCGTCGCAGGCCAGCCGGCGGATGGTCGCGGCGGACAGGTTGTCGCCGAAGACCAGCGCGCCGGTTGCGTGGGCGGTGGCTGCGGCGAGGTCGTTGTAGTCGATGGTGATGCTGATGTGGGGCTTGGGTCCGTGGCCCGGTACGAAGTGACGATCGTTGCCCGGGGGATCCGCAGTACAAGCTTCGGGATCACGGCTGTCTGCATCGCCGTCGTCGGTGTCGGCTGGTGGGAGTGGCAGCTGGATGAGCGTGCCGCCCTCGCCGTGTTCTGTCCGCTTCGCCGCGCTGTCCGACGCGCTGTCGGTTGCCGGGTCCGACGTGTCGCCGGTGTCGGCCGGCTTGGGGTGAGTGACGGTCGTCGTGTTGGTGGCCGTGGCGGTGTTCAGGATTGTGGTGAGGGCGTCGGCCTGGCGTTTGGTTAGGGGGCGGGGGTCGAGGTCGCCTTCGATGGTTTTGTGGGGTTTGGCGTGGGCGTGGATGAGGGTGCGGAAGAGTTCGGCGTTCTCGTTGGCTAGGTAGCCGCGGAAGGTGACGCCTTGGTCGGCGGTTTTCCAGGCCAGGGATTCGCGGAGGTACGCCGCTTTCTCGTCGGGTTCGGGGCCGTCGGGGTCGAGGATGTCGCGGATGGACTTGCCTGCTTTGCGGAGTTCGGTGGGGGTGTGGGTGGCGGCGAGGTCGATCAGCTTCTGTTCGGCGAACTCGAGGTTCTCGGTGGGTACTGCGGCGGGCACCTTGTCCAGGACGGACACGATGGCGGCAGCCTGCGCGGGATCCACCCGCCACGTGCCGCCTGCAGCATCAGAGTCCCCGGCGTCCCCGGCGTTTCCGACGTCGCCGGTGTCCCCGGTGGTTGGGTTGGTGAAGGGGATGGTCGGGTCGGGGAGGGCTGCGGTGGTGGCGGCGTACTTGGTGAGGCTGGTGGCGAGGCGGACGTCGCGGTGGGCCTCGGAGGAGTCGATGCGGTAGCGCTTCGTCAGTAGGCGCGCGGTGTTGCCGGCGCCGAGCTCGGTGGCGTAGCCGGACTGGTCGATGGCGGCGATCAGCTGCAGAGCGAGTGTCTTCAATCGGGCTATCTCAGCGAAGACCGCGTCGAGCGCTGACAGTTGCTCGCTGTCGCTCATCGACCAGACGGGTCGTTCGCCGAGGATTTCCATGCAGACAACTCTAGACACGGCCACCGACAGTTTTCGAACCCCAGAACCCCTTATTTCTAAGAGATTTCAAGACTCAGGGTTTTCCACAGGCACGCTCGGCGGAAGAGTCGGGTGGCCAGCGCAGAGTTCGCGACGAGCGACGAGCGACGAGGGGGTCTAGTGCTGGATTGTGTAGTCGGATTGGGTGAAGCCGGCTTTTAGGGTTCGGGTGGCGTTGTGGGTTAGGGGGATGTCTGCGGTTACCGGGCCGAAGAGGGGGATGCCGGTGCCGAGGATGACGGGGGCGGTGGTGATGGTGAGTTCGTCCAGGAGGCCGGCGCGGAGGAAGGTCTGGATGACCTGGCCGCCGTCGGTGTAGACGCGACGGGCGCCGCGGTCGTTCAGGGTCTCGACCAGGGCCTCGAGGGTTCGGTGGACGATGATGCGTTCGTCGGCGTCCGGGTCGAGGGTGGTGCTGAGGACCTCGACCTGCTTGCCGTCGTACGGCCAGGCGTCGAAGTCAAGGGCCAGCTCGTAGGTGTTCCGGCCGAGTACGACGGTGTCGATCGACGCCATGAACTCGTCGTACCCGGTGTCGCCGGCGTGCTCGCCGCGTTCGGTCAGCCAGTCGATGGATCCGTCCGGGCGGGCGATGTATCCGTCGAGGCTGACCGCGATGAAGACGGCCGCATGAAAGCTCACGCCGCCATTTTCACACGCGGCCCCAATCCGGCTCGGTCAGCCCTTCAAACCGGTTTGGGCGAGGCCTTCGACGAACTGGCGCTGGGCCAGCACGAAGATAATCAGGACCGGGAGGGCGGACAGCGTCGCGGCGGCCAGTTGGGTGTTCCACATCGGGCCGCCGTACGCGTCGACGTACTGGGTGAGGGCCTGCGGGATGGTGAACTTCTGCTTGCTGGAAAGGAACACGATCGGCTCGAGGTAGAGGTTCCAGCTGTGCAGGAAGGTGAAGATGGCCACCGCGCCGATCGCCGGTCGCGCCAGCGGGAGGCAGACGCGCCAGAACAGGCCGAACCGGCCCAGGCCGTCGACGCGGCCGGCCTCCTCGAGTTCGGCCGGCAGGGTGATGAAGAACTGCCGCATGATGAACGTCGCGAGCACGCTCGGCGCACCCAGCATCGGGATCAGGATCAGCGGCCAGTGCGTGTCCACCAGGCCGAACGTGTCGAACATCCGGTACAGCGGGATGATCGTCACCTCGTTCGGCACCAGCAGCCCGCTCAGCACGATCACGAACACGATCCCCGCACCCCGGAACCGGATCCGCGCGAAGGCGTACCCGGCCAGCGCGGACACGGCCAAAGTCCCGATCGTCACCACGAGAGCGATGTACAGACTGTTCAGATACTGCCGGCCGAACGGCTGCAGCTCGAACACCTGCCGATAGGCCTCCAGCGTCGGAGAGGTCGGCAGCAGCGTCGGCGGGAACGCGAAGATCTCGGACACCGGCTTCAGCGACGTCGTCGCCATCCACCAGATCGGGAACACGAACGGCACACAGCACACCAGCAGTACGCCGTACACCAGCAACTTAAGCCTCATGGAATACCCATCTCCGCCGCATCCGCCACTGCACAGCCGTCAGCACCAGAACGATCAAGAACAACACCAGCGAAAGCGTCGCGCCGTACCCGAAGTGGTGGAACTGGAACGCCTGCTGGTACAGGTAATAGACCAGCACGGTCGTCGACGTCCCCGGCCCGCCCTGCGTCAGTACGGCGATCTGCGCGAAGACCTGCAGCGAGCCCACGATCGTCAAGATCATCGTCAGCAGGATCGTCGGACTGATCAGTGGCACCGTCACCCGGCGGAACCGCGCCCACGCCGACGCACCATCGATCCGGGCCGCCTCGTAGAGCTCGGCCGGTACACCCTGCAACGCGGCCAGGAACAGAACCATGTTCAGCCCGACGTTCTTGAACAACTGGACCACGATCACCGACACCATCGCAGTACCGCCGGACCGCAGCCAGTTCGGCCCGTCGATCCCGAACAGGTTGAGAAAGGCGTTCACCCCGCCGTTGTCCTGCAGGAGGAAGCCCCAGACGATCGTCCAGGCCACCAGCGTGACCACAACCGGCGAGAAGAACAGCGTCCGGAACACCACCGTTCCACGCAGCTTCTGGTTCAGCAGGACGGCCAGGAACAACGCGAGACTCAGGTTCAGCACCACGAGCCCGACCGAGAACAGACCCGTTGCCCTGAGCACCGGTCCCAGCCGCGCATCCGAAGCCATCGCCTTGTAGTTCTCGGCACCGACGAAGTTGAAGGTCCCGGCCAGCACGTTCCACTCGTGCAGGCTGTACCAGACCACCAGGCCCAGCGGGACCAGCACGAAAACCACGATCCCGGCGAGCTGCGGCGCGACCATCAGCCAGCCGGCCAGGGTGTCGCGCCGCCGCATCGTCCAGTACGGCGCTTTGCCGGCCGGCGCTACCCGGGATGTCGGCTTGTCGAGGAGCAAGGTCATTTCGCCAGCAGCGGGTTGATCTTCGAGCAGACACCGGACAGGACGGTCTTCACGTCCGCGTCCGGCTTCCACAACGGATCGAGCGCGGCACGGACGGTCTGCTGCAGTTCGGCGTACCCCGTGTGGCTGGGCTTGATCGTGCCGGTCTCGATGCCCTTGACAACGACACTGTCGAGCTGGGCCGGCTTGAGCAACGGGTTCGCCTTGGCCAGGGTCGCGGCGTTCAGCTGCGACTTGCGCGGCGGCGGGAAGAACTGCGCGAGCTTGGCCGAGTTCTCCGCATTGGTGAAGTAGGCAAGGAACTGCTTGGCCGCGTCCGCGTGCTTGCCGCGCTTGAAGACGCCGATCCCGGCCTGCCCGACGACCGAGTAGTCACCGGCGGGGCCCTTGGGCAGTGGCACCAGATCCCAATGGAACTTGGCCTTCTGGAGCAGCGCGGCCCGGCTGATCTGGGTCAGGATCATGCCCGAGTCACCGGCGAAGAAGTCCTTCGTCACGCCCGGTCCCGGCATGCCCTTCTGGGTGAAGATCAGGTTGTGGACGAACGTCATCGCGTCCACCATCGCCGGCTGGTCGAACTGGCAGGTCTTGCCGTCCTCGCTCCACGGCCGCGCACCCCAGCCGGCCCAGATCGCGTTCAGCGTGTCCCAGCCCTTGTAGTCGAAGTCACCGACGACGACCCCGCCCTTGCCAAGCGCCTGTACGGCGGCTGCCGTCTTGGCGGCCTCCTCCCAGGTCCAGGTCCCGGACGCGATCTGCTGTGCCGGAGCCGGCCGCCCCGCCGCCTTCACCAGGTCGGTGTTCACGAACACACCCAGCGGCGAGGTGGAGAACGGGTACGCGTACAGCTTGCCGTCCTGCTCCCAGTCGGCCGTTGTGCTAGGCAACAGGTCGGCGTCCTTGTCGATCGGCTCGAGGGCGCCGGAGGTGACGAAGTCGGGTGCGTTGCTCTCGAAGATCCAGGCCAGGTCGGGCACGTTGCCGCCGCCGATCTGGGTGGTCAGAGTCGTCGTGTAGCTGTCGAACGGGATCGACTCGAAACTGATCTTGCCGATCTCCGGATGGTCCTTCTTGTAACCGGCCGCGATCTGGTTGAACAGAGCCAGATGCTGGGCGTTCGCGCTCCAGATCGTCATCCGCAGGTCGACCGGTGCATCGCTCTTGCTCGAGCTGGATCCGCCGCCGCACCCGGCTGCGACCAGCAATGCCGCGGCGGTCAGGGCCGCGGTCAAGGTCTTCTTCATGTCGACTCCTTAGTAGCCGGTGATGGCCGGCCAGCCGAGTTCGATGCCCTGGGCAACCAGGCGGTCCTGGAACTCGCCGAGCAGGGCGGGGGTGGCGCGGACCGCGCGCGGGTCGGTGCCGCGGTCCAGGCAGAAGGCCGCCAGTGCGCCGGCGGCCTCGCCGACGTTCCACTCGACCGGATGCAACCGGTAGCAGCCGTTGGTGATGTGGGTGGTGCCGAGGTTCTTGTTCGCCGGCAACAGGTTCTCGACCCGCTGCGGGATCAGCGCCCCGAGCGGGATCCGGAACGGGCTGCTGGCGACGTCGATGTAGTTGTCCCCGCCGGTCGACGGGTGCAGGTCGATCCGATACATCCCGATCCCGACGCTGTCCTCGTACTCGACGGCGCCCCGATCGCCGCGCACCGCGACGGACAGGTCCTGCTCGACGATCGTGTACTCGGCCTTGATCCGACGAGATTCCCGCAGGTACGGCGCCTGGGCCAGACCGTCGGCCGATCCGAGCAGGTCGCCGCGCAACCGCAGTCCGGGGAAGCCCGCGCCGCCGTCGGAGCGAGGCGCCTCGGTCTGCAGCCAGTAGAAGACGGACTGCGAGAGTTCGCGTGCCGCGGCGAGGTGCTTGGCCGCATCCGGTACGTCGATCACCGGACCCTCGAAGTAGTCGATCATCGGCCAGTTCACCAGGCAGATGTCGCTGTCGTAGGCACCCGGGACGAAGTGCCGGCGAGCCGCGATCCGGCGGAACGTCCACAGGTTCATGTCGCCGCCGGACCGCCGCTGATCGGCGACGACCGCAAGCGGATCGTCATCGGGGTTGGGGGTGAACGTACGCTGCGAACTCTCCAGCGTGCGCGGGTTCGGCGCGGTCCAGGACAGCAGCCGATCGCCCCAGAACGACGGCTGGTAGTTCCGCCAGAACGCGTAGTTGGCCGGCTTGTCCCCGACATGATCGCCGTCGACCTGATCGACCGCGAAGCAGAACGACACCGCCTGCATGTTCAACGGCTGCGCCTCCGCGGGCGCACTCGGCTCACCGGTCTCGGCCTGCGCCTCGAACCCGGTGACGTACTCCGTCCCAGTCAGCGGCAGCAGCTCACCGGCCTCGGTCGCGTCGAGGACGTACGGCGCCGTGAGCGTCAACTGTTCCCCGGTGTCGCGATGCTGCACGGTCACCGAGCTGACCCGGTCTCCGTCCGTCTCAGCCGCCACCGGCCGATACGGCTGCAGAACCACCAACCGGCGACTAGCCCGGTACGGCGCAAGCATCCCCTCGAGCACAGCCAACGCCGCCCGCGGCTCGTGACAGAGCTTCGACACATACCCCGCACCGGGGTTGAAGTGCTCCGCGGCCCGCGAGGCAGCGGTCAGCGGGTAATGGCGGCGGTAGTAGTCGCGGATCCCGTCCCGCAACGCCCGGTACGACGCCGTGACGCCGAACTGCTCGACCCAGGTGTGCTCGTCCGGCGGCACAGCCTGGCTGGTCAGCTGACCGCCGAGCCAGTCGAACTCCTCGGTGAGCACCACCGAGCGACCGGCGCGCAGCGCGGCCAGGGCGGCGGCAACCCCACCGAGCCCACCACCGACGACAAGAACATCCGTATGCATCTAGGCACCTTTGCTAGGCGGGCTAAGGGTGATTCCGTCGGTCAGCTCGCACGGGAGCAGCAGTTGACGGTCGGTCGTGGCACCACTGAGGATCGCCTCCAGCAGTTCGACCGCCCGCAGGCCCATCGCGCGCCGCGGCACGTGGAAGCCGCTGAAGTCGGGATCGGTCGCGACCGGCCGAGTCGAGTCACCGAGCGCGATCACAGACAGCTCACCCGGTACGTCGACCCCCCGCTCGGCCGCGGCGCCGTACAGCGCGATCGCGTCGGCCCGTTCCTCGACGAACGCCGCCGTGATCCGGTGCTCCAGCAGGTCGTCGAGCACCTCGCCGGGCGAGCGGCCGGTGGTTGGAAGATGAGGTGCACGCCGTCCAGCCGCCTCCCGGAAGCCGCGCAGGCGGTCGGCGGATGACTCGGCTCCGACGCCGAGCCCCGCGAAGGCGATCCGCCGATGCCCGAGCGCCTGCGCGCGTTCCACAACCGTCCGAGTGGCGGTGGCGTAGTCGGCACCGACGTACGGGACCGGGGCGCCGGCGTCGTCGCGACGGCCGACCGAGACGAACGGATACTCCTCGGCGATCAGCCGGGCCAGCTCGTCGGCCGGGATCTCACGGCCGAGCAGCACGCAACCGTCGGCGATCCGGAGCCGGTTGTTCTCGTGAAAGATGCGCCGGCGGCCGTCCGTCACCGGCGCACTGGTGAACAGCAGCAGGTCCCAGCCCAGTCGCTCGGCGTGGTCCTCGATCCCGGCCAGGAACGGATGGTAGAAGTCGCCGCTCGAACTCGGGAAGACCGACTCGTAGGTGAACACACCGAGGATCTGGTTGCGCTGTTGCTGCATCCGCCGGGCCAGCGGGTCGGCTTGGTAGCCGGTCTCGCGGATCACCTTCAGCACCCGGTCGCGGGTCTCGGACGGGATCCGGGCGGTCGCGTCGCTGCGGTTGTTCAGTACCAGCGAGACCGTCGTCTGACTGACCTTGGCCAGCCGCGCGATGTCACGCTGGGTGAGTCGGGTCGCCTTCTCGGGCATCGATCAATCCTTCACGGTAATACGCATTGCCGGGAACCGTAGAGCAGTCCGCGGATGGCCGTCAAGAGGCCGATACCGCTGATAATTCGAATTATCACAGCCGACCTCTTGACCGGCCCGGTCGCGGGGCAGAAAACTCGCCGCAGTCCCTCCCGTCGCCAAGGAGATCAGTCATGCACCTGAAACGTCGTACCGTCCTGCTCGGTGCTGTCGGCGCCGGTCTCGCACCCGCGATGCTCTCGTCCCCAGCGAGCGCCGCCGGTCTGCCGCTGCTGGCCGGTCTGCCGGCGGGCGCGCCCGACCGACGGTTGTTCGCACCAGGGGAGCAGCGGTTCGCGGGCTACCTGGTGATCCTCGCGCCGATGACCAACGACATCGTCGACACCGACCCGTACGGCTTCATGGGCGGCGGCTGGTGGCGGACGCCGGCGCAGCCGTTCAACGCGCGGGTGCAGGAACACGTGTTCACGCTGAGCTGGTTCTACGCGAACCAGCGGGCCTGGAATCCGTACTATCGCAACGCCGCCCTGCTCGGGCGCCTCGATGCGGCCATCCAGCACTACCTGAGCCTGCAGAACCCGGATGGCTCGTGGTCCGTACTCGCCGGGGGAGCGCGGTAAGGCGCCGAGTGGATTCGGCATCGGCTACCTGGCGAAGACGCTGGCCAACCTTCGCCAGGCACGTGCGTTGCCGAGCCGTCAGACCCAGCTGGAAGTTGCCTTGCGCAAGGGAGTCGACTGGTTCCTCGACCCGGGAAACACCGTGGTCTGGGACGATCCGTTCGAGTACACGAACCAAGCCGTCGCGGGTGTGGCCGGCTCGGCGCTAACCCTCACTCTGCTGCCCGACCACGCTCGATCGCTCAAGTTGCAGGACCGGATCCGGTTCGTCGCGAAGGGGGCGCAGAGCCCGGCCGGGTTCTTCTACGACCCGCGCGGAATGGACATCAACTACAACTTCGAGGTCATGCTCCCGGAGATGGCCGAGCTGTACCTGCTCACCCGGAACCCGTTGCTGGTCTCGATGACGCGCAAGTTCGCCGACTGGTTCGGCTACAACCTGCTTCGCGAACCGGACGGCTCCGGCTGGCTGACGTACTACGCCGTCTCCGACCGGACCGCGACCGCGTTCTACGACGACGTGACCCCTGACCCGGACCGAACCATTCTCGGCTCGCACTTCGTCCCCGCCGTGCCGGATCTCGGCGCCTTCTTCACATCCCGCGAGGACAAGGCGGCGACTCGGCAGGCGTGGGCGGAGGACCCGGCGCCGGTGCCGCCGTTGGCCAAGCAGGACACCTCGCCGCGCATCATCGCGCACGCGCCGTACGGCGAGACGCTGCCGACTCGCGCAGCCAGGCAGGCCGCGATCGACCGCATCCCGTACCTCCGCCGCGACAACTTCACCGAACGCCGCCACGACGACTACGGGAACCAGGACTACCTCTACGTACGGCGACCTGGCCTCTACCTGGGCGCATTTTTCGGGACGCGTCAAGGCAGCGCGGTCAAAGCCGGAACCGGGTTCCTGTGGCACCCGCGGGCTGGCACCGTCATCCACGCCCAGCAGACCGCGACCGGCTGCTGGGGCACGGTCCGCGACGGCAAGGCCGATGCCGACAGCAACCTCATCGCCGAGTATCCGTCGAAGGACCTGGTCCGCTACCGCACGCCCGACGGTTCGGTATCGACTGACCTGGTCATCACGGCGAGCTCGGTGACTCGCCGGGTCACCGCGACCAGCGCCGCGACCGAGCAGATCCCGTTGGTGCTGCAGCCGGGTGACGGGGTCGTGTTCTCGGACGGAACCGTCGTACCGTACGGCGAGACCCGCACCGCCACGGCCGACGGCATCGTGATCCGGCGTGGGCCGGCCACGATCACGATCACCTGGTCAGGACGGCGTACGGCGACGCTCAGCACGTCGACTCGGACCTATCTGCGCGACGGGCGTCGCCGGGTGCACGTACTCCGGATCCCGCACGACGGCTCGCTCGAGACCGTCGTACGGACCGCGGGCTAGGAGGTCCGCAATCGCAGTACCTGTTGGCCTGGGGTTCGGCCGGTCAGGTACACGCGGAGGCCGTCTGGGGTGAGAGAGCCGTTGAGGTAGGTGTAGCGCTCGCCCGGGTCCATGGCGACCCGGGCGGCGCCGTTGCCCGAGCCGAACTCGATCCGGTCGGCGCCGACGGTGTAGACGCCGGTGCCGGAGGCAAGCAGATAGTCGCCGTCCAGCGGCTCGACGCCGGACAACGTGCCTCCGGGGCGGAAGCAGAGCTCAATAGCGTAGGAGGTCTTGTCGCCGGCGAAGTCGAACTCCAGGTCGTAGCCCGAGGCAACTTCGGTGATCCTGATCTCGGTCCGCAGCGAGCGGTACTGCTTCGGGCGGTGGTCGAAGTCCATCGACGCGTAGAAACGGCCGTCGGGTGACAGGGCGTACCGGCCGTCCGCGCGGCGGTATTGCTTCGGAAGTGGCAGGTGATACGGCACCTTCACCTCGGACGAAAGCTTCAAGGCGTCACCGGAAAGCAGAAGACCGTCGCTGCGGAAATGCCCTGTACTGAAGAATTGTGGAGACAAGCGCACCGAGTCCAGGATCGCCGCGCCGCTGCGAAGCTTGAAGAACGTCGGGTTGGTGGACAGCCCGGACGAGATCACCGGGATGTTGTGGAAGTCGGTCCCGCCGAACACCGTCGCAGTCTGCGCGCCCCGCCGGATCCGGACCGACGCCTGCGATGGATAGTGCTGCACAAAGTCCGTCGGCACAGACTGGACGGCCGGCAGACCGGCAGACAGCTCGGGCCGCTCGAGTACCTCGGCGAGGAAGTCGCCGAGCTCACCCGTCCCGCGCGCTTCGATGCTCTTGGCAACCGTCGTGAAGCGACCGTCGCCCGTGTGCAGCGCCAGCTCCCGGTACTGCGTCAAATACCACCAGACCTCGCGCAGACCCTTCTGGTCCTGGCGGCGGGAGGCGGTCGTGTCCACCTCGCCGTTCGGCTCGAGGAAGTACAGCGTCGCTTCGAGGTTCCGCCGTACGTACTCGAGCAGCGCCGGCTTGTCGCGCAACCGTGCGATCGTCAAGAGGGACGGGTTCGTCACCTCGGCGGCGTACGTCGAGCTTCGTTCGCTGTAGATCCCGTCCAGGCTCGCGTCGATGCCCTCGTCGAGCCAGTCGTCGATCCGCTCGGCGTACCGCTGGTCCGGGAACAGTTGGTTCGTCCGCGCCAGTGCCGCCGATACCTCCCACCGATGGTTCGGCGTGTGTACGCCGCCGGCCGCCAACGCCGGCCCGGCCTTCTTGATCACCGAGGCGAGTGTCGCCCGCAACGCTGCCGTCTCCGCTTGGCCGTCCGCGTCGAGGAGCGCGTACAGCATGCAGATGTCCTGAATCGCGAACGCGCTGTCCGGCGGCGAGTGCAAACTGCCGACGTCGTACAGCCCGTCCTCGTGCTGCCGCGCCGCAAGCTCACCGACGAGCCACCCCACCGGCCCGAGCAGCGTGCCGTCATGGTGGTACGCCGATCTGCCCCAGACGTACCCGGAGACCAGCCGCCGGGCTCTCCGCGCGACCGTACGAACGGTGTCGTCCGCGTTCTGGTAGCTCCCGAGCACAAGCGGGATCTGGGCCTGGTTGGCGCTGGTCAGCAGGTTCAGGAAGTCGTCGTCCACGGATCCATCTCAGCACGTTCACGAGGCCTTGCGGGAACCGGTTTCTTGTACTAGTTTGACCGGCCAAGGCAAGCGCTTTCCGAACGTCGGGCCGCAGGCCGACGGCTGGAAGAGGGTGTGTTATGAGTGCGCTCGGTGAGCTGGGCAGCCTCCGGGGGAAGAAGCCGCCCGGTCAGAAGAAAGACAACTTGGCGGGATACCTGTTCCTGGCCCCGTGGCTGCTCGGGCTGTTTCTGATCACGATCGGGCCGATGCTGGCCTCGCTGTACCTGTCCTTCACGGACTACAACCTGATCCAGGCGCCGAAGTGGATCGGCCTGGACAACTTCACCCGAATGCTGTCCGACGAGCGGCTGCACAACTCGCTCCGGGTGACGTTCACGTACGTGTTCGTCTCGGTCCCGCTGCAGCTGGCGATCGCTCTGCTGCTGGCCGTCGTACTCGATCGTGGCGTCCGCGGGATGGCGTTCTACCGGTCGGTGTTCTACCTGCCGTCGCTGCTGGGCTCGAGTGTCGCGATCGCGATCCTCTGGCGGCAGGTGTTCGGCACCACCGGTCTGCTCAACCAGGTGCTCGACCTGGTCGGCATCGAGGGCAAGGGCTGGATCTCCGACCCGAGTACGGCGCTCGGCACCCTCGTCGTACTGAACGTCTGGACGTTCGGCTCGCCGATGGTGATCTTCCTGGCCGGCCTCAGACAGATCCCGTCGATGTACTACGAGGCCGCGTCGGTCGACGGCGCCGGCGTACTTCGGCGGTTCTTCAGCATCACGCTGCCGCTGCTGACCCCGATCATCTTCTTCAACCTGGTGCTGCAGATCATCCACGCGTTCCAGTCGTTCACCCAGGCGTTCGTCGTCTCCGGGGGCAGCGGCGGGCCGTCGGACTCGACGATGTTCTTCACGCTCTACCTCTACGACCGGGGCTTCGGGAATTTCGACATGGGCTATGCGTCGGCGATGGCGTGGTTCCTGCTCGTGATCATCGGGGTCTTCACCGCGGCGAACTTCTTCGCCTCGAAGTACTGGGTGTTCTATGACGACTGAAACGCTCCGCGCGACTGTCACCACCAGGCGGACCGGCGTCATCACGTGGGCCCGGGTCCGGCCGCTGGTGACCCACGTCGTACTCGCGGGATCCGCTCTGGTGATGCTCTATCCGGTGATCTGGATGGTGGTCAGCTCACTGCGGCCGGGCAACGAGATCTTCCGCGATCCCGGCATCCTGGTGAAGGACCTGCGGATCGAGAACTACCGGGTCGGCTGGAACGCGCTGACCGAGCCGTTCACCCGCTACCTGCTGAACTCGGCGGTGGTGGTGCTCGGCTCGATCCTCGGCAACCTGGTGTCCTGCTCGATGGCGGCGTACGCCTTCGCGCGGCTCGAGTTCCTGGGCAAGAAGTTCTGGTTCGCGATCATGTTGCTCAGCATCATGCTGCCGATCCACGTGGTGATCGTGCCGCAGTACATCCTGTTCTCGCACCTCGGCTGGATCAACACGTTCCTGCCGCTGATCGTGCCGAAGCTGCTCGCCACCGACGCGTTCTTCGTCTTCCTGATGGTGCAGTTCATCCGCGGCATCCCGCGCGAGCTGGACGAGGCCGCCCGGATCGACGGCTGCGGCCGGGGCAGCATCTTCCTGCGGGTGATCCTCCCGCTGATGGTGCCGGCGCTCGCCACCACGACGATCTTCACGTTCATCTGGACCTGGAACGACTTCTTCGGCCAGCTGATCTACCTGACCGACCCGCACATGTACACCGTCCCGGTCGCGTTGCGGGGCTTCATCGACTCGACCTCCAGCAGCTCCTGGGGATCGATGTTCGCGATGTCGGTCGTCTCCCTCGTCCCGGTCTTCCTCGCCTTCCTGCTCGGCCAGCGGTTCCTGATCAAGGGCATCGCGACCACCGGCATCAAGTAGTAGCTCCCCCTGAAAGGTGCACATCATGAGGCTGCACATCCCACGCGTGGCAACGGCCCTGGCCCTGGCCACCACGTTGCTGGCGGCAAGCGCCTGCGGCGGCGACTCCGGCGGTCCGGGCGGCTCGTCGGACGATGCCGGCGGCAAGGTCACGCTCCGATTCACCTGGTGGGGTTCGGACACCCGGACCAAGCTCACCCAGCAGGTCATCGACGCGTACCAGAAGGACCATCCGAACGTCACCATCAAGGGCGAGTTCGGCGAGTGGTCCGGGTACTGGGACAAGCTCGCCACCACCGTCGCGGCGAACGACGCTCCGGACGTCATCCAGATGGACGAGAAGTACCTGCGCGAGTACGCCGACCGTGGCGCGCTGCTCGATCTCAAGAAGGCGCAGGGCCTGGACACCGGCAAGTTCGAGCCCGACACGTTGAGCGCCGGTGAGTTCGACGGCGGCCTCTACGGGTTGAACGCAGGGATCAACTCGTTCGCGGTGATCGCGAACCCGGCTGTCTTCAAGGCCGCCGGAGTCGCGATGCCGGACGACACCACGTGGACCTGGGACGACTACTCCCGGATCTCTGCCGAGCTCTCGTCGAAGCTGAACGGCAAGGCCTGGGGGACCGGCACCCTCGGCCAGAACGAGGCCGGGCTGAACCTCTGGGCTCGGCAGAACGGCGAGTCGCTGTGGACCAAGGACGGCAAGCTCGGCGTCACGCAGGACAAGGCGACCGACTTCTTCAAGTACATCCTGAAGCTGCGTGACGCGAAGGCGCTGCCGTCGGCCGAGGCGGTATCCCAGGATCTGAATGCGGCGCTGGACCAGTCGATGATGGCGACCGGCAAGCTGGCGATGAGCTTCACCTGGAGCAACCAGTTGCTTGCCTTCAGCAAGGCCTCCGGTCAGAACCTGAAGCTGCTGCGGATCCCGAGCCCCGACGGCAAGGCGGCCGACAACGGGTCGTACTACAAGGGCTCGATGTTTTGGTCGATCTCGTCGAGGTCGAAGCACCAGAAGGAGGCTTCGGAGTTCGTCAACTACCTGGCGAACAGTGCCGCTGCCGGCAACGTTCTGCTCGCCGAGCGTGGCGTACCGCCGAACACCGAGATCCGGGCCGCGGTGGCCCCGAAGCTGCAGCCGGCCGACGCGACGTCCGCGAAGTTCATCCAGGACATCGGCAAGGAACTCGGCGACCCGTCGCCGGCGCCGCCGGTCGGTGGCGGTCAGGCGGAGAAGATCGTCCAGCGCTACACGACCGACGTACTCTTCGGCCGGCAGGCGCCCGACAAGGCCGCGAAGGCCATGCTGGACGAGATCAGCGGGGGACTCAAATAGTGTTGCTGACGGCAACTGATTGTCGATGACCGGGCCGCGCGTGGCCGTGGCAGGTGTCCACGGCCACGGCGCGTCCCACGTTCGGAACGTGACCCGGCTGGCTGCGGCCGGCCGGGCCGAGCTGGTGGGGGTCGCCGATCCTAGGCCTGGTGGGGATCTGCCCTCCTTCACGAGTCTGGAGCAGTTGCTGCAGGCAACCGAGGTCGACGTGGTGATTATCAGTACGCCGATCCAGACGCACGTACCGCTGGCCGAGCTGGCGATGCGTGCGGGTGCCGACGTACTGCTGGAGAAGCCGCCGACGGCGTCGCTGGCCGAGTTCGAGCAGTTGTCGGCGGTGGTTGCTGAGACCGGGCGGGCTTGTCAGGTGGGCTTTCAGGCGCAGGCGTCGGAGGCGACGCTCAAGCTGGCCGCGATGGTCGCCGACGGGCAGCTCGGTGAGATCCGCGGGATCAGCGCGACGGGCAAGTGGGTGCGAACCGCGAAGTACTTCCAGCGGGCGCGGTGGGCCGGTAAACGGAGGCTCGACGGGGTCGATGTCGTCGACGGTGCCGTGACGAACCCGCTCGCGCACTCGACTGCGGCTGCCTTGCTGCTGGACGGGTCGACCGGTGTTGACGACGTACGGTCGGTCGAGACGGAGCTGTACCGCGCGAACCCGATCGAGTCCGACGACACCTCGACAGTGCGGATCACGACAAGCCGCGGTACGACGATCCTGATCGCGGTCACGTTGTGCGCGACCGAGCATCTCGAGCCATCGTTGATCGTGCACGGGTCCGAGGGGGACGCCGTACTGCGGTACGCCTCGGACCGGATCGGCGAGACCAAGTACGCGCGAGCCGATCTCTTGGAGAATCTGCTCGCGCATCGGGCCGATCCCGCCGTGCCGCTGTATGTGCCGCTGGCTGCGACGGGTGGGTTCACCCGCGTGGTCGAGGCGGTCCGGACGGCTGCGGATCCAGTGGAGATCCCGGCCGAGTCGGTGCGCTGGGAAGGCGAAGGACTTGAGCGCCGGCCGATCGTTCTCGACGTGGAGAACTGGATCGACCGGGCCTCGGACGAGCTGGCGCTGTTCGGCGAGCTCGGGGCGCCATGGACAGGGCAATCACCACGGGAGAATTCATGAATCTCGGCTGCAATCACGCTGTCAACCAATCGATCCAGGTGACGGCGGGCGACGGCGAGCTGTTCACCTATGTCTACAACGCGGACGATCCGCAGTACGAGTCGCCGCGTCCGTACTTCCACCCGATCCGGACGCTGACCGGCGACCTGGTCACCGTGTACCGGCCGTGGGATCACCTGTGGCACAAGGGGATGTCGTGGTCGTTGCCGCACTTCGGGCACGACAATTTCTGGGGCGGGCCGACGTACACCAAGGAGAACGGGTACAAGGCGCTCGGCAACAACGGCTCGCAGGACCACGACCGGGTCGACGCGCTCGACGTGTCCGACGACGAGGTCCGGTTCGCGCACCACCTGTCGTGGCACACCCAGGGCGGCAAGCACATCGTCGACGAGACGCGCACGATCACCACGCGGCTCACCGACGACGGCTGGGTGCTGGTCTACGAGACCGCGATGACCAACGTGTCCGGCGAGGACATCCAGATCGGCAGCCCGACCACAGCCGGTCGGCCGAACGCCGGGTACGGCGGCCTGTTCTGGCGCGGACCGCGGTCGTTCACCAACGGCACGATCCTCGCCCCACAAGGCAAAGGCGGCGACGAACTCCGCGGTCAGCGCGCCCCGTGGATGGGCTTCACCGCCCGCCAGGACGAGACCGACACGGCTTCCACGATCATCATCGCCGACGCAGGAGACAACGTCCGCCACCCACCCGAGTGGTTCGTCCGCTCAGAAGACTTCGCCGCCGTCTGCCCCGCCCCCTTCTTCACCGAAGAACTCCCCTTCCCCGCCACCACCACCCTCCCCCTCCGCTACGCCGTACTAGTAGCCGACGGCCTCTCCGACGACAACCGAGCCAAGTCGTTGGCCGTCCAGGCCCAAAAGGCCCTCGCCTCCTAACCCGTCACCTCGGTAGGCGGAGGGTGAAGGTGGTGCTGTGGGGGACTGAGGTGAGGGTGAGGGTGCCGTTGTGGGCGTTGGTGATGGAGCGGGCCAGGGAGAGGCCGAGGCCGGTGCCGCCTGCGGTGCTGGTGCGGGCTGGGTCGGCTCGGGTGAAGCGTTGGAAGACGTTGGGGAGTAGGTCGGCGGGGATGCCGGGGCCGTCGTCGTGGATGGTGAGTACGGCGGATTCGTCCGCGAGGCTCGCTGCCACGGTGACGGTTGTGCCGGGTGGGGTGTGGCGGCGGGCGTTGGTGAGGAGGTTGGTGACGACCTGGTGGAGGCGTTGCTCGTCGCCGATGACGATGATCGGGTCGGCCGGCAGGTCCAGCTCCCAATGGTGGCTGGGGGCAACGATCCTGGCGTCGGTGACCGAGTCGAGGGCTAGCCGGGACAGGTCAACCGGATGGCTGTCCAGCGGGCGGCCCGAGTCCAGGCGGGCGAGTAGCAGAAGATCCTCGACCAACGACGCCATCCGGGTGGTCTCGACCATCACCTTGCCCATAGCGTGCGTGAACAGCTCGGGGTCGCCCTGGTGGAGACTCAGCTGGGCGTAGCCGTGGATCGTGGTGAGCGGCGTACGGAGCTCGTGCGATGCGTCGGCGACGAACTGGCGGACCTGCTGCTCGCTGCGGTGCCGCGCGTCCAGCGCGTTCTCCATGTGACCCAGCAGCGTATTGAGGGCGACCGCGACCTGTCCGACCTCAGTGCGTTCGTCGGTCAGCTGATCGGGTACGCGCGCGGTCACTCCGATCTCACCGGTGTCGAGCGGCAGACCGGCCACCTCCCGGGCAGTCTGTGCGACCCGGCGCAGTGGTCGCAGTTGACGCCGTACGACGAACACCGCGACACCACCCGCGGTCAGTACGCCGACGCCGCCGAAGAGCACCTCCCAGCCGACCAGGCTGCTGATCGTGTCCTGGATGTCCTTGGTCGGCAGGCCGGTGATCACGGTGATCGGACCGGCGCTCGACGCGTGCACGCGATACTCGCCGAGGGTCGGCAGATCGACCGTACTGTTCGCACCGGCAGTCAGTTTGTCCAGTACGTCGACCACCTCGGTCGAGAGGGTGGTCAGCTTGCCGTCCGCGGTGATCACGCTGCCGACGGCATCGGACGACTCCGCATAGACCGTCACGGTGCCGGCGTCCTGCCCGTGCGGCGAATCCCGCGGCGGCCCGTTGTTCTGCAGCGCGCCGATCGCCCGACCCTGCGCCGCGTCGACCTTCCCGTCGAGCTGCTTGGTCAGGTAGGAGCTGATCGCGGCGGTTGTCAGCGCGCCGATCACGATACTCATCACCGCGACCAGCAGCACCATCGCCGCCGCGACCCGCACACTGAGCGAACGCGCCGCAACCTTCATGCCTTCAGGATGTGCGGCCAGCCCTCAGAGCCGCTTGGCGTTTCCTGGCACCTTGCTGTGAAGTTCAGAGCAGTACGTCGGCCGCCGCCCGCAGCCGATCGAGCTCCGCCGCGGCCCAGCCCTCGTCGCGCGACTCGGCGCCACGCCACTGCGGCTTGTCGACCAGATGGAACCGCAGGTTGAAGATGCTGCCGACGACCTGCAGGTACGGGATCGCCGCCTCGTCCTCGGCCGTGATCGGCCGGCGGATCCGGTAGCCGGCCTTGAACGCATCCCAGTGCACTGTCGTCGCGACGCCGGCGAAGTCCGAGGCCAACGGGCCGACGGCGGCGAGATCGAAATCGAGAAGGAGGAGTCCCTGTTCCGTCAACAAGACATTGTCCATCGAGACGTCGCCGTGGCAGGTTCCTGCCTTTGAGTACTGCGCGACGTTGTTCCGTACAGCTTCCGCAAGGGATCGGAGCAGGTTTTCCTCCGCGTTGTCGACAGCGAGGATTTCTTCGAGCGGTTCGTCGAGCCGGTGCACGAGGTCGGCCGGCGGCCGGAAGTACGTCGACGTGTAGTTGTCGGCGGCATCGTGAAAGGCAGCGAGTCGCTCGCCGAACTCGGCGTACATCGAGTCGGTGAACGGCGGCCGCGGCTTGGTCCCCTCGACGTACGACGAGAGGGTGAACGTGCGGGGTCCTTCGGGTGATTCGAGCAGCCCGACGGTGTCTCCATCGAGCAACTCACGCACAGGCGGGACGAGTACGCCGGCCGCACCGAGATGGGCCGAAAGCCCTGTCTCCCAACGGATTTCGTCCGGTCGGCGTCCGTCGTACCGATAGAGCTTGAGGACATATCGAGACTCGTCGGTCGACAGTACGTAGACGTCGTTCACCAGTGAGCGGAGCAGGGTGCAACTGGTGAAGCTCAGGCCGTAGCGCGGGCCGAGCCAGCCGGCCAGCGCAGCGGGGTCGGGGAGGGAGCGGACGGTCGGGATCACGGACCCGAGCCTATGGGTCGTTTGAATTCCCAGGTTAGAACCGTGGTAAGAGTGGGGAGGTTCGAGACGTTTCCGGATTCGCCTCCCCGATCGGGGCCGGAAACCGGTAGCCTCGTGCAGCGCGCTATATGGGGGCCGCCGTACCACCCACCCGACGAACTGCCGGAGAGCCCAAACCGGTCAGGAGTGCACGTCTTGCAGGAGAACACCAGCACATCCAGTACTGGCGAACTGGTCAACGTACCTCTTACTGGTGCGGACAAAGTCGCCTACGCTTTCTACGCGACCGCGGCTGCCGCGGCGCTGGTCGGCCAGGTCTGGGCCGGCGTGACCCACATCCCCTGGCCTGACAGTGGCTTCTCGCAGTTGCTGAAGATCGTCCTCGTCACGCCCGCGGTCGCAGTGCTCGAGCTCGGTGGCGTCGCCACCGCGGCCCTGGCCGACCTCCGCCGGCGCAAGGGCGAGCAGGCCTACGCCTATCGCGCGATGTCGTTCTTCGCGGCACTCGTCGCGGTCGTCTTCAACGTGGTCGGCCACTGGCGGCCGGAGGAGCGCTTCCTCGCCTTCGGCTTCGGCGGCCTGTCCGCGTTCGCCTACGTGCTCTGGCTGATCCACAGCTCGGCCCGCCGTCGCGACGCGCTGCGCCGCGCCGGGCAGATGCGCGAGACCGGTCCGGTGTACGGCGTCGTGCAGTGGGCCCGCGAGCCGCGGGTGACCTGGCTGGCGCGTTCGCTGGCGATCGAGCACGGCTACGGCCTGTACGAGAGCCTGCGCGCGGCGCACCACCAGATCCGGAACCGGAGTCGCCGCGAGGCGATCGCCGGGACGGTCGCGGAGTACATCCGGTCCGAGCACCAGGACGAGCGGCTGGCGAAGATCGCCGAGACGACGTACGACCCGGACCGGCTGGCCGGGATGCTCGAGGAGCGGATCAACTACGAGGTCATCACCAACAAGCTGACCAAGGCGATCTCGCCGCCGCCGGAGCCCGAAGAGGGTGCGGGCGTGCCGGCCGCTGTCTGGGTGCTCGAAGGCGGGCAGCCACGGCGGGTGGACAACTCAGGCGTGTCGCTGCGCGACGAGGACGCCTGGACCGGCGAGCTGATGGCCATCGTCGACCAGCCGCCGGAAGGCGACGAGTCGGTCGCCGAGGCGGTCGTGGTCGAGGACGCCGGCGAGCCGCAGCATGTCGTCAACGGCAGCTCCGCCACCAACGGCAGCTCTGGCACCAACGGTGCGTCCGGCAAGCTCAAGCCGTTCGCGCCGCAGCCGAAGGCCGAGCCGACGGTGGAGAAGCCCAAGCCGCCGTCGCCGTTCGCCGGACCGGCCGACCCGCAGCCGCCGGCGCTGATCACCACGCCGAAGGTCGAGCCCGTGTTGCCCGACCCGAAGCCGGTGGTGGTGGAGGAGCAGCCGGAGCCGACCGTGCTCGAGAAGAAGCGGATGCGCGCGTACGCGCTGCTGTCCGACTGGCCGGCCGGTCATGAGCGCACGGCGAAGACGCTGGCCGACGCGATCGCGTCGAGCGAGCCGATGGCCGCGCGCTTCATCGAGCAGTACGAGACCGAGCACGGAGTCGTGTTCGCCTCGCAGAACTAGCCGACCTGCCGGTGGACCTCAATCGAGGTTCACCGGCAGTTCTGCGAGACCGCTCACCAGGACTCGTCGCCACTCGAGGTCCTCGGCGGGCTTCGCCAGGCTCATCCGCGGGAAGCGGCGTACCAGCGCCAGCAACGACTCCTGCAGCTCGATCCGCGCCAGCTGTGCGCCGAGGCAGAAGTGCGGCCCGAAGCCGAACGACAGATGCTTGTTGTCCGGCCGATCCACCCGCAGCTCGTCGGGAGCGTCGTACGCGCGCGGATCCCGGTTGGCCGAGTTGAGCGCGGCCATCACGCCTTCGCCGGCCTTGATCTGTACGCCGTGCAGCTCGAGGTCCTCGACCGCGACCCGGAGCTGACCGACCTCGCTGAACCGGTTGAAGCGCAGCAGCTCCTCGATTGCCGACGGCACCAACTCCGGCTCCTCGACGAGTTGGGTCCAGTTCTCCGGCCAGCGGAGCAGCGTCGCGACACAGCTCGAGATCTGGTTCGCCGACGTCTCGTGACCGGCGACCAGGAGGTTCACGCCAAACGCGATCAGCTCCTCCTGACTGAGCCGGTCGCCTTCCTCGCGAGCGCGCACCAGCTCGTCGAGGAGATCCTCCGCGGGGCCCGAGGTGTTCGCCAGCTTCTTGTTGACCAGGTCCTCGATGTACGCCGTCAGGTTGGTCATCGCGTCCTCGACCAGATCCTTCTCGGCCATCTTCATGCTGTACCCGAGCTCGGTCCACTCCCGGAACTGCGCGCGGTCCGCATACGGTACGCCGAGCAGCTGGCAGATCACCTGGATCGGCAGCGGCAGCGCGACCAGCTGCCGGATGTCGGCACCGTCACCGGCGCGGGCGACGTCCTCGGCCAATTGCGCGGACAGCTCCGCGACCCACGGCCGGGTCCGCTCGATCTTCCGGTGCGCGAACGTTGGTACGACCAATCGTCGGAGCCGGGTGTGTTCCGGCGGGTCCGTCGTGGTCAGGCTGTTCGGCATCGGCTTGGCCAGCGCCACCCGCGGCGCGCCCTGCTTCACCACCGCGGCCCGCGAGAACCGCGGATCCGCGAGCACCAGTTTCACGTCGTCGTACCGCGTCACCAGCCAGACCTCGGCGCCCGCGAGAGTCCGCACCCGCGCCACCGGCTCGTTCTCCCGGAGCTCCGCGAACGTCGGCGACGGATCAAACCGAAACGCATCCTCGAACGGAATCTGCAGCACCATGCGCCCAACCCTAAGCAAGTTAGGTAACCCTTGCTCAGCGATCAGCGCGTCGCCGGGTGACGACGGTCGGGACGATCAAGGCGGTCCCGATGATCAGCAGCAGGACAGCTCCGACGAGCGCGCCGATCGTGATGCCCTCGACCACCGGCAGGGTGCCGCCGACGCTCAGGTCGACAGCGACGTTCCGCGAGCCGTCGGCGTTCATGATCACCACGGACCAGTCGCCGCCGGTGGCGGGCCAGGTCAGGGTGCTGAGTCCGGCGCCGGTGGCGGACGCGACCCAGAAGGACTGAGTAGCGGGAGCGGCGGACGGCTCGTCACCGGCCTGGGACGTGGTGGAGAGCTTGAAGGGATCGACGTCGAAGTCCGCGACCTCGTCGTGGCCGACGCCGTTCAGGTACGCCGCGACGTCGGCCGCCGGACCGATGCCGACGAACACCGTCGTACCGGGCGTCTTCGACTCGAAGTCGACGCGGACATCACCGAGGAAATCGTCGGTGTAGAGCGCGTCCGGTCCAGTACCGCCGATGTCGAGCGACGGAGCCGACAGCGCGTAGGTGCTGGTGGTGAGATGCTCTGGTCCGGCGGTGAAGTATCCGTGGTCGTCGCGCTGGTGCTGGGCCCAGAGGCCGACGCCGCCGACAGCGAACAGGACGACGCTGACCATTGCGAACGTGGCACCCACGACGACCAGCAGGGTGCGCCAGCCGCTCCAGGAGCGACGTACCGGTGGTGCGGGGGCGAGTGGCGTGGTGGTCATGAGACACGCTCCGGTGTGGGGGCGGGGGAGGTGGCGCTGATTGGTGCAGGGCGGGTCCAGAAGCGGTGGCTGGCGATGAGCAACGTGATGGCGACTGCGGACCAGACGACGACGTACAGCCAGGTCTCGCGGGTCAGGTCGGGGCCGGTGGGCCAGAGGTCGCTGGTGTTGATGCTGCCTTCGGTGGCGTGGGCGATCAGGGTGATGAGCACGCTGCCGGCCGCGTGATCGAACAGCCACCCGTACCAGAAGGTGACGGCGACGGTGGTCACGGCTTCGTAGGGCTGGAGGCCGTAGGACGAGATCAGGAACAGCGGCAGATGCCAGCCGGCGACCGCCACGGCCATCAGTGCGGTAGCGGCGAGCGGAGTGCGGGTCGTCTGGAGCTTCGACTGTGCGAAGCCGCGGAAACTCGGCTCCTCGCTGAACGGGCCACCCATCGGGTCGACCATGTTCATGCCGATGACGAGGGCCAGCCCGTACCACGGCGCGAACTGCCCGGAGTTGGGTGACGGTGCGCCCATCGCCTGGTTGATCCCGATCGTCACGAAGTGGACGAGGAGCGGTACGGCGACCGCGACGACGTACCAGACCCAGCGGACCCGCCAGCGGATCAGCCGGGCGCCGATGGCCCGGAGACCGGCGAGGCCGTCGTTCAGGAAGGCGATGATGAGAGCAGCGAGCAGGGCGCCCGGGGCGAAGAAGCTGCCGAACGGCAGCGTTGCCCAGGTGAGCGCGTAGGCCAGGACGAAGAAGCTGATCACCGGGTGGTTGCGGACGAACGACATGACGGATCTCCTTGCGGACGGGTGGCTGTCAGGTGGTGCCGCGACGCGGGCGGGCGGCGGGGTGCCGTCGTCGTCAGGCTGGTTCTGGATGATTCGGGTCTTCACGGCGCCTCCAGGGGTCTACCTCGAGACTCGCGCCGGCGGGCGCGTTCGGCAGACCGGGCAGCCGGTGAAGGCGGGGTTCGGGTTTCTGGTGTCCCGTCAGGCGCGCAGATACAGCAGTACGGCGAGCACCCGGCGGGACTCGCTGCGCGTGGACGGGATGCCGAGCTTGGTGAAGATGCCGGAGACGTACTTCTCCGCGGCCCGCAACGTGACGACCAAGTCGTCGGCGATGCCCTGGTTGGAGGCGCCGGTCGCCATCAGTTCGAGCACCTGCCGTTCGCGCGGGGTCAGCGCGGCCAGCGGGTCATCGCTGCGCCGGCGTTGCAGCAAGGTGGAGACGATCTTCGGATCGATGGCCGAGCCGCCGGCGGCAACCCGGCGTACCGCGCCGGTGAAGTCCTCGACGTCGCTGATCCGGTCCTTGAGCAGGTAGCCGACGCCGTCGGCCGATTCGGACAGCAGCTGCATCGCCAGACCGAGCTCGAGGTACTGCGACAGCACCAGCACACCGACGCCGGGATGCCGCTCGCGAATCTGCAGGGCGGCGCGCATCCCTTCGTCGTTGTGGGTCGGCGGCAGCCGGATGTCGAGGATCGCGACCTCCGGCGGGAAGCCGCGGACGTACCGCAGCAGGTCGTCGGCGTTGTCGTACGCCGCGACCACGTCCAGCCCTGCGTCGCCGAGGATCCTGGTCAGTCCCTCGCGCAGCAGCACGCTGTCCTCCGCGATCGCTACCCGCATGGGATCTCCGCCTCGAGCCGGGTACCGCCATCGGCGGGACTCCAGATCCGGAGCCGCCCGCCGATCGCCTCGACCCGGTCGGCGAGTCCGCGCAGACCCGATCCGCGTTCGGTGTCCGCGCCGCCGACCCCGTCGTCGACGACCTCTACCACGAGCCGGCCGGCGGATCGCGTGACCCGGACGGACGCCGTACTAGCGTGGGCGTGCTTGGCGATGTTCGTCAGGCTCTCGCTGACCACGTAGTAGGCGGCGACCTCGACGTGTTCGGGCAGCCTTCCGTCGGCCACGACCTCCAGCGTCACCGGGACAGCGGCCTGCGCGGCGAGCGACTCCAGTGCGACGGCCAGGCCGTGTCCGGTCAGGACGGCCGGATGGATGCCGCGGGCAACGTCACGGAGTTCGTCCAGCGATGCGCTGACCTGCTGCTTGGCCTGCATCAGGCGCGCCTTGGTGTCGGCGTCGCCGGCGGACTGGCCGGCGAGCAGCCCGATTTCCAGGGCCAGCGCGACCAGGCGCTGCTGGGCGCCGTCGTGCAGGTTGCGTTCGAGCCGTTTCCGTTCCTGCTGCTCGGCATCGATGACGCGCGCACGGGAACCTTGCAGTTCGTGCAGCCGGGCCCGTAGCTCCGCCTGCAGGCGGCTGTTCTCCAAGGCGATGCCGGCCGCTGCCGCGACAGCGTCCAGCAGCTCGTGCTCGTCTTCGAGCGACCGGTCGAACTCGAGAGCGACGACGGGTTCGTGGTCGCGGTAGATCACTCGCGTCGCCCGCCCGTCGGATCCGCCGGGCAGCGTGACGGCGTGCCCTTCGGAGTCCGCCCAGCTGCCGTACTTCGGCAACCAGAAGGCAAGGGTCAACGAGGGATCGTGCAGGGCGCGCGCCAGCGGCTCGCGCAGGTCACCGGCCGGGTCGGCGCGCAGATCCATCAGCAGTGCGCCGACATCGGTGCGGGCCAGCCGGGCGTCGAGCAGCCCGAGCAGGAACACGACCGGCGCGAGCCCGAGTACGGCGAACGTGACGTGCCGAACCGTTTCGATCTGCGACCAGCCACGCAGCCCCGCGACGAACAGGATCGCGAGCACGATCAGCGCCAGACCGAAGCTGTCCACGAGCAACGCGACCGGCCGACGACGTACCCGGATCGCGGATGGTCGCCGTACCAGGAGGAGGGCGGCGCCGACGAGCAGCAGAGCGCTCATCGTGATCAGCTCGGCCTGCTCGATCCGGCCGGCCAGGACCGGCTTCGTTGTGACGGTGAAGAGACTGTCAGGGTTGATCCCGAGCAGGATCTTCGTGAGTTGCAGTACGACGGCCGTCGCGTAGCCGGCCACGACGACCACCTGGCGGAGGCGTCCGGCCACGCGTCCGGTGGGATACGCGAGGAACACGTGCAGGAACATCGCCGCCGGCACCAGGTCGAGCAGATGACCGACGGAGAGCAGCACGGGCACGGTCGACCACTGCAGGGCGGTCAGGGCCATCACGAATCCGGTGGCGATCATCAGCGGACCGAGCCGGCTCGCAGGCCGGCGCCACCACGCGATCGTCCCGCTGATCAGGTACGGGACGGTGATCCAGTTGAAGAGCAGTGCCTGCAGTCCCGGCCGGACCAGCTCGTCGCCTGCCAGTGCGAGCGCGATCGAGACGACGAGCGTGCCGAAACCCGCCACCACAGTTGTCCACAGAGCCCACGGCCCCGGTCCGCGGGCCGGTTCGATCGCCGGCGCCGCCCTAACCACAACCCGTCACCCACCCTCCACCGGCCAGCGTGCGCCGGTTGGCCGGTGCTGGCAAGCGTGAGGTGCAGGACGCCGGTCCTGCACCTCACCGGGCTACTTGGTGCCGAAGCTGTAGACGGTGGTGCTCTTGTAGGTCTCGCCCGGCCGCAGGACGGTGGACGGGAAGTTGGGGTGGTTGGGGGAGTCGGGGAAGTGCTGGGTTTCGAAGGCGAAGGCGTCGCCCTGGCGGTAGGCCTTGTTGCCGATGCCGAGGAAGGTGCCGTCGAGGAAGTTGCCGCTGTAGAACTGGACGCCGGGCTGGTCGGTGTGGACCTCGATGGTGCGGCCGTGCTCGGGTTCGGTGAAGCGGCCCGCGAGGCGCATCCCGTTGCTGTCCGGCTGGCCGGCCAGCACGAAGTTGTGGTCGTAGCCGCGGCCGAAGATCAGCTGCTGGTGGTCGCCGCGGAGCCGGGCGCCGATGGCGGTCGGCCGGTTGAAGTCGAACGGCGTACCTGCGACCGGAGCGATCTCGCCGGTCGGGATCAGGTTCACGTCGACCGGGGTGTACTTCGCCGCGTTCAGCTCGAGCACGTGGTCGTAGATGGTGCCGTTGCCCTCGCCGAGCAGGTTGAAGTAGCAGTGGTTCGTCAGGTTGACGATGGTCGGCTTGCCCGCGACGGTCGCGTGGTAGTCGATCCGCAGGCTGTCGCGCTTGTCCAGCGTGTACGTGACGGTGCTGGTGAGCTCACCAGGGAAGCCCATCTCACCGTCCGGGCTGACGTAGGTGAACGCGACGCCGACGGCCTTGTCGGACTTGACGACCTCGGCCTTCCAGACTCTCTTGTCGAATCCGATGGTGCCGCCGTGCAACGCGTTCTCGCCGTTGTTGATCGGGATCTGGTACGTCGTCCCGTCCAGGGTGAACTTGCCCTTGGCGATCCGGTTGCCGTAGCGGCCGATGGTGGCGCCGAAGTACGGGCTGAGGGCCGCGTAGTCGGGCAGGTTGTCGAAGCCGAGGCTGATGTTCGTGGTCCGGCCGCGGCGGTCCGGCGTCTCGACCCGCTGGATGGTCGCGCCCCAGGTGAGCATCGAGATCGTCACCCGGCCGTTGGTGAACGTGTACACGTCCACCTGCTGACCGTCCGGCGTGGTACCGAACTTGTCCTTGTGGATCTCGAGTCTGCCGTGGTGTTCGCCCATGGCGGCCAACTTATCCGGCGTACGAGCGGCCTGGGTGGCGGCATCCGCGGTGTTGCTCAAAGCGCCCGCGGCGGCGGCACCAAGACCCAGGACGCCGGCGGTCCGGAGGACCTGGCGGCGGGGCAGGTGGTCGGGCATCGCAATCCCCTCAATCGTTGTAGATCCAGACGTTGGCACGATAAGCGCGCCAGACCGGTGTTTGGAACAGTTCGGAACGGTGTGAATTCGTCCGATCTCTCCACCATGCTTGAAGAGGTCGCGCGGCTGTGACCAGATCGGTCCGGTCCCGGCCTCGATCGAGCCTTCTGCGGTACGCCGTCAGCGGGCGACGATGGGGTCATGAGCCGAACCGCACTGATCGTGATCGACGTCCAGGAATCGTTCCGGGTCCGCCCGAACTGGCAGCTGGTGAACCACCCCGACATCGCCGACCGGGTCGACCGCCTGGTCCGCGCGGCCCGGGACAAGGGCGACCTCGTCGTCTGGGTCCTGCACACCGAGCCCGGTACCGGTGGCGCGTTCGACCCGGCCAACGGACACGTCCAGCTGATCGACGGACTCGAGCCGCTGCCCGGTGAGCCGATGATCACCAAGACGTCGCACAACGCCTTCACCACAACGAATCTGCAGCAACTGCTGACCCAGCACGGCGTCACCGAGATCGTTGTCAGCGGCATCCGTACCGAGCAGTGCTGCGAGACCACCGCGCGCGTCGGATCGGACCTCGGGTACGACGTCGTGTTCGTGACCGAGGCGACCGCGACGATGGCGCTCGCGCACTGGTCGATCCGCGACGATGCGACTGTCGAGGAGGTCCTCGCCGATCCCCGGACCCTCTCCGCGGACCAGGTCAGCGAGCGGACCGAGTACGTGCTGGCGGGTCGGTTCGCCACGATCCGGACACTCGACGAACTCACCGCCGTACCCGTGTCATCCTGACCGAATGCGTCCCACTCGGATCGTCTTCGTACTCGTGCCGAAGGTGCACCTGCTGGATCTGGCCGGGCCGGCGCAGGCGTTCACGACGGCCAACGACCTCGGGTACGGCTACGAGCTGAGCTACGTCGCCGAATCCGAGGAGGTGATGACCGCTCAGGGCGTGCCGTTGCGGGCACAGTTGGACTGGCCGGAGATCGAGCCGACGGACCTGATCGTCGTACCTGGGTGGCGATCGCCGTCGCTGTCGCCGGTGCCGCCGATCGGGCCCGAGGTCCGGCAGAGGCTGCGTGATCACCATGCGAGTGGCGGGTCGGTGGCCAGTGTTTGTTCGGGTGCGGACGCGCTCGGGGCGAGCGGTCTGCTCGACGGCCGGCGCTTCACGACCCACCACGACCTGACCGACGAGCTGGCTGCCCGCTACCCGCGGGGGACGATGGTTCGGGACGTGTTGTACGTCGTGGACGACCGGATCATCACCTCCGCCGGGATCGCGAGCGGGATCGACCTGGCGTTGCATCTGGTCGCGGTCGACCGTGGTGCGGAGGCGGCCGCCCGGGTCGCCCGGCAGATGGTCGTGTACGCGCGCCGCAACGGCGACGAGCTGCAGGAGAGCGCGATGCTGCGCCACCGCGGTCATCTCAGCGACCTCGCCCACCGCGTCCAGGACGTCATCGACGTGCAGTACGCCGAGCGCCTCCCGCTGTCCGACCTGGCCGGTCAGGTCGGCGTCAGCGAGCGCACCCTGACCCGCATCTTCACCACGGCCACCGGCCTCACCCCGCTCCGGTACCAGCAACTCCTCCGCCTGGAACGCGCCGAGCACCTGATCGGCCACGGCACCACCATCGAGGCGGCGGCCCGAACCGTCGGCTTCGAGGACGCCCGCATGCTCCGCCGCCTCCGCTCCCGGACGACCGAACCGGTCGCTGGGTAGACCTACCTCCCCCTTGGCCGGGGGGTCAGGACTCCTGAGATCCGCGGTCAACCAGGTCAGGCTCGTTCTGACTGGGCAGAAGGCCCGGCCGTCGAGAGGTGGGGAAGATGACCAGGGGTTCAGTGACTGTGCGCGTCGCGCGCTGGAGTGCTGTCCATCCATGGCGGGCGATCGGCCTCTGGCTGTTGCTCGTCGTCGTCGCGGTCGGGATGTCGGTGGTCATCCCGAAGCAACACACGCAGAGCAAGGACAACTGGGTCGGTCAGTCCGGCCAGGCCGCGGAACTGGTCGAGAAGGCAGGCCTCGGCGATCGCCCCGCCGAAACCGTTCTGATCACCGACCCGGACGGTCCGTTGAGCAAGGCCGCGGCAACCACGGCCATCGCCCAGCTCAGCCAGAAGCTGGCAGCACTGCCGTCGGTCCAGGCCGTTGGCAAGCCGGTCTGGTCCGAGAACGGCAAGGCCGTGCTCGTTCCGATGGAGCTCAAAGGTACGGCGGACGACGCGGCCGACGCGATCGACAAGATCGTCGCCACCACAGCCGACGTACAGAAGGCGAATCCGGAGCTGACCATCGCCCAGGCCGGCAACGCCTCGGTGGACGCGGGGATCTGGAAGCAGGTCGGTTCCGACCTGGCGAAGGCGGAGAAGCTCAGTTTGCCGATCACGTTCGGGCTGATGCTGCTCGCCTTCGGTGCGTTGATCGCGGCCGGGATCCCTGTCCTGCTGGCGTTCTCGGCCGTCGGCGCGGCTCTCGGCTTCTACGCGCCGCTGTCGTACCTCTTCCCGGACGGCGGATCGGTCGCGAACGTGGTCCTGCTGATCGGGATGGCGGTCGGTGTCGACTACTCGCTCTTCTACCTCAAACGCGAACGCGAGGAACGCCGCAAAGGCCGCAGCACCCTGGACGCGGTCGAGATCGCCGCGGCAACGTCCGGCCACTCGGTCGTCGTCTCCGGCCTGGCCGTGATCGTGTCGATGGCCGGCCTGTACGTCGCTCAGGACGCGACCTTCACCTCGATGGCAACGGCAACGATCGTGGTCGTCGCGGTAGCGGTTCTCGGTTCGCTGACCGTCCTGCCGGCGTTGCTCGCCAAGCTCGGTCACCGGGTCGACCGGCCGCGCGTCCCGCTGCTGTGGCGGCTCAATCGACGCATCGGTCCGGCCGGCATCAGCCGCCGCATCCTGGCTCCGGTACTGCGTCATCCGCGCACGGCACTGTCGTTCTCCGCGGTGATTGTGATCGCCCTCGCCGTACCGGCACTGGGGATGAAGACCGAGTCGGCTGACCTGAATACGCTGCCGCAGACCATTCCCGAAGTACGCACGCTGAAGGCCCTGCAGGACAACTTCCCGTCGCAAGGCGGTCTGTCGTACGACGTGGTCGCGCAGGGTGGAGACGCGGCTGCGGCGCTGGCCGGGTTGCAGGGATCTGCGGTGAAGAGCGGCGAGTTCGTCGTACCGCCGGGACATCCGATCCGGCAGGCGAACGGTACCGCCGTACTGACGCTGGTGTCGGTGTTGCCGGAGGGCAGTGCGAACGCCGAGACTGCGCTGGATCAGTTACGTGAGCAGTTGGCGCCGGCCGCGTTGGGATCCACGACCTGGGCGGTTGGCGGGGAGTCGGCCGAGTCGGTTGACTATGGCAACAATCAGCGGGACAAGCTGCCGTGGGTGATCGCCTTCGTGCTGGCGTTGACACTGGTGATGATGGCCGTGACGTTCCGGAGTGTGGCGATCGCGGTGGTGACGACGGTGCTGAACCTCGCCTCGGTGGCGGCGTGCTTCGGGGTGCTGTCCTTGGTGTTCCAGCACACCTGGGCGGAAGGGTTGCTCGGGTTCACGTCATCCGGGTTCGTGGTTTCCTGGATCCCGTTGTTCCTGTTCGTGATCCTGGTCGGGCTGTCGATGGACTACCACGTGTTCGTCCTCGGCCGGATCCGCGAGGGCGTGGTCGAGGGACTGACCCCGAGCGAGGCGGTCCGGAAGGGCATCACCGAATCCGCCGGCGTGGTGACGAGCGCGGCCGCGGTAATGGTCTCGGTGTTCGCGGTCTTTGCCACCCTCGCGATGCTGGAGATGAAGCAGATGGGTGTCGGCCTGGCGGTGGCTGTCCTGATCGACGCCACGCTCGTCCGGATCGTGATGCTGCCGTCGATCATGGTGCTGCTCGGTCGCCGCGCGTGGTGGCCGAACCGTCTGCACAAGCAGGCGTTGGCTCCTGTCGACCGTGAGCTGGTGGGGGTGAGCTGAACCCACCCCCACTTCTAGCTAGCTCTTGGAGGCCGCGGTCAGCTTGCTGACCGCGGCGCTCAAGCTTCCGCTCAGCAGCAGGTGGTCCGCGTCGGATGTCAGTTTGGACGTGGGTTCGGTGATGTTCTGGCCGATGTGGTTCTGGGCGACCCAGCGGGCCACACCGACGACGGCGTCGTCTTCGGCGAAGGTGTCCACCTTGGTGCGCTCGAGGAACTTCGCCGACTGAGCCGCCGCGGCCAAGGCAATGGTTGCCTGCGGCCCCGACCAGTCCTTCACGCTCAGAGCGATGCTTGCCGTGACTGCGGCCGCCAGAGCGTTGGGATCGTGCTTACGGAGCAGGCTGTTGCGAGCATCAGTCAGCGCCTGACGAGCCGCGGCCTGAGTGGTCAGACCCCAACCGAACGGGTACTGCGGATCGTAGGAAGCATCACCGACATTGAGCGGCTGCTGGTCCTCGGCACGCGGCCAGCTGACCGGGAGGCGACCGGAGAAGGGACGCTTGCCGAAGAGTACGTCGGCAACACCGGCACCCTCGGTCCCTGGCAACCAGGACGCGACGACCGCGTTCATCTCGCCGAGCTGGTCCGCTATCACCTGCGGCCGACCGGACACGACCAGTACGACGCACTTCATCGCGCCGCAGACCTTGTCCACCGCGGCCTTGTCGGCAGCGGAGAGCTGCAAGGTGTGACCGTTGCCCACGTCCCCAATTCCCTCGGCGTACGGGCGTTCGCCGACCACGACCACGCCGACATCGTGACCCTCAAGTGGGGCAGAGGCATCGGCGCTGAACGTTGCCGTCGGCACCACCTGCTTGATCCCGTCCAGGATCGTCGTACCGGTGGTCGTCGCACCCGAACCGCCTTGCCAGGTGATGCTCCAGCCACCCATCTGGTTGCCGAGATCGTTGGCGTTGCTGCCGGCAACATAGACCTTCTGGTCAGCCTTCAACGGCAGCAGATTGCCGTCGTTCTTCAACAGCACTTGCGATTCCGCCGCTGCCTCGCGGCCGACGGCCCGGTGTGCGGCCGACCCGATCGTGCTCGCGTTCGAGGTATCGGCGTACGGGTGCTCGAACAGACCGAGCTTGAACTTCTCGGTCAGGATCCGTCGTACCGCGTCGTCGATCCGACTCATCGGGATGTTGCCGGCGGCGATCTCGGTGGTCAGTCCCTGGGTGAAGCCCTGGTAGTTCGTCGGCACCATGATCATGTCGAGGCCGGCGTTGATCGACGTACGGATGTCGCTCGCGTAGTCGCCGGGCAGCTGGTCGATCGCCTGCCAGTCGCTGATCACGAAGCCGTTGAAGCCCATCTTCTGCTTGAGGACGCCGTTGATCAGGTCGGCGTTCCCGTGCATCTTGACCGGCGGCCCACCGTCGAGCGCGACACTCGAGTACGACGGCATCACGGTGCCGATGCCGAGATCCACGGCGGTCTTGAACGGCGGCAGGTGCAAGGTCTCCAGTTGCTGCGTGGTGACCTGGGTGATGCCCTGGTCGATCTTGTACGAGCCGGTCGTCGAGCTGCCGTACGTCGTACCGCCGTCGCCGACGAAGTGCTTCGCGGTGGCCAGTACGTGAGTGTTCTTCGACAGCTGGCTACCGTCCGCCTTGCCCTGGAGCCCGGTGATCACGGTCTCCATCGACTGAACGAGCGCCGGGTCCTCACCGAACCCTTCGTACGCCCGGCCCCAGCGGTCGTCACGAACCACGCACAAGCACGGCGCGAAGTCCCACGGGATGCCGGTCGCGCGGACCTCGGTTGCGGTCACCTCACCCGCCTTCTGAGCGAGCGCCGGATCGCGGGTCGCGCCGATGCCGATGTTGTGGGGCAGGATCGTCGCGCCGACCACGTTGTTGTGCCCGTGCACCGCGTCGACCCCGTAGATCAACGGGATCTGCAGCCGGGTCGCCTGCGCGTTCAGCTGGAAGGTGTCGATCATCGCGGCCCAGGCCGCCGGGGTGTTCGGAGTCGGGACCGAGCCGCCGCCGGAGAGCAGCGAGCCGAGGGCGTACGACGCGATGTCCGACTTCGACTGCAGTGCGTTGCGCTCGGCCTGCGTCATCTGGCCGACCTTCTCGGCCGTCGTCATCCGGGCGACCAGGTCGTCGACGCGCTTCTTGATCGGGAGCTTGGAGTTCAGGTACGGCAGGTCGTGCGCGTTGATCACCACGACCGGCTGGGTCGAGGGTGCCTTCGCGCCGGTGACCGTCAGCTCGAGCGGGATGGTCTCCGCGGCCTCCGCCGTGTGGTCCTTGCGTGTCACGACCGCGACGGTCTGGCTGGTGCCGGACGCCGTACCGGCTGGGAAGGTGAGAGTGCCGCTCACGGGGGTGTAGTCGTCGGCTCCGGCTGATCCGGTGCCGGTCTTGTAGTCGACGGTCACCGGTGCTTCGAGCGGTGCGCTGTCGGTGGTCGCGACGGAGACCTTGACCTGAGCGGTGGCGCCCTCCTTGACCGGATAGACGCCGGCATCCGTGACGACACTCGCCTTCAACGCCGGATCGGCCTTGCCGTACACCTCGACCTGGTCGATCGCGAACTCACCAGGCGAGCCGACCGGCATGGTGACCGCGTAGCCCCACATCTGGGTCAGGTTGAGGATCTGGTCGATACCGCCGACCGGCTGGTAGTCGCTGCGGTAGACGAGCTGGCTGAACGGGATCTCGACCTGGTGCCAGCCCTGCCAGTCGTCGGTGAAGCTGGTGTTCCACAGCTCGGAGGCCTCGGCGTTCGCGCCGCCGTCCTTGATCTCGAAGAAGATCCGCTTCCCGGAGCCGGGTGGGAGCGGGGCGGTGTTCTGCCCGTACCACCAGAACCGGATGCCCTTGTACGCCGACCAGTTGCCGGGGTTCACGTCGTACGTGATGTCGTGGCTGAACCCGCCGTACCCGCTGATGTTGTAGGTCCCGTGCAGCACCTTGTCACCGGCCGGCGCGTCCGCCCGGGTCTGCAGCTCCAGCGTCGGCGGGTCGTCCGCGTCACTGCCCCAGGCGAAGATCCCCGCGTTAGGCGGGGACGCGAAGGGCTCGGCTCCCTCGAAGGCGGCCAACGTCAGCGGCGCCGGATCATCGGCCACCGCGTACAACGGCAGCAGTCCCGCGACCAGAGTCGCCGCCGCGACCAGAGCAACCCGCCGGAAACCACGCATCAGCGACTCCCCACCTCACCGCGAGCCTCACACCCACGCTGCGCCCGACTCTCAGCCCTCCCAACCCGCCGGTCAACCCCTCACCGGTTCCGAAACTAGAGCGCTCTCACACCGCCCGGTCGCATGTGCGGCCTGGGGCCGGGGTGGTAGTCGGAGCGGACGAGTTCCGGGCTGGAGATGGTGGTGGTGCCGATGGGTGTTCTACGGCGGGCGGCGACCCAGTCGATCAGTGCATCAGGCTTCGCGATCTCAGTGGTGAAGTGCAGAAGGTTCAGGTACCAGATGTCGCGAGGGTCGGGCTCGTGATGGGCGTCGGGGCCTAGTTCGGTGGTGAGGCGTTTGCTGAAGAGGTCGGCGTTTTCGTCGAGGGGCTCGGCACAGGCCATGACTGTGCCGGGGGTGAGGGTGAGGCCGGTGACTTGGAAGGGGATGGGCCAGGTGGTGGCGAGGGTGGCGCGGTGGAGGGCGGACTGGTAGCGCCTGAGGGTGGGGTCGTCGGGTGGGATCAGCTCTCGGCGTGGCTCGAGGGCGCGGACGGTGAGGTGGGCGGAGCCGAGTTGGCCGGTTTGCCAGTGGGCTGGGCCTGCTAGGGCGGCTGCCTCTGTGGTCAGGGTGTCTAGGGCTTGTGTGAGTGGGCTGTCCTGGGGAGGGCGCAGTACGACGGAGACGGGCCAGCGGCCGCCGTCCTGGGGGAGTTCGTCGCGTTGATGGGTGCCTTGTGCAATCTTTGTGGCGGCCGTGATGAACAGCCGTTCGAACTTGTCGATGAGAGTTCTCCCTTGCGGTCAGTTGGGTTTGACGCGAAGTCTGGACAGCTGGTTCGTGGCTAGGTGACTGTGGTCCCGGCGACGAGGGGGAGGACTCCATGAAGCTTCGATACGTGCTGAGCAGCGTGGCGCTGATCGTTCCGATGGCTGTGGTCGCGGTGGTCTCACCAGCGACAGCGGCATCACCGCAGGACTCGGCAGGCTCGGTGAAGATCCCCACGATGCTGCGCGACGCCGCGGCCAAGGCGACGGCGAACAGCAGGTCGCTGAGCGCCGGGACCAAGGCGCTGAAGGTGGACGGCAGCGGCCGGCTCGGTGTTGAGGTCTATGCCGCTTCGCCGGTGACCGCGCAGCAGGAGGCCGCGCTGACCTCGCTCGGCGTGTCCGTGCTGAAGAACACCGCGAGCTTCAAGAGCGTCCCGGGCGCCGACCTGCCGCAGACCGGCCTGGTCTCGGCGTCGATCCCGCCGGACAAACTCGACGCGGTGGCCGCCCTCGGCTGGGTGACCGCCCTCCGGCCGTCGCTCCGCCCGCAGGTGGACGTCGGACCGGTGACCGCCGAAGGCGTGCAGCTGCACAAGGCGGACCTCGCGCAGGCACGCGGCCTGACCGGTCGCGGGCAGAAGGTCGGCGCGATCTCCGGCGACGTGGACCACATCGCCGATGCGATCGCCGCGGGTGAGCTGCCGGCGGACGTGCAGGTGCTCCAGCAGGCGGCGTCGTACGTCGACGACGAGGGCACCGCGATGCTCGAGATCATCCACGACCTCGCGCCCGGCGCGAAGCTGGCCTACGCGAGCACGCAGGACACCACGGCGCAGTACGTCGAGGCGTTCCACACGCTCGCCAACGCGGGCGTCTCGATGATCGCCGAGGACATCGCGCTCGACGACGAGCCGGTCTTCCAGCAGGGCATCGGCGCCGCGACCGCGGAGGGCCTGGCCAAGCACGGCATCTGGGTCAGCTCGTCGGCCGGCAACCTCGGCAACCGGCACGCGCCGCGGGTCGCCGCGGTCGGTACCGGCAAGGGCCCGGACGGCGCCACCGGCCCGTTCAACGGCTGCCCGGACGCGCCCGACAACGTGGTGAAGCTCCGTGGCGACGACACGTCGTACGACCTCAACCTGCTGCCCGGGGCGTCGGTCATGCCGACCCTGCAGTGGAGCGAGCCGCGCGCGGTCTACCCGACCGCGGGCCAGGGCGGCTTCACCGACCTGAACCTGTACCTGATGGACAGCACCGGCACGAGGTGCCTCGCGTCCAGCACCGGAGTCCAGGCGAACGGCGTCGGTGACACCATCGAGCAGTTCGAGTACGACAACACGACCACCGCGGCCCAGGCCGTGAAGCTCGTCGTCGACGTCCAGGGCACCTCGACCGCCCGCAAGGCGCCGATCCTGGACCTGCGCTGGCGTGCGCTGTCGGCCGGCGTCCAGACGATCGACCCGCCGGAGCGCGCCGGTTCGATGAACCCGGACTCCAACTACATCGGCTTCGCCACCAGCGCCGGCGCGGTCAACGCGAACACGTCGGTCGACCCGAAGACCACGCCGCTCGAGGCCTACAGCGCGGCCGGTCCGACCCAGCTGATCACCACCACCCGCTGCCCGGGCGGCAAGCCCGGTCCGTGCAAGGGGATCCCCGGTCCCGGCTCGGTGAGCTTCCCGGCGCCGTACTGGCTCGCGTCCGACGGTGTCTCGGTGAGCGGTGCCGGCGGCTTCGGCTCGGGGACCTGCCCGACCACGCTCAACCGGACCTGCCTCTTCTTCGGTACGTCGGCCTCCGCGCCGAGCGCCGCCGGGGTGGCGGCCCTGACCCGGCAGGAGTTCGGCGGCCGGCTGGCACCGATCGCCCTGAACGCGATCTTGGCCGCGCGCGCCGTACACCGCCCGGGACCCGGAGTGGGCGCGGGAGTGCTGAGCGCGCGATGAATTAAGAAGCTGTAGTGGTCCGATTGAGTGCAAATTCAGTACTCGTAGTGATGGACCGATGCTGCCATCCCCAGAAAGGATGGCAGCATGACTACACGTTTCGGGGTTTTCGTCCCGCAGGGCTGGAAGATGGATCTGGCGCAGATCGCCGATCCGATCGAGCAGTGGGAGGCGATGACGGACGTCGCCAAGCGCGCCGACGAGCAGTCCTGGGACTCGATCTGGCTGTTCGACCACTTCCACACGGTGCCGGAGCCGAGTGACAACACCACCTTCGAGTGCTGGAGCGCGACCGCGGCGCTGGCCCGCGACACCAAGCGGGTGAACATCGGCCAGATGGTCGGCTGCAACGGCTACCGCAACCCGGCGCTGTACGCGAAGATCGCGTCCACCGTCGACGTCGCCAGCCACGGCCGCCTGTACGCCGGTATCGGCGCGGGCTGGTACGAGCACGAGTGGAAGGCCTACGGCTACGAGTGGACCGACATCCCGCAGCGGATGGCGGCGTTCCGCGAGGCGACCGAGATCATCTACAAGATGTGGACCGAGGACAAGCCGGTCTACAACGGCAAGTACTACTCGATCGACGCACCGATCAACGAGCCGAAGGGCGTCCGCAAGCCGCACCCGAGCTTCTGGATCGGCGGCGGCGGCCCGAAGGTCACGCTGAAGCTGGTCGCGCAGTACGGCGACGCCGCGAACATCGGTGGCGGCAACCCGGAGACCTTCAAGGAGAAGGCGGACATCCTCCGCGGCCACTGCGAGAAGGTCGGCCGGAACTACGACGACATCATCAAGTCGACGAACTTCAACGTGTTCCCGATCGACAAGGGTGACGACCCGCAGAAGGCGACCGAGAAGGCGCTCGGCCCGATGAACCGGGAGAAGTTCGACCGGGACAACCTGATCACCACCGAGGACGAGATCGCCAACAAGGTCGAGGCGGTCCTCGAGGCCGGCGCCGACTACGTGCTGTTCTACATCCCCGGCGTCGCCTACGACCTGGACCTGCTGGAGCGAGTCGAGAACATCACGAAGCGCTTCGCCTGACCGGTACCGGTCATGGCGGGTGTATGTCAGCGGTATTCGTGGACCGGGGCTGAGGGCAACTGACAGGCTCCCGATGATGGCCTCGCGTGGGTCGGGGCGTCGGGAGGTGTCCCGCTGTGTTTTCCCGATCGTCCCGGCTCCGGATCGCGAAGAGCCTGCTTGCTGGGGTGGTCGTCAGTTCCCTGCTGCTGACGACCACCACAGCCAACGCCGGAGGCCCTGGCGAGCCCGCTGCGGCTGTGCAGCCGACACCCGGCGCCAGCAGCAAGCGAATCACGCTGGTCACCGGCGACGTCGCCGAGCTGACCACGAGTGCGAACGGGCAGGTCTCGGCCCACCTGATCGGCGACGAGCCGTACTACTTCGGCACGTTCGACGGTGAGCTGAGCCTGGTCCCGGCCGAGGCGTACCCGCTGCTCACCGAAGGCCGCTTGGACAAGCGGCTGTTCAACCTCACCGAACTCGCTGCGCAGGGGTACGACGACGCGAGCAGCAACCAGCTGCCCCTCCTCCTCACCGCGCCGGCCACCCTGCGCAGCGATACCAGCACGCCGCCTGTGACTCCCCCCGCTGCAACTCTCCGCCGTACCCTCACCAGCGTCGGAAGCTCCGCGGTCACCGTGCAGAAGTCCGACGCGAAAGCTTTCTGGGAAGGCATCAGCGGCCCGACCACCTTCAAGTCCAGCCAGGTCACCAAGATCTGGCTCGACGGCCGCACCCACGCCACCGACGACAAGTCGAACCAGCAGATCGGTGCCCCGACTGCCTGGAAGCAGGGGTACGACGGTCATGGCGTCAAGGTCGCCGTACTCGACACCGGGTACGACGCCGGCCACCCCGACCTCGCGAAGCAGGTCGTTGGGTCGCAGAGCTTCGTCCCCGACGAGGCCGTCCAGGACCTGCACGGCCACGGCACCCACACGGCGTCGATCGTCGCCGGCCTCGGTACGGCGTCCGACGGCAAGCGGAAGGGGGTCGCGCCGGGCGCCGAGCTGCTGATCGGCAAGGTGCTCGACAACAGCGGCGGTGGTTACGACTCCGAGGCGATCGCCGGCATGGAGTGGGCCGTCCAGCAGGGTGCGAAGGTCGTCAGCATGAGCCTCGGCGGCCTGCCGTCGGACGGCACCGACCCGATGAGCGAGGCCGTCGACCGGCTGTCGAAGTCGAGCGGCACGCTGTTCGTGATCGCGGCCGGTAACGCCGGCGCCGAGCAGTCCGTCGGTTCTCCCGGTGCGGCGTCCGAGGCGCTGACCGTCGGTGCGGTCGATGGCGACGACAACCTGGCGAACTTCTCCAGCCGCGGCCCGCGACTTGGCGACGGCGCACTGAAGCCCGAGGTGACCGCCCCGGGTGTGGAGATCGCCGCAGCCCGGGCCGCCGGCACCACGCAGGGTCACATCCTCGGCCAGTACTACACCGCGATGAGCGGCACCTCGATGGCCACGCCGCACGTGGCCGGCGCCGCCGCGATCCTGGCTCAGCGGCACCCCGACTGGACCGGCCCGCAACTGAAGGCCGCGCTTGCCTCGACCGCCGTCCCGTCCGCGGGCGCCCGGACCGACCAGCAGGGCCTCGGCCTGATCAACATCCCGAACGCGCTCGACCCGAAGGTCCTCCCGGACACCGCCAACCTGTTCTTCGGCGATGTCTCCTGGACCGGCCCGACCGCCCCCGCGCCGGTCACCCGGACGGTTGCCTACCGCAACAACTCGAACCGCCAGGTGACCCTCGACCTGTCCGTCGGCGCACAGTCGCCGGCCAAGGTCGCGGCCGCCCTCACCGTGAAGCCATCCCGCCTGACCGTCCCGGCCGGCGGTACGGCGTCCGCAACGGTCACCCTAGATCTCGCGAAGACCAAACCGGCCAACTACGCCGGCGTACTGACTGCCCGCAGTGGCAACACGTCGATCCGGACCGGACTCGGGTTCGCGGCCGGTGGACGGCTGAACCAGGTGACGGTGAAGGCGATCGGCCGCGACGGCAAGCCCGCGACCACCGCCGCCGGTGCGAGCGGGGTGCAGCTGTGGAACGAGGACACCGGTGATGTGAACGCGATCGCGTTCGACGAGACCGGCAGCCGGACTCTTGATGTACCAAGCGGCCGCTACAGCGTGATGGCGTACGCCGTGGGCGGGGACGAGGCCGACTGGGCCAACTCGATCACGCTGCTCGGCGATCCGGACGAGTGGATCGACAGCGACCGGACGTTCACGTTCGACGCCCGGACCGCGCACAAGGTGACGATCAAGACGCCGCGGCCGGCCGACGCGCAGAGCATCGGGATCGCCTGGCACCGCAAGGTCGGCAACCGGGACGCGGTCTCCGGCTGGGGCTTCAACGGCAAGGTTGCCAACGGCATCTACGTGCAGGACTTCGGAAAGGTTGCCAACGGCACGTTCCAGGTCGTGCAGCGTTGGGACCTCGCCCAGCCGCAGCTGACCGTCGACGTTCCCGGCGCGGGCCGTCTGCCGACCCCAGGCCCCGGTTCGTCCCGGACTGTGTACGTCGGGAACGAGAACCTGCCGCTCTACAACGGCGGCGATGGTACGCCGGCCGAGCTGACCGGCGCCAAGGACAAGATCGCGCTGATCCGCTGGACGTCGCCGGACGAGACGACCCCGCAGGTGCAGGCGGCGAAGGCGGCCGGAGCCAAGGTGGTCTTCCTCTACAACGAGGCGCCCGGCTGGTGGTCGACCGGGACCGAGCAAGGCATCCCGCTTTACCTACTGCAATCTGAGCAGGGCAAGCAGTTGCTGGGCACGCTCGCGAAAGGCCCGGTTTCACTCAAGCTCAGCGGAGTCCGCGACAGCACCTACCGGTACGACGTCGCGATCGGACCGTCGATCGTGAAGGGCCCGCTGACGTACGACGTCGCGAAGATGCACCCGGCCGTCGTGACGATGGACTTCCAGCGCAACGACGCGTTCCCGCTGCACAACGACCAGCGGATCGCACACTTTCCGGGGATCACCGCCGGACTGAGCTCGTCGCGAGGGGTGACCGGTCCGGTGACCCGTACCGACTACCTGGTCAGCGACGTCAAGGGTGTGACCTGGGACGAGACGACGGCGGCCGGGGAGTGGAACGAGAGCGGATTCGAGTCCACGATTCCGCGCGCCTACCGGCCGGGGGAGCAGGTCACCCGGGGCTGGTGGGGGTCGCTGATGCGTCCCGCCGTACCAGGGCTGTCGGAGGCGCAAGGGGACATCGATCAGGGCTGGCCGCCGGCGCGGTTCGAGAACGCGTTGCGGATCGCGATTCCGCAGTACGTGAGTGGTGACCGGAGTGTCTTCGGTTGGGGCGATCGTGGCGACGTGACGAGCATGAAGCTCAGTAGCAACGGCGTCGAGCTGGGCAGCATGAACTGGTCGGTTGCACAGTTCACGGTCCCGACCCGGACCGCCTGGTACGACCTGACGCTGGACCAGAAGCGCGGTCCGAGCAGTTGGGCGACCACGTCCACGTCGACGCACACGACCTGGCACTTCCTCTCGGCGCCGACCAAGACCCGGGCTGTGCTGCCGCTGGTCCAGGTCGACTACAAGCACACGAACGGCTGGCTCGAGCTGACACCGCGGTACCAGCCAGGCGCGCGTGGTCTTGGACTCTTCCGGACCACGGCGGAGATCTCGTACGACGGGAAGACCTGGCAGAAGCTGTCGTTGCGGGGGATCGGTGGCACGGTCCGCGCGCAGGTCCCGGCTGGTGCTTACCCGAGCATTCGGGTGACGGCTAAGGATCTGATCGGCAACAGCATTACCCAGACCATCGACCGCGCCTGGGCGAACTGAACGTTAAAAAGAGGCGACGCCACGAAGCCGGGGGGATGTGCTCCGTGGCGTCGCCAGAGGCGCGCCAAGGGAGGGGTGGGGGCAGGCGCGCCCGACTAGGGGGGATCAGCTCCCGAGGATGCCTCCACCGAGAACGCCCAGCAGTCCGAGCAGGGACAGCAGGTTGCGGATGACCTGGTCGACCGCCTTCGCCCCACCGGTCTGGTAGGCGGTCACGCACTTCTGCAGCTGGTCCTGAGTCGGCTTGGTGATCGTCACCTTCGTCATCTCGGACTGGCAGTACGTCGTGGCCGTCTTCAACTCGTTCAGCGTGGTGCCGACCGTGCCGACGATCAGCCCTGCGGCCGTCGTCAGGGTGGCTACACCCGGCGTCGTCGTGGTCGGGGTGGTCGGCTTCGTCGTCGTGGGCTTACCCGGCGTCGGCTTCGTGGTCGTCGGCTTGACCGTCGTCGGCCTGCTGGTCGGCCGGTCCGTCGGACGATCGGTCGGCTCCACCGTCGGCCGCGTCTGGTCACGCTCGTCGGTCGGCGTCGGGATCACCGTGGGCGGCGGCGTCGGGAGGTCGATCGACCTCGGCAGGTTCTTGTCCGACGGTGCGTTGATGTCCCCGCCACCGATCTGGCCGCCGGCGTCGTCGACGTCGTCACCAGAGGTCCCGTTGCCGACCGCGATCCAGCTGCCACCGGCGTACGCCTTGGCGATGCTGATCACCAGGTCGGCGTACTGCTGGGAGTGGTTGTAGCGCAGGATCGCCGCATTCAGGTCGGACGCCTTGGACAGGTCGGTCTTGCCGGAGCACAGGTACACAGCGGTCGACATGGCCGCGTCGTCGATGTCCTGCGGGTTCCGCACTCCGTCACCGTCGCCGTCCACTCCCATGGCTCGCCAGGTGCCGGGGATGAACTGCATCGGACCGACCGCGCGGTCGAACGCGCCGTCACCGTCGAACGCACCGGCGTCGGTGTCGGAGATCTTGGCCATCCCGGACGAGCCGTCCAGCCGGGGACCGTAGATGCCCGGAACCGCGACGCCCTGCGAGTTCAGCGAGTTGCCGCCGAAGCGGCCGTGGTTGGACTCGACCCGGCCGATCGCGGCCACCAGCGTCCAGGGCAGGTGGCAGGCCGGGTCGGCCTGAGCCAGCACCTGCTGGGCCCGGGAGTATGCCTTCAGTGCGGCGTTCGGGATGCCGTTGCGGGACAGCCCGGACACCACCTGGGTCGGTTGCTCGCCAGGATCGACGCCCTGGCCGACCACACCCGGCACCGGCACGTTGGCCGGCTCCGAGATCGGCTGCTTCGGTACGACGACCGACTTGCCTCCGGACAGACCGCTGTCCAGCGACGCCGTGGCGATCGCCGGGTCGTCCGTGGCACTGACGGTGAACGCGCTCGCGAACAGCGCTACCGGGATCAGCGGCGCCACCTGACGCCACCCGCTACCCGAGGCGCGGCGCTTGCCCTTCGCCATCGATGATTCCCCTCCGTGACTCATCGACCAGTCCGGCCCCACGCTGCGGACAGTCTTCGTAGTCTTTCTCGGTTGCCGTCGTAATAGGTCTAACGTCCGCCCCGTTGCGTGGGTTACGCGTCGGATGCAGACCGTGTACGTGCGGTCACCGGGTACCCATACTGGCGCGTAACAAAGCGCCTGTGAACCCCCTGGGAACGATCCGGTGCCGGAATTGTCCCTGCCCTGCCGGTCGGACCGCGCGGGTGGTCGGGGAGAATAACTGCCGTGCCCGACCACACTGAACAGTCCGCCAAGCTCTTCGACAGGGCCTCCGCAGTCACCCCGGGCGGGGTCAACTCTCCCGTACGTGCGTTCCGCGCCGTCGGCGGTGTGCCGCGCTTCATGGCATCCGGTGACGGATGTCACATGACTGACGTCGACGGCAACCGCTACCTCGACCTGGTCTCCTCCTGGGGCCCGCTGCTCCTCGGCCACGCGCACCCGGAGGTGATCGCCGCCGTCCAGGCCGCGGTCGCCCGGGGTACGTCGTACGGGACGCCGACCGAGACCGAAGTCCTGCTCGGTGAGGAGATCGTCGCCCGGACGCCGGTGGACAAGGTCCGGCTGGTGTCGTCGGGGACCGAGGCAACGATGTCCGCGCTCCGGCTGGCCCGCGGGTTCACCGGGCGCGCCAAGATCATCAAGTTCGCCGGCTGCTACCACGGACATGTGGACGCACTGCTGGCCCAGGCCGGTTCCGGCGTCATCACCCTCGGCATCCCCGGTACGCCGGGAGTCACCGAGGCAACGACCGCCGACACGATCGTGCTGCCGTACAACGACCAGGCCGCTGTCTCGGCTGCCTTCGCCGAGTACGGCGATCAGATCGCGGCCGTGATCACCGAGGCCTCGCCCGGCAACATGGGCGTCGTACCGCCGCGGGACAACTTCAACGCCTTCCTGGCCCGGATCTGCACCGAGAACGGCGCGCTGTTCATCTCCGACGAGGTGATGACCGGCTTCCGGATCACCCGGTCCGGTTGGTACGGCGTCGACGGCGTACAGCCGGATCTGATGACGTTCGGAAAGGTCATGGGCGGCGGCTTCCCGGCTGCTGCTTTCGGCGGGCGTGCCGACGTGATGGCCCACCTCGCGCCGGAAGGATCCGTCTACCAGGCCGGGACCTTGTCCGGGAACCCGATCGCCACCACCGCCGGTCTGACCACGCTGAGGCTGGCCACCGACGACGTCTACGCCAAGATCGACGAGACCTCGCTCACCATCCAGCGACTGGTGTCGACCGCGCTGGACAAGGAAGGTGTGCCGCACGTCATTCAGGCGGCCGGGAACCTCTTCAGCGTCTTCTTCGTGGAGTCCTCGGAGGGACCTGCCGAGATCCGGGACTTCGCCGGGGCGAACGCCCAGGTGCTGCCAAGGTTCAGCGCGTTCTTCCATGCAATGCTGGACGCCGGTGTCTACCTGCCGCCGAGCGCCTTCGAGGCCTGGTTCGTCAGCAGTGCCGTCGATGACGACGCGTTGGCCGAGCTGGAGTCCGCCCTGACCCCTGCTGCTCGGGCAGCAGCCGCAGTACAGAACTGAAGGGACAGCGGTGACCGAAACGACGGTCGTGCACCTGATGCGTCACGGCGAGGTGCACAACCCGACCGGTGTGCTCTACGGCCGGATCCCCGACTTCCACCTGTCCGAGCTCGGCCGCAAGATGGCCGAACGGGTCGCCGAGCACGTGGCCGGTCGCGACATCGTCCACCTGGTCAGCTCGCCGCTCGAGCGGGCCCAGGAGACGATGGAGCCGATCGCCAAGGTGTTCGGGATCACGCCGGACATCGACGAGCGGGTGATCGAGGCGGCGAACCTGTTCGAGGGCAAGAAGTTCGGCGTCGGCGACGGCGCGCTGCGCAACCCGAGCGCCTGGTGGCTGCTGCGGAACCCGTTCAAGCCGTCCTGGGGCGAGCCGTACCAGCAGCTGGTACGGCGGATGCGGGACGCGATCGAGACCGCCCGGGAGAAGTCCGCCGGGCACGAGGCGCTGATCGTGTCGCACCAGTTGCCGATCTGGATCGTCCGGTCCGCGATCGAGGGCCGGCGGATGTTCCACGACCCGCGCAAACGGCAGTGCAGCCTGGCCAGCCTGACGTCCTTCACCTTCCACGGCGACCAGATCGTCTCCGTCGGGTACTCCGAACCGGCGAAGGACCTGTTGCCGGTCAAGAACCCGAAGAAGTTCGTCGGTGGCGCGTGATGATCCGTCGTACGGCGGTCGTGGTGGCCGGACTCCTCCTTGTCGCGGGGTGCAGCTCAGGTCAGCAGGCCGCGCAGAACCGGCAGGGACAGTCGGGCTTCGTCAGCGGCACCGGCAACGTCTCGGTGTTCGCGGCGGCCGACCGCAAGCCGGCGCCGGTGCTGACCGGCAAGACGCTCGACGGCAAGACCTGGACGTTGTCCGACCAGACCGGCAAGGTCGTCGTACTGAACGTCTGGGGCTCGTGGTGCCCGCCGTGCCGTAAGGAAGCACCGGATCTGGTCGCGGCGGCGAAGGAGCTCGGGCCGTCGGTGCAGTTCATCGGCCTGAACACGCGCGACCTCGATCCGGCGCCGGCGAAGAAGTTCGTCCAGGAGTTCGGGGTGCCGTACCCGAACCTCTACGACCCGGACGGTAAAGGACTGCTGCGGTTCCGCGGTCAGATCTCCCCGGCCGCGATCCCGACCACGCTCGTGATCGACAAGACCGGCAAGGTCGCCTCGCGGGTGGTCGGTGAAGTGACCAAGCAAACCTTGCTCGGCATGGTCAAGGACGCCGGTTGACCTGATGGGACAGTGGTTCGCCGACTCGATGACGGGGTCGATGCTGGTAGCACTGCCGATCGCAGTGCTGGCCGGCGCGATCTCGTTCTTCTCGCCGTGCGTCGTACCGCTCCTGCCGGGCTACCTGTCGTACGTCACTGGTCTGTCCGCGGCCGAGCTGGACTCGGCGAAGCGCGGCCGGATGCTTGCCGGTACGGCGTTGTTCGTGGCCGGGTTCTCGGCCGTGTTCATCCTGACCGGGGTGGTGTTCGGCAAGGCCGGTGATCTGTTGATCGATCACCAGACCGCGATCACCCGAGTGCTCGGCGGACTGACCGTCGTACTCGGTGTCGTCTTCCTCGGCGGGTTCGGGTTCATGCAGAAGGATCTGCGGGTGCATCGGGTCCCGGCGGTCGGGATCGCGGCGGCGCCGCTGCTCGGCGTACTGTTCGGATTTGGCTGGACGCCGTGCATCGGTCCGACGCTCGGGACCGTGATGACGCTGGCCACGACCGAAGGCAGCAGCGGGCGAGGTGCTCTGCTGGCGCTGGTGTTCAGTCTCGGGCTGGGCATTCCGTTCATCGTGGCGGCGCTCGCGTTCCGGCGGATGCTGTCCGCGGTGACGTGGGTCCGCAAGCACCAGTTGCTGGTGATCCGGATCGGCGGCGTACTGATGATCGCGGTGGGACTGCTGCTGCTGACGGGAGTGTGGGATTCGATGACCGCGGAGCTACGGCAGTGGGTCGCCAACTTCGGATCGGCGGTGTGAGATGACCGAGATCAAGGACCGCATCGGAGCCTCGTCCCGCCCGGAGGAGCCGTCCGGACCGCCGGCGCTGGGCCTGGTCGGCTGGCTGCGATGGACCTGGCGGCAGCTCACGTCGATGAAGACCGCGCTGGTGCTGCTGTTCCTGCTCGCGCTCGGCGCGGTGCCGGGCTCGCTGGTTCCGCAGACGGCGATCGACCCGATCAAGGTGTCGGACTTCCTCACCGCGCATCCGAAGCTCGGGCCGTTGTACGACAAGCTCGGGCTGTTCGACGTTTACAAGTCGGCCTGGTTCTCCGCGATCTACCTGCTGCTGTTCATCTCGCTGATCGGTTGCGTCGTACCCCGGCTCTCGGTCTACTTCAGGGCCGTCCGCGCTCGTCCGCCGAAGCCGCCGCGGAACCTGAACCGCCTGCCCGGGTACGAACGCTTCGAGGTCGAAGCCGACAGCGACGTGCTGGAAGTCGCGAAGCGCGAGCTACGCCGGCGCCGGTTCCGTGTGCAGACGTACGACGGCGCCGTCTCGGCCGAGCGTGGTTATCTGCGCGAGGCGGGCAACCTGCTCTTCCACTTCTCGCTGATCCTGGCGCTGATCGGATTCGCCTGGGGTTCGCTGTTCGGCTACCGCGGTACGGTCTTGGTTGTCGTGGGCAACGGTTTCTCCAACACGCTGGCGCAGTACGACGACTTCACGCCGGGGCGCGCGTTCGGCGGTGACGACGATCTGCCGCCGTTCTCGCTGACCGTGAAGGACTTCCAGGTGAAGTTCCAGCAGGACGGGCCGCAGAAGGGTGCGGCACGGGAGTTCAAGGCGCAGCTGGAGTACCAGGAGACGCCGGACTCGCCGCAGAAGTCCTACGTACTGCAGGTCAACCATCCTCTGGAGCTGGACGGCAGCAGCCTCTTCCTGCTCGGCCACGGATACGCGCCGCGGGTGACGGTCCGGGACGGTCAGGGGAACGTGGCGTTCTCCGGGCCGGCGCCGTTCCTGCCGCAGGACAACAACTTCTCGTCGTTCGGCGTGATCAAGGCGCCGGACGCACGACCGGAGACGCTCGGCTTCGAAGGGTTTTTCCTGCCGACCGCGGTGATCGGCCAGGACGGTCCGGTGTCGGTCTTCCCAGACGACCTGAACCCGCAGTTGGTGATGACCGGGTACTACGGCCGCCCGCAGCCGGAGACCGGGAAGCCGGAGTCGGTGTACCAGCTGGACAAGTCGAAGCTGACGCAGTTCGAGCAGAACGGCGACAAGTGGCGGTTCCAGCTCGCGCCAGGGCAGAGCGCGACGTTGCCGGACAAGGCCGGGTCGATCACCTTCGACGGCTACAGCCGGTGGGTGAAGCTGCAGGTCAGCCACACTCCCGGGACGCATCTCGCGCTGGCGGGCATCCTGCTGGCGATCCTCGGACTGATGGGCTCGCTGTTCGTGCACCCACGTCGTACCTGGGTGCGCGTCCGGGACGAGGACGGGCGTACCGTGGTCGAGGTGGCCGGTCTGGACCGCGGTCCCGAACGCGGCCTCGGTGACGAGATCCACGCGATAACCAAGAGCCTGAAACCCGCCGGACCGAGTAACCAGGAGCAGCCATGAGCGAACGGAGTGAGCTCATCATCAAGCACAGCGCGTGCAGAGCCTCATCCGCGCCCGGAGCGAAGCGAGGACGTGGATGAGCGGGGAGACCTACGCACATGTCTCCAACCTGCTGATCCCTACCGCCACGGTGATCTATGCCCTGGCCATGGTCTCGCACGCGATGGAGTGGGCCATCGGCCGCGCGTCCGTCGTGAAGACCGCTGTGGTCAAGGAAGGGGTCCTGGTCGCTTCTGACGGCCAGCCGGTCTCCGACGTACCTGCTGTGGAGGAGCCGGAGTCCGGCGAGCGGATGGATGCGGCCAGCCGGATCGGGCTGCTGCTGACCTGGCTGGGGTTCTTGCTGCACCTCGGCGGTGTCGTCACCCGTGGCCTCGCGGCGCAGCGGGTGCCGTGGGGGAACATGTACGAGTTCTCCATCACCGCGTCGCTGGCGGTCGCGATCGTCTACCTGATCTTCGTCCAGCGCTACAAACTGCAGTACCTCGGGCTCGGCGTGACCTTCGTGATCGCCGCCGTACTCGGTCTGGCGTCGCTGGCGCTGTACACGCCGGCAGGTCCGCTGGTCCCGGCGCTGCACTCGTACTGGCTGGTGATCCACGTGTCCGCGGCCGCGATCTCCGGTGGTGCGTTCACTGTCGGAGGGCTGCTCTCGGTGCTCTACCTGATCAAGGCGCGCGCCGAGCGCAAGGTCCTGGCCGGCGGCACGATGTCGGCTTCGCTGGGTCGGCTTCCGAGCGCCGAGTCGATGGACGGTACGGCGTACAAGGTGCTGGCGTTCGCGTTCCCACTGTGGACGTTCGGCGTACTGGTGGCTGGGCCGATCTGGGCCGAGCACGCCTGGGGCCGGTACTGGGGCTGGGACCCCAAGGAGGTCTGGTCGCTGGTGACCTGGGTGGTGTACGCCGCCTACCTGCACGCACGCGCGACCGCGGGCTGGCGGGGCCGCCGGGCCGCGACGATCGCGATCGTCGGCTGGTTCGTCTTCATCTTCAACTTCGTCGGCGTGAACCTGCTGGTCTCCGGCATGCACTCCTACGCCGGGGTGTGAGATGAAGGAGTTCGCCATCTACACCGGCCTGCGGGCGGTCCTGTTCGCCGTCTGCTTCGCCGTGTTCTGGCTCGTGCTGCACAGCTGGCTGACCATCTTCCCGCTGCTCCTCATCGCGCTGGTCCTGTCGTCGATCCTCTCGATTTTCGTACTCCGTGCCGCCCGCGACCGGCTGGCCGGCAAGATCGAGACCCGCGCCGCGAACATCTCGACCCGCCTCGAGCAGGCCCGCACCGCCGAAGACGACGACTGACGCTCGTCCCCGTGCTCGGTCGTCGGCGCTGAGGAGATCTGTCCGCTGGTCGGCATATCGCCTCGCTGGCGCGGCTGCTCGGCGTCCAGTACATCCCGGTCACGCCGTTCTTCCCGCTGCTCGGACCGCTGGGGCTGATCCCCGCTGCCGTCCAAGCGCCTGATCGGGTCCGCCCGCCGCGCGAACCTTCCCCGTGCGCGCCGTCCGTCCGCGACCATCGCGGCGGCGTGCATCTCTCCGACGCGGCCGTCTCGGGGGTCAACCCCTGAGCTGGCCGGTTGCCCCCGTGGACTGGGGGGTGTTAACCGACCAGGTGAGGGGTTGACCCCTGAGACGTTCGGGCGAGCAGGGCTGGGCGGGGGGTGAGTGCGGCAGGCGAGTTTGCGGAACAAATTTTGCACCAGGTGGCAGGAAGGTTCCGGAAAGCGCCGACCGCGCCGCCGGTCAGGCCCACGACGCCGTACCAGTGATCGACTGGTACGGAGAGTGACCTATGCCACTTCGGAATTCTCCGCAAAATCCTTTGTGCCTTCCTTCACATGAGTCGTACAGTGGTGGATGAAACGAAACGGTTTCGTTCCATCGGTATTCTAGTAACTACTCAGGGTGATGAAGGTGGACACAGCAGGCGTGCGGCAGCGGCCGCGGGTCGAAGGTGGGCGTGAGGAGGAGATCCTCGACGCGACCGTCGCGGTGGTGGCCGAGCTCGGCTACGACCGGCTGACGATGGACGCGGTGGCGACGGCGGCGAAGGCCAGCAAGGCCACGCTGTACCGGCGCTGGACCACCAAGGCCGAGCTGGTCGTCGACGCGATCAGCCGGGCCAAGGGCTGCCCGATGCCGGAGGATGTCGACACCGGCAGCCTCCGCGGGGACCTGATCTCGATGTCGTGCGGCGACGGTGGCTTCACCGACGAGATGCCGATGTCGGTGATCGCCGGCCTGATCACCGCCCTGCACCGTGACGCCGACCTGCAGAAGGCCTTCCGCGAGCGCTTCCTGGCGCCTCGGCAGGAGGTCACCGGCAAGGTGTTCGAGCGCGCCGTCGAGCGCGGCGAGATCGCGCCGGGAGTGGACATCGAGCTGCTCTCGACGACACTGCCCGCGGTCATCGTGCACCACGCCTACGTCCTCGGCGTCCCGCCGACCGACGAGCTGATCCTCCGAGTGATCGACAACGTGATTCTGCCTGCGGCGCGGGGGTCGCAGGCGAGCTGACCGGCGGGGTGCCGGTTCGCGACCAAGACAGTCTGCCCAAGAGGGGAAATTCCTATGTCCGAAGAAGTCATCAAGGCCGACCCGCCGGAGGGGAGGCCGGTCGACGGAGTCAACGCCGCGGCCGCGCCCGCGGCGCACGGTCACCGCAATCTCGGTGTCGCGCTCGCGCTGATCTGCATGGCGCAGCTGATGGTGGTGCTGGACGGCACCATCGTGAACATCGCACTGCCGCACATCAAGGACGCGCTCGGCTTCAGCAACGCGTCGCTGCCGTGGGTGGTCAACGCCTACGCGCTGGCCTTCGGCGGTCTGCTGCTGCTCGGCGGCCGGATCGGGGACATCCTCGGTCGCCGCAAGGTCTTCATCTTCGGCGTCGTACTGTTCGGCCTGGCGTCGTTCGTCGGCGGTATCGCGCAGAGCGAGAGCGTGCTGCTGGCCAGCCGGATTCTGCAGGGTCTCGCGGCCGCGGCGGCCTCGCCGAACGCGCTCGCACTGATCACCACCACCTTCCCGGCCGGCAAGGAGCGCAACCGGGCGATGGGTGTGTACGCCGCCATGTCCGGGGCCGGTGCGGCCGTCGGTCTGATCCTCGGTGGTGCGCTGACCGAGGCGTCGTGGCGCTGGACCTTCTTCATCAACACGCCGATCGGCCTGATCGTCGCCGTACTGGCATTCCGGTTCCTGGGTGAGTCGGCCCGGCAGACCGGCAAGTTCGACCTGCCTGGCGCGATCACCGGCACGGTGGGTCTGACCTCGCTGGTCTACGGTCTGACCCACGCGGGCTCGAACGGCTGGGGTGACGCGTTGACGCTGACCTTCATCCTCGGCGGCCTGGCTCTGATCGGGATCTTCCTCGGTATCGAGGCCCGGTCGCGGCACGCGCTGATGCCGTTCCGGATCCTCGCGAACCGGACCCGTGGGGTCAGCTTCTTCGTGATGCTGATCGTCGGCGCGGCGATGTTCTCGATGTTCTACTTCCTCGGCATCTACGTGCAGAGCGTGATGGGCTACAGCGCGCTGAAGACCGGTATCTCGTTCCTGCCGTTCAGCGTCGGCATCGTGGTCGCGGCCCAGGTCGCTTCGACGCTGGTGGCGCGGATGGACCCGCGCTGGATCTCCGGCGCCGGTGGCGTGCTGGTGTCGGCCGGCATGTTCGGGTTCAGCCGGCTCGAGGTGGACTCGACGTACTGGGGTCACCTGCTGCCGTACATCCTGGTGCTCGCGTTCGGTATGGGCCTGATCTTCGTGCCGCTCACGCTGACCGCGGTCAGTGGGGTCGCGGACGAGGACTCCGGTGTCGGTTCCGCAGTACTGAACACCGTGCAGCAGATCGGTGGTGCGATCGGCCTGGCGCTGCTGGGCACGATCTCGGCCAACGCGATCAAGGACAAGTTCGCCGAGCTGGCCCCGGGCCTGCAGAAGGCGGCCGAGTCCGGGCAGTCGCCCGACCAGATCAAGCAGTTGCAGGGTCAGTTCACCGCACTGGCCACGACCCACGGCTTCACCCGTGCGTTCATCTGGTCCGGGTTCCTGGCGCTGGGCGCGGCCTTGGTCACGCTGGTCGGCCTGTCGATCAAGCACAAGGACCTGGCCAACGACGGCAAGAGCCCGGTCCACGTGGGCTGATCACCCGATACGCGAACGGCCCGCTTCCCGGGAGGGGGGAAGCGGGCCTTTCGTTTGTCTCTACAGCTGCTTGCGCATCACGAGTTCGCGGCGTACGCCGTCCGCCATCAGGTCACCTTGTTCGTCGGTGTCCTCGAAACCGTTGCGGAGATAGAGGTTGTGCGCCGGATCGTTGCCGGGGACAACCGACAGGTCGAGAACAGTGGCGCCGGTACTGCGGGCCCAGTCTTCGATCGCGGTCATCAGCGCGTTGCCGACACCGTGACCACGACCGGCCGGCGCGACCCACATCGACACCAACTCGGCGTTGGACTCTTCGTCAGCCGGGAACCCGCCGGCCAGACCGACCGGCGTACCGTCGATCGAGGCGATCACCTGGTAGGCGCCGGCTACCGAGAGCCGCTCCCGCCAGCGTTCCTCGGTGGCGTCCACCCAGTCCGCGAGCTGCGAACCGAAGGCGAACGCCGCTTCCTCGAGCGCGGCGAGCCGGAGCTCCCGCCAGGCCTTCCAGTCATCCGGGCCAACTGCTTGTACGTCGATCACGCCGACAGGATCGCAGTCGGCCCGGTTCCAGGACCAGTCAGTTTCGGGGTGGGAACTTCGAGGACACCCAGTCGCGGACACCGCCGAGGCCGTCGCCGAGGTCGCGGAGCAGCTTGGCCAGCGGGTCCTGGGAGCGGTTGAACGCGTCGGTGTACGACTTGGCCGCGTTCTTCGCCTCCTGCGACATCGACGCGTTGCCGTCGTCCTGGCGCTTCGGGTAGTCGCCGGACACGACCGTGGTGTACTCGCCCTCGTCGACCCAGCGGCGCAGCTCGTGCGCGCGGATGACGGCCAGCGGGTGAGTCTGCGCCTCGAGCAGCAGCAGCTTCAGCACGCTGTCACGCAGGTCGCCGGAGCTTTCGTACTCCGTGCCTTGCGCGAGGAACGCCGTCGTGTCGAGCTCGGCGAGCTGACCGCCGCTGGCGAGTTTCATCTGGACGCGCAGCGCGACCGCCGGGTCCTGGACCGCGAGCAGGCCGGCCCGGTCACCCGACAACTCGGCCTTGCGGGACCACTCGTGCAGGGCGGCGATGATGGCGCGGAGTCCGAGAGCGCCGATCGGCATCCAGTTGAACGCGCCGGTGAGGCGCATCAGCCAGAGCAGCAGCGACTGGTACAGGGCGTGACCGCTCTGCGCGTGACCGAGCTCGTGACCGAGGACGAACCGCAGCTCCTCCTCGTCCATGCCCTGCAGCAGCGCGCTGTTCACCACGATGAACGGCTTGTCCATGCCGATCGTCATCGCGTTCCAGATCGGGCTGTTCGTGACGAACAGCTCCGGGAGCTCCCGGACGTCCAGGGTGGCGGCCGCCTCGGTGAAGAGCCGGTGCAGGGTCGGGAACTGCCGCTCGTCGACCCGGATCGCCGAACCGAGGAACTGGAGCCGGAACGCGCGCTCGTTGATCAGCCCGGACATCTTCCGCAGTACGAAGTCGAAACCCTTCAGCTGCCGCAGCGCCACCAGCGCACCACGGTCCGCCGGGTGCTCCCACGCCCGCGAACTGATGTCGGTCAACGTCACCCGCTGCCGCGTCGGCCGATCACTGCTCTCGCTCATCGCTCCCCCTGCTGCCCGGTCGTCATGTTTCCCCAACTTAGCTCGCTCAGGGGGCGGAGCCATCCCGTCGGGCTCTGTCGGCTGGGTGTCGGCGATGCTGTGGGAGTGGAGTACGTGTCCAGAGTGCCGCGACCGCCGCTCGACGGGCTGATCGACGACCTCTACTACCTGGAGGGTTCGCCGCCGTACGCCCGGCTGACGCTGCCGCCGGCGCCGTCGGCGTTGCTCATCGTCAACCTCGGGGCGCCGTTCCGCATCCGCGCCGGCGCCGACGTCGAGACGGCCGAGTACGCCGACGGCTGCGTGGTCACCATGCCCACCCGCGCGTGGGAGTTCAGCTACCCACTCCGGACCCGGTCCGTCGGCGTGCACTTCAAGCCGTGGGGGCCGGCACCGTTCCTGCCGATGCCTGCGGTCGAGCTGTGTGACCGGCCGGTGACGATCGAGCAGGTTTGGGGCCGGCCCGCCACTGCTGAGCTGCGAGACCGGCTGGCCGCGGCGGACGGACCGCACGCGATGCTGACGCTGCTCGAGGAGGAGCTGATGCGACGGCTGTGCGAGACCGCCGGCCTCGGGCTGGTCCGCCATACGAGCAGTGTCATCGCGGCGACCAGTGGGGCGGTGGCGATCGGCGACCTGAGTGTGGCAGCCGGTGTCAGCAGCACTCATCTGACGCAGCGGTTCAAGGAGCTCATCGGAGTCACGCCGAAGCGGCTGGCCCGCACCTACCGCTTCGCCGCCACTGTGTTCGCGATCGACCCGGCCGGACCGATCGATTGGGGTGACCTCGCCGGTGGCGCGGGCTACTTCGACCAGGCGCACTTCGGCCACGAGTTCCGGGCGTTCACCGGGCTCACGCCGACCCGGTACGTCGAAGTACGGCGGCGGTTCCTGCTCGAACATCCCGGTCACGTGTTCGAGGGCTGGCCGCTGCCGGCCGATTGATTTCTTACAAGATCGGCAGCTCGAGACACGCCAGAATGGGGGCACCCCAAGCAGAGGAGAGCCCCGTGGGCAAGGTCGTCATGTACAGCTCGGTGTCGGTGGACGGCTTCGTCGCGGACGAGAACGATCAGCCCGGACCGCTGTTCGACTGGTTGACCAGCGGCGACGTCCCGTTGGACGACAGTGGCTTTGTGAAGGTGTCGCAGATCTCCTACGACTACACCCGGCCGTACTGGGACCAGATTGGGGTGACAGTCGCCGGCCGCCACGTCTTCGACATCACGGACGGCTGGGACGGGAAGCCTCCGGCCGGGGTCGACCACGTGGTCGTTGTGACGCACCGGCCGGAGCCCGAGGGCTGGGACCCCGAGGCGCCGTTTCACTTCGTCGACGGCGTCGAGGCAGCCATGGCCAAAGCGCAGGAGCTTGCCGGTGACCGCATAGTCGAAGTCGCCGCCGGTGACGTCGGTGGTCAGGTGCTTGCCGCAGGTCTGGTTGATGAGGTGCGCATGGACGTCGTACCCGTCGTATTCGGGTCCGGCAAGCGCTACTTCGGGTCGGTCGACGCGCAGCACCTGCTGGAGGATCCTGACGTGGTGATTCAGGGCAACCGGGTGCTTCACCTGCGCTATCAGGTGCGCCGCTGACCGATCCGAGGTTTGAGCGCTAAAGCCAGCAACAGGGTCGGGAGCCAGCCCAACGGAACCGACCACCAGCCGAGGCCCTTGCTTGCCGCGAACGCGGTGGTTGCGAGGCAGATCGCCGTACCGCCGAACCAGTACCAGGCTGCGTTCCAGCCCGGGTGGGTGCTGGCGCGACGGTGGCCGATCCAGGCGAGGGTGAGGGTCGCGGGCAGCGCGAACGCGGTGGCGCCGAGGGTCAGTACGGCGAGGATCAGGGCGACGTCGGCGGGGGAGAACTCGACCGCTCCGAGCGGGATCATGCCTCCGATCGTCCCGGTCCGGGGCGCTGGTTGCAGAGCGTAGGAATACTCAAATCCGGTTTGAGGTCCTAGCCTGGCCCGCATGAGTGAGGTATGTCGTGAGGTCGATCGCCGGGACGACAAGGCACGCGCTTGGGTGTCCGAGGCGATCCGGATCGTGGACGCCGACGCGAACCGGAGCGCGGACACGCACCTGCACGTGTTCCCGATGCCGCCTGGTACCGGTGTGGACCTGTACCTGAAGGACGAGTCCGTGCACCCGACCGGCTCGCTCAAGCACCGGCTGGCCCGGTCGCTGTTCCTGTACGCCCTGTGCAACGGCTGGATCCACGAGGGTACGACGGTCATCGAGGCGTCCAGTGGTTCCACCGCGGTCAGCGAGGCGTACTTCGCCCGCCTGCTCGGGCTGCCGTTCGTCGCGGTGATGCCGCGCTCGACCAGCCCCGAGAAGGTCGAGCTGATCGAGTTCTACGGCGGCCGCTGTCACTTCGTCGAACGCTCCGGCCAGATCTACGGCGAGGCCAAGCGGCTGGCCGAGGAGACCGGCGGTCACTACATGGACCAGTTCACGTACGCCGAGCGTGCGACCGACTGGCGCGGCAACAACAACATCGCCGAGTCGATCTTCGGCCAGCTCTCCCTGGAACAGCACCCGATCCCGACCTGGATCGTGGTCGGCGCCGGCACCGGCGGCACCTCGGCCACCATCGGCCGGTACGTCCGCTACCAGCGGTACGACACCTCGGTCGCGGTCGTCGACCCGGAGAACTCGGCCTTCTTCCCCGCCTTCGAAGCCGGCGACCACGACTTCTCCACCGGCCGCCCGTCCCGGATCGAGGGCATCGGCCGCCCGCGGGTCGAACCGTCCTTCGTGCTGGGTGTCGTCGACCGGATGATCTCGGTCCCCGACGCTGCGTCCATCGCCGCCATGCGCTTCTGCTCCCGGGTCACCGGCCGCCTCGTCGGAGGCTCCACCGGGACCAACCTGTGGGGCTCGCTGCGGCTGGCCGCCGAAATGCGCCGTACCGGCGTCCAGGGCAGCATCGTCACCCTGCTCTGCGACAGCGGCGAACGCTACGGCAACACGTACTACGACGACGCCTGGCTCCGCACCAGCGGCATCGACATCACCCGCCACACCACCACCCTCGAAACCTTCACCACCACCGGCAAGTGGACCGAACCGGAGTAGATGGGACTGGATCCGCCCACGCACGCTACGCGCGCTGCGGGACGCTCAGGAGTCGGTGAGGCGGGTGGTTAGGTCGTCTGTGAGTTTGGTGAGGAGCCGGTTGAGTTCGGTGCGGTCTTCGGGGGACCAGCCGGCGATCGCCTCGCGGAACCAGTCGGCGATTGTTGAGGTGTAGCGGGTTGCTGCCTCGGCGCCGGTGGCGGTGGGCTCGATCAGGCTGGCTCGGCGGTCGTTCGGGTCGGTGACTCGGCGGACCAGGCCGCGCTGTTCCAGTGCCTGTACCTGGCGGGTGACATGTGGCCCGACCACCTGCATGCGGTCGGCGATCTCGCCGACGCGGAGCGGGGCGCCTGCCATGGCCAGGGTCAGCAGGATCGTCATCGCAGGCCGGTCGAGCGCGAGGCCGGTCGCCTCCGTTGCCTGCTGTGCGAGCCGGCCGCGGTTCATCGCCGTACCCAGCTGAGCGAGCCGCGGGAGTAGCGCCAGCTCATCACCGGAGTCAGCGGTCACTTGATTACCTACCTTAGGTATGTTTATGATTCAGAAGTTAGATACCTAAGGTACATACTTCTGGAAGGGGTCGCCATCATGACCACTGTTCTGATCGCAGGTGCAAGTATCGCCGGACCTGCCCTCGCCTACTGGCTGGATCGATATGGGTTCGAGGTGACCGTGGTGGAGAAGTCCGCGGCGGTCCGCGGTGGTGGATACGCGATCGACATCCGGGGTACGGCGAGGGACGTCGTCGACCGGATGGGGTTGTTGCCGCAGCTCCGCAAGGCGCATGTCGACACGCAACGGATCTCATTCGTGGATGCCGACGGCGCGCTGATCGCCGCGATCCAGCCCGAGTCGATCACCGGCGGCACGGAGGGCCTTGACCTCGAGGTACGCCGTGGCGACCTGGCCGACGCGCTCTATTTGCCGATCCAGGACAAGGTCGAGTTCATCTTCGGCGACTCGATCGCGCAGCTCGACGACCGCGGAGACTCTGTCGACGTCGTCTTCGACAGCGGGATCCGGCGCACGTTCGACCTCGTCATCGGAGCCGACGGCCTGCACTCGAACGTTCGTCGCCTCGTCTTCGGTCCGGAGGAGGAGTTCCACTCCTATCAGGGGTACGCCTTCGCCGGCTTCACGCTCGCCAACGACTTCGGGCTCTCGCACGAAGGTGTCTCCTGGAACGTCGCGGGCCGAGCCGCTGTGCTGTACGCACACGAGCCGAGCGACCCGGTGCACGGATTCCTCACGTTCCGGGTGGACGAGCCGCCGTACGACGCCTTCCGCGATCCCGAGGCGCAACGGGAACTGGTCGCGGCCACGTTCCCGGATCCGGGATGGCAGGTGCCGCGGTTGGTCGCCGCGATGCGGGAGGCCGACGATCTGTTCTTCGACGTGGTCAGCCAGATCCACATGCCAACGTGGTCACGCGGCCGGGTCGGGCTGGTCGGCGATGCGGCGTACGCGACCTCGTTCATGTCCGGTCAGGGGTCGAGCGTTTCGCTGGTCGGCGCGTACGTGCTGGCCGGTGAATTAGCCACCCACGCCGATCACGCGGAGGCGTTCGCGGCGTACGAGGAGCGGATCCGTACGTTCGTCGAGGATAACCAAGCCCTGGTCGAGGTCGGCAAGCAGGTGGTTGCGCCCGGCACCCAAGAGGCGCTCGACGCGCGCAACACCGAGCTCCGTGCGGCGAGCATGACGGGCGACGAGGGTCGAGAGGCCAACAGCAGCTTGGTCCTGCCGGACTACCGGCCGGTGTCAGCCGCCAAGGGCTAGGCCGACGGCCAGGCCGATCGCGTAGAGCAGCTCGGTTTGGCCGGTCCCCTTGAGGACTGGGATCAACGCGGGGCCGACGGCGTCGCTCAGGACTACGCGGATCGACTTGATCGCGAGGGGGGCGGCGATGAAGGCCAGCAGGGTCCACGGGGTGGCGATCGCGGAGACCGCTGCGAGGACGAAGGCGAGGATCACCAGGGCTGCGTACAGCTGGCGTGAGCGCGGGGCGCCGAGGACGACGGCGAGGGTGCGTTTGCCGGTCACAGAGTCCGTCGGGATGTCGCGGAGGTTGTTGGCGACCAGGAGGGCGCAGGCGATCGATCCGACCGAGACGGCGCCGGCAACGGCGGGCCAGGTGATGGTTTCGGCTTGGGCGTACGTCGTACCCAGGACGGCGACCAGGCCGAAGAAGAGGAAGACGCTCACCTCGCCGAGGGCGCGGTAGCCGTACGGGCGCTTGCCGCCGGTGTAGAACCACGCGCCCAGGAGTGAGGCAGCCCCGGCGACCAGGAGCCACCAAGTCGTCGTGGCGGACAGGACGATGCCGAGTACGGCGCCGATGCCGAAGCAGGTGAACGCGGCGGTCTTCACTTGGGTGGGAGTGGCGACCTTGGAACCGACCAGCCGGAGTGGGCCGACGCGGTTCTCGTCGGTGCCGCGGATGCCGTCGCTGTAGTCGTTGGCGTAGTTGACACCAATTTGGAGGGCTAGTGCGACACCGAGGGCGAGCAGCGCCTTCCACCAGACAAAGCCGTCGAGGTACGCAGCCGCGCCGGTTCCGACGAGGACAGGCGCGATCGCGGCAGGCAGCGTGCGCGGGCGGGCGCCTTCGATCCACTGGGCAGGGGTGGCCATGACCGTCGATTGTGTCAGCCGGGAGTCAGCCTCACGGAGGCGGGCCGTACGCTCGGTGTGTCATGGCTAGGTTGCGACTGGTTCCGGGTACGCCGGACGGGGTGTTGGCGGCGCTCGCCGGTGTGCTGGACGGCAGCGGTACGCCGTTCGCGCCTGTGCCGGAGGACTCCGTCGGGGCCGCTCGAGTCAAGGAAGCCGCCGCACCGGACCAGCCGCTCGAGGACGGGTGCGCGGTGGTCCTGACCACCTCCGGGTCCTCGGGCGAGCCGAAGGGCGTGCTGTTGTCGCGGGAGGCCCTAATCGCCTCGGCGACCGCCACCCACGATCGCCTCGGCGGTCCGGGGCAGTGGCTGCTGCCGATGAAGCCGTACTTCGTGGGCGGTCTGCAGATCCTCACCCGGTCGTTGGTCGCTGGGACGACCCCGGTGATGCTGGGAGACAGCCTCACCGAGAGCGCGGCCGCGATGACCGGCGTACGGCGGTACACGGCGATGGTCCCGACTCAGTTGGCCCGCTACCTGGAGACGGATCTGGACGCGCTGCGGTCGTTCGACGCGATCATCATCGGCGGTGCTTCGACCTCGGAGCCGTTGAAGGTCCGGGCCGCGGAGGCCGGCGTCACCGCGATTCCGGCGTACGGGATGACCGAGACCGGGAGCGGGTGTGTGTACGCCGGGGTGCCGCTGGACGGTACGTCGATCGAGCTCGGCGACGACCAAAGGATCCTGATCAAGGGCAGCACGCTGTTCTCGGGGTATCGCCTGAACCCGGAGCTGACCGCTGAGGTGCTCAACGACGGGTGGTTCCGGACGCAGGACCGGGGCGAGCTCGTCGACGGCCGGCTGCGGGTGATCGGTCGCGTGGACGATGTGGTGATCTCTGGCGGAGTGAACGTCACGCTGACGACCGTGCAGGCTCGACTGCTCGAGCATCCGCAGGTGAAGGACGCCGTAGTGCTGGGGGTTCCCGACGCTGAGTGGGGGAGTCGGGTGGTCGCGTTCGTCGTTGGTAAGCCTGGGCTCGATGAGGTGCGGGACTGGGTTAGCGAGACGTTGCCGCGGACCTGGGCGCCGCGCGACGTGGTCCGGCTGGAGGCGTTGCCGATGCTTGCCTCGGGCAAGGTTGATCGGCAGCGGCTGCTGGAGGGAGTGCGGTGATCACGTACTCGATCGGTTTGAAGAACAAGTTTCGTGGCATCACCGTTCGCGAAGGCATGCTGTTCGAAGGGCCGGCGGGCTGGGCGGAGTGGAGTCCGTTCCTGGACTACGACGACGCCACCTGCGTCTCCTGGTTGCGGGCTGCGCGGGAGGCGGCCGAGGTCGGCTGGCCGGCGCCGGTGCGAGACCTGGTGCCGGTCAACTGCACAGTGCCCGCGGTCGGTCCGGAGAAGGCTGCGGAGATCGTCAGGGCGAGTGGCTGCAGTACGGCGAAGGTCAAGGTCGCTGAGCCGGGTCAAACCCTGGCGGACGACCTAGCGCGCGTGGAGGCAGTGCGGGACGCGATCGGCGCCGGCCGGGTGCGGATCGATGCCAACGGCGCCTGGTCCGTCGACGAGGCCGTGCGGAGTCTCAAGCAGTTGCAGCGTTTCGACCTGGAGTACGTCGAGCAGCCAACGGCGACCGTTCAAGAGCTGGCCGAGGTCAGACGGCGGACCGACGTACCAGTGGCAGCCGACGAGTCGATCCGGCGGGCCGAGGATCCACTGCTGGTGAAGAAGCTCGACGCCGCGGACATCGCCGTACTCAAGGTGCAGCCGATCGGCGGTGTTCGCGCCTGCCTTGGGATTGCGGAGCAGATCGGACTGCCGGTAGTGGTGTCGTCGGCGTTGGAGACCTCGGTGGGCATTGCCGCCGGCGTCGCGTTGGCGGCCGCGCTTCCTGACCTTCCGTACGCGTGTGGACTGGCGACGGTCTCGATGTTCACCAGCGAAGTAGTTGCCGAGCCACTAGTTGCAGTCGATGGCTTCCTGCCGGTCAAGCGTGTCGTGCCGGCCCCAGAGTTGCTGGAAGCGGCAAGAGCCGACGCGGAGCGGACCAAGGTGTGGGAAGAACGCCTGTCCCGAGTAAGGAGTGCCGGATGAACCCGTCCACGGCCTTTGCGACTGTGGTGGTCGACGAGCTGATCCGTTGCGGCGTACGCGAGGCCGTGGTGTCTCCCGGCTCCCGCAGCGCCCCGCTCGCGCTGGCGTTCGCGGCGGCCGACCGGGACGGCAGGCTGCGGCTGCATGTCCGGATCGACGAGCGTACGGCGGGATTCCTCGCCATCGGACTGATGCGTGGCAGCGGTCTGCCGGTGCCGGTGGTGACCACGTCCGGTACGGCGGTGGCCAATCTGCACCCGGCCGTACTCGAGGCGTCGCACAGCGGTCTGCCGTTGATCGTTCTGAGCGCCGACCGCCCGCCGATACTCAGGGGGAGTGGTGCGAACCAGACGACCGACCAGCTCAAGGTGTTCGGCTCTGCGGTCCGGCTGTTCCACGAGATGGGTACTCCGGTTCGTGAGATCGGTCAGGTGGCGTACTGGCGCTCGCAGGTCGCACGGGCGGTGGCCAACGCAGTAGGTGCCCGTTCTGCCGACCCGGGACCGGTGCAGCTCAACTGCCCGTTGTCGGAGCCGCTGGTCCCGACCGATGGGCCGGAGTGGCCTGAGGCGCTGGATGGACGCAGCACTGGGCCGTGGACCGCTGTGCATGCTGCAGCAGGGCGTCCGGCCGCTGTAGCTCCCGGACCGAAGACGGTGGTGGTCGCGGGCGATGGTGCGTCGCAGGCCGCGCGGTCGGCGGCAGAGGCGGGTCGGTGGCCGTTGTTCGCGGAGCCGTCCAGCCGGGCCCGGACCGGTCCGGCGGTCATCTCGGCGTACCGGTTGTTGCTGCAGGCAAGCGCTTTGGGGAGCGAGGTCGAGCGGGTGCTGGTGTTCGGCCACCCCACGCTGTCTCGGCCGATCTCGAAGCTGCTCGCCAGGCCGGACGTCGAGGTGATCGTGGTTTCGCCGACCGGTTCGTGGTCGGACCCGGCTCATCGCGCCGCGTCCGTCGTCACCGGCCTCGAGGTCACCGGCGCCGACACGACCGACTGGCTCGAGCGATGGCAGCACGCCGACCAGCTGGCCCGCCCGGAGATCGACAAGGTACTCGCGGACAGCCTGAACGGACCGCGGGTCGCAGCGCTTGTCGGCGAGGCAGTCGGTGCCGACGGGATGCTCGTCGTCGCCTCCTCGAACCCGATCCGCGACCTCGACCTCGCCCCGGTCGTCCCGATCCGCACGATCGCGAACCGCGGCCTGGCCGGTATCGACGGCACGATCTCGACGGCCGTCGGAGCCGCGCTGGCGAATGCGGGTCCGACGTACGCGCTGATTGGCGATCTCGCCTTCCTGCACGACAGCAACGGGCTGATCATCGGACCGGAGGAGGCCCGGCCGGACCTGCGGATCGTGGTTGTCAACGACAACGGCGGCGGGATCTTCTCGACGCTCGAACAAGGCGATCCGAGCCACGGCACGCATTTCGAGCGGGTCTTCGGTACGCCGCACAACGTCGAGCTCGGCGCACTGTGTGCCGCTACCAGTACGCCGTACCGGCTGGTCGAGACAGTCGATGAGTTGCGGGCTGCGCTGACTCCGACGGTCGCGGGGATCGATGTGGTCGAGGTCCGGATCTCCCGGGGTGATCACCGGCCGCTCGGCGAGGCAATGGTTGCAGCACTCAAGTAGTTGTAACTGGGACCTTCGGTGTCTTCCGCGCAGGATGCAGCGTGCGGAGGTCGTTGAGCAGCGGCAACACCATCGCGATGACCAGCGCGGTCGTCGTCAGAATCGGGATCGTCGCGCCGCGCAGTGACGAGTTGAGCGGAGCCGCGATCGTGAAGATCAGACTGATCGCGGTCATGATCGTCGTGAGCTTGCGACCGGGCCGGGCCACGGCCAGGAATGGCAGGCACCACAGGAAGTACCAGTCGTGCGCACTCGGGCCGAGCACGACCACTGCCAGCAGCGCGATACCGACCGCCCGCGCCGCGTAATGGATCGACGACCTAAGACTCAGCACCGCGATCAGACCAAGCGCAGCGATCATGCCGACCAGTCGGACGATCTGGAGCGCCTGCGCTGCCGCAGTGTCCTCACCCAGCCAGCCGAGTACGCCGGAAGCCGCCATACCTACCAAATTGGCCAGGGAGAACGGCGACCGAACCAGTCCAGGCACATCGAGCGCGCCGAACCACCCAGAGCCCACACCGGCCAACGCACCGATGGTGACGAGCGTCAGCACCGAAACAGCCCCAGCGATCGCCAGACTGGCGAACCGAAGCAGTCGTCCGGCCAGCGGACTCATCACTGCGGCGATAGCGATCACCACCAGCCCGCCTGGCAGCTTCACCGCTGCCGCGGCTCCTGCTACGACTGCCGCCGTACCCCAGTGTCCGGTCAGTGCGATTGCGAAGGCGCTGCAGGCCAGCCCCAGCATCAGTACGTCGTTGTGGGCCGCGCCGATGCCGTGGGTGATCAGCATCGGGTTCAGCACGACCAGCCAGGTAGCGAAGGCCGGGTCGACCCGACATGCGGTCGCCAGACGCGGTACGGCCCAGGCGATGAGCACTATGCCCAGTACGGCGAGGAGGCGGTGCGCCAGCATTAGCGTGTACGGGTTCATGGTGAGGTGGGCGACCAGACCGCCGTACGCGAGCGGCAGGGGTCCGTAGGGCGCCGGTGTCCGCATCCACATCGGGTCGACCGCTTCGATGATGTGGCCGGACAGTACGCCGGGACCCACGTCGTACGGGTTGTAGCCCTTGGCGACGAGTGCGCCCTGAGCCGCATAGCTCCAGGCGTCCCGGCTGAACAGCGGTGGCGTCAGCAGCAGCGGCACACTCCAGTACGCCGTCATTCGGAGCAGCGGGAGCCGTTCGCCGGCCATGACCCGGCGGCCCACGGTCAGCCAGGCCCAGGCCATCAGCCCGAGCCCGGCGACCATGAACGTCAACCCGACCATGCGACCGAGCAAGGAGTGCCGCAGGTCTCCGGTGACCGGTAGTGCAGCAACCCAGGAGGATGGCGGCACCACCGACGTCACCAGACTCGCCAGAGCGACTACGACAGAGCCGACAAGCCCACGAACCATCGGCGAGCGCATGGCCGGACCGTAACCCCGCCATGCAACTCACTGATGAACATCAAGCGGATTCCTTGCGGAACGTGCGTGCTCCGACAGCAAGTCCGACCACGGTCAGCAGCACCACCCAGAACAGTCCCCACAGCGACGACGAGCTGCCGATGTCGCCACGGAACAAGGCGCGGACGCCGTTCACGACATGCTTCAACGGGCTGATGTCGGACAGCCGCTGCAGCCAGGTCGGACCGATCTGCATCGGCAGCAGGATGCCGGACAGCAGCAGCAACGGCATCGCGATGCCGTTGAGCAGCGGAGCCAGTGCGTCCTCGCTCTTGGTGATCAGCGCGACGGAGTACGACAGCGAGGCGAACGTGGCGCCGAGCAGCGCGACGATCACCAGCGAGAGCAGTACGCCGCCCCACGGAGCACGCAGGCCGAGTGGGATCGCGGCGACCAGCAGGAGGATCGACTGGACCACGAGTACGACGACATCGCGCAGTACCCGGCCTGCCATCAAGGCGATCCGGGACGCCGGCGTGACCCGGTCGGCCTCGATCACGCCGGCGCGATACTCCGCGATCAGGCCGAAGCCGACGAACATCGCGCCGAACATGCCGAGCTGGACGATCAGGCCGGGAATGAACACCTGGTAAGGGTTCGTGGTGGTGCCCTGGCTGATCTGCGCGGTGATCGGCTTCAGCAGCGGGCCGAACAGGAACAGGTACATCAACGGCTGGCTGAGCATCAGGATCGACCACATCGGATTCCGCAGCGACAGCCGCATCGCCCGATGGAACACGATCCACGTTTCGCGGAGGACAGTCATGCGACGGCCTCTTCCTTCTTCTCAAGGGGAGCGGTGGGGTCTTCGTCCCGAAGGGAGCGGCCGGTCACGGTCAGGAACACGTCGTCGAGCGTCGGCCGGTGTACCTCGACCCCGTGCAACTCGATGCCCTGGGCATCGATCGAGCGGAGCAGGCCCGGAAGCACCGAACCGCCGCGCTGGATACGGAAACCGACCACGTCGTCGTCGGTCTCGACCTCGACCGCGCCGTTGAGTTCCTGGACGATCTTCATCACCGACGGCGCCTGAGTCCCGTCGGCCAGGCTCAGCCGGATCGCGTCCCCGGAGACCTGCTGCTTCAGGTTGTCGGGCGAACCGGAGGCCACGATCTTGCCGTGGTCGATCACCAGGATCCGGTCGCAGAGCGCGTCCGCCTCGTCGAGGTAGTGCGTGGTGAGGAAGATCGTCGCGCCGCGCTCGCGCAGGCCGCGGATGTGCTCCCAGAGGTTGGCCCGCGCCTGCGGGTCGAGGCCGGTGGTCGGCTCGTCCAGGAAGATCAGCTTCGGGTCGTGGATCAGGCCCATCACGATGTCGAGCCGTCGACGCTGACCGCCGGACAGCGTCTTGCACTGCCGCCGCCACAGGCCGGGCAGGTCGAGCTCGTCGAACAGTCGCTGACCGTCTGCGGCCGCCTTCGCCTTCGGTACGCCGTACAGCCGGGCGTGATCGACGACCTCGTCGCCGGCGACCGCCTCGGGCAACGTGGATCCGCTCTGCGGCACGTACCCGATACCGCGGCGTACGCCGACCGGGTCCTTGGCGAGATCACAACCGGCCACGGTCGCGGTCCCGCTGGTCGGCTTGATCAAGGTCGCCAGCATCCGCATCGTCGTGGTCTTACCGGCCCCGTTCGGGCCGAGAAAGCCGACGATCTCCCCGTCGGCCACATCGAGGTCTACCCCCTGCACGGCCTGCACCGGCCCGCGCTTGGTCTTGAAGGTGCGGACGAGTCCGCGTGCTTCGATCATCATGCGGACAAGTGTGAGTGATCAACTTTGACTAGTCAATGTTGATTAACGCCCATTTGATCCTCGCCGTCAGTCGGGCTGCCGGCGACTCCGGTAGGTGAGGAGTCCTTCGGTCCCGCGCAGGAACGTCTCGCAGATCGGCTTCGGGTCGGTCAGGCAGCCGGCCGTCATGGCGCCGTCCCGCAGCATGACGAAATGCCGGGCGGCGGGCTGCGGATCGGGCTTCCCCGTCTCGGTGAAGAGCTCGGTCATCGTGTCCAGGAACCACTGCCGATGCTTGAGGACCGCCTGGTGGACCGGGTGGGTCGGGTCGGGATATTCGGCGGCGGCGTTGAGGAACGCGCAGCCGCGGAACCCGGTGCTCTGGATGTCGTCGGCGATGAACCGACCGACAGCTCGAATGACGTCCTCGGGGGATGTGCTCTCGGTCCGCGCGGCGTCCACCCGCGTGCGGATCAGCTCGTCGGCCTGGGTCAGGTAGGTGACGACGAGGTCGTCCTTGCTCGGGAAATGCCTGTACAGCGTGGCTCTCGTCACGCCTGCAGTGGCGATGATGCGGTCGATGCCGACCGAATGAAGGCCCTCGGAGTAGAACAACCCGCTGGCCGTGGTGAGTAGTCGCGCTCGTGCTTCCGACATCCGTTTCTCCCGTTCCTGATCTGCCGAAACGGTAGCAGATAGAACGGTCGGTCTTGACATCCGTGCGGGCATCCGCCAAGGTCGAAGTAGACCGATCGTTCTATCTATCTGGAAGAGGAACTTGATGTCCACCTCCATCGACGTGGCCGAGACCGCCAGCAGCACCAAGGACCTGCGGAAGCTGTACTACGTCCGCTTCGGCTTCGCCGTCATCTGGGCCGTCTTGATCGCAGTCACTGCTTCGAAACTCAACGCGGCCAGCGTCACCCTGCTGGTGATCTATCCGCTGTTCGATGTCGCGGCGGCGGTCATCGACTTCCGTTCTTCGGGTACGACGCGACCGCGAGCGCCGCTGTACCTCAACATGGCGCTCAGCCTGCTCACCGCGATCGGACTGGCTGTTGCTGCCAGCTCCGGCATCCCGAGCGTTCTGCGGGTGTGGGGCGCCTGGGCGATCACCGCGGGCATCGTGCAGCTCGTCCTCGCGATCCGGCGCTACAGGCTCGGCGGCCAGTGGGCGATGATCCTCAGCGGCGGCATCTCCGTCCTCGCCGGCTCGAGCTTCATCCTGATGGCAGGCAAGCCGAACCCATCAGTCTCAACCATCGCCGGGTACGCCGTCCTGGGCGGCATCTTCTTCCTGATCTCCGCGATCCGCCTGTCGCGCCTCGCAGTCAAGGGGAACTGAGCGGTCAGTCGGTGGGTGGGTTGGGGATCTCGCCCCAGTGCGTGACCATGCCGGGGTACGGCTTCCAGTCCGCGGGTTCGCCGGCGAAGGCGTAGGCGCCCTCCTGGATGCGCTGGCGGAACCCGCGGGTCCACTCGAGTTCGCCGTTGTCCCGCGCGGAGGTGATCCGGAACATCTCGATCACATGGTTGGGGGTGCCGGGGTCCTCGAGGATCTGCCGCTCGGAGAACGGCTCGGCCTTCAGCCAGGTCTCGAGCTGGGTGATGCGGGCCTCCAGGGCGGTCAGGACCTCGTCGCGACGGAGCGACCACAGGAAGCTGAGGGCGGCCTGCATCTTGTCGGGGTGGAAGCCGTCGACGGTCCACAGCATGCCGCGGAGCAGCGAGAAGTACTCGGTCTCGCCGTCGGTGGTCAGCTTGTACGACATCCGGCCGGGCCGCTGGGCGCCGTCCTGCTCGATCTCCTGCAGGTAGCCGTGCTTGGCCAGCGTGCGGAGGCCGGTGTAGATCGAGCCGGGGTTGATGTTCGCCCAGCTCTGCACGTTCCACGTCATCAACTCACGCCGCAACTGGTACCCGTACGCCGGCTGGAAGATCCGCACGACGCCGAGCAGCAACAACCGCGTAGTCGACATGTTCGCAGTGTAAATCCGGGCGACCAACAATCGTCCCCAGGCGTACGCTCCCGGCATGGATGTCCGGGTGACGAGCGATCCGCAGGCGTTCGAGCAGACCGTGTTTCCTTTCCTGCAACAGGATCCGGTGCTGCACACGATCATCATGACCAACGTCCGCGACCGGGCGAACGGTTCGGCCGGAGCCGAGTCCGCGCCGTCGTACTACGTCTCCGTGCACGACCCGGACGTGGTCGGGGTCGCGATGCGGACGCCGGGCCGCGGTGTCTATCTCGGTGCGCTCCGCGAGGACCTCGCCGAGCCGATCGCCGATGCGTACGCCGACGTACTGCCGGCGCTCCCGGGAGTCGCGGGGGATCGGCCCGCCGCGGTCAGGTTCGGGGAGCGGTGGTGCGAGCGCCGCGGTGGCCGGGCGGTCGAGTCGAAGGGCACTCGCCTGCACGAGCTGATCGAGCTCACCCCGCTCGAGGCGGATCGCGGCACGCCACGCCTGATGAACGCCGACGAGGTCGACCTGGTCGCCGGCTGGGGGCACGAAGGCTTCCCCGAGGAGCTGCTGACCGGCCAGCGGAAGTGGGCCGCGCGTCAGTTGGAGCAGCAGAGCATGTGGATCTGGGACGTCGACGGCGAGCCCGTCAGCATGGTCGGCTGCCGCGTTCCGCTCTTCGGCGTCAGTCGGGTCGGTCCGGTCTACACGCCACCAGAGCACCGACGGCACGGGTACGCCGGTGCTCTGACCAGCCACGTGTCAGCAAAGATCCTTGCCGACGGCAACCAGGCCTGCCTCTATACCGACCTGACCAACCCCACGTCGAACAAGATCTACCACCAGGCGGGCTACCGCCCGGTGGCCGATTTCGTCGACGTCGACTTCAGTTGATCTCGGTGACGTCGCCCGGCGCGAGGCCGAGGTAAGGGCGCTCGTCGGAGTTGAGGAAGCGGGAGAACATGCTCTGGCCGATCGGGCTGAGCAGGGCGTCGTGGATGCCGATCAGCTGCTCGGACTTGATCGTGCGGGCGTACTCGACGGCCGGCGGGAGGGCGAACCACGGGCCGGAGATCGGCACCAGGTTGGTGTGTACGGCGCGGTCCGGCTGGGTGAACGAGTCGCCGGGGTGGTAGACGGCGTCGTCGATCAGGAAGCCGATGTTCTCGCAGGGCACGCCCCACTCGGGCAGGATCACCGCGTGGTCCTTGCCGTAGGCACTGACCGAGAAACCGGCCGCGTCGAACGACTGCCCGCCCTCGACCACGTGCACTCGGTCGCCGAGCGCGGTCAGCTGCGCCGCGACGCCGGCGTTCGTGTAAACAGGTACGTTGAGCGCCGCGACCCGGTCGACGTCGAGGTGGTCCTGGTGCTCGTGCGTGACCAGGATCGCGTCGGCCTTCTCGAACGCGGCGTCCTCACTGAACGATCCCGGGTCGACCAGCAGGACCTTCCCGTCCTTCTCCAGCCGGACACAGGCGTGCGCAAACTTCGTGAGCTTCAAGGTTCAGTCTCCTAGAGCGTCTCTCATCGGCACCAGCTTGGCGTTCGTCTCGGCCAGTTCGGCGTCCGGGTTGGATCCGGCCACGATGCCGGCGCCGGCGAACAGGCGCATCCGGCGCGGGTCGTCGGAGTCGGCCTGACCGCAGCGCAGGGCGATGCACCACTCGCCGTCGCCCGCGGCGTCCATCCAGCCGACCGGTCCGCTGAACCGGCCGCGCTGCATCCCCTCGATCTCGCCGATCAGGTCGCGCGCGACCGGTGTCGGCGTACCGCAGATCGCTGCCGACGGGTGCAGCGCGGCGGCCAGGCCGAGCGCGTTCGCGCCGTTCGCGGCGACTCCGGCGACGTCGGTGGCGAGGTGCATCACGTTCGGCAGGTGCAGTACGAACGGGGTCTCGGGGACGTTCATCGACTTGCAGTGCGGCTCGAGCGCCTCGGCCACCGAGCGGACGGCGTACTCGTGCTCCTCGAGATCCTTCGACGACCGGGCCAGCGACGCGGCGAGCGCGAGGTCGTGCGCGTCGTCTCCGGTACGGCGGATGGTCCCGGCCAGCACCCGTGACGTGATCAGGCCCTTCTCCCGGCGGACCAGCAGCTCCGGGGTGGCGCCGATCAGGCCGTCGACGGAGAACGTCCAGCAGTTCGGGTACGCCGATGCGAGCCGGTGCAGCGGCCAGCGCAGATCGATCGGCTGCTCGGCGATCGCGATCAGGTCGCGGGCCAGCACCACCTTGTCGAGCTCGCCGCCGGTGATCCGGCGGACCGCGTCGGCGACGATGCTCGACCAGGCGGTTCCGGTACGGGCGCCGTCCGCGAACGTCACGTCGTACACCGGGGACGGCTCGTGCGCGACCAGCTCGGGCGGCGCAGTCAGCGAGCTGGCCGGCGAGATCGTGGTCACCCAGGTGATCCCGCCGCGGCGGCCGACGATCACCTCGGGGACGACCAGTTCACTCGGGTCTTCGTCGGTGAACCCGAACGACCCGAAGCAGACAAGTCCGGAGCCTGGTACGCCGATCTCGTCGCGAACCACCGCGGTCGCGGTCAGCTCCTGCCACCAGCTCACCGCCTCCTGGAAGCGGTTGCTGCCGGCAACGTCCAGGCGGGCGGCGACTCCCCAGCCGACCTGCCCGTCGCCGCGCCGGACCCAGGCCAGCCCACCCTCGGGCGGTAGATGGTCCAGTAGTTCGGCCGCCACGCCCTCGACGGGCTGGCTGCGGACCACCAGGCTCGGAGCCTGACTGCGGACCGGTTCGGACAAACTCACGAGACCACTCCTCGCTCGCGCTGCGGCCCCGGGTTGCGGGCCAGACGACACCAGAGATGCACTCACGAGATGCAAGCGTATGCCTGCCCTGTGTCCAGCGAATTTCGGTGCCGCTCAGCCCCGTGATGAACTAGACAGGTGACCCGCGCAGATCTGACCAAACAGCCGCAGGCGGTGGCGGCCATGTTCGACAACGTGGCCGAGGGGTACGACCGGACCAACGCGGTCGCGACGATGGGTCTGGAGAAGCACTACTGGCGACCGGAGACCTTCAAGGAGGTCGCGCCGCGGAAGGGGATGAAGATCCTCGACCTGGCTGCCGGGACCGGCGCGTCCAGCATCAAGCTGCGGGAGGCCGGCGCCGAGGTGGTGTCGTGCGACTTCTCGGTCGGCATGCTCCGGGTCGGCAAGCGCCGGCACCCCGAGCTCGACCTGATCGCCGGGGACGCGCTCCGGCTCCCGTTCGCGGACAGCAGCTTCGACGTGGTGACGATCTCCTGGGCGCTGCGGAACGTGAACGACGTCACGGTCGCGCTGAAGGAGATGCTCCGGGTGACCCGGCCCGGCGGCCGGCTCGTCGTACTCGAGCAGTCGCATCCGACCTGGAAGCCGTTCCGCGTGGTGTACCTGGAGTACATGATGCGCGCGGTGCCGGTGGTCGCGAAGGCGGTGTCCAGCAACCCCGACGCGTACGAGTACCTGGCCGAGTCGACCCGCGCCTGGCCGGCCCAGGAACCGCTGGCCCGCACGATCGAGGCCGCCGGCTGGACCCGGGTCCAGTGGCGCAACCTGACAGGTGGTCTGGTGGCAATCCACCGCGCCGTCAAGCCCAGTTAATTACGCAACGGAAATTATGCGTAATTGGCTTGCCTGCAAGGGGGTTGGGGTGAGTTTCGTGTCCGAGTCAGGCAGTCCTAGACTGTCGAGTGAAGAGGGTTCGTGAAGTCATTCACGAGCGCACACGCCCCCCAAGAACATCCAGGCCGGAGAGATGAGCCAGAGCGTCCCGAGCGGGCAGCAGGCGGAGACCGCCGATGTGATCGTCGTCGGTGCCGGACCCGCCGGATCGGCAGCGGCGTACCACCTGGCCAACGCCGGACTCGACGTGTTGCTGCTGGAGAAGACCGCGTTCCCGCGGGAGAAGGTGTGCGGTGACGGGCTGACCCCGCGCGGCACCAAGCAGATCATCAACATGGGCATCGACATCTCCGAAGAGGCCGGCTGGATCCGCAACTACGGCCTCCGGATCCAGGGCGCCGGGCACCAGCTCCAGCTCGACTGGCCGGATCTGGCCAGCCACCCGAACTACGGCCTGACCCGGAACCGGATGGACTTCGACGACATGCTCGCCCGGCAGGCCGTGAAGGCCGGGGCGCGGCTGCGCGAGCGGACCAACGTGGGCGCCCCGATCCTGGACGACAAGGGCTTCATCGTCGGCGTCACGGCGAAGCCGGTCGACGACAACGGCCGGCGCTCCGGTGCGGACGTGGAGTACCGCGCGCCGCTGGTGATGGCGGCCGACGGCAACTCGTCCCGGCTGAGCATCGCGATGGGGCTGCACAAGCGCGACGACCGCCCGATGGGTGTCGCCGTCCGGACGTACTTCACCAGCCCGCGGACCAACGACGACTACCTCGAGTCCTGGCTGGAGCTGTGGGCCGACGACCCGAAGCAGCCGGGCGGGAAGGTGCTGCTGCCCGGGTACGGCTGGATCTTCGGGATGGGCGACGGCACGGTCAACGTCGGGCTCGGCATCCTGAACACCTCGGACGCGTTCGGCAAGGTCGACTACGCCGACCTGCTGAAGGCCTGGCTGAAGAACACGCCGCCGCAGTGGCAGTTCACCGACGAGTTCCAGACCATCCCGATCCGGGGTGCCGCGCTGCCGATGGGCTTCAACCGGCAGCCGCACTACACCCGCGGACTGATGCTGCTCGGCGACGCCGGCGGCATGGTCAACCCGTTCAACGGCGAGGGCATCCCGTACGCGATGGAGTCCGGCGCGTTCGCCGCGGAGGTCGCCGCGCAGGCGCTGCACCGGCAGTCGAACCAGCGGGAGCGCGCGTTGTCGGCGTACCCGAAGGCGCTGAAGCAGGAGTACGGCGGCTACTACACACTCGGCCGGATCTTCGTGAAGCTGATCGGAAATCCGGAGGTGATGCGGCTGTGCACGAAGTACGGTCTGCCGCGCACCACTTTGATGAAGTTCACCTTGAAGTTGCTTGCCAACCTCACCGACCCGCGCGACGGCGACGTGATGGACAAGATCATCAACGGGCTCACCAAACTCGCTCCAGCCGCCTGACCGGCGGGGCGAGTGAGCTGAGCCACAGACGTACTGATATCCAAAGACACATACAGATCACCGGCTGAAGGAGGGAGCACGCAGCGATGCACCCCTATACACCGATTCTCGCTCTCGGTGTGCTCGCGGCGCTCTTCGTCGCAGGCAGCATCACCATTAGCGCGCTGGTCGGCCCGAAGCGCTACAACCGGGCCCGGCTGGACTCCTACGAGTGCGGCATCGAGCCGACCCCGCAGCCGGTCGGCGGTGGCCGCTTCCCGGTGAAGTACTACATCACCGCGATGCTGTTCATCGTGTTCGACATCGAGATCATCTTCCTCTACCCGTGGGCGGTCGCCTTCGACCAGATGGGCCTGTTCGGGTTGGTCGAGATGGTCATCTTCATCGTCACCGTCTTCGTCGCCTACACCTACGTGTGGCGCCGCGGCGGACTGGAGTGGGACTGACATGGGTCTTGAGGAACAGCTTCCGGCCGGCGTACTGCTGAGCACCGTCGAAGGACTGCTCGGCTACATGCGCAAGGCGTCGTTGTGGCCGGCAACCTTCGGGCTGGCCTGCTGCGCGATCGAGATGATGACCACCGGTGCGCCGCGGTACGACGCCGCCCGGTTCGGCATGGAGGTCTTCCGGGCGTCGCCGCGGCAGGCCGACCTGATGATCGTGGCCGGCCGGGTGAGCCAGAAGATGGCTCCGGTACTGCGTCAGATCTACGACCAGATGCCCGGTCCGAAGTGGGTGCTCGCGATGGGCGTCTGCGCCTCGTCGGGCGGCATGTTCAACAACTACGCGGTCGTCCAGGGCGTGGACCACGTCGTACCCGTCGACATGTACCTGCCCGGCTGCCCGCCGCGGCCGGAGATGCTGCTGGACGCGTTCCTGAAGATCCACGACCAGATCCAGCACATGAAGCTCGGCGCGCACAAGAAGGCGCTGCAGACCGAGCAGGAGGCAGCGGCCCTGACCGCCGCCCCGACGATCGAGATGAAGGGTCTGCTGCGGTGAGCGATACCCAACCGGAGAACCTTCCGGCGACGCCGTCGGCTGGTGACGGCGGCACGCCAGAGGTGATCGATCAGCGCGAGGGCATGTTCGGTGTCCAGGGCACCGGTGACACCTCGGGCTTCGGCGGCCTGCGCCGCCAGGTCCTGTTGCCGGGCAGTACGCCGAAGCCGTACGGCTCCTGGTTCGACGGGGCCACCGACCGGCTCGAGGGCCTGGTCGCCGAGGGCTCGATCGAGAAGGTCGTGGTCGACCACGGCGAGCTGACCCTGCACATCACGCGGGAGAACCTGGTCGAGGTGTGCAAGCACCTGCGCGACGACGAGGCGCTGCGGTTCGAGTTCTGCTCCGGCGTCAGCGGGGTGCACTACCCGCACGAGACCGGCCGCGAGCTGCACGCCGTCTATCACTTCCTCTCGATCACCCACAACCGCCGGATCCGGCTGGAGGTGTCGGCGCCCGACGGCGACCCGCACATCCCGTCGATCGTCTCGGTCTACCCGGCCAACGACTGGCACGAGCGGGAGACCTGGGACTTCTTCGGCATCGTCTTCGACGGGCACCCGGCGCTGACCCGGATCCAGATGCCCGACGACTGGCCGGGGCACCCGCAGCGCAAGGACTACCCGCTCGGCGGTATCGACGTCGAGTACAAGGGCACCGTCATCCCACCGCCCGACACGCGGAGGTCGTACAACTAATGACTGCCACAGATCCGTACGCGACCACCCGGGACACCACCGAGGGCAAGGTCTTCACCGTCACCGGCCAGGACTGGGACTCGGTGGTGGCCGGCCTCGACGAGGAGCCCGAAGAGCGCGTCGTCGTCAACATGGGCCCGCAGCACCCGTCCACGCACGGCGTACTCCGGCTCATCCTCGAGCTCGACGGCGAGTCGGTGACCGAGGCCCGCTGCGGCATCGGCTACCTGCACACCGGCATCGAGAAGAACATGGAGTTCCGCTCCTGGGTGCAGGGCGTCACCTTCGTCACCCGGATGGACTACCTGGCGCCGTTCCACAACGAGGTGGCGTACTGCCTCGCGGTCGAGCGGCTGCTCGGGATCGAGGACCAGATCCCGGAGAAGGCCAACGTGATGCGGGTGCTCCTGATGGAGCTCAACCGGATCAGCAGCCACCTGGTCTGCATCGCCACCGGTGGGATGGAGATCGGCGCGCTGACCGTGATGACGATCGGCTTCCGGGAGCGTGAGAAGACCCTGGACCTGTTCGAGCTGATCACCGGGCTGCGGATGAACCACGCGTTCATCCGGCCGGGTGGGGTCGCGCAGGACCTGCCGCCGGGTGCGCTGGACAAGATCCGCGAGTACATCACCTGGATGAACAAGCACCTCAAGGAGTACGCCGAGCTCTGCAACGCGAACCCGATCTTCAAGCACCGGCTGGACAACGTCGGATACCTCGACCTGGCCGGCTGCATGGCGCTCGGGATCTCCGGGCCGACGGTGCGCTCCACCGGGTACGCGATGGACCTGCGCAAGTCGCAGCCGTACTGCGGGTACGAGACGTACGACTTCGACGTACCGACCTGGGACAGCTCGGACTCGTACGGACGGTTCCGGGTCCGGCTGCAGGAGATGCACGAGTCGCTGAAGATCGTCGAGCAGTGCGCCGACCGGCTGGAGAAGATGGACGGCGACCCGGTGATGGTGGCCGACAAGAAGATCGGCTGGCCGAGCCAGCTGGCTGTCGGCGCCGACGGGATGGGCAACTCGCTCGACCACATCAAGCACATCATGGGCGAGTCGATGGAGGCGCTGATCCATCACTTCAAGCTGGTCACCGAGGGCTTCCGGGTGCCGGCCGGCCAGGCCTACGTGGCGATCGAGTCGCCGCGCGGCGAGCTCGGCGCGCACGTCGTCTCCGACGGCGGCACCAAACCGTTCCGGGTGCACTTCCGTGACCCGTCCTTCGCAAACCTGCAGGCGATGCCGATCATGTGCGAGGGCGGCCAGGTCGCCGACGTGATCGTCGCTGTCGCCAGCCTTGACCCGGTGATGGGTGGAGTGGACCGCTAAATGGCCGAGAACCACGCGACTGCAACCGACAAGCCGGTGCCGTACAGCACCGGCGACTCGAAGATCACCGACGCCACCATCGCGGAGATGCGCGAGCTGATGGCGCGGTACCCGCAAGCCCAGTCGGCGCTGCTGCCGATGCTGCACCTGGTGCAGTCGGTGGAGGGCCGGGTCACCCCGGAGGGCATCGAGATCTGCGCCGACCTGCTCGGGCTGACCGGTGCCGAGGTGTCCGCGGTGGCCACCTTCTACACGATGTACAAGCGCCGCCCGGTCGGCGACTACCACGTCGGCGTCTGCACCAACACGCTGTGCGCGGTGATGGGCGGCGACCTGATCTTCGACCGGCTGAAGCAGCACCTCGACGTCGGCAACGACGAGACGACCGAGGACGGCAAGATCACCCTCGAGCACCTCGAGTGCAACGCCGCCTGCGACTACGCGCCGGTGATGATGGTGAACTGGGAGTTCTTCGACGACATGACGCCGGAGTCGGCCACCAAGCTGGTCGACGACCTGCGCGAGGGCAACGAGGTGAAGTCGCCCCGCGGTGCGACGATCTGCACCTGGCGCGAGGCCGAGCGGGTGCTGGCCGGTTTCACGGACGGCCGCGCCGACGAAGGCCCGACCGGTGGCAAGGCGACGCTGGCTGGCCTCCGGCTGGCCCGCGAACGCAACTGGACCGCTCCCGGCGGCTCCTCCAACGCCGACGCCCAGAAGGAGGACTGACCATGGCTGACACGCTGACCCCGGTGCTGTCCGACAACTGGGACCAGATCAAGTCCTGGCAGCTCGCGTCGTACCAGCGTTCCGGTGGGTACGACGCATTGCGTACGGCGTTCACCATGCAGCCGGCCGATGTCGTTGCCACCGTCAAGGACTCCGGTCTGCGCGGTCGTGGCGGCGCGGGCTTCCCGACCGGGATGAAGTGGTCCTTCATCCCGCAGGACAACCCGAAGCCGAAGTACCTGGTGGTGAACGCGGACGAGTCCGAGCCGGGCACCTGCAAGGACATCCCGCTGATGATGGCCTCGCCGCACACGCTGGTCGAGGGCGTCGTCATCGCGTCCTACGCGATCCGCGCGTCGGTCGCGTTCATCTACGTCCGCGGTGAAGTGCTGCACGTGGTCCGCCGATTGCAGCAGGCGGTCCAGGAGGCCAAGGACGCGGGCTTCATCGGCCAGAACATCCTCGGCACCGGCTACGACCTCGACGTGGTCGTGCACGCCGGCGCCGGCGCCTACATCTGTGGCGAGGAGACGGCGCTGCTGGACTCGCTCGAAGGACGTCGCGGTCAACCCCGGCTGCGTCCTCCGTTCCCTGCTGTCGCGGGCTTGTACGGCTGCCCCACTGTTATCAACAACGTCGAGTCGATCGCGTCGGTTCCCGCCATCGTCAAGAACGGCGCGGACTGGTTCGGCTCGATGGGCACCGAGAAGTCCAAGGGCATGACGCTGTACTCGCTGTCCGGGCACGTCACCCGCCCGGGGCAGTACGAGGCCCCGATGGGCATCACGCTGCGCGAACTGATCGACCTCGCCGGCGGAGTCCGGGCCGGTCACACGCTGAAGTTCTGGACGCCGGGTGGTTCGTCCACGCCGCTGCTGACGGCGGAGCACCTCGACGTACCGCTGGACTACGAGGGCGTCGGCTCGGTCGGGTCGATGCTCGGCACCAAGGCGCTGCAGATCTTCGACGACTCCGTCTGTGTGGTCCGGTCGGTGCTGCGCTGGACCGAGTTCTACAAGCACGAGTCCTGCGGCAAGTGCACCCCGTGCCGCGAGGGCACCTGGTGGCTGGTGCAGATCCTCGAGCGGCTGGAGCACGGCAACGGCACCGAGGAAGACCTGGTCACCCTGCTCGACCTGTGCGAGAACATCACCGGCCGCTCGTTCTGCGCGCTGGCCGACGGTGCGACCGCGCCGATCGCCAGCTCGATCCAGCACTTCAAGGACGAGTACCTGGCGCACTTCGAGAACGGCGGCTGCCCGTTCGACCCGATGGCAAGCACTGTCTTCGCGACCGCTGGAGCTAGCGCATGACGATCCAAGCGAACCCGCCGGCTGGGTCGGAGGTGGAGCGTACCGATCTGGTCACCCTCACCATCGACGACATCGAGGTGAAGGTTCCGAAGAACACCCTGCTGATCCGGGCGGCGGAGCAGATCGGGATCCAGATCCCGCGGTTCTGCGACCACCCGCTGCTCGACCCGGTCGGCGCCTGCCGGCAGTGCCTGGTCGAGATCACCGACGCCGGGAACGGCCGCGGGATGCCGAAGCCGCAGGCGTCCTGCACGATCACCGTCGCCGACGGCATGGTGGTCCGGACCCAGGTCAGCTCGCCGGTCGCGGACAAGGCCCAGCACGGGAACATGGAGTTCCTGCTGATCAACCACCCGCTCGACTGCCCGGTCTGCGACAAGGGCGGCGAGTGCCCGCTGCAGAACCAGGCGATGAGCAACGGTGCCGGTGAGTCCCGGTTCGCCGAGACCCACGGGATCAAGCGCACCTACCCGAAGCCGATCAACATCTCGGCCGAGGTTCTGCTGGACCGCGAGCGCTGCATCCTCTGCGCGCGCTGCACCCGGTTCTCCGAGCAGATCGCCGGTGACCCCTTCATCGCGCTGGTCGAGCGCGGTGCGCTGCAGCAGGTCGGCATCTACGAGAAGGAGCCGTTCGAGAGCTACTTCTCCGGCAACACGATCCAGATCTGCCCGGTCGGCGCGCTCACCAGTGCGGCGTACCGGTTCCGCTCGCGGCCGTTCGACCTGGTGTCGGTGCCGTCGGTGGCCGAGCACGACTCGTCCGGTGCGGCGATCCGGGTCGACTACCGGCGCGGCAAGGTGATGCGCCGGCTGTCCGGCGACGACCCGCAGGTCAACGAGGAGTGGATCTCCGACAAGGACCGGTTCGCGTTCAACTACGCGAACACCGGCGACCGGCTGACCCACCCGATGATCCGTGAGGACGGCGAGCTGCGGCCGGCGTCCTGGCCGGAGGCGCTGACCTTCGCAGCCGACAAGCTTGCCGCGGCCCGCGGCAACGCGGCGGTGCTGACCGGTGGCCGGCTGACCCTCGAGGACGCCTACGCGTACTCGAAGTTCGCCCGGGTCGCCCTGGGCAGCAACGACATCGACTTCCGGGCCCGGCCGCACTCCGCGGAGGAGGCGGACTTCCTCGCCGCCGCGGTGGCCGGCACCGGCCTGGGTACGACGTTCGCCGACCTGGAGCAGGCCGGATCTGTGCTGTTCGCCGGGTTCGAGCCCGAGGAAGAGGCGCCGTCGGTCTTCCTCCGGGTCCGCAAGGGCGTCAGGTCCCACGGGACCAAGGTGTTCACCATCGCGGCGTACCCGTCGCGGGGTATCGAGAAGCTGGACGGGGTCGTCGTCCAGGCGTCGCCGGGCACCGAAGCCGCCGTACTCGGGGATCTCGGGAACATCGGCGAGGCCGGGGCTGCTGCCCGGGCCGCGCTCGGTGCCGACTCGATCATCGTCGTCGGCGAGCGGCTGGCGAGCGTCCCGGGTGGGTACTCGGCCGCGCTGCGGCTGGCGCTCGACACCGGCGCGCAGCTGGCCTGGATCCCGCGGCGTGCGGGTGACCGGAGTGCGCTCGAGGCCGGATGCCTGCCGGGGCTGCTGCCCGGTGGCCGGCTGGTCACCGACCCGCAGGCGCGGGTCGACCTGCAGGCTGCCTGGGATGTGGAGAACCTGCCGGGCGAGACCGGCAAGGACCTGACCGAGATCCTCGCGAGCGCCGGAGCCTTGGAGGCGTTGGTGGTCGCAGGGGTCGAGATCGACGACCTGCCCGACCCGGCCGCGGCGCTGGCCGCGCTCGAGGCCGCGCCGTTCGTGGTCAGCCTCGAGGTTCGCAACTCGCAGGTGACCGAGTACGCCGACGTCGTCTTCCCGGTCGTTCCGCCGGTGGAGAAGTCCGGCACCTTCGTGAACTGGGAGGGTCGCGAGCGGCCGTTCCCGGTGGTGCTCAAGGTGCCGACCGCGATGCCGGACGTCCGCGCGCTGGCCGCGCTGGCGCAGGAGATGGGCCACTCGCTCGGCTTCAGTACGCCGGGCGGCGCGAAGCAGGAGTTCGACGAGCTCGGCCGCTGGGACGGCGGCCGAGCCCAGGAGCCGACGTACCAGGCCGGTCCGGCTCTCGGTGCGTTCGACTCGACCCGGCTCGCGACCTGGCGGATGCTGATCGACGACAGCCGGGCCTGCGACGGTGAGCCGCACCTGACCGCGACCGCCCGGACGCCGGTCGCCCGGATCTCGCTCACTACCGCGCACCGGATCGGTGTCGCCGACGGGGACGAGCTGGTGGTGAGTACCGACGCCGGGACGATCCGGCTGCCGGTGCTGATCACCCCGATGACCGACAACGTGGTCTGGCTGCCGACCAACTCGGCCGACTCCCACGTCCGCCGGTCACTGCACGCAGACCATGGCTCGATCGTGACGATCGCCGGAGGGAACGCATGACCATCCCACTCGCCGTGCCGGATGCGGGGGTCGGTCACGACCCCTGGTGGGTGATCCTGATCAAGGTCCTCTTCATCTTCGTCTTCCTGGTGGTGCTGACGCTCTTCAACATCTGGTGGGAACGCCGGGTCGTCGCGAAGATGCAGCACCGGATCGGCCCGAACGTGCACGGACCCTTCGGTCTGCTGCAGTCGCTGGCCGACGGCGTGAAGCTGATGCTCAAGGAAGACCTGATGCCGAAGGGCGTCGACCGGCTGGTCTTCGTCCTGGCGCCGGCCATCGTCGCCATCCCGGCCTTCCTCACCTTCGCGGTGATCCCGTTCGGGCCGACGGTGAAGATCCCGTGGACCGACACCTACACCCGGCTGCAGCTGACGGACCTGCCGGTCTCGGTGCTGTACGTGATGGCGATCGCCTCGATCGGCATCTACGGCATCGTGCTCGGCGGCTGGTCGTCCAACTCGACGTACTCGCTGCTCGGTGGCCTGCGGTCCAGCGCGCAGATGATCTCCTACGAGGTCGCGATGGGCCTGGCGCTGGTGACGGTGTTCCTGTTCGCCGGCTCGCTGTCCACCTCGGAGATCGTGGCGGCGCAGTCGCACCAGACCGTGCACTGGTTCGGCGCGACGATCTCGCTGCCCGGGTGGTACGGGTTCCTGTTGTTCCCGTCGTTCGTGATCTACGTGATCTCGATGGTCGGCGAGACCAACCGGGCGCCGTTCGACCTGCCCGAGGCCGAGGGCGAGCTGGTGGCCGGCTTCCTGACCGAGTACTCCTCGATCAAGTACGCGATGTTCTTCCTGGCGGAGTACATCAACATGGCGACCGTGTCCGCGCTGGCCACCACGCTGTTCCTCGGCGGCTGGCGGGCGCCGTGGCCGATCTCGATCTGGGACGGCGCGAACTCGGGCTACTGGCCGGTGCTGTGGTTCCTGGGCAAGCTGATGTGCTTCATCTTCTTCTACATCTGGCTGCGCGGGACGCTGCCGCGACTGCGGTACGACCAGTTCATGAAGCTCGGCTGGAAGATCCTGATCCCGATCTCGCTGGCCTGGATCCTGCTGGTCGCCACCGTTCGCGCGGTCGGCCGGGAGACCAACTTCAGCCGGACCACGCTGGCGATCGCGGCCGTCGTCGTCCTGGTGATCGCGCTGGCGCTGAGCGCGATCCCGCAGAAGCCCAAGGAAGAAGACCAGGCCGAAGTGGCCGACGGCAAGGAGTTCGACGCCTTCGCCGGCGGGTTCCCGGTGCCCCCACCGCTCCCGAGTCAAGAGTCCGAGCCGAAATCGAAGGCAGGCAGCCGTGGCTAGTCTCAAAGAGTCCCTCTGGGATCCGGTCGCCGGATTCGGGGTCACCTTCCGGACGATGTTCCGGAAGACGTTCACCGAGCAGTACCCGTTCGAGAAGAAGCCGACCGCGCCCCGGTTCCACGGCCGGCACCAGCTGAACCGCTGGCCGGACGGGCTGGAGAAGTGCATCGGCTGCGAGCTGTGCGCGTGGGCCTGCCCCGCGGACGCGATCTACGTCGAGGGCGCGGACAACACCGAGGGTGGCCGGTTCTCTCCTGGTGAGCGGTACGGGCGCGTCTACCAGATCAACTACCTGCGCTGCATCCTCTGCGGTCTGTGCATCGAGGCCTGCCCGACCCGGGCGCTCACGATGACCAACGAGTACGAGCTGGCCGACAGCACCCGCGAGTCCCTCATCTACGAGAAGAAGGACCTGCTGGCGCCGATGCTCCCGGGCATGCAGGAGCCGCCGCACGACATGCAGCTCGGTGCGACCGACAAGGACTACTACCTCGGTCTGACCGGTGCCGCCGTACCGGCCGAGGGGAGTGACGCCAAATGATCGCCATGGTCACCGGCCCGCAGGTCGCGTTCTGGCTGCTGGCTCCGGTCATGATCCTGGCCGCCATCGGGATGATCCTGGTTCGTAAGGCGGTGCACTCGGCGCTGCTGCTGGCGACCGTGATGATCTGCCTCGCGGTGCAGTACGCCGCTCAGGACGCACCGTTCCTGTTCGCCGTACAGATCATCGTCTACACCGGCGCGATCCTGATGCTGTTCCTGTTCGTGCTGATGCTGGTCGGCGTGGACGCGTCCGACTCGCTGGTCGAAACGATCCGCGGTCAGCGGCTGCTCGCCGGGATCGCCTTCATCGCCTTCGGCGTACTGCTGCTCGCCGCCGTCGGGAACGCGACCTTCGCGCACCCGACCGGCCTGGCCGACGCGCAGCCGGACGGGAACCCGAAGGCGATCGCGGCGCTGCTGTTCGGCAAGTACGTCTGGGCCTTCGAGGTCACGTCGGCGCTGCTGATCACCGCCGCGATGGGCGCGATGATGCTGGCCCACCGTGAGCGGCTGACCAAGAAGCTGACCCAGCGCGACCACGCCGAGGAGCGGATCCGCAAGTACGCCGAGCAGGGCATCCACCCGGGTCCGCTGCCGACTCCCGGCGTACTGGCCCGGCACAACGCCGTCGACACGCCCGCGCTGCTGCCGGACGGGTCGATCGCACCGACCTCGGTGTCGCGTGTGCTGCAGGCACGTGGCACCGTGTTCCCCGAAACCGAGGAGCGCGCGGACGTCGAAGAGGTCCGCAAACTCGACGCGGGCGAGGACTTCGACGCCGCTGACGAAGGAGAGAAGGCATGACCACCGAGCCGTACATCGTGCTCGCGGCGATCCTTTTCAGTATCGGAGCGTTGGGCGTGCTGGTACGCCGTAACGCCATCGTCGTCTTCATGTGTGTCGAGCTGATGCTGAACGCGACCAACCTCGCGTTCGTCAGCTTCGCCCGCCAGCACGGCAACCTCGACGGTCAGATCGCCGCCTTCTTCGTGATGGTGGTGGCCGCGGCCGAGGTGGTCATCGGGCTGGCGATCATCATGGCCATCTTCCGCACCCGTCGTTCGGCCTCGGTCGACGACGCCAACCTGCTCAAGTACTGAGGTAAGCACCGATGAGTCATGAGCTGACGTGGCTGCTGGTCGCGGTACCGGCGGTGTCCGCGGCGATCCTGTTGCTCGGTGGCAAGGCCACCAACGCATGGGGTCACCTGCTGGGCACCCTGGCGCCGGTGATCTCCTTCGCCTTCGGTGTCGTGCTGTTCTTCCAGATGCGCGGCAAGTCCGACGGTGAGCGGTCCGAGACGGTCCGGCTGTTCGAGTGGTTCTCGGTCGGCCACATCAAGGTCGACTTCACCCTGCTGATCGACCCGCTGTCGATCCTGTTCGTGCTGCTGATCACCGGTGTGGGTTCGCTGATCCACATCTACTCGATCGGCTACATGGAGCACGACGAGCGGCGGCGCCGGTTCTTCGGCTTCCTGAACCTGTTCATCGCGTCGATGCTGCTGCTGGTCCTCGCGGCCGACTACCTGCTGGTCTTCGTCGGCTGGGAGGGCGTCGGTCTGGCGTCGTACCTGCTGATCGGTTTCTGGCAGATCAAGAACTCGGCCGCGGTCGCCGCGAAGAAGGCGTTCGTGGTGAACCGGGTCGGTGACATCGGCCTCTCGCTCGCGGTGATGAGCATGTGGGCGCTGTTCGGCTCGTCCGCGTTCTCCACCGTGAACGCCGGCGCCGAGCACCTGTCGAAGACCTGGGCCACGCTGCTCGGCCTGATGCTGCTGCTGGCCGCCTGCGGTAAGTCCGCGCAGGTGCCGCTGCAGTCCTGGCTGCTGGACGCGATGGAGGGCCCCACTCCGGTGTCGGCCCTCATTCACGCCGCGACCATGGTCACCGCGGGCGTCTACCTGGTGGTCCGCTCGCACGCGATCTACGCGGTCACGGACGCGGCCTCGACCGCGGTGGTGATCGTCGGTACGGTCACCGCGCTGGCCGGTGCGATCATCGGTTGCGCCAAGGACGACATCAAGAAGGCACTCGCCGGTTCGACGATGAGCCAGATCGGCTACATGATGCTCGCGGCCGGCCTCGGCCCGGCGGGGTACGTGTTCGCGATCTTCCACCTGCTCACCCACGGCTTCTTCAAGGCCAACATGTTCCTCGGCGCCGGCTCGGTCATGCACGGCATGAACGACGACGTGAACATGCGCCACTACGGAGCACTCCGGTCGGCGATGAAGGTCACCTTCGTGACGTTCGGCTTCGGCTACCTGGCGATCCTCGGCATCCCGCCGTTCGCCGGGTTCTTCAGCAAGGACAAGATCATCGAGGCCGCGTTCGCGGACAACATCGTGATCGGTCTGTGCGCGCTGCTCGGCGCCGGCATCACCGCGTTCTACATGACCCGGGTGATGATCATGACGTTCTTCGGCAAGAAACGCTGGGCCGAGGACGTGCATCCACACGAGTCGCCGAAGGTGATGACGTGGCCGCTGATCATCCTGGCCGCGCTCTCGCTGGGTGGCGGTGCGCTGTACTTCGCCGGTCACTGGATCGTCGACTGGCTGGCCCCGATCGTCGGGCACGAGGAGGAGCACGCTCCGCTGAGTGCCACCGTGATGACGATCATCACCCTCGCGGTCGTTGCCGTCGGCATCGCGATCTCGGTGCTGATGTACCGCCGGGACATCCCGCGGGAGGCTCCGGCCGGCTCGCCGATCACCACGTTCGCGCGTCGTGACCTGTACGGCGACGCACTGAACGAGGCCCTCTTCATGCGGCCGGGGCAGTACCTGACCCGGACGCTGGTCTGGCTCGACAACCGGGGCATCGACGGCCTGGTCAACGGGCTGGCCGCACTGTTCGGCGGACTGTCCGGCCGGCTCCGCCGGTTCCAGACGGGCTTCGTCCGTTCCTACGCACTCAGCATGGTCTTCGGCGCCGCATTCGTGGTCGTCGCCCTCCTCGCGGTGAGGTTGTCGTGAACATCGGTTGGCTGACCCTGTTACTGCTCCTGCCGTTCGTCGGGGCCATCGTGACGATGCTGATCCCGAAGGCGAAAGCGCTGACGGCCAAGCAGGTCGCGCTCGGGTTCTCGCTCGTGACGCTGGTGCTGACCGTGATCGTCGCGATCGGCTACCACCGCAACGGCCCGGACGACTACGCCGAGACGTACACCTGGATCAAGGCCTTCGGCGCGCACTACGCGCTCGGCCTCGACGGTGTCGGCGTCGTCCTGGTGGTGCTGACCGCGCTGCTGTCGCCGATCGTGATCATCGCGTCCTGGAACGACGCCCAGTCCGGGCGCTGGTCGGAGAAGTCCTTCTTCGCCTGGATCCTCGGCCTGGAGGCGCTGTCGATCGGCGTGTTCTCCGCGACCGACGTGTTCCTCTTCTACGTGCTGTTCGAGGCCACGCTGATCCCGATGTACTTCCTGATCGGCGGCTTCGGCGGCCCGCAGCGTTCGTACGCCGCGGTGAAGTTCCTGCTGTACTCGCTGCTCGGCGGTCTGCTGATGCTGGCCTCGGTGGTCGGCCTCTACGTCGTCTCGGCCAAGCACGGCGCACCGTCGTACCTGCTGACCGACATGATGAAGCTGGACATCAGTCAGAACACCGAGCGCTGGCTGTTCCTCGGCTTCTTCTTCGCCTTCGCGGTGAAGGCGCCGATGGTGCCGTTCCACACCTGGCTGCCGGACGCGGCCGGTGAGGCGACGCCGGGTACGTCGGTGCTGCTGGTCGGCGTCCTGGACAAGATCGGCACCTTCGGGATGATCCGGTTCTGCCTGGGCCTGTTCCCGAACGCGTCCCAGTGGGCCACCCCGGTCGTCCTGGTGCTGGCCCTGATCTCGGTCCTGTACGGCGCCCTGCTGGCGATCGGCCAGACCGATATCAAGCGGCTGATCGCGTACACCTCGATCTCGCACTTCGGCTTCATCGTGATGGGTATCTTCGCGCTGACGTCACAGGGCCTGACCGGCTCGACGCTGTACATGTTCAACCACGGTCTCTCCACCGCGGCCCTGTTCCTGGTGGCCGGATACCTGATCTCCAGACGAGGGTCCGCCCGGATCGCCGACTACGGCGGAGTGGAAAAGGTGGCTCCGGTCCTGGCCGGCACCTTCCTGTTCGCCGGCCTGTCCAGCCTCGCGCTGCCCGGTCTGTCGCCGTTCATCTCCGAGTTCATGGTGCTGGCCGGGACGTTCAGCCGGCACAAGGTGATCGCGGTGATCGCGGTCCTCGGGATCGTGCTGGCCGCGCTGTACATCCTGCTGATGTACCAACGCACGATGACCGGTCCGGTCCGGGCCGGGATCGAGAAGCTCAAGGACCTGAACGCGCGTGAGATTCTCGCGATCGCGCCGCTCATCATCCTGATCATCGGCCTGGGCATCTTCCCGAAGCCGATCGTCGACATCATCAAGCCCGCGATCGACTCGACCATGCAGCGGGTCGGCGTGACCGACAAGGCACCGCAGATCCCCGTGACGGAGGGACAGAAGTGAGCGCGATGTTGCTGCCGCTGGCAGACTTCACGGCGCCGAAGATCGAGTACAACGAGCTGGCTCCGCTGCTCGTGGTCTTCGGTGCGGCGTGTGTCGGCGTCCTGGCCGAGGCGTTCCTGCCCCGGCAGTTGCGGCACCTGGTGCAGCTGACCATCACGGTGGTCGCCGTGGTCGTGTCGGGTGTGCTGACCGGCATGCTGATGAACGGCAAGAAGGAAATCATCGCGGCCCAGGGCGCGATCTCGGTCGACGGCCCGGCGCTGTTCACCTGGCTGATCCTGCTGGCGCTGACCCTGATCAGCGTGCTGCTGTTCGCCGAGCGCTCGGTCGACGGCGGCCTGTCCGCGTTCGCCGGCCAGGCAGCCGCCGTACCGGGGTCTGAGGCCGAGCGTGAGGGTACGGCGGCCAGGATCGAGCACACCGAGGTCTTCCCGCTGACGCTGTTCGCGGTCGGCGGGATGATGCTGTTCGCCGCGTCGAACGACCTGCTGGTGCTGTTCGTCGCGCTCGAGGTCTTCTCGCTGCCGCTGTACCTGCTCTGCGGCCTGGCGCGTCGTCGCCGGCTGATCTCGCAGGAAGCCGCGATGAAGTACTTCCTGCTCGGTGCGTTCTCGTCGGCGTTCCTGCTCTTCGGCATCGCGCTGCTCTACGGGTACGCCGGGACGATGTCGCTGGGCGGGATCTCGGACGCGCTGTCCACCGACACCGGCAACGACACGATCCTGCTGGCCGGCACCGGTCTGCTGGGAGTCGGCCTGCTGTTCAAGGTCGGCGGCGTACCGTTCCACTCCTGGACGCCGGACGTGTACCAGGGCGCTCCGACGCCGGTCACCGGTTTCATGGCGGCCTGCACGAAGATCGCCGCGTTCGTCGGGCTGATGCGGGTCTTCTACGTCGCGCTCGGCGGGTCCCGCTGGGACTGGGCGCCGATGATGTGGATCGTCGCGATCCTGACCATGGTGGTCGGCTCGATCGTCGCGATCACCCAGACCGACGTGAAGCGGATGCTCGCCTACTCGTCGATCGCGCACGCAGGCTTCCTGCTGACCGCGTTCGTCGGGCTCGCGCAGGCCGGCAGCGGCGTACACAACGGCGGGATCACCTCGACCCAGGCGGTGCTGTTCTACCTGGTCTCGTACGGCTTCCCGACCATCGGCGCGTTCGCGGTCGTCACGCTGGTGCGCGACGCGGGCGGCGAGGCGACCCACCTGTCCCGCTGGGCGGGCCTGGGCAAGAAGTCGCCGCTGCTGGCCGGCATCTTCGCGTTCTTCCTGCTGTCCTTCGCCGGCATCCCGCTGACCGCGGGCTTCACCGGCAAGTGGGCGGTCTTCAGCGCGGCCTGGACCGGTGGCGCGTGGCCGCTGGTCGTGGTCGCTGTCCTGTCCAGCCTGGTCGCCGCGTTCTTCTACGTCCGCGTGATCGTGCTGATGTTCTTCTCCGACCTGCCGGCCGACTCGCCGGACGTGGCGCTGCCGGGCTGGCAGACCACGAGCGCGGTGGCGCTGGGTCTTGCCGCCACGGTGGTTCTCGGACTGGTCCCCGGGCCGGTGCTCGACCTGGCGGCCCGAGCTGGTGAGTTCATCCGTTGAGTCCGACCCCGCTGCCGGCCGAGAGCCTGGGATTCGAGTTCGCCGACGAGGCGCTCCAGTCCCGGGTTCGTGCCGGGCTGGAACGGGTCGAGCAGGCGCTGCTCGACGCGACCCAGTCCGAGGCGCCGTTCGTCACCGCGGCGGCGCAGCACGTCATGGTTGCCGGCGGCAAGCGGTTCCGGCCGCTGCTGGTGCTGCTGGCAGCCGAGTTCGGGCCGGACGCACTCGCTGACGACGTGGTGAAGGCGGCCGTCGTGGTCGAGCTCACCCACGTCGCCACGCTGCACCACGACGACGTGATGGACGAGGCCGCGCTGCGGCGAGGCTCGTCCACCGCGAACGCCCGGTGGGACAACTCGGTCGCGATCCTGTCCGGCGACTGGCTGTTCGCCCGCGCGTCGAACCTGGTCGCCGACCTCGGGCCGGAAGCGGTCCGGATCCAGGCCCGTACGTTCGGCCGGCTGGTCGAGGGTCAGATCCGCGAGACGATGGGCGTCGGCGAGGGCCAGGACCCGCTGAAGCACTACCTGTCGGTGGTCGCCGACAAGACCGGCTCGCTGATCGCGACGTCCGCCCTCTTCGGTGCCCGGTACGCCGGTGCTTCTGAGGAGATCCAGGAATCGCTGCGGGCGTTCGCCGAGGAGATCGGTGTGGCCTTCCAGCTCGCCGACGACCTGCTCGACATCGCGTCCGAGTCCGACCAGTCCGGCAAGACCCCGGGCACCGACCTCCGCGAAGGCGTCCCGACCCTGCCGGTGCTGATTTTCCGCGCCCAGGCAGACCCGAACGACGCCACCGACGCCCGCCTCCTGGACCTGCTCGAGTCCGACCTCTCCGACGACGCCCGCCTGTCCGAGACCCTGGACCTGCTCCGGTCCCACCCGGCCTTCGGCCAGGCCGAGGACGACGTACGCCGCCGCGCGGCCGACGCCCGCAAACTCCTCACCACCCTCCCCGAAGGCCCCGGCCGAGAAGCCCTCGAATCCCTCTGCGACCTGGTAGCCACCCGCTCAGTGTGAGGTGAGTTCGCGCTTGCTCGGGCGGTGCTGCTCGACGTAGCCGCCGTCGGGGCGGCGGACGATGCGGCCGGTCTCGATGCCGTTCGTGGCGATCTCGAGGTCGCGTTGCTGCAGGCCGAGGCAGATGCGGCGAGTGATGACCAAAGCTGCGGGTGGGCCCAGGATCAGTAGTAGCTGGAACATTCGCAGCAGCACGTTGATCGACAGGTGGAACTGAACGGCCATCGTGTCGGCGCCGGCGGCGGCCCAGAGGGTGCCGTAGAAGGTGATGCCCGCGACGCCGATGCCGGTCCGGGTCGGGTTGTTGCGTGGCCTCTCGAGCAGATGGTGATCCTTGTGGTCGCCGGTCAGCCGCTCCTCGATGAACGGGTAGACCGCGACGAGCACGAGGAACAACGTGCAGACCGCAACCGGTAGCAGGACAGCCAGGCTGATGGTCTTGCCCCACCAGACGACCTCCCATCCCGGCGCCAGCCGGAGAGAGCCGTCCAGGAACGCGAGGTACCAGGCCGGGCCGACACCGGCCGAGGTGTCCGCCGGGTCGGCCGGGCCGTACAGCCAGACCGGGTTGATGGTCGCCGTCGCGGCCATCACGACGGAGACCCCGACCACGAAGCAGAACAGGCCTGCGCTCTTCACCGCAGCGACGGCCGCCGGGCGTCCGACCACGTTGCGCTCTGTGTGCCCAGGCCCGGCGAACTGCGCGGGTTTGTTCCTGAGCGCGAGGACCGCGCCGAGGACGAAGAGCAGAAGGAGCGCGGCGGGCAGTACGACGATGTGCAGCGGGTAGAAGCGTGAGATCACGTCACCGGGGAACTCTCCGCCGAACAGCAGTGCGGACAGGCGGGAGCCGACGAACGGCGTCGCCTGCAGGACGCCGTCGAGTACTGCGAGGCTCGTCCCGGACGCCATGTCGTCCGGGAGGGACGTCCCGGTCAGAGCCGCGCCCAGCGTGGCGACGAGCAGCCCGAAGACGACGAGCCAGCTCAGCCGCCGTGGCCGACGGAATCCGGCGGTGAAGAACAGCCGAAGCAGGTGCAGCAAGATCGCCGCCACCATGATCAGCGTGGCCCAGTGATGGATCTGCCGCATCAGCAGGCCACCGCGGATCTCGAAGGTGATCCTGAGCGTCGATGCCAGTGCGCGCGACATCGGTAGGCCGTGCAGCGGTCCGTACGGTCCGTCGTACACCACGTGGTCGACCGACGGCTCGTAGTACACCATCAGGACCACGCCGCTGAGGACCACCACGACGAAGCTGTAGAAGGCGATCTGGCCGAACAGCAGCGACCAGTGGTCGGGGAATACTCTTGCTCGCAGGTTGCGCCATGGACGCCGCATGATTCGGCCCTCCTCGGTCATCCATACGACCCCGCAGCGACCGAGATTGTGACATGCCGTGTCAGACCTCACACACTGCTAGAACGTGTTCTGGCGGCGGGCGGTGCGGGGGCGGCCGTCGGGGTCGTAGAGGTGGCGGGAGAGCCAGCCGGCCCAGAGGGACTCGAACCGGCTGAGGGGCTGGGGGCGGTGCGCGCGGATCCGGCCGACGGGTCGTGGCCCTTGGCAACCATCGGCGTACCAGTCGTCGAGTACCGCGGCCCTTGTCTTCCACTGGTCGAAGCCGGTGCGTGGGTCGAGGTCGGGCGACGCGGTACCGAGATGCTCGGACCAGAGTTGGCGCCGGAGTGAGCCGGCGAGCTCGGGTGAGTCCATCGCGCAGGTCAGTTCGCTGTCGTTGGTCCATGACCTGCGGTTGAAGTTGTCCGATCCGCAGGTCATCCAGGCGTCGTCGACGATGCACACCTTTGCGTGCACGTAGATGGGTACGCCGTCCTCGTTCTCCAGGTCGTAGACCGCGACCCGATCGGAGTCCAGTCGCCGGAGCGCGTCGAGTTGTGCGTGCCGGGACGGCGGTCCGCTGAGCCGGCCGTCGTGGTCCGGATACCGCGGTACCACGGCGACGATCCTCAGGTCCGGCGATCGGTCCAGCGCCTCTTGCAGCTTGTCGGCGACCAGATCGAGCCAGAGGTACTGGTCCTCCACGTAGATGAGCGACTTCGCTTTCGCGAAAGCTTTCAGATAGCCCCGGGCGATGCTGTGCTCACCGCGCGGAGCAAACGGGAATCCCGGGTGCTTGTGCGCGTAAGTCCGCAGTACCTGGACGGCATGCGGTCCGGCCGGCGGTGGATCCGGGAACGCCTCCGGCAGGTCGCCCGTGTGCCGCGGCATCCGGGCCCGCCGCTGCACCAGCATCCGGTACGGCGTTCGCCGGTCGAGCGGATGCGGATCGTCCCAACGCTCGACGAAGGTCCGGAGCAGATCCCCGACCATGGGGCCGTGGATCTCGAGCATCAGGTCGTGCCACGGTGCCGAGGAGCCGTACCGCGGATCCATCGGCGCGGCCTGTGGATCGCCCAAGTGGCGTTCGTCGTCGCGCCGGCCGTGGCACAGGTCAATGCCGCCGACGAAGGCAACGTCGGCTGCGGGATCGTCGCGGTGCCTGATCACGAAGAGCTTCTGGTGATGGGAGGCGAGTCGGCGTACCCGTTGGTCCAGCAGGACCTCGGCGCCGGCTTCGTTCAGCTCGGTGCCGAAGCGCTGGTTCTCCTGGGCGTTGAAGCTGAGGTGGTCGGAGTGCGAGCGCCACAGCAGCGCGCGGACCTCCACTCCGGAGCGGGCGAGATCGCAGAGCACCTCACCGATCGTCGGGCCGTCGTCGTACAGCACCTCGTCCTGATCGCCGCACCAGTCGGTGAAACAGACCCGATCGCCCGGCCGCAGTTTGCACAGTTCGTCGTACAAGCGCTTGAAGTACGTCGCACCGTGCACCAGCGGCCGGACGAGGTTCCCCTCGGTCCAGGCGCCGTCGGAGTCGATGTCAGTTGCCGGATTGCCCCGCTCGGCCGGCGTCAGGAACCACTCGTGTGTCACCTACTCCAGGTGCCCTGATCGCGCCCCTGCCAAGCGGAGCTTTCGGTGTAGTGGTTGTCATAGAGGTCGCTGGTCTTGGCTACCTCGGCCCAGTCGGTGTCGCCGCGGTAGGCGCCTTCGAGGAGGCGGTAGTAGCCGAATCGGGGCTTCGCCTGGGTCAAGACGAAGAGGACCTCGGCCGGCTCGTCCCCAGCGGCCTCGAACGCGTGCGGGGTGTTCGGCGGGACCAGGAGGAAGTCGCCCTGCTCGAGGGTGACGAGATCTTCACCGGTGAGGACGCGGAGCGATCCCTTCAGGACGAAGAACAGTTCGGCCGCCTCGCGGTGCAGGTGCGGGGGAGCGCCTTCCTTGCCTGGCTGGAAGATCGAGCGGTGGCTGGTCAGGTGCCCGTTGGTGTCGGGTACGTCGGCCAGCAAGGTCACACCGCTCGCGGACAGGGTCTCGGCCTCGGTCGCGCGGACGAGGACGGTTTTCTGGACATTTGACATCTTGAATTAGCTCCTGGGTTGATGAAGTCTGGATGGGTCAGGACTTCAGGTTGGCGAAGTGGTTGCGGGTGTTCTCGGGTGCGTCGGGCGACTGGCTCACGACCCGCTCGGCGATGTCCGCGATGCTCTGGCCGGCCAGTTCGCGCCGGTAGGCCAGCTCCGCGGTTCGCATCGCGTGCGAGATCAGACAGGCCTTCGTGTAGTCGGCCTTCTGGTCGGCGCCCGGTCCGGCCTTGAGGATCTCCGTACACCGGAAGGCCTCGTCCGGCCCGTCGATCGCGACGACGATGTCGAGCAAGCTGATGTTGCGCGGGTCGCGGGCCAACTGGAAGCCGCCCTTGGGTCCCGAGACCGAGGTGAGAATGCCGGCCCGGGCGAGTGCCTGAAGCTGCTTGTTCAGGTACGCCGTAGGCAGTTCGTAGAAGGCTGCGAGTCGTTTGGCGGTGACCGCCTCACCGGGTGCCCAGCTGAGATTCACGCAGCTGTGCATCGCCCACTCGACGCCCTCGTTCATCTTCATAACCTGGATACTAAATGTCCTGAATACCCCAGGTCAAGGCGGTTACACGGCGGAGGCGGTGACTGCGGCGCGTTCCAGGGCGATGTTTTGGCGGCGGCGGTTCATGCTGTCCCAGGTGAAGATCACGAGGGCCAGCCAGACCAGGCCGAAGCCGGCCCAGCGCATCGGCGACATTGCCTCGTGGAACACCAGGACACCGACGATGAACTGCATGATCGGGGCGATGTAGTTCAGCAGTCCCAGGGTCGTCATCGAGACCCGGGTCGCGGCGGCGCCGAACAGCAGCAGCGGTACGGCGGTGATCGGCCCGGTCAGCAGCACCAGCACGAGGTAAAGGGTGCCGTGGTGCGTCACGGTCGAGTTGCCCTGCAGTCCGAGTACGACGATTGCAGCGAGCGCGAGCGGGGCGACGGTGCCGGACTCGACCGCCATGCCCTCGATCGCCCCGGCGCCGGCCTGCTTCTTCGCCAGCCCGTAGAGCCCGAACGAGAACGTCAGGATGATCGCCACCCACGGCGGCCGCCCGTTCTCGATCGCCAGCCCGACCACCGCCACGAACGCGATCGCCAGCGCGATCCACTGCGCCGTACTCAGCTGTTCCTTCAGCACGAAGACGCCGAGCAGCACCGTGAACAGCGGAGTGATGAAGTACCCCAGCGAGGTCTCCACGACGTGACCGTGGTTCACGGCCCAGATGTAGGTACCCCAGTTCGCCGAGATCAGGAAGGCGGCGGCGACCAACGGCCAGCGCCGGCGGGGCTCCCGCAACAACGCCTTCACCTGGCCGAACTTCCGCAGTACGACGACCAGGATCACGATCGTCACCAGCGACCAGAGGATCCGGTGGGCGAGCACCTCGACCGCACCGGACTGGTCCAGGAGCTTCCAGTACAGCGGGAACAGACCCCAGATCAGGTACGCACTGAACCCATAGATGAACCCTCTTCGCTGTTCCGGCACGGCGTCAGCGTAAGCCCCCATGACAGCCGCATCCAACACCTTTGCTCATGACGTGAGACGGCCCTCCCGCCTGGATACGCTGTGCCGCAGCCTGACCACGACCCCAGGAGGATTCGGATGGCGCAGTCCCGCGGCAAACTCATCGACGAGCTGACCGACAACATCACCGGTACGGCGCTCGCATCGGTCAATCTCTCGGCGGAGGATCGCGTGCTTGCCAGGCACCGCGTTCGGGACGCGATCGCGGCTGAGGCCACGGGGGCGCACAGAGATGTGGTCGCGGCTGCTCGCGGTGACGAAGACAGTCAGTTCAGCGCCTACCTGACCGGCGCCCGGCAGCTCCAGCAGTACCGGGGCGAGCCTGAGGCCGATGCCTCTCCGGCTCGAAAGCTGGCAGCGGAGCTGGTTGCCGCCGACAGTCTGACGAGCGGCCTTCCCAAGGAGACGATCCCGCACGCGGAGGACTACATCGCGCACGCGATTACTTTTGCCGCGGAGGCGGAGGCGCGGAAGACGGCCGGTGGGCCGTCGCAGGCGCCTGCTGCTGCCGCCCTCGGTGCGGCGGCTGGTCCGGCTGGTCCGGGAGCTGCTCAGGCGGTTCCGCCGGCTGCTGCGGTCGTCGCTCCGCCCGTCGCCGCGGTCAAGGCCGGGCCGAGGGTACCCAACGAACTACGGGGACAGCGCAACGGGGGATCGTCCATCGGGTGATCCAGGGCGGGGGACGGGTTGGTGTGATGCGGTTGGATGGAGGTGTGGACACGAGGAGGCACGCGTGGGTGTGAGGACCGGTCTGGTCTCGGTGACGTTCCGCCAGTTGCCGGTCGACGAGGTGGTGGAGTTGGCGGCGAAGTCGGGGCTCGCGGCGATCGAGTGGGGTGGGGACGTGCATGTCCCGCTCGGCAACCTGGTCACCGCCAAGCGCGTGCGGAATCTGACCGAGGTGCACGGCCTGCAAGTCGCGGCGTACGGCTCATACCTTCGGGCCGGCAACGTCGACCGGGAGGAGATGCGTTCCGCGGTCGCCACCGCCGCGGCGCTCGGCGCACCCCGGATCCGGGTCTGGGCCGGCAACGTCGGTACGGCGGAAGCCGGTGTCGGAGACCGGATGGCGGTGACCCGTGGGCTGGGTGAGCTGGCCGATATGGCCGCCGGTGCGGGGATCGAGATCGCGATGGAGTTCCACCGGAACACGCTGACCGACGAGGTCGACTCGACGATCACGCTGCTGCTCGACATCGGCGCGCCGAACCTGAAGACGTACTGGCAGCCGCCGGTCGATCTCGACGACGCCCAGTGCCTGCAGCAGCTCGAGTCGCTGATGCCGTGGCTGAGCACGGTCCACGTGTTCTCCTGGTGGCCGTCGAACAACCGGCTGCCGCTGGCGGCCCGCGAGTCGCTGTGGCGCCCGGTCCTCGAGCGCCTCGCCGCCGAGCCCCGCGAGATCAATGCCCTGCTGGAGTTCGTGGCCGACGACTCCCCGGAGCAGTTCACCAAGGACGCCGCCGACCTCCACAGCTGGGTCTAAACCGGCACGTAGATCGCCAGAATCAGCGTCCCCTTGGTGGGCTTGTCGCCGGAGATCGTCATCGTGGCCCGGTCCGCCGGACCGGCGCCGTGCGGGTCCCAGCCGACGCCGAGGCCGTCAGCCGACGCCACGTTGCGGCCGGTCTCGCTCTTCCCGACCGACAGACCGGCCTCGAAGTGGCCGGTGCCGATCGTCGAGCCGCCGTACGCGATCACGTACGGCTTGTCTGCCGGGGTGTCGATCGAGACGTGTCCGGCCGGGCCGGGCGCGGTCTTCAGGTCGGCCAGCTTGTAGACGTACCCGGACACCTCGGTCTGCTCCGGGAGCGAGACCCCGTCGACCATCTGCTGATCGCCCTCGAAGTAGATGCCCATACCCAACCGGGCATCCGGCGGCACGGCCGGGCCGTTCTTCTGCGACGGGACGATCTGCGCGACCACGTCGACGCGCTGCCCGGCCGGAACCGGTGACTTGATGGTGATGCTGCTGCCGGTCCCGGCGTCGGTCGAGTAGGCGCCGCAGGTCGAGAGGAACGGCTCTCCCGGGCCGACTCGCATCGACACCGAGTACGGCAAGGTGGTGTCCGAGCCGGAGTTCGCCGTACAGAAGTCGCGCAGGATCAGGCGGTTGCCGGTCGCGGTGAAGCTGAACCGCACCTCGGTCCGGCCCGGGTCGGCGACCTTCGCGCCGGCCAGGATGTCGCCGCCGATCTTCGACCGGTAGACCACGCCGTCCTTGGTGTAGGCGTCCGCGTCCGCCGGGACCATTCGGGTCGGTACGCCGTTGGCCGTCGGGTTCGCGTTGGTGGAGTAGATGCCGAACCAGATCCGGGCGTTCGTCCCGGCCGGGCGGCGGGTCCGCAGGTCGATCAGTTCGGCCGTGACCTTGGCCGGTTTGCCGACCGGGGACGACAGCCAGAACGGGGAGTCCGGCCGGAGCAGGACGCCGAAGTCCATCGACCAGGCCTCCGGTTCGGCGCCGCAACCGGCATCCCCGACGTACCAGCCGTTGATCTTGAAGCGGACGCCGAGGATCCCGTCGTCGCCGCTGCAGTTGGCGTGGATGGTGATCGAGTCCGTGGCGGGGGTCCAGGAGAAGGACAGGTTGCGCTGGTTGCGGTCACCGATCCATGCCTTGAGCAACCTGTCGCTGCCGACCATGCCGGGCACCGTCAGCCCGTCCCGGGTGAAGTCCTGCGGCGGGTCGGCGGGCGGCGGCGGTGTCGAGCGCAGCGTCGGGACCAGGCCGGCCGCGATCGCGGCGAGCACCGCAACGACGCCGAGGGCGGTGAAGGTACGACGGCGACGGGTGCCACGGATCTTGTCCTTGACGCCCGGCAGCAGGTCGTTGGCGTGCTGATCGACGGAGGTGGCGTGGGTGGCGAGTTCGTCGCGCAGGTCTTGGAGGTTCATCGCGGGGGCTCCAGGTCTGCCGGAGTACTCGAAAGGGCTGGGTCGACGCGGAGCTTCGCGAGCGCCTTGGCGGTCTGGCTCTTGACGGTGCCGACCGTGCTGCCCATCAGACGGGCGGTCTCGGCTTCGCTGAGGTCCTCGTAGAAGCGCAGTACGACGACCGTGCGTTGACGGCGGGGGAGGCGGCCGATCGCGTCCCAGAGGTCGAGCTGGTCCTCGCCGTCCGGGGCGGGCGACTCGGGCAGTTCCTCGGTCGGGATCTCGCCGTTCCAGCGGCGGCGCCACCAGGAGGAGTACGTCGTCACCATGATCCGGCGTACGTACGGCTCCGGGTTGTCGATCCTGGCCCAGTGGAACCAGGCCTTCGCCAGCGCGGTCTGGACCAGGTCCTCGGCCAGCGCGTGGTCGCGGGTCAACAGGTAGGCGGTCCGCAGCAGGGTCTGCGAGCGGGCGGCGACGAACGCGTCGAAGCTCTCTACGCTCTCGCTGGGCTGCACTTTCGTCACCCCCGTCGTCACCACGCCGTCATCGATGCTCACATCCTGACGGACCACCCGGCGTGGCCGGATGGTTGCCTCGCCGCCGTGATCCAACCGCGCGGCGGTCAGCTGGCGCGTTCGGAGCCGTTGCGCCGGGAGCTGGTCGGGGTGGCGGCGTTGAGGCGCTCGGGTAGGGGCAGATGGGCGGCCCGGTTCAGGTAGCCCATATCGCTCAGGATCGTGTGGGATGCCGCCGCGGCCGCCGCTCCGGGCTGGTAACCGGCCGCGAAGCCGACCGCCTCGAACATGTCGACATCGTTGCTGCCGTCCCCGATCGCGACGGTCCGCTCGCGCGGGATCCCGAGCTCCTCATTCCACCCTCGGATCGCCGTAGCCTTCCCAGGCCCGTCGATCAGACCGCTGACCTCGCCCGTCAGCTTTCCGTCCTCGATCCCGAGCTTGCCCGCCGCGAACCGTTTGACCCCGAGACGCTCCGCCAGCGGCCCGACGATGGCGTCGAACCCGCCGCTCGCAATCGCCACCTCGTGCCCCGCCGCCTTCAGATCGCGGATCAGTTGCTCGGCACCTTCGCTCAGCTCGAGGGTCTCCGCGACGTGGCGGACCAGAGACGCGTCGACACCACGCAGTACGGCGATCTTGGCGCGGATCGACGTCTCGTAGTCCTCGGCGTGCACCGCGTTGACCTCGGGGAGCCTGCCCGCCAGCTCGGCCAACGTGTCCAAGGTGTCGTGCTTGCTCAGCGTCTTGTCGACGTCGAAGACGAACAGGTGCCGCTGCATCGGAACGATCGGCTCGTGCTGGCTCGGCGTCGTACCGGTCAGGGCAAGACTCATCGTCGACGCGACCTCGCTGCGGACCGACGGCCCCCACTGCCCGCGGGTCGGGTCCCACACGCCGTTGGAAGGGTCGGCGGCGCCGTCCAGGAAGGTGCCGATGGTGGTGGTCATGGACTCGAAGTCCGGGTAGTCCTGGAGTTGGGCGACGCGGCCCCGCAGCTGCCGGAATCCTTGGTCCCAGAGAATTTCGGTCTCGTCGTCGCGGGCCGGCGACTGCCCGTAGAAGCGGTACGGCTGCGGCGGTCCGCTGCGGCCGGCCTCGCGCCAGTGCCAGTTCTCCGCGAGCGCCTTCCGGAGCTTGTCGCCGTCCATCGGGCAGGTGCGCGCGATGTAGTACAGGTCCGCGATGTCCTTGAACCGTGGCGCGAGGATGCCGTCGCCGACACCGGGCTGGCAGGCGAGAGCCGCCATCTTGTCGGCCGCTAGGTCGACCACAGGCCGCAGCAGCGGCGTGATCGGCTTCAGACCTTCGAGTTGTACGCCGACGATCGACCGCCGCGCCCGCTCCGACTCGGTCGTCCGCTGGATCATGGTCGGCATCTTCACGTCGACCTCGATCGTGAAGGCGTCCCCGTCGGGCCGTAAGCCCAACGGGGACCGGCGGTCGTCGACCGGCTGTACGCCGATGGTGAAGACGGCATGTCCGCTGCCCGCGACCTTGATGTCGCGGGTCGTGTAGCGGACCAGCCCACCGAGGCCTACGCCGCCGTCGAGTGCATTCCGCCTGGCCGGAGCGGCAGCGAGCACGGCTGCGCGGACTCTGGCCACGTACTCGTCGTCCGGCAGATGGCCGAGCGCACCGTTGTAGATGTCGAGGTCGTTGGCCGTGCGCGCCAGCTCGTAGACGGGATCGATCTCGTGCGCCGAGTCCGTGGTGCCGGACCAGGCTTCGGCGTACGCCGGGAGCGGGTTGGAACCGGTGTTCTCCCAGTCGTCGCCGCCCTGGTTCAGCTGGCTGAGGAAGTCGCCGACGACCAGCTGACGCATCGCGCGGTTGGCCGAGAACCTCGGCGTACTGACCTCCTCGAGACGGTCCAGGAGCCGGCCCCAGGTGGGGAATGCGCCGCGGAACTGCTTCAGGTCGAGGTGGCCGTCGTACACGCGATCAGCCCTTCGAGGCGGCGTCGAGCGCGGACTCGAGCCAGGCCGGCCCGTCCTGGTCAGTGAACTGTTCGGTCAGCTCTTCGCCGAGCTGCTCGGCCGTCGTCCAGCCCTGGCTGATGAAGGACCGGGCCAGCCGGCCGAGGTCGGAGAGGTCGAGCCCTTGGCCGTCGGCGAGGTCGGCCAGCGTTCGGGCCGGTCCGGTGACCGGGAGGCCTTCGACCACGCCGCATTCGTCTTCCCGCGCCGAGCGTGGATACACGGTGACTTTGGCGGGGAGTGTGAGCCGGGCGCGGCCGGAGAACTCGATCCCGGTCGGGTTGGCCGTGCCAGCGCCGTACAGCAGTGCCGCGGATTGGTGCGACACGACGAGCGTGGTCAGCGACCGTTCCCACGCGGGGGTGGCGTCGGCGAGCAGCCAGGTCGCGTACAGCGTCGGATGCGGGTGACTCGCCCCGGCCCGGACCCGGATCACACCGTCGATGACAGGCTCGACGATCTCGGCGTCCTGCCACTGCGCGAGCACCTGCTCGGTCACCTCGCCGCGCAACTGCGCGATCGCCGCCAGCCCGTGCTGCCCCTCAGCCAGCGCACAAACCCGCGCGAACCCATCCAACATCCGCGACCGTGCAAACCCCTTCATACCAACCCCGCAGCCTCGATAGACGTCGCCCCAACCATCCTCCAAGCCCCACGGTTCACCCAGATGAACACCAGGTGACGGGCCGGCTGGTTCAGACTGCGATGATCTCGACAAGGTCTTGGAGGGCGCGGAAGTCCTTCGGGTTTCGGGTGTAGAGGGCGGCCTCGTGGGTCGCCGCCGTGGCTGCGATGACCAGGTCGAACGCGCGGGCTCGTGGCTGCCCGCCCGCTGCCGCGACCGTCGCCGCGAACGAGCCGTAGATCCGAGCGACCGCATCGGTCACCGGTAATGCGTCGAAGGCACGCTCGATCCCGGCCAGCCGGCGCAGGCGGCCGGCCCGGATCTCCGCGGACTTCGCGACGAGTACGCCGAAATGCAGCTCGGCGAGGCTGATGGTGCTGATCGCGAACTCCGCATCGACCGGTTCGCCCAAACCTTCGATCAGGACACTGGTGTCGAGCAGCGCCCTCATTCCCTCGGCTCCCAGGGATCGGTGAGGTTCTGATCGAGCAGCTCGCGATCGGTCGCCCACTCGTCATCGGTGCGCGGACGCAGTACGTCGGCAATCTCGTCGTACCGCCGCCAGTGGTCTCGCTCCGGTGGCCCGAGTACGGCGGCAGGGCGGCCGGAGACCGTGATCACCAGGTGCTCGCCGGCTTCCGCGCGGCGGACGAGATCACTTGCGTGCTGCCGCAGTTCTCGCAGTCCCAGTGCGTCCATACCCCCAACGGTAGCACATGTGCTACATGAACGAATCTGTTCACAGGACTTGGGTGAGGGTGTGGATGAGGAGGCCTACGAGGGCTCCTACTACGGTGCCGTTGATGCGGATGAATTGGAGGTCTCGGCCTACGTGGAGTTCGATGCGGGCGGCGGCTTCGCGGCCGTCCCAGCGTTCGATGGTGTCGGAGATGACCGAGACGATCTCGCGGCCGTAGGTACGGACGACGTAGCCGACGGCCTCTGACGCGCGGGTGTCGACGCGGTCGCGGAGGGATTCGTCCTCCTGGAAGCGCAGGCCCAGGTCCTGCAGGGCCTTGATCGCGCGGATCCGCAGGGCGCTGTCCGGGTCGTTGATGGCGCCGATCAGGGCCGTTCGCATCGCGTCCCAGACCGCGGTCAGGCTCGAACCCATGTCCGGATGGGTCAGCATCCGCGCCTTCCACGACTCGAAGCGTTCCATCGTCTCCGGGTCGTGCTGCAGATCGTCGGCGAGTTGCGCGAGCAGCCGGTCGACCGCCCGGCGCGCGGGGTGCGACTGGTTGTCCCGTACGTCGGCCAGCCAGGCCAGCGCCTCCCGGTGGATCCGGTCGATCACCATCCGGTCGACCCACTGCGGCGACCATCGCGGCGCCCGCGGCCCGACCACGTCGGCCAGCAGTTCGCGGTTGTCCGCCAGCCAGTCGTATGCCTCGACCAGCAGCAGGTCGAAGAGCGCGTGGTGCGCCCCGTCCTCCACCACCGACTGGACAAAATGCCCGGCGATCGGGCTCAACGGCTCCTTCACGAATCGCGGCAGCAGCGACCCCCGCACGAACGCGGCCACATCGTCGTCGCCGAGCTTCGGCAACGCGGCCCCGATCGTACGGGCGCCTTCCGCCACGATCCGCTCGGCGTGGTTGCCGTCGGCAAGCCACTCACCGACCCGACGGCTCACCTGGGCGGTGCGCATCTTCTCCGCCACGACTTCCTCGGACAGGAAGTTCTCGGTGACGAACTGCTCCAGGCTCTCGGCCAGGCTGTCCTTCCGGGTCGGCACGATCGCGGTGTGCGGGATCGGCAGCCCGAGCGGGCGCCGGAACAGCGCGGTCACGGCGAACCAGTCCGCCAGCGCACCCACCATCGCCGCCTCGGCCGCCGCGTTCAGGTACGCCCACCCGCCGCCGTGGTGCAGCGTCACCACGTAGATCACCGCGGCGAGCACCAGCAGCGCCAACGCCACTGACCGCATTCGCCGCAGTCCACGCCGCCGTACCAGATCGGCGGCGCCCAACGTCAAGGTCGCCATACCCCGATCTAACCAAGTCCCCGGTGAAGAGACCCTCAGACGCCCTCTCAGGCAAGCACCTGAGTCGACCCTCGACGTTCCATCAGACCGGAAATCAGCGCCAGGACCAGCCCGGCGATCGCGAGCCCGGCGCCGAGGCGGCTCGGCCATTCGTAGCCGTAGCCGGCCGCCAGTACGACGCCGCCGAGCCAGGCACCGAGTGCGTTGGCGATGTTCAACGTGGAGTGGTTCAGCGACGCGGCCAACGACTGGCCCTCGTGCGCGACGTCCATCAAGCGGGTCTGCAGCGCCGGCACGAGGATGCTCGCCGAGCACCCCATCGCAAAGACCGCGATCAGCGCTCCCGGTCGCGTCTGCGCCAGCCAGCCGAACGTCCCGAGTACGACGGCCACCGCGACCAGTCCGCCGTACACACTGCCCATCAGTGACCGGTCGGCGAGTCTTCCGCCGAGCACGGTCCCGACCGTCATGCCCACGCCGTACACCGCGAGCACGATCGTCACCGCGGACTCGGAGAAACCGGCGAGGTCCGTCATCGTCGGCGCGATGTAGGAGTACGTCGCGAACATCCCGCCGAAGCCCACCATCCCGACCAGCAGGGCCATCCACACCTGCGGTCGGGCCAGCGCGCTCAGCTCGCTCCGGACGTTCACATCACTGCCGACCGGCTGCGGCGGCACCCAGAACCACACCGCGACCAGCGTCAGCAAACCCAGCACTCCGACCGCGAGGAACGGCACCTGCCACCCGAGCCGCTGTCCGAGCAGAGTCGTCAGCGGTACGCCGATGATGTTCGCGACCGGGAGGCCGAGCATCGTCATCGACACCGCCCGGGCCCGTCGCTCGGGCGGCACCATCGAGGCTCCGACCACCGCGCCGATCCCGAAGAACGCTCCGTGCGGCAGCCCGGACAGGAACCGTGCGGCCAGCAGGAATTGGTAGCTCGAGGCAACTGATGACAGGACGTTGCCGACGACAAATACCGCCATCAGCCCGAGCAGCAGGCGTTTCCGCCCGGTCCGCGCACCCAGCGCCGCGATCACCGGAGCGCCGACCACGACACCGAGCGCGTACGCCGAGATGACATGGCCGGCCGTCGGGATCGAGATGTGCACGCCGTCCGCGATCTGTGGCAGCAGCCCCATCGTGACGAACTCGGTGGTCCCGATCGCGAAACCACCGGTCGCCAGCGCGAACAACGCCAGGTTCACGTGCCGCGCAGTACCGCGGGTGTCAGGAGTCACCGAACTTGTCACGCCTGATTGTCGCAGAGATCAGCAGGGCCACCGCGAGCAGGGCGAAGACCGCGTTCCCGACCAGGTCGACCGTGTGCGAGGCCGGGAAGACCGGCTCCTCGGGGAACGCGTGCCACGCGTAGGTCAGCAAGGTGCCGCCCGCCACCGCCATCGCGTGCTTCTGCGTCCAGCCGGTACGCCGCGAGTAGCGCACGAGGAGGACCGCCGCCACGACGTCGATCGCGAGCATCACGGCCGCGCCCAGCCAGCCGTTCTTCACCAGGTCGCTGGTCAGCATCCATCCCGAGCTCACCACCAGGCCCGCCACGGCGAACACCCAGGCCGACGGCACCGTGCCGGTCGTACGACGCGGCGTCCGCCGGCCGACCCGGGCAGCGATGACGATCAGGACGACGATCGCGATCGCGACGCCGGCGAACTGGGCCGGGGACGCGACGAACGAGTCCATCCCGAGCTGGATGGCGGTAGTGGCGACGATGCCGACTACGAACAGGGCGACGTACACACTCAGGCCGATCTTGCCGAGCCAGGGCTCGCGTGGCCGTCGGGACATCGATTCGACCAGCACGATCGGCACCGTGATGCTCCAGATCGTGTGCAGTCCGAGCACGAACACCGTCCACGGCGCGCCCATCCCCAGGAAGCCGATGTGCCCGGGGTCCAGGAGCCGCTGGTCGGCGTAGTTCGGGTTGAACAGCGACTGAGTGGTGATGCCCTCCTCGAGTACGCCGTACGCGAGCGCGAGGATCACCACGCTCGGGTAGCCCCAGCCGCGTCGCCGGACGACCTCCCGGATCAGTACGGCGCCACCGCCGTACAGCGGGGCCAGGCCGAGCAGGGCGAACAGCGCGCTGATCGGGATGTTTCCGAGCAGGAACTCCGCCACCAGCGGAGACAGGAAGAACAGCCCGAGGGCCGGCAGGCTCCGCTTCAGGCCGCTGTGTCGAGGCGCGGTCACCACAGTCGTGTTCGTCATGTCCACAACTCTCCTGGCCGCGGGGCGGTCGTACGGATGCGATCCGTCCGGATCCTGCGCTGACGGACGTACGGCCCCGGACCTGACGGATGTCATAGCTCAGGGTTCGACCAGGGTTATTCTGCCTATACGGCGTATAGGGAATGCGTCTTTAATGGTCGTCATGACGACGAAGGACCGGATTACCGCCGCGGCGACGTACCTGCTGACCGAGCACGGTGCGAGTGGGGTCTCGATGCGGAAGGTGGCGGCCGCGGTCGGCATCACGCCGATGGCGATCTACCAGTACTTCCCGGACCGCGAGACGTTGCTGAACGCGATCGCCGACGCCGCGTTCGTCGAGCTGGTGCGGCGCTGGGAGTCGGCGGAACGACCCGCCGCAGCGGATGCACGAATGCGGGAGATGCTGGTCGATCACGTCGACTTCGCGCTCGGGCAGCCCCGGCTCTACGACTACATGTTCACCGAACGGCGCGACCAGGCGCGGAGGTTCCCGGCGGACTTCCGGGCCCGCAAGTCGCCCACGCTCAACCTGGTCGCCGACGCGGTCACGGCCGGCGTCGAGCAGCACCTTTTCCGCGGCGACGACGACGTCTGGGAAACCAGCCTGCTGTTCGCCGCTCTCCTGCACGGCCTGATCCAGCTCTACCACGGCGACCGGATCGGCATGCCCGAGGCCGACTTCCGCGCTCTGTGCCTACGGCTGGGCGAAAGGATGATCAATGAACTACGTATCTAAGTGGGTGGCGCTTGCGGCGGCACTCGCTACCGGAGTCTTGTTGTACTTCGGTTCCGGCCTGCACGCGATACCCGCGCTGACCTGGCTCGCGCCCATCCCGGTCTTCTTCGTTGCGACTCGGCTCCGGCCGGGTGCGGCGGCGCTGACCGCCTTTATCGGTTGGCTTCTGGGGCTTTCCAACCTCGTGCGGTATCTGCTCAATGATCTCGAACTGCCGGTGATCGCACTGGCGTTCCTGCTGTTGCTGGCAGGCGTGTTTACGCTCACTGTGTTGCTCTTCAGAGGACTGGTTGTGCGCGGGCATCCAGTGATCGCGGCGTTCGCGGCGCCGGCCTTGTGGGCCGCGCTCGACTATCTGATCGCGACTGTCTCGCCGCATGGTGCTTTCACGAGCCTCGCGTACACACAGACGGAAGTTGCCCCGATCAACCAGATCGTGTCGCTGACCGGGCCGTGGGGACTGAGCTTCCTGTTGCTCCTCCCGGCCGCGGTACTTGCCGCGCGCAAGGTGATGCTCGTCGGCGTACTGGTCTTGGTTGCCGCTGGCACCTGCCTGTACGGCGTGGTCCGGCTGCACGGAACGCCGGAGAGTCAGCCGGTCAAGATCGCCGTACTGGCTGCCGAAGGGGCCGATGATGCAGGCTGGCCGAATGCGGCCGGACCAGCGATCCTGGACCGCTATCGCCCGATGATTACCGACGCCGCTCGAGCCGGCGCGAAGATCGTCCTGCTGCCGGAGAAGATCATCGACGTCAAGACGACCGCGCTGCCGCAACTCTCCCAGCAGTTCCAGACACTTGCCACCAGCAACAAGATCGAGCTCGTGGTCGGCCTCACCGTGCTCGGCGACGGTGATCACAACCGAGCCTTGATCTTCCACCCGGACGGTGCCGCGCCAACGGCGTACGACAAACACCACTTGATCCCTGGAATTGAGCCCTACACGCCGGGTGACCAGCTCGCGACGTACCACTCGTGGGGCTTGATGATCTGCAAGGACATGGACTTTCCGGCGCTTGGCCGCCAGTACGGCCAGCTCGACACATCTCTGTTGCTCGTGCCGGCGCTCGACTTCGAGAACGACGGCTGGTTGCACAGTCGGATGGCCCTGCTTCGCGGGATCGAGAACGGCATCCCGATCGCCCGGGCCGGCGCTCAGGGCCGCCTGACCTTGACCGACGCCAACGGTCGGATTGTCAAGGAAACCACGGGCCCTGCTCTCCTTGTCGGTGAGCTGCGGCCGGGCATCGACCGTACTCTCTACACCGCCTGGGGTGACTGGTTCGCGTGGCTGTGCGGCCTGGTGGCGCTGGCCGGGCTGGTGCGGTTGAGGTCGCGCGGTCGGCGTGAAAGCATCCGGCATGGCCAACTTCGGGGACTACCAGTTGCAGATCTACCTGCAGGGAATGTTGCAGGGGATAACGCCGGAGATCACCACCGACCTGGCCCGGCTGGAGTCGCAGGCGGCCGGGAAGCTCCCGGTGGAAGCGATGGGGTACATCGTTCCGAGCGCCGGTAGCGGGGCGACGGCGCGGGCGAACCAGGCGGCGTTCGACCGGTGGCGCCTGGCACCGCGGATGCTCCGGGGCAGCACCGAACGTGACCTGTCCTGCACGATCCTCGGTACGGCGATGCCCGCGCCGGTCATGGTCGCGCCGATCGGTGTGCAGACCCTCGCGCACCCGGACGGCGAGCTGGCCACGGCACGGGCCGCCGACACCCTCGGCCTGACCTACACGCACTCGACCCAGGCGAGCCACGCGATCGAGCAGATCGAGGCGAGCAACAAGTGGTTCCAGCTGTACTACCCGACCGACCGCGACGTCTGCCTCAGCTTCCTGGAACGCGCCAAGGCCGCGGGGTACGCCGTACTCGTCGTCACCCTGGACACCGGGACGATCGGCTGGCGGCCGGCCGACCTGGACCGCGGGTTCCTCCCGTTCCTGAAGGGGGAGGGGCTGGCGAACTACTTCAGCGACCCGGCCTTCCAGGCGAAGCTGGCCAAGCCGATCGCCGAGGATCCCGGCGCGGCGGTGATGCACTGGGCACAGATGTTCCCGAACGTCGGGTTGGCCTGGGACGACCTCTCGTTCCTGCGCGACAACTGGGACGGCCCGATCGTGCTCAAGGGCATCACCGCGGTCGAGGACGCAAAGGTCGCGGCCGAGCACGGGGTCGACGGGATCGTGGTCTCGAACCACGGCGGTCGCCAGGTCGACGGCGCGGTCGCCTCTCTGGATGCACTGCCCGCGATCGCCGATGCGGTCGGCGAGCAACTCACAGTCCTCTTCGACTCCGGCGTACGAACCGGCGCGGACGCAGCGAAGGCGCTGGCCCTTGGCGCGAAGGCGATTCTCCTCGGCCGCCCTCTGCTCTACGGCCTGGCGTTGGCAGGCCAGGCAGGCGTCGAGCATGTACTTCGCTGCTTCCTGGCCGAACTCGATCTGACGCTGGCGCTGTCCGGGTACGCGAACCATCGCGAGCTGAACCGCGACTCGGTGGTCCGCGCATGAAGGCGATCATCTTCGACCTCGACAACACCCTGTTCGACCACACCGCGTCGGCGACGTACGCAGTCCGCACGTGGGTTCCCGAGCTCGGCGGGATAGCGTCCGACGAGCTGGTAGCGCAATGGTTCGCGATCGAAGAGCGCGTCTACAACGCTTATCTGGCCAGGGAGCTCACCCACCAAGGCCAGCGCCGCGCTCGGCTGCGCGAGTTCCTGCCGCTGATCGATCACCCGGTCCCGCCGACCGACGCGGAGCTGGACGAGTTGTTCACCGGTTACCTCGGCCACTACCAGGGCAGCTGGACCGCGTTCCCGGATGCCCGCCCGGCGCTGGAAGTTGCCCACAGCAACGGATTGCGAATCGGCGTGCTCACCAACGGCAGCACGAAGCAGCAGAACGCGAAACTGGCGGCGATCGGCCTCGCTGACCTGGTCGACGTCGTCTGCACCTCGGAGTTCCTGGGCATCAGCAAACCCGCCCCCGAGACCTATCTGCGAACCTGCGAAGCCCTGGGCGCCGACCCCGCCGACGTGCTGATGATCGGGGACAACCTGGAGGTGGATGTGCTGGGGGCACAGCGTGCCGGGTTAGCGGCGCGCCACCTGAATCGCACCGTGGGACAGAGTCTGCTCAACTTCGTGTAATATTTGCGACAGAGATCGGATCCTCTGAAGTAGACACTACAGGAGGTCGTGGTGCAGAAGGTGGCGGCACTGGTCCGGCGGTACGTCGACGACGGTCGGTTCCCGGGCACCGTCACGGTGGTCGCGCACCGGGACGAGGTCGTGCTTTTCGACGTGTACGGGCGTGCGGACGTCGAGCGCGATCGCCCGATGACCGCGGACACGATCTTCCGGATCTACTCGATGACCAAGCCGATCGTGAGTCTCGGGCTGATGCAACTCTACGAGGAAGGACGCTTCCAGCTCGACGATCCGGTGGTGAAGTACCTGCCCGCGCTGGGGCGGCCGAAGGTGTACGACGACGGTGGCCTGCGGGACTCCGGTCGCGAGATGACCGTGCGAGATCTGCTGATGCACACCTCAGGCCTCGCGGCGTCGAAGGGCAAGCATCCGGTCAATCTGCTCTACCAGGAAGCCGGGCTGACCGGGATGGATTCGGACGCACCGCTGTCCGAGCTGCCGGGACGCCTGGCCGGCCTGCCGTTGCAGGCGGATCCCGGCACCCGCTGGATCTATGGGATCTCCACGGATCTCGTCGGCCTGCTGTGCGAAGTGATCGGCGGGCAACCGCTGGACGAGTACTTGCGAACCCGCATCTTCGAACCGCTCGGCATGACCGACACCGGTTTTTCGGTGCCAGAGGCAAGCATTTCCCGGTTCGCGGCCTGCTACGGGTACGACGACAGTGGGTTCACGCTGACCGATGATCCGGAGACGAGTGCGTACGGCCGGCCGCGGACCTTCTTGTCCGGGGTGGCCGGGCTGGTGTCGACGGCGGGGGACTACCTGCGGTTCACGCGGATGCTCGCCGGTGGCGGTTCGCTCGACGGGACCCGGATCATCGGGTCGCGCACGCTGCGGTTCATGACAGCGAACCACCTGCCCGGCGGTCAGGACCTCGCGGCATTCACCGACTTCGGCGGTGAGACGAAGCGAGCCGGTCAGGGCTTCGGGCTCGGGTTCGGTGTGCTGCTCGATCCGACCGTGGCGCAAACCATCGGTACACCCGGCGAGTATTTCTGGGGCGGCATGGCCTCGACCGCGTTCTTCGTCTCCCCGGCCGACGAGCTCGCCGTCCTCTTCCTCACCCAACTCCGACCGTCCGCCAGCTACCCCATCCGCCGCGAACTGCGAGCTGCCGTCTACGCGTCACTGGACGACTGACGTCATGCTGACCACCGACGATGGCTGTCGCCTGTGGACCGACGTCAGCGGCGACGGCCCATCCGTCGTTCTGGTGCATGGCGGTCCGGGGTGGTGGGACGTGTTCCACGACCTGTCGCTTCCCGGATTCACGCTGCACAGGTGGGACCAGCGAGGCTGCGGCCGCTCGGACCGCCGCGGCCCGTACACCCTCGCCCGCTTCGTCGCCGACCTGGCCACAGTCGCGGGCCCCGAGCCGTGCATCGTCATCGGACACTCCTGGGGAGCGTCGCTGGCCCTGGAGTATGCGCAAGCACACCCCGAGGCCGTGTCCCGCTTGGTGCTGGTGTCATCGGTCGGCCTCGACGGTCCGCCGGCCGACTATCGCGCCCGGGTCGCCGAGATCCTCGCCGAGACTCCGGAGGAGGATCCGTGGATCGCGCAGATCTCCGTGAACCTCGCCGACCGGGCCACCGCGTTGGACTCCTCCCGGCGGTTGAACACGCCCTGGTTCGAGCCCAATCGGGTTTGTGCGGACGCGTTGCTCGCCGAGTTGAAGGCAGTGCCGGACCGGGCGGGGCGCTGCGGGCGGGTCGTCGTACCGACGTTGTTGGTGCATGGCGCGGAGGACCTGCGGCCGCCGTACGTCACCGACACCTTGCTGGCGGCGTTGCCCAATGCAGAACGGGTAGTGCTCGACGGTGTCGGGCACTACCCGTGGTTGGAGGACCCGGACGGCTTCCAGAAAGTCGTCCGGGAGTTCCTCGCTAGTTGACGGTCCAGGTGTCGGCGCCGGTGACAAGGGCCTGGAGATCGCCGGTGCCTTGGGCTTCCTGGGAGGTGGTGATCTGCTGGCGGACCAGGTCGTCGTACGCCGGGCGCTCGACCGAGCGGAAGATGCCGATCGGAGCCTGGTGCAGCACGCCCGCGTCGGTCAGCCGGGACAGGGCGAAGGCGTACGCCGGGTCCTCGGTGTGCGCATCGTGGATGACGAGATCCGCCTCGCCACCCGGCAGGTCCGCAACCTCTCGTACGGCGAGAGACGCGAAGCCGTCGCGTACTACGCCGAGGTGTCCGTCCGTGCCGAACCGGATCGGCTCGCCGTGCACGAGCGGGATGATCGCGTCGTCCCGGGTCTCCGGGTCCTTGAACGCGTCGAACGCGTTGTCGTTGAAGATCGGGCAGTTCTGGTAGATCTCCACGAACGACGTACCGCGGTGCTCGGCGGCGGCCCGCAGCACCGAGGTGAGGTGCTTGCGGTCGGAGTCGACCGTGCGGGCCACGAACGTCGCCTCCGCGCCGAGCGCCAGCGAGACCGGGTTGAACGGGTTGTCCACCGAGCCCATCGGCGTCGACTTGGTGACCTTGCCGGTCTCCGAGGTCGGCGAGTACTGACCCTTGGTGAGGCCGTAGATCCGGTTGTTGAACAGCAGGATCTTCAGGTTCACGTTCCGGCGGAGCGTGTGGATCAGGTGGTTGCCGCCGATCGACAGCGCGTCGCCGTCACCGGTCACGACCCACACCGAGAGGTCCGGCCGCGACACCGCGAGACCGGTCGCGATCGCCGGCGCGCGGCCGTGGATCGAGTGCATGCCGTACGTCGACAGGTAGTACGGGAAGCGCGACGAGCAGCCGATACCGGACACCATCGCGACGTTCTCGCGCTTGATCCCGAGCTCGGGCAGGAACCCCTGGAAAGCCGCGAGTACGGCGTAGTCACCGCACCCCGGGCACCAGCGGACCTCCTGGTCCGACACGTACTCCTTGCGGTTCTGCGGCTCGGTCGCGGCCGGGACGCCCTTCAGACCGCCGGGCAGACTCGGCAGACCGAGATCGACCGTGCTCATCGTGCTCCCTCCGACTGGTGCAACTCTTGGTTCAGGGCCTCGCCGTGCTTGACGGCGGCAGCCGCCGCGCCCAAATGACGGGCGTCGTCGTCGATCCCCGCGGTCTCCTCGACCAGGTTGCCGATCACCTCGGCCAGCTCCGCGGCGCCGAGCGGCATACCGCGGACCTGCGCGTAGGAGACGACGTCGACCAGGTACTTCGCCCGCAGCAGCATCGCCAGCTGGCCCAGGTTCATCTCTGGCACCAGGACCTTGTCGTAGGACTTCAGCACGTCGCCGAGGTTCGACGGGAACGGGTTCAGGTGCCGCAGATGCGCCTGCGCGATCTTTCCGCCGACCTGGCGGACCCGGCGGACGCCGGCGCCGATCGGGCCGTACGTCGAACCCCACCCGAGCACCAGCACGTTCGCCGTACCGTCCGGGTCGTCCACCTCGATCGGCGGGATGGACCGCGCGATGCCGTCCACCTTCGCCTGCCGGGTGCGGATCATCAGGTCGTGGTTGGCCGGGTCGTAGGAGATGTTGCCGGTCTTGTCCTCCTTCTCCAGACCACCGATCCGGTGATCGAGATTCGGCGTGCCCGGGATCGCCCAGGCGCGGGCCAGGGTCTCCGGATCCCGCAGGTACGGGAGGTAGGTCGGCGCGCCCTTGGCGTCGGTCGCGTTCGGCTCGAGGGTGAAGTTCGGCTCGATCGTCGGCAGGTCCTCCACCACCGGGACCTTCCACGGCTCGGAACCGTTGGCCAGGTAGCCGTCGGACAGCACGATCACCGGCGTGCGGTAGGTGACCGCGATCCGGGCCGCCTCGATCGCGATCGCGAAGCAGTCCGCGGGGGACTGGGCCGCGAGCACGGGCAACGGCGCCTCACCGTTGCGGCCGAACATCACCTGCAGCAGGTCGGCCTGCTCGGTCTTGGTCGGCATACCGGTCGAGGGACCGGCGCGCTGGATGTCGCAGACGACCAGCGGCAGCTCGAGCATCACGCCGAGACCGATCGTCTCGGACTTCAGGCTGATGCCCGGACCGGACGACGTGGTCACGCCGAGCGCACCACCGAACGACGCGCCCAGGGCGGCGCCGACACCGGCGATCTCGTCCTCGGCCTGGATCGTGGTGACGTTGAACCGCTTGAGCTTGGACAGCTCGTGCAGTACGTCGGATGCCGGGGTGATCGGGTACGCACCGAGGACCAGCGGCAGGCCGGCTCGTTGAGCGCCTGCCACCAGGCCGTACGCCAGCGCGAGGTTGCCGGAGATGTTCCGGTAGGTGCCGGTGGCCATGTGGGCCGGCTTCACCTCGTACCGGACCGAGAACTCCTCGGCGGTCTCACCGAAGTTGTAGCCCGCCCGGAAGGCCGCGATGTTCGCGTCCCGGATGTCCGGCTTCGAGGCGAACTTGGTCTGCAGGAACGTGATCGTCGACTCGACCGGCCGCTGGAACAGCCAGGACACCAGGCCGAGCGCGTACATGTTCTTCGCCCGGGACGCGTCCTTACGGGTCAGCCCGAATTCCTTCACCGACTCGACCGTCATACCGGTCAGGTTGAGCGGGATCAGGTGGTACGCGTCGAGCTCGCCGGTCTCCAGCGGATTCTCGTCGTACCCGATCCGCTTCAGGTTGCGGGCGGTGAAGTCCGCGGTGTCGACGATCACCGTCGCGCCCCGCGGCACGTCCTTGAGATTCGCCTTCAGGGCCGCCGGGTTCATCGCGATCAGCACGTCGGGCGCGTCGCCCGGCGTGAGGATGTCGTGATCGGCGAAGTGGAGCTGGAAGGACGACACTCCCGGCAGGGTCCCGGCTGGTGCCCGGATCTCGGCTGGGAAGTTGGGCAACGTCGACAGATCATTGCCGAACGATGCGGTTTCCGCTGTGAACCTGTCCCCCGTGAGTTGCATCCCATCACCGGAGTCGCCGGCGAAGCGGATCACCACGCGGTCGAGCTGCTTGACCTCGATGGTCACTGTTCTTTTCATCTCCAAGTCGAAGCTTGGGTCGTCCGGCCGCCTTGTGGGCAACAGGCCGATCCCCCCGTCAGGGCGATAACCCCAATATTAGTTCGCCCTTAGAACAGAACCATGCGGAAGCCCCGGTGGTCCACAGCCTGGGACGTGGTGCTAACACGAACCGATCAGTGTCACACTCCGCAGCCGCTCGCTTGCGATCCGAAGTAGGAACCGGCAGGGTGTCGTCATCAAGCTGTGACTTCAAGGAGCCGTTTCATGCGTCGTGTGCTGGTCGGACTGCTGACATCGCTGCTGGTGGGGTGCGCTGCACCTGCCGCCCCGGCGGACAGTGCGCTCAGTCTCGGCAGTACGGCGTCCGCAGCCGTGACGACTCCGGTCCGGTCCGCGAAGATCTCCAGCATCCGTACGACCGACGCGACCAAGGGCGTGATCACCGTCGTCGGGACGTTGACGCCCGCGCCCGCGGCCGGGACCCGGATCCCGTTGCACCAGTGGATCCCGTCGCTGAAGCGGTGGCAGGAGGTCGCGCACGGGTTCTCGTCCGGCAGCAGCGTGACGATCACCACGGTGCAGCCGGGGTCGATCCGGACCTATCGGATCGCGGTCGGTGCACAAGCGCCGTACGCCGCGGCGATCTCGCCGATGATCAGCTTCAAGCACTACGTGTGGCGCGGGATGTTCAAGAAGGGGATGCTCGCGGCCGGTGGACAGGGGCAGCCGCAGTTCACCGTCGTACCGCCGAACGAAGGACCGCGGCGGGCCGAGGCCGACCTGCTGGCCAACCAGGGTGGGTATGTCTGGGGCGACGTGGACTCGACCGGCTGCCGGTACTCGCGGAACTGGCTCGGCAACCTGACCGACGGTCTGGTGCGGGTGTCGCTGCACAACGGGACGACGGCGATCACGTCGACCCGGATGCAGCAGGAGACCGAGACCTGGCTGAACTACGACATCTCCGGTGTGACTCGGTTGCGGCTGCAGGTCGCGGACATCCGGTCCGGGTACGGGCCGTACGTTTCGATCGACTCGCTCCTGCTCTGCACGAACTAAGCTGCTGCCTGTGTCGGACAGCTATGGCGTCGTCGCCGCGGTGGTGGGGCTCGGCCTGGTCGGGTTGCTCGGCGCCTTCGCGCTGAACAAGGCGCTGACGGTCACCTATCCGACCGAGGGCAAGCTCAAGACGTACGAGTCCGGCGTCGACCCGGTCGGCGAGGGCTGGGCCCAGGTCCACATCCGGTACTACTTATTCGCGTACCTCTACGTGATCTTCGCCGTAGACGCGATCTACTTGTTCCCCTGGGCCACCATCTTCGCCACCCTCGGCTACTCGACCCTGATCGAGATGTTCGTCTTCCTGGCCTTCGTCACAGTCGGCCTCCTCTACGCCTACCGCAAGGGCGTAATGCGCTGGACCTAACCGCTCAGCGCCGCGGCGATGGCCCAGTCTTGGCAGCCGATGCCTACGGATTTGAAGACTGTTCGGCCTTGCGGCGTTGGTGGGTTGTCGAGTGCGGTGCCTAGCTCGATCAGGTCTGCTTCCGCTAGTGCGCCGGACGTGACGGCGTCGATGATCTCGCCGGATTCTTCGAGCGCTGCTTCGCGTTGGTCGACCAGGACTGTGGTGGCGGTGGCCAGGAGGTCGCGGGGGAGTTCGCGCATGGTGGGGCGGAAGGCGCCGATCGCGTTGACGTGGACGTTCTCGGGGAGAGCGTCGGCGGTGAAGAGCGGAGTGGTCGACGAGGTGGCGCAGCAGATGATGTGCGGGTCGGCGATGGACTCGTCGATGTTCGTGCCGGCCGTGAACTTCACCTCGGGGAACTCGGCTGCCAGCTGCTGGGCGAGGGCCGCGGCGCGATCGGCTGAGCGGCCGGTGATGGTGACATCGGCGATCGGGCGTACGGCGAGGACCGCGCGGACCTGGTCCGGAGCCTGAGCGCCCGTCCCGATCACGGTGAGCCGGTTGGCGTCGGCGGGTGCGAGCAGATCGGTGGCGACGCCGACGACCGCGCCGGTCCGCAGGGTGGTGAACGAGTGGCCTTCGGCGACCAACTGCTCGCCGGCCCCGGTCCAGATCACTGTCGCGCGGATGGCCGGCAGCTGGTCGAGCGCGATCCCGATCTTCTTCACCACCGCGGTCCCGCTCGGGATGTGGTACGCCGACATGACGAGCACCGCCCCGTCCCCGAAGATCTGCCGCGGCGGCAGCACGAAGTTCCCGGCCGCCAGCTCCCGGAACGCGTCCCGTACCGCCGCGACCGCCGTACTCATCGGAACCAGCCGCCGAACATCCTGATCAGAAAGAACCTTCACCGCCCGAGCATATTCGGCCGGGATTTGCCTGCCGCAACCATCCGGCAATTGGTGACTGAGCGTAACAACTGACCAAGCGTCCAGACTCGTTGCCTGGTCACCGTTTGTGATTGCATTTGGCAACAAACGTGAGTTTCAAGCGTATTGCTTAACGGTATGCGTACAGCCGGTCGCCAAGTGGTGGGTTCGGGGCTATGGTGATTACTCGGGGATACGGGGCGAATACCTGGCGGTGAGGCTATGGCGTGGCAACTGTGGGTATTGATAGCACTTGCTGCAGCCGGGCTCGTGCTATTGGCCGCAGCACGGATGCGGCACGCCCGGAAGGTGTTCGACGACATCACCGATATCGGCGGCCCGCTGCACGACATTCCCACCAAAGTCACCGCTGACGACCTGGCTCGGGTCCGCGCCCGCCACGCCCATCCGGAGCCGGACCGGCACCGCAGACACGGTTAACTCGTCGTCAGCTACAGCAGCCCGTCACGCCGTGCGACCGCGGCCGCCTCGGTCCGGGAGCGGACACCGAGCTTCGCCAGGATGTTCGACACGTGCACGCTGACCGTCTTCTCGCTGATGTACAGCTCGCGCGCCAGCTGCCGGTTCGTCCGTCCCTCCGCGAGCAACCGCAGTACTTCGGTCTCCCGCGACGTCAGCGCACTCGCCGCGGTGTCCACGCCGCCGGTCTCGTCCAGCAGCGGCTTCGCCCGCAGCTCACGACCGACCTCCGCGGCCAACGCGGTCTGTTCGTTCGCCTCGGCGACCCGGCCGGCGGCACGCAGCGCCGCCGACAACCGGACCCGTGACCAGGCCTGCTCGAAGACGTACCCGTACCCGAAGGCGTCCGTCGCCCGCTCCCAGGCGGCGACATGCTCCTCCGGCGTCGGCGCGTCGATCCCAGCCAGCCACCGCAGCCGCTCCCACTCCGCCTCCAGACGGGCCAGCCACGCGAGCCCTTCGACGCCCATCAACCGTCCCGGCGGCATCCCCTTCTCCGCGGTCGCCTGCCCGAGGGCGACCAGCTCCGCGCCGCGCGAGACCAGCTCCGTGGCGGCTGACGGCTCGCCGACGGCCCGGTGGCACAGCACCTGCAGGCCGAGCGTGGCGAACCGGATCTGCGCGAGGAACCACTCCGTCTGGAACACACTGCTACACAGCGCGGACACATCGGTGATCAACTTCTCCGCCTCGGCCGGCTGATCGAGCTGCCGGTACGCGTCCACGGCCGGTTGCAATCCCAGGAGCGGCAGCATGATGTCCAGGTCCCACCATTTCCGGGACATCTCGAACTCCTCCGCGACCGCTGTGTCACCCCGCCCGCCGCGCACCGAGAACTCCACCGCACGCAGCGCCGCGGCCGCAGCGGCGGGCGTCATCGCGTCGGTCTCGGCCGTCGCGGCCGCCTCGTCCCACTCGCCGAGCATGAACTGGGTCAGCGCCACCATCCGGCGCGCATCGAACCCGTACACAGCCCACTGCCGTCCGAGCTCACCGGCCCGCTTCGCCGCGAACGACAACGCGGCCTTCGCATTCAGCAGGTCGCCCTGCTCGTAGTGCGTGGACCCGAGCAGGAACCGGCTTCGCACCTCGGCGGGGGCATCTCCGGTGAGCTGCGCCCGTACGGCGGCTTCCTCGAGCTGCTTCGCGGCCGTTTCCGGATCGCCGGCCCGGCGGCGGAGCTGGGCGAGCGTGATCCCGGCGTCGCTAGCGGCCGACTCCTGACCGGCCTCGCGGGCGATCTCGAGCGCTCGGTGCGCCCACCGCTCAGCCTCCATCGGCCGGCCGAGCGCGTCGGAAACCCGCGCGTACAACGAGGTGACCTGCGCCTTGAACACACTGGCGGGCTCGTCGCTGACCAGTTTGAGCGCCTGCGAGATGGCCTCGCTGGCTTCCTTGTCCTGGTCGATGATCAGCGCGATGTCCGCGAGCGGCAGCAGGAGCTCGGCCCGCTGCAGCTTCGGTGCGTCGGCCGGCAGATCGACCAGCGCCTTCCGGAGCAGCTTGAGAGCGCGCAGATGCTGTGACGACAGGGTCGCCGCCATCGCTGTGTCGACGATCAGCCAGGTCTTGTCGACGGTGCTCGTCGGCGCCGCGTTCGGGAACAGCTCGAGCGCCATCTCGTAGTGCTTCAGCGCCTCCTGCGGCGCCGCGACCGAGAGCGCTTCCTGACCGGCCCGGACCCGGGCCTCGAACGCGGTAGCGAGGTCATGCGACCGGGTGGCGTGCCCGGCCAGCTCGGCCGCGGTGCCCGCGACGGTCTGGTTCTCCAGCGCTTGCACGTACGCCGCATGCTGCCGAACCCGCTCACCCGGCAGCAGGTCGTCGTACACGGCCTCGGCCAGCAGCGCGTGGCGGAAGTAGTACCGATCATTGGTGGGTACGTCGATGATGTGGGCGTCGATCAGCTCCCGCAGGGCGTCGTCGAGCTCGCGGTCGGGCATGTTGGCGACGGCGGTGAGTAGGTCGTGCGGGACCCGGCGACCCGCGACCGCGATCACCCGGGCGACCTGACGCGCGTCGTCCGACAGCGGGTCGAGGCGGACCAGGAGCAGGTCGGCGAGATCGGGCGGCACGACGTCGCCGTCACCCATCGAGGCCGCCGCGGCCAGCTCCTCGGTGAAGAACGCGTTGCCGCCCGCACGCTCCAGGATCCGGCGCTCCTCGACTGCGGGCAGCGGCTCGGTGAGCAGCAGGTGCAGGAGGGTGCGGGCCTCGTCGGCGTCGTGGGGGAGCAAGTTGACGCGACGCACGCGCGGGTTGCGGGACCACTCGGCGATCGGGCGGCGGAGCGGATGCCGGCGGTGCAGGTCGTCGCTGCGGTACGAGACCACGAGGGCCAGGCGCTGCGAGGTCAGCCGGGTGATCAGGAAGCCGATCAGGTCCCGGGTCGAGTCGTCGGCCCAGTGGACGTCCTCAATGATCACCAGGAGCGGCTCGCTGGTGGAGAGCGCGGTGAACGCGCCGAGGACGGCGTCGAACAGCGCAGCGCGGTCGAGCTGGCCCTCCTGCGGCACCGGCTGGGCGCTGAGCAGGCGGTGTGCGGGGAGTAGCCGGCTGATCGCGGGGAAGTTGGTCAGCACGCTGTCGACGAGATCCGGCCGGTCGCCGGCCAGGCGGCCGAAGATCTCGGAGAACGGCTGGTACGGCAGGCCGGCGTCGCCGAAGTCGGTGCAGTGCCCGACCAGCACGCCGAAACCGCGCTCGTGCGCGCCGGTGGCCACCTCGTCCAGCAGCCGGGTCTTGCCGACGCCGGCGTCACCGGACAGCAGTACAGCACCGGCGCGGCGCGTTTTCGCGTCGTCCACGGCGCTCAGCAGGGCGGCCATCTCGGTCGAGCGGCCGACGAGAGGTGTCGAAGTCCAGGGCACGTCGTCCATCTTCGCCCCTGGCGCCGACACAAATCGACGGCATCCCGTCCGGTGAGCGTCAGTTCTGCTCCCGGCCTTCGTTGTTCGGCCCAAAAGAGCGCCGTCCCTGATCCCGAGGAGCGGATCAGGGACGGCGGTTGGCGCGGTCATGCGGCCGTGGTGGGTCGGAGCGTGCGGCGTGCGTGCCGCGGCTCGGGCTGCGAGGCCCGCTCGGCGCGCTGCCGGCGGGTCGCGGACCGGAAGTCACGCTTGGTCCGCTCCAGCCGGTAGGCCGACTCCGCCTTGATGAAGTCTTGACTCAGAGGAGTGTTGAACATGGTTTCCCTCCCTTCAGGCTTTCCGGCCGAACAGGTGGCTGATGGTCCGGCGGCCCCGGGTGTTCCGGTGCTGGCGGAAGTCGCGGCTGAGGCGCTCCCTGCGGTAGTCGACCTCTGCCTTGACGCTTTCGTTCGTGAACATTTGGTGTTCCTCCTGGTTGGTGGCCGGCTTCCTGCCGACACCCCTCAATCTGCTCGTCTGAGGTGGTCCCGCACATCGGAACTCCTCCCTATCCCCAGGCCCGAGCGGTCCCTAGGTGCCTCAGGTACGCCGTACTCCGCCTCTAAGGAGTCTGAAAAGACCCTGGAAACGAAGGCGGCGCGACCGGCTCGGAGGGGAGCCGGCCGCGCCGGTTGGGGAGGGGGTCTCGGTGGTGCCCGAGCGGTCACATCGCCGGACGGGCACGCAGTTCGGGCGCACAGGGCTGGGGAGCCTGCCGCCGTGGCTTGCGCTGGAACCAGGCCGGCCGCTGGAAGTCGCGCCGGATCCGATCCTGCCGGTACCGGATCTCAGCCTGGAGCGAGTCGGGTGAGTACATGAACATGGTCTCCTCCGGGAGCTCGTCGATGACTAGAGATTGCTCCCCTGAGGAGTCCCCCCACATCCGCACAACTCCCTATGCCAAAGGCAACGAACCCTTAGGTCGCCCCGCCTGGGGTGCGGGCGCGTTGAGGAGCGGAGCGACGAAGGGAGCGCGTGCGGAGGACGCGCGGGTGTCGTCAGCTGCGGTAGGACAGGCTTAGTTCGTAGTGGGTGGGGTCTAGGAGTTCGTCGGCGTGTTCGGCGAAGCGGTCGTCGGCGGTCCAGCTGGTTCGGGTGGTGTGGAGGAACCAGGTGTCGTCGGGGCGTTCCAGGTGGCCGGCTTCGACGGGGGTGAGTGGGCGGCCGCGGAGGCGTTGCTCGCAGTGGTCTAGGTACAGGCCGGCGCGGTTCAGTGTGACGCTGATCGAGCCGTTGTCGAGACCCCGTTCGGGCAGGTCCCGGAGTGAGTCCAGCGCCGGGACCCGGCTGCGTTCGAGTGAGATCGCCGTACCGTCCGTGAGCTGCCGGACGCGCTCGATCACGACCAGTTCGGAGGATTCGAGACCGAGCCGATCGGCCAGCTCGGGATCGTCCTCCCGTTCGATGCGTACCGTCCGCATCCGGGTCTCGACGCCCTGTTCGGACAGGGCATGCGTCCACCCGAGCCGCCCGTCCAGCGGCAGCCCGTCGAACAGCACGAACGACCCTTTGCCGGTGTGCGTGGTGATCAAGTTCTCTTCGGCCAGTACGGCGAGTGCCGCGCGGACCGTGTTCCGGCTGACCGCGAACCGCTTCGCCAGCTCGACCTCGCCGGGCAGCTGAGCGCCACGCCGTACGACGCCGGACTTGATCTCTCGTGCGAGCACCCGGGCGACCCGTTCGTGCTTCAGGTAGATCCGCCGCATCAACGAACCTGTTCCACGCTGACGACCTCGATCATCGGCGCATACAACCGCATGATGTCGATCGCCTTGCGATGGTTCTCGTCCGTCGACCCAGCGCATGCCTCTTCGACCACCTGGACCTGTACGCCGGCATCGACCGCGGCCAGCGCCGTACTGATCACGCAGCAGTCCGTCGCCACTCCCGCGAGTACCAGCCGATCGCCGGCCCTCACCGCCAGCTCCGGCCCCCAGGCCCCGAACGTCGACTTGTCCAAGGTTGGAGCACCCTTGAACTCGTCGACCAGCTGATAGTCCTCGGCATCGGCCGGCTGCAACGCGAACGGAAACTGCTCGTAGTAGCCGACCCACGATCCCGACGGCCGTTCCGGCGCGATGAAACGAGTGAAGACGACCTCGGGAGCGAAGAGCCTGATCAGCTCCCGAGTCGGCTCGATCACGCGCTGGAAGTCAGGCGTCGCCCACCCCGACTTCGGGTCCGCGAAGATCTTCTGCAGATCGATGAGCGCCAGCACCATCAGGCAGTCGCCTCCTGCTTACGTACGCCGGCCGCGCGCCCGAACCACTGCACCACGAACCCGATCACCAGCGCCACCAGCACGCCGAGGTTCGCGAACGCCCACGAGCCCTCCTTGCCACCGAGACCGAATGCCCCAAGCAGATAACCCTGCCAGGTCAGCCACGACGCGAGCGTGTTCGTGACCAGTCCCCAACCGATGCCGGTAGCAACGACCATCGTGATCACGGGCAGCCATTGCACGTCGCCGTACCGTCCCGAAGTCCGGTAGAGATCGCCCTCCGCGTAGTCCCGTCGCCGGGCCGCGATGTCGGCGAGCATGATCCCGCACCAGGCCGCGATCGGGACGCCCAGCGTGATCAGGAACCCCTGGAACTGCCCGAGGAACTCACCGCCGTAGAACACCACATAGATCGTCCCGCCGATCATCACCACCCCGTCGATGAAAGCGGCGACGTACCGCTTCACCGGCACTCCGAGCGACAGCAGCGCCAGGCCGGACGAGTAGATGTCGAGTACGGCGCCACCGACCAGACCGAGCACCGCGACGATCACGAACGGCACCAGGAACCACGTCGGCAAGGCCTCGGCCAGCGCACCGATCGGGTCCGCCCCGATCGCCTTGCTCAGGTCCGGCGAGGATCCCGCCAGCAACAGGCCGAAGACCAGCAGTACGACGGGAGCCACCGAACCACCGAACGTCGTCCAGCCGACCACGCCGCGACTCGACGCCCGTCGCGGGAGGTACCGCGAGTAGTCCGCGGCCGCGTTCACCCAGCCGAGCCCGAACCCGGTCATCAGGAAGACGAGCGCGCCGATCACCGCCTGCGTGGAGCCGCTCGGCAGCGCGGACACCGTGGACCAGTGGATCTGGTCGGCGACCAGGATGATGTAGACGACCGTGAGTACGGCGGTCACGATGGTGATGACTGTCTGCGCCCGCATGATCAGGTCGAACCCGAGCACGCCGCAGGCGACCGTCAGCAGACCGACCACGACCAGCGCGATCACCTTGGTCAGGTTGCCGCCGCCCCAGCCGAGCCGCTCGAAGACGGTCGCGGTGGCGAGGGTCGCGAGGATCGTCAGCACGGTCTCCCAGCCGACCGTCAGCAACCACGAGACCAGCGACGGCAGTTTGTTGCCCCGGACACCGAACGCGGCCCGGCTCAGCACCATCGTCGGTGCCGAACCGCGCTTGCCGGCCAGCGCGATCAGCCCGCAGAGCAGGAACGAGAACACCACCCCGATCACGCCGGCGATCACCGCCTGCCAGAACGAGATCCCGAACCCGAGCGCGAAGGCGCCGTAACTCAGCCCGAGCACGGATACGTTCGCCCCGAACCACGGCCAGAACAGCTGACTCGGCCGGCCCTTCCGGTCCGCGTCCGCGATCACGTTCAGCCCGTTGCTCTCCACCGAGAGCGCGCGAGTCTGCTGCACCTCGAGCTGGTCAGCCATGGTGTCTCCCCACCAGAATGGACCTGTTCAGTCCTGTTCAATCACGGTAGGCCGAGCCCGGGTTGTGGTCAACAATGAATGTCATGCTGAGCGACGCGGTGGACGGATTCCGACTGGCGTACGACCGGATCGGCGAGGGACCGGCGGTGGTGTTGCTGCACGGCTGGCCCGGCGATCGCACCGACTACCGGTTGCTCGCGCCGATGCTGGCCGAGCGCGGGTTCGAGGTGGTGGTCCCGGATCTGCGCGGATTCGGCGAGTCGGACAGTCAGTCCATGGATCCAGCGCAGTACGGCGTTGCCGCGCAGGGTCGGAGCGTGGTCGGTCTGGTGGAGGAGCTCGGGCTGGAGCGTCCCGTGCTCGCCGGGTACGACGTCGGGAGCCGTATCGCGCAGGGGATCGCGCGTTCGGGGCCCGAGCTGATCGAGGGCCTGGTGATCGCGCCGCCGTTGCCGGGGATCGGCAAGCGGGTCTACTCCGAGCAGGCGCAGGCGGAGTTCTGGTACCAAGCGTTCCATCGGCTGCCCGTGATCGAGGAGCTGATCGACGGCAAGCCGGATGCGGTTCGGTCGTACCTGCGGCATTTCTGGACGCACTGGTCCGGGCCGGGATTCGAGCCGGAGCTGGATCACCTGGTCGAGGTCTACTCGGCGCCGGGTGCGTTCACGGCGTCGATCCAGTGGTATCGGGCGGGCGCCGGTTCGGTCGCGACCTCGGCAGCCGAGACAGCGCCGCCGTCGTACGACCGGATCGCCGTACCCACCGTGGTGCTGTGGCCCGAGTTCGACCCGCTGTTCCCACGGGCCTGGTCGGACCGGTTGGACGACTTCTTCAGCGACGTACGGCTGCGGCTCGTCGACGGTGTCGGGCACTACGCGCCACTCGAGTACCCGGACATCCTCGCGGAGGAGATTGTCGGACTAGGCTAGCGAGCATGACCGAGCTGGGGATGCCGACGGTGCGACCGGCAGTTGGTGCGCTGGCGAAGCTTGCGCCGGAGCCGGTTCGGTACCTGCTGAACTGGGGCCGGAAGTACTCGCTCTGGGTGTTCAACTTCGGACTGGCCTGCTGCGCGATCGAGTTCATCGCGGCGTCGATGGGCCGGCACGACTTCATCCGGCTCGGGGTGATCCCGTTCGCGCCCGGACCGCGGCAGGCCGACCTGATGGTCGTGTCGGGCACCGTGACCGACAAGATGGCGCCCGCGATCAAGCGGCTCTACGACCAGATGCCGGAGCCGAAGTACGTGATCTCGTTCGGCTCCTGCTCGAACTCGGGCGGTCCGTACTGGGATTCGTACTGCGTGACCAAGGGCGTCGACCAGATCATCCCGGTCGACGTGTACGTGCCGGGCTGTCCGCCGCGGCCGGAGGCGTTGCTGCAGGGGATCCTCAAGCTGCAGGAGAAGATCGCGGGCGAGGCGCTCGCCGATCGGTACGAGGAGCCGTCCGCGGCGGCGCTGACCCGCGGCCTGGTGCAGCCTTGAGCGCCGACGCACTCGAGGCGCTGACGAGCGTCGGGATCGCCGCGACCTCGTCGGACAGCTTCGGCCCGACGGCTCTCGACGTACCGCTCGAGTCGTGGGTCGCGGCGCATGAGGTACTTCGGGATGCGGTGGGCTTCACGTTCTTCGATTTCCTGAGCGCGTCGGACGAGCTGACGGACGGGTTCCGGGTGGTGTCGCATCTCGCGGACTTCTGGGGTGGGGCGCATGTCGAGCATGTGCTGGTGCGGACGCTGGTTCCGCGCGACAACGCCGTACTGCCTACGTTGTCGGAGTTGTACGCCGGGGCGAACTGGCATGAGCGTGAGACCTTCGAGATGTTCGGCATCTCGTTCGACGGGCATCCGAACCTGATCCCGCTGCTGCTGCCGGACGAGTTCGAGGGGCATCCGCTGCGGAAGGAGTTCGTGCTCGCGTCCCGGGTCGCCAAGCCGTGGCCGGGCGCGAAGGAACCGGGCGAATCCGATCATGCTCCGGCGGGTGCGCCGAGTCGCCGACGTACGTTGCCGCCCGGGGTGCCGGATCCCGAGACCTGGGGCCCGCGCCCGCCTGGCTCACCCGACCCCGACCCGTTGGCCCCGGCCCAGGCCGCCGCCACACCGGCCCGCCCGCGCCGCGCCGGTGCAGCCGGCGAACGCCGAACCCGCCGCCAACCACCCGCCGGTGCAGCCGAGTCCCCGGCCTCACCAGCGGAAGGCGACGTGCCGCCGGCTGATCAGGCGGCTCCGCCTGCTGTTGAGCCGCCTGCTGTTGAGCCGCCGGTTGAGGGCGGCGAGCCGCCGGTTGAGTCGTCGTGATCCCGTCGGCGGAGGAGCTGGCCCGGTACACCCTCGAACGTCAGCATCCGATCACCCGCGCCTGGGCCGATGACGCGACCCGCCTGGCGACCCTGGCCGAGGAGCACGCCGCCCTCGACATCCTGCTGGCCGAGGACCTCGACATCGCCGCCCAGCGAGCCGACCGCCTGACCCCCGGCAAACCAGCCGAATCGATGCTCAACCGTTGGGTTGCCGTAGGCAACGATCTCCACGCGATGCTGAGCATGCGCTTCGAAGGCATGGACGTCACCAAACCGTTCGTCGACGCGACACCAATGACCCGCTCACCCCTGCCGACCGACCTACCCGCCCTCGCCGCGGTCGCCCGTGAGTACTACGGCATCCACAACCCGCAGTACGTCCGCGTCTGGAGCGCCGAGCCCGAAATCCCCGGCACCCAACCCGACCGCCGCTTCCTCGCGGCCCCGATCAGTCAGCTGCAGCCATACGGCGTACCACCCGGGCTCGAACTCGTGCCGGCAAAGAGCGTCGAGCACTACGACGAGGCAAGACGCGCGTACGACGCTGTGGACGCGGAGCACCCGCATCACGCCGACGAGGCGTCACTCCAGGACCGCGACGACCTCGAGGAGGCCGCGGCCGAGGGCCTGCTGTTCGACATCACCGCGAACGGCGAGTGGGCCGGGTACGCCGCCGCCGTGATCAAGCCCGACGACGCCCTCGGCCTCCCCGCGTACGTCGTACTCGAACTCATCCTCGCCGAACCCCACCGAGGCCACGGCTACGGCCCCCACCTCAGCACGCTCCTCGCCCAGGCCCTCCCAGACCCCACCCGCATCCTCATCGGCACCATCCACACCCTCAACCACAGCGCCCGAACCGCAGCCCTAAAAGCCGGCCGCCAAGACATAGGCGGCTGGCGCCAACTCCCCCTCTAACTCAGCCCTGAGCAAGTCGCGGCGGCCTGGCTGGAACGTCCATCTCAGGGGTTGACCCCTGAGACGGACGGTTGCCCGCTGGAATGCAGTGCTGCGAACCGACCAGCTGAGGGGTCAACCCCAAATCCGTTCAGGCATGCGGGCTGTTCCGGAGTGATGGCCACGTTCTTTGCGGTGACTAATTTGCAGATGCTGGCAGGAATGTTCCGCAAAGCGGCCGGGTCCGTCAGGAGCGCGGCGGGGTGTAGTAGAAGACGTCTTCGCGGGTGATTTGGCCGGACTCGACTGTGCAGAGGGAGAGTTTGGTTGTTTGGGTGCGGGCGCCGGTTTGGGTGTTGCGTTGGTCGAAGGTGAAGCGGATGGCGAAGTGGTTGTCGCTCAGGAGGGGGCCGAGGGTTTCGACGGCGAGGTGTTCGACGTCGGCGTTCAGGCGGCGGGCGTTGTCGAGGATGGAGGGGGCGCCTTTGAGTTCGGTGGGGGATTCGAGTGGGGCGGCGCGGACTACGTCCGGGGCCAAGAAGGAGACGGCTTGGTCCAGGCGGCCGGTGGACAAGGCGTCGACGTACCCCTGGGCTACCTCTGCTGTGGAGAGGATGCGGAATTCGTCGGCGTGTTCGGTGGCCCAGGCGGCGAAGGTCAGGGCGGGGCGGCCGGTTAGTTGGGTGACTGTGGTGGTGACGGGTTCGGGGTTGTCGACTAGTGAGGCCCAGTAGGTGACGGCGCTGGCGGCTAGGGCTGGGTCGGCGCCTTGGGCGAGCATGGCCTGGCGGGCGGCGTCGTCGCTGAGGGCTTCGACGTGCATGTGCTTGCCGACCGCGCGGACGATGGTGGCGACCTGTTCGGCCTGGGTCAGGGCCTCGGGGCCGGTGAGGTCGTAGGTCTGGCCGGCGTGGGCGGGGTTGACGAGCGTGAGTACGGCGACGGCCGCGATGTCGCGTTCGTGGATCATCGAGCGGGCGGCCTCCGGGTACGGGATGCGCAGCGTGTCGCCGGACCGGAAGTCGTCGGCCCAGGTCTGGGCGTTGACCGCGAAGCCGCTCGGACGAAGGAAGGTCCACGACTTGTCCGCGTCCCGCAGCAACTGCTCGACCTCACCCCAGACCCCGCCCTCGGACGCATTGAGCGAAGACAGATACACGACCCGCGAAGGCAGCTCCGGCACGATCTTCTCGGCGCCGGAAGCGCTGAACGACGGCCACAGCAGGAACGCCGCATCCACGCCGTCCGCGGCCCGTCGTACGGCGTCAGCCTCCCGAATATCGCCCTGGATCAGCTCGACGTCGGGCGGGAAGCCGGCGAGTTCCGGCGTACGGACGAGAGCGCGGACGGTCACCCCCGCCGCGCGCAGTCCCGCGACGACGTGCCGGCCGACCCGGCCGGTTGCACCTGTGACAAGAACGGTAGTCATGACGCCACCCTCTGGCCTGAACGTTGGTTGAGGTCAAGTCGGAACCACTAGGCTGACCGTCATGCTGGAGTTCGTGGTGCGGGTGGTCGGCGTACTGGTCGCCTTCCTGGTGGCGCCGTTGCTGGTCGGTCAGGCCGAGCACAAGGTGATGGCGCACATGCAGTCACGGCTCGGCCCGATGTACGCCGGTGGGTTCCATGGCTGGGCGCAGTTGGTCGCGGACGGCGTGAAGTTCATCCAGAAGGAGAGCGTGGTCCCGGCCGCCGCCGACAAGCGCGTCTTCGAATGGGCGCCGATCGTCGCGCTCCTGCCGTACCTGGCCGCGCTCGCCGCCATCCCGCTGGCCCCCGGCATCGTCGGCGCGGATCTCGACTCCGGCCTGTTCTTCGTACTCGCGGTGATGAGCATCGGCGTACTCGGTTCGCTGATGGCGGGCTGGGGCAGCGGCAACAAGTACAGCCTGCTCGGTGGTCTCCGGGTCGCGGCGCAGTTGATGAGCTACGAGCTGCCGTTCGTACTCTCCGCGGCGAGTGTCGCGGTCGCGGCCGGTTCGCTCAGCCTGACGAGCATCGCCCACGCCTGGAATCCGTGGTGGTTGCTCTGGCAGCTGCCCGGCATGATCGTGTTCTTCATCGCCGGCCTGGCCGAGTTGCAGCGGCCGCCGTTCGACATGCCGGTCGCGGACTCCGAGGTGATCTTCGGGCCGTACACGGAGTACACCGGGCTCAGGTTCGCGATGTTCCTGCTCGCCGAGTACGCCGGCATCGTCGTACTCGCGGGTCTCACCACGGTGCTGTTCCTCGGCGGCTGGAGTGGACCGGGGCCGGAGTCGATCGGCTGGATCTGGACTCTGGTGAAGGTCGCCCTGGTGTCGGTCGTGGTGATCTGGGTGCGGGTGTCGTTCCCGCGGATGCGTGCCGACCAGTTGCAGAAGCTCGCCTGGCAAGGCCTGGTGCCGGTGGCGCTGGTCCAACTCGCGCTCACCGGCATCGGCGTCATCCTGTTCTGAGAGCCTCGGTGGGGGAGAGGCGAGCAGCCCGGATCGCGGGGTAGAGCCCGGCCAGTCCACCGATCGCGAGCGTGGCCGCGATCCCGCCAACGAGGGACCAGATCGGGATCACTGTCAGCCAGCTCTGGTACGACGCATAGGCCGCAGTGACTGCGGATCCGAGTAACGCCCCACCGGCCCCGCCGAGTGCGGACAGCAAGAGGGACTCAGTCAGGAACTGGGTCCGGATCTGCCCGCGGGTCGCCCCGAGCGAGCGGCGGAGCCCGATCTCGGATCGTCGTTCCAGCACCGAGATCACCATGATGTTGGCGACCCCGACGCCGCCGACCAGCAGCGCGACCGCGCCGAGCCCGAGGAGCAGTCCGGTGAACGCCTGGCCCGCGGCCTGCTTCGCGGCCAGCGCGTCGGACGGCCTGGACACGTCGACCTCGTTCGGCGCCTCCGGGTTGGCCGTTGCCCCGAGCACCGATCGGACCGCCTCTACCTGGGCGTCGTCCGACCGGGTGTAGATCGTGGTCGGGTGCCCGTCGAAGGACAGCGTGGTGTCGGCTGCCGGCCAGCCCATCAGTGCGGAGCTGTCCAGTTCGGGGGCCAGGGCGGCCGGTTCGAGGATGCCGAGCACGGTGAACCAGGTGTTGCCGATCAGCACCTGCGTATCCGGACCCGCCTTCGTGATCCCGAGTCGATCGGCGGCGCTGGAGCCGAGCACGGTCGCCGGATAGCGGCCGGTCGCGGCGTCGAGCCATTTGCCGCTGCGGACGGTGGCTCCGATGGTGTCGAGCAGGTTGGTGCGAGCGGCGTAGGCGATGATGCCGTTGGTCTCGACGTCGGGGATCTTGTTGCTGCGGTAGACCGCGGCGTCGTCGACCTTGCCGACCGCTGACTCGGCGCGGACCGGGCCGATCCGGCCGACCATGGCTTCGGCGGCGAGTGGGAGTTGGGCTTGTTCACCGGTCAGGCGGACGCCCGGGGCGACCGTCAGCAGATTGGTGCCTAGGGCATCGAGTTGGCCGTCGAGCTCGGCCCGCGAGGACGACGAGATGCCGACGACCGCGACCATGGCGGCGATCCCGATCGCGATCCCCAGCGCGGAAAGGAACGCCCTGGCCGGCCGCGTCCGCAACCCGACGGCGCCGACGCGAAGGACATCCCGCACACCGAGGCTGGCTGGCCTCAGCTCGCCGTTCCGCCGTTTCGTCTCTCTGCTCATGTGCGGACCTCCTCGAGGATGCGGCCGTCGCGCATCCGGACCTGGCGCGGCAGCGACGCCGCGATATCCCGGTCGTGCGTGATCACAACAACCGTCGTACCGGCCGCGTGTAGATCCCGCAGCAGCTCCATCACCCCAGCACCCGACGCGGAGTCCAACGCCCCAGTCGGCTCATCGGCTAGCAGTACGGCGGGTTCGCCCGCGACCGCCCGCGCCACCGCGACTCGTTGACGTTCACCCCCGGACAGTTCATGGGGCTCGTGATCCATCCGGTGCCCGAGCCCGACCCGTTCCAACGCGGTCGCCGCCCGCTTCCGTCGTACCGCCAGCCGCTGCCCCGAGTACAGGAGCCCGTCCGCCACGTTGTCCAACGCCCGTACGCCGGATGCCAGGTGGAACTGCTGGAACACGAACCCGATCCGGGTCGCCCGCAACGCCGACAACCCCGAGTCCGACAGCCGCGCCACGTCGTACCGGTCGATGTGGACCGTGCCCGAGGTCGGACGGTCGAGGGTGCCGAGGACGTTCAGCATCGTCGACTTGCCGGAGCCGGACGGCCCGACGATCGCGATCAGCTCGCCGCGCTCGATCCGCAGGTTGACCCCGCCGAGGGCCGTGACGCCGCCCGGGTACACCTTGGTCACCTCGGTCAGCTCGATCACTTCGGGATCCCCACCGCGGTGCCGGCCTTGATCCCGGCGCCGCTGACCTCGACCTGACCGCTCGCGAACAGGCCGGTCTTCACCGGCAGGTAGTGCGACGACGTACCGTCCGTGACCTCGACGCCGAAGCCGCCCTCGCGCAGGGCGACCAGCGCGGCCACCGGGACGGTCAGCACGTTCTTCCGTTCGGAGTCGGTGAAGGTGGCGTCGACCGACGCGAGCGCCCAGGCGTCCACCGCCTTCTGGTTGTCGATGGCAACGATCACCTCGACCTTGGTCTCCGGGTCCTTGTCCGGGCTCTCGGCCGGGATGATCACCGTCGACACCTTCTCGATCCGCCCGGGCACGCTCTTGCCGTCCGGGAGCGTGATGTCGATCTTCGCGTTGGGCTTGGCGAGCCGTTGATCGGCGGCGTCAAGCTGGACAGTGACCGCCTTCTTGGTGCCGGTGTAGGTGAGCACGTTCTGGTTCGGGCCGAGCGGTGCGCCCTCCTGCGCCTGGAGGCTGTCCACCCGGATGTGACCGGGTGCGAACAGGACGCTGCCCAGTTCCACCACCCCCGTCTCGTCCAGACCCAAGTCGTCCTGCCACTCCGAGACTGCGGTCGCTGTGGCGGCGGTGTACTCGTCATCGACGGTGAAGCCGGTGTAGCCCATCGCTCTGAGGTTCTGCTCGAGCTGGAGGACGTCCGGCCCTTCACTCCCGTTCACCAGCCGCCGGTACGCCGGGAGTGCGCCGTACAGCAACGTGGTCGGCTTGTTGTCGACGCTGTAGACGGTGCTGCCGCGCTGGAGCTCCTGTCCGCTGTCGGGGAGGCTGGTGATCGTCCCGGCTACCCGGTTGACCGCCGTGGACGTCGTACCGAAGCCAAGCTCGCCGTCCTGGGTCTCGGTGTCCTTGAGGGTCTGTTGCGTGACTTTGGCGGTGTTGACCGGTAGTGGTTGCGCAGTCTGGTTCGTTGCCTGGCTGGTGTCGCCCCGGTTGACCAGAAAGGCGCTAGCGGCACCTCCGGCGGCCAGAACGACCACAGCGGTCAGTGCTTTGCGCATCACTTACCTGCCAGGATTGGCTGACAGGCGTCCTGCGCCTTCTGGAAGTCGGGGTCGTCACCGACGCCCGGACCGATCATGATGCCCTGCTGGCCGGGCTTGGGGTCCGGGAACTTCTCCACGCCGTTCTTCCGCATGCACTCGGCGAACTTGCGGCCGTTCTCCTCCTGCTGCGGGTTCGCCTGGCCCTGACCCTGCGGGTTGTACTGCTGGCAGGCCTCCATCGCCTTCTGGACCTGCTCCTGGGTCACACCGGAGTTCTTGTCGAACTTGAGCATCGGTCCCTTGCCAGGCTCGGGGTCCGGCACGTTCAGCCCGTTCTCCCGCAGGCACTGGGTGAACTTGACCGCCATCTCGTCCCGGCTCAGGCTGGCCGGCGCACTGGTCGGGGCGGTCGACTCCGACTGGGTGCCACTGCCGGAGGCGACCTGGGTGTCGGGCTCGTTCGAGCCACAGCCGGTCAGCAGGAATGCCGCGAGTACGACGGCCAAAGTGGTCTTACGCATCAGGTCTCCTTGGATCGGATTAGGCCTGTCAGCTTTGGCCGTGGGGCGTTTCGGTGCCGTTTCCAGGGCTGATAACGCGGGGGAAACACCGGCGTCGGCGATCATGGGTGCGTGCGTGTACTGGTGGTCGAGGACGAACCGTTGCTGGCGGCAGCGATCGCGGAGTGGTTGCGCGACGACTCGCATGCCGTCGACGTGACAGGCGACGGCGGTACGGCGCTCGAGCGGCTGTCCGTGAATTCGTACGACGTAGTGGTGCTGGACCGCGACATCCCCGTCGTACACGGGGACGAGGTGTGCCGGCAGCTGGTGGAGTCAGGGTCGACCACTCGGGTGCTGATGCTGACGGCAGCCGCCGCGGTCACCGACCGGGTCGAAGGGCTCGGACTGGGCGCGGACGACTACCTGACCAAGCCGTTCGCGTTTGCTGAGCTGGCTGCCCGCGTGCTCGCGCTGGGGCGGCGGAGTCGTCCGGCTGATCCGCCGGTACTGCGGCGTGCCGGAGTGGCTCTGGATCCCGCGCGGCACGAGGTGTTCCGGGACGGTCGATATGTCCCGCTGTCGAAGAAGGAGTTCGCCGTACTCGCGGAGCTACTGCGAGCCGACGGCGCCACGGTGTCGGCCGAACAACTGCTGGAGAAGGCATGGGACGAGCACGTGGATCCGTTCACCGGAGCGGTCCGGCTGACCATCCTCAAGCTGCGCCGGAAGCTGGGGGAGCCCGGACTGGTGGAGACCGTCACCGGCGTCGGGTACCGCATCCCGTGAGGCGACTGACGCTGCGGGGACGCCTGACCCTGATCTATGGCGGTCTGTTCATGGTGGCCGGCGTACTGCTGCTCGGCCTGACCTATGTGCTGTTCACCAACAACCTGAGCCAGCAGTACCGCGTGATCATCCAGGGCACGTACACCAGCCCACCGACCGGTACGCCGTCCGCCCAGCCACCGCCGCGGTTGCCGAATCAGGCGTACGTGATCAACAAGGACGGCGACGTACTCACCGGCTCGGACGCGGAGCGGGTCATGTCGGAGCAGCGCGAGCAGGTACGGCAGGCCGCGATCAAGTCCCTACTGACCCAGGGCAGCATCGCCCTGCTCGTCGTCGGCGGGTTGGCGGCCGGCTTCGGGTGGCTGGTCGCCGGACGGGTCCTGGCACCACTCCACCGAGTCACGGACACAGCACGGCGGATCGCGGTGGCACCTGCTGCCGGCCACGGGCTGCACGAGCGGATCGCGCTCAGCGGTCCGGATGACGAGGTGAAGAACCTGGCCAACGCCTTCGACACGATGGTCGAGCGCCTGGAGCACTCCTTCGACGGCCAGCGCCGCTTCGTCGCCAACGCCTCCCACGAGCTCCGTACGCCGCTCACCCTCGGCCGCGCCCTGGTCGAGGTGGCGATGCATCGTCGTACGGCGTCCGCCGACCTGAAGGACCTCGGCGAGAGCCTGCTCACGATCAACGCCCGCCACGAACAACTGATCGACGGCCTCCTGATCCTCGCCGACTCGGAGAAGGTCCTGACAGCGGTCTACCCGGTCAACCTCGCCGACATCGTCAACCACGTCGCCGCCCAGCTGACCCCCGAAGCGTCGACGGCCGGCGTCGAGCTGATCCGCGGTCCCGGCGACGCCCACGTCCGCGGCGACGCGCTACTGCTCGAACGCCTCGTCCACAACCTGGTCGAGAACGGGATTCGGCACAACGTGGCGGACCGCCAGGCCATCACAACTGAGTCGCGCAAGGACAGCCCCGCGGGGCCGGCGCCGGATCCGGCGATTGTGATGGGCCTGGAGTCCGCGACCTGGGTTCGCGTGATCAGCCGGACGCTCGACGACCACGTCGAGGTGGTCGTGACCAACACCGGCCCGGAGATCCCGCCGTACGAGGTGGACTCGTTGTTCAAACCGTTCTATCGACTGGGAGCCGAGCGGTTGGTCGGTGGAAAGGGCGCTGGTCTTGGGCTTTCCATCGTGCGATCGGTCGCGACGGCGCACGGCGGGACCGTGACGGCGGTCCCGCGGCCGGGCGGTGGGCTGGAGATCACCGTCACGCTTCCGCTTGATCCGGGCTGACCAGGACGAGCTTGCCGCGGGCGTGGCTGGTCTCGCTGACTCGGTGCGCCTCGGCGACGTCGGCGAGGGGGAAGGTCTGGGCGACCGGGAGGGAGAAGCGGCCGGACTCGGTCAGCTCGCCGATGTCAGCGAGTGCGTGGAGAGCCCGGCCGGCGTCGCCGCGGCTGAACCTCACCCCGTGCTCCCGCGCACCAACGAAGTCGGCGATTGTGATGACGTGCTCCGCTAAGCCCGCGAGTTCGATGAGCTCGGGCAGGACTCCGCTCCCAGCGACGTCGAGTGCGGCGTCGACGCCCTCGGGCGCGAGTGCGCGGACCCGGTCGACGAGACCTTCGCCGTACGCAACGGGCTCGGCGCCCAGCGAGCGGAGGTAGTCGTGGTTCGCCGGGCTGGCGGTGCCGATCACGCGTGCACCGCGCACCACGGCGAGCTGGACCGCGGCAGCGCCGACGCTTCCGGAGGCGCCATTGATGAGCACCGTGGTGCCGCCCTTAACCCCGAGCTGGTCGAGCGCGCGAGTCGCCGTCTCGATGGCCGCCGGCAGCGCGGCCGCTTCGGGGAAGTCGAGCGACGGCGGGATCGGGGCGTAGTAGGCCAGCACAGCCAGCTCGGCCTGGGCGCCCTCCTCGGCGGTGAAGCCGAACACGCGATCTCCGACGGCCACGTCCGTAACACCGTCGCCGAGCTCGTCGACCACGCCCGCCGCCTCGTGGCCGAGCGTCTGCGGGAGCTCCTCGTCCATCAGGCCCTGGCGCTTCTTCCAGTCGCTCGGGTTGATGCCGGCCGCGCGCACCGCGATCCGTACCTCGCCCGGACCCGGATGCGGATCGGGGAGATCCACGAGCTCGAGGACCTCCGGCCCGCCGAACCGGCTGAAACGGACTGCCTTCATCATTCGCTCCTGTCGTCTGTGACAGTCTGCCTGGCAGGTCGGTCGATTTCGGGCTACGGCGTTCGTATAGGGGCGAGAAGGAGGTTGGGATGAATCAGTATCTGCTCAGCATCTATCAGCCGGACGGACCGCCGCCGGGACCGGAGATCCTCGACCCGATCATCCGCGGACTGCAGGCTCTCAACGAGGAAATGCAGGCCGCCGGGGTATGGGTGTTCGCCGCCGGACTGCATCCGCCGGAGACTGCGACCGTGCTGAAGGCCAGCGGGGACGACGTGCTGGTCACGGACGGGCCATTTACTGAGGGCAAGGAACACCTCGGCGGGTTCACGGTCATTCAGGTGGACGACCTGGACGCTGCGCTCGGATGGGCGAGGCGGTTGGCGAAGGTGTTGAGTCCGCTGTCGGTTGAGGTCAGGCCGTTTCAGTCGTGAGTCCGGATATCGCCGGGGTCTTCCGGGCCGAGCACGGGCGCGCGGTCGCTGTGCTCACCCGGGTGTTCGGGGACCTCGAGATCGCCGAGGACGCGGTCCAGGACGCGTTCGCCACGGCGGTCGAGAAGTGGCCGGAGAGCGGCGTACCGCCGAGTCCGGCCGGCTGGATCATCACCACCGCTCGCAACCGTGCGATCGATCGCCTGCGGCGCGAGTCGGCTCGGGCCGACAAGCAGGCCGAGGCGGCGCTGCTGCATGCCGAGGACGAGCCGGAGGAGGTGGGCGCCGTGGACGACGACCGACTCCGGCTGATCTTCACCTGCTGCCACCCGGCTCTCGCGCTGAACGTCCGGGTCGCGCTCACCCTCCGCATGCTCGGCGGCCTGACCACGGCGGAGATCGCCCACGCGTTCCTCGTCCCCGAGCCGACGATGGCGCAGCGACTGGTCCGCGCCAAGTCCAAGATCCGCAACGCTCACATCCCGTACCGCGTCCCGTACGAAGCCGATCTCCCCGAGCGCGTCCGCGGCGTACTCGCCGTCGTCTACCTCATCTTCAACGAGGGGTACGCCGCGTCGTCGGGCGAGAGCCTCGTCCGCGACGAACTGAGCGCCGAGGCCCTGCGTCTAGGTCGTCTCCTTGTCGAGTTGATGCCGGACGAGCCCGAGGCAGTCGGTCTGCTCGCCCTGATGCTCCTCCAGAGCTCCCGCCGTCCCGCCCGACTCACTCCCGACGGCTCGCTGATCCGCCTCCCCGACCAGGACCGCGGCCTGTGGGACCGCACGCTGATCGATGAGAGCCAAGACCTGGTACGCCGTTGCCTCCGCCGCAACCAGCCTGGTCCGTACCAACTTCAGGCCGCCATCAACGCCGTCCACTCCGACGCCGCCACCGCCGCGGACACCGACTGGCGCCAGATCCTCCAGCTCTACGACCACCTCCTGACCCTCGAGCCCACTCCGGTCGTAGCCCTCAACCGAGCCGTCGCCGTGGCCGAGGTCCACGGACCCGCCGAGGCCCTGACGTTGATCGACGAGCTGGACCTGGGCTCTTACTACCTCTTCCACGCCATCCGCGCCGACCTCCTGACCCAGCTCGACCGTCGCCCCGAGGCCCGTGCCGCGTACCAGGCAGCCCTGGACCTGACCACCAATCGGGCCGAACAAGATTTCCTCCAGTCCCGCCTCTGATCATCTGTAGGGTCCAGGCATGCGGGGATTCGAGCTGGTGTGTGAGGTGGAGCCGCCGACGCGGCCCGATCTGAAGAAGGTCCGGCACCAGATCGGCGTGATGAGCCCGATCGCGGACGCCTTCCTGATTCCGGACAACCACATCGGCCGGGCAACGGTGTCGAGCGTCGCGGTGGCGAACGAGGTCCAGGCGATGGGTTCCCGCGGGATCGCCTGCCTGAATTCGCGGGACCGCAACCTGCTCGGCTTCCGGCGGGATCTCCTGACGGCAGCGGCGTACGGCGTCGAGCAGTTCCTCTTCGTCCACGGAGACGACCCCGCCGAGGGGGCGCGGACGAGTCAGCTCACGGTCCGCACGATGATCGAGCAGGCGCGCGAGACGTCGTACCCGGGCTGTAATCCCTTCCAGGTCGGCGCGGCCACCCGTCTCCGCACGGTCCCGCGCTGGAAGGCCGAGGCGGACTTCCTCTATGTCCAGGTCAGCTACGACCTCGACGAGCTGCTCCGCTGGCGCGAGTCGGTGGATCTCGACATCCCGGTGTACGCCGGGGTGATGGTGCTCGCCTCCGCGAAGATGGCCCACAACCTGGCCGCCCTGCCTCAGCTCTCCATCCCGGACGCCCTGATCGACGCGGTCGAGCGGGATCGCGACGCCGGTGTCGACCATGCCTGCGAGCAGATTCTGAAGATCCGTGACTCCGGCGCCTTCGACGGCGTTCACCTGATACCGGTCAGCCGTTACCGGCAGGTCGCGGCCCGCCTGGAGCGCGAACTCTGACCAGCCGGGTCGCACCGGATCGGGCCGGGAACGACTAGTCTCCTGCAAGCAGGGTTCTACTGATGGGAGGTGGGAGCGTGGGGGTACCTGGCAAGGGGTTGATCGAGGGGCTGAAGGTCACGGCGAAGACGCTGGCCCGTCGGTCCGTCACCGAGCAGTATCCGGATGTCCAGCCCGAGTTGCCGCCGCGCAGTCGCGGCGTGATCGCGCTGATGGAGGAGAACTGCACCTCCTGCATGCTGTGCGCCCGCGAGTGCCCGAGCTGGTGCATCTACATCGACTCGCACACCGAGACCGCGCCGTCGGTCGGTGAGCAGGCCCGTGAGCGCAGCCGGAACGTGCTGGACCGGTTCGCGATCGACTTCAGCCTCTGCATGTACTGCGGGATCTGCATCGAGGCCTGCCCGTTCGACGCGCTGTTCTGGTCGCCGGAGTTCGAGTACGCCGAGACCGACATCCGCAACCTGACCCACGAGAAGGACCGCCTCCGCGACTGGATGTGGACCGTTCCGGCACCCCAGCCCATCGACCCAGGTCCGGCGTCGGGGGACGAGGCGTGACCACTGCGCTGTTCTCGATCGCAGGAGCTGTCGCGGTCGTAGCCGCCGTTTTTGTCGTGACGTCGCGTCGGATCGTGCATGCCGCCCTGTGGCTGGTCGTCGCGCTCGGCGGGGTCGCGGGCTGCTTCGGCGCGCTGCACGCCGAGTTCGTCGCGCTGGTGCAGATCCTGGTGTACGTCGGCGCGATCGTCGTACTCGTGCTGTTCGCGCTCATGCTCACCAAGGCGCCGACCAACCCGCTGCCTAACGTGACCACCGGCCGTAGTCCGTTCGCGGCCGTCGTCGCGGCGGTGCTCGCGCTGATCCTCGGTGCCGGCGTTGTGCTTGCCTTTGGCAACGAGAAGATCAGACCCGTGACCGCCGGATCCGCGCAGGCTGTGGGCACCCAAGTCTTCAAGACCTGGGTGCTTCCCTTCGAGGTGCTCTCGGTGTTGCTGCTGGCCGCGCTGATCGGCGCGATCGCCTTGTCCCAAAGGCCTTCGCAGACACTGCCTTCGCAGAAACTGTCGGAAGGGTCTGACACGGTGTCCTCCTCGGGGAAGGAGGACTGAGATGCCGTTGATCCTGCCGCTGCTACTCGCGGTCGTGCTGTTCTGCATCGGTGTGTACGGCGTCCTTGCCCGTCGCAACCTGATCACCCTGCTGATGTCCTTCGAGCTGATGCTGAACGCGGTGAACCTCAACCTCGTCGCGTTCGACGCCTGGCATGCCGACGGCCTCGCCACCGGTCAGACGCTGGCGGTCTTCGTGATCACCCTGGCCGCGGCCGAGATCGGCCTCGGGCTGGCGATCGTCCTGCTGCTCTTCCGCGGTCACGGCCACGTCGACGCCGACGCCGCCCGCGACCTGGTGGAATCATGATCGCCACCGCCTGGCGCGTGGTCGGCGTCGGCTTCTCCCTGCTCGTCGTCCTCGCCGCCGCGCTCTTGTACGGTGTGGATCCGCAGCAGACCTCGTCCGCCGGGGCGATGATCGGCGAGGACTTCTGGTTCGCCTACGAGTTCCGCACCGACGGTCTGACCGTGCTGATGCTCGCCGTCGTCGGTGTCGTCTCGACGTGCGTCCAGGTCTACTCGATCGGGTACGTCCGGGAGCGCATCGCGTCGTACACGGCGATCGTGACGCTGTTCACCGCGGCGATGGTGACCGTGGTCATCTCGGACAACCTGTTCCTGCTGCTGATCGGCTGGGAGGTGATGGGCGCCTGCTCGTACCTGCTGATCGGTCATTACTGGGAGCGCCGGGATGCCCGGGCCGGCGCGATGAAGGCGTTCCTGATGACCAGGCTCGCCGATATCCCCTTCCTGTTCGGGATCTTCGTGCTCGGCGTCGGGTACCACACCTTCCGGATCTCTGACCTCGGCAGCGGCCCGATGGAGCCGCACACCCTGACCGCGGGCACGCTCCTGCTGCTGGTCGGCGTGGTCGGCAAGTCCGCGCAGGTGCCGCTGCAGACCTGGCTCCCGGACGCCATGCCTGGCCCGAGCCCGGTCAGTGCGCTGATCCACGCGGCCACGATGGTTGCCGCCGGCGTCTTCCTGATCGCCCGGCTGTACGACCTGTTCGTCGAGGCGCACACCACTCTCACCGTGCTGGCCGTGGTCGCCTGCGTGACGATGCTGTTCGCGGCGTCCTGCGCGATGGCGGCGGTGGAAGTGAAGCGCGTGCTCGCCTGGTCGACCGTGAGCCAGTTGGCGATCATGTTCGCCGGGCTCTCGCTGGGGACGCATGACGGTCGTCATGCGGCGCTCTTCCACCTGATGACCCACGCGGCATTCAAGGGTCTGCTCTTCCTCTGCGCCGGTGTCCTCCTGCACCAGGTCGGTAGCGCGGCCTTCGTCGTACTGCGTCGGTACACCCGCCGCGGCGCGTTGCGGAAGCGGATGCCGGTGACGTTCGTGACGATGACGATCGGCCTTGCCGCGCTGGCCGGAGTGCCAGGTTTTGCGGGCTTCTTCTCCAAGGACTCGGTGGTCGAAGCGGCCTGGGAGACAGCTCGGGACGGTTCGACGGTCGGCTGGATCGTGCTCGTCTCGGTCTGCGTGACCGCATCGATGACGGCGTTCTACTGCGTTCGCCTGTGGCTGTGGATCTTCTTCCGTACGCCGGCGTTGGCCGGCGCGGTCGGCGCCTTTGAGGACGACGACCCGATGGCCGATCTCGAGGAACCCGACGCCCGCAAGCTGCATGAGGGTTCGTGGCTGATGCTCGCGCCGATGATCCTGCTAACGGTCGGCGCCGCCGGGTTGGGCTACACCGACGGCGTGCACCTCAACTGGGCGATCGCGCTGATCACGACTGTGCTCGCGATCCTCGGCGCGCTCCCGGCGTACTCGCTGTGGCACCGCGGCGCCGATCCACGACCCGCGCTGCTGGAGCATGAGTACGGCGTGGATCCGGCGTACCAGCGACTGTTCGTCGTGCCGGTCCGGTGGCTGGCCAAGCTGGTGGTCGGCGGGGATCGTGACGTGATCGGCGCGTATGTTCGCGCGGCTGGGCGGACCGGTGTGCTGGCGTCGGCCGGGTTCCGGAAGCTGCAGACGGGCAACGTGCAGACGTACCTGACCGCGGCTGTGGTCGGTGTGGTCGCGCTCGCGATCCTGGCGGGGGTGATCGGCTCGTGAGCCAATCGCTGCTGATCGCCTTGGTGGCGATTCCGGCGCTGACCGCCGTGGTCCTGTGGGCGCTGCCCGTGGTCACGGGGGAGCGGGTGGCGGCGATCGTTGGTTCGATCGTGTCCGGGCTCTTGCTGGTCGGCTCGGTGGTCCTTTGGTGGGACATGGGCCGGTTGCACTGTCCGTGCACCTTCGTGGGCACGTCCACTTTCGGTCCGCTTCCGCGGACTCTGCCTGGCAAGCTGTCGCCGTTGGTGGACATCGACGTGTCCTGGATTCCGTCGCTGGACGTCCGTTTCCACTTGGCGATCGACGGCATCTCGATGCCGCTGATCACGTTGACGACGCTGCTGGTCTTCGTCTGCTGTGTGTACTCGCTGAAGATCACGCCGCGCATCGGCCGGGTCCGCTCGCTGATCGCCTTGCTGCTGGTGATCGAGACCGGCGTGATCGGCACCTTCGCCGCCGCCGATCTGGTGTTGTTCTTCGTGTTCTTCGAGGTCGTGCTGATCCCGATGTGGCTCGTGATCGACATCTGGGGCGATGACCACGACCGGGCCGGGCGGCGGCGTGCGGCGACCACGTTCGTGCTGATGACGGTGTTCGGGTCGGCGTTGATGCTGCTTGGATTCCTGCTGATCCATCGGCAGACCGGGACCTTCGATCTGGCGTTCCTGGGGCAGCATCCGCTCAAGGGTGGGCACGGGATTCCGCTGGCCGCTGCGGTACTGATCGCTGTCGGGCTTGCGGTGAAGATGCCGCTGTGGCCGCTGCACATCTGGTTGCCCGACGCGCATGCGAAGGCGCCGACGGTCGGTTCGGTGCTGCTGGCGGGAGTGCTGCTGAAGCTCGGTAGCTACGGGATGATCCGCATCCTGCTGCCCGTGCTGCCGGACGCGACGGCCACTATCGCGCCGTACCTGGCCGGCTTCTCGGTGGTCGCGATCATCGCGGGATCGCTGGCCTGTTTGGCGCAGACCGACGTGAAACGGCTGATCGCTTACTCGAGCGTCGGGCACATGGGATTCATCGGGCTCGGCATCGCAACGATGTCGCCGGAGGGTCTGAACGGCGCGTTGTACGCGAACCTTGCCCACGGCATCATCACCGGCCTGCTGTTCTTCCTGGCCGGGGCGATCAAGGACCGGCACGACACCAGCGACCTGCGGACGATCGGTCGCGCGCTCTACGCCCGGCTGCCGCGGATCAGCGGGCTGCTGACGTACGCGTGTCTCGCGTCCCTCGGGCTGCCGGGGTTGGCTGGGTTCTGGGGCGAGATGCTGATCCTGCTCGGTGCCTATCACCCGGCCGACTGGTTGCCTCGGTCAACGTTCATCGTGCTGATGGCGATCGCCGGTCTTGGCGCCGTACTGACGGCCGCGTACTTCCTCAGACTGATCCGCGACCTCTGCCAGGGTGATCCGGCTGAGTATCCGGCGACCGCCTTCGCAGTCGACCTGAGCCGGATCGAGCTGGTCACCTTCGCGCCGTTGGTGCTGCTCACAGTGGTGCTTGGTCTCTGGCCGTTCACGCTGCTGAACGAGTGGTGGGTGGTCTGATGACACTCACGTGGACTGACTGGCAGGCGATTGCCGTACCGCTGGTGCTGGCGATTGGCGCGGTGGCGGTGTTGCTGATCGACAGTTTCTGGAAGAGCGCGTCGGCGGAGCTCCGGCATACCGTCGTCACGTTGCTGACCAGTGCGGTGATCTTGTTCGGGCTCGTGTTCGTGTGGGCTCAGCGGGGTGGCTTCAAACCCGCGTTCTGCCGGCCGGCGGTCGAAGGGCCGGCGGAGTGCAGTTTCGTGTTCGAGCCGTTGACGGCTGGGTTGTGGGCGGTCCTGCTGATCGGCGGGCTCGGGGTCGTCGGCTTGTCGTCGTACCGCTTGCTGGCGGCGGATGTGCCGATCGGCGAGTATCACTTCCTGCTGCTGAGCGCGTTGACGGGTGCGACCGTGCTGGCCGGTGCCCGGGATCTTGCGACGCTGGTGATCGCGCTCGAGGTGGTGTCGCTGCCGAGCTTCGCGATGGTCGGGCTGCGGCGGGACCGGCGGGGGTCCGAGGGCGCGATGAAGGCGTTCCTGGTGTCGGTGCTGTCGACCGCGGTGATGCTGTTCGGGATCTCGTACCTGTACGGCGTGACTGGCTCGCTGTACCTGACGACGGTCGCGAACCGGTTGAGCGGACTCGACCCTGACCTCGCGCGAGTGGCGTTCGCGGCCGGGCTGTTCGTGATCGTCGGGTTCGCGTTCAAGATCGCGGCGGTGCCGTTCCACGGATGGCTGCCGGATACGTACGTCGGTGCGCCGGTCGAGGTCACCACGTTCCTCGCAGTGGTGTCGAAGTCGGCGGGAGTCGCCGGGCTGCTTGTGCTGGTGACGACTGGGATCGCGCCGGACGGCTCGCACCTGCGGATTGTGGTCGCGATCCTGGCGGCCGTGACCATGACGGTCGGCAACCTGGCCGCGCTGCGTCAGGTCGAGGCGGTCCGGCTGCTCGCCTGGTCGTCGATCGGCCAGGTCGGGTTCTTGCTCGCACCGTTGGCGGTCGGCGATGCCCAGGCGGTTGTCGGGTACTTGGCGGCGTACGTCGTGGTCACGCTGGGAGCCTTCGGGGCGGTCGCCGTTGTCCAACGTCACCGGCCTGCCGGTCTCCTGACCGACTACCGCGGGATGGTCCGCTCGGAGCCCGGTCTCGCGGCGGCACTGATCTTCTTCCTTGTTGTCTTGGCTGGACTGCCACCGGGGCTTGCGGGGCTGTTCACCAAGTTCGCCGCGTTCCAGGCCGTCATCGACGCGCACCTGGGTTGGCTGGCGATCGTGATGGCGCTCAATGTGATGATCGGCCTGGCCGTCTACCTGCGCTGGGTGGCTGAGCTTTTCCGTCTCCCCGCGGACGACCCGTTCTCGGTGGATATCGAGACCCCGGCCGTCACGATGATCTCGCTCTTCGCCGCGGTCGCCGCTGTTCTCTCGGTCCTTCCGAGCGTCCTGTTCGCTCTGGGGACCTGACAGGTTCCGGCCATCGCGAGGCGGAGGTCTGCTGCTGATGGCTAGCGTGTGTCGGGTGATCGGACGAGGACTTGTTGTGGCTGCGGCCCTGGTGACCCTGGTCGGCTGCGGCAATTCCGACGACAGCGCCGGCGGGAACCCCGGCACGCTGAAGGGCGCGAGCCCAACCGGCAGCCCGGTCGGCTCGCCGATGATCACGCCGTCTCCTACGCTGGGCACGCCCCAACCGCCGTCACCGCTGCAGCCCTCGACCCAGGCGCCTACTGCGAAGGACGGGCAGAACTACAAGGCCTGCGTCGACGGCATCTGTGAGGTGCTGATCCGCAACAAGGCCGCCCTCAACCTCAGCGGGGACAAGTTCGCGGCGACGGTGGCGGCCGGCAAACTCAAGCTCACCGACTCCCACGGGTACATCGCCTTGAGCCGCAACGGCACCGACGTCAGCCGAAGCGGCGGTGGCAGCGCCGGGGGTGTGGCTGGCGGCATCGCCGCGGTCAGCTGGAGCAGCCAAGGCGGCCCACTCCACATCGCCACCCTGACCTACGCCGAAGGCGACACAGTCATCGTCCGCTTCACGAAGTAGTCCGCGCCAAGAAGTCCTCGTACTGCGACCAGACCCGGCGCCAAAGCTGGTCGCGGTCGGACTGGGTGTAGTGGGGGAGCGGAAGCCTGAACACGTCGGCAAGCGCGGTGAAGTAGTCGGTCGGGTTTTCGAGCAGGGTGTTGTCGACCCGATCGGCGAAGGTTTCACTCAGGCCGACGGACCGCAGTACGACGATCGACTTCGGCGTACGGCGGAACGCTGAGGCGACACGGACGAACGGCGAAGTCGGATCGGCGGACAGGTAGGCGTGCTGGGCGGCGAAGGCGTCGAGGCCGACTACGGCTGACTCGAAGTCCATACCGATCAGGTTCGCGCGCGGATCGTGGTCGAGCCGCCAGCCGTCAGTCTTCTCGGAGGGTCGCAGGCGCAGCGTGAACGGGTACTGCTCCGACACGCCAGCCTCGAGCGGCATCGGCTGACGCAGGCCGTCGCCGAGACCGGCATCGACCAGCCAGACGCGGTCCGGGTCCTCGATCAGCCCGCTGACCGTGAGGACCATGTGGCTGCCGTCGATGTCGCCGGGGCGGCTGAGCGTCTGTACGCCGCCGCGGTGCATCTCCACGCGATACCCGAGCTCGGTCAGGAGTAGCGCGAAGGTCCCGTTCAGCTGGAAGCAGTACCCGCCGGCCTCTCGCGCGATGATCCGCTTCGCCGCGTCCTCCGGCTCGAGCGGTCCGCCCGGGGTGAGCTGGTACTGCACGGTCTCGTACGGCACCTGGTCGACGAAGGCCTCGTGCAACCGGGTCAACGCCTCCAGCCGCGGCGGACCGTCGTACCCGTCAAACCCGATCCGCTGCAGGAACGCCGTCGTATCCATGGGTCTTAGGCTAGGCGAGGTGATCGACGTCCTCGACCGAAATGCGGCTCTCGCCATCGCACCCGAGCTCGCCGAAGTGTTCGTCTCGGCCTTCGGGTACGACGAGGAGCCCGACGGAGACCGTTTCGCCACCGAACAGCTCCCGACTCACGCCGACCGCGATGGCTTCAAGCTGGTCGCCGCTCGGTCGGAGGGGACCGTTGTCGGGTTCGCGTACGGGTTCACCGGGCAGCGTGGGCAGTGGTGGTCGGACCGGGTCGCGAACGCGATCAGCCCGGAGCTGGCGGCGGAGTGGATCGGTGGGCACTTCGAGGTCGTCGAGCTGGCGGTCCAGGTGGAGGCACAGGGCAACGGCCTCGGTACTGCGCTGATGGAGGAGCTGATGCGCGACCTCCCGAACCGCAAGGCGCTACTCACGACCTGGATCGACGACCGTCCGGCACCGCGTCTGTACCGTCGGTTGGGATGGCAGGTCCTGGTCCCGGACCTCGGCTGGGGGTCGGCGCTCTACGGTTTGGACCGTGGGATGCCTGTAAGCCATTGACCTGGCAGGGTATGGGTCATGACTTCTGAGCGGATCTATGTCGGGAGCTACACCAGTCAGGCCGGTGGCGGGGACGGGATCGCGTTCGGGCCACTGGACGGGATTGCCACGGTGGCGACGATCGCCGATCCGTCGTTCCTGGTCAGGTCTGCGGACGGGCGGTTCCTCTACGCCACCAACGAGGAGGACGAGGGCCAGGTCGCGGCGTTCGCGATCCAGCCGGAGGGCGGGCTCGAGCTGCTCAACCAGCAGTCGACCGGCGGCATGCACCCGTGCCACCTGGACATCGACCCGTCCGGCCGGTTTCTGTTGTCGGCCAACTACACGTCGGGGTCGGTCGCTGTGCACCCGATCAACGAGAACGGTTCGCTCGGCGAGTCGGCGTACTTCCTCCAGCGCGCCGGGACGGGTCCGAATGCGGACCGTCAGGAAGGGCCGCACTCGCACCAGATCGCGTTCGACCCGGCCGGTGCGTACGTGTTCGACATCGACCTCGGGTCCGACGCCGTCTACTCGTCCACGTTGACCGCGGACGGAAAGCTGGAGGAGGTCGACCGGCTGAGCGTCCACCCGGGTGCGGGTCCGCGGCACATCGTGTTCCACCCGACCGCGGGCGCGGCGTACGTGATCAACGAGCTCGACTCGACGCTGACCGTCTGCAGCTACGCCGACGGGAAGCTGCAGGTCGTGCAGACCGTCTCGACCCGGCCGGCCGACTCGCCGGGGGAGAACTTCCCGGCCGAGCTGCTGATCTCCGCCGACGGAGGGTTCCTGTACGGGTCGAACCGCGGCGACAACACGATCGCGGTCTTCGCGACCGCGGCCGACGGGCTGTCCGTCGAGCTGGTGCAGACCATCGGGTCCGGTGGCGTCTGGCCGCGACACCTTGCCTTCAGCAACGATGGGACCCGGCTGTACGCCGCCAACGAGCAGTCCGACCAGATCGCGACGTTCAGCATCGACGACGGCCGTCTCACCCAGGAGGGTGACCCCGTCAGCTGGCCGAAGCCGGTCTGCATCCTCCCGGTATGAGGTGAGGGCCCCGGTGCGCCCCGGGGCCCTCGACCGTCAGACGAGCTTCTCGAAGAAGAACTCGTGCTTCAGGAACGACACGTCGTACTCGTGCCCCGGGTACGGCGGGTTCAGCTGGGCGGCCTGGAACAGCCGCCAGCCGTCCTTGAGCGCGTCCAGCCCGGTCTTGTACGGCGGCTCGTCGCTGTCACCCGTGGTCGGATGCGTCTCGCCGGTCCCGTCGTACGTCGACCAGCCGACCACGCGGGCGTCGAGCGCCGAAGAGGCCAGGTAGAGCACCAGCACCTGCTGACGAAGGCCCGTCACCTGGCTCGTCTCTGCAGTGGCGGTCATGCCATCTCCTTCTTTTGGGCACCGGCGTGCGGGTTCTTGGCGCGGTCGGCCACGACGCGCTGCGGGCGGTTCGTGACGCGGGTGACCCAGTAGTTCGGGTCGTAGGTGTCGTCACCGCTGATGGCGCGCCACATCATGATCCGGTTGTACCGCTCGAGCCGGCCGGTGGCGTTCTCGTACCAGGGGAAGTTCTGCTCGAGCTCGGCCGCGACCTGCTCGTCGTACAGATCGTCGGTGTTCCAGAGCCGGACCTGGCGGACGGTCGGGTTGAACCGGATCTTGAACATGTAGCGATCGAGGTCGCTGTCGTTCTTCCGGCCGCCGTGCCAGATGCCGTGGTGGAGCAGTTGGACGGTGCCGGCCGGGCAGACCAGGCGGGTCTGGCCGAGCAGGTTCTGGTAGCGGCCGGTGTCGGACTCGTTGGTCCGGCGCAGGTGGCTACCGGGAACGCTGAGCGTGCCGCCCATCTCGAGCGTCACGTCCTGCGGGTAGTACATGAGTTGTACGTCGAACGCGTCGGTGCGGACGTCGATGATCGCGTCACCGTGCAGGTTCTGCGCCTCGCCCTCGTGCGCCCTGCGGATGTGGACCGCGTGGTGGTCGACGGTCGGCTCGGGACCGACCAGGCTGTGGATCGCGCCGGCGACCTCCGGCAACTGCACCAGCCGCTGGACGAACTCGCTGTCCACGAACGCCTCCGACAGCGGGGTGCCGTACGGGACGGCCGGAATGCCGGCGTTCAGGACCTCGATCGCCTGCTGGTTCATCTCGTCCGGTACGACGGCGTCCATCCGGAGCGCGCCGGTGGCGACGAAATGCGCCATCTGTACCGAGGTGAGCAGGTGCTTGCGATGCGGATGGGGCATGAAGACTCCCATGGTGGGGTAGTGGTCACTACTCCTCCAGGCTAAGGACGATTGCCGTTGGTTCGCGTGGGATGTGATCACCACTGGTGGTAATTTCTCACCATGCTCGAATTGCACCTGACGCAACCGCCGGAGGTGGTGAACGTCGGCGCCGGCATCCACGGGGTCCGCAGACTGCGCGATGTCTTCCGGTTGCCGGACCTGTGGCAGTTGCACCTGTACAACTACTCGGCCGAGCTCACCTTGCTGGGTACGACGTACTCCGTCGCCCCCGGCTACGTCTCGTTGACGCCGGCCGGGACGCAGGTCCAGTTCGACTACCGTGGTCGCTCCGAGCACCTCTATGCCCACTTCCGGCCCGTCGCGACGGGCGAGCCGACGTACCTGCCCGTCGTACAGGACGCCGGGGCGGCCGCGCCGCTGGTGTCGGCGCTGCTCCGGTCGGCCCTCGAGGCGTCGCCGTCGGGTTCGTCGCGGACGACCTCGGAGGTGTGGACCGCGCTGTGGCGGATCGCCGACCTCTCCGAGACCACGGAGGGCGACTCCGGCCATCCCGCGGTCGCCACCGCCATCGCCTACATCGAGGCGAACCTCGCCCAGCCGCTGACCATCCCGGCGCTGGCTCGCCTGGCCAACGTCTCCCACAATCACCTGACTCGGCTCTTCCAGACCGAGACCGGGCAGACGGTCATCGCCTACATCCGGACCCGCCGGATGAATCGGGCCCGCCACCTCCTCGTGGCGTCGACCTTGTCCATCCCAGCGGTCGCGGCCTCGGTGGGCATCCCCGATCTGCAGGCGTTCAACAAGACCTGTCGGCGCGAGTTGGGTGCCTCGCCGCGCGCCGTTCGTAATGCGGTGGCCGGGGTCGGGTCGGCGGGCTAGCGTCGTCGGCATGTATGAACTGATTCCGGCGGCCAGCGGTCCGCAGTACGACGAAGAGGCCGAGCGGCGATTCGTCGAGGAGTGGCCGGAGTTCATCTTCCACGACGAGGGCGTCACGCCGTACCGGGAGCGGCGGGTGGAGTACTTCGCGGACTGGGAGTTCTACCTCGTCACGTCGGACGAACGGCTGATCGGCGGGTGCTGGGGTGTGCCGATCGCGTGGGACGGGACGGTGGCTGATCTGCCCGGTGGGTTCACGGACACGTTGGCGCGGTCGGTGACGTCGTACGAGAAGGGCGTCGTACCGAACACCTTCGTGCTGATGGCTGCCGCCGTACGCTCCGACGAGCAGGGCCAGGGGCACGCGAGTCGAGTCATCACTGCCGTCCGCGATCGGGCGGTAGCCGGTGGGCTCGGTCAGGTGATCGCTCCCGTCCGGCCGACCCTGAAGTCGAGCTACCCGCTGACTCCCATCGAGACCTTTATGACCTGGACCCGGCCCGACGGCCTTCCGCTCGACCCGTGGCTGCGGACCCACGTCCGGCTAGGCGCCACTCTTCTCGCGCCGGCTCCGGCGTCTCAGACCATGACCGGCACCGTCGAGGACTGGGAGAAGTGGACCAAGATGTCCTTCCCCTCAACGGGTACGTACACAATCCCGGACGGGCTGACCACACTCGAGATCGACCGCGCAGCCGACACCGGCATCTATCGCGAACCCAACATCTGGCTGCGCCACGCCTAGTCGCCCGGTCTCCGCCACCGGATCTGCAGCTCGACAGGAGGTGTCCGTCCATCACGGCCAGGTCCACGCTCAGCGGCACGTCCGATCAGGTCAGTTTGGCCGATACCTCCTGTCGAGCTGCAGAACCTCCGCCCGCGCCGACCAATCAGAGTTGTTGACCTACTGGACAGCCAGGGCAGCGAGGCCCTTGGTGAGGATGCCTTTGGTTACTTGGAGGGCGTAGGGCTCTTCGGGGCCGGTGATGGCTTGGTGGGACCAGCCGATGACGTCTTCGAACGCTCTGACGTGGCGGTAGTAGTGAATGGCGTCCTGGTCGATGGGGTGCGGGCCGTAGCCCTCGAGGAATGCCTCCAGCTGGGCGGACGTGGTGGGACCGAGGTCGCCCATGCCGCCGAGCATGAACATCAGGTCCTGCTCGCGCGGCGCGTAGATCACGTCGTCCCAGTCGATCAGGTGGAGCCGGTCGTCGACGAGGACGTTGCCCAGATGGGGATCGCCGTGACAGACGACGCGCGGCCCGGTCGGCGCCGGCGGACGGGCTCTGAGCAGGTCGGTGATGATGTGGTCGTACTGCTTCCACACCGCCGCCAGTTCGTCCTCGACCTCCCCGCCCGGCCTCTCGAGTCGCGTCCGTACCTCCTCGGCCAACGCCGGCGTACGCGCGTCGATATGACTGTGCTTCGGCAACGCGTCCCGCAACCGCTGCGGCGGCTCCGAGTCATGCACCCGCCTCAGCAGTACGCCGTACTCCCACCACTGCTCGTCCGTCAGCCCGGTCTGGGCCGCTCGCACTCCGTCGATCCACGGCGTGATCGTCAGCCGCTTCTTCGCGTGGAAGCTCCACAGCCCGCCCTCGGTGGTTCGGATCAGCTCCGGTACGCCGGGCAGCCCGCTGTCCGCCAGGAACGCCGCCACCTGATGACCCGTGTTCGTCCCGGCACCGCTCCACTTGATCGCGTACGTGTTGGTCGTCGTACTGGCTCTCCACACCTGCGCCGCGACGTCAGCGCCGTACGCCACCGGTGTGAGCTCCACCACCTCGAGCCCGAAGTCCGCCAGCAACCACTTCCGCAACAACGTGTCACCCACGCGCCCCACCTTGCCCGCCGATCCCGCGCCAAGCGACCCGATTACCCGGGCTGGGGAGGATCTCCCACCCGAATCGGGCCGAAATCCTCCCCACCGCGTCAGCGGTAGTTGACGAACTGGACGGCGAAGTCGAGGTCCTGGCCCTTGATCAGCGCCTGGACGGACTGCAGGTCGTCACGGCTCTTGCTGGAGACGCGGAGCTCCTCGCCCTGGATCTGCGCCTTGACACCCTTCGGGCCTTCGTCGCGGATCAGCTTGGACAGCTTCTTCGCGTTCTCCTGGGTGATGCCGGCGTCGATCGTCGCGGTGATCTTGTAGATCTTCCCGGACAGCTTCGGCTCGTCCGCGTCGAGTCCCTTGAGCGAGATCTGCCGCTTGACCAGCTTGTCCTTGAACACGTCGAGGACGGCGTTCACCCGCTCCTCGGTGTTCGCCTGCATGTCGACCGCCTCACCGGACCACTTGATCCCGGCGTCGACGTTCTTGAAGTCGAACCGCTGGCTGATCTCCTTCGCCGCCTGGTTCACGGCGTTGTCCACCTCCTGGTGATCGACCTTGTTCACGATGTCGAAGGAGGACTCCGAAGCCATGGGCAGTTCCTTTCCGATTTGCTGTCAGGGGCACCCTCTGTTGTATCGTCTCCCACGCCGGTTCACGAACCAGCAGCACCCTGGCGGGTTGCCCGAGCGGCCAAAGGGAGCAGACTGTAAATCTGTCGGCGTATGCCTACGCAGGTTCGAACCCTGCACCCGCCACACGCAAGAAAAGAGCCTCTGACCTGCGGAAACGCAGACCAGAGGCTCTTCTGTTGTCTATGCGTCGAGGAATGCCAGGGCCTCGGTTACGCAGTCGGCTACGGGCTTGGTGGTGTCTAGGGGGAGGTAGGTGGGTGGGCGCTTTGACTTGGCGATCCAGTCGGTGAAGAGGGCGGTGCCGGAGTTTTCGGGGTCGGGGGTTAGGTCGACTGGGGGTGCCTCGACGGAGGGGCGTTGGCTGCGGAGGGTGGGGCGGGAGCGGAGGCGGGTGTCGAGGAGGCTGATGTCCTCGGTGACGCACTCGATGTAGCGGTACGGGACGCCGTGTTTGGCTGCTAGTGCCTGGCCGGCTGTCAGTAGTTCGTCGTAGAAGCAGGGGCTGTCGATGATGACGCCTAGGCCTTGTGTCAGGACGCCGTCGGCCATTGCCTTGACCACGTTGTAGCTGGCGATGCGGGCGAAGGTCAGGGTGCCGTCGGGTTCTGGGTCGCTGTCCAGCATTGCGCTTAGTACGACGTCGCGGTCGATCGCGACCAGGCGGCGGTGGCGGACGAGTTCGCGGGCGATGGTTGTCTTGCCGGCTCCCGGCGGTCCTGACATCTGGACTACGACGACGTCATTCATGCGGAGAAACCTAACGCGCTCACCGGCCGCGGCTGCCGTCTTCGGTACGGCGGGCAGCGGGGCCGCCTTCGGTACGACGGGCAGTCGAGCAACCTTCCGTACGGCGGACGCCGGGGCCACCTTCCGGGCGAGGGGCACTGCCCAGTAGCCGGTCGACCATCTGGCGGAGCTTCTCGTCTTCGTTGACGGCGGGCTCGGCCGAAGGAGCGACACCGACGGCGGGGAGGACGAGGCCGTTCGGTACGCCGGCCTCTTGCCACAGGCGGGCCGCCTCGGCCAAGGTCTGGTCGAACTGGTTCTGCACGTACGCCCGCGACTCGTCCGTTCCGTGGATCGCATGGTGGTCGACGGCGTCCGCGGCGCGTGACAGCTGCTCAAGTGTGATCAGTCGTTCGGCGAGGAGAGGCTTCCCGCTTGGTTCCGCGACCAATCGGCGTACCGCCTGGTCGACGCCGGCGCGGACCTGATCCGTCGTCCCGCCGACGACAGGCCGCCCGTCGGCCGGGTCGACCGCGCCGAGGTCCGGGAACGCCCGTCGCAGACCGTTGCTGTCGGCAATCGATTCGTAGCGCTCGATCGCGAACCGCACCTTGTCGCGTGCAGTCGTGAGCGACGAGGTGCGCGAGCCGTGCGGCGCGGTCGCGGGCGACGACGTGCTGGAGCCGTCTAGTGCGGTCGCGGGCGACGAGGTGCGTGAGCCGTCCGGTGCGGTCGTGGGCGACGAGGTGCGTGAGCCGTCCGGCGCGGTCGCGGGCGACGACGTGCTGGGGCCGTCCAGTGCGGTCAGGCGATCGATCTCGGCCGCGCAGTGGTCGACTTGTTCGAGTGCCTGCACTCGAACGAACCGGGCGTCCGTGTCGGCGGAGGTCTCCGGCTGACGCGTCGGCACGTTGTCGAGTTCGGCCCGGCGTACGGCGGCTCGGACGTGGTCGGTGTAGGCCGATGACGGCAGCTCCACCACCGGGCGCGGCGAGGCGTCGCGGATGATCGCGTCGGCCCGCATCGACAGCTGCGTCATCAAGTAGCGGATGATTGCCCGTTGCTCGATCAGTTCGGACTGGTTGACTGCCCGGACCGCCTTGTTCGTCTCCAGGCCCTCGTGGACCCGGAGTTCGCGACTGCGGAACGTGTAGCGCGCGACCGGTGTCGCGGTCATCGACCCCGCCGCACCCGCAGCGGTCAGGACGATCGACAGATCGGGGATGTCGAAGACCTGGTCGAGCCCGACCGCGGCGGCCACTCCGCCGAGCGAGCCCGCCGCGGCCTGAACGGCGTACGCCGACCACCGTGCTCGTGCCGGCGGACGCGGCACGGCCGGCGGGCTGGTTACGACCGGCAGACCTCGGTCGGCAGCGCGGGCGGACTGGTCGGGTGGGCTGGTGACCACGGGCAGACCGCGGTCGGCGGCGCGGGTGGACAGGTCCGGAGGTACGCCGGTCAGTTCCTCCAGCCGGTCGACGAGGTCGCGGAAACCGCGTAGTCGCGGCCCCAGGATCCCGTCGAGCGCGGCTGCCTGGGCGGCCTCCTGGTGGCGGCGCGACCACTGCTTGGAGGCATCCCGGGCGACCTCGTCGCGGTTCAGGAAGTACTTGTCGCCCATCGCGCCCGTCACGGCGCCGAGCACGCCCGGACCAGCCGCACTCAGGAGGCTCTGCAACGCTGTCGGGTCTGCGGATGCGGACTTGCCGCCGAGGAGCGCGCGGCGCGCGGAGCCCGAGACGTTCTCGATCAGCTGCGCGGCGAGTCCGACCTGGTACGGCGGCGACCCCGGGACGTCCGCAGGAACCGCCGGCACAGCTGGTCGCGCCCCCGGATCGAGGCTGGCAACCACGCGGTCGAGCCGCGCCCGCAGCTCGGAGAACTCGGTCGCCAGTTGGTTGACGTACAGCTCGGGATCGGACAGCCGCAGCCGCTCGGTGGCGTCGATCCGGCGCAGCCGGAACTCCAGCTTCTTCGTGTCGACCAGTCGTTCCGCGAGGGACTTGGCCAGCGCAGACGACGCGATCACCATGGCCGACGACAACGCCGGTACGCCGAACGGCGTGAGCGCGCCCGCGACGGCGGCCGTGGCCAGCGTCGGCTTGATGTACCGGACCAGATAGTTGCGCCAAGCCGTTGCCCGCGGCATCTTCACCGCCTGCGGACGGGTCCGCTCAGCGCCGTCGAGAAGCCCGAGCAGACCCGGATGGTCGTACTCGCGCTGCTTGCGCTCGGCGTTGTACGCCGGTTTCCGGCCGGACGCCTTCTGCCCGTCCAACTGCCGCTCGGCGGCCGAGCCGACGGTCGCGTTCACAATCGTCGGTACGGCGATGCCGATGCCGACGAGTGGATTGCCGGTGAAGGCCGCCGCGGCTGTGCCGATCACGACCGAGGAGACGCCGGAGCCGCCGAGGGCCTTCGCGAGGTATCCGGCTCGGTCGACGCGGTCCTCCAGCGGGCGCTCGCCGTTGGCGGCGCGGTCGAGGATCTGACGCTCCTCCTCGGTGAGTAGCGTGCGGAGCAGTTCGGCGTTCGGCTGTCCGTCGGCGACACCCATGGTGAGAGCGAGGGCCCGGATCCGCGCCGCCTGGCCGGGGAGCCGGCCGCGTTGGCGGAGTTCGGCGCGAAGACCCGCATCCGCGGGCCGCTGTACGACGTCGAGGTCCGGCGTACCGCCGGGGCTGAAAACCCGGTCGCCGTCCGGTGCGCGGGCGGCGGTCGACTCGGCCAGGACCCGAGCGAGCGCCGGGCCGATCTCGTCGTCCGCCAGCCGCTCCGAGAGCGTCAGCTCGACGGTCGGGACACGGTCGTACGCGGGGCCGGCGGCCGGAAGGTCGTCCGGACCGACTGCGTTGTCTGCCGGACTGACGGAGTACTCGAGTGTGACGCCGGGGCGCAGCGGGCCGACGCGTTTGATCAGGCGGAGTTGTTCGTTGGTGCTGGTGGTGATCGTGTAGACGCCGTTGCCGTCGTGCCGTACCTCGGCCAGGTCGACGGCCAACTCGTCCGGGTGATCCAGCAGGCGGCCGGACTCCGTGCTCACCATCACCCAGCCGGCAAGGAACCTCTGCACGCAGCCTCCGCAACGATCGACAAGTTAGCCGACCCTAACCTAGACGGTCCGCGTAAACGTCCACGATCTGACCTACTGACCACGACTGGCCGGGAGGCCGCCGAGTGGTTCGCGGCGGGCGAGGATCCTGCGGTGACTGATCCGCCAGCCGTCCGGCTGCCGGCGGACGGTGTCGACGTACGTCGCCGTGCCGCAGGTGTGATCGGTCTTGATGGCAAGGCCCTTGGACCGTACGACGGCGGTGTCGTTGCCCTCGGCATCGGTAATGACGATGTTGGTGACGATGTGCGCGAGCGGATTGTTGGCACCGAGTGCCAGCGCGGCATCGCGAACCGCATCGATCCCGACCAGAACGTCGTACCCCAGATCGCTGACGTCGTAGACGACGTCGGCGGTGAACAGGGTGTCCAGTTTGTCGAGTTGTCCTTCGTCGAACAGGTGTCCGTGCAGGGAGATCGTCTCGCCGATCGCCCAGCGGTCTTCAGCTGTGAGCACGACTATCGATCCTTTCCGGGGAGATCCCCGTTTAGGCTTGCTACGATAACGGGGATGTCCCCGGAAAGCCAGCCAGTCAGCCGCACGCGATCGCGCCGCGTCGATGCCGAGCGCAACCGTGGCGCGATCCTCGGTGCCGCCAGGCGACTGTTCGACGAGCGCGGTACCGACGTGCCCCTGGACGAGGTCGCCAAGACCGCTGAGATCGCCAACGCCACCTTGTACCGGCACTTCGCGACGCGGGCCGATCTGCTCGTCGCCGTGTACGCCGAGGAGGTCGTCGAGCTGGACGAGCTCAGCCGTCGGTTGATGGATCACACCGAGCCTGGCCAGGCGTTCACCGATTGGCTTCGCGCGTTCGTGCACCACGTCGCCACCAAAACCGACCTCGCGCTGGCCATCCCCGACGAAGCCCGCGGCAGCCGCTTCGACGAGTGGCACAGCACCATGCGGACCGCGGCCGAACGCCTGCTCGACCGCGCCCAGGAGGCCGGTGCTGTCCGGCCTGAGCTGACCGTGACGGAGCTGCTCGCACTGGCCAACGGGATCGCGCTGACCGGTCGTACCCCGGCCGGCCTCGACGCCATGCTGGACCTCATCCGCGACGGCTACCGCTCACGCCAAAGCAAACGGTGATCACGCCAAAGCAACCGGTGATCACCCCAAAGTAACCGGCGACGGCCCGAGGGTCTGTCAGGATCTGCGGGTGGCTGGACTACGGGAGTTGTGGGACGACGTCGTACCGGATGCAGGCGAGCTGGCTGATGAGCTCGTCCGGCGGTACGGCGGGAAGCGGGTCGCGTATCGGGATCGGTATCTCATCGGTGTGCTGACGGCCCTCGACTCGTTGGAGCAGCTGTGCACGGACCCGGAGGCCGTGCGGTTGGCTGCCTGGTTCCATCGGGCCGCGCACGACAAGGGGAGTACGGCGGCGGAGGATGCCGAGGCGTCGGCGCGGCTGGCGGAGGAGCTGCTGCCGAAGTACGGCGTGAACCCGGTGCAGACCGCCGAGGTCGCGCGACTCGTCCGGCTGACCGATCCGGAGGACGCCAACGGCGAGGTTCTGCTGGATGCGCTCAACTCGGTCTACGCGGATCCGCGGTACGTGACCCACGCGTCCGAGGTACGGCGGGACTCGCAGTACGACGTACGGGGTCGGCGTCAGCAGGTCGAGGCGTTGCTGGCATCGGACCGGATCTATCGCACGCAGCTCGCCCACGACCGGTACGAGGAGACAGCGCGCGCACATCTGACAGATGAGCTGGCCACTCTCGACGGTATGACGCCGCACCCGTGGCGCGGCTGGCAGCGGGCGGGGCTCGCGGTCACCGCGGTGCTGACTGCGTTGGTCGCGTTCGTGGCGGGGGTCAGCGCGATCCGTCAGCCGTGGCGCGTTCCGGAGTACAGCGGAGACTCGGTTTGGCCCGCCGTCCTGCTGATGCTCGCCGCGCTCGCCTCGGTCATCGGTGTGTCTTGGGCCGTCCGTCGCAACGCCCGGATAGTGGCGGCCATCCCGGTCGCGGTCGGCGTCATCGGGGTGCTGTTCGTCTGGCTGAGCACCCCGGACACCAACGGCGCCTCCGGAGTCGGCCGGCGCGTCCCGCTGCTGATGATCCTGTCCATCCTGCTCATCGTGGCCGGTACGGCGGCCTTCGCGGCCACCAGGTTCACCCCGAACGGCAGCCGGAACCGCGGCCAGCGGCTCGCTGGTCTCGGAGCGTTCGTCGTGGTCGTCCTCGCGCTCTTCCTCGTCATCGACCCCGCCGAGCGCGCCTACCTGGTCGGCGCGAACGAGTACCTGGAAGACCAGCATCAGCCGGCCAATCTCGACGTACGGTCGGAGCTGACCGGCGAGCCGCTGTGGAGCAACCCGGGCGGGCTCAGCGTGCAGCAGGTCGTGATGACCGCCGACGGGATCGCGGTCGCCCGCGGACGCGGCGCGGTCGAGATGCTCGACCCCGCGACCGGCAAGTCCCGCTGGCGTTACCTGCGCTCCGACACCGACGACTCGCCGCATCTCTACCCGCTGAACGGCGGCCGGCAGGTGCTCCTGTCGTACGACGATCTCGGCTACCTCGTCCTCGACGCCGACACCGGGAAGCGCACGGCCGCCTGGCCGAGCGGCACCCGGGACTACGACATCCAGGACAACGACCCGCTCGTCACCGGCAAGACGGTCAGCAAAGGGTCCGACAAGCTGTACGGGACGAACACCGACGGCTCCAATCGCTGGAAGTACGAGCCTGGTCGCTGCACCGGCATCAGTGCGACCGGCACCGCGGACGTTGCCGTCGTCGAGCTCGGCCACAGCTGCGGTAACGAGCCCAGTCAACTTGTCGGCCTCAATCTGGAGAACGGGAAGAAGCTCTGGACCAAGGATGCCGTGATGACCGAAGAGGTCGCGGCCGGCGGCCTGTTCGTCGCAATCCAGTCGGGGCGGCTCGTCGGCATCGATCCGCACTCCGGTGAGGAGAAGTGGCGCTCGGAGATTCCGGCCGAGTGGGGCTGCCCGGTCCGGGTCGAGCCGGCCGGCAACCGGGTCGCGCTGATCAGTTGCCCGAGTCAGGCGCAGTCCCAGTCGCACACCGTCGTACGCGCGGTTGACGCCGGCACCGGTCAGACGGTGGAGACGACCTCGGTCGAGATGCCGTACCAGCGGGAGGACGCCGTGACGTCGGACGGCCGGGTGATTCTGATGGGGAACGGCCCGCGTGGCTGCCGGCTGGCCGCTGTCGGCGACGGCCCCGTCGTCTACCGTCAGCTGGACAGCTCGATCAACTGCGGCTTCGGCGCGACTGTCGCCGGCAACCTGGTCCTGATCAGAAGCACGGACGCGCTGATCGCTCTCCGCTAGCGGGGAATAGGGTCAGCTCAGGCAGGGGTTGTTGGTTGTGTTGGCGTGTCTGAGCGAGGAGAACGATGAAACCGACTGAGTTCGTGAAGGTGAACGGGCAGTTCTGGGGCGAGCACCTCAAGGGTGTGAGCGAGCACCTGCCGGTGAGCCACCGGACCGAGCTGCCGGGGCCGATGCTGTTCCCGCGGATGATGGTGCTGACCGAGACCCCGGACTGGAACATCCTCGAGCTCGTCGGACTGAGCCGTGAGTACCGGAGCCTCGAAGTACGCCGGCAGAAGCTGGGCAGCGTCGAGGAGTACTTCGGACTCGGCGACGGCGGCACCGTGGTGGCGAACCTCGAAGGACAGAACTGGTTCAGCGACGCGACGATCGCGACCCAGGCCGGTCGGCGGGCGCTGGACGAGCGGTTCCCGAGCGCCGTGAAGATGCTGGGGAACGAGGTGGTCGGCCCGGCAGACGAGCTGCTCCGGTTCGCGCCCGGCAACTACTCGACCTTCGACCGGACGCTGCTCGTGCAGACGGCCGGCGACTCGCTGCGGCCGCACTGGGTGTTCTTCGCGCTGGCGATCCACCGCTCGGAGCCGGCCGACAAGTACCTCGACTTCCTGCGGAACTACATCAACTCCCGCCCGCACCTCGACCCGGTCGGCACGCTCAGCCTGCCGATCGATGCGGCCGAGCTGAAGGCCGAGGCGTTCGAGAGCACGTACCTCGCGCACGGTCTGCAGGACGCGACCGTCGATCAGTTCCTGGACGCGAACGAGACCATCCTGCTGTCCGCGTTCGGCGCGACCCGGCTGATCCGGCAGCCCTCGCTCGACGAGCTGCACCCTGACTTCATCCTGGAGCGCGCGGACGGCAGCCACATCATCGGCCGGCTCGAGCTCCCGGTCGTCGACGTGGTCAACGGCAAGAAGCGCCGTCGCGTCTTCCGGATCCCGGTCAGCGAGAGCGCGGCCGACCTCACGCAGTACGCCGAGTACTTCGCCACCGAGGAGAACCGGTCCCAGGTCAAGACGAAGTACGACGTCGACGTGAACGAGCCGCGCAAGCTGCTGATCGTCCCGTCCCAGGAGACCGTCGTGCCCGCCGCCGGCGTGGAGGTCGTCGACTACGACACCATCCTCCGTCTGCACCTCGCCGCCAAGTGACGCAGTACTTCGTCTACGGCCGGGATCGGGCCGGCATCGGCGAGCTGAAGGGCGAGCTGACCGAGGAGCACTGGGCCTTCATGGACCGGTACGCCGAGGAGCTGATCGCCCGCGGTCCGACGCTCACCGAGGACCGGGAGGAGTCGACCGGCAGCCTGCACATCGTCGACCTCCCGGACTCGGAGGCGTTGAACGCCTTTGTCTATAAGGAGCCGTACTACCTCGGCGGCGCGTTCGAGACGATCGAGCTGTACCGCTTCGACAACCACACCGGCCGCACGATGTGGGAGTTCACCACCACGGTCGAGGGCTACGGCCGCTACCTCGTCCTCACTAAGGACGCCTCGCGGCCACTCAGCTCCGACCACCTCATCGTGTACGGCGACCTGCTCGACGGAGACACGCACATCGGCCGCGCCGCCTTGGTCGAGGCTCCTGATGCAGCGGCAGCCGCGAAGCTGATCGAGGTTGCGGATGCCGAGGTGCATCCCTGGGAGTTTGGCGGCAGGCGGTAGTGAATTGGCCCCGGATTCATCTGGGGCGCTCAGCGTGAGGGTGTGATCGATGACGAAGAATTGTTCGAGTCGCACTTCTCAAGGCGTGGATTTCTCGCGTCTGCCACGGTGGTTGCCGGCGGGTCGCTGCTGACGACAGCGGCGCCCGCTCAGGCCGCTCCGGTCCTGCAGACGGCAGCTGCCGCCGATCCGGTCACGACGCCTCGGGTCGGCGGGCTGCATCTGCAGTTCGGCGTCGACCCGGCGACGGAGGTGATCGTCTCTTGGCACACTCGCCAGCCGGTACGACGGCCGCGCGTACTGCTCGGTGGACCGGACGGGGACTTCGAGCGGACCGTGACCGCGGTCGGCACGAACTACACCGACGCCAAGTCCGGGCAGATCGTGTACGTCTACCACGCTCGCGCCGGTCGGCTGCGTCCCAACACCGACTACGTGTACGGCGCCGTACACGATGGGGCTGAGGCCGAGTTCGGCACCTTCCACACCGCTCCGAAGGGCCGCGCGAAGTTCACCTTCACCAGCTTCGGCGACCAGGGCACGCCGACCCTGGGCAAGCGGTACGTGCCGCCGGCCGGCGTGACGATCCCGAACCCGCCGTTCGTGAACGACAACCTCGGCTCGCCGGCCGCGGGCGACGTCACCGCCGGGGTGGAGCGGGTCCGCCCGTTGTTCCACCTGTTCAACGGAGACCTCTGCTACGCCAACCTGGCCGACGACCGGGTTCGGACCTGGAACGACTTCTGGGAGAACAACACCCGCAGCGCCCGCAACCGCCCGTGGATGCCGTCCGCAGGCAACCACGAGAACGAACTCGGCAACGGCCCGATCGGCTACGAGGCGTACCAGACGTACTTCGCCCTGCCCCGCCAAGCCGGTCAGACCGACGTGACGCGCGGACTCTGGTACGCGTTCACGGTCGGCTCGGTGCGCGTGATCAGCCTGGCGAACGACGACATCTGCTACCAGGACGGCGGCAACAGCTACGTCCGCGGGTACTCCGAAGGTGCGCAGAAAGCCTGGCTGGAGAAGGAACTCAAGGCGACGCGTACCAACCACGACATCGACTGGATCGTGGTCTGCATGCACCAGGTCGTGGTCAGCAGCGCCGACCAGGCCAACGGCGCCGACCTCGGCATCCGGCAGGAGTGGGTCCCGTTGTTCGACAAGTACGGCGTCGACCTCGTGGTCTGTGGACACGAGCACCACTACGAGCGCTCGCACCCGATCCGCGGCCAGCAGCCCAATCAGACGCTGACCCCGATCCCGACCGCCACCCGGACCGATGTCGTGGACACGACGAAGGGCACGGTCCACATGGTCATCGGCGGCGGCGGTACGTCGGTGGGCTCGAACGGAGTCCTGTTCAATCCGCCGGCCTGCCGTGTGATCACGTCGGTCGGCACGCCCGATCCCACGACCGGCAAGCGCCCGCCCGTCTACGTGACGGAGCCTGCGCCCTGGTCCGCCTCGCGCAACGCCGCCTACCCGTACGGCTTCGCGAGGTTCACCGTCGACCCCGGTCACCCCGGCGGTCAGACTTCGATCGCCGTCACCTATTACGACGTACTCGGCCCCGGCGGCGACCTCCGCGAGTTCGAGGCGTTTACTCTGCGGCGCCCGCGCCGCGACTGACCAGCCGATCCACGTCGCCCAGGTCGGCGTACCTCAGGCCTGGGCGAGGATCGACTGCAGGGCGGTCATGAGGGTCTTGCGGGTGCTGGCCGAGAGGTCCGCGGTGAGGGTTTCGATGCGGGCGACGACGGCGTTGTGGACGTCGTGGGCCAGGGACTTGCCGTCTGTGGTGAGCTCGATGTGGCAGGCGCGGCGGTCAGTGGGGTTGGCGGTGCGGGCGACCAGGTCGCGACGTTCGAGGCGATCGACCATGCTGGTCAGGCTGGAGCGCTCGATGCTCAGGACCCGGCTGAGCTCGGTCATCCCGAGTGGTCCGCCGAGGAGAACGCACAGCAGGTGGGCCTGTTGCGGGGTGAGCCCGAGCGGCCGGCTGCTCTCGGCGTGCAGGTCCTGCAGCCGGTGCATCGTCTGGACCAGGGCGCTGGCCAGCTCCTCATCCTGTGCGGTCGTCGTCGCCATGTCTCACATAGTAGTCCGGTAGCCGAATAGTTTGTAGTTCTAACAGTTCGTGGTACTACTAGTTAGGACATCGAACTACTTGAGGAGGCTCCGATGACGGTGAAATTCGGCTACGGCTCACCGGACCAGATCCGCGACGTACCCACGATCCTGCGGCTGGCCCAACGGGCCGACGAGGCCGGGCTCGACCACGTCAGCCTGTCCGATCACCCGTACGTCGCCGACCTGCTCGAGGGGTACGCCGGGGTTGGGTTCCTTCTCGGCCGGACCGAGCGACTGTCCGCGTTCGTCAACGTGACCAACCTGCCGTTGCGCCCGGCCCCTTTGCTGGCCCGGACCACATCCTCGCTGTCCGCGTTGTCCGGTGGGCGGTTCATCCTCGGACTCGGCGCCGGGGGAGCGATGGATCGGATCACCACGATGGGCGTTCCGGAGCAGCGTCCGGCCGAGCAGGTCGAGGCCTTCGAGGAAGCGATGCAGCTGGTCCACTCGATGTCCGACGGCGGCCGCCCGGCTCCGACCAAGCACTATCCGATCGGCGAGCTCCGGCCTGCCGCCGTACCCGCGCCGTTGATCTGGACGGGTTCGAACGGCCCGAAGTCGCTCGCCGCGACCGGCCGGCAAGCCGACGGCTGGATCCCCGGCCGCGCCGCCGACTGGCTGAGCGACCGCTACCGCCGATCCCGCCCGATCATCGACGACGCCGCGCTCGCGGTCGGCCGCAAGCCTTCCGACATCGCGACCATCTACAACTTCCCGGGATCGATCACCGCCACACCACTTCGCCGTACCCGCGACGAAGACGGCCGCTGGATCGGCGGCTCCCCAGCCCAATGGATCGAAGAACTCACCGACGCCGTCCTCACCCACAACGCCGCCGGCTTCACCCTCTTCCCCCGCGGCGCCGAACCCTACGAAACCCAAGTAATCCGCTGGTCCGAAGAAATCGTCCCAGCCATCCAAGCCGCAATCAGCTGACCTGATCAGTCCAGGGTGGCGAGTTCTTCGGGGGTGAGGGTCAGGGCTGCGGCGGTGATGTTTTGTTCTAGGTGGGTTGGGTTGCCGGTGCCGGGGATGGCGAGGATGTTGGGGGAGTGGTTGAGGGTCCAGGCGAGGCGGACCTGTTGTGGGGTGAGCGAGTGGGCGGTGGCGATCGCCTCGACGGCTGCTGAATGATCGGTGGTTGCGCCACCCTCGCGGGACGAGCCGGCGATCGCGAAGAACGGGACGTACGCGATCCCGTGGTCCGCGCAGAAGCTGATCAACGCGTCCTCGTCGCGGCGCTGGTCGACGGCGTAGCTGTTCTGTACGCAGACCACCGGCGCGATCGCGAGCGCCTCCTCGATGTGGTCGATCCGCACGTTCGAGACGCCGAGCTGCCGGATCAGGCCCTCGTCACGCAACTCCGCGAGCCAGCCGAAGCGTTCGGTGATCGAGTCCTCGCCGGGCTTCTTCATGATCCGCAGGTTCACCACGTCGAGGCTGTCGACGCCGAGCTGCCGCAGGTTCGTCTCCACCTGCTCCCGCAACTCCCCGGCCGTCGTGGCGTTGTAGAACCCGCGCTCCGGATCCTCACCCGGCCCGACCTTCGTGGTGATCGTCAAACCATCGGGGTACGGCGCCAACGCCTCGCGGATCAACTCGCTCGCGTACCGCTTCTCGCCCTCGCCCACTTGCAGCGTCCCACCCGGCGACGCGTAGAACGCAGCCGTGTCGATGTGATCCACGCCGAGCTCAAGAGCACGACGCAGTACGGCGATCGCGACCGAGCGATCCGGGTTCGCAGTGATCCGCATGGCGCCGAAGCCCATCCGGTTGACCGTGACGTCGCCCAGCTTCCAGGTCCCGGCCGCAGCTGCTGTAGTCATGTGAATCCTCTCGGCGAAGCGCTAACGACAGGAGGTAGTCCACCACGCTCGTCCAACTCCCGCCTGAGCGCCTCGTGCGCAGCCGCCGCGAGGCGACTACCTCCTGTCGTTAGCGTGACAAGAACGCGAGGACCTCATCCAGCGGCGGTTCGCCAGTGGTGTCCAAGGTGAGGGACGGGACGGGCAGATCGACCGGCTGGAAGGCGTTGTGGGTTCGGAGCCGGGCGTCGGGGCTGATCTGGGCGTCCTCGTGGGCGGAGCGGCGCGGATCCGAGCTGGACCGTGCGGTGATCCGAGCGAGCGCGACCTCGGCGGGCACTGTGCAGTGGACGATCCGGATGTCGGCGCGGGCCAGGAGGGGGCTGAGGCCTGGGTTCCACAAGCGGTCCTGGAAGGCTGCCTCTGCGACCACCGACGTACCGCGGCCGATCAGCAGGCCGATCACGTCGAAGAACGTCGACAGCGTCCGCATCGTGAGCGGGTCGCCGGGGCCGGGCACGAAACCTGGGGTCGCGTGCGCCATGCCCTCTTTGATCTCGTCGCGGCAGATGGCGGGGCAGCCGATCGCGGTGGCGATCCGGTGCGCGAGGGTGGTCTTTCCGGTTCCGGGCGGACCACTCACCACAACAAGCATCGGTTTCGAATGCACTCGCCGTACCTTAGCGTTGACTGAGAGCGCTCGGTGTAAGGAGCGCGTCAGAACTGTCGGTGGCCGCAGCTACCGTGCTGATGTGACGACGTATTCGGCGGTCCGTACGACGGGCATCTACTGCCGGCCCGGTTGTGGCGCCAAGCCGCTCGCGGAGAACGTGAGCACGTTCGAGCTGCCGGCCGCGGCGGAAGCGGCCGGGTATCGCGCCTGCCTGCGCTGCAGGCCCTATAGGGTCGCCGGGACGGTCGCGGACGAGGCGCCCGAGCTGGTCTGCCGGGCGGTGCAGTTGATCATCGCCGGCCTGCTGGACCAGTCCGGCGAAGAGGCACTGGGCACGCGGCTCGGGGTGTCGGCGCGGCATCTGCGCCGGATGTTCCACGATCACCTCGGCGTGACTCCGGATCAGTTCGCCCGGTCGCGGCGGGCGCACTTCGCGCGGCGGTTGCTGGACGACACCGATCTGGGCATCGCGGAGATCGCGTTCGCCTCCGGTTTCGGCAGCCTGCGGCAGTTCAACCGGGCGATCCAGGAGATCTTCCGTGCATCGCCCCGCGAGCTCCGCGATCGCCGGCGTCGCGGCGATCGCTTGGTGGCCGACGGCGGTCTGGTACTGCGATTGCCGTTCACCCCGCCGTACGACTGGGAAGCGACGGCCGCTTTCCTTGCAGCGCACGCGATCCCGGGTGTCGAGTCGGTCGAGGACGGGGTGTACCGGCGGACGATCTCGCTCGATGGCGAGCCGGGCGTGCTAGAGCTCGGCGCGGGCGGCGACGACTACCTGCTTCTCCGCGCGCACCTTCCGTTCTGGGAGGGCGTCATGCATGTCGTCGACCGCGCCGCGTGCCTGGCCGGTCTGGACTGCGAGCCGATCCGAGCTCGTGCCCATCTCTCCGCTGACCCGGACCTCGGCCCGTTGGTTGCGGCTCGTCCTGGTGTCCGCGTGCCCGGCGCCTGGGGTCCGTTCGAGGTCGCTGTCCAAGCGGTCGTCCGCGATCAACTGCCTACGGACGATGCGACCGAGGCGCTGCAGAAGCTCGTCCAGGTGTACGGCGTACCTGTCGCGGGGCTCGGTCACGGGCTGACCCACGCGTTCCCAGGGCCGGAGGCGTTGACCGGCGCCGAGCTGGTCGGGCCGCTCGCACGTGAAGTTGCTGACGGCAACATTGTGCTCGAGGCTGATCTCGAGGGTTTGGTCCGCTCGTTGGAGACCGTCACGAGCACCCGTGCTGCACAAGAGATCGCGCTGCGGCTCGGTGCCCGTGACGCGTGGCCGCTGGCCGGCGAGAGCGAGCGCCTGCGGCCGTGGCGCTCGCTCGCCGCCGTCTATCGACTGACCAGCGTCTCGTAGGTGCCGCTGGTCAGCATCTCCTTCGCCGCAGCGGTCGCCAGCGCGTACGCCGCGCTTGTGATCGCCGGGCCGACGCTGATTCGAGCCACCCCGAGTTCCGCGAGCTCGCCAACGCTCGGCGCGCCTGGGCCCACCATCACGTTGAGCGGCAGCGGTGATCCCGCAACGAGCTCGGTGATCGTTGCCGCATCGACCACACCGGGCACGAACAGCACGTCCGCGCCTGCGTCGGCGTACAGCTTCGCGCGCTCGAGTGTCCCGGTCTTGTCGCCGAACAGGTAGGTGTCGGTTCGCGCGTTGATCACCAGCTCGATGCCGGCGGCAACTGCCGCGGCCCGGGCCGCCTTGATTCGTTCGGCATGCACAGTGGGTTCGTCGAGGACCCGACCCGTGCTGTCCTCCAGGTTGATGCCGACGACGCCTGCCTCGATGACATCGGTGACCGTTCCCGCGACATCGCCGTACCCGGCCTCGATGTCGGCCGTGACTGGCACCGCGACCGCCTTGCAGATAGCCCGGAGTACTACGACCGCAGACTCCCGGTTGAGACCGCCGGCGTCGTCCACCCCGGCGGCCCACGCGACGCCAGCGCTCGTCGTCGCGATCGCGGTCGCACCCGCGGCCTCGATCGCGCGGGCCGAACCGGCGTCCCACGCGTTCGGCAGCACGAGCGGCGGCTGCCCGTGCAGCTCACGCAGCCGCCGCGCCAACTCGTTCTGAGTGCTCACAGGCTGACCAGCAGTTCGTGGTCGATCTCGACGAACTCGACGATCAGGTCGGCGAACCCGCCCGCGATGAGTTCCTTGTACGCCGACGATCCGGTGTGTGCGTCGTACGCCGCCTGGTCCGCGAAGTGCTCGACGAACAACAGGTAGTCCGGCTTCGCCGGATCGCGGTACACGCGGAACGACAGCGTGCCCTCCTCCGCGCCCGGCCCCCTCGGCGCGAACTCCTGCACGATCGCCTCGGCGGCGGCCTGGTTGCCGTCCTTCAGCTTGATCGGAAAGACCTTTGCCAACATCTGTTTCCTCCTGAGGTGTGGTTCGAAGTACCTCAAGGTTCGCCCGCGCACCGGCCCCGGGTCTGGCCATATTCGGTCATGAACATCGTCTCGTATATCAAGATGATATGTCTCATTTATCAAGACTCTGAGTTAGCGTGGGGAGGGTCAAGAGGGCAAAGGAGCCTGGGATGAACAACGTGTACACGCACGGACATCACGAGTCGGTACTGCGGTCGCACAGCTGGCGGACCGCCGAGAACTCGGCCGGTTATCTGCTTCCGCACCTGCGGCCCGGAATGTCGTTGCTCGACGTCGGCGCCGGTCCCGGCACCATCACCGCCGACCTGGCCCGGCTGGTCGAGCCCGGGCCGACGACCGCGCTCGAGGCGAACGAGGCGGCGCTCGACATCACTAGGGCGACCTTCGCCAACCTGGACATCGACATCGAGTTTGTCGCCGGCGACGTACACGCGCTGGACCTGCCCGACGACACGTACGACGTCGTACACGCGCACCAAGTCCTGCAGCACGTCGCGGATCCGGTGCAGGCGTTGCGCGAGATGCGTCGCGTCTGCAAGCCCGGCGGGATCGTCGCGGTCCGCGACTCGGACTACCACGGTTTCGTCTGGTACCCGGCGCTGCCCGAGCTGGACGAATGGATGGCGCTCTACCAGCGAATGGCGCGCGCCAACGGCGGCGAACCGGACGCCGGTCGGCGCCTACTGTCCTGGGCTTTGGCGGCGGGCTTCGAGCAGGTGGACGCGACCACGTCCACCTGGGCGTTCACCAACCCGGAGGACCGTGCCTTCTGGGGCGGCATGTGGGCGGACCGCATCCTGAAGTCCGCCCTCGCCGACCAGGCCCGCGCATCCGGCGTACCGGAGGAGAAGCTCGAAGCGATCTCACAGGCCTGGAAGACCTGGACCACCACCCCCGACGGCTGGGTCTCCATCCTCCACAGCGAACTACTCTGCACCGCCTGAGCGCTGGCGGGAGATTTCGTACAGGACTGCGGTTGCGGCGTTGGCTGCGTTGAGGGAGCTGGCTGAGCCGGTGATCGGGATGCGGACCAGCTGGTCGGCGGCTTCCTTCCAGGCGGTGCTCAGACCGGCGGTCTCGTTGCCGATCAGCAGCAGCACCGGCTGGGTGAAGTCGAAGTCGTAAACGTTGGCCGAACCGTGCTCGTCGGTGCCGACGACAACGATCGGGACCTCGGATCGGCCGGCCCAGTCGAGCACCTCACGATGGGAGGCCGCGCGTACGGCGGGAATTGCGAACAGCGATCCCGTCGTCGCGCGGACCGCCTTCGGGTCGTAGATGTCGGCCGCGTGTCCGGTGACGATCACCCCGTCGGCGCCGAACGCGTCCGCGGACCGGATGATCGAGCCGATGTTCCCCGGCCCGGTCGGCCGGTCGAAGACGACCCCGAGGAACTCGGGCCCGACCGGGATCCGATCGAGATCATCAGCCGGCAGTTCGAGTACGGCGATCAGCTCGGGATCGTCCTTCTCGCCGAGCTCCGCCAGCAACTCCGGCGCCATCGCGACCTGCTCGACCCCCGGCAGCCGCTGCAGCAACTCCGACGCCCACCGTGACGACGGCCGGGACGCGTCGGTGATCACCGTCCGCACCGGCCATCCGTTGTCGACGGCAACAGAAATCGGCCGCACCCCCTGGACCAGGAACTCACCGGCCCGCTGCCGCTTGGTCCGATTGGTCAGCGACGCCTGCCATACCTGGAACCGGGCGTTCCGCGACGAGATCCGTTGCACCCGACCACCCTAATGCGCACGCCTCCGTCTTCGACCGCGGTGCCTGAGCCGGAGAGCGCCCCAGAGAATCAGGGCCGGCAACCACAGCACCACCAGCCAGGGCAATCTCCACCAGCCCGAGCCGCCGTCGAGCTTCGCCTGTTCGGGGGCGACCAGCGGCCGGGCGGAGGTGGACCAGGCGAGGAACGCGTCCCCGATCGGCACCGCCCCGAACAGGTACCGCTTCGTCTTGAGCCCGGTGAGCGGCAGCCCAAGCAGCTCGCCTTCACGGGCCAGCCGGCCGGCGAGCGGATCGTGGTGCACCCGCGCGGCGCCGACGGTGACCACGGTCGCGGACAGACTCATCCCGAGGATCAGCGGCCCCGAGTCGGAGTCGCCCTTACCGCCGGTCCCCTTCGGGTACTCCCGAACGCCGACCCCGGTGACGAACTTGTCCTTGAAGATCTCGTACTGCGTTCGCGCGAAGGTCGGATCGATGTCCACCAGGAACCGCTGGATCATCGCCTGCGACGAACCGCGCGCCCCCGACACCTGCGGCGCGACCTGGTGCGGCAGCAGACCGGTCGCCGGGTCCAGCTTGGTCTTCGCCGCCGTGACCCAGTTCCGCGCGATCTGCCCGAACCGCGGCGCGACCAGTGCGTCGTACTGCCGGAGCGAGGCGATCGCGACGACCGAGTCGACCGGCCAGGCCTGACCTGGGTACGACGGCAGGTACGGCGTACTCGCGGTCCGGAACGCGGTCGCGATCTCGACCGACTCGCTGGTGAACGTGTCGAGATCGGCGGCGTCGGAGTGACCGAGCGCGATCAGGCCGCCGCGCAGCCAGTTCGTCCACCCCGCGTAAAAGACGCCGTACTGCGGTTGCAGCGACTCGTCGAAGGGAGCGGTCCCGTCCGTCGCGGCGAGCCGGTCGAGCGCCCAGCGGACCTCCGCGGTCGCGTCGACGGACCGCGCCGGGTCGTCGAGCCCGACCTGGACCCAGCTGAGCCCGTAGAGCACGTTGAGGAAGAAGTACCCCTCCGGGAACTGCTTCTGCGCGGCCCGATCAGCCCCGCCCTCGATCTCGGTCCGCAGATACGTCAGCTGCTTCACGACGCCACCGGTGGGATCAAGAACCAGACGTGCGGTGCCCACCCCCGCCACGAGTGTGGCGATCACCGCTACGCCAATCAGGAGCTTGCGCAGCACCTGACTCAATCTAGACGGGCTTCGGCAACCAGCAGCGGTCGAACGGGTGACGTTTCAGGTGCCCAACGTCGATTCCCGGGTGATCAGGCGGGTCGGTAGCTCCAGCGGACCGCTGTGGGTCGAGCCGGCGATGGCGTCGAGGAGCAGGTTGGCGGTCCGGCGGCCGAGTTCCTCGAGTTGCATGTCGACCGTGGTGAGCGGCGGACGGCTCGCCAGCGCCATCACCGACCAGTTGTCGTAGCCGGAGACCGCGATGTCGTCCGGCACCGAGCGCCCGAGCTCGCGCAGCCGGTCGCAGACGCCGCGGGCGATCTGGTCGCTGCCGCAGGAGATCGCGTCGACGCTCGGCTGCGTCCGGAGCAGTACGTCGACCGCATGCCGGCCCCACCGCTCACTCCACTCGCCGTGCAACGGCTCGCCGGCCAGCGCGTCGCCCGCTGCCTCGACCGTGGCCGCGGCGCGGACCCGGGCGCTGTGGTGGGAGTCCGGCCCGGTGACGTGTGCGATCCGCTGCCGTCCCAGCGACAGCAGGTGCCGAACGGTCGAGCCGCAACCGCCGTGATCGTCGACGATCACCGAGGTGTCGTCCGGATCGGTCGACGGGCTGAAGGCGTAGACGACCGGGATGGGTACGTCGATCGGCGCCCGCGGCTCGGTCCGGCGGCCGGTCACGATGATGCCGTCCACCCGCCGGGACACCAGCGACTTCAGGTAGTGCTGTTCGCGCAGCGGGTCGTCGCGGGTGTCGCACAGGACGAGCGCCATCTCACCGGCGCTGAGTGCGTCCTCGGCACCGAGCATGATCGGGATGCTGAACCGCCCGGAGCTGTCGGTGGTGATCAGCCCGACCGTGAAGCTGCGCCCGGACGACAGCGCCCGGCCGCGGCTGTCCGGTGTGAACCCGAGCTGCTCGGCGGCCCGGCGTACCCGCTCGCGGGTCTCTTCGCGGAGCTGACCGGTGTCGTTGAGCGCCTTGGACGCCGTGCTCGTGGCGACGCCCGCCAACGCGGCAACATCCGTGATCCGCGGTTGCGAGCGCATCCGGCAACTCCTTTCCGAAGTTTCCGGAAGCCTAGCCGAACTGTGCCGTGAGGGCTTGACCTTCAGCGCTTGGCTCTCTACCTTCGTGCAGGAAAACGTGTTCCGGATTTTCCTAACTCAGGAGCCGCGCGATGAGCACAGCCCCTCGCAGCCCCGCCGCCACGACGAAGGGCCGCCGACGCCCGCTCGGCCTCGGACAGGCCACGATCACCGGCGGCTTCTGGTCGCCGCGACAGGCCCGCAACGGCGCCGACGCGATCCCCAGCGGCCAGGACCAGCTCGAGAAGGCCGGCAATCTGCAGAACCTCCGGCTCGCCGCCGGCATCGGCGAAGGCGAGGCGATCGGCCCGGTCTTCGCCGACTCCGACGTCTACAAATGGCTCGAGGCCGCCGCCTGGGAGTACGGACGCAACCCCGACGAGGACCTGCTCAAGCGGATCCGCGACCTGACCGCGATCGTCTCGGCCGCGCAGCGCGAGGACGGCTACCTCGACTCGGTCGTCCAGCTCCGGTACGGCGACGAGGGCCGTTACCAGCAACTCGTCTGGAGCCATGAGCACTACTGCGCCGGCCATCTGATCCAGGCCGCGGTCGCGCAGGTCCGCTGCACCGGCGACCGCGCGCTGCTCGACGTGGCGACCAAGCTCGCCGATCATCTGGTCGCGACCTTCGGCGACGGCAAGACCGTGGACGTCGACGGCCACCCGGTGATCGAGATGGCCCTGGTCGAGCTTTATCGAGAAACCGGTACGGCGGCGTACCTCGAGCTGGCCAAGTGGTTCGTGGACGCCCGCGGTCACGGGATCATCGAGAACCACGGCCACGCACCGGCGTACTTCTCCGACCGCGTCCCGGTCCGCGAGGCGACGTCGGTCGAGGGGCACTCGGTCCGCGCGGTCTACCTGGCCGCTGGTGCCACCGATGTCGCGCTGGAGACCGGCGACGCGGAGTTGCTCGACGCTCTGAAGCGGCAGTTCGACCACATGTGGTCGACGAAGACGTACGTCACCGGCGGTCTGGGTGCGCGCTGGGAGGGTGAGGCGTTCGGCGACGAGTACGAGCTGCCGCCGGACCGCGCGTACGCCGAGACCTGTGCGGCGATCGGCGGGATCCAGTGGGCCTGGCGGATGCTGCTCGCGACGGGCGAGGCGTCGTACGCCGATGCTCTCGAGCGGATGCTCTACAACGGGTTCCTCGCGGGCGTGTCGTTGAGCGGGACGGAGTACTTCTACGTCAACCCGCTCCAGCTGCGCGGGGCGGCGTATCCGGACAACGGGCGGAGTCCGGCGCTCGGGCGGCGCGGGTGGTTCGACTGCGCATGCTGCCCGCCGAACATCATGCGCACCCTGTCCAGCCTCGACGGCTACCTCGCGACGACGACCGACGACGCGGTGCAGATCCACCAGTACGCGACCGGTGTGATAGGCGATCTACAGGTGGAAACCGCCTACCCCTGGGACGGCACGGTCCGGATCACGGCTCCGAAACCAACTGTTGTCGAGCTCCGCATTCCCAGCTGGGCGGAGGGAGCCACGGTGAACGGTGACCAGGTTGCTGCGGGTGGGTATGCCCGGGTGGAGGCTTCCGAGATCGAGCTGGTTCTGCCGCTCACACCGCGAGTAGTAGGTGCAGATCCACGCATCGATGCCGTCCGTGGGTGTGTTGCTCTGGAGTGTGGGCCGCTCGTCTATGCGGTCGAGCAGGCCGACAACCAGGCGAATGTCGACGACCTGCACTTGTTGCCAGAGGCACCCACTGCCGAGGCGTCGGAGCTGCTGGGCGGGTTGACTGTGCTGAAGGCTCGCGGGAAAGCGGGGACCGGGCATCGACCCGGTTGGTCGTTCGAGCCGGACGTGCAGGACTCCACCGGCGACGAGGTCGACGTGGTCGCCATCCCGTACTACGCGTGGGCGAACCGAGAGATCGGTGCCATGCGCGTCTGGCTGCCCAGGGCCTGATCGTGGCGGGTTAGAGGGAGGGGCGGATTTCGTGGTCTGCGTGGGCTTCGGCGTGGGCTTCGCCTACTTGGCGGCAGAGGGCCATGAGGTCGGCTTCGTTGAGGACGTGTTGTTTGGCCTTTGGGCCTAGGTCGGTGATGTGGTCGCGGGCGCGGAGGAGTCGCTGGAAGACGCGCTCGCGCTCGCCCGGGTCGTCGGTGTACTCCGGGTCGAGGTAGGCGTTCGCGTCGCGGCGGATGTGGGCCATCGCGGTGACCGTTCGGCCGCGGGTGCTGAACAGGGACGCGAAGATCGTGATCAGCAGGACCACGAGGATGACGGCCAGGGACAGGCCGGTGCTGATCTCCATCACGTCGACGTGGTCGCCGCCGTTGACGAACGGCAGGTTGTTCTCGTGCAGTGCGTGCAGGATCAGCTTGGCGCCGATGAACATCAGGATCGCGGCCAGTCCGAACGACAGGTAGATCAGCCGGTCCAGCAGCCCGTCGAGCAGGAAGAACAGTTGCCGCAGGCCGAGCAGGCTGAACGCGGTCGCGGTGAACACGACGTACACGTTCTGGGTCAGGCCGAAGATCGCCGGGATCGAGTCGAGCGCGAACATCAGGTCGGTGGCGCCGATCGCGACCATCACCAGCAGCATCGGCGTCAGCATCCGGCGCCCGTTGACCACAGTGGTCAGCCGGTCGTCGTCGTACTCCTCGCTCGTCCGGAAGAGTCTTCGGGCCAGCCGTACGACGATGTTCTGCGCCTGGTGCGACTCCTCGGTCTCCGGCTTGAGCATGTTGCCGGCGGTCAGCAGCAGCGCGATCCCGAACAGGTAGAACACCCAGGAGAAGGTGTGCAGCAGTGCGGAGCCGGCGAAGATGAACGCGGCCCGGGCGATCAGGCTGACCACGATCCCGACCAGCAGCACCTTCTGCTGGTTCTCCCGCGGCACCCGGAAGCCGGTCATGATGATCAGGAACACGAACAGGTTGTCGACCGACAGCGCCTTCTCCGTGACGTACCCGGCGAAGTACTCCGAACCCATCTCGGTGCCGCCGATGACGAGCGTGCCGAGTCCGAAGATGATCGCGATCCCGACGTACAGGGCGGACCAGATCGCGGCCTCGCGGAGCGTCGGGACATGGGCCGACCGGACGTGGAAGAAGTAGTCGAACAGCAGCAGGCCGACGATCGCCAGCAACGTCAGCACCCAGACCAGCGGGGACACCGTCATGTCGTAACCCAACCACGCCTGGCCTGAAGGATTCCCGGGTTCGGATAAATTTGCCTAAAAGGCATCTTTGCTCTTTGGGCAAGTTCTGTTACGGTCGAGTCATGGCCGAAGGATTGCGGGAGCGGAAGAAGCAGGAGACCCGGATCGCGCTGAGCTGGGCGGCGGTCCGGCTCGCCGTCGAGCGCGGGTACGGCGCGGTGCGGATCGAGGACATCGCCGCCGAGGCCGGGGTCTCGCTGCGGACATTCCGCAACTACTTCGACAGCAAGGCCGATGCGATCGCCGCCCGCGAGGTCGATCGCAGTCTGAAGATCGCCGAGGAGCTCCGCGCGCGGCCGGCCGACGAGCCGTTGTGGGTGGCGATCCGGGCCGCGATCGAGGCCCACTTCGCGCTCGGCGAGGAGGGTCACGGCGGGCGGCGGCCACCGGACGAGCAGTGGCTCAACGGCATCCGGTTGATGATGACCGAGCCCGCGCTGCAGGGTGCGATCGCGCGAGCGTACGCCCGCGTCGGCGAGGAGCTGGCGGCCGCGATCGCCGACCGGACCGGCGCGTCGGGGTTGTATCCGCGGCTCGTCGCAGAGGTCATCGGCGCGGCCCGCGGGGTCGTGATGGCCGAGTGGCTGCGGGCCGATCCGCCGCGGTCGATCGCCGACCTGCTGACGGAGGCGCTCGACCAGGTCGAAGCCGGCCTGCCAGTTCCGGAATAGCACACAACTTCTTGATCCCCGGTCAGTCGCCGGGGTGGTCAGTCATGCCCAAGTGGAGGGAAACGTCATGGACGCAGAAGTCATCATCGCCGGAGCCGGACCGAACGGTCTCATGCTCGCCAGCGAACTGCGGTTGGCCGGAGTCCGGCCGATCGTGCTCGAGAAACTGCCGGAACGCAGTACGGTGCCACGCGCCAACGGCCTGGTTGGACAGGTCGTGCGGATGCTCGACCGACGCGGCCTCTTCGAGCGATTGAGCGGTACGACGGGTGCGCCGCAACCCACTCCCGGATTCGTCTTCGGCGCGATGCCGTTGCGGCTCGACCTACTCGAGGACAACCCGGTCTATCTGCTGCAGGTGCCGCAGGTCCGCATCGAGGAGGTCCTGCAGGAGCGGGCGCTCGAACTCGGGGTGGAGATCCGGCGCGGTCACGAGCTGATCGGGTTCACCCAGGACGCGGACGGGGTCACGGTCTCGCTGTCCGGGCCGGACGGGGAGTACGAGCTACGAGCCGCGTACCTGGTCGGCGCCGACGGCGGCAAGAGCGTCACCCGCAAGCTGGCCGGGATCGACTTCCCTGGCGTCACCAACGACAAGATGGTGTCGCGGACTGGCAGCGCTGCGGTGTCCCCGGAGTACGTCGAGGACGGCCTGCTCAAGATCCCGGGGTACGGCGTGGTGCCGCCGTTCATGCATCAGCGGACGGAGCGTGGCCTGTTCGTCTGGGCGGCGTTCAAGGATCGGCTTCCCGCGATCAGCACCGGCGAGTGGGACACGCCGCCGGACGAGGAGATGACGTTCGCCGAGTTGCAGGCGAGCACCGATCGAGTGCTCGGCGTACACCTACCGTTGGTCGAGCCAACGGGTGAGGGTGCGCGGCAGATGCGGCGGCTTGTCGGCGGCAACAGTCGGTTGGCTTCGACCTTCCGGTCGGGCCGGGTGTTGCTGGTCGGCGATGCTGCGCATGTGCATTCCGCGATTGGTGGGCCGGGGCTGAACCTCGGGCTGCAGGATGCGGTCAACCTCGGGTGGAAGCTGGCGGCCGAGGTGCAGGGTACGGCGCCGGCGGGTCTGCTCGACACGTACGAGGCCGAGCGGCGGCCGGTGGGGGAGCGGGTAGTGATGCAGACGCAGGCCCAGTCCGCGTTGATTGCACCAGGCAACGAGGTCACCGCGATGCGGCAACTGTTCGGCGAGTTCTTGAATGATCCGCGGAACGTGCAGCGGATCGCGGACCTGATCTCCGGTGCCGACATCCAGTACTACGAAGGTCAGCATCCGCTCGTCGGACGGTGGGCGCCCGATCTGATGGTCGGGTCGGTGCGATTGGCCGAGCTGATGCGGACGGCGCGGCCGTTGCTGATCGACCTGACGCCGGACTCGTCGTTCGCCAATGCCGTCGTACCGGATGGGGTTGAGGTGGTCACTGCGCAGGGTGAGGCTCCACTCGCGTTGCTGATCAGGCCGGACGGGTACGTCGCTTGGGCCGCGGAGCGGGATGGGGTCGCCGAGCAGGAGGGTCTGCGGGACGCGCTCGCGCAATGGTTTCAGCCGCGGCCCTTGACCAGCGCCACGAGATAGCGGCAGGGGACCGTCCCCGGATTGTGGAAGGTCGTCGCCGAGGGCGGTCCAAGTTGCAGGCAGTCGCCGGTGTGCAGCTCGTGGATCTGCGGGCCTTCGTGGAAGCGAAGCTGTCCGTCGAGGATCCACAGCTGCTGATACTTGAAGATGTACGCGTCGGCCGGGTACGAGACCGACGCGCCCGCGGGCAGCTCCACCTCGACCAACTCGAGCGGGCTGTCCGTCACCGGTGACACGGCCCGCCGGTGATAGCCGGTGACGGGGTCCGTCCAGACCGGCTGGTCGTCCGCTCTGCGGAGCAGCTCGCCCGTGTTCTCGGCGCGGGCGACCAGCTCGGACAACGTCATACCGAGCGCACCTGAAAGCTTTCCCAGCAGTACGGCGGTGGGCTGCGCCTCACCCCGCTCGATCTTGCCGATCATCGCGCGGGACACCCCGGATCGCTCCGCCAATGCGTTCACGGACAGATCCAGTGCTGTCCGCGCCTGCTGCACGGTCGCCGCCAAGGATCGAGACAAATCGTCGGACATGCTTGCCACTATAGCGGCAGTTGTGTCTACTATCGTGTCATGGTTCAGGTCAGAGACGCCTCGGAGGCCGATGCCGAGGCTTGCGCGGCGATTTACGCCCCTTATGTCACCGGCACCGCGATCACCTTCGAGATCGACCCACCGAACGCTGCTGAAATGGCCGGGCGGATCGCGAAGGCGCAGTCGACGCACGCCTGGTTGGTTGCGGAGGACAACGACCGCGTGGTCGGGTACGCGTACGGCGGTCCGATGAAACCGCGAGCGGCGTACCGCTGGTCCTGTGAGGTCAGCGTCTATCTGGAGCAGGGTCGCCGACGTACCGGCGCCGGCCGAGCGCTCTACGAGGCCCTGTTCGCGCGACTCACCGAGCGCGGCTACCGCACCGCCGTCGCCGGGATGACGTTGCCCAACCCGGCCAGCGAAGGGCTGCACAAGTCCCTTGGTTTCAACCCGATCGGGACGTACGAGAACATCGGTTGGAAGCTCGACCAGTGGCACGACGTTCACTGGGTCCAGCGTCCCCTCGCCGTACTGCCGGATCCGCCGACGGAACCGCGTTAGCCCTTCGTCGGGTCGGTCATCGGCGGGCAGTCGTCGCCGGGTTTCGTCACGAGCTCGAAGTGCCAGGCCTCGTTGGAGAGGGTCTGGCAGAGGCCGTAACGGTTGCCGTGGCGGCTCAGCCAGTCGTCCGCGTCCCGCGGGCCGAGGTCGACGGCGTTGCCGGTGACGTGGTGCGACTCGTTGGGGTCGGCAACGTACTCGAGGGCCTTCTTGCGGCTGCCGTACTGCCGGATCGCCTTGGTCAGCAGCTCTTCCTGGTACTTCTTGCTCCGCCATCCGGTCGTGACCTGCATCTTGATGCCGTCGTCCTTCATCGCGCTCTCCGCGCGCTGGACCGCCTTGCGAAGGTCCGGGTCGAGCTTGGCGATGCCGGGGTAGCTGGTGTCGTACGCCGACGTGTGGTCGGGCATGACGCCGTCCGCGGTGTCGGGCTTCGAATTGCCCGAGGTGGACGCCGACTGGTTGGCGGAGACCGCCGTACACGAGGTCAGGGCGAGACTGATGACTGCGGCAACGATCGCCAGACCGACGCGGTTCCGGCGCTCGCCGCTTCGGGTGAGCTGATCGGTGAGCATGCGACCAGTTCATCGGGGCGGATGTTGCCGGAGCGTCTGCGCTTCTCGATACATTTTCGATAACCCTGGGCGGGCGACCTGTCCGGTGGGAGAAGATGGCGCCGTGAGTGATGAACGACTGCCGAGTGACCGCCACGTGACTGTTCGAATCGCTGTCGAGGGGGACGACGCGGCTCTGCTCGCTATCGAGCGGAGTGCGTGGGATGCCGCGTCCGGGTTCCCGTCGTACCAGGACACGCTGAAGGATTCGTTCTTCGAGCGGAGCGGGCCGGAGGCGCATCTGGTCGCGGAGTACGACGGTGCGCTGGTCGGGTACCTGCGGTTGCAGGACAAGTACCCGTTCCCCGAGGGCGCCGGCGTACTGACGATCAACGGCCTCGCGGTCGCCCAGGAGGCCCGCCGGCTGGGCGTCGCCTCAGCCCTCCTGGACGCCGCCACCGCCGAGGGCCACCGCCGCGGCGCCCGCAAGATCAGCCTGCACGTCCACAGCACCAACACCCCCGCCCGCACCCTCTACGAACGCCACGGCTACGTCCTAGAAGGCACCCACCCCAACGAATTCCTCATCGACGGCACCTACATATCCGCCCTAGACATGGCCAAGATGCTCTAGCAGGTCGTGGCGGACGGTTACGCGTCGGGTGAGTGGACTTCGGAGGGTTTTGCGCTGTGGGAGCGCATTTCCCTCCAGGCTCGCCTCGCCCTGCTCCGCGAAAGCTTGAGGGTCAACCCCGCACCCGGCAGCTGCCAACACGTCACGCGTCAGCCGTGATCGGCAGCCGGAGGGTGATCGGGACTTGGGGAGGATCTCTGCCCAGATCGGGGAGAAGATCCTCCCCAAACCACCCGCGCTGAGAAGCGGGGTTGCGCGCCCAACGTTGCTTGACGGTGCGCTAGCGGCTGATGACTGGAGAGAAGATGTTCCAGATGCTGCTGGTTCCCGGTACGTAGACGCGGTAGCGCCTGGTCCTGTTCGGGTAGTAGTTGTACGTCACCTGGCCGACGCTGTTGGTCGTGACGTACGCCAAGCCCTTCCAGGTCGTCGTACCGATGTCCTGGTACTGGATCAGGACCTGCTTGCCGGCCCAGCGGACGTAGCGGTCGCTGCTCGGGCGCCAATACGAGACCGTCGTGAGCAGCGCCGTACGGCTGCCCTTGCGGCCACCGGTGAGCGCGACGGCTGAAGCGCGCCTCGAGACCGAGGTCGCGGAAGCCAGGTCGGCGACCTTGGTGCCGTTGATGTTGGTCGCGCCGCCGGCCGGCTTCCATGTAATGGTCCCGATGGGCGGAACCGCGCCGGAGAATCCGAACTGCGCCACGCGATTTCCGAACGTGAACTCGAGCCTGCCCTGCGGGTTCGAGGTGGCTGCCGGGGTGCTCTTCCACACCGCCGTGTAAATGGTGTCCGGGCAGCCAGAGCCGAACCTTGCGAGGAAGTTGTTGTAGGTCCCGCCGACGCTGATCCGGGAAGGCACCGAGAGTGCGCATGTCACGGTGGCCTGTTGCGGGGCAGCGTGGGCGGGCTGGGTCGCGACCAGGACGGATGCCAGGAGGGCGAGGGCCAGGGCGGACTTGTAGAGCTTCAAGAGTTCCCCCTCTTCGAAGTGATGGGGGAACCGTAGCGCGCCTTGGTTGCAGCGGAGGGTTACGGATTTAGGCCGTGGTCGCGGAGCCAGGGCTCGGGGTCGATCGGGTCGCCGCCGTGGGGGAGGACCTCGAAGTGGACGTGGGGGCCGGTGGTGTTGCCGGTCATGCCGATGCGGCCGACCATGGAGCCTGCTTCGACGGAGTCGCCGACGGAGACGTCGAACTCTTCCATGTGGCTGTACGACGTGACTGTGCCGTCGGCATGCCGGACCTTGACCTGACGGCCGTAGGCGCCTTCGAAGTCGGCCTGGATGACCTCGCCGGCCATTACCGAACGGACCGGCGTACCCATCGGGGCCGCGAAGTCGAGGCCGGTGTGGTTGTGGGCCCAGCGACCGCCGGCCTGGTTGAAGCGAGCGGTCAGGTGGTAGCCGGTGGTCGGGAGGACGATCTTCGGCGCGGCCTTCGCGATGGCGGCCGCCTTCGCGATCGCCGCCTGCTTCGCCACGGCCAGAGCCTTGGCCGAGTCAGCGGCCTTCTTCGCCGCGGCCGCCTTCGCCGCCGACAGCGCGAGCGCCCGGCGCTGGGTCAGCGTCGCGTTCGCTGCCAGTTTCGCCGCGCGCTGCTGGGCGACCTTGTCGGCCGCCGCCTTGCGGGCGGATGCCAGCGACAGGTCGATCCGGGACGCGTCCCGGGAACCGAGGTCGCGCCGGTCGATCCGGGCCGAGGTGACAGCGTCGGCCTGCGCCGCGCTCAGGCCGGTGCCCGCGTTCGCGGTGGCCGGGCCGGTCGCGGAGGAGCTGAGTCCGACCGTGGTGGTCCCGGCCGCGGCCGCCAACGCGGCGGTCAGGCCGATCAGCTGGGTACGGCGGGTCGCACGACGGGAAGAGCGGTGCTTGGCCACCCGGCGCGGTGCATCCGGTCGACGCGACGCCGGCCGATCTACATCCGGCACGTCTTGGTGGTGTGTGGGCACGAGAAACCTTCCAGGGCTGGGTAATCGCCGGGGAGGGGGAACGGCGACTCGAACGACCATAACGACGCCATCACGAGTGTCTCAAACACGGATTGCGAAAAGATGAACGTTTTTCAACACGCTCGGTGAGGGGGTCCTGCCGCCGTGTGTGTGTTCAGGCGTGAACGGCCCGCCGGTCCGGCCTGCGATCGGGGTGACGCGGATCACCCGCCGATTGGCGTCGAGCGGCCCTTCCGGACCGGTATAAGGCGTCCATATTTTGAGAGCTTTGTCGACCAAGTTACTAATCTTTCAACCTCGTCCCATACTGAAATGACACGACCTACGAGAGGAGACGGGGATGACGCGCAAGCCGCCGTACTACCGCCTCCACATCGACCTTCTCCGGGTCTCCAGCGCACTCTGTCTGCGCTGACTGTGCTGACCGAGCTGACCTGAGCTATCTCGCCTCCCGCTGACGGCGTCCGTTCCGGACGTCTGCCGCGCCGTGCCCACCGCCAGGGAGTGTCATCGTGTCCACCACTTCAGTCACGTCTGTGTCCGGTACGTCCGGACCGCCGACGTCCGCAGTACCGCTCGAAACCGACCTGCCGATCGTCGCCCGACGGCATCCGTGGCGCTGGGTCGGCGTGGGGGTTGTGCTTGTCCTGCTCGCGATGTTCGTGCACGGTCTGGCCACGAACCCGGGCTGGGACTGGCCGACGTTCTTCCAGTTCTTCGCCACCAGGACGATCTTCTCCGCGCTCTGGGTAACGGTGCAGTTGACCGTGTACGGCACGGTGCTCGGGTTCGTGCTCGGCGCCGTACTCGCATCGATGCGCCTGTCCAGCAGCCCTTTCCTGCAAGTAGTTGCCTGGGGCTACATCTGGGCGTTCCGCTCGATCCCGTTGATCGTGCAGCTGCTGTTCTGGTTCAACATCGCCTACCTGTACCAGCAGTTGAGCATCGGCATCCCGTTCGGACCGGAGTTCGTGCACTTCAGTACGAACAACCTGTTCGGCCCGCTCGGCGCCGCCGTACTCGGGCTCGCCTTGCATCAGGCGGCGTACGCCGCGGAAATCATTCGAGGCGGGATCATCTCGGTCGACGCCGGGCAGACCGAGGCCGCGGCCGCGCTGGGGATCCCGAAGCCGCGGCAGTTCTTCCGGATCGTGCTGCCACAGGCGATGCGGTCGATCCTGCCGAACGGCGCGAACGAGGTGATCAGCCTGTTCAAGGGCACGTCGATCGTCTCGGTGATGGCGATCCCCGAGCTCTTCTACCAGGTCCAGGTGATCTACGGCCGGAGCGGTCGCGTCGTACCGCTGCTGATGGTCGCGACGGTCTGGTACATCGTGCTGACCACGCTGCTGTCGATCGTGCAGTACTACGTGGAACGCCGCTTCGCCCGGGGTACGGCGCGATGATCGACGTCAAGGGTGTGCACAAGAGCTTCGGCGATCTCGAAGTACTGAAGGGGATCGACCTCGAGGTGCCGGCCGGAGCGGTCACGGTGATCCTCGGGCCGTCCGGGTCGGGCAAGTCGACGTTGCTGCGGTCGATCAACCATCTGGAGAAGGTGGATCGCGGGCTGATCCGGATCGACGGTGAGCTGATCGGCTACCGGCGGCGCGGGAACAAGCTGCACGAGTTGCGTGAACGGGAGATCCTCCGGCAGCGGTCGCAGGTCGGGTTCGTGTTCCAGACCTTCAACCTGTTCGGGCATCTGACCGTGCTGGAGAACGTCGTCGAGGCGCCGGTCTCCGCGCAGCGCCGCAAGCGCAGCGAGGTCGAGCCGTACGCGCGGGAGTTGCTGGAGCGAGTCGGAGTCGGTGACAAGGCCGACGTCTATCCGCGCCAACTGTCCGGCGGGCAGCAACAACGGGTCGCGATCGCCCGTGCGCTGGCGCTGAAACCGAAGGTCCTGCTGTTCGACGAACCCACCAGCGCGCTCGACCCCGAGCTGGTCGGTGAGGTCCTCGACGTGATCAAGGAGCTCGCTCGCGACGGCGCCACGATGGTCGTCGTCACGCATGAGATCGGCTTCGCCCGGGAGATCGCCGACACGGTGGTCTTCATCGACGACGGTCGGATCGTCGAGTCCGGCCCACCGCGCGAGGTGCTCGACAACCCCGTCCACGAGCGCACCCGCGCCTTCATCTCAAAGGTTCTCTGATGAAACGACTCCTTGTCCTTTCCCTCGCCCTGTTCACCCTGGCAGCGTGCGCAGACCCGCAGACGAATACTTCCTCGAAAGCTTCCGAGGTTGCTTTCGACACGTCCGCGAAGCAGGAGCACGTCACGTCGGCGAAGGTCGACAGCATCGCCGCCGAGCTGCCTGCAGCTGTTCGCGAAAGCGGGAAGCTGGTCGTTGGAAACGGGTCGGCTGGTGGCGGGTTACCGCCGCTCGGGTTCACGGCGGATGACAACAAGACGCCGATCGGGGTCGAGATCGACATCGCCTACCTGGTCGCGAGCGTGCTCGGGTTGCAGGCGGAGATCGACACCACCAGCTGGGAGAACCTGTTCCTCGGGCTCGACTCGGGCAAGTACCAGGTCGGGATCTCCAACATCGGCGTCTCCGAGCTGCGTAAGGAGAAGTACGACTTCGCGACGTACCGGCTCGGACTGCACGCCTTCGAGGCGAAGAAGGGGTCCGGGCTGAAGGTCGCCGGCCCGGCCGACATCTCCGGGAAGACCGTCGCGGTCAGCTCCGGCACCTTGCAGGAAGCGATCCTGCTCGACTGGAACAAACAGAACGTCGCGGCCGGTCGCAAACCCGCGAACCTCAAGTACTACCAGCAAGCTGCGGACACTTATCTCGCCTTGCAGTCCGGCCGGATCGATCTCTACCTCGGCCCGAACCCGAACGCGTCGTACCACGTCGCCACCCAGGGCAAGACCGAGATCGTCGGCACCGTCTCGTCCAGCTACCCCGTGCAGGGTCTGGTCGGCATCACCACCAAGAAGGGCGACGGCCTGGTCAAGCCGCTCGCCGATGCACTCAATGCAGCCATCGCCGACGGCAGCTACGCGAAGGTCCTGGCCAAGTGGGGCCTGCAGGCCGAGGCCGTCCCGAAGTCCTTGATCAACCCGCCCGGTCTGCCGAAGAAATAGGAGAACTCAATGGCGACCATTGCAACGATCTCCAGCAGTCCGTCGATCCCGTCCCGCACCGACGCGGTCCTCGAATATGTCACCAAACGCCTGATCAGCCACGGCCACACCGTCACCCCGATCGTGCTCCGCGACCTTCCGGCCGAGCCGTTGGTGCGAGGTCGGGCCGATCATCCGGCGATCGCCGCCGCGGCCGCAGTTTTGGAGGCTGCTGACGCGGTCGTGGTCACGACGCCGGTCTACAAGGCGGCGTACTCCGGTCTGTTGAAGGTCTTCCTCGACCTTCTTCCGCAGTACGCGTTGAAAGGCAAGACAGTGTTGCCATTGGCAACAGGCGGTACGCCGGCGCACGTGCTGGTGATCGACTACGCGCTCCGCCCGGTGCTCACCAGTCTCGGGGCGGGCGCGATCGGCCAGGGCTGGTTCGTGTTGTCCTCCCACATCCGGTTGTACGACGGCGGTGGGCTGCTGCTCGATCCGGCTGCGTCCGTGCCGCTGTATCAGGTGACGGAGGCGTTCCTCGCGACGGTCGAGGGCGGTCAGCCGGTGGAGAGTACGCCGGTGCAGGCGGCGGCCATCGAGGCGGTCCGCGCTCGCCCGGAGGATCCCGAGGCGGCGCCGTTGCTCGCGGATCTGGTTGTCGAGTACAGCACCCGTTACGGGCGGACCAACCCGCACACGCAGCTCACCGAAGTACCGCCGTCCGATTTCCACCTCGAGCGCGGTGGCGCGTTCGTCCTCCTGCGGTACGGCGGTCTGACGGTTGCCGGGGGCGCTATCCGTCGGTATGACGACGAGACCGCCGAGGTGAAGCGGATGTGGACGTCGCACCTGCATCGACGGCAAGGACTCGGCCGCCGCGTGCTGGCGGAACTGGAGGCGGCTGCTCTCGATCTCGGGTATCGGCGGCTCTATCTGACGACGGGACCGCGTCAGCCCGAGGCGGCGTCGTTGTATCTGGCGGCTGGTTTCCAACCGCAGTTCGATACCGAGGCAGATCCGGAGTCGATCGGTCCGTTGCCTTTCTTCAAAGAGATCTCGCTTGCTTTGAAGGAAGCATCATGATCACCGCGATCGAGATCGATGGAGCAGGCGGCGACCCGGCGGCTTGGCGTGGGTCGGAGGTTGATCCGCGGGCGATCCTCACTGGTGAGCTCGCTCTGCGCGCAGTCCAGCGAGCCGAGGCGGCCGGGATCGATCTGGCGACCTTTGCGGATGCGCTCGAGGCGCCGGACGACGTACCCGATCAGGTGAGTGTTCGGCTCGACGCGCTTGGGCTGGCTGCGCGGATCGCGCCGGTGACGCAGCGGATCGGGTTGTTGCCGACGATCACGGTCACGCACACCGAGCCGTTCCACGTCCAGGCATCGGTCGCCACGCTCGACCACATCTCGGGCGGTCGGGGTGGGTGGATCGCGGACGTTTCCAGCTCGGCCGAGGCCGCTGCGGTGATCGGTCGGCGCCCGCCGGCGCCCGCTGCCGAGACGTGGCGGGAGGCGCGGTACGTCGTCGATGTGAGCCGACGGTTGTGGGACTCGTGGGAGGACGACGCGATCATCCGCGACGCAGCCACCGGGCGGTACGTCGATCGCGAAAAGCTGCATTACGTCGACTTCGAGTCGCCGTCGTTCAGCATCAAAGGCCCGTCGATCGTCCCGCGGCCACCACAGGGCTACCCGATCACGGCGGTCCGGGTGAACAGCCCCGAGGCGCTGGAAGTCGACGCCGACTTGGTCTTCCTCCCGGACTCCGACGACCTCCCCGCCCAGGTGAACGCACTACAGCTTGTTTCGGTGCGGGTTCGGCCGCACGACGAGGGTGTTGAACGACTTGTCGAGCGGATCGAGGGTTGGGCCGCGGCGGGCGTTGACGGCGTACACCTCCGGCCGGCGTCGCTCGAGCTGGACGTTCCGGTGATCGCCGACGAGTTGCTGCCTTTGCTGCGGGAACGCGGACTGGTTGGGCCGGCTGACCGCGGTGGGAGTTTGCGCGGGCGGCTCGGGTTGCAGCGACCAGGCAACAGATATGCGGGGAGTGGACGATGACGAAGCAGATCCATCTGGCTGCGCACTTCCCGGGTGTGAACAACACGACCGTTTGGTCCGACTCGGCGGCGGGCTCACAGATCGAGTTCACGTCGTTTCGGAAGCTGGCGGAGACGGCCGAGCGCGGGACGTTCGACTTCTTCTTCCTGGCCGAGGGGCTGCGGCTGCGCGAGGTGAAGGGAAGGATCCACGACCTCGATGTCGTCGGCCGACCGGAATCGCTGACTGTGCTGAGTGCGCTTGCGGCGGTGACCACGCACCTCGGTCTGGCGGCGACGGTGAACTCGACGTTCAACGAGCCGTACGAATTGGCGAAGCGGCTGTCGACGCTCGATCACCTCTCCGGCGGTCGCGCGGCCTGGAACGTCGTGACGTCCTGGGACGCGTTCACCGGCGAGAACTTCCGCCGCGGCGGGTACCTCGACAAATCCGATCGCTACGTCCGCGCGCAGGAGTCGTTGCGGATCGTGCGAAAGCTCTGGGACTCCTGGGACGCGGACCAGTTGGTCCTCGACCAGGCGGCAGGCGTGTTCGCCCGCGAGGGCGCTGGGATCTTCGCGGACGAAGGCGATCACTTCGATATTCGCGGACGGTTCGGTTTGCCACCGTCGCCACAGGGTCGGCCGGTCATCATCCAGGCCGGCGACAGCGACCAAGGACGGGAGTTCGCCGCGTCGAGTGCGGACGTGATCTTCAGTCGGCACGGGACGTTCGAGGCCGGGCAGACCTTCTACAAGGACGTGAAGTCGCGGCTGACGAAGTACGGACGGACCGAGGAGTCGCTGAAGATCATGCCAGCGGTGACGGTCGTGGTCGCCGACACGGACGACGAGGCGATCGAGAAGGCGGCGTACATCCGGGAGCAGCAGGTCTCCGGTCCGACCGCACTCGTGCTGGCCGAGCTGCTGTGGGGCCGCGACCTTTCGGCGTACGACCCGGATGGGCCGTTGCCTGCCGAGGATCCGGTGGTGGGTTCGTCAGTGACGCAGGGGCGGGTCGGGTACAACGACCCGTTCCCGATCGTCGCGGAGTGGCGTGCGCAGGCCGAGGCTCATGGTTGGTCGTTGCGCCAGACCGTCATCAATCAGCAGAACCGGCAGACGTTCGTCGGGTCGGCCAGCACGGTCGCGGACGCGATCAACCGCCACGTTCAGGAGGACGCGGCGGACGGCTTCGTCCTGGTCCCGCACCTCACGCCCAGTGGACTCGACGACTTCGTCGACCGGGTCGTCCCGCTGCTGCGTGATCGCGGGGTCTTCCGCAGTGAGTACTCGGGCACGACCCTTCGTCATCACCTCGGGATTCAGGCATGACTGTGGCTGACCTGCATCCGTGGAAGTCGGCCGCGACGGTCGTGTTCGTCGGCGGTGGGCCTCGGACGGTCGGGCTGCTCGAGCGGTTCGCCGCCAACGCGTCGGAGTTGCTCGATGGACGCGACGTACACATCCACGTGGTGGATCCGTACCCGGCCGGCGGTGGGCGGATCTGGCGGCGGGAGCAGTCCCGGCTGCTGTGGATGAACTCGATGACCTCGGACGTCACGATCTTCACCGACGAATCGGTCGAGTGCGACGGGCCGATCGTGCCGGGTCCGGATCTCGCCACCTGGGTCGCCGGTGAGGGTGCGGTGATCCTGGAGAAGGCAGGGCTCGAGCAACCGGGCCCGATGGACTTCCCGCCGCGTCTGGTACAGGCGGAGTACCTGGCGTGGGTCTGGGAGCGCGTCGTCCGCGATCTCCCCGCGACCGTGACCACCCATCGCGAGCGGGCCGTCGAGCTCACCGCGGACCAGCGGGTGATTCTCGAGTCCGGCCAGGAGATCGCGGCCGACGCGGCAGTCCTTGCCCTCGGCTACCTCGATCGGTTGCCCACGGCATCGGAAGCGGCGTGGGCCGCGCAGGCCACGGACGCCGGCCTGACCTACATCCCGCCCGGTTACACCGCGGACGTGGATCTCGACGGACTGTGGCCTAAGTCCTCGGTGATCGTCCGGGGCTTCGGGCAAGCATTCATCGACCTGATGGTCCTGCTCACCGAGGGCCGCGGCGGCTGGTACGACGAATGCGACGGGCTGCTCAAGTACCACCCGTCGGGCGACGAGCCGATCCTGTACGTCGGCTCGCGCCGAGGCGTCCCGTACCACGCGAAGCTCGGCTACACCGTGGCCGGTACGAAGCCGGTCCCCACCCGTTATCTGACCAAGGATGCTCTCGGCAACGGCGTACTGGACTTCGATCGCGACGTACAGCCGTTGATCGAGAAGGAGTTGGCGTTCGCGCACTATCGGCAGCTGTTCACGGCGCACCCCGAGCGGACCCGCTGGTCGTGGGAGCGCTTCGCCGAGGTCCTCGACAGTTGGTCACCTGCCTTCGAGACTGCGGTTGCCGCCGCGGTGCCGGATCAGGCCGACCGGTTCGTTCGTCACGAGGTCGACCGGCCGTTGGCGGATCGGTTCTTCGAGGATCGCGAGGGCTTCGAGGGGTTCTTGACCAGGCTTATCGAGAACGATCTGCTGCGCCGAGCGGATCCGTCGTACTCGCCGGATCTCGCCGTGTTCAACGCGTTGCTGAGTATCTACAGCGTGTTGTCCAGGGCAATCACCGAAGGGCAACTGTCTGACGAGGACCGGGTCCGGCGGGTCGAGACCGAGTGGCACGGGTTCTTCTCGTTCGTCGCGAGTGGTCCGCCGCCGCGACGGCTGGAGGAGCTGCTCGCGCTGCACCGGGCCGGCATCGTTCGGTTCGCAGGTCCTGACCTGGACGTTGCCATCGACAACGATCACTTCGTTGCCCGCAGCCCCGGAGTGGCGGGCGAGATCCACGCACGGGCTTTCGTTGAAGCGCGGTTGCCGCGTCCCGACGTACTCGCGACAACCGATCCGTTGCTGCGTGGTCTGCTGGACTCCGGGGCGCTCGCGGCGGACGAGCTGTTTGCCGGTGACGGGACGAGTCTTGGCGGCGGTCAGCTCAAGGCCGACTCGCACAGCCGGGCGATCCGGTCCGACGGGTCCACGCACGACGCATTGTTCCTGCTCGGGCCGTCCGTCTCGGGATCCGCCGGATCGTCCGGGTTCTCCCGGCCGCACTTCAACGGTCCCGGCTTCCGGCAGAACGACGCCGTAGCCAGGGACCTGCTCAATCTGCTCGCACCCACCGTACGGAAGGAAGAACGTCATGCCAGTTGAGTTCCTGGGCATCGCCGGGACCAACCCGGCCAGCGAGGTCACGCCGCGAACCGGCGGCCCGCTGGACCTGGAGTACACGAGCAAGCTCGCCCGCGCCCACGAGGACAATGGGTGGGACCGGATCCTGTTCGCCTACCACTCGGGCTCGCCCGATCCGTCCCAGGTCGCGGCGTACGTCGCCGGCCGGACCGAGCGGATCAACCTGGTGGTCGCGCACCGGCCGAACGTCGCCTACCCGACGCTGACCGCGAAGACGTTCGCGACACTGGACCACATCAGCTGCGGCCGGTTCGAGGTGCACGTGATCACCGGCGGGTCGACCGCGGACCAGGCCGCCGAGGGCGACTTCCTGACCAAGGACGAGCGGTACGCACGGACGCACGAGTTCATCCAGATCCTCAAGCAGGCCTGGACCTCGGATCAGCGCTTCGACTTCGACGGCAAGCACTACCGGTTCGAGAACTTCGTAGCCGACATCAAGCCGCTGCAGCAGCCAAGGCCGCGGATCTCGTTCGGTGGCTCGTCGGCCGCGGCGTACGCCGTCGGTGCGGCCGAGGCGGACATCTTCGCGCTGTGGGGTGAACCGCTGGCCGGGACTCGGGAGCAGCTCGCGACCATCGACGCCGAAGCTTCGCGCGCCGGCCGTGCGGACCGGCCGACCATCCAGATCGCGTTCCGGCCGATCATCGCGCCGACCGAGGAACTGGCCTGGGAGAAGGCGGAGAGCATCCTCGGCCGGATCAAGAACGGTCCGGCTCCGACGCGTCTCCGTTCGAAAACGCCTGAGAACTCGGGCTCGCAGCGACTGCTGAAGGCCGTCGCAGAAGGCGAGCGCCACGACCGCGCGCTATGGACCGCGCCGACCGGCGTCACCGGCGGTGGCGGGAACTCAACAGCACTGGTCGGTACGCCGGACACCATCGCGGCCGCGCTCCTCGACTACTACGACCTCGGCATCCGGATCTTCTCCGCCCGCGGGTACGACATCTACGACGACGCGATTGACTTCGGTCGCTACGTCATCCCGCTGGTCCGCTCCGAGGTAGCCCACCGCGAACAGAGGAAGGCGTCATGACTGTTATCTCTGACTTGGAGCAGGACTGGGCCACCTGGCATGCGGCGCGGGAACGCGACCTGGACACGGACTACGGCTGGCTGTCCATCGTCGGATTCGACTGGCTACCCACGACGCCGGTCGCTCTGGCCGGACTGCCGGGCATCTGGTGGGCCGACGACGAGCGCGCACACGTGACGGCCGATGGGCAGCTGACACTCAGCGGTGAGCCCGTGAACGGCACAGTGTCCGCCAGCGTCCCCGAAGCCGGTTCGCTCAGCTGGCTGTTGTACGGCGACCGTTTGGTCGAGCTGGTCCTCCGCGGCGGGCGGTACGCCGTTCGGCAGCGAGACCCGAACGCCGCGACGCGACGTGACTTCACCGGAGTTCCGACGTACCCGCTGGATGACGGCTGGGTCGTGACTGGGTACTTCACGCCGCGGGCGACGCCGGAGCGAGTGGAGGTGTCCACCGCGCGGGAGGACCTGCGGCAGTACGTGACTGTGGTCGGCGCGGTACATGTGGCGCTGGGTGGGACGGCGTACGAACTGGTCGCCACCGCAGCAGGGGACGGGCGACTGAACCTGTCCTTCCACGACAAGACGAATGGTGAGGAGACTGCGCCCTGGCGGACGGTGACGACTGGGCCGGTCGGGCGGGACGGGTCGGTGCGGATCGACTTCAACCGGACGATCAACCTGCCGTTCGCGTTCACGGCGTACGGGACCTGCCCGGCGCCGGTGGCCGGCAATCGGCTCGGTCTGCCGGTGACCGCGGGCGAGAAGAAGGTCCGATGAAGTTCTGTACCTACACGCTGATCGACAACTCGCCCGATCCGATCAGTGGGGTGCAGTTGACGCCGGCCGAGCGGTTCCAGCACGTCGTGCGGCAGGCGCAGTGGGCTGAGGAGCTGGGCTTCGACGGGTACGGCGTGGGGGAGCGGCACGCACAGCGGTTCATCTCGTCGTCGCCGCCGGTCGTGCTGTCTTATATAGCCGCGGTGACGTCGCGGATCCGGCTGCTGACCACGGTGACTGTTTTGTCGCTGCTGGACCCGGTGCGGGTTGCGGAGGACTACGCGACGCTGGACCAGCTGTCTGGTGGGCGGCTCGACATCATCATCGGGAAGGGCAACGACCCGGACCAGAACGCGCTGTTCGGGTACGAGCTCGACGGGCAGTGGGATCGGAACCGGGAGAAGTACGAGCTGCTCCGGCGGCTGCTGCGGGAGACCGAGGTCTCCTGGTCGGGTTCGTACCGTCCGGCGTTGGTGGACGCGACCACGCAGCCACGTCCCTACCGAGCCGACGGCATCCCGTTGTGGCATGGCTCTGCCTCGTCAACGGAGTCCACCGAGCTGGCGGCGCGCTGGGGCGACCCGTTGTTCTCGGCGAACGGATTCCACCCGCTGGAGAAGTACGCCGGGCTGATCCGGCACTACCGGGAGCGCTGGGAGGCGTACGGGCGCGATCCGGCGGCTGCTGTGGTCGGAGCAGGGTTCAACGGGCTCTACGTTCGTAAGAGCTCACAGGAGGCAGTCGAGGGGTACCGGCCGATCTTCGACGCCTTTATGGACTCACCAGGGGCTCGGCACAACCAGCTGCCGTTCCGCACGCTGGAGGAGTTTCTCGAGAGCGGATCGGTGCTGGTCGGGTCGCCGGAGCAGGTGATCGACAAGTTCGGCCGATACCAGGAAGCGTTCGGGCACGAGCTGTCCGGCGTCTCGCTGGAGGTCGCCGGACTCCCCGACGACGAGAACCGCACCTCGGTGGAGACCTTCGTCACCGAGGTGATGCCGGTACTACGTTCGTCGTACCCGAGCCGCGTGTGGTCGACCTAGCCGTACGTCGGGTGTTGCGGCCAGCCGGCCGGTGAGTCCTCCCAGTCCTCCTGCCGGCCGTACGGCGCGAGGTCGAGGATGGTGTTGCCGAACAACAGCCGGTCGACCCCGCGCTGGCCGGTGGAGTAGGTGCGGTAGACGGTGTCGCCGTCGCGGAGGAACAGGTTCAGCAGGAAGCCGCCACCCGCACCGCAGTCGGCGGAGAACGTCGTACCCGCGGATGAGGCGAACGGCACCGTCCAGCCCATCCGCTTCCAGTAGCCGGCCATCTGGTCGAGCGGCATGTCCGACACCGTGGCCCAGGCGACGCCGTTGCTGCTCAGTCCGTCGAGGTCGGTGACCTGCTTGGTGAAGAACGTGCAGCCCGGGCAGAAATGGTCCGGGCCGGAGTGCATGAACTGGTAGAGCGCGAGCTGTTGCTGGTCCCCGAACAGGTCGAGCAGCGTCACCGGCCCGTCCGTCGACGCGAAGGTGTACTCGCCGAACTGAACCATCGGCAGCCGCCGGCGCTGCGCAGCCAACCGGTCCTCCGCGCGGGTGGCGGCCTTCTCGGCGGTCAGCAGCTCGGCCCGCGCCTTCTCCCACTCCTCGGCCGATACAACCGGCGGGAGGGCTTTCTGGTCAGACATGGTGTGTCCTTTCAGGTGGTCTTTATCTGTATGACGAAGCCGGTCGCGGGTTCTCGACACCGGATTTCTGCTGCCCGCAGACCACTCTGTGCCCAGACCGGGTCGGCCGGTAGGACTGGGGCATGCGGATTGCGATCTTGGGCGGTACTCGGTTCATCGGACGAGCAGTGGTCGAGCGGCTGGCCGCGGAAGGGCACTCGCTGCTGGTAGTACACCGCGGCGACCACGAGCCTGAGGGGTTGGTGGAGGTCGAGCACGCCCATGTGGACCGTCATGACGGCGCTGCGCTGGCTGCGGCGCTGAAGCCGTTCGATCCCGAGGCCCTGGTCGACATCTCCGGCATGAACGCGGCCGCCGCCGATGCCGCCCTCGGCGCGGTCGGGGAGTCGGTGAAGCTGATCGCCCTCTCCAGCGTCGATGCGTACCGTGCGTACGACGGTGTGCATTCGGACCGTACGACGGACGCGCTGCCGCTGACGGAGGAGTCACCGCTGCGCGAACGCCGGTTCGTCGACGGGCCGCAGTACGAGAACCTGGAGGTGGAGGAGCGGTACCTGCCGCGTGGGGCGACCGTCCTGCGGCTGGGAGCGGTGTACGGCGAGCACGACTACCAGGCGCGGTTCGAGTTCATCCTGCGTCGGGTCCGGGCCGGGCGGCGACGGATCCCGGTCGGATCGGGTCAGTTCCTCTTCAGCCGGGTGTACGTCGGTGATGTCGCGGCGGCTGTGTCGTTGGCGCTGGGCGGTGAGTTCCCAGGGGTGTTCAACGTGGTCGAGCCGTCGACTGCGCCGTACCGGCTGTTCGCCGAGCAGATCCTGGCTGCGGCGGACGCTGCAGACGTGGAACTGGTGAAGGTGCGGGACGACCTGCTGCCGGAGGATCTGTCCCTGACCGGAGCGCCGACCCAGCATCTGCAGGTGGACTCGTCGAAGGCGCGGACGGTGCTCGGGTGGACGCCGACGGATCCGGCTGCGACGCTGCGGACCTCCGTTCGGTGGCACCTGGCGAATCCGCCGGCGGACGCTTCGGACGATTTCTCCGCGGACGACGCCGTACTGGGCTGAATTCTGGGCTGAAAATGGTCAGGAGCACTGCCGCGGACCCGGTATGATTTCCGGGACGGACTGAGGGGCCTGCAGGGTGTGGCCAGCTCGATTTCACATCGGGGTGGCGGACCGTGTAATCTCTCTCCTCGGCCGGCCCCTTTAGCTCAGTCGGCAGAGCGTCTCCATGGTAAGGAGAAGGTCTACGGTTCGATTCCGTAAAGGGGCTCTGAGCACGGCATCCCACCTCCGGGTGGGATGGCGAACTCTCCCGGCGGGGTAGCTCAGGTGGTTAGAGCACACGGCTCATAATCGTGGTGTCGCGGGTTCGACTCCCGCCCCCGCTACCACCAACGCAGTATCTCGAGAGTGCGATCACCTCAGTTGCGCACTCCTGAACAGAAGAGGCAGCAGTGGCCAAGTCAACCGACATTCGCCCGAAGATCACCCTGGCGTGCACGGTCTGCAAGGAGCGGAACTACATCACCAAGAAGAACCGGCGGAACGACCCGGATCGTCTTGAGCTGAAGAAGTACTGCCACCGGTGCAACGACCACACGGACCACCGCGAGACCCGCTGACCTCAGCTTCTCCGCGAGGGCCGCTTCGGATTGCCGAAGCGGCCCTTCGTCGTGTTGTCAGACGGTCAGGATCGGGCGGCCGCGCTCGTACGCGGTGAGACGCTCGTCACGCGGAGTGAGGCAGCACGAGCCGCACAGCGTGCCCTTGCCGACCTCGCTCGTGTAATAGAGACAGCACGTGTTGCGCAGGTAGACGAGCTTCCCAGCGGCGACCTCGACGTCGCCGAGCCTGGCCAGTCCGGCCTTGGCCACGAAGGTCCGCCACCGCTCGAGCAGGTACGCCGGTTCCACGGTGACCTCCTCCCGGGTCGCCGCGCAGAACCCCATCGCGCACCCAGCCGCGACCCCGCCGTGGAGTTGACGGATCCCGGCCCGGGTCCGCTGGTGCAGCTCCTCGGACAGCGGGAGCAAGTGCTGCCGCAGCACCACGTCGTACAGGGTGTCGAGCCCGCCGGGGAGGAAGTCGGCGGAGCGTACGGCGACTGCCGCGATGCCGTGACCGTCGTGCGGCCGGACCCAGAGGTTCTGCGGGCGGATGTCGAGGACGCGGCCTTCCAGCGCCCAGAACAGCAGTGCGGCGGCCGGTGCGCGACCGGCGTAGAACGACAGCATGCTGAGCGCGTTCGCGTGGGCGGACCGGTGGTTGCTGGCCTCATCGTCGCGTTTGAGCAGCTCGGTCAGCTCAGGACTACCCGGCTCCAGGATCCGGTCCACTCGCAACCAGTCGTCGCCCTCCGGCGCACCGATCTCCAGCCTGTACCTCGGGGCGTATTTCCCCAGCGCCGCCACTGCCGTCACCGATCAAACCTTCCTGGCTTCATGGGCGGCGGAAACCCTTGGAACAGTCTGCCAGTAGGCTTCCGGGATATGACGATCGACGCCACGATGGTCGGCCGGAGCTATGCGGCCGCCGAGTCCTATCAGGTCGGCCGGGAGAAGATCCGGGAGTTCGCCGACGCGATCGGCGATCCCAACCCGGCGTACCGGGGTGCTGACGCGGTCGCACCACCGACGTTCGCGTTCATGCTCGGCAGCCGTGCGCTGGAGCAGCTGCTGAACGACGAGGAGCTCGGCCTGCGGCTGGACCGGATCGTCCACGGCGCGCAGAAGTTCAGCTACACCCGCCCGATCAAGGCCGGCGACGACATCGCCGCGACCGCGACCATCACCACCGTGCGCAAGGCCGGTGACGTCGAGGTGATCATGTACGAGACCGCCCTGACCACCGTCGACGGCGACCCGATCGCGACGTCGACCTCCACGATCTCGCACAACCGGGCGGACGCATGATCGAGGTAGGCACCGAGCTTCCCCCGCTGACCGTCACCCTCCGGCGCGAGGACCTGGTCCGGTACGCCGGTGCGAGCGGCGACTTCAACCCGATCCACTGGAGCGACCGGATGGCGGCCGCGCTCGGGCTGCCCGGCGTGATCGCGCACGGGATGCTCACGATGGCGTCCGCGGTGCGGGTCGTCACGGACTGGATCTCCGACCCGGCTGACTTGCTGGAGTACGGCGTACGGTTCACCAAGCCGGTCGTCGTACCGGATGACGACAAGGGTGCGAGCGTGACGTTCTCGGCGAAGGTCGACAAGGTCGCGGACGGACGCGCCGAGATCGACATCACCGCGGTGGCGGGCGAGGAGAAGGTGCTCGGCCGGGCCAGGGCGGTCGTGCGGGTCCGGTGAGAACGCACGTGTCGCTGGCCGACTACACCACGCTGCGGATCGGCGGGTCGGCCGACAAGTTCATCGAGGTCACCACCGAGGACGACCTGATCACCGCGGTCCGCGACGCGGATGCCGCCGGGGAGCCGGTGCTGCTGCTGTCGGGCGGCAGCAACGTGGTGATCGGGGACGACGGATTCCGCGGGACCGTCGTCAAGATCGCGACTTCCGGCATCCGGGTCGAGTCTGACCTGTGCTCCGGGGCGATGGTGCACGTTGCGGCCGGCGAGGACTGGGACGGCGTCGTACAGCGTGCGATCGCGGAGGAGTGGAGCGGACTCGAGTCGATGTCCGGGATCCCCGGGCTGGCCGGATCGACGCCGGTGCAGAACGTCGGGGCCTATGGACACGAGGTCGCCGAGACGATCGCTTCCGTCCGGGTATGGGACCGGGTTGCTGGGAGGCTCGAGACGATCTTCGCGGCGGAGTGTGGATTCAGCTATCGCAACTCCCGCTTCAAGGCCGACCCATCGCGGTACGTCGTACTCGAGGTCACCTTCCAGTTGACGATCGGCGATCTGTCCGCGCCGGTCGGGTACGCCGAACTGGCCCGCGTACTCGACGTCGAACCAGGCTCCCGCGCCCCGATGACCGACGTACGTGAAGCCGTCCTCGGCCTCCGCCGCAGCAAAGGCATGGTCCTCGACCCAGCCGACCACGACACCTGGAGCGCCGGCTCCTTCTTCACCAACCCGATCCTCGACACCCCCGCCGAGGTCCCGGCCGGCGCCCCCCAATGGCCCCAACCGGACGGCCGAGTCAAAACCAGCGCCGCCTGGCTGATCGAGCACGCCGGCGTCTCCAAAGGCTTCACCATCGGCGCCGCCGCCGTCTCCACCAAACACACCCTCGCCCTCACCAACCGCGGCACCGCGACGGCCAAAGAACTCCTAACCCTCGCCACCCACGTCCGCACCCAGGTCCACCACTCCTTCAACATCACCCTCACCAACGAACCAGTCCTAGTGAACTGCACCCTCTGAGCCGTAAGGACAGGAGGTAGTGCCCGAAACGGGCGCTCCCGGCGGCCAGCCGAGTCTGCAGACGGCTCGCCGACCTGACAACCTCCTGTCGTTAGCGGCCCTGTGGATAACGCCAGCCGCGATCCTGCCGAATCCCGCAGGATCATTGGGTGACCTCTGTCGTCGAGATCCTCGCCCGGCTCGGAGGCTGTGCGACGACCGCTGAACTGACCGGGCTGGCGTCGTCTGGCGCCCTGAAGGCGGCAGTGCAGCGAGGCGAGGTCGAGCGGCTCGCTCGTGGGGTCTATGGGCTGACGGCTCTGGGGCCGGAGCAACTCGCTGCAGTGGCCTACGACGGGGTTGTCTCGCACACCAGCGCGGCGGTCGGCTGGGGATTGCCGGTGCTCACCAAGCCGGAGAAGCCGCACATCATCGTTCCTGCACAGCGCAGACCTCGGCCGGGCCGCCCGGCCGAGCTGCACTGGGCTGCGGTCTCGTCTGCTGAGCGAGCGGCTCGGCTGACCTCCCTGCAACGAACGGTGCTCGACTGCGCCCGGATCCTGCCGTTCGGCGAGGCCCTTGCGGTCGCCGACGCGGCGCTCGGCACCGGCAAGTTGACGAAGGATGAACTGGAGGCCGCAGCCACCGCAATGCGCGGACCGGGCCGTCCGAACGCGGTGCGGGTTGCGGCCGAGGCCACCAGGCTGTCGGAGAGCTTCCTCGAGTCCATGCTCCGAAGTCTGTTGATCTGCGCGGGGATTGACGGGTTCGAGCCGCAGGTCGTTGTCCGCACCGCCGGGACCTGGGCTCGGGTGGACCTCGGTCATCGACCGGCCCGGATCGCTCTGGAGGCAGAGGGGTACGAGTTCCACGGTTCCCCGGCGGCTTTCGCTGCGGATTGCCGGCGGTACGACGATCTGGTCACCGCCGGTTGGCTCGTACTCCGGTTCACCTATCAGCAGGTGATCGGCGATCCAGCCTGGGTGGTCGAGAGCATCCGGAGCGCGGTTCGGAGCCGCTAACGACAGGAGGTAGTCCAGTATCCGGCGTGGGCTCACGGTGGCTGAACGGCTCTGACGGTCCTACTGATGCACTACCTCCTGTCGTTAGGAATCTCTGAAAAAGATTTGCAGTGGGGGTAGGCAATTGGGGGTTGATTGGCTAATCTTTTGCGAGATCTGGTGGGAGGTGGAGTGTGAGGCGCAAAAGATTTTCTCGGCGGGAGGTGTTGGCCGGGGTGGGGGCAGGGCTGGCGGCTGCTGTGGTGCCGGGGTGTTCCGGTGGTGATGGCGGGCGGTCTGGGGCTCTGCAGGTGTGGGGTGGGGTGCCGGCGGCCTCGGGGCCGGGTGATGTGGTGAAGGCGTTCCAGGAGAAGTTTCCGCAGTACAAGGTGAACTACACGCGGTTCGTGAACGACGACCGCGGCAACCTCAAGCTCGACACGGCCCTCCAGGGCGGCGTCGACATCGATGTGTACTTCACGTACTCGCAGGGCGCGCTCGCGCTGCGGGCCGGGTCCGGACTGGCGGCGGACCTGACCGATCGGGTCACCGCAGACCCGGAGCTGAAGGTGTTCCTCGACACCGTGCAGCCGCGGTCGTACATCGACAACGGCAAGGTCAAGGCTCTCGCCACCGCCCGCGAGCCGTTCTTCGTGCTGTTCAACGAGAAGCTCCGGCAACAGGCCGGCGTCGAGCTCCCGCACGACTGGACGATCGACGAGTTCCGCAGTACGGCCAAGCAACTGACGACTGGCAAGACCGTCGGCGCCTACACGGTCCCCGACGTCGCCCGGATCGCCCTCGGCCCCAACTATTGGTACGACGGCAACCGGTCGAACTTCGGCGACCCGCACTTCGAGCAAGGCTTCCGGCTCGGCCGCGAGATGATCGCCGACGGTACGGCGTTCCCGTGGACCGAAGTACTCGCCCGTCATCTCGACGCCTACCAGCAGAACTCGTTCCTGACCGAGGAGTTCCACCTCTGGTCGACGGCGCCGTTCAACCTGCGCTACCTGTACGACGCGAAGAAGTACCCGCACGACTTCAAGGTCGCGTTCGCCCCGTCGCCGACCGTCGACGGCAAGGACTGGAACGGCGGCTCGTTCAGCAACTTCATCATGATCAACCCGAAGTCGCCGAAGTTCGAGGCGGCCTGGGCGTTCGTGAAGTTCTGGCTGACCGAGGGTGCGACGCCGATGCTCAAGGGCGGCAAGCTGCCTGCGCTCGGCGGCGTCACCGACGACCAGGTGATCACCGGCATGCTCGGCAAGGAGCCGGACAAGTACTTCGACATGGACTCGTTCCGCCGCGTCGTACTGGAGGCGGACCCCAAGCTCGCCACCGACACCCGGCTGACCGGGTTCCCGGAGATCACCCTCGCCGTGAAGCAGCAGCGCGACCTGTGCTGGCTGGGCGAGAAGGATCCGGGGGTCGCGATCCGTGAGGTACGGCGGCTTGCCGATGCAGCGATCGCCCGTAACGAGAGGAGGCCCTGATGGCCACTGCCACAATCGCCACCGCCTCAAGGGTCCGGACCGAGAAGGCGCCGGGGATCAAGCCCAGCGGGTGGATCGGGTTCCTGTTCATCGCGCCCAACCTGCTCGGCGTGATCGCGTTCACCCTGATCCCGTTGATCAGTGTGGTCGTGCTCGCCTTCACCGACTGGAACCTGGTCTCCGGCCTCGGCGGCATCACGTTCAACGGCATTGACAACTTCGTCGCGATCGCCCGCGATCCCGGCTTCTGGCACGCCATCGGCCTCACCCTCGTGTACGTCGTCGTGTCCGTCCCACTGACCGTCGTACTCGGACTCGCCCTCGGCATCGCGCTCAACCGCCCGCTCCCGGGTCGCGCCGTACTGCGGGCGATCTTCTTCCTGCCGTACATCGTCAACGTGGTCGCGATCGGCATGACCTGGCTGATGCTGATGAACCCGAAGGCCGGCCTGGTCAACCAGGTGCTCGACGCCTTCGGCATCCAGCCGGGCTGGTTCGCGTCGTCGCACTGGGCGCTGCCGGCGTTGATTGTGATGGCGATCTGGGGCGGGGTCGGGTACTGCTCGCTGATCTACCTGTCGGCGCTGCAGGATGCTCCGGCGCAGCTGTACGAAGCAGCCGACATCGATGGCGCCTCGGCCTGGGCGAAGTTCCGGGTGATCACCTGGCCGTCGTTGCTGCCGACAACGATCTTCCTGATGGTCACGCTGATCATCGGTGCGTCACAGGGCTTCGGCCTGATCGCGCTGATCACCGCGGGTGGTCCGGGCGACGCGACCACGACGATCTCCTACTACATGTACCAAACAGGCTTCCAGTTCTACCGATTCGGCTATGCCTCGGCGATCGGCCTGGTGACGTTCGTCGGCGTACTCGTCCTGACTCTGCTCACCTGGCGGGCGCAGCGAGGGAGGGCCCTCAATGACTAAGTCGAAGTGGCTGTGGGGAATCCCGCTGTGGATCCTCGCGATCGCGTTCCTCGCGCCGTTCGCGTGGATGATCTCGACCGCGCTGAAGCCGGACGTGGACGCGTACAAGATCCCGATGCAGTGGATCCCGAACCCGTTCCAGTGGGACAACTTCAGCACGGTGCTGACCGGGGCGACCTCGGTACTCCCGGCGTTCGGCCGCTCGGTGTTCGTTGCCGTACTGCGGGTTGCGGGCGAGCTGATCACCGCGACGATGGCCGGGTATGCCTTCGCGCGGATGTCGTTCAAGGGGCGGGACAAACTGTTCCTCCTGTATCTGGCGACTGCGATCATCCCGGCGCAGTTGTTGCTGGTGCCGCGGTTCATTTACTTCCAGAAGCTCGGGCTGTACGACACGTTGTGGGCGTTGATCCTGCCCGGGATGTTCACCGTGCTCGGGACGTTCCTGATGCGGCAGTTCTTCATCAGTCAGCCGGCCGAGTTCGCCGAGGCGGCCCGGATGGACGGGGCGAACGAGTGGCGGGTGTTCACCCGGATCTACTTGCCGTTGGCAACACCGGTGATGAGTGCGCTCGGCATCCTGGCGTTCGTCTGGTCGTGGAACGACTACGAGACCCCGCTGGTGCTGATCAGCAATCCGGATCGGTACACGCTGCCGCTGAGCCTGACCAACTTCGTCGACGAACAAGGCCAGATCGCACCCGGTCTGACCATGGCCGCGTCGGTGATCTCGATCGTTCCGGTGCTGATCGTCTTCGTCGTTCTGCAGCGCCGGTTCATCGCGGCGATGACTCACACTGGGATCAAATAGTTGATCACGGAATGGAATCCCTGATGGAGCGAGCCGGCAGTCCGAGTCCGTTGCAGCTGGTCAAGCGAGCCCTGCCCGAGCTGAACGGCGCGATGCAGCGGGTCGCCGAGCACATCCTGGCGAACCCGGACGAGGTCGCGCGCGGGTCGATCACCAAGCTGGCCGGGGTTGCGCAGACCTCGGCCGCGACCGTGACGCGGTTGTCCACGCATCTCGGGTTCGCCGGGTACCCGGCCTTGCGGGCGGCGCTGGCCATGGAGGTCGGCCGCGGTCTGGAGGCCGGGTGGGCGAGCGACATCGGTATGGCGATCGGCCCGGCGGACCCGCCTGAGCAGGTGCTCAACGTGCTGGCGTCGACCCAGGCGAACGCACTGCGCAACGCGTTGGCGGCGATCGACCTGCCGGCTGCGACCCGGGTCGCGGACGCGATCGCGGGCGCTCGCCGTACCCATATCTATGGGGAGTGGGGGGACGCGGTCCCGGCGCGCGAGCTGTACATCCGGCTGCTGCGGATCGGGATTCCGGTGTGGTTCTTCGACGGACCGCAGTCTTCGCAGATCGGCGCCGGCCTGCTCGGCGCGGGCGATGTCGCGTTGACGGTGGCGCGGTCGGGGAACGATCCGACCACGCTCGACTACGTCAAGCGGGCCGCCGAGGAAGGTGCGCTCACCGTCGTCATCACCGGCGTGGCCGACTCACCGATAGGCCGGCTGGCCGACGTCACCTTTGACACCGGTACGCCGAACGGGTCGACCTGGACTGAGTTCTTCGCCGGCCGGGCTAGCGACGTACTGACGGCCGGCTTGTTGTTCGTCCTGGTCGCGCAGCGGGTGCCTGATCACCTGACCGCCAATCACCCGAACGGGCCGGGACAGCCCGTCGTACATCCAGATAGCTGAAGGGTTTGTGCATGCAGCAGCTCGAGGTCCAGACCGATCTGACCGTCGTCGGCGGCGGGCTCGCCGGGATCTGCGCGGCGATCGGCGCCGCGCGGCAGGGGAGCACCGTGTCGCTGGTGCAGAACCGGCCGGTGCTCGGCGGGAACTCGTCCAGTGAGGTGCGGGTGTGGGTGTGCGGCGCGACCGGGCACGGGGTCCAGAGCTTCGCGCGCGAGACCGGCATCATGGGTGAGCTGTTCGTCGAGAACCAGTACCAGAACCCGCTGGGGAACCCGTACTACTGGGATCTCGTGCTCCTGGAGGCCGTCCGCGCGGAGCCGCTGATCTCCGTCTACTTGAACACCGACGTCCGTGCGATCGATGCTTCGGACGGCGAGATCCGGTCGGTGACCGGGTGGCAGATGGGATCGGAGAAGGAGATCCGGTTCGTCAGCCCGGTCTTCCTGGACTGCTCGGGTGACGGGCTGGTCGGGTTTCTCGCCGGCGCGGAATTCCACACCGGTCGCGAACCACGATCGGAGTACGACGAGTCGTGGGCGCCGCTCGTACCCGATTCGAACACGCTCGGCAGCACGATCCTCTTCTACACCAAGGACGCGGGGGAGCCGGTGCGGTTCGTGCCGCCGTCGTTCGCGCGGGACGTCACCGAGACCGCGATCCCGGACCGCCGGGTGATCCGGACGGACCTGAACGGGTGCGCGTTCTGGTGGATCGAGTGGGGCGGCTCGCTCGACGTCGTCGACGACAACGAGGCGATCCGGGACGAGTTGCAGGCCGTCGTGTACGGGATCTGGGACTACATCAAGAATTCCGGGCGCTTCGACGCGGACACGCTCACCTTGGAGTGGATCGGGTCCGTGCCCGGGAAGCGCGAGTACCGGCGGTTTTTGGGCGACCACGTCCTGACCCAGCACGACGTACTCGAGCAGACGCCATTCGAGGATCGAGTGGCCTTCGGTGGTTGGTCGATCGACCTGCACCCGCCGGGTGGCGTCTACGCGACGGAGAAGGGGTCGAAGCACTGGCACCCGGACGGCAACTATCACGTCCCGCTGCGATCGCTGTACTCACGCAACGTCCGCAACCTGTGGATGGCCGGCCGCAACATCAGCGCTAGTCACGTAGCGTTCGGTACGACGCGTGTGATGGCGACCTGTGCTCTGCTCGGTGAAGCCGCGGGGATCGGCGCAGCTGTTGCCCTGCGCAACGGATTGACGCCGCGGGAGCTGGCTCGCTCAAAGTCTGACCTGGTCAGGCACGCACTAACCCGGGCCGACTCATCGGTCCTCGGTGTGATCGACGACGATCCTGCGAACCTTGCACTGACTGCTTCCGTCACCGCCTCGTCGACCCTCACCCGGCCGGCTGTCGAGGTGTCGGCCGGCACGCTCCCGTTGACGAGCGACGTCGGCATGGTGATCCCTGTCGACCCGGCCCTGGACGGCTTCGAGCTGCTCGTCGACTCGGCCGGCGGTTCGCTGACCGTCGAGCTGCACGACCCGGTCAAACCGCAGAACTACCTCCCGGCCAAGCTTGTCGACTCCTGCACCATCGAGGTCCCCGCCGGCGAGAAGCGTTGGATCCAGGTGCCGTTGACCTGGCATCCAGCGACCGCTTCGAACGCTTTCGTCGTACTGCGGAAGACGCCGGACATCACGGTTCACACCGCGTCGGCCGGGCTGCCCGGGATGGTGCATTTCACTCACCGCGATCCGGCTTCGGATGAGCAGTGGACCGAACAGTTCCGTGCCTGGAAGCACATCCTGCCGCGCGGCGGGCTCTGCATCCGGCTCGGCGAGACGTCGGCGTACTCTGCCTCGAAGGTGGTCGGCGGCTACTCCCGCCCGTACGGCGGACCGAACCTCTGGTCCTCCGAGGACCTCGCCTGGGACCCGAACCCTTGGCTAGAACTGCAGTGGCCCGAGCCGGTCGAACTCGCGGAGATCGTGGTCGTCCTCGACGCGGATGTCCAAGAGGACCTGATCAACCTCCACCACCACCGAACCCCCTTCGAATCCCTACCGACCCTCCTCGCGGACTACGTCCTGGAAGCCCGCAACGGCACCGAAGACTGGCACCCGATCGCCAAGGTCACCGCCAACCACCACCGCACCCAACGCCACCGCCTGGACACCCCAACCCAGGCAACCCACCTACGCCTAACCGCCCACTCGACCAACGGCTCCCCCCGAGCCCACGTCGTCTCAATCCGCGCGTACGGTCAATAACGCCATTCGAGTTCGTTGTCCTGCATCCAGCGGGACAGTGGATCGGCAACGCGCTGCGCCGCGGCCGCGCCCGTCAGAAGGTCCGCGAGAACTTGGGCGGGTGCGGCCAGGCGAAGGCCGGTGGTGGTCTTCCGAGAGCGCGCGTAGACGACGTCGGCCGTCGGTTCGGCCAGGATGATGGACTTGCTCGTTGCCGGCACGAGTTCCCACACCGTGGCTGCTGCCCGAGCGTCCGGGGTGTAGATCACGGTCGGCCCGCTCGGTGTCTCCGGAGCCCAGAGTTGCGCTGCCCGGGCGCCGCTGAGCGCGTGCCGGACCGGCGTGGTCGGGATCTGATCGATGAGTGCCTGGACGCCGTGCTTGCTGCGCCAGTAGGTCAGTCGGCTGTCACGGCCGAAGCGGAACTCCTGGTTCCACCGGCGGAGTAGCGCCATCCAACTCGGCACGGCGACGACTCCTGGGGCGTGGCGCTGGACGAGCTCTTCCTGCTCGAGTCGGTCGACAATGCGGCGTACCGCAGGCCCCGGAACGCCGCTCGTCGTCACCAGATCATGCGTTGTCCACAGGCTTCGGAAGTCCAGGAGAGCGCGAATGACCAGGGCGGCAGTGTCGCCGGACAAGGGCGTGGTCGCGTTCATTCGGCCAGTCCGAGAGGGACGCGGGCGTACGTGGTCCACTCGTATTGGTTGTGGTCCCGGTTGAGGTTGATGAGGGCGACGCTGGTCAGTTCGGTCTTCGCGAGTCCGCCGCCGAGGGCGTTGACGCGTTGCCTGAGTGGTTCGGCCGGGGCGACTTCGTTCCAGTAGCCCAAGGAGATGTGCGGATCGAGCTCTGGCAGCTCGGGGACGGAATCCCGGCCCCAGACGTCGGTGACGGCAGCCCGCAGCTGATCGCGAAGTCGGCGCATTCGGTCGACGGGCGTGACGGGGAGTTGGAGACTCTCGGCATCGACGACAGCCGGACCGATCCGGATCTCGAACGGCCGGAAGTGCTCCAGTCGCTGTCGCGCGGCCTCGACGATCGGATCAAGATCCGCCTGCGGAACCTTGTCGGCGAACCCGATGCCTTGCATGGTCAGATGCAGCCACTGCGGTGAGACCGGCGTGATGCCTGGCAGCGCTTCGACCAGCCGTTGGTACTCCGCGTGCAGGTCGAGTAGCACCGGGTCGTTCGGGAAGACGATGTGCCAGGTGTAGAACGACCGCCCGGGTCGCCAGTTGGGGCGCCAGTACCAGTGATCGCGAACTTCCTTGATCATTCCTGGTCCTCTCTCGAACGTCGTACCAAATGGATTTGCGGAGTGGTTTGCGGCGGCGCGACGATCCGCCGATGAGGTGACATCAGGTGTCCCGGGCGTTGGATGTACTCGGCGATCCGCTCCCGCAACATCCGGCCCTTCGGGCTCCGTGCGTACGGCGACGTGAGGGCCGCGACCTCCGCGAGGCGCTGAATCAGCGGGCGGACGCGGTACTCCATCTGGGTCTGCAGCACCGGCTCGACGGCCTCTAGTGCACCGTCGAGCTCACCGAGCAGCAGGCGTGCTTTCGCCTGCTGCAATCGGGCCATGCGTTCGGATCCGAGGTTTCGGAGTGAGTACGGCGCTGCCTCGAACAGGGCGACACTGTGATCGGCCTGATCCGCGGTGCGTTGTGCTTCGCCGAAGGCCAGGTGGGTGTCGGCCCAGAGTCCTTCGGCGCGCTCCGGCGTACAGATCAGGACGCCGCCTGGCTCGGACTCCGCCGGATGGACAGCCAGCGTGCGGGCCAGGTCGAGCAGCTCGCGGGCCTTGTCCGGTCGGCCTGCGCGGGCGAGATCGACGGACGCGGCGCTGGCGAGGAAGAGTCGCGACGTACCGGCGGCGTACCGCAGTCCGTCCTCGGCGTAGGCCGCGGCCCGGGAGAAGTCTTCCTGCCAGAAGGCGGCCGTGTGCTGGGTGGCGCGGATCCAGCCACGCAGTACGTCGTGATCTGCGGCCTCGGCGCAGGCCCAGGCAGTCCTGGTGTGACCTTCGGCGATGTCCGGGCGGCCGAGGTCGGTCGACATCCAGGCGAGCAGAGTGATCGCCCAACCGGCTGCGGAGTACAGGTCGCGGGACTGGCCGGGGGATTGATTGCCGGCCAGCAGTCCGAAGGCACGGTCCCGGATCGCACGGCTCTTGGCGAACAGCGGTCTGGTCGGCGTACGGAGATAGGACTGGGCGATCCGCTCGATGTCGGCCTGCAGTTGCTCGACGGTGAGCTCTCCGACGTTCGACTCCTCGGCGAAGGACAACAGCGCGATGGACTCGTCGCCCGCGTTGATCAGGTCGTCGTCGTGGCCGACCATCGACGGCGGGACCGAATCCGGCTCGATCGGAGAGGCGCCGGACGGCGGGAAGAATCCGAGTTCGTTGTCGGCGGCAACGTCGAGGACATGGCGCAGGCCGGAACGGTACGCCGCACCTGGCCAGCGGACGGCGCCGCGTTCGAGCTTGGCGATGTAGTGGCCGTCGAGCTCGTACTTGATCTCGGTGGTGTCCCAGAGCCAGGCGCAGATGGTGTCGGCGAGCTCGGCCCGCGACATGTGTTCGCCCGGCGCGAGGCGAGACGGTGTGCGCTCTCGCGCCGCGCGCAGCAACTCGTTGGGCTCTGACATGGCGGTAACTGTAAGACGCCGAACACCCTCTGCGACCAAGAAATAGGCCCCTGTGGATGATCTGCCCCGGCATGCCCCGATCTGCCCCGAAAACACTGCTGGAAAAGGGTTTTTGGCCGTTCGGCCGGAAGGAATGTGGCGCCGGAATGCCGCATCGGTCCTGCCGATGGCCCGTAGGTCCGCTCGCTGAGCGTGATCGCAGCGGGGCACGTCGGGGCAACCCGGGGCAGATAGGGGCAGCCCCTCCACTGCCCGAACCCCGAAACCGTTCGGTGGATAGGGTTGGTGGGTGTCTGAGGAAGCCGTTACGACGTTGCGTGGTGAGTTGGATCGGTTTGGGCGGGCTGAGGAAGGGTTTGCGCTGCTCGAGGTGTTTCTTGAGGTGGCTCGGCCGCGGCTGGGGCCGGTGGTGCTGGACCCGATCGGGTTGCAGTTGCCTGATGGCATGACTGATGACCGGGCTGTTGTGCAGGAGCTGATCGAGGAGCTCGAGCAGCAGCCTCGCGGAGCGGCTCGTGTGCCTGAGCGCGGGTTCGACATGGACGATGAGCAGGCGCGATGGGATTACGTGCGGCTCGCGTACAGCTCCAGCCAAGCCACGGTCTGGAGCCGCCGCCAACGGACGACGTACTTCGAGGCGTCCGGGCCGCACAAGGCGACGTACTGGCTGCCGGACAGTCTGAAGGCCGACTACTTCGAAGCGCTGAGCTCCCGCGGTTGGTCCATTCCGCCTGACTGGCTTACCGCGGTCGCCAAGCGGCCCAAGCCCTGGTGGAAACGCGGCGGCGGCTAGCCAAGGGCGGGCAGACGGGTCAGGGCGTCGGCGACGGCCGATTGGATGTCGGCGTCGTCCCAGGAACGGTCGGTCATGGTGCCGCTGAGGTAGGCGTCGTATGCCGCGAGGTCGAGATGACCGTGACCGCAGAGGGCGGTGAGGATGACCTTCTCCTCGCCGGACTCCTTGCATCGTTGGGCTTCCTCGATGGCGGCGGCCAGGGCGTGAGTGGGCTCAGGGGCGGGGACGATCCCCTCGGTACGGGCGAACTGGATGCCGGCGGCGAAGCACTCGGACTGGGGTTTGGCGACGGCCTCGAGCTCGCCGGTTTCGTAGAGGTGGCTGATCAGCGGGCTCATGCCGTGGTACCGCAGGCCGCCGGCGTGGATCGGGTCAGGAATGAAGTCGTGGCCGAGGGTGTGCATCTTCATCAACGGCGTCATACCGAGTGTGTCGCCGAAGTCGTACGCGTACGTGCCCTGGGTCAGCGACGGGCACGCCTCCGGCTCGACTGCGCGGATGACCGGCGACATCCGTCCGGCCCACTTCTCCCGTAGGAACGGGAACGCCAGGCCGCCGAAGTTCGACCCGCCGCCCGTGCAGCCGACGAGGAGATCGGGGGTCTCGCCAACCATTGCGAGCTGGATCAGCGCTTCCTCGCCGATAATCGTCTGGTGCAGCAGCACGTGGTTGAGCACCGAGCCCAGCGCGTAGTGCACCTCGGGATCCTGCACGGCTGCCTCGACCGCCTCGCTGATCGCGATCCCGAGTGAGCCGGTCGAATCCGGGTGCTCGGCAAGGATCTTCCGCCCGGCCGCAGTCAGGTCCGACGGGCTCGGATGGACGGTCGCGCCGAAGACCTCCATCATCGTCCGCCGGTACGGCTTCTGGTCGTACGACGCCCGCACCTGCCAGACCTCGCAGTCCAAGCCGAACTGCGCGCAAGCAAACGCCAACGCCGTCCCCCACTGTCCGGCGCCGGTCTCGGTGGTGAGCTTCCGTACGCCGGACTTCGCGTTGTAGTACGCCTGTGGGACCGCGGTGTTCGGCTTGTGTGATCCCGCCGGCGAGACGCCTTCGTATTTGTAGTAGATCCGCGCCGGCGTATCGAGCGCCTTCTCCAACCGATGCGCCCGGTACAGCGGACTCGGCCGCCACAACCGGTAGACGTCGAGCACCTCGCCGGGAATGTCGACGTACTGCTCCTGCGAAACCTCTTGCATGATCAGGTCCATCGGGAACAGCGGCGCCAGATCGTCCGGCCCGATCGGTTGCCCCGTCCCCGGATGCAGGACCGGTGGCGGTGGTGTGGGCAGATCGTGCAGCACGTTGTACCAACGGGTCGGCAGCTCGTCCTCTGGCAACAGGATCTTCGTCGGCGTCATGCCAGCAAAGTTAGGCCCGCCCTAACGCCCCGGCAATGACCCGCACCGGAACTCAACCAGCACTTATCCGGACCTCGTCAGCCCTTCAGCCAGGCCGCCCGTCCGCACGCGATAGACCACGTCGGACGGCTGCCGCGATTCAAGCGCATCCGGTACGCCGAGTTGCCGAAGCAGCATCCGCCCGATCATCTCGTGCGACACCAGCACCGGTCGCCGTACGTCGGTCCTCGCAACCTCGGCCAGTGCCCGACCGGCGCGTACGGCGCCATCCGCATAGCTCTCGCCATCGGGAAACCGAAAGGCGTACTTGTCCCGCTCCCGAACTGCACGCTGCCCCGGCCAACCGGCGTCGATCTCAGCCGACCCAAGCCCTGACCACAACCCGTGATCGATCTCAGCCAGATCGTCGAGCACCTGGACAGTCAGCCCGAGCGTGGAGCCGATGATCGAGGCGGTCTCATGCGCCCGGCCCAGTGGGCTCGCGAACACAGCATCGATGCCTTCTGCAGACAGCAGCTCGGCGTTCCGGGCTGCTTGTTGCAAGCCGAGCGGGGTGAGCGGGGAGTCCAGGCCGCCTTGACGGCGGCCGGTGACGTTCCACTCCGTTTGGCCGTGGCGTGCGAGATAGATGGTCAGGCTGGGACGACCGCTGGGGTGGTTAGCCATTGGTCGATCTCGGTTAGGAGGGAGGTTTGGACTTCGGGTGGGGCGGTGGAGGCTAGGACTGAGCCGCGGGCGAGGTCGGCTAGTTCGGGGTCGGTGAAGGCGTGGACGGTGCGGGCGGTTTCGTACTGTTCGGCGAGTCTGGAGCCGAACAGGAGGGGGTCGTCGGCGCCGAGGGCGATGCGGGCGCCGGCTTCGTAGAGCTGGCGGAGGGGCACGTCCTCGGCGCTGCGGTAGACGCCGAGCGAGACGTTGGACGCCGGACAGACCTCCAGTGCGATCTGGGCGTCGACCACGCGTTTCAACACATCAGGGTCCTCGACGGACCGCACGCCATGACCGATCCGGCCAGCACCAAGCTCGTCCAGGCAGGTACGCACGGTTGCCGGGCCGCACAGCTCACCACCGTGAGGTGCGGCGAGCAGGCCGGCGTGACGAGCGATCCGGAAGGCCGGCGCGAACTCCGACGTCGTACCCCGGCGCTCATCGTTCGACAGGCCGAACCCGACCACTCCGCGTCCGACGTACTGCGACGCCAGTCGAGCCAGCGTGCGAGCGTCGAGCGGATGCCGGGTCCGGTTGGCCGCGATGATCACCTGGACGGAGATCCCAGTCGACGCCGACGCGTCCCGCGCGGCATCCAGTACTAGATCCGTGAACTCAGTGATCCCGTGGAACCGGTTCGCATACCCGGATGGATCTACCTGGATCTCCAGCCAGCGCGACCCGTCGGCCCGGTCGTCCTCGGCTGCTTCGCGGACCAGACGCCGTACGTCGTCCTCCGTGCGCAGCACCGACCGCGCGATGTCGTACAACCGCTGGAACCGGAACCAGCCACGCTCGTCCGCCGCCGACAGCTCGGGCGGCCAATCGGTCCGCAACGCGTCAGGCAGCCGGACCCCGTGCTTGTCGGCCAGCTCGACCAGCGTCAGATGCCGCATCGACCCGGAGAAGTGCAGATGCAGGTGTGTTTTCGGCAGCACCCGCAGATCCCGCTGCGTCATTACCGAAGGTTACCGATGCGGCGCACTAGGAGAGAAATCGGCTCAGCTCAGCAGCTTGGCGATCCGGCCGAGACCCTCGGCCAGGTCCTCGTCGCCGAGTGCATAGGAGAGCCGCAGGTATCCAGGGGCGCCGAACGCCTCGCCCGGCACGACCGCCACCTCGACCTCGTCGAGGATCAGGTCGGCCAGCTCGGCTGACGTCGCCGGGGTCCGCCCGTTGATCTCCCTGCCGAGGACGCCCTTGACCGAGGGGTACGCGTAGAACGCCCCGGTCGGCTCCGGGCATTCGACGCCGGGGATCTCGTTGAGCATCCGGACCATGGTCCGCCGACGCCGGTCGAACGCCTTCTTCATCTCGTCGACCGCGGTCAGGTCGCCGGAGACCGCCGCGAGCGCTGCCCGCTGGGCAACGTTGCAGACGTTCGAGGTCTGGTGCGACTGCAGATTCGTCGCGGCCTTGACCACATCCTTCGGGCCGATCAACCAGCCCACCCGCCAGCCGGTCATGGCATACGTCTTGGCGACCCCGTTCAGCACGATGGTCTTATCGGCCAGCTCCGGTACGACGACCGGGATCGACGTCGGCTTCGCGTCGCCGTACGTCAGGTGCTCGTAGATCTCGTCGGTGATCACCCAAAGGTCGTGCTCAAGGGCCCAGCGAGCGATCGCCTCGACCGCCTCCGGGCTGTCGACCGCACCGGTCGGGTTCGACGGTGAACAGAACAGGAGAGCCTTGGTTCGCGGGGTCCGGGTTGCCTCGAGCTGCTCGACGGTGACGGAGTAGTTCTGCGACTCGTCGGCGAACACCTCGACCGGTACGCCGCCCGCCAGCCGGATCGTCTCCGGGTAGGTCGTCCAGTACGGCGCCGGCAGCAGGACCTCATCACCGGGGTCGAGGAGCGTCGCGAACGCGTTGTACACCGCGTGCTTGCCGCCGTTCGTGACCAGGACCTGGGCCGCCTCGACCTCGTAGCCGGAGTCGCGCTTGGTCTTGTCGGCGATCGCCTGCTTCAGCTCCGGCAGACCGCCGGCCGGGCTGTACCGGTGGTTCTTGGGGTCCCGGGCGGCCACGACCGCTGCCTCGACGATGTAGTCCGGTGTCGGGAAGTCCGGCTCGCCCGCGCCGAACCCGATCACCGGGCGCCCGGCCGCCTTGAGTGCCTTCGCCTTGGCGTCGACCGCCAGCGTCGCCGATTCACTGATGGCGCCGATCCGCGCCGAGATCCTGGAACCCATGGATCCATCCTGGCACCAACCGCCGTACCGGGCTCGGGAGTATCGGGGAACGAGCAGGGGGTGTGGTCCGTTGGGCCTGCTGGAGGCAGTAAGGTTCTGACCGCGGTGCGGCGCCTGGAATAGGGGTCGTGCGGGTAGGACCAGGTCGGAGGACGCCGAGAGGCTGAGTTCGACCCGGTGGCTCTGACCCCGTACACTCTTCTAGTCCGGGCGTTGGTGGCCCTGATCCGGCATGCCTGAGATCAGGTCCGACGCGGCGTCCGGATGGATTGCAGAGGGCACTAGCTCAACTGGCAGAGCATCGGTCTCCAAAACCGAAGGTTGGGGGTTCAAGTCCCTCGTGCCCTGCAACTCCTGACCGGCGCAGGGCCGGTCAGGCCGCCGCTAGCGAAAGAGGTAGGTCGTGACGGAGACGCGCACCCCGGCACCGTCCGGCGCCGGCAAGCCTGCTGAAGGCAAGCAGCGCCGTGGCCTGGTGCGGTTCTACCGCGAGGTGGTCGCCGAGCTCCGCAAGGTCGTCTGGCCGACCCGTAAGCAGCTCTCGACGTACTTCGTGGTCGTGCTGACCTTCGTGGTGTTCGTCATCGCGATCGTCTCGGTCCTCGACCTCGCCTTCGGCTGGGCGATGTTCAAGGTCTTCGGCTGAGGCCCACCGAACGAGCCAACCGTAGGTCCCGGGCTCCCGGCCCGACCCGAAGAGACAAGACCCCGATTTACAGATGACGGAGTACGACGTGTCCGAGCGCGACGACGAGGTCCTCGACCACGAGGACGAGTTCGACGTATCCGACGCCGAGCTCGATCTCGACTTCGACGAGAACGCCACCGCCGATGACGACGACCTGTTCGGTAATGGTGACGGCGACGACGACCCGTTCGCGGGCCTCGACGAGGATGACGACGACGAGGACGGCGATGACGTGACCGATGACGAGTACTCCGCTGACGACGAGGCGGAGGTGCCGCCGGCGGACGCTGACACGTCCGACGACGAGCCCGTCGCCGTGGTTGCCGCGACCGACGAGGCCGAGGACGCCGAGGTGGTGACCGAGGAGGACGTCGAGGACGCCACCGAGGAGCTGGCCGAGGAGACCGCCGAGACCGCGCCGCTGACGACCGCCGAGCAGCCTGCCCCGGCCGACGAGCTGGTCTTCTCCAGCGGCGACGCCGAGGCTGACGCGGCCGATGACGAGGCCGATGACGACGCCGACGTGGACGCGCTCGCCGCGGCCGCCGGTGCTGCTGAGGCTGACGACGAGGACGCCGCGGAGGCTCAGCCCGAGGAGCCGGGCGACCCGGTCGAGGAGCTGCGCGACCGGCTGCGTTCGCAGATCGGTGACTGGTACGTGGTGCACACGTACTCAGGGATGGAGAACCGGGTCAAGGGCAACCTTGAGAACCGGATCAACTCCCTGAACATGGAGGACTACATCTTCGAGATCATCGTGCCGACCGAAGAGGTCGCCGAGATCAAGAACGGTCAGCGCCGGATGGTCAAGCGCACCGTGCTCCCCGGCTACGTGCTGGTCCGGATGGACCTGACCGACGAGTCCTGGTCGACCGTGCGGCACACGCCGTCGGTGACCGGCTTCGTCGGGAACAGCCAGAAGCCGGTCCCGCTCAGCCTCGAAGAGGTTGAGAAGATGCTCGCTCCGGCCGTCGTGGCGGCGGCCGAAGCGGCGGCAGCCGAAGCCGGTGCCGCACCCGCCAAGACCGCGGCCAAGAAGAAGGTCGAGGTCGCCGACTTCGGTGTCGGCGACTCGGTCATGGTGGTCGACGGGCCGTTCGCGACCCTGCACGCCACAGTCACGGAGATCAATGCCGAGGCCCAGCGGATCAAGGCCCTGGTGGAGATCTTCGGCCGGGAGACCCCGGTGGAACTCAGCTTCAACCAGATCCAGAAAGTCTAAGGACCCGACAGAATGCCTCCCAAGAGTAAGAAGATCGCTGCCCTGGTCAAGGTGCAGCTCCAGGCCGGTGCCGCGACGCCGGCACCGCCGGTCGGTACCGCGCTCGGTCCGCACGGCGTCAACATCATGGAGTTCTGCAAGGCGTACAACGCCCAGACGGAATCCATGCGCGGAAACGTCGTACCGGTCGAGATCACGATCTACGAAGACCGTTCCTTCACGTTCGTCACCAAGACGCCGCCGGCGCCCGAGATGATCAAGAAGGCCGCCGGTCTGCAGAAGGGGTCGGCCGTCCCGCAGCGGGACAAGGTCGGCAAGATCACCCGCGACCAGGTGCGCGAGATCGCCACCACCAAGATGCCGGACCTGAACGCCCGTGACATCGACGCCGCGATGAAGATCATCGAGGGCACCGCCCGCTCGATGGGCGTCGTCGTCGACAAGTAACGTCACCCGGTCCGCCGTTGGCGGACCAGCAGGAGTGGCAGGGCGCACCTCGCCCGATCACCACAACACGCGAACGACGAGCACCGTTCGCACAAGGAGACAAAGAAATGGCACAGCGCAGCAAGGCTTACCGCGCGGCGGCGGAGAAGATCGACTTCGATCACCTGTACACGCCGGTCGAGGCGATCCGGCTGGCCAAGGAGGCCGCCGGTAGCAAGAAGTTCAACTCGACGCTCGACGTCGCAATGCGTCTCGGGGTCGACCCTCGCAAGGCCGACCAGATGGTGCGCGGCACCGTCAACCTTCCGCACGGTACTGGCAAGACGGCACGGGTCCTCGTCTTCGCCACCGGTGACAAGGCCGAGGCCGCTAGGGCCGCCGGCGCCGACTTCGTCGGCGACGACGACATGATCAAGAAGGTGACCGACGGCTGGCTCGACTTCGACGCCGTCGTCGCCACCCCTGACCTGATGGGCAAGGTCGGCCGCCTCGGTCGCGTCCTCGGCCCGCGTGGTCTGATGCCGAACCCGAAGACGGGCACAGTTACCCCGGACGTCACCAAGGCCGTCACCGACATCAAGGGCGGCAAGATCGAGTTCCGGGTCGACCGGCACGCGAACCTGCACTTCATCATCGGCAAGGCATCGTTCGACGACGCCCAGCTGGTGGAGAACTACAGCGCCGCGCTCGACGAGATCCTCCGGCTGAAGCCGGCCAGCTCCAAGGGCCGCTACATCAAGAAGACGGTCATCTCGACCACGATGGGTCCGGGCGTTCAGGTTGACCCCAACCTGAGCCGCAACCTGGCCGAAGAGGCTGCCGAGGTCTGATCCTCAGCTCTTCAGCATCATCAGAATCCCCCGGGTCTTCCCGGGGGATCTGCTTTTGTGGCGTCAGTTGAGGTGAGGCGTGGTGACGAGGTCGGGGGTCAGCGAGGACGGGGTCGAATGTCCGATCAGTCGCATGCTGTGGTCGAGCTCCGCGCTGAGGTCGGTGAGGAGCCGGGCGACGCCGGCCGACGAGCCAACGGTCAGGGCCCACAGCGCCGGCCGGCCGACGAAGACTGCCCGGGCGCCGAGGGCCAAGGCGGTGAGGATGTGTTCGCCGCGGCGGATGCCGCCGTCGACGTACACCTCGAGGCCGGTCCCGGCCACGGCTTCCGCGACCTCGGGCAGGGCCTGAGCGGTCGGAATCGAGCCGTCGAGCTGACGGCCGCCGTGGTTCGACACGATGATGCCGGCGGCGCCCGCGTCCGCGCAGCGCTTGGCGTCGTCGCCGCGCAGGACGCCCTTCACCACTACTGGCAGGCCGGTGCGCTCGGCAAGCCAGCCGATCACGTCGGGATTCAGGTCGTCGGCCTTCGCGAGGTCGTCGTCGGTCCAGTCGCCGTCGGGCAGGTTGGCCAGTAGCTGTCCGGGCTTCACCAGACCCCAGACCGTGTCGCCGTCGTCTTCCTTCCGACCGACCACCGGAGTGTCGACGGTGAGCACCACCGCACGCGCTCCACCTTCGACCGCGGCGTCGAGCATCCGGCGGGTGATCTCCCGGTTCCGGACGACGTAGATCTGCAGCCACCACGGAACACCGGTCGCACCGAGCTCGGCGAACGTCGTACCGGCGTTGCTGGAGACCCCGAGTGCGGACCTCGCCGCGCCGACGCCGCGCGCCATCGCGATCTCGCCGTCCGGATCGGCCATCCGGTGCAGCGTCGACGGTGCGACCAGGATCGGCGAATCGACGGGTACGCCGAGCACCGTCGTGCTGAGATCGATCGTGGAGACGTCGTTCAGCACGCGGGGACGGAAGCGGTACGCCGACCAGGCCGCGGTCGCCTCGCCGACGCTGACCCCGCCGGCCGAGCCTTGCCGGAAGTACCGGTACACGGCCTCCGGTAGCTTTTCGGCGGCCGCCGCTTCCAGAGTGTCGATCCATCGCATGCGGCCCATCGTCGCATCCGTCTCCGCTGCTGTCGGGTGGAATTTCGCGGCGGAGCTGGTGGGCGGACTGTAGAGTTGAGGGCATGACGCAGTACGGGCGGCGATTTCTGCGCCCCGGCCGGCACATCGGTGCCGACGGGGTGAGCTGCTGCTGCGCTCTCTCCTGAGGTGACCGCGGCCGACCGGGGTGGACCCCTGTCGAGACCGTCATCCTGGAGAGAAACCCATGTCTGTACTCACTGCTGAAGAACTGCACGCTGCTCTGGCGCTCCGCGACCTCACCGATCCGGCCCAGGGACCACATGCCGTCCAGCTCATCGTCGACTCGGTCCGTACGTCGCTCGGCGCGGCCTGGCCGTACACCGAGATCTGGACCCGTCGCGACCATCCCGTCGTACCGCTGGCCGACAACTACGACAACCTCGGCTACGCGACCGACGCCGTGACCCGGGAGGCGCGCTACACGCGCTACGTGTCGGAGGGCGAGGTACTCCGAAGTCACACGTCGGCGATGGTCCCGCCCGCGCTTCGTGAGCTCGCGAAGTCGGACGCGTCCGATGTGCTGATGGTCTGTGCCGGCATCTGTTACCGCCGGGACTCCGTCGACTGGCAGCACACCGGAACCCCGCATCAGCTTGATCTGTGGCGGATCAGCCGCAACGTCACGTTGGGGGAGCCGGAGCTGGAGGACATGATCGCCCGCCTGGTCGACACGGTCCTCCCCGGCCAGACCTACCGCACTGTGCCGGCGGTCCACCCGTACACGATCCACGGCCGCCAGATCGACGTCCTGCTGGACGATCAGTGGATCGAGATCGGTGAGTGCGGTGTCGCGGCGCCGCACGTCCTCCGCCTGGCCGGCCTGGACGAGAGCTGGACCGGACTCGCGATGGGGCCTGGTCTCGACCGCCTTCTGATGCTCCGGAAGGGGATCCGGGACATTCGCCTGCTGAGATCGACGGACCCACGGGTGGCCAGCCAGATGCTGGATCTCTCGCCGTACAAGTCGGTCTCGTCCATGCCACCCGTACGTCGCGACCTGTCCGTCGTGGTCGGCGCGTCGGCCGATGTGTCGGCGGAGGTCCTCGGTGACAAGGTCCGGGCCGCGCTCGGTCCGGACGCGGATGCCGCGGAGTCGCTGGAGGTGCTGGACGAAACGTCGTACGACGACTTGCCGACGGCTGCCCGCGAACGCCTTCAGCTGACGCCAGGTCAACGGAATCTCCTGGTCAGGCTGGTCCTCAGGCCGGTGGACCGCACGCTCACGGACATAGAGGCCAACGCCCTGCGAGACAAGGTGTATCGGGCTCTGCACGAAGGTCCTGTCATGGAACTCATTGCCTCCTGAGCTCACGGGCCGCGACCACGAAGGCGCACACGGCCAGGGGCAGCTCCAGCAGCAGAGCCTCGGTCAGCGAGAGCGTGCGATCGAAGCCGGCCGCCGACGTGCTGACGTCGAACCAGGCGTCGGCGATCAGCAGCGTCCCGGCGGCCATCGCGGTCAGAACGGCGTGCCTGTTGCGTTTGTGCAGCAGGTACGCCGTCAGGCCGGCGGCGAGCGCGGTCCCGCAGTCGAGCCCGATCCAGGTGAGCTTCCAGTTGTCCGCCTGGTAGGTGCTCGGCAGCGTGGCCGCGAGGATCAGGCACCAAGGAAGCAGCACGGCCGCGACCCCGGCGGCGACCAGCGCGGCCAGACCGCCGGGGGAGCGGCGTGGGCGGATCCTGCCGTCCAGGCGGCCTTCGGTGATGTAGTCCTCGAGCGCATCGGCCACGCGGTCGTCGATCGCGTCGCCGAGCGTCCCGTCCAGGGTGTCGGAGGGCCTGCTGCCGAGTGTTGTCGTCATGGCTTCGAGCATCCCGGCGGTGGCCGTCCCGCACAGTCCGGCCAGCCCACGAACAGGGGTGGGGATAACCCCCGGTCAGTTCCGTGGGATGTCCCCATGCCGGGCGGCCGCTCGGACGACGTAAGTTGTGACGGCAAGCAGGCGCTGACACGGGGAGGTGGTCCGGATGACGGTTGCGGCGAGTCCGGTTCCCCGGGCGCCGTGGCGGCTGTGGCGCTCACCGTACTTGTGGTTGGCAACGATCCACATTTTCGGTGACTCCGTGGTCGTGCTCACGTCCGGCCTGCTGGTGCTGTGCGCGACCACCGTGGTCCTGCTGGGCTTTCCGCTTGCCGCGATCGGGATCCCACTCAGCAAGGGTGCGAACCATCTGGTCTATGCGATCGCCGGTTGGGAGCGGGCCAGGGCGCGGATCACCCGTGGGCAGGAAGTGCCGCCGCTGATGCCACCGCCGCCGACCGGCTCGCGCACCGACGACGCGCTCGCCGCGCTGGGCGATCCAGGGCTGTGGCGGCAGCTCACGTACTACGCCGTGCTGTTGCCGCTGGCAATCGTGTGGATCATCGCGATCGTGGTCGCCTGGTCGATCCCGCCGGTGCTGATCGCCTTGCCGGCCTACTACTCACAGTTCGCCGCGTCGCAGTCACAGCTGGGGCCGTTCACGATCGACACCGTCACGAAGGCATCGGTGGTGGCCGCGATCGCGGCCGTCTTCCTGCTGCTGGTCTCACCGCTGATGATGCGCTCCGCCTCGGCGGCGGACGGCTGGCTGGCGCGGATGCTGCTCGGCCCGTCCGAGACCGGCGTGCTGGCCGAGCGCGTCACCCAACTGGTCGAGAGCCGGCAGCAGGTGGTCGACTCGGTGGAGGCCGAGCGGCGCCGGATGGAGCGCGACCTGCACGACGGCGCCCAACAGCGGCTGGTCTCGCTGGCGATGACTCTCGGGCTGGCAAAGAATCGGCTCGGGGACAGGGAGCCTAGCGTTCGTGCGTTGATCGAGGAGGCGCACAAGGAGGCGAAGCAGGCCATCGTCGAGATCCGCGATCTGACTCGGGGACTGCACCCACCGGTGTTGACCGATCGCGGTTTGGACGCGGCCCTGTCCGCGGTCGCGGCCCGATCACCGGTACCGGTCCGGCTGAGTGTCGACGTACAGCCTCGGCCGTCGCTGACGATCGAGTCGATCGCGTACTTCGTGGTGACGGAGGCGCTCGCCAACGTGGCCAAACATGCGGAGGCGGCACAAGCGGAGGTGAAGGTGACACGGGTCGGCGACGTACTGCGGGTCGAGGTGCGCGACGACGGGCAAGGCGGTGCGGACCCGGCCGGCGGCACTGGGCTGCGGGGGCTGACCGACCGGGTGGCCGGTGTGGACGGACGACTCACGGTGGACAGCCCGCCCGGTGGCGGGACCACGCTGATCGCGGAGGTTCCCTGTGGCTGAGACGCGGGTGGTGATCGCCGAGGACTCGGTGCTGCTGCGTGAGGGCATCGTGCGACTGCTGGAGGAGCAGGACTGCACGGTGGTCGCGGCAGTCGGCGACGGCGACGCACTGCTGAAGGCTGTCGAGGCGCATCGTCCGGACGTGTGCGTGGTCGACGTACGAATGCCGCCGACCTTCACCGACGAAGGCCTGCGGGCCGCGTTGGTGATCCGCGAGCAGTACGCGAACGTCGGCGTACTGGTGCTCTCGCAGTACGTCGAGGAGCGGTACGCGAGTGAACTGATCGGTGGGAACCCAGGCGGTGTCGGGTACCTGCTGAAGGACCGGGTCGCCGACGTGGATCAGTTCATCGACGGACTGCGCCGGGTCGCGGGCGGCGGCGCGGCGCTGGACCCGGAGGTGATCTCGCAGCTGCTGGTGCGGTCGCGACGGGCGGATCCGCTGGCGGTGCTGAGCCCGCGGGAACAGGAAGTTCTCCGGGCGATGGCGGAAGGTAAGTCGAACGGCGGTATCGCGCAGGCGCTGGTCGTAGGCGAGGGCGCCGTGGAGAAGCACATCAGCAACATCTTCCTGAAGCTCAATCTCACGCCGACCGACGGTGAGCACCGCCGCGTGCTCGCTGTCCTCAAGTTCCTGGACACGTGATGACGAGCGCGCAGCGGAAGATGCTGATCATCGGACTGGTTCCGGTGCTGGTGCTCGTCGTCACCGCAGCCGCCCTCACGGTGTCGATGATCCGGGGACGGTTGCCGTACAGCTACTCGGCCTCGTACGCGCCCGGACCGAAGGGCGTGAAGGTGGTGTCGGACGTGTCGCTGCAGCTGCTGGCGAGCTCGGACGGGCAGGTCCATGTGACGGTCGACGGGACGTACGCCGTCGCACAGCCCAGCGTGAAAGTGGCGACGGCCGGTGGCGTGCTCGACGTGGAGACCGGGTGTCCCGATGTGCACTGCGAGGTGGAGGTGACGGTGGAGGTGCCCGGTACGTCCGCCGTACAGGTCAAGGCCGAGGGGACGTCCATGGATGCGGTCGGGGTTGCCTCACCGCTGACCGTGGAGGCCAACGACGGTTCGATCACGCTGACCCGGGTGCGGAGCTCGCGGGTTTCGGTGGACGCCGTGCACGGCTCGGTCGACATGCTGTTCGACAGCGCCCCGGACCAGGTCAACGCCACCGCCAGCGGCGGTTCTCTGACGGTGCAGGTCCCACGTACCACGACGTACGCGATCGACGCCCTGGCGGCTCAAGGCTCGACCCAGATCGACATTCCCAACGACTCCAGCTCGTCGAACCGCCTCTACCTACGAACCAGCTACGGCAGCATCACCGTCCAGTAGTCACAGGGCTGCGCAGAAGGTCTTGGCCTTGGTGGTGATCGAGGACCAGTTGGCGGCGGCTACGTCCGCGGGGGAGACGACGTCGGTGCCGGCGCTGACGGCCAGGGCGCCGGCGGCGAGGAAGTCGTGGGCGTTGGTGGCGTTGACTCCGCCGGACGGGATCAGCGGGACACCTGGGAACGGGCCGTTGAGGTCCTTGAAGTACTTCGGGCCTAGGTGGTGGGCCGGGAAGATCTTCACTGCCGCGGAGCCGAGGGCCAAGGCGGTCATCACCTCGGACGGCGTGAAGGCCCCAAGTACGACGGGGATGTCAGCGGCGTGGGCGGCTTCGGCGATGGCGGCGGCTTCGGGTCCCTGACCGGGGGTGACGAGGAACTGGGCGCCGGCGTTGATCGCCTGGGTTGCCTGGTCGGCGGTCTGGACGGTTCCGGCACCGACTACCGCACCGGTTTCGGAAGCCGTGGAGGCGGCGCGTTCCAGGTGACGGGGGAGGTCAGGCGTGGTGTACGTGAGCTCGACGACGTGGATGCCGCCGGCAACCAGTGCGGCGCAGAGGTCGCGGGCGTCGGAGATCTCCGGGGCGCGTACGACGGTCAGCACCCGATCGGCGCGGAGTAGCTCCAAGGTGTTCACAACAGGTTCCTCTCAGCTGATGGAGGTGCGACGGATGGAACGGCCGGGCAGCGCTGCGGTTCGATGGGAGTCGTCGATGACGGGCGTGCCGTTGACCAGGACGTACGGGATGCCGGCCGCCTGTTGGCGGGGTTCGGGGAAGGTGGCCGTGTCGCGGACGGTGTCGGGGTCGAAGAGGACCAGGTCGGCGACGTAGCCCTCCCGCACGAGGCCTCGATCGGGAAGCCAGAGCCGGCGGGCGGGGCGGCCGGTGAGGTGGTGGATGCAGTCGGCGAGGTCGAGGACGCCGAGTTCGCGGACGTAGTGGGCGAGGTAACGCGGGAACGTACCCCACGAGCGGGGGTGTGGTTTGCCGCCGACCAGGATTCCGTCGGAGCCACCGGTGTGGGACTGGTGCCGCATGATCGCGCGGACGTTCTCCTCGTGGCCGACGTGCTGCAGGATCGACGTGGCGAGATCGTCCTGGAGCAGCAGATCGAAGAAGATGTCAGAAGGCGAGTGGCCGTCGCGACGAGCGAGCGCGGCGACGGTTTGGCCGACGGCTGAGGACAGTGAGGGATTGCGGACCCCGCCGATCTCGATCGTGTCCCACTCGACGATGCAGCCGTGGCAGCCGTCCGAGCCGACCTGCTCCAGTTCATAAGTGATCTTCGAACGCGCAGCCGGATCGCGGAGCCGCGACAGCAACGCGTCCACCCCGCCCTCGGCGGTCCAGCTCGGCAGGATCGCCGCCAGAGTGGTTGCCCCAGGCAAATAAGGATAGGTGTCAGTGGTGACATCGACCCCCGATGCGAGCGCCGCGTCGATCATCGCGACCAGGTCGGTCCCGCGGCCCGCATTGGGCGCGAAGTTCATCACCGCGTGCGTCAGATGCAGCGCGCACCCGGATCGACGTGCCACCTCGACCATCTCGGCGTACGCCTCGAGGGCGCCCTTGCCGTACGAGCGCTGGTGCGGCGCGTAGTACCCGCCGTACTGCGCGATGACCTCGCAGAGCGCAACGAGCTCGTCGGTGCTCGCGAACATACCCGGCGTGTAGGTGAGGCCGCTGCTCATCCCAACCGCGCCTTCGCGAAGGCCGTCGGCGAGCAGCTCCTTCATCTGCGCGAGCTCCGAAGCGGAAGCCGGACGGTTGGACGTCCCGACGACCATCATCCGGAGCGTTCCCTGCGGGACCAGGTACGCCGCGTTGCAGGCGATCCCCTGGTCGAGACGGTCGAGGTACCCGGCGACCGTCGACCAGGTGAAGTCGAAGTCGTCGGGTTCACCGTTCCAGCCCGCGATCTGACGACGTACGGCGGCACGGGTCGGATCGTCGATCGGGGCGAACGAGAGCCCGTCCTGGCCGAGCACCTCCAGCGTCACGCCCTGGCTGACCTTCGCGGTGTGATCCGGGTTGACCAGGATCTGCAGATCGGAGTGCGAGTGCATGTCGATGAATCCGGGCGACAGCACCAGCCCATTGGCGTCGATGGTCCGGTGCGCGGCCGGCAGGTCGTTGCCGATGGCTACGATCCGGCCGGCGTCGACCGCGACGTCGGCGTGGTACCCGGGGGAGCCGGAGCCGTCGATGACCAGCGCCCCTGTGATCAGCAGTTGGGTCATCTCAGAAGAACGTCCGGACCAGGTCGACGACGACGGGATCGGCCGCGTCCGGGTCATCGATGACCGGGATCAGGCCCCATTTGTCGAACGCCGTACAGGGGTGGGACAGGCCGACCCGGAGCTCGTCGCCGATCACGACTGGTACGTCGGTGAAGGTCAGGTAGCCGTGCTGGTCGTTCAGATTGGTCACCGTCATCCCGGTGGCCGGCAGAATCGGCGAGCCCTCGGTCCGAGGCCGGATCAGCTGCGGCTCGGGATAGTCCTGATCGAACGGGAAGTCCCGACGGCCGCCGTCGAAGATCGCCAGGCCGGGCTCGGGCTGGGACGTGATCCGCATCCAGCCGTGCATGGCCGAGACGAGCTGCTCGCCGTCCGTGCGGGGGTTCTCGCCGAGCGGCGACACCCGGCGATAGAGCCCGTCATCGTGGGTGATGTAGGCGCCGGACCGCAGTACGACCCGGGCGCCCTCGCCTGCCTCGGACGCGAGCACCTTGGCGACCTGCTCGAAGTACTGACTTCCGCCCGCACTCACCACCGGAACGACGTCCGCGTCATAAACGGTCCTTAGGCGGTGATGGACCGTCGCCAGATCGCGCAGGTACGTGCGGACTTCCTCGAGGTTGGCCTCGTCGACACCGTGTCCGATCGCGCCCTCGTATCCGGCCACGCCGACGAGCCGCAGCGTCGACGCCTCGGCGATCGCGTGACCGACAGCCACGGCGGTGTCGGCATCCCGGGCGCCGGTCCGGCCGCCGATGCCGCCGACCTCGACCATCACGTCGAGCGGGCGCGCGTCGGGGCCGACGTGCGCCGACCGCGCCGCCTCCATGATCTCGACGGTGCGGACCGAGTCCGCCCACACCATCACCTCGAACGACGGGTCGGCCGCGAGCTCGTCGGCGATCCAGCGCAGCTGCAGCGGGGAGATCACCGCGTTCGCGATCAGCACCCGTTGTACGCCGTACGCACGGGCGACGCCGAGCTGGAAGCCGTTGGCCAGCGTGATCGCCCACGCGCCGGCGTCGAGCTGCATCGCCCACAGCGCGGGCGCCATCGTGGTCTTGCCGTGCGGTGCGAGCTCGACGCCGTGGCGCGTGCACCAGGTCTCGAGCGTGTCCACGTTGTGCCGCAGACCCGGCGCGGACAGCGTCATCAGCGGGGTGGGCAGCTGGGAGAGCCGCGGCCGGCCGGCCAGCACCTCCGCCACGGTCCTGCCCCAGAACGCGGGCGGTAGCGCCTTGTCCCGCCAGCTCACCTGCTCATCGGCGAGAGCAGCGACGGCGTCGGCATCGTAAGCAGGCATCTGATCCCCTGGGGTTGGAGTTGCAGAATACGCAACGCTCATTGCGTATTCTGACTCGTCGGTTGTAGCATCGCGGCCAAAGTCGCGTCAACGCACGTCTATCCCATCACCTCGCCTATCCCATCACCTCGCCGCCAGGGAGTGCCGATGCCCGAACCGCTCCCTGAGACGGCCGCCGTCTGTATCGGCGAGGCGATGATCATGCTGGCCGGGGAATCAGGGCCGCTGGCGGACGTCGAAACGTTCCGGCGGTCGGTCGGTGGAGCGGAGTGCAACGTGGCCGGCGGGCTCGCCGCGCTGGGTGTGCCGACCGGCTGGATCTCGCGGCTCGGTGACGACGGCTTCGGGCAGCACGTACTGCGGGACTTGCAAGCGCGAGGCGTCGACGTCGGGGGTGTCGAGCTGGATCCGGTCCGGCCGACTGCGTTGTACGTGAAGGAGTCGGAGGACGGCCGGTCCCGGATGCACTACTACCGGACTGGTTCGGCTGCCGCCGCGATGGACCCCGAGTTCCTGGACCGGCCCGACGTCAAGCAGAGGCTCGACGAAGCCGACCTTGTCCACACCACGGGCATCACAGCGGCGATCTCCGCGAGCAGTGCGCAGATGCTGGAACGACTGGCGACCGAGCCGCGTGAGTTCCTGCTGAGCGTCGACCTGAACTGGCGTCCGGCCCTCTGGCGAGACAAAGACCCGGAACCGCTGTGGCGGTTGCTGAAAGCCGCCGACCTCGTGCTGATCGGTGCGGACGAGGCGGAGGTCTTTGCTGGCACGGGAAACCCAGAGGAGCTCTATGAGCGCCTAGGCGTGCCCACGCTGGTTGTGAAGGACGACGCGCACACAGCGATGGTGCTCGACGCAGACGGCCGCACTGAGGTCCCAGCGCTGACAGTAGACGTGGTGGAGACCGTGGGCGCGGGGGATGCATTTGCTGCCGGATTCCTGGCGGCGACGTTGCAAGAGCTCCCGATGACACAGCGGCTCCGACTGGGACATCTCACAGCAGCAGCTGTACTGACGGCGCACGAGGACCACGCGCCGCCGCCAAAGCCGGAGGTGCGCGAGCGGCTGCTGAACTGCACCGACGAGGAGTGGGCCGCTACGAAATTCGGTCCCGCATGAGTCAGAGCCTCGGACGTGCTCTGCAGATCCTCAGCAGTCTCGGTGAGGGTGAGCGGTCGCTGGACCAGCTCGCGACCGAGCTGGGTGTGCACAAGACGACCGTACTGCGGCTGCTGCGCACCATGGAGGCAGATCGGTTCGTACGGCGGGACTCCGCGCACCGCTATCGGCTGGGCTCACGACTGTTCGCACTGGCGGACGTTGCTCGCGAGCAACACGTCGTACGCGAAGTTGCGGCGCCGCATCTGCGGGAGCTGAACCAGAAGACCGGCCAGACCGTTCACCTGGCCGCGTGGGAGAACGACGAGGTCATCTACGTCGACAAGCTCGATAGTGTGCGCTCGGTACGGATGTACTCGCAGATCGGCGTACCGGCGGCGTTGCACTGCACTGCGGTCGGGAAGGTGCTGCTGGCCGCGCAACCCAAGCGGCGGCGAGAGGCGTTGATCCAGTCGCTGGACTACCACGTGTACACGCCGAACACGATTACTGACCCGGACCGGCTGCGGGACGAGCTGGAAGCAGTGAAAGAGCGTGGCTGGGCGCAGGACAAGGCTGAGCACGAGGCGTTCATCAACTGCATCGGTGCGCCGCTCAAGGACAGCACGGGTCGCGTTGTCGGGGCCGTGTCGCTGTCGGTTCCCGACGTACTGCTGAACTATGAGCAGGTGCTAGAGCTGCTCCCCGATCTGCTCGCCACCGCCCAAGCGATCAGTGCCGACTACAACTGAGAGGTGTCAGACCTGATGTCCGACAAGACCGTTGTCTCCACCACCGACGCGCCGCCGCCGATGCCCGTGTTCTCCCAGGGCGTCCGCAAGGGCAACATCCTGCAGGTGTCCGGCCAGGGCTCGGTCGACCCGGCCAGCGGTGAGTTCGTCTTCACCGGTGACGTGAAGGCCCAGACTACCCGCGTCCTGCAGAACATCGAGGCGATCCTGAAGGCCGGCGGCGGGAGCATCGACGACGTGGTGATGCTGCGCGTCTACCTCACCGAGCGCGACAACTTCGCCGCGATGAACGAGGCGTACGCCGACTTCGTGTCGACCCGCACCCCGAGCGGCGTACTGCCGTCGCGGACCACCGTGTTCACCGGCCTGCCGCTGCCGGACATGCTGGTCGAGATCGACGCACTGGCCGTCCTCAGCTAAGTCTGACTCGGCACCCGGACCAGAGGCTCGTCATTGACGGCCCGCTGGTCCGGGCCGCGGTCCCACCAGAGCTCCTGGTGGGTAGTGAGGTACGGGTACCAGCCGTTGACCCCAGCTCCGGTGTGGAGCGAGTCGACAACAGCGACGAGGTACGACGCGAGATCCGGCCAGCCGTCCGCGAAGTCGCCGGTCCCGTCGTGAGCAGCCATACCCACCCGGCCCGTGCGTACGTCGATGACCTGCAGGTCTCCGTCGCTGTCGGCCCACGGGATCCAGGCCGGATGCCAGTACGGCTCCGAAGCCGGCGGATGGACAGCAAACTCGTCGGCTAGATCTATCCGCAGTTGCCAGTTCTCAGCGATCTGCGCCGCAGTCGACGGCTGCGCCTCCGGCAGCAGGTTGGCCCACTCGGCGAGGCCGTTGTGGCACCTCAGTGACTCGACAACCTCAGGTGGCAGCGCGACCCCGGCCTGCAGTTCGGCGTCGGTGGCGGGCGGCGCGAGTACGGCGTAAGTCGCGGGTGCGTGCTGGGACAGCCAGCCGTCGAGCCGGCTCCAGGAGTCGGTGATGCTCACCGGCTGGACAGTACCTGGACGAGCTTCCCGCATTGCGGGATATGGTTTCGTAATGCAGGAAACCCGTGGCTCTGTGCAGTCGATCGACCGCGCTGTGGCGATCCTGCGGTGCTTCGACGCGCGTACGCCGGACCTCGGGATCAGCGACCTGGCTCGGGCGACCGGTCTGTCCACGAGCACCGTGCACCGGCTGCTGCTGGCCATGCAGGAGAACGGACTCGTCCGGCAGACGGCCCACCGGCGGTACGCGATCGGTCCGCTGGTCGTTCAGCTCGCACACAGCGGCGGAATTCCGGCCGGCCTCCGCGAGGCGGCCATGCCGGTTCTGCATGCACTCCGCGATGACACAGGGGAGACCGCGGCCGTGCACGAGCTGCTGCCGTCCGGGCTGCGCGTCGTACTGGACCAGGTCGAGAGCCACCACCAATTACGCCGTACGTACACGGAGTTCGGCCTGCCGGTCGCACTGCCGCAGGGCGCACCAGGGAAGGCGTTGCTGGCGTTTCTGCCGTTCGAGCGGCAGCAGGAGGTTCTGAAGGGTCCGCTCGAGCAGGTGCAGCCGGCGACCATCACTGATCCGCAGGTGCTGGCGGAGCAGTTCTCGGACATCCGCCGGCGCGGGTACGCGATGTCGAGGACCGAACGGACCGCAGGGATCTGCAGCGTCGCGGCGCCGGTGTTCGGCTACTCCGGGCAGGTCGCCGGCTGTCTGAGTGTGTCCGGCCCCGAGATGCGGATGCCGGTGGAGCGGATGGAGGAGTTCGGGATGAGAGTCGTCGCGGGTGCCTGGTCGGTGTCGGAGCTGCTGGGTGCCACCCCGGCTTCCCGGGACCGCAGTACGGCGCTGGCCGGCGGCCGGTGATGTCCCAGATCGGAAGCCTCTGGAAGATCGCACCCGCGGTCTATCTGCCCGCCCTGCTGTACGGGATCGGGCAGGGCGCGATCGCACCCGTCGTAGCGCTGTCAGCCACCCACCTGGGCGCCTCGGTGGCAGTGGCCGGTCTGGTCGTCGGGGCGGCCGGATTGGGTCAGGTGATCGGTGACATCCCGGCCGGTGCCCTGACGAACCGCATTGGTGAGCGCAAAGCGATGCTGGGCGCCACTGTCCTTGTTTCCTTGGCATTGGCCGCCTGTCTGGTCGTGCCGAACGTCTGGGGCCTAGCTATCGCCATCGGCTGCACCGGGCTTGCCGGTGCGGTCTGGGGCCTTGCCCGCCAGGCCTATCTGAGTGAGGCCATCCCGATCGAGCTCCGGGCACGGGCCCTGTCCACGCTGGGCGGCGTACAGCGCATTGGCTCGTTCATCGGCCCGTTCCTCGGTGCGGGCGCGATGAAGTTCCTCGGCACGGACGGCGCCTACTGGGTGCACCTAGTAGCCGCACTGCTCGCCTGCGCGGTGCTGATCAGCCTTCCAGACGTCGCACACACGCGCGGAAAGCGGCCGGTGGCTCCCCAGTCCACCTGGGTCGTCATCCGCGACCACTTCCCGGTACTGCGGACTCTCGGTGTCGGAGCGCTGCTGGTCGGTGCGGTGCGGGCGTCGCGTCAGGTGGTGATTCCCCTGTGGGCGTTGCACATCGGACTGGATCCGCAGACGACCAGCATCATCTTCGGACTGTCCGGCGCGGTGGACATGTTGCTGTTCTATCCAGCTGGGTCGGTGATGGACCGGCTGGGGCGCAAGTGGGTCGCCGTACCGTCGATGTTCGTGCTGGGGTTGGCGCATCTACTACTGCCGCTGACGCACACCGTGGTGACACTGACGTTGGTCGCCCTGCTGATGGGGATCGGGAACGGGCTGGGTGCCGGCGTGATCATGACGCTGGGGGCCGATGCGTCTCCACCGGTCGGCAGAGCCCAGTTCCTGGGTGCATTCAGGCTGTTCGCGGACACTGGGAACGGTGCTGGGCCACTGCTGCTCGCGGGGGCGACGGCGATCCTCGGGCTGGGGCCGGCGATCGTCATCATGGCGGGAGCGGGGTGGGCCGCGGCCACGGCGATGCACCGCTGGATCCCACCGCATCCCCGAGCGGAACAACCGGCCTGAACACCCGATTTGGCTAAATACCTGTACACCAGGCACACTGGTCTCTGCCGAAGACCGCTGGTTGTTGCCTCAGGGCAGCTGAAGGTCCCACTCAGGTGGGTGGCCCGCGTAGGTGACTTGGATAGTGAAGCACGTATGTTCACGCCCCTTGCGCCTGCGCAAGGGGCGTTCTCTTTGTTCAGGGGTCTTAGGCATGGAAGCCGAAAGAAGGAGACCCCCATGGCGAGGCCGGACAAGGCAGCCGCTGTCGCGGAGCTGACGGACGAGTTCCGTAGCTCCAACGGCGCCGTGCTGACCGAGTACCGCGGTCTCACCGTTGCGCAGCTCAAGCAACTCCGAACTGCGCTCGGTGACGACGTGAACTACGCCGTGGTGAAGAACACGCTGACCAAGATCGCGGCCAAGGACGCAGGTGTCGACTCGTTCGACACGCTGCTCGAAGGCCCCTCCGCGATCGCCTTCATCAAGGGCGATCCGGTGGTAGCGGCCAAGGGACTGCGTGACTTCGCCAAGGCGAACCCCCTGCTCGTCATCAAGGGTGGAGTGCTGGAAGGCAAGGCACTCGGCTCTGACGAGATCAGCAAGCTCGCTGACCTGGAGTCGCGTGAGGTCCTCCTCGCGAAGCTCGCAGGTGCGATGAAGGCGGCCCCGCAGCAAGCGGTGTCGCTGTTCGCTGCTCCGCTGTCGCAGGCCGCGCGCCTGTTCGCGGCGCTGCAGGACAAGCTCCCGGCCGAAGCAGTACCTGTACAGGACGCTGTGCAGGATTCAGCGGCGGACGAGGCACCTGCCGAGGCGAGCACCGAGGAGACCGCTTCAGCCGAAAGCTGAGGCAGATCTCATCCGCAACACCCCATCAGTGATCACCAAGCACCATTTGTTCAGGAAGGACCGCCATCATGGCGAAGCTCAGCACCGAAGAGCTCCTCGGCCAGTTCAAGGAACTGACCCTGCTGGAGCTGTCGGAGTTCGTTAAGGCATTCGAGGAGGAGTTCGGCGTCACCGCCGCCGCCCCGGTTGCCGTTGCCGCCGCCGGTGTCCCGGCTGCCGGCGCGCCGGCCGAAGAGGCCGCCGAGCAGGACGAGTTCGACGTCGTTCTCGAGAGCGCCGGCGACAAGAAGATCCAGGTCATCAAGGAGGTGCGCGGTCTCACCAGCCTTGGGCTGAAGGAGGCCAAGGACCTCGTCGAGGCGGCCCCGAAGGCCGTTCTGGAGAAGGTCGACAAGGCTGCCGCGGAGAAGGCCAAGGAGGCCCTCGAGGGCGCCGGGGCCACCGTCACGCTGAAGTGACCTCGCTTACGCTCCGTCAAGGAGCGTAACGAATGTGTAGAGAAGGGCGGTCCCTGCCAGGGGGCCGCCCTTCTGCCATTACGTGATGGTTAGTATCGCAACCGCTTGACTTCCAGGGGTTACGCAAAACCGTACTCGTGCGTAACCTAGGCCACTGCTCCGTCGTTGGAACCGCGTACTCGTCGGTTCGGGGCAGCCAGAACATTCCCGTGAGGAGGGCCGGTGGGCGTAGAAGTCCGCGTCGAAGGTCTCACCAAGTCCTTCGGCAGCCAGCTGATCTGGGGCGATGTGTCCCTGACGCTGCCGGCCGGTGAGATCTGCGTGATGCTCGGCCCGTCCGGTACCGGTAAGTCGGTGTTCCTGAAGACGCTGATCGGCCTGCTCAAGCCGGACAAGGGTCACGTCTGGATCGAGGGCACCGACATCGCCACCTGCAGCGAACGCGAGCTGTACGACATCCGCCGGCTGTTCGGCGTGCTGTTCCAGGACGGCGCGATGTTCGGCTCGATGAACCTGTACGACAACGTCGCCTTCCCGCTCCGCGAGCACACCAAGAAGTCCGAGTCCGACATCCGCTCCATCGTGATGGAGAAGATGGAGATGGTCGGCCTGGTCGGCGCGGAGAAGAAGCTGCCCGGCGAGATCTCCGGCGGGATGCGCAAGCGGGCCGGCCTGGCCCGCGCGCTGGTCCTCGATCCCGAGATCCTGCTGGTCGACGAGCCGGACTCCGGTCTGGACCCGGTCCGTACGTCGTTCCTGAACCAGGTGATGATCGACCTGAACGAGGCGTTCAGCCCGACCTTCCTGATCGTCACGCACGACGTGAACACGGCGCGAACGGTGCCGGACAACATCGGCATGCTGTACCACCGGCACCTGGCCATGTTCGGACCGCGCGAGATGCTGCTGTCCAGCGAGGAGCCGGTGGTCCGGCAGTTCCTGAACGCGCAGATGATCGGCCCGATCGGCATGTCCGAGGAGAAGGACGCCGAGGAACTGGCCGCGGAGGCGGGCCAGGAGTTGCCGCCACTGCCGCCGATTCCGATCCAGCAGCTGCCCAGCAGCGGCATGCTCCGGCCGACCCAGCGTGAGCCAGGCGAGTGGTGCCGTGAGAACGGCGTCACCCCGCCACCCGGATCCTTCGCCTCAGCGACGGTGGGGGCTCGGTGACCCTTTCGGCAACCGCCCCGCTGAAGCAGGCAGGGTCGCTGTTCGCATTCGCCCTCGACACCGGGCGGGCGGCGTTCCGGCGGCCGTTCCAGCTGAAGGAGTTCCTTCAGCAGGCCTGGTTCGTCGCGAGCGTGACGATCATCCCGACCGCGCTGGTCGCCATCCCGTTCGGCGCGGTGATCGCGCTGCAGGTCGGCGGCCTGATCGAGCAGTTCGGTGCGCAGGCGTTCACCGGCTCGGCCGCAGTACTCGCGGTTGTCCGGGAGGCATCGCCGATCGCGACCGCGCTGCTGATCGCCGGCGCCGGCGGCTCCGCGATCTGCGCCGACATCGGGTCCCGCAAGATCCGCGAAGAGCTCGACGCGATGATGGTGCTCGGCATCGATCCGATCCAGCGTCTCGTCGTACCGCGGGTGCTGGCGACGATGCTGGTCGCGTTCTTCCTGAACGGGTTCGTCAGCGTGGTCGGCGTGATGGGCGGCTACATCTTCAACGTGGTCCTGCAGGACGGTACGCCGGGTAGCTACATCGCCTCGTTCACCGCGCTGGCGCATCTCCCAGACCTGTGGCAGGGCCAGGCGAAGGCTCTCGTGTTCGGGTTCATCGCCGCGGTCGTCGCGTCGTACAAGGGTGTCAACGCGGGCGGCGGCCCGAAGGGTGTCGGGGACGCGGTGAATCAGTCCGTCGTCATCACCTTCATGCTGCTGTTCGTCGCGAACTTCTCGATGACCGCGATCTACTTCCAGCTCGTCCCGCCGAAGGGGGCCTGACGTGTCGGCCCTGGTGGACAACCTGGTCAAGAAGCCGCTGAACTCGCTCGACCATCTCGGTGAGCAGCTCGCCTTCTACATCAAGGCGCTGGCCTGGTCCGGTAAGTCGATCACGCGGTACCGCAAGGAGATCTTCCGGCTGCTGGCCGAGGTGACGCTGGGCAGCGGCGCGCTCGCGGTCATCGGCGGCACCGTCGGCGTGATCACGTTCCTGGCCTTCTTCACCGGCACCGAGGTCGGCCTGCAGGGCTACTCGGCCCTCAACCAGATCGGTACGTCGGCCTTCGCCGGCTTCGTCTCGGCGTACATCAACACCCGCGAGATCGGCCCGCTGATCGCCGGTATCGCGCTCGCCGCGACCGTCGGCTGCGGCTTCACCGCGCAGCTCGGCGCGATGCGGATCAGCGAGGAGATCGACGCCCTCGAGGTGATGGCGATCCCGTCGCTGCCGTTCCTGGTCACCACCCGGATCATCGCCGGCCTGGTCGCGGTCGTCCCGCTGTACGTCGTCGGTCTGCTGTCGTCGTACTTCGCCACTCGCCTCACTGTGACCACGTTCTACGGGCAGAGCACGGGCACGTACGACCACTACTTCCACCTGTTCCTGCCGCCCGGAGACGTGCTCTGGTCGTTCGGCAAGGTGCTGGTGTTCTCGGTCCTGGTGATCCTGGTGCACTGCTACCACGGCTACCACGCGACCGGGGGTCCTGCCGGTGTGGGCGTCGCCGTCGGTCGCGCCGTACGGACGTCCATCGTCGTCATCAACGTCGTCGACCTGCTGCTGTCGATGGCCATCTGGGGTACGACGACAACGGTCAGGTTGGCCGGATGACCAAATTGATCTCGCACAAGGTGCTGGGCGTCGCGTTCATCGGCGTGCTCTGTTTCCTGCTCTGGCTGACGTATGCGTTCTACGCCAAGGTCTTCGTCAAGACCGTGAACGTCGAGCTCAAGACCAGCCACATCGGCCTGCAGCTGAACAACCACGCGGACGTGAAGCTGCGCGGCATCATCGTCGGCGAGGTCCGCGGAGTCTCCACCGACGGCGACGAGGCGACCGTCAAGCTGGCGCTCAAGCCCGACCAGGTGGACGAGATCTCCAGCGCGGTCAGCGCCCGGATCCTGCCGAAGACGCTGTTCGGCGAGAAGTACGTCGCCCTCGTGCCGCCAACCGGTCCCGAGGGCGCGCACATCAAGGCCGGTGACGTGATCGCCCGGGACAAGACCGCGGTCGGCATCGAGATCGAGAAGGTGCTGAACGACGCGCTGCCGTTGCTGCAAGCCGTCGATCCGGCCGACCTGAACGCCACCTTGAACACGCTGGCTACGGCGCTCGAAGGCCGCGGCGCCGAGATCGCCGGCACGCTGACCCAGCTCGACGGGTACCTGAAGAAGCTGAACCCGAGCGTCCCGAAGCTGATGGATGCGCTGGCCAAGCTCACCCAGGTCGCCGACCTGTACGGCGATGCGACTCCGGACCTGGTCCGGGCCCTGCGCAACCTGACCATCACCGGCAACACGGTCGTGGAGAAGGAGCAGCAGCTGCAGGCGTTCTTCGGCAACGTGCAGAAGCTGTCCACCACTGGGAACTCGTTCCTGCAGGAGAACGAGGACCGGGTCATCCGGCTCGGCCAGGTCAGCCGGCCGGTGCTCGACCTGCTGGAGAAGTACTCGCCCGAGGTGCCGTGCTTCCTCCAGGTGATGACCGAGACCGCCCCGATCCTGAACGACACGTTCCGCGACGGCCGGCTGAACATCAACCTCGAGCTGATCACCAACCAGCCCACGCCGTACGAGCCGAACGAGCTCCCGGCCTACAAGGACCACCGTGGGCCGACCTGTGTCGGCAAGAACTACAGCGTCCCCGGTGAGAAGCCAGGTCCGTACAACCAGGAGAACCCGGCGCCGTACGTGACCGGTGACGACGGCGTGATCGGCGACCACAACAAGAACCTGCGGTTCCCGCTCAACGTGCAGCTGAACCGGGCGATGCCCGGGTTCGCGATGGACACCCAGGGCGTCGGTACGCCGGCTGAGCAGAAGGTCATCGACTCCGTCGTCGGTCCCGAGATGGGCGTAGCGCCGAACGACGTACCGGATCTGACCACGCTGATGGTCGGGCCTCTCCTTCGCGGCGGGCAGGTGAACCTGAAATGAGTTTCTTCGACAAGAAGACGACCTTCGACACCGTCCGGCTCGGGATCTTCATCGTGGTCACCACGATCGCGACCGCGCTGCTGGCCGTGACGATCGGCAACATCACCTTCAACACCACCACGAAGTACAAGGCCGTGTTCACCGACGCGGTCGGGCTGAACCAGGGTGACGACATCCGGATCGCCGGCGTGAAGGTGGGCCAGGTCGACAAGATCCAGCTCTACCAGAACACGCTGGCGCTGGTGACGTTCAGCGTCGACTCCGACCAGGTCGTCGACACGTCGACGCACGCCACGCTGCGCTACCGGAACCTGGTCGGCAACCGGTACATCGCGTTGACCGACGGGGTCGGTGGCGGCCCGCGGCTGAAGAAGAACGGGATGATCCCGAAGGAGCACACGACCCCCGCGCTCGACCTGTCGGTGCTGTTCAACGGGTTCAAGCCGTTGTTCACCGCGCTCACGCCGGCGGACGTGAACCAGTTCGCCTTCGAAGTGATCAAGGTGCTCCAGGGCGAGGGCGGCACGATCGAGTCGCTGCTGGCCAAGACCGCGTCGCTGACCACCACGCTGGCCGACGCGGACCAGGTGATCGGCGACCTGATCACGAACCTGACGTCGACCCTGCAGATCGTCTCCCAGCGGCAGCAGAACTTCTCCCAGTTGCTGGTCAACCTGCAGCAGTTCATCACCGGCCTGAGTCAGGACATCACCCCGATCCTGGGCTCGCTCGGCTCGATCAACTCGCTGAACACCAAGACCGCAGGCCTGCTGCAGCAGACCCGGGTGCCGATCAAGGCCGACCTGGACAAGCTGCGGACGGTCGCCACCACGCTGGACGACACCCAGTCGATCTGGGTGAAGACCCTGCAGTTCATGCCGGAGAAGCTGAACTCGATGACCCGCACCGCGTCGTACGGCTCCTGGTTCAACTTCTACCTGTGCAACTTCGACGGCAACGTCACGCTGCCGACGGGGACCCGCGTTCCGGTCGCCTACGACCTCAACTCGGCGAGGTGCAAGAAGTGAAGCCGTTCCGCGAGCAGAACCAGGTGACGATCGGCGTGATCGGGCTGACCGTGATCGGCCTGATCATGCTGGCCGCGTTCAAGGCGCAGGACCTGCCGCTGATCGGCGGCGGGACGAAGTACTCCGCGCAGTTCTCCGAGGCCGGCGGCCTGAAGGCGAACGACGAGATCCGGGTGGCCGGCGTCCGGGTCGGCAAGGTCCGCAAGGTCGAGCTCGAAGGCACCCACGTCCGGGTCGACTTCGTCGTCGACAAAGGCGTGAAGCTCGGCGACCAGACCGGCGCCGAGATGAAGATCAAGACCCTGCTCGGCCAGAAGTACCTCAAGCTGAACCCGGCCGGCCCCGGCGAGCTCAAGCCCGGCACCGAGATCCCCTTGGCCCGGACAATTTCGGCGTACGACGTCGTAGACGCCTTCACCGATCTGGCCAACACGACCGATCGGATCAACACCGCCCAGCTGGCCAAGGCCCTGGACACGTTGTCCGCGACGTTCCAGAACACGCCGGAGGAAGTGCGGGCCTCGCTGACCGGCCTGTCCCGCCTGTCCCAGAACGTGGCCAAGCGGGACGAGCAGCTCAAGCTGTTGCTCCAGCACTCCAACGTGGTCACCAAGGTCCTTGCCGACCGCAACCAGCAGGTCATCAAGCTGATGAAGGACGGTGACAAGGTCTTCCAGGCCGTGCAGGCGCGACGGGCGCTGATCCACCAGCTCCTGGTGTCGACGCAGCAGCTGTCCGCGCAGATCACCGCGCTGGTCCGGGAGAACCGCAAGGACCTCTCACCGACCTTGGTGAAGGTCAACGCGGTCCTCGCCGTACTGCTGCAGAACCAGAACTCCCTGGACGCGAGCATCAAGGGTCTGGCGCCGTTCGTCCGCGTCTTCACCAACACGCTCGGCACCGGGCCGTGGTTCGACACCTACCTGCAGAACCTGGCGCCGGTCCCGGAGATCCCGCTGCCCAAGGTCCCGATTCCCGGCCTGCCGGCGATCCTGGGAGGTGGCGGCTGATGAAGGTCAACGCCCTGTCCCGGCTGATCGCGATCGGCGTGGTCGTGGTGATCCTCGCGGTCAGCGCCGTGACGCTGTGGCCGAGGCCCGACCGAGTGACCGCGACGGCGTACTTTCCGCGCGCGGTCTCGGTGTACCCCGGATCCGACGTCCGGATCCTCGGCATCAAGGTCGGCGAGGTGGACAGCGTCACCCCGGCCGGCCGGACCGTCCGGGTGAAGTTCTCCTGGGACGCGAAGCACAAGGTGCCGGCGAACGCGAAGGCCGTGATCGCGTCGCCGTCGATCGTCGCGGACCGGTACATCCAGCTCACCCCGGCGTACTCCAAGGGCGCCGTGATGGCCGACGGCGCCCAGATCCCGATCGAGCGGACCGCCGTACCGCTGGAGCTCGACCAGATCTATCAGAGCCTCAACGACCTGTCCGTCGCACTCGGTCCGAAGGGCGCGAACGACCAGGGCGCGCTGGCCCGGCTGCTGGACGTCTCGGCGAAGAACCTGAACGGCCAGGGCGCCAAGCTGAACCAGACCATCACCGACGTCTCGAAGCTGACCAGCACGCTGTCGGGCAACTCGTCGGCGCTGTTCAATACGATCCGGCAGCTGCAGACGTTCGTCTCCGCGCTGGCCGCGAACGACCAGCTGGTCCGGCAGTTCAACACGAACTTCGCGCAGACCTCGACCACCCTGGCCGGTGAACGCCAGGACCTGGGCGCCGCGCTGTCGCTGCTCGCGACCGCGCTCGGCGAGGTCGCGTCGTTCGTCAAGGACAACCGGTCGCTGGTGAAGACCACGGTCACCAGCGCCACTGCCCTGTCGCAGATCCTGGTCAAGGAGAAGTCCGCGATCGCCGAGGTGCTCGACACCGCGCCGCTCGGCCTCGGCAACCTGGCCCGGATCTACAACCCGCAGTTCGGCACGCTGGACCAGCGGATCAACCCGGCTCAGCTCGACGATCCGGCGACGTTCGTCTGCTCGCTGCTGCTGCAGGCGAACCAGCCGATGTCGCTGTGCTCGGCGCTGAAGCCGGTCCTCGACGCCCTGGCCAAGCTGCCGTTGATCACCCAGCTGACCGGCACCGCGCCGGCCAGTGGTGGTCCAGCCGGTACGCCGTGGGCCCCGCCGCCGAAAGCCCCGCTGAACAGCCCCGACCCCGTGGACCCGACGCTCGGGGGGTTGGTCAAATGAAGCGCCGTACGTCGATTGTCGCCGGAGTGGCCGCGCTCGCGATGCTGCTGACCGGCTGCGACTTCAGCGTGTACTCGCTGCCCTTGCCGGGCGGCGCGAAGATCAAGGGACCGTCGTACACGGTCACCGTCGAGTTCGCGGACGTCCTGGACCTGGTGCCGAAGTCGTCGGTGAAGGTCGACGACGTCACCGTCGGCACGGTCGAGAAGGTCTGGCTGGACGGGTACGTCGCGAAGGTCCGGATCAAGCTGCCGAAGAGCCTCGCGCTGCCGGACAACACGCACGCCACCATCCGGCAGACCAGCCTGCTCGGCGAGAAGTTCGTGTCGCTGTCGCGGCCGACCGGCTCCGAGCAGCCGCGCGGCAAGCTGGACAACGGCGAGGTCATCCCGCTGTCCCGGACCACCAGCAACGTCGAGGTCGAGGAAGTCCTGGCCGCACTCTCGCTGCTGCTGAACGGCGGCGGCGTGGCCCAGCTGCAGATCATCACCCAGGAGCTGAACAAGGCCCTGACCGGCAACGAGCCGGCCATCCGGGACGTGCTGACCCAGCTGAACACGTTCGTCGGCACCCTGGACCAGAACAAGGCCCGGATCGTCACTGCGATCACCGCCGTGGACGCGCTGGCCAAGAAGCTGAACGCGCAGAAGGCGACGCTGGCGACCGCGATCGATTCGCTGCCGAAGTCGATCGCGACCCTGGACAAGCAGCGCGCCGCGCTGGTTAAGACGCTGCAGGCCCTGGCCACGCTGGGCAACACCGCGACCCGGGTGATCACCTCGGCGCAGAAGGACCTGGTGGCCAACCTGCAGTCGCTGTACCCGATCCTGACCAAGCTGGCCGAGGCGGGGGAGAACCTGCCGAAGTCGCTGGAGCTGCTGTTCACCTACCCGTTCCCGGACCAGGCCGCCAAGGCCGCGAAGGGTGACTTCACCAACCTCGGGATCACCGTCGACGTGAACACGCAGAAGGCGCTCAAGGGCCTGCTCGGGCTGAACCTGCCGACGGTCGGCCCGACCGCGCTGCCGACCGGCCGGATCAGCCTCCCGGTACACCTGCCGACCAGCCCGGGGAAGAGCGCGTTGCCGTCGCTGCCGGTCCCGACCGGTACGGCGACCACCTGCATCACGCTGCTCGGGCTGCCGGTCTGCACCCCGAAGCTGAACCGGTCCGGGTTCGATCCGGACCTGGCCCGCGCGCTGATGCCGGGGGCGGTCCAATGATCAGCAAACAAGTCCGGATCCAGCTGATGGTGTTCCTGCTGATCACCGTTGTCGGGGTCGCTTTCGTCGGCGCGAAGTACGCCCAGATCGACAAGCTGATCGTCGACACCGACTACACCGTCAGCGCGAGCTTCGCCGAGTCCGGCGGCATCTTCTCCGGTGCCGAGGTGACGTACCGCGGCCAGCCGGTCGGCCGGGTCGGCCAGCTGAAGCTGCTGGACGACGGCGTCGACGTGAATCTGGTGATCGAGAAGAAGTTCAAGATCCCGAACGACCTGCTCGCGGTGGTCGCGAACCGGTCGGCGATCGGCGAGCAGTACGTCGACCTGCAGCCGCGCCGCGACGGAGCGCCGTACCTGCAGAACAACTCGAAGATCGCCCGCCAGGACACCGCGATCCCGATCGACACCACCGAGCTGCTGCTGAACCTCGACCAGCTGGTGAACTCGGTCGACAAGAACAGCCTGAAGGTCACCGTCCGCGAGCTTGGTGCGGCCCTCAAGGGCAAGGGCACCGATCTGCAGAAGATCATCGACAGCTCCGGCCAGCTGATCGACACCGCGGACGCGAACGTGCTGCAGACGATCAAGCTGATCAACGACGGCGACACCGTGCTGGCGACCCAAGTGGCCAGCGGCGACGCGATCAAGACCTGGGCGAAGAACCTCGCGCTGCTGTCCGACACCCTGGTCAGCTCGGACGCGAACCTGCGGAAGGTGATCGACCAGGGCTCGGCCGCGTCGACCCAGATCACCGGCCTGATCGAGGACAACCGTGCCGACATCGCGGTGCTGCTGGGTAACCTGCTGACGGTGAGCGAACTGACCGCGGTCCGGCTGGATGCCGTCGAGCAGCTGTTCGTGGTGTACCCGGCGGTGGCGATGGGCGGGTACGTCGTACCGGCGAAGGACCCTGGCACCGGGCACTACGACGCGCACTTCGGCCTGGTCGTCGGCCTCACCCCGCCGGCCTGCCGGCCCGGGTACGGCGGCACCCCAAAGCGGGTCCCGCAGGCCACCACGGACACCCCGGCCAACACCAAGGCCGGCTGTACGGCGAGCCCGACGACCGGGATCAACGTCCGCGGCTCGCAGAACAAGCCGAGCCCGTCGTCCCGCGAACTGAACCGGACCGGCTACGGGATCGGGTACGACCCGGCTACCGGCGAGGCCGGCGGGTCCACGGGTACGCCGGACCTGGTGCTCGGCTCCACCGGCGGTCAGGAGGAGCTGCTCGGCAGCGACTCCTGGAAGGCCCTGATTCTCGGACCGGTGAGCGGCAAGTGATCGCACGGAACGGCCGGATGATTCTGGCGTGGGCGCTCAGCGTGGTCCTACTGGTAGCGCTGGGCGGGCTGACGCTGTCGGTGGTCGCCCTGAGCCGGCAGCGGGCGGACAACTCGGAGCGGAGCGGCGCGATGAAGGCAGCGCGGCAGTTGGCGCTGGACTTCACGACGTACGACTACCAGACCTGGGACGCGGACTCGAAGCGGGTGCTGGACGACTCCACCGGGCAGTTCAAGCAGGAGTTCCAGTCCGGGATCGACGCGGTGAAGACCGACGTGGTGACGAACAAGGCGACCTCCAAGGGCGACGTGAAGGAGGCCGCGGTGGTCTCGAACGACAAGGACTCCGCCCAGGTGCTGGTGATCGTGAACGCGGTGGTGACCAACACGGCCTCCGCCGACGGGACCGAACGCCGGTACCGGATCAAGCTGGACATGGTCCGGGAGAAGGACCACTGGCTGACCGCCGACCTGCAGGTGGTGGGCTGATGGCAGACCGCCGCAACCGCCCCCGGATCGCCGGCCAGCGCCGCACCGCGGGTACGTCGACGACGGTCGAGGAGACCCCGCTCGTCGAGGAGCAGGTGCCCGACGACGCTCCGCAGGATGTGACACCAGCCACACCAGAGCCTCCAAAGACCCCACCGAAGGCACCCACAACTACAGAGCGTGGTCGTAATCTGGGCAATGTCCTGACCATCGCCCTCGCTGTGGTGGTCGTCCTGACGCTGACCGTCGCCGCCGTGCTCGGGGTGAAGGCATGGCACGGGAAGCAGGCCGACGACGCCCGCGACCAGGCCGCGGCCGCGGGTCGGAAAGCGGCCGAGACGGCGCTCAGCTACGACTACCGTGACCTGGACAAAAGCTTCGCCGCCGCCCGCGAGACGATGACTCCGGACTTCGCCGCCAAGTTCGACGCGACCGCCAAGGTGGCCGGCGAGCTGGCCACCAAGACCAAGGCGACAGTGAAGGCCGACGTCCGCGAGGTCGGGGTCCGTGACGGCGACGCCGACCGGGTCACGCTGATCATCTTCGTGAACCAGACGACCACCAGCACGATCACTAAGGGTAGTCCCCGGGTGGACCTGAACCGGACCCGGTTCACAATGGTCCGAAACGGCGATCGATGGCTGGTCCAAGAGATCGCCGGACTGTAACCTCTAGGTGACTCCGCACCAGAAGGGCGCCGGGTGTCTCGCAGGTGGTCTACCTGCTGGAGATCCCGGGTCGGTCCTTGACGGAGAGGGTGGTCCAACGGCAAACTGTTGGACCCCACTGGACAGGCTTGCCTGGATCGTGTAGCCTATTGCTTTGCGCTGCCTTTTTCCTCGCCTCGGCTCGGGTGTCAACTTGACTGGGGCGGTTCGGCGTGCGCTCCCAGCACCGAAGTGATTTTTTGCGAGCCCGTGGAAGGACGCCCCTTGGTCGCCTCGCGCAACCCCCAGTCCGACAGCATTTCCAACGTCTCCGGCCCCCGCCGCATTTCCTTCGCGAAGATTGCCGAACCTCTCCAGGTTCCGGATCTCCTTGCGCTGCAGGTGGACAGTTTCGACTGGCTGGTCGGTAACGAAACGTGGCAGGCCCGTGTGGCCGCCGCCGAGGCCGAGGGGCGGTCGGACCTGTCCGGCCCCAGCGGTCTCGAAGAGATCTTCGAGGAGATCTCCCCGATCGAGGACTTCAGCGGCACCATGTCGCTCTCGTTCCGCGACCACCGTTTCGAGCCCCCGAAGAACACGGTGGACGAGTGCAAGGAGCGGGATGTCACCTATTCCGCGCCGCTGTTCGTCACCGCCGAGTTCATGAACAACGAAACCGGTGAGATCAAGAGCCAGACCGTCTTCATGGGTGACTTCCCGCTGATGACGCGCAAGGGCACCTTCGTCATCAACGGGACCGAGCGGGTCGTCGTGTCCCAGCTCGTCCGCTCGCCCGGTGTGTACTTCGAGCGCACCCCGGACAAGACCTCGGACAAGGACATCTTCACCGCCAAGATCATCCCGTCGCGCGGCGCGTGGCTGGAGTTCGAGGTGGACAAGCGCGACATGGTCGGCGTCCGCCTCGACCGCAAGCGCAAGCAGAACGTCACCGTGCTGCTGAAGGCGCTCGGCTGGACCGACGCGCAGATCCTCGAGGAGTTCGGCGACTACGAGTCGATCCGGCTGACCCTGGAGAAGGACCACACCTCCGGGCAGGACGACGCGCTGCTGGACATCTACCGCAAGCTGCGTCCGGGTGAGCCGCCGACCCGCGAGGCCGCGCAGGCGCTGCTGGAGAACTACTACTTCAACGGCAAGCGCTACGACCTGGCCAAGGTCGGCCGCTACAAGATCAACAAGAAGCTCGGCCGTGACGAGGCGCACAACATGGCGGTGCTGACCGTGGACGACATCGTCGCCACGATCAAGTACCTGGTCGCCCTGCACGAAGGCAAGACCGAGCTGCCCGCCCCGACCGGCGAGATCGTGGTCGAGGAAGACGACATCGACCACTTCGGCAACCGCCGCCTGCGCACGGTCGGCGAACTGATCCAGAACCAGCTGCGCACCGGCCTGGCCCGGATGGAGCGCGTGGTCCGGGAGCGGATGACGACCCAGGACGTCGAGGCGATCACGCCGCAGACCCTGATCAACATCCGTCCGGTGGTGGCGGCGCTGAAGGAGTTCTTCGGTACGTCGCAGCTGTCGCAGTTCATGGACCAGACGAACCCGGTCGCGGGTCTGACCCACAAGCGCCGGCTGAACGCGCTCGGCCCGGGTGGTCTGAGCCGTGAGCGGGCCGGCTTCGAGGTCCGCGACGTGCACCCGTCCCACTACGGCCGGATGTGCCCGATCGAGACCCCGGAAGGCCCGAACATCGGTCTGATCGGCTCGCTCGCGTCGTACGGCCGGGTGAACGCGTTCGGCTTCGTCGAGACGCCGTACCGCCGGGTCGTCACCGGTCAGGTCACCGACGACGTCGACTACCTGACCGCGGACGAGGAGGACCGGTTCGTCATCGCCCAGGCGAACGCCGCCCTGTCCGACGACAACCGGTTCGCCGAGGAGCGGGTGCTGGTTCGCCGGCGCCACGGTGAGGTCGAGCTCGTGCCCGTCGACGACGTGGACTACATGGACGTCTCGCCGCGCCAGATGGTGTCGGTGGCGACCGCGCTGATCCCGTTCCTCGAGCACGACGACGCCAACCGCGCCCTGATGGGTTCGAACATGCAGCGCCAGGCGGTGCCGCTGATCACCTCGGACGCGCCGCTGGTCGGCACCGGGATGGAGTTCCGCGGGGCCGTGGACGCGGGTGACGTGGTCACCTCCGACAAGGCCGGCGTGGTCAAGGAGGTCTCGGCCGATCTGATCGAGATCGCCGCCGACGACGGCACGTACCAGACCTACCGGATGGCGAAGTTCCGCCGCTCGAACCAGGGCACCTGCATCAACCAGCGTCCGCTGGTCGACGCCGGGCAGCGGGTCGAGATCGGGACGCCGCTGGCCGACGGTCCGTGCACCGACGAGGGCGAGATGGCTCTCGGCCGGAACATGCTGGTCGCGTTCATGCCGTGGGAAGGCCACAACTACGAGGACGCGATCATCCTCTCCCAGCGCGTCGTACAGCAGGACCTGCTGACCTCGATCCACATCGAGGAGCACGAGGTCGACGCTCGCGACACCAAGCTGGGGCCGGAGGAGATCACCCGGGACATCCCGAACGTCTCCGACGAGATGCTGGCCGACCTCGACGAGCGCGGCATCATCCGCATCGGCGCCGAGGTCACCACCGGCGACATCCTGGTCGGCAAGGTCACGCCGAAGGGCGAGACCGAGCTCACCCCGGAAGAGCGGCTGCTGCGCGCGATCTTCGGTGAGAAGGCGCGCGAGGTCCGCGACACGTCGCTGAAGGTGCCGCACGGCGAGGAGGGCACCGTCATCGGTGTCCGCGTCTTCGACCGCGACAACGGCGACGAGCTGCCGCCGGGCGTCAACCAGCTGGTCCGGGTGTACGTCGCCCAGAAGCGGAAGATCTCGGTCGGCGACAAGCTGGCCGGCCGGCACGGCAACAAGGGCGTCATCTCCAAGATCCTTCCGGTCGAGGACATGCCGTTCATGGAAGACGGCACCCAGGTCGACATCATCCTGAACCCGCTGGGCGTGCCCGGCCGGATGAACGTCGGTCAGGTCCTCGAGACCCACCTCGGCTGGGTTGCCAGCCGCGGCTGGGAGGTCGACCCCGAGAACCAGGAGGAGTGGGCACAGCGGCTGATCAAGATCGGCGCGGGTTCCGCTCCGGCGATGACGAACGTCGCCACCCCGGTCTTCGACGGCGCCCGGGAAGAGGAGGTCACCGGCCTGCTCGGCTCAACGCTGCCGAACCGTGACGGCGTCCGGATGGTCGACGGCACCGGTAAGGCCCGGATGTTCGACGGCCGCTCGGGTGAGCCGTTCCCGGAGCCGGTCGGCGTCGGCTACATGTACATGCTGAAGCTGCACCACCTGGTCGACGACAAGATCCACGCACGGTCGACCGGTCCGTACTCGATGATCACCCAGCAGCCGCTGGGCGGTAAGGCCCAGTTCGGTGGCCAGCGGTTCGGCGAGATGGAGGTGTGGGCCCTCGAGGCCTACGGTGCCGCCTTCGCGCTGCAGGAGCTGCTCACGATCAAGTCGGACGACGTGGTCGGTCGCGTCAAGGTGTACGAAGCGATCGTCAAGGGCGAGAACATTCCGGAGCCGGGTATCCCGGAGTCCTTCAAGGTTCTGGTCAAGGAAATGCAGTCCCTGTGTCTGAACGTGGAAGTGCTCTCGTCCGACGGAAGCCGGGTCGAGATGCGCGACAGCGAAGAAGACGTCTTCCGCGCGGCGGAGGAACTGGGAATCGATCTGTCCCGGCGTGAGCCGAACAGTGTCGAGGAGGTCTGAGCGGGTTGCCGCTTGAGATCAACAGCCAACTCACTCAGACCATCTTTACTATCGGGAGATAACACATCGTGCTCGACGTGAACTTCTTCGACGAGCTTCGGATCGGCCTGGCCACCGCGGATGAGATCCGTCAGTGGTCGCACGGCGAGGTCAAGAAGCCCGAGACGATCAACTACCGGACGCTCAAGCCCGAGCGTGACGGCCTTTTCTGCGAGAAGATCTTCGGTCCCACCCGGGACTGGGAGTGCTACTGCGGTAAGTACAAGCGCGTTCGCTTCAAGGGCATCATCTGCGAGCGGTGTGGCGTCGAGGTCACCCGCTCCAAGGTGCGCCGTGAGCGGATGGGCCACATCGAGCTGGCCGCGCCGGTCACCCACATCTGGTACTTCAAGGGTGTCCCGTCGCGACTCGGCTACCTGCTCGACCTCGCCCCGAAGGACCTGGAGAAGGTCATCTACTTCGCGGCGTACATGATCACCGATGTCGACGACGAGGCGCGGCACCGCGACCTGTCGTCGCTGGAGGGCCGGACCGACGTCGAGCGCAAGCAGCTCGAGAACCGGCGCGACAACGACATCGAAACGCGGATGAAGAAGCTCGAGGAGGACCTGGCGCAGCTCGAGGCCGAGGGCGCCAAGGCCGACGTACGCCGCAAGGTCAAGGAAGGCGCCGAGCGTGAGGTCAAGCAGCTGCGCGACCGTGCGCAGCGCGAGATCGACCGCCTCGACGAGGTCTGGACCCGGTTCAAGAACCTGAAGGTCCAGGACCTGGAGGGCGACGAGATCCTCTACCGCGCCATGAAGGAGCGGTTCGGCAAGTACTTCGAGGGCGCCATGGGTGCCGCCGCGATCCAGCGCCGGCTGGAGACCTTCGACCTGAAGGCCGAGGCGGACAGCCTGCGCGAGACGATCAAGACCGGTAAGGGCCAGCGCAAGACCCGCGCCCTGAAGCGGCTCAAGGTCGTCACCGCGTTCCTGGCGACGAACAACAGCCCGATGGGCATGGTGCTCGACTGCGTCCCGGTGATCCCGCCGGACCTGCGGCCGATGGTTCAGCTCGACGGTGGCCGGTTCGCCACCTCGGACCTGAACGACCTGTACCGCCGGGTGATCAACCGGAACAACCGGCTCAAGCGACTGCTCGACCTGGGCGCGCCGGAGATCATCGTCAACAACGAGAAGCGGATGCTGCAGGAGGCCGTCGACGCACTGTTCGACAACGGTCGCCGTGGTCGTCCGGTCACCGGCCCGGGCAACCGGCCGCTGAAGTCGCTGTCCGACATGCTCAAGGGCAAGCAGGGTCGTTTCCGTCAGAACCTGCTGGGCAAGCGCGTCGACTACTCGGGCCGCTCGGTCATCGTGGTCGGCCCGCAGCTGAAGCTGCACCAGTGCGGTCTGCCGAAGGCGATGGCGCTGGAGCTGTTCAAGCCGTTCGTGATGAAGCGGCTGGTCGACCTCAACCACGCGCAGAACATCAAGTCCGCCAAGCGGATGGTCGAGCGTCAGCGCGCCCAGGTCTGGGACGTGCTGGAAGAGGTCATCACCGAGCACCCGGTCCTGCTCAACCGTGCACCAACCCTGCACCGGCTGGGCATCCAGGCGTTCGAGCCGCAGCTGATCGAGGGCAAGGCGATCCAGATCCACCCGCTCGTCTGCTCCGCGTTCAACGCGGACTTCGACGGTGACCAGATGGCGGTGCACCTGCCGCTGTCGGCCGAGGCGCAGGCCGAGGCCCGGATCCTGATGCTGTCGACCAACAACATCCTGAAGCCGGCCGACGGCCGTCCGGTCACGATGCCGACGCAGGACATGATCATCGGCATCTACTTCCTGACCATGCTGAAGGAAGGCGTGCTGGGCGAGGGCCGGGCGTTCAGCTCGGTGGCCGAGGCGATCATGGCCTTCGACCGCAAGGAGCTGTCGCTGCAGGCCAAGGTCACGCTGCGGCTGAACGAGTCCGGCGTACCGGCCGGCGCGACCGAGCGGCCTGACGGCGGCTTCGCGCTGGAGACGACGCTGGGCCGTGCGCTGTTCAACGAGGCGCTGCCGGCGGACTACCCGTTCGTCGACGTCGAGGTCGGCAAGAAGCAGCTGGGCGGGATCGTCAACGACCTGGCCGAGCGGTACACCAAGGTCGAGGTCGCGAACGCCCTCGACAACCTGAAGGACCTCGGTTTCCGCTGGGCCACCCGTTCGGGTGTCACGGTGTCGATCGACGACTTCAGCACGCCGCCGTCCAAGCCGGAGATCATGGCCCGGTATGAGTCCCAGGCCGAGAAGGTCCAGAAGCAGTTCGAGCGGGGTCTGATCACCTCGTCCGAGCGGCGGCAGGAGCTGATCGAGATCTGGACCGGCGCCAACGCCGAGGTCGGCAAGGCGATGGAGGAGAACTTCGCCAAGGACAACCCGATCTGGATGATGGTCCACTCGGGCGCCCGAGGGAACATGATGCAGATCCGGCAGATCGCCGGTATGCGTGGTCTGGTCGCCAACCCGAAGGGCGAGATCATCGCCCGGCCGATCAAGTCCAACTTCCGCGAGGGCCTGTCGGTGGTCGAGTACTTCATCGCCACCCACGGTGCTCGTAAGGGTCTTGCCGACACCGCGCTGCGGACCGCCGACTCGGGTTACCTGACCCGTCGTCTGGTGGACGTGTCGCAGGACGTCATCATCCGCGAGGAGGACTGCGGCACCGAGCGGGGCCTGCCGAAGCAGATCGGCGAGAAGGACCCGTCCGGCAAGGTCGTGCACGCCGAGAACGTGGAGACCAGCGCGTACGCGCGGACCCTGGCCACCGACGCCCTGGATGCCGACGGCAACGTCGTGCTTGCCGGCGGCGCCGACCTGGGCGACGTGTCGATCGCGAAGCTGGTCGCGGCCGGGATCGAAGAGGTCAAGGTCCGGTCGGTGCTCACCTGTGACGCCAAGACCGGTACCTGTGCGAAGTGCTACGGCCGTTCGCTGGCGACCGGCAAGCCGGTCGACATCGGCGAGGCGGTCGGCATCATCGCGGCCCAGTCCATCGGTGAGCCGGGTACGCAGCTGACGATGCGTACCTTCCACACCGGTGGTGTCGCGGGTGATGACATCACCCACGGTCTGCCGCGTGTGGTCGAGCTCTTCGAGGCCCGTCAGCCCAAGGGCAAGGCGCCGATCTCGGAGGCCGCCGGCCGGATCGCGATCGAGGACACCGACAAGACCCGGAAGCTGGTGCTCACCCCGGACGACGGTTCCGAGGAGGTCGCCTACCCGGTGTCGAAGCGTGGTCGCCTGCTGATCGAGGACGGTCAGCACGTCGAGGTCGGTCAGCAGCTGACGCAGGGTACGCCGGACCCGCAGGAGGTCCTGCGGATCCTCGGCGTACGCAAGGCGCAGGAGCACCTGGTGGACGAGGTCCAGGAGGTGTACCGGTCGCAGGGTGTCGCCATCCACGACAAGCACATCGAGATCATCGTCCGGCAGATGCTGCGCCGGGTCACGGTGATCGAGTCCGGCGAGGCGAACCTGCTGCCGGGTGAGCTCGCGGACCGGATCATGTTCGAGGCGGAGAACCGTCGCGTCGTGGCCGAGGGCGGTACGCCGGCCTCGGGTCGTCCGGTGCTGATGGGCATCACCAAGGCCTCGCTGGCGACCGAGTCGTGGCTGTCGGCCGCCTCCTTCCAGGAGACGACCCGCGTCCTCACCGAGGCCGCGATCCACGGCAAGTCCGACTCGCTGGTCGGTCTGAAGGAGAACGTCATCATCGGCAAGCTGATCCCGGCCGGTACGGGCATGGACCGGTACCGCAACATCCGGGTGGAGCCCACCGAGGAGGCGAAGGCGGCGATGTACTCGATGGTCGGCTACGAGTCGTACGACTACGACTTCGGCCCGTCCAGCGGTCAGTCCGTCCCGCTCGACGACTTCGATCTCGGTTCGTACCAGAACTGATTCGAGTCACTCAGCACGCGGGCGGCACCCCACTCGGGGTGCCGCCCTCGCGGCATTTCCGGACCCTGTTTCAGGGCCGCTGGAAAAGACACTCGGGGTGGGCGCACACAGTGTGCCCGTCATGCGCCAAGATTGGTCCATGACGGATCTGCCGGCCTACCTGCGGCCTTTCGTCTTGGGGGTTCTGGATGGTCCCGATGTACGTGTCGATCGCCTGGGGGAGATCGACCTGTACCGCCCGCCCGGGACCGCCCGAGGCGGTGCAATTCTCTTTGTGCACGGGGGTCCTGGGCCTGCCGGCCTCGAGGTGATGCCTCGGGACTGGCCGGTCTACAAGGGCTACGCGACAGCCGCTGCCAGGCGAGGCCTGGTGGCCGCGGTCGTCGACCACAGCCTGATCCACGGTCTCGACCGACTGGTCGCGGCCGCGGACGAGGTGGAGGCCGCGGTCGGCGTACTGCGTTCCGATCCGCGGGTCGACCCTGATCGGGTCGGTCTGTGGTTCTTCTCCGGCGCCGGCCTGCTGGCCGGGGAGTGGCTGGACAGCCGCCCCGACTGGCTGCGTTTCGTCGCCCTGACCTACCCCCTGCTCGCCACCCCGCCCGGTGTCGACGATTTGGTAACCGCCGCCGAAGTGATCGGCAAACACAAGGACCTGCCGGTGCTGCTGACCAGAGCTGGACTCGAGCGTGAGGAGCTCGCCGGTCCGGTTGCGGAGTTCGTCTCCGCGGGCGGCGCCGCGCTGGACATCATCGACGTACCGAAAGGGCACCACGGGTTCGACATGCTCGACCACACCGAAGAATCACGCGCCGCCGTCACCAAGGCTCTGGACTGGGCGATAGCCCACCTCGGCGAAGAGCCCGGTGCCGACGGCAAGCTCCTCGTCCCACCACCACCGGCCAAGAAGAAGACCACCTCGCCCCGACGGACGCCGTCCGCCGCCAAACCCGCTGTAAAGCCTGCTGCGGCGGTCAAGGAGGCTCCTGCTGAACCCGCTACTCAGCAGACGCTTCCGACCCCCAGGGCCACTCCTACGCCTGCTCCGCTGGCAGACCTGGGGATGGCGACGATCGCAGCCGTCACCGCGGACACCCCGGCGGCCCGGGTGATCAGCCGCGAGCACACCGCCTTCGCCGCGCACGACCTCGAGGGCTTCCTGGCGATGTACTCGCCGACCGCGCGGATCCATCTCGCGGACGGTTCCGAACTGAAGGGCCGCCGGTTCCTGCGCGAGTACTACCGCCCGCGCTTCGACGCCGGCCAGTGCAAGACCGAAGTAGTGCAGCGTCTGATGCTCGGGGAGTGGGTGGTGGAGCACGTGCTGTCGTACGACGACGGCGAGTCCACCGCACTGCTCGGGCTGTACCGGGTCGTCGACGGTCTGATCACCGACGTCGAGTTCCGCGCCTGACGTTCAGCGGACAGGGTCTCTGGAAGCGCTTGCCGCAGGCATTCCAGAGTCCCTGTACACTGAATTGACGGCAGATCCTCCGCCGCGGTCACCTACTCATTTTGACCGTGCTTGAGGCACCCGCTAGTCTTAACGATCGTGCCCGGGGTCTACCTGGGCCGTCATGCGTGCCCCTCGTCCAACGGATCGGGCCGCGTGGCACGGGACTCAGCCGACAGTCTTGAAGATTAAGGCCTCGGTACGCCCGTGCCCACGCGACACACCCGACCGCGGGGGTCAGGCAAAAGCAGCAAACCCAGCCGGACGACAGAAAGAGACCCACGCGGTGCCCACCATTAACCAGCTGGTCCGCAAGGGCCGCCAGGACAAGGTGTCCAAGAACAAGACGCCGGCCCTGAAGGGTTCCCCTCAGCGTCGTGGTGTGTGCACGCGCGTCTACACGACCACCCCGAAGAAGCCGAACTCGGCCCTTCGTAAGGTCGCCCGCGTCCGCCTCACCAGCGGCATCGAGGTCACCGCCTACATTCCGGGCGTCGGCCACAACCTGCAGGAGCACTCGATCGTGCTCGTCCGCGGTGGCCGGGTGAAGGACCTCCCGGGTGTTCGGTACAAGATCATCCGCGGTTCGCTCGACACCCAGGGTGTGAAGAACCGGAAGCAGGCTCGCAGCCTCTACGGCGCGAAGAAGGAGAAGAGCTAATGCCGCGCAAGGGCCCCGCCCCGAAGCGCCCGGTCATCATCGACCCGGTCTACAGTTCGCCGCTCGTCACGCAGTTGATCTCGAAGATCCTGGTCGACGGCAAGAAGCAGATCGCGCAGAGCATCGTGTACAACGCGCTCGAGGGCACTCGCACCAAGACCGGCACCGACCCGGTGATCACGCTGAAGCGTGCGCTGGACAACGTGAAGCCGAGCATCGAGGTGAAGAGCCGCCGCGTCGGTGGAGCCACCTACCAGGTGCCGATCGAGGTCAAGCCGGGTCGCTCGACCACGCTCGCCCTGCGCTGGCTGACGTCGTACTCCCGGGCGCGTCGCGAGAAGACCATGTCCGAGCGCCTGATGAACGAGATCCTGGACGCGTCCAACGGTCTCGGTGCGTCGGTGAAGCGCCGCGAGGACACGCACAAGATGGCCGAAGCCAACAAGGCTTTCGCCCACTACCGCTGGTGATCCGGGGTCCGATCCGGACTCCAGTTTCACCCCTTTGACGCAGTACAGAATCGAGAGGTAGACCACCGAGGTGGCCGTACAAATCACCACCGACCTGGCCAAGGTCCGCAACATCGGGATCATGGCTCACATCGACGCCGGCAAGACGACGACGACCGAGCGGATCCTCTTCTACACCGGTATCACTTACAAGATCGGTGAGGTCCACGACGGCGCCGCCACGATGGACTGGATGGAGCAGGAGCAGGAGCGCGGCATCACCATCACGTCCGCCGCGACGACCTGTGTCTGGAAAGACCACACCATCAACATCATCGACACCCCGGGCCACGTCGACTTCACCGTCGAGGTGGAGCGCTCGCTGCGCGTCCTCGACGGTGCAGTTGCCGTGTTCGACGGTGTGGCCGGCGTCGAGCCGCAGTCCGAGACCGTGTGGCGTCAGGCCGACCGGTACGGCGTACCCCGCATCTGCTTCGTGAACAAGCTGGACCGGACCGGCGCGGAGTTCATGCGCTGCGTCGACATGATCGTCGACCGGCTGGCCGCGGTGCCGCTGGTGCTGCAGCTGCCGATCGGCGCCGAGGCCGACTTCATCGGTGTCGTCGACCTGATCGGGATGCGCGCGCTGACCTGGCGCGGCGAGACCGTGATGGGCGAGGACTACACGGTCGAGGAGATTCCGGCCAGCCACACCGAGATCGCCGCCGAGTGGCGCGACAAGATGATCGAGACCGTGGCCGAGGCCGACGACGAGATCATGGAGCTGTACCTGGAGGGCGAGGAGCCGACCCAGGAGCAGCTGAAGGCCGCCATCCGGCGCGCGACCCTGGCCAGCAAGCTCACCCCGGTGCTGACCGGCACCGCGTTCAAGAACAAGGGCGTCCAGCCCCTGCTCGACGCGGTCAACGACTACCTGCCCAGCCCTGTCGACGTACCGGCCATCGAGGGCCACGACGTCAAGGACCACGACACGGTCGTACTGCGCAAGCCGGACGACAGCGAGCCGTTCTCGGCGCTGGCGTTCAAGATCGCGGCCGACCCGCACCTGGGCAAGCTGACCTTCATCCGGGTGTACTCGGGCAAGCTCGAGACTGGCACCCAGGTGCTGAACCCGACCAAGGGCCGCAAGGAGCGGATCGGCAAGATCTACCGCATGCACGCGAACAAGCGTGAGGAGATCGCGTCGGTCGGCGCCGGCCACATCGTCGCCGTGATGGGTCTGAAGGACACCACCACCGGCGAGACGCTGTGCGACCCGAACAAGCCCGTGCTGCTGGAGTCGATGCAGTTCCCGGCCCCGGTCATCTCGGTCGCCATCGAGCCGAAGTCGAAGGCCGACCAGGAGAAGCTGGGCGTCGCGATCCAGCGCCTGGCCGACGAGGACCCGACCTTCCAGGTCCGGACCGACGACGACACCGGCCAGACGATCATCGCCGGTATGGGCGAGCTGCACCTCGAGGTGCTGGTCGACCGGATGAAGCGCGAGTTCCGGGTCGAGGCGAACGTCGGTAAGCCGCAGGTCGCCTACCGCGAGACCATCAAGAAGAAGGTCGAGAAGGTCGACTACACGCACAAGAAGCAGACCGGTGGTTCGGGTCAGTTCGCGCGTGTGATCATCAGCATCGAGCCGACGTCGGTCGAAGCCGGTGGCGAGGGCGGTTACGAGTTCGTCAACGCCGTCACCGGTGGCCGCATCCCCCGGGAGTACATCCCGTCGGTGGACGAGGGCGCCCAGGAGGCGATGGAGTTCGGCGTACTGGCCGGCTACCCGATGGTCGACGTCAAGGTGACGCTGACCGACGGCGCCTACCACGATGTCGACTCCTCCGAGCTGGCCTTCAAGATCGCCGGTTCGATGGCCTTCAAGGATGCCGCCCGCCGGGCGACTCCGGTCATCCTGGAGCCGATGTTCGCGGTCGAGGTCATCACCCCTGAGGACTACATGGGTGAAGTGATCGGCGACCTCAACTCACGCCGCGGCCAGATCCAGTCGATGGACGAAGGCCCCGGTGGCAGCCGGGCCATCAAGGCCCTGGTGCCGTTGTCCGAGATGTTCGGGTACGTCGGTGACCTGCGGTCCAAGACCCAGGGTCGCGCGTCCTACTCGATGCAGTTCGATTCCTACGCCGAGGTTCCGAAGAACGTGGCGGAAGAGATCATCAAAAAGGCCCGCGGCGAGTAATCTCGCCCCGGACCAACCCACCCACAGCGCGTCGGCGTACGGCGTAAGTCAACATTTTCCAGGAGGGCCCCAGTGGCTAAGGCGAAGTTCGAGCGGACTAAGCCGCACGTCAACATCGGCACCATCGGTCACATCGACCACGGTAAGACCACTCTTACCGCGGCGATCACCAAGGTGCTGCACGACAAGTACCCGACCCTCAACGAGGCGTCGGCCTTCGATCAGATCGACAAGGCGCCGGAAGAGCGTCAGCGCGGTATCACCATCTCCATCGCGCACGTCGAGTACCAGACCGAGGCCCGGCACTACGCCCACGTCGACTGCCCGGGTCACGCGGACTACATCAAGAACATGATCACCGGTGCGGCCCAGATGGACGGTGCGATCCTGGTCGTCGCCGCCACCGACGGCCCGATGCCGCAGACGCGTGAGCACGTGCTGCTCGCCCGTCAGGTCGGCGTGCCGGCGATGGTCGTCGCGCTGAACAAGTGCGACATGGTCGACGACGAGGAGATCCTGGAGCTCGTCGAGCTCGAGGTTCGCGAGCTGCTCTCCGAGCAGGAGTTCGACGGCGACAACGCCCCGATCGTCAAGGTCGCGGCGCACCCGGCACTGCAGGGTGACGCGAAGTGGGGCGAGTCGATCCTCGAGCTGATGGACGCGGTCGACTCCTACATCCCGCAGCCGGTCCGCGAGATCGACAAGCCGTTCCTGATGCCGGTGGAGGACGTCTTCACCATCACCGGTCGCGGCACGGTCATCACCGGCCGGATCGAGCGCGGTGTGGTCAAGATCAACGAGACCGTCGACATCGTCGGCATCCGTCCGGAGAAGCAGACCACCACGGTCACCGGTATCGAGATGTTCCGCAAGCTGCTCGACGAGGGCCAGGCCGGTGAGAACGTCGGTCTGCTGCTCCGTGGTACGAAGCGCGAGGACGTCGAGCGCGGCATGGTCGTGATCAAGCCGGGTACGACCACCCCGCACACCAACTTCGACGCCTCGGTCTACATCCTGTCGAAGGAAGAGGGCGGCCGGCACACGCCGTTCTTCCAGAACTACCGTCCGCAGTTCTACTTCCGGACCACGGACGTCACCGGCGTCGTCACGCTGCCCGAGGGCACCGAGATGGTCATGCCGGGCGACAACACCGACATGTCGGTCGAGCTGATTCAGCCGATCGCCATGGAGGAGGGTCTGAAGTTCGCGATCCGTGAAGGTGGCCGCACCGTCGGCGCCGGCCGGGTCACCAAGATCCTGAAGTGATCTCACGAGGTCCGCGAGGGCTCGCAGTCTGAGCCCCGCGGACCTCTGCTTTGCGGCCCGATCCCACGCTCAGGTGGTGCGGGATCGGGCCCAAAGCCACCCGATTGGCGTTTCGACGTCGATCTCTGGCACAATATTCAGGTTGCTCAGGCGAGGCCGCCGGGGCGCGCCCCAGACTGTCGTCTGGCTGGTGCGCCGGACCGGAGACCATGCCGAGGTTCGGTCCGAGACCGGGCCCCGATCACCACCCCAAGGTCGAAGAAGCGGTTGGTCACGCGCGTGTCCTCTACGCGACACACCCGACCGCGGGGGTCGGAGCAACGCACCGAAAGACGATAGAGAAGGACGAAGCGAAGCGATGGCGGGACAAAAGATCCGCATCCGGCTGAAGGCCTACGACCACGAGGTCATCGACAGCTCGGCACGCAAGATTGTCGACACGGTGACGCGTACTGGTGCGAAGGTTGCTGGCCCGGTGCCGTTGCCGACGGAAAAGAACGTGTTCTGCGTCATCCGCTCGCCGCACAAGTACAAGGACAGCCGCGAGCACTTCGAGATGCGCACCCACAAGCGGCTCATCGACATCATCGACCCCACGCCGAAGACCGTCGACTCGCTGATGCGTCTCGACCTGCCGGCCGGTGTCGACATCGAGATCAAGCTCTGAGGGACGCGAACAGCCAATGAGCACTGTTACCAAGAACACGCGCGGTCTGCTGGGCACCAAGCTCGGCATGACCCAGACCTGGGACGAGAACAACCGAGTCGTCCCCGTCACCGTGATCCAGGCCGGACCCTGTGTCGTCACCGGCGTCCGCACCGCGGACCGGGACGGGTACGACGGCGTCCAGATCGCCTTCGGCGACATCGACCCCCGCAAGGTGAACTCGCCGATGCGAGGCCACTTCGACAAGGCCGGCGTGACGCCGCGGCGCCACCTGCTGGAGCTGCGCACCGCCGACGCCAGCGAGTACACCCTGGGCCAGGAGATCAAGGCCGAGGCCTTCGAGGCCGGTGAGCGGGTCGACGTGTCCGCCACCAGCAAGGGCAAGGGTTTCGCCGGTGTGATGAAGCGGCACGGTTTTCACGGCCTCCGCGCCACCCACGGTGTGCACAAGAAGCACCGCTCGCCGGGCTCCATCGGCGGCTGCGCCACCCCGGGCCGGGTCTTCAAGGGCATGCGGATGGCGGGCCGGATGGGTGGCGAGCAGGTCACCACGCAGAACATTTCCGTGCACGCGATCGACACCGAGCGCGGCCTGATCCTGCTGAAGGGTGCCGTTCCCGGCCCCAAGGGCGGCCTCGTGCTGATCCGCAACTCCGCGAAGGGAGCTGCCAAGTGAGCACCGTCGACGTCGTCGCCGTCAAGGGCGACAAGGTCAGCAAGAAGGGTTCCGCCGAGCTTCCGGCCGAGCTGTTCGACGTCCAGGTCAACATCCCGCTGATCCACCAGGTCGTGGTGGCCCAGCTGGCCGCGGCCCGCCAGGGCACGGCCAAGGCCAAGACCCGGGCCGAGGTGTCCGGCGGTGGCGCCAAGCCGTACCGCCAGAAGGGCACCGGTCGGGCCCGCCAGGGTTCGACCCGCGCGCCGCAGTTCACCGGTGGTGGCGTCGTCCACGGCCCGGTGCCGCGCGACTACAGCCAGCGGACCCCGAAGAAGATGATCGCCGCCGCGCTTCGCGGTGCGTTGTCCGACCGGGCCCGCGACGGCCAGGTGTTCGTGGTCGAGAGCTTCGTGGACGGCGACAAGCCTTCCACCAAGTCGGCCCTGAAGGTGCTGAGCGAGGTGACCGACCCGGGTAAGGCGTTGGTCGTCGTCGACCGCGCCGACGAGCTCACCTGGCTGAGCCTGCGCAACGTGCAGCACGTGCACCTGATCGCGTCCGACCAACTGAACGCGTACGACGTTCTGGTCAGCGACGCGGTCGTGTTCACCAAGGACGCGCTCGACGCCTTCGTCGCCGGCGCGCCCAAGGGCAAGTCCGTCAAGGCCGTCGCGACGTCGACTGAGGCCGAGGAGGTAGAGGCATGAGCCACGGAGTCAACAAGGACCCCCGCGACGTGCTGCTCCGGCCGGTCGTGAGCGAGAAGAGCTACGGCCTGCTGGACGAGCAGAAGTACACGTTCGAGGTCGCACCGGACGCCAACAAGACCGAGATCAAGCTCGCGGTCGAGAAGGTGTTCAAGGTCAAGGTCAACGACGTCAACACACTCAACCGCAAGGGCAAGCGCCGTCGGACCCGGTCCGGCTTCGGCAAGCGCCCGGACACCAAGCGAGCGATCGTGACCCTCAAGGGCGACGACCGTATCGACATCTTCGGAGGCCAGTCGTAATGGGAATCCGCAAGTACAAGCCGACAACGCCGGGCCGTCGTGGCTCGAGCGTGGCCGACTTCGTCGAGCTCACCCGTTCGACCCCCGAGAAGTCGCTGCTGCGTCCGCTGCCGAAGAAGGGCGGCCGGAACAACTCCGGCAAGATCACCACCCGGCACCACGGTGGCGGTCACAAGCGGGCGTACCGGCTGATCGACTTCAAGCGGTACGACAAGGACGGCGTGCCGGCCAAGGTCGCCGAGATCGAGTACGACCCGAACCGCACCGCGCGGATCGCACTGCTGCACTACGTCGACGGCGAGAAGCGCTACATCCTCGCCCCGTCGAACCTGAAGCAGGGCACGATCGTCGAGAACGGTCCGGCCGCCGACATCAAGGTCGGCAACAACCTGCCGCTGCGCAACATCCCGGTCGGTTCCACCATCCACGCGGTCGAGCTGCGGCCGGGCGGTGGCGCCAAGATGGGCCGCTCCGCCGGTACCAGCATCCAGCTGGTCGCGAAGGAAGGCCGGATGGCCACCCTGCGGATGCCGTCGGGCGAGGTCCGGATGGTCGACGTTCGCTGCCGCGCCACCCTCGGTGAGGTCGGCAACGGCGAGCAGTCGAACATCAACTGGGGCAAGGCGGGCCGGATGCGCTGGAAGGGCAAGCGCCCGACCGTCCGCGGTGTCGCGATGAACCCGGTCGACCACCCGCACGGTGGTGGTGAGGGTAAGACCTCGGGTGGTCGCCACCCGGTGTCCCCGTGGGGTCAGCCTGAGGGCCGTACCCGTACCCGCAAGGAAAGCGACCGAATGATCGTCCGGCGCCGCAAGGCCGGCAAGAAGCGCTGATAGGAGCCGGCCAAGATGCCACGCAGTCTGAAGAAGGGCCCGTTCGTCGATCTCCACCTGATGAAGAAGGTGGAGGTGCAGAACGAGAAGGGCACCCACAACGTCATCAAGACCTGGTCCCGCCGATCGATGATCGTGCCGGACATGATCGGCCACACGCTCGCGGTGCACGACGGCCGCAAGCACGTGCCGGTGTTCGTGACGGACTCGATGATCGGGCACAAGCTCGGCGAGTTCGCACCGACCCGGACGTTCAAGGGTCACGAGAAGGACGACCGGAAGTCACGGCGTCGCTGATCCTCAGGGACAGTGACGAAGCGAAAGCAAACTACGGAGAGATTCGAACATCATGAGCGTTCAAGAGCGTAGGGCGATCAGTGCCCGTCGCGAGAGCCTGCTGGGCGAAGAGCCCGGGGCCTTCGCGGTCGCGCGCTTCGTCCGCGTGACGCCGATGAAGGCGCGCCGCGTGGGCGATCTGGTGCGCGGTCTGGGCGTCGACGACGCACTCGCCACTCTGAAGTTCGCCCCGCAGGCCGCTGCCGCGACCGTGTACAAGGTCGTCGACAGCGCCGCGGCGAACGCCGAGGGCACCGAGCACCTGAGCCGGGCCGACCTGGTCGTGACCAAGGTCCTGGTGGACGAGGGACCGACGCTGAAGCGTCACCGCCCGCGTGCCCAGGGCCGGGCCACCCGGATCGACAAGCGGACCAGCCACATCACTGTCGTGGTCACGCCGCGGGTCACCGACGAGCCGGTCGCCAAGGCCCCGGCCAAGAAGACCGCCGCCAAGAAGGCTGCGGACACCGCGGACACGGCGAAGAAGGCCCCCGCCAAGAAGGCAGCCAAGAAGGCTGCCGACACGGTGGAGGCTGCCGAGAAGCCGGCCAAGAAGGCGACCGCCAAGAAGGCCGCCAAGAAGGCCACCGCTGAGAAGAAGGAGTCCTGACGTGGGACAGAAGGTTAACCCGCACGGGTTCCGTCTCGGCATCAGCACCGACCACAAGAGCCGTTGGTACGCCGACAAGCTGTACAAGGACTACGTGGGCGAGGACGTCAAGATCCGCCGCCTGCTGAGCAAGGGCATGGAGCGCGCCGGCATCTCCCGCGTGGAGATCGAGCGCACCCGTGACCGGGTCCGGGTCGACATCCACACGGCTCGTCCGGGCATCGTCATCGGTCGCCGTGGCGCCGAGGCGGACCGGATTCGGGGCAGCCTGGAGGAGCTCACCGGCAAGCAGGTGCAGCTGAACATCCTCGAGGTGAAGAACGCCGAGGTCGACGCTCAGCTGGTCGCACAGGGTGTGGCCGAGCAGCTGTCCGGCCGCGTGGCGTTCCGCCGCGCGATGCGCAAGGCGATGCAGACCACCATGCGTGGCGGCGCCCTGGGCATCCGGATCCAGTGCTCCGGCCGGCTCGGTGGCGCGGAGATGTCGCGGTCGGAGTTCTACCGCGAAGGCCGCGTCCCGCTGCACACGCTGCGGGCCGACATCGACTACGGCTTCTACGAGGCCCGGACGACCTTCGGCCGGATCGGCGTGAAGGTCTGGATCTACAAGGGCGACGTCGCCGGCACCCGCGCCGAGCGCGAGGCGCAGGCCGCCGCCCGGGCCGCTACCCAGCAGCGTGGCCGTCCGGCCCGCCGTGACGGTGGCGACCGTGGTGACCGTGGCGGTCGCGGTGGTGACCGTGGTGGTCGTCGCGACGACCGCCGGGACAACAACAGGCGCGACAACGCGGCGGCGGCTCCGGCTGCTGCCGAGGCCAGCGCCCCGGCGGCCGACAAGCCCGCCGAGACGACCGGAACGGAGAGCTGACCGTGCTCATCCCCCGTAAGGTCAAGCACCGCAAGCAGCACCACCCGGGGCGCTCCGGCGCCGCCAAGGGCGGTACGACGCTGGCATTCGGTGAGTTCGGTATCCAGGCGCTGGAGAACCACTACGTCACCAACCGGCAGATCGAGGCCGCGCGTATTGCGATGACGCGGCACATCAAGCGTGGCGGCAAGGTGTGGATCAACATCTACCCCGACCGTCCGCTGACCAAGAAGCCGGCCGAGACCCGGATGGGTTCCGGTAAGGGTTCGCCGGAGTGGTGGATCGCCAACGTCAAGGCGGGCCGGGTGCTGTTCGAGCTCTCCGGTGTGCCGGAGGACATCGCTCGCGAGGCGCTGCGCCGCGCGATCCACAAGTTGCCGATGAAGTGCCGCTTCATTTCCCGAGAGGCAGGTGAGAACTGATGGCTACCACCGTGACCGCAGCTGAGCTGCGCAACCTCGGCCGGGACGAGCTGATGACCAAGCTCGGTGAAGCCAAGGAGGAGCTGTTCAACCTCCGGTTCCAGGCTGCCACGGGCCAGCTGGAGTCCCACGGCCGGCTGCGCGCCGTCCGTAAGGACATCGCCCGCATCTACACGGTGCTGTCCGAGCGTGCGCTCGGGATCACCGAGGAGGTCGACGCCCCGGTTGCCGAGGCCGAGACCGAGGCCGACGAGCCTGCGGACGACAGTGAGAAGGCGAACGCATGACCGAGAACGCGAAGGACGAGACCGTGAGCACGACGCCCGAGGCGCGCAGCCACCGTAAGACCCGGGTGGGCCTGGTGCTGAGCGACAAGATGGACAAGACCGTCGTGGTCGAGGTCGAGGACCGGGTCAAGCACAAGCTGTACGGCAAGGTCATCCGGCGTACCAGCAAGCTCAAGGCGCACGACGAGCAGAACGCCGCCGGCACCGGCGACCGTGTCCTCCTGATGGAGACCCGGCCGCTGTCGGCGACCAAGCGCTGGCGCATCGTCGAGATCCTCGAGAAGGCGAAGTAGCCCTCCGGGGTCCTGACGGCCCGGCAACCAATCGAAATTATTCGTTCCGCAAGGCTCACGTGAGTGAGAACCAGCGAGACAACCAGGAGATCAACAGATGATCCAGCAGGAGTCGCGACTGAAGGTCGCCGACAACACGGGTGCCAAGGAGATCTTGTGCATCCGCGTTCTCGGTGGCTCCGGTCGGCGCTACGCCGGTGTCGGTGACACGATCGTCGCCACCGTCAAGGACGCGATCCCGGGCGGCGGTGTGAAGAAGGGTGACGTCGTCAAGGCGGTCGTCGTGCGGACCGTGAAGGAGCGCCGGCGTCCGGACGGCTCCTACATCCGCTTCGACGAGAACGCCGCGGTGATCCTGAAGGCCGACGGCGAGCCGCGCGGCACCCGTATCTTCGGGCCGGTCGGCCGGGAGCTGCGGGAGAAGCGGTTCATGAAGATCATCTCGCTCGCTCCGGAGGTGCTCTGAGATGGCTGTCCAGAAGAAGCTGCACGTGAAGAAGGGCGATCAGGTCCGCGTGATCGCCGGTAAGTCCAAGGGCCTCGAGGGCAAGATCATCCAGGTCTTCCCGAACGACGAGAAGGTCATCGTCGAGGGCGTCAACCGGGTGAAGAAGCACACCAAGGTGCAGCAGGCCCAGCGCGGCGGCACCACCGGTGGCATCGTCACCCAGGAAGCCCCGATCCACGTCTCGAACGTGATGCTTCTGGTCGAGGTCGAGAAGGACGGCAAGAAGCAGAAGGTGACCACCCGCGTCGGCTACAACCGCGTCGAGGTGCAGAAGCGGCGCCCCGACGGCTCGACGTACACCGGTTTCCGGAGCGTCCGGGTCGCGCGGCGTACCGGCGAGGAGATCTGATGACCACCGCAGTATCCGAGACCAAGGTTCTTCCGCGGCTCAAGACGAAGTACCGCGAGGAAATCGTCGGCAAGCTGCAGGAGGAGTTCCAGTACGCGAACGTCATGCAGGTGCCCGGGCTCACCAAGATCGTGGTGAACATGGGCGTCGGCGAGGCGGCTCGCGACTCCAAGCTGATCGACGGCGCGGTGAAGGACCTGGCCGCGATCACCGGCCAGAAGGCCCAGGTCACCAAGGCCCGTAAGTCGATCGCGCAGTTCAAGCTGCGCGAGGGGATGCCGATCGGCGCCCACGTGACGCTGCGCGGCGACCGGATGTGGGAGTTCCTGGACCGGCTGCTGGCGCTCGCGCTGCCCCGGATCCGCGACTTCCGCGGTCTGTCCCCGAAGCAGTTCGACGGTACCGGGAACTACACCTTCGGTCTGACCGAGCAGGTGATGTTCCACGAGATCAACCAGGACCGGATCGACCGGGTCCGGGGTATGGACATCACCGTGGTGACCACCGCGAAGAACGACGACGAGGGTCGGGCCCTGCTGCGGGCGCTCGGCTTCCCGTTCAAGGAGAACTGACGTGGCGAAGACAGCACTCAAGGTCAAGCAGGCCCGGAAGCCGAAGTTCGCGGTGCGTGGCTACACGCGCTGCCAGCGCTGCGGCCGGCCGAAGGCGGTCTTCCGCAAGTTCGGCCTGTGCCGGATCTGCCTGCGGGAGATGGCGCACCGGGGCGAGCTGCCCGGTGTGACCAAGTCCAGCTGGTGACCGTCTCCACCTCCGAACTTCTCCCTATTCATTATCTAGTCACCGTAGGTCGCCGAGCGGCGAAACCACGGCGGGAAAGAGGCCCCAGGCCATGACGATGACCGACCCGATCGCAGACATGTTGACGCGTCTGCGGAACGCCAACCAGGCGTACCACGAGTCGACCGCGATGCCGTACAGCAAGATCAAGCAGGGTATCGCCGACATTCTCCAGCAGGAGGGCTACATCGCCTCCTACAAGGTGGAGGAGCCCAAGGAGGGCGCCGTCGGCAAGACCCTGACTGTCGACCTGAAGTTCGGCCCGAGCCGGGAGCGCTCCATTGCGGGCGTACGCCGGATCAGCAAGCCGGGCCTGCGGGTCTACGCGAAGTCGACCAACCTGCCCAAGGTCCTCGGCGGACTGGGAGTCGCGATCATCTCGACGTCCCAGGGACTGCTGACCGACCGTCAGGCCAAGAACAAGGGCGTCGGCGGGGAAGTCCTCGCCTACGTCTGGTGACGAAGAACCGGAAGGAGGACCACTGAAATGTCTCGCATCGGTAAGCTCCCGGTCACGGTCCCGTCCGGCGTCGACGTCACGATCGACGGCCAGACGGTCACGGTGAAGGGTCCGAAGGGTCAGCTCTCGCACGTCGTGGCTGAGCCCATCGTGGTCAACCGGGACGAGGACGGCACCATCGCCGTCTCCCGTCCGGACGACCAGCGCAAGAGCAAGGAACTGCACGGCCTGTCCCGCACGCTGATCGCCAACCTGGTGACCGGCGTGACGGAGGGCTACGAGAAGAAGCTCGAGATCGTCGGCGTCGGGTACCGCGTCCTGTCCAAGGGACCGACCCAGCTGGAGTTCTCGCTCGGGTACAGCCACACCATCACGGTGGACGCGCCGGAAGGCATCACGTTCAACGTGGAGGCGCCGACCCGCTTCTCCGTGCAGGGCATCGACAAGCAGTCCGTCGGCGAGGTCGCCGCCAACATCCGCAAGCTGCGTAAGCCCGAGCCGTACAAGGGCAAGGGTGTGCGGTACGCCGGCGAGCAGGTGCGCCGCAAGGTCGGAAAGGCTGGTAAGTAACCATGGCGATCGGACTGCGTCCGCACAAGCACTCCGCCAAGACGACGGCCTCCCGGCTGCGTCGGCAGATCCGGGTCCGGAAGAAGATCAACGGCACGGCCGACCGGCCGCGACTGGTGGTCAGCAAGTCGTCGAAGCACCTGTTCGCACAGGTCATCGACGACGTGGCCGGCAAGACGCTGGTCTCGGCTTCCACGATGGAGGCCGACCTGCGTGGCACGGAGGCGAACAAGACCGACAAGGCCAAGACCGTCGGCGGCTTGATCGCCGACCGGGCCAAGGCTGCCGGCATCGACTCGGTCGTGTTCGACCGGGCCGGGAACAAGTACCACGGCCGCATCGCGGCACTGGCTGACGCCGCCCGCGAGGGCGGGCTCGGCTTCTGACATGGCGACAAGGGAAGAAGGTAACTCGAAATGAGCGGAGGCCAACAGCGTCGCGGAGGCGGCGCCGGTGGTGATCGCCGTGGCCGCGACGGGGGTCGCGGTCAGCAGGCGGACAAGACCGCCTACATCGAGAAGGTGGTAGCCATCAACCGGGTCGCCAAGGTCGTGAAGGGTGGTCGGCGCTTCAGCTTCACCGCCCTCGTGGTCGTCGGCGACGGAGATGGCACCGTAGGTGTGGGTTACGGCAAGGCCAAGGAGGTGCCCGCGGCGATCGCCAAGGGTGTCGAGGAGGCCAAGAAGTCGTTCTTCAAGGTGCCGAGGATCCAAGGCACCATTCCGCATCCGGTCCAGGGCGAGAAGGCCGCAGGCGTTGTCATGCTGCGTCCGGCCGCTCCCGGTACCGGTGTGATCGCGGGTGGCTCGGCACGCGCCGTACTGGAGTGCGCCGGGATCCACGACATCCTCAGCAAGTCGCTGGGCTCGTCCAACTCCATCAACGTGGTGCACGCCACGGTGGCGGCGCTGCGCAGCCTGGAGACGCCGGAGGCCGTGGCCGCGCGCCGTGGTCTGCCGGTCGAGCACGTCGCTCCGGCGGCCCTGCTGAAGGCGCGGGCGGAGGCGGCTTCCTGATGGCACGCTTGAAGGTGACCCAGACCCGTTCCGGCATCGGTGGCAAGCAGAACCAGCGGGACACGCTGCGCACCCTGGGCGTCAAGCGGATCGGCGACACCGCCGTCCACGAGGACAAGCCCGAGGTTCGCGGTATGGTCCGCGCGGTTCGCCACCTCATCACCGTCGAGGAGGTCGACTGACATGGCGCTCAAGGTTCATCACCTGCGTCCGGCGCCCGGTGCCAAGACCGCCAAGACCCGTGTGGGTCGTGGTGAAGGCAGCAAGGGCAAGACGGCCGGCCGCGGTACCAAGGGCAGCAAGGCCCGTAACAACATCCCCGAGTGGTTCGAGGGTGGCCAGATGCCGCTGCACATGCGGCTTCCGAAGCTCAAGGGCTTCAAGAGCAGGAACCGGGTGGAGTTCCAGGTCGTTAACCTGGACAAGCTCGGACAACTGTTTCCCGAGGGTGGCGAGGTCGGCGTAGCCGAGCTGGTCGCCAAGGGTGCGGTCCGCCGCGGTCAGCCGGTCAAGGTACTGGGTGACGGCGAGCTGACCGTGGCACTGCAGGTCTCGGCACACAAGTTCTCCAAGTCCGCCACGGACAAGATCCAGGCGGCTGGGGGGACCACGACCGAGGTGTGACACGAGGTCCAGGGCTCGTAACGCCCGGTGCTTGATATCCTGCGCCGGTCGGACGAGCCCTGGCTCGTCTCTTGCCCAGCGGCTTAGCTAGGCCCCTGCCGTGCCCGCGGCGAGGGAAACTTGTGGGAGGACAGGGTGTTAGGCGCCTTTGCCAACGCGTTCAAGACTCCGGACCTGCGCCGGAAGATCTTGTTCGTGCTATTCATCGTCGTGATCTTCCGGATCGGCTCTGTCGTGCCGGCACCGGGCGTCAACGTTCAGTCTCTGCACACGTGTATCAAGATTTCCCAGGGTGGCCAGAACGCCAACCTGTACAACTTGATCAACCTGTTCTCCGGCGGAGCACTGCTGCAGCTCGCGATCTTCGCGCTCGGCATCATGCCGTACATCACCGCCAGCATCATTCTGCAGCTGCTCACCGTGGTCATCCCGCGGCTGGAGTCGCTGAAGAAGGAGGGCCAGGCGGGGCAGTCCAAGATCACCCAGTACACCCGGTTCCTGACCGTTGGTCTGGCGATCCTGCAGTCCACCGCGTTCGTGGCCCTCGCCCGGACGCCGGGCCGGCTGTTCCAGGGCTGCACCGAGCCGCTGCTCTACAAGGACGACTGGTTCACCGTCTCGGTGATGGTGCTGACCATGACCGCCGGCACCGGCATCATCATGTGGCTCGGTGAGCTGATCACCGACCGTGGTGTCGGTAACGGTATGTCGATCCTGATCTTCACCCAGATCGTCGCCACCTTCCCGACCCAGCTGTGGAGCATCCGCAAGCAGAAGGGCATCACCACGTTCGTCGTGGTGATCGCCATCGGGTTGGTGATCATGGCCGCGGTCATCTTCATCGAGCAGGCCCAGCGCCGGATCCCGGTGCAGTACGCGAAGCGCATGGTCGGACGGAAGATGTTCGGCGGCACGTCGACGTACATCCCGCTGAAGGTCAACCAGGCCGGCGTCATCCCGGTGATCTTCGCGTCCAGCCTGCTGTATCTCCCCGTCCTGGTCAGTCAGTTCCAGCAAGGCAAGAGCTGGTCCAACTGGATCCAGGGCAACTTGGTCAAGGGCGACCACCCGATCTACATGGTGACGTACGTCGCCCTGATCATCTTCTTCACGTACTTCTACGTCTCGATCACCTTCAACCCGAAGGAGGTCGCGGACAACATGAAGAAGTACGGCGGCTTCATCCCGGGCATCCGGGCGGGGCGGCCGACCGAGGAATACCTGAAGTACGTGTTGGACCGCATCACGCTGCCCGGCGCGATCTACCTCGCGGCGATCTCGATGATCCCGCTGGTCGCTCTCGTCCTGCTGAACGCGAGCCAGAACTTCCCGTTCGGTGGTACGTCGATCCTGATCATGGTCGGCGTCGGACTGGACACGGTGAAGCAGATCGAGTCTCAGCTGCAGCAGCGAAACTACGAAGGGTTCCTGCGCTGATGAGATTGTTGCTGATGGGTCCGCCCGGGGCGGGCAAGGGCACGCAGGCAAAGGTGCTTGCGGATCGCCTGAATATCCCGGCCGTGTCCACCGGCGACATCTTCCGTGCGAACGTGAAGGACGAGACGCCGCTGGGTGTCGAGGCCAAGCGGTACATGGATGCCGGCGACTACGTCCCGGACGAGATCACGAACTCGATGGTGCGCGACCGGCTGTCCGAGGCCGACGCCGGCGAGGGCTTCCTGCTCGACGGGTACCCGCGGACGGTGGCCCAGGTGGGCACGCTGGACGAGATCCTGGCCGACCACGGCCACAAGCTGGATGCCGTGGTCGCGCTGGTCGCCGACATCGACGTACTGGTCGAGCGGATGACGAAGCGGGCGCACATCGAGGGCCGGACCGACGACTCCGAAGAGGTCGTCCGGCACCGGCAGGACGTCTACGCCGCCGAGACCAAGCCGCTGCTGCAGGTGTACGCCGAGCGCGGCCTGCTGGTCGAGGTGGACGGCGTCGGCGAGATCGACGAGGTCAGCGAGCGCGTGCTGGCGGCGCTCAAGACCGTCACGGAGTAGCGACCGATGATGTTCAAGGACCGCGGGATCGAGATCAAGACCCGCGAGCAGATTCTGGCCATGCGGAAGGCCGGCCTGGTGGTCGGCCGCACGCTGGAGCTGCTCCGCGGGTCGGTCCGGGCCGGCATCACCACCGGCGAGTTGGACGCGATCGCCGAGGACAACATCCGGTCCTCCGGCGCGACCCCGTCGTTCAAGGGGTACCACGGCTTCACCGGCTCGATCTGTGCCTCGGTGAACGACGAGATCGTGCATGGCATCCCGGGGGACCGGGTGCTCGCCGACGGCGACCTGATCTCGATCGACTGCGGTGCGATCGTGGACGGCTGGCACGGCGACGCCGCGATCACCGTGCCGGTCGGGCAGGTCGACGACGAGCTGCTCGAGCTGGCCCGGATCTGTTCCGAGTCGATGTGGCGCGGGTTCGCGGCCGCTCGGCTCGGCGGGCGGCTGACGGATATCTCGGCTGCGGTCGAGACGTACGTTCGCGCCAACTCGTCGTACGGGATCGTCGAGGACTTCGTCGGGCACGGGATCGGCTCGGCCATGCACCAGCCGCCGAACGTGCCGAACTTCGGCCGCCCGGGCCGCGGCCCGAAGCTGATCGAGGGGATGGCGCTCGCCGTCGAGCCGATGCTCACGCTCGGCAAGCAGGACAACCACACGCTCGAGGACGACTGGACCGTCGTCACCGACGACGGCCGGTCCGCCGCGCACACAGAGCACACGTTCACTCTCACTCCGCAAGGACCGTGGGTGCTGACCGCGCTCGACGGCGGCGAAGCGAAGCTGTCCGAGCTTGGCGTCAAGTTCGGCGCACTGGCTGATTGACGGACCCTGCGGGTCCACCCGTTGGGGGACGCGAAGCGGACCGTAGCTGAGGCACACTTGAGACATGCCTCAGTACCAGCCGTACCAGCGTTTCACCGAAGCCGACCGCGACAAGATCGCCGGGCGGTTGCGGGACGCGTTCGCGGACGGCCGGCTGGACCAGCCCGAGTTCTCCACCCGCCTCGACAAGCTCTACACCGTGCAGACCTACGGCGAGCTCGAGCCGCTGGTGCGTGACCTGCCGCCGGTGCGGACCTACCAGACGCCGGCAGCGGTGCAGGACGTCAAGCCGGCGCCCGAGCCGGGCAACTTCCCGGAGCGGAAGAAGGACAACCGGCCGCACAAGCACCCGTTCGCTGCCGCAGGCGGTTTCACCGGGGTCGTGCTGGTCAACGTGGTGATCTGGTTCGTGATCGGGCTCGGCAACGGCGGGCACTGGCCGAGCTTCTGGCCGGTCTGGCTGCTGATTCCCTGGGCGATCATCGCCCTCGGCGGCCTCGGCAGGCGCCGTTGACGTCGGCCCCGGTGCGGGCGGACTGGTCGTGGCAGCTGCACCAGGGCGCCGCGGTCGTCTACGTCATCTGGTTCGCCGTCGCCGTACCGCTGGCGGTCGCCGGACTGCTGCTGGAGCCGCGCTGGGTGGGCTGGATGGTGCTGGCCTGGTTCCTGGTGCTGATCGTCTTCACGCTGGCTCTGCGGGTCGGTGACAGCCGCCGCCGGAGGTCGTGGGCCGAAGCGGCGGCGGAGCAGGGCTGGCGGCTCAGCGCGTCGGGCCCGGAGCTGCGGGATCGTTGGCCGTTCCCACCGTTCGACGGCGATCCCCGGGCCCAGGTCATCGACGTGACCACCGGCCGGCATCGGGGCCGGGAGTTCTGGACCGGGCGCTTCCGCCACAAGGTACGGCGGCGTGACCTGGGCTTCGACTTCCTCGATCTGCAGGTGGATCGACCACTGCCGCCGCTCCAGGTGCTGCCCGCCGGACTGGCCCCGGTGGCCGCGGCGAGCTTCCTGCCCTTGAAGCTCACGGTCCCCGACCTGCAGGCGCAGTACCAGCTGTTCAACGGCCGCGAGGACCACGCGATGGCCGTTCTGCACCCGCGAGCGGTCGAGGCTTTGGCCGATGTGCCGCCCTTCGGCTTCAGCTGCGAGGGCCGCCGTTTCGTCGCGATCCTCCCGGCGTACCGCGAATCCGTCACTGCGCTCGCGCAGCTGAACGCAGCCTGTGATCTTCTGGACCTGATGCCCGAACAAATCTGGCGCGAAGGCGAGCAGTGGGCCGCTACCGAGCACTGACCGGGTCTCGATTGGGTTTCGGATGGGTGACTGGCGTACACTTATTCCTTGGCTGTTTGTAGCCATAGTCAGTCACGTCTACAGAAGTGCGAGGACATGCCCAAAAAAGAGGGAGTCATCGAACTCGAGGGCACCATCGTCGAGGCGCTGCCGAACGCGATGTTCCGTGTTGAGCTGTCCAACGGGCACAAGGTGCTCGCGCACATCAGCGGCAAGATGAGGCAGCACTACATCCGGATCCTTCCCGAGGACCGGGTCGTCGTCGAGCTGTCGCCGTACGACCTCACCAGAGGTCGGATCGTCTATCGGTACAAGTAACGACCACCAACACCTGTCGAAGAAAGTAGCTCGATGAAGGTCAATCCGAGCGTCAAGAAGATCTGCGACAAGTGCAAGGTGATCCGCCGTCACGGCCGGGTCATGGTGATCTGCGAGAACCCGCGGCACAAGCAGCGGCAGGGCTGATTTCAGCCCGAACGCAGGACACAGCACTTTCGCACCACAGCGCGCATGCTCGTGCGGTCCACGGACCGTACGTCGCCCCTGGAACAGAGGCCGGGGCCTTGCCGGTGAAGCACAAGCGAATCACCGAGGCGGGCAAGGACGCAGCGCGCCACCACACCTCTGCTGACGAAAGGAACACCGCCACATGGCACGCCTCGTAGGAGTCGACCTGCCGCGCGACAAGCGCATCGAGGTCGCTCTCACCTACATCTTCGGTGTAGGTCGTACTCGCGCCCTGAAGACGCTCGAAGCCACCGGGATCTCCGGTGACAAGCGCGTCCACGAACTGGGCGACGAAGAACTGGTCAAGCTCCGGGACTTCATCGAAGGCAACTACAAGATCGAGGGTGACCTCCGTCGCGAGGTGACCGCGGACATCCGCCGCAAGATCGAGATCGGGTCGTACCAGGGTCGCCGGCACCGCAGCGGGCTTCCGGTGCGCGGTCAGCGCACGCGGACCAACGCCCGTAGCCGCAAGGGCCGCCGTAAGGCGATCGCCGGCAAGAAGAAGAAGTGACCCGGATGACTTTCGACCACCCCAGGAGCAACTGACCTATGCCTCCCAAGAGCCGCAGCGCGGCCGGCGCGAAGAAGGTGCGCCGCAAGGAGAAGAAGAACGTGGCCGCCGGCCACGCGCACATCAAGAGCACGTTCAACAACACGATCGTGACGATCACCGACCCGACCGGCGCGGTCATCTCGTGGGCTTCCGCGGGAACCGTCGGCTTCAAGGGTTCGCGCAAGTCGACCCCGTTCGCCGCGCAGATGGCAGCCGAGGCTGCCGGCCGGCGCGCGATGGAGCACGGCATGCGCAAGATCGACGTCTTCGTCAAGGGTCCCGGCTCCGGCCGTGAGACCGCGATCCGTTCGCTGGGTGCCGTCGGCCTCGAGGTCGGCACCATCCAGGACGTCACCCCAGTCGCCCACAACGGATGCCGCCCGCCCAAGCGGCGCCGGGTCTGATCCCAGAGAGAGGAAGGTAGCGAACCATGGCCCGTTACACCGGACCTATGACCAAGAAGTCGCGCCGTCTCGGGGTCGACCTCGTCGGTGGCGACAAGGCGTTCGAGCGTCGTCCGTACCCGCCGGGTATGCACGGCCGCGGCCGCCCGAAGGAGAGCGAGTACCTGCTCCAGCTGCGCGAGAAGCAGAAGGCGCGTTACTCGTACGGCGTTCTCGAGAAGCAGTTCCGCCGGTACTACGAAGAGGCCTCGCGGCGCTCCGGCAAGACCGGTGACAACCTGCTGCAGATCCTCGAGTCCCGCCTGGACAACGTGGTCTACCGCTCCGGCCTGGCCCGGACCCGCCGGCAGGCCCGTCAGCTCGTCGTCCACGGTCACTTCACCGTGAACGGCGTCAAGGTGAACATCCCGTCGTACCGGGTGGCCGCTCACGACATCATCGATGTCAAGCAGAAGTCGGCCGAGACGACGCCGTTCATCGTCGCCCGGGAGACGCACAGCGAGCGCGTCGTTCCGGCGTGGCTCGAGGTGATGCCCGAAAGGCTGCGGATCCTCGTCCACCAGCTGCCGACCCGGCAGCAGATCGACACCCAGGTCGCCGAGCACCTGATCGTCGAGCTCTACTCGAAGAACTGATCCTGCTCCGGCCGGTGGCCCTCGTGGCCACCGGCCGGAAACGGTCTCTTCTTCACCTTCGCGGCCTCAAATAGTGGTCGTCGCGGAACCAGAAAGAAGAACACACAGTGCTGATCGCACAACGCCCCACCCTGACCGAAGAGGTCGTCGACGAGTACCGCTCGCGGTTCGTGATCGAGCCGTTGGAGCCTGGCTTCGGTTACACCCTCGGTAACTCGATCCGCCGGACCCTGCTGTCCTCCATCCCGGGGGCCGCCGTCACCAGCATCAAGATCGACGGTGTCCTGCACGAGTTCTCGACCGTTGCCGGGGTGAAGGAAGACGCCACCCAGCTGATCCTGAACCTGAAGGACCTGGTCGTCTCCTCCGAGCACGACGAGCCGGTCACCATGTACCTGCGCAAGCAGGGCCCCGGTGACGTCACCGCCGCCGACATCGCGCCGCCGGCCGGTGTCGAGGTGCACAACCCGGACCTGAAGATCGCCACCCTGAACGAGAAGGGCCGGCTCGAGATGGAGCTGGTCGTCGAGCGCGGTCGCGGTTACGTGTCCGCCGTACAGAACAAGTCCGCCGACGCCGAGATCGGCCGGATGCCGGTCGACTCGATCTACTCGCCGGTCCTCAAGGTCACCTACAAGGTCGAGGCCACCCGCGTCGAGCAGCGCACCGACTTCGACCGCCTGGTCGTCGACGTCGAGACCAAGCCGTCGATGCTGCCCCGCGACGCCGTCGCGTCGGCCGGTAAGACCCTGGTCGAGTTGTTCGGCCTGGCCCGCGAGCTGAACGTCGAGGCCGAGGGCATCGACATCGGCCCGTCGCCGGTGGACGAGCAGATGGCCGCCGACCTGGCCCTGCCGGTCGAGGACCTGCAGCTGACCGTCCGGTCGTACAACTGCCTCAAGCGCGAGGGCATCCACACCGTGGGTGAGCTGATCTCGCGCAGCGAGCAGGACCTGCTGGACATCCGGAACTTCGGCTCCAAGTCGATCGACGAGGTCAAGCTGAAGCTGGCCGAGATGGGCCTGTCGCTGAAGGACTCGCCTCCTGGCTTCGACCTGCGTGCGGCGTCCGGTGCCTACGGCAACGAGGCGGACGACGAGGACGAGAGCTTCGCCGAGACCGAGCAGTACTGAGTCAACCACCCCCGGGCCGCCCGCGGCCTGAGATTCCTGGAGTCAAGAGATGCCTACCCCAACCAAGGGTGCCCGGCTGGGCGGCAGCCCGGCGCACGAGAAGCTGATCCTCAGCAACCTCGCGACGTCGCTGTTCGAGCACGGCGCCATCACCACCACCGCGGCCAAGGCCAAGCGCCTGCAGCCGCTGGCGGAGCAGATGATCACCAAGGCGAAGCGTGGTGACCTGAACTCGCGCCGCCAGGTGATGAAGCGGATCAAGGACAAGAGCGTCGTGCACGTGCTCTTCACCGAGATCGGCGAGCGGTACGCCGACCGCCCGGGTGGCTACACCCGGATCACCAAGCTCGGCCCGCGCAAGGGCGACAACGCCCCGATGGTGAAGATCGAGCTGGTCGAGGCGCTGGCCGACTCGCCGAAGGCCAAGAAGGCTCCGGCCAAGAAGGCCCCGGCGAAGAAGGCCGCCGCACCCAAGGACGACGAGCCGAAGGACGAGAAGGTCCAGGACGTCGTCACCGGCAAGTACGACAACTCGGCCGCCCCGAACGCCGACGGCTCCGCGCCGGAAGGCTTCACGATCAAGGGCAACGAGGACTCGATGAAGTTCCACACCACCGAGTCCCCGTGGTACGACCAGACGGTCGCCGAGGTCTGGTTCAAGACCGAGGCCGACGCCGAAGCCGCAGGCTTCGCCAAGGCCGGCGGCTCGGACGACGACAAGTAACACCCAGCACGCAACAGCGCCCCCTCCCCGCACAGGGAGGGGGCGCTGTTTTGCGTTTCAGCGTCCGGCGGACGGTGCTTGCTTCCGGGTGGCCTGGGTGTGGGCCGTGTAAGCCCGCTCACCCGCGTCGGTCTGGGCGGCCGGGCCGGAGACGCCCGGTTCCGCGGCGCCTGCATCGTCGATCGACGGCTGCTCGACACCAGGCACGAGGACCAGTCCGTCGTCGCCCTTCGCCACGGTGAACTCCAGGTCGTCGCCGTCGCGCTGGCGGACGACGGTGGTCTGCTCGCCGGGCTGGAACGGTGCGTCCGGGATCTCCACCGAGATCCCTTCCTGGAAGTTGGCCTGCCAGCGTTCCGCGCCGGCGTTGTCGGTGCCGTAGTACGAGAAAACGCCTCGGTCGTTCGTGATCACCTTGTCGCCGGAGCGCAGCCGGAACGGCTCGGCGCCGCTGAGGTCGAGCGGCTCGGGCGGCGGCTCCAGCGCCTCGACGCGGAGCTCGCCGGACTCGTCGCGCACCAGGCCGAACGTCTCCTCCTGGCCGTCGACCTCGCGGTCGAGCTCGAACTGCCGCCCGGGCTGGATGTGGTCGAACGGGTCCGTGCCGTGGGCATTCACCCACATGAGCGCCACACCGTCGTCGGTCTCGAACCCGACCGTCCGTTGCCAGGTGTCCGGCTGATTCTCGTCCCGCCCGAATTGCCAGTAGTCCGCGTCCGGCCGGATTTCGATCACGTCACCCGGTCGCGGAACATAGGCTTCGGATTCGCCCGCCAGGGCCATAACTCGATCTCCTTTGTCCTCACGTTCCCCGTGATTTGCTGGCCGTTCTCACCGTAGTCACGTCGGGGTGCACGTCGGTCCTGCGTTAGATTGCCGTGTGCGTTGGCGGATTGATTTGAGGTACGACGGGACGGGTTTTCATGGGTGGGCCCGGCAAGAGGGTCTTCGTACTGTTCAGGGTGAGCTGGAAGAGGCCGTTCGGGTTGTACTGCGGCTGCCGGAGCCGTTGACCGTTACCTGCGCCGGCCGGACCGACACCGGGGTGCATGCCCGTGGACAGGTCACGCATGTGGACGTCGACGGCGCTGTGGACCCGCTGAGGCTGTTGAGAGGGCTGAACGGCGTCCTGCCCGAGGATGTAGCTGTCACAGCCGTCACGGCGGCTCCAGAGGGCTTTGACGCACGGTTCTCCGCACTGGCCCGTCGGTACGTGTACCGGCTGTGCGACGACCCAGCGGGCCGGGACCCGCTCAGCAGGGGACAGGTTCTCCGAGTGGGTCGCCCGATGGATGTGGACCGGATGAACGCGGCAGCGACCGGACTGCTCGGTGAGCACGACTTCGCGGCGTTCTGCAAGAAACGGGAAGGCGCCAGCACAGTCCGGGCTCTGCTGGAGTTCAGCTGGCAACGGACCGCAGTAGGGCAGCTGGAGGGCACAGTGATCGCAGATGCGTTCTGCCACTCGATGGTCCGGGCTCTGGTCGGTTCGATGATCCCGGTGGGCGACGGACGCCGTGACGTCGACTGGCCGGCCGCAGTACTGGCTGGGAAGGTGCGGGACTCGGCTGTGTCGGTCCTGCCCGCGCACGGCCTCACGTTGGAGGAAGTGCGCTACCCAGCGGATGACGAGTTGGCCGCGCGGGCGTTGCAGGCCCGTCAGGTCAGGGGAGAGGTACACCAGCGTGGCTGACCACTTCTTCTCGGCGGACCCACAGTCGGCGGACGTGCGGCGTACCGTCGAGGCGCGGATCTGGGGAAAGCCGTATGTCTTCACGACGGCGACCGGCGTGTTCTCCCGGGACCGTCTGGACATCGGTACGGCGGTGCTGCTGCGCGAGACCGAGCCGCCGAAGCAGGCCGGCACGTTCCTCGACCTGGGGTGTGGCTACGGGCCGATCGCCTGTGCGCTGGCGCTGGAGGCCCCGAAGGCGACGGTGTGGGCGGTCGACGTGAACAACCGGGCGCTCGAGCTGACCGCGCTGAATGCGGCCGCCGCAGGGGTTGCTGACCGGGTGCACCCTGCGCTACCGGACGACGTACCGGCAGAGCTGCAGTTCGACCAGATCTGGTCCAACCCGGCGATCCACATTGGCAAACCCGAGCTGCACAAGATGCTGCTGCGCTGGCTGGCTCGGCTGGCCCCTGACGGCGTGGCTTGGTTCGTCGTCGGCAAGAACCTGGGCGGGGACTCATTGCAGCGATGGATGACCGAGCAGGGTTATCCGTGCGAGCGCGTCGGCAGCGCGAAAGGCTTCCGAGTTCTTCGCGCTAATCGCGCCCGGTGATCCGCTGGCCGGATTTCCCGTTGTCAGGTTGATGCCCGCGGCGTGCCGCCGAATCCGAGCCGCTGGTCCGATCGCCGCCGGGACGCGGCTGGCCGCTGGTTGCGGCGGCGACGCTCCTCAGCAGTGCTTCGTCACTCGAGGCGCCGGCGACGGGCCGGCCGGCCTTGTCGATCGCAACAGTGAGCTGATGACTCAGTCTCTCGCCGGCGGTGGCCCGATTCCACGCGTGCAGCTTGGTCTGGCCGTTGCTGTCGGCATCTGCCGCCTTCGTGATGGTGGCCTCGATAGTCCCGGCCAAGGTCTTGGTGGCCTCCGTCCAGCGGTCGCGGTCGACTATGGTGCCGGGTTCGCCGAGGCTGAGGGCGGCCGCCGCCTCGATGCGCTCGTTCGAGGGCGTGGTGAGCAACCTGGCCGTCACCTCGTGCGGCTCGAGGCCCTGCTTTCGCGCGGCTGCCTCGGTGAGGGTCGCCACCACCTGCGCTGTCGCGGTCGCGTCCGGCGAACGGCTGTCCAGCTGAGCCTCGGAGTATCCGAGAGCGGCGAACATGCGGGTCTGCTGCCGTCCGACGAAGTCTTGGCAGAGCCGGTCCTCGAACGCCTGTCCCGCGGGGTTGTTCGACCCGGTGCCGGGGGCGACCGGGTTGCACAGCCGGGTGGCCTCGGTTGCGACGACGTCAACCGCGTCCCTGAGCTCCGGCGAGGGTGGCCTGGTCGGGTCGGCGGCTGCCAGGACGTCGACCACCCGCTCCTGGTCGAAGGTCAGCGAGCGGTCGGTCCCGGCGAGCCCGAGCGCGCCGTCGGGCAGGTCCGAGGTGTGCAGCGCGCCGTTCCAGTAGTCGGCTTTGAGCTTGAGTTGGAGCACGAGCGCTTCGCTGTCGCGCCCCTGCGCGGCGGAGGCTCGGCCGGTGCCGAGATCGGTCTGTACGACGGACATGAGGCTCGCGACCTGTTGGTAGCCAGGCTGATCGGTGTCGATCGCGTCTCGCGCCTTCGCACAGTGCCCGAGGAGCGTCGTCGCCCCTTGCCTGCCGTGGCGCTGGGCGTCCGCATCGTGTTGGCGGCTCGGCTCACCCCAGCGTTCGAAGGTTTCGCCGAGTTCCTGCGTCAGGGCTGCCTTCAGCCGGGCCACATGGTCTTCCGGCGGAGTACGCACGGAGCCGTCCGGTAGCCGCCGCTGCAGCGGGTCGTTCTCGACCAGGGCATCGGCCAGCGCCTCGAAACGCTGTGCGGGCGGAGTCTTCACGAGCACGTCCTCGAGATCGCCGGCCGGCATGCCCAGATGGTTGCCGAGCCTCTCGACGAACGCGCGCGTCGTCCCGTACAGGTACGGCTGCCGGCCGTCCACGTCGCGGATCTGCGGGAAGGCGCCGTCGATGCGCGATTCCTCGATGATCTTCGGGACGACGACGGTGTCACGGAGTCCGGAGTCCAGGGCCCGCAACCCAGGTGCCATGGCCGGGTCCGGCGGATCCACCTTGTCCAGATAGACGGTGATGAAGTCGTCCAGCGCCTGCCTGACGTCGGCGGCTTCCTGACGGGTCGGCCGGTACTGGCCCTCGATCTGCCCGTCGTACATGCGACTGCCGGACATCCCGATCCAGTTCGCGGTTTGCGCGCCCAGGACGATCGCGCCATTGGGAAGTACGGCGCTCCGGTTGTCGTACCAGTCTGTCCGTCGATACAGCTCGAACGTGTCGTACCGGCGGTTGTGCCCGAGGACTTCGGTCAGGTGGTACGCCCACGCGAGCGCCTGGCTGTCGGCACGACTGCCGATCTTCTCGTACCCGTCCGGCATGCTGCAGTCCTTCCTCCTCGGTCGAACAACCGCGCCAGACTAACGACCGAACGGTCGATGAACAGCAGGCGTCAAGCACCGATTGGGTTACGCTGCCGACCGTCAGTGCCGGGATCCAAGGTCCCGCTGCAACGAACGCGCCACCGGCGCCGTCCTGAGGGTATGGAGGCAGCCTTGGCGGCAGCGGAGGTACGGACAGGGCCGCCCGGCTTCGAGGTGTGGGTCACCGAGAAGGCGGATGCCCTGCTGCGGTTCGCCTATGTCCTCACCGGGGACTCCAGCCTGGCGGAGGACGCCGTACAGGACGCGTTGACGACGGCGTGTGCCCGGTGGGCTCGGGTGAGCCGGGCCGACGATCCTGAGGCATATGTGAAGCGGATGGTGGTGAATGCGCACATCTCCTGGTGGCGAAGGTTTCGCCGGCGAGAGGCGCCCGTACCGGAACCAGTGCGGACCGCCCGGGCCGTTGGCGACGGTACGGCGGCCCGAGCCGAGTCGGAGGCGATCTGGGCGCTGTGCGCGACGCTGCCGGACAAACAGCGTGCCGCCGTTGTACTGCGGTTCTACGAGGAGCTGTCGTACGCCGAGATTGCCCAGCTACTGCACTGCGCGGAGGCGACCGCCCGGTCGCATGTCCATCGAGCATTGGCCGCTTTGAAGACCACGCTGAGTACGGAAGGAGCCGAGGATGCCTGAGCACGACCCTGAGCAGGAGCTCGGCCCCAAGTTCACATCTGCCCTGCAGAACCAGGCCGGTGCCGAGGCTGGTTTGCAGAAGACCGGTCTGGCGCAGGAAGCGCGTCGACGGGTACGCCGCCGTCGACAGGGGTGGTCGATGGCAGCGGGTGCTGTGCTGGTGGCTGCCGCGATCGGTGGCGTGTGGAGCTTGGTCGGTGGTGAGTCGCCGGTCGCCACGGGCAGCAGCAACACCAGTGGAGACAGCAAGGCCGCGGCTCCGAACAGGTCCTTCGAGGGTGTCATGCCTTCGCCGGCGCCGGACAACATGTGCCCTCTGGAGCACCCCATCCTGAAGGCCGCTGGTCCCGACGCGCTGCAGGCCAGTGCCGGACTGGATCTGGCGACAAAGGTGACCGGCCTACGAGCGTGCCGCTACGGATTTGCCGAGGGCGGGACGGGTTTGCTCGGCCAGGAGGTGTTCAACGCCGCGGTGGCGCAGCAGGTCGTGGACGCGATCAAGGTGCTCCCGGAGCGGAACCCCGACCTGCCGGTGTTCAAGTGCGCGCCGCCGACCGCCAAGCCGTCCGAGGCGATCGTGCTCCGCTTCGACACTGCAGCCGGTGTGCGCGAGATCTGGGTCGAGTACGACGGCTGTGAATCGGCCGGCTTCTACACCGGCACGCATACCTACGGCCTGTACTCCGCGCCGCTCAAGCTGTTCATGACCGGCTCGGTCCGTCCGTCCGGCGGGACCTACCTGAACGCGCTGAAGGACTGGTAGCTCACTCGACACCACGCTCCGGCTTGCGCGTACCGATCTGCCGCACGTTGTCAGGTCGTCCGCTCGCATCGACGGTCGTACTGCCCTGCTGGCTCGGTGCGGTGTGCGACCACAGGAACTGCTGCAGCTTGGCGATCTCCTGCTGGCGGGCGTTCGGGTACGGCTGCTCGGGCAACCGCTCGTTGTAGGCCTGTTCGCGGCCCGCGACCGGCTGCTGCGCCGGCCAGCCCGCGTCGGCCCAGACCTGCTGCGTCTGCTCCTCACGGTCGAGGAACTTCTCTCGCAGCGAGTCCGGCAGCTCCGGCGGTTCGACGCCAGGGTTCTGCTCTGCCCACGAGTCGTAGTGGTCCACGATGTCGGCGAGATTTTCGATGAACTCGTCTGCGGTCCGCTCGGCCGATCTTTCGCCCCAGCCGTACTTCGACCCTGGATGGGTGAGCTCGCTGTACTCCGTCATCGTCAAGCCGCCGAGCCCGCGCCGGAGCGGCCCGGTCAGGTCCTGGCGCAGCTGGTCCCGGTGCGAGTCGGGGACCAGATCGCCCAGCTGATGGTCGAGCGCAGCATCGGCGATCGCGTTGAATCGCTGTGGGCGCTCGGTGCTCTCGATCAGGTCGCGGAGTTTTTCGGGCCCCATTCCGGCGACGCCGCCGACCGAGTACATCAGCCGGTCCGTCGCCGTTGTGTACGCCGGGAACGACGGAGACTGACCGAGCATCGAGAGCGGTTGCTCCGTGAGATCCTCGGCGATCCGGCCGCCGTACCGGTTGGTGAAGCGGTCGGCCAGCGCGTTCTCGAGCGCGAGATCCTCCAGCGACCCGACCGGGGTCGCGCCAGGCACGGTGTCGTCGCCGAACTCGGACAGCGAGAGCCGCGCCTGGAAGATGGCCATCTTGGTCGGGCCGGCGGCCGCGGACAGCTCGCTGGAGGTAGCGGTCTGCTCCGGCGTGAAGGCAGGGCGGGCCGGGTCGAGCACGTGCTCCCGGCTGATCGTCATGCTGCCGTCACGATGGTAGAGCCCGCTCACCGGACCGGGCTGCTCGTAGAGCTTGCCGTTCCAGTGCGAGGGGCGGCCGGCGTACTCCGCGGCCTTGGCGACGACCGACGCCACCCACTCGTACTTCCAACTGCCCGGGAGAATCTCCGGACCGCGCTGGAGGAGCTCGTTCATCGGCTCTCCCCAGCGATCAGTTCCACGAGCGAGCTGTTCATCAGTAGCACCGCGGCCCGGTCGCCCGGTGCGGCCGTCGGCACCAGTTCGCCGATCCGCTGCACTGTCTGCTCGAGCTCGGCAATCCGGTCCTGCCCCGAGGCAGTCGACAACATTGCTTGGGCGTACAGCCGCTGCGCCTCACGATAAGCGTCCATCCGTCCAGATCATTCCTCGTCAGGGGGTCGATAACCGGTCGCGTGGGGGTTGCCGGGGCGGTCAGACTGGGGGAATGGGTCATGTGGATGTCGCTGGTGTGGGGTACGAGTTACCGGACGGGCGGGTGTTGCTGGACGACATCACGTTCCGGGTCGGTGACGGCGCGAAGGTCGCGCTGGTCGGGGCGAACGGTTCCGGCAAGACCACGCTGACCCGGATCATCGCGGGTGACCTGAAGGCGCACAGCGGCAGTATCGCCCGGTCCGGCGGGGTCGGCGTGATGCGGCAGTTCGTCGGTTCGGTGCGGGACTCGTCGACCGTTCGCGACCTGCTGCTAGGGGTGGCGCCGGCGGCGATCCAGCAGGCCGCGGCCAAGCTGGACAAGGCCGAGCTGACGATGATGGAGGCCGACGACGAGAAGACCCAGCTCCGGTACGCGCAGGCGGTGGCCGACTGGGGTGAGGTCGGCGGGTACGACGCAGAGGTCCTGTGGGACGTGTGTACGACGTCCGCACTCGGCGTACCGTTCGAGCGCTGCCGCTGGCGTGAGGTGAAGACGCTGTCCGGCGGTGAGCAGAAGCGACTGGTGCTGGAAGCCTTGCTGCGTGGGCCGGACGAGGTCCTGATGCTGGACGAGCCGGACAACTACCTCGACGTACCAGGGAAGCGCTGGCTCGAGGAGCAGCTGCGTAGTACTGACAAGACGGTGCTCTACATCAGCCACGACCGGGAGCTGCTGGCCAACACCGCTACCCGGATCGTCACCGTCGAGCTGGGTGCCGCGGGCAACACCGCGTGGACACATGGCGGCGGGTTCGCGACGTACCACGAGGCCCGGCGGCACCGCTTCGAGCGGTTCGAGGAGCTGCGCAAGCGCTGGGACGAGGAGCACGCGAAGCTTCGGGCGCAGATGCTGATGTACAAGCAGAAGGCGGCGTACAACTCCGACATGGCGTCGCGTTACCGCGCGTCCCAGACTCGGCTGCGCAAGTTCGAGGAGGCTGGGCCGCCGCAGGCGTTGCCGCGCGAGCAGAAGGTCAGCATGCGCCTCACCGGCGGCCGCACGGGCAAGCGGGCCGTCGTGTGCACAGGACTCGAGCTGACCGGGCTGATGAAGCCTTTCGACCTAGAGATCTGGTACGGCGAACGTGTAGCCGTACTGGGGTCCAACGGGTCCGGGAAGTCACATTTCCTCCGACTACTCGCTAATGGTGGGTCGGATCCGGATGTGGAGCACCAGCCGGTTGGCGACGTACAGATCGCTCCAGTGGCGCACACCGGCAACGCCAAGCTCGGTGCGCGCGTTCGGCCCGGCTGGTTCGCGCAGACGCATGAGCACCCGGAGCTGGTCGGCCGCACCCTGCTGGAGATCCTGCACCGCGGTGACGACCACCGTGAGGGCATGGGGCGCGAACTGGCGTCACGGAAGCTGGACCGGTACGAGCTGGCACATGCGGCCGAGCAGAGCTTCGACACGTTGTCCGGTGGGCAGCAGGCGCGGTTCCAGATCCTGCTGCTCGAGCTGTCCGGTGCGACGCTGCTCCTGCTCGACGAGCCGACCGACAACCTGGACGTCGAGTCGGCGGAGGCGCTGGAGGAGGGACTCGACGCTTTCGACGGTACGGTCCTCGCAGTCACCCACGACCGCTGGTTCGCCCGCGGCTTCGACCGCTACCTCGTCTTCGGTGCTGACGGCACCGTCTACGAGCCGGACGAACCAGTCTGGGACGAGGGCCGCGTCGAACGCGCCCGCTGATCAGGTGGGGCTGGACCCACCGGAGTGTGGGTCTGGCCCCGTACTGCGCGGAGCTCGGGATTTCTAGCGTTTGGGGTATGACGAATTCAGAGCTTCACACCGACAACGCCCAGGTCCAGGAACTGTTCGAGACGGCGAAGAAATGCATCGGGATCTTCAGCGTGGTCTGCGTCATCGTGCTGTCGACGGTGATCGTGGACGCCGTCCTGCACGGCCCGGTCAGCGCGTTCATGTGGGTCCGCGCGGGGATCCTGCTCGCCGTCGCGCCGCTGCTGCACCGGCTCGCGGTCCGCGCGTCGCAGGGATCCCGGCCGAGCCTCGACCGACTGCGGACCGTCACGACAGTGCTCCCGATCGCGATCGTGGTGATTGACCTGATCCCGGGAGTGTGCCCAGGATGGTACGCCGCGCTGCAGGGCATCTCGGCCCTGTCCTTGGTCGCGGTCGCAGTCATCACCCGCCGGCGCGCCCTCAGCGGTGCGTCTCCCACGAGCGCCTGAACGGAAGGGACGACATGGGAGTGGCAAGGGGTTTCGCGCGCGCGGTCGTGCTGCTCGCCCTGGTGGCGGTCGTGCCGGTGGTGTCGATCGTTCCGCCCCTCGTGGGTCAGCTGACCGGCTCGCCGTGGTCGCTGACCAACGTGTGGACGTGGATCGGCTGGTTGCTCCTCTTCAGCGCTGCCGCGCTGGGCCTGGCCCGCCCGATCGGGACTTTGGTACGACGGCTCGCACGCCGCTGGAGCGGTCTGCGGATCGAGGACGGGTACCGGCAGCCCGGGCCTGAGCCGGTGCAGCTGGCCACCGGCTACTGGTGGAACGGCCATTCGTACGAACGCACCCGGCGGGACGCCGAGATGGATCAGCAGTGGCGGCGCCGGATCGGTGACCCGGCCCTCTGGCGGGATGTGCGGTGGATCCTGGTCGGTGCGATCACGCTCGGACCGGTGTGCGCCGTACCGCCGGCTGCGCTGGCCGGAGCCGTGGTCGCCTTCACTCGTCGGTCGCCGTTCGCCATCGTGATCGGTGTCGTCCTGCTGGCGATCGCCGCCGCGGCATCGCCGTACGCGTGGCGGCTGCTCGGTCCGCTCGCCGGACGCTGGTTGCGGCTGCCGGACGGGGCTGCCGCAGCGGAGCGGGTACGGGAGCTTGAGCTGCAGCGCGCCGACCTGACCAGGGCGCAGGCCGCCGAGATTCGCCGGATCGAGCGTGACCTGCACGACGGAGCGCAGGCCCGCCTGGTCGCTGTGGGGTTGTCGCTCGTCACGGCCGAGCACCTGATGGACGCCGACCCGGAACGCGCCAAGGCCCTGCTGCGTGAGGCACGCAAGGGCACGTCCGAGTCACTGACTGAGTTGCGCGAGCTGGTCCGCGGGGTGCATCCGCCCGTTCTGGTCGAACGCGGCCTGGTCGACGCGATCCGCGCGCTCGCCCTGGACAGCCCGCTCGACGTCTCGGTTGTCTCTGATCTCGACCAGCGGCTTGAGGCACCGATCGAGGCCGCCGTCTACTTCAGCGTCGCCGAGCTGCTGGCCAACGCGGCCAAGCACGCGGCCGTCGGTAAGGCGCAGGTCAGCTTCCACCGGTCGGATGGGACCCTTGAGGTAGTTGTCGAGGACAACGGTCCCGGTGCGGCTGTCCTCGTACCTGGTGGTGGGCTGGACGGCATCGGTCGCCGGCTGAACGCTTTCGACGGCACGCTGACCCTGGACAGTCCGCCTGGCGGGCCGACCCGAGCACGGATGGAGATCCCATGCGCATAGTCGTTGCCGAGGACCTCTACCTGCTGCGCGACGGCCTGGTCCGGTTGCTCGAGACGTTCGGCCACGAGGTGGTCGCGACGGCTGCTACCGGCCCGGAGACCCTCCGTGCCATCCTCGACCACCGGCCGGACGTTGCGATCATCGACGTACGGATGCCGCCGACCAACACCGACGAGGGACTGGTCGCCGCACTGGAGGCGCGCCGCGAAGTGCCGGGGCTCCCGGTGCTGATCCTGTCCCAGCACGTCGAGCAGCTGTACGCGCGCGAGCTCATCGCCGATCAGGCCGGCGGTGTCGGCTACCTGCTCAAGGACAGCGTGTTCGAGGCGGACCAGTTCCTTGACGCCCTGGAACGCGTCGCCGCGGGCGGCACCGCCCTCGACCCTGTCGTGGTCACCAAGCTGCTCGCGCGGCCGACCTCCGCACCGCACCTCGCCCGGCTGACCGAGCGGGAACGGTCCGTCCTCGCCCTGATGGCCGAAGGCCTGTCCAACGCCGCTATCGCGAAGCGCCTGTTCCTCAGCGAGGGTGCGATCAGCAAGTACACCACCAGCACGTTCGACAAGCTCGGCATCCATTCGGACGACTCGGCCAACCGCCGCGTCCTCGCCGTACTCACGTACCTCAAGGACTGACGCACCAGCCGTCGCGGTAGGCGGCCCAGTTGGCCGGGGTGGCGGCGAAGTCGACGTACAAGGCCAGACCGAAGTTCTGGCGGGTTGAGGTGCCCAGACCGAGGCGGGCGCCGCGGACTGCTGCGCTGACTGTCTCTGCGTTGCCCCAGTGGGCCGGATTGTTCTCCCAGTACGCCGGGAGGCCCATGAGGAGGTCCGTCGTCGGGGGAGTGACCTCAAGGGCCAGCTTGGTCTGCTTCGCGACGTACCCGCCGTACAGGGACTCCAGCGGCATGGCTGTGTCGTACGACATGACGGCGATCTGGTTGACCCTGCGGGCGACCTGAGCGAAGTAGTCCTGCGACCACCACTTCTCGATCGGGACCAGGTGCAGGTACCACAGCGGGTCGATCTGGGCCGCTGCGACCGACAGCGTCGTACCCAGTGCGCGGGTCTCGTCCAGCACGTCCAGGTAGCCCTGCGAACCGGACCGCACCGGCTCGAAGTCGTAGTGGATGCCCTGAAAACCCTGCTCCAGAACGGCTTTCGCCGAGGCGACCACGCGCTGCCGGACTCCTGGATCATCGAGATTCATTCCGGGGTTCTTGCCCGGTTGTACGACGTCGCCGAGCCAGGCCTGCACGCGGAAGTCGGGTGCCGCGGCGTGGATCGCGTCGACGAACCACTTGGCCTTCGGCGAAACCTTTGCCAACGGCAACGATCCGTCGTGTTCGAGTGGGCCGGTGTGCACGTACAGATCGCGGATGCCGGTGCCCTTCAGCTGCTGGGCCAGTGCGGCGACATCGGTCGTGGTCTTACGGCCGTCGACCCAGGCATGGCCGAGCCAGAGCGCGTCTTGGTTCCGAGTACGGGCTGATGGCTCACCGGCGTACTGCAGGCGAAGTGAGACCGCGTAGCTGGCGAGTGGCGCTACGACGAGCAGTACGACGGCGAGCGTGACAGCTGTGAGGACCCGGCGGGCGCGGGACCAGGATCGCCAACGGCGTCTCACGAATGCTTGAGGCCGTCGTACAGGATGCCGAGCATCCGATCGCGTACGTCGGGCTCGAGACCGGCGGCCGTGGCGCCGCGGGATGCGCCGATCAGCAGCGCGTAGACCTCGGCGAACTGCGCGTCGGCCCGGACCGCGCCGGCCTTCTGAGCCGCGGTGAGCAGGTCGTCGAACGCGGCCCGCATCCCGTGACCGACCGCCCGCACTTCCTCGCCTGCGGTCGCCCCGGACGCGGTCAGCGCCTCGGCGATCGCCAGCTTCGACGCGGACTCGGCCACCACCTGCGTGAAGAACTCGAAGAACGCCTTCCCCGGGTCGTCGCTGCCGGCCAGCTCCAGCGCCCGGTCCCGCAGCCGCTCCAGCCGCAGCGTCAGTACCGCCTCGAGCAGCTCGATCTTGGTCGGGAAGTGCCGGAACACGGTGGCGATTCCGACCCCCGCCAGCCGGGCCACGTCGTCGGTCGACGCCCCCGGCGCCCGGCCGAACACGTCGTCCGCCGCGGTCATGATCCTGGCCCGGTTGTCGCGCGCGTCTGCTCGCACCCCAGCTCCCCTCCGTCGCCTCTCAGCCTAGGAGACGCGGCGAACCGGCAAAGGGTTGTAAACGAAGTCGTTACTCCATATATTCGAAGTCATCACTCCGTTTAATTCCCGTGAGGAACTAGATGACTCCCGAAGAGGTTTTCCTGAAGCTGGTCCACGGTGTCGCCGACCGTGACTTCGCGATCCTGCCGGAGCTGTACGCCGAGCAGACCGACGTACGCCATCCGATGAGCCCGTACGGCGACCACCCGCTGCTGTCTCGCGCCGCGCTCGCGGAGCACTTCGGCGTGAACGGTCCGCGGGTCACCGAGGTGGTCCAGTTCCAGCCGGACAACATCCGGGTGCACGAGACGGCCGATCCTGAGGTGGTTGTCGCCGAGTTCGAGTACGCCGGAACGGTGCTGGCGACCGGGGATCCGTTCCGGGTGCCGGCCGTGTTCGTACTGCGCGTCCGCGACGGCCTGATCGTCGAGTCCCGCGACTACATCGACCACCTGGCAATGATCCGAGCCCGCGGCCAGGTCGAAGAACTCATCACCCACCTACGGGAACCAGCCCCCGCCCCGACCGCGTCCTAGTCCCCAGAACCCCCAGACGGCCCCGGACCGAGGCACCAAGCCCGCCCGGGGCCATCTCCAAATCAGTCGGTGAAGGCGTACTCCTCGGCGAGGGTCGCGGTGCGGATCACCTGGCCGGTATGGCGGATGACCTCAGGGTCGGCGGCGAGGGCGGCTACTCCGCGGCCCACGAACAGTGGGGACTCGGAGCTGGTGAGGTCGAAATGGTCGGCCGCGCGGAGGACCGACTCGGTTCGTACCAGGCCGGGGTAGAGCGACACGGCGGTCACGCCGTGGTCGTGGAGCTCCTGGGCCATGCACGCGATCATGTGGTCGGTCGCCGCCTTCGCAGCGCCGTACGCGACCCCCGTGTCGGTCTTCTCGGCACCGTCCGACGACACATTGACGATCAGCCCTGACCCTGCGGCCACCATCACCGGCGCTGCCGCCACGGTCGTCACGTAGTGCGCCCGTACGCCGGCCTGAAACGCAGCGTCCCAGCGCTCGAGCGGCTGCGTCCAGAAACCAGCCTCCTCCCAGAACGGTGTGCCGTCCCAGAAGTACTCGTAACCACCCCACACGTTGTTGACCAGTACGTCGATCCGCCCGGCGTCCTCCACCACCTGCCGAACGGCCCGCCTCGTCTGCTCGTCGTCGCGGTGGTCACACGCGATCGCCACCCCGCGCCCGCCCTGCTCGGTAACCTCCGCAGCCGTCTCCTGAACCGTCCCCGGCAACGGCGTGGTCGCCGCCCCACCAGCCTCCGACCGCCCTGTCACGTAGACAGTCGCCCCCTGCTCCCCGAGTCCGAGCGCAATCCCCTTCCCCACCCCACGACTAGCGCCGGTAACAACCGCAACCTTCCCCACCAATGTCCCCATCCGCGGAACGTAACAGCCCCCACAGACAGAAACCGCCGAAACGACAGCCGCCTTCGGCCGAGTGCGCGGACTGTGGGTGCGGCTGGAGGTGATCGGCGCCGCGTGCCGCCCGTCGGGGGATGCTGCGGCTGATGCTTCGGTGAGGTGGCTGTGGAACGAACAGCCGCTCGAGTGGTCGAGTCGTGTGAATGGGCGAGGGCCCCGATTGGCGAGTCGTGGATTCAGGCGAGAATCGCGGTCCGCGGCGGCCCCATATCCACGACTCGACGACAGTGGGCGTGCCCGGATGCACGGCTAGGCCCGCCAGGCCTGGCGGGCTCGCCGCAGTCGGATGCTGTGCCCGTGCGTTCGAGCTGGCGACGTGGCTCGGGTGGTCGAGTCGTGTGAATAGGCGAGGGCCTCGATTGCCGAGTCGTGGATTTAGGCGAGAATCTCGGCCCCAAATCCACGACTCGACGACAGCGGGCCGTGCTGGCGCCGATCACGTTCGCGGGATTCCGCAGTCTGCGCGCGCCGCCGAAGGCGGCCTCACAAGACAGCCGCCGCGAAACGGGTTCGTTTCGCGGCGGCTGGGTGTTGCTGGTGGGGTTAGCGGTCGCCCATGGGGACGTATTGGACGCCGCGTTGGCCGGTGTAGATCTGTTTCGGGCGGGCGATCTTTTGGTCGGAGTCGCCGAGGGACTCCTCCCACTGGGCCAGCCAGCCGGAGGTTCGCGGGATGGCGAACAGCACGGTGAACATCTCCGGCGGGAACTGCAGGGCCTCGTAGATCAGGCCGGAGTAGAAGTCGACGTTCGGGTAGAGCTTGCGGGAGACGAAGTACTCGTCCTCCAGCGCGATCTTCTCCAGTTCGACGGCGATCTTCAGCAGCGGGTTGATGCCGGTGACCTCGAAGACGTCGTCGGCGGCCTTCTTGATGATCTTCGCCCGCGGGTCGTAGTTCTTGTAGACCCGGTGGCCGAAGCCCATCAGCCGCTCTTCGCCGTTCTTCACGCCCTCGATGAACGCGGGCACGTTGTCGACCGTCCCGATCCTGCGGAGCATCTTGAGCACCGCCTCGTTGGCGCCGCCGTGCAGCGGGCCGTAGAGGGCGGCGATGCCGCCGGTGACCGCGCTGTACGGGTCGACCTGGGTCGAGCCGATCGCGCGGACCGCGTTGGTGGAGGCGTTCTGCTCGTGGTCGGCGTGCAGGATGAACAGGATCTCCAGCGCGCGCACCAGCCGGTCGTCGGCGGCGTACTTCGGCTCGCTCATCTTGAACAGCATCGACAGGAAGTTCGCCGCGTAGCTGAGCTCGTTGTCCGGGTAGACGTACGGCTTGCCCTGCGCGTGCCGGAAGGCGAACGCACCCAGCGTGGGCATCTTCGCGATCAGCCGGCGGATCTGCAGTGCCCGCGACTCCTCGTTGAAGATCTCCCGGGACTCGGGGTAGAAGGTGGACAGCGCGCCCACCGAGGCGAGCAGCATGCCCATCGGGTGTGCGTCGTACCGGAAGCCCTGCATGAAGGTCTTCAGGTTCTCGTGCACGAACGTGTGATACGTCACGTCGTGGGCCCAGGCTTCGTACTCCGACTTGTTCGGCAGGGAGCCGTTCACCAGGAGGTAGGCGACCTCGAGATAGTTCGACTGTTCGGCGAGCTGCTCGATCGGATAGCCGCGGTACTCCAGGATGCCCTTGTCGCCGTCGATGAAGGTGACGGAGGAGCGGGTCGAGGCGGTGTTGACGAAGCCGGGGTCGTAGGTGGCGAGCCCGCCGTCGCCGTCGGATGCGCTGATCTGTTTGAGGTCGGCGGCACGGATGGTGCCATCGGTGATGGCAAGGTCGAAGTCCTTGCCGGTCCGGTTGTCCCGGACGGTGAGCGACTGTTCGGTCACAATGCCCTCTTCGGAAGCTGGCGTCATCGCCTGGATGAATGAGGGTAGATCAGCCGGCGGGACGCGGGTTCGGACTGCAATCTTCACCGCTAAACTAGTGCGGTCCTCAGCTGCTTCCAAGCCGGGGTCCCCTCGGCGTGTGGGCTCACTTTGACCCACGCGTGTCTACGCCGGTATTCTGGGCTGCTGTTGTGCGTTCCAGGTCTATGCCTCTGTCGGCGGACCACTCGCCGACGTCCAGTTCTAGTCAACCTCTGAGAAACGAAGGTCAACGACCGTGCGCACGTACAGCCCGAAGCCTGCTGACGTCACCCGTGAGTGGCACGTGATCGACGCCACCGACGTCACGCTCGGTCGGCTTGCCGTCCAGATCGCCACCCTGCTGCGTGGCAAGCACAAGCCGACGTTCGCGCCGCACGTGGACGGCGGTGACTTCGTCGTCGTCGTGAACGCCTCGAAGGTGGCCCTGTCCGGCACCAAGCGGACCGACAAGCTGGCCTACCGTCACTCGGGTCACCCGGGTGGTCTGACCGCCACGCCGATCGGCGAGATCCTCGACAAGGACCCGCGGAAGGCCGTCGAGAAGGCCGTTTGGGGCATGCTGCCGAAGAACCGCCTGAGCCGGAAGCTGCTGTCCAAGCTGAAGGTGTACGCCGGTCCGGAGCACCCGCACACGGCGCAGCAGCCGAAGCCGTTCGAGATCACCCAGATCGCCCAGTAAGCGATCGACGAACCAGGTAAACGAGGATTCACAGCGTGAGCGACATCACCACCGAGACCGCAGAGCTCGACACCGAGGTCCCCATCGACACCGAGGGCCCGGTCGCCTACACCTCCGAGACGAACCCGGCTCCGGAGCAGCGCGCCGAGGCGGGGCGGGTCGCGGTGATCAACCCGGCCGGCGCCACCGGCCGCCGCAAGGAGGCCGTCGCCCGCGTCCGGATCGTCCCGGGGACCGGCAAGTGGAAGGTCAACGGGAAGGACCTCGACGTCTACTTCCCGAACAAGGTCCACCAGCAGCACGTGAACGAGCCGTTCGTCGTCGCGGGCCTCGAGGGTTCGTACGACGTGATCGCCCGGATCAACGGTGGCGGCATCACCGGCCAGGCCGGTGCGCTGCAGCTGGGTGTGGCCCGCTGCCTGAACGCGGCGGACCTCGAGGCCAACCGCCCGGGCCTGAAGAAGGCCGGCCTGCTCACCCGCGACTCGCGGATCAAGGAGCGTAAGAAGGCTGGTCTCAAGAAGGCCCGTAAGGCGCCTCAGTACAGCAAGCGCTGATCACCTGATGGGGCGTTTGTTCGGCACGGACGGAGTCCGTGGCCTGGCGAACGTGGACCTGACCGCGGAGCTGGCGCTCGACCTTTCGGTCGCGGCAGCTCACGTACTCGGCGAGGCCGGTGCCTTCGAAGGGCACCGGCCACGCGCCGTTGTGGGCCGGGATCCTCGTGCCAGTGGTGAGTTCCTGGAAGCCGCCGTGGTGGCTGGACTGGCCAGCGCCGGCGTCGATGTCGTCCGGCTCGGCGTGCTGCCGACCCCGGCCGTCGCCTACCTGACCGGCTCGACCGGCTCGGACCTCGGCGTGATGCTGTCCGCCAGCCACAACCCGATGCCGGACAACGGCATCAAGTTCCTGGCCCGCGGCGGGATCAAGCTCGACGACGTCATCGAAGACGCGATCGAGGCCCGGATGGGTGAGGAGTGGCAGCGTCCGACCGGCGCCTCCGTCGGCCGGGTGACCGACGACGGGCAGGGCTTCGAGACATACGTCTCGCATCTGGTCCGCTCCGCACCGAACCGGTTCGACGGTCTCAAGGTCGTGATCGACTGCGCCAACGGCGCCGCCTCGCAGACCGCGCCGGAGGCACTGCGCCGGCTCGGCGCCGAGGTGATCACGGTCGCCGCCGCCCCCGACGGGCTGAACATCAACCTGAACTGCGGATCCACGCACATGGACGGTCTGCAGCGTGAGGTCGTCGGTCACCGCGCCGACGTCGGTATCGCGCTCGACGGTGACGCCGACCGCTGCCTGGCTGTGGACGCGAACGGCGAGCTCGTCGACGGCGACCAGATCCTCGCGGTCCTGGCGCTGGCGATGCGGGACAGTGGCCGGTTGCTGAACGACACGGTCGTCGCGACCGTGATGAGCAACCTGGGCTTCGTCCAGGCGATGGTCCGGGAGCGGATCGCGGTCGAGCAGACCAAGGTCGGCGACCGGTATGTGCTCGAGGCGATGAAGGCCGGCGGTCACAAGCTCGGCGGTGAGCAGTCCGGGCACGTGATCCTGTCCGACCACGCCACCACCGGCGACGGCACGCTGACCGCGGTCATGCTGCTCGCCCGGCTCGCCCAGACGGGCAAGTCGCTGAGCGACCTGGCCGCCGCGATGACGCGCCTGCCGCAGGTCCTGGTCAACGTGAAGAACGTCGACAAGAGCCGGGCCGGCACCGACCCCGCGGTGCAGACCGCCGTCGCCGAAGCCACCACGCGTCTCGGTGACTCCGGCCGCGTCCTGCTCCGGCCCTCCGGCACCGAGCCGCTGGTCCGGGTCATGGTCGAGGCCGAGTCCTCCGCCACGGCCGACGAGATCGCCCACACCCTCGCCGACGTGGTCGCCACTTCACTGAAGTTGTGACGTAGCAAAGTACGCCGGAGAGATCCTCCCCGGCGTACTTTGCATTTACGGCTTGAGCTCGGCGCGGAGCGCGCTCAGGAAGTCCGTGAGGTGCTGCCCGGTAGCAGCGGACTCACGCAGTACCGCGTACTGCCGCCGATACAGCTCCACGTCCTCAGGCCGCGCCACCGTCAGATACGCGTGCATCGTCTCGACCTGCACGAAGGGCTCGCCGTCGATGACGTCCTCGTTCAAAGTGAAGCCGTGCCACGGAATCGTCTGCGCCTCGACGTCCAGCGGGACGACTCCGATGGATACGTTGCTGAGCGTGGCGACGCTCGCGATGCGGTCCAGCTGCGCAATCAGCAGCTCACGTGGACCGGGCCGCCACCGCAGCGCCGCCTCGGTCAGGATGAACTCGAACGTGTGTGTCTGATCGTAGAGAATCTGCTGGCGGTCGAGTCGGCGTTGGACTGCGGCCGCGTAGTCCTGCTCGCCGCGCAGATCTGATGCGATGAACACCAGCCGTGCGTATTCGGCAGTCTGGAGGAGACCAGGAACCAGTGTCGGTAGGAACGATCGCTGGGTTCGAGCCGTCGCCTCGCGGTGCTGAACCTGCGCCTGCATCTCGGCGAAGCTGACTTCCTGCGCAAACTCCTCCCATCCGTCGGTCTGGTTCAGCGCCGCTTCGGTAGCTGAGATCAATGGCTCCAGGCGATCGATCGCGCCGGACTGCTCCAGCCAATGTGTCAGCTCAGGAACCGACGCGAGTGCATCACCGCGCTCTATCCTGCTCACCTTGGACTGGCTCAGCCCGGTCCGCTGAGCGAGCTGGCGCCCGCTCACGCCGGCCATCGTCCGCAAGCGTCGCAACTCCGCGCCGATGTGTTGCCGCGGAGTCCGTGGAGTCTGGTCCGAAGTACGCACGCAGTTACAAATCTTCCTTCTGCTCCGCCAGGTAGGCGTTGAGGTCCACGGCATGCCGCCGAACGAGCTCGCGCTCATTCCGGCAGCGCTCCAGCACGGCGGGCTCCGTGGTGTGGTCGAAGCCTACGAAATGTCCAGCCTCGTCGTAGTGCATCAGTACGGCGTACGCGGTCGGCGAGTCGGCGTCGAACAACCAGAAGTCCTCGCCAAGTCTGGTCAGCGACTCGTCGGCCGTCCGCTCCGCGATCAGGATGCGCTCTCCGGCCGCCTGGGACTCGACGTACCCGACCAGTTCGTACCGGAGATATTCGGAGAGGGGGTGATCGACGACGTGGACCCGCTCCCATCTCTTACCCGCGACCGTGCTCACAGCGATCCGAGCCAGCCAAGGCTCGGTCCGCACGGAACGTTCGGGCCGCGGCGTGCCGTCACGGAAGGCTTTGAGTCGTGCGTCTTCCTCGGAGACCGCGTAGCCCTGAAGATTCTCCAGCCGGAAGACCTCTGTAGTGAATCGGTCGAACTGAGCGTCGAACTCCTCGAAGTTCACACCGTGGCTCCGTCTGCCATCTTCTTGGCGTACTCCAGCAGGAGCTCCCGCGGCACCAGGACGACGGTCTCGTGCGCCGGCATCTGGCTCAGCTGCGCCAAGGCGTCGGCATCAACCAACTGCGCGCCCTGCACTGCCACAAGTGTGCCTTCATCGGTGTCGAACACGTTGGGACAAGGACCGTTGTCGCAAGGTCCAGCGCGGTGAATGAGTCGCATCTCGCCTCCATCTAGTCAGAATGAGTCAGCAAATCAACGGTGACAGATGCCGCAGTTGGGGTCAACCTGCTCTGCGTGTCTGCCGCGCGAACCCTGTATCTGCAGCAGAACGCCGGCTTGACAAGGGCCTTTGTGATGATCATCCTCGATCTTGTGAGTCAAAATGAGTCATCAGATCCGGCCAATCTGCTGAGCGCGCCCCGTCGTACCTGGCCGAGCCTCAGCCCGTCGCGGTCGGAGCCATGTGACGGCAAGAATCCCGACAGGGGGATCGGCTGCGTCCTCGGGTACCACCACGGCTACCACCGCGATTCCGATGGTGCCGAGTGGCTCGACGCCGAGTAGATGCAGATGTCTGTCACCTGAGGGCCGAAGCCGGCCAGGCACGCAACCCTCTCTACTTCTTTTCTTTCTTTCCTTGTCTTTTTCTTGAAGGCGTTGAACTACCCTAAGTAGCCCACTGTCCTGTCATTCGTCTTCTCGCCGCCCTCTGCGAGGTCTCGTTGGAGCATCGCGAGTTGGAGCTGTTCCTGCATTTGGCTCGGTCGTTGAACTATGGGCGGACGAGCCTCGAGTGTCATGTGAGTGCGGCGACGTTGACGCGGACGATCCAGCGGTTGGAGACGCGGGTCGGCGCGCGGTTGCTCGACCGCGGTCCGCGGGGTGTCGTACTGACCGCGGAAGGTCGGCGATTCACGGCGTACGCCGAGAACGCGCTGGAACTGTGGGACGACTACCGGGCCGGCTCGGGCGATCAGGCCGGTCTGACTGGGGATCTGCGGATCTTCGCGACTGTGACGGCCTGCCAGGCGTTGCTCCCGGACCTGCTGGCTCCGTTGCGAGAGGCGCATCCACAGATCCGCCTGGATCTCCGGACCGGTGACGCGGCCGCGGCTCTGGCCCGGTTGGACGAAGGCGAGGTCGACGCGGCTGTCGCCGGGATCCCCAAGCGACTCCCACAATCGTTGGTCAGCCGTACGGTCGCGGTCACCGATCTCGTACTCGTGAAAGCTCCTGACAGCGATCCGGACGGTCCGTACGTCGTACCCGCTCGAGGGCTCGTCCGCGAGGCCGCCTTCCGCTGGTTTCGCAAGACCGGGCTGAAGCCGGTGATCGCCGCCGAGCCCGACGGCCACGAAGCGCTGCTCGCCCTTGTGGCGTTGGGATGTGGCACCGGAATCGTCCCGAGACTGGTCCTCGACTCATCCGCCGTCCGCGACCGCCTGATAGAGATCCCGGCCGATCTCGACCCGCTCACGATCGGCCTCTGCGCCAGACGCGCCGACCTCCGGCGCCCGCTGATCGCCGCTCTCTGGAGCCTGACCGAATCAGGTGCCCCGGGGAGCCGCGACCGTCGCGCCGGGGAGGAGCTTGGCGGCGACTAGCTGGGGTGGTAGCGGGTCGTCGCCTTCCAGTTCGCGGATGAGGGACTCGGTGCCGAGCTGGCCCAGTTCGGGGCCGGGGGTGCGCATCATCGTGAGTTCGGGGTCGGCCATGGCGGCGTTCTCCGGGACCATCAGCAGCGCCAGGACGGAGACGTCGCCGGGGATGTCGAGGCCGCCGCGTTTCAGCCCGGACACGACCCCCAGGGCGGCGTACTCGTTCAGCACCAGGATCGCGGTTGTCTCGGGATGCTCGGCCAGCAGTCGTTCGGCGGCGGCCTTGCCGGCCTGGGTGGTGTCGGAGCACGGCAGGATGACGACGGACATGCCGTACGACGCGGCGACCCGGCGATAGGCGTCCTCCGTGCGGACCCACGGGCCATAAGCGTGGAACCGCGGATCGTCCAGATCGCCCGAAATCAAGGCCAGTTCGCGATGCCCGTAGTCGTACAGGTACTTCACCGCGTCCTCGACCGTGGTGTCGAAGTCGATGTCCACGTGGGACAACCCCTCGAGCTCCGTGGTCCGGCCGATCAAGGCGAACGGCGTACCGGCCTGCTGCAGTACGTCGACCCGCGGATCGTCCAGCTGGACCTCCATCAGCACGACGCCGTCGACCAGACCCTGACCGAGCAACTCACGCAGCTCGACCCCGTCGTTGCCGACCGGCCACAGCACCAGGTGGTAGTCCTCTTTCCGGGCGGCCTCGGCCGCGCTGGTGAAGAACTCCGCGGTCGACATCCCGAACCGGTGCTCGAGCGCCGGGTAGGCCATCGCGATGATGTGGGTACGCCGGCTTGCCAGCGCGCGGGCCACCATGTTGCGGCTGTATCCGAGCTCCGCCATCGCCTGCTCGACCCTGGCCCGGGTCGCCGCGGTCACCGGCTTGGTGTTGTTCAGCAGGAAGGACACCGTCGCGATCGAAACACCGGCCCGCTGAGCCACATCCTTCATCGTGACCACCGATCCGACCCCCTCTGAACTCTTGACAGCGGTGTGACGTACGGAACATAGTCCTTCAACGCCTTAGTTAAGCGGTTTACCGACTAATCCACAAGAGCAACTGGTTTTGCCCTCGTCCACTGGTTAAACGCTTTGAAGGAGCCCGATGTCATGATCAGCAAGCGGATCGCCGCCGCGCTGGCGGGTGCGACGACGGTGTCGCTCCTGCTGGCCGCCTGCGGCGACAACGGCGGCGGAAGCCAGTCGTCGTCCTCGTCCGGCGACAGCGTCAAGAGCCTCACGATCCTGGACTACTACAACAACGAGCCGGACAAGACCCTTGTCCAGAAGGGCCTCGACTCCTGCGCGTCGACGCTCGGCATCACGATCAAACGGGAGACGGTCCCTGGTGAGACCTTGATCCAGAAGGTGCTGCAGCAGGCCTCGTCGAAGACGTTGCCGGATGTGCTGATGCTCGACAACCCCGACGTACAGCAGATCGCCGCGACCGGTGCGCTGGCGCCCTTGAACGACCTAGGTCTGAGTGGCGACGGGGTCATCCAGGGCATGGTCGACGCGACGTCGTACCAGGGCAAGCTCTACGGGCTGGCCCCGGTGACGAACACGATCGCCCTGTTCTACAACAAGGACATGCTGACCGAGGCCGGCGTACAGCCGCCGAAGACCTGGGACGAGCTGAAGGCCGCGGCCAAGAAGCTGACCAAGCCCGGGCGGTACGGGATGGCGTTCAACGCCAACGCGACGTACGAAGGCTCGTGGCAGTTCCTGCCGGCGATGTGGACCAACGGTGGTGACGAGACCGATCTGAACACCCCGCAGGTGACCGAAGCCCTGCAGTTGTGGACGGATCTGGTGCAGTCGGGGTCCGCGTCGAAGAGCGTCATCAACTGGACGCAGGGCGACGTGAACGACCAGTTCATCGCCGGCAAGGCCGCGATGATGGTGAACGGCCCGTGGCAGATCCCGGCGCTGAACAAGAACCCGAAGATCAAGTGGGACGTGGTCACGTTCCCGCTGAACAAGCCGGATCAGAAGCCGGTCGCGCCGCTCGGCGGTGAGGCGTGGACGGTCCCGCTGAACAAGGACCAGGCCAAGGAGCAGAAGGCCGCCGACTTCGTGAAGTGCCTGAACTCGGACGAGAACGAGCTCGCCTGGGCGAAGGCGCGGTACACCATCCCGACCAAGACCGCGCTGCTCGACGAGTACGTCAAGGAGGTGCCGTCGATGAAGGCCTTCACCGAGCAGGTCAAGACCGCCCGCTCGCGGACCGGCAAGCTCGGCGACAAGTGGCCGGCGGCGGCGAAGGTGATCTACCAGGCCATCCAGCTGGCGCTGACCGGTAAGGCCTCGGTCCAGGACGCCTTCAAGCAGGCGTCCGGCGGCTGATCGATGGTGACGCTCACACGTACGACGGTGGCCGGCCGCGAGCGCGTTCGCGGCCGGCGCCGCCGGGGCGAGGACCTGACCAAGATCCTGTTCGTGCTGCCCGCCGCGGTGGCGATGCTGGCGCTGTTCGGCTACCCCGTGGTGAAGAACCTGCTGATGAGCCTGCAGGACTACACCCTGCGGACGTTCTTCACCGGCGAGGCGCCGTGGATCGGGCTGCAGAACTACAGCGCGGTGGTGAAGGACCAGCTGTTCTCGGACGCGATGGTGAACACCGCGCTGTTCACCATCGGGTCGATCGCGTTCCAGTTCGCGATCGGCCTGGCGTTGGCGCTCTTCTTCCGCCAGCGGTTCCCGCTCGGCGGACTGCTGCGCTCGCTTCTCCTGCTGCCGTGGCTGTTGCCGCTGATCGTGTCGAGTGCCACCTGGCGGTCGATCCTCGAGCAGGACAGCGGCATCCTGAACCGGTCGCTGCTGGGGCTGCACGTGATCAACGATCCGGTGCCGTGGCTGAACTCGCCGTCGGTCGCGCTGATCGCGGTGATCGGCGTGAACATCTGGATCGGCATCCCGTTCAACGTGACCCTGCTGTACTCCGGTCTTGCGGAGATCCCCGACGAGCTTTACGAAGCCGGTCAGCTCGACGGCGCAACGGGCTGGCGGGCGTTCCGGTACATCACCTGGCCGAACCTGCGATCGGTCGCGAGCGTGGTGCTGATGCTCGGCGTCGTCTACACGATCAAGGTCCTGGACATCATCCTGGGCCTCACCGGCGGTGGACCGGCGAACGCGACTCAGACGCTGGCGACCCAGTCGTACGAGAAGTCCTTCGTGGACTTCAAGTTCGGCCAGGGCGCGGCGCTGAGCAACATCCTGATCGCGATCTCGTTCGTGTTCGCGGTCTTCTACCTGCGCAGCACCCGCCGCGCGGTTGACGAATAACAGACGAGTAGGAGGGACATGATGCGACGTACGGCGTACACCGTGATCGGCGTACTGATCCTGTGCGTGATGCTGTTCCCGGTCTACTGGATGCTGAACGCCTCACTCCAACCATCGGGCAACACCCTGACCGCGGGCTTCCTGCCGTTGCACCCGACGTTCAGCGGCTACAAGCGGGCCTTCGACGAGCAGGGCGGGAACCTCGTCACGAGCGTGATCATCGCGGTCGGAACCGTCGTACTCAGCCTGGCCATCGCGACGCCGTGTGCCTACGCACTCTCGCAGTTCCGGTCCCGGTGGGTGTCGATCGGGCTGCTGGCGATCCTGATCTCGCAGATGATTCCGGGGATCGTGATCGCCAACGCGCTCTACACGGCGTACGAGCGGATCGGTCTGCTGAACTCGATCCCGGGGTTGATCATCGCGAACTGCAGCAGCGGGATCCCGTTCGCGATCCTGATTCTGCGGTCGTTCATGATGTCGCTGCCGCCGTCGCTGGTGGAGGCCGCGCGGGTCGACGGCGCCGGGTTGTTCCGGGCGTTCGTCGCGATCGTGCTGCCGATCAGCAAGAACTCCCTGATCACCGCGGGACTGTTCAGTTTTCTCTTCTCCTGGAGCGATTTCCTGTTCGCGCTGACGCTGACCACCAAGGGCGGCGTACGGCCGGTGACGCTGGGGATCTACCAGTACCTCGGCACTCAGGTGCAGAACTGGAACGCGGTGATGGCGACCGCGGTCCTCTCGGCGATCCCGGCCATCGTGCTGCTGATCGCCGCGCAGAAGTACATCGCCGCCGGCGCCATCGGCGGGGCCGTCAAATAATGTCTGAAAGGGTCTGAAATATGACGATTCGCGTACTCGTCTGGGGCGAGAACCGGCACGAGCAGGTCGAGCCGCACGTCCGGGAGATCTACCCGGACGGCATGCACGAGACCATCGCCGCCGGCATCCGCGAGAACCTCGAAGCCGACGTCTCCACCACCACCCTCGACGAACCCGAGCACGGCCTGACCGAGGAGGTGCTGGCCGAGACCGACGTACTCGTCTGGTGGGGCCACGCCGCGCACGGTGAGGTCGACGACAAGGTGGTCGACCGCGTTTACCAGCACGTGCTGTCGGGGATGGGCCTGGTCGTGCTGCACTCCGGTCACTGGTCGAAGATCTTCGGCAAGCTGATGGGTACGACGTGCACGCTGCGCTGGCGCAGTGAGCGGGACCGCGAGCTGGTCTGGACGATCAACCCGACGCACCCGATCGCGCAGGGCGTCCCGCACCCGATCGTGATCGAGCAGCAGGAGATGTACGGCGAGTTCTTCGACATCCCGGTCCCGGACGAACTGATCTTCGTCTCGTCGTTCTCCGGTGGCGAGGTGTTCCGGTCCGGCTGCACGTTCCGTCGCGGGCACGGGAAGATCTTCTACTTCTCGCCCGGCGACCAGGACTTCCCGGTCTACCACCACAAGGACGTCCGGAAGGTGATCGCGAACGGGGTCGGGTGGGCCAAGACCGACCTGCCGTCGCGTGCTCTGCCGACGTTGCTGCGCTACGAGACCGAGGACTTCTTCAACGGCAAGGGCTACACCGGCCCGATCGAGGAGCCTGCGGATGCCTGAACCCTTGCGTCTTCTCCAGGCCGGCGCCGGCGGCATGGGCCGCGCCTGGCTGCGGACGATCGCCGCCAACCCTTCCGTGCAGCTGGTCGGTCTCGTCGACCTCGACCTGGAGGTGGCCCGAGCGGCGGCCGACGAGCACGGGTACGGCGACGTACCAGTGGCCAACTCGATCGACGAGCTGGCCGATCGCGCGGATGCGGTCATCGACGTGACCGTCCCGCTCGCACACCCGAAGGTCAGCGTGGATGCCTTGCTGCGTGGGCTTCCTGTGCTTTGCGAGAAGCCGCTGGCCGAGACTGTCCGCGAGTGTCTGACGATGGTCGCGGCGTCGGAGGTCAGCGGGCAGCTGCTGATGGTCTCGCAGTCGCGCCGGTACTTCCGGGCCGTCGCGGCCTTCGAACGCCAGCTCGCCGAACTCGGCACGATCGGCACGCTGTCGTGCGAGTTCTTCAAGGCGCCGCACTTCAGCGGGTTCCGCGAGCGGATGGCCGAGCCGCTCCTGGTCGACATGGCGATCCACCAGTTCGACCTATCGCGCAAGCTGATCGGCTCGGAACCGGTCTCGGTGTACTGCGACTCGTACAACCCCGACTGGAGCTGGTTCGACGGCAACGCGGCCGCGACCGCGATCTTCACCTACGCCGACGGCACCCGCTTCACCTTCACCGGCAGCTGGTGCGCGCCCGGCCTGGAAACCTCGTGGAACGGCCTCTGGAGAGCCAGCACACCCGGCGGTACGGCGACCTGGGACGGCGACAACCCACCCGTCGCAGAGCTGGCGTCCGGCGAGCCCCTCCCAGCCACGATGTCCGACGAACCCCAGGAAATCGCCGGCTCCCTCGTCGAGTTCGTCAACGCGGTCCGCACGTCGACAACCCCGCAATCCGAGGTGCACTCCAACGTAGTAAGCCTCGCCATGGTCGAAGCCGCCGTCCGCTCCGCCAACACCGGCACCGCTGTCACCATCGCCGATGTCATCACCGATGCGCACGACGAGGCCCTGGCAACCACCCAAGACCCAGCCCTGCACGCGGCCCTCAAAGCCTGGCCCAACCCCCTGAAGGCAGTCGGCCTGGAGTCATAGTCTCGAACAAGCTCCGGGGACCTTGGACAGGCAATGCCCTGTCGCAGGTCCCCGGGGTTTGTCAGAAGGTCGCCTCCGCGGTGACCGTGTCCCAGCCGGTGAGGCGTTGCGTGGTCGTCACCTCGTTGTAGCACTCGATGTGCTCCGTCTGGGCAGGCTCCAGCTCGGCGGTGTTGCACTGGAAGTTGGCCAGCACCTTGTTGCCCTTGAGGAACTTCACGCTGAAGAACGCGGTACTCGTGTCCGTGCTGACGTTGGTCACGGAGCCGACCAGCTGGGAGCCGACGTACTGCTGGTAGTTGATCTTCCAGCCGGCGTCGATCCGGTGCTTGGTGCCAGGAACCTGGAAGGCCTTCCCCAACGTAACGGCGTACGGCTCGTTCCGGCCGGCCGGAGCGGCGGTCTTCGTGTCACCTGCCGTGGTGGCGCTGCCGCCGCCCCCGCCGCTGTTCGAGGCGACCGCGATGACGACGATCAGGGCGATGAAGCCTAAGAACGGGAAGACCACGAAGTTGCGGAACCGGTGGGTCTTCTTCTTGAGAACATAGCCAGGCGGCGGAGCCATCTGCCCCACCGGATGCTGTGGACCTGGCTGCTGGTGCTGCTGAGACATACTGTGCTCCCCGTTGACAACATCTGATGGTGGCTCCCCGTGCTCGGGAAGAACCAAGCTCAAAATAGGCGGCTGATGTCGTCGAGTACCAAGGCCGCAAGGCCTTTTCTTGGCCGCCAAAGGTCCTCGGGTGTGGACTGTGTTTCACAAGCTGCAACGGGGCGGTGCGGACATTGCGCTTGCTGCAATGGTCGCACCGCCCTTTGACTGGTGGCATGAAGAGTTCGGTGTTTCGGGTTGAGAGCATGGTCGTGCCGGGCGGGACTGAGTCCATCGTGCGGGGTGGGCGGGATCTGTTTCCGTTGCTGGTTGAGGCGCTGCACGGGGTGGAGCGCATCGGCGTACTGGGATGGGGGCCGCAGGGGCGCGCGCAGGCGCAGAACCTGCGCGACTCGCTCGACGGGACCGGGGTCGTCGTATCGGTTGGCCTGCGACCTGGGTCGGCCTCGGCGGAGGACGCGCGGAAGCACGGGTTCACCGAGGAGAACGGGACGCTGGGGGACTGGCTGGAGGTCGCGGCCGCGTCCGACCTGGTGATCCTGCTGATCGCGGACGCCGCGCTGGCTGCGAACCACGAGCAGATCTTCGCCGTACTCAAGCCCGGCGCGACCATTGGTCTGTCCCATGGTTTCCTCCTGGGTCACCTGACCGCGATCGGCAGCTCGTTTCCCGACGGGCATCCGGTGATCGCAGTGTGTCCCAAGGGCATGGGTGATTCGGTCCGCCGCCTGTACCAGCAGGGCGCGACGATCAACGGAGCCGGGATCAACGCGAGCATCGCCGTACACGCGGATCCGGACGGTCACGGGTGGGACCGGGCGCTGGCGTGGTCGATCGGGCTCGGTTCGCCGTACACCTTCGCGACGACGCTGGCCGACGAGTACCGGTCCGACATCGTCGGCGAGCGGGCGATCCTGCTCGGCGCGGTGCATGGGCTGGTGGAGGTGCTGTACCGGCACTTCCGGATCGAGGGTGCCGATCCGGTGACGGCGTACGAGCGTTCCACCGAGGCGATCACCGGGCCGATCGCGCGGACGATCTCGGACGACGGGCTGGTCGCTGTCCGGGCGGCGAGCGGGGACGTGGACCTGTTCGACCGTGCCTACTCCGCGGCGTACGGCCCGGCCCGGGACCTGGTCGCGGAGATCTACGACGAAGTTGCCGACGGCACCGAACTCCGTAGCGTGATCCTCGCCGAGCAGCGCCTGGCGACCCGGCCGATGACCGAGATCGGCGGCAGCCCGATGTGGACCCACAGCGCCGAGGTGCACGCCCGCCGAGCAACAGCAGCTCAGAACATTGATGCGGTCACGGCAGGATTGTTCGTGGCCACGATGATGGCGCAGGTTGACGAGTTCGCCGCCCGCGGGCACGCGTGGTCGGAGATCGTGAACGAGTCGGTGATCGAGGCGGTCGACTCGCTGCTGCCGTACATGCACGCCCGCGACGTCGCCTACATGGTCGACAACTGTTCGCGGACCGCCCGCCTCGGTACTCGGCGATGGGGTCCGCGGTTCCAGGCGGCGTACGAGCAGATCGCGCTGCCGCACCTCGACCACCCTGCGGACCCCGCACTGCTCAAGGATTTCGAAGACAACCCGGCGCACGACGCCCTGGCCGCAGCCGCGAAGCTCCGGCCCTCGGTGGACATATCCGTTTAGCCTGGGCGCCATGACGACGATGACCCGGTCACGGCTGATCCCCATGCGTCCCAGGGACCCGCACGAGCCGGGGCGGGTCGCGTCGTCGCTGGAGCTGTTCTTCGACCTGGTGTTCGTGGTGGCGGTCAGCGTGGCCGCGTCGCAACTGCACCACGCCCTCAGCGAGAAGCACATCGTCAGCGGGATCGGCTGGTACGCGATGGTGTTCTTCACGATCTGGTGGGCCTGGATGAACTTCACCTGGTTCGCCACCTCGTTCGCCACCGACGACTGGCTCTACCGGGTCCTGACGATCCTGCAGATGAGCGGCGTTCTGGTGCTCGCCGCCGGCATCGAGCCGGTGTTCGTCGACCACGACTTCACCGTGTCCGTCATCGGGTACGTCGTGATGCGCATCGCGATGGTCGCGCAGTGGTTGCGCGCATCCCGGTCGGCCGGCTCCGCACGCCGCGCCACCCAGATCTACGCGGGCGGGATCGCGGCCATCCAGGTGGTCTGGGTGCTGCTGCTCCTGGTCCCGGCCGGGATCTTCAAGTACGGGGTCGTGGTGTTCGCGATCGCCGAGCTCGCCCTGCCGGTGGTCGCCGAGCGGCGCGGTACGACGCCTTGGCACCCGCACCACATCACCGAACGGTACGGGCTCTTCACCCTGATCCTGCTCGGTGAAAGCCTGCTCGCGTCCGCCAACGCGATCATCGAGGCCGTCCACGACCACGAGTCGCTCGGCCCGCTGATCTCGCTCTCGGTGCTGACGCTGGTCGTCACGGCCGCGATGTGGTGGATCTACTTCTGGCCGCCACACCACACCACGATCACGTCGTTGGCGCGCTCGTTGCGGTACGGGTACCTGCACTACTTCGTGTTCGCGGCGGCCGGTGCGTTCTCGGCCGGTATCGAGGTCGAGATCGACAGCATCACCCATCACACCGAGCTGAGCGAGGTGGCCGCGTCCTACACGGTGACGGTCCCGATCGCGATCTTCGTGCTCGGCATCTGGTGGATCGCCATTCGCGACAACGCCGATCGGACCGTCAACATCGTCGTACCGCTCGGCGCCGTTCTGGTCCTGCTGGATCCGCTGATCCCGATCCCGTTCGCCCTCACCGCCGTCTTCATGGCGCTGATCGTGGCGACTCTCGTCGTACACCCGCCGGTGCAGCGCTCAGCTGGGGTTCCCGAGCTCGGCTAGGGCGGTGGCTACGCGGCCGTGGGCGGCCTCGAGGGCGGCTCGGGCCTCCGCGATCGGCGTGCCCGTCAGCAAATGCACCAGGGCCGGCTTGAGCTCGCCGTCGGCGGCCGCCAGGGCGGTCTCGCAAGCAGCGTCGTCGGCGCCGGTGGCCTCGGCGAGGATCCGGAGCATCCGGCCGCGGAGCTTCTTGTTGGTCGCCACCAGGTCGACCATCAGGTTGGACCAGGTGCGGCCGAGTTTGATCATCAGCGTCGTCGAGAACGCGTTCAGGATCATCTTCTGCGCCGTGCCGGCCTTCAGCCGGGTCGAGCCGGCGATGACCTCCGGGCCGGTGTCGGCCGCGATCACGACGTCGGCCAGCGGTGCCAGCGGGGCGTCGGGGTTCGACGTGACGAGGACAGTCGTCGCTCCCGCCGCGCGGGCGGCCTTCAAGGCTCCGGCGACGTACGGCGTACTTCCGGAAGCGGCGAGGCCCACGACGAGGTCCTGACCGGTGACTGTGGCCGCGTCCGCGGCGCCACCCTCCTCGGAGTCCTCGACGTTCTCGACGGCGCGCAGCAGCGCCTCCATGCCGCCGGCGTGGTGGGCGACCACCAGTCCGTCCGGGACGTGGAACGTGGGCAGGAGCTCGGCGGCATCCAGGACCGCCAGGCGCCCCGACGTACCGGCGCCGAAGTAGTGCACCCGGCCGCCGCCACGGACCGCCTCGACGGCGGCGTCGACGGCCTTGGCCAGCTCGGGGATGACAACGCCGACGGCACCCGCGACCCGGGCGTCCTCGTTGTTGACCAGTTGAAGGATCTCGGACGTGCCCACCGCGTCGATGGCGAGCGTCCTGGGGTTGCGCTGCTCGGTCGGTGAGGTCACGAGAACGATGTTAGTTTCCTACTGAAGGATTTTCAATTCCGTTCATCTTTGACGGAAAGGGAAGGAAGGAAAGCCAAAGGCGGGAGGGGGTGGGTTGACCTCACTCGGATCCTTTGAGTCGGTGCCCGCGGACCGCGCTGGCGGTCTCCTCGAGGGCCTTCCGGGCGTCCGGCAGCACCTGCTGAGCGACCCCGATGAACAGGCAGTCGATCACCGTCAGTTGCGCGATCCGTGAAGCCATCGCCCCGGAGCGGTACGTCGTCTCGCGGGCGGCCGTGGTCAGCACCAGGTCCGCGGTCCGGGCCAGCGGCGAGCGCGGAAAGTTTGTTACCGCGACCGTGGTGGCGCCGTGCTTGGCCGCCTCCTCGAGCGCCTCGACGACCTCGACCGTCGTACCGGTGTGCGAGATGCCGATCGCGACGTCGCCCTCACCGAGGAGCGCTGCGCTGGTCAGCGCGATGTGTACGTCGGACCAGGCGAACGCGACCCGCCGGATCCGGTGCAGCTTCTGCTGCAGGTCGAGCGCCACGAACGAACTCGCGGCGAACCCGTACAGGTCGACCCGCGGTGCCTTGACCACCGCGTCGACGACCTTGGCCAGCGCGTCGACGTCGATCTGCTGGGCCGTCTCGCGAACCGCCCGCTCGTCGGCGAACGCGACCTTGCTGACCACGTCGGCCAGCGAATCGCCGGGCTCGATGTCCCCGCCCACCTCGGGCCGGAGGCTCTCCGTCGCCGACTGCGCCGCCAGTTGCAGGCGGAGCTGCGGGTAGCCGGGGACACCGATCTGCTTGCAGAACCGGATGACCGTGGTCTCGGAGGTGGACGCCACCTCGGCCAGTTCGGAGATCGTCATCGCCGCCACTCCGCCCGGGTCCGCGAGGACCGCGTTCGCGACCCGCTGCTCGGCCGGCGCCAGCGCGGGCATCACCGCGCGGACCCGGACCAGCAGCGGTCCCGTGGGTTCTGGAGAGGTTGTTGAATTCATGACAGCCACGGTACGGCGACTATGCACGAAGTGGGGTCACCGACGCGAAAGTCTCCAACCTGTTGCGGTAAATGATTCAGGCGTTCGTTCACCATCGAGAAGAACACCATCCCCGCTCGTGATTTTCACACCGTCGACGTACACGCCGCGGCCCTGGTACAGCGGATCGCTGGTGTACCGCCAGCGGATCGTCTGCTCGCCGGCGCCCAGCTCGGCGGTCGCCTGGTGCCAGTGCCGGTCGCCGGAGCCGCTGATCGAGCCGTCGGTGTCGATCACCGAGCCCCGGTCCCGCACCGAGAACGGCACCTTCGTCCAGGTCGTCCCGTCCGTGGACGTCTCCAGATACAGCAGATCCGTGTCCTCGGTGTCGACGAACAGGTCGAACGCCAGCTTCGCGCCACCGGCCGGTACGGCGACCTTGGTGGACAGGGTGGTGGTCGCGTTGTCCGTCGTACCGGAGAACCAGGCGTCCTTGCCGTGGCGTGGGCCGACGCCGAGGGCGAGCGCCAGACCTTGGGTGACGGCGCGGCGGGCCGGGTTGTTGCTACCCCAGTCGCGCGACGGGTGGACCCGGTTGGTGAGCAGGATCGCGAACGACCGGGAGTCGAAGTCGATCACGATCGACGTACCGGTGTAGCCGGTGTGACCGGCCGTCCGCGGGCCGGACAGACCGCCCATGTACCAGCGCTGGTCGAGCTCGAAACCGAGGCCGTGGTCGTTGCCCGGGAAGCCCTGGTTGAAGTTCGTGATCATCGCGGTCACCGAGGATTCCTTGAGAATCCGGGCCCCGCCGTAACTGCCGCCGTTCAGGAACGCCTGCGCCAGTACCGCGAGGTCGTCCGCAGTACTGAACACGCCCGCGTGCCCGGCGACACCGCCAAGGGACCAGGCGTTCTCGTCGTGCACCTCGCCCCACACCATCCCGCGCGGCGGCGCGGTCTGGAACTCGGTCGCCGCGATCCGCGGCTTCTTCTTCGGGTCCGGGTTGTAGCCGGTGTCGCGCATCCGCAGCGGCTTGGTGATCCCGTCGGCGACCAGCTTGTCCAGCGTCTTGCCGGTCACGCGATGCGCGACCTCGCCGAGCGAGATCAGGTTCAGGTCGCTGTAGAGGTAGGTGCTGCCCGGCGGGTTGATGAGCTTCGCGGTCAACGCCATGTGCAGCCGGGAGGCTGGATCAGGCTGCGCGCTCCACAACGGCAGCCACGACGGCAGGCCGGTGGTGTGCGTGAGCGCCTGCCGGATCGTGATCGCCTCTTTGCCGTTCTCGGCGAACTCCGGGACGTACGTCGCGATCGGTGCGTCGAGGTCGACCTTGCCCTTCTCGACCAGTTGCAGCACCACGATCGACGTGAACAGCTTCGACACCGATGCCAGGTCGAAGATCGTGTCGGTCCGCATCGGGATCTGCTGATCCGGAGGCAGCTCCGTCCCCGCGCCGTCGGCGTACTTCAGCGCCAGGCCGGTGGCGGTTCGGGTGACGACCTTCCCGTCGTGGCCGAGCAGCGTGACCGCGCCGGCGTACAGGGGTTTCGTCGTACCGCTCGGCTGGGTCCAGCCGGCCACCTGGGTCAGCGCCGCGTCGATCGGCGCCGGATCGAGGCCCGCGGCCGCCGGGGTCGAGTCGCGCAGCAGCGTGGACTTCGGCGCATACCCGTCGTACGGGTGGTCGAACCAGCCGGAATTGTTGCCGCCAGCAACCGCAGGCGTTCCCATCGTCAGCATCACCGCCGAAGCAATCGTGAGCGCGGCAAGCCGTTTCATCGGTGCGCGCCCTTGTACAGAAGGTACTTCGCCCGTCGGGCCGTCCAGGCGTCGGTCTCGGACTTCCAGGCTGCCACGATCTCCTCGGCGGACGCATCCGCCAAAAGCATGGTCCGGAACCGGTCCGATCCGGTGAGCAGATCGATCCACCGGCCGGGTGGGGTCTCCGCCCGCCAGGTGAATTCCGGGTAGAGCTTACGGGCCTCGACGATCATGTGGGTCGCCGCGGTGATCGCCTCGACCCGGTTCGGGTCGGTGATCTGCACCTGGACCCCGCCGCAGAGCACGTTCAGGTTCTTGCTGATCGTCGGCGTGAAGTACGCCTCCCGGAACGCGACGCCCGGGATGTTCTTGGTCTGCAGCGCCTCGGCCCACCTGTAGTCGACGTACGGCGCGCCGATCAGCTCGAACGGTCGCGTCGTACCGCGGCCCTCGGACATGTTGGTCGCCTCGAACATGCACAGGCCCGGGTAGAGCAGCGCGGTGTCCGGGGTCGGCATGTTCGGGCTCGGCATCACCCAGGTCAGGCCGGTGTCGTCGTACAACTGGTCGCGCTTCCAGTTCGCCACCTCGATGACCTGGAGCTCCTTCAGCCGGCCGCCGTTCGGCTCCAGCGGCAGGTACTCCGCGTTGAACATCCGGGCCAGCTCGCCGACGGTCATGCCGTGCTGCTGGAGGATCTCCTTCTTGCCGACGCCGGAGGTGTAGCCGGGCTTCAGCATCGGACCGCGCGCGGACCCGCCGACCGGGTTCGGACGGTCGAGTACGACGAACTTCGCGCCGGTGCGGACCGCGGCCAGCATCGCCTCGTACATCGTCCAGATGTAGGTGTAGAACCGGGCGCCGACGTCCTGGATGTCGAAGACGACGGTCTCGACGCCGGACGTGGTGTAGAGGCCGGCCAGCTTGTCCGCGGCCGCGCCGTACGCGTCGTAGACCATGATCCCGGTCCGCGGGTCGATGTGGTCGCCTTCCGACCCACCTGCCTGCGCGCTGCCGCGGAAGCCGTGCTCGGGGCCGAACACCGCGACGATGTTCACCTTGCCGGACGCGTGCATGGTGTCGACGATGTGCTGGTAGTCCGGCAGGATCCCGGTCGGGTTGCTGATCACGCCGACCTTCTGACCGGCCAGCACGCGCCAGCCGTCCTTGGCGAGCACCTCGGCGCCGGTCATCACCCCACGCTTCGGCGCAGCCTGCGCGGCCGGTACGTCGATCAGCGGGGCGGCGGCCAGCGCACCGGCGCCGGCGAGCAAACTACGTCGCTTCATGGACATCTCCTCAGGGACGGAACGAGAGGTCGGCGATCATCGGGCGGTGGTCGCTGGCGGCCTGCTCCACCGGGACTTCGGCGGGCACTTCGGCACGGAGCACATTCAGGTTAGTACCGACGGTGACGAAGTCGATCCGCTTATTGGCGGCGACCGCCGGGTAGGCGTACGGCCCACCGGTCGTCGAACCGGCCGCGGTCCACGAGTCGGTCAGGCGCGTCCACAACCCGGCCAGCTCAGGCGCGTCGGCCTCTGCGTTGAAGTCACCGACGAGGATCTGCAGGTCCTTCTTCCGGTCCTGGGCCAGGATCTTGACCGTGTCAGCCACTTGCAGCGTCCGCACCGTCGGATCGCCGCGGTAGTCCAGATGCGTGCAGTAGACATGCAGCCGTCGGCCGCGGACGTCGAGCTCGGCCTCGAGGAAGCCGGGCGCGGGTGCGGGCACCGGGTTCGGGTCCTGGGTGGAGAGCCGGGTGATCGAGTGGTTCTCGGTCCGGACCAGCGGGAAGCGGGAGAGCAGTCCCACGCCGTACTGGCGTCTTGGCTGACCGGCCGCGGGCGGGTCGAGGTCGTAGATCGGCGCGAATGCCGAGTGCATCCCTAGCTTGGTCGCCAGCTCGGCGATGGTGTCCAGCCATTGGCTGCGCACGTCCCAGTGGACGTCGACCTCCTGCAGACCGATGACGTCCGCGTCGAGGGCCTTCAGAGCCTGGGCAGTGCGCTCCAGGTCGAACACGTTGTCCTCGCCGGCGCCGGCATGAATGTTGTACGACGCAACGGTCAGCCGGGTCTGCTTCGGGTCGAAGGTGAGTCCATGGCCGAACGGGTGCAGGTCCGGAATCTCCACCGGGAGCTTGCCGGTCGGCGCGATCTCGCCGTACAGGACCTTGGCGAGCGCCTCCATCGACGGTGCGGTGCTGCCGTAGGTGACCAGGGTCGTCGGCGCCGGGTCGAAGTACGCGACGTCGTACGGGTCGCGGACCGGCACCACGATCACCGGCCGGCCCGTCGCCAGCAGGGCGTTGACGAGCTTCTGCTGCTTGGCCTGTTTGTCGGTGACCTCGGTATCCCAGGCCTTGTTGGTCAGCACCACCGTGAGATCCGCGACCGTGGCCACCGCATCCGCGATCTTGGCGTCGGTCGGCGTGGTGCCGGTGTCCTTAACGATCGTGGTCGCGCTGCGGGCTTGAAGAGCAGTCGCCAAGGCGGCGGGGCTGTACCCGGTCACCAGGATCGTCCGTGGTGCGGGGGAGAGCGGCAGTAGGTCGGCGTCGTTGCGGAGCAGCGTCGTACTGCGGTCGGCGATCCGCTGGGCCTCGGCGTAGTTGGCCCGCGTACCGACGAGCTTCGCGATGCGGCCCGGGTCGACGTACGGGTCGTCGACGAGGCCGGTCGATCGCTTGAGGGTGAGGATGCGCTTGACGCTCTCGTCGATCCGGGCCTCGCTGATCCGGCCGGCACGGACGGCGTCGAGGACCGAGTTGTACGCCAGACCGGGATCGACCGGCATCAGCAGCTGATCGACGCCGGCCTCGATCGCCCGGAGCGGGATCTCGGCGTCGCCGTACTTGTCCCGGACACCCTGCATCCCGAGCGAGTCGGTGATCACGACCCCGTCGAACCCGAGCTGCCCGCGCAGGATCCCGGACAGGATCGGCCGGCTCAACGTCGCCGGATCACCGGACGGGTCCAGCGCCGGTACGACGATGTGCGCGGTCATGATCGACTGGATGCCGGCCCGGATCACGGCCTGGAACGGCGGCAGGTCGATCCGGGTCCACTCCTCGAGGGTGTGGTCGATCACCGGGATGCCGGTGTGGCTGTCGGTGGCGGTGTCGCCGTGGCCCGGGAAGTGCTTGGCGGTCGAGACGATCCGCCCGTCGCGCTGGTAGCCCTTGACCTGTTCGGCGACCAGTTGGGCGACCAGAGCTGGATCGGAGGAGATCGAGCGGACGCCGATCACCGGGTTCAGCGGGTTCACGTTGACGTCGGCGTCCGGGGCGAAGTCGGTGGTGATCCCGAGGGCCCTCAGCTCGCGGCCGGCGATCGCGCCGGCCGAGCGTGCGTACGTCGCGGAGCGGGTCGCGCCGAGCGCCATACCGCCGGGGAACTGGGTCGCGGGCGGTCCGACCCGCACCACCGAGCCGTACTCCTGGTCGGTGCCGATCTGCAGCGGGACGCCGGTGTTGGCGATCGACGCGGCCTGCAGGCCGTTCGACAGGCCGGCGATCTGCTGCGGGTCTTTCGTCGAGTCGGTCCAGGTGAAGTAGATGACGCCGCCGAGGTTGAACTTGCCGACCACCTCGGCCGGCGTGGCAACGCCGTACAGGCTGGTGTTGCGGGCGTCGGCGGTGGCGGCCGTCGGACCGTAGGCGTAGCAGACGAAGAGCTGGCCGACCTTCTGCTCGAGCGTCATCCGGCTCAGGGTGTCGCGGACCCAACGGTCCGGGTGGGCATCGGCGCTCGTGGTCGCGGCAACCGTCGTCCCGGCGACGGTTGCCGCCGCGAGTCCGAGGGTCTGGCGGCGGGTCAGTTCCATGGGTGTCACCAACTCAGTCCGGGCGGGCAGGGGCGAACGCCAAGGTAATTCAATTACAGATACTCCCCCGCGACGCGAAAGTTACCCACGCGCGCACGGTGGGTCAAGAGTCGGTGACGTGCGGCAGCACACCCGATGCGGTTCGGGCGGGCCGCCGGGTGGTGGATCGATCGACCCGGGGGAACCCGTTGCGGATTGCTGCGACTAGGCCAAATTCTAACCGGCCGAGTCATTTCAGAAGGTTTCTCAATTGTTCAAATGAAAGGCACAATCGAGGGGTTGCCAGTGGTAATGGACCCATTACTTCTGGTTCATGGCGCAGTCGCGTGATCGTGTCGTATCGTCGCGTCATCACCAGGCCTTGGTGGGGGCACTGGTCTTCGAATCCCTTGTGTATAACGAACTCTGGAGCTCGGATGACCATGGACGGTGCTGTCGTGGTGCCCGGAACCACGCAAGGGGCAGAGTGGGTCGACGAGGTCGTCCTGGCCGGCCCGGACGACAATATCTGCTTTCGGGTCCCCGATCCGGTTGATCTCGGGAAATTGCGGCAGCTGGTCCGGGATCGGCAAAAAGAATTGGCCCAGTCCGGTTTCCGTCCGGGTGGTGCGGTGGCGTTGCGGTTGCCGCCGTCGATGGCGTTCGTGACGCATCTGCTGGCGATCTGGCGCGGCGGCGGGCAGGCGATCCTGCTCGACCACCGGCTGACCGACTACGAGGTCCGGCGGGCGATCGAGCGGCTGGTGCCGCAGGTCGTGGTGTCGCCGGCGCAACCGGTGCCGGCCGGGCTACGGACGTTCGTCGAGGTGGACACGGACCTGGCGAGCTACTCGGGCCATCCGGCCGGTACGTCGCATGCCGTCGTACAACTGAGTTCTGGCTCGACCGGCCCGTCGAAAGTGATCGGCCGGACCGCGGACGACCTGGTCGCGGAGGTACTGCGGTACACACAGATCGACGGTGTCCCGCAGCGTGGTGAGCGGCTGATCCTGCTGCCGTCGATGGTGCATGTGCTCGGTCTGGTCGGCGGTCTGCTGTACGGATTGCACGCCGGGGTCGAGCTCGTTCCGCCGGCGCGGTTGACCGGGGACGCGATTCTGCAGGCGATCGGGTCCGCGACGACGCCGGCGACCGTGCTCGGGGTGCCGTTCCACATCGGGCTGCTCGCCTCGGTGCAGGATCCGCCGTGGTTGCCGCAGTTCAAGCGGATGACGACCGGCGGCGAGCTGGTGCCGGCGGCGGTCTGGCGGGCGTTCGAGGAGAAGTACGGCGTACCGCTCGGGAACATGTACGGGATGACCGAGGTCGGGGTGATCGGCACCGACCTGTACGGCGAGCATCGTCCGGCGATCCGGCCCGCGCCCGGGATCGAGGTCCGCGCGGTCGACGGCGAACTCCAGATCCGCCGCCCGGAGTCGCCGTACCTAGGCCTGTCCGACCCGACCCGATGGGCCGACGGCTGGCTGCACACTCGCGACGCCGGCGTGGTCGATCCCGGGACCGGACTGGTCAGCATCAAGGGCCGGCTGGATTCGCAGGTCTCGGTCGGCGGGCTGAAGGTCGACCTGACAGAGGTCGAGGCCACACTCGCGTCGTTGCGTGGTGTCGAGGCGGCGGTGGTTGCCTTCGACGGCGCGATCACTGCGTACGTCCAGCTGAACGAGCCGCGTCCGGTAGCCGACCTCGAAGCCGAGCTCGCCCAGCAGTTGGCGTCGTACAAACGGCCCCGGACCCTGCATCTGCTCAATCAGTTGCCTCGGACAACAACCGGCAAACTCGTCCGCGATCTCTCCACGCTCCGCAAGGCCGTCTCGTGACGTACGACGATCTCGGTGAGCCCGATCGGCGCCGCGACGGCGAGTACGGCGTACTTCCACGGCACGTAGGTCACCAGGAGCGAGGGTTCGGACTCGACCGCGCCGCCGCCGAGCGGCATCGGGCGACGCAGCCCCGACTGCCGGAGACCGCGACCGAGTGCCTTGCCGACCGCTTCCTTGGCCGTCCACAACAGCAGGAATGCCTTGAGCTGACTCGATTGAGTGGACATCCAGTCGAGTTCCTCCGGCGCGAACCAGCGGTTGGCCAGCTCGCGCACCTCACGCGGGTGCAGCTCCTCGACGTCCACGCCGATAGGACCGTCCGCCGCGGCTGCGACCACCACGAGGTCGTGAGTGTGGCTGAGGCTCACAGCGAGCCCGGGGACGTGCGGACGGCCGTCGGAGTCGTGGTGCAGCGAAGGACTGCTGATGAGCGTGCTCGCCAGGTCGAGCAACAGGTTGTGGGCCGCGGCCCGCGGCTCGGCGCCGGCCGGCGCCACCCAGACATGAACCGGATCTCCCACCACCACCGAAAGAAGGTAACTCATTGACATCCTCCCGCTCGTGAAGAGCCCGGGATTCCAACTTCTACGCGGAGGTAGCGTGTTGAGGTTCACGTTTCGGCGAGACCCATGCGGGCGTCTCTCGGCGTGCGCTGACGGCCCGTCCGGCCGCGATGTTGACTGCTGCGTTCACGTCCGCGTGCGCCCGATGTCCGCAGGCAACGCACCAGAAGACCGCTTGACTCTCGCGGTTTCCCGGTGCGCAATGCCCACAGACGCTGCACGTCTGCGACGTGTACGCAGGGTTCACCTTCTCGACTCTACCCCGGGCCTTTTGCTCGAGTCGGTGTACAAGATCGCCCCAGCCGTTGGTCAGGATGCCCCGGTTCAGACCGGACTTGGCGCCGCGCCGGTTCGGAAGGTAGGCACCTGGTCGTGTCGGGTCGGGTTTGGCCTTGGGGCGCGAGGTCATCGAGACGATGTCGAGGTCTTCGACGCGGATGGCGTCAAACCGTCGCGCGAGGTCAGTGCTGGTCTTCTCGACCCAGTCCTTGCGGCGGTTGGCGGCGCGGGCATGCAGTTTGGCCATCGCGGCCTTCACCCGCTGGCGTCGATTCGAGCCGCGACGGCACCGGGCGAGGCGACGTTGCAGCTGCTTGAGCCGTTGCCGTTCGCGTTCGGAGAGTTTGGGACAGGTCAGGAGTTCGCCGGTGGACAGGGCGGCCGAGACGGTGACACCGCGGTCTATGCCGACGATCTCACCCGTACCAGGTGCGGGGATCGGCTCCGGGATGGCGGCGAATGCGATGTGCCAGCGACCCTGCCGGTCGCGGGTCATGCGGTAGGACTTCGCGTCAGGTACGGCGCGAGAGAGGCGGAATCGAACCCAGCCGACTTTGGGTACCAGAGCGGCGGCCCACTTCCGGCTGAGCTTTCGTATGCGGGACGCTTGGGAGCCGGCAATGCGGAAGCCCTCATGCACCCCGGCTTTACGCCAGGTCGGTCGCCGGTGGGATCCCGCGTAGAAATTCTTGACCGCTTGCTCGAAGTCTCGCAGCGCTTGTTGCTGCACCATCTGCGAGCCCGCTCGCAACCATCCGAACACCGCTCGCGCTTCGGTCAGTTGACGTGCCTGCTCGACGTACCCGGGCGTCGGTCCTTGGTCGCGAGTCCACATCGACCACTGCTCAAGCGCCAGATTCCATATGTGCCGAGCGTGTCTGCACTGCTCCAGCAACGCAGCTTCCTGCGCGGGACTCGGGTAGATCCGGAACCGGCACATGCCACACATCCAACCAGTCGGGACCGACAGTCCCTGATCACCGAAGGGAGGGAGTCGCGGGTGCTCTCCGCTCCAACGGCGGGGATGCCCCGCGGCCAAGTCAATGAAGGAAGAGGTACGCGAGTTCGTCATCGCGCAGCTGCAGGACATGAACTACGACACCGAAGGGATCGACGACGACACCACGCTCGGCCCGGCCGGGGTCGATCTGGAATCGCTGGCGCTGGCAGACCTGTCGGTCCGGGTCGAGGACCGGTTCGGGGTCAGGTTCTCCGACGACGAGTCCGAGCAGTTGGCGTTGATGACGGTCGGCGAGTTCACCGCCGAGGTGGCCGGCCGGGTCGCCCAGCAGGTGTGATGATCTCGCGGGACGAGATCGTCGGTTGGCTGGCCGGTCTCGGCGAACGGCCGGCCGGCGCCGAGCGGCTCGACTCGATGGAGCTGGCCTGGCTGGTCCATCAGGTCGAGCAGCGGTACGGCGTCGAGCTCGACGACGACCAGCTCGCGCGGATGACCACGATCGACGACGCGGCCGCGGTACTCAGCGAGGTGCTGACCAGCCATGTCTGACGCTCGCCCGGTCGCGGTCACCGGCATGTCGATCATGACCGCTCTCGGTCGTGGTCCGTCGGCGCAGTTGTCCGGTACGCCGGCCTTCGCCGAGGTCACCCGCTTCGACACCGGCAACCGCCGTACCCACCATGCCGCGACCGCTGCCGATGCCGGCACGCTGGAGGAGGAGCTGGACCACGCGATCGCTTCGGCGTGCGCCCAGGCCGGCGTCGACCGTGGTGCCACACCGCTCCTGCTTGCCCTGCACACGCGGCCGGAGCAGGACTTCGGCCAACTCCGGACCTACACGTCCGCCTGCGTCTCCGCGAGTACGGCGCTGGCGGACGCCGCGACTCTCATCCGGCTCGGTCGCCTCGACCGGGTCGTCGTAGCCGCCGCGTATTTGGTCGAGCCCTACCAGTACGCCCTCTTCGACGCCGGCCGAGCGCTGTCGACGGACGGCGCCGTACGCCCGTTCTCTTTGCATCGAACCGGCACCCTGCTAGGCGACGGGGTAGCTGCGGTCGTCCTGCAACCCGGCGAAGGGTTGGCCGAGTTGGTCGCTTGGTCCCGCTCCGGCGACGGCTACCACCCCGTCCAACCCGCTCCCGACGGCCGAGGCCTGGCCGAAGCGATCCAGTCGGCGCTCCGGAAAGCGGCTCTCCCACCCGACGCCATCGCCTACGTCAACGCGAACGCCACCGGCACCACGTTCGCCGACGCCGCCGAGTCCGCCGCCCTGACGACCGCATTTCCCTGGCAGACCCACCGATTTGCCTGGCCCACCCAGCAAACGGGGGGTTCCACACCCGGGTTGCGGGTCACAAACCCCCAACTTGGTGGGTCTGCCAGGCAAATGGGGAGTGGGCCGGGGGTGTCTTCGACGAAGGGGGTGCATGGGCATGCGTTGGAGGCTTCCGGATTGGTGGAGTTTGTCGTGCTGGTGCAGGCGTTGCGGGAGGGGAAGTTGCCGGTGAACGCCGGTTATCTCGGGGCGGATCCGGCGTGTTCGGTGGATGTGATCGTGGATGCGCCGCGGCCCGCGACGTCGCCGTACGGGATGTCGTTGAACTCGGCGTTCGGGGGAGCGAATACGGCTTTGGTGGTGCGGGTCGGATGAGGGTTCTGGCTGAGGCGCGGTGGGATGCGGGGGAGCCGCCGGGGGTGGCTGGGTTTGTGTTGTCGCGGTTCAACCCGCTCGTGGTGGCGACGGCCGAGCGGTGCTTGAGCCAGCTCGCCGACTCGAGTCCGCGGACAGGGATCGTGCTTGTGACTGACGGGGACAGGGTCAGTGCGGACCACGTTCACGAGGCAGTTGCCGACGGCAAGCGCATCGGTCCGTTGTTCTTCTTCCAGTCGGTGCCGAACAGCGTCGCCGGATGGCTCGCGGCCAAGTGGGATCTGCGCGGCCCGGTGGTGTGTGTGACGGACGGCGGACGGGACGAGGCCGAGTTGCTGATCGACGACGGCGATGCCGAGCAGGTGCTGATCGTGCAGGTGATCGCGGACCAGGCGTTCGCGGAGATCGTTAGTGGGGGAGACCCGGTATGAGGAGCTTCAGAGCACAACTGGCCGCGGACCCGGCGATCGGCACGGGGAACGTGCTGGCAACAGTCATCAAGTACGGCGCCGATCCGAACGGCCCCGGCTTGACCTTCGACACCCCGGTCGACCACTTCCCGGCCGAGCATCCGCTCACCCTCGGCCAACTCGACGAACGCGTCCAGGCCCGTACGGCGTGGTTGCACGAGCACGGCATCGGCCGCCGGGACGTGGTCGCGATCTGGGCCACCGAGGCGCAGGACATCGTGCTCAGCTTCCTCGCGCTGACTCGGATCGGAGCGATCCCGGCACTCCTCAACGGCAAGATGGCGCCCGCGATCGCCGACGAGTACATCCGCCGGCTGCGGGTCACCGCCGTACTCGCCGACGCCGCTCACAAACCGCTCCTGCAAACAGAGATCCTCGCCGAGCCTCGAGAGCTGGGCGAAGGTGATCCAGCGAAGGCGCCGGAGCACTACCAGCACCACGCCGACGACCCCGTTGTGATCACGCACACCAGCGGCACCACCGGCGTACCCAAGGCGGTGCTGCACACCCACACCACCTTGTACGCCGCCCTGAAACACCTGCTCACCATGCCGCAGGCGCAAGGCACCGACAGGATCCTCAACGCGCTCCCGATCCCGCACACCGCGACGATCCTGATGGTCAACCAGGTCCTGGGCAACCGTGCTGAGATGCTGCTGCTCTCCAGCCAGGACGCGCCGTATGTCCTCGAGAACATCGAGCGCTGGAAACCCCACGCTGTCTACGGATTCGCGGTCACCTGGGCCGGACTCGCCCGTGAAGATCTGAGCAAGCGCGACCTCGATTCGGTCCGGATGTGGTTCAACACCGGCGATTGCGCCCATGAACCGCACATCCGCAAACTCGTTGCTGTCGGCACCCGTGAGACCGTCACCCGCGAGGGCCGTCGGACCGTCCGCGGCAGTCACTTCATCGACGGCCTCGGCTCCAGCGAGATGGGCCACAACGGGTTCCACATCACGCACACGATCGACAGCGATCACTACGGCCGCTGCATTGGTAAGCCCTACGAGTTCGCCCAGGCGACCGTTCTGAGTTCGTCCGGCGAGGAACTGCCGCCGGGCAAGGTCGGCCTGCTCGGGTTCCGCTCGCCGACGGTGTCGCCGGGGTACTGGAACGACTCGGTCACGACGTACCGCTTCCGGCTGAACGGCTGGTTCCTCACCGGCGACCTGGTGTACCGCGACGAGACGGGTCACTACTTCCATCTCGACCGGGTGCCGGACGCGGTCGCGGGGTTCGAAGGCCCGCAACTCTTCACGTCGATGTCCGAGGAACGCATACTCGCCGCGCTCCCGGAGGTCGACGACTGCACGGTGATCATCGCCTCGGACAACGGCAGGTACGTCGCCGACGTACTCCTCGAGTTGTCCCACGATGCGCCCCACCTCGACCGCACCGCCGCGATCAAGGCGGCCGTCGGCGAGGAGGTCGCCACCATCATCCGCAACGTCACCGTCGTCGGCACAGACGAGATCCCGGTCACGGTCACCGGCAAGGTCCGCAAGGTCGCCCTCCGGGAGGCGAGGGCATGACCGTCACGATCACCGGGATGGGCCTGCTGACTCCCGTCGGCCGTGGACCCCGTGAGGTGTACGACGCCTTGCTGCATGGGCGATCCGGCATTGTCAAGCCGCCCGCCGACCACCCGATCGCCAACTCGATCGAGCTGGCCGGCATCCTCCCGCCGATCGACGCCGGCACCATCGCCAAAGGCCCGGACGGCAAGGTGATGGACAGGACCGTCATCCTTGCCCAACTCGTCGCCGAAGACGCACTCGCCGATGCTGGTCTGATCGTCGGCGAGAACGTCGACCCCGACCGGGTCGGCGTGATCGTGGGCGGTGTCGGCGGAATGGCGATGCTCGAGCAACAGGTCCTCGCTCGCGCCGAACGAGGTCGCGCCGCGGTCAGTCCGTACCTGCTCACCGGCATCCTCCCGAACATGCCGGCCGCCCGGATCGCGATCCGCTTCGGCCTCCGCGGGTACACCTCGGCGGTCGGTACGGCGTGTGCGTCCGGAGCGCAGGCGATCGCGGACGGAGTCAGGCTGATCCGGTCCGGCGAGGTCGACGTGGTGTTGTGCGGGGCGAGCGAGGCGCCGCTGTTCCCGACGTTCGCCGAGACGTTCGCGAACGCACGAGCGCTGGCCCGCGGCTGGGACGATCCGGCCGAGGCGAGTAGGCCGTTTGACCTGCGCCGCAACGGTTTCGTGCTCTCAGAAGGTGCCGCACTGCTCGTCCTGGAGAGCGCCGCGCACGCTGCCGCTCGAGGAGCCGGCGGTTATGCGGACGTCGTCGGGTACGGCGTGAACTCGGATGCTCATCACCCGACGGCGCCGAGGCCCGATGGGGTCGGCGCGGCGAAGTGCATGCAGTTGGCCATGCGGGCGATCGACCCCAGCCAGGTCGGTTACGTCAACGCCCACGGCACCAGCACGAAGCTCGGGGATGTCGCCGAGTCCGTCGCGATCGGGCGGGCGTTCGGTGATCACCGGCCGGCGGTCAGCTCGACGAAGGCGTTGACCGGTCACATGCTCGGCACCTCCGGGGTCGTCGAGGCGGTGGCGGCGGTCGGCGCGATCACGTCCGGCCTGGTGCCCCCGACGTACCACTTGGACGATCCGGATCCGGCCTGCCCGCTGGATCACGTCCGCAAGGAACCCCGCGAGGTCCGGCTCGAGTACGCGTTGTCGAACTCGTTCGGCTTCGGCGGTCAGAACGTCAGCCTGCTCCTCGGCGCCGCCAGTACGCCGACCGGGCGCGACATCAACAGTGAGGAGAGGGCGTAAATGGAGATCTACGGGATCGACCACGTCGAGTTGTACGTGGGCGACGCTCGGCAGGCGGCGTTCTACCTCGGGCACGCGTTCGGCCTGCAGATACACGGCCAGGGCGGACCCGAGACCGGACTGCCCGGGCAACGATCGCTGTTGCTGCGCGAGGACGCCGTACAGATTGTGCTGACGTCCGGTCTGGCTGCCGAGCATCCGGCGGCTGCCTACGTCCAGCGGCACGGTGACGGTGTCGCCGTGGTCGGTTTGGAGGTGGACAACGCCGCAGGCGCCTATACCGAACTGCTTGCCCGAGGCGCCGAATCGGTCGCCGCGCCGGTGATCTACACGGACCAGGAGACCACCGTCGTCATCGCCGAGGTCGGTGGGTTCGGCGATGTGATCCATCGGCTGGTGGAGCGGCGCGGGCCGCGGTACGAGTTCTTGCCGGGCGCGATCCAGATCACCGCGCCGGCGAGCGGGCCGGACGAGAAGTTGTTCAGCGAGATCGACCACCTGGCGATCTGTGTGCCGTCCGGCCAACTGAAGCCGACTGTGGAGTTCTATGAACGCGTCTTCGGATTCCTGCCGATCTTCGACGAGTACATCGAGGTCGCGGGGCAGGGCATGGAGTCGACCGTCGTCCAGAGCCCGTCGAAACACGTCACATTCACCCTGATCGAACCGGATCCGAATCGCCGCCCGGGACAGATCAACGAATTCCTCAGCTGGCATGCGGGCGCCGGCGTACAGCACATCGCCTTGCGGACCAGCGACATCGTCGAGGCGGTCAGCACGTTGGCTGCCCGCGGTGTGAACTTCCTTGCCTCGCCGTCGGCGTACTACAAGGCGTTGCCGGAGCGGGTCGGCGAGCTCGAGACGCCGATCGAGGACCTGGAGAAGCTCGGCATCCTGGTCGACCGGGACCACTGGGGCCAGCTGCTGCAGATCTTCACCGAGTCGATGCATGTACGACGGACGCTGTTCCTCGAGATCATCGAGCGGCGTGGCGCGATGACGTTCGGCAGCGGGAACATCAAGGCGCTCTACGAGGCCAAGGAACGCGAGCTGGCCTCATGACGCTGGAGTTCAAGCTGTCCGACGAAGAGGTCGAGCTGCTGCCGACCGACGAGGATGTTGCCTTCTACAACGAGCACGGCTGGTACCTGTCCAAGAAGCTGCTCACCGACGACGAGACCGACGAACTGGTCAACGCCAGCGAGCGGTACTACGCCGGCGAGCGGGACCGATCGTTGCCGGAGGCACCACCCAGGCTGGCCTACTGGGATCCGTCGAAGGGCGACGTCCAGCGGCACAACGACTACGTGCACTACGAACACGACGGTCTCGCCAAGATCCTCCGCAAGCCGTTGATCGGTGCGGTCGCGGCCCGGCTCGCGCAGACCGACGAGATCCGCATCTTCCAGTCCACGCTGATCTACAAGCCGCCGATCTCCGGCGAGCCGTCCAACCTGGTGCCCTGGCATTTCGACAAGCACTACTGGTCGTCCTCGTCGTCTGACCGGATGCTGACCGCGTTCATCCCGTTCCACGACTGCCCGCCGGAGATGGGCACGATCACGATGGTGGACGGCAGCCATCGGTGGGCGGAGATCGGTTCCGACGACACCGTCGTACGCCATTTCGCCGAGCGGGACCGGTCTCAGCTGGACCAGATGCTGGCCGAGAACGCGGCGTACAACAACGTCGAGGTGACCAGGCTGCCGATCACGATCCCGCGCGGTCACGTGAACTTCCACCACTGCCGCACGTACCACGGCAGCGGCGCCAACGTCACCGACCGCCCGCGCCGCGCGATCTCCCTGCACCTGCAGGACGGCGCGAACCGCTACCGCGAGTACCCGCTCACCGACGGAACCCTTGCCGCCTACAACCACGACGTCCTGGTACGCCGTACTTCCGCCGGCCACCCCGATTACGCCGACCCCGACTACTGCCCGACCCTCTGGGCCGACCGCTAGGAGAACCGCAATGTCCCGTTACGACTGGGGTCAGACCCACCCCGGCATCGAGCAGCTGGAGAAGGCCGTCACCCCGGCCCGCGACAAGGTCGTCCAGCACCCGCTCTACGCCAACCTCGACACCCACGAGGCGCTGGTCACCTTCATGGAGCACCACGTCTTCGCGGTCTGGGACTTCATGTCGCTGCTGAAGTCACTGCAACGCGAGCTGACCTGCGTAACCGTGCCGTGGATCCCGACCGCGCACACCAGCAGTCGCCGGCTGATCAACGACATCGTGATGGTCGAGGAGAGCGACGAACTCGGCGACGGTTTCATCAGCCACTTCGAGCTGTACGTGAACGGGATGACGGAGGCCGGCGCGGATACGAGTGCCATCTCGCACCTCATCGAGTTGCTTCGCGGTGGAGCGCCGGTGGTCGAGTCGCTTCGGGAGGCCGGCGTACCGCAGCCGTCGATCGACTTCGCCGGGACCACGTGGGACATCATCGAGAACGCTCCGATCCACTGCCAGGCGGCGGCGTTCGCTTTCGGGCGGGAGGACCTGATCCCGGACATGTTCACCCAGGTGGTCGCGGTGAACGAGCGGTCGAACCGGCTCAACACCTTCGTCGACTACCTCGAGCGGCACATCGAGGTGGACGGCGAGCAGCACACGCCGATGGCGATGCAGATGGTCAGCGACCTCTGCGGCGACGACCAGGGCAAGTGGGACGCCTGCGCGGACACCATCAACAGCGCGCTCGCCGCCCGCGCCCGCCTGTGGGACGCGATCCTGGCCGCGGTGAAGGGCTGAAGCGATGACCGCCGACGATCTCGGCCGGACGGCGCCCCATGCCGTGACCGTCGACCTCTACCGGGCCGTGCGGTTGATCCGCAGGTTCGAGGAGCGGGCGATCGAGTTCGTGCGGTCCGGGGAGATCGTCGGCGGGATTCATCCGTACCTCGGCCAGGAGGCGATCGCCGCTGCCGTATGTGCAGCGTTGACCTCAGCCGACGTGATCACCAGTACGCATCGAGGGCATGGGCATGTGCTCGCTCGGGGTGCTGACCCGGGCCGGATGCTCGCCGAGCTGATGGGACGGGAGACCGGGCTGAACAAGGGACGCGGCGGCTCGATGCACGCGGCCGATTTCAGCCTCGGGATTCTCGGGGCGAACGCGATCGTCGGCGCGGCCGCGTCGATCGCGACCGGTGCCGCCTGGGCGTACCGGCAGCAAGGGCGCGACACGGTCGCCGTCACGTTCTTCGGGGACGGTGCGATGAACGAAGGGATGTTGCTGGAGGCCCTGAACTTGGCCGCGCTCTGGCAGGTGCCGGTGCTCTTCGTCTGCGAGAACAACGGGTACGCGACCACGATGCCGGTCGGGTCGGCGGTGGCCGGCAGCATCACCGCGAGGGCGCGGGCGTTCGGCATGCCGGCGTTCACCATCGACGGGCAGGATCCGGAGACGGTGCTCAAGGCAAGCACAGCTGCGGTTGCGCGGGCTCGCTCCGGGAAGGGCCCGATGTTTCTGGAGTGCCTGACCTATCGTTTCGACGCGCATCACACCTTCGAGCACCGCGCCCGGCTCGATTACCGCTCGCCCGGCGAGGTCGCTGCCGGCCGGGCGCGTGATCCGGTCGCGATCCAGGGCGCACGGCTGCCGGAGCGCGAGCGCGCGGCAGTCGACTCCGAGGTCGAGGCGGCCCTCGATGCGGCGGCCGAGTTCGCGCTGGGAAGCGCACACCCGGACCCTGCTGATCCTCTTAAGTACTTGTACGCGGTGATGCCCTGATGCCGAAACTGTCGTACTTGAAGGCGCTGAATCGCGCTTTGGGTGATGCGATGGAGCTGGATCCGTCTGTCTTCCTGCTCGGTGAAGACATCCGGGTCGCGGCGTCCAACCTGACCGCCGGGTTGTCGTCGCGGTTCGGTCCGGAGCGGGTGATCGACACGCCGCTGTCGGAGCAGGCGTTCACGAACTTCGCGACCGGGGCCGCACTCGCCGGGATGCGGCCGGTGATCGAGTTCCAGATCCCGTCGTTGCTGTTCTTGGTCTTCGAGCAGATCGCGAACCAGGCCCACAAGTTCTCGTTGATGACCGGAGGGCAATGCAAGGTCCCGGTGACGTACGTCGTACCTGGATCGGGCTCGCGTACCGGGTGGGCCGGCCAGCACTCGGATCATCCCTACACGTTGTTTGCTCACGTCGGAGTGAAGACGGTCGTGCCGGCGACGCCGTCGGATGCCTACGGTCTGCTCGTCTCGGCGATCCGCGACGATGATCCGGTCGTGGTGTTCGCGCCGTCCGCCGCGCTCGGTGTCCGCGACGATGTCGACTTTTCGACACTGGCGCCGGTGCCGCTGGGGGTCGGACGGGTGGCGCGGTCCGGTCGGGATGTGACGGTCGTTGCTCTCGGCCACCTACTGCAGGATGCGCTGGTCGTCGCTGATGAGTTGGCCGGTGTCGGGATCTCGGTCGAGGTCTTCGATCCGCGGACCGTTTATCCGTTCGACGTTGACGGGCTGGCCGCGTCGGTGGCGAAGACCCGCCGGCTGGTGGTGATCGACGATTCGAATCGCACCAGCGGTTTCGCTGCCGAAGTACTCGCGCTCGCCGCCGAACGCTTCACCCTGGACGCCCCGCCGCGCCGCGTGACCCGACCCGATGGCGCCGTACTCCCGTTCGCCCTTGCGCTCGACCGTGCCGTCCAACCCGGCCGGGATCAACTCGTTGCCGCGATCAACGCCGTACTGGAGGATCAATGACCGACCTGTGGCACCAGTTGCCCGAGGCAACGCGTACGGCGCTCATCGCGCGCGGGACCGCGTCATGGCGAGAGGTGTACGACGGCGTGGCGACTCATAACAAGGAGTGGCGACCGCTGCGACCGCCGATCATGTCGGTCGGTATGTATGAGTCGTTGACGGACATCTCGGCGACTGTTGCCCGGCTGATCCTTGAGGCTTGTTTGCGGCGGGCAACGACCGCGGGGGAGCTGCGACGGGCGCTCGGGATGCCGGTCGGGTACATCGATCTGCTCGACGAGGAGCTGCCGTTGACCGAGGAACTGCTCGGCGGTGTCCGGGCGGACATCCTGCTCAGCGGCGGGACGCCGTACGTCGTGGAGGCGAATATCGACAGCGCGCTCGGTGGGGCGCATGACTCCGATGGGGTTGCTCGACGGTTCCTCGATGCTTATGCGGGCGATCCGGAGGTGTCCGCGCTCGGGTTGAAGGCACCGGCGTCGGCGGTGGACGCGCGGTACGAGGCGGTGCGGTCGGCGTTGGGGGTGACCGGGGACGATCGGTTGGCGATGGTGTTCACCACCGGTGGGACGTACCCGGGGTCGCAGGACGGGTTGGCGATGATCAAGCTGCTCGAACCGTTCAGCGAACGCGGTCGCGAGCTGGGTTTCGACATGCGCGTGTTCCCACTTGAATGGCTGACGCTGGACGACGCCGGCCGACTCTGCGTCGACGACGGCCCGATCGACGCCGTACTGCGAATGTTCGTTCCACAAGGGATGAAGCCGAGCGCTGGTCTGGATGCGTTGGGGATCGCGGTGCAAACGCGATCGGTCCGGATGTTCACCGCCACCGCGAGCTGGTTGCTTGCCAGCAAGGCGATCCTCGCCTGGCTGTGGGAAGACCTCTCGTTGCTGGCGCCGACGGATGCCTCGGTTGTGGTTGGCCATGTACCCCACACCGAGATCCTGGCCGGCGGGCTCCGCGATCAGGTGCTCGCCGGCCGGAACTCGCTGGTGCTCAAGCCGTACGGATCCTACGGCGGCGTCGGAGTAGTCGTCGGCCCAGAGGTCTCCGATCAGACTTGGGCAACTGCCGTCGACACGGCCCTGAGCGAAGGCGGCTACATCGTCCAGGCCCACGTCGAGGTCGATCGCCTAACCATGCAATTCATAAACCTCGAAACCAACGAACCCCACGAGGCCGACGTCCCCTTCTGCGTAGCCCCGTACCTCTTCGCCGGCACCCCCGCCGGCGCCTACCTCCGCTTCACCGTCCCCAACGCCGGCCCCGTAGTAAACGTAGGCCAAGGCGCTTTAACAAGCGGCCTACTACTGCTGCCGTAGCGCATGATTGGGTTCCATGAGCAGCTCCGGTTGGTACGCAGTGCGGTGCATCTTCCGTAGCGGGTGGCCGCCCGAGGCCGCAGGCAAGACGTACGAGGAGCGGATCACGTTGTGGCGGGCCGATTCCTTCGATCACGCCATCGAGCGTGCGGAGGACGAGGCCCGCGAGTACTCGGCGACCCTCACCGACTCGCCGGACACCTACTTGGGTCTGGCCCAGGCATACCGCCTCGAGGACCCGCCCGGCGACGGCGCTGAGATCTTCTCCCTCCTACGAGACAGCAACCGCAAACCCAAGTCCTACCTCAACCACTTCTTCGACACCGGCAAGGAACACCAGCAGCGTTCGTAAAGATCACCACAGCGCACCACCGCACGACCGCACCACCACACGACCGGACCGCACGACCACGGCCCGCCGCATCGGACTGCACGGCAGTGCCGCACCGCTTGCCGCGCACCGCATCGCCGTCGCGAGGCATCGCCCCACACCAACGCCACACTGGACTGTCGTCACTGCCGGACTGCACCGCCCTCCGCGCGCCACTGCCCCACCGCATCGCTGCGGACCACTGCCCCACCGCATTGCCGCGGACCAACTGCCGGACCGCGCCGACGTGCCTGCTCGTGCAAGGTCGGGCGGATGCCCGCTGAGGCATACCCGTTTCGCGATTCCGATGTGATGTGAGGTTTCCCCTTGTGGATAAGGGGTTTCCGGCTCTATTCGATTTGCCTGCGGCGCGGTCGCGGAGTAATCTCGAACACATGTTCGAGGATGATTTGGATGCGTTGCCGACGGCCGACCTGCTGGAGTCGGCCGCCGAACTCCGCGCCCTGTCCCACCGCGCCGAGGCCCGGCTCCTCCAACACGCCCTGTCCTACGCCGACCGCTACCACCCCTCCGCCTACCCCGACCGGGCCGGCCGCCGCCCCGGCCGCCGTACCTGCGACGGCCGCGAGCGCACGGTCGTACTCGGCGGCGACGGCTGCCCAGAGATCCTCGAGTTCGCCATCGCCGAATTCGGCGTCATGCTAGGCATCTCACCCCGGGTCGCAGCCGACTACCTCGGCCAGGCCCTGGCGCTACGGCACCGATTCCCCTTCCTGTGGGCCCGGGTCCTGTCCGGCGAAGCCACCCCCTGGAAGGCCTGCCGGATCGTCGCCGACTGCAAGAAACTCTCCGCGGAGGCAGCCGCCCGCGTCGACAAGCGAGTGGCGGGGTTGGTGGACTCGATCACGCCGGCCCGGTTGGAGAAGATCATCAAGGCCGCGAGGATGCACGTCGACACCGACCAGGCCCGCGCCGAGGCCGCCGAGAAGGCGCGCGAGCGGGGTGTTTTTGTCGGCCAGTCGAACGAGCATGGCACCAAGACGATGTTCATCAAGGCCGCGGCGGGTGCGGTGGCCCGCAACGAGGCGACGCTGGCCGCGATCGCGGAGGCGTTGAAGATCTTCGGTGACACCCGCAGCGTCCAGACCCGCCGCGCGGAGGCGGTCGGCATCATCGCCGATGCCCGTTTCACCGAAGAACTTCTCACCCAGGCCCGCGCCCACCGCCTCATCAACCCACAGCCAGACGCCGCCGACACCCCGGACGACGCGACTAGGCCCGACCCGACCACGCCGGACCCGACCGCGCCGGACAGTCCCGGCACCCCGGACCCGAGGAGGCCGGACCCGGCTACACCGGACGGTCCCGGTATGCCGGACCCGACTGAAGCTCGTACCGGCGTCGGCGAACCAACTGCAGCCGCGGCAGGAGCTCGCGCGCGGTGGAGGGATGAGGATGAGGACCTGCTGGACGATTGGCCGGCTAACGGGGATGAGCTAGGCCCGGACGGCGAGCTCGACCGCGACCCACACGACCCCAGCAGTGCCGAACCTCCCGACGTACCTGACGCCCCGGGCATGGAGCCGGAGCAGGGGTCCTCGGAGCCGGAGTCGGAGTCGGAGTCGGCTGGACCGTCCGGTCCCTTCCTACACATCGAACCCGACGACGGCCAGCCCATGGACCCCGCCGCCGAGCGAGCCCTGCGCGCCCGCCTGGCCCGGATCAAACACGACGCCTACGCCAACCAACCCCACCCCCACAGCGCCGCCGGTAGCGGCGGCCGCACCAACGGCGCCGGCAACGGCACGGGCAGCAGCGGCTGTGGCGCCAACGGTGGAGGTAGTGGTAGTGGTGGTGTGCGGGTGCGGCCGGGGCAGACCGAGATCTATGTGCACCTCACCGATCTCACCCTCGCGACCGGGAGCGGTGTCCTGCGGGTCGAGGGGCTGGGTCCGATGCTTGCCGAGCAGCTCGCCGAGTTGGTCGGGTACGGCCCGTACACCGTGAAACCAGTTATTGATCTGAACGATGCGGTGAGTGTGGACGCCTACGAGATCCCCGACCGGATCCGCGAACGCGTCAAGCTCACCCACCCCGTCGAAGTCTTCCCGTTCGGCACCCAAGAGACCCGCCGCTCCATGGACCTGGACCACCTGCGCCCGTACGACCCTCTCGGTCCACCGGGTCAGACCTCGACCAGCAATCTCGCGCCGTTGGGACGTTACCCCCACCGGGTGAAGACCCACGCCCACGGCTGGAACGTGCACCGCGTCGACGACAAGACCCTCGAATGGAGTACACCCCACGGGTTCCGGTTCCACGTCGACCCCACCGGCACCCACCGAGTGCGGACCTCCGGAGAGCCCGACTAACCGATGCCAGCAGCAACAGTCTCCGAGCGACCGGACGCGAGGCACGAGGACGACGGCCGTGCTACGCCGTGCGAGGTGCGGGGTCGGGATGAGTTGGTCGGGCCTCGAGTTGCCGCACGGTCGGTGGCTTGAGGTGCTGCGTCGGACCCACCAGGGTGGCCGATGCTTAGGTCGGCGGTGCTTGGTGGTGGGTGGTAGTTAGGTGGTCGGCTAAGGCTCGGAGGGTTTCGGCGGTTGCTACTGCGTCGCTGCGGGCGGTGCCGTGGCGGCCGTCGGGGCTGTAGAGGGTTGGGTCGGTGGAGAGGGGGTGGTCGGTGAGGTGGATGTGGATGGTGCCGAACTCGGCGGCGAGGGCGGCGGTGTGGTTTGAGAGGGTTCGCATTCGTTGCCTGAGGCCCGGACGGAGCCAGTCGACGACCGCCGGGCTGTAGGAGATGTCGAACATTCCGAGTGTCATCACGTCGGCGCCCGCGCCCTGCAACGTGGTGATCATCAGCGCGAGTTCGCGATCGACGCGCTCGGCGTCGTACGTGGCCGGGAAGGCATCGTTGCCACCGCCAACGACCAGGGCGAGGTCAGGACCGAACAAGAGTGCCGGCTCGAGTTGCGTGGCCAGGATCTCGCGGGTGCGTAGTCCGCTGACGCCGAGGTTGAGGTAGGCGAGTTCAGGTTGTACGGCGCGGAGCTCGGAGGCGATCCGGTCCGCCCACTGGAGTTTGCTGTACCCGTCGACCGGCTCGCAGAGACCTTCCGCGACGCTGTCACCGAGGACGACGAACCGCCGCCACGGATGACCGGTGAGGAGCTTGGCGCTCTCGCCCGGCCGCAGGCAATAAGGATCGGTGGCCTCGTTCATGTGACCTCCGCGGTGGTCGGCGCATCCAGCACCTTGCCCGGCCCACGCCGGATCAGCGGGAACAGGCTGACCAGCAGACACGCGACGCCGGACCAGATCAACGCGGGGATCAGCCCAACCCAGCTCACTAACGCGCCGGCCAGCAACGCGCCCAACGGAAGACCGGCGAACGACGACGCCGCCACGAGCCCGATCACTCGCGCCTGCAGATGCTTCGGTACGTGCTCGTACAACGCGGCGCCGAAGACCGGGTTGATCGCCGCGATACCGATGCCGGACAAGAACGTCACCACGATGACTAAGCTCAAATGATCGCTCAGCCCGAGCACGAGCAGCCGAGGACTGCCGCCGACGAACGCTCCGACCGCGAAGGTCAGATAGCGCGGCACCTTGGTGGCGAGTACGGCGAACGTGATGCTGCCGAGTAGCGCACCGGCGGAGAACGCACCGAGGGTGAGACCGAGGCCGGCCGGTGTGCCGAGTTCGTCGCGGACCCAGACCGGGATGAAGACCGCCGTACTCGCGCTGGCGAAGATGTTGATCGTGAACGTGGTGATCAGCATCGTCGCGAGCAACTCATCCCGCCGTACGAACGAGAAGCCTTCAGCCAACGAGCGAAAGTACTTGTCCCGCCGTAAGTCCGAAACAACCGAAGGCGGGTGGACGAACGCCGCCACTAGGACAGCGCAGATCACGAAGGTTGCCGCGTCGATCCACAGCACGCGCGCGGCGTCGGTCCAGTAGATCAACAGGCCGCCGAGCGGTGCGCCGAGGAGGGTCGCGCCGCGGGCAAAGGCCTCGTGCAGGGACGTGATCCGAATCAGCTCGACTTTGGCTGCCTCGGCCATTGGACGTACCAACAAATCCTTCGCACGGTCCGCCGCACCGCGGAGCGCGCCCGCGACGGCGACGAGGACGAGGAGCGCGGCGAAACCGAGGCTCGTGGTGGCTGCGATCGCCGCCACCGCGACGGCGCTCGCGAGGTTCGCGATGATCGACGTACGGCGTGGGCCGAGGGTGTCGATGATCGGGCCGGCCATGATGCTCGCGATGATGTACGGCACCAGCTCGACCGCAGCCACTACGCCCATCCGCGCCGCGCTGCCCGTGGTCACCAGCACCAGCCATGGGATCGCGACCATGGTGATCCGGCTGCCGACGGCCGACAGGACGTCCGCTACGAACAGGATGACGAGTCCGCGCCTGGCCGTCATGGCTGGGGATGCAGTTCGGCGTAGAGCTTGCGCAGGGCTACCTTGTCCACCTTCGCAATCTGCGTGAGCGGCAGTTCGTCGACGAAGTCGATCGCGGCCGGCGTCCACATCTCGTTCAACGTCGCGGTCACGAGATCCTGAAGTTCGAGAGCAGTGACCGGCGATCGCGTGACGACGAAGGCGTGTACGGCCTCGCCGACAACCGGATCGGGTACGCCGATGACGGCGGCGGTGCGGACAGCAGGATGGCTGCCGAGCACGTCCTCGATCGGTCGGCAGAAGATCGCCCAGTTCCTGCGGGTGGTGACGATCATGTCGTGCACGCGATCGACCAGGAACAAGAAGCCGTCGTCATCCACGTAGCCGACATCGCGAGTACGGAGCCAGCCGTCGACCAAGGTCTCCGCAGTCAGCTCAGGCATGCCGACGTACTCGGCAAACACCAGTTTGCTCTGGACCCACACCTCGCCGGTGTCCCCGGCCGGCAGCACCTTCCCGTCGTCGTCCCGGATCTCTACAACGACATCGCCGTACGGCGTCCCGGCCGACGCCAGCCGTGCGTTCTTCGTCAACCCAGGCTGGGCTGTCACCACGACGCACTCGCTCAGCCCATAGACGATCCGCAGTACCGGACCGAACCGCTCGATCCCCTGTAGTAACCGCGTCGGCGTCGCCGGACCCGCGCCGACGTTCAGCATGAACAGGCTGCTGCAATCGACCCCCGCCCCACCGGGATGATCAAGCAATTCATAGAGCATCGGCGGCGTCACGTACGTCGACGTGATCCGCTCGGCCGGCACGATCCGGTAGAACTCGTCCGGCGACCACGTGTCGGTGAGGAACAGCACACCGCCGGTGAACAGGTTGAAGAACGTGGTGATCTGCCCACTCGCCAACCACAGCGGCGATCCCGAGTAGTGCCGCAGCAGTGGAAGATCCTGCGCGACGAAGACGGCGGCCAGGTCGAGGATCTGCTTGTAGAACGCCTGCGTGTGGTGGACGAGCTTCGGATCGCCCGTCGTACCGCTCGTCTGCAGCACCGAGTCCGGCGCCGGCGTCTCCAAGATCTGGTACGGCGTCTGTGCATCGAGATCCGCGATCCGGTAAGCGGGCATGGGCGCAAGCGACGCGGCCAGCTCCTCACCGAGCGCGCCGTCGTCGTACACGAAGGCATCCGCATCGGCCAGGGCCGCGAAGCGATCGATCTCGCGGCGGGACGTGATCGGCGCGCTCCACAGCACGCGACAACCGTGCAGATGCAGGGCGAGCTGGAGTGCGGGCGCGTCGAAGCAGTTCGCCGCCATCACCAGAACCTTGCCGCCCGGACGCACGCCGGCATCGCGGAAAGCAGCGGCGAAACGCAATACGTCGGCGATTAATTCACCGTACGTCGCGGACCGATTACCGCGGGCCAGCGCGGGGCGTCCGGAGTATTCCTGGAACCGCCTCAGGGCCTGAACCGCGTAATTGCTACTGTTCTCGGGCAGGGCAAATTCTGGCGGCATTTGGTCAGCGTCCCCTCGGCTCCCGGCCACCCCCAGCCGTCCCTTGTGACTCTACTCGATCGGCGCCGCGCGCGGTGTGAAGGAATACCCGTGCGATTCGGCCCCGGAACCACTCCGCTAACCGCTGGACGGGTATCTGCGGAAATGCTTTCTGATTCATTGACCGGATTCCTGGTTGCGTATTACGTTCCGTCCGCATCCATTCCGCCTGGAGGTCCGTCAATGTCCATTTCCAGCAGTTGGCGCGCGGTCGCGGTCACCGCGGCTCTCACCCTCGCCGGATCGAGCCTGGCCGGCTCGACCTACGGCGACCACAGCGACGCCCAATGGGTCGGCACCTGGGCGACCGCGGTCACCCACGGCGACGCGACCGGGTCGACGAATGCCGGCCTGACCGACCAGAGCGTCCGGCTGGTGGTTCGTCCGACTGTCGGCGGCAACAAGATCCGGATCCGGCTGTCGAACATCTACGGCGAGAAGACCGTCACGGTGGCCGCGGCAACTGTTGCCAAGCCCAACAAGTCGACGCCCGAGCTGTCCGACATCGACCCGGCAACCCTGCGCACGTTGACGTTCAACGGCTCCGGCAGCGCGCCGATGGTCAAGGGCAGCGAACTGCTGAGCGACCCGGTGAACCTCCGGCTCGGCACCCTCGATGACCTGGTCGTCAGCATCTACTTCCAGGACAACACCGGCCCGACGACGTTCCACGGCTCGTCGATCCAGGACAACTTCGTCGGTACGGGCAACCGGGTCAGCGACCCGACGGGCGTGAACTACCCGACGACCCGGCGGTGCTGCTGGTTCTTCCTGTCCGGTGTCGACGTACAGACCGACGACTCGGCCGGCTCGATCGTCGTCCTCGGCGACTCGATCAGCGACGGCACCAACAGCACACCGAACGCCAACAACCGCTGGCCCGATCAGCTCGCCGAGCGGCTGGCCGCATCGTCCGGTCACAAGGCGTTCCCGAGCGTGCTGAACGCCGGCCTGGCCGGCAGCCGGCTCAACCACGAGGGCACCGAGCCGTCCGACAACGGCGCGTTCCCCGGCTTCGGCGAGGTCGGCGTGAACTCGTTGGCCCGCTTGAACGAGGACGTGTTCGCGCAGACCGGTGTACGCACAGTCATCACCGAGCTCGGCATCAACGACATCTGGATGTCCGACGACTCCGCCGCCGAGATCATCGGTGCCCTGCGTCAGGTCAACGCGCAGGCCAAGGAACGCGGTATCCGCAGCCTGGTCACCACGATCACGCCATTCGAAGGGCTCTCGGGCACCGACAGCTGGACGCCGGCCAAGGAGGCAACGCGGCAGACGGTCAACAGCTACCTGCGGAGCAGCCACGAGTTCGACGGAGTCCTCGACTTCGACAAGGTACTGCGGGACCCGGCAGCGCCGTCGAAGCTCCGCGCGGACTGGGATTCCGGCGACCACATCCACCCGAACGACACCGGCTACCAGGCGATGGCCGCCTCGGTTCCGCTCAACCTGGTGCGCTGACCGGTGCGGACCGCCAACGAGATCCTGGTCGCGCTCGGGTCCGAGGACGGTCGCCGCGATCCGATGCCGCTCTTCGCGGAGCTGCATCGGATCGGCCCGGTCTGCCGGCTCGAACCCGGGAGTTCGCCGTACGCCGTCGTCGTGAACGGGTACGACGCGGCACAGGACGCGCTCAAGGACACCCGGTTCCATCGGCTGTTGACGGCGGACCCGGACCCGAAGGACGCGGTACTTCGCCGGCTCGGCGGATCGATGATGTTCCGGAACGAGCCGGACCATCTGCGGATGCGCAAGGTGTTCCAGGCGGTACTGACGCCGCGCCGGCTGACCGGTTTCGAACCGGTCGTCGAGGCCCTGACCGCCGAGCTGCTCGAAGATCTGGGCAAGGCCGGCGCGGACGGTCAGGTGATCGACTTCGTGGACTTCGCCTACCGCCTGCCGATCACCGTGATCGGTACGTTCCTGGGCATCCCGCGGTCCGACCTCGGCTGGTTCCGGGACCGGACGAAAGCCATTGACGACTACCTTGACCTCGGCGGCAAGGCTCCTGAGCGACTGGCTGCGGCGAACCAAGCGGCCGATGAGTTGAACGACTACTACGCCCGGATGCTGGCCGACCGTAGAGTCCGGCCGACCGACGATCTGGTCAGTTCGCTGGTGGACTCGGAGCTCGCCGAGCAGGAGCTGATCGACAACCTGCTCGTGCTGGTCAACGCCAGCTTCGTGACCACGATGAACTTGCTCACCAACGGTCTCGAGTTGCTGCTCGACGCTGGGACGCCGGACCCTAGCCGAGCGGCGGACTACGTCGAGGAGGTGCTGCGGCATCAGAGTTCGGTGCAGCTGATCAGCCGGAAGGCGTCGGTCGACGTCGAATTGGCGGGCGAGACGATCACCGCGGGCAGTCTGGTGCTCATCCTGCCGGGTGCGGCGAACCGGGATCCGGCCAAGCATCCGGATGCCGACACGTTCGACCCGGATCGCCAAGATCTGCAGCACTTGTCGTTCGGCGCGGGTCCGTTCTACTGCGTCGGTGCCGGGCTGGCGCGGATGGAAGGGCGGGCCGCGTTCAGCCAGTTGTTCCAGCGCTTCCCGCAGCTCAAGCTGGCGGGGGAGCCGGTTCGCAGTCACAGCCTGCTGCTGCGTGGACATCAGTCCATGCCGATCCGATTGGGGTGAACCATGCCGTTGGACCCGCAGGTCGAGGCGATGCGCTCCGAGCGCGAGGCGAACGACGTACCGCAGCTCTACACCCAGACCCTGGCCGAGGCGCGGGCAGCCGACCTGGCCTCGATCCGGGCCGCCGGTGGTGTGGTCGAGCAGGTACATCACGTCGAGGACGTCACGACCGATGCCGGGTTGCCGCTGCGGATCTATCGACCGGACCTGCAGGGTCCGCTGCCGACGTTGGTCTACTTCTTCGGCGGTGGGTGGACGCTCGGCAGCATCGATACGGCGGACGGGATCAGTCGCAAGCTGGCGAACGCCGTACCGTGCCAGGTGATCACCGTGGGGTACCGACTGGCGCCGGAGCATCCGTTCCCGACCGCCGTCCACGATTGCCACAACGCAACCCAGTGGATCGCCAAGCACCTGGACCCGGCGAGGCTTGTGGTTGGCGGCGACAGTGCCGGCGGCAACCTTGCGGCAGCGGTGACGTTGCTTGCCCGCGACAACGGTCCGGCGCTGGCCGGACAGTTGCTCGTGTACCCGAATACGTTGTACGGCTCCGACACCATCTCGATGCGCAAGGGCAACGACCCGTACCTCTTCAACAACACCTCGGTCGGCTGGTACTGGGAGCACTACCTCACCGACCCCGCCGACGGACAGAACCCACTCGCCTCGCCGCTGCTCGCGCCGTCCCACGCGAACCTGCCGCCCGCGCTGGTGATCACCGCGGAGTACGACCCGTTGCGGGACGAAGGCGAGTTCTACGCCGAGAAGCTGCATGCCGCCGGTGTGCCGACCACGCTCAGCCGGTACGACGGGATGGTGCACGGATTCTTCGCCATGTCGGGGATCCTCGACGGCGGCAAGCAGGCGATGGGTGAGGCGTCGACCTGGTTGAGCGGGATCTTCAAGGATGGTTGAGTCGCTGGCCGACTACGAGGCGCTGGCCGAGTCCGTCCTGCCCTCAGACGTCTACGACTTCGTTGCCGGGGGCAGCGGCTCGGAGCTCACGCTGCGCCGCAACCGGGCGGCCTTCGACGGGGTGACTCTCACCCCGCGCGTGCTGGCGGGGATCTCCGAACCCGACACCTCCTGCCGGCTGCTCGGCGAGCGCTGGGAGCTGCCGGTGGCGGTCGCGCCGATGGCCTATCAGCGGTTGCTGCATCCCGAGGGAGAGTTGTTGCTCGCGCAGGCGGCCGCTGCGGCGGGGATCCCCTATGTCATCAGCACGCTGAGCAGTGTGCCGTTGGAGAAGATCGCCGCGGTCGCGCCGTCGTGGTTCCAGCTCTACTGGTTGAAGGACCGCGTCATCGGTCTGATGGAGAGAGCCGTCGAGGCCGGCTGTGGTGCGGTGGTGGTGACCGTTGACGTACCGATCATGGGGCGGCGGCTGCGGGATCTGCGCAACTCGTTCGCGCTGCCGCCGGACGTCGGTCCGGAGAACCTTGTCGACAAAGTGACAGAGGTCCGGGCGCACACGGCTGCCGCGTTCGAGCCGGCCGTGTCTTGGGACGACCTCGAGTGGCTGCGTGAAAGGTGTCCGATTCCCCTTGTGGTGAAGGGGATTCTGGATCCGCGGGACGCTCGTCGGGCGGTCGAGGCCGGCGCGGATGGGGTGGTGGTGTCCAACCACGGCGGGCGGCAGCTGGACGGCGTGTTGGCGTCGATCGATGCCCTCGGCCCGGTTGTCGATGCCGTCGGCAAAGAGTGCGTGGTGCTACTCGACAGCGGCGTACGGAGTGGGCTCGATGTGCTGAAGGCGATTGCCTTGGGTGCTTCCGGCGTACTCGTCGGGAGACCGTTGCTGTGGGCACTGGCTGTGGAAGCTGTGGATGAGGCGCTGGAGTTGCTCAAGCAGGAGTTGCGGGACGCGATGCAGTTGGCGGGGTGCGCGGACCTCGCGGGGGCACGGGAGTTGAGCCATGGCCGACCTTGAGCTGACCGACTTACATGGCTCGCTCACCGACCGGGCGCTGAACTCGATGAACTTCCTCAACGAGGTGTCGCATCACTACCCGGACGCGATCTCGCTCGCCGCCGGACGACCGACCGAGGAGTTCTTCGCCCTCGAGGACCTGCACCGCTACCTCGACCTGTTCGCGCAGTACCTCCGAGACCAGGGGTACGACGAACCCGCGGTCCGGCGAACGATCTTCCAGTACGGCCGCACCAAGGGCATCATCCAGGACCTGGTCGCACGCAACCTCGCGGTCGACGAGGACATCCACGTCGACCCGGAGGCGATCGTGGTCACGGTCGGCTGCCAGGAGGCGATGGTCCTCACACTGCGTGCCCTTCGTGCCGGTCCGGCGGACGTGCTGCTCGCGATCTCCCCGACGTACGTCGGCATCACCGGCGCGGCCCGCTTGGTCGACCTTCCCGTCGTACCCGTGGGGGAGGACGACGATCTGGTCGCGGTGGTGAAGGCCGTGCGCGCGGATGGGTTGCGGCCGCGGGCGTGCTACGTGATGCCGGACTTCGCGAATCCGTCCGGGCTGAGCATGGACCTCGACGGCAGACGCCGGCTGCTGGAGATCGCGGCCGCGGAGGACATCCTGCTGATCGAGGACAATCCGTACGGGCTGTTCCCCGCCGACGGGCACGACCGCCGGCCGACGCTGAAGGCACTCGACACCGAACGGCGGGTCGTCTACCTCGGCTCGTTCGCCAAGACCGGACTGCCCGGTGCGCGGGTCGGGTACGTCGTCGCTGATCAGACCGTCGGCACCACCGGCCTGCTCGCCGATGAACTGTCCAAGTTGAAGAGCATGCTGACCGTCAACACCTCGCCGGTCGCGCAGGCGATGATCGGCGGCAAACTGCTCGCCAACGACTACAGCCTGGTCGCGGCGAACCGTCGCGAGCGGGAGGTGTACGCCGCCAATCTGCGAGCGATCACGGACGGGCTCGCGGCCCGCTTTCCTCATGGTGAGATCAGCTGGACCGTCCCGGCCGGCGGCTTCTTCGTCGTCGTCACCGTGCCGTTCCCGGTTGACGACGTACTGCTGGAGAAGTCGGCGCACGAGTACGGCGTGCTGTGGACGCCGATGAGTCACTTCTACGACGGCGACGCGCCGATCCATGCGCTCCGGCTGTCGTGCAGCGCGGTCACCCTGGCCCAGATCGACGCTGCCCTGAATCGGCTGACGGCCCTCATCGTCGACCAACTGGTCCCCTCGGGCGGTCCGGAACTGGATCTGTAGCCGATACCGGTTCGTTCCTACCGTGGTTCACATGACCACCATCTGCGAGATTGCGACAACCGAACCCCTGCTGACCGGCCGGTTCGGACGGCTGCTGGCGATGGTGTTCGGGTCCGGGCTCAGCATGTATCTGCTGACCTCGGTCGTCCCGCTGTACCTGGCCGCGAACGGCTCGGGCGGAGTTGGCGCCGGGCTGTCCACCGCCGCGATGATGTTCTCTGCCGTCGCCGTCGAGCTGCTCGTGCCCCGGATGCTGGCCCGCTGGGGCTACCGGGTCGTCCTCGGACTCGGCCTGGTCCTCCTCGGCGCACCCTCGCTGGTCCTGCTCGCCTCCGCTTCGCTGCCAGTCGTGCTCGCGGTCTGCATCGTCCGCGGAGCCGGCCTCGCGATCCTGGTCGTCGGCGCGGTCGCGCTGGTCGCCGACCTCACCCCGTCGACCCGCCGCGGCGAGGCGCTAGGCGTGTACGGCGTGGCAGTCGGCGTACCCGCGGTCATCGGTCTGCCGCTCGGCGTCTACCTGACCAACGTGATCGGCTTCGGCGCACTGTTCGTCCTCGCAGCCGTCGCTTCACTCGCCGGACTCATCGCCCTGGCCGGTCTGCCGGACCAGGTCAGCACCGAGGAACAGCACGTCAAGGTGCTCGGTGGAGTGCGGAAGAGCGGCCTGCTGATGCCGACTCTGGTCTTCGCCGCCGTGACTGTTGCCGCTGGCATCAGCGTCACCTTCCTGCCGCTGGCCGTTGCCGGTGACAAGCACTCGCTCGTCGCGACAGCCCTTCTACTGCAGGCGATCGCGGCACCGGCTGCGCGCTGGCTGGCCGGTCGCTACGCCGATCGCATGGGTCCCGCGAAGCTGCTCGCACCAGCTCTCATCCTCGCTGCGGTCGGCGCCGGTTCGCTCGTGTTCCTGCCTAGCCCGCTCGCCATCCTGCTCGGCTCGGCCTGCTTCGGCATCGGCTTCGGTGCCGCGCAGAACCTCACTCTCACCCTGATGTACAACCGCGTCGACCGCTCCCGCTACGGCCAGGTCAGCGCCCTGTGGAACCTCGCGTACGACGGCGGTTGGGGAGCCGGCGCGCTCGTCTTCGGTGCGATCGTCGGCGGCACCGGGTTCCCGATCGCCTTCGCCCTGACCGCCGCGGTCGTCGCGCTGGCCGTCGTACCTGCGGTCAGAGCTTCCTTAACCTGACCCAGCGGACGGCGTGGTCCGGGCCCTTGCGGAGGACCAGGGTCGCGCGGGAGCGGGTGGGGAGGATGTTTTCGCGCAGGTTCGGGCCGTTGATGCCGTCCCAGAGCGACTCGGCCTTCTTGATCGCCTCGTCGCGGCTCAGCTCGCCGTACCGGACGAAGTACGACTCCGGGTTGCGGAAGGCCGTCTCCCACAGCTTGAGGAAGCGGGCCACGTACCAGGAGCGGACGTCGTCGGCGGCGGCATCGACGTACACGGAGAAGTCGAAGAAATCGCTGACCGCGAGGCCGCTCTTGCCGTCCGCGTGCCGGGGCGCCGGTTGCAGGACGTTCAGGCCCTCCAGCAGCAGGATGTCGGGCTGCTCGACAGTCGTCCGTACGTCGGTCATCCGGTCGTAGTGGAGGTGGGAGTAGACCGGCGCCTCGACCGCGTCCATGCCGGACTTCACTTCGACCACGAAACGCAGTAGCGACTTGCGGTCGTAGGACTCCGGGAAACCCTTGCGTTGCATGAGATTCCGGCGTTCGAGCTCGGCGTTCGGCCAGAGGAAGCCGTCGGTGGTGACGAGCGCGACTCGAGGATGCTCGGGCCAGCGGGCCAGCAACTCGCGCAGCAGGCGGGCGGTGGTGGACTTGCCGACGGCAACCGATCCGCCGATGCCGATCACGAACGGGGTGCGGGTCGCGGCCGGTTTGCCGAGGAAGCTCTCGGTGTCCGCGTGCAGGGCGCGGGCGTGCCGGACGTACAGCGAGAGGATCCGCGACAGCGGCAGGTACACCTCGCGGACCTCGTCCATGTCGATCTCGTCACCGAGACCGCGCAGCCGCTCGACCTCGTCCGCCGTCAGCGGGGAGACCGTGCTCTCGGCCAGTTGCGCCCAGGTGGCCCGGTCGAGCTCGGTGTAGGGAGTCACCTCCCGTGACGGCTGCAGCATGTGGCCCATTCTTCCCACCGGCGCGGAATGCACCCACACCGGGCCGACGTGGCCTTCGTCTCAACTGGACCACGTTCGAAAGTTTCGGTGACCGGCTGGTGTGCGAAAATCATCGCCCGATGACCGATCACGCCTGGCTCGGTACCCAGCAGCTGCCCGAGGTGACCGTGCATGCCTCGGGAGCGCTCGCCCAGACGATCCGCGCGGAGCTCCGGCAGATCCGCCGCGTCCGTACCGACGTACAAGTTGCCGTGTGCACCTTGACGCGGGTGCGCGAAACCCCTTTGTGGCGTGAGGTCGAGGCCGCCGTACCCGAGCACGGACTCGGGGTCGAGGGGTTCGTAGTGGTGCGACGCGGCAACGATCTTGTCGTCGCGGCGGAGGGCGGTCACGGACTGCTGTACGGCTACTTCTACGTGCTCCGGTACTTCGAGTGGATGAGCGGTGACTTCACCGTCGTCGAGCAGCCGGCCGTGCCGATCCGGATGCTGGATCACACCGATCAGCTGTCCGGCTCGGTCGAGCGCGGCTACTCGGGTGGATCGATATTCTTGCGCGACGGCGGTGTGGTGCCCGATCTGACCAGGGTCCGTGCGTACGCGCGGTTGCTGGCGTCGATCGGGATCAACGCGGTCTCCTTCGCGAACGCCGAGCTGCCGGATGTGGCGCGGCTGGCTTCGGTGTTCCGCGAGTACGGGATCGCGGTCAGCCTGGTGGTCGAGTTCACCGACGACCCGTCGGACGAGCGGGTCGCCCGCTGGTGGTCGACCATGGTCGGCCGCGTGTACGACGCCGTACCGGACTTCGGCGGGCTCGTCGTGCGGACGGGTCGGCCGCCGCATGCCGAGAGTGCGAATCTGCTTGCTCGCGCACTGGCGCCGTACGGCGGGACCTTGTTCTGGCGGGGTTCCGGCGGCGAGCAGGGTCATGACTGGAGGCATCGGCTGACGGACCGGGCGCGTGCGGCGTACGACCAGTTCATCCCGCTGGACGGGCGGTTCGAGGAGAACGTCGTACTGCAGGTCAAGCACGGGCCGTTGGACTTCCAGGTCCGGGAGGCGATGTCGCCGTTGCTCGGGGAGTTGCAGGAGACCGCGTTCGCGCTCGAGTTGCAGGTGACGCAGGAGTACTCCGGCCAGCAGAAGGACCTGTGCTATCTCGGGCCGTGGTGGCGGGAGATCCTGCAGTTCGACACGTCCGGTGGCGGCGGGGCAACTGTTGCCGACCGCATCGGTGCGATCGTTGCCGTGTCCAACGTTGGTGACGACCCCAACTGGACCGGTCACAAACTTGCCCAGAGCAACCTCTACGCATTCGGTCGGTTGGCTTGGGATCCGGCCGCCGACCCGGTCAGCCTGCTGCACGAGTGGGTGGCGGCGACGTTCGCGATGGACGACCGGACCAGGAGTGAGCTGGTCACGATCATGTCCGGGTCGTGGCGGACGTACGAGCGCTACACGGCGCCGCTGGGCGTTGGCTACATGGTGATGCCGACGACGCACTACGGTCCGAGCGTCAACGGGTACGAGTACTCGGCCTGGGGGACGTACCACTTCGCGGATCGGTACGGCGTCGGTGTGGACCGGACCGTGAAGACCGGATCCGGGTTCACCGGGCAGTATCCGGAGCCGCTCGCCGGCATGTACGAGGACGTCAACACCTGTCCTGACGAGCTGCTGCTCTTCTTCCATCACGTTGCCTATGACCACGTGTTGCAGAACGGCAGCACAGTGCTGCAACACATCTACGACACGCACTTCCAGGGGTACGCCGAGGTGGAGGCGATGGTCGCGCGGTGGCGAGTCATCTCCGAGCGGTTCGAGCCGGTCGTGCGGGAGAACATCACCGACCGGTTCGAGGCGCAACTGGCGAACGCGCGCGAGTGGCGCGACCAGGTGAACACGTTCTTCTACCGGCTCAGCGGCGTACCGGATGCACACGGCCGGACGATTCATCGGTAGTCTGGCCGAAAGTTTCGAGCCTGGAGGCGTCGTGGGTGAGCGGCCGACCATTGCGAAAATTGCGGAGCAGGCCGGGGTGTCGGCGCCGACCGTCTCCAAGGTGCTGAACGGGCGCGCGGACGTGGCCGAGGAGACCCGGGCCCGGATCGAGAGCCTGATCCAGCAGCACGGGTACCGGCGGCGCGGCTCGGGGACGTCGGCCAGTCCGATGATCGACCTGGTCTTCAACCAGCTCGGCGGCGAGTGGGCGATGGAGCTGATCCGCGGGGTCGAAGAGGTCGCCCGTGCCGAAGGTGTCGAGCTGGTGCTGTCCGAGTGCGGTGGGGCGCTGCGGCCGCGGCAGGAGTGGATCGAGTCGGTGCTGAACCGGCGTCCGCTCGGTGTGATCATGGTGTTCTCCGACCTGGACGCCGATCAGCGGGCGCAGCTGGAGGCGCGGCGGATCCCGTTCGTGGTGGTCGATCCGGTCGGGGACGTGGGTGACGACGTACCGTCGATCGGCTCGGCGAACTGGAACGGCGGGCGGATGGCGACGGCGCATCTGCGGACCCTCGGGCACACCCGGATCGGGATGATCGGCGGACCGGTCGACACGCTCTGCTCGCGCCAGCGGGTGGACGGCTACACCGACGCGTTGCGGTCGACCGGCATCGAGGTCGATCCCGGGCTGATCCGGTACGGCGACTTCGAGGTCGGAGGCGGTTACCGCGAGGCGCTCGCCCTCCTGAACCTGCCGGACCGCCCGACCGCGATCTTCGCCGGTAGCGACATGCAGGCCCTCGGTGTCTACCAGGCCGCGCGCGAACTCGGTCTGGACATCCCGCGCGACCTCTCGGTGATCGGGTACGACGACCTGCCGCTGGCGGAATGGGTCACGCCGGCCCTGACCACCATCCACCAGCCCCTGCACCGGATGGCCGAGCTGGCCACCCGCGTCGTCCTCGACCTCGCCCGCGGCCAGACTCCCGCCGCGCTCCGGCTGGACCTCGCTGTCGAAATCCGAGTCCGCCAATCCACCGTCGGACCTCAGGGTTAGGCTGGCCCGCATGATCGTCGGCGTGGGTATCGATGTGGTCGACGTGGATCGGTTCATGCGCACGCTGGAACGGACACCGAGTTTGCGGGAGCGGGTGTTCACGCCGTTGGAGGCGGTCAAACCGCCGGCCTCGCTGGCGGCCCGCTTCGCCGCCAAAGAGGCGCTGGCGAAGGCGCTCGGCGCCCCCGCGGGTATGCACTGGCACGACGCCGAAGTACAGACCGACGAGACCGGCCGGCCCTGGCTGGAGATCAGCGGGACCGTGGCGGCGCAGGCGTCCCGGCTCGGGGTCCAGAACCTGCACCTGTCGCTCAGCCACGACGCGGGCATCGCCTCGGCCGTGGTGATCCTGGAGGGCTGACCATGCGTCGCGCGCACACCGTCGAACAGGTCCGCGCCGCCGAGGCCGACCTGATGGCACGCCTGCCCGAAGGCACGCTGATGCAGCGCGCCGCGACCGGCCTGGCGGTTGCCATCAGCAACTTCCTCGGCAGCACGTACGGCGCCCGCGTGGTCCTGCTGATCGGATCCGGCGACAACGGCGGCGACGCCCTGTACGCCGGTGCCCGCCTCGCCCGGCGTGGCGCGCAGGTGACCGCCGTACTGCTCTCATCCAAGGTCCACGAACTCGGTCTCCAGGCATTGAAGACATCTGGCGGACGGGTGGGATCCACTGATGACATCCCGACCGCCGACCTGGTCGTCGATGGGATCGTCGGCATCGGCGGCCGCCCCGGCCTCCGCCCCGACGCTCTGGCGGCAGTCCAGCTCGCCGAGCAGTACGACGTACCGATCGTCGCCGTGGACACCCCGTCCGGCGTCGACGTCGACACCGGCGAGACGCCCGAGCCGCACGTCAACGCGGCCCTCACCGTCACGTTCGGCACCCACAAGATCTGCCACTTCATCGACCCCGCCGCGACCGCCTGCGGCCCGGTCCACCTCGTCGACATCGGCCTGGACCTCCCACCCGCCGCGGTCGAGTCCCTCCAAGCCGCGGACATCCGCAACCTCTACCCAGTCCCGCATGGCGAGTCCGACAAGTACTCCCGCGGCGTACTCGGTCTGATGGTCGGCTCCACGCAGTACCCCGGCGCCGCCGTCATCGCCGCCTCCGGTGCCCTTGGCGGACCGGTCGGCATGGTCCGGTACGTCGGCCCAGACACCGTCGCCGAAGCGGTCCGCGCCGCCCATCCCGAGATCGTCGCCGGCAACGGCCGCGTGCAGGCGTGGGCGATCGGCTCGGGCTTGGGCGACGAGCTGGACATCCCCCTCATCCGCGAACTCCTCGACGCCGAGGAGCCCGTAGTCCTCGACGCCGACGGCCTGAAGGCCTTGGACGACGCCGGCGACCACGTCGACGTACTCGCAACTCCGCACGCTGGTGAGCTCGCCCGACTGCTGGACGTCGATCGCGCGACCGTAGAAGCCGAGCGGTTGAAGTACGCGCGGCTCGCGGCCGAGCGGTTCGACGTGACCATCCTGCTCAAAGGTGCGACGACGGTGATCGCCAGTCCGGACGGCCAGGTCCGGGTGAACCTGAACGCCACCCCCTGGCTAGCCACCGCAGGAGCCGGCGACGTCCTAGCCGGCCTCTGCGGCTCTCTCCTAGCCGGCGGATTGTCGCCCCTGGATGCGGGCAGCGTCGGTGCATACCTGCACGCGGCGGCCGCCAACCTAGCCTCCTCCTCAGGCCCAATCACCGCGATGTCTGTCGCGGCCGCTCTACCGGAAGCCACGCGCTACTTGCTGCGCGGCTGACCGACAGGCACGCAGACCCACCAAGCGTCCGCAGAATCAGTCGCGCCAGCTGTGGCGAAGCTGGTACGCCCGATCAGAGCATCCGGGCCCGTCTTCGGGATCAGGCTCGTAGGGCTGCGGCGGTTCCGATCAGGCCGATGTGCTCAAGGGAGTCGAGAACGTCCTCGACGGTGCCAGGCGGGTTCCTCCACGCGTCGGCCATGCGCTGGACCTGTGCATAGACCGCCTGCTGATTCAGGTCGATCAGGTCGAGGACGAAGTCGTCCGCGCTCTTCGCCTCGACATTCCAGGACGCCAACTTCGCAGACGGGAAGTCCTTCGTGTTCTCCGTAACGATCACTTGCGCGTTGGCTTTGATCGCGGCGGCGAGTACATGTCGGTCGTTGGCGTCAGGCAGGTCGAGCACCTCGATCAGCGGCTCATAACCGGTGACGCGCACCGGCCTGTGCGACTCGGATGAGTAGGTCGCGCAGGCTGTTCGGATAGAGAACGTTGGCGTCGTAGACGACGATGAATGGCACGTCAGTACAGACCCATGTCCTGGTTGAGCTCTGTCAGTTCGTCGGCGATTTCGCGGCGTTCGTGGTCGTCCTTGCGCTTGTAATCCATCAGGGAGGCTGCGCGCACGCGGCGATGCTTCCCCACCTTCCGGTACTCGATCTCGCCTGCATCCAGCAGGCCGATGAGGTAGGGCCTGGAGACGTTCAGCAGATCGGCCGCCTGCTGAGTCGTGAGCTCGGCGTGGGCAGGGACCACCGACACACCTTGGCCGGCGGCCATGTGCGCAAGAATCCGCGCGAGAAGCTCCACAGCACCTCGCGGCAGAGACAGAGTGTCGTCTGGATCCCCACCAACCACCACCCGGATATCGCGCTCATCAGCGTGGGTGGACAGGTATTTCTTGACACGGCGCATCGCAACGCCGGCCGCCTCGACCTCGGTGGCGTCCGGGCGTACCGGGGCATGATCTGCGGGACTCATAGTTGCTCCTCCTATAGACCGCCGGCACTCATCAACGATCCATAACCGCAGTATCCGCAATAAACGAAGCAAACGCAACACGTCGATGAGGGTTTGCCGAGCACGAGTTCCGTCGGGGCAGAGGTCGGTCGTGGGTGAACGGCTCGATCCATTCAGCTATCTACGAGCAGGCGCCTCGCCGACGCAGTCGCACGCGCGCCAGCGCGCAGGGGGAGGGCGACAGCCCGCAGGTCCCGGCGACAGCCGGAAGGCCCGGCGCCAGCCGAAGGTCCGGCGACAGCCGGAAGGGATGCACCGGCGGCAGCCGGGGGGTGGGTGGGAGCGGGCGTAGTGGGCGCGTTGAGGAGCGGAGCGACGAAGTAGCGGCTGCGGAGCACGCGGGGGCTGACCGCAGGCGCGCGATTCCTGTTGCGCGGTCTACCTTCTCGGACGTAGGACTGGGGATGCTGCTGCCTCCGCCGCCTTTGGAGTGTGCACGTGAAGCGATTCGTGGGGTTCATGGTCCTTGTCCTGCTCGCTGTCTTGCCGATACCGGCGGTGGCGACGACGAAGCCGTACGTAGCTGATCGACAAACGAAGATCGACGTGATGGGGGAGTGGGCCCATCCCGACGACGACACGAGTTTCATCGGGCCGTGTGGGGTCTGGCATCAGCTGTACGGCACCAAGTGCGGCGTGATCATGGTGACCCGCGGTGAGGGTGGCGGGAACGCGGCCGGCAACGAGCTCGGTCCCGACCTCGGCCTGCGCCGGGAGAACGAGGACCGGGTCGCGCACTACCGGTCCGGCACGGTCGACATCTACAACCTCGACCGGGTCGACTTCTTCTACAACCAGAGCGCGCCGCTGACGCAGTACTTCTGGGACGAGCAGGAGACGCTACGCCGGGTCACGCGGGTGATCCGCGAGACGCAGCCCGAGGTCTACATCGGGTTCACGCCGACGCTGGCCGCCGGGCACGGCAACCACCAGCAGGCCGGACGGCTGATCTGGGAAGGTGTCATCGCGGCCGCCGATCCGACCATGTTCCCCGAGCAGCTGAAGGGGCCGCACGCGCTCAGCACCTGGCAGGTGAAGAAGGTCTTCTCCGGCGGCAGTACGACGGGCACCGGAGGTACGACGACGGCCGCGAACTGCACCACCGGGTTCACGCCTACCGGCGTCGACACCGTCGCGGGCGTGTGGACCGGCTACAACTCGCCGTACAAGTGGCCGGCGGGGAACTCGCAAGGGCAGACCACTGGTACGCCGAAGATCTGGCAGCAGGTCTCGGATGAGGGCCGGTCGGCGTACCCGACGCAGAGTCGCGTTATGTACAAGGGGGTTTCGGTCCCGGCCTGTCCACGGTTCGGGATGACGGAATCGTTCGTACCGTTCCAGCCGAACAGCAATCCATCGGCCGGTCGTGACGACGCGATCCTGTTCGGTGCGACCAAACCCGACCCCGGCGGACTGCCGCTGGGAACGCTCGAGTACCTCACCTTCTCCCGGTTCTACAACGTCGCCGGCGAGCCCTTCCAGGCGACCCTGCACCTGCGCGGAAAGCTTGCCAAAGGCAACGTAGCGCTGACCGTTCCGGCGGGTTGGACCACCGATGGACCGAAGTCGGTGAAGTCCGGATCGAGCGCCGACATCACCTTCAACGTCACCCCGGCCGCCAACGCAACGGTCGACCAGAACGCGAAGGTCTCGGCGCTCTACACGACCAAGCACGCGTCCGGCTACACGGACAACGTCGTACGCATCGTCGCCGCCGCCGAGGGACGCTTCCAGCGCTGGGGCAACTGGCAGGAGTACGACGAGTGGCTGCAGAACACCGCGCCGCAGGCTGACCGTCTCGGCCGGTCGCAGGCGATCCAGTCGATGGGCATCGGCCAGACCATCGACGTACCCGTTGTCGTGCACAACTGGTCGACGAAGCAACAGACCGGAGCGGTCTCACTCGACGTCCCGGCCGACTTCACCCTCGACGCGGCGTCCAAGCCGTACGACGTCGCACCCGGCGCGGACGTGACCGTCACGTTCAAGCTCACCAACACCGATACGACCCTGCCCGCCCAGCAGAACGTGAACATCCCGATCCGCACCGCGACCGGTAGTGAAACGCTGACGCTTACGCTGGTCCCGACGACGGTCATTCCGCAGGCGACTCCGGTCGTCGACGGCAAGGCGGATCCGGGTGAGTACCCGGGCCCGACGCTCGACCTCGGCCGGATCTGGCAGGGCGCGACAACCTGCACCGGCGTGGACGACTGTGGCGTTTCGTCAACAGGAGAAGGCAGTACGGCGAAGGTCAGCTGGTCGAACGACGCGCTGTACTTCTTCGTCCACGTCCGCGACGACTACCAGTCGTACGCCGTGACGCCGGCCGAATGTGTCGGTCACTGGCAAGCCGACTCGGTCGAGATCCTGCTCGACCCGCGCGGCAACTCGTCCGAAGCGCTGATGGACACCGCGAACACGTTCAAGCTCGGCATCTTCCCGTTCAGCCAGAGCGGCGGCCCGTGCTGGGAACGCGACGCGGACAACCACCAGGGCTACTCCAGCGGCGCGCTCGACACCGGCAACGCGCCCGGCGTCCAGGTCGCCTCGACCGCACAGTGGGTCGGGAGCAACGAGACCACGGTGCCGCACGCGTACGCCGGTGGCGGTTATGACCTCGAGGTGAAGATCCCGATGGCCGACCTCCCGGCCGCCGTCGACCCGTCCCGGCTCGGTCTGAACATCACGCCGTACGACAACGACGACACCTCAGCACCCGGTACGACGACGTTGCGGCACATCGACATGAGCACGCGACTCGCTTGGTCGGCGCTCGGGTCCGTGCAGTCCGACCCGTACCGCTGGGGACTCGCCACCCTGCCCGGCTACGCCCCGCCCGCGGATCGCCCGACCGTGGCCGGGCCGCCGGACGTCTCGAACCCGAACCTGAACGGCGCCCTGTCGCCGCAGACCATCGCCCAGTCAGCGCGGAACGGCGTACCGATCTCCGGGCGCGTCCCGACCGACGACCTGAAGATCCTGTCCAGCCACGTCCGACCGACTGGGGTCGACCTGGTCACCTCGTCGAAGGGATCCGGCACGGCTCGTGCCTTCCTGACGAGCGGCCAGTTGGCCGCGATCCCGGTCTGGACGACGTCCTGTACGACGGACCCGGCACCGGACTACGGGTTCACACCGTGTGCCATCACCGACGGCGCCACGCCACCGTGGTCGCCGGACATGAGCGGTCACCTGGTCAAGCAGGCCACCCAAGCGATCACCCGCGGGGTCCAGCACTGGACGATCCCGCTGACCGCGGCCCAACGCACGCAGCTGAAGGACCACGGCCACCTGCTCGTGTCCTACGAAACGACGAAGAACGAGGTGCAGGCCTTCGACATCAACGTTGGGCGGTGAAGTCCAGACCGTCGCCGGAGGAGGAGCGTAGCTTCAGGGTCGAGCCGTCGACCTGGTAGGTCACGTCGCCCTTCAGTCCCTTCAGCAGTTGGGATTCCAGCTTCGCGGGCTCGCCGGCGCAGGCCCGGCGGGTGGTGGCAAGCTCACCGAACGTGAGCTTGCCGGTCGATCGCGCGACCGTGCCCTGGAAGTCGTTGCAACCGGTCGAGCCGGTGACGCGTTCGCCGCTCAGCGTCAGCCACGCCTTCTCGGAACCGGCCGTGTGTGACGCGGCCTGGCCGGTGATCACCGAGGACAGCGCCCACTTGGTGCCGTCGATGGACAGATCGGGCTCGACGACCTTCTTGTCGGTCAGTGAGATCGTCGTACTGCCCGCGGTGAGGTCGAGCTTGCTGCCGTCCAGCTTCCAGCTCGGCGTGGCCCGGAGCACGCCGCTCAGCCAGCCGTCCTGCGACTGCAGTTGACCGAGGCAGCCCATCAGGGTCTGCGTGATTTGCTTGTCCAGCGTGAGTTTGCTGTCGTTCGTTGACACCTTGGCCTGCATCGAGTTGCAGCCGGCGTCGGCGACCAGTTTTCCGTCGTCGGTGAACTGCAGCCGCACCCGCGTACCCGGCGCGAGCTGCTTCGGCTTCCCGTTCTCGGTGACAGCGTTGGACAGGAACGTCTTACCGATCAGCGTGGCCTCGGTCGCAGTCCCGGCCCCGGGCGCGGCGTCGTGGCCGCAGGCGGCAACTGAGAACAGCAGCAGACTGGCTCCGGCGAGGGCGATCATCTGTTTGCTCACACTCTGAGGACGCCGTGCGGTACGTTCGCGTTGCGTTAAGTTGGTCCCGGGGGTTGGCAGGCTTGATCACGGTTCGATAACGTCACCGCCGTACGCGAGAGCGAAGCGCATGACATGGCCGGGGAACCGGCCCTCTGGGGAATCGATCGAACAGTTGAGGGCCGCACTGGAGTTCTGGGGCAGCAGGGCGGTCCGTCGAGCACACTAAGGAACTCTTCGCATGCCCCCCATCCGAACTGCCCGGAGCCGCGTGGTCATTCCAGCGGTCTTTCTCGCGCTCGCCGGTCTGGTCGCCGTACCGATCGTCGTGCACGCGTCCAAGGACTCGCCGGTTTCGACCGCGGCCGCCGCGGACAGCACGGTTACCGCACTTCCCAGCGTCGGACGCGTCGAGACGTGCGTCCTGGACGCGTCCTCTGGCTGCACGGTCCTGCACGGATTCGGCCAGAAGCCGGTCGCGATCACCGCGACCGCCTCTGGTCCGGCGATGGTGTCGGTGGACCCGACCCGCACCACCGACAAGAGCTACCGTCTGCGCGCACTGCGTTACGACGGCAAGAAGTACCGGGCCGGCACCAAGCTGACCTACACGGTCCACTACGACTTCACGGCCGTCGCGTCGCAGCCGACCACGCCGAAGCCGACCGTCACGCCGACCACGACGGCGACCCCGACGAAGCCGCCGACCACGACGACTCCGACCACGCCGAAGCCGACCGTCACGCCGACCACGACGGCGACCCCGACGAAGCCGCCGACCACGACGACTCCGACCGCGACGCCGACGCACACCACGACGACGCCGACCAAGCCGCCGACCACGACGACCCCGCCGACCACGACGACGCCCACGTCGACCGGCAGCCCGAGCGCGACCTGCACCAACCCGTCGTTCGTCACCACGTCGACGGACAACCAGGGCGACGGCCGGGACTTCGGTGCGTACTACGTCCACAACAACATGTGGAACAACGACAACGGCACGTACACGCTGAGCGCCTGCAACTACAACAACTGGTTCCTCGACGTGACCCAGCCGAAGCCGGGCGACAACGGCGTCCAGGCGTACCCGAACGTGCACAAGGACTACAACAACGTCGCGCTGTCGAAGATCCAGTCGGCCAAGTTCGCGGCGAGCACGCCGGCCAACTGCCCCGCCTGTGTGTACGACGTCGCGTTCGACATCTGGGTCGGTGACGACCTGAACAACGAGCTGATGATCTGGACCGACAACAAGGGCCAGACCCCGGCCGGCGATAAGAAGGGCACCGTGACGTTCGGTGGCTTCACCTACGACGTGTGGCACGAGAACGGCTACACCGCGTACGTGTCCCAGGTGACGCAGAAGTCCGGCACGATGCCGCTGGCCAGCTTCTTCAACGACATGAGCACCCGCGGCTGGGCCCCGAAGGCGACCACCTGGCAGGTCGACTACGGCGTCGAGGTCGTCTCCACCGGCAACACCAAGCAGCGCTTCAACTTCACCGACTTCTCCATCCAGGAGAACTGACCCAGATCGCTCTCGCGTACCCCGGCGGCCACCGCATCGATGCGGTGGCCGCTTAGGGTTTCTCACGTGATCGAACTCGTGATCTTCGACAACGACGGTGTGCTGGTGGACTCCGAGCGGCTGGCCAACACCATCTTGGCCGGGCTGCTCACCGAGGCCGGACTGCCGTACACCTTCGAGGAGGCCGTGCGGGACTTCATGGGCGGCTCGATGGCCTCGATGCGGCAGAAGACTGAGGCAGAGCTCGGGCGGCCGTTGCCGGCTGACCTCGAGGACCGGTACCACCAACAGCTCTTCGATGGGTTCGCCCACCTCCAGCCGATCAAGGGTGTCGAGGCTGTCCTCGACCACCTGGACGCCCGCGGCATCACGTACTGCCTGGCCTCATCCGGCACCCATCAGCGGATTCGTACGGCGTTGACCGCGGTCGGATTCCTGGACCGGTTCGAGGGCCGGATCTTCAGCGCGGAGGACGTTGCTCACGGCAAACCCGCACCCGATCTGTTCCTGCACGCGGCGGGTTCGATGGGCGTGAAACCGGCCGGTTGTCTGGTGATCGAGGACAGCCCGCTCGGTGTCGCCGCGGCGGTCGCGGCCGGGATGAAGGTCTTCGGGTACGCCGGGATGACCGACCCGGCGAAACTTTCCGATGCCAACACGGTTTTCGACGACATGGCGGCCCTGGCGGACCTCATCGATCGCGCCTGAGACACTGGACGGACCATGTCTACTCCTCAGTCACACCCGGTCCGCGCGGAGGCGGTCGTCGATCTAGCGGCGATCCGCCACAACGTGGCCACGCTGCGTGGCCGTGCCGAGGGTGCCCAGGTGATGACTGTGGTCAAGGCCGACGGGTACGGGCACGGAATGGTCCAGGTCGCCCGCGCTGCCCGCGAGGCCGGAGCCGGCTGGATCGGCGCCGCGGTGCTCGAGGAAGCACTCGCTCTGCGCGAAGCCGGTGACACCGGACCGATCTTCTGCTGGCTGACCACGCCCGGTGAGCCGCTGACCGACGCGATCGCGGCCGGGATCGACCTGTCCGCGGGTGCGCCGTGGGAGATCGACGAGCTGGCCGCCGGCGTGACGGACCGTCCCGCGCGAGTGCATCTCAAGATCGACACCGGGATGTCGCGCGGTGGCGCCGTACCGGAGGAATGGCCGGCGTTGATCCGGGCCGCGGTCCGTGAGCAGGCGTCCGGGCGGATCGAGATCAAGGGCATCTGGTCGCATCTGGCGTCGTCCGACGAGCCGAAGAGTCCGGTGAACGAGTCGCAGTTGGCGACGTTCACCGAGGCGATCGAGGTTGCGGAGTCGTTCGGGATCGATGCCGAGTTCAAGCACCTGGCCAACTCCGGGGCGACGCTGGCGTTACCCGAGACCCATTTCAACCTGGTCCGTCCGGGCGTGGCGACGTACGGCTTGTCGCCGTTCGGGCATGCGTTGCCGTCGTCCGAACTCGGGCTGATCCCTGCGATGACGCTGCGGGCGCGGCTCGCGATGGTGAAGCGAGTGCCGACCGGTGCGGGCGTTTCGTACGGCCTGACCTGGACCGCGCCACGGCCGTCGACGCTGGGTCTGATCCCGCTCGGGTACGGCGATGGTCTGCCGAGGCACGCCTCGAACGGAGCACCGGTCCAGTCCGGCGGCAAGCGTCGTACCGTCGTCGGCCGGATCTGCATGGACCAGTGCGTGGTCAACCTCGAGGACGACCAGGCCGCCGCGGGGGATGAGGTCGTGCTGTTCGGCCCGGGTACTTCCGGTGAGCCGACGGCGGACGACTGGGCCGACGCGGCCGGCACCATCAACTACGAGATCGTCACCCGCCTGGGCCCTCGGATCCCGCGCAGGTACGTAGATAGCGAAAGGTAGACCGGTCGTGTCCAAAGCAGGGCGGACCGCCGGTCTGATCGGAGCCGCGGTCGGTGTGCTGGCCGCAGGTGCCGCGGCCGGGGTCGCGGTCGAGCGGCAGGTGATCGGCCGGCGATCGGGTCAGCGCAAGCAACTCGAGGCCGAGCCGTTCGGCTCGCAGCGCGGTACGCCGTACATCTTCACCGCCGACGACGGCGTCGAGCTGTACGTCGAGGTCGATGAGCTGAAGCGGTCGCGGCGACCCGAGCCTCCGCCGAAGCGGCGGTTCAGCCGCAAGCTGCCGTTGCCGCCCGAGGACCTGACAGTGATCTTCGCCCACGGCTACGGGCTGAACATGGACGCCTGGCACTTCGAGCGCCGCGACCTGGCCGGCATCGGCACGATGGTGTTCTACGACCACCGCTCGCACGGACGGTCCGGGCGGTCGCCGAAGGATCACGTCAGCATCGACCAGCTCGGCAAGGACCTGTACGGGATCATCGAGCGGTTCGCGCCGACCGGTCCGGTCATCCTGATCGGTCACTCGATGGGCGGTATGACGATCATGGCGCTGGCCGAGCAGCACCCGGAGCTGTTCGGTGACCGGGTGATCGGCGTCGGCCTGTGCTCGACCAGCGCGGGCGGGCTGGACGGCGTACCGATCGTGTTCCCGGGGAAACTCGGCATGCTCGCACGGTCTCTCGCGACGCCGACGGTCGCCGCGCTGGCGCGGATCCCGGACGTGGTCGAGCGCAGCCGGAAGGCCGGCTCGGACATCAGCTACCTGCTGACCCGGAAGTACTCGTTCGGCTCCGAGGTGCCGCCGGCGTTCACCGAGTTCGTCAACGAGATGATCGCGGCTACTCCGATCGAGGTGATCGCGGAGTTCTACCCGATCTTCTCGCAGCACGACAAGTTCGATGCGCTCGAGCCGTTGCAGAAGGTCGAATGCGTGGTCGTCGGTGGCGACAAGGATCAGCTGACCCCGTTCACCCACGCCGAGGAGATCGTCCGCCGAGTGCCCGGCGCCGAGCTGGTCGAGGTGAAGAACTGTGGCCACCTCGGCCTGATCGAGCACCACCGTGAATTCACCGCGGCCCTCCTTGGCATGATCGAGCGAGCCGAACAATCCTTGGGACACACATGACCGACTTGCATGTTGTCGACGCGACCTCTGACCACGTGGACGAGATCGTGGCGGTCATTCATCATGCGTTCTCCGCTCGGCGGGTGCTCGACCCGCCGTCGACCGCGTTGTCCGAGAACGCGACGACGGTGGCGGCCGCGATCGCTGAGCACGGCGGGCTGCTGGTTCGCAGCAACGGCGTACCTGCCGGGGCCGTGCTGTTCGAGGTGATCGGCGACGTACTCAACCTGCGCCGCGTCTCGGTCGATCCGCGTCATCAGGGGCACGGCGTCGCGTCCGCGATGGTCGGGTGCGCGGAGGAGGTCGCAGTACAGCGGGGACTGAGCCGGGTCCAGCTGATCGCGCGGGTCGAGCTGCCCGACACCGTCGAGTTCTGGCGACGCCGTGGGTACTCCGTTGTTGAGCAGCAGGACCACAACCTGATCTACGCCAAGGCAATGCCGGTCGAGTTGACGGTGCCGACGGCGGACGACATGCAGGCGATCGGCGCGGAGCTGGCCGGGCAGTTGCGGGCGGGCGACGTACTCGTGCTGTCCGGTGATCTCGGTGCCGGGAAGACCACGTTCACACAGGGCCTCGGGGCCGGGTTGAAGGTGCGCGGTGCGATCACGTCGCCGACGTTCGTGATCTCGCGGGTGCATCCGTCGCTGGCGAGTGGTCCGGCGCTGGTGCACGTGGATGCTTATCGGCTCGGTGGGTTCGCCGAGCTCGACGATCTTGACCTGGACGCGAGCCTCGAGGAGGCGGTGACGGTGGTCGAGTGGGGTCATGGGCTGGCCGAGGCGCTGGCGCCGGACCGGCTGGACGTCGTGGTGACCCGTGGCGACGACGACACCGACGAGACCCGGGCGCTGCGGATCACACCGGTGGGTCCGCGCTGGGCCGCGTCCGGCGTTCGAGTGTCCGTACTGGAGAAGAGCTGACATGTTGCTTGCCTTTGACACCTCGAGCGCGGCCGTCACGGTCGCACTGGCTACGCCGGCCGGCGAGATCGTTGCCTCGTCGACAACTGTGGACGCCTTGCGGCACGGAGAGTTGCTCGCGCCGGCGATCGCATCCGCGCTTGCTTCAGCGGAGATCACGCCGCGCGACCTGACTCGTATCGCCGTCGGCGTTGGGCCTGGTCCGTTCACCGGATTGCGGGTCGGGCTGGTGACGGCGCGGACGATGGGCGAGGTGCTGGGGATCGAGGTCGCCGGGGTCTGCAGCCTGGACATCCTGGCGCGGCAGTCGACGCTGTCGTTGCCGGTCGCGGTCGCGACGGACGCGCGGCGCAAGGAGATCTACTGGGCGCTGTACGACGGTCCGGCCGCGGACGGCAGCCGTCGACGGCTGGAAGGACCTGCGGTCGACAAGCCGGCCGAGGTCGCGCACGTGCTGTCCGGTCTTCCGGTGATCGGCCGGGGTGCGGTGCTTTATGGCGAGGTCTTGGGAGTGCCGACCGACGACGTCGCCGAGTATCCGTCGGCCGAGGTGCTGGCTGAGGGAGTGGCGACCGGGACGCTCGAGGTCGTCGTACCGGATCCGCTGTACCTGCGGCGTCCGGACGTGACAATGTCCGGCGGGCCGAAGAGCGTGCTGCCCAAGTGAGACCTGCCATTCGGGCTGCCGTCACCGACGATCTGCCGGCGCTGGTCGCGCTCGACTCGCTGTCCTTCGGGTCTCAAGCCTGGAGTACGGTCGCGTGGACAGACGAGTTCGACCGGCTGGCTGAGGATCGCGTGATCCTCGTTGCCGACGAGGGTTCGGTGGTCGGGTACGTCGTACTGCTGGTGCCATCCGTTGCGCTCGACGTGGTCGAGGTACTGCGGATCGCGGTGACGCCGGCCGAGCGCGGTACCGGGATCGGCGGGCAGTTGATGACGGCGGCGCTGGCCCGGTGCGCCGGCCGGACGGTCTTACTAGAAGTTGCTGCGAGCAACGAATCGGCGGTCGGGCTGTACCGGGGTTTCGGTTTCGAACAGATCAGCCGGCGGCGTGGGTACTACGGTGGCGGCGAGGACGCGGTGATCATGCGGTGGCGGGAGGAACAATGAACGAGCCCCTGATTCTGGGGATCGAGACGTCGTGCGACGAGACCGGTGTCGGGATCGTCCGCGGGCAGACGCTGCTCGCCGACGCGATCGCATCCAGCGTCGAGGAGCATGCGCGGTTCGGCGGCGTCGTACCCGAGGTGGCCAGCCGGGCGCACCTCGAGGCGATGGTCCCGACGATCCGCCGGGCTTGCGAGACGGCCGGGATCAAACCGACCGACGTCGACGCCGTCGCGGTGACCAGCGGGCCTGGTCTGGCCGGCGCGTTGCTGGTCGGCGTTGCCGCGGCCAAGGGTTTGGCGCTGTCGCTCGACAAGCCGTTGTACGGCGTGAATCACCTGGCTGCTCATGTCGCGGTGGACACACTGGAGCACGGTGATCTGCCGAAGGGCTGCGTCGCGATGCTGGTGTCCGGTGGGCACTCGTCGCTGCTGTCGGTCGAGGACATCACCGACGGCGTGGTGCCGATGGGAAGCACGATCGACGACGCGGCGGGCGAGGCGTTCGACAAGGTCGCGCGGGTGCTCGGGCTGCCGTTCCCCGGTGGGCCGTATATCGACAAGGCGGCGCGTGACGGCGGGGACCGGCTGTACGTGAAGTTCCCGCGGGGGCTGACCTCGCAGCGGGATCTGGAGCGGCACCGGTTCGACTTCTCGTTCTCTGGTTTGAAGACCGCGGTCGCGCGCTGGGTCGAGGCTCGTCGCCGGGACGGAGAGGACGTGCCGGTGAACCATGTCGCGGCTGCCTTCCAGGAGGCGGTTTGCGATGTGCTCACGCGTAAGGCGATCGACGCTTGTAAGGATCGCGGGTTCGAGCATCTGCTGATCGGTGGCGGGGTCGCGGCGAACTCGCGGCTCCGGGCGATGGCGGAAGAGCGGTGCACTGCGGCGGGGATCGCCGTACGGGTGCCGCGGCCTGGGCTCTGCACGGACAACGGCGCGATGGTTGCTGCGCTTGGTTCGGAGCTCGTGCGGGCCGGTCGGGCGCCGTCGCCGCTGGATCTGCCGGCCGATTCATCGATGCCGATCACGGAGGTACTGAACAAGTGAGATGGACTGGCCCGGACGGGTTCGAGGCGGACGACGACGCGGCTCGCATCGATGTCGACGTGGTGCACGGCTTCCTGAGTACGTCGTACTGGGCGCCGGGGATTCCGCGGGAGGTCGTGGCCCAGTCGATCGCGGGTTCGCTGAACCTCGGGGTGTATGCGGCCGACGGGTCGATGGTCGCTTTTGCCCGGATGGTCACGGACCGGGCGACCTTCGCCTGGCTCGCGGATGTCTTTGTGTTGGAGGAATCCCGGGGACACGGGCTGGGCCGGTTCGTGGTGTCGACGCTGATCGATCACCCGGACTTGAAGGGTGTACGACGCTTCATGCTGGCGACTGCGGACGCGCATGAGCTCTACCGGTCTTACGGCTTCAGCGAACCGGCGGATCCGAGCCGGATGATGGTCATCAGCAAGAGCCCCGCGGACATCTACGGCCGATCATGACCTCGCCGGGGGTGGACCTGGTCTGGAATCCGGCCGGGGCGAGCGACCTGGTCCTGCTGGCGCATGGCGGGATGGAGGAGTCGCGGGAAAGCGCCGAGCTGTGGCGCCCTCCCATCCTCCGCATGTGGCCGTTCGCGGCGGCCGCTCGGGACGCCGTACCGACCGCAGCGGTCGGTCTGATGCGCTACCGGTACCGCGGCTGGAACGCCGAGGCTGATCCTGCTGTGGATCTGCGTGCAGTGCTTGACGAACTCCCGCCGGTGATCCGCCGCGTCGTCCTGATCGGTCACTCGATGGGCGGTCGTGCAGTGGTTGCCGCGGGCGATCATCCCCGAGTGGCCGGCGTACTGGCGTTGGCTCCCTGGCTTCCGGAGGGCGAGCCGCTGACCAAACTCCGCGCGCCCGTCACGTTCGCGCATGGGACCGACGACACCATCACCGACCCGCGCGCCACCACCGCGTATGCCAACCGCCTTCGCGCTGCCGGCACCCCGGTCACCGTCTACGCGCTCACGGACGAGACCCATCCCATGCTGCACCGCGCCACCGACTGGAACACTCTGGTCGCCACCTTCACAGCCAGCGCCCTCACGCGGTCGGACTCCACGCCCGCAATTGATGCCGGCACCGAGTCGCTTCCGCAGTATGGGCGGAGGTCTTCGCTGGCTGCCGCGGTCGCGTCGATCGCGCTGGCTCGCCTGCGTCTCCCGGTCACGGAACGCTTCCAGGTGGTCAAGGTGGCAAAGGCCCGGGGGTAGTGCGCACCGCTTGCTCCCCAGGCGAACGGTCAGCGGCCAACCGGTTTGACTGCCAGACTCCTGTACTCAGATGAATCACGGTCGGCCCCCGTCGAACGAACAGTAAAACTTAGTGGCGGGCCTCCGGGGGAGCGCAGCAGCGGACGCAGCACCTCGCCCGCCGGCGAGTCACCCGGAGACCCGCTCGCGAGATCGATCATATGTTCGAATATGCGTCGAGCGCAAGTGCCGACCGGGAGTGGTTCCGACGATCGCGGTGAAGGCCGCGATGAAGCCGCTCGGGTTCGCCCATCCGCACGCGTGCGCGACGTACGTCGTGTCGTGGCCATCGGCTAGTAGAACGAGGGCGTGGTAGATCCGAAGCTGCGTCCGCCACTCGTAGAACGTCATGCCGAGCTCGTCGTGGAACAGCCGGCTAAGGGTGCGAGCACCGGCGCCCGCCGTACGGCCCAGCTCGGCCAGTGAGGTGTTGTCCGCCGGGTTCTCGTGGAGCAGCTGAGCGATCGTTCGCAGCCGGTCGTCGCGTGGCTCGGGCAGTTGCAGCGGCTGCTCGGCGGCTTCATGTAGTTCGTCGACGAGGACGCGCTGCAGGCGAGCGCGGGCGGCACTGTCGTCATCGCGCGGGCTGGTGAGAGCGAGGACGACTTCACGGGCGAGGCCGGACGCCAGGAACACGGCGGGACGATCCGGGACCAGGCGCGCCAGTGAGGCCGACAGGAACACGATCCGCATGTCGGTCTCGCCGTGGGCGCGGTGCTGGTGCATGACTCCGGCCGGGGTCCACGCGAGGCGGTTGGCAGGAACGATCGAGGTGCCGTGGTCGGTGTGGACGGCCAGCACGCCCCGTGCGGCGTACACGAGGTGCCCCTCGTCGTGGGTGTGCTCCGAGCTGAGGCCGCCGGATGCCCAGTAATGCGCGCCCGCAGACGGGAAGAGTTCCGAGCGGAGAGGCTGGCGGTCAACGGGCACAGCTTGTGATTCTACCCGTGAGCGGTCAGGACGTGATCCGACGACAGGAGTACGCCACCGCGTCGCGGCCGATCCGGGTGATGATCAGCGTCGCCGACGCCGAGCCCTTCGGCGAGAGCTTCTTCCGCAGCTGGGCCGGATCGAGGTCGACGCCACGCTTCTTGATCTCCAGCGTCCCAATGCCCTGAGTGCGGACCCACGAGCGCAGCGCTTTCTCCTTGTAGGGAAGCTCTTCTAGCACTTCGTACGCCGAAGCCAGCGGAGTCGGGACGTACTTCGCTGCAGTGACGTAAGCGATCCGGTGATCCAGAAGCCAGCCATCTACCGCTGCGGCCACCGCGGTGACCAGACCGGCCCGCACGACTGCGCCATCGGGCTCGTAGATGTACTGACCGACCGGACCGGTGTCCGCGTCCGGTGCATCGGTGACGGTGACGCCGCTGGGCAGGAGCGTGGCTCGCCGGGAGCCGCCTGTGGACAGCTCACCGGACCACAACGCAGCCTCCTTCACCTCGCCGGCGTCGCTGATCCACTCCGCTTCCACACCGTCGGGGATCGCGTCATGCGGGATGCCGGGCGCCACCTTCACGCACGCGGTCCGCTTCAGCACCTCCAGTACGAACGACCAGGGCGGCGAGTACGCGTTGTGGTCGAACACCCGTCGCCCATCCGCCCGCCGAGCCGGGTCGGCGAACACCATGTCGTACGGCGTGAGGTCGGTGGTCTCCGCATCGCCGACCAGCACCTCGCCCGGCAGACCGAACGCCGCCAGGTTCGCACGTGCCGCGGCCGCCGTCTCCGGGTCGCGCTCGACGCCGGTGACGCGTAGGCCGGCGCGGGCCATGACGATCAGGTCGCCCCCGATGCCGCAGCCGAGATCGACCATCGTGCCGATCGGCGCGGCTGCGATGCGTGCGGCTCGGTGCGTGCTCACCGTGGTCCGGGTGGACTGCTCCAGCCCGTCCGGCGTGAAGAACATCCGGCTGGCATCCGGTCCGAACTTGGTGACCGCTCGGTGGCGCAGTGCGGCCTGCGTGACCGCAGTCGTGACAAGCGTTGCGTCGTACCGGCGTCTGAGCTTTTCGACGAGTTGGAGCTCACGACCGGGGTGATAGTCAGCACAGGCAGCCGCGAGTACTTCGGCGCCCGGTCCGTCGAGCAACGCGGTGACTGTCACTCGGCAACTCTAGAGGGGACTGGAACAGCTCCTGCTCCAGCTTCTGGTTGCCATCGAGTAGAGGCGCCAGTTCATCGCGGAACGAGTCTTCGGGCCGTAGATGCCGTCAATGACCAGGTGATGCTTGCGCTGGACCAGCTTGACCGCCGCCCGGGTGTTGCTGCCGTAGATGCCGTCGACGGCGAGCTTGGTGGCGTAGCAGAAGTTCAGGTTGCGCTGGAGGACCTGGATGGCGGTGTCGGGTTCGCCGTACCGATTGGAGCCGCGGTACGGATCGTCGCCGTACATGAGGTTGCAGGTGGTGCTGGTGCTGGCGTAGATCGACGGCATCGGGATGCCCCAGCTGCGGTTCACCGGTACGAGTCGGGCCGACCGGCACTGCGGCAGGGCGGCGGCTGCCTTCATCTCGGCGGCCGTCGCGTCGTGGGACGCGGTCTGGTCGGCCGGCGCCTTGGGAGCAGGTGCGGCCGGGGGTGCGCCGGCGGCTGGCGACTCCTGCTTCGAGGCGTTGGCGGCGACGGCTCCGACGGCCACCGCGCCGACCGCGGCCAGCACTGCGATCGTCCGGCCGGACAGCTTGGGCAGTGCCGGCAATTTGAACGCCATGGCTCCTCCTCCGACCCGTACTGACGCAACGGTCCCACGGCCGACCCCGTTCGGCCCAGCGTTTGACCACGATCCGTGCCCGGCCGGTCACTGCCGTCCGGAGCGTCTCAGGCTGAGAATCGTTTGGCACTCGAGTTGACCGAGTGCTAATCGCGGCCTAGATTCGGTGTTGGCACTCTCTGTGTGAGTGTGCCAACGGTCCGGCCTCTGACCCCCGCGACGGCAGGGGAGCGCGACCACCATGAACTGCAGACAAGCAAATCGACCGTGGAGGTCAGCAAGTGTCGGTCACGATCAAGCCGCTCGAGGACCGGGTCCTCGTCGCGCCGCTCGAAGCCGAGCAGACCACGAAGTCCGGCCTGGTGATCCCGGACACCGCCAAGGAGAAGCCGCAGGAGGGCGAGATCCTCGCTGTCGGCCCGGGCCGGATCGACGACAACGGCAACCGCGTCCCGCTGGACGTCGCCGTCGGCGACAAGGTCATCTACTCCAAGTACGGCGGCACCGAGGTCAAGTACGACGGCCAGGACTACCTGATCCTGGGCGCCCGCGACATCCTCGCAGTCGTCAGCAAGTGACGACCGCTCGCTGTTCCTGACTGACACCGCCCTGGTGCCGACTCTGGCGCCGGGGCGGAGTCGGTATGGATCAGCGATGTGCTCGTGCCTGCAACGATTAGAGATTTCAGAGAGGGACTGGATTTTTCATGCCGAAGATCCTCGAGTTCGACGAGAACGCGCGGCGCGCGCTTGAGCGCGGCGTCGACAAGCTCGCGAACACGGTGAAGGTGACGCTGGGGCCGAAGGGCCGCTACGTCGTGCTGGACAAGAAGTGGGGTGCCCCGACCATCACCAACGACGGTGTCACCGTCGCCCGTGAGGTCGAGCTGGACGACCCGTTCGAGAACCTTGGTGCGCAGCTGGCCAAGGAGGTCGCCACCAAGACCAACGACATCGCCGGTGACGGCACCACCACCGCGACGGTGCTGGCGCAGGCGCTGGTGCACGAGGGCCTGCGGGCGGTCGCCGCCGGCGTCAACCCGATGGGCCTCAAGCGCGGCATCGAGGCGGCCGTCGAGGCCGTGTCGGCCAAGCTGGTCGAGACCGCGCGGCCGGTCGACGACAAGGGCGACATGGCCCACGTCGCCACCATCTCCGCCCGCGACGCCGAGATCGGCGCGCTGATCGCGGACGCGTTCGACAAGGTCGGCAAGGACGGTGTGATCACCGTCGAGGAGTCGAACACCTTCGGGACCGAGCTCGAGTTCACCGAGGGCATGCAGTTCGACAAGGGCTTCATCTCGCCGTACTTCATCACCGACGCCGAGGCCGGCGAAGCGGTGCTGGAGGACCCGTACATCCTGATCCACCAGGGCAAGATCTCCGCGATCGCGGACCTGCTGCCGCTGCTGGAGAAGGTCGTGCAGTCCGGCAAGACGCTGCTGATCATCGCCGAGGACGTCGAGGCCGAGGCCCTGTCCACCCTCGTCGTGAACAAGATCCGCGGCAACTTCACCTCGGTCGCCGTCAAGGCGCCGGGCTTCGGTGACCGCCGCAAGGCGATGCTGGAGGACCTGGCCGCGCTCACCGGCGCGCAGGTGGTGGCTCCGGAGGTCGGCCTCAAGCTCGACCAGGTCGGTCTGGAGGTGCTCGGTACGGCGCGCCGCATCGTGGTCACCAAGGACAACACGACCGTCGTCGAGGGCGCCGGCAAGGCCGACGACATCGAGGGCCGGGTCAACCAGATCAAGTCCGAGATCGAGCGCACCGACTCCGACTGGGACCGCGAGAAGCTGCAGGAGCGGCTGGCCAAGCTGGCCGGCGGCGTCTGCGTGATCAAGGTCGGCGCGGCCACCGAGGTCGAGCTGAAGGAGAAGAAGCACCGGATCGAGGACGCGGTGTCCGCGACCCGGGCCGCGATCGAAGAGGGCATCGTCGCCGGTGGCGGCTCCGCTCTCGTGCACGCGGCCTCCGTGCTCGACAAGGGCCTGGACCTGGACGGCGACGAGCTCGCCGGCGTCCGGATCGTCCGCAAGGCGATCGTCGAGCCGCTGCGCTGGATCGCCGAGAACGGCGGCTACGAGGGCTACGTCGTGACCGCCAAGGTTGCGGAGCTTGAGGTCGGTAGCGGCTTCAACGCCGCCACCGGCGAGTACGGCGACCTGCTGGCCCAGGGCGTGCTGGACCCGGTCAAGGTGACCCGGTCCGCGCTGGCCAACGCCGGCTCGATCGCCGCGCTGCTGCTGACCACCGAGACGCTGGTGGTCGACAAGCCCGAGGAAGAAGAGCCCGCGGCGGCCGGCCACGGCCACGGCCACGGTCACTGACCTCAGGCAGTAGTTCGACAGCACACACAGAGCACCGCCCGGCAGTCAGCTGCCGGGCGGTGCTCTGTTCTGATTGGCCTGTGCTGATCAGAGAACGTGCCGACACTGACCTGGACACCTCCGTCCACCTCCTCCGCGCTGTGTACGAGACGGCCGGCTATCCCATCAACTGGCCGGCCGACCCAGAGTCGTGGCTGACGCCTGCGAAGGCCGTGGGCTATTGGGTCGCGGAGAGCGATGGGCAGGTCGTCGGCCACGTCGTACTGACGAGCGCCGGTGACGCTGTCGAGGTGGAGCGGCTCTTCGTGGACCCCCAGGCGACCCGTCAGGGCATCGGCCGCCGGCTGCTCGACCACTGCGTCACGACGGCCGCCGAACTCGGGCGGAAGCTCTCACTCGACGTGGTCGACAACCGCGGTGCCGCCGTACATCTGTATCGCCGGGCGGGCTGGCTGGAAACCGGCCGGAGCCCGATCGAATGGGGTGGGGACCAGGCCTCCGAGCTGATTCACTTCGCGGCTCCTTCCGGACCGGTCAGTACTACGGGCCAGTAGTGACAGATCGTGATCAACCGGCCGGAAGGGATCACGAATTGCCACTAGGCAAGGAGAGTTGAGCGCCGTACTATCTTGCAGGCTGGCCGGTCTGACACGAGGGGGCGAGGGGTGACCGAGGTACGAGTACCTGACACCCACGACCGGGTCGAGCTCAGGGATCTAGCCGCATTGGCCGGCGACGGGGACCGAACAGCTCTCAACGACCTGCTCACCAGGGTGCGCGCTGTGGCGCACCGATACGTACGGTCCCGCTTGTGGACCTATCCCGGCGGCGCCGACATGGTCGACGACGTCGCACAAGAGGTTTGTGTCGCGGTATTCGGCGCGCTGGGCCGGTACCGGGACGAGGGGAGGCCTTTCGAGGCTTTCGTCTACGGCATCGCGGCCCGCAAGGTCGCCGATGCCCAGCGTGCGTTCGCGGTGGCCGACGTTTCGACGCCGGACCTGCCGGACGGCGCGGACGAGTCACCGACGCCGGAGGAGCACGCGGTCCGGCATTCGGAGGTTCAGCACATCATGGGGTTGCTGGACAAACTGCCGGAGAAGCTGCGGGAGATCCTGCGGCTCCGGGTGGTAGCGGGGATGTCAGCCGAGGAGACCGGCCGGGCACTGGGGATGACACCGGGGGCGGTGAGGGTCGCACAGCATCGGGCGTTGAACACGCTCAGGGGGTTTGTGGGGCATGAAGCACAGCTGGAACGAGGAAGAGCAGGGGAGGGGCATCATGGCTGACCGTTTCGACTTGGACGCGATCGAGGCTGATGACGCGCTGCTCGATCTGCTCGCCGCCGGTGGGGAGTCCGCCCGTGCGGCGGGCGAGTACGACTCGGCAGTCCAACTGCTGGCCGATCTACGGCTGGCAGTGGAGGTCGAGGACGAGCTCCCGGTAGAGACCATCGACGATCCGGAGAGCTTCCTGGCGCGTTGCGCCGCGCTCAACCCGATCACCGACCCGTTCGCCCGCAAGCTGGCGACCCGCGGTCTGGCGCTCGGGGTAGCTGCGGTAGCCGCGTTGTCGGTATCGGGTGTGGCCGCGGCGGTGAACGGTGATCCGCTGTCGCCGTACGAGAAGGTCATCGAGAAGATGGTCGACGCGGTCCGTCCGCAGACCAGCTTCCCGAAGGAGGACCTGGACGGCCTGCCGGTCATGGACCGGACCAAGATCGTCAAGGTCGGCAAGAACTACAAGGAGACGATCCAGGCCCAGCACGCCGCCCAGGCCGACGGCAAGGGCGGTGTCACCACTGAGGATCCGGCTGCGGCGAAGGACGACTTGCGGCCGCCACTGGCCAAGCCGGTGGTGGAGGACAAGGCACTGGCGGAGCTCGACAGGCCGACGATCCCGGTTCAGGTGAAGACGGAGGATCCGGGCAAGACGGTGGTCGACCCCACCAAGCCGGCCGACGACAAGACCGACCCGCCGACCGACACCAACGGCGACGGCACGGACACGACGGTCCAGCCGACCACACCGCCGGACACCCCGACGCCTACGCCGCCGCCGGACACGCCTGACCCGACCGGCACCACGACGACGGATCCGACGGACGGGACCTCCACGACGACGCCGCCGAACGTCGAGACCGGTACGGGCGACACCACCGGCGACCCGACGTCCACGCCGACGACGACTCCGACCGGTCAGACCGACGGCACGGGTTCGGACGGCACGGGTTCCGGCGACACCGCGGGGCCAGGCGACACGACCACTCCGGGTGACAGCAGTACTGCGGGCGATGACCAGAAGACTCAGGTTCCGGGTGACGGGGACAACCCGGTCAGTGACCTGATCAACCAGCTCCTGCCGGTGCTGCCGACCCCGACCGGCGAGCCGGTGACGGTCGAGAGCGCCAAGCTGTTCTTCGGCGAGTCGCAGGCGGCCAAGCCGCCGACAGCCAAGAAAGCAGTCAAGAAGGCCGCCAAGCACTCAAGTGGGAAGGTCACCTCGGGTTCGGTCAAGAAGGCCTACCCGAAGGGCAAGCACTCCAGCGGTCAGTACCCCGAGGGCAAGCACGCCGCGATCGCCCGGACGCACGGCTCGACCACCGACGCCGCCGTCCTGACGATCCTCGGCATCGTCAACACGCCCATCAAGTAACCCGCACCACCAGCCCGCCCGCCGCGAAACCGCGGCGGGCGCTGCTGTGGACGGCGGATTCGGGGCCTGGCGGCCGCGCGGATACCATGGGGTTCCGTTCTCGCCGTACAAAGGTGCTTGTTTTACCCATGGACATCACACCCGCTGGAGTTCCCGACAAGTTCGCCGCCCTCGGCCTCACCTTCGACGACGTACTGCTGCAGCCCAACGAGTCAGACGTCATCCCCTCTGAGGCCAACACCCGGTCCCAGGTCAGCCGCAACGTCTGGGTGAACATCCCGCTGCTGTCCAGCGCGATGGACACCGTCACCGAGGCCCGGATGGCGATCGCGATGGCCCGTCAGGGCGGCCTCGGCGTCCTGCACCGCAACCTCTCGATCGAGGACCAGGCCCAGCAGGTCGACCTGGTCAAGCGCTCCGAGTCCGGCATGATCGCGCAGCCGATCACCATCGGCCCGGATGCCAGCATCGGCGAGGCCGACTCGCTGTGCGCGCAGTACCGGATCTCCGGTGTCCCCGTGGTCGACAACGCCGGCGTCCTGGTCGGCATCGTGACGAACCGCGACATGCGGTTCGAGAACGACATGTCCCGCCCGGTGCGCGAGGTGATGACCAGGCAGCCGCTGATCACCGGCCGGCAGGGCATCTCGGCCGACGACGCGATGGCGCTGCTGAGCAAGCACAAGGTCGAGAAGCTGCCGCTGGTCGACGAGGCCGGCAAGCTGACCGGCCTGATCACGCTGAAGGACTTCGTCAAGCGGGACAAGTTCCCGCTGTCCACCAAGGACGGCAGCGGCCGGCTGATGGTCGGTGCCGCGATCGGCTTCTTCGGTGAGGCGTACAAGCGGGCGATGTCCCTGGTCGAGGCCGGTGTCGACGTGCTCGTGGTGGACACCGCTCACGGTCACTCCCAGGCGCAGCTGGAGATCATCCGCAAGCTCAAGTCCGACCCGGCCACCCGCGGCGTGGACGTCGTCGGCGGCAACGTCGCGACCCGGGTCGGCGCGCAGGCGCTGGTCGAGGCCGGTGCGGACGGCGTGAAGGTCGGCGTCGGCCCGGGCTCGATCTGTACGACGCGAGTCGTGTCCGGCGTCGGCGTACCGCAGGTCACCGCGATCTACGAGGCCTCGCTGGCGTGCAAGCCGGCCGGGGTTCCGGTCATCGGCGACGGCGGCCTGCAGTACTCCGGTGACATCGCGAAGGCACTTGTGGCCGGCGCGGACACGGTCATGCTGGGCTCGCTGCTGGCCGGCTGTGAAGAGTCGCCGGGCGACCTGGTGTTCATCAACGGCAAGCAGTTCAAGGCGTACCGCGGGATGGGTTCGCTCGGCGCGATGCAGTCCGGTGGGCTGCGCAAGTCGTACTCCAAGGACCGCTACTTCCAGCACGACGGCGGCTCCGACGAGAAGCTGATCGCCGAGGGCGTCGAGGGACAGGTCCCGTACCGTGGCCCGCTGTCGGCCGTCGCGCACCAGCTGATCGGCGGCCTGCGGCAGTCGATGTGGTACACCGGCGCCCGCACCGTCCCCGAGCTCCAGGACAAGGGCCGCTTCGTCCGCATCACCTCCGCCGGCCTCCAGGAGTCCCACCCCCACGACATCCAGATGACGGTCGAAGCCCCGAACTACTCGGGCCGCTGACCCCGCCTGCAACCCGTTAGGAACACCAGATGACCGAGATCGAGATCGGCCGCGCGAAGCGGGGTCGGCAGGCGTATGCGTTCGACGACATTGCGATCGTGCCGTCGCGGCGGACGCGGGATCCTGAGGAGGTCTCGGTTGCCTGGCAGATCGACGCGTACCGGTTCGAGCTGCCGATCCTGGCCGCGCCGATGGATTCGGTGATGTCGCCGGCCACAGCGATCGCGATCGGCAAGGCCGGCGGTCTCGGCGTGCTCAACCTCGAGGGTCTCTGGACCCGGTACGAGGACCCGACCAGTCTGCTCGAGGAGATCACCAGCCTCGATCAGACGCAGGCCACGCACCGGCTGCAGGAGATCTACTCGGCGCCGATCAAGCCCGAGCTGCTCTCCCAGCGGGTGCAGGAGATCCGCGCGTCCGGCGTGACCGTGGCCGGCGCGCTGTCGCCGCAGCGGACCAAGCAGTTCGCCAAGCACGTCGTGGACGCGGGTGTCGACCTGTTCGTCATCCGCGGTACGACGGTGTCGGCCGAGCACGTGTCCGGCCAGGCGGAGCCGCTCAACCTGAAGCAGTTCATCTACGACCTCGACGTACCGGTGATCGTCGGCGGCTGCGCGACCCACCAGGCCGCGTTGCACCTGATGCGGACCGGGGCGGCCGGCGTGCTCGTCGGCTTCGGCGGGGGCGCGGCGCACACCACCCGCAAGGTGCTCGGCGTCGCGGTGCCGATGGCGTCAGCGGTTGCCGATGTGGCGGCGGCGCGGCGGGACTACATGGACGAGTCCGGCGGCCGGTACGTGCACGTGATCGCGGACGGCTCGGTTGGCCGGTCTGGCGATGTCGCCAAGGCGGTCGCTTGTGGCGCCGATGCTGTGATGGTCGGTTCGCCGCTGGCTCGGGCAAGTGACGCCCCGGGCGGCGGGTACCACTGGGGCGCCGAGGCGTGGCACCAGGACCTGCCCCGCGGCGAGCGGGTCGAGGTCGGCGTGACCGGCACGATGGAGCAGATCCTGTTCGGCCCGTCCTGGGTCCCGGACGGCACGATGAACCTGGTCGGCGCGCTCAAGCGGGCGATGGCGACCACCGGCTACACCGAGCTCAAGGAATTCCAGCGGGTCGAGGTCGTCGTCGGGTGACAACCGGCGTACTGCTCCTGCATGGATCCAGCGGTACGCCGGACTTGGACCGGGTCCGGATCCTCGAGGCCGAAGGGTACGACGTAGTCGCGCCGAAGTGGTTCGACGAGACGATCAGCGAGATCCCGCTGGAGTCGTTCCCGCTCGACGAACTCGCCGCGTGCAACGATCGCCTGGTGGTGATGGGCGTCTCGCGCGGCGCCGAGGCCGCGCTCCTGCTCGGGACCGTCGACCCGCGGATCGACGCGGTCATCGCGATCTCGCCGAGCGCGTACGTCTGGCCGTGGAACCACGGCGGTCGGCAGACGTCCGCCTGGACCTGGAAGGGCGAGCCGCTCCCGTTCGTGCCGTTCGACCCGAGCTGGCAGCCCGACGACGACCCGCCGAGCTTCACCGGGTGGTACCGGCAGAGCCTGCGCACGTACGGCGCCAACGCTGAGGCGGCTCGCATCCCCGCCGAGCGGTTCGCGGGCGAGCTGCTGCTGATCGCGGGTGGCGACGACCAGGTGTGGCCGTCGGTGGACTTCGCCGAGGAGATCGCGGAGACCCGGGACGACCTTCCGACGCGGACCGTGACGGTCGCGGCAGCAGGTCATCGACCGCTGTTCCCCGGCGAGCAGCCGAAGTCCGGCGGGCAACGGATGGCCCGAGGCGGTTCAGATCAGGCCGACCGAGAACTGGGCGCCTTCGCCTGGCGCGACGTACTCCGAGCCTGCTGACCGTCACTCAGCCGGGAGCATGGCGGCGACCACGTCGACACGCTCGATGGCGGCCGACTCGGCGAACAGCTCCGCGGCCGCCGGGCCGGTCAGCGTTGCTCCGTTGGCCTCCCAGTGCGCATCCCTGCCCGCCTCGTCGGCGAACGCGTCGAAGATCGCGAACGTCGTCGGCCCGAGCCGCAGCCCGAACCAGACGACCGCCTGCCCCTCCGCGCGGACGTGGTCCACCGCCGACTTCAGCATCGCCTCGACCTCCGCCACCCGGTCCGGTTTGGCCTCGACCCGGATCAGGAATCCAACCGACAGCATGGCTTTCTCATTTCTGTAGTGATCGCTAGGTTTGTACCGTAACCCACATCTAGATCGATCGCTATAGAATCGAGGAATGAGAACCGGACGTCCCCGCTCGTTCGACCGCGAGGAGGCACTCGAGCGCGCGATCGCGGTCTTCTGGGAACACGGGTACGACGCCACGTCGATCGCCCTGCTCACCGAGCAGCTCGGCATCGGCGCGCCCAGCCTCTACGCGGCCTTCGGCGACAAGCGCACCCTGTTCTTCGAAGCCGTCGACCGCTACCTCCGCACGTACGGCGCCTTCACCCAGCAGGCCCTGGACGAGGAACCGGTCGGCCGCGACGCCGTCGAACGCCTGCTGCGCGAAGCGGCCGCTGCATATACGAGGCCCGACCGCCCGCCGGGCTGCCTGCTGATCACCGCGGCCACCAACTGCTCCCCGCAATCCGCGGACGTTGCCGCCCAGCTGCGCGAGTTGCGTGCCGTCGGCGCCCGCGCGCTCGAGAAGAAGATCGCCGCCGCCGCAAAGGCAGGAGAAATCCCCGCCCGCACCGACGCCCGCGCCCTCGCGTCGTTCTACGGAGCCGTCATCCAAGGCATGTCCGCCCAGGCCCGCGACGGAGCGGCCCGGAAGGATCTCGAACACATCGGAGCCGCGGCCCTGCGTGCTTGGCCGTCCGCTGACAAGCCGGGTTTGATCACGGGCCGCACGGCTTGGTGAGTTCTGGAAGGATTGCGGCATGGGATTGTTCAGCCGACGGAGCAGCAGCCAGGACACGGACAATGTTGCCCTCGCCGCGGCGAGGGAGCGACTGTCCCCGGACGACGTGGATCAGGTGCGGTTCCTGATCACCACCAAGAAGGTCGTGTTCGCGGTCAAACTCATCCATGACCGCACCGGACTTGACCTGAAACAGTCGAGGGAGCTGGTCGACGACATCCGGCTCGGCCGCTACGTGGCACCCACTACGGGTACGCCGCTGGTTCGTCGGCCCGGCACCAACCTGGCCGAACGGACCCGCGCCCTCAAGGCCGCCGGCGACCTTCACCAGGCGACGGCGCTGGTCGTCTCCGAGACCGGCATGACCGAAGTCGAAGCCGGCCTCTTCGTCGGCGCACTCCGCGCCGAGGCCCAGGATCTCTAGCCCTTCACGTAGGCCAGCGACTCCGCGATCTTGCCGTCGCGCAGACGCAGTACGTCGACGCCGCGGACGTGCCCGCGGTCGCCCGACGGCTCACGCCACGAGTACCGCCACCGCACCATCGCCCGGTCGCCGAGCACCACGGTCTCCTCGGTCTCGAAGTGCGGCTCGGTGGTCTCGGCGAACAGCTTCGCCCACTCGGCCCGGACCGCGGCGGCGCCTTCGAAGCGCTGACCGTCCGGTGCGGGTGACGTCGACTCGAACACCACGTCGTCGGCAACGAACGTCATCGCCAAGTCCAGGTCGCCCTGGTCCATCGCCGTACCGAAGCGGTCCAGCACCGACAGCGCCGGACTCCAGCGCGGATCGCGCCCGGACGCGGCGAGCAACGCCTCGGCCGGATCGGTGAACCCTTGCAGGTGCTCCCCGATCATCCCGGCCGAGCGATAGATCTGTTCCCGGTCCGCGAACCAGGTGCCGACCTCGTCGACGAGCGCTGCGTCCATCCGCGGCGGTACGCCAATCGCCACCGCCAGGTCCCACCCGTGGATCAGATGGTCCGCGGCGAGCTGGCGCAGGTACTCGTGCGGATCCTCGTCGCCGTACGACAGGTGCACCTTGTCGATCGCGGCGGCCGCTGCCACGTCGGCCTCGCGGGCCGCGAACGTTGCTGTCGCCACCGGATCGTCCCCGAGCAGGTCACCGTCGAGTGTGTCGCCGACCTCGGCGATCGTCTTGCCGGCCATCAGCGGCACGGCCCAGCGCTCCTCGCCGACGACATGGTTCACCAGCGCCCGGACATCCCAGTCCGAGCACGGCGTCGGCGCCGACCACTGATCGGCTCGCACCCCGGCGACCAGCTCCGCGAAGGCCTTCACCGTGCGGTTGTGCAGTTCCACCACATCCATGACTCCCCCTCTCAGCGTCAGCGTCCACCTGCGGAGAGGGCGGGTCAATTACCTCCGGGTTACCGACCGAGCTGGAGTTGCTGGGCGGCCTCGTGGGCGTGGTGTGAGGCGGCCAGGTCGCCGGTCGCGGCCAGCAGGTTGCCGTGGTGGCGGTAGCAGGCGCCGGCCAGGTCCTTCATCACCTCGTTGTCGTCGGTGAACGGGATCAACGCGGTCGCGACCTCTGCGCACCAACCGCCGAGGTCGAGTGCGATCTCGGTCCGGCCGGCCTGGTAGTACGCCTCGGAGACATCGAGCAGGAGCTGCGCCCAGATTGGTACGTACGTGCTGGTCTCGTACCGCATCCGGTGCGACTCACGCTCGGACGAGATCGCGAACAGGTAGTGCGCCTCGAGCCCGAGCGTCAGCGCCGAGTCCGCGTCCTGCATCAGCAGCGGCTTGACCAACTCGGCCAGCTCGGTCGCGCGTACGGCGGCCGACTCCGGGTCCGTGCGGCCGGACACGGTCGCAAGAGTCATCCCCGGAGCGGGCTCGCTCAACGCCAGCAACCGGTAGTACTGCTCGAACGGCCCGAGCTTGATCTCCGCGTTCTCCAGCGCCGAGACCAGCGTGAGCGGTAGCCCGCGATCCAGCTCCTCGATCACCCGGGCCGCGGTCTCGGGGTCCGTGTCGGTCGCCGTCCGCAGGCAGGACTCGCTCTCCATCATCCGGCCGATGATGCCGAGGTGCTTGCCCTTCCTGGTCAGGGCCGCGACCAGCGTGCGCATGTCGGTGACCGAGTCCGAGTCGGCCAGCGTGTCGGCCGTCGTCAGCCCGATCTCGTCCGCCTCGAGTGCGAGGTCGAGTCGCCCCTCGGCCGCGTGTACGTCGGCCGATACGGCGGTCGCCGTACATAGATAGCGCGCGTACGACAGCGATTGGGGGCTCTCGTTGATCTGGTCGGCGAGCTGCAGGAACAGCTGGGTCGCCGCGTCCGCGGAGGCGACCGCCAGCGCGGGATCGCCGTACCGGCGGAGGATGAGCGCGTTCATCGCGAGCACCCGGGCGAAGTCGGGCTGGTGCTTCAGGCCTTCCTCGCCGCCGACGAGCTGGCCGTACGCGATCACCGCGCCGTCCATCTCCAGTACGGCGGTGGCGCCGTGACCGCGGTGGGCCTGAGTCATCGCGCGCCGGGCCCGGACGTCGGCCAGGAAGGAGGTGGCGTCGAGTACGCCGGCGTCCTGGAGCTCGGTGTAGCCGAGTTGGGCCTCGTGCAGCGCGGCCAGCGCCTCCTCGTGCCGGTTCGACGCGTTCAGCGAGCCGGCCAGCTCGTACTGCGTCGCGGCCATCAGGTGCTTGGCCTCGTAGTGGTTCGGGTGCCCTTCGGCCCGCTCCCTGGCCAGCTCGATGACCCGCTGCTGGTACGGCCCGGCCTCGTCGGCCCGGCCCTCCTCGATCAGCACCTGGGCTGTCTGCAGCGCCTCGCCGAGCTCGTCCTCAGGAGGCGTCCAAAGCCCCCCGCTGTCCACCATCTTGACGTTCCACCCCTTCACCGGTTCCAGCGGCTCAGCTTAATGGCGATCTGATACTGACACTGTCGATTACCGGCAGGTAGCCTAGGGAGATGAGTGAGCAGACGTCGATTCCTGCGGATCCTGAGCTGGATCCGACCGCGTCGTACGCGACCGATCAGACGGTCATCCGCCGGTTGTCGGGGCTGCTGCGGGCGACGGCCGGCACCAGGACGTCGTACGCGCCGGCGACCGGGCAGCCGATCGCGGACCTGCCGGTGTCCAGCGAGGACGACGTGATCAGGGCGGTTCGGGTCGCGCGGAAGACGCAGCAGACCTGGCGTCGGGTGCCGCTCGCCGAGCGCGCCGCGATCCTGTTGCGGTACCACGACCTGGTCCTCGACCACCGGCACGAGCTGGTCGACCTGATCATCCGCGAGTCCGGCAAGGCGCGGAAGCAGGCCTTCGAGGAGCTCGCGCATGTTGCCCTGACCGCGCGGTACTACGGTCGCAAGGCTCAGGAACTGCTCGAGCCGCAGCGCAAGCTCGGCATCTTCCCGGTGCTCACCCGGGCCGAGGAGCGGTTCGTGCCGAAGGGTGTCGTCGGCATCATCTCGCCGTGGAACTACCCGCTGACGATGGCGATCTCCGACGGCCTGCCCGCGATCCTGGCCGGCAACACCGTCGTACACAAACCGGACAGCCAGACCCCGCTGACCGCACTCCGCGCGATCGAGCTGCTGTACGAGGCCGGTCTTCCGCGGGACGCATGGCTCGCGGTGAACGGTGACGGCCCGACCGTCGGCGGCGCGCTGATCCAGAACGCCGACTACATCTGCTTCACCGGCTCGACCAGGACCGGTCGGCTGGTTGCGAAACAGTGCGGTGAGCGGCTGATCGGCTGCAGCCTCGAGCTCGGCGGCAAGAACCCGATGCTGGTACTGCGCGACGCCGACATCAACCGTGCCGCCGAGGGTGCCATCCGCGCGTGCTTCGCGAACGCCGGCCAGCTCTGCGTCTCGATGGAGCGGCTGTACGTCGCCGACCAGGTGTACGACGCCTTCGTGACCGCGTTCGTGGACCGGGTGAAGAAGATCCGGCTGTCGGCGGGCACCGGCTGGGACGTCGACATGGGCTCGCTGATCTCGAAGGCACAACTGGAGACGGTCACCCGGCACGTCGAGGACGCCCGCTCGCAGGGCGCGACCGTGCTCGCAGGTGGGAAGCCGCGACCGGACATCGGTCCACTGTTCTACGAGCCGACCGTATTGTCCGGCGTCACGCCCGCGATGGAGTGCTTCGACAACGAGACCTTCGGGCCGGTCGTCTCGATCTACCGGTTCTCCGACGAGTCGGAGGCGATCCAGCGCGCGAACGAAGGCGAGTACGGCCTGAACGCGAGCGTCTGGTCCCGCGACGGTCGCCGCGGCCGCGCGGTCGCCGCCCAGCTGATGGCCGGCACGGTCAACGTCAACGAGGGGTACGGCGCGACCTTCGGATCGATCGACACCCCGATGGGCGGCATGCGGTCGTCCGGCCTCGGCCGCCGGCAAGGCGTCGAAGGCATCCGCCGGTACGTCGAACCGCAGGCGATCGCCACCCAGAGGCTGATCCCGATCGCGGCATCGCACGGCCTGTCCGACGAGAAGTTCGCCGAGTTGATGACGGGCGCACTGCGCGTGCTGAAGAAGATCGGCCGGCCGTGAGTTTCGATTACGACGTCGTCATCGTCGGATCCGGCTTCGGCGGGTCCGTCAGCGCGTTGCGGCTGACCGAGAAGGGCTACCGGGTCGCCGTACTCGAAGCCGGCGTGCGATTCGAGGACTCGACGTTCGCGAAGAACTCGTGGGACACCAAGCGGTTTCTGTTCGCGCCGAAGCTCGGGATGTACGGCATCCAGCGGATCAGTGCGCTGCGCGACGTGATCATCCTGTCCGGCGCCGGAGTCGGCGGCGGCAGCCTGGTCTACGCGAACACGCTCTACGAACCGCTGCCCGCGTTCTACACCGACCAGCAGTGGGCGCACATCACCGACTGGAAGTCCGAGCTGGCGCCGTACTACGACCAGGCGAAGCGGATGCTCGGCGTCACGACGTACCCGGGCTTCACGCCGGCCGACAAGGTGATGAAGCAGGTCGCCGACGACATGGGCGTGGGGGACACGTTCCATCCGACGCCGGTCGGGGTCTTCTTCGGCAAGCCGGGCGTGGAGGTCGACGACCCGTACTTCGGTGGCGCCGGACCGCGTCGTACCGGGTGTATCGACTGCGGCGAGTGCATGACCGGCTGCCGTCACAACGCGAAGAACACGCTGACGAAGAACTACCTCTACCTGGCCGAGAAGTCCGGCGCAGAGGTCTACTCGCTGACCACGGTGACCTCCGTCGAGCCGCTGGCCGACGGTGGGTACGCCGTGGACACCGTGCGTACGTCCAACCGCAAGCTGACCCGTCGATTCACCGCGCAGCAGGTGATCTTCGCGGCCTCGGCATTGGGTACGGCGAAACTCCTGCACCGGCTCCGGGACGAGGGCAAGCTGCCGCGACTGTCCGACCGGCTCGGGGTGCTGACCCGGACCAACTCGGAGTCGTTGCTCGGCGCGATCTCTCGCGATCGGGATGTCGACTACAGCCGCGGGGTCGCGATCACGTCGTCGTTCCATCCCGACGACATCACCCACATCGAGCCGGTCCGGTACGGCAAGGGCAGCAACGTGATGTCGCTGCTGCAGACCGTGCTGACCGACGGCGACGGGGACAAGCCGCGCTGGCGGACCTGGTTGCGCGAGCTCGGCGTACAACGGAAGAACATCCGCCGGCTGTACGACCTGAAGCACTGGTCCGAGCGGACCGTGATCGCGCTGGTGATGCAGACCGCGGACAACTCGATCACCACGTTCGGCAAGCGGGACCGGCTCGGCCGGTGGAAGCTCACCTCGAAGCAGGGGCACGGCGCGCCGAACCCGTCCTGGATCCCGGTCGCGAACCAGGTGGTCCGGCGGATGGCGAAGCTGATGAACGGGACCCCGGGCGGCACGATCGGGGAGCCGTTCAACGTGCCGATGACCGCGCACTTCATCGGCGGCTGCGCGATCGGCGACTCGCCGTCGTCGGGCGTCGTGGATCCGTACCACCGCGTCTACGGGTACGACGGCCTGCACATCGTCGACGGGTCGACGATCTCGGCCAACCTGGGCGTCAACCCGTCGCTGACGATCACAGCTCAGGCCGAGCGGGCGCTGTCGTTCTGGCCGAACAAGGGCGGGGACGACCCGCGGCCGGCGGTCGGATCGGCGTACCAGCGGGTGCAACCGGTGAAGCCCGCACATCCCGTCGTACCCGCCGATGCACCTGGCGCTCTTCGGCTTCCGATCTTCCCGAAACAGTCTGTGACGGAGTCGTAACGCATTCGCGATCTCCGCATCCCGAAAGCATCCCGAAAGCGCGCCGGAAGAATGCGCGGCCGGGGAAATGAAGTGGCTGGGGAAATGAATAAGCCTCAGCAGTAAGTTTGCTGAGGCTTAGTGAAAAGGTCTGGAAAAGGGAGCAGGTCCCTCGGGAACGTTTCCGCCCAAATCGTTTCCCGAGGGACCCACTCAAGCCGGGGTGAGGCGCCCGGCGCTTGGGATCGGGTCACCAGCCATAGCTGGCGACCCGAGCTCTTGGTGACTACCTTACATCCGATTTCCGGGGGCCAGTGTCCTTGTGACCACTCTGCGTGCTGATCGTAATGATCAGCATTTGTAGCTCCTGGTAATCAGGTGGCGGTCTTCCTTGCGGTAACCGCCTTCGTACACATCAACGAGCCCATCTACGGGGGGTTACGAGGTTCTCCAGAAAAGTCCAGAAACTTTCCCGGGGAGTGCGGAGAGTGGTCGTGAGGCACCACGGCTCGATCTGTTCCACGTGACGCCCACCGCAGTGCCGCCGTACCTACCTGTCCTACTGTGAGCCGACCGTTCTGATGAGGCAGGAGAACCATGAGCGCAATCCTGGACGTGGCACGTGAGCAGGTTCTGGAGCAGGGCACCGGGCTGAGCCAGGAACAATTGGCAGAGGTACTTCGCACGCCGGACGACCAGTTGCCGGAATTGCTCGCACTCGCACACGACGTCCGGGTGAAGTGGTGCGGCGAGGAGGTCGAGGTCGAGGGGATCATCTCGCTCAAGACCGGCGGCTGCCCGGAGGACTGTCACTTCTGCTCCCAGTCCGGCCAGTTCACCTCGCCGGTCCGGTCGGTCTGGCTGAACATCCCCGAGCTGGTCGAGGCCGCCAAGGAGACCGCGAAGACCGGCGCGACCGAGTTCTGCATCGTCGCCGCGGTCCGCGGGCCGGACCAGCGGCTGATGAGCCAGGTGAAGGCCGGCATCGAGGCGATCAACGCCGAGGTCGAGATCAACATCGCCTGCTCGCTCGGCATGCTCACCCAGGAGCAGGTCGACGAGCTCAAGTCGTGGGGCGTGCACCGGTACAACCACAACCTCGAGTCGGCCCGCTCGTACTTCGGCGACGTCGTCACCACGCACTCCTTCGAGGAGCGTTGGGAGACCTGCGTGATGGTGCGCGAGTCCGGTATGGAGCTGTGCTGCGGCGGTCTGGTCGGGATGGGCGAGTCGCTCGAGCAGCGCGCCGAGCTCGCCGCACAGCTGGCCGAGCTCGAGCCACACGAGGTCCCGCTGAACTTCCTGAACCCGCGGCCGGGAACGCCGTTCGGCGACCTCGAGGTCATGGACGGCAAGGACGCCCTGCGGACCATCGCCGCGTTCCGGCTGGCGATGCCGCGCACCGTCCTGCGGTACGCCGGTGGCCGCGAGCTGACCCTTGGCGACCTGGGTACGCGGGAAGGCCTGCTCGGCGGGATCAACGCGGTCATCGTCGGCAACTACCTGACCACCCTGGGCCGCCCGGCGACTGCCGACCTTGACCTGCTGGCCGAGCTGAAGATGCCGGTCAAAGAGCTGCAGAAGACGTTGTGACCGAGGTCTACTGCGGGCGTTGCGGTCGCGAGCTGACCGACGGCGGTCACGAGGACTGCCGCCGGGCGCTCGAACTGGAGCCTCCGCGGTACTGCGCCGAGTGCCGGCGCAGGATGGTCGTCCAGGTTCATCCGCTGGGCTGGTCGGCCCGCTGCTCGGTCCACGGTGAACTGGTCTCGGGTTGAGCCCGGCTAGGGTTGACGCATGACCGACGTACCGCGCCTGCTTGTCGCCCTCTACGGGCCGACCTCAGCCGGCAAGACCGCGGTGTCGGTCGACCTCTGCCTGCGGATCCGGGACGAGCTCGGCCTGCCGCCGATGGTCGTCTCGGCGGACTCGCGGCAGGTGTACCGGTACATGGACATCGGCACCAGCAAGACGACGCCGGAAGAGATGCGCGGGATCCCGCACACGATGATCGACGTCACCGAGCCGGTGCGGAAGCTGGAGCTGGAGACGTTCGTCGCCGAGGCACGGCAGCACATGGAGGCGTGCTGGGCGTCCGGGGGAGTCCCCGTGATCGTCGGCGGGACGAGTGTCTACGTCCGCTCGCTGCTGGAGGGCTGGGAGGTCGACGCGGTCGCCGAGGCGAGGAACGCCGTACGCCGTGACTTCCCGCGGAGCATGGCTGAGGACGCATACGCGGTGCTCAGCCGGCTCGACCCGAAGGCCGCCGCGAAGATCCACGAGAACAACTACGACGCGGTCGTCAACGCACTGGCGCGTGCCATGGGCAACGATCCGGAACGGGCGGTCGCGCCGGCCACCCGGCAGGTCGTGTTCTCGGTCGACCGTTCGCCCACCGAGATCGACCAGCGCGTCGCCGCGACGTACGACCACCAGGTCGACCTCGGCCTCCGCGACGAGGTCCTCGGCCTCGACGAGCGGTACGACGTACTCACGCAGTACCGCCGCCTCGGCCAGAAGTCCCCGAACCAGGTCGTCCACACCCACGGCTACACCGAGTGGTTCGACGTCGCCATCGACCGCGGCAAGTCGGTCGAGAACCTGGCCGGCCCCGACCTCGACGAGGTCCGAACCCGCGTCGTCGAGCGCATCCAGACCCACACCCGCCGCCAACGCTCGGCCATCCCCAAACTCACCGGCGTCCGCCCAGCCCGCAACGCCAACGATGCCTTCAACGTGGTCAGGTCCGCCCTCGAAGCCGCCCCGGCCGACCGCGCCCCGGCAGGCAAGCCCGCCAACTCCGGCGGCAAGCGCACCGGCGGTCGCCCGGGCCGCGCCGGCCAGTCCGGCCGGCCCAACCCCCAACGCGGCTCCCGCCGCCGCTAGCAACAGCGCGCCGGGGCAAACCACACCGCGGCCGCCCCGGCCGCTGCTGCCGTCCACGGTGCCCGAGCGGCAGTTACTTGCCTTTCTTCTTCCCTTCGGCCTTCTTCGCGGCAGCTGCCTTGCGGCCGCGTTCAGTGTTGATGTTGGTGGACCGGCCCTGGTCGGCCTGCTTCCGGGACGCGCCCTGCTCGTGCCGGTTCCGGTTGCTCTCCCGCTGATTGGTGTCGTGGTTCTGGTCTTTGCCCTTTTTGCTGAACGGCATATCCGGTTCCTTCTGTCGAAGCCGCGAGCCGCGGCAGATGATCGGTCGGTTCCAGCAGGCGGTCCGAAGCGCGGACCGGTCGCCTGCCGGTGGATGGCGGGGCAGGCTAGCGGCCCTGTCCCTCTCGCTTGGGCGGGCGGGCCGGGGTCAGGATCGGCAGATCGCGCGGGGTCGTTCCCTTCCCGCCCTTCCCGCCCTTCTCGGTCTTGCCCTGATCCTTGGCGGTGCTCTTGTTGTCCTTGGCGCCGAACGCCATCTGATGCTCCTCTCGACGCGAGCTGTGCGGCTCGTGATCGGTCATGTCTCCAGCAGACGTCGGATGCCGCCGGCCGGTTCCCCACTGCTTCGAAGCATCGGAAGATTAACCACGACCAGGGTTCACTCTGCGTTCACACCGAGGTGGTCGCGCGAGCAATTGACCTGGCTCGTCGGCTATCGTTTCGGCGTGGTTAACGTCATGGCCGTCAACGTGCTGACCGGCCTCGGTACGGCGAGCTGGTCGTCACCTGAGGCAATGGCGTACGAGATCGCGCAGGAGGGCGTGCGGCAGGCGATCGGCTTCTACGCCCGGCCGATCACGACCGACGAAGCCGCTGCCGAACCCGATGTCGCCGAGAGCCGACGGGCCGAACAGCAGGCCTGGGCGGCGCGCGGGCAGGAGCTCACCCCGCTGGACACCCGCGCGGTCAAGCGGATCCGCAAAGAAGCCGACGACCTCCTCATCATCGATGACGAAGACGACGACGAAGACGCTGATGACGACACTGATGATGAAGCCGACGACCTCGACGAAGACGAGGAAGAAGACGACGGGACGCTGGAGTAGTCGTGACGAGTCCGTGGGGGACCGGGGCGGAAGCCGCTGACCGGGAGTTGCTGGATCGGGAGTTGCTGGACGCGGGGGAGAGCGCTCGGATCTTCCGCGAGCTGATCGTGCCCGACCAGCTCGCCGGGACCCGGCAGGAGCAGCCGGTCGTGGTGTTCGTCGGTGGTCAGCCCGGCGACGGCAAGGCCACGATGACCGCTCTCGTTGCCGCGATCCTGCGCCGCCGGAGCTGTCCCGTCGTCCTCAACCCGGCCGCCTACGAGCCGTACCATCCACGCTTCTACCGGCCGATCGCGGACGTAGCGCCAACGCCCGACCAGGGCGTCGAAGCCGATGGCCAGCGCTGGTACGCGATGGCCGAGGCTTACGTGATCGAGCAGCGGTACGACGCGATCGTCGAGACCGAGTTCCTCGACGTCGACGCCTTCGCCGACTCGGGACGGCGCTTCCAGGCGGCCGGCTTCCAGGTCGAGGTTGCGATCCTCGCGGTGACCGAGGTCCTCAGTCGCCTCGGTGTCCTCGAGCGGCACCTGCGCGGACTGGAGGCCTACGGTTTCGCCCGGCTGGTGCCGCCGGGTGTCCACGACGCCGGCTGTGCAGGTGTACTGCGGGCCGCCGAGCTGATCGATGCGGGCGAGTGGGCCGACCGGGTCGCCGTACTGCGTCCGGACGGGCAACTGCTGTACGGCAATCAGCGCACGGCCGACGGCCAGTGGCAGGGACCGGTGCGGACCGCCGAGGCGATCACCTACGAGCGCGACCGTCCCTGGACGGTCGTGGAGTCGCGGAACTTCCTGGAGACCGCCTCCCAGACCGCCCGGATCGGGCTGGCGGCGCCGGTGCAGTGGATTCGGGACGAGTCGGTGGAGGGCGGAAAGATGGTGACCGCGATGGCGCGGTCGCGGTTGCATCCCGACGCCGTGACGTTGCATATCGCAACGGCTGGGCAGCAGCAGTAGGAGACGTCGCCCACATCCTGACCACCCGGGCCGTCGGTACCGGCGGCCAGCGATTACCGTGGTGAATCCTCGGGATGAAGGCAGGGGACGGTGTCACAGTCGGTTGATGCGCGGCTACAGCGGGACGCGGAGTTGCTCTGGCATCCGTACTCGTCGCTGACCGAGCCGTCGCCGGTGCGGATGGTTCGGGGCGCGTCCGGCGTACGGCTGCGGCTGGACGACGGCGCCGGTGGGACCGTCGAGGCAATCGACGCGATGGCGTCGTGGTGGTGCATGATCCACGGCTACCGGAACCCGGTGCTGGACGCGGCGGTGAAGAGCCAGGTCGACGACTTCAGTCACGTGATGTTCGGTGGGCTGACCCACGAACCGGCGATCCGGCTGGCCGAGCGGCTGGTGGAGATCACGCCTGCACCGCTGCAACATGTCTTCTTCTGCGACTCGGGGTCAGTCTCGGTCGAGGTCGCGATCAAGCTCTCGCTGCAGTACCAGGTTGCCCGAGGCAACAACGGCCGGACCCGGATGCTGACCGTCCGGGGCGGGTACCACGGGGACACCTTCGCGCCGATGAGCGTCTGCGACCCGGTGAACGGGATGCATTCGCTGTTCACCGGCGCGCTGCAGGAACAGGTGTTCGGGCCCCAGCCGCCGGCCGGGTTCGACCGGCCGGCTGACGATCCGGAGCTGCAGGCTTGGAGTGATGCTGTTGGGGCGCTCGCCGACCAGCATGCCGGGGAGATCGCGGGGATCATCGTCGAGCCGGTGCTGCAGGGCGCCGGCGGCATGTATCCGTACAGTCCCGCCTGCCTGCGGGTACTGCGTGAGCTCGCCGATCGCCACGGGTTCCTGCTGATCCTGGACGAGATCGCCACCGGCTTCGGGCGCACCGGCACGCTCTTCGCCTCCGAACACGCGGGCGTCGATCCGGACATCCTGTGTGTCGGCAAGGCGTTGACCGGCGGCTACCTGTCGCTGGCGGCGATGCTGTGTACGACGGAAGTCGCGCAGACGGTCTCTGATGGGCCGGGCGGTGCGTTGATGCACGGCCCGACGTTCATGGCCAATCCACTTGCCTGTTCGGTCGCGCTCGCCTCGATCGACCTGCTGCTGTCTCAGGACTGGTCTGCTCGGGTAGCCGCGATTTCTGCAGGGCTCTCGTCGGGTCTGGATGCTGCCCGAATGTTGCCGGCGGTGAAGGACGTACGGGTGCTCGGCGCGGTTGGCGTCGTACAGCTCGGTGGGCCGGTGGATCTGCCGCGGCTGACGGAGGCGGCGTTGCGGCGTGGGGTGTGGGTGCGGCCGTTCCGCGATCTCGTTTACACCATGCCGCCGTACGTGTGCACCGACGAGGACATCGCCACGATCGCGGCGGCGATCACGGGTGCGGTCGAGGAGGCCGGCTGATGCTGGAGGACTGGCTCGCGCCGAAGGCGGCTGCATTGGAAGCACGTGGTCTCACCCGGCGGCTGCATGCGCGGGCCGCGGACGACGACCTGATCGACCTTGCTGGCAACGATTACCTCGGCCTGTCCACAGACTCGCGAGTCATCGCCGCGGCCGCCGAGGCTATTCAAAGGTGGGGCACCGGATCGACAGCGTCCCGCCTGGTTACGGGTACGACGGCGTTGCACGAAGAACTCGAATCCGAGCTGGCCGCCTATGCGGGGCAGGAATCCGCGCTGGTGTTCTCGTCGGGCTACCTGGCCAACCTCGGTGTCGTCACCGCCCTCGGCGGACCCGGGACGCTGCTGGTTTCCGACGAGCACATTCATGCCTCGCTGGTGGACGCTTGCCGCCTGTCCCGGTCGCGGGTGGAGGTTGTCCCGCACAACGATCTCGAGGCCGTCGAGAAGGTACTTGCTGAGCGCAACGAACCGCATGCGGTGGTGATGACCGAGTCGGTGTTCAGCGTGCTCAGCGACAAAGCGCCGTTGGTCGATCTAGCTGCCGTTGCCCTCGACAACGACGCTCTGCTCCTCGTGGATGAGGCCCACGGCCTTGGCGTGACCGGTGGCGGTCATGGTTCGGTTCATGCGTCGGGGCTGGCAGGTCTGGACCATGTCGTCGTCACGATGACGATGTCCAAGTCGATGGCATCGCAGGGCGGGGCCGTGCTCGGGCCGCGATTGTTGCGTGATCACCTCATCAACCGAGCGCGGCCGTTCATCTACGACACCGGCCTCAACCCGGCCGCGTGCGCTGCCGCCCTCGCCGCCTTGCGGGTTCTGCAGGCCGAGCCTGATCGCCCGGCAGCCGTCCACGCGGCGGCGGCCCGGCTTGCGGCTGCTTGTGGGGTACCGCCGTCATCCGGTGCGGTTGTGTCGGTTCCGATGCCTGGTCCGCGAGAGACCGTCCGGGCGGCCGAGTTGTGCCTGGACAACGGCGTACGGGTCGGAAGCTTCCGTCCGCCGTCCGTCCCCGATGGCATCTCTCGGTTGCGGCTCACCGCGAACGCCGGGTTGTCCGCGGCGGACCTCGATCGCGCGTGCGCGGTGATCGTCGACGCGATCGGCCAGGTCTCGTGATCATTCTTGTCACCGGCACCGACACCGATATCGGCAAGACGATCACCACTGCCGCTCTCGCTGTGCGGGCGGGCGAATCCGTAGTCGTGGTCAAACCCGCGCAGACCGGCGTGGGACCTGACGAGCCGGGCGATCTTGCCGAGGTCGAGCGGCTCACCGGGCTGACCGCGCTCCACGAAGGCGTTCGGCTGCCTGAACCGCTCGCGCCTACTACCGCGGCACGGCGAGCCGGGATCGACCTTCCGTCGGTTGAGGAGTACGCGAAGTCGATCGACGAGTTCGCGCGGACCTACGACACAGTGCTGGTCGAAGGCGCCGGCGGACTGCTGGTCGGGCTCGATGCTGACGGCAACAATCTCGCGGATCTCGCTGAGCACCTGACCACGCCGTTCCGGTTCGTGGTGGTGACTCGCGCCGGGCTCGGCACGTTGAACCACACCGGGCTGACCGTGGAGGCGCTCCGGGCGCGCGGGCTGCCGGTCGAGGGCCTGGTGATCGGCGCCTGGCCGGTTTCGCCCGACCTGGCCGAGCGATGCAACCTGGAGGACCTCCCGGCGACGACTGGAGTCCCGGTGATCGGGCGGATCCCGGCCGGGGTTGGGGAGTGGGGTCGGGCGGAGTTCACGGCGGCGGTGCCGGGATGGTTTGAGTGAGCGGATGTCCGGCCCGGTACGACGAGGAGCTGGGCTACTGGGTCGTTGATGATCCGGCTCTGGCGCGAGAGGTGCTGCTGGACCCGGAGACTTTCCGGCCGGATAACGCCGTACTCGCGCATACTCCGCTGTCGGTGAAGGCGTTGCGGGTGTTGTCGGGGGTCGGGTTCGCGCTGCCGCCGACGTTGGCCAACAACGCGGGGGAGTCGCATCGGCCGATTCGCGCTGCTGTGGCGCGGTTCTTTAGTCCGGCTCGGGTGGCTGCGGCTGAGGTGTTGGCGCGGGAGCTGGTGAGTGCGCGGGTCGGGTCGGCCGCTGCAGCTCTTGCAGTTGGGCAGCAGGTTGATTTGGTTCAGGCGGTGGCTGCTGAGCCGCCGGCTTTCGTGGTACTCGATCTGCTCGGGTTGAGGGAGGTCGACGTACCTGCGTTGAAGGCGTGGAGTCTGGACTCGTTGGAGCTGTTCTGGGGGTGGCCTGGGGAGGACCGGCAGTTGGAGTTGGCTTATAGCGCGGCCGAGTTCTACGGCTGGCTGCGGTCGCGGACGGCGGCTGCTCGCGAGGCGCCGGCTGACGACCTGTTCGGGGTACTGGTCGAGCTGGGGCTGACCGATGAAGAGGTCTGCGCGGTCGGGTACTTCCTTCTGATCGCTGGTCAGGAAACCACCACTCAGCTCATCTCCACCTTGTTTCATCGGTCCCTCGGCCAGCGGGTTGAGTCTGCTGAGCTCGTCGAAGAGGTGCTCCGCGAGGCGTCGTCGGTGCCTACTTGGCGGCGTGTTGCCGCTCGGCCTGCGGTCGTTGGTGAGGTGGAGTTGCCGGCGGGTGCGCCTGTGCTCCTCGGGTTGTCTGGGCATGGGGGATCGGCGGATCTGGCCTTCGGGATCGGGGTGCATCGGTGCTTGGGTGCCGGGTTGGCTCGGATGGAGGCTCGAGTTGCTCTCGAAGCCGCGGGCGATCTGTTGGGCGGCGTACGACTCGTCGAGCGGCCGCCGATGATCGATCTGCTTTCGTTCCGGGCGCCGAAGCGTCTGCTGGTGACTTCGATTCGTAACGAGGAGTAACAGGGGCGACAACTGCCGTCGCTAGCGTCCACCTGTGCATGCGCCAGGGAGCTTTCCGCCGCGCCGGCGGGTCCGGCTGTGGTTCGGCCCACATCAGATCGCCGAGTACATCGGCGACCCACCCGCAGCCACCCGCTACGAAGCCGCCATGCGCCGCCGGTTCCCGGGCCTCGACACGACTAATGACCCGGTCTCGATCGCACCAAGCCCCGGCGTACGGCGCTGAGCCCTCCGGACCGGCGTACGGCGGTGGGGCCTTCGGATCGGGGGCATGGCGGTGGCCTTCGGGCCGGGGTACGGCGTAGGCCTTCGGGCCGGGCGTGCGGCGGTGGGGCCTTCGGGCCGGGCGTGCGGCGGTGGGGCCTTCGGGCCGGGCGTGCGGCGGCGGCGTTCGGTGCGGCGTACCGCGGTGGGCTTTCGGGCCGGGCGTGCGGCGGTGGGGCCTTCGGGGGTGCTGAGGTTCGGTGGGGCCTTCGGATGGGGTGTGGTTGCGTCTCCGGGCTGCGTGAGGGTGCTAGTCGTGGCGGTGTGAGTCAAGTGCGCCTTCGGCGTCCCTGCGGGATCTTCGACACTTGACACACAC